>NZ_CM177989.1:0-4576253 GCF_058354585.1 Enterobacter sp. Taxon_8 | reverse complement strand
GGCGGACTCCACTCGAACAATAAAAGAAAACTATTGAATATTCATGATTGTTGGCGCACATCGACATGACCCTGTGTAAAGGGGGACGTGCGAATTGCTATCTGCAATTTATCCTGACCAGGATCCTGGGATCCCGATCGGGACCGCGGATCATAGCCTAAACTGAGCCAGAGATCTTCTGTTTCTCACAGATTCTTCCCAATTTATCCACAGGAAGATCCAGAACCGGGTAAGTGTAAACGATCCTGGCGTGAGTGCCCCGCGATTTAGTCCGCATATTGGAAAAATTAATGAGCACAGACAATTTATTGCTTAAATGATCTAACGAAGATCCGGGACGATCCTTGCGCTTTGTCGGTGAGCCCGTATAATCCTCGACCCGGCGCGTGATGCTCATCTTCCTGCGTCGTCCGTTGCTCATTTTCCACGCGAAAACGTGCGGAAATACGCGGGAAATAAGGAAAGAGAATTGACTCCGGAGTGTACAATTATTACAATCCGGCCTCTTTAATCACCCACGCTGAGGCGTTAGTCGTTCGAAACTCGTTCGGGTATACGCAAAAGTCAGTGAATTTATTCAAGTTTAGGTAGAAATCGCCATGAAACGCACTTTTCAACCGTCTGTACTGAAGCGCAACCGTTCTCACGGCTTCCGTGCTCGTATGGCTACTAAAAATGGTCGTCAGGTTCTGGCACGTCGTCGTGCTAAAGGCCGCGCTCGTCTGACCGTTTCCAAGTAATAAAGCTAACCCCTGAGTGGTTAAGCTAGCATTTCCCAGGGAGTTACGTTTGTTAACTCCCGCTCATTTCACTTTCGTCTTCCAGCAGCCACTACGGGCTGGCACGCCGCAAATCACCATCCTCGGCCGCCAAAATTCGCTGGGGCATCCCCGCATCGGTCTCACAGTCGCCAAGAAAAATGTTAAGCGTGCGCATGAACGCAATCGGATTAAACGTCTGACGCGTGAAAGCTTCCGTTTACGTCAGCACGAACTGCCTTCAATGGATTTCGTGGTGGTGGCTAAAAAGGGGGTTGCCGACCTCGATAACCGTGCTCTCTCGGAAGCGTTGGAAAAATTATGGCGCCGCCACTGTCGCCTGGCTCACGGGTCCTGATAGCCCTCATTCGGGTCTATCAACGCCTGATTAGTCCGCTACTCGGGCCGCACTGCCGTTTCACACCAACATGCTCAAGCTACGGAATTGAGGCATTGCGCAGGTTTGGAGTGATAAAAGGCAGTTGGTTGACGGTGAAACGCGTATTAAAATGCCACCCTTTACACCCCGGTGGAGACGACCCCGTCCCTCCAGGACCCTTTGATACCAGAGAACACTAACGATGGATTCGCAACGCAATCTTCTTATCATCGCTTTGTTGTTCGTGTCTTTCATGATCTGGCAGGCATGGGAGCAGGATAAAAATCCTCAACCCCAGCAGCAGACCACGCAGACTACGACCACCGCAGCGGGTAGCGCCGCCGACCAGGGCGTACCGGCCAGTGGCCAGGGGAAACAGATTACGGTTAAGACCGATGTGCTTGAGCTGACAATCAACACCCGTGGTGGTGATGTTGAGCAGGCGCTGCTGTTGACCTACCCGAAAGAGCTGAAGTCTAACGAACCGTTCCAGTTACTGGAAACCACGCCTGAGTTTATCTACCAGGCGCAGAGCGGCCTGACCGGTCGTGATGGCCCGGATAACCCGGCTAACGGTGCGCGTCCACTGTATACCGTCGAGAATGACACCTTTGTGCTGGCTGATGGCCAGAACGAACTCGTTATCCCGATGACCTATACCGACGCCGCAGGCAACACCTTCACCAAAACCTTCACCCTGAAGCGCGGTGAGTATGCGGTGAACGTGGGCTACAGCGTACAGAACGCCAGTGCGAAACCGCTGGAACTGTCCACCTTCGGTCAGCTGAAGCAGTCCATCAATCTGCCGTCTCACCGTGACACCGGAAGCAGCAACTTTGCGCTGCATACCTTCCGTGGCGCGGCGTACTCCACGCCAGACGCGAAGTATGAGAAATACAAATTCGACACCATTGCCGATAACGAAAACCTGAACGTCAGCGCTAAAGGCGGTTGGGTGGCAATGCTGCAGCAGTATTTCGCCACTGCGTGGGTGCCAAATAACGACGGTACCAACAACTTCTATACCGCGAACCTGGGCAACGGTATTGCAGCCATCGGCTACAAATCTCAGCCGGTTCTGGTACAGCCGGGTCAAACCGGTAAGCTGGCAAGCACCCTGTGGGTCGGCCCGGAAATTCAGGACAAAATGGCCGCTGTTGCGCCGCACCTGGATCTGACCGTGGATTACGGTTGGTTGTGGTTCATCTCTCAGCCGCTGTTTAAGCTGCTGAAGTTCATCCACAGCTTCCTGGGTAACTGGGGCTTCTCCATCATCGTTATCACCTTCATCGTTCGTGGCATCATGTACCCGCTGACTAAAGCGCAGTACACCTCCATGGCGAAGATGCGCATGCTGCAGCCGAAGATTCAGGCAATGCGTGAGCGTCTGGGCGATGACAAACAGCGTCAGAGCCAGGAAATGATGGCCCTGTACAAAGCAGAGAAAGTGAACCCACTGGGCGGCTGCTTCCCGCTGCTGATTCAGATGCCAATCTTCCTTGCGCTGTACTACATGCTGATGGGTTCCGTTGAGCTGCGCCACGCGCCGTTCGCTCTGTGGATCCATGACCTGTCCGCACAGGACCCGTACTACATCCTGCCGATCCTGATGGGCGTGACGATGTTCTTCATTCAGAAGATGTCGCCGACCACCGTGACCGACCCGATGCAGCAGAAGATCATGACCTTTATGCCGGTCATCTTCACCGTGTTCTTCCTGTGGTTCCCGTCAGGTCTGGTGCTGTACTATATCGTCAGCAACCTGGTGACCATTATCCAGCAGCAGCTGATTTACCGTGGTCTGGAAAAACGTGGCCTGCATAGCCGCGAAAAGAAAAAGTCCTGATTCGGTAAGTTAACGCTAAAATAAGGGCGGTCGATTGACCGCCTTTTTTATTTGTATTGAACGAGACCAACCATGAGCCATAACGACACTATCGTCGCCCAGGCAACCCCACCGGGACGCGGTGGTGTAGGCATTCTGCGCATCTCCGGCCTGAAGGCGCGCGAGGTGGCCGAAGCGGTGCTGGGTAAACTGCCAAAGCCGCGCTACGCTGATTACCTGCCGTTTAAAGATACCGACGGCACGCCGCTGGACCAGGGCATTGCGCTGTGGTTCCCCGGCCCTAACTCCTTCACCGGCGAAGACGTGCTCGAGCTTCAAGGCCACGGCGGCCCGGTTATCCTCGACCTGCTGTTAAAACGTATTCTGACCCTGCCGGGCCTGCGCATTGCCAAGCCGGGCGAGTTCTCCGAACGTGCCTTCCTCAACGACAAGCTCGACCTGGCGCAGGCTGAGGCCATTGCTGACCTGATCGACGCCAGTTCTGAACAGGCGGCCCGCTCCGCCCTGAACTCGCTGCAGGGGGCATTCTCCGCGCGTGTGAATCACCTTGTGGAAGCACTTACTCACCTGCGCATCTACGTGGAAGCGGCTATCGACTTCCCTGATGAGGAGATCGACTTCCTCTCTGACGGTAAAATCGAAGCCCAGCTCAACCAGGTGATGAGCGATCTCGACGCCGTTCGCGCCGAAGCGCGCCAGGGCAGCCTGCTGCGCGAAGGGATGAAGGTGGTGATTGCCGGACGCCCTAACGCCGGGAAATCGAGCCTGCTGAACGCCCTGGCGGGCCGTGAAGCGGCAATCGTAACCGACATTGCCGGCACCACTCGCGACGTACTGCGCGAGCACATCCACATCGACGGCATGCCTCTGCACATCATCGACACCGCCGGTCTGCGCGATGCCAGCGACGAGGTTGAGCGCATCGGTATCGAACGCGCCTGGCAGGAGATCGAGCAGGCCGACCGCGTGCTGTTTATGGTGGACGGCACCACGACCGACGCCGTTGACCCGGCAGAGATCTGGCCGGACTTTATTGCCCGCCTGCCGACCAAACTGCCGATCACCGTGGTACGTAATAAGGCAGACGTGACTGGCGAAACGCTGGGCATCAGCGATGTGAATGGTCACTCACTAATCCGCCTGTCGGCGCGTACCGGTGAGGGCGTGGACGACCTGCGCAATCATCTCAAGCAGAGCATGGGCTTTGACACCAGCATGGAAGGCGGCTTCCTGGCGCGTCGCCGTCACCTGCAGGCGCTGGAAGAGGCGGCTAACCACCTTGTCCAGGGTAAAGCGCAGCTGATCGGCGCGTGGGCGGGTGAACTGCTGGCGGAAGAGCTGCGTCTGGCGCAGCAGAATCTGAGCGAGATCACCGGGGAGTTTACCTCGGACGATTTGCTGGGACGGATCTTCTCAAGCTTCTGTATTGGTAAATAATTCCCGCTAATCTATGGTGATTTCCTCCTGGGAAATCACCATTGTCCAAATGGCAACTCGCCTAATCCCTTTTCACCCCCTATCCTGCATGCCTTCATCTATGGGGGGTTTATGGCGCGTTTTCTGTTTTGTAGTTTCGCTTTAGTTCTGCTTTATCCGTCAGGCATTGATATGTATCTGGTGGGATTACCGCATATCGCCCGCGATCTGGGCGCCAGCGAAGCGCAGCTGCACATCGCGTTTTCGGCCTACCTCGCGGGGATGGCGTCGTCGATGGTGTTTGCGGGGAAGATCGCGGATAAGGCAGGCCGTCAGCCTGTCGCTATCTCCGGTGCCATCGTTTTTGCCCTGGCGTCCCTTCTCTGCTCACAGGCGCAAAACAGCACCGTGTTTCTGACCGGGCGCTTTATCCAGGGCATCGGGGCGGGCGGTTGCTACGTGGTGGCGTTTGCCATTTTGCGCGACACCTTAAGCGCCCAGCGTCGCGCCAAAGTGCTGTCGATGATGAACGGCATTACCTGCATCATCCCGGTGCTGGCCCCGGTTGTGGGCTATCTCATCATGCTGAAATTCCCCTGGCAGAGCCTGTTCTGGACCATGGCGGCGATGGGCGTGCTGGTGTTTGTCCTGTCAATTGCCGTGCTGAAAGAGACCCACCCGGGCTCGCAGAATACCGGCCATACCGCAACCATTCACCCGGCAGAGAGGCTCATCAACCGCTTTTTCCTTAGCCGTCTGGCCGTGACCACGTTAAGCGTGGCGGTGATCCTGACCTATGTAAACGTTTCCCCGGTTTTGCTGATGGAGACCATGGGCTTCGATCGCGGTCAGTATTCAACGGTGATGGCATTAACCGCGATGGTCAGTATGGCCGTTTCGTTTTCGACGCCGTTTGCGCTAAATGTTTTCAGCCAGCGCACATTGATGCTGACCTCACAGGTTTTATTCCTCGCCGCCGGCGCGATCCTGGCGACCACCAGCTCACATGCGGTCATGCTGGCGGGTATTACGCTGATTTGTGCCGGGTTCTCGGTTGGCTTTGGCGTAGCGATGAGCCAGGCGCTTGGCCCATTTTCGCTGCGGGCAGGCGTGGCAAGCTCGGTACTGGGGATCGCGCAGGTCTGCGGCTCGTCGCTGTGGATTTGGCTGGCGGCGGTCATCGGGCTTAACGCGCTGAATATGCTGATCGGGGTTCTGATTGGCTGTAGCATACTCTGCATTACCTTACTTATGGTCATCCAGCCCGCGGCGCACTATGAAGAAGCCCATCAGCAGTCTCGATCTTAACCTGTTGCTGTGCCTGCAGCTTTTGCTGCAGGAGCGCAGCGTCACCAAAGCGGCAAAGCGGATGAACGTGACGCCGTCGGCGGTGAGCAAATCGCTGGCCAAGCTGCGCGACTGGTTCGAGGACCCGCTGTTTGTTAAAACGCCGCTAGGGCTGCTGCCGACGCCGCTGACGGTGAGTCTTGAGCAGGATCTGGCTGACTGGATGCAAATCGGCAACCAGATCCTCGATAAATTCCACCATGATTCTCCGGGCGGGCTGACGTTCGTGCTGGCCGCGGAAACGCCGTTGATGCTGATCCGCTTCAATGCCCTGCTGGAGCAGGTGAACCAGCGCTATCCGCAGGCTACGGTGAAAATGCGCCACTGGGATTACGACTCTCTGGACGCCATTACGCGTGGAGAGGTGGACCTGGGATTCACCGGACGCGAAACGCACCCGCGATCGCGTGAATTGCTGAAGCTAATGCCGTGGTTCATCGACTATGAGATCCTGTTCAGCGACCGTCCGTGCGTGTATCTGCGTGAGGATCACCCCGCGCTACAGGATGAATGGAACCTCGAGACCTTTCTGCGCTACCCGCACATCAGTATCTTCTGGGAACGCAGCGACACCTGGGCACTGGACGAAGTGCTAAAGGAGATGGGTCGGGAGAGAAACATTGCCATGAGCGTGCCGGGCTTTGAGCAGTCGATGTTTATGGCAGCACAGCCCGGTCATAACTATATCGCCACGGCTCCGCATTACTGCCATCACTACAATGAACTCCACCAGCGGAAGCTGATCGCGCTTCCTATTCCCATTGACGAAGCGCAGGCTGAAAAGCTCACCGTTCCCTTCACGCTGATCTGGCATAAACGGAACAGCCATAATCCGAAAATTTTATGGTTGCGGGAAACCATCAAGGCGCTGTACGGTGCGAGCGATCCAATTTTTGCCTAAGAAAATGTAAAGTTCGGTCCTGAGGCTTCTCTTACTCCCATTTACTGATTAAAACAGGAGTCAAGTTAAGCGATAATCATGTAACCGTTTAACCGATTACGACCATTATCAAGGAGCGAAAAATGGCTACGCACTTTGCAAGAGGGATACTTACGGAAGGACGTCTCGTATCGGCAAGAATTTCTTCAGCCTGTCACCGTGAAGCACTCGATCTCCCGGAACACCGGAGGACGCGGTTTTTAGCGTCCAGAGCACTTCTCGCAGAACTGCTGTTTATGCTGTACGGCACCAGCGAGCTGCCGGACATCATTACCCAACCCGAAGGCCGCCCGGTCTTTGTCGACCCGGATCTCCCTCGTTTTTCGATTGCCTACGCGGGCAATATCATTGGCGTCGCGCTGACCACCGAAGGGGATTGTGGGCTCGATATGGAACTTCAGCGCGCAACGCGCAGCTTCCATGGCGGTAACGCACATGAAGACTATCCGCTCTCCAGCAATGAGAAGCTGTGGGTACGCAACCAGAACGATCCTGTCGAAGCCCGAGCCCAGCTCATTACCCTGCGCCAGAGCATTCGTAAGCTCTGCGGATGCGCCTCAGACGACGCCAGCCTGCTGCAGCTGTTGCCTGGCTCCGGACGTCTGCGTGCCGCCCAGGCCACGCTGGTGGAGGCACTCAGTGACGCAGAGGATGTGCTCATTTGGTCCATTGCGGTTACCCCTGCCATTGAACGCATGAAAATCTGGGAATTTGACAGTCAACAGGGATGGCGTAGCCTTCCTGATGTGCCCGAGCGCGCCAACGAGCCCGCCGCACGCCTGATGCGTTTAACCAGTTTACCGGCAGAAAAAGTATTCACCCTTAGCTGATCCAATCAGGGTCATCATGATGAAACAGGAGTAATCATGTCTGATACGTTGAAAATAGTTACGTTACTGGGAAGCCTGCGCAAAGGTTCATTTAACGGGATGGTTGCCCGCACGCTGCCACAGCTGGCACCGGCAGGTATGGAAATTAGCGCCCTGCCGTCTATTGGCGATATTCCGCTGTATGATGCGGACGTCCAGCAGGAAGAAGGGTTCCCGCAGAGCGTCGAGGCGCTGGCAGAGCAGATCCGCCAGGCTGACGGCGTGGTCATCGTCACGCCGGAATATAACTACTCGGTTCCGGGTGGCCTGAAGAATGCCATCGACTGGCTGTCCCGTTTACCTGAACAGCCTCTGTCAGGCAAACCGGTGCTGATCCAGACCAGCTCAATGGGCGCGATTGGCGGCGCTCGCTGCCAGTATCATCTGCGTCAGATCCTGGTCTTCCTGGATGCGATGGTGATGAACAAGCCGGAATTTATGGGTGGTGTGATTCAGAACAAAGTCGACCCGCAAACGGGTGAAGTGGTAGATCAGAGCACGCGCGACCATCTCTCTGGCCAGCTGACGGCGTTCGGGGATTATATTAAGCGGGTAAAAGCCTGATAAAAAAGCCCGGTGGCGCTAGCGCTTACCGGGCCTACACTCGTCAGTAGGTCAGGTAAGCGAAGCGCCACCTGACACCACAAACCGCACCTTAGTGCGCGTCTATAAACACAATCTTCAGCACAAACAGCAGCGCCACAATGATGACGCAAGGGCTGAGGTCGCGGAAGCGGCCGGTACCGATCTTCATTACGCAGTAAGAGATAAAGCCCAGCGCGATACCTTCGGTAATCGAGAAGCTGAACGGCATCATCACGGCGGTAATAAACGCCGGCACCGCTTCGGTTAAATCATCCCACTTCACGCGAGACAGGCTGGAGGTCATCAGCACCCCCACATAGATCAGCGCGCCGGCCGCCGCGTACGGAGGCACCATGCCCGCCAGTGGCGAGAGGAAGATCACCAGCAGGAACAGAATACCCACCACAACCGCCGTCAGGCCGGTACGGCCGCCCACGGACACGCCGGAAGAGGATTCAATGTAAGCGGTAACAGACGAGGTCCCGATAAATGAGCCGGTCACGGAGGAGATACTGTCCACAAACAGCGCCTGCTTCATGCGCGGGAATTTGCCTTTCTCATCTGCCAGACCCGCTTTGTCAGTCACGCCGATCAGCGTACCGGAGGAGTCGAACAGGTTCACCAGCATGAAGGAGAAAATCACGCCCGCCAGGCCCAGGTTCAGGGAACCCGCCAGATCAACATGACCAACAACGGTAGAAACGCTCGGTGGAGCGGAAACGATGCCGTTATAGTGAACGTCGCCCAGCATCCAGCCCAGCAGCGTGGTCACCACGATGGACACCAGCACTGCCGCGTGAATATTGCGGGAAGCGAGGATCGCGATGATAAAAAAGCCCAGCACGCCAAGCAGCACGTTATGCGAGGTCAGGTGACCGATGCTCACCAGCGTATCCGGGTTCGCCACGATAACGCCGGCGTTTTTCAGCCCCATCATACCGATGAACAGACCGATACCGCTGGTAATGCCCACGCGCAGGCTCACGGGAATGTTTGCAATCATCCAGTAACGTACGCGGAAAATGGTCAGCAGCAGCAGGCCAACCGCGCCCCAGAAGATAGCGCCCATGCCCACCTGCCAAGGTAGCCCCATCGCCTGAACAACCACGAACGCGAAGAACGCATTCAGGCCCATCGCCGGTGCCAATGCAACTGGCAGGTTAGCGAATACACCCATCAGAATGCTGCCAAGGGCGGCGATCAGGCAGGTGGTTACAAAGACGGCGCTGGTATCCATGCCAGCAACGCCCAGAATTTGTGGGTTCACAAAAACGATATAGACCATCGTCAGGAAGGTGGTGAAACCAGCGATCACTTCGGTGCGTGCCGTTGTGCCGTGCTCGCGCAGTTTAAAAACGCGCTCAAGCAGACCCTGACCAGATGTCTGGGTAGTGTGTTGTTGACTCATCATCAATTTCCGAACAAGGAGGGAAAATTCGTCGCTATCCTATACCAAAATGCGACAATAGTGGCGGTTACGTGATACTTTTTTCATTGATTTTGCTTATACGGCAACGATTGCGTCCCGGTGAACCGCCGTACGTAAACGTTAAACTTGTTAAAAGGGAAAGGCATGTCCGGAATTGAAGCGGTATTTTTCGACTGCGACGGTACGCTGGTCGACAGTGAGGTCATTTGTTCCCGCGCGTATGTCACCATGTTCCAGGAGTTTGGCATTACTCTGGAACTCGAAGAGGTGTTTAAACGCTTTAAGGGCGTGAAGCTCTACGAGATCATCGACATCATTAACGAAGAACACGGCGTCGTTCTTGAGAAGGCGGCACTGGAACCGGTGTACCGCGCCGAGGTTGCACGCCTGTTCGATTCGGAGCTGGAGGTGATTCCGGGCGCAAACGCGCTGCTGGATGCCATGACGGTGCCGATCTGCGTGGTCTCCAACGGTCCGGTCAGCAAAATGCAGCACTCGCTGGGCAAGCTTGAGATGCTGCACCACTTCCCGGAAAAACTGTTCAGCGGCTACGATATCCAGCGCTGGAAGCCGGACCCGGCGCTGATGTTCCATGCGGCAAAAGCGATGAACGTTAACGTAGAGAACTGCATTCTGGTGGATGACTCGTCTGCGGGTGCGCAGTCGGGGATTGATGCGGGAATGGAGGTGTTTTACTTCTGCGCCGACCCGCACAACAAGCCGATCGATCATCCAAAAGTCACGACCTTTACCGATCTGGCGCAGCTACCCGCGCTGTGGAAGGCTCGCGGGTGGGATATTACGCGCTAAGCCGCCCCTCCCTTCAGGGAGGGCGACAGGTTTATCTGAAGAGCTTTTGAACAAACTCTGCATAGGCCGGACGCCAGACGTCCATTTCGTGATTCAGACCGGGGTACATCTTATAGTCGAATTTGATGCCCTGTTTTTCCAGCTCCGCTTTCAGACCGGCGATATCTTTGCCGGTCACCGAATCGCGCTCTCCCACAACGACGGTGAAGTTATGCAGCTGCCGGTTAATGGCCTCAGGCTGCTTAAAGCGTGCGGCCACGCCTTCGTCAGGCACGGTTGTCGTGGTAACGCCGCTGAACGTTCCCAGCCAGCCGAAGCTGTCCATATGGTTCATACCGGAGACCAGCGCCTGATAACCGCCCTGTGACAATCCCGCCAGTGCCCGGCCGGCCGCATCTTTACGCACGTTGAAGCGTGTATCCACCAGCGGAATAATCTCGCTCATCAGTTCACGGTCTGCGGCTTTCGCATTAAGCGGATAGAAAGACTTCCGTCGTTCTGCCGGTGGGAAGTTCTCGGGGATGGCCTCAGCGCTCTCCGTCTCGGTGTCGGGTACCACCACCAGCATCGGTTTGATTTTCCCCTCGGCCATCAGGTTATCCATGATTTGCGGCAGACGGCCCTGGTCGATGGCCGAGAGCCCGGTATCGCCAAAACCATGGTAGAAGTAGAGAACCGGTAAGGGTTCCCCTGTGCCGTTGTAGCCAGGGGGAGTCCATACATAGACGCGGCGCTCTGACCTGAGCGACGGCGAGTGCCAGGTCAGGGTCGTCAGATCGCCATGCGGTACAGGACGATCGTCGAGAATACTGCCCGGAACCAGAATCAGGCTGGTATTCACCTGCCGCTGAGGTTTTTGATAGCGGCTTCCCGTGTCGACTGAACGGAAACCATCGACGTCGAAATAATATTCGTAGAGATTCGGGGCCATCGGCTCGCTTTTCCATGACCAGACGCCATTTTTCTCTTTCGTCATATCATGGGAAACCTGGCTTTCAGGCATTGACCCCGTCACCACGGAGACTCGCGTTGCACCGGGTGCAAACAGGCGAAACGTAATGCTTTTATCCGCATTAACCTGGGTCACATAGTGGCTGACCGGGGTAGTCTGGTCAGGTGTGACCGGCAACGGTGCGGCAATAACGTCTGTTCCAGTACCGATCCCGATGCTGATGGCCATCGCCAGGCACGCTAATGAATTTTTCATATCTCATCCTTTGCTGTTTTTTTCGTCTCACGTTAGCGCGTTTCGAACGTCAGGCAACGGATGAAGGGGAAAATTGTGATTACACTAGAAATAACAACGCCGGTGAGTACCGGCGTTGTTATCAGATGACAGGATTACTCTTTCGGATCTTTACCCGCCAGCAGCTTATCCAGCTCGTCGCCGCCCACGTGACGGAAGTCCTGACCTTTCACGAAGTAGAAAATGTATTCGCAAATGTTCTGGCAGCGGTCGCCGATACGCTCGATGGAGCGCGCGCAGAACAGGGCGGTCAGTACGCTTGGGATCGTACGGGAATCTTCCATCATGTAAGTCATCAGCTGACGCACGATGCCTTCATACTCCTGATCGACCTTTTTATCTTCACGGTAGATACGCACCGCTTCGTCAAGATCCATTCGCGCAAAGGCATCCAGCACGTCATGAAGCATCTGCACGGTGTGGCGGCCCAGCGACTCCAGGCTGACCAGCAGCGGCTGGTGCTGCTGAGAGAACTTCTCCAGCGCGGTGCGGCAGATTTTATCCGCAACGTCACCAATACGTTCCAGCTCGGCGATGGTTTTGATAATGGCCATCACCAGACGCAGGTCGCTCGCCGTCGGCTGACGTTTCGCGATAATGCGCACGCAGGCCTCGTCGATAGCGACTTCCATCATGTTGACGTTTTTGTCGCCTTCAATGACGCGTTTCGCCAGCTCGCTGTCCTGGTTGTGCATCGCCGTAATCGCATCAGAAAGCTGCTGCTCGACCATACCGCCCATGGTCATCACCTGGGTGCGAATGCTTTCCAGCTCTGCGTTGAACTGGCCGGAAATGTGTTTATTAAGATTGAGGTTGTCCATGGTTTCTCCACATGCACTAAGGCAAATCAACCGTAGCGGCCAGTAATATAATCTTCGGTTTGTTTCTTCGCGGGCTTAGTGAAGAGATCGTCCGTGTTGCTGAACTCAATCAATTCACCCAGGTACATAAACGCCGTGTGATCGGAGCAACGTGCAGCCTGCTGCATGTTATGGGTCACGATAACCACGGTGTAATCCTGCTTCAGCTCGGTGATCAGTTCTTCAATACGACCGGTTGAGATCGGGTCCAGCGCTGAACACGGCTCATCCAGCAGCAACACTTCCGGGCGAATCGCAATACCGCGCGCAATGCACAGACGCTGCTGCTGACCACCGGAGAGAGAGTAACCGCTCTGGTGCAACTTATCTTTGGTTTCGTTCCATAATGCGGCCTTGGTCAAAGCCCACTGCACGCGCTCGTCCATATCGGCGCGGGAGAGCTTTTCAAACAGGCGAACGCCAAAGGCGATGTTGTCATAAATGGACATCGGGAACGGCGTGGGTTTCTGGAACACCATCCCCACTTTGGCGCGCAGCAGGGCGATATCCTGAGCCTGGGTCAGAATATTTTCGCCATCGAGGATGATTTCCCCTTCAGCGCGCTGCTCCGGATAGAGCGAATACATTTTGTTAAAGGTACGCAGCAGCGTGGATTTCCCACAGCCGGATGGACCGATAAATGCCGTGACCTGGTTCTTAGCGATATCCAGGTTGATGTTCTTCAGGGCATGGAATTTGCCGTAGTAGAAGTTCAAATCACGAACCTGAATCTTACCCGGGGCAGTATCAACCATACTCATTGACTCATTTCCTCATTCGGCGCCGCGAGCTGCCGCGCCGTAAAAAATTAACCGTGTTTCTTCTTCGCGAAAATGACGCGCGCCAGAATGTTCAGCAACAGTACGCAAAGGGTAATGATCAGCACCCCGGCCCAGGCCAGCTGCTGCCATTCCGCGAATGGGCTCATCGCAAATTTAAAGATCGTCACCGGCAGGTTGGCGATCGGCTGCATCATGTCCGTGCTCCAGAACTGGTTGGAGAGGGACGTAAACAGCAGCGGCGCAGTTTCACCCGCGATACGCGCAACCGCCAGCAGGATACCGGTCATGATCCCGGATACGGACGCCTTCAGCGTAATTGCAGAGATCATCTTCCATTTCGGCGTACCCAGTGCATAAGCCGCTTCACGCAGGCTGTCCGGCACCAGTTTCAGCATGTTCTCGGTGGTTCGAATCACAATCGGCACCTGCAGCAGCGCCAGGGCAATCACACCCGCCCAGCCGGAGAAGTGTTCCATCTGCGCCACAACAACGGTGTAAACGAACAGACCCACCACGATAGACGGGGCTGACAGCAAAATATCGTTAATGAAGCGAATCACTTCCGCCAGCCAGGATTTACGACCGTATTCTGCCAGGTAAATCCCCGCCATGATGCCCAGCGGCGTGCCGAATACCGTTGCCCAGAGGATCAGCAACCCGCTGCCGGCCAGCGCATTCGCCAGGCCACCGCCCGCCGTGTTCGGCGGCGGCGTCATTTCGGTGAACAGCGAGAGTGACATTCCGTCAATCCCACGAACGATTGTCGAGAAGAGGATCCAGACCAGCCAGAACAGGCCGAATGCCATCGTCGCCATTGAGAGCGTTAGGGCAATGCGGTTTTTCATGCGGCGTCTGGCCTGCATTTTGCGGCGGGATTCCGCCAGTTCAGCAGTTGCTTGCATTTCGAGAGTGGCCATTAGCGTGCTCCCTCATTTTTAGCGAGACGCATAATCATCAGCTTGGAAATCGCCAGAACAATGAAGGTAATAACGAACAGAATCAGACCCAGCTCCATCAGCGCCGCCACGTGCAGCCCGGATTCCGCTTCCGCAAATTCATTCGCCAGCGCCGAGGTAATACTGTTACCCGGCATGTAGAGCGACGCGCTGTCGAGCTGGTAGGTGTTACCGATGATAAAGGTGACCGCCATGGTTTCACCCAGCGCACGACCTAAGCCCAGCATCACGCCCCCGATCACCCCATTTTTCGTGAACGGAAGGACAATGCGCCAGATTACTTCCCAGGTGGTGCAGCCGATGCCGTAGGCCGACTCTTTCATCATCACCGGCGTTTGTTCGAACACATCACGCATGACCGCCGCAATGTACGGAATTATCATGATGGCGAGGATCACACCTGCCGCCAGAATGCCGATACCGAAAGCCGGGCCAGAGAACAGGGCCCCCACAAACGGAATGGCAGAAAGGACATTACCCACCGGTTCCTGGAAATATGTAGCGAACAGCGGGGCAAAGATGAACAGGCCCCACATGCCGTAGACGATACTCGGAATAGCTGCCAGCAGTTCGATGGCAATCCCCAGCGGACGACGCAGCCAGCCTGGCGCCAGCTCCGTCAGGAACAGGGCAATACCAAAGCTTACCGGAACCGCAATCAGCAGGGCGATGAACGAGGTTACCAGCGTGCCGTAAATAGGCACCAGAGCACCGTAGATGTCGTTCGGCGCGTCCCACTCTTTGGTCCACAGGAAGGAGAAACCGAATTTCTGGATGCTCGGCCATGAGGAGAAAATCAGAGACACGATAATGCCGCCCAGCAGCAATAGCACAATCAGCGCAGCCAGTTTGACCAGCGCGCTGAAAATCATGTCACCTTTTTTACCCGGAGGGTTAAATGCAGGCTTGGTTGCAGCCATAAATTACTCTTCTGTTTGAGACGTTTTTACGAATATGCCCGGTGGCGCTGACGCTTACCGGGCCTACAGCTTAAACCGTAGGGCGGGCAAGCTCAGCGCCACCCGCCATCTTCGTTAAATATATCCTGTTAGTACAGCGCTTTACCGCTGCTGTCTTTCACGTTGGTTTTCCATGCAGCACGAATCTGCTCAACTACGTTGTCCGGCAGGGTGGCGTAATCCAGAGCGTTAGCCTGTTTGCCGCCGTTTTTGTATGCCCAGTCGAAGAACTTCAGCACTTCAGCGCCCTGCTCAGGTTTCTTCTGCTCTTTGTGCACCAGGATGAAGGTGGTAGAGGTGATTGGCCATGCACCTTCGCCCTTCTGGTTAGTCAGATCCTGAGCGAAGGATTTGCTCCAGTCAGCGCCTTTGGCAGCGTTAGCAAAGTTCTCTTCGGTCGGGCTAACCGGTTTGCCGTCTGCAGACACCAGTTTGGTGTAGGACAGGTTATTCTGCTTCGCGTACGCATACTCTACGTAGCCGATGGAGCCAGGCAGACGTTGTACGAACGCGGCGATACCGTCGTTACCTTTACCGCCCAGACCGGTAGGCCAGTTAACGGTTGAGCCGGAGCCGACTTTAGATTTCCACTCTTCGTTCACTTTCGCCAGGTAGCTGGTGAACACGAAAGACGTACCGGAACCATCCGCGCGGCGAACCACGGCGATGTTCTGAGAAGGCAGCTTCAGGCCTGGGTTGAGCTTAGCGATCGCTTCGTCATCCCATTTTTTGATTTTGCCCAGGTAGATGTCACCCAGCGTTTTGCCGTCCAGCACCAGCTCGCCCGACTTCACGCCCGGCAGGTTGATCGCCAGGACCACGCCACCGATCACGGTAGGGAACTGGAACAGGCCTTCCTGAGCCAGCTTATCATCAGACAGCGGAGCGTCAGATGCGCCGAAATCAACCGTGTTCGCGGTAATTTGTTTCACGCCACCGGAGGAGCCGATACCCTGATAGTTAACCTTGTTACCGGTTTCTTTCTGGTAGGTATCCGCCCATTTGGCATACACCGGCGCAGGGAAGGTTGCACCAGCGCCAGTCAGGCTTGCTTCTGCAAATACAGAGAACGCGCTCAGAGATAAGGTCGCGGCGACAACAGTTGCGACAGTGGTACGCATAACTTTCATAATGTCTCCTGCAAGATTTTCATAAATCGTTGTTTAGTGGCTACGATGAGCAAAATAGGACAAACAGGTGACAGATAAATGTACGAATTATGACAGTTTTATGACAATGAAAATTTAACTTAAAATACCACACAATAAAGCTTAATTTTCATCGTGTTAGCCACTTTTATGACAATACGTTTTCAGAAATATTTTCTTTATGTGACACTGAAAAAAGTAGCTGAAGATGACAAATTGTCATTATTAAAAACGAGACAGGATTGATTAAAAACAAACCGGGCGGGATAAAAAAGCTCCACCCGAGGGTGGAGCCTGAAGGGATTATTCTACGGTAACTGATTTCGCCAGGTTACGCGGCTGGTCAACGTCGGTGCCTTTGATCAGCGCCACATGGTAAGCCAGCAGCTGCAGCGGAACGGTATAGAAGATCGGTGCAATCACCTCTTCCACATGCGGCATCTCGATGATGTGCATGTTGTCGTTGCTGACAAAACCGGCATCTTTGTCGGCGAAGACGTACAGAACACCCCCACGGGCACGCACTTCTTCGATGTTAGATTTCAGTTTTTCCAGCAGTTCGTTGTTAGGTGCCACAACGATGACCGGCATATCCGCGTCAATCAGCGCCAGCGGGCCGTGTTTCAGCTCGCCTGCCGCATAGGCTTCCGCGTGGATGTAGGAGATCTCTTTAAGCTTCAGTGCGCCTTCCAGCGCAATCGGATACTGATCGCCACGACCCAGGAACAGGGCGTGATGTTTGTCAGAGAAATCTTCCGCCAGCGCTTCGATGCGTTTGTCCTGAGACAGCATCTGCTCAATACGGCTTGGCAGCGCCTGCAGACCATGAACGATGTCATGCTCAACGGACGCATCTTCACCTTTCAGACGCGCAAGCTTCGCCACCAGCATCAGCAGAACGGTCAGCTGCGTGGTAAACGCTTTGGTTGAAGCCACGCCGATTTCGGTGCCCGCTTTAGTCATCAGCGCCAGATCGGATTCACGCACCAGCGAGGAGCCCGGGACGTTACAGATGGCCAGAGAGCCCAGGTAGCCCAGCTCTTTAGACAGACGCAGCGCTGCGAGCGTATCCGCCGTTTCGCCGGACTGGGAAAGGGTTATCATCAGGCTGTTACGACGCACCGCAGATTTGCGATAGCGGAATTCAGACGCGATTTCCACATCGCACGGCACGCCCGCCAGGGATTCAAACCAGTAGCGAGAAACCATACCGGAGTTGTAGGAGGTGCCGCAGGCCACGATCTGAATATGCTCGACCTTGCTGAGCAGTTCGTTCGCGTTTGCGCCCAGCTCGCTCAGATCCACTTCACCGTGGCTAATGCGCCCGGTCAGGGTGTTTTTGATGGCGTTTGGCTGCTCGTAAATCTCTTTCTGCATATAGTGACGGTAAGCGCCTTTGTCGCCCGCGTCGTACTGCAGATTCGATTCGATCTCCTGACGCTTCACCTGCTCGCCTTTAGTATCGAAGACGGTCACGCTGCGACGGGTCACTTCCGCGATATCACCCTCTTCGAGGAAGATAAAGCGACGGGTAACCGGCAGGAGCGCCAGCTGGTCAGAGGCGATAAAGTTTTCACCCATGCCCAGACCGATAACCATCGGGCTACCGGAACGCGCGGCCAGAAGCGTTGACGGATCGCGGGAATCCATGATCACCGTACCGTACGCACCGCGCAGCTGAGGGATAGCACGGAGCACCGCATCACGCAGTGTACCGCCCTGCTCCAGCTCCCAGTGCACCAGGTGAGCAATCACTTCGGTGTCAGTTTCTGAGACGAAAGTGTAGCCGCGCGCTTTCAGTTCTTCGCGCAGCGGTTCGTGGTTTTCGATAATGCCGTTGTGCACCACCACGATGTGTTCAGACACATGCGGGTGCGCGTTGCCTTCAGACGGTTCGCCGTGCGTCGCCCAGCGGGTGTGCGCAATACCGGTTCCCCCGTGCAGCGGATGTTCTTCCGCGGCCTGGGCCAGCATCTGCACTTTACCGAGACGACGCAGACGGGTCATATGACCTTCTGCATCGACGACAGCCAGACCGGCAGAGTCGTAACCACGGTATTCCAGACGACGTAAACCTTCGAGAAGGATTTCAGCAATATCACGCTGCGCAACTGCGCCAACAATTCCACACATAATTTTAGATTCCGAATTTAGGCATTATGCCTGCGTTGTCGCTGACCTGTATTTGCCCTTTCCGGGCGCCCCGAGCCTTGTAGAGAGTGGGGTTATTTTTATGGGTACTGCTTGTGGGGGGAGGATTATATTATCCCCTCACCCCGGCCCTCTCCCCAAAGGGGCGAGGGAGAAAAACACCGCACCGAACGATCCCCTCTCTCCTTTGGGGAGAGGGGTAAATCCGTTACTTTTTCTTCACCGGACGTTTCCAGCCCTGTTTGCTGACCTGCGGAACGCGGCTTAACACCAGCTCGTTCTCGGCCACATCGCGCGTTACGGTTGTTCCGGCTGCAATGGTCACCCCGTTACCCACGGTAACAGGCGCCACCAGCTGCGTATCGGAGCCCACGAACACATCATCACCAATGATGGTTTTAAACTTATTCGCGCCGTCATAATTACAGGTTATGGTCCCTGCACCAATATTCACGTTATTGCCAATTTCCGCGTCGCCCAGATAGGTCAGATGACCGGCTTTCGAGCCTTTACCCAGACGCGCTTTTTTCATTTCCACGAAGTTACCCACGTGAGCGCCTTCCAGCAGCTCTGCGCCCGGGCGCAGGCGCGCAAACGGGCCGATGGTACAGGCCACGTCAAGACGGGCATCTTCCACCACGCTGTACGGGCTGATTTCGCAGTCGTCACCGATGATGCTGTTTTTAATCACACAGCCGGCACCGATTTTGACGCGGTTACCCAGCGTCACGTTACCCTCGAGGATAACGTTAGTATCAATTTCAACGTCACGACCGTGAGATAACGAACCACGCAGATCGAAACGCGCCGGATCGCGCAGCATCACACCTGCCAGAAGCAGTTTTTCAGCCTGCTCGGACTGATAAACACGCTCCAGACGGGAAAGCTGAAGGCGGTTATTCACCCCTTCGGTTTCGCTAATACGCGCCGGATGAACCGCCGCAATCTCACGTCCTTCCTGATACGCCATCGCAATGATGTCGGTGATGTAGAATTCACCCTGCGCGTTGTTGTTGTCGAGTCTGGACAGCCAGCGCTTCATATCCGCGCCATTGGCAATCAGGATACCGGTGTTGATCTCCTGAATCTGGCGCTGTTCATCGCTGGCATCTTTGTGCTCAACAATACCCGTGACGTTACCGTTTTCACGGGTGATACGGCCATAACCGGTTGGATCGTCCAGCACGACGGTTAATAAACCGATGCCGCCCTGCGGTTTGGCTTCACGCAGGCGAGTCAGGGTTTCAACGGAGATCAGCGGGACATCGCCGTAGAGCATCAAAATGTCTTCGTCATCCGCAAAGAACGGTGCTGCCTGCTGCATCGCATGACCTGTGCCCAGCTGTTCAGCCTGAAGCACCCAGTTGAGCTTGTCGTCGCTCAGCGTCTTTTTAAGAAGATCGCCGCCGTGGCCGTAGACCAGGTGGACCTGATTGGCACCCAGTTCATTCGCTGCATCAATGACATGCTGCACCATTGGCTTTCCAGCAAGCGTGTGAAGCACTTTAGGCAGATCGGAATACATGCGGGTCCCTTTGCCTGCGGCAAGGATCACCACGCTCATCGCACTGTTTGACATACGCATCCTGACGGTAGTTTGAGTGTGAAGTAAAAACGTTTGATGCTTAAAATTCTACATCTTTTTCATCATGAATTAAGGCCGAAAAAAAAAGCCAGCCTGGTATCCAGACTGGCTTTTGTGCTTTTCAAGCCGGTGTTACATCGCTTTTTTGGTCAACTCGATAACGCGCAGTTTCGCGATCGCTTTGGCCAGCTCCGCAGACGCCTGAGCGTAATCCACGTCACCATGAGAGCTGTTAATGTGCTCTTCAGCCTTACGCTTCGACTCCAGGGCTCGCGCTTCGTCGAGATCCTGGCCACGAATAGCGGTATCGGCCAGAACGGTCACACTGCCAGGCTGCACTTCAAGAATGCCGCCGGACAGATAGATAAACTCTTCGTGACCGAACTGTTTAACGATGCGGATCATACCAGGCTTAATGGCGGTGAGCAGCGGTGCGTGACCCGGGAAAATACCCAGTTCACCTTCACTACCCGTTACCTGGATTTTCTCGACCAGACCAGAGAACATTTGTTGCTCTGCGCTGACGACGTCCAGGTGGTAAGTCATTGCCATATCACCCTCCGATTAAGGCGTTAAAGTTTTTTGGCTTTTTCCACAGCTTCTTCGATGGAACCAACCATGTAGAACGCCTGCTCTGGCAGGTGATCGTATTCGCCTTCCATGATGCCTTTAAAGCCACGGATGGTATCTTTCAGGGAAACGTATTTACCTGGAGAACCGGTGAATACTTCCGCAACGAAGAACGGCTGGGACAGGAAGCGCTGGATCTTACGCGCACGTGCTACCACCAGTTTGTCTTCTTCAGACAGTTCATCCATACCCAGGATGGCGATGATGTCTTTCAGTTCCTGGTAACGCTGCAGCAGAGACTGTACGCCACGCGCGGTGTCGTAGTGCTCCTGACCAACAACCAGTGGATCCAGCTGACGGCTGGTGGAGTCCAGCGGGTCAACGGCCGGGTAGATACCCAGAGACGCGATCTGACGGCTCAGTACCACGGTTGCATCTAAGTGCGCAAAGGTGGTTGCTGGAGATGGGTCAGTCAAGTCATCCGCAGGTACGTATACCGCCTGAACGGAGGTGATCGAACCGGTTTTGGTAGAGGTGATACGTTCCTGAAGAACACCCATCTCTTCCGCCAGCGTAGGCTGGTAGCCTACCGCTGAAGGCATACGACCCAGCAGTGCAGATACTTCCGTACCGGCCAGGGTGTAACGATAGATGTTATCAACGAACAACAGAACGTCACGGCCTTCGTCACGGAACTTCTCAGCCATCGTCAGGCCGGTCAGCGCAACGCGCAGACGGTTTCCAGGTGGCTCGTTCATCTGGCCGTAAACCAGGGATACTTTGTCCAGAACGTTGGAGTCGGTCATTTCGTGGTAGAAGTCGTTACCCTCACGAGTACGTTCACCTACACCCGCAAACACAGAGTAACCGGAGTGCTCGATCGCGATGTTACGGATCAGCTCCATCATGTTTACGGTTTTACCTACACCCGCACCACCGAACAGACCAACTTTACCGCCCTTCGCAAATGGACACATCAGGTCGATAACTTTGATACCGGTTTCCAGCAGTTCCTGAGAGCTGGACAGCTCTTCGTAGGAAGGTGCCGCGCGGTGGATAGCCCAACGCTCTTCTTCACCGATGTCGCCTTTCATGTCGATTGGCTGACCCAATACGTTCATGATACGACCCAGTGTTGCTTTACCTACCGGGACTTCGATCGGGTGCTCAAGGTCTTTTACTTCCAGACCACGACGCAGACCGTCGGAAGAACCCATCGCGATGGTACGCACGATACCGCCGCCGAGCTGCTGCTGAACTTCCAGCACCAGGCTCTCGTTACCATTCTGTACCTCAAGCGCGTCGTACACGCGTGGTACGGCGTCCTGAGGGAACTCGACGTCCACCACGGCGCCGATTACCTGGACAATCTTTCCAGTAGCCATCTTGAATCCTCTACGTAATTCGTAAACCTGGTTAAACCGCGGCGGCCCCCGAGACGATCTCGGTGAGTTCCTGAGTAATGCTGGCCTGACGAGCTTTGTTGTAAACCAACTGCAGCTCTTTAATCAGGCTGCCGCCATTATCGGTCGCGGCTTTCATCGCCACCATTCGTGCGGCCTGCTCGCTGGCCAGGTTTTCTACAACGCCCTGATAAACCTGAGATTCAACGTAACGACGCAGCAGGGTATCCAGCAGCGGTTTCGGATCGGGTTCATACAGGTAATCCCAGGTTTTTTGCTTCAGCTCGCCATCTTCTGATGCCGGTAACGGCAGCATCTGAGTGAGCGTTGGAACCTGAGACATGGTGTTAATGAATTTGTTGCTGACAACGTACAGTCTGTCCAGACGGCCTTCATCATAAGCCTGCAACATCACTTTAACCGGGCCGATCAGTTCGGACAGGGACGGGTTATCACCCATACCTGTCACCTGAGCGACAATGTTGCCACCAACGGAGTTAAAGAAAGAGACGCCTTTAGAGCCGATCATTGCGATATCGCACTGAACGCCTTTTTCAGACCATGCTTTCATATCCGCCAGCAGTTTTTTGAACAGGTTAATGTTCAAGCCGCCACACAGACCACGGTCGGTCGACACCACCAGGTAGCCCACGCGCTTAACTTCGCGTTCTTCCAGGTAAGGGTGCTTATATTCCAGATTACCGTTTGCAAGGTGACCAATCACTTTGCGCATGGTTTCTGCATAAGGACGGCTGGCCGCCATGCGATCCTGCGATTTACGCATTTTGGAAGCGGCGACCATCTCCATCGCTTTAGTGATCTTTTGCGTGTTCTGGACGCTTGCGATCTTACTACGTATCTCTTTTGCGCCGGCCATGAGCTTCTCCTCAATGCCAGGCGGCTTGTCCTGAGACAAGCCGCCGGACGATTACCAGGATTGGGTTGCTTTGAAGGAATCGAGGATAGCTTTCAGCTTGCCTTCGATTTCGTCGTTATAGCCACCGGTCTGGTTGATCTCTTGCATCAGCGGAGCGTGATCACGGTCGACGTAAGCCAGCAGAGCGGCTTCGAAGCTACCGATTTTCGCCAGTTCCACATCTTCGAGGTAACCGCGTTCAGCCGCGAACAGTACCAGGCCCTGCTGAGCAACAGACATTGGTGCGTACTGTTTTTGCTTCAGCAGCTCGGTCACTTTCTGACCGTGGCTCAGCTGTTTACGGGTTGCTTCGTCCAGATCGGATGCGAACTGAGAGAACGCAGCCAGTTCACGATACTGTGCCAGCGCGGTACGGATACCACCGGACAGTTTCTTGATGATCTTGGTCTGAGCAGCACCACCAACACGGGATACGGAGATACCCGGGTTAACTGCCGGACGAATACCGGAGTTAAACAGGTTGGTTTCCAGGAAGATCTGACCATCGGTAATAGAGATTACGTTGGTCGGAACGAACGCAGAAACGTCACCCGCCTGGGTTTCAATGATCGGCAGAGCGGTCAGAGAGCCCGTTTTACCCTTCACTTCACCTTTGGTGAAGTTCTCGACGTATTCCGCGTTAACGCGGGAAGCACGCTCCAGCAGACGAGAGTGGAGGTAGAATACGTCGCCAGGGAACGCTTCACGTCCAGGTGGACGACGGAGCAGCAGGGAAACCTGACGATAAGCAACAGCCTGTTTAGACAGGTCATCGTATACGATCAGCGCATCTTCACCGCGGTCACGGAAGTATTCGCCCATTGCGCAACCGGCGTATGGCGCCAGGTATTGCAGTGCAGCAGATTCAGACGCGGTCGCTACCACAACGATGGTGTTAGACAGTGCGCCGTGCTCTTCCAGTTTACGAACCACGTTAGAAATGGTGGACGCTTTCTGGCCGATGGCCACGTACACGCATTTGATGCCGGAGTCACGCTGGTTGATGATGGCGTCGATAGCCATCGCGGTTTTACCGGTCTGACGGTCACCG
Source organism: Enterobacter sp. Taxon_8 (assembly GCF_058354585.1). Classification (NCBI taxonomy): domain Bacteria; kingdom Pseudomonadati; phylum Pseudomonadota; class Gammaproteobacteria; order Enterobacterales; family Enterobacteriaceae; genus Enterobacter; species Enterobacter sp. Taxon_8. The sequence goes on along the minus strand of NZ_CM177989.1, from coordinate 4,552,247 downwards.
ATGATCAGTTCACGCTGACCACGACCGATTGGGATCATGGCATCAACGGACTTATAACCTGTCTGAACAGGCTGATCTACGGACTGACGGTCGATAACGCCTGGTGCGATAACTTCGATTGGAGAGAAGCCATCGTGCTCAACCGGACCTTTACCGTCGATTGGCGCACCCAGGGTGTTAACAACGCGACCCAGCAGGCCACGGCCAACCGGTACTTCCAGAATACGGCCAGTACACTTAACCTTCATGCCTTCGGCGAGGTCAGCGTATGGACCCATCACAACTGCACCTACGGAGTCGCGCTCCAGGTTCAGTGCGATAGCGTAACGGTTACCCGGCAGGGAAATCATCTCACCCTGCATACAATCGGCCAGGCCGTGGATACGGATAACACCGTCACTTACAGAAACAATAGTACCTTCGTTGTGAGCTTCACTCACAACACTGAACTGAGCAATGCGCTGCTTGATCAGTTCGCTGATTTCGGTGGAATTCAGTTGCATGCTCCAGTCCCCTTAAGACTGCAAGACGTCTGCAAGGCGTTCAAGACGGCCGCGTACGCTGCCATCAATGACCATATCACCCGAACGGATGATTACGCCTGCCATTACAGACTTATCGATTTTGCAATTCAGCTTAACTTTGCGTGACAGACGTTTTTCCATCGCGGCGGTGATTTTCGCAAGCTGTTCATTACTCAGTTCAGTCGCAGAAGTCACTTCGACTTCAGCGGTTGCTTCACTAAGGGCACGTAAGTGCTCAAACTGCTCGAGAACATCCGGGAGCACACGGAGACGACCATTTTCTGCCATCACCTTAATCAGGTTCTGGCCGTTGGCATCCAGTTGCTCTCCGCACACGGCGATAAACGACGCGGCGAGAGTTTCAGGTGCTAACGCACCGGAAAGCAACTCAGCCATTTGTTCGTTTTTCGTCACCTCAGCGGCAAACGCCAGCATATCCTGCCAGCGATCGACATTTTGGTGTTCGACAGCAAAGTCAAAAGCTGCTTTGGCGTAGGGGCGAGCTACCGTAACAAATTCAGACATCAGCCCCTCCCTCCTTACAGTTCAGCGACAAGTTTGTCCACGATGTCGCTGTTAGCAGCTTCATCCACGGAACGTTCGATGATCTTCTCGGCGCCAGCAACAGCCAGAATCGCAACCTGCTTACGCAGTTCTTCACGAGCACGTTTACGCTCAGCATCAATTTCTGCCTGAGCCTGTGTCACGATCTTAGTACGTTCCTGTTCTGCTTCAGCTTTGGCTTCGTCCAGGATCTGCGAACGGCGTTTGTTAGCCTGTTCGATGATAACCTGAGCTTCCGCTTTCGCTTTTTTCAGCTGGTCTGTCGCGTTGGCCTGTGCAAGGTCCAAATCTTTCTTAGCGCGTTCTGCAGAAGCCAGACCGTCAGCAATTTCTTTCTGACGTTTTTCGATGGCAGCCATTAAAGGCGGCCATACATACTTCATGCAGAACCAGACAAAGAGAATAAACGCGATGGCCTGGCCGAGGATTGTTGCGTTCATGTTCACAGCACAATACCTCTTTAATATCTGTGGCTTAGGGTTTTAAAACTACTACTACGCGACAGCAAACATCACGTACAGACCCAGACCTACAGCGATCATTGGGATAGCATCCACCAGACCCATAACGATAAAGAACTGAGTACGCAGCAGAGGAATCAGATCAGGTTGACGCGCTGCGCCTTCCAGGAATTTGCCCCCGAGGATGCCGATACCGATCGCAGCACCGATAGCCGCCAGACCCATCATCACAGCGGCAGCCATGTACAGCAGATCCATATTCAGGTTTTCCATGACAGTCTCCAGTTTGTTTCAATTAAAACGTAGTAGTGTTGGTAAAAAATCAGTGCTCTTCAGACGCCATCGACAGATAGACGATCGTCAGAACCATGAAGATAAAGGCTTGCAGCGTAATGATCAGGATGTGGAAAATGGCCCACGGCACATTCAGAACCCACTGTGACCACCACGGCAGAAGACCCGCGATCAGAATGAAAATCAGCTCACCCGCATACATGTTGCCGAACAGTCGCAGACCCAGTGAGACAGGTTTGGACAGCAGGCTAACGCCTTCCAGGATCAGGTTGACCGGAATAAACGCCCAGTGGTTGAACGGCTGCAAGGTAAGCTCTTTCACAAAGCCGCTTACGCCTTTCATTTTGATGCTGTAGAAAAGAATCAGGATAAATACGCCCAGCGCCATCGACAGGGTGATGTTCACGTCCGCAGACGGTACAACACGCAGCGCTGGCAGGCCGAAGATGTGCTCACCGATAAACGGCAGCAGATCGATTGGCAGCAGGTCCATCAGGTTCATCAGGAAGACCCAAACGAACACGGTCAGGGCCAGCGGAGCAATCAGCTTGCTCTTGCCATGGTACATGTCTTTGACGCTGCCATGGACGAAGCCGATGATCATTTCGATGAAGGTCTGGAATTTCCCTGGTACACCGCTGGTCGCTCGTTTAGCAACACCGCGGAACATGGCCAGGAACAGAAGACCCAAAACCACCGAGAAGAACATGGAGTCGATGTTGATCGTCCAGAAGGTGGCCGGGGGGTTATGTGGATCCACCAGCGAGAATGTACGCAGGTCCAACTGAAGGTTATTCAGATGGTGACCTATGTAATCCTGCGGCGTCATATTTTCTGAAGCCATGATGCCTTTTACCCTTTGTTATTGATTACAGCTGGAGCCAGAACTTGTACCACCAGCACCAAAACCCACGTTGCTATCAGCGGCATGAAGACCACTTTCAAAACCGCCAGCGCCATCACCAGTAGAGCAAAGGTCAGCAACACCTTACACACTTCGCCGAGAGCGAAGGACCAGGCCACGCGGCCTTTGGCGGGTGTATGCGCCTGATGACGCCAGGCAAAAATCATAAACAACACGTTTGGCAGCACAACCGCCAAACCCCCGCACACGGCGGAGATGCCCCAGAAGGGGTCTTTGAGGCTAAACAGCAGTCCACTTGCTATCACAGCCAGAAACTGAATGAACAGAAGCTTACGAGCAACGTTTCTACTCAAGAGCGACACAGACATCACGTTTTTACTCCTGCTCCCTTCGAGGTATGCCGCGTGTCGTATAAAACGTCCTTTAAGGCTCAGAGTCAAGCATCAAAAAGCGGTCAAATTATACGGTGCGCACCCGTGATTTCAAACATTAAGTAGCGAAAAGGTGAATAAATGTTTAAATATTTTTCCCCACCGCTATTTTTTAACTTTCGAGCAAAGCACCAACCTTCGACCAAAACTGCAAACAGCGCGAAAACGTTGTCGATAAAGCGTGCACGAGATCACAAAACACACATTTGCGATAAGGTTGTATTTATCAAAGGCGCAAATCGCAGAAATTTATCTTTATGAAATTAAAAGCAAAATATCGCAACTATTTTCAAAACAGCCCGGTACACAATAAAAACGTTTTATTGACATTCTTAATAAATAATTAACATTGCGTTCTGGTTACTGCTTTCCACTTTTAGCAGACTTATATTTTCACAGATGACTATCTTCCAGGGGAAGAATAGTCGCTAGGTTAACCAGAAGAAAAACCTTAGTGAAAACGAGGTTAAGAGCTCACCAGTAAATCCCCTGTAGTTGTGCTGTTTTTTAACATGCGAAGAACAGCACAAATTCCACATTTTTTATTAATTTTTTAAAAATTGTTTGGCTTAATTATCACCAGATGACGTTCGCCATCGAGCTGAGGAATGTTTAATTTCTCGATGGATTCAACAGCAAAACCGTCCGGAAGCTGTTCAATCTCATCGCCTGGCAACTGCCCTTTTAGCGCATAAAAGCGGCCATTCTCAGCAGGTAAGTGCTTGCACCAGCTCACCATATCATTGAGCGACGCAAATGCGCGGCTGATAACCCCGTCAAACGGCGGCTCTGCCGGGAACGCCTCTACCCTGCTCTGCACGGGCGTAATATTTTCAAGCTTCAGCTCATGCTGTACCTGACGTAAAAAGCGCACACGCTTGCCAAGACTGTCCAGAAGCGTTAAATGGCTCTCAGGGCGAACAATCGACAGCGGAATGCCCGGCAGACCAGGGCCCGTCCCCACGTCGATAAAACGCTCACCTTTCAGATAAGGGGCAACCACGATGCTGTCGAGAATGTGGCGAACGAGCATCTCGTTGGGGTCGCGAACAGACGTCAGGTTGTACGCTTTATTCCATTTGTTCAGCATATCGACATAGGCCACCAGCTGATTTTTCTGGTGATCGGTGAGCGAAATACCTGCCTGATCCAGCAGACGAGAGAGTTTGTTGAGCACGGTGAATACCTGTTGGAAAACTTAGGTGGCGGGTGGCGCTTGGCTTACCCGCCCTACGGGTTCAGTAGGCCCGGTAAGCGCTGCGCCACCGGGCAATATTCCGGGCCTTACGCGCTACGGCGCAGCATGCCCTGCTTTTTCAGCCACACCAGCAGAATGGAAATCGCTGCAGGCGTGACGCCGGAGATACGTGAGGCCTGGCCGACCGAGACCGGTTTGTGATCGTTCAGCTTGGCGATCACTTCGTTGGAAAGGCCAGTCACCTGGCGGTAGTCCAGCATTTCCGGCAGCAGCGTGTTTTCGTTACGCTGCTGTTTTTCGATCTCATTCTGCTGACGCGCGATGTAACCTTCGTACTTAACCTGGATCTCAACCTGCTCTGCCGCTTCAGCATCTTGCAGGCCCGGCGCGAACGCGGTCAGTTTGACCAGGTTCTCGTAGGTGACTTCAGGACGGCGCAACAAATCTTCACCGCTGGCCTCGCGCGACAGCGGCGCGGTTAAGTGAGCGTTTACTTCGGCAGCGGTTTCCGCCTGCGGATTCACCCAGGTGGTTTTCAGGCGCTGACGTTCCTGTTCAATGCGCTCCAGCTTCTCGTTAAAGCGCGCCCAGCGTTCGTCATCGACCAGACCCAGCTCGCGGCCGATTTCGGTCAAACGCAGGTCGGCGTTATCTTCACGCAGCATCAGGCGATATTCCGCGCGAGAGGTAAACATACGGTACGGTTCTTTGGTACCCAGCGTGCAGAGATCGTCAACCAGCACGCCCAGATACGCCTGAGAACGGCCGGGTGCCCAGCCCTCTTTCTCAGCAGAGAAACGCGCGGCGTTCAGACCGGCAAGCAGGCCCTGCGCAGCCGCTTCTTCGTAGCCGGTGGTGCCGTTAATCTGACCCGCAAAGAACAGACCGTGGATGAATTTGCTCTCCAGGGTTGGCTTCAGGTCACGCGGATCGAAGAAATCGTACTCAATAGCGTAGCCAGGGCGAACGATTTTTGCGTTCTCCATGCCCTGCATTGAGCGAACAATTTGCATCTGCACGTCAAACGGCAGGCTGGTGGAGATGCCGTTCGGGTAAATTTCGTTCGAGGTCAGCCCTTCCGGCTCCAGGAAGATCTGGTGCTGGTTACGATCGGCGAAGCGCATCACTTTGTCCTCGATCGACGGGCAGTAGCGCGGACCGATCCCTTCGATCACGCCGGCGTACATCGGGCTGCGATCGAGGTTATTGCGGATCACATCGTGGGTTTTCTCGTTGGTATGCGTGATATAGCACGGCACCTGCTGCGGATGCTGTGCCGCATTGCCCATGAACGAGAAGACCGGCATTGGGTTATCACCGTGCTGTTGCGCCAGCACGCTGAAATCAATGGTGCGCGCATCAATACGCGGCGGCGTACCGGTTTTCAGGCGGCTGACGCGCAGCGGCAGTTCACGCAGACGGCGAGACAGTGGAATAGAAGGCGGATCGCCGGCACGGCCACCGCTGTAGTTATCGAGACCAATATGAATTTTACCGTCAAGGAATGTACCCACGGTCAGCACCACGGCTTTGGCGCGGAATTTGAGGCCCATCTGGGTCACGGCACCCACGACGCGATCGTTCTCAACGATTAGATCTTCAACCGCCTGCTGGAAGATCATCAGGTTCGGCTGATTCTCCAGGGCGGTACGCACCGCCTGACGGTAAAGCACGCGGTCTGCCTGGGCACGGGTCGCACGTACAGCGGGACCTTTACTCGCGTTTAGTATCCTAAACTGGATGCCGGCCCGATCGATCGCTTTCGCCATCAGGCCGCCAAGTGCATCCACTTCTTTTACCAGGTGTCCTTTCCCAATGCCGCCAATCGCCGGATTACAGGACATTTGTCCCAGCGTGTCGATATTGTGTGTCAAAAGCAGGGTCTGCTGACCCATTCGCGCTGCGGCCATTGCGGCCTCAGTGCCTGCGTGACCCCCGCCAATGATGATGACGTCAAAAGGATCCTGATAAAACATGGTGGTCTGCCTCGCGTAAAGCGGTATGAAAATGGATTGAAGCCCGGGCCGTGGATTCTACTCAACTTTAGTCTTTCGAGAAAGCATTGGGATCCTGGGCTATTAAAAAGAAGATCTTTTTATTTAGAGATCTGTTCTATTGTGATCTCTTATTAGGATCGCGAACCTGTGTGGATAAGTCCGATCTCATAAAGAAGATCATGCAGTTAGAAAGGATCGTTTGCTGTGAATGATCGGTGATCCTGGACCGTATAAGCTGGGATCAGATCGCGACTTTATACACAGGCCAAAAACTGCGCTACGGTTGTTATTTGGATAACTACGGGTTAATACGAGCTTTTAACCAGAGTTATCCACATCTGTTCGCGCGATCTTTAATCGTTTTTGAGTAAATTTTTCCATTCCGCGAGCCAGATCTCGGCTGGATCCTCCGGAATGTCATGATCGAGGATGTTGATCTTGAGCGTTTCACCCAGCTGTTTTGCTCCGCAGGAGGTCACAGCGGCTTCGACTTTCTCTATTGCCCCGCAAAAGGTGTCATATTCACGACTGCCGATCCCCACTGCGCCAAAACGGACGTTTGACAGGTCGGGCTGCTGTTCCAGCAGTTCGTCATATAAAGGTTGCAGATTATCCGGCAGATCCCCCGCGCCGTGCGTGGAGGTGATCAGCAGCCAGACCCCGTCAGTCGGGAGATCTTCAAGCAACGGGCCGTGCAGGGTTTCCGTGGAAAAGCCCGCCTCTTCCAGCTTTTCAGCCAGATGTTCCGCTACGTATTCCGCACCACCAAGGGTGCTGCCGCTGATAAGGGTAATGTCCGCCATTGATCGCTCGCCCAGATAAAGAGACGGCCATTGTACGCTGTGAACGAGCTGGGATCTACCTGTGGAAAATGTGGGAATGAATTTGCCCGATCACGGGCGGATGGTACGCATGATCGGGTTTTGCAAGGAGATCAGGGTCTCGGTGGACTGAATTTCATCTATTGTTTGGATCTTGTTGATAAGTACCTGCTGGAGCGCGTCGATGGATCGGCACATAACTTTAATAAAGATGCTGTAGTGCCCGGTGGTGTAGTACGCCTCGGTGACTTCATCCAGCGCGTTCAGTTTCGCCAGGGCAGAAGGGTAGTCTTTGGCGCTTTTAAGAATGATGCCGATGAAGCAGCAGACGTCGTAACCCAGCTGCTTTGGGCTGACGTCAATGCGCGCACCGGTAATGATCCCTGCCTGCTTCATCTTTTCTACGCGAACGTGAATGGTTCCCGGGCTGACGCCAAACTGTTTTGCCAGTTCGGCATAGGCGGTGCGGGCATTAGCCATTAAGGCCTCCAGAATGCCGCGGTCGAGATTGTCGATCTGATAATTTTCCATAGCTTTTTCTTATGAAGATTAATGAATCACTTTATTCTAGCGCTATATTTTATCGAATCAAAAATGAAGGTGGCTTTTTGTTGATGGGTTATTGAATAAGGCGCCGTTTCTGTTGCTTAATCAATATCCACAGGACGCAGGAGTATAAATAATGAAAACCGCTTACATCGCAAAACAACGCCAGATCAGTTTCGTAAAATCCCATTTTTCCCGCCAGCTGGAAGAGAAGCTTGGGCTGATTGAAGTCCAGGCACCGATCCTCAGCCGCGTGGGTGACGGGACGCAGGATAACCTCTCTGGATGCGAAAAAGCGGTACAGGTGAAAGTGAAAACACTGCCAGACGCCCAGTTCGAAGTGGTTCATTCACTGGCGAAGTGGAAGCGTCAGACCCTGGGACAACACGACTTCAGCGCGGGCGAAGGGCTCTACACGCACATGAAAGCCCTTCGCCCTGATGAAGATCGCCTTTCACCGATTCATTCTGTTTACGTTGACCAGTGGGACTGGGAGCGCGTAATGGGTGATGGTGAACGTCATATCGGTACGCTGAAATCCACCGTTGAGGCGATCTACGCCGGGATCAAAGCAACCGAAGCGGCAGTGAGCAAAGAGTTTGGTCTGGCAACGTTCCTGCCGGATACGATCCACTTTGTCCACAGCCAGGAACTGCTGACCCGTTTCCCGGATCTGGATGCCAAAGGCCGCGAGCGTGCGATCGCCAAAGAATTAGGTGCTGTGTTCCTGATCGGTATCGGCGGCAAATTGTCTGATGGCAAACGCCACGACGTTCGTGCGCCTGATTATGATGACTGGAGTACTGCGGGTGAGGGCGAATTTGCCGGGCTGAACGGCGATATTCTTGTCTGGAACCCGATACTGGAAGACGCATTCGAGCTCTCTTCTATGGGGATCCGCGTGGATGCTGACGCGCTGAAGCGCCAGCTGGCGGTCACCGGTGATGAAGACCGTCTCAAACTCGAGTGGCACCAGGCGCTGCTGCGCGGCGAAATGCCACAGACGATTGGCGGCGGTATCGGCCAGTCCCGTCTGACCATGCTGCTGCTGCAATTACCTCATATCGGTCAGGTTCAGTGTGGCGTCTGGCCGCAGCAGGTACGTGAAAGCGTTGGCTCTCTTCTGTAATTAACGCTGCCAGCGTCTGAGCAGGCGACTACGCAGCCCGGTATCAAAGCGCCAGATATGATCGAAGATGCGCATGATGCCGGGTTTTCCATGGGCGGACATCGCCACCGCATGAAAACGGTGTTGATGCACCCGCTGTAATTCCTTCACCTTATTGACCACATCATCCGGCAGCCGCTGGGCAATAAAATCGGAAATCACCACTGCGTCAGCGTCGTACCAGTCGCCGCCCTGCATACGCTCCACAATGCTGCGAAAACAGCTTGCCAGATCGGTTCCACCGCGAAAACGCTGGCTCAGGAAGCGGATTGCCTGCTCGATCCCCTGCTGGTTCGTCAGCTCATAGCCCACGACTTCGCTGGAGAACAGCATGATGAAGCAGCGACGGCGATCGGCGAGCGCCACGCGCATCAGTGCCAGACAGAACGCCTTCGCACACTGCTCGTTAAACCCACCCATCGATCCGGACGTATCCACGCAAACGATGAATGGCCCGCGCGGCTGTTCATCAAAATCCTGATGAACCACAGGACGCTGGCTTACCTTCTCGCGCCAGGCTTCGCCGTGCAGCCGGTAGGTGAGGAGCTGTTTTTCCACCAGCCGACGGTAAAACTCATACTCCAGCTCGGTCATGCCGAGCGTACTCAGTTCCGTGGGCAGCAGGCGTAAAATGTCATCACTCTGCTGGAGCCCGTCGACCTGCTCCGGCACGGTAGCCGGTTCGCGCACCAGGGTGCGGAAAGTCTCCATGGGGGCATCTTTCTTTGGGACCGACTTTGCCTCCCTTGAGCGACCCAGCTGTTCTGCAAGCTTCATCAGCTCGGGCTGCTGCGCCAGAAAATCGCCGTATTTGACGATCAGCTGATAGTCCCCGCGCCGGAGCTGACCGGCGCTCATATCCCAGAGACGCCCTGCGGCGTTTTCATTCTCCACCAGCACCTGCTCAAGCTGGCCGCTTAAGGTCATGCGCTCCTGAACTTCACTGAGCAGCTGTTCGCGCTCTTCGTCCAGCAGCTGCTGGTTTAGCGTCGTGGCCTGCACCACCAGGCTGAGGCGCCAGCGCTGTAAGAAGAGGGTGTGCAGTGCGGGAGTGAACGTGGCGTTATCCGTGACCAGCGCCCGGGCCTGGCTGGCAAACGGAGAGTGGACCTTTTCGAGCAGCGTCAGGGTTTGCGGAAGCTGAACGATAAACTGCGATGTGGAGAGCCGCTGGCACTGCTGATAACAGGCCACCTCTTCCGTTAGCTCAGGCGGAACTTCGGTCTCCCTGAACCGCTGACGCAAATTTTCCCGCCAGCGCGGAAGATCGTCCGTCATCGCCTTTTTGAGCTTCGGAAATTTTTCAAAGAAGGCCGCCAGCTGCGGCGATGCCAGGAGGGTAATAACCACCTCCTCGATCAGACCTTCCTCACTGACCGCCAGCATGACGTTAAGCGTATCCAGCGTTAGCATTGACGTGCCTGTTTGATCTGCGCGCTGACGTCCTGCAGGCTGGCTTCGATGCGACCTAACCAGTCGCTATGAATAAAGAGGCACTTTTGCTGCTCGCTAAAGCGGGTGTGCTGCTGGTGCCATTCCGTATCCAGCGCTTCCAGCTGCTGCTTAATCTCTTCCGGTACGCTGTCCGAGGCGGTGCCCGGCAGCGCCAGACGCGATCCCTGCAGGCTGACGTCGCGGATTACCAGATGCTGGCTGCTGTCCACTTCCATATTCAGCGGCTGCGCGAAACCGATGCCGTTGAGCTTTCCACGGATCTCTCCGCCCTTATCCAGCCACTGTGCCAGCGCCTCGCGCTCAATCGTCACATGCACCACCTGCATATCATGCAGCTTAAGCGGTTGCTGGAGCAGCAGGGTCAGCGTCGGGCTGGTGAGTTCGGTGGGTAATTCATAGTGCGGTTTGCGTGCGAACATCCCCCCCAGGCGATTCACTTTCAGCGCGGTTTTATCACTTTGCTGCTGCTGAAGCTGGATGCGCCGCTGGGCAATCGCCCCCAGTTGATTGAGCATCGCCTGCTGCCCCCAGGCGTGTCCGGTCATCAAAACGTCAAGCTGCTGCTGCATCAGATTCATACCTTCCGCGTCGTGCCAGAGGCAATCTTTCAGCAGGATCAGATCGATGGGGGCAACGGCATCGCGGCCGCTAAACAGGGCGCTAGCCTGCAGCAGACGGATCGCTTTTTTCCAGCGGCGATCGGAGACATAGGGCGCCGAGGGAAGGTGATCAAGCTGCTGACGCAGCAGATAGATCAGCTCGAATACCGCGTCCGGCAATTTGATTTTGCCAATATCCTGCTGCCACTGGTGGTACTCCTCATCCGTCACCTGCAGCGAAGCGGGTACCGGATTTTCGCTCTCGTCCTGCTGGCTGACCAGCATGGAGCGGAAGTTGGATTTATCCTGTACTTTGTCCAGCCACAGGCGGATCAGCATACGGTCATACAGCGCTTCCAGGCTGCTGTCGGCTTCAGGCAGTTCGTTTGAGGCGGCCACCAGCAGGCGCATTGGGATTTTTTCTTCACTGGCGCCGTTGCGGAACCGACGTTCGTTTATCGCCGTGAGCAGGGTGTTCAGAATGGCCGGTCCCGCTTTCCAGATCTCATCAAGAAAGACAATTTCTGCCTCAGGCAGATACCCCGCCGTCAAACGTTCGTAGCGCCCTTCATCTTTCAGCGCCTGAATGGAAAGGGGGCCAAACACCTCTTCCGGGGTGGAAAAGCGGGTCATCAGGTATTCAAACGCGCGGGCGTTCTGAAAAGCAAACTTAAGCCTGCGGGCAATCAGGCTTTTGGCGATGCCCGGCGGACCCAGCAAAAACACGCTCTCGCCGCTCAACGCCGCCAGTAAACAGAGGCGAATGGCGTGGCTACGCTCGAAAAGGCCTTTCTCCAGCGCGCTGCTGAGGCGGGAAATTCTTTCTGCTAATAAATGTGAGTGAGCCATAATAGTTTTGCATCCTTTCGCCGTCGTGGCGGCCAATTGAAGCGAGTATAGACGTTTCAGTCAGGGCTGGTAATAGACTGAAGTGCGGCGCAATTTTCTTTGCGCTACATTAATGCGGTTGCATTTAGGGGTACGATTTTGCATTGAATCGTGCATACTGTGCGCTTTTTGTGGGCCAAGGGACCAGGAACACATTTGTTATTTAAACGAAAAGACTAGTCTATGAGCACTGATAATAAGCAATCATTACCCGCAATAACGCTTGCGGCGATCGGGGTTGTCTACGGTGATATTGGCACCAGCCCGCTTTATACGCTTCGTGAATGTCTGTCCGGCCAGTTTGGCTTTGGTGTTGAGCGCGATGCCGTATTTGGCTTCCTGTCCCTCATCTTCTGGCTGCTGATCCTGGTGGTTTCCGTTAAATATCTCTCCTTCGTTATGCGTGCTGATAACGCAGGTGAAGGTGGGATCCTGACCCTGATGTCCCTTGCAGGGCGCAACACCTCAGCCAGAATGACCTCCGTTCTGGTGATTATCGGCCTGATTGGCGGCAGCTTCTTCTACGGAGAGGTGGTTATCACGCCCGCGATTTCGGTCCTCTCGGCGATAGAGGGGCTGGAAATTATTGCCCCGCAGCTCGATTCATGGGTTGTTCCTCTGGCCATTATTGTCCTGACGCTGCTGTTTATGATCCAGAAGCACGGTACCGGGCTGGTGGGCAAACTGTTTGCGCCGATTATGCTGGCCTGGTTCCTGATCCTGGCCGCGCTTGGTTTGCGCAGCATTATCGCGAATCCGGAAGTGCTGCATGCGCTAAACCCTTACTGGGCCGTGCATTTCTTCCTTGAATACAAAGTGGTTTCCTTCGTGGCGCTGGGTGCCGTCGTGCTCTCCATTACCGGCGTTGAAGCGCTATATGCTGACATGGGTCACTTCGGGAAACTGCCTATCCGCGTGGCCTGGTTTATTGTGGTACTGCCGTCGCTGGTGCTGAACTACTTTGGCCAGGGCGCGCTGTTACTTAAAAATCCGGAAGCGATCAAGAACCCGTTCTTCCTGCTGGCGCCTGACTGGGCGCTGGTGCCGATGCTGATTCTGGCGACGCTGGCGACCGTCATTGCCTCTCAGGCGGTGATTTCCGGCGTGTTTTCTCTGACGCGCCAGGCCGTGCGTCTGGGGTATCTCTCACCGATGCGCATCATTCATACCTCTGAGATGGAGTCGGGCCAGATCTACATCCCGTTCGTTAACTGGCTGCTCTACTTCGCTGTTGTGATTGTTATCGTCAGCTTTGAGCACTCCAGCAACCTGGCGGCGGCGTACGGTATTGCGGTAACCGGTACTATGGTGCTGACATCGCTTCTCTCCACCACGGTGGCGTACCGAAACTGGCACTGGAATAAATTCCTCGTGGCGATGATTCTGGTGGGCTTCCTGTGCATTGACGTGCCGCTGTTCTCCGCAAACCTCGACAAGATTGTCTCCGGCGGCTGGCTGCCGCTGACGCTGGGTCTGGTGATGTTCATCGTCATGACCACCTGGAAAAGCGAGCGTTTCCGTCTGCTGCGCCGCATGCACGAGCACGGGAACTCTCTTGAGGCGATGATCGCTTCTCTGGAGAAATCCCCGCCGGTCCGCGTGCCTGGCACCGCGGTGTACATGTCTCGCGCCCTGAACGTCATTCCCTTCGCGCTGATGCATAACCTCAAGCACAACAAAGTGCTGCACGAGCGCGTGATCCTGCTGACGCTGCGCACTGAAGATGCGCCTTACGTTCACAACGTGCGTCGCGTGCAAATCGAGCAGCTCTCCCCGACATTCTGGCGCGTGGTGGCGAGCTACGGCTGGCGTGAGACGCCAAATGTGGAAGAGGTGTTCCACCGCTGCGGTCTTGAAGGGCTGAGCTGCCGGATGATGGAGACGTCGTTCTTTATGTCTCACGAATCGCTTATCATCGGCAAGCGCCCTTGGTATTTGCGCCTGCGCGGCAAACTGTACCTGATCCTGCAGCGTAACGCCCTGCGCGCGCCTGACCAGTTTGAGATCCCGCCTAACCGCGTGATAGAGCTGGGTACGCAGGTCGAGATTTAAGTCCTTTCGAAAATGCCGGGTGGCGCTGCGCTTACCCGGCCTACCAAACCCGTAGGCCCTTGCAAGCGAAGCGCCGTCGGGCTATTTCTCCCATCAATATTTCACTTAGCGAAACGTTTCGACGTCGATCACAAATCTGTTACGTCATGATGGTTTTCTGAACATTTCTGGCGCTACACTACTTTTAGCGAAACGTTTCGCTAGTGGAGCAAGAAAATGAAGAAAGGCACGGTACTCAACTCAGAAATCTCATCGGTTATTTCCCGCCTTGGGCATACCGATACGCTGGTGGTTTGCGATGCAGGCTTACCGGTTCCGCGCAGCACAACCCGTATTGATATGGCGTTAACGCAGGGTGTTCCTTCGTTTATGCAGGTACTGGAAGTCGTGACGGCGGAGATGCAGGTTGAGGCAGCCATTCTCGCGGCGGAAATCAAACAACATAATCCGCAACTCCACGAAACGTTGCTCAGCCATATTGAGCAACTGCAACAACACCAGGGAAACACCATAGAAATTCGTTACACAACGCACGAGCAGTTCAAACAACAAACCGCAGACAGTCAGGCGGTAATTCGCAGCGGGGAGTGTTCCCCGTATGCGAATATCATTCTCTGTGCTGGCGTCACCTTCTGAGGCCATCATGGACGCATTACTGCAACTCAAAGGGATCGATAAGTCGTTCCCGGGCGTAAAAGCCCTCTCCGGCGCGGCGCTGAACGTCTACCCCGGGCGCGTAATGGCGCTGGTGGGGGAAAACGGCGCCGGCAAATCCACCATGATGAAAGTGCTAACCGGTATCTATCAACGCGATGCCGGTTCACTCCTCTGGCTGGGTAAAGAAACCACCTTCACTGGCCCGAAATCTTCTCAGGAAGCAGGTATCGGCATTATTCACCAGGAGCTGAACCTGATCCCGCAGCTCACCATTGCGGAAAACATCTTCCTCGGCCGCGAGTTTGTTAACCGGTTCGGCAAAATCGACTGGAAAACTATGTATGCTGAAGCGGACAAGCTGCTGGCGAAGCTGAACCTGCGCTTTAAGAGCGACCGTCTGGTAGGCGATTTGTCGATTGGCGATCAGCAGATGGTGGAAATCGCGAAGGTGCTGAGCTTTGAGTCGAAGGTCATCATTATGGATGAACCGACCGACGCCCTGACCGATACTGAAACCGAATCCCTGTTCCGCGTTATCCGCGAGCTGAAGTCGCAGGGGCGCGGGATTGTCTATATCTCTCACCGCATGAAAGAGATCTTCGAGATCTGCGACGACGTCACCGTTTTCCGCGACGGGCAGTTTATTGCCGAGCGCGAAGTGGCCACGCTGACCGAAGATACGCTCATTGAAATGATGGTGGGACGTAAGCTTGAAGATCAATATCCGCATTTGGATAAAGCGCCGGGAGAGATCCGCCTGAAGGTGGACAACCTCTGCGGTCCGGGTGTGAACGACGTGACCTTTACCCTGCGCCAGGGCGAGATCCTGGGCGTGGCGGGCCTGATGGGAGCGGGACGTACCGAGCTGATGAAAGTGTTGTACGGCGCACTGCCGCGCACCAGCGGTTATGTCACCCTTGACGGCCATGAAGTGGTCACCCGCTCTCCGCAGGATGGTCTGGCGAACGGCATCGTCTATATCTCCGAAGACCGCAAACGCGATGGCCTGGTGCTGGGCATGTCGGTAAAAGAGAACATGTCCCTGACCGCGCTGCGCTATTTCAGCCATAGCGGTGGAAGCCTGAAGCATAAAGACGAACAGCAGGCGGTCAGCGATTTTATCCGCCTCTTTAACGTCAAAACCCCGTCGATGGAGCAGGCGATTGGCCTGTTATCCGGCGGGAATCAGCAGAAAGTGGCGATTGCGCGCGGGTTGATGACGCGCCCGAAAGTGCTGATCCTCGACGAGCCAACCCGCGGCGTGGACGTGGGCGCGAAGAAAGAGATCTATCAGCTGATTAACCAGTTTAAGGCCGACGGTCTGAGCATCATTCTGGTCTCTTCCGAGATGCCAGAAGTATTAGGCATGAGCGATCGCATTATCGTTATGCATGAAGGGCATCTCGGCGGTGAATTCACTCGCGAGCAGGCCACCCAGGAAGTTCTGATGGCTGCCGCTGTGGGCAAGCTTAATCGCGTGAATCAGGAGTAAGAAGATGACTACCCAGGCTGTTTCTGGTCGCCGCTATTTCACAAAGGCGTGGCTCATGGAGCAAAAATCGCTGATTGCCCTGCTGGTGCTGATCGCGATTGTATCGACCATGAGTCCGAACTTTTTCACCGTTAATAACCTGTTCAACATTCTGCAGCAGACGTCGGTGAATGCCATTATGGCGGTCGGCATGACGCTGGTAATTTTGACCTCAGGTATCGATCTGTCCGTCGGTTCCCTGCTGGCCCTTACCGGCGCGATCGCCGCTTCGCTTGTCGGGATTGAAGTCAACGCGCTGGTGGCCGTGGCCGCGGCCCTGGCGGCAGGGGCCGCGATTGGCGCCGTCACCGGCGTGATTGTGGCAAAAGGTCGCGTTCAGGCATTCATCGCCACGCTGGTGATGATGCTGCTGCTGCGCGGGGTGACCATGGTTTATACCAACGGCAGCCCGGTCAATACCGGCTTCACCGATAACGCCGATCTGTTTGGCTGGTTCGGTATCGGTCGCCCGCTGGGTGTTCCGACACCGGTCTGGATCATGGCTATCGTCTTCCTGGCGGCGTGGTACATGCTGCACCATACCCGTCTGGGCCGTTATATTTATGCGCTGGGCGGTAACGAAGCGGCAACGCGCCTGTCCGGTATCAGCGTTAATAAAGTCAAAGTTATCGTCTACTCCCTGTGCGGTCTGCTGGCGTCACTGGCGGGCATTATCGAAGTGGCGCGCCTCTCTTCCGCGCAGCCGACGGCGGGTACGGGGTATGAGCTGGATGCTATCGCGGCAGTGGTTCTGGGCGGTACGAGTCTTGCGGGCGGTAAAGGTCGCATTGTTGGGACATTGATCGGCGCACTGATTCTCGGTTTCCTGAATAATGGTTTGAATTTGTTAGGTGTTTCCTCCTATTACCAGATGATCGTTAAGGCAGTGGTGATTTTGCTGGCGGTACTGGTAGACAACAAAAAACAGTAACTGACGACACTACAGGACATCTTAGATATGAACATGAAAAAACTGGCTACCCTGGTTTCTGCTGTCGCGCTGAGCGCAACCGTAAGTGCTAACGCCATGGCGAAAGATACCATCGCGCTGGTTGTCTCAACCCTGAACAACCCGTTCTTCGTCTCCCTGAAGGACGGTGCGCAGAAAGAAGCGGACAAGCTGGGCTACAACCTGGTGGTGCTGGATTCACAGAACAACCCGGCGAAAGAGCTGGCTAACGTTCAGGACTTAACCGTTCGTGGCACCAAAATTCTGCTGATCAACCCAACCGACTCTGACGCCGTAGGCAACGCCGTGAAGATGGCAAACCAGGCGAAAATTCCGGTGATCACCCTGGACCGTCAGGCAACCAAAGGCGACGTGGTGAGCCACATTGCGTCTGATAACGTGCTGGGCGGCAAAATCGCGGGTGATTACATCGCGAAGAAAGCTGGCGAAGGCGCGAAAGTTATCGAACTGCAGGGGATTGCCGGTACGTCTGCCGCCCGCGAGCGTGGCGAAGGCTTCCAGCAGGCTGTGGCCGCACACAAATTCAACGTGCTGGCGAGCCAGCCAGCAGACTTCGATCGTACCAAAGGTCTGAACGTCATGCAGAACCTGCTGACCGCACACCCTGATGTGCAGGCGGTCTTCGCGCAGAACGACGAAATGGCGCTCGGTGCGCTGCGTGCTCTGCAGACTGCAGGTAAATCTGATGTGATGGTTGTCGGATTTGACGGCACGCCGGATGGTGAAAAAGCAGTAAACGATGGCAAACTGGCTGCGACCATCGCTCAGCTGCCTGAGCAGATTGGCGCCACTGGCGTTGAAACTGCCGACAAAGTGCTGAAGGGCGAAAAAGTTCAGGCTAAATACCCGGTTGACCTGAAGCTGGTCATCAAGCAGTAAAAGGCGAATCAGGCAGTCGCTGGCTGCCTGAGGGACACCAATAAAAGAAAAGTGTGGCATACGCCACCGGGTAACACCGGTGGCGCTCTCAGATGGACAACCCAACCATGAAAACCGCAGGCAACCTCGTCGTCCTTGGCAGTATCAATGCCGATCACATTCTTAACCTTGAATCGTTCCCTGCACCGGGCGAAACCGTCACGGGTAATCAGTATCAGGTGGCATTTGGCGGTAAAGGTGCCAACCAGGCCGTGGCCGCGGGTCGCAGTGGGGCGAATATTGCGTTTATCGCCTGCACGGGTGATGACGATACCGGTGAGCGTGTACGCAAGCAGCTCGCGAGCGACAACATTGATATCGCACCGGTCAGCGTTGTTGCAGAGGAATCTACCGGCGTGGCGCTGATTTTCGTCAACGCTGAAGGTGAGAATGTCATCGGTATTCATGCTGGGGCTAACGCTGCGCTGACGACGGAGCGCGTAGAAGCGCAACATGCAAGCATCGCCGGAGCGGAAGCCCTGCTCATGCAGCTGGAATCACCGGTTGAAAGCGTGCTGGCCGCCGCAAAAATTGCACATGAAAATCATACCACTGTTGTACTGAACCCGGCCCCAGCACGTGTATTATCAGACGAGCTGCTGGCGCTGGTGGACATCATTACGCCGAACGAAACCGAAGCCGAAAAGCTGACGGGCATCCGCGTAGAAAATGATGACGATGCCGCACGAGCCGCGCGTGCACTGCATGATAAGGGCATAGGCACCGTGATTATCACCCTTGGCAGCCGTGGGGTGTGGGCAAGCGTCAATGGCGAAGGTCGTCGTGTGCCGGGCTTTAAGGTGAAGGCGATTGATACCATTGCAGCGGGAGACACCTTCAATGGTGCACTGGTGACCGCGCTGCTGGAAGGCAAGATAATGGATGATGCTATTCGCTTCGCTCACGCCGCTGCCGCGATTGCGGTGACGCGCAAGGGCGCCCAGCCTTCCGTTCCGTGGCGTAAAGAGATCGATGAATTCTTAAGTCAGCAGGGGTAACGCTTGGCTACAATGAAAGATGTCGCCCGTATGGCGGGCGTTTCTACCTCGACGGTCTCCCACGTCATTAATAAAGATCGCTTCGTCAGCGAGGCGATTCGGGAAAAAGTCGAAGCTGCGGTAAAAGAACTCAACTATGCGCCGTCTGCGCTGGCGCGCAGCCTTAAGCTCAATCAGACGCGCACCATCGGTATGCTGATCACCGCAAGTACCAACCCCTTTTATTCAGAACTGGTTCGCGGCGTGGAGCGCAGCTGCTTCGAGCGCGGCTACAGCCTGGTGCTGTGTAACACCGAAGGTGACGAGCAGCGCATGAATCGTAACCTGGAGACGCTGATGCAAAAACGCGTCGACGGGCTACTGTTGCTCTGCACCGAAACGCACCAGCCCTCGAAAGAGATCATCCAGCGCTATCCTTCTATTCCCACCGTGATGATGGACTGGGCCCCATTCGACGGAACCAGCGATCTCATTCAGGATAACTCCCTGCTGGGTGGTGATATGGCGACTCAGTATCTGATTGATAAAGGCTATACCCGCATCGCCTGTATTACCGGTCCGCTGGATAAAACCCCGGCGCGTTTGCGTCTGGAAGGGTATCTCTCCGCCATGGATCGAGCAGGGCTCGCCATTCCTGATGGCTACCGGATCACTGGTGATTTCGAATTTAACGGTGGCTTCGAGGCAATGCAGAAACTGCTGACGCAAGCGCAGCGCCCGCAGGCGGTCTTTATTGGTAATGATGCGATGGCGTTTGGTGCCTATCAGGCGTTGTACCAGGCGGGGCTACGCGTGCCGGACGATATGGCGGTGATTGGCTACGATGATATTGAACTTGCCCGCTACATGACGCCGCCGCTGACTACTATTCATCAGCCGAAGGATGAACTGGGAGAGCTGGCCATAGATGTGTTGATCCACCGTATGGCGCAGCCCACGCTGCAGCAACAACGCCTGCAGCTTACTCCTGTTCTGATGGAACGCGGTTCGGTTTAGCTTTCTCTTTATGACGCTCTTTAATCAGGTTTCTGCCGTCTTTCGGTTTTAACAGCATAAAGACCAGCGCCGATACCACGGTAAGTGCGCCCATGGTAATAAAGGTATAGTGGAACTGCTCAACGGTATTTGCGTTGTCAAAACCCTCATAAAACCTCAGCACCGCTGCACTCACGGCAACCCCTAAACTGATCGACAGCTGTTGCGTTACCGCCAGCACGCTGTTGCCGCTACTGGCGTTCTCGTCAGTCAGGTCGGCGAGGGTGATGGTGTTCATCGATGTGAACTGCGTCGACATCGCCATGCCCAACACAAACAGCGGCAGGATCAGCATCCAGACGGGTAACGCGGCGGACTGCAGCGAAAACTGCGCAATCATCAAACCGATAAAGACCGTCACGCCAACCAGCGTCTTACGATAGCCAAACCAGCGCAGCACCTGCGTAACGGTTGATTTTGCCAGAATCGAGCCCATTGCCGTGGGCGCCATCATGCAGCCAGCAATCAGGGCCGGGTAGCCGAAACCCACCTGCAGCATCAATGGCATCAGGAACGGCACACAACCCGTCCCCAGACGAGACGCAATGTTGCCTGCAATCCCTACGGAAAAGGTTCGGGTATTAAAGAGCCCCAGGGAGATTAACGGTGTCGGGTGGCGGCGCGCGTGACGTATATAAAGAAGAAATAACAGAATACCGCCCAGGATAACGGAGAGCGCTATCCACGTTGCGACGATCTTCTCGCCAAACAGCTCCATCCCGCTGGAGAATAACACCAGGCTCAGGCCGAACAGGAAAAAGCCGCCCATGTCGAAGCTGCGCCTTGGCGTGGTGAAGTTCGGCATATATTTGCGGGCATACAGCAGCCCCGCAACGCCAATTGGGATATTAATCAGGAAGATCCAGTGCCAGCTTGCCCAGGTGACAAACACGCCACCGAGTACCGGTCCAAGTATCGGGCCAACAAGGCCTGGCATGGTAACGAAGTTGAGCACGGGAAGTAATTCGCTGCGCGGGTAGGCTCGCAGTAGGGCAAGGCGCGCCACGGGCATCATCATCGCGCCGCCGATGCCCTGCAATACGCGGAAGATAACCAGCTCTGTTAATGATGAGGAGAGCGCACAGGCCAGCGAACCGAGCGTAAAGAGCGTTACGGCCAGCATGAAAACTCTGCGGGTGCCAAAGCGGTCGGCCAGCCAGCCGCTGACCGGTATTAACATTGCCACCGTCAGGGTGTAGCTGATGATGGCTGACTGCATCGCCAGTGGGGAACGGTTGAGGCTTTGCGCAATAGCGGGAAGCGCGGTGTTGAGGATGGTGGCATCCAGTGCCTGCATAAAAAACGCCATGGCTGCAATCCACGGCAATCCGGCCATGCTGCGCGCTTTTTTCTTTGTCATTTATTTACCTGCTGGTGGGTTGGCGCGGCCAGCAATGCCTGGCACGCACTCAGGGCTCGTTGCCCGTCGCTTTCCTGGATGGCATCCACTATCGCCTGATGCAAATCCAGTTTTACCACTTCGTTTTGTGTAATAGAGGTAAAGTAGGTGTGATACACCGAATGAAATAATGAGGCAAAAGAGGTAAGGAACGGATTGGCGCTCATCATATAGATGTGTTCATGCCAGGCCATATCGACCTCAACCCAGCGTTCGCGGTTGAAGTGTTTTTTCAGGAACACCATCTCTGCCATCAACGCGTTAAGCTGCGCTTTCTGCTCTGCTGTTCCCAGCGTAGCGGCAAGCAGACATGCCTGAGGTTCAAGGCTGCTGCGCATCACCAGAAAGTGATCGACGACCTGATGAAAGTTATCTTCCGTCATCCACCAGGAGAGCAGCTCCTGATCGAGAAAATTCCAGTTACTCTGTGGCATTACGCGTGTGCCAATGCGAGGACGTGGAAGCACCATACCTTTTGCCGTCAGGGTTTTTACCGCCTCGCGAACCGCGGTACGACTCACCCCAAACTGCTCACCCAGCTCTATTTCACCCGGCAGGATGCTACCGGGGGCATATTTACCCGCTAAAATTCGCTGCGCCAGCTTTTCTGCCAGCACGTACGACAGGTTTTTTTGGGCGGCCAGCTGTTGTGCGCTTAATGGCATCGCTTTTATTCCTTAAAGATACATGCTGATAATTATGCCACCTCGAATGTGATTGTGGTTGCAGATACATCAAATAGAACAATTTGTAGCTTGATTTCACCTCTGGTGGTGAAAAAAAACGCGGATGAAAACTTTTTTTAAATTTCCTCTTGTCACGTCGGAATAACTCCCTATAATGCGCCTCCACTGACACGGAACAACGGCACACACGCCGCCGGGTCAGCAGAGAATAGCGTAAATAAACGCTTGACTCTGAAGCGGGAAAGCGTAATATGCACACCCCGCGCCGCAGCGAAAACGAAGCGGCACTGCTCTTTAACAATTTATCAGACAATCTGTGTGGGCACTCAAAGTGACATGGATTCTTAATGTCTTCGGACAATAAATGAATACCAAGTCTCTGAGTGAACATACGTAATTCATTACGAAGTTTAATTCACGAGCATCAAACTTAAATTGAAGAGTTTGATCATGGCTCAGATTGAACGCTGGCGGCAGGCCTAACACATGCAAGTCGAGCGGTAACACAGGGAGCTTGCTCCCGGGTGACGAGCGGCGGACGGGTGAGTAATGTCTGGGAAACTGCCTGATGGAGGGGGATAACTACTGGAAACGGTAGCTAATACCGCATAACGTCGCAAGACCAAAGAGGGGGACCTTCGGGCCTCTTGCCATCAGATGTGCCCAGATGGGATTAGCTAGTAGGTGGGGTAATGGCTCACCTAGGCGACGATCCCTAGCTGGTCTGAGAGGATGACCAGCCACACTGGAACTGAGACACGGTCCAGACTCCTACGGGAGGCAGCAGTGGGGAATATTGCACAATGGGCGCAAGCCTGATGCAGCCATGCCGCGTGTATGAAGAAGGCCTTCGGGTTGTAAAGTACTTTCAGCGGGGAGGAAGGCGTTGAGGTTAATAACCTCAGCGATTGACGTTACCCGCAGAAGAAGCACCGGCTAACTCCGTGCCAGCAGCCGCGGTAATACGGAGGGTGCAAGCGTTAATCGGAATTACTGGGCGTAAAGCGCACGCAGGCGGTCTGTCAAGTCGGATGTGAAATCCCCGGGCTCAACCTGGGAACTGCATTCGAAACTGGCAGGCTAGAGTCTTGTAGAGGGGGGTAGAATTCCAGGTGTAGCGGTGAAATGCGTAGAGATCTGGAGGAATACCGGTGGCGAAGGCGGCCCCCTGGACAAAGACTGACGCTCAGGTGCGAAAGCGTGGGGAGCAAACAGGATTAGATACCCTGGTAGTCCACGCCGTAAACGATGTCGACTTGGAGGTTGTGCCCTTGAGGCGTGGCTTCCGGAGCTAACGCGTTAAGTCGACCGCCTGGGGAGTACGGCCGCAAGGTTAAAACTCAAATGAATTGACGGGGGCCCGCACAAGCGGTGGAGCATGTGGTTTAATTCGATGCAACGCGAAGAACCTTACCTACTCTTGACATCCAGAGAACTTAGCAGAGATGCTTTGGTGCCTTCGGGAACTCTGAGACAGGTGCTGCATGGCTGTCGTCAGCTCGTGTTGTGAAATGTTGGGTTAAGTCCCGCAACGAGCGCAACCCTTATCCTTTGTTGCCAGCGGTTAGGCCGGGAACTCAAAGGAGACTGCCAGTGATAAACTGGAGGAAGGTGGGGATGACGTCAAGTCATCATGGCCCTTACGAGTAGGGCTACACACGTGCTACAATGGCGCATACAAAGAGAAGCGACCTCGCGAGAGCAAGCGGACCTCATAAAGTGCGTCGTAGTCCGGATTGGAGTCTGCAACTCGACTCCATGAAGTCGGAATCGCTAGTAATCGTAGATCAGAATGCTACGGTGAATACGTTCCCGGGCCTTGTACACACCGCCCGTCACACCATGGGAGTGGGTTGCAAAAGAAGTAGGTAGCTTAACCTTCGGGAGGGCGCTTACCACTTTGTGATTCATGACTGGGGTGAAGTCGTAACAAGGTAACCGTAGGGGAACCTGCGGTTGGATCACCTCCTTACCTTAAAGAACCTGCCTTTGTAGTGCTCACACAGATTGTCTGATGAAAAGTAAATAGCAAGGCGTCTTGCGATTGAGACTACACGTCCCCTTCGTCTAGAGGCCCAGGACACCGCCCTTTCACGGCGGTAACAGGGGTTCGAATCCCCTAGGGGACGCCACTTGCTGGTTCGTGAGTGAAAGTCACCTGCCGTCATATCTCAAAACTGACTTACGAGTCACGTTTGAGATATTTGCTCTTTAAAAATCTGGATCAAGCTGAAAATTGAAACGACACATCTTTAAGGTGTGTTCGAGTCTCTCAAATTTTCGCAATCAGAAGTGAA
Organism: Enterobacter sp. Taxon_8; assembly: GCF_058354585.1. Lineage (NCBI taxonomy): Bacteria > Pseudomonadati > Pseudomonadota > Gammaproteobacteria > Enterobacterales > Enterobacteriaceae > Enterobacter > Enterobacter sp. Taxon_8. The sequence continues at coordinate 4,527,893 of NZ_CM177989.1, read as the reverse complement.
ACATCTTCGGGTTGTGAGGTTAAGCGACTAAGCGTACACGGTGGATGCCCTGGCAGTCAGAGGCGATGAAGGACGTGCTAATCTGCGAAAAGCGCCGGCGAGGTGATATGAACCTTTGACCCGGCGATGTCCGAATGGGGAAACCCAGTGTGATTCGTCACACTATCGTTAACTGAATACATAGGTTAACGAGGCGAACCGGGGGAACTGAAACATCTAAGTACCCCGAGGAAAAGAAATCAACCGAGATTCCCCCAGTAGCGGCGAGCGAACGGGGAGCAGCCCAGAGTCTGAATCAGCTTGTGTGTTAGTGGAAGCGTCTGGAAAGTCGCACGGTACAGGGTGACAGTCCCGTACACGAAAGCACACAGGCTGTGAACTCGAAGAGTAGGGCGGGACACGTGGTATCCTGTCTGAATATGGGGGGACCATCCTCCAAGGCTAAATACTCCTGACTGACCGATAGTGAACCAGTACCGTGAGGGAAAGGCGAAAAGAACCCCGGCGAGGGGAGTGAAAAAGAACCTGAAACCGTGTACGTACAAGCAGTGGGAGCACCTTCGTGGTGTGACTGCGTACCTTTTGTATAATGGGTCAGCGACTTATATTCTGTAGCAAGGTTAACCGTATAGGGGAGCCGAAGGGAAACCGAGTCTTAACTGGGCGTTAAGTTGCAGGGTATAGACCCGAAACCCGGTGATCTAGCCATGGGCAGGTTGAAGGTTGGGTAACACTAACTGGAGGACCGAACCGACTAATGTTGAAAAATTAGCGGATGACTTGTGGCTGGGGGTGAAAGGCCAATCAAACCGGGAGATAGCTGGTTCTCCCCGAAAGCTATTTAGGTAGCGCCTCGTGAACTCATCTTCGGGGGTAGAGCACTGTTTCGGCTAGGGGGCCATCCCGGCTTACCAACCCGATGCAAACTACGAATACCGAAGAATGTTATCACGGGAGACACACGGCGGGTGCTAACGTCCGTCGTGAAGAGGGAAACAACCCAGACCGCCAGCTAAGGTCCCAAAGTCATGGTTAAGTGGGAAACGATGTGGGAAGGCACAGACAGCCAGGATGTTGGCTTAGAAGCAGCCATCATTTAAAGAAAGCGTAATAGCTCACTGGTCGAGTCGGCCTGCGCGGAAGATGTAACGGGGCTAAACCATGCACCGAAGCTGCGGCAGCGACACTATGTGTTGTTGGGTAGGGGAGCGTTCTGTAAGCCGTTGAAGGTGGCCTGTGAGGGTTGCTGGAGGTATCAGAAGTGCGAATGCTGACATAAGTAACGATAAAGCGGGTGAAAAGCCCGCTCGCCGGAAGACCAAGGGTTCCTGTCCAACGTTAATCGGGGCAGGGTGAGTCGACCCCTAAGGCGAGGCCGAAAGGCGTAGTCGATGGGAAACAGGTTAATATTCCTGTACTTGGTGTTACTGCGAAGGGGGGACGGAGAAGGCTATGTTAGCCGGGCGACGGTTGTCCCGGTTTAAGCATGTAGGCGGAGGTTCCAGGTAAATCCGGTACCTTTTAACGCTGAGGTGTGATGACGAGGCACTACGGTGCTGAAGTAACAAATGCCCTGCTTCCAGGAAAAGCCTCTAAGCATCAGGTAACACGAAATCGTACCCCAAACCGACACAGGTGGTCAGGTAGAGAATACCAAGGCGCTTGAGAGAACTCGGGTGAAGGAACTAGGCAAAATGGTGCCGTAACTTCGGGAGAAGGCACGCTGATATGTAGGTGAAGCCCCTGCGGGTGGAGCTGAAATCAGTCGAAGATACCAGCTGGCTGCAACTGTTTATTAAAAACACAGCACTGTGCAAACACGAAAGTGGACGTATACGGTGTGACGCCTGCCCGGTGCCGGAAGGTTAATTGATGGGGTTAGCGGTAACGCGAAGCTCTTGATCGAAGCCCCGGTAAACGGCGGCCGTAACTATAACGGTCCTAAGGTAGCGAAATTCCTTGTCGGGTAAGTTCCGACCTGCACGAATGGCGTAATGATGGCCAGGCTGTCTCCACCCGAGACTCAGTGAAATTGAACTCGCTGTGAAGATGCAGTGTACCCGCGGCAAGACGGAAAGACCCCGTGAACCTTTACTATAGCTTGACACTGAACACTGGTCCTTGATGTGTAGGATAGGTGGGAGGCTTTGAAGCGTGGACGCCAGTCTGCGTGGAGCCGTCCTTGAAATACCACCCTTTAATGGCTGGTGTTCTAACGTAGACCCGTGATCCGGGTTGCGGACAGTGTCTGGTGGGTAGTTTGACTGGGGCGGTCTCCTCCCAAAGAGTAACGGAGGAGCACGAAGGTTAGCTAATCCTGGTCGGACATCAGGAGGTTAGTGCAATGGCATAAGCTAGCTTGACTGCGAGAGTGACGGCTCGAGCAGGTGCGAAAGCAGGTCATAGTGATCCGGTGGTTCTGAATGGAAGGGCCATCGCTCAACGGATAAAAGGTACTCCGGGGATAACAGGCTGATACCGCCCAAGAGTTCATATCGACGGCGGTGTTTGGCACCTCGATGTCGGCTCATCACATCCTGGGGCTGAAGTAGGTCCCAAGGGTATGGCTGTTCGCCATTTAAAGTGGTACGCGAGCTGGGTTTAGAACGTCGTGAGACAGTTCGGTCCCTATCTGCCGTGGGCGCTGGAGAATTGAGGGGGGCTGCTCCTAGTACGAGAGGACCGGAGTGGACGCATCACTGGTGTTCGGGTTGTCATGCCAATGGCACTGCCCGGTAGCTAAATGCGGAAAAGATAAGTGCTGAAAGCATCTAAGCACGAAACTTGCCCCGAGATGAGTTCTCCCTGACCCTTTAAGGGTCCTGAAGGAACGTTGAAGACGACGACGTTGATAGGTCGGGTGTGTAAGCGCAGCGATGCGTTGAGCTAACCGATACTAATGAACCGTGAGGCTTAACCTTACAACGCCGAAGATGTTTTGGCGAAGAGACAGAACAATCAATTTCAGCCTGATACAGATTTAACAGAATTTGCCTGGCGGCTTTAGCGCGGTGGTCCCACCTGACCCCATGCCGAACTCAGAAGTGAAACGCCGTAGCGCCGATGGTAGTGTGGGGTCTCCCCATGTGAGAGTAGGGAACTGCCAGGCATCAAACAAGTGAAGAGGCCATCCGGAAGGATGGCCTTTTTGCGTTTCGGAACCACCGAATTTTGTAGGCCGGGCAAGGCAAAGCCGCCACCCGGCAAGTCAGATCGCACTCCACTCCATAATAAACTCCGCAATCCCATCCACATCATTTAAATCCAGTACCGGAACTTCAAGTGGCAATACAACATCACTTGCCACCGCAATCACATGCTCATCCAGCGTTAACTCACTAAAATCATGCCCGGCATCGATTCTGAATAGCAGGATCTTAGGCACGGCCTCATGCTTAAATCCCTCAATCAGCACCAGATCCAGGGTGGAGCGATCCATCCGACTGACAAGATAAGCGAGATCCAGCGGCGCCTCGTCCGGCGTTTCTGTCATTAACGCCCAGCGTTGAGAACTTGCCACCATCGTTTGCGCTGCACCCGCTTTACGCAGCTCAAAGCTGTCTTTTCCCGGTTTATCGACATCCATATTATGGTGGGTATGCTTAATCAATCCTGGACGGATACCTCTGGTACACAGCGCAGGAATGAGCTTTTTCAGCAGCGTGGTTTTCCCGGTTCCACTCCAGGCGGATATGGCTACAACAGGTATCATTTTTTCTCCTGCATCATCTGCAAATCTTCATGCGTATTCACATTCACAAACGCTGATTTCACATCGCTAAAATCAACGGAATGGCCGCCAGACTCACGCATGAAGACCATTACCCTGCGCTCTCCCCCAGCCAGATAGCTCTGCAGAGCAGGAGCTAGCGATCTGTGCATTAATGCGATAGCAGGATGGTCACGCTCGCCGTCATGTACCCAAACCACTGGAGCTGTACTGCGAAGCTGTAATAAACGCTCGGCAAGACAGGACGGAATAAACGGGGTATCGCAGGGGCAGAAGATAAACCACTCTCCTTGAGACTGTTGTATGACCGAAAGCATACCGGCCAGCGGTCCTGGGTAATCCTCAACGATATCCTGGTAGACGGCGTACCCGCTGCTTCGGTAAGTGTCGATATGCCGGTTAGCGCTGATGGCCATTGTCGACACCTGGCCTGAGAGCGTATCGGCGACATGCTGCCATAAGGGTTTTCCATTAAGAAGCTGAAGCCCCTTATCTTTTCCGCCCATTCGCGTTGCTCTGCCGCCTGCCAGAACGACCCCGATGATTTCCTGGCTAAGATTCACGAATATCGCCTCTTTTATTGTGGGATTGACCCTGCTAACGTGTCACTCTAAATGAAAGGAGCACCACCATGAAATGTAAACGTCTTAATGAAGTTATTGAACTCCTACAGCCCGCCTGGCAAAAAGAGCCAGAGCTAAATCTGATGCAATTTTTACAGAAACTGGCGAAAGAGTCAGGTTTTGACGGCGATCTGGCTGACCTTTCTGACGACATCCTGATCTACCACCTTAAAATGCGCGACTCTGCCAAAGATGCTGTTATTCCTGGTATTCAGAAAGATTATGAGGAAGATTTTAAGACCGCATTATTGCGCGCACGAGGCGTAATTAAAGAGTAAAAGCTTGTAAGCGGCGGCACCGAAATCGCCACAAGATGATATCCTGAATCATTCGTATAATTTCCGGATGATCGGATGAACGACCAGGCTTTTACTTTCCAGACATTACACCCGGACACCATTATGGATGCCCTGTTTGAACAGGGTATTCGGGTGGATTCCGGGCTAACACCTTTAAACAGCTACGAAAACCGCGTCTATCAATTTCAGGACGAGGATCGTCAGCGCTACGTCGTAAAATTCTATCGTCCTGAACGCTGGTCCGCAGAACAAATTCAGGAAGAGCATCAGTTTGCTCACGATCTGCTGGATGACGATGTTCCCGTTGCCGCACCGCTGAAATTCAATAACCAAACGCTCCTCACGCACGAAGGGTTTTACTACGCTGTATTCCCGAGCCTGGGGGGGCGCCAGTTTGAAGCGGATAATATCGATCAGATGGAGTGGGTTGCCCGCTATCTTGGGCGTATACACCAGACGGGACGCAAAAAAGCCTTTATTGCCCGCCCGACTATCGGGATTCAGGAATACCTTCTTGAACCGCGCCAAGTATTCGAAACGTCTGCAATGATCCCCGCAGCGCTAAAGGATGATTTCCTCAACGCCACCGATAACCTTATTGCTGCAGTGAAAACCTGCTGGCGCGATGATATTTCCGTCCTGCGCCTGCATGGCGATTGTCACGCCGGGAATATTCTCTGGCGTGACGGCCCGCTCTTTGTCGATCTCGACGATGCGCGCATGGGGGCAGCGGTTCAGGACCTGTGGATGCTGCTCAATGGCGATAAAGCCGAGCAGCGCATGCAGCTTGAAACCATTATTGAAGCTTATGAAGAATTTAGCCCGTTTAATTCAGACGAAATTGCCCTGATTGAGCCTTTACGTGCGATGCGTTTTGTTTATTATCTCGCATGGTTAATCAGGCGTTGGGACGATCCGGCATTTCCTCGCAATTTCCCGTGGCTTACCGGAGAGGATTACTGGCGTAGCCAGATATCTACATTTACTGAGCAGGTTAAGGTTCTTCAGGAGCCCCCTCTGCAATTAACGCCGATGTATTAATGGACACACCCAGGAGAGAGTTAATCATGAAAAAAATTTGGCTGGCGCTGGCAGGTATGATTCTGGCATTTAGCGCTTCTGCTGCGCAGTTTACCGACGGCAAACAGTACATCACGCTGGACAAGCCGGTCGCTGGCGAGCCACAGGTTCTGGAGTTCTTCTCGTTCTATTGCCCACACTGCTATCAGTTCGAGCAGGTGCTGCATGTTTCTGACAACGTGAAGAAAAAGCTGCCGGAAGGCACAAAAATGACCAAGTACCACGTCGAGTTCCTGGGCCCATTGGGTAAAGACCTGACTCAGGCATGGGCGGTGGCGATGGCACTGGGCGTGGAAGATAAGATCACTTCGCCAATGTTTGAAGCCGTACAGAAAACACAGACCGTTCAGACCACTGCGGATATCCGTAAAGTGTTCGTTGATGCCGGCGTGAAAGGTGAAGAGTATGATGCCGCGTGGAACAGCTTCGTGGTGAAATCACTGGTTGCCCAGCAGGAAAAAGCGGCTGCTGACCTCCAGCTTCAGGGCGTTCCGGCGATGTTTGTTAACGGCAAATATCAGCTGAACATGCAGGGCATGGACACCAGCAGCATGGATATCTTCGTACAGCAGTATGCTGATACCGTGAAATACCTGGTTGAGAAGAAGTAATTTCACTGATGTAAAAACGCCGGTCACTGACCGGCGTTTTTGTATGAAGATTTAATCTTGCCTATCTGTTCGTCTTTCTCTTTCCAAAGCGTATTAAGCCACTGTTGGAAACGACGTTTGAAGTTCTTATCGTTTACGTAATCACCGTGCAGTTCAGCGTCAATCGGAACCAGGTCGACATGCACGACAATGCGCGTCAGTTTGCCGCTGAGCATATCGAAGAATGGCGTCCTGTCGTTTTCCGGATAGCAGAGCGTGACGTTAAGAAGTTTATCGAACTGTGCTCCCAGCACGTTAAGCGCCATCGCAATCCCCGCAGCCTTTGGCGGCAACAGATGCTGATAAGGAGAGCGAGTTTGCTGGCGCTTCTCTTCCGTAAACCGGGAACCTTCAACAAAGTTCACGATAGTCGTTGGATGCGCGCGAAACTTTTCGCAGGAACGGCGCGTGGTCTCCACATCTTTGCCGCGACGCTCGGGATGACGAATCAAATAGCTGCGCGAATAGCGTTTCATAAAGGGCATATCTAGCGCCCAGCAGGCCAGCCCAATAAAAGGTACCCAGGCGAGCTGCTGTTTCAGAAAGTATTTGTTCATCGGGATGTGTTTGCGAAAAAGCACGCATAACACCACGATGTCCGCCCAGCTGTGGTGATTGCAGATCAGCAGGTACCAGTTCTTCTTGTTAAGACTCTCCAGTCCTTTGATATCCCACTTCAGATGTGGGTTCAGGCACAGCAGGATCGCCAGCCCTTCGCACCAGCAGTACATCATGAAATTACAAAATGCGGACACGGCTCGCCACACCATGGGGACAGGCAGCAGCAGTTTAATGATCCCGGCTACGATGATCGGCACAGAACATGCGACAGTTACCAGAATAGTTAAAATGATGCTTAACAGTAATGTTATTGCAGCGAGCAATCTCGACATGATGAGCTTTTTCAGGTAGTTAGCTGTAAGTTAGCGGCCGGCTATTCGACGCTGGGCGCTGATTTTACCAGAAAACGGACAAATTAATGGCGCTTTCATGTGATGATTTGGCCGCTTTTACCCTGTCGTAGACGATTTCACTGTGATTCCGCGCTTATCAAGGCTTATATCCACATAGACTAAATTGCCATCAGTTGGCCATATAGATAAGATCTAATGCCATAACAGCATGATAATTAAGATCTAAAAAATAACTCATATGTGTATTTTGTGTCTGTTATTCATATGAAGTGAAAATATGCACAAACTTATCCACAGTTTGAATTTTGCGAGCGATCCTCACGATCGCAAAATCTTTTCCTGTATCAGGCGCTAATAACTGATGTTTTCATCCTTCTGTGGCATCCTTTACCCATAAATTGATTAAAGGCACGGACATTATGGTTCAGATCCCAGAAAACCCTCTTATTCTCGTCGATGGCTCTTCTTACCTGTATCGGGCATACCATGCGTTTCCTCCTCTGACCAATAGCGCAGGGGAACCCACCGGCGCAATGTACGGCGTGCTGAACATGCTGCGCAGCCTGATCCTTCAGTACCAGCCAACCCATGCGGCTGTGGTCTTTGATGCGAAAGGCAAAACGTTCCGCGATGAGCTGTTTGAGCATTACAAATCTCACCGTCCGCCAATGCCTGACGATCTGCGTGCGCAGATTGAACCGCTGCACACCATGGTAAGAGCGATGGGGCTGCCGCTGCTGGCCGTCTCTGGCGTTGAAGCCGATGACGTCATCGGTACGCTGGCGCGTGAAGCAGAAAAGATGGGTCGTCCTGTACTGATCAGCACCGGTGATAAAGATATGGCGCAGCTGGTGACGCCAGGTATCACCCTGATTAATACCATGACCAACACCATTCTGGGGCCTGAAGAGGTTGTCACTAAGTATGGCGTGCCGCCTGAGCTGATTATCGACTTCCTTGCGTTGATGGGCGACTCCTCGGATAACATCCCGGGTGTCCCTGGCGTTGGTGAGAAAACCGCGCAGGCGCTGCTTCAGGGGCTGGGCGGGCTGGATACGCTCTACGCGGAATCAGACAAAATCGCCGGGCTCTCCTTCCGTGGCGCAAAAACCATGGCCGGAAAACTGGCAGAGAACAAAGAGGTGGCTTATCTCTCCTATAAGCTGGCTACAATCAAAACCGATGTCGAACTGGAGCTGGGCTGTGAGCAGCTTGAGGTGCAACAGCCTTCTGCTGGCGATCTGCTGAGCCTGTTTAAGAAATACGAATTCAAGCGCTGGATCACTGACGTGGAAGCCGGTAAATGGCTACAGGCAAAAGGGGCCAAACCTGCTGCAAAGCCGAAGGAGACGATTGTTGTTGAAGCAGAAGATCAGGCTGAAGAAGAAGCCGTGGCGCTTTCATTCGACAACTACGAAACCATTCTTGAAGAGTCACAGCTGATCGCCTGGATCGAGAAACTGAAAAAGGCGCCGGTCTTTGCCTTTGATACCGAAACTGACAGTCTCGATAACATCTCAGCCAATATGGTTGGCCTGTCATTTGCGACAGAGCCGGGTATTGCAGCCTACGTTCCTGTGGCGCACGATTACCTGGATGCGCCGGAGCAGCTCTCCCGTGAACGCGTGCTTGAGCTGCTGAAGCCGATCCTGGAAGACGAAAAGGCGCTCAAGGTTGGGCAAAACCTCAAGTACGACCGCGGCATTCTGCAAAACTACGGCATTGAACTGCGTGGGATCGCCTTCGACACCATGCTCGAATCCTACATTCTGGACAGCGTCGCGGGCCGCCATGATATGGATTCCTTATCTGACCGCTGGCTCAAGCACAAAACCATCACCTTTGAAGAGATTGCCGGAAAAGGGAAAAATCAGCTCACCTTTAACCAGATTGCTCTTGAAGAGGCGGGTCGCTACGCGGCGGAAGATGCTGACGTCACGCTGCAGCTGCATCTGAAGATGTGGCCAAAACTGCAGAAGCACGAAGGTCCGCTGAACGTGTTCCAGCATATCGAGATGCCGCTGGTGCCCGTGCTATCCCGCATTGAACGCAACGGCGTGAAAATCGACCCAACGGTGCTGCATAACCACTCCGGGGAGCTGGCGCAGCGCCTGACCGAGCTTGAGCAAAAAGCGCATGAGCTTGCAGGCGAGCCGTTTAACCTCTCTTCACCGAAGCAGTTGCAAACCATTCTGTTTGAAAAGCAGGGTATCAAGCCGCTGAAGAAAACCCCTGGCGGCGCACCGTCAACCTCTGAAGAGGTGCTGGAAGAGCTGGCGCTGGATTACCCGCTGCCAAAAGTGATTCTGCAGTACCGTGGTCTCGCGAAGCTGAAGTCGACCTACACCGACAAGCTTCCGCTTATGATCAACCCGAAAACGGGTCGCGTGCACACGTCGTATCATCAGGCTGTTGCGGCGACCGGTCGTCTCTCGTCAACCGATCCCAACCTGCAGAACATCCCGGTACGTAACGAAGAGGGCCGTCGTATTCGCCAGGCTTTCATCGCACCAGAGGATTATCTGATTGTCTCTGCTGACTACTCGCAAATCGAACTGCGCATTATGGCGCATCTGTCCCGTGACAAAGGCCTGCTTACCGCGTTTGCCGAAGGGAAGGATATCCACCGGGCAACCGCGGCGGAAGTCTTCGGCTTGCCGCTGGACAGCGTGACCAACGAACAGCGCCGCAGCGCTAAGGCGATCAACTTCGGTCTGATCTACGGCATGAGCGCGTTCGGCCTTTCACGCCAGCTCAACATTCCGCGTAAAGAGTCGCAGAAGTATATGGATCTCTACTTCGAGCGTTATCCGGGCGTGCTGGAATATATGGAACGCACACGCGCGCAGGCGAAGGAAAAAGGGTACGTCGAAACCCTGGATGGCCGCCGTCTCTACCTACCGGACATCAAATCCAGCAACGCGGCGCGCCGCGCTGGCGCAGAGCGTGCGGCGATCAACGCCCCGATGCAGGGTACCGCGGCGGACATTATTAAGCGTGCAATGATCGCTGTTGATGCCTGGCTGCAAGAAGAGAAACCTCGCGTGAAAATGATCATGCAGGTACACGATGAACTGGTATTTGAAGTGCACAAGGACGACCTCGACGCCGTGTCGAAGAAGATCCACGAACTGATGGAAAGCAGCATGACGCTTGATGTGCCGTTGCTGGTGGAAGTGGGAAGTGGTGAAAACTGGGATCAGGCTCACTAACGATTCTTCGCATAACGCGCTATTTATGTAAGTTTGCAACATTAGAACGCGCGTTTTGTGACGATCATTAGAATTCCCTATGTAAAGAATGAAAAAAAACTACAAAAAGTGCTTTTTCTGCAGCACAAAAAGGGGTAGAGTTATCGGCGTAGGGTACAGAGGTAAGATGTTCTATCTTTCAGACCTTTTACTTCACGTAATCGGATTTGGCTGAATATTTTAGCCGCCCCAGTCAGTAATGACTGGGGCGTTTTTTATTGCGGCAAAGAAATGTTCAGGCAAAAAAAGCGCGGCCATTGCCGCGCCCGGTATTACTCTTCTTCCGCTTCCTTCGCGGGTTCCATCTCGCTAAACCAGGTATCGAGTTTCTGACGCAACTTGTCCACGCCCTGCTTTTTCAGCGAGGAGAACGGCTCAACCTGCACATCACCGTTGAACGCCAGCACCGCTTCGCGAACCATATTCACCTGCGCTTTACGCGCGCCGCTCGCCAGCTTATCGGCTTTCGTCAGCAGCACCAGTACGGCGATATCGCTTGCTACAGCCCAGTCGATCATCTGCTGATCGAGATCTTTTAGCGGGTGACGAATATCCATCAGCACCACCAGACCTTTCAGGCACAGACGTTTTTCCAGGTATTCACCCAGCGCACGCTGCCACTTGATTTTCATCTCTTCCGGTACCTGCGCGTAACCGTAGCCCGGTAAGTCGACCAGGCGTTTGCCCTCTGCGACTTCAAACAGGTTGATCAGCTGGGTACGGCCAGGTGTTTTTGAGGTACGCGCCAGGCTCTTCTGATTGGTCAGCGTATTCAGGGCGCTGGATTTCCCCGCATTGGAGCGGCCAGCAAAGGCCACTTCAATACCAGTATCAGAAGGCAGGTGGCGAATATCGGGCGCACTGGTGACAAAATGCGTCTGTTGGTAGTTCCAGGTAGTCACGTGGTCGTCTCCAAAATCGTAATCTGAAGGGGATTATACCCGAATGCAGGCAAAAGGCTTTTCTGATTACTATGCCGTGTAGGCGAATGCCCCCATCGGTGTGAGAGATCGGCCAGTGATGCTATGGGAGATTTCAGAGAATTCGCAGGCGTTAAAAAATGCAAACTGTTTTAAATCATAAGCTTATTTTCGGGTAATTGTCTGAAAATCTCTTTTTATGCCGTTTCGTTGCTTGTTAGTTTAACGGAACAAGGTAAAGTGTGCGTCAGGGCGAGGAAGCCAACAGGAAATCGACTTAAGGATTAGGGTCAGGAGCGCCAGGAGGCGAAGACGCAGGATTGTCAGGACGACCAGCGCCTGGAGGCGTTTTAAAAGGAAATGGAACCGTATCACGGACGGTATTAGCCAAGGGATAAACAGGGTTTGTTGTTGGCAAACATGGAATGTCTGACCCGCTAAGGGTTGTGAGTCAGGAAAAAAGGCGACAGATTGCTCTGTCGCCTTTTTTCTTTGCTTGCTTTCTGCTAGATTTCGCCGCAATTCTATACTGAAGAAAACGACTTAAAGATAAAACATCATGAAAAAACCAACCTCCGCTGCGGGCGCGAAACGCCCTGCAAAAGCACGCCGCAAAACGCGCGAAGAACTGAACCAGGAAGCGCGCGACCGCAAACGCGACAAAAAACATCGCGGTCATGCTGCGGGTAGCCGTGCCAACGGTGGTGGTGCAGCGGGCGCTTCTGCAAAAGGCAAGCAGCAGAAAGATCCTCGTATCGGCAGTAAAACTCCCATTCCACTGGGCGTGACAGACACCCCGGTCACTAAGCAGCACAAACCAAAGAGCGAGAAACCTATGCTTTCACCGCAGGCTGAGCTGGATTTGCTGGAGAACGATGAGCGCCTGGACGCGCTGCTGGAACGTCTTGAAGAGGGTGAAACCCTGACCGCTGAAGAGCAGTCATGGGTGGATGCCAAACTGGATCGTATTGATGAACTGATGCAGAAGCTGGGCCTGTCATACGACGAAGATGAAGAAGAAGACGAGAAGCAGGAAGATATGATGCGTCTTCTGAAGGGTGGAAACTAACATTTGCACCCGGCAGGCACGATAGTCCTGCTTATAACCCTTCCGGTTATATGTTATCTGGTGTGGTTATTCGTTAAACTACGGCGGTTGTCGCGGCGACAGAAGTGGCTGCGCACCCGAATGATGGCCCGCAATGGGGTCAGAACGGGCCGCCGTATACGAACGCGACACCAACGGAAGGAGTGAGCATGTCAGCATCAACTATCGACTGGGATTTGGCCCTAATCCAGAAATATAACTATTCCGGGCCGCGTTATACGTCTTACCCCACCGCGCTGGAGTTCTCCGATGCCTTCGGAGAGCGTGATTTCCAGCAGGCTGTCGCGCGCTATCCTGAGCGTCCGCTGTCGCTCTACGTCCATATTCCGTTCTGCCACAAGCTTTGCTACTTCTGCGGCTGCAATAAAATCGTGACCCGCCAGCAGCATAAAGCCGACCAGTATCTTGATGCGCTCGAACAGGAAATTGTGCATCGCGCGCCACTGTTTAAAGGCCGTCACGTGAGCCAGCTTCACTGGGGCGGCGGTACGCCAACCTATCTGAACAAAGCGCAAATAAGCCGCCTGATGGCGCTTCTGCGCGGCAATTTCAGTTTTAATGCTGACGCTGAGATCTCGATCGAAGTCGATCCGCGTGAAATTCAGCTGGATGTCCTGGATCATTTACGCGCAGAAGGATTCAACCGACTGAGTATGGGCGTACAGGATTTCAATAAAGAGGTTCAGCGTCTGGTGAACCGCGAGCAGGACGAAGAATTTATCTTTGCCTTACTCAATCACGCGCGTGAGATTGGTTTCACCTCGACCAATATTGACCTGATTTACGGCCTGCCAAAGCAAACGCCGGAAAGCTTCGCCTTCACGCTGAAGCGCGTGGCTGAACTTAACCCGGACCGCCTGAGCGTCTTTAACTATGCGCATCTGCCAACGCTGTTTGCCGCCCAGCGCAAAATCAAAGATGCCGATCTTCCTTCTGCCCAGCAGAAGCTGGATATCCTGCAGGAAACCATCACCTCGCTGACCGAAACCGGCTATCAGTTTATCGGCATGGATCACTTTGCCCGTCCGGATGACGAGCTGGCCGTTGCTCAGCGCGAAGGGGTCCTGCACCGTAACTTCCAGGGATACACGACCCAGGGCGATACCGATTTACTGGGAATGGGTGTCTCCGCCATTAGCATGATTGGCGACTGCTACGCGCAGAACCAGAAAGAGCTGAAGCTGTATTACCAGCAGGTTGATGAGACTGGCAACGCGCTGTGGCGCGGCATTGCGTTAACGCGTGATGACTGTATCCGTCGCGATGTGATTAAGGCGCTTATCTGCAACTTCCGTCTCGATTTCAGCGATGTGGAAGCGCAGTGGGAACTGAACTTCAGCGATTATTTCGCGGAAGATCTGAAGCTGCTGGCGCCGCTGGCGAAAGACGGGCTGGTGGATGTGTCGGAGAGAGCGATAGAGGTCACCCCGAAAGGGCGTCTGTTGATCCGTAATATCTGCATGTGCTTTGACGCGTATCTGCGTCAGAAAGCGCGAATGCAGCAGTTCTCGCGAGTTATTTAAACTGTGATGCCGGGTGGCGGCTTCGCCTTACCCGGCCTACAAAAGTGCGAAATGTAGGCCGGGTAAGCGAAGCGTCACCCGGCTTTTCATCGCCAACTCGCTAGCTAAACAGCCCAACCAGCGCCGCGCACAACATAGCCGCAACGGCTGTTTGTGGCGTGTGGCTTTCAGCGGCTCCGCTAGAGAGCATATTCACGAATGTTTCCAGCATGATGTTCACCCCCAATTTCCGGGCACGATCATACAAAACTCATCGGAACAGTAAAGCGCAAAATAACGACGATTTGCGTTCAATTAATAACCTTTACACAGCGGCGTGAGATCATTCCATTCCCAGCTCTTTCAGCTTGCGCGTCAGGGTATTGCGACCCCATCCCAACAGGCGAGCGGCTTCCTGCTTGTGACCCTGCGTATGACGAAGCGCGGTGGTCAACAGCGTACGCTCCATCTCAGGCTGAGCCTCAGAAAGCAGGTTTTGATGACCGGAACGCAGCGCGCGGTCGGCCCACTGCGCCAGCAGCGTCGCCCAGCTGTCCGGCAGCGCGTGTCCGCTACTGCTTTCCGGCGCGGTCGCCTCAAACAGTTCGGCCGGTAAATCCTGAATCAGCACTTCCTGACCGGCAGCCATCACGGTTAGCCAGCGGCAGGTGTTTTCCAGCTGACGCACGTTGCCCGGCCACGCCAGACGCGTCAGAGCGGCATCGGTTTCCGGGTGAAGCTGCTTGGCTTCCACGCCCAGCTCGCGGGCAGCCACCTGCAGAAAATGACGCGCCAGGCGGGGAATATCTTCCCGACGTTCACGCAGCGGCGGCAGATGAACGCGGATGACGTTAAGACGGTGGAATAAATCCTCACGGAATTTGCCTTCCTGCACGCGTTGCTCCAGGTTCTGGTGGGTCGCGGCGATAATACGCACGTCCACTTTCACCGGCGCATAGCCGCCCACGCGATAAAACTGCCCGTCGGCCAGCACGCGCAGCAGGCGGGTCTGAACGTCCAGCGGCATATCACCGATTTCATCCAGGAACAGCGTGCCGCCGTCAGCCTGTTCGAAGCGCCCCTGGCGAATGGTATTTGCGCCGGTAAATGCCCCTTTTTCATGGCCGAACAGTTCGGACTCAATTAAATCCTTCGGGATCGCCGCCATATTCAGGGCGATGAACGGGGCTTTTGCCCGCGGGCTATGGCGATGCAGTGCATGCGCCACAAGCTCTTTACCGGTGCCCGATTCGCCGTTAATCAAGACGCTGATGGACGAGCGGGACAGACGGCCAATAATGCGAAACACGTCCTGCATCGCCGGCGCTTCGCCGATGATGTCGGTGGTTGGCCCAAAATCGGGCGCGTGGCGCGGCTGTTGCTGCTCCTGATAATGGCTAATCGCGCGCTCAACCAGCGCCACCGCTTCGTCGATATCAAACGGTTTGGGCAGGTAATCGAACGCCCCTTGCTGATAGGCGCTCACTGCGGCATCCAGATCGGAGTGCGCGGTCATTATGATGACCGGTAGCATAGGGTGGCGTTGTTTGATCTGCTTTAACAGCGCCAGCCCGTCCATGCCCGGCATACGGATATCCGACAGCAGAACATCGGGCGTTTTAGTGGTGAGTGCGTCGAGCACTTCGCTGCCGCTCTCAAACGTCGTGCAGCTTAATCCCGCCCCTGTGAGCGCGCGTTCAAGCACCCAACGGATGGAGCTATCGTCATCGACTACCCAGACTATCCCTCGTTGCATAAACGTCACCTTTATTTTTTAATCGGCAGGAAAACCGAAAACTCGGTATGTCCCGGCCAACTGGTAAATTCAATTTTTCCAGAGTGTTGGTCGATCAAACTGCGGGCAATGGATAAGCCCAGGCCGGTTCCGCCTTCACGGCCGCTGACCATCGGGTAGAACAGGGTGTCCTGCAGATGCGATGGAATGCCGGGCCCGTTATCCTCAACGTCGATTCGGGCGGCCAGCCGGTAGCGCACGCCGTGTAACGTGAGCTGGAAGGCGGTGCGGGTGCGTAAAATAATCTCGCCGCCTTCAGGTCCCAGCGCTTGCAGAGCATTACGCACAATATTCAACAGGACCTGCTCAATCTGATCCGGGTCATGGGCCAGTTCCGGCAGGCTTGGGTCGTAATCACGTACCAGCGTGACGTTCTCCGGCAGCTCCATTGAGACGAGCTTCACCACCCGCTCAGCCACTTTATGGATGCTTTCAGTAACGTGCATTCCCGGCTGCTGCGGACCGAGAAGACGGTCTACCAGATTCCGCAGACGGTCCGCCTGCTCAATGATGACGTTGGTATATTCCGCCAGCGCAGGGTCAGGCAGCGCCTTGGTCAGAAGCTGCGCCGCGCCGCGTAACCCACCCAGCGGGTTTTTAATTTCATGCGCCAGACCGCGCACGAGGTCACGGGCTGCAATCTGCTGCGCATGCTGAAGCTGCTCCTGGCTCAGTCGACGCTGATTATCCATCGGCGCCATTTCCAGCAGGATCAGGCCTTCGGGAAGACGTTGCGCGGTTAGCGACAGAATGTGCGAGCGCCCGTCGATCACCAGCGTCACTTCGTTATCGGTGAAACCCTGGCCTGCCTGTAAGCTTTCCTGCATCAGGCCAATATTCAGCGAAAAGTAGCTCAGGAGTTCCGGAAGCGGGGTACCGAATAGTTTACGTGCGCTTTGGGCAAGCAGCTGCTGTGCCGCCGGGTTGGCGTAATGAACGGCCAGCTCGTCATCGACCAGCAAGATGCTGTTAATCAAAGAATTGAGGATCTGCCCAGCATCGGGCAGCGTGCCAGTTGCCATTCAGCAGTCTCCTGGAGTCGTTTGCACTAATTTAGTGCAGTATAGCGTTTTCGGCGTAAAAAGCGCGTGAGATCAGATTGTTGGTGGAGAAAAAAGCCCATCCTGAGATGGGCTAAAAGTTTCCACGGCAACTACTCCCGGCGCTTGTCACGCCGGGTAAAACAACTTAATTAAACGCTGTAGTACAGTTCGAACTCAACCGGATGCGGAGTCATGCGCACGCGGTCGTTCTCTTCAGTGCGCAGTGCGATGTAAGCATCGATAGCGTCGTCAGTGAATACGCCACCTGCAGTCAGGAACTCACGGTCTGCGTCCAGCGCCTGCAGGGCTTCTTCCAGAGAGCCAGCAACCTGTGGGATCTCTTTCGCTTCTTCTGGCGGCAGGTCGTACAGGTTTTTGTCCATCGCTTCGCCCGGGTGGATCTTGTTCTTGATACCGTCCAGACCGGCCATCAGCAGTGCTGCGAAGCACAGGTATGGGTTAGCCGCTGGATCCGGGAAGCGTACTTCGATACGACGCGCTTTAGGAGACGCTACTACCGGGATACGGATAGAAGCAGAACGGTTACGTGCAGAGTAGGCCAGCATCACTGGCGCTTCGTAGCCCGGGACCAGACGCTTGTAGGAGTTGGTGGTTGGGTTCGCCAGGGCGTTGATCGCTTTAGCGTGTTTGATTACGCCGCCGATGTAGTACAGCGCCTGCTCGGACAGGCCAGCATATTTGTCGCCAGAGAACAGGTTGGTACCGTTTTTGGACAGAGACATGTGGCAGTGCATACCGGAACCGTTGTCGCCAAACATTGGTTTTGGCATGAAGGTCGCGGTTTTACCGAAACGGTGCGCAACGTTGTGCACAACGTATTTGTAGATCTGAATTTCGTCCGCTTTTTTGGTCATGGTGTTGAAGCGGGTTGCCACTTCGTTCTGACCCGCAGTCGCCACTTCGTGGTGGTGAGCTTCAACAACCAGGCCCATCTCTTCCATCACCAGACACATGGTGGAACGAATGTCCTGTGCAGAATCGACCGGAGGAACCGGGAAGTAACCACCTTTAACGCCAGGACGGTGACCTTTGTTACCACCTTCATATTTGGTGGAGGAGTTCCATGCACCTTCGATGTCGTCGATAGCAACGTGGGAGCCAGAAATAGAAGCACCGAAACGGATGTCATCGAACAGGAAGAATTCTGGCTCTGGCCCGAACAGAACGGTGTCTGCGATGCCGGTAGAACGCAGGTACTCTTCAGCGCGTTTCGCGATAGAACGTGGGTCGCGGTCGTAGCCCTGCAGCGTGCCTGGCTCGAGGATGTCGCAACGGATGATCAGGGTTGGTTCTTCGAAGAACGGATCAATGACCGCAGTGGTTGCATCTGGCATCAGAACCATGTCGGATTCGTTAATGCCTTTCCAGCCACCAATGGAGGAGCCGTCAAACATTTTGCCTTCTTCAAAGAATTCGGCGTTCACCTGATGAGCAGGGATTGTGACGTGCTGTTCTTTACCTTTGGTGTCGGTGAAGCGGAGATCAACAAACTTCACTTCATGTTCGTTCAGCATCGTCAAAACGTGTTCAGCGGACATACTTAACTCTCCAGATTGGTCATTGTCGTCGTGGTAACGAGGTCTTCAGTTTCTGTTTGTACTGGCTGTTGCCATGTAATTTTTATAAAGCGAAATCTGTGCCAACTTTTAAATCACCCCAAAAAGGCGTTATCATGCGCACCATAGTGCAAAAGGGCTGCACCACGATGGATTTGTTGCACCAGTATAGTGCTTCAATGTGAACATTGAGCACCATATTGGTGCAATTTACGTTAAAGTGCCCTTTTTCGCTCCGTGAAAGCGATCACAAAGCATCTCTGCAATACTTGTTTGCGGAGGATGTTTGTGATCCTGTTTTGTAGTGCGATTAATCCGTGTACAATAACGCGCTATTTCTAATGCCTGAGGCAAAGTTGTGATCGAAAATTTGCGTAACATCGCCATCATCGCGCACGTTGACCATGGTAAAACTACCCTGGTTGATAAGCTGCTGCAGCAATCCGGTACGTTTGATGCGCGTGCCGAAACTCAAGAGCGTGTGATGGACTCCAACGATTTGGAGAAAGAGCGTGGGATTACCATCCTCGCGAAAAACACCGCGATTAAATGGAATGACTACCGTATCAACATCGTTGATACCCCAGGGCACGCCGACTTCGGTGGTGAAGTTGAGCGCGTGATGTCCATGGTGGATTCCGTGCTGCTGGTGGTTGACGCATTTGACGGCCCAATGCCGCAAACGCGCTTCGTGACCAAAAAAGCATTTGCCCATGGCCTGAAACCAATTGTTGTTATCAACAAGGTTGACCGTCCTGGCGCACGTCCTGACTGGGTTGTTGATCAGGTATTCGACCTGTTCGTTAACCTCGACGCGACCGACGAACAGCTGGACTTCCCTATCATTTACGCTTCGGCGCTGAATGGTATCGCGGGTCTGGACCACGAAGATATGGCGGAAGACATGACCCCGCTGTATCAGGCGATTGTTGATCACGTACCGGCACCGGATGTTGATCTGGATGGTCCACTGCAGATGCAGATCTCCCAGCTGGACTACAACAACTACGTTGGCGTCATCGGTATCGGTCGTATCAAACGCGGTAAAGTGAAGCCAAACCAGCAGGTTACTATCATCGATAGCGAAGGCAAAACCCGTAACGGTAAAGTTGGCAAAGTGCTGACTCACCTGGGTCTGGAGCGTATCGACAGCGATCTGGCTGAAGCGGGCGACATCATCGCTATCACCGGTCTGGGCGAGCTGAACATCTCTGACACCATCTGCGACCCGCAGAACGTGGAAGCGCTGCCAGCCCTGTCTGTTGATGAACCAACCGTTACCATGTTCTTCAACGTCAACACCTCTCCGTTCTGTGGTAAAGAAGGTAAGTTCGTTACCTCTCGTCAGATCCTTGACCGCCTGAACAAAGAGCTGGTGCACAACGTTGCGCTGCGCGTTGAAGAAACCGAAGATGCTGATGCATTCCGCGTTTCTGGTCGTGGTGAGCTGCACCTGTCTGTTCTGATCGAAAACATGCGTCGTGAAGGTTTCGAAATGGCGGTTTCCCGTCCGAAAGTTATCTTCCGCGAAATCGACGGCCGTAAACAAGAGCCGTTCGAAAACGTGACGCTGGACGTTGAAGAGCAGCACCAGGGTTCTGTGATGCAGGCGCTGGGTGAGCGTAAAGGCGACCTGAAAAACATGAATCCAGATGGCAAAGGCCGCGTACGTCTCGACTACGTGATCCCAAGCCGTGGCCTGATCGGCTTCCGTTCTGAGTTCATGACCATGACCTCCGGTACCGGTCTGCTGTACTCCACCTTCAGCCACTACGACGACGTGCGTCCGGGCGAAGTGGGCCAGCGTAACAACGGCGTACTGATCTCCAACGGTCAGGGTAAAGCGGTTGCGTTTGCGCTGTTCGGTCTGCAGGATCGCGGTAAGCTGTTCCTGGGTCACGGTGCTGAAGTTTACGAAGGCCAGATCATCGGTATTCACAGCCGTTCTAACGACCTGACCGTAAACTGCCTGACCGGTAAGAAACTGACCAACATGCGTGCGTCCGGTACTGACGAAGCAACGGTTCTGGTTCCACCGATCAAGATGACCCTGGAGCAGGCTCTGGAATTCATCGATGACGACGAACTGGTAGAAGTGACTCCGCTGTCTATCCGTATCCGTAAACGTCACCTGACCGAGAACGATCGTAAACGTGCTATGCGCGGTGCGAAAGAAGAGTAATACGGTCAATCTATAGGCCGGGTAAGCGCACGCGCCACCCGGCAGGTAAAAAGCCGCTGATCCCTCAGCGGCTTTTTTATTCGATGATCGCCAGAATTCTTCATTACCCGGGGACGTTATGTCCCAACGCTATCTTTTTCCTGCGAAATTCACGGATTAGGGTAACTCTGCTCCATTTATCACGAACACCCGATCTGCCGATGAAATCGTGGTTTCGCGATGCGCGATAATAATCCTCGTAATGTTCATCGCCTGTATAGACTGATTGACCTGACTTTCACTGGTTTTATCAAGGTGGCTGGTCGCCTCGTCCATGAATAAAATACCCGGTTTACGGTATAATGCCCGGGCAATATAAATCCGCTGTTTTTGACCGCCCGACAACCCTTCCCCAAGTTCACCAATCAGTGTCTCGTAACCCATTGGTAGCTTTAAAATGTCATTATGAATATGGCTTGCGATAGCGCATTGCACCATCCACTGCTCGTCAATGTCAGGCCGAAAACCGGCGATATTCTCTTTGATTGAGCCTGAAAACAGCTTATCTTCCTGCATGATACAGGCAATGCGTTCAGCATAATGCTCGAAACCAAGTTGCTTAATATCAATGCCATTAATTCGGACGCAGCCGTTCGACGGTTCGAATAAACCGCACAACACTTTCATCAAGGTGCTTTTACCTGAACCCGATACGCCCGTAATAGCAATACTCTCCCCGGCATGAATGGTCAGATTCAGTTTGCTGAAGATAGGGTCCGCATGGTTATCATAACGGTAAGTCAGATCCTGAGTTTCGAGCGTTAAGGCTCCGTGTGGTAAACGCAGCGGGCTGGTGGCCGTTATAGAAGATGCTTCGTGCAGCGCAATATCGGCAACGCGTTCATTGTGTAAATTGATGATCTTCAGCTGAATGATAAAGTTGATCAGGGCATTTATTCGGTCATAGAACTGACTCCTGAAGGTGTTAAATGCAATAAACATACCGATGGTTAAATGACTATCCATCATCAGCCTGCCGCTAACCCACAGGATAACAATTTGGTCGCAGGCGGCGATAAAAGAGACGACGCCACCAAAGAAGAGATCCATTCGCGTCAAACGAATGCCTGTATTGACCTTATCTGAAAAAAGATTAAACCAGTTATTGATTCTCAGGTCAGTCATCCCCTGAACTTTAATCGTCGCGATACCGTACAGGGTTTCCATAAAATAAGAATTAAGGCGTGCTTCCTTGATTAACTCTTCTTCGGATAGCTGGCGATAGTATCGATAGGTAGCAAACCTAATGAAGGTGTATATTGCGGTAAAAGAGACCACTATCATGCTGAGCTGCAGGTTGTATAAAAACATCATTACCAGCAAACCCATGAGCATTAGCGTATCAATAATGCTACCAGTCAAACCTGTGGTAAAAGTGGCCCGTATAACATCAAGCGAGTGGAAGCGAGACTGAATGTCCCCCAGTTTGCGTCTTTCAAAATAGGTGGTCGGTAGCTTAATAAGGTGAGAAAAGAGGCTAAAACTCCACTGGACGTCGATGAGTGTTCCCAGTATCAGCGTGGTCCAGGAGCGTATGACACTGACCGTCAAACGTAACAGAATCAGAATAAACAACCCAAGACAGATGATATTAAGTAAACCGTAATCTCCGGATGCAATCACATTATCCGTGACTAATTGTGTCCCCACTGGCATTAGCAGGCTGATCAACTCAATCACCAGCGATAAGAAAAATACCTTCGTCAGTGAAGTTATCAGTCCATTGATATTCTTTAATAACGTGGTCGCTTTTAACCTGTTTTGCTTCTTTTGAACTGAGAAAGTGGTTCCCGGCCATACCTCAAGCACAACACCAGTAAAATGTTGGGATAATTCGGGCATGCTAATCACCCGTCGTCCAAACGCAGGGTCGTGGATCACCGCGCTGTTCTTATCGACCTTAATCAGTACGACAAAATGGTTAAAATCCCAATGCAATATGCAGGGCTTACGCACGTCATGTAATTCCTGAAGGTCCACGGACAATGCGCGTGACGACATCTCCAGTTCACTGGCAATTGCTTTTATCGCATTGAGGTTGACCCCACGTGATGACAAATTGAATTGTTGCCGGAGTTGCAGTAGATCCACCTGCTTGCCATAAAAACTGCATATCATTGAAAGACAGGCCAGGCCACATTCGGACGCTTCGGTTTGAAAGACAACTGGGATGCGTTTAAATATTTTCAGATCCAACTTGCGCAGCAGCGTCTCAAGTGTATAAAGATTATTCATTACCTGCGTCCGTTACGCTCATTTTCATTTCGTAAAATGGCGATAATAACCACTCATAGATATGTCTCTTTTCAAGGAAAAGAGAAATCTGCGCTTTGGCTCCCTGGCTCAGTGAGAGTTGTTTTCCATGAACTTGCACAGACTGTAGGTCAGGTTTGATCATGATTTTGTACCAGGACTTTTTATCGTCATAGAATTCATGTGCGATGGTCTGCTTTGACAGGAGTTCTGGCTTCGATGCCGGAAGCCTGGATATTGCTGATATTGATGCCCTGAACTGACCAAATTTTTCATAAGGAAAGGCGTCGTAACTAACATTAACGCGCTGGCCAATCGCCAGATAAGGAAGAACTTCATCCGGAACCCAGGTTTCGAGATAGCATGGTGAATGGATATTCTGCTGAACTCGCGCCAGTACATCGCCTGCGCCGATCATCTTACCTTGCGCCGTATTGATGGAGTCGATTAAGCCATCGGCTGTTGCCACGATGACATAATTACCTTCCGCTTCTGTATTTAACTTTTCTTTTTGCAGTTCGTATATTTGTTGCTCAAGCTGGTAAATCTGTTGGTCATAATCAGCGCTCTGGGACTGGATTTGCTGATTGAGCGCATCAATCTGAACCTGGTCCTGTGATTTTCTGGCGACCAGGTCAGAAACATTGCTCTGCTGTTGGTAGAGTAGTGCGTTTTGGCTACTCATCTGGTCTTTGGTGACCAGACCTTTTTCCTGATAACCACGGTAATCGTTAACGTTCTTCTCAATCTGATGCAGTTCCCGCTCAGCCTGCACCAGTAGCCCAGATGAGGTATTAAAACTGGACTGATAATGATCTTTTTGAGTCGTCAGCGCGTTGAGCGTACGGTTTTTCGAAGAGTTCAAATTTGCCATCATTACGCTGATACTCTTTATCTGTAGCGCGATCTCCTTTTTTTTATTCTCATCAACCAGGCCTGATTGCGTCGATACACCCGAATGAATGAGAAAGAGAGCATCACCTTTTTTTACGCGATCGCCTTCATTAACAAAACTCTGCACGACTGTACCCTGCATTGATGCAGAGATATTCACTGCGCCAGGGAAAGTGGTTATTTCACCGTGAACGATGACGCGACGGGTGTAGGAACCTTTGGTAATAAAAATAGAAATGGAAGCAATAAAAAAAATGCTGAGCAATATGATAAGAGCAAAAGGGATGCCCGGCAGAAGAACAGCTTTCCCTTCCCACCGTGTACTCTGATATTCAATAGCTTCCTTGCGAAACATTTCTGGCCTCTTGCGGGGTGGAAATAGCCGCCAAATATCAGCGGCTATGAGTTATAATGGTTCAGGAATTAATGTCTACCGTGATCATTACCCTGGCGGCCACCGCCACTTTTCGAACCACCATTACCTTTTGATGAACCACCGCTTTTACCACCAACGTTAACCGAGCAACCACCGCTAAAGGATGTGCTTTCAGAGTGAGAACCATCTTTGTTAGTGGTGCTGGTGTGAGAATAGCTGCCATTACAACCAGCGCTACCACCACCGAACATCCCACCAATCGCACTACCGATAGAACCCCACATTCCTGCACCGCTGACGTTACATAATTCACTTTCATTGAGTTCACGCATTATTAATTTTCCTTGCAATAGTGAGCAAAAGGTATACCCATAATATCCATAGACTTTTTCCATACCATTTCACCATCCGTGAATGAAATGTTTTTTACGCCAAAACGCGTAAAATCCTTTTCGCTGTACGTCGACAGACCTGTGTCTGGATCACCAATATTTTCTTTTTGCCCGCAAAGTGGCATCATCCATGACACATTTATATCTTTGTAGAATGCTTTATCCGTTTTTCTTATTTCTGAGAAAATGCGATCTGTTATCGTTGTGTCTGTATTGATTTCTCCGTTAACCGTAGTTGTTAACTTATTGTCATCAGAATTAGGCGACCCATGGAAACCAATAATGGAACCATAGTTGATGATTTTGTTTTTTGCCGCTGGGAAAAGATAGTTAGCACAGGAAGAAAGGCATAATCGCCTGACCTCAATGTTAATTTCTTTATCATGAATAACTTGTGCTATTTTTATTGCAGTTTCGACATCGCCGCCACCACTGTTTATGGATATCGTTCTGACAGGGATAAGGTTTTTTCTGATAAGCCCCACAATGATTTTGTCATCATCTTTGGATATGTTTCCGTCGATATATAACGTATCAAAAACGAGGTGGGTTGAAAGTTTTGGTTCAAGCCCTTGCTTCACAATCAGTTGGCTAGAGAGTTGATATAAAATATCTCTGCTGGCTTTTTTAAATCGGTAGGCATTGTATGAATAAATAGCGAAAGCGCAGAGTAAAGCTATTAAAACGGCACTGAGAACGTATCCCTTTTTAATCTTCACGAAAGTGCAGCTCCATGTGTAAAGTAATGTAAACTTATCATTATAAAAAAGAAGATAAATAGAGTATTTGTATCTAAATGTAAATTTAAGTAAAGTGAACTTGTTGCGATTTCGAGCAAAGCCGCGCGAAATGGGATTGCCATGGCAAAAATGGGGGAATATGGTGATGAGAAAAAATATTACGGAAGCGTTTTTCTATAATTTTTTGCAGAATGAACTAAAACGTATATCTTCGCAAAATCGAACTTAAATAAAACTCATCCCTGCCTATCGCCAGTAAGCCAATATCATCTTCCTGGCTAAATTTTTGTTCTTCATACTGCTCCCTCTAAGCTGAATCTCGTGCATAGCCAAACTTTATCTTTCCCGCTACAGTTACCTCTCCACGGCGAGCAGGAGATAAACATGCTTTATATCTTTGATTTAGGAAACGTCATCGTCGATATCGATTTTAATCGCGTGTTGGGCGCATGGAGCGATTTTAGCCGCGTGCCGCTGGCGACCTTAAAGCAGAATTTCGCGATGGGCGAGACTTTCCACCAGCATGAACGCGGCGAAATCAGCGATGAAGAGTTCGCTGAACGTTTCTGTCAGGAGATGGGGCTTTCGTTAAGCTATGAACAGTTTTCCCACGGTTGGCAGGCGGTATTTGTCGCCATCCGGCCTGAAGTGATCGACATCATGCACAAACTGCGCGAGCAGGGGCATCGTGTCGTTGTGCTATCAAATACCAACCGCCTGCATACCACGTTCTGGCCTGAAGAATACCCTGAAGTTAAGGCGGCGGCTGATAAAATCTATCTCTCGCAGGAGATGGGCATGCGTAAGCCTGAAGCGCGAATTTATCAGGCTGTTCTGCAGTCAGAAGGATTCACCGCGGCCGATGCGGTCTTTTTCGACGACAACGCCGATAATATAGAGGGAGCTAACCAGTTGGGTATTACGTCAATTCTGGTGACCGGAAAAGAGACGATACCTGACTACTTTGCGAAGCAGCTATGCTAAAAACCGTTCATCAAAAAGCCACGCACCATACTCGCCCGCTGCGGGCCTGGCTGAAACTGCTCTGGCACCGGATTGATGAGGACAATATGACCACGCTGGCGGGTAACCTCGCCTACGTGTCATTGCTCTCGTTAGTGCCGCTGGTGGCGGTTATCTTTGCCCTGTTTTCCGCCTTTCCGATGTTTGCGGACGTCAGCGTGCAGCTTCGTCATTTTGTCTTCGCGAATTTCATTCCGGCAACCGGGGATGTTATCCAGAACTACATTGAGCAGTTTGTTGCCAATTCCAGCAAGATGACGGCAGTGGGGGCGTGCGGTCTTATCGTCACCGCGCTGCTGTTGATGTACGCCATCGATAACGCGCTAAACACGATCTGGCGGAGTAAAAAAGCGCGGCCAAAGGTCTATTCCTTTGCCGTGTACTGGATGATCCTCACGCTGGGGCCGCTGCTGGCCGGAGCGAGCCTGGCAATCAGTTCTTATCTGCTCTCCCTGCGCTGGGCGAGTGATTTAAACGGCGCTATTGATAATGTGCTTCGCATCTTTCCGTTGATCCTGTCGTGGCTCTCGTTCTGGCTGCTCTATAGCGTGGTGCCGACCACGCGCGTGCCCAACCGCGATGCGGTCGTGGGGGCGCTGGTGGCGGCATTGCTCTTTGAGCTCGGTAAGAAAGGGTTTGCCCTCTACATCACCATGTTTCCGTCCTATCAGCTGATTTACGGCGTGCTGGCGGTGATCCCCATTTTGTTCGTCTGGGTCTACTGGACCTGGTGTATCGTCTTGCTTGGTGCTGAAATAACTGTCACTCTCGGTGTATACCGCGAACTTAAAAAAGCAGCAGAAGCTGAAAAACAACAAGAAGCAGACCAACCATGATTGCATTGATACAGCGCGTAACCCGTGCCAGCGTCACCGTGGAGGGAGAGGTGACGGGTGAAATTGGCCCAGGACTTTTGGTGTTGTTAGGTGTCGAAAAGGATGACGACGAGCAAAAAGCCAACCGCTTGTGTGAGCGTGTGCTGGGCTACCGTATTTTCAGCGATGCGGAAGGCAAGATGAACCTGAACGTCCAGCAGGCGGGCGGCAGCGTGCTGGTGGTTTCCCAGTTTACGCTGGCAGCGGATACCGAGCGCGGCATGCGCCCGAGTTTCTCGAAAGGTGCCGCGCCGGCTCGTGCTGAAGCACTTTACGAGTACTTTGTAGAGCGTTGTCGCCAGCAGGAAATGAATACGCAAACCGGACGATTCGCTGCAGATATGCAGGTATCGCTGGTGAACGATGGCCCTGTCACATTCTGGCTCCAGGTATGAGCATACTTACGGCATGGCCGCGGGTAACAAGAGAGAGTACAGCTATGTATCACCTTCGAGTACCGCAAACGGAAGAAGAGTTAAACGCTTATTACCAGTTCCGCTGGGAAATGCTACGCAAGCCATTACATCAGCCAAAAGGCTCTGAGCGCGACGCCTGGGACGCGATGGCCCACCATCAGATGGTGATGGACGAAGAGGGCAACCTTGTGGCCGTCGGGCGTTTGTATATCAACGCCGATAACGAAGCGTCTATTCGCTTTATGGCGGTTCATCCCTCCGTGCAGGACAAAGGTCTGGGGACGCTAATGGCGATGACCCTGGAATCCGTCGCCCGTCAGGAAGGCGTTAAGCGCGTCACCTGTAGCGCCCGCGAAGATGCCGTGGAATTCTTCGCTAAACTCGGTTTTGTGAATCAGGGGGAGATCACGACCCCGCAAACCACCCCGATTCGTCATTTTTTGATGATCAAACCCATCGCCACGCTGGACGATATTCTGCATCGCGCCGACTGGTGCGGACAGCTGCAGCAGGCCTGGTATCAGCACATTCCGCTCAGCGAAAAAATGGGCGTGCGCATTCAGCAGTACACCGGACAAAAATTTATTACCACCATGCCGGAAACTGGCAATCAGAACCCCCACCACACCCTCTTTGCCGGAAGTCTGTTCTCACTGGCCACGCTTACCGGCTGGGGACTTATCTGGCTGATGCTGCGCGAGCGCCATCTGGGTGGCACCATCATTCTTGCTGATGCTCATATCCGCTATAGCGCACCGATCAGCGGTAAACCGAGCGCGGTGGCCGATCTGGGATCGCTGGGCGGCGATCTGGATCGCCTGGCACGCGGCCGCAAGGCTCGCGTACAAATGCAGGTTGAACTATTTGGCGATAAAACACCGGGCGCGGTATTTGAAGGCACCTACATTGTTCTTCCGGCGAAGCCTTTTGGCGCGTATGAAGAGGGCGGAAACGAGGAGGAGTAATCTTCTGTTCACGTTATCCGGGCGTGCTGAATCCGCCCGGCGATATCCCGCATAACGTCTCGCGCAGACTGGCTAACGCCGCCAAGCTGAAAGAAGCCATGGATGACGCCCAGCCAGCGCTGAGCGGTACACTTCACACCCTGCTCAGTCAAATGCTGATATAACATTTCTCCCTCATCGCACAGCGGATCGTACTCTGCGGTAATGATGTGCACTGGCGGAAGTCCGTAAAAATCATCGCGCCACAGCGGGCTCGCTTCGGGATGTTGGCGGTCGATGTCGGCGAGGTACATTTCATACCCGCTGAGCAGGGTATCGCGGGTGATAATGTAATCCGTGCCATTGAGGGCATAGCTTTCAAAACTGGCGGTGGCGTCGAGCATGGGATAGATAAGAATGAGCTGTGCGGGTTTCCATCGTCCTTTCGCGTTGAGCCGCAATGACGTTACCAGCGCAAGATGGCCTCCTGCGCTGTCTCCGCAAAGTGTGATCCGGTTTTTATCCACGCCCAGTTTGTCCGCATATTGCCAGACCAGATCTGCACCTTTTTCCGCATCGTCATGTGCTGCGGGGAAAATATGCTCCGGGGCCAGCCTGTACTGAATCGCGATCACCCGGCAATTGCCGTAGCAGGCTAACTGACGGAGTTGGTTGTCATGCGTATCAAAGCCGCCGCTGATGAAACATCCGCCATGATAGTAAATGGCAGCAGGCAATATTTCAGGTGCATTGAGAGGTGAAAACACCCGAATGGTAAGACCGTCAAGAACGAGCGTCTCCACCTGTACGCGCGTTTCGGTCTCCCCGGCAAGCCCCGTGCTGGCAATATAGCCTGCTCGTCGCACCTCAACGCTCTGGCGACGTGACGAGGGTCGCCCTGCAGCGATAAATCCCTGAACCAGCTGTGCAATACCCTGTTCCAGCGCCATGAAAATTCCCTTTTACTGTATGGATAAACAGTTTTATAGCCTGGTTTGATTCAAAAGAAAACAAGAATATTGTTGAGGGCAACAATCTGGAAAGCGGCTCGCAAAGGCGATAACGCGTCTCTCAACGAGAATGGAGAGCATCTGACATGAAAGACGGCGGGTAATGCTGTCGAACTGCAGGCCGGGCAAGCACGCGCCGCCCGGCACTGTAACAGGGAGTTATTCCCCTTCACCCGGGAACAGGAACGGGTTGATCGAGCTGCGGGCGAATCCCTCCTGCTCCATCTTCGCGTCCAGAATCAGCGAGGCAAGATCGTCGGCCACCGCTTCGACTTTCGGGTCTTTTTCCTGATACAGAATCTTCAGGTAAGTGCCACAGTCGCCGCAGCTTTCGGCTTTCACTGCTGCTTCTTCATTTTCCAGCGACCAGTAATTCAGATCGCGGGTCTGCTCGCAGTTGCTGCACTTGATGCGAACCACGTGCCACTCGGTTTCACACAGGTTGCAGTGCAGGTAGCGCAGCCCCTGAGTGGTGCCGATTTGCACCATGCTGGAAACCGGCATTGAGCCGCAGACCGGGCAGAACTGGCGCGCCTCGCCGTATTCGGCGCGAGCTTTGCCGGGGATCAGGCTCGCCATTTGCGCCCAGTAAAGCGACAGCGCAGCCCAGATAAACGGCGCTTTATCGCTGCTCACCAGAGCGAAGTCGGAGGCAAACAGCGCGCTCGCCATCTCTTCCAGCTCCAGGTCAGAGGCTTTTTCCAGATTCTCAATGACCGCCAGCGCGGTACCGCTCATCTCCGGCTTCAGCTCGGCAATCAGCGAATGCAGCAGCTTTTGCCAGTGCTTGTCGCGCGGCAGGACGTGAATGTCCAGCGGCGGCTTGCCCTGCGCGTTGGCTTCTTTGATACGCGCGGTCAGATCCATTTGCAGCGGGTGGTCGTACAGCACCACTTCCTGCGCGTGGGCGACCAACGCGGCAAAACGCAGAAAATCGCCCAGCGGGTTGTTCTCTGCCAGCTCGCGCAGACGCTCTGCGCGGCGGTTGTAGAGGTTCTTGAGTCTGGGGAATAACAACGGCGGAATATAATCCGCCGTGCGTTTCTCGCTCGACCCCAGCTCATCTTGCGGGATTATGCGAATACTCATTCAGATGACTTTTCCTGTTTCTGGCGGACTTCACGGTACCAGCGCGGGTGATGTTTCTTCGCCCACGTACTGGTTACCCAGCCTTCCACCATCGCGGTAATGGTGCCTTTCACCCAAAGGGCGGCGTAGATATGCACCATGATAACCACAATTAACGCCACTGCGGCAAATGAATGCAGCATCAGCGCGAATCGGATCACCGGGATTGAGAAAGCAGGCGCAAAGTACGGACGCCAGATGATCACGCCGCTCACCAGCAACAGGACCAGGAAGATAATCGCCGCCCAGAATACGCATTTCTGGCCGAAGTTATAACGCCCGGTGTCACCCACTTCCTCGTTGACGACGATCTTACGAATATTCTTCGCCCAAAAGATATCATCCCGATTGATTAGGTTATGGTGCCAGTAGCGGAAAAACATGATGATGAACGACGCGAACATGATGACGCCTACAAACGGGTGTAGGATGCGCGCCAGCTGTGGTGTCCCCATGATCTGCATCAGCCAGTTGAAGGACGGGAAGAAGAACCCCAGCCCGCTTATCGCCGCCAGCATGAAGCAGAAGGCGGTGACCCAGTGGTTGATGCGTTCCGGCGCGGTGTAGCGCACGATGGTGTCACGTTTTCTCATTTGCGCACCTCGTCTTTCTCTTCATGCAGGTTGTCGTCTTCCTCTTCCGCGCGGTTCGGACCGACGCCGACGTAGTGGAAGATGCTCGCTGCGAAGGTGGCAGCAAAACCGACCGCTGCCAGCGGTTTCCAGATGCCTTTCCAGAACTTCACGGTGGCGCTGATTTCCGGGTTCTCCGGCAGACCGTGATACAGATTCGGCTTGTCGGCGTGGTGCAGCACGTACATCACGTGCGTACCGCCAACCCCGGCCGGATCGTACAGGCCCGCGTTGTCGTAACCACGGGTTTTCAGCTCGCCCACGCGCTCTGCCGCCAGCGTTTTCATATCCTCTTTGGAGCCAAAGTGGATAGCGCCGGTTGGGCAGGTCTTCACGCACGCAGGCTCCTGGCCGACGGTTACGCGGTCAACGCACAGGGTGCATTTGTAGACGCGATTGTCTTCCGGGTTCAGGCGCGGTACGTCGAACGGACAGCCCGCGATGCAGTAGCCGCAGCCGATGCACTGTTCGGACTGGAAGTCGACGATGCCGTTGGCATACTGAATGATAGCCCCTTCTGACGGACATGCCTTCAGGCAGCCCGGATCCGCACAGTGCATACAGCCGTCTTTGCGAATAAGCCATTCCAGTTTGTCGTTCTGCTCAACTTCCGAGAAACGCATCACCGTCCAGGACTTGGCGGTCAGGTCCGCCGGGTTGTCGTACACCCCGACGTTGTGACCCACTTCGTCACGCAGATCGTTCCACTCAGAGCAGGCCACCTGACAGGCTTTACAGCCGATACAGGTGGTCACGTCGATAAGCTTCGCCACTTCCTGCTGGTGGTCCCGCGCCTGAGGCGCGGGCGTGAAACCATTAGTCGCGGAACGACGGATAATGTCTTGAGATTGATAAGCCATAAGTCGTCTCCGTTACACCTTTTCCACGTTCACGAGGAAGGCCTTAAACTCCGGCGTCTGCGTGTTCGCATCACCGACGAACGGCGTCAGGGTGTTCGCAATGAACCCTTTCTTCGCCACGCCCTCATAGCCCCAGTGAATCGGAATACCGATGGTATCCACCTGCTGACCGTGAACGTTCAGCGTGCGAATACGCTTAGTCACCACCGCCTTGGCTTTAATGTAGCCACGGTTAGAGGAGACCTTCACGGTATCGCCATGGGCAATGCCGAGCTTGTTCGCCAGCTTCTCACCGATCTCCACAAACTGTTCCGGCTGCGCGATCGCGTTAAGCAGCGCGTGCTTGGTCCAGTAGTGGAAGTGCTCGGTCAGACGGTAAGTGGTGCCCACGTACGGGAACTTGTCCTTTTTACCCAGCGCTTCAAAGTCGCCTTTGAAGATACGGGCTGCCGGGTTTGAGACCACGTTCGGGTGCAGCGGGTTGGTGCCCAGCGGCGTCTCAAACGGCTCGTAGTGTTCCGGGAACGGACCTTCCGCCATCTTATCGATAGCAAACAGACGCCCCATCCCTTCAGGCTGCATGATAAACGGCCCAACGTCGCTGCCCGGTGCGGCAGTGCTGTAGTCCGGAATATCCACGCCGCCCCATTTCGCGCCGTCCCACTTCAGAAGCTGACGCTTCGGATCCCACGGGTTACCCTGCGGGTCAGCGGATGCGCGGTTATAGAGGATACGGCGGTTGAGCGGCCACGCCCATGCCCAGCCCAGCGTATTGCCAAGGCCCGACGGGTCGGCGTTATCGCGGTTTGCCATCTGGTTGCCTTTCGGCGTCCAGCTACCGGCAAAGATCCAGCAGCCGCTGGAGGTGGTACCGTCATCGCGCAGGTGCGCGAAGGTGCTGAGCTGATCGCCTTTCTTCGCCAGTACGGTGCCGGTGGCCGGGTCAATAACGTCCGCCAGCGCCTTACCGTTGCTCTCCATCGCCACTTCTTCTGGCGCAGGATTTTCCGGCGTCGAGTAGTTCCAGGTCATGTTCAGCACGGGTTCCGGGTTCGCGCCGCCTTCTTCCGCATACATCTTACGCAGGCGTAAGAAGATGCCGGCCAGAATCTCGCCGTCGTTCATGGCGATGCCCGGGGCGTCCGCACCTTTCCAGTGCCACTGCAGCCAGCGTCCGGAGTTAACGATCGACCCGTTCTCTTCCGCGAAGCAGGTTGACGGCAGACGGAACACTTCGGTCTGAATCTTCGACGGATCGACGTCGTTCGATTCGCCGTGATTCTGCCAGAAGGTCGAGGTCTCGGTATTGAGCGGGTCAATCGTCACCAGGAACTTCAGTTTCGACAGCGACTCAACAACCTTGTTCTTGTTAGGGAACGAGGCCACCGGGTTAAAGCCCTGGCACAAATAGCCGTTCACTTTGCCCTGGTGCATCATCTCGAAATACTGCAGAACGTCATAACCTTTGTCCCACTTCGGCAGCCAGTCAAAGCCCCAGCTGTTTTCAGCCGTCGCTTTATCACCGAAGAACGCTTTCATCATCGAGACGAAGAACTTCGGATAGTTGCCCCAGTAGTTCACCTGGCCTTCAAGCAGCGGTTTAGGCGTGCTGGCCGTCAGGTAGGTTTGCAGGTCGGTCTGTTTCTCGCTTGGCAGGTTCATGTAACCCGGCAGGCTTTGAGACAGCAGGCCGAGGTCAGTCAGACCCTGAATGTTGGAGTGACCGCGCAGGGCGTTCACGCCGCCGCCAGCCATACCCATGTTGCCGAGCAGGAGCTGAACCATCGCCATGGTACGGATGTTCTGCGCACCGATGGAGTGTTGCGTCCAGCCGAGGGCGTACAGGAACGACGCGGTTTTGTCCTTCGCGCTGGTTTCGGCGATAAGCTCGCACACCTTCAGGAAGTCCGCCTTCGGCGTACCGCAGATGTTTTCGACAACCTCAGGCGTGTAGCGGGAAACGTGCTCTTTCAGCAGGTTCCACACGCAGCGCGGGTGCTGCAGGGTGGTGTCGCGCTTCGCAAAGCCTTTTTCATCCAGCTCGTAGTTCCAGCTGGTTTTGTCGTATTTGCGTTTTTCGGCGTCGTAACCGCTGAACAGGCCATCTTCGAAGTGGTAATCCTCACGCACGATCAGGCTGGCGTTGGTATAGGCTTCGGTGTATTCGCGGTTATATTTTTCGTTGGTCATCAGGTACAGCAATACGCCTGACAGGAAAGTGATGTCAGTACCTGAACGAATAGGGGTGTAGAAATCCGCCACTGACGCAGTACGCGTAAAGCGGGGATCGATCACAATCAGTTTCGCACCGTTGTGGATTTTGGCTTCCATCGCCCAGCGGAACCCGACAGGGTGCGCTTCAGCGGCGTTACCGCCCATCACCACAATGAGGTTGGCGTTCTTGATGTCGACCCAGTGGTTGGTCATCGCACCGCGACCAAATGTTGGAGCAAGACTTGCTACCGTTGGTCCGTGTCAGACACGCGCCTGGTTGTCGACCGCGAGCATACCGAGTGCGCGCGTAAATTTCTGGGTTAAATAACCGGTTTCGTTGCTTGAAGCGGAGGCACACAGCATCCCGGTGGAGAGCCAGCGGTTGACCGTGACGCCGTCGGCATTCTTCTCAACAAAGTTGGCATCGCGGTCTTCTTTAATGTGTTTTGCGATGCGGTCAAACGCCTCTTCCCAGCTGATTTGCTGCCATTTGTCGGATCCAGGCGCACGATATTCAGGGAATTTGAGACGGCTTTCGGAGTGGATAAAGTCCACCAGACCGGCCCCTTTGGGGCACAATGCGCCGCGGTTAACCGGATGATCCGGGTCGCCTTCGATATGGAAAATAGACGCTTTGGCGTTTTTAGCACCGTCGCCGAGGCTATACATTAACAGCCCGCAACCGACAGAGCAGTACGTACAGGTATTACGGGTTTCACGGGTGCGCAGCAGTTTATACTGCCGCGTTTCCGCCAGCGCTACGCCGGGCGCAAAGCCCAGTGCCGCTGCCGTGGTGCCTGCCATACCGCCAGCGCAGATCTTAAAGAACTGCCTTCTGCTGACCTGCATGGGTCACTCCTTGTTTCGACATTGCTTACATATGTAGTTTTGACTTCGCGGTTGAGAATTGACCGCAAAGGAGAAAAATTTGCGTTAATCCCTCAATTCCACGAGGGATATCATCAGAATACCACATTGTCGGTACCGCTGTTCTAATGGCGTTAATACAAAGTGAACGTATTATCACCATGTTGATTATAAAGTGTGACATTTATCACATTAACGGCTCGGCATGTTAATGCGGTGTAGCCGGTGGCAGGTTGCACCCCTGCTAAATGAGTAGGAGAATGGATGTCGAAAAGTTGATCCATACTATGCGTACAGCCTGTGGTTTATGCTGCAATAGCACGCTCACCTCCGTGGTTGTTCAGGAATACCGCTGTGTCTAAACAAAACCGTGTTCTCCACTCGTCACCCCTGCCTGCCGGCATTGTGGAACTGTCGGTACACCGACCGCCCCACATAACCGATGCCATACCCGATTTTCTGGCGGAAGAAGTACCCGTTGCGCTCGTTTACAACGGCATCTCGCATGTGGTGATGATGGCGTCTCCGAAAGATCTTGAGCTGTTCGCCATCGGTTTTTCCCTCTCGGAAGGCATCATCGAGCATCCGCAGGAGATCTACGGTATGGACGTGGTGCAGGCCTGCAACGGTCTTGAAGTGCAGATCGAACTCTCCAGCCGCCGCTTTATGGGGCTGAAAGAGCGCCGTCGCGCGCTGGCCGGGCGTACCGGCTGCGGCGTGTGCGGCGTTGAGCAGCTCAACGATATTGGCAAACCTGTTTCACCACTGCCGTTTACTCAGACCTTTAATCTGGCGCACCTCGACCCTGCGCTTGAGCACCTGAATGATGTACAGCCCATCGGCCAGCTGAGCGGCTGCACGCACGCGGCGGCATGGGTGTTGCCGTCGGGGGATATTGCCGGGGGACATGAGGACGTTGGCCGCCACGTGGCGTTGGACAAGCTGCTCGGTCGCCGGGCACGTGAAAGTGAGGTCTGGAAGCAGGGGGCAGCACTCGTTTCCAGCCGGGCCAGCTACGAGATGGTGCAAAAGTCCGCCATGTGCGGTGTGGAAATTCTGTTTGCGGTCTCAGCCGCAACAACGCTGGCGGTGGAGGTGGCGGAGCGCTGCAACCTGACGCTGGTGGGCTTCTGCAAGCCGGGAAGGGCGACGATTTATACCCATCCACAACGATTGATAGTTGATCAGTAATTTTGAATGATAATAGCAAATCCTTCCGCTTTTAGTTGATCATGATGAGGTCTAGTATTTATCTCATCAAGGCACGGTGCCTTACCAAAACAACTTAATGAAAGGGTTTATATCATGAAAAGCATCAAAACTTTTGTCGCTGTAATCGCTCTGGCTACTTCTTTCGGTTCTTTCGCTGCACAGACCGTAACCGCAACCGCCTCTACCATTGATGGCGCAGAAGCTAAAATCGCGGCTCAGGCTCAGGAAGCCGGCGCGTCATCGTACAAAATTACCCAGGCGTTCTCAGGTAACCGCGTACACATGACCGCTGAACTGACTAAATAAGCTGTCACACCGTCGAAAGAGCGCCCCAGGGGCGCTTTTTTAGTTTATGCCCGCCACGCGCAGCAGCGCGGTTACCACTGCCGCCGCTACGATCACCACAATTAACGGCATCTTCCGCCAGGCCAAAAACACTGCAAACGCCACGCCCAGCACGCGCGCCATGCCGGCAAAGTGGTCACCTTCATAAAACGTGGTCGCCAGCGCCACGGAAAACAGCAATACCGTTGCCGCATCTGACAGCAGCGCCTGTGAACGCTCTGACAATGCCAGCCTGCTGCCCAGTTTTGCCCCGCCGAGGCGCATCAGATAAGTTCCCGCAGACAAAATGGCGATGCCGAGAATAAAGAACGTCATGTTTTCCATTATTTTTTCCTCGCGGCAAGACCGAGTAAAGAGAGCAGTACCGGCAGACCTACCGGGGCAAACGGCACGGCGGCCAGCGACAGAACGGCACCGCTGCAGGCGCGTATCAGCGTGGTGCGGTTTTTAAATGCGGGAACCACTAATGCCAGCAGTATCGCCGGGAATACCGCATCCAGGCCTATGGTTTCCGGGTCCGGCAGCAGTTTGCCGACCATGGCACCCAGCAGCGCGCCAAGCGGCCAGACGATGGCGACGCCTAAACCGCACAGCCAGTAGGCGGCTTTACGCTGCTCGGCGGTTTTTTGCGACAGGCCAAACACCACGCTTTCGTCGTTCATGATGTGGCAGCCCAACAGGCTCAGACCGCGCTTACCGACCAGTTCTCGCACCGTCACGCCAAACGGCACGTGGCGCGCGTTGACCAGCAAACCCGCGGCTGCAGCCGCCAGCGGGTTACCGCCGCTTGCTACAATGCCGATAAACATAAACTCTGACGCGCCCGCGAGTACGGTGATGGAGAGCACAAACGGCACCCAGACCGGGAAACCGTAGGCCATCGCCAGCGAGCCGTAGGACATTCCCACCACGCCCACCGCGAGGCAGACCAGGATGATTGCTTTTATGGTGTCGCCTTTCAGACAAGAGAGATGTTGCTTCATACATTTTTAGCCATATCGAACGTGTATCCATTATAATGAACGCAACGAAACTGATTTTCAAGGCGAACGATTCGTTCGTTTTATAGAACAAGAGGCCGTTATATGACGCAGCCAATCAGCCTGATCGCTAAAAGTCTGGTGCGGGAACGTCTGCGCACCGGACTTTCGCTGGCGGAAATTGCCCGCCGTGCCGGGATCGCTAAATCCACGCTTTCCCAGCTGGAGTCCGGCAACGGTAACCCTAGCCTGGAAACGCTGTGGTCGCTCTGCGTGGCGCTGGATATTCCTTTCGCCCGTCTGCTTGAGCCGCAGTTGCCGACCACGCAGGTGATCCGCCGTGGTGAAGGTACGAAAGTGGTCGCCGGACAGGCTAATTATGAAGCCATTTTACTGGCGGCATGCCCTCCCGGCGCGCGCCGCGATGTCTATCTTCTGATGACCCAACCGGGCGCAGATCGTATTTCTCAGCCGCATCCGCCGGGCTCTGTTGAACATATTATTGTGACGCAGGGCCGGGCGCTGGTCGGCCTGCTCGACGCGGCGGAAGAGCTCGGCGCAGGGGATTACATTTGTTATCCCGCCGACCAGCCGCACATCTTCAAGGCCCTGGAGCCAGACACTTACGCGCTGCTGGTGGCGGAACAAAACTAACAGAGATACGGAAACTCATGTCGCTTAAAGCCATTGCCAAAGAACTGGGGCTGTCAGTCACCACCGTCAGCCGCGCCCTCAACGGATATGACGACGTCTCCGCCGAGACGCGCGCTCGCGTAGAAGCGGAAGCCCAGCGACGCGGCTATCGGCCTAATACCTTCGCCCGCCGCCTGAAGATGGGCAAAATTGATGCCGTTGGGCTGGTGTTCCCGGTCCATCCTGTTCCGCTCAATAACAGCGTATTTATGGACATGGTCGGCGAAATTAGCCACGAACTGGCGCGACATGAGATCGACTTATTGCTTATCGCCGACGACGATCTGGCGGATAAGCACAGCTATATGCGCATGGTGCAAAGCCGCCGCGTGGATGCGCTGATTGTGGCCCACACGTTGGATCGCGATCCGCGACTTGAGCAGCTGCAGGCCGCCGGATTTCCCTTTCTGGCGCTTGGTCGCAGCCAGCTACCGCAGCCGTACGCGTGGTTCGACTTCGACAACTATGCCGGTACGTACAATGCTACACGCTGGCTAATCGGAAAAGGCCATCAGCGCATTGCCCTACTGGGCGAAAGCAACAATCAGGCATTCATCACCCAGCGTCGTCAGGGCTATCTGGACGCGTTGCGGGAAGCCGGGCTTTCCAGCGAATGGCTGCGCGCCATGCCCCCTTCGCGCCGCGTGGGTTATGCCACCACGAAAGAGCTTCTCTCGCTGTCGCAGCCGCCCACGGCCATCATTACCGACTGCAACACTCACGGTGACGGCGCGGCGATGGCGCTGGCAGAGCTGGGCCGTCTGACCGGCGAGAGCGCCGTTGCGCTGGTTGTTTATGACGGGCTCCCGCAGGACAGTATCGTCGATGCCGACGTGGCGGCAGTGATCCAGTCCACCCGCCAGGGCGTCGGGAAACAGATTGCCGATATGGTGCGTCAGCTGATTAACGGCGACGATATTGAACGGCTTCAGGTGCTTTGGCAGCCCGAATTCTCTCCCGGCCAGACGG
This sequence comes from Enterobacter sp. Taxon_8, assembly GCF_058354585.1. NCBI lineage: Bacteria > Pseudomonadati > Pseudomonadota > Gammaproteobacteria > Enterobacterales > Enterobacteriaceae > Enterobacter > Enterobacter sp. Taxon_8. The sequence goes on along the minus strand of NZ_CM177989.1, from coordinate 4,488,357 downwards.
CCTGAATCTCTCCATTTTCTAAAGCCGATCACAAAACCGAAACGTTTTGGTTTGTATCCGAAACGTTTCGGGTCAACACTCAGATCATCCCGATGACAGGAGATGTCTGATGCAAGATTCCGTTTTACGACTTGAAAGCAACACGGTAGACGTGGTGATCAAAACGTACCCGTTCGCCGAAATTCTCTACTGGGGGCCGCACCTTCAGCACTTTTCGCCACAGGATGTTGCTATGCTCGCGCGCCCTGTTGCTAACGGCAGGCTTGACGTCGACTCCCCGGTCACGCTGATGGCCGAGCTGGGGCACGGTCTGTTTGGTGCTCCCGGCATTGAGGGGCATCGGCAGGGGCTGGACGGTTCACCCATGTTCACCACCACAGACGTACAGCAGTCAGGACAAACCCTGACGGTGACGGCGGAAGATGAACATGCGGGCCTGCGTCTGACCAGTGAACTGGCGCTGGATGCCAGCGGTGTGCTGGTGGTTCGTCACGGTTTAACGAACCTGAAAGCGATCCCCTGGCAGGTGGACCGTTTCGCCGTCACGCTGCCGGTGGCCGAACGCGCGCAGGAGGTGATGGCCTTCCACGGACGCTGGATCAGGGAATTTCAGCCGCACCGCGTAAAGCTTGAACACGACAGCTTCGTGATTGAAAACCGTCGGGGTAAAACCTCCCACGAGCACTTCCCGGCGCTGATTGCCGGTACGCCGTCGTTTAGCGAAATGCAGGGTGACGTCTGGGGCGTGCATCTGGGCTGGAGCGGCAACCACCGCCTGCGCGCGGAAGCGAAAACCGATGGTCGCCGCTATCTGCAGGCCGAAGCGCTCTACCTGCCGGGCGAAATGGCGGTTGAGGAGGGCGATACGCTCTGGACGCCGCGCCTGTATGCCAGCTATTCCACGCATGGCCTGAACGGCATGAGCCAGCCGTTTCATCGCTACCTGCGCAACAACGTTATCCGCTTCCCGGAAAACAAACCGCGCCCGGTGCACCTCAATACCTGGGAAGGGATCTACTTCAACCACGATCCGGACTACATCATGCGCATGACCGACGAGGCGGCGACGTTGGGTGTGGAGCGCTTCATCATTGACGACGGCTGGTTCAAAGGTCGTAACGACGACCATGCCGCGCTGGGCGACTGGTACCTGGATGAGAAAAAATACCCGAACGGCCTGACGCCGGTGATCGACCACGTCAAACGGCTCGGCATGGAGTTTGGCATCTGGGTTGAGCCGGAGATGATCAACCCGGATTCCGATCTGTACCGCGCACATCCCGACTGGGTGCTGGCGCTGCCGGGCTACAAACAACATACCGGGCGGCACCAGCTGGTGCTCAATCTGAGTATTCCGGAAGCATTTGATTATCTTGTGGAACGCATGAGCTGGCTTCTGGGTGAACATGAAGTCGACTACGTGAAGTGGGACATGAACCGTGAGCTGGTACAGCCGGGTCACGACGGGAAGGCCGCCGCTGACGCGCAAACCCGCCAGTTTTATCGCCTGCTGGACGTGCTGGGTGAACGTTTTCCGCACATCGAATTTGAATCCTGCTCATCCGGCGGGGGGCGCATTGACTATGAGGTGCTGACGCGCTGCCACCGCTTCTGGGCCTCGGACAACAACGATGCGCTGGAGCGCAACACCATCCAGCGCGGCATGAGCTATTTCTTTCCGCCGGAGGTGATGGGGGCGCATATCGGTCATCATAAATGTCACGCCACCTTCCGCCAGCACAGCATTGAATTTCGCGGTCTAACGGCGCTGTTTGGCCATATGGGGCTGGAACTTGATCCCCTCACCGTCGATGAGAAGGAGCGCGAAGGCTATCGCCGTTACGCCGCGCTGTACAGGCAGTGGCGCGAGGTTATTCATCAGGGCACACAATGGCGCGTGGATATGCCGGATGCCAGTACGCTGGCACAGGGTATTGTGAGCGAAGATAAAACGCAGGGGCTGTTTATCGTCAGCCAGCTCGCCATGCCGGACTACACGTTGATGATGCCGCTGCGCATGCCGGGGCTTGAGCCCTGCGCGCAGTATCGTATTTCGCTGCTCGATCACCCTGATATTCACATCACCGGTGAGGGGGGACATACCATGCGCAAGCTGCCGGCATGGATGGAAACACCGCAAACGGCGAGCGGCGAGTGGCTGATGCAGGCGGGCATTGCGCTGCCGATTCTGGATCCGGAAACCGCCGTTCTGATTGGCGTTGAACGCGTGTAAAGGTGACGGGCCGGGCTGCCGGCCCTCCGTTGAGGATAAAAATAATGAACACAACACCCTGTACCCACAAAGACAACCCTAACTTCTGGATTTTCGGGCTGTTCTTCTTTCTCTACTTCTTCATCATGGCCACCTGCTTTCCGTTCCTGCCGATCTGGCTGTCGGATATCATCGGCCTGAACAAAACCCATACCGGCATCGTCTTTTCCTGCATCTCACTCTCGGCCATTGCCTTCCAGCCGGTGCTTGGGGTGATCTCGGATAAACTGGGGCTAAAAAAACACCTGCTGTGGATCATCTCCGTGCTGCTGTTCCTGTTTGCCCCTTTCTTCCTCTACGTCTTTGCGCCGTTACTCAAAGCCAACATCTGGCTGGGCGCGCTGAGCGGCGGCATTTATATCGGCTTTGTCTTTTCGGCGGGCTCAGGAGCCATTGAGGCCTACATTGAACGCGTGAGCCGTAACAGTTTCTTTGAGTACGGTAAGGCGCGCATGTTTGGCTGCCTCGGCTGGGGGCTATGCGCCTCCACGGGCGGGATCCTGTTCGGCATCGATCCGTCGTATGTTTTCTGGATGGGTTCGGCGGCGGCGCTGCTGTTGATGCTGCTGCTGGTGGTCGCGAAGCCAAAACCCAACCAGACGGCGCAGGTGATGAATGCGCTGGGTGCCAACCAGCCGCAGATCACCGCGAAAACGGTCTTTAGCCTGTTCCGTCAGCGTAGGATGTGGATGTTTATTCTGTACGTGATTGGCGTGGCCTGCGTCTATGACGTCTTTGACCAGCAGTTTGCTACCTTCTTCAAAACGTTCTTCGCCACGCCGCAGGAGGGCACTCGCGCCTTTGGTTTTGCGACCACTGCCGGGGAAATCTGCAACGCGATCATCATGTTTTGTTCACCGTGGATCATTAACCGCATCGGCGCGAAAAACACGCTGCTCATCGCCGGGGTGATTATGGCGACGCGCATTATCGGCTCGTCGTTTGCCACCACCGCTGTAGAAGTTATTGCCCTGAAGATGCTGCATGCGCTGGAGGTGCCGTTCCTGCTGGTGGGGGCCTTCAAGTACATCACCGGGGTGTTTGATACGCGTCTTTCGGCGACTATCTACCTGATTGGCTTCCAGTTTGCCAAACAGTCGGCAGCCATCTTCCTTTCCGCGTTTGCCGGAAATATGTATGACCGGATCGGTTTCCAGGAGACATACCTGATGCTGGGCTGTTTCGTGCTGGCGATTACGGTGGTGTCGGCGTTTACGCTCAGCAGCAGGGAGGAGATTGCGGCAGGCAATAAGGCGCTGGAAGTCCATTAACGCTCTGAACCCACGCACTATTCCGGCGTTGGTCAAAAAACGAATAACCTTATAAAAACTACGGCATTGATAATCATTTTCAATATCATTTAATTAACTATAATGAACCAACTGCTTACGCGGCATTAACAGCTGTGCCGCCCGACAATAATGGAGAGGATTATGAGTTATACACTGCCATCCCTGCCGTATGCCTACGACGCACTGGAACCGCATTTCGACAAGCAGACGATGGAAATCCATCACACTAAACACCACCAGACCTACGTGAACAACGCGAACGCCGCGCTGGAAAGCCTGCCAGAGTTCGCTAACCTGCCTGTTGAAGAGCTGATCACCAAACTGGACCAGCTGCCAGCGGACAAGAAAACCGTGCTGCGTAACAACGCGGGCGGCCACGCAAACCACAGCCTGTTCTGGAAGGGCCTGAAAACCGGTACCACCCTGCAGGGCGACCTGAAAGCGGCTATCGAGCGCGACTTTGGTTCCGTTGACAACTTCAAAGCGGAGTTCGAGAAAGCCGCTGCAACCCGCTTCGGCTCCGGCTGGGCGTGGCTGGTACTGAAAGGTGACAAACTGGCGGTTGTTTCTACTGCTAACCAGGATTCCCCGCTGATGGGTGAAGCGATCTCTGGTGCATCCGGCTTCCCAATCCTGGGTCTGGACGTCTGGGAACACGCTTACTACCTGAAATTCCAGAACCGTCGCCCGGATTACATCAAAGCCTTCTGGGACGTGGTGAACTGGGACGAAGCAGCAGCGCGTTTCGCCGCTAAAAAATAAGGTTGCATTGACGCCTGTGAGAAGCGAGTCTTATGACTCGCTTTTTTTTGTATCTGTATACCCGTCATACTTCAAGTTGCAGGTGCGTTGGCTGCGTTCGCTCACCCCAGTCACTTACCTGAGTAAGCTCCTGGGGATTCACTCTCTTGCCGCCTTCCTGCAACTCGAATTATTTAGGGCATAAAAGGAGCAGCGATGCATTATCCGGTGAATGTATTTACAGGCAAGGTAAGGGAGTACGACGGCAGCCGCCCGAGCGCCATCGCCAAAATTCAGGTCGACGGTGAGCTGACGTTAACCGACCTCGGGCTTGCGGGCGACGAGCAGGCCGAAAAGAAGATCCACGGCGGGCCGGAACGCGCGCTGTGCCACTACCCGCGCGAGCACTATCAGCACTGGAAGGCAGAGTTCCCGGAGCAGGCGGATCTCTTCGTTGCTCCCGCGTTTGGTGAAAATCTCTCCACTGAAGGGCTCACCGAAAAGAACGTGTTTATTGGTGATATCTACCGCTGGGGCGATGCCCTGATTCAGGTGACGCAGCCGCGCTCGCCGTGCTTCAAGCTCAACTACCATTTCGGCATTCATGACATGTCGGCTCAGATGCAAAGCGCGGGTAAAACCGGCTGGCTGTACCGGGTGGTGCTGGCCGGGCAGGTCGCAGCAGATGCGCCGCTCGAGCTGGTATCACGCCTGAGTGAGGTGTCTGTTTATGACGCCTGCGCCATTGCCTGGCATATGCCGTTTGATGACGAGCAGTATCATCGCCTGCTGTCGGCTGCGGGGCTATCGACCAGCTGGACAAGAACGATGCAGAAGCGACGTTTAAGCAGCAGGATCGAGGATAATTCCCGGAGATTGTGGGGTAAGTAGTGCCCTTGATCCCGGCCCTCTCCCCTTCGGGGAGAGGGTTAGGGTGAGGGGGTTAAGAACGCTTGTACAATGGTAGCCACAGCGTTAACCGCAGCCCACCCAGCGGGCTGTCGTCGGCTCTCACCCAGCCGCGGTGCTGCTGCATGGCGGTTTCAACAATCGCCAGACCCAGTCCCGTGCCGCCCGATTCCCGGTCGCGCGCCTCATCGGTACGATAGAACGGACGGAAAATCTGCTCGCGATCTTCCGGGCTGACGCCAGGACCGTCGTCGTCGACAATGACGGTGATCCCGTCTTTATCCACCGAGAACGCCACCTCAATCTTCGTATGCGAGTAGCGCAGGGCGTTACGCACAATATTCTCCAGCGCGCTTTCCAGCGCGTTGGGGTTACCGTAGAGCGGCCACGGGCCCGGTGGGAAGTTGACGGTGAAGGATTTGCCCATCTGCTCTGCTTCGAATGCCGCGTTGTCCAGCACCTCGTGCCAGAGGTGATTCGCTTTCACCGTTTCGCTAACCAGCGCGTTTTTCTGCTGATTGCGGGACATGACCAGCAGATCGTTGATCATGCTGTCCAGGCGGTGAGCTTCGGTTTCGATACGTTCCAGCTCTTTGCTTTCCCCGCTGCGGCGACGCAGCAGCGCGGTGCCAAGCTGTAAGCGCGTTAGCGGGGTGCGCAGCTCGTGCGAGATATCCGACAGCAGGCGCTGCTGTGCGGTCATCATGCGATCGAGAGCGCTCACCATCTGGTTAAAACTGGTCCCGGCGGCAAGGAACTCCTGCGGTCCGGCTTCCAGTTCAGGGTGTTGTCGCAGGTTACCCTGTGCCACCTCATCGGCGGCATTCTTCAGCTTACGCGCCGGTTTTGCCAGGCTCCACGCCAGCCATAACAGCAGCGGCGAACTGACCAGCATAGTAACAATCAGCAGCAGGAGAGGGCGGTCAAACAGCAGGTTGATGAAGTCGGACTGGGAGCTGCTCGCGGGGCGAATCAGGTAGAGCTGATAATTATCCTCTCCGTCCCTGACGGAGAAAGGCCCCACCATCTCTACGCGCCCATATTTCTTCTTCTGGGGATGATCGGCGTTATCCGCCTGGCCAATGAAGTTGCGGATAATCTGCATTTCATTGCGATCGGCCCCAATCACGCGGCCTTCGCTGGTCACCAGCAGCAGGCGTTGTCCGGGCGGCGCCCACTTGTCGATAGCGCGAAACAGCCTGCGCCACCACATTAAATCGTTTGGCGGATCGTTTGCCAGCTCGGCTTCCACGTGCTGCTCGATCATCACGCCCTGACGTTGCTCGCTGTCGAGAAGCTCCGTCATCTGGCGTGAGTCAAGTTTTGGCAACATCAGTACGAGCATTAAAACCAGTGCCAGCGTCAGCCAGAAGATGGCGAAGATGCGGGCGGTTAAGCTTCCTATCATGAAGCGGAAACCATCAGATAACCGCGACCACGCAGGGTTTTAAACCATGGGTGACCGTCTTTACGCTCCGGCAGCTTACGGCGCAGGTTAGAGATGTGCATGTCGATGGCGCGGTCAAACGGGGTGAGGCGTTTGCCCAGCACCTCCTGGCTTAGATGTTCACGCGAAACCACCTGGCCGAGGTGCTGCGCCAGCAGATATAGCAGGGTGAACTCCGTGCCGGTCAGTTCCAGCGTCTGGCCATCAAAGCTCGCTTCCTGACGGCCCGGGTTGAGGCTCAGGGAGTCGACTTCTAGTGTAGGTGAGCTGTTGTCGGTATTTTGCTGCTGTTCGCTCCAGTGGGAACGACGCAGGATAGCGCGAATACGGGCAACCAGTTCACGGTCGTTAAACGGCTTTGGTAAATAGTCATCCGCGCCCAGCTCAAGGCCGAGTACGCGATCAAGTTCGCTGCCGCGTGCGGTCAGCATGATTACGGGAGTCTGGTGTGTCTGGCGAAGTTCTTTCAACGTATCAATACCGTTTTTCTTCGGCATCATCACGTCGAGCAAAAGTAAATCGATGCTGTCGTCAAGGAGACTCAGCGCCTGCTCGCCATCATGGGCAACCAGGACGTTGAAACCTTCCATGTCGAGCAACTCCTTTAAAAGGGATGTGAGCTCTCGGTCATCATCAACTAACAGGATTTTATTCATTGTTTAAATACCTCCGAGGCAGAAATTACGACATCAAGGCTGTCTAATCCATGACTTTACGTTGTTTTACACCCCCTGACGCATGTTTGCAGCCTGAATCGTAGACTGTCTCTCGTTGAATCGCGACACGAAAGATTTTTGGGAGCAAGTGATGCGCAAAGTTACCGCTGCCGTCATGGCCTCAACGCTGGCGTTCAGTGCGTTTAGCCAGGCTGCTGAAGCTATCATCAGCGATAACAGTCCCTTACAAGAGGGCGCAACGCAGAACAGCAGCCAAAGCCATATGTTTGACGGCATAAGTTTAACCGAACATCAGCGTCAACAGATGCGAGATCTGATGCAGAGGGCAAGACACGACCAGCCCCCTGTTAATGTTAGCGAAATGGAGACAATGCATCGCCTTGTCACCGCAGAAAATTTTGACGAAAGCGCTGTACGCGCTCAGGCCGAAAAAATGGCACAAGAACAGGTTGCCCGCCAGGTAGAGATGGCGAAGGTCCGCAACCAGATGTTCCATCTGCTAACGCCCGAGCAGCAAGCGGTTTTGAACACCAAACATCAGCAGAGAATGGACCAGCTGCGAGAGGTTGCACGGATGCAGCGAAGCTCAGAAACGACGTTTTTCAGTAGCAATAGCAGTACCCGTAGTAACCAGTAAACCCTGTTTTCCTTGCCATAGACACCATCCCTGTCTTCCCCCACATGATGTGGGGGTTTTTTTTATTCCTTCTTCTACCCCCCCTAAATCAAGGGCTCATTATTTTCAATCCGACGATATATTCTTTTTTAAAATAGTATTTTTCTGAATTGTTTGTAAAATATGCAAGCTACTGATAAGAAACAAAAGGGGATATCATGTCAGGAATGGTTTTTTGCCGAGGATGTGGCAAGGAGTTGCACAGTACCGCTAAGGCCTGTCCGCATTGTGGCGCAAGCCAGGTTGCAGCAGGAAGTAAAAATAAGCTTACCGCAGCATTGCTCGCATTCTTCTTAGGAGGCCTGGGTGCACATAAATTTTACTTAGGTAAGATTGGCCAGGGATTCCTTTATCTCATCTTTTGCTGGACCTTCATACCGTCAGTCATTGCCTTCATTGAGTTTATTATCTATCTGTGCACCTCTGAAGACGACTTTGCCAGAAAATATGGTTAAGTGCTGACTTAGCATTTTCAGGTTTCAAATCAGGAAAGCCCCTTTTAAACGGGGCTTTCTTATTGATGAACGTCACGGGCGAATATCTCGTTATAAAAACCATTTATATCAATAGTATGATTGTAATCCTGCATAATCTATTTCTCTTCATCTGCGACAGGTCTTTTGCTCGTCATTTCTTTTGTTAACCGTTTATTCATCCTTTGACTCCCAATGCTTCCGTTATACTAGCGGCATAACATGACAGGAGCGTTTATGAATCAATCCTATGGAAGACTGGTCAGCCGGGCCGCCATTGCGGCGACCGTCATGGCCTCCAGCCTGTTACTGATTAAAATCTTTGCGTGGTGGTATACCGGCTCGGTCAGTATTCTGGCGGCGCTGGTGGACTCGCTGATGGATATTGCCGCCTCGTTGACCAACCTGCTGGTGGTGCGTTACTCGCTGCAGCCAGCGGACGAAGAGCACACGTTTGGGCACGGCAAAGCGGAGTCGCTGGCCGCGCTGGCGCAAAGTATGTTCATTTCCGGCTCTGCGCTGTTCCTGTTTTTAACCGGCATTCAGCATCTCGTCTCGCCAACACCGATGAACGATCCCGGCGTGGGCGTCGTTGTGACGATAGTCGCGCTTATATGCACACTCGTTCTGGTAACGTTCCAGCGCTGGGTAGTTCGCAAAACGCAAAGTCAGGCTGTACGGGCGGATATGCTTCATTATCAATCTGATGTTATGATGAATGGGGCTATTCTTATTGCGCTCGGTCTGGCCTGGTATGGCTGGCATCGCGCCGATGCGTTGTTTGCGTTAGGGATTGGTATCTATATTTTATATAGCGCTCTGCGGATGGGGTATGAAGCGGTGCAATCACTGCTTGACCGCGCCCTCCCGGACTCAGAACGTAATGAAATTTTTTCTATCGTGACCTCCTGGCCCGGCGTCAGCGGTGCACACGATCTTCGAACGCGGCAGTCAGGGCCGACCCGCTTTATACAGATTCATATTGAAATGGAAGACAACCTGCCACTGGTACAGGCTCACGTTATTGCTGAGCAGGTCGAGCAGGCGATTTTGCAGCGTTTTCCTGGTTCAGACGTCATCATTCACCAGGATCCCTGCTCGGTTGTACCCGGTCATGTTGGGCTTTCGTAATTCGTTGTAAAAAAGTGAGCCAGGCCAGCATTTTGTGTATAAATTACCGCCGTTTGGTCTGACCTGAATCAATTCAGCTGGAAGGGATTGATATACTATTTGCAGTATTCGTTGGTCGATAAGTTTCTTCCGGCAACAGATTTCAATTTTGCATTCCTAAGTTCAGAGGTAGTCATGATTAAGAAAATCGGTGTGTTGACAAGCGGCGGTGATGCGCCGGGCATGAACGCGGCAATTCGTGGTGTTGTCCGTGCAGCGCTGACGGAAGGCCTGGAAGTTTTTGGCGTTTATGACGGTTATCTGGGCCTGTATGAAGATCGTATGGTTCAGCTCGACCGCTACAGCGTGTCTGACATGATCAACCGTGGCGGTACTTTCCTCGGTTCTGCGCGCTTCCCGGAATTCCGCGACGAACACGTTCGTGAAGTGGCTATCGAAAACATGAAGAAACGTGGTCTGGACGCCCTGGTGGTTATCGGTGGTGACGGTTCCTACATGGGTGCAAAACGTCTGACCGAAATGGGTTTCCCGTGCATCGGTCTACCTGGCACCATCGACAACGACATCAAAGGCACTGACTACACTATCGGCTTCTTTACTGCACTCGGTACCGTTGTTGAAGCGATTGACCGCCTGCGTGACACCTCGTCTTCTCACCAGCGTATCTCTATCGTTGAAGTGATGGGCCGTTACTGTGGCGACCTGACGCTGGCGGCTGCCATTGCGGGCGGTTGCGAATTTATCGTCGTGCCAGAAGTCGAATTTAGTCGTGAAGATCTGGTGGCTGAAATCAAAGCGGGCATCGCGAAGGGTAAAAAACACGCGATCGTGGCTATCACCGAGCACATCTGCGACGTTGACGAGCTGGCGAAGTACATCGAAGCCGAAACCAAACGCGAAACCCGCGCGACCGTACTGGGCCACATCCAGCGTGGCGGTTCCCCAGGTCCTTACGACCGTATTCTGGCGTCCCGTATGGGCGCGTACGCGATCGATCTGCTGCTGCAGGGCCACGGCGGCCGCTGCGTCGGTATTCAGAACGAAAAACTGGTTCACCACGACATCATCGACGCCATTGAAAACATGAAGCGTCCGTTCAAAGGTGACTGGCTGGACTGCGCGAAAAAGCTGTACTGATTCTCTTGGCCCTCTTCTTTCGCGAAGAGGGCCATTATTCCACTACGTTATAGCCAATCTTTTTTTATTCTTTAATCCTCGATTCGCTTTCTGGCACGCTGCATTCATCAAAACACTACACAAGAGAGCTGGGCGATGAATAAATGGGGCGTGGGTTTAACATTATTGCTGGCATCGACCAGCGTTCTGGCTAAGGATATCCAGTTACTGAACGTGTCATATGACCCGACGCGTGAACTGTACGAGCAATACAACAAAGCGTTTGCGGCACACTGGAAACAGGAAACCGGCGACAACGTGGTGGTTCGTCAGTCGCATGGCGGCTCCGGCAAGCAGGCGACGTCCGTGATAAACGGTATTGAAGCCGACGTGGTGACCCTGGCGCTGGCCTACGATGTCGACGCGATCGCCGAGCGCGGTCGCATTGACAAAAACTGGATCAAACGCCTGCCGGATAACTCCGCACCCTACACCTCGACCATCGTCTTCCTGGTGCGTAAAGGCAACCCGAAACAAATTAAAGACTGGAACGACCTGATCAAACCGGGCGTTTCTGTGATTACCCCGAACCCGAAAAGCTCCGGCGGCGCTCGCTGGAACTACCTCGGCGCATGGGGTTACGCGCTGCATCACAACAACGGCGACCAGGCCAAAGCGCAGGAGTTCGTGAAGGCGCTGTATAAAAACGTTGAGGTGCTGGACTCCGGCGCGCGTGGTGCCACCAACACCTTCGTCGAGCGCGGGATTGGCGACGTGCTGATTGCATGGGAAAACGAAGCGCTGCTGGCGACCAACGAACTGGGTAAAGACAAATTCGAGATCGTGACCCCGAGCGAATCGATTCTGGCTGAGCCGACCGTTTCCGTGGTCGATAAAGTGGTTGAGAAGAAAGATACCAAAGCGGTGGCGGAAGCTTACCTGAAGTATCTCTATTCGCCAGAAGGCCAGGAAATTGCGGCGAAAAACTTCTATCGTCCACGCGATCCGGCTGTTGCGAAGAAATACGAAAGCGTATTCCCTAAACTGAAACTCTTCACCATCGATGACGAGTTCGGCGGCTGGACGAAAGCGCAGAAAGAGCACTTCTCTAATGGCGGTACCTTCGACCAAATCAGCCAGCGCTAACCAGTAGCCTGTGACACGGTGACCCGGCGTGAGAAATCCGCCGGGTTTTTTATTTGGTCATCATTTTGCGTTACTCTTTTGCCTCAATCGAAAACAGGGAACGCGTTGTGAAAAAAATTATCTTATTGATCCTCATTGTCATCGCCCTTGCCGCTGGCGGCGTGTACTGGATGAAGGCGGGTAATCCGAATGCGTTAAGACATATCGTTCTCGACCAGTGTGTGCCGAATCAGATCCAGAATCGTAACCCGGCACCGTGTGTGCAGGTGAAAACGGATGCAGGCTATGTGATATTTAAAGACCGCAACGGGCCGCTGCAATACCTGCTGATGCCGACCTATCGCATCAACGGCACCGAGAGCCCGCTGTTGACCGAAGCGCACACGCCGAACTTTTTCTGGCTGGCCTGGCAGTCGCGCAGCTTTATGACCCTGAAGCGCGGATCCGAGGTGCCCGACAGCGCCATTTCGCTAACGATTAACTCTCCGACAGGGCGTACGCAGAACCATTTTCACATTCATATCTCCTGTCTGCGCCCGGACGTGCGCGAGAAGCTCAACGCGGCACAGGGAGAAATCAGCACCCAGTGGCTGCCTCTTCCCGGGGGACTGGAAGGACATGAGTATCTTGCTCGTCGGGTGACGGAGAATGAACTGGTCCAGCGCAGCCCGTTTATGATGCTGGCAGAAGAGCTGCCGGAAGCGCGCGACCATATGGGGCGTTTCGCACTGGCGATGGCGCAGCAGTCTGATGGTTCGTTTGTGTTGCTGGCGACCGAGCGTAACCTGCTCACGCTTAACCGCGCGTCTGCGGAGGAACTGCAGGATCATCAATGCGCTATCCTGAAGTAACCCCACCATAAATCGCGTTTACTCCGGCGGCCTGTCACCGTAGACTTGCTCAAAAATACTACAGGAGACAGGTATGTCGCTCTGGTCAACGTATCCTCTGCTGCTGCCCTCACTGATCGTTGGCGTCACCATCGTGCTGTGGGCGACGTCGCTATTGCCGGAATTCATCACCGCGCTGCTGTTCTTCACGGCGGCAATGACTGCGAAGATCGCCCCGCCGGAGGTCATCTTTGGCGGTTTTGCCTCGTCTGCTTTCTGGCTGGTCTTCAGCGGATTCGTGCTCGGCGTGGCGATCCGTAAAACCGGACTGGCAGACAGGGCCGCCAGGGCGCTGTCGGCAAGGCTCACCGACTCCTGGGTGTTGATGGTGGCGAGCGTGGTGCTGCTGAGCTACGCGCTGGCGTTTGTGATGCCGTCGAATATGGGACGTATTGCGCTACTGATGCCGATTGTCGCCGCGATGGCGAAACGCGCCGGTATCGCAGACGGCTCCCGAGCGTGGTTTGGTCTGGCGCTGGCGGTAGGGTTTGGGACTTTCCAGCTTTCGGCGACGATTCTGCCTGCTAACGTCCCTAACCTGGTCATGAGCGGTGCGGCGGAAGGCTCGTACGGCATCCATCTGAACTATGTTCCTTATCTGCTGCTGCACACGCCAGTGCTGGGCATTCTCAAAGGCCTGATTCTGATTGGCCTCATCTGCTGGCTATTTCCCGGCAGCCCAAAATCGCCGAAAGAACAGGCGCCGTCTGAGCCTATGGGGCGGGACGAAAAGCGTCTTGCCTGGCTGCTGGCGGTGGTGCTGGGGATGTGGGTTACGGAGAGCTGGCACGGCGTGGGGCCCGCGTGGACGGGGCTGGCGGCGTCGATCATCGTTATGCTGCCGCGCATTGGTTTCATTACCGGGGAAGAGTTTTCTGCGGGGGTGAATATGCGCACCTGTATCTACGTTGCCGGTATTCTGGGGCTGGCGATCGTCGTGACGCAAACCGGTATCGGAACGGCGGTGGGCGAGGCGTTGCTCCGCATTATGCCGCTGGAGGCAGGCCGACCGTTCACCAGTTTCCTGGCGCTGACCGGTATTACCACCGCACTCAACTTCATTATGACCGCCAACGGCGTTCCGGCGCTGTATACCACTCTGGCGCAGAGTTTTTCGGACGCGACCGGTTTCCCGCTGCTGTCGGTGATTATGATTCAGGTGCTGGGCTATTCCACGCCGCTGCTGCCCTATCAGGCGTCTCCGATTGTGGTGGCGATGGGGTTAGGAAAGGTGCCTGCCAGGGCGGGGATGGTGCTTTGTCTGGCGCTGGCTATTGCAACGTATCTGGTGCTGCTGCCGCTGGATTATCTGTGGTTTAGCCTGCTGGGACGGCTGTAAAAAAGCCCGGTGGCGCTGACGCTTACCGGGCCTACAGAACCGCAGGGCGGGTTAGCGAAGCGCCACCCGCCACAAAGGCAATTACGCCTGTTTAGCCGCTTCTGCCGCTTTAACGATCACCGCGAAAGCGTCCGCTTTCAGGGATGCACCGCCAACCAGCGCGCCATCGATGTCTGGCTGGGTGAACAGCTCAGCAGCGTTGGAAGCGTTAACGGAACCGCCGTACTGGATAATCACTTGCTCAGCGACTTTGGCGTCAGCTTTCGCAATGTGGTCACGAATGAATTTGTGAACAGCCTGAGCCTGTGCAGGGGTTGCTGATTTGCCGGTACCGATCGCCCAGACTGGCTCGTAAGCGATAACCGCGCCTTCGAACGCTGCCGCGCCCTGGGTTTTCAGCACTGCGTCGATCTGACGTGCGCACACTTCTTCGGTTTTGCCCGCTTCGTTTTCCGCTTCGGTTTCACCGATGCACAGAACCGGAATCAGGCCCTGCTCTTTCAGCACGGCGAATTTCTTCGCGATGAACTCATCGGATTCTTTGTGATAGGTGCGACGCTCGGAGTGGCCGATGATGATATATTTCGCGCCGATATCTTTCAGCATTTCAGCGGAGGTTTCACCGGTGAACGCGCCAGACAGGTTAACGTCAACGTTCTGCGCGCCCAGAATGATGTGGCTGCCGTCAGCGGCGTGTTTAGCCAGATCCAGATACATATCCGGCGGAGCGATCGCAACCGCGCAGCCGGTCACGCCAGCCAGCTCTTTACGCAGGTTCGCAACCAGTTCGTTTACCATGTGGCGGCTGCCGTTCAGCTTCCAGTTACCCATCACTAAAGGATGTCGCATTTCAATTCTCCACGCTAAATAAGCGAATTAAGGAATATGGCCGCCCTGTCGGGCAGCATGGTCTGTGAATCAGTATAGAGATTTTCCCTCGAAAGGCTTTGCTTTTTGTCATTAATTCGCCCCGTCGAGGGTGTCAGATAGTGCCAGCTTAATCGGTTCAACAGCGAAGGTCAGTCCTTTTTCGCCGTTGTCCGCCACAACATAGCGGATCGCGCCTTCGGTATCGGCGTAGTAACGCTTGTTTTTACCGGCGGTGAGGAGTTTTTGCAGCTTTTGCTGGCTTTGCTTTTTCGTCAGTGCAGGGGTAAAGGCCTGCAATACCGCGCTCATATACTCCAGCGCTTTCGCCTTCGCGGCTTTCTGCTCTGGCCCCTGTATCGGCAGCCAGGTGATTTGCATGCTTTTGATTTTTAACGTTCCGCGCTCCAGCGCCGTCGAGGCATACAAATTCTCATTAATCTTGCTTGCCGCACGGGTCAGTGTGGGGGTATCGCGGGAGCCATCAATGGCGCGAAACTCATCCAGCGGCAGCGTGGGGTTGGCCTGATTGAAGGCTTCACGAAACTGGCTGATGGACTGATCGAACGACGGGGCGCCCGCCAGCAGATACGGCGCTGTGCTCGGGGCAGTGGTTTCGGCGGCGTGCAGGGGAAAACCCGCGCTGAGCACCGCTAAACACAGGAAAAGAGAATGTGCCGAACTTTTCATCAACATTGTCCCTGGCCGTAAGTGCTCATGATTAAAACGATATCTGGTCGGCTTGTCAAAAGGTCACAACTCCAGGGTAAAATGCGCGCTATACGATAATAAGGAACCTTACATGACCATACAGCAGTGGTTGTTTTCATTCAAAGGGCGTATTGGACGCCGTGATTTCTGGATCTGGATGGTGACGTGGGTTGTCGCCATGCTGCTTCTGTTTTTCGTTGCTTACAACGCATGGCTGAGCACGCAAACGGCGGCCTTCGCGCTGGTCTGCCTGCTATGGCCAACGGCGGCTGTTGTTGTTAAACGCCTGCACGATCGCGGTCGTTCCGGCGCGTGGGCATTTCTGATTATTCTGGCGTGGATGCTGGTGGCGGGGAACTGGGCGATGCTTCCGTCCATCCTGCCGTGGGTTGTGGGCAGGCTGCTGCCTTCGGTCATCTTCGTGATGATGATTGTCGATCTGGGTGCGTTTATCGGCACCCAGAGCGAAAACAAATACGGTAAAGATACCGTTGAGGTGAAATACCGCTGATCACCAGTAGTGTTCAGCGGTCATATGGCCCGGCCGGCGGCGAAGATGTTTCGTCATCTGCCGGGTATCCTTCAGAAGCTGCTGCGTGTCCCGTACCATCTGCGGGTTGCCACACAGCATGACGTGGCTGGTTTCAGCGTTCAGCGGCAAACCCACCGCCTCTTCCAGGGCTCCACTCTCAATTAACGCCGGCACGCGACCGGTAAGCGTTCCTGCTACGGTTTCGCGGCTGACCACCGTCTGAATCTTTAACTTTCCGCCGTACCGCTGCTCCAGCGCCTGCATCTGTGGCAGGTAGCTCAGGTCCGCGGCGTAGCGCGCAGCGTGCACCAGCACGATGTTTTTAAAGCGCTCCAGATCTTTGCCGTACTGCAAAATAGAGAGATAAGGGCCGATGGCCGTACCGGTTGCCAGCATCCAGAGCGTGTCACAATTCGGGATCTCTTCGAGTACAAAGAAGCCTGCCGCTTCACTCACAATTTGCACGTCGTCGCCGGGCTTAAGGGCGGCAAGGCGCGGGCTGAGCTTACCGTCAGGAACGGTGACCAGATAGAATTCGAGATCCGGGTTATCAGGCGCGTTAACGTAAGAGTAGGCGCGCTGCACGCGCTCGCCGTCGACATCCAGTCCCAGCTTTGCAAATTGCCCGGCTTTAAACGGGTGAACGGGAGCATGTACGGTGAGACTAAATAGCGCATCGGTCCAGAACTGTACCTTTGTGACTTTACCTGTTACCCAGTCCGCCATGATCTTCTCCTGTGCTGTTTCTCTGTTCTATCTTCCGTACTTAACGGGGAGATTTCCAGCCCATTTGGGCCGGAAAGCTCTATCGATCAAACGGTTTTACAGAATGTGCGTCTGTACGTCCGGGTCTTTGCGGTCGAGATAGTGGATAGACTGGATGCGACGAATGGTGCGTGATTTACCGCGGATCAGCAGCGTTTCGGTGGTCGCCATATTGCCCTTGCGGGTGATGCCGTCCAGCAGATCGCCTTTGGTGATGCCGGTCGCCGAGAAGACCACGTTATCGCTACGGGCCATCTCGTCCAGCGCGAGCACTTTATTGGCCTCGATGCCCATCGCTTCGCAGCGCGCCAGCTCGTTTTCTCCGATACGGCGGTTCTCTTCGCTGTCGCCTTTCACCTCGTGGCGGGGCAGCAGACGGGCCTGCATATCGCCATCGAGCGCGCGGATCACTGCCGCAGAGACCACACCTTCCGGTGCGCCGCCGATGCCGTACAGCACGTCTACTTCGCTGTCCGGCATGCAGGTAAGGATCGAGGCGGCAACGTCACCGTCCGGAATGGCAAACACGCGCACGCCGAGCTTTTGCATCTGCGCGATGGTGGCGTCGTGGCGCGGTTTCGCCAGAATCGTCACGGTGAGTTCGCTAAGGGGTTTGCCCAGGGCTTTGGCGACGTTGTGCAGGTTCTCTTCCAGCGGCAGGCTAAGGTCGATTGCGCCTTTCGCGCCAGGACCGACAATCAGCTTTTCCATGTACATATCCGGCGCGTTAAGGAAGCAGCCTTTATCGCCCACGGCCAGCACCGCCAGGGCGTTGGCCTGACCCATTGCGGTCATGCGGGTACCTTCGATCGGGTCGACGGCAATATCCACGGTATCGCCTTTGCCGGTACCGACTTTTTCACCAATATAGAGCATTGGCGCTTCGTCGATCTCGCCTTCGCCGATCACGATGGTGCCGTCGATGTTGACCTGATTAAGTACAATGCGCATGGCATGGACGGCTGCACCGTCTGCGGTATTTTTATCGCCACGACCCAGCCACTTATAGCCTGCAAGGGCTGCCGCTTCGGTGACGCGGGAAAACTCGATAGCAAGTTCACGTTTCATGAGGTACTCGTGCAATCAAAAGGAATTGCACGAAGTTTATCACAGAGTGGGGAGGGGTGTTTTAAGTCCCCTCTCCCCTTTGGGGAGAGGGTTAGGGTGAGGAGAAAGTTTGTCTTACTCCTCGTGTTCTTCCCACGCCAGGGCGCGTTTCACCGCTTTCTTCCAGCCGCTGTAGCGGAAGTTACGCTCGGTGGTTTCGATGCCCGGGCGGAACTCGCGTTCGATAACCGCTTTTTCCTGCAGCTCGTCCAGGTTCTGCCAGAAGCCTACCGCCAGACCGGCAAGGTACGCCGCACCCAGCGCCGTCACTTCACGCACTTCAGGGCGCTCAACGCGGGTGCCCAGAATGTCGGACTGGAACTGCATCAGGAAGTTATTCGCTACCGCACCGCCGTCCACGCGCAGGGCGTGCAGACGAATGCCGGAGTCCGCCTGCATCGCTTCCAGCACGTCGCGGGTCTGGTATGCGATGGATTCCAGAGTGGCGCGAATAATGTGGTTAGAGTTCACGCCACGCGTCAGTCCGAAAATCGCGCCGCGTGCATACGGATCCCAGTAGGGTGCGCCCAGACCGGTGAACGCAGGCACCACGTACACGCCGTTTGTGTCTTTCACTTTGGTCGCGAAGTACTCGGAGTCGAATGCATCGCTGATCAGCTTCATCTCGTCACGCAGCCACTGGATAGACGCACCGGCCATGAACACAGCACCTTCCAGGGCATAGTTAACTTCGCCGCGCGGGCCGCAGGCGATGGTGGTCAGCAGACCGTTTTCTGATTTCACCGCTTTCTCACCGGTGTTCATCAGCATAAAGCAGCCGGTGCCGTAGGTATTCTTCGCCATCCCTTCCTTGACGCACAGCTGGCCGAACAGCGCCGCCTGCTGGTCACCGGCGATACCGGCGATAGGAATACGGGTGCCACCTTTACCGCCGATGTTGGTCTGGCCGTAAACCTCAGAAGACTTGCGCACTTCAGGCAGCATCGCGCGTGGGATATCCAGCGCGTCCAGCATCTTGTCATCCCACTCCAGGGTGTTGATGTTGAACAGCATGGTACGCGAGGCGTTGGTGTAATCGGTGACGTGGACGCGTCCCTGGGTCATCTTCCAGATAAGCCAGGTGTCAACGGTACCGAACAGCAGCTCGCCGCGTTTAGCACGCTCGCGTGAACCTTCCACGTGGTCGAGGATCCATTTCACTTTGGTGCCGGAGAAGTACGGGTCAACCACCAGGCCGGTGGCGCTGCGCACGTACTCTTCCATACCGTCGCGCTTCAGCTGTTCGCAGATTTCAGAGGTACGGCGGCACTGCCAGACGATGGCGTTGTAAATCGGCTTACCGGTTTCGCGTTCCCAGACGATCGTTGTTTCACGCTGGTTGGTGATACCAATCGCGGCAATCTCGTCGGAACTGATATCGGCTTTCGCCAGCACTTCGACCAGCGTGGAGCTTTGTGACGCCCAAATCTCCATCGGGTCGTGTTCTACCCAGCCTGGGCGAGGATAAATTTGCTCAAATTCGCGCTGTGACACGCTGACGATGTTCGCGTCATGATCCATTACGACAGCGCGGGAGCTGGTAGTGCCCTGGTCGAGCGCAACGATATATTTTTTTTCGGTCATGGTATGTGTCCCGTAGTCAGATTACAGCGAAGCTTTTTGTTGTGCGGTAGAAGTCGTTTCCTTCTCCTCTTCCACACAGGTGTCGCACGGTAAGTGGCGACCAATTAATTTGCGGTAGCTAAACGCACCCAGCGCAGCCCCGACAACCGGCGCAAACAGCGGCACCAGGAAGTAAGGAATGTCTTTGCCGCCTGTGAAGGCGACGTCGCCCCAGCCTGCGATAAAGGCGAACGCTTTTGGTCCGATATCACGTGCCGGGTTCATCGCGAAGCCGGTCAGCGGGCCCATGGATGCGCCAATTACCGCAATCAGCAGGCCAATCAGCAGGGGGGCCAGCGGGCCGCGCGGAATGCCGTTTCCGTCGTCGGTCAGCGCCAGGATAACGCCCATCAGAATAGCGGTAATCACCATTTCAACTGCGAACGCCTGCACAAAATTGATGTGCGGGTTAGGGTAGGTTGAGAAGATGCCTGCCAGATCCAGACTTTCGACGCTGCCGCGTACCATATGATGCGTCTGTTCGAAGTCTATGAAAAGATTGTAATAAAGCCCGTAAACTAACGCCGCTGCGCAAAACGCGCCGGCAAACTGAGAAAGAATGAAAGGTACAACTTTGCGTCCGTCGAAGCACGCGAACAGCCACAGTGCGATTGTCACCGCCGGGTTAAGATGTGCACCAGAAACCCCTGCTGTCAGGTAGATGGCCATCGCCACGCCCAGACCCCAGATGATACTGATTTCCCACTGACCAAAACTGGCACCCGCCACTTTCAGTGCAGCGACACAGCCCACTCCGAAGAATATCAACAACCCGGTACCAAGGAACTCGGCAATGCACTGGCCTTTTAAGGTTGATGTCTGACTCATAATCGGAATCCTGAAGAAATTGATGTTTATTGTTAGCATGACCGCCCGTGACAGCCACGATGCCCTGTAGACATAGTGTTAATTTATCGTTAACGAGCAAAAACGAGAAATATCGAAATCGAAATGTGTGGTCTGCGTCAATAAAATGAGCGTTTTCGCGCCATAAAGCACATCTTTGCAGCAGTACAGGATCAGTGCCGGAATGTGAGCTGAATCATTTCATTAACGAATCAGCTAACAATTTAGGGGTATATGACGCGAACACACCAGGACCAGACCTAAAAGTGTTGCAAACCGCGATCTGCGCGGTGTGTCGCTGGACACAGAGCGCCGCGCTCCATACAATCGACGGTATATGTCGTGCGCGTTTATGTTAAAGCGTCGCCTTGCAATTCAGGAGAGGTAGCATCATGTCTTTAGAAGTGTTTGAGAAACTGGAATCGAAAGTACAGCAGGCGATTGACACCATCACCCTGCTGCAGATGGAAATTGAAGAGCTGAAAGAGAAGAACAACAGCCTGGCGCAGGAAGTTCAGAACGCGCAGCACGGCCGCGAAGAACTGGAGCGCGAAAACAACCAGCTGCGCGAACAGCAGAACGGCTGGCAGGATCGCCTGCAGGCGCTGCTGGGACGTATGGAAGAAGTCTGATTCCCACTGGGATGAACTGCACAGGCCGGGTAAGGCGAAGCCGCTACCCGGCTTTTTTATGGTTCTCGCTAACTGACATCCAACCATAAAAAAGGCCGCCAGAGGCGGCCTTAACGCTACTTGTCCTGCGCTGTCATAGCAAAAGTAACGAACACATTCGGTTCATCACTCTTTACAACGAGTACGCTGGCGACAATGAACGCGATACATAAATAGCGTTTCATTATGCGGTCCCTGCAGCTAACCGCTCCACCGTTCACCACCGGTGATAAGTCGGCGGACACAAGCCCGGTTAAAGGTTGCTTTACGGTTGTTAATACACCTTTCCCTGGACCGATGCCCATGTGCGAGATGGCGGAAAGGGACGATGCATCATAATGAGCAACAGTAGCGTAGTTAAGGTTTTCAAAGGAAATTAGGAATTTATAAAGGGTCGATGGGGTTACCTGAGATTTGAACCAGGGTAAGATAAAAATCCTGGTTAAAGGTTGCAAAACTCCCCAACGGACCGCGAATCCCGAGGGACAAAAAAACCGCCACATTGCTGTTGGCGGTTTTTTTATGGTTCACGCTGACGGTTTAATTACTCGATATCCAGCGGATCTTCGGAAAGGATAATGCCGGTATTATCGGCGTAGAGATGATCCCCGGAGAAGAAGGTCACGCCCCCGAAATTGACGCGCACGTCGCTTTCGCCGATGCCGTCACCCGCCGCCCCTACCGGTATGGCCGCGATGGCCTGAATCCCGATATCCAGGTCTTCCAGATCGTCCACCTGGCGCACGGAACCGTACACCACAAGGCCTTCCCACTCGTTCTGGACGGCAATGCCGGCCAGTTCAGCATCAATTAATGCCCGGCGCACGGAACCGCCGCCGTCGACCACAAGAACGCGGCCGCGGCCGTTCTGTTCGAGCAGATCGTACAGCAACCCGTTGTCCTCGAAACATTTCACCGTGACGATTTGACCGCCAAATGATGACCGCCCACCAAAGTTGGAGAACAGCGGTTCAACGACGTTGACATCTTCCTGGTAGATGTCACAAAGCTCGGAGGTATCGTATTTCATAGGTTTAACGCTCAGTTGCTGCGAATGTGTTCAGTATATCGTGCGAAATGCGTTGTTGGCAAAATCATCAATTGTTAATTGATATTTGTCAGCTAACGCAGCGTCTGGCTTAACACAATCCCGATGACGAACAACAGGTTAGTCAGCAGCGCACCTTTTACCGTGCGCTCCAGCATCGGCGGCATGGCGGACGGGCTGAGTTCACGCATCACAAAGCGGGCCTGCTTAATCAGCAGCGGCGCGGCAAGCACAAACAGCCAGCCCCACAGGCTTTGCAAGGAAATCAGGTTAAACAGCGCCAGGCAAACCAGCGCGCCAATGAGCAGACAGGCGTGATAGCGGCGGGCATTAACCGGCCCCAGACGAACCGCCAGGGTATTTTTGCCGTTCTCGCGATCGCTGTCGATGTCGCGCAGGTTGTTGATGTTGAGCACAGCTGTCGCCAGCAGACCGCAAGCGGTCGCAGGCAGGAACAGGGCAGGGATCACCGTATGCGCCTGCAGGTACCAGCTTCCCATCACGCTCAGCCAGCCGAAGAACACCAGTACGGAGATATCCCCGAGTCCAATATAACCGTAAGGACGCGTGCCGACGGTGTAGGTGATGGCCGCGATAATAGCCAGTAAACCCAGCACCAGGAAGCCAATAAAATCGCTGGTGGTCTTAGACGCCACCGTCACCAGCGCCAGGCCGGATACGCAGATCAGCACCACGGTGATAATCAGCGCGCGTTTCATCTGCGCCTGGGTAATCACCCCTTTCTGCATTCCGCGCAGTGGCCCTATGCGGTCCGGCTTGTCGCTGCCTTTTACCGCGTCGCCGTAGTCGTTGGCGAGATTGGAGAGAATTTGCAGCAGGCCGGCGGTAATCAGTGCCAGCGCGGCGACCAGCGGATCAAAATAACCCTGCCACCAGGCAAGGGCGGTGCCGACGATAATCGCGGCAAAGGCCAGAGGAAGTGTTTTTGGGCGCAGACTTTCGAGCCACGCCTGCGTACGGCTGATGTCAGTCATAAGTATTTAGCCAATAAAAATGGGGGCATTAGCCCCCATTAAACGTGATGAGAATCCAGTAACCGCGATTATAGGATAAAACGGCTCAGATCTTCATCTGCCACTAACGCATCCAGATGTTTACTCACATATTCTGAGTCAATGGTAACGGTTTGGCCGTTAAGGTCGCTCGCGTCGTAAGAGATATCTTCAACCAGGCGTTCCAGCACGGTATGCAGGCGACGCGCACCGATGTTTTCGGTGGTTTCGTTCACCTGCCATGCAGCCTGGGCAATACGTTTGATACCGTCTTCGGTGAATTCGAGGTTCACGCCTTCGGTCGCCATCAGCGCTTTGTATTGTACGGTAGCAGAGGCGTTTGGCTCGGTCAGGATACGTTCGAAATCTTCGGTGGTCAGCGCCTGCAGCTCAACGCGGATAGGCAGACGGCCCTGCAGCTCCGGGATCAAATCCGACGGGCTGGCAACCTGGAAGGCACCTGATGCGATAAACAGGATGTGGTCCGTTTTCACCATGCCGTGCTTGGTGGAGACGGTGCAGCCTTCAACCAGCGGCAGCAGATCGCGCTGAACGCCTTCGCGGGACACGTCCGGGCCGGAGCTGTTGCCACCGCGCTTACAAATTTTGTCGATTTCGTCGATAAACACGATACCGTGCTGCTCAACCGCGTCGATAGCATCCTGCTTCAGCTCTTCCGGGTTCACCAGCTTCGCCGCTTCTTCTTCAATCAGCAGCTTCATCGCGTCTTTAATTTTCAGCTTACGCGCTTTCTGCTTCTGTCCGCCCAGGTTCTGGAACATGGACTGGAGCTGACTGGTCATCTCTTCCATGCCCGGAGGTGCCATGATTTCCACACCCATTGGCGCGGCAGCGAGATCGATCTCAATCTCTTTGTCATCCAGCTGGCCTTCACGCAGTTTTTTGCGGAACGCCTGACGCGCGGCTGAAGGCTCAGCCTGCTGTTCTGCCTGGCCCCAGTTGTTCTTTGCCGGTGGGATCAGCACGTCGAGAATGCGCTCTTCGGCCATCTCTTCCGCGCGATAGCGGTTTTTCTCGATC
This sequence comes from Enterobacter sp. Taxon_8, assembly GCF_058354585.1. Taxonomy (NCBI): domain Bacteria; kingdom Pseudomonadati; phylum Pseudomonadota; class Gammaproteobacteria; order Enterobacterales; family Enterobacteriaceae; genus Enterobacter; species Enterobacter sp. Taxon_8. The sequence continues at coordinate 4,464,024 of NZ_CM177989.1, read as the reverse complement.
GCCTGGACGCGCACCATCTTGATCGCCGAGTCGGTCAGATCGCGGATAATGGAGTCCACTTCTTTACCCACGTAGCCCACTTCGGTGAACTTGGTGGCTTCAACTTTGATGAATGGCGCGTTAGCCAGCTTCGCCAGACGACGGGCGATTTCGGTTTTACCGACCCCGGTCGGGCCGATCATCAGAATGTTTTTTGGCGTCACTTCGTGGCGCAGCTCTTCGTCAAGCTGCATACGACGCCAGCGGTTACGCAGAGCGATAGCCACGGAGCGCTTGGCGTTATCCTGGCCGATAATGTGTTTGTTCAGTTCGCTGACAATTTCGCGTGGGGTCATTTCAGACATGGGAGATCCTTACGCTTTGGAGGTCAATTCTTCGATGGTGTGATTGTGGTTGGTATAGATGCAGATATCACCTGCAATATCCAACGCCTTCACCGCGATATCACGCGCGTTCATGTCGGTATTTTCCAACAGCGCGCGGGCTGCAGCCTGGGCATACGGGCCGCCAGAGCCGATGGCAATCAGGTCATTTTCCGGCTGAATCACGTCACCATTACCGGTGATGATAAGCGAAGCGGTTTCATCGGCCACGGCCAGCAGCGCTTCAAGCTTGCGCAGCATGCGGTCGGTACGCCAGTCTTTTGCCAGCTCAACGGCAGCTTTCACCAGATGACCCTGGTGCATTTCCAGTTTGCGTTCAAAAAGTTCAAACAGCGTGAAGGCATCCGCCGTGCCGCCTGCAAAACCGGCGATCACTTTGTCGTTGTAGAGACGGCGTACTTTCTTCACGTTGCCTTTCATGACGGTATTACCCAGCGTGGCCTGGCCATCACCGGCGATTACCACATGGCCGTTACGGCGTACACTTACTATTGTTGTCACGAGCAGACCCCCTGGTTACAGAATCGGGAAACAGAAGCCCTGAGCCTGTGCTCAGGGCTGAATTAAATGATAGATGGGGGGGATTTTGGGGGTTTCAACCCCCGGAGGCGAGTCGAATGCAGTTTGTGTGACCGGCGATTTTCAAACGCGAAATGGTGCCATCGGCATTTTCTTTGCCTTTGACCGGCCCAATCACCACGCGATTCCAGCCGTTATTGGTGGTAATACGCGAATCAAACCCTTCGAAGGCCAGCTGCGCACGCACCGTTTCCGCCTGCTCCGCGCCTTTGAACGAACCGCACTGCACCATCCAGCGGCGTTCGTCTTTTTTCTCAGCCGTCTGCTTCGGCGCTTCGGTCTCTTTGGTCACCGGCGCAGCCTGCTGAGTTTTCGGCTGCTGCGCGGTGGTATGCGCTGGCGTCTGAAGCAGATCCTGATAAGGCTGAGCCGCCTGTTTCTGAGGCTGAGTTTTCGGCTGCTGCTGGACAGGCTGAGACTGCACCGTACGCGTCGGCTGCTGATACGGCTGTTCCGTTACCCGCGGCTGTGCCTTAGGCTGCTGCACCGGCTGGGTTTGTGCCCACTGCTGCTGCTGTTGCGCCTGACGTCGCTGCAGCGTTTGCTGGCGCTGTGCCGGGGTCTGCTCATTCCACGGCACTTCGTTCAGCTGCGTAGGCTGCTGGCGCATATCGGCCTGCATTTGTGCCAGCAGCTGACGCTGTTCATCCGTCAGCTGATTCGCATTCTGCACTTCACCACCCGCAGAAGGTTCAGTTGGCGCACGTACCCCAGGCTGACGGCTTTCCAGCTCTTTGATATAGCGCCAGCGCTCTTCAGGCTTCGGAGGAAGGCCATTTCCGGCCACTTTGCTTGCCTGAAGCGCCTCAGACTCTTCTTTTTTATGGTGCGTGATAAAGTACAGGCCACCAATAAAGGCGACGACTACAGCCGCAGCAATAGCGACCATTGCTGGCGAGACAGCAGGCAGGTTACGTTGCTTTTTCCTTGAGCTACTCTTTTTGCGTCGCGAAGGTGCCGGCTGGCCGCGACGTACATAATCTCGTTGTGCCACTATCGTTTCGCTGTATTTATTCGTTCGTCAGTCCGCCATGTTACTTAAGCGGCGGGGCTTTGACCAGATAAGGGTATCCGAAAGACGTTTACTTTAAGTCAATGCCTGGGTAGTGCCGCGGACGATCAGTTCACAGTCCAGCAACCGCGAGCCGCTGCTAACTGTTTGACCGTGAAGCTGATCCAGCAGAAGAAGCATCGCTTCGCGGCCGATTTTGTAGCGCGGCTGAGCGACCGTTGAGAGCGGCGGATCGCAAAATTCCGAAAGCGAAATATTATCGAAACCGATGATCGATAAATCTTTCGGTATGCGAAGACCGCGGCGTTTGGCATACGATAATGCGCCCAGCGCCATCACGTCGCTGTGACAAAATACGGCGGTTGGTGGCTCAGGCAGGTCCAGAAGTTTCTCCAGCGCCTGTCCACCTGCAGCGAAGGTAAAATCACCGCGCGCAATGTAGTGCGGATCGACGGTAACGCCGGTACGGCGCAGCGCCTGAACGTAGCCCTGCAGACGGTAGTGACACAGCGGCATCTCTTCCGGTCCGGCGATGCAGCCAATACGCTTATGCCCCAGCTCCTGGAGATAATTTACGGCGTTGAACGCGGCGGTGAGGTTATCGATATGGACCGTCGGCAGCTCCAGCTCTGGCGCAAACTCGTTGGCCATGACCATCGGCGGTAAATTACGCTGCTCTTCAATGCTGGCATCAAACGGCAGACGAGAGCCAAGCAAAAGCATGCCGTCGATCTGCTTGGTGATAATGAGGTCGATGAAGGTTTTTTCCTGCTGATTCTGATGAGCACAGTCACCAATCAGCACCAGGTAACCTTGTTCCGCCGCGGTGACTTCAATACCGCGGATAATCTCGCTGAAAAAGGGGTCACAGATGTCCGGCACAATAACCAGAATGGTGCGCGACTCGTTGCGTTTAACGTTACGCCCCATCGCCTGTGGGAAATAGCCCACTTCCAGCGCAGCCTGCTCCACCCGGTTACGGGTCGCCTGGGAGACTTTATCCGGGTTCATTAATGCGCGGGATACCGTTGCCGTAGAGACTTGTGCTTTCTGGGCAACGTCTTTCATGGTCGCCGGTGCAACCTCTTTCCTGGACTTCAACGTCTTCTCCTCGCCTGAACACCGAACTTCTGACATCACCATTTTTACAGATTGTTAATGGAATCGGTTACAGAATTTTCATAAAAAATGTGAGGAGAGTTAAATTTTTCGATCCAGCTTCAGCCTTCGATGGGGTCGACGTCCAGCACCCACTTCACTTTTCGCGCTTCGGGCAAGGTATTAATCAGCACCAGCGCGCCGCTGACGATATGCTGAAGACGAACACGCGAAGGGTGCTGGAGCAAAATCTGCCATCGGAAACGGCCGCCGCGTTTTGGCGCGAGGGCGGGCACCGGGCCCAAAATCCACAGCTGATTATCCACCAGCGGGCTGGCCTGCAGAAGGTTTCTCAGCTGCTGCAGGAAAAGTGGCGCCTGCTGGTTGTTATGATCTTCCGCGCGGATGATGACGTGACTGGTCCACGGCGGTAGCTGCATAGTCTGGCGCTCGGCCAGCGCCTGCTCGGCAAAGGCGTCATAGCCTTTGTGCAGCAAGGTTTGCAGCAGCGGGTGCTCCGGGTGGTGCGTTTGCAACACCACTTCGCCCTGTTTACCGGCGCGTCCTGCACGTCCGGCTACCTGGGTATAAAGCTGGGCGAAGCGCTCGGCTGAACGAAAATCTGCCGAGAACAGCGCGCCGTCCACGTCCAGCAGGGCGACCAGCGTCACGTCCGGAAAATGGTGACCTTTAGCCAGCATCTGGGTACCAATCAGGATGCGCGCGCCACCGCGATGCACTTCCGCCAGCTGCTGTTCGAGCGCGCCTTTGCGGCTGGTGGTGTCCCGGTCGATACGCGAAATCGGCACGTCCGGGAAGAAGGGACCAAGCGCCTGTTCAAGCTGTTCCGTTCCCAGACCGACCGGCACAATATGCGTTGAACCACATGACGGACACTGGCGCGGCACCGGACGCTGGCTGTCGCAGTGGTGGCAGCGCAAATGCCGCTGGGCCTGATGGAAGGTATAGTAGTGGTCGCAGCGCGGGCATTCGGCAATCCAGCCGCAGTCGTGGCACAGCAGGGCAGGGGCGAATCCGCGGCGGTTCAGAAACAAAATGACCTGATTCCCCGCCTGCAAATGCTGGCGCATGCGGGTAATCAGCGCGGGCGCTAGCCCCGCCTGAACCTGCTGACCTTTCAGATCCAGCACGTGCTGAATGGCCGGACGGGCATTACCCGCCCGACGCGTCAGGCGCAGCATGTGGTATTTACGCTGGCGCACGTTGTGCAGCGTTTCGAGCGCCGGCGTGGCGGAACCCAGAATAATGGGAATTTGCTCGCTGTGCGCGCGATAGACCGCCAGATCGCGGGCATGATAGCGCCAGCCTTCCTGCTGTTTATAGGAGCTGTCGTGCTCTTCGTCGATCACGATAACGCCAAGATTTTTAAACGGCGTAAACAGCGATGAACGGGTGCCGATCACAATCGCCGCTTCGCCGTTTTTCGCTTTCAGCCAGGCGCTGAGGCGTTCGCTGTCGTTCAGGCCGGAGTGCAGCACCTCAACCGGCGCGTTAAAGCGTTCGCGAAATCGGGCGATGGTTTGCGGCGTCAGGCCAATTTCCGGCACCATCACCAGCGCCTGTTTCCCCTGAGCGAGCACGTTTTCCAGCACGCTCAGGTAGACTTCGGTCTTGCCGGAACCGGTGACCCCCGCCAGCAGCCAGGCAGAGAAACGATCGGAGGCGCTATGAATCGCGCCTACAGCGGTGGCCTGTTCGGTATTCAGACGCAGGCGATCCCCTGAAACGGAGAAACTCTCCCGCCAGTCGTTCAGAGCAGGCGCTTCGCTGGCCAGTTCGCTTAGCCCTTTCTTTCTTAATGCCTGTAGCGCCGTTTCGCTGACCTCAAGCTCGTCGACCTGATGCCGCCAGATTTTCCCCTGACGCAGCGCCGCCAGCGCCTGCTGCTGCTTCTGCGAGCGCTTCAGATTGTTGATGTCGACGGCCTGGCCTTCCTCCGTGGCAAACCAGTACCACATTGGCGCATGGCTGGCGCTCTTGCCCTGACGCAGCATAATTGGCAGAGCGTGGAACAGGACGTCGCCGATCGGGTGATGATAATAATCCGCTGCCCACAGCAGCAGTCGCCATATGCTGGTGGAGTAAACCGGCTCGCTGTCCAGCACCTCAACGACTGATTTCAGCTCATTAAGCGGTAGCTCGCTTTTATCGCTGACGGAGACGACGATCCCCACGCGCTGCTGTTTGCCAAACGGCACGGTCACGCGGCAGCCCGCTTTGGCGCTCATGCTGTCGGGCAGCAGATAGTCAAAGGTGCGGGGAAGCGGAACGGGCAGGGCAACGTGAGCGACGGGCATCGAATCTTCCTGACTTGAAAAGTGGCGCGTTAGTATACACATTAGTAAAAGCGGCGTGCGGATCAGTTTGCATACGTTGGTCAAATTCTGTATGATTCGCCGCCTTTGGTGTACTTTACGCCAAAGAACTTACAATCAACATCGCGTGGTGTCTGGCGTTAGGGCTGGAAGAGCGACGCGGCCTTAACTGAGGTTCTCCCATGAAAAAAGATATTCACCCGAAATACGAAATGATTACTGCAAACTGTTCTTGCGGTAACTCTATCCAGATCCGCTCTACCGTGGGTCACGATCTGAACCTGGACGTGTGCGGCAAATGCCACCCGTTCTACACTGGTAAGCAGCGTGACGTTGCAACCGGTGGCCGTGTTGACCGCTTCAACAAGCGTTTCAGCATCCCGGGCGCTAAATAAGTTTCCCGAAAAAAAGGCACCGCAAGGTGCCTTTTTTGTATCCGCTTCTCAGTATTCCCACGTCTCCGGGTCAATACCCAGTTCACGCATGATCACCTTCGCCTCTTCCGGGATTTCATCACTACGCTCTTTGCGCAGATCTTCATCGTTCGGCAACGGTTGACCGGTAAACGCATGCAGAAACGCTTCGCACAGCAGTTCGCTGTTGGTCGCGTGGCGCAGGTTGTTCACCTGACGACGCGTACGTTCATCGGTGAGGATCTTCAACACCTTCAGAGGAATGGAAACCGTAATTTTCTTTACTTGCTCACTCTTCTTACCGTGCTCAGCGTATGGGCTGATATATTCGCCGCTCCATTCAGCCATGAGATACCTTTAATCCTCTCAGTCATTTATCTAAAGGTGCAAAACCTGTAACCACCCGTTTTGAACCGCAATCTTGTCTAGTTTACCGTAGAGACGATACCGTGGCACGGATATTGCCGCTGCAGCGTGCACTAAAGCATATAATTTTAACGGCTATTTGCGCATTGCTCAATCTATACGCAAAGAAGTTTAGATGTCCAGATGTATTGACGTCCATACTTTCAATGTTTACTCTGGTGCCTGACTTTTCACCTCATTCGCCAGGAAGCCCTCACCATGACGCGTAAACAGGCCACTATTGCAGTGCGTAGCGGATTAAATGATGACGAGCAGTACGGCTGCGTTGTCCCGCCGATTCATCTTTCCAGTACCTACAACTTCACCGGATTTAATGAACCCCGCGCGCATGACTACTCGCGTCGTGGCAACCCTACGCGTGACGTGACCCAGCGCGCGCTTGCGGAACTGGAAGGGGGCGCAGGGGCAGTATTAACCAATACCGGGATGTCCGCCATTCACCTGGTGACCACCGTGTTCCTGAAACCGGGCGATCTGCTGGTTGCCCCACACGATTGCTACGGCGGCAGCTATCGCCTGTTTGATAGCCTGGCAAAACGCGGCTGCTATCGCGTGCTGTTTGTCGATCAAAACGACGAACAGGCGCTGAAACAGGCTCTGGCAGAGAAACCAAAGCTGGTTCTGGTGGAAAGTCCAAGCAATCCATTGTTGCGCGTTGTCGATATTGCGAAAATTTGTCAGCTCGCAAGGGATGCGGGAGCGATAAGTGTAGTGGATAATACGTTCCTCAGTCCGGCCCTTCAGAACCCACTCGCACTGGGTGCCGATCTGGTATTGCATTCATGCACTAAATATCTGAACGGCCATTCTGACGTAGTGGCAGGCGTGGTAATTGCCAAAGATCCGGATGTTGTCACCGAACTGGCATGGTGGGCCAATAACATTGGCGTCACCGCGGGCGCCTTCGACAGCTATCTGCTGTTGCGCGGCATCCGCACGCTTTCGCCGCGCATGGACGTGGCGCAGCGCAATGCCCAGGCGATTGTCGATTTCCTGAAAACCCAGCCGCTGGTGAAAAAGCTTTATCACCCGTCGCTGCCGGAAAATCAGGGGCACGAGATTGCCGCGCGCCAGCAGAAAGGGTTTGGCGCGATGTTAAGTTTTGAACTGGACGGTGACGAGCAAACGCTGCGTCGCTTCCTGAGCGGGCTGTCATTGTTTACGCTGGCGGAATCCTTAGGTGGGGTTGAAAGCTTGATCTCCCACGCCGCAACCATGACGCACGCAGGTATGGCACCGGAAGCACGTGCCGCCGCCGGGATTTCTGAGACGCTGCTGCGTATCTCAACCGGCATTGAAGATTCTGAAGATTTAATTGCCGATCTGGAAAATGGCTTCCGGATCGCAGCCAAGGGGTAATCATGAGTGTGATAGCGCAGGCAGGGGCGAAGGGTCGTCAGCTGCACAAGTTTGGTGGTAGTAGTCTTGCTGATGTGAAATGTTACCTGCGCGTTGCAGGGATCATGACGGAATATTCACAGCCGGGTGACATGATGGTTGTCTCGGCAGCGGGCAGCACCACCAACCAGTTGATTAGCTGGCTGAAACTGAGCCAGACCGATCGCCTTTCTGCGCATCAGGTGCAACAGTCCTTACGTCGTTACCAGAGCGAGCTGATTGCCGGCCTGCTGCCTGCGGACGTGGCGGACGGGCTGATCGGTGCCTTCACCCATGACCTTGAGCGTCTGGCTGCCCTGCTGGACAGCGGTATTACCGATGCGGTGTATGCCGAAGTGGTGGGCCACGGTGAAGTGTGGTCCGCACGCCTGATGGCCGCCGTGCTGCAACACCTGGGCGTGGAAGCGGCCTGGCTCGACGCGCGTGATTTCCTGCGCGCCGAACGCGCCGCGCAGCCGCAGGTGGATGAAGGGTTGTCCTACCCGCTGCTGCAACAGCTGCTGGTGCAGCACCCGGGCAAACGTATTGTCGTCACCGGCTTTATCAGCCGCAGCAACGCGGGCGAAACCGTGCTGCTGGGCCGTAACGGATCGGACTACTCGGCAACGCAGATTGGTGCCCTGGCGGGCGTGTCCCGCGTCACCATCTGGAGCGACGTGGCCGGTGTTTACAGCGCGGACCCGCGTAAAGTTAAGGATGCCTGCCTGCTGCCGCTGCTGCGCCTGGATGAAGCCAGTGAACTGGCGCGTCTGGCTGCGCCGGTACTGCACGCGCGCACGCTGCAGCCGGTTTCCGGCAGCGATATCGACCTCCAGCTGCGCTGCAGTTACACCCCGGATCAAGGCTCCACGCGCATTGAGCGCGTGCTGGCGTCCGGTACCGGGGCTCGTATTGTCACCAGCCATGACGACATCTGCCTGATTGAGTTCCAGGTGCCTGCGGGGCAGGACTTCAAGCTGGCGCATAAAGAGATCGACACGATCCTGAAACGTGCTCAGGTGCGTCCGCTGGCCGTGGGTGTTCACAATGACCGCCAGCTGCTGCAGTTCTGCTATACCGCAGAAGTGGCGGACAGCGCGCTGAAAATTCTGGATGAAGCAGGCCTGCCGGGCGAACTTCGCCTGCGTCAGGGGCTGGCGCTGGTGGCGATGGTGGGCGCGGGCGTCACCCGTAACCCGCTGCACTGCCACCGCTTCTGGCAGCAGCTGAAAGGGCAGCCGGTGGAGTTCACCTGGCAGTCGGAAGAGGGCATCAGCCTGGTTGCCGTTCTGCGCAAAGGGCCAACCGAAAGCCTGATTCAGGGTCTGCATACCTCCCTGTTCCGCGCGGAAAAACGCATCGGCCTGGTGCTGTTCGGGAAAGGTAATATCGGTTCCCGCTGGCTTGAGCTGTTTGCCCGCGAACAGGTGACGCTCTCGGCGCGTACCGGGTTTGAATTTATTCTTGCGGGCGTGGTAGACAGTCGCCGCAGCCTGCTGAACTACGAAGGGCTGGACGCCAGCCGCGCGCTTGCCTTCTTTAACGATGAAGCGGTTGAGCAGGATGAAGAGTCGCTGTTCCTGTGGATGCGCGCGCACCCGTATGACGATCTGGTGGTGCTGGACGTTACCGCCAGCGAACAGCTTGCCGATCAGTACCTTGATTTCGCCAGCCACGGTTTCCACGTCATCAGCGCCAACAAGCTGGCGGGGGCGAGCAGCACCGATAAATACCGTCAGATCCACGACGCGTTTGAAAAAACTGGCCGTCACTGGCTGTATAACGCCACCGTGGGCGCGGGCCTGCCGGTTAACCACACCGTGCGTGACCTGATTGAAAGCGGCGACAGCATTCTGGCGCTGAGCGGTATCTTCTCCGGCACGCTCTCCTGGCTGTTCCTGCAGTTTGACGGCACCGTACCGTTCACCGACCTGGTGGATCAGGCGTGGCAGCAGGGCTTAACGGAACCCGATCCGCGCGTTGACCTTTCCGGTAAAGACGTGATGCGTAAGCTGGTAATCCTGGCGCGTGAAGCTGGTTACGACATCGAACCGGATTCCGTACGCGTCGAATCACTGGTGCCTGCCGGCTGTGAAGAAGGTTCTGTGGACCATTTCTTTGAAAATGGTGAAGAGCTTAACGAGCAGATGGTTCAGCGTCTGGAAGCGGCGAACGAGATGGGGCTGGTACTGCGCTATGTGGCGCGTTTTGAGGCTAACGGAAAAGCGCGAGTCGGCGTCGAGGCGGTGCGTCCTGAGCATCCGCTGGCGGCGCTGCTGCCGTGCGATAACGTCTTCGCCATCGAAAGCCGCTGGTATCGCGATAACCCGCTGGTAATCCGCGGTCCTGGCGCCGGGCGCGATGTCACCGCAGGAGCCATTCAGTCCGACATCAACCGTCTGGCTAAGCTGCTGTAACTCGTCACCCTGGCCCTCTCCCCGCATAGGGGGAGAGGGCACCAGTCAGGACAGATTAAACCAAACGGTTTTTCGCATCCGCTATCGCCTGCGCCACCTGCTTAGGCGACACGCCGCCTTTCGCGGCACGTTTATCCAGGCAAGACTGCAGCGCAAGAATCGGATACACATCATCCCCGATAACCGCGCTGAACTTCTGCAGGTCGGCCAGCGCCAAATCTTCCAGCGGTTTACCCTGACGAATAGCTTCCACTACCGCTTCACCCACGATATGGTGCGCTTCACGGAAAGGTACGCCTTTCGCCACCAGATAATCCGCCAGCTCGGTAGAGTTCGCATAGCCCTGCTGCGCCGCTTCCTGGCAGCGCGGACGTTTCACCTGAATGCCGTCCAGCACCAGCGCGCCCATATGCAGACAGTCCAGCCAGGTGTCGAGCGCGTCGAACAGTCCTTCTTTGTCTTCCTGCATGTCTTTGTTATACGCCAGCGGCAGCCCTTTCAGGGTCATCATCATGCCGGTCAGCGCGCCCTGCACGCGGCCACATTTACCCCTAATTAGCTCAAGCGCGTCCGGGTTTTTCTTCTGCGGCATCAGGGATGAGCCTGAGGTCACGCGGTCGGACAGCTCGACGAAGCCCGCTTCGCCAGAGTTAAAGAAGATCAGGTCTTCGGCAAAACGCGACAGGTGCACCATCCCGATCGAGGCATTGGAAAGTAGCTCCAGCACGTGGTCGCGGTCAGACACGCTGTCCAGGCTGTTACGGGTGGCGGAGGCAAAGCCCAGCCAGCCTGCCAGCTGTTCACGGTCGATTTCGTAAGCGGTACCGGCCAGCGCGCCGCTGCCCAGCGGGCTGACGTCCAGACGTTTAAGGGTGTCCTGCAGACGGCTTTCATCACGCGCCAGCATCTCGACGTAGGCCAGACACCAGTGCGCAAAGGTCACCGGCTGGGCGCGCTGCAGGTGAGTATAACCCGGCATCACCGCGTCCTGGTTGTTCTGCGCGGTCTCCACCAGTGCGCTCTGCAGCTGACGATTAGCCGCCAGCAGTTCGCCAACGGTATCTTTACACCACAGCTTCAGATCGGTGGCGACCTGGTCGTTACGGCTGCGTCCGGTGTGCAGCTTTTTGCCCAGTTGGCCGACTTTGTCGATAAGTTTGCCTTCCACCCAGCTGTGAATATCTTCAGCATCGCTTTCGAGGATCTGCTGCGGGTTAAGACGCACCTCTTCCAGCAGATTGTTCAGCGCTTCTTCCAGCTGTAATTGTTCGTCTGCGGTCAGTACGCCAACCGTCACCAGCGCTTTGGACCAGGCCACAGAGCCGACAATATCCTGTTCGGCCAGGCGGTAGTCGAAGCGCAAAGAGTCGTTGAACTGTTTGAACCGCTGATCCGCTGCCTGTGTAAAACGCCCACCCCAAAGTGCCATAACATGCTTCCTTAATATCTTTGAATTTCATTGCCCGGTGGCGCTGCGCTTACCGGGCCTACAAAACGTTAAATCGATTACGCCAGAATACGCGTGCCAATCGGCGTACCGTTGAACAGCGCAGGCAGTTGTTCAGCGTGACGCCAGGAGGCGATATCCACCGGGCGGCCCAGCGTGCGTGCGGCATCCAGCGCGGCGTTCACTTTGACGATCATGCCGTCGGTAATAATGCCCTGGGCAATCAGCTGCTCGGCTTTCTCAGCCGTCATTTCCGCAATGCGCTGGCCTTTGCCGTCCAGAATGCCGCTCACGTCGGAGAGAAGGATCAGATCCGCGCCCAGCGTTGCCGCGAGCGCGGTTGCTGCCTGGTCAGCGTTGACGTTCATCAGCTCGCCCTCTTCGGTCACGCCGATTGAGCTCACCACCGGCAGGAAACCCCCTTCCAGCAGCGTATTAATCAGCTTAGGCGAACCAGGCTGCGCCAGTCCAACGTGGCCGAGCTCTTCGTCGAGCTGGGTCACTTTTACGCTGTCGCCATCGCCCAGATAGAGGCCAACGGACGCGATGTGGTGTTTCTTCGCCCACGCCAGCAGCGTTTTGTTCGCCGTACCCGCCAGCGCGCCGGTAATGATGTCAATCTGGTCAGCAGGCGTCACGCGCAGGCCGTTTTTCTTTTTCACCGGCAGGTTGAGCCCTTTCATCAGCTCATCCACCACGCAGCCGCCGCCGTGCACAATCACCAGCGGACGTTGATGTGACTCGCGATAGTTCACCAGCGCGGTAAACAGACGCTCCAGCGCTTCTTCGCTATCCAGCAGTACACCACCGAGTTTGATAATTAATGGGTTCATCATCACACCTTAAATAAGAGCCTGCGTTTCCGGGAAACCGAAACGAATATTTGCACACTGCATTGCCTGTGCGGCAGCGCCTTTCAGTAAGTTATCTTCTGCGGCCACCACGATGAGATGCTCACCCTGAACGGCAAAGCCGATATCGCAGAACGGCAGACCGACCACGTTTTTCAGCGCCGGCACGCCTTTGTCGTACAGGCGCACCAGCGGTTTGTCCGCATACGCCTGCGTGAAGGCCTCGTTCACCTGCTCTTTGGTCACGCCCGGTTTCAGGCGGCAGGTGATGGTTTCGAGGATCCCACGCGGGAAGCTGCCCAGGTGCGGGGTGAAAATGACGTCCGCGCCCAGATGCGTCGTGATTTCAGGGTGATGACGGTGATTAAACACGCCATACGGCTGAAGGCTCACTTCGCAGAAGCTGTTGGAGATCGCCGCCTTGCGGCCTGCACCGCTCACGCCGCTGGTGGCGTTAATCACCGGCCACTGGCTCAGATCCAGCAGGCCTGCGTCGATCAGCGGCTTCAGGGAAAGCTGCGCTGCAGTCGGGTAGCAGCCCGGAACGGCAATCAGGTCAGCTTCTTTCAGTTTGTCAGCGCTCCACTCCGCCAGGCCGTACACCGCTTTTTCCAGCAGATCCGGATGCTGATGGGTGAAACCGTAATATTTTTCGTAGAACGCGCCGTCGTTAACGCGGAACGCGCCGGAGAGGTCGAAGACCACGCAGCCAGCCGCCAGGAACTGCGGCGCCAGGTCGTGGCTGACCTCGTGCGCGGTGGCTAAAAACACCACGTCGACGCCGTCGGTAAACTCGCTGATGTCAGACATGGGCTGCAGCGGCAGATCGACCTGGCCCTTAAGCTGCGGATGCAAATCGGAAATTAACTTTCCTGCATCATTGCTTTGCGCTGACACGGTCAAAGCGGTTATGGTCATATGTGGATGGCGATTCACGTAGCTTACAAGCTCTGCGCCCGCATAACCGCTAGCGCCTACAATCAGCGTATTCAACATCGGGTTCCTTTATGCTCAACGTTAATGTATTTTTATTCACATTTATTGCATGAATATTGATACTATCACGACCTAAGGTGTGTCAACAATGAAAATGAACTTACCGCCATTTATCGAGATCTACCGCGCCCTGATTGCCACACCGTCCATCAGCGCAACGGAAGAAGCGCTGGATCAGAGCAATGAGACTTTAATCAATCTGCTGGCGGGTTGGTTTAGCGATCTTGGGTTTAACGTTGAGGTTCAGCCCGTTCCCGGAACCCGCCACAAATTTAACCTGCTCGCCAGCACCGGAACCGGTGCGGGCGGCCTGCTGCTGGCCGGTCATACCGACACCGTGCCGTTTGACGATGGCCGCTGGACGCGCGATCCGTTCACCCTGACCGAGCATGACAACAAGCTCTACGGTTTGGGCACCGCCGACATGAAAGGCTTCTTCGCCTTTATCCTCGACGCGCTGCGTGACGTGGACGTGACGAAGCTGAAAAAACCGCTCTACATTCTGGCGACCGCTGATGAAGAAACCAGCATGGCTGGCGCGCGCTACTTCTCTGAAAACACGTCGATTCGCCCGGATTGCGCGATCATCGGCGAGCCGACGTCGTTGCAACCGATTCGCGCGCACAAAGGCCATATCTCTACGGCCGTGCGCGTGCTCGGCCAGTCCGGCCACTCCAGCGACCCGGCGCGCGGCGTGAACGCCATTGAGCTGATGCATGACGCCATCGGGCGCATCATGGCCCTGCGCGACGATCTGAAAGAGCGCTATCACTATGACGCGTTCACCGTGCCGTATCCGACCCTGAACCTCGGCAGCCTGCACGGCGGCGATGCCTCGAACCGTATATGCGCCTGCTGCGAACTGCATATGGACATCCGCCCGCTGCCGGGTATGACCCTCAGCGATCTCGACGGCCTGCTGAATGAGGCGCTGGCCCCGGTGAGCGAGCGCTGGCCGGGCCGCCTGACGGTCTCCGAACTGCATCCGCCGATCCCGGGTTACGAATGCCCGCCGGACCATCAGCTGGTTGAGGTGGTGGAAAAGCTGCTCGGTGAGAAAACCGACGTGGTGAACTACTGCACCGAAGCGCCGTTTATTCAGACGCTTTGCCCTACGCTGGTCCTTGGCCCCGGCTCCATCAACCAGGCGCACCAGCCGGATGAATATCTGGAAACCCGCTTCATCAAGCCAACCCGCGAACTGATTACTCAGGTTGTGCATCACTTCTGCTGGCATTAAAACCGCACCGTACACCCCATAGGGAGAAGACTGCCTGGTGCGGTCTTTTCCCCTTTACCCAAAGGGCAGTAAGGTCCTGGGCAGGGGGTGTCTCACTCCCCATCATGAACTTTCTTCATCTTGTCTGAGCAAACCTCACCGTTATTGTTGATTATTTATGTTGACGTCCCTCTGCTTTTCCGTCATTTTTACATCTGGACGTCTAAACGTATAGAAGTTCACAAGACAACAGACAACGACATGTGATTGATAGAGGTGAGGTATGAGCTTTTTTCACGCCAACCAGCGGGAAGCACTGAATCAGAGCCTGGCCGAAGTAAACGGTCAGATTAACGTCTCTTTTGAATTTTTCCCGCCGCGCACCAGTGAAATGGAGCAAACCCTGTGGAGCTCTATCGATCGTCTCAGCAGCCTGAAGCCGAAGTTCGTTTCCGTGACTTACGGCGCTAACTCCGGCGAGCGCGATCGTACGCACAGCATTATCAAAGGCATCAAAGATCGTACCGGTCTGGAAGCGGCGCCGCACCTCACCTGTATCGACGCGACCCGCGACGAGTTACGGGCTATCGCCCAGGATTACTGGAATAACGGCATCCGTCATATTGTCGCACTGCGCGGTGATCTGCCGCCGGGCAGCGGTAAGCCGGACATGTATGCCGCCGATCTGGTCGCGCTGCTGAAAGACGTGGCTGATTTTGATATCTCCGTTGCCGCTTATCCTGAGGTGCATCCGGAAGCGAAAAGCGCCCAGGCCGATCTGCTTAACCTCAAGCGTAAAGTGGACGCCGGCGCGAATCGCGCCATTACCCAGTTCTTCTTCGATGTCGAAAGCTATCTGCGCTTCCGTGACCGCTGCGTCTCCGCGGGCATCGACGTTGAAATTATCCCGGGTATTCTGCCGGTCTCTAACTTCAAGCAGGCGAAGAAATTCGCTGATATGACCAATGTCCGCATTCCGCTGTGGATGTCCAAAATGTACGAAGGGCTGGACGATGACCCGGAAACCCGCAAGCTGGTGGGGGCTAATATCGCGATGGACATGGTGAAAATTTTAAGCCGTGAAGGAGTGAAAGATTTCCACTTCTACACGCTAAACCGTGCGGAGATGAGCTACGCCATCTGCCACACTCTGGGCGTTCGCCCCGCGTAAAACACCAAAAGCCCTCTTAAATTGAGGGCTTTTTAACAGGGGAAAAAGTTAAAAGGTATCAGCTATCGAATCTGTGGATTAATTCAACTATAACTTATTGCTAGTGGTGTATATCGTAACGGTAACACTGTAAAAGGGAGCATAGCGATGAGCACGTCAGACGAGACCAATAAAGCGGCATCAGTCGGCAAATGCCCGTTCCACCAGGGCGGCGTCGATCACAGCGCGGGCGCAGGTACAGGCAGCCGCGACTGGTGGCCAAAACAACTCCGCATCGATCTTCTTAACCAACATTCCAATCGTTCGAACCCGCTGGGTGAAGACTTCGACTACCGCAAAGAATTCAGCAAACTTGATTACTCCGCCCTTAAAGGCGACCTCAAAGCACTCTTAACCGACTCTCAACCGTGGTGGCCTGCCGACTGGGGCAGCTATGCGGGCCTGTTTATCCGTATGGCCTGGCACGGCGCGGGTACCTATCGCTCCGTTGACGGGCGCGGTGGGGCTGGACGCGGTCAACAGCGCTTTGCGCCGCTGAACTCCTGGCCGGATAACGTAAGCCTGGATAAGGCGCGCCGTCTGCTGTGGCCCATCAAGAAAAAATACGGTCAAAAAATTTCCTGGGCTGACCTGTTTATCCTCGCGGGTAACGTGGCGCTGGAAAACTCGGGTTTCCGCACCTTTGGTTTTGGTGCCGGACGTGAAGACGTCTGGGAACCGGATCTGGACGTGAACTGGGGTGATGAGAAAGCCTGGCTGACCCACCGTGACCCGGAAGCGCTGGCGAAGCGTCCGCTGGCTGCCACCGAAATGGGCCTGATCTACGTCAATCCGGAAGGGCCAAACGCCAGCGGCGAACCGCTGTCAGCGGCGGCAGCGATTCGCGCCACCTTTGGCAACATGGGTATGAACGACGAAGAGACCGTGGCGCTGATTGCAGGCGGCCATACCCTCGGCAAAACCCACGGCGCGGGTGAAGCCACCCACGTGGGTACTGACCCGGAAGCCTCTCCGATTGAAGCGCAGGGCCTCGGCTGGGCGAGCACGCACGGTACGGGCGTGGGCGCTGATGCCATTACCTCCGGTCTGGAAGTCATCTGGTCACAAACTCCGACCCAGTGGAGCAACTACTTCTTCGAGAACCTGTTTAAATTCGAATGGGTGCAGACCCGCAGCCCGGCGGGAGCGATTCAGTTTGAAGCCGTGGATGCGCCGGAAATCATGCCTGACCCGTTCGACCCGTCCAAAAAACGTAAGCCAACGATGCTGGTTACCGACCTGACGCTGCGTTTTGACCCGGAATTCGAAAAGATTTCCCGCCGTTTCCTGAACGACCCGCAGGCCTTTAACGAAGCCTTCGCGCGCGCGTGGTTCAAACTGACCCACCGCGATATGGGACCAAAATCGCGTTACCTCGGCCCGGAAGTGCCGAAAGAAGATCTGATCTGGCAGGACCCGCTGCCGGAGGCGGTATTCAATCCGACCAAAGAGGACATTGAAAGCCTGAAGGCGGAAATTGCGGCCTCTGGCCTCTCTGTGAGCGAGCTGGTTTCTGTGGCCTGGGCGTCGGCATCGACCTTCCGCGGTGGCGATAAGCGTGGCGGCGCCAACGGTGCGCGTCTGGCGCTTGCTCCTCAGCGTGACTGGGACGTGAACGCCGCAGCGGTTCGTGCGCTGCCGGCTCTGGAGGCTATCCAGCGCACCACCAACAAAGCCTCTCTGGCCGATATTATCGTGCTGGCGGGCGTGGTAGGCGTTGAGCAGGCCGCAAAAGCGGCGGGCGTTTACGTCAACGTTCCGTTTACGCCGGGACGCGTGGATGCGCGTCAGGATCAGACGGATATCGAGATGTTTAACCTGCTCGAACCGGTTGCTGATGGCTTCCGCAACTACCGTGCGCAGGTGGATGTGTCCACGACGGAATCCCTGCTGATTGATAAAGCCCAACAGCTGACGCTGACCGCACCGGAGCTGACGGTGCTGATCGGCGGCCTGCGCGTGCTGGGTGCCAACTTTGATGGCAGTAAGAACGGCGTGTTCACCAACCGCGAAGGCGTGCTGAGCAATGATTTCTTCGTGAACCTGCTGGACATGAATACCCAGTGGAAGGCGACCGACGAATCAAATGAGCTGTTTGCCGGAAGCGATCGCGTCAGCGGTGAAGTGAAATATACCGCCACCCGCGCCGATCTGGTCTTCGGTTCAAACGCCGTGCTGCGCGCGCTGGCCGAGGTTTATGCCAGTGATGATGCACACGAGAAGTTTGTCCGCGACTTCGTTGCAGCATGGGCGAGGGTAATGGATCTGGACCGGTTTGACGTGAAGTAACCCTTGTGCCGGGTGGCGGCTACGCCTTACCCGGCCTACGGGCAAAAAAATCCCCGCCGATGCGGGGATTTTTATTCATGCCAGTTACTCCCACTCCTGCAGGAACCGCTGCCCATATTGGTCAGCCACCAGCAGCGCCGCGTAAACCTGATCCGGCGACACGCCGCCAGGCATATTGTGGATGGTTTCTCCTTCCGCACAGGACGCCTCTGCGATCAGCCGCATTTTGGCCGGAATATCTTCTTTAATATTTAGCTGTGCCAGCGTAATCGGCAGCCCAACGCTGTGGCAAAGCGCCGCGACGGCCTCTATTTCTTCTACCGGCGCGTTTTCCAGCACCAGCTGCGTCAGCGTACCAAACGCCACTTTTTCACCGTGATAGAAGTGGTGCGCGTCCGGTACCGCCGTCATACCGTTATGAATAGCGTGTGCCGCCGCCAGTCCGCCGCTTTCAAATCCTACGCCGCTAAGATAGGTGTTGGCTTCGATAATGCGTTCCAGCGCCGGTGTTACTACATGCTGTTCCGCTGCAAGCATGGCTTTTTCACCCTCTTCAATCAGCGTGTTGTAGCACAGCTCGGCCAGCGCGAGCGCAGCCTGCGTACATTTGCCGCCCGCCATGGTGGTCGCACCGCTGCGCGAGCAGGCGCGTGCTTCAAACCAGGTCGCCAGCGCATCGCCAATCCCGGCGGCCAGCAGACGTGCCGGCGCACCTGCTACCACTTTGGTATCCACAATGACCATGTTCGGGTTGTGCGGCAGCATCAGGTAGCGATCGAACTCGCCGCTGTCGGTGTAGATAACGGAAAGGGCGCTGCACGGCGCATCGGTGGAGGCAATAGTCGGTGCAATGGCGACGGGCACGTCCATAAAGTGAGCCAGCGCTTTGGCGGTATCCAGCGTTTTACCGCCGCCGATGCCCAGGACTGCCAGGCAGTCGGCGCCGTCGGCCAGTTTTTTCAGCCGATCGATTTCATTTTGTGAACACTCGCCGCCAAATGGCGCTATTTCGGCATAGAGTTCCGCATTTTTAAAACTCTGACGCAGGGTCTCTTCGGCAAAACCCAGCACAAATTTATCGCCGACAACCAGCCAGCGATTGGCCAGGGGTTTCAGATAGTCGCCGAGACGGGTAAGCACATCAGCGCCCTGGATATATTTTCCCGGCGATTGAATGATACGGTCCATAACAGTTCTCCCTTAGAGATTGAGGTTACCAAACGCGTTTTTCCAGTCTTGCTCGAACTTCTCTACGGCTGACTCTACCGCCGGTGTGCCGAGCATTTGTTGCGCTACGTCTAAGGGAAGCGTGATTGCCTCGCATCCCGCCAACAGGCAGTCCAGCGCCTGACGCGGCGTTTTGAAGCTGGCGGCCAGCACTTTGCTTTCCGGCGCGTTCAGTTCCAGTAGGGATTGCAGCTCCTGGACCATGCGAATGCCATCACCGCCCTGAGCGTCAACGCGGTTTACGTACGGCGCGACATACTTCGCGCCTGCCAGTGCGGCAAGCAAGCCCTGCGCCGCGCTGTAAACGGCGGTTCCCAGCGTGGTTATCCCCTCTTTTTTCAATGCTTTAATCGCGATGAGCCCCTGAGCCGTCACCGGGATTTTCACCACAATTTCCGGGATGGCGTTACTTAAACGTTTGGCTTCCTCCACCATGCCTTCTGCATCGCGGCTCATGGTTTGAGCAAACAGCGTGCCTTCTGGCCCGATGGCTTTTTGCAGGCGCGGCAGCACGTCCCAAATGGATTCACGGCTGGCGGCAATGATGCTCGGATTGGTGGTGACGCCCGCTATGGGAAAAATGCGCGCCAGGCGTTCAACTTCCGCCACATTGGCGGTATCCAGGTACAGTTCCATTATTTTTCCTTAAGTCAGAAAGGTTGAATAAAGGATAAGGCGTGGGCAGGCAGAGCGGATACAGGCCAATTTTGCTAAATACTGGACAAATGTAATGTCCTTAACGAAGTGCGAGAGCGATCACAGTGCTATTTTTGGCGATCAGCTGACTGTGGTACTGACGTCGATATTCGGAAGGGGAACGTTCGGTGTGCTTGCGAAAGAGACGGCAAAAGTAGTTGCTGTCCGTAAATCCGCAGCGTGGGGCGATATCTTTAATTTTGAGATCGTAGCCTTTCAGCAGCTGGCGCGCATGTTCCAGGCGCGTTTTTGTTAAATACTCATTGAATCCGACGCTGCCGACTTTCTGGAATAGATGGGAAAGGTAGTTTGGTGTGATGTAGAACGCCTGTGCCACGGATTCGCGAGTTAACAAAGAGGCATAATTTTCTTCGATATAGCTCCGAACGGCTTCGAATAGTGCCCGGCTACGGCTGTCGGTATGAATTTCGCTGCCAAGCAGATCCCGGCAGTGGCTGAGCAAGCTTAAAACCACCAGCCTTGCTGTGTCCTGCTCCTCAGGCTGCATCTGTAATTCGGTAAGCGTTTGAAGAAGAAAAGCCCCCGTTCGCGGGCCGCGTCGGGCAATCTGGAACTGCTGTAAAAGCGTATTGTCATGCTGTAACTCGATAGTCAGCAGCTGCTTACCGAAATGTATGCTCAGGGCGTGAGGCGCGGGAGGCGTGATTTGTCCAAAAAAAGAAAACATAGCCTCGCAGGGGGTATCAAGGGTAATGCCGAGGCAGGGAGAGGTCCGGGGGTGCTGTTCAGCCAGCGCTGAGAAATGAATCTGACCCAGCGGTAACGTGCGGTTCACCAGGTCAGTCAAAATTTGGGTGATATCGGAATGCATAAGGAGACTACCTAATTTTGCCGGGTGGCGCCGACGCTTACCCGGCCTACTTATCGTAGGCCCGTGCAAGCGCAGCGCCGCCGGGCGTAAAGCATTAGCCGGTGTTACGCATACCCGCCGCAACGCCCGCAATCGTCACCATCAGCGCCTGTTCAACACGCGGATCCGGCTCTTTCCCTTCTTCTTCCGCCAGACGCGAACGGTGCAGCAGCTCTGCCTGCAGGACGTTCAGCGGGTCGGTGTAGATGTTACGCAGTTGAATAGACTCGGCAATCCACGGCAGGTCCGCCATCAGGTGTGAGTCGTTGGCGATGTCCAGAACCACTTTGATGTCGCCTTCCAGCAGCTCGCGCAGCTCTTTGCCCAGCGCCCACAGCTCAGGTTTCACCAGACGCTGATCGTAGTATTCCGCCAGCCACAGGTCAGCTTTCGAGAAGACCATCTCCAGCATGCCCAGACGGGTAGAGAAGAATGGCCAGTCGCGACACATGGTCTCCAGTTCGCTCTGTTTGCCGTCTTCCACCACTTTTTGCAGCGCGGCACCGGCACCCAGCCAGGCGGGCAGCATCAAACGGTTCTGCGTCCAGGCGAAGATCCACGGGATCGCGCGCAGAGACTCTACGCCACCGGTTGGGCGACGCTTCGCAGGACGTGAGCCCAGCGGCAGTTTACCCAGCTCCTGCTCAGGCGTGGCCGAGCGGAAGTAAGGAACGAAATCTTTGTTTTCACGCACGTAGCCGCGGTACAGATCGCAGGAGATGTCAGACAGCTCGTCCATGATATGGCACCAGGACGCTTTCGGCTCCGGCGGCGGCAGCAGGTTTGCTTCCAGGATAGCGCTGGTATAAAGCGACAGGCTGCTGATGGTCACTTCCGGCAGACCGTATTTGAAGCGGATCATCTCGCCCTGCTCGGTGACGCGCAGGCCGCCTTTCAGGCTTCCCGGCGGCTGTGACAGAAGGGCTGCATGTGCAGGTGCGCCGCCACGGCCAATCGAGCCACCGCGTCCGTGGAACAGGGTCAGTTCAATACCGGCTTTCTCGCAGGTTTTGATCAGGGCGTCCTGCGCCTGATACTGCGCCCAGGATGCCGCCATTACGCCCGCATCTTTCGCGGAATCGGAATAGCCGATCATCACCATCTGTTTGCCCTGGATAAAGCCGCGGTACCAGTCGATATTCAGCAGCTGGGTCATGACGTCGTTGGCGTTATTCAGGTCGTCGAGGGTCTCAAACAGCGGGGCGACCGGCAGGGCGTAGTCGATTCCCGCTTCTTTCAGCAGAAGGTGAACGCCCAGCACGTCGGAAGGGGTCTTCGCCATAGAGATCACATAGGCGGCCACCGATCCTTTCGGCGCGTCTACGATCGCTTTACAGGTGTTGAGCACCTCGCGGGTTTCGTTGCTTGGCTCCCAGTTGCGCGGCAGCAGAGGGCGCTTCGAGTTCAGCTCGCGGATCAGGAAGGCCTGTTTGTCGGCTTCGGACCAGCTTTCATAGTCGCCGATGCCGAGGTAGCGGGTCAGCTCGCCCAGCGCTTCGGTATGGCGGGTACTTTCCTGACGTACGTCGATACGCACCAGCGGCACGCCGAAACACTTCACGCGGCGCAGGGTGTCGAGCAGTTCGCCGTTAGCGATGATGCCCATCCCGCAGGCCTGGAGTGATTTATAACAGGCGTACAGCGGCTCCCAGAGCTGTTCGTTCTGGCTGAGCAGGCCTTCTGGTTTTGGCAGGCGCTGACCTTTCAGACGCGCTTCCAGCCACGCCTGAGTGGCCATCAGCTGACCGCGCAGTTTTTTCATCAGGAAACGGTACGGTTCGCTGGCACCCTCTTCACCTGCCAGCGCGCGTAGTTCCGGCGTCGCTTCAACCATCGACAGCTCGGAGATCAGCACCTGAATGTCTTTCAGGAACAGGTCGGTCGCTTTCCAGCGGCTCAGCAGCAGGACGTGACGGGTAATTTCCGCGGTCACGTTCGGGTTGCCGTCGCGGTCGCCGCCCATCCAGGAGGTGAAGCGGACCGGAACGAAATCGACCGGCAGGCGGTAGCCAAGGTTCTCTTCCAGCTGTTCGTTCAGCTCGCGCAGGTAGTTCGGCACCCCTTCCCACAGGCTGTTTTCCACCACCGCAAAGCCCCATTTGGCTTCGTCGACCGGGCTTGGACGATGCTTACGAATTTCATCGGTGTGCCAGGACTGGGCAATCAGCTGGCGCAGACGGCGCATCAGCTGGTTGCGTTCGTAGTCGGCAATGTCTTTGTTATCCAACTGCTTCAGACAGTTGTTCACTTCCACCATTTTGTGGATCAGGGTGCGACGGGTAATTTCAGTGGGGTGTGCGGTCAGCACCAGCTCCAGCGAAAGTGACTCCACCGCTTTTTTGATGGTGGCTTCGTTGAGGTCTGGCTGGTCTTTCAGTTTACGAAGGGTGCGGGCAATGACTTCCGGGTTGCTTGCCGCTTCGCCATTTGGCGAAATGCTGTGGTATTGCTCAGCGGTGTTAGCCAGGTTCAGGAACTGGCTGAATGCGCGCGCAACGGGCAGCAGCTCATCGTTTGAGAGGTTCTGCAAGGTGGTGAGCAGCTCCTGACGACTGGCCTCGTTACCGGCACGGGAAGATTTAGACAGCTTGCGGATGGTTTCAACGCGGTCGAGGATGTTCTCCCCCAACGCGTCTTTGATGGTATCTCCAAGCACTTTGCCGAGCATACTGACATTACTACGCAACGCGGAATATTGTTCGTTCATAAAAACCCAGTCACCCCATCATTTTTGTTTATGCCCAGTCGAAAATTTTCTGGACATTATTTTGTCATCTCCCTTTATAAAGCCACGTAAAACCCCCGTCGTCAATTGCTGCGAAAACGGTTCAGCAAACGAATAAATGAGGGCAATTTACGAAATTTAATTCGCATTGCTTCAGATAAGAGATGCTTATGAGAATGTGCCGGGGAAAAGGGGTAAAACACGAAAAATGGCAGCTTCGGTTGCCATTTTGCTTTTATCTCCGGTTTTTTACGCAAAAAAAAAGCGGACCACGGGGTCCGCAAAAGTTCACGTTGGCTTTAGTTGTTCGAGTTTTGAGAGAAACTCGCTGACGGTGCGGGGACGTCAAGGGTCAAACACGTGCCGCCTCGTCTATGTGGTGTATTATTCAACAGAATGCTTGATAGGGATAATCGTTCGTTGCTATGCTATCTATCGCCATGAACTATCGTGGCGACGGAGGATGAATAATGAATATTCGTGATCTTGAATACCTGGTAGCGTTAGCCGAGCATCGTCACTTTCGCCGCGCGGCAGATTCCTGCCACGTCAGCCAGCCCACGCTGAGCGGCCAGATCCGCAAGCTGGAAGACGAGCTGGGCGTGATGCTGCTGGAGCGCACCAGTCGTAAGGTTCTGTTCACACAGGCAGGTCTTCTGCTGGTGGATCAGGCGCGCACCGTGCTGCGCGAGGTCAAAGTGCTCAAGGAAATGGCAAGCCAGCAGGGGGAGGCCATGTCCGGCCCGCTGCATATTGGCCTGATCCCAACCGTTGGCCCGTACCTGTTGCCGCACATCATTCCGATGCTGCACCAGACGTTCCCGAAACTCGAAATGTACCTGCACGAAGCTCAGACGCATCAGCTGCTGGCGCAGCTGGACAGCGGCAAGCTCGACTGCGCTATTCTGGCACTGGTAAAAGAGAGTGAAGCTTTTATTGAAGTGCCGCTGTTCGATGAGCCAATGATGCTGGCGATCTACGAAGATCACCCGTGGGCGAACCGCGATCGCGTGCCGATGGCCGATCTGGCCGGTGAAAAGCTGCTGATGCTGGAAGATGGCCACTGCCTGCGCGATCAGGCTATGGGCTTCTGCTTCGAAGCGGGTGCCGATGAAGATACCCATTTCCGGGCAACCAGCCTGGAAACGCTGCGTAATATGGTGGCGGCGGGAAGCGGTATTACGCTTCTGCCTGCGCTGGCGGTGCCGCACGAGCGTAAACGTGATGGTGTGGTTTATCTGCCGTGCATTAAGCCGGAGCCGCGCCGCACTATCGGCCTGGTGTATCGTCCGGGTTCACCGCTGCGCAGCCGCTATGAGCAGCTGGCAGAGGCCATCCGTGGTTCGATGGATGGCCATTTCGACAGCGCGTTAAAACAGGCGGTTTAAGCCGTTCAGCGCGGCTACCCGATAGGCTTCCGCCATGGTCGGGTAGTTAAAGGTGGTGTTGACGAAGTACTCAATGGTGTTACCACCGCCTTTCTGCTCCATGATTGCCTGGCCGATATGAATGATCTCCGCGGCGCGTTCACCGAAGCAGTGAATCCCGAGGATCTCTTTCGTCTCGCGATGGAAAAGAATTTTCAGCGTTCCCACGCTCATCCCCACGATTTGCGCCCGCGCCAGATGTTTAAACTGGGCACGACCCACCTCGTAAGGCACCTTCATTGACGTCAGCTGCTGCTCGGTTTTCCCGACAGAACTGATTTCCGGGATGGTATAGATGCCCGTCGGAATATCTTCGATCAGGTGCGCCGTCGCTTCGCCTTTTACCAGCGCCTGTGCGGCAATGCGTCCCTGGTCGTAAGCGGCTGAGGCCAGGCTTGGGTAGCCAATCACGTCGCCGACCGCGTAAACGTGCGGTAGCGCGGTCTGGTACATGCTGTTGACCTTCAGCTGACCGCGGCTGTCGGTCTCAAGCCCGATATTTTCCAGCTTCAGTGAATCTGTGTTGCCGGTACGGCCGTTGGCGTACAGCAGGCAGTCGGCTTTCAGCTTCTTACCGGACTTCAGGTGCATTATCACCCCGTCGTCACAGCCTTCGATTTTCTCGTACTCTTCGTTGTGGCGAATCACCACGCCGCTGTTCCAGAAGTGGTAGGAGAGAGAGTCCGACATCTCCTGATCCAGGAACGCCAGCAGGCGGTCACGGGTGTTGATCAGGTCAACTTTGACGTCCATTCCGCGGAAGATCGACGCATATTCGCAGCCAATGACCCCTGCGCCATAGATAATGACGTGGCGTGGCTCATGGTGCAGGCTCAGAATCGAATCGCTGTCGTAGACGCGCGGGTGCGAGAAATCGACGTCGGCGGGATGGTACGGGCGTGAACCGCAGGCAATCACAAATTTTTCAGCCGTGATGGTTTCAACCGAACCGTCGTGGCATTCGAGTGCCAGGGTGTGTTCATCCACAAAATGCGCGTTGCCCTGCAAAATTTCACAGTGGTTACGCTCATAAAATCCCTGACGCATGCGTGTCTGCTGGTTAATAAC
Organism: Enterobacter sp. Taxon_8; assembly: GCF_058354585.1. Taxonomy (NCBI): domain Bacteria; kingdom Pseudomonadati; phylum Pseudomonadota; class Gammaproteobacteria; order Enterobacterales; family Enterobacteriaceae; genus Enterobacter; species Enterobacter sp. Taxon_8. Next base: position 4,437,957 of record NZ_CM177989.1, on the reverse strand, counting down.
GGTGTCCGCGTGATTCAGGATGTCAGCAAAGGATGAACGAAGAAGTCGGGAGTGGTCGCTGTAAAGAGGGTTCTGGTTAAATTCGATAATGCGGCTAACGGCGTGGCGGAGGGCTTTCGAAGGGATGGTGCCCCAGTGGGTGCAACCGCCGCCGACATTATGGTAGCGCTCGATGACCGCTACTCTGGCTCCCTGTTTCACCAGACCCATAGCTGCACCTTCGCCGCCGGGGCCGGAACCAATAACTATTGCGTCGTAATCGTAGGAATGTGGCATGGTAAGGCTTACCTGTTCTTATACATAAAAGCAACAGAATCATAACATCATTGGCAGAGTAACCCAATTATCGTTGTGCTTTTTTCGGGCAGTGGAGCACAAACCGCACGTAAACAATCATTCACAAAGCCAGGCAAACAGATTAATTTTATTCTCTGGTATAGTGCCATCAGGCCTTTGGAAGGATTCAACTATCGTGATGGGCGTAAGAGCACAACAAAAAGAGAAAACCCGGCGTTCGCTGGTGGAAGCCGCATTCAGTCAACTGAGTGCTGAGCGGAGTTTTGCCAGTTTGAGCCTGCGCGAAGTCGCACGCGAGGCCGGGATTGCGCCAACGTCCTTCTATCGTCACTTCCGTGATGTGGATGAACTGGGCCTGACCATGGTCGACGAGAGCGGCCTGATGCTGCGCCAGCTGATGCGCCAGGCGCGTCAGCGTATCGCCAAAGGGGGCAGCGTGATCCGCACCTCCGTATCGACCTTTATGGAATTTATCGGCAATAACCCCAACGCGTTTCGTCTGCTTCTGCGCGAGCGTTCGGGCACATCGGCGGCGTTTCGTGCCGCCGTCGCGCGTGAAATTCAGCACTTCATCGCGGAACTTGCCGACTATCTTGAACTCGAAAACCATATGCCGCGTGCGTTTACTGAAGCACAGGCTGAGGCGATGGTGACGATTGTTTTCAGCGCGGGTGCCGAAGCGCTGGATGTCAGCATTGAACAACGCAAGCAGCTCGAAGAGCGACTGGTATTGCAGCTCAGGATGATCTCCAAAGGCGCGTACTACTGGTATCGCCGTGAACAAGAGAAACTGGCACATCAAACCGAAGAGTGAAGGTGAGTAATGAAACAGTCAGGTCAGGATAAAGGGACGCTGTTGCTGGCATTGATCGCTGGCTTATCCATTAATGGTACGTTTGCCGCTATTTTTAGCTCAATCGTTCCATTTTCGATTTTCCCGCTTATAGCGTTGGTGCTGACGGTTTACTGCCTGCATCAACGTTACCTGAACCGCACCATGCCGGTGGGGTTACCGGGGCTGGCCGCTGCCTGCTTTATTCTGGGCGTATTGCTGTATAGCACCGTGGTTCGCGCGGAGTATCCGGATATCGGCTCTAACTTCTTCCCTGCGGTACTGTCTGTGGCGCTGGTGTTCTGGATTGGCTCGCGCATGCGTAGCCGCAAGAGCCAGTTACCGGAGTAGAGAATTTTGTAGGGCAGGTAAGCGAAGCGCCACCTGCCAAAATGCCGGATATTTACTTAGCCGTCAGAAGTACGCCGCACTCCATATGGTGCGTATACGGGAACTGATCGAACAGTGCCAGACGTTCAACCTTGTGCGTCTGGCCTAACGTTTCCAGGTTCTTGCACAGGGTCTCCGGATTACAGGAGATGTACAAAATACGCGGGTACGCCTGCACCATCTTCTCGGTTTCGCTGTCCAGGCCACTGCGCGGCGGGTCTACAAAAATCGTCTCACACTGGTAGCTCTTCAGATCGATCCCTTCCAGGCGGTTAAACTGGCGTACGCCGTTCATCGCCTGCGTGAATTCTTCCGCGGCCATACGAATGATCTGCACGTTGTCGATATGGTTAGCGGCAATATTGTACTGCGCGGCGGCTACCGACGGCTTGGCGATTTCCGTTGCGAGGACGCGGTCGAAATTACGCGCCAGCGCCAGCGAGAAGTTGCCGTTACCGCAGTAGAGCTCAAGCAGATCGCCGGTTGACCCTTCCGTCGCCTTCAGCGCCCACTCCAGCATCTGCACGTTCATCGCGGCATTCGGCTGGGTGAAGCTGTTTTCCACCTGACGATAAACCATCTCTTTACCCGCAACAGGCAGGCGCTCGTCGACGTAGTCCTGATCCAGCATGATTTTGGTTTTTGTCGCCCGGCCAATCAGGTGGACGTTGATGTTCTGCGCCCGTAGCGCATCGCGCAGCGCTTCTGCCTGCTCGCGCCACTCGTCGTTCAGGGCTTTGTGGTACAGCAGGGAGACAATCGCCTGATTGCTTTGCGTGGTCAGGTAGTCAATCTGGAACAGCTTGTTACGCAGCATCGGATTGTTGCGCACGCCGTCCATTATCAGCGTCATCAGCTGGTTGATAAGCTCACTCGCTGCCGGGAAGCTGTCCACGCGGATACGGGACTTCGTCTGCTGATCGAAAATGATGTGGTACAGGTCGTCACCGTCGTGCCAGATGCGGAATTCGGCGCGCATGCGGTAGTGGCTGACTGGAGAGCGGAACACCTCGGGAACGGGCGCGTTGAAAGGCGTCATCATACTTTGCAGGCGGACAACTTTTTCTGCCAGCTGCGCGTCGTACTGTTCTGTCGGGAGGTGTTCTGGGGTCATGATGCGTCCTGAGTGATAAAGAATTACGCGGCGATTGTAGGCATTGTTCAGGGGATGTCCAGATTTAATGGCCAATAGCTGTCTGGACATCCATACGTGTCTAATTGTAGCATTCTGTTTCCGGTCTCCTGAGAGTGAAAAGGGAATCCAGTGTAAATCTGGAGCTGACGCGCAGCGGTAAAGACTGGCGGGATGAGCGTTGTAGACACTGTGAAAATGGGAAGTCTTCATCCTTATATAGCCACCTAGCCCGAAGACCTGCCGGGATCACGTCGCATTTGGTTTCATCATCGCGTGCTATCGATGAGGCCTGCGGCATCCTTCTTATATTGTGGATGCTTTAACAATGATTAAAAAAGTATCGCTGTTGACGGCGTTGTCCGTCACGGCATTTTCGGGCTGGGCGCAGGATAGCGCAGACTCGTTGGTGGTGACGGCAAATCGTTTTGAACAACCTGCAAAAACTGTTCTGGCACCGACGTCCGTGGTGACGCGCGAAGATATTGAACGCTGGCAGGCCAGAAGCGTGGTGGAAATCATGTCACGTCTGCCTGGCGTGGATATCGCGCAAAGCGGTGGAATGGGCTCGAACTCTTCGACTTTTATTCGCGGAACGGAATCTCGCCATGTGCTGGTGCTGATTGACGGTATTCCTTTGAATAACGCCGGGATCAGCAACGTTCCCGATCTGAGCCAAATCCCGACCTCGCTGATTCAGCGTATTGAGTACATCCGTGGTCCGCGTTCGGCCCTGTATGGCTCCGATGCGATTGGCGGCGTGATCAACATCATCACCGGACGTGACAAGCCGGGTGCGGAAATCTCAGCGGGCGTCGGCTCTAAGGGTTATCAGACCTATGACGGCGCTTTCCAGCAGGTGCTGGATAAAACCAAAATCACCATGGCGGGTAACTACACCTATACCCGTGGTTTTGATATTGATGCCAAAGATGCTCCGCGCCAGCCGGACCGCGATGGCTTTATGAGTAAATCGCTGTACGGCTCCGTGGAACAGCAGATTACCGACAGCGTGAGCGGCTTCTTCCGTGGCTTTGGTTATGACAACCGCACCGCGTACGACGGTTACGATCACTACGACGACAACTTTATGGTGGATGGACGACCTGATACTCGCCAGCTCTATAGCCAGAACTGGGATACCGGTCTGCGTTACAACCAGGGGATTTTTCAGTCACAGCTGGTCGCGGGTTACGGTCGCAGTAAAGATCAGAACTATGATCCGAAGAAAGGGCGTTACGCTGATTCCGCCACCATGGATGATGTGAAGCAGTATACCACCCAATGGCTCAACACCGTGGAAGTCGGTCACGGCAACATTGGCGCAGGTCTGGACTGGCAAAAGCAGAAGACGCAGGCCGGAACGGGCTACCTGGATAAAGGGTACGAGCAACGCAATACCGGCGTGTTTGTTTCGGCAATGCAGCAGTTCAGCAGCGTGACGCTGGAAGCGGCGGCGCGTAATGACGACAACTCCAACTTTGGTAACCATGGCACATGGCAAACCAGTGCGGCGTGGGAGTTTGTGGATGGCTATCGCGTGATTGCTTCCTACGGTACCGCATTTAAAGCACCAACCATGAGCCAGATCCACAGCGCCTCTTATGGTAACCCGGACCTCAAACCGGAAGAGAGTAAGCAGTGGGAAGGGGGCTTTGAAGGTCTGACGGGACCGGTCAACTGGCGTATCACCGGCTATCGCAATGACATTGATAATCTTATTAACAGCGATCCGCATACGTATCGTTACTACAACGTTGACGAAGCACGTATTAAAGGTGTGGAAGCGACGGCACAGTTCGATACTGGCCCGGTCGGACATCAGATTTCATATGATTACGTCGACCCGCGTAATGCCAAAACCAACGAAGTACTGGCCCGCCGTTCTAAGCAGCAGGTTAAGTACCAGCTTGACTGGCAGGTATGGGATCTCGACTGGAACCTTGCCTACCGTTATCTGGGCACCCGCTATGATGTCGCGATTGATCCTGACACCTATTCGTCAGAACGCGTGAAAATGGGCGGTGTCAGCCTTTGGGATGTCGCAGTTTCGTATCCTGTCACCTCACATCTCACAGTTCGTGGTAAAATAGCCAACCTGTTCGATAAAGATTACGAGACAGTTTATGGCTACCAAACTGCAGGACGGGAATACACCTTGTCTGGCAGCTACACCTTCTAATCCGCGTCCCACCGTGCTGGTGTTTGATTCCGGCGTCGGTGGGCTTTCGGTCTATGATGAGATTCGGCATCTCCTGCCGGATCTCCATTACATCTACGCCTTCGATAACGTCGCTTTCCCGTATGGGGAAAAGAGCGAAGATTTTATTGTTGAGCGTGTGGTTGAAATCGTCACTGCGGTACAAAAACGCTATCCCCTTGCGCTGGCCGTCATCGCCTGTAATACGGCGAGCACCGTTTCTCTTCCCGCCCTGCGTGAAAAATTCCAGTTCCCGGTTGTGGGCGTTGTCCCTGCAATAAAGCCTGCCGCGCGTCTGACGGCGAACGGCATAGTGGGTTTGCTGGCAACGCGAGGCACGGTAAAGCGTCCTTATACCCGCGAGTTGATCGACCGTTTTGCTAACGAATGTCAGATTGCGATGCTGGGCTCGGCCGAGCTGGTGGAGATGGCCGAAGCGAAGCTGCATGGAAAGGCGGTATCACTCGACGAGCTGCGTCGTATTCTTCGTCCGTGGCTGCGGATGCCCGAACCTCCGGATACCGTTGTGCTGGGCTGTACCCACTTCCCGCTATTACAGGAAGAGTTATTGGAGGTGTTACCGGAGGGGACGCGCCTGGTGGATTCGGGTGCGGCTATCGCTCGTCGAACTGCCTGGCTGCTGGAACACGAAGCGCCGGATGCGAAATCTACCGATGCGAATATCGCGTTTTGTATGGCTATCACAAAAGAGACTGAGCAACTTTTACCCGTTTTACGCCGTTATGGCTTTGAAACGCTCGAAAAACTGGCGCTATAGCACGGTTTTGAGCAAAAAAGAGACGGTTGAAAGTTTTTTTTAAAAGAGGGGTTGTCAACGTCTGAGAACTCCCTATAATGCGCCTCCACTGACACGGAACAACGGCTTACAGGCCGCCGGGTTAGCGGGGTTCAGAGATGAACGCCAGCAGAGAAAAGCGAAAATAATCACTTGACTCTGAACGAGGAAAACGTAATATACGGGACCTCGCAACGGTGAGCGAAAGCCGCGTTGCACTGCTCTTTAACAATTTATCAGACAATCTGTGTGGGCACTCAAAGTGACATGGATTCTTAACGTCGCAAGACGAAAAATGAATACCAAGTCTCTGAGTGAACATACGTAATTCATTACGAAGTTTAATTCACGAGCATCAAACTTAAATTGAAGAGTTTGATCATGGCTCAGATTGAACGCTGGCGGCAGGCCTAACACATGCAAGTCGAGCGGTAACACAGGGAGCTTGCTCCTGGGTGACGAGCGGCGGACGGGTGAGTAATGTCTGGGAAACTGCCTGATGGAGGGGGATAACTACTGGAAACGGTAGCTAATACCGCATAACGTCGCAAGACCAAAGAGGGGGACCTTCGGGCCTCTTGCCATCAGATGTGCCCAGATGGGATTAGCTAGTAGGTGGGGTAATGGCTCACCTAGGCGACGATCCCTAGCTGGTCTGAGAGGATGACCAGCCACACTGGAACTGAGACACGGTCCAGACTCCTACGGGAGGCAGCAGTGGGGAATATTGCACAATGGGCGCAAGCCTGATGCAGCCATGCCGCGTGTATGAAGAAGGCCTTCGGGTTGTAAAGTACTTTCAGCGGGGAGGAAGGCGTTGAGGTTAATAACCTCAGCGATTGACGTTACCCGCAGAAGAAGCACCGGCTAACTCCGTGCCAGCAGCCGCGGTAATACGGAGGGTGCAAGCGTTAATCGGAATTACTGGGCGTAAAGCGCACGCAGGCGGTCTGTCAAGTCGGATGTGAAATCCCCGGGCTCAACCTGGGAACTGCATTCGAAACTGGCAGGCTAGAGTCTTGTAGAGGGGGGTAGAATTCCAGGTGTAGCGGTGAAATGCGTAGAGATCTGGAGGAATACCGGTGGCGAAGGCGGCCCCCTGGACAAAGACTGACGCTCAGGTGCGAAAGCGTGGGGAGCAAACAGGATTAGATACCCTGGTAGTCCACGCCGTAAACGATGTCGACTTGGAGGTTGTGCCCTTGAGGCGTGGCTTCCGGAGCTAACGCGTTAAGTCGACCGCCTGGGGAGTACGGCCGCAAGGTTAAAACTCAAATGAATTGACGGGGGCCCGCACAAGCGGTGGAGCATGTGGTTTAATTCGATGCAACGCGAAGAACCTTACCTACTCTTGACATCCAGAGAACTTAGCAGAGATGCTTTGGTGCCTTCGGGAACTCTGAGACAGGTGCTGCATGGCTGTCGTCAGCTCGTGTTGTGAAATGTTGGGTTAAGTCCCGCAACGAGCGCAACCCTTATCCTTTGTTGCCAGCGGTTAGGCCGGGAACTCAAAGGAGACTGCCAGTGATAAACTGGAGGAAGGTGGGGATGACGTCAAGTCATCATGGCCCTTACGAGTAGGGCTACACACGTGCTACAATGGCGCATACAAAGAGAAGCGACCTCGCGAGAGCAAGCGGACCTCATAAAGTGCGTCGTAGTCCGGATTGGAGTCTGCAACTCGACTCCATGAAGTCGGAATCGCTAGTAATCGTAGATCAGAATGCTACGGTGAATACGTTCCCGGGCCTTGTACACACCGCCCGTCACACCATGGGAGTGGGTTGCAAAAGAAGTAGGTAGCTTAACCTTCGGGAGGGCGCTTACCACTTTGTGATTCATGACTGGGGTGAAGTCGTAACAAGGTAACCGTAGGGGAACCTGCGGTTGGATCACCTCCTTACCTTAAAGAACCTGCCTTTGTAGTGCTCACACAGATTGTCTGATGAAAAACAGCAGTAAAAATCTCTGCAGGCTTGTAGCTCAGGTGGTTAGAGCGCACCCCTGATAAGGGTGAGGTCGGTGGTTCAAGTCCACTCAGGCCTACCAAACTCCTTTTAAAGGATGAGCGGTACAGAGATTGCAAAACGATGGGGCTATAGCTCAGCTGGGAGAGCGCCTGCTTTGCACGCAGGAGGTCTGCGGTTCGATCCCGCATAGCTCCACCATCTTTTACTGCAAACACAAGAAAACTTCAGAGTGAACCTGAAAAGGTGCACTGCGAAGTTTTGCTCTTTAAAAATCTGGATCAAGCTGAAAATTGAAACGACACATCTTTAAGGTGTGTTCGAGTCTCTCAAATTTTCGCAATCATGAAGTGAAACATCTTCGGGTTGTGAGGTTAAGCGACTAAGCGTACACGGTGGATGCCCTGGCAGTCAGAGGCGATGAAGGACGTGCTAATCTGCGAAAAGCGCCGGCGAGGTGATATGAACCTTTGACCCGGCGATGTCCGAATGGGGAAACCCAGTGCAATTCGTTGCACTATCGTTAACTGAATACATAGGTTAACGAGGCGAACCGGGGGAACTGAAACATCTAAGTACCCCGAGGAAAAGAAATCAACCGAGATTCCCCCAGTAGCGGCGAGCGAACGGGGAGCAGCCCAGAGTCTGAATCAGCTTGTGTGTTAGTGGAAGCGTCTGGAAAGTCGCACGGTACAGGGTGACAGTCCCGTACACGAAAGCACACAGGCTGTGAACTCGAAGAGTAGGGCGGGACACGTGGTATCCTGTCTGAATATGGGGGGACCATCCTCCAAGGCTAAATACTCCTGACTGACCGATAGTGAACCAGTACCGTGAGGGAAAGGCGAAAAGAACCCCGGCGAGGGGAGTGAAAAAGAACCTGAAACCGTGTACGTACAAGCAGTGGGAGCACCTTCGTGGTGTGACTGCGTACCTTTTGTATAATGGGTCAGCGACTTATATTCTGTAGCAAGGTTAACCGTATAGGGGAGCCGAAGGGAAACCGAGTCTTAACTGGGCGTTAAGTTGCAGGGTATAGACCCGAAACCCGGTGATCTAGCCATGGGCAGGTTGAAGGTTGGGTAACACTAACTGGAGGACCGAACCGACTAATGTTGAAAAATTAGCGGATGACTTGTGGCTGGGGGTGAAAGGCCAATCAAACCGGGAGATAGCTGGTTCTCCCCGAAAGCTATTTAGGTAGCGCCTCGTGAACTCATCTTCGGGGGTAGAGCACTGTTTCGGCTAGGGGGCCATCCCGGCTTACCAACCCGATGCAAACTACGAATACCGAAGAATGTTATCACGGGAGACACACGGCGGGTGCTAACGTCCGTCGTGAAGAGGGAAACAACCCAGACCGCCAGCTAAGGTCCCAAAGTCATGGTTAAGTGGGAAACGATGTGGGAAGGCACAGACAGCCAGGATGTTGGCTTAGAAGCAGCCATCATTTAAAGAAAGCGTAATAGCTCACTGGTCGAGTCGGCCTGCGCGGAAGATGTAACGGGGCTAAACCATGCACCGAAGCTGCGGCAGCGACACTATGTGTTGTTGGGTAGGGGAGCGTTCTGTAAGCCGTTGAAGGTGTGCTGTGAGGCATGCTGGAGGTATCAGAAGTGCGAATGCTGACATAAGTAACGATAAAGCGGGTGAAAAGCCCGCTCGCCGGAAGACCAAGGGTTCCTGTCCAACGTTAATCGGGGCAGGGTGAGTCGACCCCTAAGGCGAGGCCGAAAGGCGTAGTCGATGGGAAACAGGTTAATATTCCTGTACTTGGTGTTACTGCGAAGGGGGGACGGAGAAGGCTATGTTAGCCGGGCGACGGTTGTCCCGGTTTAAGCATGTAGGCGGAGGTTCCAGGTAAATCCGGTACCTTATTAACGCTGAGGTGTGATGACGAGGCACTACGGTGCTGAAGTAACAAATGCCCTGCTTCCAGGAAAAGCCTCTAAGCATCAGGTAACACGAAATCGTACCCCAAACCGACACAGGTGGTCAGGTAGAGAATACCAAGGCGCTTGAGAGAACTCGGGTGAAGGAACTAGGCAAAATGGTGCCGTAACTTCGGGAGAAGGCACGCTGATATGTAGGTGAAGCCCCTGCGGGTGGAGCTGAAATCAGTCGAAGATACCAGCTGGCTGCAACTGTTTATTAAAAACACAGCACTGTGCAAACACGAAAGTGGACGTATACGGTGTGACGCCTGCCCGGTGCCGGAAGGTTAATTGATGGGGTTAGCGGCAACGCGAAGCTCTTGATCGAAGCCCCGGTAAACGGCGGCCGTAACTATAACGGTCCTAAGGTAGCGAAATTCCTTGTCGGGTAAGTTCCGACCTGCACGAATGGCGTAATGATGGCCAGGCTGTCTCCACCCGAGACTCAGTGAAATTGAACTCGCTGTGAAGATGCAGTGTACCCGCGGCAAGACGGAAAGACCCCGTGAACCTTTACTATAGCTTGACACTGAACACTGGTCCTTGATGTGTAGGATAGGTGGGAGGCTTTGAAGCGTGGACGCCAGTCTGCGTGGAGCCGTCCTTGAAATACCACCCTTTAATGGCTGGTGTTCTAACGTAGACCCGTGATCCGGGTTGCGGACAGTGTCTGGTGGGTAGTTTGACTGGGGCGGTCTCCTCCCAAAGAGTAACGGAGGAGCACGAAGGTTAGCTAATCCTGGTCGGACATCAGGAGGTTAGTGCAATGGCATAAGCTAGCTTGACTGCGAGAGTGACGGCTCGAGCAGGTGCGAAAGCAGGTCATAGTGATCCGGTGGTTCTGAATGGAAGGGCCATCGCTCAACGGATAAAAGGTACTCCGGGGATAACAGGCTGATACCGCCCAAGAGTTCATATCGACGGCGGTGTTTGGCACCTCGATGTCGGCTCATCACATCCTGGGGCTGAAGTAGGTCCCAAGGGTATGGCTGTTCGCCATTTAAAGTGGTACGCGAGCTGGGTTTAGAACGTCGTGAGACAGTTCGGTCCCTATCTGCCGTGGGCGCTGGAGAATTGAGGGGGGCTGCTCCTAGTACGAGAGGACCGGAGTGGACGCATCACTGGTGTTCGGGTTGTCATGCCAATGGCACTGCCCGGTAGCTAAATGCGGAAAAGATAAGTGCTGAAAGCATCTAAGCACGAAACTTGCCCCGAGATGAGTTCTCCCTGAGACTTTAAGTCTCCTGAAGGAACGTTGAAGACGACGACGTTGATAGGTCGGGTGTGTAAGCGCAGCGATGCGTTGAGCTAACCGATACTAATGAACCGTGAGGCTTAACCTTACAACGCCGAAGATGTTTTGGCGAAGAGACAGAACAATCAATTTCAGCCTGATACAGATTTAACAGAATTTGCCTGGCGGCTTTAGCGCGGTGGTCCCACCTGACCCCATGCCGAACTCAGAAGTGAAACGCCGTAGCGCCGATGGTAGTGTGGGGTCTCCCCATGTGAGAGTAGGGAACTGCCAGGCATCAAATTAAGTAGTAAGCCGGTGCATAAATCCGGTGGTTACAGCAGTCTTCGGTGGAGCGGTAGTTCAGTCGGTTAGAATACCTGCCTGTCACGCAGGGGGTCGCGGGTTCGAGTCCCGTCCGTTCCGCCACTTATTAAGACATTAAGCCTGCCTTTTTGGCAGGCTTAATGGCAAAAAACTTTAGGGGCGTAGCTCAGTTGGTAGAGCACCGGTCTCCAAAACCGGGTGTCGCGAGTTCGAGTCTCTCCGCCCCTGCCATATATAATCCTTTGCTTCGGCAAAGGATTTTTTTTGCCTGAAATCCAGCAAAAAGGCCTCTTCTTAATATTCAGCCAGCATTTCTGCTGGCTGATGTATCAATCCATTACATTGATTTTTAACAGATCTTTTATCTGTGCTTGCTTATCACTGTTTTGCAGCCAAATTGCATACAGCGGTCTGGTAAGCGTGGTGGAATCCATCACCGTATGCAGCCCCGCTTTAGCGTCTGCCCAGCGAACAGGTAACCAGGTACATCCTCTCAGCAAGGGCAGTTGCTGACAGGCGATCTCCGCAGAGCTGGTTGTTAACTGTGGAACATCATCAGGTGCAATCAATCCAGTCTCATGCTGCTGAAAATCTGGCCCCCATTCCAGGCGCAAATAGGTCAGATCTGCCTTCATCATCGAAGGTTCAGAGGCATAAAGCGCCAGACCAAACTGGCCTACAATCTGGCTGCTAAATTCGTCCATCTTGGGGGCTTCAGTTGTGATCAGAAGATCAAGCTGACGCTCATGAAGCTGCTTAACCAGCGACTGCCGTTGCGCAATTCTCGCTTCAAATTGCAGGTGGCCGTGTGAATGATATAGCCGGGTAAGCCACTGACTTAGCATACATTCCCACAGAGAAGCGCTGGCCCCAATCGAGAACTCATTATGCCTCGAAGTATGCGCCACCTCTTTACGTGCTGCCTGCCAGGTATTCATGAGCGTTTCTGCGTACGGCAGCAGTTTCTCACCGGCAGGCGTTAAGCGAATATTGTTACGATGGCGAGTAAAAAGATTCACACCCAGTTGATTTTCCAGCTGTCGAATACGAAAACTGACTGCTGACTGCGTCAGGTAAAGGGCTTCAGCTGCTCGCCCAAAGTGGCGTGTTCTGCTCACTTCAAGGAAAGTTTTAAGCAATTCCGTATCCACATCTTTCTCCGCAAAATTATTTGTCGTTATGATTTAAATGTTTTGTTTTACACTCTGTCAAGCGTAACTAATACTCCGCGCCATAAATAGCTCGGCCAAAGAATTAGGAGCGTGTAGGATGGCGGAAAGCTTTACGACGACTAATCGTTTTTTCGACAATAAACATTATCCGCGCGGGTTCTCTCGTCACGGCGATTTCACCATCAAAGAAGCTCAACTGCTTGAGCGTCATGGTTATGCCTTTAACGAGCTGGATCTGGGTAAGCGTGAACCTGCGACCGAAGACGAAAAACAGTTTGTTTCCGTTTGCCGTGGTGAGCGTGAGCCTCAGTCTGAAGCGGAACGTGTGTGGATCAAGTACATGGCGCGCATTAAGCGTCCTAAGCGCTTCCATACGCTGTCTGGCGGCAAGCCGCAGATGGAAGGTGCAGAAGACTACACCGAGTCTGATGATTAAAATGAAGAGAAGGGGCTACGGCCCCTTTTTTTATGCCAGCAACTTCTGCAGATGCAGCAGCAAACGATCGATAGCGCGGTAGCTCAGCGCCTCCTGCAAATGCTTTCTCTCAATGTCAGTGCACCCCTCCACGTCAGCAATGGTTCTGGCCACTTTTAGCAAACGCTGCCACGCACGTATAGACAGCCCAAAGCGGGTCAACGTTTCCTCCAGCCATCCCGCATCCTCACTGTTAAGGGAACAAAACTGCCGGATCCCGGCATTATCCAGCCGGGCATTTAGCCTGTTCTGACGAGCATACTGTCGCGTCTGGGCCGCAATCACCCGCTCGCGTACATCCGCTGAGCTTTCACCCGTGATACCCGTCTGCCTGAGCAGACCCGGCGGAGGAAGGGGGATTTCGAGGGATAAATCGAAACGGTCAAGGAACGGGCCGGATAACTTACCCAGATAGCGCAACGTTTGCTCCGGCGTACAGCGGTTATGGTTGCCCTGGTAGTGGCCCGTCGGGCTGGGATTCATCGCCGCGACCAGCTGAAACTGCGCGGGATAGCTTATTTTGGCCCGCGTGCGCGAGATATGTATTTCGCCAGATTCAATAGGTTCTCTCAGTGCATCCAGCACGCGGCGCTCAAACTCGGGCAGCTCATCGAGAAATAGAATTCCATTATGGGCCAGTGAGATTTCTCCCGGCCCGGGGATAGACCCTCCGCCGACCATTGCGGTCAGTGAAGCGCTATGATGTGGGGAACGAAAAGGACGACGGCGCCACTGTTTTTGCAGCGATGCAGAACTGATGAGGCTATATATGGCTGCGCTTTCCAGCGCTTCATGATTATTGAGCGGTGGAAGCAATCCACTCAACCTGCTCGCCAGCATCGTTTTCCCCGTACCTGGTGGACCAATCAACAGAAGATTGTGCCCACCTGCGGCCGTAATCTCCAGCGCCCGTTTCCCTTGCTCCTGCCCCATAATCTCGCTGAGATCCTCCGGGACGTCGGTTATAACATCGTCACACTCCTCCGGCTCGGACAGTTCATGTCGTCCTTCCAGCCAGGCACAAACTTCCTGTAAATGTCCCGCGATGAGGCATCCTTTCTCGTTGATAAGACTCACTTCTGATGCATTTTCATTTGCGACAATGATTTGCCGCCCGGCACGTATGGCCTCCAGCGCTCCTGATATCGCACCGGGAACGCCTCTTAACGCGCCTGTGAGCGCGAGTTCACCCACGAACTCATACGAGCCTAGCCTTGTCGTATTAAGCTGCTCAGAAGCCGCGAGAAGGGCAATTGCGATAGGTAAATCGTATCGTCCCCCCTCTTTAGGCAGATCGGCGGGAGCAAGGTTGATGGTGATCTTCTTCGCAGGGAAGGTATAACCGCTATTTATTATTGCGCTGCGAACGCGATCCCTGGCCTCTTTAACCGTCGTTTCAGGTAAGCCGACAAGCGTGAGTCCGGGTAGCCCATTACTCAAATGAACCTCAACGGAAACGAGCGGTGCCTTTACCCCGAGAGCCGCACGCGTATAAACAACTGACAGTGACATTTGCACTACCTCCTGGTGTGACTATGCCAGCGCCTTTTTTGTCTGTTTAGCGTCATTTTGCTGATTTACGCCGCCTGTTCAGAGATTTTAAGCGCACGCTGAAACAATTGCATAACCGTGGAAGCTTCCTCGCAGAATGTAAAAAGCCCCGTTTTGACGTTAAGAACTGCAGTAAAAAAATGAAAAATATTCATTTTCTAATTTCCTTATATAAAACAAAGCTTTTAAGAAATATGATTCGCTGCCTAATCAAATCCGTCATAAATAAATCTTGTGTTTGATTTAAAAACTGTGATAACTCTTTAGGTATTCCTTCGAACAAGATGCAAAAAGAACTGAAAATGACAGCCCTTCTACGAGTGATTAGCCTGGTCGTGATTAGCGTGGTGGTGATTATTATCCCACCGTGCGGGGCTGCACTTGGACGAGGAAAGGCTTAGAAATCAAGCCTTAACGAACTAAGACCCCCGCACCGAAAGGTCCGGGGGTTTTTTTATGACTAAAAAACGTAAATGAGGAGCAGAGAATGACGACTAGCACAAAATTCTGTTTCTCCCGATTTATGACGGGGAACTAACTATGAATGGGGCACAGTGGGTAGTACATGCGTTGCGCGCGCAGGGAGTCGAGACAGTATTCGGTTATCCAGGTGGCGCAATTATGCCGATTTACGATGCACTGTATGACGGCGGCGTGGAACATCTCTTGTGCCGACACGAGCAGGGCGCAGTGATGGCGGCCATTGGCTACGCCCGCGCGACCGGCAAAATCGGCGTGTGTATGGCGACGTCAGGCCCGGGCGCAACTAACCTCATCACCGGCCTGGCTGACGCGCTGCTGGACTCTGTTCCCGTTGTTGCCATCACCGGGCAGGTGGCGTCTCCGTTCATCGGTACCGACGCTTTTCAGGAAGTCGATGTACTGGGTTTATCGCTGGCCTGCACCAAACACAGTTTCCTCGTTCAGTCTCTGGAAGAGCTGCCGCGCGTAATGGCAGAAGCGTTCGAAGTGGCCAGCTCAGGCCGTCCTGGTCCGGTTCTGGTCGATATCCCGAAAGATATCCAGGTGGCACCTGGCGATCTGGAACCCCACTTCTCCACCGTTGAAAGCGACGACGCGTTTCCGCATGCGGAAGTTGAAGAGGCCCGTCAGATGATGGCGCAGGCGAAACAGCCGATGCTGTACATCGGCGGTGGCGTCGGGATGGCGCAGGCCGTTCCCGCCCTGCGTGAATTTATCGCGGTAACGCAAATACCTGCCACCTGCACGCTGAAAGGGTTGGGTGCGGTAGATGCAGACTATCCGTACTATCTGGGCATGCTGGGGATGCACGGCACCAAAGCGGCAAACCTGGCGGTGCAGGAGTGCGATCTGCTCATCGCCGTAGGTGCCCGTTTTGACGACCGCGTCACCGGCAAGCTGAATACCTTTGCGCCGAACGCTAAAGTCATCCATATGGATATCGACCCGGCGGAGATGAACAAGTTGCGTCAGGCGCACGTTGCGCTGCAGGGCGATCTCAACGCGCTGTTACCGGCATTGCAGAAGCCGCTGGATATCAACGCATGGCGTCAGCACACCGCCGATATGCGTGCCGAGCACGCATGGCGTTACGATCACCCCGGCGAGGCCATCTACGCGCCGCTGCTGTTGAAGCAGTTGTCGGATCGCAAACCTGCTGATAGCGTCGTCACCACCGACGTCGGCCAGCACCAGATGTGGTCCGCGCAGCATATGACCTACACCCGCCCGGAAAATTTCATCACCTCCAGCGGGTTAGGGACGATGGGCTTCGGTCTGCCAGCAGCCGTTGGCGCGCAGGTCGCCCGCCCGAACGATACCGTTATCTGTATCTCCGGTGACGGCTCCTTCATGATGAACGTCCAGGAGCTCGGCACCGTTAAACGCAAGCAGTTGCCGCTGAAAATCGTCTTGCTCGACAACCAGCGTTTAGGGATGGTTCGCCAGTGGCAACAGCTGTTCTTCCAGGAGCGCTACAGCGAAACGACTCTCACCGATAACCCCGATTTCCTCACCCTGGCCAGCGCCTTTGGCATCCCTGGCCAGCACATCACCCGTAAAGATCAGGTTGAAGCGGCGCTCGACACCATGCTGAACAGCGATGGACCTTACCTGCTTCATGTCTCAATCGACGAACTCGAGAACGTCTGGCCGCTGGTACCACCTGGTGCCAGTAACTCACAAATGATGGAGAAATTATCATGATGCAGCATCAGGTCGCCGTACAGGCTCGCTTCAACCCGGAAACTTTAGAACGCGTTTTGCGTGTGGTGCGTCATCGTGGTTTTCAGATTTGCTCTATGAATATGGAGACAGCCACTGACGCCCGGAATATCAGTATCGAATTAACCGTTGCCAGCCCGCGGCCGGTCGACTTACTGTTTAGTCAGTTATCAAAGCTGGTAGACGTTGCCCATGTTGCCATCTGCCAGAGCACAACCACATCACAACAAATCCGCGCTTAAGCGTGACAGGACGAAAAAATGACGACAAAAAAAGCTGATTACATTTGGTTCAACGGTGAGATGGTTCGCTGGGAGGACGCGAAGGTCCACGTGATGTCCCACGCGCTGCACTACGGTACCTCCGTGTTTGAAGGCATCCGCTGCTACGATTCTCACAAAGGGCCAGTGGTGTTCCGCCATCGCGAACACATGCAGCGTCTGCATGACTCAGCCAAAATTTATCGTTTCCCGGTATCTCAGAGCGTTGATGAGCTGATGGAAGCCTGCCGCGACGTGATCCGTAAGAACAACCTCACCAGCGCCTATATTCGTCCGCTGGTCTTCGTGGGTGACGTCGGTATGGGCGTGAACCCGCCGGCCGGCTATACCACTGATGTGATCATTGCCGCGTTCCCGTGGGGTGCTTACCTGGGTGCTGAAGCCCTGGAGCAGGGGATCGACGCAATGGTCTCTTCCTGGAACCGCGTTGCGCCAAACACCATCCCGACCGCCGCGAAAGCGGGCGGTAACTACCTCTCTTCATTGCTGGTCGGCAGCGAAGCGCGCCGTCACGGTTACCAGGAAGGCATCGCGCTCGATGTGAATGGCTACATCTCAGAAGGCGCAGGTGAAAACCTGTTTGAAGTGAAAGACGGCATTCTGTTTACGCCACCATTCACCTCCTCCGCGCTGCCGGGCATCACCCGTGACGCCATCATCAAGCTGGCGAAAGACCTGGGTATCGAAGTGCGCGAGCAGGTGCTGTCCCGCGAATCCCTGTACCTGGCCGATGAAGTGTTTATGTCCGGTACCGCGGCTGAAATCACCCCGGTGCGCAGCGTAGACGGTATTCAGGTGGGCGAAGGCCGCTGTGGCCCGGTCACCAAACGCATTCAGAAAGCGTTCTTTGGCCTCTTCACCGGCGAAACAGAAGATAAATACGGCTGGTTGGATCAGGTTAATCACTAAGCATAAATTTGGGACGGCACGCACCGTCCCATTACATAGTCAGACGGGAGTCAATAAAGCATGCCTAAGTATCGTTCAGCCACCACCACCCACGGCCGCAACATGGCGGGTGCCCGCGCGCTGTGGCGCGCCACTGGAATGACCGACGCCGATTTCGGTAAGCCGATTATCGCCGTGGTGAACTCCTTCACCCAGTTCGTACCGGGCCACGTGCACCTGCGCGATCTGGGTAAACTGGTAGCCGAGCAAATCGAAGCCTCCGGCGGCGTGGCGAAAGAGTTCAACACCATTGCGGTCGATGACGGTATCGCGATGGGTCACGGGGGCATGCTCTATTCACTGCCGTCGCGCGAGCTGATCGCCGACTCCGTAGAGTATATGGTTAACGCCCACTGCGCCGATGCCATGGTCTGTATCTCCAACTGCGACAAAATCACCCCGGGGATGCTGATGGCTTCCCTGCGTCTGAATATTCCGGTGATCTTCGTCTCCGGTGGCCCAATGGAAGCGGGGAAAACCAAGCTCTCCGACAAAATCATCAAGCTCGACCTGGTCGATGCGATGATCCAGGGCGCGGACCCGAAAGTCTCTGACGAGCAGAGCGATCAGGTGGAACGCTCCGCGTGTCCGACCTGCGGCTCCTGTTCCGGTATGTTCACGGCGAACTCCATGAACTGCCTGACCGAAGCGCTGGGCCTGTCTCAGCCGGGCAACGGCTCGCTGCTGGCGACCCACGCCGACCGTAAGCAGCTGTTCCTCAACGCCGGTAAGCGCATCGTTGAGCTGACCAAGCGCTACTACGAGCAGGATGATGCCAGCGCGCTGCCGCGCAGCATTGCCAGTAAAGCCGCGTTCGAAAACGCCATGACGCTGGATATCGCCATGGGCGGTTCCACCAATACCGTTCTGCACCTGCTGGCTGCCGCACAGGAAGCCGAAATCGACTTCACCATGAGCGATATCGACAAGCTGTCCCGCAAAGTGCCGCAGCTGTGTAAGGTCGCACCAAGTACCCAGAAGTACCACATGGAAGACGTGCACCGTGCTGGTGGTGTAATCGGTATTTTGGGCGAGCTGGATCGCGCCGGGCTGCTGAACCGTGACGTGAAAAACGTGCTCGGGCTGACGCTGCCGGAATCGCTGGACCAGTTCGACGTGATGCTGACCAAAGACGAGGCGGTGAAAAAAATGTTCCGCGCCGGTCCTGCCGGTATTCGTACCACGCAGGCCTTCTCCCAGGATTGCCGCTGGGACACGCTGGACGATGACCGCGCCGAAGGCTGCATCCGCTCGCTGGAACACGCCTACAGCAAAGACGGCGGCCTGGCCGTGCTGTACGGAAACTTTGCGGAAAACGGCTGCATCGTGAAAACCGCAGGCGTGGACGACAGCATCCTGAAATTCACCGGTCCGGCGAAGGTGTACGAAAGCCAGGATGAAGCGGTAGACGCCATCCTTGGCGGTAAAGTGGTTGAAGGCGACGTGGTTGTCATTCGCTACGAAGGGCCGAAAGGCGGTCCGGGCATGCAGGAGATGCTCTACCCAACCACCTTCCTGAAATCGATGGGCCTCGGTAAAGCCTGCGCGCTGATCACCGACGGGCGTTTCTCCGGCGGTACTTCCGGCCTCTCTATCGGCCACGTTTCCCCGGAAGCGGCAAGCGGCGGCAACATTGCCATCATCGAAGACGGCGATCTGATCGAAATCGACATTCCGAATCGCGGCATTCAGCTCAAGCTGAGTGACCAGGAGATCGCAGCCCGTCGTGAAGCGCAGGAAGCGCGCGGCGACAAAGCCTGGACGCCCAAAGATCGCCAGCGCGAAGTTTCCTTTGCCCTGCGCGCCTACGCGAGCCTTGCCACCAGTGCAGATAAAGGCGCGGTGCGCGATAAATCGAAACTCGGGGGCTAACGATGGCCGAGTCACAACCCTTATCCGCCGCCCCTGAGGGGGCGGAATATCTCAGGGCGGTGCTGCGCGCACCGGTCTATGAAGCCGTGCAGGTCACGCCCCTGCAGAAAATGGAAAAGCTCTCTTCGCGCCTCGACAACGTCATTCTGGTGAAGCGCGAAGACCGCCAGCCGGTGCACAGCTTCAAGCTGCGCGGTGCCTACGCGATGATGGCCGGACTGACCGATGAGCAAAAAGCGCGCGGCGTGATTACCGCGTCGGCGGGCAACCACGCGCAGGGCGTGGCGTTCTCGTCTGCTCGTCTGGGGCTGAAAGCGCTGATCGTGATGCCGGTTGCTACCGCAGACATCAAGGTCGACGCGGTGCGCGGTTTCGGCGGTGAAGTATTACTCCACGGGGCTAACTTTGACGAAGCAAAAGCCAAAGCGATTGAGCTGGCGCAGCAGCAGGGTTTCACCTGGGTGCCGCCGTTCGACCACCCGATGGTGATTGCCGGGCAGGGCACGCTGGCGCTGGAGCTGCTGCAGCAGGATGCCCATCTCGACCGCGTCTTTGTTCCGGTGGGCGGCGGTGGCTTAGCCGCAGGCGTGGCGGTGCTGATCAAACAGCTGATGCCGCAGATCAAAGTCATTGCCGTGGAAGCGGAAGATTCTGCCTGCCTGAAAGCGGCGCTGGATGCCGGGCATCCGGTAGACCTGCCGCGCGTCGGGCTGTTTGCCGAGGGCGTGGCGGTGAAGCGTATTGGCGACGAAACCTTCCGCCTGTGCCGGGAATATCTCGACGATATCGTCACGGTGGATAGCGATGCGATCTGCGCGGCGATGAAGGATCTCTTCGAAGACGTTCGTGCGGTGGCGGAACCGTCCGGCGCTCTGGCGCTGGCGGGCATGAAAAAATACATCGCGCAGCACATCATTCGCGGCGAGCGTCTGGCGCACGTGCTTTCTGGTGCCAACGTGAACTTCCACGGTCTGCGCTACGTGTCCGAGCGCTGCGAGCTGGGGGAACAGCGTGAAGCGCTGCTGGCGGTGACCATTCCGGAAGAGAAGGGCAGCTTCCTGAAATTTTGTCAGCTGCTGGGCGGCCGTTCGGTGACGGAGTTTAACTACCGTTTTGCCGATGCTAAAGACGCCTGCATTTTTGTTGGCGTGCGTCTGAGCCGGGGCGTGGAGGAGCGTAAAGAGATCCTCAACCTGCTGCATGAAGGCGGCTATAGCGTAGTCGATCTCTCCGACGATGAGATGGCGAAGCTGCACGTGCGCTACATGGTCGGCGGGCGTCCATCGAAGCCGCTCAGGGAACGTCTGTTCAGCTTTGAGTTCCCGGAATCGCCTGGCGCGCTGCTCAAGTTCCTGCACACGCTGGGCACGCACTGGAACATCTCCCTTTTCCACTACCGCAGCCACGGCACCGACTACGGCCGCGTGCTGGCGGCGTTTGAACTGGGCGAGCACGAGCCGGATTTCGAAACGCGGCTGAACGAGCTGGGCTATGAGTGTCACGATGAAACCCATAACCCGGCGTTCAGGTTCTTCCTGGCAGGTTAGTGGTTTGGCAATATCGTCCAGAACGCATCAATAAGCGGCTCATGCAGCCGCTTTTTTTGTGCGCACACGCCAAGCTCAAACGGCGTTTTCTCATCGCTGCGCTCCAGAATCATCACGCGATTGCGCACCGGTTCCGGGCTATTTTCCAGCACCACCTCCGGCAGCAGCGCCACGCCGCAGCCGAGCGCCACCATCGACACCATTGCCTCATGGCCGCTGACCGTGGCGTAAATCGACGGGTTGCTGATTTTCTGGCGGCGGAACCACAGCTCAATACGACGGCGCACCGGCCCCTGATCGGCCATGATAAACGGTACCGTGGACCAGTCCGGTTTTTCCACCGACACCTGGTTACGCACCGGGCAGGGCAGCGCCGGGGCAATGAGTACCACCGCCAGATTCTCCAGCATGGAGAATGCCACCGCGCCCGGCAGGGTTTCAGGTTTCCCGGCAATGGCGAGATCCGCTTCGCCCGTCACCACTTTTTCCATTGCGTCGGAGGCATCGCCGGTGGTGAGCTTAATTTCAACCGACGGATGCGCCGCGCGGAAGCGGTCAAGGATGGGTGGCAGATGGCTGTAGGCGGCGGTCACGGAGCAAAAAATATGCAGCTCGCCGGAAAGTGACGGCCCCTGCTGGTCAATCGAGTGCCGCAGCTGCTGGTACTGCAGCAGCGTCTGCTGGGCAAAAATGCGTAGCTCTTCGCCCGCTTCCGTGAGGGTGACGGTGCGGTTGTCGCGCACGAACAGGGGCTGGCCGAGGTCTTCCTCAAGGCGCTGGATCTGGCGTGAAAGCGTGGAGGGGCTAACGTGCATCGCCCGGGCGCTGCGGCCAAAATGACGGCTTTCCGTCAGGTGCAGGAACATTTTCAGATCGCGTAAATCCACCGATTCCACTCCCTCTTTTTACATTGCAAAAATTGCAACATGACGTTGTGAATATATCAATTTCCGCAATAAATTTCCTGTTGTAATGTGGATACATTCTCGCTGAAACGCGAACCGAACAATAAGACACACAACATCACGAGGTATCACCCATGGCTAACTACTTTAATACACTGAACTTGCGCCAGCAGCTGGCGCAGCTGGGCAAATGCCGCTTCATGGCGCGCGACGAATTTGCCGATGGCGCGAGCTACCTTCAGGGTAAAAAAGTGGTCATCGTCGGCTGTGGCGCACAGGGTCTGAACCAGGGCCTGAACATGCGTGACTCCGGTCTGGATATCTCCTACGCCCTGCGCAAAGAAGCGATTGCCGAGAAGCGTGCTTCCTGGCGTAAAGCGACCGAAAACGGCTTCAAAGTGGGTACCTACGAAGAGCTGATCCCGCAGGCGGATCTGGTAGTTAACCTGACCCCGGACAAGCAGCACTCAGACGTTGTGCGTTCCGTACAGCCGCTGATGAAAGACGGAGCGGCGCTGGGTTACTCCCACGGCTTCAACATCGTTGAAGTGGGCGAGCAGATCCGTAAAGACATCACCGTGGTGATGGTTGCACCGAAGTGCCCGGGTACCGAAGTTCGTGAAGAGTACAAGCGTGGCTTCGGCGTGCCGACCCTGATCGCGGTTCACCCGGAAAACGATCCGAAAGGTGAAGGCATGGCGATTGCCAAAGCATGGGCAGCGGCGACCGGCGGTCACCGTGCTGGCGTGCTGGAATCGTCCTTCGTTGCCGAAGTGAAATCTGACCTGATGGGCGAGCAGACCATTCTGTGCGGCATGCTGCAGGCCGGTTCTCTGCTGTGCTTCGATAAGCTGGTGGAAGAGGGTACCGACCCGGCATATGCGGAAAAACTGATTCAGTTCGGCTGGGAAACCATCACCGAAGCGCTGAAGCAGGGCGGTATTACGCTGATGATGGACCGTCTGTCCAACCCGGCAAAACTGCGTGCTTACGCGCTGTCTGAACAGCTGAAAACCATCATGGCACCGCTGTTCCAGAAACACATGGATGACATTATCTCCGGCGAATTCTCTTCCGGCATGATGGCGGACTGGGCGAACGACGATAAGAAACTGCTGACCTGGCGTGAAGAGACCGGTAAAACTGCGTTCGAAACCGCGCCACAGTACGAAGGTAAAATCGGCGAGCAGGAGTACTTCGATAAAGGGGTGCTGATGATCGCGATGGTGAAAGCAGGCGTTGAGCTGGCGTTCGAAACCATGGTGGATTCCGGCATCATCGAAGAGTCTGCTTACTACGAATCACTGCACGAGCTGCCGCTGATTGCGAACACCATCGCCCGTAAGCGTCTGTACGAAATGAACGTGGTTATCTCTGATACCGCGGAATACGGTAACTACCTGTTCTCTTACGCCTGCGTACCGCTGCTGAAAGAGTTTATGACTACTCTGCAGACTGGCGATCTGGGTAAAGCGATTGCAGAAGGTGCCGTGGACAACGCGCAGCTGCGCGATGTGAACGAAGCCATTCGCAGCCACCAGATCGAGAAAGTGGGTCACAAATTGCGTGGCTACATGACCGATATGAAGCGCATCGCGGTAGCGGGTTAACAACAGGGGCGGGCTGATGCCCTCACCCCGCCCCTCTCCCACAGGGAGAGGGTGCAAACATTAAAGGCCTTCTCTAAGAGAAGGCCTTGCTGTTTATTTCCGGTACAGCACTTTAATGATGTGATAACCAAACTGGGTATGCAGCGGGCCGGTTGGCTCCAGCACCGGGCAGGAGAACACCACTTTATCGAACGCCGGAACCATCTGACCCTGGCGGAACTCACCCAGATCGCCGCCGCGTTTGCCTGACGGGCAGATGGAGTGCTTCTTCGCCAGCTTCCCGAAGTCGGCACCGTTTTTAATCTGCTCCAGAAGATCTAAAGCCAGTTTCTCTTCTTTAACGAGAATGTGCACTGCTGCTGCTGTTTTTGCCATGATCGTGCCTTGAATAGGTTGAAATAAATCGGGGCGCAATATACCACGCGTCAGCGGCGATAAAGCACCTTAATGATATGGTAGCCAAATTTGGTTTTTACCGGGCCGTAGGGCTTCAGAAGCGGGCAGCTAAAGACCGCCTGATCGAACGGGCCGACCATCGCACCTTGTTGAAACTCGCCGAGATCCCCACCATTGCGCCCGGAAGGGCATTTAGAGTAGCGCTTCGCCAGATGATCAAAGCTGATGCCGCGCTCCAGCTTGGCCAGGATCTCCTGGGCCAGTTTCTCTTCTTTTACCAGAATATGCAGGGCTGCTGCGGTCTTTTTCATGGTTCTGCTCTACGGGTTAAACGCGATTTCTCCACTTTATCATTAGCCGGTAAATCTGCGCCCGGCTTTCTGCTACAATCCACACCCCGTTCGAAGATTGAGCAACACTCCCATGCGTTTAAACCCTGGACAACAACAAGCGGTCGAATTCGTTACTGGACCATGCCTGGTGCTGGCAGGGGCCGGTTCGGGTAAAACCCGTGTGATCACCAACAAGATCGCCCATCTGATCCGCAATTGCGGGTATCAGGCGCGACACATTGCGGCGGTCACCTTTACCAATAAAGCGGCGCGTGAGATGAAAGAGCGCGTCGGTCAGACGCTTGGCCGTAAAGAAGCGCGCGGCCTGATGATCTCCACCTTCCACACGCTGGGGCTGGATATCATCAAACGCGAGTATGCGGCGCTGGGAATGAAGTCCAACTTCTCCCTCTTCGATGACACCGACCAGGTGGCGTTGCTCAAAGAGCTCACCGAGGGGCTGATCGAAGATGACAAAGTGCTGTTGCAGCAGCTGATCTCGACGATCTCGAACTGGAAAAACGATCTGATGACCCCGGCGCAGGCCGCGGCGATCGCCAAAGGCGAACGGGATCGGATCTTCGCCCACTGCTACGGTCTGTACGATGCGCATATGAAAGCGTGCAACGTGCTGGACTTTGACGACCTGATCCTGCTGCCCACGCTGCTGCTGCAGCGCAATGAAGAGGTGCGCGAGCGCTGGCAGAATAAAATCCGCTACCTGCTGGTGGATGAATATCAGGACACCAACACCAGTCAGTACGAGCTGGTGAAGCTGCTGGTGGGGAATCGGGCGCGTTTCACCGTGGTAGGCGACGACGATCAGTCAATTTACTCCTGGCGCGGCGCGCGTCCACAAAACCTGGTGCTGCTGAGCAAAGATTTCCCGGCGCTGCAGGTGATTAAACTCGAGCAAAACTACCGCTCCTCCGGTCGTATCCTGAAGGCGGCAAACATCCTGATTGCCAATAACCCGCACGTATTCGAGAAGCGTCTCTTCTCCGAACTGGGCTACGGAACGGAGCTGAAAGTGCTCAGCGCCAACAATGAGGATCATGAAGCGGAGCGAGTCACGGGAGAACTCATCGCTCACCACTTCGTCAACAAAACCGAATATAAGGATTACGCGATCCTCTATCGCGGTAACCACCAGTCGCGCGTCTTTGAAAAGATGCTGATGCAGAACCGCATTCCGTACAAAATTTCGGGCGGCACGTCGTTCTTCTCACGACCAGAAATCAAAGACCTGCTGGCTTATCTGCGCGTGCTCACTAACCCGGATGACGACAGCGCGTTTCTGCGTATTGTGAATACGCCAAAACGCGAGATAGGCCCGGCGACGCTGCAAAAGCTCGGCGAGTGGGCGATGACCCGCAACAAAAGTATGTTTACTGCCAGCTTTGACATGGGGCTGAGCCAGACGTTAACCGGGCGTGGCTATGACTCGTTAACCCGCTTCACCCACTGGCTCGGCGAAGTACAGCGTCTCGCGGAGCGCGAGCCGGTGGCTGCAGTGCGCGATCTCATTCACGGCATCGACTATGAGTCCTGGCTGTATGAAACCTCAGCCAGCCCGAAGGCGGCTGAGATGCGCATGAAGAACGTTAACCAGCTTTTCAGCTGGATGACCGAAATGCTGGAGGGCTCTGAAATCGACGAGCCTATGACCCTGACGCAGGTCGTCACCCGCTTTACCCTGCGCGACATGATGGAGCGCGGTGAGAGCGAAGAAGAGGCCGATCAGGTTCAGCTCATGACGCTGCATGCGTCAAAAGGGCTGGAGTTTCCGTATGTCTATCTGGTTGGTATGGAAGAGGGATTGTTGCCGCACCAGAGCAGCATTGATGAAGATAACGTCGATGAGGAGCGCCGCCTGGCCTACGTGGGGATCACCCGCGCGCAGAAAGAGCTGACGTTCACGCTGTGTAAAGAGCGCCGCCAGTATGGCGAACTCGTCCGCCCGGAGCCGAGTCGTTTCCTGCTGGAACTGCCGCAGGATGACCTGATCTGGGAGCAGGAGCGCAAAGTGATTACCGCGGAAGAGCGGATGCACAAGGGGCAGGCTAACGTGGCGAACATTCGCGCCATGCTGGCTAAAGCCAAAGAGAAAGGATAATGATGAGTAGCCGGGCAAGGCGAAGCCGCCACCCGGCAATGTTCAGCGTATTACTTTACTTCCAGCACCCAGTGCACATAGCTCTGCCACTGGCACTCCTGCTCGATCATCTCGGCCCCTAACGGGTGACGTTCAATCCAGTTTTCCGGCAGCGTCAGCGAAAGCTTCTCGTCATCGGCCACAAGATTAATGGCTGGCAGCAAATCATCGCGGCGGCGGCTGGCAAACAGGATCGCCAGACGCAGCAGGCGGCACAGATGCTCGGCCACGCGCGGCGGTACGGCGTTTTGCTGATGCAGAGAGGAGAGATCGACTGCATTGGTTTGGTTCAGCAGCAGCGTTGCCAGCAATTTTTTCTGCGCGGGCGTGTAGCCCGGTAAATCAAGGTTGCGGACCAGATACGCTGCGTGAGCCGGTGCCTGCTTAAAATCAATGCTCAGCCCTACTTCATGTAGCGCGCACGCGCTCAGGAGTAAATCCCGACTCAGATGATCAAGATCCCAGACGTTAGCGACCTGATCGGCGAAGCGTGACGCCAGCTGCGATACGCGTCCTGCCTGATCGATATCAACCAGAAAACGACGCTGAACGTTGCGCAGGGTACGGCTGCGGATATCCTGATCGACCGACAGATGCAGCATCCCGTAGACCAGGCCTTCACGCAGCGCACCGCCGGCCAGGGTCATACACTGGATGTTCAGCTCGGTGAAAATAGCGATAAGAATGGCCAGCCCGCTCGGGAAGACCAGCGCGCGTTCGAGCGTCAGGCCTTCAATTTCCAGCTCTTCCAGGCGTCCGCACTGAATGGCGCGCTGTTTCAACTGCTGAAGCTTAGCAAGCGTAATCCGCTCGTCCATTCCCTGCGCCATCATGATTTCCTGCAGGGCCTGCACGGTCCCGGACGCACCCACGCAGACTTTCCAGCCGTGATAGCGCAGTTCATCCATGACCGGGCGTAATACCTCGCGCGCGGCGTTTTCCGCCTCGTCGAAGTTCTCTTTACCCAGATTACGATCGGTAAAGTAGCGCTCAAGCCAGGTCACGCAGCCCATCGAGAGGCTGAACAGCGACGTTGCCTGCGCGCCGGTGCCGGTCACAAGCTCGGTACTGGCACCGCCGATATCCACCACCAGGCGGCGATCGTCACCCCCAGTGGTGTGTGCAACTCCCTGATAAATCAGACGAGCTTCTTCTTCACCGCTGATAACCTGAACCGGGCAACCGAGGATTTCCTGCGCTCTGGCAATAAAATCAACGGCGTTAACCGCCAGGCGAAGTGTCGCAGTGGCGACGACGGTGATTTGGGCATGCGGGATATCCTGCAGACGCTCGGCAAAGAGTCGCAGACACTGCCAGCCACGTTCCATGGCTTCAGGTGAGAGGTGGTTATCGCTGCTCAGGCCCGCCGCGAGGCGGACCTTGCGCTTGATGCGCGTCAGCGTTTGTATGCTTCCCGCCACCTCGCGCACAACCAGCATATGAAAACTATTCGAACCGAGATCAATTGCCGCATAAAGCGAGGTGGAGCTGAGCATATTTTCTTAACCTGAACGACGACGATTACGCGGTGCGCCGCCTGAACGACGCGGACCATTGCCGGAGCGTGGGCGGGTTAGACGCTTAGGCGGCGGCAGTTCGCTTAACAGCGCTTCCGGATTGTATTTGCTCTGCGGGATAGAGTGACCGATATAAGTCTCAATGGCTGGGAGATTCAGCGCATACTCTTCACATGCAAGGCTAATAGAGTGTCCGCTTGCGCCCGCGCGACCGGTACGACCGATACGGTGTACGTAGTCTTCGCAGTCGTCTGGCAGATCGTAGTTAAAGACATGCGTCACGGCTGGAATGTGTAAACCACGTGCCGCCACGTCGGTTGCGACCAGAATATCGAGATCGCCACGGGTGAACTCTTCCAAAATACGCAGGCGTTTTTTCTGTGCGACGTCGCCGGTCAACAGGCCAACACGGTGACCGTCTGCAGCCAGATGGCCCCAGATGTCTTCACAACGATGTTTGGTGTTCGCAAAGATGATGGCGCGATCTGGCCACTCTTCTTCAATCAGCGTTTGCAGCAGACGCATTTTCTCTTCATTGGAAGGATAGAAGAGCTCTTCTTTAATGCGGTGACCCGTTTTCTGCTCAGGTTCCACTTCTACATATTCGGCGTTGTTCATCTGTTCGAACGCCAGTTCGCGTACGCGGTATGAGAGGGTTGCAGAGAACAGCATATTCAGACGCTGATTGGCCGGAGGCATACGGCGGAACAGCCAGCGAATGTCTTTAATGAAGCCGAGATCGTACATGCGGTCAGCTTCATCGAGCACCACAACCTGGATTGCGCCGAGGTTAATGTGGTTCTGTTTAGCGTAGTCGATAAGACGGCCGGTGGTACCGATCAGGATATCCACACCGCTTTCGAGCACTTTCAGCTGTTTATCGTAGCCGTCGCCGCCGTAGGCCAGGCCAATCTTCAGGCCCGTAGCCTGCGCCAGGGGTTCAGCGTCTGCGTGGATCTGTACCGCCAGTTCTCGCGTCGGGGCCATAATTAGCGCGCGCGGCTGGTTAACTTTGCGGTCTGCAATCGCTGGGTGAGAAAGTAAATAATGAAACGTTGACGTTAAAAACGCCATCGTTTTGCCGGTACCGGTTTGCGCCTGCCCGGCAACATCGCGACCGGCCAGCGTCAGCGGCAGCGCGAGGGCCTGAATGGGCGTGCAGTTATGAAACCCTTTATTTTCAAGGGCTTCAATCACCTTCGGGTGCAGCGCGAAGTCGGAAAACTTCTGTTCTGTTAAATGTGTTTTGCTCATAGTGTGGTAGAATATCAGCTTACTATTGCTTTACGAAAGCGTATCCGGTGAAATAAAGTCAACCTTTAGTTGGTTAATGCGACATCAACACGTCGTTGGTGGAGACAAAACCAACGTACCAGGCTTATTCCTGTGGAGTTATATATGAGCGATAAAATTATTCACCTGACTGACGACAGTTTTGACACGGACGTACTTAAGGCTGACGGGCTGATCCTCGTCGATTTCTGGGCTGAATGGTGTGGTCCTTGCAAAATGATCGCCCCGATTCTGGATGAGATCGCCGACGAATATCAGGGCAAACTGACCGTTGCCAAGCTGAACATCGACCAGAACCCGGGCACCGCACCAAAATACGGTATCCGTGGCATCCCAACCCTTCTGCTGTTCAAAAACGGCGAAGTGGCAGCGACCAAAGTGGGTGCGCTGTCCAAAGGTCAATTGAAAGAGTTCCTGGACGCTAACCTGGCGTAAGGTTTCTCCGCTGTGCGTTCAGAGCTCCCGGCTAAATGATGTGGAACTCTGGACGCCCGGCTGAAGTCGTGCTAAGTTAGCTATGACTTCGTTTTAAACATATCTTGTTGTTTGAATCTTGTTTTACCCGATACTTCCCGTTGTTGACATGAACAGTGCGTGAAGTGGCTAAATTCCGGGCTTGTCGCTCAATCCGTCTTGTCGTTTCAGTTCTGCGTTCTTTCCCTGTGACCAGACAGCGAACAGACATGAGTTGATGGCCGCTAAACAGGCATGGATGACCCTGCCATACCATTCACAACATTAAGTTCGAGAATCACCCCGAGTTTAAGAACCCACACCATTATGAATCTTACCGAATTAAAGAATACGCCGGTTTCTGAGCTGATCACTCTCGGCGAAAATATGGGGCTGGAAAACCAGGCTCGTATGCGCAAGCAGGACATCATTTTCGCCATCCTGAAGCAGCACGCTAAGAGTGGCGAAGATATCTTTGGCGACGGTGTGCTGGAGATATTGCAAGACGGATTTGGTTTCCTCCGCTCTGCAGACAGCTCCTACCTCGCCGGCCCTGACGACATCTACGTATCCCCCAGCCAAATCCGCCGTTTCAACCTCCGCACTGGTGACACCATTTCAGGTAAGATTCGTCCTCCTAAAGAGGGTGAACGCTACTTTGCGCTGTTGAAAGTCAATGAAGTTAACTTCGACAAACCGGAAAACTCGCGTAATAAGATCCTCTTTGAGAACTTAACGCCGCTGCACGCGAACTCTCGCCTGCGCATGGAGCGTGGTAACGGTTCTACTGAAGACTTAACCGCGCGTGTACTGGATCTGGCATCACCAATTGGTCGTGGCCAGCGTGGTCTGATTGTGGCGCCGCCAAAAGCGGGTAAAACCATGCTGCTGCAGAACATCGCTCAGAGCATCGCCTATAACCACCCAGACTGCGTGCTGATGGTGCTGCTGATTGACGAACGTCCGGAAGAAGTGACCGAGATGCAGCGTCTGGTTAAAGGTGAAGTGGTTGCTTCTACCTTCGACGAACCGGCATCTCGCCATGTTCAGGTAGCGGAAATGGTTATTGAGAAGGCGAAACGCCTGGTTGAGCACAAGAAAGACGTGATCATCCTGCTCGACTCCATCACTCGTCTGGCGCGTGCCTACAACACCGTGGTGCCGGCGTCCGGTAAAGTCCTGACCGGTGGTGTGGATGCTAACGCCCTGCATCGCCCAAAACGCTTCTTCGGTGCAGCGCGTAACGTGGAAGAGGGCGGCAGCCTGACCATCATCGCGACGGCGCTGATCGATACCGGTTCTAAAATGGACGAAGTGATTTACGAAGAA
This sequence comes from Enterobacter sp. Taxon_8, assembly GCF_058354585.1. Classification (NCBI taxonomy): domain Bacteria; kingdom Pseudomonadati; phylum Pseudomonadota; class Gammaproteobacteria; order Enterobacterales; family Enterobacteriaceae; genus Enterobacter; species Enterobacter sp. Taxon_8. Next base: position 4,406,807 of record NZ_CM177989.1, on the reverse strand, counting down.
TTTAAAGGTACAGGCAACATGGAACTGCATCTTTCTCGTAAAATCGCTGAAAAACGCGTCTTCCCGGCTATCGACTACAACCGTTCCGGTACTCGTAAAGAAGAGCTGCTCACCACCCAGGAAGAGCTGCAGAAAATGTGGATCCTGCGTAAAATCATCCATCCAATGGGTGAGATCGACGCAATGGAGTTCCTCATTAACAAACTGGCGATGACCAAAACCAACGACGATTTCTTTGACATGATGAAACGCTCGTAACGCAAATAAAGCCAGCAAACGCCACGTTTTTACGTGGCGTTTTTCTTTTATGGACTATACGCTAGTACCATCTACTCCCAATTTTGACCGGTCGGTGCGACAATAGGGCCGTTTCTGCAGCCAAAGAAATAATTGATTGAAAAATATACAAAGGGAGTTGTAAGAAGCCATCTTTATTACTTCTGAGGCTGTGGCTTCATGGTTATACTTCCGGGACTAACATTTGTTGAGAGCAATCCATTGTGAATCTATTCACCGCCGTTACTGAACTGATCAGTATTTTTTTATTCACAACCTGTTTTTTGTTCATTGCGCGCAAGGTGGCAAAACGAATAGGGTTGGTGGATAAGCCTAATTTTCGTAAACGCCATCAGGGACTTATTCCTTTAGTCGGCGGGATTTCTGTTTACGCAGGGATTTGCTTCACGTTTGGTATTGCTGACTATTATATCCCGCATGCCGCCCTCTATATTGCCTGCGCCGGTGTCCTGGTGTTAGTCGGGGCTCTTGATGACCGCTTCGATATCGCGGTGAAAATACGCGCCACCGTTCAGGCGGCCATTGGCGTGGTGATGATGGTTGTCGGCGGACTGTATCTGCGTAGCCTCGGCTATGTGTTTGGCCCGTGGGAGTTAGTTCTGGGTCCATTTGGCTTCTTCCTGACGCTCTTTGCCGTCTGGGCGGCAATCAATGCTTTCAACATGGTGGACGGCATTGACGGCCTGCTCGGTGGACTGTCATCCGTTTCTTTCGCCGCTATTGGCATTATCTTATGGTTTGATGGCCAGTACAGTCTGGCAATGTGGTGTTTTGCCATGATTGCCGCCATTCTGCCTTATATCCTCTTAAACCTCGGCGTGCTGGGCCGTCGCTATAAAGTCTTTATGGGGGACGCGGGCAGTACGCTGATTGGTTTTACGGTTATCTGGATCCTGCTTGAAACCACGCAGGGTCAAACCCACCCGATAAGTCCGGTAACCGCGCTTTGGATTATTGCCATTCCATTGATGGATATGGTGGCGATTATGTATCGCCGCCTGCGCAAAGGGATGAGTCCTTTCTCTCCAGACCGCCAACACATTCATCATCTCATCATGCGTGCGGGTTTTACTTCTCGTCAGGCGTTTGTGCTGATTACTCTGGCCGCTGCTATTTTGGCCGCAATTGGCGTAGCTGCAGAATATTCTCATATCATTCCTGAGTGGGTTATGTTGGCATTATTCTTGCTAGCATTTTTCCTGTACGGCTACTGCATCAAGCGCGCATGGAAAGTAGCGCGGTTCATAAAACGTATTAAACGCCGGATGCGTCGTAACAGTGGCAAAAACACAACATTAACTAAGTAAAACCGGGACTATGATGACTCAACCGTTGGCGGGAGCGAAATCAGTGGTAACTGAGAATGAACTGGATATTCGGGGTTTGTTTCGCGTGTTATGGGCAGGCAAACTTTGGATTGCGGGGATCGCGCTGGGTTTTGCACTGTTAGCGCTGGCCTATACGTTCTTTGCAAAACAAGAATGGAGCTCCACGGCAATCACGGACAAACCAACGGTTAACATGCTTGGGGGATACTATTCCCAGCAGCAATTCCTGCGAAACCTGGATATTAAAGCCAACCTCGCCACGCCAGATCAGGTCTCCGTTATGGATGAGGCTTATAAAGAGTTTGTGATGCAACTGGCTTCGTGGGATACGCGCCGCGACTTCTGGTCTCAGACGGATTATTACAAGCAGCGTCGGGTTGATAACACTAAAGCCGATGCCGCTCTGCTGGACGATCTGATTAACAATATTCAGTTTATGCCGGGCGATGCGCTGCGTAACGTGAACGACAGCGTCAAACTGATTGCAGAAACCGCGCCGGATGCTAACAACCTGTTGCGTCAGTATGTCGCGTTTGCCAGCCAGCGTGCCGCAAGCCATCTTAACGAAGAGCTTAAAGGCGCCTGGGCGGCTCGTACAATCCAGATGAAAGCACAGGTGAAACGTCAGGAAGAGGTGGCTAAAGCCATTTTCGCTCGTCGTGTTCATAATATTGAGCAGGCGCTGAAAATTGCGGAACAGCACAATATTTCCCGCACTGAGACGGACGTGCCGGCTGATGAGCTGCCTGATTCAGAGATGTTCCTCCTTGGCCGCCCCATGCTGCAGGCGCGCCTGGAAAACCTCCAGGCCGTCGGTCCTGATTTTGACCTCGATTACGATCAAAATCGCGCGATGCTCAACACGCTTAATGTAGGTCCTTCTCTGGACCCGCGTTTTCAGACCTATCGTTATTTGCGAACGCCTGAAGAACCTGTAAAACGCGATAGTCCGCGTCGTGCATTCCTGATGATTATGTGGGGGATTGTAGGCGCACTGACGGGCGCTGGCGTGGCGTTAACGCGTCGTCGCAAAAACTAAGAACGCCGTCTACGATGAAGGCTGCGGCCTTCATCGCCTAATCGAAGAGAATCGATGTGAAAGTACTAACCGTATTTGGCACCAGGCCGGAGGCCATTAAGATGGCACCTCTGGTTCATGCGCTGGCCAGCGATCCGGATATTGAAGCAAAAGTCTGCGTCACGGCCCAGCACCGTGAGATGCTCGACCAGGTCTTAACGCTCTTTTCCATCGTCCCGGATTACGACCTCAATATTATGAAACCGGGGCAAGGTTTAACGGAGATAACCTGTCGCATTCTGCAAGAGCTTAAGCCGATCCTGGAGTCATTTAAGCCTGACGTGGTGCTGGTACACGGTGACACCACCACTACCGTGGCGACAAGCCTGGCCGCGTTTTACCAGCGAATTCCTGTGGGGCATGTTGAGGCGGGTTTGCGTACCGGCAATCTTTATTCGCCGTGGCCGGAGGAGGCCAACCGCACGTTAACGGGCCATCTGGCGATGTACCACTTTGCGCCAACGGAAAATTCTCGTCAGAACCTGCTGTGTGAAAATATCGCCGATAACAAAATCTTTGTGACCGGCAATACGGTCATTGATGCGTTAATTTGGGTGCGTGACCGCGTTCTGGCAAATAGCGATCTTCAGAAAGACCTCGCTGCCCGCTATCCATTCCTGCACAACGGCAAAAAAACCATCCTGGTCACCGGCCACCGTCGCGAAAGCTTTGGCCGGGGTTTTGAGCAAATCTGTCACGCGCTGGCTGAAATCGCTGCGCAAAATGACGATGTGCAAATTGTCTATCCGGTCCATCTCAATCCTAACGTCAGCGAGCCGGTTAATCGCATTCTGGGCCATGTCGACAATGTTCTACTGATTGAACCGCAGGACTACATGCCGTTTGTCTGGCTAATGAATCACGCCTGGCTGATCCTCACCGATTCCGGCGGCATTCAGGAAGAAGCGCCCTCTCTCGGCAAGCCGGTACTGGTGATGCGTGAAACGACCGAACGTCCGGAAGCCGTCAAAGCCGGTACGGTGCGTCTGGTCGGCACCAACGCGCAGCTCATCGTCGAAGAGGTCACGCGCCTGCTGCATGACGATGAAGCGTATCAGGCGATGAGCCGGGCCCATAATCCGTATGGAGACGGGCAGGCTTGTGGCCGTATTTTGCATGCACTTAAACACAATCGGGTATCGCTATGAGTTTTACTACCATCTCTGTCATTGGTCTTGGCTACATTGGCTTGCCTACTGCGGCCGCGTTTGCCTCTCGTCAAAAACAGGTTGTCGGTGTGGATATTAACGCCCGCGCGGTAGAAACCATTAACCGTGGCGAAATTCATATTGTGGAACCCGATCTGGATCGTGTGGTGAAAGAGGCGGTGGAAGGAGGCTTCCTGCATGCCAGCACGACGCCCGTTGAAGCGGATGCCTATCTAATTGCAGTCCCAACCCCCTTTAAAGGCGACCACGAGCCCGACATGGCGTTCGTCGAGGCGGCGGCAAAATCAATCGCGCCTGTGCTGAAAAAAGGGGCGTTGGTAATCCTCGAGTCCACGTCTCCGGTGGGGGCGACTGAACAGATGTCGCAGTGGCTGGCAGAGGCCCGTCCAGACCTGAGCTTCCCACAGCAGGTTGGCGAGCAGGCGGATATCAACATCGCCTACTGCCCGGAGCGCGTACTCCCGGGCCAGGTCATGGTCGAACTGATTAAAAACGACCGCGTCATTGGCGGTATGACGCCAGTCTGTTCCGAACGTGCCAGCGCGCTGTATAAGATTTTCCTGGAAGGCGAGTGCGTGGTGACAAACTCCCGCACCGCCGAGATGTGCAAGCTCACGGAAAACAGCTTCCGTGACGTTAATATCGCCTTTGCGAACGAACTTTCACTTATCTGTGCCGATCAGGGAATTAACGTCTGGGAGCTGATTAGCCTGGCGAATCGCCATCCGCGTGTGAATATTCTCCAGCCAGGCCCGGGGGTGGGCGGACACTGTATTGCCGTCGACCCGTGGTTTATCGTGGCGCAGAATCCAGCGCAGGCGCGCCTGATTCGCACCGCGCGTGAAGTGAACGACAGCAAACCTCACTGGGTGCTCAATCAGGTCAAAACCACTGTAGCGGATTGTCTGGCAGAGAGCGGCAAGCGCGCTAGCGAGCTGAAAATTGCCTGCTTTGGTCTGGCATTTAAACCCAACATTGACGATCTGCGTGAAAGCCCGGCGATGGAAATTGTTGAGATGATTGCCGAATGGCACAAGGGTGAAACGCTGGTGGTTGAGCCGAATATCCATGAATTGCCGACAAAACTGGCGGGGCACTGCACGCTGACGGCGCTGGATGAAGCGCTTGCGACGGCGGACGTGCTGGTGCTGCTGGTGGATCATAAAGAGTTTAAAGCGACTTCCGGTGATGCCGTTCGTCAGCAGTATATTGTGGATACCAAAGGTGTCTGGCGTTGAACAGCCTGAAAGGGGGGCTCGAGTCCCTGCAGTGGGAGAGTGCCTTTTTTGGCCTGCCGTCGGCCATCGTGCGTCTGCGCGATGACGCGCCGGTGCTGGCTGAATCGGATTTTACCGCCTGGCAACGGGTGCAGGCGAAGATCCCTGCGGAGCGTGCCGATCTGCTTGACGCGCTCCAGCAACACGGCTTTCAGCTGGTTGAAGGCGAGGTCGATCTTTCCATTACCCTCACCCGGCACGATGCGTCAGGCGCGGAAATTGCAACGGATCAGGATATCCCCGTGCTGCGTCAGATGGCGACCCAGGCGTTTGCGCAGAGCCGCTTTCGTGCGCCCTGGTATGCACCTGACGATAGCGGGCGTTTCTATGCCCAGTGGGTAGAGAATGCGGTTAAAGGCACCTTTGACCACGTCTGCCTGGTTTTCCGTGCAGGAGACGGTCAAATCAAGGGGTTCGTCTCGCTGCGTAAACTCAACGAGCGCGAGGCGCGTATTGGCTTATTAGCCGGGCGCGGCATGGGTGAAAAACTCATGCAGGCGGCGCTGCACTGGTCGCAACAGCAACAGCTAGTGACGCTGCGGGTAGCGACCCAACTGGGCAACACCGCGGCGCTTAAACGTTATATTGCGAGTGGTGCCAACATCGACGCCACCGCCTACTGGTTATACAGGTGACAAGATGATTCCATTTAACGCACCACCCGTTGTCGGAACTGAACTCGACTATATGCAGTCTGCTATGGGCAGCGGCAAACTCTGCGGTGACGGCGGTTTCACCCGGCGCTGTCAGCAGTGGATGGAACAGCGTTTTCGCAGCGCCAAAGTGCTGCTGACCCCGTCCTGTACGGCATCGCTGGAAATGGCGGCACTGTTGCTGGATATCCAGCCTGGTGATGAAGTGATTATGCCGAGCTATACCTTCGTTTCCACTGCGAACGCTTTTGTCCTGCGCGGGGCGAAAATTGTCTTTGTGGATATCCGCCCGGATACCATGAACATTGATGAGACGCTGATTGAAGCGGCGATCACTGACAAAACGCGCGCGATCGTGCCGGTTCACTACGCGGGCGTGGCCTGTGAAATGGACACCATCATGGCCATCGCCAAAAAACATAATCTGTTCGTGGTGGAAGATGCCGCGCAGGGCGTGATGTCCACCTACAAGGGACGCGCGCTGGGCACGATCGGCCACATAGGCTGCTTTAGCTTCCACGAAACCAAAAACTACACTGCGGGTGGAGAAGGTGGTGCGACGCTGATTAACGACCGGGCTCTCGTGGAGCGTGCAGAAGTGATCCGCGAAAAAGGCACTAACCGCAGCCAGTTCTTCCGGGGTCAGGTAGACAAATACACCTGGCGCGATATCGGCTCCAGCTATTTGATGGCGGATCTGCAGGCTGCGTACCTATGGGCGCAGCTGGAAGCGGCGGAGCGTATCAACCTTCAGCGTCTTTCCCTGTGGCAAACCTATTACGATGCGCTTGAGCCTCTGGCAAAAGCCGGGCGTATTGAACTGCCAACCATCCCGGCAGATTGCGTCCACAACGCGCATATGTTCTACATTAAGCTGCGCGATAACGACGACCGCAGCGAGCTCATCGCCTGGCTGAAAGAGGCCGAAATTATGGCGGTGTTCCACTATATCCCGCTGCACTCCAGTCCGGCCGGCGAAGCGTTTGGCACGTTTGCGGGTGAAGACCGCTACACCACCAAAGAAAGTGAGCGGTTGCTTCGTCTGCCGCTGTTCTACAACCTCGCGCCAGTTAACCAGCGTACGGTTATTAATACCCTCCTGAGTTATTTCGGCTGATATGTCTCTGGCAAAAGCATCGGTGTGGACCGCCGCGTCCACGCTTGTAAAAATTGGGGCCGGGCTGTTGGTCGTCAAGCTTCTGGCCGTCTCATTTGGCCCGTCAGGAGTGGGGCTGGCGGGAAATTTCCGTCAGCTTGTCACCGTCCTTGGAGTGCTGGCCGGTGCTGGTATCTTCAACGGCGTCACCAAATACGTTGCGCAGTATCATGATGATGCGGCCCAGCTCCGCAGGGTGGTGGGCACCTCGTCGGCGATGGTCACGGGTTTTTCGACCCTGATGGCGATTATCTTTCTGCTGGCGGCGGCGCCCATCAGCCAGGGATTATTCGGTCACACCCACTATCAGGGGCTGGTGCGTCTGGTCGCATTGGTTCAGATGGGGATTGCCTGGGCTAACCTGCTGCTGGCTCTGATGAAAGGGTTTCGTGATGCTGCCGGGAACGCGCTTGCATTAATCCTGGGCAGCGTCATCGGCGTAATTGCCTATTATTTCTGCTATCGCCTGGGGGGCTACGAAGGCGCGCTGCTTGGGCTGGCGCTGGTTCCGGCGCTGGTGGTTGTGCCTGCGGCATTTATGCTGATGCGTCGGGGCGTCATTCCGCTGAGCTACCTGAAACCGCAATGGGACTCGATGCTTGCCAGCCAACTGGGTAAATTTACCCTGATGGCGCTCATCACCTCGGTCACGCTGCCGGTGGCCTACGTGTTGATGCGAAACCTGCTGGCGGCGCACTATAGCTGGGATGAGGTCGGGATCTGGCAGGGCGTAAGCAGTATTTCCGATGCCTATCTTCAGTTTATTACGGCTTCCTTTAGCGTTTACCTGCTGCCCACCCTGTCGCGTCTGACGTCCAGACAGGACATAACGCGCGAGATTTTCCGATCGCTGCGCTTTGTATTGCCGGCCGTCGCGGCTGCCAGCTTTACCGTCTGGCTACTGCGCGATGTCGCCATCTGGCTGCTGTTCTCGGCGAAGTTCACCGCCATGCGCGATCTCTTTGCCTGGCAGCTGGTGGGTGATGTACTGAAAGTGGGGGCTTACGTTTTCGGCTATCTGGTGATCGCGAAAGCGTCCCTTCGGCTCTATATCCTGGCGGAAATTAGCCAGTTTGTTTTACTGACGGCATTTTCACACTGGCTGATACCCGCGCACGGTGCGCTGGGGGCGGCTCAGGCCTACATGGCAACCTATATCGTTTATTTCGCTGCCTGTTGCGGCGTATTTTTATTGTGGCGTAAACGCGCATGACTGCACTGATTCACATCCTGGGATCGGACATCCCACACCATAACCAGACCGTTTTGCGGTTCTTCAACGACGAGCTGGCATCGGGTAATCCAGATGCGCGTGAGTTTATGGTTGCAGGTCAGGATAAGGGCCTGAGCGAGGCGTTTCCGGCGCTGACGATTCGCTTCTGGCCGGACAAGGCCACGCTGGCGAAGGCGGTTGTTGCCAAAGCGAAAGCCGACCGCGAGCAACGATTCTTCTTCCACGGACAGTTTAATACCGGGCTATGGCTGGCGCTTCTCAGCGGGGGGATTAAACCCTCCCAGTGCAGCTGGCATATCTGGGGAGCCGATCTCTACGAAGTCTCCCGAGGCTGGAAATTCCGTCTTTTCTATCCGTTGCGCCGCATGGCGCAGGGGCGCGTGGGCTGCGTTTTTGCTACCCGCGGCGATCTCAACTATTTTGCTAAACAGCACCCCAACGTGCGCGGCGAGTTGCTTTATTTCCCCACCCGCATGGATCCGGCGCTTAACGCCATGGCGAATGACACGGTGCGTGAAGGCAAACTAACGATCCTGGTGGGGAATTCCGGCGATCGCAGTAACGAACACGTCGCGGCGCTCAGGGCGGTGCATCAGCAGTTTGGCGACACGGTGAATGTTGTGGTGCCGATGGGCTATCCCGCCAATAACGACGCTTACATAGATGAGGTTCGCCGACAGGGGCTTGCGCTGTTTAGCGCAGAAAATCTGCACATTCTCAGCGATAAGCTGGAATTTGAGGAATATCTCGCGCTGCTGAGAAAATGCGATCTCGGCTATTTCATCTTTGCCCGACAGCAGGGGATTGGCACCCTATGTCTGCTGATTCAGGCGGGGGTACCGTGCGTGCTAAACCGCGAGAACCCGTTCTGGCAGGACATGGCCGAGCAGCATATTCCCGTGCTGTTTACCTCAGACACGCTGAACGTCGAGGTGGTACGGGAAGCCCAACGCCAGCTCACGCTGGTGGATAAAAATAGCATTGATTTTTTCAGCCCGAATTACCTCACGCCGTGGCACCGCGCGCTGCGTATCGCTTCAGGAGACAAAGTATGAGTCAGTTGCAATTCAGCGGCTTACTGATTGTCTGGCTTCTGAGCACCCTGTTTATCGCCACGCTTACCTGGTTTGAATTCCGCCGGGTGCGCTTCAACTTTAACGTGTTCTTCTCGTTACTGTTTCTGCTGACCTTCTTTTTCGGCTTCCCGCTAACCAGCATTCTGGTGTTCCGTTTTGACGTGAGCGTCGCACCGCCGGAAATCCTGCTCCAGGCGCTTCTGGCGGCAACCTGCTTCTATGCCGTCTACTACGTCACCTATAAAACGCGTCTGCGTTCAGCGCAGACAGCTGCCCCGCGTCGGGCGCTCTTTACCATGAATAGGGTGGAGACCCACCTGACGTGGGTGATGCTGATGACCATCGCCCTGGTCAGCGTCGGCATCTTCTTCATGCATAACGGCTTCCTGCTGTTTAAGCTCCACTCCTACAGCCAGATTTTTTCGGCCGAGGTTTCGGGAGTGGCGCTTAAGCGTTTCTTCTACTTCTTCATCCCGGCGATGCTGGTGATCTTCTTCCTGCGCCAGGACAGCAAAGCGTGGCTGTTCTTCCTGGTTAGCACCGTCGCGTTTGGCATCCTGACCTACATGATCGTGGGCGGCACGCGCGCGAACATCATCATCGCCTTCGCGATCTTCCTGTTTATCGGCATCATCCGCGGCTGGATCTCATTGTGGATGCTGGTTGCGGCAGGCGCGTTTGGCATTGTGGGTATGTTCTGGCTGGCGCTAAAGCGCTATGGAATGAACGTAGCGGGAGATGAGGCGTTTTACACGTTCCTTTACCTGACGCGCGATACCTTCTCGCCGTGGGAAAACCTGGCGTTGCTGCTGCAAAACTATGACAAGATTGATTTCCAGGGGCTGGCGCCGATTGTTCGCGACTTCTACGTCTTTATCCCTTCCTGGCTATGGCCGGACCGGCCTGGCGTGGTGCTTAACACGGCAAATTACTTTACCTGGGAAGTGCTGAACAACCATTCTGGTCTGGCAATCTCGCCAACGCTGATTGGTTCCCTGGTGGTGATGGGAGGAGCGTGGTTCATTCTCCCCGGGGCGGTTGCCGTGGGGCTGATTATCAAGTGGTTCGACTGGCTTTACGTGCGTGGAAACGAAGAGACCAACCGCTATAAGGCCGCCATTTTGCACAGTTTCTGCTTTGGTGCCATTTTCAATATGATCGTTCTGGCGCGTGAAGGGCTGGACTCGTTCGTTTCGCGCGTGGTGTTCTTCATGGTTGTTTTCGGCCTCTGCCTGTTACTGGCCAAACTGCTGTACTGGCTGTTTGACAGCGCAGGGCTTGTGCACAGGCGCGAGCGGCAGGGCAGCACAACGCTGTCGCAAGTCTGAGTAAGGATAGTAATGACTGATAAAATTTCTGCACCGCGCTATGCGCTACGTGGCCTGCAGCTTATTGGCTGGCGCGACATGCAGCACGCGCTGGACTTTCTTTTCGCCGACGGCCAGATGAAATCCGGTACGCTGGTGGCGATCAACGCGGAAAAAATGCTGGCGGTTGAGGATAACGCGGAAGTCAAAAGCCTGATTGAAGCGGCGGAATTTAAATATGCGGACGGGATAAGCGTGGTCCGCTCTATCCGTAAAAAGTATCCTGACGCTAATGTTTCCCGCGTGGCGGGGGCCGATCTCTGGGAGCAGCTTATGGCCCGCGCAGGTGAACAGGGCACGCCCGTGTTCCTGATTGGCGGGAAGCCGGAGATACTGGCCCAGACGGAGGAGAAACTGCGTCGTCAATGGAATGTTAATATTGTCGGCAGTCAGGATGGTTACTTCAAACCGGAAGATCGGCAGGCTCTGTTTGAGCGCGTTCGTGACAGCGGGGCGAAGATTGTCACCGTGGCGATGGGCTCCCCGCGCCAGGAGATCCTGATGCGCGACTGCCGTCTGGTCTGTCCGGATGCCCTCTACATGGGCGTCGGCGGTACGTACGATGTCTTTACCGGCCACGTTAAGCGTGCGCCCAAGGTCTGGCAAAATCTGGGGCTGGAGTGGCTGTACCGTCTGCTATCGCAACCGACGCGCATTAAACGACAGATCCGTCTGCTTCGCTACCTCGCCTGGCATTACACCGGGAAAATGTAATCAAAATGTAGCGCGATATGCTATTCGCGCTGCAACTCGCCTGCAAAACTGCTGATAATCTGTGCAATGCATTCATTTTTTTAATGCATCGTTTGCCATTTGGCAGATTTTAAGAAACCATTCGCTCCGTATTTTAGTACCCCTAAAAAACAATACCCGGTATTAAGCCGGGAAACAGCAAACACAATCGAGGATCTATGGCAGAGAAAAAACCGGAGCTACAGCGTGGGCTGGAAGCTCGTCATATTGAACTGATAGCGCTGGGCGGCACTATCGGCGTGGGCCTGTTTATGGGCTCTGCAAGCACGCTCAAATGGGCAGGCCCTTCCGTATTACTGGCGTACATTATTGCCGGGCTGTTTGTTTTCTTCATCATGCGTTCCATGGGCGAAATGCTTTTCCTGGAGCCGGTAACCGGCTCCTTCGCCGTTTACGCGCATCGTTATATGAGCCCGTTCTTCGGCTACCTGACGGCCTGGTCATACTGGTTTATGTGGATGGCGGTGGGCATCTCAGAGATCACCGCGATAGGGGTCTACGTCCAGTTCTGGTTCCCGGATATGGCTCAGTGGATACCCGCGCTCATTGCCGTGGGGCTGGTGGCGCTGGCAAATCTGGCCGCCGTGCGTCTTTACGGTGAGATCGAGTTCTGGTTTGCGATGATCAAAGTCACCACCATCATCGTGATGATTGTCGTCGGCCTGGGCGTGATTTTCTTCGGCTTTGGCAACGGTGGACATGCTATCGGCTTTGGCAATCTGACCGAAAACGGCGGCTTCTTTGCCGGCGGCTGGAAGGGCTTCCTGACGGCGCTGTGTATCGTTGTGGCCTCGTATCAGGGCGTGGAGCTGATCGGTATTACCGCCGGTGAAGCGAAAAACCCGCAGGTCACGCTGCGTAGCGCGGTGGGCAAAGTGCTGTGGCGTATCCTGATTTTCTATGTGGGCGCGATCTTCGTTATCGTGACCATCTTCCCGTGGAACGAAATTGGCACGACGGGTAGCCCGTTTGTTTTAACCTTTGCCAAAATTGGCATCACGGCAGCGGCGGGTATCATCAACTTTGTGGTCCTGACGGCAGCTTTGTCAGGCTGTAACAGTGGGATGTACAGCTGTGGGCGTATGCTCTATGCGCTTTCGAAGAATAACCAGCTGCCTGCGGTGATGAGTAAAGTTTCACGTGCCGGCGTGCCGGTGGCGGGTGTGGCGGTTTCCATTGCAATACTGCTGATTGGCTCTTGCCTGAATTACATTATTCCTAACCCGCAGCGCGTGTTCGTTTACGTTTACAGCGCCAGCGTGCTGCCGGGCATGGTGCCGTGGTTTGTTATCCTCATCAGCCAGCTGCGTTTCCGTCATGCGCATAAAAAAGCGATTGAAAGCCATCCGTTCCGTTCAATTCTGTTCCCGTATGCGAACTATTTGACGATGGCGTTCCTGATTTGCGTATTAATCGGGATGTACTTTAATGAAGATACCCGCATGTCGCTGTTTGTCGGGGTGATCTTCCTGGCGGCTGTGACGGCCGCATATAAGCTTTTTGGCCTGGGTCGCCGTGCCACCACGCAGAAAGTGGAGGAATAAGCGGCAAAATGTGCAAACCATAACCAAACGCGCATTTTTTTCAAAAAAGCACTAGACAGCGGGGACGGAGGTACGTAATATCCAGCCCCGCAACGGCGCTAAGCGCCCGTAGCTCAGCTGGATAGAGCGCTGCCCTCCGGAGGCAGAGGTCTCAGGTTCGAATCCTGTCGGGCGCGCCATTTTAGTCCCGGCGCTAGAGCTGCGGTGGTCTGAGAAGTAGTCAGTACCGCGTGAAAGAATACAGTGGTGGCTATAGCTCAGTTGGTAGAGCCCTGGATTGTGATTCCAGTTGTCGTGGGTTCGAATCCCATTAGCCACCCCATTATTTGAAAGAGTTGTGAATTGCGAAGGTGGCGGAATTGGTAGACGCGCTAGCTTCAGGTGTTAGTGTCCTTTGGATGTGGGGGTTCGAGTCCCCCCCCTCGCACCACGACTTTTTAAATGAATTGAACTAAAAATTCAAAAAGCAGTACATCGGCGAGTAGCGCAGCTTGGTAGCGCAACTGGTTTGGGACCAGTGGGTCGGAGGTTCGAATCCTCTCTCGCCGACCAATTTTGAACCCCGCTTCGGCGGGGTTTTTTGTTTTCTGAGATTCTTCATCCTTGTAGTCATTCCCCAACAACGTCCTTTTTCATTGTCGCAATCCAGAGACATTCAACTCATTGAAAGTTAAATGAATATTTATTTCTGGGTTTTGCTGTCTCCTCCTGGCGACATATGCCCGCCTTTTCCCGATACGTTGTAGAGCTTAAAACGGTGCTTAACAGCATAATTTCCTTTTATCTTAAAATGTTGCGTTATGTAAAAGTTCTGGCTGTCATGTTGGCACGTTACGTGCAATAATATGCGTGTAGATGCTCATTCCATCTCTTATGTTCGCCTTAGTGCCTCATAAACTCAGGAATGACGCAGAGCCATTTACGGTGCTTATCGTCCACTGACAGATGTCGCTTCGGCCTCATCAGACACCATGGACACAACGTTGAGTGAAGCACCAAATATGTTGTCTTACAGACCTGTTTTAACGCCTGCTTTTATAGCAGGCGTTTTTTTATTCCTTATTCCCGATACCGGTGCACGATCAGGGCAACCATCACCAGAGCCGTTGCGGAGACAGCATAGAGTGCCGCTACTGAGCCAAACCCGGCAGCCACTGCCGCTGCGATACTGGTGAAAAGAGAAGCGCTGAGCGTTTGCCAGCGCCAGGCTTTCCCGCTGGCCGAAGCGGTTTGCGTGAGATGAAAACTACTAAGTACGCCAAACGTCCCGGCCGCGAACAGAATATTCGAGGCCAGATGCGCGATAAAGATCATCCCCAGCGCACATGCCATCCACCCGGACAAAAACGGCAGCATGCCATAAGCGGCCAGAAAGATGCCCAGACAAACGATGATGCGCGGTGTGCGAGCGGCAAAGCGCGTCAGACTCTCTTTTTTTAGCAGCATGGGGCCGCAAAGCTGTCCCATGCTCCTTGCAAAAAGCAGAGGCAGGGCAAGACCCGCCGCATCCTGAGGATGGATTTGCTGTGCCAGGGCCGGAAGCAGCGCCATGGCCGGTGAGCCAACGGCCGCCAGCGACGGCAGGATGAGCAGACTGCGTTTCTGCCGAACGGTCAACGTCCGCCAGCATAATGCCGCAGGGGCTTCCTCTTCCTCGAGGGGCGGGAGTGAAGGCGCAGAAAACCGGCGTCCAGCCAGCCATAGCATGAGCAGTGATCCGAGAAAGCTGGCGGCATCAATGGCCAGCAGGGTAAACACGGACGTCTTCTGGAACAGCACCACGCCCAGGCCTGTCCCTAATAATACCTGCGAAGCAAAAATCACATTTTCCAGACAGGTTGCAGCAGGCAGCTCTGCTTCGCTGAGACCGCGCTTAAAGAGCAACGTCAGCGCGGGCCAGCTCATCCCGCTGAGCATCGCCTCGGTGGATTGCACAGCGAGCAATGCGGCAACGCTGTGGTAACCCACGCCAAGCAGGGGAAAGAGCAGGGCGAGCAGGCCCAGCCCTTCGGTCAGTAGCAGCAGGGATATCGGAGAACAGCGCGAGCACAGCTTTTCGCCGATCGTACTGCCGATAAATCCCGGTATCGTAGCGAAAAGAAAAGCGAGTGTGAGCAGACCGGGCGGAGCTGACCACGCTAACAGCAAGCCGAAGACCACGACCTGGGTTAAGCCATTCCCCAGCGAAGAAAAGATAAAAGCACAGGCAAGCAGGCGCAGCCAGCGGTGGCAGCGCAGCGCTTCAATAAGCGCATATAAAAGCGAGTTCATGACGATTTCCTTTCAAAAACGATTTA
Source organism: Enterobacter sp. Taxon_8 (assembly GCF_058354585.1). Classification (NCBI taxonomy): domain Bacteria; kingdom Pseudomonadati; phylum Pseudomonadota; class Gammaproteobacteria; order Enterobacterales; family Enterobacteriaceae; genus Enterobacter; species Enterobacter sp. Taxon_8. The sequence continues at coordinate 4,391,578 of NZ_CM177989.1, read as the reverse complement.
GTCCACGCTGCAGAAAGTGCGCGTGTGTGAAAAAAAGTTAATGAAAAGACATCGTTACATTGGCGGGTTCGTTTGCTGATGCGGGTGTAAAGAATGTAGCAGGAGAAATGCGATAAAAAAAGGAGGCCATCTGGCCTCCTGATGAATTACTGCTGCGTACCGTTATTTTGCAGCGTCAGCAACAGCCCATCACGGCGCATGGCGGCCGCTTCTTCCGGCTTATGCTGCTTGTCCAGCGTATCGGCAAGCCACGCGTAGTCGAAGGCATCCGGACGCTGCTTGAGCGCGGCGCGGAAGGCAAGGCTTGCCTCCTGCCATTCGCCGTGCTTCATCAACGACTGGCCAAGCGTGCTCCACAGCAGCGGGCGGTCACCAACGGTTTTAATCTGCTGGCGCAGCACTTTTTCGATTTGCTCAGGATTGTTGGTTTTCAGGCGCGGGATCAGCATCACGAGGCGATCGTCGTACTGGCGCTTCAGACCGTCGAGGAGGATCTCCTGAGCCGTGTCGTGATCGTCACACTCAATGAGGTGTTCCGCCATCGCCACCTGCAGAGGAACCTGCTGGCGCGTTTTACGGCTCTGATTCTTCCACCACGTTTTCAGACCGTCGCTGCCCAGGTCAGCGCGCGCCTGATCCATCAGGCCAATCCACGCCAGACGCTGAAGCTCGTCACGATGTTCATCGTCGCCTACCTCGGCCTTCGCCATTGACGGAATGATGTCCAGCAGTGAACCCCAGGCGCCGGTACGAATATAGGCCTGCTCGGCAAGACGCAGCACTTCCGGATGACGTGGCGCGACTTCCAGCAGACGGTCGATACCGTGGCGAGCCGCGTGATTCTCATTGCGTGCCAGCTGCAGACGAACGCGCGTGATTTCCACCGGAATCGGGTCGCCGTGAGCCAGCTCTGCTGCCCGCTCCAGGTGCTGATTAGCGCGGGCTTCATCACCGCGCTGCTGCGCCGCTTCGGCCGCCAGCAGATAGTTCACTACCGGCTGTTCGGCGTGGTCGGCGTTTTTCGACATTAGCTTTTCAACCTGCTGATAGTCACCCTCGGCGAGCTTAAGCAGCGCCTGCTCGGTCTGTTTACGGGCGCGGCGGCGCTTACGGCCAACGAACCAGCCTCGGGTATGGGCACCGGTACGAAAAATACGGCGCAGGATCCACTCGATCGCAAACAGCACCACCACGCTGAGGATCAGAATGATCGTCAGACCCGTTACGCTGGTTTCAATGTTGTAGTTATCGGTCTGGATCAGGACGTAACCCTGATGACCCGCAAGCATAGGCCCGAGGACGATCCCGGCGATCAGCAGGATGAAGAGTAAGAGAACTTTTAGCATCATTACTCTCCTTGCGGTGCGCTTTCAGGCGCAGCAGCCGGAACAGGTGCCGCTCCGCTCGTCTGCTCTGCAGGTACACCCGGCTGCGCCAGAAGATTGCGTACGCGCGTCTGCATCAGTTTCTCCAGAATCGGCTGGCTGGCCAGCTTGTCCGGCACGTTCATGGTGATGTTCTGCTGGCTTAACTTATCAATGTCTTCGAGGAAGGCGGTGGTCGTCGCATCATCGGTGTTGTAGTAGGCGCGTACCCACGTTGAGACGTTATCCAGCGCCTGTTTATAGGTCTCTTCCTGATGACGCGGCACGGCCTGGGCCGCCACCAGCAGGCGGGAACGAATGTTCTCGCGCAGATAGATGTCCTGGTTCGGCGCGAGCAGCGGTACGGCAGTTTCGTCGCGACGGCGGATCGTGATAAAGCTGTCCATAAAGTTCTGCCAGCTTTTTTGCAGGTTTATGCGCCATTCGCTCAGGGAACTGGAAAGCTCGGTACCGTCGGAATCCATCGGGGAGTCGTCGTCGTTGTTATCCGCGAGCTGCAGGTTATCAATCTGATTCGACAGCTGATTCACTTTAAGGATAATGCCGTCGTAATCCACCTGTGAGACGGCGGAGAGGCTGGCGATGTCTTCGGTAATCGCGCGACGGGCGGTGATAAGGCTTGGATCGTTCATGTCGGCCAGGCTTGCATCGGCGCTTTTCAGCAGTGCGGCGGCGGTGGTCACGTCCTGGTCGCTCCAGAGCTTACGTCCGGCGAGCTTCACCAGGAAGTCGGCCTGCGAGAGCAGCCAGGTTTTGGCATCGGTGCCGGAAATCGTGGCGACTTTCTGCTGTACTTCACCCAGCTGTTTAGTCAGCTCTTCCTGTTTACCGTTCGCTTCGGCAAGCGCGGCGGCCTGCTGCTTAATCACGGCTTCCAGCTCGGTTTTCTGCGTCTCCTGCTCTTTTTGCAGGGCAGTGAGCTGATTCACCAGCGCATCGCTGGTGGACGTCTGGTTAGCGCTCTGTTGTTTCACCAGCCCGTACAGGCCACCCCCCGCTGCCAGCGCAATGGCGATGGCAATCGCGCTCAGCGCGAGGCTTGTTTTGTTGCTGCTGTTTTTCTTCTCAGCGGTTTTCTCAGTCGTCTCTGGCTGTGGCGTCGTCTCCACAGTCTCCCTGGTCTCTTCAACCACGGCGGAGGATTTGTCGTGTTCCGTCATTATGGCTTCCCATTTGAGAGTTATTGTAATGCGCGCAGCAGCGCATCGTTGTCGGCGTTATCAGCGATCCGAATATCCTGCCAGCCCAGTTCCCGGGCCTGGTTCGCCAGACGCTCACTGACGACCAGAAGCCGACAGCGGAGTAACCAGTTTTCGCGATACCAAAGCGGTATCAGCGACCAAAGCTGTTGTAACATTTCACCGCTGGTGACCACCAGCGTATTAATGCCGCGCGCGTGCCAGCGCATCGCCTCTTCCGCGCCATCGTAGTGTTTTGCACAGCGCTGATAGCACTCAACGAACGTTACGTCGGCACCACGTTCATGCAGCGTTTCACCCAGCAGCTCGCGGCCACCGTTGCCGCGCAAAATGAGCGCACGCTTTCCGGCAATAGTTTGTAATTCAGGTAATTGTAGCAAGACTTCACTGATTTCCCGATCTAACGGGTAACGAACGTCCGCGCTGCTTACTGTATGCAGCGCCAGTGCCGTTGTTCGGCCAATCGCGAAATAGCGGGGGGCAACTGGCCAGGCCAAACTCTGCTGTTGCAGCTGCGCATGGGCAAATTCCACCGCATGTTGCGACAGCGCAAACAGCAGGTCGCCGTCCTGAAGGGTATTCATCTGGTCGGCGAGCGCAGAGAGCTCCCGACCGGGGGAGAATTCAATGAGAGGAAAACTCCAGGCCACCTGCCCCAGTGCGCGCAGACGGCTCACTAACTGCTCTCCTGCGGGAGAAGGGCGGGTGACGAGAATACTCATGCAGGGGGTTCTCCGTTGTAAACGTCAGCCAGAATCTCGCGGGCGCCGTTATCCAGTAATTCTTCCGCCAGCGACACGCCAAGCTGCTCGGCATCTTGCGCCTTGCCGCGACGTTCGCCGCGTACCATCTGCGAACCGTCAGGGGCGCCCACCAGCGCGCGCAGCCACAGTTCGCCATTCGTCAATTCAGCATAGCTGCCAATTGGAACCTGGCACCCGCCTTCGAGGCGGGTATTCATCGCCCGCTCCGCTTTTACGCGGGTAGCGGTCTCGTCATGGTTCAGCGGTGCGAGCAGTTCGCGGGTACGCGCATCGTTCAGGCGGCACTCGATGCCGACTGCACCCTGGCCCACGGCCGGCAGCGACAGCTCTGGCGGCAACGCCACGCGAATGCGCGACTCCAGCCCCAGACGCTTCAGACCGGCAACGGCGAGGATAATGGCATCGTAATCGCCGTTATCCAGCTTGCCCAGACGCGTGCCGACGTTACCGCGCAGTGAGCGGATGATCAGGTCAGGACGGCGCTCCGCCAGCTGACACTGACGGCGTAAACTGGACGTGCCAACCACGCTACCCTCCGGCAGCGCGTCGAGCGAGTCGTAGTGGTTGGAGACAAACGCATCGCGCGGATCTTCGCGCTCGCAGATGGTCACCAGTCCCAGCCCTTCCGGGAACTCGACGGGCACGTCTTTCATCGAATGTACGGCGATATCGGCGCGGTTCTCAAGCAATGCCAGTTCCAGTTCTTTGACAAACAGGCCTTTGCCGCCCACTTTCGCCAGGGGCGTATCGAGGATCACGTCACCGCGTGTGACCATCGGCACCAGCTCGACGCGCAATCCACTGTGGCAGGCTTCCAGGCGCTGCTTCACATAATGTGCCTGCCAGAGCGCGAGAGGGCTTTGGCGTGTGGCAATTCTCAAAACATTGTCTAACATGCTTGTTACCGTCATTATCAATCGCTAACCATCCTAACATTGTTGACTCTGGGATGGCAGTTTTACGGTTGATGAGCGTGAGAGGGACAAGGCGGCGTATTCGTCAGCCAGAGCCGTATTCAGGAATTTACACGTACAGAACGGTGCTACACTTGTATGTAGCGCATCTTTCTTTACGGTCAACCGGCAAGGTGTTAAATTGATCACGTTTTAGACCATTTTTTCGTCGGTACCACCAAAAATGATAAAGGCGAAAAAGGGTAACGGTTATCTTTTTGAAATACTGCGGGTCCGCTGTTACTCGTGTTTTGAATAGCTTGCGACACCCGGAAACATCAGGCGATACGTCTTGTACCTCTATATTGAGACTCTGAAACAGAGACTGGATGCCATAAATCAACTGCGTGTGGATCGCGCGCTTGCTGCCATGGGCCCTGCTTTCCAGCAGGTATACAGTCTGCTGCCGACATTATTGCACTATCACCATCCGCTGATGCCTGGCTACCTTGACGGTAACGTTCCCCAGGGCATTTGCCTTTTCACGCCTGATGAAACCCAACAGCATTATCTGAACGAGCTGGAACTTTACCGCGGCATGCCGCCACAGGAATCTCCAAAAGGTGAACTGCCTATTACCGGCGTTTACTCAATGGGGAGCACCTCATCGGTAGGGCAAAGCTGTTCTTCGGACCTGGACATCTGGGTCTGTCATCAGTCCTGGCTCGATAACGACGAGCGTCAGCTACTGCAGCGTAAATGCAGCCTGCTGGAGAGCTGGGCGGCCTCGCTCGGCGTGGAAGTGAGCTTCTTCCTTATTGATGAAAACCGTTTCCGCCATAACGAAAGCGGCAGTCTGGGTGGTGAGGACTGCGGCTCGACTCAGCACATCTTATTGCTGGATGAATTCTACCGTACTGCTGTGCGTCTGGCCGGGAAGCGTATTCTGTGGAATATGGTCCCGTGCGAAGAAGAAGAGCATTACGATGACTACGTCATGTCGCTTTACGCGCAGGGCGTACTGACGCCAAACGAATGGCTGGACCTCGGCGGCCTGAGCTCTCTGTCAGCAGAAGAGTACTTTGGCGCAAGCCTCTGGCAGCTCTATAAGAGTATCGACTCGCCGTACAAAGCGGTGCTGAAAACGCTGCTGCTGGAAGCCTATTCCTGGGAATACCCAACACCACGCCTGCTGGCGAAAGATATCAAGCAGCGTCTGCACGACGGGGAGATCGTCTCCTTCGGGCTGGACGCCTACTGCATGATGCTGGAGCGCGTGACCGAATACCTGAAAGCCATTGACGACACCACGCGTCTTGACCTGGTGCGCCGATGTTTCTATCTCAAAGTGTGTGAGAAATTGAGCCGCGAGCGCGCCTGCGTGGGCTGGCGTCGTGAAGTGGTTAGTCAGTTAGTGAAAGAGTGGGGATGGGACGAAGAGCGTCTGTCCATGCTCGACAACCGGGCCAACTGGAAAATCGATCAGGTGCGTGAAGCGCACAACGAACTGCTCGATGCGATGATGCAAAGCTACCGTAACCTGATCCGCTTTGCGCGCCGTAACAACCTCAGCGTTTCTGCCAGCCCGCAGGACATCGGGGTATTGACCCGTAAGCTTTACGCCGCGTTTGAAGCGCTGCCGGGTAAAGTTACCCTGGTTAACCCGCAGATTTCGCCAGACCTGTCTGAACCGAATCTGACCTTTATCTTTGTGCCGCCGGGCCGTGCAAACCGCACCGGGTGGTATCTTTACAACCGTGCGCCAAGCATGGATTCAATTATCAGCCATCAGCCGCTGGAGTATAACCGCTACCTGAACAAGCTGGTGGCCTGGGCCTGGTTTAACGGTCTGCTGACCTCGCGCACGCGCCTGTTTATCAAAGGCAACGAGGTGGTAGATCTTGCTAAGCTGCAGGAGATGGTCACGGATGTATCGCACCACTTCCCGCTGCGTCTGCCTGCCCCTACGCCGAAAGCGCTCTACAGCCCGTGTGAGATTCGCCATCTGGCGATTATCGTCAACCTGGAATACGACCCGACGGCGGCCTTCCGCAATCAGGTGGTTCACTTTGACTTCCGCAAGCTGGACGTCTTTAGCTTTGGCGAGCAGCAAAACTGCCTGGTAGGCAGTGTCGATCTGTTGTACCGCAACTCGTGGAACGAAGTGCGTACCCTGCACTTCAACGGCGAGCAGGCAATGATCGAAGCGCTGAAAACCATTCTTGGCAAGATGCACCAGGATGCCGCGCCGCCGGACAGCGTGGAAGTGTTCTGCTACAGCCAGCACCTGCGCGGTTTAATTCGCACCCGCGTGCAGCAGCTGGTTTCTGAGTGTATCGAACTGCGTCTCTCCAGTACCCGTCAGGAAACAGGCCGCTTTAAAGCGCTGCGCGTCTCCGGTCAGACCTGGGGACTGTTCTTCGAGCGCCTGAACGTGTCGGTACAGAAGCTGGAAAACGCCATCGAGTTTTACGGCGCGATTTCACACAACAAGCTGCATGGCCTGTCGGTGCAGGTGGAAACCAACCACGTTAAGCTCCCGCAGGTGGTGGACGGATTCGCCAGTGAAGGGATTATTCAGTTCTTCTTTGAAGAGTCGGGCGACGATGCCGGATTCAACATCTACATTCTGGATGAGACTAACCGCGCCGAGGTATATCACCATTGTGAAGGCAGTAAAGAGGAGCTGGTGCGCGATGTCAGCCGCTTCTACTCCTCTTCGCATGACCGCTTTACCTACGGCTCAAGCTTTATCAACTTTAACCTGCCGCAGTTCTACCAGATTGTGAACGTCGACGGCCGTACGCAGGTGATTCCGTTCCGCACCCAATCCGTCACGCCTGCCGCGCCTGCCAATCAGGACACCGCCCCGCTGTTGCAGCAGTATTTCTCCTGAGCCTTTTCGCCGGGTGGCGCTCACGCTTACCCGGCCTACGGTTCGAGCCGTGTAGGCCCGGTAAGGCGCAGCCGCCACCGGGCAAGAAAACTACCTGAAACTCACGTTCTCACCCGCCTGCGCGGTCGCCGCCTGTTCCAGCAGATCCCAGAACGGTACGCCGCTACGGTCGCAAACCCATTCCCCGTCTTTTAGATCGAAATGATAGCCGCCCTGTTTAGCGGCCAGCCACACCTGGTGAAGCGGCTCCTGGCGGTTAATAATAATTTTGCTGCCATTTTCGAAGCTCAGGGTCAGAATGCCGCCGTTGATTTCACAATCGATATCGCTGTCACCGTCCCAGTCGTCAAGACGCTCTTCGATGGTCATCCACAGGTTGTCGGCAAGGCGATGGAATTCACTGTCGTTCATGGTTTTGTTCCTGTTTTTCGTGATGCCGGCAGTATAACCCTAAATAATTCCCGTTGCAGGAAAGCGGCAAACTCTTGCTTTTGTGTCTTCTCCTGCGATGATAGAAACAGATTTGAACTTACGGGCAACTTTATAATGAAAAACGCTTTCCGAACGCTTGCCGTTCTCATCACGCTGTTTAGCCTGACTGGCTGCGGACTGAAGGGACCACTGTACTTTCCGCCTGCGGATAAAACCGCGCCGCCGCCGACGAAACCGGTTAACAGCGGCATTGAGTCTACCACGCCAAATACTAACGACCGTGGCGACAACGGTGGCCCGACTCAGGTTAATCTCTGACGACAACGTTCTGTACCCGCGCAATGGAGCAAATGATGCAGTTCTCTAAAATGCATGGCCTTGGCAACGATTTTATGGTCGTCGACGCGGTAACGCAGAATGTGTTTTTCTCGCCTGAACTGATCCGTCGCCTGGCGGATCGGCATCTGGGCGTGGGGTTCGATCAGCTGCTGGTGGTCGAGCCACCGTACGATCCCGATCTTGATTTCCACTACCGTATTTTTAACGCGGACGGCAGCGAAGTTAACCAGTGCGGCAACGGCGCGCGCTGTTTCGCCCGCTTTGTCCGCCTGAAAGGGCTGACCAACAAGCGTGATATTCGCGTCAGCACGGCCAATGGTCGCATGGTGCTCAGCGTCACCGATGATGAGCTGGTGCGCGTGAACATGGGCGAGCCTAACTTCGAGCCCTCCGTCGTGCCGTTTCGCGCAAACAAAGCGGAAAAGACCTATATTATGCGTGCGGCCGAGCAGACAGTATTGTGCGGCGTCGTCTCAATGGGTAACCCACACTGCGTGATTCAGGTTGATGATGTGGAAACTGCCGCGGTCGAAACGCTCGGCCCGGTACTGGAAAGCCACGAACGTTTCCCGGAGCGCGCGAACATCGGCTTTATGCAGGTGGTGAAGCGCGAACACATTCGCCTGCGGGTTTACGAGCGCGGCGCGGGTGAGACTCAGGCCTGCGGAAGCGGTGCCTGTGCTGCGGTGGCCGTGGGCATCTCCCAGGGGGTACTGGCTGAAGAGGTTCGCGTGGAATTACCGGGCGGTCGGCTTGATATCGCCTGGAAAGGACCGGGTCATCCACTGTATATGACTGGCCCGGCGGCACATGTCTATGACGGGTTTATCCATCTATGAAACAACCAGGGGAAGAACTGCAGGAAACAGTGACGGAACTGGACGACAGGGCTGTTGTTGATTATCTGCTGCGCAATCCTGAGTTTTTTATTCGCAATGCACGCGCCGTCGAAGAGATGCGCGTGCCGCACCCGGTTCGCGGAACCGTGTCGCTGGTCGAATGGCACATGGCGCGCTCGCGCAACCACATCAGCCAGCTTGAAGAGAACATGACGCTGCTGATGGAGCAGGCCAGCACCAACGAAAGCCTGTTCTATCGACTGCTGCATCTGCAGGCGCGTCTGGCGTCGGCGCACAGCCTCGACGAGTTCCTCAGCCGTTTCCACCGCTGGGCGCGCGAGCTGGGGCTGGCGGGCGCAACGATTCGTCTTTTCCCTGACCGCTGGCGCATCGGCGCGCCGTCGGGATTTACCCATCTGGCACTCAGCCGTCAGGCATTTGAACCGCTGCGCATTCAGCGTCTGGGCCATGATCACCACTATCTGGGGCCGCTGAACGGGCCTGAGCTGCTGGTGGTATTACCGGAAGCCAAAGCGATTGGCTCGGTGGCGATGTCGCTGATGGGGCGCGATGGCGATCTGGGCGTCATATTATTTACCAGCCGCGACGCGCATCACTACGAGCAGGGGCAAGCCACGCACCTGCTGCAGGAGATCGCCCTGATGCTGCCTGAGCTGCTGGAGCGCTGGATTGAGCGCGTATGATGGACGGACTGCTCGCCACTGACGTCTCGCGCTTTCTGCGCTATCTCGGCGTGGAACGTCAGCTTAGCCCCATTACGCTGCTTAACTATCAGCGTCAGCTTGATGCCATCATGCAGATCGCCGACGAAATCGGCCTGAAAAGCTGGCAACAATGTGACGCTGCGACGGTACGCGGGTTTGTTGTGCGTAGCCGTAAAAAAAATCTCAGCCCGGCGAGCCTGGCGCTCAGGCTCTCAGCGCTGCGCAGCTTCTTCGACTGGCTGGTCAGCCAGGGGGGCTTAAAAGCCAACCCGGCAAAAGGGATCGCCACGCCGAAGGCGCCGCGCCATCTGCCTAAAAATATCGACGTTGACGACGTAAACCGCCTGCTGGATATCGATCTGAACGATCCGCTGGCCGTGCGCGACCGCGCGATGCTGGAGGTGATGTACGGTGCCGGGTTACGTCTGTCTGAGCTCGTTAACCTCGACCTCAAGCATCTCGATCTGGAATCGGGCGAAGTGTGGGTAATGGGTAAGGGCAGCAAAGAGCGCCGCCTGCCGATTGGCCGCAATGCGGTCTCCTGGATTGAGCACTGGCTTGACCTGCGCGGGCTGTTTGGCTCCGACGAAGATGCGCTGTTCCTGTCGAAGCTTGGCAAGCGGATCTCGGCGCGTAACGTGCAGAAGCGCTTTGCGAAGTGGGGCATTAAGCAGGGGCTGAACAGCCACGTTCACCCGCACAAGCTGCGCCACTCCTTTGCGACACACATGCTTGAGTCGAGCGGCGATCTGCGCGGCGTGCAGGAACTGCTTGGCCACGCAAATCTGTCGACCACTCAAATCTATACCCACTTAGACTTCCAGCACCTTGCCTCGGTGTATGACGCGGCGCATCCACGCGCCAAACGGGGGAAATAATGCGTTTTTACCGCCCACTCGGTCAGATCTCAGCCCTGACGTTTGACCTTGATGACACTCTTTATGACAACCGCGAGGTGATCCTGCGCACCGAGCAGGAGTCCCTGGCGTTTGTGCAGAACTACCATCCCGCGCTGAAGGCGATACAGAACAAGGACTTCCAGAAGCTGCGCCAGTCCCTGCGTGAGACCGAGCCGGACATTTACCACGACGTGACCGAATGGCGTCGTCGCGCGGTTGAGCAGGCGATGCTCAACGTGGGTCTGAGCACGCAGGATGCCGCCATTGGGGCGGAAGCGGCCATGGAAAACTTTGCTAAATGGCGCAGCCGCATCGACGTGCCGCAGGAAACCCACGACACGCTGGCGAAGCTTGCCGAAAAGTGGCCGCTGGTGGCCATCACCAACGGCAATGCCCAGCCGGAGCTGTTTGGCCTCAGCGATTATTTTGAATTCGTGCTGCGTGCGGGTCCTCACGGGCGCGCGAAGCCGTTCAGTGACATGTACCATCTGGCGGCAGATAAGCTTAACCTGCCGCTGGGTGAGATCCTGCACGTGGGGGATGACCTGACCACAGACGTGGCCGGCGCCATCCGCTGCGGGATGCAGGCCTGCTGGATCAAGCCGGAAAACGCTGACCTGATGATCGCCTCCGATAGCCGTCTTCTGCCGCACGTGGAAATTTCACGGTTGGCATCCCTCACGACGCTGATATAATCATCAATTGTTCTGTATAAATTAACAGGGTTTTGGCGAATGCTATTCGCCTGCCCGACATGACGTGACGGTGCCAATGGACGTTTCTTACCTGCTCGACAGCCTTAATGACAAACAGCGTGACGCGGTTGCCGCCTCGCGCACCAACCTGCTGGTGCTGGCTGGAGCGGGCAGTGGTAAGACGCGCGTGCTGGTTCACCGTATCGCCTGGCTGCAGAGCGTGGAAAACTGCTCGCCGTACTCCATCATGGCGGTCACGTTCACCAACAAGGCGGCGGCGGAGATGCGCCACCGCATCGCCCAACTGATGGGCACCAGCCAGGGCGGCATGTGGGTCGGCACCTTCCACGGCCTGGCGCACCGCCTGCTGCGCGCACACCACATGGACGCCAACCTGCCGCAGGATTTCCAGATCCTCGACAGCGAAGACCAGCTCCGTCTGCTGAAACGGCTGATCAAGGCGATGAACCTCGACGAGAAGCAGTGGCCGCCGCGTCAGGCGATGTGGTACATCAACGGCCAGAAAGACGAGGGGCTGCGCCCGCACCACATTCAGAGCTTCGGCAACCCGGTCGAGCAGACCTGGCAGAACGTCTACAAGGCCTATCAGGAAGCGTGCGATCGCGCCGGTCTGGTGGATTTCGCCGAGCTGCTGCTGCGCGCCCACGAGCTGTGGCTGAACAAACCGCACATCCTGCAGCACTACCGTGAACGCTTCACCAATATCCTGGTGGACGAATTCCAGGATACCAACAACATCCAGTACGCGTGGATCCGCCTGCTGGCCGGCGATACCGGCAAGGTGATGATCGTGGGCGATGATGACCAGTCGATCTACGGCTGGCGCGGGGCGCAGGTGGAGAACATCCAGCGCTTCCTCAACGATTTCCCCGGCGCGGAAACCATCCGTCTGGAGCAGAACTACCGCTCAACCAGCAACATCCTGAGCGCGGCCAACGCCCTGATTGAGAACAACAACGGGCGTCTGGGTAAAAAGCTGTGGACCGACGGCGTCGATGGCGAACCGATTTCGATTTACTGCGCCTTCAACGAGCTCGACGAAGCGCGCTTCGTGGTGAACCGCATCAAAACCTGGCAGGACAACGGCGGCGCGCTGGAGCAGTGCGCCATTCTCTACCGCAGCAACGCCCAGTCGCGCGTGCTGGAAGAGGCGCTGCTGCAGGTGAGCATGCCGTACCGCATTTATGGCGGCATGCGCTTCTTCGAACGTCAGGAAATCAAAGATGCGCTGTCGTATCTGCGTCTGATTGCCAACCGTAACGACGACGCGGCGTTTGAACGCGTGGTCAACACGCCCACCCGTGGGATTGGCGACCGTACGCTGGACGTGGTGCGTCAGGCCTCGCGCGACCGCCAGCTGACGCTGTGGCAGGCGTGCCGCGAGCTGCTGCAGGAAAAAGCGCTTGCCGGACGTGCCGCCAGCGCATTGCAGCGCTTCCTTGAGCTGATTGACGCCCTCGCGCAGGAAACGGCCGACATGCCGCTGCACGTGCAGACCGACCGGGTGATTAAAGATTCCGGCCTGCGCACCATGTATGAGCAGGAAAAAGGTGAGAAGGGCCAGACCCGTATTGAGAACTTAGAGGAACTGGTCACGGCAACGCGCCAGTTCAGCTACAACGAAGAAGACGAAGACCTGATGCCGCTGCAGGCGTTCCTCTCCCACGCCGCGCTGGAAGCGGGGGAAGGGCAGGCCGATACCTGGCAGGATGCGGTTCAGCTCATGACCCTGCACTCTGCCAAAGGACTGGAGTTCCCGCAGGTGTTCATCGTCGGGATGGAAGAGGGGATGTTCCCGAGCCAGATGTCGCTGGATGAAGGCGGCCGTCTGGAAGAGGAACGCCGTCTGGCCTACGTGGGCGTGACGCGCGCGATGCAGAAGCTGACGCTGACCTATGCGGAAACCCGCCGTCTGTACGGTAAAGAGGTCTATCACCGTCCATCGCGCTTTATCGGTGAACTGCCGGAAGAGTGCGTGGAGGAGGTGCGTCTGCGGGCGAGCATCAGTCGTCCTGTCAGCCATCAGCGCATGGGTTCGCCGATTGCGGAAACCGACACTGGCTACAAGCTGGGCCAGCGCGTGCGCCATTCGAAGTTTGGCGAAGGCACCATTGTGAATCTGGAAGGCAGCGGCGAGCACAGCCGCCTGCAGGTGGCGTTCCAGGGGCAGGGGATTAAATGGCTGGTGGCGGCCTACGCGAAGCTGGAAACAGTCTAACATACAGAAAAATATCATTATTTTGTAATAATCTGCTAGCCTTATACGTTGAAGGTCAATTAATGCCCTTCAGCGTTTCGTTGCGTGTTGACGCCACAGTTATAGCTGGCGTAACATGCGCGCACGATTACGCTAAGAGGACATTCGCCTTGGACACACCCAGTAGATACTGGCTCAATTCCCTGTCATCCAGGAACAACTCCTAAGGCTATCTCCTCTTGCTGATGGCCTTAGTGGTTGTCAGCGACTGCATTATTCCCGTCGCGCTGAGTCAGGCTGTTTAATGGTCTGAAACCCAATTTGTTTCTGTGTGCCCACCGAACTGTCCGATATTTTTTGCATTGGGAGTCCCGGTCATGTTGAGCGCATTTCAACTCGAAAATAACCGACTGACTCGGCTTGAAGCCGAAGAGTCACAGCCCCTCATTGATGCCGTATGGGTGGATCTGGTCGAGCCGGACGACGATGAGCGCCTTCGCGTACAATCTGAGCTGGGGCAAAGCCTGGCAACCCGCCCGGAACTGGAAGACATCGAAGCATCCGCGCGTTTTTTTGAAGACGAAGACGGTCTGCATATTCACTCCTTCTTCTTCTTTGAAGATGCGGAAGACCACGCGGGTAACTCCACCGTGGCGTTTACCATTCGCGATGGCCGCCTGTTTACGCTGCGCGAGCGCGAGCTGCCGGCATTCCGTCTCTACCGCATGCGCGCCCGCAGCCAGGCAATGGTGGATGGTAACGCTTACGAGCTGCTGCTCGATCTGTTCGAGACCAAAATTGAACAGCTGGCGGACGAAATTGAAAACATCTATAGCGATCTGGAAAAGCTGAGCCGCGTGATCATGGAAGGCCATCAGGGCGATGAGTACGACGAGGCACTCTCCACGCTGGCTGAGCTGGAAGATATCGGCTGGAAGGTGCGTTTGTGTCTGATGGATACCCAGCGCGCGCTGAACTTCCTGGTGCGCAAGGCGCGTCTGCCGGGCGGTCAGCTGGAGCAGGCGCGTGAGATCCTGCGCGATATCGAATCCCTGCTGCCGCACAACGAATCCCTGTTCCAGAAGGTCAACTTCCTGATGCAGGCGGCGATGGGCTTTATCAACATCGAGCAGAACCGCATCATCAAGATCTTCTCGGTGGTGTCCGTAGTGTTCCTGCCGCCAACGCTGGTGGCATCCAGCTATGGGATGAACTTCGAGTTTATGCCGGAGCTGAAGTGGAGCTTTGGTTACCCGGGGGCGATTATCTTTATGATCCTCGCGGGGCTGGCGCCGTATCTGTACTTTAAGCGCCGGAACTGGCTGTAAAAATCTGGCGGGTGGCGCTGCGCTTACCCGCCCTACGATCGAATTCCCTCTCCCTGTGGGAGAGGGTTAGAGTTAGGGCAACTTCACAGCCCTTTGCGCCCCCTGCGCTGGGTATAAATCGCATCGGCGACGAAAATCGCCAGCGCCACCCAGATAAAGGCGAACGTCACCATCTTATCCGCCCCCGGCACCTCGCCGTAAAACACCACCGCCAGCAGGAACATTAGCGTCGGGCCAATGTACTGGAAGAAACCCAGCGTGGAGAGACGCAGGCGCGTCGCCGCACCGGTGAAGCACAGCAGTGGAATAGTGGTCACCACGCCCGCCGCCATCAGCATCAGGTTTAGCGACCACGGGTTGCTGCCCATGTGGCTGGTTGGGCTGTCGGCGATGCCGAAAAGATAAATCGCCGCCACGGGCAGCAGCCACAAGGTTTCAAACAGCATCCCCGTCTGCGCTTCTACCGCAATCTTCTTACGCACCAGGCCGTAGAACGCAAAGCTGAACGCCAGGCCGAGGGCAATAATCGGCAGCGAGCCGAAGGTCCAGAGCTGCACCAGTACGCCGCAGAAGGCCAGAATCACCGCCACCCACTGCATCCGGCGGAAGCGCTCACCGAGGAAAATCATCCCCAGCACGATATTCACCAGCGGGTTAATGAAGTACCCCAGGCTCGCTTCGAGCATGTGATGGTTATTCACCGCCCAGATAAACAGCAGCCAGTTGCCGCCAATCAGCACGGCAGAAAGTGCCAGCAGGAAGATCTTCTTCGGGGTTTGCAGCAGCGTTTTGACGCCCGACCACTGACGGCTGAGGCTCATCAGCGCAATCATAAAGAAGAACGACCAGATGACGCGGTGAGTCAGGATCTCATCGGCCGGAACGTAGGCGATAAGCTTGAAATACGCCGGGGCGATACCCCAAATAAAATAAGCGGCAAGGGCGAGTAAAACGCCCTGCCGCGTCTGTTTAGCATCCATCGGGAAAATCCGTTACAAAAAAGTGAATTAATTTTACCCGATTTTGCCGCCTCAACCCACCATATAAGTGGCGGTTGCGCTGGCGATATACACCTGCTCTTCGTTGTGTAATTCAACGCGCGCCACGGCGACTTTATTCCCCGCGCGCAGCAGGCTGCTGGTACAGGTAAAGCGATTTCCGCGCCCCGGGCGAAGATAGTCGACGCGCAGATCGATGGTGCCCATGCGCGCCAGACGCTGGCGGAGTTCGTCTTCGTTGATGGTGTCATGGCGGGTCAGCGTGCTGCCCACGCAGACCAGACCTGCCGCCACGTCAAGCGCGGAGGCAATCACGCCGCCGTGCAAAATACTTTGCGCCCAGTTCCCTACCATCATCGGCTGGTTGTTGAAGCTCAGCTGGGCAAAGTCTTTCTCGTAACGCTCCAGCTCCAGTCCCAGCGCGCGGTTAAACGGCATATGGTAAACAAAAATCTCGCCCACGAGTTTTAACACTTCTTCGGCGGTAAGCATGGCTGACATGAGGCATCACATCCTTATTGTTAACGAAATGTTGATTTTATGCCTCAGCAACAAGGAATTCCACTTTCAGAAACGAGGATGCAGCAGTTGTCGCAGAAGTCTGTAGAATGTCCGCCACATAACTATTTAGCTAATTTTACTCTTTTGCAGGAGAACACCACCGATGCGGACGTATCTGGCATGGTTACTGGCGGCGGTTGCGCTGCCCCTCACAGCATATGCGCAGGAAGCGACAATCAAAGAGGTGCATGATAAGCCTGCCGTTCACGGTAGCATTATCGCGAACCTTCTTCAGGAGCATGACAATCCGTTCACGCTCTATCCGTATGACACCAACTACGTGATTTACACCCAGACCAGCGATCTCAACAAAGAGGCGATAAGCTCCTATAACTGGTCTGATAATGCGCGTAAAGATGAGGTGAAGTTCCAGCTCAGCCTCGCTTTCCCGTTCTGGCGCGGCATTCTGGGACCGAACTCGGTGTTTGGTGCCTCCTATACGCAGAAGTCCTGGTGGCAGCTCTCTAACAGCGGGGAATCCTCGCCGTTCCGCGAAACCAACTATGAGCCCCAGCTGTTCCTCGGCTTTGCAACGGATTATGAGTTTGCGGGCTGGACGTTACGCGATGTGGAAGTGGGCTTTAACCATGACTCTAACGGACGTTCCGATCCGACATCCCGTAGCTGGAACCGTGCCTATACGCGCCTGATGGCGCAGAACGGTAACTGGATGGTGGAAGTGAAGCCGTGGTATGTGGTCGGCAGCACTGATGACAACCCGGACATCACCAAATATATGGGCTACTACCAGCTTAAAGTCGGCTACCAGTTAGGTGATGCCGTGCTGAGTGCGAAAGGTCAGTACAACTGGAACACCGGCTACGGCGGCGCGGAAGTGGGCTTAAGCTATCCGGTAAGCAAGCATGTCCGCCTTTATACACAAGTCTACAGCGGTTACGGCGAGTCGCTTATCGATTACAACTTCAACCAGACCCGCGTCGGCGTGGGCGTGATGCTGAACGATATTCTCTAGGCTGTTCGAATGTTTTTGCGTTAAACGTTGAAGTTTCTCTCTCAGGCGCTGAAAATAGCGCCTGTTTCATTTCAGGCATATGGGGTTAACGTGGCGCAGGCGGAAGTATTGAATCAGGAGTCGCTGGCTAAACAGGTTTTGCATGAAACCTTTGGCTACCAGCAGTTCCGCCCTGGCCAGGAAACCATCATTGAAACGGTGCTGGAAGGTCGTGATTGCCTGGTGGTGATGCCTACCGGTGGCGGCAAGTCCCTCTGTTATCAGGTTCCCGCGCTGGTGCTTAACGGCCTGACGGTCGTGGTATCCCCCCTCATTTCTCTGATGAAAGACCAGGTTGACCAGCTACTCGCCAACGGCGTGGCGGCGGCCTGTCTCAACTCGACCCAAACCCGGGAGCAGCAGCAAGAGGTCATGGCAGGGTGCCGCACCGGGCAGATCCGCCTGCTGTATATCGCGCCGGAGCGCCTGATGCTGGATAACTTCCTCGATCACCTGGCGCACTGGAACCCGGTCCTGCTGGCGGTGGATGAAGCGCACTGTATTTCCCAGTGGGGACACGATTTCCGCCCGGAATACGCCGCCCTCGGCCAGCTGCGTCAGCGCTTCCCCGAGCTGCCATTTATGGCGCTTACCGCCACGGCGGATGATACCACGCGGCTGGATATCGTTCGCCTGCTCGGGCTGAACGACCCCTATATCCAGGTCAGCAGCTTCGATCGCCCAAACATCCGCTATATGCTGATGGAAAAGTTCAAGCCGCTGGATCAGCTCCTGCGCTACGTCCAGGAGCAGCGCGGCAAGTCCGGCATTATCTACTGCAACAGCCGCGCAAAGGTGGAAGACACCGCCGCGCGTCTGCAAAACCGCGGCTTTAGCGCCGCCGCCTATCACGCCGGATTAGAGAACCACATCCGTGCCGACGTGCAGGAAAAATTCCAGCGCGATGACCTGCAGATCGTGGTCGCGACGGTGGCGTTTGGGATGGGGATCAACAAGCCCAACGTGCGCTTCGTGGTGCATTTCGACATTCCGCGCAATATCGAATCCTACTATCAGGAAACCGGCCGCGCCGGGCGCGACGGCCTGCCTGCGGAAGCGATGCTGTTTTACGATCCGGCCGATATGGCGTGGCTGCGCCGCTGTCTGGAAGAGAAGCCGCAGGGACAGCTGCAGGATATCGAGCGCCACAAGCTCAACGCGATGGGCGCGTTTGCCGAAGCGCAAACCTGCCGTCGTCTGGTTCTGCTCAACTACTTTGGTGAAGGGCGACAGGAGCCGTGCGGCAACTGCGATATCTGCCTGGATCCGCCGAAACAGTACGATGGCCTGATGGACGCGCGTAAGGCGCTCTCGACCATTTACCGCGTGAACCAGCGCTTCGGGATGGGCTACGTGGTGGAAGTGCTGCGTGGCGCCAATAACCAGCGTATCCGCGATATGGGCCACGACAAGCTGCCTGTCTACGGTATTGGCAAGGACCAGAGCCACGAGCACTGGGTGAGCATCATTCGCCAGCTGATCCACCTCGGCTTCGCTACGCAGAACATTGCTCAGCACTCCGCGCTTCAGCTGACCGAGGCGGCGCGCCCGGTCCTGCGCGGTGACGTTGAACTCAAGCTCGCCGTGCCGCGCGTCATCGCCCTGAAGGCGCGCGTGATGCAGAAATCCTACGGCGGCAATTACGACCGCAAGCTGTTCGCCAAACTGCGCAAGCTGCGTAAGGCCATCGCCGACGAAGAAAACATCCCGCCTTACGTGGTGTTCAACGACGCGACGCTGATTGAGATGGCCGAGCAGATGCCGCTTAGCGCCAGCGAGATGCTCAGCGTCAACGGCGTGGGGACGCGCAAGCTGGAGCGCTTCGGTAAAGAGTTTATGGCGCTCATCCGCTCTCACGCCGACGGCGACGATGAAGAGTAGTCAGCCGGGCGAAAAAGTGCCAGGATGATGACTCACTAAATTATTTCCCCGCGAGCTAATTATGTTAATGCTATTTCTCACCGTGGCATTAGTGCACATCGTTGCGCTGATGAGCCCCGGTCCAGACTTTTTCTTCGTGTCACAAACGGCCGTCAGCCGCTCCCGAAAAGAAGCGATGATGGGCGTGCTCGGTATCACCATGGGCGTTATGGTCTGGGCGGCCGTTGCGCTGCTCGGTCTGAACCTGATCCTGGCGAAGATGGCCTGGCTGCATAACATCATTATGGTCGGCGGCGGGCTGTACCTGTGCTGGATGGGCTACCAGATGCTGCGCGGGGCGCTGAAGAAAGAAGAGAAAAAGCCGGAAGAGCCAAAGGTGGAGCTGGCAACGGGCGGCCGCAGCTTTGTAAAAGGGCTGCTGACCAATCTGGCGAACCCGAAAGCCATTATCTATTTCGGCTCGGTGTTCTCGCTGTTTGTCGGCGATAGCGTCGGCGCTGGCGCGCGCTGGGGCATCTTCCTGCTGATCGTCGTTGAAACCTTTGCCTGGTTTACTATCGTGGCCAGCCTGTTCGCCTTACCGGCGATGCGCCGCGGCTACCAGCGTATCGCGAAGTGGATTGACGGCTGCGCCGGCGCGCTGTTCGCCGGCTTCGGCATTCATCTCATCATTTCTCGCTAAGCATGACGCGCTGACGCAAGCAGCGCGCCAACCAGCATAAACAGCGAGCCAAAGACTTTATTCAGGGCCTTCATCTGCTTAGGCCCTTTAATCCACGCTGCAATTCGCTGCGCCAGCGTCGCGTAACCAATCATCACGATGATATCGACGATAATGGTGGTCGCGCCCAGCACCACGTACTGCATCACCTGCGGCTGATGCGGAACGATAAACTGCGGGAACAGCGCGGCGAGGAAAACGATGCTCTTCGGGTTGGTCAGGTTGACGAACACCGCTCGCTTAAACAGATGACCGCGGTTTTGCGTCTGCGTGAGAGTATTCAGGTTGATGGAACCTGCCGCGCACCACTGCTGGATGCCGAGCCAAATCAGATAGGCTGCCCCGGCCCATTTCAGCACTTCAAACGCCAGCACCGAGCGGGAGAAAAGTGTCCCCAGACCAATCCCAACCAGCACAATATGAATGCCCAGCCCGGCCTGCAGTCCGGCAATGGATGCCACCGCACCGCGGTAACCGTGGTTGATTGAGGTAGTCATGGTGTTAATAGCACCCGAACCCGGAGAAAGGCTGAGGATAATGGATGTCAGCAGGTAGGCGAACCACCACTCGAAGGTCATTTGAAACTCCCGAACCGTCTATTTTTATGCCACAATACGCTATTATTGAGTCATTTTGTGACCGGTGACGAAAAAAACGATATTCCCTGGATTACGTGAGTGGAAACCCAATGTTTCAGCAGAAAAAGGACTGGGAAACACGAGAAAACGCTTTTGCTGCTTTCTCTATGGGGCCGCTGACCGATTTCTGGCGGCAGCGTGAGGAAGATGAGTTTACGGGCGTCGGGGGCATCCCGGTGCGTTTCGTTCGTTTCCGAAATGAAAAAAATGACCGGGTGATAGTGGTCTGCCCTGGGCGTATTGAAAGCTACGTTAAATACGCTGAGCTGGCCTACGACCTGGTCCATATGGGGTTCGATGTACTGATCATCGACCATCGTGGGCAGGGGCTGTCCGGACGTATGCTTCCGGACACGCACCGTGGGCACGTCGATCGCTTCAGCGATTACGTCGACGATTTTGCCGCGTTCTGGCAGCAGGACGTTCAGCCCGGTCCCTGGCGTAAGCGATACATCCTTGCGCACTCCATGGGGGGCGCGATATCGACGCTGTTTTTGCAGCGTTATGAACACCAGTGCGATGCCATTGCGCTGACCGCGCCGATGTACGGTATCGTTATCCGTTTTCCTGACTGGATGGTGCGCCATCTTCTTGACTGGGCTGAGGGCCATCAGCGCATTCGTGAAGGTTACGCCATAGGTACAGGACGCTGGCGCGCGCTACCGTTCGCCATCAACGTCTTAACCCACAGCCGGCAGCGTTATCGCCGCAACCTGCGCTTCTATGCCGATGAACCGCGCTTACGCGTCGGCGGCCCGACCTGGCACTGGGTGCGGGAGGGTATTATGGCCGGTGAGCAGGTGCTGGCGGGCGTAGGCGATGATGATACGCCGACGCTTCTGATTCAGGCGGAAGAAGAGCGTGTGGTGGATAACCGCATGCATGACCGCTATTGTGAACTGCGCGCTGCTGCCGGTCACCCTTGTGAAGGGGGTAAACCGCTGGTCATTAACGGCGCGTTCCATGAGATCCTTTTTGAAAAGGACGCTATGCGCTCAGTCGCGCTCAACGCCATTGTTGAATTTTTCAACAGGCATAATTGATTTTTGTTTTCCACCAGAGGTTGAAATCCCTATGTACCAGGTTGTTGCATCTGATTTAGATGGTACGCTGCTTTCCCCCGACCACACCCTGTCGCCTTACGCGAAAGAGACCTTAAAACTCCTGACTGCACGTGGTGTGAACTTTGTGTTCGCTACCGGCCGCCACCACGTCGACGTGGGGCAGATCCGCGATAATCTCGAGATCAAATCGTACATGATCACCTCCAACGGTGCGCGCGTGCATGATACCGACGGCAACCTGATCTTTACCCACAACCTGGATCGCGATATTGCCGCCGATCTGTTTGGCGTGGTGCATAACAACCCGACTATCGTCACTAACGTTTACCGCGACGACGACTGGTTTATGAACCGCCACCGCCCGGATGAAATGCGTTTCTTCAAGGAAGCGGTATTCAACTACTCCCTTTACGAACCGGGCCTGCTGGAGCCGGAAGGGATCAGCAAGGTGTTCTTTACCTGTGATAGCCACGAAGAGCTGCTCCCGCTGGAACAGGCGATCAACGCTCGCTGGGGCGATCGCGTCAACGTAAGCTTCTCAACCCTGACCTGTCTTGAAGTGATGGCGGGTGGCGTCTCCAAAGGTCACGCGCTGGAAGCGGTTGCGAAACGCCTGGGCTTCGGGCTCAAAGACTGTATCGCCTTCGGTGACGGCATGAACGACGCCGAGATGCTTTCAATGGCAGGCAAGGGCTGCATCATGCAGAACGCGCACCAGCGTCTGAAGGATCTCCACCCTGAACTGGAAGTCATTGGTTCTAACGCTGACAACGCGGTACCGAAGTATCTGCGCAAGCTGTTCCTTGAATAATCTTCACTTGATTGTTTATTGCTCAGTTGTCAACTAAAGAGTTCGCTACAATGCCTCTCCTTCTTTCTGAGAGACAAGCATTGTGGCGCTACTCATTATCACCACTATCCTGTGGGCCTTCTCCTTTAGCCTGATTGGCGAATACCTTGCCGGTTCGGTCGACAGCTACTTCTCGGTGCTGATGCGTGTGGGGCTGGCGGCACTGGTGTTCCTGCCGTTTCTGCGCACGCGCGGGCAATCGCTGAAAACGATTGTGCTGTATATGCTGGTGGGGGCGATGCAGCTCGGCATCATGTATTTGTTCAGCTTCCGGGCTTACGTCTATCTGTCCGTCTCGGAATTCCTGCTCTTTACCGTGCTGACGCCGCTCTACATCACGCTGATTTACGATCTGCTGAGTAAACGCCGTCTGCGCTGGGGATACCTGCTGAGCGCGGCGCTGGCGGTGATTGGCGCGGCGATTATTCGCTACGACAAAGTAAGCGATCATTTCTGGACCGGGCTGATGTTCGTCCAGCTCGCCAACATCAGTTTCGCTATCGGCATGGTGGGCTACAAACGCCTGATGGAAACCCGTCCGATGCCGCAGCATAACGCGTTCGCATGGTTTTATATGGGCGCCGCGATTGTCGCGGTAGCGGCGTGGTTTATGCTCGGTAACCCGCAAAAGTTGCCGACTACGTCCGTGCAGTGGGGCGTGCTGATCTGGCTGGGCGTCGTGGCTTCCGGGTTGGGGTACTTCATGTGGAACTACGGCGCGACTCAGGTCGACGCCGGTACGCTGGGGATCATGAACAACGTGCATGTCCCGGCAGGGCTGCTGGTCAACCTCGCTATCTGGCAGCAACAGCCGCACTGGCCGAGCTTCCTTATTGGGGGAGCGGTGATCCTGGCTTCGCTGTGGGTCCATCGCCGATGGGTCGCTCCGCGCTCCGCACAAACGGAAGATGATCGCACGCGTGGTTCCGCGCTGAGCGAATAAACGCCTCCGTAATCGGCTGACGCTGCTCGCCATCGCGCACGGCAGCGTACAGCCGGCTCCACAGTCCTTCTCCCAGGGTTTTGGTCACCACCAGACCCTGGCGTTCAAAGCTCTCCACCACCCAGTGCGGCAGCGCCGCGATACCCATTCTGGCCGCCACCATCTGAATCAGCAGCAGGGTGTTATCCACGCTTTTTAGCTGCGGGCTAATGCCCGCGGGCTGCAGGAAGTGACGCCAGATATCCAGACGACTGCGCTGAACCGGGTAAATCAGCAGCGTTTCCGTCGCCAGGTCTTCCGGCGTGATGCGCGTTTTGGCCGCCAGCGGATGGTCCGGCGCCAGCACCAGGCGCACCTCATAATCAAACATCGGCGAATAGTGCAGGCCGCTGCGCGGCAGAATGTCAGAGGTCATGACCAGATCCAGCTCGCCCTGCTGCAGCGAAGGCTGCGGGTCGAACGTCACGCCGGATTTAAAGTCCATCTCCACCTGCGGCCACTTCTGGCGGAAGTTCTCAAGCGCGGGGGTCAGCCACTGAATACAGCTGTGGCACTCAATAGCGATACGCAGTTTGGTCTGCTGCGGTTCGTTACACGCCTGCAGCGCGCTCGCGATTTGCGGCAGAACCTGATTCGCCAGCTGAAGGAGAATTTCACCCTGCGGCGTAAAGCGTAGCGGCTGGCTTTTACGCACAAAAAGACGGAAGCCGAGGCGTTGTTCCAGATCGCTGAACTGGTGAGAAAGGGCGGACTGTGTCTGGTGCAGCGTGGCCGCAGCAGCCGCGAGCGAACCGCAGTTTCGCAACGCTTGTAGCGTTTTCAGGTGTTTAATCTCGATCATGAAAGTCCTTCACTTCGCCATGAACATTTTGCGCTTGAGGAATATACAGTACCTGCCAATTATAGAAGTGTAAACATCTGGACGTCTAAATAACGAATTTCACAAGGGGTACACCATGACAATCCGCAATCACACTCTCGGTTTCCCTCGCGTTGGCCTGCGTCGCGAGCTGAAAAAAGCGCAAGAAAGCTACTGGGCGGGTAACGCCACGCGTGAAGAGCTGCTGGCGGTGGGACGCGAGCTGCGCGCCCGCCACTGGGATCAGCAGAAGCAGGCGGGCATTGACCTGCTGCCGGTGGGCGATTTCGCCTGGTACGACCATGTTCTGACGACCAGCCTGCTGCTTGGCAACGTGCCGGCTCGTCATCAGAACAAAGATGGATCGGTAGATATCGATACCCTGTTCCGCATCGGCCGTGGCCGTGCGCCAACGGGTGAGCCAGCGGCAGCGGCGGAAATGACTAAGTGGTTTAACACTAACTATCACTATATGGTGCCGGAGTTCGTAAAAGGTCAGCAGTTTAAACTGACCTGGACGCAGCTTCTGGATGAAGTGGACGAAGCGCTGGCGCTGGGTCACCAGGTTAAACCCGTGCTGCTGGGGCCAGTGACCTATCTGTGGCTGGGGAAAGTCAAAGGCGAGCAGTTCGATCGTCTGAGCCTGCTGAAGGACATTCTGCCGGTCTACAAACAGGTGCTGATTGAGCTGGGCAAACGCGGCATTCAGTGGGTGCAAATCGACGAACCGGCGCTGGTGCTCGAGTTGCCTCAGGAATGGCTCGATGCCTTCAAACCGGCGTATGACGCGCTCACCGGGGAGGTGAAGCTGCTACTGACAACCTATTTCGAAGGCGTGACGCCGAACCTGAACACGATTACCGCGCTGCCGG
The DNA here is from genome assembly GCF_058354585.1 of Enterobacter sp. Taxon_8. Taxonomy (NCBI): domain Bacteria; kingdom Pseudomonadati; phylum Pseudomonadota; class Gammaproteobacteria; order Enterobacterales; family Enterobacteriaceae; genus Enterobacter; species Enterobacter sp. Taxon_8. The sequence continues at coordinate 4,366,567 of NZ_CM177989.1, read as the reverse complement.
TGCAGGGCCTGCACGTAGACCTTGTACACGGTAAAGATGATGTGACGGAGCTTCACAAGCGCCTGCCCGCAGACTGGCTGCTCTCCGCCGGTCTGGTGAATGGCCGTAACGTCTGGCGCGCCGATCTGACCGAGAAATACGCACAAATCAAAGACATCGTCGGTAAACGTGAGCTGTGGGTGGCCTCGTCCTGCTCGCTGCTGCACAGCCCGATCGACCTGAGCGTGGAAACCCGTCTCGACCCTGAAGTAAAGAGCTGGTTTGCCTTCGCGCTGCAAAAATGTGAAGAGCTGGCCCTGCTGCGTGACGCGCTGAACAGCGGCGACACGGCGGCAATTACCGAATGGAGCGCCCCGATCCGGGCGCGCCGCCACTCCGCGCGCGTGCATAACCCGGCGGTGGAAAAACGTCTGGCGGCCATCACCGCCCAGGACAGCCAGCGCCAGAGCCCGTATGAGGTGCGCGCCGAAGCCCAGCGCGCCCGCTTCAATCTGCCTGCGTGGCCGACCACGACGATTGGTTCCTTCCCGCAGACCACCGAGATCCGCGGCCTGCGTCTGGACTTTAAAAAGGGCAATCTGGATGCGAATCACTACCGCACCGGGATCGCGGAACACATCAAGCAGGCGATTATCGAGCAGGAACGCCTTGGGCTGGACGTGCTGGTGCACGGTGAAGCAGAGCGTAATGACATGGTGGAATACTTTGGCGAGCACCTGGACGGCTTCGTCTTTACCCAGAACGGCTGGGTGCAGAGCTATGGCTCCCGATGCGTGAAGCCGCCGGTGGTCATCGGTGACGTCAGCCGTCCGGAAGCGATCACGGTTGAGTGGGCGAAGTACGCCCAGTCCCTGACCGACAAGCCGGTGAAAGGCATGCTCACCGGTCCTGTGACCATTCTTTGCTGGTCCTTCCCGCGTGAAGACGTGACCCGTGAAACCATCGCCAAACAGATCGCCCTGGCGCTGCGTGATGAGGTGGCGGATCTGGAAGCCGCAGGCATTGGCATTATTCAGATTGACGAACCGGCCCTGCGCGAAGGTCTGCCGCTGCGTCGTAGCGACTGGGACGCCTACCTGCAGTGGGGCGTGGAGGCGTTCCGCATCAACGCCGCGGTGGCGAAGGACGACACTCAGATCCACACCCACATGTGTTATTGCGAATTTAACGACATCATGGATTCAATTGCCGCGCTGGACGCCGACGTGATCACTATTGAGACCTCGCGTTCAGATATGGAGCTGCTGGAGTCGTTTGAAGAATTCGACTACCCGAACGAAATCGGGCCGGGCGTGTACGACATCCACTCCCCGAACGTGCCGAGCGTGGAGTGGATTGAAGCCCTGCTGAAAAAAGCGGCCCAGCGTATTCCGGCAGAGCGTCTTTGGGTAAACCCGGACTGCGGACTGAAAACCCGCGGCTGGCCTGAAACCCGCGCAGCGCTGGCGAACATGGTGAAGGCAGCGCAGAATTTGCGTCAGGCGTAGGGGTATTGGATGGCCCGGTAAGGCGTAGCCGCCACCGGGCGTTTTTGTTATTACGCTTTCTTACCACCGTACTGGCTAAACCACGCCAGCATTCTCTGCCAGCCATCTTTTGCTGATTCCGCGTGATAGCTCGGACGATAATCGGCGTTAAACGCATGCCCGGCATCCGGGTACACCACAATCTCCGCCTTCGCATTGGCCGCACGCAGCGCATGGCGCATGGTTTCTACCGAATCCAGCGAAATACCGGTGTCCTGACCGCCATAAAGCCCTAACACGGGGGCATTTAACTCGGTGGCGATATCGACGGGATGTTTAGGCGAATTCAGCGTTTTTTCACCCACCAGTTTGCCGTACCAGGCGACAGCAGCTTTGAGCTGCGGGTTATGCGCGGCATACAGCCAGCTAATGCGACCGCCCCAGCAGAAACCGGTGACCAGCAGACGATGCGGATCGCCGCCGTTGCGCGCCGCCCAGCTGGCGACATGATCGAGATCGGCCAGCACCTGCGCGTCCGGGACTTTGCTGACCAGGTTGCTGAGCAATGTTGGAATATCACTGTAGTCGTTCGGATCGCCCTGACGGAAGTAGAGCTCTGGCGCAACGGCCAGATACCCTTCCAGCGCCAGCCGGCGGCAGAGGTCGCGAATGTGTTCGTGAACACCAAATATCTCCTGAATCACAATCACGATGGGTAGCGGACCCTCTGCCGATTTTGGTCGGGCGTGATAAGCAGGCATATTCTCCCCCTGCGAGGGAATAGAGGTCTCGCCCGCGGTAATTGCCGCTTCTGGAGTCGACACGATGGTTGAAGCATGTGGGGCCGCAGCAGGTGCAAAACCGGTTTTTTCAGTCATGGCATTCTCCGTACCAATGAGTTAGCGCAAAGGTAAATATAGACACCAGGTTAACAACTCACAGTGCCTTAAACGGTCTATCTTTTGTGCAGCACCTGGCGATATAACTTGTTAATGTGATGTAAATCACTTTTTTATGGAAATTCAATGTAACCATTTTTATTCATAGTGAGGTTCGTCACGAAAATATGCTTACTGCTTCTGTAAAGTACCGTTTTACTTCTTCTGACTAACCGACCCACAGAGGAGTCACCTATGTCTAAGTCTGATGTTTTTCATCTCGGCCTCACTAAAAACGATTTACAAGGGGCTACGCTCGCCATCGTCCCTGGCGATCCGGAGCGTGTGGAAAAGATCGCCGCGCTGATGGATAAGCCGGTCAAGCTGGCTGCCCATCGTGAGTTCACCACCTGGCGCGCAGAGCTGGATGGCAAAGCGGTGATCGTGTGCTCTACCGGTATCGGTGGTCCGTCTACGTCTATTGCTGTTGAAGAGCTGGCGCAGCTGGGCATCCGCACTTTCCTGCGTATCGGTACGACCGGCGCTATTCAGCCGCATATCAACGTCGGCGACGTTCTGGTCACGACCGCGTCCGTCCGTCTGGACGGCGCAAGCCTGCATTTTGCACCAATGGAATTCCCGGCAGTGGCTGATTTCGAATGTACCACCGCGCTGGTTGAAGCTGCGAAATCCGTAGGCGCAACCACTCACGTGGGCGTAACCGCCTCTTCCGACACCTTCTACCCGGGCCAGGAGCGTTACGATACCTTCTCAGGCCGCGTGGTTAGCCGTTTCAAAGGCTCAATGGAAGAGTGGCAGTCCATGGGTGTGATGAACTACGAAATGGAATCCGCAACGCTGCTGACCATGTGTGCAAGCCAGGGTCTGCGTGCCGGTATGGTGGCGGGCGTTATCGTCAACCGTACCCAGCAGGAGATCCCGAACGCCGAAACCATGAAGCAGACCGAAAGTCATGCAGTGAAAATCGTGGTGGAAGCAGCGCGTCGCCTGATCTAGTCCTCTCTTCTTAAATCAAAGGCCGACACGTTCGGCCTTTATTTTTTGCGTAGCGCCTCGCAGGAAAACCCTTTCAAACTGGACGTTTATACAGCAAAATTCTATTTTGTGCGGGTAATACGTTGATGCAGGGGGCATTGTGGATATCTCAATCCTGATTTACGCGGTGATTGCGTTGGTGAGCTTAGGGATTGGCTGGCTGATTTCCAGCTACCAGCATGCGCAGCAGAAGGCCGACCAGCTGGCTGAGCGAGAAGAGATGGTCGCAGATTTAAGCGCTATAAAACAGCAGCTTGCGCTGAGCGAACACTGGCGCGATGAGTGTGAGTTGCTCAACAACGAGCTGCGCAACCTGCGTGATATCAACACGTCACTGGAGGCCGATCTCCGCGAAGTGACCACACGCCTTGAATCCACCCAACTGCATGCGGAAGACAAAATCCGCCAGATGATCAACAGCGAGCAGCGTCTCAGCGAACAGTTTGAGAATCTCGCGAACCGCATTTTTGAGCACAGCAACCGCCGCGTTGACGAACAAAACCGCCAGAGCCTGAACAGTCTGCTGACGCCCCTGCGTGAACAGCTGGACGGCTTCCGCCGTCAGGTACAGGACAGCTTTGGTCAGGAAGCCCGCGAGCGGCATACCCTGGCGCATGAAATTCGCAATCTCCAGCAGCTGAATGCCCAGATGGCGCAGGAGGCGGTCAACCTCACCCGTGCGCTGAAAGGGGATAACAAAACCCAGGGCAACTGGGGAGAAGTGGTGCTGACCCGCGTCCTGGAAGCTTCAGGCCTTCGGGAAGGGTACGAATACGAAACGCAGGTGAGTATCGAAAACGATGCCCGCTCGCGCATGCAGCCGGATGTGATCGTGCGGCTGCCGCAGGGCAAAGATGTGGTGATTGACGCCAAGATGACGCTGGTAGCGTATGAGCGTTACTTCAACGCGGAGGATGACTACACCCGCGAATCGGCGCTTCAGGAGCACATTGCCTCGGTGCGTAATCACATTCGCCTGCTCGGCAGAAAAGACTACCAGCAGCTGCCGGGTCTGCGCTCGCTGGACTATGTCCTGATGTTTATTCCGGTAGAGCCCGCATTTCTGCTGGCACTCGACAGACAGCCTGAGCTTATAACCGAAGCGCTCAAAAATAATATTATGTTGGTCAGCCCCACCACGCTGCTGGTGGCGTTACGCACCATTGCGAACCTGTGGCGCTATGAGCACCAGAGTCGCAACGCGCAGCAGATTGCCGATCGTGCCAGCAAGCTGTACGACAAAATGCGCCTCTTTGTGGACGACATGTCTTCAGTCGGGCAAAGCCTGGATCGTGCGCAGGATAACTATCGCCAGGCGATGAAAAAACTCGCCTCCGGACGTGGCAATCTGCTGGCGCAGGCTGAATCATTCCGCAGCCTGGGGGTAGAAGTTAAACGCGAGATTAATCCGGAATTGGTCGAGCAGGCCACCGCCCAGGACGACGAGTTTCGCCTGCGAGAAGGGGCGAGCGAACAAAAAACAAACAGTGAAGACAACACGTTAGCGGCGGATTCATCACCAGACGAGATTCCAGCGCGTTTTTTTCGCGGTGGTTGAAACGTAGGGCAAACGCGCCCAATCTGATACACTTCACGAACATTTTACTGATAAGCAGGCTCTAAGATGGCTGACGATTCACAAGACACAACGCACTTTGGCTTTCAGACTGTCGCCAAAGCGCAGAAAGCTGACATGGTGGCCCACGTATTTCATTCCGTGGCGGCGAAGTACGATGTGATGAATGACCTGATGTCGTTCGGCATTCATCGCTTGTGGAAGCGCTTCACCATTGACTGTAGCGGCGTGCGTCGCGGACAAACGGTGCTGGATTTAGCTGGCGGTACGGGCGATTTAACTGCGAAATTCTCTCGTCTGGTGGGTGAAACCGGTCGCGTTGTTCTCGCCGATATTAATGACTCCATGCTGAAAATGGGACGCGAAAAGCTGCGTAACATCGGCGTGGTGGGGAATGTGGAATATGTGCAGGCAAACGCCGAAGCGCTGCCGTTCCCGGACAATACCTTTGACTGCATCACTATTTCCTTCGGTCTGCGTAACGTGACCGATAAAGAAAAAGCGCTGCGCTCCATGTACCGCGTGCTGAAGCCGGGTGGACGCTTGCTGGTGCTTGAATTCTCCAAACCGATTATTGAGCCGCTGAGCAAAGCCTACGACGCCTATTCCTTCCACGTGCTGCCGCGCATCGGTGAGCTGGTGGCTAACGACGCTGAAAGCTACCGCTATCTGGCGGAATCTATCCGTATGCACCCGGATCAGGACACATTAAAAGCCATGATGCAGGATGCAGAATTTGAGAACGTTGAATATTTCAACCTGACGGCGGGTGTCGTCGCGCTGCATCGCGGTTACAAGTTCTGAGTGGAGGTGTCCCGTGCCCTTTAAGCCCTTAGTCACCGCAGGTATCGAAAACGTACTGAATGCCTTTCTCTATCGTGCTCCGGCGCTGAAAGCAGCGCGTCAGCGGCTAAACGGGAAGATATTACGTATTGTTTTAAAAGAGTTCTCGACGCCGCTTGTGCTGGTATTCAGCGAACGCCAGCTTGACGTTCTGGGGGCGTGGGAAGGTGAAGCTGACTGCTCGGTCATCACGCACATGAGCGTGCTGCCAAAACTGCGCGATCGCCAGCAATTAACGGCGCTTATCCGCAGCGGTGAGCTGGAGGTGGAAGGCGACATTCAGGTCGTGCAAAACTTCGTTGCCCTCACCGATCTGGCGGAGTTCGATCCGGCAGAGCTGCTCGCGCCTTTTATCGGCGACATTGCTGCCGAAGGCATCGGGAAAGCCCTTCATGGTGGCGCCTCCTTTGCGCGTAAAAGCCTCCAGCGCCAACAACGCTATGTGGCGGAAGTGATGACTGAGGAGTGGCGAATGGCGCCCGGGCCACTGGAAGTTGCATGGTTTGCGGAAGAAACCGCTGCTGTTGAACGCGCGGTTGATGCGTTTACCAAACGGCTGGAAAAACTGGAGGGCAAATGACGCCTGGTGAAATTCGGCGCCTCTATTTTATTATTCGCACCTTTTTGAGCTACGGGCTCGACGAGCTTATTCCCAAAATGCGCATCACGCTGCCGCTTCGCATCTGGCGGCGGATGCTGTTCTGGATGCCCAATCGCCACAAAGGTCAACCGCTGGGTGAGCGTCTGCGCCTGGCGCTGCAGGAACTCGGTCCGGTATGGATTAAATTCGGGCAGATGCTCTCGACCCGCCGCGACCTCTTCCCGCCTCTCATTGCCGATGAGCTCGCAATGCTTCAGGACCGCGTCGCACCCTTTGACGGCGCGCGCGCGAAAAAGCAAATTGAAGAGGCGATGGGAAATGTACCCGTCGAAACCTGGTTTGACGATTTCGATATTCAGCCGCTGGCGTCGGCCTCTATCGCGCAGGTGCACACCGCGCGTTTGAAAGAAAACGGCAAAGAAGTCGTTATCAAAGTTATTCGTCCGGACATCCTGCCAGTCATCAAAGCGGACATGAAGCTGATTTATCGTCTGGCGCGCTGGGTGCCACGCTTGCTGCCGGACGGGCGCCGCCTTCGTCCACTGGAAGTGGTGCGGGAATATGAAAAAACGCTGATTGATGAGCTTAACCTGCTGCGCGAATCGGCAAACGCCATTCAGCTGCGCCGCAACTTTGAAAACAGCCCGATGCTTTATGTACCTGAAGTCTATTCTGACTACTGCAGCCAGAACATGATGGTGATGGAGCGTATCTACGGTATTCCGGTTTCGGATGTCGTAGCCCTGGAGAAGCAGGGAACAAACATGAAGCTCCTGGCCGAACGTGGCGTACAGGTCTTCTTTACCCAGGTATTCCGCGACAGCTTTTTCCATGCGGACATGCATCCGGGCAATATCTTTGTGAGCTACGAACACCCTGAGGACCCGAAATATATCGGTATCGACTGCGGGATTGTGGGGTCGCTGAACAAAGAAGATAAACGGTATCTGGCTGAGAACTTCATCGCGTTCTTCAACCGCGACTACCGTAAGGTGGCCGAGCTGCACGTCGATTCCGGCTGGGTTCCGCCGGACACTAACGTCGAAGAGTTCGAGTTTGCGATCCGGACCGTTTGTGAACCGATTTTTGAAAAACCACTGGCGGAAATCTCCTTTGGGCACGTACTGTTGAACCTGTTCAACACGGCTCGCCGGTTTAATATGGAAGTTCAGCCACAGCTAGTTTTACTCCAGAAAACATTACTTTACGTTGAGGGTGTAGGCCGACAGCTCTATCCTCAGTTAGACTTGTGGAAGACTGCGAAACCTTTCCTTGAATCCTGGATTAAGGATCAGGTTGGCATTCCAGCGCTGGTGCGCTCGCTGAAAGAGAAGGGCCCGTTCTGGATAGAAAAAATGCCTGAAATTCCCGAACTGGTTTATGACAGTTTGCGTCAGAGCAAGAACCTTCAGCACAGCATGGATAAAATCGCCCGCGAGCTTCAGTCCAGCCGCGTTCGCCAGGGGCAGTCCCGCTATCTCTTTGGGATTGGCGCAACGCTGCTGCTGAGCGGTACGCTGCTGCTGATCAACCGTCCGGACTGGCAGATGATGCCAGCCTGGCTGATGGCTGGCGGGGTGGTAGTCTGGCTTGCCGGATGGCGAAAAACGCGCTGAGTTTGCGTCGCCATCGATGGGTCGCATACGTATAATGCGACCTGACTCATTAATCATCTATCCCTGAGGAACATGTATGGGTGGTATCAGTATCTGGCAATTGTTGATCATTGCCGTCATCGTCGTGCTGCTGTTTGGCACCAAAAAGCTCGGTTCTATTGGTTCCGATCTGGGCGCGTCTATCAAAGGCTTTAAGAAAGCGATGAGCGATGATGAGAGCAAGCAGGATAAAACCAGCCAGGACGCTGACTTTACTGCTAAATCCATCTCCGACAAGCAAGAAGAAGCCAAAAAGGAAGACGCCAAACGCCACGATAAAGAGCAGGTATAAGTCGTGTTTGACATTGGTTTTGGTGAGCTGCTGCTGGTCTTTGTGATTGGCCTGATCGTGCTGGGGCCGCAGCGTCTGCCGGTGGCGGTGAAAACCGTTGCGGGCTGGGTGCGTGCGCTGAGATCGCTGGCATCGACCGTTCAGAATGAGCTGGCGCAGGAGCTTAAGCTGCAGGAATTTCAGGAAAGCCTCAAAAAGGTCGAGAAGGCGAGCATGGATAATCTGACGCCGGAACTGAAAGCCTCAATGGATGAACTGCGTGAAGCGGCGGAATCCATGAAGCGCTCTTACAGCGTCAACGATCCTGAAAAAGCGAGCGATGAAGTGAACACTATCCATAACCCGGTGGTGAAGGGCAGCGAGGAGCAGCGCGAGGGCGTAACGCCTGCCAGCGCTGAACATCAGGCTGCTGCGCCAGAACAGACGCCGCAGGAAACCGAAGTGAAAAAACAGGCGCAGCCGGAAGAACCGGTAACTAAAACGGCGGAAGTAAAGCCCGCTGCGTCCGTTTCCGAATCAGCCCCCTCGTCGAGTGATAAAGCGTAAACATGGCAGTAGATGATACTCAACCGCTGATTACGCACCTCATAGAGCTGCGTAAGCGCCTGTTAAACTGCATTATTGCAGTTTTCGTTATTTTTCTATGCCTGGTTTATTTCGCCAATGATATCTACCAGGTTGTCTCTGCACCATTAATTAAGCAGATGCCGCTGGGCGCAACGATGATTGCGACGGATGTGGCTTCTCCGTTCTTTACCCCCATCAAGCTGACCTTCTGGGTGTCGTTGATAGCCTCTGCGCCCGTCATTCTTTACCAGGTATGGGCGTTTGTGGCGCCCGCTCTGTATAAACACGAACGCAAGCTGGTTATCCCGCTGCTGGTGTCCAGCTCGCTGCTGTTCTATATCGGCATGGCGTTTGCCTATTTCGTTGTCTTCCCGCTGGCCTTCGGCTTCCTGACGCATACCGCGCCGGAAGGGGTCCAGGTGTCGACGGATATTGCCAGCTACCTCAGCTTTGTGATGGCGCTGTTTATGGCGTTTGGCGTGGCATTCGAAGTGCCGGTGGCCATTGTACTGCTTTGCTGGGTAGGGGTTACGACTCCGGATGACCTGCGTAAGAAGCGTCCGTATATTCTGGTGGGCGCCTTCGTGGTCGGCATGCTGCTAACGCCGCCGGATGTGTTCTCGCAGACGCTGCTGGCCATACCGATGTACTGTCTGTTTGAGGTCGGTGTTTTCTTCTCGCGTTTCTACGTGGGTAAAGGACGTCGAGCGGATGACGAAGACGATACGTCCGACAAGACCACTGAAGAGTAAAACCAGCCGCCCGTGAGGGCGGTTGTTATATGGGGATTTGCATGTTTGATATCGGACTCAACCTGACCAGCTCGCAGTTTGCGAAAGATCGTGATGAGGTGGTTGCGCGTGCATTTGCCGCCGGGGTGAAAGGACTGCTGCTGACGGGCACCAACCTGCATGAGAGCGAGCAGGCGCAGCAGCTGGCGCAACGATACGATCGCTGTTGGTCTACTGCTGGCGTGCATCCTCACGACAGCAGCCAGTGGACCGCGCAAAGTGGCGACACTCTACGCAGGCTGGCAAAGACACCAGAAGTGGTGGCGATTGGCGAGTGCGGCCTCGATTTCAACCGTAACTTTTCCACGCCTGAAGAGCAGGAAAAGGCATTCACTGCCCAGCTTGCGCTAGCGGCAGAGCTTGAAATGCCCGTATTTATGCACTGCCGCGACGCGCATGAGCGTTTTCTGACTCTGCTTGATCCGTGGCTCGATAAACTGCCCGGCGCGGTGCTGCACTGCTTCACCGGCTCACGGCAGGAAGCGCTGGAATGCCTGGAGCGCGGGCTTTATCTGGGGATTACCGGTTGGGTTTGCGATGAGCGCCGCGGGCTTGAGCTTCGGGAGCTGTTGCCAGCGATCCCGGCTGACCGGTTGCTCCTTGAAACGGACGCACCTTATCTGCTGCCGCGCGATATGAAACCCAAACCGGCATCGCGACGAAATGAGCCCGCTTATCTGGGGCACATTATTGAGAGCGTCGCGAAGCGGCGCGGAGACGATCCGCACTGGCTTTCGGCACAGACGGATGACAACGTGCGTAAGCTGTTCGGGATAAATGTTTAAAGTTTACGGAAGTCGGTGTTTTTAACGCTCTGCAGCACCTGCTTGTTCAGCAGATTAAGCAACAGCATAGAGCGCGCTTCCCCGTCCGGCTCGGCAAAAATCGCCTGCAGGCCTTCGAAAGCCCCTTCGGTAATCACGACGCTATCGCCCGTATAGGGTGTTTCCGGGTCGGTGAGACCTTCGGGCTGTTGATATATCGACAGCTGATGAATAACCGTCGACGGAACTGTTGCCGGGTGGGCACCAAAACGAACGAAGTGGCTGACGCCGCGCGTTGCGCTGATGGTGGTGGTGTGGATGACTTCCGGGTCGAATTCCACGAAGAGGTAGTTCGGGAACAACGGCTCGCTGACGGTTGTGCGCTTCCCGCGCTGCATTTTTTCAAGCGTGATCACGGGCGTCAGGCAATTTACAGACTGACGTTCAAGATGTTCCTGCGCGCGCTGAAGTTGCCCGCGTTTGCAATACAGTAAATACCAGGCCTGCATAATCACTCTTTCCCTTAGTTCGGGGCGCAAGCATATCAAAACCCTGGCGGGATCGCTAAGTTGATTATAATGGGGGAAAATGGAACAGAACGCATAAGTTCACGCTTATTTAACAAAATTACAGCATCAAGCAGGCTTACGCCGTATAATGAAGCGCTTACAGAGAGGCCATGATTAACTGCATGAAATACCACGATCTCCGCGACTTCCTGACGCTGCTGGAAAAGCAGGGTGAACTCAAGCGTATTACACTTCCTGTTGATCCTTATCTGGAGATGACAGAAATTGCTGACCGCACCCTGCGTGCCGGTGGCCCCGCATTACTGTTTGAAAATCCAAAAGGTTACTCAATGCCGGTTCTGTGCAACCTGTTTGGTACACCGCGTCGCGTCGCACTGGGGATGGGGCAGGAAGACGTCACGGCGCTGCGTGAAGTCGGTAAGCTGCTGGCCTTCCTGAAAGAGCCGGAGCCGCCGAAAGGCTTCCGCGATCTGTTCGACAAACTGCCGCAGTTTAAGCAGGTGCTGAACATGCCCACCAAACGCCTGCGCGGCGCGCCGTGCCAGCAGAAGGTGCTGGAAGGCGATGCGGTTGATTTGACTAAAATCCCTATCATGCAGTGCTGGCCGGAAGATGCTGCGCCGCTGATCACCTGGGGACTGACCGTCACGCGTGGCCCGCACAAAGAACGCCAGAATCTTGGTATTTACCGCCAGCAGTTGATTGGCAAGAATAAGCTCATCATGCGCTGGCTGTCGCATCGCGGCGGCGCGCTGGATTTTCAGGAGTGGTGTGCTGCACACCCGGGTGAACGTTTCCCGGTATCTGTCGCCCTGGGCGCCGATCCGGCCACCATTCTGGGGGCCGTCACGCCCGTACCGGATACGCTCTCGGAATATGCCTTTGCAGGCCTTCTGCGCGGGACGAAAACGGAAGTTGTGAAGTGTATCTCTAACGATCTCGAAGTCCCGGCCAGTGCAGAAATTGTGCTGGAAGGTTACATTGAACCGGGTGAAATGGCGCCAGAAGGCCCTTACGGCGACCACACCGGCTATTACAACGAAGTGGATAACTTCCCGGTGTTCACCGTAACGCACATTACGCAGCGTGAAGATGCGATTTATCACTCCACGTATACCGGGCGTCCACCGGATGAACCCGCGGTACTGGGCGTGGCGCTGAACGAAGTGTTTGTGCCGATTCTGCAAAAGCAGTTCCCGGAAATTGTTGATTTTTATCTGCCGCCTGAAGGATGCTCGTATCGCATGGCGGTGGTCACGATGAAGAAGCAGTATCCTGGTCACGCGAAACGCGTGATGATGGGCGTGTGGTCTTTCCTGCGCCAGTTTATGTATACCAAATTTGTTATTGTCTGCGATGATGACGTTAACGCCCGCGACTGGAATGACGTAATCTGGGCCATTACCACGCGAATGGACCCGGCGCGCGATACCGTGTTAGTCGAAAACACGCCGATTGATTATCTGGATTTTGCCTCGCCGGTTTCCGGTCTTGGCTCAAAGATGGGACTGGATGCCACAAATAAATGGCCTGGCGAAACCGACCGTGAATGGGGTCGCCCGATCAAAAAAGATCCTGCTGTGACCGCGCGCATTGACGCGATCTGGGACGAGCTGGCCATAATGAATAACGGTAAACCGTGAGCTGACCGTTAAGCCCTATAGACTTCCCGACAGAGAGAGCGAATGACAACCTTAAGCTGTAAAGTGACCTCGGTAGATGCCATCACCGACACCGTATATCGCGTCCGTTTAGTGCCAGAAGCGCCATTCTCTTTCCGCGCGGGTCAGTACCTGATGGTTGTGATGGATGAGCGTGATAAGCGTCCTTTCTCCATGGCCTCCACGCCAGCGGAGCAGGAATTTATTGAGCTTCATATTGGTGCGTCAGAGCTTAACCTGTATGCAATGGCGGTGATGGATCGGATCCTGAAGGAACGTGAAATCGTGGTGGATATTCCGCACGGCGATGCGTGGCTGCGCGATGACGAAGACCGTCCGCTGATCCTGATTGCCGGTGGTACAGGCTTCTCCTACGTGCGATCCATTCTGTTAACCGCCCTGGCGCGTAACCCGGACCGTGACATCACCATTTACTGGGGTGGCCGTGAAGAGAAACACCTGTATGACCTGTCTGAACTGGAAGCGCTGAGCGTCACCCATCCTAACCTGCGCATTGAGCCGGTGGTTGAGCAGCCGGAAGAGGGCTGGCGCGGGCGTAGCGGGACGGTGCTGACGGCGGTGCTGCAGGATCACGGCACGCTGGCAGGACACGATATCTATATCGCTGGCCGTTTTGAGATGGCGAAAATTGCCCGTGACCTGTTCTGTAACGAACGTGACGCGCGTGAAGACCGCCTGTTTGGCGATGCGTTTGCCTTCATTTAAGTAAAAAACCCGCCCCTGACAGGCGGGAAGAACGGCAACTAAACTGTCTCTCTTCGCCAATGACGCCATAACTGCGTTGGCTGCGCTCGTTCACCCGAATCACTTACTTAAGTAAGCTCATCGGGATTCGCTCGCTTGCCGCCTTGTTCTGACGCCATTGGCTTTGAGATACTTTTCCTAATTTACACTCTCTCAAACACCGTCGCGATACCCTGACCCAGCCCAATACACATCGTTGCCAGACCAAACTGGGCATCTTTGCGTTCCATCAGGTTGATCAGCGTCGTGCTGATACGCGCCCCGGAGCAGCCCAGCGGGTGACCGAGGGCGATCGCGCCGCCGTTGAGGTTAATCTTCTCGTCGATCTGCTCCATCAGCCCCAGATCCTTAATGCACGGCAGGATCTGCGCGGCGAACGCTTCGTTCATCTCAAACAGGTCGATGTCGCTGGCGGTTAATCCCGCTTTTTTCAGCGCTAGCTTAGAAGCCGGAACCGGGCCGTAGCCCATGATCGACGGATCGCAGCCCACGACCGCCATCGAGCGTACCCGAGCGCGAGGCGTTAATCCCAGCTCGCGGGCGCGGCTTTCGCTCATCACCAGCATCGCGGCGGCGCCGTCTGACAGCGCCGACGAGGTCCCTGCTGTGACCGTACCGGTGACGGGGTCAAACGCCGGACGCAGCGTGGAAAGCGCTTCGACGGTGGTTTCCGGGCGGATGACTTCGTCGTAGCTGAACTGCTTCAGAACGCCGTCTGCATCGTGGCCGCCGGTCGGGATGATCTCATTCTTAAAGGCGCCGGACTGCGTGGCGGCCCAGGCGCGAGCGTGAGAGCGCGCGGCAAAGGCATCCTGCATTTCGCGGCTGATGCCGTGCAGGCGGGAGAGCATCTCGGCGGTCAGACCCATCATCCCCGCGGCTTTCGCCACGTTGCGGCTCATCCCCGGGTGGAAATCGACCCCGTGGCTCATCGGCACGTGCCCCATGTGCTCGACGCCGCCCACCAGGCAGGCCTGCGCATCACCGGTCATGATCATGCGTGCCGCGTCGTGCAGCGCCTGCATTGATGAACCGCACAGGCGGTTAACGGTGACGGCCGGAACCGAATGCGGGATTTCCGCCAGCAGCGACGCGTTGCGGGCGATGTTGAAGCCCTGCTCCAGGGTCTGCTGCACGCAGCCCCAGTAGATATCGTCCAGCGTAGCCGGATCCAGCGCCGGGTTACGCGCCAGCAGGCTACGCATCAGGTGCGCGGAGAGGTCTTCCGCACGCACGTTACGGAACGCGCCGCCTTTTGAACGGCCCATCGGGGTGCGAATCGCATCAACAATGACAACCTTTTCCATTGTGACTCCTTAAGCCGTTTTCAGCTCGCCAACCGGACGGGCTGGCTCAACTGCGGGATAGTAGGGTTCGTTATGGCGCGCTTTGTTACGCAGACCTTCCGGCACCTCATAAAGCGGGCCAAGGTGCTGATATTGCTGAGCCATATCGAGATAGCGAGCGCTGCCGAGCGTGTCCAGCCAGCGGAACGCGCCGCCGTGGAACGGAGGGAAGCCCAGGCCGTATACCAGCGCCATATCCGCTTCCGCCGGGCTGGCGATAATGCCTTCTTCGAGGCAACGCACCACTTCGTTGATCATCGGAATCATCATGCGGGCGATGATCTCATCGTCGGTGAAGTCGCGTTTCGGCTGACTGACATCGGCCAGCAGGCTATCCACCGCCGCGTCTTCTTCTTTCTTCGGTTTGCCCTTACTGTCTTCTTTATAGCGCCAGAAGCCTAGACCGTTTTTCTGACCGAAGCGGTTAGCGTCGAACAGCGCGTCAATCGCGTCGCGATAGTCTTTCTGCATGCGCTGCGGGAAGCCTGCCGCCATTACCGCCTGGGCGTGGTGGGCGGTATCAATGCCCACAACGTCCAGCAGATATGCCGGTCCCATCGGCCAGCCGAACTGTTTTTCCATCACTTTGTCGATTTTGCGGAAGTCCGCGCCGTCGCGCAGCAGCTGGCTAAAACCGGCGAAATAAGGGAACAGCACGCGGTTGACGAAGAAGCCCGGACAATCGTTAACGACGATCGGCGTTTTGCCCATCTTGCTGGCCCAGGCCACCACCTTGGCGATGGTGTCGTCAGAGGTTTTTTCCCCACGGATCACTTCGACCAGCGGCATACGGTGTACCGGGTTGAAGAAGTGCATGCCGCAGAAGTTTTCCGGACGCTTCAGCACGCTCGCCAGTTCGCTGATTGGAATGGTGGAGGTGTTAGAGGCCAGTACGGTATCCGGGCGAACCTTGTCTTCCGTTTCCGCCAGCACCGCTTTTTTAACCTTCGGGTTCTCGACGACGGCTTCGACCACCACGTCGACACGGTCGAAACCGCTGTATTCCAGCACGGGCTGAATGGTGGAGATCACGTCTGCAAGCTTCAGACCGTCAATTTTCCCGTGCTCAAGCTGTTTATTCAGCAGCTTGGCCGCTTCGGTCATGCCCAGCGTCAGGGATTTCTCGTTGATGTCTTTCATCACCACCGGCACGCCTTTCCAGGCTGACTGGTAAGCGATGCCGCCACCCATAATCCCCGCGCCAAGTACTGCCGCATGTTTTGGCGTCTCAACGTTTTTAGTCAGCTGTTTGGCTTTCCCTTTTACGAACTGATCGTTGAGGAAGATACCGACCAGCGCGCGAGCTTCATTGGTGTGCGCCAGCGGGACAAAGCTCTGATTTTCGAGCTTCAGCGCTTCATCGCGACCAAGGCGGGCAGCCGCTTCAATGGTTTTCACCGCCGTGATCGGCGCCGGGTAGTGTTTACCCGCCGTCTGCATCACCATGCCTTTGGCGATAGTGAAGCTCATGGTGGCTTCAATCTTGCTGAGTTTTAACGGTTCCAGCTTCGGCTGACGTTTGGCTCTCCAGTCGAGATCGCCGTTGATTGCCTGACGCAGAATGGCGAGTGCGCCTTCAACCAGCTTCTCAGGTTTTACAACGCCGTCGACCAGGCCAATTTTCTGCGCCTGTTCGGCGCCGACATCTTTACCTGCGGCAATGATCTCCAGGGCGCTGTCGGCACCCAGCATGCGCGGCATACGCACGGAGCCGCCAAAGCCCGGCATGATGCCCAGCTTGGTTTCCGGCAGGCCGATGCGCAGGTCCGGCGTCGCCAGGCGGTAGTCGGTCGCCAGCACGCATTCGCAGCCACCGCCCAGCGCATAACCGTTAACGGCGGAAATGGTCGGGACAGGCAGATCTTCCAGACGATTAAAGACGCTGTTGGCAAAGTGCAGCCACTGGCTCAACTGTTCTTCCGGAACCAGGAATAGCGAAAGGAACTCGGTGATATCGGCACCGACGATAAAGGCCGCTTTGTTCGAACGCAGCAGCAGCCCTTTTAATTCAGGTTGTTTTTCAAGAACATCCAGCGCCTGGCCAAGACTGGCCACCGTCGCGGTATCAAGCTTGTTCACTGAGCCGGGGGCATCGAACACCAGTTCGGCAATGCCATCTTCCAGCCAGTTGAGGTACAGGGTGTCGCCTTTGTAGAGCATGTCAGTCTCCTGAATCCAGCAATTGGATCTGGTCATACCAGATGAATCGGAGTGTGGGATTTATGTTAATAAAATGCAAATTACTCATTAAGAAAATGCTGCATTGATCACGGTCGGTGGAAATCACGCAGCCGGAGTGAGGTGTGCTAAGATGCGATGACTTGAGGTCAAAAAACGAAAGGAATAATGATGGACTCACTGGCTTCGCTTTATAAAAATCATATCGTTACCCTACAGGAACGTACCCGCGATGTACTGGCCCGCTTTAAGCTGGATGCGCTGCTGATCCACTCCGGCGAGCTAATGAATACCTTTCTGGATGACCACGCCTATCCGTTTAAGGTGAACCCACAGTTTAAGGCCTGGGTGCCGGTGACGCAGGTTCCCAACTGCTGGCTGCTGGTAGATGGTGTGAACAAGCCGAAACTGTGGTTCTACCTGCCGGTCGATTACTGGCACAACGTTGAGCCGCTGCCGACCTCTTTCTGGACGGAAGAAATTGAGGTCATTGCGCTGCCAAAAGCGGACGGCATTGGCAGCCAGCTGCCTGCCGCGCGTGGTAACATCGCTTATATTGGCCCTGTTCCGGAGCGTGCATTGGGCCTGGATATTGCGGCAGACAAACTCAACCCGAAAGGGGTGCTGGATTACCTCCACTATTACCGCGCGTATAAAACCGACTACGAACTTTACTGCATGCGTGAAGCGCAAAAAACGGCGGTGAACGGTCACCGTGCGGCGCATGAAGCATTCCAGTCGGGTATGAGCGAGTTCGACATCAATCAGGCTTATCTGACCGCGACAGGCCACCGTGATACCGACGTGCCGTACAGCAACATCGTCGCGCTGAATGAGCACGCGTCTGTACTCCACTACACCAAACTGGATCACCATGTTCCGTCGGAAATGCGCAGCTTCCTGCTGGACGCAGGGGCAGAATATAACGGCTACGCGGCCGATCTGACCCGTACCTGGGCGGCGAATGCGGATACCGATTTCGCGCAGCTTATTAAAGACGTGAACGATGAACAGCTGGCGCTTATTGGCACCATGAAGGCGGGAACCAGCTATGTGGATTACCACATTCAGTTCCATCAGCGCATTGCTAAACTGCTGCGTAAGCACCAGATTGTGAAAGACATGAGCGAAGAGGCGATGGTTGAGAACGATCTGACCGGGCCATTCATGCCGCACGGTATCGGCCACCCGCTGGGCCTGCAGGTTCACGACGTTGCGGGCTTTATGCAGGATGATACCGGCACGCACCTGGCGGCACCGTCTAAATATCCTTACCTGCGCTGCACCCGTATTCTGGAGCCGCGTATGGTGCTGACGATTGAGCCGGGGATCTACTTTATTGAATCCCTGCTGGCGCCGTGGCGTGAAGGCCAGTTCAGCAAGCACTTCAACTGGGAAAAAATTGACGCGCTGAAGCCGTTTGGCGGTATTCGCATCGAAGATAACGTTGTGGTTCATGAAAACGGTATCGAGAACATGACGCGAGACCTGAAGCTGGCCTGATGGAAAGCTGGCTGATACCGGCTGAACCGGTCACCTTTGTTGAGGAAATCAAGAAAAGCCGCTTTATTACGCTGCTGGCGCATACCGACGGCGTAGAGGCGGCAAAGGCGTTTGTCGAGTCCGTTCGGGCTGAGCATCCTGACGCCCGCCACCACTGCGTGGCGTGGGTAGCAGGGCCGCCGGACGATTCACAACAGCTGGGGTTTTCCGACGACGGTGAACCGGCGGGCACGGCCGGTAAGCCTATGCTTTCGCAGCTGATGGGCAGCGGCGTGGGCGAAATAACCGCCGTGGTGGTGCGCTACTACGGCGGCATTTTGTTAGGCACCGGTGGGCTGGTAAAAGCCTATGGCGGGGGCGTGCAGCAGGCGCTTAATATGCTGGTCACTACCCGCAAAACGCCGCTTACCGAATATACTTTATTATGCGATTACGCCCAGCTATCGGGTATTGAAGCGCTGCTGCGGCAGTTTAACGGTGTCATCGCACACAGCGAATATCAGGCAATGGTGCAATTACGCGTGGCGCTTCCTCAGGCGGAACTGGCTGCTTTTTCAGCAAAACTGGCTGATTTTAGTCGTGGTTCGTTGCAATTGCTGCCGATTGAAGAATAATCCCCACCTCACTTTTGAATACCAAAGGAAGCGGCAGAGATGCATTTTCGTGCCATAACCCGAATCGTTGGACTGCTGGTCATACTCTTTTCCGGGACGATGATTCTCCCAGGACTGGTGGCGCTTATCTACCGGGACGGTGCGGGGCGGGCATTCACCCAGACCTTCTTTGTCGCGCTGGCGATTGGCTCGCTGCTGTGGTGGCCAAACCGTCGTCAGAAAGGTGAACTGAAATCTCGCGAAGGATTTTTGATTGTGGTCCTGTTCTGGACGGTGCTGGGGAGCGTCGGTTCGCTGCCCTTTATCTTCTCTGAACAGCCTAATCTGAGCATCACGGATGCCTTTTTTGAATCGTTCTCAGGTTTAACAACCACTGGGGCGACGACGCTGGTCGGGCTGGATTCACTTCCCCACGCCATTCTCTTTTATCGCCAGATGCTGCAGTGGTTCGGCGGTATGGGGATCATCGTTCTGGCAGTGGCTATTCTCCCTATTCTGGGCGTTGGTGGCATGCAGCTCTATCGCGCCGAAATGCCCGGGCCTCTGAAAGATAACAAGATGCGCCCGCGTATTGCCGAGACGGCGAAAACCCTGTGGCTGATTTATGTCTTGCTGACGGTAGCCTGTGCGCTGGCGCTATGGTTTGCCGGGATGCCTGCTTTCGACGCCATCGGACACAGTTTCGCGACAATTGCCATTGGCGGGTTCTCTACCCACGATGCCAGCGTGGGCTACTTCGATAGCCCAACGATTAACACTATCATTGCCATTTTCCTGCTGATCTCTGGCTGTAACTACGGTTTGCACTTCTCTTTACTGAGCGGGCGCAGCCTGAAGGTGTACTGGCGTGACCCTGAGTTCCGCATGTTCATTGGGGTCCAGCTTACGCTGGTGATCATCTGTACTCTGGTGCTGTGGTTCCATGATGTCTATAACTCCGCGCTGACCACGCTAAATCAGGCGTTCTTCCAGGTGGTATCGATGGCGACGACAGCCGGGTTTACCACGGACAGTATCGCCCGTTGGCCGCTGTTCCTGCCGGTGCTGCTTTTATGCTCTGCATTTATTGGGGGCTGTGCGGGGTCCACGGGCGGTGGCCTGAAGGTGATTCGTATTCTGCTTCTGTTCAAGCAGGGCAACCGTGAGCTGAAGCGTCTGGTCCACCCGAACGCGGTCTACAGCATTAAGCTAGGGAACCGCGCGCTGCCGGAGCGTATCCTCGAAGCGGTGTGGGGATTCTTCTCGGCGTATGCGCTGGTCTTTATCGTCAGTATGCTGGCGATTATCGCGACGGGTGTGGATGATTTCTCCGCCTTTGCGTCCGTGGTGGCAACATTGAATAACCTCGGGCCTGGCCTGGGGGTTGTGGCGGATAACTTTGCGAGTATGAACCCCGTCGCGAAATGGATCCTCATCGCCAATATGCTGTTTGGTCGCCTTGAGGTCTTTACGCTGCTGGTGCTCTTCACCCCTACATTCTGGCGCGAGTAAGGAGCCGTTGATGAAAACACTCATTCTTTTCTCTACGCGAGACGGGCAAACGCGTGAGATTGCCGCGTATCTGGCATCTGAACTTAAAGAGCTGGGGATATATTCGGATGTGGTAAACCTGAACCGTGCGGATCAGATAGCCTGGCAGGATTACGATCGCGTGGTAATTGGCGCGTCAATTCGTTACGGGCATTTCCATCCGGCGCTGGATCGCTTTGTGAAAAAGCACACCGCGGTGCTCAATAAATTGCCCGGAGCGTTTTACTCGGTAAATCTTGTCGCACGTAAAGCAGAGAAGCGTACGCCGCAGACTAACAGCTACACGCGCAAGTTTTTACTCAGCTCGCCGTGGCAGCCAGACCTTTGCGCTGTCTTTGCCGGCGCGCTGCGCTACCCTCGTTATCGTTGGTATGACCGCTTTATGATCCGTCTTATTATGAAGATGACCGGAGGTGAAACCGATACGCGTAAAGAAGTGGTTTATACCGACTGGTCGCAGGTGGCTAGTTTTGCTCGGGAAATCGCACATTTAACGGGCGATTCGCGACTTAAATAAGCGTTAAGCTTGAAAAGTGAGCGAACGATAAGTTTTTTGTATTTTGTGCTTGTCACGTCGGAATAACTCCCTATAATGCGCCTCCACTGACACGGAACAACGGCACACACGCCGCCGGGTTAGCAGAGAATAGTGTAAATAAACGCTTGACTCTGAAGCGGGAAAGCGTAATATGCACACCCCGCGCCGCTGCGAAAAGCGAAGCGGCACTGCTCTTTAACAATTTATCAGACAATCTGTGTGGGCACTCAAAGTGACATGGATTCTTAACGTCCTCGGACGAAAAATGAATACCAAGTCTCTGAGTGAACATGCGTAATTCATTACGAAGTTTAATTCACGAGCATCAAACTTAAATTGAAGAGTTTGATCATGGCTCAGATTGAACGCTGGCGGCAGGCCTAACACATGCAAGTCGAGCGGCAGCGGAAAGTAGCTTGCTACTTTGCCGGCGAGCGGCGGACGGGTGAGTAATGTCTGGGAAACTGCCTGATGGAGGGGGATAACTACTGGAAACGGTAGCTAATACCGCATAACGTCGCAAGACCAAAGAGGGGGACCTTCGGGCCTCTTGCCATCAGATGTGCCCAGATGGGATTAGCTAGTAGGTGGGGTAACGGCTCACCTAGGCGACGATCCCTAGCTGGTCTGAGAGGATGACCAGCCACACTGGAACTGAGACACGGTCCAGACTCCTACGGGAGGCAGCAGTGGGGAATATTGCACAATGGGCGCAAGCCTGATGCAGCCATGCCGCGTGTATGAAGAAGGCCTTCGGGTTGTAAAGTACTTTCAGCGGGGAGGAAGGTGTTGAGGTTAATAACCTCAGCAATTGACGTTACCCGCAGAAGAAGCACCGGCTAACTCCGTGCCAGCAGCCGCGGTAATACGGAGGGTGCAAGCGTTAATCGGAATTACTGGGCGTAAAGCGCACGCAGGCGGTCTGTCAAGTCGGATGTGAAATCCCCGGGCTCAACCTGGGAACTGCATTCGAAACTGGCAGGCTAGAGTCTTGTAGAGGGGGGTAGAATTCCAGGTGTAGCGGTGAAATGCGTAGAGATCTGGAGGAATACCGGTGGCGAAGGCGGCCCCCTGGACAAAGACTGACGCTCAGGTGCGAAAGCGTGGGGAGCAAACAGGATTAGATACCCTGGTAGTCCACGCCGTAAACGATGTCGACTTGGAGGTTGTGCCCTTGAGGCGTGGCTTCCGGAGCTAACGCGTTAAGTCGACCGCCTGGGGAGTACGGCCGCAAGGTTAAAACTCAAATGAATTGACGGGGGCCCGCACAAGCGGTGGAGCATGTGGTTTAATTCGATGCAACGCGAAGAACCTTACCTACTCTTGACATCCAGAGAACTTTCCAGAGATGGATTGGTGCCTTCGGGAACTCTGAGACAGGTGCTGCATGGCTGTCGTCAGCTCGTGTTGTGAAATGTTGGGTTAAGTCCCGCAACGAGCGCAACCCTTATCCTTTGTTGCCAGCGGTTAGGCCGGGAACTCAAAGGAGACTGCCAGTGATAAACTGGAGGAAGGTGGGGATGACGTCAAGTCATCATGGCCCTTACGAGTAGGGCTACACACGTGCTACAATGGCGCATACAAAGAGAAGCGACCTCGCGAGAGCAAGCAGACCTCATAAAGTGCGTCGTAGTCCGGATTGGAGTCTGCAACTCGACTCCATGAAGTCGGAATCGCTAGTAATCGTAGATCAGAATGCTACGGTGAATACGTTCCCGGGCCTTGTACACACCGCCCGTCACACCATGGGAGTGGGTTGCAAAAGAAGTAGGTAGCTTAACCTTCGGGAGGGCGCTTACCACTTTGTGATTCATGACTGGGGTGAAGTCGTAACAAGGTAACCGTAGGGGAACCTGCGGTTGGATCACCTCCTTACCTTAAAGAACCTGCCTTTGTAGTGCTCACACAGATTGTCTGATGAAAAGTAAATAGCAAGGCGTCTTGCGATTGAGACTTCAGTGTCCCCTTCGTCTAGAGGCCCAGGACACCGCCCTTTCACGGCGGTAACAGGGGTTCGAATCCCCTAGGGGACGCCACTTGCTGGTTCGTGAGTGAAAGTCACCTGCCGTCATATCTCAAAACTGACTTACGAGTCACGTTTGAGATATTTGCTCTTTAAAAATCTGGATCAAGCTGAAAATTGAAACGACACATCTTTAATGGTGTGTTCGAGTCTCTCAAATTTTCGCAATCAGAAGTGAAACATCTTCGGGTTGTGAGGTTAAGCGACTAAGCGTACACGGTGGATGCCCTGGCAGTCAGAGGCGATGAAGGACGTGCTAATCTGCGAAAAGCGCCGGCGAGGTGATATGAACCTTTGACCCGGCGATGTCCGAATGGGGAAACCCAGTGCAATTCGTTGCACTATCGTTAACTGAATACATAGGTTAACGAGGCGAACCGGGGGAACTGAAACATCTAAGTACCCCGAGGAAAAGAAATCAACCGAGATTCCCCCAGTAGCGGCGAGCGAACGGGGAGCAGCCCAGAGTCTGAATCAGCTTGTGTGTTAGTGGAAGCGTCTGGAAAGTCGCACGGTACAGGGTGACAGTCCCGTACACGAAAGCACACAGGCTGTGAACTCGAAGAGTAGGGCGGGACACGTGGTATCCTGTCTGAATATGGGGGGACCATCCTCCAAGGCTAAATACTCCTGACTGACCGATAGTGAACCAGTACCGTGAGGGAAAGGCGAAAAGAACCCCGGCGAGGGGAGTGAAAAAGAACCTGAAACCGTGTACGTACAAGCAGTGGGAGCACCTTCGTGGTGTGACTGCGTACCTTTTGTATAATGGGTCAGCGACTTATATTCTGTAGCAAGGTTAACCGTATAGGGGAGCCGAAGGGAAACCGAGTCTTAACTGGGCGTTAAGTTGCAGGGTATAGACCCGAAACCCGGTGATCTAGCCATGGGCAGGTTGAAGGTTGGGTAACACTAACTGGAGGACCGAACCGACTAATGTTGAAAAATTAGCGGATGACTTGTGGCTGGGGGTGAAAGGCCAATCAAACCGGGAGATAGCTGGTTCTCCCCGAAAGCTATTTAGGTAGCGCCTCGTGAACTCATCTTCGGGGGTAGAGCACTGTTTCGGCTAGGGGGCCATCCCGGCTTACCAACCCGATGCAAACTACGAATACCGAAGAATGTTATCACGGGAGACACACGGCGGGTGCTAACGTCCGTCGTGAAGAGGGAAACAACCCAGACCGCCAGCTAAGGTCCCAAAGTCATGGTTAAGTGGGAAACGATGTGGGAAGGCACAGACAGCCAGGATGTTGGCTTAGAAGCAGCCATCATTTAAAGAAAGCGTAATAGCTCACTGGTCGAGTCGGCCTGCGCGGAAGATGTAACGGGGCTAAACCATGCACCGAAGCTGCGGCAGCGACGCTTATGCGTTGTTGGGTAGGGGAGCGTTCTGTAAGCCGTTGAAGGTGGCCTGTGAGGGTTGCTGGAGGTATCAGAAGTGCGAATGCTGACATAAGTAACGATAAAGCGGGTGAAAAGCCCGCTCGCCGGAAGACCAAGGGTTCCTGTCCAACGTTAATCGGGGCAGGGTGAGTCGACCCCTAAGGCGAGGCCGAAAGGCGTAGTCGATGGGAAACAGGTTAATATTCCTGTACTTGGTGTTACTGCGAAGGGGGGACGGAGAAGGCTATGTTAGCCGGGCGACGGTTGTCCCGGTTTAAGCATGTAGGCGGAGGTTCCAGGTAAATCCGGTACCTTATTAACGCTGAGGTGTGATGACGAGGCACTACGGTGCTGAAGTAACAAATGCCCTGCTTCCAGGAAAAGCCTCTAAGCATCAGGTAACATCAAATCGTACCCCAAACCGACACAGGTGGTCAGGTAGAGAATACCAAGGCGCTTGAGAGAACTCGGGTGAAGGAACTAGGCAAAATGGTGCCGTAACTTCGGGAGAAGGCACGCTGATATGTAGGTGAAGCCCCTGCGGGTGGAGCTGAAATCAGTCGAAGATACCAGCTGGCTGCAACTGTTTATTAAAAACACAGCACTGTGCAAACACGAAAGTGGACGTATACGGTGTGACGCCTGCCCGGTGCCGGAAGGTTAATTGATGGGGTTAGCGGCAACGCGAAGCTCTTGATCGAAGCCCCGGTAAACGGCGGCCGTAACTATAACGGTCCTAAGGTAGCGAAATTCCTTGTCGGGTAAGTTCCGACCTGCACGAATGGCGTAATGATGGCCAGGCTGTCTCCACCCGAGACTCAGTGAAATTGAACTCGCTGTGAAGATGCAGTGTACCCGCGGCAAGACGGAAAGACCCCGTGAACCTTTACTATAGCTTGACACTGAACACTGGTCCTTGATGTGTAGGATAGGTGGGAGGCTTTGAAGCGTGGACGCCAGTCTGCGTGGAGCCGTCCTTGAAATACCACCCTTTAATGGCTGGTGTTCTAACGTAGACCCGTGATCCGGGTTGCGGACAGTGTCTGGTGGGTAGTTTGACTGGGGCGGTCTCCTCCCAAAGAGTAACGGAGGAGCACGAAGGTTAGCTAATCCTGGTCGGACATCAGGAGGTTAGTGCAATGGCATAAGCTAGCTTGACTGCGAGAGTGACGGCTCGAGCAGGTGCGAAAGCAGGTCATAGTGATCCGGTGGTTCTGAATGGAAGGGCCATCGCTCAACGGATAAAAGGTACTCCGGGGATAACAGGCTGATACCGCCCAAGAGTTCATATCGACGGCGGTGTTTGGCACCTCGATGTCGGCTCATCACATCCTGGGGCTGAAGTAGGTCCCAAGGGTATGGCTGTTCGCCATTTAAAGTGGTACGCGAGCTGGGTTTAGAACGTCGTGAGACAGTTCGGTCCCTATCTGCCGTGGGCGCTGGAGAATTGAGGGGGGCTGCTCCTAGTACGAGAGGACCGGAGTGGACGCATCACTGGTGTTCGGGTTGTCATGCCAATGGCACTGCCCGGTAGCTAAATGCGGAAAAGATAAGTGCTGAAAGCATCTAAGCACGAAACTTGCCCCGAGATGAGTTCTCCCTGAGACTTTAAGTCTCCTGAAGGAACGTTGAAGACGACGACGTTGATAGGTCGGGTGTGTAAGCGCAGCGATGCGTTGAGCTAACCGATACTAATGAACCGTGAGGCTTAACCTTACAACGCCGAAGATGTTTTGGCGAAGAGACAGAACAATCAAATTTCAGCCTGATACAGATTAACAGAATTTGCCTGGCGGCTTTAGCGCGGTGGTCCCACCTGACCCCATGCCGAACTCAGAAGTGAAACGCCGTAGCGCCGATGGTAGTGTGGGGTCTCCCCATGTGAGAGTAGGGAACTGCCAGGCATCAAAATAGAAGAACCCCGTACCGAAAGGTGCGGGGTTTTTTGCTTTTGTTTTTCACCCTCTCCCTGTGGGAGAGAGACGGGGTGAGGGCATCAAACCGTACCATTCTCTCCTTGAAACTTTCTCACCTTCCGCTTGCAGACTCGACATTCAAACCGTTTCTGGGTATCGTTAGCTATCTGGATGTCTAAACGTTTATACGTATGCTGTGAGGATATAAAGCTATGCCGATTCGGGTGCAGGACGAGCTACCAGCCGTCAATTTCTTGCGTGAAGAAAATGTCTTTGTCATGACGACTTCACGTGCGACAGGTCAGGAAATTCGCCCGCTGAAGGTGCTTATTCTCAATCTGATGCCAAAAAAGATCGAAACAGAAAACCAGTTCCTGCGTCTTCTGTCGAACTCCCCGCTGCAGGTCGATATTCAGCTGCTGCGAATCGATGCCCGTGAGTCACGTAACACGCCTTCCGAGCATCTGAACAACTTCTACTGTAACTTCGATGACATTCAGGGTGAAAATTTCGACGGACTGATTGTGACCGGCGCGCCGCTGGGCCTGGTGGAATTTAACGATGTCGCTTACTGGCCGCAGATCAAACAGGTTCTGGAGTGGGCAAAAGATCACGTCACGTCCACGCTGTTTGTCTGTTGGGCGGTACAAGCCGCACTGAATATTCTTTATGGCATCCCCAAGCAAACCCGCACTGAAAAGCTCTCCGGCGTATACGAACACCACATTCTCCATCCACATGCGTTGCTGACGCGTGGTTTCGATGATTCTTTCCTGGCCCCGCATTCTCGCTACGCCGATTTCCCGGCCCAGCTGATTCGTGATTACACCGATCTGGAGATTCTGGCTGAAACGGAAGATGGGGACGCTTACCTGTTTGCCAGTAAAGATAAGCGCATTGCCTTTGTGACCGGACATCCTGAGTACGATCCGCACACCCTTGCGGCAGAATATTTCCGTGATGTCGAAGTGGGTCTTAACCCGGATGTCCCGTACAACTATTTCCCGAAGGACGATCCACAAAACAAACCGAGAGCGACCTGGCGCAGCCACGGGAATTTGCTTTTTACTAACTGGCTCAACTATTACGTCTACCAGATCACACCATACGATCTGCGTCACATGAATCCAACGCTGGAGTAATCGTCTGCACTAAACGATCCTAAAGCGTTTCAGCTATTCAAATCAGGCACCTTCGGGTGTCTTTTTTATTTCCGAAATTCCACTCATCATTCTTTAAAACTTTAATTTCAATAAAATCAATCATTTAAATTCAATTTATAATTAAAATGGAAATTGTTTTTGATTTTAGAAGAAATAGAGATAGTCTTAATTCTGCTGAGCGAAAACTACCCAACGATCTTTCGTTCGCATCGGGAGCGTGATTTTGGATCTTTGATGAGGAGCAGAGTAATGACTCAACAGGCAACGACGGTCGATGAACTGGCCTTTACCCAGCCGTATGGTGAGCAAGAACAGCAGGTATTGACGGCAGAAGCGGTAGAATTTCTGACTGAACTGGTGACCCGCTTTACGCCGCAGCGTAATAAGCTGCTGGCGGCACGCATTCATCAGCAGCAGGAAATTGATAACGGCAAGTTGCCTAGTTTTATTTCGGAAACCGCTTCCATTCGCCGTGGCGAGTGGAAAATCCGCGGTATCCCTGAAGATTTACAGGATCGCCGCGTTGAGATCACCGGTCCGGTAGAGCGCAAAATGGTGATCAACGCCATGAACGCGAACGTTAAGGTCTTCATGGCCGATTTTGAAGATTCCCTGGCGCCGGACTGGCGTAAGGTCATCGAGGGGCAGATCAACCTGCGCGACGCCGTGAACGGCACCATCAGCTATACCAACGAAGCCGGTAAAATTTACCAGCTCAAACCGAACCCGGCGGTGCTGATCTGCCGCGTGCGCGGCCTGCACCTGCCTGAAAAACATGTCACCTGGCGTGGGGAAGCCATTCCGGGCAGCCTGTTTGATTTCGCGCTCTATTTCTTCCACAACTATAAAGCCCTGCTGGCGAAGGGCAGCGGCCCGTATTTCTATCTGCCTAAAACGCAGGCCTGGCAGGAAGCAGCCTGGTGGAGCGAGGTCTTCAGCTACGCGGAAGATCGTTTCAACCTGCCGCGCGGCACCATCAAAGCCACGCTGCTGATTGAAACGCTGCCTGCCGTATTCCAGATGAATGAAATTCTGCACGCCCTGCGTGACCACATTGTCGGTCTGAACTGCGGACGCTGGGACTATATTTTCAGCTACATCAAAACCCTAAAAAACTATCCCGATCGCGTACTGCCGGATCGCCAGGTCGTGACCATGGATAAACCGTTCCTGAGCGCCTACTCGCGTCTGCTGATCAAAACCTGCCACAAGCGCGGCGCCTTTGCGATGGGCGGCATGGCGGCTTTTATCCCGAGCAAAGACGCAGAGCGCAACAATCAGGTGCTCAACAAGGTGAAAGCCGATAAAGAGCTTGAAGCCCGTAACGGTCACGACGGCACGTGGATTGCGCATCCCGGCCTGGCCGATACGGCAATGGAGGTCTTCAACCGCGTCCTCGGTGACAACAAAAACCAGCTGTTTGTCACGCGTGAAGACGATGCCCCAACGGCTGAAGAACAGCTGCTGGCCCCGTGCGCGGGCGAACGGACGGAAGAGGGGATGCGGGCCAATATTCGCGTTGCGGTGCAGTACATCGAAGCGTGGATCTCCGGCAACGGCTGCGTACCGATCTACGGCCTGATGGAAGATGCCGCGACGGCGGAGATCTCACGTACCTCTATCTGGCAGTGGATCCACCATCAAAAAACGCTCAGCAACGGCAAGCCGGTGACCAAATCCCTGTTCCGCCAGATGCTGGCCGAAGAGATGCGGGTGATCCAGGACGAGCTGGGCGAACATCGCTTCAGCAGCGGACGCTTTGACGACGCCGCGCGCCTGATGGAGCAAATCACGACATCAGATGACTTAATCGACTTCCTGACCCTGCCGGGCTACCGCTTCCTGGCGTAATCCACCACATAACAATATGGAGCATCTGCACATGAAAACCCGTACCCAACAAATCGAAGAATTGAAGAAAGAGTGGACACAACCTCGCTGGGAAGGCATCCGCCGTCCTTACAGCGCTGAGGAAGTGGTGAAATTACGCGGCTCGGTCAATCCGGAATGCACGCTGGCGCAAAATGGCGCGGCGAAAATGTGGAAGCTGCTGCACGGCGGTTCCAAAAAAGGCTACATCAACAGCCTCGGTGCGCTGACCGGCGGTCAGGCCCTGCAGCAGGCGAAGGCGGGTATTGAGGCTATTTACCTCTCCGGCTGGCAGGTCGCGGCGGACGCCAACCTGGCCTCCAGCATGTATCCGGATCAGTCGCTCTATCCAGCTAACTCCGTGCCGTCGGTCGTGGATCGGATCAACAACACCTTCCGTCGTGCGGATCAGATCCAGTGGGCTGCCGGTATCGAACCTGGCGATCCGCGCTTTATTGATTACTTCCTGCCGATCGTTGCGGATGCGGAAGCGGGCTTCGGCGGCGTGCTGAACGCCTTCGAGCTGATGAAATCGATGATTGAGGCCGGTGCAGCGGCCGTTCACTTCGAAGACCAGCTGGCGTCAGTGAAGAAGTGCGGACATATGGGCGGTAAGGTGCTGGTTCCCACACAGGAAGCGGTTCAGAAGCTGGTTGCCGCGCGTCTGGCTGCTGACGTGCTCGGCGTGCCGACGCTGGTCATTGCCCGTACCGATGCGGACGCGGCTGACCTGATCACCTCTGACTGCGATCCGTACGACAGCGAGTTCATCACCGGCGAGCGTACCAGTGAAGGTTTCTATCGTACCCACGCGGGTATCGAGCAGGCGATCAGCCGCGGTCTGGCGTACGCGCCGTACGCGGATCTGGTCTGGTGTGAAACGTCCACGCCGGATCTGGCGCTGGCAAAACGCTTTGCTGATGCCATTCATGCGAAGTATCCGGGCAAACTGCTGGCCTATAACTGCTCGCCGTCCTTCAACTGGCAGAAAAAGCTGGATGACAAAACCATCGCCAGCTTCCAGCAGCAGCTGTCCGACATGGGCTACAAATACCAGTTCATTACCCTGGCCGGTATCCACAGCATGTGGTTCAACATGTTCGACCTGGCGCACGCCTACGCGCAGGGTGAGGGCATGAAGCACTACGTTGAGAAGGTGCAGCAGCCGGAGTTTGCGGCGGGCAAAGATGGCTACACCTTCGTCTCTCACCAGCAGGAAGTGGGCACCGGCTACTTTGATAATGTGACCACGATTATTCAGGGCGGCACCTCC
The DNA here is from genome assembly GCF_058354585.1 of Enterobacter sp. Taxon_8. Taxonomy (NCBI): domain Bacteria; kingdom Pseudomonadati; phylum Pseudomonadota; class Gammaproteobacteria; order Enterobacterales; family Enterobacteriaceae; genus Enterobacter; species Enterobacter sp. Taxon_8. The sequence continues at coordinate 4,335,783 of NZ_CM177989.1, read as the reverse complement.
TCCGTCACCGCCTTGACGGGTTCAACGGAAGAAGCACAGTTCTAATCTTTTCCCCCTCTCCCCCCTGGGGAGAGGGCTGGTGGTGAGGGGGAATATATGTCGCGTGGCCTGGAATTACTGATTGCCCAAACTATTTTGCAGGGCTTCGATGCCCAGTATGGTCGTTTTCTTGAAGTGACCTCCGGCGCGCAGCAGCGCTTCGAACACGCAGACTGGCATGCGGTTCAGCAGGCCATGAAGCAGCGTATCCATCTCTACGATCACCACGTGGGTCTGGTGGTGGAGCAGCTGCGCTGTATTACCGACGGTAAAAGTCCGGACGCGGGATTTTTACTGCGCGTGAAGGAGCACTACACCCATCTGTTACCCGACTACCCGCGCTTCGAGATTGCGGAGAGCTTTTTCAACTCCGTCTATTGCCGGTTATTTGACCACCGCTCATTATCTCCTGAGCGGTTATTTATCTTCAGCTCCCAGCCCGAGCGGCGCTTTCGTACCATTCCGCGTCCGCTGGCGAAAGATTTCTTTCCCGATCGCGGATGGGAAAAGCTCCTGCACCGCGTGCTAACGGATTTGCCGCTGCGCCTGCCCTGGGAGAATAAAACCCGGGATATTGGTTATATCCACGCGCATCTCAACGAAACCTTCGGCGCGGAGGTGCTCAGCCACAGCCATTTGCAGGTTGCCAACGAGCTTTTCTACCGCAATAAAGCCGCCTGGCTGGTGGGTAAACTGGTTACCCCTACGGCCATCGTGCCGTTTCTGCTGCCCATTCACCGCACCGACGGTGGGGAACTGTTTGTCGATACCTGTCTGACCACCAGCGCCGAGGCCAGCATCGTGTTTGGCTTCGCCCGTTCCTATTTTATGGTCTATGCTCCGCTGCCTGCCGCGCTGGTGGAGTGGCTGCGCGAGATCCTGCCGGGCAAAACCACCGCCGAGCTGTATATGGCCATTGGTTGCCAGAAGCATGCCAAAACGGAAAGCTACCGGGAATACCTGCGTTATGTCACTACCGCTGATGAGCAGTTTATCGAAGCGCCCGGCATTCGCGGCATGGTGATGCTGGTGTTTACGCTGCCGGGCTTCGACCGGGTCTTTAAGGTGATTAAGGACAGATTCGCGCCGCAGAAAGAGATGACCGCCGCGCACGTCCGCGCCTGCTACCAGCTGGTTAAGGAGCACGACCGCGTCGGGCGCATGGCGGATACTCAGGAATTCGAAAACTTTGTGCTGGATAAGCAGCAGATCGATCCGGCACTCATGGCACTTTTACTGCAGGAAGCGCCCGCCAAAATCACCGATCTTGGTGACAAGATCGTGATTAGCCATCTCTATATTGAACGCCGCATGGTGCCGCTGAATATCTGGCTGGAGCAGTCCGACGGTCAGGCTTTAAGAGATGCGATTGAAGAGTACGGCAACGCGATTCGCCAGCTTGCCGCCGCTAATATCTTCCCGGGCGATATGCTGTTCAAAAACTTCGGCGTCACCCGTCACGGACGGGTAGTGTTCTACGATTACGACGAGATTTGCTACATGACCGAGGTGAACTTCCGCGATATCCCACCGCCCCGCTACCCGGAAGATGAGCTTTCCAGCGAGCCGTGGTACAGCGTTTTGCCGGGCGATGTGTTTCCCGAAGAGTTTCGCCACTGGCTGTGCGCCGACCCGCGCATCGGGCCGCTATTCGAAGAGATGCATGACGATCTGTTCCGCGCCAGCTACTGGCGCGGGCTGCAAACGCGGATCAAAAATGGGCACGTGGAAGATGTGTATGCATATCGGCGCAAGCAGCGGTTTTGCATCAGGTTTTCAGAGGGCATCATGTAGGCCGGGTATGGCGAAGCCGCCACCCGGCAATGCATGCTTAACGAATCCCACCGTACGCCAGCGTCACCTCTTTCGCCGCCTTAATTACCAGCGCGCCCAGCTCGGTAACCCGGTCATCGGTCATGCGCGAAATCGGTCCGGAGATGGAGATGGCGGCAAACGGCTCGCGGTGCTCGTCAAAAATACAGGCTGCGATACAGCGCAGGCCCAGAGCATGTTCTTCATCATCAAACGAATAGCCGCGCTTGCGGGTCAGAGCAAGGTCTTCTTTTAAATGCACGGGCGAAACCAGGGTGGCGTGGGTATAGGCGTGTAGCCCTTTACGGTGCAGCAGGCCTGTCACCTGCTCTTCGCTCAGCTGCGAGAGAAATGCCTTTCCCGCGCCGGAGGCGTGCATCGGCAGCTTGCCGCCAATCGGCGCGGACATGCGCATCAGCTGCGTGCACTGCACCTGGTCGATGATAATCGCCTGATGGTCGCTCTGGTCCAGCACCGCCAGGTTTACGGTCTCGCCGGAGTCCTCCATCAGCTTGCGCAGAATCGGGTGAACAATCGCCAGCAGGTTGCGGCTCTGCAGGAAGCTGCTGCCAACGATAAATGCATGCGCGCCCACCGCCCAGTGCCCCAGCTCGCCCACCTGGCGGACAAAGCCCAGCTGCTGCATGGTGGTCAGAAGACGGTGCGTCGTGGAGTTCGGCAGGCCAGCCTGCTGGGCAAGCTCCGTCAGGGCCACGCTGCTGTGCGACTCGGCTATCCACTCCAGCAGCTTCAAACCGCGCGTGAGCGATTGAACCTGTCCGCCCTGTTGTGCGGTGGTGGCAGCAGCAGGTTTTCTGCCGCGTTTAGCGGGAACGGTCGCGACCATGACGATCTCCTTTTTCTGTATCGTGGAAATCATTTTCGTTTTATTTGGTGAATTTGCAACCGTTATCCTGACTGATCGGAGGAGTGATGGTGAACATGTCTCATGTTACCGCTGAGCGACTTTTCCGCCCTGCGAGATTGTGCCAGTATGGAACGCAGCCTTTTGGCCTTGTTGAGCGTTGTCGGGAGCAAGTGTGAGCAGCAAAGTAGAGCAACTGCGAGCGCAGTTAAATGAACGAATTCTGGTGCTGGACGGCGGCATGGGCACCATGATCCAGGGGTATCGTCTGAGTGAAGATGATTTCCGCGGCGAACGCTTCGCTGACTGGCCATGTGACCTGAAAGGGAACAACGACCTGCTGGTGCTCAGCAAGCCGTCCGTGATTAAAGATATCCACAACGCCTACTTCGAAGCGGGTGCGGATATCATTGAAACCAACACCTTTAACTCGACAACCATCGCCATGGCGGATTACCAGATGGAATCCCTGTCGGCGGAAATCAACCTGGAAGCCGCGAAGCTGGCGCGCGCCTGCGCCGACGAGTGGACGGCCCGCACGCCGGACAAGCCTCGCTACGTTGCCGGGGTGCTTGGCCCAACCAACCGCACCGCGTCGATTTCACCGGACGTCAACGACCCGGCGTTTCGTAATATCACCTTTGACCAGCTGGTTGCTGCCTACCGTGAATCGACCAAAGCGCTGGTGGAAGGCGGTTCCGATCTGATCCTGATTGAAACGGTATTCGACACCCTCAACGCCAAGGCCGCGATTTACGCGGTAAAAGAGGAGTTTGAGGCGCTGGGCGTTGACCTGCCGATCATGATTTCCGGTACCATCACCGACGCTTCCGGACGCACTCTGTCCGGCCAGACCACCGAAGCGTTTTATAACTCCCTGCGTCACGCCGACGCGCTCTCCTTCGGCCTGAACTGCGCGCTGGGGCCGGATGAACTGCGCCAGTACGTGCAGGAGCTTTCGCGCATTGCGGAATGCTACGTCACCGCCCACCCGAACGCCGGTCTGCCGAACGCCTTCGGCGAATACGATCTTGATGCCGATACCATGGCGGCGCAAATCCGCGAGTGGGCCGAGTCTGGGTTTCTGAACATCGTCGGCGGCTGCTGCGGCACCACGCCTGAACATATCGCTGCTATGAGCAACGCCGTGGCGGGGCTGCCGCCGCGCAAGCTGCCCGAGCTTCCGGTTGCCTGTCGTCTCTCCGGCCTTGAGCCGTTGACCATCGGCGAAGACAGCCTGTTTGTGAACGTGGGCGAGCGTACGAACGTTACCGGTTCCGCGAAGTTCAAACGCCTGATCAAAGAAGAGAAGTACAGCGAAGCGCTGGACGTCGCGCGTCAGCAGGTGGAAAACGGCGCGCAGATTATTGATATCAACATGGATGAGGGGATGCTCGACGCCGAAGCGGCGATGGTGCGTTTCCTCAACCTGATTGCCGGTGAGCCGGACATCGCCCGCGTGCCGATCATGATCGACTCCTCCAAATGGGAAGTGATCGAGAAGGGGCTCAAGTGCATTCAGGGAAAAGGCATCGTCAACTCTATCTCGATGAAAGAGGGCGTGGAGATCTTTATCCACCACGCGAAAATGGTGCGCCGCTACGGTGCCGCCGTGGTGGTGATGGCCTTTGACGAAGTGGGCCAGGCCGATACCCGCGCGCGTAAAATTGAGATTTGCCGCCGGGCATACAAAATTTTAACCGAAGAGGTAGGCTTCCCCCCGGAAGACATCATCTTTGACCCGAACATCTTCGCCGTGGCGACCGGTATCGAAGAGCACAATAACTACGCCCAGGACTTTATCGGCGCGTGCGAGGACATTAAGCGCGAGCTGCCGCATGCGCTGATCTCCGGCGGCGTGTCGAACGTGTCGTTCTCGTTCCGCGGTAACGACCCGGTGCGCGAAGCGATCCACGCCGTGTTCCTCTACTACGCCATCCGCAACGGGATGGACATGGGGATCGTCAACGCCGGCCAGCTGGCGATTTACGACGACCTGCCCGCAGAGCTGCGCGACGCGGTTGAAGACGTGATCCTTAACCGTCGCGATGACGCCACCGAGCGCATGCTGGACCTGGCGGAAAAATACCGCGGCAGCAAATCGGATGAATCGGCCAACGTTCAGCAGGCCGAGTGGCGCGCCTGGGACGTGAAAAAGCGTCTGGAATATTCGCTGGTAAAAGGCATCACCGAGTTTATCGAGCAGGATACCGAAGAGGCGCGTCAGCAGTCAGCCCGCCCGATCGAGGTGATCGAAGGGCCGCTGATGGACGGCATGAACGTGGTAGGCGATCTGTTCGGTGAGGGCAAAATGTTCCTGCCGCAGGTGGTGAAATCTGCCCGCGTGATGAAGCAGGCCGTGGCGTACCTGGAGCCGTTTATCGAGGCCAGCAAAGAGAAAGGCTCCAGCAACGGCAAAATGGTCATTGCCACCGTCAAGGGCGACGTGCACGACATCGGCAAGAACATTGTCGGTGTGGTGCTGCAGTGCAATAACTACGAGATTATCGACCTTGGCGTCATGGTCCCGGCGGATAAAATCCTCAAGACCGCGCGCGAAGTGAATGCCGACCTGATTGGCCTCTCCGGGCTGATCACCCCGTCGCTGGACGAGATGGTTAACGTGGCGAAGGAGATGGAGCGCCAGGGCTTCACCATTCCTCTGCTGATTGGTGGGGCGACCACCTCCAAAGCGCACACGGCGGTGAAAATCGAGCAGAACTACAGCGGCCCGACGGTGTACGTGCAAAACGCCTCGCGCACGGTGGGCGTGGTCTCCGCACTGCTCTCTGACACCCAGCGCGACGAGTTTGTTGAGCGCACCCGCAAAGAGTACGAAACCGTTCGCATCCAGCACGGGCGCAAGAAACCGCGCACCCCGCCAGTTTCACTCCAGGCGGCGCGCGATAACGATCTGGCTTTTGACTGGTCGAGCTATAAGCCGCCGGTCGCGCATCGGCTGGGCGTTCAGGAGGTCAGCGCCAGCATAGAAACGCTGCGCAACTACATCGACTGGACGCCGTTCTTTATGACCTGGTCGCTGGCGGGCAAATATCCGCGCATCCTGGAAGATGAGGTCGTAGGTGAAGAAGCGAAACGCCTGTTTAAAGATGCCAACGATATGCTCGACACGCTGAGTGCTGAGAAAACCCTCAATCCGCGCGGCGTGGTGGGGCTATTCCCGGCCAACCGCGTGGGAGACGACATCGAAATTTATCGCGATGAAACCCGCACCCACGTGCTGGCGGTCAGCCGCCATCTGCGTCAGCAAACCGAGAAAGTGGGCTTTGCCAACTACTGCCTGGCCGATTTTGTCGCGCCGAAGCTGAGCGGAAAAGCCGACTATATCGGCGCCTTTGCGGTAACCGGCGGTCTGGAAGAAGATGCGCTGGCGGACGCGTACGAAGCGCAGCACGACGATTACAATAAAATCATGGTGAAAGCGATAGCCGACCGCCTGGCGGAAGCCTTCGCCGAGTACCTGCACGAGCGCGTGCGCAAGGTGCACTGGGGCTACGCGGCGAACGAAAACCTCAGCAACGAGGAGCTGATCCGCGAAAACTACCAGGGTATTCGTCCGGCACCGGGATATCCGGCCTGTCCGGAACACACCGAAAAGGGCACTATCTGGCAACTGCTGGATGTCGAAGCCCATACCGGAATGAAGCTCACCGAGTCGTTCGCCATGTGGCCGGGTGCGTCCGTCTCCGGCTGGTACTTCAGCCACCCGGACAGCAAGTACTTTGCCGTGGCGCAGCTGCAGCGCGATCAGATTGAAGATTACGCCCTGCGCAAAGGCATGAGCGTATCAGAAGTCGAGCGCTGGCTGGCACCGAATTTAGGCTACGACGCAGACTAACGTCACTTTTCCTTACAACAAACAGGGCACCTCAAGGGTGCCTTGTCTCTTTCTTACGCTTAAACCCTTATACTGAACCTATGGAAAACGAATAACGATAAGGAGGAAAACCTTTCGTGCTGACCTTGTTACACCTGCTTTCTGCAGTCGCACTGCTCGTATGGGGCACCCATATCGTTCGTACCGGCGTGATGCGCGTCTTTGGCGCGCGCTTGCGTACCGTTCTCAGCAGCAGCGTTGAGAAGAAGCCGCTCGCCTTCTGCGCGGGTATTGGCGTAACGGCACTGGTGCAGAGCAGTAACGCCACAACCCTGCTTGTCACCTCCTTTGTGGCGCAGGATCTGGTGGCGCTGGCTCCGGCGCTGGTCATTGTGCTGGGGGCCGACGTGGGGACCGCGCTGATGGCGCGTATCCTGACCTTCGATCTCTCCTGGCTGTCGCCGCTGCTGATTTTTGTCGGCGTCATCTTCTTCCTCGGCCGCAAACAGACGCGCGCCGGCCAGCTTGGACGCGTGGGCATTGGCCTGGGGCTGATTCTGCTGGCGCTGGAGCTGATTGTGCAGGCGGTCACCCCTATTACCGAGGCCAACGGCGTTCAGGTCATCTTCGCTTCCCTGACCGGGGACATCATGCTCGACGCGCTGATTGGCGCGGTGTTTGCCATCGTCAGCTACTCCAGCCTGGCCGCCGTGCTGCTGACGGCCACGCTTACCGCCGCCGGGGCGATCTCCTTCCCGGTGGCGCTGTGTCTGGTGATAGGTGCCAACCTCGGCTCTGGCCTGCTGGCGATGCTCAATAACAGCGCGGCCAACGCTGCCGCCCGCCGCGTGGCGCTCGGTAGCCTGCTGTTTAAGCTGGTGGGCAGCCTGATTATCCTGCCCTTTATCCATCCGCTGGCGAACCTGATGGACAACCTCCCGCTGCCGAAGGCGGAGCTGGTGATCTACTTCCACGTGTTTTATAACCTGGTGCGCTGCCTGTCGATGGTGCCTTTTGCCGGGCCGATGGCCCGCTTCTGCGAACGTCTCATTCAGGACGAACCGGAGCTGGATGCGCGCCTGAAGCCGAAGCACCTGGATACGTCCGCGCTGGATACCCCGGCACTGGCGCTGGCGAATGCCGCGCGCGAGACGCTGCGCATGGGCGACGCGATTGAAACCATGCTCGAAGGCCTGCAAAAGGTGATGCACGGCGAGCCGCGAGAGGAGAAAGAGCTGCGCAGACTGGCGGACGATATCAACGTGCTCTATACCGCCATTAAGCTTTACCTGGCGCGCATGCCGCAGGACGAACTGGCGGAAGAGGAGTCCCGCCGCTGGGCGGAAATCATTGAGATGTCGCTTAACCTTGAGCAGGCCTCCGATATTGTTGAGCGCATGGGCAGCGAGATAGCCGATAAATCGCTGGCCGCACGCCGGGCGTTCTCCGTTGAAGGCTTAAAAGAGCTTGAAGCGCTGCACGAACAGCTGGTCAGCAACCTCAAGCTGGCGATGCTGGTCTTCTTTTCCAGCGACGTGCCGAGCGCGCGCCGCCTGCGCCGCAACAAGCATCGTTTCCGTATCCTGAACCGCCGCTATTCGCACGCCCACGTTGAGCGTCTTCACCAGCAGAACGTGCAGAGCATCGAAACCAGCTCGCTTCATCTGGGGCTGCTGGGGGATATGAAGCGTCTCAACTCGTTGTTCTGCGCGGTGGCCTACAGCGTGATGGAACAGCCGGATGAAGATGACGAGCGGGATGAGTATTAATCTCTGAAAGCGCCTCGCAAAACTTTTTTGCGAGGCGTGACACCTTATCATGCGCCATTTACACACTACACTTCGCCAATTCATGCGCATTCCGATGGGGGGCTCATGCGCACTACTCATGGCTGCACTGCAGGAGCAGTTTCGTGCGCATCAGCGCGCAGAGTGGTTAGCAGAAAATAAAGTTTCTATCGAGGCCATTAACCAGTGGGTTGATGAAAACGGCTCCTTTAGTGACTTTCAGAGGTCATTCTGATGGATCAATAGGCAGGCATATCGCCAAAAGAGTTAGGCGAGCGTATCGCCGATCTTACGCAAAACAGTGCTTCATTGCGGGATGCACTCGATTTTTTGATCAACGGTTACTAACACTTTTTTGTCAGCCGCAAGGTAAGGTATATTTCGCCCTTCACAGGAGAAACTATGCTGCCAACTCAATCAACCCGATTAAACAAATACATTAGCGAGAGCGGAATCTGCTCACGTCGCGAGGCTGACCGTTACATTGAACAAGGTAACGTGTTTCTTAACGGCAAACGCGCCACCATCGGCGACCAGGTGGTCCCTGGCGATGTGGTTAAAGTGAATGGTCAGGTCATCGAACCGCGTGATGCTGAAGACCTGGTGTTTATCGCGTTGAACAAACCGGTTGGGATTGTCAGCACCACGGAAGACGGCGAGCGGGACAACATCGTTGATTTCGTGAACCACAGCAGCCGTATCTTCCCGATCGGCCGTCTGGATAAAGACTCTCAGGGGCTGATTTTCCTCACCAACCACGGCGATCTGGTCAACAAGATCCTGCGTGCCGGTAACGATCACGAAAAAGAGTACATTGTGACGGTGAATAAGCCGGTCACGGACGACTTTATTCGCGGCATGGGCGCCGGTGTGCCGATCCTCGGTACCGTCACGAAAAAGTGTAAGGTGAAGAAAGAAGCGCCGTTCGCGTTCCGCATTACGCTGGTGCAGGGCTTAAACCGCCAGATCCGCCGCATGTGCGAGTACTTCGGTTATGAAGTGACGAAGCTGGAGCGCACGCGCATCATGAACGTCAGCCTGTCAGGCATCCCGCTGGGCGAGTGGCGCGATTTAACGGATGACGAGCTGATTGAACTCTTCAAGCTTATCGAGAATTCCTCGTCCGAAGCGAAGCCGAAGGCCAAAGCAAAACCGAAAACCCAGGCGATTAAGCGCCCGGTGGTGAAGGCGCCGCAGGCGGAAGATAAGGGGCGAGGCAAGCCGGGCAACGGAAAACGCTTTACCCAGCCGGGGCGTAAAAAGAAAGGGCGCTGATTAGCGCCTTCCACGGGTTGATGTGGTGGCGGACCAGGAAAAGGTCGCTTCTGCATCAGGTTTATAAGCCTGCTCTTTTTTCAGCTTGCGGGCCTTTTTCGCCGCGGCGTCACGTTGCGCCATCAGCTTATCGATGTACTCTTTTTTCACCTGATTGGTTTCGGCGTTCGTCAGCGTGCGGCCATGTGCGATACGAGCGCGGTCGAGAAGCGTTTTCAGCTCGCGCTGCTCGGCTTCCGTCATGTCTTTCTGGGTCAAACGTGGTGTAGCCATTGCTGAAGCCTCCTGATGTGGAGGCTTCAGTGTAAAGCAAGCAGCGTAAATTAACCCTGCTTCACCGCATCTTTTTTCGTTTGTTCCTCAATCGGTTTGCCGGACCAGTAGCCCGCCAGCAGAGAGCCGGAGAGATTGTGCCAGACGGAGAACAGCGCACCCGGCAGGGCCGCCAGCGGCGAGAAGTAGATTTTACCGAGCGCCGCCGCCAGGCCGGAGTTCTGCATCCCTACCTCGATTGCCAGCGTGCGGCAGGTCGATTCGTCGAAGCCAAACAGTTTCCCGCCCCAGTAGCCGCCCAGCAGGCCGATGGTGTTATGCAGCACAACCGCGACGATCACCACAAAGCCTACGGAAGCAATGTGCGAGGCGGAGCCCGCCACCACGGCGCTGATGATGGCCAGAATGCAGATCATCGAAAACGCGGGCAGATACGGCTCAACGGCCTTCACCACGCGAGGGAACAGGTGGTGAATGACCAGCCCCAGCGCAATCGGGATCACCACGATTTGCAGAATGCTCAGCAGCATCCCCATCACGTCCACCTGAATATGCGCATCCACGTACAGGCGGGTTAACAGCGGCGTGGCAATCACGCCCACCAGCGTGGAGACGGACGAGATAGTGACGGAGAGCGCCACGTCGCCTTTCGCCAGATAGATCATGACGTTGGACGCCGTGCCGCTGGCGACGCTGCCCACCAGCACCATCCCGGCGGAGAGATCGGGCGGCATCTTAAAAGCCATCGCCAGCAGCCACGCCGCGAGCGGCATCACCAGATAGTGCAGAAATATTCCTGCCGCGACGGGCGCAGGGCGAGACAGCACGCGTTTGAAGTCGTCGACTTTCAGATGCACGCCCATACCGAACATGATCAGCATCAGCAGCGTGGTGACCCACGGACCAATACCGGTGAACGTGGTGGGCGTGTAATACGCGAGTACGGAGAGCAGCAGCGCCCATAACGGGAACAGCCGCGTAATAGCGGATAACATAATGATTTCCTTGCGATGAATGTTGCGTGTGTTTGTTATAAAAAGCCGGGATCGAGCCCGGCTATAGTTATTGTTTATCGCGTAAGGAAGTAATATTCAAATGAATTATGACCGGATGCTTTCCCAGCTCAGACTAAAGCGAGCCAGATATTTGCGCAGTCGGTCGGCGTCGTTAGGATTGGCTTTTTTGAGCCGTGAAACGGCAAACAGCTCACGTCCGGCTTCAGACAACGATGCGCTGCGGCGACATACCTCCAGCACCGTTTCCAGTTGCCGCTGGTCAAAGAGGTCAATCTCCATGTCAGTTGCAGGCTGCGTCACGTCAGTTTGCCAGTCGGTCTGAAGCCGGGAGATCTCCTCCAGCACCAGATCCTGAGTAATACGCCCTCGTTCCGCCAGCGTCGCCATGCGTGCGACGCTGGCGCTCAGTTCGCGAAAGTTGCCCCGCCACAGCGCTCTGCTGGAACAGGCAAAGGCCAGATAGCCTTCGCGTGCCTCTTTATCGAAGCGGATTTGCGTCTGGCTTTCGCGAGAGAAACGTTGAAGTTCGTAGTCAACATTCGGCGTGATGTCTTCTTTCCGTTGGGCAAGGCCGGGTAATGCAAAGCTCCACATATTAATACGGGCATAGAGATCTTCACGAAAACGTCCTTCTGCCACCCACTGGCGCATATCACGGTGGGTTCCGGCGATAAGTTGAAAATCGCTGTGAACTTCTTTATCGGAGCCAAACGGGAAAAAAGTTTTCTCTTCAATGGCTTTGAGCAGCATCGCCTGTTCATCCAGGCCTAGTTCGGCAATCTCGTCGAGGAAAAGGACACCGCCATCGGCTTCACGCAGCAGGCCGCTGCGCGCCGACAGTGCGCCGGTAAAGGCCCCTTTCACATGGCCGAACAGCGTGGACATGGCGTTATCACCGCGCAGGGTCGCGCAGTTGACGGAAACCAGTTTTCCGGAAACCTGATGGCGTGACTGCTTAAGCTGATAAATGCGGTTCGCGAGGAACGACTTGCCCGCGCCGGTGGGGCCGGTCAGCAGGATCGGGGCTGTTGAACGTAGCGCCACGCGTTCAATCTTGTCGATCAGACTGTTAAAGGTGGCATTTCGCGTCTCAATACCCGCTTTCAGAAATGAGATTGACTGCTGCTGCTCGCGCTGAAAACGGTTGGTAAGGGTCGTGTAGCGGCTTAAATCCAGGTCGATAATTGAGTAAGTTCCGGCTGCAGTCTCCTCAGCAGAGGCTTCTTTTCTGGCAGGGCCAGTCTGCAAAAGGCTGGCGGGAAGATAGCGGGCTTCCGTCAGCAGGAACCAGCAGATCTGCGCCACATGCGTGCCGGTGGTGATGTGGACGAAATACTCTTCGCGATCGGTATCAAAAGTGTACTGGGTGGCGAAATCGAGAAACGCGGCATAAACCTCTTCGAAATCCCACGGGTCTTCAATGATTACCGTGCTTGGACGCACCTCGGTGTGGGGGGAAACCAGCACAATATCTTCCGCCAGTTGCTGAGCCATGCCGAGATCTCGCGGTTGATGTAGCAGCTCCAGCCTGTCGACCGGGAAATCCGGCTGTTGGCACAGCCCGACGGTCGGTCGCCATTTGCGAAAGCGATTAGCCCGCTTTCCCCGTTTATCCATCACGGTGCCAAGCACCCCGATCACCACCTTCCGCTTCTTCATGTTTATCCAGAAAGATAATTGTCGATATAGCAGGATAAGAAATGTTGAGCCGAACGGCAATGCATGAAAAGCGCGATAAATAAAAATCATTAATTATCAATAAAATAAAAAAATAAAACAGCGATTTTTGTTTTTGGCACGCTTCTGGCAATAAAGATAACGTCACGACGTTGAGCACACTGGGGGTTAAGGCCCCGTCGGCGCACCAGGAACGGCAAGGCTGTTTTCCGGGGGCGTTCCGTCAACCAATGACAGATAGAAGGGTTCGATTCCCGATTCATTCTCCCAATGAAAACTGGTTGTAAACATCAAAGTAAAAACGGGTATTGCGCAGTCAGTAATCCCAATGAAGGTCGCCGGTAATGGCGCCGGATCGCAGGCGAAAAGGCATTCCCCTGTGATTTCGTGCCTGCACCCGCGCCTGACTTTAAGGAATATAAAATGGCTAAAAAAATCACGATAAAAAAAGGTCAGTTAGGACTGGTAGCAAAAGCTGGCGATTATTACCGGGTACTGGAGGCGGGTGAACACCGTCTGGGTTGGTTCAATACTGACGACGTGCTGGTGGTGAGCCAGGATGGCAGCGAGGTGCCGGGTGCGCTGGCGGATTATCTGCGCCGCTTTCAGCCTGACTGGGTGGTACGTTACTGCCTGGCGGTTGACCTTACTGCAGATGAAATCGGGGTGTTATCGAACAACGGCGTATTGCAGGAAATTGTGCCGCCTTCGACTCGTCGTCTGTACTGGCAGCAGGATGCGGCGTTGACCCTGCAAAGAATCGATACCCGCGACGTGCGGGTGCCAGTGGACGTGATGAATGCTGCTCTGCAACCGCGTCGTAATGGCGCGCTAAAGGGGCGCGACGCGATGCTGGTCGTACAGGTACCTGCCTGGCACGTCGGGGTGGTGAAAATCGACGGAGAAATTCAGGCACTGTTACCGCCGGGACTGACGGCTTACTGGAAAATTAACCATCTGGTTGAGGCAGAGGTAGTGGATACGCGCCTTCAGGTGGTGGAAGTGAGCGGGCAGGAGATCCTGACGAAGGACAAAGTTAACCTGCGCCTGAACCTGGCGGCTAACTGGCGCTACAGCGACGTGCTGCAGGCCTGCGGACAGCTTACGAAACCGCTGGAACATTTGTACCGCGAACTCCAGTTCGCACTGCGTGAGGCGGTCGGCACCCGCACGCTCGATGAGTTACTGGAAGATAAGCAGATCATTGATGAGGTGGTCAGCAAACAGGTGCAAGGCCGCCTGTCATCCTTTGGAATGGAAATTGCGTCGCTTGGGGTAAAAGATATTGTTTTACCTGGTGATATGAAAACAATTTTATCCCGTCTGGTAGAGGCCGAAAAATCGGCCCAGGCGAATGTTATTCGCCGACGTGAAGAAACGGCGGCGACACGATCGCTGTTAAACACCGCAAAGGTGATGGAGAACAACCCGGTGGCGCTGCGTTTAAAAGAGCTGGAAACCCTGGAAAGGGTCGCGGAGCGTATCGACAAAATTTCAGTATTTGGTGGCCTGGACCAGGTATTACACGGCCTTGTTAACCTGAAAGGATAACGCAATGCAACAGAATGATTTTGAATTACTGACGGCGTCAAACGGCGCCCCGATCAAAATGTGGACTCACGGCGTTCCCGTGGAGCCAGAGGCACAGGCGCAGTTACTGAATACTGCAAAGATGCCGTTTATTTTCAAACACCTTGCGGTGATGCCCGACGTTCATCTCGGTAAAGGCTCAACCATCGGCAGCGTGATTCCGACCAAAGGGGCAATTATTCCTGCGGCGGTTGGCGTGGATATTGGCTGCGGGATGATTGCCGTTCGCACGTCGCTGGTGGCCGGTGATTTGCCGGATAATCTCAGCGGTTTACGTAGCGCCATTGAACAGGCAGTACCGCATGGGAGAACCAATACGCGTTCTCGACGGGATAAAGGCGCGTGGGAAACGCCACCGAAAGAAGTGGACGATCGCTGGTTGGTGTTGGCCCCACGTTTTAAACAACTCACGGAAAAATACCCGCAGTTGCGGAAAACCAACAACTACCAGCATCTGGGCACGCTGGGTACCGGAAACCACTTTATTGAAATTTGCCTCGATGAGCAGCAGCGCGTCTGGGTGATGTTGCACAGCGGCTCGCGCGGCGTAGGAAACGCCATCGGTAATGTGTTTATCGCCCTGGCACAGCAGGATATGCAGCATCACCTGGGACATCTGCCGGATAAAAATCTGGCCTATTTTCAGGAGGGGAGTCGTCACTATGAGGACTACATTGAGGCGGTGGAGTGGGCGCAGGATTTTGCCCGCCACAATCGGGAAGTGATGATGTCGCGCGTGCTGGCGGCGCTCTCTCGCGAAGTGACAAAGCCCTTTATTACGCAGCAGGAGGCGGTTAACTGCCATCACAACTATGTGCAGAAAGAGCATCACTTTGGGGAAGAGGTACTGATCACGCGCAAAGGTGCGGTGTCGGCGCAGAAAGGGCAGATGGGGATTATTCCGGGCTCAATGGGCGCAAAGAGCTTCATCGTGCGTGGCCTCGGCAACGAGCAAAGCTTCTGTTCCTGCAGCCACGGCGCCGGGCGAGTGATGAGCCGAACGGCGGCAAAAAAACGCTATACCCTTAGCGACCATATTCAGGCGACCTCTCACGTAGAGTGTCGCAAAGACAATGAGGTGATCGATGAAACGCCGATGGCCTATAAAGACATTGACGCCGTGATGGCCGCGCAATCGTCTCTGGTGGAGATCGTTCACACCCTGCGTCAGGTAGTGTGTGTAAAAGGATAAAAAAATGAGCAACAACGATGTTGATAGCGCGATGCGCGCACGTGTCTGCGCGCAACTTCGCGATATAGAGCAGCGCTATAACGTGCGCGTGCTCTACGCCTGTGAATCGGGCAGCCGGGGATGGGGATTTGCCTCACCGGATAGCGATTATGATGTGCGGTTTTTGTACGTTCACCACCCAGAATGGTATCTGCGCGTCGAATCCCAGCGGGATGTGATCGAGCTGCCGATAGATGATGAACTGGACGTTTGTGGCTGGGAATGGCGCAAGGCACTGGGCCTGCTGAAGGGGGCAAACCCGACGCTTATCGAGTGGCTGGATTCCCCTGTTGTTTATCAGGAGGATGAGACGGTAGTGGCCGAGTTGCGTGCGCTGATACCTGCGTGGTTTTCGCCATTGCGCGCCCGCTGGCATTATTACTCAATGGCCCGAAAAAACTTCCGTGGATATTTACAGGGGGAAACGGTTCGGCTGAAAAAGTACTTTTATGTTCTGCGCCCTTTGCTGGCGGCGCGGTGGGTAGAAGCGGGGAAAGGCGTTCCACCGATGCGTTTTGCCGAACTGCTTGCCGGGAGCGAACTGTGCGCGCCGTTACGTGCGGAAATCGATGCATTACTGGAAATAAAACAGCGCGCAGGTGAAGCGGAATATGGTCCTAAACGGCCCTTACTCCACGCTTTTTTGCAAAGTGAGCTGGTGAGAGGAGAAGTGCCGCCGGTACTACCCGACAGCAGAGAAGGAAATTTAAAAGATCTGGATTCGCTGCTGATGAGAACAGTTATGAAAAGCTAGAGAATGGCCCGGTAGTGAAAACGCCCGGGCCACTCTTGCGCTTATTCAAACAAATTCTGATGAAGTTTCTGCACGACCTGCTCGGCCTGATCGGCTGGCACCAGGAAGCAGAGGTTATAGCTGGACGCACCGTAGCAAATCATGCGGATGTTGAACGGGTCGAGCACGCCAAATACCTCTTTGCCCACGCCGCAGGCGCGCGACAGCTTGTTGCCAATGATGGCAACCAGCGCCAGGTCTTCTTCCACTTCCACGCGGCACAGCTCAGACAGCTCAATCAGCAGCGACTGCGTCAGCAGGGTGTCACCCGTTGAGGTTGAACCGGTGGTGTCCAGCGTCAGCGCAATGCTCACTTCCGAGGTGGTGATCAGATCCACGGAGATGTTGTGGCGTGCCAGAATGCCAAACACTTCCGCCAGGAAACCGCGGGAGTGCAGCATATTGTGGCTGTGCAGGGTGACCAGCGTCTGGCGACGGCGCAGGGCCAGGGCGCGGAACAGCGGCGGGTTTTCCGTTTTCTTGCAGACCAGCGTCCCGCCCGCTTTCGGATCTTTACTGGAGCCGACAAAGACCGGAATATCGCTGCGTACGGCTGGCAGCAGCGTGGCCGGGTGCAGCACTTTCGCGCCGAAGGTGGCCATTTCCGCCGCTTCTTCAAACGCGATCACATCAATACGTTTCGCCGCAGAAACGACGCGCGGGTCGGTGGTGTAAATGCCCGGAACGTCAGTCCAGATATCCACGCGCGTGGCATGCAGGGCCTCGCCCAGTAGCGCTGCGGTGTAGTCGCTGCCGCCACGGCCAAGCGTGGTGGTGCGGCCCTTCGCTTCGCTGCCGATAAAGCCCTGTGTGATTACGATGCCGTCTGCCAGACGCGGGGCCAGCTGCTGATTGGTCAGTTCCGCCAGCGCCTCAACGTCCGGCTCGGCGCGGCCAAAGCGGTCGCTGGTGCGCATCACTTTACGCACGTCAAACCACTGCGCCTGAACGTTACGCTCGCGCATGATTTCAACAAACAGCAGGGTGGACATCAGCTCACCGTGGCTGACCAGCTCGTCGGTCAGGGCGGTGGAGGTTGCCAGAGAAGCCGCTTCTGCCAGGGTGGTGATATTTTCCAGCAGACGTTCCACTTCCTCGCGGATGACGTTAGGGTTCTGCAGACGTTCAAGAATGTCGAACTGAATTTTGCGCAGTGCATCCAGCTTCACGAAACGTTCTGTCGCTTCCAGTCCTTCAGACAGAGAAACCAGCAGGTTCGTCACGCCGGCTGATGCAGACAGCACCACCAGGCGGGTATTCGGATCGGCCAGCACCACATCGGCGCTGCGGTTCATGGCATCGTAATCGGCCACACTGGTGCCGCCAAACTTGGCGACCACAAAACTCGTCATAACAACCTCGTGTCAGGGAATGAATAAGCGACCTTGGCACAAGAGTGAAACGAAAACAGGTGCAGGCGCAAAATACGGCCCTATAAATAAAATGCGGGGGAGGTCCTGTCAATGCTGGGATTATGCGGATTTTTTATGGGGGGGTACCCCTGAGAAACAGGACTTATAACAGGGCCAGATTTTATGCTCCGTTTTAGGGCATTTTGACCGACATTTCTCCGCTCCGGGAGGGCGCTTCAGCAGCTATACTTTTCGGGTCTTTTCACCTGTGTTTGATGCAGGCCAGGGCAATGGCATAAAAACCATCACAATTTTTATTTGCAGGCGCTACAATCGACCGCAGTCACAATTCTCAAATCAGAAGAGTATTGCTAATGAAAAACATCAACCCAACGCAGACCGCTGCCTGGCAGGCACTCCAGAAACATTATGATGAAATGAAAGACGTCACCATCGCGGATCTTTTCGCGAAAGATGCCGATCGTTTCAACAAGTTCTCCGCGACCTTCGACGACCTGATGCTGGTGGATTTCTCCAAAAACCGCATTACCGAAGAGACGCTGGCAAAACTGCAGGATCTGGCGAAAGAGACTGAGCTTGCAGACGCCATCAAATCCATGTTCTCCGGCGAGAAGATCAACCGCACCGAAGACCGTGCCGTGCTGCACGTGGCCCTGCGTAACCGTAGCAATACGCCAATCATCGTTGACGGCAAAGACGTCATGCCGGAAGTGAACGCGGTGCTGGAAAAGATGAAAGCGTTCTCCGAAGCGATTATCTCCGGTAGCTGGAAAGGCTACACCGGCAAACCGATCACCGACGTGGTTAACATCGGTATCGGCGGTTCTGACCTCGGCCCGTTCATGGTGACCGAAGCGCTGCGTCCGTATAAAAACCACCTCAATATGCACTTTGTGTCTAACGTCGATGGTACCCACATCGCCGAAGTGCTGAAGAACGTGAACCCGGAAACCACCCTGTTCCTGGTTGCGTCCAAAACCTTCACCACTCAGGAAACCATGACCAACGCCCACAGCGCGCGCGACTGGTTCCTGAAAACCGCTGGCGACAACAAGCACGTGGCGAAACACTTCGCGGCGCTTTCTACCAACGGTAAAGCCGTCAGCGAGTTCGGTATCGACACCGCGAACATGTTCGAGTTCTGGGACTGGGTTGGTGGCCGCTACTCCCTGTGGTCTGCGATTGGCCTGTCCATCATCCTGTCCGTGGGCTTCGACAACTTCGTCGAGCTGCTCTCCGGCGCGCACGCGATGGACAAACACTTCTCCACTACCGCGCCTGAGAAAAACCTGCCGGTACTGCTGGCGCTGATCGGGATCTGGTACAACAACTTCTTCGGCGCTGAAACCGAAGCGATCCTGCCGTACGACCAGTATATGCACCGCTTTGCGGCTTACTTCCAGCAGGGCAACATGGAATCCAACGGTAAGTACGTTGACCGTAACGGCAACGCGGTGGACTACCAGACTGGCCCAATTATCTGGGGCGAGCCGGGCACTAACGGTCAGCATGCTTTCTACCAGCTGATTCACCAGGGCACCAAAATGGTACCGTGCGATTTCATCGCTCCGGCTATCACCCATAACCCGCTGTCCGACCACCATCCGAAGCTGCTGTCCAACTTCTTCGCCCAGACCGAAGCGCTGGCGTTCGGTAAATCCCGCGAGGTGGTTGAGCAGGAATACCGTGACCAGGGTAAAGATCCTGCCACGCTGGAGCACGTGGTACCGTTCAAAGTGTTTGAAGGCAACCGTCCAACCAACTCCATCCTGCTGCGCGAAATCACGCCGTTCAGCCTGGGCGCGCTGATTGCCCTGTACGAGCACAAAATCTTCACGCAGGGCGCGATCCTGAACATCTTCACCTTTGACCAGTGGGGCGTTGAGCTGGGCAAACAGCTGGCAAACCGTATTCTGCCAGAGCTGGGTGACGATAAAGCGATTACCAGCCATGATAGCTCGACAAATGGTTTGATCAACCGTTATAAAGCATGGCGTGCGTAATTAAAACGACATGAAAACGTGCCGGCTTAATGCCGGCATTTTTTTATCGGATAATTCCTGATGTCTGTTAGTTAACTCAAATTCTGGATCTGAGTTTAATCCGAAAAAGACGCTTAACCCGTTAATTGCTGCGGTTTATTTTAAGAAAATACGCAGAAATCAGATAATGTAAATATATTATAAGTATTTGTTTTGTATTTCTTTTGTATTTTTTGGATTTGTCCTTCATTTCCATTTTAACCATTATTCCGAAAACCCGCTCCCTATTTCCCCTTACGGCAAACCCACGGCATGAGTTGTGTATACTCGATTCCGCCTGAAATTCTTTTCGGGCAAATCTCCATTCATTCATTGAAGGGAAATTGTTATGAAGAAAGTACTGTATGGCATTTTTGCCATATCTGCGCTTGCGGCGACATCTGTTTATGCAGCTCCGGTTCAGGTCGGGGAAGCGGCAGGGTCGGCTGCGACGTCTGCGTCTGCGGGAAGTTCTACCGCAGCCAGCGCCAGCACCGTAAGTTCAGCCGTGGGTGTCGCGCTGGCGGCAACCGGTGGCGGTGATGGCTCCAACACCGGAACCACGACCACCACGACAACCAGCACCCAGTAATAGCGGGTGTTTTAATCATAACCACACTTCGGTGTGGTTATTTCGCCCCTTCGGAGAAGAGTCGTGAAGCGACCTGCAATCATTCTGATTTGCCTGCTGCTGCAGGCGTGCTCGGCCACCACTAAAGGGCTGGGAAATTCACTGTGGGAAAGCATGTTCGGCACGCCGGGCGTGCATCTGACCGATGACGAACTTCAGAACATGCCTTATGCCAGTCAGTACATGCAGCTTAACGATGGCCCGCAGCTTTTTGTGGTGCTCGCTTTCGATGAAAACGGGCAGCAGAAATGGGTGACGCAGGATCAGGCCACCATCGTGACGCAGCATGGCCGTATCGTGAAAACCCTGCTGGGCGGCGACAACCTGCTGGAGGTGAATAATCTCGCCGACGACCCGCTGATCAAGCCGAACCAGATCGTCGACGGCGCAGGCTGGACGCGCACGATGGGCTGGACTGAACACAAGCAGGTGCGTTACGCCACGGCACGCTCGACCTTCCGCTGGGACGGCACCGACAGCGTGAAGGTCGGCAGCGACGAAACGCAGGTTCGCGTGCTGGATGAAGAGGTCATCACCGACCAGGCCACCTGGCACAACCGCTTCTGGATTGACGAGGAAGGGCAGATCCGCCAGTCATTACAGTATCTTGGTGCCGGATTCTTTCCGGTCAAAACCACCCTGATCAAGGCGGCGAAATCATGAAAATGCTCATCCACGCTGCGCTTATCGCCAGTTTTGCCGCGCCGCTGGCATGGTCCGCCGGGACTGTGAAGGTCTACACGCCGGACAGTGAAAAACCCAAAACCTTAACCCACGCCGAGCATCTTCTCGATCTCGTCGGACAGCCAAGGCTCGCCAACAGCTGGTGGCCAGGCGCGGTCATCGCTGAACGGCAGAAGACCGCTGAAGCGGAACAGCAGCACAAGGCGCTCCTTGCCAGGCTAACGGGATTAGCGGAGCAGGAAGACGGCGACGACGCGGCGGCGATTAATAGCGTTCGCCAGCAGCTGCAGGCGCTGAAGGTGACGGGCCGACAGAACGTCAATCTTGACCCGGATGACGTGCGCGTCACGGAAAACGGCAACCCGACCCTGGAAGGGGACTATACGCTCTGGCTTCCGGCGAAGCCGACGACGGTGACCGTGATGGGGCTGATCGGCAGCCCGGGTAACAAGCCCTTTACCCCCGGTCGTGACGTGGCGAGTTATCTCGACGAGCAGAGTCGGCTGAGCGGCGCGGATAACAGCTACGCCTGGGTGATTTACCCCGACGGCCACACGCAAAAAGCCCCCGTTGCTTACTGGAATAAACGTCATATCGAACCCATGCCGGGCAGCATTATTTTTGTCGGTTTTGCCGACCATTTCTGGACGAAGGCGTATGACGGGCTTAACGCCGATATCCTTCACTCCCTGATTCAGCGGATACCGGAATAATGAAAAGAACCTATCTCTACAGCATGCTGGCGCTCTGCGTGAGTGCCGCCTGCCATGCAGAAACGTATCCGGCACCCATTGGCCCGTCTCAGTCAGACTTCGGCGGCGTCGGTTTACTGCAAACGCCCACCGCGCGTATGGCGCGCGAAGGGGAAATTAGCCTTAACTACCGTGATAACGACCAGTATCGCTACTACTCGGGGTCAGTGCAGCTGTTCCCGTGGCTTGAAACCACGCTGCGCTATACCGACGTGCGGACGAAACAATACAGCAGCGTCGAGGCGTTCTCAGGCGATCAGACCTACAAAGATAAAGCCTTCGACGTCAAGCTGCGCCTGTGGGAAGAGAGCTACTGGATGCCGCAGGTCTCCGTGGGCGCCAAAGATATCGGCGGTACCGGCCTGTTTGATGCGGAATACATCGTGGCCAGCAAGGCCTGGGGGCCGTTCGACTTCTCGCTTGGCCTGGGATGGGGCTATCTCGGCACCAGCGGAAACGTGAAAAACCCGTTTTGCTCCTACAGCGATAAATACTGCTACCGCGATAACAGCTATAAGAAAGCGGGCTCCATCAACGGGGATCAGATGTTCCACGGTCCAGCATCGCTGTTTGGCGGTGTGGAGTATCAAACCCCATGGCAGCCGTTACGCCTGAAGCTGGAGTACGAGGGGAATGATTACTCGCAGGACTTCGCCGGGAAGATTGAGCAGAAGAGCAAGTTTAACGTCGGCGCAATTTATCGCGTCACCGACTGGGCCGACGTTAACCTCAGCTACGAGCGCGGCAATACGGTGATGTTCGGCTTCACGCTGCGCACCAACTTTAACGACATGCGGCCGCACTACAACGACAACGCGCGGCCTGCATACCAGCCGGAACCGCAGGATGCGATTCTGCAGCACTCAGTGGTGGCAAACCAGCTGACGCTGCTGAAATACAATGCCGGCCTGGCGGATCCGAAAATTCAGGTGAAAGGCGATACGCTTTACGTCACCGGCGAGCAGGTGAAATACCGCGACTCGCGGGAAGGGATCGAGCGCGCCAACCGGATCATCATGAACGATCTGCCAGAGGGGATCCGCACGATCCGCGTGACCGAGAATCGTCTCAACCTGCCGCAGGTGACGACGGAAACGGATGTTGCCAGCCTTAAGCGCCACCTCGAAGGCGAGCCGCTGGGACATGAAACCGAGCTGGTGCAAAAACGCGTTGAGCCGATCGTCCCAGAAACCACAGAGCAGGGCTGGTATATCGACAGGTCGCGCTTCGATTTCCATATCGATCCGGTGCTGAACCAGTCCGTCGGTGGGCCGGAAAACTTCTACATGTATCAGCTGGGCGTCATGGCGACGGCGGATCTGTGGCTGACCGACCATCTGCTGACCACCGGCAGCCTGTTCGGCAACATCGCCAATAACTATGACAAGTTCAACTACACCAACCCGCCAAAAGACTCGTCGCTGCCGCGCGTGCGTACCCGCGTGCGTGAGTACGTGCAGAACGATGCTTACGTGAACAACCTGCAGGCCAACTACTTCCAGTACTTCGGCAACGGCTTCTACGGCCAGGTGTACGGCGGGTATCTGGAAACCATGTACGGCGGCGCGGGGGCGGAAGTGCTTTATCGTCCTGTCGACAGCAACTGGGCGTTCGGGATTGATGCTAACTATGTTAAACAGCGTGACTGGCGCAGCGCGCAGGACATGATGAAGTTCACCGACTACAGCGTCAAAACCGGTCACCTGACCGCCTACTGGACGCCGTCGTTCGCGCCTGACGTGCTGGTGAAAGCCAGCGTAGGCCAGTACCTGGCGGGCGATAAGGGCGGTACGCTGGACATCTCCAAACACTTCGATAGCGGCGTCGTGGTGGGCGGCTACGCCACCATTACCAACGTCTCGCCGGACGAATACGGGGAAGGGGACTTCACCAAGGGAGTCTATGTGTCGATTCCGCTGGATCTCTTCTCGTCAGGCCCAACCCGCAGCCGTGCAGCGGTTGGCTGGACGCCGCTGACGCGCGACGGCGGCCAGCAGCTTGGACGTAAGTTCCAGCTGTACGACATGACCAGCGATAAGAACATTAACTTCCGCTGATGCCCCTCACCCTAACCCTCTCCCCAAAGGGGAGAGGGGATCGCTCGGTGCTGTCTTTTCCCCCTCGCCCCTTTGGGGAGAGGGCCGGGGTGAGGGGAATCCTCTCCGGTGCGCTAAACATAAACAAAAAATATAGATCTCCGTCACATTTTTGCGTTATACAGAAACCTCGCCCTGGAGAATGAGGTGCTGTATGACATCCCTGACTCGCCCGCGCGTTGAGTTTATCTCAACTATCCTCCAGACCGTGCTGAACCTCGGTCTGTTGAGCCTTGGCCTGATACTGGTCGTCTTTTTGGGTAAAGAGACGGTGCATCTGGCGGATGTGCTGTTTGCCCCTGAACAAACCAGCAAATATGCGCTGGTGGAAGGACTGGTGGTCTACTTTCTCTACTTTGAATTTATCGCCCTGATTGTGAAGTATTTTCAGTCCGGCTTTCACTTCCCGCTACGTTATTTTGTCTACATTGGGATCACCGCCATTGTGCGGCTGATCATCATCGATCATAAATCCCCGCTCGACGTGCTGATCTACTCGGCGGCGATCCTGCTGCTGGTGATCACCCTCTGGCTGTGCAATTCGAAGCGGCTGAAACGGGAATAAAAAAATGGCGCTCCGAAGAGCGCCTAACAACAGTCACAAGTTGGGTCAATACAATACGTCTAAAGTTGAGGGTTGCAGTGGCATAACAAAATGAAACTTAACCTTTCACACCGCCCGCCGTCAGGCCGTTCACCAGCCAGCGCTGCGCCAGCAGGAACACCACGGTAATCGGGATGGCAGAGAGTACGGCCGCCGCGGCAAAGTCGCCCCACAGGTAGTTTTGCGGGTTGAGGTATTGCTGCATACCCACGGCCAGGGTGTAGCTGTTCACATCACGCAGTAACAGTGAGGCAACCGGTACTTCAGTGATCGCAGCGATAAACGACAGGATAAACACCACCGCCAGAATCGGCACCGACAGCGGCAGCAGCACCAGGCGGAACGCCTGCCACGGGGTAGCCCCATCCAGCGCGGCGGCTTCTTCCAGCGAGCCGTCGATAGTTTCGAAATAGCCTTTAATGGTCCACACATGCAGTGCGATACCGCCAAGGTAGGCGAAGATCACGCCGCCGTGGGTGTTCAGGCCGATAAACGGGACGTACTGGCCCAGGCGGTCAAACAGGGCATACAGCGCCACCAGCGACAGCACCGCCGGGAACATCTGGAAAATCAGCATCCCTTTCAGCAGCGTCGCTTTGCCCGGGAAACGCATACGGGCAAAGGCGTAGGCGCAGGTGGTGGAAAGTGCCACGATACCAATGGCGGTAATGCCTGCGATTTTCACCGAGTTCCACAGCCACAGCAGCACCGGGAACGGCGGCGGCGTGACGCGGCCATCCGCGTGTTCCACGCTAAAGCCCAGCGCGAGCTTCCAGTGCTCCCAGGAGATTTCGTCCGGGATCAGGCTTCCTGTCGCGAAGTTACCCGAACGCAGGGAGATGGCGATAACCATCAGCAGCGGGAACATGATCGCCGCGATGAAAATCAGCAGGCCTAAGTGCGTCGCCAGGAGGCGCAACTTCTGAGATTTGGGTTGTACCATTGCCATGATCGATGCCCTCCTTAGTCAAATTTCATACGTGTAGCTTTCAGGTTCACAATCGCCAGTGCGCCTACCAGCAGGAAGATCAGGGTGGCAATCGCTGCCGCCAGACCGAAGTCCTGGCCGCCGCCGCCTTCGAAGGCGATACGGTAGGTGTAGCTCACGAGCAGGTCGGTATAGCCTGCCGGCGTCGTAGTGCCGAGGCGGTCCGGGCCGCCGTTGGTCAACAGCTGAATCAGCACGAAGTTGTTAAAGTTAAAGGCGAAGCTGGCAATCATCAGCGGGGTGAGCGGCTTGATGAGCAGCGGCAGCGTAATCTTAAAGAAGTTCTGGAACGGACCCGCACCGTCCATCGCCGAAGCTTCGTACAGGTCATCCGGGATGGCCTTCAGCAGCCCCATGCACAGGATCATCATGTACGGATAACCCAGCCAGGTATTCACGATGATGATCATCGAGCGGGCGGTGGTTGGGTCGCTGAACCAGGCCGGTTTGATGCCGAACAGGGCGCTCAGCATCATGTTGATTTCACCGAAGCTCTGGTTAAACAGCCCTTTGAAAATCAGAATCGAGATAAACGACGGCACGGCATACGGCAGAATCAGCAGCACGCGGTAGATTGCTTTGCCCTTCAGGGATTCCCACTGGACCAGACAGGCCAGAACCATGCCCACGGCAACGGTCAGTATCACCGTCAGCACCGAGAAGACCACCGTCCAGACAAAGATGGCGAAGAAGGGTTTCTGAATGCCTTCGTCGGTAAACACGCGGGTAAAGTTGTCCCAGCCGATGGTGACTGTGTAGCCCGGGCTGAGCTTGTCATCACCCCATTTGCCGTCGGCAGTAATGGACTGATAGAAACCAATGTCGTTATTCGGACGGTACTTCACGCCGCTCTGGTTGTTGGTCAGCGTGCCGTCATCCGCCAGGGTATAGAGCGGTTGGGTGCCTGAGAACTGGCGCAGCGAGCTCATGGTCACTTTGCTTTCATCTGGCAGCACGGCGGTGAGCTGGGTCAGCGCCTGGCGGTTCTGGGTAATGACGCGCAGGTTGGCACGTTCACCTTCCGGCAGGGCCTCGGCCTCTTTTAAGGCCAGCTTCTGCTCGCCGCCAAATTTGAACGCGTCGGAAACGTAGTATTTGCCGCTTGCTTCGTCAGTAAGCGCTAACTTCCACTCGTTCCCCGCAGGATAGAGGCCGAAGTTAAAGGTCTTGCCTGCCTGATATGAGCGATCCAGCAGGACCTGCTGGGCGCGTTCCTGCGCAAGCTGGTTGGTGCTGCTGTAGTTGGTAAACGCAATGGCGATGGTGCAAATCAGCGGGAACAGGACAAACAGCCCCATCCCGGCCACGCCCGGGTAGACATAACGCCAGGCATAGGCTTTACGGTTGGCGAAAATATACAGGCCAGCAGAGCTTAAAATCAGCGTCATGATGGCGAACAGATATTCCCCTTGTACGTACATTAAAACAACAAGGTAACCCACCAGCAGACACAGCAGACCTATCGCTGACCACTTCAGCGCGTCGCTTTGCCACCAGCGTTTCTTTTTAATGACATCCATGGGGTTTTTCCTCTACAACGTTTGATCTTTTCTCCCTCTCCTGGGGGAGAGGGCCGGGGTGAGGGCGTGCGAATAGCGACAACCCTCACCCTAACCCTCTCCCAAAGGAAGAGGGGACTACGTCATTACTTAGTAATACGACCCTGAGCATCTTTCAGCGCGGCATCAACGGTCTGGCGACCGCTTGCAGCGTTGATGACCGCGGTACGGGTGGCGTACCAGAACGCAGCCATCTGCGGGATGTTCGGCATGATTTCGCCTTTCTGGGCGTTATCCATGGTAGCCGCGATACGTGGGTCTTTCGCCAGCTGATCCTGGAAGGATTTCAGCGCAACGGCGCCCAGCGGTTTGTCCTTGTTCACTTCATCCAGACCCTGATCGGTCAGCAGGTAGTTTTCCAGGAACTCTTTCGCCAGCTCTTTGTTCGGGCTGGCGGCGTTGATACCCGCGCTCAGCACGCCAACGAACGGTTTAGACGGCTTGCCTTTGAAGGTTGGCAGCAGCGTCACGCCGTAGTTGATTTTGCTCTTATCGATGTTGGTCCAGGCCCACGGACCGTTGATGGTCATCGCGGTTTCGCCTTTGTTGAACGCCGCTTCCGCGATGGAGTAATCGGTATCCGCGTTCATGTGTTTGTTCTTGATCAGGTCAACCAGGAAGCTCAGGCCCGCTTTCGCACCTGCGCTGTCGACGCCCACGTCTTTTACGTCATACTTGCCGTTTTCAAACTTGAACGCGTAACCGCCGTCGGCAGCAATCAGCGGCCAGGTGAAGTACGGCTCTTGCAGGTTGAACATCAGGGCAGATTTACCTTTCGCCTTCAGCTCTTTATCCAGTTTCGGGATCTCTTCCCAGGTTTTCGGCGGGTTAGGTACCAGGTCTTTGTTATAAATCAGAGACAGGGCTTCAACCGCGACAGGATAAGCGATCAGCTTGCCGTTATAGCGAACAGCGTCCCAGGTGAACGGGAACAGTTTGTCCTGGAAAGCTTTGTCCGGGGTGACTTCAGCCAGCAGGCCAGACTGCGCGTAACCACCGAAACGGTCATGCGCCCAGAAGATGATGTCCGGGCCGTCGCCGGTTGCCGCAACCTGCGGGAATTTCTCTTCCAGTTTGTCCGGGTGTTCTACGGTAACTTTGATGCCGGTGTCTTTCTCGAATTTTTTGCCCACTTCGGCCAGGCCGTTATAGCCTTTGTCGCCGTTAATCCAGATAACCAGTTTGCCTTCTTCAATTTTGGCGAGCGCCGGTGCGGAAATCATCATTGCTGCGAGGGCGGACAATGCGAAAACGCGTGCGCCAGTCTTGATATTCATAGCTGCCATCCTTTTTGGTGATGTCTCATGGTATGACTTCAGTGGTTCAACGTGTCTCAGTCTCCTTATTTGACATCCTCTTTCCATCCTCCCAACCCCTACGCCCCACCCCCCGTTTGTGTGATCTCCGTTGCATAAATTTAAGTTATGAGTGCTGGCGCACATAAAAACCCACCGAATTTTGCAGGCGGCTTCACGAATTTTGCCTCAGCCCTCCCACGGCGGTCGCAGAGCCTGCTCTCTCATCCTCCCGCCTCCTCCCCCATAAAAAAGGCGGGGGGTGGAGGATTCGGGAAAGTAATGGATACCCCATAGTGAACTTATCTTGAATGTTTCTGTCGGTGACAGGTTGTAACGAAGGGAGAAGGGCATGGCGAGCGTACAGCTGCGTAATGTAACGAAAGCCTGGGGTGACGTTGTGGTGTCGAAAGACATCAATCTGGACATCAACGAAGGCGAATTCGTGGTGTTTGTTGGCCCATCAGGCTGTGGTAAATCTACTCTGCTGCGTATGATTGCCGGTCTTGAAACCATCACCAGCGGCGACCTGCTGATTGGTGATACCCGAATGAATGACATCCCGCCTGCCGAACGTGGCGTAGGCATGGTGTTCCAGTCTTATGCACTCTATCCCCATCTTTCCGTTGCCGAGAACATGTCCTTTGGCCTGAAGCTGGCCGGCGCGAAGAAAGAGGTCATTAACCAGCGCGTGACGCAGGTAGCTGAAGTATTACAGCTGGCGCACCTGCTGGAGCGTAAGCCGAAAGCGCTTTCCGGCGGTCAGCGTCAGCGCGTGGCGATTGGCCGTACCCTGGTCGCCGAGCCGCGCGTCTTCCTGCTCGACGAACCGCTTTCCAACCTGGATGCCGCCCTGCGCGTCCAGATGCGTATCGAAATCTCCCGTCTGCACAAGCGTCTTGGCCGCACGATGATTTACGTCACCCACGATCAGGTCGAAGCGATGACCCTCGCCGACAAAATCGTGGTGCTGGATGCCGGTCGCGTGGCGCAGGTGGGTAAACCGCTGGAGCTGTATCACTACCCGGCAGACCGCTTTGTTGCGGGCTTCATTGGCTCGCCAAAGATGAACTTCCTGCCCGTCAAAGTGACCGCGACAGCCATTGAACAGGTACAGGTGGAGCTGCCAAACCGCCAGCAGGTCTGGCTGCCGGTCGACAGCGCCAACGTACAGGTCGGGGCAAACATGTCCCTCGGTATTCGTCCTGAGCATCTGCTGCCGAGCCACATCGCTGATGTGACCCTGGAAGGTGACGTTCAGGTCGTCGAACAGCTTGGTCACGAAACACAGATTCATATCCAGATCCCCGCCATCCGTCAGAACCTGGTCTACCGCCAGAACGACGTGGTGTTGGTAGAAGAGGGTGCCACATTCGCTATCGGCTTGCCGCCAGAGCGTTGCCATCTGTTCCGTGAGGATGGCACTGCATGTCGTCGGTTGCATAAAGAGCCAGGCGTTTAAGCAATCCCAAAAGAAGACACGAAACCGACAGGTGAAGTGTTCAAAGAAAAGCAATGATCTCAGGAGATAGAATGATGATTACTCTGCGCAAACAAGTCCCTCTGGCAATCGCCATTGCGGCAGGCATCCTGTCTGCCCAGGCGGGTGCTGTAGATTTTAAAGGTTATGCTCGTTCTGGCATCGGCTGGACCGGGAGTGGTGGTGAACAACAATGTTTCCAGACCACCGGTGCGGATTCTAAATATCGTCTTGGTAACGAGTGTGAAACCTATGCGGAAGTTAAATTAGGCCAGGAAGTGTGGAAAGAAGCGGACAAGAGCTTCTATTTCGATTCCAACATCGCCTATAAAACTGCTCAGCTTAACGACTGGGAAGACAGTAACACGCCAGCAGTGCGTGAGTTTAACGTCGTAGGTAAAAACCTGATTGATTCACTGCCAGGGGCAAATATTTGGGCAGGTAAGCGTTTCTATCAACGTCATGACGTTCACATGATCGACTTCTACTACTGGGATATTTCTGGTCCTGGTGCAGGTCTGGAAAACGTTGATGTCGGTATAGGTAAACTCTCTCTCGCAGCAACTCGTTCTTCTGAATCCGGCGGCTCCTCGGCTTTTGGCGATCGCGATCCGAATACCGGTCTGCGTACCTATAACAACAAAGTGCCAAACGACGTGTTTGATGCGCGTTTAGCCGGTATGGAAATTAACCCGGGCGGTACTCTGGAACTGGGTGTTGACTACGGCCATACCAACATTCCTGACGATTACTACCTGCAGCCTGGTGCATCGAAAGATGGCTGGATGTTCACTGCAGAACACACCCAGAGCATGATGAAAGGCTTCAACAAGTTTGTGGTGCAGTACGCCACCGACTCCATGATTTCTCAGGGTAAAGGTCAGGCGCGTGGGGGTGCTGTTGATAATGACGGCAGCCTGATCCGTATCCTCGACCACGGTGCGATCACGCTGGCGGATAAATGGGACCTGATGTACGTCGGTATGTATCAGGATATCGATCGTGACAACAATCAAGGTACCACCTGGTACACCGTGGGCGTGCGTCCAATGTACAAATGGACGCCTATCATGAGCACCTTGCTGGAAGTGGGATATGACAACGTCAAATCTCAGCAAACCGGCGATCGTAACGACCAATACAAAATCACTCTGGCACAACAGTGGCAGGCGGGTGACAGCATCTGGTCCCGTCCAGCGATTCGCGTGTTTGCTACCTACGCCAAGTGGGATGAGAAATGGGGTTACGTGAAGACCGACTCTGAGGGTAACTTCTCTTCCACTGCTGCAAGCAACAGCACTGTAACTCCGTTCGGTACGACCAGCCGTGGTGACAGCGATGAGTGGACCTTCGGTGCTCAGATGGAAATCTGGTGGTAATTTTAGACGTTAATGTATTTAAAAGAGGGGCTTAGGCCCCTCTAACTCATAACGCATTTCTCGGAAAGTATGCGCTATTGCCTGGCTACCATGCTTTCGAATAATGAGGTCATAACGATGAAAAAAAGTCTCTTAGCACTCTGTCTGACGGCGGGCATGTTTGCTGCATTACCAGCAGTGAGCTTGGCTGATGTCAATATCGTTCCGCAGAACACGACTGCTGCGCCTGCGATCCCCTCTGCCACACTGCAAAGTCTGAACTGGGTGCCCGTGAATGTGGCACAAACCCAGACCATCGAGTTGGGGAATACAGGACAGACCCTGAATGTACCGGGAATTTCAGGACCGGTTGCTGCATGGAGTGTCCCTGCAAATGTGGGTGAGTTAACGTTAACGCTTGTCAGTGAAGCCGACAAAACACCCTCTGTATTTGCACCAAACGTGTTAGTGCTTGATCAAAACATGTCGCCTTCAGCTTTTTTCCCAAGCAGTTATTTTACCTATCAGAAACCCGGCGTCATGTCGGCTGACCGCCTTGAGGGCATACTGAAACTGACACCCGCTTTAGGCCAGCAAAAGATTTATATCCTCGCGTTTACTACGCCCGAAGATCTGCAGCGCACCACCAAAATGATTGATCCGGCAAAATCCTATGCTCAGGGGGCGGGTAACGCTATTCCTGATATTCCTGATCCGGTCGCACGCCACGTGACGAACGGTACGCTAAAACTCAAAGTTCAAACAAACACCAGCTCCAGTATTCTGGTCGGGCCGTTATTCGGATCCTCTGGCCCTGCTGCTGTCACCGTTGGCAACACTGCGGCACCTGCACCTGCCTATACCGCACCCGCTGCCACGGCAGCCGCACCGGTAGCGACTGCAGCGCCTGCCCCGGCGAAGAAAGCCGAGCCGGTACTGAACGACACCGAAGAGTACTTCAACAACGCCATTAAGCAGGCGGTGAAGCGCGGCGATGTCGATAAAGCGCTGAAGCTGCTTGATGAAGCCGAACGTTTAGGTTCAACCACTGCCCGTTCCACCTTTATCAGCAGTGTAAAAGGCAAGGGGTAACCGTTTCCCCACAGTGCTGATTTGTTAGTAGTTTGGTGCGCCTGAGTGGGCGCACTTTTTTTCGTATCGGCCAGGCTGTTGCGCCCATGTTGCGATCGTGATCGTTAAATAACGTTTGGCCCCCCTCAATCCGTGTTTCTGCGATACAATGCCATTACGTTATGTATCGGAGAGTCTGGCATGTCACACCCTGCGCTAACGCAACTGCGTGCGCTGCGCTATTTCGACCAAATACCTGCGCTTGATCCGCAGCAGCTGGACTGGTTGCTGCTGGAAGATTCCATGACGAAACGTTTTGAGCAACAGGGTAAAACGGTCACGGTGACCCTGATTCAGGAAGGGTTTGTCTCTGGCGATGAGATCGCCAACGAGCTGCCGCTGCTGCCGCACGAGCCACGTTACTGGCTGCGCGAAATTTTGCTCTGTGCCGATGGCGAGCCGTGGCTTGCCGGACGGACGGTAGTGCCCGAGTCCACCCTTTCCGGGCCAGAACTGGCACTGCAACGTCTGGGGAAAACGCCTCTGGGGCGTTACCTTTTCACCTCGTCTGAGCTTACCCGGGATTTTATTGAGATTGGTCGTGATGCTGAACTGTGGGGGCGTCGTTCCCGCCTTCGCCTGAGCGGTAAACCGTTAATACTGACGGAGCTTTTTTTACCGGCATCACCGTTGTACTAAGAGGAAGAAAAAATGGAGTGGAGCCTGACGCAGAATAAGCTGTTGGCGTATCACCGCTTAATGCGTACCGATAAACCCATTGGCGCGTTGCTGCTGCTGTGGCCGACCCTCTGGGCGCTGTGGCTTGCCACGCCGGGCGTGCCGCCGCTGTGGATCCTGGGCGTGTTCGTTGCCGGCGTCTGGCTGATGCGCGCGGCGGGCTGCGTGGTGAATGACTATGCCGATCGTAAATTCGACGGTCATGTTAAGCGTACTGCCGGTCGTCCGTTACCCAGCGGGCAGGTCACCGGGAAAGAAGCCCGCGTGCTGTTTATTGTTCTGGTGCTGCTCTCTTTCCTGCTGGTGTTAACCCTGAACACCATGACCATTTTGCTTTCCGTTGCGGCGCTGGCCCTGGCCTGGGTTTATCCGTTTATGAAGCGCTATACCCACCTGCCTCAGGTGGTGCTGGGCGCGGCGTTTGGCTGGTCGATTCCGATGGCGTTTGCGGCGGTTAGTGAGTCCTTACCGCTCAGCTGCTGGCTGATGTTCCTGGCGAACATTCTCTGGGCGGTGGCTTACGACACGCAATATGCAATGGTAGACCGCGACGATGACCTGAAAATCGGCATCAAATCCACCGCCATCCTCTTTGGTCGTCACGACAAGCTGATTATCGGTATCCTGCAGGTCGCGGTATTGGCGCTGATGGTGGCGATTGGCCGCCTGAACGGGCTGAACTGGGAGTTTTACTGGTCCGTGCTGGTGGCGGGGCTGCTGTTTGCTTATCAGCAGAAGCTGATCGCTAAGCGTGAACGTGATGCCTGCTTCAAGGCGTTTATGAACAATAACTACGTCGGTCTGGTGCTGTTTTTAGGCCTGGCGATGAGCTATTTCTTATAAAAAAGTCGGGTGGCGGCTTCGTCTTACTCGATCCACGATCTGGCAGGAAATGTAGGCCCGGTAGCGTTAGCGCCACCGGGCGTTTTTTTACCGGCGACGCAGCAGCCGAAGCGCGTTCGCCGTCACCAGCACCGTTGCCCCGGTATCCGCCAGCACCGCCAGCCACAGTCCGGTCATGCCGAGCAGGGTCGTCACCAGGAAAATCCCCTTCAGCCCGAGCGCGATGCCGATGTTCTGACGGATATTGGCCCGCGTCGCGCGCGCAAGATCGATCATCTGGGCCAGCCCGGTCAGGCGGTTGTGGGTCAGCGCCGCGTCGGCGGTCTCCAGCGCCACGTCAGTACCGCTACCCATCGCAATACCAATGGTGGACGCTTTCATCGCCGGGGCATCGTTGATCCCGTCACCGACCATCGCCAGCGGAGCCTGAGCGTTCAGCTCCGTCACCGCGCTGACCTTATCCGCAGGCAGCAATCCGGCTTTAAACGCCAGCCCCAGCTCACCGGCAATCGCTGCCGCCGCGCGAGGGTTATCACCGGTGAGAATCACGCCCTTCACGCCCAGCTGATGCAGCGCCGCCACGGCCTCTTTTGCGTCATCGCGCAGGGTGTCGCGTAGCGCCAGCATCCCTTTTGCGGTGCCGTCCTGCATGACGGTCACGACCGTCTGTCCGGTCTGTTCTAACGTCTCCACCTCTGGAGTAGAAGACTTACCCGCCGCGACAATCAGCACCTTTTTACCGTCAACGGTGGCCTCAATCCCTGACCCTACCAGCGCCCGCTGGGCGGTTGCCGGAGGTATGTTTAGTCCGCGCGACTGCGCTTCACGCACAATCGCCTGCGCCAGCGGATGGGTGGAGCCCTGTTCAACGGCGGCGGCCAGGGCCAGCAGTTCATCCTCACTGATATCCTGCGGATACACGCCGGTCACCTGCGGCTTGCCCACGGTCAGCGTACCGGTTTTATCAAAAGCGATATGCTGGACCTGGCTGAGCTGCTCCAGCGCCGCGCCGCCCTTAATCAGCGCCCCGCGACGTGCCGCAGCCGCCAGACCGGACGTAATCGCCGCCGGGGTGGAAATCACCAGCGCGCATGGGCAGCCGATCAGAAGCAGCGTCAGCCCTTTATAAATCCAGCCCTCCCACGGCGCGCCAAAGAACAGCGGTGGGACGACGGTAACCAGCAGAGCCACCAGCATAATGGCGGGCGTGTAGATCCGGCTGAAGCGGTCGATAAAGCGTTCGACCGGCGCGCGGCGCTCCTCAGCCTCTTCAATCAGCTTCAGGATACGGTCGATGGCGCTGTCGCCTGGCTCGGAAAGAACCTTAAGCTGCACCAGACGATCGACGCTGGTGGCGCCTGCAGGCACTTTTTCACCCGCCTCACGTTCAACCGGAATGGACTCGCCGGTCAGGGCGCTTTCATCAAAGCTTGCGGTGGCGGTAAGCAGCGCGCCGTCTGCAGGCAGGCGTCCGCCTGCCGCGACTTCTATCACGTCGCCCGGACGCAGCGTAGTGATGGCGACCGTTTCACGCGTACCGTTTACCACGCGCGTGGCGGTTTCCGGCTTCAGCGCCATCAGCGCGCTGACCCCTTTACGCGCCCGGCTCGCCGCCCAGCCCTCAAGACGTTCGCCGATTAAGAACAGCAGCAGCACCATCGCCGCTTCTGCCGTCGCGCCAATGAACAGCGCGCCGATGGCCGCCACGCTCATCAGCGTTTCGATGGCAAACCAGCTGCCGCTTTTCATCAGGCGCAGCGCCTGACGGGCAATCGGGAACAGACCGACCAGGGTGGTGGCGATAAACGCCAGATTGCCGAACGGGTGGTTAATCTGCTCCAGACCCCAGCTCAGGGACATCATGATGATGAGGGTAATGAGCGGCAGATTTTCTTTCAGGGAGGAGACTTTTTCAACGGGCGCCGTTTCGCTG
Source organism: Enterobacter sp. Taxon_8 (assembly GCF_058354585.1). Classification (NCBI taxonomy): domain Bacteria; kingdom Pseudomonadati; phylum Pseudomonadota; class Gammaproteobacteria; order Enterobacterales; family Enterobacteriaceae; genus Enterobacter; species Enterobacter sp. Taxon_8. The sequence continues at coordinate 4,300,161 of NZ_CM177989.1, read as the reverse complement.
CGCAGGGTATAACCCGCCTTGCTGACGGCGGCTTCAACCTGCTTGCTGACGTCGTTATCGGCGCTAACCAGCAGCTTTTCGGTGGCGAACAGCACCTGAACGTGACTCACGCCCGGCACCTGTTTGACGGCGTTTTCCACTTTGCGCGCGCAGGCGGCGCAGTCCATGCCGTTGACGACCCAGCTGTAGCGGTTGCCGCTTTCAGGAAGGGGTTGAGTTTGCGTTTCGCACGCGCCTTCGCAGCAGCAGTCGTCTTTCGACGGAGCCGGGCTGAGCTTAAGTGCCGAGAATTGAGGAACTTTTTTAGGTATTTCTGGAGTCGACATGGCAGTCTCCGGCAATGATAATTTTCTCATTAACCGCAGCATACACTCTGGAGTCGACTCCAGAGTCAAGCGCTATTTAGATATACAGCGAACGCACAATCAGGAAATGCCCGGCAAAGTAACAGGCGGCGGCAATCGCGTTATCCGCCCGGAAGCGGCGGCGATAGTGGCTGCCCAGCCAGACGACGTTACCGATCAGCAGCAGTGCGGCGCCGAAGAACGCTGACATCGCCGGAGCGGTCGGACGGAAGAACCACAGTTCACCTGCCAGCCATACCATTACCAGCGTCATGGCGATAAATGTACAAACCGGCAAACGCATCTCTTCCAGACGCGACCAGATCACCGCGATCAGCAGGGCGCCAATCACCAGCAGGACCAGCGGCAGCGGCCAGAAGAAAGAGAGCGTCATCTGGCTGGCGAAGTAGATGGTATACAGCAGATGCGACAGGAAAAATGCCCCTACGGCATACAGCAGGCGCTGGCGCGGCAGCAGGGTCAGGGCATCGCCAATCAGAGAGGCGCACAGCCCGGCGAGCACCAGATAGCTGACGGCATTAAACATTGGCGCTTGCCAGGCCAGCAGCAGCAGGAGCAGCAGCGTGACCGGTTTAAACAACCAGCGCTGCCAGGTGGGACCACGGTACGACGCATCGACATAAAGCCATGCGGAAAAACAGACAGCGATAAATGACCAAAGCATATTAACTCCCTGTATCTGTTAAGCCTGAATAATCAGTTTCTGATCCAGTGTAGTGACGCGGGCGGGCGTTTGGCAATGGTGGGGAAGGCAAGGTATCCTGAATTCCGCATAATCTGATGGGATTTTTCAATGAGCAAGATGCCGCTTTTTTTCATTATCGTGGTGGCGATTATCGTCATTGCCGCCTCGTTTCGTTTCGTGCAGCAGCGCCGCGAGAAGGCGGATAACGGTGCCGCACCGCTGATGCAAAAGCGCGTGGTGGTGACGAACAAACGCGAAAAACCGCTCAATGACCGCCGCTCGCGCCAGCAGCAGGTGACGCCTGCGGGCACAACAATGCGCTATGAAGCGAGCTTTAAGCCGGAAACGGGCGGCCTTGAGATGACCTTCCGCCTGGAGGCGCAACAGTACCATCAGCTGACGGTGGGAGAGAAAGGAACGCTGAGCTACAAAGGGTCGCGATTCGAAGGTTTTACGCCTGAATAAGGCGCGATTGGTTCCCTCTCCCTGTGGGAGAGGGTAAAGGTGAGGGCATCAGGCCGCACCTTACTTCTTCACCTGCGCCTTAAATTTTTTCATCCACACCAGCAGCTCAAACACGCCGAAAATAAAGACGCGCAGCTGCTGCCAGCCCGTCATCTGCGGGCCGTCTTTCGGCAGGCCGTTTTTCAGCATCACCATCTGAAGGGCGTGCATAAACGACGTGAAAATCAGCGCCACGTTAACGAAAATGTTCATCGGGCGCGGGAACGGGTGCACCAGATTCAGAATCAAGAACGCCCAGACGCCCAGCATCAGCAAGCGTCCCAGGTTAATCAGTACCGGCATCGGATCCTCCTTGTGCCTGACGGTGATAAAGACGATAAGCAACCTGACCTGCCACTTTTTCACGGTGCAGATCCCAGTGGGCGGGAACCGGCGGTAAACCGTTTTCCACTTCGCTTTCAACATAAATCAGCGCGTCATCCGCCAGCCAGCCGTTTTGCTCCAGCAGGGATAACGTCTCTTCAAGCAGCCCCTTGCGGAACGGCGGATCGACAAACACCACGTTATGCGGCGTGCCCTTTTGCGCGAGGAAGCTCAGCGTGTTGGTGTTCACCACTTTGGCGTTGCTCGCCTTCAGCGTCGCCAGATTTTGCTGCAGCGTCTGCGCAACGCCGCGCTCCATCTCCAGCAGCGTGGCGCTGGCGGCATAGCGCGACAGCGCTTCCAGCCCGAGGGCGCCGCTTCCGGCGAAGCAGTCCAGACAGTGGGCGTCTACCATAGACGGAGCCAGCCAGTTAAACAGCGTCTCGCGCACGCGGTCGGTAGTTGGGCGTAAACCGGGGCTGTCCGGCACCGGTAATTTCCGGCCTCGCCACTGACCGCCGATAATACGAATTTGACCGGCCGGGGCGCGGTTGGGTTTCTTCATCTCAGGAAAGCTCTGTTAACAATTGGCCTGCGATTGCGGGCGGTGATGTCAATTAAGTAAAGTGTTAGACTATTTCATCATTTTTTTAGCTTCCATGTATATAGCGCCGCGAGGAGTGTAGTCGCAGATGGCAAAACAAAAAAAACGTGGCTTCTTTTCCTGGCTGGGCTTCGGTGAAAAAGAGCAAGAAACAGAACAGAAAACCGAAGAGCAACAAGCCGTTGAAGAGCAGTCGCAGCCTGAAACGCCTGTAGAAACCGCCGCGGTTGTCGAAGCGGAAGAAACGGCGCCCAGCAAAGAAGAAATTGAATCCTTTGCACAAGAGGTGATTGAAGTCACTGAACAGGTTCAGGAGAACGAGAAGCCAGAACCGATTATCGTCGAAGCCGTTACCGAAGCGCCACAGGCCGTTATCGAGCATGAAGAGCTGCCGCTGCCGGAAGAGGTCAAAGACGAAGCGGTGTCTGCCGAAGAGTGGCAGGCCGAAGCGGAAACCGTTGAAATCGTTGAGGCGGTGGAAGAAGAAGCGACGCTTGAGCCAGAGCTGACCGACGACGAGCTGGAAGCCCAGGCGCTGGCGGCGGAGGCAGCTGAAGAAGCGGTCATCGTTGTGCCGGTAGAAGAGCAGGCCGAAGACGAGATCGTTCAGGAGCAGGAAAAACCGACCAAAGAAGGTTTCTTCGCGCGCCTGAAGCGCAGCCTGCTTAAAACCAAAGAAAACTTAGGTTCCGGATTTATCAGTCTGTTCCGCGGCAAGAAGATCGACGACGATCTGTTTGAAGAGCTGGAAGAACAACTGCTGATTGCTGACGTTGGGGTAGAAACTACCCGTAAGATCATCGCCAATCTGACCGAAGGGGCGAGCCGCAAACAGCTGCGCGACGCCGAAGCGCTGTACGGTCTGCTGAAAGACGAGATGGGTGAAATTCTCGCAAAAGTTGATGAACCGCTTAATATTGAAGGCAAAACGCCATTTGTTATTCTGATGGTCGGCGTGAACGGCGTGGGTAAAACTACCACCATCGGCAAGCTGGCGCGCCAGTTCGAGCAGCAGGGCAAATCGGTGATGCTGGCGGCGGGCGATACCTTCCGTGCAGCGGCGGTTGAGCAGCTGCAGGTGTGGGGCCAGCGCAACAACATTCCGGTGATTGCCCAGCATACCGGCGCGGATTCCGCGTCCGTGATCTTTGACGCCATCCAGGCGGCGAAGGCGCGCAACGTGGACGTGCTGATTGCCGATACCGCAGGGCGTTTGCAGAACAAATCGCACCTGATGGAAGAATTGAAGAAAATCGTTCGCGTCATGAAGAAGCTGGACGAAGACGCACCGCATGAAATTATGCTGACCATTGATGCCAGCACCGGACAGAACGCCATCAGCCAGGCAAAACTGTTCCATGAAGCGGTAGGACTGACGGGGATCACGCTGACCAAACTGGACGGCACCGCGAAAGGCGGGGTGATTTTCTCCGTGGCTGACCAGTTCGGCATTCCTATCCGTTACATCGGTGTGGGCGAGCGTATTGAGGATTTACGTCCGTTTAAGGCGGACGACTTTATTGAGGCATTATTTGCCCGAGAGGACTAACAATGATTCGCTTTGAACACGTCAGCAAGGCCTATCTCGGTGGGAGACAAGCGCTGCAGGGGGTCACATTCCACCTGCAGCCGGGCGAGATGGCATTCCTGACCGGCCATTCCGGCGCGGGGAAAAGTACCCTGCTCAAGCTTATCTGTGGGATCGAGCGGCCAAGCGCCGGGAAGATCTTTTTCAGCGGCCATGAGATCAGCCGCCTGAAAAACCGTGAGGTGCCGTTCCTGCGTCGCCAGATCGGCATGATTTTCCAGGATCACCACCTGCTGATGGATCGCACCGTTTTCGATAACGTGGCCATTCCGCTGATTATTGCCGGCGCCAGCTATGACGATATCCGCCGCCGCGTCTCTGCGGCGCTGGATAAGGTCGGGCTACTGGACAAAGCGAAGAACTTCCCGATCCAGCTCTCCGGCGGTGAACAGCAGCGCGTGGGTATCGCCCGCGCGGTGGTGAACAAGCCTGCGGTGCTGCTGGCGGATGAACCGACCGGTAACCTGGACGATGCTCTGTCAGAAGGGATTTTGCGTCTGTTTGAGGAATTTAACCGCGTGGGGGTTACCGTATTGATGGCGACGCACGACATCGGGCTGATTTCCCGTCGTTCGTACCGCATGCTGACCCTGAGCGACGGTCATTTGCACGGAGGCCACGGTGAATAAGCGTGATGCAATAAACCAGATTCGGCAGTTCGGGAACCGGTTTGACCGTTTCCGTAAGCCGCAGGGCGGGGGTGACGGCAATCGTAATGCGCCGAAGCGCCAGAAGGCCGCGCCAAAACCGGCCTCCCGTAAAACCAACGTGTTTAACGAGCAGGTGCGCTACGCGTTCCACGGCGCGCTGCAGGACCTGAAAAGCAAACCGCTGGCGACGTTCCTGACGGTGATGGTGATTGCCATCTCCCTCACGCTTCCAAGCGTCTGCTATATGGTCTATAAAAACGTCAATCAGGCGGCGTCGCAGTATTATCCGTCTCCGCAGATCACGGTCTATCTGGATAAAGCGCTCGACGATAACGCGGCGGCGCAGGTGGTTGGGCAAATCCAGGCCGAGCAGGGCGTGGAGAAGGTCAACTATCTCTCACGTGAAGACGCGCTGGGCGAGTTCCGTAACTGGTCTGGCTTTGGCGGCGCACTGGATATGCTTGAAGAGAACCCGCTGCCCGCCGTGGCGGTGGTGATCCCGAAGCTGGATTTCCAGGGGACCGATTCGCTTAACACCCTGCGCGATCGCATCACGCGCATTAAGGGCATTGATGAAGTGCGCATGGATGACAGCTGGTTTGCGCGCCTTTCTGCTCTCACCGGGCTGGTAGGCCGCGTCGCGGCGATGATTGGCGTGTTGATGGTGGCGGCGGTCTTCCTCGTCATCGGCAACAGCGTGCGCCTGAGCATCTTTGCCCGTCGCGATACCATCAACGTGCAGAAACTGATTGGTGCGACGGATGGCTTCATCCTCCGACCGTTCCTTTACGGTGGCGCACTGCTCGGTTTTTCCGGCGCATTTCTTTCACTGATATTGTCAGAAATTTTGGTGATGCGGCTTTCGTCTGCCGTGACTGAAGTGGCGCAGGTTTTCGGAACGAAGTTTGATATCAGTGGCTTAGGGTTCGATGAGTGCCTGTTACTGCTGCTGGTGTGTTCGATGATTGGGTGGGTGGCAGCGTGGCTGGCAACCGTTCAACATTTACGTCACTTTACTCCCGACTAATAAAAGCGTGATATAATCTTTCCCTGCACCGAGATGTTCGCTCTGCAGGGAAAGCGTCCCTGTTGTCTCTTCCCCTGTTATCATCTCCATGTCACATTTTGTGCGTAATTTATTCACCGTTGCACCTGGAACTTGTGGATAAAATCACTGTCTGATAAAAGAGTGAATGCTAATCTCGTTGCTCAAACGCTATGGCATGGTTGTTGCCTGACGGGGACAACCTGGACCAGAAGAAACACTGAGAGGAATGAATGACCAAAGAAATGCAAACTTTAGCTTTAGCCCCTGTTGGTAACCTGGAATCTTATATCCGGGCTGCGAACACCTGGCCGATGTTAACGGCCGAGGAAGAAAAGGAGCTTGCTGAAAAGCTGCATTACCAGGGCGATCTGGAAGCAGCGAAAAAGCTGATCCTGTCTCACCTGCGCTTTGTTGTTCACATTGCTCGTAATTATGCGGGCTATGGCCTGCCGCAGGCGGACTTGATTCAGGAAGGTAACATCGGCCTGATGAAGGCTGTGCGTCGCTTCAACCCGGAAGTGGGTGTGCGACTCGTCTCCTTCGCCGTACACTGGATCAAGGCAGAAATTCATGAATACGTGCTGCGCAACTGGCGTATCGTGAAAGTCGCCACGACAAAAGCGCAACGCAAACTGTTCTTTAACCTGCGTAAAACCAAGCAGCGTCTGGGCTGGTTCAACCAGGATGAAGTGGAAATGGTGGCGCGCGAGCTGGGCGTAACCAGCAAAGACGTGCGTGAGATGGAATCCCGTATGGCCGCGCAGGACATGACCTTTGATATGTCCTCCGACGACGACGCCTCCGACAGCCAGCCGATGGCACCGGTTCTGTATCTGCAGGATAAAACCTCTAACTTTGCTGATGGCATCGAAGAGGACAACTGGGAAGATCAGGCCGCGAACAAGCTGACCCATGCGATGGAAGGCCTCGACGAACGTAGCCAGGATATTATCCGCGCCCGCTGGCTGGACGAAGACAACAAGTCCACGCTGCAGGAGCTGGCTGACCGTTACGGCGTCTCTGCAGAACGTGTGCGTCAGCTTGAAAAGAACGCCATGAAAAAACTTCGCGCCGCTATCGAAGCGTAATTTCCGCGAAGTACACCGAGAACCCCTGGATGAGAGTCTGGGGGTTTTGTTTTTTTAGCGCCCGCTCTGGCGAATTCCCTCCCCCTGGCAAACACTTACTGATGCGCTAAGCAGGCGACTTTCTCAGGGGGACAGGGTGAAAAACAACGAACTGAACGACCGGCGTTTACAGGCGACGCCGCGCGGCATCGGCGTGATGTGTAACTTCTATGCCGATAAAGCCGAAAACGCCACGGTGTGGGACGTGGAAGGCAATGAGTATATCGACTTCGCCGCCGGGATCGCGGTGCTGAATACCGGCCATCGGCATCCCAAAGTCATTTCCGCAATCGAAAAACAACTTCACGCGTTTACCCACACGGCCTACCAGATTGTGCCGTACGAAGGCTACGTGGCGCTTGCCGAGCGTATCAACGCACGCGTGCCCGTAGAAGGTCCTGCCAAAACGGCGTTCTTCTCCACGGGGGCTGAGGCGGTCGAAAACGCGGTCAAAATTGCGCGCGCCTATACCAAACGTCCTGGCCTTATCACCTTCGGCGGCGCGTTCCACGGCCGCACCTTTATGACTATGGCGCTGACCGGCAAAGTTGCGCCGTACAAGATCGGCTTCGGACCCTTCCCCGGCTCGGTTTACCACGCGCAGTATCCGAATGACCTACACGGCGTCAGCACCGCTGAGGCGTTAAAAAGCCTGGAACGTATCTTTAAAGCGGATATTGCTCCTGACCAGGTCGCGGCGATTATTCTCGAACCGGTTCAGGGGGAGGGCGGCTTCAACATTGCGCCTGCTGATTTTATGCAGGCTCTTCGCGCCCTGTGCGATACCCACGGTATTTTGCTGATTGCCGACGAGGTGCAAAGCGGCTTCGCCCGCACCGGCAAGCTTTTCTCGATGGAACACCACTGCGTGAAGCCGGACCTGATCACCATGGCAAAAAGCCTGGCGGGCGGGATGCCGCTCTCGGCGGTATCGGGCCGTGCCGACGTGATGGACGCGCCTGCGCCGGGCGGGCTGGGCGGCACCTACGCGGGTAATCCGCTGGCGATTGCCGCAGCGCACGCGGTGCTGGACGTGATTGACGAGGAAGATCTCTGCACGCGCTCGGCGCATCTCGGCCATCACCTGGTGGAAGTGCTCAACAAAGCCAAGGAACACTGCCCGTATATCGCTGACATTCGCGGGCAGGGCTCGATGGTGGCGGTAGAGTTTAACGACCCGCAAACGGGCCAGCCTTCTCCGGAATTTACCCGCCAGGTGCAGGAACGTGCGTTGAACCAAGGGCTGCTTCTGCTGAGCTGCGGCGTCTACGGCAACGTCATTCGTTTCCTCTATCCGCTGACTATCCCTGAAGCGCAGTTCCGGAAAGCGCTGGATATAATCTCCGCGTCGCTGACACGTTAAAGCCGCAAGCCCGGCGGTAAATCCTGCCGGGCTTATCATATATTCATTTCAAATTAGCTATTCCAAAATCATAAAAATCGGGTATGTTTTAGCAGAGTATGCTGAAAAAGCGCGGACAGCACACCTATAACTGACATAAAGCGCTGCACAACAACATCACAACAATCGTAATAACCATAATAATGGGGAATCTCAGGATGAACATGAAGGGTAAAGCGTTACTGGCAGGATGTATCGCGTTGGCATTCAGCACCATGGCACAGGCAGACATCAAGGTGGCTGTGGTTGGCGCGATGTCCGGTCCGGTAGCACAGTACGGCGACCAGGAATTTACCGGCGCTGAACAGGCGGTTGCAGACATTAATGCTAAGGGCGGTATCAAAGGCGAAAAACTGCAGATCGTAAAATATGATGATGCCTGTGACCCGAAACAAGCGGTCGCGGTCGCGAACAAAGTGGTGAACGACGGGATCAAATACGTTATCGGTCACCTGTGCTCTTCCTCTACTCAGCCCGCGTCTGACATCTACGAAGACGAAGGTATTCTGATGATCACTCCGGCAGCGACCGCACCGGAGCTGACTGCGCGTGGCTACAAGCTGACCCTGCGCACCACCGGCCTGGACTCAGACCAGGGCCCAACCGCGGCGAAATACATCGTTGAAAAAGTGAAGCCGAAGCGCATTGCTATCGTTCATGACAAGCAGCAGTACGGTGAAGGTCTGGCGCGTTCAGTGCAGGACAACCTCAAGAAAGCCAATGCCGACGTGGTGTTCTTCGACGGGATCACCGCCGGTGAGAAAGACTTCTCCACCCTGGTGGCGCGTCTGAAGAAAGAGAATATCGACTTCGTATACTACGGCGGCTACCATCCGGAAATGGGCCAGATCCTGCGTCAGGCGCGCGCTGCGGGCCTGAAAACCCAGTTTATGGGCCCGGAAGGCGTGGCGAACGTTTCTCTGTCTAACATTGCGGGTGAATCAGCCGAAGGTCTGCTGGTGACCAAACCGAAGAACTACGACCAGGTCCCTGCGAACAAACCTATCGTAGATGCCATCAAGGCGAAGAAACAGGATCCAAGCGGCGCGTTCGTCTGGACCACCTACGCGGCGCTGCAGTCTCTGCAGGCAGGTCTGAACCAGTCAGCCGATCCGGCTGAAATTGCCACCTGGCTGAAAGCGAATACGGTTCAGACCGTTATGGGGCCACTCTCCTGGGACGAGAAGGGCGACCTGAAGGGCTTCGAGTTCGGCGTGTTTGACTGGCATGCCAATGGCACGGCGACAGACGCAAAATAATTTTCCCGTCTCCTTTCGCGCCGCAGGTGCGTTGGCTGCGTTATTCAACCCCGGTCACTTACTTATGTAAGCTCCCGGGGATTTCATAACTTGCCGCCTTCCTGCAACACGAAATGCTTGGGAAAATACAGTGGAGAATGTAGGCCGGGTAAGGCGCAGCCGCCACCCGGCTTTCTTTTAGCGCTTCTCCCACCCGCTCTCCTGCGCCGTAAAGCCTAACGCCTGCATAAACGCTGCCATCACGCCGCGGTCTTCCACGCCCACGTCGGCCATCCACCATGAGGTCACGCTTGGGTTTTCGCGGATCACTTCTTCAATTAAATACTGTCCCACGCCGCGACGACGGGTGACGTCACGAACGCGCAGTGAGTCCAGCGCTCCTTCTGTACCGCTCAGGGTGACGCGAACCGCAGCCAGCAGGCGCTCGTTAAAACGCGCGGCATAAATGCGGTGGGTCTCATCAACGCGCAGCGACGAAGGGGAATATTCCGGCCAGATCTTGCCCAGGTCGATATGATCCTGGTCGCTAAAGGTCACCAGACGCACGATAGTCAGTTTCATTAGCTACTTGTCCAAATCAAATTGAGTAGAGGCAGTGTACTCAATTTATTCACTCAGCGGCTTCCTCTTTTTATTCTCATTAACCAGGTGATTAGTTTTTTGGCAACGCGATGGGCAGTTTGAAAACACATGGATCGAAAAATAAGCAGAATTTTAACCTGAATGGTAGTGATTTATTCGGCGCTTTGTACCGTTATTTTATGCTGCAAACTGCACTTTTATTTGTTTATCTCTGCCTGATTTCAGAATATTATCTTTGCTTAATCGCCTGAAAAATAGAGATTTTAGTCTGGTTTTTGACAAAAACCTGCGCTAAACCATTAAAGGCACTGGTAAAAATAGCGTTGTTCATTAAAAGTACAGAATGCTTTTTAACCATAATAAAACAAAATATAAACACGACATCACGAATGGGGATTCAGAGATGAAAAGGAACGCGAAGACGTTAATCGCGGGGATGGTCGCACTGTCGATCTCGCATGCCGCCATGGCGGAGGACATTAAAGTTGCGGTAGTGGGCGCGATGTCCGGCCCTGTTGCCCAGTGGGGTGATATGGAGTTCAACGGTGCGCGCCAGGCCATCAAAGACATCAACGCTAAGGGCGGCATCAAAGGCGACAAGCTGGTGGGCGTAGAATATGACGACGCCTGCGATCCGAAACAGGCCGTCGCGGTCGCCAACAAAATCGTTAACGACGGCATCCAGTATGTTATCGGCCACCTGTGCTCGTCGTCCACCCAGCCCGCTTCTGATATCTACGAAGACGAAGGCATTCTGATGATCACCCCTGGCGCCACTAACCCTGAGCTGACCCAGCGCGGATACCAGCACATCATGCGTACCGCGGGGCTGGACTCCTCTCAGGGGCCAACCGCCGCCAAATACATCCTTGAAACCGTCAAGCCGCAGCGTATCGCCATTATTCATGACAAGCAGCAGTACGGCGAAGGCCTGGCGCGCTCCGTTCAGGACGGCCTGAAAAAAGGCGGCGCAAACATCGTCTTTTTCGACGGGATTACCGCCGGTGAGAAAGACTTTTCCGCGCTGATCGCCCGCCTGCAAAAAGAGAATATCGACTTTGTTTACTACGGCGGCTACTACCCGGAGATGGGCCAGATGCTGCGTCAGGCGCGCGCCACCGGTCTGAAGACCCAGTTTATGGGGCCAGAGGGCGTGGGCAATGCCTCTCTGTCAAACATCGCCGGGGATTCTGCTGAAGGCATGCTGGTGACGATGCCAAAACGCTATGACCAGGATCCGGCCAACAAGGCTATCGTGGATGCGCTCAAGGCGCAGAAGAAAGATCCGAGTGGTCCGTACGTCTGGATCACCTACGCCGCCGTACAGTCTCTGGCCACCGCGCTGGAACGCTCCGGCAGCAAAGAACCGCTGGATCTGGTGAAAGATTTAAAAGCACACGGGGCGAACACCGTGATTGGGCCGCTGAACTGGGATGAGAAAGGCGATCTGAAGGGATTTGAGTTTGGTGTCTTTAAGTGGCACGCCGACGGTTCATCTTCGGCCGCCAAATAATTATCCCACCGCCCGGACTGACGGGCGGGTATAAAAAGGTTTGCATATGTCCGAGCAGTTTCTCTATTTCCTGCAGCAGATGTTTAACGGCGTTACGCTGGGAAGCACCTACGCGCTGATCGCCATCGGCTATACGATGGTTTACGGCATTATCGGCATGATCAACTTCGCCCACGGCGAGGTCTACATGATCGGTAGCTATGTCTCCTTTATGATCATCGCCGCGCTGATGATGATGGGCATCGACAGCAGCTGGCTGCTGGTCGCCGCCGGGTTTGTTGGCGCGATTGTGATTGCCAGCACCTACGGCTGGAGCATCGAGCGCGTGGCCTACCGGCCGGTGCGCAGCTCCAAGCGTCTGATTGCGTTGATTTCCGCGATCGGGATGTCGATCTTCCTGCAAAACTACGTCAGCCTGACCGAAGGCTCGCGCGACGTGGCGCTGCCAAGCCTGTTTAACGGCCAGTGGATTGTGGGGGCCAGTGAAAACTTCTCGGCCTCAATCACCACCATGCAGCTGGTTATCTGGGTCGTGACCTTTATTGCGATGCTGGCCCTGACGCTGTTCATCCGCTACTCGCGGATGGGACGCGCCTGCCGCGCCTGCGCAGAAGACCTGAAGATGGCGAGCCTGCTCGGCATCAACACCGACCGCGTGATTGCCCTGACCTTCGTGATTGGCGCCGCGATGGCGGCCGTCGCAGGCGTGCTGCTCGGCCAGTTCTACGGCGTGATCAACCCGTACATCGGCTTTATGGCCGGGATGAAAGCGTTTACCGCGGCGGTTCTGGGCGGTATCGGCAGTATTCCGGGGGCGATGATCGGCGGCCTGATCCTGGGTGTGGCGGAAGCGCTCTCCTCGGCGTATCTGAGCACTGAGTATAAAGATGTGGTGTCGTTTGCCCTGCTGATTCTGGTTCTGCTGGTGATGCCTACCGGTATTCTGGGCCGTCCGGAGGTAGAGAAAGTATGAAACCGATGCATTTTGCAATGGCGCTGCTCTCTGCCGCCATGTTCTTCGTGCTGGCGGGCGTCTTTATGGGCGTCCAGTTAGGTCTGGACGGGACGAAGCTGGTGGTAGACGCCGCCCCCGACATCCGCTGGCAGTGGGTATTTATCGGCACTGCCGTGGTGTTCCTGTTCCAGCTGCTGCGTCCGCTGTTCCAGAAGTCGCTGAAAAACGTCTCCGGGCCGAAATTCGTTCTGCCGGCCATCGACGGGTCAACCGTTAAGCAGAAGCTGTTCCTCGTGGCGCTGCTGGTGGCCGCCGTGGCGTGGCCGTTTGTGGTCTCTCGTGGAACCGTAGATATCGCTACCCTGACCATGATCTACGTGATTCTTGGTCTTGGTCTGAATGTGGTGGTGGGGCTATCTGGCCTGCTGGTGCTTGGCTACGGCGGCTTCTACGCCATCGGCGCCTACACCTTCGCGCTGCTGAACCACTATTACGGCCTCGGCTTCTGGACCTGTCTGCCGCTGGCGGGGCTGGTCTCCGCCGCAGCCGGTTTCCTGCTTGGCTTCCCGGTGCTGCGCCTGCGCGGTGACTACCTGGCGATCGTGACCTTAGGCTTCGGTGAAATCGTCCGTATCCTGCTGCTGAACAACACCGAAGTGACCGGCGGCCCGAACGGCATCAGCCAGATCCCGAAACCGACCTTCTTCGGTCTGGAGTTCAGCCGTACCGCCCGCGAAGGCGGCTGGGATACCTTCAGTAACTTCTTCGGCGTGAAGTATGACCCGTCCGACCGCGTGATCTGGCTCTATCTGGTAGCGCTGCTGCTGGTGGTGATCACCCTGTTCGTGATTAACCGCCTGCTGCGCATGCCGCTGGGCCGCGCGTGGGAAGCGCTGCGCGAGGATGAGATCGCCTGCCGTTCCCTGGGCCTGAACCCGACACGCATCAAGCTGACCGCGTTCACCATCAGCGCCGCGTTTGCCGGTTTCGCCGGGACGCTGTTTGCCGCGCGTCAGGGCTTCGTCAGCCCGGAATCGTTCACCTTTGCCGAATCCGCTTTTGTGCTGGCGATTGTGGTGCTCGGCGGGATGGGCTCGCAGTTCGCCGTTATCCTCGCGGCCATCCTGCTGGTGGTTTCGCGCGAGCTGATGCGCGACTTTAACGAATACAGCATGTTAATGCTGGGTGGTTTGATGGTGCTGATGATGATCTGGCGTCCGCAGGGCTTGCTGCCGATGACCCGTCCACAGCTGAAGCTGAAGAACGGGCAAGCGAAAGGAGAGCAGGCATGAGTCAGCCATTATTATCCGTTAACGGTCTGATGATGCGTTTTGGCGGCCTGCTGGCGGTCAACAATGTGTCACTGGATCTGCACAAGAAAGAGATTGTCTCCCTGATTGGCCCGAACGGCGCGGGGAAAACCACGGTCTTTAACTGCCTGACCGGCTTCTACAAGCCGACGGGCGGCACCATCATGCTGCGCGACAAGCACCTTGAAGGGCTGCCGGGCCAGCAGATTGCCCGCATGGGCGTGGTGCGTACCTTCCAGCACGTGCGTCTGTTCCGCGAGATGACGGTGATTGAGAACCTGCTGGTTGCGCAGCATCAGCAGCTGAAAACCGGGCTGTTCTCCGGTCTGCTGAAAACCCCGGCCTTCCGCCGCGCCCAGGATGAAGCGCTCGATCGCGCCGCCACCTGGCTCGACCGAATTGGCCTGCTGCAGCACGCTAACCGCCAGGCGAGCAATCTGGCCTACGGCGACCAGCGTCGTCTGGAGATTGTGCGCTGCATGGTCACCCAGCCGGAAATCCTGATGCTCGACGAACCGGCGGCGGGCCTCAACCCGAAAGAGACCAAAGAGCTGGACGAGCTGATTGCTGAGCTGCGCGATCACCACGACACCACCATTCTGCTGATTGAGCACGACATGAAGCTGGTAATGGGCATTTCCGACCGTATCTACGTGGTTAACCAGGGTACGCCGCTGGCAAACGGCACGCCGGAAGAGATCCGCAACAACCCGGACGTGATCCGCGCATACCTGGGTGAGGCATAAGATGGAAAAAGCGATGTTAACGTTCGACAAGGTCAACGCGCACTACGGCAAGATCCAGGCGCTGCACGACGTCAGCCTGCATATCAATCAGGGTGAAATCGTGACCCTGATTGGCGCCAACGGCGCGGGCAAAACCACGCTGCTCGGCACCCTGTGCGGCGACCCGCGCGCCACCAGCGGGCGGATTGTGTTTGATGGCAAAGACATTACCGACTGGCAGACCGCCAGAATCATGCGCGAGGCGGTGGCGATTGTTCCGGAAGGGCGCCGCGTGTTCTCGCGTATGACGGTGGAAGAGAACCTGGCGATGGGCGGGTTCTTCGCCCACCGCGATGAATACCAGACCCGCATCAAGTGGGTGTACGAACTCTTCCCGCGCCTGTGGGAGCGCCGCATTCAGCGTGCGGGCACCATGTCCGGCGGTGAGCAGCAGATGCTGGCGATCGGCCGCGCGCTGATGAGCCAGCCGCGCCTGCTGCTGCTGGATGAGCCGTCGCTCGGCCTGGCGCCAATCATCATCCAGCAGATATTCGACACCATCGAGCAGCTGCGCAAAGAGGGGATGACCATCTTCCTCGTCGAGCAGAACGCCAACCAGGCGCTGAAGCTCGCCGACCGTGGCTACGTGCTGGAGAACGGCCGCGTGGTGCTGGAAGACACCGGCGACGCGCTGCTGGCGAACGAAGCGGTGCGGAGCGCGTATCTGGGCGGATAGGTAAAAGCAAAAAGGCAACGCAAGTTGCCTTTTTTAGTGTTTTCTCCCTCTCCCTGTGGGAGAGGGCCGGGGTGAGGGCACCAGACCGCACCCAACCATCCAACCCCCTTCACATAACCATCATCCCTCTGACCCTTTACTGTCACTTATCTGTAAACAAACAGTTATTTTTCTGTCATTCGAGCATGTCATGTTACCTCGCGAGCATAAAACGCGTGATATCGCGCATCCGGCACAATAAGAGAGATGACAATGACATCGTTACGACACACAGCTTTGGGTCTGGCACTGGGTCTGGCTTTTGCGACGAACGCAATGGCTGTGACGACCATTCCGTTCTGGCATTCCATGGAAGGGGAGTTGGGTAAAGAAGTTGACTCCCTGGCGCAGCGTTTCAACGACACCCACCCGGATTACAAAATTGTGCCGGTGTACAAAGGCAACTACGAGCAGAGCCTGAGCGCGGGCATCGCCGCCTTCCGTACAGGCAACGCGCCTGCACTGTTACAGGTTTATGAAGTGGGCACCGCTACGATGATGGCCTCCAAAGCCATCAAGCCGGTCTATGAAGTATTCAAAGAAGCGGGTATCAACTTCGATGAATCCCAGTTTGTACCGACCGTAGCGGGTTACTACACCGATTCCAAAACCGGCCATCTGCTGTCCCAGCCGTTTAACAGCTCTACGCCGGTGCTGTACTACAACAAAGACGCATTCAAAAAAGCCGGTTTAGACCCGGAGCAGCCGCCAAAAACCTGGCAGGACCTGGCCGAATACACCGCGAAGCTGAAAGCGGCGGGAATGAAGTGCGGCTACGCCAGCGGCTGGCAGGGCTGGATCCAGATTGAAAACTTCAGCGCCTGGCACGGCCTGCCGGTTGCGACCAAAAACAACGGCTTCGACGGCACCGATGCGGTACTGGAGTTCAACAAGCCGGAGCAGGTGAAGCACATTGCGCTGCTTGCCGATCTGAACAAGAAGGGCGACTTCAGCTACTTCGGGCGTAAAGACGAATCCACCGAGAAGTTCTACAACGGCGACTGCGCCATTACCACCGCCTCGTCCGGCTCTCTGGCGGATATCCGCCACTACGCCAAATTTAACTACGGCGTGGGCATGATGCCGTATGACGCTGACGTGAAGGGCGCGCCGCAGAACGCCATCATCGGCGGGGCGAGCCTGTGGGTGATGCAGGGTAAAGACAAGGGCACCTATAAAGGCGTGGCCGAGTTCCTCGACTTCCTGGCGAAGCCGGAAAACGCCGCCGAATGGCACCAGAAGACCGGCTACCTGCCGATCACCAAAGCCGCGTATGACCTGACCCGCGAGCAGGGCTTCTACAGCAAGAACCCAGGGGCGGACATCGCGACGCGCCAGATGCTGAACAAGCCGCCGTTGCCGTTCACCAAAGGCCTGCGCCTGGGCAACATGCCGCAGATCCGCACCATTGTGGATGAAGAGCTGGAAAGCGTCTGGACCGGGAAGAAAACGCCACAGCAGGCGCTGGATTCCGCGGTAGAGCGCGGGAATCAGCTGCTGCGCCGCTTTGAGCAGTCGACGAAATCGTAATTCAAACCTGCCCCTCACCCCGGCCCTCTCCCCAAAGGGGCGAGGGAGAAAAGACGGCTCCGTGCAGTCCACTCTCCCTTCTGGGGAGAGGGCTAGGGTGAGGGGTGAATACCTACAGAGCTAACCTATGTCATCATCCCGTCCGGTGTTCCGTTCCCGCTGGCTGCCGTACCTGCTGGTCGCGCCTCAGCTGGTCATCACCGTTATCTTCTTTATCTGGCCTGCGGGCGAAGCGCTGTGGTACTCGGTACAAAGCGTCGATCCGTTTGGGCTTTCCAGCCAGTTTGTCGGGCTGGACAACTTTACCGCGCTGTTCCATGACAGCTACTACCTGGACTCCTTCTGGACGACGATGAAGTTCAGCGCGCTGGTCACCGTCAGCGGCCTTGTTGCCTCGCTGTTTTTCGCCGCGCTGGTCGATTACGTGGTGCGCGGCAGCCGCCTGTATCAGACCCTGATGCTGCTGCCTTACGCCGTGGCGCCCGCCGTCGCCGCCGTGCTGTGGATTTTCCTGTTTAACCCCGGTCGCGGGCTGATTACCCACTTCCTGGCAGAGTTCGGCTACGACTGGAACCACGCCCAGAACAGCGGTCAGGCCATGTTCCTGGTGGTGTTCGCCTCGGTGTGGAAGCAGATTAGCTATAACTTCCTGTTCTTCTTTGCCGCGCTGCAGTCCATTCCGCGTTCGCTGGTGGAAGCCGCCGCGATTGACGGCGCAGGGCCGATTCGTCGCTTCTTCAGGCTGTCGCTGCCGCTGATCGCCCCGGTAAGCTTCTTCCTGCTGGTGGTTAACCTCGTTTACGCCTTCTTCGACACCTTCCCGGTAATCGATGCGGCCACCGCAGGCGGCCCGGTGCAGGCGACCACCACGCTGATTTACAAAATCTATCGCGAAGGCTTCGCCGGGCTGGATCTCTCCGCCTCTGCCGCGCAGTCGGTTGTGCTGATGTTCCTCGTCATCATCCTCACGGTGGTGCAGTTCCGCTATGTCGAAAGTAAGGTGCGCTATCAATGATTGAGAACCGTCGCGGGCTGACGATTTTCAGCCATACCATGCTGATTTTAGGGATCATCGTCATCCTCTTCCCGCTGTACGTGGCCTTTGTCGCCGCCACGCTGGACACCAAAGCGGTGTTCGATACGCCGATGACGCTGATCCCCGGCGG
This sequence comes from Enterobacter sp. Taxon_8, assembly GCF_058354585.1. Lineage (NCBI taxonomy): Bacteria > Pseudomonadati > Pseudomonadota > Gammaproteobacteria > Enterobacterales > Enterobacteriaceae > Enterobacter > Enterobacter sp. Taxon_8. The sequence goes on along the minus strand of NZ_CM177989.1, from coordinate 4,282,049 downwards.
CCACCTCTTTGAGAACATGAAGACCATCTGGACCCAGGGCGTGGGCGTCAACAGCGCACCGTTCTGGCTGATGATGCTCAACAGCTTCATCATGGCGTTTGGCATTACGGTCGGCAAAATTACGGTGTCGATGCTTTCGGCGTTCGCCATCGTCTGGTTCCGCTTTCCGCTGCGTAACCTCTTCTTCTGGATGATCTTCATCACGTTGATGCTGCCGGTTGAGGTGCGTATCTTCCCGACGGTGGAGGTGATCGCCAACCTGAAGATGCTCGACAGCTACGCGGGCTTAACCCTGCCGCTGATGGCCTCGGCGACCGCCACCTTCCTCTTCCGCCAGTTCTTTATGACTCTGCCGGACGAGCTGATTGAAGCCGCGCGCATCGACGGCGCCTCACCGATGCGCTTCTTCCGCGACATCGTGCTGCCGCTGTCGAAAACCAACCTTGCGGCGCTGTTTGTGATCACCTTTATCTACGGCTGGAACCAGTACCTGTGGCCGCTGCTGATTATTCAGGACGTCAATCTCGGCACCGCCGTGGCGGGCATCAAAGGCATGATTGCCACCGGCGAAGGCACCACCCTCTGGAACCAGGTGATGGCGGCGATGCTGCTCACCCTTATCCCACCCGTAGTCATTGTTTTAGCCATGCAGCGCGCGTTTGTCCGCGGCCTGGTCGATAGCGAGAAATAAGATGGCAGGTTTAAAACTTCAGGCAGTAACCAAAAGCTGGGACGGCAAAACCCAGGTGATCCAGCCGCTGACGCTCGACGTGGCGGACGGGGAGTTTATCGTGATGGTCGGCCCGTCCGGCTGCGGCAAATCCACCCTGCTGCGCATGGTGGCGGGGCTGGAGCGCGTGACGTCCGGGGACATCTGGATTGACCGCCAGCGCGTCACCGAGATGGAGCCGAAAGACAGAGGTATCGCGATGGTCTTCCAGAACTACGCTCTCTACCCGCACATGAGCGTGGAGGAGAACATGGCCTGGGGGCTGAAAATCCGCGGCATGGGCAAAGGCCATATCGAGGAGCGCGTGAAAGAAGCCGCCCGCATTCTGGAGCTGGACGGCCTGCTCAAGCGCCGCCCGCGCGAGCTCTCAGGCGGCCAGCGCCAGCGCGTAGCGATGGGGCGCGCCATCGTGCGCGATCCGGCGGTATTCCTGTTCGACGAGCCGCTCTCTAACCTCGATGCCAAGCTGCGCGTGCAGATGCGTCTTGAGCTGCAGCAATTGCACCGTCGTCTGAAAACCACCTCGCTGTACGTTACCCACGATCAGGTCGAAGCCATGACCCTCGCCCAGCGCGTGATGGTGATGAACAAAGGCGTTGCCGAGCAGATTGGTACCCCGGTGGAAGTGTATGAGAAACCGGCTACCCGCTTTGTGGCGAGCTTTATCGGCAGCCCGGCGATGAACCTGCTCGAAGGGCGCATCAGCAGCACGGGCACGCACTTTGAGCTGGAAAGCGGGATGGCATTGCCGATCAACTGGTACTATCGTGGCTACGCCGGGCGTAAGATGACGCTCGGTATCCGCCCGGAACATATCGGTTTAACCTCTCAGGCGGAAGGCGGCGTGCCGCTGGTGATGGACACGCTGGAGATGCTAGGTGCAGATAACCTGGCGCACGGGCGCTGGGGCGAGCAAAAGATGGTGGTGCGTCTGGTGCATCAGGAGCGCCCTAAAGCAGGCAGCACGCTGTGGCTGCACCTGCCGGAAAATCATCTGCACCTTTTTGACGGTGAAACAGGACAACGAGTATGAGCAACTGGCCTTATCCCCACGTCGTCGCCCACCGCGGCGGCGGTAAACTGGCGCCGGAGAACACCCTGGCGGCGATTGATGTTGGCGCGCGTTACGGCCACACCATGATCGAGTTCGACGCCAAGCTGTCGAAAGACGGCGAGATTTTCCTGCTGCATGACGATAACCTCGAACGCACCAGCAACGGCTGGGGCGTCGCGGGCGAGCTGCCGTGGCGCGATCTGCTGAAAGTCGACGCCGGAAGCTGGTACAGCGGCGAATTCAAAGGCGAACCGCTGCCGCTGCTGGCGGAAGTGGCCGATCGCTGTCGCCAGCACGGCATGATGGCCAATATCGAAATTAAACCGACCACCGGCACCGGGCCGCTGACCGGCAAAGTGATTGCCCTTGCCGCGCGCGAGCTGTGGGAAGGGATGACCGCGCCGCTGCTCTCCTCGTTTGAAATCGACGCGCTGGAGGCGGCGCAGGCTGCCGCGCCGGAGCTGCCGCGCGGGCTATTGTTGGACGAGTGGCGCGAAGACTGGCGCGAGCTGACGACGCGCTTAGCGTGTGTCTCTATTCATCTTAATCACAAGCTGCTGGATGAGGCGCGGGTGAAGATGCTGAAAGATGCGGGACTGCATATTCTGGTTTACACCGTTAACAAACCCCAGCGTGCAGCCGAACTGCTGCGCTGGGGCGTGGACAGCATCTGTACCGATGCAATCGACCTGATCGGCCCGGACTTTAGTTCTGCGGATTAAGCATACTGCCATTCGACTGCGGCGGCAGCATATGCTGCTGTCCGCTGCCTGACGAGGTCATCCCGCCTAACATTCCGCCGTTTCTGTTCGGCAGCGGCTGCTCGCGCACCTGACCCTGCTGCACCCGCTGGGTGTTGGCGTTCATCTGATTTTGCAGGCTCTGCTGCTGCATCTGGGTCTGCGTTCTCAACTGCTGGTTAAGCATCCCTTTTTGCTGCTGTTGCTGGCTCATCATCTCGGTCTGCATACGCTGCTGGCTCGGGATGACGTAACCCTGCTGGTTCGGGTTATTCATGGTGTTGAGTGGCTGTGCGAGCGCGGCAAAGGGGATCAGCGCCGTAAGAATCAATAAGCGTTTCATTGTCATTTCCTCCTTTTGAGGTCTCTCTTAAGTTTACCCTGATTTCACCATGACGATGATTTTTTAGGAGTTGTGAACCAGGCTTAAGCGGGGAATATGGATCCCTTCACCTGGAGAACAATAATGATGAAACCAACGTTTTTGCGCTGGGTCGCCCTCGCCGCGCTGATGGCAGGCGGTACATTTAGCGTGGCGGCCAACCCGCCCGCGGCGCCTCCGGTCTCTTACGGCGTGGAGGAAGATGTCTTTCATCCCGTGCGGGCAACCCACGGCATGGTGGCGTCGGTGGATGCGCTGGCGACCCGCGTGGGTGTCGATATTCTCAGGCAGGGCGGTAACGCGGTGGATGCGGCGGTCGCCGTCGGCTATGCGCTGGCGGTGACGCACCCGCAGGCGGGGAACCTGGGCGGCGGCGGCTTTATGATGCTGCGCACCAAAGACGGGAAAACCACCGCCATCGACTTCCGTGAAATGGCGCCTTCTCAGGCGTCACGCGACATGTTCCTCGATGACCAGGGCAACCCGGACAGTAAAAAATCCCTGACCTCGCACCTGGCCTCCGGCACGCCGGGCACCGTTGCGGGCTTCTCGCTGGCGCTGGAAAAATACGGCACGATGCCGCTGAACAAGGTGGTGCAGCCTGCTATCAAGCTGGCGCGGGAGGGCTTTGTGGTGAATGACGCGCTGGCAGACGACCTCAAAACCTACGGCAGCGAAGTCATTCCGAATCATGAAAACAGCAAGGCCATCTTCTGGAAAGACGGTGAACCGCTGAAGAAGGGCGATAAGCTGGTGCAAAAAAACCTCGCTAAAAGCCTGGAGCTGATTGCGGAGCACGGTCCGGACGCCTTCTACAAAGGGGCGATTGCCGACCAGATTGCGGAAGAGATGCAGAAGAACGGCGGGCTCATCACCAAAGCGGATCTGGCGGACTACAGGGCGGTGGAGCGCGAGCCGATTAGCGGCACCTACCGCGGCTACGAGGTCTTCTCCATGCCGCCGCCGTCTTCCGGGGGCATTCACATCGTGCAGATCCTCAACATTCTTGAAAACTTCGATATGCACAAGTTCGGCTTCGGCAGCGCGGATGCCATGCAGATAATGGCGGAAGCGGAAAAACGCGCCTACGCCGACCGCTCGGAATATCTCGGCGACCCGGACTTCGTGAAGGTGCCGTGGCAGGCGCTGACCAACAAGGCGTACGCCAAATCCATTGCCGATCAGATCGATATCAACAAGGCCAGGCCGTCGAGCGAGATCCGCCCCGGCAAGCTGGCGCCGTATGAAAGCAACCAGACCACCCACTTCTCGGTGGTGGATAAAGACGGTAACGCGGTCGCGGTGACCTATACGCTCAACACCACGTTTGGCACCGGGATTGTGGCGGGCAACAGCGGCATTCTGCTGAACAACGAGATGGATGACTTCTCCGCCAAGCCGGGCGTGCCGAACGTCTACGGGCTGGTCGGCGGCGATGCGAATGCGGTAGGACCGAAGAAACGTCCGCTGTCGTCCATGTCGCCCACAATCGTGGTGAAAGAGGGCAAAACCTGGCTGGTAACCGGCAGCCCGGGCGGCAGCCGAATTATCACCACAGTATTGCAGATGGTGGTGAACAGCATTGACTTTGGGATGAACGTCGCCGAAGCCACCAACGCCCCGCGCTTCCATCATCAGTGGCTGCCGGACGAGCTGCGCGTCGAGAAGGGCTTTAGCCCGGACACCATTAAACTGCTGGAGCAGCGTGGGCAGAAGGTGGCGGTGAAAGAGGCGATGGGCAGCACCCAGAGCATTATGGTAGGGCCGGACGGAGCGCTGTTTGGCGCATCAGATCCGCGTTCGGTGGATGATTTGACGGCGGGGTATTGATGTATTGCCCGGTGGCGCTGCGCTTACCGGGCCTACAACTGCACGAACGTAGTCCGGGTAAGGCGAAGCCGCCACCCGGCAAATCACTACTTCATTCTCGCCATATAATACGCATCCACATACTCGCCGTTGCGCAGGGCAAATTTCTTGCCGGTCCCTTCGATTTCAAAACCAAAATTTTTATAGAGGGCAACTGCCGCGGGGTTATCGGCAAAGACCGTCAGTTCGATACGTTCAATGCGCAACCAGTTGTCACACAGGTTGATCATCTCGCTCATGAGCCTGCGGCCTACGCCGCGTCCCTGCATATCCGCAGCCACGCTGATGCCGAATGTGGCAACATGGCTGCGACGCGGGTTTTCCATTACGTCCAGCGCCATATGTCCAATAACGCGCTGGTCCAGACAGGCAACGAGATGGCGCCGGCCTGGTTTTGTCGCAACGCGTTCGTGCCACATTTCCATAGAAGGATGAGGGAGTTGTAGCGTGTCGTGATACACATCAGGATGCGACATGATGTCACGTAAAGCTTCTGCATCGCTGGGTTCGATATGGCGTATCACTATCTCACTCATTCCTTGTTCCTCAGTCAGTTAAAAGTCCCTTCCAACATCAATGACTTTAAAATTTGAGTCAACCGCTATTTTTTGCAAAAAGTATTGGACAAGTGCGAATGAGAATGATTATTATTGCTCTGCATTCAGGAAGACCGCTACGGGAACCTGAAAGCACGACATTGCTCACATTGCTTCCAGTATTACTTTAGCCAGCTTTTAGCTGGCTTTTTTTTTGTTATGGTTAGACTCAGTAACCTTCCAAAAGGACTGAGCCATGACACTACATTGCGCATTTATTGGATTTGGTAAAAGCACCACCCGCTACCACCTGCCGTATGTCCTCAACCGTAAAGATACCTGGCATGTGGCCCATATCTACCGCCGCCGCGCGAAGCCGGAAGAGCAGTCTCCGCAGTACTCCCGCATCCACTTCACCAGCGATCTCGATGAGGTGCTTAACGACCCGCAGGTGAAGCTGGTGATTGTCTGCACCCACGCCGACAGCCATTTTGACTATGCCAAACGCGCGCTCAATGCGGGTAAAAACGTGCTGGTAGAAAAGCCGTTCACCCCGACTATTGCCGAAGCGAAAGAGCTGTTCGCGCTGGCGAAAAGCAAAGGCCTGACCGTCACGCCGTATCAGAACCGTCGCTTTGACAGCTGCTTCCTGACGGCGAAAAAAGCGATTGAAAGCGGCAAGCTCGGCAACATCGTGGAAATCGAAAGTCACTTCGATTACTACCGTCCGGTGGCGGAAACGCAGCCCGGACTGCCTCAGGATGGTTCGTTCTATGGTCTGGGCGTGCACACCATGGACCAGATCATCTCCCTGTTTGGCCGCCCGGACCACGTGGCGTATGACATTCGCAGCCTGCGCAACAAAGCCAACCCGGACGATACCTTCGAAGCCCAGCTGTTCTACGGCGACCTGAAGGCCATCGTCAAAACCAGCCACCTGGTGAAGATCGACTACCCGAAATTTATCGTTCACGGTACCCGGGGTTCGTTCATTAAGTACGGCATTGACCAGCAGGAGACCAGCCTGAAGGCCAATATCATGCCGGGCGAGCCGGGATTTGCCGCAGACGATTCCGTGGGCGTGCTGGAGTATGTGAACGACGAGGGCATGACGGTCAAAGAAACGCTGAAGCCGGAAACCGGCGACTATGGCCGCGTCTACGATGCGCTGTTTGAGACCCTCACAAACGGCACGGCGAATTACGTCAAGGAATCTGACGTTCTGACCAACCTCGAAATCCTTGAACGGGCCTTCGAGCAGGCTTCTCCTGCCACGATAACCCTCGCGAAATAAGCAAAAACGGCTCCTCTGTGCTTGTTCATAATTTTTGAACAGAGGAGTCAATTTTCACCCTCTATGATCCCAGGCCGTTTGCGTCCACACTTACTCCATCGAAACGAACTGAGGGTGAAAACAATGATCTACTTACGCAAAGCAAACGAACGTGGTCACGCGAATCATGGCTGGCTGGACTCATGGCATTCATTCTCGTTTGCCGACTACTACGACCCGAACTTCATGGGCTTCTCCGCGCTGCGCGTGATTAACGACGACGTGATTGATGCAGGCCAGGGCTTCGGTACCCACCCGCACAAAGACATGGAAATCCTTACCTATGTGCTGGAAGGCGCGGTTGAGCACCAGGACAGCATGGGCAACAAAGAGCAGGTTCCGGCGGGCGAGTTCCAGATTATGAGCGCGGGTACCGGGGTGCGTCACTCCGAGTACAACCCGAGCAAAACGGAAAAACTGCACCTGTATCAAATCTGGATCATTCCAGAAGAGACCGGCATCACGCCGCGCTACGAGCAGCGCCGCTTCGACGCGAAACAAGGCAAACAGCTGGTGCTGTCCCCGGATGCGCGTGAAGGTTCCCTGAAAGTGCATCAGGATATGGAGCTGTACCGCTGGGCGCTGGCGAAAGATGAACAGTCCGTGCATCAGATTGCCGCTAACCGCCGCGTCTGGATCCAGGTGGTGAAAGGTGACGTGTCCATCAACGGGACCAAAGCGACAACCGCCGATGGTCTGGCCATCTGGGACGAGCAGGCGATCTCCGTGCACGCCGACAGCGAAAGCGAAATTCTGCTGTTTGACCTGCCGCCGGTGTAATAAAACATAAATAAATCCCCATCCTTCCCTTTGACAGGGGAAGGATGGGCTTTGTCCGTGGTAAACTGAGCAAATCTCTCACTTCAAGATTTCTCAGGACGATGAAAAAGAAACGCCCCGTACTTCAGGATGTCGCCGATCGCGTCGGTGTGACCAAAATGACGGTCAGCCGTTTTTTACGTAACCCGGAACAGGTTTCCGTAGCGTTACGTGGTAAGATTGCCGCTGCCCTTGATGAACTGGGTTATATCCCCAACCGCGCGCCCGATATCCTCTCCAATGCGACCAGCCGCGCGGTGGGCGTCCTGCTTCCTTCTCTGACCAACCAGGTATTTGCCGAAGTATTACGTGGAATCGAAAGCGTCACCGATGCGTTTGGCTACCAGACCATGCTCGCCCACTACGGGTACAAGCCGGAACTCGAAGAGGAACGTCTGGAATCGATGCTTTCCTGGAACATTGACGGCCTGATTTTAACCGAACGTACCCACACTGCCCGCACGCTCAAAATGATTGAAGTGGCCGGTATTCCGGTCGTGGAGCTGATGGACAGCCAGTCGCCGTGCCTCGACATCGCCGTGGGGTTTGATAACTTCGAAGCGGCGCGTCAGATGACGGCGGCCATTATCGCCCGCGGGCACCGTCATATCGCCTATCTGGGTGCGCGTCTTGATGAACGTACTATCATCAAACAGAAGGGATACGAGCAGGCGATGCTTGACGCGAACTTAACCCCCTACAGCGTGATGGTGGAGCAGTCCTCTTCCTATACGTCGGGTATTGAGCTGATGCGTCAGGCACGACGTGAGTATCCGCAACTGGACGGTATTTTCTGTACCAACGATGACCTTGCGGTCGGCGCAGCATTTGAGTGTCAGCGTCTGGGGCTGAAGATCCCTGATGATATGGCGATCGCCGGTTTCCACGGCCACGACATTGGCCAGGTGATGGAGCCGCGTCTGGCGAGCGTCCTGACCCCGCGTGAACGTATGGGCCGCATTGGCGCAGAACGCCTGCTGGCGCGCATTCGTGGCGAGACGGTGACCCCGAAAATGTTAGATTTAGGTTTCACCTTGTCACCGGGTGGATCTATTTGAACTGACAAATTTGAAGTAGCTCACACTTATTCACTTCGCGCACGTTTGGATATTGCTTCTCTTTTGCCCCAGCAGGACAATGTTACCGATAACTGTTACCCGTAACAATTGACTGAGGGACACCCTTTGAGCACGACTAATCACGATCACCACGTCTACGTCCTGATGGGCGTTTCCGGTAGCGGGAAATCAGCCGTGGCCAGCGAAGTGGCGCATCAACTCCAGGCTGCGTTTCTTGATGGCGACTTCCTCCATCCGCGCAGCAACATCATGAAAATGGCCTCCGGCGAGCCGCTGAACGATGACGACCGCAAACCGTGGTTGCAGGCGCTGAATGACGCCGCGTTCGCGATGCAGCGTACCAATAAAGTCTCCCTGATCGTCTGCTCCGCGCTGAAAAAAACCTACCGCGACCTGCTGCGTGACGGCAACCCGAATCTCTCTTTCATCTACCTGAAAGGGGATTTCGAAGTGATTGAAAGCCGCCTGAAGGCGCGTAAAGGTCACTTCTTCAAAACCCAGATGCTGGTGACGCAGTTTGAAGCGCTGCAGGAGCCGGGTGAAGACGAAAAAGACGTCTTAGTGGTTGATATCGATCAGTCACTGGAGGGTGTTGTTGCCAGCACCATCGAGGTCATTAATAAAAGGCAGTAAGTTTTGAGTACATTAACGCTAGTTTTGACAGCAGTGGGTTCGGTATTGCTGCTGCTGTTTTTAGTGATGAAGGCGCGCATGCACGCCTTTGTTGCTTTGATGGTGGTTTCTATTGGTGCTGGTCTCTTTTCCGGTATGCCGCTCGACAAGATCGCCGCGACGATGGAAAAAGGGATGGGCGGTACGCTGGGCTTCCTGGCGATTGTGGTCGCGCTGGGCGCGATGTTTGGCAAGATTTTGCACGAGACGGGCGCGGTCGACCAGATTGCAGTGAAGATGCTGAAATCCTTTGGCCACAGCCGTGCGCACTACGCGATTGGCCTGGCAGGGCTGATTTGCGCGCTGCCGCTGTTCTTCGAAGTGGCCGTTGTGCTGCTGATAAGCGTCGCATTCTCCATGGCGCGCCATACTGGTACTAACCTCGTGAAGCTGGTCATTCCGCTGTTTGCGGGGGTGGCGGCGGCTGCGGCGTTTCTGCTGCCGGGGCCTGCGCCGATGCTGCTTGCCTCCCAGATGCACGCCGACTTTGGCTGGATGATCCTGATTGGCCTGTGCGCGGCAATCCCGGGGATGATTATCGCCGGTCCGCTGTGGGGCAACTTCATCAGCCGTTACGTTGAGCTGCATATTCCGGATGACGTCACCGAGCCGCACCTGGGCGAGGGCAAAATGCCGTCCTTCGGCTTCAGCCTGTCGCTGATCCTGCTGCCGCTGGTGCTGGTGGGTCTAAAAACCATCGCCGCGCGCTTTGTGCCGGTGGGGTCCACTGCCTACGAATGGTTTGAGTTCATCGGTCACCCGTTCACGGCGATTCTGGTGGCGTGCCTGGTGGCGATTTACGGCCTGGCGATGCGTCAGGGGATGCCAAAAGATCGGGTGATGGAGATCTGCGGTGCGGCGCTGCAGCCTGCAGGCATTATCCTGCTGGTGATCGGTGCCGGCGGCGTGTTCAAGCAGGTGCTGGTGGATTCCGGCGTGGGCCCGGCTCTGGGTGAAGCGCTGACCGGGATGGGCCTGCCGATTGCGGTAACCTGTTTTGTGTTGGCTGCGGCGGTTCGTATCATTCAGGGTTCCGCCACCGTGGCGTGTTTAACCGCCGTGGGTCTGGTGATGCCGGTGATTGAACAGCTGAACTACTCCGGTGCCCAGATGGCCGCGCTCTCTATCTGTATCGCGGGCGGTTCGATTGTGGTCTCTCACGTTAACGACGCCGGCTTCTGGCTGTTCGGTAAGTTTACCGGCGCCACCGAAGCGCAAACCCTGAAAACCTGGACGCTGATGGAAACCATACTCGGCACGACGGGTGCGATTGTCGGGATGATTGCCTTTACGCTGCTCAGCTAAATGCAATGATTTAACAAGGCAGAAAAAAAGGCCCGGTAGCGTTAACGCTTACCGGGCCTTTTATTATGCAGAACGTCAGGCCGGGTCAGGTGAAACCATCACCCGGCTTTTTAACATCACTCGCCCTGCGTGGCGCTCTCAATCGTCAAGCGCACGTCCGAGGTAATCAGCTCTGCGAGCATCTGGTAAACCTTCAGCGTCTCTTCCGGCTCGGCATCGCCTGTATCGCTGATGAAGCCTTCATCACGCAGCGTCAGTACCAGAGAACTAAAGACTGCTTTGTCGAAGAATTCAGGGGCGTTAATGCCGTGCAGAACGGACAGGCGCTGGGCCAGCGTCCGGCTTTCTTTCTCCAGCGTACCGCGGTTGATGGACGGGTTCGCACTCAGCAGCCAGAACGTAATGGCGTAGCGCTGCAGCGTTTCACGCGCACCGGCCGCCAGCAGCTGCAGGGTACGGGAGCGTGACGGATTGATGTGCAGCTCGTCGTTTGAAACGGCGATCAGCCCCTGGCGACGCATCTCTTCCGTCATCTTATCCAGTTCTGTCGCCAGCTCATCCTTACTCCAGCGCAGGAACAGCTCCGCTTTCAGCATCGGATAGATGGTCTCAAGATGGCGCAATAGCTCCTGACGGGAGATATGACGATGCTGGGTAATAATGGCGGCCATGAGCGACGGCAGCATCAGCATATGCGTGATGTTGTTGCGGTAGTAGGTCATCAGCACCGCCTGCTCGCGCGGCAGAATGATGATGTCGCCGATCGTGTCCTTTTCGACTTCAAACTTGTTCATCTGCAGCGCGTGATCGATAAGCTCACTGGCGGTCGTAGAAGGTACGGTCGAATCAACCGAATACGGCACGTTCCGCATCATATCCAGATAGCAATCCAGCTGCTCTGTGAGCTGTTCACGGGTCAGCGAGCGCTGGCGCGAAGCCAGAAGCGCCGTACAGCACAGGTTCATGGCGTTAGCCGCACCGGCGTTGTTAATGCGCACCATCAGCTCGGACGCGATGCCGTTAACCGTTGGCGTCAGCCAGGCCGGACGCACCGCTTCGATAGGATCGATGGACTCGCGCCACTCTGGAACGTGATGATTCAGGTACGTCATCAGCGGCATCGGCTCGCCGAAGTTAACGTAGCCCTGACCAAGATTGCGCAACTTGCTCAAGCCGCGCAGCATCTGCGGCAGGCTCTCTTTCTCTTTGGTCGCGCCACGCAGCTCTTTCGCGTACGTGCCCACTTCCATCACGTGCTCGTAGCCGATGTAGATAGGCACCAGCGTGATCGGACGGGTACCTCCGCGCAGCATGGCCTGGATGGTCATCGACAGCGTGCCGGTCTTCGGATCGAGCAGACGACCGGTACGGGAACGCCCGCCCTCCACGAAGTACTCCACGGAATAGCCGCGGCTGAACAGCTCGCCCAGATACTCGCGGAACACGGTGGAGTAGAGCTTGTTACCCTTGAAGGTACGACGAATAAAGAACGCGCCCAGGCGGCGGAAAATCGGACCTGCTGGCCAGAAATTCAGGTTGATACCGGCAGCAATGTGCGGCGGTACCAGCCCCTGATGATAGAGCACGTAGGAAAGGAGCAGGTAGTCCATGTGACTGCGGTGGCAGGGGACATAGACAATCTCATGGCCATCATGCGCCAGTTGGCGTACACGTTCGGCGTTATGAACGTTGATGCCCTGATACAGGCGGTTCCACGTAAAGCCGAGGATACGATCGGAAAGGCGAATCATCTCGTAAGAGAAGTTCGCTGCAATCTCTTCCATCAGCGCAATGGCGTTCTGCTGAGCTTTCTCATGCGAAATTTTCTTGCTGCGCGCTTCATCTTCAACGGCGCGGGCAATCGCTTTGGAAGCCAGCAGCTTGTTGAACAGATCCTGACGCGCCGGGAGGCGTGGCCCTACGGCAGCGAGGCGCTGACGAGCGAAGTGCATACGCGCCACGCGCGCCAGTTTTTGCGCGATGATCTTGTCGGTGCCGTGCTCGTCCGCCATGCGACGCAGCGAAACGGAAGGGGAGAAACGTACAAAGCTGTCGCGTCCCAGCCAGGAGACCGCAAAGAACTTCTGGATGCCGTTAAGCATGCGCAGCGGCGGGTTCTCTTCACCTTTTTCGCGGCCCGGACGACGACCAAACATCACCGATACCGGCACCATCTGCACATCCAGATCGGGGTTGCTGCGGTGCAGGTCGAGATAGTCATGGAACAGCTTGATGGACTCTTCTTTCGGCGTGTAATAGGTAAACACGCGCGGCCCGCCGTGGATGAACACGTAGCGCGGCAGCAGCGTGCCGTCAACTTCCAGCGGTTCAAGCGGATCTGGTAAGTCATGCGCCAGACACTGGGCGCGAAGCGTCAGTAAGTCAGCCTTCGAGTTATAAGGCAAAACGTACATAATGGGACGCGACGTATCGAGCCCCAGTTCCAGCGCGGGTTCTGCTGGGATAGACTTGCTTTTTACCAGGATGCTTAATGGTAAATTAAGTAATTTGTAGTAAATTCGTGGCCAGCCGGACATAAACGATGTAAAGCCTCTGGTTAATAATGCAATTGCGGCGCAAGGATAACAGAAAGCGCGCAAAATTTCTGTTGTTACCCGTCATACTTCAGGCTGTAGCGAAACGCTCTACGGCTCCTGTTACTGACGCTCTTTTTTAAAAAAGGTTCTTTTAATGGCCAATAATACCACTGGGTTAACACGTATCATCAAAGCCGCCGGCTATTCATGGAAAGGTTTCCGTGCCGCATGGGCCAACGAGGCCGCGTTTCGCCAGGAGGGCGTCGCCGCTATCATCGCGGTGATCGTCGCCTGTTTCCTTGATGTTGATGCTATTACCCGCGTACTTCTTATCGGTTCCGTACTTCTGGTGATGATAGTGGAAATTCTTAATAGCGCTATTGAGGCCGTTGTGGATCGCATCGGTTCCGATTTCCATGAGCTTTCTGGCCGCGCAAAAGACATGGGATCTGCTGCCGTATTACTGGCGATTATCACTGCCGTTATCACCTGGGTCACGCTGCTTTGGTCACATTTCCGATGAGCCTCGAGGAATAATTAAGTCCCTGGTTTTTTGTGCAGTTTTTGGTTCCAAAATCGCCTTTGACTGTATATACTCACAGCATAACTGTATATACACCCAGGGGGCGGAATGAAAGCGTTAACGACCAGGCAGCAAGAGGTGTTTGATCTCATCCGGGATCATATCGGCCAGACGGGTATGCCACCTACGCGTGCGGAAATCGCGCAGCGTCTGGGTTTCCGTTCTCCGAATGCTGCCGAAGAACACCTGAAAGCGCTGGCGCGTAAAGGCGTGATTGAGATTGTATCAGGCGCGTCACGCGGTATCCGACTGCTTGTAGAAGAAGAGACGGGCATTCCGCTGGTAGGTCGTGTTGCTGCCGGTGAGCCTTTACTGGCACAGCAGCATATTGAAGGTCATTACCAGGTCGATCCAGCCATGTTCAAGCCGAGCGCTGATTTTCTGCTGCGCGTTAGCGGCATGTCGATGAAAGACATCGGTATTCTTGACGGCGATCTGCTTGCGGTACATAAAACTCAGGATGTGCGTAACGGCCAGGTGGTTGTCGCGCGCATTGACGATGAAGTCACCGTCAAACGTCTGAAAAAACAGGGTAACACCGTTCAGTTGCTGCCTGAAAACAACGAGTTCACCCCAATTGTGGTCGATCTCCGCGAACAGAACTTCTCTATCGAAGGACTGGCGGTCGGGGTGATTCGCAACGGTGAATGGCTGTAACCTCTTCCTGACAGGCTATGGCACCGCTGTAGCCTGATTCATTCCCCACTCCCGGTATCTTTCATGTCACTACTGACGGCATCAGATAAGGCATTGTGGCGTCTTGCCCTGCCGATGATTTTCTCCAATATTACCGTGCCTTTACTGGGACTGGTTGATACTGCCGTTATAGGCCATCTTGATTCACCGGTTTATCTTGGCGGCGTGGCGATTGGCGCGACGGCAACCAGCTTCCTGTTTATGCTGTTGCTCTTTTTACGCATGAGCACCACCGGTCTTACCGCACAGGCTTATGGTGCGAAAGATCCGCTGCGTCTGGCGCGTGCGCTGGTGCAGCCGCTGATACTCGCGCTTGGCGCGGGTGCATTAATCGTTGTATTGCGGACACCCCTGATCGATCTTGCGCTTCATATCGTTGGCGGCAGCGAGGCGGTACTGGATCAGGCGCGACGTTTCCTTGAAATCCGCTGGCTCAGCGCGCCCGCGTCGCTGGCTAACCTGGTTCTGCTGGGGTGGCTACTGGGCGTTCAGTATGCCCGGGCGCCAGTGATTTTGCTGGTGGTGGGCAACCTTCTCAACATTGTGCTGGATATCTGGCTGGTGATGGGCCTGCATATGAACGTGCGGGGCGCGGCGCTGGCGACGGCGATTGCCGAATACGGAACCTTTATCATTGGCTTGTGGATGGTCTGGCGCGTGCTGTCGATGCGCGGGATCTCTCTGGCGCTGCTCAAAACCGCATGGCGCGGCAATATCCGTAAGCTGCTGGCCCTCAACCGTGACATCATGCTGCGCTCGCTGCTTCTTCAGCTCTGCTTCGGCGCGCTGACGGTTTTCGGGGCTCGACTGGGGCCAGAAATCGTGGCGGTCAACGCGATATTGATGACGCTTCTGACCTTTACCGCCTATGCGCTGGACGGTTTTGCCTACGCGGTTGAAGCGCATTCCGGGCAAGCATACGGTGCGCGAAAAAGCGGGCAGCTTCGGGATGTCTGGCGGGCAGCCTGCCGTCAGTCGGGACTGGTGGCGCTGGCCTTTGGTCTGGTTTACGCCTGCTTTGGTGAGCAGATCGTTGCATTGCTGACGTCTATACCTGCTCTGCGCGAGTTGGCGAGTCACTATCTCCTCTGGCAAGTCATCTTACCGGTGGTCGGCGTCTGGTGTTATCTGCTGGACGGCATGTTTATTGGTGCGACGCGCGGAGCGGAAATGCGCAACAGCATGGCGGTCGCGGCGGCAGGGTTTGGTCTGACGCTGCTAACGCTTCCCTGGCTGGGTAATCACGGTTTGTGGCTGGCCCTGGCCGTCTTCCTCTCGCTGCGCGGGTTATCGCTGGCGTTTATCTGGCACCGCCACTGGCAAAACGATACCTGGTTCTCTTCGCGCCACGATATATCGTGACGGTTAAAGATTCCGAATATGAAATTAACTACGGAATCCTTAACTACAATAATTATCACGTCCAGCAGAAAAGAACGTAACGGACGTTACGACCCGACGCTTAACTAAGAGGACACGATGATGAATAAAGACGAAATCGGCGGCAACTGGAAGCAGTTCAAAGGTAAAGCGAAAGAAAAGTGGGGTAAGCTGACTGATGACGATATGACCGTCATTGAAGGTAAACGCGATCAGCTTGTCGGTAAAATTCAGGAACGTTACGGCTACGCGAAAGATCAGGCGGAAAACGAAGTCAAAGACTGGGAAACCCGTAACGACTACCGCTGGTAACGCTGAATAACCCACAGGGCGGCTCCAGGCCGCCTTATCTTTTGCCGCTAACGCGGCTTTTTCTTCACCAGGATAGAGTGGTCGTGCTGACACGCGTCCTGATGGCGACAGGCTTCCACCTCCACGCACGCGGAACAGAGCCCGTGCGCTTCAATCACGTTATGACGCAGGGCAAACCCCATTTTCGCTGCAAGCGTATGCATAATGTCTTCCACGCCTTCCGCAGCCTCTTCTTTCACCACGCCGCAGCGGTCACAGATAAACATCGCCGATGTGTGGGTGGGCTGATCGAACAGATGGCACAGCACATAGCTGTTGGTGGATTCCACCTTGTGCACGAACCCTTGTTCAAGCAGGAAATCCAGAGCGCGATAAACCGTCGGCGGCTTTGCCTGCGGCTCGCTTTCGCGGAGCAGGTCGAGCAGATCGTAGGCGCTGATGGCACCCTGCTGCAGGCTCATCAGGCGTAATACTTCAAGGCGCTGCGGAGTCAGGCGCACATTGCGTTGCGCACACAGCTTTTCGGCCTGCGCTAACAGCTCTTTTGTGGACTTATCCATGTAGCACCCCGGATGTTATAGGACGGAAAACCCTCACTTTATCATGTTCTGGTAAAAACGCCGAGATCCACCAGTCTGTGCTATACCTGACCCATTACAAACCGGGAAATAAACAATGAAAAAACCTGACTGTATTCGGCACTGGCGCGACGTAGAAGTCGCGGATGATTCGACCTATCCAGATAGCGATGAGCTTTTTTCTATCGGCGCCCCGCTGGCTCGAAAGCTTGGGCTCGGGCGTATTGGCATCCATCATGAGCGCCTGCCGCCTGGGCGCAGGACGTCCTATCCGCACGCGGAGAGCGACGAAGAAGAGTTTATTTACGTGCTTGAAGGCCACCCTGACGCCTGGATTAATGGCTACTTGTGGAAGCTGGAGCCTGGCGACAGCGTAGGTTTTCCCGCCGGTACCGGCATCTGTCATACCTTTATCAACAACACGGACGACGAGGTTCGGCTCCTGGTCGTTGGCGAGGCCAACAAGAAGCATAACCGCATATACTATCCGCTTAACCCGGTTTATGCCGCTACCCGAGAGGATCGCTGGGTAGACCACCCGCCCCAGTTTTTTGGACCGCATGATGGAAAACCTGGGAAAAAATAATTTCCTCTTCTATAAATATTGAGGGCCGTCACAAAATATAACAGGCCGTAAGGGAGTTTTACTTAGGGATAGAAATAGCGGGTCTTTTACTACTTATTCACAGCAATAGTTCGTTCCTGTTTGGGTGATAACAGACAGGGGTTATTTCATAACAGACTATAACGGGCATACTGTGAAAAAAAATTTTAAATTTTCGGTGGTTAGTATCGCTGTTTCCTTGTTTATGGCAAATCAGGCGGGAGCAGCCAATACCTGGACAGAATCACGAAGCGACGCAATGGGTGGCACTGGCGTTGCCTCCGGGAGCTATGGCAGTGGGGCATTAATCAACCCCGCGCTGCTGGCAAAGGCAAAACCTGACGATGATGTGACGGTCATTTTGCCGTCCGTTGGCGTACAGGTAACGGATGAGGACAATCTTCAGGACGAGATTGATACCATCAACGACAAAATCAATCACTACAAGGATGTGGTTGATAATCTCACGCCAAGAGAAATTATCACCAATCCATTAGGTTCCATTAATCAATTCCAGGGCGCGGCCAAAGATCTGGCCGATGAGCTGGACTATCTCAAAGGCAAAACCGCACGCGCAACGGCTGGTGCAGGGCTTGCGGTGAGTATCCCTAACGATGTCCTTTCGGTAGCCTTCATGGCGAAAGGCTATGCCCATGGCCGGGTGAGCTCGTCTATCGATCAGCAGGATATTGATTATCTGCGCGGTATTCAACGCAGTAATGTGGTGGCTGCCGGTGTTGCCCTGGACGCTGCGCTGAACGGCACGGATCAGATCACTAAAAACCTCAACTCAACCGCGTCTGGCCGGGCAGCGATTGTCTCCGACTATGGTGTTGCCGTTGCCCGCCAGTTTGACCTCGGCGGCGTCCCTGTTTCCGTGGGCGTGACGCCAAAGCTGCAAAAAACCTGGGTCTATAACTACACCACGTCAATCTACGATTACGACAGTAACAAGTGGAACGACAGCCGCTACCGTACTGACGATACGGGCTTCAACGTGGATGCCGGTATTGCGGCCGATTTCGGCGAACACTGGACCGTTGGCGTGAGCGGACAAAACCTGATGTCGCGCGATATCGACACCAAAGATATCCGTATCCGCAATGGCCGTACGGGAGAAGTGGTGAGCTATAAAGACACCTATCAGATCCGCCCGCTGGTAACCGCCGGTGCCGCCTGGCACAACGACCTGGTGACGCTGACCGCCGATGGCGATCTGACCGAAACCAAAGGCTTCAAGAGCGAAGATACGTCGCAGTACGTGGGTGTCGGTGCCGAGGTGACGCCGCTGAGCTGGCTGGCGGTCCGTGCGGGTTATCGTGCAGACGTGAAGGGTAACGACAGCAATGTCTTTACCGGCGGTGTCGGTTTCGCGCCGTTTAGCACCGTGCATGTTGACCTGATGGGCCTTTACGGTGAAGACGAAACCTGGGGCGCAGGGGCTCAGCTGAGCATGACGTTCTAAAGTCCACCGGAGGCGCTGCGCCTCCGGCTTTTCTTTGTGCTATAGTAGCGCCCCTTTTCCACCAGATGCTTAAAACTTCGCCATGTCGTCAGAATCACAGACCGCTTTCCCCGCACACCGTTTCTCCATTGCGCCGATGCTCGACTGGACGGACAGACACTGCCGCTATTTCCTGCGCCAGCTCTCCCGCCATACGCTGCTGTACACCGAAATGGTGACCACGGGCGCAATTATTCACGGGAAGGGCGACTATCTGGCCTACAGTGAGGAAGAGCATCCGGTTGCCCTGCAGCTGGGCGGCAGCGATCCGGCCGCGCTGGCGCAGTGTGCGAAGCTGGCGGAAGCGCGCGGCTACGACGAGATCAACCTGAACGTTGGCTGCCCGTCCGACCGTGTGCAAAACGGTATGTTCGGTGCCTGCCTGATGGGGAACGCGCAGCTGGTAGCGGACTGTATCAAGGCGATGCGCGACGTCGTTTCCATTCCGGTGACGGTCAAAACCCGTATCGGGATTGACGACCAGGACAGCTACGAATTCCTGTGCAACTTCATCGATACGGTCTCCGGAAAGGGCGAATGCGAGATGTTCATCATCCACGCGCGAAAAGCCTGGCTCTCCGGCCTGAGCCCGAAAGAGAACCGTGAGATCCCGCCGCTGGACTACCCGCGCGTGTATCAACTGAAGCGTGACTTCCCGCACCTGACGATGTCGATCAACGGCGGCATTAAGTCGCTGGAAGAGGCCAAAGCGCATCTGGCGCATATGGATGGCGTGATGGTCGGCCGCGAGGCGTATCAGAACCCGGGCATTCTGGCGACGGTCGATCGCGAAATCTTTGGCATCGAAGGTTCAGACACCGATCCGGTTGCCGTCGTGCGGGCGATGTATCCTTATATTGAGCGCGAGCTGAGCAACGGTACGTATCTCGGCCATATCACCCGCCATATGCTGGGTCTGTTCCAGGGTATACCGGGCGCGCGTCAGTGGCGCCGCTACCTGAGCGAGAATGCGCATAAAGCCGGAGCCGATATTGAGGTGCTGGAACATGCGCTGCGACTGGTGGCAGACAAGCGATAACTTTCGCTAAAAGTTCGTCAAATTCACCACGCCCTGCGAGTTCTCGCGGGGCGTTTTGCTTTAAGAACAAAACGTTAGCTTTGGCATGGATCTTGTAATGCTTAATGCATTACTCGGGAACTCGTGGGAGAGCACCATGCTGGAACTACTTTTTGTGATTGGCTTTTTTGTCATGCTGTTAGCGACAGGCGTTTCGTTGCTCGGCATTCTGGCGGCTATCGTGGTGGCGACGGTGGTCATGTTTATTGGCGGACTGTTTGCGCTGACGATCAAACTGCTGCCGTGGTTACTGCTGGCCGTTGCTGTGGTGTGGGTGATTCGGTCGATTAAATCGCCAAAAGTGCCCGGTTATCAGCGCAATAACCGCTTCCGTTACTAAGGTATTGAGGGGTTCGTCACATAGTTGTAACTTTTCCGGCAGCATGGCTTAGAACAGAATAGGATTTACTTATCGAATCTGTCACTATGACTGCCGTTAAAGAATTCATCGTGCTGTACCCTACATACAGCCGAACTAAAAAAAGAAAGGGCTTCCCACGGGAAGCCCAATTTCTTTTTGGGGCTCAGGGAATCAACAGGCTCGACCCCTGCGTCGCCCGGCTCTCCAGCACCTCATGCGCGCGCTGCGCATCGGTCAGCGCGAATTTCTGCGCATCTGCCACGTCCACTTTGATGACACCGCTGGCGATCAGCGAGAACAGCTCGTTGCTGGCTTCCTCAAGTTCTTCCCGGTTGGTGATGTAGCCCTGCAGGGAAGGGCGCGTGACGTATAGCGAACCTTTCTGATTCAGAATACCGAGATTCACGCCGGTGACAGCGCCTGACGCATTGCCGAAGCTCACCATCAGCCCACGACGCTGCAGACAGTCCAGCGACGCTTCCCAGGTGTCTTTCCCAACCGAGTCATACACGACGCGCACCTTTTTGCCGCTGGTGATCTCCTTCAGCCGTTCGACAATGCTCTCTTCACGATAGTTAATCACCTGCCAGGCGCCCGCCTGCAGCGCGCGCTGCGCTTTTTGGGCATTGCCCACGGTGCCGATCAGTTTTGCGCCCAGGGCTTTTGCCCACTGACAGGCGATGAGCCCGACGCCGCCCGCCGCGGCATGAAACAGGAACTGCTCGTCGGGTTTAATTTCATAGGTTTTACGCAGCAGGTAGTAAACGGTTAAGCCTTTCAGGAACGAGGCCGCCGCCTGTTCGAAGGAGATAGCGTTAGGCAGCAGGGCGGCTTTATCCGCCGGAACGTTGTGGACGGAGCTGTAAGCGCCCAGCGCAGACTGCGCATATACCACGCGGTCGCCCTCTTTAATATGCTTAACCGCGCTGCCCACTTTGACGACGACACCGGCTGCCTCGGTGCCCAGTCCGCTCGGCATCGACGGAGGCGGGTAGAGCCCGCCGCGAATATAGGTGTCGATGTAGTTTATGCCTATGGCTTTGTTTTCAACCTGCACTTCGTTTTCGCCAGGCGCGGTGGGGGTGAACTCCACCGCTTTGAGTACGTCTGGCCCACCGTGTTTCTGGAATTCAATGCGCGTTGCCATGCTCCCTCCGTAAGAAAAATATGGTAATCTTTCGACCCACTCTTTATCTCGGTAACTCCATTCACTATGGCAGGAAACAAACCCTTCAACAAACAGACTGAACCTCGCGAGCGTGATTTCCAGGTCGCAGGGTTAAAGGTCCCGCCGCACTCGATTGAAGCGGAACAGTCGGTGTTGGGCGGTTTAATGCTGGATAACGAGCGCTGGGACGACGTCGCCGAACGCGTCGTGGCGGAAGATTTCTACACCCGCCCGCACCGCCACATCTTTACCGAAATGGCGCGTCTGCAGGAGTCGGGCAGCCCGATCGACCTGATCACGCTCGCGGAATCACTGGAGCGTCTTGGTCAGCTCGACAGCTGCGGTGGGTTTGCCTATCTGGCGGAACTGTCAAAAAACACGCCTAGTGCGGCGAACATCAGCGCTTATGCCGATATCGTGCGCGAACGTGCCGTCGTCCGCGAGATGATTTCGGTGGCGAACGAGATCGCCGAAGCGGGTTTTGATCCGCAGGGTCGCACCAGCGAAGACCTGCTTGACCTTGCCGAGTCCCGCGTCTTCAAAATCGCCGAAAGCCGCGCCAACAAAGACGAAGGCCCAAAAAATATCGCCGATGTGCTCGACGCCACCGTCGCCCGTATCGAACAGCTGTTCCAGCAGCCGCACGATGGCGTCACCGGAGTGAATACCGGCTACGATGATTTGAACAAGAAAACCGCCGGCCTTCAGCCGTCGGATTTGATTATCGTCGCCGCGCGTCCGTCGATGGGTAAAACCACTTTTGCGATGAACCTCGTCGAAAATGCGGCGATGTTGCAGGATAAGCCGGTGCTTATCTTCAGTCTTGAGATGCCCTCCGAGCAGATTATGATGCGTTCTCTGGCGTCGCTGTCGCGTGTGGATCAGACCCGCATTCGTACCGGCCAGCTTGACGATGAGGACTGGGCGCGCATCTCCGGCACCATGGGCATTCTGCTGGAAAAACGTAACATCTATATCGATGACTCTTCCGGCCTGACGCCGACGGAAGTGCGCTCCCGCGCGCGCCGTATCGCCCGTGAACACGGCGGCATCGGCCTCATCATGATCGACTACCTTCAGCTGATGCGCGTTCCGTCGCTTTCAGACAACCGTACGCTGGAGATTGCGGAGATTTCCCGCTCGCTCAAGGCGTTAGCCAAAGAGCTGCACGTGCCGGTGGTCGCGCTGTCGCAGCTGAACCGCTCCCTGGAACAACGCGCCGACAAGCGCCCGGTCAACTCCGACCTGCGTGAATCCGGCTCCATCGAGCAGGATGCCGACTTAATCATGTTTATCTACCGTGATGAGGTTTATCACGAGAACAGCGACCTGAAAGGGATCGCCGAAATTATTATTGGTAAACAACGTAACGGCCCAATCGGAACGGTGCGTCTGACCTTTAACGGACAGTGGTCGCGTTTCGACAACTATGCCGGTCCTCAATATGATGATGAGTAATTTCTAAGGAATTCAAATGCAAGCGGCAACTGTTGTTATTAACCGCCGCGCTCTGCGACACAACCTGCAACGTCTGCGTCAACTGGCGCCTGTCAGCAAGCTCGTTGCAGTCGTGAAAGCGAACGCTTACGGACACGGTCTTCTTGAGACCGCGCGAACGCTCCCCGATGCCGATGCCTTTGGCGTCGCCCGTCTTGAAGAAGCCCTCCGCCTGCGCGCGGGGGGGATTACCCAACCGATTCTTCTCCTCGAAGGTTTTTTCGAAGCCAGCGATCTGCCAACCATTGCTGACCAGCATCTGCACACGGCGGTACACAATGAAGAACAGCTGGCCGCACTTGAAACCGCCGAGCTGAGCGAGCCGGTGACCGTCTGGATGAAGCTAGACACGGGCATGCACCGTCTGGGCGTACGTCCGGAAAGCGCGGAAGCGTTTTACCAGCGTCTATGCCGGTGCAAAAACGTGCGCCAGCCGGTGAATATTGTCAGCCACTTCGCCCGTGCCGATGAGCCCGAGTGCGGTGCAACCGAGCGGCAGCTGGATATCTTTAATACCTTCTGCGAAGGCAAGCCGGGGATGCGCTCGATCGCAGCTTCCGGCGGGATCCTGCTGTGGCCGCAGTCGCACTTCGACTGGGCGCGACCGGGCATCATTCTTTACGGCGTATCACCGCTGGAGAACAAGCCCTGGGGGCCGGATTTTGGCTTCCAGCCGGTCATGTCGCTGGTCTCTAACCTGATTGCCGTGCGTGACCATAAAGCGGGTGAGCCGGTGGGCTACGGCGGTACCTGGACCAGCGAGCGTGATACCCGCCTTGGCGTGGTGGCGATGGGCTATGGCGACGGTTATCCCCGTGCCGCGCCGTCGGGTACGCCGGTTCTCGTCAACGGTCGCGAGGTGAAGATCGTTGGTCGCGTGGCGATGGACATGATTTGCGTCGATCTGGGGCCAGAAGCGCAGGATAAACCCGGCGACGATGTGGTGATGTGGGGGGAAGGTTTACCCGTTGAACGTATTGCTGAAATTACTAAAGTGAGTGCTTACGAACTTATTACCCGCCTGACGTCTCGGGTGGCGATGAAGTACGTCGACTGAAACGTGTACGTAACAGTCCAACGGCATACGTTGCCGTTGGACAAGTAACGCTTATTTCAACACGTTATAAATCGCCTGATTCGTTAAATAATCTGACGCCAGCCCTGACTCTGGACTGAAGCGCGCGCCCTGAATGGATGAGAAGCGTTTTCCTGTGTTGCCCAGTGAGACATAGCGTTCTCCCCCATCGTTTTCCGAAATGGTGTACACCGTTTTCTGCATTTCGGCGAACAGCGGAGCGTTACGCTGAATGACCTGATGCAATTCCAGCAGCTGCACACCATCAAGATTGAGCTTTTTATCCAGCGTGACCCCCCATCTTTGCAGGCAAACTTCGGCAAAATGACGCACGATCGTGCCCGGTTCATGCACCACTTTTTCCCCGCTATTCCCATTAGCCGACGCATTTCCCACCAGCGTAGCGTGACGACCAGACATAGGATAAATATGTACCTTTGTCGTGCTATCGGTCTGTGGAATGACGCACGAGAAACCTTTTGAACGCTCGTGTCGGGCATAGAAAGCCACATACTCCTTCACGTTGCTGCCCAGAGTGACTTTTTCCGGCTGGAAATTACCCATTCCCGGAACCGGATCGACAGCAAAAATATTCACCGGAATAGTCGTCAAAAGGGGATCGGCCAGCATCGCATTCGCAAGCATATGGCAGCTAATTCCGCCCCGGCTCCATCCCACAAGGTTCACCTGAGTGGGCAGAATCTGGCCCTGACGGAAGGTTTTAATAATTTGCTGCTGCAGCGCCTGCTGGGTCACTTTACGGTCACCATAATCATACTTGCGCCACCAAAACGATCCGGTAACCTCAACGTCCTGAATCGGCACGCCCGCCTTTTTGAGCTGCTCATAGTTCTCTTTTGTGAGCTTTTCTCGCTGCCAGTCAACGTGCCCTTTAATAATATTGATCGCGTGCTTAACATTCTCATTCCAGCCGCTGCCCAGAAGCTGGGCCCGAAGCTGAGAATATTCTCCGCTTTTGACCCAAAGTTCATCGCTTTGAAGATTACCGCTTCCCGGGCCATCAAGAATGACCCATTCGGCGAACTCTTTACCCTTGTTATTGGCGGCCAGAGAAGAAATGAGCTCGCCGTTCCAGTAATTAGCATGAGACTCATCAAACTTATTAGAACCAGTACCACAGAAATACACTGTTAGTATTGTCATAAATGACCTCATTGAAATATTAATATGTAGGTGGATGGCACGCGTGCGGTTAAATAATACGTGTCGGCAATATTTCGAGAAATATGCTATTAAGCCCAGGGTATTTTTGATAGCGATAAGTTCGTTCTTAATTAAATATGGCTATGTTTAATGTGTAGCACTGCTTAACTTTGTGCTTAGGCATATGACATTTGCCTTATGCCGAATGCTGTTTTTACAGTTCTGCAATAGCACGCATACTTAATTTCGGAATAAGTTAGTTGAATAATCTAAGAAAATAGATTTCACACGGGGTTATGCTACAATGAACATATTAATGATCGATGAATTACCGATCTTCATTCACGGTATGAAAACAGAGCTGGAACGCGTAATGCCGGAATGCACTGTTTTTTCAGCGAACAACTTTGAAGATGCACACCCAATTTTAACCTCTATGCCAGTCAGCATTATTTTGCTGGATGGTGAAATGAAATGCCGTGATTTTATCACAAATTTGATGTCAAACTGGCCTGAGCTACCGATCGTGGTAATGTTACGAAAAACGACGGATAAGATATTCAACTTCTACATTCGTCAAAGCATTAAGGGCATTTTTACTAAGGATCTTCCCGCCGAGAAAATCA
Source organism: Enterobacter sp. Taxon_8 (assembly GCF_058354585.1). Classification (NCBI taxonomy): domain Bacteria; kingdom Pseudomonadati; phylum Pseudomonadota; class Gammaproteobacteria; order Enterobacterales; family Enterobacteriaceae; genus Enterobacter; species Enterobacter sp. Taxon_8. Next base: position 4,256,367 of record NZ_CM177989.1, on the reverse strand, counting down.
GCCAGATACTTAGCATGGTTTCCTCGGGTGTGGTCTGCTTTCCGGAGCAGGCCGTGATTCAGCGAGAACAACCCACTGGCGGTTTACCGATTCATACTCTGAGTCGTCGGCAGAAGGAAGTGCTCAAGCTGCTGGCGAATGGAGGAACAAATAAGCAGATCAGCAGACAACTGAATATCAGTGCTGGTACGGTCAAAGTACATCTGGAATCCATTTTTCACCGATTGCAGGTCAACAATCGAACACAGGCTGCAATGCTCTATTTTAAATATATGGGCAATTAGGCCGTTTTTGTAAGACGCAGGATTGGTATCAAACTATGTTTAGTGAAAAGCGCGACAGGCAGAATACTGTCGCGCTTTTTTTAATGATACTGAGATTTGAAATAGTATATCACGACCACCAGAGTTCCAAAGTCCTGCAATAGCCAGAAGGGAAAACTGTCACTCAGTATATCAGCCCCAGTAAGGATAAATTTCATGTTTAAACTGCTCTCACCAAAAAAGCCAAAGGCGAGGGCAGCTAAGCCGACTTTACACATTACCGGCAGAGCATGGACTCTTCGACTATAGGCTGCAAACAAAATGAGCAGCGAGGTGACAAGGTCGACGAGGATAATAAAGGGAAGAACCCAGCCATTCATTATGTTAAGCATTTACTCTCCATCGGGATTGTTATGGGTTAAATCAGGCGGAGAAAGTGACTCGTGCCTGACTTTGCTTTTGATGACGCTGGCGACATCAAAAATATCGCGCTGTTCGTGCCGGCGGAAAAAGTTTGCCAGCCAGACGATCAGACCATTACTCATTGCCCCGAGGATATAACCTAAACCAAGCGTGATATCGGCCTGGTTAAGGTCTATCTTTAACCAGCGGGCTGATAAGCCACCTAATGCGACGGCCGCACCCATGCTGATTCCGCCAAAAATAATGCCTGCCATAAATCGGCTGTGCTGATGCAGCCGCTGCGGTTGCCAGAAAAACGAAATACTGACGCCGCCAAATAAGCCTGAAAATGCCAGCAAGGCTTCGCTGATGAGGGTCGGGAGATAGATGTCAGACATACATTCATCCTCTGCAAGGATAAACCCCCTCGAAAAAGGGGATTTATTATCGTAACGGGCGCTTATTATTGGCAGGGATCCAGCTCAACAATATGCTGATACTTATCGGTAGTGATAAAGCGCTGTTGCCCTGACAGGCTGTAAATCAAACGTTCAGGAGAGCGATAGCCCTTTACGACATCCACATCCGCGCTAAGCCAGGGCTGATCGGCAGGAAGAGCGCTATGGCTGTATTTGTCGCCTCCGATCCATTTTTGATGAGTGAGTTTCAACCCCCAAAGTGACTCGCTTTCACTCCCCGACCAGCCGAGGCGTTTGGCTTCTTCCGACGTGATATAGCGGTCGGGCAGGCGGCCAAAATTTTTTATATGGCGAAGGGTTGTCGCCAGCTCGGTCACATTATTGACGGGCGGTACACCCTGAGAAGATAAAAAGGCGTTAACTTCCTTTATTTCATCTTCGCAGGTTGGCATGGCGGCAGTAGCCTGTAAAACGGCGAATAAGGAAGCAGAAAGAACGGCCATTTGCACTATGGATAATGATTTCATGTGTTTTTCCTGTCGAGTTAACTGAGAAATAACTTCATTTCCGCCTCGCGGCGACGCGTCAGACCAGCCAATACCTTCCCGCCTGCCTTATTCCAGCTTTTGAACTGCAGTGCGGCGCCCTGAACATCGCCAGCGTTGAATTTTTTGAGCAGCGTTGATTTCTTCAAATTGCCAACGCCGAGGTTGAAGGCGAAGGAAACCAGCGCGTCGAATTGCGCCTGCGTTGCTGGCTGGTTCAGCAGCTTTTTCACGCCGTCCTCGGTGCGTTTTAGATCTTTGCGCAGCAGATCTTTGGCTTCGCCGGTAGTAATTTTAGTGAGCTTTTCCATCTCCTCTTTGAGGATCAAATGGCCATAGCCGATGGTCCATAAACCTACGGCATCGCGATAACGCTCCAGCTTTAGTCCTTCAAACTGGCAAATCAGCTGAATACCCTTGTCACCTGTACGTTCTGGTTGTGTGTGCATTACGGAGTCTCCTCTGCTTTCGGACGGGGAATCACCTTGTTGGTGTATTCGTCAATCAAGCGCATAACGCTTTCCGGTGGCTCAAGCGCGGTAAACTGCATCTCCACATCGACGTGGCGGCTGTCACGCCCGCCTTTGTTATCGCTGGAAGGCGAAAGGCTGACGTGAAAGCGACCAAATTCGTTTTCACCGGACTGGCGGGAAGGTGCCTGCATGCCTTCCGTACGGATCGTCAGGTTGACCTTCATTTTCTCCAGCATCAGCCCGCGCGGCGTTGAAAGTGCGACCAAGGGCAGGTCAAAGCAGTGCTTTTCATCCAGTGCCAGCTGTACCGTGCGTGGAACCAACGAACCGTCCTCAGCAGGTTCGAAAAAGGGATCCAGCGCTTTCATATACTGCTGAGCAATCAGTTCGTTGGCCGCCGTGGCCGCGTACTGCATCCCGCGCGTAATATCTTCAAGCGAGATCGGCACGCCGGGAATATCGGCTGGCGGCGTAGGGGGCGTGTTTTCCTGTACAGGCGGCGTGCCTTCATCCTCTTTGCCCATCCTGTTTTCCGGCTCTTCATCCTTGCCGCCGCGCAGCCATTTTTTAAAAGACATATTTCGCTCCTGGAAAAAGGGCTACCCGGGTAGCCCCTGCGTTACGGAATCGCACGTATGTCGCGGCGTGGAAGATTATTGCGCGGCGACAGGCTTGGTTTTGGCGTTGGTCAGGTAGTCAATTACGCGCTGCAGAGCTTCTGGTGGCTCCTGGCGTTTGATCTGGGTATGAATGGAGTATTTCGCGCGTGTGTCGGTCGAACGGGTCTGCTCCGATTTATGGGAGACTTTGCCGGTCATTTTGGCTTTAAAGACACCCCAGCCGACGGACGCTTCCACGGAGGCCTCCGCTTCGGTACTGCTGGAACTGGCTTCGCTCTGGCTCACTTCCAGCTCAAAGTCGATGGTGCCGTCTTCGATACAGATGATAGGGTGCGTGATCGCCGCCAGCAGCGGAATGCTCATCTTGCGGGTCACGCTGCCTTTGTTCACGCCTTGTTCGTCTACCACGGTTTCGTCGTAGTCGAACTCGATCGCGACGGCTTTGCCGTCTTTAATGCAGACAGAGAGCAGGAAGTCGGTATAGGACTTGCTCGCCTGAACCTGTGCTTTGATCATCGCCTGCAGCGGACCGCCGATCATATGCTCCAGCGGCAGGGCGTTAATAACTGAACCAATAAATTGTGAATCCATGATGTGAACTCCTTGAATCAGTGAATGCGCGGTTGCGCAGGAGTCACATTACGGAAAGCGAGAAGGGGAAAATATTGGGTAAATGTCATGGCTAAAGGACGCAAAAAACCTATGCCGATCGCAGGATAATCCTAAGGGGTGGTGTTGCGTGATATTCCGGTTTATTGTTGAAATCCCTGCCTCATCGAATTCCGGAGAACCATCGCGTGTTTCAGAAAGTTGACGCCTATGCCGGCGACCCTATCCTCTCCTTAATGGAGCGTTTCAAAGAAGATCCTCGCAGCGACAAAGTGAACCTCAGCATCGGTCTGTATTACAACGAGGATGGCATTATTCCTCAATTAAAAGCCGTTGCCGAAGCCGAAGCGCGTCTGAACGCTGTTCCACACGGCGCTTCTCTTTATCTGCCAATGGAAGGGCTAAACGCTTATCGCAACACCATTGCACCGCTGCTGTTCGGCGCCGATCACGCGGTGCTCGCGCAAAAACGCGTGGCGACCATCCAGACGCTGGGCGGCTCGGGTGCGCTGAAAGTGGGTGCAGACTTCCTGAAAAAATACTTCCCGGATTCAGGCGTGTGGGTCAGTGACCCGACGTGGGAAAACCACGTTGCGATTTTCGAGGGCGCAGGCTTCAAGGTCGAGACCTATCCGTGGTTCGACAGCAAAACTAACGGCGTGCGCGTTGAAGCGCTGCTGGAAAAACTGAACACGCTGCCGGCGCGCAGTATTGTGCTGCTGCACCCATGCTGCCATAACCCGACCGGTGCAGATCTCACTAACGCCCAGTGGGATACGGTGATTGAGGTACTGAAGGCCCGTGACCTGATCCCATTCCTCGACATTGCCTACCAGGGCTTTGGCGCGGGCATGGAAGAAGATGCTTACGCCATCCGCGCCGTAGCCAGCGCCGGGCTGCCTGCTCTGGTAAGTAACTCCTTCTCTAAAATTTTCTCCCTGTACGGTGAACGCGTTGGCGGTCTGTCAGTAGTCTGTGAGGATGCCGAAGCAGCCAGCCGCGTGCTCGGCCAGCTGAAAGCGACGGTACGCCGTATCTACTCCAGCCCGCCAAACTTTGGTGCGCAGGTGGTGGCGACGGTTCTCGGTGACGAGCAGCTGAAAGCGTCCTGGCTTGGCGAAGTGGAGGCGATGCGTAAGCGCATTCTGTCGATGCGTCAGGAACTGGTTAACGTCCTGAAAGAGGCCGTGCCGGGACATAACTTCGACTATCTGCTCAAGCAGCGCGGGATGTTCAGCTATACCGGACTGAGTGCGGCCCAGGTCGATCGTCTGCGCGAAGAGTTCGGCGTCTACCTGATTGCCAGCGGCCGTATGTGCGTGGCGGGCCTGAATGCCAGCAACGTTCATCGCGTGGTGCAGGCGTTTGCTGCTGTAATGTAAGTACTTACCAACTCACCCTCTCCCTGTGGGAGAGGGTCGGGGTGAGGGCATCAGGCCGCACAAAAACGTTGCCCGGCTTTTGTGATCGTCTTCTTTTTATTCCCCTTCATAAGCAAAAACTCCTTCCCTTCACCTCCCGCTGGGGTTATGGTCGGATAGTTTTTTGACCATCCGCTCAAATTAAAACGATAACAAACTGAATTTTCAGGGGAAAACATGCGCAAGATCACACTGGCGCTCAGCGCCGCCTGCTTATTGTTCTCGCTTAATAGCGCCGTCGTCGCGCGAGCTTCTGCCCCGACGCCGCTTTACACCGGTACCACTGCAGCCATGCTTGCCGAGCAGGCGCCCATTCACTGGGTTTCCGTGGCTCAAATCGAAAACAGCCTGATGGGCCGTGCGCCAATGGCCGTGGGTTTTGACATTGACGATACCGTTCTCTTCTCCAGCCCGGGCTTCTGGCGCGGCAAAAAAATGTATTCGCCCGACAGCGAAGCGTATCTGAAGAACCCGGAATTCTGGGAAAAAATGAATAACGGCTGGGACGAATTCAGCATCCCGAAAGAGGTTGCCCGTGCGCTTATTGCTATGCACGTGAAGCGCGGAGACAGCATCTACTTTGTCACCGGCCGCAGTCAGACCAAAACGGAAACCGTCTCCAAAACCCTGCAGGATGATTTTCAGATCCCGGTAGCCAGCATGAATCCGGTGATTTTTGCCGGTGACAAAGAAGGGCAAAACACCAAAACCCAGTGGCTGGAAAAGAAAAATATCAAAGTATTCTACGGCGATTCGGATAACGACATCACTGCCGCGCATGACGTGGGTGCCAGAGGGATCAGGGTATTGCGTGCCTCTAACTCGACCTATCGACCGCTGCCGATGGCCGGAAAGTTTGGCGAAGAGGTCATTGTGAACTCTGAGTATTAAACCGCAGGCGACGAGTTTGACTCTTTTTTAAACAAATCTCGTCGCTGCGGGTTTTACCTTTCGCCTTCTTGCTGCACACTTAGAAAGATTCATCTTTCATTACGGAGCAGCACATGTGGTATCAACAGACCCTGACCTTAAGCGCTAAACCACGCGGATTTCATCTGGTGACGGACGAAGTCATCGGGCAAATCCGCGACCTGCCGCGGGTCAAAACGGGTTTGCTGCATCTGCTCCTTCAGCACACGTCTGCCTCTCTCACGCTTAATGAAAATTGCGATCCCACCGTCCGGTCAGACATGGAGCACCATTTTCTGAAGAGCGTCCCGGACAACGCTCCTTATGAGCATGACTATGAGGGGGCAGACGATATGCCTTCGCATATTAAATCCTCCCTGTTGGGCGTATCGCTTATGCTGCCGGTTCACAACGGGCGGCTGCTGTTGGGAACGTGGCAGGGGATCTGGCTGGGAGAGCATCGCATTCACGGTGGTTCGCGTAAAATTATCGCCACGCTACAAGGGGAATAAAGATGACAATTTCGGAGATACTTCAGTACTGCATGAGCAAGCCCGGCGCGGAGCAGAGCGTCCATAGCGACTGGAAAGCCACGCAGGTTAAGGTGGGGGATGTGCTGTTTGCGATGGTGAAAGAGGTGGAAGGCCGTCCGGCGGCGTCGCTGAAAACCAGCCCTGAACTGGCGGATTTGCTACGTCAACAGCATGATGACGTGAGGCCGAGCAAGCACCTCAATAAGGCGCACTGGAGCACCGTCTATCTGGATGGATCGATTCCAGGCTCGCAAATTTACTACCTGGTGGACGCATCCTATCAGCAGGCGGTTGAGCTGCTGCCGGAAACGACCCGACAGCAGCTCTCCGTGTGACAATTACAGCAACGGTTTAAGGAAGCGCGCGGTGTGCGAGGCTTCGCACTCTGCAACCGTCTCTGGCGTACCGGAGACGAGGATTTCACCGCCGCCGCTGCCGCCTTCCGGGCCGAGATCGACAATCCAGTCCGCGGTTTTAATCACGTCCAGGTTATGTTCGATGACCACGATAGTGTTGCCCTGATCGCGCAGCTGATGCAGCACGTCGAGCAGCTGCTGGATATCGGCAAAGTGCAGGCCGGTGGTCGGCTCGTCCAGAATGTAGAGCGTCTGACCGGTGCCGCGTTTTGACAGCTCGCGCGCCAGCTTCACGCGCTGCGCTTCGCCGCCGGACAGCGTGGTTGCTGATTGCCCCAGACGAATGTAGGTCAGGCCCACGTCCATCAGCGTCTGCAGCTTACGCGCCAGCGCAGGAACGGCATCAAAGAATTCGCGCGCCTCTTCGATGGTCATGTCCAGCACTTCGTGGATGGTCTTGCCTTTGTACTTAATCTCCAGCGTTTCTCGGTTATAGCGCTTGCCTTTGCACTGGTCGCACGGGACGTAGATATCCGGCAGGAAGTGCATCTCAACCTTGATCACACCGTCGCCCTGGCACGCTTCGCAGCGGCCACCGCGTACGTTAAAGCTGAAACGTCCTGGCGTATAGCCGCGGGAGCGTGCTTCCGGCACACCGGCAAACAGTTCACGTACGGGCGTGAAGACGCCGGTATAGGTTGCCGGGTTAGAGCGCGGGGTACGGCCAATCGGGCTCTGGTCAATGTCGATAACTTTATCGAAATGCTCCAGCCCCTGGATGTCACGGTACGGCGCCGGCTCGGCCAGCGTCGCGCCGTTCAGCGCCGTCTGCGCAATCGGGAACAGCGTATCGTTGATCAGCGTCGATTTACCGGAACCGGATACGCCGGTGATACAGGTAAACAGGCCAACAGGCAGCGTCAGGGTGACGTCTTTGAGGTTGTTGCCGCGCGCGCCGGTCAGCTTCAGCACTTTTTCTGGATCTGCCGCTACGCGCTGTTTTGGCACCTCAATCTTACGCTTGCCGCTCATGTACTGGCCGGTCAGCGATTCGGGCACCGCCATGATGTCCTTCAGCGTCCCTTCTGCAACCACCTGCCCGCCGTGTACGCCTGCGCCCGGACCAATATCGATCACGTGATCAGCCGCGCGGATCGCATCTTCATCGTGCTCGACCACGATTACCGTGTTGCCGAGATTGCGCAGGTGGACCAGCGTGCCGAGCAGACGCTCGTTGTCGCGCTGGTGCAAGCCGATGGACGGCTCATCCAGTACGTACATCACGCCTACCAGACCCGCGCCAATCTGGCTCGCCAGACGTATACGCTGCGCTTCACCGCCGGAGAGCGTTTCTGCCGAGCGGGATAACGTCAGGTAGTTCAGGCCGACGTTCACCAGGAATTTCAGGCGATCGCCAATCTCTTTCAGCACTTTTTCGGCTATTTTCGCGCGCTGGCCGGAGAGCTTCAGGTTATTGAAGAAGTCCATCGCGTGGCCGATGCTCATGTCTGAGATGGTCGGCAGCGCCGTGTTTTCCACAAACACGTGGCGCGCTTCGCGGCGCAGGCGCGTTCCTTCACAGGTGGCACAGGAGCGGTTGCTGATGAACTTCGCCAGCTCCTCGCGCACCGCGCTGGATTCAGTCTCTTTGTAGCGGCGCTCCATGTTGTGCAGCACCCCTTCGAACGGGTGGCGACGCACGGAGGTATCGCCGCGATCGTTCATGTATTTGAACTCGATGTGCTCTTTACCGGAACCGAACAGGATCACTTTGTGCACGTTCGGGCTCAGGCTGGCCCACGGCGCTTCAACGTCGAACTTGTAGTGTTCTGCCAGCGATTTCAGCATCTGGAAGTAGTAGAAGTTACGCTTGTCCCAGCCGCGAATGGCCCCGCCCGCCAGCGACAGCTCCGGGTTCTGGATCACGCGATCCGGATCGAAATACTGCTGCACGCCCAGGCCGTCACACGTCGGGCACGCGCCCGCCGGGTTGTTAAAGGAGAACAGGCGCGGTTCCAGCTCGCGCATGCTGTAGCCGCAAATCGGGCAGGCAAAGTTGGCGGAGAAGAGCAGCTCTTCCGCTTCTGGATCGTCCATGTCGGAGACCACGGCCGTACCGCCAGAGAGTTCCAGCGCCGTTTCAAAGGATTCCGCCAGGCGCGTGGCGAGATCGTCGCGCACCTTAAAGCGGTCAATCACCACTTCGATGGTGTGCTTCTTCTGCAGCTCCAGCTGTGGTGGATCGGACAGGTCACACACTTCGCCGTCGATACGGGCGCGGATATAGCCCTGGCTTGCCAGATTTTCCAGCGTTTTGGTGTGTTCGCCCTTACGCTCTTTGATGATTGGCGCAAGGAGCATCAGGCGTTTGCCTTCCGGCTGCGACAGCACGTTATCGACCATCTGGCTCACGGTTTGCGCCGCCAGCGGGACGTCGTGGTCCGGGCAGCGCGGCTCGCCCACGCGGGCATACAGCAGACGCAGGTAGTCATGAATTTCGGTAATGGTACCGACCGTTGAGCGCGGGTTATGCGACGTGGACTTCTGCTCAATAGAGATAGCAGGTGACAACCCTTCAATATGGTCGACATCCGGTTTTTCCATCAGCGACAGGAACTGACGAGCGTACGCCGAGAGCGATTCAACGTAACGACGCTGTCCTTCGGCATACAGAGTGTCGAAAGCCAGTGAGGATTTGCCAGACCCCGAAAGCCCGGTCACGACAATGAGTTTGTCGCGAGGGATTATCAGGTTGATATTCTTGAGATTGTGGGTGCGGGCGCCCCGAACTTCGATCTTATCCATTCACCTTTCCCGGTTGGAACACGGATTGCCTGGTTTGTTTGAAGGACAAACGGCTGTCAGAAACGGCTAATTATGACACAATTTGACCTGTTTGAATATACAGTATTGGAATGCATTTTCTGATTCGCTGTGTAACAATGTTGAGTTGCGGGAGAACTCTGGAACGTGCTACGCAACTATCAAAGTGCAGCATGGAAATGGTACACTCGCGCGTTTACACTATTAAGAAACGTATTCAGGAGACACGAACATGGCCAGCAGAGGCGTAAACAAGGTGATTCTCGTCGGTAATCTGGGCCAGGACCCGGAAGTACGCTACATGCCGAGTGGTGGCGCAGTTGCCAACATTACGCTGGCTACTTCCGAATCCTGGCGTGATAAAGCGACCGGTGAGATGAAAGAGCAGACCGAATGGCACCGTGTTGTGCTGTTTGGCAAACTGGCCGAAGTGGCCGGAGAATATCTGCGTAAAGGTTCTCAGGTCTATATCGAAGGCCAGCTGCGTACCCGCAAATGGACCGATCAGTCCGGTGCTGAGAAGTACACGACTGAAGTAGTGGTCAACGTGGGCGGCACCATGCAGATGCTGGGTGGCCGTCAGGGCGGTGGCGCACCTGCAGGTGGCGGTCAGAGCCAGCAGCAGGGCGGTTGGGGTCAGCCTCAGCAGCCGCAGGGTGGCAACCAGTTCAGCGGCGGCGCACAGTCTCGTCCGCAGCAGCAGTCTGCTCCGGCGCCGTCTAACGAACCGCCAATGGATTTCGACGACGACATTCCGTTCTGATTTCCGCGTGCTAAAAACAAAAAACCCAGACCATCGTCTGGGTTTTTTTATTCCGTAAGGGATCAGGTAATCACCATCGGCCAGTCTGGCGGCGTGTGGCTCATCGCCTCAACCATCACCACTTTAATGTTTTCCCAGACGGCAGCGATATCCAACAGGGTGATACCAAGCAGACCCGTTGCAAACCAGCAGGCCGCACCCAGCCCCAGCAGGGTGCTGATGACAGCAAGACCCGCATAGTCAGATTTACGAAACTGAATGTTCAGCGTGCTGGCTAAAAACATCAGTACCGCACTTAACAAAGGCCAGCGCATGAGAACCATGCTGGTAGTAATGGTTGCCATAAAACCCATCCTCTACAAATCAGACGAACTGCATGAAACAGTGTTTCTCGTTACAAAATATGTGTGAACTATATCACAATTGATGATTTATTCGCCAGTGCCTGTGCGATCAAAAAAGAGGATTTTATTCCCCAGGAAAAGCGATTCTGTAGGCAGGACCAGCCTCGGCGCATGAGGAGATGAACCCACAACGTGCCGGAAACGCCCGTCGGGCAAGTGGGGATACCGCAAATTCGGTTTTTATAACAGGGGCGTTATTCTCCGCCATTACTGAAAATAGTGTGGTAAAGACCGATTATTTATAAATCAACAAACACAGTACCTGGAGCAAATAGCATAAAACGTCATGACGATGTTGTACTTTTTTCATGCTGTTAGACGTTTGGCTTAATCAACGATCGTCTGTTGTGTTATCTTTCTGTCGGCCCCGGCGGGCTGGATAATTATTTCCCTTAATTGAAACGGAACGAATACTTACAGTTTAACTTACGGGAAAATATTATCGTCATAACGAAATTTAAGATTTTTAATACTAAAAGTCAGTTGCTAACTTTGCATGATTCATGCAACGTAATCACCTGTTTAACAAAGCATCCGGCCTTCATTACTACAGGCGTACAACATGCAGGGATATAGGGCGGGAAATGAATCGTAGCGCGCGGCGCAAAATGCTCAGGGTGGTAGGGATCATCATGGTAGTTATGCTGCCGGTGATGCTTGCCCTATGGTTTGCCCAGCTACGCGCCGTGTCTGAAACAAGCGCACAGCTACGCACATTTGCTGAACTGGCTTTAGACAAAACAGAGCTGGTTATTCAACAGGTTGAGCTGGCCCGGGACGAGGCTGAAAAATATCAGGGTGAGCTTTGCACGCCGGGACACCGTCAATATATGCTGAACGTTGTTCGTGGCCGCCTGTTTGTCGCCGATTTAATTTACGCTGAAGGTCAGAATTTTCTTTGTTCGACCGTTTTTACACCGGATCATCCCTACGCCATTCCTGTCGCTAATTACACGCGTAAACCTGACGTCGCTATCTATTATTATCGCGATACCCCATTTTATACTGGCTATAAAATGACATATATGCAGCGCGGAAATTATGTGGTGGTCGTCAATCCGCTTTCATACAGCGAAGTCATGTCAGCGGATCATTCTCTCTCGTGGGGTGTGTACGACACGGTAACCAATGCTTTCTTTTCGGTTAGCCAGAAAGCCAATGTTTCTTTATTAAATTCGATGATTCGAGATAAGGAATCGGTATTTCAAAAAGATAACCGCTTTTATACGATCGTAACGTCCCCCAAAAGACCTATTGCGGCCATTGTGTCGACATCGAATAAACGCTTTTATGAAACGCTTTATCACCAGGCGACGTTGACGCTACCGCTGGGCATGATCTGCAGCATTATTATTTTGCTGGTATGGTCCCGTACCCATCGTGAGCTTAATTCGCCGGGGCGCTTACTGCACCGGGCGCTGAACAAGCGACAGCTTTGCGTCCACTATCAGCCGATTATTGATATCAAGAACAACCAGTGTGTGGGTGCGGAAGCGTTGTTACGCTGGCCGGGTTTTAACGGGCAGGTGATGAGCCCGGCTGAGTTTATTCCGCTGGCGGAAAATGAGGGAATGAGCGAGCGGATTACGGACTATGTCGTTGAGGAGGTGTTCAACGATCTGGGCCATTTCCTGGCGGAGCATCCGCATCTCTATATTTCGATTAACCTGTCGGCCACGGATTTCCACTCCTCGCGGCTGATCGCCATGATTTCCGACAAGGCTCGCCACTACGCCGTCCGCGCGCAGCAAATCAAAATTGAAGTGACGGAACGTGGTTTTATCGATGTGCCAAAAACCACGCCGGTGATTCAGGCTTTCCGTCAGGCGGGTTATGAAGTCGCGATCGATGACTTCGGTACCGGCTACTCGAACCTGCACAACCTCTACTCGCTGAACGTGGATATCCTGAAGATCGATAAATCGTTTATCGATACCTTAACGACCAACAGTACCAGCCACCTGATCGCCGAGCATATTATCGAGATGGCGCAGAGCCTGCGCCTGAAAACCATTGCGGAAGGGGTAGAGACGGCAGAGCAGGTGAGCTGGCTGTTGAAGCGCGGCGTCCAGTTTTGTCAGGGATGGCACTTCGCGAAAGCGATGCCGCCCCAGGAATTTATGACCTGGCAGCAGCAGCCTTTGCACTGAGAGTGATTAATTCAACTGGTGGCGATAGTCGCTCGGCGTACGGTCAAACTCGCGGCGAAACACGCGGGAAAAGGTTTGTTGCGACACATAGCCAAGGTCCATCGCGATATCAAAAATGGGCCGCTGCGTTGAGCGTAGCGCCTGCGCTGCCAGCAGAAGTCTGCGCTGGCGAATGTACTCACCCAGCGTCTGATGCATGACCGTGCGGAACATTCTCTGTAAATACCATTTCGAATAGCCCGACTTTTTCGCGACCACATCAATGTTCAACGGTTGGTCGATATGGTCATCAATCCATTCAATAAGCGTCTGAATAATCTGCTGATGCGACATAAGGTTGCCCCTCTGTAGATACAACTATCTCGGTTAATTCGTCGTTTTCTCTGCGGGGGAGTATAATTCCTCAAGTTAACTTGAGGTAAAGAGGTTTTATGGAAAAGAGATTGCCGCGAATTAAAGCGCTTTTAACTCCCGGTGAAGTGGCGAAGCGAAGCGGCGTTGCGGTATCGGCGCTCCACTTCTATGAAAGCAAAGGGTTAATCAAGAGCATCCGTAACGGGGGTAACCAGCGTCGCTATACTCGCGACGTGCTCCGCTACGTGGCGATAATCAAAATTGCGCAACGAATCGGAATTCCCCTGGCCACGATCGGTGAGGCCTTTGGGGTACTGCCGGAAGGGCACACGCTGAGTCCGAAAGAGTGGAAAGAGCTGTCGTCCCAGTGGCGTGAAGAGCTGGACAGGCGTATTCACACGCTGGTCGCTCTGCGTGACGAGCTGGATGGCTGCATCGGCTGCGGCTGCCTGTCGCGCAGCGACTGCCCGCTGCGTAACCCCGGCGACAAACTGGGCGAGCAGGGGACGGGGGCGCGGCTGCTGGAAGAGGATTGAGATTGCGCGGCAAAAAGCACATAAAGAACTAAAGCGCCACATAAGGGCGCTTTAGTTTTTCCCGGTCTTTGTCTTTCACTCTATCCCGCTGGTTCACGGGAGGGTTTCCCCCGACGTCAGCACCCCTCAGTGTCGAGCTGGTTGGGGAGGTTCCGGATTGTGCTGACACTTTAATTCTATGCAAGACCCGTTTTTTCGCCAGCGTCGCTGACCGGTTTTTAGCCGAATTTTTTTCGCGATGTTGTTCAATTTTCTATAGTTAAAAAGTATGAATAACAGGAGAAAGCCATGCTCACGGTACACCACCTTAACCAGTCGCGCTCGCACCGCGCGATCTGGGCGCTGGAAGAACTCGGCCTGCCTTATGAGATCGTTCACTATCAGCGCCAAAAAAACATGCTGGCGCCGGAGGCTCTCAAAAAGGTACATCCGTTGGGTAAATCACCGGTTATCGAAGATAACGGGCTGATCCTTGCGGAGTCTGGCGCCATTCTGGAGTACCTGCAGGAAACTTACGATCCCGAGTCGCGGCTTAAGCCTTTAGATCCGGCGCATAAGGTGCAGTACCGCTTCTGGCTGCACTACGCGGAAGGATCGCTGATGCCGCTGTTGTTAATGAAGCTGGTCTTCAGCAGCCTCGGAAAACCGCCGGTGCCGTTTGGTATCCGAACCCTGGGGAAAGCGCTGGGGCAGGGGGTGCAGAAAGCGTACCTCAACCGCCAGCTGGAAACCCATGCGCGCTTTATTGAATCACATCTGGCTAAAAACAGCTGGTTTGCCGGGGATACGCTCAGCATGGCCGACATCCAGATGAGCTTTCCGATTTTTGCCCTGCTGGCGCGCGGCGGTATTAACAACCTGCCGCATATTCAGGCATGGAAAAGTAAGGTTGAGAACAGCCCTGGCTGGCAAAGAACTCTGGAGCAAGGGGGGCCGTTATCCATCCCGGGTGAGGATTAAATGTAAACAAATTGCGCATTGACGATAACGTTTGCGCATCCTCTGTTTATTTCTTCAGCGTCATAAGTGAATTTTAGCGAAAAACGATAAAGTTCAGTTGAAAAGGGCGGGGATTAGGCTGGATAATCGTTTGCCTTAATTTGACCACCCGTTTGTAAGCGCGGAGCTAAACGTTTGCTTTTTTTGTGACGCCCTTTCGTCGCAAACGCAACACAAGGATTTGACGTTTAGCTGGCAGTGGCGTCTCCACCTCGCTTACGGACTTCCTAAAAAACTCTCAGGGGATGTTTTCTATGTCTACGCCATCTGCGCGTACTGGCGGTTCACTTGACGCCATGTTTAAAATTTCGGCCCGCGGCAGCACCGTGCGTCAGGAAATCGTTGCTGGTTTGACAACGTTTCTGGCGATGGTTTATTCCGTCATCGTTGTGCCGGGCATGCTGGGCAAAGCGGGCTTCCCGCCAGCGGCTGTCTTTGTAGCGACCTGTCTTGTGGCCGGCGTGGGCTCTATCGTGATGGGCCTGTGGGCGAACCTGCCGCTGGCGATTGGTTGCGCCATCTCCCTGACCGCGTTTACCGCGTTCAGCCTGGTGCTGGGTCAGCACATCAGCGTACCGGTTGCGCTGGGCGCCGTGTTCCTGATGGGTGTGCTGTTTACCATTATTTCAGCGACCGGCATCCGTAGCTGGATCTTGCGCAACCTGCCGCAGGGCGTGGCGCACGGTACCGGCATCGGCATCGGCCTGTTCCTGCTGCTGATCGCCGCCAACGGCGTCGGTCTGGTCATCAAGAACCCGCTGGACGGCCTGCCGGTGGCGCTCGGCCATTTCGCCAGCTTCCCGGTGATCATGTCGCTGATCGGCCTGGCGGTGATTATCGGTCTGGAAAAACTGAAAGTCCCGGGCGGCATCCTGCTGACCATTATCGGCGTGTCGATTGTGGGCCTGATTTTCGATCCGAACGTCCACTTCTCCGGCATTTTCGCCATGCCGTCGCTGAGCGATGACAAAGGCAACTCCCTGATTGGCAGCCTGGATATCGTTGGCGCGCTGAACCCGGTGATCCTCCCAAGCGTGCTGGCGCTGGTGATGACCGCCGTGTTTGACGCGACCGGTACTATTCGTGCGGTGGCCGGTCAGGCGAACCTGCTGGATAAAGACGGTCAGATTATTGACGGCGGCAAAGCGCTGACCACTGACTCCCTGAGCAGCGTCTTCTCTGGTCTGGTGGGTGCGGCGCCTGCGGCGGTATACATCGAGTCCGCGGCGGGTACGGCGGCAGGCGGTAAAACTGGCCTGACGGCGATCACCGTCGGCGTGCTGTTCATGCTGATCCTGTTTCTCTCTCCACTCTCGTACCTGGTTCCGGCGTACGCGACCGCGCCAGCGCTGATGTACGTTGGCCTGCTGATGCTGAGCAACGTGGCGAAAATCGACTTTGCGGATTTTGTGGACGCGATGTCTGGCCTGATTACTGCGGTCTTCATCGTACTGACCTGTAACATCGTGACCGGCATTATGATCGGCTTCGCGTCGCTGGTGATCGGTCGTCTAGTCTCCGGTGAATGGCGCAAGCTGAACGTTGGCACCGTTGTTATCGCCGTTGCGCTGGTGGCGTTCTACGCGGGCGGCTGGGCAATCTAAGTTGTCCTTTGATGCGAAAACGGGTGGCTCAGGCCGCCCGTTTTTATTTTCAGGACTCATCCTGTTGCCTTTTGCGTTACTCTGGGGAAGATAGAATAAAAGGCACGACGCCTTCCGGAGTACATAAGCAACACAGCAAACAGGGAACGCATGGAAATCTTCTTCACAATACTCATCATGACCCTTGTGGTCTCGCTATCCGGGGTGGTTACACGCGTACTGCCCTTTCAGGTCCCCCTGCCATTAATGCAAATTGCCATCGGCGCGCTGCTGGCGTGGCCGACGTTTGGCCTGCACGTGGAATTTGACCCCGAACTGTTCCTCGTGCTGTTTATTCCGCCACTGCTGTTTGCCGATGGCTGGAAAACGCCCACGCGCGAATTCCTTGAGCACGGGCGAGAGATCTTCGGCCTGGCGCTTGCGCTGGTGGTGGTCACCGTCGTCGGGATTGGTTTCCTGATCTACTGGACGGTGCCGGGCATTCCGTTAATACCGGCTTTTGCGCTGGCCGCCGTGCTGTCGCCAACCGATGCCGTGGCGCTGTCCGGCATTGTGGGTGAAGGCCGTATTCCGAAGAAAATCATGGGGATTTTACAGGGTGAGGCGCTGATGAACGACGCCTCCGGCCTGGTCGCCCTGAAGTTTGCCGTGGCCGTAGCGATGGGTACGATGGTCTTTACCGTCGGCGGCGCAACGCTGGAATTCTTCAAGGTGGCGATTGGCGGTATTCTCGCAGGCTTCGTGGTGAGCTGGCTGTACGGCCGCTCGCTGCGCTTCCTCAGCCGCTGGGGCGGCGATGAGCCCGCTACGCAGATCGTACTGCTGTTCCTGCTGCCGTTTGCCTCTTATCTGATTGCCGAACATATCGGCGTGTCGGGCATTCTGGCAGCGGTTGCGGCAGGGATGACCATTACCCGTTCCGGCGTAATGCGCCGCGCGCCGCTGGCCATGCGCCTGCGTGCAAACAGCACCTGGGCCATGCTGGAGTTTGTCTTTAACGGCATGGTGTTCCTGCTCCTGGGCCTGCAGCTGCCTGGCATTATGGAGTCCTCGCTGGTGGCGGCGGAGGCCGACCCGAACGTTGAGGTCTGGATGCTGTTTACCGACATCGTGCTGATCTACCTGGCGCTGATGCTGGTTCGTTTCGGCTGGCTGTGGACGATGAAAAACTTCAGCGTCCGCTTCCTGAAGAAAAAACCGATGGAGTTCGGCTCGTGGACAACGCGTGAACTGCTGATTGCCTCTTTTGCGGGCGTACGCGGGGCGATCACCCTTGCCGGTGTGCTCTCCATTCCGCTGCTGCTGCCGACAGGCGATGTCTTCCCGGCACGCTACGAGCTGGTCTTCCTGGCGGCGGGCGTGATTCTCTTCTCACTGTTTGTCGGCGTGATTATGCTGCCGATCCTGCTGCAGCATATTGATGTTGGCGATTCGACCCAGCAGCACAAGGAAGAGCGCATTGCGCGTGCGGCCACCGCCGAAGTGGCGATTGTCGCCATCCAGAAAATGGAAGAGCGTCTGGCCGCGGATGCGGAAGAGAACATCGATAATCAGCTGCTGACGGAAGTGAGTTCCCGCGTAATTGGTAACCTTCGCCGCCGCGCGGACGGGCGTAACGATGTGGAAAGCTCGCTGCAGGAGGAGAACCTGGAACGCCGGTTCCGTCTGGCAGCGCTGCGCTCAGAGCGTGCCGAACTGTACCACCTGCGCGCCACGCGCCAGATCAGCAACGAGACGCTGCAAAAGCTGCTGCACGATCTGGACCTGCTGGAAGCGCTGTTGATAGAGAATCAGTAGCGCTGTTTGTGCCCCTCACCCTGGCCCTCTCCCCTTAGGGGAGAGGGAACCGATCGAGCCCAGGGGTTAGGGTGTGGGCACCCAAAACCCCTCACAACACTGCAGCCACGCCTGCGCGCTCTGCGACAAATAGACCCCTTCACGCCAGATCATGCCCAGTTGCCAGTGCAGATCGCTCTCCAGTGGGATCCAGCGCAGCGTGTTTTTATCCAGACGCTCGCAAATCGGCTGCGGCAGAATGGCAATCCCCACGCCGGCCTGCACCATCGCCGCCAGGAAATCCCACTGTCCGCTGCGTACCGCAATGCGTGGCTTGACGTTATGCTGGTTAAACAGCGTCATAAGCTGGCGGCTGAGGGCGAAGTCTTCGTTGTAGATCAGCAGAGGGTGCTCGCCGAGCAGTTCAGGCTTCACCGACTCCCTCTTTAGCCAGTCGCCGGAGCGGGGCACCAGCACGCACAGCGGGTGGCTAAAGAGCGGAAGCGTCGCAAGGCCGCTCTCTTCCTCAACGGGGAGGGCAGTCATGGCAACGTCGAGCTCGCCGTTAGTGACGGCCTGCTGGACGGTTAACCCACCAAACTCCGAAATCTTCAGCTCTACGCCGGGATAGCGCTGGCGAAACAGGCTAATCGGCCCGGCCATCATCATCCCCACCATCGGTGGAATGCCGAGGCGAAGCACCCCTTTGGTCAGATGATTAATATCGTCCAGCTCTGCTTTCAGCTGGCGGAACTCCGCCAGAATAGCCAGCCCGCGCTCGAACACCACGCGTCCGGTGTCGGTCAGCAGCAGCTTGCGCCCGTCGCGGATCAGCAGGGTACAGTTCAGTTCATCTTCGAGGTTTTTCAGCATCTTGCTGATGGTGGGCTGGGTAACAAACAACTTCTCCGCTGCGCGGGTAAAACTTTGCTGACGAACCACTTCGACAAAATAGCGCAGCGTTCTTATGTCCATGATTATTCCTCGAAACTATACCTTTGATGATTTTAATTCATTTCAGTCCACACCGTGCGCTCACTATACTGGCGCTTCGTCTCATTTTTGAGGAAAACCCCCATGGCCGTGGCGTTAAGCCGTGTTACGCCTGCCGTTGTACAACGACTCCAGGTCCCGGTTCAGGTACTGCTCTACGCGGGACTGTTTGTTTTCGCCGAATATCTTGTCGGCTGGCTCCATCTGCCGCTGCCTGCCAACCTGGTGGGGATGCTGCTGATGCTGACGCTCATCCTCTGTCGCGTGATCCCCCTTAACTGGGTGCGAGCCGGGGCGCGCTGGCTGCTGGCGGAGATGCTGCTGTTCTTTGTCCCTGCCGTGGTGGCGGTGGTGAACTATGCGCAGCTGCTGATGGTGGACGGCTGGCGAATCTTTGCGGTCATCGCGCTGAGTACGTTGATGGTGCTGGGGGCGACCGCCTGGGTTGTGGATAAAGTCTACCGGTTTGAAATCAGCAGGCACAAACATGACTAACTTTCAGATCAGCGTCCTGTGCCTGATCGCGACGCTTGGGATCTACTTTGCCAACAAGCGGCTGTATCGCCGTTTTCATGCCCTGCCGCTGATGCCGCTGGTCTTCACGCCGATCCTGCTGGTGCTGATGCTGGTCTTCGGCCATATCTCCTGGCAAAACTATATTGGTGAATCCCACTGGCTGCTGTGGCTGCTCGGCCCGGCGACCATCGCCTTTGCCGTGCCCGTTTACGACAACCTGGCGATTATCAAACGCCACTGGATGTCGCTCAGCGCAGGCGTGATTACCGCCACGGTGGTCGCGGTCTGTAGCTCCGTCTGGCTGGCGCGGCTGTTTACGCTGCCCGACGAAATTCAGCGCAGCCTGGCCGTGCGCTCGGTGACCACGCCGTTCGCGCTGGCGGCGGCTAAACCCCTCGGCGGACAGCCGGACCTGGTGGCGCTGTTTGTGGTGGTGACGGGCGTCTTTGGGATGGCGGTGGGCGATATGCTCTTTCTGCGGCTTTCTATTCGGGAAGGGATGGCCAAAGGCGCGGGGTTTGGCGCGGCGTCGCACGGCGCGGGCACGGCACGTTCCTATGAGCTGGGCCAGCAGGAGGGCGTTGTCGCGAGCCTGGTCATGATGCTGTCGGGCGTGGTAATGGTGCTGGTTGCGCCGCTGGTGGCGTGGGTGATGTTTTAAGCTCCCCGGCCAGAATGACCGGGGAGAAAGGCTTAGTGCGCGCGGCCCTGCTCAACACCGAGACCGGTTTGTGAACGGATAAACTGGGCGCGGAATTTCTCACGCTCCAGGTTACCCTCCGGCGAATTGTCGGTGGCCGAGAAGACCCAGATACCGATAAACGCCACGGCAATAGAGAACAGCGCCGGGTATTCATACGGGAAGATGGCGCTTGCGTGACCGAGGATCTGCACCCAAATGGTTGGGCCCAGAATCATCAGGATCACCGCCGTCAGCAGCCCCAGCCAGCCGCCAATCATCGCCCCACGGGTGGTCAGTTTCGACCAGTACATGGAGAGCAGGATGATCGGGAAGTTACAGCTGGCCGCAATCGAGAAGGCTAGCCCCACCATAAAGGCGATGTTTTGCTTCTCGAACAGAATGCCCAACAGAATCGCCACGACGCCCAGCACCAGCACGGTAATTTTCGAGACCTTCAGTTCATCGCGCTCGCTTGCGCCTTTGCGGAAGACGTTGGCGTAGAGGTCATGCGAAACCGCCGACGCGCCGGCCAGCGTTAAACCCGCAACCACCGCAAGAATGGTGGCGAAGGCCACGGCGGAGATAAAGCCGAGGAACAGGTTGCCGCCCACCGCGTCCGCCAGATGCACCGCCGCCATGTTGTTACCGCCAATCAGCGCGCCCGCCGCGTCTTTAAACGCCGGGTTCGCCCCCACCAGCATGATCGCGCCAAAGCCGATGATGAAGGTCAGAATATAGAAGTAGCCCATGAAGCCGGTAGCGTAGAAGACGCTCTTGCGCGCTTCACGCGCATCGCTCACGGTGAAGAAGCGCATCAGTATATGCGGCAGACCCGCGGTACCGAACATCAGGCCGAGACCAAGCGAGAGTGCAGATATAGGGTCTTTCACCAGCCCGCCCGGGCTCATAATGGCTTCCCCTTTCGGGTGGACCGCCATCGCTTCGGTGAACAGGTTATTGAAGCTGAAGCCAACGTGCTTCATCACCATAAAGGCCATAAAGCTGGCGCCGAACAGCAGCAGAACGGCTTTGATGATCTGCACCCAGGTGGTGGCGAGCATGCCGCCGAATAGCACGTACATCACCATCAGCACGCCCACCAGCACTACCGCGATGTGGTAGTTCAGGCCGAACAGCAGTTCGATCAATTTACCCGCACCCACCATCTGCGCAATCAGGTACAGCGCCACCACCACCAGCGAACCGCAGGCGGAGAGGGTGCGAATCGGTCCCTGCTTCAGGCGATACGAGGCCACGTCGGCGAAGGTGTAGCGGCCCAGATTGCGCAGGCGCTCGGCAATCAGGAACAGAATGATCGGCCAGCCGACGAGGAAGCCGAGGGAGTAGATCAGACCATCATAGCCGGAGGTGTACACCAGCGCGGAGATCCCGAGGAACGAGGCGGCGGACATAAAGTCACCCGCAATCGCCAGCCCGTTCTGGAAGCCGGTAATATTGCCGCCTGCGGTGTAGTAATCGTTACGGGAGCGCACGCGTTTCGACGCCCAGTAGGTGATGTACAGCGTCAGCACCACGAAAATCAGGAACATCACAATCGCCTGCCAGTTGGTTGGCTGGCGCTGTACCTCGCCGGTAATGGCATCCGCCGCGTGGGCGGCAAAGGGAAGTGTGGCGGCTAGCGCCGTCAGGACTCGCTTCATGATGCTTTTACCTCTTGCAGTACCGCTTTATTAAGACGATCGAATTCACCGTTCGCGCGCCAAACGTAGACGCCGGTTAGCACAAATGAAATCACGATCACGCCAATGCCAATGGGGATACCGCGCGTCACGCTGGTACCCTCGTGTAACGGGGTGCCCAGCCAGTGCGGCGCAAAGGCAATCAGCAGAATAAAGCCGACATAGATAATCAGCATGATGATGGAAAGGGTGAAGGCAAACCGTTGCCGCTTATCGACGAGCTCCCTGTAGTGCGCACTATTCTCTATCTGCTGACAAATATGGTCATTCATCACAGAGTCTCCAAAGGTAAGGTTGGTTTGTTTTTATCCCCTCTCCCCTATGGGGAGAGGGTGAGGGGAGAGGGAGAAATCACTAGGAAGGCATTGCGATGGTCTGCTTCTCTTCGAGCAGTTTTTCCACCACGCCAGGATCCGCGAGCGTTGAGGTATCACCGAGGTTGCTGGTGTCCCCTGCCGCGATTTTGCGCAAGATACGACGCATAATTTTGCCGGAGCGGGTTTTCGGCAGAGAGTCGGTCCAGTGCAACACGTCCGGCGTGGCCAGCGGGCCAATCTCTTTACGCACCCAGTTGCGCACTTCGGTATACAGCTCTGGCGACGGCTCTTCCCCGTGGTTCAGGGTGACGTACGCGTAAATCGCCTGGCCTTTAATGTTGTGCGGAATGCCCACAACAGCCGCTTCGGCAATCTTCGGATGCGACACCAGCGCAGATTCAATCTCCGCGGTGCCCAGACGGTGGCCGGAGACGTTCAGCACGTCGTCCACGCGTCCGGTAATCCAGTAATAGCCATCTTCATCACGGCGCGCGCCGTCGCCGCTGAAGTACATGTTTTTAAAGGTCGAGAAGTAGGTCTGCTCGAAGCGATCGTGATCGCCGAACAGGGTACGCGCCTGACCCGGCCACGAGTCCGTGATCACCAGGTTGCCTTCGGTGGCGCCTTCCAGCGGGTTGCCTTCGTTATCCACCAGCGCAGGCTGCACGCCGAAGAACGGACGGGTTGCCGAGCCCGCTTTCAGCTGAGTGGCGCCCGGCATCGGGGTGATCATAAAGCCGCCGGTTTCGGTCTGCCACCAGGTGTCCATGACCGGGCATTTCTCGTTGCCGATTTTCTTCCAGTACCACTCCCAGGCTTCCGGGTTGATTGGCTCACCCACGGAACCGAGGATGCGCAATGAAGAGCGGTCAGTGCCTTCGATGGCTTTATCGCCTTCCGCCATTAATGCGCGGATCGCCGTTGGCGCGGTGTAGAGAATATTGACCTGATGCTTGTCGACCACCTGACACATCCGCGCCGGAGTCGGCCAGTTCGGTACGCCCTCAAACATCAGCGTTGTTGCGCCACAGGCCAGCGGGCCGTACAGCAGGTAGCTGTGTCCGGTAACCCAGCCCACGTCGGCTGTACACCAGTAGATGTCGCCCGGATGGTAATCAAAGACGTATTTGAAGGTGGTGGCCGCGTAGACCAGATAGCCGCCGGTGGTGTGCAGCACGCCTTTCGGCTTACCGGTCGAGCCGGAGGTGTAAAGAATGAAGAGCGGATCTTCTGCGTTCATCTCTTCGGGCTGATGCTGGTCGCTCGCCTTTTCAATCAGGTCGCTCCACCACAGGTCACGCCCCTCGTTCCAGTCGATTTTGCCGCCGGTACGCTTAAGGACGATGACGTTGCTGACCGTTTTGACGTTCGGGTTTTTCAGCGCTTCGTCGACGTTTTTCTTCAGGGGGATTCCGCGTCCGGCGCGCACGCCTTCATCGGCGGTGATCACCAGTTTTGAACTGGAATCGACAATACGGCCCGCAACCGCTTCTGGTGAGAAACCGCCAAAGATAACGGAGTGGATCGCACCAATACGCGCGCAGGCCAGCATGGCTACCGCCGCTTCCGGCACCATCGGCATATAGATAGCGACCACATCGCCTTTTTTAATGCCTTTTTCCAGCAGGACGTTGGCGAAGCGGCACACGTCGCGGTGCAGTTCTTTATAGGTAATGTGTTTGCTCTGGGAGGCATCATCGCCTTCCCAGATAATCGCCGTCTCGTTTCCGCGTTCGGCAAGGTGACGATCAAGGCAGTTTGCCGCCAGGTTCAGAGTGCCATCTTCATACCATTTAATGGAGACATTGCCGGGCGCAAAGGAGGTGTTCTTCACCTTCTGGTAAGGTTTGATCCAGTCAAGGATATGACCCTGCTCACCCCAGAAGGTGTCCGGGGCGGTGATAGATTGCTGATATTTCTCGTGGTACTGCTCCGGGGTGATCAGGCAACGGTCCGCAATATTTGCGGGAATGTCATGTTTGTGTATTTGGCTCATGGCTTTTTTTCTCCTTGTAAGATGTTAATAATATGTCGCAAAAACGTTAATTGTAGGGGCTTTACAAGCTTTGTTTATTATTTGGGCTGCAGATCACGCATTGTTTGAAGAGTATGAAAATTGAGCGAATGAATCTTTGAAGGAAAATAATTTATGCTGACGATTATTCACATTTATGTTTAAAAAAGCGTTTTTATAACAAAAGGTTATTTATCAGAATTAGAACAAACTGCCGTCATCGTCGCTTTTGTGAGTGAAACGCGTCGTTCTTTAAGGCTTGCGCAACAGGTCGCGCAAATGATACTCATACGCCGCGTTAAAAAATCCCATAAACCAACGCAACACAATTCATACCCTTTCAGTATGTCTCCATATTCATGCAGTTTGAGTGAATAAGGCGCTTCATTGAGGAAGTCAGTTTCTATGAAAAACGTTAAAGTCAGCCTTGCCTGGCAGATCTTAATCGCCCTTGTGCTGGGCATCTTGCTGGGCAGTTACCTTCACTATCACAGCGACAGCCGCGAATGGCTGATTGCGAACCTGCTCTCACCGGCAGGGGATATCTTCATTCATCTGATCAAGATGATTGTGGTTCCAATTGTGATCTCGACGCTGGTGGTCGGTATTGCGGGCGTCGGCGATGCGAAGCAGTTAGGTCGTATTGGTGCAAAAACCATTATCTATTTCGAAGTGATCACTACGGTTGCGATCATTCTTGGTATCACTTTGGCGAACGTGTTCCAGCCGGGTTCCGGGATCGATATGTCGCAGCTGGCAACGGTGGATATTTCGAAATACCAAAGTACGACCGCTGACGTGCAGAGCCATGCGCATGGCCTGATGGGCACAATCCTGTCGCTGGTGCCGACCAACATCGTGGCGTCGATGGCGAAGGGCGAAATGCTGCCGATCATCTTCTTCTCGGTACTGTTTGGTCTGGGGCTCTCTTCTCTGCCCGCGACGCACCGTGAACCGCTGGTGACCGTGTTCCGCTCTATTTCCGAGACCATGTTTAAAGTGACCCACATGGTAATGCGTTACGCGCCGGTAGGGGTGTTTGCGCTTATCGCCGTCACCGTGGCGAACTTCGGTTTTGCCTCCCTGTGGCCGCTGGCGAAGCTGGTGATCCTGGTGCACTTCGCCATCCTGTTCTTCGCACTGGTGGTGCTGGGCATCGTGGCGCGTCTGTGCGGGCTGAGCATCTGGATCCTGATCCGTATCCTGAAAGATGAGCTGATTCTGGCCTACTCCACGGCAAGCTCTGAGAGCGTGCTGCCGCGTATTATTGAGAAGATGGAAGCCTACGGCGCGCCTGCCTCTATTACCAGCTTCGTGGTACCAACCGGTTACTCCTTTAACCTGGATGGTTCCACGCTGTACCAGAGTATCGCCGCTATCTTTATTGCCCAGCTGTACGGCATTGACCTGTCGCTGTGGCAGGAGATCGTCCTGGTACTGACGCTGATGGTGACGTCTAAAGGTATCGCAGGCGTACCGGGCGTTTCGTTCGTGGTGCTGCTGGCGACGCTGGGCAGCGTAGGCATTCCGCTGGAAGGTCTGGCCTTTATCGCCGGTGTGGACCGTATCCTCGACATGGCGCGTACGGCGCTGAACGTGGTGGGTAATGCGCTGGCGGTGCTGGTTATAGCCAAATGGGAACACAAATTCGATCGTAAAAAGGCGCTGGCGTATGAACGCGAGGTGCTGGGTCGTTTTGATAAGACTGCTGACCAGTAATGTAACGTTGTCTTCCCTCTCCCCTTTGGGGAGAGGGTTAGGGTGAGGGGATTTTATTCCCCGCTCAACGCATCAAACTCTTCGCACCCCGTATCAAACCCTTCCGTACAGCTCAGGTTCAACCAGTACAGTGCTTTCTGTTTATTGGGCGTGATAAAGCCTTTCTCACCCTGCCTGAACAGCATCCCAGCCCAATACTCGGCATAGCCGGTACGCGAAAGGGCTGAACTCCGCTTGAACCAGGAGGCAGCCTGCACGTCATCCTGCGCTACCTCACCGCCGTTGGCATAAATCAGCCCCAGGAGCAGTTGGGCATCGACCGCAGAGTCGCTGTCGATATCTTCGGTCGCCGTTTGCAGCAGTCTGATGGCCTGGGGATAGTCAGTTTTCCCCGCCTGAGTATTCACCAGAATGCGCGCCAGCATGATCGCACCGCGTTTGCTGCCAGCAATGTTTGCCTGTTGGGCCAGGGCTTTGGCCTGTGCGTAATCACCTTGCGTAAAGAGGATTTGCGAGAGCAACCCCATGGCGTCGACATCGCCGCCTTTCGCGGCTTTCTCGGCCCACAGCGCGGCCTGCTTGCTGTCGCCGGAGCTGAAGTACGTATCGGCAAGATAATACTGGGCGCGGGCATCGCCGGCTTCCGCCTGTTTCCGATACTGGCTGCCTATCTCATCCGCGCGGGCAAAGGACGTTAAAAACAATAACAACAGAAAAATGGCTTTCATGGACTCTTATCATCTGGGTACACGCCGCGCAGTATAATCGCGGGCGCAAAAGAAAAAAACGGGTGCATTAAGACCCCAGCATCCTACAAGCCGGGCGGAACCGTTGTTCCGCCCGTAGAGATTAGCCTGCGTTGCAGGCTAATTTTGCCGCCACCTCCTGATGCTCACTCTTTATTGAGAACTCGCAGAGCTTACCGCGAGTAATAAAGGTAAAAATCACTATCGTCAGGCAAACAATAAAGACGATGCCTAACGCAGTTTTTAATGGCGTCATGCCTTTTACTCCTTGTCAAAAAAAGAATAAGAGGCTACTCTCAACCTGTTGGGAGTTGAGGGAGTAGCCTCGGGTAAATGAAAATTTCCCGGGGCTTTCCACTTTCTGTCCCTCAACAATGCTCAAGACAGAAAGTCTTAAGCACCCGCCGCATATCTTATCTCTCTGAATTAAAATGCAAAGATGTAATTTTATTCTGCGTAAATTACATTATTTCTGCGAGCCGCTTTACAGAATAATAATTTCTATTTCTTATGAATTAATTGGAAATAAAAAGGGAGTGAATATATCACTCCCTTTATTCAACGTTCAATTAACGGCTTTAACCCATTGCGCTTTCGCGCAGTCGGGCTTTTAGCTTGTTATATTCCTCTATCACGTATTGTTCCGCCGCGTGCTGATCCGCAATCGGCTCAACGTTAACGGCGCAGTATTTATACTCCGGCGTTTTGGTTATCGGGCTTAAGTTCTCCGTCACCAGCTCGTTGCAGGCACCAATCCACCACTGGTAGGTCATATAGACCGCCCCTTTGTTCGGGCGATCGCTGACCTGCGCGCGGGTGATGATCCGCCCTTTGCGCGAGTTCACCCACACCAGGGCTTCGTCCTCAATACCAAGGCGTTCAGCATCTGCGGTGTTGATTTGCGCATAGCCCGGTTCGTCCGCCAGCGCGGCCAGCGCGGCGCAGTTACCGGTCATTGAGCGGCAGGAGTAATGGCCCACTTCACGTACGGTGGAGAGCACCATCGGATACTCGTCGGTGAGTTTATCGATCGGCGCGACCCAGTCGCAGGTGAAGAACTGCGCCAGCCCGTTCGGGGTGTCGAATTTCTCCTTAAAGAGATAGGACGTGCCTTGATCGGCCTCTGACTCATCCCTGCACGGCCACTGGATGTACCCCAGCTCACCCATTTTTTCATAGGTGGCGCCGTAGAAGTCCGGACACAGACTGCGCAACTCGTCCCAGATCTCCTGGGTGTTGTTGTAGTGCATCGGGTAGCCCATGCGGGTGGCGATTTCGCTGATGATCTGCCAGTCCGTTTTCAGATCCCACTTCGGCTCGACCGCCTTGAAGAAGCGCTGGAAGCCGCGGTCCGCCGCCGTATAGACGCCTTCATGCTCGCCCCAGGAGGTCGACGGTAAAATCACATCCGCCGCCGCCGCAGTTTTGGTCATGAAGATATCCTGGACAATCACCAGCTCCAGATCCTCAAACCCTTTACGCACTGCAGAAAGCTCGGCGTCGGTCTGAAGTGGATCTTCACCCATGATGTAGGCCGCACGCACTTCGCCATGCGCCGCGCGGTGCGGCAGCTCGCTGATGCGATACCCGGTGTGTTCCGGCAGGCTTTCCACGCCCCAGGCCTTCGCGAACTTGGCGCGGTTTTCCGGAAACTTCACGTACTGGTAGCCCGGATAAGTATCCGGCAGCGCGCCCATATCGCAGGCGCCCTGCACGTTATTCTGACCACGCACCGGGTTCACGCCAACGTGGGCTTTACCCAGATTACCGGTCAGCATCGCGAGGCTGGTGAGCGAGCGCACGGTTTCCACGCCCTGGTAGAACTGGGTTACGCCCATACCCCAGAGAATGGCGGCGGTTTTTGCCCCGGCATACATTCTGGCCGCCTGACGAATCTCCTGTGCGCTGACACCGGTTATCGCTTCGACGGATTCAGGCGTATAGCCCTCGACTATTTTCTTATACTCTTCAAAGCCTTCTGTACGGGTCGCGACAAACGCCTGGTCGTACAGGTTCTCCTCAATAATGACGTGCCCCATTGCGTTCAACAGCGCGATGTTTGAGCCGTTTTTCAATGCAATGTGCATATCCGCAATGCGCGCGGTTTCAATTTTGCGCGGATCGCAGACGATGATTTTCGCCCCATTCTGTTTAGCGCGAATAACGTGGTTCGCGACGATAGGGTGAGAATCCGCCGGGTTATAACCAAAGATGAAGACGAGATCGGTATTATCTATCTCGTTGATGGCGTTACTCATTGCGCCGTTACCGACCGACTGGTGCAGACCTGCAACCGATGGGCCGTGTCAGACGCGAGCGCAGCAGTCGACGTTATTAGTACCAATAACGGCGCGCGCGAATTTTTGCATCACATAGTTGGTTTCATTTCCCGTCCCGCGGGAAGAGCCGGTAGTCTGGATGGCATCCGGGCCATACTTGGCCTTGATGGCGCTCAGGCGCGCGGCGACGTAATCCAGCGCCTCGTTCCAGGAGACGGCTTCCAGCTTGCCGCCGCGCTCGCGGCGGATCATAGGGGTTTTCAGGCGCGGGGTAAGGATTTGGGTATCGTTAATAAAATCCCAGCCGTAGTAACCTTTCAGGCACAGCGTGCCCTGATTGGTTTTCCCCTGTGCGGCCTCCGCCCGGACGATTTTGCCGTTATCGACCACCAGGTGGATCTTGCAACCTGAGGCACAATAAGGGCAAACCGTGACGACTTTTTTCATCAGTCTGCTCCAGTTAATCGAATCGTTCGCACCCACTATGCAGCTTCTATGCCATGTTTTTTGTATGGGTATCCCCTGACTTTACGGCCCATCCGGGGTGAAAACCCTGACAAAAAGCAGTCAATCGTCAAAATTGACGTGTCGACGGGGCGGCGGATGTGACATGGGTTGAATTTCCGTCACTGAAAAAACCTTTTGACTGGAGCCGACGGCAGAATAGTTCAGACTTAACATAATCCCCTGACGGAAGCATACGATGAAACCGGCGATTCTGGTGGTTGATGACGATACGGCAGTCTGCGAACTGCTTCAGGATGTGCTGAGCGAGCACGTCTTTAGCGTGCTTGTCTGCCATAACGGCCAGGATGCACTGCGGCAGGTGCAACAGGAGCCAAATATCGCGCTGGTACTGCTGGATATGATGCTGCCGGATATTAATGGACTGCAGGTTCTGCTGCAGCTGCAAAAGCAGCGTCCGGCGCTACCGGTTGTGATGTTAACCGGCCTGGGCAGCGAGTCAGACGTGGTGGTGGGGCTGGAGATGGGGGCCGACGATTATATTGGCAAGCCGTTCAACCCGCGCGTGGTGGTCGCCCGCGTAAAAGCGGTACTGCGCCGTACGGGCGTGCTGGCTGCGGAACCCTCCGCAGCGCCCGTTGCGGGCATTGCGTTTAACGGATGGACGCTTGATACCACCCGCTGCGAGCTGAGCGATCCGCAGCGTAATCCCGTCCCCTTAACCCAGGGCGAGTATGGCCTGCTGCTGGCGCTCACGCAGAATGCCCGTCGGGTGCTAAGCCGTGACAGGCTGCTTGAGCTGACCCACAGCGAAAGCGCCGACGTGTTCGACCGCACGATTGACGTGCTGATCATGCGCCTGCGCCGGAAAATAGAGGCTAACCCGCATCAGCCTGCGCTCATCAAAACCATTCGCGGGCTGGGTTACGTGTTTGCCACCGACGTGAGCCGGCCCGAGCAGGCGGCATAAGGCTTACGTTATTGCCGGAACAATGATGGCGGCAAAAATTGCGATGATGCACAGATACTTGAGGGCGTAATAAGCCTTACGGTTTCTTTTTTTCAGACGCTGCCCCCGCTCGCGGCCCGCATGAACGTATTTAAAAATGCGGTTTATGCCGCCGGTGCTGTCATTTTCGTCATTCGGTGAGCTGGCTGCAGACATCAGCGTGGTCCCCACCCAATGGTTAACCGCCTGCGCCCAGCGCCATTTCATCGGACGCTCAATATCGCAGAAGAGAATAATGCGCGTTTGATCCGATTTATTCTCTGCCCAGTGGACGTAGGTCTCATCAAAAATAACGGCTTCACCATCCCGCCAGCTGTGGCGCTGCCCGTCGACTTCAATAAAGCATCGGTCGTCATTCGGTGTGAATAACCCCAGATGGTAACGAACCGAGCCCGCATAGGGATCACGATGCTTGCCAAGCTTTGCACCCGCCGGCAGCTCGGCAAACATGGCCGCCTTCACCGAGGGGATTTCACTCACCAGCCGGGTCGTCACCGGGCATAAAGACTGCGCGGAGGGATGGGCATCGGCATACCATTTCAGGTAAAACCGTTTCCAGCCGCGTTTAAAAAAGGTGTTAAAGCCGGCGTCGTTATTATTTTCCGCCGCCTTAATATGGTGCTGCAAACGCAGCGCCTCTTCGCGAATAATCAGCCAGTTTTCCGTCAGCTTATTTAATTCAGGAAAACGTTCTGTTTCAAAGAAAGGCTGCCTGGCGGGCAGGGAAGAAAAAGCCGTCATAAACATATTGATGGGCGCCATGAACGTCGAATGGTCGAAGAGCTGACGGGAAAGCGTCTGTTTTTCTTTGCCGCGTGAATGCGCATAAATAACGCTGATAATGAAAATACCGATGATGATGGCTGCGAACATTTTTCCCTTGTCCTCTTTCTATCTCATTTCGGAAAAGCGTGCGGACAAAGTGCTGCCCACGCCGAATATGCCAGATGGAGAGAGTGTAGTTCGGAGATGTAAAATTCATAGATCTGTAATGAAAAATCGCAATTATTGTTAAATTAAACACTCTCGCGAATAAACGCCTGCAGCTCGGCCAGCGTTTTTGCGCCATCAATCGCATTGGCGGCCAGCAGGCTTGCTCGCGCGCAGGCGTGCGCCAGATAAATACTCTCTGTTAGCGGCAGCGATTCATGGCAGCCGTATAAAAAGCCTGCGCAAAAGGCATCGCCCGCGCCGACGCTGCCGATAATCTCTTCCTGCTCCAGCATCCATGACGGGATCCAGCGACCCTCTTCACCATGTGCTTCTCCCCATGCGCCTTCCGGACAGTGGATCACCACCCGCTGGCGTACCCCGGCCGCCAGCAGCTGCGCCGCGGCGTCGGCGATATGGGCAACGTGCGGGGCGTCGTTTTCGTCACGCATTGTCAGGCCGCTAAACTCACCGGCCTCCAGCTCGTTAATGACCAGATAGTCGAGATGGCGCAGGGCAGGGAGCACCAGCGGCTGATAGCGTGGGTCGCCCTTGCGGGAAACCAGATCGAGCGACGTTTCATACCCCTGGTCGCGCATCTGCGCCAGCAGCCGCGCGCTGCGGGTGCCAAATTCGTCATCGGGCATATCCAGGCTGTCGAGCAGCAGGAGATAGCCGAGATGGAAGATCTTCATCGATCCGTCTAAGCGATCGAAGGCGGGTAGATCCAGCAGGCGGTTGGCCCCCGGCGAGTGGAAAAAGGTGCGCTGTCCGCTGGGATCGGTCATCACCTGCGACATGGAGGTTGGCGCAAATGTGGTGCGCTGAACGCGCTGGCGGTTGACGTGGTACTGGTCGAGCATTGCCAGAATGTAGTCCCCGTCGCCGTCTTCGCCAATCAGCCCCACCGCCTGCAGCGGCAGGCCAACGTGCATTTTCGCCAGCGTCAGCAGGACGTTGAGCGGCGCGCCGCCGGTTGAGCGTTCGCTGTGGGTGATTTCCGCCAGCCAGCCGCGCTCTGGCCACTGCACGATCTGGTGGACGTGGTCCACCAGCATATTGCCTGCGGCGATGATGCCTTTACGTTCCATTATGCCTGCCCCGCGCTGCCGAAGATGCGCATCTGTTCGGCGACCGTATCCGTAATCGCCTCTTCTATCCCCAGCAGCAGCTCGGCAAACTCGTCGTACAGCGGCTGGCGGTTAGCCATGCGCTGCTCCACGGCGGCGAGCGCGGCCTGCGACATCCCGGTATAGAAATTGATTTTATGAATGCCCAGCTCGATGGCGCGGCGGAAGTCAGCATCGCTAATCCCGGAGCCGCCGTGTAAAACCAGCGGCAGCCCCGTCTGCTGGCGAATGGCGTCCAGGCGCGGGAAATCGAGCTTCGGCTCGCCTTTATACTTGCCGTGCGCGTTGCCGATGGCGACGGCCAGCGCGTCGATGCCGGTTGAATCAACAAATTCGCGCGCCAGCTGCGGATCGGTGAAGAAGGCTTCATCCGCATGTCCGTAAAGCGAGCCGCCTTCATCGCCACCGACCGCGCCCAGCTCCGCCTCCACCGACACGCCGACCGCGTGGCACATTTTCACCACTTCCCGCGTCTGGCGGATGTTTTCCTCGTAGCTCAGCGTAGAGCCGTCGAACATCACCGAGCTGAACCCTAAGCGCAGGGCGCGCACGACGGCGTCAAAATGCAGGCCGTGGTCGAGGTTGAGCACCACGGGAATATCGTGACGGGCGGCTTCGAACTTAACCGCTTCGACAAGAGAATCCAGCGACACGTACTTAAAATGCACTTCGGCGATGTTGATGATAAACGGCGAGCGTTCCTGTTTTGCGGCGGCGAACAGCGCGCGCAGGAAGTGGGAGTCGAGCACGTTAAACGCGCCCAGCGCGTAGCGGTGCTGTCTGGCGTGCGCAAGACCGTCGGCAAGAGAAATTAATGGCATTATTTACCCCTTATATCCGAAACAGGTTGTACTCGTTGCACAGCACCAGCAGCGCCGGTTCGTCTTCTTCGATGTTGTTATAGCGGGCAACGGGCTGCAAAAAGTGGTTGTCGTGTTCATCGTCATTGACCGAGGACACTTCCCCGACCAGCACGTCACCGAAGCCGCGTTCGCCCCAGAAACTGTGGTAAAGACCGGGCGTCAGGCAGATGCTTTCCCCTGGTGTGAGGCGTAGCTGGCTGCCGGGCGCGTGGGTCTGACGGCAGCCGTCGACGGTGACCGTCACGTCGGTGTTTTCCGTCTCTTCATGCGCCCCGGCATTCCACAATTCTACAATCAGGTTCCCGCCGCCCCGGTTGATAATGTCTTCTCGCTTACGCCAGTGAAAATGCATCGGCGTCACCTGGCCGTCGCGCACGTGCATGATTTTTTCGGCATAGCATTTTTCATAAGGTACGCCGTTGGGCGAGCCGTTGCGCAGGGTAAACAGCGTCAGGCCCTCTGCGGCAAAGCTGTTGCCGCCGAACGCCGTCACGTCCCAGCCGAGCCTGAGATCGAACACTTCCTGCCACGCGGCCTGGTCAAGCTGCTGCCATTTTGTTGGCGGAAAGCTGGCAAAAGGCGGGAGATGCACGTCGTGCATGGAAAAGAACTGTCGCGTGTGGCCGAGAATTTCATTGATGTCGGAGCGTTTCATGGGGACTCCTTGAAAACAGTTCCCTCTCCCTGTGGGAGAGGGAAAAGGATCATTTAACCGTCCACCCCTTATACGTGCCGACGTTCTTTTTATCGATCATCGTCACCGGGATCAGCACGGGCTCTTTCGGCGCAGGTTTGCCCTGAAGAATGCCATAGCCGATCTCCACCGCTTTTGCCGCCATAACCTGCGGATCTTGCGCCGGGGTCGCGACAAACAGGGAGTTTTCGCGCTTCAGCGCTTCCTCACCGTCCGGGCTGCCATCCACGCCGACAATAAAGAACTCATTGCGCTGCGCCTGCTTCGCGGCCAGATCGGCGCCGATCGCGGTCGGATCGTTAATCGCAAACACGCCGTCGATCTTCGGATTGGCCGCCAGCAGGGAGGTCATGACTTCCAGGCCGCCTTCACGACTGCCTTTGGCGTTCTGGTTATCCGAGAGCACCTTGATATCCGGATGTTTTTTGAACTCCGTCTGGCACCCTTCCACGCGGTTTTGCACCGCTGAGACCGGCGGTCCGTTGATGATCACCACGTTGCCTTTCCCTTTCAGGCGGTCAGTAATGTACTTACAGGCCATCTCACCCGCCTGGGTGTTATCGGAGGTGATGGTGGCATCAGCCCCTTCCGCCGCGACGTCAACCGCCACGACCACAATCCCGGCGTCCTTCGCGCGCTTCACCGCCGGGCCGATCCCTTTGGAGTCCGCGGCATTGAGGATGATCATGTCCACCTTCGCGGCGATGAAGTTGTCGATCTGCGCCACCTGCTGGCCCAGATCGTACCCGCTGGAGACCAGCGTCACCTTGACGTTATCCCCCGCCAGCTTGCGCGCTTCCAGCTCGGCACCTTTGGTGATCTGCACGAAGAACGGGTTAGCCAGGTCACCCACCGTCACGCCAATGGACTTCAGATCTTTCGCCTGCGCAAACGGCGTTGCGGCAAGCAGCGCGCCAGCACAGAGCGCGGTTACTAACGGTTTCAAACGCATCTTGTCTTCCTCACTCGTAGGGTATTGTTGTTATGCACTTTGATGATGTCGGGTACGGTATTTGTCGATCAGCACCGCAATGATGATCACCGCCCCTTTGATCACCAGCTGCCAGAAGTAGGAGACGCCCATCAGCGTCATGCCGTTATTGAGGGTGGCGATGATCAATGCGCCGACCAGCGTGCCGGTGATCGTGCCGATCCCGCCGACAAAGCTGGTGCCGCCGAGGATCACCGCTGCAATTGCATCCAGCTCGTAACCCGTGCCGAGGTTGCCGTTAGCGCTGTACAGGCGTGAGGCGCTCATGACGCCGCCGAGGCCGGAGAGCAGGCCGCTCATGCCGTAGACAAACAGCAGCACCAGCCAGACCTTGATGCCCGTTAAGCGCGCCGCCTGCATGTTGCCGCCCACGGCGTAGATGTGAACGCCGAGCGTGGTGCGGCGCAGGATGAACCAGCACACCGCAATGACCGCAAGGGCAATGACAACCAGCCAGGGGATCGGGCCGAGATAGTTATTGCCGATCCACTCGAAGTTGATGTTGGAGTTAATGACCGTCGTACCGTCGGCCAGCAGATAGGCCGCGCCGCGCAGCGCCGTGTAGGTGCCAAGCG
Source organism: Enterobacter sp. Taxon_8 (assembly GCF_058354585.1). Lineage (NCBI taxonomy): Bacteria > Pseudomonadati > Pseudomonadota > Gammaproteobacteria > Enterobacterales > Enterobacteriaceae > Enterobacter > Enterobacter sp. Taxon_8. Next base: position 4,220,785 of record NZ_CM177989.1, on the reverse strand, counting down.
TGACGATAAACGGCGGCAGCCTGGCAAAGGCCACCAGCGCCCCGTTGAACAGGCCCAGCACCATGCCGAGCATTAGCGCGGCCGGAATGGACAGCCCGGCGAATTCGGGAATGAGCGACACCACCATCGCCGCCACCGCCGTGGTGCCGAGAATCGACCCCACCGAGAGGTCAATCCCGCCGGTCAGGATAATGAAGGTCATTCCCGCCGCGAGCACGATGTTGATCGACGCCTGACGGGTGATATTGAGCAGGTTGCTCTCGGTAAAGAAGTTCGGGGCGATAAAGCCAAATACCGCCACAATCAGGATAAGAATCGGCAGGATACCGACCGTTTGCATCAGATCGCTCATCAGCATTTTTTTTGCGGAAGCGGATTTCGCCACCTGCTGCGGACTGGTTGAATGTGTCATGGTTACACCGCCTGATGATGAGTGTCGTTTACGCCGGTTGCCAGCGTCATGATGTTTTCCTGAGAGATGTCGCGCCCGTGGAGCTCGCCCGCAATGCTGCCTTCCCGCATCACGTACACCCGGTCGCTCATCCCCACCACTTCCGGCAGCTCGCTGGAGATCATTAAAATTGCCACCCCTTTGCGGGCCATTTGGTTCATGATGCGGTAGATCTCGCTTTTCGCGCCGACGTCCACGCCGCGCGTGGGTTCGTCCAGAATCAGAATGCGTGGGCCAATCGCCACCCAGCGGGAGATGAGCAGCTTCTGCTGATTTCCGCCGGAGAGCCCGCCCGCGCGCACCTGAGCATGGGGCACGCGGATGTTAAGCAGGGCGATGGCGTCATCGGAAATCGACTGCGCTTTTTTGCGGTTTAACATGCCGAAGGTGGCGTCGCGCTCAAGCGTCGCCATGGTGATGTTCTCCTGCGCCGCCAGCTCCAGAAACAGCCCCTGCTCCTTGCGGTTCTCGGTGAGAAAACCGATGCCGTTTTCGATGGCCGCGCGCGGGGAGTGGATCACCACCGGCTCGCCGTCGACCTCAATCATGCCGCCGGTGGCTTTACGCACGCCGAAGATGAGCTGCGCCAGCTCGGAGCGTCCGGCCCCCACCAGGCCCGCCAGCCCGACGATTTCGCCGGAACGCACCTGCAGGCTGCACGGCTGTACTTTTTTACCGTCGGTGAGGTGGTGGACGTTGAGACGCGGGCTGCCGAGGGGGATATCACGCTCCTTGTTGAACAGGTCGCTTAGCGGGCGGCCCACCATCATCTTCACCAGTTCCGACGCGTTCAGCTTGTCGCGCGTCAGGCTGCCGACGTACTGCCCGTCGCGTAGAACGCTGACGCGGTCAGAGAGTTCATAGACCTCCGCCATGCGGTGGCTGATATAGATGATCGCCATCCCTTCATCGCGCAGGCGCAAAATCAGTTCAAACAGGCGATGCGTTTCCCGTGAGGAGAGGGCTGCGGTGGGTTCATCCATCACCAGAATGCGGCTGTTGCGGTGCAGCGCGCGGGCAATTTCCACCTGCTGCTGTTCGGCAATGGTCAGCTTCATCACCCGATCGGTGGCGCTGAACTGCGCGCCGAGGCGGTCAATCACCGCCTGCGCCTGGGCGGCCATCTCCTTGCGCTGGACCAGCCCGCCGCGCGACAGCTCGCTGCCGAGGAAGATATTTTCGGCTACGGTCAGATTGGGCGCGAGCTGCATCTCCTGATAAATCAGAGTGATGCCTGCGGCCAGCGCATCTTTCGGCCCTTTAATATGAAATGGTTGACCGTCGATCAGGATCTCGCCGCCGGTTGCGGTATAGGCCCCCGCGAGGATTTTCATCAGCGTGCTTTTTCCCGCGCCGTTTTCGCCCATCAGGGCGTGGATCTCACCGGGAAACACCGTCAAATCCACGCCCTTGAGCGCGTGGAAACTGCCAAACGTTTTGGCAATGCTGCGCATCTCTAATACCGGGGTTCTGCTCATGGCGGATCTCCTGTGAATGCCGATTTCTGCACTTCATCACAGGTGCGTAAATGCAAAATGTCAGAAGCTGTTCATATTTGTCATAGTTATGAATAGCTAATCGCCATCACATTTTCCTTTTCCCTCTCCCTGTGGGAGAGGGGCAGGGTGAGGGCAGCAAACCGCAAAGGAGCCTCAATCCATGCCATCACGCCGCCCCCCGTTCTTCGCCAGCGCCCGCGGTCGCCTGCTGATTTTCAATCTGCTGGTGGTCGCCGTGACGCTGATGGTGAGCGGCGTGGCGGTGCTCGGCTTCCGTCACGCCAGTCAAATCCAGGAGCAGGTGCAGCAGCAAACGCTGGACGATATGACCGGCAGCATGAACCTGGCCCGCGATACCGCCAACGTGGCGACGGCGGCGGTGCGGCTCTCGCAGGTGGTGGGGGCGCTCGAGTACAAAGGGGAAGCCGAGCGCCTGAAGCAGACGCAAATGGCCCTGCGCCATTCGCTGGAGCAGCTTGCGGAGGCGCCGCTGGCGCAGCAGGAGCCGGCCCTGGTGGCGCGTATTATTCAAAGAAGTAATGAATTACAGCAGAGCGTGACGGAGATGCTGGAGCGAGGACAGCGACGCCATCTGGAGCGTAACGCGCTGCTGAGCTCGCTGTATCAAAGCCAGAGCTACCTGCGCCATCTGCAGGACATCAACAGCCGTTATGACAGCAACGTACCGAATGCGCAGCAACTGATGGAGATGGACCGGCTGATCGCCGCCGCCATTGACACCCCTTCGCCGCGCGCGACCGTTCAGCAGCTGGACGCAGTTGCCGCAACGCTGCCCCGGAGTGCCGCACAGCCGGTTGTGAAGGAAGTTCTGCCTGATTTTAATGCCGAGCTAGGTAAGCTAGGCCCGCTGTCGAAGCAGCTGGAGGAGAGCGATCTGGCGATAAGCTGGTATATGTTCCACATCAAGGCGCTGGTGGCAATCCTCAACAGCGACATCAATCAGTACGTGGAGCAGGTGGCGCAGGCCTCCCGGCTTCGCACCGCCCAGAGCCATCACGAACTGCAATCCATCAGCGTGTTTATCAGCATCTTCGCCGTGCTGGCGTTGATCATCACCGGGTGTGCCTGCTGGTATATCTACCGCCATCTGGCCTCAAACCTGACGGCCATTTCCCGGGCGATGTCGCGTCTTGCTCACGGCGAACAGGATGTCTCCGTTCCCGCCCTGCAGCGGCGCGATGAGCTGGGCGAGCTGGCGCGCGCGTTCAACGTTTTTGCCCGCAACACCGCCTCGCTTGAACACACCACGCGTCTGCTGAAAGAAAAAACAACGCAGATGGAGATCGACCGCATTGAGCGTCAGGGGCTTGAAGAGGCGCTCCTGCACAGCCAGAAGATGAAGGCCGTCGGACAGCTGACGGGCGGGCTGGCGCATGATTTTAATAACCTGCTGGCGGTGATCATCGGCAGTCTTGAGCTCACCGACCCTGAATCAAAAGACGCGCCGCGCATTACCCGGGCGCTAAAGGCGGCCGAGCGTGGCGCCTTGCTGACCCAGCGACTGCTGGCGTTTTCCCGCAAGCAATCCCTGACCCCGCATGCTGTAGAGATGCTGCCGCTGCTGGAGAACCTCCGGGAACTGCTGCGCCACTCCCTGCCTGCTACCCTGACCCTGGAGATTGAAGCGCAATCCCCTGCATGGCCCGCCTGGATAGACGTCAGCCAGCTGGAAAACGCCATCATCAACCTGGTGATGAACGCGCGCGATGCGATGGAAGGGCAAAGCGGAGTGATTAAAATTCGGACCTGGAATCAGCGCGTCACCCGCAGCGACGGGCGCAGGCAGGATATGGTGGCGCTGGAGGTCATTGACCGCGGCAGCGGCATGTCGCAGGAGGTGAAATCCCAGGTCTTTGAGCCGTTCTTCACCACCAAGCAGACCGGGAGCGGAAGCGGATTAGGCCTGTCGATGGTCTACGGCTTTGTCCGCCAGTCCGGCGGTCGCGTGGAGATCGAGAGCGCGCCGGGGCAGGGAACGACCGTGCGGCTTCACCTCCCGCGCTCGACGCTGCCCGCTGCTGCAGTTGATGAAGCATTATCTGCCACCGCCTCCGTCGATAGCGAGCGGCTGGTGCTGGTGCTGGAAGATGAGGCGGATGTCCGTCAGACCCTGTGCGAGCAGCTGCACCAGCTTGGCTATCTGACGCTCGAAGCGGAAAACGGCGAGCAGGCGCTGAACATGCTGGCGGCGTCGCCGGATATTGGCATGTTTATCAGCGACCTGATGTTGCCGGGAAGCCTGAGCGGAGCCGAGGTGATTAGCCATGTGCGCAGCCACTATCCGCAGCTTCCGGTGCTGCTGATCAGCGGCCAGGATTTACGGCCCGCGCATAATCCTCAGCTGCCGGACGTTCCGTTACTGCGTAAGCCGTTTACGCGGGTGCAGTTGGCGCAGGCTCTGCGGAAAATATGTTTTTAAATGCCCCTGTTTAGGATTTCATCAAGAGCATCGTTAACGCCGGTGATGTTAATCTGCGCAAAATTTAGCAGATTGGGATATAAAAGGAATTATGCCGGTACTCACAAAGGGGGACTCACAAATGATCGTGATGCCTACAACATACAGCCCGAGCACAATTGCCAGGTCGTTTAAACTCGTTGATGAGTTTGAGCTTTCCGGACGAGTGCTACATGTTATTTTTGATAGCCAGACGCCAAGAGCTGCGATTATTGAAGCGGATATTGAAACCTTCGATGGGGTGCCCCGGCATCGGGTTGTTGCTGCCCTGGATTTACAACGTAAAACGCATTTGGGTGAAGATATCATTGCCGTCGAGCGCTGTTGGGAAGATGCCAATGTTATTCAGGTAGAAGGTATCTGTGTTGATCCCGCCGAGCGTGACAAGGGACTGGCAACTCGTCTGTATGAAGCCCTGGTATTACAGTGTGGCGTGACACTTGTCAGCGACTTTGAACAATATGAGGGTGGGAAGATGCTCTGGCAGAAAATTGCCCGCGAATCTGACCAAATCGCTGTATTTGTTCTCGATACCGAGCAGGGCGCATTTTGGCCGTATGATGGTAGCAAGGTTATCTATGACGGAGGGTGTATCCCCGAAGATCGTATCTGGAGCCATTCGCCGGATCAAAAATGCTATGGCATCGTCCTGGTTGCAGAAAACAAACAGCGTGCGAATCAACTGATGGAAGTCCCAGGACACAACTGAATTTGAGATTCCTCCGCTACCCCCGTTTCCTGCCGTTGATTATCGTAAGGCCAGTTCACCTGCGAGTCTGGCCTTATGAAACGTTACTCAACTGCTCTGTTATTTGGTCTGCTGTCTCTCACCAGCCAACTGGCTCATGCCGACATTGTTGATGATGCTATTGGCAACATTCAGCAGGCGATCAACGATGCCTACAACCCCAGCAGCAGCCGCAGCAATGACGACGACGATCGTTATGACCGCAGCCGTCAAATCGACAGTCGACAGTACGACGATCGTCGTCGGCAGCTCGAAGACAGGCGCCGCCGTTTAGACGAGCGCCAGCGCCAGCTGGATGACGACAGACGTCGTCTGGAAGAGGACGAGCGCAGGTTGGAAGACGATTACGATCGAGGCTAAGTGCGGCCTCTTGCCCTCACCCCAACCCTCTCCCACGGGAGAGGGAGAAAACTAATCCAGGACCAGCACCATCCCGTCATACCCTGCTTCAATGCCGTCGGGCAGCGGGTTATCCATCATCCACACGTCAAACTGATGGCTGATGTGGGTCAGGATCACCTGCGGACAGCCAATCACCTCGTTTAGCGCAATTACGGTATTTAAATCGCAATGGTTTCGCGGCGTTTCGTCGCGCGGTGCATGGCTGCAGTCGATAATCATCGCCTGCGGCTGATTGTTGAGCAGGAACTTCACCGTTTTTTCCGGCAGCCCGGCGGTATCGGAAAGCCAGGCTACGCGGCTGTGGGCCGACTCCAGCAAATACCCGAAGGTCAGTTTCGAATGGTTGAGCGGCAGCGGCGTAACCCGCATTCCCTGAAGTTCAAACATCACAAACGGTTCGACCGTATGGCTGAAATCCAGAATCCCCGGATGTTTAAACAGGTCGTCACAGCCCGCTTCATCCGGCGGACCGTAAACGGGGATCGTCGCGCCCACGCCCCAGCGCAGGGGGAACAGCCCCTGAACGTGATCCATATGGTAATGGGTCAGCAAAAACTGCTTAAAGCTGCCTGCAGCCCAGTCGTCCATCAGGTGCGGAATACCCGCGTCCAGCAGGGTCACCGCATCGTTGAATTTGACCACCGCGCTACAGGGGCGACGGCGATAGGTCTCCTGCAGGCGCGCCCGGCGGCACGCCGCGCAGTCGCAGCCAAAGACCGGTACGAGCTGGGCGCTTCCGGTTCCTGTTAACGCGATCGTCAGACTCATAACGCACCTCTACAGCGGTTTGGTGAATCGGAAATGGCTCTGCGTATATCCTTCACGGACGTAAAAACGGTGGGCGTCGGTGCGCTTCACGCTGGTGGAGAGCTCGGTCAGCTCCGCGCCCGCCTCTCGTGCCACCCCTTCCGCCCAGGCCAGCAGCTGGCTGCCCACCTTTAGCCCGCGCGCCTGCGGCATCACCACCAGCTCCTGGATCTCGCCGATCCAGCGCGCGTGATGGAGGTGAAACTGCAGGTGCAGGCCGATCATGCCGATGACCTGCCCGTCCAGCTCGGCAAGCTGGTAGCGCATATTGTGATCCTGCAGATTGGCAAGATAGCCCGCGTGAAACGCCTGGCGATCGAATTCCGCCTGTTTCAATTCGCAGATTAACGCATAGACGATTTGCGTATCGTCGGCGGTGGCGGGACGAAGCCTGCAGTCAGGCATGCTGTTTCTCCTTCTGACGGATAAGCGATAAAAAGGTCTCGACTGACTGTAGCAAACTTCCGTCGTTATTAAGGATATGGCACTCGGACGGGGTGTAGCGCGCCGCACGTTCCAGCCGCTGGTCGATCTCGCGGGCGGATTCACGACCCCGTCTCTGCAACCGGCTGCGCAGAACCTCCGGTGAAACCTGCAGGCAGACCGGCAGCAGGGCTGCCCCATAGCGGGCGCGCGCCTGCGAAAGATGCGCCCGCGAGCCGTTGACCAGCACGTCGAACCCCGCATGCAGCCACAGATCGGTCTCGATGCCGATTCCGTAGTAATAGCCATTGGCGTGCCAGCTCAGCGCCAGCAGATTTTGCCCGGCACGGGTAAAAAACTCCTGCTCGCTCAGGGCGATATGGTTTTCACTCCCCGCATTGGCCGCCCGGGTAATGTAACGGTGCGCCACCAGCAGCTGGGGATGCTCCTGCTGCCGTAAGGCGGACAGCAGGCTGTCCTTACCGGAGCCGGACGGCCCCATTAGCCAGATAAGTCTTCCCATCAGAACACCCTCTTTCCCTGACGCCAGACGTGGTCGATATGAACGTGCTCGCCCCTGCGGTGGGCCAGGACCAGATCCGCCCGCTTGCCTTCGGCTATCTCGCCGCGGTCCTGCAGATTAAGCGCCGAGGCCGGGTTTTTCGTCACCAGGCGAATCGCCTGCGGCAGCGTAAAGCGATTGCCCTCGTCGTCGGCCACCCGGAACGCCGCGTCGAGCAGGCTGGCGGGGTAGTAGTCGGACGAGAGGATATCCAGCAGGCCAAGGGACGCGAGCTTGCTTGCCGCGACGTTGCCGGAGTGTGAACCGCCGCGCACGATGTTCGGTGCGCCCATCAGGACGTTCATGCCGTGCTTGCGGGAGGCTTCAGCCGCCTCGAACGTGGTGGGAAATTCGGCGATCACGCTGCCAAGCTGGTGGGATTCGAGCACGTGATCGTGCGTGGCATCGTCATGGCTGGCCAGCGCGATATTGCGGTCCCGGCACATCGCCGCAATCCTGAGACGGTTAGGCTGCGACCACCGTGCCGCAAGCGCCAGCTGCTCTTCTTCGTAACGCGCCATCTCCGCATCGCTGAGAGAATATTTGCCCTGATAGTATTCGCGATACTTTTCAATGTTGGCGAACTGGCGCTGCCCCGGCGAGTGGTCCATCAGGGAGACCAGCGAGACCGGCTCGCGGCCTACCAGCTTCTCAAACAGCGGCAGGGTGGTGTGGTGCGGCAGCTCGCAGCGCAGGTGCAGACGGTGCTCGGCGCGGTTGAGGCCGCGCTTTTGCGTCTCCTCCACGGCGTTGATCATCTTCTCCAGGTTCTCCAGACGGTCACCGCCGTCGCGCACGTCGCCAATCGCCACCGCGTCCAGCACGGTGGTGATGCCGCTGGCGACCATCAGCGCGTCGTGGCTGCTCATCGCTGAATGCGCGGGCCAGTCCACCTTCGGCCGTGGCGTGAAGAACTTGTCCAGATTATCGGTATGCAGTTCAATCAGCCCCGGCAGCAGCCAGCCGCCTTCACCGTCCATCGCCTCGGGCGAGCGGCTCTGGGTTTCAGCAAACGCGCGGATTGTTCCGTCCTGGATCTCAATCGAGCCGTCAACCACCTCATTATCCAGCACCAGCTTGACGTTATTGATAATCATGCGTTTGTCCCCATCGGGTGCAGCCTGTCCGCGACGCGGGTGCGAACGCTCTCATCGTGGAAGATCCCGACGATCGCCGCCCCGCGCGCTTTGGCCTGTTCGATCAGCGCCACCACGGCCGCGCTGTTTTTAGCGTCGAGCGAGGCGGTGGGTTCATCCAGAAGTAAAATCGGGTAGTCGACGATAAAGCCGCGGGCGATATTGACGCGCTGCTGCTCGCCGCCGGAAAAGGTCGACGGGGCAAGGTGCCACAGGCGCTCCGGCACCTTGAGGCGCGTCAGCAGGCTGGCGGCTTTGGCGGCACAGGTTTCGCGCGGTACGCCAAGATCCAGCAGCGGCTGCATGACCACATCCAGGGCGGAGATCCGCGGGATCACCCGCAGAAACTGGCTCACCCAGCCGATCGTCGTGCGGCGCACCTCCAGCACCTTACGCGCGGGGGCCTGAACCAGGTCGACCCATTCTTCGCCGTGGCGAATATGAATATGGCCTTCGTCGGGCAGATAGTTGGCGTACAGGGAGCGCAGCAGGGTCGATTTTCCGCTGCCGGAGTGGCCGTGCAGCACCACGCATTCGCCGCGATTAACCTCCAGAGAGGCATTTTGCAGCACCGACAGGCGCACGCCGTTTTGCTGGTGGAGCACAAAGGTCTTACTTACGTTTTGTACGTGGATCATGTTGGCCTCTTAGTTCTGCAACACGGACGACACCAGCAGCTGGGTATAGGGATGGTGGGGATCGTCGAGCACGCGGTCAGTTAACCCACTTTCCACCACCTGACCCTGCTTCATCACCAGCAGACGGTCCGCCAGCAGGCGCGCAACACCTAAATCGTGGGTGACAATCACCACCGCAAGGTTCAGTTCCACCACCAGGCCGCGCAGCAGGTCGAGCAGGCGCGCCTGCACCGAGACGTCCAGCCCGCCGGTGGGTTCATCCATAAACACCAGCTTCGGATGGGTGACCAGGTTGCGGGCGATCTGCAGGCGCTGCTGCATCCCACCGGAGAAGGTCGTCGGCAGGTCGTCGATGCGCGAGGCGGGGATTTCCACCTCTTCAAGCCAGTGCTGGGCGGTGGCGCGGATATTGCCGTAGTGGCGCGCGCCGGTGGCCATCAGGCGTTCGCCAATATTGCCCCCCGCAGAGACCTGACGGCGCAGGCCGTCCATCGGGTGCTGATGCACCACGCCCCACTCGGTGCGCAGCAGGCGGCGGCGCTCGGCCTCGCTCATGCCGAAGAGGGAGTGTCCCTGGTAGAGTATCTCGCCGTGTTGCGGCGTAAGGCGCGCGGAGATGGACTTCAGCAGGGTGGTTTTGCCGGAGCCGGACTCGCCGACAATGCCCAGCACTTCGCCCGGCCACAGCTCGAACGACACGTCGCTAAAGCCTTTGCCCGGCGCATACAGGTGGGTCAGGTTATTAACCGAAAGCAGCGGTTTCATTGGCCGTTCGCCTCGCTCTGTTGGCGGCAAAAATCGGTGTCGGAGCAGACAAACATCCGTTTGCCCGTGTCATCCAGCACCACTTCATCCAGATAGCTGTGTTTGGATCCGCAGATGGCGCACGGCTCGTCCCACTCCTGCACCGTAAACGGGTGATCGTCGAAATCCAGGCTTTCCACGCGGGTGTAAGGCGGAACGGCGTAGATGCGTTTTTCGCGCCCGGCGCCGAAAAGCTGCAGGGCTGGCATCATGTCCATCTTCGGGTTATCGAATTTTGGGATTGGCGACGGGTCCATCACGTAGCGCCCGTTCACCTTCACCGGGTAGGCGTAGGTGGTGGCGATATGGCCGAAGCGGGCGATATCCTCATACAGCTTCACCTGCATGACGCCGTACTCTTCCAGCGCGTGCATGGTGCGGGTTTCAGTTTCGCGCGGCTCGATAAAGCGCAGCGGCTCCGGAATCGGCACCTGGAAAATCAGAATCTGATCTTCAGCGAGCGGGGTTTCCGGAATGCGGTGGCGGGTCTGGATCAGCGTCGCGTCTTCGGTTTTTTCCGTGGTCGCGACGCCCGTTACCCGCTGAAAGAAGCTGCGGATCGATACGGCGTTGGTGGTGTCGTCGGCGCCCTGGTCGATGACCTTCAGCACGTCCGCCTCTCCGATCACGCTGGCGGTAATCTGAATGCCGCCCGTGCCCCAGCCGTAGGGCATCGGCATTTCGCGGCCGCCGAAGGGCACCTGATAGCCCGGAATCGCCACCGCTTTAAGTATCGCTCGGCGGATCATGCGTTTGGTTTGCTCATCCAGATAGGCAAAGTTGTAGCCGCTTAAGTTAGCCATGTTTGCGCTCCCGTTGCAGGCGTTTCAGCAGTTCCAGTTCGGCCTGGAAATCGACGTAGTGCGGCAGCTTGAGGTGTGAGACAAAACCGGCGGCCTCAACGTTGTCCGCGTGGGCCAGCACAAACTCTTCGTCCTGCGCCGGGCCTGCAACGTGCTCGCCGTAGTCGGGTGCCTGCAGGGCGCGATCGACCAGCGCCATGGCCATGGCCTTGCGCTCGCCGAGGCCGAACACCAGCCCGTAGCCGCGGGTAAAGTGCGGGTCTTCATTTTCAGGCGCGACAAAACCGTTCACCATTTCGCATTCGGTCATCAGCAGTTCGCCGACGTTCACCGCAAAACCTAACTCTTCCGGCACGATTTCAACGTCGATGTAGCCGCTGCGAATTTCGGCGGCAAACGGGTGGTTGCGCCCGTAGCCGCGTTGGGTGGAGTAGGCTAGCGCCAGCAGATAGCCTTCGTCGCCGCGCATCAGCTGCTGCAGGCGGGACGAGCGCGAGCACGGGTAAACCGGCGGCGTGCGGGTGATGTCATCCGGCTGCGCGCCTGAATCTTCTTCCGCCTTCGCCAGGCCCTGTTTCGCCAGCAGGCTGAAAACGTGCGGAGACGGTTCCTGTTCTGCGTCAGAGGAGCTGAGCGGCGGCATCTCGCCGTTCGCCAGCAGGGTAAAATCGAGCAGGCGATGGGTGTAGTCACAGGTAGGGCCAAGCAGCTGGCCGCCGGGGATGTCTTTATAAACGGCAGAAATGCGGCGCTCCAGGCGCATCTCCGCGGTGTTGACCGGCTCGCTCACCGCCAGTTTGGCAAGCGTAGTGCGGTAGGCGCGCAGCAGGAAGATCGCTTCCACGTTATCGCCGCTGGCCTGCTTCAGGGCCAGCGCCGCCAGCTCGCGGTCAGCGATGCCGCCTTCGGTCATCACCCGGTCGACGGCGAGGTTTAGCTGCTGCTCGATTTGGGCCACGCTCAGCTCAGGGAGCTGTTCATCGCCCCGTCGTCTGTGCGCCTGCAGCGCATGGGCGGCGGCGATAGCCTTCTCGCCCCCTTTGACGGCAACGTACATCAGCACACCTCCACGTGGGTGGTCCGCGGGATGGCCAGCAGGCGCTCACCGCAGGTCAGGATCAGGTCAATGCCCAGCGGGAACGGGTGCGGGCGCTCGGTCAGCTCGTGAATGATGCACTCCGGCAGCTGCGGCGCAACCATGCGCTCATCGGCGATGCCTGCCCCCGTCAGGCGCAGCATGCGGCCACCGCTCAGGCTGGTGACCTGCAAAATCAGCGTGGCGCTGGTTTCCGGGGCGACGGCGGAGCCTTCGCTCAGGGCATTCAGCTGTTCATGACTGATTTGTTCGTCGGCCACGGCAAAGATTGCCTGCTGCGGCTGTTCAACCAGCGGGGCGCCGGTGTGAAAACGCAGGTTCTGGCTGGCGATATCGTTAGACAGGGCGCCCGAAAGCCATACCGGGGTATCGTTGTCGGCCAGGGTCAGCAGCACGCTGGTGGTCGCCAGGTTCAGCGGCAGCCAGCCCTGAGAGAGCTGGTGCAGCGAGACAATCACGCCCGGCTCGCTCATGGCTTTCAGCAGGCGACGAAAACTGTGTTGGGCATCCTGGACGGCCAGGGTAAAAGCGGTTTGAAGCGTCATGCGTTGTCTCCGCGAACGAGCGTAAAGAAGTCGACCCGGCTGGTATTCACTTCGGCCTGACGCGCGGCAAGACGTGCGGCGCGGTCGGCCTCCAGCGGGGAAATAAGGGTTTCCATCAGCGTCTGGAAATGCGGTTGTTCCTGTAAAAGCGCGTCGATGACCGCGCAGCGCTCGGCGTGCGCTTTATCACGCCCCAGCACGTAGCCGTAGCCCAGCGTGCCGCTGTGCAGGCGGATCGCTGCGCGGGTGAGGGTGGAATCTCCGGCGAAGAAGCGCTCGCCGGTGCCGCCCATGCGCGCCTGGATCTGAACGAGGCCGATCTCCGGTGCGCGAAGGGTGTCGTAGTCTGGCGTCAGGCTGAGCGCGTTCATGCGGGCAGCCAGCGCAGCAGGCTGGCTGTGGGCCAGCACGCGCATCCAGCGCTGTCGGGTGGCGGTGTCGAAGTGCATTCAGTGCTCCATGGTGAATTCGATCATGTCGGCGCGGGTCAGGCTGACGGAGTATTCCGTCGCGTCGATCTCGCCGTCACGGTGGTTGAGGGTGCGCACGCAGAGCAGCGGGGCCATATTGGGAATTTCGAGTACTTTGCTCTCTTTCGCCTGCGCGCGGCGGGCGCTGATGCGCGTCTGGGTGCGTTTCAGCGCAATGCCTGTCGCATTCTGGAGAAAATCATGCAGCGATCCGCTGGAGAAATTCTGCAGCACCGGCCAGAGGGTGAGGTCCGCGAAGTAGTGATCGATCTGGCACACCGCCACGCCGTTGACGCGGCGCAGCGTGCGCAGGTGGATGACGTTGTCGCCCTCCTTAATGCCCAGCGCGTCCGCCACGTGGCTGGAGGCCGGTCTTAATACCGAGAGCAGCTTTTCGCTGGTCGGATGGCTGCCCTGATCCAGCAGGTTCTGGCTAAAGCGCGCCTGGGCGTTCAGCGGGTAGTCGAACGGGCGCATCAGCACCAGCACGCCCACGCCCTGACGGCGCTGCACCCAGCCGCGCTCGACCAGCTGGTCAATGGCGCGACGCAGGGTGTGGCGGTTCACTTCATAGCGGTCAGCAAGCTGCTGCTCGGCAGGGAGGTAGTCCCCGCAGCGGTAGTGCGTGCGCAGCTCCACTTCGAGCTTTGCCGCGATCTCTTGCCATCGGGTGGGGTAACTGGTCGGATGTCTGGATAAGTGCATAGAAAACAAAGCCTCGCTTCTCAGATGAAGTGCTTACGCAAACGTTGAGAGAGGAAATCCAGCAGGCTGACGGTGACGATGATGAGCACCATCAGGGCGCAGGTTTGCTGGAACTGGAAACCGCGAATCGCTTCCCACAGGGTGACGCCAATCCCGCCTGCGCCCACCATACCGACCACGGTGGCGGAGCGAACGTTGGATTCGAAGCGGTACAGGGAGTAGGAGATCAGCAGCGGCATCACCTGCGGCAGGACGCCGTAGAGGATCTCTTCGATTTTGTTGGCGCCGGTTGCGCGAATACCTTCCACCGGGCCGGGTTCGATGGCTTCGACCGCTTCCGAGAGCAGCTTGGAGAGCACGCCGGTGGTGTGGATGAACAGCGCCATCACGCCCGCGAACGGACCCAGGCCAACGGCGACCACGAACAGCATCGCAAAGACCATTTCGTTGATGGCGCGACAGGCGTCCATCAGGCGGCGCATGGGCTGGTATATCCACCACGGCACGATGTTTTCAGCGCTCATCAGGCCAAACGGAACGGAGAGAATGACGGCAAGCGCGGTGCCCCAGACGGCGATTTGCAGGGTGACCGCCATTTCACTGAGGTAGTCCTGCCACTGGCTGAAGTCCGGCGGGAAGAAGTCGGCGGCGAAGGTCGCCATATTGCCCGCGTCTTTGAAGAGCAGCAGCGGATCCATTTCCGCGCCCTTCCAGGAGATAACCAGCACCGCCAGCAGGATGGCCCAGCTTATGAGCGAGAACCAGCCGCGCTTTGGCGGCGGGAGGGTGATGGTTTGCATGTGTTACTCCGCAGGTCTTTGTGTGCCGGATGGCGCTACGCTTATCCGGCCTACGATCCAAAATGTAGGCCCGGTAAGCGCAGCGCCACCGGGCGAAAAGCGTTACTGCACCGCTTTATTCACGCTGGTCATCGCGCCGAGCGCGGCGGTCAGGCGGTCGAGGTCTTCAAGCTGGGCCTGAATCTCGGCCACTTTGCTGGTCTTTTCCTCGTCCTTCAGTCCCTTGCTGTCCTTGACGCCCTGCATCTCTTTAAACAGCGCCAGCTGGCGAATCGGAACCAGCTGCAGGTCGCTTGACGGGCGGAACGGTGCCCAGCCCAGACGTTCGAGAACCGCTTTCTCTTCCGGCGTTTTGCCATAGGTCATAAAGAAGTCGTACACCTTGTCCTTGGTGCTTTCGGACAGGTTTTTACGCCACACGATTGGGTCGCCCGGGATCAGCGGCGATTTCCAGATAACCTTGATCTCTTTAAGCTTGTCCGGCGCTGAGGTTTTCAGCTTGTCGAGGTTCTCGGTGTTGTTGGTGGCAACGTCCACCTGCTTGTTGGCCACCGCCAGAGCGTTGGTTTCGTGGCTGGCGTTTACGGTGCGCTTGAAGTCACTGGCGGAGGCGTTGTTTTTGGCGAAGACGTAGTAGCCAGGGACAAGGTAGCCGGAGGTAGAGTTCGGGTCGCCGTTGCCGAAGGTCAGCTCTTTGCGTTTGGCGAGCATGTCATTGAGGTTGTTGATCGGGCTGTCTTTGTTGACGATCAGCACGCTCCAGTAGCCAGGGGAGCCATCGGCCGCGACGGTCTGGGCAAAGACCTGGCCGTTCGCTCGGTCCACCGCTTCCATGGCGGAGAGGTTGCCGTACCAGGCGATGTCCACTTTATTAAAGCGCATCCCCTGGATGATGCCCGCATAGTCCGGGGCGAAGAAGGCGTTCACTTTGATCCCCAGTTTGGTTTCCATATCTTTCAGGAACGGTTCCCACTGAGGCTTCAGGTTCTGCTGTGATTCCGTCGAAATAATGCCGAAGTTCAGCGCTTTTTCCTGCTCTTCCGCATACGCTGGGCTTAACAGGGTGCTGATGCTGAACATGCTGGTAAAGGCCAGCGCGGCAACGGCTTTGTAGCTCATGTACTTTCCTCGGATCGGGTTTAATTAAGCAGCCTGCGCGTTCTCTTCGACGCGGTTAATGCTGCGGTAGAGATGGTCAAAACGTTCGTTATCAAACTGATGGCTCGCGCCATCAAAGAACACGTGCCCCTGACGCAGGGCGACGATGCGCTCGCAGTAGCGCAGGGCGTAATCCACCTGATGCAGCGTGACCACCACGGTGATGCCGTCGTTCTGGTTAATGTCGCGCAGGGTCTCCATCACGATGCGGGCGGACTCCGGGTCCAGCGAGGCGATGGGTTCGTCAGCAAGAATGATTTGCGCTTTCTGCATCAGCGCGCGCGCAATCGCCACGCGCTGCTGTTGCCCACCGGACAGGGTGGAGACGCGCTGGTGGGCGAAGTGCGCCATGCCGACGCGGGTCAGCGCCTGCAAGGCTTCCTGCTTCTGGGAAGGGGAGAACCAGCGCAGACAGGTGCGCCAGAACGGGGTGCTGCCGAGCGCGCCAATCAGCACGTTCTCCAGCACCGTCAGGCGGTTTACCAGGTTGAACTGCTGGAAGATGTAGCCCGTCTGGGCGCGGCTCTTGCGGATATCGCTCGCCAGACGCCCGGCGCGCTGTACGGTATTACCCAGCAGCTCGACGTGGTTTTCCGGCGTTTTATCGCCGGTGATAAGCCCGCTCAAATGGCGCAGAAGGGTAGATTTACCCGAGCCAGAAGGCCCGAGAAGCGCCACCATGTCGCCCTGCAGGACGGTCAGATCAACGGCATGCAGAGCCTTGTTGTGATTGAAGGTCTTGCTCAGTTTCTCGACGCGGATGACGGTTTGCATGTGCTGGGCCTCACGATAAATGTGGCCTCATGCTGGCGCATCAATATGACATTTGGGTTAAGTGCAGGTTGCGGGAGTTTGAAGAGTTGAAGTGAAAGCGATGACAGTTACTGTAGGCCCGGTAAGCGCAGCGCCACCGCGCGCTTTTGCTGGCTGCGCTGCGCGTGTCCTGCCTACGACGTTTGTTGCTTGACGACGTTAATCATCCACGGCACGCCGTATTGGTCGGTGACTTTACCGAAACCGTGCGCCCAGAAGGTCTCCTGCCACGCCATGTCGATGTTCCCGCCCGCGGCGAGGTTGTCGAACCAGCGCTTGCCTTCATTGACGTCCTGGGTGTCAAGCACCAGCGTAAAACCCGCGTACTGCGCGTTGCTGCCGGGCGGCATCCCGTCGCTCATCATGATATCGCTGCCCGCAATGCGGACGTTGGAGTGGGCGATAGCCGAATCCGGAAATTGCATACCGGACGGACAGCCTTCTTCGCTGTTATCGCTTTTTGGCATTTCACCGAAGGTGATTTTATAGAGAAGTTCTGCGCCGACGGCTTGCTGGTAAAAGACGGTGGCCTCAGCGCAGTTGCCGGCAAAAGAGATGTAGGGACTTAACGGCATAATCTTTACCTCACGTAAGATAAGCCCGTTAAGTGTAGTGCCCGAAAGCCCGGTAAGCGAAGCGCCACCGGGCGGGTAAATCAGTTCTTTTTCACAAACTCTGATTTCAGCTTCATCGGACCGAAGCCGTCAATTTTGCAGTCGATATTATGATCGCCTTCAACCAGACGGATATTCTTCACTTTGGTGCCGATCTTCAGCATGGAAGAGCTGCCTTTCACTTTCAGATCTTTAATCACGGTGACGCTGTCGCCGTCCGCCAGCAGATTGCCGTTCGCATCTTTGACGACAAGTGCATCAGCATCGTTTGATGGTTCGGCATCATTCCATTCATGAGCGCATTCCGGGCAGATGAACATGCCATTATCTTCATAGGTGTATTCAGAATTGCATTTTGGGCAGTGTGGGAGTGACATATCGGTATCCTCAAAAAGTGTAAACGCGCTGGAAAGTGCCAGCTAAATGACGGCAGCGTGCCGAAAAAGGCGGCAAGTATAGCGCAAATCCACACGTTTGTCGGTGACATTGTGAATTAAAAAAATGCAAAAAACGTATCGGGAGTGACACTTCCTGTCAGTCAGTTAAGCGATGCTTACCTCATTAACACGGTGGGAAGAAATGACGCTAAATATATCGAATATTTTATTGCGGCAAATTGCTACGTTCCTTCATTTCGGATAAGGTGAAGCGACACATTGTTATTTATCTCTGGACTTCGCTGCTCTACATATCTTATGGCAGTGGGGTATTACCTCTCTTTTTAGGGGGGAAATAATGATGATATATCCTGAAGTTTCTTAAAAATGGGCTACGCTTTTTTTCTTTTGGCTGTCAGGCCAGGAGGGAAGCTATACACGCCATGCAAGGATAGTGAATTATTTCTGATTATCATCAATCAGTTATATTTCGGCGAACATGTTTTCCACACGTAATCATATAAGCCTGAACAACATAATTAATACCAGTGGCTTAATAAAAGTAATAAATTTGCGTTAAGGAAAGGCTTTTATCATGCACACACAGACCATTTTTGAATTAAGCCAGGAAGCTGAGCGTTTGCTACAGCTCGCCCTGCAAAACCTTGATACGTTGAAATCAATGCCGACTGCGATGCTGGAGAGCACCGCGGCTGCTATTACGGGTGAAAAGAACAACGTTTTACCTTTGCATTTTAGCGCGCGCGGCGTCGAAGCGCAGCAGGCGATGCTGAATAATGAATTACGAAAAATAACCCGGCTGGAAATGGTCCTGGCCATTGTGGGCACCATGAAGGCGGGAAAATCAACCACCATTAATGCGATTGTGGGGACCGAAGTGTTGCCGAATCGCAATCGTCCGATGACGGCACTTCCTACTCTGATTCGCCACACGCCGGGTCAGAAGGAGCCGGTGCTGCATTTCTCGCATGCCTCGCCCATTGATGAATTGATCCAACTGCTCCAGAAAAAGCTATGCGATTACGACCGCGGGAAGCTGGCTCAGCGTCTGGAAATTGATAAAGACATGAATACGCTGCTGGAGCGCATTGAAAAAGGGGAAGCGTTTGAGAAGCATCACCTGGGCGCACAGCCGATATTTCACTGTCTGAAAAGTCTCAACGACCTGGTGAGGCTTTCCCAGGCATTAGGTGTAGAGTTTCCGTTCTCTGAGTATGCGGCTATCGAACATATCCCGGTAATTGAAGTGGAGTTCGTGCATCTTGCGGGTCTGGATGCTCACCTCGGACAGCTGACGCTGCTCGATACGCCCGGGCCGAATGAGGCCGGACAGCCGCACCTGCAAAAAATGCTCAGCGAGCAGTTGTCCCGCGCGTCGGCGGTGCTGGCCGTGATGGATTATACCCAGCTTAAATCCATCTCTGATGAAGAAGTCCGCCAGGCCATTTCTGCGGCGGGAAAATCCGTGCCGCTGTATGCGCTGGTCAATAAATTCGATCAGAAAGATCGCAATAGCGACGATGAAGAGCAGATCCGGGCGATGATCTCCGGCACCTTAATGAAAGGCAATATTTCGCCTGGCCAGATCTACCCCGTTTCGTCCATGTGGGCCTATCTGGCGAACCGCGCTCGCTACGAGATGAGTACCCACGGACAACTGCCGGATCATCAGGAGCAACCCTGGGTGCAGGATTTTGCTGAAGCTGCGCTTGGACGTCGCTGGCGTACGGCGGACCTGGACGATATCGACCATATTCGTCATTCTGCCGATTTGCTCTGGGAAGATTCGCTATTCGAACAACCGATACGCAAACTGATTTACGCCGCCTATGCCAATGCTTCACTTTACGCGCTGCGTTCTGCTTCGCATAAACTGCTCAACTATGCACAAAATGCCCGGGAGTACCTCGACTTCCGCTATCAGGGGCTGACGGTTGCCTTTGAGGCGCTGGAACTGAACATCGCACGTCTGGAAGAGGACATGGCGCTTCTGCAGACGCGTCAGAGCGTGGTGAGCGATGAGGTGAAACATGAGGTTGAAGAGGCTCTGAACGCCACTACGGACTTTATGGGAGCCCAAAAAACTGCGCTTCACCAGGCGATTGGTGAGGTGTTCAGCGCTCAGCATATTCTTGATTTGGCAGGTATCGATCGGCAGAACCTTCGCGGTGACGAGGCGCACGAGCTGAAACAGCTGGTTCTGGAAGATGAAGGGCAGGCGCAGATCGCGCTGAGTAAAATCCGCTCCTCCTGCGAGCTGGTGATGCTCGATGCACAGACGAAGATTTGCCGGGAGCTGGCGTTACGCTTCGACCAGCTTGAATCTACGCTGGCGCGTTCCCTGAACGAAGCCATGCGCCCCATCGAAACGCGTATTAAAGAGCATCTGAGCCATGCGGGGTTTCGGGCGCGGATCAGTTTCCCCGCGTTTCAGGCAAGCCAGCTTAACTTCAATACGCGAGCGCTGTTCAACGATGCGATTGCACAGGACGACAGCCAGGCCGCCCCTCCCTCCGGCGGGAGCAGCATGCGTGAAACGGTCTCTCGTTGGCTCAATAATCCGGGCTGGGGCTGGGATGAGTATGTGGAAACGCGCACGCGCTATGTTATCGACATTGCGCAGCTACATGACAAATTTAAGCAACATATTGATCAGTTTTGTGAACAAATACGTAAAGCTTTGTCCGCGCAGGTCGATGTCTCTGTTACGGCAGGAATGGCAACGTTCTTTGCAGAATTTTCGTTGTGCCTGACCGGGTTACAGGAAAGCTTGCGTGATAGCCTCGCAGTGCGTCAACAGAATGAGCATTCAACCCGAGCGCTCTGCCAGTTGTTGAAGCAAAGTATTACTACTGCGACGTGGATACAGGAAGATACCCGACTGTTACGCGATGATATTCAAACTCTATTCGCGGCAGAGCAACCATGACAACACCACTACTGGATGGCCCCGGGCGAACGCTGGAGTGTATTAATCCAAAATTTATGGTCGATCTGGTTCAGGGAGTGGACGCGGCGCGTCATCCTCACCTGGGACCTCAACAGCTTCAGTTTCGTGAGCGTTTGACTCAGGAAATCATGACGCATACCCGGCTACGCCCCTGGGCGATGGCGGGTATGCTCAATGAAAATGCGGCGCTGCGCCTGGGGCTGGCGGAAAAACTGGCCGGCATGCTTGACCCGGGTCATCTCGCGCTGACGCTGATGGCAGAGAAACTGATTGCTTTGCGCCAGCAGACGCACCCGCGCGCCCAGCAGTCCCCCGGACTGATGCAGCAGTACGCTGAACTCTCTTCTCATTTTACCCAACGCGCCGCCTGGAAAGAGAAGGCGCTAACCCAGCGCGGGCTGACGGTGCAGGCGGGCGAGCACAGCGAGCAGATTTTTACCCGCTGGCGGGCCGGACATTATGATGGCTGGTCGCTGGCCGGGCGCTGTTTTATCGTCCTGGAAGAGCTGCGCTGGGGGGCATTTGGTGACGCATGCCGCCTCGCGAATGAAGATGTGGCGGCAATGCTTAAGGATAACCTGCGCAGCATGGCGGCTAACTATCTGGCGCAGGGTATCAATGCGTCACCCACGACCCGCCATTTCTATCACCAGTGGCTTACAACACCGGCCTCTCCGGGCTTAATCGATCATAAAGATATGCTGGGCTGGCTGGGGGACTGGTGTCAGGCGGATCAACATCCGGTGAGCTGGTCAGTGACGCAAAACTGGCAGACCGTCGCGCTGGGCATGCCGAGGCTTTGTTCGGCAAAACGGCTGGTGGACGGGATGGTGGAAGAAATTTTTGGATGAATCCCTTATCACCCCGATCCTCTCCCCAAGGGGAGAGGGGATGATCTGGTGCGGTGTGTTAATGATTCGCTTCTATTGGCTCCGGTTCAGGCTGGGTCTCATGCATATTCCCGTAGCGCTTCGCATACAGCGCCGTGATGATGGGCACCAGAATCGCGGTGACAATCACGCTCGCGGCAACCAGTGCTGTCGCTGAAGCAGCGACCGGTTCGAAGGCCGGGTTAATCTGAGCAATAATCATCGGGTTTGCGACAGCAGCACCTGCGGCTGAAGAGGCGGCGACGCCCGCCGTGCCGTTTCCTCCTCCGATTACGCGGTCAGCAATAATCAGCGGAATGCCGGTGATGACGATCACGGCGACACCCAGCACAATCCCCAGCAGGCCTGTATCGAGAATGACCTTCAGGTTGATGGTGTTCCCCAGTGCGAAACCGAAGAAAGGGATCAGCACCGGCGTGGCTTTGCTGAAGAAATCACGCAGATCGCGATCGAGATTGCCAAGGGCGAAACCGACCAGGAAGGGCAGGATCGCGCCG
Organism: Enterobacter sp. Taxon_8; assembly: GCF_058354585.1. Classification (NCBI taxonomy): domain Bacteria; kingdom Pseudomonadati; phylum Pseudomonadota; class Gammaproteobacteria; order Enterobacterales; family Enterobacteriaceae; genus Enterobacter; species Enterobacter sp. Taxon_8. The sequence goes on along the minus strand of NZ_CM177989.1, from coordinate 4,199,097 downwards.
ACAAAGTGGTGGGGTTCAAACGAGGCCAGGCCAGCAGACCCCAGGATCAGCATCGTCATCAGCGGGCCAGATTCCAGAGACATCAACACAAATGCGCCGGACTCTTCTTTCGTTCCGTACTGGTTCATCAGGCTGGCGTATAATCCGCCGTTGGTCATGTCCATCGCCGAGACAATTGCCAGGACCGATAATCCCGCGAAGAACCCGGTCTGAATTCCATTCTCCGGAATGAACATTGCGCATATCATTGCCGCCGCCCAGGCTACCGCTATTTTGGTTATCACCAGCGTTCCGGATTTCCGTAATACGGTACCCGTTGCCCGCAAATTAATGGACGCGCCGATACAAAAAAACCAGACGGCAAGAATCGGAACCGTGCCCGTTATCATGCCTTTAGTGAAACCGCCAAAATAAGCTCCGGTATTGGGAGCAAGGGTATTCAGGATCGCGCCCAGCACCAGCGGAACCAGCATCATACCGCCAGGAATGCGTTCTATCGTGGCTTTAATCTTCATAGACAAACCTCACATCGGATCCCGCAGCACGGGGGATAGGTGTTAAAAATTAGTCAATAAATTCAATTGATTGCTCTTATTGCTTGCCGTCTTTTTTCGATGACCCAGCAACATAATTAAATGTGTGCTCGCGATTAGCCTCTTTTGAAAACACATAAAACGTTGTATTCGGATTTATCATGCGATCATTGGAATACTGATTCAATGAAAATAAAACATCGTTTTAGTTATCTTTGTCACATATTCAATGTAAAGCTTGAGGCCGGATCCTGTTGATGAAAATTTATGTAAAGTTGATGTGAATTAACGTGGTTTGTTTTTCTGTTACGAAAGAAATAAAAACGCGCGTGAGGATGTTCTTTTGGGGAGGGTAAGGAAGTGCTTATTGGCATTCCTTGACAAAAATTGGACTGAGTTGACCAGACGCAAAAATATATGTGAAGTTGATCACAAATATAAACGCTGGTAGGGTAAAAAGGTCATTAACTGCCCAGGCAGGCGTCAACAGGTTCGGTTGTATCGATGTAAAACGTCAATGTAAGTAAACCTGCTACGCTTGAATAAGGCGATTCGCATGGAGCGGATCCCATGGTTCACAGAACGCATACTGGACTGTGAAACAGACAGGGCCGAGTCAACGAGGATAGCTATGCTGAGAAGGAAAAAGATTAAACCCATCACGCTTCGCGACGTCACCATTATTGATGACGCAAAGCTGCGTAAAGCGATTACCGCAGCCTCGCTCGGTAATGCGATGGAATGGTTCGATTTTGGTGTCTACGGTTTTGTGGCCTATGCGTTAGGTAAAGTGTTTTTCCCCGGGGCCGATCCCAGCCTGCAGATGATTGCCGCACTGGGTACGTTCTCCGTTCCCTTCCTGATTCGCCCGCTGGGCGGTCTGTTCTTCGGTATGCTCGGCGATAAATATGGTCGCCAGAAGATCCTTGCTATCACCATCGTTATTATGTCGATCAGTACATTCTGTATTGGCCTTATACCGTCTTACGCCACCATCGGCATTTGGGCACCCATTCTCCTGCTGATTTGTAAGATGGCCCAGGGCTTCTCCGTAGGCGGTGAATATACCGGTGCCTCGATCTTCGTTGCCGAGTATTCCCCGGACCGTAAGCGCGGTTTTATGGGAAGCTGGCTGGACTTCGGCTCGATTGCCGGGTTTGTCCTGGGGGCGGGCGTCGTGGTGTTGATTTCAACCGTGGTGGGTGAAGATAACTTCCTCGACTGGGGCTGGCGTATTCCGTTCTTCCTGGCATTGCCGCTGGGGATTATTGGCCTCTACCTGCGTCATGCGCTGGAAGAGACGCCTGCCTTCCAGCAGCACGTCGATAAACTGGAGCAGGGTGACCGCGAAGGGCTGCAGGATGGTCCTAAGGTATCGTTCAAAGAGATTGCCACTAAGCACTGGCGCAGCCTGCTGACCTGTATTGGTCTGGTGATTTCGACCAACGTGACCTACTACATGCTGTTGACCTACATGCCGAGCTATCTGTCGCATAACCTGCACTATTCGGAAGATCACGGTGTGCTGATTATTATCGCCATCATGGTGGGTATGCTGTTTGTGCAACCGATTATGGGCCTGTTGAGCGACCGTTTTGGTCGTCGACCGTTCATTATTCTGGGAAGCGTTGCGCTGTTTGCTCTGGCAATCCCGGCATTTATTCTTATTAACAGTGATGTGCTGGGGCTGATTTTTGCCGGTCTGCTGATGCTGGCGGTGATCCTTAACTGCTTTATCGGGGTGATGGCCTCAACGCTGCCCGCAATGTTCCCGACCCACATTCGCTACAGCGCGCTGGCCGCAGCCTTTAACATCTCGGTGCTGATTGCCGGTCTGACCCCAACGCTTGCCGCCTCGCTGGTGGAGAGCACACAGAACCTGATGATGCCTGCTTATTACCTGATGGTGATCGCGGTGATTGGTTTGATTACCGGTATTACCATGAAGGAGACGGCAAATCGTCCTCTGAAAGGCGCAACGCCTGCGGCATCGGATATCCAGGAAGCGAAAGAGATCCTGCGTGAGCACTACGATAATGTAGAGCAGAAGATTGAGGATATTGACGCCGAGATTGAAGAGCTGCAGAAAAAACGATCCCGACTGGTGGATCAGCATCCACGCATCAACGAGTAATAAATAAACCCGCCAACGGCGGGTTTTCTTTTATTAGCATCCGGCAGCGATGTAGTCGCCATTGGCACTGATGGGGATCACCGTCAGGAACAGCACTGTCGCGAACAGGATCAGGACTATCCCTCCGGCTATTTTGACTGCCGGTACCAGCCATCTTAATGAGGCGCTTTCTCCGAACCAGGTCACCGTGCGTTCGCGGGCGTACCTTACAGCCAGGGACAGCCCCACAATAGAGAGGGCGGTGCCCAGAGACATGGTCATGACTGCGGCCACCCCCCAGGTGACAATGCCCAGCGCGTTCGAAAACATCAGAATCATGATCGCCCCGCTGCATGGGCGTGCGCCAATCGCCAGAATCACGCCCAGACGGGTTTTCCAGTCGCCCTGCGTCAGGTCTGTACCTACGCCGTGATGGCTGCAGCCACAGTGTTCGCCGTGCTGATGAAGTGGCTTAATTGCAGAGACAGACATTCTGCGCGGACGCAGACTTTTCAGCGCCTGGTAAATGACAAATGCGCCGAATGCGCCAATAAGCACTGCGCTGATCTTCTCCACATACCAGCGGCTGGTACTAATATCCCCTGAGGCGAGGTTAAATCCTACCGCCAGAATAAAGACAAACAGAATGGCGCTGACGCCCTGCATCAGGCTGCCCAGGAAGGGAACGACCCGGGTGGCCAGCTCGCTTTCCTTATTGGTAGTCAGATAGGTTGTCACAATGAATTTTCCGTGCCCGGGTCCGATGGCGTGAAGGACACCATAAAGGAAAGCCCCCGTTAACAGCCATAATCCTCCGCTGTACTGGTGATTATTAAGCTGCAGCAGATACATCACCAGATAACGGTGCAGGGTAATTTGTGTGGCAAGACACCACTGGATAAAGGCGTTCCAGTGCGTATGCAGGGTAAAACCGGCAAAGAGAATTACCAGAAGCATCAACCCAGCGGTAGGGAGACGCCAGTCACGGGTGAGGCGTTGTGTGGTCATGATGCGGCCTGCACAGAGGAGAGTATTTGCCGCTAGTATAGTTGATCTTACCGCTCAATTCGTGGGATCGCGTCGGGAACCGTGCATGATTGTGGATAACTTTGTGCATAAAAGGGTATAAGGCGGGGTTTTGCTGGGGAATGCAGCAGTCAGTCATTTTTTTGCAACTTTTCGGTTGCGGTCGTTCGGGAACTCCCTATAATGCGCCTCCATCGACACGGCGGATGTGAATCACTTCACAGACAGCCCGGTCGGTTGAAGAGAAAAAATCCTGAAATAACGGGTTGACTCTGAAAGAGGAAAGCGTAATATACGCCACCTCGCAACGGTGAGCAAAAGCCGCGTTGCACTGCTCTTTAACAATTTATCAGACAATCTGTGTGGGCACTCAAAGTGACATGGATTCTTAACGTCCTCGGACGAAAAATGAATACCAAGTCTCTGAGTGAACATGCGTAATTCATTACGAAGTTTAATTCACGAGCATCAAACTTAAATTGAAGAGTTTGATCATGGCTCAGATTGAACGCTGGCGGCAGGCCTAACACATGCAAGTCGAGCGGCAGCGGAAAGTAGCTTGCTACTTTGCCGGCGAGCGGCGGACGGGTGAGTAATGTCTGGGAAACTGCCTGATGGAGGGGGATAACTACTGGAAACGGTAGCTAATACCGCATAACGTCGCAAGACCAAAGAGGGGGACCTTCGGGCCTCTTGCCATCAGATGTGCCCAGATGGGATTAGCTAGTAGGTGGGGTAATGGCTCACCTAGGCGACGATCCCTAGCTGGTCTGAGAGGATGACCAGCCACACTGGAACTGAGACACGGTCCAGACTCCTACGGGAGGCAGCAGTGGGGAATATTGCACAATGGGCGCAAGCCTGATGCAGCCATGCCGCGTGTATGAAGAAGGCCTTCGGGTTGTAAAGTACTTTCAGCGGGGAGGAAGGCGTTGAGGTTAATAACCTCAGCGATTGACGTTACCCGCAGAAGAAGCACCGGCTAACTCCGTGCCAGCAGCCGCGGTAATACGGAGGGTGCAAGCGTTAATCGGAATTACTGGGCGTAAAGCGCACGCAGGCGGTCTGTCAAGTCGGATGTGAAATCCCCGGGCTCAACCTGGGAACTGCATTCGAAACTGGCAGGCTAGAGTCTTGTAGAGGGGGGTAGAATTCCAGGTGTAGCGGTGAAATGCGTAGAGATCTGGAGGAATACCGGTGGCGAAGGCGGCCCCCTGGACAAAGACTGACGCTCAGGTGCGAAAGCGTGGGGAGCAAACAGGATTAGATACCCTGGTAGTCCACGCCGTAAACGATGTCGACTTGGAGGTTGTGCCCTTGAGGCGTGGCTTCCGGAGCTAACGCGTTAAGTCGACCGCCTGGGGAGTACGGCCGCAAGGTTAAAACTCAAATGAATTGACGGGGGCCCGCACAAGCGGTGGAGCATGTGGTTTAATTCGATGCAACGCGAAGAACCTTACCTACTCTTGACATCCAGAGAACTTTCCAGAGATGGATTGGTGCCTTCGGGAACTCTGAGACAGGTGCTGCATGGCTGTCGTCAGCTCGTGTTGTGAAATGTTGGGTTAAGTCCCGCAACGAGCGCAACCCTTATCCTTTGTTGCCAGCGGTTAGGCCGGGAACTCAAAGGAGACTGCCAGTGATAAACTGGAGGAAGGTGGGGATGACGTCAAGTCATCATGGCCCTTACGAGTAGGGCTACACACGTGCTACAATGGCGCATACAAAGAGAAGCGACCTCGCGAGAGCAAGCGGACCTCATAAAGTGCGTCGTAGTCCGGATTGGAGTCTGCAACTCGACTCCATGAAGTCGGAATCGCTAGTAATCGTAGATCAGAATGCTACGGTGAATACGTTCCCGGGCCTTGTACACACCGCCCGTCACACCATGGGAGTGGGTTGCAAAAGAAGTAGGTAGCTTAACCTTCGGGAGGGCGCTTACCACTTTGTGATTCATGACTGGGGTGAAGTCGTAACAAGGTAACCGTAGGGGAACCTGCGGTTGGATCACCTCCTTACCTTAAAGAACCTGCCTTTGCAGTGCTCACACAGATTGTCTGATGAAAAAACAGCAGTAAAAATCTCTGCAGGCTTGTAGCTCAGGTGGTTAGAGCGCACCCCTGATAAGGGTGAGGTCGGTGGTTCAAGTCCACTCAGGCCTACCAAATTTTCCCTGATACTGCGTTGCGGCAACGCTCACATACTGATGTATGCTTCGCGTTACCACGCCTTGTCTCAGGAAAAATTACCGGTACAGAGATTGCAAAACGATGGGGCTATAGCTCAGCTGGGAGAGCGCCTGCTTTGCACGCAGGAGGTCTGCGGTTCGATCCCGCATAGCTCCACCATCTTTTACTGCAAACACAAGAAAACTTCAGAGTGAACCTGAAAAGGTGCACTGCGAAGTTTTGCTCTTTAAAAATCTGGATCAAGCTGAAAATTGAAACGACACATCTTTAAGGTGTGTTCGAGTCTCTCAAATTTTCGCAATCATGAAGTGAAACATCTTCGGGTTGTGAGGTTAAGCGACTAAGCGTACACGGTGGATGCCCTGGCAGTCAGAGGCGATGAAGGACGTGCTAATCTGCGAAAAGCGCCGGCGAGGTGATATGAACCTTTGACCCGGCGATGTCCGAATGGGGAAACCCAGTGCAATTCGTTGCACTATCGTTAACTGAATACATAGGTTAACGAGGCGAACCGGGGGAACTGAAACATCTAAGTACCCCGAGGAAAAGAAATCAACCGAGATTCCCCCAGTAGCGGCGAGCGAACGGGGAGCAGCCCAGAGTCTGAATCAGCTTGTGTGTTAGTGGAAGCGTCTGGAAAGTCGCACGGTACAGGGTGACAGTCCCGTACACGAAAGCACACAGGCTGTGAACTCGAAGAGTAGGGCGGGACACGTGGTATCCTGTCTGAATATGGGGGGACCATCCTCCAAGGCTAAATACTCCTGACTGACCGATAGTGAACCAGTACCGTGAGGGAAAGGCGAAAAGAACCCCGGCGAGGGGAGTGAAAAAGAACCTGAAACCGTGTACGTACAAGCAGTGGGAGCACCTTCGTGGTGTGACTGCGTACCTTTTGTATAATGGGTCAGCGACTTATATTCTGTAGCAAGGTTAACCGTATAGGGGAGCCGAAGGGAAACCGAGTCTTAACTGGGCGTTAAGTTGCAGGGTATAGACCCGAAACCCGGTGATCTAGCCATGGGCAGGTTGAAGGTTGGGTAACACTAACTGGAGGACCGAACCGACTAATGTTGAAAAATTAGCGGATGACTTGTGGCTGGGGGTGAAAGGCCAATCAAACCGGGAGATAGCTGGTTCTCCCCGAAAGCTATTTAGGTAGCGCCTCGTGAACTCATCTTCGGGGGTAGAGCACTGTTTCGGCTAGGGGGCCATCCCGGCTTACCAACCCGATGCAAACTACGAATACCGAAGAATGTTATCACGGGAGACACACGGCGGGTGCTAACGTCCGTCGTGAAGAGGGAAACAACCCAGACCGCCAGCTAAGGTCCCAAAGTCATGGTTAAGTGGGAAACGATGTGGGAAGGCACAGACAGCCAGGATGTTGGCTTAGAAGCAGCCATCATTTAAAGAAAGCGTAATAGCTCACTGGTCGAGTCGGCCTGCGCGGAAGATGTAACGGGGCTAAACCATGCACCGAAGCTGCGGCAGCGACGCTTATGCGTTGTTGGGTAGGGGAGCGTTCTGTAAGCCGTTGAAGGTGTGCTGTGAGGCATGCTGGAGGTATCAGAAGTGCGAATGCTGACATAAGTAACGATAAAGCGGGTGAAAAGCCCGCTCGCCGGAAGACCAAGGGTTCCTGTCCAACGTTAATCGGGGCAGGGTGAGTCGACCCCTAAGGCGAGGCCGAAAGGCGTAGTCGATGGGAAACAGGTTAATATTCCTGTACTTGGTGTTACTGCGAAGGGGGGACGGAGAAGGCTATGTTAGCCGGGCGACGGTTGTCCCGGTTTAAGCATGTAGGCGGAGGTTCCAGGTAAATCCGGTACCTTTTAACGCTGAGGTGTGATGACGAGGCACTACGGTGCTGAAGTAACAAATGCCCTGCTTCCAGGAAAAGCCTCTAAGCATCAGGTAACACGAAATCGTACCCCAAACCGACACAGGTGGTCAGGTAGAGAATACCAAGGCGCTTGAGAGAACTCGGGTGAAGGAACTAGGCAAAATGGTGCCGTAACTTCGGGAGAAGGCACGCTGATATGTAGGTGAAGCCCCTGCGGGTGGAGCTGAAATCAGTCGAAGATACCAGCTGGCTGCAACTGTTTATTAAAAACACAGCACTGTGCAAACACGAAAGTGGACGTATACGGTGTGACGCCTGCCCGGTGCCGGAAGGTTAATTGATGGGGTTAGCGGCAACGCGAAGCTCTTGATCGAAGCCCCGGTAAACGGCGGCCGTAACTATAACGGTCCTAAGGTAGCGAAATTCCTTGTCGGGTAAGTTCCGACCTGCACGAATGGCGTAATGATGGCCAGGCTGTCTCCACCCGAGACTCAGTGAAATTGAACTCGCTGTGAAGATGCAGTGTACCCGCGGCAAGACGGAAAGACCCCGTGAACCTTTACTATAGCTTGACACTGAACACTGGTCCTTGATGTGTAGGATAGGTGGGAGGCTTTGAAGCGTGGACGCCAGTCTGCGTGGAGCCGTCCTTGAAATACCACCCTTTAATGGCTGGTGTTCTAACGTAGACCCGTAATCCGGGTTGCGGACAGTGTCTGGTGGGTAGTTTGACTGGGGCGGTCTCCTCCCAAAGAGTAACGGAGGAGCACGAAGGTTAGCTAATCCTGGTCGGACATCAGGAGGTTAGTGCAATGGCATAAGCTAGCTTGACTGCGAGAGTGACGGCTCGAGCAGGTGCGAAAGCAGGTCATAGTGATCCGGTGGTTCTGAATGGAAGGGCCATCGCTCAACGGATAAAAGGTACTCCGGGGATAACAGGCTGATACCGCCCAAGAGTTCATATCGACGGCGGTGTTTGGCACCTCGATGTCGGCTCATCACATCCTGGGGCTGAAGTAGGTCCCAAGGGTATGGCTGTTCGCCATTTAAAGTGGTACGCGAGCTGGGTTTAGAACGTCGTGAGACAGTTCGGTCCCTATCTGCCGTGGGCGCTGGAGAATTGAGGGGGGCTGCTCCTAGTACGAGAGGACCGGAGTGGACGCATCACTGGTGTTCGGGTTGTCATGCCAATGGCACTGCCCGGTAGCTAAATGCGGAAAAGATAAGTGCTGAAAGCATCTAAGCACGAAACTTGCCCCGAGATGAGTTCTCCCTGACCCTTTAAGGGTCCTGAAGGAACGTTGAAGACGACGACGTTGATAGGTCGGGTGTGTAAGCGCAGCGATGCGTTGAGCTAACCGATACTAATGAACCGTGAGGCTTAACCTTACAACGCCGAAGGTGTTTTGGCGAAGAGACAGAACAATCAAATTTCAGCCTGATACAGATTAACAGAATTTGCCTGGCGGCTTTAGCGCGGTGGTCCCACCTGACCCCATGCCGAACTCAGAAGTGAAACGCCGTAGCGCCGATGGTAGTGTGGGGTCTCCCCATGTGAGAGTAGGGAACTGCCAGGCATCAAAATAGAAGAACCCCGTACCGAAAGGTGCGGGGTTTTTTGCTTTGTGCTCAGAAAAAAACGGTGTCGCTGCGCTTGCCGGATCTACGGGTTTAGTAGGCCCGATAAGGCAAAGCTGCAAATTGGCAATACAGACCGCACGATCCCACGACAAAGAGAAACAAGAATACAAAGAAGGGATTTATAAACGCAGAAAAGCAAAAACCCAGCCATAGGCTGGGTTCTTTAAATAGTGGTGCCCGGACTCGGAATCGAACCAAGGACACGGGGATTTTCAATCCCCTGCTCTACCGACTGAGCTATCCGGGCAACGGAGCGCATTAAACCGCAATCACGCGCTATCGTCAACATTATTTCGGGAAAAGCTGTTCAACTGCTTAAGTTTACGGCAATCTGTCCGCTTTCGCCGCGAAAATGCACAAATCTTCCAGACAGAACCAGTGTAATACGGCAATGCTGATAGTAAGAGGAGGGCAGTAATGGTGAATGACTGGCTTGAACTGCGTCAGCATGCAGATACGGGTATTGAGACGATTAAAGCGCATTTCGAAGGGCATGCATTTGATCCGCACTGGCACGATAGCTACCTGGTAGGGATAACCCTCTCCGGCACGCAGCAGTTTCACTGCCGCCGTGAGCGTCATCGCAGCCAGCCGGGCGACGCTTTCCTCCTCGAGCCTGGTGAAATCCACGACGGAGATGCGCCTGTAGAGGGTGGTTTTACCTATCTGACCTTCTATCTTGATGAGCGCTGGCTTATCCGTGCGCTACAGGGGCTTTACGAATCTACTCCCGGGAGTTATTCACTCCACTTTGCCCAAACGCTGACGCGGGAGCCGCAGCTGGTGCGCGCTATCGGCGAGACATTTTCCACCCTGCATAATAATGAGTTGAAGATCGTTCAGCAGAGCGCAATGGATAATCTGCTCTCCCGGATCACCGCCCATTGCCACTGGCGTAAAAAGCTGCCGTCGCAGTTACAAAGTGCTGCCGTGGCGTACCGTGCGCGCGACTATCTCTATGCTCATATCGGCGAGAACGTAGGGCTATCAGACCTTGCGCGCGAGACGGGCACCGATCGCTTCACCCTGACGCGCTGTTTTAAGCGCGAGTTCAACCTGGCGCCTCACGCATGGCTTATTCAACTGCGTCTGGCAAAGGCCCGACAGCTGCTTGCGTGTGGCGACCAGCCTGTTGATGTGGCTGCCGCAGTGGGATTTGCCGATCAAAGCCATCTGGGGCGCTGGTTTCAGCGGGCTTACCGTATCTCTCCTGCACACTACCGCAGGTTGTGCACAAACCTTCCAGACGTTTCCAAAAAATAGCGGCACATTCATGGCTCTAATAAAAAAGGAGCCACCTGTGAGTTTGATACCCTTTCTGTTGTTCGCCTTTGTCGCCTCCATTACGCCGGGGCCAACCAATATTCTGGTGCTGACGAACAGCCAGCGCTTTGGCGTTAAAAATACCGTACCAGCTATTCTGGGCGGGTGTATCGCGGCCAGTGCGATTGTGCTGATATCAGGCGCCGGCGCAGGGGAAGTGCTGCGTCAGTATCCTCTAATACGTCAGCTCATGAGCTGGACAGGCGTGCTGTGGCTAAGCTGGATGAGCTGGCAGCTGTTTCGCGCCCCGGCCGCTCGTCTCTGCGCTGAGAACCATATCCAATTTACCGCTAAGGCGGCTGCACTGCTGCAGATCGTGAACCCTAAAACCTGGATGATGGCGCTGGCCGTCGTCAGTCTGTTTGCGCCTGCTGGCGATCAGGCATTGCGGGATATTGCGCTAATGGCGCTATGGTTTCTGCTGATCTCAATAGCCTGTTTGATGTGCTGGGCGTGGCTGGGTAAAGCGGTGAACCGAATTTTTCGCACCACCGTAGCGATGGTGCGGTTTCAACGCCTGATGGCGCTGTGTCTTATCGTCTCTGCCTGGGCTGGCATGCTGGCTTAGGTCAGTGCCCCGCCCATACGGCACCGAGCAAAGCGCAGAATATCTTCCGCCAGGCGGTGCGCTGTATCCACATCGGCCTGGCTACGGTTTACCAGCATGCGGCTGAGGCAACCTTCCAGCACCAGTTCCATCTGCTTCGCCACCATCGCCGGATCGTCGACTTCCAGGGTGGTTAACAGCTCATGGGTGAAGTCATGAGCCGCCCGTTTTTGCTGATCTGCTAACTGGTGGATAGGATGCCCAGGGTCGGGAAAATAAGTGCAGGCGGCGATAAACAGACAACCCGGGTACCGGTTGTTGCTGACACATTCCGTCAGGGCGGTATAGCGCGCCAGCAGCTTCTGCTCCGCAGTCAGTTCTTCATTCAGCATCAGCTGCCTGCGCCAGATATCAACCTGCTGGCTGAGATAGCGCAGGGCATCATAGAGTAGCGCCTCTTTATCCGGCCAGAAGCGCTTAAGCTCATCCAGGGGGTAATCGATACGGTCGGCTACCATCTCAAGCGTGGTGCTGGCGATCCCTTGAATCTCAAGTAATTGCAGGGCTTGTCCCAGTACGTCTTCACGTTGCACGGTTATCTCCTCCGCTATTCCCAACGGTTTGTCCCGTTTAAAGTGTTGTTTACGGTTGGCGATTGCGCAAATGCGCGCTAAATGCCGCTGCATCCATAAACCCGGTTACACGCTTTTCTGGCTGCTCCTGGCCCTGTTGATTGAAGAAAAGAATGGTTGGCAGTCCGAGGACGTTAAGCTGCTTCAGCAGAGCCTTATCCTGGGCTTTGTTGGCTGTCACGTTTGCCTGGAGCAGAACAGTCTCTTTCAGGGCATTTTGCACCTGTGGATCGCTAAAGGTGTATTTTTCAAACTCTTTGCAGGCGACGCACCAGTCGGCATAGAGATCGAGCATCACCGGTTTGCCTTTTGCCTGTACGAGCGCGCTGCTGAGCTCATCAACGTTCTTAATCTGGATGAAGTTCAAATGCGCCTGCGTCTGGCCGACCGGCGAGCCGAACGCCCAGTCCTGAAGAGGACGCACGCTTACCAGCGCGGCAGCCAGCAGCAGGATTTGTACCAGACGCATCCACGCTTTTTTCGCCCCCAGGCTGACGATAAACGCCCAGGTAAAGAACGCTACCCCGAGCATTGCCCACAGGCGCATACCCCAGACGTCACCGATGATACGCTCCAGCAGGAACACCGGCAGCGCCAGAATGACAAAGCCAAATGCGGTTTTCACCGTTTCCATCCACGGGCCGCTCTTCGGCAGCAGTCGATTGCCGAAAACCGTGACCAGAATCAGCGGCAGACCCATGCCCAGGGCATACAGGTACAACGTTCCGCCGCCGAGCCACATGTTTCCGCTCTGGGCGATATAGAGCAGGATGGCGCTAAGCGGCGCGGTGGTGCAAGGGGAACAAATCAGCCCGGCAATGGCACCCATTGCGAACACGCCGCCTGCCGAACCACCCTGCTGGCGATTACTCATCAGCGTTAAGCGGGTTTGCAGCGAGGAGGGCAACTGCAGCGTGAACAGGCCAAACATCGACAGCGCCAGCAGGATAAATATCGCCGACAGGCCAATCAGCACATAAGGATGCTGCAGTGCAGCCTGGAACTGTAACCCGGCAGCGGCAACCACAAGTCCAAGGGCCGTGTAGGTCAATGCCATACCCTGCACGTAAATTAAGGCCAGCAGCAGCGCGCGGGCTGTGGAAAGGCGCTGTTTGCCGCCCAGCACGATGCCAGAGATGAGCGGATACATGGGCAGCACGCAGGGTGTAAAGGCAATGCCAATCCCAATCAGGAAGGCCCAGAGCGCCGAGAATGGAAGGTCTGCGCGGTCTTCGCTCTTCTCGTCCGAGGGGAGAGGGGAAACTGCAGCAGCCGCTTTCACTTCGCTGAGCGGAACAACCTTCGTTTCCGGCGGATAGCAGAATCCGGCATCCGCGCACCCCTGATAGGTCACCGTCAGCGTCGCGCCTTTATCCGCCTGATTCACCGTAACAGGCACGTTCAGGCGCTGGCGATAGATCTCGCTTTTGCCGTAAAACTCATCTTCATGCCACTCGCCAGCGGGCATCTGTAATGCGCCCACGCTGGCCTGAGCAGGCGTAATGCTCACCTGCTTGCGATAGAGGTAATAGCCCTCTTTCACCTGCCAGTTGAGCGTAAGGTCATGCTGGTTTTGCTGAAAATCGAAAACAAACGCCTGGTCGGCAGGGATGAAGTTCGAACGGCCGGGCGCGTCAAATAACCCGGCAAATACTGATGTGCTGCACAGCAGCAGAATCAGCGTAAGGAAGCGTTGAGCCATGAGAGATAGTCGTTATCGCCATGAACCACTGGCACCACCAGCAGCTCCGGGGTTTGGTAAGGATGATGAGATTTGAGGCAGTCCAGGAGTGCCTGCTGATTTGCCAGATTGGTTTTGAGCAACATCTGGACCTCGTACTCTTGCTCCAGCTTACCTTCCCAATAGTAAAGAGAGGTGGCACCGGGGAGGAGCGTAACGCAGGCTGCCAGTTTTTCGGCCAGCACTTTAGCGGCGAGATCCTGGGCAGAGGCTTCATCAGGGGCGGTACAAAGTACGACAACAGCATCAGGCGTGTTCACAAGTCGACCTCCTCATCACGAAAGGTTTAACTATATCACGCAAGGCGGTTGGTCATTAATGAAACGGGCCGCAGAGCGGCCCGATTTTAACTATTTTTACAACCGGGAGCGGTTTACAGCACCACGCCACCGATGATAAAGCCGAGGATCACGCAAAGTGAAATGGCGACCACGCCCGGGATCAGGAACGCATGGTTAAACACATACTTACCGATACGGGTTGAGCCGGTGTCATCCATCTCTACAGCCGCCAGCAGAGTTGGGTAGGTAGGCAGCACGAACAGGGCGGAGACAGCAGCAAACGAGGCGATGGCGGTCAACGGCGTTACGCCCAGCATCAGTGCCGCAGGCATCAGCGCTTTGGTGGTCGCGGCCTGAGAGTAAAGCAGGGTCGCAGCAAAGAACAGCACGACCGCCAGCAGCCATGGATAGTTGTGCAGCAGGTCCCCGGCCACGGTCTGAATGTCGCTAATGTGCGCTTTCACGAAAGTATCACCGAGCCACGCCACACCCAGCACGCACACGCAGGCGCTCATACCGGATTTAAAGGTGCTGGCGTTCAGCACTTCGCTGGTATCAATTTTACAGGTGATGCTAATCAGCGTGGCGATGGTCAGCATAAACACCACAATCGCTTCGTTACGCGGCAGAACCGGGTTCTGGATCAGACCTACGGTATCGCTGATGGCGGTCGCGTAGAACATGACGGCAACGATACCAATCAGGAACAGCAGCACGGAGCGTTTCGCGTGTGGCTTCAGTTCGAAAACCTGACTGCCGCGCAGGCTCACTTCACCTTTTGCCAGACGCTCCTGATAAACCGGATCGTCTTTCAGTTCAGCGCCGAGGAAGTTACACAGCACGGCGGTAATCATCACCGCGATCAGCGTCACCGGGATACAGATCGCCAGCAGCGTCAGGTAGCTCACGCCCATCGGCTCAAGGATACCGGCGAAGAAGACCACCGCCGCGGAAATCGGTGAAGCGGTAATGGCGATCTGGGACGCGACGACCGCAATGGAGAGCGGACGCGACGGACGGATACCCTGTTCTTTCGCCACTTCGGTAATCACCGGTAACGTGGAGAAAGCGGTGTGGCCAGTACCGGCGAGAATGGTCATAAACCATGTCACCAGCGGAGCAAGGAAGGTAATGTATTTTGGATGGCGGCGCAGCATACGCTCCGCCAGGCTTACCAGGTAGTCCATACCGCCTGCCACCTGCATGGCGGCAATAGCGGCAATAACAGCCATGATGATTTCGATAACGTCGAACGGTATAGCGCCGGGTTTAATCTGAAAGATAAGGGTAAGAACGAGCACTCCAAGACCGCCGGCAAAACCGATGCCGATACCCCCGAGTCGTGCTCCCAAATAAATCGCCAACAAGACGATGACGAGTTCTGCTCCAAACATAAGGACCTGCCTTGCTTATTAACAAGTTGATATTGAATTGTTGTATTTTGGTAACGCCTAAAAAGAAAAAAGGCACGTCACAAGTGACGTGCCTTAAGAAGCCTAGCCTGAACGGTTACTGTTCGCTTTCATCGGTATATCGTTTCGCTTTATATGCCGGGTGCATCAGGTTTTGGGCCGAGAAGATATCGTCCAGCTCGGCTTCGGTCAACAGCCCGCGCTCCAGTACTACTTCACGTACGCTCTTACCGGTTTCGGCACAAATCTTACCGACGATGTCGCCGTTGTGGTGACCGATGAACGGGTTGAGGTAGGTGACGATCCCGATGGAGTTGTAGACATAACCTTCACAGACTTCTTTATTCGCCGTGATGCCGTTAATGCATTTTTCCAGCAGGTTGTAGCAGGCGTTCGTCAGGATGTGGATAGATTCAAACATCGCCTGGCCAATCACCGGCTCCATCACGTTCAGCTGCAGCTGACCCGCTTCAGAGGCCATGGTCACGGTCGTATCGTTACCGATGACTTTGAAGCAAACCTGGTTCACCACTTCTGGCACCACCGGGTTCACTTTGGCCGGCATGATGGATGAACCCGCCTGCAGTTCTGGCAGGTTGATTTCATTCAGGCCAGCGCGCGGACCGGAAGAGAGCAGGCGCAGGTCGTTACAGATTTTGGACAGTTTCACCGCCAGACGTTTCAGCGCGCTGTGTACCATGACGTAGGCGCCGCAGTCGGAGGTCGCTTCAATCAGGTCTTCTGCAGGCACAACCGGCAGGTTGGACACTTCAGCCAGCTTCTGTACCGCCAGTTGCTGATAGCCATCCGGGGTGTTCAGACGCGTACCGATAGCGGTGGCGCCCAGGTTCACTTCCAGCAGCAGCTCGGAGGTACGCAGCAGGTTTTTGGTCTCTTCGTTCAGCAGTACGTTAAACGCGTGGAATTCCTGACCGAGGGTCATCGGCACCGCATCCTGCAGCTGGGTACGACCCATTTTCAGAATGTCCTGGAACTCAACCGCTTTACGCTGGAAGCCATCGCCCAGCTGGTTAATCGCATCCACCAGTTTCACCACGGAGGCATACACCGCAATTCGGAAGCCGGTTGGGTAGGCGTCGTTGGTGGACTGGCATTTGTTGACGTGGTCGTTCGGGTTCAGGTACTGGTATTCACCTTTCTGGTGACCCATCAGCTCCAGGCCAATGTTTGCCAGTACTTCGTTAGTATTCATGTTGACGGAGGTGCCCGCGCCGCCCTGATAGACGTCAACCGGGAACTGGTCCATGCATTTGCCGTTGTTCAGCACTTCATCGCAGGCTGCGATAATCGCATTTGCCGCGCTTTTAGGAATGGTTTGCAGCTCTTTGTTGGCCAGTGCTGCGGCTTTCTTCACCATCACCATGCCACGGACAAACTCAGGGATGTCGCTGATTTTGCTGTTGCTGATGTAGAAGTTTTCAATCGCTCTCAGAGTGTGGACACCGTAGTAGGCATCCGCTGGAACTTCCCTGGTACCCAACAAGTCTTCTTCGATACGAATGTTGTTTAACATGTGAACCTTCTTTTCAAGCTGCCGATGGATTGTACTAAACACACAGTATTTATGTGGTTTTGAATATTTTCTGGCCGACGATTATTCCCTCAATCAGCCAGATGCTCGAGATCATATGCTGATGATAGCGAATTGCCGTAAGCTGGATCACTTATTATCGAGCCGATTCCATGATAATTATTAATCTGTGAAATGGGTCACCGCTTTAAAATTTCCAAAAAAAATATCCGTGCAAACTGATTGAATTTTCGCTAACCGTCACCATTTCATACAAACGCGCGTCGCGAACACATTCAGACAGGGGCCGATGGCCCTTGCCATACAGGAGATGCCAGTGCGCTGGATACCGTTTATTGCTTTCTTCCTCTATGTTTACATTGAGATTTCCATTTTTATTCAGGTTGCCCATGTGCTGGGCGTCCTGCTGACGCTGATTCTTGTGATTTTCACCTCCGTCATCGGCATGTCGCTGGTGCGTAATCAGGGTTTCAAAAATTTCCTGATAATGCAGCAGAAGATGGCCGCAGGGGAAAGCCCGGCGGAAGAGATGATCAAAAGCGTGTCGTTGATTATTGCGGGGCTGCTGCTGATCCTGCCGGGGTTCTTCACTGACTTCCTCGGCCTGCTGCTGCTTCTGCCGCCGGTGCAAAAACACCTGACCATGAAGCTGCTGCCGCATCTGCGCTTTAGCCGAATGCCGGGGGGCGGATTTAGCACCGGACCGGGCGATACCTTCGAAGGGGAGTATCAGCGTAAGGATGAACAGCACGACCGTTTAGACCATAAAGACGATCGGTAATGTTTTTGCCCGGTGGCGCTTCGCTTACCGGGCCTCCGGGAGCGCACCGCGCCTCGGCAAAAACACCCACAGCCCTGCCAGCATGACAATTGCGTACAAACTCTTCCAGCCCACCATCGCCAGCAGCAGCAGGCAAAGCACACCCCCGACGACCGCCAGAGCTTTATAGCGACCTTTTAGCAAACGGCATCCCGCCAGCATGCACAACAGGTAGATCATGATGAAAATGCCGTTGGCGTAGACGATGAGCGCGTCCAGATTAATCTTCAGTGCGTAAATACAGAGCGTGCTCACCACGCAGCAGCCCAGTACGGCATTCAGGGCATTCAGCGGAAGCTGGCGTTTAGACAGGCGCGCGAGACGATTCTCGGGTTTGTAGAGCGCCTGCGACCATACCAGACGGGCAAAGCTCTGGATATAAATGTTGAGGCTGGCAAAACAGGCCAGATAGCCGATGACGCAGGCTATCCACAGTGCCTTCACACCAAACAGATCAACCACGATACCCGGCAGCGATGCCGCGGCGGCGAGATCCGCTCCGAACGCGTGGAAGTGTAAGACCAGCACGGTACACGCCCAATAGACCGTGCCAGCCAGCAGCAGGCCTATCATCAGGGCGCGGGGGAAATCACGCTCAGGCTGCTTAAATTCAGAGGCCAGATGGGCAAAGGCTTCCAGGCCGACAAAACACCAGAACATGACGGAGAGCGCGGCGAAAAGCTGTGAATGGTCGACGTCTGTCAGCGCAGGGAAGGGAATTTCCTTGATGGTGATATCGCCCGCCCACCAGATAGCGACAACGAGCGCGACAATCAGCACCGCAACCAGCGTCTGCAGGTTGGCGCTCGAGCTGGCGCCGCGAGAGCCCACCCACCAGACGATTGCCAGCGTACCCAGCTCGGCCAGCAACAGCTGCTCGTTATGCCAGCCAAACAGCGCCTGACCAAATCCGGTCGCAATATGCAACGCCGCAGGAAGGCCAACCGGAATGACGGAGAGAAACAGCCAGCCGGTTACACGCTGCAGCCGCGGGCCAAAGGCCAGTCCGACAAAGTGCGCCACGCCGCCCGCGCTGGGGAAATGCCGCCCCAGGATGGCAAACACAATGGCTATCGGGAAAACCAATACAATCAGCGCCGGCCACGCCCACAGGCTGTTATTTCCAGCCACCAGCGCCGCCAGTGCGGGTACGGCAAACACACCCGTACCTAACAAGGAGGTTGAGAGCAGTCCGACGCCCTGCGCCAGTCCCAACTCCTGCTTGAGTCCACTCATTGACATCGCCCTGCCAGTAGCAAAAGAGAGGCGATGGTAACACTTTCGCAAATTTTTTTTTCAACTCCCCCTTGAAGGGGTAAAAAGCTATCCCCATCTCTCAGGGCACTAGTCGGAAAACCGCATGCGGGCCGGCGTCATCCATAACTGATAATGACTTTCTCAAAGGAGAGCTATCAATGAGTATTCGTCCGTTACATGATCGTGTGATCGTCAAACGTAAAGAAGTTGAAACCAAGTCTGCTGGCGGCATCGTTCTGACCGGTTCTGCAGCAGCCAAATCAACGCGTGGCGAAATCATCGCTGTCGGTAAGGGCCGCATCCTGGAAAACGGAACTGTGCAGCCGCTGGACGTTAAAGTTGGTGACATCGTAATTTTCAACGATGGCTACGGCGTGAAATCCGAGAAGATCGACAATGAAGAAGTGTTGATCATGTCCGAGAGCGACATTCTGGCAATTGTTGAAGCGTAATTTACGCACGAGAATTTGAGGAAATAAGAACATGGCAGCTAAAGACGTAAAATTCGGTAACGACGCTCGTGTAAAAATGCTCCGCGGCGTAAACGTACTGGCAGATGCAGTTAAAGTGACCCTGGGCCCGAAAGGCCGCAACGTAGTGCTGGATAAATCCTTCGGCGCGCCAACCATCACCAAAGATGGTGTTTCTGTAGCACGTGAAATCGAGCTGGAAGACAAGTTCGAAAACATGGGTGCGCAGATGGTGAAAGAAGTTGCCTCTAAAGCGAACGACGCTGCAGGTGACGGTACCACCACCGCGACCGTTCTGGCGCAGGCGATCATCACCGAAGGTCTGAAAGCCGTTGCTGCGGGCATGAACCCAATGGATCTGAAACGTGGTATCGACAAAGCTGTCGCCTCCGCTGTTGAAGAACTGAAGGCGCTGTCCGTGCCGTGCTCTGACTCTAAAGCCATTGCTCAGGTTGGTACTATCTCCGCTAACTCCGACGAAACCGTAGGTAAACTGATCGCTGAAGCGATGGACAAAGTCGGTAAAGAAGGCGTAATCACCGTTGAAGACGGTACCGGTCTGGAAGACGAACTGGACGTGGTTGAAGGTATGCAGTTCGACCGCGGTTACCTGTCCCCATACTTCATCAACAAGCCAGAAACTGGCGCTGTTGAGCTGGAAAGCCCGTTCATCCTGCTGGCTGATAAGAAAATCTCCAACATCCGCGAAATGCTGCCAGTACTGGAAGCCGTTGCGAAAGCAGGCAAGCCTCTGGTTATCATCGCTGAAGACGTTGAAGGCGAAGCGCTGGCGACCCTGGTGGTTAACACCATGCGCGGCATCGTGAAAGTGGCTGCGGTTAAAGCACCTGGCTTCGGCGATCGCCGTAAAGCGATGCTGCAGGATATCGCTACCCTGACTGGCGGTACCGTGATCTCTGAAGAGATCGGTATGGAGCTGGAAAAAGCGACCCTGGAAGACCTGGGCCAGGCGAAACGCGTTGTGATCAACAAAGACACCACCACCATCATCGATGGCGTGGGTGAAGAAGCCGCTATTCAGGGCCGCGTTGGTCAGATCCGTAAGCAGATCGAAGAAGCGACTTCCGATTACGACCGTGAAAAACTGCAGGAGCGCGTAGCGAAACTGGCCGGCGGCGTTGCGGTAATCAAAGTCGGTGCTGCTACCGAAGTTGAAATGAAAGAGAAAAAAGCACGCGTTGACGATGCTCTGCACGCGACCCGTGCTGCGGTAGAAGAAGGCGTGGTTGCTGGTGGTGGTGTCGCGCTGGTGCGTGTTGCCGCTAAACTGGCTGGCCTGACCGCTCAGAACGAAGACCAGAACGTGGGCATCAAAGTTGCGCTGCGCGCAATGGAAGCCCCTCTGCGTCAGATCGTTTCTAACGCCGGTGAAGAGCCATCTGTGGTTGCGAACAACGTGAAAGCGGGCGAAGGTAACTACGGTTACAACGCAGCAACTGAAGAATACGGCAACATGATCGACTTCGGTATCCTGGATCCAACTAAAGTGACCCGTTCTGCTCTGCAGTATGCGGCCTCTGTTGCTGGTCTGATGATCACCACCGAATGCATGGTGACCGACCTGCCTAAAGGCGATGCGCCTGACTTAGGTGCTGCTGGTATGGGCGGCATGGGCGGTATGGGCGGCATGATGTAATCGTGCGCTCTACGTCGTAGAATGTGAAAAACCCCCGGGCAGAAATGCTCGGGGGTTTTTCTTTTGGTCATCTTTTAGGTATAAGATTTACACACGGACAACTACTGTCCAGCTTATTGAAAACGAGGAATAACATGCGCGTAAAAGTCTGTGCAGGGATTGTAGGGGCAGCATTGCTGCTGGCGGGTTGTAGCTCCAGCAATGAGCTGTCGGCAGCGGGCCAGGGCGTTCGCTTTGTGGAAGATAAGCCTGGCAGTGAATGCCAGCTGTTAGGCACGGCAACCGGTGAGCAAAGCAACTGGATGTCAGGTCAGCATGGCGAAGAAGGTGGCTCGATGCGCGGTGCGGCGAATGCCCTGCGTAACCAGGCTGCGGCAATGGGCGGTAACGTCATTTACGGCGTGAGCAGCCCAACGCAGAGTATGCTGTCCAGCTTCGTGCCGACCGCCAGCCAGATGAACGGCCAGGTCTACAAGTGCCCGAACTGATTCCCTTTTTCCCTCTCCCTGTGGGAGAGGGTTAGGGTGAGGGGAAACTAGTGCTGCCGCAGCTGCAAGTCCAGCGGCGTCTTGCTCGGCTCTCCGCCAATCTCCCGTGCCAGCTTCGGCACCATATAGCCTGAAACCAGCGTTAACAGTTCGCGCATAATCTGCCGGGCTTCTTCATCCGTCACCATGAAATGGGCCGCGCCCTGAACGCGATCCAGCACGTGCAGGTAATAGGGCATCACGCCCGCATCAAACAGGGCATTGCTCAGGTCAGCCAGCACGCGGGCGCTGTCATTCACGCCGCGCAGCAGCACGCTCTGGTTCAGCAGCGTTACGCCCGCTTTACGCAGACGCGCCATCGCCGCGCGAAAATCATCGTCAATTTCGTTCCCGTGGTTGATATGGTTCACCAGCAGCACCTGCAATCTTGACTGCTCCAGGCGTGACACCAGTCCGTCGGTGATCCGCGCGGGAATAACAATCGGCAAACGGCTATGAATGCGCAGACGTTTAATGTGCGGGATGGCTTCCAGCTGTGTCAGCAGCCAGTCCAGCTCGTGATCTTTTGCCATCAGCGGATCGCCTCCGGAAAAAATAATCTCATCCAGCTCTGAGTGGGCGGCAATATAGTCCAGCGCGACCTGCCAGTTGCGTTTATTGCCCTGGTTTTCGGCATATGGGAAGTGCCGACGGAAGCAATAACGACAATTTACCGCGCAGCCGCCCTTTACCAGCAGCAGGGCACGGTTGAGATATTTGTGCAGTAAACCAGGCACCACGCTGTTCTGCTCTTCCAGCGGATCGGTGCTGTATCCCGGCGCGGTGATAAACTCATCCTGCGAAGTAAGTGTTTGTTTTAATAGCGGATCGTCGGGGTTGCCTTTCTCCATCCGCGCCACAAACGCACGGGGAACGCGCAGGGCGAAAAGGCGCTTTGCCTCGCGGCCAGCAAGCAACTCTGGGTGCTGATCGAGGTCTAAAAGACGCAGCAATTCATCAGGACTGGTGATTACATCGGCAAGTTGCGATAACCAATCTTCTCTGGACGGGGTGTTTAGGGTTACAATATGCGCCATTTTGTGGCTTAGCTACCAGTTAACAAATTTAGAGGGCCTTATGGCAACGTACTATAGCAACGATTTTCGTGCTGGTCTTAAAATCATGATGGACGGCGAACCGTACGCGGTTGAAGCCAGCGAATTCGTTAAACCAGGTAAAGGCCAGGCATTCGCACGCGTTAAGCTGCGCCGTCTGCTGACCGGTACCCGTGTTGAGAAAACCTTCAAGTCTACTGACTCCGCTGAAGGCGCTGATGTTGTTGATATGAACCTGACCTATCTGTACAACGATGGCGAGTTCTGGCATTTCATGAACAACTCCACTTTCGAACAGCTGTCTGCTGATGAGAAAGCGGTAGGTGATAGCGCTAAATGGCTGCTGGACCAGGCTGAGTGCATCGTAACCCTGTGGAACGGTCAGCCTATCGCTGTGACCCCACCAAACTTCGTAGAACTGGAAATCGTTGAAACCGATCCAGGTCTGAAAGGTGATACCGCAGGTACCGGCGGTAAACCAGCCAAACTGTCTACCGGCGCAGTGGTTAAAGTTCCACTGTTCGTACAGACTGGCGAAGTGATCAAAGTGGATACCCGCTCCGGCGAATACGTGTCCCGCGTGAAGTAATTTACGTCATGATTGAAGGCGCAGCGCCCGCTGCGCCTGATTTTTGCAGGCAGGGATGATGAAACGTACCGTTAAAATTCTGCTTCTGTTAGCGCTTTCCAGTGCATTGCTTTCCGGCTGTAACACCACCCGTGGAATGGGACAAGATATCCAGGATCTCGGTCATATCATTTCTCACGCCGCCAGCTAAGTTCGTCTAATTTTCCTAAAAATGCTTCCTTTTCCGTCATCCGGCGGGATCTTGTCTATCCTTAAGTTGCTATACACAAAACAACTTTGGCTATAAAAGGAAGATATTATGGTTAAGAAGACAATTGCAGCGATCTTTTCAGTCCTGGTACTTTCTTCAGTATTAACAGCCTGTAATACCACGCGTGGCGTTGGTCAGGATATTTCTGAAGGTGGTAGCGCAATCTCTGGTGCGGCAACTAAAGCTCAGCAGTAATTAACACACGGTACGAGACCAGCCGTTTCGTACCGTCAGCTTTTTGATTCCTGCAGGGATAAGAACGGAGAAAAACGCGTATCCATATGCAATTTCATGCGGATATTGCGTTTATAGGTATAGACCGTTTTTCCGTTGATACTCAGGTGGGCAGCAATCTTTTGATTGCTCGCGCCGTCCATCCATAATGTAAGCACTTTCTCTTCCTGCCGGGTCAGCAAGGGGGCGGCTGCCGTGGGCCTTTCAGCGCATGAGCGCGAGGTTAATGCATCATTTATAGTCGTTGCCACTTCTTCGAGACTGGCGTTTTTCAACAGCGACGACCACACCGGGAAGTGTCCGAGCCAGTCTGTCATGCCGTTGTCCTCTCCCGATTGCAGCAAAATAAACGGTAAGCGTTCACTGGCGTTGAGCAAAGACGAGAGCTGCTGAAAATGATGAATATCCTGCCTGAAGCCGTACAAATCGGCGATAACCAGCGTGGGTTTCCATTGCAGAATGTGCTCCCTGGCAAGGAACAGATTATTCAGCCCGGTCACAACGTAGTGTCCCGGGAACAAACCGGAATGATTGAGCCATGCTTCAAACCCCGTGCGGGTAAAGTGACAACGGTCAATCAAGAGAATTTTGAACATATTTTATTCGCAGTCGGCTAGTGGTTTGGCTTCCTGCCATCAGAAAGCACATCATCATAGAGAAGTCGGATGAGTGCTAAATGCCGGAACTACGCGCCATACTGCGGCTATTTCTTGCCTTAACGTGTTCAGCAAAAAAAGATTGAAAAAAAATAGCACGCTAACCAAAATATGGGGCGTAATCTCTGCCTTACGGGACGACCCGTAAGCGTTTCTTTCACCGGGGACGGCCCCAACTTCTATTAAGTTAAGGAGCCTGAAATGTCCTGGATCATTCTTTTTATTGCCGGTCTGCTCGAAGTGGTGTGGGCGATTGGTCTCAAGTACACCCACGGATTTACCCGCCTGACGCCCAGCGTCATAACCGTTACCGCCATGATCGTCAGTATCGTTCTGTTATCCTGGGCGATGCGCTCTCTGCCTGTGGGAACGGCTTATGCCGTCTGGACGGGTATTGGCGCGGTGGGAGCTGCCATCACCGGCATTCTGCTGCTTGGCGAGTCAGCGAGTCTGGCGCGTATTGCCAGCCTCGCGTTGATTGTGGCCGGGATCGTTGGGCTTAAGCTCAGCACTCACTAATGGGGTTGTTTTACCCAGATAAGTTTTGACACATCAAACCCTTGCCGGGTCGCGACGTCCAGCATCTGCTGCTTCATTTCGGGTGAAAGAGTTGGCGTGCGGGAGAGTATCCACAGGTAGTCGCGATCCGGCCCGCAGACCAGCGCGTGACGGTACTCTCTGTCGAGCGCGATCACGTTATAGCCGCCATAAAACGGGCCAAAGAAAGAGACCTTGAGCGCGGCCCGCCGCGGGTCGCCAGTGAAGTACGCTTTCCCAACCGACTGCTGCCACATCTCACGATCGGGATTATAGCCCCGGTTGATCACCTGAATACCGCCATCATCCATCGGACTGTAATTCGCAGTGACCTTCTCTAAGCCCTGCTCAAACCGATGGTCGAGGCGTGCGATTTCATACCATGTTCCAAGGAAGCGTTGTGCATCAAAAGGCGTGACGACCGTAACGCCAGGCGGTGGGGTAGGAGAACTGCAGGCAACCACTAAAAACGCGGCTGTCACCGCGGCGATAACAGGCAGAATGCGCATAGGAGTTTCCTTACTGTTTTTTGTTAAGTGTAGATGACAGCAGGAAAAATGCGGAAGAGTGTGCGGGGTATTTCGCCGCACACCGTGGATTTTGTAGGCCGGGTAAAGCGAAGCCGCCACCCGGCAATGTTTTACTGCAGCGCGTCGAGGATACGGTATGCCGCCTCAACGCGTGCCGGGTTCGGATAGCTTTTATTCGCCAGCATCACAATGCCGAGCTGCTTTTCAGGAATAAATGCCACGTAGCTGCCAAATCCGCCGGTAGAGCCCGTTTTATGGACCCAGGAGGCCTTAACCGGTGGTGCCGGTGGATTCACTTCTCTTGCAGGCAACGGCGCCAGCGCCACCTTATTGTCGCTGCCCCCGACCACCGTTTGGGCGTCGACCGGCCAGTTCAGCATTTCCCAGCCCAATCCTTGATACATGGCTCCCACGCGCCAGTAGCGAGACTGTGCCAGGGCAATACCGTGCTTAAGTGGGGAATCCTGAAGGGAGTCCGGCATCATGTTGACCATCACCCAGCTTGCCATATCCTGCACGTTGGTTTTTACGCCATAGGCTTCCGCGTCCAGCATCCCTGGCGAAACGTGGACCGCTTTACCGTCACGGTATCCCCAGGCGTAATGCGCCTCTTCCGCTTTCGGGACGTTAATCCAGGTATGGTCCAGCTTGAGCGGCTTAAAGACCCGCGTCGTCATGGCCTGCTCATAGCTCATGCCGGAGGGTTTGACCGCCAGCGCGCCAAAAAGACCGATGCTGGTGTTAGCGTAAAGACGCGTGGTGCCCGGCTTCCATTTTGGCTGCCAGTTTTGATAAAAGCGCAGCAGGGAGGCGGTATCCGTGACCTCATCCGGCACCTGCAACGGCAGACCGCCTGCGGTATAGGTTGCCAGATCCAGCATGCGAATGCCCTGCCACTGCTTGCCCGTGAGCTCAGGCCAGTATCTGGTCACCGGATCGCCCAGCGTTATTTCACCGCGCGCAATCGCATCGCCACCCAATACGCCGGTGAAGGTTTTACTTATCGAACCCAGCTCGAACAAGGTTTGCGGGGTGACGGGTTTGTTCGCTGCAACATCAGCTTTACCGAAGGTAAAGTAGTGCGGCTGACCCTGATAAATCACCGCCACCGCCATACCCGGAATGGCCTGCGCGTTCATCAGCGGCGTAACGGTACGTTCCACCACCTCAGCCAGCTGTTTTTCGGACATCGGTGCGGCGAATGCAGTGCTGGCAACGCTGAGCAGCAGGGCACAGCTTAGGGTTTTTTTCATCATTAGTTATCTTCCGTAATAGCAGTTCAAGGGAGTGTCCGGGCCCGTCAGACCGCTGTAGTCTGTGAGATTTGACTGTGGCTGACAAACGGTTAAATTTAGCATTAGCTGTTAATTTTTCTAACGGACGAGACCATGACGCGCAGCTATCTTCCTCTTAATTCCCTGCGGGCGTTTGAAGCCGCCGCCAGGCACCTCAGTTTTACGCATGCCGCTATTGAGCTGAATGTAACCCATTCCGCGATTAGCCAGCACGTCAAGGCGCTGGAGCAGCACCTTAACTGCCAGCTTTTCGTTCGCGTTTCGCGAGGGCTGATGTTGACTACCGAAGGCGAGAATTTGCTGCCGGTGCTGAATGACTCGTTCGATCGTATCGCCGGAATGCTGGATCGCTTTGCCAGCCAGCGCGCGCAGGAGAAGCTCAAAATTGGCGTGGTCGGGACATTTGCGACGGGGGTGTTATTCTCGCAGCTCGCGGACTTCCGCCGCTGCTATCCGCATATTGATCTTCAGCTTTCCACCCATAACAACCGTGTCGATCCGGCGGCTGAAGGACTTGATTACGCCATTCGTTATGGCGGCGGGGCGTGGCACGGCACGGAAGCGACGTTTCTTTGCCCCGCACCGCTTGCGCCGCTTTGCACACCTGACATTGCTGCCGCGTTGCACACCCCTGCCGATATCCTGAAGTTTACCCTCCTGCGCTCTTACCGGCGCGACGAGTGGACAGCCTGGATGCAGGCTGCGGGTGAAAATCCGCCTTCACCGACGCACCGGGTAATGGTATTTGATTCGTCCGTCACCATGCTGGAAGCCGCGCAGGCAGGTACGGGCATCGCGATTGCCCCTGTCGATATGTTCACCCATCTGCTGAACAGCGAGCGCATCGTGCAGCCATTTGCAACGCAGATTGACCTCGGCAGCTACTGGCTCACGAGGCTGCAGTCACGGGCAGAAACGCCCGCAATGCGCGAGTTTGCCCAGTGGCTGGTGGGGAAGATGCAGAAATAAAAGGCCCGCCTGATGGCGGGCCTGAAGCGTCAGAGGGTGACCACGGCAATCAGCGTTACTACGGTCAGGATGGTTGCCAGACCGTAGAAAACCCATTTCCCGCTCGGGACATGGATTTTCAGGTCATGCATCGCATGGTGAATACGGTGCAGGCCACACCACAGCGGCAGGACGATCATCAGGAAGATGAACACGCGGCCGATAAAGCTGCTCGCGAACGCCAGTACGCGTTCGTAGCCCAGCGCATCTCCCGGGAAGAGCCCCAGCGGTAGCATAATACCGACCAGCAGTATGATGACGGGGGCGATGATGGCACTCCACATGCCGCCTGCGCCAAACAGACCCCAGAAGACCGGCTCGTCAGAACGTTTTGGATTTGGATTGATCACAGTAGTCTCCTTACCAGAACAGTGCGACAAACAGAATGACCACAGTGACCAGAATCGTCACTGCCCAGAGCCCTTTAATCACCGGCTCTGGCCCCATTTTCTCGTCTTTTACGATGATGTTCGCCGCTTTTGGCGCCAGCTCAAACCAGGTTTTGGTATGAAGCAGCGCGGCCGCGAGCACGATCAGGTTCAGAACAACAATGATCGGGTTTTGCAGGAAACCGACGAAGCTGGCCCAGGCTTCCGGGCCATGCTTGAGGGCAAAAACGCCGTACATCAGCTCAAGGCTGAACCAGACCGCCGGTACCGCCGTGCCTTCACGCAGCATGTAGAAGCGATAAAACGGCAGATTTTTCCACCAGGTTGACGGCACAGGCCGCACGTAGGCTTTGCGTTTAGTCGTCATCATGCACTCCTTAGCGTGGTTTCAGGGTAGCGATAAGAAAGTCTTTCGAGCTTTCCACTTTACCCTGCTGAATTGCGGCGGCCGGGTCGACGTGCTTCGGACAAACTTCGGAGCAATAACCCACAAAGGTACAGCTCCAGACGCCGTTCTGGCTATTGAGCTGCGCCATACGTTCTTTTTTACCGTGATCGCGGCTGTCCTCGTTATAGCGGTGCGCCAGGGTAATGGCGGCCGGGCCGATGAACTCCTTGTTCAGGCCAAACTGTGGACAGGCGGCGTAGCAAAGACCGCAGTTGATGCAGCCTGAGAACTGATGGTATTTCGCCATCTGCGCCGGCGTCTGGGTGTTTGGCCCCTGATCCGGCGTGCGCGGGTTACCAATGATGTACGGCTTAATCGCTTCCAGGCTTTCGATAAAGTGGGTCATATCGACCACCAGATCGCGTTCAATCGGGAAGTTGCCCAGCGCTTCGACCTTAATGCCCTTGGTGTATTCGCGCAGGAAGGTCTTACAGGCCAGCTTCGGCACTTTGTTGACCATCATGCCGCAGGATCCGCAGATTGCCATGCGGCAGGACCAGCGGTAGCTCAGGTCTGGCGCCAGGTTGTCTTTGATATAGCCGAGCGCATCCAGCAGGGAGGTTTGCTCATCATAAGGGACTTCATAGAAAGCGCTGTGCGGTGCGGCGTCCACTTCCGGATTGTAGCGCACCACTTCAACCTTCATTTTTTGCATCTCAGCCATTCGCCTTCTCCTTCTTCTCGGCGGCTTCTGCTTCTGCACCGTACACGCGCTTAGCCGGCGGCAGCGTGGTGATTTTCACGTCGCTGTAGTCCAGACGTGTGGTGCCATCCGCATCGCGCCAGGCGAGAGTGTGTTTCAGGAAATTGACGTCGTCACGTTCGGTGCAGCCTTCGTCCAGACGCTGGTGGGCTCCACGCGACTCTTTACGCGCCAGCGCAGAGTGCGCCATACATTCCGCTACGTTCAGACCGTGGCCCAGCTCGATAGTGTAGAGCAGGTCGGTGTTGAATACGCTGGAGGTATCGGTGATGCGCACGCGCTTGAAGCGCTCCTGCAGTTCCGCCAGCTTGTCGACGGTTTTTTGCATCAGCTCTGGCGTACGGTAGATACCGCAGCCTTCTTCCATCGACAGGCCCATCTCGTCGCGGATCTTAGACCAGTTCTCGTTACCCTCCTGGTTCACCAGATCTTTCAGGCGTTTTTCAACGTCTGTAACCTGCGCATCCAGTGCGGCACCGTTGGCTTCGCCTGCGGTAGCCGCCCGCTCCATCGCGCGCTCGCCCGCCATGCGGCCAAAGACGACCAGCTCTGCCAGCGAGTTAGACCCAAGACGGTTGGCGCCGTGCAGGCCCACAGAGGAACACTCGCCGACGGCGAACAGGCCTTTAATTCGGGTTTCGCACTGCTGGTCGGTTTCGATCCCGCCCATGGTGTAGTGCGCCGTTGGACGTACCGGAATCGGCTCTTTCACCGGGTCGACGCCAACGTAGGCTTTTGCCAGTTCGCAGATGAACGGAAGACGTTCCAGCAGCTTCTTCTCGCCCAGATGACGCAGGTCGAGGTGAACGACGTCGCCGCGCGGCGTGGAGATAGTGTTGCCTTTGCGCCACTCGTGCCAGAAGGCCTGAGAGACTTTGTCGCGCGGGCCAAGTTCCATGTATTTGTTCTTCGGCTCGCCGAGCGGGGTTTCCGGGCCCATGCCGTAATCCTGCAGATAGCGGTAGCCGTTTTTGTTGACCAGAATACCGCCTTCACCGCGGCAGCCTTCCGTCATCAGAATGCCGGAGCCTGGCAGGCCGGTTGGGTGATACTGGACGAACTCCATATCGCGCAGGGGTACGCCATGGCTGAGCGCCATGCCCATGCCGTCACCGGTGACGATGCCGCCGTTGGTGTTATAACGATAAACGCGACCCGCACCGCCCGTCGCCATCACTACCGCGTTGGCGCGGATCTGGACAAGCGTGCCTTCCATCATATTCATCGCCACCAGGCCGCGCGCGTGTCCGTCATCAACCAGAATGTCGAGGACGAAATGTTCATCGAAGCGCTGAATTTGTGGGAACTGAAGGGAGGTCTGGAACAGGGTGTGCAGCATGTGGAAGCCGGTTTTATCAGCGGCGAACCAGGTGCGTTCAATCTTCATTCCGCCAAAGCGGCGAACGTTGACGCTGCCGTCCGGACGGCGGCTCCACGGACATCCCCACTGTTCAAGCTGGGTCATTTCCGTTGGACAATGATGCACAAAGTAGTCAACGACATCCTGTTCGCAAAGCCAGTCGCCCCCTGCAACCGTGTCGTGGAAATGGTATTCAAAGCTGTCATGATCCTGCGCAACGGCGGCGGATCCTCCTTCTGCTGCCACAGTGTGGCTACGCATTGGATAGACTTTTGAAATCAATGCGATTTTAGCGTTGGGATTAGCTTGTGCTGCAGCAATCGCAGCACGTAATCCAGCCCCGCCAGCGCCTATTACGGCAAGATCGGCTTGAAAAGTTTGCACGACATTCCTCCAGATTTTTGTTATTTCGCAACGCGACAAACTAAAGGTAGTTCACCCGTCCAAAAGGACGATTGCGAAAGCGTTTCCACTGCTCCTTTATGGGTAAAACAGTATAACCGTGTAGATGTCAGGGAAATTTGACGTGTTCGATTTTTTTGCTGTTCTGTACGGCGATTTATCATGAAGATTGATGAAATACGTCACGAAAAAGTTCACCTAAATGAAATGCGCTTTTTTACTGCGCAAAATTTGTCTCTGCCCCTGCTAACGAGTAGACTTCGTGCCCTTGTCTGAAATCGGAGAACAACTCATGAGCGAAACGGCCACCTGGCAGCCGAGCGCATCCATCCCTAATCTGTTAAAACGCGCTGCAATTATGGCGGAGATCCGCCGTTTCTTTGCCGACCGCGGAGTCCTTGAGGTGGAAACGCCGTGCATGAGTCAGGCAACGGTAACGGATATTCATCTGGTCCCGTTTGAAACCCGTTTTGTTGGCCCCGGCCACTCTCAGGGGATGAATTTGTACCTGATGACCAGCCCGGAATATCACATGAAACGCCTGCTGGCGGCGGGGTGTGGTCCGGTCTATCAGCTGTGCCGCAGTTTCCGTAATGAAGAGATGGGTCGTCACCACAACCCGGAATTCACCATGCTGGAGTGGTACCGCCCGCATTATGATATGTACCGCCTGATGAATGAGGTGGACGATCTGCTCCAGCAGGTGCTGGACTGTTCAGAAGCCGAAACGCTCTCCTATCAGCAGGCTTTCCAACGCCATCTGGAAATCGATCCGCTGTCGGCGGATAAAACCCAGCTGCGTGAAGTAGCGGCAAAGCTGGATCTGAGCAACGTGGCGGATAACGAAGATGATCGCGACACGCTGCTGCAGCTGCTGTTCACCTTCGGCGTAGAACCGCAGATTGGCAAAGACCGTCCGACGTTTGTCTATCACTTCCCGGCAAGCCAGGCTTCACTGGCGCAGATCAGTACCGAAGATCATCGTGTCGCAGAGCGTTTTGAGGTCTATTACAAAGGCATCGAACTGGCGAACGGCTTCCACGAACTGACTGATGCCCGCGAGCAGCAGCAGCGCTTCGAGCAGGATAACCGCAAGCGCGCCGCGCGCGGTCTGCCGCAGCAGCCTATTGATGTTAATTTGCTTGAAGCCTTAAAAGCGGGTCTGCCGGATTGCTCCGGCGTGGCGCTGGGTGTGGATCGTCTGGTGATGCTGGCCCTGGGCGCAGAGCAGCTTGGCGATGTGATTGCGTTTACCGTAGATCGCGCCTGACGGCAGTTAACCCTCTCCCGTGGGAGAGGGTCGCCCTGCTTATCTTACAAACTCCCCGCCGGGCGCGTACGCGCCGCTGACGTCAACGTTCTTCCCGTTTTACGCCCGTCCAGGCTTTCCAGACGCATCTGGAACGGTGGGAACGGCATATCAATACCGTGCTCGCGGAAGCCTGCCAGAATCAGCTGGTGGATCTCATGGCGCAGCGGCATACGGTGGCCCATTTCGGCGGCGTAGATACGCAGCTCGAAAATCTGGATCCCCTGCTGTAAATCCACCAGGAACACTTCCGGTGCCGGGTTATCGATCACCAGCGAGCAGCGCTCTGCGGCTGTGTAGAGGATCTGGGTGACCTCTTCGCTGTTGGCGTCCGACGGCGCCGGTACCGTCAGCACCACACGGGTAACGGAGTCTGACAGCGACCAGTTGATGAACTGCTCGGTAATAAACGCCTTATTCGGTACGATGATCTCTTTGCGATCCCAGTCGCTGATCGTTGTCGCACGTGTGTTGATCTTCGTGATGCTGCCGGTCAGATCGCGGATCGTGACGGTATCGCCAATACGGATCGGTTTTTCGAACAGAATGATCAGGCCAGAGATGAAGTTGGCGAAAATCTCCTGTAAACCAAAACCTAACCCTACACCAAGGGCCGCCACCAGCCACTGCAGCTTCGACCACTCAATACCGATCATCGAGAAGCCAACCAGTCCGCCAAACAGCATGATCAGATATTTGGTTATGGTCGTAATCGCATAACCCGTCCCCGGCGTTAAATCCAGATGCTGCAGCAGCGCCAGCTCCAGCAGCGCCGGGAAGTTGCGCACCAGCTGCGTGGTAATGATCAGCACCAGAATGGCAATCAGCACCGCCCCTAAGGTGATCGGCTCCAGGCTTTCAACACCCTGCACCGTGGACGTCACGTCCCAGAGAGAGATGTTCTCCAGGAAGCCGAATGCGGAGTGGATCTCTGACCACAGGAAGATCACCGACAGGAGGGCAATCAGCATCAGTATGGAACGAACCAGACGCAGGGACTGGGTGCTGATGGCATCCAGATCCAGTTCGACCTCGTCCGCCTCCGTCGTGCCTTCCGTACTGTTGACGTGGTTTGGCTCTTCCTCACCTCGCGCGCGCTGGGCGAGGATCTCTGCCCGGCGATGCTTGGCTCGGTCAAAGGCCAGACGGCGGCGCTGGATCAGCATCCAGCGGCGGATCACGTGGTACACCACCAGCAGCAGGAACCAGATGGCCACCGAGGTTTCCAGCCTTGCCAGCAGCGCCTGCGCGGTTGCCAGATAGCCCACCGCGGCCGCCAGCATCGCAAACAGCGGCGCGCTAAGCAGCAGGTTCCAGAGCAGCCGGTTGAACATGTTTTCGCCGCTGCCGGATTTATCGAGATAGAGCGGAATACCCGCGCGTTTCAGGCTGAGCGTGACGATGGCCAGCGCCCCGCATATCAGCATAAAGCAGAGACGGCCCAGCGAGCCTGAGAATTCCCGATCGTTGAGATTGTCGAACATGATCAGCGCCATAATCAGCGGCACAATCAGCCCGATGCTCATCAGGTAGTAACGCATGGCGCGCGCAACGCGATTACGCGGCCAGCCAAAGTGGGTGATAAACAGGCCATTGGGGCGCGCGAAGGTGGCGCAAATCATGACTACCCACAGCAGCGGCACCGTGGCGGTGACGCCATCGCCAATCGCGACCGCGAGCGGATAGGGCCAGGCTTCCCGCAGGCCATACCCCAGCGTCATCCACAGCACCGGCAGCGGGGAGGCGACAAGAATCGACCAGAATACGGTGCGCAACGTTAGCCAGAAGTGATCCTGGGTGACTTTCCCGACCCTGGAGCTGGAACGCTCCAGGAAGCGAGTGAAATGTCTGCGCGAGTAAATGCTGAAGCCCACCAGAATCAACGCCCCCAGCAGCGGGAAAATGGTCTCTTTGCTGGTGAACATCATCACGCTGGCCTGTCCCAGCTGGCTGAAGGTGTCCAGCGAAATCAGGCGGCGCAGGTCCTGGACAATTTCAATCGGCCACGAGAAGGTCATCGGACGCACGTCGGACGTCCAGAAGAGATAACGGTGCGTCGCCTCGTTCACCTCTTTCAGCGCATCTTCCAGCTGGCTATTGGAGACTTTTAGCTTGGTCAGCTCCAGAATCAGCGTATCCCCACCCTGGAGCAAAGAGTTCAGCAGTTCACGCTGGGTACGCAGCTGGGCTTCCAGAATACGGTTTTGCTCGCTGGTCAGGGGCTGTCCGTCAGCCTGACGGATCTGGCGGATTTGCGGCTGTTTATTAAGGAGATCTTCAAAGTGCAGTCGCTGAACGCGCAGCTGGGCCATCTCGGTATCCAGCTGTTGCGGCTTCGGCATTTCCGGCAGGCGCGCGACCTGGGCACGTAGCGCTTCACCCAGCAGGTTTGATGACCCGAGCCACTGGGACTGCTCGCGCAGGGTGTTGAGCGCCTGGCGAACCTGAAGGGTTTGATTGGTGGCCTGACGCTGCTGCGAGGCAACCAGATCCATACGCTGCGCCTGCTGATTCAGCGCGGCAGAAAGCTCGCGGTTGACCTTAAACTGTTCGACGATTCCGGCAGGCAAGTTATCGCTGTTTTCTGCCAGCAGTTCGGTACTTTCCAGCGCGCGCTCCGCCTCGCGTTGACGCTGACTGTTGAGCTGATTGCGCAGGGCCTGGAGATACGCATCCAGTTGCTCGCTCTGCTTCTGAGCGAGTTCAGAGCGCATCCGCGACAGCTCCTGGCGGTTATTGGCGGAAAGCTGCGCCAGCTCAAGCTCATCGACAAGGGCCTTCAGGCGAGCAGATTCTGCCTGCAGGCCCAGATTTTGGGCCTGAGCCTGTGGCGTATTGCCGCTTTGCGTGCCCACGCGGCGCTCAACTTCATTTAGCTGGCGACGGGCGTCGGTTTGCTGCTGCGGAAGCTGGCTGAGGGAGTCGGCAATTTCGCGCGCGCGCTCCTGCTCCTGCTGAGCAAGGCGGCTCTTTTCCAGAAGCTGGCTGCTGACCTGCAGGATCTCCTGGTTCAGCGCGTCGGAGGTCATCCCTGCGGGAACATCGCGCGGTTCGTCACGCAGATTATTGAGCTGCGCGCGCAGCGTCTGCGAGAGTTTGGGGAAGTTGTCGATAACCTGCTGATACTGCTGAGCGCGCTCAAGAGAGCCTTTCCGCTCCTCAAGCGCGTTCAGGGCAGCCTGGAGCGACTCGACGGTCTCTGGCTGAGCGGGTTTGGCCGCTTTTGCCTGCTCCAGTTCCTGGGTTATCTGTTTGGCGTCGGGGGCTGTCGCTGCGTACGCCCCCATGCTGAGGCACCAGGCCATCAGTAGAACGATAATCGGGCGCACGTCAGCGATCCTTCTATTGTTAGCCTTCGTCTTTTTTGTCGTCAACCAGCGGGCTGGCGTCGTGCTCGGCGTTAATCTCTTCCTGTGACAGCGGTGCTGGTTCTGCTTCCGGCGTCACGAAGGTTTCGGTTGAGACCGCCAGCGGCTGACCCAGCTTGGTGACCGACAGGCTTTCGAGCTGTTCAGCCAGTTTCACTTTGCCAGGTGCAAACAGGTTGATCACGGTGGAGCCCAGCTTAAAGCGACCCATCTCCTGACCTTTGAGCAGGGCCACAGAGCCTTCCGCTTCACCGGCAGGCCAGGTCCAGCGTTTGATCACGCCTTCGCGCGGTGGGGTGATGGTGCCGGCCCAGACGGTTTCAATGCTGCCTACGATGGTTGCACCCACCAGAATCTGTGCCATAGGGCCAAATTCAGTATCGAACAGACAGATGACGCGCTCGTTACGGGCAAACAGGTTCGGCACGTTCTGCGCGGTCAGGTGGTTGACGGAGAAAAGGTCGCCCGGGACATAAATCATTTCACGCAGGATACCGTTACACGGCATGTGCACGCGGTGATAGTCGCGCGGTGACAGATAGGTGGTGGCAAACGTACCGTTGCGGAACAGATCCGCCATCAGGTAGTTACCTGCCAGCAGCGCTTCCAGACTGTAGTTATGGCCCTTCGCCTGCAGGATTTTGTCGTCTTCGATGTTACCCAACTGGCTAATGACGCCGTCTGCGGGCATCACCAGGACGTTAGGGTCGGTGTTCAGCGGGCGCACTTCGTCACGCAGCGGGCGCACGAAGAACTCGTTGAAGGTGCGGTAGCTGGCGGTATCCGGCTTTTGCGCCTCTTTCATATCGACCTTGTAATATTTTACGAAAAGGTCGATGACCAGTTTGGTCAGCCAGCCCGCGCGTTTGCTTGCGCCCCAGCCCGCCAGGCGAGTGAGCCACAGTTTTGGCAGAATGTATTGAAGCGAAAGTTTAAATGCGTTTAACAAGGTAGCCTCCAGGCCATTGTTTTGTCGTTCCTGATCCGGCGTTAAGCCGCCGGAACCTGAAAAAGGGGGACGATTTTAGCGATGCTTAGCTTAGTTGTCAGTTATCAGAATCAGAAAAGTTTTTACGCGTTTTTACGTCTTCCATGCTCTCAAGAATACGGTGGTAATTCTCGAAGCGGGTTTCCGCGATCTCGCCTTTCTCAACCGCTTCACGGATAGCGCAGCCAGGGTCGTTATCGTGTTTACAATCGCGGTATTTACAAGCGCCTAAATAATCATGGAATTCGACAAATCCGTTAAAGATTTGTTCCGGCTCAAGGTGCCACAAACCGAACTCACGCACGCCCGGGGAGTCGATCACGTCGCCGCCGTGCGGGAAATGATACAGACGCGAGGCGGTGGTGGTGTGCTGGCCCAGTCCAGAGACGTTGGACACATCGTTGGTCAGGATCTCTTGCTGGAGGCCAAGCAGGTTGTTCAGCAGGCTCGATTTACCTACGCCGGACTGGCCCGCAAAGATGCTGATACGGTCGGTCAGCGCCTCTTCTAACGGCTTAAGGCCATCTTTGGTATGGCTGGAGACCATCAGCACGCGATACCCGATCTTACGGTAGATATCCATCTGCTCATTCACGAAGGCCATGCCGTCGTCATCCAGCAGATCGATTTTATTCAACACGATGATCGGTTCAACCAGCAGCGTTTCGCAGGCGACAAGGTATCGGTCGATAATGTTGAGCGAAAGTTCGGGTAAAATCGCCGAAACAATGACGATCTGGTTAATGTTGGCGGCAATTGGTTTTACGCCATCGTAGAAATCCGGGCGGGTGAGCACCGACGTGCGTTCATGCACGGCTTCAACGATGCCCTTAACCGTGACACCTTCAGCTGCCTCTTTACCCGGACGCCAGACCACGCGATCGCCGGTCACCAGGGAACGAATGGTCCGGCGGATATTGCAACGGTGAATGTCACCGTCGGCGGATTCGACATCGGCATGCATACCGAAACGGCTGATGACTACGCCTTCTGTCGCTTCACCAAACAGGTTGTCGTCATAATCCGGCTTCTCCGAAGTGGTTTTAAGACGGCGCTGGTGGTTGGCGTTTACGCGGCGCTGCTGCCCTTTGGAGAGTTTATTTTTACTCAATCGCGCTGGCTCCTGGTCGCCCGTAAGGGGCAAAACCTCTATGATACACTCTAATTAATACTAGTTAACCTGCTACTGCCGGTTATGCGAGAAGGGTGGAAAATAACATGAGCGCGGATGAAAACAACCTGATTTGGATCGATCTCGAAATGACCGGGCTGGATCCCGAGCGCGATCGCATCATTGAAATTGCAACTCTGGTGACGGACGCCAACCTGAATATCCTGGCTGAAGGGCCAACGATTGCGGTGCATCAGTCCGACGACCAGCTGGCTTTGATGGATGAATGGAACGTGCGTACCCACACCGGCAGTGGCCTGGTGGAGCGCGTGAAGGCGAGCACGTTCGGCGACCGTGAGGCGGAGCTGGCGACGCTTGAGTTCCTGAAACAGTGGGTTCCGGCAGGCAAATCCCCTATCTGCGGCAATAGCATCGGCCAGGATCGCCGTTTCCTGTTTAAGTACATGC
Source organism: Enterobacter sp. Taxon_8 (assembly GCF_058354585.1). Classification (NCBI taxonomy): domain Bacteria; kingdom Pseudomonadati; phylum Pseudomonadota; class Gammaproteobacteria; order Enterobacterales; family Enterobacteriaceae; genus Enterobacter; species Enterobacter sp. Taxon_8. Next base: position 4,160,830 of record NZ_CM177989.1, on the reverse strand, counting down.
CGGAGCTGGAATCTTACTTCCACTACCGTTATCTGGATGTCAGCACTTTGAAAGAGCTGGCGCGTCGCTGGAAGCCTGAAATCCTCGACGGCTTTAAAAAGCAGGGGACGCACCAGGCAATGGACGATATCCGAGAGTCCGTGGCGGAGCTTTCTTACTACCGTGAAAACTTTATTAAGCTGTGATTTTGCGATCCGGCGCCTTGCGTGGCCGGGTTTTTGTCGTTAAATTGTTCAGCTTGCCGATTTAATAAGCATTTGAACTTAATTTCGAAAAAATCGCTTTAAGGGGGGTTGCAGCTAAAAGGATTTCTCGTATAATGCGCCTCCCGTAACGACAGAGAATTACACGTTACGACAGCAACAAAAGCAGTGCAGATTTGCGGGAATAGCTCAGTTGGTAGAGCACGACCTTGCCAAGGTCGGGGTCGCGAGTTCGAGTCTCGTTTCCCGCTCCAAAATTTGAAAAGTGCTTTCACAGCACAGACTGCCCAAGCGGGAATAGCTCAGTTGGTAGAGCACGACCTTGCCAAGGTCGGGGTCGCGAGTTCGAGTCTCGTTTCCCGCTCCAAAATTTGAAAGTGCTTCCACAGCACGGACCACCCAAGCGGGAATAGCTCAGTTGGTAGAGCACGACCTTGCCAAGGTCGGGGTCGCGAGTTCGAGTCTCGTTTCCCGCTCCAAATTCTTCTTCATCTCTAAAATATCCACAGCGAAAAGCGTCGCTGGGGACGTTTTCTATTGTCTCTGAAATAATCTTGTGAACAGAGTTATCCACAGAAACTGCGCTTAACCGAAACAGGGTTAAAACTTAGCAGGGTGAATAATATCTCCATAACGCGCTGTATTTAAAACATAAAATTTGATTTCAAAATGTTATTGAGATCACTTGACCTCTTCTCCAGCCCAGATGGCGCTTGAGTTTGTAATTTTATTCACAGGCTGTGAATAGTTCAGACATCCCGCGGAAGCCCTTTTTCAATCACCCTCACCAGACGCTGTTTCTTCGGCAGCTGCACCTCGACAACGCAGGCATTACGTTTCTCAATTTGCTGCGCAATCGCCCACTCGATGTGCTCATCAAGAAGTGGGTGCTCACCTCGACGGCTTTCAAGCGCCCGTATATTCGCTTCCTCCCACGGGGCATTCCCCAGCGCGACGGCAACATTACGCAGCCAGCGCAAATGACCAATACGGCGAATGGCCGAACCCTCCGTCACTTTCAGGAACCATGCTTCGCTCCAGGCGAACAGTTCAATGAGCTGCGGCGCATGCAGCGCCTTACGCGGGCTGAAATCCTCTTCGTCCGTTAGCTGCGAATAGCGGTTCCACGGGCAGATGAGCTGGCAATCGTCGCAGCCGTAGATGCGGTTGCCGATAAGCGGCCGGAACTCCTCTGGAATAGCCCCTTCCAGCTCGATAGTGAGGTAGGAGATGCAGCGGCGTGCATCAACAGTGTAAGGCTCGACGATAGCACCCGTCGGGCAGATGGTCATGCAGGCCACGCAGCGCCCGCAGCCTTCTTCGACCGGGCCGTCTACCGGCAGCGGTAAATCAATCAGCAGTTCGCCCAGGAAGAAGAACGATCCGGCGTCACGGCTGAGGATAAGTGAGTGCTTACCTGTCCATCCAAGCCCGGCTTTTTCGGCGATCGGGCGCTCAAGAATAGGCGCAGAATCGACAAAGGGTCTAAAATTCAGCGAAACACAGTGCTGCTGAATGGTTTCCCCGAGTTTTTTTAAGCGGTTACGCAAGAGCTTATGGTAATCACGACCCAAAGCGTACCGGCTGACGTAACCCAAAGAGGGATTTTTTAGCGTGCGCGCAAAGGCCGCGTTGGCGGGTAGATAGTTCATGCGCACGCTGATGACGCGTAATGTGCCCGGCAAAAGCTCGTGAGGACGGGCGCGCATCATGCCATGACGCGCCATCCATTCCATTTCGCCGTGGTATTGTTTGTCCAGCCAGGCCTGCAGTTTCGGCTCGCTGGCGGAAAGGTCGGTATCGGTAATGCCCACCTTCTGGAAGCCAAGCTCAGCACCCCACTGTTTTATTTTTTGCGCTAATTCATTGAAATCGAGGGGCTGTGACATGACGGACCATACGGTGAAGAAAAACCCCGCAAGTATACCACATTCCATCTGGCATGCGGATGACCTCCGGCGTGCCGAAAAAGAGGCCGCAGACAGCCTCGGGATTACCCTCTATGAACTGATGCTACGTGCGGGTGAGGCGGCGTTTAACGTTGCCCGCAGCGCGTACCCGCAGGCTGCTCACTGGCTGATTCTGTGCGGGCACGGCAATAACGGCGGTGACGGCTACGTCGTCGCCCGTTTGGCGGTTGTGGCCGGTATCCGCGTGACCTTGCTGGCTCTCGAAAGTGATAAACCGCTGCCGGAAGAGGCTGGCGCGGCGCGGGAGGCATGGCTTAACGCAGGCGGTGTAATTCATGCGCCTGATATCGTCTGGCCGGAAGAGGTGGATCTGATTGTTGATGGTCTTCTGGGCACCGGGCTGCATAGCGCGCCGCGCGAAAATATTGCCGCGCTTATTGAACACGCTAACAGACATTCCGCGCCGGTAGTCGCCCTGGATATTCCCTCTGGCCTGATTGCACAAACCGGCGCGACGCCGGGAGCGGTCATTGAGGCTGCACATACGGTGACCTTCATCGCCCTCAAGCCGGGGCTACTGACCGGTAAAGCACGAGACGTCGTTGGCGTTTTGCACCACCATGCGCTGGGGCTGGAGAGCTGGCTGTCCGGGCAGGAAACGCACCTGGCGCGTTTTGATGCGTCGCAGCTTGCAGCGTGGCTCCCGCCGCGCCGACCAACGTCCCATAAGGGCGATCACGGCAGGCTGGTGATTGTGGGAGGAGACCACGGTACGGCTGGTGCGATTCGTATGACGGGTGAAGCGGCTCTGCGCAGCGGTGCCGGATTAGTGCGAGTGCTCACTCGCATTGAGAATATTGCGCCCATAATCACCGCTCGGCCGGAACTGATGGTCCATGAGCTTACGCCCCAGGCGCTTGAAGAATGCCTGGAATGGGCGGATGTGGTGGTGATTGGCCCCGGGCTTGGGCAGCAGTCATGGGGTAAACAGGCCCTGCAAAAGGTCGAGAATTTTCGTAAACCGATGCTGTGGGATGCCGACGCGCTTAACCTTCTGGCAATAAACCCGGATAAGCGTCACAATCGCATTCTGACACCACACCCCGGCGAAGCCGCGCGCCTGCTTAACTGCAGCGTGGCAGAAATTGAAAACGATCGCTTACTTTCTGCTCAGCGTCTGGTAAAACGTTACGGAGGTGTTGCTGTTTTAAAAGGGGCAGGAACCATTGTTGCCAGTGATGAGATGCTGGGCATTATTGATGCCGGAAATGCTGGCATGGCGAGCGGCGGAATGGGCGATGTGCTTTCCGGCATCATTGGCGCATTGCTTGGACAGAAACTTCCCCTTTATGATGCAGCCTGTGCGGGCTGCGTGGCCCACGGTGTCGCGGCGGATAAACTGGCTGCGCGTTACGGTACACGCGGTATGCTGGCCACGGATCTTTTTTGCACGCTGCGGCGTGTTGTTAACCCGGATGTGATTGACGTAGAAAATGACTAATCGAGCGATTCTTTTACCTGATGAACAAGCCACTTTAGAACTCGGCAAGCGCGTGGCGCAGGCCTGTCAGGGGGCAACCGTCATTTATCTGTATGGTGATTTAGGTGCGGGTAAAACCACCTTCAGCCGGGGTTTTTTGCAGGCGTTAGGGCATAACGGGAATGTGAAAAGCCCAACCTACACGCTGGTAGAACCGTACACCCTTGAAAATCTCATGGTGTACCACTTCGATTTATACCGCCTTGCGGATCCTGAGGAGCTGGAATTTATGGGGATCCGTGATTATTTTGCCAACGACGCCATTTGCCTGGTGGAGTGGCCGCAACAAGGTGCGGGTGTGCTGCCTGACCCGGATGTCGAAATTCACTTAAATTACCAGGCTCAAGGGCGTGAGGCACGCATCAGTGCTGTTTCCTCATCAGGCAGTTCCTTACTGGCGCGTCTGGCCGGTTAAGCGTAGGGATGACGGGATGATAAATCGCGTTAAAGGTTGGGTGTTGGCTGCCACCGTGCTGCTGTGCGCGCAGGCCGGGGCGGCAAACCTCTCAGATATTCAGGTATCTAACGGCGAAAGCCAGGCTCGAATCACGTTCAGCTTTATGGGCGATCCTGAGTATGCGTTTTCACAGCCAGACAGCCACAGCGTGGCGCTGGATATCAAGCAGACAGGCGTGATCCAGGGATTACCGCTGCGGTTTAGCGGCAACAACCTGGTGAAAAGTATCCGTTCGGGTACGCCGCAGGATAGCCAGTCGTTACGCCTGGTGGTCGATCTGACCGAAAAGGGCAAAACGAAGGCGGTGAAGCAGCAAAACGGGGCGAACTATACGGTGGTCTTTACCATCAATGCCGACGCACCGCCACCGCCACCACCGGTCGTAGCGAAGCGGGTGGAAGAACCGGTGTATACGCCGCGTCCTGCTGAACCTGCGCGTAATCCGTTTAAATCGCAGAACGATCGCATCACTGCGGCAACCAGCAGCGATACGGTGACGCGTCCGGCGGCCAGCGCGCGACGCGCGACGGTCAGTGGTGACAAAGTGATTATCGCCATTGATGCGGGTCACGGCGGGGAAGATCCCGGGGCGATTGGTCCTGGCGGCACGCGAGAGAAAAACGTAACTATCGCTATCGCGCGTAAACTGCGTTCGCTACTCAATGACGACCCTATGTTTAAAGGCGTGTTGACCCGCGATGGGGATTACTTTATCTCCGTAATGGGGCGCTCGGATGTGGCGCGTAAGCAAAACGCAAACTTCCTGGTCTCCATTCATGCGGACGCCGCACCGAATCGTAGCGCCACCGGCGCCTCGGTTTGGGTGCTGTCGAACCGTCGCGCTAACAGCGAAATGGCCAACTGGCTGGAAGAGCATGAAAAGCAGTCTGAACTGCTAGGCGGTGCGGGCGACGTGCTGGCGAACAGCCAGTCCGATCCGTACCTCAGCCAGGCGGTGCTGGATTTACAGTTCGGTCATTCTCAGCGCGTCGGGTATGATGTCGCCACTAACGTATTGAACCAGCTGCAAAGCGTTGGCGTGCTGCATAAGCGTCGTCCGGAACATGCCAGCCTCGGCGTTCTGCGCTCGCCGGATATTCCGTCCATCCTTGTAGAGACGGGCTTTATCAGTAACAACGGTGAAGAGCGTCTGTTGGGAAGCGACAGTTACCAGCAGCAAATTGCCGAAGCGATTTATAACGGTTTACGCAAATATTTTGAGGCGCATCCTCTGCAGTCTGCGCCGCAGAGCGGCGCTGCCCAGACGGCCAGCGCAGCGCTGCCGGGTGAGATGACCGCGACCAACTAAGGAGAATTCATGCCGATTCAGGTTCTACCGCCGCAGCTCGCGAACCAAATCGCCGCCGGTGAGGTGGTGGAACGCCCTGCGTCGGTGGTGAAGGAGCTGGTGGAAAACAGCCTCGATGCGGGCGCAACCCGCATCGATATTGATATCGAACGCGGTGGCGCGAAGCTTATCCGCATTCGGGACAACGGCTGTGGCATTAAAAAAGAGGAGCTGTCGCTGGCGCTGGCTCGTCACGCCACCAGTAAAATCGCCTCTCTGGACGATCTGGAAGCGATTATTAGCCTCGGTTTTCGCGGTGAAGCGCTGGCCAGTATCAGCTCGGTTTCGCGTTTAACGCTGACCTCCCGTACCGCTGAACAGCAGGAAGCCTGGCAGGCTTACGCCGAAGGGCGCGACATGGATGTGACGGTCAAACCGGCGGCGCATCCTGTCGGGACGACGCTTGAAGTATTAGATCTCTTCTACAACACCCCCGCCCGACGCAAGTTTATGCGTACCGAGAAGACCGAGTTCGGCCATATCGACGAGATCATTCGCCGTATCGCGCTGGCCCGTTTCGATGTCACCATCAACCTCAGCCACAACGGCAAGGTGATGCGCCAGTACCGCGCGGTGGCAGAAGATGGACAGAAAGAGCGCCGCCTGGGCGCTATCTGCGGTACGCCGTTTCTGGAACAGGCGCTGGCCATTGAGTGGCAGCACGGCGATCTGGCTTTACGCGGCTGGGTTGCCGATCCAAACGCGAGCAGTGCTGCGTTCTCGGAAATTCAGTATTGCTACGTGAACGGCCGCATGATGCGCGATCGTCTTATCAATCACGCGATTCGCCAGGCCTGCGAAGACAAGCTCGGGGCCGATCAGCAGCCTGCTTTCGTCCTTTATCTGGACATCGATCCGCATCAGGTGGATGTGAACGTTCATCCTGCCAAGCATGAGGTGCGGTTCCACCAGTCGCGTCTGGTTCACGACTTCATTTATCAGGGCGTGGCCGCTGTGTTGCAGCAGCAGGCAGCACCAACGCTGCCGCTGGAAAACGACGCTCCAGCGCCGCGTCCGCTGCCGGAAAACCGAGTGGCGGCAGGGCGTAACCATTTTGCGGAGCCTGCCGCCGCGCGTGAACCGGAGACCCCGCGTTTCTCCCCGGCAGGGAGCGCACCGCGTTCAACGGGCGCGAACTACCCGAATGCCCAGCCTGGTTATCAGAAGCAGCAGGGAGAGTTGTACCGCAAACTGCTGGAAACGCCAGCCGTGGAGCGTAAAGAGCACATTCCTGCCGCACAGCCTTCTCTGGATGGGCATAGCCAAAGTTTTGGCCGGGTGCTGACGATTATCGCGCCCGACATGGCATTGCTTGAGCGTGACGGCAAACTGATGCTTATGGCACTGCCGGTCGCCGAACGCTGGCTTAAACAGGTGCAGCTCACGCCTGGCGAAAATGCAGCCTGTGCGCAGCCGCTCTTGATTCCGGTTCGCCTGAAAATATCCCCTGATGAAACAAGGGTATTGCAGCGTGCTGAGCCGCAGCTGGCGCAGATGGGTATTGAAACTGTGCTCGAACCACAACATGTGACAATTCGTGCAGTGCCTTTACCCTTACGCCAACAAAATTTACAAAACTTGATTCCTGAACTGATAGGCTACCTGGCGCAGCAAACATCGTTTGATGTCGCCAACACCGCGCAGTGGATCGCCCGCCATCTGGCAAGCGAACACGCGCCGTGGAGCATGGCACAGGCCATCAGCGTGCTGGCTGAGGTTGAACGCCTCTGTCCGCATCTGGTGAAAGCGCCGCCGGGTGGGTTATTACAACCTGTTGATTTACAAACGGCGATGAACGCCCTGAAACATGATTGACGCAAGTAAGGCGAGCCTGCCTAAGGCAATTTTTTTAATGGGCCCAACGGCCTCCGGCAAAACGGCGCTAGCCATTGAGTTGCGTAAAGTTTTGCCTGTAGAGTTGATTAGCGTCGACTCTGCCCTCATCTACCGAGGGATGGATATCGGCACGGCGAAGCCTGACGCAGAAGAACTGCGCGCGGCACCGCACCGTTTGCTGGATATACTCGACCCGGCTCAGGCTTACTCCGCAGCGGATTTTCGCCGGGATGCCTTAGCCGAGATGGCAGAGATAACGGCGGCGGGGCGTATACCGCTGTTGGTTGGCGGAACCATGCTCTACTTCAAGGCGCTGCTGGAGGGGTTGTCACCTCTGCCATCCGCGGATCCGGAAATAAGAGCAAAAATTGAGCAGCAGGCGGCAGAGCAGGGTTGGGACGTTTTGCATCAGCAACTGGCGGAGATTGACCCGGTTGCTGCAGCGCGGATCCATCCAAATGATCCGCAAAGGCTTTCCCGGGCACTGGAAGTTTTTTTCATTTCGGGTAAAACTTTAACGGAACTGACGCAAACGTCAGGAGACGCTCTGCCGTATCAGGTGCATCAGTTCGCCATCGCCCCGGCGAGCCGTGAACTGCTCCATCAGCGGATTGAGCAGCGTTTTCATCAGATGTTAGCTTCAGATTTTGAAGCAGAAGTGCGGGCGCTTTTTGCCCGTGGAGATTTGCATACGGACATGCCTTCCATTCGTTGTGTGGGATACCGCCAGATGTGGTCGTATCTTGAAGGTGAGATTTCATACGATGAAATGGTTTATAGAGGTGTTTGCGCCACGAGGCAGTTAGCGAAGCGCCAGATCACCTGGTTGCGCGGTTGGGAGGGTGTTCACTGGTTAGACAGTGAAAAACCGCAACAGGCGTTAAACGAAGTGATTGAGGTTGTTGGTGATATCGCTCACTGAATGTGTACAATTGAGGCGTATCGTGCGCAATTTTTCAGAATCGCAAGGTTCTAAGTACAAAACAAGCATATAAGGAAAAGATAGAATGGCTAAGGGGCAATCTTTACAAGATCCGTTCCTGAACGCATTGCGTCGGGAACGTGTTCCAGTTTCTATTTATTTGGTGAATGGTATTAAGCTGCAAGGTCAGATTGAGTCTTTCGATCAGTTTGTGATTCTGTTGAAAAACACGGTCAGTCAGATGGTCTACAAGCACGCTATTTCTACTGTTGTTCCGTCCCGTCCGGTATCTCATCACAGCAATAACGCTGGCGGCGGCACTGGTAGTAACTACCATCATGGCAGCAGCGCGCAGGGTTCTTCAACGCCGGCGCAGGACAGCGACGAGACCGAATAAGGTTTCGCACTGTTATCCACACGGGGAGCCAGGGATCCTGCGTTCCCCGCTGATCTTTTTAGAGAGGTTTACGCTTGTTTGACCGTTATGATGCCGGTGAGCAGGCGGTGCTGGTACACATCTATTTTTCGCAAGACAAAGATATGGAAGACCTCCAGGAGTTTGAATCTCTGGTCTCTTCCGCCGGTGTCGAAGCAATGCAGGTGATTACCGGTAGCCGTAAAGCGCCGCACCCAAAGTATTTTGTTGGTGAAGGTAAAGCAGTCGAAATTGCGGATGCCGTAAAAGCAACCGGCGCGTCAGTCGTGTTGTTTGATCATGCGCTGTCTCCAGCCCAGGAGCGCAACCTGGAAGCCCTTTGCGAATGCCGTGTTATCGATCGCACGGGTTTGATTTTAGATATTTTTGCTCAGCGTGCACGTACCCATGAAGGGAAACTGCAGGTTGAGCTGGCGCAGCTGCGCCATCTGGCAACGCGTCTGGTGCGTGGCTGGACACACCTTGAAAGACAAAAAGGCGGGATTGGTTTGCGCGGTCCGGGTGAAACCCAGCTCGAAACCGACCGTCGTTTACTGCGTGGCCGAATTACCCAGATCCTCTCACGTCTGGAACGTGTAGAGAAACAGCGTGAACAGGGGCGTCGGGCGCGCACCAAAGCCGACATCCCGACGGTGTCGCTGGTGGGCTATACCAACGCCGGTAAATCCACCCTGTTTAACCAGATAACTGAGGCCCAGGTGTATGCCGCAGACCAGCTGTTTGCGACCCTGGACCCTACGCTGCGCCGTATTGACGTTGCAGACGTCGGTGAAACGGTGCTGGCGGATACCGTAGGTTTTATTCGCCACCTGCCGCATGACCTTGTGGCGGCGTTTAAAGCCACCCTGCAGGAGACGCGACAGGCGACTCTGCTGCTGCACGTGATTGATGCAGCAGACGTGCGCGTGCAGGAGAACATTGACGCGGTGAATGTGGTGCTCGAAGAAATCGATGCTCACGAGATCCCAACGCTGTTGGTCATGAACAAGATCGATGTGCTGGACGATTTCGAACCGCGTATCGACAGAGATGAAGAAAACAAACCAATTCGGGTCTGGCTTTCTGCCCAGACCGGTATTGGTGTGCCACTGCTTTTCCAGGCTTTGACAGAACGTCTTTCCGGTGAGGTAGCTCAGCACACGCTGCGACTGCCGCCACAGGAAGGCAGGCTGCGCAGCCGGTTTTATCAGCTTCAGGCGATAGAAAAAGAGTGGATGGAGGATGACGGCAGCGTGGGGATGCAGGTGCGTATGCCGATCGTTGACTGGCGTCGCCTCTGTAAACAAGAACCTGCGCTGGTCGACTATATAGTCTGATCAGAAAGGGGATGCCTGAATAATTCGCCCTTGCATAACAAATATGGAGCATATACATGGCGTGGAATCAGCCCGGTAATAACGGACAAGACCGCGACCCGTGGGGAAGCAGCAAACCTGGCGGCAACTCTGAGGGAAATGGCAACAAAGGTGGTCGCGAGCAGGGGCCGCCGGATCTGGATGATATCTTCCGCAAACTGAGCAAGAAGCTTGGTGGCCTTGGCGGAGGAAAAGGTTCTGGCTCGGGTGGCAATTCCACTCAGAGTACGCGCCCGCCAATGGGGGGCCGCGTAGTGGGCATCGTGGCCGCTGCGGTAGTCATCATCTGGGCAGCCAGCGGGTTCTACACCATTAAAGAAGCAGAACGCGGCGTAGTCACCCGTTTCGGTAAGTTCAGCCATCTGGTTGAGCCGGGTCTGAACTGGAAGCCAACCTTCATTGACGACGTGACCGCGGTAAACGTGGAATCTGTCCGTGAACTGGCCGCCTCCGGCGTGATGCTGACCTCTGACGAAAACGTGGTGCGCGTTGAGATGAACGTGCAGTACCGCGTGACCGATCCTGAGCGTTACCTGTTTAGCGTGACCAGCGCCGATGACAGCCTGCGTCAGGCGACTGACAGCGCCCTGCGTGGTGTCATCGGAAAATACACCATGGACCGTATCCTGACCGAAGGTCGTACCGTTATTCGTAGCGATACCCAGCGCGAGCTGGAAGAGACCATTCGTCCGTACAACATGGGTATCACCCTGCTGGACGTCAACTTCCAGGCTGCGCGTCCGCCGGAAGAGGTGAAAGCCGCATTTGACGATGCGATTGCTGCCCGTGAAAACGAACAGCAATACATCCGTGAAGCAGAAGCGTACACCAACGAAGTTCAGCCACGCGCTAACGGTCAGGCGCAGCGTATTCTGGAAGAAGCGCGCGCGTATAAGACCCAGACCATCCTGGAAGCTCAGGGTGAAGTGGCTCGCTTTGCGAAGATCCTGCCTGAATACAAAGCGGCGCCGGAAATTACCCGTGAGCGTCTCTATATCGAGACCATGGAAAAAGTGCTGAGCCACACCCGCAAAGTGTTGGTTAACGATAGTAAAGGCGGAAACCTGATGGTGCTGCCGCTGGATCAGATGCTGAAGGGCAGTTCTGCACCGGCAGCAAAAGATACCAGCGGAGCGAACAACCTGCTGCGTCTGCCGCCAGCCTCAACAGGCAGCGCCAGTACGAACACAACGCCTTCTTCGAACGATGGTGACATTATGGACCAACGCCGTGCTAACGCGCAGCGTAACGACTACCAGCGTCAGGGGGAATAAGGATGCGTAAGTCAGTTATTGCGATCATCGTCATCGTACTGGTCGTGCTTTATACCTCGATCTTTGTGGTGAAAGAGGGCGAGCGTGGGATCAAGTTCCAGTTCAGCAGCGTCGTGCGTGATGGCGACAAACGCCCGGTGATTTACGAGCCGGGTCTGCACTTCAAGGTGCCGTTCATTCAGTCCGTAAAAACGCTTGATGCGCGTATCCAGACCATGGATAACCAGGCAGATCGTTTTGTGACCAAAGAGAAGAAAGACCTGATCGTTGATTCCTATATCAAATGGCGCATCAGCGATTTCAGCCGTTACTTCCTGGCAACGGGCGGCGGTGACGTTTCTCAGGCAGAAGTGCTGCTGAAACGTAAGTTCTCTGACCGTCTGCGTTCTGAGATTGGTCGTCTGGATGTGAAAGACATCGTGACCGACTCCCGTGGTCGTCTGACCCTGGAAGTTCGCGATGCGCTAAACTCCGGCACAGCGGGCACTGAAGATGAAGTTTCAACGCCGGCAGCAGACGATGCGATTGCCAAAGCGGCTGAACGTGTTCAGGCGGAAACCAACGGTAAAGTGCCGGTGATCAATCCGAACAGTATGGCTGCACTGGGTATCGAAGTCGTTGACGTGCGTATCAAGCAGATCAACCTGCCGGTGGAAGTGTCCGAGGCGATTTACAACCGTATGCGCGCCGAGCGTGAAGCGGTAGCCCGTCGTCACCGTTCACAGGGCCAGGAAGAGGCTGAGAAGCTGCGTGCTGCAGCAGACTACGAAGTCACCAAGACGCTGGCGGAATCTGAGCGCCAGGGCCGTATCCTGCGCGGTGAAGGTGATGCGGAAGCCGCGAAGCTGTTTGCTGATGCCTTCAGCCAGGATCCTGACTTCTATGCCTTTATCCGTAGCCTGCGTGCCTACGAGAATAGCTTCCAGAGCAGCCAGGATGTGATGGTGCTTAGCCCGGACAGCGATTTCTTCCGTTATATGAAGACGCCGACTAACGCAACGCGATAAACTCAGGCTCGTTTGAGTATTCAAACCACCGCTCTCAACGGAGCGGTGGTTTTCTTTTATAAGGAACAAAAATGAATTCAACGATCTGGCTCGCGCTGGCCCTGGTCCTGGTGCTTGAAGGCCTGGGACCGATGCTCTATCCACGCGCCTGGCGTCGAATGATCGCCACCATGAGCCAACTGCCGGATAATATTTTACGTCGTTTTGGCGGCGGTCTTGTGGTTGCGGGCATCGTGATCTACTACATGTTGAGGAAAACGATTGGCTGATCAAAAAGTAGGCGCAATCGGCGTATTTTGAGGTCAAAAAGTGCTGTATATCTGAAAAAGCGATGGTAGAATCCATTTTTAAGCAAACGGTGATTTTGAAAAAAATGGGTAACAACGTCGTCGTACTGGGCACCCAATGGGGTGACGAAGGTAAAGGGAAGATTGTTGATCTTCTGACTGAACGGGCTAAATATGTTGTGCGCTACCAGGGCGGTCACAACGCAGGCCATACTCTCGTAATCAACGGTGAAAAAACCGTCCTCCATCTTATTCCATCAGGCATTCTTCGCGAAAACGTCACCAGCATCATCGGTAACGGCGTTGTGCTGTCTCCAGCGGCGCTGATGAAAGAGATGAAAGGTCTGGAAGACCGTGGTATCCCTGTTCGTGAGCGTCTGCTGCTCTCCGAAGCCTGCCCGCTGATCCTGGATTATCACGTGGCGCTGGACGTAGCGCGTGAGAAAGCGCGTGGCGCGAAAGCGATCGGCACCACCGGTCGTGGTATCGGCCCGGCTTACGAAGATAAAGTTGCACGCCGCGGTCTGCGCGTGGGCGATCTCTTCGACAAAGCGACCTTCGCTGAAAAACTGAAAGAAGTGATGGAATATCACAACTTCCAGCTGGTGAACTTCTATAAAGCTGACGCTGTTGACTACCAGAAAGTGCTGGATGACGTCATGGCGATTGCAGACATTCTGACCGGTATGGTTGTTGATGTGTCCGATCTGCTGGACCAGGCGCGCAAGCGTGGCGATTTCGTCATGTTCGAAGGTGCGCAGGGTACGCTGCTGGACATCGACCACGGTACCTATCCGTACGTCACCTCCTCTAACACCACCGCGGGTGGCGTGGCGACCGGCTCTGGCCTGGGTCCACGTTATGTGGATTACGTCCTGGGCATCATCAAAGCGTACTCCACTCGCGTGGGTGCGGGTCCATTCCCGACCGAACTGTTTGATGAAACCGGCGAGTTCCTGTGCAAGCAGGGTAACGAGTTTGGCGCGACCACCGGTCGCCGCCGTCGTACCGGCTGGCTGGATGCGGTTGCCGTGCGTCGTGCAGTGCAGATCAACTCCCTGTCTGGCTTCTGCCTGACCAAGCTGGACGTACTGGACGGCCTGAAAGAAGTGAAAATCTGCGTCGGCTACCGTATGCCAGATGGCCGCGAAGTGACCACCACTCCGCTGGCTGCTGACGACTGGGAAGGCATTGAGCCAATCTACGAAACCATGCCGGGCTGGTCTGAGACCACCTTCGGTGTGAAAGAGCGTAGCGGCCTGCCGCAGGCGGCGCTGGATTACATCAAGCGTATTGAAGAACTGACCGAAGTGCCGATCGATATTATTTCTACCGGCCCGGATCGTACTGAAACGATGATCCTGCGCGACCCGTTCGACGCATAATCTTCGTGACTGCTGGCCTGCGGGGAGACCCGTAGGCCGGATAAGCGTAGCGCCATCCGGCGACCGCTCCTGGATCTCCGCTTTTTCGCCCCGTCTGTCAAATAAATTAGCCGCTAACTATCTGGCTGGTTTATCATCATTAATGAATATCTCTGCGGTTTGTCCGCGATTTCCCTTTTTCCTGAGGTTGATGTGCAGTTAACAAGTTTCACCGATTACGGCTTACGTGCGCTGATTTACATGGCGTCGTTACCCGAGGGGAAGATGACCAGTATCTCTGAAGTGACAGAGGTCTACGGCGTATCCCGTAATCATATGGTCAAAATAATCAATCAACTTAGTCGTGCCGGATACGTTGCTGCCGTCCGCGGGAAGAATGGTGGGATCCGTCTCGGTAAACCGGCACAGAGTATTCGTGTTGGCGATGTGGTACGTGAACTGGAGCCGCTGTCTCTGGTGAACTGCAGCAGCGAGTTCTGCCACATCACGCCCGCTTGCCGCCTCAAACAGGCGCTTTCTAAGGCCGTGCAAAGTTTTCTCATGGAACTGGATAACTACACGCTGGCCGATTTGGTTGAAGAGAATCAACCGCTTTATAAATTATTGCTGGTGGAATGAAGAAAATTTCCACCGGAGCTGACAACGGAGGAACCGACATGTCACACGATCCTTTCCAGGAACGCGAAGCCGAAAAATACGCGAATCCTATCCCCAGCCGCGAGTTCATCATTGAACACTTAACAAAACGCGAAAAACCCGCCAATCGTGAAGAACTTGCCGTTGAATTAAATATTGAAGGTGAAGAGCAGATTGAAGCCCTTCGCCGCCGCCTGCGCGCGATGGAGCGCGACGGGCAACTGGTCTTTACCCGCCGCCAGTGCTACGCGCTGCCGGAACGCCTCGATCTGCTGAAAGGGACCGTCATTGGTCACCGCGATGGCTTCGGCTTCCTGCGCGTGGAAGGCCGTAAAGACGATCTGTATCTCTCATCTGAACAGATGAAAATGTGCATCCACGGCGACCAGATCCTGGCACAGCCGCTGGGCGCCGACCGTAAAGGTCGCCGAGAAGCGCGCGTCGTGCGCGTTCTGGTGCCAAAAACCAGCCAGATTGTCGGCCGCTACTTTACCGACGCGGGCGTTGGGTTCGTGGTGCCGGACGACAGCCGTCTGAGCTTCGACATCCTGATCCCACCTGAAGAAGTGATGGGCGCCCGCATGGGCTTTGTGGTGGTGGTGGAACTTACCCAGCGCCCAACCCGTCGCACCAAAGCGGTAGGTAAAATCGTCGAAGTGCTGGGCGATAATATGGGCACCGGCATGGCCGTTGATATGGCGCTGCGCACCCACGAAATTCCGTACATCTGGCCGAAAGCGGTTGAAGAGCAGATCGAAAGCCTGCGTGAAGAAGTGCCGGAAGAATCCAAAGTGGGCCGCGTGGATCTCCGCTCCCTGCCGCTGGTTACGATCGACGGTGAAGACGCCCGTGACTTCGATGACGCCGTCTACTGCGAGAAAAAACGCGGCGGCGGCTGGCGTCTGTGGGTCGCTATTGCAGACGTAAGCTACTATGTTCGTCCGCACACTCCGCTGGATAACGAAGCGCGCAGCCGCGGTACCTCGGTCTACTTCCCGTCCCAGGTCGTGCCGATGCTGCCGGAAGTGCTCTCTAACGGCCTGTGTTCCCTGAACCCGCAGGTTGATCGCCTCTGTATGGTTTGCGAGATGACCATCTCCACCAAAGGGCGCTTAACCGGCTACAAGTTCTACGAAGCGGTGATGAGCTCGCACGCGCGTCTGACCTATACCAAGGTCTGGCATATGCTGCAGGGCGACCAGGATCTGCGCGAACAGTACGCGCCGCTGGTCAAACACATCGAAGAGCTGCATAACCTCTACAAAACGCTGGATCAGGCGCGCGAAGAGCGCGGCGGGATCTCGTTTGAGAGTGAAGAAGCGAAATTTATCTTCAACGCCGAGCGCCGCATTGAGCGTATCGAACAGACCCAGCGTAATGATGCGCACAAGCTGATCGAAGAATGTATGATTCTGGCGAATATCTCGGCGGCACGCTTCGTTGAGAAAGCCAAAGAGCCTGCGCTGTTCCGTATCCACGATAAACCGTCGACGGAAGCCATCACCGCGTTCCGCTCCGTGCTGGCTGAACTGGGCCTGGAGCTGCCGGGCGGCAACAAGCCAGAGCCGCGCGATTACGCCGAGCTGCTGGAATCCATTAGCGATCGTCCTGATGCAGAAATGCTGCAGACGATGCTGCTGCGCTCAATGAAGCAGGCGATTTACGATCCGGAAAACCGCGGACACTTCGGCCTGGCGCTGCAGTCTTACGCCCACTTTACGTCGCCGATCCGTCGTTATCCTGACCTCTCCCTGCACCGTGCGATCAAGTATCTGCTGGCGCAGGAGCAGGGACATAAAGGGAACACCACCGAAACCGGTGGCTACCACTATTCGATGGAAGAGATGCTGCAGCTGGGTCAGCACTGCTCCATGACCGAACGCCGTGCCGATGAAGCCACCCGCGACGTGGCGGACTGGCTGAAGTGTGACTTTATGCTGGACCAGGTCGGTAACGTCTTCAAAGGTGTGATTGCCAGCGTGACCGGCTTTGGCTTCTTCGTTCGTCTGGACGAGCTGTTCATCGACGGTCTGGTGCACGTCTCCAGCCTGGATAATGACTACTACCGCTTCGACCAGGTCGGCCAGCGTCTGATTGGCGAATCTGGCGGCCAGACCTATCGTCTGGGCGACCGTGTGGAAGTGAAGGTTGAGGCCGTGAATATGGACGACCGTAAAATCGACTTCAGCCTGATCTCCAGCGAGCGCGCCCCGCGTAACGTCGGTAAAACCGAACGCGAAAGAGCGAAAAAAGGCGGAAACGGCAAAACGAGCGGCAAGCGCCGTCAGGCCGGTAAGAAGGTGAACTTCGAGCCGGACAGCGCGTTCCGCGGTGAGAAGAAGCAGAAGCCGAAGGCGGCGAAGAAAGAAGCCCGTTCAGCGAAGAAACCTTCCGCGAAGACACAGAAAATAGCGGCCGCCACCAAAGCGAAGCGCGCGGCCAAGAAAAAGCAGGCGGAGTAAAATCTCCCCTCATCCTGACCCTCTCCCCAACGGGGGGAGGGGAAATACTTATTACGAGAACCATCAATGAGTGAAATGATTTACGGCATCCACGCGGTGCAGGCCCTTCTCGAGCGCGCACCGGAGCGTTTTCAGGAAGTGTTTATTCTGAAAGGGCGTGAAGATAAACGTCTGATGCCGCTGATCCACGCCCTGGAAGCGCAGGGCGTGGTGATCCAGCTGGCGAACCGCCAGTTCCTGGATGAAAAAAGTGAAGGCGCGGTTCACCAGGGGATCATTGCCCGCGTGAAGCCGGGCCGTCAGTATCAGGAAAACGATCTGCCGGATCTGATCGCTGAGCTGGATAACCCATTCTTCCTGATCCTCGATGGCGTAACCGATCCGCACAACCTCGGCGCGTGTCTGCGCAGCGCCGATGCAGCGGGCGTGCATGCGGTGATCGTACCGAAAGATCGCTCCGCGCAGCTGAACGCGACGGCGAAGAAGGTGGCCTGCGGCGCGGCGGAAAACGTTCCGCTGATCCGCGTGACCAACCTGGCGCGCACCATGCGCCTGCTGCAGGAAGAGAACATCTGGATCGTCGGGACTGCCGGTGAAGCGGATCATACTCTGTACCAGAGCAAAATGACCGGCCGTCTGGCGCTGGTGATGGGGGCGGAAGGTGAAGGCATGCGTCGTCTGACCCGCGAGCACTGCGATGAGCTGATCAGCATCCCGATGGCGGGCAGCGTGTCCTCCCTGAACGTGTCTGTTGCGACGGGTATTTGCCTGTTTGAAGCGGTGCGTCAGCGTAGCTGATTTTCGCCCGGTGGCGCTTCGCTTACCGGGCCTACGGTTTTGTAGGCCGGGTAAGGCGAAGCCGCCACCCGGCAAAACAACCTCACTCCTCTAACGACCGCAAATGGTCATCCTTCCTCAGAGTCATCAGCGCGAAAATACTCACCACCGCCGTTGCCATCACGTAATACGCCGGAATATCCAGGTTACCCGTCTGCTTAATCAGCCCGGTAATGATTAACCCTGCGCATCCCGAGAAAATCGCGTTCGATAACGAGTAGGCCAGCCCCAGCCCGGTATAGCGCACGCGCGTCGGGAACATCTCAGAGAGCATCGCCGGGCCCGGCCCCGCCAGCATGCCCACCAGACCGCCCGCAATCAACACCACAACAGCCTTCACCGCCAGCGTGCTGGACTCCGCCTGCAGAAGTTTCAGCAGCGGCAGGGCGAGGATCAGCAGCAGCGCGGTGGCGATAATCATCACCGTGCGACGCCCGATCCTATCGCTCAGGATCCCCGACGGAATGATGGTCAGCGCAAACCCAACGTTCGAAATCACCGCGATCAGCAGCGCCTGGTTAAACCCGGTGTGTAGCGCCGACTGGAGATAGGTCGGCATAATCACCAGGTAAGTGTAACCCGCCGCAGACCAGACCATTACGCGCCCAATCCCCATCACGATGGCCCTGAGCGTAGCGGCAATATCCGCCTGAGCGACAGCCGGTTTGTCCTGCTGCTGCACAAAGCTGGGCGTCTCCTCCATGCTGACGCGAAGCCACAGCGCAACAACACCCATGGGCAGCGCCAGGAAGAAAGGAATGCGCCAGCCCCAGTCGTGCAGGGCTTCAGGCGTGAGGAGGGCGGAGAGCAGCGCCACGATGCCTGCGCCCGCCAGCAGCCCCAGCGCCACGGTAAAGGACTGCCACGCGCCATAGAGGCCGCGCCTGCCGCGCGGGGCGAACTCCGTCATCAGCGAGACCGCACCGCCGTACTCGCCGCCGGCGAACAGTCCCTGCAGGATGCGAAGCAGCGTAACGATCAGCGGTGCGGCAATGCCGATGCTGGCATAGACCGGCACAATGCCGATGGCGGCGGTGGCCAGCGTCATGAGTACCAGCACAATAATGAGCGTCGGCTTTCGGCCAATTCGGTCGCCGATGCGGCCAAACACCACCGCACCCAGCGGACGGAAGAAGAAGGCGATGGCGAATGAGGCGTAGGTGAGAATCAGGCTGGTAAGCCCAGCTTCCCCTTCAAGCTGGAAGAAGTTCTTCGCAATGACGGTCGCCAGAAAACCGTAGACCGCAAACTCATACCACTCGATAAAGTTACCAATGGAGCCGGCAATTAATGCTCGCTTGTGCGCATCCGGTTGCATAACGATCCTCATTGAAAAGGGTAAGAATAAATTATTCAACAAAAGCGAAGTCATGAAATAGTTTATTCTTATGTTCTGTGAGCTATTTCACGAATGATATCAGCGGGATCGTGAACGTGTGACTCCCCTCCCATGCAGCGTGTGCGCGGTCTGTCCATACTTATCGTCATTGCCACTGAAGGAGGGAGACAGTATGCACTGGCAGACCCATACCGTTTTCAATCAACCCGCACCGCTTTCCAACAGCAACCTTTTCCTCTCGGACTGCGCGCTGCGTGACGCAGTTTCGCGCGAGGGGGCCGAGTGGGATATCGAACTGCTCGCCAGTATCGGGCAGCAGTTAGGTACCGCAGAGTCGCTGGAGCTGGGCAGGCTGGCGAACGTGAATCCGCCGGAGCTGTTACGCTATGACGCCACGGGCGAGCGGCTGGACGACGTGCGTTTTCACCCGGCATGGCACCTGCTGATGCAGGGGCTGTGTGCCAATCGGGTACATAACCTGGCGTGGGAAGAGGAGGCGCGTAAAGGGGCGTTTGTCGCGCGGGCCGCACGCTTTGTGCTGCATGCGCAGGTGGAAGCGGGCACGCTTTGCCCGATCACCATGACGTTTGCCGCCACGCCGCTCCTGCAGCAGGCGCTTCCCAAAATATTTCACGACTGGCTGACGCCGCTGCTCAGCGATCGCTACGATCCGCATCTGGCTCCTGGCGCGCAAAAGCGCGGCCTGCTGATCGGTATGGGGATGACGGAAAAACAGGGCGGCTCGGACGTGCTGAGCAACACCACCAAAGCGGAAAAATGCAGCGACGGCAGCTACCGGTTGGTGGGCCATAAATGGTTTTTCTCCGTCCCGCAAAGCGATGCGCATCTGGTGCTGGCCCAGGCGAAGGGCGGGTTGTCCTGCTTTTTTGTGCCGCGCTTTTTACCTGACGGACAGCGCAACGCCGTCCGGCTCGAGCGCCTCAAGGACAAGCTCGGGAACCGCTCCAACGCCAGCAGCGAGGTGGAGTTTCTTGATGCCTCCGGCTGGCTGCTGGGGGAAGAGGGCGAAGGGGTACGGCAGATCCTCAAAATGGGCGGTCTGACGCGCTTTGACTGCGCGCTGGGCAGCCACGGACTGATGCGTCGGGCGCTCTCGGTGGCGCTGTACCATGCCCACCAGCGTCAGACCTTCGGCAAAAATCTTATCGATCAGCCGCTCATGCGCGAAGTGCTAAGCCGGATGGCGCTGGTGCTGGAGGGGCACACGGCGCTGCTGTTCCGCCTGGCCCGCGCGTGGGATAAACGCGCGGATCCGCAGGAGGCCGCCTGGGCGCGGCTGTTTACCCCGGCGGCGAAATTTAGCGTGTGCAAAGCGGGCATCCCGTTTGTCGCTGAGGCGATGGAGGTGCTGGGTGGGATCGGTTATTGCGAAGAGAGTGAACTTCCCCGCCTGTACCGCGAGATGCCGGTGAACAGCATCTGGGAAGGGTCAGGAAATATCATGTGCCTGGACGTGCTGCGCGTGCTGGCGAAGCAGCCGGGCATTCACGACCTGCTTGCCGACGAGTTTGCGCAGGTGAAAGGGCAGGACAGACACTTCGACCGCAGCTGGCGACAGCTTCAGCAAAAACTGCGTAAACCGCAGGAGGCGCAGGGGCGGGAGATCGCGCAGCAGCTTTTCCTGCTGGGTGCCGGAAGCCAGATGCTGCGGCATGCGTCGCCCCCGGTGGCGCAGGCGTGGTGCCGCATGATGCTGGATACCCGTGGCGGCACGCTGATGAGCGAGCAGGTGCAAAGTGACCTGCTGCTGCGTGCGACGGGCAGAGTCGGTTAGTCTTTTAGCTGGAACAGACTCACCAGCTGGGCCAGATGTGATCCCTTCTCGCGCAGCGTTTGAGCCGTTTGTTCGCTGCGTGAGATACGATCGGCATTGATATGCGACGCTTCGCCAATGTGGGTCATGGCGAGATTAACCTGGCCAATCCCTGCAGACTGCTCGCGTGAGGCATGGTTAATCTCGGTGACCAGCTGACTGATGTTATCGATATGAATGATGATGTCATCCATCGCCAGGCGGGTCTTTTCAGACAGCGCATGGCCCTCACTCACTTTTCTGAGCGTATCGCCAATCAGCTGTTCAATCTCCTTCACCGCGTTAGCGCTGCGTCCCGCCAGGGCGCGAACTTCCTGCGCGACTACCGCAAACCCTTTTCCGTGCTCACCCGCGCGGGCCGCTTCCACTGCCGCATTCAGCGCCAGAATATTGGTCTGGAAAGCGATGGATTCGATCACGCGCGTGATGTCTTCGATGCGTTTTGACGCTTCGCGAATATCGTCCATGGTCGATACCGCGTGGGTGACCGTCTCACCGCCCTGATGGACCGCGAGCGAGGTTTCACCGACCAGCTGCTGCGTTTGCTCCATGTTGGCGGCATTTTGCTGCACGGTGGCGGCCAGCTGCTCCATGCTGGCGGAGGTCTCTTCCACGCTGCTCGCCTGCTTGTTGATCTGCTCTGAAATCTCGCCGGTGTCGGCGGCCAGCGCGTTGGTGCCCAAATGGATCTCGCCAGCGGCCTCGCGGACCTGCAGGACAATTTTTTGCAGGCCGCCGCCGATGCCGTTGATGGCGTCGATCAGCTGGCCGACCTCGTCCTGGCGCGTCACGGGCAGGCTGGAACGGAGATCCCCTGCGGCATATTGCCGGGCAAGATGGATCACATTGCGCAGCGGTCGGGTCAGCACGCGGCGAATAAGAATCACGAACAGGCCAGCAAACAGGATGGATAAGACCACGCCGGCCAGCAGGAAGCGATCGCGCATGGCGGTAACGCTTGAGAGCAGCACCGATTTATCCACTTCGCCGACGATAGTCCAGTTCCAGCCTGGCAGCGGGGTATAGGCCATTTTCAGCGTGCGGCCGTCGTCGCTTACGCGTTCCAGCGTGCCGGGCTTGTCACTCAAAAGCTGTTGCTGCGTCGCGCCGTCCCACTTCGGCAGCTGTCCCTCTTCACCGGCATGGAACAGGTATTGCCCGCGCGTTTTGCCCTTGCTGCGATCCAGCACGAAGAAGTGGCCGCTCTCGCCCAGGCGGCGGGTGAGGATTTTCTCGCGCATGACGTTCCAGGAATGCGTAATGTCCACGCCAACAAAGACGATCGCAATGACCTGGCCTTCGGCGTTTTTAACCGGCTGATACTGGGTGATATAGCGTTTGCCAAACAGCAGCGCCAGGCCACGGTAGACTTCCCCTCTGTTGACTGCGGCAAAGGCCGGGCTGGCGGTATCCAGCACGGTGCCCATCGCCCGCTCGCCGTTCTCTTTGCGCAGGGAGGTGGCGACGCGAACAAAGTCGTTACCGCTGCGTACAAACAGCGTGGAGATTGCTCCCGTACGGCTCAGAAAATCATCGGAAAAAGAGGTATTTTCATGGAGTTCAGCTTCTCCCCCTTTCAGTAGGGGAACGGTGAGCCCGTTAATGGTCCGGGGCTGCTGAGTATCGACGCTAAAAGGCTGGGGCAGAAATGTCGTAAACAGTTTGGTGTAGCTTTCGACTTCTTCGCTCAGGCTGGTATTAAACATCTGCACCATGTCGACCATGCCTGTGGACTGATTATGCAGATCTTCGACGGCGAGGGCTTCAAGCTGCTGGCTGGCTTTTTGACTGAGCAGAAAAGTGAAAAGCAGAAACAGCGTGGCGACACTGATGCCCGTAAGCAGCGACAGCTTTGCCCCCAGGCCTGCACGGCGAAAAACGTTGATCATAAATTGCTCATCATTGAAAAGGTATGGTTCTTCAACGGCAGAGCGGGGATTACGTTTACTGAATTAATGTAACAAAATGTTATTTTCTTGTTATTGATTGGTTTTTCATAAGATAAAAGATTTGCAAAAACGAAAAGCCACTAAAAATAAGTGGCTTTTATCAGGAGGGATATTACACGTAAAGAATGGCCTGTACTCGCCAGTGGTCGATGTGGTGATCTTCCTGCATCTGGATGATGCGATACCATGAAGCACCCTGCTCATCGGCCTTTAATGCCACAACGCGTTCAACGTCCTGCGGGCTCCCCGAGATATTATTCACGGAGATCTGGCCAATTTCATTCAGGCCAGTCACACAGTCAGCACTGGCGAATTCTGCTGACTGCGCGGTGGTGCTCACCAGGCCTGCTGAGAGCAACAGAGAGGTCAAAGCAAGAGTTCGTTTCATCGTCAGCTCCATTTCACATATCTCCGGTATCCGCCGGGCAATCCTTCGCGAATAAACTCCCTTCCATTGACGCGGGCATGGAGTTTATTGTGGACAGGAAAATGTCTATGGACGCAAAGCAGTGTAAATCTCGTTCAAAGGAAAACCATTATTTACGGTACAAAATTGCCTGTGAATACCACTGTCCCGTTATGATGGTTTCGTCGATCATAATGATGACGTAATAATCTGCTTTGGCGGCGACGGCCTGTGCTTTTATTGCCGCTTCTGCGTCATCGGGGGAGCCGCGTACCAGCGCGGAAATCGTGCCCATTCGTTGTAATCCTTCCGTCTGATTACGACGAATCTCCTGTGGATGATCGGCGACCGGTGGAGCGGGTTGCGGCGTTCCCTGCAGCGCGCTACAGCCACTAAGCAGAAACACCAGCACTAAAGCAGCAAACCTGCGCATAACCATATCTCGTTTCCTGATAGCCATAGTGTAGTTGTCTGTGAATTTAGTTTTGGGGGAATGTTCCCGAAGTGTTATCTGGGACGTAAATTTCGAATGAAAATGACGTGAAAGCGTAACCCAGTTCTCAACATTATGAATCATACATTCGCACAGGGTCGACAATGATTGAAATTGAAATACGCCACCTCGGCGACCATGAAATTTTACACGCGATGCCTGCGGGTAAACGTGATAAACCGCTGCCTGTTGTGGTTTTTTATCACGGGTTCACCTCATCGAAGCTGGTTTACAGTTATTTTGCGGTTGCGCTGGCGCAGGCGGGTTTTCGCGTGGTGATGCCGGATGCGCCTGACCACGGCGCCCGCTTTAAGGGCAATGAACAGGCGCGGCTTGGGCAGTTCTGGCACATTCTGCACGGGAGTCTGACCGAGTTTGCCGGGGTGCGCGATGCGCTTTATGAGGCCGGCCTGGTTGCCGACAATCGTCTGGCTGTCGCCGGGGCGTCGATGGGCGGTATGACGGCGCTGGGGATTATGACGCATCATCCGGAAGTGAAGTCGGTCGCCTGCCTGATGGGCTCGGGCTATTTTACGTCGCTGGCGAAGACGCTCTTTCCCCCTAAGGAATTAGCGGAAATCACCGCGACGCTCGAAGAGTGGGATGTGTCCCGGTCATTGCCGCGCGTGGCCGATCGCCCATTGCTGCTATGGCACGGTGATGCAGATGATGTGGTCCCGCCCGAGGGAACCTTCCGTCTGCAGCAGGCGTTAATAAATGCAGGCCTGGACGGTAATCTGACCTGTCTGTGGGAAGCGGGCGTCCGCCACCGCATCACGCCAGCGGCGCTGGACGCCACGGTGGCATTTTTCCGCCAGCACCTTTAAATGCGCAGCACCTTAACTCCCGATCTTCCAGTTTCAGGAGGATCTCAGGGGTCTTTTACCGATGGTATTCCGGAGCCTTTCTCAAAAAAAAGCCCCCGGGCAGGGGGCAACGTCAACTATGGCTATGTTCTCGTTGTTGGCTTTCCTGGTGCTAGCGTTAAAGCGTTATCGGTAAATATCTGCACTGGCGTGCATGTTGCCGTTGCTGCCGGGCTCACGGGTTAACATCACGTGGTAATAGGTTGCGCCCTGCGCATCGGTTTCTTCGTTTAGGGCCTGATCTGCTTCACTTTCCGTGGCGAAATTATGATTGATGTAAATGACGCCCAAGCTTTGCACATCATCCATGTTTCTGGCCTGTCGGCTGTCTATCTTGATGGCTGCCATCGCGTTTGCACTGAGCAAAAGCGCCGCCATTATGGCTAGTGCGATTTTTTTCATGATATGCGCTCCACGATTACGTGCTGCGAGAGGGGGGATGCTCCTTCTTTAATTCAGGCGATCTCTGATTAAAGTGTAATCACTCATCCAGCGGGGATGCGTGACCATTTCTGATGCAGTTGTTCAAAAAAACAACGCTTCCGGGTGTGACCAATTTTAAATCACCTACTTAGACCCGCTTCGCGCTTTGTGCGAATTATTTGTGCAATCAGCTTGAGTTTCCAGGGGCGCGCAAGTATTATGACGCGTCAATTTTTCAGCCGACCTTTAACACGTTCCTTGCCTCCCCGGGCCTCGGCTGACCCAGACAGGAGGCTGAATAATCCGTAAGGAGCAATTCGATGCGTCATTACGAAATCGTTTTTATGGTCCATCCTGACCAGAGCGAACAGGTTCCGGGTATGATCGAGCGTTACTCTGCTGCCATCACTGGTGCAGAAGGTACGATCCACCGTCTGGAAGACTGGGGCCGCCGTCAGCTGGCTTACCCGATCAACAAACTGCACAAAGCACACTACGTTCTGATGAACGTTGAAGCGCCGCAGGAAGTTATCGATGAGCTGGAAACTACCTTCCGCTTCAACGATGCCGTTATCCGCAGCATGGTTATGCGTACCAAAAACGCAGTTACCGAAGCATCTCCGATGGTTAAAGCGAAAGACGAGCGCCGTGAGCGTCGCGATGATTTCGCAAACGAAACCGCAGATGATTCTGATGCTGGGGATTCTGAAGAGTAATTTCTGATGACCAACCGTCTGGCGTTGTCCGGCATCGTATGCAGGGCTCCCCTTCGAAAGGTCAGTCCATCAGGAATTCCGCATTGCCAGTTCGTGCTTGAGCATCGTTCTGTGCAAGAGGAAGCCGGGTTTCACCGGCAGGCGTGGTGCCAAATGCCCGTTATTATTAGCGGACACGAAAACCAGGCCATTACTCACAGTTTAACGGTCGGTAGCGCAGTAATCGTTCAGGGGTTCATCTCTTGCCACAAGGCAAAGAACGGCCTGAGCAAAATGGTTCTGCATGCCGAGCAGATTGATTTGATAGATTCTGGAGACTAGCCATATGGCACGTTATTTCCGTCGTCGCAAGTTCTGCCGTTTCACCGCGGAAGGCGTTCAAGAGATCGACTATAAAGATATCGCAACGCTGAAAAACTACATCACCGAAAGCGGTAAGATTGTCCCAAGCCGTATCACCGGTACTCGTGCAAAATACCAGCGTCAGCTGGCTCGCGCTATCAAACGCGCTCGCTACCTGTCCCTGCTGCCGTACACTGATCGTCATCAGTAATCGGGCACGGTCCATTAATACGACTTTAAGAGGATAAGGTAATGCAAGTTATTCTGCTTGATAAAGTAGCAAACCTGGGCAGCCTGGGTGATCAGGTTAACGTTAAAGCGGGTTACGCACGTAACTTCCTGGTTCCACAGGGTAAAGCTGTTCCAGCTACCAAGAAAAACGTAGAGTTTTTCGAAGCACGTCGCGCTGAACTGGAAGCCAAACTGGCTGACGTTCTGGCGGCTGCTAACGCTCGCGCTGAAGCAATCAACGCACTGGGCACCGTTACCATCGCGTCTAAATCAGGCGACGAAGGTAAACTGTTCGGTTCCATCGGTACCCGCGATATCGCTGATGCAGTAACTGCTGCAGGCGTTAAAGTGGCTAAGAGCGAAGTTCGTCTGCCGAACGGCGTTCTGCGTACCACTGGTGAGCACGAAGTTGACTTCCAGGTTCACAGCGAAGTGTTCGCTAAACTGGTTGTTAACGTTGTAGCTGAGTAATTTTTTACTCTGCTCACGTTGAAACGCCGGCCTTGTGCCGGCGTTTTGCTTTTTACAGCTCCGGGCCCTTAACGCGCCCTGATAAAACTGCCGTCTGGCTGGCGGGTAAACAGTACCTGTTGTCCGTTTCCTGTATCAATCGTTAATCCTGTCACCACACCGCTGGCATTCTGACGAACCTGCACCATCTGTCCATTCTGCAGGTTACTGAGCGGCTTACCTGCACCTTCCACCTTCGCCATGGCATACACGTCGGTTGGCGGCAGGTTATGGTCGCGGAACAGCTGTGCCAGGGTTTTTCCCGGCTCCACGCGATAGGAACGCCACTGTTGCTCAATGCCGGTAGGCTGTTGCGTCTGAGGCTGAGACGGGGCGGCGGCTTGATCCTGTGGTTGTTCATCCTGAATGGGCTCTGGCTCAACCGGTGCAACCTGACCCGGATCGTTAGACGGGGTGACAAGCTGCGTTTGCATCGGCTGTGCGTCAGGCTGCGGTCGCGTCTGCGACTGAATGTCCAGTTGGGCATTCCGGGTAACGGGTACGGTATCGACATCATCGCTCCCGGAAGGAAGCAGGAAGCCCACGATCACCATCAGCGCGCCAATGATAATCCCTCTGCGATGCAGAGGAGGCAGCGGGTCCATGATGCGAAAATTGTCCGGCGCCTGCCAGATTTTCGCCAGGGTAGGTTTCAGTTCAAATCGCCCGGGCATGGCACTCCTCCTGCTCCGCGTCTTTTTTATCCTGTGTTCCGAAGTATAGTTTGCTAACTGCCTGAACGGCGTAGCAAACCCGACATCCGTGACATCAGTTCGGGATTAATCCTGGTTATCTCTATTGTTTCTGTTTCGTCGCGGTTTGTCACCTTAACTTCAGACAAAGTTTTACCCATAAGGGCATGGCTGATATGCTGCCCGCTACTTTAAATGTGATGGAAGGAAAACCCATGACCACCCCGACTTTTGACACTATCGAAGCGCAGGCAAGTTACGGT
This sequence comes from Enterobacter sp. Taxon_8, assembly GCF_058354585.1. Taxonomy (NCBI): domain Bacteria; kingdom Pseudomonadati; phylum Pseudomonadota; class Gammaproteobacteria; order Enterobacterales; family Enterobacteriaceae; genus Enterobacter; species Enterobacter sp. Taxon_8. Next base: position 4,132,871 of record NZ_CM177989.1, on the reverse strand, counting down.
ATCGGCTTGCAGGTAGGACAGCAGCTGAGCGAATCCGGCCTGGAAGGTCTGTTACCAGAAGCGCTGGTGGCGGGTATCGCTGACGCACTGGAAGGCAAACAGCCTGCCGTTCCGGTTGACGTTGTGCACCGTGCGCTGCGTGAAATCCACGAGCGTGCTGACGCCGTGCGTCGCGCACGCTTTGAAGAGATGGCCGCCGAAGGTGTGAAATATCTGGAAGAGAACCGTGAGCGTGAAGGCGTGAACAGCACCGAGTCTGGTCTGCAGTTCCGCGTGATCAATCAGGGTGACGGCGCAATCCCGGCGCGTACCGACCACGTTCGCGTACACTATACCGGTAAGCTGATCGACGGTACCGTGTTCGACAGCTCCGTGGCGCGCGGCGAACCGGCTGAGTTCCCGGTGAACGGCGTTATCGCAGGCTGGATTGAAGCGCTGACCCTGATGCCAGTCGGTTCCAAATGGGAACTGACTATTCCGCATAACCTGGCCTACGGCGAGCGCGGCGCTGGCGCGTCCATCCCGCCATTCAGCACCCTGGTCTTTGAAGTCGAGCTGCTGGAAATTCTGTAATCGACTTTTCTTATTTCCTCTCTCCGGTTGGGGAGAGGAAAATAGTGTAAAAACCTATAGTTATGGTGCAATCAACATTTTATCTTGCAAACGAAACTGTTGCGTGTATTTTTGTGAGCTGTTTCGCGCTGTATGAGTGATATGACACTCACTTTCAACATATTATTAACATAATATCTAAATCATAGTATTCATCCCGCCGATTCTTACCTAATATCGATTAGCCCTTACAAGGGAACGTCATCTTTTGACGTATTTAAAGGCCTGAAGAGCCTTAACAACACAGACAGGCATAAACAGGAAAATATCACATGGTAGATCAGGTTAAAGTCGTCGCCGACGAAGGGGCGTCTTCTGAACAGTCGCTACGGCGCAATCTCACAAACCGTCATATTCAGCTCATTGCCATCGGGGGTGCCATCGGTACCGGGCTGTTTATGGGGTCAGGCAAAACTATTAGTCTCGCCGGGCCGTCAATCATATTCGTTTATATGATTATCGGTTTTATGCTGTTCTTCGTGATGCGTGCAATGGGTGAACTGCTGCTCTCAAACCTCGAATACAAATCCTTTAGCGACTTCGCTTCTGACCTGCTCGGGCCGTGGGCGGGCTATTTCACCGGCTGGACCTACTGGTTCTGCTGGGTTGTCACCGGTATGGCGGACGTCGTGGCGATTACCGCCTACGCGCAGTTCTGGTTCCCGGGGCTGTCGGACTGGGTCGCCTCGCTGGCGGTTATTGTTCTGCTGCTGAGCCTTAACCTCGCCACCGTTAAAATGTTCGGTGAGATGGAGTTCTGGTTCGCGATGATCAAAATCGTGGCCATTGTCGGGCTCATCGTGGTGGGCCTGGTGATGGTGCTCACCCACTTCCAGTCACCAACCGGCGTTCAGGCGTCGTTTACCCATCTGTGGAATGACGGCGGCTGGTTCCCGAAAGGCATGAGCGGCTTCTTTGCCGGCTTCCAGATCGCGGTGTTCGCGTTTGTGGGAATTGAGCTGGTCGGAACGACCGCTGCGGAAACCAAAGATCCGGAGAAGTCCCTGCCGCGCGCCATCAACTCCATTCCGGTGCGTATCATCATGTTCTACGTCTTCGCGCTGATCGTCATTATGTCCGTGACGCCGTGGAGCTCGGTGGTGCCAAGCAAGAGCCCGTTCGTTGAGCTGTTCGTGCTGGTAGGCCTGCCTGCGGCAGCGAGCCTGATTAACTTCGTGGTGCTGACCTCTGCGGCATCTTCCGCGAACAGCGGCGTGTTCTCCACCAGCCGTATGCTGTTTGGCCTGGCGCAGGAAGGCGTGGCGCCGAGCGCGTTCGCCAAGCTCTCTAAGCGTGCCGTACCGGCAAAAGGGCTGACCTTCTCCTGCATGTGCCTGCTGGGCGGCGTGGTGATGCTCTACGTGAACCCAAGCGTGATTGGCGCGTTCACCATGATCACCACGGTCTCAGCGATCCTGTTTATGTTCGTCTGGACCATCATCCTCTGTTCATATCTGGTGTACCGCAAGCAGCGCCCACATCTGCATGAGAAATCGATCTACAAGATGCCGCTGGGCAAGCTAATGTGCTGGGTGTGCATGGCGTTCTTCGTCTTCGTGCTGGTTCTGCTGACGCTGGAAGATGATACCCGTCAGGCACTCATCGTCACGCCGCTGTGGTTTATCGCGCTGGGGCTGGGCTGGGTGTTTATCGGTAAGAAACGTATGGCAGGCGTACGGTAAAAGCAAAACGGCAACTTCGGTTGCCGTTTTTAGTTTTTGCACCCTCTCCGGTGGCAGAGGGGCGGGGTGGGGGGCATCAGGCCGCAGCGGCCTTTTTTATTCCCCCGCTAATGCCCGCGGGAACAGAACGTTGTTCTCGAGACTGATGTGTTCCATCAGGTCGTCAATCATCTCGTTAATGCCGTTGTACATCGCTTTCCACGTTGTGCACGCTTCTGCCGGCGGCGTAACGTTGTGGGTGGTGTGTTTGATCACTTCCAGCAGTTCGCCCGCGTCATCATGCTCGCTTTCCATCACGCTGATGGGCCCCATGGCCTGGCTTCCCATACCCTGTTTAATCATCGGGAAAAGGATCTGCTCTTCCTTCATCATGTGGCTTGAAAGCTCTTCGTGCAGCAGGGTCAGGTACTTTGCCAGACCGCGCGGTACGGTAGGTTTGTCGGCATGGACGCGCTCGACTTTGGTCGCCTGAAGAATCAGTTCCGGCAGTTGCTCACGGTGACGGTCATGATAACGCACGATGATATGGTCGATGATTTCCGCGAGCGGGGCGGTTCGCCAGTCTTTGTCGATGGGCTGCTCGGCCAGCTGCGCCAGCTCTGCTTCAATAACCTCAACGTCCAGCTCTTTGCGTGAGGCCGCACGCTCCAGTGTTTGCTTACCGCCGCAGCAGTAGTCCATATCGTATTTACGGAACAGCGCAGAAGCGCGAGGAATGGAGAGCGCCAGCTCGCCAAGGGGTTGGTCGCGAAAGGCCATAGCAGTTACCTCGTCATCAATAATATAAAGTGCATATTAAATGCATCTTTAGGCCAGCGCTATAACCCTTTAGAGGGAAGGGGAAAAGTGAGATGTGGATCACAAAAAAAATCCCACTTTTAACTCTCTGAATGGGCTCAGGAAAGTGGTTTCGAAACTTTTTAAAGGTGGAGGAACAGTAAACAACCCGCCGCGCCTGCCGATATATCCACGTCAGACAAACCTGCATAAAACAAAGGCAACGCATGTTTAAACGTATAAAAGTCATTACCCTTCTGATTTCGGTGCTGCTTGTGCTCGGCATCATGCAAGTGATTTCCGCCGGTATCTTTATCAACGCCCTGAATAACGATAAAGACAACTTCACCGTGTCGCAGCTCTCCAGCAAGAACGTGGCGGAGTTTACCGATGCGTGGATCAGTCTGAACCAGGCTCGCGTCACCCTGAACCGCGGGATGCTGCGCCTGCAAAGCAGCATGGCCTCACAAATTAACGGCGGTCAGCTGAATGAGCTGGTGACCACGGCGAAAAATCTGCTGACTGAAGCGCAGGTTCATTACGATAAATACTATGCCCTGCCGAACACGCCAGGCCTGGATGAGAACCTGACCAACCAACTCGAAGAGCAGTACCGCATTTACTCTGCAACGCTGACGCAAATGAACGTTCTGCTGAGCCAGGGCAATCTGGAAGATATGTTCAAGCAGAATGCCGAACAGAAACAAAACGCGATGCAGACGGTATATCGTGAATGGCGCGAAGCGCAGGCAATGCTTACCGATAAAGGCATCCAGGACAATGAAAGCGACTACAAGCGCATCCTGTGGATCCTCTCTGCGGTTATGCTGCTGGTGATTGTGGTGATTATCTCCAGCTGGATCGCCATGCGCCGCGTGCTGCTGCTGCCTCTTGAAGAGGTGATTAACCATATTCGCGCTATTGCGGCAGGCGATCTCACCCAGCCGATTCAGGCAGACGGTAATAATGAAATGGCTATCCTTGCGCGCAACGTGCAGGAGATGCAAACCTCGCTGGCGAACACCGTGGGCGTGGTGCGTGAAGGCGCGGATACCATTTACACCGGTGCAGGCGAAATCTCTGCAGGCAGTAACGATCTCTCTTCCCGCACCGAGCAGCAGGCCGCATCTCTGGAAGAGACGGCAGCCAGCATGGAGCAGCTGACGGCAACCGTGAAGCAGAACGCCGATAACGCGCGTCAGGCTTCCCGTCTGGCGCTGGACGCCTCCTCAACGGCGAAGAAGGGCGGTAACGTGGTTGAAGGCGTGGTGCGTACAATGGACGAAATTGCCACCAGTTCCAGCAAAATCGCGCAAATTACTAACGTGATCGACGGCATTGCCTTCCAGACGAATATCCTGGCGTTGAACGCGGCGGTGGAAGCCGCGCGTGCGGGCGAGCAGGGCCGTGGTTTTGCAGTTGTGGCAGGCGAAGTGCGTACTCTTGCCCAGCGTAGCGCCCAGGCGGCGAAAGAGATTAAAGCGCTGATCGACGATTCCGGTGAACGCGTGAACGCGGGCTCTCAGCTGGTTAACGAAGCCGGGGAGACGATGGCAGAGATCGTTAATGCGGTCACCCGCGTCACCGACATTATGGGCGAAATTGCTTCGGCCTCTGACGAGCAGAGCCGTGGTATCGACCAGGTGGGCCAGGCGGTAGCCGAGATGGACCGCGTGACCCAGCAGAACGCCTCGCTGGTGGAGGAGTCTGCGGCCGCGGCGGCGGCGCTGGAAGATCAGGCTGCACGCCTGAACGAAGCGGTGGCGGTGTTCAAAATTACCCGCAACCAGGCGGTAAAAGCGGCCCCGGTAAAAACCTATGTGCCAAAAGCGCAGCCTGTCGCGGCGGCGTCTGAAGGGAACTGGGAAACGTTTTAAGGGCTTGCCCGGTGGCGGCTACGCCTTACCGGGTCTACGGTTTTGTAGGCCCTGCAAGCGCAGCGCCGCCGGGCAATACTCACATCTCCGATGCCGGAACAACCCTCGGTTTTTCCGGCTTCGCTCTCACCGCCATCACTACCCCCACCACCAACAGCACGATCCCACAGGTCGTGAACAGCGGCGGTACGCTCTGGCGCATCAGAAAGGTATAAAGCAGTCCGGCCAGGGTTTCGAAGACAATCAGCGGCCCTAATATCACCGTCGGCAGCTTCTGGCTGGCAATATTCCAGCACAGCGCGCCCACCCATGAACACAGCACGGCGATCGCAACCATCAGCCCAATAAATACCCACGGTTTTGGCCCGAAGGGCTGGGCGAAGTCCGGCTGCTGATGGCCCAGCCAGAGGCATGCGCCGAGATATCCCACGACGGATACGGGCAACGTGACCAGCGCCTGCGCCGTCGCCCACATCATCGGATGTTTGTCCGGATTCTCCCGCAGCCAGCGCGCGTTGCGCAGGGCATACCATGCCCAGCACGCCACGGAAATGAACGCCAGCAGAATGCCAGAACCGTAACGCCACAGATCAACATTCGCCTGGCCATGACGCAGCTCGGCAATATTGACGCATATCAGCCCCAGGGCAGTGCAGACCAGCGCCGGCGCCATTTTAGTCCACGCCAGTTTGCCATCGCGCTGGCTGTAGAGCAGGTTAGCAAAGACGGGGATGACGACCGGCAGCGTGCCGATAATCATGGTTGATACCGGCGCACCGGTACGCTGAATGGCACTCGCGAGGCAAACGTAATAGATAAGATTACCCATCATGGTCAGCGCCAGCGCGGTGGCCCAGTCCTGACGGCTGAGCTGACGCAAGCGCGCGCGTCCCAGCCACGCCAGAGGCAGGGCAATCAGCCCCAGCGCCAGATAACGTCCGGTCGACTGCAATATTGCCGGATACTCGGGCACGATCAGCGGGCCGACGAAAATCAGACCCCACATCATCCCGGCCAGCAGGGCATACAACACTCCACTAATCATTTTTCCATCCACAGGTATTTACGCTGTATGCAGTGTAGGAGGGGAAAATACGCGCGTATTGTATGAGATTGCGCATTAGCGCCGGATGACTTGCTTCTGGTAGCGCACGGGCGTAATGCCGTAGCGGCGGGTAAACGCGCGGGTGAGATGCGACTGATCGGTCAGCCCGGTTGCGGCGGCGACCTCTGCGGCGGGCATGCCGTGCGTGAGGAATGCTTTGGCGCGCCAGAGGCGAATGGCCATCAGCATCTGATGCGGCGTCACGTGAAAATGGGCTTTGAACTGGCGCTGAAAATGATACGGGCTGAGTGAAACGACGCTGGCCAGCTCGTCAAGCGTCAGGGGGTGCATGTAGTTGTCGTGCAGGTACTCGCGTACGCGTTCGAAGCGGTGCGCGCCCTCCTGAATCACCGGCGCGTGATGGGCCAGAGGCTGGAAGGTCTCAATCAGATCCAGCAGTAATCCTTTTTGCGCAAGCGGATCGTCCGTGTGCCACAGGCCGTAAATCAGCCTGCCGATTTGCTGTGAGCGCAACGGGTCATGGCGGGTCACGTCGCTAAACCACCAGTGCCTGAGGCCGGTCACCTCTTCAAGCAGATCGGGTTCGATATAGACCATCCGGTAGCGCCAGCCGCCCTCGGTGGCGGATTCACCGGTGTGGATCTCGTCCGGGTTCATGGTGACGACGGATTTTTCCGCCGCGAGATGCTGGGTACCGCGATAGCGAAAGCGTTCGGCACCGGTTTCAATCGTGCCGATCCCGAAGGCTTCATGGGTGTGAGGCTCAAAGGCGTAGTCAGAAATGTGCGCGTGATACAGCTCCAGACCCGGCAGCTGCGCCAGATGGCGAAAGCGCGCGCTGTCTCTTTCATCATTAAACTGTTCCGGTACGCCTTGCACGTTAAACCTCCTCGTGGTCATCTTTTCATTATCAGAGATGACCGGCGTTTATGCACTAAACATCTTTGCCCGGACGGTCTTACGGTAATCCCCCGGTGAAACCGTTGTTTTATGCTTAAACTGGCGATTAAAGTGCGCAATATCCTGATATCCCACCGCATTCGCGATCTCCTGAATGCACAGATTGGTGGATTGCAGCATTGTCATGGCGGATTCAATTCTGGCGGTTAATAAATACTGCAGGGGGGATATGTCGGTGGCATTTTTAAAGCGACGGTTGAAGTTGCGCAAACTCATGCCAGCCATATCGGCAAGATTCTGCATGGATATATCCGAGGCGCAGTTGGCTTTTATCCAGGTTTGAATTTGAACAATATCTTCATCCGGGTGGGGTTTGTTTTCTTCACTGTAACACTGGCGATCGAACTGACTACGAATTTCATGAAAAAATGTCCGTTGAGTATGTGTGGCTACACGTTTCCCGTATATCGTTTCGATAAAATGAATCGTCAGATCTGACAGGGCCTTAACGCTGGCGGCACAGTAAATATTATCGGCCTGCGTGAGAAAATGTTTGGTTTGTAATTTTACGCTGGGGTAGTCGCGCGAGAATTGTTTGAAGTAGTGCCAGTGGGTGGTGGCGGGCTTTCCGTTGAGCAATCCCGACTCCGCCAGAAAACAGCAGCCCGTTCCGACGGCGGCGATACGGGTTCCTCGCACAGCCTGCTCGGTCAACCATTTCAGAAGTTCAGGCTTTTGTCTGACCACTGCTCGAGGGTTGCGCCACAGGGCAGGAAGATAGATAACGTCATAGTGCCTGTCTGCGGCAAGCGTAGTATCGGCGGTAATGCTAAAGCCACTTTGCGTCAGGATGGGCTCGTTATTTATGCCAATAGTATGAACTTTCAGTATATTCTCCGGACGACAGAGCCTGAACGCAGATGTCTCCGTTTTGTGCGTGTCTGCGTGGGATGTTGTTTTTTGCTCGGCTAAATAGCTGCTGGCTGCGGCTTTCCACATTTCAATCGGCAGACTGAGACCGGAACTTAGCATGCGTTCACATAACACAAATCCAATTTGTGTATTTGTCATTTTCGATTAATACCTGTTTTGACTATTATTTTTGGTGACTCATCGTTGCCCTGGCCAAAAAAGTCAGCATTTTGGCTGGATTTTCATATTAGCTTTTGTCGGTAATTTGTAAACTAATATCTGAAATTATCGCATTTGCACAATATAAATCCACGACCACTACAGGATGAATTATGGTGAAATTACCCGTAATAACGGCTTTTGGCGGCTATAGTCCAGCTGGTCGTAGTTCTTTTCATCATGCATTTCGCCGAATGATTATTAATTCATTATCGGAAGAGGAAAGGCAGGAGACGTTATTATCGTTAGCTATTCTGATGGGCGTGCTTAAATATGATGAAGGTGGGTATTGCGACATTTCAGGTAAAAGATTTACGCCCGCTCAGGCTGCCGAGAAGATAAAAGACGAGACGCTGGAAGGAACCCTTATCAGAATAATTACGCGCGACTATTTTGATGTCGATGCTATCACCAGCAATGCAAAATTGAATATGGTTTCTGGCGAAGAAGGATTCAGCTTTAATATCTCTGCCAGACAGTTACCGCATCCCTTACCGGCGGGATGGCAGGTTGAGGAATTAGCGGATCGGCGCGTGCGTATTACCGTTCAGGGAGAGATGGACTGTAAAATTGAGGCGTTGTTGCGCACGGAGGTTCAGGCTGCAGGTTTGCTGCCGCAGGGATTCCGGCCGGGTGACCATTACAATTCGCAGTTCCATCCGCGGGCGTTACAAATGGCGATTGTCGGGGCATCGGACGCCATCAACGCTCTGGGGATCCCGTGGCGCGAGATACAGGCAGCGATCGCGCCGGATCAGCTCGGGGTCTATTCGGGCAATATCATGGGACAGCTCGACGATTATGGCTTTGGCGGTATGCTCCAGTCGCGCCTGAAAGGCCAGCGCGTCAGCGCCAAACAGTGTCCGCTGGGCCTGAACAGCATGTGCGCTGATTTCCTCAATGCGTATGTGCTGGGTAGCGTTGGCCATACCAGCGCCACGCTGGGGGCGTGCGCCACGTTTCTGTATAACCTCAATGCGGCAGTCGAAGATATCAAAGCGGGGCGCATTCGCGTGGCCGTTGTGGGCAGTGCCGAAGCGCCGGTCACCTCCGAAGTGATTGAAGGATTCGACGCCATGGGCGCCCTGGCAACGGAGAGCAAGCTTAAGCATATTGATGAAACGGAAACGCCCGGCTGGCGCAGCAGCAGCCGTCCTTTTGGCGACAGCTGTGGTTTTGTGATCGCAGAATCCAGCCAGTATGTCGTGTTAATGGACGACGAGCTGGCGCTGCAGCTTGGGGCAGAGATCCATGGTTCGGTGGGGAATGTCTTTATCAACGCTGACGGCTTTAAGCGTTCTATTGCCTCACCGGGACCGGGGAACTACATCACCATGGCGAAAGCCGTGGCTTCGGCAGTGTCGATGGTCGGAATGGAAGCGGTGCAAAAGGGATCGTTTATTCAGGCGCACGGTTCAAGCACGCCGAAGAATTGCGTCTCCGAGGCCGATATTTTTGACCGCGTTGCGCAAGCCTTTGCGATCCGCGACTGGCCGGTGACGGCGGTGAAATCGTATCTCGGTCACTCCCTGGGACCCGCCAGCGGCGACCAGCTCATCAGCTGCCTCGGCGTCTTCCGCTATGGCATTTTACCGGGAATTAAAAGCGTAACCCAGATCGCGCCGCAGGTGAATAACACACGCTTATCCATTCCTCTTCAGGACTACAAATTAGAGCAAGGCCAGGGGCAAATTGCCTTTATTAATTCAAAAGGCTTTGGCGGTAATAATGCCACGGGGGTGGTTTACTCGCCAAAGCTTACCCATCAATGGTTGCGCAAACGCTACGGGGACGCGGTATTTGCGGATTATCAGCAGCGTAACCGCGAGGTGCAACATCAGGCGAACGCGTACGACGAGTCGGCTTCGCAGGGTGAACTCAACGTCATTTATCTGTTTGGCCAGCAGGGGATAAATGAGGAAGATATTGAGATTGCCAGGGATGGCATCACCATTCCCGGATTTGAAAAACCGATAACGTACGCGACGGAAAAAGAATACCCGGATTTTTAATTGTTATATCTGTTTTTATTATTAATCAATATGTGTGGGCCGGGTAAGGGAAATCACCCGGCCGCAGGAAAGAACGGTGACACCGTTAAAGAATGGCTTTAATGCTCTGCGCCAGCGGTGTCGTTGCGCGCCCGATCAGTTTGCTCAGCGTATGGCTATCGTCAAACAGTCCCCCTTTGGACGCGCCCACATCGGAATCCGCCAGCATATCGGCCAGACCGGCAGGCAGGCCGACGCTCTTCAGCGCGGCGGCAAAATCCGCTTCACTGAGATTCTGGTAGCTGACCGGCTTCCCGCTCTGTTTGCTGAGTTCAGCTGCCAGTTCGCTCAGCGTCCAGCCGTGGTCGCCCGCCAGTTCATACACCTTGCCCGCATGGCCCTCTTCAGCAATCACTTTGGCTGCCGCCGCGGCATAGTCTGCGCGGGTGGCAGAGGCAATTTTGCCTTCGCCTGCAGCACCAATAAACACGCCGTGTTCCAGCGCAGGCGGCGCGCTCGCCAGGTAGTTTTCGGTATACCAGCCGTTGCGCAGCAGGGCATAAGGAATCCCGGACGCCGTCAGCGCTTTTTCAGTGGCAACGTGTTCAACGTGCAGGCCGAGCGGTGATGTATCCGCATGCAGCAGGCTGGTGTAGGCGATAAATTTCACCCCAGCCGTTTTGGCGGCGTTAATCACGTTCTGGTGCTGGGTCGCGCGCTGGCCGACTTCGCTGGAAGAGATCAGCAGAAGCTTATCCACGCCGCTCAGCGCGGCGGCGAAGGCGGCTTCATCCGTGTAGTCAGCCTGACGAACCACAATCCCCTGCTGGCTTAAGGCTTGCGCTTTCGCCGGGTTACGTACGATGGCCACAATCTGGCTGGCCGGTACGGTTTTCAGCAGCTGTTCAATAACGAGATGGCCAAGCTGGCCGGTAGCGCCGGTAATCGCGATCATGATGAATCTCCTTCGTGTTTGTCTGATGTTGTGGCACACTAGCACCATAGCTAACTTTTAGTAAGTACGTACAAAAAGGTAAGTATGAAAACAATGATACCGACGCTCAGCGAACAAATGCGCGATGGCAATCTTTTCGCGGAGCAGTGCCCTTCAAGAGAGGTGCTCAAACACGTAACCAGCCGCTGGGGGGTACTGATTCTGCTGGCGCTGCGCCAGGGAACGCATCGCTTTAGCGATCTGCGCCGCAAAATGGGCGGGGTTAGCGAAAAGATGCTCTCCCAGTCGCTTCAGGCGCTGGAGCAGGACGGGTTTGTCGATCGCGTATCGTATCCGGTCGTGCCGCCGCACGTAGAGTATAGCCTGACGCCGATGGGTATTGAGGTCAGCGAGAAAGTTGCCGCGCTGGCTGACTGGATTGAGGTGAATACGCCGAAGGTGATGGCGAACAGGGACGATCGCGCGGCGTAAAAGCCGGGTGGCGGCTTCGCCTTACCCGGCCTACCCGTACTCTTTCATCCCGTAGGCCGGGTAAGCGAAGCGCCACCCGGCACAATCGCCGCTACTTGCTTAAATCCACCTGATAAATCGCGAACCCAATATCATCCGTCGCGACCTGTTTCATTGGATACTGCGCCTTCTCCTTGATAAACGTGGCTGCCTTGTCGGATGGCGACGTTTCAAAGCGAATATCCAGTTTCGTATCGCTGTGGATCGGTGCCAGACGCCAGTTGTTATCCACCGCAGGATGAATTTCGCCCGCCTTCTTCGACTCCGCGCTGATCCACGCCGCAAGCACCGAGCGGTTCTCGTCCGGCGAGGCAAAGGCGATATGGCTATCTCCCGTACCGGCAAACTTACCGCCGTAGGCACGGTAGTTATTGGTCGCCACCAGGAAGGTGGCATTCGGGTCGATCGCCTTGCCGTTGAAGGTCAGGTTTTTGATGCGCTCCGCCTGCGGGTTAAGCGCCTGGCACTCGCCGTCATATTTCGCCGGCTGGGTGACGTCAATCTGGTAGTTAACGCCGTCGATCACGTCGAAGTTATAGGTACGGAAGCCGTCCCAGTTAATCAGCGACTGCGGCTTGCTGCTGTGCGGGTCAATCTGGTTAAACTGTCCGGCAGAACACTCAAGCCACTCTTTTACCTCTTTCCCGGTGGCTTTAACCACGACCAGCGTGTTCGGGTAGAGGTAGAGGTCGGCGGCGTTACGGAAGGTCAGCTGGCCCTTTTCGACTTCAACATAGCTGGCCGGGTCATTCTTACGCCCGCCCACTTTGAATGGCGCAGCGGCTGACAGGACCGGCAGTTTTGCCAGATCCGGATCGCCCTGCACAAAGTGTTCGGCATAGGCTTTCTGCGCCATGTTGACGACCTGAACGGTCGGGTCGTCCTGCACTAGCGCGAGGAAGCTGTACATGTTATCGGCGGATTTGCCGATCGGCTTGCTGACGAATTCGCGCGTGGCGTCGTGATCGTGCTTCAGCACGTTGACCAGTTTTTTATCTTCAGCCGCCAGAGATTTTTTCGCTGCAGCGTCGTAGATCGGGCGCGCTTCGGCTTTTGACTGCGTCACCTTCCAGCTGCCACCGTCGTTATTCAGCACCAGATCCACTACGCCAAGATGGTCGCCCCACATACCTGGCATCACCGACGGCACGCCGTTGAGCGTCCCTTTCTCAATGTCAGCCCCTTTGATGCTGACGAAATCTTTACCCGGGAAGACCGCGTGGGCATGGCCGAACAGGATCGCGTCGACGCCAGGGACTTCACTCAGATAGTAAACGGAGTTTTCTGCCATGGCCTGATACGGATCGGCAGAGAGACCCGAGTGGGCGACAACGACCACCAGATCGGCGCCTTTTTTGCGCATTTCCGGCACGTATTTACGCGCGGTTTCGGTGATATCGTTGACGGTCACCTTACCGTCGAGGTTGGCCTTATCCCACGTCATGATCTGCGGCGGGACAAAACCGATATAGCCGATTTTGAGCGTTTGTTTTTTCCCGTCCCGATCGACAACCTCGGTATTTTTAATCAGGTATGGGGTAAAGAGCGGCTTTTGCGTTTTAACGTCGATGATATTGGCGTTAACGTACGGGAATTTCGCGCCGGCCAGGGCATCGTGAAGGTATTTCAAACCGTAGTTGAATTCGTGGTTACCGAGGTTGCCGACGGTGTAATCCAGGGTGTTCATCGCTTTATAAACAGGATGGATCTCGCCTTTTTTCAACCCCCTGGTCGCCATGTAGTCCCCAAGCGGGCTGCCCTGAATGAGATCGCCATTGTCGACCAGCACGCTGTTACTCACTTCGCCGCGTGCCGCATCGATCAGGCTTGCCGTGCGTACCAGTCCGAATTTTTCCGTCGGGGTATCTTTGTAGTAATCGAAGTCCATCATGTTGCTGTGCAGATCGGTCGTTTCCAGAATACGCAGATCTACCGTCGCCGCCTGCACGCTCGCTGCAATCAGCGTCGCCAGAAGCGTTGCACTAAACTTAATCATCAGAGGAGTCCTTTTTTCGATGCAGACCACAAAAGAGTATGTATCTATAGCTTGTTGCTTACAGAAATGTGAATCCTGACAGAAAAAAGTAACCTGAAACCGGAATTGCTTCACAGATAGCGGAATTGTTCACATTACGATATAACTAAAACAAAGAGTTAACCTCACTGCGTTAACAAAGAGGTGGAAAATGCTAGAAAAAATTTGTCAGCTCGCACGGGATGCGGGAGATGCCATCATGCAGGTGTATGACGGTATTAAACCTATGGAGGTTGTCAGCAAAGCCGACGATTCTCCGGTCACGGCGGCGGATATTGCCGCGCATAAGGTGATCCTCAAAGGGTTACAGGCCTTAACGCCGGACATCCCCGTCCTGTCAGAAGAAGCGCCGCAAAGCTGGGACGAGCGCCAGCACTGGCAGCGCTACTGGCTGGTCGATCCGCTGGACGGGACAAAAGAGTTCATCAAGCGCAACGGTGAATTCACCGTCAATATCGCCCTGATTGAGAAAGGGAAAGCGGTGCTGGGTGTGGTTTACGCGCCGGTAATGAAGGTGATGTACAGCGCCGCAGAAGGGAAGGCGTGGAAGGAAGAGTGCGGCGTGCGCAAGCAGATCCAGGTGCGCGATGCGCGTCCGCCGCTGGTGGTAATTAGCCGCTCGCACAGCGACAGCGAACTGCAGGAGTACCTGCAGCAGCTGGGTGAACACCAGACCACCTCGATCGGCTCGTCGCTGAAATTCTGCCTGGTGGCGGAAGGCCATGCGCAGCTGTATCCTCGCTTTGGGCCAACCAATATCTGGGATACCGCCGCCGGGCATGCCGTTGCTGCGGCCGCCGGGGCGCATGTTCATGACTGGCAGGGCAAACCGCTGGACTACACCCCGCGCGAATCCTTCCTTAACCCCGGCTTCCGCGTCTCTATTTATTGAGCCAGCAGCTTATGCAGCAGGTCGACAACCTGCTGCACCTCTTCCTGGGTTAACGCCCCGTCTTTCACCCACTGCACGCGACCTTCCTTATCCAACACAATAATCGCTGAGCTTTCTTCCTCCAGCTGCCAGGCCTTACGGGTGACGCCGTTGCTGTCGACGATAAACTGCGACCACGGATAGAGCTTTTTATTGCTCTCAAGGCTTGAGCGCACAAACATCCCGGAGCCCGGAATGGCGTCATCGGTATTAACAATAGTGGTCGTCTGGTAGCGGTCGTGCGGGAATTTCGCGGACTTGATCGCTTCCACCAGGTTGGCATTTTTCTCTTTTGCGGATGTACGACCGGCAATATGTTGTACAACTCTCACTTTGCCCGCGAGCTGCGCGCTATTCCAGGGTTTGTAGCTAAACTTATCATTGTCGAGAATCAATTCTCCCCGGTCAGCAATGCCGACTGGCGGTACACGTTGTCCTTTTTCAATGTTGTGAGCGGAAGCCCACAGAGGCAGCAGCAGGCAGGCTGCTGCAAGGATATTACGTAGGGTCATGGCGTTTCCTTATTGTTTGCAGGTGATCCGACCACTTGGTCTTACGCTTTAATCATAAGTGCGATCAATGTGGTTTTCCCGCAATCCCGATGCCAGTTTGCGGGTGAACGCACATATCCATGAAAAAACGACGGCTTATACTGCGCCCGGTCACGCTTTGCAAAGATTATTCTGAATAATTGTAATCAAACGGTAAATAAACTTATGCACACTGGGTAACACCGTAGTTCTGGTCTATAGTCATTGGGCATTAAAATTTGCGCTCAGGACAGTCGGGCCGATTGTGGCACCGCAAGAGCGTATGATTCGCAGGAGATACAAGAATGAAAATTTTCCAACGCTACAACCCGCTTCAGGTGGCGAAGTACGTGAAGATCCTGTTCCGTGGACGGTTGTATATCAAGGATGTTGGCGCTTTTGAGTTTGATAAGGGCAAGATCCTTGTCCCAAAAGTGAAGGACAAACAGCACCTGTCTGTGATGTCCGAAGTCAACCGTCAGGTTATGCGTCTGCAAACTGAGATGGCTTAACCAACGTGCTATGCAGTAGTTAAAAAAACGGCTCCCAATGGGAGCCGTTGATGTTTGTGGAGGCTGGAACCTTACGCCGATACCTTCTCTTCCGCATCCGGCAGCTTCGGAACCAGTACGGTCGGTTTGTTGTCGATGCGCGTCACCAACAGCTGGTCGATGCGGTAGTTATCAATATCCACCACCTCAAACTTGTAGCCGGAGAACTTCACCGAGTCGGTACGTTTCGGGATTTTACGCAGCATAAACATCATAAAGCCGCCGATGGTCTCGTAGTTACCGGACTGCGGGAACTCGTCGATATCCAGCACGCGCATCACGTCTTCAATCGGCGTGCCGCCATCAATCAGCCATGAATTATCGTCACGCTGAACAATCTGCTCTTCCAGCCCCTGGCCAACCAGGTCGCCCATCAGCGTGGTCATCACGTCGTTCAGGGTGATAATACCCACCACCAGGGCGTATTCGTTCATGATAACCGCGAAGTCTTCCCCGGCGGTTTTGAAACTTTCCAGCGCTTCTGAGAGCGTCAGAGTGTCCGGCACAATCAGGGTATTGCGGATCTGCACGCCGCTGTTGAGCGCCAGGCTCTGGTTTGCCAGTACGCGGTTCAGCAGGTCTTTGGAGTCGACGTAACCGATGATGTGGTCGATATCTTCATTACAGACCAGGAACTTAGAGTGTGGATGCTGCGCCACTTTGTTCTTCAGGCTCTGCTCATCTTCATGTAAATCGAACCAGATAATGCTTTCACGGCCCGTCATGGAAGACGGTACGGTACGGGATTCCAGTTCGAACACGTTCTCAATTAGCTCGTGTTCCTGCTTGCGCAGCACCCCGGCCAGCGCGCCGGCTTCCACTACCGCATAGATGTCGTCAGACGTGATGTCGTCTTTACGCACCATAGGCAGCTTAAAGATGCGGAAAATCACGTTCGCCAGGCCGTTGAAGAACCACACCAGCGGACGAAACACGTACAGACAGAAGCGCATCGGGTTGATGATACGCAAAGCCACAGCTTCTGGCGCAATCATACCGATGCGTTTCGGGGTCAGGTCTGCAAAGAGGATGAACAGGCCGGTTACCAGCGAGAAGGAGAGGATAAAGCTGAGCTGTTCGGCCAGTTCAACGGACATGTACTTAACAAACAGGCTGTAAAACGCCGGAGAAAACGCCGCATCACCCACGATACCGCCGAGTATGGCCACCGCGTTGAGGCCAATCTGCACTACGGTGAAGAACATCCCGGGGTTTTCCTGCATTTTCAGGATGCGGGTGGCATTGATGTTGCCTTCATCGGCAAGCAGCTTCAGTTTGATTTTACGGGACGCGGCCAGCGAGATCTCAGATATCGAGAAAAATGCGCTGACGGCAATCAGACAAAGTATTACTAAAATACTGTTTAACATAGTTTATCCGGCTTCTCGCCAGATCCTCAGAAGGGGAGTTGATACCATTTGTGTGAAAACACATTGAACACCAGCTCGTAGCGTTGAGCCGATTATTTCAGCGGGTAGTATAGCGTAAAGAGATGTAAATCTGCCAGAGGTCACATTTTGGCGAAGATAGCCGGAGGGGGCGGCCAACTCGTGGTGGTTAGGTTATGAGACAACGCTGTCGCTGCCGTGTGCGCCACGCTGCTCGCGTGGCGCTGGATCGGAAATCAGGCAAGCTGTGGCGGCAGGCAGACGCCGATGCCCCCGATACCGCAGTAGCCGTAAGGGTTTTTATGCAGATACTGCTGGTGATCGTCTTCCGCATAGTAGAATGGTTTCGCGGTTGTGATTTCCGTCGTCACCTCGCGCGTGTCGCCCGCTTCACGCATGGCCTGCTGAAAACGCTCAAGGCTGGCGCGCGCGGCGGCATCTTGCTCCGGCGTGAGCGGATAAATGGCCGAGCGATACTGTGTGCCGTGGTCGTTGCCCTGACGCATGCCCTGCGCCGGGTCGTGGTTCTCCCAGAAGACCTGCAGCAGCTGTTCGTAGCTGATTACCGCAGGGTCATAGACCACGCGCACCGCTTCCGCATGCCCGGTTTCGCCGGAGCAGACTTCGCGATAGGTAGGATTCGGCGTGTAACCGCCCGTGTAGCCAGCCGCCGTGCTGTAAACGCCGGGGAGTTGCCAGAAGAGGCGCTCAACGCCCCAGAAACAGCCCATGGCGAACAGGGCGATTTCCATTCCCTCCGGCACGTTCGTCATGGAGTGGTTATTGACGGCGTGTAAGGTCGCCACAGGCATAGGGGTGTTGCGTCCCGGTAATGCATCAGCTTGTGAAACCAGATGCTTTTTGTCGAATAAACTCACGATGGGGCCTCCCGGGGTGCGATGTTTCAGTTAAGGTTGTCACGAAGCGTTTAATTGAACACAATAAATGCGCTGAATCAGTCTAGATTTAATCATAAGAAATATTTGGGTGTTACACCCATTTTCAACCCGCGATTCGGGTTTTTGGCCACAGGCCGTATTTTGCCGCGGAGCGGCACTTCATTTGCTTCCAGGGTGGAAACAGGGATATTCAGGAGAAAACGTGACAAAAATCCGCCAGTTATGTTTAGTCAGTGTGTTGCTGACAAGCGGGATTGCCAGCGCGGCGAATGTCCGTTTGCAGGTTGAGGGGTTATCCGGGGCGCTACAAAAAAACGTGCGTGCGCAGTTGTCGACCATCCAGAGTGATGAGGTGACGCCGGACCGGCGTTTTCGCGCGCGCGTAGATGATGCGATCCGTGAAGGGCTGAAAGCGCTGGGGTATTACGAACCCACCATTGATTTTGACCTCCGTCCGCCGCCAAAGAAGGGGCGCCAGGTCCTTATTGCCCGCGTTTCGCCGGGTGAGCCGGTACTGATTGGCGGTACGAACGTCATCCTGCGCGGCGGGGCGCGTACCGACCGGGATTATCTGGACCTGCTCAGCACGCGGCCGAAAATCGGTACCGTGCTTAACCACGGTGACTACGACCATTTCAAAAAAGAGCTGACGAATGTTTCCCTGCGTAAGGGCTACTTTGACAGCCAGTTCAATAAAAGCCAGCTGGGCATTGCGCTGGAGAGACGTCAGGCCTTCTGGGATATCGACTACGACAGTGGAGAGCGCTACCGCTTTGGCGACGTGACGTTTGAAGGTTCGCAAATTCGCGAAGAGTACCTGCAAAACCTCGTGCCTTTCAAAAAAGGGGATTACTACCAGTCGAGCGATCTCGGAGAGCTGAACCGACGCCTCTCCGCTACCGGCTGGTTTAACTCCGTAGTTGTCGCACCGGAATTTGAGAAGTCTCGCAAAACCAAGGTGTTGCCGCTGCATGGCGTTGTCTCGCCGCGCACCGAGAACACCATTGAGACCGGTGTTGGCTACTCGACGGATGTCGGACCACGCGTGAAAACCTCGTGGAAAAAACCGTGGATGAACTCTTACGGCCACAGCCTGACCACCAGCCTGAGCCTCTCTGCGCCCGAGCAGCAGCTGGATTTCAGCTACAAAATGCCGCTGCTGAAAAATCCGCTTGAGCAATATTACCTTCTGCAGGGCGGTTTTAAGCGCACCGATTTAAACGACACAAAGCAGGACTCTACGACGCTTGCGGTCTCCCGCTTCTGGGATCTCTCCAGCGGCTGGCAGCGCGCCATTAACCTGCGCTGGAGCCTGGACCACTTTACCCAGGCCAACGTCACCAATACCACCATGCTGCTTTATCCGGGCGTAATGATCAGCCGAACCCGCTCGCGCGGGGGGCTGATGCCGACCTGGGGCGACTCACAGCGCTACTCGATCGATTATTCCAACTCCGCCTGGGGCTCCGACGTGGACTTCTCCGTTCTGCAGGCGCAGAACGTCTGGATCCGCACGCTATATGACAAACACCGCTTTGTGATGCGCGGCAATCTCGGCTGGATTGAAACCGGAGACTTCGAGCGCGTTCCGCCGGATCTGCGCTTCTTCGCCGGGGGCGACCGCAGCATTCGTGGATATAAGTACAAATCGATCTCACCTGAGAACGAAAAGGGCCAGCTAACCGGTGCGTCAAAACTGGCGACGGGATCGCTGGAGTATCAGTACAACGTCAGCGGAAAGTGGTGGGGCGCCATGTTTGTTGACGGCGGTGAAGCGGTGAACGATATCCGCCGCAGCGACTTTAAAACCGGCGCGGGCGTGGGCGTACGCTGGCAGTCGCCCGTCGGACCCATCAAGCTCGACTTCGCCGTGCCTGTCGGCGACAAAGATGAACACGGATTACAGTTTTACATCGGTCTGGGGCCTGAATTATGAGTTTATGGAAGAAAATAAGCCTCGGGGTGCTGATTTTTATCGTGCTGCTGCTCGGTACGGTGGCGTTTCTGGTAGGAACGACGACCGGGCTGCATTTGCTGTTTAACGCCGCGAACCGCTGGGTGCCGGGGCTGGAGATTGGTCAGGTGACGGGTGGCTGGCGCGATCTGCGTCTGAATAATATCCGCTACGAGCAGCCGGGCGTGGCGGTGAACGCCGGGGAGTTCCATCTCGCGGTGAAGCTAGGCTGCCTGCGGGACAGCAAGCTCTGCGTCAACGATCTGTCGCTTAAAGACGTCAACGTGGCGATAGACTCGAAGAAAATGCCGAAATCTGCGCCGGTTGAAGAAGAAGACAGCGGCCCGCTGAATCTCTCCACGCCGTACCCGATCGCGCTCTATCGGGTGGCGCTTGATAACGTCAATATCAAAATCGACGACACCACCGTGTCCGTGATGGATTTTACCTCCGGCCTGCGCTGGCAGGAGAAAAACCTCACCCTGACGCCGACGTCGTTGCAGGGCTTGCTGATCGCGCTGCCGAAGGTGGCCGACGTGGCGCAGGAAGAGATCGTCGAGCCGAAAATTCAGAACCCGCAGCCGGAAGAGAAGCCGCTGGGCGAAACGCTGAAAGATCTCTTCTCGAAGCCTGTCCTGCCGGAAATGACCGACGTTCACCTGCCGCTGAACCTCAATATTGAGGAGTTCAAAGGCGAGCAGCTGCGCCTGACCGGCGATACCGATCTGACGGTCTACAATATGCTGCTGAAAGTCAGCAGCATTGACGGCAACATGAAGCTCGACGCGCTGGATATCGACACCAACCAGGGCTCGGTGAATGCGTCAGGGAATGCCCTGCTGCGCGATAACTGGCCGGTGGACATCACGCTTAACAGTGCCCTCAACATCGATCCGCTGAAAGGCGAAAAGGTGAAGGTCAAGGTGGGCGGGGCGCTGCGCGATAAGCTCGATGTTGGCGTGAATCTCTCCGGCCCGGTGGACATGGTCCTGCGCGCGCAAACCCAGCTGGCGGAAGCCGGGCTGCCGCTCAATCTTGAGGTGGTCAGCAAGCAGCTTTCCTGGCCGTTCACCGGCGAAAAACAGTTCCAGGCCGATGACCTGAAGCTGAAGCTGAGCGGCAAGATGACCGACTACACGCTTTCGTTCCGCACCGCGGTGAAGGGGCAGGGCGTGCCGCCCGCGAACATCACCCTGGATGCGAAGGGCAACGAACAGCAGGTCAACCTCGACAAGCTGACCGTCGCGGCGCTGGAAGGTAAAACCGAGCTGACCGCTCTGCTCGACTGGCAGCAGGCGATCAGCTGGCGCGGCGAGCTGAAGCTGACGGGCATTAATACCGCCAAAGAGGTGCCGGACTGGCCGTCGAAGCTGGATGGCCTGATCAAAACCCGCGGCAGCCTGTACGGCGGCACGTGGCAGATGGACGTGCCGGAAATTAAGCTCACCGGGAACGTGAAGCAGAACAAGGTGAACGTTGAAGGCTCGGTGAAAGGCAACAGCTATCTGCAGTGGGTTATCCCGGGGCTGCACGTGGCGCTGGGCCGCAACACGGCGGATATCAAAGGCGAGCTGGGGGTGAAAGATCTCAATCTGGACGCCACCATCGACGCGCCGAATCTGGATAACGCCCTGCCGGGGCTTGGCGGCACGGCAAAAGGACTCGTGAAGGTTCGCGGCACGGTAGACGCGCCGCAGCTGCTGGCGGATATCACCGCCAATAACCTGCGCTGGCAGGAGCTGAGCGTTGCCCGCGTCCGCGTGGAAGGGGATGTGAAATCCACCGATCAGATTGGCGGTAACCTGAACCTGCGCGTGGAGCGCATTTCTCAGCCGGACGTGAACATTAGCCTTGTCACCCTGGACGCGAAAGGGAACGAGAAGCAGCACGATCTCCAGCTGCGCGTGCAGGGCGAGCCGGTCTCCGGCCAGCTTCACCTGACCGGCAGCTTCGACCGCAAAGAGGAGCGCTGGAAAGGTACGCTGGATAACACCCGTTTCAATACGCCGGTCGGGCCGCTGGCGCTCTCGCGCTCCATCGCCCTGGACTACCGCAACGCCGAGCAGAAGATCAGCATTGGGCCGCACTGCTGGACCAACCCGAATGCGGAACTGTGCGTGCCGCAGACCATCGATGCGGGCGCGGAAGGGCGGGCGCAGATCAACCTCAACCGCTTCGATCTGGCGATGCTGAAGCCGTTTATGCCGGATACAACACAGGCGAGCGGCGTCTTCAGCGGAAAAGCCGATGTCGCCTGGGACACCACCAAAGAGGGGCTGCCGCAGGGCAGCGTCACGCTGTCCGGGCGTAACGTGAAGGTGACGCAGGAGGTCAACAACGCGCCCCTTCCGGTAGCGTTCGATACTCTGAACCTGAGTGCCGATCTGCATAACAATCGCGCACAGCTGGGGTGGACAATCCGCCTGACCAACAACGGCCAGTTGGATGGGCAGGTCCAGATTACCGATCCGCAGGGACGGCGTAATCTGGGCGGTAACGTCAACATCCGTAACTTCAACCTGGCGATGGTGAACCCGATTTTCGCCCGCGGGGAAAAAGCCGAGGGCATGCTGAACGCTAACCTGCGCCTGGCCGGCAACGCGCAAAGCCCGCAGCTGTTCGGTCAGATGCGGCTTAGCGGCGTGGATATTGACGGCAACTTTATGCCGTTTGACATGCAGCCCAGCCAGATCGCGATGAATTTCAACGGCATGAGCTCGACGCTGAGCGGCTCGGTACTGACGCAGCAAGGGCAAATCAACCTGAGCGGTGACGCGGACTGGAGCCAGCTCGATAACTGGCGCGCGCGTATTGCCGCGAAAGGCAGCAAGGTGCGCATCACCGTACCGCCGATGGTACGCCTGGACGTCTCGCCTGATGTGGTCTTTGAAGCCACGCCAAGCCTCTTCACGCTTGACGGACGCGTCGACGTGCCGTGGGCGCGCATCGTGGTTCACGACGTGCCGGAAAGCGCGGTCGGCGTCTCAAGTGATGAAGTTATGCTCAATGAAAATCTGAAACCTGTCGAACAGAAGAGCGCGGGCATACCGATCAATAGTAACCTTATCGTGCACGTGGGGAATAACGTGCGGTTGAATGCGTTTGGGCTGAAGGCGAGGCTCACGGGCGACCTGAAGGTGGCGCAGGATAAACAAGGGCTTGGCCTGAACGGGCAGATCAATATTCCTGAAGGGCGTTTCCACGCCTATGGTCAGGACCTGATTGTGCGCAAAGGCGAGCTGCTGTTCTCCGGTCCACCGGATCAGCCTCTGTTGAACATCGAAGCGATTCGTAACCCTGAAGCGACGGAAAACGACGTTATTGCTGGCGTACGCGTTACCGGTTCCGCCGACGAACCGAAGGCGGAGATCTTCTCTGACCCGGCGATGTCGCAGCAGGAAGCCCTCTCTTATCTGCTGCGTGGACAAGGCCTGGACAGCGGTCAGAGCGACAGCGCGGCGATGACCTCGATGTTAGTGGGTCTGGGGGTTGCACAAAGTGGGCAGGTTGTGGGTAAAATCGGCGAGACGTTCGGCGTAAGCAATCTGGCGCTGGACACCCAGGGCGTGGGTGACTCCTCGCAGGTGGTGGTCAGCGGCTATGTACTGCCGGGTCTGCAGGTAAAATATGGTGTGGGGATCTTTGACTCACTGGCAACACTCACGTTACGCTATCGCCTGATGCCTAAGCTATATCTGGAAGCAGTGTCCGGCGTAGACCAGGCACTTGATCTGCTCTATCAGTTTGAGTTTTAGCAATGCGAATATTTGTCTACGGCAGTTTACGAACCAGGCAAGGCAACAGTCACTGGATGACCAATGCCCAGCTACTGGGGAATTACGATATCGAGAACTACCAGTTGTACAGCCTGGGCCACTATCCAGGCGCGGTTCCGGGCGAAGGAACAGTACAGGGTGAAGTTTATCGTATTGATAACGCGACGCTTGCCGAACTTGATGCCTTGCGCACCAGGGGCGGTGAATACGCACGCCAGTTGATCCAGACGCCGTACGGAAGCGCGTGGATGTATGTCTACCAGCGTCCGGTCGAAGGGTTAACGCGGATTGTAAGCGGTAACTGGTTAGACAGAGACCAGTACTGAAAAAAAAACAGCGCCACCGTGAGGTGGCGTTGTTTTTTTACGCCTCTTGCCGGGTGGCGCTACGCTTACCCGGCCTACATGTTCACTGTAGACCCAGCTGCGCGCCCGCCACAAAAAAAGCCCCGACGTGCGGGGCTTTCATCAATCGGCAGTAAGAATTACTTCTTAGCAGCGCGTTCGAAAGAGGAGATGATTTCCGCTTTCGCTGCTTCTGCGTTGTCCCAGCCGTCAACTTTAACCCACTTGCCTTTTTCGAGGTCTTTGTAGTGCTCGAAGAAGTGAGTGATCTGCGCTTTCAGCAGCTCTGGCAGGTCGTTCACATCTTTGATGTGATCGTACTCTTTGCTCAGCTTGGTGTGCGGTACCGCAACCAGCTTCGCATCTTCACCGGATTCGTCGGTCATTTTCAGCACGCCAACTGGACGGCAGCGAATGACGGAGCCTGGCTCCAGTGGGTATGGCGTTGGGACCAGCACGTCAACCGGGTCACCGTCCAGAGACAGGGTATGGTTGATGTAACCGTAGTTGCACGGATAGAACATCGCGGTAGACATGAAACGGTCTACGAACAGGGCGCCGCTCTCTTTGTCCACTTCGTATTTGATCGGATCTGCGTTAGCCGGGATTTCGATAACTACGTAGATGTCTTCTGGCAGTTCTTTACCCGCTGGGACGTTGAGTAAGCTCATGTCGGTGTCCTTTAAAATGGATGGTAAACAAGTGGCAGGTATTATAGCCAACTCGCGCTGAATGTCTCCGCCTGTTTTCGCCTTCTCTCCACGTTCTTCCCACTTTTCAGACCGATTCCATGACAGAAAAATCCATAAACTCAGCCGCATTTTTCATGGAGAAATGAAAGCGATTACAAACTTGTGATTAACGTTTTATTCACTTTTCTGAAGTGTGATGTAACGCAATTCGTTACATATTTCATGGGCTATAGTCATTCCGCAGAACATCTTTTAACCAACAATAACTCACCCTACGAGGACGTTCATATGTGGAAGCGCTTACTCCTGGTCACAGCAGTTTCGGCAGCCATGTCGTCTATGGCGATGGCCGCTCCCTTAACCGTAGGTTTTTCGCAGGTCGGCTCTGAATCTGGCTGGCGAGCGGCAGAAACCAACGTGGCGAAAAGCGAAGCTCAGAAACGCGGTATTACCCTGAAAATCGCCGATGGTCAGCAAAAACAAGAGAATCAGATCAAAGCCGTGCGCTCCTTTATCGCCCAGGGCGTGGATGCCATCTTTATTGCACCCGTCGTGGCAACCGGCTGGGAACCCGTCCTGAAGGAAGCGAAAGACGCTGAGATCCCGGTCTTCCTGCTCGACCGTTCCATCGACGTCAAAGACAAATCCCTTTATATGACAACCGTCACCGCTAACAACGTGCTTGAAGGGCAGTTGATTGGCGACTGGCTGGTGAAACAGGTCGACGGCAAGCCGTGTAACGTCGTTGAGCTGCAGGGCACCGTCGGCGCGAGCGTGGCCATCGACCGTAAAAAAGGCTTTGCTGAAGCCATCGCGAAAGCGCCAAACATCAAGATCATCCGCTCTCAGTCCGGCGACTTTACCCGTAGTAAAGGTAAAGAGGTCATGGAGAGCTTCATTAAGGCTGAAAACAACGGCAAGAATATCTGCATGGTTTATGCCCACAACGATGACATGGTAATCGGCGCGATTCAGGCAATTAAAGAAGCGGGCCTGAAGCCGGGCAAAGATATCCTCACCGGCTCTATCGACGGCGTGCCGGATATCTACAAAGCGATGATTGACGGCGAAGCCAACGCCAGCGTGGAGCTGACGCCAAACATGGCGGGCCCGGCATTCGACGCGCTGGAGAAATTCAAGAAAGACGGCACGATGCCGGAGAAAGTGACGGTTACCAAATCCACGCTCTACCTGCCTGACACGGCGAAAGAAGAGTTAGAGAAGAAGAAAAATATGGGCTACTAAGCCTGTCTGAACATGCCGGGTGGCGCTGCGCCATCCGGCTTGACGCAGGGGGAAACCATGACCACTGAACAACACCAGGAAATCCTCCGCACAGAGGGCTTGAGTAAATTCTTCCCCGGCGTAAAAGCGCTGGATAACGTTGATTTTAGCCTGCGGCGTGGGGAGATCATGGCGCTGCTGGGCGAGAACGGCGCGGGAAAATCGACGCTGATTAAATCCCTGACCGGCGTTTATCACGCCGACCGCGGCACCATCTGGCTGGAAGGCAACGCCATTTCGCCAAAAAATACCGCCCATGCCCAACAGCTGGGGATCGGGACGGTCTATCAGGAAGTGAACCTGCTGCCTAATATGTCGGTGGCGGATAATCTGTTTATTGGCCGTGAGCCGCGACGCTTTGGCCTGCTGCGCCGCAAAGAGATGGAGGCGCGGGCGACAAAGCTGATGGAATCCTACGGCTTCTCCCTCGACGTCTGCGAGCCGCTGAACCGCTTTTCCGTGGCGATGCAGCAGATCGTTGCCATCTGTCGCGCGATCGATCTCTCCGCGAAGGTACTCATCCTGGACGAACCCACCGCCAGCCTCGATACCCAGGAAGTGGAGATGCTCTTTACCCTGATGCGCCAGCTGCGCGATCAGGGCGTAAGCCTGATCTTCGTTACCCACTTCCTCGATCAGGTATATGAGGTGAGCGATCGCATTACGGTGCTGCGCAACGGCAGCTTTGTTGGCTGCCGCGAAACCCGCGAGCTGCCGCAGATCGAGCTGGTGAAAATGATGCTGGGTCGTGAGCTGGAAACCAACGCCCTCCAGCGCGCAGGGCGCACGCTGCTGAGCGAGAAACCGGTCGCCGCGTTCAGCGATTACGGCAAAAAAGGAGTGATATCGCCGTTTAACCTTGAGGTGCGGCCGGGCGAAATTGTCGGGCTGGCGGGCCTGCTAGGCTCGGGCCGAACCGAAACCGCCGAGGTGATCTTCGGGATCAAGCCCGCGGACAGCGGCAGCGCGCTGATCAAGGGCAAACCGCAAACCCTGCGATCGCCGCATCAGGCCTCCTGTCTGGGCGTTGGATTCTGCCCGGAAGATCGGAAAACGGACGGTATCATTGCCGCGGCCTCGGTGCGGGAGAATATCATTCTGGCGCTGCAGGCCCAGCGCGGCTGGCTGCGCCCGATCCCCCGTAAAGAGCAAAACGCCATAGCCGAGCGCTTTATCCGCCAGCTCGGCATCCGCACCCCGAACGCGGAACAGCCGATCGAGTTCCTCTCCGGCGGCAACCAGCAGAAGGTGCTGCTGTCGCGCTGGCTGCTGACCAAACCGCAGTTCCTGATCCTCGACGAACCGACCCGAGGCATTGACGTGGGGGCGCACGCCGAAATTATCCGGCTTATCGAAACCCTGTGTGCAGACGGTCTGGCCCTGCTCGTCATTTCGTCCGAGCTGGAGGAGCTGGTAGGTTATGCCGATCGCGTCATTATCATGCGCGATCGCAAGCAGGTGGCAGAGATCCCGCTGGATAAGCTGTCCGTTCCGGCGATCATGAATGCCATTGCGGCATAAGGAGTGAATCGTGATGTCCCGTTCGCTTTCGCAAACCGGTGAGTCAAAGCGCCGCTTCAGCTGGCCAACCGGCACGCCGCAAATCGCGGCGCTGCTGGTGGTACTGATGGTTGACAGCCTTGTCGCACCGCATTTCTTCCAGATTATCGTGCAGGATGGTCGCCTGTTTGGCAGCCCGATAGACATCCTGAACCGTGCTGCGCCCGTGGCGCTGCTGGCCATCGGGATGACGCTGGTCATTGCCACCGGCGGGATTGATCTCTCCGTCGGCGCGGTGATGGCTATCGCCGGGGCCACTGCAGCCTCCATGACCGTGGCCGGGCATAGCCTGCCGGTGGTACTGCTGGCGGCCTTAGGCACCGGCGTGCTGGCCGGATTATGGAACGGCATTCTGGTGGCGGTGCTGAAAATTCAGCCCTTTGTCGCCACGCTTATCTTAATGGTGGCCGGGCGTGGGGTGGCGCAGCTGATTACCTCCGGCCAGATTGTCACCTTTAACTCCCCGAGCCTGGCGTGGCTTGGTAGCGGCAACCTTCTGTTCTTCCCGACGCCGGTGATTATTGCCCTGGCCACGCTCGTTGTCTTTTGGCTCTTCACCCGTAAAACGGCGCTCGGCATGTTCATTGAAGCGGTTGGGATCAACATTCGCGCCGCGCGCAACGCCGGGGTCAACACGCGGCTGATGGTGATGCTGACCTACGTGCTGAGCGGTATCTGCGCCGCCATCGCAGGGGTGATCGTCGCGGCGGATATCCGCGGAGCCGATGCCAACAACGCCGGGCTTTGGCTGGAGCTGGACGCAATCCTGGCTGTGGTCATCGGCGGCGGGTCGCTGATGGGCGGGCGCTTTAACCTGCTGCTCTCGGTGATCGGCGCGCTGATCATTCAGGGCATGAACACCGGGATCCTGCTCTCCGGTTTTCAGCCGGAACTCAACCAGGTTGTGAAAGCGGTGGTCGTACTCTGCGTGCTGATCGTCCAGTCGCCGCGCTTTGTCAGCATCATTAAGGGGATCCGTGGCCATGATAAAACGTAATTTACCGTTGATGATCACGCTGGGCGTATTTGTGCTGGGGTATCTCTACTGCCTCACCCAATTCCCCGGCTTTGCCTCGACGCGCGTGATCTGCAATATCCTGACCGATAACGCCTTTTTAGGCATCATCGCCGTCGGAATGACCTTTGTGATCCTCTCCGGCGGGATCGATCTCTCCGTCGGCTCGGTGATCGCGTTTACGGGCGTGTTCCTCGCGAAGGCGATCGGCTTCTGGGGGATCTCTCCGCTGGTGGCGTTTCCGCTGGTGCTGGCGATGGGCTGCGCGTTTGGTGCCTTTATGGGGCTGCTGATCGACGCGCTGAAAATCCCGGCGTTTATCATTACCCTCGCGGGGATGTTCTTCCTCCGTGGGGTAAGTTATCTGGTGTCGGAAGAGTCGATCCCGATTAACCATCCGGTGTATGACACGCTCTCCAGCCTGGCGTGGAAAATTCCCGGCGGCGGTCGTTTGAGCGCGATGGGGCTGCTGATGCTGGGCGTGGTGGTGATCGGCATCTTCCTCGCCCACCGTACCCGGTTTGGCAATCAGGTTTACGCCATCGGCGGTAACGCCACGTCGGCAAACCTGATGGGGATCTCGACCCGCAGCACTACCATCCGCATCTATATGCTCTCGACAGGCCTGGCGACGCTGGCGGGTATCGTCTTCTCGGTGTACACCCAGGCGGGCTATGCCCTTGCAGGCGTTGGCGTTGAGCTGGATGCGATTGCTTCTGTGGTCATCGGCGGTACGCTGCTTAGCGGCGGCGTGGGTACGGTGCTGGGGACGCTGTTCGGCGTGGCTATACAGGGGCTGATACAAACCTATATCAACTTTGACGGCACGCTCAGCTCCTGGTGGACGAAGATCGCCATCGGCATATTGCTGTTTATCTTTATTGCCCTGCAGCGCGGTCTTACGGTGCTCTGGGAGAACCGCCAAAGCTCACCTGTTACCCGCGTAAACACATCGGTAACAGAGCGATAACACGCTGAATTTGCTTAAAGTCTAAACATTTTCCGGTAGCGGCCGATACTCTTTTTTTATGCCCAGAAATATCTCGCTACCGGAAATAATATCATGCTTAAAACGCTATCGATTCGTACCGGCTTGCTCTCTTTACTGGCCGTTATGACCCTTCTGCTGCTGATTGTCAGCGGCATTGGCATTTATGCCCTCACACAGAGTTCTTCTTCACTGCAGCGTATTAATCACCTTCAGGGTGAGCAGATGGTGCAGCTTAATTCTGGCTATACGCTGATCCTGCGCGCGCGCAATGAGGCGGGCCAGGCCGTCCGCATGATGGAAATCGGCATGCTGGACGATGCGGCCAAAGCGGTAAAAAACATCAATCAGGAAGTTGCCCTGGCCCAGAAAACGCTGAAAGGCGTGATCGACGACGGCGTGGCTGACGAGCAGGGGCAACAGCTGCTCGACAAAGTGTCAGCCAGCCTGGCGACGTATAGCCAGCAGGGGATCAACCCGATGCTGAAAACCCTGAATGACCAGAGCGCGGACGGGTATTACGATCTGCTGGAGAAGACGCTGATCCCGGTGGCGAAGCAGTTTGATAACGATATGCAGGCGTTTCAGAAATGGAGCGAAGCGCGTGGTCAGGCGGAAGTGAGTGCCGTACAGTCGAGTAAAACCCGCGTGCTGATCCTGATTATCGTCGCAGCGCTGCTGACGGCGGGCATTATCGTGCTCGCGTGGCTGGTGCTGCGCCATATGCTGCTCCAGCCGCTCTCGGCCTCCATTGCTCAGCTGGAGAACGTGGCGGCGGGGGATTTAACCCATACGCTTGCCGCGCCCGCGAGTCAGGAGTTTAACCGCCTCAACGCGGTGATAGAGGAGATGCGACAGTCGCTGATGAACTCGGTAATGCGGGTACGCGATGCCAGCTCGCAAATTGACACCGGCAGCCGCGAACTGACCCTGGGAAACCGCGATCTTGCCGAGCGTACGGAATCCACCGCCACGTCGCTGGAGCAGACGGCGGCCAGCATGGAACAAATCACCGCGACGGTGAAACTCAACGCGGATAACGCCGAGCAGGCGCACCAGCTGGCGAAGTCGGTGTCCGATACGGCCGATCACGGCAGCGAAATGGTCTGCTACGTGATTGAAAAAATGCGCGATATCTCCGGCAGCTCGGCGCGCATCGCCGACATCCTGAGCGTGATCGACGGTATTGCCTTCCAGACCAATATTCTGGCGCTTAACGCCTCCGTGGAAGCGGCGCGCGCGGGCGAGCAGGGGCGTGGGTTTGCCGTCGTCGCGGGCGAAGTGCGAAACCTTGCCAGCCGCAGCGCCGACGCGGCGAAAGAGATCCGATCGCTTATCAGTGATTCGCAGACCCACGTTAACGAGGGCAGCGAGCTGGCTCAGCAGGCTGGCGAAACGATGGATGAGATCGCAACAGAAGTGCTGCGCATGACCAAACTGATGCGTGAGATTGCGACCGCGTCCCAGGAGCAAAGCCGCGGCATTGAGCAGGTGAATATTGCGGTGAATCAGATGGACGAAACCGCGCAGCAGAATGCTGCGCTGGTGCAGCAATCCTCCGCTGCGACCCGCTCCCTTGAGGAGCAGTCGCGTCAGCTTATGGAAGCGATGTCATCATTCAAAGTGACGACTCAGACCGCTGCATAATATTACTCAACCCCGGTACGTTCTGTGCCGGGGTTTTATTTTTCCCGGAATTAACTGCCGCAATATTATCGTGAATTTCACCCATTAATATTTCCAGCGAGCTGGTTAAGGCTAACGCTTTTTCCGTCGGTTCAAGATATAAACCTTTTCGGAAAAATAATGGTTCATCAAAGAGTTGATTAAAACGCTTTAAGGCCAGGCTCACCGCGGGGCGTGACATCTCCAGACGCAAAGAGGCTTTTGCCATGCTGCCGCAGCGGACGACTTCAATAAATACAGGGATAAGATTTAAATCAATGCCGGTATTAGCACGGGAATAATTGTTCATTGCGATTCTGCTCCACGAAATATCTATCAAACTGTTATGGAAATAATGCAGGAGCAGTGGTGAATATTAAAGCATGTTTTTTATAAACACTTATACGGTAAAATATATAAATGACCAGGGGAGCCAGAACGGCTCCCCTGTAGAGAGGTATTACGCGTCCGGGTACTCACGGATAAAACGTTCAACGTCTTCAACCATGTGGTTGTTGCCGACGAAGAATGAACGGCGCTGGTGAAGGCTTTCCGGCACGATATCCAGAATACGCTCTTTACCGTCGCTCGCCTTGCCGCCCGCCTGTTCGGCGAGGAATGCCATCGGGTTGCACTCGTACAGCAGACGCAGTTTCCCGTCCGGATGGCTGGCGGTGCTTGGGTAGAGGTAGATACCGCCTTTCAGCAGGTTACGGTGGAAATCAGCGACCAGAGAGCCGATATAGCGGGACGTGTAAGGGCGCTGGGTCGCTTTATCTTCTTCCTGGCAGAATTTAATGTACTTCTTCACGCCGTTCGGGAATCGGATGTAGTTGCCTTCGTTGATGGAGTAGGTGTTGCCCTTTTCCGGGAAGCGCATGCGTTCCTGGCTCAGACAGAAAACGCCCAGTGAAGGATCGTACGTAAAGGCGTGAACCCCGCATCCGGTGGTATACACCAGCATGGTGGACGAGCCATAAACGACGTAACCGGCAGCAACCTGATTAATGCCAGGCTGCAGGAAATCTTCTTCGGTCACCGGCGTGCCAACAGGCGTGACGCGGCGATAGATGGAGAAAATGGTACCGACAGAAACGTTAACGTCGATGTTTGAGGAACCGTCGAGCGGATCCATCAGAACAACGTATTTAGCGTGTTCACACCCTTCGAAAACAACAATTTCATCTTCTTCTTCAGAGGCGATACCCGCAACGATGTCGCGCGCGCGCAGTGCAGCTTTCAGTTTTTCATTTGCGAACAGATCGAGTTTCTGTTGAACCTCGCCCTGAACGTTCTCGGCACCGCTGGCACCCAGGATATCGACCAGACCGGCCTTGTTGATATCGCGGTGGATGATCTTAGCGCCCAGCTTTATTGCCGACAGCAAAGCAGTGAGTTCACCGGTAGCATGAGAGAACTCGTGCTGCTTTTCGACAATAAATTCACCTAACGTTTTCATAACACTTTCCCTGCATCTTTGTGAGTAGAGCGATTGTATGTTCACTAAAACGACTAAAGCCCAACAATCTTAACAAATATTCAAATAGTAGCGCAGAGGTGAATCGCGCCAGCAACATACGGATTTACCTGAAATGCGTTTCACAGCCGCTAACATGTGAGTAAAATGTGCGCCACATTGAAGAAGGATAGTGACGTATGCGCATTCATATATTGGGGATTTGTGGCACTTTCATGGGCGGACTGGCAATGCTGGCGCGCTCGCTGGGCCATGAAGTGACAGGTTCGGACGCCAATGTGTATCCGCCAATGAGCACACTTCTGGAAAAACAGGGCATCTCTTTAATTCAGGGCTACGATGCCAGCCAGCTGGATCCCGAGCCGGACCTGGTGATCGTTGGTAACGCGATGACCCGCGGCAATCCGTGCGTCGAGGCGGTACTGGAACGCAATATTCCGTTCATGTCCGGCCCGCAGTGGCTGCATGACTTCGTCCTGCGCGACCGCTGGGTGGTTGCCGTTGCCGGTACTCATGGCAAAACCACGACTGCGGGCATGGCAACCTGGATCCTCGAAGCCTGCGGCTACAAGCCGGGCTTCGTGATCGGCGGCGTACCGGGTAATTTCGACGTTTCTGCGCGTCTGGGTGACAGCCCGTTCTTCGTGATCGAAGCCGACGAATACGACTGCGCGTTCTTCGACAAGCGCTCCAAGTTCGTGCATTACTGCCCGCGCACCCTGATCCTCAACAACCTTGAGTTCGACCACGCGGATATTTTTGACGATCTGAAAGCGATTCAGAAACAGTTCCACCATCTGGTGCGCATTGTTCCGGGTCAGGGGCGCATCATCCTGCCGGAGAACGATATCAACCTTAAGCAGACTCTGGCGATGGGCTGCTGGAGCGAGCAGGAGCTGGTGGGCGAGCAGGGCCACTGGCAGGCGAAGAAACTCAACGCCGATGCCTCCGAGTGGGAAGTGCTGCTCGACGGTGAAAAAGTGGGTGAGGTGAAGTGGGGCCTGGTGGGCGAGCACAACATGCACAACGGCCTGATGGCCATTGCTGCGGCGCGTCACGTCGGCGTTCTGCCTGCGGATGCAGCCAACGCGCTGGGCTCGTTTATCAATGCCCGCCGCCGTCTGGAACTGCGCGGTGAAGCCCACGGCGTTACCGTGTATGACGATTTCGCGCACCACCCAACGGCCATTCTGGCAACGCTCGCCGCCCTGCGTGGCAAGGTCGGCGGCACTGCCCGCATTCTGGCGGTACTGGAACCGCGCTCGAACACCATGAAGATGGGCATCTGCAAAGACGATCTGGCGCCGTCGTTAGGGCGTGCCGATGAAGTCTTCCTGCTGCAGCCGCAGCATATTCCGTGGCAGGTGGCTGAAGTAGCCGACGCCTGCATTCAGCCTGCGCACTGGAGTGCGGACGTGGACGCGCTCGCGGATATGGTGGTGAAAGCCGCTCAGCCCGGCGACCATATTCTGGTGATGAGTAACGGCGGGTTCGGTGGGATCCATCAGAAGCTGCTGGACGGTCTGGCGAAGAAAGCGGAAGCGGCAGCCGACGCGTAAAAAAAAGCCCGGTGGCGCTCGCGCTTACCGGGTCTACGTTCTTTTCTCCCTCGCCCCTTCGGGGTGAGGGGAACGAATTACTCTTCGTTCTCAGACAGCTCGCGCAGATACTGGAAAATCAGGCGCGCGGACTTCGGCGGCTTATTCCCTTCTTTCTCTTTCTTCGCGTTGCGGATCAAGGAACGCAGCTGCTGGCGGTCGGCATCCGGCCACAGGTTCAGCACTTCCGGCACGGCATCATCACCCTGTTCAATCAGACGATCGCGGATCTGCTCCAGCTTATGAAACAGCGCAACCTGCTGATTGTGGCGGTTTTTCAGCTTGTCCAGCGCCTGGCGGATCGGATCGACGTCGCGCTGACGCAGCATTTTCCCGATAAGCTGAAGCTGGCGACGACGGCCTTCTTTTTTGATTTTCTGTGCCAGTTCAATGGCATCGCGCAGATCCTGGTCGAGCGGGATCTTATCCAGCGCGTTTTTACCCAGTTCTACCATTTCCGCGCCAAGCTGTTTTAACTCTTCGGCGTCACGTTTAATTTCACTTTTACTGACCCAGATGATCTCATCATCTTCGTCTTCGATGTCATCACCGGGAACGTCGTTGAGCCAGTCTTCGGGCTGCTTAGTCATGTCAGGCTCCTTAAAAAAAGAGGCTAATGTTACCAGTTAAGACGCGCACTGAAAAACGGTTCTCTGTTAGACTTCAGATAACTCTCTCTTACAGTATGGCATTTGCGATGAAAGTAACCTCACAAGTTGAAGCGCAGCGTAAGATTCTTGAAGAAGCCGTCTCCACCGCGCTGATGCTTGCTTCAGAAAAATCAGATGGCGCCGAAGTGGCGGTCAGCAAAACCACCGGCATCAGCGTGAGTACCCGCTATGGTGAAGTGGAGAATGTAGAATTCAACAGCGATGGCGCGCTTGGGATCACGGTGTATCACCAGAATCGCAAAGGCAGCGCGTCATCCACCGATCTCAGCCCGGATGCCATTGCCCGTACGGTGCAGGCGGCGCTGGATATTGCCCGTTATACCTCTCCGGATCCTTACGCAGGCGTGGCGGATAAAGATCTGCTGGCGTTTGACGCGCCGGATCTCGATCTGTTCCACCCGGCGGAAGTGACCCCGGACGAAGCGATCGAGCTTGCCGCGCGCGCCGAGCAGGCTTCCCTGCAGGCCGACAAGCGCATCACCAATACCGAAGGCGGCAGCTTTAACAGCCACTACGGCATCAAAGTCTTCGGCAACAGTCACGGTATGCTGCAGGGCTACTGCTCTACCCGTCACTCGCTCTCCAGCTGCGTCATCGCCGAAGAGAACGGTGACATGGAGCGCGACTACGCCTATACCATTGGCCGCGCGCTGGGGGATTTGCAGTCTCCGGAGTGGGTGGGTAAAGAGTGCGCCGAACGCACGCTGTCTCGCCTGTCGCCGCGTAAACTCTCCACCATGAAAGCGCCGGTTATCTTTGCCAACGAAGTGGCGACCGGTCTGTTTGGCCATCTGGTGGGCGCTATCGCGGGCGGCTCCGTTTACCGTAAATCGACCTTCCTGCTCGACTCGCTGGGCAAGCAGATCCTGCCGGAATGGCTGACCATCGAAGAGCATCCGCACCTGCTGAAAGGCCTGGCCTCCACGCCGTTCGACAGCGAAGGCGTGCGCACGGAGCGTCGTGACATAGTGAAGGACGGCATTCTGACCCAGTGGCTTCTGACCAACTACTCCGCGCGCAAGCTGGGGCTGAAAAGCACCGGGCACGCGGGCGGTATTCACAACTGGCGCATTGCCGGGCAGGGCCTCAACTTTGAGCAGATGCTGAAAGAGATGGGCACCGGTCTGGTGGTGACCGAGCTGATGGGTCAGGGCGTCAGCGGCATCACGGGAGACTACTCTCGCGGCGCGGCGGGCTTCTGGGTGGAAAATGGCGAAATCCAGTATCCGGTGAGCGAAATTACCATCGCCGGCAACCTGAAGGACATGTGGCGCAATATCGTTACTGTCGGTAACGATATTGAAACACGCAGCAATATACAGTGTGGTTCTGTATTACTCCCGGAAATGAAAATCGCCGGACAATAGAGATAGCGTTTTGTTAATAATAAAAAAGGAAGTGAGCAATGCGTAAACATCTGTTAGCGATCGTCGCGGCTTCAACGCTGGTTCTTGGCTCTTCTGCGTTTGCTGCCGATCTTGAAGACGACATGGGCATCCTCGGGCAAAACCTGAAGGTGGTGCAGAAAACCGACAATGCGGCGGAAATGAAAGACGCGCTGACCAAAATGCGTGAAGCGGCGCTGGACGCACAAAAAGCGACGCCTCCAAAGCTGGAAAGCAAAGCGGCAGACAGTGCAGAGATGAAAGACTACCGCCACGGCTTTGACGTGCTGGTCGGCCAGATCGACGGCGCGCTGAAGCTGGCTAACGAAGGCAAAGTGAAGGAAGCCCAGGCGGCAGCCGAGCAGTTTGTGACGACCCGTAACACGTATCACAAGAAATACCGTTAACCGATCGCGCATCTGACAAACAACCAGCGGGGGCCAGCGGCCCCCGTTTTTTTTACGCGGTAATAAGTAAACCCTATCGCCATCACATTTTTGCGTCACCACGCCTGAACGTTTCGTTTCCCCGACGCGCGTTTTGCCGCTGGAATACGTGATATTCATCACGCGAATACCGTCATTAATTCAGATTCACCGCATTTATGTGGCACAGATCACTGCCGCGGCTCGCCTTTCCACTTCGAAGTGGAAAACAACTCGCTACAAACAATTCCCCCCCAACGTTAGTTTTATTCCAGAGCCATTAACGGGGTAAGACCAGTGATTAACGGAGCGGTAATGAACGACGTTGGGGAACAGGCGGAGCAAACAGAAAAGCTCGCGAACACCATGCTGCAGCAGGTTTATGCCCTGCTGGCCCGGAACAACATCATCCCCAATGCGGTACAGGAGCAGATGCTCACCTCCCACGTGCGCGCCATGGCGCACCGGTCCGTGACCGGCGAGCCGCTGCCGGAGGTTGAAGCAGAGCTGTTTGACGAAATTTCACCGGATTCAATGCGGCTCGCCCGTGAAGTGGTCGCGCAGTTTGGCAATCTTCCTGATGAAGAAGCCTGGCTGCTCTCCGTTCACTTTGAAGTCGCGAAAGACAACCTTTAAGGAGCAACACATGGAACAGATTACAGTCGTGATTGGCGATCGCCTGGGTAAAGGTCAGAAAGTGGCTGCCGGTGTGGAAAAAGCAGGTGGACGCGCGGTGGTCGTGCCGGGCATGGCGGCGGACATGAAGCTCGGCGACATGATGAAAGCGGAAAACGCCACCTTCGGTATTTCCTTTTGCGGCAGCGGCGGCGCGGGCGCTATCACCGCCCAGACCAAATATGGCTACAAAGCGAAATACGGCATGCGTTCCGTGGAAGAGGGCGTGACCGCCATCAACGAAGGCTGCAACGTGCTGGGCTTCGGCTTTATGGATAAAGAAGAGCTGGGCGAGCGTCTGGTGCAGGCGTGGCAGAAGAAATACGGCGCATAAGCATGAAAGAACAGTTCACAACCACGGTGAGAGTGAAGGGCAAAGGCGACGCCAAAGCGCGCGCCTTTGCCGACGCGCTCAACCACGTTCAGGCCGCGGTGATGAAAGCCTCACCGCATATCTTACTGCGTATTGAGCCACAGGATGTGCAGGTCGTTCAGGCGCAAGAAGCGGTGCGTAAAGAAGCGTTTCTGTTCTTCTTTCTGCGCCGGGAAAGACGCACCTACAGCGTGGAGCTGGATGTGACCGTCAACGTGACCGCTATCAATCTTGACCAGGTGGATTTCGTCACGCAACGCTGATTATTCATAAAAGGGCAGACTGATGTTCTTAATTATATTAATAAAATCGCTCATCATTGGCGGCCTGGTTGGCGTCGGTGTCGGAGCCGGGGCTGCACGCATGTTTCATGCGCCTACCACTCAGGGTATGGGCGCGTTTCGTACGTTGGGGGAACTGAACTCCTGTGAAGGTGATCCGGCGTCCCACTTCTCCTTTGGGTTAGGTTTCTTCTTTAACGCCTGGGCCTCTTCCGTGGCCGCAGGTGCCTTCACACAGGACGTTGACCACCGCATCATCCCGAACTGGGGTGCTGCTGCACTGATGATCAAAAACCGTAACGTCGGCGAAACGCTGCACGACCCGCGCAAAATGGCGATTGCCTGCGGCCTGATCGGCATGATTGTCGTGACCTTCCTTAACCTTACCGCCTCCTCCGTGCCGGCTGCCCTTCAGGTCACCGCCGTGAAGGTGCTGGTGCCGGCGGCAAACCTGCTGGTGAACACCGTGATGCCGGTGATCTTCTGGCTGGCGGCTATCGATGCGGGTAAAAAATCGGGCTTCTGGGCCACCATTTTTGGCGGCGCGGCGCAGCTGATTATGGGGAACGCCGTACCGGGCCTGGTGCTGGGGATCCTGATCGGTAAAGGCGTGGAAGAGAGCGGCTGGAACCACGTCACCAAAGTGATGATGGCGGCGATCGTCCTGCTCTTCGTGCTGAGCGGCTTCTTCCGCGGCTTCGACATGAAGATGATCGAATCCTTCCATCTGACCGTGCCGAACTGGCTCGACATGATCCACAACTCGCTCAGCGGTAAATAACAGGAGCCTCTAAATGGAACAGAATAAAGGTTTTTGGTATGCCGACTGGTCGTTCCCGATCTTCGTTGGCCTGCTCTCTTCCGGCGTGTTTGCCGGGACGCACATGTACTACCTCTACGGCATCGGCGCGTTTAACGAAGTGGCCTTCGTGGCGATGCTGAAAGCGGGCATTGATACCGGCGTTTACGGCGCGGTGGCGGCGTTTGGCGCGAGCTTCCTGTTCGCCCGTATTATCGAAGGGTCGCTGGTTGGTATTCTCGACATCGGCGGCGCGATCCAGACCGGCGTGGGCCTTGGCGTTCCGGCGCTGCTGCTGGGCGCGGGGATCATGTTCCCGGTGACCAACTTCATTGCTTCGCTGATCACCGGCCTGGTGATTGGCCTGGCGATTGGCTACGTCATCATCCTGGCGCGTAAGTTCACTATCAACCAGAGCAACTCCACCTACGGCGCAGACGTGATGATGGGCGCGGGCAACGCCTCCGGCCGCTTCCTCGGGCCGTTGATTATTCTCAGCGCCATGACCGCCTCCATTCCAATCGGCGTCGGTTCGCTGGTGGGTGCGCTGCTGTTCTACATCTGGCAGAAGCCGATTACCGGTGGCGCTATCCTCGGCGCGATGATTCTGGGCTGGCTGTTCCCGGTCGCCCTTTAATACCCGCGGGCGCTCCGGCGCCCGCCTTTTCAGGAGATCCTCATGTTTGATTTACTCCTGCGCCGCGCGCGCCTCGCCGACGATACCCTGACCGATATCGCGATTCAGGACGGGAAGATTGCCGCGACGGGCGACATTGACGCTCCCGCTCGCAAGACGGTTGATCTTAACGGTGACGTGTTCGTCAGCGCAGGCTGGATTGACTCCCACGTACACTGCTACCCGAATTCCCCGATTTACCACGACGAGCCGGACAGCGTGGGCATTGCCACCGGCGTCACCACCGTAGTGGACGCGGGCAGTACCGGTGCCGACGATGTGGACGATTTCTATGACATCACCCGCAGGGCTTCCACCGAGGTCTTTGCCCTGCTGAACATCTCCCGCGTGGGGCTGATTGCCCAGAACGAGCTGGCCAACATGGCCAATATTGACGCCGACGCGGTGAAAGAGGCGGTGACGCGCCACCCTGATTTTATCGTCGGCCTGAAGGCGCGCATGAGCAGCAGCGTGGTCGGTGACAACGGCATCACGCCGCTGGCGCGTGCCAAAGCCATTCAGAAAGAGAACGGCGATCTGCCGCTGATGGTGCACATCGGCAACAACCCGCCAAATCTCGACGAAATCGCCGAACTCCTGAGTTCCGGCGACATCATTACCCACTGCTATAACGGCAAGCCTAACCGCATTCTGACGCCCTCGGGCGAGCTGCGCGCCTCCATTTCCTCCGCCCTGAAGCGCGGCGTGCGTCTGGACGTCGGGCACGGTACGGCGAGCTTTAGCTTTGAGGTGGCGAAACGCGCCATCGCGATGGGTATTCTGCCGCACACCATCAGCTCGGATATCTACTGCCGCAACCGCATCAACGGCCCGGTGGGCTCGCTGGCAAGCGTGATGTCGAAGTTTCTCGCCATCGGCATGTCCTTACCGCAGGTGATTGACTGCGTCACCGCGAACGCCGCCGACGGCCTGCGCCTGGCGCGCAAGGGCCGCATTCAGCCGGGTCTCGACGCCGATCTGACGCTATTCACCCTCAAACATCAGCCGACGGTGCTGACGGATGCCGAAAACGACAGCCTGCAGGCTGAATACATTCTGGTGCCGCTTGCCGCGATCCGCGCGGGCAAGGGCTACATGACCGAACAAGGGAGCACGGAACATGCCTTCGATTTATGAGAAGTACAACTTAAAGCAGGTGATCAACACCTCTGGCCGCATGACGGCGCTCGGCGTCTCCACGCCGCGCCCGGAAGTCGTGCAGGCGGCGATGGACGGCATGAATCACTATTTCGAGATGAAGGATCTGGTCAATAAAACCGGGGATTACATCGCGAAGCTGCTGGACGTGGAAGGGGCGACGGTGGTTTCCTGCGCGTCGGCGGGCATTGCCCAGTCCGTGGCGGCGGTGCTGGTAAAAGACAGCGACTGGCTGCTGGAAAACCTGCACGTCACACCGATTGAAAATAACGAAATCGTCCTGCCGAAAGGCCACAACGTGAACTTTGGCGCGCCGGTGGGCACCATGGTGGCGTTGGGCGGCGGCAAGCTGGTGGAAGCGGGCTACGCCAACGAATGTTCCGCCGATCAGCTGGCGGCGGCAATCACGCCGCGTACGGCGGCGATCATGTACATCAAATCTCACCACTGCGTGCAGAAAAGCATGCTCAGCGTCGAGCAGGCGGCGGTTATCGCACGTAAACACGACTTGCCGCTCATCGTCGATGCCGCGGCGGAAGAAGATCTGCACGTGTACTACCGCGCCGGCGCGGACCTGGTGATCTACAGCGGCGCGAAGGCGATCGAAGGCCCCACCAGCGGTCTGGTGATCGGCAAAACCCGGTACGTTGAGTGGGTGAAGCGCCAGACGGCGGGGATTGGCCGCGCCATGAAGGTGGGTAAAGAGGGCATTCTTGGCCTGACCTGCGCCATCGAACACTATCTGACGGCCACCAAAGAGAGCGGCGCCGAGATGGTGGCGAAAATGACGCCGTTTATCGAGGCGCTCAACACCCTGAACGGCGTTACCGCACGCGTGGTCTGGGACAGCGCCGGACGCGATATTGCCCGCACCGAGATTAAGTTCGACGAAGTCACGACCGGCGTCGGCACGGGCGATCTGGTGGCGAAGCTGAAGCAGGGCGAATACGCCATTTACTTCCGTGGCTACAAGGCCAACGAAGGGATAATCGAAGCGGACGTGCGCAGCGTGAATGCTGACCAGCTGAACATCGTGTACCGCCGCATTAGCGAAGTGTTAGGACAGGAGAAAAACGCATGAAACTGACCCCCAACTTTTACCGTGACCGCGTCTGCCTGAACGTGCTGGCCGGCTCAAAGGCCAACGCCAGCGCTATTTACGAGGCGGCGGAAGGTCACGTGCTGGTGGGCGTGCTCTCCAAAAACTACCCGGACGTGGCGAGCGCTGTTGCTGATATGCGCGAATACGCGAAGCTGATTGATAACGCGCTGTCTGTTGGGCTGGGCGCGGGCGACCCGAACCAGTCGGCGATGGTGAGTGAAATCTCCCGCCAGGTGCAGCCGCAGCACGTTAACCAGGTCTTTACCGGCGTGGCCACCAGCCGCGCGCTGCTGGGGCAGAATGAGTCCGTGGTCAACGGTCTGGTCTCTCCGACAGGCACCGTTGGCATGGTAAAAATCTCCACCGGCCCGCTGAGCAGCAAAGCGCCGGACGGTATCGTGCCGGTTGATACCGCGATTGCCCTGCTGAAAGATTTCGGCGGCAGCTCCATCAAATACTTCCCGATGGGCGGCCTCAAGTACCGTGACGAGTACAAGGC
Organism: Enterobacter sp. Taxon_8; assembly: GCF_058354585.1. Taxonomy (NCBI): domain Bacteria; kingdom Pseudomonadati; phylum Pseudomonadota; class Gammaproteobacteria; order Enterobacterales; family Enterobacteriaceae; genus Enterobacter; species Enterobacter sp. Taxon_8. The sequence continues at coordinate 4,090,639 of NZ_CM177989.1, read as the reverse complement.
GGTAGCGGAAGCCTGCGCCCGCCACGACTTCTGGCTGGAGCCGACCGGAGGTATCGATCTGGAAAACTATGAGGAGATCCTGCAGATCGCCCTCGACGCGGGCGTGAGCAAGATCGTCCCGCATATCTACAGCTCGATTATCGATAAAGCCAGCGGCGATACGCGTCCGGAAGACGTGCGTACGCTGCTGGCGATGACGAAGAAGCTGGTTAAATAAAACAAAACTAAACCGCACATACCTGAAGGAGCCACCATGCACACCCGTACCCTGCTTGTCGCTTCACTCTCAATGTTCGCCACCGCCGCTGTCGCCCAGACGCAATACGCCTGGGTGGGTACCTATAATCCGAACGGTGAAGGGCTGTACCGTTTTACTGTTAACCCGCAAACCGGCGCGCTGAAAGATAAAACGCTGGTGAGCAAACTGCCGAATGCGGCGCAGTTGACCCTTTCACGGGACGGCAGAACGCTGTATCTGGCAAGCGAAGTGGAGCAGGGCGTGGTGCAGGCGCTGCGCGTCGGCGATAACGGTGAGCTGAGCGAGCTGAATCAGGTGGCCTCCGGCGGTGCGGGGCCGGTGTATCTCTCCCTGACGCCGAACGGCAAGCATCTTCTGGTGGCGAACTACGTCAGCGGAAGCGTCGCGGTGCTGCCCGTTAAAGCAGACGGCAGCCTGGGGGAAGCCACGGACAAACGTCAGGATCAAGGCGAACCGGGCGCGGCGAAGCCGGAAGCTGCCGTCGAGGGCAGTTTCGCGATCAGCGATCATAACGGCCCGCATGCGCACATGATCGCCGCCGATCCGAGCGGGAAATACGTGTTTTCGACCGATCTTGGGCTGGATCGCATCTATCAGTACCGCTTTGACGATCGGACAGGAAAGCTGACGCCGAACGATCCGCCGTTTATCAGCGCCTCCTCAAAAGGGGCCGGGCCGCGCCACTTTGTCTTTACGCCAAAGGGCGATGCCCTGTGGCTGATTAACGAAGAGGCGTCTACGCTCACCCGGTATACCGTGAACGCCAACGGCACCTTAAAAGAGGGCAAAACAATTTCAGCCCTGCCTGAAGGTTACAAAGGCACCAGCTTTGCTGCCGGTCTGGCGTTAAGCGCTGACGGCAAACAGCTGTATGTGGCTAACCGTTTGCATAACAGCATCGGGCACTTTACCGTAACGGCGGAGGGCACGCTGACGCATCAGGATGACGTGTGGACGCGTGGTGATTACCCGCGCACCCTGACGCTCGATAAGCAGGGACGCTGGCTGTACGTCATGAACCAGCGCAGCGACAACATTACCCGTTTCCGCGTGGCGCAGGACGGGAAATTGAGCTTCGAACCGGACTATACCCCGGTCGGCAGCCCATCCCAGATGGTCATTTCACCTTAAGCCGTAAGAGGACAACGACGTGCGATTTCCGAACCAACGTTTAGCGCAACTTTTCGAACTGTTGCAAAACGAGACGCTGCCGCAGGACGAACTGGCGCAGCGGCTGTCGGTTTCCACGCGAACCGTCCGTGCCGATATCACCGCCCTGAACGCGCTGCTGGCAAGCCACGGCGCGCAGTTTATCTTGAGCCGGGGCAATGGCTATCAGCTCAAAATTGACGATGCGGCGCGGTATCAAGAGCTGCAGGCCTCCCATCCGCGCGCGCTGCGTATCCCCCGCACCGGGCCGGAGCGCGTGCATTATCTGGTGGTGCGTTTTCTGACCTCGGCATTTTCTCTTAAGCTGGAGGATCTGGCGGACGAGTGGTTCGTCAGCCGCGCCACGCTGCAAAGCGACATGGCGGAGGTGCGCGAGTGGTTTCATCGTTACAACCTGACGCTGGAAACGCGTCCGCGCCATGGCATGAAGCTGTTTGGCAGCGAGATGTCGACCCGCGCGTGCCTGACCGATCTGCTCTGGGAGCTGGCGCAGCAGGACAGCCTGAACCCGCTGGTGACCGACGTGGCGCTGAATGCGGGCGTGGCGGAGCAGATGGTGCCGGTGCTACACGACGCCCTGACGCGTCACCACATTCGCCTGACCGATGAAGGCGAGCTGTTCCTGCGCCTGTACTGCGCGGTGTCGGTACGGCGCATCAGCGAGGGCTATCCGCTGCCGGAATTCCACGCCGAAGACGTTGAAGAGAACGTGCGCGAGGCTGCTAAGGATATCGCCGTCACCATCCAGCAGCTGGCGGGCAAGGCGCTTTCGCCATCAGAGGAGAGCTGGCTGTGCGTGCACATTGCGGCGCGGCAGATTCAGGAGATCGCGCCCAGCGCCATTAACGCCGACGACGACGAAGCGCTGGTCAACTACATCCTGCGCTACATCAACACCCACTATAACTACAACCTGCTCAGCGACGAACAGCTGCACGCGGATCTGCTCACGCACATCAAAACCATGATCACCCGCGTGCGGTATCAAATTATGATCCCCAATCCGCTGCTGGATAACATCAAGCAGCACTACCCGATGGCGTGGGACATGACGCTGGCGGCGGTGTCGAGCTGGGGCAAATACACGCCGTATGCGATCAGCGAAAACGAGATTGGCTTCCTGGTGCTGCACATTGGCGTCGGGCTCGAGCGCCACTACAACATCGGCTACCAGCGCAAGCCGCGCGTGCTGCTGGTATGCGACGCCGGTAACGCGATGGTCCGCATGATTGAGGCGGTGCTGCAGCGTAAATATCCGCCGATTGAGGTGACGCGCACGCTCACCCTGCGCGAGTACGAGGTTGCGGAAACCATTGGCGAAGACTTTGTGATAGCCACCGCACGCGTCAGCGAAAAGTCGAAACCGGTAGTAACGATCGCCCCGTTCCCGACCGACTATCAGTTAGAACAGATTGGCAAACTGGTGCTCGTGGACCGCACCCGCCCGTGGATGCTGGATAAATACTTCGACGCGGCCCATTTCCGCATTATCGACAAGCCAATCGATCAGCAGACGCTGTTCCGCGAGCTGTGTGAACAGCTTGAAGCAGAAGGCTTTGTCGGCGCGGAGTTTCTGGATTCGGTTGTTGAGCGTGAAGCCATCGTCAGCACCATGCTCGGCGACGGCATCGCGCTCCCGCACTCCCTCGGCCTGCTGGCGCAGAAAACGGTGGTCTACACCGTGCTCGCCCCGCACGGCGTTCAGTGGGGCGACGAAACCGCGCACGTCATCTTCCTGCTCGCCATCAGCAAAAGCGAGTACGAAGAGGCGATGGCGATTTACGATATCTTCGTCACCTTCCTGCGCGAGCGGGCGATGTCGAGGCTTTCTAGCTGCGGAGATTTTGCCGGGTTTAAGGCGGTGGCGATGGAGAGTTTGAGTCGGTTTTGAGGTAAGGGCGGATGGATAACATCCGCCTTTGATCAACGCAAATGATGTACAACCTGGTTACTGCTGCCGCGCCAGATCAAAGACGGGTCTTTTAAATCCTGCACGAACTTGCCGTCGACCAGCACGTTAATCAGATCCACCACTTCCATCTGCTGCGTATTCAGTTCATCCAGCCTGTAGCCTGTCCAGACCCAGATATCTTTTCCCGCACACTCTGCACGAATGCGCTTCACCAGCTTCAGGATATCCGGCACGTTTTGCGGGTGCAGCGGATCGCCGCCGGAGAGCGAAACCCCCTGGCGTTTGATGCGCGTGTCGTTCAGATCGCGGATGATTTTATCTTCCATCTCCGCGGTGAACGGCATGCCGGAGTTCAGACGCCAGGTGCTTTTGTTGTAACAGCCGGGGCATTCGTGGACGCAGCCTGAAACGAACAGGGTGCAGCGGGTGCCGGGGCCGTTGACGATGTCGACAGGGTAGTACTGGTGATAGTTCATAGCGAATAACCACACCGGGTGGCGCTGCGCTTACCCGGCCTACAAAAGAGAGCGGTCCGTAGGCCCGGTAAGCGCAGCGCCACCGGGCATTAACGTGGCTGAGGATTAACCGATCTGCCCATTCCCCAAATGCTTCACGCGGCGCTTAACCTCTTCCTGCTTGCCGGCGTTAAACGGACGCGCGTCCGGGCTACCGAGATAGCCGCATACGCGACGGGTCACGGATACGCGAGCCGCATCGTGGTTGCCGCATTTCGGGCAGGTGAAGCCTTTACTGGTACATTCAAACTCACCGGTAAAGCCGCATTCGTAGCATTCGTCGATGGGCGTGTTGGTTCCGTAATACGGCACGTGCTGGTAGCTGTAATCCCAAACGTCTTCCAGTGCCTTCAGGTTGTGCTGAATGTTCGGGTATTCGCCGTAGCAGATGAAGCCGCCGCTGGCGATCGGCGGATACGCCGCTTCGAAGTCGATCTTGTCGTACGGGTTGACCTTTTTCTCCACGTCGAGGTGGAAGCTGTTGGTGTAGTACCCTTTGTCGGTCACGCCTTCCACAATCCCGAACTCGGCGGTGTCCAGACGGCAGAAGCGGTCGCACAGGTTCTCGCTCGGCGTGCTGTACAGGCTAAACCCGTAGCCAGTTTCCTCTTTCCACTGGTCTACCGCGTCGCGCAGGCGCTGAACGATGGCGATCCCTTTTTCGCGCAGGGCTTCGCTGTCGTACATGTGCGTGTCGCCAAACAGCGCGTTGATGGTTTCGTGAATACCGATATAGCCCAGCGAAATGGACGCGCGACCGTTTTTGAAGATCTCGGATACGTCATCGTCCGCCTTCAGGCGCACGCCGCAGGCCCCTTCCATATAGAGGATCGGCGCGACGCGGGCTTTCACCCCTTCCAGACGGGCGATACGGGTCATCAGCGCTTTGCGCGCCAGCTGCAGACGTTCATCCAGCAGTTTCCAGAACTCAGCTTCATTACCTTTCGCCTCCAGCGCGATGCGCGGCAGGTTGAGGCTGATGACGCCCAGGTTATTGCGCCCGTCATGGATCTGCTCGCCGTTTTCATCCTCGTACACGCCGAGGAAGCTGCGGCAGCCCATTGGCGTTTTAAACGAACCGGTAACTTTCACAACCTGGTCGTAGTTCAGGATGTCCGGATACATGCGCTTGCTCGCGCACTCCAGCGCCAGCTGTTTGATGTCGTAGTTCGGATCGCCAAACTTGTGGTTCAGGCCGTCGCGGATGGCGAACACCAGTTTCGGGAACACCGCCGTTTTGCGGTTCTTGCCGAGGCCGGAAATACGGTTGCGAAGGATCGACTGCTGGATCAGGCGTGATTCCCAGCTGGTGCCCAGGCCAAAGCCGAAGGTCACAAACGGCGTCTGGCCGTTGGCGGTGTGCAGCGTGTTCACCTCATATTCCAGCGACTGGAAGGCATCGTAGCACTCTTTCTCGGTACGGGAGTGCGCGTAGCCGTCAGCGTCCGGGATCTGCCACTCTTCGGCCGTTTTACGGTGCTTGTTGAAGCTTGCCGTCACGAACGGGGCCAGCACTTCATCAATGCGGTTAATGGTGGTGCCGCCATAAATATGGCTGGCGACCTGGGCGATAATCTGCGCCGTGACCGCGGTGGCCGTGGAGATCGACTTAGGCGGTTCAATCTCCGCGTTACCCATTTTAAAACCGTGGGTCAGCATCCCTTTCAGGTCGATCAGCATGCAGTTGAACATCGGGAAGAACGGCGAATAGTCGAGATCGTGGTAGTGAATTTCGCCGCGCTCGTGCGCCGAGACTACGTCGCGCGGCAGCAGATGCTGACGGGCATAGTGTTTGGCGACGATGCCGGCCAGCAGGTCGCGCTGGGTCGGGATCACTTTACTGTCTTTGTTGGCGTTTTCATTGAGCAGGGCAGAGTTGGTCTGCTCTACCAGACCACGGATCTCTTGGTTCAGACGCCCGCGCTTCTCACGCTGCACGTCACGATCGTGGCGATACTCAATGTAGGCGCGCGCCAGCTGCTTGTAAGGCCCCGCCATCAGCTGGTTCTCAACCGCGGTCTGGATCTCGTTGATATCGACCTGGCTGCGTTCGTTCATCTGGCTGCTAACGACTTCTGCGACGGTGGCGCAGTAATCTGCGTCATCGACTCCCGCTGCTTTAGCTGCACGCAGAATGGCTTCCTGGATGCGCTCTGATTTAAACGGCACTTTACAGCCATCACGTTTCATCACATGCGGTGTCATGATCACTCCATTTTTTGAAAACAGCTTATCCACAGAGGTGGAGAAGTCTTCTCCGGGCGTATTCCCCGCCAGGCCAAAGACTTCCCGCGTTCCCAGCTCGTGTTATCCACAATTCCGGCCAGCGTAAGCGCCGTCTTGTTGTTGGAATAGTAGACGATAAATACAAGATGTTGGGTTGGCGTGCATTTTAAGTGCTACATATAGTGATTTGCATCAAACATGTTTGCGATTTATTTGATGCAGAACAAAGTAAAAAGACGAGAGTACAAACGACGGGCGCTTCAGCGATTGTAAAGGCGCGGGCGAAAAATCTGATTAATTATTTAGCAAAACAAGCGCTCAGCACGGGGTGTGCCGAGCGTTATTCGGTTAACTCACCCCGCTGGCCCAATTCAATCCTGCCTGCAGAAAGGCTGCGATCGCGATACTGCCCAGCACCACCGGGATGAGAAAGGAGCGTTCAGGACCATCGTCCTGTTTTTGTGGTTCTTCAGCACTCAGCGCGGACATCGCCTCTTCCCGGGTGCACGCCGCCAGCAGTCGCTCACGCACCCTATCTTCCGTCAATAAACAGGTTAACGTCGTCAGCAATTGCATATGGGTACTCCCTGCTTCCGCGGGTGGAATGGCGAGCAGGAAGACCATTCTCACCTCTTCATCACCTTCCAGACCTGGCCAGCGTATCGGTTCATCGAAGAGTGCCAGACAAAACGCCGCCTGCTGCACCGTCTGGGCTTTTCCGTGTGGGACAGCGAGCGCCTCACCCAGCGCGGTAGGACCTTCACTTTCGCGTTGTAATACGCTCTGGATAAACGTCTCTCGATCGCTGATAATTTTTCGCTTTGCGAGCGGCTCGGTGAGCCAGCGTATCAGCGCTTCAGGCGTACGGTATTGCGGGTTGATAAAAACCAGATCGGGATGCGTCAATGCAAGCAAGTTCATATTAAGCCTCAATTAAAAAATCGCAGGTCGCGGAAGGGAGGATCGCCGTTACCGGTTGTACGGGCTCTTCCAGATAGTTGATCTGACGAAGCCCCGCCAGACTTGCCGGGACCGGAACGGGCTTCTTGCCGGCGTTAAATACGCGGACGACCGTACCTGGCGACTGCTGCGCATGGGGCAGGGCAGAGAGAATGAGCGGCTCTGGCAGGCTCAATAATGAGAATTCTGCCGGAAGCCGTCGGTCGGGCAGACGCAAGGAAAAGCGCTCAAGACGGTGATCGAGCGTGTGCAGCGTCTGACGTTGATAGGTGAAGGGCTGTCCGGCCGCCTGATTTTCCAGCTGGCGAAGCGTAAGATGCCCGGCGTTGCCGGCCAGCGCCACGGTGAATGAAAAGCACAGCGGTTTCAACAGTTGGGCATCGGGGGTCTCAACCACCGTATTATTAATGCCGGACGCCCGGCCCGGTCGCCATTGGAGATCGTTGCGCCCGAGCACGCCCGTTGATTTAAACAAGGTCAGAGCGATCGCCGCTGGTTCACTACCGATAATTTGAAATTCCTTCATACCGCGGCTGTTCACTACCAACGCTTTGCCCGCTTCCGCGACAGCAATAATGCCCTCGGTGGTTTCGATATCCACGGGCATCTCGCGATAGCGCTCCTGCCAGTTTTCACCGGCACACCCTGTTTCGCGATGAATTATCGCGAAAGGCTGTGAGGCGATCGCGTGACGGGTATGAATATCGCTGCCGATCAGTAAACGAAGTCGGTGATCGCAGTGGCTGTTTTCCAGAGAAGCCTCGACATACAGGTTCGGATCGTCATGGCGTAATTCGCAGACGAAACGAATGGACAACGGCGTTCGGGCCGCATCCTGACGGCTGGCGAGATCCTGCGGAAGAAGCATTGTGGCTTTGAAGGTCAGCTTTTCGACAAGCGGCGTTTTCACGCCGCTGAGGAGCGTAAAATACGAACAGCGCGTCGGCGTGTCGCCCGCAAGCGGTGAAAAATCGTAGCTGTCGCCCGCGTCCGCACAATCTTCGAGAGTAAAGAAAGAGGGGATGCGTCTGCCGCTGCGTTTGTCTTCCAGGATAAGCGTTCCGGCGTCAAGCGTCAGTCGATAATGCGCATTCTCTATCTCGCTGCTCTTTGTCTGCTCAGGCTCCCGTAGAGGCGCACGGCCATCTTCAACATTAACGCTGAGATAGCCGAGCGGCGGAAGAACCGGTGTCTTTACCGCCACGTGCCAGCGGTAGTAAGGGGGAAGGGATGTCTCACGCTCGCCTTCGGCGGTAAGAGAGATCGCCGTTCCGCCGGGCAGAATGTCCTTTTTCAGGACGTCGAAGGGGATGGGCTGCCCCTGATACGTCAGGGCGATATTATCAGCCCGGCTATACAGGGTGGTTATCACCACGCGCTGCGTTGGGATGGCCAGCGGGTTGAAAATCAGCAGGTCGCCTTCCCGAGCGCAGGCGGCGGCCAGCATTTTCACCACCAGATTCCACAGGCTGTGGCACAGCTGTTCGGTTTGCTCCAGCCGATGCAGTATGTCGCGGTTGGTGGTATCGCTATTACAACCGCCGATGGAGTCGTGGGCATGGCTTCGCAAAAGCTTTTTCCAGAGCGTATCGACGAGTGAGAGATTGACCGGGATCCCCTGATGACGCGCCATTGCGATTGTCGGCTCCAGCTGCCGCAGGATAAACTGCTCAACCTCATCATTTTTCTTTTTGATGTCATAGCGCACGGAGCCGATCGTTTTATGGATGCGGGTGTAGCGCGGCGATTTCAGCTCCCCTTCCCAGCGTTCAAACTGCTCACGCTGCGCACGCAGAATGTCGACGTAGCGCTCCAGCGAGCTGATGACGTAGCGGTCCTGGTCCGGGGAGCTTGCGCTGGCCACCTGCAGGATTTTTGGCAGTGCCGGGTCGATGCTGACCTGATCGCCGCCGCAGGGCAGGAGCAGGTCGTTGATACCGGCACGTGAACGCAGAAGATTGACCATTGGGTAGATTTTGCCCTGCAGATGGCTCGCTTCGGAATCCATGTTTTTGGCCGCACCATAACCAAACGCCATCGCGCAGGCGATAACGGTCGCCCCTGAAGGCGCGCGCCAGAGGAACTGGCTGCTTTTAGCTTGTTTGTCGTGATCGATACCGCGCCAGAAGACGATGTTATCGATATTGCAGCCCTGCAAAATCGTGGGCATCTGCGCATTGTGGCCGAAGGTATCAGGAAGGTACCCGACCTGCATGGCGTGCCCCAGCTTCCGAGCGGCGAAGATGCCGTACTTAAGATTGCGGATAATGGATTCGCCATGCACGTTGTAGGTGTCCGTCTGGGTATACCATGGTCCCACAAGGATCCTTTTCTCTCTGACCAGCGTTTCCAGCCTGACGCGATAATCGGGATTGATGGCGAGAAAATCCTCCACTACCGCCATCTGTCCGTCAAGGTGATAGCAGCTGTAAGCCGGATCCTTCTCCAGCGTGTCGATGACCTCTGCAAAGTTATATGACGCCAGCACCATGCTGTCCTGATGGGTGAAATACCACTCCTGATCCCAATGCGTGTGGGCAATGACGTGGATCTGATTCATGACGTTCCCCTTACCCGGCGTTCTTTGGGCTGACATAAAGCACGCCCAGGGCGCAAATCAGTGCGCCAACAAAAACGCTCGCCAGGTAGCCCACCACATTGGTTGCCAGCGGCCAGCCCCAGATGGCCGGCAGAGGCAGCGTCTGCTTCACGCCGAGTGCAATGGCGACCAGCGCGCCGGCAACGGCACCGGTCATGAACACCGGGATCAGGCGTGGATTTTTCAGGATAAATGGGATCGCGCCTTCGGAGATCCCAATCACGCCCAGCAGCAACGAGGTACTCCCGACGGTTTTTTCTTCCCGGCTGAAGACATCCGGTAATCCAAAGCGGCCGTTGAGAAACGCCGCAAAGCCGACGCCAATAGAGGGGATCACGATGGAGAGTTCGCGGGCGGTGAGATCAAACGTTTCGCTCATGCCATTCAGGCCAAGCGCGACCGAGCCTGCCGCCTTGTTGACCGGACCACCCAGGTCGAACGCGGTGCCCGCGGCGATCATCGCGGAATAGAATCCGCGCCCGGTGTCACCTGCCGAGGTAAAAAAGACCACCATCAGCTGGTTAAGCGAGCCAAAAATGGGGTTAATCAGGTATTCCATGACCATCACCAGCGTAATGCCTGTGATTAGCGGGACGACCAGCATGGTTTTAATGGTGGTGAGCTGCTGGCGGACGTGAATCGAATCATTAAGCCAGCGCACCAGATAGCCCACAAAAAAGCCAATGCCAATCGCGCCGAAAAAGCCGGACGGCATAAAGCCTTCGATATCAAAGAAGCGCTTGTAGACTTCGTCGGACATGATGCCGCCGATAAGCCCGGGGATCAGCGCCGGTTTACCGGCAATCGAAAACGCCAGAAACATGGCGAAGACCGGGTACATGAACTTGATGGTCATAAAGCCCACTTTATCCAGTACGCTGAATGGCGAATGCTCAATGTTAATAAACTGGCCGGTAATTTTGGCCGTTGCCATCATCAGCCCACCCATAACCACCACCGGCAGCATGTAGCTGATGGCCGCCATGATATGGCCGATAAAGACCTGGTAAGCCGAACGCGGAATATCGTCTTCGTCTGTTACGCAGGTCGAGGTGACGTTTTTTTCCATGGCTAGCGCCTGACGCAGATAGCGATCGGTATGCTTGATGAGATCTTGTGTTCGGGTCTGAAGGTGGGGAATGTTTTCAAAACGCTCGGCATCCTGAATGGGGACGTCGGTTGCCAGAATAATGGCCGTGGCGGAGGCGATATCCTGCTTTGTTAAGCGGTTTTTAACGCCGTCGCTGCCCTGCGTTTCGACCTTTACCTCGATATTGTGTTCTTTAGCCCACGCAATAATTTTATTCGCCGCCATAAAGGTGTGTGCAATACCTGTCGGGCAGGCCGTTACCGCGACAACTTTTCGTTTCGTCATTGTCATAATTCCCTGGATGTGAAAACAGGGAAAGTATAAAGAGAACATAAAGCAGTTTTTAACGTTTGCTAATACTAATTACGTATCGTGATACGCGTAAATGCAATGTGTGAAGCGCCTTCCAGAGACTATTTTTCTGCTGTGCTAATATCATGCCGGGATTAAACAGGGCGTAATTTATGAATTCATTTCAGGGAAGTGAGCGTTTGATATTTGAATACATTCAACATCACGCGGGTAATATTTCTAATATATCGGCAAAAGAGATAGCCCGTGATACCTATACTACGACAACATCCGTTAATCGTGTGTGTAAAAAAATGGGGTATAAAAGTTATACCGAACTTCGGTATCGTTTTTTGCGCGATCATTTTACACCCGTGCCTGCAGCATCCGGCGTAGGTACACAGGCGGACGATATTGTGGCGGAGGTGTCAAGGTTGCTCACCCATTCCAGCCATATCTATCTGTACGCACGGGGTGCCTCGCTCACCAGTCTCAACTACCTGTCGCGTTTTTTATCGCTGGCGAGCCTGCCGCACCTTATTTTGAATGACATGCACCAACTGACACGAGTATCGAAGGGAACACTGGTGCTGATCAGTAAATCCGGGGAGACGCAGTCGCTGATTGAAATGGCGCGTAACGCGCTGCGCAAAGGGTTAAAGATTATTGCGATTACCCGCGAAGGATCGACGCTTGCTGCAATCTCAACGTTATGCTGGCCGTTACCGATCGACATTAACGCGTTATCGCTGTATCAGCGGGAAGGGCAACTTGAACTGTTAAGCGCCGTGGACCGCATCGGCTGCAGGCTGCTGCAGCACGATACGGTGTAGTCAGGCTGTCAGAGCTGCTTCACTATCCCCAGACGTACGGCATAGTCATTTTCATGATTGCCATCAGCAGTGATGTACGTTTTATCCAGAGAAACCAGTTCGACGTAAGGCGTCCAGCCCTCGTCGAGTTTGTAGTTGAATGCGATAGTGTGTTCCCAGTAGGTGTCATCCCCGGTTCCCTGATCGACGTTATCCTGCCAGCGGAAGCGCGGATTGTAGGACATACCGAATTTGCCGATGTTATACGCGAACCAAATGTCGAACTGGTGTGACTCGCGGCGGGTATAGCCGTTGCCGTCTAGTTTTCTGTCACTGTGCGCATCGTTTACGGTGTTATAACGATAGCGGGCAGAAAGGTTCAGCCCATTATCGAACGCTTTCCAGCCCTGAATGAAAGGGCGGTAATGAGTGTTGCTGGCAGTGAAAACCGTCACCAGGCCCGGCGCAACCGCAAAGCCATTTCCGAGATCGAAGCGCCAGCGCGTTTCGATCTCCTGGGCTGCCTCTGTTACCCCTTTGTCGTTGGGATTGTATCTGTCATTATCACCAAAAAAGGTATCGTTGTGGTTTTGTGCGGCTTCGACGGAGAAGTAAAAACCGTTGTTCGCCTGATGCATGACCTTAATACGTGAATCATTTACGTCTGAGCGCGTATTATGACCAAAACGAAGATCGACGGACGTATTTCCGCACCATCCCTGTGAGCTTAATAATAATGTGCTAATACACGTTGCTTTAATAATTGTCTTTTTCATAATATCCTGCCGAGGTTATTTGATTGGCAGGGCTATTTTTATTTTGGGTACGCCGCGATGTAAAAGTTATCGTCGTACATTTAGCGTATCGCTAAACATAAAAAAGGAGATACAGCATGCCGTATCTCCTGACGTTTATTCCTGCACCCACCAGATGGCTTCAAACGGACGCAATAGCAGCGCATCGGGACAGGAGGAGACTTCCTCGTAGTTGCTGAGTGCGACCCGCCACACTCCTGTCACCGGGTCGGGTTGCCACTGCTGGCGCTCGTGACTCAGGTTTGCCGCAACAATCAGCGTCTGCCCCTGCCAGTGACGGCGGTAACACCAAAGAGAAGGATGTTCCGGCAGGAGATCCTCATAATCCCCCCACGTCAGCACCGGGAGGGTTTTGCGCAGACGAATCAGCGACTGATAGGTGTAGAACACTGAATCCGGGTCGTCCAGCGCCGTACGGGCGTTCACGGTTTCGTAATTACCGCAGACGCCAATCCACGGTTCGCCCTCGGTAAAGCCCGCGTTGTGCGACGCGTCCCACTGCATTGGGGTTCGCCCGTTATCGCGGGATTTACTCGCCAGAATCGCCAGTAATTCATCCGGCTCGCGGCCGCTGGCACGCAGTTCCGCGAACATGTTCAGGCTCTCCACGTCGCGGTAATCGGTGATGCGGCTGAAGTGTGGGTTGGTCATCCCCAGCTCCTCCCCCTGGTAGATATACGGCGTGCCCTGCATGCCGTGCAGCACCATGCCGAGCATCTTCGCGGCGTGAACGCGGTATTCTCCTTCGTCACCGAAGCGCGACACAATGCGCGGCTGATCGTGGTTACACCAGAACAGCGCGTTCCAGGCTTTGTTGTGCATCCCCTGCTGCCAGTGGCGGAAGAGGGTTTTGAGCGCCACGAAGTCCGGCTTCGCCAGCGTCCATTTTTCGCCGCCCTGGTAGTCCACCTTCAGGTGGTGGAAGTTAAAGGTCATCGACAGCTCGCGCCCGTCGAGCGACGCGTACTGCTGGCAGTTTTCCAGCGAGGTCGAGGACATCTCGCCCACCGTCATCAGGTTGCGCGGGGTGAAGACGTCGCGGCTCATTTCCTGCAGATATTCGTGGATGCGCGGGCCGTCCGTGTAGAAGCGGCGGCCGTCGCCTGTGTTATCGTCAGGGAAATCCTGATCTTTCGAAATCAGGTTAATGACGTCGAGGCGCAAGCCGTCGACGCCGCGGTCGGCCCAGAACTCGCACACCTTTTTCAGCTCGCCGCGCACCGCCGGGTTTTCCCAGTTGAGGTCCGCCTGCTCTGGCGCGAACAGGTGCAGGTAATACTGCTCGCTCTCCGCGTGCCAGCGCCAGGCGTTGCCGCCAAACTTGGAGCGCCAGTTATTGGGCAACTGCTCCGGCGTGCCGTCTCGCCAGATGTAGAACTGGCGGTACGGGCTCGCTTTGTTCAGCGACTCGCGGAACCAGGCGTGCTGCGTGGAGGTGTGGTTAAACACCATGTCCAGCACGATGCGAATGCCGCGCGCGTGCGCCTCAGCGACCAGCTCGTCGAAATCATCCAGCGTGCCGTAGGCCGGATCGATGGCGGTGTAGTTTGCCACGTCGTAGCCGTTGTCCACCTGCGGGGAGATATAAAACGGCGTCAGCCAGATGGCGTCGATGCCGAGGGTTTTCAGGTAGTCCAGACGCTGCGTCACGCCTCGCAGATCGCCGGTGCCGCTGCCGGTGGTGTCCTGGAAACTCTTGGGGTAAATCTGGTAGATAACGCCGTTTTGCCACCAGTGAGGAAGGGTATTCATAGTGTGTTCCTGCAAATGCGAAGGGGCGCAACTGCGCCCCGAAAGAGAGAGTTAAACAATCTGCAGCGAGCCCTGACGGAACTTACGCTGGTAAACCACGGTGGTGAGCGCCATTGGGACGATAATCGCGATGGCCATCGCCAGGGCAAACACCTGCCAGTAAGCGGGCTGGATGGAGAGGATGCCCGGCAGGCCGCCGACGCCAATCCCGTTTGCCATTACGCCGTTCAGTCCGCACACCAGGCCAGCCAGACCGGAACCGATCATCGCGCAGAGCATCGGGAAGCGGTATTTCAGGTTGATACCGTACATCGCCGGTTCGGTGACGCCGAGGTAGGCGGAGATGGCCGCCGGAACGGAGATCTCGCGTTCGTTGTGCTTGCGGCTGACGATAATGATGCCGGTCACCGCTGACGCCTGAGCAATGTTAGACAGGGCGATAATCGGCCAGACCGGCGTGCCGCCGAGGCTCTGGATCATCTGCATATCAATGGCCAGCGTGGTCTGGTGCACGCCGGTGATCACCAGCGGGGCGTACAGGAAGCCAAACAGCGCGGCGCCAATCGGGGCGAAGCTGCCGGTCATCAGGTGACGCACCGCGAAGGCCACGCCGTCGCCAATCATGCGGCCAAACGGACCGATAAAGGCATGCGCCAGGAACACCGCCAGAATCAGCGAGCACACCGGCACCACCACCAGATAGAGGTAATCCGGCACGATGCGCTTCAGTCGGATTTCAATAAAGCCCAGCGCCAGCCCCGCCAGCAGGGCCGGAATGACCTGCGCCTGATAGCCCACTTTGGCGATGGTAAACAGGCCGAAGTTCCACACCTCAGGCACCTGCTGACCAAGTAAGTAAGCGTTCATTAACTGCGGAGAGACCAGCGTGACGCCGAGTACGATACCGAGGATCGGCGTACCGCCCATTTTACGCACCGCGGACCAGCAAATCCCGACCGGCAGATAGAAGAAGATCGCCTCGCCAATCAGCCACAGGAAGTCGTACACGGTTTTCAGCGCCGGATACATCTGCGCCAGGGTTTTACCGTCGCTCATCGGCACATCGCCGATGACGTTACGGAAGCCTAAGATCAAGCCCCCACTGATCAGCGCGGGCAGCAGCGGGAAGAAGATCTCCGCAAAGTGGGAAATCAACTGCTCGTGCCACTTCATGTTCTGGCGCGCGGCCTTCTTCGCCTGCTCTTTATCGGCGGAGGAGTGCCCGGTCGTTGCCAGCAGAGCCTGATAGTAATCGCCCACTTCGGTACCAATCACGACCTGGAACTGACCGGCGTTGGTGAAGCAGCCTTTGACCATGGAAAGTTCTTCAATGGCCTTCGGGTTGGCTTTGGCCGGATCGTTTAGCACGAAGCGCAGGCGGGTAATGCAATGGCTGACGGTGGCGATGTTTTCGCGGCCGCCGACCAGGACGATCAGCCGATCGATATCTGCTTGTTTGACTTTACTCATCATGAAACCTCATGACAGATGGTGAGGGGGGTAATGACCTGAGCGCAAGCCTACTCCTTCAGCGTGACGGCGAAAATGGGAACGTTCCCGAAATCGGGCGAAGATCACAATAATCTGTTTTATGGCGATTACGAAAGGTGAGCGGGAATGACGATCTGACGCGGCTCAGCGCGCCCGTTTATCTGCTCGATCAGCTGCGCGGCGGCCTGTCTGCCGGATTCGGCGTAGCCCGGGTCGACGGTGATGATCTCCGGGTGCAGGAACTTCATCAGCGGCGTGCTGCCGACGCTCGCCACCTGCAGGTTATCGATACGCTGCTCCTGCAGATATTTGCTGGCACCCAGTGCAAGGGTATCCGTGGCGCACACCAGCGCGGTGGTCTGCGGCGTCAGTACGCTGGCGACCTGCTCGTAGCCCTGCTTCATGCCCAGACCCGGCAGGGAGGCCACGGCGGAAAGATTGTGCTTTTTGCAAAAGGCCAGGTAGGCCTCATGACGACGCTTGCCGGTGGTGACGTCCGCGTGCGGGACGCCGAGGAAGCTGATGTGGCGATGGCCTTCGTCAAAGAGGCGCTGCATCAGGGTGATAATCGCGCCCTCGTCGTCATAGCAGACGGAGGCAAACCCGTGGGCATCGCGCGCCAGCAGCACCAGCGACGGCTGCCAGGGTTTTAGCATCTCGTCTTTGATGCCGGTAAAGCCGAACAGCACCACGCCATCAATGTTGCGCCGCTGGAGCATACCCAGATGCTCTTCAACCAGCTGCACAGAGAACTGGCTCTCCATCATGATCGGATCATACCCCTGCTCGTAGAAGGCGGGCAGCATGGTCTGCACGGCGAGGTTTTCAGACAGAGAGTCCAGACGCGAGACAATGATGGCGACGACTTTGTCACTCTGCCCGCGCATGGCGCGCGCGGAGCGGGAAGGGGAAAAACCGTGCTGATTCATGACCGCCTCAACGCGCTCGCGGGTGCGTTCGCTGACGCCGCTTTCGTTGTTCAGCACGCGTGAGACGGTCGATTTCCCCACGCCGCTTAAACGCGCGATGTCTTTAATCGTAAGGCGGTTCTGCATGCTGTATTCCCTGTAACAACGACGATGTAGTGAATTGAGCCTAATGCTATAGCGCGATTTCGCTATGGGCAAAGTCTGGTTTACGTTCGGTTTATTTGCAGGGGGGTATAATACCGCCCGAATCGTCATATAGGGTACGCTTAAATCCTTATACTGCGCGGCGACACCCTACTTTTTACTTACCGGAGGCTTCATGGATCCCGATCCCACACCTCTCCTGAACGGGAGAATGCGTTCTTTCCGGTAAGCCAGCTTTTGCTGTCTCACCGGCGTGAGGCAGCAACGTCTTAAACGTTCCTGCTTGAAAAATTGAGTGCCTCTCAGGTACGGCTTTGCCACGCCTGAAGGAATTGCTGCGTCCGCCCTGGCGGATGCGGAGGAATGACTATGTTTAAAAATATCACCCGGCAGCTGCAGGCCCTGCTGAGCCGCCACCTGCCACACCGTCTTGTTCAGCGCGACCCGCTGCCTAATGCCAAAAACATGGCGGGGGCGGCGATCCCCGCGTCCCTGACCGAACGCTGCCTGAACGTGGCGGCGATGGATGAAAACGAAGTCTGGCGCGCCTTTGGCGGACACCCGGAAGGTCTGAACGCGGCAGAAGTGGAAAAAATCCGCGCCGTGCATGGCGATAACCTCATTCCGGCGCAAAAGCCGTCTCCGTGGTGGGTGCACCTGTGGCTCTGCTACCGCAACCCGTTCAACCTGCTGCTGACCGTGCTCGGCCTCATCTCCTACGCGACGGAAGATCTGTTTGCCGCAGGCGTCATTGCCCTTATGGTCGGTATCTCCACGCTGCTGAACTTTATTCAGGAAGCCCGCTCTACCAAAGCGGCTGACGCCCTGAAGGCGATGGTCAGCAACACCGCGACCGTCTCGCGCGTGATTAACGATCTCGGCGAAAACGCCTGGGTGGAACTGCCTATCGACCAGCTGGTGCCGGGCGATCTGGTGAAGCTGGCCGCGGGGGACATGATCCCGGCGGATTTACGCATCATCCAGGCGCGCGATCTCTTCGTCGCGCAGGCCTCCCTGACCGGGGAATCCCTGCCCGTTGAAAAGGTGGCGCGCAGCCGCGACCCGCAGCAGATGAACCCGCTCGAGTGCGACACCCTGTGCTTTATGGGCACCACGGTCGTCAGCGGCACCGCGCAGGCGATTGTCACCGCCACCGGGGGCAACACCTGGTTTGGTCAGCTTGCCGGACGCGTCAGCGAGCAGGAGAGCGAGCCAAATGCCTTCCAGAAAGGAATTGGCCGCGTCAGCATGCTGCTGATCCGCTTTATGATGGTGATGACGCCGATCGTGCTGCTGATCAACGGCTACACCAAAGGCGACTGGTGGGAAGCGGCGCTGTTTGCGCTCTCCGTGGCGGTCGGCTTAACGCCGGAAATGCTGCCGATGATCGTCACCTCCACGCTGGCGCGCGGTGCGGTGAAGCTCTCTAAACAAAAAGTGATCGTTAAACACCTCGATGCCATTCAGAACTTTGGCGCGATGGACATCCTTTGTACCGATAAAACCGGCACCCTGACGCAGGACAAAATCGTGCTGGAGAACCACACCGATATCTCCGGCAAAACCAGCGAGCGCGTCCTTCACAGCGCGTGGCTGAACAGCCATTATCAGACCGGGCTGAAAAACCTGCTCGACGTTGCGGTGCTGGAAGGGGTGGATGAAGAATCAGCCCGCACGCTCTCCGGCCGCTGGCAGAAGGTGGATGAGATCCCGTTCGACTTCGAGCGCCGCCGCATGTCGGTGGTGGTGAGCGAGCAGACGGACGTGCATCAGCTGATCTGCAAAGGTGCGCTGCAGGAGATCCTTAACGTGTCGACGCAGGTTCGCTATAACGGCGACATCGTGCCGCTGGACGACACTATGCTGCGCCGCATCAAGCGCGTCACCGACAACCTGAACCGTCAGGGGCTGCGCGTCGTGGCGGTCGCGAGCAAGTTCCTGCCCGCGCGCGAGGGTGATTACCAGCGTATTGACGAATCCGATCTGATCCTCGAAGGTTACATCGCCTTCCTCGACCCGCCGAAAGAGACCACCGCCCCGGCGCTCAAAGCGCTGAAGGCGAGCGGTATTACCGTGAAAATCCTCACCGGCGACAGCGAGCTGGTGGCGGCGAAAGTGTGCCATGAAGTGGGGCTGGACGCGGGCGACGTGGTGGTGGGGAGCGATATTGAACATCTCTCTGATGACGAGCTGGCGAAGCTTGCCCAGCGTACCACGCTGTTTGCCCGCCTGACGCCGATGCACAAAGAGCGCATCGTCACCCTGCTCAAGCGCGAAGGGCACGTGGTGGGCTTTATGGGCGACGGCATTAACGACGCGCCCGCGCTGCGTGCGGCGGATATCGGTATTTCCGTCGACGGGGCGGTGGATATCGCCCGCGAAGCGGCGGATATCATTCTGCTGGAAAAAAGCCTGATGGTGCTGGAGGAGGGCGTGATTGAAGGGCGCCGTACCTTTGCCAATATGCTCAAGTACATCAAGATGACCGCCAGCTCCAACTTCGGTAACGTCTTCAGCGTGCTGGTGGCGAGCGCGTTTCTACCGTTCCTTCCGATGCTGCCGCTGCACCTGCTGATCCAGAACCTGATGTACGACGTGTCTCAGGTGGCGATCCCGTTTGATAACGTGGACGACGAGCAGATCCAGAAGCCGCAGCACTGGAACCCGGCAGATCTCGGGCGCTTCATGCTGTTCTTTGGCCCGATCAGCTCCATCTTCGACATCCTGACCTTCTGCCTGATGTGGTTTGTGTTCCATGCCAACACCCCGGAACATCAGACGCTGTTCCAGTCCGGCTGGTTCGTGGTAGGCCTGCTGTCGCAGACGCTAATTGTGCATATGATCCGCACCCGCCGCATTCCGTTCATCCAGAGCCGTGCCGCGTGGCCGCTGATTGTGATGACGGGGATTGTGATGGCGCTCGGCATCGCGCTGCCGTTCTCACCGCTGGCGAGCTACCTGCAGCTGCAGGCGCTGCCGCTGAGCTACTTCCCGTGGCTGGTGGCGATCCTCGCGGGCTATATGGTGCTGACCCAGATGGTGAAAGGATTCTATGCGCGTCGGTATGGGTGGCAGTAACGGCAGCGCCGCCGGGCAGCTAGCTTTCCTCCTAAATTCAACAACCTGTGATCTCCGTCGGCGCATTCGCTTGACGACAAATTGAGCGCATGTTAACAGAATGTTTTGCCTTTATTTGGCCCGTCAGATAAGGAACATTCATGTTACGGTACAGTCTCTTAACCGCCGGGCTGATGCTCGGCGCCTCAGCCTTTGCTGCCCCGGCAGGCGATCTCCCCTTAATGCCCTGGCCTGCCAAGGTCGAACGCCCGACGCCCCAGGGTGCGCTGGTGCTCAGCAACAACGTATCCATTAGCGTCAGCGGGGACGATCTCGGTGACGCCGTCAACCGACTGCGCCAGCGCATCGCCCTGCAAACCGGCTGGACGCTGCAGCCGCAGGCTGAAAAGCCGGACAAACCGACTATCCGCATCGCGATTGCCAAAAAGGTCAAGCCGCAGCCGCTGCCGGACAGCGATGAAACCTATAAGCTCACGGTGGACGCCAACGGGGTGAATATCTCCGCCAACACCCGCTTCGGCGCGCTGCGCGCCATGGAAACCCTGCTCCAGCTGATGCAGAACGGGGCGGAAAACACCTCGATCCCGTGGGTTACCATTGAAGATTCGCCGCGTTTCCCGTGGCGCGGGCTGTTGCTCGACTCGGCGCGCCACTTTATTCCGCTGCCGGATATCAAGCGCCAGATCGACGGCATGGCCGCGGCGAAGCTCAACGTCCTGCACTGGCACTTAACCGACGATCAGGGCTGGCGCTTCAGCTCGAAGCGCTACCCTAAGCTGACGCAGCTTGCCAGCGACGGGCTGTTCTACACGCCTGAGCAGATGCGCGAGGTGGTGCGTTACGCCGCCGAGCGCGGCATTCGCGTGGTGCCGGAGATCGACATGCCGGGTCACGCCTCGGCGATTGCCGTGGCCTACCCGGAGCTGATAAGCGCCCCGGGGCCATACGCCATGGAGCGCCATTGGGGCGTACTGAAGCCGGTTCTCGAGCCCACCAAAGACGCGACTTACACGTTTGCGGACGCGATGGTCAGCGAACTGGCAGCCATCTTCCCCGATCCGTATCTGCACATCGGCGGCGACGAAGTGGACGACAGCCAGTGGAAAGCGAACCCAGCCATCCAGCGGTTTATGCGCGACAACAGTCTGGCGGACAGCCACGCGCTGCAGGCTTACTTCAACCGCAGGCTGGAAACGATCCTCGAGAAGCATCGCCGCCAGATGGTCGGCTGGGATGAGATCTACCATCCCGATCTGCCGAAAAGCATTCTGATCCAGTCCTGGCAGGGCCAGGACGCGCTGGGGCAGGTGGCGCAGAACGGCTACAAGGGCATTCTCTCCACCGGTTTCTATCTCGACCAGCCCCAGTCCACCGCCTATCACTACCGCAACGAAATTGTCCCGCAGGGGCTGAACGGCGTGGACGTGATTGCAGATACCGACAGCGTCCAGAGCTGGGCCTTTTCCATGCCGCGCCTGAAGGGCAAGCCGGTGGAGGGGAGCTTCACGCTGGTGAAAGGGGATGCCGGCTGGCGCGGGTTTATTGATTTTGCCGGGAAATCCCGCCGCGCGGTGCAGAACATCGAGTGGCGCGATGACAGCCAGGTCACATTTACCGTTGATACGTGGATGGGCGAAACGCGCCCTGTCGTCACCGTCGATAACGACAAACTCGCCGGTTATTTCCTTGTCGGGAATACGCGTTACCCAATCAGCGGCACGCGTCTGGACGCGGTGCCGAAAGGCATTCCGCCGGTCGTGCCGGACGTGGCGAATCAGGCAAACCTGCTCGGCGGCGAAGCGGCGCTATGGGCGGAAAACGTGGTGGCGCCGGTGCTGGATATTCGTCTGTGGCCGCGCACGTTTGCGGTGGCGGAGCGGCTGTGGTCCGCGCAGGATGTTAACGACGTCGACAACATGTACACCCGCCTGCAGGCGATGGACAGCTGGTCGACGGTGTCGGTCGGGCTGCAGCAACATACCCAGCAGCAGGTGCAGTTCACGCGCCTCGCCGGTAATGCCGACACGCTGGCGCTGCAGATCCTCGCTCAGGCGGTAGAGCCCGCGCAGTATTACACCCGCCAGCACCTGAAGTTCCAGGCGGGAAACTACCATCAGTTTGAGCCCCTCAACCGCTTTGCGGATGCGCTGAACGCCGAAAGCGCCACCGTGCGCCAGATGCACAAATGGGCGGACCGTCTGGTGAGCGATGCGGAAGACACGGAAAGCGCTGACGCCCTGCGCCACGTCTTTAACCGCTGGCAGAGCAACACCAGCGACGCGCTGGCGTTAAGCGAAAACAGCTATCAGCTGAAGGCGATGAAGCCGGTGATCCAGGAGGTGGATAAGCTGGCGTCGATTGGCCTGCGGCTCACCGACCTGGTGGCGCGCCAGGGCACGCTGGATGATAAAGAGATCGCGTCGATTCAGAGCGAGCTGGATAACGCGGCGAAGGTTCAGGACGAAGTGGTGATTGCGGTGGTCTATCCGCTGGAGACGCTGCTCAGGGCGACGCGGAATCAGTAGCAAGCAACAAAAAAGGCAGCCTGGGCTGCCTTTTTTATCGCCAAAGCGAATTAACGACGAACGGCAATCGCTTCGATTTCAATTTTCACGTCTTTTGGCAGACGCGCCACTTCCACGCAGGAGCGCGCCGGGAAGGTGGCGTTGTGCTCGGTGAAGAACGCTTCGTAGGTGGCGTTAACGGTCGCGAAATCGTTCAGATCCTTCACGAAAACGGTAGTTTTCACGATATCACCCACTTTCAGACCGGCAGATTCAACGATAGCCTGCACGTTTTCCAGCGACTGACGCGCCTGTGCCGCGACATCTTCCGGCACCGCGCCGGTTTTTGGGTTCACCGGGATCTGCCCGGAAGTGATGATCATGCTACCCAGATCAACGCCCTGAACGTAAGGGCCGATAGCCGCTGGTGCATTTTCCGTCGCGAGTACTTTGCTCATGTTTTCTCCAGAATTACAGCGTTAAGAATGTTCCCGGCCATTATAACAGCCGGGATTTCATTACCAACCTCAATTAGTTGGCCAGCACCACATAATGAGAAAACTCTTTTTCGCAGTATTTGCATTTGAGCGCGATGTCATCGGCGCGTTTTTTCACTGCAAAGCTGGAGGAAACCGGCTCAGCGTGACTGATGCAGTTGCTGTTCGGGCAGACCAGCACGCTTTCAATGCGATTCGGCAGGCTCGGGCGGGATTTACCGACCACTTCATACTCGTCGATGCGGTTGACGGTGGCGTCCGGCGCGTACAGCGACAGCTGGTTGACCTGCTCGTCGGTCAGGAAGGTATTCTCGATTTTAATCAGGTCTTTGCGGCCCATCTCGCCCGACGGCAGGTTCAGGCCTATGGTGATGCGCTGGTCGGTTTCCGTCAGTTTGAACAGCGTCAGCAGCTTAAAGCCCACCTGCGCAGGGATGTGGTCAATCACGGTGCCACGCTTGATGGCTTCAACCTGGAGTTTGTTATCGTGTGTCATGGTCGTCTCCCCTTACAGAGCTAATTCGCGATTCAGAACCAGTGCCAGTAACGCCTGGCGGGCGAAGATGCCGTTCCCGGCCTGCTGGAAGTACCAGGCGTGCGGCGTTTTGTCCACGTCTGTGGTGATCTCATCGATGCGCGGCAGCGGATGCAGTACCTTCATGTTGTCGCGCGCGCCCTCGAGGTCGCTGGCGCGCAGCACGAACTGTGCCTTCACGTTGGCGTATTCGGACGGGTCCAGACGCTCTTTCTGCACACGGGTCATGTAGAGAATATCCACGTGGCTCATCACCTCTTCGATGCTGGCATGCAGGCTCCACTGAATGCCTTTCTCGTCCAGCATGTCGAGAATGTACTGCGGCATCGCCAGCGCGTCCGGGGCGATGAAGAAGAAGCGGTTGCCGTTAAATTTCGCCAGCGCCTGGGTCAGGGAGTGAACGGTGCGGCCGTATTTCAGGTCGCCAACCATGGCGATGTTCAGGTTCTCAAGTTTGCCCTGCGTCTCCTGAATGGTGAACAGGTCCAGCAGCGTCTGCGTTGGGTGCTGGTTGGCACCGTCACCGGCGTTCAGCACCGGAATGCCGCCGGAGAACTCGGTCGCGAGGCGCGCCGCGCCCTCCTGTGGATGACGCATCACAATTGCGTCGACGTAGGTGCTAATCACTGAAATGGTATCCGCCAGGGTCTCGCCTTTTTTACCCAGCGACGTGTTGCTGCTGTCCGAGAAGCCCACCACGCTTGCGCCCAGGCGGTGCATGGAGGTTTCAAAGGAGAGGCGGGTGCGGGTCGAGGCTTCAAAGAAGCAGCTCGCAATCACCTTGTGCTTCAGCAGCTCCGGTTGCGGATTGGCCTTCAGTTTTGCCGCGGTTTCCAGAACCAGTTCCAGCTCTTCGCGGCTGAGGTCGTTTATGGAAATGATGTGTTTTTGATAAAGCGGATTCATGTTTATCTCCTGACGCCGGGCAAAAAAAAGCCCCTCAAATGAGGGGCTCTGGGAATAGGTTTAGCAACGGGAAGAAAAACGGCAGGCCAGCGTCTGATTTCAGACGCGGTAAGACGTTATGTCGTACACGCTTGACCATGCTTCCTCCCGGCAAATTGTCGGGCATTATACGCAGCTCGCTTTTCGGATCAAGCGATTTAATGCACGCTTTACTCAATGCAAACGGTTCTTTATGAATATTAATGCGTTCTGAGTAAATAATTAATTTGCTTATGCACCAGCGCGGTACGCTTCACCACCCGGGGGGCGACCCAGACAATACTGCTGCCGGCCACCACGCCTAATATTTCCGGAAGCTGGTGATAATCCAGAATACGCGCCACCGCGCGGCCATATCCGGCGACGGTATGAACAAGGATAAACTCGCTATTATGCTCGACGCTGACCACCATTTCGGACACGGTACGCGCGGCGTCGGGGGCAGGGCGCAGCTGGGGATTCAGCGAATAAATCTTTAGCCCTTTGGCATTTCGAATTTTTATGACACCGAGCAATTTAAGCAGACGTGAAACGGTGGACTGGCTGATGGTCTCAAAACCACACTCCTGTAAATCCCGGCGGATCTCCTCCTGAGAGAGGTAACTCTTTTCTGCGATCAGGCGCTGGCAGACCGTCAGCTGTAGTTGCTCTTTGGGAGAGTACTCTTCGTAATCCATCATAGTTCCCATATCAGTTCCCGAAATAACCGGTGGCACCGCACCGATCCGTAGGCCGGATAAGCGCAGCGCCATCCGGCAAATTACAACAACGCCCCCAGACTTAACGCCACCATAATCACCACCGTCAGGATCGCCAGCAGCGGCGCCACCCATTTCAGATAGCGCACGTAAGGCACCCGAGCGATAGCCAGCCCGCCCATCACGACGGCAGAAGTGGGCGTGACGAGGTTAACGATGCCGGAGGCCGACTGGTAAGCCGTCACCACCAGGTCGCGGTTGACGTTAGCGAAATCGGCAAGCGGCGCCATGATCGGCATCGTCAGAACGGCCAGGCCGGATGAAGATGGCACAAGAAACGACAGCACGACCTCCAGCCAGTACATCACGTTGATAAACGCTACCGTGGACAACCCGCTGACCAGCCCTTCCGCGCTGTGCAAAATGGTGTGGGTAATCATGCCCTTATCCATGATGACTACGATACCGCGCGCGATGCCGATAATCAGCGCGACGCCCAGCAAATCTCGCGCGCCGTTGATAAACGTCGACGTCAGTTCCTCTTCGCTCATGCGGGCAATCAGGCCGACAATAATCGCGCTGGCGAGAAACACCGCGGAGATCTCCGCCATCCACCAGCCCAGTACCGCCACGCCGTAAATCATCACCGCGAAGGCGAGGGCAAAAATCACCAGGATGATTTTGCGCACCGGGGTGAATTCCAGCGACTGTTCGCCCTTGTTGCCAAGGAAATGGGCGCGGTTCTCTTCCTGTTTATCCGCGACGATCGACAGCGACGGATCCTGGCGGACTTTGCGGGCATAGCGCATCACCCACGCCACGCAGATGATCCAGCCGATGACCAGCAGCGCCACGCGCAGGGCGATGCCGTTGGTAAAGGGGATCCCGGCGGCGTTGGCGGCGATGACCGTGGCAAACGGGTTGATGGTGGAACCCAGCGTGCCGATCCCCGCCCCGAGCAGCACGGTAGAGGCGGCGACAACCGGATCGAACCGGGCGGCCAGCATCACCGGCACCAGCAGGGTGTAGAACGGCAGAGACTCTTCGGCCATGCCGTAAATCGTGCCGCCCGCGGCGAACAGCGCCATCAGGATCGGGATCATCCACTCCTCCCGCCCGCGTAACCGGGTGGTGACGCGCTCGATCCCGGCGTCAATCGCCCCGGTTTTGGTGACGATCCCGAGAAATCCCCCGATGATCAGAATAAACAGCGCCACGTCGATCGCCCCGGCCTGGCCGGAAACCGGATCGTACAGCCCGGCGATGGGCGCCATCAGGACGGAAACCAGCCCCTGCGGATGTGCCGCCACGTGCGCGTAGGTGCCGGCAATCGGGACTTCTTTACCGAGGGTTTCGTTCATCGCCATCTGGTACTGACCGGCGGGGACGACCCAGCTCAGCGCCGCCACAACGGCAATCAGGAAAAAGAGAATGGTGTAAGCGGAGGGAAACTTGAACTTGCCCATGATGTTCTCCTTAAACCCGGCGCACCCGCGGCGCGCCGGGCGGTGATTAGTCGCCGAGTGTCGCCACCATGACCGCTTTGATGGTGTGCATGCGGTTCTCTGCTTCGTCGAAGACGATGGAATTCGGCGATTCGAAGACCTCTTCCGTCACTTCCAGCCCCTTCAGGCCGTACGCCATCTCGATCTCGCGGCCCACTTTGGTGTGTTCGTTGTGGAACGCCGGCAGGCAGTGCATGAATTTGACGTTCGGATTGCCGGTGGCCTTCATCACCTGGGCGTTAATTTGATATGGCTTCATCAGGCTGACGCGCTCGGCCCAGGCTTCCTTCGGCTCGCCCATGGAGACCCACACGTCGGTGTAGAGGAAATCGGTCCCCAGCACGCCTTCTTCCACGTCGTCGGTGAGGGTGATGCGCGCGCCCGTCTCTTTCGCGATGGCGCGGCACTGTTCAACCAGCCCCGCTTCCGGCCAGAAGGATTTCGGCGCGACGAGGCGGATATCCATCCCCATCTTGGCCGCGCCTACCATCAGGGAGTTGCCCATGTTGTTGCGCGCGTCGCCGAGATAGGCAAAGCTCAGTTCCGGCAGGGTTTTGCCCGGGGAGTGCTCCAGCATGGTCATCAGGTCGGCGAGGATTTGCGTTGGGTGGAACTCGTCGGTCAGGCCGTTCCACACCGGCACGCCCGCGTACTCGCCCAGCTCTTCGACGATGGCCTGACCATAGCCGCGGTATTCGATGCCGTCGTACATGCGGCCCAGCACGCGGGCGGTGTCTTTCATCGACTCTTTATGGCCAATCTGCGATCCGCTTGGGCCGAGATAGGTCACCTGCGCGCCCTGATCGAACGCGCCCACTTCAAAGGCGCAGCGGGTGCGGGTGGAGGTTTTTTCAAAGATCAGGGCGATGTTTTTCCCGACCAGGGTTTGCTTCTCGCGCCCGGCTTTTTTGGCGGCCTTGAGCTCGATGGCGAGGTCGATCAGGTACTGGATCTCCGCCGGGGTGTAGTCCAGCAGTTTCAGGAAGTTGCGGTTTTTCAGGTTGATGGTCATGGCTAAATCCTTTTTAAAATGAGTGTTCAGTTACGAATCAGCGTGCCTTTCTCGCCCGCGAGGATCTCCGCGCCGTCGGCCAGCGCGCCGATCCCGGCAATGCCGTTGCAGGCTTCAACGAACTCGCGGCAGGCGGCCACTTTCGGCCCCATCGATCCGGCGTCGAACTGCATGCCCCTGAGCAGCTCCGGCGTCAACTGCGCCAGCGGGCGCTGGGTCGGTTTGCCCCAGTCGAGGTACACCGCGTCGGCATCGGTCAGGATCAGCAGGGCGTCGGCCTCGATCTGGCGCGCCAGCAGGGCGGCGGAGAGGTCTTTGTCGATCACCGCCTCAATGCCGCGATAGCCGTTGGCGTTCTCCACTACCGGCACGCCGCCGCCGCCGTTGCAGATCACCAGGTGATCGCGCTGGATCAGCGCCGTGATGGCGTCGCTCTCGACGATGCGCTTAGGCTGCGGAGAGGGCACCACGCGGCGGAAGTACTTGCCGTCGGCCTTAAACACCCAACCTTTCTCCGTCGCCAGCGTTTTTGCCTGGGCTTCGCTGTACACCGGGCCGATGTACTTGGTCGGGTTGCTGAAGGCCGGATCGGCGGCGTCCACTTCTACCTGGGTGAGCAGAACGCTCACCTCCCGCTGCGGCAGGCTGTTTTTCAGCGCCTGCTGGAGCATGTAGCCGATCATTCCCTGGCTTTCGGCGCCGAGAACGTCCAGCGGGTAGGGCGTCACTTTGTCGTAGGCGCTGTTCTGCAGCGCCAGCAGTCCGACCTGCGGCCCGTTGCCGTGTACCAGCACCACGCGCCACTGCGCCGTCAGCCCGGCGATGGTGCGGGCGGCCTGCTCGATGTTCTGGCGCTGGATCTCCGCTTCCAGCGGCTCGCCGCGCTTGAGCAGCGCGTTGCCGCCCAGGGCCACAACCAGAGTGGGTTTTCGTTCCATGATGGCTCCTTTAAATTCCGTCGCGTTCCAGCGGGCAGCTCATGCAGCGCGCGCCGCCGCGGCCGCGTCCGAGTTCGTCGCCCGGGATGGGCAGCACGGTGATACCCGCTTTGTCGTACTTCTCGTTGGTCCAGACGTTGCGCTCGTAGCCGATCACCACGCCGGGGCGGATGGTCAGCACGTTATTGGCGTCGTTCCACTGCTCGCGTTCGGCCTCAAAGGCGTCGCCGCCGGTGGTGATCAGACGTACCTGGTTAATGCCGAGCGCCTTCTCGATGGCGTGCAGCAGGTCGGTTTCCTGGGTACGCAGCAGGCCGCCGCGTCCGTCCGGGGTGAGCGTCCAGCACTGGGCGTCTTTGCGCACCACTTCCGGGTAGACGGAGAAGGTGTCCACGTCGATGTGGGTCATGACGGTGTCGAGGTGCATGCAGGAGCGGTGTTTTGGCAGCTCAACGGCGATTACGCGCTCGGCCTGACGGTGTTTGAACAGGCTGTTGGCGAGGAACTCCACGCCCTGCGGGGTGGTGCGTTCAGACATGCCGATCAATACCGCGCCGCGGCCAATGACTAATACGTCGCCGCCTTCTAAAGTGGCGTGGTCGTAATTAATATTCTCGTCGCCGAAATACTTAATAAAATCGCCGTCGGCGAACGCCGGGTGCCAGCGATATATTGCCCGCAGGTTATTGGTTTCGCGCTGACGGGCCGGTTTGGCCATTGGGTTAATAGAGACGCCGTTATAGATCCAGCAGGAGGTATCACGGGTAAATAAATGGTTTGGCAGCGGCTTCATAATAAAATCATTCGCCGTGTGGGTATCTACCACCATATTTTTAATCGCCGCCGGAATTTCACCGTAGGTTAATCCGCCGCTTAATCTGCGCGCCAGTTCACGGTGCGGCATATCCGCCAGCCAGCCGCGCACGTCGCCGGCAAAGGTAGGGCCGAGGCGGTAGTCGGAGATTTGCGTATCCAGCAGCCAGGCCTTCGCCTCTGCAATATCAAGGGTTTGTGTCAGAAGGTCGGTCAACAGCAGGACTTCCACACCCTGCTCGCGCAGCGTGTTTGCGAAGATGTCATGCTCCTCACCCGCCCGCTCAACCGAGAGCACGTCATCGAAAAGCAGCTCCTGGCAATTCGATGGCGTTAAGCGCTTCAGACTTAAATTTGGGCGGTGCAGCATAACGCTACGCAATTGACCAATTTCAGAACCGACGTAATGCTTTTCCATAATTATTCCTTTAACTGTTTTTCAGAATAAAAAGGGCATGCGCCATGTAACGTATTTAATTTCATGGCGGCTAAGCTCAATTGATTTCGTGATTCATACTAGGCAGTTAAATAATCTGTATTGTGATGTTGCTCACGCGAAAATGGATATTAAGGGATTTGTTTTCATTTGCATGATTCGCATCAGATAATGATTAATTTCATATTATTGATGGGTGAATAGCTAAGCAGGATTCGGTGGCATTATTTGAGGTTGTTATTGTTTTGTAGATTTTAATCTTTTGACATATATTGTTATGTGACTGATTTTAAACGATAAGATTCATGGGTAAGAATGGCTATGCAATTAACGTAATTAACTATTTTGCACTTAAGAAAAATCAATAAATAATTATGGTTTTTTAGAGCAAATTATCAAAACAGTAAAGTGTGAGGCGGCATGGGGTTTTGTTAATTAGAGAGCATGATCAAGAGGTTAGAACAGCCGTGCGATAAGCGCCGATCGAGGTTATGCATAACCCCTGCATAATTGCCTGGGCAGGATTAACAGCAAATTAACACCATTCCCGATAAACATGCGCTCGCGCAAACCTCGTCCAAAAAGGGCTGGTATGGCAGCCGGGATTCTCGTATAAAAGGTAAAAATGAAACGTTGTTTTATATCGAGGATTTTCTCATGATTATCGGCAACATCCACCATCTGCAGTCCTGGCTGCCTGACGATCTGCGCCAGGCGATTGAGCACGTTAAAGCCCACGTCACCGACGCGACGCCGCTCGGCAAGCACGACGTCAACGGCAACAGCCTGTTTTATCTGGTCTCTGAAGATACAACCCAGCCGTTCGCCGAACGTCGCGCCGAGTACCACGCGCGCTATCTGGATATTCAGATCGTGATGAAGGGTCAGGAGGGGATGACCTTCAGCACCCTGCCGCACGGTGCGCCGGACACCGACTGGCTGGCGGACAAAGACATCGCGTTCCTGCCGGAAGGCGAGCAGGAGAAAACGGTGGTGCTGAGCGAAGGGGATTTTGTGGTGTTCTGGCCGGGTGAGGTGCACAAGCCGCTGTGCGCGGTGGGCGCGCCGGCGCAGGTGCGTAAGGTTGTGGTGAAAATGCTGGTGGAGTAAGACCCCTCATCCCAGCCCTCTCCTACAGGTAGAGGGTTAGGGTGCGGGCATCAGGCCGCATCGCCGCCTGATTTGCGGGCCTACAAGGGATTGCGTAGTTAATTGATATCGCGGAATAAGGTTGGCCGGGTAAGCGTAGCGTCACCCGGCAAAAAGAGCGCACCAAATCAATTTCATTGTTAGTACGTCGTTTGGCTCATTTTGCGATAGCCAGATTTCTTGAAAAATCCGCATTAGAAACTGACTGTACCTTCCATAAGTTGTTTTCTTTAACCATGCAGTCTATGACTACGTGCTCCTGCTTTTTGCCAAATGCAATGTATACGTTGACACAAACTGGATCAGTATCCCCGGCTATGGCTGTTACATTCTGGGGCCAGTCATCGCCAACGTATTGCGCTTTTAAAAACATATCGGCTTCGTAAAACTCTTCGTCGGCATAACGCGGAGCCTGCGTATGACGGAGTTTTTTCATTGTTGATGCTGTGACATATTTATCTATTTCGTTTCCATCAGTAATGGGAAATGCATCTTTGTTGATTTGATTAATGTACCAGCTGTTAAATTTTACAGCACGCTCAATCGGGTCAGAGTGGCCAGCCATTACAGAGAAAGAAAATATGAAGAGAAGCAGTAAGATATTTTTCATATCAGTAGTGCCTGTAAAGGGTGATTTTTGGCTGTATATTCCGATATGTCTGGCCGGGATAAAGGCTGTTCTGTTTAAAATCTGAATACCAGGTACCCGATTCGTCGTAGATACATGCATGCCCATTCTGATGCGCACCTGGTAATGCGTCAATTACTGCGACATCACCCTCAATGGGTGTGCCGTACACCTTGCTGAATCCTGCCTTCTCAAGAGAGCGCCAGAAGTTTTTTGCATCAGCACCATCAATTTTCAAACCTCCGGCACGAATAGCTGCAGCGACGGCGCGAGCGCAGTAACCCGTACTGTTATGATGTGCGTGGCTGCGGGCATATGACACAGCTTCATGCTTATTCCATGACATAAAATAATCCTTATTTTATTAACTAAACGTAGTAATAAGGAAACATTACACCGAATATTTACAATGGTTTGTAATTGATAATAATCTAATATTAACCATCATCAATCTAATAAATAATGGTTAATAAAATTATAAATACATATTATGGTTGATGCTTATCTGAGGATGCGTCAGTAAAATGATTTTTTTGCGCGTAAACTGGAAATGATTATCTGCTGAAAAATAATTCAGCAGATAATCACCATCTCAAGGTAACAGAGAGGCTCACTCCCCAAGCGTCGCCACCATCACCGCCTTAATCGTATGCATCCGGTTTTCCGCCTGGTCAAACACGATGCTCGCCGCCGACTCAAACACCTCGTCCGTTACTTCCATCCCGCCGTGCAGATCGAACTCCTTCGCCATCTGCTTGCCGAGCGTGGTCTGGTCGTCATGGAACGCCGGCAGACAGTGCAGGAACTTCACGTCCGGGTTGCCGGTCAGCGCCATCATCTGGGCATTCACCTGATACCCGCGCAGCAGCGCAATCCGCTCCGCCCACTTCTCTTTGGCTTCGCCCA
Source organism: Enterobacter sp. Taxon_8 (assembly GCF_058354585.1). Taxonomy (NCBI): domain Bacteria; kingdom Pseudomonadati; phylum Pseudomonadota; class Gammaproteobacteria; order Enterobacterales; family Enterobacteriaceae; genus Enterobacter; species Enterobacter sp. Taxon_8. The sequence continues at coordinate 4,058,030 of NZ_CM177989.1, read as the reverse complement.
TCGACACCCACACGTCGGTATAGATAAAGTCCGCGCCCTTCACGCCCGCCGCCACGTCTTCCGTCAGCGTGATTTTCCCGCCGTGCTTCTCCGCCAGCGCGCTGCACTCCGCTACCAGGCTCTCTTCCGGCCAGCAGGCTTTCGGGGCCACCAGGCGCAGATCCAGCCCGGTCAGCGCCGCCGCTTCCAGCATCGAGTTGCCCATGTTATTGCGCGCATCGCCCGCGTAGACCAGCGTCATCTCGTTAAACGCCTTGCCCGGCAGGTGCTCCTGCATGGTCAGCAGGTCCGCCAGCAGCTGGGTCGGGTGGAACTCGTTGGTCAGCCCGTTCCACACCGGCACGCCCGCATACTGCGCCAGCGTTTCGACGACTTCCTGGCCATGGCCGCGATACTGAATGCCGTCGTACATCCGCCCGAGCACGCGCGCGGTGTCCTTAATTGACTCTTTATGCCCAATCTGGCTGCCGCTCGGCCCTAAATAGGTAACGCGCGCGCCCTGGTCAAATGCGGCAACTTCGAAAGAGCAACGGGTACGGGTCGAGTCTTTTTCGAAGATGAGCGCGATGTTTTTACCGGTAAGTTTTTGTACTTCCTTGCCCTTTTTCTTATCGGCTTTGAGCTGTGCGGCAAGGGTCAGCAGAGAAGTGAACTGTGCAGGGGTAAAGTCGAGCAATTTCAGAAAGTGTTTCTTGTACAGATCAGACATTTTATCCTCACATGGCGAACGCCACTTATTGAATTAAAATTCACTTTATATGTGTAATTATTCATTTGCAACCCCGTTTCACAATTCTTTCTTACAAAGGTGGAGGCAAACCCGTCCGTGTGTGAAAATAGAAGTATCTGCCGCACTTTAAAGAGGATTGAGCCATGGCAAACCCGGAACACCTGGAAGAGCAACGCGAAGAAACGCGTCTGATTATTGAAGAGCTGCTGGAAGACGGTAGCGATCCGGACGCGCTGTACACCATTGAGCACCATTTCTCTGCGGATGATTTCGACGCGCTGGAAAAAATGGCCGTGGAAGCCTTCAAGCTGGGTTACGAAGTGACCGAGCCGGAAGAGCTGGAAGTGGAAGAGGGCGACACCGTCATCTGCTGCGACATCCTGAGCGAAGGCGCGCTGAAGGCGGAGCTGATCGACGCGCAGGTCGAACAGCTGATGAACCTGGCCGAGAAGTTTGACGTGGAATACGACGGCTGGGGAACCTACTTCGAAGATCCGAACGGTGAAGACGGCGAAGAAGGCGACGACGAAGATTACGTCGACGAAGACGACGACGGCGTGCGTCACTAAGCGTTTCAGGCGGTGGCGCGCGCCACCGCTTTTTCAAGGCAGAACCATGGATTACCCGCAGATACTCGCCCCCGTACTCAACTTCCTCCAGTGCCCGACCCCGCAAGCATGGATTGATAAAGCCCGCGACCCGGCGAACCTGCCGCTGCTGCTCACCGACCACATGGTGTGCGAGCTCAAGGCCGCCCAGACCGCGCTGCTGCTGGTGCGTAAATACGTCGCCGACGAAAGCGGTGCCGACGCGCTGCTCGACTGGCTCAAACCCTACGAACAGTTCACCTTCCGCGACGGCCCGGAGCCGGACTTCATCGCCCTGCACAGGCAGATTGGCAAAAGCGTGATGCCCAAAACCGACGACCCGTGGGGCCAGCGGCTTATCGACAGCATGGTGCTGCTGATTAAAGAGGAGCTGCACCACTTCTGGCAGGTTCGCGAGGCGATGCTGGCCCGCGACATTCCGTACGTCAAAATCACCGCCAGCCGCTACGCCAAAGGAATGCTGAAGGACGTGCGCACCCACGAACCGCTGACGCTGATCGACAAGCTCATCTGCGGCGCCTACATCGAAGCCCGCTCCTGCGAACGCTTCGCCGCGCTGGCTCCGTACCTCGACGACGACCTGCAAAAGTTCTATCTCTCGCTGCTGCGCTCGGAAGCGCGCCACTATCAGGACTACCTGACGCTCGCCCGGCAGGTGAGCGACGACGATATCTCACCGCGCATAAAGCTTTTTGGCGAAATTGAAGCCACACTTATCTCGACACCGGACAACGAGTTTCGCTTCCACAGCGGCGTGCCGGTGTAAACCGGCACAACTCAAGGATAAGGATGCGAGATGAATAAAACGTGGACCCGTATTGTTATTGTCGTCATTGCGGCTGCCGCCGTGGCGTTCTGGGTGTTTTTCGACAGGCAGCGCGCCCCGGAACGGCAGATGGATAACGCCCTCAACGCGATGCCCGCCTGGCAGGTGATTAAGGAGCAGGAGCCCGCGCTGCATCAGCGCATCCTCGACCAGATGGCCGCCCTGCAAAAAGCGGGCGAGCCGGAGCAGCAGATTATCGACACCATCCAGCCGCAGATCCTGCATCTGCAGATGTCGCGCCTGCAAAACGCCCCGGACGCCAACGTGGTGAACTACATGACCATCAATATGGAGCAGACCGCCGCCATCCAGAAGGTGAGCGACGACGCCTGCTTCCGCTTCCTCTACCCGATGGTGAAGGGCGGCGTGAACCCGATGCGCATGCTGGATAAAGACCTGATGACGCGGCGCATGCAGGCCGACGCCGACATGATGCGCGCGGCCTACGGCAAAAACCGCCACACCGTGACCCCGGCCGAACGCGAGGCGGCCGTCGAGGATGTGCGACCGATTATGAAGGCGCTTGCCGATAAGTACGGCGAGGACATCCAGCTGCTGCAGATGCCGGAGAAGGCGGCGGGCAAAGAGAAGCTCTCCTGCGATATGGTGCAGGAGATGTGGGCCAAGGTGCTGGCGCTGCCGGAGCAGAAGGCGGCGAGGGTGATTCGACTGGCGGTGTCTGAGCTGGAGTGAAAGGGCGCTGGTTTTTTGGGCACTTAGCGTGGGTTTCGCGCGTCGTCGCTTGCATGGCGGCGCGCGACAGGTATAATCCACAACGTTTCCGCATCCCCTTCAGTGCCGAAGTGGCGAAATCGGTAGACGCAGTTGATTCAAAATCAACCGTAGAAATACGTGCCGGTTCGAGTCCGGCCTTCGGCACCAAAAACGATTGCGATAATCGGAAAACCTACAACAATCAATACGTTGTACAATGAAGCTGGACGTTGACGGCAACTACAAAATGGCCGCATCTCCGGCTTTTTTTGTTTATAAAGCCTCGGGCCGGATCTTTTCACTCACTCCCTGTTTTGTCAATCTCTCTCCACGCAACTTCTGAGCATCTCGACATTGTGTTCAATATAGCTGAGCGTCACCTTAATATCGCGGTGTCCGAGTAGTTTCTGCGTGACATACAAATTTTGCTCCGGTTTCTGCATCAATTCTGTGGCAACGGTATGACGGTAGCGATGTGATGAAAAACGGCTGTGGCAGGCATCGCTGAGTTTGGCAAAGAAATAACTCACCTGATTTTCTGTCATCGGTTTACCCTGGCGTAGCGTCCGCCGACTGAAACGATTGATGTTGAACAACTGATCGTCAGCCCGTATTCCCTTTGCTTTCGCTTCTTCAAGCAGATGCTCCAGATAGGGCCGCAGTCGGGAGGCGATGGGAACAATATGTTCATCATGGCTTTTACTGCCTTCGATCTGAATAAACAGCGTGTCATGGACCAGATCGATATCCCTGACCCGCAGGTGAATAAGCTGATTCAGCCGGATAGCGGTGTAGTTGAAGGTTTCGACTACGGTCAGCCAAAACCATGCCGGATATAAAGGCGAACGATAGCCACGCTGCATTTTTTCCCGTTCGATAAACTGGTTCAGCACTTTGCGGGATGCGAGGATTTGCTCGCGGGTCAGGGTTTTCTTTTTCTTACGAGATTCCCGCAGCGATGTTTTCTGGAATGGATTGATGAACTGCTCCAGTAGCCCCTGTTCAATGGCGAAGTTATACAAGGCTCGCATATGGCGCATATAGTGATTCCAGCTCACCGGCTTGATACAGCGCACATTTAGCAGGTAATGGCGCCACTCCAGTACCATATGCGGTGTGACTTCGGCGGGTAGGACGTTGCGCCAGTGAGTAAACTGATTTACCGCCGTGCAATAGCAGCTCTGGGTATCAGGGCGCAGCAGACGGGCAAAAAAATACTCTTCCAGGAGCTGTTCAAAGGTCATGAGTGTCTTCTCCTTCACTGAGCAAGAGATGAGGGTTATTAAAGGGAACGTCATCTCCAAAAAGCGGCGTGGGATCGTCAAGCAGATATCCCTTCAGACGTGAACAACGGCGTGGGCCGACAACGGCGCAGTGCCAGATGTTGAGGCCGTTTTTTTGTTTTCGGTGAAGATTCAGGTTCTGGAACTTCTTCTGTACTTCCCGCCAGTATTCTTCAGGGACATTCTGACCGCAGGTGCTAAGCCAGAGTTTGAAAATACCGGGCGTCACCAGAAACACCGACCCGGCGACGGTATGGATCCGGGCGTTAGGTTCATTGACTTCCAGATGTTGAGCCTGAACGTTACGCACCAGCCACTGCCAGAAGGTTTCGCCGGATAGTGCGGTATCGTTTTGTTCGGGTAGAGGGGATGGTTGTTCTACTTCAATGTTCGTTGCAATCACCGCTTCTGTCTCATTTCGGATTTCCGCTATCGGTGTGACGGTTCCAATGAAGGTAGCGGGCCGCTGTTGTGGATCTTCCCAAATCAGCGAAGGGGAAAAGCGTAACAGCGTGAGTTCACTGCTCCAGCCGCCGCTGGCCTCAATCCGGCAATGCCATATGGCTTTGTCCTCACAGGGGATGAGTAACTGGTGTGCCTGCATCTCGTCGAACAGCCGCACGTTATGCTGCGGTACAGCATCAAGCCCCTGGCGCAGCAACCAGCCGCGCACAGCATCGGCAGCATTCTTGCTGACCAGCCACAGCGCCTCTTCCGTCAGCCAGCCGTCAGAGCCTCCATTCGGGTTGTTGAGCCGAAACTCATGCGCCAGCAGGTCGCGCAGACTGGTGATAATTTGCTGCGGCAGCGAGGTTTGCGGACGATGGATCGCCTTGACCGGATCGCCGCCGAGATTAAATGCCACCGACGCCCGGTCGGCTTTCTGCACCAGTTCACCCGCCAGCCCGGCATACTGATACTGTCCGTTCAGGCAGTGGAGTAGGGTGGATAATGCAGCGGTGTCGGCGGCGAGCCAGTCGAGGCTTTCCGGAGGGAGCAGTTGGGTAAGCAGGAGAACTGCCGCAGCCGGATGGCGCAGGTAATCACGTTGCGGCAGATAGCGAAATCGATAGGGTTGGGTCAGCGGGCCATGCCATGGAAACCAGCGTTTCCCGCTAAAATTTTCCACTTCAATATCGGTGATGAGTTTACCCAGATCGTGCAGCAGCGCGGCGTAGATGATAACGGTGGTCCAGCGTTCGGACTGCGCGGCCTGATCTTCCGGCGCTGCATCAGGCGGAAAAAGATAACTCTGCCGCAGCCGTGCGGCATAGCAGGCGGCTTCGAGGCTGTGATCGAGCAGGCCACCTGCGTGGGAATGGTGGTGGTTTTCCGAGGCTGGGAACAACTGCGCCAGTTCTGCGAAGCGGTGGATTGGTATCAGCCAGAAGCGTTCAAACAGTGAGGCGGGAAGGGCGGTGCTCTGGCGAATAAACTGGATCAGCTGTTGGCGGGTAGTTTCAGCTAGTAGCGTTTGCGCGGATTCAGGATGCAGCCATCCCTCCGTGACGTCTGGTTCGCCAGTGGATGGTGTGGTGTTTTGCTTTTTGCGCGTCAGCCATATCCGCATAATGGCCCTTTATTCCCAATGGATTTTGAGGTGCAGGAAGGCGGTGACGCAGTGAATCCCCTGGAGCTTACATAAGTAAGTAACTGGGGTGAGCGAGGAAAGCCAACGCACCTGCAACTCGAAAGACGAAGGGAAGCCCCTTTTCGGGTAAGCCCGTTCCCCCTTCACTCTCTTCCCCTTAACCCTTTGGATTTTGCCTTTTGGTGCCGTCAGATTTGGGGCGAAACTGTTTATTGGGTTGCGCAAATTTATTGGAGTGGAGAAAAACGGCAGAGCAGGATGCTCCGCCGTTGATATGAAGGTCATGCGCTCAGCGCTAACGGCTGCTGCGCCCGTTCAAGCAGATACTCACAGGCATTACGCGCTAAACCGCTGGCGCGGAAAATCGCTTTTTTGTCTTGCTGCAACACCTTCAGCCACGATGCGATGTAACTGTCATGCTGTAGCTTCGACTGGATGCCAACGTGAGCACACAGGAAAGCCGCTCCCATTTCGGCGACCAGCTCTTCAAAACTGTACGTCGGATCGCCGAAGGTATGCTTTCCGGCAGTGATGCCGTCCCGGTTCAATCGTGAAGCGTGTTTGGTAGCGTGCGTCAGTTCATGCAGCAGCGTGCCGTAATAATCCTCACGCGAAGTGAACTGCTCAGGATGCGGCATGATGATGCAGTCGCGCCCCGGCGAGTAATACGCCCGGTTCTGGCGTCGGTGAGTGATCGTCACCGCGCTTTGCCGGGCAACCTGCTCAGCGGCGGCGATAGGATCATCGGCCATCACGACAGGCTGTGAAAACGCCTCCGGTAGTCCTTCACATTGTTGAATGTTGAACAGCCGAAACTCGCGTACCACAGCATAAGACGTCACTTTAGGATTGCCGTCAGCATCAAGAACCATGTTCCCATTGCGTTCTACTACCTCGCGTTGTTGGGGCAGATAGAACACGGCCAGTGTAGATTTTTCGCCTTTGCGGATGTTACCGCCCGCATTGCGAATTTGAGTGAAGGTCAGCCAGCGATCGCTTTCATATCCCTGTCGTTCTGCGCTGTTCCAGAGCAGAGGAATGTTGATGCCATGATAAAACCGCCCGGATAAGGCATTCATCGGCACCACCGGTTCCCCTTCCCGCCATGGGCGAACCCAGGGAATCACGCCTTTCTCCAGCGCGGCGATGATTTCATCGGTGACTTTCTGGTAAAGATCGTTGCTTCTGTTCATAAGCGTAACCTCATGATAAAGAAGCCGGGTACAGCGCTCCCGGTCGGGAGTCGCCCGGCACGGGGAGTGAAGGATGCTGAGGCAATCAGCAGGTATGAAGGGCAGTAACCAACAGGTGGTTATCTTCAAGCGTTAAGCGCAGCGGCGTCATCAGCGGTACATTGCTGCTGCCGTCAGAGGGTAAACAGTACAGGCCGAAATTAATGCTCTTACGGTCCGGGCCTGCGCTTTTGAATGTCAGCATGGTGGCGACAATCAGGTTTTCGAGACGGTCGTCTTCCTGAGAGGGATCGGGTGGAAAACTGACTACCTTTTCCCAGGCTTCGGTTGAGACAGACAGCGATAAGGATTTTGCTTCAGGGCAAGATGAAGTTGACATAGCGTTTCTCCAGTGATGAAAGCAGAGAAACACCGCCCGGCAGGGAGGGTTCCCTGCATGGTGGGGTAGAGGATGTATCAGGCGCTAAGCGCTGTCCACGAGGATGATACGGAGCGGACGAAAAGGCGAGCCTCACCGGGTAAGGTGGCAACCTGAAGGCTCTGGTTGCGGGTCAAACTTCGTACAGATTAATACGGTATCAATAATAATCAAGAGCCTGGTGTCTCAGGGCTAGAGTTTGGATTCGTTATTCTGAAGTCCAACACTGGTGTGCTGGATTTATCCGCTATAGGGGTTAAAAGCAATTTATCCATTGTAGGGGATAAAGCAGTTTGGGCAATCGATGATACCTGCGAAGCTCACGGTCTCAGGCTTTGAAGATCTGTTTACGATGCCAGCCGACGTATTGTTCAGTGGGCCACATCGATTTGTCGTGAGGAAGGTGTAACTGCTGGCCGTTCCGTTGCCAGAACAGGTTATCCACCACCGGGCTACGGCTGACGCCGCCGGAGATGCGGATGGTAAGGTTTTCATCCAGCCCGAATGCGCCCATATCAAAAGCATCGTGGTGCAGCGAACATAGCGCCAGACCGTTGTTTACCACACACGGCCCGCCATAGGTTTTCCAGTGAATATGGGCGGCTTCAATACCAACCAGCGCACCATCGAGTCGTAGATCGTAACTGCAGAAAGCACATCGCGAATGGTAAGCCCGAAGCACGATATCCCTGAAACGCGGATCGCGGTTCTTTGAACGGTCGATAAAATCCAGACCCAGTTGGTTGGCGAGGATCCGCTGAATACTCTCGGGGAAACGATCCATCAGGATCTGCTGGGCCAGTTGGTCAATTACTTCAGGGTGTGCAAGCAGTTGCTGGTAAGCTGTTTCATCAAAACCCCCCGCTACCTGATTATCAATCAGCTCTTTCTTTGTCGGCTGGGTGTTGCCTCTACGGGGTTTGCAGCCTTCCGCATTAGCAATTTCCCAGAAGCCGTCAGTTCTGAGTCGCCAGAAAGGCATATTGGGATAGTCAGTGCGTCGCTTGGGGCCAAACTCTTTTAGCAGGCGAGTGAGTGGTTCGTGGATCTCTAGGCCGTAGTTAAACAGGCGCGGGTGGCCTGCTTTGTACTGTGACAACACATACAGCAGCAGCAACGGTTTATGCGGCGCGCATACATCACCCTGACGCCATACAGAGACGTTAGAGATAGCCGATTGCAGTGTTTCGAGTGATGTCATAGGAATTAACCGGGTAACGGGCTGATATTATTGCGATCATGCTCGCAAAAGCGGTGAAATTCAATTGTTGCTTGTGACATTAATAAGGAAGTTAGACACTTTAATGTCTGAGAGTTAGACATCAATGAAAATGTCACTTGATGGAAAAAATTATCTGGGGCGAGAGAAACCTAAAGAGGATGTAGTCTGACAGATACCTATATAAACAACTGGTACCTGTCAGACTAGGTGCGTGCTAACGCACCTTAGTTGATAAAATCTAATCCGACTCGAGATTTTGATACACCGAGTCTACCTAATAAATTCAAAGCATATTCGTAGCGTAATTCAGCAACTATTTTTGCTTCTACGGATATTATGTTCATTTCATTTTCAGTGGGCTTGGCATATTTTAGTGCTATTATTTTATCTTCAGAGAAAATACCTTGATTTTCCACATAGCAATCCATTGCTTTAGGATTTGCCTTGCCATCGAGTCCAACGGTGAAACTAAGAATATGTATTTTCCCGTCATGTTCAGACTGAACGAACAATAGATTATTCTGTGTGGAATAATTTAGTATTTGTCTAATTGATTCATCTTCGTTGATTTCTGGCAAATTGGGTAGTTTAAGCTCGTTTTGCATATTTTTACGTGTATTATTTAAAGCAACTTTCGCATCATACATTTTCACGAGCGTAACAGGGAGTAAACTATTTCCGTTTTTCTGACCAGGAACAAGGTCACACATAGGAGTTAGACACAACCAGTGATTATTATTGAACTCCAAAACATGCCCCGTAACCAAATGATGAGCAGTTATTTTTTTTGAACAACTGAAACAATTTGCATGTTTAATTTGTTCAAGCTCAGCATCAAGTGTAGATTTCTCTATGAAATAGTTTAAAGGTGAGTTAATTTTCTTTAAGTCGCGGACAAGATTAATTGTAAAATCATCAAGACTCTGTTTTATTTCGTATGCTAATTCTTCCCACAATTTAGTTACTGCTTGCCATGCAGCTGTTTTGATAGCATATTCATCCTCTTTTTGAAGTAATTCCTTTAGCCACGCCGCCTGTAAGAATTTTTTGTTAATTATATTACTTGCAGCATAGCTACCATTACTTTCAATTTCACTTCTGAGTTTTGATAAAATAAGTTTGTGCGGATGTGGTTTAGAGTTTGACAAAGCCTCCAAAAGTTGATTCGGTATGTCACTGATTGGTGTGTCTTTTTTACCAAGGACAGTAATAAATAAGTCTTCTGTTTTTATCCAATTGTGGTTTTCATTTGTCCCCCAATCAAAGAACTTTGATGTCTTATTATTAAATTGGTCAGCGTATCTATGTAACTTTTCTGATGAGATCCATTTAAAAATCAATATTTTGGATATGTTTATATTGTCTGGTTTTTGATCAAATATATTATGAAAAACATCAAGAACTTCGTAGTCGAAACATCCTGAACTTAAATTTGATCCGAATTTATTAATCAAGAAAAGTAAATCTAATGTAGAAACTGAATTAATTAGATCTTCCCTGATACTTGGATCTTCGATTTCCCATTCATCTAAAGCATCATCTATTCTAGATTTGATTTTATCATTTAAAATACTAATAGCGGGTCTTTCCTGTAAGGAAGTAATAATATCGATTAGTACCTCATTAACTGAACCCTTTTGTCCATCATAACCTTTAGTATGCACTGCAACAATATTAAAATGACGATTTTCAGATAGATTTTTAATAATATCTATAGATTTTTTACAATATCCAGAGTCCTCTCCATCTAAATGATAGTCCAAGATTAGTAGATCACTGTGATAAAGACGGTTAGATACGGTTCCCTCTTGAATTTTCTTTTCTTTTCCATTATAGACATCTAAAAGCCAATTATATTCTTCACTTCGACTTATATCAATAATATCTTTTAATCGAGAAATGTTGTCTTGAGAAAAACTGTCTTTGGTCGGTGAAATTAAATCATCAATAGTTGGGTATTCATCATCGATGACTGTCACAGTTCTAATCGGATCAATATAAGCAGATTTTAAATGTGGTTTGTAATCGAAAGTAGAATTATCAAGCATTTTTAATTCCTTTGAAATTAATTACAAAATTAGCACCATTTAGTATTTTTTTCTCTGTTCTTGTTTCGTAGAAAATACTATGGCCACTCACTGCTAAATTTTGTTTGCAGAGATAAAGGCCAACCCCGCGACCACCTCTTTGTTTCTTGGAGAAAAATATAGTGAAAAGTTCGGACACGTCATCAGGATCAACCCCTGGCCCATTATCACTAACATATATCAAACCATCAAGTACATCTAACCTAATAATTCGACGCTCTTCTTTAGTTTCTTTAACCCAATATCGTGAGTTGTTTACTAAATTAATAAACACAGGATAAATTCTGGCTGGTTGATCATATAATGAAATATCTAGGAAATTAGTAGAGCAAGAAAATTCAATTGAATCTTTTTCAAATTTACTGTTGAAAAAATGATTAACATAATCAAAAATATCTTTTCCACTCAAGAAAGCTCTTACCTTATCTCCTGATAATTTTAATGGGCTTAAAAAACGCCAAGAATCGCTTAATGATTGATGTGCTTGGGTAATACTTGATAAAGCATTTTTCTGATATTCATCGAGGTTTGTTGATGACAGTCTATTTATACCTCGCTCAATAGTCATATCGAAACCTTCGATTTCATGACCAATTATCTCCACAGTTATTCCAAGTTGAGCGAGTGCATTCACTTGCTCTACCTGTTTCTTCAACCGTGTATTTTCGTTGACTGAAGAGATCGCGAGGCCTTCTAAATCAATTTCCTCTCTTAAGCTTTCTAATGCGGTAATATATGGGGCGTAGGTTTGACCTATTTCAATGTCTTGAATCTGATAAGCAAGATCTAAATTTTCAAGTGTTTTTTTGAGTGAAGTTCTATTTTCTTGTAGATCGGATAAATATTGAGATGTTTTTTCATGGAAAGCTTTATTTGTATTGTTTGTTATCTCTTCGAAACGCAACATCTCTTCTTTTAATATATTGCGTCCTTTATTGGAAAATTTTCTTATTTTCGCATGTAATATGGCTGCTTTGCTACGAAAGTCTTTCTCAGCAATTGAATAATCATCTTTAACAGTAAAATGATCAAGCGCTGAGTATACAGAGTTATTAATCTGCTTTAAAAGACTTTTAGCATCAATCTCTAAATCGCGATACTGACGGTAGTCTTTCTCTATACTCCCTAAATTTCTTGGTACTGAACCTAAAGATAGGTTTTTTAGGGTACCATCCAATACGTCGATGTTTTCTTTGAGCTGTAATAGCTCCTCTAGTTCTTTAAAATTATTCTTGTCGCTTAGAAGCTGTGATATTTCATAAAATTCATTTCTTAAATGTTCTAAAGAAATACGATCTCTTTGAATCGATGTTTTGATTCTTCTTTGCTCTTTACGTAATAATTTTTTTCTATCTTCGTCTGCTTTCAAAGCAGCATGTTTAGCATTTATTTCCTCTAGCTTTTCATCTCGTATATTTGATGCGCGGCCAATAAACCTTTTTGCAATTTCTATTAAAATGTTTTCGACTATCTCTCTAAATAACTTAGATGCTTTATTGTCAATTATACCTTCTCTACCTGCTTTATCTCGTAGGTTGGGGTTATGTTCTTTCGTTATACATACACCACCAAAACATGCCCTATTACTGAACATATAAAAACCAGCATTTTTTGAACGTCTTTTCTCGATTTCAAAAAAGTCATTATCTTCACGTCCGTATGGCATAACACGTAAATCATCACGAAAAACCATTACTCCACCAAACTGATCACGGATACGGTCGAAGGTTGCATGCTGTTCATCTGATAATGTACTATTTTTTCTTATAACTTCAAATGTGCCTAATCTTAAAAAGAAAGGGCCAAAGCGAGTATCTTTTCTGGTCTTATATGCAGATTTAGGTTTGACTGTAATATTATCAAACCATTCTCCGAAGGCTTTCACTTTCCCGGAAAATAATCCACTTTCATCAATACTTCCTTCAACTATATGTTCTAGCTGGTCAAAGTTTGAAATATCAAAGTTTCTAACTTCATCGATAATAAATCGTTGCAGATTACCATTCCATGCGACAACACTTGTATTGAAATCAGTAATCTGTTCTTCGCCTTCTCTTTTAAATGGATTAACAAAGCTATTTAATGTTTGAAGAAAGCGTTCTTTAGCCCGAACCTCTGCACCTTGAGCTTCTGAACCAGCATCTGTTGATAGCTGAGCTATTAAATCGTCATGAATTCCAGCTATAAACATGGCTGTGCCGTGAGTGGTTTTATTATTCCACACAGGCCAAGATTGAAAATGCCTTTCCTCAAAAAAAGCATTAATTACAGTATTCTCGATAGCTTCTTTTGTAATATAATTATTTTCATTTCTTTCTAATTCAGAATAATTTTCCCAAGCTTGTTCAATACGGTTATCTCGTAATATATCATCACCATCACCCCATAGATTTCCCATCAAAGCATCAAACATTTCCGGTATAACAGTGATTAATTCATTGTTATCACTGCATTCCATAATGGGTATCTTTATATCATTAAGCATCAAATATGGGTTTTCAAATATACGCCAATCGAGCAGGCAAGCTACAAGAGGGCTATCTTTCTTTTTGGAAACTAAAAGCATTAATGAGCCCAAGGCCGCACAAGAAAGACGACCGATGCCTTTCTGACCTTGCTTTGCTCGAATATGATCTATTCCGTTTCTATCTTCATATGGAATATCTTTTTTTGTAGCCTTGGATTCGGTTCCTACTGTAAGCCACTTATTGATAATGTCATCTAACGACATACCATGCCCATCATCAACTAAAGTTGCCACAGGTGTATTGCCGTCAAATATATTTAGAGAAACATTACGAGCATAAGCATCATATGCGTTTTTCCAAAGCTCGGAAATTGCGGTTGGACAATCAGCTATTTGCTCACGCCCTAGATGATCAATTGTCCTTGCTCTTGTTTGAAAAGCTGCTGAAATTACCATTTTTCACCTTCTATTATTATAAGGTAAGTAATCATTAAATGATTTTTTGGTCCATTTAAGTTTCTAATTTTGATATTTTTCATACATTACACCTTATCTATTGGGTGCAATTATGTTAAGTAATGCATTTATTAATATTGTGCCTAACATAGGGGGAACTGCATTACCAATCTGTCTTGCTTGCTCTGTCGCATTACCCCAAAAAATATAGTCATCAGGGAACGTTTGCAACCTTGCCGCATGCCTTAAAGTGATGCCGTGATTTTCCCATGGATGAATGAATCTTCCCTTAGATGGATTGTTACACCCAGTTGTAATTGTATTGGCTGGGAGGTGAATCATTATGCGGCCATAAACATCTTTATGGCCTGCGTATCCATTGGAATGACATTTTAGCTCAAATTCTTTTCCTGCATCGCTTCTACTGCCATTGAGTTTTGTGGCTCTGAAACGCTCTTCCATACGCTCAGTTGGTATCATATGTATGTTGCATGGATCTTTTTCGCTTATGGGTGCGTCTTGATATTCTAGGTTTTCAAGTAGCTCTTGTGCTTCATCAATTGAGTAAGAAGTATGTTTAAGAAAGTATTCAGATATATATCTTTGAATTAAGTTATCATTCATCTTCTCAAAAACAGAGGATGCGGTTCTCCACGTATTTTTTGAATTTTTTTTTACTTCATTAGAATTAGGGTTGAAATGAGTAGCTTGAGGTGGAAACTCAATATTATTTCTTTTTTTTAAAATGTCATTTCTGACACCTGCAATGAAAACTCGTTTGCGATTTTGCGGAACACCATAATCACGAGCATTTAATACATCGCAATGAATTAAAGTATAACCATTTTTGGAAGCCAAAAACTTAAAGCGTTTCAAATGGGCTTCATGTCTCTTCCATAACAAACCGGAGACATTTTCTACCAAAAAAGCTTTTGGTTTAAATTCACAAACAAAATCGAAATACCTTAAAAGTAATTTATTTCTAGGATCATCAACACCAGCATCATTAATTCGATGACTGGAAAAACCTTGGCACGGAGGTCCACCAAGTATCATATCAAGCTCGCCTTTCTTGAGCTTTATTTTTTTTCTTAACTTTTTTGGGCCTACGAGTAAAATATCTTCCTGTAAAAGTTCGGTCTTATGCTCAAGCCTTTCTAACATATTTTTTCTGTAGGTGTTTGCAGCCGCGCTATCGAATTCTATAGCAGCAACAACATCTATAGCGCCTGTATTGTGGGCGGATAAACTAAACCCTCCAGCCCCCGCAAATAAGTCAATTGCCTTCATATAAGTCCAAAAGTAACTCCTAAATCTTGATATTTTACTCTTTTTTTTTAGAAATGCAACAAGCAAATATTATATATGACGAAAATAGACGTTATTATTATCTTTAGCGTAGTCCTGACAAGGGGGATCTTTCATGTCTTTATAGTATGCAAGTGTAAAAAATAAACGGTTTATTGGTTGTGATAATGAATATAATATTTAATTTTTATTAAAACAAATAATTTTAAAATACCCTCCTTTAAGAGGGTATTTTAAAAAATGGAGTATTAGATTTATCTTTCTTGCTCTAAACTGAAAGTTAAATTTTTTATCATCCATTTCGATGTAGGCTCATGAAGATATTCAATGTTAGCTTCCTGATTTAAAGTTTTTAATTTGAGGATTAAAGATGAAATACTATCTTTTCTTTTCCCCTTATCATCGTCGATAAGTTGAATGGCATAAATAAACTGCGCCCAGTTACAATACGCTGTATCTTCATCTGATAGCTCTTTGAGTGGATAGGCATAATGTTTTGTTATGAATAATTTATATATTGTTAATTTTGGTACATGTTTTGTTATTTGCAACGATTTTCTTAGTTCTATTTCGGTTATGCTGTTTAACCAATTGTTCATCGAAGTAAGCCAATCCGACGCTTGTTTTTTTAATCTAGTGGTTCGAACATGTTTTGCATGTAGATCAGCACCATAAAGTTCTTGATGTTTTAATTGACAAAGAAAAACTATTCCTGTGCTTTTTTCGACAACAACTAAGTCTATATCAGTTAATGTTTTACCATTCTCTTTTATCTTTATATTTTCTTGGTATTGTAAATTACTGAAACTTTCGTTCAAAACACCTTTTATTGCTCTTTGTAATACTTGTTCTCGTGATTGTTGCTGCTTATCATAATCCTTACTAAAATGAAACCTTAAGGAGTCATGAAGATATTGTAATGGTGAGCTATATCTTGCTGCAATACAGAAGAAGAAACTTTCATCAGAGCTTTGAATCAGCATCGGTAGCTCTGCTCCAGGGTTGTCTAATAACTTTATGTTTCTTCTGCTATAAGAAATTACTTCAAAAATTTTACGTGCATCGTTTAATTCAAGCTGAGTATATCCTTTTAGCGACGATCCAAAGTAATTAATTGCATCACACATGCTTTCTATAAATTCGTCTGTATTTGCTGAAACTGTTAGAATATTCTCTAATTTTATTGTGGTATGTTTTATTGTGAGTTTTTCTGAAAATCTTAAATGTTTTTCAATTACCGACATTATAAATCCGATAGCTAATTTATATTTTTGAAACTCTATCCCTCCAAATTTTACGGAGTAGTGAAAAGTGTCAAATCCATCTTGATTGAAAAGCTCTGAATAGGTGAGCCCAAAAAAGAATTCATCTAGAATAGGTGCGGATTCGTACCCTATAAAATAAGTGTCATATGGATAAACTAAATCAAACAACTTATTGTCAACATCTACTTTGAATTCTTCCATGAATTTTGATTTATAAATTCTAATGAGATTTTCTCTGTATTGATCTTTATAATGATTAGATATGTGCTTTTCATGGCTTTCTTCATCAACAAGTATTGATGGTATGGTTATTTTAAACTCATTCCCCCCTATTTTTTCTATTTTAGTGTGGCCGGAATAAACTGACTGCGCAATTCTCCTTCCATGTTCGATCATTCCTAAGCCTCTTACAATATTATGTGTCTCAGCGCTTATTTCAGAGCTTTGTAGAAACATTATAGCAGGGGCTTCAAACGAGGTTCGTGCTTCAAGGGCTAATTTAATTAATCGAGAGACGCCCAGTTTAAATATATAATAATATTCTTCCTGACTAAATGTCGCGTTGTATTCACTATGGTTTTTATAATGCATTAAATTTAGTTCGTTTACAGCTGAACGTAATATCATACCTAGCCGATCATCTTTTAAAAGCTGAGTAAATGGCTTTTCCTGTTCATTTAGAGACTTGAAAAATTCTTTCAATATATTATTATCTGACATTGTAAAACCTCTAAAAATATAATGTGCAGTTCATTATAATTAATTTATTGTCGTTTTAACAATGTCTTTTTATATGTTGAGTCTGAATGTTTTCTGTTTTGATATAGTGAAGCTGTATTTTTTAAATTATAATTATGTATAGGCTTGAAATGTGTCATTGTTTGTGAACTGTAAACCATATTAATACTTTTGGCTGAGGACTGCTTTATGTTATTTTCCCCCATACCTTCCCCCCGCTATCCTGCGCCACCTTAACTCCACCCGCCAGCGCCCCATTCACCGCCACGCCAACCCTCACCCCAGCCCACGTCATCGCCCCCAGCCAGAATGTTGGCAGCACCAGAAACATCGACCCCATCACCAGATTGATAATCACGTCATCCTGCGTATTCTGGATCCCGGCCAGATTCCAGCTACTGTGAGTATCACTGCTGTAAAGCACATCCAGCAGCCAACTATCAAGCCAGCGCGCCAGTTCCCACCAGAAGGTGAGGAAGAACAGTGCGAACTGCACAAACGTCAGCGTCATCACCACCTTCACATCCCACGCCGAGCAGAGCGTTATCAGCGGAATACAGATCACCAGCGCCATTTGCAGCAGCGCCTGTACCATCGGTAGTGCCTGGCGCACGCTGTCGAACGCCGGGAACGTGGCTATGCTGCCGAGGATATTTCCGGCGCTGGATGCCAGCCGGGTGGCGGCATTGGCGACAGTGCCATCAACATTACCACCATAACCTGGATAAACGCGCCCGTTCTGTGATACCTGCATATTGCGTTCACTGACCAGCGAGCGCAGCACGGCCTCTTCATACACTACCTGCGACTGGCCGATCTTTTTAAACGCCGTCCAGATATCCGGGGCCGGGAGTTGCAGGAGTCGGGCCTTCAACCCAACCGTATCGTCGGCCCACCACTGTTTACAGAGGTGGGATAGCCGCCCGCACCCGTATCGGCCAGCCCGGCGTCGCGTGATGCGCTGTACGGCCAGGCGCTGTGTGGTGAAAGCGCATGGTCGGTATCGTAGTAACCAGCCGTGTTGAGAAAGTACGATGATCCCAGCCAGGCCGTATCATCACTGGTGTCATCGTCCAGCTCTCCGGCACGAAATTTCAGGCGGGCGCGGGAAGGGGCGTAACACTCTTCAACGAAATCCCGCAATTCCTGAGCCAGAGCTGGATCCTTGATTCGGGTGTGCTGTACCTCAAAGCGGATCTGACGGAGGTCAGGCTGGCAGGGCAGAGTAGCAATCGTTGCGCTGGTGATGCCTTTGCTGATCACATGAATAAAATACCACCAGACAGGAACGGCGGCGGTTTTGCCGCCCAGCGAGTTTATAATCGGTTGATAGCCGGTATCGGCGGGCTCCGGCACCGACATGCCGCACTGCTTTGAGCGCGTGGTGTCATATTTGATGGTATCGAGGTCGATGTTCAACATTGGCACGCAGGTGAACATAATGACCAGCAACGAGGTGTACATCAGGTGCTCGGTCCAGATCAGAGACAGCGCGGCTTTGTTGCCTTCATCCGCTCCCTGGCTTCTGGCCTGTAACCACAGTGCCAGCAGCTTAATCAGCAGCGGCAGGGCGAATAACCCGGTAGCACTGATTGCATTCCATAGCCCGTTATTGACCACCCAGCCGAGCAATGTAAGAAAATATTCCAGATAGCTGTTGGTCGTCACCGGAACACCTCCGGCACGATTTCGTTGAGTACAATCAGTACGATAAATATCAGCGCGATACGGCGGATTGCCGGACGATGTGGGGGTAAGCGGTCGTACAGATGCCAGCCCACACCACAAACAACGCCGTACAGCATTATGCGCCAGGGCAGCAGGTCGCTGCGGTTAATCTGCGGTGTATTGTCAGCAGCCAGATAAAACATCACTACCATGCAGACCAGGAGCAGGGTGCCGGATAGCATTAGCCGTTTCATTGCGTATCCCCGCCAGTGGGTTTGCTGAGATCGTCCACCCGTTTATCGGTGTCGTCCTCTATGCCGACAGCCTGACCTTTAGTCTTCGCCCGCATGGTCTGGCGTTCAAGGATGGTCAGTGCGGCGTTATCCGCCAGCGCCTGGCGCATATCCAGTTCTAGCTTAAGCTGGGACAGTTCCTGGTCGAGCTGGGCGGTGGTCTGAGTCAGTGCGGTTTGCGCCTCTTTCTCACCGGAGATATTGGGTTCGCGCATCCCTGCCAGCAGCGTGCGCCGGGCCATCAGCGCCTGCTCCATCACGCGGGAGAGCGCCAGTTCGCCGGAGAGGCGCTGGATAAGCACCGCTGCATCGGGATCGTCGCGCAGCGCCTCAATCACGCCGCGTGTCAGATGCAGCTCTCCACCACTGGCCTGCGCCAGCGTGTCATCGTTAACGGGCCGGCTGCGGTTCACCATATCGATAATCAGCGGCTGGATCTTATCCTGCTCTTCCTGAATCAGAGGCGTCAGCCCGACGCCGGATTGAGCGCCGCTTTGCTGGCTCGTATCGCCGGACTGATCGTTATCCGGGGCAACATTAATGGTCTGCTCGCCAACCACACGCGTCAGCCATTGCGCAGCGTCGTCGGGTTTGCTCCACACCTGGCAAAGTTCACCCTGACAGTCGTTGCTGGGTACCGAACTGGTGCTGTTAGCGCTGCGATTATTGAGGATGTTGTAGCCTGCAACCGTCGTATCGCGTATCAGTTTTATGGGCGGTTGGCCTTTACCGCCGCGATGTTCGCCACTCACCCAGCGTTTACCTTTCTCTGCCGCTTCTTCGGCAGCTCTTTGGTCGGCGCGAACGGCATCTTTTTCGCTGGCCGCAATGCCCTGATAGTTCTCCGCCTGGGCGCTCTGCGTCCATGCCGGACCGAGCGCATAATCGGTCATCTTGCCTGCCATCTTTTGACAGCTTAACAGGGATTTATCGAAGTCGAGCCGTCCCTGAAGTACGCCGTTGGTCAGCAGATCGTAGAGCTGGGGATTGGCACGCTGGATCACCATCGCTGGCAGGCTGGCGACCGCGCTGGTTGCGCTTTCGATAACCTCTCCCATTAGTTGCTGGAAGCCGTCCGTCACACCGTTGAGCTGGTTGCGCACCGTGGTATCGATATCGAAATTGCCGCACATCATGTCGCTGTTCCAGCTTACGCCTGCTGTCAGCGGGAAGGTGTTACGTCGGGTTGCTGAAGGGGGAATGGCCGCACCGCCGCCGATGCGGTAATACATCCAGTCGCTGATCGCCCCCTGTTGCTGATACTGATATTTATCAGCCGCCGGGGCGAGGAAGGCGACGAACAGAAGACACCAGGCTGAGCGCATAGTTAACCTCCGCTGCTGCCGAGAAAGGTCTGCCCACGACGCGGGCAGCATTTATAGGGCCGCCACAACGTCCAGACATATGCGCCATCTTCCGCCAGTTTATCGGCGTAAGAATCGGTGGAGGAGCCATCCGGGAAGATGGCGCAGGAGGCGGATTTTTTTGGAACCAGCATCTGCCACTGATGGTTACTGCTGTCGCCTTCCGTAACAGGGTCTGGAGGCCAGTAGCCGTCGTGTGAGCTGGCTGTCAGCGGAATATAAACATGTGACTGACCGCTGCGTGTTACCAGATCGGCGGTGCGTTGGGCGATGACTGCCCCGGCCTTGTAGTCATGCGTCTGGCTGAGCGCCCCGGCTCGTGGGTAGATATTGCCCCACATATCGCCGTCTTTGCTGACTTCGCGCAGTCCTGGCGTTAACGCCTTCGGGTAAAACATTTCCGGTACGCCGCTGCGCCATGCGATCGCATCCAGCGTGCTGAGAAAGTAGGGGAGAAAAGGCTGTGACGACGGGGTGCAGACGTAGCCAAATTGGGCAAAGAAGTTCGCCAGCGCATCACCGGCAGGGAAGCCAATCGCATCGGCGTTTTTGAAGCGGACTTTGCTGTGCTGGCCGACGGCGCGGGGATTGGTATCACCACCAGCTTCGGCGATACCGGGCAGCGGTGGGCTAAGTAGCGACATCTCGGCCCACGGGTTTTGCCCGGTCACGCTGTAGGCTGATACCACCAGGTCCGGGCGAAAATGGCGTACTTTTACCGAGGTACGCACTGAGCAGCCAAAGGGCGAGCAGAATAACCAGTAGCAGACGCCCACGATCTGGTAATGCACACATTCCGGCGATAGCGCGGAAACGGCGATTTCTGGCGTGGTGATGGCCTGTGCGAGATTGGACAGGCACAGTAGCGGTATGAAGAACAATCTACGCCTGAGCATGTTTCCTCCGCGACACGATGAATACAAAATGGTGTACGCGGAGGAAGCATTTAGCGCAGTAAGAAATTCAATACTGCCTGGAAAGATATACTGTTGTGGTTATCGCTGGGAGCTACTTTCCGGCTCCAGCGCGCCGATAGTCGGTGGTGTTCCGATAGCCTGATTTAACGCATCGTGTGCAGGTGCGCCAGTAACAGCGATCCCCGCATTAATGGCCGGTGAGCCGGGTTGCGGTAAATAGTCCCGCCAGAGCACATTCTCCGGACCGGGGTTAGCCAGTCGTGGATCGTCGATTAACGCATAACTGTCAGAGGGCATTACCGGAACATTATTGTAGAGATTGTGGTCGCCAGTAATGGCGGAGTCGTTGTAGTCCCAGACTGGAGTAACGCCGGAGCCATCACCCATCAGGATGTTGTTAGTCAGCTTCAGCTCAACTGCGCCATCGTTGGTTGCCCCTTCTGTCAGAATAAGATGGGCCCTGGTTGTGTCTGGCGGCAGCAGAATGGTGTTATTGTAGATCTGGCCGTTAATCACGCCGCCGCTGCATACCTGGAAGGTGCGGGTTTTGTCCGCTACGGACAGGTTATAACGGATCACGAAATTGCGCGATTTGCCGGGAACATCATAGCCATAGGGGCAAAGCAGGAAAAAGCCGCCTTCATTGCCCACGGAAATATTGTACTGATAGACAATGCCATTCGTTGAGTGATCAACATCGTAAGACATACCGTCTTGTGTGGTATGGCCACCTGAAGCGAAATTGTACTGGTAAACGATATTGTCGCTGTTGGCCGACCACATTCCTGCATTTGGCGAGCCGGAGCGCATATTAAAACCGTTCAGTACGTTGTATTCCACCGTACTGTTCGTACTGGTCATGGGCGCGATGCCATCGCCACCAATGTCAGAAAGTATATTATGGCTGATATGGGTATTGTTGAATGGCTGCCACTTCGCAGTACATAAGCTGTACCAGAACTCGACCAGTTCCGGGCGCTGACACCAGTTGGACCAGGTGTAGATACCCTCGCGATCGACGGCGTGAATAATATTATCGCTGATATCCAGCCCGCTAAACCAGGTGGGTGTGGTGTTACCGAGCGCCTCCACCACAATGCCGCCGGACGCATGGGCATATTTGCCTATGCTGCTGTCCGAAGGATTTTTTGTGGCTGGCATTTCTCCACGGACATCATGAATATTCAGGTGCTGAAGGCGGATCCCCTGATGTTCTCCACTGTCGGTGGCGCTAACCCATAATCCCCGGCGGGGGGATTTTCCATCGCCGCTGGCCGAAAGTTCCAGATTCTGTACCGTTACCCAACTGACATCTGTCATGTGGAAAGCCGCTTCGTTGCCGTTTGCTTCTATGCGAGGTAACGCCGTTCCTTCGCCCCAGGCATCATAGATAACTGGGGCATTCTCTGAGCCGGAAGTTGCGGCGACCACTTCGCCATTACAGGTGGTGCCACGGCGAAACAGTATGCTGTCTCCCGGATGCAACTGACGGTTGTTAAGCGTACTGATTGAATTAATAGGATTGCTGGCGGTGCCATCACCGTCAACGGTAGCGGAGCAATCTATATAAAGTGACTGTGCGTGGAGGGAAAAAGAAAATAACAGCGTGAGTGCCGTAAAGAATAACCTGTACCGCAGATTACTCCCCTTATACCGGCTGATATTCTTTGATAGATAAGTTGTCATGATATTAGCCTCATTTCTGAATGAATCGGGGTAATAAAACTGGCTGTTAATCATTAACAAAATTAAGAAAGGGATATTGCCAGACAGACCACACGATGCCATTTGCTTACGGTTTGATACAGACGGTAAATATCGGGTATGAAACGACGTTTCTGCTCACGAATGTGTCAAAAGTCACAAAATTATCAATTTTGATATGACAGTTGTTATAAGCATTCTGGTCCTTTGTTTTTTACCATTCCCGCACACTGTTCTGCGTCGTTGTCGTCGGAAAACAGTGCCTCTGTTTGATGATGCTTATTAAGGTGGCGGCAATGATTAAAACACATGACACCCGATGGAATGTGATCCTCTGGGGATTCTTTTTCCTGTTTTATTACTACAACTGGTCTTCCTGCTTCCTGTTTTTACCCATGTGGCTAACCCGGATGGTGGGGCTGGATAAAACGCATATTGGTATGGTGTTTTCTTCCTTCGCCGTTGCTGCTATCTGCCTGCAACCGCTGCTGGGCTGGGTAACGGATAAGCTGGGGCCGAAAAAACACCTGCTGTGGCTGATCGTTATCCTGATGGTGCTCTTCGCGCCGTTCTTTATCTACGTGTATACCCCGCTGCTGCAAAGCCATTTTGCGATTGGGCTGGTGGTGGGCGGGCTGTATCTGGGATTTATCTTCCACGCGGGCTATGGCGCGGTGGAGGCGTTTATCGAGAAAGTTAGCCGTAATCGGGGCTTTGAATATGGACGCCCCCGGCTGTTTGGCTGCTTTGGGTCGGCGGCCTGCGCGACTATCTCCGGTATTCTTTATGGTTTCGATCCGACATGGATTTACTGGATTGGTTCGGCGCTGGCTTTATTGCTGGTGGTGATCCTGCTGGTTGCTCGTTCTGAGCCGCTACCGGGTATTGAGGCGGAGCAGGTCCGCCAGCAAAAGGTGAGCGTGCTGGAGCTATTCAAACTTCGCCAGTTCTGGTATTTCACATTATATGTATTAGGTGTTGCCTGTATTTACGATGTTTTCGACCAGCAGTTTATTAATTTCTTTACCCGCTTCTTTGACCATCAGGAACAGGCGGCGAGAGCATTCGGTTATATCACTACAGCGGGGAATCTTGGCGATGCCGCCGTGATGTTTTTTATTCCACTGCTGATTAATAAATATATTGGTAGCAAGAATGCATTATTAATTACCGGTACCATTATGACGATTCGGATCGTTGGTTCCTCCTTTGCTACCGGACCGATTGAAGTGCTCTTCTTACGGATGCTGCATAATTTTGAAGTGCCTTTCCTGCTGATTGGTATTTTCAAATATATTGCTGACGTTTTTGATACTCGTCTGTCCGGGACCATCTATCTGGTGGGCGTGATGTTTATCAAGCAGTCCGCCGCTATTATTTTATCGACCGTCGCGGGTCATTTCTACGACACCATCGGATTCCATAGCGCCTATCTGATCCTCGGCAGTATCACTGCCGCGTTTACTCTGCTGTCCGCTTTCCTGCTGACTTCAACCCCACGCCAGAAAACGGCGGACGCCCGCACACTCGCCACACTCTAATGGAGAGAATCTTATGCAACCGAATATTCTGGTCTTTTTCACCGATCAACAGCGCTGGGACACGGTGGGCTGCTACAACCCTTCCGTCAGTACCACCCCGGTACTGGAGCAGCTTGCCCGCGAGGGCGTGAAGTTCGAAAACGCCTTTACCGTCCAGCCGGTCTGCGGCCCGGCGCGTTCGTGCCTGCAAACCGGGCGTTATCCGACGCAGAACGGCTGCTATCGCAATAATATCGCCATGCGACAGGATGAGGTGACGCTGGCGAAACTGTTCAATCAGGCGGGATATGACACTGCCTATATAGGGAAGTGGCACCTGGCGGATCTGGATGAAAAACCGGTACCGGAAGAACTGCGCGGTGGCTGGCAATACTGGCTGGCGGCAGATGCGCTGGAACATACGTCGCACCCTTATGGCGGTCACTTTTTTGATAACGATAACCAGCCAGTGCATTTCGATGGCTACAGGGTGGATGACCAGACCACGTTCGCGCTCGATTACCTGAAAAATCGCCAGCGAGATAACCCGTTCCTGCTGTTTCTCTCTTACCTGGAACCACACTTCCAGAACGATATGGCGCGTTTTGTCGCCCCGGATGGCTATGCCGAACGCTTCCAGACGGCATCGGTGCCGCCGGATCTGATTAACCGCCCCGGCGACTGGCCGCAGAACCTCCCTGATTATTACGGCATGTGTCAGAACCTGGACGAAAACTTTGGGCGTAGCGTCGATTACCTGAAGGCCAGCGGCGAATACGACAACACGATTATTCTGTTCTTCAGCGATCACGGCTGTCACTTCCGTACCCGTAACGAGGAATACGAACGCTCGTGCCATGAGTCCAGTATTCGCATCCCTTGTGTGGCGCGAGGTGGGCCATTCATCGGCGGCAGAACGGTGGAGCATCTGGTGACGTTGCTGGATATCCCGGCCACGATGCTGAGCGCCGCAGGTATTACGGTGCCTGATGCGATGATGGGGCGTGATCTGCAAACCGCACTGGACACTGAGCTCTGGGACGAAGAGGTGCTGATCCAGATTAGTGAGTCGGAAGTCGGGCGGGCGCTGCGCACACCGCGCTGGAAATATGAAATTGTCGCGCCCGGCAGCGATCCGTGGAATCAACCTGCCGCAGAGATTTATGTAGAGAGCCAGCTTTACGATCTGCTGAATGATCCATGGGAACGTCAGAATCTGATTGCCAGCCCGGAACATGCACGGATCCGCGAGAAATTACGTCAGGATATTGGCCGCAAAATGACGGCAATTGGTGAAGACATGCCCGTTATTGTTCCGGTGGAGTAAGTGATGACTGCATGGATGATTGTCGCGCTATGCGGCTGTGGTATGGCAACCAGTTTGCTCTCGGCGCTGTTTGGCGTCGGGGGCAGTATCCTGCTCGTGCCAGTATTGCATCTGCTGTTTCCGCAGTGTGCTGCGCAGGTGTTGGTCGCGACGTCCCTGACGGTGGTGATGCTGAGTGCGTTGATTAACGTCTGCGCCTTCTGGCGACAAGGGATCCGGTTGAATACGCGGCTGCTGGTACTCTGGTCGCTGGGGATGGCGACGGGAATGCAGGCGGGCGTGTACGCCAGCTTTTTGCTGTCGGATAGAGTGCTTTTGGTGTTGTTTGCTCTGGTCTTGGTGGGGCTGGCATTGCGCTGTGGATATTCACGTCAGACAACCCAGGAAAACGTCCAGTCAGACAACCGGACGCGCAGTACCGGGATGCTGCTGTGTACCGCTGGAGGTGCTGTGGCCGGGTTAACCGGGCTGGGCGGTGGTTCCGTGCTCGCGCCGCTGATGTCGCAGCTCTCCGGGATCCCACGTCAGCACATCGCCGTGTACTGCAACTGGATGATGCTGTTCGGTAGCGCCGGAACGGTCGTCAGCTATCTGTATCGCACGGCACCGGATACCGGTGCATTGCCACCGGCGATGCAGTTTGGTTACGTCAATATGGCTATTGTGGCCGTGATCTTTCTCTGCACGCTGGCGTTTCAGCCGATCAGCATGAGGTTGCGCACTCTGCTACCTGAATGCTGGCTACAGCGCATTTTCTCCGGGGTATTGCTGATGATTGCCACGTTGATTCTGGTGACGCTATGAGACACGCTTTTCATCTGATGGCGAAGCCTGCGGGCTGGCGCTGCAATCTGGCCTGTGATTACTGCTTTTACCTGGTAAAAGGGCAGGGTGTGCTGCGTGATACCTGCGGACAGCGGCACATGTCCGATAAGGTGCTGGAAACGTACATTCGCCAGTACATCGCGGCATCGCCCGGCACGGAGGTGAACTTTACCTGGCAGGGCGGCGAGCCCATGCTGGCCGGGCTGGATTTTTATCGCCGGGCCGTGGCGCTCCAGCAACTTTTTGCCGGGAATAAATGTATTACTAACAGCTTACAGACCAACGGCGTACTGATTAACGACGAATGGGCGGCATTTCTGGCTCAGCATCGTTTTCTGGTCGGCATATCGCTGGATGGCCCGGCACATCTGCATAACCATTACCGCAAGACGGGCAGCGGTAAGCCCGTGTATGAGCAGGTCATGGCGGCGCTGGACTGTCTGAAGCGTCACGGTGTGGAAGTCAATATCCTGACCGTAGTGAACAACGTGATGGCACAAGCTCCACTGGAAATTTACCGTTTTCTGACGCGTGAAGTAGGGGCTGAATTTCTCCAGTTTATTCCGGTGGTGGAGTATGACGCCCAATGCGGGTTGTTGCCCTGGTCAGTGACGGGGGAAGATTACGGGCGATTTATGATTGCCATCTTCGATGAGTGGGTACGCCATGATGTTGGGCGGATATTCGTTCAGCTTTTTGATAACGCGCTGGCGGCGTGGCTGGGTGAAAGTCCGGCGCTGTGCGTGATGCAGCCTACCTGTGGACGCGGACTGGTAGTTGAGCAGAACGGTGATATCTACAGTTGCGATCACTATGTGGATGCGGAACACCGACTCGGTAATCTGCTACAGCAGCCGCTGGAAAAGCTGGTTGTGGGTAAAGCACAACGACGGTTCGGCCAGCAGAAAGCGCAGCTCCCGGATGATTGCCATCGTTGTCCGTGGCGCTTTGCCTGCCAGGGCGGCTGTCCGAAGCATCGACTACACGATCGGTTGAACCATCTCTGCGCCGGGTATCGCATGATGTTCAGCCATATGGATCCGTATATGACCTATATGGTGCAGCAGATCCGTTTGCAGCAGTCTCCGGCTGGGGTGATGTCGGTAGCGAATGACATTGCGTTGCATATTAGTAATAACATGTCTGCGACATCACGTGCTGCCATAACTGATAACGTAGCTCTCATGTTAAGGATGAAATTACCGGGTGAAGATTCCCCCGGTTCCTAAGAATGATTAAAATTTAGCGGGTAAATCGTGCTTATTATTAAGTATTTGATTTGTGAATTTTACCATTTTATCAGTCTTAATATTTTTGAAATTATTGTGTATTATCTCAATGTAATAACTGAGTTTTTCAGCATGATTAGTATTGTTAAGGTCATCTATGTAAGGTAAGGATTTATTTATAGCATTCTTAACTTCGTTAATAAACGAGAGCCCGGCTTCAATGTCAGAGTAGACGCCATTCCGCATCTTGATATAATCTTGTAGCTGATTATTAATTTGGTCAAAGCGAATGCTGGCCATCTTGCTGTCATCTTCTGACTGAGCGATCTTTGCCTCGTATTCCTTGATGGATTCTTCGAGGCTTTTTATTTTAGCACTATATTCTATTTCTTTTAATGCGGCTTTTTGTTTTGCATCACGAAGCTCTTTGTCATCGGTGACAGAATCTTCGGCAGCTTTTTTAGCAATCAGCTCTGAGGCTTTTAATGTCCAGCGGAATGTGATTGCTTTTTTATGTATGATTTCGAATAGGCACTGTACATATGGGTACAAAGCCGCTGCTAAACACCCAAACACGATAGGGAATATGATGGAGGTATTCTGTGCTATATAGTTTATTCTGGTATCTACATTTGTAGATGTAGAGAATGCATATATAATATCTCGCCAGTTATCCACACAAAATGAGAGTGCTATAAAACCAAAAAAAGAATTATTTATCCTTTGCAAGAAAGCATCTTTAATTGAGCTAAAAGGGGAATTGTCTTCAAACATATCACCACCAAGAGAACACAAGAAAAGCGGGGATTATATGTTCATCATGCGAGTGATTAAGTACATCAAATGCTATACATAAGGCTTTACTGCTGAGGTGTAATGATACTGTTATCCAGCAATGCCAGTAACCGCACCGGGTGAAGAACATGCAGGCGACGCTGTGAGTCATCCAGTATGCTTGCCTGTCTCAATTCTTTGCTGAACCGTAAAGCGGTTTCAGTCTCACATCCTGCAAACTCGGCTACTTCACGCCACGTCCAGTCATAACTGGGAAAATACTGCGTCAGATACCAGAGGCTGCTCAGGACCCGGTGACGGGTGCGGTAACGAGCGATCCAGGTCATTCGATGCTCCGAATCAGACAGACTTGCCACCACCTGATTTAACAGAAATTGGGTGAACTGCGGGTGATAGCGCAGGAAGTCGCTGTTGGAGTGAGGAATGACGTGGCACAGCGATGCTGTCTGCAAAACGCAGGCGTGGCAGTGGTAGAACTCAGAGCCAAACAACCCCAGATAGCCAAACCAGTCCCCCTGTTGGCAGGCGCGAACCAGCATCTCTTTGCCATTTTCCAGCGTGTGGTGTAAACCGACGACGCCATGGTTAAGATACCAAAAGCCGCAGATGGGTTCTTCCTGTAGATAGATTTTGCTTCCTGTTTCACGAGCGATAGGGCGTAGCAGGGCATGGCGGGAAAAGTGGGCGTAGTGGAAGGCGGAGCGGTTGCGCATTGGAGCTGCGAGAAACGGCATCTCCGCTGGCGGTGGTATGGCGGCCTGCTGAACCTGAACTGGCGTAGAGATACTGTGGAGGTTGGTGTCTGGAATAATCATAGCCTGCACCTGACGGGGAGCGGATTTTTTGGTTGCCGCTGTTCGCCTTCTTCCTCGTAACGGCTGGGCCAGATTTCCGCAGGGTGAACGTTGAGTGCGCGAGCAATCAGCCATTCGCCTTTCGGCCAGGGACGTGAAAGCGCATTCGCCAGCGTGGAAGAGGCCAGCCCCGCTTCCCGCGAGACTGCCGCCATACTGGTGCCGCGCTTATGCAGGGCGGCGATGATGTCGGCTGGGTGCCAGTCTTGCTTAGTCATTCCTGTTACCTCACAAACTTGCGTATTTTACAAATTATCCCGTTTTGGGATTATTTTGTAAATCACTGATATTCGATTTTGGGATTAAAATCGAGTATCACAAATGTCATCTATTTATTCTGAACAGTATCAGCAAGTTATAAGACTGTTGCGTTCGGCGAGACAGGATAAAGGTCTGACGCAAGCACAACTTGCAAAAGCATTAGGTCGTCCGCAGTCATTTGTTGCCAAAGTTGAAAATGGTGAGCGTCGTCTGGACATCATCGAATTTGCCCATATTGCTCATTTGCTATCTTTGGATCCTGCTGCCGTACTGAAAATGGTTTTGCCTCAGAAGTGACGTTTTCTCAGCTCATTGTTGTTGGGTTTGATCGTAAATATCCCATTTTGGGATATTTAGGTGGTGACATGATAGTCGGGCCTTAACTTATTGTTGAGGCTGACGAAATGACTTCTGTCTACTCTATTGAATACCAGATGGTTATAAAGGCATTACGTGAAGCGCGGGTTGCTGGCCACATCACCCAAGAAGAGCTAGGCAAGGCGCTGGGAAGACCACAATCTTTCATCGCAAAAGTAGAAAACGGAGAGCGGCGGTTAGATATCATCGAGTTTGTTCATCTATGCCGATTGGTTGGTATTGATCCTGTCAGCATCATTAATAAGCTATAGTACTAATATTCACTTCGAGAACATGAGGTTACTAAGTGAAGGATGTTCACAATATAGCCCTCAAAAAGTGATTTCGTTCAATCTATTACCCGTTAGATTCTTTGATAATGTTTCCCGCAAAGGGAGAATGCCATGTCAGAGAGCCTGCAATCTAATACAACTCAAACGTTACCTGACGACAGGGAAGAGCTTTACCAGCTTGTCTGGCGAGAGCCTGCGGAGCGAATCACTTCCCTCTATAGCATCAGCAAAGAGCAACTGGAAAAACGATGCGCTGAATTACTAATACCGAGACCACTCGCCGGATACTGGAAGGCGCTGGCGAAAGGAACTGCACCGGCGGTACCTGCTTTGCCTGATTTTAAGAGTGGCAAGGTAGAAAAATCCCCCAGAAAAACCAGCCAGGCCATTCCTCCTCCCACAAAAGTATCATCGAAAGTAGCAGCGCCAGCACCGCGAAAGCGAGCAAGGGCCGCGGGTAGTGGCTATTCACTGATCGATGATCTCAAAACTTACCTTCCCGTCTCTTCCGTCACAAAAGACGGCTACTACAAACCAACAAAAAAGAAGCTACTCGATCTGAATGTTTCAGAAACGGCATTCAACAGTGCTATCGATTTTCTGAGTCGGTTCTTTGCTGCACTGGGAAAGCAAGGTTATTGGGTAAGGTTAGCTGAAGGAAATGAAGGACTTCATTGTCAGGGCATAGATATCAAAGAAAACCCAAAAGAGGGAGGTTTGCGCTATGACAGTTTATGGCGCCCTTGTTCAGCCAGTATTATCTGTGTTGGGGATATGCTGTTCGCCTTTAGCCTTGCTGAAATGACGGAATATGTTCCGGCAAAAGAGGTTAATGGCCGGTATATCCGCGATGAAACGATGATCCGCTGGATGAGGGGGAAGTATGACAAGCCATTTCGCTATGTCATTAAACATGCCTTACCTACCGGACGATTCTTTCTACAGCTCTACTCGCCATACTCGTCAACTAACTGGCAGGTTGAGTTTCGCCAGACAAAACAGTGCGGGCTTATAAGCCAGATCCCGAAAATCATTTCCGCGATGCGTGATGCTGTTCCGTTGATAAAGAAGCAGCAGGAAGAAGCCAGAATTAAAGCAGAAGAACGGCGAATCCAGTGGGGACTGGATGAAAAGAGATATCGGGAAAAGGAGCGGAGCAGAAGGGAAAAAGAGGCATACAACGCCAGCTTGACCGAGCTGAAATCTATTATGGTGCAGTGGGCAGAGGATAAGCGTATAGAGCAGTTTTTTTATGAAGCAGAATTTGATGTGTCCAAGCTTGGTGAGCAACAGAGGGTACAAATTATGGAACGTATACAGCTGGCTCGGCAGCTCTTATCTGGAAATACGGCCGTTGAACGATTGTTGCGATGGAAAACTCCGCAAGAGCAGTTGAATAGTGGATGATGCTGTTGTCTCAGTCTTGAATATTCATAGGGAGGTAGTTTTTTGCTTTTTTTTCATTTGTAAAACTAGAGGCCTAGTATATGAATCATGACTAGTTATGAAGTATATTTTTTGTTATACGGATTAGCCTTCTTCGATTAAGATGTCCATCTTTAAAAGTTAATTCGGGTTTTATAAAATTATAATAGATAAAATAAGATGGGTGTTAAATAAAGCCGCCTATTGTTAATTTTGGATTAATGGTTGCAAAGGAATCCATATATAGACTCCTTTGATTTAGAACTTATTAATTCATGCCGATTAGCTTTTTAATTTCATCAATTTTACCACTATAGAAAATCCTTATCATGAAATCTAAATGTCCTGGAATTGCAATCGCACTATCATCATATCCAAATTCTCTGAGTTTTCTGTTGAGTACACACATTCTAATAGTATTGGCACCCTTCTCTGATTTATCTAAATAATACCCATCAATGTTGATGATATGATCATTATAATTATCAAAGTGCGGGTGGTATGTTATAAATGCTGCGCTGCTTCTAGGATATGTTTTTGGAGAGTCATTTTTCAATGTTGATTCTATGTTTGCCATTACTTCCTGCTCTCGTTTTATTTCGTTACAATCGGGGCATATGACACAAAGATTTTTCGGAGTAAACATAAATTCTTCATGTAAAGATTTTGCAACTATATGTTCGACATGACATCCAGAAGCCGAGAGGGTAACCGGATTTTGACAATAAGCACATTTACCTTTTTGTTGTTTTCTATAGAATTTTCTAATTTCCCTTCTAACTTTTAATAGCTCCTCATCTGACCATAATTTGAAAGTGAATCCTGGCTTAGATTTTACTGACTTTATAATATCCTCACTTTCCTTGGATATAACAATGGATTTATTTATCTCCGCCATAAACACTCCCGGCTTTGATAATTACATTGATTAACTCATACAGAGGATCATCTACCGATAACATATCTAATGATTTTTTTAATACATGAAGGGTTTCTAAATCTTCACTATCAATGTTTCGCTCAGCAGTAATTTTTGAAAATAAAGAAACAGCTAGTCGAGATAAATATTCATTTTTATATCCAGGGCTTTCAAAAAGTGTTGCTAATTGAAAGTCGGATGATTTGTGGATAAATTCATTTGCATTATGCACAACACCATCTTCCATTTTTAGAACGAAGCACTGATCTGTACTTAGATTTGCTATAACTTGCGGTGAATGCGTGGCTATTATGAATTGGCAGTATTTGTATGAGTTGAAAACCCTTGTAAGTAATTGAATGTATTTTTCTTGCCATTCTGGATGTAAACATACTTCCGGCTCATCAATAAGAATTAACGAATTGTCAGAAATAAGAGAGGAAATGCCCAGCATACTTAAAATAACACATTGTTCACCGGAGCTCGCATCGTTAATCTTAAAAATTTCCTTGCTTCCTTTCTTCTGAAGATATGCACTCTCGAGTTTTAATATGCCTGCATCTATCAAATTAATAAGTTCATTGTTAAATGATATTTTTTCGTTTGAAACAGTAACTTCGTTGTTATTAATTGATATGCTGACTTTCCTAATGCGATGTATTGCGGGAATACTAATTAATGATTCCAAAATAGTAGAGACATACCCTTCACTCTCGGGATGCTTTTTCGCCTCAAACAGGAAATTTTCCAAATGATACTCACCCTTTCTGTATCTTTCTTCCAAGTAGTATCTTAATTTCCATGCTAAATTATAGTTTTTATTTGATTTTACATTTTGTTTGTTTAGTTCTATTTGTTCATTTGTCAATCTTTCTATAATCGAACCACCGATATATGAAAATTTTAAATTGAAAGTTTTTTCATATCCAAGATAGTCAAGTGTTTTTCCTAGACTTTCTCTATCACCTAAGAGGTATGCTCTCAAATAGCTGCCTAGTATTTTTCTAAGAAAACCATTACTGACATCACGGAAACCGCAATCTTTTATGCCGATATAGTAATATTTATTATTAGATTCTATTGTTCTAGGTAAAGGGAATTTATCGAAAGGAGTTGTGGATAATGCAATTACCTTGGAGAAACCACTTTTGTTATAGTTGATGTACTGGATTTTATAAGAGGATTTTTTTTGTTTTTCACTGGATACAGCTTCAACAATATCCTTTAGTAATCGACTCTTACCGGTTCCATTTCTTCCTATCATTACTGTAAAAATATTTGAGCCATCATGACTTAACAGTGATTTGTCAATAAATTCATATCGTATGTCGCCAGAATCAATTGTCTCAATCATTTTTCCTCCATTAAATTAAAGTTGGTGCGAGCTCTAAGTATCGGTAAGAAATTACTATTCAATAAAATGAAAGTCCAATTAATTTAGTAAGAAGTTTATATCATCTGCCTTGTTCTAACTAGGTGAAGTTAATGGTATGGAATTTAGTTGCGTAAGGTGATTGTTTTATTGGTTACTGTTATTGAGACTATATTTAGTTCACAGAATTTGTGTTTGAGGTTAGACGGTCTAATGTTGCCCACTGAAAGAACTCCTTTCTGACACTGTAATCGCGGCTTCCAGTTCACTACACCCAAACTCCCGCATAATCCGCATCCGCTCCGCCTTTTCATGCTTCTCCGTCATTCCCAGCGCCAGCCACAGGGCAGGGGAGACCACCCGGAACAGCGCTTCCACTCGCGGAGAAAGCACCACGCCTTCGGTGTATTTTCCCGGCGCTTTGGTCGCACTTAGCAGGAGCTGTCGCTGCTCCGGCGTCAGGGATTTAAAGCGGCTGACTTGTTCCACCTCTTCAGGTGGCATCACCAGTAGCTCCCACCACTCGATCATATTGAGCAGCTTCTTCGCATCATCCGGGAAGTCGCTCAGGTTCTGCGTTGCCAGCCAAAGCCAGATCCCCAGCTTGCGCCACATCTTCGAGCCTTTGGTCAGAAACCGCGCCAGTAGCGGGTTGACGGTGATGATGTGTGCCTCGTCGGTAATATTGACGATGGGCCGGGCCAGATGCTGGTCACGCTCACCAAGGTTGTTGATATGGTTAATCAGCGAGATATAGGCAATCGCCAGTTGCGCTTCGTACCCTTCGCGGGCAAACATCGCCAGGTCCACCAGGGTGATATCCGCTTCCGGCCACGCCTCACCTTCACGGTTAAACAGTTCGCCCTCAAACCCGGAGCAGAACATATTCATCGCTTCGCCCATCTCCCACAGCCGGTTACGGCGGGATTCCGGAAGCGCCGCATCCTGCGCCAGTGTGAATAGCGCGTCGCGGATATCCTGCGTTAGCGTCTGTCTTTTCTCGCGGGCGGTGAGCCGGGCGGCATGGAGAATCGCTTCGCGAATTAATGCCCGGTCAGAGCGGGTGAGTCGGGCATCCTCTTTCAGCTCGCCGCCGGTGATCATCAGGCGGGCCGTGATCTCCATCTCGCCCAGCAGATCGCGCTGCTCGTTGTCGGTCTCTTCGGGGTCGTCGTCATCTGGTTCTGGTAAAATCACGTCGCTTTCTGCCAGCTTCCATGCGTCAGCAAACAGCGGCAGCGTGATGCCGGAGCCGGGCTTCAGGCTGATTTTATTCACCGTCAGGCCATGCTCGCGGGCGTAATCGGCCATCAGTCCGAACGAGTTGCCTGCCTCGACGATAAACAGACGTGGGCGGTGCAGCGCCATCAGTTGCGCGATTTTGGCGTTCAGGGTGGCAGATTTGCCCGCACCGGTCGGGCCGAGTAGCAACAGGTGGCCGTTCTGGGCGCGGTCCTCGCGGTTAAGCGGATCCCAGCACAGCATCCCACCGCCCCGGTTGAAATAGCTGACGCCAGGATGCCCGGTGCCGCTCTCACGGCCAAACAGCGGCAGCAGGTTGGCGAGGTGCTGCACAAAGCTGAAGCGGGTATAGAGCTGGCGCTTGTCCCGCGCCGGATCGAAGCACATCGGCAGCCAGCGTAGCCACGAACTGAGCGGGGCGAGTTCGTCATTCTCCTGTACCGGAACCATACCCGCGTTCAGCAGCAGACTGTTCAGGCTGCGCACGCGTCGGGTCAGTTCGCCGTTATCCGGGGCGGAGAGGTAAAATGCCAGCGCGCTGCGGTAGAGTTTGTGGCCGTCTTTCAACCAGTGGCGCACCTCCTGACAGTCTTTTTTAGTGTACTCCGATTCGACGTTCTCGCCGATGGCGCGGTCGCTGAGGCGGCTTAAATGTTCCTCCAGCCGGTCCTGCGGCCAGACGACGATGGTCAGCGCCATAATCACCCCTTCCGGCAGCAGGTCGAACAGGGCGTTAATGCCGTCGCCGCGTGCGGCTTCTCCGGTCATATGGCCGACGGTGGGCGGTTTGCGCAGCCTGTCCAGCACGATGACCTTATGCGGACGCTGGTCGAACAGCCATGTTCCCTGCGCGGCCTGTGAGCGTGGTTCGCTACACAGCAGGCTCTCGGCAAAGTCGTTCAACTCCGGTGTGTCATCCTGCTGCGCCATCTGTTGCCAGAATTGCCGGGGTGAGTCGGCCATCTGCGGGGCAGGATTAAACCAGCGCAGCAGCCAGTGGCGAATGGCCTCACATTCCAGCCTGCGGGCGTGAATACCCGCGCCCGCCAGCGCGGAAACCATTCGTTCGCAAACGGTGTTCAGTGCCTCTTCCGGGGGATCTTCCAGCGGATCGCGGGATTTATTGGGTAGCCAGCGGTAGACCACCATCCGGGGGTGGCGCTGTTGAGCGCGCCAGCGGGTATGGCTGACGGCGTCGTCCAGGAAGTAGCCTTCCGGGCGGGAAACCGCGTGCAGATGGCGTTCCATCTCATTCAGCCAGGCGCGGGTAAAATCAGAGCTCCGTGCTTCCGGTACGGCGTAGTCATGCAGCGCGGCCAGCCAGCTTGCGGTATCGTCCTCATCCTGCAGTAAAACTGCACCACCCACGGATGGCGGTCGTATTCTGTGAAGCTGTCCTGGAGCGCATCCTTCAGGATATCGCGCAACTCTTCCAGCCGTGCCGGAGAGCGGCCTTCGGTGCCGAACGGCGTGATGTCATACACCGCGCCGACCGAGCGCCCGTCATCCAGCAGCAGCGTTTTGCTTTCCGGCTGATACTCCACCCACGGCATAAAATCGACGAACGACGCGCCTTTCTGGTACAGGCTGTCCACCGTCCGTTCGGTCAGGGTGCCGCTGCGCATCATCACAGCGGATCGGTCCGCTCTCCGGGCAGGGCGTACTGCACCTGGTTATAGAAGGGGAAGACGGTGGTGTAGCCCGGCACCGGGACGCCTTCGCTGCCTGCCAGATGGGGAAAGATATACATCTCCAGATCCGGGTTCGGCAGCCGCCGGAACAGTGCCTTCGTGGCATTGTCGTCGCTGCGTGTGGCCTGCTGCAGTTGCGCGGTCATCGTGGCGTCATCCAGTGGGCGACGCAGAACCGATCGCGCGTCGTACAGCGCCTGTGCATCGTTATTCTGTTGGCCCCAGATATTGAGCATGGTGGTGTTTTCATCCACTGGCAGCAGCGTTTTCTGGTCGGTGCTACAGGCGGTCAGCAGCAGCGATAACAGCAAAATCAGCATACGCATCAGTCCAGATCTCCAGTGTTCTCGCCCGCCGTGCGGTAGTTCACGCGGCGTCCGTTGGGATCGTAATCAATGGCTAACTGGCGGGTGATATGGATGGCGACGGCCTGGCCGGGCGGTACGTAGATGGCGTCGAACATCTGGCCGTAGCGTTGCTTAAACCAGTCGGCGCTCTCCTTCAGGCCGCCGCCCAGTGCCTGGCCGAGCACGTACTGCCCGCTGTCGCCCGTCTGCGCAGTGGTGATGGAACCGTCCTCCACGGTGGAAGTGGTCTGGTTGTTCGCCAGCGCCTGTGCGGCGGCGGACGAGCCGGCCAGTAGGAACTGCGAGCCGATATATTCGGCAGCGTTGGATTTGCGTTCGCCGGGGATGCAGGGCAGGCCGTGGGGATCGGATAGCCAGCCGATATTGCCCTCCGTGCCGCTTCCGGTTTTGTCGCCTTCGGCGGGTAGCGTGCGCACCGTGCCGTCGCGAAAGACAAAGGTGATTGAGGTTAAGCTGCCGCGCACGCAGGAAAGCGTCCAGTCGCCGGTGGTGCTGCCGGAGATCACCGCGCCTTCAATATCGGGCAACTCGATACCGTTGGCGGTGAGGTTATCGCGACCAATCAGCACCTTGAACGGGTAAGGATCGGTAACGCTGCCGTTAAGCGGAATGCGCCCCAGCAACGCGGTCATCGCCACCGATCCGATTAAGGTGCTGTTCTGTGGCAGGGTGTAGACCGATTTGACGGCGGCGGGCGGTGGTGTTTCGGGCTGTGGCGCAGTGTTCTGCATCGTGGAAGGAAAGGCCAGCGCAGGTTGCAGCGGACGACCATTTTTATCGGTTGGCAGGGCATCGGCGGGGGCTATCCAGCGCAGTGGTTCGCCGGAGGCCGTTTCCGGTTCATCAATCCCCAGCCCGGCTAGCGAGTCGTCCGTTGTCCTGTTTCCCTTAAGCTGTTGGATCTGCGTCTGTAACGAGCTGAGTAATTCGTTCTGCTGCTGCGAGGCGCTGGTCTGCTGGCGGTTAATGGCCTCGTTGATGCGGCTGTCGGTATTCTGCTCGCGCTCACGCAGGCGCTGGTTTTCCTGCAACAGCGCGGCGTTGCTCGCTTTCACCGTTTCCAGCTCTTTGCGCCATAGCTTCATCTGGCCTACCAGCGTGGCAACGGTATCGGCGGGCGTGTCGCCCTCAATCCCCAGCGCTTTCAGCTCATCGTGGCTGAGGGGCGTTGCAGGCGCAGAGGATTTTGACGGGGTGGTTTTACGGTCCTGACAGGCATGAAACAGCAGGACGCTGCCCGCCAGCAGGATAAGCGGCGTCAGAACCCGCAGCAGGATATTGGCCTGGAGCTTCATTTTTTCTTCTCCGGCGCAGGCTCCGGCAGAATTGCCTGTTCAGGACGCTGATTGCGGGTGATGAGATAGAGTACGGTGGTGTCTTCGGCGCTGCCCGCAGGCCCCAGCCAGCGATGCTGGAAGGAGGCGGCATAAAACAGCCCCTGAAGCTGGCGTGGATCCAGTTCCAGCCGGGTGGCGCTTTTATTCTGCAGCCGGATCGCCGCCAGGTGATAAGGATCGAGCCGCCAGCCGCCGATCGGTATGGCGCTGACGGGTAGCGCGGGCAGCAAAGTGGTGATGGTTTTTGCCAGCCGCACGCCTTCGGGCTGAACGCCCGGCAAAGGTTCCACGGTGCGTAGCGGGGCATACAGCATCTGCGCGGCGTAGCGGGTGAGCGCGACCGGCAGCGGCGTGGAGGGTAAGGGTTCTGGAACTGCATCAGGCTTCGCGTCAGTCGCTTTTTTCTCTTCGCGGACAATGCGTATCGGCTCCCGGATGTGCTCGCCCTTGCTGGCGGAGACGTCCAGCAAAATCAGCTCGCCGTTTTCTGTGTCCTGAAGCTGTAGCCGGGTGGCGGCGAACGGCTGGCTGGCGAGTAAATACAGCGTACCGTTGCTGCTCTGGATGCGCAGCTTACCTTCCAGCGCGGCGGGATAGCCCACCCGGACATTACGATCGACAAAGACGATCCGCTCCTGCCCGATGTTCAGCACCACTGGCAGCGGAATGCGTTCCCACTTCACCAGCTCAACGGCGTGTAGGGGCTGGGCAACCAGCAGGATCAACAGCGGGCGGGCATTCATGGTTTCACCGCCTCTAGCTTCTGCGGCGGCGAGGCGAAGCAGTCCAGCGCCAGCCCCCACGGATTTTTCTGCTGATCGATGTTGTAGCGCAGCACCTTAATGGGGTAACGGACCATCGCCCGCTTGACGGGTTCGGAGTAGAAATACTCATCGACGGTCAGATCCAGCGTCACAATCCAGTTGTCGCGGTCGAGGATCTGCACCCGCTTATCGCTGAATCCCCGACCGGGGATTTCATACACCCCGCGCACCCGGTCGCGCAGCTCGCCGTTTTGCAGGCGCTGGTGAAATTCGTGGTCAATCTGGCTGAAGCAGCCGGGGGTAAGATAGGCCCGCAGGGCACTGAGGTTGCGGGGATAATCGGCCTCGCCGTTGGTCGGCCAGCGGTTGATCTGCTGAAACACCGAAAACGCGAAGGCGTACACCGTGGCGGGCGGCACTTCCCACCACGGACGCTGACTGGCCGCGCGGAGATCCGGTGGCAGGTACACCGTGAGCTGGCGCGGTGCGCTGTACCAGCCGAATCCCATGCCTGATGCCAGCAGGAATAACGCGATCAGCGCAATATGCAGGGTGCGGATATGCGCATCCCGCGCAGCCAGCGCGTGCTTAAAGGCGCTCATCGTCGGCTCCGACGAATAGCCCAGACGCCATCGTGCAGGACAAAACGCTGAGCGCCGATACCAAAGCGGGCCAGTTTCAGCTCAAGCGCCCGGTACAGCCAGCTCTCCGGACGCCCTCGCTTCAGCCGCGCCAGCCAGCGTCCGCCGCAGAGGATCGCCAGCGCACCGCCGGGCAGGGCGCTGCCGGGGATAAGGCTCCAGTTTCGCCAGAGCACAGCCGGAATGGTTCCGGCGATTGCACCGGTAGCCAGCCCGACCAGCAGCGCTATCAGCAGCTCGCTGACAGTCAGGCCGCGAAACACCGCAGGCTCACAGTTCAGTCGTTCCGGGAGAAAGGGGATAGTGCTCATGGCTTACAGGATGTCCGAGGCCTGGTTGAGCAACCAGATAGTGATCACCAGCAGAACCGCGCCGACGCCCGCCATTGCGCCTAAATCTTTCCATTGCTTATGCCCACCCTGAATCTCGGAGTAGGTGGCGATGCAGTTATTGGCGACCACCAGAAAGCCCACGGCGCAGATGCCCAGCGTTATCAGGATCACGATGTCATAACCGTAGTTCTGCAAGGTTTCCATGATACCGTCGCCCTGACCGCGTGAGGGATCTTCCATCTCGGGCAGATCGGCCCGAACGGGCAGGGCCGGGAGCCACAGCAGCAGTCTGAATAGCCATTTTTTCATTATGCCTCCTGAAATCCGCTAGCTCAGCACCAGCCAGAAGCTGACCAGCAGCAGTAAGATGGTGCGCCCACCGATGCTGCCCAGCGCTCGCCAGCTTACCCGCGCGGTTGCCACGCCCCGGTAGGCATCATTCAGTACCCAGACCACCCACAGCAGCAGAAAGGCGCTGAACAGGCCGAGCATCACCAGGCTGACGGCATCGGGTTTCACCAGACTGGAAGCCTGGAAGGCGCTGATTTGTTCGGGGGTCATGGCGCGGTTTTCTCCTCACGGTATTGCCCGACCAGCGTTGCCGTATCTCGCGGCTGGGCTCGCGCAGGGGTGAGGTAATGGTCAATCCCGCTACGCAGAGTGGTGATATCGCCGTGGATACGCGGATAGTCGAAGTAGTAGCGCTCGTTGATACCGGTTCTGGCGCTTTGCTGGGCGCGGTGGAGAGAGGCTTCGATTTGGGTTAGCTGGTTGAGGGACAGGGTTAGCTCTTCGCGCTCGGTGAGGGGAGCGGCGAAGGCTGCCATTGCAGGGCATAGTGCTATGGCGAGTATGACAAAGGGATATCTGGATTTCATGGCAAAGTTCCTGCGGACTCATTTCTGAGGCAGGATAGGATAATATGGTCCCGAATTCCTTAGGGAATTATTTATCGGGTTTGCAAAATATTTCTTCGAAAGATCATTTGAGTTTCCTTAAGTATTCATAGAAGTCTGGATAGGTTGTATAAACATAGTCAGGGTCATTTGAGTGATCTCGGGCTTCTATCCAACTATTTATCGTGTTATCACGAAAGTTTTTGTATTCTTCATCGAGTTTGATTTTTTTATTGGGGGGTAAAAGAAGACCAATTATTTTTATTTGTTCATCAGCAGGATAAAAATAGGGTAAAGCAAAGGCATACTCTAAATTACCGCCTTCTGAGTTACAGATGTATTTTAGTAGTCCATCATTAACCTGTGTCATAATTTTCATGAACTCACGGGTTTCATCAAAATGTCTTTGAGTAACCCATTCTTTTGCGTTCCTTGCAGCATAAAAGGCACATCCTGCCATGATAATATTTGCACCAGTGCTGAACCAATCACTTACAGAACCCCATTCCATTATTAAATCCTCATGTCAATAAAAACAAAATTGTAACGTGACCTGTTAACCTAATTAATACACTTATTTCTTTATATACTTACCTCTATGTATACTCCTGTGATAAGAAATTGATGGTGTGGTTTTTATTATTGCCACACCAATTTTTATAAATAACACTTGATCCCAGTTAATAATTAAAAGATGTCAGGAACTATGTTGTGACTGTGTATTGGTGACGTGTTTTTTACTGGTAGCCCTTGTTCAATCTCTGTTTTTCTTTTTTGATAAGAGACACCTTCTATTTTGTAGTAAGTGAGGCCTGAGGTTATAAGTTCTAGTGTTTTTTCTTTGTTTTTAAAAGGGGTGTATATCCATGTGTTTTTATCATCGCGCTCATCTTCAATAAGGTGAATTGAGGGGTTGAAATATTCAGCGTCATGTTCTAAATTGCTCATCAGATTAACTTTATAGAGTCGCTCATTTTCTTCAGAGTACATGACTCCGGATGACTTGCTGAACAGTACAACATTATACCCGGCTTCACTGGTATGTTGACGACCTTTACTTTTTTTTCTGACCTGTGTTGAACGGAAACTTATTCCATCTAATCGGTATTTCTTAGAGATGCTGAGATATTCTGCAATTGCCTGTGTGATCAAATATTCTCTATCCTGTCGTTTCCCGAATACAGGTAGTGTCATTTTTCGGGAGAAGGTTTTCAGAAATGCGGTTTTCTCCAGACTTTTTATTGTTGCAGGATTAAATATACTTTCACGGCTGAAGATTAAGGAATCTAGCGCAGAGATATCTAGTATTCGCAATGGCTTACGAGATACAAATGGGGCTACGATTACCCGACTCCCTACGGGGGGGCGAACCTCAGAAATTGCGATGTCTGGCGTGGTTGCACCATAGAAAACGGATATTCCATGTGCATTCATACGACCTGAACGGGCTAGCTCAGGAGGTGGTGGTCCGAAGTTCCGCTCTGGGTGCATCAGTGCTTCGCCGATTTCATTATTGTTTTCAAATACTCTTGCTCTATAAAGCTGGATATTCTGGTCAATAATTTTGATGGGCGATTGTTCATTCCCGATTTTAAAATCATCGAGGTCTGAGAATAAATCATCTAAAAACAATTTAACTGAACGATTGAAAAAACGAGCTTCTTCGTTCAGTGATTGTTTCATTTTGTGCCAGGCTTGATTTAACTTCCCTGTCGAAAAACCTCGACTACTATAAATATAATCATCGTTATAGACTGCTGGATCGCAATCATCATAGCGATTATAACTCTCACAGAGTCCATCATAGATGTCATTGGCAATATCTTCATCAACGATTAATTCATTTCCAATGACTATTTGTGCAGAGTCGCCGCCATCCATCCAGGAGTATCCATTATCTTCTTGGGATTGATAGTAATTTTCAAATACGTGATGCATCATTCCCACAATATCATGTAAAGGAAGGTTTTTTCGCCTTTTTTCACAAAAGCTGCAAGTTGCTATCGTTGTACCTGTATTCTTTATAGTGG
The DNA here is from genome assembly GCF_058354585.1 of Enterobacter sp. Taxon_8. NCBI lineage: Bacteria > Pseudomonadati > Pseudomonadota > Gammaproteobacteria > Enterobacterales > Enterobacteriaceae > Enterobacter > Enterobacter sp. Taxon_8. The sequence continues at coordinate 4,014,700 of NZ_CM177989.1, read as the reverse complement.
CTTTGACATATTTCTCACCAATGCACTGATGACAGATTGTTTTTTCGTCGCTCATAAACACCCTGATTTTGGTTGGTCTGAAAACCATACTTTCCTGCAAACTGGGTTTAATTTCAAATCTTGCTATCTAATTGCATGTTTCAGAGGCTGAATTACATCACATAAATTTTTTGAAAGCCCCAACTGCCACTGATATTGTTAGGCCGATTAGTATTGCTCCTGCTACCAACAAATACACCGGATCAAGGAAAACCGGCACCGTCAGCCACACCAGCCCCGTTGCCGCAAGGCTGGAGCTGATCATACGCCTGGAGTGATGATAAACAAACCCGGACTCATGGCCTGCGCCGAATCGCCGTAAATCGCGTCTTACCCGCCCGTCGATAAGGCCAATGGTAATGGTGAGCGCAAACAGCGGTAGCGCCTGCAACAGAATCGCCAGCCGCAACAGAAAGGTGAGGGTGATATTTTCCGAAGACAGCAATGCGCAGCGGATCACCGTGGTGACAGCCTCTGTCCAGAACAATCCGCTTTGTCCGTTGAGCGAATGAACCAGCGTCGCTATACCTTTCTGCAACGTATCGCTGACAATCGCGAGGTCTTCTACTAACCACATCGGTGCGCCAGCGGAACCCCGCCACCACTGCCATGTCGCCTGCAATACCTGTTCACTGTGGCTGGCGCAGGTGTTCCGCCAGAAAAATGCGTCGCCCAGCCACTCCAGCGCTATTGCCAGCATCCATGCGCCGAGGCAAAAGCCAGCCAGCACGCCGGGCAACAATGCGAGCCAGCCGAGCAGTGCGGGGCGACGCACGGGGCCTGGTGGCGCATGTTCGGGCATCAGTGCAGCGGTAGCGTAACGTAGCGACAGAGGAATCGCGCCTCGTGAGCCTCATCCAGTCGTACCTGAAAAATATCGTGTTCATCCTGCGGTGATGTAGCTTCGCGCCATGCCTGAAAGCCCTGTAAATTCATGCGAGCGATAATCTGGTCGGGCGTTTCTCCTTGCGTCAGCGCTTCCACCGCCTGTTGCAGGGGAAGAGGCAGCGTTTGTGCAGGCCACATCACTTCAACGCTCACGAGCTGGCGGTGCGTCCGGGGTATCATCGGTTTGTTTCTCCGTGGTTTCGCTGTCGTTCAGCCATAAAATAGGGTCATTTTTCGCCGTTACAACTGCCTCCGGGCGGTTCCACCATACAGGCGCGCTGTCATACTGTTTTTCCATATAACGGGCGATTTGCGCGATGCTTTCCGGCATCAGCGGATCGTGCGCGATATCCGGTAACGGGATGCGTAACTTCCAGAGCTGGCCACCTTCCAGCAGAGCGAACGCCTGACCTTTGGGTAGCTGTACAAGTGAGGCGGGTTCCAGTAGCGGCACCTGTACGCTGCTCACCCGATCCTGGGTGTTGCTGGAAAATCCGATATTGCCCTGAGCGTCGGCGCTGTCGGTGACGCCGGAGCTGACGCTGTTGCTGAGCACATCCACCTGCGGCAGTTGTTTCGTCAACAATTCGGCGGTGGCGGTCTCCCGTACCCGCATCATGATCAGACTGTTGAAATTGCCAACCACCTGGCCCGCTTTGGCGCGATCGCCGATGCGGGCTTCGATGTCGGAGAGCGTCTGGGTGTAAGCCGTGACCTGTACACCCGCGCCGCCGCCTTTGTTGATCAGCGGAATAAATTCATCGCCCATCAGTTCGCTGAACTCATCGCAGTGCAGGTTGATGGCCGCTTTCTCTTCCGTCTGCGGCAGGCCATCCATCACGCCGTGTTTGTAGATATGTCCGGCGACGCTGACCAGATCGGCAAACATTGAATTTTCCACGGCGGCAGCAATCTCGGCATCGGACAGCGCATCCAGCCCGACATAGACAATCGCCCGCTGGCGAATGGCCTGCTGCCAGTCGAACACCGGGCGCGGGTCGTTAAGGTCGCCGTAGTCCGGGGCCAGTAGTTGCGCGATTTTCCCGGTGGTCAGTTTTTCCAGCAGCGGCAGCAGCGAGGCTACAGTCTTATCGAAATAGGTTTTGTCATAGCGGACGGCAGAACGCAGGCCGTCGAGGATCGGGTCGTGTAATCGGGTGGTGGAAAGGTACTGCTCCAGTGCGACGACGTAGCTGTCCCGTCCCTGAAGGTTACGAGGCGTGTTTTTCTCGGTGATGCCACCGGCAATCTGTACCACGTTATCCCATGCCTGGCGGTCGTGACCGGGCAAAAAGACGCGGGCGTAGTCGATAAACAGTTCGTCGATGTTGATAACGTGGCGGGCGATACGGGCGTAATCCGGGCGCTGGCCCAGCGCCACCAGGGCGCGGGTGATGATGTTGACGAAGCGCCACGCAAACTCGCGGAAGGCGGCGGAGTTGCCCTCGGTGGAGAGTTGCCCGGCGATGCGGCTGGCAACTTCCGAGATGCGGCCAAAACGTCCGACGGCATTGTAGCGGGCAGAGATCTCCGGCCAGCCGAGATGGAACAGCCAGAAGACGCTTTCTCGCCCGGCGCGATGCGCTTCTGCCCAGACGCGACGCAGCAGGTCAGCGTCACCCTTGGGATCAAAAACAATCACCGTGTCGCCACGGCGGATATCCTGGGCAATCAGCAGCTCTGCCAGCCGGGTTTTACCGACGCGGGTGGTGCCGAGCACCAGCGTATGCCCCGGTCGATCGCGCAGCGGCAGTGTAACGCGGCCTTCGTGCAACTCCACGCCATGCAGCAACGGATCGCCGCCACTGATGGAAGGGCGGTCTGTCCGCAACCAGTGCTCACATTGCGGCAGGCGACACAGATACAGCCGCTGGGTATGCGTAGGTAGCCAGCGAAAGCCGCGCCCGAGAAACAGCGAGTCGGGTAACTGCGGGATGCGGCTGGCGGAGAGCGTCCAGAGCGACAGATGGCGCACGCGGCGGCGAAAGCGCAGGATGCGTACTCCCTGCCTTAGCCGCAGGGCAGACAGCGCAAACAAGGCCAGCGCCAGCAGCCAGCCGGAATAAGGCGTCAGCAGCAGAGTTTGCGGTGCCGCCACGCACCATAATGCCGCCAGCAGGGCCGAGCTGGCGCTGTAAAGCTCCACCGCCGGGCGCAGGATAAAATCGAGCCTCACTGTGCCAGCCCCTTGTCGGTGATTAGCACCGGATACGCGGTGATGGGCAGGTGTTTTGCCATATCGTCGGCGCTGACGGGCAGCAGCGTTAACGCTGGAGCGATGGTCCGCAGGGCATTCAACCGCGCCAGTGTGGCAACGTTCACGACCAGCCCGGTGGCGTGCAGGGTTTTTAATGCGTCCCGGTGCTGGCGCAGCCATTCTGTGGACTGTGGATCGTCACCGATTAAAAACAACGGCGTCATTCCCGGCAGGTTGAGCGCCAGACGCGGTTGCTGACCCGGATGCAGATTGCGGGTGACGACCGGCAGTAACCGGGCTTCATCCAGCGCCTGCATGGGAACGGCAGGTCCGGCAATCGCGGTAGCAGTGACCAGCAGCATGGCTGGAACAAGGTATTTCATGGTGACATCCCTGATGCGGAGAGTAATCGGATTTGCTGGCTGATCTTCTGGCGGTAGACGGCGGCGGGTTTGCCTCCGGCGGGATGGTGGTAGTGTGCGGCGGCGTCCAGCCAGCTTCCGGGAGATGCGTTGTAGTGCTGACGCAGCAGCAGGGCTGTGACGGTAAGATTATCAGCTGGATCAAAGCTGGCGCACAGTGAGGGAAACCGCTGGCCGTTCCAGCCGAGGTTAATCTGTCCCAGCCCGGCATCGATGCGTTTCAGGCTGCGGGTGCGGGCGAAGGCCAGTAATGCCTGGCAGGCTGAAGAACGGCTGGGGTAACGGTATCCTGTTCCGGCAATATTCAGCGTCCACGGCCACGGATGTAGCCCCTGCGCCAGCCGGGTGCCGCTTTCCGCGCGGGCCACCGCGTAGAGCAGTTCCGCCGGAACCTGTTGTTGACGGGCGATTTGCGCATATAGCGGTGGCACGGCACAGGCGTGAGCGCTGATAAGCAGGCCGACTGTCAGGGTGCAGAGACGGGATGCCATTGCTCCCCCTGTTGCTCCAGCAGTAACGGCAACTTTCCGCCGCCGAGGTGCTGCCAGCGACCGTTATCGTGATTAAGCGTTATCTGCCCGCGTTCGACCTTGCGCATATCAATATGCTGGCGCTGCGCCCAGCGTTGCAGGCTGGCATCGTCGTTACGGCTGTTGACCAGCCAGATGTCCAGCGGGCGGTCATCGTTGATAAGCTTCTGCGCCAGCGTCTCGCAGGCCGGGCACTTTTCGCTGACGAACAGCGCCAGACGTGGCTGGACGACGCTGCGGATGGGCGTCAACGTCGGGTAAAGCCGCTTCCACGCCTGGTCGTAGGCACGCTGGAATGCCAGCTCTTTCTCCACCCGCTGATGCTCTTTACGGGCCAGCAGCTCAGCATAGCGCTGGCGTTCGGCGTCGCTGTTGGCTTCCACGCCGAGGGTGGTGAGGGGATCGAGCCCCGGCGACCAGATGCCGCGCTCGCCCTGACGCAGTTGCTGGTAGTGCTGCCATTCGCTGTCGGTTAATCCCCACTGCTGTGCCTGCGTGTGGGTGATGGTCTGTCCTTCAATACGGGTTTGCTGCGGGCTGGCAAACAGTGGCAGTAGCAGAAGGCACAGCAACAGATATCTGCGCATTGCAGTTTATCCTCCGGTGTTCAGCGTCAGCCGCTGCCCGTCTTTACGGAAAGTGGCGTGACTGCCGTCCAGTTGCAGCAATTGCCAGCCCTGCACGCTGTCGCCGGGGGCCACAAGCTGAAGCTGTGAGAGCGAGTGATAGCCGGATGGCGCGATGACGGCGAACTGCCGTCCGGCGCGAAACTCGCTGCTGATAAGGGAAAAAGGGGCCTTTGCGGCCCAAAGCGGAGATGGGACGGGGCGTTTTGCCTTTGCGCGGCTGCGCGTGGCGGTCTGTTGTTGCAGGTGTTGATAACTGGCGCTCAGGGTCTGGACCTGTCTATCCAGCGCCTTGATCTTTTCGTTGATGGGTTGAAGTTGTTCGGCCTGAGTGCTGGCGGCATCGTTAAGCTGTCTGGCAAGGGCTTCCGTGCGTCCGGTAATATTTTTTACGGCAGCCTGTAACTCGTGGTAATCGTTGTTGTGTTGTGGCTGGTCGCGCCACTGTGTTATCTGGCGTTGTGTCTGTTGCTGTGCCAGCGTCAGGACATTCAGGCGGTTGACGCACCAGAACATTGTCGCTGCCAGCAGGAGGAGAATACTGGCGGTAGTCAGATAAGCCAGACGCTTAAGCATGATGGTCCCCTGTTCCCGGTGTGTTCAGATGAAAACAAACTTCGCGGTTCAGTACGTCTGTCTGCATCAGCCAGCCTGGCCCGGCCAGCGTTTTCAGCGCCTCTTCCAGTCGCATCGGGCCGAGTCGGTATTGCGAAAGCGGCAGCGGTTTGCCAGCCAGAAACTGCGTTGGATGGTCATCGGCGCACAGGTTGTAGCCGCTCTGTTTCAGCAGCCAGGCGAAGGCGTCGCCAACGGTGAGTTTCAGGTTCAGCGGCAGGTTGATGTTGACGATCTGGTGCAGCGGGTTGCGCTGAGCTTCGTCGGGGCGGGTGTTAATAAGCAGGTAGCGGTCATAGCGCACGACTTCAGGCGCTGGCATTGGTGCTGGTTTTGGCGCAGGCACAGGGGGCTGGCGGGGCGCGGTGCAGCCGCCCAGCATCAGCAATGTGATAATCCATTCTGTTATTCGCGCCATTGTCTCTTTGAATCTGGTGAGGAATAGCCAGAGGGTGTGCAAAGGAGGGAGGACAAACAACGGGAAATTGTTTTTCGGTGATGAAAAAAAGACGCCCGGAGTGGGCGTCACGATAAAGATTCAGGCTGCATCAGCTTCCGCCTCTGTTTCCTGATTTCCGGCCTGCCAGACGACTTCACCGTCGATTTTGACAAGGCCAATATAGAGCAGACGGGCTTTCAGGCTGACGCCCGTTTCGCCTTTACGCTCGCCTTTGCTGTAGGTGAACATATCGACGTATAAGTCGCCCAACCGGAAGTGGATTAGCACCTTGCGCTTTTCATTGACCGCCTGCTCGCAGCGGGCAATCAGCTTACGCGCTTCGCTGCCGGTGACTTTGCAGTCAAAGCGGACATAGTCCACGTCATCGGCGGCTCCGCTTAATGCGGCAATGTCACAGCATAAAAAAGGCTCGCCGCGTTTTGGGGTGACGGTGCGAACACGGTTTACGTAACCCAGACCGCTGGTGTACAGATTGAAGTAAGTTTTCTCGCTCATAGGATCCTCCCGCGTGACAACACGCGTTACCTGGTGATATGCAGAGTGCATCGGGTGAAAGGAATGCGCCTGTGTGATGCTGCGCAATTAAAAGGATTGTGTGTCAGGAACCACGCCTTACGGCGGGTAGCGTGCAGGTTCCGGCTACCAGATAAGCAAGGGGATTTAAACGAGGGGGAAGGGAAATTGCGAGACGATATTTTTGCTGCACCTTAAATATCGTGTTCCGCACGGAGGCTGTTAAGGTGCAGCGGGCTGAAGGTATCACTGTTCGCGTAGGGTTACGCGCGATTTCTGCCAGCAGTGTAAATCGCAATAACTGGCGCTTGCGCACAAACGGATCCCGTTGTTATCCGGTGGGCGCCGGAAAAATGCAGGAGGTCCGGGCGGATAGCGAGACGGTTGTCGCCTGGCTATCCGCCCGGAATGATAATGAACAGGAACGTAAAGGGTGTTTTGCGCGACGGGAGCGTCACGAGCGCGAACCAGCAAAACATGCCGCGCTGTTGGGAGTGCATTGAGAATAATCGCGCAGCTGCTTAGTGTCGTGCTGCAATTCATGTCCTGCGTCAGCTATTTTACCTCCCCTGATACAGTACTTCTGCCTGGTTCATCTTTTCCTGACACTCCCGCGCCTGGCGGATGATGAAGGTCAGTACCGACATCTGCATATTGAACACGATGCGATCCCGCTCGATTTCCAGCAAGGCATCTCTGGCACGTTGCGGGATTTTGGGATCGCCAATCAGGTTGCAAAATGCCGGGGTGCCGGATTTGTTGTTCTGCTGGTTCCGCCAGCGCAGGAAGTTTGCACCGGACGGTGCCGGGCCGATGGTAAATATCAGCGGAAGCTGGCGCACGGGGTAGCGTCTGGCGCTCTGGATTAGACGCTGCATCAATGGCTCCATCATCTCGCGCACGCTTCGGGCGTTGCTCTCCAGCAGCTCCAGCTCCCCCTTACTCTTAAAAGGCTTTAAAAGGCCTTTTAGCGAGGAGACGTAAGCCAGCATTTTATAGTCTTCATCAGCCAGCGACTGATAACCGGTTACTGGGTTATTCATCATCGGCAACTCCGGGATTTTCGGCTTTGTCAGGCAACGGTGATGAAAACGATGAGCGCAGCTTGCCGCTCAGTATCGCTTCCGGTAGCGGGCCTAAACGTTCAATGGCGGCTCTGGCCTGCGGTGTATCGTCGATAAAGTCCTGACGGGTCAGCCCGGAGACGTGATATTTCTGCGCCAGACCGAAGGCGCTGCGAATAACCGTTGCGCCATTATTTAACCGGTTGTGCATTTCCCTGCGGGAGATGACAGCGATATGAGAGGCCAGCAGAAGCTGGCGTGCGAGCTGGTCGAAGTCGGTCAGCAGATAAACACCCTGATAGGCCAGCGGGGCGTTGATAAACAGCGGAAAGCGGGCAGGCTGAACATTGAAGCAGGTTTCAATATCGATGCCTTCTGGCAATTCGCTGAACATGGCTTTCGCTTGATCCAGCATCACTTGCATCAATTTACGCGACTGCACCAGTTTCTCTTCCATACGCAGCATCCACAGATCGGCGTAAGGATCGTTATGTTCTGCGGCAATGCGCATCTGGTTGAGGATTTCGATAAAGCGCGGCATTCCGATGATTGGCGCAGGGCCGTTCTCTGTCGCCCGCCGTCCGGCCCACAGCCGGGTGGCGTTATGGGTGTGAAGCTGAATATGGATCGCACTACGCAGGGGACCCATGTTGAAGGTGTAGTCCGACATATGTGTTTCCTGTTGCGGATGGGTGTCAGCGCAGAGTGATGGCGTGAGGGGTTGTGAGCAATGGGAAAACAAAAACGCAGGCGGGAAGATTGCTGGGAGAGAGATTAATAACGTTATACTCGGTTAGATAATATTTTTAAGTTTGTAAGGACTTCCCTCTTATTAATTGATGTCGAGGATTAGTTATCCCTGTAACTTTGTTTTTTAATTATATACTTTCACTTTTTATATCTATAAATTAATGTCATTCTGGCGCTGAATTATCAACGCCAGAAAGGCTATGCTCTAATGCTAAAATTCTTAGTGCTGGTTATATTAGCAAGTATACCTTCATTTTTTTCATATTCAATTGCTAGCTTTTGCATCTCTTCATTCCAGTGTGACGCATCATTAACAATAAAAAGGCGATCCCTGCGTGATGATTGTATATTCGGCAAGCATGCACCAAAAATTATTTTCATATCTCTAAACTTGGATTGTGTAACAAGTAAATATTTACTGAGTTGAGAAAATAATATATTTAGAACAATATCATCAGATACATCTTCTGGTATCTCAGGGTAAATTAACCATAAGTATAACAATCCCGGAAAATCATTGGATTCGACAATGTTAGCCCAAAAGAATCTAGGATCTTCTTGTGCGACTTCAATTAATGGCATTGAAATAAGTTGACGTCCAAGTCTTGATTCAGAGGCTAATAATCTGAAAGCCCTCTCGTGGTAATTAATTGATTCATCTTGACCAATGATTAAACTTTGGTTTTCATATTCGGTATGAATGTGATCTATCAAATTATCTATAGTATAGGAGTTTTGTCGAGTTTCATGTCTTATTCTTTGATTTTCATCGCTATTATATTGTTCCCAAAGGCCTGGGCCGATATGATAAATGTCATCTGCTGTACGAAATAGTTCATATGGCATATGGAACGGAGCATTACCTGGCTGGCTAAGCATCCAGGCTGCCAATAGCTCTTCTTCGCCATATATTTTAATGTGCTTATCTGAAGTTGTAAGTAAGTTTTCCCTAGCTTGAATGTAATCAATGAAATCTCTGGTTGTATCTAAACATGTAAATATTTTATCTAGACTGCTATCATTGAATATATGGACGAATTTTCTTGTGGGTATACCTATAGTAAATAAGGTGTCTTTTCCGGTACATGCTGTATCAATATTTAATCCATAGCGACCGTATTTTCTATAGCATGCGTTAGAGCAACCATTTGCGATAGCAATTAAATGAATGCATATTTCATCCGAATGTGGTAATTCCATTGAGAATGGCTCTGTTGCTTGAGCATCAGTATATAGATTGTCGGGATATGAGTTTATATGGTTATATGCACCATTTAGCTGTTTTATGCTGCTTTCGATAGCACTTTTATACCATCTATTCCATGCGATTTTTTCGTCAATTTCAATATTATAATTAATAAGTTTATCTGACATGATGATTACATCATTGCCAAAGACGACCATTACATCGCAAAATTCCTTTCCTTTCTTATAGAAAATATTACTGTGAGACCACATTGACAGAAATGTTTTCTTTGTGAAGTTAAGCAACCTCTCTTCTGATTCATTAACGGGCATATCTTTTAACCTCAGTTCTAAATATTATATAGTGTGAAGTTTTTATCTCCACTTGATTTTTTTTAGTAAATGATGATTTTTATACTTTTCTTGTGGTTTTAATTTTCATAAAAGCATTGTACTTATTTTTATAATGCAAGCAGTTAAGTTTTCCTGTGTTTTTCGTTAGTGACATCTGTATGATCATTTTATTACCCCTAAGTCAGTGAATACTTAAATCTAATGTACATATATAATAAAATCATTATTTTCATGTTTTATAGTTATTTGCTTTTATAGCCTTTATTTTAAATCAAAGCAATACGATGGTTATTAATATTTCATTCATTGTTACCAAGCATGTCTAACTAAAAACTCTGTGGAATAATACTGCTCTCTTGGCTAGCCAGTGATATTGTCGTTTTATCTATTGATTTGTGATGGATTGATAGGTATTCATGTGATGCCGTTGGAATCACCTTTTGCCTATTGATTAGTTGCGGATTGATAGGCGTTTATGTGATGCCAATGGCATCACCCTTTTACCTATTGATTGGTGTTGGATTGATAGGTATTGATGTGATTTCACTGGCATCAAAGCTTATTTTTCCTTTTATCTCTACATAAAGGGCACGTAAAATTCTCTTTTATGTAGAGATAAAAAACTCCCTTATTTGTCACTCTTAGCCCAACCATCTGGCGTTAGAATTAATTCACACCTTTTCTTCAAGTTATTCGCGCGAAAAACTTGAATTGGGGAATTTAACAATTTCCCGTTTCAGCTCGGTGATTGAGTAGAGTTCATTAGGTTAAGTCGTCTTTTTTACAGTCTATAGGGAGTATTGGTTAAAAACAGCTTATAGGCTGTAAAACGTTCTAGAAAATGGTGAATGCCTTATGAATACTGTTTATCCGTTGAAGACCCTAAATCAGTTACGCCCTCTTCTGATTGGCTTTCGTAAAGTAAATGGACTGACCAAAAAGGATATTGCAGAGAGGCTTGGCGTAACACAGCAAACCTATGCGCGATTGGAGGCGAACCCAGGTAGCGCCAGTATTGAGCGGTTGTTCAAAGTGTTTACTGTGTTGGGCGTTGAAATAGAACTTTCTTCTCCATTGGCTTCATCAGCCATAAATTCATATAAGTTAACTGATAAATATAGAGATTCTCTAGCCAGACGAGAAAAGTGGTGATGATGTCTATGTGATAGTCTATGGTGAAAACCTTAGAACATGTCGATAAAATTCATTTTTTTAAACGTGTTGCCGGAATATGCTTATGGCATCGACACGTTCTTATTATATGTCGATGAAATTCGCTTTTTTAAACATGTCTTCTGGATATGTTTACCGCATCGACACGTTCTTACTATGTGTCGATGAAATTCGCTTTTTTAAACATGTCTTCTGGATATATTTACCGCATCGACACATTCCAGCCATATGTCGATAAAGCCTTATTTTTTAAACATGTTGCCGGAATATGCTTATGGCATCGACACGTTCTTACTATGTGTCGATGAAATTCGCTTTTTTAAACATGTCTTCTGGATATGTTTACCGCATCGACACATTCCAGCCATATGTCGATAAAGCCTTGTTTTTTTTAAACATGTTGCCGGATATGCTTATGGCATCGACACTTTCTGGCTATGTGTCGATAGAATTCGCTTTTTAAAACATATTGTCGAGATATGCTTAAGGTATCAACATGTTCTTGCTATGTGTCGATGAAATTTGCTTTTTTAAAACATGTTGTCTGGATGTGTTTACCGCATCGGCATGTTCCAGTGATATGTCGATAAAATGTGATTTTTTAAACATGATGACGTGACATGTCGATGACAACGACATATTATGGTTATATGTCGATTAAAATGGTTTTCATAAACATATGAACTGGAATGCAGAAACCCCTTACAACGATTTGCCGATACTGCCGCCTGACCTGGAGCGCATTGAAACACGCAGCGTACTTAAAGCATGCATAAGTGCGCGCGCAGCAATCGCTGAGTTGAAAACTGCTGGTGAGTTGATCCCTGACCAAGGGTTGCTGATAAACATCCTCCCGATGCTGGAAGCTAAGGACTCATCGCGCATAGAGAATATCGTAACTACCAGCGATCAACTCTTTCAGTATGCTGACCGCGCAGATGGCGCAGATCCGGCCACTAAAGAAGCGCTGCGCTATCGTACAGCGCTCTATGATGGCTATACCCATCTTGAGGACTATCCACTCTGTACAAACACAGCGGTAGCTATCTGTACCAAATTACGTGCAGTTCAAACTGATATCAGGAAAACTCCGGGCACGGTATTGCGTGATCAGAATAATAACGTGGTATATACGCCGCCGGTGGGTGAAGACTCTATTCGTGAGCTACTGGCGAATTGGGAGCGGTTTATACACGGTGATGATGATTTAGATCCATTGGTTAAAATGGCTATTGCGCACTATCAGTTTGAGTGCATTCACCCGTTCCCGGATGGGAACGGGAGAACGGGCCGTATCTTGAATATTCTATATCTGATCCAGAGCGAATTGCTTTCGCTACCAATCCTGTATTTATCCCGCTTTATCTTGGAGAGACGCGATGATTACTACACGCTCCTTCGTAGGGTGACAGAAGAGGGTGACTGGGAATCGTGGATATTATTTATGCTGGAGGCTGTGGAGAGTACGTCCCGATGGACTACTGATAAGATATCGATTGTGCGGGCATTAATGGCTGAAACCACAGAGTATGTACGCGAGAAGCTACCGAAAATCTACACCCATGAACTTGTCCAGGCGCTTTTTGCACAACCATATTGTCGGATCGATAACCTTGTCGAACGTGGGGTGGCCAAGCGCCAGACGGCATCGACATACCTCAAGCAGTTGGTCGAAATTGGTGTGTTGGAGGAAATGAGCGTTGGCCGTGAAAAGCTGTATATTAACACCAGGTTGCTACAGGAGTTGAATCAGTAGTGAATGGGCCCAGAAAACAAAAGCGTGGACAAATGGTGATGCCACTGGCATCACTTTTTCTCCAAACACTGCGCCCTAATCTCCGCAACCAACTTACTGATATCCCGTTTTTTACGCGGCTCAGCCGGTATTTCCGGCTCTGAAACCACAGGCGGCACAAATTCCGGCACCGCTGCTTTGCCGCGTCGATACTGATTAAACTCACCTTCCTGAGCTTTGCGCAGTGTCGCCAGCAAATAGGCGAGCGGGTTTTGTATGCCACCACGGGCAACGCGTTGAGCTGCGTCATCAAGCACTTCCTGGCGCAGCGGGGGCGGCAGGTTCAGCATGGTCTGCAAGACAAGCTGCTTTTCGGGATGGGTTAACGGAATTTCCGGCGGCCAGTTCGGCGGCGAGCTGTTCGCGCGCGCGGTAGTACTATTACAAAGATCTGTAGGTACAGTACGTACAGAGGCCTGGTCCTGATTCGAGACTACGCCGTCAGGCCCCGGTTTCCGGCTTAGTCCCGATTTGGTACCAGGTGAAATTTTGCCTGGTACCGTATTGAGACCGGACGTTTCTGGCTTAGTCTCCTCAGGAGACTGGCGTTGCTGCCAGCGGGCGCGTTCTTCCAGCAGTTCTATACGCGACGATAAATAACGCAGGCTGGTGTCCTTGCGAATGTCGTACAGAATACCTTGTGCAGTGGCGCGAATAGATTTGTTTTCATGAGCGAGCACTGCTCCAGCAAATGAAGATAGCTGGCATCAAAACGCACGGCATCTAGTACGCTCAGTGGTTCATCGTGCAGGGCGTAGACGTTCCCCAGGATACGGCCGGACACCCGATCCCGTGCTTTATGGCACAGGCTGAGCCAGCGTGTCAGGCGCAGCATCAGTAATGCCCGGCTGACGGTACTGCGCGAGGCTTTTTCATCCTGCGGGCGGTTAGAGAGCTGTATCTGCAATTCGCTGTAAGAGGGGAACACCGCGCCGCCGTTGTCCTGCGCCAGCATCCGGATCACCTGCCAGGCAAATTTATCTCTGGGCGATAACAGTGGATCCTGCAATAAGCGACGCGGAACCGTGTCATGCGCGTTGCCCATAAACAGCAGGCTATCAGAAGCGGCTGTCGGATCCTTTTGCATCCGTTGCTGGAGTTTGTCGCTGATCATAGCGATCAGCGCCTGGATATACGGTGTCATGCTCTCCCCCTCGGTCACTCAGCTTTTTTCCCACTGGCGGATCAGATTCCAGACCACGGTCAGCGAGAGCGAACGTTCCTGCGCCAGCAGCATCATGGCTTCCAGTGCAGGGATGGAGTCGATGTTATCGACTTTGATCTCCTGCCAGCGGTTCCAGAGCGCGGCTTCCTCCTCCTCGCCGGGTACCTGGTTGCGCCCCTGACGAACGTGGATCCCCATCAGCCGACGGCGGGCGCTGATTTCAGCGGTTGAAATACCGAAGTAGTGGCTGATTAACGCTATTGAGCCGCCAAGCTGCACCGCCTGGCCGACCAGTTGCTGGAATTTTTGTTCCTGGTGTACCTGAACCAGCATTTTGCGCAGCACGTCATGGTTGATGGTGATTTTCAGAAACTGCGCCGAGGTGTTGCCCAGGTGCATTAACTCTTCAAAGGTCAGGTCATTCAGTTCGTTCAGCTCCTCGCGGTCAAAGCCCAGCGCTTCGCAATAGCGCACATTGCCGTCCTTCAGGGCTTGTATCACCTGTGACAAAACGGCCTGATTAATCGTCGGCAACATGTTGTGCCTCCTGCTGTAATTCTCTGATCCGGCGGACAATACGGATCAGCCGGAATGCTTTAATAAGAAACAGATCGCTGAAGAAGAAGCCGTCCGCATCGCGTTGAAAAAAGAGTGTGAGCGTCAGTGAAGAGGCCAGATCTTCCGTCAGCGGGATCTCGTTAAGTGCCGCCAGCAGCGCCCAGCAGGCGCGTGACTGTGACCGGGTGAACATTGGGTGATCTGATGCGAATGGCATCACCTGGAAACCAATGCCATTTTCGTTAGCATCCGAAATTACCCGATCATCGATGGCGTAATGTTCCGCCAGATCCCACGCCAGGCGATCGCTAGCCGATCGTAAGGACTCCGTGGTATCCCACAGTTGTGGAATGCGCCAGATATCCGTAACGGGTTCGGTCCCTTCACACAATAGCGATGGCGCTTCTTCTGGCTCAGGCAGAGGGGCTGGTGCGCCAATGTCCTCTTCCTCTGTTTCAGGTTTACGCCTGCGTGTTACCGGGCGTGGTTCGGGTTCTTCCGGCGGTATGTACGGTGGTGGTTCCGGCGTGGGGCCGAGCACGGCCTGGCGTTTTGCTCGGAAGGATCAACGTCCAGCAACAGTAGGTTGTAATCAACGTTCAGTTCCTGACTCATCAGCCCCAGCAGCTCATCCTGGACCCGCTCAATAGCAAAGTCTTCAGGCTGGTCGTTGAACAGCGACAGCGCAGAGGAAAAGAGATTGTCAAAGGAACCGACGTCTTCGGCGGCGTGACGCTGCCAAAGATGTAATGATGCCGCCCGTAATGACAGCAGCTTTTCCACCTGCGAGCGGCCCATCCCGGCGTACAGTACTTCGGGGATGCAGGGCAGCAGGTATTCCAGCGCTTGTTCCATCCGGCTGATATGCGACTGATTAATGGGGTAGCCGTCGTTCTTCAGATGGTCCGCCAGCTCTCGTTGCGAAAGCTGGCACTTTTCCACCTGCTGGTACAGTTCCCGCGCCTTGTTGATCCCCAGCGCCCGCTCGATGAAGCTGAGTTTGCCGTGCATATCGTTTTCCGCCAGATGACCGATCAGGCAGCGTAGTTCGCCCAGCATGGGCTGATCGGATGTACCGGCCCACGGCTTGTACAGACACTGAATGCGCCAGAACCGCTCGTCATGCGTTTCGCGCCACAATTCATTGAGGATCGACAGACGAGTATTGCCGCCGTTGGCGATGATGAACCAATCCTGATCGGGACGACGGGTGATTGGCGGCGGCGTGTCCAGCCCGCGACGACGGATCGATTCCTTGATATCGTCATAGTTGGGGTTGCGCATCAACCGTGGGTTGAGATCGTAAGGGCGAAGCTGCTCCAGCGTGACGATCATCGAAGTTTCCATCAGTGGGTCGGCAAATCGTTCATCAGGCGATCTTCCCCGATCAAAATTGCCCTGTAGCAGGCGGGACTGGAGTTCCGTCGAAGTCAGTTTGTTGTTCATGACCCCACTCCCTGCTGGCTGAGCGATTCGAAGCGGGTTTGATCGCTGATAAAGCGGGTTCGTACTGTGCCAATCGGGCCATTGCGCTGTTTGCTGACAATGACTTCAGCGATACCTCGATCCAGCGTGTTGGGATCGTACAGTTCGTCGCGATAGAGGAATAAGATCACGTCGGCATCCTGCTCGATAGAGCCGGAATCGCGCAGATCGGCATTGCAGGGGCGCTTGTTAAGGCGTGACTCCAGCGCCCGGTTAAGCTGCGACAGCGCCAGTACCGGGCAGTTGAGTTCCTTCGCCAGCGCTTTCAGCGATCGGGAGATCGTCGAGATCTCCTGATTGCGATTCTCCGCTCCGCCGCTGCGCATCAGTTGCAGGTAATCAACCACGATCAGCGAGGGAAGCCCGTACTGGCGCAGCGATCGTCTGGCCCGACTGCGTAGCAGGGATGGGGTGAGGATTCCGGAATCGTCGAGCAGCAGACGATCTTTCCACTCGTTCATCAGGATACTGGCGCTGAGGCCAATCTGCTGCCAGTCGTCATCACTCAGATCGCCGCTGCGTAGCCGGGTCTGCGAGACATGGCCAATCAGAGAAACCAGCCGCAGCAGTAGCTGCTCTGCCGACATTTCCATGCTGTAGATTTGTACTGGCTGCATGGGGCGTAGTATTAGCGCATTCACGCACAGCGTCAGGGCGAAAGCGGTTTTACCTACGGAAGGGCGTGCGGCGGCGATAATCAGGTCGGCAGGCTGGAAGCCGCAGGTCAGGGCGTCGAGCTGTTCCAGCCCGGATGGCGTACCGCTGAGGCTACCGCGTTCGGCCTCATAGCGCTGAGCGATGCCTGCCAGCACGTTGTCAAAGCAAGCGTTGATGTCGGTCAGGCCGCCCTCCTGATGTGACTGCGCAATGGCAAACAGCTTTTGTTCGGCAAAGTTCAGTACTTCGGCAACATTGCTGCGCGGCTGGCCTGCCATATCACTCAGTTCATTACCCAGTAACAGAAGCTTGCGCAGCTCGCCGTAGCTGGCAATGTATTGCGAGTAGGGAATGATATTGGCGGCGCTGGGCGTATTTTTGGAGAGTTCTGCAAGGTAGGCGAAGCCGCCCACCTGTTCGAGCTGCTCCTGCTGTTCCAGCGATTCGCTCAGGGTGATCAGGTCGATAGGGTTCCCTTGTTCGACTAGGGTTTGCATATGGGAATAAATCGTTCGGTGCGCAGAGATAAAGAAATCCTGCGCGGAAATCTGTGTGGCAACGTCATCCCAGCGATCGTTATCCAGCATCAGCCCGCCGAGCACTGATTGTTCCGCTTCGACGGAGTGGGGCGGTTGTGGCCGCTTGTACTTACTCATCCCGATTACCCTCCTGACAGGCTACAAAGGCTTCCCACAGTCGGGTCTGTTGATGCGGCGGCAGCAGTAATAACGGCAAATCGCTGGAGTAGAGCGGCTTATTGTTGGACCAGCCGATTTCAAACAGCGCCCAGTCTCTGGGAGCGGTCAGAGAGTCAGAGTTATCACGTAGTTCGTTCTCATCCTCCAGGTTGTAGCAGTCCACCTTTTCGGGCGGGATATGCCAGAGCAGCGACATTAATACCGGTAACGTTTCCCGCGCTTCTTCACGATCGGCAGCTTCAAAGAACACGATCACTTCATCGTCTTTCTCAAAGGGATGCTGGGCGTAATAAGAGCAAAATGCCCGCCAGATTTTCCGTTTCATGCGATGCCCTCCATTTGTTGATGGGGCAGGGCGAGAAACTGCGGGAATAGCTCCTTAGCCAGCATCTGCATGGTTTCGGCGGCGCAAGGTGTTGCCCGCCCTCTGGCGCGGGAAGTATCGAGACGATGTACCGGTAGTCCCAGCGATGCCGCCCGGCGATAGGCCACGCTGGCATAAACCGGCGTCATCAGGATTTCGGTAGGCACCAGCAGTTCCTGCTCTTTCTGCTTGTGCTGGAGAACCTGGAGCAGGTTGTGATGAATTTCTCGGGCATCGTTAGTGTGGTCGAGCTTGTTGATCACCGCTTTCAACGGCGGCAGCGGGATACCGTAGCGGGTGAAAGGCTGGAGATCCCGGTACATTTGCAGCGTGCCGCGCAGGAACTCGCGTGCGGAGAGCATTTCCGGCAGTACCGGGGAGATAATAAGGTCGCTGGCTAACAGCACCATTTCCAGTGCGATGGTACGTGCGCCAATGGTATCGATCAGGATGACGTCATAGCCGGTTATCTGACGTACCAGATGGCGCAGGCGGATCACGCCATCCGGCGCAGCCTGAAGCAGGCTCATCAGTTCGCCGCGTGGATCGTTGGAGATGATGATATCCAGTCCGGGAATGATGGTGTGTGAGATGATGATGGCTGGATCCAATTCGTTCTGCGCGATAAGCTCGTAGATCCCGCCGGGGGCTTCATTATCAAGAGGGTAATAGCTGCTGAACGTCGGCTGGCGGATATCGGCGTCAATCATCAGGACTTTCAGCCCCTGATCGGCCAGGTAGCCGCCGAGGTTCGCCGTATCGGTGGTTTTCGCCACGCCACCTTTGGTGGAGAGGATGGCGGCAATTAGTGTAGGTAAATCAAGTGCATCTGCGTTTTTCATAACCAGTGCCTTTTTCGTTTTCTGAAAAGGACTTCACTGTAAAAACGCTGATTTGTTAGTAGGTTAAGTTACCCGATCGCTTTGATTCAAAATCAACCGTAGAAATACGTGCCGGTTCGAGTCCGGCCTTCTCATCCTCTAAACACCTCCCTCCGATGCCATTCCACAAACCCTTCCCTTGGATAATTCCCTTTCACCATCGGCAAAGCAATCTGCCTCCCGGCAAAATCCCAAAAAAGCCTCCCAACAATTCCATTCCCATTCACCGCCTCAGACACGAGCACCCGCATACTCTCATCCAGCCCAATAGATCCTTTATCAAACGCCTTATGATGAATCGCACACAACGCCAGTCCGTTCGGGATCTCACACGGTCCGCCAAACTGCTTCCACTTAATATGCGCAGCTTCAAGTCCAACAGAGGCGTTATCATGCCGCATGTTGAATCCACAGATTGCGCACTCGTAGTTATAAGCTCGCAGCACCTGCTGGCGGAACAGCGGATCTCGAACCTTACGGATCTGCTGGATATCAAAACTCATCTCATCCGCGAGCTCTTCCTGAATGCTTTCAGGAAAATGCGCTTCAAGGATCTGCTGCGCCAGCGAGCCGATCAGTTTTTTGTTTTTACTCAACAGCGCAAAATGTTCTTCATCAAACCCGCCTGCGACGTTATGTTCCACAAGTTCTTTAACGGGCGGTTGCTTACTGCCATTGGTCGAACAGAACTCAGTATTCTTCAGATCCCAAAATCCATCCCCTTTGAGCCGCCAGAAAGGCATATTCGGGTAATGCGCCTTCCTCTGTGGGCCAAAGCGTTCTAACAGGTTAAGCAGCTGCTCGTGGATCTCAGTTTCGTAATCAAACAGTCTCGCATGCCCCTGCTGATAGTTCGCCAATACGTACAGAAGCAATAAAGGCTTATGCGGCGCACGCTGTTCGCCTTTGCGCCAGATGGCGATGTCGGCAATTGCCTGTTCGAGAGTTTTGCTGGAAGCCATCGCGTTACGGAAGAAGGTAAATAATTGCGATGATGCTCGCAAAGCCCAGACCAATCAATCTGCAATCAACAAAAACATGACCTTACCGCAAAGAACTCTCTTTCCTGAATCCCCCTCGCAAATTCCAAATATCCCCCACCCAAAACCGCTGTATTTATATTCAGTCCTGTATAATGGTCACCAGAAATTACGCCGAACGGCAAAGGAAGTATCAAGGAATATTTAAAGAAGAATTCGCGATATGAAGGTGCTGCAACACCCCCATACCGCTAACCACAACCAACTATCGAGGAGTTGAAAATGGCTGCGACGAATTTTAAGCCAGAGTTTACTGTTTGCAAAACAGAATCAGACGCTTTCACAGGCATGATTGAAAACCGCGAGCTGGTACGCAAAAACAGCGCCCGCCGTCTTCACGGCAACCAGCCCAACGCGGCACCCGTTCATCCCCGCGCGGAAACGCCGCAGGACAGTGCAGCCTGCTGCGAACTCTATTCCCGCATAGACATGAAATATCTTCTGCTGGGTGGTGACTGGTTAACCCGTGCAGGCTTTATCAATGGCATGCCCGTGAAAATCCGGGCCATGAAAGACTGCATTGTGATTACGCCGCAGCATACAAGAGAATTATGGGGATGCCTGGAAGGTATGAGTGTGGTGAATATCAATAAACAGAAAGTCGCGCAGTGGTTGAAGACGTTTCCGGGAGCGCTGAATGATACTGGAGATATCCCGGTAGTTAAGCGCACTATAGGGCAGGCAAAATAATAACGTATTTAAACACCCTTGATCCTGAATCGAGGGTGTTTAAATTAGTAGAAGGGGGGATTTGTTTTTTTAATAATATTATTGAGCTGAATGGTATGGCAGTATTTTTATCATTGTGGTTATATAAGGAGGCTTTTCAGAAGTATGTTGGAGATCTCAATTTAATTATTGTCCAACATTTATGATTCTTCCTGGAGCAACTCAATGGAATGAACTATGGACACAACAGAAGAACTAAATGGAACGTATTTTTATGCTGGCAGAACCAATCTTACCGCGGCAGGACTTTTCTTTATGATTTACTGTGAGTCAATTGCCGATCATTTTGGTATTGACGATGTGGCAGGAATTGCTGCGTTATACAGTGGTGCTAATAATCAAACGACTAGAAAGAAACCCGCAGGAGCTACGGAAGGAACGTCCCGAGCCTCGAAAGCCATGAGGTACTATTTCAAACAGGCGAAATTTCCTTATGGCATTAAGCTGCCTACCTGGGTTGGTGGGTACACTCCGTGGACAGTAAAGTGTCGAATGGTATCGAAAGTTAGTGCGTTTGTTGGCAGGACAATACCGTTAATAGGCATAGTGATATTAGTCGCTGATGTATCACTAATCACCTATGCTGCAATACGTGATTATAATCGAATCGCACGGGGCAGCGACAAACTATGGTAGAGGATATTGAGCAGCGCATCTACGCCTTAGCCAGACGCTATAACGGCGTTTATCTGATGAATAACGAAGCGAAGCAGAAATTACTGAATGCAAAAACTGATTTGGATACTGACATGCAGCTTGATGTCACTGAAGCAGAAGATTTAATGGAAGAATTTTTTAAAGAATTTGATATTGATAGAGGGAATTTTAACATAAACACCTACTACCCTGATGAGCCTTTTTCATGGAATCCATTCAAAAAAAGCCCGGTGGTGATGGTTCCAGATTTCACTATTGGAATGCTTATCGAATCCGCAAAAGCGGGCAAATGGTTATACGACTAAAACGCAAGGAGCAATAGAATGGCCGTACCTGTACATCTCTTTTTAACCAATGACGGCGGCACAATGATTTGTGGTTCTTTTGACGTTGCACAAAGGGAAGGAAGTATTGAGCTAAGAGGATTACAACATAACCTCAGCCTGCCAACCGACTCGGCAACGGGAAAGGTCACTGGCACTCGTCAACATTCGCCGTTTCAGTTTACCAAGGAGTTGGATAGCTCTTCGCCCTATCTGTTCAAAGCGGCAGCAACGGGTCAGACCCTTAAAACGGCAGAATTCAGGTTTTACCATATTAACTATTCTGGGCAAGAGGAGGAGTATTACCGAATCACGCTCGAGAATGTTAAGGTCATTTCTGTGAGTCCAGTAATGTACGACACCCGAGTCTGTCCGGGGACGGGGCATATGGAGGAAGTGGCATTTAATTATGAGAAGATTACCCATTTGTACAAGGACGGTAACTTGTTAGCGCACGACGCGTGGAACGAACGTCCAACATCGGGTTCCGCTGCTTGATGCTATCTTGAACTTGCCCGCCAGCGTTTCGTTTGTGCGGGCAGAGAATATCATTCTTTATTCCTTTTCGTAAATGATGGCAGAAACATCATAAAAATAACCCACGCAAAAATTCCAATAATCTTCATAGGCCAGGGTTCAAACACATCCAGACACACAATTGCGCCAATAACTAATAGCGGACCTTCTATCAGTTCAGCTATCCCCCCTAAAACATGTAACTTATGAGGCAGTGCCCGATTAAGTAATGTCGCAATAAGTTGTGCACTTCCTAAGATTATTGTTATTGCGATTATACGGTCCTCCCAGTTATCAAAACTAACCAAAGAAATGAGGCATGTAGCCAGTACATAACCACAGAATAATATATTCAGCATGTAAATAATAAACTTGCCCATAGCATTTTCCGAGACGGTTAAAAAATAAAGAGTCTATGAATATAGCGCTCTTTACAGAATGACAAACGACGATGACTAATAATGCATTTAATAATTTTTGCTCCTCGCTTATTTCCGCAATAATCAAGTTAGCGGCTTCATGCTAATTCCACGCACTCCACCGCTAAATCGACTTTAACTAAACACCGGCACCCCCAGCCCCACCTTCACCTCCCGCAACGTCTCCTGCGTCACCCCCTGCGCCCGTTCCGTCCCGCGCTTCAGCATCGCCATCAACTCCCCTTTATCCCGCATATACATCGCCCTCCGCTCCCGCATCGGCGCAATCAGCTCCTGCAGGCACGCCTCCAGCTCGTTCTTGCACGCCCGGTCACCCAGCCCGCCTGCCTGATAGTGCGCCTTCATCGCCGCCACTTTCTCCTTGTCCGGGTGAAACGCGTCGAGGTAGGTAAACACCACGTTCCCCTCAATCTGCCCCGGGTCGCTCACCTTCAGGTGGTTCGGGTCAGTGTACATGGCGCTGACCGCACGATGGATCGTCTCTTCGCTGGCCGAAAGGTGCAGCGTGTTGCCCAGCGATTTCGACATCTTGGCGCTGCCGTCGATGCCGGGCAGGCGGCTGGTGTCGCTCAGCATCGCCTTACAGTGGCGCAGCACCGGGGCGGGCAGCAGGCTGTTCATCTTGTGCACAATCTCGTTGGTCTGCTCAATCATCGGCAGCTGATCGTCGCCGACGGGCACGCACTCGGCCTTAAACGCGGTGATGTCCGCCGCCTGGCTGATGGGGTAGGCCATAAACCCGACCGGTAGCGAGCGGGCGAAGCCCTTCTGCGCAATCTCGTTCTTCACCGTCGGGTTACGCTCCACCCGGGCGACGGTGACGATGTTCATATACAGCATCGTCAGCTCGGCGAGGGCGGGCAGGGCGGACTGCAGGCAGATCGTGGTCAGGCTCGGGTCGATGCCGGCGGCGAGGTAGTCGGCCAGCACTTCGGGGATGTTGTCGCGGATCTTCTGCGGGTTGCTGCCGTTGTCGGTCAGCCCCTGCAGGTCGGCAATCAGCACAAATTGATTGTGCGTCTGCTGGAGCGCCACGCGCTGGCGCAGCGATCCGACGAAGTGGCCGAGGTGCAGCGGGCCGGTTGGGCGGTCGCCGGTGAGGATGGTTTGCGTGTTCATAAAGACTCCTTAATGTGCAGTTGCCGAAAGGGGTCTTAGATGTGAGATAGCCGCCTTTCGGCGGCTATCTGAAAATGGGGAAAACTACTCCGTGCCGCCTTTAAGAAGGCAGCCACCAGCGGTTTACGGTGAGCACGGCGTGGTTTATGTTCATGCTTTTACCGTACCACGTCCGGCGCGAAAAACAAAAGGGCACGTCATGCTGCAATCACTCAACCATCTGACCCTCGCGGTCAGCGACCTGCAAAAAAGCGTCACCTTCTGGCACGAACTGCTGGGGCTTGCGCTGCACGCCCGCTGGAATACCGGGGCCTATCTCACCTGCGGCGATCTGTGGGTCTGCCTGTCGTACGACGAGGCGCGCCGGTACGTGCCGCCGCAGGAGAGTGACTACACCCACTACGCATTTACCGTGGCGGAAGAGGATTTTGAACCGTTCTCGCAAAGGCTTGGGCAGGCGGGCGTCACCGTCTGGAAGCAGAACAAAAGCGAGGGAGCGTCGTTCTATTTTCTCGATCCGGACGGGCACAAGCTGGAGCTGCACGTGGGCAGCCTCGCCGCGCGGCTGGCGGCGTGTCGCGAGAAACCCTACGCGGGCATGGTGTTTACCTCTGACGGGGCTTGAGGCGCGCACCTTCAGCCTGCAGGTCCTGTCTCAGCAATCACTGGCTACGTGCCGCTGGCGGAGCGAAAGCGCCGGGTGGCTGCTGCACCTTACCCGGCCTGGAAAAATTACAGCGACTTCACAAACGCCAGCAGGTCTTCGTTGAGCTGGTCCTGGTGGGTCAGCGCGAAGCCGTGCGGCGCGTTGTCGTACACCTTCAGCGTGGCGTTTTTGATCATCTCTGCCGCCAGCTTGCCGGTGCTTTCAAACGGCACGATCTGGTCGTTGCTGCCGTGGATCACCAGCGTCGGCACGTCGATTTTCGCCATATCCGGGCGGAAGTCGGTTTCGCCGAAGGCGGTCACGCAGTCGATGGTGCCCTTCAGGGACGCCAGCAGGGCGATGTTCAGCGTCTGGGTCAGGGCACCGGCAGAAACGGTCTGCCCGGCGTTGATGCCGTAGAACGGCGTCGCGAAGTCGCTGATGAACTGGGCGCGATCTTTACGCAGCCCGTCGCGAATGCCGTCGAACACGCTCTGATCCACACCCTGCGGGAAGGTCTCTGATTTACCAAAGATTGGCGTAACCGCGCCCAGCAGCGCCAGACCGGCCACGCGCGCGCTGCCGTAGTTGTTGATGTAGCGGGTCACGTCGCCGCCGCCCATGGAGAAGCCCACCAGCGTCACGTCCTGGAGGTCCAGGGTGGTGATCAGGTCGTTAATGTCGGACGCAAAGGTGTCGTAGTCGTAGCCGTTCCACGGCTGATCCGAGCGGCCAAAGCCGCGACGGTCAAAGGCGATGGTGCGGAAGCCGCGCTCGGCCAGGTAGTTCAGCTGGCTGTCCCACATGTCGCCGTCCAGCGGCCAGCCGTGGCTGAAGAGAACCGGTTTGCCCGCGCCGCAATCTTTGTAGTAAATCTGCGTGCCGTCTTTTGCCTTAAACGTTGCCATAGTGTGTTCCTGTGCAGGTGATGGTTATGGTTATACCGGCGCGACCAGATAACGAATTGCCGGTGATGTTGTGCCCTGATGAAAAGCCAAAACGCGGCTCTGCAGCAGGAGGTCATTCATGGTGTGGCGCTCCTGCTGGCGCAGATGCTCAATCCACGAGCCCATCAGGAAGGTCTCAATAAACAGGCCGGGGCGCTCAATATCCTCATATACCGCCCAGCTCATCGCCCCGGCGCGGCGTCGCACCCGGCGCAGCTCGTGGACCGCCTCCAGGAAGGCTTTCGCGTTGTGCGGGTCAATGATGTACTCGTGCGAGACCAGCACCGGGCCACGCTCGTTCGGCAGGTCGATCTCCACGCCGTCCAGCGGCTGGCCGCTCAGGTCGAGGTTCAGGTCCGGATCTTTGCCCAGCTTCCAGCGGAATACCGTCGCGCTCGCCAGCACCATCCCCAGCGTGGCGACAACCAGCGCGGTCGGGGTGCCGAACCGGGAGGCAATCTGCCCCCAGATGGCGCTGCCCGTGGTCATTGAGCCGAAGAACACCGTCAGGTAAACCGCCAGCGCCCGGGCCTTCACCCAGCGGGCGGCGCTGCGCTGCGCGCCGAGGTTCAGCGTCGAGAGCACCGCAATCCACGCGAAGCCGGTGAAGAACTCAAACAGGTTGAGCAGCCAGACGTGGCGCACAAACGCCAGCGCCAGCATGGTGAGGGCAAAGACCAGGCTCGCGGCCACCATCAGGCGGTCGGCGTTCAGCCGCTGGCGCAGGCGCGGCAGCAGGATGGCCCCGGCAATCGCCCCCAGGCCAATGCACGCCAGCATCACGCCGTAGCCCGCCGGGCCTAAGTCCAGCTCGCGGCGCGCCACCAGCGGCAGCAGCGCCCAGCCCGCGCTTCCGAAAACGAAGAACGCCACGGTACGCACCAGCACGTTGCGCAGCACCGGGGCGGCGTGCACGTAGCGGATGCCGGTGCGCACCGCAGAGAAAAAGTGCTCCGGCGGCAGACGCTGAATGGACGGGGCCGGACGCCAGCGCCACAGCACCCACGCCACGCCAATCACGGACAGGGCGTTCAGGGCGAACACCATCCACGGCCCGGCGAGCGACAGCAGGAAACCGCCCAGCGCGGGGCCAATCGCCCGGCTGATGTTCACCCCGAGCGAGTTCAGCGCCACGGCGGCGCCCAGCTCCGGCTTGCTCACCAGATCGGGCACCACGGCCTGGAACGGCGGCGAGCTCATCGCCGCCCCCACGCTCAGCAGAAACGTCGCCACCAGCAGAACGGCGGGGGTGACGTGTCCGGTGAAGGAAAGCACCGTCAGCCCGGCGGCGGCGATGAACACCCACAGCTGGGAGAAGAGCAGGTATTTACGCCGGTCAACGATGTCCGCCATCACCCCGGACGGCAGGGCGAAGAGGAACATCGGCAGGCTGCTGGCCGCCTGCACCAGCGCGATATCCAGCGGGTCGGCGCTCAGGGTCAGCATGCTCCAGTTGATGCCGACGTCGCTCATCCATGAGCCGACGTTAGAGACCACCGTGGCGATCCACAGCATGCGGAACACCGGCTGGCTCAGCGGCTGCCAGGGAGAAACCGTCGATGCGGGCGTCGTCTCGACGTGTGCGTCGCGAACGTCGTTAACCTGGGTCATGCGAACCTCTCCTCTGCCTTACGCTGCAACCGCCACTGGCCCGGCCCGGTGAGGGCGAGAGTGGTGAAGATAATCAGCAGCAGCCAGCCAAACTGCCCTTCGGCAATCGACCAGTTCGGGTGGACCGCCAGCATCGCCACCAGCAGCACGGCGATAATCGGCAGGCACGCCAGGTGGGTGTAGACGCCCGCAATGATAAACAGCGGGCAAATCACCTCGGCGACAATCGCCGGGATCAGGCTGGCGTAAGGCCCGAAGCCGAACGGATCTTCAATGCGCGTCAGCTCTTCGCTGAAGTGCAGCACCTTCGGCAGGCCGTGCACGTAGAGCAGCAGCAGGCTGCCGGTCAGGCGCAGGAAGAACAGCCCCAGGTCGATCCGGGGCGGCATAGTGGTGTTTTTCATCAGAATGCAAAGCAGCTGCAGCCCAGCGCCCCCCAGAAAGCGTTATCGTCGGACACCGGCATCGCTGACGTGCGGGCGAAATCATGCTGGTGGCTGTGAACCCCGCACGGCCCGCTGCAGTGGTGGACGGCGCTCATACCCACGCGTGCGGCCTGCGGCGGCGCGCTGCGGTAGTGGCCAGGCACCTTGACCACCGGGGACCACTCGGGCAGGACCGGGATGGCCGACGGCGCGAGCGGGCCAAAGCTGCCCGCGGCGTAGACGATGTCGCCGTTGACCACCGTGAGAACGGACTCGATGCCCTTGATCTCCTCTTCCGGCACGCGGAAGTAGTCTTTGCTCAGCACGGCCAGGTCGGCGAGCTGGCCGACTTTAATCTGTCCCTTCTGGTTCTGCTCGCTGGAGAACCACGCGCTGCCCTGGGTCCAGAGCATCAGGGCGGTATCGCGGTCCAGACGGGCGCTGTGATCGTACATCTGCATCCCGCCGACGGTGCGGCCGGAGACCAGCCAGTAGAGCGCGGTCCACGGGTTGTAGCTCGCCACGCGGGTGGCGTCCGTCCCTAAGCCCACCGGCACGCCGGTCTCGAGCATTTTCGCCACCGGCGGCGTATGGCGGGTGGCTTCGATGCCGTAACGCTCGGCAAAGTACTCGCCCTGGAAGGCCATGCGGTGCTGGACGGCAATGCCGCCGCCGAGCGCTTTGATGCGGTCGATGTTGGCCTGTGACACGGTTTCCGCATGGTCGAAGAACCAGTGCAGGCCGTTGAACGGAATGTCGCGGTTCACCTTCTCGAAGACGTCCAGCATGCGGCTGATGGATTCGTTATAGGTGGCGTGCAGGCGGAACGGCCAGCGGTGCTCCACCAGATGGCGCACCACGCGCTCCAGCTCGTCCTCCATGCCCGGCGCGAGGTCCGGGCGCGGTTCGAGGAAATCTTCAAAATCGGCGGCAGAGAAGACCAGCATCTCGCCCGCGCCGTTGTGGCGGAAGAAGTCGCTGCCCTGGCCCGGCGTGAGCATGTCGGTCCATTTTTCAAAGTCTTCCAGCTCGTGGCCCGGACGCTGGGTAAACAGGTTGTAGGCGATGCGGATGGTCATCTGCTTTTTCTCGTGCAGCTCGGCAATCACCTCGTAATCTTCCGGGTAGTTCTGGAAGCCGCCGCCCGCGTCGATGGCGCTGGTCAGCCCCAGACGGTTCAGCTCACGCATGAACTGGCGGGTGGAGTTCACCTGCTGCTCCAGCGGCAGCTTCGGCCCTTTGGCCAGCGTGGCGTAGAGGATCATGGCGTTCGGACGGGCAATCAGCATCCCGGTCGGGTTGCCGTTGGCGTCGCGCTGGATCTCCCCGCCCGGCGGGTTTGGCGTGTCTTTGGTGTAGCCGACCACCTTCAGCGCGGCGCGGTTGAGCAGGGCGCGGTCGTACAGGTGCAGGATGAAGACCGGGGTATCCGGCGCGGCGTCGTTAATTTCGTCCAGCGTCGGCATGCGGCGCTCGGCAAACTGGAACTCGGTCCAGCCGCCGACTACGCGCACCCACTGCGGCGACGGGGTGCGCAGCGCCTGCTCTTTCAGCATCCGCAGGGCGTCGGCCAGGGAGGGCACGCCTTCCCAGCGCAGCTCGAGGTTGTAGTTCAGCCCGCCGCGGATCAGGTGCAGGTGCGAGTCGTTGAGGCCGGGGATGGCGGTGTGGCCTTTTAAGTCGACCACTTTGGTGCCGTCGCCGTGGTGCTGCATCACCTCGGCGACGGTACCCACTTCCAGAAATTTTCCGTCGCGCACGGCAACGGCTTCCGCGACGGGGTTCTCGCGATCGACGGTGTGAAACTGGCCGTTAACCAGAATGAGATCGGCTTTACCAAGGGTAACCATAACTGCTCCTGACTGAGAGGGGAATGGTCAGGATTATGGGAACCGGTTTCGGCAAAGATCCAGTTATACAATAGGATAGGTATACCAAAGTATAACTATACCTAAGGTTAACTATACGAAGAGATAATTACGCGCGGAGAAGGAAAACCGCAGGATGAGGGTGACTTTATCGCCGTGGCACTCGCGGCGATTTCTACCCTTAACCACTGGAAAATGCTATGACCTCTTCAAAGCTCGAAGTGTTAACCCCTGCGAACTGTCAGATCATCTTTATCGATCACCAGCCTCAGATGGCGTTTGGCGTGCAGTCTATTGACCGTCAGGTGCTGAAAAACAACACCGTGGCGCTGGCGAAAGCGGCTAAGGTGTTCAACATTCCAACCATCATCACCACCGTTGAGACCGAAAGCTTCTCCGGCAATACCTATCCTGAGCTGCTGGACGTGTTCCCGGGCCAGGACGTTCTGGAGCGTACCTCCATGAACTCCTGGGACGACCAGAAGGTGCGCGACGCGCTGAAGGCCAACGGCAAGAAGAAGGTGGTGGTTGCCGGTCTGTGGACCGAAGTGTGCAATAACAGCTTCGCCCTCTGCGCGATGCTCGAAGGCGACTACGAAATTTATATGGTGGCGGACGCGTCCGGCGGCACCTCCAAAGAAGCCCACGACTACGCGATGCAGCGCATGATCCAGGCGGGCGTGATCCCGGTGACCTGGCAGCAGGTGATGCTGGAGTGGCAACGCGACTGGGCGCGTAAAGAGACCTATACCGCGGTAATGGACATCGTGCGCGAGCACTCCGGCGCGTACGGCATGGGCGTGGATTACGCCTACACCATGGTGCACAAAGCGCCGTCTCGCCAGAAGAGCGAGCACCGCACCTTAGCGCCGGTCCCGGCTCGCTAAGTTCCGCTGGCGGGCTGGTCCCTCATCCGGCTCGCCGCTGCCTCTTTCTCTGGAGTTCACAATGAGTACAGGGCTGATATCCCTTGCGGCAGGCGTGTTGATTGGCCTGATGTATGCCGTGCTGAAGGTGCGCTCCCCCGCGCCGCCCGCGCTGGCGTTGATTGGCCTGCTGGGGATGCTGGCGGGTGAACAGGCGACGCGTCATCTGTTATCCCGGGACGGCGCGCCTCCTCCTCAGGTGACCGTGCCGCAGGCTAAATCGCAGACGGGAGCGTCCTCATGAAGGCATGGATAATTTCGCTGGTGTGCGGCGTGGTTGCTGGGGTAATTTACGCCCTGCTCGACGTTCATTCCCCGGCACCGCCGGTTGTCGCCCTGCTTGGCCTGTTCGGCATGCTGGTGGGCGAACAGCTCATCCCGGTGGGACGACGTTTACTGAGTCGCGAACCGCTCACCCTCGCCTGGTTTCGTCACGAATGCGTACCGAAAATCAGCGGCTCGGCGCCCCCTGCGCCCGCGAAGGACGATCGCGACGTATAATGATTTTTTAGAGGAAAGACAGCATGACGCTGCCGTGGCGCATTGCCATCATTGATGACGAACGTTCCGTCCGCAGCGGGCTGAGTAATCTCCTGGAGTCGGAAGGGTATTCGACCGATACGTTTGATTCGGCAGAGGTATTTCTGAGCCATCCGCTTGCCCTGTCCGGCGCGGCGCTGGTGATCACCGACATCAAGCTGCGGGGCATGAGCGGCCTGGAGCTGTTTGAAAAGCTGCGCCTGCTGGCCGTACCGCCTCCGCCCGTGCTCTTTATCTCCGGTCATGCTGATGAAAATATGCAGCGGTACGCTCTCGGTCTGGGCGCCGCTGCTTTTTTGCGTAAGCCCATTAACATCGATATTCTGCTGGGTCATATTCAGCGGGAGCTGGCCCGCCGACAATAAGGATCGCGGATGAACGAAAACGAGCAGCCTGCATTCTGGCCCGCCCAGGGGAATCTTCACCAGGGGCGGGTTTTTGTCCTTAAAGAGGATGTGATTTTTACCGTGCTGGCGCAGGAGGGCGGAATCGCCTGGATGCACGCGCGACATCCTCATTCCGGCGGCTCATTTATTATCGCCACCGCGGTCAGCGACGAAGAGGAAGAGCGGGCCACCCGGCTGCTGAAAAACGAGTTTGCGCTGCGTGACGCGCTGCAGGACAGCTGGGCCATTCGCGCCGTCGCATCCACCCAGTACCGGGGGCGCTTCGCGCTGGTGTATGCGCCGTTTGCGTTTGAGCTGCTGGCGCGGCGCGCGGGCAGGGCGATCTCGGGTATCACGCGCTTTATCGAGATGGCGATTCAGATCTGCGTTCCCCTGCGCCAGATGCATCTGCAAAACCTGATCCACGGCGATATCAAGCCCGGCAGTATTTTTGTTCATCACGATGCCACCTGCCGTCTGGGCAGCTTTGGCCTTTCCAGCAGCCTTTCCGATGCCGTCACCCAGACCCGGCTTGCCGTTTCAGGCGGTACGCCCGCCTGGATGTCTCCAGAGCACACCACCCGCACCCAGCGCCCCGTCGACAGCCGCAGCGATCTCTACAGCCTCGGCATGGTGCTGTATGAACTCCTGACCGGACGCCTGCCGTTTGAACTGGGAGAGGACGAGCAGACCAACTGGGCGCACTACCATATTGCCTCGGCGCCGCTGGCCCCGGATGCGATCCGCCCGGACGTGCCGGGAATGCTGTCGACCATCATCCTGAAGCTGCTGGAAAAGAACCCTGATAACCGCTACCAGACGGTCGACGGGCTGATTGCCGACCTCCGACGCTGTCAGGCGACGTTAACCTGCGAGGGCGAGATCGTCGCCTTTACCCCCGGTCAGCAGGATCGCACTCCGGCGATCCATCTGGCGGACTCCCTGTTCGCGACGCATCCGCAGGCGAATGATGTCGTTGCCGCGTTTGAGCGGGTGGGGCAGAGCCTGGTACCGGAGCTGGTGACGATCGGCGGGCCGTCCGGGATCGGCAAATCCTCCATTATCGCGACGGCGCTTAAAACGCTGCAGCAGCGTACGGTGCTGCTGGCGGTGGGCAAAGTCGATCAGTTTTCACCGTCGTTGCCTTACGGCGTATTAAGCTCTGCGTTCCGCGCCCTGACGCTGCACCTGCTGGGGCTGCCCGCAAACGACGTGGCGAAGTGGAAAATCCGCCTGTCTCGCGCCCTGGAGGGACACGAGGCGCTGGCCGTCAGCCTGGTGCCCGAGCTGGGACTGCTGCTTGAGAGCAAGCCGCGCTTCTCGACGGATACGTTTTCCATTGATGCCCGGGCGCGCTTCAGCCATATGGTGCTGGCGCTGGTGAAGACCTTTGCCTCGCAGGGCTGCCCGCTGGTGCTGGTGCTCGACGATCTCCAGTGGAGCGACGCTGCCAGCCTGCACACGCTCAAATATCTGCTGATGAACTGCGGCGCTGTTCCGCTGCTGGTGGTCGCGGCCCACCGGGATATCGGCTCTGTGACCGACGCCTCCCTGCAGGCGCTGCTGGCAGGCCTGCCGGAGGCGGCGCAAAACGCGAGCGAGATTGTTCCGCAGGCGCTTTCCGTGAAAGCGGTGGCGCGCTGGCTGGCGACGGTATTTCGCACCCGCAGCGCGGCGACGGCCGATCTCGCCACGCTGATCCACGAGAAGACCGGGGGTAACCCGCTTTTTGTGCACGAGTTTTTCCGCCGTATCGTTGATGACGGGCTGGTGGTACACAACAAATATCAGGACAAGTGGCATTACGATCTGCAGGCGATCCGCGCCCGGCATTACACCGAAAACGTGGTCACCCTGGTGCTGGAGCAGCTCGAAGAACTGCCCGACGAGACGCGTCGCCTGCTGGGCAGCATCGCCTGCCTTGGCGGCACGGGCGAGATGGAGATGGTCTGCCGCGTGGTCGGCATGTCGATGGCAGAAATGCGCTATGCGCTGCACCCGGCGGTGATGGCCCAGCTCATCGTGCTGACGGAAAAAGCGTATTCCTTCACCCACGACCGGGTACAGGAGGCCGCTTTCGCGCTGCTGGATCGGCATGAGAAAAGCCATATTCACCTGACGACTGCCAGCCTGCTGGCCGACGCCGCGCGCCAGGCGGCCGGGAACGAACTGCTGTTCCGCGCCGTTCACCACGTCACGGCCGCGCTGGACAGCATTCAGCCCGCGCCGCAGCGCCAGATGTTCCGCGAGCTGAGCCTGCTGGCCGCGCGGCGCGCGAAGCGCTCGGGAGATTACCCGTCGGCACTCAGCTATATCCAGACCGCCAGAGCGCTGGGCAACGCCGGGACGGTGTCGGACTTTATGCTCGATATCGAAGAGGCGGGCTGCGAGTTTGCGCTGGGGCACCTGGAGCGGACCCGCGAGCTGTGTGACGCGATCCTCGGCTGCCCCGGCGGGCTGACCGAAAAGGCGCTGGCGGCCAACCTGCTGGTGGAGGTGTACATTCGCCAGTCGGACAGCCGTCTGGCGCTGGAGGCGGCGCTCTGCTGGCTGGGGGTCTTTGGTATTCAGATCGGCCGCTATCCGGAAGATGCCGACTGCGACGAGGCCTGGGCGCTCTTTTGCAACCGCACGGCAGACGCGCCGCAAAACCTGTTTGCCCAGCTGTCGCGGATGGATAACCCTGAAACCGAAGCGGTGATGAACCTGCTCTACAGCGCCAGCATTTGCGCCAGCTTCATCTGCCCGCGCCTGCACTTTTTACTGCTCTGCCGCATGATGCACCTGACCCTCGACCAAGGCATTACCGGCGCGTCCACCACGGCGATGGCCTGGTTTGGCGTGCTGATTGGCCACCGCTACGCCGAGTACCGCCTCGGGTTCCAGTACGGCACGCTGGCCCGCGAGCTGGTGAATCGCCACGGCTACGATGCGTTCGAAGCCAAAACTCTGCTGCCGCTCGACCAGCTCAGCGTCTGGACCCAGCCTTTGTCGTTCACCATCGAGTGCGCGAAAGCCTGCTTTTCCTCAGCGGTGACCCACGGGGATATGACGATGGCCTGCTTTGCGGCCTGCCACCAGGTGATTAACTTCCTCTCGCGGGGCGATCACCTGGACGGGGTGCTGACCAGCATCGATCGCGGCCTGGCGTTTGTGCGTAAAACCCACTTCCAGGACGTGGAGACCATTTTGATGGTTCAGCGCGGGTACGTTGAGTTCCTGCGCACGCCGGTCATCGGCACCTGGACCGCGTCGCAGGTGCTGCCGGAGGCGCTGCTTCCCGCGTCGCCGGAGCAGGCCCCGGAGCAGACCTCCACCATGCTGTTCTGGTACTGGCTCTATCGCGGCATGGCGCACTTTACCTGCGGGGAGTATGCCGACGCGCAGGCGGATCTGGAGATGGCGGGGAGGTACGCGTGGTCTGCGCCGGGGCACAT
This sequence comes from Enterobacter sp. Taxon_8, assembly GCF_058354585.1. NCBI lineage: Bacteria > Pseudomonadati > Pseudomonadota > Gammaproteobacteria > Enterobacterales > Enterobacteriaceae > Enterobacter > Enterobacter sp. Taxon_8. The sequence goes on along the minus strand of NZ_CM177989.1, from coordinate 3,980,671 downwards.
CCATCTGCTGGATTACCATCTTTACAGCGCGCTGGCGCTTTCCCGTCAGCTGATGCCGGAGACCTTCTCGGCGAACCACCGTCGCAGCATTCACGCCCACTATGACAAAATCGCCCTCTGGGCGCGCGTTAATCCCGGCACGTTCGCGGATAAAGAGGCGCTGATCTACGCCGAAATCGTGCGTCTGGACGGGATGAACAGCATTGCGCTTGAGCAGTATGAGAAGGCGGTCCGGCTCTCCCGCGAGGGCGGGTTTAACCCGATCAACGCCCTTGCCCACGAGCTGGCGGGGCGCTTTGCGCTGGCCTGCGGCTATCCGACTGCCTCGGACGCCCACTTCCGCGGCTCTATTGCCGCCTGGGGTCGCGCGGGCGCGCAGGCCAAGGTGCGCCAGCTGGAGCAGGATTTCCCGCACCTGCTGGCCTCCGGGCAGGCCAGCGCCTACGACACGGTGGCGTTCGCCCAGAACGAGACCATCCGCGATCTCCAGAGCGTGATCAAAGCATCCCGCGCGCTGTCGGAAGAGATTAATCTTGAGCGCCTGATCGAAAACCTGATGACTATCCTGCTCGAACGCGCCGGGGCGCAGCGTGGCCTGCTGCTGCGCGTGAGCGATAACCTTATTCCTGAGATCGAGGCCAGCGCCTGGACCAGCACCGAGGGCGTGCGGGTGCGGATCCTGAAAGACGTGCCGACGGCGACCGACCTGCCGCTGTCGGTGCTGGCGGCGGTGATCCGCACCGGGCAGGAGATCCGCACCGGCAGGCCGGAGGAGTTCCATCCCTTCAGCCAGGACCCTTATCTTGTGACCTCGGGGGCGGCGGTTATGTGCGTTCCGATGTTCAAACAGGCGCGGCTGGTGGGCGTGCTCTATCTCGAAAACCGCCTGATGCCGGAGGTCTTCACCGCCGAGCACTCGCGCGTGGTGAGCCTGCTGGGCGCGCAGGCAGCGGTATCCCTGGAGACGGCGCGGCTGTACGCCGAGCTGCTGGCGGAGAACATCCAGCGCCGCCGGGTGGAGAAAGAGCTGCGATCCAGCAAGACCTCGCTGATGCTGGGCGAGCAGATCAGCCACACCGGCAGCTGGCGCTGGGAACTGGAGCAGGATCTGATGTATGTCTCGGAAGAGTACGCCCGCATTCTCGGCCTGCCCGAGCAGCAAAAGATGATCTCCATGGTGGAGTTTTTGACCTTCGTCCATGAGGACGATTACGCCCGCATCAGCGCCATCGTCACCCAAAGCGTGCGCGAAGGTCTCTCCATGCGCGCGGAGTTTCGCGTCAAGCGTCCCGATGGCTCGACGCGCTACATCCTCGGAATTGGCGATCCGGTGGGCGTGGGCAGCGAGGTGAACGAGTACTACGGCATCATCACCGATATCACCAGCCAGCGCGCCGCGGAGGATGCCATGCGGGTGGCGCAGGCGGATCTGGCTCGGGTGTCCCGGGCCACCACCGTCGGACAGCTGACCTCCTCCATCGCCCACGAGATCAACCAGCCGCTGATGTCGATCGTCTCGAACGCCGGAGCGAGCCTGCGCTGGCTCAGCCGCGAGCCCGCCCGGCTGGATAAAGTGCGGGAAGGGCTGGAGGAGATCGCCGCGGAAGGCGCGCGGGCGGGGGAGATCATTCGCAGCATTCAGTCCCTGACGCGCAAGCAGGATCCCACCTTCTCGCGCATCGATCTGCACTATCTGATCCACCATATCATCGCGCTTTCGCGCAGCGAGCTGGAGCAGCGACACATAAGCGTTGATTATCTGTTGAACGCCAGCGACAGCTTTATCACCGGCGATAGCGTGCAGATCCAGCAGGTGCTGTTGAATCTGGTGATGAACGCGGTAGAGGCGATGGCCGAGGTGAAGGATCGCGCCTGCACCATTACCCTCAGCACCGCCAACGCGGACGGGAAAGCGATCGTCGAGATTGCCGATACCGGCAGCGGCATTGAGCCCGAGCGGCTGGAGCAGATTTTTGACTCGTTCTATTCCACCAAGCCACAGGGAATGGGGATGGGGCTGACTATCAGCGCCAGCATCATCGAGCGCCACTGCGGGAAGCTGAGCGCGCGCCGCCGGGAGCCGTACGGCACTGTGTTTGCGTTTGCGCTGCCGCTGGCGGCGCAGGAAGGGTAAACGTTACTCCGCAGGCTGGCTTTTGGTCAGGCGCTCAACGGCCCTGACCAGCTCTGCCACAGAGCGCACCTGCATTTTCTCCATCACGCGGCGGCGGTGCACCTTCACCGTGATCTCGCTAACGCCCAGCTCGGCGGCAATTTGCTTGTTCAGCATGCCGCTTATCGCCAGCGTCAGCACCTCGTGTTCGCGCGGGGTGAGGGACATATGGCGCTGCTTCAGGGCGTAGTGCTCTTTATTGCGCACGGCGTTGTGTTCCGCCAGCTGAAGCGCGGATTCAATGGCGTCGATAAGCGCGTTAGATTCGACGGGCTTGGTGAGGAATTCGTACGCGCCGCCTTTAATGGCGCGCACCGACATCGGGATGGTGCCGTGGCCGGTGAGAAAAATAATCGGGATCTCGCGCCCGCTATCCTTAAGGGCGTCAGCCACCTCAAAACCCGAGATGGTAGGCATTTGCATATCAAGCACCACGCACGACGGGAGCTCTTCAAAGCGGTACTGAAGAAACGCTTCTGCCGATGAAAAGCCGACGGCGTTTAGGTCTGCCGATTCCAGCAGCCCAATCACGGACTGCCTGACTGCGTCATCGTCATCTACAACATACACAATGTGTTCCATTCACCGCCCCGGTGCTGATTGACATGTCGAGGATGCAAACAGTCACTACGGCGACGTAAGAGACTGTTTATGCTGACTTTCATCTTAACACATTAACTATCATTATCATTTAACAATATGATAACCGTATGAAGTATAGCGAGCCGGGGCGGGAGTGGTGAAGGAACGAAACGCGTGCAACATGGGCAGTATGCCTCAGCGCCCTCGTTATTTGTCGGTGAGGACTTTGATCGGTAAAACAGGCTACACTCTGGTTTTGAGCGCTAAATGCTGAGGACATAACAATGCACTACACACTGAAAGAGAGCGACAAGGATAAAGCTGAAGGGTCAAACGGCGCGGGCGCTCTGCAGCAAAAACTGCTGGAGTCTCGTTCGATTGTGATCTCCGGTGAGATCAATCAGGAGCTGGCGCAGAAAGTGATCACCCAGATGATCCTGCTGCAAAGCGTCAGCAACGATCCGATCAAGCTGTACATCAACAGCCAGGGCGGCCACGTGGAAGCGGGCGACACCATTCACGACTTCATCAAATTCATTCGCCCGGAAGTGCACGTTATCGGCACCGGCTGGGTGGCGAGCGCCGGGATAACCATCTTCCTGGCAGCGAAAAAAGAGCACCGCTACTCGCTGCCGAATACCCGCTTTATGATCCACCAGCCGCTGGGCGGCGTGCGCGGTCAGGCAACGGATATTGAGATCGAAGCGCGCGAGATCATCCGCATGCTGGATCGCGTGAACAAGCTGATCGCTGACGCCACCGGCCAGCCGCTGGAAAAAGTGAAAAAAGACACCGACCGCAACTTCTGGATGTCTCCGGCAGAAGCGCTGGACTACGGCATCGTGGGCAAGCTGATCACCCATTATGACGAGCTGAAGCTGGATTAAGGTTTTATCGCCGTGTACGTGTCGGGTGGCGGCTTCGCCTTACCCGACCTACGCCGGACCTATCGTACCTCGAACACCACCACCATCCAGTTCGTTCGCGTGCCTGGCGGAAACGCCGGGTAAGGATCGAGCCGTGTGCATGCCCCCGCCCAGATGTATGTATCCTCACCAATGCGATACCAGTGCGCGTTGCCTTCCACCGCATCCCCCATCACCGCAGCCTGCACCGTCAGTTGGCTTCCCGCAGAGAGTTCACACGCCACGGGCGAGAATACCGAGGGGCTCTGTTTACGCGTGTAGACCGCTGTTGTGGTCTTAACAGAGCCAGTGACCGGCAGTTCAGTGAAATCGCTCATTTTAGACCTCATGACAGTTCTCTCTTAACGTAACGATATAAGCCGCTGTAAATATGGCGATCACGATAAAGCGTGAAACTGTCAGAATGTGTCATGCGGAAGTCTGAAAGGCACCCGTTGAGCGGGTGCCTGGAGGGTTACTTAATTCTGGGCTGCGATGCTGATAAGTTCGTAGATTTTTTTTGCCCCGGCATTTGATTGAGTCAGTTCAATATTATGTTTCTGGCCATTCTTCATATGCAGGACAATTTTTTTATTAATGGATCCTTTTATGACTACGCTACTGACTTCTCTGAAGCGGGCGTAGAAAGTTTCATACAATTTTCCCAACACGCAATAAACACCGTCATCAGTTAATACCACACCATGATCCCCTTGGCCGAAAACCGTTTCGTCGTAGTAGAACAGGATCGCATCTTCCGTGAGAGGAGGCAGCGATTGACGATGACTTGCCGCCTGGACGAAATTGCTTATTTTTTTCGCGTTGAGATTGTCGTAGCGGTAAAAATTGTGGTCTTTGTTCGTCGCATACTGTGTTAATTCACCCCCGGCTGGTTTGTGCTCCAGCGCTGGCAAGGTTTGCTGTGGCTGTTGTGGTGTTGTTATCGTTGCCTCCGATACGGAACCAACCATAGAGGCACCAACAGCTCCCATCCCCGGAAGTGTCTGTGAGGTCACGCTATGTTGAATGGTGGTAACAGTTCGGGTGTAAGCGTTGACATGGCTCCCGCCTCGCATATGCGATGATACGTTTTGCGGGGTTTTGACCACGGTCTGCACCGGGGTCAGCACGGTTCTGAATGCCGCGCGTAGGGATGCCACAATCGAGACGATCAGAAGTGCGATAAGTGGGACCGAAAGCCACATAATTGAAAAATAGAAAATACTTTGCTTAGTGTTGGTTGCCAGCTGCGTTAACCTGGAACAATAAAGCCCTGCAGTTATCACGTACACGACACCACAAGCGATAGTGGCAGCCATGTTGCTCTCCCCGTCCATTGCCATTTCCTGGATAACGGGAAAGAGCAAACATCCATAGAGAACAGCGCTAAAGAGCGCATCGGGAAGTAATGTTTTTATCGTCTCAAAGGCTTTTGCAATATTGTAGAAGATCCACATAAGTAACAATATCCAGCCAATGACAGGAATAGCTGCGGCGATAGCCATAAGTATCATGCTGACGATCATACTGCCAAGAATATTGCCTAAATGCCCTTCCGAAATAAGATACCAGATAAAATACAGGAAGGAACCGGCGAGAACGGCCGGGAAGGCGACCACAACGCTTGCAGGTATAAAGAAAACGAACCCGCCAAAGATAAGTAATAACAAAAAGCAAAGGCCAGGCCCATTATTGTCAGGTGTTGAGTTTGCTTCAGCGTCTATAGACATATTAGTGATCTGCCTGCGGGTTAATGATAGGGAATGGAATAAATGGCCTTGGTGTAAGCAAACTGAGAGGTAAAGGCTGTTTGGTCTTTCCGTTAACTAACGCCAGTGACGTCAGGCGCAGCGTGAGATTGCTTTCGCAATAATGCTCGCCTTCGGCGAAAGCCGTCTGGTATCGCGTGGCATCAGAATCGCCGAATGGCTCTACCTGCAAAGTATCATGAGCTACAAGGTTATTTTTTGCATCAACGAGGTCAAAGCCTATCTCTAACGAACCGACGCTTTCCATGCCACTGTCCAGCGTGAAAGTGGCGCTGCACATCCCTTGATTTGCCCAGACGGTGTTTGAGTGCCAGATCTCAATCGCATGAGATGGAGCAGCGAATAAAAGACATGCGAATACTGTGCTACAGTGTAAGTAACGGCTCATCATATTTTACCATCCTGAAAATGATGTATTAATCAACATAACCGTATGTTGCATCATCACCGGTGTCCGCTTCTTTTACGAGGCCTTGACCGCGATATTCATTAGGTAAAAACCCCCCATTAGTGCACTCTTTTTTCATGATGAGCTTTTGGTCTTTATATACTTTCAGGCCGGTATAATCCCATCCTTTTCCCGTACCGCTATAAACAACATAGCTGTAGTTGCCATTGATGAAACGATAATAATAAGCGCCTCCACCCGAGAACGTCATTTCACCCAGGCGAACCTGCGTTTTGTCTCCCTCATTTTGGGGGAGAGTCATTTCTACTTTTTCAAGTGAGCCGTAATAATAAGTAGGAACATCGTGATCCAGACGGACGATAACGTATTTTCCGTTCGTGAGTTCGCAGTTGAAAATAAGCTCAGGCTCAGGCGGTGCAGCATGAACGCTTGGAATTGTCGCCAGAAGTGTCAATAATCCAGCAGAGAGTAATTGAGATTTCAACGTTATTTTTCCTTAGCAGGTAAAGCAGCCGGTAACCCGGCTGCTATTTTATTATTGTGAAGCCAGTGTTTCTTGTAATTCATTCAGCTGTCCCTGCAGCTTCTGCAGTTCCATCTGTTTTTGCAATTCGGAAGCGCTTGGTTTGTTTTGCGCCTCCTTCATACTTTTTTCAAGGTCTGCAACTTGCTTTTGAGCATCAGCCCGGCCAGCTGTTTTTTTCTTCAACTGGGCGAGCAGATTGTTCATCGACTTTTGCAGTTCTTGCTGCGATTTTTGTTTACTGACTACGTTGGCATTGCTCAGTGCTTTCTCTTTTTCAATCGCATCGTTCACCGCTTTGAACTCTTTATTCAGTTCCTGATCGTATTGCAGCGTTTTTTGTTTATCTTCAACGCGCTTATCCCAGGTGCCGGAGTAGTTGCAGTTAAATTTGGTAATAATGCTGACATCACCGGTTGTCGGGTCACAATCTCGCGCGTTAGTGGCACAGCCGGCTAATATGAGGGCGCTGAGTGCAAGAAAAATATAACGCATTGCTATTCCCCTCAACCGACTTTCAGCGCGGTGCGCTGGGTATAGAGGCTATCGAGCTCGCCCTGCAGAGAGCCAATTTTGTCGCGCATCAACGCAATCTCGCTATCCAGATTTTGGGTATCACTGCCGGATTTGCTCATGTCTGCAGAAACGTCCTGCCACTGCTTCTCATGTTTTTTCATGTCGGTGATGGTGCCACGAAGGTAAGCAATGTTGGCATCCACTCCTTTAATTTGCTTCTGTACGGCGTCTTTTTTCACCGTGTTTGCAGCCATATCTTTTTCTATTTGAGCGAGGGTCTTTTTATCAGAGTCGATAACCGATTTTGCAACGCTGGTTGCGTTCTGAATGCGTTTGTTTTCGGCTTCAACATCCTTAATCGTTGCGTTTAACTGCAGCTCTTTGGAGGCGTATTTTTTGCGCTGATTATCCAGATAGGCGTTAGCCCCCATACCCACACCGCAACCGGCGATAGCGGCGGCGGCCATACATACTGCTTTGTTGCTGGAGTTACTGACAGCGCAGGCCAGTGCGCCGATTACCGCGCCCCCAGCACAGGCCTGCCAGCCTGATTTATTGAAAAACTCAACATCCTGATTATTGGCAAGGCGCGGGTCGACGCCGCCACTACTTCCCGTACTGCCATTCTGGCACCCCGCCAGAAATACCATCATTCCTGCTATCACCGCTGTGCGAATAACCTTTAACATTCCATTCTCCTGAACTATTTAATTATTTTTTTTACATGAATTAAGCCACGCCTCGCGCGCAACTTTTCCATCTTTCCAGTACCCTTGAAGGTTCTTCCAGTAGGTATCGAGATAACCGTTAAGGTTGGTTTTTCCGCGTGCAGCCATCTGTTGCAACACGACAGCGACCTGCGGTTCGATGAGGGGTTTGTCATAGGTTGTGCCCATGTCTACCAGAGTGTCAGCATAATAACTGCTAATAAAATCAAGGGCTTTTTGATGTTGACCAAGCTGTTCCTGACGGCGGGAGCAATTAGCATCAAGCTGGCTGCCAGCGGCACAGGTTTTGGTAAAGAGCTGGTTGAGACGATCGTAAAACTCGCCGTCATCTTTCATTTTTGTGCACAAAAAGGCGCCCAACTGTAACGATGTGCGTATTGCCTGATCCCGTTGTTCATCCCGAAGCTGGCTATTTGCGCGCAGCTCACCGCGCAGTTGCTCAAGTTGTTTCTTCAGTGCGTCATCCTGGACTTTTGCCGAGATAGCATTCAGGTTTTTTAGCGAATCATCAGCTTTGCCTGCAGGTGTCTCCTTTTTACCCGTGCCTAATGATTGCCACTCTTTTTCAATCTCTTTCACCCGCTCGCGTGATGTCAGGGTTGTGGAAACTAAAACCAGACGAACACCGGTGCTTTTGGTTGTATTCTCGCCCGCATTGGCATAGTACGGCTCCTCTCCACGCAGTGAACTGCGGATATCCGCCTGAGGAGTCATATAACTGCCCCCCCGAACGACATAGCCCCCAGCCTTACCATGCAGGCGATCGAGCTTGTTCAGGCGGAACGGGTCAAACATCATCTCTGCTGCGTTGCCCAGTATGTCGTGCAATCCGAGCGGGTTAGGTTTCAGCAGGCCGGTAAGCTGAAGTTTTCCATTTGCAGACTGTGCCCCCGCAAACCAGACATAACCATTTAATCCTTCAGGCATGGGGAAGTGGCGATCGCGGAACTCTGCGGGGGAAACCGCGAGCCCGCCGCGTGCGGCAAACTCCCACTCGGTTTCTGTCGGAAGCCGTAAAAATCCCGCCTGACCATCATCTTCAGGCAGTGCAGAAATTTTTTCTTTTCGTAACCACAGGTTGTATTGATTTGCGAATACCATGGCATCCATCCAGCCAATACTCACCTTCGGTAAACGTCCTTTCATATCCGTCGTCGGGCATTCCCCAGAAAGCGCGCGATACTGCAGGTCGCTCAGTTCATATTTGGCCATCAGGTAATAACGGCCCTTACCACCCTTCTCCGGGAAACTGCCTGCAATGTGTTCCTGGCGAGATTGTTCAACGTATCCCCAGTCGTCGCCTTCTTGCCCCAGCGTGATGTTGTAATCTTCCAGCGGTTTATTCAGCGGGATAGCGACTTTGCGAAATGCCATGGCACCGTCGCACGGCATAGGCAATATCACGTCATCGGCCAGAGGTTTTGGGTTCCAGAACTTTTCATCCCAGGTGGCATTAGCCGCGCAGGCGTACCCGAGTCCAATGATAGCCAGGCTCATCGCCAGTTTAGATTTCACGTAAACTCTCCGCAGGTTCGATTTTCAGTGCGCGCAGTGCTCCGATAGCGGCCACGCCTAACGCCACGGCAAGGACACAGAGCAATGCTGCTATAAAATGAAGGGGGTCAAGGTGACAGACGAATGCCTGGTCCGGTAAAGAACTGCCCAACACATGGTTGAACAATGCACTGCCCAGCAGGTAGATGATCACACCCAGTCCGTATGAGACGCCGGTCAAACACAGCGCCTGAATAATAATAAAAAGCGTCACAGAGCGACGGCGAAAACCCAGAAGGCGCAGCACGGCCATATCTTTGCGCTTACGATCAATGTTGGCGATGAAGGCACCGACTAACGAGGCGATGCACCCTGATGCAGAGATCCAGGCAATCACGCCAAAGATAATACCCAGCACTCGGTCGATGGCACGCACAGACTCAATTTGAGCTGACTGAGTGATAGCCTCAATGTTTTGCGTCTCCAGCCACCGCGCGAGGAGTGAAACGTCATCTATCGAACTGGCATAGATACGTGCCCTTGAATAGCGGGTTCTCTCTCTGAACGGCTTGCCATCGCTGACCCCCAGCAAGGGAACCTGAAAGCCATCGCGGTAGTCTTCCAGAGCAACAAGCAAAGGCAATGTAATAAAGGCACCTTGACGTGAAAATTTTGCGTCATCCAGCACGCCGGTAACGGTTAAAGCGAACGTGGCGCGTTGGTTTTTCCCTTCGCTTTTTCGGCTCACCATCAGGCGCAGGATATCTCCTGTCTGCACGCCAAGGCGGCGTGCCGCACTGGCGCTGAGTACGGTATCGCTGTCTTTGACCGGTGCTCTGACATCCTGCAAAAGAGGATCGCCTTTGGCCGTCGGGATCACTTCAGCACCCGGGACAAAGTGTTGCCCGTCTCGGACCAGATCGGCCTGAGTGTTCAGCGAACGAGTCAACGGAATCGAAAATCCGACTTCTGAACGGCGGGCGAGCTTATCAAGCCAGGCAAAATCATAATTACCATTACCCGTCATACGTACTTCCCGGGTGCGAGGGTCGTCGAGAAGCTGATGGCGAAGCTGGCTGACAATGCCATTCTTCAAGCCGAACAGCAGCAATAACGGTGCGATAACGGCAATCAAAGAGAAGATGATGCACAGCGCGACCTTGCGATCGTGAATGAGATCGCGCAGAGCCATACGGCACAGCAGGGTGCCTGACGCTGGCATATCAGCTGGGTAAGAAGACACTTTTTCCCTCTCCGGTCACGGCCTGATATCGGTCAATCCCAAAATGCGTCACGCGCTGCCAGTCGTGGCTCACAATGATGGCTGCCATATCCAGTGAGCGCACCAAACCGATCATCAGGTCAAACAGCCGGTCTGCATTATCAGGATCCAGCGCCGCAGTCGGTTCATCGGCAAGGAGTAAGCGTGGCTGGTGGGCAATCGCACGGATGAAGGCAACGCGCTGGCGCTCGCCGATAGAAAGCCGGGAAGGCATTCTTGTCAGCAGCGGCCGCACGCCCAGGGTGTCGATGGCCTTATCGAGCCAGGCTGACTGTAGGCCAAGTCCTGCCAGCCTGCGAACCAGAGTGATGTTTTCTATCACGGGTAACCAGGGCAACAAGCCGCCGTGCTGTAGCATAAACCCAAGCTCGCGTGCGCGAAGCGCGGCCAGGGCAGGCTCGTTTTCAGCCATGAGCGGTATTGAAATATCGCGACCGGCGAGCCGGTACTCGGCAAGATGCGCTGGGCGGAGGATCGCCCCTATCATCTCCAGAAGCGTGCTTTTACCGCACCCGCTAGGCCCGGTTAGAGCGACCACCTCTCCCTTTTTCAACGAGAGGTGCGGGAGGGCGACGCTATAGCCATGCGTCCCGCCCCGGCTGATCTCCATATCGCGGATCCTCAACATCAGGGCAGGTTCTCCAGAGGTACCGGATAAACGTTATCGCGTGGGTCGCTATCGGGCGCTAATGCCACCCAACGGTCTACATCCTGGTTGTAGCGTTGATAGTAATTAAGCTTGGTGTTCAGCCTGCGGATAAAACGCTCCTGCTCAAGGCCATCCCAGCTTTTCCAGGTTTCTTCATCCAGGCTCAATACTTCACTGAGGTAAGGTAAGCTCTCGATATATTCACCGAGCAGTCCCATCTCTCCGAGGCGGGTCGCATTTTTCCCTTTCGCCTGGTTTGGATCGTTGCCCATGGTTGCCGCCAGAGAACGCAGACTGGCAAACATGTCATCCGGAGAAATCATCCCCTCATTGGCGGCATTGACGATCTTCTTCATGACATCGCTCAGATCGCTGAGCTCGCTTTTCGTGAGCAGTACGCGCACCTCGGTCGCCGGGATGTTTTGGTCAATCAGATCGCGGTCGCTTATCCATGACTTGAATACCGGTGGTGCCGTGGTGCCTTGCTTTTCACCCAGATAGGCAAGACGCATTGCCTTACTTAACTTGTCGGCATCACTGAGCAGGGGATCTTCTTTCTTACCGGCATATTTAGGGCTTGCCCCCAGCGCGCTCCCCGCCGTTTCTTCGCCGCTCCAGGCTGTTTTAATCTGGCCGGTAATGGCATTCGCCAGCTTATCGACCATACTACCGAAGCTATTTACATCACCTGAATCAATAGGATAGTAGAGCGGTTTGTGCAGGAATGGATTTAACGTCAGCTCCTGATACTGGGCTTCAGCAGAACTGTGATTTTTCTTACCATCAGAGGTTTTCAGATGTAACGCATACAGCGCAACGCCACGATAGGCGGCTTCCTGACGCACCTGGGCGGCATCCAGATGGGTTGACGAGAGCTTATCTGTGCCATCAAGCGCGCCTGCGTCAGTAATCAGTACAACGTAGCGGGCGCCAAACTGCGTCCAGTCCACTTTGTCCAGCGCTGTCATGACCCCGCCGTAAGCATCTTCATCAACCTTGCTGCTGGAAACGGTAGCCTGCTTCAGGTCATGTACTTTAGCGAGGAAGTCTTTACCATCTTTAACGGTATTGGGGTCGACATACATCTTGCTGTCGTATTCAAGACCCGGAACCGCTTTCACGCTGGAGCGAAAAGCTACCAGGCCAAACTTGACCTGATCCTGTAAGTGTTCCTTCTCGATCCTCTTGTAGATCTTATCGATCGCCTCTTTGGTGCGATCGATATACGGCCCCATCGAGATGGTGGAGTCGATCACAAAGACAACCGAGGCGGAGAACCCTTTCATCATGTTCTTTTCATCAGCAGCGGACGCGGCCTTTTTTGCGGGCGACTTTTCGCTGACGGAGGCAACGTTGAGTACACGTACCTGGAAGCCGGTATCGGTAAACACATCATCTGAGCCAAGAACAGGTAAGAGATAAAAGTTTTTTAACTGATCCACCATGTAATCAGGCTCGCGTGCCAGAACCTGCGGGACCGGTTTATGGCTGCTCAAACTGTTGAGCATTGGTTGCAATGTTGCCGCAGGGTTTTTGCTGTTCAGAAGAGACTCAACGTCGGATTTCTCTTTAAAGAACAGCATCGGGTGACGGCCAGCAGGATTGGTAAACGCCAGCGTCAGCTGCATTTTCCAGTCAACGGTGCAGGAGGATTTCATCCAGCCAGCGGTATGACCAAAGCTGTCCGGCCCAACCTGCAGCCACGTGTCCTGACCCTGCGTTGTCCTTTGGTAAACATAGAATCGACTAAAGGCCGGCTGCTCTTTACCTGCTTCACCTGCTTTGGCGGACAGCTGGCAGCCTGGGTAAGTCAGTACCCGCTGGAATAACGCATGTTTACCTTCCTGCAAAAGCGGCTGTTTACCCGCGGCACAGGCGGGGGATGCCAGCGTTGCGGCACACACCAGGCTACTGAACCAATGCATGTATTTCATTATTTATCCTATTTCTTCAGCTCAGCTAAACGGGCTTTGGCCTCGTTATTCTGCGGATCCTGATTTACAACCGACTCATACCAATACGCCGCTGTCTCTGCGTCAGGATTGAAGCATCCCCCAGGTTTTGCGGTTTTAGGGTCATATTCTTGTGCATAACGAACGGCCATCTGCGTATCGCCGGACTGGGCTTTATAGGCGTAAAGGCGCTGAGCGATATCGCAATGTTTTGCCGCTTTCGCTTTTGCGATGACTTCCAGCAGTTGTGCACTACTTGGCTGGCTACGCAGGCACCCTTTAACGAACGCCATTTCATTGCCGCTCGCCATTTGTTCATCACCACACGGCCCGGTAGTTTTCGCGACGGGTGTGGGGGGTGCCGCTGGAATTGCAGGCTCTGGCTTACGGGTAAACCACCACCCAGCAGCGGCCAGCAGGAGCAATAGAATGGCTAATCCTGCAAATAACGGCAGCTTGCTTTTCGGCTTCTGCGGCAGTTGAGATACAGGCTTTTCTGCGACAGGTTCTAAAACGACAGGTTCCGGTTCTTGAACGGACATCGGCTGCACGATGGGGGTATCATTCAGCGTCTGTATATTTTCCGGAAGTGGGTTTTCACCACCGGCCTGGGAGCTAAGTAGCCCTTCAGCGATGGTCAGAATCCCCATATCCTTATTACTTCCATCTTTGATGGTGATGCGATAGGCCGCCTGGCGGTTAGCGAGTAGTGGATCGATCAGAGAAGGGCCGACCTGAACGCAGGGCGTCTCCTCATTTTGTATCAGTGGAGGGAGGGCGAGGAAAATCTCGCCACTGACCCAATCACCGTGGCTGTCCAGATACAGGCGATCCTGATTACGTACTACCGAGATTGTGACCCCCTCGGCATCGCCTTTCCAGCCTTTCAACAAGAGTAATGCGAATCCTGGTTGTATAGGGGTCAGCGTCTTAAGTTCAGGTTTGATCACGTCCAGTTACTCCTTTGCCGATTTAATCTGGCGGAGAATGACGCCCAGATTTTCGTTCTGCGCGACGCTAATCTCGCGTCCGGCAGAATGACCTGCGTTTTCGGTAATGAGTGCTTCCAGGCCAACCAGCCAGTCGATGATAAAGAAGGCACTGTAGTTCAGCTGTTGCGGCGTCAGGCGTGCCAGGCGTTCATCACCTTTCCAGACCACACTGTCGCACGTTGGTGGACGGGTAAAGATCGGCTGTTCGGGCTGGTTGAGACGGGCCGGGCGTTTCGATTCCGGCATATTTTGATAGCCCAGCCAGGTGATGAAATCGCTCATCACGTGAAGCACGCGTGAAACCTGACGCTCGACCATACGTTCACGACGAACGCCAGCCTGCTCGGTATTTTTCATTGCATTGACCAGCGCGTCCTCGACACGTGAACGCAATAACCCCGTGATCAATTCGTCTACCAGCGCTTCGGCAATCGGGCGCGGAAGACTGATGTAGTTGAGCATGGCGGCGGTTTCAGGCAGGCCGCGCAGATGGTTAATCCAGAGCTGAACGCTCTGGTGCGCGAAAGCGACCTCATGGCTGTGCGTCGTCACCGCAGTTGCGCTGCTTTCGAAAGCATCTTCCACACCGATATCAAAGAATCCTGCATCTTCTTCTGCTTCAGGCGCAGACAGGGTCGTTTGCTGCATGTAAAGTGCATGGAGATCGCGGCGTGCCGGAACCAACCGCGCCAGCAGTTCGCCGTGCATGCCGCTGCGTTTTTTCAGGGTGGCAAGGATCTCTTGCGCAATTCGGGATTTTCTGGACAGCTCTTCTTCGCCGTCCGGTTGGTACCAGTTCCCCAGTCCCCCTTCGACCAGTTCGTGGCGGATCTCGTCGAGCTGTTCTGCGATCCGCTCCAGTTTCAGTTCAGGGCGGGCGACGCGGGCCAGATAATCGGCCATTCGGCGCATACCACCGTCGTTGAGGGTGAGCATCGCATCCCAGGCTTCAGCAGGGTTCGCGATGTAGCGAGCGACAGCTTCATCTTCAAGGAAGGTTTTCCGCATCAGTGCAAGCTGCCCGCCATTGTCGTCGTTGAAAGCCGCTTCACTACCTGCGTTCATGCGGATAAAGGGCGTTTGCTGGCGCGGTTTGCGCACCAGGAACGTGTTATTGAACGCCTGACCCTGGCTCCATTCCTGCATCCATTTGTACTGGCCAAAACGCTCGGTCATCGCCATTTTGATCATCCCGCCAAGCCCCCAGGACTGGCGAAGAAGTGCTTCGTCATGGGAAAGGTTTTGGCTAATGCGCAGATCAAACATGGTTAATGCCCAGACAAGGCCAGGTAAGCGACGACCACGCGCGTCGGCATCGGCGCCCTGGGTGTAACGGATCCACTCGTCCAGCACGCCGCCCACTTCTTTGACATCAGACTGTTTTGTTGAGGCCGTACACACCACCAGGACATTCATCTCCTGGTTTTCGGTATAACGTTCAAAAAGATAGGCCACTTTTCCGCGCAAAATTAACTGCGCTAGCGGGTTGCTCTCTGCATTTTTAACCTCGCGGGTGACATCACCCATGGACTCCACCGCCAGACGGCCGCGATAACCCGGGAAATCAAGCAAGTCGACGGCTTCGAAGATTGTTTCGCGAGGCGGAGCCATTAACGGGATATGCAATTCAACGGTAAGCGCGGTGAGCTCTGCCAGCGATAGCGAAATAGACGCACCCGTTTGCCCATTTACCACAGGACAGACTTCAATAGTCTGATCTGACGGGGTATTCAGCCGCTCCAGCATATCGACGTTCATGATGCTATCCCGTTGGAGAAGCATGCCGTTTTCGTTACGAACCAGCGTGCTCAGTGGGGCACGCAGCTCCTGCACTCCACCGAGACGCTGTAGCGTGTTGGCAAAACGGATATAGGCATTGGTTAGTTCTGGTACTTCGCCCCATAAAACGGAGAAAAGCTGGCCGCGATCTTCAACAGAAAGCCATGGTGCGAGGCTTACTGCCTGTGGCCAGTAGGTCAGGGCAAAACGGCTTTGCGTTTTCTCAGAATGGCGGATGAGGTAATCCCAAAAAGAAACTACGTCATCTTCGGTCACGCCAGGGCTGCGGGAGGTCAGGCGTCGTTTCGACAGGGACGTTAACAGATCGCTGATACGTTTTTCATCGAACTGCCAGTCAAATTTTTCCTGGTTGAAGTCATGGATGAATGCGTTGGCGAGGATCTTCCCCATTTCCACTTCGTTGAAGAGCTGTAACGTGACAGGCCAGCGTTCGTCCGTGCTCTGATCACTGCGGCTAAACCGGGTAACAAGACCCGTCGCCTCTTTGCCGCCGCCAGGCGGGTTGATGTGGGTCAGAAAATCGAGCTGATTGCCGCCGAGGCGTGTTTCCAGCTTTCCGTTTTCACCCGCAGCCAGCGCGGAAATGAGATACGATTTGCCTGCCTGCGACAAGCCAAAGAAGCCGATTGTCATCGGTTTCGCTGCGGCCTGCGCCAGCCTGCGTGCTTTGTTACGGCTGCGGCGCAAGTTCATGGTCAGGCGATCGGCTTCAGTGTTCAGGCGCGGTGCGTCCTGACGAACGCTTGCGATCCAGTCAATGGCCCGGCCTGCACCTTGTTCGACGCCATTCCAGCCCTGGATAATGGTGTTGGGATGAATAGTGCTCATTAGCTTTTAATACTCCCGCTATCCAGCCAGTAATGGGTTTCACTCAGCCCGTTACCGACCATTGTGTTCAACTGGAATGCAACATCTCTACGGCCATAACCGCGCTGTGCGTTTTCCATTTCCATCGAGCCAATCTGGAAGCGCTCCGGACTGACCGGTTCTTCGCTACTACGTCCACGTCCGTGTTCTGCGGTTAAACCGATGCTTATTACAGCATCACCCGACAGCTCGCTTGCCAGGTTCGCACTGGTAATTTTTAGGGTATAAAGTGCGGTCGATGGCCAGCGTTCGTTATCAAGCTGGCGGAAACCGATACGCACTTCCCCCCGTGCTTCAAAGCCTTTCCCTTCGGGTAACTGGAAATCAGCGGAGTCCAAATCAACATCGCGATAGGCGACATTGCTGTCTTTAATCACATTGTTTCCATCAAGCATCCCGACATAGCGGATGGTTGAATAAGGCTTAAAGTTCGCAGTGCGGAAGAAGAAGTTGTTGAGTCTGGATTTCTCCGCTAACAGGCAGAGCATCGCCCCCACAACGGCTGTCGATTTCGGATCGTCAATGCATCCTTTCTTGTTAAACGGATACCAGCCACCGGTTTCATAACCGTGGAGTGGCAGTACGCGAGAAGGGGGAACAGGTTGAAGCTGGCGAATGAGCGCTTGAATTCCCGGCAGGCGAGATGGACGACCGGTTAAAAGTAATACATCGCAGTTGTAGTGCCAAAGCACTTCGCACAACGCGCGCAGGCTGTGGCAAATGTTCATTCGCCCGCTGCGAGGGTCGATAAATTCATTGTGCAGACGCGCAAGATCCAATTCCAGCGGTACATCCAGAATGGAGAACGGTACTTCGCTCGCAAGCTGTCCGGAACGGGCAACGTCGTTTACATAATCCTGTACTTTCTCGGTTGGAAGATTATCGGCAAGTAGCTCACGGAAGGTGTAATTCAGTATCTCCCGCCCATTTTCCGGGGAGTACTCTTCATAGCGATGCAAAATAGATAACGCCAGAGGCGCGAAGATCTGCAATGTAAGCTGCTGACGTAATACCTGTTTTCCGGCTTCGATAGATTCACTACCGAAGAGTTGTGACATCATTGATTCGGCTGCAAGATCGCTGTGGCCGACTTTGGTCATGGCCGCTTTTACTGCTGGCTGGAGGAAAAGCCGTATAACATCCAGCAGTATGTCGTCGCCTGCTACCTTAAACCCTTCACGGAAAAGCTGTTTCGGGGTAATTCGGACGTTAATGCCCTGGCCTTCATCCAGCGTGTAGCGAGAAATGACGAGGTCGGTCGTTCCTCCGCCAATGTCAATCGACGCGATTTTTAATGAGCGTGTATCGCTGGTGTCTTTTTGAGTATCGGGACGGCGAGTAGCTGCAAAAAATTCGTCCGTGCGACCGCCAAAGTAGTTCTGCGTTTCGTTATAGAGATATACCAACTGCCCACAGGTGGCTTCGTCCCACTTCACGTGTACGCCTGGATGGGCGTACTTCAAGCACTGCGGGTCATCGCCTTCATAATCCATCTCTTCCCAGCCGAGCGCTTTCCAGACCATGCGGATAGCGTCATGCATGCTCTCCTCAAAGATAGCGCGCTCAGGCTTTGGCATCGCCGGAGGGACAGTCATAATGACATTTCGTAAACGACGCGGTGTGCTGGCGTGGTTCATCTTCAGCCGCTGTGAAGGGCTGTTGATTTGCATGAGAGCCTGGCTTAATACCTCTGACAACATCATCGTCATCAGCGAGCTACGACTGTATACCGGCGTGAAGACGGGCATACGGTCTTCTTCATTTTTCAGGCGAATGAGCAATTTCCCCTGATCGTTGACCATATACAGCAGCGGTGCTGCAGTGGCTAACGGCTCTCTGTCACTTTTCACGAAGGCCTGGCTAAAGCGCCATCCCGGTGAATAGGGTTGATCGTCCCAGAGGTAGCGTTTAGGGCTGGAGATCCCTGTTGAGCCCTCGGTACCCAGGCGTTGAGCCGCCATTCTGAAGGCTTCTCCGCCGACGCGTCCAATGGTTGGCCATGTGAAGGCATCGCTGCGCCCGCTTTTTAGCGAGAAATCCTGCTTGCCGAATTCGGCCTGGGCAAACTCGAGACGGCTGTCAAAAGGCTCGTTATAAACAAATTGCGGTTGGCTCAAATCGCGGAGCTGAAGCTGATAAAGTTGAGAAAGCCCTTTATTGTCGTCACGATGTTCTTCGATCAGGATGCCGCAGCTACGTGAGTTACCAATGTCCAGCACGAGGTCTACAGGAATCGCTGAGTCCCGGATTTTTACGTCATTGACCTGTACTTCAGGAACGACAATCGTCGTCGCCAGGACATGCAGCAGGTTAAGATAATGCGCCTGATGTTCCTTCTGCAGCAGTTTTTCATCAATGTCATCAATATGTTGGCGTAATACTTCGCGAGCCTGAGTACTGAAAATTTCCCGTAGCCATTCATCCACCCATGGCAGTGAGAGAAACTCCCTCATCTCGTGAGGATGGCGTGCCAGAGCAAATCCCGCACCTGAACGGATATCATCCTCGCCCGGTGCGAGATACTGCGTATTCTCGCGATCCGGGAAAATTTTGGTATCAAAAATCAGAGTAGCGCGCCAGGTATTACCCTTTTCATCCGGCTCAGGCAGCTCATGGAACTGGACGCGTGACCAGTTATAGGGCCCATGAGCAAAGGCTCGTGGCGGGTTGAAGCGGAAAAATGGCAGCGGTAACCAGAGGCCGCGATAGAGGCGTAGCGACTCTTCGGTCGTCAATGTGTAGTCGGAGTCTGCGTAGCGAGGAGGTTCGCTGTCAGGCAGAGGGAGCTGCAGCTTATCTTCCCTCTCATTATAGATAAGCCGCATAATAGCCTCGTCACCCTGTTGACGAAGAAATTCCCCATATTCTTTACGCGTTGGCAGGGTAAAGGCGAAATCAAGGAACTGGATCCCGCTGTCGCGAATAAGTTTGACCTGTTTTTTAAAATCAGTGAGTTCAGCGAGCATTTACTGACTTGCCTCCTGCTTCATCGAAATAGGGAAAAGTGTTTTGGCGTCGTAACGGCCTTTGCAATTCGCAATGTTTTGCGCGCCGGGAGCACACAGAATTTCTGGCATTTGGTAGCGTGAGCCATCGGAGCACTGTGCTTCTCCCTGATTGTTAATGGCGAGATGACCTGACTGAATGGCCGCATTGACCGCGCCACGACAGGTCACACCGTCGCCACGGATCATCTGTACTTCGCCCTTACCGTCATTGATTTGGTAACTCAGACTAAGGGGCTTTCCTGTGCGTTGATCCTGAATACCAGCCCCTGCGTGCCAGTTCCCGTCCAGAAAACGGGTATTTCCTTGTGCCAGTGAAGATGCAGGCAGGGTCAACGGGACTTTAGCACCAGCTGAGGTATTGGCTGATGGCGCTTCGAGAGCAGGTGCTGTTCCGCCGGGATGAGGGCTATTCGTGGCTGACGCAGGATCCACAGCAGATGCCGTTGCTGCTGCGCTTTGTGACGGCGTTTGTAATGCTGATTGCTCTTGTGACGTTGTGAGTGAAGTGCCCGTGGCGCTTAAAATCTCACTGCCCGTTGTCGAATGCAGGTTCGCCTTAGACGTTGTTGTGCTGATGATGGCCCTTGACGACGGCGCAAGAGATTCGGCTGTTGGAAGGTGGGGCGCGGGCAAAGCGGGTACAGAAGATGAAATACCAGGGATCGTTATGCCTGGCATGCAACCCCGTAAGAACAGTAGCGCTAAAAGGAGTAACAGAAGTAGCGGCAGTAGCCAACGCAACCATGCGGGTAAGAGCAACCACCAGCGTCTTTTGGCGGGCCTTTGATGCGTAAAGGTGCGTTCTGGTATCACCGGTTCAATACTTGCTGATTGCGGAGGCAAGGCTGTAGATATTGGACGCAAACAGTCTAGCGGCTCGATGCGGGCCTGGTTAGTGGCGTTCACAAATCCCCAAAAACTGATGACCGGCTTTCCACCTACCAGCCACACGTGCTGCTGATCGGGGAATTGCATCGCTTTTTCAAGTAATTTCCCAAAGAGCCGGCGTTCCGGCTGCTGGCTTTGGGCAAATTCATTACTTATCTGGCGAAACGCTGCATGGGTGGTTTCGAGTTGCGCGAGCGCGGCCTGGCGCTCAGCTTCCGTTGCGGCCGTCCATGGAATAACGTCACCGGCCAGCGGGGCATACCAGTCGATTCGATCGCCATGCTCGCTGATTTGCGGGATGGCTAAAGTGTCAGCAACCGCCGTTTGTTTTCTAAGTCGTAGGGTTTCACGCAGCTGTAATGCGGAAATATATACTGCCTGTCCATTCTCACCCATCGACTGATATTTATCGAGCTTGTCACTGCATAGAAAAATTTCTTTCACGCTGCATGCCTTTGCTGTTAAACGAACAAGTGAAAGCTGGTTCCACTGTGGAAAAGGACGCCGCAAATACGCCTTGTAATCTGCGTCATTTGTTTATAGCAACAAAATATTGAGTATTATCGGCAAGTGGCCGAAAACGTTTAGACCTAAACTAAACTTATTATTGGGACGTGCGCATATCCGATTACCGCAAAAAAAGTTTCGCTGTGAAACTATATTTCTGGCAATGTATTCATTTTCTCTAATGTGTTAGTCACAACCCTGCGGTATATATTCCTTCACGGCGTTGTTCATCATCTTATTAAATTCCTGCGTATTATTGACAGCAAATACCTTTCCACCTGTATTGCTGGCAATACAGTTTCCGGCGCCGGTATTCATGATATCGACAACATTGACCTGTAATCGGGGCTTACGTTTTTTTAGCTCAAGCGCGACATCGCAAGGCGAGCCTCCGCATGTCTCTTCCCCATCCGTCACCAGTAGAATTATGGCATCACGGTCAACGCCATTAACTCGTTTCCCCGCCTCTTCTAACGCCTCTGCCAGAGCGGTTTTACCCACCGGCTGGATTTTATCAATTAACTTTTTTAGCTCAGCGCGTTGTTCCGGCAGGAAAGCCGGAGTTGCGCTCACCTGGTGGCAGTTAGCTGCGGCAATAAGGCTAATGTCCATGTCATTTGGCACGTCATCGATAATGTGTTTAGCGGATTGATGCGCGAGCGTAATGCGGCGAGGTTCACGATCGATACCGGGTACAGGTTTATCCTGCATCCACCGCATTATCTCTTCTGGTGTGGCATCCA
The DNA here is from genome assembly GCF_058354585.1 of Enterobacter sp. Taxon_8. Taxonomy (NCBI): domain Bacteria; kingdom Pseudomonadati; phylum Pseudomonadota; class Gammaproteobacteria; order Enterobacterales; family Enterobacteriaceae; genus Enterobacter; species Enterobacter sp. Taxon_8. Next base: position 3,958,884 of record NZ_CM177989.1, on the reverse strand, counting down.
TGCTCATGGCCATAGAGCCAGAAGCATCAAAAATAATAACCATTTCAGGTGCCTGCTGTTTTGTCCGCTGTGCCGGGCAGAGCATTTTGACCTGATGCTCAGGGGCTGGCTGGACGGGAGAAACGGCAGGAGTGACTACTTTGACAGTCGGCCAGCAGCCGCGCAGGAGAACAAGAGCCAGAAGCAGAGCCAGCGCTAAAAGCCCCAGCCATAACCACCCACGCTTTTTAGGCAGCTGTTCTGCCGGCAACTTAGTTGCCGGCATGATGTCCCAGCCTGTAATCACAGGCTGACCGTCAACGATCCATATTCTTTCTGGTGAGGGCTGTCTGGCTATTTTTGCCAGTAACTGCAGTGTTTCGGGAGAAGTCTGCGCGCTAGTCGAGAGTGTTTGATGAAGTTGAGTGAGTGCCGCCAGCTTTTGTGAGAGGAGTATGGCGATTTTGTCTCGCTCAACGACGTTTAAAGCGTTAAAGCGTTGGGGCTTACCATTTATTTCGCTATACCATTCAACCGCACCATCTTCAGCCTGCTGAGGGCGGGCAAAAAGATTTAGATAAGTTTTAGAAAGGTGTCGGTCAATAAGATTATTTACGACAGAAAACGTTGAAATATATTCTTGTAAGCAATGTTCGCTCTCAACGGTCCTTGTGATTCTAATCATTGCCTTTAATGAGCCAGGTATGCAAAAGAAAATAGCTTAGAGCTAAATATAAAAAATGACAATCTCTAATACTAATCTTGTTCTTAAAATTAAAAAACTACCAGTTTTAAGAGGTAAGATGTTTTGAGTAAAAGTAAACATCGGACAGGGGAAAAGGTTCAGGAAAAATTATCATTTAAGTTTTACTTTAATACCACTTCACCTAATGACCAGGTTTATCATTGCCAACACGCGCGTGGCAGGCAAATCATCTGCGCTTGACCCACGACAAAGCAGCCCTCCACGCTCTCCACCATAATCGCGCCTGTTTCCCTTCTCACTGGTGCTACCCATGGCGTATCAACTGAACCTGAACTGGCCGGAATTTCTTGAGAAATACTGGCAAAAACAACCCGTTGTGCTGAAAAATGCCTTCCCGAATTTTGTCGACCCGATTACACCGGACGAGCTGGCGGGTCTGGCGATGGAGCCGGAGGTCGATAGCCGTCTGGTAAGCCATTTCAACGGTAAATGGCAGGCCAGCAACGGTCCGTTTGAGCACTTCGACGATCTGGGCGAAACCGGCTGGTCGCTGCTGGCGCAGGCGGTGAACCACTGGCATATGCCCGCCGCGGAGCTGGTGCGTCCGTTCCGCGTTCTGCCGGACTGGCGTCTGGACGACCTGATGATCTCCTTCTCCGTGCCCGGCGGCGGCGTGGGTCCGCATATCGATCAGTACGACGTGTTTATCATTCAGGGGATGGGCAGCCGCCGCTGGCGCGTGGGCGACAAGCTGCCGATGCGTCAGTTCTGCCCGCATCCGGCACTGCTGCATGTGGATCCGTTCGAGCCGATTATTGACGAAGATCTGGCCCCGGGCGATATCCTCTACATCCCGCCAGGATTCCCGCACGACGGCTTTACCCATGAAACGGCGCTCAACTACTCCATCGGCTTCCGCGGGCCGAACGGCCGCGATCTGATCAGCAGCTTCGCCGACTACGCGCTGGAGAACGATCTGGGCGGCGAGCACTACAGCGATCCGGATCTGACCTGCCGCGAACACCCGGGCCGCGTGGAGCAGTACGAGCTCGATCGCATTCGTCAGATGATGATCGACATGATCGGCAAGCCTGATGATTTCACAAAATGGTTCGGCAGCTTTGTCTCCACGCCGCGTCACGAGCTGGATATCGCCGCCGCCGAGCCGCCTTACGCGCCGGAAGAGGTGCTGGACGCGCTGCAGGGCGGCGAAACGCTGTCTCGCCTGAGCGGCCTGCGCGTGCTGAACGTCAACGGCAGCTTCTTTATCAACAGCGAACAGCTGGAGACGGTAGACGCGAAGGCGGCGGATGCGCTGTGCCGCTACACGGAACTCGGCCAGGCCGAGCTGGGCGATGCGCTGAAAAACCCGGCGTTTGTTGAAGAGCTTACCGGGCTGATTAACCAGGGATACTGGTACTTCGACGAGTAGTGCGGCACGGTTTTCTCCCTCTCCCTGTGGGAGAGGGGCGGGGTGAGGGCATCAGGCCGCACTAGCCCTCCTCCATCGCAATCACAATCGCTTCACCCAGCTTCTTCAGCGCCTCGCGGTTTTTCTCCGTCGGCGGCAGCGCCACGTTGATTCGCAGGCAGTTGCGGTACTTCCCTGAGGCGGAAAACAACGACCCGGCCGCGGCCTGGATCTTCAGCCGGCACAGCTGCTTGCTGACGCACACCATGTCGACCTTCTCCGGCAGCTCAATCCACAGCAGGAAGCTACCCTGCGGGCGCGTGACGCAAATCTCTGCCGGAAAATACTGCCGTACCCAGCAGGTGTAAGTTTCCATATTCTGCTGATAAATCTGGCGCATGCGGCGCACGTGGCGATGGTAATGACCGTCGCGAATAAACGCCGCCACCGCCATCTGCGTGCCCGGCACGTTAAACCCGCCGGCGGCGTATTTCATGTGCATCACCCGGTCGTAGTAGCGTCCCGGTACAATCCAGCCGACGCGCAGGCCCGGCGCCACGGTTTTGGTAAACGAGCTGCAGAGGATCACGCGGCCGTCGATATCCATCGAATGAATGGTGCGCGGGCGCGGGTACTCCGCCGCCAGCTCGCCGTAAATGTCATCCTCAACAATCACGATATCGTGCCGCTGGGCGAGGGCCAGCACCTGCTTTTTCCGCGCCTCCGGCATGATAAACCCGAGCGGGTTATTGCAGTTGGGCACCAGAATCACCGCCTTGATTGGCCACTGCTCCAGCGCCAGCTCTAACGCTTCGATGCTGATCCCGGTTTCAGAGTCGGTAGGAATTTCAATCGCCTTGATGTCAAACCCGCGCAGCATCTGCATGGTGCCGTGAAACGACGGCGATTCCACCGCCACGATATCTCCAGGTTTGCATACCGAGAGCAGGGCGATTGATAGCGCACCGTGGCAGCCGTTGGTAATCACAATGTCGCTTGCCGAGACGGTAGAGCCGCCGTCCAGCATCAGGCGCGCGATCTGCTCGCGCAGCTCCAGGCGCCCGTCGAGCACGTCATAGCTCAGCATCTCACCGGGGTTATGCTGCGCGATGCGGCTCATCTCGCGCCACAGGGGCTTCAGGCTCGGCTGGTTAATGTCCGGCGAACCGCCGCCAAAGGAGATCATCTCTTTGTCGGCGCGGGCGTCCAGCAGCATCATCACCTCATCCCACTGGGTAACGTCCACCGGGCGCTGCACCGGGCGCGTCATTGCCGGTACGGGCGGCTGGGCCTTGCGCGGCGAGACAAAATAGCCGGAGCGCGGCTGAGGGGTTATCAACTGGAGGTTTTCGAGGATCTGGTAGGCCTGCTGTATGGTGCTGATGCTCACGCCGTGCTCCTGGCTCAGCGCACGCACCGACGGCAGACGTTCGCCGCTGCGATACAGACCTTGTTGAATGCGTTCTGCCAGAAGGTTGGCGAGATGTTGATAGCGCGTCATGCTGTATCCTTTGTTTTCACCATACAGATTATAAAACCAGTACAGATTGCTGCGAAAATTGGCATGCAGATACTGTTTTAGCGGATCTGTATGTTAAACAAAAGCTGTTTTTGCATCTGTATTGCACGGGTGGATTTCCGGGATGATAACCCCACTGGCACAGTGAGGAGAGCATCATGGAATTTTACGAGAATCGTTCAAAACGTCCGTTCGTCGTGTTTGTCTGGATCGGAAAAACGATCTGCAACTGGTATCGCATCAACCGTACCCGCCGCATCCTGAGCCAGATGAGCGACGAGCAGCTGAAGGACGTTGGTTTATCCCGCAATGATATTTAAACCCCTGGCCGGGTAAGGCGCAGCCGCACCCGGCGATGTTCAGCGCAACAGCTCAAACGTCTGCCGCTTCGGCCTTTCCAGTAAATCCAGCGCCTCCTGATACGACCGCACGTTGTTATAGCCCATCACCAGTCCGTAGCGTTTGCCCGACCCGCGATACCACTCCGAGAGCGCATTGACCTGCAGCTGCTGTTCCTGCCAGCAGCGCGCCACTTCCCGGTCACGGCTTCCTTTGGTCAGGAACGCCACGATATGCATCCCGCCGTCGTTTTGCTCGGTGAAAAACAGATCGCCATACACCTCCTGCAGGGCGGCAATCATCCAGTCGCGGCGGGTCTGATACAGCGCGCGCATCTTTTTCAGGTGACGGAAAAAGTGCCCTTCGTTGAGAAACGCGGTGAGGATCTTTTGCGTCAGCACCGGCTGGCCGCTGGTGGTGATGTCCGCGCAGTCGGTAAAGGCCCCGACGGTGCTGGCGGGCATCACCACGTAGCCCATGCGCAGCGACGGCATGATGGTTTTACTGAAGGTGCCCATAAAAATCACCCGGTCGTGCTGGTCGAGGCTTTTCAGCGACGGCAGCACCTTGCGGGTGTAGTGGAATTCTCCGTCGTAATCGTCTTCGATGATCCACGCCTCGTTCTGGCTGGCCCAGTCGAGCAGCTGCTGCTTGCGCGGCAGGGAGAGCGTCACCGCCAGCGGGCTCTGATGCGACGGGGTGACGATGGCAAAACGTGCGTCGCGATGGTGGTGGAGCAGGTAGTCCGTATCGATGCCGCAGCGATCGACCGGCACGGTGTGCAGGCGCGGCACGATCCGCTTGAGCAGCTGCTGGCCCATAAAATAGCCCGGATCTTCAAACAATACCTTGTCGCTGCGGCTGGCTAGGGTGTCGAGGATCAGCCGCAGGCTACCGCTGTAGCCGCTGGTGATCAGCACCTGTTCGGCGCTGCAGGACAGCCCGCGCGAAATGTTGAGATAGCTGGCGATGGCCTGGCGCAGCGGATACCAGCCCAGAACGGGCGGGTTGAGCATCTCCTCCTGACGCATGGCCCGCGTCGCCTGGCCCGCCAGCAGCAGCCATTTTTTATATGGAAAGCTGTCGAGGGCCGGGATGCCGGGGCGCAGAAACCCCGCCCGCTCGCGCTGGCTGATGAGCGATGCCGGAAGCGTGCCGGTGGGCTGTTCCGCGGGGGCTGTCTTGTCCGGCAACAGTAAGTCCGGGTTAACCCGCGTACCGCGCGCCCCCTGGCTCACCAGATACCCTTCGCCCGTCAGAATGGCATACGCCGTTTCGACGGTTTTACGCGCCACCTTCAGCTCTTCGGCCAGCACGCGGATGGCAGGCACCTTATCGCCCGGCTTCAGCACGCCGCGCATGATGTTATCGCGGTAGCGGGAATAAATCTCGTGATAGCCCGGCTTCATGTCCTACCTCATTTCACGCTTTTTGTATCTTTTTACTATGTCATGAACGGCGTAGATTTGCCTCATCGCACGGCACATGCCGCACAAAAAGAGGAAAGACAATGAGCACTCGCGTTAACCACCATAAAGTTACACCTGTCCTCGCCAACGCGCTGTCTGCCCTGAGCATGGAGGTGGCAAAAACCTCCATCGACCCGGCGCTGAAACACCTGATTGACATTCGCGTGTCGCAGCTGAACGGCTGTACGTTCTGTCTGGATATGCACTCAAAAGAGGCCAAAATCGCCGGCGAGCGCGAGCTGCGCCTGTACCATCTGGCGGCCTGGCGCGAGTCCCCGCTGTTCAGCGCCCGCGAGAAAGCGGCGCTGGCGTTCACCGAAGCGCTGACCCAGATTAGCGTTCACGGCGTAAGCGATGCGCTGTACCGCAGCGTGGCGGAGCACTTCTCGGATGTCGAGATTTCAGAGCTGAACTTCGCCATCGTGGCGATCAACGCCTGGAACCGTCTGGGGATCACCTCCCGCATGGCGCCCGGCGCGCTGGACGCGGCGTACGGGCTGAACAAGGCTAACCTGGAATAATTCCGCGCTCGCGGATCATCGCCACCAGCGCCCGCAGTCCCGGCGGGACGTGGCGATGGCCGGGGTAGTACAGGCGCAGCCCGGCAAACGGCTGCGCCCAGTCGTTTAAGACGCTCACCAGTTCCCCGCTTTTCAGCTCGTCCCGAATATAGAGTTCCGGCAAAAATCCCACCCCTAATCCTGCTTTCACGGCGCGGATCGAGGCAAAAAGATCGGACGTCGCAAAGCGCGGCGGCACGGCAAGGGCGTACGTTTCCCCCCGACGCGCCAGCTCCCAGCGGTAGATCCCGCCGTGGGCCATGCGCATGCCGATCCCCTGGTGTGAAAGCAGATCGTCCGGCGTTTCGGGTATGCCGTGACGGGCGAAATAGTCCGGCGTGGCGGTGACGAGCTGGCGGATCTCACCGGTCAGCGGCACGGCGATCATGTCCTGCGGGACGGACTCTTCGAGGCGGATCCCCGCATCATAGCCTTCCGCGACGATGTCGATCATTCGCGCTTCGCTGACGGTCTCTACGCGCATCTTCGGGTAGCGGATCATGAAGTCGATCAGCAACTGGTCCAGAAACAGCGTGCCGATATGGTTCGGCACGTTCAGCCGTAGCGTACCGGCGGGTTCCCCGGTGTCGCTGTGGATCTCCTCGCTGGCGAGACGGATCTCCTGCAGGGCAGGGCCGATACGCGCCACGTACCGTTGCCCGGCGTAGGTGAGGGCCACGCTGCGGGTGGTGCGGTTGAAAAGTCGCGTCTCAAGGCGGCTTTCCAGCCCGGCGATGGCGTTGCTGACCGCCGTGGCGGACATCCCCAGCTCCTGTGCCGCGCCGCGAAAACTGCCGCGCCGCACCACCGCCATCACTACTTCCAGCTCTGTCAGACCTGAACGATGCATAGATTATCCTGAAAATCGAAACAACCCTTGCAGCATAGCGTGGATTATCGCAACGGAGAAGCCGTGACAGACTGGGCTCACACAGCCTGAGGAGGTTTATATGCACACCATCGAACAGATCTTTATTAACGGCGAGTTTGTTACCCCGCACGGTACCGAGTGGTTTGATTTGTACAATCCGGCGACGGCGCAGGTCATCGGCCAGGTTCGTCTGGCGGATGAGGTTGACGCAACGCGCGCCATTGCGGCGGCAAAAGCGGCGTTTCCGGCGTGGTCGCAGACCACAAAACAGGAACGCATCACCGCGCTGAAGCGCATGCACGCCGCCGTGGCCGCTCGCCACGACGATCTGCTGGAAGCGGTCATTGAAGAGTACGGCGCGCCCGCCTCGCGCTCGGCGTGGATGGCCAGCTATCCGGCGGAGGTGATTGCTCAGGCCATCGAGGCGCTGGAGGCGTTTGAGTTTGTCACCCCCGCAGGTGCAGCGACGGTGCAGATGACGCCGCTTGGGGTGGCCGGGTTGATTACGCCCTGGAACAGCGACGCGGGCTTTATCTGCGGCAAGCTGGCAGCCGCGATGGCTGCGGGCTGCACGGCGGTGATCAAGCCGAGCGAAATGAGCGCCTTGCAAACGCAGATTGTCACCGAAGCGCTGCGCGATGCTGAATTACCGCCAGGGGTATTTAATATCGTCACCGGACGCGGCGAGACGGTAGGCGAAACGATTAGCCGTCATCCGAACGTGGCAAAAATCTCGTTCACCGGCTCCACGAATACCGGTAAGGCGATCCTGCGTAACGCGGCGGGAAGCTTTAAGCGCGTGACGCTGGAGTTGGGCGGTAAATCGCCGACGATCCTGCTGGATGATGTGGATCTCGCGCAGGCGATCCCGCTGGCGATCCAGGCCGGGTTTATGAACAGCGGGCAGGCGTGCGTGGCCGGAACGCGCATTCTGGTGCCGCAGGCGCGCAAGGCAGAGATCGAAACCGCGCTGGCGCAGGCCGTGGCGGCGGTGAAATCCGGCGGCCCGCGCGATAGCGCAACGGACGTCGGCCCCATGGTCAGCGAAAAGCAGTGGCTGCGGGTGCAGGGCTATATCCGGAAAGGTATCGAAGAGGGGGCACGCCTGCTGGCGGGCGGTGAAGGGCGACCGGAAGGCACGCGGGACGGCTGGTTCGTGCGTCCGACGCTGTTTGCCGACGTGAACAACCGGATGACGATTGCCCGTGACGAGATTTTCGGCCCGGTGCTGTGCGTGATCCCCTATCGTGACGAGGCGGAGGCGATCGCCATTGCCAACGACACCGACTACGGCCTGAGCGCGATGGTGCTGGGTAGTGATGTAAACCGCGCGCGACGCGTGGCGCAGCAGATTGTTTCCGGTCGCGTGCTGGTGAACACCCTGGCTCATGAACCGAAAGCACCATTCGGTGGCTTCAAGCACTCCGGTTTGGGGCGCGAGATGGGCGAGTGGGGAATTCGGGCGTTTATGGAGCCGAGGTCGATTGTGGGCTAAAACTTCGCTCTTTACCGAAGCATTGTGCTTTTCCATCCCGCATGCTCTCCCCAACATCGCAACGGAGAGAAAACCATGATCGCAGTCATTTTCGAAGCTAAAGCCGCGCCTGCCCATCAGGCGCGCTATCTTCAGCTTGCCGCAGAGCTTAAGCCGCTGCTGGCGGACATCGACGGCTTTATTGATATCGAACGGTTCCAGAGCCTGACCACCGACGGCAAAATCCTGTCCCTTTCCTGGTGGCGGGATGAAGAGGCCGTCCGCCGCTGGAAGCAGAACGTCTTTCATCAGGCGGCGCAGGCCGAAGGGCGTGAGTCAATTTTTGCGTACTACCGCATCCGGGTGGCGCAGTTGGTGCGGGAATACAGTTCCGAAACCGGAGGGCATGCCGATGTATGACGTTCATGTCATTTTTCGCGATACCCCGGGTGAACTGGCGCGGTTTGGACAGCTGCTGGGCCGCAACGGCGTGGGGCTGGAGGGCGGTGGCGTATTTGGTACACATGCCCATTTCCTGGTGGAAGACGGGGAAAAAGCGCGACGCGCGCTGCTCGACGCCGGGTTTACCGTACAGGCGGTGCGACAGCCGGTGATCAGAAAGCTTAAGCAGGAACGCCCCGGTGAGCTGGGTGAAATCGCGGCGGCGCTGGCGGCACGCGGCGTGTCTATCCTGACTCAGTACAGCGACCATGCGAATCACCTTATTCTGCTGACGGATGATGATAAGCTGGCCGCAGAGATCACCGAACCCTGGGCGGCCCATGCTTAAGACGAGTTTACCCCCCGATAACAGCGCGATGCTGGAAAAGGCGATTGCCGCGGTGGCGGCTGCCATGGCCGATCCGTCGCGCGTGAAGATGCTCTGTGCGCTAATGGACGGGCGGGCGTGGACGGCCACCGAACTGAGTGCGGCGGCAGACGTCGCCCCGTCGACCGCCAGCGGGCATCTCGCCCGGCTGGTTGAAGGTCAGCTAATTACCTGCCTGTCGCAAGGGCGGCATCGCTATTATCGTCTTGCCGGGCACGACGTGGCGGCGCTGGTGGAGCAAATGATGGGGCTTTCCTGGAGCCGTATTACCCCGCCGGAAACCACCGCGCCGAAAGCCATGCGTGAAGCCCGGACCTGCTACGACCATCTTGCCGGTACGGTGGCGGTGCAGATCTATGATTTCATGCAGGCGGAAAGCTGGCTGGAGGCAGACGGTTCAGCGCTCACGCTGTATGGCCGGGAGCAGTTCCTGGCGCTTGGCGTTTCGTTAAGCGATCACCCGCGCCGGAAGGCCTGCTGCGCCTGCCTGGACTGGAGCGAGCGGCGGTTTCATCTCGGCGGTGAGGCGGGGGCTGCGTTGCTCATCCACATGGAAAGCAAAGGCTGGATACAGCGGGTGGCGGGGTATCGGGAGGTGGTGGTGACGGCGTCGGGGAAGGCCGCTGTAAAGAGGCTTTTTAGCCGCTAAAAACGCCCGGTGGCGCTGCGCTTACCGGGCCTACGCGTACATTGCCTCCAGTAACACCTTTCGCAATTCCTGCGCTTTCGCCTCTCGTTTCTTGATAGTTACCCTGATAACTATTATCTTGACCGCGTGTGACGAGAGGTTTCCCCATGAGTGAAGAAGAACTGTTCTGCCGCAGGCCGATGGGCATGCGGATGGCGATGATCGTGCGCCAGTGGCGTGCCGTCATCGACGAGGCCATTCTCGATACCGGGTTAACCCAGTCGAGCTGGACGGTGATGATGCAGCTTCATCAGCTCGGGGATAACGTCTCAATGAGTGAGCTGGCGGAGGTGCAGGGCATTGAACTGCCGCCGCTGATGCGCACCCTGACACAGCTGGAAAAGCAGGGATACCTGCTGCGCGCCGTATCGCCTTACGACAAGCGCATCCGGCTTCTGACGCTGACGCCTGAGGGAAAAGCCCTGTTACAAAGGCTCACTCAGGTGATTGAGACGTATCAGGCGCGCGTATCGCAAAACATCGCGCCGGAATATCTCGACATTTTCAGCGCCACGTTGAATCAAATCGCCTGCAATTTGCGGACAATCCGCGAAGAAGATAACAAGATCGAAAAATAATGACCCCTGAACAAAAGTTTGCCCGCTGGGTAAGGGTGAGTATTGCCTCTTTCCTGCTGATGTTTGTCTACTTTATCGTCGCGGATATCTGGATCCCGCTGACGCCGGACTCCACCGTGATGCGCGTTGTGACGCCGGTGTCTCCGCGCGTCTCCGGCTACGTGGCGGCGGTACATGTCCATAACAACAGCCAGGTGAAGAAAGGCGATCTGCTGTTTGAACTCGACGACACGCCGTTTCGCAATAAGGTGGAAGCGGCGCAAATCGCGCTCGAGCAGGCTCGCCTGTCTAACGAACAGCTGGATGCGCAGATCGCCGCCGCGCAGGCCAGCCTGAAAACCGCCGTGCTGACCGCGCGTAACGACAAAGTGACCTTTGATCGCTACCAGAAGCTGAGCACGCTGCAGAACGTCTCGCAGGCGGATCTGGATAAGGTTCGCACCACCTGGCAGAGCAGCGAGCAGTCCGTCAGCACGATTCAGGCCAACATCCGCAACCTGCGCATCCAGCGTGGTGAGCGCGAAGAACACCGCAACGTGACGCTGCAAAAATACCGCAACGCGCTGGATGACGCTGAGCTGAACCTCGGCTGGACGAAGGTCTACGCCCAGGCGGACGGCACGGTCAGTAACCTGCAGCTGAGCCCCGGCTTCTACGCTTCCTCCGGTTCCGCCGCGCTGGCACTGGTGAACAACCAGACCGATATCGTGGCCGATTTCCGTGAGAAGAGCCTGCGCCATACCCATCAGGGCACCGATGCGGCCGTGGTGTTTGACGCCTTCCCGGGGCGCGTTTTCCGCGCCCACGTCACCAGCAGCGACGCGGGGATCCTGGCGGGTCAGGAGGCCGTTAACGGTCAACTGTCCGAACCGGAAACCTCCAACCGCTGGGTGCGCGACGCCCAGCGCATGCGCATTCACGTCGCGCTGGACGAAGAATTGCCGAAGTATCTGCCGACCGGCGCCCGCGCGACCGTACAGCTCTACAACAGCGAAGGGCCGTTTGCGCGCTTCTTCTCCGGGATGCAAATCCACCTGGTGAGCCTGCTTCACTATGTCTATTAGCACCCTTGCGCGGGTCTTTACCCCGCACGGCAACATCGTCTACACGGCAAACGACTTTCGCCAGACCCTGCGCATCGTCTTTGCCGGGATGATTGCGCTGAGCATCTCCAGCTTTTACAACACCAGCTACGGCGTGTTTTTTGTGGTCTATCCGATCATGCTGCTGTCGCTGGTGCCGGTCTTTAATCGCCACGTGGCGAAGCAGTTTATCTTCAGCGCCGCGCTTAACTGCGTCGAAATGATCTTCATTATCGGCTATCTGTCGCAATGGCCGGTAATCATGACGCTGGTGGTTTTTGCCCTGTACGTGATGCGCTTTCGCTTTATGAGCAAGGGGCCGCTGTTCCTGTTTGGCTCAATGGGCGTGGTGTGCCAGAGCGTGATGCTCAACTTTATGAGCTACCCCACTACCAACTGGCACACGCTGCTGTTTTCCAACATCGAGGCGAGCGTCATGGCGGTGTGCCTGAGCGCGCTGATGAACTATCTCCTGCCGGACGTGGAGCCCCGCAAGCCGCCGCCGCTGATTGAGAAAGACGACGCCCGGGTGCGCCACGAGTCGCTGCTCTCCGGCACCGTCGCGACGCTGATTTTCGTCGTGTTCCAGATTAGCGACTTAAGCGATTCGCTTTCGGCGCTGATGGCGGGGATTTTGATTCTGTTCCCAATGCACTACCGAGGTTCGGTGATGAGCTCGATCTGGCGCGTGGTCGGCGTGGTGCTGGGCTGTCTCTACATTCTGGTGGTGCAGCTAATACTCTACGATCACAGCAGCCATATGCTGCTGATGATGCCGCTGATTGGCCTCGGGCTGGCGTTTGGCGCACGACTCCACGTGATGGAAAAGGTGGGGGCGGGCGTGGGCTTTTCCAGCATCACCACCATCGGCATTATGTTCGGGCAGAACATGCACCCTGACACTGACCTGGTGTTCAGCGATCTGTACCGCATCACCTCTGTCACCTTTTCGCTGGTGGCGACGCTGACGATGGTCTTTCTGATGCACCTGATCCTCAACCGCTTCGAGGCGACCCGCTACGTCATCGCGCCGCCAAAAGCAGATTAATGCCCCAGCACGGCAGGCAGCTGCGAGAGTAAAAACAGGATCAGGCCAATCGTCCCGCCCACCAGGGTTCCGTTGACGCGGATAAACTGCAGATCCTTGCCAATGTTCAGCTCAATCTGGCGTGACATGTCTTTGGCGTCCCAGCTTTTCACCGTGTCGCTGATGTGGCGGGTCAGAAACGCCGCGAAGTCCGGCGCGAGGCGGTGTGCGGCCTGCTCCAGATGCTCGTTCAGCGATGCCCGCAGGCTGGCGTCGTTAGACAGCGTTTCGCCAAACCACAGCCCGGCGTTGGCGATGCGCTGCTTCACGCGCGAATCTTCACTCTGCATATCTGCCTTCAGCCACTTGCGCAGATCGGCCCACATCTCGCCCAGATAGCGGTTAAACGCCTCATCGTTTTTCAGGTAGTGCTTGATGTTGTCGGCTTTTGCCGCCATCTCCGGATCGTTTTTCAGATTGTCGATAAGCTTCAGCGTGGCGCGGTCGAATGCCTGACGGATCTGGTGCGTGCGGTCGTGGCTGATATCGTCCAGCAGCGTATTCACCGCGTTCGACACCATCTCCGCGCTCTGATCGCCCAGCCACTCGGTGGGCAGCACCATCGCCTTGCGTGGATGCTCGGTCTTCAGCCAGTGGACAATCTGATCGGCAATAAAGTCCCGCGTGCTTTCCCGCTGAATCAGGGTAATCAGGCGATTGATGATGGCGTCGAGCAGCACCTGATGGCGGTTGTTTTTGGTCATGCTCTCCAGCATCACGGCGCTGGTTTCAGTGAAATCGACCTTATCAATGGCCTTATGCACAGCGCGTTTGAGCAGGCGCTGAATGCGCCCGTCGTCGGTCAGTTCGAGAAAACCGCTCATCACCTGCATCAAGTGCAGCCCGACGCGCTGAGCGTTGTCGGGCTTGCTGAACCAGGCGCCGATCATCTGCGCAGGTTCATAGCGACGGATCAACGCCACCAGCGACTGGGTATCCAGAAACTTCTCCTGAACAAACTGGCCGAGATTGTCGCCGATCCGGTCTTTATTGCGCGGGATAATCGCCGTATGGCGCGAGATAAACGGAATGGGCACCCGGCGGAACAGCGCAACCACCGCAAACCAGTCAGCCAGCGCGCCGACCATTGCCGCCTCGGCAATGGCCTTGACGCCGCGCACCCAGAAGGTCTGCGGTAGGAACAGGGTGGTGATAAAGGCCGCGGCGGCAACCAGCAGCAGCGACAGCGCCAGCAGCTTGGCGCGTTTGAGTTCAGCTATTTTTTCCATGGGTTAAGGATAGAGGTAAGCGGGGGGAAAGTGCAAAAATCGCCACAGCACCCACCCGCCAAACCCCATCAGCACCACGCCCGCCGTGCGCTCTATCAGCCACAGCGCACGGCTGAGCTTTTGCTGCACCGCCGATAGCCCCATCATCGACACCAGCGCCAGATCCCACGCCAGCACCACCATTACCATCCAGATGCCGCAGGTCGCCTGCTGAAGCAGCGTGACGTCCGGCCCCAGTAGCGCCGTCATCAGGGCCAGATAGAACAGCGCGTTCTTCGGATTAAGCAGCGCCGAGCCGAGCCCCAGCAAGATCTGCTTACGCAGCGAGGGGCGATGCTGACGGGTTTCATTCAATGCAAGCGCCTGCGGTTGGCTGCGCACCAGATGCGAGCCTATCCACAGCAGGTACAGCGCCCCGCAAAGCTCGATAAGCGTAAACAGCCACGTAAACTGGCGCAGCGCGCTCCAGCCGATAATCACCAGTAAGATATACAGCCCGTTGCCCGCGGCGATACCGACGCACACTCCGGCGCTGCCGCGCAGCCGATAGCGCGCGGCGTAGCCCACCAGCAGGAAGAAATCCGGGCCCGGGCTTAGCAGGGCGACAAAGTGCGCCAGCGCCAGGGCGAGAAAAGCGGAAGGGAAGAACAGTTCCATAGCAACCTCAGTTTAAAAATCTGCGGTCAGACTACGGCGCTGCAAACGCTATTTATTGTCGGATATTGATCGGCCCGTAGCGTACTGGCGCGGCGTGGCGGCGGTATAGCTTACAAAGGTCTTATGAAAATGGCTCTGGTCGGCAAAGCCGCTCTGGTAGCCAACGTCGGCGATGTCGTCCCCGGCACGTAGCCGCGCTTTGGCGAACTCCACGCGGGAGATGTTGAGGAAGCTGCCCGGCGTCAGGCCGGTGTCCTGCCTGAAGGTGCGGATCAGCGTCTCCTTGCGCAGCGAGAAGCGTTGGGCAAGCTCGTCGAGGGAAGGCGGTGCGGCCAGGTCGGCAAGAAACGCCTGCCGCACGTGCTGGCTGGTTGAGCGAAGCGCATCTGCGTTTTTCTCGCATCGGGGAAGGGCTGAAAGCAGCGTATCCACGGATGCAGGCGACATCGTCTCAACAATATCAAGGTAGCGCTTAAAGAGCGTAGGGTCGCGAATCACCTGGAGCGCCAGAGGAAGATCGGTGTCGATATAGAGCATATGGTAGCTGCGCGGTTGCCCGGCGACGGGGTTGCAGCTGTGCGGCGCGGAGGCCGGGATCACAATGAGGTCCCCGGGGTTAAGGATGTATTCTCTGTCATGGCACACGCAGCAGGTCTGGCCTTCCATTATCGCGCCGATAGAGAGCTGAGGGTGGCTATGGCGTTTATACGCCTGCGTGCTCCGCCACGTGCTGCGCAGCTCAAGGCCTGAGGCGCGGTGAAAAGTCTGCCGGATGTGTCGGGTATCGGTCATAAGCACTCCTTCTGGACGTTTTTTATACCACGTCAGCGAACCGTCTGGCAGCGCTTCATTAAGAACCTTCCGGATATACCCAACTTTACGCCCACGGCCAGTCATGTTGACTACCCTTAATACCCTAAGCGGTAAAACAAGGAGATTCGACATGGCTTATCAGACAGTAAACCCTGCCACTAACCAGCTCATCAAAGAATACCCCTCACATACCGACGCGGATATCGAAGCGGCGCTGAAGGCGGCCGATGCGCTTTACCATTCGGACTGGGCGAAAGGCGACATCAGCCAGCGCCTGCCGGTGCTGCATAAGCTTGCCGACCTGATCGACGAGCGTACCGAGGAGCTGGCGAAAATCGCCAGCCAGGAGATGGGTAAGCTCATCGAACAGAGCCGCGGCGAGGTGAAGCTGTGCGCGCAAATCGCCCGCTATTACGCTGACAACGCGAAGCAGTTCCTGGCCCCGGTGAAGTATCAATCCGAACTCGGGGAAGCGTGGGTGGAGCATCATCCCATCGGCGTGCTGATGGCCGTTGAGCCGTGGAACTTCCCGTATTACCAGCTGATGCGCGTTCTGGCGCCAAATCTGGCGGCGGGTAACCCGGTGATCGCCAAGCATGCCAGCATCGTGCCGCACTGCGCCGAAACCTTTGCCCATCTGGTCCGCGAGGCGGGCGCGCCGGAAGGTGCATGGACCAACCTGTTTATCTCGTCCGAGCAGGTGGCGAACATCATTGCCGACGATCGCGTGCAGGGCGCCGCATTAACCGGCTCTGAAAAAGCCGGCAGCGTGGTGGCCGCGCAGGCGGCGAAGCACATCAAGAAATCCACGCTTGAGCTGGGCGGTAACGACGTATTCGTGGTGCTGGACGATGCGGACCTGGACAAAGCCGTCAAGATTGGCGTGAATGCGCGTCTCAACAACGCCGGGCAGGTCTGTACCGCGGCGAAGCGCTTTATCCTGCATGAAAAGATCGCCGACGCTTTCCTGAGCAAATTCACCGAGGCGTTTAAGCAGGTGAAGATTGGCGATCCGCTGGACGAAAGCACTACGCTGGGGCCGCTGTCGTCGAAAGATGCGCTAGAAACGTTGACCAAACAGGTTAACGAGGCGGTGAAAAACGGCGCGACGCTGCACTATGGCGGCAAGCCGGTGCAGCGCGACGGCAGCTTTTTTGAACCGACGATCCTGACGAACATCTCGCGCGACAACCCGGCGTACTTCGAAGAGTTCTTCGGCCCGGTGGCGCAGATGTACGTGGTGAAAAACGACGAAGAGGCGGTCGCGCTGGCGAACGACTCCCACTACGGCCTGGGCGGGGCGGTATTCAGCCAGGATATCGAGCGCGCGAAGAAGATGGCGTCGCGTATCGAGACGGGGATGGTGTACATCAACTGGCTCACCGATACCGCGCCAGAGCTGCCGTTCGGCGGCGTGAAGCGCTCCGGTTACGGACGCGAGCTGTCGGATCTGGGGATTAAAGAATTTGTGAACCAGAAGCTGGTGGTGGTGCGTAAGTAACGTAGTAATAAAAAACCTGCCGAATGGCAGGTTTTTTATTTATCAGGTGGATTAGAAGCTCACGCCGCCGCCGAAGTAAGCGCCGTCTACCAGCGTGTGGTTTGGACGACCGTCTTTGCCATCAACGCTCACGTGACGATAACCCACCTTCAGCGTCACCGGCTTCACTGGCGTCCAGCTTACGCCGCCGTTCGCTTCAACGTAGTTTTTCACGCTGTTGTTCAGGCCGTCTGGAGCAACGTAGCCTTCACCGAATACCCTGATGCTGTCGGTCAGGGCAACGTTCACACCGCCGCCGACCGGGAACGCCACGCCGTTATCGCCTTTCTTCGGGCCAACGTAGAGGGCCTTAGCGCCTGCGTTCAGCATCACCGGGCCGACCTCGAAGTTGTAGCCTGCACCCACGCCACCGGTCGTGGTGCCGTCGTCGGTGTTTTTCAGCCAGCTACCTTCGGTGTACAGACCAGAGGTTGATTTACCCATTTCGACGTTCAGGTTAGTGAAGTTCTTACCCTGCTCAATGCTGCCGCCCATGGCCAGTGCGGAGCCTGATACGGCGGTCAGAGCGGAAAGAAGGAGAACGTTGAGCTTTTTCATGAGTTTTTCCTCTTCATCAAATTAATCTGAGGGCACCTTAACAAGAGCTGTTTATCACTGCAAATGTGATGTTTGTCGCGTTTTTAAGCTGATTTTGTTGGGTTTTTGAATTTTAAATGTTGGTTGAATGTTGAGCCGGCAAGGAGTCAATACGTAATGCATTCGCGTTTAGGGATGGTTCAGGGTTTTGATTAAACGTACGCTGAACGAGCCGGAGAATGTAGTTCGTGTTGAATTAATTGAGTTTCTAATAATTTCCAAAAGTGTTTCAGTTGTCACAGATTAAGACACAGGTTTACATTTCTGGAGGTGGTTATACGTCCCGCAACGCCAGGTCGCTTTCCGCCATGTCATTTTTCTGACACGTTCCTTCTTTACGTTGTTGGCTTCACTTCCTGGACACTAACAATATGAAAAGAAAAATTATTCCTGTGCTTATCGGCTGTGCGCTCTCTTTCTCTGGCCTCGCGGCGCAGCCCACTGCTGAGCGCTATGTCGTCAGCTTCCCTGAAGGCTCCCACGTGAGCTACAGCGGCGCGTTTGCCGATGCGTTTCCGAACGGACTCCCTGTGGGAATCGGCTCCGGCCTGCTGTTTACGGGCAAGCAGGGCGATGCCCTGACCTTTGCGACCGTGACCGATCGCGGTCCCAACGCCGATGCGCCAAAAATGGGTAAAAACGAAGCCAAAATATTTGTCACGCCTGATTTCGCGCCGCTGCTGATGACCATCCGCGTCCAGAACGGCAAAGCGGAGGCGGTTGATGCCCGCCCGCTGCATGATGATAAAGGCGAGATTAACGGTCTGCCGCTGCAAAGCGGCGTGATTGGTTCCACCAATGAAGTGGCGTTCAGCGATACCTTAAAGACGCTCAGGGGTGACAACCGTGGCCTGGACACAGAAGGCATCACCCCGGACGGAAAAGGCGGCTACTGGCTGTGCGACGAATATGGTCCGTTCCTGATTAACGTCGACAGCAAAGGGAAGATCTTGGCGATCCACGGGCCGCAGGCCGCGGAAGGGGAGAAATCCATCGCGGGCGGCCTGCCAAACATCATCAAATGGCGCCAGCCGAACCGGGGCTTTGAAGGCCTGACCCGGATGCCGGACGGACGCATTATCGCCGCCGTGCAGAGCACGCTGGACATCGACGGTAAGAGCAAAAAGCAGGCGCTGTTTACGCGTCTGGTGAGCTTCGATCCGGCAACCGGCAAAACCGCAATGTACGGTTACCCCATCGACAGCGCGGCCTACGACAAAAACAGCGACGCCAAAATCGGCGATATCGTGGCGCTTGATGACCAGCACATCCTGCTGATTGAGCAGGGAAGCGATAAAAACGACGGAATGCGTAACCTGATTTACAAGGTGGATCTCAGCAAGGCGAGCGACCTTTCCGCCTTCGACAAGCCGGGCGAGTACCCTGAGTTTGATGATGAGAAAACCCTGGCGCAGCGCGGCATTACCCTTGCGGCTAAAACGCAGGTCGTCGATTTGCGCGCGTTGGGCTGGCAGCAGGAGAAGGCCGAAGGGCTGGCGCTGATCGACAGCAAAACGCTTGCGGTGGCGAACGATAACGACTTTGGCGTAAAGGTAGCGATGCAAAACCCGGTCGAGGGCAAGAAGCTCAAGGATTATCGGGTGAACGCGGAAGGCAAGCTGACGCTGGATGATAAACCGGTGGAAACCACGCTCAGCGTGAAGCCGCTGAAGAAGCCGGAGTCGGACAGCGAGCTGTGGATTGTGACGCTTCCGGAGGCGGTGAAATAATACCAGGGCTTACCCTTCACCCTAGCCCTCTCCCCATAGGGGAGAGGGGATGTTCGATGCGGTTATTTCTTCAGACCCGCAAACGCCGCCCGAATTTCTTCCTCCGGCAGTTGTATGCCGATAAACACCATCACGCTGTGCGGCGCTTCATCGCCCCACGGGCGGTCCCAGTCGGCGCTGTACAGGCGCTGCACGCCCTGGAACAGCAGGCGGTTGGGTTCGCCGTCAATCCACAGCATTCCTTTGTAGCGCAGCAGCCTGTCGGCAAACGACAGCAGCAGGTTCTCCATCACGCGGGAGACCTCGCTGATATCCACCGGATAATCCAGCTCCACCACAATCGACGCCACGTCGTTTTGCTTGTCTCCCATAAAGTGGAAGCGCGGTTTCGCGGTGACGTTCTCCTCCAGCATAAAGCCGTTGGTGTTGAACAGCTGGGACAGGTCGATATCGCCGTGCGTCACCGTGTAAATCGGCGCGCGGGAGTTAATGCGGGTCAGGCGCTCGCGAAGCTTTTCGCTTTCGCCCGCCACGTCGGTTTTGGTCAGCAGGATGCGGTCGGCGTAGCCCACCTGAGACTGGGCGATGGTGAACTGGTTCATCTGTTCGTCGGCGTGGACCGCATCAACCAGGGCAATCACGCCGTCCAGCAGATAGCGCTGACAAAGGATCTCATGGGAGAAAAAGGTCTGAATAATCGGGCCGGGATCGGCCATGCCGGTGCACTCGATCACCAGGCGGTCAAAGTCGATTTCCCCGCGATCGCGGCTGTCGAGCAGGTCCAGCAGGGCATCTTCTAATTCGTTAGAGCGGGTGCAGCAGATGCAGCCGTTGGTCAGGGTTTTGATCTGCGTGGCGCGATCGCCAATCAGCTGGTCGTCTACGGAGACTTCGCCAAATTCGTTTTCGATGACGGCGATTTTGAAGCCGTGCTGCTCGTTCAGAATGTGGCGCAGCAGGGTGGTTTTACCGGCGCCGAGGAAACCGGTCAGCAGGGTAACGGCAATCGGGGTCATGGTCTCTCCTTTAGCAGCAGCGGACGCCGCCTTCTCCACTTCCGCCGTAGCGCGCTTCCTGACGCTCGCGGAAGAATTCAGTGTAGGTCATGTACGGCTTATCCGGATGGTTGGTCTTCATATGCTCAACGTAGTTGTCATAGTCCGGAATGCCAATCAGCATTTTCGCCGCCTGACCGAGGTATTTTTTTGCTTCGCCTAAGTTACCAAACATAACGGGTCCTGATAAGAAAAAGCCCGGTGGCGCGCAGCGATCCGGGCCTGGAGTGACATGCTGGATTAATGGTGTGAAGAGGTCTTCACGCCGCCTTCAGGCACCGGCACGTACGGGGTTTCTTTGTCCGTACGGCCGTCGGCGTTACGCACTTTCAGCCAGGTTTTGATGCCATAGAAGATGATGCTGTACACCACCACCAGGAACAGAATGCTCAGACCCGCGTTGGTATAGTTGTTCACCACGATATGGTTCATGTTGGCAATCTGCTGGGCGGTCAGATCCGCGCCGCCTGCGGCAATCTTCTCTTTGTACTGGTTAGCCATGAAGAAGAAGCCTTCCAGCTGCGGGTTGGCGCTGAACAGCTTCAGGCCAAGCGCCCAGGTGGTGCAGAGCAGCAGCCACAGCGCAGGGACCACGGTGACCCAGATGTATTTGGTGCGTTTCATCTTCACGAGGACAACGGTACCGAGCACCAGAGCTACAGCCGCCAGCATCTGGTTAGAGATACCGAACAGCGGCCACAGGCTCTTCACGCCGCCGAGCGGGTCGACAACGCCCTGATACAGCAGGTAGCCCCACAGGCCGACGCAGCCCGCCGTACCCAGAATGCCTGCTACCAGAGAGTCGGTTTTCTTCAGGAACGGCACGAAGTTACCCAGCAGATCCTGCAGCATGAAGCGGCCCGCACGGGTACCGGCGTCCAGCGCGGTGAGGATGAACAGCGCTTCGAACAGAATACCGAAGTGGTACCAGAAGCCCATGTCCGCCCACGGCAGCACTTTGTGGAACACGTGTGCGATACCGACAGCCAGCGTCGGTGCGCCACCGGCGCGGTTCAGCACGGACGGTTCGCCGATGTCCTTCGCGGTCTGCATGATCTGCTCAGGCGAAATCACGAAGCCCCAGGAGCTGACGGTCGCAGCCGCGTGTGCGCTGGCGTCTTTCAGCTGCGCCATAATCAGCGCCGCGTTGTCGCCGCCCATCTCGTGCAGGTTCGGCATGGTAATACCGAGACCCGCCGGAGGGGTGTTCATCGCGAAGTACAGACCCGGTTCGATGATAGACGCGGCAACCAGCGCCATGATCGCCACGAAGGACTCCATCAGCATGGCGCCGTAGCCGATGAGGCGTGCGTCTTTCTCGTTTGCCAGCAGCTTAGGCGTGGTACCGGAGGAGATCAGGGCGTGGAAGCCGGAGACCGCACCGCAGGCGATGGTGATGAACAGGAACGGGAACAGGGCGCCTTTCCACAGCGGACCGGTACCGTCGATGTACTGGGTCACCGCCGGCATTTTCAGTTCAGGGTTGATGATCACAATCCCGATTGCCAGCCCGACGATCACGCCGATTTTCAGGAAGGTCGCCAGGTAGTCGCGCGGGGCCAGAATCAGCCAGACCGGCAGCAGCGCGGAGATAAACGCATAGCCAATCAGAGCGAAGGTGATGGTGGTGTCCTTGAAGGTCAGCGCCGGGCCCCAGTAAGGGTCGTGCGCGATGACGCCGCCGAAGTAGATAGAGGCCACCAGCAGCACGATACCAATGACCGACACCTCACCTACGCGTCCCGGTCTCAGGAAGCGCATGTAGATACCCATGAACAGCGCAATCGGCACGGTTGAGCAGACGGTGAAGACGCCCCACGGACTTTCGGCCAGGGCTTTCACCACGATCAGGGCCAGCACCGCGAGGATGATGATCATGATCAGGAAGCAGCCGAACAGGGCGATAGTCCCCGGCACGCGGCCCATCTCCTCTTTGACCATCTCACCCAGAGAGGCGCCGTTACGGCGAGAAGAGATAAACAGCACCATAAAGTCCTGCACCGCACCGGCCAGCACCACGCCCGCCAGCAGCCAGAGCGTACCCGGCAGGTAGCCCATCTGCGCGGCCAGTACCGGGCCGACCAGCGGGCCTGCCCCGGCGATAGCGGCAAAGTGGTGACCAAACAGCACGTAGCGGTTGGTTGGCACGTAGTTCAGGCCGTCATTGTTAATGACCGCCGGAGTGGCGCGCGTTGGGTCGAGCTTCATGACCTTCTGCGCGATGTATAAGCTGTAGTAGCGATAAGCCACAAGATAGACGGAAACGGACGCGACCACGATCCACAGGGCGCTTACGTGTTCGCCCCGGCGTAATGCGACAACCGCCAGACAAAAAGCGCCGAGGATCCCGAGTAAGGCCCAGGGCACGTGCTTCAGTAGTTTTTTAGTATCCATAGTAAGACCTGGTTTTTTATGTAAAGAAAAAAGGGTCAGGGTTCGTTGTGAGGAGGTATTGATTAATGCTGGAGCGATCGTGCCAGATCAACGCGCGCGTAAAGGACGGTAAATGAATGAGTGGTTGAAAGTGCCGGGTGAGCGGTCAAAGGCGGCGACGAGCGGTTTCGGCTCGCCGCCAGTGGGCGAAATTATGTGATTGAGATCACTTGATTATTCGGGGTTCGCTCCACGGCCAGATAGCTTTCCAGCGTCCTGATGAGCTTCTCCTTCAGCCAGCTCGGTTCCAGTATCTGAATATGGGGGAGCCAGTAGAACAGCAGCGGCAGGATCTGGTTCTCGTGTGCCGCCTGGCAGCGCAGCGTGACGCCGCCCTGTTGCTCCTCCAGCAGCTCCTGTTCCGGCAGAAGATCGCGGCGCAGGAAGTAATGTGAAATATTATCTTTAATAAATATTTTCACTGCGAAAGTATCTTCAGATACCCAGGGGTCGAGGCTTTTCTCCAGCAGCTCAAGAACGTTTTCTTCAGGAGTGAAGGTCGTTTTCTGAATATCAAACCAGCTAATCTGGCTCAAGGAGAAGGATTTCAGTCGGCTATTTTCGGTGGCTTGTAAATACCATATATTTTTTTTGTTAATGAGTTTATAGGGATTAATCAGACGGGTTTTACCCTTATAAACGATCTGACAAACATTATGGTTTTTAATCGATTTCTCGATTTTCGTTAAATGACGGCGAATATCACGCTCTACCGTGTGTTCTGCTTCATTGCCAAGAATAAGAATATGGTTTTCGTCAACGCGCGTTTCAAGCTTCTGCCAGAATTCCGTATTTCTTTCAGGGAAAAAGCTGTCAGCATTCAGGAAGTTAGCAAGGGTGTGATGTAAGCCTTGTCCGCCGGGCGATTGTGCAGAATGGATCAGCCGATATAGCCCGTTACCGAAATGTTCAACAATGGGAGAGAGGGCATTTAAATCCCGGTAGACGGTACGCTCGGTAATTTTAAATTTCTCCATTAGCGCACTGCGGTTTACCACACCGTTTAAATGTAGCTCAACCAGAATATCGACCAGACGTTCAGCCGAGCGGCTACGCGTCGTTTTAGCCATAAGGTCATCCTGTATATTTAGGTATGCGCTGAATGATGCGGATGCACTGACAGGTAGTGTCAGTATTCAGTCGCAGAAAATTTCTCTTATGGCTATATAACGGCGTGATTTAGGGGAAACCTTAGGAGTTTTTGTAGAAAGCGGCGCTGGCCGGAAAAAAAGGCCAGCGCGAGGGGGCATCACAAGGCGGCTTCTGCCTCCAGCATGACCGGGTGGAAACGGCGCCTGAAGTAGATCAGGCCGTGTCCCGCGTCACTCAGGATAATGTTTTTAACTTCAACAAGGTAGACAAGATGCGTGCCGATGGTTTGCACCTGGCTAATCTCACCTTCAAGGCTGGCGAGCGCACCCTTGAGCACAGGCTGCGCCAGCGGCCCTTTCTGCCAGCAGGAGAGTGCAAAGCGCTCTTCCATCGTCATACCGGTCATCCCGGCGAAATGGCGAGCCATGATCTCCTGCTCGTGGTTCAGCACGTTAACGCACAGCCTGCCGTTGCCCTGGAATACCGGGTTCATGGCGCTGTTGGCGTTGATGCACACCATGACCGACGGCGGGGTGTCCGTGACCGAACAGACGGCGGTGGCGGTAATGCCGCAGCGGCCCGCCTCGCCCTCGGTGGTGACCACGTTTACCGCCGCCGACAGGCTACTCATTGCGTCGCGAAAACGCAGGCGTTGTTCATCTGAATGCATTGCAACCTCCCGCTGCGCTATTTCAGCAGCTTGTCGAGCATGTTGATATCGCTGTTGTTGTGCAGGTGCGGTACGGTCCAGCCGTGCTGGTCGTATTCGGACATGCAGCGGTCGACCATCGCCATCATCTTGTCCATGTTGCCGGAGCTCTGCGCCTGGCGCAGACACTGCAGGCGAATTTCATCCTGGCTGCCGGAGTAGTTAATTTCGTACAGCTCGTGACGACCGCCGAACTCGCTGCCGATGGCGTCCCACATCAGTTTCAAAATCTTGATACGTTCAACGTGATCCATGCCGTTGGAGCCGCGCACGTATTTCGCCAGATACTGGTCGATCTGCGGATTGTTCAGATCCCGGGCGCTGGACGGCAGGTAAATCAGGCCGGACGTCACGTTACGCTCGATGATGTTCTTGATTTTGGCGTAGGCCATCGGCGCCATCACGCGGTAGGTTTGCAGCGCGGCGTGATCCGGCAGATACGCGCCGTTGACCCACGGGGTGGCTTCGGAACACATGGAGTCGCTCAGCGCCCAGAACATGTTGCGCCAGGCCACCACTTCGCCGAGATCTGCCTGCACGCCGCGGAACTCCAGGGTACCGGTGCACTCCAGGGATTTCTTCAGCAGGGCGGTGATGAAGTCGAGCTTCACCGCCAGGCGCACGCAGGCCTGCAGCGGGTACATGCGGGCGAAACCGCCTTCCATCGTCCAGCGACGGCAGCGGTCGAAATCGCGGTAGATCAGTACGTTTTCCCACGGGATAAGCACGTGATCCATCACCAGGATCGCGTCGTTCTCGTCAAAGCGGCTGGAGAGCGGGTAGTCGTAAGGGGAGCCGGTCGCGCCTGCCACCATCTCGTAAGAGGCGCGGGAGATCAGCTTCACGCCCTCGGCATCCATCGGCGCGACGAACATCAGCGCGAAGTCCGGGTTTTCGCCCATCACCTGCGCGGAGCCGAAGCCGATCATGTTGTAGTGGGTCAGCGCCGAGTTGGTGGCTACCACTTTCGCGCCGCTGACGATAATCCCGGCGTCGGTCTCTTTCTCCAGCTTGATGTAAACGTCTTTTACCTCGTCCGCCGGCTTGTGGCGGTCGATCGGCGGGTTAACGATGGCGTGGTTGAAGTACAGGCCGGTTTCCTGAATGCGGGTGTACCAGTTCCGGGCGTTCTGTTCGAACTGGCCGTAGAAGGCCGGGTTAGCGCCGAGCGCGCAGCCGAAAGCGGCTTTGTAGTCCGGCGTGCGGCCCATCCAGCCGTAGCTCAGGCGCGACCACTCGGCGATGGCGTCACGCTGCTGGCGCAGGTCGTCGGCGCTTTTCGCCACGCGGAAGAACTTGTGGGTGTAGCCGCCGCTGCCGGTGTCGGTGCCCCAGCACAGCGTGTCCTGCATGTCCGGCTTGTGCAGCGCGTCGTACATCTGTGCGATGGAGGCCGCCGCATTGCGAAACGCCGGATGGGTAGTGACGTCTTTGACGCGCTCGCCGTAGATATAAATCTCACGACCGTCCTGCAGGCTTTTTAAATACTCTTCGCCGGTTAACGGGCGTTTGGCGTCTGCGCGGAACTCTTCAGGCTTCATAGGGACCTCGTATCGGAATAGTGTTGTTAAATTT
This sequence comes from Enterobacter sp. Taxon_8, assembly GCF_058354585.1. NCBI lineage: Bacteria > Pseudomonadati > Pseudomonadota > Gammaproteobacteria > Enterobacterales > Enterobacteriaceae > Enterobacter > Enterobacter sp. Taxon_8. Next base: position 3,932,862 of record NZ_CM177989.1, on the reverse strand, counting down.
ATGTTTTGTTTTTGTTGTTTAATTGAAGCCTGAGAGGGGCGTAACGTGAAGGGACGATTGGGACAACGACGGGTACTTTTCGGGTGGGATGTGGTTTTGTGATCTGTGCGGCTTTTCGGCGGGTGGCGCTGCGCTTACCCGCCCTACGAACCGTGATGCGTTCAGGAAACCGGTACTTTCTGCGCCCGATACGCGCTGGGCGAGCATCCCACTAAGCGGTTAAAAAAGCGGGCGAAATAGGCCGGATCTTTGAACCCCAGCTGCCAGGCAATTTCGCTGACCGTGCTGTCGGAGAAGAGCAGCAGGCGCCTGGCCTCCCGCAGCTGGCGGTCGAAGATCAGCCGTTTTGGCGGACGGTTGGCGAAGCGGCGGCAGATATCGGTCAGACGGGATTCGGTCAGGTGCAGCTCGCTGGCGTATTCCGGCACCGTCCAGTGCTGGTGGTAGTGGGTGTCGATCAGCTGGGTAAAGCGCTGGAACAGCTTCAGCTCGCCGCGCATGCCGCCCGAAGCGTGGTCGTCGAGCTTCGCGTTGCGCAGCAGCAGGGTAAACACCGCCTGCGCCAGCAGGACCAGGGTATGCCCGCGCCCGGGCAGCTGTTCCGTGGATTCCCGGGCAATCAGCTGCCAGTAGTGCTTCAGCGCCGCCAGCTCGTCCGGCTTATCCGCCAGCGAGAGGCAGATCCCCGGCAGGCCAAACGCCTCCCGCGTGCCGGGGTAGAGCACCTCCAGCAGCGGCCAGATCAGATCCTCACGGACCGTCAGAACGTGTCCGTCGCTGTCGGATTCGGTGATAAACGCGTGCGGCACCGACGGCGGCGTGAGGACGAACAGCGGGGCCTGCACCGAATAGCGGTGATCGTCGAGCTGGAGCTCAATCTGCCCGGTATCGAGAAAGTGCATCTGAAAGTACTGGTCGTGACGATGCGCCTGCATGTCGCGGCCAAAAAAGGCCGCCATGCGGGCAAACGACTGGTAGTGCACATCGTCGGTGCCCAGACTTTCGTCGTACTCCTTGCTGATATCGATGTTGGTAATGGGGCTCTGGCACATAACGGCTTCCTAGTGGATCTTCTGCGCCGCGATGCCCGGCTCGCGTTCAAGGCTTTCGCGCTGCGTCATCGGGATGCGCGTCAGCACCAGCGCGCCGACCACCAGCAGCCCGGCCACAAACCACAGCCCCGAGCTGAAGCTGCCGGTCGCGTCGCGCAGGATCCCGATCAGCAGCGGGCTGACGGCGGAACCGACGTTGCCGATGGCGTTGATCACCGCCAGCGCCACCGCGCGGGACTGCAGGCTAATAACCCGATCCGGCGTGGTCCAGAATATCGCCATGGCGGTAAACGATCCGGTTGAGGCCATGATGATGCCAAGCAGCTGGATCAGGCTGTGATCCGTCGCGGAGGCCAGCATCCATCCCGCCGCGGCGAACAGGTACGGCAGGATGGTGTGCTTTTTTCGCTCTTTCAGCCTGTCGGAGCGGCGGCTCCACCAGATCATCCCGAGGATGGTGCAAAACTGCGGGATCGCTGCCAGCAGGCCGATGACGATATTGCTGCTTCCCATGTTGAAGCTTTGCAGGATCTGCGGCGTCCAGATGTTGATTGCACTCAGCGTATTGGTCAGGCAGAAGTAGGCCAGCGTGTAGAGCAGCACCGCCGGGGTCAGCACCTCGCGCAGCGTCGAACGCGGCGTGACGGATTGGGCAATCGCAACCTCCTGCTCGCGGGCGATCATCGTTTTGAGCGCCTGCTTTTCGTCCTCATCCAGCCAGGTGGCCTGGTCCGGCGTGTCGTTGAGGTAAAACCAGGTCACTACGCCGAGCACCACCGACGGCAGCCCTTCCAGCAGGAATAGCCACTGCCAGCCCTTGAGGTTCCACAGTCCGTCCATCGCCAGAATGTACCCGGAGAGGATCGAGCCGAGCATCATTGTTACCGGCATGGCGATCATAAACAGCGCGTTGGCGCGGGCGCGGTGATAGGCCGGGAACCACCAGGTGAGGTAGACCAGAATACCCGGCAGGAAACCGGCTTCGGCAATGCCCACCAGCATGCGCAGGACGTAGAGGGTTTCGGGGCTGGTGGCGAACATGGTGCAGGTGGAGGCAATACCCCACACCACCATGATCCCGGCGATCCAGCGGCGTGCGCCGATCTTCGCCAGCATGATGTTGCTCGGAATGCCGCACAGCACGTAGGTGACGTAAAACAGCGTCGCGGCCAGGCCAAACATGGTTGACGTGAGGCCAAGATCTTTACCCATCGTCAGCCCGGCGAAGCCGATGTTGATGCGATCGAGAAACGAGAAGACAAACAGGATAAAAAGAAAAACGATCAGGCGACGGAACAGCTTGTGAATGACGCGGTGTTCAACAGCTTTATTATCATGGGCTTGCAGGGTAGAGGTCGTCATGGTGCGCTCCAGATCTTACGTTTAGTAGACGGATTTATTGTTATGAACTGACGTAACCGGTTTTTCGATAAAGCGTGCCGCCAGCGCTTCCGCGCCGCGGGCAAGCAGGGTAGTGTCGACCCCGACGGCAACAAACAGCGCGCCGAGCTCAAGATAGCGTTTTGCCAGCGGCTCGTTCGCCATCAGGATGCCGGGTGCTTTACCGGCGGCGCGTATCTGCGCAATCGCCTGCTCGATGGCGGCCTGCACCTCCGGGTGCTGCGGATTGCCTGCAAAGCCCATGTCTGCGCTGAGATCCGCAGGGCCGATAAACACGCCGTCGATGCCTTCCACGTCCAGGATTTGCGGCAGGTTTTTCAGCGCCTCGCGGGTTTCAATCTGCACCAGCACGCACATGGCGTCGTTGGCCTGCTGCAGGTAATCGGGAATGCGGTTCCAGCGCGACGCGCGCGCCAGGGCGCTGCCCACCCCGCGAATGCCCGCAGGCGGGTAGCGGGTGGCACGTACCGCCAGCCGCGCTTCGTCGGCGTTTTGCACCATCGGCACCAGCAGGGTTTGCGCACCCACGTCCAGCAGCTGTTTGATCTGCACCGGGTCGTTCCACGATGGCCGGACCACCGGCTGGCTGGGATAAGGGGCGATAGCCTGCAGCTGGGTTAAGACGGTCTGCACGCTGTTCGGCGCGTGCTCGCCGTCGATCAGCAGCCAGTCGAAGCCTGCCCCGGCCAGCAGCTCGGCGCTGTAGCTGCTGGTCAGCCCCAGCCATAAACCGATTTGCGGACGGCCTGCTTTCAGCGCCGCTTTGAATGCGTTTTGCATCGTGCTCTCCTAGACAAAGCGGCAGCTGATGGAGCCCATGCTGCCGTAGTCGACGTGGAAGGTGTCGCCCCTGCTGGCGGGCACCGGGCGGGTAAACGAGCCGCCGAGAATAATCTGGCCGGGCTCAAGCTGCACGTCGTACGGCGCCAGCCTGTTCGCCAGCCACGCCACGCCGTTCGCCGGGTGGTTAAGCACGCCTGCGGCCACGCCGGTCTCTTCGATCACGCCGTTGCGGTAGAGCAGGGCGGAGATCCAGCGCAGGTCCAGCTCGTCGGGCTTAATCGGACGGCCGCCGAGGATCACGCCCGCGTTGGCGGCGTTATCGGAGATGGTGTCGAAGACCTTGCGCGGACGCTGGGTCTCCGGGTCGACGTTGTGGCAGCGGGCGTCGATCAGCTCCAGCGCGGGGATGACGTAGTCCGTGGCGTTGTAGACGTCGAAGATAGTGCAGTTCGGGCCGCGCAGCGGTTTTGCCAGCACGAAGGCTAGCTCCACTTCAATGCGCGGGACGATGAAGCGGTCGACCGGGATGTCGCTGCCGTCGTGGAAGAACATGTCGTCCAGCAGCGCGCCGTAGTCCGGCTCGCTGATCTGCGAGCTGGCCTGCATCGCTTTGGACGTCAGGCCGATCTTGTGGCCCTTCAGCACGCGGCCTTCGGCAATCTTCAGGCTGACCCATTCGCGCTGAACGGCGTAGGCGTCTTCAATGGTAATCTCCGGGTAGTCCAGCGAGATCGCGCGGATCTGCTCCCGGGACTGTTCCGCCTGATGCAGACGATGGGCGATCAGGGTATGGGTATGTTTGTCGAGCATGGCGATATCCTGTTTTATCTTTGTTTTCACCCTCTCCCTGTGGGAGAGGGGACTGACCGTGCCGGTATTACTTAAACAGCGCGTGCACGTTGTTCTGTTTGTAATTAAGGGTCGGGTGCAGCTCGTCAAGCTCGAACGACAGCGCCAGGTAGCGGCTCGCCATCAGCTCCGCGAAGTGCGCTTTGATAAGGCCAAACAGCATCTCCCCCACGGCTTCCCGGCTCTCCAGGCTGCGCCCGGCGCCGATTTTCAGCGTCATATGCACAAAGGCGTAATCGTGCCTGCCGTCGGCCATCTGCCAGGTGTCCAGCCAGTGGGCGCGGCTGCGGATACCGCCGATAGGGAAGATGCCCGTGGCGGCGAGTGCCTCGTTCACTTTGGCGAACAGCCCCGGCAGGTCGGCCTGCTCGCGGATGTTCTCGGTACATTCAGCAATAAAGTGCGGCATGGTGGCTCCTTAGGCGGGCAGCGGGAAAACGGCGTTGACCTGGCCGGTTCCGGAGCTGGCGAACAGCTCGGTGAGAAACTCCACCTTGCCGTCGTATTTGTCCCAGCCGAGCATGCCCAGGAGCATCACCGTGTCGTGCATGTTGCCCTCGCCGTAGCAGTAGTCGGCGTACTCCGGCAGCATGCTGCAGAATTCTTTGAACTGACCCTCGCGCCACAGCTTCACCACGCGTTCGTCCATCTGGCGGTCGAACTCGCGGGTGTAGCTGTTCATCCCTTCCTCGGCGCGCTGGTCGTCGATAAAGCGGTGCGACAGCGAGCCGCTGGCGAGCACCGCCACGGTGCCGTCATATTTTTCGATGGCGCTGACGATGGCCTCGCCCAGCCTGCGGCTGTCGGCGAAGTCGTGAACCGTGCAAAACGCCGAGATGGAGACCACCCTGAAGTGCTTATCCGCGTTCATGTAGCGCATCGGCACCAGCGTGCCATACTCCAGCTTCAGGCTCGGGATGTTGTGCGCTTTGGCGCGCACGCCGAGCTTCACCGCCTCGTCGGCGATGAGCTGGCCGAGTTCCGGATTGCCGTCGTAGTCGTAGGTCATGTCGCGGATAAAGTGCGGCAGCTCGTTGCTGGTGTAGACGCCCGAAAAATGGTCCGCACAGTTGATGTGGTACGCGCTGTTCACCAGCCAGTGGGTGTCGAAGACGATAATGGTATCGACGCCCAGCTCCCGGCAGCGCTTGCTAATTTCTTTATGACCGTCGATGGCGCCCTGGCGGCAGCCGTGGTTTTTGCCCGGCAGCTCGGAGAGATACATCGACGGTACGTGGGTGATTTTCGCCGCTAACGCTAGTTTACCCATGCTCAGATCCCCCACTTTGGAATCGGATGGTCGCCCATGGAGATGCAGACGTTCTTCATCTCCGCGAACACCTCGAAGCTGTACTCACCGCCCTCGCGGCCGGTGCCGGAGGCCTTCACGCCGCCAAACGGCTGGCGCAGGTCGCGCACGTTCTGGGTGTTGACGAACACCATGCCCGCTTCAATGCTGCGCGCCAGACGCAGCACCTTGCTGACGTCCTGGGTCCAGATGTACGACGCCAGGCCGTACTCCACGTCGTTCGCCAGGCGCAGACCTTCCGCTTCGTCTTTAAACGGCAGCAGGCAGGCCACCGGCCCGAAGATCTCCTCCTGCGCCACGCGCATGCGGTTATCAACATCCGCCAGCACGGTCGGGCGCAGGAAGTTGCCGCCCTTCAGGTGTGCAGGCAGGTCGGTCGGTTTGTCCGGGCCGCCCGCCAGCAGGGTTGCGCCTTCCTCGATGCCGAGGCGGATATAGCCGGAGACTTTTTCCCAGTGCTGTTGGCTAATCAGCGCGCCAATCTGGGTGTTCGGATCGGTCGGGTCGCCCACGCGCAGGCGGTTGGCGCGCTCGGCGAAGCGCTTGACGAATTCCGGGTAGATGCTCTGCTGGATAAAGATGCGCGAGCCCGCGGTGCAGCGCTCGCCGTTGATCGAGAAGATGGTGAACAGGGCGGCGTCCAGCGCGCGCTCGATGTCGGCGTCTTCAAAAATCAGCACCGGGGATTTGCCGCCCAGCTCCATGGAGTACTTCTTCAGCCCGGCGTTTTTCATGATGTTGCGCCCGGTGGCGGTGCCGCCGGTGAAGGAGACCGCGCGCACGTCGTGATGACGCACCAGCGCGTCGCCTGCCGTGGCGCCATAGCCCTGAACGACGTTCAGCACGCCCGCCGGAATACCCGCTTCGAGGGCCAGTTCGCCCAGACGGTCGGCGGTCAGCGGGGAGAGCTCGGACATCTTCAGCACCGCGGTATTGCCTAAGGCCAGACAGGGCGCGACCTTCCAGGTGGCGGTCATAAACGGCACGTTCCACGGCGACACCAGCGCGCAGACGCCCACCGGCTGCACCAGGGTGTAGTTGAGCATCTTGTCGTCGACCGGGTAGGTTTTGCCGTTCATCTGCTGGCACACCTCGGCGAAAAATTCGAAGTTGTGCGAGGCGCGCGGAATTAGCACGTTTTTGGTCTGGTGGATCGGCAGCCCAGTATCGGCGGTTTCCATGGCGGCGATCTCCGGCACGTTCTGGTCGATCAGATCGCCCAGACGACGCATCAGGCGCGCGCGCTCCTTCATCGGCAGGTTGGCCCACTTCGGAAACGCCTCCTTGGCGGCGGCAACGGCCTGATGGATTTCGGCTTCGCCGCCTGAGGCCACTTCTGCCAGGACCTCGCCGGAGGCCGGGTTAGTGGTGTGGAAGTAGTCGCTGCCCGCGACGTTTTTACCGTTGATCCAGTGGTTAATCTTTTTCATTTTGCCGTCTCCTCACTCACAATTCGGTTCACCAGGCGTCCCACGCCTTCCACTTCCACCACCACCTCATCGCCCGGCACCACGTCGGAGAGCCCCTTCGGCGTGCCGGTGGCAATCATGTCGCCCGGCTGCAGGGTCATAAAGTCGCTCAGGTAGGCGATCAGGTACGGGATGCTGAAGATCAGATCCGCCGTGGTGCCTTCCTGACGCAGCTCGCCGTTGACGAAGGTGCGCAGGGCGAGGTTGTGCGGGTCGGGAATGGCTTCTTTTGGCACGACGTTTGGGGAAATGGGGGTCAGCCCGTCGCGGCTTTTTACCCGCAGGTTCGGGCGGTAGTAGTTTTCCAGGTAGTCGCGGATGGCGTAGTCGTTGCAGACCGTGTAGCCCGCAACATAGTCCATCGCCTCGGCTTCGCTCACCTTACGCGCGGTTTTGCCGATGACCACCACCAGCTCCGCTTCATAGTGCATGTACTCGATATTGTTCGGGCGCACCGACGTCTGGCCGTCGCCGTTGAAGGTGTTTGGCGCTTTGATAAATACCAGCGGCTCGGTGGGCGGCTTGAAGTCCAGCTCGCTGGCGTGGTCGGCATAGTTCAGACCGAGGGCAAACAGCGTGGCGTGCGGCGGCGTGCGGTGCGTGTGAGCGACGTCGCGTTCATCTACCACCGGGTTTTCCAGCGGCGGAAAACCTGCCGCCAGAATACGCACCCGATCGCCCGGGCGGATCTCAACGCGGCTTTGCGGGGTACCGAGCAATATCGCATCGCCGGGATTGAGGGTAGCGAACTCGCTCAGGGCGCTCAGCAGTTCGGCTGCGTTACGCTGAAGGTCGGCCGTGTTCCAGTGGTCCGCTTCGCGGCCGTTGATCTCGGTGATGATGGTCAGGTTATCCACGTTACCAACGGCGACCATTTCACCGAGCGGGCAAAATCCGTCCCGGCATTTCGCCTTGATGGCAGGGCGGTAGAAGCTCTCTTCCGGCAGGCTCACCTCGTTGGCGAGCGCATATCCGGCGATGTACTCCGCGGCGTCCTCCACGCGCACCTTGCTGGCGGTTTTGCCCACGACCAGAGCCACCGTGGCGCCGCTCAGCACCGTTTCACCCTGCGGGAAGGGGATCGGCTCGGCCGCGCGGATCACGGTGTTATGCGGTTTGATAAACCACACCGCTGTTTTCGGCGGCGTGTTGTAGGGGGCTTTTTCAAAGGCCTCACGCCAGGCTTCACGCTGGCTTTGATGGTTGAGGGCGACGGCAAAAACGGTACCTTTCATTCACATACTCCTCAGGCCGGATGTCCGGTTTGGATTTCATTAATATGTTAATGATTTGGTTTTATGCTTTTGCTGTTTATTTCGCAATCAGAAGTGAAAAATTTGTGATATGAATAACAATAAATTTACATATTGAATTTTATTAATATTTAAATCATAGAGTTAATAAAATTGACGGGTTTCTGTTAGACTTTTTGACGGAAAACGCGTTGTTTATAAAAACATCTTTTAGTGATTGTTTATTTGTTAATGATGTAAAGGGGAGACGCTATGCATGATTCATTAACCATCGCGCTGCTGCAGGCGCGGGAAGCGGCGATGTCCTATTTCCGCCCCATCGTGAAGCGCCATAACCTGACCGAGCAGCAGTGGCGCATTGTGCGCGTGCTGGCTGAACATCCGTCGATGGATTTTCACGATCTGGCGTTTCGCACCTGCATCCTGCGTCCCAGCCTGACCGGCATCCTGACGCGGATGGAGCGCGACGGCCTGGTGCTGCGCTTAAAGCCGGTGAACGACCAGCGCAAGCTGTACGTATCGCTGACCAAAGAGGGAAATGCGCTGTATGAACACGCCCAGGCGCAGGTCGAAGAGGCGTATCAGCAGATCGAGGCGGAATACACGCCGGAGAAGATGAAACAGCTGACGGCGCTGCTGGAAGAGTTTATTGAACTCGGAAACCGGCATAACGCAGCGCGGGAAGAAGAGTAAAAACCACAAATTCCAGGATGAATTTCGTAAAGTTTTCCCTTTCCAGGCCGAAAATTCTGTATCTGTCTGAGGAAAGAGAAAACATGTTAAACCGTATCAAGATTGTCACCAGCTTAATGCTGGTTTTAGCGATATTTGGCCTTTTACAACTCACGTCCGGTGGTCTTTTCTTTAATGCCCTTAAGAATGACAAAGAGAATTTCACCGTCCTGCAAACCATTCGCCAGCAACAATCCACGCTGAACGCCAGCTGGGTCGCGTTGCTGCAAACCCGTAATACCCTGAACCGTGCGGGTATCCGCTACATGATGGATCAGAGCAATATCGGCAGCGGCGCGACCGTTAACGATTTGATGCAAATCGCGTCTTCGTCTCTGAAACAGGCGGAAAAAAACTGGGCTGCCTATGAAGCCCTGCCGCGCGATCCGCGTCAAAGCGATGCGGATGCCATGGAGATCAAGCGTAACTATGATATTTACCACGGCGCGCTGGCGGAGCTGATTCAGCTGCTGGGCGCGGGCAAAATCAACGCCTTCTTCGACCAGCCGACCCAGAGCTATCAGGACGGTTTTGAGAAGCAGTATGTGAGCTACCTGCAGCAGAACGACAAGCTGTATCAGACGGCGGTCGAAGACAGCAACAGCTCCTACAGCCAGGCTATCTGGGTGCTGATTAGCGTCCTGATTGCCGTGCTGGTGGTGATCGTGGCCGTCTGGCTGAACATCAAGCAGACGCTGATCTCTCCGCTGAATCGTCTGATCGACAACATTCGCCATATCGCCAGCGGCGACCTGGTGAAGCGCATTGAGGTTCAGGGCACCAACGAGATGGGTGAACTGGCCGACTCGCTGCGTCATATGCAGGGCGAGCTGGTGCGTACCGTTGGCGACGTGCGTAACGGCGCGAATGCGATCTACAGCGGCGCGAGTGAAATCGCGATGGGCAACAACGACCTCTCCTCCCGTACTGAACAGCAGGCCGCTTCCCTGGAAGAGACCGCTGCCAGCATGGAGCAGCTGACGGCGACCGTTAAGCAGAACGCCGAGAACGCTCGTCAGGCAAGCCATCTTGCGCTGAGCGCCTCCGAAACCGCGCAGAAAGGCGGCAAAGTGGTGGATAACGTGGTGCAGACCATGCGCGATATCGCGGGCAGTTCGCAGAAAATTGCCGACATTATCAGCGTGATCGACGGCATTGCTTTCCAGACCAACATTCTGGCACTGAACGCGGCGGTAGAAGCTGCGCGTGCGGGCGAGCAGGGCCGTGGTTTCGCGGTGGTGGCAGGTGAAGTGCGTAACCTGGCCCAGCGCAGCGCCCAGGCGGCACGCGAGATCAAGAGCCTGATTGAAGACTCCGTGGGTCGCGTGGAAGTGGGTTCAACGCTGGTCGAAAGCGCCGGTGAAACAATGGGTGAGATCGTGAACGCGGTTACCCGCGTAACGGACATCATGGGTGAAATCGCCTCTGCGTCTGACGAGCAGAGCCGCGGTATCGACCAGGTGGGCCTGGCGGTAGCCGAGATGGATCGCGTGACCCAGCAGAACGCCTCGCTGGTTGAGGAATCTGCCGCAGCGGCGGCCGCACTGGAAGAGCAGGCAAGCCGTCTGACGCAGGCCGTGGCGGTATTCCGCATTCAGCAGGAGCAGATGAAAGCGCGCGAATTCGCTTCAGCGAAAACCGTTGCAGCACCGGCGATGGCGCGTAAAACGGTTACCGCTGATGCAGGTGATAACTGGGAAACCTTCTAACGCCATATGTTGTGCCGGGTGGCGGCTGCGCCTTACCCGGCCTACGGTTCGTGGTTTTGTAGGCCCGGTAAGCGCAGCGCTACCGGGCGATATTACAGAGGCAGGCGCATGGCGCAGCGCGTTTCATACGCGAAGCCGTGCGCCGTCTCTTCTTCCCTTTTCCGACGCAGTTCAGGCGTCAGCGTCGTCATTTTTTCAAACCCCAGCCGGGCATAGAACGGCGCATTCCACGGGACGTCCCTGAACGTCGTCAGCGTCAGCGCTGTCAGCCCCCTGTTACGGGCATGTTCTGCCACGCAGGCGATGAGCTGCCTGCCGATCCCTTTTCCCTGCGAGTGCAGATCAACCGAGAGTTCGACAATAAACAGTGATGACGGATGGGCTTCGGCAAGGATAAACCCGACGGGGTGGTCGTTTGCCAGCGCCAGCCAGCTTAGCCCGCGTTCGACATAGCCGAGGTGTTGTTCAGCGGAAATGACCACGCCATCGGCAAGCCAGGCGAGTGCCGGGAAGTCACGGAAGCACCCGGCTGCCGCGCGTTCAATGGCGGGCAGGGCGGCAACGTCGTTGCGGGTGGTAGGGCGAATGCGAATAGTCATGGCGGCAAGTATAGCCTGACCCGTCGACATTATTCCGAGCAGATCAGCACCGGCGAATAGAAATTGCTGATCACCAGCGCGTCTTCCGGCGTGCGCTCGATCGTCAGAAGCCTTTTATTGCCCAGCGTCAGGCCGGCAACGTATTTTTCAAAGACCCCGGGCGGCATGGCGTCATGGCTAAAACGCTCCACTTTTTGAATAGCAATCTCATACAGTTCGCCCTCCACGTGACGCCATTTAAACATCTCCTGGCGGGAAACCTCCCAGCTGCGCGGGGCATTCACCACGCTGCCGTTAACCGTGATATACCCCGTTTTGTCGGGATGAAAACGCATAATGATCTCACCGTCAAAGGTGAAATCGTGGCTGTCGCGCCGGTCGGAGAAGGTCAGGTTTCCATCGCAGGCCACCGACAGCGGGGGCGTGTGAAAGTACCACGCCGTCACGGCGCCCAGCAGCAGCAGGTTGAGGAACAGGATTAGCCAAACTTTTTTGTGTCTCATATCACCACTCGTAATAGTAAAGCGTACGACAGGCGCTGGCTTTACCCCGCGTGAGGGAACATTGGGAGAGCACCAGCCGCCCTTCGTGGCCGTAGAAAAGCGTTCTCTGAATGTGCATGTAGAAAATTGAGTTTTTCAGGCACGGAAGATGGCCGTCCTTCTGAAGCGTTTGCGCCAGCGTTATTGCCTTCCCGTGAAACACGTCCGCCAGCGGCGTAAAGGTGTAGACCGGGCAGGTGCCGATATGCGTCAGCAGATGGATCTCCCGCTGTGAATTTTCTGGCTTGATCAGCGCGATCCAGAGGCATAGCGCAACGACGACCAGCGTGAGCGCGCCGCAGAACAGCCATTCCGGGCGAACGCGCCATGCAGGTTTTGCCGTTTCGGCGTTCGGCGGAGCCTCCTCCAGCGGAGTGACCGTGACGTCCGCGCTGAGCATAAAGCCCGTTTTCGGTACGGTAACGATAAGCAGCGCGTCGGGAAGCAGGGCCGCCAGCATCTTGCGCAGAATGCTGATGTACTGGTTTAAGGAGTTGTTAGATCCCTGGAGCCCTCGCCGATCCCAGACTTCCTGGAGAAAGGTTTCCCGTTCAACCACGTTCCCATGATGCTGAACCAGCAGCTTCATGATGGTATTGGCCGTACAGGTGAGGAGCTGCGCATCCTCATCCGGCGCATTGATAAGAGAAACAGAACCGTCCTCGTCGTTATAGACGATGGCGTCAGCAAGCAGGTATTTCATAAGTTGTTGTAATAAAAACAGAGATAAAAAATAAAAGAGAAGATCTACGCCTTCCGGGCTGCATTGCTGGCTATTTTAACGCCATTGTTACCGATAACATTGATCCAGACAGGATTTTGGGTGGTTTAATAAGTCAGCGTGATAATCACGTCATCAATAAATTCCCCGGTACCGGTTAGCGGCTGTGCCGGGACCTCGCCATAAACGGTGTAGTTCTGGGTGCCGCCAGCGGGATTGGTGACCTGCAGCGCATCGCCGCTGCTTTGATCTCCCCAGCGTTGCGTGGCCGCCTCATCCTGCCAGAGCCCGTAGCGCAGGCACTGGCCCTCGCTGTTGCAGAGCTGCCGCTGGTTACCGCTGGCATGGTTGCCTTTGCCCATGGCAAGGGTGAACGCGGTTCCGGCCGGACAGCGCGTGGTGAGGGTGGCGGTGGAACGCGTCGGACGCAGGGTCGCGGTGCTGGTCAGGGTGCCGAAGTTAAGGGGCGTCACGCGCTCGATGTAGCACCCCTGGCTGATTTCAGCCTGCGCGCTGGTGCCGCCCTGCACCTGCTCCCCCTCTGCGGAACCGTCCGAGCAGTTTTGCAGGGCATCCTGACGCAGGGCGCTGTGCCAGGCGATACGCAGATTCATGTTGTAGTTGTAATAGTGGTAGGCCGGAAGCTGGCTTTGCCCTGCCGGAATGGTAGCGATAAGCGGAAAGGTACCGCTGACGTTGGCATTGCTTTGCGCGGCCAGAGTCTGCTGAATCAGGTTCCCGCTGCTGGCAGGCCCCAGCTCCTGAGAGCGCGCTGCGCCGTTCAGCAGGCGGAAGAGGAGGGTGTACTGTTTTCCCTCCTGGTCCCCCGGCGAGATCATCTCAAAGGGCGGGGCGTCTACGCTGCTCAGGCAGACGTTGAGATATTCCGTCCTGCCCTCGTTGTCGGCCTGGCAGCTAAACTTGACCTCGGTGTTGACGGAGGTGGTATTGCCCGCCACGACGTTGCCAAAGTTAATGGCGGGCATGGAGGTTATCCAGCAGGCTGCCGCCATCGCCTTCACGGACAGGACGAGCAGCAATAATAACGGTGCTCTTAATGACACAGTTGTTCTCCGATATTCTGTATAGATGACGCGGTACGGGGCGCCGGAAGCATGACACGGCACTCTTCCTCACCGGTTTTCACCACCAGTTCACCCGGCAGGGGCGGATCTTCAAGCCAGATAAAGCCATCGCGTCCCACGATGGTGGCACCCTGCGGCGTTGACACGACGCTGCCCAGCGGGAGCGGCCTGCGGCGGCTGTCGACCAGCCGGGCCTGAACCGTGACGGCATGATGGACGTTAAAATCGACTTTGACCGCGCTGCTGTTGCCCGGCCTGGCATGCATGTCGGTGACGGGGGCGATCACATCGGCGGGCAGATCGAGCGGGTTAATGCTGACTTTGCTGTTGTGGTAGCGCGGCAGGTCGGTCAGCAGGAGATAACCGTCCTCATCCGTTTCACCGGCCGGGCGGTTTTCCAGCATCACCGGTACGTGCCCAATACCGTGCGTGGAGACCAGCGCCATGCCCTGCTGGATGTAGCGCAGCGCGTGCAGGCTGCCGTCCAGCAGCGTCAGGCTACCTTCGGCGGAGGCGTACTGGTTGCCCTGGCTGGCACCCTGCTGCAGCCCAACGTGCCATTCGCCCGCTCGGCCCAGATAGCCTACGTCCGCATATCTTTCACGTCGTTCGCCAAAGCCCTGGCCCAGCTCCCATGACCAGCCGCCGGCCTCATCGTCCGGCTGGTGGCGGTAATCCATGCGCGGCGTATCCCGGCTGGCCTGAGCGGAGAGCGTGTCCTCGCGACTCAATGGGACGGAAAACAGCAATTGAACGTGACTCGACGCATCCGTAAACGAGCGGGTATAGCTCAGCGTGGTGGAGATGTGTGCCGGCAGCGACACCGACCAGGAGGCGTTGAGGTAGCGCTCTGTGCTGCCCTGAATGTTCTGCTGTACCCAGCCCGCGCCCACGGTGCCGAAATGGGGGATGGACTGGCTTACCCACACGCTGTCGCTGCGCCTGACGGGCGCGGCACCGCTCATGCGGGCGTTGTCGGCGAAATCCGCCCCGGTACGGACGGTGCTGGCAGAAATGCCCGTTCCTCTGCCGTTCCACTGCCAGCCGAGGCCCCACTGAACGCCCTGACCGTAAGGGCTATCGCTCACGGCAACGTGCTGGCTGACCACCCCTACGGCGGGGGAGACCAGCCAGTCAGCGCCCGTGCCCACGTTGTGCAGCCTGCGCTGCTGCTCCGTATGCAGCGCCAGCGTCAGGTGATTATTCACTCCATAGCGCCAGCCCGCGTCCAGCAGCGGCGAGGCGGCATAGTCGTCGGAGTGCAGGGCGTAGTTTTCCCGCATCCAGCCGATGTCCAGCGAACCGCTGCTGAGCCCTTCCGCCAGCATGCCCGGGGCGCCGTAGAGATCGAGCTGTACGGCGCGACGCTGACCGTTGATATCGGTAATCACCACCTCCGCCTGCCCGCTGCCGGTGAAGGACGGCAGGGTATCCAGCAGAAAGTCTCCCGGCGTGACGCGCTGGCTGCTCTGCTTTAGGCCGTCGATATATAGATCGACCGTGGAAGGTAGCACGGCCGTGTCGCTGTAGCGGCTGCGCGGTTCGGTATTGAGCTGGGGATTAAGCTCAAAGTTACGTGCCCAGTGCAGACCGCCAAAGCGTACCTGCCGGCTCCAGCGGGTGCCGGTGGTGATGCTGTCGCCCAGCGCCAGCGTGGTCAGCGAGTCGGTGTTGTCCCACTGCCAGCGGGTTTCGAGACGGGCGTGGGTAGGCCGACCGGCGCTGTTTTCCTCCCCGGCATGGCTTGAAAAACTGCTGCTGAACGTTCCGGGTAGCCCTCCGGACGCGGTCAGCATGGTCTGGGCGTTAAGCTGGCGCTTCCCCTGCACGTCGCTGGCGTAGAGCGCGTATCCGAGCGTATAGGCGTTGACGGGCTGCGCATCAGGATAGCGGTACATCGGCGTGGGCCTTGAGACGGTCAGATGCTGCTGGCTCTCGAGCGCGTCTGCTTCTGCGGTAATCGACAACTGCTGGGACAGCACGTCGAGATTGACCTTCAGGCCCGGCAGGGAGGTCAGCTCAACCCACTCTGCGCGATCGTCCGGGGCGTGAAGCCCCAGCTTTTTCATGTCGCTGCGCCTTATCCATAGCGCATTATCCACCACCCGGCAGGCCCACAGCTCGCCTCGCGGGGCGTGGTTCACGGTAATGGCCAGCCATTGTACGGTGTCGGTGGGTTCAGCCCTGGCTGACAGCATGAGCGGTAGCCAAAACAGGAGCGCGAGAAGCGAGCGGGCGCAGGGGTATCTGGCTGGCATGATGGTCATCATTGAGATAGACGCGCAGCGAGCTGAGCGCGTGTCGTGAGGGCTGCTTGAGCGATAAAAGGGCGATTTGTCCCGGGAGCACATAGCCCGCCAGGCCTTTAATCGACCCTACAACCTGCCCATCGGCCGTCAGGGCCTCAAGGTGGCTCAGGCGGATATGGCGGTTTCCGGCGTTAAAGCAGCGGAGAGTGGCCGGTATGTCTGCCTGCTCACAGCTCAGGGCATCGTGGCTGACGGGCGCGCTCTGGTTCCCGGCAATAAACACCGGAATCGAGTAGCGCAGCAGGAAGTGCACCGCGGTGGGATTGGCGGCGCGGGACGTGGCGTCCGGCAGTTCGTCGATGACCAGCCGGTAACTTTGCTCCTTTGCACGGTTGCCTGGCTGCATGACGAAAATGCGCACCAGCTGCTGCTGGCCCGGCGCCAGTGATGTCATCGCCGGGCTGGTGACCACCTCCCCGGTGTTCACCAGAACATCTTTACCGTTTTTTTGCGTCCATTCGTACACCCGAATCTGCGCATGGATGGCCGCTTTCCCACTGTTAGTGAGATAGACCGCCGCTGCCCGCTGGTCGCTCTGCAGATCGAGCGTTACCGGGGCCACCTGAAGCGTGGCGGCCAGCGCGTAGCGTGACAGCAGCGCCAGCATCATGAGCCATAGAATGAAGCAGGGAAGGTAGCGACGCACGATCAGTACTCCAGTTTTAACGTGATATCGTCGCTGTAGGTACCTGCCTGGGCGGTTGTCAGCGCCCCGGCTTCAATGACGCCATACAGCGTTTCCTCCTGTTCCACACCGTTGCCGGTATCGTCCAGGCCATTCGTGCCGGTGATTTGCGTCTGTTTGCCTTCGTCGGCAAAGAGTTTCCACGCAATCTTCTGTGCGCCCGTTTCGCCGTTTTCCGATTTCAGCCAGAAGGTTCCGTTTTCGCCGTCGTTGCTGGTGGCGGTGAGGGTGAAAGGCGTGCCGTTGGTACAGACGATATCGACCTGCGTTTTGGCCTGGATTTCGCTCGACTCATCGGAGCCGTGACGCGAGAAGTTGAGGTCGTTGGCTTTGAGGGTGCACGACTTTACGACCTCAAGTGATACGTGCATCGTCGCGCTTGCGCTACTGTCTGCGGCGATCGCAGCAGCAGGAAGCAGGAGAACGGAACAACATGCAATGGTGGGAATAATTTTCATGATTTTATTTCCTGACGTGAGTAACAGTGGAATTACAAAGCGAATGACTGAGCGTCCAGCAGGCAGAGTTTTCGATGGAATTCCGCCAGGCTGTGGCAGCAAAATTTGTTCATCGCGTTACGCTTGTGGGTGTAGATCGTTTTAGGGGACTTATTCATGATTTTTGCGATGCGAACCGGACTGAATCCTTTATGGAGCAACATGCAAACCCGTCTCTCCTGATACGAGAGCATGGCGGCGTTTTCGAAGGCGAATGTCGTGTCGCTAAAACAGTGGCTTAGCTGCGCAAAAGAGAGGTTGTCCGCGACCACTCGGACCCGCTCGTTGCGCAGGAAGGCGTGAACGTCGCAGACCCGCGCTGCATCCGTAAATACCAGCCAGTTCTCTCCAGCGTGTGTATTGAGCAGCCGTTCCTGCAGGCGCAAAAGCCCTTCCGGATTAACGTCATGGATCCAATACATCTCCGGGCGAGGGGTTACGGCCGTCGAGATCATCGAAGTGAGGCCAAGCCATAAAAACGTATTCCCGCTCAGAACGATAACCTGATAGCCAGCATTCAGAATGAAAGGGGTCATTTTCTACCCCACAGATAGCCCTGGCCGTAATCGGCCGCGCTGGCGCGGGCCAGCGCGAAATCACCCGCGGTTTCGATGCCTTCGATCAGTACCTTGCTGGCGATGCGCTTGCACTGGCGGGTGAGATGCAGAAACTTTGCCTGCTCGATCCGTCCGTTCCAGAAGGTATGTTTGTCAATTTTGATGCCGCAGAAGCGGATCTGGCTGGTCAAAAGTTCGGGAAGAAGGTCTTCGCAAACATCGTCTGCCCACACTTCTATTCCCCACTGATGGAGCGTTGCGATGCATTTCCTCAGCGCCCGGCTTTGCGTATCGTCGAGTTGTACCATCGTATGGAGATCGGTGACCTCGATAGCAAGTCTCTCCGGGCAGGGTGTTTCTTCTTTGAGCCTGTCGAGGAAGTCCGTTTCCAGCAGTAAATCCGATGTCGCATTGAGGTAATACTTGTCGCCCTCTTCGCAAAACATGGCATGACGAAGCTGCGCAAAGAAGTGCGCCTTACGCAGCGTCGAGGACATCGAGCCAAAGTAGTCTTCAAGATCGACGTGGGGCTTTGCCGTGGACAATACCTCCCAGGCAATCACATTTTCGCTGCGCAGTGCCCGGATGGATTCGAACTTATAGCCGGTTAGCATGATAAAAGTGCGTAACGCTCCGTGGTGATTTCAGGAGCTGCACATTTTATTTATTTGGTTTTTGGCGGGATATTTATAGATAAAAATGGCTTATATAAAGTGTTTTTATCTAATTTATAGGGCTTGTAAAGGATTATTTATTTTCATAAGCGCCCGGCAGAACGCCGGGCGCGACGCGCATTAACCCGCTTTGCTGATGATTTTGATTTCGACCATGCCAATTCCGATCTCGCGCGGTGAGTGCCCAAGGATATTTCCCTCATTCGTGGACTGCGGGTCCGGCGGCACGATCACCAGGGTATTGCTGCGCGAAGGATTCTCAAAATGCAGCGTTTGTGTGCTCACGTCGTATCCAAGCGTTAACGTCTGCTCCCGATCCCCCACGCGCACGGGTACGGGCTTGTTAGCATTGGGGCCATACGCTCTGGCGGTGATCACCAGGTCGAACTGTTCCGGCAGCGGATGGGCGTATTCAATTTTCACCTCATTGCCCAGCTGCGCGTTGGACCAGCGCCCCCAGGACTCCGGACGCGAGATGCCGCTAAACTGCTTCACTTCTTCCGGTGCGCCGGCCACGTTAAAGATAAAGCTATCCGCTTTGTAGCGAATATCGTTATCGCTGATTTTCAGCATGTCGATGTTGTGCTGATAGCGCGCGGTATCAATCACCGTATCGTTGAACGCGGTTTTGCCCTTCCACTGCGCCTTATCAACGTGCTGCACGGTTTGCTCCCCGCCGAGCTGACCCTGAGAGACGCACCAGTCGGTAGAAAGCGCCAGCGGCTGCGACCAGAGCTGGCCCATTTTGTAGCATCGGTCGACCCAGACAAAATTATCGCGTGGCGCGAAATCGGCCAGCTGATAGCGCAGCGGCGCGGAATATTCGCTTTCCGGCAGCGGCTCAACGCGCCCTTCCGACACGCGCACCAGCAGCGGCAGACGGAAGCTGCTGCCCGAGAAGGCAATCGTGTTTTTATCCCGATCGACGGTGAAGTCCTTCATCTCTTTCGGGAAGTTCCACAGGCGGATAATGTCTGGCTTCCAGGCGAGGATTTTATCCTTCATGTTGAGGAACACTTCCGACAGGGACTGCCCCGACAGCGTGCTGCGGCCAAGGCCAATAAAGTTGTCGCCGCCCAGAATGTCCAGCACGGTTGCGCCGTTATCCATGGAGTTGCGTTTGGTGGCAATGACCTCCCGCTGCGGCTGGTCGCCGCGCAGGACGAAGAACAGGTTGCTGCGATCCTGCTTATTGAGCTGATCCCATGCGCTGTTTTTCATCGCCAGATGGTCAGACGAGACGACGATGACGGTGTTTTTAAAATATGGCGAGGCTTTGATTTTCTCGACCAGCGCGGCAATGTGTTCCTGGCTACAGGTGACGGCGCTGAAAGACTTGTTGTTTTTGCCGTCCACGTCATAGCTTTTGCGTTTGCAGCTGCGCGAGACGAATCCGTCCGGATGATGGGTGTCCACCGTCAGCGCAAAGAGGGAGAAACGCTTGCCCGTGCGGGACAGCTCCTCGAATTTCTTCCAGGTTTCGTCGAGTACCGTATCGTCATAGAAGCCCCAGTCGTTGCGGTAGCTCGGATCGGCAACCGTCGTTTTTAACTCCTCTGAGCCATACAGGTGATCAAAACCGTGGGATTTCAGGAACACATCTTTTCCGGCGAAGCGCAGGTTTGCCCCCTGCACAAAATAGTTTTCGTAGCCGGAGTTTTTCAGGATATCGCCGAGGCAAATATTCTGCGGGAAGAAGGTCGACATGGAGGCTGAGGCGTTACCTTCAAAAGGCGCGAACAGCGGAATACCGCACTGGGAGGCAACCATCCCGGCAATCGTGTAATCCGTACCGGGCAGCTGCATGGTGTGGCTGAAATCGAGCCCTTCATTTTTCAGCGCACCCAGGTCCGGCGTCAGCTCCGGGAATGCATCGTTATCAAAGTACGTGCGTTCCAGGCTTTCACCGTAGATATAGACCAGGTTGAGCTTCGGGTTGGCGATCGTTTTCGACGGTTCTTTGTAGTAAGCCACGAAATCCGGATCGCCATCGCGCGACTGCGATTTCACCAGCTCGGTGATCTGATGGAACGCCGGGCTGGCGTCGACGGAGGCCAGCGCCAGGAATAACGCCAGCAGGCTGTAGCCATGATGGTGCGGATGATGGCGACGTCGACGCAGCACCCAGGCCAGCGCGCCAAATATCGTCACCAGCGCGACGATAAGGCCGAGCCCCGGCAGAATGTACTTGCCCACACCCGCGCCCGTCAGGCTGTTCGTCAGCGTGTAGAGTACCGCATCGTTAATACCGTCACCGGTAAAGTAATCGCTGGCGTATAAGGTAATGTTTAAAATAATAAAAATGCCGAGCACCACCAGCGTGGCGATAAACCACCAGGTGTTACGGCCGGCTTTCCACGCGTAAACGCCGACAGAAGCCAGAAAAAGGATAAGAGACATGAATTCAGACAACAGCATATCCTCGTGACGCCAGATAATTCGCTGGCTAACTGTTTATTTTTTGGGTCATACAATGTAATTGCGATGTCGTTAAGCTGCAATTTTAGTGTCACGAAAGTGTGCTGTTGTTAGGATTTGGTTTAGAAAATCGTTTTTATGAAGACGTGCACATCCTGACAAACGGACGCTGAGGCGGTGGCAGGTGGGGAAAACGCTCATTTAGCGCCGCGCTGCAAGACTATCGCATTAAACGCGGCGTGTTGTGGCAGAAAATGGGATGGATCAGGAGATGAAATTAACGCCTTGTTTCAGCACCAGATCGCAGGCTTTGGTTTTCACCTGTTTTGCCAGAGAAGAGTTGCCGAGGGTGCTCAGATTCAGCTGCTGCCCGTTTTGTGCGTTAAGCAGGCCCTGAATGCCGTCCATATAGTTGGTGTCCGCTTTTTGCTCCTGGGTATCCAGACCCAGTTTACCCAACACCTGGTTTTTCACGTTTTGCGCGTCGGTCACGGAGGCCAGCTTTTGCTTCGCGCAATATTCCAGAATCCCCGCCGCGTTGTTCATCGTGCCCGCACTCAGACTCTGGGAGCTGTTGCCCAGCAGGCTGGTAAGAGAAGAGGCGGAGAGTCCACCCTGAGAGCTGCTGCTCTCTTTGGTCAGCTCATTTGCTGCGCTTGACAGGGACTCCTGCCAGGACGCCGCTTGCGCTGCGCCGGTCACCAGCAGCGCGCCTAAAAAGGTGCTGATTAGAATCTGTTTTTTCATTATGGCTCTCTCAAAAAGGTCCGTTTTGGGCCGAGGGGTTCCAGTATATACCTATGCCCTGTCGGCGATTCCTGGAACTGTCTTAATACTCTTTGCCGGTGACGCGGCTGCGGTAGCTTTCCCAGTCGAAAATGACATACAGGCTGTTACCCAGCTTCATGCGGTCCATGACGCGTTCACCTAATAAGCGGGTCATTTCGTCGATGTTGTGGTTCGTCAGCATGCCGGTGGGGCGTTTGGACGAAGAGCGGCGATCGACAATCTGGTTGATGATCACTTTTTCATAGCGGGATTCCGTCTGAACGCCAATCTCGTCGATGACCAGTAAATCGACATTGCTTAAATCATTAAGCAATTGCTCTTCACTGGTTTCGCGGTTGCTGAAGGTGTCTTTCATCGCGGACATGATATCGGCCACGGTGATGATGAGGACCGATTTACCGCGCAGAAGCAGCTCGTTGCAGATGGCGGCAGCAAGGTGATTTTTGCCGGTGCCCGGCTTGCCGCTAAAAATGAAGCTGGCGATATTGCCGTCGAATTCATCCACGTACTGACGGGCGGCGGCAAGGGCGTTCATCTGCCCGTTGGTCTCAATTTTATAGTTATCGAACGAGCAGTTCTGGTGCAGGGGACGGATACCGGAACGGTTAAAGGTGCGCTGCATTTTCATCGCCCGATTTTCGCGGGCAAGCGCGGCGGCGCGGATCTTGCCTTGCTCTTTTTGCCACGCCAGCAGCTCTTCACCGGTGGTGAAAGCAGGCTTCACGTTGGCAGGCATCATTTTTTGCAGACGTTTCATCAGGTCGCCGACGTTCTTCATTTCGCACCTCGGAATCCGCTGGGGATCTGTTTATCCGGTTCTGAAAACGCGTTGATGTCGCGTTTTGGCTGGCCATTGTTGCCGGCGCGGGTAATTTGCAGATGACGCGCGAGCTTTTGCTGCCACTGAATATGGGTGAAGATTTTACCCTCCGCCTGCCACCAGGCGGTAAACGCGGCAAGCTCTTCCGCGGTGGCCGGTTGGGTTAACGCAATCCCCCACAGCGCGGCCTGCCGCTGAAAATCCGCATCCGGCTGCCAGCCCGTGTAAAGAGCAAATTTTCCCATTGGAACGGTCACGGGAACGTTAACCGGTTCATCAAAGAACTGGTTGTCCAGCGTGACATCGCTCGCCGGGCGTGACAGTTGCGCTTCAATCTCCAGAAGCAGTGCCAGACGTTCCGGCGTGATTGCGTAAAACGCCGGCGCGTTGTCGGCAAAAACGGCAACCGTGCCGCCTTCGGCGTGGGTCAACACACCGCGTGGGTCGCGCATAAAGGCATCAATGCCAGCAATGCTGGTGGTCAGAATTCTGGAGGACATAACGCTTACTCTACTGATTACTACGGGCGTGATATGGGCTTATGGTAGCACAGAGAGGGGAAAGGGAAGGAGGGGATTTCCCCGGTGGTGCTGCGCTTACAGGGGCTACAGTCGTAGGCCGAATAAGCGCAGCGCCATCAGGCAGTTATCACGCAATGATGTTCAGCGTGACGTCGATGTTGCCGCGGGTCGCGTTAGAGTACGGGCAAACAATGTGTGCCGCATCGACCAGCTTTTTAGCTTCCGCCGGATCCATACCTTCAACATGGATGTTCAGCTTTGCTTCGATACCAAAACCGGTTGGCAGCGGGCCAATCCCCACTTCGCCTTCAATAAAGGCTTCTTTTGGCAGGGTAAATTTGTCGCGTGCGGCCACGAACTTCATCGCGCCGAGGAAGCAGGCAGAGTAGCCCGCAGCAAACAGCTGCTCAGGGTTAGTCACTTCTCCGCCCATGCCGCCCATCTCTTTTGGCACACCCAGTTTGACGTCCAGTACGCCATCGGAGGAGGTGGCACGGCCGTCACGGCCACCGGTGGCTTTTGCTTTGGCGGTATAAACAACTTTTTCTAAAGACATGGCAGGTTCCTCATCTTGTTTTGATATGTGCTATTAAATAGCGTGCGATATATATGGGTAAATAATAACGCGTAAAGTATAGCGTTACGCGCGGTGTAGCTGTTGTCGCAAAAGTTCGAGCTCCTGTTTGAGCGTCACCAGAGTGTCAGTATCACACTGCGCTGCGCAACCCACCGCATCGGGGATACCCCGTGCCTGCTGCTGAAGTTCACGTCCCGTTTCACTCAGGGTGACGGCGACCTGACGTTCGTCTTTGCGTGAACGGTGGCGGTTGATTAGGCCGGCACTTTCCAGCCGCTTCAACAGCGGCGTCAGCGTCGCAGAGTCCAGAAACAGCCGTTCGCCGATGTCCGACACCGTTATGTCATCCTGCTCCCACAGCACCAGCATCACCAGATATTGCGGGTAAGTCAGGTTCAGCGGTGCCAGCAGCTGCCGGTACAGCTTATTAAGCGCCAGATTTGCCGAATAGAGGGCAAAGCAGAGCTGGTTATCCAGCTTGAGCGCAGCGGTTGCGTCGTTCGTTTTCGCGTTCATGAGATGAATATAGATAGTGTACAATTTAATTGCAAGCAATTTTATGGGCAGGTGTAACGGAGCGCTACCTGAACGGCCATTTTGCGGTAGTGCTCGCGCTGAGCCTGTTCGTCTGCGCCATCTTCAAACAACAGCGTAAAGGTGTAGCTGTTGGCAACGTAGTGAAAGCTGAAGCTGCTTATCAGGCGGTGAAGATCGCGGGCGTCAACGGTCTGGCTGAATAGCTGTTTTTCTTTGCCCCGGTGCAGGATGCCCTCCAGCAGGTCGAGCGCGCTACGGTTGACCTGACGAAGATAGTTCGACTGCTGCATAAAGCGGCCGCGCTGCATGTTTTCCATGCAGATAATACGGATGTAATCCGGATGGTCGGCATGATAGTCAAAGGTAGCTTCAACCAGATTGACCAGCGCTTCGACGGGAGGCATTCCCGCCAGGCTTAGCGCTTTTTCACTGGCGCGAATCTGAGTGTAAACATGTTCCAGGACCAGGAGATAGAGGTTCTCTTTATTCTTAAAATGGTAAACCACCATGCGTTTGGTCGTACCCGCTTTCTCCGCGATCTGCTCCATGCGGGCACCGTTCAATCCATACTCGGCAAAAAGCGCGATGGCGCTCTGAAAGATTTTCTCTTTCAGGCTAGATTCTTCGCTGTGCTCGGGGTGTTCGCTGCCAGGGTTAGCCACATCCTTTCCTTATTTTCACCAAACGGACCAGAAGGATTATCTCCACGGCAGCGAAATAACACAAATATCAAACGCGTGGGCGTTTGCGGTACAGCCACAGCCCGGGGATCGACAGCCCGATAGAGAGCGCGCCAACGATGGACGACGCCTTAAGAAAGTTGCTCAGGAGGAGGATCATCTGAGGTTCGGTGTAGCCAAAATGGCTGATTTTCACCGCGGAAATCATCGCTGTGTACGCAGATATGCCCGGGAACATCGGGATAACGGCGGCGACGGTGAACACTTTGGGATGCGCCAGATACCAGCGCGACCACTGGATGCCGATACTGCCAACCAGCATGGAAGCCATAAATGTTGACCATTCGATGTAAAAACCCGCCGTCATCATCACCATTCGCGAGCCATGCCCAATCGCGCCCAGCAGTGCACACCATGGCAACGCGCGTTGCGGAACGTTAAATACCATCGCAAAGCCGACGGCAGGAATGGCGGCCAGAAGCATGTCCTGTGCCAGCGCCAGCAGAAAATCTATCACGCCCATCCGCGTAACCCCCAGAGTGTCATGGCCATGACCACGCCGATGCAGGTCGCCAGCGTCAGCAGGCTGGCAATAGCCCAGCGTGCCAGACCTGTATTGATGTGCCCTTTAAACATGTCGGCGACGGCGTTTATCAACGGAAAGCCCGGGACCAACAGAAGCACGCTGGCGGCCATAGCAATCGTCGGGGTGCTGGCAAACTGCGGCAGGCGCAGCAGCAGACCGGAAACCGTGGTGGCGACAAACGCGGTAATACAGAAGTTAATTTGCGGATGCAGCTGTCGGTGCGTCAGCAGCTGGCGAACATACATGGCGATGCTGCTGGCGAAAAAGGTGACGATCGCACCGTCCCAGCCGCCTTTATTGAGCTTACAAAAGCAGGCGCACGACAGCCCTACCATCAACACGACAAGCCAGCGCGGATAACGTAATGGCTTAATTTGGCTGAACCTTTTTTCAATCTCCCGAAGTTCGAGAAGCTTATGTTCAGCAAGGATGACGATGTGCTGCACTTCAGTCACGACGTGCATGTTAATGCCACGGTCATGGTTTTTGCGGGTGGAGGTCAGGCACTGACCGTCTTTGATCGTGGTCAGCACAATGGCGTTGGATGAAATAGCGCTTTCAACGCTATCCATACCCAGCGCCAGTCCCAGTCGGGTGGAAAGCTCCTCAACCAGCGCGCTTTCCGCGCCGTGCTGGAGCAGAAAAAGACCGCACTGGATACATAGCCGCGTGATAGCACGCTGCGTTGACCGATCTGCCTGCATGTATTGTCCTGAAAAAGGGTGAAAGTTGCCGGTTGGCCCATAGCGATTATTTTTAACACAAAGTGCAGTGTCTCTTGCTGTGGGCCAGATCAAGGTTTATGCAAACAGTTGCCGCCCCTTAGTGCGGAAGAGGTTGGGATTAATTTATCATTTTCATGAATAATTAATATTGAAAGATAAGTTATTTATATTTAGTTATTCTAATTTTATATTGTAGTTATTTTAATGGCACTGCAATTAAATTTTGTTTCGCTTTGTGAGATATTAGTGCTGTTTAGG
Source organism: Enterobacter sp. Taxon_8 (assembly GCF_058354585.1). Lineage (NCBI taxonomy): Bacteria > Pseudomonadati > Pseudomonadota > Gammaproteobacteria > Enterobacterales > Enterobacteriaceae > Enterobacter > Enterobacter sp. Taxon_8. Next base: position 3,906,725 of record NZ_CM177989.1, on the reverse strand, counting down.
CATTTCTTATACTAACAATACATCTCATCTTCTACTTGTATTAACCTGCATTACACTCAGGGACAAAAATACTCATACGTTGATGCGTTTTAACGTTACTCATCAAATGAAGAATGGACACGGAGGGTCTATGTTGTCTTTGCACGGTAAGCATAGCGTTATCATCAGCCGGATACCTGTGATGCAAAACGGGTTAGGGGGCGTGATGACTCGCCATTTCCCCGATTTTGAATTGACCTATTGCAGCTCATTGCAGGAGTTAACGCTGCTCCAGCTACGCCGCGCTGACGTCATCATTGCCGACATTTCAGGCGAATACTGGAATCCTCGAGGGGCGCTTGAAGAGTATTTCAGTTTATTGAATCAATACCGGAATATTCACTGGATCTTTTTAGTTTCGCGACCACTTAACCCTATTGCCGTTGAGTTACTTGTGCGCCCTGAAAGTACGTTGCTTTCTGATATGGAACCCATTGAAGGCCTGGTTAACGCTGTACGGGCAGGTCGCGAACGCGCAGAGCGAGTAAGCCAGATGTTGTTAACCCCGGAACCTCTAAGTTCAGAGGAGGAAGACGAACATGTTATCGCCCTCACGCACTCCGAGCGCAAGGTATTGAGACTGTTAGGTAAAGGATGGGGGATCAACCAAATCGCCACATTGCTCAAGAAGAGCAATAAAACCATCAGTGCGCAGAAAAACAGTGCGATGCGACGACTTTCATTACGCAGTAACGCCGATATGTACGCCTGGATAAACAGTACACAGGGAATGCGAGAGCTGAGTTTGATGTCAGCCTATGGAGAGTTCGAAGAATGGAAAAAACCGATTCAACAAGCCATATTGCCATCGTCGAAAATTGCACGATGAGTGCTGTTGGGCTAAAGCATCTTTTTGCGATGCCCGGCCTGAATCATTACCAACTGCATCTGTTTAGTGAATTTGACAGTTTTAAGAAAGCACTTCAGCACGTCAATTTTTTCTCGCTGATCTATTCATATTCCGATGCGCGGGAAGAGCGTCGTAGCTGCCTGGCGCACCTGCGGGATTTTGCGTTTACGCATGGTCATATCCAGCGCATCATCCTGGTCGCTGACGAGATGGAAGCAAGATTAATTAGCTATCTTTCCCCGTCACGCCTTCACGGTGTGGTTAGTAAATCGCTGACGCTTGAGCTCCTGCAGAAGGAACTCATGGTGTTGTTGAGTGAAACCTTGTGCATCAATGACAATATGATGAATCACTGGTACCGGAGTCAAAGCAGAATGTTAAGCCCAACGGAAAGGGCAATATTGCGTTATATGTCTTGCGGGTATTCCATTCCTCAAATCGCGGCACGGCTTGAACGCAATATTAAGACCATCCGGGCGCATAAGTTTAATGCGATGGTGAAGCTGGGGGTGAACTCTGACGTAGGGTTGCTCGATGCGGCAGATATTATTACCCACCTTTCGGCAAGAGAACCGCGAAGTCCGACGCTTAGCAAGCCGACCTTTTTATAACCTGCCTGTTGCGCGCCAGACAGTTTCTGGCGCATCAATCAGATGCAAACATCCACCCATTTTGCGGAAGTCAGCTCTGCCATTCTGTCAGGTGAGATACGCACAGCGCTGTGAATTGCGCCTGCGGCGGGCAGCACTTCGGCGTACTGCTTTAACGAGACATCGCAGTAAACCGCGAGCGGGTTTTCCAGGCCGAACGGGCACACGCCCCCAACGGGGTGACCGGTTATGGTCACCACTTCATCACTGCTGAGCATGCGCGCTTTTGCACCAAAGGTGTCTTTCAGCTTTTTGTTATCCAGACGCGCATCGCCTTTCGCTACCACCAGAATCACCTCATTTTTCACCTTTAGTGACAAGGTCTTGGCGATTTGTCCCGGTTCCACACGGTGGGCGGCAGCAGCCAACGCAACGGTAGCGGTACTCTGGCTAAGTTCAATGACGTCTATATCCGGCGCGTTGTCGGCAAAAAACTGCTGTACAGACTGCAAACTCATTGTTTCCTCCTGACAAATATCCTGCGTAATCTGTCATAAGAATTTATGCTCTGTAAATATCTCTTCAGTAACAAATATACCGAACGGCTGATTTCTGGATCCTCTTCACAATCACGGAAACCGGTTACAGTAACCGGTTGCAGAGCGTGATGCGTCGATTAATACTGAGTACGTAACGTCCCCTGTATCTAATAATAAGAGCAAATTATGAAACCATTCCGTCTTAGCAGTACTACTGGTACACAAGCCAGCAAGGTTGTGAAGGTGATTTATGGAACAACGTGCGGCGCAAATGTGCCCGTAACAAACGTCTGACAGGAGATCTGCCATGTCTGCCAACCATGCTGCGTTTAACCTGATATTCCGTTTTGTTGAAAATTACGTCAGCCCGATTGCCGGGCGGATCTCTTCCCAGCGTCATGTGATGGCCATTCGTGATGGGTTCATCTCCGCGATGCCATTCATGATTGTGGGTTCATTTTTGTTAGTGTTCGCATACCCGCCATTTTCGCCTGATACCACCTGGAGTTTCGCCCGCGCCTGGCTGGATATGGCGAAGCAGTTTGAAGGTCAGATCCTGACGCCGTTTGATATGACGATGGGCATTATGTCCATTTATATCTGTGCGGCCATTGCCTATAACCTTGGCAAACACTATGTCAAATCGCACCAGTTAGACCCGTTTATGTGCGCCATGCTGTCGCTGATGGCATTTCTGCTGGTCGCGGCACCGAAAACCAAAGGCACGCTGCCTGTCGACAGCCTGGGTGGAACGGGGATTTTTACCGCGATTCTGGTGGCGATCTACTGCGTTGAGATGATGCGTTTCCTCAAGGCGCACAACATCGGTATTCGCCTGCCAGACCAGGTACCTCCGATGATCAAAAACTCTTTTGATCTGCTCATCCCTGTGCTGGTGGTGGTCTTGATGCTTTACCCTCTGAGCCTGGTCATTCAGTCTCAGTTCGGCATGCTGATCCCGCAGGCCATTATGTCGGTCTTTAAACCTCTTGTTTCCGCAGCAGATTCCCTGCCTGCGATCCTGCTGGCCGTGTTGATTGGTCATCTGCTGTGGTTCGCCGGGATCCACGGAGCCGCCATCGTCTCCGGGATGCTTCAGATGTTCTGGCTCACGAACCTCGGCGCGAACCAGACCGCTCTGGCCGCCAGCCAGCCTCTGCCGCATATTTTTATGGAGGCGTTCTGGACGTTCTTTATCGTGATTGGCGGGTCGGGCGCCACGATGGGGCTGGTGATTTGCTATCTGCGTAGCCGTTCAGCGCATTTACGCTCTATCGGTCGTTTGAGCGTGGTACCCAGCTTCTTTAACATCAATGAACCTGTCATTTTCGGTACGCCGATTGTGATGAACCCGGTGTTCTTTATTCCGTTCCTGCTGGCACCGATGGTAAATGCCGTGCTGGCCTGGGCGGCGATGACGTTTGACCTGATTGGACGCGTCATCTCAGTAGTCCCCTGGACAGCACCGGCGCCAATAGGTGCAGCGTGGGCTCTGGGCTGGGATTTCCGCGCGGCTATTCTGGTTGTGGTTCTTGCCTGCGTATCGGCAATCATCTACTTCCCGTTCTTCAAAGTATACGAGAAACAGCTGCTGGAGCAGGAAGCGGAAGAAGCGCAGCGTAACGCGGAAGAGGACAATCAGCAGGTGGCATAGGTAAAAACAAAACGGCAACGCATGTTGCCGTTTTTAGTGTTTATTCCCTCTCCTTGTGTGAGAGGATTTAGGCCAGGCCCGGTTTTGTAGGCCCGGTAAGCAAAGCGCCACCGGGCAATTCACTGCTCTACTTCAGCGTACAGTCCCCACACTGCTTAACGTCCGGCAGGCGATAGCGCTGGCAGCAGGTGCGGCGAACCAGAAGCCCATCACGGAGCACGACGGTGCGGAATAGCGGGTTGTCACGGCCATCGGAAAGCTGTTTTGCAAAGAAACAGGACTGACGCAGGGCATCAACGTTCTCATCACCAAGCAGAGGCTTCATTTCCGTTAAATACCAGTGGATTAAATAGCCCGTATTGCTCCAGATAAGCTTTGCGTTAATCTCTCCCGTCGCTTCAAGCACTTCCACCACCGGGATCAGGGCCTGGATGATAAGCTGCTCCATACGTTCCTGAGCCGTCAGGCGTTCAGCGTTCTGGTCTTCGTGGAGATCAATCCAGAAACAGGCCGCACGCCCGGTTTCGTGGAACTCGACGTGGAAATTATCCGGCGAGAGTTCCAGCATGCTCTTCTGGGTTAACAGCGCCAGCATGAGGGGGGGCACCATCAGCCCGATATACCACTGCGCCCATAGAGAGAGCAGGGGTTTATTTTCCCGCGTAAGGGTGGGCTGATTGCGATAGATATGGTCGGAATAGATAGCCAGCAGAGACCGCAGTTTTGTCGGGTGACGCCACTCTGAGAGCGTCATGGCGTGATTCGGGTGCGCTTCATCAAGCCGGATGAAGTCCAGCAGGTGGGCGCGCGTCTCCGCAATCTTATCCCGTATGGCATCCGCAAGCGAAACATTCCCGCTGGTGAGGGGCGCTCGCCAGAGGAGTGGTTCGACGATGTGTGCGGTATGCGTAGCCATAGTATAGATAGAAATCTAAATGATAATGATTGCCAATCCTAACTATTGCTTATACCAATGGCAAGACTTTTGTCCGGGTGACATCGTCGTGATGTTTAAGCCGTCTGCAGCTCTTCACTCAGCAGAATGTTATTGCGCCCCATATGCTTGGCTTCATAGAGGGCTTTGTCCGCTTTTTCCAGCGCACCTTCTACGTCTTCATCCTCGAAAATGGCAATACCAATGCTGATGGTGACGTTTGTCGCGACGCTCTCGTTAAACAGATGCGGGATTTTCAAATCGTAGACTTTCTGACGGATCCGCTCGGCCGTCTGGCGAGCATGTTCGAGAGAAATATTCGTCAACAGCACCATAAACTCTTCCCCGCCAAAACGCGCCACAATATCGCGAGAACGCACGGCGTCGCGGATTGCCGCAGAGACACGCTTCAGCGCCTGGTCGCCCATCATGTGGCCATAATGGTCGTTATAGGCTTTGAAGTGATCGATATCCATCAGCAGGACAAAATGCTCGCCATTTTCAACCGTCGGCAGATTCTCCAGACGGCTTTGCAGACCGCGACGATTATAAAGCCCGGTAAGCGGGTCCATCATGCTGAGATCGGTAAGGGTTTCTCGCTCTTCCAGAAGACGTGAGAGCAGCTCCTGAGCAAAACGGTCGTTACGTGTTTGCAAAATGTTATGAATAGCAATTGCCACCACAGGAAGTGCGAAAGAATAGGTCATTCTCAGCCATATATCGTGATCGCTTAACCACAGGCAGACAATAAACGTAGGCAGTGAATGCAGCGTAAAGGCTTTGATATTACTGGCGAATGCCAGCGTTCCGATAAAAAGCACCGTTAATAGGGCGATTAACAAATACGTCGCGTGATCGTGGGTAATTAAGGCGAATTTAGACACAATTTGCCAGGCCCACAAAATACCGAATATCCCTGAAACAACAGGAATATTTATCTTCCGCGCGCGCTTTCTCCAGTGCCAGACGAACAGGCCGGTGCTGATGGAGAAAATAGCAATAAGTGGGGCAGATAACAGGCGTACAGAATTGAGCGGATTTGTTACCGAGAACACTGCCGAGGTTGCGTTCAGAAATAAAAATAAACGTAACGACAATTGATATTTTCTGTGAACCAAAGACCGCCAGGATTGTGATGTCATAGTCGTGCGTTTTTATTAAAATTTAATTAAAACAAATAAGTAGGTGCTGTATCGCAATAAAATATGAAAAAAACTCAAAGAGTAATTATCAGAAAATCTTTAGATGTTGTTAACAGGTGTGCAATTTATCACCTTAGGCAATTCCTGTCATTACGGGAAAGGTAAAGGACGATGGATTTTGATTCATTCAGCTGACAAATGATAATCCGTGTCATATGATATTGGTTATCATTATCGCTTTGAGAGGGCGGAGCATGTTGAACAGGGCGCTTGGCAGTGTTTGGGGGGTATTGCTACCGGGAGCCATTCTCGGCGGGTTGACGTTTGCCGATCTCTCCCTTGATACATGGAAAGCGATCATTGTGTCAGGACTGTTAGTCACGTCAGGCATGATCTGGCATAAGCAACTGCGCCACTTTGTTTTACTACCATCATGTGTAGCACTTGTCAGTGGAATTCTGGTGATACTGATGAGCTTGAAATAACAGGCAAAAGAAGAGGAACTACAGAAGGGATGTAAGATAATTGGTGCGAGGGGGGGGACTCGAACCCCCACATCCTAAGGACACTAACACCTGAAGCTAGCGCGTCTACCAATTCCGCCACCTTCGCACAGTCATCTTACTATTGTTGATATCGCCTCGTTGGTGCGAGGGGGGGGACTCGAACCCCCACATCCGTAAGGACACTAACACCTGAAGCTAGCGCGTCTACCAATTCCGCCACCTTCGCCCAGTGCGAGCAATATCATTGTGATTTATGGTGCGAGGGGGGGGACTCGAACCCCCACATCCGTAAGGACACTAACACCTGAAGCTAGCGCGTCTACCAATTCCGCCACCTTCGCATACCATCGATACTGTAAAAGTATCGTAACCACGGAGGCGCATTCTAGATGTTTTCAGCTTTACGTCAACAGAAAAGTGCGCGCGACGCCTTGATTGCTGCAAAAATGGCCGATGCAGGCGCCATGCGGAGCCGGATGGTGCTTGCACTTATCCGGCCTGCATGAGTGGAGATTACTTTTTGGCCTGACGCGTCATCACGGTACGGTAGACCTTAAAGCGGCCGGTCTGGGCGATCACTTCGTGGAAACCGAAGGTTTCGTCAAGCACTTTCGGGTACGCCAGGAAGGCGTTCGCGACAATACGCAGCTCACCGCCGCTGTTGAGGTGACGGACCGCGCCACGGATCAGCGTTTGCGCGGCTTCCAGGCTGGTCTCCATACCGTCGTGGAACGGCGGGTTAGAGATGATCATGTCGAAGCGACCGGTGACGTCGGAGAAGACGTTGCTGGCAATCACCTCGCCTTCAATGCCGTTTGCGGCAAGCGTTGCGCGGCTGGCTTCTACCGCCGGAGCGCTCACGTCACACAGGGTTAAGCGCACTTTTGGTGAATGGCTGGCGAGCACGGTAGAGAGCACGCCCGCGCCGCAGCCCACGTCCAGCACTTTGCCTTTGGTGTGCGGCGTCAGAGTGGAAAGCAGCAACTTGCTGCCCGTATCCAGCGCATCGCGGCTGAACACGCCCGGCAGCGTTTTGATGGTCAGGCCGTCAAGCTGGTACTCGTCCCAGTAAGCCTGGGGATCAAACGTTGTCTGTTTTTCCAGACGGCCATGGTAGAGACCACAGCGGCGAGCGCTGTCGACTTTATTCAACGGCGCGTAGCCTTCCAGCATCTGTTCAGCGCTACGCACGCCGCTGCGGTTTTCACCGACCACGAAAATATCGCAGCCGACCGGCAGCAGGGAGAGCAGGTTCATCAGCTGGAACTGGGCCTCAGGTTTATTCTTCGGCCAGTAGTAGATCAGCGTATCGCAGTCGGCAATATCGCTCTGCTCTGCCACCAGGCTAAAGCGCGCGCGCTCGCCCATCTGGCGGCTCAGCACCTGCCAGTGGTGGTAGTATTGGGTATGGGCACGGCTTTCAGCACAGTCGAAACGCGCAGGCAGGTCATCCTGCATATCTCCGGCAAACAGAATACGGCTTTCTTCGAAATCATCACTGTGACGCAGCAAGACTTCACTTGCCGGGGTAAATGCAGACATGAATTGTTCCTCAATAAACTCAGGCGGGGATTATAGTAGGTAGATGGCGCACTTTCGACACATTTGCTATATTTGCGCTCCTGAGAGACAGGAGTTTTCCCTATGACATCCCGACGAGACTGGCAGTTGCAGCAGCTGGGCATTACCCAGTGGGCTTTGCGTCGCCCGACGGCGTTGCAGGGCGAAATCGCCATCTCCATCCCGGCGCACGTTCGTCTTGTGATGGTGGCGGAAGAACTGCCTGCCCTGAATGACCCCCTGATCGGTGATGTCCTTCGCAGCCTGAAGCTGACGGCCGACCAGGTTTTACCGCTGACGCCAGAGCGTGTCGCGATGCTGCCTCCTGATAGCCGCTGTAACAGCTGGCGTATCGGAGAGGCAAATGAGATCTCTCTTCAGGGGAGCCAGATCTACTCGCCAGCGCTGGACGAACTGAAAGCCAACCCAAAAGCGCGCAGCGCGCTATGGCAACAAATCTGCGAATATGAACACGATTTCTTCCCTCACGACGCCTGACCTGTCCACCGCGTTCGCGATTGAAACACGCGCCCACGCGTTTCCGTGGAGCGAAAAAACTTTCGCCAGCAATCAGGGCGAACGGTATCTGAACTACCGCCTGGACGTTGACGGCACCATGGCCGCTTTCGCGATCACGCAGGTTGTTCTTGATGAAGCGACGCTGTTTAATATCGCGGTTGATCCCGCGTTTCAGCGCCGTGGGCTGGGAAGAGAACTGCTTGAGTACCTCATCCGTGAGCTCGAAACCCGTGACGTTTTCACCCTGTGGCTGGAGGTGCGCGCGTCGAATGTCGCCGCCATCGCGCTCTATCAAAGCTTAGGCTTTAACGAGGCGACAATCCGCCGTAACTACTACCCCACCGCAGAGGGACGTGAAGACGCCATTATCATGGCTCTGCCGATTGGATAACGAATATAAGGTTGTAACGATGAAATGGGACTGGATTTTCTTTGATGCCGACGAAACGCTGTTTACGTTTGATTCGTTCGGCGGCCTGCAGCGGATGTTTCTCGACTATAGCGTGACCTTCACCGCTGAAGATTTTCAGGACTATCAGGCGGTAAATAAGCCGCTGTGGGTGGATTACCAGAACGGTGCCATCACCGCGTTACAACTTCAGCACCAGCGCTTTGACGTCTGGGCGGAACGCTTAAAGGTCAGTCCGGGGACGCTGAACGATGCGTTCCTGAACGCGATGGCCGATATCTGTGCACCGCTGCCGGGCGCGGTTTCCCTGCTGAATGCGTTGAAAGGCAAGGTGAAACTGGGGATCATCACCAACGGTTTTACCGCCCTGCAGCAGATCCGCCTTGAGCGCACCGGCCTACGCGATCATTTCGACGCGCTGGTGATCTCGGAAGAGGTTGGCGTGCCGAAGCCGGATCCGCGTATTTTCGACTACGCGCTGGCGCAGGCCGGAAATCCCGACCGCGATCGCGTCCTGATGGTGGGTGATACGGCAGAGTCAGATATCCTGGGCGGCATGAAGTCAGGTCTGTCAACCGTGTGGCTCAACGCGCATGGCCGCGTGAAGCCTGAAGGCATCGAGCCGACCTGGACCGTCACGTCGTTGAACGAACTGGAGCAACTCCTGTGTAAACAATGATTGCCTGCCCCCCGTTGATGGGTAAAATAGCCGCAATTTTGTATTCCATGATGCGTGGCGTGCTGCCGCGCTTATAAAAGAAGATTTAATTATGACGTTGTCTCCTTATCTGCAAGAGGTGGCCAAGCGCCGCACTTTTGCCATTATCTCTCACCCGGATGCCGGTAAAACGACCATCACCGAGAAGGTGTTGCTGTTCGGACAGGCGATCCAGACTGCGGGTACCGTTAAAGGCCGTGGTTCCAGCCAGCATGCAAAATCCGACTGGATGGAGATGGAAAAGCAGCGTGGTATTTCGATTACCACCTCCGTGATGCAGTTCCCGTATCACGACTGCCTGGTGAACCTGCTGGACACCCCGGGCCACGAAGACTTCTCCGAAGATACCTACCGTACCCTGACGGCGGTGGACTGCTGTCTGATGGTGATCGACGCCGCGAAAGGTGTAGAAGACAGGACCCGTAAGCTGATGGAAGTCACCCGTCTGCGCGATACGCCGATCCTCACCTTTATGAACAAGCTCGACCGTGACATCCGCGATCCGATGGAGCTGATGGATGAAGTAGAAAACGAGCTGAAGATCGCCTGTGCGCCAATCACCTGGCCAATTGGCTGCGGTAAGCTGTTCAAAGGGGTGTATCACCTTTATAAAGACGAAACTTACCTGTACCAGACCGGTAAAGGCCACACCATTCAGGAAGTGCGCATTGTTAAAGGTCTGGACAACCCGGATCTGGACGCGGCGGTTGGCGAAGAGCTGGCCGCGCAGCTGCGCGACGAGCTGGAGCTGGTCAAGGGCGCGTCTCACGAATTCGACAAAGAGCTGTTCCTGAGCGGCGAAATTACCCCGGTCTTCTTCGGTACCGCACTGGGTAACTTCGGCGTTGACCACATGCTCGACGGCCTGGTGGAGTGGGCGCCGCAGCCGATGCCGCGCAAAACCGACACCCGTGAAGTGGAAGCAAAAGAAGAGAAGTTCACCGGCTTCGTGTTTAAGATTCAGGCCAACATGGATCCGAAACACCGTGACCGCGTGGCCTTTATGCGCGTGGTGTCCGGTAAGTATGAAAAGGGCATGAAGCTGCGCCAGGTGCGTATCGGGAAAGACGTTGTCATCTCCGACGCGCTGACCTTTATGGCGGGTGACCGTTCGCACGTTGAAGAGGCCTATCCGGGCGACATCATCGGGCTGCACAACCACGGCACCATCCAGATCGGTGATACCTTCACCCAGGGCGAAATGATGAAGTTCACCGGTATTCCGAACTTCGCGCCGGAGCTGTTCCGTCGTATTCGTCTGCGCGATCCGCTGAAGCAGAAACAGCTGCTGAAAGGCCTGGTTCAGCTCTCCGAAGAGGGCGCTGTGCAGGTCTTCCGCCCAATCGCGAACAACGATTTGATCGTTGGCGCGGTCGGCGTGCTGCAGTTTGACGTGGTCGTTGCGCGTCTGAAGAGCGAGTACAACGTGGAGGCGATTTACGAATCGGTGAACGTCGCGACTGCGCGCTGGGTTGAGTGTTCTGACGTGAAGAAATTCGAAGAATTTAAGCGTAAGAATGAAGTTCAGCTGGCGCTGGATGGTGGCGATAACCTGACCTATATCGCGCCAACGATGGTGAACCTGAACCTGACGCAGGAACGTTACCCTGACGTTCAGTTCCGTAAAACCCGCGAGCACTAATCCCCTCTCTGAGCACGGCTCCCGCCGTGCTCTTCTTTAATTCCTGTCTTATTAATCCCTTGCGGAATGTTCTTAATTCAACGCAATTTCACGCTATTCGCGCGTTTTTTGCCCAATTCTGAAAGCGGCTCTGTGAGAGTGATCTATATTTAACTCAGTGTTTAACACCGGGCGTGGATAAATTAACTGTTCAATGCATGACTTTAGGTTATCCATTTTGCCCGCGTGTTTATTCGCAATATATAAAACTACTAAGGAAGTATGCAGCCCGAATAACGGGTCAACACAGGAATAGATCGATGAATATGACAAGACTGAAGATTTCTAAAACTCTGCTGGCTGTAACTCTGGGTAGCGTTCTGGTGAGCGGCTCCGCCCTGGCGGAAAGCAGCACCATGGATAAAGCACAATCCACGGCCGATAACGCAGGGCAAAAAATCGATAGCTCTATGAATAAAGTCGGCAACTTCATGGATGACAGCTCAATCACAGCAAAAGTGAAAGCCGCACTGGTGGATGATGAAGCCATTAAGAGCACCGACATTTCCGTTAAGACCGACAAGAAAGTGGTCACGCTGAGCGGCTTTGTCGAAAGCCAGGCTCAGGCTGAACAGGCGGTAAAAGTGGCGAAAGGCGTCGAAGGTGTCGCCTCCGTCAGCGATAAGCTGCACGTCCGTGACGGCAAAAACGCGTCGGTGAAAGGTTATGCCGGTGATGCAGCTACCACCAGCGAAATCAAAGCTAAACTTTTAGCAGATGACATCGTGCCGTCCCGTAAGGTGAAAGTGGAAACCACCGATGGCGTGGTTCAGCTTTCCGGTACGGTAGATTCGCAGGCGCAAAGTGAACGTGCCGAGTCCATCGCGAAAGCGATTGATGGTGTGAAAAGCGTTAAAAACGATCTGAAAACGAAGTAAATCTCGACCATTCGCCCGTCTGGCTAATACCTGCGGGCGAAATAAGAACGACTCTGGAAAAACGCCGGTGAGTGACCTGAGCGCTCACGTTTAGCGGCCGACATTAACTATGGTAAAGGAGAAGCTTATGTTTCGTTGGGGCATTATATTTCTGGTTATCGCGTTAATTGCCGCCGCATTGGGCTTTGGTGGACTGGCAGGTACAGCGGCATGGGCAGCTAAAATTGTCTTCGTTGTGGGTATTATTCTGTTCCTGGTCAGCCTGTTTACGGGACGTCGACGTCCGTAGCAAACGCAATATTCCTTCAACAAAATAAAGCCAGTCACTGTGACTGGCTTTTTCTTATTTGCGTAACAGGTCGGGTGCGTTACTGTGGTGTTATAAAATAATCAAAACAGGAAAGCAGAGGTGGGGCAACGAATTCCCGTTACGCTTGGCAATATTGCGCCGCTGACGTTAAAACCGTTCCGCGCAGGTCAACTCGCGCTGGTCTGCGAGGGTGGCGGACAGCGCGGCATTTTCACCGCTGGCGTGCTCGACGAATTTATGCGCGCGCAGTTCAACCCGTTTGACCTCTATTTCGGCACGTCTGCCGGGGCGCAGAACCTCTCTGCCTATGTCTGCAACCAGCCCGGCTACGCGCGAAAGGTCATCATGCGCTATACCACGGCGAAAGAATTTTTTAATCCGGTGCGCTTTGTGCGCGGCGGCAACCTGATCGATCTCGACTGGCTGCTGGAGTCGACCTCCAGCCAGATGCCGCTGGCCATGGACACCGCCGCGCGTCTGTTTGATAGCGGCAAAGAGTTCTGGATGTGCGCCAGCCGGGGCGATGACTATTCGCCGGGCTATTTTTCGCCTCAGAAAGAGAACTGGCTGGACATCATCCGCGCCTCCAGCGCGATCCCCGGTTTTTATCGTACCGGCGCCCTGCTGGACGGCATTAGCTATCTGGACGGCGGGATCAGTGACGCGGTGCCGGTGCAGGAAGCCGCCCGTCGCGGGGCGAAAACCATCGTGGTGATCCGCACCGTGCCGTCGCAAATGTATTACACCCCGCAGTGGTTTAAGCGGATGGAGCGCTGGCTGGGCGACAGCAGCCTTCAGCCGCTGGTGAATATCGCGAAGCAGCATGAAACAACCTACGGCGCGATGCAGCGATTCATTGAAAAGCCACCGGGTAAGCTGCGTATTTTTGAAATTTATCCGCCTAAGCCGCTGCTGAGCATGGCGCTGGGCAGCCGCGTCCCTGCGCTGCGCATGGATTACAAAACGGGGCGGCTGTGCGGACGCTACTTCCTGGCGACGGTGGGTAAAATGCTGGCAGAGCAACCGCCTCTTCATCGCCATAAACGCATTATTACGCCGCCTGCGATTGTCGCTAACGATGCCCTGACGATGCCGCTTGTGGATATTCCGCAGGCGAATGACGCTTTACTGGATAACGAGGATCTGGCGTGACGCACCGCTTTATTGATACCCACTGCCACTTCGATTTCCCGCCGTTTACGGGAGATGAAGAACACAGTATTGCGAAAGCGGCCGAGGCAGGCGTTCAGGCCATCATTGTTACTTCAGTGGAAGCGGCCTATTTTTCCCGCGTGCTGGATCTTTCCATGCGGCACTCCGCGCTCTATGCCGCGCTCGGCCTGCATCCGATTGTGATTGAGCGGCATCGGGATGAGCACATTGAGAGGCTTGATGAGATCGTGCAGACCGCAGGCGACAAGCTTGTCGCCATCGGTGAGATCGGCCTCGATCTTTATCGCGAGGATCCGCAGTTTGAGCGCCAGCAGACGATCCTCGACGCGCAGCTCAGGCTGGCGAAGCGCCACGATCTGCCGGTGATCCTCCACTCAAGACGCACGCACGATAAGCTGGCGATGCACCTGAAACGCATCGATCTGCCGCGCAGGGGCGTCGTGCACGGTTTCTCCGGCAGCCTGCAGCAGGCGCAGCGTTTCATTAAACTGGGCTATAAAATTGGTGTGGGTGGCACCATCACCTATCCGCGCGCCAGTAAAACCCGTGACGTGATGGCACAGCTGCCGCTGTCGGCGCTTCTGCTGGAAACTGACGCGCCGGATATGCCGCTGAACGGTTTTCAGGGACAGCCGAATCGCCCGGAACAGGCGGCGCGTGTGTTCACCACCCTGTGTGAACTACGACAGGAGCCGGAAGAGGTGATTGCCGATGCGCTGCTGGAAAATACGCGTTCGGTATTTGGCATCACGCTATAGATAAAGCGCCGGGCGGATCACCGTTATTTTCTGTTTTTCCAGCGCCCGCGCCAGCGGTTCAACGTCTTCCGGCGTGGCGCTGCGCCATGACGCTGCCTCACCGTATACGCCGTGCGCATGAAACGCGTTAAGGCGTACCGGCACGTTTCCAAGCCCGTGGATAAAGGTCGTTAGCGGTTTGAGGTTTTCCAGATAGTCACACTGCCCCGGAATCACCAGCAGGCGGAGCTCCGTCAAACGGCGACGATCTGCCAGCCAGCGGATGCTCTGCTTAATCTGCGGGTTTTCGCGCCCGGTCAGGAAGCGGTGGTGTTCGTTCCCCCACGCCTTCAGGTCCAGCATCGCGCCATCCAGTACCGGCAGCAGCTTTTGCCAGCCGGTTTCGCTTAACAAGCCGTTGCTGTCGACCAGGCAGGTCAGATGATTCAGGGCGGGATCGGCTTTGATCGCAGAGAATAGCGTCACTAAAAACGGCAATTGAGTTGTGGCTTCCCCGCCGCTTACGGTGATCCCTTCGATAAACGGTGCGGATTTGCGGACCTGGGTGAGGATCTCCTCCACGCTGAAGCGGTGCGCCATGGGCGTCGCCTGCTGCTGGCACAGGTGCAGGCAGGTGTCACACTGCTGGCAGTCGCTCTCCTGCCACCAGACGCGCCCGGCCTGAATGGTCAGCGCGTCGTGCGGGCAGTGGGGCACGCAGTCCCCGCAGTCATTGCAGCGGCCGATCGTCCACGGGTTGTGGCAGGTTTTACAGCGCAGGTTGCAGCCCTGCAGGAACAGGGCCAGGCGGCTGCCCGGCCCGTCCACGCAGGAAAAAGGGATGACCTGACTAACTAAAGCGCATCTGCTGTTCATGGCTTATCACGCGCGGCTGACGTTCCAGAATACGGGTATTACGTGCGGCTTCTTCACCCAGCCACGTGGTGTTCGTTCTCGACCCTGCTTCGCGGTATTTCTCCAGATCCGATAGCCGCACCATATACCCGGTTACGCGCACCAGATCGTTACCCGCTACGTTGGCGGTAAACTCACGCATACCCGCCCTGAACGCGCCCAGGCACAGCTGAACCACCGCCTGCGGGTTGCGTTTTACTGTTTCATCCAGCGTCAGAATATCGCTTATCCCGGAAGAGTAGTGCTTGTGATGGGGAGCCACCGCCAGCAGGTGGCTGATGGGATCCGGCTCGTCGCCGTAGGGCAGGCGCGCGCCTGGCGTGGTACCCGAATCGGAGCTGATCCCCGACTGGGCATGAAGCATCGCGCGCTGCTTCCAGGTGTGCTTCACCGGCGTGTTTTCGACAAACGCCGCAAGCTGTTCGCTGATGCGATAGCCCAGCGCGTTGGCCTGCTCATCTTTTCCGTAGCGTCCCGCTATTCCTGCTTTCTCACAAAGCGAGTTTACCGCTTCCGCCAGGCCGTAAATGCCAAACATCGGCACAAACCGATCGGCATCAATCAGCCCCTCTTTCACCAGGAAGCTATTCTCAAAGAAGCCAGATTGCTCGTACAGGAAACCGCAGCGTGCATCGATGATGGCCATTTGCTGCTGGCAGTAGTGCGGGAGCGTGCGGGTGAAGAAGTCTTCAATGGATGTGCTGCGTTCAGCAATGGCTTTGAGGTTAAGGCGCACCAGGGTGCTGCCACCGCCTGCAAGCGGCAGGGAGTTGTAACAGCTCACCACGCCGTAACGGCCTTTTGTGAAAATTTTATCATTCACCGGGCCATAAGAAATATGCGGTTTGCTGCATTCACATATGTTTTTTGCTACCTCAAGCAGCAAGTCGTCCGGGGTGATATCGGGATCGTAGATAAAGGTCAGGTTCGGCGCGACCTGCTTCAGCTCTGCATCGGCACGCAGAATGGCACGGGTGATGGGGCCGTCAGCAGGCCCGATGTTTGCGTGCATAAAGGCATCCGGCAGCGTACGGTCGAGATAGCGCCAGAAACGTTTTATTCGGCTATCGATCTCTTCTTGTGTTAGAATTCTAACATAAGGTTGCAGCAACGCATCAAGCTGACCGAGATAGACCGGCATCGATGTGACGGACGGAACATGATGGTAGAGGATGGTTAACAGCGAGAGGGCATCGTCGAGATCTTTTGCCCCTTCCAGCTCCAGCCATTCTGAACCATTAGCCAGAAATTTTGCGTAATCCGGCAGAACGTAACGGGGTTTGTAAGGCGCATGGCCTTCGAACATGTCGCAGATAAACCCCTCGTCCAGCGCGGCGCGCGCAGCTTCAGGAAGTGCCGGATACGGCAGGTTGTTTTCCGCTTCCAGCGCCAGAAAATGACGTTTTTGTTCCGGGGTTAACACCGGGCTTGTCACAATCTGCTGGCAACGTTGCTGCAGGGCGTCGGGGCTGGAGTGGGGCATATTCGCTTCCTTGAATGTTCTGCGGATGATGAACGGATTGTAGAAAGCCTGCCTGTTGGCGCTTTTGATCCCACAGGGGGTATTGCTGCTTTAGTCGGCAATTTGCGCACTAAAGTTTGAAGAAGATCTCATTACAGTAATGCAAATTAGTACGCAGTTTTCATTAACTGTGATGAATGTCGAAGTGTGGATGCGGGTGAATGTTAGAATACTCACAGACCCGCAAGGTAAAATTTATACGGCACTGCCGTTGGAGAATGTTATGACCGATTTAACTGCAAGCAGCCTGCGCGCGTTGAAACTGATGGACCTGACCACCCTGAACGATGACGACACCAATGAGAAAGTCATCGCCCTGTGCCATCAGGCGAAAACGCCGGTGGGTAATACCGCAGCCGTTTGTATCTACCCGCGCTTTATCCCGATTGCCCGTAAGACGCTGAAAGAGCAGGGCACCCCGGACGTGCGCATTGCAACCGTGACTAACTTCCCGCACGGCAACGACGATATCGACATTGCGCTGGCAGAAACCCGCGCGGCGATTGCCTACGGCGCAGACGAAGTTGACGTGGTGTTCCCGTACCGCGCGCTGATCGCCGGTAACGAGCAGGTCGGTTTTGACCTGGTGAAAGCCTGTAAAGACGCGTGTGCGGCGGCAAACGTGCTGCTGAAAGTGATCATCGAAACCGGCGAGCTTAAAGAAGAGGCGCTGATTCGTAAGGCGTCTGAAATCTCCATCAAAGCCGGTGCGGATTTCATTAAAACCTCTACCGGTAAAGTGCCGGTGAATGCGACCCCGGAAAGCGCGCGCATCATGATGGAAGTTATCCGCGACATGGGCGTGTCCAAAACCGTCGGTTTCAAACCTGCGGGCGGCGTGCGTACCGCTGAAGACGCGCAGCAGTTCCTGGCGATTGCCGACGAGCTGTTTGGTGCCGACTGGGCCGATTCTCGTCACTACCGCTTCGGCGCCTCCAGCCTGCTGGCCAGCCTGCTGAAAGCGCTGGGTCACGGCGACGGTAAGAGCGCAAGCAGCTACTAAGTTTGAATTGCCGGGTGGCGCTACGCTTATCCGGCCTACCCGGATCGTGGTCGGGTAAACCGTACCCGCCACCATTCACCCGATTCCTCATGGGGGTTACCGTGTTTCTCGCACAAGAAATTATTCGTAAAAAACGTGATGGTCATGCATTAAGCGACGAAGAGATCCGCTTCTTCATCAACGGCATTCGTGATAACACCGTCTCAGAAGGGCAGATTGCGGCTCTGGCGATGACCATTTTCTTCCACGATATGTCGATGCCTGAGCGCGTGTCGCTGACCATGGCGATGCGAGATTCAGGAACCGTTCTGGACTGGAAAAGCCTCAACCTTAATGGCCCGATTGTGGATAAACACTCCACCGGCGGCGTGGGCGACGTGACCTCCCTGATGCTCGGCCCAATGGTGGCAGCCTGTGGTGGTTACATCCCGATGATCTCCGGACGCGGCCTGGGCCACACCGGCGGTACGCTCGACAAACTGGAAGCCATTCCGGGCTTCGATATCTTCCCGGACGACAACCGCTTCCGCGATATTATTAAAGACGTTGGTGTGGCGATTATCGGCCAGACCAGCTCTCTTGCTCCGGCAGACAAGCGTTTCTACGCGACCCGCGACATCACCGCGACCGTTGACTCCATCCCGCTGATCACCGCCTCTATCTTGGCGAAGAAGCTGGCGGAAGGGCTGGATGCGCTGGTGATGGACGTGAAGGTGGGCAGCGGCGCCTTTATGCCAACCTATGAACTCTCTGCGCAGCTTGCCGAAGCGATCGTTGGCGTCTCCAACGGCGCGGGCGTGCGCACCACCGCACTGCTCACCGACATGAATCAGGTGCTGGCCTCCAGCGCCGGTAATGCCGTCGAAGTGCGTGAGGCCGTCCAGTTCCTCACCGGAGAATACCGTAACCCGCGTCTGTTTGACGTCACCATGGCGCTGTGCGTTGAGATGTTAATCTCCGGCAAGCTCGCCAAAGACGACGCTGACGCCCGCGCAAAACTGCAGGCGGTGCTGGACAACGGCAAAGCGGCGGAGATCTTTGGTCGCATGGTTGCCGCGCAGAAAGGCCCGACCGATTTCGTCGAAAACTATGCGAAGTACCTGCCAACCGCGACGCTCAGCAAAGCGGTGTATGCCGATAGCGAAGGGTTTGTCTCTGCGATGGACACCCGCGCGCTGGGTATGGCGGTGGTCTCGATGGGTGGCGGCCGCCGTCAGGCGTCAGACACCATTGATTACAGCGTCGGCTTTACCGATATGGCCCGTCTGGGCGACAGCGTTGACGGTCAACGTCCGCTGGCGGTGATCCACGCCAAAGACGAAGCCAGCTGGCAGGAAGCGGCAAAAGCGGTGAAGGCGGCCATCACGCTTGACAATAAAGCACCTGAAACCACACCGACTGTCTATCGCCGTATCACCGAATAGCGGTATACTGATCTGATCGATAATTTTTGAAGCACTACGTACGGAGAACAATTATGAAACGTGCATTTATTATGGTGCTGGACTCATTCGGCATCGGCGCAACCGAAGATGCAGAACGTTTTGGTGACGTGGGTTCCGATACCATGGGTCACATCGCGGAAGCCTGTGCAAAAGGCGAAGCGGACAACGGTCGTAAAGGCCCTCTGACTCTACCTAACCTGACCCGCCTCGGGCTGGTGAAAGCGCATGAAGGCTCTACCGGTAAAATCGCAGCCGGAATGGACGGCAACGCGGAAGTCGTGGGCGCCTATGCCTGGGCGCACGAGCTCTCCTCCGGTAAAGACACCCCGTCTGGCCATTGGGAAATCGCAGGTGTGCCGGTGCTGTTCGACTGGGGTTACTTCTCCGATCACGAGAACAGCTTCCCGCAGGAGCTGCTCGATAAGCTGGTGAAGCGTGCCAACCTGCCGGGTTACCTCGGCAACTGCCACTCTTCCGGTACCGTGATTCTGGATCAGCTCGGCGAAGAGCACATGAAAACCGGCAAGCCGATTTTCTACACTTCTGCTGACTCCGTGTTCCAGATTGCGTGCCATGAAGAAACGTATGGCCTGGATAAACTCTACGAGCTGTGCGAAATCGCCCGTGAAGAGCTGACCGAAGGCGGCTACAACATTGGGCGCGTGATCGCGCGTCCGTTTATCGGCGACAAAGCGGGTAACTTCCAGCGTACCGGTAACCGTCACGATCTGGCCGTTGAGCCGCCGGCGCCAACCGTGCTGCAGAAGCTGGTTGAAGAGAAGGACGGTCACGTGGTGTCCGTGGGTAAAATCGCGGATATCTACGCTAACTGCGGCATCACCAAAAAGGTCAAAGCGACCGGTCTGGATGCGCTGTTCGATGCCACCATCAAAGAGATGAAAGAAGCGGGCGACAAGACCATTGTCTTCACCAACTTCGTGGACTTCGACTCCTCCTGGGGTCACCGTCGCGACGTCGCAGGCTATGCGGCCGGTCTGGAACTGTTCGACCGCCGTCTGCCGGAGCTGATGGAGCTGGTGGGTGAAGATGACATTCTGATCCTGACCGCGGACCACGGCTGTGACCCAACCTGGACCGGTACCGACCACACCCGTGAGCACATTCCGGTGCTGGTGTACGGCCCGAAAGTGAAGCCAGGCTCGCTGGGGCACCGTGAAACCTTCGCGGACATCGGCCAGACTATCGCCAAATACTTTGGTACGTCTGACATGGAATATGGCAAGGCCATGTTCTGAATCATGTAGGGTGAGGTCTGATGCCCTCACCCCAGCCCTCTCCCTGCGGGAGAGGGTGAAAAGAATAAACAATGTTAAAGGAACTGAAGATGGCAACTCCTCACATTAATGCAGAAATGGGTGATTTCGCTGACGTCGTATTGATGCCGGGCGACCCGCTGCGCGCGAAGCACATTGCAGAAACCTTCCTGGAAGACGTGCGTGAAGTGAACAACGTTCGCGGCATGCTGGGCTTCACCGGTACCTATAAAGGCCGCAAAATTTCCGTTATGGGCCACGGTATGGGTATCCCATCCTGCTCTATCTACACTAAAGAGCTGATCACCGATTTCGGCGTGAAGAAAATTATCCGCGTTGGCTCCTGCGGCGCGGTGCGCATGGACGTTAAGCTGCGCGACATCGTTATCGGTATGGGTGCCTGCACCGATTCCAAAGTTAACCGTATGCGTTTCAAAGACCATGACTTCGCAGCGATTGCTGACTTCGGCATGGTGCGCGACGCGGTTGACGCAGCAAAAGCGCTGGGCGTTGAAGCGCGCGTGGGTAACATCTTCTCCGCTGACCTGTTCTATGCCCCGGACGGCGGCGAGATGTTCGACGTGATGGAAAAATACGGCATCCTGGGCGTGGAAATGGAAGCGGCGGGTATCTACGGCGTCGCGGCTGAGTTTGGTGCGAAAGCGCTGACCATCTGTACCGTGTCTGACCACATCCGTACCCACGAGCAGACCACAGCTGCCGAGCGTCAGACTACCTTCAACGACATGATCAAAATCGCGCTGGAATCCGTTCTGCTGGGCGATAAAGCGTAATTCTGTCTCTTCCCTCCCTCTCCCTGTGGGAGAGGGCTGGGGTGAGGGCACCAGACCGCACCTAGCGCACGGCCTGCGCAATCCATGCTGACAAATCCCTTAACTCTTTCTCCTGCTCAGGGAAATCCCCAATCAACGCGTCACACTCCTGCTGCAGCATATCCGCCCGATACAAACAGCCCTGCAGACGAGCGGCCAGCGCCTCTAACGGTGCCGGATTGAGACTATCCGTAAAGACCTGCGTGCGGGTGATATGGCCTTTCTCCACGTCAAAATGCAGCTCCACGCCGCCCCAGGTAAAACGCTCATCCAGTAGATGGGAAAACGCAGGAGCCTGACCGAAGTTCCACTCCCAGCTGCTCTGGCGGGCGAAGGTGTCGGCGAAGTTGGGCAGATCCGGGGTTTTGTCTGGGGAGATCACTTCTGCTTCCACGCGCTCGCCGTAATGTTCAAAGAACGCTTCACGGATCGCGTCGCAAATCTGCTCGTGCGTAATCCCCGGCAGCAGCTCCACCAGATTTGCCACGCGCCCGCGTACGGACGTAATGCCCTTAGCCTGTAACTTTTTCTTATCAGGATTAAGGTAGTTCGCCAGACGGCTGAGATCGGCATTCAGCAGCAGGGTGCCGTGGTGGAACCCGCGATCCATCGTTTCGCGGTAGGCGGAGCCGGAGACCTTCCGGTCGCCCTCGGGGGTTTTCACCACCAGATCGTTACGTCCGGAGGCTTCAGCCGTCACGCCGAGTGAATTCAGCGCATTGAGGACAATCGAAGTTGAGATGGTTTTGTCGTATTCCGGTTTTCCCGCCATAAAGGTAAAGCAGGTATTGCCCAGATCGTGAAAGACCGCGCCACCGCCGCTGCTCCGGCGCGCGAGGCGGACGTTATCCTCTTCCATACGCCGCGTATTGCACTCTTTCCACGGGTTTTGCGCGCGGCCGATCACGACCGTATCGGCGTTACGCCAGAGAAACAGGACGCGCTGGGTGGCAGGCATCTGGCGGAAAATGCACTCTTCTACCGCGAGATTAAACCAGGGATCGTAAGAGTCAGAGATAAGCAGGCGTAACGTCGTCATGGCAAAGTTCCTTTTCCGAATCGTTCGCCTACTTTATCACTATTCTTTCTTCTCGCTCTCTTCGTCTTCGGGAACGGATCTGCTGGCGGTCAGCAGGAACGGGGATTGCTGCCATCGCGAGCGCTTGCCGCGAAGCAGGGTGCGCGCCAGCACAACGCCGATGGCGAGAGAAAGCAGTAGCATCAGGCGCAGAATATTGGTGGTATTATCGACCTGCTTGGCTTCAGTGGGCAGGGTGTGGGTGTCGAGCGTCAGGCGCAGATACCCCAGGGGGCCATTCTTACCCTGAATAGGTTCAACAAGCTGCTGGTTGAAGTAGCCGCCGGCTTTTTTACCGTCAAGCGCCAGCCTGTCGCGCACGTCGACATGTTCGCCCGCGCGGGCAATCAGGTTGCCTTGCTCATCATAGACGCCCGCATCAAGAATGCGGCTATTCTCCGTGAGCAGGCGTAAAACCTGGCCTATTCGCTTATCGTCCGGCGTTTCGGTTCGCATGGACGGTGCGACGTTGAGCGTCACCTGGCGTGCCAGCGTGCGGGCCAGCTCTTCAAACTGCGGGTTGCGTTGCCGTTGATGATTCTGGCTAAACCACGATGCCCCCTGCATCAGCACCACTAAGAGTGCGAGACAGGAAAGGACGATCACGGCGCGATGGAGCCGGAATTTCAGTTTTGCGCGAGCCATATTCCACCTGCTGAAAATTTACGGCTTAATGTTGCCAGAAGTGATGGTTACAGGGTAGCCTCATGCGTTATTTTCCCTCTGCAACCTTCCGGCGCGAACGAAATTACAGGAGCTTTAATGCCGAACATTACCTGGTGTGACCTGCCAACGGATGTCTCTTTATGGCCAGGATTGCCGCTCTCTTTAAGTGGCGATGAGGTGATGCCTCTGGATTACCATGCCGGTCGTAGCGGCTGGCTCCTCTATGGACGCGGTCTGGATAAGCAACGCCTGACCCAGTATCAAACCAAACTGGGGGCCGCGATGGTCATCGTCGCCGCCTGGTGCGTGGAAGACTATCAGGTCATTCGCCTGGCGGGCTCTTTGACGCAGCGCGCCACGCGTCTGGCGCATGACGCCGGGCTGGACGTCGCGCCGCTGGGTAAAATTCCGCACCTGAAAACGCCTGGCCTGCTGGTCATGGACATGGACTCTACCGCCATTCAGATCGAGTGTATCGACGAAATTGCGAAGCTGGCGGGCAGCGGCGAGCTGGTGGCGGAAGTCACCGAGCGTGCGATGCGCGGCGAGCTGGATTTCACCGCCAGCCTGCGTCAGCGCGTGGCGACCCTGAAAGGGGCCGATGCCAACATTCTGCGCCAGGTGCGCGACGTGCTGCCGCTGATGCCAGGGCTGACGCAGCTGGTGCTGAAGCTGCAGTCCCTCGGCTGGAAGGTGGCAATCGCCTCCGGTGGCTTCACCTTCTTCGCAGATTACCTGCGGGAAAAACTGCATCTGACCACCGTGGTGGCCAATGAGCTGGAGATCATGGACGGCAAGCTGACCGGCCAGGTGATCGGCGATATCGTTGATGCCCAGTACAAAGCCAATACGCTGACGCGCCTCGCGGAAAAATATGAAATTCCGGTTGTCCAGACCGTCGCTATCGGGGACGGCGCGAACGACCTGCCGATGATCAAAGCGGCCGGCCTGGGCATTGCCTACCATGCCAAGCCAAAAGTGAATGAAAAGACGGAAGTCACTATCCGTCACGCTGACCTGATGGGGGTGTTCTGCATTCTCTCCGGCAGCCTTAATCAGAAATAACGAGGTAAACCGTGGCGAAAGCTCCAAAACGCGCATTTGTCTGTAATGAATGTGGTGCGGATTATCCGCGCTGGCAGGGGCAATGCAGCGCCTGTCATGCCTGGAACACCATCACCGAAGTGCGTGGTGTGGCGGCTTCGCCGAGCGTGGCGCGCAATGAACGCCTGAGCGGCTACGCGGGCAATGCGGGCGTGGCGAAGGTGCAAAAACTTTCGGACATCAGCCTCGAAGAGCTGCCGCGCTTTTCCACCGGGTTCAAAGAGTTTGACCGCGTGCTCGGCGGCGGCGTGGTGCCGGGCAGCGCCATTCTGATTGGCGGTAACCCGGGCGCGGGTAAATCGACCCTGCTGCTGCAAACGCTCTGTAAGCTCGCCGAACAGATGAAAACCCTGTACGTCACGGGCGAAGAATCACTGCAGCAGGTGGCGATGCGCGCGCACCGTCTGGGCCTGCCGACCGGCAATCTGAACATGCTCTCCGAAACCAGCATCGAGCAGATCTGCATGATCGCCGAAGAAGAGCAGCCGAAGCTGATGGTGATCGACTCCATCCAGGTGATGCACATGGCGGACATTCAGTCCTCGCCGGGCAGCGTGGCGCAGGTGCGTGAAACGGCGGCCTACCTGACGCGCTTTGCCAAAACGCGCGGCGTGGCGATTGTGATGGTCGGCCACGTGACCAAAGACGGCTCGCTGGCGGGACCGAAGGTGCTTGAACACTGTATCGACTGCTCCGTCATGCTCGACGGCGACGCGGACTCCCGTTTCCGTACCCTGCGCAGCCATAAAAACCGCTTTGGGGCGGTGAACGAACTGGGCGTGTTTGCCATGACCGAGCAGGGGCTGCGCGAAGTCAGCAACCCGTCGGCGATCTTCCTGAGTCGGGGAGATGAGATCACCTCCGGAAGTTCAGTAATGGTGCTGTGGGAAGGCACGCGCCCGCTGCTCGTCGAAATTCAGGCGCTGGTGGACGTGTCGATGATGGGCAACCCGCGGCGCGTGGCGGTCGGTCTGGAACAGAACCGTCTGGCGATCCTGCTGGCGGTGCTGCACCGTCACGGTGGGCTGCAGATGGCGGATCAGGACGTTTTCGTTAACGTGGTGGGTGGCGTGAAAGTCACTGAGACCAGCGCAGACCTGGCGCTGCTGCTGGCGATGGTCTCAAGCCTGCGCGACAGACCGCTGCCGCAGGATCTGGTCGTCTTCGGTGAGGTGGGCCTCGCCGGGGAAATCCGTCCGGTGCCCAGCGGCCAGGAGCGTATCTCCGAGGCGGCAAAACACGGTTTCCGCCGGGCTATCGTTCCCGCTGCTAACGTGCCGAAAAAAATCCCGGAAGGGATGCAGGTTTTCGGCGTGAAGAAACTCGCAGATGCGTTAAATGTCTTTGACGACTTATAATTACGTATTCGATTTTGCAGGAGGCACCGTAATTTATGTCATCATTTGACTACATCAAGACCGCTATCCGCCAGAAGGGCTGCACTCTGCAGCAGGTGGCGGACGCCAGCGGCATGACCAAGGGTTATTTGAGCCAGCTGCTGAACGCCAAAATCAAAAGCCCCAGCGCGCAGAAGCTGGAAGCGCTGCACCGCTTTCTGGGGCTGGAATTCCCGCGTATGCAAAAGAACATCGGCGTGGTGTTCGGCAAGTTTTACCCGCTGCATACCGGGCATATCTATCTGATCCAGCGAGCCTGTAGCCAGGTTGACGAGCTGCACATCATCATGGGCTACGATGAAACCCGCGATCGTCAGCTGTTTGAGGACAGCGCCATGTCGCAGCAGCCGACCGTGCCTGACCGCCTGCGCTGGCTGCTTCAGACCTTCAAGTACCAGAAAAACATTCGCATTCATGCCTTTAACGAAGAGGGCATGGAGCCGTATCCGCACGGCTGGGACGTGTGGAGCAACGGCATCAAAGCGTTTATGGAAGAGAAGGGCATTGCGCCTAACTGGATCTACACCTCTGAAGAGTCCGATGCGCCGCAGTTCCGCGAGCATCTGGGCATCGAGACGGTGCTGATCGATCCGAAACGCACCTTCATGAACATCAGCGGAGCGCAGATCCGCGAAAATCCGTTCCGCTACTGGGATTACATCCCGACCGAGGTGAAGCCGTTCTTTGTGCGCACCGTCGCGATCCTGGGCGGCGAGTCGAGCGGTAAATCAACGCTGGTCAACAAGCTGGCGAATATCTTCAATACCACCAGCGCATGGGAGTACGGCCGCGATTATGTCTTCTCGCACCTGGGCGGCGACGAGATGGCGCTGCAGTATTCCGACTATGACAAAATCGCGCTCGGCCACGCCCAGTACATTGATTTCGCAGTGAAATATGCCAACAAGGTGGCGTTTATCGATACCGATTTCGTCACCACTCAGGCGTTCTGTAAAAAATACGAAGGGCGCGAGCACCCGTTCGTGCAGGCGCTGATTGACGAATATCGCTTTGACCTGGTGATCCTGCTGGAAAACAACACCCCGTGGGTGGCCGACGGCATGCGCAGCCTAGGCAGCTCCGTTGACAGGCGTGAATTCCAGTCCATGCTGGTGGAGATGCTCAACGAAAACAACGTTGAGTTTGTGCACGTGGA
This sequence comes from Enterobacter sp. Taxon_8, assembly GCF_058354585.1. NCBI lineage: Bacteria > Pseudomonadati > Pseudomonadota > Gammaproteobacteria > Enterobacterales > Enterobacteriaceae > Enterobacter > Enterobacter sp. Taxon_8. The sequence continues at coordinate 3,880,093 of NZ_CM177989.1, read as the reverse complement.
AGAGTCGGACTACGACTCCCGTTTCCTGCGCTGCGTCGAGCTGGTGAAGGAGATGATGGGGGAGCAGGGGTAAAAACTTACTCCTCACCCTAACCCTCTCCCTGCGGGAGAGGGCCGGGTTGAGGGCATCAAGCCACTCAGAACTCCACCACAACTTTTCCGCGCATATGCCCGTCCAGTACCTTACGGTGCGCCTCGGTAATGCTCTCCACGCTCAGCCCGTGCAGCGTTTCACTCAGTGAGCTTTCCACCACGCCGTTATCCACCAGTTTCGCCACCTCATTGAGGATCTCACCCTGACGCGCCATATCCGGCGTCTGGTACATGCTGCGGGTGTACATAAATTCCCAGTGCAGGGCGGCGGATTTGGACTTCAGCTTGTCCTGATTCAGCGGGTGTTCATTCTCGACGATGGAACAGATATGCCCCTGTGGAGCAATCAGTTCGCTGACCGCATCCCAGTGCCCGTCGGTGTCGTTGAGGATGAAAATGTAATCCACAAATTTGAGCCCGTGTTTCGCCAGTTCGCCTTTCAGATCGCGGTAGTTCACCACCACATCTGCACCGCGATCGCGGCACCACCGGGCGGAATCTTCTCGTGAAGCGGTTGCGACGATCTTCACCTTGCTGTTGTGCTTCGCAAACGGGATCGCCAGCGATCCTACCCCGCCCGCGCCGCCAATGATCAGCAGGGTTTTGTCCGCGCCGGCATCCTGAATGTTCAGCCGTTCAAACAGGCCTTCCCACGCGGTGAGTGCGGTCAACGGCAGTGCAGCGGCAGCGGCCCAGCCGAGGCTTGCAGGCTTGCGCCCGACAATGCGCGCATCAATCAGCTGATGCGTGGTGTTGCTGCCCGGGCGGGTGATGTCGCCCGCGTACCACACTTCATCTCCCGGTTTGAATCCGGTGACGCCCGGCCCAACGGCTTTGACGATCCCGCTGGCGTCCCACCCGAGAATGCGCGGCTCGTTCAGTCCGTTTTTGGCAATGCCCGCGTGGACTTTGGTATCGACCGGGTTAACCGAGACGGCTTTGACCTCCACCAGCAGATCGTGCTCGCCGGGCTGTGGCATCGGTGGGGTGATTTCAATGAACGTTGCGGGATTTTCAGGGTTAACGGCAATGGCTTTCACTGACATGGTGTGCTCCTCAATGGCATGCGTTTTGTTGAGGCTAGTCTATTAAGTGGCCAGCTGCATGATAAGATGGACAATCAAGAACTCAGCGTTCGTGCAGGATGAACAATCATGTTTAAACAGCTGCAGGATATGGCGCTTTTCGCGCTGGTGGCGGAGATGGGCAGCTTTACCGCGGCAGCCCAGAAAGCCGAACTGCCGAAATCCAGCGTCAGCCAGCGAATTAGCCAGCTGGAGCAGCAGGTGGGTATCCGCCTGCTTAACCGCACTACCCGCAGGCTGAACCTGACGTTTGCGGGCGAGCACTATCTGGTGCACTGCCGCGAAATGCTGGCGGCCAGCGAGCGGGCGGAGTATGCCATTCAGCGCCTGCGCGAAAACCCGAGCGGGCGGCTGCGCATCACCTGTCCGGCTGGGATTGGCGCGACGCTGCTGGCGCATATGAATGCCGAGTTCCAGCTTCGCTATCCTGAGGTTTCGCTGGACGTGTCGATCTCTGATGATGTGGTGGATCTGGTCGAGTCCGGCTTTGACGTGGCGCTGCGTACCGGCAAGCCGCAGGACTCCTCCCTGATTGGCCGAATGATCGGGCACTGTCCGCGCTACATGCTGGCCTCGCCGGAATATCTGGCGCGCCGGGCGCCGCTAACGCATCCCCGTCAGCTGGTGGAGCACCGCAGCATTACGCACAGAGCCTGGTCGGAGTGGCTTCTGCGAAGCGAGAATGAGGATTACCGCTACCTGCCGGATAACGCGCACATGACCGATAATCTGGTGTACGCCCGCGAGTGCGCGATGGCCGGGGCGGGGATCACGCTGCTTCCTGCATTTCTGCTGGGAGATAAGGTTGAAAAGGGCGCGCTGGTGCAGGTGCTGCCGGAGTGGAACGTTGAAGGCAACGACCTCTGGCTGGCCTACCCGAGCCGCAAGCTGAATTCGCCCGCGCTGATGAGCTATATCGAGTTTGCGATGCAGTTTGACGAGGTGAAGCGGTATTACGTGGGCAAATAAAAAAGCCGGGTGGCGGCTTCGCCTTACCCGGCCTACACACTGTGCGGCCTGATGCCCTCACCCTGGCCCTCTCCCACAGGGAGAGGGAACAACCATAAAAAACGGCAACCGAAGTTGCCGTTTTGCTTTTATTTCGCAATACGCTTGTACTTAATACGCTTCGGCTCCAGCGCGTCGGCGCCCAGCGTGCGTTTCTTGTACTCTTCGTATTCGGTGAAGTTACCTTCGAAGAACTCCACCTTACCTTCGTCCTGGTAGTCCAGAATGTGGGTCGCGATACGGTCGAGGAACCAGCGGTCGTGCGAGATAACCATCGCGCAGCCCGGGAACTCCAGCAGGGCGTTTTCCAGCGCGCGCAGGGTTTCGATATCCAGGTCGTTTGTTGGTTCATCGAGCAGCAGAACGTTACCGCCCACCTGCAGCAGCTTCGCCAGGTGCAGACGACCGCGCTCACCGCCGGACAGCTCGCCTACACGTTTGCCCTGATCGGTGCCTTTAAAGTTAAAGCGACCAACGTAGGCGCGGCTTGGCATCTCGGTGTTGCCGATGCGCATAATATCCAGGCCGCCGGAGACTTCTTCCCACACGGTTTTGCTGTTGTCCATCGCGTCACGGAACTGGTCAACGGAGGCCAGCTTCACGGTCTCACCCAGGGTGATTGAGCCGCTGTCAGGCTGTTCCTGACCGGACATCATGCGGAACAGGGTCGATTTACCCGCGCCGTTCGGACCGATGATGCCCACGATAGCGCCTTTCGGTACGGAGAAGGTCAGGTCGTCGATCAGCACGCGGTCGCCGTAAGACTTACGTAGGTTGGTCACTTCAACCACTTTATCCCCCAGACGTGCTCCAGGTGGAATAAACAGTTCGTTGGTTTCGTTACGTTTCTGGTATTCGGTGTTGTTCAGCTCTTCAAAGCGTGCCAGACGGGCTTTGCCCTTAGACTGACGGCCTTTCGCGCCCTGACGAACCCACTCCAGCTCTTTCTCGATAGACTTACGACGCGCCGCTTCCTGAGACGCTTCCTGAGCCAGACGCTGATCTTTTTGCTCCAGCCAGGAGGAGTAGTTGCCTTCCCACGGAATACCTTCACCGCGGTCCAGCTCCAGGATCCAGCCAGCGACGTTGTCGAGGAAGTAACGGTCGTGGGTAATCGCCACAACGGTGCCTTCGAAGTCGTGCAGGAAGCGCTCCAGCCACGCCACGGATTCCGCATCCAGGTGGTTGGTTGGTTCGTCGAGCAACAGCATATCTGGTTTTTCCAGCAGCAGGCGGCACAGCGCCACGCGGCGACGTTCACCACCGGAGAGGTTCGCGATTTTCGCATCCCAGTCCGGCAGACGCAGGGCATCCGCCGCGCGCTCCAGCTGCACGTTCAGGTTGTGACCGTCGTGCGCCTGGATAATCTCTTCATACTTGCCCTGCTGTGCAGCCAGCTTGTCGAAGTCCGCATCCGGCTCGGCGTATTTGGCATACACTTCATCGAGACCTTTCAGGGCGTTAACCACTTCGGAAACGGCTTCTTCGACAGACTCACGCACGGTGTGTTCCGGGTTCAGCTGAGGTTCCTGCGGCAGGTAACCAATCTTGATGCCAGGCTGCGGACGGGCTTCACCTTCGATGTCTGTATCAATGCCGGCCATGATGCGCAGCAAGGTAGACTTACCGGCACCGTTGAGACCCAGAACACCGATTTTTGCGCCCGGGAAGAAGCTCAGCGAGATATTTTTAAGAATATGACGTTTCGGCGGGACAACTTTGCCGACACGATGCATGGTATAAACGAATTGAGCCACGTTGGACTTCGCCTCTTTTATCGTAATGAGAAGGAATTTCAGCCTCGAAGTGTAGCCTTTTTCACGTCCTAATCCCAGCCAGGAACGTCGGGAGTGTTAAAACGCGCAAGAAAGGTAAAAAAGTGTCCACGACGTGGCGCGTTGAAGGATGCCTGGTTAGCATAAGTTAATTAGACTTTGACGTGGCAAGACGCTGCAATTGACGAAAAAACAATGAGGAAGAGCTTGTGGAAAAAGCCAAACGGGTGGTCTGGCGTCTGCTGGCTGCCAGCGTATGCGTAATGGCGGTAAGCCAGGCGGTGCATGCCGATTCACTGGATGAACAACGCAACCGCTACGCCCAGATTAAACAGGCGTGGGACAACAAGCAGATGGATACCGTGCAGGCGCTGATGCCGACGCTAAAGGATTATCCGCTGTATCCGTATCTCGAGTATCGTCAAATTACGGACGATCTCATGAATCAACCCACCGTCACCGTGAATAACTTCATTCAGGCGAACCCGACCCTGCCGCCTGCCCGAAATCTCCAGTCTCGTTTTGTGAATGAGCTGGCGCGACGCGAAGACTGGCGCGGACTGCTGGCGTTTAGCCCTGAAAAGCCGAATACCACCGAAGCGCAGTGTAACTACTACTACGCGAAATGGGCGACCGGCCAGCAGGAAGAGGCCTGGGCCGGGGCGAAAGAGCTCTGGTTGACCGGGAAAAACCAGCCGAACGCCTGTGATTCCCTGTTCGGCGCGTGGCGAGCATCCGGCAAGCAGGATCCGCTGTCCTACCTTGAGCGCATCCGTCTGGCGATGAAAGCCGGCAACACGCGTCTGGTGACCACGCTGGCGGGACAGATGCCGTCTGATTACCAGACGATCTCCACCGCGGTTATCTCGCTGGCAAACGATCCCAACAGCGTGCTGACCTTTGCCCGCAGTACGGGCGCGACCGATTTTACCCGCCAGATGGCGGCGGTGGCCTTTGCCAGCGTGGCGCGTGACGATGTGGAAAACGCGCGGCTGATGATCCCGCAGCTGGTGCAGGCGCAGCAGCTTAATGAGGAACAAACCCAGGAGCTGCGCGATATCGTGGCGTGGCGACTGATGGGCACGGATGTGACCGATGAACAGGCGCGCTGGCGTGACGATGCCATTATGCGTTCGAACTCCACGTCTCTGGTGGAACGTCGCGTGCGCATGGCGCTGGGTACGGGAGATCGCCGTGGGCTGAATACCTGGCTTGCGCGGTTGCCTATGGAGGCTAAAGAGAAGGACGAATGGCGCTACTGGCAGGCCGATCTGCTGATGGAGCGCGGTCGTGATGACGAGGCCAAAGAAATTCTCCATACGCTGATGCAGCAGCGCGGGTTCTACCCGATGGCAGCCGCGCAGCGCCTGGGCGAGGAGTATACCTTCCGCATTGATAAAGCGCCCGCTAACGCGAACCCGGCGCTGACGCAGGGGCCAGAAATGGCGCGCGTGCGCGAGCTGATGTACTGGAATATGGATAATACCGCGCGCAGCGAGTGGGCGAATCTGGTGACCAGCCGCAGCACCGACGAGAAAGCCCAGCTTGCCCGCTATGCTTTTGATAACCACTGGTGGGATCTGAGCGTGCAGGCGACGATCGCCGGTAAGCTTTGGGATCATCTCGAAGAGCGTTTCCCGCTGGCTTACAAGGATCTGTTCGATCGCTACACCAGCGGCAAAGATATCCCGCAAAGCTACGCGATGGCAATTGCCCGTCAGGAGAGCGCATGGAACCCGAAAGTCCGTTCCCCGGTGGGCGCCAGCGGCCTGATGCAGATTATGCCGGGCACGGCGACGCACACGGTGAAGATGTTTAATATTCCTGGCTACAGCAGCCCGTCACAGCTCCTGGATCCGGATACCAACATCAACATCGGTACCAGCTACCTGCAGTACGTGTATCAGCAGTTCGGCAATAACCGCATCTTCGCGTCGGCGGCGTATAACGCGGGGCCGGGTCGCGTGCGTACCTGGCTCGGCAACAGCGCCGGACGCATTGACGCCGTGGCGTTTGTCGAGAGCATCCCGTTCTCGGAAACGCGCGGCTATGTGAAGAACGTGCTGGCCTATGACGCCTACTATCGCTACTTCATGGGGCAGAAAGATACCCTGATGAGTGATGCCGAGTGGCAGAGACGTTACTGATCGGCGCGGGTTGTGTTATGCTGTACTCGCTAATGAGTACAAGAGGCAGCATAACATGACCCAGCATTCCCCGTATTCCTCGGCAATGGCCGAACAACGTCATCAGGAGTGGCTTCGTTTTGTGGAGCTGCTTCGCCAGTCTTACGAGCAGGATTTGCACTTACCCCTTATGCAGCTGATGCTCACGCCGGACGAGCGTGAGGCGCTGGGCACGCGCGTGCGCATCATTGAAGAGTTGCTGCGCGGCGAGATGAGCCAGCGCGAGCTGAAAAATGAGCTCGGCGCGGGCATCGCAACGATTACCCGCGGATCGAACAGCCTGAAGTCGGCACCCGTTGAGCTGCGCCAGTGGCTGGAAGCGGTATTGCTGAAAAATACCTAACGATAAATCGCGTTATGGAACGGGCTTAACGCCAGGATCACCGCCTGATGATAAACGCCTGAACGCGTCAGCGCGCCTGCGGTAAAGACGCCAATCGCCCCTTCTTTACGGCCAATCTCATCAATGCCGGTGTACTGCGACATCACCGGCCCAAGCGCTTCACCCGCGCGGACTTTTTCCAGAATAATCTCCGGCAGCGGCAGGGTGGCTGAACGCGCTTCACCGCGCTGTTCACGGCTTTCGATCACCACCCAGCTAAAGGTTGCGCCTTCGTCGATACCGGCTTCAATTGCCACCCAAAAGTCCGCATCCGGTGCCGCAGCCCTGGCATTTGCCACGCGGTTTCGTGCGCCAGCGCGCGTTTCCTCGCTGCCAAACGGCTGTTCAGGAACGCCACTCTCGACGCCGATGGCTTCAATATGGCAGGATCCTGCGCCGAAGATCTCTTCAAATGCCCTTAGAATTGCCTGAATTTTGGCAGGATTAGTGGTAGCAGAGACAACATGGTGCATAATTAAGCTCGATTCAAAAAAAACTCATCGCAGTATAACGGAAAAAAAGCATGTTACAGGTATACCTTGTTCGCCACGGTGAAACGCAGTGGAACGCCGAGCGACGTATTCAAGGCCAGTCAGACAGTCCTCTTACAGAGAAGGGCGTGCAGCAAGCGTGGCAGGTGGCAGAACGCGCCCGAACGCTGGGCATTACCCACGTCATTACCAGCGATTTAGGTCGCACACAGCAGACGGCGCGCATCATTGCAGACGCCTGCGGCTGTGACGTCATGCTTGAGCCGCGCCTGCGCGAGCTGGATATGGGCGTCCTGGAAAAACGCCATATCGATACGCTGACGGAAACGGAAGAGGGCTGGCGCCGCACGCTGGTGAACGGCACCGAAGATGGCCGTATTCCTGAGGGCGAATCCATGCAGGAGCTCAGCGTACGTATGCATGCCGCACTCGCGGAATGCCTGAAGCTTCCGGCGGGAAGCCGTCCGCTGCTGGTGAGTCACGGAATTGCGTTGGGATGCCTGGTGAGCACCATTCTGGGGTTACCGGCTTACGCTGAGCGCCGTCTGCGTCTGCGCAACTGCTCCATTTCCCGGATTGATTATCAGGAAAGCGCGTGGCTGGCGTCAGGTTGGGTCGTGGAGATGGCAGGGGACATTTCGCATCTCGATGCCCCTGCGCTTGATGAACTGCAGCGTTAACGACGTATCGGAATCAAGAATTCCATACGCAGATTGATTGGGCCTTCTTCCGGTTTGGCATCCTGCGCCGGGTAGTAGCGCTCAATGTCCTGACCTTTACGGCGATTCAGATTCAGCATCGGCATGCAAGTACCGTAAACGGTCAGGATAAACTCCTGAACCCCCGTTCCCAGCCCTTCATAGGCGAACATCACGTACTCGCCGCCTTCCAGCACGACAGGCTTCGAACCCTGAATATACCCGTTGGCCATCTCTGGCGTCAGCGCGGTGGTGTAGAACACCTCCTGCTCGTCGTCTTTTTCCTGGCTTGGATGCGTTTCGTTGAGGCCATACAGGATAGGCGGGATCGCCGGCGCGTGGCTCAGGAAGTCGCGCCAGAACTGGACGCGCATCTGATGTCGGAACTCGGAAATCTGCTCCAGTGAACAGGAGTAGCTCTGCGTTGTGCCGATCAGATGGGTTTCCGGCAGTGTAATAATGTCGTACTTCGGCATTGCGAACTCGCCCAGACGCAGCGGCGGACGCATGCCAAACGAGCTCCAGTCAGGCGAGCGACGATAAAGCGCTGGCGTCAACAAGAACTGTTTTTTAAAGGCGCGGGTGAATGTCTGCTGTGAATCGAAACGATATTGCAGGGCAATATCCAGAATCGGCCGCGCGGTGAGGCGCAATGCTACAGCAGATTTTGATAAACGACGTGCGCGAATATAGGCCCCGATAGCATGACCGGTGACATCCTTGAACATCCTTTGCAGATGCCACTTGGAATAGCCTGCTTTAGCCGCCACATGATCCAGTGACAAAGGCTGGTCGAGATGACCTTCCAGCCAGGTGAGCAGGTCGCGAATAATTCCAGCCTGATCCATATACTATCCTCATCCTTAAAACAGCAGGTGCCTGATAACAGGTTAGCGGATAATAGCATTTTTTGATGTTTTAGCATTCAGTGTTTTTTTTGCGCATTCATGCTTTTTCTAGCACATTACAGGCAGATATATTCTAATCCTGTGATCTTGCTACATTTTTGTCTAAAGTGTTGAATAATTGCTCAGTGTAATTTTAAAGAATGGTAACAATATGAAATACAAGACTTTGCTCTTCACCGCGCTGATGCTGATGGTCGGGCGCGCTGCACAGGCGGAACAGATTGGTTCCGTCGATACCGTGTTCAAAATGTTTGGCCCGGACCACAAAATCGTGGTGGAGGCGTTTGACGATCCGGACGTGAAAAACGTCACCTGCTATGTCAGCCGCGCGAAAACGGGCGGCATCAAAGGCGGACTGGGGCTGGCGGAAGATACCTCCGATGCGGCGATCTCATGTCAGCAGGTGGGCCCGGTTGAATTGAGCGACAAAATTAAAAACGGCAAAGCGCAGGGCGACGTGGTATTCCAGAAACGGACCTCGCTGGTGTTCAAAAAGCTGCAGGTTGTGCGTTTCTACGATGCCAAACGCAATACGCTGGCCTACCTGGCCTATTCTGACAAAGTGGTGGAAGGGTCACCGAAAAACGCGATCAGCGCGGTGCCGATTATGCCCTGGCGGGAATAAAAAAAACGGCGCATAAGCGCCGTTTTTTAATGCATTAACTGCGGGATTATTCCTGCAAATCGCCGCAGAAACGGTACCCTTCGCCGTGAATGGTGGCGATGATTTCCGGCGTGTCTGGCGTAGATTCGAAATGTTTACGAATACGACGGATGGTGACGTCTACGGTACGGTCGTGCGGCTTCAGCTCACGGCCGGTCATTTTCTTCAGCAGTTCTGCACGGGACTGAATTTTTCCCGGGTTTTCGCAGAAGTGCAGCATCGCGCGGAATTCACTGCGCGGCAGTTTATACTGCTCACCGTTCGGGCTAATCAGCGAGCGGCTATTGATATCAAGTTCCCAGCCGTTGAATTTGTAGCTATCTACGCTACGACGCTCTTCGCTGACAGTACCCAGGTTCATGGTGCGGGACAGCAGGTTGCGTGCACGAATGGTTAACTCGCGAGGGTTGAACGGCTTGGTGATGTAGTCATCCGCACCGATTTCCAGGCCAAGAATTTTATCAACTTCGTTATCACGGCCTGTCAGGAACATTAACGCGACGTTCGCCTGCTCGCGCAGTTCGCGCGCCAGAAGAAGACCGTTTTTGCCCGGCAGGTTAATATCCATGATCACCAGGTTGATATCATTTTCAGAAAGGATCTGATGCATCTCTGCGCCATCGGTCGCTTCAAAGACATCGTAGCCTTCTGCTTCGAAAATGCTCTTTAACGTGTTGCGTGTTACCAACTCGTCTTCAACGATAAGAATGTGCGGGGTCTGCATGTTTGCTACCTAAATTGCCAACTAAATCGAAACAGGAAGTACAAAAGTCCCTGACCTGCCTGATGCATGTCGCAAATTAACATGATCGGCTTAACGTGACTAAAGTACGTAATTGCGTTCTTGATGCACTTTCCATCAACGTCAACAACATCATTAGCTTGGTCTTGGGTACTTTCCCTTTGGACCCGACAGTGTCAAAAACGGCTGTCATCCTAACCATTTTAACAGCAACATAACAGGCTAAGTGACACCAGACACCCAATAAAACTACGCTTCGTTGACATATATCAAGTTCAATTGTAGCACGTTAACAGTTTGATGAAATCATCGTAGCCGAATGCTAGCCTTTGTCACAATTTTTCAATAAACCAACTAGTTGCGGACATTGATTTATAAACGAAGCGAATCCAATCAGAATAGAGCATTCATGTTACTATTATCATTATAAAACATAGGGATAATAGTGTTCTGTTAACATTCTAACTGATTGTTCAGACACAGAATAGTTTAGCGTTTTTAATTTGTTATGAAACGCTATTTCGGTGATTTGTGTTGCAATTTTGTAAATTCGCGCTGCGTAATATGTTGAAGTGCATCACATTTTTACCGGCTAACTGATTAAAAAGAGAGCATAAATGCATCTGTCGATTGTACTGGTTGCACCAGCCAGAGCAGAAAATATAGGCGCAGCGGCGCGTGCGATGAAGACCATGGGTTTTACCGATTTGCGCATTGTGGACAGCACGGCCCATCTGGAGCCAGCCGCGCGTTGGGTGGCGCACGGATCGGGAGATATTCTCGATAATATAACCACTTACGCTACGCTTGCCGACGCGCTGCACGACATTTCGTTTACCGTTGCAACCACGGCGCGTAGTCGCGCTAAGTTCCACTACTATGCGACGCCAGCGGAGCTGGTGCCGATGCTGGAAGAGAAAAGCCAGTGGCTGGAGAAAGCGGCGCTGGTATTTGGTCGTGAAGATTCCGGATTAACCAACGAGGAGCTGGAACTGGCGGACGTGCTCACCGGTGCGCCGATGGTGGCCGATTATCCTTCCCTGAATTTGGGCCAGGCGGTCATGGTGTACTGCTATCAATTAGCCTCCCTAATACAAATTCCCCAGCCTAAGGCTGAAAGGGCAGATGAAAATCAGCTGGCTGCGCTGCGCGCACGCGTTGAGCAGCTGTTAACGCAGTTGGAAGTAGCTGACGATCAAAAAATGGCTGACTGGCTGCAGCAGCGTTTGGGACGTCTTGAGCAGCGGGACACCGCAATGCTGCACCGTTTGCTGCATGATATTGAAAAAAAATTGGCCGAGTAAAATACTGCCATAAGTTTTTACTATGGCGAATAAGTCTGTCTGTATGGGTTGCATCTGGGGGAATCGGATGAAAATAAATCTGCACGCAGCGGGACGTGAGAGTCTTCCGAATTGTGATCAAATTAAAAATTCGTTGACTTAACGAGCCCGATCCTTTAACCCTAAAAGAATACAGCACAGACAGATAATAATGACAGAGTACACAACATCCATGAAACGCATCAGCATCACCACCATTACCACAACCATCATCATTACCACTGGTAACGATGCGGGCTGACGCGTACAGGAAAAACAAAAAAAAGCCCGCACCTAGACAGTGCGGGCTTTTTTTTCGGCTAAAGGAAACGAGGTAGAACCATGCGAGTGTTGAAGTTCGGCGGTACATCAGTGGCAAATGCAGAACGTTTTCTGCGTGTTGCCGATATCCTGGAAAGCAACGCCAGGCAGGGGCAGGTTGCGACCGTGCTCTCTGCCCCGGCAAAAATCACGAACCATCTGGTGGCGATGATCGAAAAAACCATCGGTGGCCAGGATGCACTCCCGAACATCAGCGACGCAGAGCGTATATTCGCTGACTTATTGCAAGGGCTGGCAGAGGCGCTGCCTGGCTTCCCGCACGCTCAGCTGAAGTCCTTCGTTGAGCAGGAATTTGCGCAAATCAAACACGTTCTGCACGGTATCAGCCTCCTCGGCCAGTGCCCGGACAGCATCAATGCGGCGCTGATTTGTCGCGGTGAAAAACTCTCTATCGCCATTATGGCCGGCGTGCTGGAAGCGCGCGGCCATAGCGTGACCGTGATCGATCCCGTTGAAAAACTGCTTGCGGTGGGCCACTACCTCGAATCCACCGTTGATATTGCCGAATCAACCCGCCGTATCGCCGCCAGCAAAATTCCGTCTGACCACATGATCCTGATGGCAGGCTTTACCGCCGGTAACGAGAAAGGCGAGCTGGTGGTGCTGGGCCGTAACGGTTCCGACTACTCCGCCGCCGTGCTGGCCGCCTGCTTACGCGCGGACTGTTGTGAGATCTGGACTGACGTCGACGGCGTCTATACCTGCGACCCGCGCCAGGTTCCGGACGCCAGGCTGCTGAAGTCGATGTCGTACCAGGAAGCGATGGAGCTTTCCTACTTCGGCGCCAAAGTGCTTCACCCGCGTACCATCTCCCCGATTGCCCAGTTCCAGATCCCTTGCCTGATTAAAAACACCGGTAACCCGCAGGCGCCGGGTACGCTGATTGGCGCGAGTACCGATGAAGACGGTCTGCCGGTGAAAGGCATCTCCAACCTCAACAATATGGCGATGTTCAGCGTCTCCGGCCCTGGGATGAAAGGGATGGTCGGCATGGCAGCGCGCGTATTTGCGGCCATGTCCCGCAACGGTATCTCGGTGGTGCTGATTACCCAGTCCTCTTCCGAATACAGCATTAGCTTCTGCGTGCCGCAGGGCGACTGCCTGCGCGCCCGTCGCGCGCTGGAAGAAGAGTTCTATCTGGAGCTTAAAGAAGAATTGCTCGAGCCGCTCTCCATTCAGGAGCGTCTGGCGATTATCTCCGTGGTTGGCGACGGCATGCGCACGCTGCGCGGTATCTCCGCCAAGTTCTTTGCCGCGCTGGCGCGCGCCAATATCAACATCGTGGCGATTGCCCAGGGCTCGTCGGAGCGTTCAATTTCTGTTGTCGTGGACAATGATGACGCCACCACCGGCGTTCGCGTGGTTCACCAGATGCTGTTCAACACCGATCAGGTCATCGAGCTGTTCCTGATTGGCGTGGGTGGCGTAGGCGGCGCGCTGCTGGAGCAGGTGAAGCGTCAGCAGGCGTGGCTTAAGAAGAAACACATCGACCTGCGCGTCTGCGGGATTGCGAATTCCAAAGCGCTGCTTACCAACGTCCACGGCCTTAACCTGGAAAACTGGCAGGCAGAGATGAACGAGGCGAAAGAGCCGTTCAACCTGGGCCGCCTGATCCGTCTGGTGAAAGAGTACCATCTGCTTAACCCGGTCATCGTCGACTGTACCTCGAACCAGGCGGTCGCCGACCAGTACGCCGACTTCCTGCGCGAAGGTTTCCACGTGGTGACGCCGAACAAAAAGGCCAACACTTCGTCGATGGATTACTATCACCAGCTGCGTCTGGCGGCGAGCAAGTCGCGCCGCAAGTTCCTTTACGACACCAACGTTGGGGCTGGTCTGCCGGTTATCGAAAACCTGCAGAACCTGCTTAACGCGGGTGATGAACTGCAGCGTTTCTCCGGCATTCTCTCCGGCTCGCTGTCGTTTATCTTCGGCAAGCTGGATGAAGGGATGAGCCTTTCCGAAGCCACCCGCGCCGCGCGCGAGCTGGGCTACACCGAGCCGGATCCGCGTGACGATCTCTCCGGTATGGATGTGGCGCGTAAGCTGCTGATCCTCGCCCGTGAAACGGGCCGGGAGCTTGAGCTTTCTGATATCGTGATTGAACCGGTCCTGCCGGCAGAATTTGACAGCAGCGGTGACGTCAGCGCCTTTATGACCAGACTGCCGCAGCTTGACGACGCGTTTGCCGCGCGCGTTGCGAAAGCCCGTGATGAAGGTAAGGTATTGCGCTATGTTGGCAACATTGAAGAAGATGGCGTGTGCCGGGTGAAGATTGCCGAAGTGGATGGCAACGACCCGCTGTACAAAGTCAAAAACGGCGAAAACGCCCTCGCGTTTTACAGCCACTATTATCAGCCACTGCCGCTGGTGCTTCGCGGCTATGGCGCAGGGAACGATGTTACGGCGGCGGGTGTGTTTGCCGATCTGCTGCGTACCCTGTCATGGAAGTTAGGAGTTTAACATGGTCAAAGTTTATGCCCCGGCTTCCAGCGCGAATATGAGCGTCGGATTTGACGTGCTGGGTGCGGCGGTGACGCCGGTGGATGGTTCGCTGCTGGGCGATACGGTTACGGTGGAAGCGGCAGACAGCTTCAGCCTGAATAACGTGGGCCGCTTCGCCAGCAAGCTACCGTCCGACCCGCGCGAGAACATCGTCTATCAATGCTGGGAACGCTTCTGTCAGGAGATCGGTAAAAACGTGCCGGTCGCTATGACGCTGGAAAAAAGTATGCCGATTGGCTCGGGGCTGGGTTCCAGCGCCTGTTCGGTGGTCGCCGCTCTGGTGGCAATGAATGAGCACTGCGGCAAGCCGCTGAACAACAACCGCCTGCTGGGCTTAATGGGCGAGCTGGAAGGGCGTATCTCCGGCAGCATTCACTATGACAACGTGGCGCCGTGCTTCCTCGGCGGCATGCAGCTGATGATCGAAGAAAATGGCATCATCAGCCAGCAGGTGCCAGGGTTTGATGAGTGGCTGTGGGTGCTGGCCTATCCGGGCATTAAGGTCTCTACCGCGGAAGCGCGTGCGATCCTGCCCGCGCAATATCGTCGTCAGGACTGTATCGCCCACGGGCGTCATCTGGCGGGCTTTATCCACGCCTGCTACACCCGTCAGCCGCAGCTGGCGGCAAAACTGATGAAGGACGTCATTGCCGAGCCGTATCGCACGAAGCTGCTACCCGGCTTTAACGAGGCGCGACAGGCATCAATGGATATCGGCGCGCAGGCGTGCGGCATCTCCGGCTCCGGCCCGACGCTGTTCGCCCTGTGCGACAAGGCAGACACTGCGCAGCGCGTGGCGGACTGGCTCTCTAAACACTACCTGCAAAATCAGGAAGGCTTTGTTCATATTTGCCGTCTGGACACGGCTGGCGCACGAGTACTGGGATAATTAATGAAACTCTACAACCTTAAAGATCATAACGAGCAGGTCAGCTTCGCGCAGGCGGTGACTCAGGGACTGGGCAAAAATCAGGGGCTGTTTTTCCCGCATGACCTGCCGGAATTCCAGCTGACCGAGATTGATGACCTGCTGAAGCAGGATTTTGTCACCCGCAGCACCAAAATTCTGTCCGCGTTTATCGGCGATGAAATTCCGCAGGAGCTGCTGGAAGAGCGCGTGCGTGCGGCATTCGCGTTCCCGGCGCCGGTTCAGCAGGTTGAGCCTGACGTGGGCTGTCTGGAGCTGTTCCACGGCCCAACCCTGGCGTTTAAAGACTTCGGCGGCCGCTTTATGGCGCAGATGCTGACCCACATCAGCGGCGACAAGCCGGTGACCATCCTGACCGCAACCTCCGGCGATACCGGCGCGGCGGTGGCACACGCGTTCTACGGCCTGAAAAACGTCCGCGTGGTGATCCTCTATCCGAAAGGCAAAATCAGCCCGCTGCAGGAGAAACTGTTCTGCACCCTCGGCGGCAACATTGAAACCGTGGCAATTGACGGCGATTTCGATGCCTGCCAGGCGCTGGTCAAGCAGGCCTTCGACGACGAAGAGCTGAAGGTAGCTCTGGGTCTTAACTCTGCGAACTCCATCAACATCAGCCGTCTGCTGGCGCAGATCTGCTACTACTTCGAAGCGGTGGCGCAGCTGCCGCAGGAAGCGCGCAACCAGCTGGTGATCTCCGTTCCGAGCGGTAACTTCGGTGACCTGACGGCGGGCCTGCTGGCAAAATCCCTGGGTCTGCCGGTGAAACGCTTTATCGCCGCGACCAACGCCAACGACACCGTGCCGCGCTTCCTGAAAGACGGGAAGTGGGCGCCGAACGCCACGCAGGCGACCCTCTCCAATGCGATGGATGTGTCTCAGCCGAACAACTGGCCGCGCGTGGAAGAGCTGTTCCGCCGTAAGATCTGGCGTCTGGGCGACCTGGGCTATGCCGCGGTGACGGATGAAACTACCAAATCCACCATGCGCGAGCTGAAGGCGGTCGGGTATACCTCTGAACCGCACGCGGCGATTGCCTACCGCGCGCTGCGCGACCAGCTTAACCCGGGTGAATATGGCCTGTTCCTGGGCACCGCACATCCGGCGAAGTTCAAAGAGAGCGTGGAGGCAATCCTGGGCGAAACGCTGCCGCTGCCGAAAGAGCTGGCCGAGCGTGCCGACCTGCCGCTGTTGTCCCATGAACTGCCGGCAGACTTTGCCGCGCTGCGTAAGCTGATGATGTCCCGAGCATAATTTTTGTCGGGTGCGGCTTCGCCTTACCCGACCTACAACGGCTCAGAACGTAGGCCGGGTAAGGCGTAGCCGCTACCCGGCTTTTTTTATGGAGAAATTAAGGAGGAAAATAGCAGGGAAAAAGCAGAAATTCCCAATAAATGCGGTCACTTAGCGATTAGGATTGCAGAGAATAACATCCCCCGTTTCCCTCGCGTAATCTCCTTACATCGGCCCACGTAGGGCAAAGATAATAAGGAGTCACCGATGTCTACACTGAAACCTGTGCTGATTGCGCTTTCACTGATGCTGGTCGCTCCCATGGCGGTACAGGCATCCGAAATCACCCTCGTACCTGCGGTAAAACTGCAGATTGGCGACCGGGATAATAACGGGCACTACTGGGACGGTGGCCGCTGGCGCGACCACGACTGGTGGAAGGCGCATTATGACTGGCGCGATAACCACTGGCGTCCACATGATGAGCATCGCGAGCGTGACCACCATCATGACGACCGTCGCCATGACGATCATCGTCCGGGCCCGGACTGGAAACACCACTAATGCAAAACCCCGCCAGCCGGCGGGGTTTGTTTTTACTGCTCGTGGCGCTTAAACACCAGCTCGCCTTTCCCTGACGCTTCTTCGTCAAAGAAATAGCCTTCGCTGTTAAAGGCGGTCAATTGCTCCGGCTTCGTCAGGCGGTTCTGGATAATGTAGCGGCTCATCAGACCGCGCGCTTTCTTGGCGTAGAAGCTGATCACTTTGAACTTACCGTTCTTCTCGTCGAGGAACACCGGTTTGATAATCTCCGCATCCAGCTTTTTCGGCTTCACCGACTTGTAGTATTCATCGGACGCAAGGTTTATCACCACGTTATCGCCCTGGGCGTGCAGCGCCGCATTCAGCTTGTCGGTAATGATATCGCCCCAGAAATGGTACAGGTCTTTGCCTTTGGCATTCTCCAGACGAATCCCCATCTCCAGACGATACGGCTGCATGAGGTCCAGCGGTCTCAGTACGCCGTACAGACCCGACAGCATGCGCAGATGCTGCTGGGCAAAATCGAAATCGGCTTCGCTAAAATCTTCCGCCTGCAGGCCGGTATAGACATCGCCTTTAAATGCCAGAATCGCCTGGCGAGCGTTAGCCGGGGTGAAATCCGGGTGCCACTCGTGAAAGCGGGTCGCGTTAAGGTCTGCCAGCTTGTCGCTGATGCTCATCAGCGAGGCGATTTGCGGCGCAGAGAGCTTACGCGCTTCGCGGATCAGCTGTTGCGAGTAGTCCAGCAGTTCAGGCTGAGTATAGCGCTCGGTAGCGAGCGGGCTCTGGTAGTCGAGCGTTTTTGCAGGTGAAATCAGAATCAGCATATCCAGTCCTTGCAGGAAATTTAGAGCGACTTTAGCAAAAAATCGCCCTGAATTGATCGATAGCTGTTATTGCCGCGGCAAATCATCCCACGTGCCGGGGGCAAGCTGTGCCTTAATATCGGGATAGCGGGCGGGATCAAATACCGGCGGAACGCCGAGTTTGCGCTGGCGCAGATAGTCTCTGGCAATCAGGGTCACCACGGGCGAGAGCAGCAGGATCGCCGTGAGGTTAGTGATCGCCATCAGCGCCATAATGATATCGGCCAGCTGCCAGACCAGCGGCATACTGAGCAGGGAGCCAGCGATCACCATCAGGATGACCCCCAGACGCAGGGTTCCGATTGCGGCGCGGGAGTCGAGCTTCAGGAAAATAAGGTTATTTTCGGCGTAAAGGTAATTCACCACTATCGAGCTGAAGGCAAACAAAACCAGGATTAGCGAGACAAACCCTGCACCCCAGCCGCCGGTCAGGTTCACCAGCGCCTGCTGGAGAAGCTGTATTCCGACGGTGCCCGACGCGTGCGGTACGGGGCCTGCCAGCAGCAAAATCATAGCGCTGGCGGAACAGATAATAATGGTATCTGTAAAGACGCCAATCATCTGCACAATGCCTTGCGCGGCCGGGTGCGGCGGCCAGGAAGAGGCGGCGGCTGCCGCGTTGGGGGTTGACCCCATACCGGCTTCATTGGAGAACATGCCCCGCTGAAAACCCGCCATCAGCGCCTGGCTGAAGGTATAGCCCAGCGCCCCGGAGGCCACTTCGCGCCAGCCAAAGGCGCTTTTGACGATGGTCGCAATCACGCCCGGCACCTGGTCGAGATGCAGGGCGGCAACGAACAGGCTCGCGGCAACCCAGAGCAGCGCCATAATGGGCACCAGCCACTGCATCAGACGGGCGATGCCCTTGAGACCGACCGAGATGGTAAGCAGAACGACGATGGCTAAAGCGAGACCCGCGAGCCACTCGGGGCAGGAGAAGGCATAGCGCAGGGCGTTGGCGACCGAGTTCGCCTGGACGGTATTAAAAATAAGGCCGTACGCGAGCAGTAAAAAAAGCGAGAACAGGACGCCCATCCAGCGCATCCCTAAGCCACGCGCCATGTACCAGGCAGGACCGCCGCGAAACTGGCCGTTTTTATCTTTCTCTTTATAAAGCTGGGCGAGCGAACTTTCGGCAAAGGAGGTGGCCATCCCGAGAAGCGCCGTCACCCACATCCAGAAGACTGCGCCTGGCCCACCGGCGCTGATGGCCAGCGCAACGCCCGCCAGATTGCCGCTGCCGAGGCGTGCCGCCAGGCTGGTACAAAGTGCCTGAAACGACGTTAATCCGCCCGGCTGAGGCGTGACGCTGTTTTTCAGACTTCTGCCAAACTTGCGAATATAACGAAACTGGATGAACCCACTGCGTAGCGTAAACCAAATACCTGCTCCCAGAAGCAGGTAAATCATTATCGAACCCCACAGGACTTCGTTAATAAAGAAAAAGAAATCAGGCATTAACGTCCCTCTTGTTGATGCCAAAGTGAATATGTAAGCGCTACCACTGATTGGGCATGCTGTTGCTTAGCAGCCTGTTAATATTCCGAGTTTACCATACTCTACCTAAGCGCACTGTCTGCGGTTGCGCTACCCCTCCGTCGTGTTATCATCAGGGCAGACCGGTTACATCCCCCTAACAAGTAAACCTGTCATTTTTCCGCTGCAGGCATGCTGTCGGTAGCGTGAATTATCCAGGGCACGTTAAAAGAGAAACACTATCATGACGGATAAATTGACCTCCCTTCGTCAGTTCACCACTGTCGTAGCTGACACCGGAGATATCGCGGCAATGAAGCTGTACCAGCCGCAGGATGCCACAACTAACCCTTCTCTGATCCTTAACGCCGCACAGATCCCTGAGTATCGCAAACTGATTGACGACGCAGTGACCTGGGCGAAAGCACAGAGCAACGACCGCGCGCAGCAGGTTGTGGATGCCACCGACAAACTGGCAGTGAACATCGGTCTGGAAATCCTGAAACTGGTTCCTGGCCGTATCTCTACCGAAGTAGATGCGCGTCTTTCCTACGACACCGAAGCGTCTATCGCCAAAGCGAAACGTCTGATCAAAATGTACAACGACGCGGGCATCAGCAACGACCGTATCCTGATCAAACTGGCTTCCACCTGGCAGGGTATCCGCGCGGCAGAGCAGCTGGAAAAAGACGGTATCAACTGTAACCTGACCCTGCTGTTCTCCTTCGCGCAGGCGCGTGCTTGTGCAGAAGCGGGCGTATACCTGATTTCTCCGTTCGTGGGCCGTATTCTGGACTGGTACAAAGCCAACACTGATAAGAAAGAGTACGCACCGGCTGAAGATCCAGGCGTAGTTTCTGTTACTGAAATCTACGAATACTACAAGCAGCACGGTTATGAGACTGTGGTTATGGGCGCAAGCTTCCGTAACGTCGGTGAAATCATCGAGCTGGCTGGCTGTGACCGCCTGACCATCGCTCCTGCGCTGCTGAAAGAGCTGGCAGAAAGCGAAGGTACCATTGAGCGTAAACTGTCTTACACCGGTGAAGTAAAAGCACGTCCAGAGCGCATCACTGAATCCGAGTTCCTGTGGCAGCACAACCAGGATCCAATGGCGGTAGACAAGCTGGCGGATGGTATCCGTAAGTTTGCTGTTGACCAGGGCAAACTGGAAAAAATGATCGGCGACCTGCTGTAATCATTCTGCGTGACCGGGCTCCCGGTCACGCGACTTCTTTCGTCCCCTGTCTGAATCTCCTCTCTGCGTGTATCATTCCCTTTAATCAGTACTCTTTGAATGGAATGGATATGAATACCTTACGCATCGGCTTAGTGTCGATTTCAGACCGCGCCTCCAGCGGTGTTTACCAGGATAAAGGCATCCCCGCTCTGGAAGAATGGTTGAGCAGCGCGCTGACCACCCCTTTTGAGATTCAGACACGCCTGATTCCTGACGAACAACCGATCATCGAGCAGACGCTCTGCGAGCTGGTGGATGAGATGAGCTGCCACCTTGTTCTGACGACGGGCGGAACCGGCCCCGCCCGCCGTGACGTGACGCCGGACGCGACGCTGGCTATCGCCGATCGCGAAATGCCGGGCTTCGGTGAACAGATGCGCCAGATCGGTCTACACTTTGTTCCGACGGCCATTCTTTCCCGCCAGGTGGGGGTGATCCGCAAGCAGGCGTTGATTCTGAACCTGCCGGGTCAGCCGAAGTCGATCAAAGAGACCCTGGAAGGGCTTAAAGCGGAAGACGGCAGCGTCATCGTTCACGGTATCTTTGCAAGTGTACCGTATTGTATACAGCTTCTTGACGGCCCGTATGTCGAAACCGATGAGAAAGTGGTAGCAGCTTTTCGTCCTAAAAACGCGCGTCGCGAAACAATCTCCTGAAATTAATCAATGTGAGACATAAGCTGAAGCGGCGATAGCGTGGGCAAGGTTTTACGGTATAGTAACTTTTTCTTTACGATTGCTGTAAAAATAAATCCACAACACACGCATAATGGTTCGCTATGTCACATAACGCCCGACCTCTGAATCGACAGGATTACAAAACCCTCACGCTTGCGGCCTTAGGCGGCGCGCTGGAGTTTTACGACTTCATTATCTTCGTCTTCTTCGCCGCCGTGGTGGGAGAGCTCTTCTTCCCGGCGGATATTCCGGAATGGCTGCGTCAGGTGCAAACCTTCGGCATTTTTGCCGCCGGGTATCTGGCGCGTCCGCTGGGCGGCATCATCATGGCCCACTTTGGCGATCTGGTCGGGCGTAAGAAGATGTTTACCCTTAGCATCCTGCTGATGGCCGTGCCGACGCTGGCCATTGGTCTGCTGCCCACCTATGCCTCGATGGGTATCCTTGCGCCGTTGCTGCTGTTGCTGATGCGCGTTCTTCAGGGCGCGGCGATTGGCGGTGAAGTGCCGGGCGCGTGGGTGTTTGTCGCGGAACATGTTCCGGCGCGCCGCATTGGTATCGCCTGCGGAACCTTAACCGCGGGCTTAACGGTAGGGATTTTGCTCGGGTCCGTCGTCGCAACGATCGTTAATACCAGCATGACGCAGCAGGCCGTGCACGACTGGGGCTGGCGTATTCCATTCCTGCTGGGCGGAGCGTTTGGCCTGGTCGCGATGTACCTGCGTCGCTGGCTGCAGGAGACCCCGGTTTTCCTCGAAATGCAGCAGCGCAAGGCGCTGGCGCAGGAGCTGCCGGTGAAGGCGGTCGTGGTACGCCATAAAAAAGCGGTAGTGGTGTCGATGCTGCTTACCTGGCTGCTCTCGGCGGGCATCGTGGTGGTGATATTGATGTCCCCGGTGTGGCTGCAAAAGCAGTATGGTTTCGCTCCTGCCGTGACGTTACAGGCGAACAGTATCGCGACAATCATGCTCTGCTTTGGCTGTCTTGCCGCCGGGCTGGCGGCGGATCGTTTCGGTGCCAGCGTTACCTTTGTTGTCGGGAGCCTGTTACTGGCCGCATCAAGCTGGGCGTTTTACCATCTGGCTGGCAGCCATCCTGAACAGCTGTTCCTGCTGTACGGCGTGGTAGGCCTGTGCGTGGGCGTTGTCGGGGCTGTACCGTACGTGATGGTGCGCGCGTTCCCGCCAGAGGTACGCTTCACCGGGATTTCTTTTTCCTACAACGTGTCGTATGCCATTTTCGGTGGGCTGACGCCGATTGCGGTGACGGTGTTGATGGGCGTGTCTCCCATGGCTCCGGCCTGGTAC
This sequence comes from Enterobacter sp. Taxon_8, assembly GCF_058354585.1. NCBI lineage: Bacteria > Pseudomonadati > Pseudomonadota > Gammaproteobacteria > Enterobacterales > Enterobacteriaceae > Enterobacter > Enterobacter sp. Taxon_8. The sequence goes on along the minus strand of NZ_CM177989.1, from coordinate 3,857,625 downwards.
GTGCTGGCGCTGTCGATGATGGGGCTGGGATTAGGGATTTGGCTGGGGCAGAAGCGGGGATGTCGTGCCCGCGAGGCGGACACGACAGAAGGATCAGTGTTTTTCACCAATCGGTAAAACGGTGCGGTCAAACTGCTCGTTCAGCACTTCACCCATTGCAAGGTAGATAGCGCTTGCGCCGCAAACCAGACCAATCCAGCCTGCAACATGAACGATGCCTTCGTTATCCACCAGGTGACCGATCGCCAGCAGGGCGAACAGGACGGTCAGGTTCAGGAAAACGAACTGCAGCATGCGGTTGCCCTTCAGGGTACCGAAGAACATAAACAGGGTGAAAACGCCCCACAGACCCAGGTAAACGCCCAGGAAGTGGGCGTTTGCCGCGTCTGCCATGCCCATTTTAGGCAGCAGCAGAATGGCAACCAGGGTCAGCCAGAAAGAACCGTAAGAGGTGAATGCGGTTAAGCCGAAGGTATTGCCTTTCTTATATTCCAGCAGGCCCGCGAAGATTTGTGCGATACCGCCGTAAAAAATGCCCATCGCCAGGATGATGCCATCCATCGGGAACATCCCGATATTGTGCAGGTTCAGCAGAATAGTGGTCATGCCAAAACCCATCAGGCCCAGCGGAGCCGGATTAGCCAACTTAGTGTTGCCCATAAGTCCTCAAAAAAATCATCATTAATATGGTGAAATGGTTAAACCCGCGTCAGTTCTCCCTGACTGGGCGCGGCATCATAATGGGCGCAATCAATGGCGTCTATGATCTCATCAGGGTGAAATTAAAATTTTTTTTATGCTTGCCCCTTGATGGATGCCGTCGCGACCCCATCTTGTAGTCAACCGCAGTGTGTGGACCTGAAAAAAATCAAATCTGGGCAGTTGAAAAAGCACGTTCTGCCCTTATTACAGGTACACAACCACATGTTGACTGAATTTTTAGTGGAGACGTTTAGATGGGTAAAATTATTGGTATCGACCTGGGTACTACCAACTCTTGTGTAGCGATTATGGATGGCACTACTGCACGCGTGCTGGAGAACGCCGAGGGCGATCGCACCACGCCTTCTATCATTGCTTATACCCAGGATGGTGAAACTCTGGTTGGTCAGCCGGCTAAACGTCAGGCAGTGACAAACCCGCAAAACACCCTGTTTGCGATTAAACGCCTGATCGGTCGCCGCTTCCAGGACGAAGAAGTTCAGCGTGACGTTTCCATCATGCCTTACAAAATCATCGCGGCAGATAACGGCGATGCATGGCTTGATGTGAAAGGCACCAAAACTGCACCACCGCAGATTTCTGCTGAAGTGCTGAAAAAAATGAAGAAAACCGCTGAAGATTACCTGGGTGAGCCGGTAACTGAAGCTGTTATCACCGTACCTGCCTACTTCAACGATGCTCAGCGTCAGGCAACCAAAGATGCTGGCCGTATCGCAGGTCTGGAAGTAAAACGTATCATCAACGAACCAACCGCGGCTGCACTGGCTTACGGTCTGGATAAAGAAGTCGGCAACCGTACTATCGCGGTTTACGACCTGGGTGGTGGTACCTTCGATATCTCTATTATCGAAATCGACGAAGTTGACGGCGAAAAAACCTTCGAAGTTCTGGCAACCAACGGTGATACCCACCTGGGTGGTGAAGACTTCGATACCCGTCTGATCAACTACCTCGTTGACGAGTTCAAGAAAGATCAGGGCATTGACCTGCGTAACGACCCGCTGGCTATGCAGCGCCTGAAAGAAGCCGCTGAGAAAGCGAAGATCGAGCTGTCTTCTGCTCAGCAGACCGACGTTAACCTGCCGTACATCACTGCAGACGCGACCGGTCCTAAACACATGAACATCAAAGTGACCCGTGCGAAACTGGAAAGCCTGGTAGAAGACCTGGTGAACCGTTCTATCGAGCCGCTGAAAGTTGCTCTGCAGGACGCTGGCCTGTCCGTGTCTGATATCAACGACGTTATCCTCGTTGGTGGCCAGACCCGTATGCCAATGGTGCAGAAGAAAGTGGCTGAGTTCTTTGGTAAAGAGCCACGTAAAGACGTTAACCCGGACGAAGCAGTGGCTATCGGTGCTGCGGTTCAGGGTGGCGTACTGACCGGTGAAGTTAAAGACGTACTGCTGCTGGACGTTACCCCGCTGTCTCTGGGTATCGAAACCATGGGCGGTGTGATGACTGCGCTCATCAACAAAAACACCACCATCCCAACCAAGCACAGCCAGGTGTTCTCTACCGCTGAAGACAACCAGTCTGCGGTAACCATCCATGTGCTGCAGGGTGAGCGTAAGCGTGCGGCGGATAACAAATCTCTGGGTCAGTTCAACCTGGACGGTATTAACCCGGCACCGCGCGGCATGCCGCAGATCGAAGTCACCTTCGACATCGATGCTGACGGTATCCTGCACGTGTCTGCGAAAGACAAAAACAGCGGTAAAGAGCAGAAGATCACCATCAAGGCATCTTCTGGCCTGAACGAAGCTGAAATCGAAAAAATGGTTCGCGATGCCGAAGCTAACGCGGAATCCGACCGTAAGTTCGAAGAGCTGGTTCAGACCCGTAACCAGGGTGACCATCTGCTGCACAGCACCCGTAAGCAGGTTGAAGAAGCAGGCGATAAACTGCCAGCGGAAGACAAGACTGCTATCGAAGCTGCACTGAGTGCGCTGGAATCCTCACTGAAAGGTGAAGATAAAGCGGACATTGAAGCGAAGATGCAGGAACTGGCACAGGCTTCTCAGAAGCTGATGGAAATCGCTCAGCAGCAGCACGCTCAACAGCAGGCGGGCGCTGACGCTTCGGCGAACAACGCGAAAGACGACGATGTTGTCGACGCTGAGTTCGAAGAAGTTAAAGATAAAAAATAATCGCCCTGATGCAGGGTAATTAATCGGCACGGGCGTAGGAGAACTCTCCACGCCCGTGCTCGCATGTTAAGGGGCTTAAAAAAACCAATGGCAAAGCAAGACTATTACGAGATTTTAGGCGTTCCGAAAACTGCGGAAGAGCGTGAAATCAAAAAGGCGTATAAGCGCCTGGCCATGAAATTCCACCCGGACCGTAACCAGGGTGACAAAGAGGCTGAAGCCAAATTTAAAGAGATCAAAGAAGCCTACGAAGTCCTGACCGATGCACAAAAACGTGCGGCCTATGACCAGTACGGTCACGCAGCCTTTGAACAGGGCGGCATGGGCGGCGGTGGATTCGGCGGTGGCGGCTTTGGCGGCGGCGCTGACTTCAGCGATATCTTTGGCGATGTGTTCGGCGATATCTTCGGCGGCGGCCGTGGTCGTCAGCGCGCGGCGCGCGGCGCGGACCTGCGCTACAACATGGAGCTGACGCTGGAAGAGGCCGTTCGCGGCGTAACCAAAGAGATCCGTATTCCAACTCTGGAAGAGTGTGACGTTTGCCACGGCAGCGGTGCGAAAGCGGGTACGCAGCCACAAACCTGTCCAACCTGTCACGGTTCGGGTCAGGTACAGATGCGTCAGGGCTTCTTTGCGGTGCAGCAGGCCTGTCCGCACTGTCACGGTCGCGGTACGCTGATCAAAGATCCGTGCACCAAATGCCACGGCCACGGTCGCGTTGAGAAAACCAAGACCCTGTCCGTTAAGATCCCGGCCGGCGTGGATACGGGCGACCGCATCCGTCTGGCAGGTGAGGGCGAAGCAGGCGAGCACGGCGCACCGGCAGGCGATCTGTACGTCCAGGTGCAGGTGAAACAGCACGCTATCTTTGAGCGTGAAGGGAACAACCTGTACTGCGAAGTGCCGATCAACTTTGCGATGGCGGCACTGGGCGGTGAAATCGAAGTACCGACGCTGGATGGTCGCGTCAATCTGAAGATCCCGGGCGAGACCCAGACCGGTAAGCTGTTCCGCATGCGCGGGAAAGGCGTTAAATCCGTTCGTGGTGGTGCGCAGGGCGACCTGCTTTGCCGCGTCGTCGTGGAAACGCCGGTTGGCCTGAACGACAAGCAGAAACAGCTGCTGAAAGAGCTGCAGGAGAGCTTCGGCGGCCCGACGGGTGAGAAAAACAGCCCGCGCTCCAAAAGCTTCTTCGATGGCGTCAAAAAATTCTTCGATGATTTAACCCGCTAATCGATCAGCTGGTTTTCATCCGCAAAAGCCCGGAAGCGATTCCGGGCTTTTTTATTTGCGCGTATAGCTCGGTTAAACTGAGTTTATACTCAATATTAATCTGTTTTTGCCGAGCTATTTGGCTTGGTATTATGGTTTTATCGAGGTATTGTTGTAAAAGAGAGAACTTAAATGAAATTACTACACCGTTTCTTTAGCAGTGAGGCGTCCGGTGGCGTGATCCTGATTATTGCCGCAGCGGCCGCGATGGTGCTGGCTAACCTTGGCATCACGCAGGATCTCTACCATGCATTTCTGGAAACGCCCGTTGAGCTGAAGGTCGGGGCGCTGGAAATTAACAAGAACATGCTGCTGTGGATCAACGATGCGCTAATGGCGGTGTTCTTCCTGCTGGTGGGGCTTGAGGTTAAGCGTGAGCTGGTACTGGGCTCGCTAGCCAGCCGCCAGCGCGCGGCGTTCCCGGTCATTGCCGCGCTCGGTGGGATGGTGGTGCCGGCGCTGCTCTTCCTGGCATTCACCTGGCAGGATCCGATTGCACGTCACGGCTGGGCGATCCCGGCTGCGACGGATATCGCCTTTGCGCTCGGTGTCTTAGCCTTACTCGGTAGCCGCGTGCCGGTAGCCCTGAAAATCTTCCTGATGGCGCTGGCGATCATCGATGACCTGGGCGCCATTGTGATTATCGCGCTGTTCTACACCAGCGATCTGTCGATCCTGTCCCTGAGCGTCGCTGCCGGGGCGATTGCGGTGCTGGCGCTGCTGAACATCTTCAATGTTCGCCGCATCGGTATCTATATCCTGGTGGGGATGGTGCTGTGGACGGCGGTGCTGAAATCGGGCGTGCACGCTACGCTGGCAGGTGTGATCGTCGGCTTCTTCGTGCCGCTTAAGCCGCAGGACGGCAAGTCGCCCGCTAAGCAGCTGGAGCATGTGCTGCACCCGTGGGTCGCCTTTATGACCCTACCCCTATTTGCGTTTGCCAACGCCGGGGTTTCGCTGGGCGGGGTGACGCTGGACGGGCTGACGTCCGTGCTGCCGCTGGGCATTATTGCCGGGCTGTTTATCGGTAAGCCGCTGGGTATTAGCCTCTTCTGCTGGCTGGCGACGAAGCTGAAGCTGGCGTCATTGCCGCACGGCACAACCTTTGGTCAAATTATGGCCGTCGGCGTGCTGTGTGGAATCGGGTTTACGATGTCGATCTTTATCTCGACCCTTGCGTTTGGCGCGCATGCGCCTGAGCTTATCGTCTGGGCTAAACTCGGCATCCTCATCGGGTCATTACTGGCCGCGGTAATCGGTTATACCTTGTTGAAGGTGAAGTTATCCGGACAGGCCGTCCGGGCATAACGGAACACCGGGAGGAGGCGATCCTTCTCCCGATATACACTCAGGGAGAGAAGACGCGATGTCTCATTTAAATTACAACCATCTGTACTACTTCTGGCACGTCTATAAGCAGGGCTCGGTGGTGGGAGCGGCAGAAGCGCTCTATCTGACGCCGCAAACCATTACCGGGCAAATCAAGGCGCTGGAAGAGCGTTTGCAGGGCAAGCTGTTCAAGCGTAAGGGGCGTGGGATTGAACCCAGCGAACTGGGCGAGCTGGTGTTTCGCTACGCGGACAAGATGTTCACCCTGAGCCAGGAGATGCTGGATATTGTCAACTACCGCAAAGAGTCGAACCTGCTCTTTGACGTGGGCGTGGCGGATGCGCTGTCCAAACGGCTGGTGAGCGGCGTGCTGGACGCGGCGGTGGTTGAAGATGAACAAATTCATCTGCGCTGCTTTGAATCCACCCACGAGATGCTGCTGGAACAGCTAAGCCAGCACAAGCTGGATATGATTATCTCGGATTGTCCGATTGATTCCACCCAGCAGGAAGGGCTGTTCTCGGTAAAAATTGGCGAATGCGGCGTGAGCTTCTGGTGCATTAATCCGCCGCCGGAAAAACCGTTCCCCGCGTGCCTTGAAGAGCGCCGCCTGCTGGTGCCGGGAAGGCGCTCAATGCTGGGACGCAAGCTGCTGAACTGGTTTAACTCGCAGGGGCTAAAGGTCGAAATTCTCGGAGAGTTTGACGATGCGGCGCTGATGAAAGCCTTTGGCGAAGCGCATAACGCCATCTTCGTTGCGCCGACGCTGTACGCGCACGATCTCTATTCGGACGATAAGATTACGGAGATAGGCAGAGTGGATAACGTGATGGAGGAGTATCACGCCATATTTGCCGAAAGGATGATTCAGCACCCGGCGGTGCAGCGAATCTGTAACCGTGACTACTCGGCGCTGTTTACGCCACCGGCAATCTGAAGGCATAAAAAAACCCGCGTTAAGCGGGTTCTTTAAACAAGCAACAACAAGTAGCGATTAAGCCAGTTTGTTGATCTGCGCGGTCAGGTTTGCTTTATGACGCGCTGCTTTGTTTTTGTGGATCAGACCTTTAGCAGCCTGACGATCCACGATTGGTTGCATTTCGTTAAATGCGTTCTGCGCTGCAGCTTTGTCGCCTGCTTCGATTGCTGCGTATACTTTCTTGATGAAAGTACGCATCATAGAGCGACGGCTTGCGTTGTGCTTACGAGCCTTTTCAGACTGAACGGCACGTTTCTTAGCTGATTTGATATTAGCCAAGTCCAACTCCCAAATATGTTCTATGTGGACAATTCAAAGGCCGAGGAATATGCCCTCTTTGCCTTCTTTTGTCAATGGATTTGTGCAAATAAGCGCCGTTAATTAGCGACGCTACGTTACGTAGTGATGGCGCAGGATTCTACCAGCTTGTCTTCCCTGAATACAGCCTTTCGGCATAAAAATCGCAGTTCACGAGCAGATTTTTTCGCTGCGAAAGGTCAGCCTGATGAAATCATTACGGCTTTCTGTTTTGCGCGAACAATCGCCGGTTAACCTTAACCGCTGTACAAGGTATACTTTGGCGATTTTCACTGTTTTGAGCCAGACATGAAGCTGATACGCGGCATACATAATCTCAGCAGCGCACCGCACGGGTGCGTGCTGACTATTGGTAATTTCGACGGCGTGCATCGTGGTCATCAGGCGCTGTTGCAGGGATTGCGTAAAGAAGGGGAGGCCCGCGGCCTGCCTGTTGTAGTGATGATTTTCGAGCCGCAGCCGCTGGAGCTGTTCGCGGGCGATAAATCTCCCGCCCGCCTCACTCGCCTGCGCGAGAAGTTGCGCTATCTGGCGGAGTCCGGCGTGGACTATGTATTGTGTGTACGTTTCGATCGCCGCTTTGCCGCGCTGACAGCACAAAATTTCGTCAGCGACCTGCTGGTTAAGCGCCTTGGCGTGCAGTTTCTCGCCGTGGGCGATGATTTCCGCTTTGGCGCTGGTCGTCAGGGCGATTTCTTGCTATTACAGAAGGCTGGTCTGGAGTACGGTTTTGACGTCACCAGCGCGATGACCTTCTGCGAAGGCGGCGTGCGCGTCAGCAGCACGGCGGTTCGCCGGGCATTGGCCGATGATGAACTGGATACGGCTGAAACCCTGCTGGGGCATCCGTTTACTATCTCTGGCCGCGTGGTCCATGGCGATGCGCTGGGCCGCACGATAGGCTTCCCGACGGCGAATATACCGCTGCGTCGTCAGGTTTCCCCGGTTAAAGGGGTTTATGCGGTGGAAGTGGCAGGACTGGGCGATAAGCCGTTCTACGGCGTCGCCAACATTGGCACGCGTCCGACCGTCGCGGGTGTGCGTCAACAGCTAGAAGTGCACCTGCTGGACGTTGTAATGGACCTGTATGGTCGCCATATAGATGTGATACTGCGTAAAAAAATACGCAACGAGCAGCGATTTGGTTCGCTGGATGAACTAAAAGCGCAAATTGCGCGAGATGAATTGACGGCCCGCGAGTTTTTTGGGCTTTGAACCCGGCTTAACTGCCTACGTGATAAATACGGAACCGAGAATCTGATGAGTGACTATAAATCAACCCTGAATTTGCCGGAAACAGGGTTCCCGATGCGCGGCGATCTCGCCAAGCGCGAACCGGGAATGCTGGCGCGTTGGACCGATGATGACCTGTACGGCATCATTCGTGCAGCCAAAAAAGGCAAAAAAACCTTCATTCTGCATGATGGCCCTCCATATGCGAATGGCAGCATTCATATTGGTCACTCGGTTAACAAGATTCTGAAAGACATTATCGTGAAGTCCAAAGGGCTCACGGGCTATGACTCGCCTTACGTTCCAGGCTGGGACTGCCACGGTCTGCCAATCGAGCTGAAAGTGGAGCAAGAGTTCGGCAAGCCGGGTGAGAAGTTCACCGCCGCCGAGTTCCGTGCGAAGTGTCGCGAATATGCAGCCACGCAGGTCGACGGTCAGCGCGCTGACTTCATCCGTCTGGGCGTGCTGGGCGACTGGTCGCACCCGTACCTGACCATGGATTTCAAAACTGAAGCCAACATCATCCGTGCGCTGGGCAAAATCATCGGTAACGGTCACCTGCACAAAGGCGCTAAGCCGGTGCACTGGTGCGTGGACTGCCGCTCTGCGCTGGCAGAAGCGGAAGTGGAGTATTACGACAAAACTTCCCCATCTATCGACGTGGCGTTCCATGCCGTCGATCAGGATGCGGTGAAGGCTAAATTTGGCGTCTCCTCGGTAAACGGCCCGATCTCTCTGGTGATCTGGACCACCACCCCGTGGACTCTGCCTGCCAACCGTGCGATCTCCCTGTCCGGTGAGTTCGAATACGCACTGGTGCAGATTGACGGTCAGGCGGTTATCCTGGCGAAAGATCTGGTTGAGAGCGTGCTGAAGCGCGCGCATATCAGTGACTACACCGTGCTGGGCACCGTGAAAGGTGACGCCCTGGAGCTGATGCGCTTCAAGCACCCGTTCCTGGACTTCGACGTTCCGGCGATCCTGGGCGATCACGTGACGCTGGAAGCGGGTACCGGTGCGGTGCATACCGCCGGTGGCCACGGTCCTGACGACTACAACATCAGCCTGAAGTACGGTCTGGAAATCGCTAACCCGGTCGGCCCGGACGGTTCTTATCTGCCTGGCACCTACCCGGCGCTGGATGGTATCAACGTCTTCAAAGCGAACGACATTATCGTCGACATGCTGCGTACCAGCGGCGCGCTGCTGCACGTAGAAAAAATGCAGCACAGCTATCCGTGCTGCTGGCGTCACAAGACCCCAATCATCTTCCGTGCGACCCCGCAGTGGTTCGTCAGCATGGATCAGAAAGGCCTGCGCGAGCAGTCTCTGAAAGAGATCAAAGGCGTGCAGTGGATCCCTGACTGGGGCCAGGCGCGTATCGAATCCATGGTAGCTAACCGTCCTGACTGGTGTATCTCCCGTCAGCGTACCTGGGGTGTACCGATGTCTCTGTTCGTGCACAAAGAGACGCAGGAACTGCACCCGAATACCCTGGAACTGATGGAAGAAGTGGCGAAGCGCGTCGAAGTTGACGGCATTCAGGCGTGGTGGGATCTCGACGCCCGCGACATCTTGGGCGCTGATGCAGATAACTACGAGAAAGTGCCGGATACCCTGGACGTGTGGTTCGACTCCGGGTCGACCCACTCCTCCGTGGTTGACGTGCGTCCGGAATTCGCCGGTCACGCTGCCGATATGTATCTGGAAGGGTCGGACCAACACCGCGGCTGGTTCATGTCATCTCTGATGATCTCCACCGCCATGAAGGGTAAAGCGCCTTACCGTCAGGTACTGACTCACGGCTTCACCGTGGATGGTCAGGGCCGTAAGATGTCCAAATCTATCGGTAACACCGTTTCTCCGCAGGATGTGATGAACAAACTGGGCGCAGACATCCTGCGTCTGTGGGTGGCGTCGACCGACTACACCGGCGAAATGGCGGTGTCTGACGAGATCCTGAAGCGTGCTGCCGACAGCTATCGTCGTATCCGTAACACCGCGCGCTTCCTGCTGGCGAACCTGAACGGGTTCGATCCGGCAAAAGACATGGTTAAACCGGAAGAGATGGTGGTGCTGGACCGCTGGGCGGTAGGCTGCGCGAAAGCGGCGCAGGACGATATCCTGAAAGCCTATGAGTCTTACGACTTCCACGAAGTGGTGCAGCGCCTGATGCGCTTCTGCTCCATCGAGATGGGCTCGTTCTACCTCGACATCATCAAAGACCGCCAGTACACCGCGAAAGCGGACAGCGTGGCGCGTCGTAGCTGCCAGACCGCGCTGTTCCACATCGCAGAAGCGCTGGTACGCTGGATGGCGCCGATCATGTCCTTCACCGCGGATGAAATCTGGGGCTATCTGCCTGGCGACCGTGAGAAGTATGTCTTCACGGGTGAGTGGTACGAAGGTCTGTTCGATCTCTCCAGCACCGAAGCGATGAACGATGCCTTCTGGGACGAGCTGCTGAAGGTGCGTGGCGAAGTGAACAAGGTTATCGAGCAGGCGCGTGCAGACAAGAAAGTCGGCGGCTCTCTGGAAGCGGCAGTCACGCTGTACGCTGAACCGGAGCTGGCGGCGAAGCTGATCGCGCTGGGCGATGAATTACGATTTGTCCTGTTGACCTCCGGTGCGAAAGTTGCGGATTATGCCGAGGCTTCTGCTGATGCTCAGCAGAGCGAACTGCTCAAAGGACTGAAAGTCGCGCTGAGCAAAGCCGACGGTGAGAAATGCCCGCGTTGCTGGCATTACACTACCGATGTCGGTCAGGTGGCGGAACACGCAGACATCTGCGGACGCTGTGTAAGCAACGTCGCCGGTGACGGCGAAAAACGTAAGTTTGCCTGATGAGTAAAACTCTCTGTTCAACAGGACTGCGCTGGCTGTGGCTGGTTGTGGTGGTGCTGATTATCGATCTGGGCAGCAAATTCCTGATACTCCAGAATTTTTCTCTGGGGGAGACGGTCCCGCTGTTCCCGTCGCTTAACCTGCACTACGCGCGTAACTACGGCGCAGCGTTTAGTTTCCTTGCCGACAGCGGTGGCTGGCAGCGCTGGTTCTTTGCAGGTATCGCTCTGGGTATCTGCGTGATCCTGGCGGTGCTGATGTACCGCTCGAAGGCCACGCAAAAGCTGAATAACATCGCCTACGCGCTGATCATTGGCGGCGCGCTGGGCAACCTGTTTGACCGCCTGTGGCACGGCTTTGTGGTCGATATGATTGACTTTTACGTCGGCGACTGGCATTTCGCGACCTTTAACCTGGCCGATACGGCAATTTGTATCGGTGCGGCGTTAATCGTGCTGGAAGGCTTCTTGCCTAAACCGGCTGCGAAAGAGCAGGCGTAACACACTCGCCCGGTGGTGTAATGCCACCGGGCTAAACAAGCGAGCAATTTGCATGTCTAAATCCGTACAGAGCAACAGCGCGGTTCTCGTTCACTTCACGCTGAAGCTGGATGACGGCTCCACGGCCGAATCCACCCGCAATAACGGCAAACCGGCCCTGTTTCGTCTTGGCGATACCTCCCTGTCTGAAGGTCTTGAGCAGCAGCTTCTGGGCCTGAAAGAGGGAGAGAAAAAAGCCTTTTCGCTGGAGCCGGATGCCGCGTTTGGCGTGCCGAGTCCGGACCTGATCCAGTATTTCTCGCGCCGCGAGTTTATGGATGCGGGTGAACCGGAAATCGGCGCGATTATGCTCTTTACCGCTATGGACGGCAGCGAAATGCCTGGCGTGATCCGCGAAATCAACGGCGACTCCATTACCGTTGACTTCAACCATCCGCTTGCCGGGCGTACCGTTCATTTTGATGTTGAAGTGCTGGAAATCGATCCTGCACTGGAGGCCTGAAATGCAGATCCTGTTGGCTAACCCGCGCGGCTTCTGCGCCGGTGTAGACCGCGCTATCAGCATTGTTGAAAACGCGCTGGAGATTTACGGCGCGCCGATTTATGTGCGTCACGAAGTGGTGCACAACCGCTACGTGGTCGACAGCCTGCGCGAGCGCGGCGCCATCTTCATTGAGCAGATCAGCGAAGTACCGGACGGTGCGATCCTGATCTTCTCCGCGCACGGTGTCTCTCAGGCGGTCCGTAACGAAGCAAAAAGCCGCGATCTGACCGTATTCGATGCTACCTGTCCGCTGGTGACAAAAGTGCATATGGAAGTGGCGCGCGCCAGCCGTCGTGGTGAAGAGTCGATTTTGATTGGCCATGCCGGTCATCCGGAAGTCGAAGGCACCATGGGCCAGTACAGCAACCCGGAAGGGGGGATGTATCTGGTTGAGTCGCCTGAAGATGTCCTTACGCTGAACGTGAAAAACGAAGCGCGTCTGTCGTTTATGACCCAGACGACGCTCTCCGTAGACGATACCTCAGACGTGATTGACGCCCTGCGTCAGCGCTTCCCGAAAATCGTCGGCCCGCGTAAGGATGATATCTGCTACGCAACCACTAACCGTCAGGAAGCGGTGCGCGCGCTGGCTGAACAGGCGGATGTGGTGCTCGTGGTCGGCTCCAAAAACTCATCTAACTCCAACCGTCTGGCCGAACTGGCGCAACGCATGGGGAAAATGGCTTTCCTGATTGATGACGCGTCGGATATTCAGGAAGCGTGGGTTAAAGACGCGGCCTGTGTCGGCGTGACGGCCGGGGCGTCTGCGCCAGATATTCTGGTTCAGAACGTCATTTCCCGTCTGCAGGAGCTGGGCGGCGGCGAAGCGGTGCCGCTGGAAGGACGTGAAGAGAACATCGTTTTCGAAGTCCCGAAAGAACTGCGCATCGACGCCCGCGAAGTTGAATAGTCCTTTTTCTGATGAAAGGCCAGCACCTCCTGTGCTGGCCTTTTTTTTACCCGTTACTTTATCGTGACGACAAAATCATGTCTTTTACTGATATTTAAGTCGGTTTCACGTTAAATTCTAATTATCGGTGTTTTCAGTTGGCAGTGCTTCTCAAGGCTGGTTAATCTGAAAACGGTTTACATCATTTTAACGTAAGAGAATAACTATGCATGATGCACAGATCCGTGTCGCCATTGCGGGCGCGGGTGGACGTATGGGCCGTCAGCTTATTCAGGCGGCACTTCAGATGGATGGCGTAGCGCTTGGCGCGGCACTGGAGCGAGAAGGTTCTTCGCTTCTGGGGACCGATGCCGGTGAGCTGGCGGGCGCTGGCCACACGGGTGTTACCGTGCAAAGCAGTCTGGAAGCGGTAAAAGAGGACTTCGATGTATTCATCGATTTTACACGCCCGGAAGGGACGCTCACGCATCTGGCGTTTTGCCGTCAGCACGGCAAGGGGATGGTGATTGGCACCACCGGTTTTGACGATGCGGGCAAGCAGGCTATCCAGGATGCATCCAAAGAGATTGCGATTGTCTTCGCCGCAAACTTTAGCGTGGGCGTTAACGTCATGCTGAAGCTGCTGGAGAAGGCCGCGAAGGTGATGGGCAATTATACCGATATCGAGATTGTAGAAGCTCACCACCGTTACAAGGTTGATGCGCCATCTGGGACGGCGCTGGCGATGGGCGAAGCGATTGCTCATGCACTTGATAAAGATTTAAAAGACTGCGCGGTCTATACCCGCGAAGGCTACACCGGCGAACGCGTACCTGGCACCATCGGTTTCGCAACCGTGCGAGCGGGTGACATCGTCGGCGAACACACGGCGATGTTCGCCGATATTGGCGAACGTGTCGAAATTACGCATAAAGCGTCCAGCCGAATGACGTTTGCCAATGGTGCCGTTCGGTCCGCCTTGTGGCTGAAAGAGAAGAAAAATGGTCTTTTTGATATGCGAGATGTGCTAGATCTCAACAATTTGTAAGCATTATTACCCATCGTGATGTGGTTATTGCAGTCGTAATTGTTTGATTGCATAGGGCAATATTTTATTGCCCTTTTATTTTATCTTTTTCATGTGTTGTTTTTAATTAAGCCTCTAAATTTCTATATCTTGTAGCGTTTTAACGTTACTGAAATGTAAATTTTGACCATCCGGTCCACTTTTTCATGCTCCAACACGACATTTTTTATTAAACCCGGCGCGCAAGCGTTTTCCGCGGTGATTTACCTGATCTTTTTGTCGCTTAAGCCGCATTACTCTCACCAGGGCTGCAAAACACTAAACAAAATATCCGTTTTAAGTTGACTTTTACCCACCAAATCTCCAGAATGCCGCCGTTTGCCAAAAATCCGCTGGCAACACATTTGCATTGATTCATGACACGGTTATGAATTAATATGCAAATAAAGTGAGTGAATATTCTCTGGAGGGTGTTTTGATTAAGTCAGCGCTATTGGTTCTGGAAGACGGAACCCAGTTTATCGGTCGGGCCATAGGGGCAACGGGTTCGGCGGTTGGGGAAGTCGTTTTCAATACTTCAATGACCGGTTATCAAGAAATCCTCACTGATCCTTCCTATTCTCGCCAAATCGTTACTCTTACTTATCCTCATATCGGCAATGTCGGCACCAATGCGGCTGACGAAGAATCCTCTCAGGTACATGCGCAAGGCCTGGTCATCCGCGACCTGCCGCTGATAGCCAGCAACTTCCGCAATACCGAAGATCTTTCTTCTTACCTGAAGCGCCATAACATCGTGGCGATTGCCGATATCGATACCCGTAAGCTAACGCGTTTGCTGCGCGAGAAGGGTGCACAGAACGGCTGCATCATCGCGGGTGATAACCTCGATGCGACGCTGGCGCTGGAAAAAGCGAAAGCCTTCCCTGGCCTGAACGGCATGGACCTGGCGAAAGAAGTGACTACTGCTGAAGCCTACAGCTGGACTCAGGGTAGCTGGACGCTGGAAGGCGACCTGCCGGAAGCGAAAAAAGAGAGCGAGCTGCCGTTCCACGTGGTGGCCTACGATTTCGGCGCCAAGCGCAACATCCTGCGCATGCTGGTTGACCGCGGCTGCCGCCTGACGGTGGTTCCGGCACAAACGTCTGCCGAAGACGTGCTGAAGATGAATCCGGACGGTATTTTCCTGTCCAACGGTCCTGGCGACCCGGCGCCGTGTGATTACGCCATCGCCGCCATCAAGTCCTTCCTGGAAACCGACATCCCGGTATTCGGCATCTGCCTCGGCCATCAGCTGCTGGCGCTGGCTAGCGGTGCGAACACCGTTAAGATGAAGTTCGGCCACCACGGTGGTAACCACCCGGTGAAAGACATTGATAACAACACGGTGATGATCACCGCGCAGAACCACGGCTTTGCCGTCGACGAAGCCTCAATGCCGGCTAACCTGCGCGTGACCCATAAGTCGCTGTTCGATGGCACCCTGCAGGGTATCCACCGTACCGATAAGCCAGCATTCAGCTTCCAGGGCCACCCTGAAGCCAGCCCGGGGCCACACGACGCCGCGCCGCTGTTCGATCACTTCATCGAACTTATCGAGCAATACCGTAAGACAGCTAAATAATCAGGAGCCGAGAAGACAATGCCAAAACGTACAGACATAAAAAGCATCCTGATCCTTGGCGCTGGCCCGATCGTGATCGGCCAGGCCTGCGAATTCGACTACTCCGGCGCTCAGGCGTGTAAAGCCCTGCGCGAAGAGGGTTACCGCGTTATCCTGGTGAACTCCAACCCGGCAACCATCATGACCGACCCGGAGATGGCAGATGCAACCTACATCGAGCCGATTCACTGGGAAGTCGTGCGTAAAATCATCGAGAAAGAGCGTCCGGACGCGGTGCTGCCAACCATGGGCGGCCAGACGGCGCTGAACTGTGCGCTGGAGCTGGAGCGTCAGGGCGTGCTGGAAGAGTTCGGCGTGACCATGATCGGTGCGACCGCCGACGCCATTGATAAAGCAGAAGACCGTCGCCGCTTCGACGTGGCAATGAAGAAAATCGGCCTCGACACCGCGCGTTCCGGTATCGCACACAACATGGAAGAAGCGCTGGCCGTTGCGGCTGAAGTGGGTTATCCGTGCATCATCCGTCCATCGTTCACCATGGGCGGCACCGGCGGCGGTATCGCCTACAACCGTGAAGAGTTCGAAGAGATTTGTGAACGCGGTCTTGATCTCTCCCCAACCAAAGAGCTGCTGATTGACGAGTCGCTGATTGGCTGGAAAGAGTACGAGATGGAAGTGGTACGTGATAAAAACGACAACTGCATCATCGTCTGCTCCATCGAAAACTTCGATGCGATGGGTATCCACACCGGTGACTCCATCACCGTTGCGCCAGCCCAGACCCTGACCGACAAAGAGTATCAAATCATGCGTAACGCCTCGATGGCGGTACTGCGTGAAATCGGCGTGGAAACCGGCGGTTCTAACGTGCAGTTCTCGGTTAACCCGAAAACAGGCCGCCTGATTGTTATCGAAATGAACCCGCGCGTGTCCCGTTCCTCCGCGCTGGCGTCGAAAGCGACCGGCTTCCCGATTGCGAAAGTGGCGGCGAAGCTGGCGGTGGGTTACACCCTCGACGAGCTGATGAACGACATCACCGGTGGCCGCACGCCTGCGTCCTTCGAGCCGTCCATCGACTACGTTGTGACCAAAATTCCTCGCTTCAACTTCGAGAAATTCGCGGGCGCGAACGACCGTCTGACCACCCAGATGAAATCTGTCGGTGAAGTGATGGCGATTGGCCGCACCCAGCAGGAATCCCTGCAAAAAGCGCTGCGCGGCCTGGAAGTGGGCGCGACCGGCTTTGACCCGAAAGTGAGCCTGGACGACCCGGAAGCGCTGACTAAAATCCGCCGCGAGCTGAAAGACGCGGGCGCAGAGCGTATCTGGTACATCGCCGATGCCTTCCGTGCGGGCCTGTCCGTGGACGGCGTGTTCAACCTGACCAACATCGACCGCTGGTTCCTGGTGCAGATTGAAGAGCTGGTGCGTCTGGAAGAGAAAGTGGCCGAGCTGGGCATCACCGGCCTGGACGCTGACTTCCTGCGCGTGCTGAAGCGTAAAGGCTTCGCAGACGCGCGTCTGGCTAAGCTGGCGGGCGTGCGTGAAGCAGAAATCCGCAAGCTGCGCGACCAGTACAACCTGCACCCGGTCTACAAGCGCGTGGACACCTGTGCGGCTGAATTCTCGACCGACACCGCGTACATGTACTCCACCTATGAAGACGAGTGCGAAGCGAACCCGTCAGTCGACCGCGACAAGATTATGGTGCTGGGCGGCGGTCCAAACCGTATCGGCCAGGGCATCGAGTTCGACTACTGCTGCGTACACGCCTCGCTGGCGCTGCGCGAAGACGGTTACGAGACCATCATGGTCAACTGTAACCCTGAAACGGTTTCTACCGACTACGACACCTCTGACCGCCTCTACTTCGAGCCGGTTACCCTGGAAGACGTGCTGGAAATCGTGCGCATCGAGAAGCCAAAAGGCGTTATCGTGCAGTACGGTGGCCAGACCCCGCTGAAGCTGGCGCGCGCGCTGGAAGCGGCAGGCGTACCGGTTATCGGTACCAGCCCGGATGCGATTGACCGTGCGGAAGACCGCGAGCGTTTCCAGCAGGCGGTTGACCGTCTGAAGCTGAAACAGCCGGCGAACGCCACCGTGACCGCTATCGAACAGGCCGTTGAGAAGGCGAAAGAGATTGGCTACCCGCTGGTGGTGCGTCCTTCCTACGTGCTGGGCGGCCGCGCGATGGAAATCGTTTATGACGAAGCCGACCTGCGTCGCTACTTCCAGACCGCAGTGAGCGTTTCCAACGATGCGCCAGTGCTGCTTGACCGCTTCCTCGACGACGCGGTGGAAGTAGACGTTGACGCCATCTGCGATGGCGAAATGGTGCTGATTGGCGGCATCATGGAGCATATCGAGCAGGCAGGCGTGCACTCCGGCGACTCCGCCTGTTCTCTGCCAGCGTACACCCTGAGCCAGGAGATTCAGGACGTGATGCGCCAGCAGGTGCAGAAGCTGGCCTTCGAGCTGCAGGTTCGCGGCCTGATGAACGTCCAGTTCGCGGTGAAAGACAACGAAGTCTACCTGATTGAAGTCAACCCGCGTGCGGCACGTACCGTACCGTTCGTCTCCAAAGCCACCGGCGTACCGCTGGCGAAAGTGGCGGCGCGCGTGATGGCGGGCCAGACGCTGGCGCAGCAGGGTGTGACCAAAGAGATCATTCCACCGTACTACTCGGTGAAAGAAGTGGTGCTGCCGTTCAACAAATTCCCGGGCGTTGACCCGCTGTTAGGGCCAGAAATGCGCTCTACCGGGGAAGTGATGGGCGTGGGCCGCACCTTCGCCGAAGCGTTCGCGAAGGCGCAGCTGGGTAGTAGCTCCACCATGAGAAAATCAGGCCGTGCGCTGCTCTCCGTTCGCGAAGGCGACAAAGAGCGCGTGGTTGACCTGGCCGCCAAGCTGCTGAAACAGGGCTTCGAGCTGGACGCAACCCACGGTACGGCGATTGTGCTGGGTGAAGCCGGTATTAACCCGCGTCTGGTGAACAAGGTGCATGAAGGTCGTCCGCACATTCAGGACCGTATCAAGAATGGCGAATACACCTACATCATCAACACTACCGCAGGCCGCCAGGCGATTGAAGACTCCAAGCTGATTCGCCGCAGCGCGCTGCAGTACAAGGTGCACTACGACACCACCCTGAACGGCGGTTTCGCGACGGCCATGGCGCTGAACGCGGATGCCACCGAGAAGGTGATTTCAGTGCAGGAAATGCACGCGCAGATTAGCAAGTAAGTAAAAATGCCCGGTGCCGTTCGGCTGCCGGGCATTCTCCCCATCTTCAGAACCTTCTGGTTTTTCATCCGCTTTCAGTCAGTTAGCCTAAAATGGTTAGGTCGATAACGAAATTCAACTGAGAGCAGGGGAAAACACCATGCAAAATAAATTACTGATCGCTTCCGTTCTGGCTGCTACGGCAATGTTTACCGTTGCGGGCTGTTCGTCTAATCAGGCCGTAAAAACCACCGATGGCAAAACCATCGTCACCGACGGCAAACCGCAGGTGGATGACGATACCGGTCTGGTGTCGTACAAAAACGCCGAAACCGGCCAAACCGAGCAGATTAACCGTGACCAGGTGAAATCCATGGGCGAGCTGGATAACTAATTCAGAATTCTGACGTAAGCCCGTCAATAATATTCACTATTAGCCTGTTGAATTACTGACTACACTCTTTTGTTAAAAGAAAGCAGTAACAACAGGCTAATCAATGATTCTGATAATTTATGCCCATCCTTATCCGCAGCACTCGCATGCGAATAAGCGGATGCTTGAGCAGGTAAGGACGCTTGATAACGTAGAGATACGTTCCCTCTATCAACTTTATCCCGATTTTAATATCGATATCGCCGCCGAGCAGGAGGCGCTTTCTCGTGCCGATCTGATTATCTGGCAGCACCCCATGCAGTGGTACAGCACGCCCCCGCTGCTGAAACTGTGGATTGATAAAGTCTTCTCCCACGGCTGGGCGTATGGACACAACGGCCATGCGCTAAAAGGGAAAAGCCTGATGTGGGCGGTCACCACCGGCGGTGGGGAAAGCCATTTTGATATCGGTTCCTTCCCGGGTTTTGACGTCCTGGCGCAGCCGCTGCAGGCGACAGCGCTCTATTGCGGTTTGAACTGGCTCCCGCCTTTTGCGATGCACTGCACGTTTGTTTGCGACGATGAAACGCTACAGGCGCAGGCTCGCCATTATAAACAACGCTTACTTGAGTGGCAGGAGACGCACCATGGATAGCCATACGCTGATACAGGCGCTGATTTACCTCGGCGCGGCGGCGCTGATTGTGCCCGTGGCGGTACGCCTGGGGCTGGGCTCTGTTCTCGGCTATCTGATTGCGGGCTGCGTCATTGGGCCGTGGGGCTTTCGACTGGTCACGGATGCCGAGGCGATTCTCCATTTTGCTGAAATCGGCGTTGTGCTGATGCTGTTTGTGATTGGCCTTGAGCTCGATCCCCAGAGGTTGTGGAAGCTTCGCGCCTCGGTATTTGGCGGAGGGGCACTGCAGATGGTGGCCTGCGGCCTGCTGCTGGGTGGGTTCTGCATCCTGCTGGGTATGGACTGGAAAGTGGCAGAGCTCATCGGCATGACGCTGGCGATCTCCTCAACGGCTATTGCCATGCAGGCGATGAACGAGCGAAATCTGACGGTATCCCAGATGGGACGTAGCGCGTTCTCGGTGCTGCTGTTCCAGGATATTGCCGCTATTCCGCTGGTGGCGATGATCCCGCTGCTGGCAGCCAGCGGTTCCTCTACCACGCTGGGCGCTTTCGCGCTGTCGGCACTGAAGGTGGCGGGCGCGCTGGCGCTGGTGGTGCTGCTTGGCCGTTACGTGACCCGCCCGCTGCTGCGGTTTGTTGCCCGTTCAGGCCTGCGCGAAGTGTTCAGCGCCGTGGCGCTGTTCCTGGTGTTTGGCTTTGGTCTGCTGCTGGAAGAAGCCGGGCTGTCGATGGCGATGGGGGCGTTCCTCGCAGGCGTCCTGCTGGCGAGCTCGGAATACCGTCACGCGCTGGAAAGCGATATCGAGCCGTTTAAAGGCTTGCTGCTGGGGCTGTTTTTCATCGGCGTGGGGATGTCCGTCGACTTCGGCACGCTGGTGACGCACCCGCTGCGGATCGTCATCCTGCTCGTCGGCTTCCTGATCATTAAAATGGTAATGCTGTGGCTGATTGCGCGTCCGCTGAAGGTTCCAAATAAGCAGCGCAGCTGGTTTGCGGTTCTGCTGGGGCAGGGGAGCGAATTTGCGTTTGTGGTTTTTGGCGCTGCGCAGATGGCAAACGTGCTCGATCCCGAGTGGGCGAAAGCGCTGACGCTGGCGGTCGCGCTCTCGATGGCCGCAACGCCCGTTCTGCTGGTGGTGCTGACGCGTCTGGAAAAATCGGGTAGCGAGCAGGAGCGCGAAGCCGATGAAATTGACGAAGAACAGCCGCGCGTCATCATTGCCGGATTTGGCCGCTACGGGCAGATCGTTGGCCGTCTGCTGCTGTCCAGCGGGGTGAAAATGGTTATCCTCGATCACGACCCCGACCATGTCGATACTCTGCGTAAATTTGATATGAAGGTATTTTACGGCGATGCGACCCGCGTCGATCTATTGGAATCCGCCGGTGCGGCCAAAGCGGAGGTATTGATTAACGCGATTGACGATCCGGAGACCAGCATGCAGATGGTGGAAATGGCGAAAGAACATTTCCCGGATCTGACCATTATTTCCCGTGCCCGCGATGTGGATCATTATATCCGTCTCAGGCAAGCGGGCGTAGAAGCCCCCGAGCGTGAAACCTTCGAAGGCGCGCTGAAATCTGGCCGTATGGCGCTGGAAAATCTGGGGCTCGGCGCGTATGAAGCGCGCGAGCGGGCGGACCTGTTCCGCCGCTTTAACACCGAGATGGTCGAAGAGATGGCGGCGATGGCCGGGAGTACGGCCACCGAGCGCGCGGCGGTGTTTAAACGCACCAGCGCCATGCTGACGGAAATCATTAACGAGGACCGTAATCACCTGTCGCTGATCCAGCGTCACGGCTGGCAGGGCACGGAAGAGGGCAAGCATACCGGCGATCCGTCTGACGAACCGGAGAGTAAACCTTCCGCGTGAAGTGGAGTTGCCAGCAATATTAAAAAATTTCTTTATCTTTACTCTGCCGCCAGTCGACGAAAGATTAAGCTTTCCGTATAGTGGCGGCAATTTTTTGCATCCGGGAAATTTTCAATGATCAGTCTGATTGCAGCGCTGGCGGTGGACCGCGTTATCGGTATGGAAAATGCCATGCCGTGGAACCTGCCTGCCGATCTCGCATGGTTTAAACGTACTACGTTAAACAAGCCGGTAGTGATGGGCCGCCTGACCTGGGAGTCGATTGGTCGTCCATTGCCGGGCCGTAAGAATATCGTTATCAGCAGCCAGCCGGGCACTGACGATCGCGTCGAATGGGTAAAATCAGTCGACGAGGCGATTGCTGCATGCGGCAATGCCGAAGAGATCATGGTGATCGGCGGTGGGCGCGTGTACGAGCAGTTCCTGCCAAAAGCGCAGAAGCTGTATCTGACCCACATTGATGCAGAAGTGGAAGGGGATACTCATTTCCCGGACTACGATCCGGACGAGTGGGAATCGGTATTCAGTGAATTCCACGACGCGGATGCACAGAACTCCCATAGCTACTGCTTCGAGATTCTGGAACGTCGTTAAGTGATGTCCCTCTCCCGCCCGGGAGAGGGAATGATTCAGGAGGCAACGGCCTCACTTTCCCCTAAGTCCAGCTGTCGGTTGGACGGCTGCACAAAGTAAGCTTTATCTTCCCAGCGTAAACAGGTTAACTCTCCGCCCCAGCAGCATCCGGTATCCAGACCGTAAATCCCTTCCGGCGTTCCTTTTCCTTCCAGTGCCGCCCAGTGACCAAATACCACGCTGTACTCGCTTGTCACCGGCCCCGGAATGGCAAACCACGGTTTCAGCGGAGCGGGCGCACTTTCCGGCGTCTCTTTGGAATACATGTCCAGCTGTCCGTTCGGGAAGCAGAAGCGCATGCGGGTAAAGGCGTTGGTGATAAAGCGTAGACGGGCCAGACCGCTGAGATCCTCGCTCCAGTGGTTCGGCATATCGCCGTACATGGCATCGAGGAAGAAAGGATACGAGTCGCTTGCCAGCACCGCCTCAACGTCGCGCGCGCAGGTTTTCGCCGTCTCAAGATCCCATTGCGGGGTGATCCCGGCATGCGCCATGACCAGCTTTTTCTCCTCGTCGACCTGCAGCAGCGGCTGACGGCGAAGCCAGTTAATCAGATCGTCCGCGTCCGGCGCATCCAGCAGCGGAGTGAGGCGATCTTTAGGTTTGTTGCGGCTGATCCCGGCGAACACCGCCAGCAGATGCAGATCGTGATTGCCCAGCACCATGCGGACGCTGTCGCCCAGCGATTTGACGAAACGTAATACTTCAAGGGAGCCGGGGCCACGCGCGACTAAATCGCCCGTCAGCCAGAGCGTGTCCTGTCCTGGCGTAAAGTTGACCTGTTTTAATAATGCGATCAGTTCATCGTAGCAACCGTGAACGTCGCCAATCAGATATGTAGACATTAGATTAATGAATAAGTGTGGTTACGGCGAGACGGAACACGGGAATGGCAACGCGGAAATCATTGCCATCGACATCGACCATTTCATAATGGCCCTGCATCGTACCCATCGGCGTTTCAATCACCGCGCCGCTGGTGTACTGGTACTCTTCGCCAGGGGCGATGTGGGGCTGTTCACCGACCACACCTTCACCCTGAACTTCGATTTCGCGGCCATTGCCGTTGGTAATAAGCCAGTAGCGTCCGCGCAGCTGCACGGGCGTCCGCCCCAGATTGCGAATGGTCACGGTGTAAGCAAAGACAAAACGCTCTTCATCCGGCGAGGATTGCGATTCAACATAGACGCTTTGTACATGGACACATACGCGGGGCGAATCAATCATGGCTTAACTCTCCTTCGGCGGCGCATTATCGCTGATGTAATTAGCCAGCTTGCAGTATTGCTCTACGGAAATGTTCTCCGCACGCATTGCCGGGTCGATTCCCAGTTCGGCTAACACCTCAACGGTAAAGGAATTGCTGAGGCTGTTACGGATCGTTTTACGACGCTGGTTAAAGGCTTCAGTGGTAATGCGGCTCAGTACACGCAGATCTTTAACCGGATACGGTTTCGTTTTGTGCGGTACAAGGCGCACAACCGCTGAATCCACTTTCGGTGGTGGTGTGAACGCTGACGGCGGTACTTCGAGTACCGGGATCACGTTGCAGTAATATTGTGCCATCACGCTTAAACGACCATACGCTTTACTGTTCGGGCCTGCAACCAGACGGTTAACAACCTCTTTTTGCAACATGAAGTGCATGTCGGCAATGGCATCAGTATAGCTAAAGAGGTGGAACATAAGCGGCGTGGAGATGTTGTACGGCAGGTTGCCGAAGACGCGCAGCGGCTGGCCCATTTTTTCCGACAGTTCGCCAAAGTTCATGGTCATGGCGTCCTGCTGATAGATGGTCAGCTTCGGCCCGAGGAACGGGTGCGTTTGCAGGCGAGCGGCCAGATCGCGGTCCAGTTCGATGACGGTCAGCTCGTCAAGGCGTTCGCCTACCGGCTCGGTCAGCGCGGCAAGACCCGGGCCGATTTCGACCATCGCCTGACCTTTTTGCGGATTAATAGCCGAGACAATGCTTTCGATCACGAACTGATCGTTAAGGAAGTTTTGCCCGAAACGTTTACGGGCTAAGTGGCCCTGATGGACTCGATTAGTCATTGAGTATTAACAATCATTTTGATGGCGAGATTAAGCGCCGTAATAAAACTGCCGACATCCGCTTTCCCCTGGCCTGCCAGATCCAGCGCAGTACCGTGGTCAACGGACGTTCGAATAAAGGGTAAACCGAGGGTGATATTCACCCCGCGGCCAAAGCCCTGGTATTTTAGCACGGGCAGGCCCTGATCGTGGTACATCGCGAGCACGGCGTCGGCATTATCCAGGTATTTCGGCTGGAAAAGAGTATCTGCAGGGAGCGGCCCGCTGAGGTTCATCCCCTTCGCCCGCATTTCGTTGAGCACCGGAATAATGGTGTCGATCTCTTCGGTGCCCATGTGCCCGCCTTCGCCGGCGTGCGGATTCAGGCCACAGACCAGCACATGCGGCTGCGGTATCCCAAACTTTGTCTGCAGATCGTGGTGCAAAATCCCGATGATCTCGCGCAGGAGTTCAGGGGTGATCGCATCCGGAATGGCTTTGATCGGCAGATGGGTGGTCACCAGCGCAACGCGCATTTCCTCCGTCGCCAGCATCATCACCACTTTCGGGCTCCGTGAGCGCTCTTCGAAGAACTCCGTATGCCCGGTAAACGGTATACCCGCTTCGTTGATGACGCCTTTATGGACGGGACCGGTAATAAGGGCGGCAAATTCGCCCTTCAGGCAACCGTCGCAGGCGCGCGCCAGGGTTTCCACGACATAGTGGCCGTTTTCCGTGCTGAGCTGGCCCGGAATAACCGGTGTACGAAGCGGAACAGAAAGAAGGGTGAGTGTACCGGCTTGCTGCGGTGCAGGCTGTTGGCCTTCAACGTAAGGGATAAGCGTTAAAGGCAGACCGAGCAGCGTTGCCCGGTCTTGTAACAGTGTTGCATCGGCGCAGACAACCAGTTCTACAGGCCAGCTGCGCTGGGCGAGCTGGACAACGAGGTCAGGCCCAATCCCGGCGGGTTCGCCGGGCGTGATCACAACACGATGCTGTTTCATTAGTTGCTCAGAATTTTCACGTATGCGCTGGCGCGTTGTTCCTGCATCCAGGTGGCTGCTTCTTCAGAGAACTTACGGTTAAACAGCATACGGTAGGCTCTGTCTTTCTGTGCCGCATCCGTTTTATCAACGTTACGGGTGTCCATCAGCTCGATCAGATGCCAGCCAAACGAAGAGTGGACCGGCGCGCTGATCTGGCCTTTGTTCAGCTTCATCAACGCATCGCGGAAGGCAGGATCGTAAATATCCGCAGCCGCCCAGCCCAGATCGCCGCCCTGGTTAGCAGAGCCTGGATCCTGAGAGAACTCTTTTGCTGCCTTCTCAAAAGAGGTTTTACCGCTCTTAATGTCTGCTGCAATCTGTTCCAGCTTCGCACGCGCCTGATCGTCAGTCATGATCGGTGACGGTTTCAGAAGAATGTGGCGAGCGTGAACTTCGGTGACGGAGATATTTTGGCTCTGGCCACGCAGATCGTTCACCTTCAGAATGTGGAAGCCCACGCCTGAACGGATTGGACCCACGATATCCCCTTTCTTCGCCGTGCTCAGCGCCTGAGCAAAGATGGATGGCAGCTCCTGAATACGTCCCCAGCCCATCTGGCCGCCTTTCAGCGCCTGTTGGTCAGCGGAGTAGGTGATAGCCAGCTTGCCAAAGTCTCCGCCGTTACGCGCCTGTTCGACAATAGAACGCGCCTGGCTTTCAGCTTCCGCAGCCTGATCGGAAGTTGGGTTCTCTGGCAGTGGGATCAGGATGTGGCTCAGGTTCAGCTCTGTGCTCGCATCGTTCTGGTTACCCACCTGTTTTGCCAGCGCGTCCACTTCCTGAGGCAGGATAGTCACGCGGCGACGCACTTCGTTGTTACGCACTTCCGAAATCAGCATCTCTTTACGGATCTGATTACGGTAGGTGGCGTAGCTGATGCCGTCATAGGCCAGACGGCTGCGCATCTGGTCTAAAGACATATTGTTCTGCTTCGCGATGTTAGCGATCGCCTGATCGAGCTGCTCGTCAGTGATCTTCACACCCATTTTCTGCCCCATCTGCAGAACGATCTGATCCATGATCAGACGCTCCAGGATCTGGTGGCGCAGCGTGGCGTCATCCGGAAGCTGTTGACCGGCTTCACCCGAATTGAGCTTCACCGATTTCATCAGACCGTCAACGTCACTTTCAAGCACGACGCCGTTGTTAACCACAGCAGCGACTTTATCAACAACCTGGGGGGCGGCGAAGCTGGTATTCGCAACCATAGCGACACCGAGCAGCAGCGTTTTCCAGTTCTTCATACTTTTTCCATTTCAATTAACCGCAAAGCGGATTACGTTGCAAATCAAGCACATTACAAGGCGCTACTGTACGGCAGAATATTCGAGCGCAGCATTTTCTGCGTACCCAGGCCGTAGTTGGAACTCAGGCCGCGTAACTCGAAGTTAAAGCCAATCACGTTATCGTATTTGCTCTGATTGTTTTCACTGTTCCAGCCGTTAAGCTTACGTTCGTAGCCGAGACGCAGCGCGTAACAGCAGGAGTTATACTGCAGGCCCACCATCTGGTCAGCAGCTTTATTGGCGTTAGTGTCGAAGTAGTACGCGCCTACGATTGACCAGCGGTCGGCGATTGGCCAACTCGCTGCGCCACCCACCTGCGAAATACCGTCTTTATACTGCTCGGCAGTACCATAGTTCGGTAGCGTCGCCTGAATATATTCCGGGCTGGCATAACGATAGGTCAACTGCACCATACGATCTTCATCCCGGCGATACTCAATCGCCGCCGTACTGTTGGCGATATTGTCGAGACGGGTGTCATATTGGACGCCGCCGCGCAGACCCCAACGATCGGTCATACGCCAGTAGGTGTCACCAGCCCAAATCAGCGAACCTGTCTTGTTATCTTTCTCCCACTTAATATTGTCATCGCCCGTGCGAGACTCGGTGAAATAGTAGATTTGACCAACAGAAACGTTAAAACGTTCAACGGCAGCGTCATCATAAACGCGCGATGTGACCCCGGTCGTTAACTGGTTCGCTGAGGCGATGCGGTCAAGGCCGCCGTAGGTACGATCGCGGAACAGGCCGCTATAGTCAGATTGCAGTAAAGAGGAGTCGTAGTTATTGATGTTGCTCTGGTCGCGATAAGGCACGTACAGGTACTGCATACGTGGCTCCAGCGTCTGGGTATAGCCATCCGCCAGAAGTGCCATATTGCGTTCGAAGATCAGCTTACCGTCCATTTTGAACTGCGGAAGCGTACGGTTTACGGATTCCTCAAGATGGGCGTTGTTGCTGGTATTGTAATCATCAATATTTTTTTGCTGATAATGGGTCGCCATCAGCTTGGCTTCCGTATTCAGGCTTGCCCAGTCATTCGACCATGGCAAGTTGATAACGGGCTCCAGGTGAACACGGGTGGCTTCCGGCATATTGGAATTGGTGTTCACAAAATGCACGGCCTGGCCATAAATACGAGTGTCGAACGGACCCACGTCATTCTGGTACCAGTTAACGTCCAACTGAGGCTCGGCGCCATAGGTACTTGCCGTCTGGCTGGAGAATACCTGGAACTGTTTGTTGGTTACCGTCGCATCGAAGTTCTGAACCGCGTAGCCAACGCTGAAAATCTGTGTGGCATAACCATCGGTACTCGAACCGTATTTGGATGAGAAATCATTGAAGTAGTTCGGGTCACTGACTTTGGTGTAGTTGACGTTGAAACGCCAGACCTTGTCCATCACCCCGGAATGCTGCCAGAAATACATCCAGCGGTGCTTATCGCCTTCGGTTGGATGCTCGTCCTGGAAAACTTTATCCGACGGCAGATAATCCAGCTCCATCAGACCCGCACCGGCCTGGGTCAGATAGCGGAACTCGTTCTCCCACATGATGTTGCCGCGCTTGTGGATATAGTGCGGCGTGATCGTCGCATCCATGTTTGGCGCGATGTTCCAGTAATACGGCAGGTAGAACTCAAAGTAGTTCGTGGTGCTGTATTTGGCATTCGGGATCAGGAAACCGGAGCGACGTTTGTCACCCACGGGAAGCTGCAGATAAGGGCTATAGAATATGGGCACCGGACCCAGCTTGAAGCGGGCGTTCCAGATCTCTGCGACCTGTTCTTCGCGGTCATGGATAACCTCGCTCCCGACCACGCTCCAGGTATTTGAACCCGGCAGACATGACGTGAACGTACCGTTTTCCAGGATCGTATAGCGGTTTTCACCGCGCTGTTTCATCAGGTCTGCGTCACCGCGCCCCTGGCGAC
The DNA here is from genome assembly GCF_058354585.1 of Enterobacter sp. Taxon_8. Classification (NCBI taxonomy): domain Bacteria; kingdom Pseudomonadati; phylum Pseudomonadota; class Gammaproteobacteria; order Enterobacterales; family Enterobacteriaceae; genus Enterobacter; species Enterobacter sp. Taxon_8. The sequence goes on along the minus strand of NZ_CM177989.1, from coordinate 3,829,159 downwards.
CCACCATCTGGTAATCACCTTTCCAGACGTTAGTATCTTTCGTATTCAGGTTTGACCAGGCTTTCGGACCTTTCAGGATGACCTGATTGTCGTCATAGTGCACATTACCCAGCGCATCCACCGTTCGTACCGGCTCGGCCGCACCTTCCGGTTGTTTCTGGTGCAGCTGCACTTCATCTGCCTGCAGGCGGCTATTGCCCTGGTTAATATCTACATTGCCCGTAAACGTGGCATTGTCAGGGTAAGTCCCTTTTGAACTGTCGGCAGTAATAGTTACCGGCAAGCTATTTGTATCGCCACTCACCAGTGGGCGATTATAACTTGGGACGCCAAGCATACACTGCGAGGCGAGATCGGCCGCCAGACCCTGTTGACTGTACAGGGCGGAGCCAATCATTGTGGCCAGGAGGGTGGGGATACGTTTTTTCATACGTTGTATTTTATTGTTCCGTCATCAGTGGCTACGGCTTATAAACGCTCAGAGACTATCTTACTCATCTGCGCAGTACCAGCGTTAATCCTGCCCGTTTGCGTGCCAGAGTGTTAGGCTCGCTATCGAATGACGAGTATGATAAAGCAAATTATAGGCGATGTCCTTCAATTGACCGTGACTTGAACACAGTGATGATGACGTTGCGTCGGCAAGGAATATGACTATCCGGGGAGTATATGCAGTATTGGGGTAAAATAATCGGCGTTGCGTTCGCCATCATCATGGGTGCCGGGTTCTGGGGAATTGTGCTGGGGCTTATTATTGGCCATATGTTTGATAAGGCGCGCAGCCGCAAAATGGCCTGGTTTGCCAATCAGCGCGAGCGTCAGTCACTCTTTTTCTCCACCACCTTTGAGGTCATGGGGCACTTAACCAAATCCAAAGGGCGTGTCACAGAAGCCGATATTCAGATTGCCAGCGTTTTTATGGATCGCATGAACCTGCACGGCGACTCCCGTCTGGAAGCGCAAAATGCGTTTCGCATCGGGAAATCCGATAACTATCCGCTTCGCGAAAAAATGCGTCAGTTCCGCAGCATCTGTTTTGGACGTTTTGATTTAATTCGGATGTTTCTGGAAATTCAAATCCAGGCGGCCTTCGCGGACGGTTCACTACACCCTAATGAGCGTGACGTGCTCTACGTCATTGCGGAAGAGCTGGGCATCTCCCGTATGCAGTTCGACCAGTTCCTGCGCATGATGCAGGGCGGGGCACAGTTTGGCGGTGGCTATCACCAGCAGTCGTCCGGCGGTGCCTGGCAGCAGGCGCAGCGTGGTCCAACGCTGGAAGATGCCTGCAATGTGCTTGGCGTTAAGCCCTCTGACGATCAGACCACGATCAAACGTGCCTATCGTAAGCTTATGAGCGAGCACCATCCGGACAAGCTGGTCGCGAAAGGCTTACCGCCAGAAATGATGGAGATGGCAAAGCAAAAAGCGCAGGAAATTCAGAAAGCGTACGAACTGATTAAAGAGAAGAAAGGTTTCAAATAAAAAAAAGCCCGACGATGTCGGGCTTTTTTTTAGAAGTCCACCGGGGCTTTAAACGTCATCGCGTTACCGAAGGCCGGATGGGTGATGGTGAGCGTCTGCGCGTGCAGCTGCAGACGTGGCGCTAAGGCCAGCGCTTCAGGCGGCGCGTAAAACCTGTCGCCCAGAATCGGATGACCCAGCGCAAGCATATGCACGCGCAGCTGATGCGAGCGTCCGGTAATCGGCTTTAGCAGGACGCGCGCGGTATTATCCGGCGCGTACTCAAGCACTTCATACTCGGTCTGCGCGGCCTTGCCGGTTTCATAACACACCTTCTGCTTTGGCCGGTTCGGCCAGTCGCAGATCAGCGGTAAATCCACCAGCCCTTCGGCCTGCGCCGGGTGACCCCAGACGCGGGCGACATACTGCTTCTTCGGCTCGCGCTCGCGGAACTGGCGCTTCAGCTCGCGTTCCGCCGCTTTGTTCAGCGCCACCACAATCACGCCGCTGGTCGCCATGTCCAGGCGATGGACAGACTCCGCCTGAGGATAATCGCGCTGAATGCGCGTCATCACGCTGTCTTTGTGCTCGTCCAGACGCCCCGGCACGGACAACAGCCCGCTGGGCTTGTTGACCACCATAATGTGTTCATCCTGATACAGAATGACCAGCCAGGGATCCTGCGGCGGATTGTACGGCTCCATCACCATCTTGCGCTCCGGTTACTGATGCGTCACAACGATAAGACGCAGGGCATCCAGACGCCAGCTAGCCTGGTTGAGGCTTTCCAGCACCTGCTGACGGTTGCTTTCAATCGCTGCCAGTTCGTCGTCACGGATGTTAGGGTTCACGGCCTTCAACGCTTCCAGACGCGACAGCTCAGCAGACAGTTTCTCGTCGGCTTCCGCGCGCGCGGCATCAATCAGCGCTCTGGCCGCTTTCTCAATCTGGGTTTCGCCCTGTTGCAGAATAGCGTGCACGTCCTGCTGGACCGCGTTAACCAGCTTGCTTCCGGTATGGCGGTTCACCGCGCTCAGCTGTCGGTTGAAGCTCTCGAATTCAACCTGTCCCGCCAGGTTCGTACCGTTTTTGTCCAGCAGCAGGCGGACAGGCGTTGGCGGCAGGAAGCGGTTGAGCTGCAGCTGTTTCGGCGCCTGCGCTTCCACAACGTAGATCAGCTCCAGCAGCAGGGTACCCACCGGAAGCGCCTTGTTCTTCAACAGGGAGATGGTGCTGCTGCCGGTATCGCCGGAGAGGATCAGGTCCAGACCGTTGCGGATCAGCGGGTGCTCCCAGGTGATAAACTGGGCGTCTTCGCGGGACAACGCCACATCGCGCTCGAAGGTGATGGTACAGCCATCTTCCGGCAGGCCCGGGAAATCCGGAACCAGCATGTGATCCGACGGGGTCAGGACAATCAGGTTCTCGCCGCGGTCGTCCTGGTTAATGCCGACGATGTCGAACAGGTTCATGGAGAAGCTGATCAGACTGGTGTCATCATCTTGTTCTTCAATGCTTTCGGCAAGCGCCTGCGCTTTTTCACCGCCGTTGGAGTGGATCTCAAGCAGGCGGTCGCGGCCCTGTTCCAGCTGCGCTTTTAGCGCGTCGTGCTTCTCACGACAGGACTTAATCAGATCGTCAAAGCCGTCGGTGTTTTCCGGCGCGGCCAGGTAGCCGATCAGATCGCCATGCACCTGATCGTAAATGGTGCGGCCCGTCGGGCAGGTATGTTCAAACGCGTCCAGGCCTTCGTGGAACCAGCGCACCAGCACGGACTGGGCCGTTTTTTCCAGATACGGCACGTGGATCTGAATATCATGGGCCTGACCGATACGGTCCAGACGGCCGATACGCTGCTCCAGCAGATCGGGGTTAAACGGCAGATCGAACATCACCAGGTTGCTGGCGAACTGGAAGTTACGGCCTTCAGAACCGATTTCAGAGCAAAGCATAACCTGAGCGCCGCTGTCCTCTTCGGCAAACCACGCCGCGGCGCGGTCGCGTTCAACGATGGACATGCCTTCGTGGAACACGGCGGCGCGAATGCCTTCGCGCTCGCGCAGGACCTGCTCCAGCTGCAGCGCGGTGGCCGCCTTGGCGCAGATCACCAGCACCTTCTGGGAACGGTGCGCGGTCAGGTAGCCCATCAGCCACTCTACGCGCGGATCGAAGTTCCACCAGGTGCCGGTATCGCCTTCAAATTCCTGGTAGATTTGTTCCGGGTAGAGCATGTCGCGAGCGCGCTCTTCCTGCGTTTTGCGCGCGCCCATAATGCCGGAAACTTTAATGGCCGTCTGATATTGCGTCGGCAGCGGCAGCTTGATGGTGTGCAGCTCGCGTTTCGGGAAGCCTTTGACGCCGTTACGGGTGTTACGGAACAGGACGCGGCTGGTGCCGTGGCGATCCATCAGCATGTCGATCAGTTCTTTGCGCGCGGATTCCGCGTTCTCGCTGTCGCTGTTAGCGGCCTGCAAAAGCGGCTCGATATCCTGCTCGCCAATCAGATCGCTCAGGGTGTTGAGTTCGTCATCAGAAAGACGCTTGCCCGCCAGCAGCAGCGCGACGGCATCCGCCACCGGACGGTAATTATTCTGTTCTTCCACAAATTGCCCGAAGTCGTGGAAACGGTTTGGATCGAGCAGGCGCAGACGGGCGAAGTGGCTTTCCAGACCCAGCTGTTCCGGCGTTGCGGTCAGCAGCAGGACGCCAGGCACGCGCTCGGCAAGCTGCTCGATAGCCATATATTCGCGGCTCGGCGCGTCTTCGCTCCAGACCAGGTGGTGCGCTTCGTCGACCACCATCAGATCCCACTCGGCATCGCACAGGTGCTCAAGACGCTGCTTGCTGCGGCGCACGAAGTCCAGGGAACAGATCACCAGCTGTTCGGTTTCAAACGGGTTGTCCGCATCATGCTGCGCCTCGGCATAGCGTTCGTCGTCGAACAGGGAGAAACGCAGGTTAAAGCGGCGCAGCATTTCAACCAGCCACTGGTGCTGCAGGGTTTCTGGCACCACAATCAGCACGCGTTCGGCAGCGCCGGAAAGCAGCTGTTGATGCAGTATCATGCCCGCTTCAATGGTTTTACCCAGCCCCACCTCATCTGCCAGCAGCACGCGCGGCGCGTGACGACGGCCCACGTCATGGGCGATGTTCAGCTGGTGGGGGATCAGGCTGGTGCGCTGGCCGCGCAGACCGCTCCACGGCATGCGGTACTGTTCACTCTGGAACTTACGCGCGCGATAGCGCAGGGAGAAGCGATCCATACGGTCGATTTGCCCGGCAAACAGGCGGTCCTGCGGCTTGCTGAACACCAGCTTGCTGTCGAGCAACACTTCACGCAGGATGACATTTGACTCGTCGGTGTCCAGGCGAGTCCCGATGTAGGCGAGCAGTCCATTCTCTTCTTTTACGTCTTCAATCTTGAGCTGCCAGCCGTCATGGCTGGTCACGGTGTCACCCGGATTAAACATCACGCGGGTTACAGGGGAGTCATTGCGAGCGTACAGACGGTTTTCACCGGTGGCAGGGAAGAGGAGGGTAACCATACGCGTATCGATTGCTACGACGGTTCCTAATCCAAGTTCGCTTTCTGTATCGCTGATCCAGCGTTGACCAAGTGTAAAAGGCATAGTTGTTCGGCTCTAATCTTTAATTGCAGGCAATAGTTCGACTACCGTCAGAAAAAACGGTCATCGAAAAATGGGTCCGGGAATGGAAAGGGCGCTATGGTACTGGATGGCAGCCATTTCGTCACGCGTCAAAATAGGCCAAGTTGCCCTGTAACCAGTGTAGCAAAATCATCGTCGATGAAGGGCAAAATTCCGTCGGCAACCGGCTGAAGCTGACGCGTCAGATAGTGTTCATAATCCAGAGGCGAGTGCTGATAATCCACAGGTTCCGGGCCGTTAATCGTCCAGACGTATTTGATGGTCCCCCGGTTCTGATACTGCGGCGCGCGGCCGCGGCGGACGTTTTCTTCATCCGCCAGGCGCGCGGCGCGGACGTGCGGAGGAACGTTACGCTGGTACTCCGCCAGCGGACGGCGCAGACGCTTGCGATACACCAGCTGCGCGTCAAGTTCGCCCGCCATCAGGCTGGCTATCGTCTCGCGCACGTAGTCCTGATACGGCTCATTGCGGAACACCCGCAGATAAAGCGTCTGCTGGAACTGCTGCGCCAGCGGCGTCCAGTCGGTACGTACCGTCTCCAGCCCTTTGAAGACCATCCGCTGCGCGTCGCCTTCCTGAATCAGCCCGGCGTAGCGCTTCTTGCTGCCCTGATCGGTACCGCGAATGGTGGGCATTAAAAAGCGGGCAAAATGGGTTTCAAATTCCAGCTCCAGCGCGCTGGTTAAGCGCGCTTTCTGCAGATGTTCCTGCCACCAGTTGTTCACGAAGGCAACCAGCGCTTTGCCGATTTGCGCGGCGTCTTCTTCTGAATGAGTGCCCTTAAGCCATACAAAGGTGGAGTCCGTGTCGCCGTAGATGACGTCATAGCCCCGGGACTCAATCAGCGCTTTAGTCTGGCGCATGATCTCGTGTCCGCGCATGGTGATCGACGACGCCAGCCGCGGGTCAAAGAAGCGGCAGGCGCTGGTGCCCAGCACGCCGTAAAAGGCGTTCATGATGATTTTCAGCGCCTGCGATAGCGGCTTGTTGCCGTGGCGCTTGGCCTCATCTCGGCCGTGCCAGATGTTTCCCACTATCTCAGGCAGACAGTGTTTTTCCCGCGAGAAGCGTGCGCCGAGGAAGCCTTCGGTGCTGTGTTCATCATCCGGCTGGGCCAGGCCTTCCACCAGCCCGACGGGGTCGATCAGGAAGGTGCGAATTATCGACGGGTAGAGGCTTTTGTAGTCCAGCACCAGAACGGAGTCATACAATCCTGGCCGGGAGTCCATGACATATCCGCCGGGGCTGGCCTGCGGCGGCACGTCCCCAAGGTTGGGGGCGACGTATCCTGCCCGGTGCATCCGCGGAAAATAGAGGTGGCTGAAAGCCGCCACGGAGCCGCCGTGTCTGTCAGCTGCCAGGCCGTTCACCGTCGCGCGCTCCAGCAGGAACGGCATAATCTCGGTTTTATGGAATATCTGCGTGACCAGCTCGCAGTCTTTCAGGTTATAGGTGGCGAGCGCGGGCTTGTCTTCGTTAAAGCGCCGGTCGATCTCGTCCATTCTGTCCCAGGGGTTGTCGATGGATTTACCTTCACCAAGCAGCTCCTGCGCAACCGCTTCGAGGGAGAATGAAGAGAAGTTCCAGAAGGCGGATTTCAGCGCCTCAATGCCGTCGATAATCAGGCGACCGTTCGCCTGTGCGAAGAAGACGCCGTTCTTAAAACCGTGCTCGCGCCATTCCAGCTCGCTGTTGCCGCGCCCGAGCATCAGCGGAATGCGGTAACGCTCGGCGTGCTTTTGCAGCACGCGCAGATCGAACTGTACCACGTTCCAGCCGATCAGGACGTCGGGATCGTAGTCGGCAAACCACTGGTTAAGCTTTTCCAGCAGCTGCGGGCGGCTGCTGACGTACTCAAGCCGGAAATCCAGCGCGGAGGCATTACCATTCGGCGGCCCGAGCATATAGACAACCCGATCGCCGCAGCCTTCCAGACCGATGCAGTACAGTTCGCCGTGGCGGGTGGTTTCGATATCCAGTGATACCCACTTCAGCGGCGGGCGGTAGTGCGGGTTCGGCTTCAGCCGCGCGTTAACGAGGCTGCCGTTATGCGCGGTGCCGTCCACCCAGACGGGCGCGGTAATAAACCGCTCCATCAGAAAGCGTTCCGGTGGGCGGATATCCGCTTCGTAGAGCGTCACGTCTGCTTCGCGCAGCAGTTTTTCATAGCGCATCAGTTGACGATGGGCGCGACAGTAGAGGCCGTAAACCGGCTGACGGTGGAAATCTTTCAGCTCAAGCGGAGTGATACGCCAGCCGTTTTCGCCGCGCAGCAGCTCTTTCACTTTTTCGACGTGCGCTTCCGGAATAAAAGCCACGGATTCCTGCGGGGGGAGCGTAACGTGCAGCGGACCGTTGTCCGTCGCCAGCCAGAACGCGACCTCGGTGCCCTGAGGGGTATCCCGCCAGTGTCGGGTCAGTAAAAAGCCTTCTTGCGCCTGCGCCACGCCGTTATCCCAGAAAACAAAACCAGGCCTGATTATAGCCTGGTTAAGATTTTAATGCTGGGTTTATATACAGTTTACTGCCCGTAGTAGGCCTTCGCGCCGTGCTTGCGCAGGTAATGCTTATCCAGCAGGGTTTGCTGCATATCTGGCAGCTGCGGCGCCAGCTGGCGACAGAAGATCCCCATATAGGCGATCTCTTCAAGCACGATGGCGTTATGCACCGCGTCTTCTGCGTTTTTCCCCCAGGCAAACGGGCCGTGGGAGTGCACCAGCACGCCGGGCATTTGCGCCGCGTCGATTCCCCGTTTTTCGAAGGTTTCAACGATCACGTTGCCGGTTTCCCACTCATACTCGCCGTTGATTTCTGCATCGGTCATCAGACGCGTGCAGGGAATAGTGCCGTAAAAGTAATCCGCGTGGGTGGTGCCGGTCGCCGGGATGGACTGGCCCGCCTGCGCCCAGATGGTGGCGTGGCGCGAATGGGTATGCACGATACCGCCGATGGTCGGGAATGAGCGGTACAGCAGGCGGTGGGTTGGCGTATCGGAGGAGGGCTTTTTGTTCCCTTCCACTACTTCACCCGTTTCGATGCTGACAACGACCATATCGTCTGCGGTCATTACCGAGTAATCGACGCCGGAAGGCTTGATCACGAACACGCCTTTTTCGCGGTCAACGGCGCTGACGTTGCCCCAGGTCAGGGTCACCAGATTATGTTTCGGCAGCGCCAGGTTGGCTTCGAGCACCTGGCGTTTGAGCTCTTCTAACATTGTTGTCTCCCTGCCCGGCGAGCGCAGCGCCACCGGGCATTACGTACTTAGCGTTTTGAACCGTAATAGACTTCGTTCCAGCGCAGCGCGTCTTTGAAGGCGGGCAGGCGGGTATCGTTATCAATGACGGTCAGCTCGATATCATGCAGCTCGGCAAACTGACGCATGTCGTTCAGATCCAGCGCGTGGCTGAAGACGGTGTGATGCGCGCCACCTGCGAGGATCCAGGCTTCTGAAGCGGTCGGCAGATCCGGCTGTGCTTTCCACAGGGCGTTGGCGACCGGCAGTTTCGGTAGAGAATGTGGGGTTTCAACCGCATCGACGCAGTTCACCAGCAGGCGGAAACGATCGCCGAGATCGATCAGGCTGGCGTTGATGGCCGGGCCCGTGCGGGTGTTGAAGATCAGACGCGCCGGATCGGCTTTACCGCCAATACCGAGGTACTGCACGTCCAGGATCGGTTTTTCCTCTACCGCGATGGAAGGGCAGACTTCCAGCATGTGTGAGCCGAGCACCAGATCGTTGCCGTTTTCGAAGTGGTAGGTGTAGTCCTCCATAAAGGAGGTGCCGCCCTGCAGACCGGTCGACATCACCTTCATGATGCGAAGCAGAGCGGCAGTTTTCCAGTCGCCTTCGCCCGCAAAGCCGTAGCCCTGCTGCATCAGGCGTTGTACTGCCAGACCCGGCAGTTGTTTCAGACCGTGGAGATCTTCAAAGGTGGTGGTAAAGGCGTGGAAACCGCCCTGTTCCAGGAAGCGCTTCATGCCCAGCTCGATGCGCGCCGCGTCCAGCACGTTCTGGCGCTTGTCGCCGTTGATTTGTGCCGCAGGCGTCAGGCGGTAGCTGCTTTCGTATTCGTCCACCAGCGCGCTCACGTCGCCATCGCTGATTTCATTCACCACCTGCACCAGGTCGCCCACGGCCCAGGTATTCACGGAGAAGCCGAACTTGATCTGCGCGGCCACTTTGTCGCCGTCGGTGACCGCTACTTCACGCATGTTGTCGCCGAAACGCACCACTTTCAGGTGGCGGGTATCCTGCTTAGAGACTGCCTGGCGCATCCAGGAGCCGATACGTTGTTGCGCTTTGCCATCCTGCCAGTGGCCAGTCACGACCGCATGCTGCTGACGCATACGCGCGCCGATGAAGCCGAACTCGCGGCCGCCGTGCGCGGTCTGGTTCAGGTTCATAAAGTCCATGTCGATGCTGTCCCACGGCAGGGAGGCGTTGAACTGGGTGTGGAACTGCAGCAGCGGTTTGTTGAGGATAGACAGGCCGTTGATCCACATTTTTGCGGGGGAGAAGGTGTGCAGCCACACCACCAGACCGGCGCATTTATCGTCGTAGTTGGCGTCGCGGCAGATGTGAGTGATTTCGTCCGGCGTTGTGCCCAGGGGTTTCAGCACCAGTTTGCACGGCAGCTTGGCTTCCGCATTCAGCGCGTTAACGACGTGCTCCGCGTGTTTTGTCACCTGCTGCAGCGCTTCCGGTCCGTACAGATGCTGGCTGCCAATCACAAACCACACTTCATAGTTATTAAAAATGGTCATCATCGTGTCCTTAATGGGTCAGGGTTGCCGTAGTGTCCGCGGCGCTTTTGGCCGGGGCGGCGACAGGGAGATAGTGAAGTTCGGCGCTTTTTGCCCATTGCTGGTAGCGCTGATAAAGCTGTTCAAAGCGTTGTGCCTGCTGGGCACGCGGCTGGAGCGTATTTTCGACGGCGCTCGCCATATGCTGCTGCGCGGTCGGGATATCCGCATGGACCCCTGCGGCCACGGCGGCGAAAATCGCCGCGCCCAGCGCGCAGCACTGATCGGAGGCCACAATCTGCAGCGGACGGTTCAGCACGTCGCAGCAGGCCTGCATGATCACCGGGTTTTTACGGGCAATACCGCCCAGCGCCATCACGTTATTCACGTCGATGCCCTGCCCGGTGAAGCACTCCATAATCGCGCGGGCGCCGAAGGCCGTTGCGGCAATCAGGCCGCCGAACAGCGCAGGCGCGTCGGTTGCCAGGTTGAGATCCGCGATCACCCCTTTCAGACGCTGGTTGGCGAACGGCGTACGACGGCCGTTAAACCAGTCCAGCACCACCGGGAGGTGATCGAGAGACGGATTTTTTGCCCAGGCTTCGGTGAGCTGCGGCAGGAGCTGCTTTTTGCTCTCGGCTATCTGTGTTTTCAGTTCAGGATGCGCCGCCGCCAGCTGGTCTAGCGGCCAGCCCAGCACGCGGCCAAACCAGGCGTAGATATCACCAAACGCGGACTGACCGGCTTCCAGGCCGATGAAGTCCGGCACCACGCTGCCGTCAACCTGCCCGCAGATGCCTTTTACCGCGCGGTCGCCGACGGTGGCTTTATCCGCCGTCAGGATGTCGCAGGTGGAAGTCCCGATGACTTTGACCAGCGTGTTTGGCTGTGCGCCCGCGCCCACGGCGCCCATATGGCAGTCAAAGGCGCCGCCGGAGATCGCCACGTTTCGCGGCAGGCCGAGGCGCGTCGCCCACTCTTCGCAGAGGGTGCCGACGGGAATATCGGCGGTGAAGGTGTCGGTAAACAGCGGGTATGACAGGCTCTTGTTGACGATCGGGTCGAGCTCATCAAAGAACGCGGCCGGAGGCAGGCCGCCCCAGCTTTCATGCCACAGGGATTTATGCCCGGCGCTGCAGCGGCCGCGGCGGATATCCTGCGGGCGCGTGGTGCCGGAGAGCAGGGCAGGCACCCAGTCGCATAGCTCAACCCATGACGCGGCAGCTTGCGCAACGGAGTCGTCGGCACGGGTGACGTGGAGGATCTTGGCCCAGAACCATTCGCTGGAGTAAATCCCGCCGATGTAGCGCGAGTAGTCCGTTTTGCCCGGCTGATGGCACAGGCGGGTGATGGCTTCGGCCTCTTCCACGGCGGTATGGTCTTTCCACAGCACGAACATGGCGTTCGGGTTGTCGGCAAACTCCGGGCGCAGCGCCAGCACGCGTCCTTCGGCATCCACAGGGGCTGGCGTGGAGCCGGTGCTGTCGACGCCAATCCCGACAATCTCAGATCGCTGGGCGTCGGTCAGTTCGGCCAGGACGGTTTTGATCGCCGCTTCCATCGACTCGATATAGTCACGCGGGTGGTGGCGGAACTGATTGTTCGGCGCATCACAGTAGCGCCCCTCTTGCCAGCGCGGGTACCACTCAACGCTGGTTGCTATCTCCTGGCCGGACGTACAGTCCACTGCCAGCGCGCGAACCGAATCGCTGCCAAAATCGAGGCCAATCGCAATTGCCATGGTGTTGCTCCATCGAAAAAACAGGTATGGAAGAACATTAGAGACTGGGGGAAAAAGTCGTCAGGCAGGATCCGCTAATCTTATGGACTAAATTGCTGTTACAACGGAAAGTGTGACGCCGTGCAAATATTCAATGTGGACATTTCTGCCGCACTTATAGACACTTTTGTTACTGGTTATCTGCTTGCTCTGGCGAAGAAATCAGGGGGAAAGGCTGAAACATGGCGGACGTAAAAGCGGCGTGATGCTTTTTAGATCTTTACGCGGGCCATTTTTAAGCTGCTTTTAGTGATATGGACAATTGGTTTCCTTCAGGACCCTTGGGAGAACTGAATCTATGGCCGAAACGCAAAACGATCCCCTGCTGCCGGGATACTCGTTTAACGCGCACCTTGTGGCGGGACTGACCCCTATCGAGGCTGAGGGATATCTCGACTTTTACGTCGACCGACCGCTTGGGATGAAAGGGTATATCCTCAACCTCACCGTGCGAGGGGAAGGAATCATCAAGAACGGTGACCAGCAGTTTGTCTGCCGCCCGGGGGATATCCTGCTGTTCCCGCCGGGTGAGATCCACCACTATGGCCGTCATCCTGATGCCAAAGAGTGGTATCACCAGTGGGTTTACTTCCGTCCGCGCGCCTACTGGCAGGAGTGGCTTTCCTGGCCAGCAATTTTTGCGCACACCGGTTTTTATCGCCCGGACGAGGTTCATCTTGCGCAGTTTCGCGAGCTTTTTGCCCAGATTATCGAGGCGGGGCAGGCCGGTGGTCGCTATGCCGAACTGCTGGCGATAAACCTCCTTGAACAGCTGCTGCTGCGACGGATGGAGGCGATTAACGAGTCGCTTAACCCGCCGCTGGATAACCGCGTGCGCGACGCCTGCCAGTACATCAGCGACCACCTGGCCGATAGCCAGTTTGATATCGCCAGCGTTGCCCAGCACGTCTGCCTGTCGCCGTCGCGGCTGTCGCACCTGTTCCGCCAGCAGCTTGGCGTCAGCGTACTGAGCTGGCGCGAGGATCAGCGCATCAGCCAGGCGAAGCTGCTGCTCAGCACCACCCGGATGCCCATCGCCACCGTGGGGCGCAACGTGGGCTTTGAGGATCAGCTCTATTTCTCCCGCGTATTTAAAAAATGTACCGGTGCCAGCCCCAGTGAATTTCGCGCGGGATGTGAATAAACGGTAAAAAAAGATAAACAAACAGGTGAATGCAGAAAGCAACCTGTAAACTATTCAGACAATTGTTGCCTTGACGCGGTGCAGGGCGCTAAGCAGAATCGCTGATTCGTTTTCTGACCGGAATAGTTATGCAGGCATTGCTGGAACACTTTATTACCCAGTCCGTTATGTACTCGCTCATCGCCGTGGCGCTGGTGGCGTTTCTGGAGTCGCTGGCGCTCGTCGGGTTAATCCTGCCCGGCACCGTAATGATGGCAGGGCTTGGTGCGCTGATTGGCAGCGGCGAGGTTAATTTCTGGCAGGCGTGGCTGGCCGGGATTATCGGCTGCCTGCTCGGCGACTGGATCTCCTTCTGGCTGGGCTGGCGCTTTAAGAAGCCGCTGCACCGCTGGTCGTTCATGAAAAAGAACAAAGCCTTGCTGGATAAAACCGAGCATGCGCTGCACCAGCACAGCATGTTTACCATCCTCGTGGGCCGCTTTGTTGGGCCAACGCGTCCGCTGGTGCCGATGGTGGCCGGGATGCTGGATCTCCCCGTCGCGAAGTTTGTGGTGCCGAACATCATCGGCTGCGTCTTTTGGCCGCCGTTCTATTTCCTGCCGGGGATCCTGGCGGGCGCGGCCATCGATATTCCTGACGGTATGCAAAGCGGTGAGTTCAAGTGGCTGCTGCTGGGCACGGCGGTGCTGCTGTGGCTGGCGGTCTGGCTCTGCTGGCGGCTGTGGCGCAGCGCGAAAGCGAGCGTCGATCGCCTGACGCGCTATCTTCCGCGCTCTCGTCTTTTGTGGCTGGCCCCGCTGACGCTGGGTGTAGCTGTGGTAGCCCTGGTCGCGCTGATTCGCCACCCGCTGATGCCGGTGTACGGCGAGATCCTGTTGAAGGTGGTAAGCCGTTAATCGGTTTCCCGCTCTAGTATCCCATATCTCGGTAAGCCCGGTTTGAGCTGGTGATCGACAGTAAAGCGCCTGTTACCGCTTGAACCAGAACAGAGAGTATTATGCTTGCCGCTAATACCAGTATGGAAGGCATCTCACCGGGCTTATTGGTTATCATCATAATGAAAAATAAGGAAAATAATAAAAAGAGCCCCGTCATTACCCCATTAATAAAGGGATGCAGCCAAACGTCCCATCGGCAGGTTTCGGATACATGAGTATCCTGCGAGGAAAGCGCGGTGATGGAAAATTTATTCATTGCTGAATTCGCCACCAGCTGAGTTCCCTGCGCATATTTTACCGCATCGGCAGCAAGCGCCAGCGCCAGCCATCTGTATCCCTCGCTCTTTTCCCCGAGTGAGGATTCCATTTCCAGCCGTTCCATAACAGCGTTTTTAGCATCCAGCGCCTGCATCAAAGGATATTTTTCCGTGCGGGATAATCCGCTGTACCAGAGCGCTTTTGGGGCCGTCACAGGGCCAACATCCAGATAAACCGGCATCGTTTCTTCTACGTCCGTGATCTTACTCATCGGTTGGTACAGATAAACCGGTTTCTCTCCCTCTGTATGCACGTATTGGTTAGTGAACAGAAAAGCGCAGGCGTTTTCCATGCGCTTACTGTCACCGTCTTCACCATGCATATCGACGACGATCAGCAGCCTGTTAACGATGAACTTGTCGCTTGCCGCTATCCATTCCCCGATGAGCGAGTAGTCAGGGCACTCGCTGATAAATTGAATTTTGCCGCTTTGCGCACTGTGTAACTTCAGATTTCCCAGCGCTCGTCTCAGATCCTCAACACAGTTCGCATCGCCACCGCGAACCCAGACGTATGTATCCCTTCGCTGATACGCACTCATTTTGAGCTTATCGGCCATCGGCGCGAGCAGGCGCGAAAAGACGGCTTCGTCTGGAGTCTGGTCAAACGCTTCGGTTGCCTCAATCTTTAGCGGCGTTTTGGGCGCCAGCGGAAACTCACCTTCAAGCTTTAGCATATTCAGCGCCAGCTGATCGACCGGAGAGAGAACCGACCAGGCTGCAATGGTAATGTTCTGACGCGCAAAACGTTTTAGCCGGATAGCCCTCTCTTTTGCTATATATTTGCGAGTTTCTGCATAGTTTACTGACGTACTTATTATCATTTTCAGCGCAAATACCAGACACGTTACCAGGCTGAGCGGAAGCAGTACGGACGGCAAGAAAAAATATAGCGTCACATGTTTATTCTGAGGCCAGTTAACAATCTCAAGAATGATCCCTACGACAACAGCGACGACATACACAGCAACGATCGCTAATGTTGGCATTTTCACGTCAGCATCTTTCTGCTTCGAATATAACCACCACTCCATCACATAGCCCCCGCCGTTGGCAGCGTTGTCCTTATTTCACACCCGCACGCCGCTTTACACCGGTCGACAACCACGCCTCGTCCTAGCATCGTCCAGCGTGGATGGCACTCTGTAATCGGGTACTTCCCTTTGTGCAGCAGGCATTCAACGATGTCATCTTTTAGCGCCACGGGTTTACCCATGAAATTGGCCCCTGAAGCTGAAGTCACTTTTCCACCGTTCGCCAGCGGATCGTCTAAGCGAATTACGCCGTTCATTTTTTATCCTTAGTCATTTATCGCGCATCCATGTCACAGCGCATATGGTCCCAGCCGGTATAGCTTTTCACTTCAGGGACCTTATCGGGTTGGTTTTTCCAATTAGTCTGCAATGACTGTACGGTGTCCTTCAGGCCTTGCTTCGTCATATAAACCATTCCCCACGCCCAGCCGCCCGTTCCTGTTGTAATATCGCCCTGCCCCCCATCCTGAAGTTCGTAATGAATACCCTTACCACCGGGCAATAGACGGGGGTCGTCAAACGGTCTGGATGACATATAAAGACTGCGCTTTGTCTGCAGAAAGCCCTGGTCATTCACCACTGTGAAAGAAAGAACATCATCTCGCGGAGGTGAGTTCATTCCATCCGGTTCGTTTCCACCGGGAGAAAATTGTGCAACCTGCCACGTTTTCCCGTAGTCCTTAGAGACACGAAACCCACCGACTCCCCAGCCTGTAATAGCGATGTATCGTTCTGAGGGATGGACAAACTTTTTAGTAAATATTCTGTAAAACTGGCTGACAGGTTCAGAATGAATCCCCCGCTGAGTATCGGTGTACCAGAGCTCACCTTCACAGTCCCAGCCTTTCAGTTCGAGATAACGATGGTCATCGAAACGGTAAACCACCTGCGTCGGCGGCTCATTGGCCTGACAGCCTGAAGCCATCATTACAGCAGCGGCAGCCATGCCTGAGAATAATGCTTTCATCAGTTAGCGCCCCGCATCCATGTCACATTGCATATGGTCCCAGCCGGTGTAGCCTTTTACTTCAGGGACCTTATCGGGTTGGTCTCCCCAATTAGTCTGCAATGACTGTACGGTGTCCTTGAGGCCTTGCTTCGTCATATAAACCATTCCCCACGCCCAGCCACCTGTTCCTGCTTTAATATCACCCTGCACCCCATCTGGAAGCTCGTAATGAATACCCTTACCACCGGGCAATAGACGGGGGTCATCAAACGGCCTGGAGGACATATAAAGGCGGTGCTTTGTCTGCAGAAAGCCCTGGTCATTCACTACTGTGAAAGAAAGAATGTCATCATAGGGAGGTGCATTGTCTCCATTAGGTTCATTTTCGCCGGGCGAGAATGAGGACGGGTGCCAGGTTTTGCCATAATCCTTTGATACAATAGAGCCCGGTGAATGCCAGGTCGGAATCGCTATATAACGCTCTGACGGATGGACGTATTTTTTAGTAAAAATACGATAGAACTGACTGACCGCTTCTGAATGAATCCCCCGCTGCGTATCGGTGTACCAGAGCGCGCCTTCACAGTCCCAGCCCTTCAGTTCAAGATAACGATGGTCATCGAAACGGTAAATCACCTGTGTCGGCGGCTCTTTCGCCTGACAGCCTGAAGCCATCAGCAATATAGCCAAGACTGTTCCTGCTGCATTTATCATTTCCATTAACTTCCCTGTTTTGCTCAATAAGGGCGAATATCGAGTGCCGATATATGATTTTGTAAACCCAGTTCACGGTCACTTTTTGCTTTGGGCATATCCCATTGCAGATTTGCAACCTCCTGGTTACCTACTGCTAGATCGCGTGATAGCTTTACCGTAGTTGCATTGTTAAATTCATTTACCACGCCAAAATTCCCTTTAGGTAAAATGTCATCAGGCCTGTTCATAAACCATTTTGTAGTTTCATCAGGCAGTATCCCTGAACGGTAATACTCCACTGCCTGCAAATTTGTATTCAGCGGATCTCTCCAGTCCGCACGGTGCAGCAGGTCTTCCCAGAATTTGCCTGCCTTATAATCAAAGGACCGGCACTGGCCGATGGCCAGGTCAAAAGCCATCGCATGGGACGGGGCATATTCACTCATCACGATTGACGAGTGCTGGCTGTAACTTACCGGGTCGGATTTCGCCCATTCCTTTTCCAGCTCTTCGCGCGGGCGAAGCCAGGTTAATGTCACGGTCGGAAAATCCTTTGAACCTGCCACCACGCCGTTAATCACCTGGACACCACGCTCATAGCTTTCCATTTTCAGCTCATCAGGCGTCAAGACATGGCCGGGATGCCAGCTTAGGCTTTGGTATCTGCTGACACCGTACGTGGCGCTTTGCGTCCGTTTGATGGCGTAGGCTTTTGCTGAGTAGGAGATATAGGCGTCCGTGCTGTCCGGATCGATGGAGGCGGTATACGGCTTATCTCTCGTTTTTGGATCGTCGCCTTTATAATTATTTGCCCCTTGCAATGTGAATATAAACTTCACCGGTAGCTCTTCACCGTTCACCATCACGTCATGCGCGGTGTAAGAGGCGTTACCGACTGAACTGTAATCCGCATCACCCGTTCTCACAGGCGGCAGGCTAAACGGTTTCCCGTCCGGCATCGTTCCCACCTCTCCATGTTGATAAAATACCCGCTGATACAGGTTTGGAATATGGCTGGCAATATCTTCAGGAATACCGCGCCAGCCGAACCCCTGTATGTTCTTGAGGGAGACGGTGCCGTCATTCGGACAAAAATAGTTATAGACCCGGCCGTTATTATCGCGTCTGTATCTTGTATCCGTCCTTAACGGGTTGTCGGACGGTTTACGCAGCGTGCAGGCCGCTTCCATTGCCAGAATATCGGCTTCTGTTATCTCACCGCCTTTGTAATGCGTCGCCATTAGTGCGCAAAAGTTCTTAAACGTCTGCACCCGCGCATCGGATGTCTGATGATGACCCGGTTGAATATCTTCAGCCAGCCGACTTTCGAGCGAGTAAGGGGAGTGATTTAGAATGACGCAGTTAACCGGTTCATATCCCGCCTGCTTTACCAGCATGTTTGCCAGCATGGTGATAATTGTCCCCTGACTGTGGGCCACGATATTGATAACGTCGTTTCGTGTTTCCAGCGGCTGACGTATTTGAATAATCAAATCCGCCAGGCGCTGTGCTGCGAAGAACTGGTAGATGCGGTGCGGGTTAGGAAAGATAGGGTGCGTGAAATCTCCACCATTCGCATGCAACGTTATAATCCCTGCTGCGGACGTTGCGAATCCCCCCGCGCCTGGCCCCAGCATATCCGGAATATTGGTTGTCGCATTCGCAAAGGTGCCGCCGCCCTTGGCATAGTTCACATCAAGCGCGTTACCAAAATTGTCGTTCTGGTATTTAAACGCCCCCTGGCCGTCATTACCCAAATCCGCTTTTTTCTTCGCATCATCCTCCTGGTAAGCGTCGAACGGCAGATGTGCCTCCGCCTTGAGCTTGCTGACTTCATTGCGATAGCGCTGCTGATCTGCGCGGTATTCTTCATGCGTTACAGGCTTATAGCCCCAGTAAAACGGGATAACAGGCGAGCGGCCCGGCGCCGCGATTTTCTTTTGCGCCTCTTCATTGTGCGTCATGATGAAGTGATTCCATTCATGCGCGTACATATCTGTCCGGTTAAGCCGTTTATTTAACCCGGCGATAATGCCTTTCTCCTGATTCTGATAAGCTTCACCCACATCGTTTACCCCATGAACCAGAATCACGATCCCCGGCATCGGACGAGGAATGCCTACCCTGCATGTCTGCGCCGTCAGGCTTAATGATTTGGGGACGGGGATATCGTTCTCAGAGACCACGCGCGGGCAATAAGGGCTTTTCTTCTCATCAGCCATCAGAGTACCTCCAGTTTGTACGAATCAAGGTCGGCCGCATCCAGCAGCGGGGAACAGCCATTGCTGTCGGTCACGCCTTCAATCATTTGGCCCGCCGAGCTTTTAAGGCGGAACGCGCGATTAGCGAGGATCTGCTCCGGGTCGTCAGACGCATGCAGCTGATAGCGCTGTGCAAACGCGCCCTGGTTAAACGCAGGCGGTTGCGTTTGCACGCTTTCCGCCCCTTTATAGGCAAAATTCGGCGCTTTAATGTCCACGCTGGTTGGCGAGAAAATTTCAACCAGCCCGCTAGGACTAATACGGATGCCACCACCACCGCATACCAGCTGTATTCCCTGCTTCGCACTGCCGTTAATTTTGCCGGCCGTGCTCGTGACGGTGAAATCATCCTGAGAAAGCATGTGCAGGGCTCCGCGCTGCGCCTCCGTTTTGATATCACCGGCACTGGCAATCAGCTGTATGCCAAGTTTGCGGGCGAACAGAGAGAGCCTTTCCCCTACGGCCAGCGAGAACTTTTTCACCACGTTTACGCTGCCGTTGCGGCCAGCGGTTGCAATCAGATCCTGATCTGCCGAAAGCTGCAGGCTTTGCGGCGTGATGTGGGCCTGTCCTTCTCCGGCATAGGTCAGCAGGCCCGCGCCTGTAAGCTTATTCAGCGTCTTAAGCAGGGCATTTTGCCGTTCGGTATCCACCTCATCGGCACCGGCCGTCATTGCGCACTGCTGCAGCGTTATGGCCAGCGAGAGTGCTTTTTCGAGCTGCGCGATGGCCGCCGTCATATCCAGCTGTTGTCCCTGGGCGCGCGGTTGCGCTTCAGTGCTGATCATTACGCCTTTTGCCGCTCGCAGCGCCATCCAGTCATCTGTTCGCGCTTCAAGACCTTCCCCGCGCGGCTTTCCTTCCGCATCGACAAGATGGCCCACGCTGAGCTGTCCCTTTCCGCGCTCTGTTGAAATCTTGATATGTTCCTGGCCCCTCCTGTCTTCCAGACGGATTTTATTCAGGCCAGCAGTACGGATGATGTTGCGGGTATCATTGCGGTTTGTGACTAAATCAGTGTGCGCGCCGTTATGCATGGCATGGGCGATGAACGGGCGATCCGGATCGCCGCCCTCAAACGCAATGGCGACCTCCGTGCCTTCGAGCAGTGGAAAATGAAAACCGTAAACATCTCCGGCGTACGGTCTGGCAAGGCGCACCAGCGCACTTTCAAAGCCTGCACGTTTCTCATCGAGGTCAAAATCGAACTTCACCCGGTAGCGTCCGGCGGCATCAATCCCCGCATAGATTTTATTGCTGCTTATCGCCATTACCCGTGCGGGGACGGTACCTGCGATTTGTGGTCGGGGAATAAATTCTGGCCGGAAACTATACTCGTGCCGGCAAGGGATGCCTGACAGCAGTGCTTGATAATGCTCTGCGCGACTGCCGGTTATCGTCATTGACGTAACGAGAAAACCTTTCTTAAAGCCATCAGGGATTTGACCGGTTATGTCGAACTTTATGCCCGGCTGCAGTTCCGCTGCGCTGGTTGTGGCACCGAGTACACATTGGGTATTTAGCAGGCGCTCATAGCGCAAACGTGCATAGAACGTAGCGGTTTCACTTTCTTCTCCATAAAAATCCCCGCCCTGCAGAAAATGATCTGAATGGTGGTATTCGCTACCTGTCGTAATGCCACCGGGAATGTTGTTACTGACAATAGTTTTATCCGCCTGCGGTGAAAGAGTATCGCGGTAGTTATAGGACCTCACCATTATATTTTCGGGTATTAACGCGTGTCGTTCTTCCAGTTCTGTCACGTACTCATCATGACTGGTCATCCCGGAGCGACGAACAAAGGGGAATTTCTTCTCGCTAATGATATAGCGGCTGGCAGAGTCACCAAAAATAACGACCGTTTCCGTCGGCGTGGTGCTGTGATTTTCAAGACGGAACCATATTCCAACTTCGGCCAACAGGCGGCGAATAAACTCCAGGTCGGTCTCTTTCCACTGAATAATCATTTCCCTGCGTGGATAGGTACATCTGAGGCTGTCGAAATCAATATTGAAGCCTTCAAAATAACGGCTCTCTTTCATCAACTGCGTGACGACCTCCGGCACGGTGACATCGGTGTACACTGCCGAACGGAAGTTTCTGTTCAGTAACGCAAGCTCATGTTCAAGCACGCATTCATAGAGCGCTTCATCTGAAGATGACTTAACGCGGGAAAACGCAGTAATTGTTCCATTAATCTGGCGCACTGGGAGCCAGGATGACTGACCATGCCATGACGCCTCAGGGTTAGGGGCGCGAAGAAGAAATTCCGCCTTCTGATTCAAAATGGCGTCAGGTGAAATATTTGCATTGGGGCTGGTAAATCGGATGGTATAGCGATAGGGCTGGCTGAGTGCTTCTTCGCCTGTAAAGGAATGTACGTCATTTAACGCGTTAGAGTTACGTGGGAAAAAAAGTAAATAGCGATTTAGCGTGTCGTTTTGCTGAAAGTTTCCTGGGCGCACTGCTATGATAATATCCCTTGCAAGAGCAGTAGAATCATAAAATAATACTCTCTTAGCAAACAAACGTAAGGGTTGAAACCATTTTGATGTGTTTATTTTTTCTTGGTGTATTTATTTTTCGTATAATTAAAAGGTATTAATTCATAAACGAAATGTGATTTAAAATAATAATGAAAAAGCTCGATTTATTATTGGTCAGGATCGTCGGTTGCCAAACCAGTTTATATGCGCTCTGACTTTTCATTCAGAGCGACATTCTGCTATGACATTAAAGAAGGGGCTTTCATTGCTTTTGAAAAAAATGACGGAGGACTTTTTAGTCACTTTTAGTGAAGGGGAGGACATCAGATTGCCCTGATGCCCAACAGTGAAGACGCGGTAGCTTTACCACTCAGCAGTTCTTCTGTACTTCCATCCCACAAAATACGTCCTTCGGCAACCACCACCGATCTCGGCGCAATCCGTGCGGCATCTTCGATACTGTGCGAAACCATCAGCATCGTAAGCTGCTGGCGCTGGCAGACGTCCTGCACCAGGGCGAGCATCTCCTGGCGCAGCGCGGGATCGAGCGCCGAGAACGGCTCATCCAGCAGCAGCAGCGGCTGCTCGCGCACCAGACAACGCGCCAGCGCCACGCGCTGACGCTGGCCGCCGGAGAGCTCGCCCGGCAGCCTGTCGATGAATTCAGCGATCCCCATCTGTGCGGCAATCACTTCAAGTTTTTCGCGTTGGGCATCGTTCAGCCTGAGCCCCGGATGCATTCCCAGCGCGATGTTTTGCCGCACCGTCAGATGGGTAAACAGGTTGTTTTCCTGAAACAGCATCGACACAGGGCGTTTAGCCGGAGGGGCGTCGGTGAAATCACGATTATCGATGGCTATCGACCCGCTGGCAGGTTGCAGAAAACCGGCGATCAAATTGAGCAAGGTGCTTTTCCCGGCACCGCTTGGGCCAAGCACCGCAATCCGCTCGCCCTGCTGAACGGAGAGCGTAAAGCGCATCGGCAGATGCTGATAGAGCCAGGTTACATCAGTCAGTTTTAACATCACGCCCCGGGAGTTTTTCGATAACGGTAAATAAGGCAAAGCACAGCAGCAGCAGTAACAGCGCGGTAACCGCGCCGTCCTGACTGCGGTAAGAGCCGATTTGCTGATAAAGCCAGTACGGCAGCGTGCGGAAATCGTCATTACCGAACAGCGCCACGACCCCAAAGTCTCCAATGGAGAGCACGCAGGCAAACGCCAGCGCCTGAGCAAGCGGACGTTTTAGCGCGCGCACTTCCACAACCTTCAGCCGCTGCCAGCCCTGCATGCCCAGCGACTGACACAGCAAACCGTAGCGGCTGTTGACGTCGCGCATCGGGTTTTCCAGCACCTTAAGCGCGTAGGGGATGGCCATTAAGGCGTTAGTGAAAATCACAATGCCATCGGCCCTTTCCGGCAGGCCGAGGGTGCAGTTGAACAGTAAAAAGAAGCCCGTTGCCAGCACGATACCCGGCATCGCCAGTATCAGCATGCCCGTCAGTTCCAGCATTTGTCCGGCTTTTTGCGCCTGGCGGGCGTAGAGCTCACGGCTGCTCCACAGCAGCATCATGGTCAGGAGGACGCACAGTAATCCGGCAGCCAGCGCGATACGCAGCGAGGTCCAGGTGGCCTGCCAGAGAACGGGCTGTTGCAGGACTGCCATGAGATTGAGGTTCAGTCCGTCAACAATAACGGCCATCAGCGGCGGCAGCAGTAGCAGAAGCGCCAGCGCGATCAGGATAAAATCGCTGACGCGGCTGTGCAGGCTATCCTGCGGATCGCGCCAGCCGGTTATTTGATGACTACCTGCGGGAATGGCTTTACTCAGCCGCTGGCTCAACAGCACCAGCGCAAGACAGCACGCCATCTGCACCATCGCCAGCAGCGCGGCGCGACCGGGATCGTAGTCGTAACTCAGCGCCTGGTAAATCGCCAGCTCAATGGTGGTGGCCTGCGGCCCGCCGCCGAGTGACAGCACGGTGGCAAAGCTGGCAAAGCAGAGCATGAAGATTAACGCCGCCACGGGCGGGAGCTGGCGGCGCAGCCACGGCCATTCGACAAAGCGGAAGAACGACACGCCGCGCATGCCGAGCTGGGCGGCAATCTGACGCTGTTCGCCGGGAATATTTTCCAGCGCCTGCAAAAAGAGGCGCGTTGCCATCGGCATATTGAAAAATACGTGCGCCAGCAGAATGCCCTGCAGTCCGTAAGGCGAGAATGACCATTCCAGACCAAGCTGACCGAACAGTGAAGACAGCCAGCCCTGGCGACCGTAAACGCTCAGAATACCAAATACCGCCACCAGCACGGGCAGGATCAGCGTCATGGCGCACAGGCGCAGCAGGGCCTGCCTGCCGGGAAATCGCCGTCGATACAGAGCGCGTGCCAGAAAAATAGCCGGGATCACCGACAGCAGGGCAGAAAGAGACGCCTGCCAGAAGGAGAACCGGATAACGTGCCAGAGGTAGCTGTCGTGCCAGAGGGCGAGCAGGTCGCTCCCTGGCGCGTTAAACCACAATGCAAGAAAAGCCCCCAGGCTGACCGCTACCATCACGGCGGCGGCGAGCAGCCCGGGAAGTAACCAGCCGGGAATCAACGGCTGACGGCGCGTTGCCATTCGCTTACCCATGCGGCACGCTGCGCGGCGACCTGCTGAGGCGTAAACTCCAGCGAGGTTTTCGGTTTGGTCAACTGCTCGAAACCTGCGGGCAGCGCAACGTTAGTAACCGGATACATCCAGTTGCCTGCGGGAATCGCGCTCTGGAACGCCGGTGAAACCATGAACTTCAGGAACTTCTCGGCCAGCTCCGGCTGTTTGCTGGCAGCGGTACGCGCGGCCACTTCCACCTGCAGATAGTGCCCTTCTGCAAAATCTGCGGCTGCATAGTTGTCTTTCTTCTCGGCGATAATGTGGTAGGCCGGGGAGGTGGTGTAGCTCAGCACCAGGTCGCTTTCGCCTTTGAGGAACAGGCCGTAGGCTTCGCTCCAGCCTTTGGTCACGGTGACGGTTTTGGCGGCCAGCTTCTGCCATGCTTCCGGTGCTTTATCCCCGTAGACCTTTTGCATCCATAGCAGCAGGCCCAGGCCCGGCGTGCTGGTACGCGGATCTTCGTAAATTACGCGCCACTTCTGATCGCTTTCGACCAGCTCTTTCAGGCTTTTTGGCGGGTTTTTCAGCTTATTTTTGTCGTAAACAAAAGCAAAGTAGCCGTAGTCGAACGGCACAAAGGTGTCGTTCTTCCAGCCGCCCGGCACGTTAACGGCATCTGCCGCGACGCCGCTTTTGGCAAACAGTTTGGTTTGCGAGGCGGCTTCCAGCAGGTTGTTATCCAGCCCGAGCACCACGTCGGCTTTACTGTTTTTTCCTTCCATGCGCAGGCGGTTGAGCAGCGACACGCCATCTTCAAGCGCCACGAACTTCAGCTCGCAGTTGCAGTCCGCTTCAAAGGTTTTTTTGACAACCGGGCCAGGGCCCCAGTCGGCAGAGAAGGAGTCGTAGGTGTAGACCGTCAGGACGGGTTTGGCAAAAGCAGGCAGCGCGAACAGCGCCAGCAGGGGGAGAACTTTTTTTAACACTTTGCACCTCAGGGTTGAGTGGCAAAGGATTTTGAGCGACAGCCTCAAATCCCTTCGCCGGCGTTATCCGGATCAGGTTCGACGGGTATTATCTCAGCGCACATCTGTGATGCAGCACCCCGTTGAGAACGGCGCTATTGTAATGATTTGGTGAATATTACGAAAGCGTTATGGCTCCGGGGGCGCAAACCAGGCGGATTTAAAATCAAACCAGCCCAGGGTGTTCATCCGCAGGCCGCGCATGCTGCGCTGGCCCTGAATCATCAGCCAGTGGTGGATCAGCGGGACGATCGCCTGCTCGGCCAGCAGCTGCTGGCACCAAACGGCAAGGTTCATCTCGCCCGATCGCCATAGGGCGGCGTCCTGCTGCCAGTCCCGATCGATGCAGTGCTGGATCAGCGGGACTTCATACAGGTGTGAAAATAATGAAAAATCGAGCGGCAGGGTAAAATTAGCGCTGTTGAGCCAGATATCGCTGGCGATCTCTCCCTGATGCCATTCGTCATAGTCCACTTCTCTTACCTCTAACTTGACCCCCTCTGCTGCCAGCAGGCGGGTCATGATCCTCGCGATAAAACGATGCTCCACGTGCTCGCGGTAGTAGGTCAGGGTGATGGACTCCAGCCCTGCGGGTTTGTCGCAGTGCGACGGCCGGGCGTGGTGCCAGCGCGGAAGCAGGCCGTAGGCCGGAAACCAGTATGTCTGGTACTGCTCTTCCGCATGGTAGATCAGATTGGAAGGGGACAGCACGTGGCTGATCCACTTGCGGACGCCCTGGTTTGCCCCGCGGTGGGTGCGGCGGTCAAACAGGAGATAGTAGCATCCCTCCTCCAGGCGGCTCTCCACGGCCTTTTCTCCGGTGGTGGGGCCTTCAAGCGTCAGACCGCAGCTCAGGTCTTCATTGAGATCAGGCAATACCCACACGTTCACTTCGTCGATCAGCGCCCGATAGCCAAAGTAGTCATCGAACGCGCGGATTTTCAGCTGGTTGCTGTTATTGCGGGACACGGAGTAGGGCCCGGTGCCAATCGGCAGGCTGGCAAAATTGTTCAATGATTCCCACTCGCCGGGCAAAATCATCGACGGCACATAGCCCAGCAGCCAGGGAAGCCACTTGTCCTGCTGCGACAGCTCAATGTCCAGCGTCCAGGCCGTGGGGGAGTGGATGCGCGAAATATGTGAGTAGAGCGGCAGCCTGCGGGCGCGTTCCAGAGAGGCGATGACGTCGTGCATTTCCAGCTCGCGGCCGTGGTGAAAGTGGATGCCGGGGCGTAAGAAGAAGCGCCAGTGGCGCGGGGAAAGCTGCTGCCAGTGGTGCGCGATATCCGCCTCCAGTTCCCCGTTTTCCTCATTTATGCGCGTCAGCCCGCTGAAGATTTGTCGGGCCATGTGGGTTTCAGAGCGGCGTAACGCCGTGCCGGGCAACAGATTTTTCATCGGACGGTAGTAGAGCACCCGCAGAATGTGCCGGCCCTGACGAAAGCTGCGTCCGAGATGGGAGACCAGCATCTGGCGCACGGCGGCCTTGTCGCCCACCAGCTGGACCAGCTGATCGATGCGGTCCTGTTCGAGCAGATCTTCTGCGCGCTGCTGCTGCAACGCCAGTCCGGTATACAGGAAGGTCAGTCGCGAGCGTTTGCCGCGTCCCGCTTCCGCTTCCCAGCTTAACCACCCCTGCTGCTGCATGGTGTTGAGAAGCGTGCGCATATGACGGCGGGAACAGCTAAGCAGGTCCGCCAGCTCGTTGAGCGTGGTCTCCTGCGATTGCCCCTCGCAGCACTGCCAGAGGCGGATAAACTGTTGTTGCAGACGACCGGAAGGCATAAAAGGGGAACTCCTGACAAAAAACCAGCAATTTATTTATCCCTATATTAGGCCAATAATTCTCCTCGATGAAGCGAGGAGGTAAATTATGAAGAGGTCTACCGCACGTCAGTTTTATCAGCAGTACTTTTCAGCGACAAAAGGATCGTCCTGGCTGGCCCGCCGGTGTGCAGAGCAACGGCTGAAAACGTTAGAAGAATTGATGCAGTGGGACGTTACGACACCGACCTCTTCCCGCTAACTCGCCTCGATCATGTGTGACTGAGTATTGGTGCTTATCACCCGCCAGCAAAATGTTTTTGCTGGCTTTTTTCGTTTACTATTCACCCAATTTCGATTCGCTTTCACAAGGACTTGCGCATGCTGTGGTTGATGACGATGGGGCGACGCCTGAACGGCGTGTATGCCGCTTTTATGCTGGTGGCCTTTATGATGGGCGTGGCGGGGGCGCTTCAGGCGCCGACGCTGAGCCTGTTTCTCAGCCGCGAGGTAGGGGCGCAGCCGTTTTGGGTCGGCCTGTTTTATACCGTCAACGCCATTGCCGGGATCCTGGTCAGCCTCGCGCTGGCGAAACGATCGGACAGTCAGGGCGATCGCCGCAGGCTAATCCTCTTTTGCTGCGCCATGGCCGTGGGCAACGCGCTGCTCTTTGCCTTCAATCGTCATTATCTGACGCTCATTACCTGCGGCGTGCTGCTGGCGTCGCTGGCGAACACCGCTATGCCGCAGCTGTTCGCCCTGGCCCGTGAATATGCGGATAACTCCGCGCGGGAAGTAGTGATGTTCAGCTCGGTGATGCGTGCCCAGCTCTCGCTGGCGTGGGTCATTGGTCCGCCGCTGGCCTTTATGCTGGCGTTGAACTATGGCTTTACCGCCATGTTCTCCATTGCGGCAGGGATTTTTGTCATCAGCCTGGCGCTGATAGCCTTCGCACTGCCGTCCGTGGCGCGCGTCGAACAGACAACGGATAAACCGCTCACCCAGGTGAGCGGCTGGCAGGACAAGAACGTCCGCATGTTGTTTATTGCCTCGACGCTGATGTGGACCTGCAACACCATGTACATTATTGATATGCCGCTGTGGATCAGCAGCGATCTGGGCTTACCGGACAAGCTCGCGGGGATCTTGATGGGAACCGCTGCCGGGCTGGAAATTCCGGCGATGATTCTGGCGGGCTATTACGTTAAGCGCTTTGGAAAGCGTCGGATGATGATCGTCGCCGTGGCGGCCGGGGTACTGTTCTACGCGGGGTTGATCCTTTTCCATTCGCGTGAAGCGTTGCTGGCGCTGCAGCTGTTTAACGCCGTGTTTATAGGAATTGTTGCCGGGATCGGCATGCTCTGGTTCCAGGATCTGATGCCCGGCCGTGCAGGCTCGGCAACGACGCTTTTTACCAACAGTATTTCAACCGGCGTGATCCTGGCGGGCGTGATTCAGGGGGCGCTAGCGCAAAGCTATGGCCATGCGTCGGTCTACTGGATGATTGCGGCGCTATCCGTCGTGACGCTCCTGCTGACCTGCCGCGTAAAAGACGTGTGATCGGATGAATGAAACGGAGCCCGGGAGCGCCGGGCTCTGCGAAGCGTTTTATTCGGAATACTGATATTTACGCTGCGCGCGTAGCGTCAGGTACATATGAACGAGTCCCATGAAGCCGTGTGCCCAGAAATATGTCTCAATAAAAACTGTCAGGAATTTATGCAAATCTAAGACGGATTCCGTGACGGACGAAACCGGCCCAAGCGTGGCGTTCAGCACGAACCAGGCCGCGCCGCAGAGTGCAACGCCCAGCAGCGCCAGCACACCCAGACCTTGCACCGTTGCCGCCATACCGCCAGCATGCGCGTCAGGTAACTGACGCTGCGCGAGGGTGCGAATATCTTCAACGATTCCACGAAAATCCAGCGCCAGCCAGGCGAAGTAATACTTAAATCCGCGCTGGGTTAACATCCATGCCATCATGGCAATACCACAAAAAATTAAACCAAACCCTGAGATAACATGGATCCAGGTGACAATTCCGTTCAGTCCGGATTCGTGGAGGGCTTCGCTTTCGGTGAAATTAGAATTGATAATTTGGGCCAGCACCAGTATGGCTACAAGAATGTGCAGTACGCGAAGAAAAGGCGTTTCTTTATGGGGAAGCGTATTACGTAGCGTTGGGTTCATCGCTTTTACCTCAATAATGAGAGAGCTGATGCGATGCAGTGTGACGCAGATTAATTAACGAAACCTTAACGATGAGTAGCGTCACACTGTATTTATGCGTTCCGATTAGTGGACAGGATCAATATGCGTCATCACGTTCAGCACATTGAATTTTTGCATCACGTTGTTTCTGGCATTGACGGCAATCTGATGCCCTTCTTTTACGCTTAATTCGCCGTTCACTTCCAGATGGACATCGACAAGGGCTAAATCGCCCATCTTGCGGGTTTTTAAATCATGGAGTCCGGTGACGCCTTCGGTTGAGAGAAGACACGTTTTGATATCGTGCTCCAGTTCGGGTTCAAGCGAACGGTCCATCAGATCGTGCAGGGCATCGGCAGAGAATTTGTAACCCATATGGGCGATGAACACTCCGACAATCAGGGCCGCAATCAGGTCCATAGCGTGAAAGCCCACTAAATTCCCGGCAATACCGATGGCGACAACCACTGACGACGCTGCGTCAGAACGGGCATGCCAGGCATTGGCTATCAGCAGCGAGGACTGTACACGTTTTCCCGTGGAAAACATGTATCTGAACAAACTTTCCTTCACCACCAGCGCCAGTATCGCCACCCACAAAGCGGCCCCTTTCACCACCTGATGCGTCTCGGGATTAAGCAGTTTATTGCCAGCGGACCAGAGCATCCCGATCCCCACGAGCAGCAGAATAGCGCCAATAATGAGCTTTGCACCGTTTTCGAAACGCAGATGACCGTAATGATGATCGATATCAGAGGCTTTCTGACTCTTTTTATTCGCAATCAGAACGACCAAGTCAGAAGATAAATCGGAAAGAGAATGAATCCCATCAGCAATTAATCCCTGTGAGCCGGAGAATATTCCTGCAACTATCTGAAAACAGGTGAGTATGATATTTATTATCACGCTTACTAATGTGCATTTATGTATTTCCCGAGAACGGATATGAGACTCATTGCCATTTTTCTTTTTCATGATAATTTCCGCTACCAACTGATTGAGCGATTATTCTGCGCAGAGAACATTAAATTGACGTTAAATATAATGTCATTATTGGCTGGGTTTGGGAATATTTACAGAAGGAGGGCGGGTATTGGGATAAAACGCGGCCTGCAGAGTGCACTGCAGGCCGGAGGATTACTTCATAAATGCAGGTTGTTTGTTTTCGTAAGTGGCAATCGCCGCTTCGTGCTGGAGAGTTAAACCTATGCTGTCCAGACCGTTCAGCATGCAGTGACGGCGGAACGCATCAATGCTGAAGCTGTAGGTTTTATCCCCGGCTTTCACCACTTCCGCTTCCAGATCCACTTCAAACGAAATACCCGGATTCGCCTTAACCAGCGCGAACAACTCATCGACCTGTTCATCGCTCAGCGTCACCGGCAGCAGCTGGTTGTTGAAGCTGTTACCGTAAAAAATATCCGCGAAGCTTGGGGCGATGACCACTTTGAAGCCGTAATCGGTGAGCGCCCACGGGGCGTGTTCGCGGGATGAGCCGCAGCCAAAGTTTTCTCGGGCCAGTAAAATGGAGGCGCCTTTGTACTCAGGGAAGTTCAGAACGAATTCCGGATTAGGCACTTCGCCTTTGTCGTCCAGGAAACGCCAGTCGTTGAACAGGTGCGCGCCAAAGCCGGTACGCGTCACCTTCTGCAGAAATTGTTTCGGAATAATAGCGTCAGTATCGACGTTAGCGGCGTCCAGCGGGACAACCCGGCCCGTATGTTGGGTAAATTTCTCTGCCATGATTGTCTCCTTATTTCAGGCTGCGAATATCGGCGAAATGGCCGGTGACTGCCGCAGCGGCGGCCATTGCCGGGCTGACCAGATGGGTACGCCCACCGCGGCCCTGACGGCCTTCAAAGTTACGGTTGCTGGTGGAGGCGCAGCGCTCACCCGGATTCAGGCGATCGTTATTCATGGCCAGACACATGGAGCAGCCAGGCAGGCGCCACTCGAAGCCCGCTTCGATAAAGATCTTATCCAGACCTTCGGCTTCCGCCTGGGCTTTCACCGGACCAGAGCCTGGAACCACCAGCGCCTGCACGCCCGGCGCGACTTTACGGCCTTTGGCAATCTCTGCCGCCGCGCGCAAATCTTCGATACGGGAGTTAGTGCAAGAACCGATAAAGACTTTATCAATGGTCACGTCGGTCAACGGCACGCCGGGCTTCAGCCCCATATAGGCCAGCGCTTTTTCCGCACTGGCGCGCTCGACCGGATCGGCAAAGGAAGCAGGATCTGGAATGGCGTCGTTGACGGAAATCACCTGACCCGGGTTGGTCCCCCAGGTCACCTGCGGCGCAATCTCTTCTGCCTGCAGCGTGACAACGGTATCAAACGTCGCCCCATCGTCGGTTTTCAGGGTTTTCCAGTACGCTACCGCGTCGTCAAAATCGTGACCTTTCGGCGCGTGCAGACGGCCCTTCACATAGTTGAAGGTCGTTTCATCTGGCGCGACCAGACCGGCTTTGGCGCCCATCTCAATGGCCATGTTGCACAGGGTCATGCGGCCCTCCATGCTCAGCGCCTGGATAGCGTCTCCGCAGAACTCAACGACGTGGCCTGTACCGCCTGCGCTGCCGGTTTTACCGATAATCGCCAGCACGATATCTTTCGCGGTAATGCCAGGTGCCGCTTTGCCCTTCACTTCAATCTTCATCGTTTTGGCACGGCCCTGCTTCAGGGTCTGCGTCGCCAGAACGTGTTCAACCTCTGAGGTGCCAATCCCGAACGCCAGAGCGCCAAACGCGCCGTGTGTTGCGGTATGGGAGTCACCGCAGACGATGGTCATGCCCGGCAGGGTGATCCCTTGCTCAGGCCCCATCACGTGGACGATGCCCTGATAAGGATGGTTCAGGTCGTACAGCTCAACGCCAAATTCTTTACAGTTCTTAATCAGCTCCTGCATCTGGATACGCGCCATCTCACCCGAGGCATTAATGTCTTTGGTCTGGGTGGAAACGTTGTGATCCATCGTCGCGAAGGTTTTACCCGGCTGACGTACCGGACGCTTGTGCGCGCGCAGGCCGTCAAATGCCTGAGGAGAGGTCACTTCGTGTACCAGATGACGGTCAATGTACAGCAGCGGGGTTTCGTTTGGTGCCTCGTAAACAACGTGTGCATCAAACAACTTTTCATATAACGTTTTAGCCATGATTACACCCCTTCAGCGACATAGCGGGCAATGATGTCGCCCATTTCATCGGTACTGACTGCCGCCGTGCCGCGTGCTAAATCGCCGGTACGGACGCCTTCTTCTAACGCCCGGTTAATGGCGTGTTCAATTGCGGTTGCTGCATCGTCCGCATCCAGGCTGTAGCGCAGCAGCAGGGCCAGGGAGAGGATCTGCGCAATCGGGTTAGCGATGTTTTTACCCGCGATATCCGGCGCAGAACCGCCTGCCGGTTCATACAGACCAAAGCCTTCTTCATTCAGGCTTGCGGATGGCAGCATTCCCATGGAGCCGGTGATCATTGCGCACTCGTCAGAGAGAATATCGCCGAACAGGTTGGAGCACAGCAGCACGTCAAACTGGGACGGATCCTTAATCAGCTGCATGGTCGCGTTATCGATGTACATGTGCGACAGCGTGACGTCCGGGTACTGCTTAGCGACTTCGCTGACGATCTCGCGCCACAGAATGGAAGATTGCAGCACGTTCGCTTTGTCAATGGAGGTCACTTTATGGCGACGTTTACGCGCAGACTCAAAGGCGATATGGGCGATACGTTCAATTTCGAAACGGTGATACACCTCGGTGTCGAACGCTTTTTCATGCTGACCGCTGCCTTCGCGCCCTTTTGGCTGACCGAAATAGATCCCGCCGGTCAGTTCACGCACGCACAGAATGTCGAAACCGTTGGCGGCGATATCCGCGCGCAGCGGGCAGAACTCTTCCAGACCCTGATACAGCTTCGCCGGACGCAGGTTGCTGAACAGCTTGAAGTGTTTACGCAGCGGCAGCAGCGCGCCGCGCTCTGGCTGCTCTGCTGGCGGCAGGTGTTCCCATTTCGGGCCACCGACGGAACCAAACAGCACGGCATCGGCATTTTCACAGCCTTCCACGGTCGCTTTCGGCAGCGGTGTACCGTGGTTATCAATCGCAATACCACCCACGTCGTAGTGGCTGGTGGTGATTTTCATCGCAAAACGCGCGCGAACGGCTTCCAGTACTTTCAGCGCCTGTGCCATCACTTCCGGACCAATACCGTCACCCGGCAACACAGCAATATGGTAATTCTTCGACATTACACGGTTTCCTTGTTGTTCTCTTTATTCTGAGCTTTGCGTTGCAACTCTTTTTCGACTTCGGCGGCGCGCCAGATGTTGTTCAGAACATGCACCATCGCCTTCGCGGAGGATTCAACGATATCTGTCGCCAGGCCCACGCCATGGAAGCGGCGGCCATTGTAATTGACCACGATATCCACCTGACCCAGCGCATCTTTGCCGTGGCCCTTGGCCGTCAGGTCATATTTGACCAGCTCAACGTCGTACTCGGTGACGCGATTAATCGCCTGGTAAATCGCATCGACAGGGCCGTTACCGTTAGCTGCCTCTGCTTTAATTTCATCTCCGCAGGCCAGCTTGACCGAGGCGGTAGCGATGTCGCTGGAGCCGGACTGCACGTTAAAGTAATCCAGACGGAAGTGCTCCGGCTCTTCCTGCTGTTTGTTGATAAAGGCCAGTGCTTCCAGGTCGTAGTCGAAGACCTGGCCTTTTTTGTCGGCCAGCTTCAGGAACGCGTCATACAGCTGATCCATGTTGTAATCGCTGTCCTTATAACCCATCTCTTCCATACGGTGCTTAACCGCCGCACGGCCTGAACGGGAGGTCAGGTTCAACTGCACCTGGTTCAGACCAATGGATTCCGGGGTCATGATTTCGTAGTTTTCACGGTTCTTCAGCACGCCATCCTGGTGAATACCGGAGGAGTGTGCGAAGGCGCCAGTGCCGACAATCGCTTTGTTGGCCGGAATGGGCATGTTGCAAATCTGGCTGACGGTCTGGCTGGTGCGCCAGATTTCGTTGTGATTGATGCGGGTGTGCACGTTCATGATGTCTTTGCGTACTTTGATCGCCATGATCACTTCTTCCAGCGAACAGTTGCCCGCACGTTCGCCGATGCCGTTCATCGCGCCTTCAACCTGACGCGCCCCGGCGTGGACGGCGGCGATGGCATTACCCACGGCCAGACCCAAATCATCGTGGGTGTGGACGGAGATAATTGCCTTATCAATATTTGGTACGCGGTCATACAGGCCGGTGATGATGTTGGAGAACTCAAACGGCATGGTGTAGCCGACGGTGTCCGGAATGTTGATGGTTTTGGCACCAGCATTGATGGCGGCTTCGACGACGCGCGCCAGGTCTTCGATTGGCGTACGGCCCGCATCTTCACAGGAGAATTCAACGTCATCGGTATAGTTGCGTGCGCGCTTAACCATGTAAACCGCGCGCTCAATCACCTCATCCAGCGTGCTGCGCAGCTTGGTTGCGATGTGCATGGGCGAGGTCGCAATAAAGGTGTGGATACGGAACGCTTCGGCCACCTTCAATGACTCGGCGGCAACGTCGATATCTTTCTCTACGCAGCGCGCCAGGGCACACACGCGGCTGTTTTTAATGGTGCGGGCGATAGTCTGGACGGATTCGAAATCACCCGGAGACGAGACAGGGAAACCGACCTCCATCACGTCGACACCCATACGTTCGAGAGCCAGCGCGATCTGCAGTTTCTCTTTAACACTCAGGCTTGCCTGTAATGCCTGTTCACCGTCACGTAAAGTAGTATCGAAAATAATGACTTGCTGGCTCATGGGTTAGGTCCTTGTCAGTCTTAGGGCGCCTTGCTACGAGCATAAAAAAACCCGCGCAGTGGCGCGGGTTTTTAGTCTTACTGGTGACGATTCAACGCTGAATTTCGCCCGCCAGTCTACCGCGCACAGTGGATGCGTTTAGTAGTAGTAGACCGGTGAAACGAATGGTGCGTGTCATGAATCGTGCTCCGTTAAATTCAATATGCTTTTAGTGGTACTGGATACGGCTGTTCATGTCAACCCCTGAAGATGAAAACGGGCCCGAGAGACGGAATCAACAGGTTATTAACTTTAGCTAATTGTGCTGGTTTTAGCTTTCGTAGCCCGACTAATTGTCTAATTTTGGACTTAATAAAAGAGTTGCAGAAACAAATAAATATAATTGTTTAAAATGAGTGAAATGTGTTGAAGAGAATGCTTTGTGCTTAAAGAGTTTGGATATCATTAAGTTATAAATGCAGTGAATCTATTCCAGAACGTTGAAAAACGAAAAGAGATAACAGGATGTTAAGTAACTGTAGATCGATAGCATTAACAGTTTAATAATACTTAAGTCATCGTTAACCTGATGGTAATTGTATATTTGTTTAGTTTATGGTTTCATTCAGATCCTAAAGTCAAAGATATCATTTGCGCTCATTAATTTTCATTTATATAGAGTCTTTATATATTCCGAATTTTAAATAATTCTCTTTCGCTGATCGTATTTGCATGATAAATCATATTTTTCGAGATTATTACCGTACGATGGCAAAGGGAGTGTAGCGTGACAGTGGAGTCAGAAGTGCCAGAAAATAATATTAAACAACCTCAAGCTACTGATGGGATTAAACCGCAGTTACGCACGGTGGATCTGAATCTTCTGACGGTGTTTGATGCTGTCATGCAGGAACAGAATATCACCCGAGCGGCCCAAACCTTGGGGATGTCACAACCCGCCGTGAGTAATGCCGTTGCCAGGCTTAAGCTCATGTTTAACGACGAATTATTCGTTCGCTACGGGAGGGGTATCCAGCCTACGGCTCGCGCGTTCCAGCTGTTCGGATCTATTCGCCAGGCGTTGCAACTGGTTCAAAATGAGCTGCCGGGATCGGGCTTTGAACCCTTAAGCAGCGAGCGCGTATTCCATCTTTGTGTCTGTAGTCCATTAGATAATTATTTAACGTCAATTATCTATAATAAAGTTGAAGAGATCGCACCAAATATCAATCTTGTTTTTAAATCATCCCTGAATCAAAACACGGAACATCAGTTACGCTATCAGGAGATCGAGTTCGTTCTCGGGTATGAAGAGTTCCGTCGTCCGGAATTCTCCTGCGTGCCGCTGTTTAAAGATGAAATGGTTCTGGTCGCCAGTAAAAGACACCCACGCCTGAATTCTCCGCTGCGCGAAAACGATGTTTATAACGAGCAGCATGCCGTTGTTGCACTCGACAGATATGCTTCCTTTAGCCTGCCGTGGTATGACACTGCGGATAAACAGGCAAGCGTGGCTTATCAGGGCATGGCTATGGTCAGCGTATTAAACGTGGTCTCACAGACACAGCTGGTGGCGATTGCGCCGCGCTGGCTGGCAGAAGAGTTTTCTGACTCTTTAAATCTGCAAATTTTACCTCTGCCACTCAAACTAAATAGCCGTACCTGTTATCTTTCCTGGCATGAAGCAGCGGGGCGGGATAAAGGACATCAGTGGATGGAAGAGCTGCTGGTGGGCATTTGCCGTCGGTAAACGCATCAGGATAAATTGCATCGGATTATGTGATTTATCCTGGTTTTTTTTAGATAATTGATATTTTGTTCTGTTGTTCTTTTTTTTGGGCTGCTCTCTGGCTCGCAAAAATAGATGATTTCCTGCGTTGTCGCGCTTTTCAGTGATGATTTATCACCCCATCCTCTATTCCCAGAGGAATTAACCATATCTTCAGTTAACGGCTGCTTTTTCTGCTTTACGCACCGTTTATCTCTCCAGGTTTGCTAATTGCCTGCCTCATAACGAGCGGTTAAGGTAAAGAACACTCTGTAAAATATAAGATTGGTTTCTCCCAATCGTAAGACGGTGCGGAAATGAATTCGGCATTCCGTCTATAACAAAATGCCTGGAGGCAAACCATGGAGATGTTGTCTGGCGCGGAAATGGTCGTTCGGTCGCTGATCGATCAGGGCGTAAAGCAAGTGTTCGGCTACCCTGGCGGCGCGGTTCTCGATATTTATGATGCGCTGCACACGGTAGGGGGCATTGACCATGTTCTGGTACGTCACGAGCAGGCGGCGGTACACATGGCTGACGGCCTGGCGCGGGCGACGGGTGAAGTGGGCGTGGTGTTAGTCACTTCCGGCCCCGGCGCGACAAACGCCATTACCGGCATTGCGACAGCGTATATGGACTCTATCCCGCTGGTGATCCTCTCCGGGCAGGTGGCAACCTCACTGATCGGTTACGATGCGTTTCAGGAGTGCGACATGGTCGGGATTTCGCGTCCCGTTGTGAAGCACAGCTTCCTGGTCAAGCAAACGGAAGACATTCCCGGCGTACTGAAGAAAGCTTTCTGGCTGGCGGCGAGCGGACGCCCTGGACCGGTGGTGGTCGATCTGCCTAAAGATATCCTCAACCCGGCAAACAAGCTGCCTTATGTCTGGCCGGAAGCGGTCAGCATGCGCTCTTATAACCCAACAACGCAGGGGCACAAAGGGCAGATCAAGCGGGCGTTGCAAACGCTTCTGGCAGCCAAAAAACCGGTGGTCTATGTCGGAGGCGGTGCGATCAACGCTGCCTGTGAAGCCCAGCTTCGCGAGTTGGTTGAAAAACTCAACCTTCCTGTGGCGTCGTCGCTGATGGGACTGGGGGCGTTCCCCGCAACCCATCGTCAGGCGCTGGGTATGCTGGGTATGCACGGTACCTATGAAGCCAACATGACGATGCATCATTCCGATGTGATTTTTGCCGTCGGCGTGCGTTTTGACGATCGCACCACAAACAACCTTGCGAAGTACTGCCCTAACGCCACCGTGCTGCATATTGATATCGATCCAACGTCAATTTCAAAAACGGTATCGGCTGATGTGCCTATCGTCGGTGATGCCCGGCAGGTTCTGGAGCAAATGCTGGATCTGCTGGCCCAGGAGAGTGCAACCCAGCCGCTGGATGAGATCCGCGACTGGTGGCAGCAGATTGAACAGTGGCGCGCGCGTCAGTGCCTGAAATATGACACACAAAGTGAAAATATTAAGCCGCAGGCGGTCATTGAAGCGGTGTGGCGCCTGACGAAAGGTGAGGCGTACGTAACCTCAGATGTGGGGCAGCATCAGATGTTTGCCGCCCTGTATTACCCGTTTGATAAACCGCGACACTGGATCAACTCCGGTGGTTTAGGAACAATGGGCTTTGGTCTGCCTGCCGCGTTGGGCGTGAAGCTGGCGCTGCCGAATGAAACCGTCGTCTGCGTAACGGGGGACGGCAGTATTCAGATGAACATTCAGGAGCTGTCTACTGCGCTGCAATATGAACTGCCGGTACTGGTGCTGAACCTGAATAACGGGTATCTCGGTATGGTGAAGCAGTGGCAGGATATGATCTACTCTGGCCGTCACTCTCAATCCTACATGAAATCGCTGCCAGATTTTGTTCGCCTTGCTGAAGCTTACGGCCATGTTGGCATGCGGGTGACCGATCCGGCAGAGCTGGAAACAAAGCTCGCGCAAGCGCTTGAGCACGTTAAAAACAACCGCCTCGTCTTTATGGATGTGATTGTTGATGGGACCGAGCACGTTTATCCGATGCATATTCGTGGAGGCGGTATGGATGAAATGTGGTTAAGCAAAACGGAGAGAACCTGATATGCGCCGGATATTATCGGTTTTACTGGAAAATGAGTCTGGCGCACTGTCGCGCGTCATTGGCCTTTTTGCGCAGCGCGGCTATAACATTGAAAGCCTGACCGTTGCCCCAACGGAAGACCCAACGCTGTCACGCATGACGATCCAAACTGTCGGCGATGCCAAAGTGCTAGAACAGATTGAAAAACAGCTGCATAAGCTGGTTGATGTGCTGCGCGTGAGCGAGCTGGGGCAGGGGGCCTATGTTGAACGTGAGGTCATGCTGGTGAAAATCCAGGCCAGCGGCTACGGGCGCGAAGAAGTTAAACGTAATGCGGATATTTTCCGCGGACAAATTATCGACGTTACGCCTTCTCTTTATACGGTTCAGCTGGTCGGGACAAGTGACAAGCTGGATGCTTTCCTGACGTCCGTGC
Organism: Enterobacter sp. Taxon_8; assembly: GCF_058354585.1. NCBI lineage: Bacteria > Pseudomonadati > Pseudomonadota > Gammaproteobacteria > Enterobacterales > Enterobacteriaceae > Enterobacter > Enterobacter sp. Taxon_8. The sequence goes on along the minus strand of NZ_CM177989.1, from coordinate 3,790,015 downwards.
GGGATGTGGCAAAAATTGTCGAGGTCGCGAGATCGGGTGTAGTGGGTCTGTCACGCGGCGAGAAAATCATGCGTTAGTTGTCAAAAAGGTTCGCCTCTTTCTGCCCGGTCACCAAAGCCGGGCTTTTTTTTGCGTAATCAGCCGACAACGCAGATAAAAGCGGTTGCCGCGAAGGCTTTTCTGCGTTTAGATGTTAAAAGATTTAACCATAACCTTGACAGGGCCATGGACTCTTTTCTTTTTTTAAGGGGCAATTGTGAAACTGGATGAAATCGCCCGGCTAGCCGGCGTGTCACGAACAACGGCCAGCTATGTGATTAACGGTAAAGCAAAGCAGTACCGTGTCAGCGACAAGACCGTTGAAAAAGTTATGGCGGTGGTTCGTGAGCATAACTACCATCCGAATGCTGTCGCAGCCGGTCTGCGCGCCGGGCGCACCCGCTCTATTGGTCTGGTGATCCCTGACCTGGAAAACACCAGCTATACCCGTATCGCCAACTATCTCGAACGTCAGGCGCGCCAGCGCGGTTATCAATTGCTGATTGCCTGCTCTGAAGATCAGCCCGACAACGAGATGCGCTGCATTGAACATCTTCTCCAGCGCCAGGTGGATGCCATTATTGTTTCGACCTCCCTACCGCCAGAACATCCGTTCTACCAGCGCTGGGCGAACGACCCGTTCCCAATCGTTGCGCTGGATCGTGCGCTCGATCGCGAGCATTTCACCAGCGTCGTGGGTGCGGATCAGGACGATGCAGAAATGCTGGCCGCAGAGCTGCGAACTTTCCCCGCTGAAACTGTGCTGTATCTTGGCGCGCTGCCCGAGCTTTCCGTTAGCTTCCTGCGTGAGCAGGGGTTCAGAACCGCCTGGAAAGACGATCCGCGCGAGGTTCACTACCTCTATGCCAACAGTTACGAGCGTGAAGCCGCAGCGCAGCTGTTCGAAAAATGGCTGGAGACACACCCGATGCCGCAGGCGCTATTCACCACGTCGTTTGCGCTGTTGCAGGGTGTCATGGATGTAACCTTACGCCGTGAAGGTAAACTTCCCTCTGACCTGGCGATTGCCACGTTTGGGGATAACGAGCTGCTCGACTTCCTTCAGTGTCCGGTGCTGGCGGTAGCACAGCGTCACCGTGATGTGGCTGAACGCGTGCTGGAGATTGTGCTGGCAAGCCTGGATGAGCCGCGCAAACCGAAGCCGGGCCTGACGCGTATCAAACGTAATCTCTATCATCGCGGAATTTTAAGCCGCCAAAAATGAAATGACCGGGGCGGGAAAGTCTGCCCCATTTTGCTGCGATAAATCGTCCGGATAATTCCCGGAGAGAAATTAGGATAATTCTTGTGAGATGATAATCGCCAATTTTTCTTAATTCATTTTGGCTTTTAAATTGTCCTTTAAAGAACATCTCAGCGATTTTAAACAGCTATCTTTGTATTATTTTGTTACAAACCCTATTCGGCCGATGAATATTCAGACGTTTTTCCTCCTCCTGTAGCTGCTTACGTGGCAACTGCCGCGCTTACCCGGTGCCAGAGTGAATCTGGCGCTGTTATCCCCTGAGAATCTGTCATAAAATGCTGCCCGCGTCGCAAACTGACACTTTATATTTATCTGCGATGATATTGAGTGAGCTTTAACGCTAGTGTGCATATTCGGTTTTTTTCTTACAAATATTCATAACGTTAATTTTGCCTCGCCAGTTGTGCAGTTATTAACCAGGACTGTTTATCTCTGTAAATAGAGGGCGTTCGAGTCCTTACAGGGAGAGTCCTGGCTTGACAAGCTTTTCCCTCGCTCCGTAAACTCCTTTAGGTGGGAATTTGTGGGTTAAAGTGGTGAGGAGGGGTGAGACTGGCATGTTCCGTGGAGCAACGTTAGTCAATCTCGACAGCAAAGGGCGTTTATCGGTACCAACCCGATATCGCGACCAGCTGATCGAGAACGCTGCGGGTCAAATGGTTTGCACCATTGACATTAACTCCCCCTGCCTGCTGCTTTACCCCTTGCCTGAATGGGAAATTATTGAGCAAAAGCTGTCGCGACTGTCGAGCATGAACCCGCAGGAACGCCGCGTGCAGCGGCTGTTATTGGGACATGCCAGTGAATGTCAGATGGATAACGCAGGGCGGTTACTGATTGCCCCTGTGTTACGGCAACATGCCGGTCTGACCAAAGAAGTGATGCTGGTCGGGCAGTTCAACAAATTTGAACTGTGGGATGAAACGACCTGGTATCAACAGGTCAAGGAAGATATCGACGCTGAGCAGTCTGATTCCGCGACATTATCGGAACGGCTGCAGGACTTGTCTCTATAAATATGATGGAAAATTATAAACACAAAACGGTGTTACTGGACGAGGCCGTAAACGGTCTGAATATTCGTCCGGATGGCATCTACATTGATGGCACGTTTGGTCGCGGTGGTCACTCGCGTTTGATTCTCTCCCAGCTTGGAGAGGAAGGACGTCTGCTGGCAATCGATCGCGATCCGCAGGCAATTGCGGTTGCACAGACCATCAATGACCCACGCTTTTCCATCGTGCATGGACCTTTCTCTGCGCTCGCAGATTATGTTGCTGAGCGCGGCCTGACGGGCAAGATCGACGGGATTCTCCTCGATCTTGGCGTCTCTTCACCCCAACTTGATGATGCCGAACGTGGTTTCTCCTTTATGCGTGATGGTCCGCTAGATATGCGGATGGATCCGACGCGCGGTCAGTCTGCCGCTGAGTGGTTACAGACCGCTGACGAAGCCGATATTGCATGGGTCATCAAAACGTTTGGCGAAGAGCGCTTTGGCAAACGAATCGCGCGCGCCATCGTTGAGCGTAATCGCATTGAACCAATGACCCGCACCAAAGAGTTGGCCGAAGTGATCGCGGCGGCGACACCGGTGAAGGATAAGCACAAACATCCCGCGACCCGTACCTTCCAGGCGGTTCGCATCTGGGTAAACAGTGAACTGGAGGAAATAGAGCTGGCGCTAAAAAGCTCGCTCGACGTGCTGGCCCCGGGGGGGCGGTTATCCATCATCAGCTTCCATTCGCTGGAAGACCGTATTGTGAAACGCTTTATGCGTGAACAAAGCCGCGGTCCACAGGTGCCAGCGGGGCTGCCGATGACGGAAGAACAACTCAGGAAGCTGGGTGGCCGTCAGTTGCGAGCATTAGGCAAGTTGATGCCGGGCGAAGAAGAAGTGGCAGAGAATCCACGCGCCCGTAGTTCAGTGCTGCGTGTTGCAGAGAGGACGAACGCATGATCGGCAGAGTGACAGAGACCCTAAGCAAAGTTAAGGATTCGTTAGGAAGCAACGAGCGCCATGCCTTGCCTGGCGTGATCGGCGACGATCTTTTGCGGTTTGGGAAACTGCCACTCTGTCTGTTCATTTGCATCATTGTCACGGCAGTTACGGTGGTGACCACCGCCCACCATACACGTTTATTGACTGCGCAACGCGAGCAGATGGTACTGGAACGCGATGCGCTGGATATTGAATGGCGAAATCTGATCCTTGAAGAAAACGCGCTCGGCGATCACAGCCGGGTTGAACGGATCGCAACGGAAAAGCTGCAATTGCAGCATGTTGATCCTTCGCAGGAAAATATCGTAGTACAAAAATAAGGGAAAACGCGACGCATGAAAGCAGCGGCAAAAACGCTAAAACCAAAACGTCAGGAAGAACAGGCCAACTTTATCAGTTGGCGTTTTGCGTTGCTTTGCGGCTGCATTTTACTCGCTCTGGGTTTTCTGCTTGGACGCGTGGCCTGGCTACAAATCATCGCTCCTGACATGCTGGTACGCCAGGGTGACATGCGTTCCCTGCGCGTTCAGGAAGTGTCGACATCCCGTGGGATGATTACCGATCGCTCGGGTCGTCCGCTAGCGGTGAGCGTGCCGGTGAAGGCGATTTGGGCCGATCCTAAAGAATTGCATGATGCTGGCGGTATCACACTTGATAACCGCTGGAAGGCCCTTGCGGATGCGCTGAAGATGCCGTTGGACCAGTTAGCTTCACGCGTGAATACGAACCCGAGAGGGCGCTTTATCTATCTGGCACGTCAGGTGAACCCTGACATGGCGGACTACATCAAAAAATTGAAGCTGCCGGGGATCCATCTGCGTGAAGAATCCCGTCGTTACTATCCATCCGGCGAAGTGACTGCTCACCTCATTGGCTTTACTAACGTCGATAGCCAGGGGATTGAAGGCGTTGAAAAAAGCTTTGATAAATGGCTTACCGGCCAGCCCGGCGAGCGCATTGTGCGTAAAGACCGCTATGGTCGCGTGATCGAGGATATTTCCTCAACGGACAGCCAGGCCGCACACAACCTTGCGCTGAGTATTGATGAGCGATTACAGGCGCTGGTTTACCGCGAACTGAACAATGCCGTGGCCTTCAACAAAGCGGAATCGGGCAGTGCTGTGTTAGTTGATGTCAGCACGGGTGAAGTGCTGGCGATGGCCAATAGCCCGTCCTACAACCCTAATAATCTTACCGGCACGCAGAAGGATGTTATGCGTAACCGTACCATCACCGACGTGTTCGAACCGGGTTCGACGGTTAAGCCGATGGTGGTCATGACTGCACTTCAGCGCGGTATCGTCAACGAAAACACCGTACTGAATACCATTCCATACCGAATTAACGGTCACGAAATCAAAGACGTGGCGCGCTACAGCGAATTGACCCTGACCGGGGTATTACAGAAGTCGAGTAACGTCGGCGTTTCAAAGCTGGCGTTAGCGATGCCGTCCTCAGCGTTAGTAGAGACTTACTCACGTTTTGGACTTGGAAAGGCGACCAATTTGGGGTTGGTCGGAGAACGCAGTGGCTTATATCCTCAAAAACAACGGTGGTCTGACATAGAGAGGGCCACCTTCTCTTTCGGCTACGGGCTAATGGTAACTCCGTTACAGCTAGCGCGAGTCTATGCAACGATTGGCAGCTATGGCGTCTATCGTCCGCTGTCGATTACTAAAGTTGATCCACCGGTTCCGGGCGAGCGTATCTTCCCGGAATCTGTCGTTCGTACCGTGGTGCACATGATGGAAAGCGTGGCGCTGCCTGGCGGCGGCGGCGTGAAGGCGGCGATCAAAGGCTATCGCATTGCCATCAAGACCGGTACAGCGAAAAAGGTGGGGCCAGACGGCCGCTACATCAACAAATATATTGCCTATACCGCAGGCGTTGCGCCTGCAAGCAATCCGCGTTTTGCGCTGGTGGTCGTAATAAACGATCCACAGGCGGGTAAATACTACGGCGGCGCCGTCTCCGCGCCTGTGTTCGGGGCTATCATGGGCGGTGTGTTACGCACCATGAACATTGAACCGGATGCGCTGGCGACGGGCGAAAAAAGTGAATTTGTAATTAATCAAGGCGAGGGTACAGGTGGCAGATCGTAATTTGCGCGACCTTCTCGCTCCGTGGGTGCCAAATGCACCGGAGCGAGCACTGCGAGAGATGGTACTGGACAGCCGCGTGGCTGCTTCTGGCGATCTTTTTGTGGCGGTGGTCGGTCATCAGGCGGACGGGCGTCGTTATATCCCGCAGGCGATTGCGCAAGGTGTGGCTGCCATTATTGCTGAGGCCAAAGATGAGGCAACCGACGGTGAGATCCGTGAAATGCACGGGGTGCCGGTTATCTATCTCAGCCAGTTAAACGAGCGTCTCTCCGCGCTGGCGGGACGTTTTTATCACGAACCTTCCGACCAGCTGCGTCTGGTCGGCGTGACGGGCACGAACGGTAAAACCACTACCACGCAGCTGATGGCGCAGTGGGCCCAGCTGTTGGGTGAAACCGGTGCAGTGATGGGTACCGTAGGTAACGGCCTGCTGGGCAAAGTGAGCCCGACGGAAAACACCACCGGCTCGGCGGTAGACGTACAGCATGTGCTTGCAGGTCTGGCTGGGCAGGGGGCAACCTTTGCTGCGATGGAGGTCTCTTCGCACGGCCTGGTACAGCATCGGGTTGCGGCGCTGAAATTTGCCGCTTCAGTGTTTACTAACCTGAGTCGCGATCATCTTGATTATCATGGTGATATGGAGCATTACGAAGCCGCGAAATGGCTGCTGTTCTCCACTCACCATTACGGACAAGCCATCATCAACGCCGACGACGAAGTGGGCCGCCGCTGGCTGGCGAAGCTGCCGGATGCGGTTGCGGTGTCGATGGAAGACCATATCAATCCGAACTGCCACGGCCGCTGGCTGAAGGCGGTTGAGGTGAATTACCACGACAGCGGGGCGACAATCCGCTTTGCCTCTTCCTGGGGTGAAGGCGAAATTGAAAGCCGCCTGATGGGCGCGTTCAACGTCAGCAACCTGCTGCTGGCGCTGGCGACGCTGCTGGCGCTGGGTTATCCGATGGCTGAACTGCTGAAAACCTCAGCGCGTCTGCAGCCGGTTTGCGGCCGTATGGAAGTGTTCAGCGCGCCGGGCAAACCGACCGTTGTGGTTGATTATGCCCACACGCCGGATGCGCTGGAAAAAGCGCTCGAAGCGGCGCGCCTGCACTGCGCCGGGAAGCTCTGGTGCGTGTTTGGCTGCGGCGGCGATCGCGATAAAGGCAAACGCCCGCTGATGGGGGCTATTGCCGAGCAGTTCGCAGATATTCCGGTAGTAACCGATGACAACCCGCGTACGGAAGAGCCGCGCGCCATCATCAATGACATTCTGGCGGGCATGCTGGACGCGGGCCGTGCTCGCGTGGTGGAAGGCCGTGCGGAAGCCGTGACCAATACCATTATGCAGGCGCAGGAGAATGATGTTGTCCTGTTAGCGGGCAAAGGGCATGAAGATTATCAGATCGTTGGCAATCGCCGTCTGGACTACTCGGACCGCGTAACGGCAGCACGCCTGCTGGGAGTCGTGGCATGATTAGCATCACGTTACGTCAGGCCGCTGCAATCCTGAAGGGCGACCTGCACGGGCAAGACCTGACCATTGATGCCGTAACGACGGACACCCGCAAAATCACTGCAGGCTGTCTGTTTGTGGCGCTGAAAGGCGAACGTTTTGACGCGCATGATTTTGCTGAGCAGGCCAAAGAGAACGGCGCCGGTGCGCTGCTGGTCAGCCGCAAGCTCGATATCGATCTGCCGCAAATTGTAGTGAAAGATACGCGCCTCGCGTTCGGTGAGCTGGCTGCCTGGGTGCGTCAGCAGGTGCCTGCTCGCGTCGTCGCGCTGACCGGATCCTCAGGCAAAACGTCAGTGAAAGAGATGACGGCGGCGATCCTCGGCCAGTGCGGTAATACGCTTTATACCGCGGGCAACCTCAATAATGATATCGGCGTGCCGATGACATTGCTTCGCCTGACCAAAGAGCATGACTATGCGGTGATCGAGTTAGGAGCAAACCACCAGGGCGAAATCGCCTGGACCGTGAGCCTGACTCGCCCGGAAGCGGCGCTGGTGAATAACCTCGCGGCTGCGCACCTGGAAGGTTTTGGCTCGCTGGAAGGCGTGGCGAAAGCGAAAGGTGAGATTTATACCGGCCTGCCGGATAACGGTATCGCTATTCTGAACGCCGATAACAACGACTGGCTGAACTGGCAGAGCATCATTGGCTCGCGTAAAACCTGGCGCTTCTCGCCAAATGCGGCCAACAGTGATTTTACGGCGACCAATATCCATGTGACGTCCCACGGCACCGAGTTCACCCTCACGACCCCAACGGGGGGCGTGGAGGTTCTGCTGCCGCTGCCGGGTCGCCATAACATCGCCAATGCCCTTGCGGCGGCGGCGCTGTCAACGGCGGTGGGCGCTACACATGAGGCGATCAAAGCCGGGCTGGCGAACCTGAAAGCCGTGCCGGGTCGTCTGTTCCCGATTCAGCTTTCGGAAAACAAACTGCTGCTGGATGACTCCTACAACGCGAACGTTGGTTCAATGACGGCGGCGGTGCAGGTGTTATCAGAAATGCCGGGCTACCGCATCATGGTGGTTGGCGACATGGCAGAGCTGGGCGACGAAAGCGAAGCCTGTCATACCCAGGTTGGCGAAGCGGCGAAAGCTGCGGGGCTGGACTGTGTACTGAGCGCAGGAAAACTGAGCCAGGCGATTAGCCAGGCCAGCGGCGTTGGCGAGCATTTTGCCGATAAAACCGCGTTGATCGAGCGCCTTAAGGCATTAATTACAGAAAAACAAATTGTGACAGTGTTAGTGAAAGGTTCACGTAGTGCCGCCATGGAACAGGTTGTGCACGCATTACAGGAGAACGGGACATGTTAGTTTGGCTGGCCGAACATTTGGTCAAATATTATTCAGGCTTTAACGTCTTTTCGTATCTGACGTTTCGCGCCATCGTCAGCCTGCTGACTGCGCTGTTCATCTCGTTGTGGATGGGCCCGCGCATGATTGCCCGTCTGCAAAAACTCTCTTTCGGCCAGGTTGTGCGTAACGACGGTCCGGAATCGCACTTCAGCAAACGCGGTACCCCGACCATGGGCGGGATCATGATCCTGACCGCCATCGTCGTTTCCGTGCTGCTGTGGGCGTATCCCTCCAACCCGTACGTCTGGTGCGTTCTGACGGTACTGGTGGGTTATGGGATCATCGGTTTTGTTGATGATTACCGCAAAGTCGTTCGTAAAGATACTAAGGGCCTGATCGCGCGCTGGAAATATTTCTGGATGTCGGTGATCGCGCTTGGCGTAGCCTTCGCGCTGTATCTGGCAGGCAAAGACACACCGGCCACCGAGCTGGTTGTGCCGTTCTTCAAAGACGTGATGCCGCAGTTGGGGCTGTTCTACATTCTGCTGGCCTACTTTGTGATTGTCGGCACCGGTAATGCCGTTAACCTGACCGACGGTCTGGATGGCCTGGCCATTATGCCAACCGTCTTTGTGGCGGCCGGTTTCGCGCTGGTGGCGTGGGCGACCGGTAACATGAACTTTGCGAACTACCTGCACATTCCTTATCTGCGCCATGCGGGTGAGCTGGTGATCGTCTGTACGGCGATTGTTGGCGCGGGGCTGGGCTTCCTGTGGTTCAACACCTATCCGGCTCAGGTCTTTATGGGTGACGTCGGTTCACTGGCGTTAGGCGGCGCGCTGGGCATTATCGCCGTACTGCTGCGTCAGGAGTTCCTGCTGGTGATCATGGGCGGCGTGTTTGTGGTTGAAACCCTGTCGGTGATTTTGCAGGTCGGTTCCTTCAAGCTGCGCGGTCAGCGCATCTTCCGTATGGCGCCGATTCACCACCACTATGAACTGAAAGGCTGGCCGGAGCCGCGCGTTATTGTGCGCTTCTGGATTATTTCGCTGATGCTGGTGCTGATTGGCCTGGCAACGCTGAAGGTACGTTAATCATGGCAGATTACCAGGGCAAAAAAGTCGTTATCATCGGGTTAGGCCTCACGGGCCTTTCCTGCGTGGACTTTTTCCTCGCGCGCGGCGTGACGCCGCGCGTAATGGATACGCGTGTCTCTCCGCCGGGTCTGGACAAACTGCCGGAACAGGTTGAACGCCACCTTGGTGGTCTGAATGATGACTGGCTGCTGGCAGCCGATCTGATTGTCGCAAGCCCAGGTATGGCGCTGGCGCATCCTTCGCTGAGCGCTGCCGCGGATGCGGGTGTGGAAATTGTCGGCGATATCGAGCTGTTCTGCCGTGAAGTGCAGGCGCCCGTTATCGCGATTACCGGTTCTAACGGTAAAAGCACCGTCACCACTCTGGTGGGTGAAATGGCGAAAGCGGCAGGCATGAACGTCGGCGTTGGCGGTAACATTGGTTTACCTGCTCTGATGCTGCTGGACAAAGGCTGTGAGCTGTTCGTGCTGGAACTCTCCAGCTTCCAGCTGGAAACGACTTCCAGCCTGCATGCTGCGGCTGCGACGATCCTCAACGTGACTGAAGATCATATGGACAGGTATCCATTTGGTCTTCAGCAGTACCGTGCCGCCAAGCTCCGCGTTTATGAAAATGCCAAAGTCTGCGTTGTTAACGCCGATGACGCGCTAACCATGCCGGTGCGTGGCGCAGACGATCGCTGTATTAGCTTCGGTATCACGATGGGCGATTACCACCTGAATCGTCAGCTGGGCGAAACCTGGCTGCGCGTGAAGGGTGAGAAAGTGCTGAACGTGAAAGAGATGAAGCTCTCAGGTCAGCACAACTACACCAATGCCCTGGCGGCGCTGGCGCTGGCGGATGCTGTAGGGCTGCCGCGCTCCTCCAGCCTGAAAGCGTTAACCACGTTTTCAGGTCTGGCGCACCGTTTCCAGCTGGCGCTGGAGCACAACGGCGTGCGCTGGATCAACGACTCCAAAGCCACCAACGTGGGCAGCACGGAGGCCGCGCTCAACGGGCTGCACGTTGACGGCACCCTGCATCTGCTGCTGGGCGGCGACGGTAAGTCTGCTGATTTCTCGTCCCTGAAGCCGTATCTCTCCGGCGATAACATCCGCCTGTACTGCTTCGGCCGTGACGGCAGCGAGCTTGCTGAACTGCGCCCTGAGGTTGCCGAGCAAACTGAAACCATGGAACAGGCGATGCGGCTGATTGCCCCTCGCGTGAAGCCAGGCGATATGGTGCTGCTCTCTCCGGCCTGTGCCAGCCTCGATCAATTCAAGAATTTCGAACAGCGTGGTGATGTCTTTACCCGCCTGGCGAAGGAGTTAGGCTGATGCGTTTATCTCTCCCTCGCCTGAAAATGCCGCGCCTGCCAGGATTTGGGATCCTGGCATGGCTGTTTGCGGCGCTCAAAGGCTGGGTGATGGGCTCTCGTCAAAAAGATAACGACAGCCTGATCATGTACGACCGCACGCTGTTCTGGCTCACGATGGGGCTGGCGGCGGTAGGCTTTATTATGGTGACGTCGGCATCAATGCCCGTCGGGCAGCGTCTGGCGAACGATCCTTTCCTGTTTGCCAAACGTGATGGTCTTTACATCATCCTGGCGTTCTGTCTGGCGCTGGTGACCTTGCGTCTGCCGATGGAGTTCTGGCAGCGGCACAGCACGGCGATGCTGATCGCGTCGATTATTATGCTGCTGATCGTACTGGTGGTGGGCAGCTCCGTTAACGGGGCATCCCGCTGGATCGCCTTCGGTCCGCTGCGTATTCAGCCTGCGGAATTTACCAAGCTCTCCCTGTTCTGCTACCTGGCTAACTACCTGGTGCGTAAGGTAGATGAGGTGCGTAACAACCTGCGCGGCTTCTTAAAACCGATGGGCGTGATTCTGGTGCTGGCGGTATTACTGCTGGCGCAGCCTGACCTCGGTACCGTTGTCGTGCTGTTCGTTACCACCCTGGCCATGCTGTTCCTGGCGGGCGCGAAGCTGTGGCAGTTCATCGCTATTATCGGGATGGGGATTTCGGCGGTTGTGCTGCTGATCCTCGCCGAGCCTTACCGTATTCGCCGTGTGACCTCGTTCTGGAACCCCTGGGAAGATCCGTTCGGCAGCGGTTATCAGCTGACGCAGTCGCTGATGGCCTTTGGTCGCGGTGAAGTTTGGGGACAGGGGCTGGGGAACTCGGTACAGAAACTCGAGTATTTACCGGAAGCGCATACTGACTTCATCTTCTCCATTATTGCGGAAGAACTGGGTTATATCGGTGTGGTATTAGCGCTATTAATGGTATTCTTCGTCGCTTTCCGCGCCATGTCCATCGGCCGGAAAGCGCTGGAGATCGATCACCGCTTCTCAGGCTTCCTGGCCTGCTCAATTGGTATCTGGTTTAGCTTCCAGGCATTGGTTAACGTCGGGGCCGCAGCGGGTATGCTGCCGACCAAAGGTCTGACGTTGCCGTTGATCAGTTATGGTGGTTCCAGTCTGTTGATTATGTCGACGGCCATCATGCTGTTGTTGCGCATAGATTATGAAACGCGTCTGGAAAAAGCCCAGGCGTTTACACGAGGTTCACGATGAATCAACCGAAGCGGTTAATGGTGATGGCTGGCGGTACCGGCGGACACGTGTTCCCGGGGCTTGCGGTTGCGCACCATTTAATGGATCAGGGCTGGCAGGTACGCTGGCTGGGAACCGCAGACCGCATGGAGGCCGACCTGGTACCGAAACACGGTATCGAGATCGACTTTATTCGTATTTCCGGCCTTCGGGGCAAAGGCCTCAAGGCAATGCTGCTGGCACCGGTGAGTATTTTTAACGCCTGGCGTCAGGCGCGCACCATTATGAAGCGCTTTAAGCCCGATGTGGTGCTGGGCATGGGGGGCTATGTCTCGGGTCCTGGCGGGCTGGCGGCATGGTCGTTAGGCATTCCCGTTGTGCTGCATGAACAGAACGGTATTGCCGGTCTGACTAACAAATGGCTAGCGAAAATCGCCACTAAAGTCATGCAGGCGTTTCCCGGCGCGTTCCCAAAAGCGGACGTAGTGGGTAATCCGGTGCGTGTCGACGTGCTGGCGCTGCCGCTGCCGGACGCTCGCCTGACGGGCCGTGAGGGGCCGGTTCGTGTGCTGGTCGTCGGCGGCTCTCAGGGCGCGCGTATCTTAAACCAGACGATGCCGCAGGTAGCTGCAAAGCTGGGCGATACCGTGACCATCTGGCACCAGAGCGGTAAAGGCGCTCAGCAGACCGTTGAGCAGGCTTACGCAGACGAAGGTCAGCCGCAGCATAAAGTCACAGAGTTTATCGACGACATGGCGGCAGCGTATGCCTGGGCCGATGTCGTGGTCTGTCGCTCAGGCGCGCTGACGGTGAGTGAGATCGCCGCCGCGGGTCTGCCGGCCCTGTTTGTGCCGTTCCAGCACAAAGACAGACAGCAGTACTGGAATGCGCTGCCGCTTGAGAAAGCCGGTGCCGCGAAAATTTTTGAGCAGCCACAATTTACCGCCGACGCGGTCGCCACCACCCTGGCGGGCTGGAACAGAGACGCACTGCTGGAGATGGCACAACGCGCGCGCGCGGCCGCTATCCCTGATGCGACGGAACGGGTGGCAAAAGAAGTGAGCCTGGCAGCCCAGGCTTAACCCTCGCAGCGCGTGTTGCGCTGCACGAATTTTAAGTAGTCGATGGCGTTTAGAGAATGAATACACAACAACTGGCAAAACTGCGTTCAATCGTGCCCGAGATGCGTCGCGTCCGGCACATTCACTTTGTTGGCATCGGTGGTGCTGGCATGGGCGGTATTGCCGAAGTGTTAGCTAACGAAGGCTATCAGATCAGCGGGTCTGACCTGGCGCCAAACCCTGTTACGCAGCAGCTGGCGTCGCTTGGGGCGACTATCTATTTCAACCATCGTCCGGAAAACGTGCGCGATGCGAGCGTGGTGGTGGTCTCAAGCGCCATCTCCTCTGACAACCCTGAAATCGTTGCTGCGCACGAAGCGCGCATTCCGGTGATCCGCCGTGCAGAAATGCTGGCGGAACTGATGCGTTTTCGTCACGGCATCGCCATTGCCGGGACCCACGGTAAAACCACGACCACGGCGATGGTTTCCAGTATTTATGCGGAAGCGGGGCTCGATCCGACGTTCGTCAACGGCGGTCTGGTCAAAGCCGCAGGCGTGCATGCACGTCTGGGCCACAGTCGTTATCTGATTGCTGAAGCGGATGAGAGCGACGCGTCGTTCCTGCACCTGCAGCCGATGGTGGCGATTGTCACTAACATCGAAGCTGACCATATGGATACATACCAGGGTGACTTCGAGAACTTAAAGCAGACCTTCATCAATTTCCTGCACAACCTGCCGTTCTATGGACGTGCGGTAATGTGCGTAGACGATCCGGTGATCCGCGAGCTGCTGCCGCGCGTGGGTCGTCAAATCACCACCTACGGCTTCAGCGAAGACGCTGACGTTCGCGTGGAGGAGTACAAACAGATTGGCGCGCAGGGACACTTCACGCTGGCGCGTCAGGACAAAGAGCTGCTGCACGTCACGCTGAATGCACCAGGGCGCCATAACGCCCTCAATGCCGCAGCGGCAGTGGCCGTCGCGACGGAAGAAGGCATTGATGATGATGCGATTCTGCGCGCGCTGGAAAGCTTCCAGGGCACCGGTCGCCGTTTCGACTTCCTCGGTGAATTCCCGCTGGATGCAGTGAACGGTAAAGCCGGTTCGGCGATGCTGGTGGACGACTACGGCCACCATCCGACCGAAGTGGACGCCACCATTAAAGCCGCACGCGCGGGCTGGCCTGACAAAAATCTGGTGATGATCTTCCAGCCGCACCGCTTCACGCGTACGCGCGATCTGTATGACGATTTCGCCAGCGTCCTGTCACAGGTAGACACCCTGTTAATGCTGGACGTATACGCCGCAGGCGAGACGCCGATTCCAGGGGCTGACAGCCGCTCCCTGTGCCGTACAATCCGTGGACGCGGTAAGGTTGACCCTATTCTGGTTTCTGACCCTGCGCAGGTGGCGGAAATTCTGGCACCGGTCCTGACGGGTAACGATTTGATTCTGATTCAGGGCGCGGGAAATATCGGCAAAATCGCCCGTACCTTAGCTGAAATCAAACTGAAGCCGCAAACCCAGGAGGATGAGCATCATGGCTGATAAGATTGCTGTCCTGTCTGGCGGCACCTCTGCTGAACGCGAGGTTTCCCTGAATTCCGGCGCGGCTGTGCTGGCGGGCCTGCGGGAGGGGGGCGTCAACGCGCACCTGGTCGACCCAAAAGAGGTCGACGTGACGCAATTAAAAGCCATGGGCTTCGATAAAGTCTTTATCGCTTTGCATGGTCGTGGTGGTGAAGACGGAACCCTGCAGGGGCTTCTTGATCTGATCGGCCTGCCGTACACCGGCAGCGGCGTGATGGCTTCCGCTATCTCAATGGACAAACTGCGCAGCAAGCTGCTGTGGCAGGGCGCGGGATTTCCTGTTGCGCCATGGGTAGCGCTGACGCGTCGCGAATTTGAATTGGGCCTTTCGGATAGCGTTAATGCACGCATTGCTGAACTGGGCTTACCGGTTATTGTAAAGCCCAGCCGGGAAGGCTCCAGCGTGGGAATGTCCAAAGTCGACAAAGCTGAAGATCTTTCGTCCGCTTTAGCACTGGCATTTCAACATGATGAAGAAGTTCTGATTGAAAAATGGCTTAGCGGGCCGGAATTTACCGTCGCGATGCTTGGCGAAGAAATTTTACCGTCAATCCGTATCCAACCCGCCGGAGTCTTCTATGATTATGAGGCGAAGTATCTCTCTGATGAGACGCAATATTTCTGCCCAAGTGGTCTTGAAGCTGAGCGTGAAGCCGATTTACAGTCCCTGGTGCTTAAAGCCTGGCATGTTCTGGGTTGCCAGGGCTGGGGACGCATCGATGTGATGCAAGACAAAGATGGACAATTTTATCTGCTGGAAGCCAACACCTCTCCGGGTATGACGAGCCACAGCCTTGTGCCGATGGCCGCGCGTCAGGCGGGGATGAGTTTCTCGCAGTTAGTCGTACGCATTCTGGACCAGGCGGGCTGATATGTCTCAGGCTGCATTGAACACGCGCAACCGCGATGACGAGGACGAATACACTTCTTCACGCCGCAGTAATGGAACGCGTCTTGCAGGCATCATTTTCCTGCTCGGGGTGCTGTGCACCGTGTTTATCAGCGGCTGGATGGTCCTGGGCTGGATGGAAGATGCGCAGCGGTTGCCGCTCTCTAAGCTGGTGGTCACCGGTGAGCGTCACTATACGCGTAACGACGATATTCGCCAGTCAATACTGGCGCTGGGCTCGCCTGGCACTTTCATGACTCAGGACGTCAATATTATCCAGAGTCAGATTGAACGTCTGCCATGGATAAAACAGGCGAGCGTAAGAAAGCAATGGCCTGATGAATTGAAGATTCATCTGGTTGAATTTGTGCCCATTGCGCGTTGGAATGATCAGCACATGGTTGACGCAGACGGAAATTCCTTCAGCGTCCCGGCCGATCGTGTCAACAAGCAAAATTTACCGATGTTGTATGGCCCTGAAGGCAGCGAAAACGAAGTGTTACAGGGTTTTCGCGAAATGGGTCAGGTGCTGGCGAAGGACAGGTTTACGTTAAAAGATGCTGCCATGACGGCGCGCCGTTCCTGGCAGCTGACGTTAACGAACGGCATTAAGCTCAACCTGGGACGCGGGGACACCATGAAGCGTCTGGCGCGTTTTGTCGAACTTTACCCGGTTTTACAGCAGCAGGCACAGACTGACGGCAAACGGATAAGCTACGTTGATTTGCGCTATGACTCAGGCGCAGCAGTCGGTTGGGTACCGGCTCCGGTCGAGGAACCTAATCAGCAACAGAATCAGGCACAGGTACAGGCAGAACAACAATGATCAAGGCGACGGACAGAAAACTGGTAGTTGGACTGGAGATTGGCACCGCGAAGGTTGCCGCTTTAGTAGGGGAAGTTCTGCCCGACGGTATGGTCAATATCATTGGCGTAGGCAGTTGCCCTTCCCGTGGTATGGATAAAGGTGGGGTAAACGATCTTGAATCGGTGGTGAAATGCGTTCAGCGCGCCATCGATCAGGCTGAACTGATGGCAGATTGCCAGATTTCTTCTGTCTATCTGGCCCTTTCTGGTAAGCACATTAGCTGCCAGAACGAAATTGGTATGGTGCCGATTTCCGAAGAAGAAGTGACGCAGGAAGACGTTGAAAACGTAGTGCACACGGCGAAATCCGTGCGTGTCCGCGACGAACATCGCGTGCTGCATGTCATTCCGCAGGAATATGCGATTGACTACCAGGAAGGGATCAAGAACCCGGTCGGTCTTTCTGGCGTACGTATGCAGGCAAAAGTGCACCTGATCACATGTCACAACGATATGGCGAAGAACATTGTAAAAGCCGTTGAACGTTGTGGCCTGAAAGTTGACCAACTTATTTTCGCGGGTCTGGCGGCAAGTTATTCCGTGCTGACCGAAGATGAACGTGAACTGGGTGTCTGTGTGGTCGATATTGGTGGTGGTACAATGGATATCGCCGTCTATACCGGCGGTGCGTTGCGCCACACTAAAGTGATCCCTTATGCCGGGAACGTTGTGACCAGCGATATTGCTTACGCTTTTGGTACGCCGCCGAGCGATGCAGAAGCAATTAAAGTGCGCCACGGCTGTGCGCTGGGGTCTATCGTTGGCAAAGATGAGAGCGTTGAAGTGCCGAGCGTCGGTGGTCGTCCACCGCGTAGCCTGCAGCGCCAGACGTTGGCAGAGGTGATTGAGCCGCGCTATACCGAGCTGCTCAACCTGGTCAACGAAGAGATTTTACAGTTACAGGAACAGCTTCGTCAGCAGGGTGTTAAGCATCATCTTGCGGCGGGGATTGTATTAACCGGCGGTGCAGCGCAAATTGAAGGTCTTGCGGCCTGTGCTCAGCGCGTGTTCCATACGCAGGTGCGTATTGGTGCGCCGCTGAATATCACCGGTTTAACGGATTATGCTCAGGAGCCGTATTATTCAACGGCTGTGGGCCTGCTTCACTACGGGAAGGAATCTCATCTCAGTGGTGAAGCAGAAGTGGAAAAACGCGTCTCAGTGGGGTCGTGGGTCAAACGACTGAACAACTGGTTGCGAAAAGAGTTTTAATTTTTTTAAGAGACCGGAGAGAATTAGCGGTCTCGGGCGACAGGCACAACGGAGAGAGAAATTATGTTTGAACCTATGGAACTGACCAACGACGCGGTGATTAAAGTCATCGGCGTCGGTGGCGGCGGCGGTAACGCCGTAGAGCATATGGTGCGTGAACGCATTGAAGGTGTTGAATTCTTCGCAGTTAACACCGATGCGCAGGCACTGCGTAAGACGGCTGTAGGCCAGACTATCCAGATCGGCGGTGGTATCACCAAAGGGCTGGGAGCAGGGGCTAACCCGGAAGTTGGTCGCAATGCGGCTGAAGAAGATCGTGAAGCGCTGCGCGCTGCACTGGAAGGTGCGGACATGGTCTTCATCGCAGCAGGTATGGGTGGCGGTACGGGTACCGGCGCAGCACCTGTTGTAGCTGAAGTAGCTAAAGATTTAGGTATCCTGACCGTTGCTGTCGTGACCAAGCCTTTCAACTTTGAAGGCAAGAAGCGTATGGCGTTCGCGGAGCAGGGTATCACCGAGCTGTCCAAGCATGTGGACTCGCTGATCACCATCCCTAACGACAAGCTGTTGAAGGTTCTGGGGCGCGGTATCTCCCTGCTGGACGCCTTCGGCGCAGCAAACGACGTGCTGAAAGGCGCGGTCCAGGGTATCGCTGAACTGATTACCCGTCCTGGCCTGATGAACGTTGACTTTGCAGACGTTCGCACCGTGATGTCCGAAATGGGCTACGCGATGATGGGCTCTGGCGTGGCGAGCGGTGAAGATCGTGCAGAAGAAGCGGCTGAAATGGCCATCTCTTCTCCACTGCTGGAAGATATCGATCTGTCTGGTGCGCGCGGCGTGCTGGTCAACATTACCGCTGGCTTTGACCTGCGTCTGGATGAGTTCGAAACCGTGGGTAACACTATCCGTGCGTTCGCCTCTGACAACGCTACCGTGGTAATCGGTACTTCTCTTGACCCTGAAATGAACGACGAGCTGCGTGTTACCGTTGTTGCTACCGGTATCGGCATGGACAAACGTCCTGAGATCACCTTAGTGACTAACAAGCAGACTCAGCAACCGGTAATGGATCGTTACCAGCAGCACGGTATGTCTCCTCTGACTCAGGAGCAGAAACCGGCCGCGAAAGTGGTGAACGACCCAACGCCGCAAACGGCGAAAGAGCCAGATTATCTGGATATCCCGGCGTTCCTGCGTAAGCAAGCTGACTAAGAATTGGCTGGAATTTGGGGATTTGCGCTCTTTGTGCTAAACTGGCCCACCGTTAGTGATATACACTCTCGGTTGGATAGTTAATTTGGCGAGATTATACGATGATCAAACAAAGGACACTTAAACGTATCGTTCAGGCGACGGGTGTCGGTTTACATACCGGCAAGAAAGTCACGCTGACGTTACGCCCTGCGCCGGCCAATACCGGGGTCATCTATCGTCGCACCGACTTGAATCCACCGGTAGATTTTCCGGCCGATGCCAAATCTGTGCGTGATACTATGCTCTGTACTTGTCTGGTGAACGAGCATGACGTGCGGATTTCTACCGTTGAGCACCTGAACGCCGCCCTGGCGGGACTGGGTATTGACAACATTATTGTTGAAGTCGATGCGCCAGAAATCCCGATTATGGATGGCAGTGCTGCACCGTTCGTCTATCTGTTGCTGGATGCTGGCATCGAAGAACTGAACTGCGCGAAGAAATTTGTTCGCATCAAAGAGACCGTTCGCGTCGAAGATGGCGACAAATGGGCTGAATTCAAGCCGTACAATGGTTTCTCGTTGGACTTTACCATCGACTTTAACCATCCGGCGATTGACTCCAGCACCCAACGCTATGCGATGAACTTCTCTGCCGATGCGTTTATGCGCCAGATCAGCCGAGCCCGTACGTTTGGCTTCATGCGTGATATCGAATATCTGCAGTCCCGCGGCCTGTGCCTGGGCGGCAGCTTCGATTGTGCCATCGTTGTTGACGATTATCGCGTACTGAACGAAGACGGCCTGCGTTTCGAAGATGAATTCGTTCGTCACAAAATGCTGGACGCTATCGGCGACCTGTTTATGTGTGGTCACAATATCATTGGTGCATTTACCGCGTTCAAATCCGGTCATGCGCTGAACAACAAACTGTTGCAGGCCGTCCTGGCAAAACAGGAAGCCTGGGAATATGTGACCTTCGAAGACGAAGCAGAACTGCCGCTGGCTTTCAAAGCGCCAAACATGGTTCTGGCGTAACGGTTCACGCCGTTTCGTAAAAAATCGACTGGTTAACCTGGTACTCTCTCCGACCAGGAAGACCAGTCGTTTTTATTTTTACCCTTCTTAGTTTGCCCCAGCGTTATCTCTCGTTTGTCTTACGCAGAAAATGTGTGCGTTAGCTGCATTCTTGACCGTTTTTCCCCGCGGCGGCACCTCATTCCTGCTGATGTATATTGGCTTTAGTGGTACTATCTGGGCGCTAAAAAGAATAACTGAACTCAGCCTCTGCAAGGCTGGCTTATTGGGTGGAGCAGGTGAGCGGAATACTGACGCGCTGGCGACAATTTGGCAGACGTTACTTCTGGCCGCATCTCTTATTAGGGATGGTCGCGGCGAGCTTTGGCTTGCCTGCGCTCAGCAACAGTGCCGAAGCGGCGACGCCCGCAAAAACCTCCACGACTAAACACGATTTCAACACGCGGGTTAACTTCACTAACCTTGCGTGGCTTGAAGCCAGCCGCCGTCCAAACTTCACCGTCGATTACTGGCACCAGCACGCTATCCGCACGGTTATCCGCCATCTGTCTTTTGCGATGGCACCGCAAGCCATGCCTGTTGCGGAAGAGGCGCTGCCGGTGCAGGCTCAGCATCTTGCCCTGCTGGACACGCTCAACGCGCTGCTCACGCAGGACAGCCAGCCGCCGGTCATAGTTCGTCAGTCGACGCAACGTGAGTTTGTTTCACCTGTTTCATTCTCTGTTTCAACCTGGATTAGCCAGGCTCACGGCATTCGCGCCGGGCCGCAACGCCTCAGCTAAATTAACTTTTTCAATACCTTAATTTATCTGCCCACAATGGGGCGTTTGAGAATTTATTATGCTAATCAAATTGTTAACTAAAGTTTTTGGTAGTCGTAACGATCGCACCCTGCGCCGTATGCGTAAAGCAGTTGCCGTCATCAACGGTATGGAACCGGCGATGGAGAAGCTCTCTGATGACGAGCTTAAAGCGAAAACGGCGGAATTTCGTGCGCGTCTGGAAAAAGGTGAAACCTTAGAAAGCCTGATCCCGGAAGCGTTTGCTGTCGTGCGCGAAGCGAGTAAGCGCGTATTCGGCATGCGTCACTTCGACGTTCAGCTGCTGGGCGGTATGGTGCTCAACGAGCGCTGCATCGCGGAAATGCGTACCGGTGAAGGTAAAACCCTGACCGCAACGCTGCCGGCTTACCTGAACGCGCTGACCGGTAAAGGCGTTCACGTCGTTACCGTCAACGACTATCTGGCGCAGCGTGACGCCGAAAACAACCGTCCACTTTTCGAATTCCTCGGTATGACTGTTGGCATCAACATGTCCGGCCTGCCTGCGCCAGCCAAGCGTGAAGCGTATAACGCGGATATTACCTACGGTACCAATAACGAATACGGCTTCGACTACCTGCGTGACAACATGGCGTTCAGCCCTGAAGAGCGCGTCCAGCGTAAGCTGCACTATGCGCTGGTGGATGAGGTGGACTCCATCCTGATCGATGAAGCGCGTACTCCGCTTATCATCTCCGGCCCGGCTGAAGACAGCTCCGAGATGTACCGTAAGGTCGACAAAATCATTCCACACCTGCTGCGTCAGGAAAAAGAAGACTCGGATACCTTCCAGGGTGAAGGCCACTTCTCCGTTGATGAAAAAGCGCGCCAGGTGAACCTGACCGAACGCGGTCTGGTGAAAATTGAAGAGCTGCTGGTCGCTGAAGGCATTATGGAAGAGGGCGAGTCTCTGTACTCCCCGAGCAACATCATGCTGATGCACCACGTGACCGCCGCGCTGCGTGCCCACGCGCTGTTCACCCGCGACGTCGATTACATCGTTAAAGACGGCGAGGTGATCATCGTCGATGAACACACCGGCCGTACCATGCAGGGACGTCGCTGGTCTGACGGTCTTCACCAGGCTGTGGAAGCCAAAGAAGGCGTGGATATTCAGAATGAAAACCAGACGCTGGCGTCTATCACCTTCCAGAACTACTTCCGTCTGTACGAGAAGCTGGCGGGCATGACCGGTACTGCTGATACTGAAGCGTTTGAATTCAGCTCCATCTACAAGCTGGATACCGTGGTTGTTCCAACCAACCGTCCGATGATCCGTAAGGATATGCCAGACCTGGTGTACATGACCGAAGCGGAAAAAATTCAGGCGATCATCGAAGATATTCGTGACCGTACTGCGAATGGTCAGCCGGTTCTGGTGGGGACCATCTCCATCGAGAAATCCGAAGTGGTTTCCAACGAGCTGACCAAAGCAGGCATCAAGCACAACGTTCTGAACGCCAAGTTCCACGCTAAAGAGGCAGACATTGTTGCGCAGGCTGGTTATCCGGCTGCCGTCACCATCGCCACCAACATGGCGGGTCGTGGTACCGATATTATGCTGGGCGGTAGCTGGCAGGCTGAAGTGGCTGAGCTGGAAAACCCAACGCCAGAACAGATTGCGCAGATCAAAGCCGACTGGCAGGTTCGTCATGACGCCGTTCTGGCTTCCGGCGGTCTGCACATCATCGGTACGGAGCGTCACGAATCGCGTCGTATTGATAACCAGCTGCGTGGTCGTGCGGGTCGTCAGGGTGATGCCGGTTCATCCCGCTTCTACCTGTCTATGGAAGATGCACTGATGCGTATTTTTGCCTCCGACCGCGTGTCCGGCATGATGCGTAAGCTGGGGATGAAACCTGGCGAAGCCATTGAGCACCCGTGGGTGACCAAAGCGATCGCGAACGCACAGCGTAAAGTGGAAAGCCGCAACTTTGATATTCGTAAGCAGCTGCTGGAATATGATGACGTGGCTAACGATCAGCGTCGTGCGATCTACACCCAGCGTAACGAACTGCTGGACGTCTCCGACGTGAGCGAAACCATTAACAGCATTCGTGAAGATGTGTTTAAAGCCACCATCGACGCGCATATTCCACCGCAGTCTCTGGAAGAAATGTGGGATATCGAAGGCCTTCAGGAACGCCTGAAAAACGACTTTGACCTCGATCTGCCAATCAAAGAGTGGCTGGATAAAGAGCCTGAGCTGCACGAAGAGACCCTGCGTGAACGTATCTTTGAAACCGCGCTGGACGTATACAAGCGTAAGGAAGAGGTTGTTGGCGCTGAGATGATGCGTCACTTCGAAAAAGGCGTGATGCTGCAGACCCTGGACTCCCTGTGGAAAGAGCACCTGGCGGCTATGGACTACCTGCGTCAGGGTATCCACCTGCGTGGCTATGCGCAGAAAGATCCGAAGCAGGAATACAAGCGTGAATCCTTCTCCATGTTTGCGTCTATGCTGGAGTCGCTGAAGTATGAAGTGATCAGCACCCTGAGCAAGGTTCAGGTGCGTATGCCGGAAGAGGTAGAAGCGATGGAGCAGCAGCGTCGTGAAGAAGCCGAGCGTCTGGCACAAATGCAACAGCTGAGCCACCAGACCGATGACAGCGAAGCTGCAGCGGCGATCGCCGCGCAGACCGGCGATCGTAAAGTGGGTCGTAACGATCCGTGCCCGTGTGGTTCCGGTAAAAAGTACAAGGCGTGCCACGGCCGTCTGAGCTAAGTTCATAAAAAAACAAAAAGGCGCAGATTTCTGCGCCTTTTTTATGGAAGCGACACTATGAAAATACTGCAAATTGCCGTCGGGATTATTCGCAACCCGCAAAACCAAATCTTCATCACCCAGCGCGCTGCCGACGCCCATATGGCGAACAAGTGGGAGTTTCCAGGCGGTAAAATCGAGTCAGGTGAAACGCCGGAAGAGGCGCTGGTTCGGGAGCTTCAGGAAGAGGTGGGGATCACTCCGCTTGGCGCAACGCTGTTTGATAAGCTTGAGTACCAGTTTCCGGACAGGCACATCACGCTGTGGTTCTGGCTGGTGGAAAACTGGGAAGGTGACCCCTGGGGAAAAGAGGGACAGCCGGGTAACTGGGTAGAGCTTCAGGCATGTGATGCCGAAAAATTCCCGCCAGCCAATGAGCCCGTGATCCTGCGGTTAGTCGCACAACCGTAGGCCTGCTGAGCGAAGCGCCAGCAGGCTTTACAGATTACTGCTGGGTTTCACTCCAGTCGTCGCTGTCCGAGAGACCGCCTTCACTTGGAATGCGTTTCTCTTCCGCCGCCCATTCGCCCAGATCAATGAGCTGGCAGCGCTTGCTACAGAATGGGCGGAACGGACTCACTTCGCCCCATACAACGGTTTTGCCGCAGGTCGGGCAGCTTACGGTGGTGACATCAGACATCGGCACTCCTTAACAACAGGCCAGTTCAAAATCGAGACGTTCCGGCACGGTGCCATTTTCACTGTCCAGCGGCATAAAGCGAATCGCAAAACGGCTCTTATGCCCGGAAATCTGCGGGTAAAGCTGCTCGCCAAGCGATAAATTCAGGCGCAGAAGATCGGCATCATCACCGTTATCCTGGTAGAAACCATTCAGGCTGGTTTGCTTGCGGAACGGCGCAGAGTTACGTATCAGGTCGAGGATCAGCGACAGCGTCTGGTGCATTGGCTCCAGGCTTGCCAGCCAGCTGTTCACTTGTACGTCACGCTGCGCCTGTGGCATATGTAGCCACATATGCAGCGTCGGCAGGTCGAAGCTGCAGCAGCCGCCAGGGATGCTCAGACGCTGGCGCACCAGGCCAATCAGGCGGTCTTCACGCAAAAACTGTCCGACGCGCGGCGCGGCCATCAGGACGGCGCTACTGCTTTTCAACTGCTGGCGGAGCGCGTCGATACGGCTCTGATCTACGCCGGGGACCTCTGTCCATGCCTGCAATTTACGCTGCTGGCGCTCCAGCTCTTTGAGTAATTCTGTGCGGACATCACCGCGTTCAATCACATCCAGCAGATCGCCTACGTTGCGGAAGAAGTGCAATGCGGTGGCATGATCGTTAACCGGCAGATGTTGTGAAAGTTGTTGAATAAGAAATTCGATACGCAGCCAGGTGCGCATTTTTTCATTGAGCGGATGCTCAAAAAGGACGTGTGTCGACATTATGGTTTTTCCTGTGCAACGGCCTGCGCGGCGAACGTCAGATACTGCGCGTGCAGACGGGCAACATCCGATGCAATGGCATCTGGTGCGCCGTTATTATCAATAACATCATCCGCCACGGCAAGACGCTGAGCGCGCGTAGCCTGAGCGGCAAGAATTTGTTCAGCATGCTCCCGCGAAACGCGATCGCGCGTCATGGTTCTCTGGATTTGCGTTTCGGGTTCAACATCAATCACCAGCACCCGATCGGCTTTCTGATGCAGCTGATTTTCCACCAGTAGCGGAACCACCCACAGGACATAGGGCGAGCGGGCTGCGGCTATCTGACGCTGAGTTTCCTGGTGGATGATGGGGTGGAGCAGGGCATTAAGCCAGGCTTTTTCCGCAGAATCAGAAAAAATCCATTCGCGAAGCTGACGGCGATTCAGTGTGCCGTCGGCATTGATGATTGCCTGACCAAAATGTTCTGCTATGGCCTTTAGCGCGGGTGTATTGGGCTCTACCACCTGGCGGGCAATGATATCGGCATCAATAATCGTGATACCCAAACGAGAAAACGCGTCCGCAACGGTACTTTTGCCACTACCGATGCCGCCGGTTAATGCGACGATATACCCCATTAAATCAAATCCTGGGAATTATTCATTATTAAAATCAGTGGATTAAAACTCTCAGATGCGCCAGCAACTGTTTAGCCCTGTTTACCGGCTTTTGACCAGGTAAATTTATAGGATTGTAGCGTAAAAAAAGAGAATTTCGCAGTCTTGCGGAGCAGGTATTAGTGCGTATGATAGCGTCACTGGAGTTGTGCTTTTAACATATTTGCCTCTAACCCCAGGAATCCGCACATGCGTATCGAAGAAGATCTGAAGTTAGGTTTCAAAGACGTTCTTATCCGCCCTAAACGCTCTACACTGAAAAGTCGCTCAGACGTTGAACTCGAACGTCAATTCACCTTTAAGCATTCCGGTCAGACCTGGTCTGGCGTGCCGATCATCGCTGCCAACATGGATACTGTGGGAACCTTTGAGATGGCAACCGCCCTGGCACAGTTTGATATTCTCACCGCCGTGCACAAACATTACAGCCCTGAAGAGTGGAATGCGTTTGTCGCGTCCGCATCTGCTGACGTAGTGAAGCATGTGATGGTTTCTACCGGCACCTCCGATGCGGATTTCGAGAAGACCAAACAGATCCTGAACGCTAACCCGGCGCTCAACTTCGTTTGTATTGACGTGGCGAACGGTTACTCCGAGCACTTCGTGCAGTTCGTCAGCAAGGCGCGTGAGGCCTGGCCGACGAAAACCATCATCGCGGGCAACGTGGTGACCGGTGAAATGTGTGAAGAGCTGATCCTCTCCGGTGCCGATATCGTGAAGGTGGGCATTGGTCCGGGCTCTGTATGCACGACACGCGTCAAAACCGGCGTCGGTTATCCGCAGCTCTCCGCCGTCATTGAATGTGCCGATGCGGCGCACGGGCTGGGCGGACAGATCATCAGCGACGGCGGTTGCACCATGCCGGGTGATGTCGCAAAGGCTTTCGGCGGCGGTGCGGACTTCGTGATGCTCGGCGGTATGCTGGCAGGTCACGAAGAGAGCGGTGGTACCGTAGTTGAAGAGAACGGCGAGAAATTCATGCTGTTCTACGGCATGAGCTCTGAGTCTGCGATGACCCGTCACGTCGGTGGTGTGGCAAAATACCGTGCGGCAGAAGGCAAAACCGTGAAGCTGCCTCTGCGCGGCCCGGTTGAAAACACCGCACGCGATATCCTCGGCGGCCTGCGCTCTGCCTGCACCTACGTTGGAGCATCCCGTCTGAAAGAGCTGACAAAGCGTACGACGTTTATTCGCGTTCAGGAACAAGAAAACCGCGTATTCAATAGCCTGTAATGGCTTTCGCTGGCGCATGCCCGTGCGCCAGCCCTGCTGTACTATCCCGCACTCAACGCATCCCCCAGATGGAAAATCGGTAGGTACATTGCCACCACCAGCGTGCCGATGATGACCCCTGTCACAATCAGAAGCACCGGTTCCAGAAGGGCCGCCAGGCTATCTGCTCGTTGAAAGGTCTGTTCCGTGTGATGCCGGGCGAGGTTTGCCAGCATGATATCCAGCGCACCTGATATTTCGCCGGTTCGTAAAAGCTGAATACACAGCGGGGTAAAGATGCCCGCTTTATTAAAGGATGACCAGACGGGGAGACCTTTTTCAATGTCCTCCCGAACGCCACGGAGTATTCCCTGCCAGTACCGACTTTCAACGGTCTCCTCTGCACTCTCCAGGCCCTGTAGAAAGGGGATTCCGGACTGCTGCGTGAGTGACAGCACGGTAAAGATGTGCCCCAGTTTTTGTCCTTTTGCCAGCGCGCCCATCACGGGCGTATACATCAGCATGCGCTGCCAGCGAGGGTTCTGCCGCAGAGCCCAGGCAGTGGCCAAGGGCGCTAATAACGCGGCGAACAACGCGAGGGCATAGGACTGGATAAAGGCGGCCATCCCCATGACCATCTGTGTCAGCAGGGGAAGCGGAGCGTTAAACGTTTTATAGATCGCGGCAAACTCGGGCAAGACCAAGACAACCATCGCCAGCACCACGAGCACGGCCAGCGTCAGGACAATCGCCGGATAGCGCAGGGCTTTTTTTACCTTTGCTCTGAGCTCCTGCTGCGCTTTTTGCTGCTGCGCGAGCTGGCGACAACACTCCTCCAGTTTCCCTGTGAGCTCACCGGTTTTCACCATCGAGACATGCAGTGGGCTAAAAACGGCTGGCCACTTTTTTAGCGACTCAGAAAAGGGGGCTCCCTCACCGAGCTCATCGGCAATACTTTGCAGCAGTGCCTGCCACGGTTTTAACGGATGTTGCTCTGCCAGCATCTGCAGGCTGTGGGACAACGTCAGCCCGGCCTGCAGAAGCGTTGCAAGCTGGCGAAACATCTCGTAGCAGTGATGTGGCCGCCAGCGGTGTTGCTGAGCGCATCGGGTCAGCGTCAAAGGATGGAGATCGCTCCGCACTAGCCGGGTGAAGGCGGCATTGCGGTCTGTGGCCCAGAGTGTCCCGCTTCGGAGTTCACCTTCTTTGGTGAGCGCTCGCCAGCGCCAGAGTTGATTAGCCGCCATTTGGCATTCCCAGCACGCGCACCAGTTCTTCGAGCGTGGTCAGCCCTTGTTCGACGGCCATGCAACCGTGCTCGAAAAGAGAAATCATTCCCGCCTGCCGGGCGCTCGCTTCTATCAATTCTGTTCCCGCTCCGCTGGCAATGGCCTGTCGCAGCGCATTGTCGACCGCAAGTACTTCAAAAATAGCCACGCGGCCATAAAAACCGTGATAACAGCGATCGCAGCCGGTGGACTGCCAGCGAGGAAGTGGTCTGGACCATACGGCGCGCGGTAATTCAGCATGCTCGCTGGCTTCCCGACGACAATGTGGGCACAGGCGCCGGACCAGTCGCTGGGCAATCACCATCGACAGCGCGGAAGATATCATCCAGCGCGCGACGCCCATCTGCTCCAGTCGAATCAGGGTTTCTGTCGTCGAGTTGGTGTGCAGCGTTGACAGTACCAGATGACCGGTCTGGGCGGCATTAATGGCAATTTCTGCCGTTTCACCGTCACGGATTTCGCCGACCATAATGATGTCGGGATCCTGACGTAGCAGCGCCCTTAACACGCTCTGGAATGTTAAACCCGCCCGGGGATTAATCTGCGTCTGGTTTAAACCCGCAAGGGGGATCTCAATGGGATCCTCCACGCTGCATATGTTGACGTCAGGGGTGTTACGCGCCTGCAGCGCGCTGTACAGCGTCACGGTTTTGCCGCTGCCGGTAGGGCCGGTGACCAGAATCAGCCCCTGCGGCTGGTGGAGCACCTCGTTGAAACGGGCCAGTTGTTCAGCACTCATACCAAGCGCTTCAGGCTCAAGGGCCTGCTGAACCTGATGCAAGAGACGCAGCACAATTTTCTCACCACCGCTGCATGGAAGCGTCGCGATCCGAAATGAGACCGGCTCGTTTGCCAGCTCAATCGTAAACTGACCGTCCTGGGGCAAACGACGTTCTGCAATATCCAGGTTACCCAGCACCTTTAAACGTGCGCTGAACAGGCTTGCCAGTTCAGCGGCAAGGGGAGGCTGAGGGCAAAGTACGCCGTCGATACGTAAACGAATCTGGCACGCGTGCTCCATCGGTTCGATATGAATATCAGAGGCGCGTCGGTTGATTGCCTGCTGCAGCGTGTGGTTGAGGACATCAACTGTTGAGTATGTTTGCGTAATGCCGGGCAGATGTGATTGGGACGTTAGCTGCCGGTGTTTTTCCATGCGCTCAGCGCTCCAGCACTCAATATCAATTCGTTTCTGGGTCGCGAAGCGCAGCGCCTCCATGAGTTCAGCCGCGGGGCTTCCCACGACGGCAATGCTGACCATGTCACTGTCGCTGGTGAGCAGCAGCGCGCGGTGGCGCAGACAAAGCGCCACGAGTTGCTCGGTATTCATTATCCGCTCCTCAGTTGTTGTCGAAGCGGAAAACGTCTTCGCAGGCCTGTTTCAGGGCGCTATCAGCACCGATCTTACAGTCGCGCGTCCAGCCCGTCATACCGTTGCCGTCGTTCCACCGTGGCGTCATGGTTACCGTCAGCCCGTTAAGACTCTCCTGTCCTGTTAAGGTCACGGTCCCTTTTGCCACGCTCATTCCTGAAACGTAGCGTGTCGTGGTGGGGGAAGGGATACCGTTGCTGCCGGCATCGCAGCTCTCCACGCCTCCGTGATCAAGTGCGCAAAGCTCAATGGCCGTGCGGTAAGGAACGAAGGTTTGCAGCATATCGGTCAGCGCCGCTTTGCGCAGGTAGTTCTGATAGGCTGGTACGCCGATGGCGCTCAGAATCGCGATAATGCCGATGACCACCATCAGCTCAATGAGAGTGAATCCGTGTTGTCTGTTCATATCTGCTCCTTACGTTTAGTGGCGCTACTCTGTCAGCGCGAAAGGGCAGATACGAGGGGCAAAAAAGTGAACGGGAAAGCACATTCAGAGAATTTATGCCGCGTTGCAGGGAAGAACAGCGGATATGCGAGCGGGGCTGAAATTCCCCTCTCCGGGCGGAGAGGGGAGAATGTATTATTTGAAGCGCATTGAGAGGTCGAGGGCGCGAACGTGTTTGGTCAGCGCGCCGACGGAGATGTAATCCACGCCGGTTTCGGCGAATTCACGGATCGTTTCGAAGGTGACGTTCCCGGACACTTCAAGCTGGGCCCGGCCGTTAGTCAATTTTACCGCCTCGCGCATCTGCTCGGTTTCGAAGTTATCGAGCATGATGATATCGGCCCCGGCCTTAATCGCCTGCTCCAGCTCGTCCAGGTTTTCCACTTCCACTTCAACCGGCACGTCCGGATGCAGCCAGAAGGCCTTCTCCACTGCCTGACGCACGGAGCCAGAGGCAATAATATGGTTTTCTTTAATAAGGAAGGCGTCGGACAGGCCCAGACGATGGTTTGCGCCACCGCCGCACAGCACCGCATACTTCAGCGCCGTGCGCAGGCCCGGCAGCGTTTTGCGGGTATCCAGCAGCTGGGTGCGGGTGCCTGCCAGCAGGTCAACGTAGCGACGCACTTCACTGGAGACACCAGAGAGCGTTTGTACAAAGTTGAGCGCGGTACGTTCGCCAGTCAGCAAGACGCGGGAAGGACCGTCCAGTTCAAACAGCGGCTGGTTTGCCGTAATCGCATCGCCGTCTTCAACGTGCCAGATAATCTGCACATCATCACCCGCCAGTTGAGTAAAGACCTCTTCAACCCAGCGCTTGCCGCAAAAAACACCCTCTTCGCGGGTGATAATGACCGCGTGGGAGCGCGTCTCTTTCGGCAACAATTGTGCGGTAATATCCTTTTCGGCATTAACATCACCGCCCAGATCTTCTTTCAAAGCATGGGAGACGCTTGCCGGAATATCCATATTAATACGTTCCAGAAGCGCTTCACGTCGGTGGTCGGGGTTGTAGCGGCGAGGCGGCATGATAAAACTCCAAATTGGTAACGAATCATAATATTGAAACATGCTACTCTGAACCGAGTCATTGCACCATACAGAAGGAGTTCCAGCATGTTGTTAGAAAACGGATGGCTGGTGGATGCGCGGCGTGTGCCCTCGCCGCACCACGATTGCCGCCCGGAGGATGAAAAGCCCACACTGCTGGTGGTTCATAATATTAGTCTCCCGCCGGGTGAATTTGGCGGCCCGTGGATTGATGCGTTATTCACGGGAACGATTGATCCCGATGCTCATCCCTTCTTTGCTGAAATTGCACATCTGCGCGTATCGGCTCACTGCCTGATTCGTCGCGATGGTGAAGTGGTTCAGTATGTTCCTTTTGATAAGCGCGCCTGGCATGCCGGGGTGTCGGTGTATCACGGGCGCGAGCGGTGCAATGATTTTTCTATCGGGATCGAACTGGAAGGCACGGATACCACGCCCTACACCGATTCACAGTATCAACAGCTAGCGGCTGTGACCCGCACGCTTATCGGACTTTACCCGGCAATCGCCGACAATATTACCGGGCACTGCGATATTGCCCCGGCGAGAAAAACCGATCCCGGCCCGGCATTCGACTGGCCCCGCTTTCGCGCCATGCTCACCGCGTCGTCAGAATAAGGAGATACCATGACGTTGTTTACCATGCTGCTGGTCATCATCGCTGAACGCCTGTTCAAGCTCGGCGAGCACTGGCATCTGGATCACCGGCTGGAGGTGCTTTTCCGCCGGATTAAGCATTTTTCCATGTTGCGCACGCTGCTGATGATGGCAGGGGTGATGGTTATTACGTTCCTGCTGCTGCGCTCGCTGTATGGACTCTTTTTCAACGTGCCGCTGCTGGTGGTGTGGATCCTGCTCGGCGTGCTGTGCATTGGTGCGGGCAAGGTGCGTTTGCACTATCACGCCTACCTGAAAGCCGCCTCCCGTGATGATGCCCATGCGCGCAGTGCCATGGCGAGCGAACTAACCATGATCCACGGCGTGCCGCCTGACTGCGACGAGCGCGAGTTTCTGCGCGAGCTGCAAAACGCGCTGCTGTGGATTAACTTCCGTTACTACCTGGCGCCGCTGTTCTGGTTCGTAGTGGGCGGCCCGTGGGGGCCGGTACTGCTGATGGGGTATGCGTTCCTGCGCGCCTGGCAGACCTGGCTTGCCCGCTATCTGACGCCGCATGAACGCCTGCTGTCCGGCATCGATGCCATCCTGCACGTGCTTGACTGGCTCCCGGTGCGTCTGGTGGGCGTGGTTTACGCGTTAATTGGTCACGGTGAAAAAGCGTTGCCCGCGTGGTTTGCCTCGCTTGCCGATCGCCATACGTCGCAGTATCAGGTGCTAACGCGTCTGGCGCAGTTCTCGCTGGCACGCGAGCCGCATACCGACAAGATTGAAACGCCGAAAGCCGCTGTCTCCATGGCGAAGAAAACGTCGTTTGTGGTGGTGGTTATCGTGGCGCTGCTGACTATCTACGGCACGCTGGTGTAAGCCAGCGCGGCGTAACGATTAAAGCGTGTCCGCAGGCGGGATGCCGAAATCAGGCATCCCGTTTTCGTCCCAGCGGACGCGCTTCAGGCGGGTATGGCGGTTTGGATCGTACAGCGGATCGCCCTCAATTTCGGTGTAGTTCCGCGCGTGATACACCAGCACATCTTCCCCTTCCGGCGTTTGCGTAAAGCTGTTGTGTCCCGGGCCGTACTGGCGATTTTCGTAGCTGGTCACGAATACGGGATGCGGAGATTTTTGCCAGTTCAGTGGGTTTTGCGGATCCGCGTTCAGGTCTATCCACAGCAGCCCCATGCAGTAGTTCTCGTCGGTAGCGCTGGCGGAATAGCTGATAAACAGCTTATCGCCGTGAACCAGTACCGCCGGGCCTTCGTTGACCCAAAACCCGCGACACTCCCAGTCGTATTCCGGCTTGCTGAGCATCACCGGCTCGCCTTTTAGCGTCCACGGGTTCGCCATTTCACACAGATAAAGGTTGGAGTTCCCGGTGATATCCGGCGCTTTTTGCGCCCACAGATACCAGCGTTTCCCCTGATGCAAAAAGGTGGTGGCGTCCAGTGCGAAGGTATCGAAAGGCGTTTTGATCTGCCCTTTTTCCACCCACGTGCCGGTAAGCGGATCGCTGTCGGCACATTCAATGGCAAACATGCGGTGCTGGAACATCCCGAGCGCGTCGAGCGCCTGGGTGTGCGCCGCAGCTAAATAGATGTACCACTTCCCGTCAATGTGGTGCAGTTCCGGCGCCCAAATCAGCTGGCTCATTGGTCCGGTCTCGGGTTTACGCCAGACCACCACTTCTTCGGCATGACGTAAGCCTTCCAGCGACGCTGCGCGGCGGATCGCCAGCCTGTCGTACTCCGGCACGGAGGCGATAAAATAGTACTGCCCCTCGTGATGTAAAATGTACGGATCGGCGCGTTGTTCGATAAACGGGTTTGGCCAGGTTTGCATTCGGATTTCCTTATTTAGTCTCAGCAGCTTTCAGTTCCTGATAATCGTTCAGCTCTTGATAGTTGTTGCGGCGTTTTTCCAGATCGGACTGGATCTGCTTCATGGTTTCACGATCCACCTTCAGCAGTCGTACTACACCCGCGGTAATTAAGTATCCAATGCCGGGAATGACGGTAAAGAGCAGCACGATCCCGTTAATGGCGTCCGCGCTCTGCGCTTTTGCTCCCGCATCATAACCGTACCAGGAGAGCAGGAAGCCGACCATCGCCCCGGCAATCGCCAGCCCCAGCTTCAGGAAGAAGATGTTGCCGGAGAAGCTGATCCCGGTGATGCGTTTCCCGGTCTTCCACTCGCCGTAGTCGTCCACGTCGGCCATCAGCGACCAGTGCAGCGGAGACGGGATCTGGTGCAGGATGTTCAGCAGGAAGTAGAGCACCACGATGGTGACGGTGGCTTTCGGGTCGAAGAAATAAAAGGCGCAGGAGAAAATCGCCAGCACGATATTGGTCCAGAAGAAGACCTTTAGTTTGCACCAGCGGTCGGTCAGCACTTTTGCCAGCACGCTGCCGAGCATCATGCCGGCGACGCCCAGGCTGATAAACAGCGTGGCGAAATGAGTGCTCTGACCCATCACCCAGGTCACGTAATACATGGTGGCCGCCATGCGGATAAAGCCCGGGCAGACGTTGCAGAGCGTCAGCAGCAGAATGCGCACCCACTGGTCGTTTTTCCACACGTCTTTCAGGTCATTTTTCAGCTGGTCATTGGTCTGCACCGCCGGACGCACGCGCTCGCGCACGGTGGCGAAGCAGAACAGGAACATGCATGTGCCAATCAGCGCCAGAACGGTCATCGCCATCTGGTAGCCTTTGGCTTTGTTGTCCCCGCCAAACCAGTCGGCCATCGGCAGCAGCGTTAATGAGAGCAGCAGCGTGGCGATGCCGACCAGCACGAAGCGATAGGACTGGCAGGCCACACGTTCTTTTGGATCGTTGGTGATCACCCCGCCCAGCGAGCAATAGGGGATGTTGATGGCGGTGTAGGTAAGCGACAGCAGGAAATAGGTGACAAACGCATAGATAACTTTGCTGTTATAGCTCCACTCAGGCGTGGTGAACATCAGGATGCTGAACAGCGCGTAGGGGAAGGCGATCCACAGCAGCCATGGACGAAACCGGCCATATTTGCTGCGGGTACGGTCAGCAATCGCGCCCATGATCGGGTCCGTTACGGCGTCAATCACGCGCACGGAAAGCAGCAGCACGCCGACCAGCGCAGGGGCGAGGCCAAAAATATCCGTATAAAAATAGTTAACAAACAGCATGATGGCGCCAAAGATGATGTTGCATCCCGCGTCGCCCATCCCATAGCCGATCTTTTCTTTTACTGACAGTTTGTTGTTATCCATCGACAGCTCTCCGGTTTACGGTATGGAGAGAATTATTTGCTGGCAAAGGAATATATGCGTTGCAGTATCAGGGCGGTGATATGGATAAATGCGCTGTGGACGTGAAAGTGTGAAGGAGGTAACAACGCGCGGCACCCGTAAAAGCAGGTGCCGCGAAGAGAGGTTTAGTGTGCCTTCATGGCTTTACGGCTTTTCTGACTGAACAGATAGCCCACGCCCAGGATCGCAATCCAGACCGGGATCAGGTAGACGGAAATCGCCATACCCGGGGTGATCAGCATAATCACCAGCACGGCTGCCATAAACAGCAGGCAGATCCAGTTACCCAGCGGATAGAGCAGGGCAGGGAAGCGCGTGGTGACGCCCTGCTGCTGTTTTGCGCGGCGGAACTTCATGTGCGCCAGGCTGATCATCGCCCAGTTGATGACCAGGGCAGAGACCACCAGCGCCATCAGCAGGCCAAACGCCGATTCCGGTGCCATGTAGTTAATGAGCACACACAGCGCGGTCACGACCGCCGAAACAAGAATCGTGTTTACCGGCACGCCGCGCTTATCGACGTTGAGCAGCGCTTTTGGCGCGTTACCCTGCTGGGCCAGGCCGAACAGCATGCGGCTGTTGCAGTATACGCAGCTGTTGTAAACGGAGAGCGCGGCGGTCAGCACCACGATGTTCAGGGCGTTGGCGACAAAGGTGTCGCCCAGCTCGTGGAAGATCAGCACAAACGGGCTAGTGTCGGCGGTGACGCGCGTCCACGGCAGCAGGGAGAGCAGCACGGCCAATGAGCCCACATAGAAGATCAGAATGCGGTAGATAACCTGGTTAGTGGCTTTCGGAATGCTTTCCTCCGGGTTGTCGGCTTCAGCGGCGGTGATACCCACGAGTTCCAGACCGCCGAAGGAGAACATGATAATGGCCATCATCATCACCAGGCCGGTCATGCCGTGAGGCAGGAAGCCACCCTGTTCCCAGAGGTTGCGCACCGTGGCCTGCGGGCCGCCGTTGCCGCTGAACAGCAGCCAGCCGCCGAAGATAATCATCGCCACCACGGCAATGACCTTGATGATGGCAAACCAGAACTCCATCTCCCCGAACACTTTAACGTTGGTCAGGTTAATGGCGTTGATAATGACGAAGAAGGCTGCAGCAGAAGCCCAGGTTGGGATTTCGGGATACCAGAACTGAATGTATTTCCCGACGGCGGTCAGTTCGGCCATGGCAACCAGAACGTACAGCACCCAGTAGTTCCAGCCCGAGGCGAAACCGGCAAAGCTGCCCCAGTACTTATAGGCAAAGTGGCTGAAGGAGCCTGCGACCGGCTCTTCCACGACCATTTCGCCCAGCTGGCGCATGATCAGAAAAGCAATGAAACCCGCAATCGCGTAACCCAAAATAATGCCCGGACCGGCAGACTGGATAACGGATGCGCTGCCCAGAAACAGGCCGGTACCAATCGCACCGCCCAGTGCGATGAGCTGAATATGGCGGTTTTTAAGCCCGCGCTTTAGCTGATCGCCGTGCTGTTGAGCTTCCATTTGAAACCTCGTGTGTGGTTGTTATGTTCACGCTGAGCGTGTGTAATTATGAAAATCCATATTCTGTATTTATTTCTTTACGGTTAACGAGACCGAAAAAAGCGGAGGTGACTTCCGTAAGCGCCAGAATAGTGGTAAGTGCCTGCGAATGCACCTGCTTTATGAAGGGGTGATGACGACTTGAATAAAAAGAAAGCATTTGTAAATCGGCCCGCTCGTTGTTCCTCACCCAACCTATAGAATAGAAATGCGCCTTAAGTGGGCGAATTTTCATTATTTGCTTTGTTGAATCGCTTCAGATTGCAAAAACCCTCGTTTCATTATGGTTAAAACTCCCTCTTTGGGGGTAATCAACTCATTTGTGCAAAGTTACATTTCTGAAACGTTATTTCTGTAAGGTTGTTAAAATGTGCAGGGTTTACTGATTTCAATCAAAACCAATATGGACAGAAGGTGAATACTTTGTTACTTTAGCGATACGAAATAGAAATTGGTAAGACCAATTGACTCCGGGCAAAAAGGCGTAAGACAGGGAATATGGCCTACAGCAAAATTCGCCAACCAAAACTATCTGATGTGATTGAGCAGCAGCTGGAGTTTTTAATCCTCGAAGGGACTCTGCGCCCGGGTGAGAAACTTCCGCCAGAACGCGAGCTGGCAAAACAGTTCGACGTTTCACGTCCTTCTCTGCGTGAGGCGATTCAACGTCTCGAAGCAAAGGGCTTGCTGCTTCGTCGCCAGGGCGGCGGAACCTTTGTGCAAAACAGCCTGTGGCAGAGCTTCAGCGATCCGCTGGTAGAACTTCTCTCTGACCACCCAGAATCCCAGTTTGATCTGCTTGAGACCCGTCACGCGCTGGAAGGTATTGCGGCCTATTACGCCGCCCTTCGCAGCACTGATGAAGATCGCGTGCGTATCCGTGAACTGCATCAGGCCATTGAACGGGCACAGCAGTCCGGCGATTTAGACGCCGAGTCCAGCGCCGTCGTCCAGTATCAAATCGCCGTCACCGAAGCGGCCCACAACGTGGTGCTCCTCCATCTGCTACGCTGCATGGAGCCGATGCTGGCCCAGAACGTTCGTCAAAATTTTGAATTGTTGTATGCCCGTCGGGACATGCTCCCACTGGTAAGCAACCATCGCACCCGAGTATTCGAGGCGATAATGGCCGGGGAACCGGAGCAGGCGCGCGAAGCGTCGCACCGCCATCTGGCTTTCATTGAGGAAATCTTGCTGGACCGCAGCCGTGAACAATCGCGTCGCGAGCGTTCATTACGCCGCATACAGCAACGAAAGGATTAAGCGCCAGGTACTTTTAGAGCGCGGCAACTAAACGCAGAACCTGTCTTATTGTGTTCTTGCCCAAGAGCACAATGGGACAGGTTCCAGACAAATCAACGTATTAGATAGATAAGGAATACCCCCATGTCAGAACGTCTCCAAAATGACGTGGATCCGATCGAAACTCGCGACTGGCTACAGGCGATCGAATCGGTCATCCGTGAAGAAGGTGTTGAGCGCGCTCAGTATCTGATTGATCAGCTGCTTTCTGAAGCCCGCAAAGGCGGCGTGAAGGTTGCTTCAGGTGCAGGGGCTAGCAACTACGTAAACACGATTGCCGTCGAAGACGAACCGGAATACCCGGGCAATCTGGATCTGGAACGTCGTATCCGTTCTGCAATCCGCTGGAACGCCATTATGACCGTTCTGCGCGCATCCAAGAAAGACCTGGAACTGGGTGGCCACATGGCGTCCTTCCAGTCTTCTGCGACCGTTTACGAAGTGTGCTTCAACCACTTCTTCCGTGCAGCGAACGAGAAAGACGGCGGCGATCTGGTGTACTTCCAGGGCCACATCTCTCCGGGCATCTACGCACGTGCATTCCTGGAAGGTCGTCTGACGGAAGAGCAGATGAACAACTTCCGTCAGGAAGTTCACGGTAAAGGTCTGTCTTCTTACCCGCACCCTAAACTGATGCCTGAATTCTGGCAGTTCCCAACCGTATCTATGGGTCTGGGCCCAATCGGTGCGATCTACCAGGCGAAATTCCTGAAGTATCTGGAACACCGTGGTCTGAAAGACACCTCTGAGCAGACCGTATACGCATTCCTGGGCGACGGCGAAATGGATGAGCCAGAATCCAAAGGTGCGATCACCATCGCAACCCGTGAAAAGCTGGACAACCTGTGCTTCATCATCAACTGTAACCTGCAGCGTCTGGACGGTCCGGTAACCGGTAACGGCAAGATCATCAACGAACTGGAAGGCATCTTCGCAGGTGCTGGCTGGAACGTGATCAAAGTGATGTGGGGTTCCCGTTGGGACGAACTGCTGCGTAAAGACACCAGCGGTAAACTGATCCAGCTGATGAACGAAACCGTTGACGGTGACTACCAGACCTTCAAATCCAAAGACGGTGCCTACGTGCGTGAGCACTTCTTCGGCAAATATCCAGAAACCGCAGCCCTGGTTGCAGACTGGACTGATGAGCAGATCTGGGCCCTGAACCGCGGTGGCCACGATCCGAAGAAAATCTACGCTGCACTGAAAAAAGCGCGTGAAACCAAAGGTAAAGCGACTGTAATCCTGGCCCACACCATCAAAGGTTACGGCATGGGTGATACCGCAGAAGGTAAAAACATCGCTCACCAGGTTAAGAAAATGAACATGGACGGCGTGCGTTATATCCGCGACCGTTTCAACGTTCCAGTCACCGATGAGCAGGTAGAAAACCTGTCTTACATCACCTTCCCGGAAGGTTCTGAAGAGCACAAGTACCTGCACGAACGTCGTCAGGCGCTGAAAGGCTACCTGCCAGCTCGTCAGCCAAACTTCACCGAGAAGCTGGAACTGCCAGCGCTGGAAGACTTCTCTCAGCTGCTGGAAGAGCAGAACAAAGAGATCTCTACCACTATCGCTTTCGTTCGTGCCCTGAACGTGATGCTGAAGAACAAGTCGATCAAAGATCGCCTGGTGCCAATCATCGCCGACGAAGCGCGTACTTTCGGTATGGAAGGTCTGTTCCGTCAGATCGGTATCTACAGCCCGAACGGCCAGCAGTACACCCCGCAGGACCGTGAGCAGGTTGCATACTACAAAGAAGACGAGAAAGGTCAGATCCTGCAGGAAGGTATCAACGAGCTGGGCGCAGGCGCATCCTGGCTGGCTGCTGCGACCTCTTACAGCACCAACAACCTGCCGATGATCCCGTTCTACATTTACTACTCCATGTTCGGGTTCCAGCGTATCGGTGACCTGTGCTGGCAGGCAGGCGACCAGCAGGCTCGCGGCTTCCTGATCGGTGGTACTTCCGGTCGTACGACCCTGAACGGTGAAGGTCTGCAGCACGAAGATGGTCACAGCCACATTCAGTCTCTGACTATCCCTAACTGTATCTCTTACGACCCGTCTTACGCGTACGAAGTGGCGGTCATCATGCATGACGGTCTGCAGCGTATGTACGGTGAAGCGCAGGAGAACATTTACTACTACATCACCACCCTGAACGAAAACTACCACATGCCGGCAATGCCAGCAGGTGCCGAGGAAGGTATCCGTAAAGGTATCTACAAACTCGAAACCATCGAAGGTAGCAAAGGTAAAGTTCAGCTGCTGGGCTCCGGTTCTATCCTGCGTCACGTTCGTGAAGCAGCGCAGATCCTGGCGAAAGACTACGGTGTCGGTTCCGATGTGTACTCTGTTACCTCCTTCACTGAACTGGCGCGTGATGGCCAGGATTGTGAACGCTGGAACATGCTGCACCCAATGGAAACCCCACGCGTTCCTTACATCGCTCAGGTGATGAACGACGCGCCAGCGGTGGCGTCTACTGACTACATGAAACTGTTCGCTGAGCAGGTTCGTACTTACGTTCCAGCTGATGATTATCGCGTACTGGGTACTGACGGCTTCGGTCGTTCTGACAGCCGCGAAAACCTGCGTCACCACTTCGAAGTTGATGCTTCTTACGTGGTTGTAGCAGCACTGGGCGAACTGGCTAAACGTGGCGAAATCGATAAGAAAGTGGTTGCAGACGCAATCACCAAATTCAACATCGATGCAGAAAAAGTTAACCCGCGTCTGGCGTAAGAGGTAAAAGAATAATGGCTATCGAAATCAATGTACCGGACATCGGGGCTGATGAAGTTGAAATCACCGAGATCCTGGTCAAAGTAGGCGACAAAGTTGAAGCTGAACAGTCGCTGATCACCGTAGAAGGCGACAAAGCCTCTATGGAAGTCCCGTCTCCTCAGGCTGGCATCGTTAAAGAGATCAAAGTCTCTGTTGGCGATAAAACCGAGACTGGCAAACTGATCATGATTTTCGATTCCGCCGACGGTGCAGCCGCTGCTGCACCTGCGCAGGAAGAGAAGAAAGCCGCGCCGGCCGCCGCTGCTCCAGCAGCTGCCGCGAGCGCGAAAGAAGTGAACGTGCCTGACATCGGCGGTGACGAAGTTGAAGTGACTGAGATCCTGGTGAAAGTGGGCGATACCGTTGCGGCCGAGCAGTCACTGATCACCGTAGAAGGCGACAAAGCCTCTATGGAAGTGCCAGCACCGTTTGCGGGTACCGTTAAAGAGATCAAGATCAACACCGGCGACAAAGTGTCTACTGGCTCCCTGATCATGATCTTCGAAGTGGCAGGTGCTGCACCTGCTGCCGCGCCTGCACAGGCCGCTGCTCCGGCTCCGGCCGCAGCACCAGCCGCTGCTGGCGGCGCGAAAGACGTTAACGTACCGGACATCGGCGGTGACGAAGTTGAAGTCACAGAAGTGATGGTGAAAGTGGGCGACAAAGTTGCCGCTGAACAGTCACTGATCACCGTTGAAGGCGACAAGGCTTCTATGGAAGTCCCTGCGCCATTCGCGGGTACCGTTAAAGAGATCAAAATCAGCACCGGCGACAAAGTGTCTACCGGCTCTCTGATCATGGTCTTCGAAGTGGAAGGAGCTGCGCCTGCCGCAGCTCCGGCTGCCGCGGCTGCTCCAGTACCGGCTGCTGCACCGGCTCAGGCTGCTAAACCAGCCGCTGCCCCTGCTGCAAAAGCAGAAAAATCAGAGTTCGCTGAAAACGACGCTTACGTCCACGCGACGCCGCTGATTCGTCGCCTGGCGCGCGAATTCGGTGTTAACCTGGCGAAAGTGAAAGGGACCGGCCGTAAGGGTCGTATCCTGCGCGAAGACGTTCAGACCTACGTGAAAGACGCGGTGAAACGCGCCGAAGCTGCACCAGCTGCAGCCGCTGGCGGCGGTATCCCGGGCATGCTGCCATGGCCGAAAGTGGACTTCAGCAAGTTCGGCGAAATCGAAGAAGTGGAACTGGGCCGTATCCAGAAAATCTCTGGTGCGAACCTGAGCCGTAACTGGGTGATGATCCCGCACGTTACGCACTTCGACAAAACCGATATCACCGATCTGGAAGCGTTCCGTAAACAGCAGAACGCCGAAGCTGAGAAGCGTAAACTGGACGTGAAATTCACCCCAGTGGTCTTCATCATGAAAGCGGTTGCTGCGGCTCTGGAACAGATGCCACGCTTCAACAGCTCCCTGTCCGAAGACGGCCAGAAGCTGACGCTGAAGAAATACATCAACATCGGTGTTGCGGTTGATACGCCAAATGGTCTGGTTGTTCCGGTCTTCAAAGACGTGAACAAGAAGAGCATCACTGAGCTGTCCCGTGAACTGACCGTGATCTCCAAGAAAGCGCGCGATGGTAAGCTGACTGCCGGCGAAATGCAGGGCGGCTGCTTCACTATCTCCAGCATCGGCGGCCTGGGTACCACCCACTTCGCGCCGATTGTGAACGCGCCGGA
Organism: Enterobacter sp. Taxon_8; assembly: GCF_058354585.1. NCBI lineage: Bacteria > Pseudomonadati > Pseudomonadota > Gammaproteobacteria > Enterobacterales > Enterobacteriaceae > Enterobacter > Enterobacter sp. Taxon_8. The sequence goes on along the minus strand of NZ_CM177989.1, from coordinate 3,748,089 downwards.
AGTGGCTATCCTCGGTGTGTCTAAGTCCGCGATGGAGCCGGTGTGGAATGGCAAAGAGTTCGTACCGCGTCTGATGATGCCAATCTCTCTGTCCTTCGACCACCGCGTGATCGACGGTGCTGATGGTGCGCGCTTCATCACCATCATCAACAACATGCTGAGCGACATTCGCCGCCTGGTGATGTAATCGAAAAGCCGGCCAGTCGGCCGGCTTTTTTCTGATAATCTCATGGTGTTTGTGAGGTTATTGGCGAAAGCGACAATTCGTGAGCCGTTTGTTGTTTCAAAATTGTTAACAATTTTGTAAACTGCGGGCGGATAGAACGACCCGGTGGACGACGGGTATAAATTAAGAGGTCATGATGAGCACAGAAATCAAAACTCAGGTCGTAGTACTTGGGGCAGGCCCGGCAGGTTACTCCGCAGCATTCCGCGCCGCGGATTTAGGTCTGGAAACCGTCATCGTAGAACGTTACAGCACCCTCGGCGGTGTTTGTCTGAACGTCGGCTGTATCCCTTCTAAAGCGCTGCTGCACGTAGCGAAAGTTATCGAAGAAGCCAAAGCGCTGGCTGAACACGGTATCGTCTTCGGCGAGCCGAAAACCGATATCGACAAAATTCGTACCTGGAAAGAGAAAGTTATCACTCAGCTGACCGGCGGTCTGGCGGGTATGGCCAAAGGCCGTAAAGTGAAAGTGGTAAACGGTCTGGGTAAATTCACCGGTGCGAACACCCTGGAAGTGGAAGGCGAAAACGGCAAAACCGTGATCAACTTCGACAACGCGATTATCGCGGCAGGCTCTCGCCCAATCGAACTGCCATTCATCCCACATGAAGATCCACGCGTGTGGGATTCCACCGATGCGCTGGAGCTGAAAACCGTTCCTAAGCGTCTGCTGGTTATGGGCGGCGGTATCATCGGTCTGGAAATGGGTACCGTGTACCACGCGCTGGGTTCAGAGATCGACGTGGTTGAAATGTTCGACCAGGTTATCCCGGCTGCCGACAAAGACATCGTTAAAGTCTTCACCAAACGCATCAGCAAGAAATTCAACCTGATGCTGGAAACCAAAGTGACTGCCGTTGAAGCGAAAGAAGACGGTATTTACGTTTCCATGGAAGGCAAAAAAGCCCCATCCGAACCACAGCGTTACGACGCCGTGCTGGTGGCTATCGGTCGTGTACCGAACGGTAAAAACCTCGACGCGGGCAAAGCTGGCGTGGAAGTGGACGACCGTGGCTTCATCCGCGTTGACAAGCAGCTGCGCACTAACGTGCCGCACATCTTTGCTATCGGCGATATCGTCGGTCAGCCAATGCTGGCGCACAAAGGTGTTCACGAAGGTCACGTTGCCGCTGAAGTTATCGCCGGCATGAAGCACTACTTCGATCCGAAAGTGATCCCATCTATCGCGTACACCGAGCCAGAAGTGGCATGGGTTGGTCTGACTGAGAAAGAAGCGAAAGAGAAAGGCATCAGCTATGAAACCGCCACCTTCCCGTGGGCTGCTTCTGGCCGTGCTATCGCATCCGACTGCGCAGACGGTATGACCAAACTGATCTTCGACAAAGAGACTCACCGTGTGATCGGTGGTGCGATTGTCGGTACCAACGGCGGCGAGCTGCTGGGTGAAATCGGTCTGGCTATCGAAATGGGCTGTGACGCTGAAGACATCGCGCTGACCATCCACGCTCACCCGACTCTGCACGAGTCCGTGGGCCTGGCGGCAGAAGTGTTTGAAGGCAGCATCACCGACCTGCCAAACGCGAAAGCGAAGAAGAAATAAGTTTCTTCAGATGAAAAAAGCGGCCAATGGCCGCTTTTTTTATGCGCTGCGTTCAGGGTGCTAAAGGCTGCCAGGTTTTATCAGGGCTATAAGCGGCTAGCGCACGGGCTTTCTGCTCTGTATCGCTGCCGAGATCGGACTGGTACACCTTGTCGTCCTGGCTTATCAAAAAGCTCATGACGCCCGTCTGGCCGTAGCTGACCGGCCAGGCCACCATCGCGAAACCGTTATTATCCGGCAGGATGCGGAAGCGATAGCCGTGATAGCCGGTACCTGGCTCTTTTGGGCTAAATGCCGGTCCGAGCGGACTGGGCGCTTCGCCGGGGGAGGCGGGCCAGTACAAACCGTCTTTTTTCCCCTTCGAGCTGACAATTTTCTGCGCGTATTTCTGGTTCATTGCAAAGTAGCTTTGCTGCGCATCAACATAGGCATGTAAGGCTTCAATGGCGGCGAGCTCGTTACGCCCAATTTCGCGGGTCAGGATTTCTTCAGCCCCTTCTTTGATATCGAACTGCCAGCCTGCAGTGGTTTTGATCACCGGGATGGGAAGCTGCCAGCCGCTGTCTCCGACAACCAGATGCGCCGTATCCCCTTCGATAACGGTCTTATGACGGACTTTCCAGTCGCGCAGGAAGCGATCGACGGCATCAGGATCAACGCCTTCAGGGGGCAGAAAATCGCGCCAGTTCTCTCCAAGCAGATTGCTCATCGCGCTCTCATTTTGCTCACTGATGGCGTTGGCTAGCGCATCGGTCGCCCGATCGGGCGTGCTGAAGGACTGCTGCGCCATCACAGGGGCCGAAAGCATGAACAACACCATTCCGCTGAGTAGTTTACTTTTCATGTCGGTTCCCTTAGCGATGTCGAATTTCCCGGCGTTCAGCGCGTCCACCAGACGCCTGACGCTGCTGCTGGCGAGCGGCAAGCTGCCTGCTTTGCGCACCACGCTGCTGCTGCGCCTGCCAGTTCGCGGAGCGGCTGTCGTTGCCGCTCAGCGCATTGGCCCGGGGCTGGCTGTTTCGCTGCTGCAGAGTGCGTTGCTGCGCGGGCTGCGAAACCCGTTTCTCTTGTCTTTGGGTTACAGCCTGACGATTTTCTCGCTGCTGCGTGGTGCTCCGCCTCGTCGTCTGCGGTTTGGTGTCGTAGCCACGGTAGTTATTGCGTTGGGAAATCTGCTTCAGCTGTTCACTTGAGGCCTGACGCTGAACATCTTTCGTGCCGGTGCGCGCCGTTTGGGGAAAGGTTTTACCCGTGGATTTCTCCATCTGGCTCAGGGCCGCCTGACGCTGGCTGTCCCGGTTAACCGGTTTTTGCTGCGTTGAACTGAGCCCTGTCGCCGTGCTGGTGGAGTGGAAGCGACTGTTGAGCTGGTTAGTCGGATAGGGCACGCCTTCCCGATAGGCCGGGTTGTGCTGCCAGGTACGGTTGGCGTCCGTCAGACGCTGACCGCTGATTTTATTGAAGTTCTCAACGTTGATATTGATGTTGTTATCACCGTTGCGGTTATAGCCGCCGTGATTATCCCAGTCACCGTCATGATGGTGGTCCCAGTCATCGTCGTCGTCCCAGTCGATGTTGCTGAAGATGGCATAGGTTGTGGCAACGCCCAGGCTGAAACCTAAGCCGTTAACGAAGCTGTTGCCAAACTGCTCTCCGGGCGTGGGGGGGAGATAGGTGGGAGGATACGCGGTGTTGGGCCAGGTCCCGTAAACCGTATTGGGGTTATAGGTGGGGACGTAAACGACCTGCGGATCGGCAGATTCAATTTTGATAACCGTAGGGGCGGGCGCAGACGTGGTTGTTGTTGTTGCCTCGGTGGCGCTGGTTTTCGCTGGTGCCGGTTTAGTCACGGTGGTAACCGTCTGCTGAGGCGTGGATTGTAAAGCGCCGGTCTTTTGTGCCAGCGCGCGCAGGCGCTGAACGGAATCCATTACGTCTTTCGGCTGCGCGAGAAACGCATCGCCCAGATTTTGTACCCACGGCGGGTTTTCACCCATCAGGGACATAAGCTGAGGAAACGCGACCAGCGATTTTACGCTCGGATCCCAGGGCTGGCTGGCAACGGCCTGAATCGCGGCGTCTCCTTCCATTTTAGGGTTGTCTTTGGACCACTGCGCCGCCTGAATCACGTTGGCCGGATAGGTCGACGCCATCAAAATTTGCGACAGCAGAGCGTCAGGGTAGAGCGCAATGGGGGCAACCCACTGATCGATTTGTGCGGCTGTGTAGGTTGGCGCGACAGCAGGGGCGGGCTGCGCTGCGGCAGGCGCGTCCGATGCAGCCGGCTGTTGTGCGACGGGGGCTGTCGCAGCGGGTTCCGTTGCGCGGCTTTTGACAAACATGACGCCCGAGGCGGCAAACAGCCCGGCACTGCACAGAAGGACGAGCAGATGTGGCTTAAAGGGCAACTTCATAAAAGACTCCAACGAGACAAGCGCTGTGCCGTGAGGCGTTACGGTTGGCGTGAGTATTATTCACCCGCCTTTTACCGTTTTGACTTTTATTGGGAAGCGTCCGGTACGTCCGGATAAAGAGTGTGAGTATTTATTACACAATTATATCTGATGAAGGAAAACCTGAAGCGTCACGGTGCAGAAGAAACCGCAAATGATGGCCTAAATCCCCGCTACACCATGCTTAACGATTCAGCAAATTTTTTAATGTTGCTTTTTTGTAAACGGATTAACACTGTGCAGAAATCCTGCTATGCTGCCCGACGCGGTATCGGGCATTTACCCTACAAACTGCTGTCTCACAGGAGCGTGAAGAGAACGCCCGCCGCATATGACAATGAGAGCGAGGAGAACCGTCGTGCTAGAAGAATACCGTAAGCACGTAGCAGAACGTGCCGCCGAGGGAATTGTACCCAAACCTTTAGATGCAACCCAAATGGCCGCGCTCGTCGAGCTGCTGAAGAACCCGCCTAAGGGCGAAGAAGAATTCCTGTTAGATCTGTTGATCAACCGCGTACCGCCTGGCGTAGATGAAGCTGCCTACGTAAAAGCCGGATTCCTTGCTGCTATCGCCAAAGGCGAAGCCACCTCCCCACTGGTTACTCCTGAAAAAGCCATTGAACTGCTCGGCACCATGCAGGGTGGTTACAACATTCATCCGCTGATTGACGCGCTGGATAACGACAAGCTGGCACCGATTGCCGCTAAAGCGCTCTCGTCTACGCTGCTGATGTTCGATAACTTCTACGATGTGGAAGAAAAAGCCAAAGCGGGCAACGTCTATGCGAAACAGGTGATGCAGTCCTGGGCTGATGCCGAATGGTTCCTGAACCGTCCAGCGCTGGCTGAAAAAATCACCGTTACCGTCTTCAAAGTGACCGGTGAAACCAACACCGATGACCTCTCTCCGGCACCGGACGCGTGGTCTCGCCCGGATATCCCTCTGCACGCCCTGGCGATGCTGAAAAACGCCCGTGAAGGCATTGAGCCGGATCAGCCTGGCAGCGTTGGCCCGATCAAACAGATCGAAGCCCTGCAGAAAAAAGGGTTCCCGCTGGCCTACGTGGGTGACGTTGTGGGTACCGGTTCTTCCCGTAAGTCCGCGACCAACTCCGTGCTGTGGTTCATGGGCGACGATATTCCGCACGTGCCAAACAAGCGCGGCGGCGGTCTGTGCCTCGGCGGTAAAATTGCACCGATCTTCTTCAACACCATGGAAGATGCGGGCGCACTGCCGATCGAAGTGGACGTCTCTAACCTGAACATGGGCGACGTGATCGATGTTTACCCTTACAAAGGTGAAGTGCGTAACCACGAAACCAACGAACTGCTGGCAAGCTTTGAGCTGAAAACCGACGTGCTGATCGATGAAGTGCGCGCCGGTGGTCGTATTCCGCTGATCATCGGCCGTGGCCTGACCACCAAAGCGCGTGAAGCGCTGGGTCTGCCGCATAGTGATGTATTCCGTCACGCGAAAGACGTAGCGGAGAGCAATCGCGGTTACTCTCTGGCACAGAAAATGGTCGGTCGCGCCTGCGGCGTCGCCGGCGTTCGTCCTGGCGCATACTGCGAGCCGAAGATGACCTCAGTAGGTTCTCAGGACACCACTGGCCCAATGACCCGCGACGAACTGAAGGACCTGGCGTGCCTGGGCTTCTCTTCCGATCTGGTGATGCAGTCCTTCTGCCACACTGCGGCGTATCCGAAGCCGGTTGACGTGACCACGCACCACACGCTGCCAGACTTCATAATGAACCGCGGCGGTGTTTCCCTGCGTCCGGGTGACGGCGTAATCCACTCCTGGCTGAACCGTATGCTGCTGCCGGATACCGTGGGTACCGGCGGTGACTCCCATACCCGTTTCCCAATCGGTATCTCCTTCCCGGCGGGTTCCGGACTGGTAGCGTTTGCTGCGGCGACCGGCGTAATGCCGCTGGATATGCCGGAATCGGTGCTGGTGCGCTTCAAAGGTAAAATGCAGCCGGGTATCACCCTGCGCGACCTGGTTCACGCGATCCCGCTGTATGCGATTAAACAGGGTCTGCTGACCGTTGAGAAGAAAGGGAAGAAAAACATCTTCTCTGGCCGTATCCTGGAAATTGAAGGTCTGCCGGATCTGAAGGTTGAGCAGGCGTTCGAGCTGACCGATGCCTCCGCCGAGCGTTCAGCTGCGGGCTGTACCATCAAGCTCAATAAAGAGCCGATTATTGAGTATCTGAACTCTAACATCGTGCTGCTGAAGTGGATGATTGCAGAAGGCTACGGCGACCGTCGTACGCTGGAGCGTCGTATCCAGGGCATGGAAAAATGGCTGGCCGATCCGCAACTGCTGGAAGCCGATGCCGACGCAGAGTACGCGGCGGTGATCGACATCGATCTGGCGGATATCAAAGAGCCAATCCTGTGTGCACCGAACGATCCGGACGACGCGCGTCCGCTGTCTGAAGTTCAGGGCGAGAAGATCGACGAAGTGTTCATCGGTTCGTGCATGACCAACATTGGTCACTTCCGCGCAGCCGGTAAGCTGCTGGATACCCACAAAGGACAGCTGCCAACCCGTCTGTGGGTGGCTCCGCCGACCCGTATGGATGCGGCTCAGCTGACCGAAGAGGGATACTACAGCGTGTTTGGTAAGAGCGGTGCACGTATCGAAATTCCTGGCTGTTCCCTGTGTATGGGTAACCAGGCGCGCGTAGCCGACGGCGCGACGGTGGTTTCCACCTCGACCCGTAACTTCCCGAACCGTTTAGGTACCGGTGCGAACGTCTTCCTGGCTTCTGCTGAGCTGGCGGCGGTTGCGGCGCTGATTGGCAAACTGCCAACGCCGGAAGAGTACCAGACCTTCGTGGCTCAGGTGGATAAGACTGCGGTTGATACCTACCGCTATCTGAACTTCGACAAGCTCTCTCAATACACCGAGAAGGCTGACGGGGTTATCTTCCAGACGGCAGTATAAACAGCAAAACCGTCTCCACGAGACGGTTTTTAGTGTTTGCACCCTCTCCTGTGGGAGAGGGACGGGGTGAGGGCATCAGGCCGCAGGGTCTTGCTCTCACCTTTTTATTTTCATTCCTCCCACCTCTCACGCTTTTTTTCTTCCTCGCTGCTGCGATAATTACCTTAATGGCTTTGCAGAGGAAAACACTATGGATTACGAATTTCTGCGCGACATCACCGGAGTGGTGAAAGTGCGTATGTCGATGGGCCACGAAGCCGTTGGACACTGGTTTAACGAAGAGGTGAAAGAAAACCTCGCACTTCTTGATGAGGTTGAACAGGCGGCAAATACGGTAAAAGGCAGTGAACGATCCTGGCAGCGCGCCGGGCACGAATACACGCTGTGGATGGATGGTGAAGAGGTCATGGTGCGTGCCAACCAGCTCGAGTTTTCAGGTGACGAGATGGAAGAGGGGATGAGCTACTATGACGAAGAGAGCCTGTCGATGTGCGGCGTAGAAGACTTCCTTCAGGTGGTGAATGCATACCGTGATTTCATGAAACAGAAATAACAGCCCGGAGCATCCCTGCTCCGGCTTGTTCTTACACGGCCGGAATATTACGGCCGTAGTAAATCTCGCGCATTTCTTTCCAGAGCAGGTCAGTAATCGCCTTACGCTCTTCTTCGCTCAAATCTTCCGGCTTCGTGTGGAACATATAGTGCTTAAGGTCGAACTCCTTAAGTAACATCTTGGTATGGAAGATGTTTTCCTGATACACGTTGACGTCCATCATGTCGTACAGCGATTTCATGTCCTCGGACATAAAGTTCTGTATGGAGTTGATCTCGTGGTCGATGAAGTGCTTCATGCCGTTGACATCACGAGTAAAACCGCGTACGCGATAATCAATCGTGACGATATCCGATTCCAGCTGGTGGATGAGATAGTTCAGCGCGTTCAGCGGGGAAATCACGCCGCAGGTCGACACTTCAATATCGGCGCGGAACGTACACAGCCCACCTTCCGGATGGCTCTCCGGGTAGGTATGGACGCAGATATGGCTTTTATCCAGGTGGGCAACAACCACTTCCGGCAGCGGGCCCGGATGTTCCGTTTTGTCGATAAGCTTCGGGTCAACCGGCTCTTCGCTGACCAGAATGGTCACGCTCGCGCCCTGGGGTTCATAATCCTGTCGGGCGATATTCAGGATATTTGCGCCGATAATGGAACAGGTTTCTGACAGGATCTCGGTCAGACGGTTGGCGTTGTAGAGTTCGTCGATATAGGCGATGTAACCATCGCGTTCTTCCGCTGTTTTGGCATAGCAGATATCGTAAATACAAAAACTCAGGCTTTTGGTCAGATTGTTAAAGCCATGCAGTTTAAGCTTTTTCAATTAGCTCACCCCCTTAGTGGATAATGCGTCTTGCAGGTACTGCGGCAGAGCAAACGCTGCGGTATGAATAGCCGGATTGTAGTATCGGCACTGAAGACCTGCCTGATGGAAGCGGGCCTGAATAATTTCGGTGGAGAGATGGCGTAATACGTCGTTATCCGTTGCCCAGGCAAAGGTCATGATCCCGCCGTAGTACGTCGGAATGGCCGCCTGATAGAAGCTGACATCCTCGAAATAGGTGCTGAGCTTGCGATGGCTGTCCAGCGCTTCATCCTGCTGAAGGAAGCAGACGCCGTTTTGTGCGACGAAGATCCCGCCCGGGTTCAGGCAGCGCTTGCAGCCTTCGTAGAAAGAGGAAGTGAACAACGATGCGCCTGGGCCAATAGGGTCGGTGCAGTCGGAGATAATCACGTCAAAGGTCTGCGAGGTCTGGTTAACAAAGTTAACGCCGTCGTCAATCACCAGGCTAAAGCGCGGATCGTCATAGCTGCCGGCATTGTGGTTGGGCAGGTACTGGCGGCAGAAAGAGACGACGCCCGCATCGATTTCCACCATGGTGATGGTTTCAATGGAACGATGGCGGGACACTTCACGCAGCATTGCGCCGTCGCCGCCGCCAATAATCAGAACATGCTTCGCGTGACCGTGCGCCAGGAGCGGGACGTGGGTCATCATTTCATGATAAATAAACTCGTCGCGCTCGGTGGTTTGCACAACGCCGTCCAGCGCCATCACGCGGCCAAAGGCAGCATTCTCGAAGATGATCAGATCCTGGTGATCGGTTTTCTCATGATAGAGCACGTTATCAACGGCAAAGTACTGACCAAACTGGTCATGCAATGTTTCATGCCACAACGTGTGGTCGGCCATAGCGAACTCCTCCTGTGTAAACATCCGTTACGCTCGCAAAAAATGAGCGAAACATGATAGCTAACTCTAACCGTGGTTGCACGGCCAGAGGTTCAACAGGAGGCGTCGGGAAGGTTATTTAACGTAGGCGAGCAGGCTGAGTGAGTCGCGAGCCAGCGCTTTGCATTTTTTAGCAGTGGGAATGCCAATACCGCTTAAGTCACGGTAGCTGTCTTCGCCGAGCGCCTTCATGTCGAAGCTGTCGTAGTTGCTGAGATCCCACTGGTTCTGCTGGGCAAAAAAGACCAGCGCGCGGCGAATCTGCCCGTTGGGTAAATTCTGGTAGCCACAATCATTTTTCAGGAATACAAAAACCGCCGTTAAATCGGCCATATCTTCCGCTTCATTTTCACTTAGCGCATAGCTGTTCGCACACATTGCCATCAGGCTACCGAACAAAATTGTCCTGAAAAACGTCTTCATTGCTTCTACCACTTCTTCACGGAAAATTAACGTTAGCATACTTGATGCCAGTGCGACGATCTTTATTATTGCCGCTTTACTTGACCTTCCGGTAAGGGGAGGGTTTATGCTCAAAAGATCGCCTGCTGGAAATAAGGAAATGAACATGCAACGTCGTGATTTTTTAAAATATTCCGCTGTGCTGGGGGCTGCCAGCGCATTACCCCTCTGGAGCCGCGCGGTTTTCGCGGCTGACAGGCCTGCCTTACCCATCCCTGACCTGGTGACCGCTGACGCCCGCAGCCGTATCCAGCTTGTGGTTCAGGCAGGCAAAACAACATTCGGTGCGCACAACGCCACGACGTGGGGCTATAACGGCAATTTGCTCGGTCCGGCGCTTCAGCTGCGTAAAGGGAAAGCGGTGACGGTGGATATCCACAACACGCTCGCCGAAGAGACGACGCTGCACTGGCACGGGCTGGAAGTGCCGGGAGAGGTAGACGGCGGGCCGCAGGGCATCATCAAAGCGGGCGGCTCGCGCAGCGTCACCTTTACGCCTGACCAGCGCGCGGCAACCTGCTGGTTCCATCCGCATCAGCATGGCAAAACGGGCCATCAGGTGGCGATGGGGCTGGCGGGACTGGTGCTGATTGAAGACGACGAGAGTCGCCTGCTGCGCCTGCCGAAACAGTGGGGCATCGACGATGTGCCGGTGATTGTGCAGGACAAGAAATTCACCGCTGACGGGCAAATTGACTACCAGCTGGATGTGATGAGCGCGGCGGTAGGCTGGTTTGGCGACACGCTGCTGACCAACGGCGCCATTTATCCTCAGCACGCCGCGCCGAAAGGCTGGCTGCGCCTGCGTCTGCTTAACGGCTGTAACGCGCGTTCCCTCAATTTTGCTACCAGCGATAAGCGTCCGCTGTACGTGGTCGCCAGCGACGGCGGGCTGCTGCCTGAGCCGGTGAAAGTGAGCGAGCTGCCGATGCTGATGGGCGAACGCTTTGAGGTGCTGGTGGACATCAGCGACGGCAAGGCGTTTGACCTCGTGACGCTGCCGGTTAGCCAGATGGGGATGGCGGTCGCGCCGTTTGACAAGCCGCATCCGGTGCTGCGTATCCAGCCTTTACTGGTGACCGCTTCCGGCACGCTCCCTGATACGTTAACCACTATGCCGGCACTTCCGTCGCTTGATGGGCTTACGCAACGCAAGCTGCAGCTCTCCATGAACCCGATGCTCGATATGATGGGGATGCAGGCGCTGATGGCGAATTATGGCGATAAGGCGATGGCGGGAATGCATCACGGGCAGATGATGGGCCATATGAATATGGACCATGGAAAAATGGGCGGCATGGGGAACATGAATCACGGCGACCATGGCTTTGATTTCCACAACGCCAATATGATCAACGGCAAGGCGTTCGACATGAATACGCCGATGTTTGCTGCGACAAAGGGCCAGTTTGAGCGCTGGGTGATTTCAGGCGAAGGGGACATGATGCTGCATCCGTTCCATATCCACGGCACCCAGTTCCGCATTCTCTCTGAGAACGGTAAAGCGCCGGACGCGCATCGCGCGGGCTGGAAGGATACGGTGAAGGTGGAAGGCGGCGTCAGCGAGGTGCTGGTGAAGTTTGACCACGATGCGCCGAAGGAGTTTGCCTATATGGCGCACTGCCATCTGCTGGAGCATGAAGATACGGGGATGATGCTGGGCTTTACCGTATAAAAAAGCCGGGTGGCGGCTTCGCCTTACCCGGCCTGCATAGCGTACCCGACGGCCCGGTAAGCGTAAGCGCCACCGGGCTTTTCAGTTACTTGTTTTCGTCAGGCAGTGCATACGCGACGATATAGTCGCCCATCTTCGTGCCAAACGAACCGTGACCGCCCGCAGAGATGACAACGTACTGCTTGCCATTCACTTCATAGGTCATCGGCGTGGCTTGTCCACCCGCTGGCAGACGGCCTTGCCACAGTTTCTCACCGTTGGTCATGTTGTACGCGCGCAGGTAGTTATCTGCGGTTGCCGCGATGAACAGCACGTTACCGGCGGTGGAGATTGGGCCTCCCAGCATTGGCATACCCATATTAAACGGCACTGGAACCGGCATCGGGAAAGGCATGCTGTCCTGCGGGGTACCAATACGTTTTTTCCACACGATCTGGTTAGTTTTCAGATCCAGACCGGAGATGTAACCCCAGGCAGGCTGTTTACACGGCAGACCAAACGGCGACAGGAACGGGTTCAGCGTTACGCCGAACGGTACGCCATACTGCGGCTGAATACCGGCTTCGGTACCGCTGCCTTTCGCGTCTTTCGGCTGCTCCATTGGGTTGCCCGGACCACGTGGGATCAGACGGGAAACGAACGGCAGCGCCATCGGGTTAGCAATCGCTACCTGACGGTTAGGGTCAACGGAGATCCCACCCCACTCGAACATCCCCAGGTTACCCGGGAAGACCAGCGTGCCCTGCTCAGAAGGCGGCGTGAAGATGCCCTCATAGCGCAGCTGATGGAACATCACGCGGCACACCAGCTGGTCAAACATCGTGGCGCCCCACATGTCTGCCCCGCTGAGGTCTTTCTTCGGACGGAAGCTCAGGTCGGAGAACGGCTGGGTTTTGCTGACGTAATCGCCTTTCGCCGCACCCTGCGGTACCGGTTTTTCCGGGGCAGGCACAACCAGCTTGCCGTTGCTGCGATCCAGCACGAAGATGTTGCCGGTTTTGGCCGGGGCGTAAATCACCGGAACGGTTTTGCCGTTAACGGTAATGTCCGCCAGCGTCGGCTGGGACGGCATATCCATATCCCACAGATCGTGGTGTACGGTCTGATAGCTCCAGGCCAGCTTACCGGTGGTCGCGTTCAACGCCACGATAGCGCTGGCATAACGTTCCTGCTCCGGCGTGCGGTTACCGCCCCAGATATCTGGCGTAGTAACGCCCATTGGCAGGTAGACCAGGTCCAGCTTCGCGTCATACGCCGCTGGCGCCCAGGAGTTTGGCGAGTTAAAGGTAAAGGTGTGCTCGTCAGACGGGATCGCGTTTGGATCTTTCGCGCCCGGGTCGAAGGCCCACAGCAGTTTACCGGTGTTCACGTCGAAACCACGGATAACGCCGGAGGTTTCACGCGTGGAGAAGTTATCCGTTACCGAACCGGCAATCACGATGGTTTTATCGGTGATGATTGGCGGTGAGGTTGGCTCATACAGACCCGGTGTGGTGTCAGGCATGTTGGTCTGCAGATTCAGGATACCTTTGTTGGCAAAGGTTTCGCACAGATTGCCCGTTTCGGCATTGATGGCGAACAGGCGACCATCGTTGACCGGCAGCATGATGCGGCGAGGACAGTCGGCAATGACTTCCGGGCTCGCATTATCCGGGCGCGCTTCGTGGTAAGAGACGCCACGGCAGGTCACGTGCTGGAAGGACGGGTTGGAGTTCAGCTGCGGATCGAAGTGCCATTTCTCTTTACCGGTGGCCGCGTCGAGCGCGAACAGACGCTGGTGCGCCGTACACAGATAAAGCATATCGCCGACTTTAATTGGCGTCACTTCGTTGGTCAGTTCACCCGGATCGTTCGGCATCTTAAGGTCGCCGGTACGGAATACCCAGGCTTCTTTCAGGTTTTTAACGTTGTCCGCGTTGATCTGCTTCAGCGGGGAGTAACGCTGGCCTTCCTGGTTACGACCATAGGCAGGCCAGTCGCCGTCAGCGACCTGTGAGATCGCCGCCGCAGGCGTCGATTCTGCGTTCAGCGTACCGTTGATCTCCTGCGGGTCGTTAAAGCCGGCCCAGGTCAGGATACCGCCGCTGATCAGCAGGGCTACTACCAGCGCCGCAACGGCACCGCTGGACGGCACGATCAGGCGACGCCAGACAAACGGCAGGATCAGCCATATACCGAAGAAGACCAGAATATCGCTGCGCGGGGTCAGCGCCCAGAAGTCAAAGCCGACTTCCCAGACGCCCCAGATCATGGTGGCAAGAAGGAATGCGGCATACAGCCACAGTGCGGATTGTTTTCTACGCAACAGCAGGACGGTTACGGCAACCATCACCAGGCCCGCAATCGGGTAGTACCAGGAGCCGCCTAAAGCGACCAGCCAGACGCCACCGATTAACAGATACAGCGCGCAGAAGGCTGCGAACGCTGCTGTTAATGTCACCAGTAGACGCGGCTGTTTAGAGTTTGTTTCAGCCATAGAAAGTGTACTCGTCAGTTTTTGTTAATAATTTGCTAGCAACTAATTATAGGTATTAACAAGTGTGATCGGAATCACAATATTTGCTTTTTATAACTCATACGCCAGGCTTATCCATTTGCTGATATAATGAGGGGCTTGCGTATCAGTGCTGGATATTAACTCATCCGTATTGAGAGATTTTCATTAAAATCATTTGGTTAGTAATATGAAACATACTGTTGAAGTGATGATCCCGGAAGCCGAGATCAAAGCGCGTATCGCCGAACTGGGTCGTCAAATCACCGAACATTACAAGGACAGCGGCAGCGAAATGGTGCTGGTCGGTCTGTTGCGTGGCTCTTTCATGTTCATGGCAGACCTGTGCCGTGAAGTGCATGTGCCCCACGAAGTCGATTTTATGACCGCCTCCAGCTACGGCAGCGGCATGTCCACCACCCGTGATGTGAAAATCCTGAAAGACCTGGATGAAGATATTCGTGGCAAAGATGTGTTGATCGTTGAGGACATTATCGACTCCGGCAATACGCTGTCAAAAGTGCGCGAGATCCTGAGCCTGCGTGAGCCAAAATCGCTGGCGATTTGCACCCTGCTGGATAAGCCTGACCGCCGTGAAGTGCAGGTGCCGGTAGAGTTCGTGGGTTTCTCAATTCCTGACGAATTCGTCGTCGGTTACGGCATTGACTACGCGCAGCGTTATCGCCATCTGCCGTATGTTGGGAAAGTGGTATTGCTGGACGAGTAATTGCGGGCTGATGCCTTCACCCCGGCCCTCTCCCGCAGGGAGAGGGAGAACATCCCCGGCTTTATTTATGATTCACATGCTTAAGCTGAAGGTTGGCAATCCCAGAACGGTAACGCTGCTCCAGCGTTTCGCGGTTGGTGGCAGTCACTTCCAGATTGCGCAGCAGACCATCGTGAATTCCGTACGCCCAGCCGTGGATAGAGACCTTCTGCCCGCGTTTCCACGCTGATTGCATGATCGTTGAGTGGCCCAGGTTATACACCTGCTCCATCACGTTGAGTTCGCAAAGGGTATCCATGCGACGCTCCTGCGGCATTTCACCCAGCAGTGAGCTATGTTTGAACCAGATATCGCGGATGTGCAGTAGCCAGTTATCAATGAGCCCCAGCTCCGTGTTTTCAACCGCCGCCTGCACGCCGCCGCAGCCGTAATGGCCGCAAATGATGATGTGCTCGACTTGCAGAACGTCAACGGCATACTGAACAACAGAAAGACAGTTGAGATCGGTGTGAATCACCAGGTTGGCTACGTTGCGGTGAACAAACAGTTCGCCGGGCTCGAGGCCGGTCAGGCGCTCCGCCGGTACGCGGCTGTCGGAGCATCCAATCCAGAGAAAGCGTGGATTTTGCGCCTGCGCGAGTTTTCCAAAAAATCCGGGGTCTTCCTCCACCAGCATTTTTGACCATAGTGCATTGTTGCTGATGAGTGTATCTATGTTGTTCATGGAGGTTAGCGACCTGTAACCGAGTAATTGCGTTGCGCTACTATAGGGTAACCCGACTTTTAATGAAACCACACAACGTGTGTCAGAACTGAAGGTAAGTTAATTTCATGGCAATTGCACTGGAGCTTGAGCAGCTTAAAAAAACCTATCCGGGCGGCGTTCAGGCGCTACGCGGAATAGATCTAAAAGTAGAGGCCGGTGATTTTTACGCGCTTCTGGGGCCGAACGGCGCGGGGAAATCGACCACCATTGGGATTATCAGTTCGCTGGTCAATAAAACGTCCGGCCGGGTGAGCGTCTTTGGTTATGACCTGCAAAAAGATGTGGTCAACGCCAAGCGCCAGCTGGGGCTGGTACCACAGGAGTTCAACTTCAACCCGTTCGAGACGGTGCAGCAAATCGTCGTTAACCAGGCGGGCTATTACGGCGTCGAGCGTAAAGAGGCCCTTGAACGGAGCGAAAAATACCTCAAGCAGCTCGACCTGTGGGAAAAGCGTAACGAACGCGCACGGATGTTATCCGGCGGGATGAAGCGCCGCCTGATGATTGCCCGCGCGCTCATGCACGAGCCAAAACTGCTGATTCTTGATGAGCCAACGGCGGGCGTAGACATCGAGCTGCGACGCTCCATGTGGGGCTTCCTGAAGGATCTCAACGACAAAGGCACCACCATTATTCTGACCACCCACTACCTTGAAGAGGCTGAAATGCTCTGCCGCAACATCGGCATCATCCAGCACGGTGAGCTGGTGGAGAACACCTCGATGAAGAATCTGCTCTCCAAGCTGAAATCAGAAACCTTCATCCTCGATCTGGCGGCTAAAAGCCCGCTGCCGAAGCTTGAAGGGTATCAGTATCGCCTCGTCGATACCTCGACGCTGGAGGTGGAAGTGCTGCGCGAGCAGGGGATTAACAGTGTGTTCTCGCAGCTGAGCGCGCAGGGGATTCAGGTCTTAAGTATGCGTAACAAAGCGAACCGACTGGAAGAGCTGTTTGTCTCTCTGGTACAGGACAAACAAGGAGACAAGGCATGACGCATCTTTACTGGGTCGCGCTGAAAAGCATCTGGGCGAAAGAGATTAACCGCTTTATGCGTATCTGGGTGCAAACCCTGGTGCCACCGGTCATCACGATGACGCTCTATTTCATCATCTTCGGTAACCTGATTGGTTCCCGGATTGGTGAAATGCACGGCTTTACCTATATGCAGTTTATCGTGCCGGGTCTGATAATGATGGCGGTGATTACTAACGCCTACGCCAACGTGGCGTCGTCATTCTTCAGCGCTAAGTTCCAGCGCAATATTGAAGAGCTGCTGGTTGCGCCTGTGCCGACGCACGTCATTATCGCGGGCTATGTTGGCGGCGGCGTAGCGCGCGGGCTGTGCGTGGGGATCCTGGTCACGGCGATTTCGCTGTTCTTCGTGCCGTTCCAGGTCCACTCGTGGCTGTTCGTCGCGCTGACGCTGCTCCTGACGGCAATCCTCTTCTCGCTGGCCGGACTACTGAACGCTGTGTTCGCTAAGACGTTTGACGATATCAGCCTGATCCCGACCTTCGTGCTGACGCCGCTGACCTATCTCGGCGGGGTGTTCTACTCCCTGACGCTGCTGCCACCGTTCTGGCAGGCGCTGTCGCACCTGAACCCGATTGTCTACATGATCAGCGGTTTTCGCTTTGGCTTCCTCGGCATTACCGATGTGCCGCTGTTTACCACGGTAGCGGTGCTGGTGGTGTTCATCATCGCCTTCTACCTGCTCTGCTGGTATCTGATCCAGCGCGGACGCGGTCTGCGCAGCTAATCTTTTGCCCGGCGACGTTTAGTTTGCCGGGCACTTTCTTTGACAGTTATCACCGAAAGCTAACCTTCACTTCGCTAAACTACTTGCCTGCTAAGGAGAGAGTTATGCTGGGATGGGTTATCACCTGCCACGATGAACAGGCGCAGGAAATACTGGATAAGCTTGAAGCCAGATTTGGCCCGCTGGTGCAATGCCGGGCGGTAAACTACTGGCGCGGGTTGAGCACCAACATGCTTAGCCGCATGATGTGCGATGCCCTGCATGAAACCGACACCGGTGATGGCGTGATCTTTCTTACCGATAAATCGGGCGCGGCGCCTTACCGCGCAGCCGCTTTGCTCAGCCATAAGCACGCGTGCTGTGAAGTGATCTCGGGTATTAACCTCTCCCTGCTGGCGTTAATGTATCCGCAGCGTGGATCCTTAAGCAGCGCTGAGTTTCGCCAGGCCATCGTGGCGCAGGGCGTTCCGGGCGTCAGCAGCTTGTGGCATCAGCAGCAAAAAAATCCTCCTTTCGTCCTGCTCCACGATTTGTATAAGAATTAAACGTTGGTATTGATGTCTCATTTGTTACAATAGCGGCAGTTTTCCGCACCGATTAAGACACCATGCTACCGCGCATTCTTTTCCTGCTATTGATGCTCATTTCCGGCGTCAGCTCAGCCAGTTTACTCAGCCAGCAAACGCTGCCTGCCCAGTACATGCAAACCACCGAAGACGCGGCGATCTGGGCACAGGTGGGAAACAGCGTGATCAACGTCGGTAACGTGCGCGCCGGGCAGATCCTGGCCGTCGTGCCCGCGGCGGCGGACTACTATGAATTTCGCTTCGGTTTTGGCACGGGTTTTATCGATAAAGGGCACCTGGAGCCGGTTCAGGGGAAACAGCGCGTTGAGGACAGCCTCGGCGATCTCAATAAACCCCTGAGCAATCAGAATCTCATTACCTGGAAAGACACGCCGGTCTATAACGCGCCGTCGAGCGGTAGCGCGCCGTTCGGCACATTAAGCGCCAATCTTCGCTATCCCATATTAAACAAACTGAAAGACCGCCTGAATCAGACCTGGTTTCAGATCCGCATCGGCAATCGTCTGGCGTGGATCAGCAGCCTGGATGCGCAGGAAGATAATGGACTTCCGGTTCTGACCTACCATCATATTTTGCGTGATGAAGAAAACACGCGCTTTCGACATACGTCCACGACCACCAGCGTACGTGCGTTTAACAACCAGATGGCCTGGTTACGCGATCAGGGCTATACCACCCTGACGATGTACCAGCTGGAAGGGTACGTGCGTAACAAAATGAACCTGCCTGCAAAATCGGTGGTAATAACCTTTGACGACGGCCTGAAATCCGTCAGCCGCTATGCCTATCCTGTGCTGAAAGAATACGGCTTCAAGGCTACCGCATTTATTATCTCTTCCCGCATTAAAGGCCACCCGCAGAAATGGGACCCCAAATCGCTGCAGTTTATGAGCGTGCAGGAGATAAAGGGCATTCAGGATGTGTTTGATATTCAGTCACATACCCACTTCCTGCACCGCGTGGATGGGTATAAGCACCCGATTTTACTGAGCCGCAGCTATCACGTGATTTTGTTTGATTTTGAACGCTCGCGTCGCGCGCTGGCGCAGTTTAACCCGCGCGTGCTCTATCTTTCCTATCCGTTTGGCGGCTACGACAATAAAGCGATAAAGGCGGCAAATGATGCCGGTTTCCATCTTGCAGTGACGACGGTGAAAGGGAAGGTGAAGCCGGGGGATAATCCGTTCTTACTGAAACGCCTGTACATCTTAAGAACGGATTCGCTGGAAACAATGTCGCGGCTGATCAGCAATCAGCCGCAGGGATAATGCTTAAGCAACCTGAACCGGAATCGCCTTCGCGGTACGTTTCATGTCGTTGTCGCCTTCAAAATAGGCGACTTTCGGCTGCCAGCGGCGTGCCTCTTCATCAGACATCATCACGAAGCTGGCGATAATCACAATATCGCCCACGTCAGCGCAGTGCGCTGCCGCGCCGTTAACGGAGATGATTTTAGACCCGCGCTCGGCGGCGATGGCATAGGTTGAGAAACGTTTGCCGTTGTTAACGTTCCAGATATCAATCGCTTCGTTTTCAAGGATGCCCGCGGCATCAAGGAAATCCTGGTCGATGGCGCAGGAGCCTTCATAGTGCAGGTCGGCCTGGGTGACTTTCACACGGTGAAGCTTACCTTGCAGCATTTTGCGAATCATTACGTTTACCTTTCATCTTCCGGGTAGAGAAACCTACGCCAGTTCAACCACTTTGTTGTCGATTAGGCGCGCTTGACCAAGCCATGCCGCCACCAGAATGACCGCACGTTTGCTGGTCTGTGTAAGCTCCAGAAGCGTGTCGGCATCGCGAATTTGAATATCATCAGCGCGGAAGCCTTTATCGTTCAGCGCCTGTTCAGCCAGAGCAATAATCTCTTCGGCAGTTAACTCTTTCGCCAGAAGCTGTTCTGCCATGGTATTCATGGCCTTGCTTAAGCCCGGCGCGATTTTACGCTGGTCGGCGGTCAGGTAGCCATTTCGCGAGCTGAGCGCCAGACCGTCTTTGGCGCGTACAATCGGTACGCCGACAATCTCGATATCGTAACCCATATCCGCAACCATCTTGCGGATCAGCGCCAGCTGTTGGAAATCTTTCTCACCGAAGCAGGCAACGTCCGGCTGCACAAGGTTGAACAGCTTGCTGACGATAGTGGAAACGCCGCGGAAATGACCCGGGCGGCTCGCGCCTTCGAGCATTGTGGAAATGCCCGGGACGTCAACGTAGGTTGCCTCTTCAGTACCCTGCGGGTAAACATCCGCCGGTGCAGGTGAGAAGACGATATCCGCATGGCGTTTTTTGAGCTTCTCGCAATCTTCCTGCAGGGTACGCGGATAGCGTGCCAGATCGTCGGCGCGGTCAAACTGCATTGGGTTAACGAAGATACTGACCACCACGATATCTGCACGGGCTCTTGCTTCGTCAACCAGCTTCATATGGCCGTCATGCAGGTTGCCCATGGTCGGGACCAGTGCGATACGTTTACCTTCCTGACGCGCGCGGCGGATATGCTGGCGAAGCAGCGGCAGGGTTTCAATGATTAGCACAACGAGACTCCTTAATGGAAACTGTGTTCTTCACCCGGGTAAACACCGGATTCAACGTCGGCAATATACTGCCTGACCGCAGCGCGCATGTCGCCCGCTTCGGTGAGGAAATTTTTGGCAAATTTTGGAATATGTCCGCCAGTGATGCCAAAGGCGTCGTGCATCACCAGAATCTGACCGTCAGTCACGTTGCCCGCACCAATACCAATCACCGGAATCGACAGAGCTTCAGTAATGCGCTTCGCCAGCTCAACCGGCACGCACTCCAGCACCAGCAGTTGGGCACCTGCGGCTTCCAGCGCCAGGGCATCATCCAGCAGCGTCTGGGCTGCATCACCACGGCCCTGCACTTTATATCCACCAAAGATGTTGACGGATTGCGGCGTCAAACCCAAATGGCCGCACACCGGCACGGCACGCTCGGTGAGCATCTTCACCGTATCCACCAGCCAGGCGCCTCCTTCAACTTTGACCATATTAGCGCCCGCACGCATCACCGCTGCCGCGTTTTCAAATGCCTGCTCCGGCGTGGCGTAGGCCATAAACGGCAGATCGGAAAGCAGCAGGCAGGCTGGGGCGCCACGGCGCACGGCGCGGGTATGGTAAGCGATATCCTCAACCGTCACCGGCAGGGTGGAATCATGTCCTTGTACCGTCATCCCTAACGAATCTCCGACCAGCATGACGTTGATCCCCTCTTCGGCAAACAGTTTGGCGAAGCTGTAGTCATACGCGGTGATGGTGGCGAAGCGTTTTTTTTCCTGTTTGCATTTCTGCAGTAAGGAGATGGTGGTTGGTTTCATACTGTTTCCTGATAGCCCAAAGCGAATCTTTGCGCATTCTAACAGTAACATTCGAGGGAACAATGATTTTAGGTAACCGATTAGCCATAATTATTTTGAGGCTAATCAGCAAGGGAACCCGATCACCAGCGAGTGGGTCTTTCCGCGTTGAGGCTGTCCAGAATGGACTTGAGTGGGGTGCCATCCGGGAAGATAAGATCGGGGGCGACTTCAAACAGCGGCCAGAGCATAAACCCGCGATTTTTCATGTCGTAATGCGGAACGGTGAGACGTTCAGTGTTAATGGTCTCGTGACCAAACAGCATAATGTCGAGGTCCAGCGTGCGCGGTCCCCAGCGCTCGGCTTTGCGAACGCGGCCCTGCTGCAGTTCGATGCGCTGGGTATTGTCCAGCAGCTCTTCTGGGCCCAGTTCAGTCTCAAGGATCACGGCGGCGTTCAGATAATCAGGCTGATCCTGCGGACCCAACGGCGGAGTGCGGTAGAACGAGGAGACAGCCACAATCTTGCTTTGCGGGATCTCACCCAGCGCCTGTACGGCAGCATTCACCTGCTCCAGCGGAGAGGCTAAATTGCTGCCGATGGCGATATACGCGAGGGTCATGCTGTTCCTTCACGACGCGGCGCGCGTTTGCGCGGGCGACGATGACGGCGACGCGGTTCCGGCTCTTCATCCAGCCCGGTGAGCATATCTTTTTGTTCTGGCGGGGCGGAAACCTGGAATTCGGCCCACCACTGCGCCAGACGCTGCAGCTCCTGGTTGCGTTCAATTTCCGCGCGCAGCGACAGGAGATCGAAGGCTGCGCGGAATTTAGGATGCTCCATCAGCTTCCAGGCGCGTTTGCCCTGACGACGGGACATGCGCAGCTGAAGCTGCCAGATATCGCGCACCAGAGTGGTAATACGTTTCGGAATGGCGAGCGTGCGGCAGCCTTCGTCGAGCACGTCGTTGGCGGCCAGCGCGAACGCATCGTAATAGGCGAGTCCGCTCTCCTGGGTGATGCGCTGGGCCGTTTCCAGCAGCGGATACCAGAACATCGCGGCAAACAGGAACGCCGGGTTCACGCGCATGTCGTTGCGAATGCGGGTATCGGTATTTTTCAGCACCTGCACAATCATCCGCTCCATTGGGCTGTCACCGTTTTCGGTGAAGTAGCGGGTAATGGTCGGGAACAGCGGCTGGAACAGGTTGTATTCACGCAGCAGATTGTAGGTTTCAAAGCCGTGGCCGGCCTGCAGCAGCTTCAGGGCCTCTTCGAACAGGCGGGCAGGGGGCACGTCGTTAATCAGAGTCGCCAGACGCGGAATAGGCTCTGCCGTTTCCGGGCTGATGCGCATGTTCAGCTTGGCGGCGAAACGCACGGCGCGCAGCATACGCACGGGATCTTCACGATAGCGCGTTTCCGGCGTGCCGATCAGACGGATCAGACCTTCTTTCAGGTCCTGCATGCCGCCGACGTAATCGCGCACGGTGAAATCCGCCACGCTGTAATAAAGGCTGTTGATGGTGAAGTCGCGACGCTGGGCATCTTCTTCGATAGAGCCGAAGATATTGTCACGCAGCAGCATACCGTTCTGGCCGCGCTGTGACGTGGTGCGATCGGACGCGCCGGCTTCGTGGTGGCCGCGGAAGGTTGCCACTTCAATAATTTCTGGGCCAAACATCACGTGAGCCAGACGGAAACGGCGGCCAACGAGACGGCAGTTACGGAATAGTTTGCGCACCTGCTCAGGCGTGGCGCTGGTCGTCACGTCGAAATCTTTCGGTTTTTTGCCCAGCAGTAAATCACGCACTCCACCGCCTACGAGATAGGCCTCGTAGCCCGCTTTATTCAGACGATAGAGCACCTTGAGGGCATTTTCACTGATATCTTTGCGGGAAATTGTGTGCTGCTCACGCGGGATAACCGACATGTGTGGCTGTGCAATAGCATCGTTCGCCATGCTCTCTTCGCGGCTTAGCACTTTACGGCAAAAATTAGCGACTCGGGTAAAAATGGTACACCTCGTAGTGTGTTTTGTTATGAAAAAAGCGGCTAATCATAGCTCAGCGCAACGCATTTGAGAATGCTGGATTTTTGGCACTGCCGCGAGCGTCCAGTTGGCAACGGCCATTTTCAGCAGTTCGTCAATACGCAGATCCTGCCATTCATTGGTTACATTCTGGTTGAGAAACCGCAGCGCGTCGATCAAAACAGGACGCGGATCGCCCTCTGGCAGGGCCGGGGCGTGGTTCTGCTTTGACAATTTTAAGCCCTGCGCATTAACCGCCAGCGGCAGATGAATGTAATCCGGGGCCGTCCAGCCAAACTGGTGATACAGCGATATTTGTCGCACAGTGGGCTCGACCAGATCCGCCCCGCGCACAATCTCCGTCACGCCCTGAAAACGATCGTCGACGACCACAGCCAGGTTGTAGGCGAAAAGGCCGTCACGACGGTGAATAATAAAATCCTCACGCGCCAGACGTTCATCGGCATGAATCTCACCGGAGAGGAGATCGTTAAAGCGCGTCACCGGGGAGCGCTGCTTGATGCGCACGGCGGCATTTTCCGGGGGAAGGTTGAGCGTACGACAGTGACCATCATAGACCCCTCCTACGCTCTGGATACGGGCGCGGGTGCAGGTGCAGTTATAGGAAAGCCCCCGATCGCGAAGCCAGGCCAGACGTTCCCGATAAGCATCGTGACGTTTTGACTGCCAGAGCACCTCGTCATCCCAGTGAAGACCGTAATGTTCCAGCTGACGCAGAATAGTCTCTGCTGCACCGGGAACTTCACGCGGAGGGTCAATATCTTCAATGCGGACAAGCCATTTTCCCCGGCGGGCGCGAGCCTGCAGGTAGCTGCCGAGCGCG
Organism: Enterobacter sp. Taxon_8; assembly: GCF_058354585.1. Lineage (NCBI taxonomy): Bacteria > Pseudomonadati > Pseudomonadota > Gammaproteobacteria > Enterobacterales > Enterobacteriaceae > Enterobacter > Enterobacter sp. Taxon_8. The sequence continues at coordinate 3,723,940 of NZ_CM177989.1, read as the reverse complement.
GCAATTAATGAGCCGAAGTGTAATTCACCGGAAGGAGATGGCGCGAAGCGCCCAATATAGTGTGATTCAGACATATCAACAGTAACAAGGCGGGAGAGACTCCCGCCTTTGGAGTGTGTAAACAGCGCTGGTGTTAACCGGCCATCTGTTTTTCGCGGATTTCGGCCAGCGTTTTACAGTCGATGCACAAATCGGCGGTTGGACGCGCTTCCAGGCGACGAATACCGATTTCAACACCGCAGGATTCGCAGTAGCCAAAATCTTCGTCTTCGACTTTTTTCAGCGTTTTCTCGATCTTTTTGATCAGTTTGCGTTCGCGGTCACGGTTACGCAGTTCGAGGCTGAACTCTTCTTCCTGAGCGGCACGGTCTACCGGATCCGGGAAGTTGGCAGCTTCATCCTGCATATGAGTAACGGTGCGATCGACTTCATCCCTGAGTTGATTACGCCATGCTTCAAGAATACGCTTGAAGTGCGACAGCTGGGCTTCGTTCATATACTCTTCGCCCGGCTTCTCTTGATACGGCTCCACCCCAGCGATGGCGAGAATACTCAGGGACGATGTTTTACGGTTTTGCCCTTCTTGCATGTTGCTTCTCCTTAACACGCACTATCGATCCCCGTGTTGGGGGAAAAATCAGGTCGCTATAAATAGCAGATGCTTTTCCGTATGGCAATTATCTAAACGTAACACTTGACAAGCCTGTGAGGAAAAGCGTATTTGCGCACGCGGCCAGAACACTTATTCGTCAATCGTCTAATCCCTTATAAGACAATGGGAAGAGAGGATCTCAGAGTCATATTATCGGCAGAAAGTTCCGCTTTATAAGCGAAAACCTCTACCCCCTGCTTTTGTGCCTCATTCAACAATTGCGCGTATTTAGGGTCAATATGGCGGGCAGGGGAGAAACGTTCAATGGCTGAATGCAATACTGCAAACAGCAATACGGCGCGTTTGCCCGCCGCCGCAACACTCATTAGCTCTCGCAGATGCTTCTGGCCACGTAGCGTTACCGCATCCGGGAAGTAGCCATTTTCCTGTTCCGCTAACGTCACTGATTTCACTTCAATATAGCACTCCGGCCTGTCTTCCGCCTGTAACATGAAGTCAATTCTGCTGCCCTCATCGCCATATTTCACTTCACTTTTATGCGTGCCATATCCCACCAGTTCGGGAATTGTGCCAAGGGTCAGCGCTTCCTTAACCAGCTGATTGGCGCGCTGGGTATTAACGCAAATAAATGCCCCGTTTTGGGTTTCGGTCATTTCCCAGGTATGGGCATATTTCCGTTTACTATTTTCTGATGTGGAATACCAGACCCTGTCACCCGGCGTCGCACATCCCGTCATGGCTCCGGTATTGGGGCAGTGCAGGGTGAGCTGAACCCCTTCGGGGGTAATCACATCGGCGAGGAAGCGTTTGTAGCGTTGGATTAACGTGGCGTGCTGCAGAGGAGGACTAAACTTCATCAGAATTCCTTTCGGTGTTGCCCAGCGTCCAGCGCTGTAGCGGCGTATAACGGGTGCGTCCCTGTACAAAGACGGATTCGTAAAGCGCGAATGTGTTGACCGGAAACGCCCAGTGAAAACCCGGCGGCGGGATGGCAACGGCCTGACCGGCATCGCGTAGCAGAGTGATATGCGGATGAAACGGCTGTGGGCTCTGATAACAGCCGCTGCGCGCCGCCTGCGCGCGCAGCATATTCGCCAGCTGCAATAATCCGCGCGGCGGCTGGCGCGTTCCCAGCCAGACCACGCGCGAACGCAGCCACTGACCCGCGTCGTCAAGTTGCAGCGTAAATTCCGGCTGGGCAATACGCCCGGCCATTGCGGCTAATGCCCGCTGTTTTTCGGCGCTGACGTCGCCCAAAAAGGCCAGCGTCAGGTGCAGGTTAGCCGCCGCAACAGGACGGCCTGCTTCCGGCGCGAAGTTGTCAGCACGCCAGCGAACAATTTGACGCTGTATCGTGGTGGGCAATTCAATGGCAAAAAACAGCCGTTTCGACTCAGGCATACGGAGGACTCGGTAATGATATGCGCCGATGCTACAATGTACGCCGACTAATGTTAACCCTCTGGAGCTGTTAGTGTCCTCATTGCCGGTCGCCGTCGTTCTTCCTGACCTTCTCGCTGCCTTACGCCACTCCCCGCAGGTTTTGCTGAATGCCCCGACGGGGGCGGGTAAGTCCACCTGGCTGCCGCTGCAGATTCTGAAAGACGGGAACATCAGCGGGAAAATTATCCTGCTGGAGCCGCGCAGGCTGGCCGCGCGCAACGTGGCGCAGCGCCTGGCGGAGCTGCTGAATGAAAAACCGGGCGAAACGGTAGGTTACAGGATGCGTGCCGAGACCTGCGTTGGCCCGACCACGCGTCTTGAAGTGGTCACCGAGGGCATTCTTACCCGCATGCTGCAAAACGATCCGGAGCTGAACGGCGTTGGGCTGGTGATCCTGGATGAATTCCACGAGCGCAGCCTGCAGGCGGATCTGGCCCTCGCGCTGTTGCTGGACGTTCAGCAGGGGCTGCGCGACGATCTCCGGCTTTTGATAATGTCGGCCACGCTGGACAATGAGCGGCTACGGCAGGCGCTACCCGATGCGCCTGTTATCAGCTCTGAAGGGCGGGCGTATCCAGTTGAACGCCGCTATCAACCGCTTCCGACCCACCAGCGTTTTGACGAAGCGGTCGCCATCGCAACCGCAGAACTGCTGCGTCAGGAACCCGGCTCGCTGCTTCTGTTTTTGCCGGGTGTCGGTGAGATCCAGCGCGTGCAGGAGCACCTTTCTACCCGCGTAGGCGGCGATGTGCTGCTTTGCCCGCTTTACGGCGCGCTGTCACTGCAGGAGCAGCGTAAAGCTATCCTTCCTGCCCCGGTGGGGCAGCGCAAGGTGGTGCTGGCAACCAACATTGCTGAAACCAGTTTGACCATTGAAGGTATTCGCCTGGTGGTGGATAGCGCGCAGGAGCGGGTGGCAAGCTTTGACCCGCGTACCGGGCTGACTAAACTCCTGACGCAGCGCATCAGCCAGGCGTCGATGGTGCAGCGCGCTGGCCGAGCGGGGCGTCTTGAGCCGGGTATCTGCCTGCATTTGACCAGCGCGGAACAGGCTGAACGTGCTGCACAGCAAAGCTCGCCGGAAATTTTACAAAGTGATTTGTCTGGTCTGGTGATGGATCTACTCCAGTGGGGCTGCCCGAACCCTGAGCAGCTCACCTGGCTCAATCCTCCCCCTGTCGTAAACCTCACCGCTGCGCGCACGTTGCTGACGCAGCTTGGCGCGCTGGAAGGCGAGCGTCTGACGGCGCGCGGCCAGAAAATGGCGGCGCTGGGCAACGATCCGCGTCTGGCCGCGATGCTGGTGGCTGCGCAAGGGGAAGATGAAATTGCCACGGCGGCAAAACTGGCGGCTATTCTTGAGGAGCCGCCGCGTGGAGGCAACAGCGATCTGGGGCAGGCTTTTTCGCGCAATCAGGGAAACTGGCAGCAGCGGGCGCAGCAGCTGAGCAAACGCCTGAATAGCCGGGGAGGAGCGCCTGACAGCGATAAGATTGTCTTCCTGCTGGCCCAGGCCTTCCCGGACAGGATTGCGCGTCGGCGCGGACTGGACGGTCGCTACCAGCTGGCAAACGGCATGGGTGCGATGCTGGACAGCGATGACGCCCTGACGCGTCACGAGTGGCTGATTGCGCCGCTCCTGCTGCAGGGCAGCCATTCTCCGGATGCGCGTATCCTGCAGGCGATAGCCGTAGATATTGAAGCTCTGACGCGTACCTGTCCGCAGCTGCTTCAGCAATCTGATACCGTGGAATGGGATGACGCCCAGGGCACGCTGAAGGCGTTTCGTCGCAGCCAGATTGGGAAATTGACTTTAGGAACGAAGCCGCTGGCGAAGCCGTCGGAAGAAGAGCTGCATCAGGCGATGCTGAATGGCATTCGGGAAAAAGGGTTGAGTGCCCTGAACTGGACGCCGGAAGCGGATCAGTACCGCATTCGTCTGCACTGCGCCGCGAAGTGGCTGCCGGAATACGGTTGGCCTGCGGTGGATGACGAGACGCTGCTCGCTACGCTTGAGCGCTGGCTACTGCCGCAAATGAGCGGCGTACACTCTCTGCGAGCCCTTAAGGCGCTTGATGTTAAGACCGCGTTACAGAATTTACTGGACTGGTCATTACGTCAACGTCTGGATAGTGAACTGCCAGGGCATTACACTGTGCCGACCGGAAGCCGGATTACTATCCGTTATCATGAGGAAAATCCGCCGGCGTTGGCGGTTCGGATGCAGGAGATGTTTGGTGAAGCCACCACGCCGTCCATTGCGGAAGGGCGCGTGCCGTTAGTGCTTGAGCTGCTCTCCCCTGCGCATCGTCCATTACAAATCACCCGAGATTTGGGGGCGTTTTGGGCGGGAAGCTACCGTGAAGTGCAGAAAGAGATGAAGGGGCGATACCCCAAACACGTCTGGCCGGACGATCCGGCGAATACGGCGCCGACGCGGCGAACGAAGAAATATTCGTGAGTCAGGTGAAAGAGGGGAGTTCGGCATGATGCGTGCCTCCTGTTGCCCTCACCCCGGCCCTCTCCCACAGGGAGAGGGAGAACTAATTTTGAGAGATTTCTTCTTTCACAGGCCTGTGAAAGAAAAGAAAATCAGGCCTTTGCGCCTGAAAGTTGCGGAGAAAAAGCATGGCGGGGAATGACCGCGAGCCAATAGGACGTAAGGGAAAACCAACGCGTCCGGCGAAAGAAAAAGTAAGCCGTCGTCGCCTCAGAGATGAGGACTATGACGATGACTATGAAGACGATGATGAGGATGAAGAACCGATGCCGCGTAAAGGGAAAGGCAAAGGGCGTAAGCCTCGGGGCAAGCGCGGCTGGTTCTGGCTGCTGCTGAAGCTGTTTATTGTTTTTGTCGTGCTGATGGCGATTTACGGCGTGTATCTCGATCAGAAGATCCGCAGCCGTATCGACGGTAAAGTCTGGCAGCTACCTGCGGCAGTGTATGGCCGTATGGTGAACCTTGAGCCAGATATGTCCATCACGAAAAACGAGATGGTTAAACTGCTGGAAGCCACCCAGTATCGTCAGGTGTCAAAAATGACGCGCCCTGGCGAATTTACCGTGCAGGCGAACAGCATTGAGATGATCCGTCGTCCGTTTGATTTCCCGGACAGCAAAGAGGGTCAGGTGCGCGCGCGTCTGACCTTTGACGGCGATCGTCTGGATACCATCGAGAACATGGATAATAACCGCCAGTTCGGTTTCTTCCGTCTAGATCCGCGTCTGATCACCATGCTCTCGTCGGCAAACGGCGAGCAGCGTCTGTTCGTGGCGCGTAATGGCTTCCCGGATCTGCTGGTCGATACCCTGCTGGCAACCGAAGACCGTCACTTCTACGAGCACGACGGCATCAGCCTCTACTCGATTGGTCGTGCGGTGCTGGCGAACCTGACGGCGGGTCGTACCGTGCAGGGGGCGAGTACGCTGACCCAGCAGCTGGTGAAGAACCTGTTCCTCTCCAGCGAGCGCTCCTACTGGCGTAAAGCGAACGAAGCCTATATGGCCGTGCTGATGGATGCGCGCTACAGCAAGGATCGTATCCTTGAGCTGTACATGAACGAGGTCTACCTCGGTCAGAGCGGCGATAACGAAATCCGCGGCTTCCCGCTGGCGAGCCTGTACTACTTTGGCCGTCCGGTGGAAGAGCTGAGCCTGGATCAGCAGGCGCTGCTGGTGGGCATGGTGAAAGGGGCGTCCATTTATAACCCGTGGCGTAACCCGAAACTGGCGTTGGAGCGTCGTAACCTGGTTCTGCGTCTGCTGCAACAACAGCAGGTGATCGACCAGGAGCTGTACGACATGCTGAGCGCACGTCCGCTTGGCGTTCAGCCGCGCGGTGGGGTGATCTCGCCTCAGCCTGCGTTTATGCAGCTGGTGCGTCAGGAGCTGCAAAGCAAGCTTGGCGATAAGGTCAAAGATCTCTCCGGCGTGAAGATCTTCACCACCTTTGACTCCGTGGCGCAGGATGCGGCAGAAAAAGCGGCGGTAGAAGGCATTCCGGCGCTGAAGAAACAGCGTAAGCTCTCCGATCTGGAAACCGCGATGGTGGTGGTTGACCGTAACACCGGGGAAGTTCGCGCGATGGTGGGCGGTGCCGAGCCGCAGTTTGCTGGCTATAACCGCGCCATGCAGGCGCGTCGCTCAATCGGTTCTCTGGCAAAACCAGCAACCTATCTCACTGCCCTGAGTCAGCCAAATCAGTATCGCCTGAATACCTGGATTGCGGATGCGCCGATCTCCCTGCGCCAGCCCAACGGCCAGGTCTGGTCACCGCAGAACGATGATAAACAGTTCAGCGGGCAGGTCATGCTGGTGGATGCGTTGACCCGTTCCATGAACGTGCCAACGGTGAACCTGGGCATGTCGCTGGGCCTGCCGGCGATTGTCGATACCTGGCAAAAACTTGGCGTGGCGAAAGATCAGCTGCACCCGGTACCGGCGATGATCCTGGGCGCGCTTAACCTGACGCCGATCGAAGTGGCGCAGGCGTTCCAGACTATTGCCAGCGGGGGTAACCGCGCGCCGCTGTCTGCCCTGCGTTCGGTGATTGCCGAAGATGGCTCCGTACTGTATCAGAGCTTCCCGCAGGCGGAGCGTGCAGTTCCTGCTCAGGCCGCCTATATGACGCTGTGGACGATGCAGCAGGTAGTGCAGCGCGGTACCGGGCGTCAGCTGGGTGCGAAGTATCCCGGCCTGCATCTGGCAGGTAAGACCGGGACCACCAACAATAACGTCGATACCTGGTTTGCCGGGATTGATGGCCGTGAAGTGGTGATCACCTGGGTAGGCCGCGATAACAACCAGCCGACCAAGCTGTACGGGGCGAGCGGGGCGATGTCGATTTACCAGCGCTATCTGGCAAATCAGTCCCCGGTGCCGCTGAACCTTGTCGCGCCGGAAGATATCGTCGATATGGGCGTGGACAGCTCCGGTAACTTCGTCTGCGGCGGCGGAATGCGTACTCTGCCGGTCTGGACAACCAACCCGGATTCCCTGTGCCAGCTGAGCCAGCCTGAACAGCCGACCGGTAACCCGTTCGACCAGTCTTCTCAGCCACAGCAGCCGCAGCAGCAACAGCCGCAGCAGCAGAATGAGAAGAAAGACAGCGACGGTGTTGCGGGCTGGATTAAAGACATGTTCGGCGGTAACTAACCTTGTAAAGCCCTCTTCCCCGGAAGGGGGCTTTTTTTACCCGTAGACCTCATTTCGTTAACCCTCGTTTTAACTCTGATTAACCCTTCGTTTTCTCTTGATGATTTCTTAAACCCTTAATTCTCATAGGGCCGCTTACTGCTTGCTATGCAACCAGCGTTTCGCATATTATTCTGGCGCTCATAATAATAATTCTCGTTTACGTTATCATTCACTTTCACATCAGAGATTCAACATGGCGCTTTCCAATACTGCTCAGCCAATGAACACGTCGCTGCGTAAACTCGCGGTCGTCGTCGCTACAGCGGTTGCCGGCATGTCAACTTATGCACATGCTGCCGAAACCCCGAAAAAAGAAGAAACCATTACGGTAACAGCAGCTCCTGCGGCACAGGAAAGTGCCTGGGGCCCTGCTGCTACCATCGCCGCAAGGCAATCCGCGACCGGAACCAAAACGGATACCCCTATTCAAAAGGTTCCGCAGTCTATTTCTGTCGTCACTGCCGAAGAGATGGCGCTGCATCAGCCGCGCTCGGTGAAAGAAGCCCTGAGCTATACGCCGGGCGTTGCGGTAGGCACGCGCGGTGCGTCTAACACCTATGACTATCTGATTATTCGCGGCTTCGCAGCCGATGGTCAGACGCAGAATAACTACCTCGACGGCATGAAAATGCAGGGGAACTTCTATAACGACGCGGTGATTGATCCTTATATGCTGGAGCGCGCCGAGATCATGCGCGGTCCGGTTTCCGTTCTGTACGGTAAAAGCAGCCCTGGCGGGTTGCTGAACATGGTCAGTAAGCGCCCAACAACCGAGCCCCTGAAAGAGATCCAGTTCAAAGTCGGCACGGACAGCCTGTTCCAGACCGGGTTCGACTTTAGCGATGCAATCGACGATGACGGCGTTTACTCTTACCGTTTAACGGGCGTTGCGCGTTCTAATAATTCCCAGCAGGAAGGTAAGGGCGAGCAGCGTTACGCCATCGCGCCATCGTTCTCCTGGCGTCCGGATGATAAAACCACCTTCACGTTCCTCTCCTATTTCCAGAACGAACCTGAAACGGGCTACTACGGCTGGCTGCCAAAAGAGGGAACGGTTGATCCGCTGCCGAACGGCGATCGTCTGCCGACGAACTTCAACGAAGGCGCGAAGAACAATACCTATTCCCGTAACCAGAAAATGGTGGGATACAGCTTCGACCACGAGTTCAACGATAGCTTTACCGTGCGTCAGAACCTGCGCTATGCGCAGAATAAAACTTCCCAAAACAGCGTCTACGGCTACGGCATGTGTTCCGATCCGCTCTACTCGAGTAATCCGGCATCCAGCCCTTGCGCGAGCGTTCCTCAGTCGCAGTGGGGTCATACGCTGACTCGCCAGTATGTGATCGATAATGAGAAGCTGGAAAACTTCACTGTTGATACGCAGTTGCAGAGCAAGTTCGCGACAGGTTCACTCGATCATACTCTGCTGACTGGGGTGGATTTCATGCGCATGCGTAATGACATCGACTCGTGGTTCGGCTATGCCGGTTCCGTTGCGCCATCTGATATCTATAACCTCGATCGTAGCGATTTCGATTTCGGTTCACATCCTGGACCGTCAGGTGCCTATCAGGTGTTGAACAAGCAAAAACAGACCGGCGTTTACGCTCAGGATCAAATTGAGTGGGACAAAGTCCTGGTAACCCTGGGCGGTCGTTATGACTGGGCCGATCAGGAATCCTACAACCGCGTGACGAACACCACCTCCAAACGTGATGATACCCAGTTCACCTGGCGCGGTGGCGTTAACTACCTGTTTGATAACGGTATAACCCCGTACTTTAGCTATAGCGAGTCGTTTGAACCGGCTTCTCAGACCGGAGCGAACGGCAACGTCTTTGCACCGTCTAAAGGCAAACAGTACGAAGCGGGCGTGAAATACGTGCCGAACGATCGTCCGATCGTCGTCACCGGTGCGTTGTACCAGTTGACCAAAACCAACAACCTGATGGCGGACCCGGCGGGCTCCTTCTTCTCGGTACAGGGTGGTGAAATCCGCGCGCGTGGCGTAGAGGTGGAAGCGAAAGCGGCACTGTCTGCGAGCGTTAACCTGGTGGGTTCTTATACCTATACCGATGCCGAATACACCACAGACACCACTTATAAAGGCAACACGCCTGCTCAGGTTCCAAAACACATGGCATCGCTGTGGGGTGATTACACGCTGTTTGACGGTGCGCTGTCTGGCCTGACGCTGGGTACCGGCGTGCGTTACACGGGTTCAAGCTATGGCGATCCGGCGAACTCCTTTAAAGTAGGCAGCTACACCGTTGTCGATGCGCTGGTCAGATACGATCTGGCACGCGTTGGCATGGCTGGCTCAAACGTCGCGCTACACGTGAATAACCTGTTCGATCGTGAGTACGTTGCCAGCTGCTTTAATACTTACGGCTGCTTCTGGGGTGCTGAACGTCAGGTTGTTGCCACCGCGACCTTCCGCTTCTAATCTCTCTTCGGGCACGGTTCGCCGTGCCCTTTTTATTTAAGTTGGCTGATATGCAGGATAATCAAACGCAACCCGACACCACCTTTACGCTTAACCATCTCTCCTTTCGCGTACCCGGGCGCACCTTGCTGCATCCGTTCTCTTTGACGTTTCCCGCAGGTAAAGTCACTGGCCTGATTGGTCATAACGGTTCCGGTAAATCGACGCTGCTCAAGATGCTGGGGCGCCATCAGCCGCCTTCTGAAGGCGATATTCTGCTGGATGATCAGCCGCTGGAGAGCTGGAGCAGCAAAGCGTTTGCCCGCAAAGTGGCCTATCTGCCGCAGCAGCTGCCGCAGGCGGAAGGGATGACGGTGCGTGAGCTGGTGGCAATTGGGCGTTATCCCTGGCACGGGGCGCTTGGGCGCTTTGGCGTTGCTGACAGAGAGAAAGTGGAAGAGGCGATTGCGCTGGTCGGGCTGAAACCGCTGGCGCACCGTCTGGTGGATAGCCTGTCCGGCGGCGAACGCCAGCGCGCGTGGATTGCGATGCTGGTGGCGCAGGACAGCCGCTGCCTGCTGCTGGATGAGCCAACCTCCGCGCTGGATATTGCCCATCAGGTCGACGTGCTGGCGCTGGTGCACCGCTTAAGCCAGGAACGTGGTCTGACGGTCATTGCGGTCCTGCACGATATCAACATGGCGGCACGCTACTGTGACTACCTTGTTGCGCTGCGCGGTGGCGAAATGATTGCGCAGGGTACACCATCCGAGCTGATGCGCAGCGAAACGCTGGAACATATTTACGGTATTCCGATGGGTATTCTGCCTCACCCGGCCGGGGCTGCACCGGTGAGCTTTGTCTACTGATGCTGAATAACACACGCATTAGCCGCCGTCGCCTGCTGACGGCGATGGCCCTTTCACCGCTGCTGTTAAAAATGAATACGGCGCGTGCTGCCACCGTCGATCCGCACCGTATTGTGGCCCTGGAGTGGCTGCCGGTCGAACTGATGATGGCGCTCGGCGTCACGCCCTACGGCGTCGCGGACATTCCCAACTATAACCTCTGGGTGAACGAGCCAAAGCTGCCGGACTCGGTAATCGACGTCGGCCTGCGAACGGAGCCAAACCTTGAGCTGCTCACCCAGATGAAACCCTCGTTCCTGTTCTGGTCTGCGGGCTACGGTCCCTCAGAGGAGGTCATGGCGCGCATTGCGCCCGGGCGCGGATTCGCTTTCAGCGACGGTAAAAAACCGCTGGCCGTAGCGAAAAATTCGATTAACGAGATGGCGCATTTCCTCAACCGCGAGGTGGAGGCCAAAAAACACCTCGACGAATTTGATGCCCTGCTCGACTCCCTGAAGCCGCGCTTTGCTCACCGGGGCGATCGTCCGCTGCTGATGGTGACGCTGCTGGATGCCCGCCATATGCTGGTCTTCGGTAAAAACTGTCTTTTCCAGGAGGTGCTGGACAGCTTCGGCATTCGTAATGCCTGGGAAGGGGAGATGACGTTCTGGGGCAGTACCGCCGTGGGTATCGACCGTCTGGCGGCGTTTCGCGACGTGGACGTGCTGTGTTTCGACCACGGCAACGAACGCGACATGCAAACCCTGATGGCGACTCCGCTCTGGCAGGCGATGCCGTTTGTGCGCGAGAAGCGCTTCCAGCGCGCTCCGGCGGTCTGGTTCTACGGCGCGACGCTGTCGGCCATGCATTTTGCCCGCGTGCTTGATAACGCTCTGGGAGGTAAAGCATGAGTACGCGTATCGCCCGTTTCCCGGCGCTTCTGCTGATGCTGATTTTTCTTGCCGCGCTGGCGTTAACCGGGTTCAACCTCTCTGCCGCGTTACCTCGCGCGCAATGGGGAGCCGCGCTGGCCTCGCCGAATATCGACAATATTCAGCAGATGCTGTTCCACTACAGCCTGCTGCCGCGTCTGGCAATCTCCCTGTTAGTCGGTGCCGGTTTAGGGCTGGTGGGCGTGCTGTTCCAGCAGGTTTTACGTAACCCGCTGGCAGAGCCAACCACGCTCGGCGTCGCGACCGGCGCACAGCTTGGGATCACCATCACCACCCTGTGGACGCTGCCGGGAGCGTTAACCTCGCAGTTTGCGGCACTCGCGGGTGCGTGCGTGGTGGGCGCGCTGGTCTTTGGCGTGGCCTGGGGCAAACGCCTTTCTCCCGTGACGCTTATCCTGGCCGGGCTGGTGGTGAGCCTGTACTGCGGGGCGATTAACCAGCTGCTGGTGTTGTTCCATCACGATCGGCTGCAAAGCATGTTCCTGTGGAGTACCGGCACGCTCACCCAGACCGACTGGAGCGTTGTGCTGCGCCTGTGGCCGCAGCTGGCTGGCGGTGTCGTGCTGACGCTGCTGCTCCTGCGCCCTCTGACGCTCATGGGGCTGGACGATGGCGTGGCGCGCAATCTCGGTCTGGCCCTGTCGCTGGCTCGCCTGGCGGCGCTGACACTGGCGATCGTATTGAGTGCCCTGCTGGTGAACGCGGTCGGCATCATCGGGTTTATCGGCCTGTTTGCGCCGCTGCTGGCGAAAATGCTCGGCGCGCGTCGCCTGCTGGCGCGTCTGATGCTGGCGCCGCTGATTGGGGCGCTGATCCTCTGGCTTTCCGATCAGCTTATTCTCTGGCTGGCGCAGGTCTGGAGGGAAGTGTCCACCGGCTCGGTGACCGCGCTTATCGGGGCGCCGCTGCTGCTGTGGCTGCTCCCGCGCCTGCGCAGCATGAGCGCACCGGCGATGGACGCCGGCGATAAAGTTTACGCTGAACGTCGGTCGGTGCTGTGGTTTAGCCTTGTCGGTCTGGCGGTGCTGATTATCGCTTCGTTTGCGGCGCTCTCATTTGGACGCGATGCCGTGGGCTGGCACTGGGCGACGGGGGATTTACTCAATGAACTGGTGCAGTGGCGCTGGCCGCGTATCTTCGCTGCGCTGATCGCAGGGGTAATGCTGGCGGTGGCGGGGGGCATTATTCAGCGTCTGACCGGCAACCCGATGGCAAGCCCGGAAGTGCTCGGGATCAGCTCTGGCGCCGCCTTTGGCGTGGTGCTGATGCTGTTCTTTGTGCCGGGGAATGCGTTTGGCTGGCTGATGCCTGCCGGCAGTCTCGGTGCGGCAGTCACGCTGATGATTATCCTTATTGCCGCCGGTCGCGGCGGATTTTCACCGCACCGCATGCTGCTGGCCGGGATGGCGCTCAGCACCGCGTTTACCATGCTGCTGATGATGCTGCAGGCCAGCGGCGATCCGCGTATGGCGAAGATCCTGACCTGGATTTCCGGCTCAACGTACAACGCCACCGGCAGCCAGGTAATCTGGTCCGGGATGGTGATGCTCGTGCTGCTGGCGTTTGTGCCGCTGTGCCGCCGCTGGATGACCATTCTGCCGCTCGGCGGCGAAACCGCGCGCGCGGTGGGAATGGCGCTGACGCCAGCGCGTGTGGCCTTGCTGCTGCTGGCTGCGTGCCTGACGGCTGTGGCAACCCTGACGATTGGACCGCTGAGCTTTGTCGGGTTAATGGCGCCGCACATTGCCAGAATGATGGGATTCCGCCGGACGATGCCGCATATTGTTATGTCGGCCCTGACGGGCGGGGTGATGCTGGTGTTTGCGGACTGGTGCGGAAGAATGGTGCTGTTCCCGTATCAGATCCCGGCGGGTCTGCTGTCGACCTTTATCGGTGCGCCGTACTTTATTTATCTGTTGAGAAAGCAGAGTAGGTAATAAAAGTAAACGGCAATCCTTTGATTGCCGTTTTAGTGTTTGCTCCCTCTCCCCGTGGGAGAGGGTTGGGGTGAGGGCATCAAGCCGCACATCTTACAGTTTCGCAAACACCTTACGCGCCGCGTCAATGGTGTTATTGATATCTTCTTCGCTGTGCGCCACGGACATAAAGCCCGCCTCGAATGCGGACGGTGCCAGGTAGACGCCTTCTTCCAGCATCAGATGGAAGAAGCGCTTGAAGCGTTCAACGTCGCACTTCACCACGTCCTGATAACAGGTCACGGTTTTCGCGTCGGTGAAGAAAATCCCGAACATCCCGCCTACGTGGTTAACCACCAGCGGAATGCCGGCCTCTTCTGCCGCTTCCAGCAGGCCGTTTGCCAGCTGCGTGGTACGGTCGGTCAGGGTTTCGTGAATGCCTGGCTGAGCCACTTCGGTCAGGCAGGCAAAGCCCGCCGCCATGGCGATTGGGTTACCGGAGAGCGTGCCCGCCTGGTAAACCGGACCGGTTGGCGCCAGAGCTTCCATCACGTCCTTACGCCCACCGAATGCGCCGACCGGCATGCCGCCGCCGATGATTTTGCCGAGGCAGGTCAGGTCCGGCTCGACGTTGTAGTAAGACTGGGCACCCGCCAGCGCCACGCGGAAGCCGGTCATGACTTCATCGATGATCAGCAGCGCGCCGAACTCGTCGCACAGGGCACGCAGGCCCGGCAGGAAGTCAGGCTGCGGTGGAATGCAGTTCATGTTGCCCGCAACCGGCTCAACGATGATGCAGGCGATCTCCTGCGGATACTGCTCGAACGCCGCGCGAACGGTGTCCAGATCGTTGTAGGTGCAGGTCAGGGTATGCTTCGCGAAGTCAGCCGGTACGCCCGGGGAGTTCGGCTGGCCGAGCGTCAGCGCGCCGGAACCCGCTTTCACCAGCAGGCAGTCCGCATGACCGTGGTAGCAACCCTCAAACTTGATAATCTTGTCGCGACCGGTAAAACCGCGCGCCAGGCGGATGGCGCTCATGGTGGCTTCGGTACCGGAGTTCACCATACGCACCATGTCCATGGTAGGCACCAGTTCAGTCACCAGCTCCGCCATTTTCACTTCCATTTCGGTTGGCGCACCGAAGCTCAGGCCGCGCTGGGCGGCTTCAATTACCGCGTTACGAATAGCCGGGTGGTTGTGACCCAGCACCATCGGGCCCCAGGAGCCGACGTAATCGATATAGGCTTTGCCATCGACATCATACAGATACGCGCCGTCAGCACGTTCGATAAACAGCGGCGTACCGCCCACGCCGGTGAAGGCGCGCACAGGTGAGTTCACGCCACCCGGAATAAGCTCGCGGGCTGCACTGTAGAGGTTTTCAGACTTGCTCATGGCGTCGTTCCTGGTTCGTATAAAATGGTTAAGCCCACTATTCTAAGTGATTCGGGGATGGTTATGAAATTTTTAGCCGGGTAATGCTTTAAGATTTGTTAAGTAATTTTCAGGAGACGGTAGGGCAGTCTCTGGTAAAATCCACGCGGCTTTTGTATGACGAATAAGTGCAGGACATGAAATCAGATTCTCCGTCTTTTGAAGAACAACAGTTTACGCGCGCCCAGCACCGAATCAGCATTCGGCGGCTGCTCAATCGCGATAAAACGCCGCTGGCGATCCTGCTGGCCGCTGCCGTGGTGGGTACTCTCGCGGGCTTGGTTGGCGTGGCGTTTGAAAAAGCGGTTAATGCCGTACTCAACTGGCGAGTGGGCACCGTGGCCGGTTTCGCCGACAGCGAATGGCTGGTCTGGGTGTGGGCATTCGGGCTGTCCGCGCTGTTTGCCATGGTGGGGTATTTTCTGGTGCGTAAATTCGCGCCGGAAGCGGGGGGATCGGGCATCCCGGAAATTGAGGGCGCGCTCGAGGAGCTGCGTCCGGTGCGCTGGTGGCGGGTGATTCCGGTTAAGTTCATCGGCGGCATGGGGACTCTGGGCGCGGGAATGGTGCTTGGACGGGAAGGACCCACGGTACAGCTGGGGGGGAACGTTGGCCGCATGGTGGGCGATCTGTTTCGGATGCGAAGCGCCGAAGCGCGCCATACGCTGCTGGCAACCGGCGCGGCGGCGGGGCTTTCCGCCGCGTTTAATGCGCCGCTGGCGGGCATTTTGTTCATTATCGAAGAGATGCGCGCGCAGTTCCGCTACAACCTGATCTCAATTAAAGCGGTGTTTACCGGCGTCATTATGTCGAGCATCGTGTTTCGCATCTTTAATGGCGAGGGCGCGGTCATTGAGGTGGGTAAACTCACCAACGCGCCGGTCAATACCCTGTGGCTTTACCTGATCCTCGGCATGATTTTTGGCGTGGTGGGGCCGCTGTTTAACACCTTTATCCTGCGCGCTCAGGATATGTTCCAGCGCATTCACGGCGGGAACACCACGAAATGGGTGCTGATGGGCGGTTTGCTGGGCGGAATGTGCGGCGTACTCGGGTTTATCGAGCCGAATGCCGCAGGCGGCGGGTTCGGACTTATTCCTATTGCGGCGGCGGGGAATTTCAGCGTGGGTCTGCTGCTGTTTATGTTTATCTCCCGGGTTATCACGACGGTACTGTGCTTCTCTTCCGGCGCGCCCGGGGGGATTTTTGCCCCGATGCTGGCGCTGGGTACGCTGCTCGGGACCGCATTTGGTATGGCGGCTGAAGTGGGCTTTCCCGCCTATCACCTTGAAGCCGGGACCTTTGCGGTGGCCGGAATGGGGGCGCTGCTGGCCGCGTCCCTGCGTGCGCCCTTGACCGGGATCGTGCTGGTGCTGGAGATGACGGACAATTACCAGCTCATTTTGCCAATGATCATTACCTGCCTCGGCGCGACACTATTAGCCCAGTTCCTGGGTGGAAAACCGCTATACTCCACCATCCTCGCGCGTACCCTGGCGAAACAAGAGGCTGAACGGGCAGCCACGCAGAATACTTGAATGAATTACCAGGGTATTAGATAATGAGACAAAGAATTGGGTGAATTTTACCCAATAGCAGTATTCATGGGAGCATAAGATGAGTGATGACGTAGTAGCTGTACCGCTCGAATTTACCGAAGCAGCAGCCAACAAAGTGAAAGTCCTGATTGCCGACGAAGACAATCCGGATCTGAAACTGCGTGTCTATATTACCGGTGGCGGCTGCAGCGGCTTCCAGTATGGTTTTACCTTTGACGATCAGGTTAACGATGGCGATATGACTATCGAGAAACAGGGCGTCGCGCTGGTGGTTGACCCGATGAGCCTGCAATATCTGGTGGGTGGTTCGGTGGATTACACCGAGGGTCTGGAAGGTTCGCGCTTTGTGGTCACTAACCCGAATGCGACAAGCACCTGCGGGTGTGGATCTTCGTTCAGCATCTAAGAGAGTGCGGGCTGATGCCGTTACTCCGTCCCTTTCTCACAGGGATAGGGCGTAAATACTCAAAACGGTAACCTTGCGGTTACCGTTTTGCTTTTACCTGCCATTATCATCCAGCGCAAACGTCGGCAGCTTCAGGTGCCAGCGTATCGCCGCTAAGCGTATCACCAGCGTCACGACCATCCCCAGCATCGCGGCATTTTCCAGCGGGAGGGCAAAGGTGTAGTACGCGGTAGCGTGAACAATCCCGCCCACAATGCAGGCCGTTGCGTAAATTTCAGTACGCAGGATCATCGGCACTTCACGCGCCAGAATGTCGCGTATGATCCCACCGCCCACGCCGGTTAATACGCCCATGCAGATCGCCACCATCGGACCGGTACCCGCATTAAACGCCTTGTTGACGCCAATACCGACAAACACGGCCAGACCCACGGCATCCAGTACCGGCAATATCCACTTGGGTAAGCGGCGGGGCTGGCGAACCAGCACAATGGTTAACAGGCAGGTGACCATCGCGACCACCAGATCGGTAGGATCTTTCACCCAAAACACCGGCCCGTTCGCCAGCGCCATATCGCGGATTGTCCCGCCTCCCACGGCGGTCACGACGCCCAGCACCAGCACGCCAAACGGATCCATGCGTAGTTTTCCAGCGAGCAGAACGCCGGAGATAGCAAAAACGGCTGTGCCAAGAATATCCAGCCAATAAACGAGCATCGTTAAATCCTCGAAAAGGGTCTTATGTTAGTGACTCTCTGCCAGCGCGGCACAGAGCTGTTTTGCGGCGAGGATAATACGCGGGCTGTCGCGTTCAAACCAGTCGCTGTTGAGGGGTATTACCGGTATTTTTAGCTGCTTTTGCCAGAATTGCTCAATTTTGGGAATTTCGCTCGCATTTCCGACCACGACGATGGCCTGCGGCTGGCGCGCCAGAACCTGCTCACGGCTTACCTGAGGCCACGGCACCCGGCTGGCTGCAAAGATGTTTTCACCGCCACAGACTTCCAGCACCTGGTTCTGAATCGACCCTTTCCCGGTGGTAAACAGCGGCTGGCTGCCAAACTGAAGGAAGATGCGCTTTTTAACAGGGGTATCGTATCGGGATTTCAGCGCCGCATAGTCGCTCAGCATCTGTTTCGCCGCAGCCTCTGCTTTTTTTGGCGTAGGGCTATAGGGTGCCAGGGCGCGGAGCGCCTGAGCGACCTGCTCAATGCTGACGGCATCTATCCACATCACCTTTATGCCGAGGGAAGTGAGCTGGTTGATCTGCCGCTCGGCGTTGCCGCCACGCCAGGCCAGCACGAGATCCGGTTTAAGCGCCACGATGCGCTCAAGGTTCATCCCCTGCCAGGTAGCCACTTGCTCAATCCCCGCGGCCTGCGGTGGGTAATCCGAAAAGCTGCTCACGCCAACGGGGGTGATCCCGGCGGCAAATGCCAGTTCCGTATTCGCGGGAGAGAGGGTAATTACGCGCGGTAGCGCATAGAGCCACAGCGGTGCGAAAAGAAGCAGGGCGGCAAGCGCCCTGAGGGTATGTTTAGCCACGTGCCAGATTCTGCACCAGGCGTTCCACCATCACGGTGGACTGTTTTGCCGCAACGGTCAGGAACTCGTCGAAGCTGATGTGGGACTGCTGGTCTGCCACGTCAGAGATGGCGCGAACCACCACGAACGGTACGCTGAAGTTATGGCAAACGTGAGCAATCGCGGTCGCTTCCATCTCAACGGCTACCGCCTGAGGGAAGTTATGACGGATTTTCGCCAGACCCACGGAACCATTGATGAACGCATCACCGCTGACAATCAGACCGCGTACCGCGTTGAGGTTGAGCTCCGCAATGCAGGTCTCTGCCGCCGCAATCAGTTTGTCGTCAGCCTTAAATCCTGCCGGGCAGCCAGGAAGCTGGCCGTACTCGTAACCGAACGCGGTGACGTCCGCATCGTGATAGCGCGCTTCGTCGGAAACAACGATATCACCCACCTTCAGCGTCGGCGCCAGGCCGCCCGCAGAGCCGGTATTAATGATTACGTCCGGCTTGCAGCGCTCAAGCAGCAGGGTGGCACCCAGCGCCGCAGCGACTTTACCGATGCCTGATTTCAGCAGAGCAACGTCAACACCGTTTAGCTGACCGGTATAGATTTCACAACCACCCAGAGAGAGGGTCTGACGGTTCTCAATTTTGTCACGCAGGAGCGTAACTTCTTCTTCCATTGCACCAATAATGCCGATTTTCATAGATTTACTCGCGATGTGCCTTGTTAAGATGCATAGTCTATCATGCGGTTAAGGGGAAACGCATTCTCACGCGGGGGAGCACATGTCACCAATCGATTTTCGCACCAAAATTAACTGGCACCGACGTTTCCGTTCGCCGCAGGGCGACAAGAGCGAACATGAGATCCTGCGTATCTTTGAAAGCGATCGCGGGCGGATCATTAACTCGCCCGCCATCCGCCGTCTGCAGCAAAAGACCCAGGTCTTTCCGCTGGAACGTAACGCCGCGGTGCGCACGCGTTTAACCCACTCCATGGAGGTGCAGCAGGTCGGGCGCTACATTGCCAAGGAGGTTTTGAGCCGTCTCAAAGAGCAGCGTTTACTGGAAACCTATGGTCTGGACGAGCTGACGGGGCCTTTTGAGAGCATCGTTGAGATGGCCTGCCTGATGCATGACATCGGCAACCCGCCTTTCGGTCACTTTGGTGAGGCGGCTATCAATGACTGGTTTAAACAACGGCTTTACCCTTCGGATGCGGTGAGCCAGCCGCTGAGCGACGATCGCTGCATCGTACGCGATTTACGCCTGCGTGAAGGCGAAGAGGGGCTGAACGATCTGCGCCGCAAGGTACGTCAGGATCTCTGTCATTTTGAGGGCAACGCGCAGGGGATCCGTCTGGTCCACTCCCTGATGCGCATGAACCTGACCTGGGCGCAGGTCGGCTGCATTCTAAAATATACGCGCCCCGCGTGGTGGATGGGGGATCCCCCCGCGTCCCACAGTTATTTAATGAAAAAACCGGGCTATTACCTTTCTGAAGAGGCCTATATTGAGCGGCTGCGTAAAGAACTTTCATTGACGCCAAACGGTCGTTTTCCATTGACCTGGATTATGGAAGCCGCCGATGATATCTCCTATTGCGTGGCCGATCTGGAAGATGCCGTTGAGAAAAGAATTTTCAGCGTCGAGGAGCTTTATCAGCATCTTTATGCGGCCTGGGGTACTCACGAAAAAGGCTCGCTGTTTGCGCAGGTTGTCGAAAATGCCTGGGAAAAATCGCGGTCAAATACATTAAGTCGCAGTACGGAAGACCAGTTCTTTATGTATTTGCGGGTCAATACATTAAATAAACTGGTGCCATACGCGGCGTCGCGCTTTATTGATAATTTGCCGCTCATTTTCAGCGGGGAATTCAACCACGCGCTGCTGGAAGATGACAGCAGTTTCAGCCAGCTCCTTGAGCTTTATAAACATGTTGCGATGCGGCATGTATTCAGCCATCCGGATGTCGAGCAGCTAGAGCTGCAGGGCTATCGGGTAATCAGTGGGTTACTGGAAATTTATTCCCCATTGCTCCAGCTTTCGGTCGACGAATTCAGCGAGCTGGTGGAACACGAGCGCGTGCGCAGAATACCCATCGAATCGCGGCTTTATCAAAAACTCTCTACCCGGCATCGTCTGGCGTATGTCGAAGCGATTGGCAAGCTGGAACGCAACTCTCCCGAATGGCCGGTAATGGAATATTATTATCGCTGCCGTCTTATCCAGGACTATATCAGCGGCATGACGGATTTGTATGCCTGGGATGAATACCGCAAGCTGATGGCGGTGGAATAATGCCGGAGTTTTGTAAAGACGGCCAATAAATTTTTACCTTTTCCATAAACTTATCGCCGGAACTAAGCGGTATAAAACGAATCTGAGTTACACAGCAATTTTGCGTTACCTGTAAATCGAGATTGAGAAACATGAAAAAAACCACATTAGCAATGAGTGCACTGGCTCTGAGTTTAGGTTTAGCGCTGTCTCCTCTGACTGCTACTGCAGCCGAGACCGCGTCGTCGGCAGCAACCGCGCAGCAGATGCCAAGCCTGGCACCGATGCTCGAAAAAGTGATGCCATCGGTGGTGAGTATTAACGTTGAGGGCAGCACGACCGTCAATACGCCGCGTATGCCGCGTAACTTCCAGCAGTTCTTCGGCGACAACTCGCCGTTCTGCCAGGACGGTTCGCCATTCCAGAGCTCTCCGTTCTGTCAGGGCGGCGGTGCAGGGGATGACAGCCAGGGCGGCGGTCAGCAGCAGAAATTCATGGCGCTTGGCTCGGGGGTAATCATTGATGCAGCGAAAGGCTACGTCGTTACCAACAACCACGTTGTCGATAACGCTAACAGCATTAAGGTTCAGCTGAGCGATGGCCGTAAGTTTGACGCCAAAGTGGTCGGCAAAGACCCACGCTCCGACATCGCTCTGATCCAGATTCAGGATCCGAAAAACCTGACGGCAATTAAAATTGCCGACTCCGACGCGCTGCGCGTGGGTGACTACACCGTGGCGATCGGTAACCCGTTCGGCCTGGGTGAAACCGTGACATCCGGTATCGTCTCTGCGCTGGGTCGTAGCGGCCTTAACGCGGAAAACTACGAAAACTTCATCCAGACGGATGCAGCGATCAACCGCGGTAACTCCGGCGGTGCGCTGGTGAACCTGAACGGTGAGCTGATCGGTATCAACACCGCTATCCTGGCACCGGACGGCGGCAACATCGGGATCGGCTTTGCTATCCCAAGTAACATGGTGAAAAACCTGACCGCGCAGATGGTGCAGTATGGCCAGGTGAAACGCGGTGAGCTGGGTATCCTGGGTACGGAGCTGAACTCCGAACTGGCTAAGGCGATGAAAGTTGACGCCCAGCGCGGGGCATTCGTCAGCCAGGTGATGCCGAATTCTTCTGCGGCGAAAGCGGGCATTAAAGCAGGGGATGTGATCACCTCCCTGAACGGTAAGCCGATCAGCAGCTTTGCCGCCCTGCGCGCCGAAGTGGGCTCCATGCCGATTGGCAGTAAAGTGACCCTCGGCCTGCTGCGCGACGGTAAGCCGGTTAACGTGAGCCTGGAGCTGCAGCAGAGCAGCCAGAATCAGGTGGATTCCAGCACCATCTTCAGCGGGATTGAAGGTGCCGAGATGAGCAATAAAGGCGCAGACAAAGGCGTGGTGGTGAATAACGTGAAAGCGAATTCACCGGCAGCCCGTATCGGCCTGAAAAAAGGCGATGTGATCATGGGCGCTAACCAGCAGCCGGTTAAAAACATCGCTGAACTGCGCAAAATTCTCGACAGCAAGCCTTCCGTGCTGGCGCTGAATATCCAGCGTGGCGATACCTCTCTTTATCTGCTGATGCAGTAATCCTCTGAAGCCCCTGTTCGCAGGGGCTTTCTCGTTTCTGTGACTGTAACCACAACTCCATACTTTTCCCTCTCTCTTTGTGCATTTGCACAATGCAGCCGCAGCTGAACTTCCCTATGCTTGAGCTCTGCTCACGGGAGGGTTGCATGGCTGGCTGGCATCTTGATACCAAAATGGCGCAGGATATCGTGGCGCGCACCATGCGCATCATTGATACCAATATCAACGTGATGGATGCTCGCGGGCGCATTATCGGCAGCGGCGATCGCGAGCGTATTGGGGAATTGCACGAAGGTGCGCTGCTCGTGCTTTCTCAGGGGCGGGTAGTGGATATCGACGATGCGGTAGCGAAACACCTGCACGGCGTCCGTCAGGGCATCAATTTACCGCTGCGCCTTGAAGGTGAGATTGTGGGGGTCATCGGCCTCACCGGCGAGCCCGAGTCGCTGCGAAAATACGGTGAGCTGGTCTGCATGACGGCAGAGATGATGCTGGAACAGTCGCGCCTGATGCACCTGCTCGCTCAGGACAGCCGCCTGCGCGAAGAGCTGGTGATGAACCTTATTCAGGCGGAAGAGCATACGCCTGCACTGAGTGAATGGGCCCAGCGTCTGGGGATCGATCTGAACCAGCCGCGCGTGGTGGCGGTGATTGAGGTCGATAGCGGCCAGCTTGGCGTGGACAGCGCGATGGCCGAGCTGCAGCAGCTGCAAAATGCGCTGGCGACGCCGGAGCGCGATAACCTGGTGGCGATCGTTTCTCTGACGGAAATGGTGGTGCTCAAACCGGCGCTCAATGCGTTTGGCCGCTGGGATGCGGACGATCATCGTCGTCGCGTGGAGCTGCTGATCTCCCGGATGAAGGAGAATGGTCAGCTGCGTTTTCGCGTTGCGCTGGGCAACTACTTTACCGGGCCGGGCAGTATCGCCCGCTCCTGGCGTACCGCGCGAACCACCATGATGGTGGGCAAGCAGCGGATGCCGGAGAGCCGCTGTTATTTCTATCAGGATCTGATGCTGCCGGTGCTGCTCGACAGCCTGCGCGGGGGCTGGCAGGCCAATGAGCTGGCGCGGCCATTAGCGCGTCTGAAAGCCATGGACAACAACGGCCTGCTGCGCCGGACGCTGCAGGCATGGTTCCGCCATAACGTGCAGCCGCTGGCGACCTCGAAGGCGCTGTTTATTCACCGCAATACACTGGAGTATCGGTTAAACCGGATTTCGGAGCTGACGGGGCTGGACCTGGGGAATTTCGACGACAGGCTGCTGCTGTATGTGGCGCTGCAGCTGGACGAGCAGAGATGACTGAGTGTGGTCTGGTGCCCTCACCCCATCCCTCTCCCACGGGGAGAGGGCGCAAACACTATAAAACGGCAATCAAGGATTGCCGTTTTGCTTTTATTTCCGGGTTAATTTCTCAAGATCCGCTTCAATCTCGCTGATCTTGTTAGTCACAACACTTTCCAGGTGACGCAGATCGTCAAGGATCTTACGCTTGAGATCGACTTCGGTGCGGTCGCGCTGGCAGATCTGATCGAGTTCATCGATCACATAGCGCAGGTTAGGGCTGATTTCCTGTACTTCTTTGTATCCCTGACCTACGCCGTCAGCAACAACGGTCTTACGCTGGCGTGGGTATTTAAACTTCACGCTTTTGGCGAAAAACTCTCCTTTGTCCTTGTGAAAATAGATTTTCAAAATATCGTTGTTGGCTTCCTGGCGGAGGCTGTAACGATCAATTTCATCAGGATTGGTAATGCCCAGACTTTTCAGATTATCGTACATAGCGGTACCCTTGATCTCAACATAACCTTTGAATAATTAACGAAAAAATCTATTTTCGCCACCCTCAGATATAAAAAAAGCGGGGTTGCCCCCGCTTTTTGTTATACCCGATTAATCGATGGTGCGCAGCAATTCATTGATGCCCACTTTACCGCGCGTTTTCGCATCCACTTTCTTCACGATAACCGCACAGTAGAGGCTGTATTTGCCATCTTTTGACGGCAGGTTACCGGAAACCACCACGGAGCCAGCCGGAACGCGACCGTAGTGAACTTCGCCGGTTTCACGGTCATAAATACGGGTGCTCTGACCGATGTAAACGCCCATGGAGATCACGGAGCCTTCTTCAACGATCACGCCTTCTACCACTTCAGAGCGGGCGCCGATGAAGCAGTTGTCTTCGATGATGGTCGGGTTAGCCTGCAGTGGCTCCAGAACGCCACCGATGCCCACGCCGCCGGACAGGTGAACGTTTTTACCGATCTGCGCGCAGGAACCGACGGTTGCCCATGTGTCAACCATCGTGCCTTCGTCAACGTAGGCACCGATGTTCACGTAGGATGGCATCAGCACGGTATTGCGTGCGATGAATGCGCCCTGACGTACTGCCGCAGGCGGTACCACGCGGAAACCTTCTTTCTGGAAACGCGCTTCGTCGTAGTCAGCGAATTTCATTGGCACTTTATCGAAGTAGCGGCTTTCAGCTCCGTCGATAACCTGGTTATCGTTGATGCGGAAAGAGAGCAGCACGGCTTTCTTCAGCCATTGATGAGTGACCCACTGACCGTCGATTTTTTCTGCCACGCGCAGCGCGCCGGAATCCAGAAGGGAAATCACCTGGTTTACCGCTTCACGGGTCACGGTATCCACATTTGCCGGGGTAATCTCGGCGCGACGCTCAAAAGCGGACTCAATAACGTTCTGTAACTGCTGCATTGTTTACTCTTTCCATTTCACTAAAAAACATATCACCCTTTATCGTTTGGATTGAGGGCTGCTGTCAACCGTTGTTGCACTTCAAGCTGCAGGTCATTATTAAGGGCACGCCGGTCGGCGGTGGCGATTATAAATAAATCTTCTACTCGCTCGCCAATGGTTGTAATTCGGGCCCCATGAAGCGAAATTCCCAGATCGGCAAAAACCTGTCCGACGCGGGCAAGCAGCCCTGGCTGGTCGAGCGCGATCAGCTCCAGGAACGATTTTCGGTCGGTGTGGGTCGGCAGGAAATTGACCTCGGTATCGACGGTAAAGTGGCGCAATTTCGCCGGCTGCCGACGCGGCTGCGGAGGCTGCCAGCTGCGCTGGGTAATCGCCTGCTCAAGACCAAAACGTATCCCTTCATGCCTGTCCGATGACAGCGGGCTGCCGTCCGGCTCAAGCACGATAAAGGTGTCCATCGCCATGCCGTCGCGGGTGGTGAAAATCTGCGCGTCGTGCACGCTCAGGTTACGCCTGTCCAGCTCGGCGCAGACCGCAGCAAACAGATAAGGGCGGTCCGGGCTCCAGATGAAAATCTCCGTCCCGCCGCGGGTAGCCTGCGGGCTTAGCAGGATCATCGGCTGGGACAGATCGTGCTTCAGCAGATGCCGCGCGTGCCAGGCAAGCTGGTTTGGGCTGTGGCGGACAAAATAGTTGGCGCGGCAGCGGGCCCAAATCTGATGCAGTGCCTCTTCATCAATGTTATCCATCCGCAGCAGCGCCAGCGCCTGCAGCTGGTGATGGCGCACGCGTTCGCGCATGTCCGGGATGTTTTGCATCCCGCGACGCAGCTGTTTTTCGGTAGCGAAGTACAGCTCGCGCAGCAGGCTCTGCTTCCAGCTGTTCCACAGGGTCTCGTTGGTGGCGCAGATATCGGCCACCGTCAGGCAGACCAGATAGCGCAGACGGTTTTCAGTCTGAACCTCTTCGGCGAACTGCTTAATGACTTCCGGGTCCTGAATATCCCGACGCTGCGCGGTGACCGACATCAGCAGGTGATGGCGCACCAGCCAGGCCACCAGCTGCGTTTCACGCGAGTTCAGGCCGTGCAGTTCGGCAAATTTCAGTACGTCCTGCGCGCCCAGCACCGAGTGGTCACCGCCGCGACCTTTGGCGATATCGTGGAACAGGGCAGCAATCAGGATCAGTTCCGGATGGGTCAGGCGCGGCCACAGCTCCACGCACAGCGGGTGGCGGGAGCGCGTCTCTTCTTTCGCAAAGCTCTCCAGCTTGAGCATCACGCGGATGGTGTGTTCATCCACCGTGTAGGCGTGGAACAGATCGAACTGCATCTGCCCGACGATGTGCGACCACTGCGGCATATAGGCCCACAGCACGCTGTGACGGTGCATCGGCAGCAGGCCGCGGCTGACGGCACCCGGGTGGCGGAGCATGCTCAGGAACAGCGAACGCGCTTCCGGGATATAGCACAGCGGCTGCGTCAGATGACGGCGCGCATGGCGCAGATGGCGCAGGGTGGTGGAGTAGATTCCGGTGATGGTGCTGTTGCGCACCATGGTATAGAACATCCGCAGAATTGCTTCCGGCTCGCGGATGAACAACGTTTCGTCGCGCAGGTCGATAAGCGTGCCGCGCAGCTGGAATTCGTCATCAATCGGGCGCGGCTTTTCGTCGGCCGTCAGGGCCAGAATGGCCTCGTCGAACAGCTGCAGCAGCATCTGGTTCAGCTCGCTCACCCGGCGAGTGACGCGGAAGAAATCTTTCATCATCTGCTCAACCGGCTCGTTACCTTCACCCTGGTAATTCAGCCGCTGCGCCACGCTGAGCTGGCGGTCAAACAGCAGACGGTTATCGTAGCGCGTAACTTCCAGATGCAGGGCAAAGCGGATGCGCCAGAGCAGGTGCAGGCACTCGTTTAGTTCGTTACGCTCGGCCTCGGTTAAAAAGCCGAAGCCGACCATCTCGTCCATCGAGGTGGCGCCAAAATGGCGGCGGGCGACCCACTGTAAAGTGTGGATGTCGCGCAGGCCGCCGGGGCTGCTTTTTATATCCGGTTCAAGATTATAGCTGGTGCCGTGATAGCGCTGGTGGCGCTGGTTTTGCTCCTCGACCTTCGCGGCGAAGAACTTTTCTGACGGCCAGAAGCCGTCGCTGAAGATGTGTTTTTGCAGCTCCAGGAACAGGGCAACGTCACCAATCAGCAGGCGGGTTTCAATCAGGTTGGTGGCGACGGTCAGGTCCGATAACCCTTCCAGCAGACACTCTTCCAGGGTGCGCACGCTGTGGCCCACTTCCAGCTTCACGTCCCAAAGCAGCGTCAGCAGTTCGCCAATTTTTTGCGCCTGTTCGTCCGGCAGCTTTTTGCGGCTCAAGATCAGCAGATCGATATCGGAAAGCGGATGCAGCTCACCGCGGCCGTAGCCCCCGACGGCAACCAGCGCAACATCACTGATTTGCCCAAACCCATAATCGATCCACAGGCGCTGCAGCAGCTGGTCGATAAATTCGGTGCGCGCTTCAATGAGCTGCTCGGCCGACACGCCTGCGTCGAACGCGCTGCCCAGCCAGCGATGGAAAACATCCATATGGGCTTTAATATGCGCGCAGGTCAGCTCGTGCGACGGCCAGACGCCCGGGTTATCGGGCTGGTCGGGGAGGGTGGGAAGTGCTGTGTTAGCATACTGTTCGGGTAAAAGATTACTCATCGTGCGCCACCCATAAGAAAAAGCTATAGCCATTAAAAAAGCCGGCATTTGCCGGCTTTTTTATCATTCGTCGTGCGTCAGTATCGCCGGGATGGTGTCATCCTTGCGCAACGTCATAATTTCGCAGCCGTTGTCTGTTACCACAATAGTATGCTCGTACTGTGCAGACAAGCTTCTGTCTTTGGTTTTCACCGTCCAGCCGTCTTTCATGGTACGGATGCGGTAGTCACCCGCGTTAACCATCGGCTCAATGGTAAAGGTCATGCCTTTTTGCAGCACCACGCCGCCGTCGTCTGCATCATAGTGCAGAACCTGCGGCTCTTCATGGAAGACGCGACCAATGCCGTGACCGCAGTACTCGCGAACCACGGAGAAACCTTCTGCTTCCACAAACTTCTGGATTGCCGCACCGATGGTACGCAGGCGAATACCCGGTTTAACCATTTTCAGCGCCAGATAGAGGCTCTCTTGCGTCACTTTGCACAGACGCTCGCCAAGAATAGTCGGCTTGCCAACGATGAACATTTTTGAGGTGTCACCGTGGTACTCGTCTTTAATGACGGTCACGTCGATGTTGACAATATCGCCATCTTTCAGCAGTTTTTCATTGTCCGGGATGCCGTGGCATACCACTTCATTAATAGAGATGCAGACGGATTTCGGGAAACCGTGGTAGCCGAGGCAGGCGGAAACCGCGTGCTGCTCGTTCACGATATAGTCGTTACAGATACGGTCCAGTTCACCGGTACTGACGCCCGGCTTCACGAACGGCTCGATCATTTCCAGCACTTCCGCGGCCAGACGACCGGCGACGCGCATCTTTTCAATTTCTTCAGGTGTCTTAATAGAGATAGCCATGTAATCTGTCCATCGGTGTCGATTTTTTCGACAATACTAGTCTAAGTGTCGTCAATGGTATCAGTCAGGCACGCTCCGTGCCAAATTGAGAATCATTAACAGCACACTCCGCCAACAACTGTTGGTTTCTGGTCGTGTTTTGTGGTATAAAGCGCGCCGGACTTCCGATCCATCTCAGATACACAGGCTGGACGGAAGCGACAAATCTCACTTTGTGTAACAACACACACGTATCGGCACATATTCCGGGGTGCCCTTCGGGGTCGGTAATATGGGATACGTGGAGGCATAACCCCAACTTTCAATATAGAGGTTTTAAACATGGCAACTGTTTCCATGCGCGACATGCTCAAGGCTGGTGTTCACTTTGGTCACCAGACCCGTTACTGGAACCCGAAAATGAAGCCTTTCATCTTCGGCGCGCGTAACAAAGTTCACATCATCAACCTTGAGAAAACTGTACCAATGTTCAACGAAGCCCTGGCTGAGCTGAACAAGATCTCTTCCCGTAAAGGTAAGATTCTGTTCGTTGGTACTAAGCGCGCTGCAAGCGAAGCTGTGAAAGATGCTGCTAACAGCTGCGACCAGTTCTTCGTGAACCATCGCTGGTTGGGCGGCATGCTGACCAACTGGAAAACTGTTCGTCAGTCCATCAAGCGCCTGAAAGATCTGGAAACCCAGTCTCAGGACGGTACTTTCGACAAGCTGACTAAGAAAGAAGCGCTGATGCGCACTCGTGAACTGGACAAGCTGGAAAACAGCCTGGGCGGTATCAAAGATATGGGCGGCCTGCCAGACGCGCTGTTCGTAATCGATGCAGACCACGAGCACATCGCTATCAAAGAAGCTAACAACCTGGGTATCCCGGTATTCGCTATCGTTGATACCAACTCCGATCCGGACGGTGTTGACTTCGTTATCCCGGGTAACGACGACGCAATCCGTGCTGTTAGCCTGTACCTGAGCGCTGTAGCTGCTACCGTTCGTGAAGGCCGTTCCCAGGATCTGGCTTCTCAGGCGGAAGAAAGCTTCGTAGAAGCTGAATAATAAGGTTTTACCCCTTATTAGTACCGTGTATGAATAGGGGCCCATTACCGGCCCCTTTTTTCAATTTACACTGTTTGGCCCCCGGCCGGGCAGTTCACATCTCCCGAGGATTTAAGAATGGCTGAAATTACCGCATCCCTGGTAAAAGAGCTGCGCGAGCGTACTGGCGCAGGCATGATGGATTGCAAAAAAGCGCTGACTGAAGCGAACGGCGACATCGAGCTGGCAATCGAAAACATGCGTAAATCCGGTGCGATCAAAGCAGCTAAAAAAGCAGGCAACGTTGCTGCTGACGGCGTGATCATCACTAAGATCGACGGCAACTACGGCATCATTCTGGAAGTTAACTGCCAGACTGACTTCGTTGCTAAAGATGGCGGTTTCCAGGCATTTGCTAACAAAGTTCTGGACGCAGCTGTTGCTGGTAAAATCACTGACGTTGAAGTTCTGAAAGCACAGTTCGAAGAAGAACGTGTTGCGCTGGTTGCTAAAATCGGTGAGAACATCAACATCCGTCGCGTATCTTCTCTGGAAGGTGACGTTCTGGGTTCTTACCAGCACGGTGCACGTATCGGTGTTCTGGTTGCGGCTAAAGGCGCTGACGAAGAGCTGGTTAAACAGCTGGCAATGCACATCGCTGCAAGCAAGCCAGAATTCGTTAAGCCAGAAGACGTGTCTGCTGAAGTGGTAGAGAAAGAGTACCAGGTTCAGCTGGACATCGCGATGCAGTCTGGTAAACCAAAAGAAATCGCAGAGAAAATGGTTGAAGGCCGCATGAAGAAATTCACCGGCGAAGTTTCTCTGACTGGCCAGCCATTCGTAATGGACCCAAGCAAGTCTGTTGCTCAGCTGCTGAAAGAGCACAACGCTGACGTAACTGGCTTCATCCGCTTCGAAGTGGGCGAAGGCATCGAGAAAGTTGAGACTGACTTCGCAGCAGAAGTTGCTGCAATGTCCAAGCAGTCTTAATGATTGAAAAGGAGCCGCCTGAGGGCGGCTTCTTTTTGTCACCCGTCACAGGAAATCAGACAGGCTCCAGTATCGCTGTACTGATTTGCGGCATATCATGTCGCCAGAATTAACCCCCATCTTAATCGTTGACAGTCTCAGGAAAGAAACATGGCTACCAATGCAAAACCCGTGTACAAACGCATTCTGCTTAAGCTGAGTGGCGAAGCGCTGCAGGGATCGGAAGGCTTCGGTATTGACGCAAGCATCCTTGATCGCATGGCACAGGAAATCAAAGAACTGGTCGAACTGGGTATCCAGGTTGGCGTGGTCATTGGCGGTGGCAACCTTTTCCGTGGTGCTGGTCTGGCGAAAGCGGGGATGAACCGCGTTGTGGGCGACCACATGGGTATGCTGGCAACCGTGATGAATGGCCTGGCGATGCGTGATGCGCTCCATCGCGCCTATGTGAACGCCCGCCTGATGTCCGCTATTCCACTGAATGGCGTATGCGATAATTACAGCTGGGCAGAAGCCATCAGCCTGCTGCGCAACAACCGCGTGGTGATCCTCTCCGCCGGTACGGGTAACCCGTTCTTTACGACCGATTCCGCTGCCTGCCTGCGCGGTATCGAGATCGAAGCCGATGTGGTACTGAAAGCGACCAAAGTTGACGGCGTGTTTACTGCCGACCCGGCAAAAGATCCTTCTGCCACCATGTACGATCAGCTGAGTTACAGCGAAGTGCTGGATAAAGAGCTGAAAGTGATGGATCTTGCCGCCTTCACGCTGGCTCGCGACCACAAACTGCCGATCCGTGTCTTCAACATGAACAAACCAGGCGCACTGCGTCGCGTGGTCATGGGCGAAAAAGAAGGCACTTTGATCACGGAATAATTTCCGTTGACGATAAATACAGGTAAGATTCCGCTTTATTTTGTAGTGGTATCTTACCCGGGCGCGCCTTTGGCGTTGTCATGAATTAAACGCGACTATACTTAGCACACCTGTAGCGCTGTGCTGGCGGATAGTCTGCCTGAGACAAGTTTTCAAGGATTCGTAACGTGATTAACGACATCAGAAAAGATGCTGAAGTACGCATGGAAAAATGCGTAGAAGCGTTCAAAACCCAAATCAGCAAAATCCGTACTGGCCGTGCTTCTCCAAGCCTGCTGGATGGCATCATTGTTGAGTACTACGGTACGCCAACTCCTCTGCGTCAGCTGGCGAGCGTAACGGTAGAAGATACCCGTACGCTGAAAATCAACGTGTTCGATCGTTCTATGGGCCCGGCCGTTGAGAAAGCGATTATGGCCTCTGACCTCGGACTGAACCCAAGCTCTGCGGGCGCAGACATCCGTGTTCCACTGCCTCCGCTGACGGAAGAGCGTCGTAAAGATCTGATCAAAGTCGTTCGTGGCGAAGCTGAGCAGGGTCGTGTATCCGTGCGTAACGTCCGTCGCGACGCGAACGATAAAGTAAAAGCGCTGCTGAAAGAAAAAGAGATCAGTGAAGATGACGATCGTCGTTCTCAGGACGACATTCAGAAAATGACCGACGCTGCCATCAAGAAAATTGATGCGGCGCTGGCAGATAAAGAAGCGGAACTGATGCAGTTCTGATTTCTGTCGTACACTGATAAACGCCGTTCAGAGGGACTTCGGGTCTTGCTGGCGGCGTTTTGCTTTTATCTGGTCTAACTTTTTTCGGGCATCCCATGAAGCATTTAACACTCCTCGGCTCAACCGGCTCTATCGGTTGCAGCACTCTCGACGTCGTTCGCCATAATCCTGAACTT
Source organism: Enterobacter sp. Taxon_8 (assembly GCF_058354585.1). Classification (NCBI taxonomy): domain Bacteria; kingdom Pseudomonadati; phylum Pseudomonadota; class Gammaproteobacteria; order Enterobacterales; family Enterobacteriaceae; genus Enterobacter; species Enterobacter sp. Taxon_8. The sequence continues at coordinate 3,691,664 of NZ_CM177989.1, read as the reverse complement.
TACACCGTGACAGCGCTGGTGGCCGGTAAGAATGTGCAGCGAATGGTCGAACAGTGCCTGGAGTTTGCGCCCCGCTATGCGGTGATGGATGACGAAGAGAGCGCACGTCTGCTGAAAGCACAGCTGCGTGAAAAGGGCTGCCGAACCGAAGTGCTGAGTGGCCAGCAGGCGGCCTGCGAGATGGCGGCGCTGGACGAGGTGGATCAGGTGATGGCGGCCATTGTCGGCGCGGCAGGGCTGCTGCCGACGCTTGCCGCGATTGATGCCGGTAAGGATGTTTTGCTGGCCAATAAAGAGTCGTTGGTCACCTGCGGACGCCTGTTTATGGATGCGGTGAAGCAGCGCGGCGCGCGTCTTCTACCGGTTGACAGCGAGCACAACGCGATTTTTCAGAGTTTACCGCAACCTTTTCAACAGAACCTGGGGTACGCTGACCTGGAGCAGAATGGCGTAGTGTCGATTCTGCTTACCGGGTCTGGTGGCCCGTTCCGTGAAACGCCACTGTCTGAACTGCGCGCCATGACGCCGGATCAGGCGTGCCGTCATCCGAACTGGTCGATGGGGCGTAAAATCTCCGTTGACTCTGCCACCATGATGAACAAAGGTCTGGAATACATTGAAGCGCGCTGGTTGTTTAATGCGTCAGCGAAACAGATGGAAGTACTGATTCACCCGCAATCGGTCATTCATTCGATGGTGCGTTATCAGGATGGCAGCGTGCTGGCGCAGTTGGGCGAGCCGGACATGCGTACGCCGATTGCCCATTCAATGGCGTGGCCAAATCGAGTGAAATCCGGCGTGAAGCCGCTTGATTTCTGCAAGCTAAGTTCCCTGACGTTCAGTGAACCAGATTACGATCGCTATCCTTGTCTGAAGCTTGCGATGACTGCCTTTGACCAAGGGCAGGCGGCGACAACGGCACTGAATGCAGCCAATGAAATTACCGTTGAGGCATTTCTGAATCAGCAAATTCGTTTTACCGATATCGCGTCGTTAAATTTATCGGTACTGGAGATGATGGATTTGCGCGAACCACAAAGCGTGGAAGAGGTGCTGGCGGTGGATGCAGCTGCGCGTAATATTGCGCGCCAACAGGTGACACGTCTCGCAAGCTGGTGATAAAGCAAGCACTAGTCGTCGTGCTATTTGTTAGCGTTGGGCTTCAGTGATATAGTCTGCGCCACCTGATCGCAGGTATTTGACTTAATGTGGTCAGGTGAGCCGTGGTTTGACACGGCTTTTTTATGTATAGGCTTCAGTATTCCTGAGTACCGTTAAATCCTTTTCAGGGACAAAAAACGCGTTATGTTGTCTGCGAATCAACCAATAAGCGAAAATTTGCCAGCTCATGGCTGCCGTCATGTAGCAATCATTATGGATGGCAATGGCCGCTGGGCGAAAAGACAAGGGAAGATACGAGCCTTTGGGCATAAAGCGGGGGCGAAATCCGTTCGCCGCGCCGTTTCTTTTGCCGCCAACAACGGCATTGATGCGTTAACGCTCTATGCTTTTAGCAGTGAAAACTGGAATCGGCCTCTGCAGGAAGTGACTGCGTTGATGGAATTGTTTGTGTGGGCGCTAGACAGCGAAGTAAAAAGCCTGCACCGCCACAACGTCCGCCTGCGTATCATTGGCGATACCAGTCGTTTTAACTCACGTTTGCAGGAACGGATTCGTAAAGCAGAAGCGCTGACGGAAAATAATACCGGTCTTACGCTGAATATTGCGGCGAATTACGGCGGACGCTGGGATATTATCCAGGGCGTTCGGCATCTGGCCGAACAGGTTCAGGAAGGGCTGTTGAGACCCGACCAAATTGATGAAGAGGCGCTGAGCAAGCAAATCTGCATGAATGAACAGGCTCCCGTGGATTTGGTAATTAGGACAGGGGGGGAACATCGCATAAGTAACTTTTTGATATGGCAAATTGCCTATGCCGAACTTTACTTTACGGATGTTCTTTGGCCCGATTTTGATGAACAAGACTTTGAAGGTGCGCTGCATGCCTTTGCCAATCGAGAGCGTCGTTTCGGCGGCACCGAGCCTGGTGGCGACAAAGCCTGATGGGGGTAGCTTTTGCTGAAGTATCGCCTGATTTCCGCTTTTGTATTAATACCCATTGTCATTGCGGCGCTGTTTTTACTGCCCCCGGTGGGATTCGCTATTGTCACGCTGGTGGTGTGTATGCTCGCCGCGTGGGAATGGGGACAGTTTAGCGGCTTTACCTCGCGCACTCAGCGAGTATGGCTTGCGGTACTTTGTGGCTTTATCCTGGCCATAATGCTGTTTACGTTGCCTGAATATCACCATGATATTCATCAGCCACTGGTTGCCGGTTCCTTGTGGATATCGTTGGCCTGGTGGGTTGCCGCGCTGTTGCTGGTTCTTTTTTATCCAGGTTCAGCGGCATTATGGCGTAATTCAAAAGTGCTGCGACTGATTTTTGGTTTGCTCACAATTATTCCTTTTTTCTGGGGTATGGTTGCGCTGCGAGCCTGGCACTACGACGAAAACCACTACAGCGGTGCGATCTGGCTGCTTTATGTAATGATTCTGGTCTGGGGTGCTGACTCCGGGGCCTATATGTTTGGTAAACTGTTTGGCAAACATAAGCTGGCACCGAAGGTTTCTCCGGGCAAAACCTGGCAAGGATTCATCGGCGGCCTGTTTACGGCAGCGATCATCTCCTGGGGCTACGGCGTCTGGGCGAATCTTGAAGTGGCACCGTCAATACTGCTGGTGTGCTCGATTTTTGCTGCGCTTGCCTCCGTGCTCGGTGATTTGACCGAAAGTATGTTTAAGCGCGAAGCAGGGATTAAGGATAGCGGACACCTGATTCCAGGGCATGGCGGTATACTGGATCGCATTGATAGCCTGACAGCGGCTGTTCCAGTGTTTGCGTGTTTGCTTTTACTGGTATTCGGGACGATTTAACGGAAGGTTTTATGCTGAGCATTCTCTGGAATCTGGCGGCGTTCATTGTTGCACTGGGTGTACTGATTACCGTGCATGAATTTGGCCATTTCTGGGTTGCTCGCCGCTGTGGCGTGCGCGTAGAGCGGTTTTCCATCGGTTTTGGTAAATCACTCTGGACGCGCACAGATCGTCATGGCACAGAATTTGTCATCGCCCTTATTCCGCTGGGCGGCTACGTCAAAATGCTCGACGAACGCGTCGAGCCTGTCGCTCCTGAGCTGCGACACAGCGCATTCAACAATAAAACCGTTGGACAACGCGCCGCCATCATTGCTGCCGGACCGGTAGCCAACTTCATCTTTGCGATTTTTGCGTACTGGCTGGTGTTTATCATCGGCGTCCCTGGCGTACGTCCTGTGGTGGGTGAAATTGCCCCCAACTCCATCGCGGCGAGTGCGCAAATTACATCCGGTATGGAACTTAAAGCGATTGATGGCATCGAAACCCCTGATTGGGATGCCGTGCGACTGCAGCTGGTAGCCAAAATTGGCGATCCGCAGACCACCATCAGCGTATCGCCGTTTGGTTCTGATACGCGTCAGGACAAAGTACTTGATTTACGCCACTGGCGTTTCGAGCCAGACAAAGAGGATCCCGTCGCTGCGCTGGGCATTCGTCCGCGCGGTCCGCAGATCGAGCCGGTATTAGCCGAAGTACAGGCAAATTCGGCAGCGAGCAAAGCGGGTTTGCAAGCGGGCGACAGGATCGTTAAAGTCGATGGTCAACCATTAACAGAGTGGATGACCTTTGTTACTCTGGTGCGCGATAATCCGGGAACGTCTCTCGCGCTGGAAGTTGAAAGGCAGGGTAGTCCGCTTTCGCTGACGCTGATTCCGGATACGAAGTCGGTCGGCAAAAAGGCAGAAGGGTTTGCAGGCGTTGTGCCAAAGGTGATCCCGCTGCCAGATGAGTACAAGACAATACGCCAGTATGGGCCGTTCAGCGCCATCCTTGAAGCCACGGATAAAACATGGCAACTGATGAAGCTGACGGTCAACATGTTGGGGAAATTGATAACCGGTGATGTGAAACTGAACAACCTCAGTGGGCCAATTTCGATTGCTCAGGGGGCTGGGATGTCAGCGGAATTCGGGGTGATTTACTATCTCATGTTCCTCGCGCTCATTAGCGTGAACCTTGGGATAATCAACCTGTTCCCGCTTCCCGTTTTAGACGGGGGTCATCTGCTGTTTTTAGCGATTGAAAAGCTAAAAGGCGGACCGGTATCCGAGCGAGTTCAAGACTTTAGTTATCGCATTGGCTCGATTCTGCTGGTGCTGTTAATGGGGCTTGCACTTTTCAATGATTTCTCTCGGTTGTAAGAGAGTGTTAGGAAGAACGCATAATAACGATGGCGATGAAAAAGTTGCTCATAGCGTCGCTGCTGTTTAGCAGCGCCACCGTATACGGTGCTGACGGGTTCGTAGTGAAAGACATTCATTTCGAAGGCCTCCAGCGTGTCGCCGTTGGTGCGGCCCTCCTCAGTATGCCTGTACGCCCCGGCGATACGGTTAATGATGATGATATCAGTAACACCATCCGTGCTCTGTTTGCCACCGGCAACTTTGAGGACGTTCGCGTCCTGCGCGATGGTGATACGCTGCTGGTACAGGTAAAAGAACGTCCAACGATCGCCAGTATCACTTTCTCCGGTAACAAGTCGGTGAAAGATGACATGCTCAAGCAAAACCTTGAAGCATCGGGTGTTCGTGTGGGTGAATCTCTGGACCGCACAACCCTTTCAGACATTGAAAAAGGTCTGGAAGACTTCTACTACAGCGTCGGTAAATACAGTGCCAGCGTGAAAGCGGTTGTCACTCCGCTGCCACGTAACCGTGTTGACCTGAAGCTGGTCTTCCAGGAAGGTGTTTCTGCGAAGATCCAGCAGATCAACATTGTCGGCAACCATGCGTTCAGCACCGACGAACTGATCTCCACCTTCCAGCTGCGCGATGAAGTGCCATGGTGGAACGTGGTAGGCGATCGCAAATATCAGAAACAGAAACTGGCGGGCGACCTTGAAACCCTGCGCAGCTACTATCTCGATCGTGGCTATGCGCGTTTCAACATCGACTCGACTCAGGTCAGTCTGACTCCGGACAAGAAAGGCATCTACATCACGGTTAACATCACCGAAGGCGAGCAGTACAAGCTTTCTGGTGTTGAAGTGAGTGGTAATCTGGCGGGGCATTCTGCTGAAATCGAATCACTGACCAAAATTCAGCCAGGCGACCTGTATAGCGGTTCCAAGGTAACCAAAATGGAAGACAGCATCAAGAAGCTGCTCGGCCGCTATGGTTATGCCTATCCGCGCGTACAGACTCAGCCTGAAATCAATGATGCGGATAAAACCGTTAAGCTGCATGTGAATGTTGATGCGGGCAACCGTTTCTACGTGCGTAAGATCCGCTTCGTCGGTAACGACACCTCCAAAGATTCCGTTCTGCGTCGCGAAATGCGTCAGATGGAAGGCGCATGGTTGGGTAGCGACCTCGTTGATCAGGGTAAAGAGCGTCTGAACCGTCTGGGTTATTTTGAAACGGTGGATACCGATACCCAGCGCGTACCGGGCAGCCCGGATCAGGTTGATGTCGTTTATAAAGTGAAAGAGCGCAACACCGGTAGCTTCAACTTCGGTGTGGGCTACGGTACTGAAAGCGGCGTCAGCTTCCAGGTCGGCGTGCAGCAGGATAACTGGCTGGGTACAGGTTACTCTGTCGGTATTAACGGCACCAAAAACGACTACCAGACCTACTCTGAGTTCTCTGTGACTAACCCATACTTCACCGTAGACGGTGTGAGCCTGGGCGGTCGTATTTTCTATAACGACTTTAAAGCAGACGACGCGGATCTGTCTTCTTACACCAACAAGAGTTACGGTGTAGACGGTACGCTTGGCTTCCCGGTTAACGAATACAACACCCTGCGTGCGGGCTTAGGTTACGTGCATAACGACCTGTCCAACATGCAACCTCAGGTGGCGATGTGGCGTTATCTGGACTCTATCGGCCAGTCAACCAGCAAAACTGGTCATGACAATGGCTTCGCGGCGGATGACTTCACCTTTAACTACGGTTGGACCTATAACCGTCTCGACCGCGGCTACTTCCCAACGGAAGGTTCTCGCGTCAACCTGAACGGTAAAGTTACAGTTCCGGGTTCCGATAACGAGTTCTATAAGGTCACGCTGGATACCGCATCCTACTTCCCGATCGATGACGATCATAAGTGGGTGGTTCTGGGTCGTACCCGTTGGGGCTATGGCGATGGTCTGGGTGGCAAAGAACTGCCGTTCTATGAAAACTTCTATGCGGGTGGCTCCAGCACCGTTCGTGGTTTCCAGTCCAACAACATTGGTCCGAAAGCGGTTTACTACGGCGGGAACGACAAAGATAACTGTAATAAGTCTTCCTCTTCCGAAGTCTGTAGCTCTGATGACGCGGTGGGCGGTAACGCCATGGCCGTTGCCAGCCTGGAGTTCATCACGCCAACGCCGTTTATCAGTGATAAATACGCGAACTCGGTCCGTACGTCCTTCTTCTGGGATGCAGGTACCGTGTGGGATACCAACTGGCAGAATACTGCCCAGATGCGCGCAGAGGGCGTTCCAGACTACAGCGATCCGAGCAATATTCGCATGTCTGCCGGTATCGCATTACAATGGATGTCACCGCTGGGGCCGTTGGTCTTCTCTTACGCCCAGCCGTTTAAGAAATACGATGGAGACAAAGCGGAGCAATTCCAGTTTAACATTGGTAAAACCTGGTAATAATCCGCTGCAAAGGAATGCGTTGGCAGTGTAGCGCTGACAACTGGCGATCGGTAACACGGTCGCCTTGCCACGCAAAGAACGGTACCTTCTGGTGCCAATGGGATGGTAAGGAGTTAATTGTGAAAAAGTGGTTATTAGCTGCAGGTCTCGGTTTAGCGATGGCAACTTCTGCTCAGGCAGCAGACAAAATTGCAATCGTCAACATGGGTAATTTGTTCCAGCAGGTTGCACAGAAAACAGGTGTTTCTGCGACTCTGGAAAACGAATTCAAAGGCCGTGCAAGCGAACTGCAGGGTATGGAAAACGATCTTCAGTCCAAAATGCAGCGTCTGCAGCGTGATGGTTCTACCATGAAAGCAAGCGACCGCAGCAAGCTGGAAAAAGACGTAATGGCTCAGCGCCAGACGTTCTCCCAGAAAGCGCAGGCTTTCGAGCAGGATCGTCAGCGTCGTTCTAACGAAGAACGCGGCAAGCTGGTGACTCGCATTCAGACCGCTGTTAAAGCAGTGGCTGCCGATCAGAGCATCGATCTGGTTGTTGATGCGAACGCCGTTGCTTTCAACAGCAAAGATGTTAAAGACATCACTGCTGATGTTCTGAAACAGGTTAAATAAGTAATGCCTTCAATTCGACTGGCTGATTTAGCTCAGCAGTTGGATGCAGAATTACACGGTGATGGCGATATCGTCATCACCGCTGTTGCGTCCATGCAATCTGCTAAAGCTGGCACGATTACCTTCATGGTAAGCCCTAAGTACCGTGAGCAACTGGCTCAATGCCAGGCGTCAGCTGTTGTACTGACGCAGGACGATCTTCCATTTGCCACTGTAAGCGCGCTGGTAGTGAAAAACCCCTACCTGACGTATGCACGCATGGCTCAAATTCTCGATACCACGCCGCAGCCGGCCCAGAACATTGCTGCCAGTGCAGCGATTGATGCGACGGCCAGGCTGGGTAACAACGTCGCCGTTGGCGCGAATGCGGTTATCGAATCCGGCGTTGTGCTGGGCGATAACGTCGTCATTGGCCCAGGTTGCTTCGTTGGGAAAAATACGAAAATCGGCGCCGGGACCCGTTTATGGGCCAACGTGTCCGTTTATCATGACGTTGAAATTGGCGAAAATTGCCTCGTCCAGTCCAGCACCGTGATTGGTTCCGATGGCTTTGGTTACGCTAACGATCGCGGTAACTGGGTTAAGATCCCGCAGCTTGGTCGCGTTATTATTGGCGATCGCGTAGAGATCGGCGCCTGTACCACCATTGACCGTGGCGCGCTTGACGACACGATCATTGGCAATGGTGTTATCATCGATAACCAGTGCCAGATTGCGCATAACGTTGTGATTGGCGACAATACCGCGGTTGCGGGTGGCGTCATCATGGCAGGCAGCCTGAAAATTGGCCGTTATTGCATGATTGGCGGCGCGAGCGTGATTAATGGCCATATGGAAATATGCGACAAGGTCACCGTGACGGGAATGGGCATGGTAATGCGTCCTATCACTGAACCTGGCGTCTATTCCTCCGGCATTCCGCTTCAGCCCAACAAGGTATGGCGTAAAACAGCAGCTCTGGTGATGAACATTGATGATATGAACAAGCGCCTCAAGTCTCTTGAGCGTAAGATCGATCAACAAGATTAAGCGTCATCCGTTTAACGCTATTTTTCCCGGCCTGTCGGCTTTCTAATAAACCGGCAGGCCGTGTTATTATTGTTATCAGTACATTTTGACAGGAAGAGTATTTTGACTACTGACACTCATACTCTGCATATTGAAGAGATTTTAGAACTTCTGCCGCACCGCTACCCGTTTCTGCTGGTAGACCGTGTGCTGGATTTTGAAGAAGGTCGTTTTCTGCGCGCAGTGAAAAATGTTTCCGTGAACGAGCCGTTCTTCCAGGGGCACTTCCCTGGGAAGCCTATCTTCCCGGGTGTGTTGATTCTGGAAGCGATGGCTCAGGCTACCGGTATCCTGGCGTTTAAAAGCGTCGGTAAACTGGAGCCAGGTGAGCTGTATTACTTCGCGGGTATCGATGAAGCGCGCTTTAAGCGCCCTGTCGTGCCTGGTGATCAGATGATCATGGAAGTCACTTTTGAAAAAACGCGTCGTGGCCTGACTCGCTTCAAAGGCGTAGCGCTGGTTGACGGCAAAGTTGTTTGCGAAGCGACGATGATGTGTGCTCGTAGCCGGGAGTCCTGATACGTGATTGATAAATCCGCCTTTATTCATCCTACCGCGATTGTGGAAACCGGTGCCATCATTGGTGCTAACGTCCACATTGGCCCGTTTTGTATTGTTGGACCCCATGTCGAAATTGGTGAGGGTACAGTACTGAAATCTCACGTTGTCGTGAACGGTCACACGACCATTGGCTGCAATAACGAGATCTATCAGTTCGCTTCCATCGGCGAAGTTAACCAGGATCTAAAATATGCTGGTGAGTCGACCCGTCTGGAAATTGGCGATCGTAACCGTATTCGCGAAAGCGTCACCATTCATCGTGGAACAGTACAGGGTGGTGGGTTGACGAAGGTGGGCAGCGATAACCTGTTTATGGTTAATGCGCATATTGCGCACGACTGTACCGTAGGTGACCGCTGTATTCTTGCCAACAACGCAACGCTGGCAGGACACGTATCGGTTGATGACTTCGCAATTATTGGCGGCATGACCGCAGTCCATCAGTTCTGCATCATTGGTGCGCACGTGATGGTTGGCGGATGCTCCGGTGTGGCGCAGGACGTCCCACCGTATGTGATTGCGCAGGGCAACCATGCCACGCCGTTTGGCGTGAACATCGAAGGCCTCAAGCGTCGTGGTTTTAGTCGCGAAGCGATTACTGCCATCCGCAACGCGTACAAACTGCTGTACCGTAGCGGTAAAACGCTGGAAGAGGCGAAGCCGGAAATTGCCGAGCTGGCGAATAAGCACCCGGAAGTGAACGCGTTCATGGAATTCTTTGACCGTTCCACAAGGGGTCTGATTCGTTAATGGTCGACGGTCGTCCGCTTACGATAGCCCTGGTCGCCGGAGAAACCTCCGGCGATATTCTTGGTGCCGGTCTCATCCGCGCGCTTAAGGCGCGTGTACCCAATGCTCGTTTTGTCGGCGTTGCTGGCCCGCTAATGCAGGCCGAAGGCTGTGAAGCCTGGTATGAAATGGAGGAGCTCGCCGTGATGGGCATCGTTGAGGTGCTGGGGCGGCTACGCCGTTTGCTGCACATCCGCGCCGATCTCACCCGTCGTTTTACCGAACTCAAACCCGATGTGTTTGTCGGTATCGATGCACCTGATTTCAACATTACCCTCGAAGGGAATCTGAAAAAGCAGGGTATCAAAACGATTCACTACGTCAGTCCGTCCGTCTGGGCGTGGCGACAGAAACGCGTTTTCAAAATCGGACGGTCCACCAACCTGGTGCTGGCTTTTCTGCCTTTCGAAAAAGCGTTTTACGACAGATTTAATGTTCCGTGCCGTTTTATCGGCCATACCATGGCTGATGCGATGCCCTTGGATCCGGATAAAAACGCGGCGCGCGACGTGCTGGGCATTCCCCATGATGTGCACTGTCTGGCCTTGCTGCCGGGCAGCCGTGGCGCAGAGGTTGAGATGCTGAGCGCCGATTTCCTCAAGACAGCGCAAATTCTTCGCCAGACGTACCCCGATCTCGAAGTGGTCGTGCCGCTGGCGAATGCCAAACGCCGCGAGCAGTTTGAGCGCATCAAAGCGGAAGTCGCCCCGGATCTCCACGTCCGTCTTCTGGACGGCAAAGGGCGGGAAGCGATGTATGCGAGCGATGCCGCACTGCTAGCCTCCGGCACGGCGGCGCTGGAATGCATGCTGGCGAAATGTCCGATGGTGGTCGGTTATCGCATGAAGCCGTTCACTTTCTGGCTGGCAAAACGTCTGGTGAAAACGGATTATGTCTCCCTGCCGAACCTGCTTGCCGGGCGCGAGCTGGTGAAAGAACTGCTGCAGGATGAGTGCCAGCCGCAGGCGCTTGCCGATGCGCTGCTGCCGCTGCTCGCCAACGGCAAGACCAGCCACCAGATGCACGATACCTTCCGCGAACTGCATCAACTGATCCGCTGTAATGCTGATGAGCAAGCGGCCGATGCGGTGCTGGAGCTAGCGAAATGATGGAATTTGTTTATCCTCACACCCATCTTGTGGCGGGCGTGGACGAAGTGGGTCGTGGTCCGTTAGTCGGGGCAGTGGTGACCGCTGCGGTGATCCTCGATCCGGCTCGGCCGATCGTCGGGCTGAACGACTCTAAAAAATTGTCTGAAAAGCGCCGGCTGGCGCTGTTTAGTGAGATTCAGGAGAAGGCGCTGGCCTGGAGCCTGGGGCGCGCTGAACCGCATGAAATAGATGAACTGAATATTTTGCACGCCACGATGCTGGCGATGCAGCGTGCGGTAGCGGGCCTGAAAATTTCCCCGGAATATGTCCTGATTGACGGCAACCGCTGTCCGGCATTGCCCATGCCTTCAATGGCGGTCGTCAAAGGCGATAGCCGGGTCGCAGAAATTAGCGCAGCTTCTATTATTGCCAAAGTGACGCGCGACGCCGAAATGGCCGCGCTGGACCTCACTTACCCTCAGTACGGTTTCGCCCAGCACAAGGGGTATCCCACACCTTTCCACCTGGAGAGGCTGGCTGAACATGGCGCAACCGAACACCACCGGCGCAGTTTCGGCCCGGTGAAACGCGCGCTGGGACGGGTGTCCTGAATCAATACGCAAGCAATTAAGTAACGCGGAATCTGAAGATGGCTGAACCACGTTTCGTACACCTGCGGGTGCATAGCGACTACTCCATGATCGATGGGCTGGCGAAGACCGGGCCGCTGGTAAAAAAGGCGGCCTCCCTTGGCATGCCTGCGCTGGCGATCACCGATTTTACCAACCTGTGTGGCCTGGTGAAGTTCTACGGAACAGCGCACGGCGCGGGGATAAAGCCCATCGTCGGCGCGGATTTCCACGTGCAGAGCGACCTAATCGGGGATGAACTGACGCAAATCTCCGTGCTGGCGATGAACAACACGGGTTACCAAAACCTCACGCTGCTTATCTCAAAAGCCTATCAGCGCGGATATGGTGCGCTGGGCCCGTGGATCGACCGCGACTGGCTGGCCGAGCTCAACGAAGGGCTGCTGCTGATCTCCGGTGGCCGTATGGGTGACGTCGGCAAATCACTGCTGCGCGGTAACAGCGCGCTGGTGGATCAATGCGTCTCGTTCTACGAAGAGTATTTTCCGGATCGTTATTATCTGGAGTTGATCCGCACCGGTCGCCAGGACGAAGAGAGCTATCTTCATGCGGCGGTCGCACTTGCGGAAGAACGCGGTCTGCCCGTCGTCGCGACAAACGATGTACGCTTTCTCGAACCGGGAGATTTTGACGCGCACGAAATCCGCGTGGCGATCCACGATGGCTTTACGCTCGACGATCCGAAGCGGCCGCGTAATTACTCCGCTCAACAGTACATGCGCAGCGAGGAGGAGATGTGTGAACTCTTCTCCGATATTCCCGAAGCGCTGGAAAACAGCGTAGAGATCGCCAAGCGCTGCAACGTTACCGTCCGCCTCGGCGAATACTTCCTGCCGCAGTTCCCGACGGGTGACATGACCACGGAAGATTTCCTGGTCGCGAAATCAAAAGAAGGTCTGGAAGAGCGTCTGGAATTCCTGTTCCCGGATGAAGAAGAGCGTAAAAAGCGTCGTCCTGAGTATGACGAACGCCTGGACATTGAACTCCAGGTGATCAACCAGATGGGCTTCCCGGGCTACTTCCTGATCGTTATGGAGTTTATCCAGTGGTCGAAAGATAACGGCGTGCCGGTCGGGCCAGGGCGTGGCTCCGGTGCAGGTTCGCTGGTGGCGTATGCGCTGAAAATTACCGACCTCGATCCGCTGGAGTTCGACCTGCTGTTCGAACGTTTCCTTAATCCGGAACGTGTCTCGATGCCCGACTTCGACGTCGACTTCTGCATGGAGAAACGCGACCAGGTGATCGAGCACGTGGCCGATATGTACGGCCGTGATGCGGTATCGCAGATTATTACGTTTGGTACGATGGCGGCGAAAGCGGTTATCCGTGACGTGGGCCGCGTGCTGGGCCATCCTTACGGGTTTGTCGATCGCATTTCTAAGCTGGTGCCGCCCGATCCGGGCATGACGCTGGCGAAAGCCTTTGAGGCTGAACCACAGCTGCCGGAAATCTACGAAGCGGACGAAGAAGTCAAAGCGCTGATCGACATGGCGCGCAAGCTGGAAGGCGTCACGCGTAACGCCGGTAAGCATGCGGGGGGCGTGGTTATCGCCCCGACTAAAATTACGGATTTTGCACCGCTTTACTGCGATGAAGCGGGCCAACACCCGGTTACCCAGTTTGACAAGAACGACGTAGAATACGCCGGGCTGGTGAAGTTCGACTTCCTTGGCCTGCGCACGTTGACCATCATTAACTGGGCGCTGGAGATGATCAACGCCCGCCGCGAGAAGAACGGCGAGCCGCCGCTGGATATCGCCGCCATCCCGCTGGATGACAAGAAAAGTTTCGACATGCTGCAGCGCTCGGAGACGACAGCCGTCTTCCAGCTTGAATCCCGCGGCATGAAAGATCTGATTAAACGTCTGCAGCCTGACTGCTTCGAAGATATGATCGCATTGGTCGCCCTGTTCCGTCCGGGCCCACTGCAATCAGGGATGGTAGATAACTTTATCGACCGTAAGCACGGTCGCGAAGAGATTTCTTACCCGGACGTTCAGTGGCAGCACGAAAGCCTGAAGCCGGTACTGGAACCAACATACGGCATCATCCTGTATCAGGAACAGGTCATGCAGATTGCCCAGGTGCTTTCCGGCTATACGCTCGGCGGCGCGGACATGCTGCGTCGTGCGATGGGTAAGAAAAAGCCGGAAGAGATGGCCAAGCAGCGCTCCATTTTTGAAGACGGGGCGAAGAAAAACGGCGTTGACGGCGAGCTGGCGATGAAAATCTTCGACCTGGTGGAGAAATTCGCCGGGTACGGATTTAACAAATCTCACTCCGCCGCCTATGCTTTGGTGTCGTATCAAACGCTGTGGCTGAAGGCGCACTATCCTGCTGAATTTATGGCGGCGGTAATGACGGCCGATATGGATAACACCGAGAAGGTGGTTGGCCTGGTGGACGAGTGCTGGCGCATGGGACTTAAGATCCTGCCGCCGGATATTAACTCAGGGCTCTACCACTTCCACGTCAACGATGACGGAGAGATCGTTTACGGGATCGGCGCGATCAAAGGCGTAGGTGAAGGTCCGATCGAGGCGATCATCGAAGCGCGTAACAACGGCGGGTATTTCCGCGAGCTGTTCGATCTTTGCGCCCGTACCGATACCAAAAAACTGAACCGTCGCGTGCTGGAAAAACTGATCATGTCCGGCGCGTTTGACAGGCTGGGGCCGCACCGCGCCGCGCTGATGAATTCCCTCGGCGACGCCCTGAAAGCGGCGGATCAGCACGCAAAAGCGGAAGCCATTGGTCAGGCGGATATGTTCGGTGTGCTGGCGGAAGAGCCAGAGCAGATCGAGCAATCTTATTCCAACTGCCAGCCGTGGCCAGAACAGGTGGTACTGGATGGGGAGCGTGAAACGTTAGGCTTGTACCTGACGGGGCACCCGATCAACCAGTACATTAAAGAAATTGAGCGCTATGTCGGCGGCCACAGGCTTAAAGACATGCATCCGACAGAACGTGGTAAAATCACCACGGCTGCGGGGCTCGTGATTGCTGCAAGGGTTATGGTCACCAAGCGCGGCAATCGTATCGGCATCTGTACGTTGGATGACCGTTCCGGGCGTCTGGAGGTGATGCTGTTCACCGACGCGTTGGATAAATACCAGCAATTGCTGGAAAAAGACCGCATACTTATCGTCAGCGGACAGGTCAGCTTTGATGACTTCAGTGGGGGGCTTAAAATGACCGCCCGCGAAGTGATGGACATTGACGAAGCCCGGGAAAAATATGCTCGCGGGCTTGCTATCTCGCTGACGGACAGGCAAATTGATGACCAGCTTTTAAACCGACTCCGTCAGTCTCTGGAACCCCACCGCTCGGGGACAATTCCAGTACATCTCTACTATCAGAGGGCGGATGCACGTGCGCGGTTGCGCTTTGGTGCAACGTGGCGTGTCTCTCCGAGCGATCGTTTACTGAACGATCTCCGTGGCCTCATTGGTTCGGAGCAGGTGGAACTGGAGTTTGACTAATACAGGAATACTATGAGTCTGAATTTCCTTGATTTCGAACAGCCGATTGCTGAGCTGGAAGCGAAAATCGATTCTCTGACAGCGGTAAGCCGTCAGGATGAAAAACTGGATATTAACATCGACGAAGAAGTGCATCGTCTGCGCGAGAAAAGCGTAGAGCTGACGCGCAAAATCTTTGCCGATCTCGGCGCATGGCAGGTGGCCCAGCTGGCTCGCCATCCACAGCGTCCGTACACCCTGGATTATGTCCGCCTGGCGTTTGACGAATTTGACGAACTGGCAGGCGATCGCGCATACGCTGACGATAAAGCTATCGTTGGCGGTATCGCGCGTCTGGACGGACGCCCGGTGATGATCATTGGTCATCAGAAAGGTCGTGAAACCAAAGAGAAAATCCGTCGTAACTTCGGTATGCCAGCACCAGAAGGCTACCGTAAAGCCCTGCGTCTGATGGAGATGGCTGAGCGTTTCAACATGCCAATCATCACCTTCATCGACACCCCGGGGGCTTACCCTGGCGTGGGCGCGGAAGAGCGCGGTCAGTCTGAAGCCATCGCGCGCAACCTGCGCGAGATGTCTCGTCTGAAGGTGCCGGTCATCTGTACCGTTATCGGTGAAGGTGGCTCCGGCGGTGCGCTGGCAATTGGCGTGGGCGATAAAGTGAATATGCTGCAGTACAGTACCTATTCCGTTATCTCCCCGGAAGGCTGTGCGTCCATTCTGTGGAAAAGCGCCGACAAAGCGCCGCTGGCTGCAGAAGCAATGGGCATCATTGCGCCACGCCTGAAAGAGCTGAAGCTGATCGATTCCATCATCCCGGAACCGCTGGGTGGTGCACATCGTAAGCCGGAAGTGATGGCAGCGTCTCTGAAAGCGCAGCTGCTGGCAGACCTGGCGGACCTGGACGTGCTGAGCACAGAAGATCTGCTCAACCGCCGTTACCAGCGCCTGATGACCTACGGTTACGCGTAAGCTTCACAATTATCTGAAAAGCCGCACACTGTTGCGGCTTTTTTTATACCTGCGGTTTAGCCGGGCTATGCTTAGCTAATGTTTTTAAAGGAGGAAGCCCATGAATATCATTGCCATTATGGGGCCACACGGCGTCTTTTATAAAGATGAGCCGATTAAGGAGCTGGAGCAAGCCCTGCAGTCGCGTGGGTATCAGCTAATCTGGCCGCACAACAGCGCCGACCTGCTGAAGTTCATCGAGCACAACCCGCGTATCTGCGGCGTGATCTTCGACTGGGACGAATATGATCTCGAACTGTGCAGCGACATCAACAAGCTGAACGAATACCTCCCGCTGTACGCATTTATTAATACTCACTCAACCATGGACGTCAGCGCCAATGATATGCGTATGGCGCTGTGGTTTTTTGAATATTCCCTCGGCGTGGCGGACGATATTGCGACCCGAATTCAGCAATACACGAATGAATATCTCGATAACATCACTCCGCCGTTTACCCGCGCGCTCTTCACCTACGTGAAGGAGGGGAAATATACCTTCTGTACGCCAGGCCATATGGCGGGGACGGCCTACCAAAAAAGCCCGGTGGGCTGCCTGTTCTATGATTTCTTTGGTGGCAACACGCTGAAAGCGGACGTGTCAATTTCGGTCACCGAATTAGGCTCTCTGCTGGATCACACCGGCCCTCATCTGGAAGCCGAAGAGTATATCGCCCGCACCTTTGGCGCCGAGCAGAGCTATATGGTGACCAACGGCACCTCGACCTCGAACAAAATCGTCGGGATGTACGCCGCGCCTGCCGGCAGCACCCTGCTGATTGACCGTAACTGCCATAAATCGCTGGCGCACCTGCTGATGATGAGCGACGTCGTACCGCTCTGGCTGTCGCCCACGCGTAACGCGCTCGGTATTCTTGGCGGTATTCCGCGCCGGGAGTTTACCCATGAAGCCATTGAAAGTAAGGTCGCGGCAATTCCTGGCGCAAGCTGGCCTGTTCATGCGGTCATCACCAACTCGACCTATGACGGTCTGCTGTACAACACGAACTGGATCAAAAAGACTTTGGACGTGCCGTCGATCCACTTCGATTCCGCATGGGTACCGTACACTAATTTCCACCCGATTTACGCGGGTAAAAGCGGCATGAGCGGCGAGCGCGTGCCGGGTAAAGTATTCTTCGAAACGCAGTCGACGCACAAAATGCTGGCCGCGTTTTCCCAGGCTTCGCTTATTCACATTAAAGGCGAGTACGACGAGGAGACCTTTAACGAAGCCTTTATGATGCATACCACCACCTCGCCGAGCTATCCGCTGGTGGCGTCTATCGAAACGGCCGCGGCGATGCTGCGCGGCAACCCGGGTAAACGTCTCATCAACCGTTCGGTGGACCGCGCGCTGCATTTCCGTAAAGAGGTGCAGCGGCTGAAAGATGAAGCCGACGGCTGGTTCTTTGATATCTGGCAGCCGGAAGAGATTGATGAGGCAGAATGCTGGCCCGTCTCGCCCGGCGAAGACTGGCATGGTTTCCGGGATGCCGATAGCGACCATATGTTCCTCGACCCGGTAAAAGTGACGATCCTGACGCCGGGCATGGACGAGCAGGGCAGGATGAGCGATGAAGGTATTCCGGCCGCGCTGGTCGCGAAATTCCTTGATGAACGTGGCGTGGTGGTGGAGAAAACCGGTCCCTATAACCTGCTGTTCCTGTTCAGCATTGGGATCGACAAAACCCGGGCGATGGGATTGCTGCGCGGGCTGATGGAGTTTAAGCGAGCCTACGATCTCAACCTGCGGGTAAAGAACATGCTGCCGGATCTCTACGCGGAGGATCCTGACTTCTACCGTAATATGCGCATTCAGGATCTGGCCCAGGGGATCCACAGGCTGATCCGTCAGCACGATCTGCCGCGTCTGATGCTTCAGGCGTTCGATGTCTTACCGGAGATGAAGTTTACCCCGCACAAGGCATGGCAGCGCCAGGTGAAAGGGGAGGTCGAAACCGTTGAGCTGGAAAACCTGGTCGGGCGCGTATCAGCGAACATGATCCTGCCCTACCCGCCGGGCGTACCGCTCCTGATGCCGGGAGAGATGATTACCGAAGAGAGTCGGGCCGTGCTCGATTTCCTGCTGATGCTTTGTTCGGTAGGGCGTCACTATCCCGGTTTTGAGACGGATATCCACGGTGTGAAGCGCGACGAAAACGGCGTTTACTGGGTGCGAGTCCTAAAATAAGGGTGACCGCTTGCATGGTGCGGGTTTTCGGTTGTAACGTTCAGGGATCATAAAAAGGAGAAGCTATGCTGGGTTTAAAAGCTGTTCATCATATTGCGATCATTGCGACCGATTACGCGAAAAGTAAGGCCTTCTACTGCGACATCCTTGGCTTCACGCTTATGAGTGAGGCCTACCGCGAGGAGCGCGACTCCTGGAAGGGGGACCTGGCGTTAAACGGGCAGTATGTGATTGAACTGTTCTCTTTTCCTTTTCCTCCTGCTCGTCCGTCCCGCCCGGAAGCCTGCGGCCTGCGCCATCTCGCCTTCAGCGTCGATGACCTGGATAGCGCAGTTAAGCATCTGGAAGCACACGGCGTGCCGTGCGAAGCGATTCGCGTCGATCCGTTCACCGACAAGCGCTTTACCTTTTTCAACGACCCGGACGGCCTGCCGCTGGAGCTTTATCAGCAGTAATGTTCGTCCTGTGTGATAATGCCCGCTCAGCTCGGGCATTTTTTATGTGTAATTCCCTATGACCTTACCCGCTATCGCACAAGCCGTTTCACCGTACCGCCAGCTGCTGGTGGGGTTTAGCGGTGGCCTGGATTCCACCGTTCTGCTCCATCGCCTTAAGCGCTGGCGCGATCGGGAACCTGACGTCCAGCTCCGGGCGATGCATATTCATCACGGATTAAGTCCTCACGCAGAGGAGTGGGTGGCGCACTGCGAAGCCTTGTGTGCGGCCTGGGCGATCCCGCTCATCGTTGAACGCGTCATGCTTGCGGAGGAAGGGCTGGGCATCGAGGCGCAGGCACGTAAAGCCCGCTATGCCGCGTTTGCCGGGGCATTACGTACCGGAGAAGCGCTGGTCACTGCCCAGCACCTGGACGATCAGTGTGAAACCTTTCTGCTGGCGCTTAAGCGGGGCAGCGGGCCGGCGGGGCTTTCTGCCATGCCGACGCGTTCTGAATTTGCCGGCACAACGTTACTGCGTCCGCTGCTTGGCGAGACGCGCGCCTCGCTTGAAGCCTGGGCGCGAGAACATCAGCTGAGCTGGATCGAAGATGAGAGCAACCAGGATGACGGCTATGACCGTAACTTCCTTCGTCTGCGCGTCCTTCCGCTTTTAAGCGAGCGCTGGCCGCATTTCGCCGACGCGACGGCAAGAAGCGCCATGCTGTGCGCCGAACAGGAGTCGTTGCTGGACGAGCTGTTGAGCGGCGAGCTGGCTGGGCTGATTTCTGCCGACGGAGGGCTGGCGATCGCCCCGATGCAAGCGATGAGCCCGGTACGTCGCGCCGCGCTGTTACGCCGCTGGCTTGCCTCTCATCACGCTGCGATGCCGTCGCGGGCGATGCTGAGCCGTATCTGGGACGAAGTTGCCATGGCGCGGGATGATGCTTCCCCGTGCGTCCACCTGAATGGTTTTGACGTTAGACGCTATAAAGGGGAACTCTGGTGGATAAAGTCCATGCCCTCGCTGACTGATGTAGTGCTCGACTGGCTTTCTCCTGACGCACCGCTGGTATTGCCCGGTGAGGCAGGACGCGTTTCTCTCCTGTCGTCTGGTCATGTGCGGCTGCCGAAGCCCGGTGAACCGGTCACCGTGCGCTTTAAGGCTGGCGGCATGCTGCATATCGTTGGGCGCAACGGGGGACGCAAGCTGAAGAAAATCTGGCAGGAGTGCAACGTGCCGCCGTGGCAGCGCGACACCACGCCGCTGCTGTTCTATGGTGAAACGCTGATTGCTGCGGCAGGGGTTTTCATTACGGAAGAGGGTTGGACAGAAGAGGGTGTCCGTTTTGAGTGGCAGAAAGCGTAACGGGCAGCCAGGCTGCCCGTTAGTGTCATCAGGATTCGCTCACCACGACGGTGCCGATTTGCGGGTGGCTGAAGCTGGCTATTCTGTCCAGACGCAGCTCACGCGTCGCACCGGCATCTTCCACTATCAGGTATTCCACATTCTTGCGTGAAACCAGATCGCTGGCTTTTGCCTTCAATACTTCGCCATCTTTTAGCTCCAGCGTCAGTAATAAATGATGCTGGCAGGCGAGTTCGAGGTTGTCATAGTCATCACAATTGATAGGTTGATAAGTATCATTCATCGACATAATCGCTCACCAGTAAATTCGCCGCAGCATACGCTGCTTTTTCCCTGACCGACTCTGAAAGGCTCTCATCAGAGGCCACTTCATTAAGCACTTTCAATACACAGCCCAACGCGTCCGGGACATACCCCAGATCTCCGCTGGCGATTTCCGCATACCGTTTGCGAATTAACTCACAATAATTATTCACATCCCCTCCCGCCAGCGCACTGACTTACTGTGAGATATCATTAAGCCTACGAAGATAAACTCGGTTTAGCAAGGTGACTATACCATACTCATTTAAGCAATATCAGCGCCTTGATAGCGGTGTATTTATCACCCCATAACAGCCTTTTGCCGCGGTTTTCGCTACAATGAGCGCCTGATTCGAATGGAGTTCTCTCATGGCGCTGAAAGCGACAATTTATAAAGCAGTGGTCAATGTGGCCGATCTTGATCGCAACCAGTTCCTCGACGCGTCGCTTACGCTGGCACGCCATCCCTCCGAAACCCAGGAGCGCATGATGCTGCGCCTGCTGGCGTGGATTAAGTACGCCGACGAGCGTCTGCAGTTTACCCGTGGGTTAAGCGCAGAAGACGAGCCTGAAGCCTGGCTGCGCAACGATCATCTGGGTATCGACTTGTGGATCGAACTCGGCCTGCCTGACGAGCGCAGAATTAAGAAGGCCTGCACCCAGTCCGCTGAAGTGGCCTTATTCGCGTATAATCAGCGTGCTGCGGAGATTTGGTGGCAGCAAAACAAGAGCAAGTGCGGACAGTTTAAAAATCTCACGGTTTGGTATCTGGATGATGAGCAGCTGGCTCAGCTGAGCGAGTTTGCCAGCCGGACCATGGTGTTGCAGGCGACGATTCAGGATGGCGCCATCTGGCTCTCTGATTCTCAGAATAATCTGGAAATTCATTTGACGGCGTGGCAGCCCGCGTCATGATCGTCTTGTCCCGTAACGTCAGCATTCCTGACAACGAGCTGGAGATTACCGCCATCCGTGCTCAGGGGGCCGGTGGGCAGCACGTCAACAAGGCGTCGACGGCTATCCATTTGCGTTTTGACATTCGGGCCTCGAGCCTGCCAGAGTATTATAAAGAAAGCCTGCTTGCTGCCAGCCATCACCTGATCACCAGCGATGGTGTGATTGTGATCAAAGCCCAGGAGTACCGCAGCCAGGAGCTCAACCGGGAAGCGGCGATAGCCAGGCTGGTGGCGGTCATCAAAGAATTAACGGCAGTACAAAAAAGCCGCCGGGCAACGCGGCCAACCCGCGCATCGAAAGAGCGTCGGCTGTCCTCGAAGGCCCAAAAATCCACAGTGAAAGCACTACGCGGTAAAGTTCGTCGCCCAACAGAGTGACGAAAGGGAACACAATTTTCATAAGGAATTCATTGTGAAAAAAGCATTATGGTCAGCGATGGCAGTGAGCACGCTGTTTGCGCTTTTCGGGTGTAACAACCGCTCCGAAACGCAGATGTTACAACCCACGCAAACGGAAGAGTTAAAACCAATGCAGCAGAGCTGGCGCGGCGTATTGCCTTGCGCAGACTGCGAAGGCATTGAAACGTCTCTGTTCCTGCAAAAAGACGGCACCTGGGTAATGAACCAGCGCTATCAGGGCGCTAAAGAACCCTCGTCATTTGCAACTTACGGAACATGGGCGCGTACAGCTGAGAAGCTGGTTCTGACGGATACTTCCGGTGAGAAAACCTTTTTCCGCGCCAAAGGCGAGGGAATGGAGATGCTTGATCGCGAAGGCAACCCGATTGAATCCCAGTTCAACTACACGCTTGCGCCGGTAAAAGCGGCTCTGCCTGCCACGCCTATGGCAATGCGGGGGATGTACTTCTATATGGCGGATGCGGCGATCTTTACCGACTGCGCAACCGGCAGGAAGGTTAGCGTGGCAAACAATGCGCAGCTTGAACGTGATTACGCCGTGGCACGCGGTAATGACAGCAAGCCGGTATTGCTGACGGTTGACGGTCACTTTATGCTTGAACCAAACCCGGATAGCGGAGAGATGGTGAAAACGCTGGTGGCGGATAAAGGCGCGAAATTTATTGCGGGTAAAGACTGTAACAGTAAATAAGCTGACGTAGCACCATTAAAAAACCCCGCCTTAGCGGGGTTTTTTTGTTTAGCCTTTAATGGCTTTCACCAGGTAATCAAGGATGTCGCCGGTCTTGATCATCTGTTTTTCGCCGCTGCGACGGTATTTGTATTCAATCTCATCGCTGTCAAGGTTACGGTCACCGATAACGACGGTGTGTGGGATGCCGATCAGTTCCATATCGGCGAACATCACGCCCGGACGCTCTTTACGGTCATCCATCAGCACTTCGATGCCCTGAGCGCGCAGCTCGGCATACAGCTTCTCGGCCAGCTCCTGCACGCGGTAAGACTTGTGCATGTTCATTGGCAGAATGGCGACCTGGAACGGCGCGATATTGTCCGGCCAGACGATGCCGCGCTCGTCGTAGTTCTGCTCAATCGCCGCAGCCACCACGCGCGTCACCCCGATACCGTAGCAACCCATGGTCAGGATCTGGTTACGGCCATCTTCGCCCTGAACGGCGGCGTTCAGCGCACGAGAGTATTTATCGCCCAGCTGGAAGATGTGGCCGACCTCGATGCCGCGCTTAATCATCAGGGTACCCTGACCGTCCGGGCTTGGATCACCTGCAACCACGTTACGGATGTCAGCCACTTCCGGCGTCGCCACGTCGCGATCCCAGTTGATGCCGAAGTAGTGTTTACCGTCGATGTTCGCACCAGCGGAGAAGTCGCTCATCGCGGCTACAGTGCGGTCAATAACAACAGGCACCGGCAGATTGACTGGACCCAGTGAACCTGGACCCGCATTGACCACGGCGCGGATTTCCGCTTCCGTGGCAAACGTCAGCGGGCTGGCGACCTGCGGCAGTTTCTCGGCTTTCACTTCGTTCAGCTCGTGATCGCCACGCACCAGCAGGGCAACCAGCGGGTAAGCGCTGCCTTCGGTGGATTTCACCAGCAGCGTTTTCACGGTTTTTTCAACTGGCAGATTGAACTGCTCAACCAGCTCGGCAATGGTTTTCGCGTTTGGCGTATCAACCAGCGTCATCTCTTGCGTTGCTGCAGCACGCGGTTCTTTTGGTGCCAGCGCTTCTGCAAATTCGATGTTCGCCGCGTAGTCTGAAGAGTCAGAGAAGATCACATCGTCTTCACCGCTCTGCGCCAGTACCTGGAACTCATGGGATGCGCTACCGCCGATGGAGCCGGTATCAGCCTGCACAGCACGGAAATCCAGACCCATGCGGGAGAAGATTTTGCTGTATGCCGCGTACATTGCTTCGTAAGTCTCTTGCAGTGATTCCTGAGAGGTATGGAAAGAGTAGGCATCTTTCATCAGGAATTCGCGAGAGCGCATGACGCCGAAACGCGGGCGAACTTCGTCACGGAACTTGGTCTGGATCTGAAAGAAGTTCAGCGGCAGCTGTTTGTAAGAGCTCAGCTCATTACGAATCAGGTCGGTAATAACTTCTTCATGCGTTGGGCCGAGAACGAACGGACGCTCGCCGCGATCGACGAAGCGCAGCAGTTCAGGACCATATTGTTCCCAACGGCCACTCTCCTGCCACAGGTCAGCGGGCTGAACCACAGGCATGGACACCTCGATAGCACCGGCGTTGTTCATCTCTTCACGCACGATGTTTTCGACTTTTTTCAGGACGCGCACGCCGGTCGGCAGCCAGGTATATAACCCGGAGGCCAGCTTGCGGATCATCCCGGCGCGCAGCATCAGCTGATGGCTGATCACTTCGGCGTCGGCAGGCGTCTCCTTCAGAGTGGAGAGCAGATATTGGCTAGTACGCATGTTGTTACGGTTCCATTTCGACGATTGGAACAGGCTGAAACACCAGCCTGACACAAAAAAAGTGGTTTAGTTTACCAGTGTGGTAAAGATGCCAAAAGAGAGGAGAACAAAATTACCTTGGTTCAAGGGCAAACACTTCAAAACCTGCCCCGGTGACGCGCCAGCGAACGTTAAAATCCATCAGCCAGACGGCGTACGTTTTTCCTGCTTCCTCTTCTTTACGGTAGGCCGGGCGCGGGTCCTGTGCCAGAACTTCGGTGATGAAATCCCGTAAGCGAGGATAGCGTTTCTCCAGCTGACCGAGCTGTGCGGTTATCTCAGGCGTAAAATACACCGGCATGTCCGCCTGTGGTGCGTCCTGAGCATAACTTGCACGCGCGTTCGGGAGCGCTTCGACGAAGGGCAAATAGGGCTTGATGTCGATAACCGGCGTGCCGTCGACCAGGTCCAGGCTACCTAACTCCAGTATCACCCGATCTTTCTGGCAGCGTATGCCTTTCAGTTCAACCAGCGACATGCCAACCGGGTTTGGACGGAAGGTCGAGCGCGTTGCAAACACGCCCATTCTCGCATTACCGCCAAGACGAGGAGGACGCACGGTAGGTCGCCAGCCGCCTTCCATCGTCTGGTGAAACACGAACACCACCCATAGATGGCTGAAAGCCTCGAGCCCGCGTACCGCATCGGCCTGATTGTAAGGCGCAATCAGGTGAAGCTCACCGCTTCCGCTGGTGACCAGACCGGGCTGGCGAGGGACGGCGAACTTCTCTTTATAAGGAGAGTGGATAACGCCTATCTGCTCGAACTGAAATGCACTCATTTCGCCGTGATGTTCAGCGCAGAGCCGATGCAAACCGCCTGACGGTAGCAGCCCGGCGTGCCGCTGGTGACTTCACAGCTGTGCAGCAGAACCGCGTTAGCTTTCATTTTTGCGGCATTAATCTGCATGCGTTTACGCGCTGTCGGAATATTTGGTGGTGAGTCCTGATTGGTCGCCTGACAGGATTCGCCGCTCACTTCGCCCAGTTCACGGAACGGTTTACCGACGAGTTCGTCCGCTTTCGTGATAATACGAACCGGCGCAGGGCGAACCACTTTCGGTTTCGCAGGCTCGGTCTTTGGCGGGGTTGCCGTGCTTTGAACAGGTTCAACGGGAGATCTGCTTAGCATAGAACAGCCGCTCAGCATGAGTGCTAAAAGACAGATCGGTAAAGCACGCATAATATTTCCTCAATGGATAATCAAAACGTCAGATATTGAATCAGTTGACTGCACAAATGACAAGACGGGCATAAGCCCGTCCTGATGATATTACACTGAGGTGAGATTACCAGCCTTTAACAGCGCCGCCGTTAAACACTTTGTTGGCTTCCTGGTAAACTTCATCTGACTGATAGGCCTGAACGAATTTCTTCACGTTTTCCGCGTCCTTGTTGTCTTCGCGAGTCACGATCAGGTTAACGTACGGGGAGTCTTTATCTTCAACGAAGATACCGTCTTTGGCTGGCGTCAGGCCAATCTGGCTGGCGTACGTGGTGTTGATAACGGCCAGAGCAATCTGTGCATCGTCCAGAGAACGTGGCAGCTGCGGTGCTTCCAGTTCAACGATTTTCAGATTTTTCGGGTTCTCGGTGACGTCCAGAACGGTTGGCAGTAGGCCAACACCGTCTTTCAGTTTGATCAGGCCCACCTTCTGCAGCAGCAGCAGGGAACGACCAAGGTTAGTCGGGTCGTTAGGTACGGCAACCTGAGATCCTGGCTGCAGTTCGTCCAGTGATTTAATTTTCTTAGAGTAACCGGCAATCGGATAAACGAAGGTGTTACCGACACCCACCAGTTTATAGCCGCGATCTTTAATCTGCTGATCCAGGTATGGCTTATGCTGGAAGGCATTCGCGTCGATATCGCCTTTGCTCAGCGCTTCGTTCGGCAGAACGTAATCGTTGAAGGTGACCAGCTCTACGTCCAGGCCATACTTCTCTTTTGCTACTTTCTGAGCAACTTCTGCAACCTGCTGTTCTGCACCCACGATAACGCCCACTTTAATGTGGTTTGGATCCTTTTCGTCCTGACCGCAACCCACCAGTGCCAGAGAGCCGATCAGCGCGCCTACTGCTGCGAAGGTCTTTAATTTAAACGCCATGTTTTATCCTTAACTCGTAGAGTTTGTGTTGTGTGTAACGTTATTTGTGCGTAACAGCCCGGACGATGCGATCGCCAGAGAACTGGATTAAGTAAACCAGAACAACCAGCAATACCAGAACGGTATTCATCACGGTAGCGTTATATCCAATATAGCCGTACTGGTAACCAATCTGACCTAAACCGCCGGCACCAACGGCACCGCCCATCGCGGAATAACCGACCAGGGTGATAAGCGTAATAGTTGCCGCATTCACCAGCCCTGGCAGCGCCTCAGGCAACAGAACCTTGCGGACGATCTGCACCGGCGTGGCACCCATCGCACGGGAAGCTTCGATCAAACCGGTTGGGATCTCCAGCAAGGCGTTCTCCACCATACGGGCGATAAACGGCGCAGCGCCAACGGTCAGCGGAACGATCGCCGCCTGCAGACCGATAGACGTTCCGACGATCACGCGGGTAAACGGAATCATCCATACCAGTAAAATAATGAACGGGATAGAACGGAAGATGTTCACCAGCGCAGAGAGCGTACGGTACAGCTTCGCGTTCTCAATGATTTGACCCGGACGCGTCACGTACAGCAACACGCCGACCGGCAGGCCAATCACAAAACCAAAGAAGCCAGAGACAAAGGTCATTGCCAGCGTTTCCCAAACGCCGCGAACCAGCAGCCACATCATCGGCTCAGACATAACCCAGTACCTCTACTTTTACGTGATGTTCTTGCAGCCAGGCAATAGCTGCCTGGGTTTCTTCTTGTGTGCCGTGCATTTCTGTCAGCATGATGCCGAACTTCACGCCACCGGCGTAATCCATCTGCGCGCTGATGATGTTGTTGTTCACGTTAAAGCGACGCGCGGTTTCGGAAAGCAGGGGAGCATCAACGGACTGACCGGTGAACTCCATGCGCAGCATCGGGACGCTGTCAGCAGCGGGTTCGGTCTTCAAACGCTCCAGATAGTCTTCCGGGATATCCAGATGCAGGGTGGACTGGATGAACTGCTGCGCCAGCGGGGTTTTCGGATGCGAGAACACTTCACTTACCGTGTCCTGCTCGATCAGTTCACCGTTGCTAATGACCGCCACGCAGTCGCAGATGCGTTTCACCACATCCATCTCGTGCGTAATAAGGAGGATCGTCAGGCCCAGACGACGATTAATGTCTTTCAGCAGTTCCAGAATAGAACGCGTGGTTGCGGGATCCAGTGCGCTGGTGGCCTCATCGCACAGCAGTACCTTAGGATTGCTGGCCAGCGCGCGGGCGATGGCCACACGTTGTTTTTGCCCGCCGGACAGATTTGCCGGGTAGCTATCATGTTTATCGCCCAGACCCACGAGGTCGAGCAGCTCGGTGACGCGACGCTTCACTTCTTCTTTTGGCGTGTTATCCAGCTCAAGGGGTAAGGCAACGTTGCCGAACACGGTGCGGGAAGCCAGCAGGTTAAAGTGCTGGAAAATCATGCCAATCTGACGACGCGCTTTGGTGAGTTCTTTCTCTGAAAGGGCGGTGAGTTCCTGGCCGCCAACTTCTACGCTGCCCTGGGTTGGACGCTCAAGCAGGTTAACACAACGGATCAGCGTGCTTTTACCTGCACCCGATGCGCCAATGACGCCATAAATTTGACCAGCAGGAACATGCAGGCTGACATTGTTCAGAGCCTGAATGGTTCGGTTCCCCTGCTGGAACACTTTGGTGATATTGGAAAGTTTAATCATTAGATTATTTTTATCGTATGTAAGTTAGCCGTGGCATTTTCTTCTGCCAGATACGGGTGATGACCGTAAACAAAACGGATGTTAAGGCATCCAGACGTCTAAATCAATCCAACTCTGTACGATGAGCACTTTATTGCGCTGCGATTCATGAGATACTAGTCGAACATGCCTTTTTCAGGAGCAAACCGGTGGCAAAATCAGTACCCGCAATTTTCCTCGATCGTGACGGCACTATTAATGTGGATCACGGTTATGTCCATGAGATTGATGAGTTCGAGTTTATCGAGGGCGTAATAGATGCCATGCGCCAGCTGAAAGAGATGGGGTATGCGCTGGTGGTCGTGACGAACCAGTCCGGTATTGCACGCGGTAAATTCACCGAAGCGCAGTTCGAAACGCTGACGGAATGGATGGACTGGTCGCTGGCCGACCGCGGTGTGGATCTCGATGGCATCTACTATTGTCCGCATCACCCACAGGGAACCGTAGAAGAATATCGTCAGACCTGTGATTGCCGTAAGCCGCATCCGGGAATGTTCATCTCTGCGCAGGAGTTCCTGCACATTGATATGGCGGCTTCTTATATGGTGGGCGATAAACTGGAAGATATGCAGGCAGCCACAGCAGCGGGTGTAGGGACCAAAATATTAGTGCGCACCGGCAAGCCTGTGACGCCAGAAGCTGAGAATGCGGCGGATTGGGTAATTAATAGTCTGGCCGAGCTGCCAAAAGAGATTAAAAAGCACCAAAAATAGCCTTTCTGGTGAAAAGATGAGCGGTTGAAATAAAAATGCATTTTTCCGCTTGTCATTCCTCGGCGGCCCCCTATAATGCGCCTCCATCGACACGGCGGATGTGAATCACTTCACAGACAGCCCGGTCGGTTGAAGAGAAAAAATCCTGAAATAACGGGTTGACTCTGAAAGAGGAAAGCGTAATATACGCCACCTCGCAACGGTGAGCGAAAGCCGCGTTGCACTGCTCTTTAACAATTTATCAGACAATCTGTGTGGGCACTCAAAGTGACATGGATTCTTAACGTCCTCGGACGAAAAATGAATACCAAGTCTCTGAGTGAACATACGTAATTCATTACGAAGTTTAATTCACGAGCATCAAACTTAAATTGAAGAGTTTGATCATGGCTCAGATTGAACGCTGGCGGCAGGCCTAACACATGCAAGTCGAGCGGCAGCGGAAAGTAGCTTGCTACTTTGCCGGCGAGCGGCGGACGGGTGAGTAATGTCTGGGAAACTGCCTGATGGAGGGGGATAACTACTGGAAACGGTAGCTAATACCGCATAACGTCGCAAGACCAAAGAGGGGGACCTTCGGGCCTCTTGCCATCAGATGTGCCCAGATGGGATTAGCTAGTAGGTGGGGTAATGGCTCACCTAGGCGACGATCCCTAGCTGGTCTGAGAGGATGACCAGCCACACTGGAACTGAGACACGGTCCAGACTCCTACGGGAGGCAGCAGTGGGGAATATTGCACAATGGGCGCAAGCCTGATGCAGCCATGCCGCGTGTATGAAGAAGGCCTTCGGGTTGTAAAGTACTTTCAGCGGGGAGGAAGGCGTTGAGGTTAATAACCTCAGCGATTGACGTTACCCGCAGAAGAAGCACCGGCTAACTCCGTGCCAGCAGCCGCGGTAATACGGAGGGTGCAAGCGTTAATCGGAATTACTGGGCGTAAAGCGCACGCAGGCGGTCTGTCAAGTCGGATGTGAAATCCCCGGGCTCAACCTGGGAACTGCATTCGAAACTGGCAGGCTAGAGTCTTGTAGAGGGGGGTAGAATTCCAGGTGTAGCGGTGAAATGCGTAGAGATCTGGAGGAATACCGGTGGCGAAGGCGGCCCCCTGGACAAAGACTGACGCTCAGGTGCGAAAGCGTGGGGAGCAAACAGGATTAGATACCCTGGTAGTCCACGCCGTAAACGATGTCGACTTGGAGGTTGTGCCCTTGAGGCGTGGCTTCCGGAGCTAACGCGTTAAGTCGACCGCCTGGGGAGTACGGCCGCAAGGTTAAAACTCAAATGAATTGACGGGGGCCCGCACAAGCGGTGGAGCATGTGGTTTAATTCGATGCAACGCGAAGAACCTTACCTACTCTTGACATCCAGAGAACTTTCCAGAGATGGATTGGTGCCTTCGGGAACTCTGAGACAGGTGCTGCATGGCTGTCGTCAGCTCGTGTTGTGAAATGTTGGGTTAAGTCCCGCAACGAGCGCAACCCTTATCCTTTGTTGCCAGCGGTTAGGCCGGGAACTCAAAGGAGACTGCCAGTGATAAACTGGAGGAAGGTGGGGATGACGTCAAGTCATCATGGCCCTTACGAGTAGGGCTACACACGTGCTACAATGGCGCATACAAAGAGAAGCGACCTCGCGAGAGCAAGCGGACCTCATAAAGTGCGTCGTAGTCCGGATTGGAGTCTGCAACTCGACTCCATGAAGTCGGAATCGCTAGTAATCGTAGATCAGAATGCTACGGTGAATACGTTCCCGGGCCTTGTACACACCGCCCGTCACACCATGGGAGTGGGTTGCAAAAGAAGTAGGTAGCTTAACCTTCGGGAGGGCGCTTACCACTTTGTGATTCATGACTGGGGTGAAGTCGTAACAAGGTAACCGTAGGGGAACCTGCGGTTGGATCACCTCCTTACCTTAAAGAACCTGCCTTTGCAGTGCTCACACAGATTGTCTGATGAAAAAACAGCAGTAAAAATCTCTGCAGGCTTGTAGCTCAGGTGGTTAGAGCGCACCCCTGATAAGGGTGAGGTCGGTGGTTCAAGTCCACTCAGGCCTACCAAATTTTCCCTGATACTGCGTTGCGGCAACGCTCACATACTGATGTATGCTTCGCGTTACCACGCCTTGTCTCAGGAAAAATTACCGGTACAGAGATTGCAAAACGATGGGGCTATAGCTCAGCTGGGAGAGCGCCTGCTTTGCACGCAGGAGGTCTGCGGTTCGATCCCGCATAGCTCCACCATCTTTTACTGCAAACACAAGAAAACTTCAGAGTGAACCTGAAAAGGTGCA
Source organism: Enterobacter sp. Taxon_8 (assembly GCF_058354585.1). Taxonomy (NCBI): domain Bacteria; kingdom Pseudomonadati; phylum Pseudomonadota; class Gammaproteobacteria; order Enterobacterales; family Enterobacteriaceae; genus Enterobacter; species Enterobacter sp. Taxon_8. The sequence continues at coordinate 3,660,610 of NZ_CM177989.1, read as the reverse complement.
CTGCGAAGTTTTGCTCTTTAAAAATCTGGATCAAGCTGAAAATTGAAACGACACATCTTTAAGGTGTGTTCGAGTCTCTCAAATTTTCGCAATCATGAAGTGAAACATCTTCGGGTTGTGAGGTTAAGCGACTAAGCGTACACGGTGGATGCCCTGGCAGTCAGAGGCGATGAAGGACGTGCTAATCTGCGAAAAGCGCCGGCGAGGTGATATGAACCTTTGACCCGGCGATGTCCGAATGGGGAAACCCAGTGCAATTCGTTGCACTATCGTTAACTGAATACATAGGTTAACGAGGCGAACCGGGGGAACTGAAACATCTAAGTACCCCGAGGAAAAGAAATCAACCGAGATTCCCCCAGTAGCGGCGAGCGAACGGGGAGCAGCCCAGAGTCTGAATCAGCTTGTGTGTTAGTGGAAGCGTCTGGAAAGTCGCACGGTACAGGGTGACAGTCCCGTACACGAAAGCACACAGGCTGTGAACTCGAAGAGTAGGGCGGGACACGTGGTATCCTGTCTGAATATGGGGGGACCATCCTCCAAGGCTAAATACTCCTGACTGACCGATAGTGAACCAGTACCGTGAGGGAAAGGCGAAAAGAACCCCGGCGAGGGGAGTGAAAAAGAACCTGAAACCGTGTACGTACAAGCAGTGGGAGCACCTTCGTGGTGTGACTGCGTACCTTTTGTATAATGGGTCAGCGACTTATATTCTGTAGCAAGGTTAACCGTATAGGGGAGCCGAAGGGAAACCGAGTCTTAACTGGGCGTTAAGTTGCAGGGTATAGACCCGAAACCCGGTGATCTAGCCATGGGCAGGTTGAAGGTTGGGTAACACTAACTGGAGGACCGAACCGACTAATGTTGAAAAATTAGCGGATGACTTGTGGCTGGGGGTGAAAGGCCAATCAAACCGGGAGATAGCTGGTTCTCCCCGAAAGCTATTTAGGTAGCGCCTCGTGAACTCATCTTCGGGGGTAGAGCACTGTTTCGGCTAGGGGGCCATCCCGGCTTACCAACCCGATGCAAACTACGAATACCGAAGAATGTTATCACGGGAGACACACGGCGGGTGCTAACGTCCGTCGTGAAGAGGGAAACAACCCAGACCGCCAGCTAAGGTCCCAAAGTCATGGTTAAGTGGGAAACGATGTGGGAAGGCACAGACAGCCAGGATGTTGGCTTAGAAGCAGCCATCATTTAAAGAAAGCGTAATAGCTCACTGGTCGAGTCGGCCTGCGCGGAAGATGTAACGGGGCTAAACCATGCACCGAAGCTGCGGCAGCGACGCTTATGCGTTGTTGGGTAGGGGAGCGTTCTGTAAGCCGTTGAAGGTGTGCTGTGAGGCATGCTGGAGGTATCAGAAGTGCGAATGCTGACATAAGTAACGATAAAGCGGGTGAAAAGCCCGCTCGCCGGAAGACCAAGGGTTCCTGTCCAACGTTAATCGGGGCAGGGTGAGTCGACCCCTAAGGCGAGGCCGAAAGGCGTAGTCGATGGGAAACAGGTTAATATTCCTGTACTTGGTGTTACTGCGAAGGGGGGACGGAGAAGGCTATGTTAGCCGGGCGACGGTTGTCCCGGTTTAAGCATGTAGGCGGAGGTTCCAGGTAAATCCGGTACCTTTTAACGCTGAGGTGTGATGACGAGGCACTACGGTGCTGAAGTAACAAATGCCCTGCTTCCAGGAAAAGCCTCTAAGCATCAGGTAACACGAAATCGTACCCCAAACCGACACAGGTGGTCAGGTAGAGAATACCAAGGCGCTTGAGAGAACTCGGGTGAAGGAACTAGGCAAAATGGTGCCGTAACTTCGGGAGAAGGCACGCTGATATGTAGGTGAAGCCCCTGCGGGTGGAGCTGAAATCAGTCGAAGATACCAGCTGGCTGCAACTGTTTATTAAAAACACAGCACTGTGCAAACACGAAAGTGGACGTATACGGTGTGACGCCTGCCCGGTGCCGGAAGGTTAATTGATGGGGTTAGCGGCAACGCGAAGCTCTTGATCGAAGCCCCGGTAAACGGCGGCCGTAACTATAACGGTCCTAAGGTAGCGAAATTCCTTGTCGGGTAAGTTCCGACCTGCACGAATGGCGTAATGATGGCCAGGCTGTCTCCACCCGAGACTCAGTGAAATTGAACTCGCTGTGAAGATGCAGTGTACCCGCGGCAAGACGGAAAGACCCCGTGAACCTTTACTATAGCTTGACACTGAACACTGGTCCTTGATGTGTAGGATAGGTGGGAGGCTTTGAAGCGTGGACGCCAGTCTGCGTGGAGCCGTCCTTGAAATACCACCCTTTAATGGCTGGTGTTCTAACGTAGACCCGTAATCCGGGTTGCGGACAGTGTCTGGTGGGTAGTTTGACTGGGGCGGTCTCCTCCCAAAGAGTAACGGAGGAGCACGAAGGTTAGCTAATCCTGGTCGGACATCAGGAGGTTAGTGCAATGGCATAAGCTAGCTTGACTGCGAGAGTGACGGCTCGAGCAGGTGCGAAAGCAGGTCATAGTGATCCGGTGGTTCTGAATGGAAGGGCCATCGCTCAACGGATAAAAGGTACTCCGGGGATAACAGGCTGATACCGCCCAAGAGTTCATATCGACGGCGGTGTTTGGCACCTCGATGTCGGCTCATCACATCCTGGGGCTGAAGTAGGTCCCAAGGGTATGGCTGTTCGCCATTTAAAGTGGTACGCGAGCTGGGTTTAGAACGTCGTGAGACAGTTCGGTCCCTATCTGCCGTGGGCGCTGGAGAATTGAGGGGGGCTGCTCCTAGTACGAGAGGACCGGAGTGGACGCATCACTGGTGTTCGGGTTGTCATGCCAATGGCACTGCCCGGTAGCTAAATGCGGAAAAGATAAGTGCTGAAAGCATCTAAGCACGAAACTTGCCCCGAGATGAGTTCTCCCTGACCCTTTAAGGGTCCTGAAGGAACGTTGAAGACGACGACGTTGATAGGTCGGGTGTGTAAGCGCAGCGATGCGTTGAGCTAACCGATACTAATGAACCGTGAGGCTTAACCTTACAACGCCGAAGGTGTTTTGGCGAAGAGACAGAACAATCAAATTTCAGCCTGATACAGATTAACAGAATTTGCCTGGCGGCTTTAGCGCGGTGGTCCCACCTGACCCCATGCCGAACTCAGAAGTGAAACGCCGTAGCGCCGATGGTAGTGTGGGGTCTCCCCATGTGAGAGTAGGGAACTGCCAGGCATCAAATTAAGTAGTAAGCCGGTGCATTAATCCGGTGGTTACAAGCAGTCTTCGGTGGAGCGGTAGTTCAGTCGGTTAGAATACCTGCCTGTCACGCAGGGGGTCGCGGGTTCGAGTCCCGTCCGTTCCGCCACTTATTAAAAGCCCTGAGCTAACGCTCAGGGCTTTTTTCTTATCTGACGCTTAATTATTGCGAAATCAGCAAAAATCCTCTGCGTTTTGCGATCTTTTTCTCTATAACAACGCCAGCGATAATCGTCCTCAGTTTACGAACATAACGATTGAGGAATAGTATGACTCTCCCTGCATTTGGTCTGGGCACTTTCCGCCTTAAAGACGACGTTGTTATTGCATCAGTTAAAACCGCACTCGAACTGGGCTATCGCGCGGTTGATACGGCGCAGATCTATGAAAACGAAGCTGCCGTAGGACAAGCTCTCGAAGAGAGTGGTGTACCGCGTAATGAGCTGTTCATCACCACGAAAATCTGGATTGAGAATCTCAGCAAAGACAAGCTGATCCCAAGCCTGAAAGAAAGCCTGAAAAAACTGCGTACTGACTATGTAGATTTGACGCTGATCCACTGGCCATCACCGAACGATGCCGTCTCCGTGGAAGAATTCATGCAGGCATTGCTGGAAGCGAAAAAGCAGGGATTAACCCGCGAAATTGGGATCTCCAACTTCACGATCCCGCTGATGGAAAAAGCTATTGCTGCTGTTGGCGCAGAAAATATTGCGACCAACCAGATTGAGCTGTCTCCGTACCTGCAAAATCGTAAAGTCGTGGACTGGGCAAAACAGCACGGGATCCACATCACCTCATACATGACGCTGGCCTATGGTAAGGCGCTGAAAGATGAAGTGATTACGCGTATCGCTGAGAAACATAGCGCGACTGCCGCGCAGGTCATTCTGGCATGGGCAATGGGTGAAGGTTATGCCGTGATCCCATCATCAACTAAGCGTGAAAACCTGGCCAGCAACCTGTTAGCAACGGATCTTCATCTGGATGCTGACGATAAAAAAGCGATTGCCGCGCTGGAGTGCAACGATCGTCTGGTCAGCCCGGAAGGTTTAGCTCCTGACTGGGATTAAGTTTGACCCGCCCTCTGTAACCTGAACCCTCACACAGCTCCTCCGGGAGCTGTTTTTATATGTTCACTCAGAAAATCAATAAAGGCACGAATGCGCGTACTAACCGCTCTGTCACTGTAATACACCGCGCTAAAAGGCATTTCGACCGGCAAGCGTTTATCGGCCATCAATTCCACCAGCTCACCCCGGGCAATCTCCTTATCAATCATATAGTCTGACAAGCAGGCGATACCATTGCCTTCAAGGCACAGCTGCTTTAGTGTTTCCCCGCTGTTAGATGACAATCCGCTCGTAATTTCATGAAGTTGACCATCATGACAGGCGACAGGCCAGGTGTTCAGCGATACCGGCTCCGTAAAGCCCAGGCACAGATGCTGCTTCAGTTCTTCAACCGTCTCCGGTTTACCATGTTCAGCAATATACTGTGGCGACGCGATAATTTTACGGTAGCTGGCAAACAGAGGGCGGGCACGCAAGCTTGAATCGGTCAGCGTTCCCGCCCGAATAGCCACATCCACTTTACGCTCGATGAGGTTAATAAACGTCTCTGAGGAGACGAGAGAAAGCGTCATCTCCGGATAGCGTTCGCGGAAAGGTTTAATCAGCGGCATCAGAAAGTGAAGCACAACCGGCGTGGCTGCATCAATGCGCAGTAATCCGCGCGGCGTGCTGCGGGTCTCCATTATCTCGGTCTCCGCTGCGGCCATCTCCTGCAGTACCGACTGCACGCGGCGAAAATAACGCTCTCCTTCTTCCGTCAGGCTCAGCTGTCGCGTCGTTCGGTTGAGCAGACTCACTCCAAGCTTCATCTCCAGTTTTTTTACCGAACGGCTGATGGCTGAGTTAGCCTGTCCCAGCTGTTCGGCCGCGCGGCTAAAGCTGCCGCTTTCAACGACGGCGACAAAGATTGTCAGCTCTTCCGATGTAGCTTTCATTGTTGCACCACCTGCAAAATTCTATTGATATTTTGACCATTTTTGTTATTTAAGCACTGGCGCATACTGCCTGTCATCTTAATCATGATGATACGGAGTATTTTATGCCACTGGCGCTACTTGCCCTGACGATCAGTGCCTTTGCAATTGGCACGACCGAATTTGTTATCGTGGGGCTGGTTCCCACTATTGCTAACCAGCTTGCGATCTCGTTACCCTCTGCCGGACTGTTGGTGTCTATCTACGCCCTGGGCGTCGCCGTCGGGGCGCCAGTGCTGACGGCACTGACCGGGCGTTTTCCGCGTAAGCAGCTGTTAGTCGCGCTGATGGTGCTGTTCACCGCCGGCAACATTCTGGCCTGGCAGGCACCGGACTACACCACGCTGGTGATTGCCCGTCTGTTGACCGGCCTTGCGCACGGGGTGTTCTTCTCGATTGGTTCCACTATTGCAACCAGCCTGGTACCCAAAGAGAAAGCGGCCTCCGCCATTGCGATCATGTTCGGTGGGCTGACCGTTGCACTCGTCACGGGCGTACCGTTGGGCACGTTTATCGGACAACACTTCGGCTGGCGTGAAACGTTCCTGGCCGTCTCCTTACTGGGCGTCATTGCCCTGGTGACCAGCCTGCTGCTGGTGCCGTCGAATATTCCTGGCCGGGCCAGCGCCAGCCTGAGCGATCAGCTGAAGGTACTCACGCATCCGCGTTTGCTGATCATCTACGCGGTTACTGCGCTGGGCTATGGCGGCGTATTCACCGCCTTCACTTTCCTTGCACCGATGATGCAGGACCTGGCGGGTTTCTCCCCCAATGCCGTGAGCTGGATTTTGCTGGGATACGGTATTTCCGTTGCGATTGGCAATATCTGGGGCGGCAAGCTTGCGGATAAGCATGGTGCGGTACCGGCGCTGAAATTCATCTTCGCCGCGCTGGTCGTTCTGTTGATGATTTTCCAGTTCACGGCTTCGATACACTACGCCGCGCTGGTCACCGTGCTGGTCATGGGGATCTTCGCCTTTGGTAATGTGCCCGGGCTTCAGGTCTACGTTGTACAAAAAGCCGAGCTTTATACGCCCAATGCGGTGGATGTGGCGTCCGGCCTGAATATTGCCGCTTTTAATATTGGTATCGCGCTGGGCTCCATCATTGGTGGGCAAACCGTCGAAAATTTCGGATTAACCCAGACGCCATGGATTGGCGCGGTGATTGTCCTGGTCGCTTTCCTGTTGATTGGTCTGAGCGGACGTCTTGATAAACCCGCCCGCGTCGCGCTGGGTTAACATCAGTAAGCGCTTGCTTACAAAACTGGAAAGCGGTTTCTCAGAAATTGCGTTGAAAGTGTGACCTAAAGTCCCTATAACATTAGAACCAGTCCGTTTTCCGGACTGGTTCATGTTACAGAGGCTGTTTCCAAAAGTGCGAAAAAATACCTATGCCATGCGTTATGTAGCCGGAATGCCCGCGGAGAGGATCTTGCCTCCGGGGTCATTTGCGAGCATAAGCCAGGCATTACCCGCCGGCACGCCGTTAAGCAGCGATGAAAAAATCCGCGTACTGGTGTGGAATATCTTTAAGCAGCAGCGTGCGGAGTGGTTATCGGTCCTCAAGAATTTTGGCAAAGATGCCCATCTGGTCCTGCTCCAGGAGGCGCAAACCACGCCTGAGCTCGTTCGGTTTGCTACCACTCACTATCTTGCCGCCGACCAGGTACCCGCCTTTGTTTTGCCTCAGCATCCCTCAGGCGTGATGACGCTTTCTGCAGCACATCCCGTCTATTGCTGTCCGCTGCGCGAACGCGAGCCTATCCTGCGTCTGGCGAAATCGGCGCTGGTGACGGTCTATCCGCTGCCGGATACCCGAATGCTGATGGTTGTGAATATCCATGCGGTAAACTTCAGCCTGGGCGTGGATGTCTACAGTAAGCAGTTACTTCCCATTGGCGATCAGATAGCGCATCACAGCGGGCCCATCATTATGGCCGGCGATTTCAATGCCTGGAGCCGTCCGCGCATGAATGCGCTCTATCGCTTTGCGCGCGAAATGTCGTTGCGTGAGGTTCGTTTTAGCGATGACCAGCGCAAAAAAGCCTTTGGTCGTCCTCTCGATTTTGTCTTCTATCGTGGTTTGAGCGTGCACGATGCCTCTGTTCTGGTGACTCGCGCCTCGGATCATAATCCTCTACTAGTCGAATTCAGTCCCGGCAAACCTGATAAATAATGGTGTGTCAGGTCTGCCGTGGGGCAGGCCTGCGCGGGTGCTGCCCTTTATTTTTCACTCACAAAGGACAGTACGATGACAACAACACACTCCCATCATGACAACGTAGAAAGACAGTTTGGTTCTCAGGCAAGTGCCTATCTGAGCAGCGCCGTGCACGCTTCAGGTCGCGATCTGGTGCGTCTCGGTGAGCGCCTGTCGGCATTTCCGCAGGCGCACGTTCTGGATTTAGGCTGCGGGGCTGGGCATGCCAGCTTTACGGCTGCGCAGCAGGTGGCGCACGTTACCGCGTATGACTTATCCAGCCAGATGCTGGACGTTGTTGCCGAGGCGGCGAAAGCGAAGGGGCTGAACAACATTAATACGCGCCAGGGCTATGCCGAATCCTTACCGTTTGATGATGCGTCGTTTGAGGTGGTTATCAGCCGTTATTCCGCGCACCACTGGCATGATGTCGGCCAGGCATTACGAGAGGTCAAACGCGTTCTGAAGCCGGGCGGCACATTCATCATTATGGATGTGATGTCACCTGGGCATCCGGTGCGCAATATCTGGCTGCAAACGGTAGAAGCGCTGCGCGATACCTCGCACGTGCAAAACTACGCCAGCGGAGAGTGGTTGTCGCTTATCACGGAAGCGGGACTGATTACACGCTCGTTAATCACAGACCGTTTGCCGCTGGAGTTTAGCTCGTGGATAGCGCGTATGCGCACCCCGGAAGCATTAAGTCTGGCGATCAGGCTGTATCAGGAGAGTGCATCCGCGGAGGTAAAGGCGTACTTTGAACTGCAAAACGATGGTTCATTCACCAGCGATATCATCATGGCTGAAGCGCAAAAAGCGGGATAAACAAAAAAGGCACCGAGGGGAATCGGTGCCTTTTTATCTTTCGATCGTGCTATCAGGAGTCTGGCGTAGCACTGTTCTTCACAAACAGCGTCAGCTGGTCGCCAGGTTTCAGATTGTCAGTATCATTGTTCCAGCGCATCACATCCTTGATGTTTACGCCGTGTCGTTTTGCGATACTGGACAGTGAATCGCCCTTGCGCACGCGATAGGTAATGCTATCGCTGTTGCTGGCGAGACGCTGTGCGCTGCTACCTGCACCTACCGTCAGAGTCTGACCCACTTTCAGGCCGGAGCTGCGCAGATTATTCCACTGCTGTAGATCTTTCGCATTCACGCCAAGACGTGACGCAATGCCCGAAAGCGTATCACCTGAACGAACCTTATAGCTGCGGCTGTTGACTGATGATGCATCCGCGATCAGCGTTGACTGAACGGCGGCGATTTCACCAGAAGCTAAAGACTCACGTAACTGGTCAGCATGTTTCTGCGGAACCATTACATACTGCGGGCCACTTGCCCCCAGGGTTGAGCCTTTAACGCCAGCATTAAAGGTTTTCAATTTACTTACCGACATACCCGTCATATCAGCAACCTGTTGAATATCAACTGGATTGCTGAGGCGAACACGCGCCAGTGCACGACTTTCGTCTGGTGTTGGCAGTTGTACACCATAACGCTTGCTGTTCTTGAGAATATCGCTCAAAGCCAGCATTTTCGGTACGTAAATCTTTGTTTCCTGTGGCAGTGAGAGCGACCAAAAATCGGTGGATTTACCCCGTGCTTTATTCGCTTTCATTGCCTTCAGTACACGACCTTCGCCACTATTATACGCTGCGACCGTTAACAGCCAGTCGCCGTCAAACATCTTGTTCAGACGTTGCATCATGTCGAGAGCGGCTGTCGTTGAAGCGACAACATCGCGACGCGCATCATAGTTGCGGGTCTGTTTCAGACCATAGTTTCGCCCTGTGCTCGGAATGATCTGCCAAATGCCTGCGGCATTGGCGCCAGACGTCGCGTGTGGGTCAAAAGCGCTCTCCACTATGGGTAGGAGTACCAGCTCCATAGGCATGTTACGTTTCTTAACTTGCCCGGCTATCCAGTACATATACGGCTCTGCCCGTAACGTTACATCGTGGAGATAGCTCTTATTTCTTAAATACTTCTGTTTCTGTTCGCGAATCCGGGTATTTTCCGGAATTCCCATCTTTAGCTCGTCGCCAATAGAGGTCCACAAGTCTTGATCCTGCGCGAAAGATGTTCCATCGTCCATCCAGCGCGCCGAACTTGCAAACTTCCCTGCTTCCCCTTGACCAGCTGCAGAAAGGCTCTGTGCGTGCTGTTGTACGTTGCTGCCATTCTGTGACTGGCAACCTACAAGCAGGACAGAGGCGAGTAATATCGCTTTTGCCTTCATGTGTGTGTCAATAGTTGCTTAAAAGACGAGCGATGATAACGGCGAAATTTTGAAAAGGCAACCCGCAATTATCTGAAGTTATCTTTCTTTGACCTTAACCATGCAAATCGCTGTTCTGGTTGTTGCAAATTTGTTTCTTGGTTAATTTTATTAATTAAATCAGTATCATCTGTTCTTAAAAATAAATTAATTTGGCGCTCGTTTTTCAGAATTACGGGGAGTGTTTTTTGGTTTTTTGCACGTAACTCCTTCACTTTGTGATAATAATCCTGAATCGCCCGATCCTCAGGCAACAGGCTGACGGCAAACTTCATATTTCCTAATGTATACTCATGAGCGCAACAAATAACGGTGTCATCGGGCAATGCGTTAATCTTCTGTAAAGACTGGTACATTTGCGCTGGCGTACCTTCAAACAATCTTCCGCAGCCTCCGGAGAACAGGGTATCGCCGCAAAAAAGATAAGGCTTACTGTAGAAACACAGATGTCCCAAAGTGTGACCCGGTGTAGCAAATACGGAAAACTCCCACTCACGTATGAGGATATTTTCGCCTTCTTCGACTACATGCGTGATTCCCTTATCTTGTGCTTCTGCCGGTCCGTAAACCACAAGATGCGGAAAATAAGCGTGCAGTTCAGGCACGCCGCCAGTGTGATCGTTATGATGATGCGTCAACAGAATGGCTTCTGGCTGCCAGTCGTTCTCTTTTATTGCGCGCAGAACAGGGGCCGATTCTCCGGGATCGACAATGACGCATCGACGATCGTCGTCAACCAAAACCCAGATGTAATTGTCCTGAAACGCTGGAATACTGATAAGATTCATACATTACCTCTTATAGCGTGGCGGGTGTTTTGATGAAACCGGCAAGGATACCTCAGACTGTCGCAGCACCGGAACGTTGGGCGGAATTGCCCTGGGGTGAATATTATCGCGAAGCGTTAGAACAACAGCTGAAGCCCTGGCTCGCGAAAATGTATGGCTTTCACCTGCTTAAGATTGGCAATCTCAGCGCGGAAATCAATACCGAAAGCTGCGCTATCTCGCATCAGGTCAACGTCTCTCTCGGCGGATCGCCGGTTCAGGTAAAAGCAGATCCGTTGCATCTGCCGTTTGCGGAAAAATCCGTTGATGCGTGTTTACTCGCTCACACGCTGCCCTGGTGCAGCGATCCGCATCGTCTGCTTCGTGAAGCCGATCGCGTGCTTATTGATGACGGCTGGCTGGTACTTAGCGGATTCAATCCGTTAAGCCTGATGGGGCTGCGTAAGCTGGTGCCGGTGCTACGCAGGAATCCACCTTACAACAGCCGGATGTTCACCATGATGCGCCAGCTCGACTGGCTTTCACTGCTGAACTTTGAAGTGCTCTGCTACGGTGGTTTTCAGGTGCTGCCCTGGGCGCGTCAGGGTGGCGTGGTGCTGAGCACCCATCTCCCCGCCCTGGGCTGTTTGCAGTTTATCGTCGCGCGTAAGCGAACCATTCCCCTTACGCTTAACCCCATGAAGCAGAGCAAATCGAAAACGCCAATCCGCCAGACCGTTGGCGCCACGCGGCAATACAAAAAGCCGTGATCAGGATTCGGGCTGATAGCCCGCGTCCTCATGCGCAGGGTTAGCGGCCGCCGCACGCGCCAGCTCGTCACAACGTTCGTTTTCCGGATGGCCGGCGTGCCCTTTAACCCACTCCCATTTAATCTGGTGCTGACCCAGCGCAGCATCAAGACGTTTCCAGAGATCGACGTTCTTGACCGGTTTCTTATCGGCGGTTTTCCAGCCGCGTTTTTTCCAGTTATGGATCCACTGGGTGATCCCCTGACGCACGTACTGACTGTCGGTACTTAACACCACGTCACAATGTTCTTTTAATGCCTCCAGCGCCACGATGGCCGCCATCAACTCCATCCGGTTGTTGGTGGTCAGAAAATAGCCTTCACTAAAGGTTTTTTCGTGCTGGCGATAGCGCATAATCGCGCCGTAGCCGCCGGGCCCTGGGTTACCGAGACAAGATCCATCGGTGAAAATTTCTACCTGTTTACGCATCTCTGGTAGACTTCCTGTATTCGAAACGTTCAGTTAAACGATAAGTCTGACATAAATGACCGCTATGAGCACTGCAATTACTCGCCAGATCGTCCTCGATACCGAAACCACCGGTATGAACCAGATCGGCGCGCACTACGAAGGGCATAAGATCATCGAGATCGGCGCCGTTGAAGTGGTAAACCGTCGTCTTACGGGGAACAACTTCCACGTTTACCTCAAGCCCGATCGGCTGGTGGACCCCGAAGCGTTCGGCGTTCACGGGATTGCCGATGAGTTCTTGCTGGATAAGCCGACGTTTGCGGATGTGGCTGACGAGTTCCTGGAATACATCAAGGGCGCCGAGCTTGTCATCCATAACGCCTCGTTCGATATCGGCTTTATGGACTATGAATTCAGCAAGCTTAATCGTGATATCCCGAAGACGAACACCTTCTGTAAGGTGACGGACAGTCTCGCGCTGGCAAGGAAGATGTTCCCCGGCAAGCGTAACAGCCTGGATGCACTCTGCTCGCGCTACGAGATAGACAATACCAAGCGAACGCTCCACGGGGCGTTGCTCGATGCCCAGATCCTGGCCGATGTCTATCTGACGATGACCGGCGGGCAGACGTCAATGAAGTTCAGTATGGAAAATGAGTCTCAGCAGACGCAGGGCGAAGCGGGCATTCAGCGTGTTGTTCGTCAGGCCAGTCGGCTACGGGTTGTTTTAGCCAGTGACGAAGAGCTGCTTAACCACGAATCCCGTCTTGATCTGGTGCAGAAGAAGGGCGGCAGCTGTCTCTGGCGTGCCTGAAAAAACGCCGGAATGCCTGTAAAATCATCGGTTGGGCGATTTTTGCAGCAAACGATTCAAAACGCGAGAAAAAGCGTTGACGAGATCGGAGGCGCACCGTAATATGCGCCTCGTTCCCCAAACGGGAACAGTGGAGCGGTAGTTCAGTCGGTTAGAATACCTGCCTGTCACGCAGGGGGTCGCGGGTTCGAGTCCCGTCCGTTCCGCCACTATTCAGAAGGCCTGAATCAGAAATGATTCAGGCCTTCGTCGTTTCAGCGTTCTGTAATCTTATCCTCTCTCTCGCTATTAACAAAAAGTTAATATCTATAGTGCAATTAATTAACAATTGCACAGATGTAGTGCATTATTCGCACTGTTGTTGTGCATTTTGCCACCATGCCTCTCTTCAGACCTCATTCCGAATGTGTCTTTCTGTAAAAATAATTGACGCAGAATCATTTGGTTATCTCCCGCGCCCCAAAAAAAGACCGAACCAATTCAGTATTGGTTTGTTTATTGCTTAATCATTAGCACGATAAGCGTCATTCCATATCAATAACTTATCGTTAATAAAAATAAAGTCATGATGAAAGCGAGCGAACCAATATGGAAAAACCGTCACGGTTTCTGGCCAATTCCAGCACCGCGCTTGAGCAGTTGCGCGGGCTTATCAACCAGCACGAGTCAACACCAGGCATACCGCTGCCCACGGAACGTGAGCTGTCGGACACACTCGGCGTAGGACGACGTGAAGTGCGTCGTGCGCTGGATGTGCTGGAAGAAGAGGGGCGCATCTGGCGTAAGCAGGGCAAAGGGACCTTTATTGGCCCGGCGGCACCCGTTGAACCGCTGGCCCTTCAGGGATTGGTTCAGCAGACCAACCTTCTGGAAGTGATGGAAGCTCGTCTACAGCTCGAACCCGGCTTAGCCCGGCTTGCGGCACTGCGTGCCACCAGGGAAAACCTCGCGCTCATGCAGCGCATGCTGGAACGCATCGACAAGGTCAGCCCGGACGACCGCGATCTCAACGAACTCTGGGATAGCGCCTTTCACCGGGCTATTGCCGAGGCTGCGGGCAACCGCCTGATGCTCGGCCTGTTTGATGCCATTGATGCCGTTCGGCGCGAACCGGGCTGGCAGCATCTTCGTGAATTAGCCCGCACGCCCGAACGTGTCGACAGCTATAACGACCACCACCATAAGATCATGTCTGCGATTATCCATCGCCAGCCTAATGAAGCCGCGGCCGCCATGCGCGAACACCTGCTCAGCCTGCAAACCGCCCTGATTCAGGCGATCCACCTTGAGGACGACTTCACGCCATGACGACAATCCCCTTTAAGGACGCCACGCCCGTACTGCAAGTACAAAACCTCAACGTTACGTTCGCGGGCTCGCCGGTTAGCGTGCTTGACGGTATCTCATTGACCGTCAGGGCGGGCGAAACGCTGGCGCTGGTGGGAGAATCCGGCTGTGGGAAAAGTATCACCTCCCTGGCGCTGATGGGGTTACTGCCCGCCAGCGCACGGATCGTCAGCGGGGAGATGCTGTTTCGCCGCCACGATCTGCGCAAGCTCTCGCTGCGGGAATATGCCGACCTGCGCGGCAGCGAGCTGGCGATGGTTTTTCAGGAGCCGATGACCTCGCTCAATCCGGCATTTACGCTGGGGGATCAGCTGAGCGAAGCGGTTATGCGACACCAGAACGTCTCGCGCGCAGAGGCGATGAAGGTCGCGCTGCAGATCCTCGAGAAAGTGCAGATCCCAGCGGCAGAGATGCGCCTCAAGGCTTATCCTCACCAGCTTTCCGGCGGCATGCGCCAGCGGGTGATGATTGCAATGGCGCTGATTAACCACCCCAAACTGCTGATTGCCGACGAACCGACCACTGCGCTCGACGTCACCATCCAGGCGCAAATCCTCGCCTTGCTCAACACCTTAAAAGAAGAAACCGGCACGGCGGTACTGATGATCACCCACGATTTGGGCGTGGTGGCAGAAGTCGCCCAGCAGGTAGCGGTGATGTATGCCGGACAGGTGGTAGAGCAGGGAAGCGTCGAGGCGATATTTGCCGATCCGCAGCACCCTTACACCATCGGCCTGATGGGCTCGATTCCCTCCCTTGGCGCACGCAAGGGCCAGCTCTCCACCATTCCCGGCGCGGTCCCGCTCCCGGAATCCATGCCGCAAGGCTGCCGTTTTGCGACGCGCTGCCCGTTTGCGCAGTCGCGCTGCCATGATGAAAAACCGCAGCTCACCACGCTCGGCGCGGGCCATCGGGTCGCCTGCTTCCGCGTGCCGCTCGAACATCACATTGCCCTGGGAGAGACCGCATGACCACGCCCATACTTGAAGCCCGTGACCTCAGCAAGCTTTTCCCAGGCCCCAAAAAGCTCTTTACTCCGGCGCGGTTTGTCACGGCGGTCGATCGCGTGTCGCTTGCCGTCATGCCGGGCGAAACGCTGGCGATTGTCGGCGAGTCCGGTTCCGGAAAATCCACGCTTGGCCGTCTGCTGCTGCGCCTGCTGGCCGCCAGCGAAGGGCGCGTATTTTATCAGGGGGAAGAGATCACCCACGCCTCGGGCGCGCGCCTCAATCAGCTCCGCCGCGAGCTGCAGATCATCTTTCAGGATCCCTTCGCGTCCCTGAACCCACGCATGACGGTGGAGCAGATCGTCGGTGAGCCGCTGTGGCTGCACCAGAACATGAAGAAAGCGGACCGTCAGTACCGCGTCGCCGAACTGCTTAAGACCGTAGGCTTGCCTGCCGCCTGGGCCGGGCGCTATCCGCACGAGTTTTCCGGCGGGCAACGCCAGCGTATCGGCATTGCGCGCGCGCTGGCCTCGGGACCGAAGCTGCTGCTGGGGGATGAGCCGGTTTCCGCGCTGGACGTCTCCGTCCAGGCGCAGGTGGTTAACCTGCTGGAGAGCCTGAAGAACCAGCTGGGGCTGACGATGGTGATTGTCGCCCACGGTCTGGCGGTGATCCGCCACATGAGCGATCGCGTGGCGGTCATGTATCTCGGGCAAATCGTCGAGCTCGCCACCGTTGACGAGATTTTTGACGCGCCGCTGCACCCCTATACTCAGGCGCTGATCGCCTCGGCGCCGCAGATGCAGCCGGGCGCTGAACGCGACGCGCCGCTGCTGCAGGGGGATCTGCCCAACCCGGCCAGCCCGCCGTCCGGCTGCCGTTTCCACACCCGCTGCCCGTACGTCACCGACGAATGCCGCCAGGTCGAGCCGATCAATCAGGTGCTCGACGGTGGACGTCAGGTTGCCTGCCACCGCTGGCAGGAGATCAACCGCGATCGCAGCGTTATTCAGATCGCACCGCCATCCGCCGCATTTCTGCGCCGCCGCGCGCTGTTTGAACACGCGGTTACCCACTCGTCCCTTCCTTCAAGGAACTCATGATAATGACAATCCGTAATTCTCTTTTGACCGTACTGGGAAGCGTTATGTTGCTTGGCGCGGCGCTGCCCGCCCATTCTGAAAGCGTGCTTCGTATTGGCCTCGGGGCAGACCCGGACATGCTCGACCCGCATCTGGCGCGTACCTACTATGGCCGCTTCGTCTTTGCCTCCCTGTGCGACAGGCTGGTGGACGTGGATGAAAACCTGAAGGTCGTCCCCGGTCTGGCCAAAGACTGGGCGTGGAGTGACGATGGTAAAACCCTGACGCTCAATCTGCGCGAAGGCGTCACCTTCCATGACGGAGAGAAATTCGATGCCGCCGCCGCGAAATACAACCTCGACCGCGCCCTGACCCTCAAAGGCTCCCTGCGTAAAAGCGAGATCTCCTCCGTTGAATCGGTAGAGGTCACCGGCCCGATGCAGATTGCGCTGCACCTGAAAACGCCTGATGCCGCGCTGCTGATGCAGCTCACCGACCGCGCGGGCGCGATGATGGCCCCTGAAGCGGCAAAAAAGCCTGACTTTGCCGCCCATCCGGTCTGCTCCGGCCCGTATAAATTCGACAGCCGCGTGTCCCAGGACCGCATCGTTTTGAGCCGCTTCGATAACTACTGGAACAAAGACGCCTACCACTTCGACAAAATTATCTATCTGCCGATCCCTGATGCCTCCGTGCGTCTGGCGAACCTGCGCGCGGGGGATCTCGACCTGACCGAAGGCATCGCCGCCAGCGACGTGAAAACCGTCGAAGCCGACAGCAAGCTGGCGCTGGCGAAGGTAACTGGCCTGGGCTATCAGGGCATTACCTTCAACATCAACAACGGCCAGGTGCCGGCCAACGACCCGTTCAAAGATGCCCGCGTGCGCGAGGCATTTTCTCAGGCTATCGACCGCGATGCGCTAAACCAGGTGGTCTTTGAAGGGCTGTATACGCCAGCCAACCAGGCGTTTTCACCGGTCAGCCCGTATCACGTGAATCTGCCGGTTCCGCCGCGTGACGTCGACAAGGCCAAAGCCCTGCTCAAAGCGGCAGGCGTCACCGCGCCGCTGACCGTCAACCTGCTGGTGCCGAACAACCCAACCTCTCAGCAGGTGGGGCAGGTGCTGCAGGCGATGGTCGCCGAGGCGGGCTTTAACCTGAACCTGCAGATGACCGAATTCGCCACGCTGCTGGACCGCCAGCAGAGCGGGGATTATCAACTGAGCTTCTCCGGCTGGTCGGGACGCCCGGATCCGGACGGCAGCATCTACGGCTTTATCAACAGCAAAGGCACGCTTAACGACGGTCGCTACAGCAACGCGCAGGTCGATGAGTGGCTGATCCAGGCGCGCCAGAGCACCGACCAGGCCGCGCGCCAGCCGCTGTACGACAAGGTGGTGAAGCAGCTGCAAACGGATATGCCGATTGCCTATCTCTATTTCGAGCCGCGTATCTTTGGCCTGAACAAAAGCGTGCAGGGCTTTAAGCCATACCCGGACGGCATCGTGCGTCTGGCGGGTTTGACGCTGGCGAAATAAACGTCCTGAGGAGAACCCATGCTGGAACTGATTTGCAAACGTCTGCTGCTGGCTATTCCGACGCTACTGCTGGTGAGCATGATGGTATTCGGGCTGCAAAAGCTGCTGCCCGGTGACCCGCTGATCGCCATGGCCGGCGAGGAGCGCGATCCGGCGGTCATCGCCCAGCTGCGTGCGGAGCTGAATCTCGATGCGCCGATCCCCGTGCAGTATTTCCACTGGCTGACGCGGGCGCTGCAGGGCGATCTGGGCGTCTCCTTACGTACGCATGAACCGGTGACGCAGCTGATCGCCAGCAAGCTGCCGGTCACGCTGGAGCTGTCGCTGCTGGCGATGATTATCGCGCTGGTGTTTGGCATCAGCATGGGGATCCTCGCGGCGGTGAACAAAAACAGCTGGGTCGATCACGGGGCGAACTTCGTGGCGATCTCGGGGATCTCGATCCCGCACTTCTGGCTGGGGATCCTGCTGATTCTGGTCTTTTCGGTAAACCTGCAGTGGCTCCCCGCGTCCGGCTATGTGCCGTTCAGTGAAGATCCGCTCCAGAACCTGCGCACGCTGCTGCTCCCCGCATCCGTGCTCGGAACGGGTCTCGCGGCAACGCTGATGCGCCACACCCGCGCCTCGATGATTGCCGTGCTGAAGGCGGACTATATCCGCACCGCGCGGGCGAAAGGGCTACTGCCGAAAGCGGTGATCCTGAAGCACGCCTTTCGCAACGCGCTGGTGCCGGTAATTACCCTCACCACGCTGCTGTTCGGCGAGCTGCTGGGCGGCGCGGTGCTGACCGAGCAGGTTTTCACCATTCCGGGCTTCGGCAAGATGATCGTCGACTCGGTTTTCAACCGTGACTACGCGGTGGTGCAGGGCGTGGTGCTGATCGTGGCGATCGGCTTCCTGCTGCTCAACCTGTTGGCCGACGTACTTTACGTCCTTATCAACCCGAAAATGCGAGGTTAACGATGGCGGAACTGACGACGCAAACCGTAGCCCCCGCGCTGCCGCGCGCGCAGAACCGGGTGCTGAAGAAATTCCTCGCCAATAAAAGCGCGGTGATTGGCGCGCTTGTGGTGGGTTTCTTTGTGCTGGTGGCGCTGCTGGCGCCGTGGATCGCCCCGTTTGACCCGGTTAAAGCCAACTTCCTCGCGGTGCGCAAAGCGCCTTCAGCGATGTACTGGTTCGGCACCGACGAGCTGGGGCGCGACATTCTATCCCGCATTATCTGGGGGGCGCGCACCTCGCTGATGGCGGGCTGTATGTCGGTCGTTATCGCGGTGGTTATCGGCGTGCCGCTGGGGCTGGTGGCGGGCTACTTCCAGAAGATGTGGGACGGCGTGATATCGCGGTTTATCGAGGCGCTGCTGGCGTGTCCGTTCCTGATCATGGCGATCGCGCTGGGAGCGTTTTTGGGCCCGAGCCTGACGAACGCCATGATCGCCATCGGTCTTTCGGCGATGCCGATCTTCGCCCGCCTGACGCGCGGTCAGGTGATCGCTATTCGCAACGAAGAGTATATCGACGGCGCGCGGGCGATTGGCCTGCCGGATCGCTGGATCATCATCAAATACGTCCTGCCCAACGTGATGTCGCCGATCCTGGTGCAGGCCACGCTGGCAATTGCCTCAGCGATTATCGCCGAAGCCAGCCTGTCGTTTTTAGGGCTGGGGCAGCAGCCACCTAATCCGTCCTGGGGCTCAATGCTCAACACCGCGAAAGGGTTTCTTGAGCAGGCGCCGTGGATGTCTGTTTTCCCCGGCGTGGCGATTTTCCTTGCCGTGCAGGGTTTTAATTTACTTGGCGACGGGCTGCGCGATGCGCTCGATCCGCGCCACGACTAAGGAGTCATGATGACCAAAGCGCTTGATTTTACGTCCGGTTACGCTTCACGACGCCCGCCAATGATGGGCCATAATGCTGTTGCCACGTCGCAACCCCTGGCGGCGCAGGCGGGGATGAAGATGCTGCAGCTGGGCGGCAACGCCGTTGATGCGGCCATTGCCACCGCGATGGCGCTGACGGTGGTAGAGCCGACCGGTAACGGGATCGGCAGCGACGCCTTTGCCATCGTCTGGGACGGCGAAAAGCTGCACGGCCTGAACGCGTCCGGTCGTTCGCCTGCGAGCTGGCATGCGGATCTGTTTGCCGGTAAAACCGCGGTGCCGGAAATCGGCTGGGACGCGGTGACCGTGCCGGGGGCGGTATCCGGCTGGGTCGCGCTGGCGGAACGCTTCGGCACGCTGCCGCTGACCACGCTGGCGCAGCCCGCCATTGACTACGCGCGCAACGGTTTCCCGGTCTCCCCGCTGATTGGGCATCTCTGGCAGCGCGGCTATAGCAAGCTGAAAGATCAGCCGGGTTTTAGCGCCTGTTTCGCGCCGGAAGGCCGCGCCCCGCGCGTGGGGGAAATCTTTCGTAACCCGGCGCAGGCGAACTCGCTGGAACTGATCGCCCGTACCAACGGCGAAGCTTTTTATCGCGGTGAGCTGGCCCAGAAAATTGCTTCCTTCGCCAAAGAGCATGGCGCGCACCTGACGGCCGAGGATCTGGCGAGCCATCGCGTGGACTGGGTAGAGCTGCTGTCGCGCGACTTCGCGGGCGGTTCGGTGCAGGAGCTGCCGCCAAACGGCCAGGGGATCGCCACGCTGATTGCGCTCGGCATTCTGGAGCAGTGCGGCATTGAGAAGCATCACCCGGATTCCGTGCAGTCTCTGCATCTCTCCATTGAGGCGATGAAGCTGGCGCTGGCGGATCTCGACCGCTACGTGGCGGATGAAGACCATATGGCGTTCGCGGCGAAAGAGCTGCTGAGCGACCATTATCTGAAGTCACGCGCGGCGCTTATCGATCATGACAAGGCGTCCGATTTTGTCTACGGTTCCCCGACCCAGAGCGGCACGGTCTACATCAGCACCGCCGACGCCAGCGGGATGATGGTGTCGTTTATTCAGTCCAACTACATGGGCTTCGGTTCAGGCATTGTGGTGCCGGATACCGGGATCAGCCTGCAAAACCGGGGATGCGGGTTTGTGCTGGATCCCAATCACCCGAACGCGCTGGCGGGCAGCAAGCGCCCGTTCCACACCATCATTCCGGGCTTTGCGATGGACGGCAACGGCCAGCCGCTGATGTCCTTCGGCGTGATGGGCGGTCCGATGCAGGCGCAGGGGCACATGCAGATGGCGCTGCGCATTATGCTGCACGGGCAAAACCCGCAGGCGGCAATCGACGCCCCGCGCTGGCGCGTGGTGCAGGGCAGGGAGGTGATCGTTGAATCGACGTTCGATCGCAACACGATTTCCGCCCTGCGCGAGCGCGGACATCAGATTGTGGTGGAAGATCCGCTTCATGATTACAACTTCGGTGGCGCGCAGGTAATTTACCGCCTGCCGGAAGGACACTACGTGGCCGCGACGGAAAGCCGCAAGGACGGGCAGGCGCTGGTGAGTTAATATTTTATCCTCCCTCTCCCTTTGGGAGAGGGGCGGGGTGAGGGGATAATTTCACTCAATGCTAAACGGGTCCGCATCCTGCCACGCCGGGAACTTCTCCCGATACTCCTTCAGCGCCGTCAACGACAGTTCGGCATCAATGCGCGTTGCCTGGTGCGGCTCGGCGGTGGCGATGATCTCGCCCTGCGGATTCACCACCCGGCTGTCGCCGCGATAGTGATGCCCGTTACCGTCCGTCCCCACGCGGTTGCAGCCCACCACGTACGCCTGGTTCTCAATCGCGCGCGCCACCAGCAGCGACTGCCAGTGCAGGGAGCGCGGTGCAGGCCAGTTGGCAACATACAGCGCCAGGTCGTAATCGTTGCGGTTACGCGACCACACCGGGAAACGCAGGTCGTAGCAGACCAGCGGCAAAATACGCCAGCCGCGCCATTCAAACACCACGCGCTCGTTACCGGCTTCATAGTGATGATGCTCATCCGCCATGCGGAACAGGTGGCGTTTATCGTAGAAATGCACTTTCCCTTCCGGCTCCACCAGCAGGAAGCGGTTCACCGGCCCGCGTTCGGTCTGCAGAGCGGCGCTTCCGGCAATCAGCGCGTTGGTCTGCTGCGCTTTGGCGTGCATCCAGGCGACCACCTCATCCTGAGGCATTGACTGTTTTGCCGCTTCCATGGCGAAGCCGGTGGTGAACATTTCCGGCAGGACAATCACATCACGCCCGGTAATGTCTTCCAGTTGACGATCAAAGTGGCGCAGGTTGGCGGGGCCATCCATCCACACTAAAGGTTGCTGCAAAATAGAAATCTTCAGACCAGGCACAATTCAGACTCCTCACACGACCACTTTTTGACACTGTAGCACGACATAACGAGAAAATGTGGCAATAAAAAACCCCGCGCGAGGCGGGGTTTGTATAAGCGAAACGCGTTATGCCGCTTCAGGTTTGCGGTGCTTCTCCGGCAGCTTTACCGGCTGCGTCGCCAGCTCGTCCGGTTCGAAATCATCCACGTTAATGCTGCGCAGACGGCTCTCTTCGGCTTTCACCAGCAGAGCGGCTTCATCTTTATTGATAATACCGCCTGCGAGCGCCTGTTTTGCCAGTTCGTCCAGACGGGTAAACGGCAGGTTTTTGCCCAGCTGTTTACAGATCTTCTGATGAATCGGGTCGGCAGCCATCACGTCCAGCAGCGCCTCTTCCAGCAGACCCACCGGGTTATGCTGCGTCGGTGCCAGATACTGACCGCGACCGATGCGGGAGCGGGTTGCGCTCGGAACCTGCAGGATCTTCGCCACCTTGTGGTCCAGCTTGTCGGACGGCGCCAGATGGTGACGACCGGTCGGGAAGATCACCGCGCGCAGGGCACCCGCCACGAAGCGGTTCGGGAAGTTTGCCAGCAGATCGTCAATCGCCTGTTCAGCCTGATACATCGCATCCTGAACGCCCCAGTGTACCAGCGGCAGATCCGCTTCCTGACGGCCTTCATCGTCGTAGCGTTTCAGGACCGCAGAGGCCAGGAAGATCTGGCTCAACACATCGCCCAGACGGGCAGAGATACGCTCGCGACGCTTCAGGCTGCCGCCCAGCACCGCCATGGAGACGTCAGACAGCAGGGCCAGGTTGGCGCTCAGACGGTTCAGATGCTGGTAATAACGTTTGGTTGCATCGCCGGTCGGCGTGGCGCTGGTAAGGCCGCGCGTCAGGCCCAGCCAGAAGCTACGTACCTTGTTGCTGCCCACGTGACCGATATGTTTGAACAGCAGCTTATCGAAGGCATCCACGTCGTTGTTCTGCGCGGCGGCCATCTCTTCCAGCACGTACGGATGGCAGCGAATTGCGCCCTGACCGAAGATCATCATGCTGCGGGTCAGGATGTTTGCCCCTTCCACGGTGATGGCAATCGGTGCGCCCTGATAGCCGCGCGCCAGGAAGTTGCCTTCGCCGAGCATAATGCCTTTACCGCCCGCGATATCCATCGCGTCAATAATTGACTGCTGCGCGCGGTGGGTACAGTGGTACTTCACAATGGCCGACAGTACGGCTGGTTTTTCGCCCAGCATAATGCCGTAGGTAATCAGCGTGGCTGCGGCGTCCATCACGTAGGCATTGCCCGCGATACGCGCCAGCGGCTCTTCGATACCTTCCATCTTGCCGATGGAAATTTTGAACTGACGACGGATGTGCGCGTAGGCACCAATCCCCATCGCCACAGACTTCAGACCGCCGGTTGAGTTCGACGGCAGGGTAATGCCGCGACCCACAGACAGACATTCCACCAGCATACGCCAGCCCTGACCGGCCATTTTCGGACCACCGATGATATAGTCAATCGGAACAAAGATATCCTGGCCGCGTGTCGGACCGTTCTGGAACGGTACGTTCAGCGGGAAGTGACGACGACCAATTTCAACGCCTGGGGTAGAGGTTGGGATCAGCGCACAGGTAATGCCCAGATCTTCTTCGCCGCCCAGCAGTCTTTCCGGATCAGAGAGCTTAAAGGCCAGACCCAGCACGGTGGCGATAGGCGCCAGGGTGATATAACGTTTGTTCCAGGTCAGGCGCATACCCAGTACCTGCTCGCCCTGCCACTCGCCCATGCAGACCACGCCGGTATCCGGGATTGCGCCCGCATCGGAGCCCGCTTCCGGACTGGTCAGCGCGAAGCAAGGGATTTCCTGACCGCGTGCCAGACGCGGCAGGTAGTGATCTTTCTGCTCTTCAGTACCGTAATGCTGCAGCAGTTCGCCCGGGCCTAAGGAGTTAGGCACGCCAACGGTAATCGCCAGGATCCCGGAGACGCCCGCCAGCTTTTGCAGGACGCGGGCCTGAGCGTAGGCGGAGAACTCCAGGCCGCCGTACTCTTTCTTGATGATCATCGCGAAGAAGCGATGCTCTTTCAGGTACGCCCACAGTTCCGGCGGCAGGTCGGCCATTTCATGGGTGATGGCAAAGTCGTTTGCCATGCGGCACGCTTCTTCAACCGGGCCGTCAATAAAGGCCTGTTCTTCAGCGGTGAGGCGCGGCTGCGGATAGTTATGCAGCTTTTTCCAGTCCGGGTTGCCCTGGAACAGATCGCCTTCCCACCAGGTGGTGCCTGCGTCAATCGCTTCTTTCTCGGTACGCGACATTGGCGGCATCACTTTGCGAAAGCCCTTGAACACCGGCGCAGATATCATTGATTTACGCATCGGGGCAAAGTTAAACGGCAGAAGAATGATGGCAAGAGGGACTAAAAGCCAGATATTCCAGAGACCTGCGGCGCCAAGCGCAGCCGTCCAGGCCAGAAGAATCAGGCTGCTCAGGAATAAACTCACGCGGTGATAGAACAACACACCGAGCAGAACAACGGTTGCGAGAATGCTCAAAATCATCATAAAGAAAAGCTCCCTTGCTTGTAGGAGGTCTGACCACTTGTGATGATATGGTTGTAGTTGATGTGAATTCCTTTAGCAATGTGTTTACAAAATAATTACAACCTGGTTCACATTGTTCGTGTTTTAGCCGGCACAAAAAATCAAAACGCCGGACGATTCGCATGGCTTTAGCTTCTCGCTTTTCCCGCTATCCGGTACACTCCACTGTGTTATTTCATCAATACTGAAGGATTATCCTCATGTACCAGGATCTTATTCGTAACGAACTGAACGAAGCGGCGGAAACGCTGGCTAACTTTCTGAAAGATGATGCCAATATTCACGCTATTCAGCGCGCAGCGGTCCTGCTGGCCGACAGCTTCAAAGCGGGTGGCAAAGTGCTCTCCTGCGGTAACGGCGGCTCTCACTGTGACGCGATGCACTTCGCAGAAGAGCTGACCGGACGCTATCGCGAAAACCGTCCTGGCTACCCGGCGATTGCGATTTCCGACGTGAGCCATATCTCCTGCGTGGGCAACGACTTCGGTTACGATCACATCTTCTCCCGCTATGTTGAAGCGGTAGGCCGTGAAGGCGACGTGCTGCTGGGGATTTCGACCTCCGGTAACTCCGGCAACGTGATCAAAGCGATCGCCGCCGCGCGTGAAAAAGGGATGAAAGTCATCACCCTGACAGGTAAAGATGGCGGTAAGATGGACGGTACGGCGGATGTCGAAATTCGCGTTCCGCACTTCGGTTATGCTGACCGCATTCAGGAAATTCACATCAAAGTGATCCACATCCTGATCCAGCTGATCGAAAAAGAGATGGCTAAGTAAGACTTCGCTGGGGGCATTCTTGCCCCCGCTGTTGTGGAGGTGATGTATGTGCGAACTGCTCGGGATGAGCGCGAATGTGCCAACCGATATCTGCTTTAGTTTCACCGGGCTGGTGCAGCGCGGTGGAGGAACCGGGCCGCATAAAGACGGCTGGGGCATCACCTTCTACGAAGGAAAAGGGTGTCGCACGTTCAAAGATCCACAGCCCAGCTTTAATTCACCGATTGCCAAACTGGTACAGGACTACCCGATCAAGTCCCGCTCGGTGATCGCCCACATCCGCCAGGCTAACCGCGGCGAAGTGGCGCTGGAAAATACCCATCCGTTTACCCGCGAGCTGTGGGGCCGTAACTGGACCTATGCGCATAATGGGCAACTTACGGGCTATAAATCGCTGGAGACGGGCAATTTTCGCCCTGTTGGCGAAACGGACAGCGAAAAAGCCTTCTGCTGGCTGCTGCACAAGCTGACGGAGCGCTATCCCCGCACGCCCGGCAACATGACTGCCGTGTTCAAATATATCGCGACGCTGGCAACTGAACTGCGTGAAAAAGGCGTGTTCAACATGCTGCTCTCTGACGGCCGCTATGTGATGGCGTTCTGCTCGACGAATCTGTTCTGGATCACCCGCCGTGCGCCGTTTGGCGTTGCGACGCTTCTCGATCAGGATGTGGAGATAGATTTTCAGAAGGAGACCACACCGAACGATGTGGTCACTGTTATCGCAACGCAGCCGCTGACGGGCAACGAAACCTGGCAAAAGATTATGCCAGGCGAGTGGGTGCTATTTTGTCTCGGGGACCGTGTAATTTGACGCCAGCTGTGGATGGACGACTTCGTGGCTCAGCGGTTTGCTGACCACGTAACGGCCATCGACGATAGAGACCACCGGCGGCTTGTGGGTCTGCTCAAAATAGTCGTACCCTGGCTTCAGCTGTTTCCAGAAATCCGCGTAGTAAGAATATTTGTGACGCGCCATGTTGGCGTCCGTCATGCGGAACGGATAGATGCTGACCTGTACGTTAGGCTGCCCAAAGACCAGCGCGCCCGTCACGAACTGGAAAATCTCATCAATGCCGGAGTCGGTCATCGCATAACAGCCGATAGACACGCAGGCACCGTGGATCATCAGATATTTACCTTCATAACCGTGTGCACGGTCATAGGCATTCGGGAAGCCGATGTTAATGGCTTTATAGAAGCGGCTGTCAGGCTTGAGCTGGCTGCGCTGAACGTTGTAGAACCCTTCCGGACTTTTGAAATCGCCCTGACGCTGTTTTGGCCCCAGTCCGCCGGAGTAGTTACAAATTTTGTAACTATCAAGCAGCTGATATGTCTCGCCCATTTTCACAAACAGATCGAGAGTGCGCTCTTCCTTGAAGATCTGAATATAAACCGGCGATCCCATTAACTGCTGTTTATATTCCTTGCTGACCGGCGTCGTTGAGCTATTACTGCTGAGCAGTCCGGCAAACGACATGCACGGAATCAGAAGCATCGCAATGAACAATGCGATTTTACGCATACTACTAGTTCCTTGATAAAACCATGACCAACTTGCCAGGACGGCAAAAGAGACCCGAAATCAGATTATTCTGTTAGGAGCGCTCACATTAGCACCGCTATAGATTTTCGCAAGAGCCGGGCGGTGAGTTTACAAATTAGTTTTACTTAATAAACCATCAAAATTGCGATGGCTCCAGAAACTTTGCGCATTAGCTCGCAATTTGGCACGCGCAATGGCGGATACCCTGCCCGCGGAAAGGGGAAAATGTTACACTTTGCGCCCACTGGATTGTTGTTCATGGAAACCTGCTAACCACATGTTTAAAATAAAAAAAGGACTTGATCTGCCGATTGCAGGCGTGCCCGCGCAGCACGTTTCGACAGGCGCAAGCGTCCGTCATGTCGCCATTTTGGGCGACGACTATCTGGGAATGCGCCCTTCAATGCTTGTACAGGAGGGCGATCGCGTGATCAAAGGACAGGCGCTCTTCGAGGACAAAAAAAATCCCGGCGTGATGTTCACGGCCCCCACGAGCGGCACCGTTGTGGCCATCAACCGTGGCGAACGGCGCGTTCTGCAGTCGGTGGTTATCCGCATTGAAGGCGATGAAAAGCGTGAGTTTGCCCATTATGACGCCGCAGAACTCGCTGCGCTGAACCGTGACGCCGTTCAGGCTCAGCTTCTGGCGTCCGGTTTATGGACCGCGCTTCGTACGCGTCCCTTCAGCAAATCCCCTGTTCCGGGCACGGAACCGGCCGCGATTTTCGTCACGGCAATCGACACCAACCCGCTCAGCGTGGATCCGCAGCCGGTTATTCTGGCGCAGCGCAAAGCCTTTGATGCCGGACTGACCGTTTTAACCCGCCTGACTTCGGGGAAAGTCCACGTTTGCCAGGCCGGCGGCGGCAAGCTTGGGGGGTATCCGCAAGGGCAGGTCACGTTTAATGAGTTTGCTGGCCCGCATCCGGCGGGGCTGGTCGGGACGCACATCCATTTCCTTGAGCCAGTAAGCCTGACGAAACAGGTCTGGCACCTTAATTATCAGGACGTCATCGCCATCGGTAAGCTTTTCACCACTGGTGAACTCTGCGCTGAACGGATAATCGCCATCGGTGGACCGCAGGCTGCAAACCCGCGCCTGGTGAAGACGCTGCTGGGGGCAGACATCAATGAACTGCTGGTGGGGGAAATGAAAGAGGGTGAAAACCGCCTGATTTCCGGTTCGGTCCTCAGTGGCCGCCATGCTGTCAATGCGCACGCGTATCTGGGACGTTTCCATCTGCAGGTCAGCATTGTGCAGGAAGGGCGCGAAAAAGAGCTGTTCGGCTGGGTGCTGCCCGGTGCGGAAAAATACTCCGTCACCCGGACTACGCTGGGCCACTTCCTGCGTAATAAGCTGTTTAGCTTCTCGACCAGCACGCACGGCGGCGAGCGCGCCATGGTCCCGATTGGCAACTACGAGCGCGTCATGCCGCTGGATATTCTGCCTACCATGCTGCTGCGCGATCTGCTCGCTGGGGATACCGATAGCGCGCAGGCGCTGGGCTGTCTGGAACTGGACGAAGAAGATCTGGCGCTCTGTACTTATGTCTGTCCGGGCAAATACGAATATGGACCGGTATTGCGCGAGGTGTTAACCCGCATTGAGCAGGAAGGATAACCGATGGGCTTAAAACACCTCTTTGAAAAAATTGAGCCGCACTTTACCGAAGGGAAGCTCAAAAAGTACTACCCGTTGTATGAAGCCACGACGACTATTTTCTACACGCCGGGGCTGGTGACGAAAGGGGCGGCGCACGTTCGCGATGCCATCGACCTTAAGCGCATGATGATCCTGGTATGGTTTGCGGTCTTCCCGGCGTTGTTCTGGGGCATGTACAACGTTGGCTTGCAGACCATTCCGGCGCTGCACCACATGTACGATGCCCAGCAGCTGGCGCAGGTGATACAGTCTGACTGGCACTACCGCCTGGCGCAGTCGCTAGGGGTAAGCTTTGCTGCAGACGCGGGCTGGCTGAGCATGATGACGCTGGGCGCGGTGTTCTTCATGCCGATTTACATCACGGTATTTATCGTGGGCGGCTTCTGGGAAGTGCTGTTTGCTATCATCCGTAAACATGAGATCAACGAAGGCTTCTTCGTGACCTCGATTCTTTTTGCCCTGATTGTCCCGCCAACCTTACCGCTCTGGCAGGCGGCGCTGGGCATCAGTTTCGGCGTGGTCATTGCTAAAGAAATTTTCGGCGGCACCGGGCGGAACTTCCTCAACCCGGCGCTGGCGGGACGTGCGTTCCTCTTCTTTGCCTATCCGGCGCAAATCTCAGGCGATCTGGTCTGGACGGCGGCAGACGGCTTTTCCGGCGCGACGCCGCTTTCACAGTGGGCCGCACACGGCGGCGAAACGCTGGTGAACAACGCGACGGGTCAGCCCGTGACCTGGTTTGATGCCTTTATTGGCAACATTCCGGGCTCCATTGGAGAAGTCTCTACGCTGATGATTTTGCTCGGCGGCGCGATCATTCTTTTTGGTCGCGTGGCCTCATGGCGAATTGTTGCGGGCGTGATGATCGGCATGGTGCTGACCGCCACCTTGTTCAACGTTATCGGTTCGACCACCAATCCGATGTTCTCCATGCCGTGGTACTGGCATCTGGTGCTGGGTGGCTTCGCGTTCGGCATGATGTTCATGGCAACCGACCCCGTGTCTGCCTCCTTCACTGACAAAGGTAAATGGAGCTATGGCGTGCTCATTGGCGCAATGTGTGTCCTGATCCGCGTGGTCAACCCGGCGTACCCGGAAGGGATGATGCTGGCCATTCTGTTTGCCAATCTGTTTGCGCCACTCTTCGATTACCTGGTGGTGCGGGCCAACATCAAGCGGAGGAAGGCGCGTGGCTGAAGTAAAAAATAACGACAGCATCAGCAAAACGCTGCTGGTGGTACTGGTGCTCTGCCTGGTCTGCTCCATTGTCGTAGCCGGCTCTGCCGTGGGGTTAAAACCCCTGCAGCAGGAGCAACGTGCGCTGGATAAACAGCGCAACATTCTGGCCGTCGCCGGGCTGATGCAGGAAGGAATGAGCGCAGACGACGTTTCTGCCGTCTTTGCTGAACGTATTTCGGCGCGTCTGGTGGATTTAAAAACGGGGGAACTGCTCGATAAAGACCCGGCAAAATTCAACCAGGCGCTGGCGCTTAAAGATCCGCAGATGAGCCTGACGCTGGAGGCAGCGCAAGATCCCGCCGGGATTAAGCGTCGCAGCAACCTTGCCGAAATCTATCTGGTTCGCGACCCCCAAAAACGTATTCAGGAAGTGGTACTGCCTGTTTACGGCAACGGTCTGTGGTCAATGATGTATGCCTTTGTCGCTCTTGATACCGATGGCCGCACGGTCAAAGGCATTACGTATTACGACCAGGGCGAAACCCCGGGGCTGGGTGGTGAAGTTGAGAACCCTAACTGGCGGGCACAGTTTGTCGGCAAGAAAGTGCTCGACGATAACGGCCTGCCTGCGCTGAAGGTGATGAAAGGGGCGGCTCGTCCCGGTGATGACTACGCCGTTGACGGGCTTTCCGGCGCCACGCTCACATCAAAAGGCGTGCAGCACAGTTTTGATTTCTGGATGGGCGAGCTGGGCTTTGGTCCTTTCCTGAAAAACGTACGTGAAGGAGCGCTGAACAATGGCTGATACCGGTGAACTGAAAGAAGTCAAAAAAGTACTCATTGGCCCACTGCTCGCCAATAACCCGATCACGCTGCAGGTGCTGGGCGTCTGTTCAGCCCTGGCGGTGACGACCAAACTGGAAACGGCGGTAGTGATGACGCTGGCGGTTACGCTGGTCACGGCGTTCTCCAGCATGTTTATCTCGATGATCCGCCACCACATCCCCAACAGCGTGAGGATCATCGTCCAGATGGCGATCATCGCCTCGCTGGTGATCGTGGTCGATCAGCTGCTGCGCGCCTTTGCCTATGAAACCTCCAAACAGCTCTCGGTGTTTGTCGGGCTGATTATCACTAACTGTATCGTCATGGGGCGTGCGGAAGCCTACGCCATGAAAATGCCGCCGCTGGCGAGCTTTATGGACGGCATCGGCAACGGCCTCGGCTACGGCGTGATCCTGCTTACGGTTGGGTTTCTGCGCGAGCTGATTGGCAGCGGCAAGCTGTTTGGCATCACGGTGCTGGACACGGTGCAGAACGGCGGCTGGTATCTGCCAAACGGCCTGTTCCTGCTGGCCCCTAGCGCATTTTTCATTATCGGTTTGTTGATCTGGCTGATTCGTACGTTGAGACCAGAACAGCAGGAAAAGGAGTAACCGACGATGGCTCATTACCTGAGTTTGTTTGTGCGGGCGGTGTTTGTTGAAAACATGGCGCTCGCGTTTTTCCTGGGCATGTGTACGTTCCTTGCCGTGTCTAAAAAGGTCTCCACGGCATTTGGGCTGGGCGTGGCGGTCACCGTTGTGTTGGGGCTTTCGGTTCCGATTAACAATCTGGTCTACAACTTTGTGCTGCGTGACGGCGCACTGGTGGAGGGGGTTGATCTCAGCTTCCTGAACTTTATCACCTTTATCGGGGTGATCGCGGCGCTGGTGCAAATCCTCGAGATGATCCTCGATAAGTACTTCCCGTCGCTGTACAACGCGCTGGGGATCTTCCTCCCGCTGATCGCGGTGAACTGCGCCATCTTTGGTGGCGTCTCGTTTATGGTTCAGCGTGATTACAATTTCAGTGAATCCGTGGTGTACGGTTTTGGTTCCGGCATCGGCTGGATGCTGGCGATTGTCACCATGGCGGGGATCCGCGAGAAAATGAAATATGCCAACGTGCCTGCGGGTCTGCGTGGCTTAGGGATCACCTTTATCACCACCGGGCTGATGGCGCTGGGCTTTATGTCCTTCTCCGGTGTGCAGCTATAAGGGCTAACAGATGGAAATTATCCTTGGCGTGGTGATGTTCACGCTGATCGTACTGGTGCTGTCAGGGTTAATTCTGGTGGCGCGCGCGAAGCTGGTGAATTCCGGTGACGTGGTGATTGATATTAACGACGAGCCGCAGAATCAGATCCGCACGCTAGCGGGTGACAAACTGCTCAATACGCTCTCGGGCAATGGGATCTTTGTCTCGTCAGCCTGCGGCGGTGGCGGCTCCTGCGGGCAGTGCCGCGTGACGGTAAAAGAGGGCGGTGGCGATATTCTGCCAACCGAGCTGGCGCATATCACAAAGCGTGAAGCGAAAGAGGGCTGCCGTCTGGCCTGCCAGGTCGCGGTGCGTCAGAACATGAAGATTGAGCTGCCGGAAGAGATCTTCGGCGTCAAAAAATGGGAGTGCGAGGTTATCTCTAATGATAACAAAGCCACCTTTATTAAAGAGCTGAAGCTACGGGTACCGGAAGGGGAAGATGTTCCGTTTCGCGCCGGAGGATACATTCAGATTGAGTGTCCTGAACATACCGTGGCGTATGCGGACTTCGACGTGCCGGATGAGTACCGCGCCGACTGGGACAAATTCAATCTCTTCCGCTTTGTATCGGAGGTAAAAGAGCCGACGCTGCGCGCCTACTCGATGGCTAACTACCCGGAAGAGAAAGGCATCATCATGCTCAACGTGCGTATCGCAACGCCGCCACCGAATGTGCCGGATGCACCGCCGGGCGTGATGTCGTCATACATCTGGTCCCTGAAGCCGGGAGATAAGGTGACGATCTCCGGTCCGTTCGGGGAGTTCTTCGCGAAAGATACCGACGCGGAAATGGTCTTTATCGGCGGCGGTGCCGGTATGGCCCCGATGCGCTCGCACATTTTTGACCAGCTCAAGCGGCTCGGCAGCAAGCGTAAAATCAGCTTCTGGTACGGGGCGCGCTCGCTGCGCGAGATGTTCTACGACGACGAGTTTGAACAGCTGGCGCGTGAAAACCCGAACTTTACCTTCCACGTTGCGCTTTCCGATCCGCAGCCGGAAGATAACTGGACGGGCTATACGGGGTTCATCCACAACGTGCTGTATGAAAACTACCTCAAACAGCACCCGGCACCCGAGGACTGCGAGTTCTATATGTGTGGCCCGCCGATGATGAACGCCGCCGTGATTAAGATGCTGAAAGATCTCGGTGTCGAAGATGAGAGCATCTTGCTCGACGACTTTGGAGGCTGATGATGCTGACGTTTCTGGCAACCTTTGTGATTTTTGTGCTTGTCATCTTCGGCATGTCGTTAGGCTGGATCGTTAAGCGGAAAAGCATTCAGGGCAGCTGCGGCGGTATTTCCTCCATTGGTATGGAGAAGGTCTGCGACTGCCCGGAACCGTGCGATGCTCGAAAGAAAAGGATGGCGCGCGAGCAGCAGCGCATCATTTAATCTTGAAGGTCGGGTAAGGCGAAGCCGTCACCCGACAATTTCCACGCACGCTTCTCAACCCTCATTTGTTTACTGTATACTTATCCAGCAATAAGTGAGGGCATACTATGCGCAAAATAATCCATGTTGATATGGACTGCTTTTTTGCCGCAGTGGAGATGCGAGACAACCCGGCGCTGCGGGATATTCCCATCGCCATTGGCGGCAGCCGCGTTCAGCGTGGCGTCATCAGCACCGCCAACTATCCTGCGCGCAAATTTGGCGTGCGCAGCGCCATGCCGACGGCGATGGCCTTAAAGCTTTGTCCTCATCTCACGCTTCTGCCCGGCCGGTTTGAAGCCTATAAAGAGGCTTCCCTTCACATCCGGGAAATCTTCTCCCGCTATACCACTCTCATAGAGCCGCTGTCGCTCGACGAAGCCTATCTGGACGTGACCGACAGCGTTCACTGCCACGGCTCCGCCACGCTGATGGCGAAGGAGATCCGCCAGACGATTTTCAACGAGCTGAATCTGACGGCGTCGGCGGGCGTCGCGCCCGTTAAATTCCTTGCCAAAATCGCCTCCGATTTAAATAAGCCCAACGGTCAGTACGTCATCACACCGGAAGAGGTGCCTGCATTTTTAAAAACGCTGCCGCTCGGCAAAATCCCCGGGGTAGGAAAAGTTTCTGCCGCAAAGCTGGAAAGCATGGGGCTACGGACCTGTGAAGACGTGCAGCATAGCGATCTCGCCATGCTGCTCAAGCGTTTCGGGAAGTTTGGCCGCGTGCTGTGGGAGCGCAGCCAGGGAATTGACGATCGCGATGTGAACAGCGAGCGGCTCCGTAAATCCGTCGGCGTTGAGCGCACCCTCATTGAAGATATACATGACTGGTCTGAATGCGAAATGATCATCACGGAACAGCTTTATCCTGAGCTGGAACGGCGTTTAATCAAGGTGAAGCCTGACCTGCTGATTGCCCGTCAGGGTATCAAATTAAAATTCAACGATTTCCAGCAGACCACGCAGGAACACGTCTGGCCGCGACTGAATAAAGACGATCTTATCGCGACGGCAAAAAAGGCATGGGAAGAGCGCCGGGGCGGTCGAGGGGTAAGGCTGGTGGGATTGCACGTCACGCTGCTGGATCCGCAGCTAGAGCGACAGCTGGTTCTGGGATTGTAAAAAAGCCCGGTGGCGCTACGCTTACCGGGCCTGGATTTTTCACCCTCTTCCACAGGAAGAGGGCTGGGATGAAGATGTTATTTCGCAGGGATCGCTTTCAGCAGTTCAGTCAGCAGCGTCCAGTAGTGACCGACGCTTTCGATATGAACCTGCTCATCCGGCGAGTGTGGACCGGTAATGGTTGGCCCGATGGACACCATATCCATATCCGGATACGGTTTCTTGAACAGACCACATTCCAGACCCGCGTGGATCACCTGAATGTTTGGCGTGCTGTTGAACAGACGCTGGTAAGTTTCACGCACCAGCGCCATCACCGGAGAGCTTGCATCCGGCTGCCAGCCCGGGTAGCTGCCTTTTGCAGACGTTTTCGCGCCCGCCAGCGTGCCCAGAGATTCCAGCATGCTCACCACGTACTCTTTACCGCTGTCGATAAGGGAGCGGATCAGGCAGATGATTTCCGCGCTGTCGTCGCTCATGGTCACCACGCCCACGTTCAGTGAGGTTTCCACCACGCCTTTCGCCACGTCAGAGTTGCGGATCACGCCGTTTGGCGTCGCGTTCAGCAGCTGAACAAAGGTGTCACGAGACTGCACGGTCAGCGCGGCTTTATCTGTAGAAACAGATTCCAGCACTACGGTCAGGTTCTTCTCTTTCGCCGACAGTTCGTTTTTCAGGATATCCAGGTACACGGTGGAGAGTTTTTTCAGCTCGTCCGCTTTTGCTGCTGGAACCGCTACGGTGGCGAACGCTTCGCGTGGGATCGCGTTACGCAGGGTACCGCCGTTGAAATCCACCAGACGCAGATCCAGCTCGGCCGCATGGCCTGCCAGGAAGCGTGCCAGCAGCTTGTTGGCGTTGCCCAGACCCAGGTGAATATCGCCGCCGGAGTGGCCGCCTTTCAGACCTTTCAGCGTCAGCTTGAAGGTCTGGAAGCCCGCAGGTATCGCTTCGCGAGACAGCGGCAGGGTAGAGATAAAATCAATCCCGCCCGCGCATCCCATGTAGATCTCGCCTTCTTCTTCTGAGTCGGTGTTGATCAGGATATCCGCCTGCAGCCAGTTCGCCTGCAGACCGAAAGCGCCGTCCATGCCCGCTTCTTCGGTCATGGTTAACAGCACTTCCAGTGGACCGTGCTCAACGCGGTCGTCAGCCAGCACCGCCAGCGCAGACGCCATACCGATGCCGTTATCCGCGCCCAGCGTGGTACCGCGTGCTTTCACCCAGTCGCCGTCGATGTACGGTTGAATCGGGTCTTTGGTGAAGTCATGAACGGTGTCGTTGTTCTTCTGTGGCACCATGTCCAGGTGCGCCTGCAGCACAACCGGTTTGCGGTTTTCCATGCCTGCGGTTGCAGGTTTGCGGATCAGAATATTGCCAACCTGGTCGCGTTCAGCATGCAGACCTTTTTCCTTCGCCCAGCCCATAATATGTTCGGCAAGCTGTTCTTCATGGTAGGAAGGGTGTGGAATGGAGCAGATTTTGGCAAAAATATCCCACAGCGGCTGCGGAGATAGTTGAGACAGTTCAGACACGATAAGTCTCCTTGTCGAGGCGCTGCAAACAGGGTTGCAGGTCACAGGGTTAGCAGGTTAATAGTTACCACAAGTCAGGCTTGCGAGATGAAACTGAGAATACCACTTTCTCTGCTGGCTGGTAGCATAAAGCATGTAAAAACTCAGGCAGAGGGCGCTAAACACTGGTTTTTAGTGCGTCAGATCTCTATAATCTCGCGCAACCTATTTCCCCCTCGAACACTTTTTAAGCCGTATAAAAACAGGCTGGGACACTTCACATGAGCGAAAAATACGTCGTCACCTGGGACATGTTGCAGATTCACGCACGCAAACTGGCTGCGCGTCTGATGCCTTCCGAACAGTGGAAAGGCATTATTGCCGTCAGCCGTGGCGGTCTGGTACCGGGGGCGCTGCTGGCACGTGAGCTGGGTATTCGTCATGTCGATACCGTTTGCATCTCCAGCTATGACCATGACAACCAGCGCGAGCTGACCGTGCTGAAACGTGCGGAAGGTGACGGTGAAGGCTTCATCGTTATTGATGACCTGGTGGATACCGGCGGTACTGCGGTCGCTATCCGCGAAATGTATCCTAAAGCGCACTTCGTCACTATCTTCGCTAAACCGGCTGGCCGCCCGCTGGTTGACGATTACGTGATTGATATCCCGCAGGATACCTGGATTGAACAGCCATGGGATATGGGCGTGGTCTTTGTACCGCCTATTTCAGGCCGTTAATACCAGTACGTAACTTTACACGCCCGGCTATGTCGGGCGTTGTTCTTTTTGGCCTGCCACGCGTTACAATAGTCTTCATATGACGTATTCATGGAGGCAACGCAATGACGCAGGCGAATCTCACCGAGACACTCTTCAAACCCCGTTTCAAACACCCTGAAACGTCGACGCTGGTGCGTCGCTTTAATCCGGGTACCCAGCCTGCCGTCCAGTCCGCGTTAGACGGTAAAAACGTGCCTCACTGGTATCGCATGATTAACCGCCTGATGTGGATCTGGCGCGGTATCGACCCCCGTGAAATCCTTGATGTGCAGGCACGTATCGTGATGAGTGAAGCCGAGCGTACCGACAGCGAACTCTATGATACGGTAGTGGGCTATCGCGGCGGAAACTGGATCTACGAGTGGTCTAAACAGGCGATGCTCTGGCAGCAAAAAGCCAGCCAGGAAGAGGATGCCACGCGCAGCGGCAAGCACTGGCTGCATGCGGCCAATCTCTACGCCATTGCCGCGTATCCACATCTGAAAGGTGATGAGCTGGCCGAGCAGGCACAGGCGCTGGCGAATCGCGCCTATGAAGAGGCGGCTCAACGCCTGCCGGGCCAGATGCGCGAACTCGAGTTTACCATTCCGGGTGGGTCATCCATTACCGGGTTCCTGCATATGCCTGAAGGTGAAGGTCCGTTCCCGACCGTCCTCATGTGCGGCGGGCTGGATTCGCTGCAAATCGACTATTACAGCCTGTATGAGCGCTACTTCGCACCAAAAGGGATCGCGATGCTGACGCTTGATATGCCTTCAATTGGTTTCTCATCCAAATGGAAACTGACTCAGGACTCCAGCCTGCTGCACCAGCATGCGCTAAAAGCACTGGAAAACATTCCTTGGGTTGACCACACCAGCGTGGCGGCATTCGGCTTCCGTTTCGGCGCGAACGTCGCGGTGCGTCTGGCTTACCTTGAATCTTCTCGCCTTAAAGCCGTCGCCTGCCTCGGCCCGGTCGTACACGCCCTGCTCAGCGATCCTGCCCGTCAGGGCAACGTACCTGAAATGTACCTTGATGTGCTGGCCAGCCGTCTTGGCATGCATGATGCATCAGACGAAGCGCTGCGCGTTGAGCTCAATCGCTACTCGTTAAAAACGCAAGGCTTGCTGGGACGTCGCTGCCCAACGCCGATGCTCTCTGGGTTCTGGAAAAACGATCCGTTTAGCCCGGAAGAAGAGTCGCGCTTAATCACTTCGTCATCTGCGGATGGCAAATTGCTTGAGGTGCCGTTCAGCCCGGTCTATCAGAATTTCGACAAAGCACTGAAAGAGATTACGCGCTGGATAGCTCAGAGATTGTGTTAATAGATTGCTAAATTTCGCTGGTTTGGTAAAACAGTGGCTTCACAAAAGGAGATCGCAATGACGTTACCGAGTGGACACCCGAAAAGTAGATTGATTAAGAAGTTCATGGCTCTTGGCCCGTATATTCGAGAAGAGCAGTGTGAAGAGAATCGCTTTTTTTTCGACTGCCTGGCTGTATGCGTCAACGTGAAGCCTGCACCCGAAAAACGTGAATTCTGGGGCTGGTGGATGGAAATGGAAGCAGAGGAAAAACGCTTTACGTATAGCTACCAGTTTGGCCTGTTTAATAAAGACGGCAACTGGCAGGCGACCACCATTAAAGATCAGGAAGTCATTGACCGCCTGGAATACACCCTGAAAGAGTTTCACGACAAAGCGAGCGCACTGCTGGCGACTCTGGATCTCAAGTTCGAACCCGCAGATGACTTTTCCAGCGAAGCGGTGAAGCTGACTGCCTGATAGCGTCACAGCGCCGGGTGGCGGCTTCGCCTTACCCGGCCTACAAAATGCACTATCCCGTAGGCCCGGTAAGCGCAGCGCCACCGGGCAAAAAAAATCCCGGCTTAACTGCCGGGATTTTCTTATTCGGATAATCTTAGAACTGGTAGGTCATACCCAGTGCAACGATGTCATCGCTGCTCACGCCCAGTTTATTTTTGTCGTCAATCTGGTTGATTTTATAATCAACAAAGGCGGACATATTTTTGTTGAAGTAATAGGTCGCGCCAACGTCAATATATTTCACCAGATCTTCGTCGCCAATACCTTCGATATCTTTGCCTTTAGACTGGACATATCCCAGGGACGGGCGCAGACCGAAGTCGAACTGATATTGTGCGACCACTTCAAAGTTCTGCGCTTTATTTGCAAACCCACCGGAAATTGGCGTCATATTGCGGGTTTCTGAATACATTGCAGCCAGATAAATATCGTTCGCATCATATTTCAGACCTGTTGCCCAGGCTTCTGCTTTCTGGCCCTGGCCACGCGCCAGCAGGTTCTGAGCGTTGGTACGGTCAGAGTTGGTGTAGGCGCCGCTGACGGCGAAATCGCTGCCGCCGAAGTCATATGTCAGAGAGGTACCAAAACCGTCACCGTTCTGTTTCTTGGCGTCGCGGTTTTCGTTTTTGCCCTGGTACTGCAGGGTCATGTCCAGGCCGTCAACCGCACCGAAGAAGTCGGTGTTACGGTAGGTGGCAAGACCGGTCGCACGCTTGGTCATGAAGTTATCGGTCTGCGCGGAAGAGTCGCCGCCGAACTCAGGGAACATATCGGTCCATGCTTCGACGTCATACAGGGCACCCAGGTTACGACCGTAATCCAGTGAACCAAAGTTTTTCAGCTTCAGGCCCGCGAACGCCAGACGCGTCTTCTGAGTAGAGTCGCTCTCGGCTTTGTTACCTGCGAATTCAGATTCCCAACGGCCATAGCCCGTCAGCTGATCGTTAATCTGCGTTTCGCCTTTAAAACCGAAACGAACGTAAGTCTGATCGCCATCTTTGGTAGCATCATCGCTGATGTAGTGCATGGCTTTCACTTTGCCGTACACGTCCAGCTTATTACCATTTTTATTATAAACTTCAGCTGCGTGAACGGATGCAGAAGCCACTACGCCCATAACCATTAATGCCAGAGTGCTCTTTTTCATTTTCGATCCTGTCTTATAAACGCGCTAAAAAATTCGCTGGACGATAAGCTCATGCTTAAGTCCCGTGAAAAAACAGGAAGGGTTTTATCGTTCTGGAATGAAACTTTTATGACAAACTAAGAATAATTTTAAAAAACTGTGATTTATTATTTCGGTAATAAAACTGTCAAATTCTCCCGCTACGCTTCCTGATCCCGCGCAACAAAGTGTTTCGCGATGTGCTAAGGCAGTTGGCAACGGGGCTGACTCCTGTTAAAACGTTCGTTTGACATTACTTTCCCTTATCGTTGAACGGCAGAGAATCATGAGTGACAGCCAGACGCTGGTGGTAAAACTCGGTACCAGTGTTTTAACAGGCGGATCGCGCCGCCTAAATCGCGCCCACATTGTTGAGCTTGTACGTCAGTGCGCTCAGTTACATGCCGCAGGGCATCGTATTGTGATTGTGACCTCCGGGGCGATTGCCGCCGGGCGTGAACACCTGGGTTACCCCGAACTCCCCGCGACGATCGCCTCCAAACAGCTGCTGGCCGCCGTGGGACAAAGCCGACTCATTCAACTCTGGGAACAGCTGTTCTCTATCTATGGCATTCACGTCGGGCAGATGCTCCTGACGCGTGCGGATATGGAAGACAGAGAGCGCTTCCTGAACGCCCGCGATACCCTGCGCGCGCTGCTGGACAACAATATTGTTCCGGTCATTAACGAAAACGATGCCGTTGCTACCGCTGAAATCAAAGTGGGTGATAACGATAACCTCTCTGCGCTGGCGGCCATTCTGGCCGGAGCCGATAAATTACTGTTGCTGACCGATCAGCAGGGGCTGTTCACCGCCGATCCGCGCGCTAACCCGGAAGCCGAGCTGATTACCGACGTTCACGGCATCGATGATGCGCTGCGCGCCATCGCCGGTGACAGCGTATCCGGCCTCGGAACGGGCGGTATGGGGACCAAGCTGCAGGCCGCTGACGTAGCGTGCCGCGCCGGTATCGACACCATCATTGCCGCCGGCAGCCGCCCTGGCGTGATTGGCGACGTGATGGAAGGCATCTCCGTCGGCACCCGCTTCCACGCTCAGGAATCCCCGCTGGAAAACCGTAAGCGCTGGATATTTGGCGCGCCGCCTGCGGGTGAACTCGTCGTCGATGAAGGGGCAACCGCCGCGATTCTGGAACGAGGAAGTTCATTACTTCCTAAAGGAATTAAAAGCGTGACAGGCAACTTCTCCCGTGGTGAAGTGATCCGTATTCGTAACCTCGAAGGCCGCGACATCGCCCACGGCGTAAGCCGCTATAACAGCGATGCCCTGCGCCGCATCGCGGGTCACCATTCGCAGCAGATCGACGCCATTCTGGGCTATGAATATGGCCCGGTTGCCGTGCATCGCGATGACATGATTATTCGTTAAGGAGCCAGAACATGCTGGAACAAATGGGCGCCGCCGCGAAGGCCGCCTCTTATAAACTGGCGCTCCTTTCCAGCCGCGAGAAAAACCGCGTGCTGGAAAAAATCGCTGATTATCTCGAATCACAGTCTCAGGAGATTTTGCTCGCCAACGAGCAGGATTTACTGGAAGCGCGCCGCAACGGTCTGAGCGAAGCGATGCTCGACCGTCTGGCGTTGACCCCGGCCCGCCTGAAAGGCATCGCCGACGATGTTCGTCAGGTATGCAATCTGGCCGACCCGGTAGGGCAGGTGATTGACGGTGGGCTGCTGGACAGCGGTTTACGCCTGGAGCGCCGTCGCGTGCCGCTCGGCGTTATCGGCGTTATTTATGAAGCCCGACCAAACGTGACGGTGGATGTCGCCTCCCTGTGCCTGAAAACCGGCAACGCCGCCATTCTGCGCGGTGGGAAAGAGACCTGGCGCACCAACGCCGCGACGGTGAAAGTCATTCAGCAGGCGCTGGAAGAGTGTGGCTTGCCGGCGGGTGCCGTGCAGGCAATTGAGAGCCCGGACCGCGCGCTGGTCAACGAAATGCTGCGCATGGACAAATACATCGACATGCTGATCCCACGCGGCGGCGCGGGCCTGCACAAGCTATGCCGCGAGCAGTCGACGATTCCGGTGATCACCGGCGGTATCGGCGTATGTCACATCGTGGTAGACGACAGCGCTGAGATTGCACCGGCGCTGAAGATTATCGTTAACGCGAAGACCCAGCGTCCAAGCACCTGTAACACCGTGGAAACGCTGCTGGTGCATCAGGACATTGCAAACGCCTTCCTGCCGGCCCTGAGTAAACAGATGGCCGAGAGCGGCGTGACGCTGCATGCTGACGCCAGTGCGCTCGCGCTGCTGCAGGATGGCCCGGCTAACGTGGTTCCCGTCAACGCGGAGCAGTACGACGACGAGTTCCTGTCACTGGATCTGAACGTGAAAATCGTGAGCGATCTCGACGACGCGATTGCGCACATCCGTGAGCATGGCACACAGCATTCTGACGCCATCCTGACGCGCACCTTGCGCAATGCCGATCGCTTCGTGAACGAAGTGGATTCCTCTGCGGTGTATGTGAATGCCTCCACCCGCTTCACCGACGGCGGCCAGTTCGGCCTCGGTGCCGAGGTGGCGGTCAGCACGCAGAAACTGCACGCGCGCGGTCCGATGGGGCTGGAAGCACTGACCACCTACAAGTGGATTGGCTTCGGTGACGATACGATTCGTGCGTAAATAATCACGGGTGATGCAAAAGTAGCCGTTTGATTCAAAAGGGCATTGACGCATCACCCGGTTAGATCTAACCTTTTGCCCCGTGGTTACACTCGTAACCGGCCTCTCAGGGCCGATATAGCTCAGTTGGTAGAGCAGCGCATTCGTAATGCGAAGGTCGTAGGTTCGACTCCTATTATCGGCACCACTCAAGCATCTCTCGAAGTCTAGTCAAGCTTACTGAGCCCCTTATAATCTGTATCTTCCAGCTCTCGAGTGTATTCTGACTGTCTACTGACATACCTCAAAATCTACATGCTTATGGGGGTACATTCGGGTGGGATATGCTGTTCGGTCTTATGGACATACCCATCTGTGAAACTTGGCTCCCGCCAGGTTGACACCGCAAAGCCAAAAGATAAACCTTACAAACACTGTGATGATGGAGGACTTTACTTTTGGTTAACCCTAATTGAAAACACTATTGGCGACTTAAATATCGTGTTGCCGGTAAGGAGAAGTTGCTTGCTCCTGGAGTTAATCCCGACGTGGCTTTGGCTAAAATTCGTAGTAAACGTGAAGAAAATAAAGGGAGCATTGCTGGTGGGATTGGTACGAATGTAGCGACGAAAGAAGAGAAACTAGCCCGAGAAGCTAGTGTCCGAAACACCTTTCTGGAAATGGCTTGTAAATGGCACGCCATTAAGCTTTACAAATGGTGTGAGGGATATGCATCGGACAATATGAAATCGTTCAATAAAGACGTTTTCCCTTACATCGGCAAAAAGCCTATTGTAGATATTAAGCCATTCGAACTGCTAATGTACTTCGTTGCATGGAAACAGGGGAGAGAATGACAAGGCTAAAAAATTCAGGCAGCGCTTTAGCGAGGTCTTTCGCTATGCAATCGTCACAGGTCGAGTTGAATACAATCCCGCTCTGGTTCTCACCAGTGCAATACAAGGGCATGAGTCCAACCACTATCCTTTTCTGAACACTTCACAGCTTCCAGCTTTTGAATCACCATGAGTTATCAGATACCTCATATCTATTGAGTTGACTTAAACGAGATACGCCCACGAAGCGGCAAACATGCTCCCGTAAAATTTAAAGTCGAAGCGGTCAAACAATTTGTTTATCAAGTTCATTCCATCGCAAGCGTTTCCATGCATCTAAATGATACGGTATTAAAAAGCTGTTCCAGTTACTGCACAGGCAGGGTAACACCGGGAACATAAATGCGTTTACCGGATATATTGTCCTCAGCAAGTACAAAAGAAAGCAGCATTTACCTGCGCGTATACGTCGCAACGGCTTACGCCTGAGGTTCATAACCTATGCTGATCTCTCGCAGATGCTTGTGGACCATTAATGCGATTGTTTAGTTTAGCCTCGGGGGGCCTTAGCTATAGAAATAGAGCTGAATATTCCAATACCTCTGCCTCTATTTCACGCACGCTCTTAGCGAGCTGGCACCTGATTCGCCAAAACAGCAGGGGGGCACTCTCATTGTCATTTTATCATTTAAATGTCACATCTAGTGTAGCTGCCGCTTGAAATTTACCAGCTACGGGCATTTTCCCTGTGGTAGACGTAGGCCACGCTGTCAATGAAATTACTGATGAATAATCGTTGTCTAAATTAAAATTAAGTGCTCCATTGGTGTTGATGTCTATAGCAGTTCCATCACTGTCACCAATAATTACTCCAATATCTTCATTATTAGTGGATATTGCTGCGTTATAATTTGGGGATGGCGTTGCGTTTATTTTTAATGACAGCTGAGCCTGAGCCGCAATATCGTTGCATTTAATACCAATGCTAAATTTTTTCTGAGTATAATCATCCGGAACCATGCCGATATGGGTAAATTTTTTTGCTTCTATTGATCCGAGGTCAACGTTTATTGCTTGTCCGGAATTAATCGTGCAATTTTGTGGGGCTGTAATTGTTCCTGACATGACAACATCTGCAACTGGAGTGTTTCCATAAGAATCGATGGCAGATGCTATATATAGCGATGCAATTTTTACTGAGTTAAAGCTCACTGTTCCAATGATTGGCTTTGAAATATATATACTTATGTTCCCTTGAGATCCTGATGTATATGTATGGCTGGAGCAAACAATATTACTAGCAGTACTTTTCAAGTTAACAAACGGTACGGGGAAATATAAGTTTCCACTAGTTGTCATAAGGTAAATTTTTGTCAAAACCTCCAGGTTTTCATTGAGTTTATAATATTGGTTGCCATCATTATGCCCAAGTGGCAGAGTTGAAGTACCCTTATAATAAGGAGTGTAGTAATTGCTACAATTACATTTAGCCGTGAAATTTCCTGTTCCTGCCCAGTCATAGACGTTTGGGTAAGCTGTACCAGATGCATCTTCTTCCGGGTTAGAGATTATCTTATTACCCATATTGAATATAAATTGCTTCGTTCCATTAACAGATGTGCAACTATTGTCGCCAGCTAAGCATTTCACTGAAAATACTGCCAAAAAAGGAATTATTAGAAAATATAGTCTTTTCATCATGTTACGTAGCCTGGTGCTATTTCTATTACCAATATTCTATAATTAAATGTTATTTATCCCAATTACCCTCTTATCCTATTCAGGACTCATCATCTTTCGCCTTTCA
This sequence comes from Enterobacter sp. Taxon_8, assembly GCF_058354585.1. Taxonomy (NCBI): domain Bacteria; kingdom Pseudomonadati; phylum Pseudomonadota; class Gammaproteobacteria; order Enterobacterales; family Enterobacteriaceae; genus Enterobacter; species Enterobacter sp. Taxon_8. Next base: position 3,615,909 of record NZ_CM177989.1, on the reverse strand, counting down.
GGGCCAAAAATGATATACATCGATATTTAAACAAATAAATAAGCTCTTCATAACCTGTGGATGGACTGCCGAAACCAGTCCAGCGACACTGGATATTTATCAAGTTCGTGGTGTTTCTGGCGCCAGCCCAGCCGATGATTTATGCGTTTGGCCGGATGTTCTTCCCCCTGTTCACGCTTATATAGGCGTGAACGCACAACGTTCGCCAGAACGTCTGCAGATGAGAGCAAACCGTCAGTTGATCTGGGTGATCAACACGCAGGGTATTTAGTCTGGTCTTCATGCATCACCAGTCGTAGTGGTCGATTAACATACTGTTCATGTTAGCTTATGTCAAAGACCCGCACCCCTTGCCGTTCCTATCCTGTTGAAAGGTAAGTTTTGGAGGCGGATTGCTACTGGCGCTCATAATTTTTCTGCTTCAGCCGGTAAGTTATAGTCTGCTTAAGATATACTTGCCGTCAGCCGGTAACTATCAGGGGGACACTACTCCCGAAATGAAGCGTACAGCCTCCTTCGTTGCCGTATTGTAACGTCGTTTTAACGGCATCAAATATCTTTTGAGTATGCCCGCAAAGACGTTATTACTGGGTATTCTGCCGTCTCAAGTATTCCCCCTGATTGCGTAATCTTATGCATAGGTTTCTGTCCGGACGGCCGTGGGCGCTTTATGCCTCGTAATTTTTTTAGGAACGAACTCAACAAGGCTAATGATTTCTAAATGATACTGCACAGCGAAATGTTTTTTGAATATAGCAGCCAGTTATTTATTTTAAAAGAATTTATGAGAGCAAAAAACTGCCTACCACCTGGTTCTGTCAGCAATAAGAAAGGTCGCAATTTTATATTGCGACCTTTCATGAAGCAAAAATAATGCTACATTTCAGGTGCTAATGTTTAGACTTTTACCAAATATATTTCAAACCTGCCATCCCGGTAATCTGACTATAATCATTTTTACCTGTCTGGAAACCTGCATTGACCCATGAATGCAGATTGTTGGTAATTCCCCCTTCAAAACCACCTTTAATTTCATAACGGCTGGAGGGGATATCGTCATACACTTTTTGCTCATTCATCTGAATAGAGTTCGCCGCAGTTTCGTGCCACCAGTTTGCTTCAATAAACGGTTCTATTATAGACCGATTTTTTATCACGCGACCAAATATACGAGCTCCCAAGCGAGTGGTAAAACCATCGGCATCTGCACCGTGAATTCTGGTGCCATTCGTTTCAGCAAAATCATCATTATTCATTCTGGAATAAATCATCTGCGCCTGAGGTTCAAGGTACAGCGATTTATCTCCGTTTTCTATAGCTTTATAAACATACCCTGTCTCCAGAGATGCCTGAAGGACGTCACTGTCATATTTTTCGGTGTTCAGTTGTTCCCCTTTAGTTTCGTTATTAAACCAGGAGTATTGGAGCGATGAATCGACATAAAGGCCTGCCATGCTTTTTGCATCCGCATACCAGGTACCATATAGCCCCGTATTGTAGCCATGTACTTTGCCAGTAGAATGACGAGCACCAGATTTAGACGTTGCTGAATAAGAATCAGTTTTTGCATATCCAGAGCCAAACATAAAACCTACATGCATACGATCATGCCCATTAGACGTCCAACTTGTCAGATCGTTGCCCAGTTGGAACATCGAGGTATAAGTCTGCTGATCGATGCTACCCGCACTTCTTCCTTCTGTACGAGAACCAGAGGTGCGTATCCATGTCGATGGCATCACATCATCCGTAGGCAAACTCTGTGTCAGGTGTTGTTCACCGATACGATCATGCATGGTGCTTATAAACATTGCCTTAGCAGCGGACTGATTACCTAAATACGAACCCGCTTCCGGACGAACAGGAGCAGCTTTTGGTTCAGGTGTTGGCTCAGGTGTTGGCTCAGGATCTGGAACTAAAGCTAAATCTGATGTCAGATACCAGTTCTTGTCAGAAGCTGAATTGCCTTTCACCAGCGTATAATCATAAGCTCCAGCAACAATACGACCATTCTGAGTGAATACACCGTCAGAATTTCCTCCTACCTCAATAACCTCAATACCCTCGATCGTTTTTGCGCCTAAACCGCCAACATTGTTGATCGTGACATTAGTGGTACCAGCAGTATCACCAGTAATTATTAGCCTGCTACCAGGTGAATCAGTATCACCATTTAACGCCATATTCATTATTAACTGACCGTTGTTACCGGTATAGTCGCCGTCTATTGTAAACGAGGACATTTCTCCGTCGGACATCCCCGGTGCGGCTGAAGCAATCGCCAACGTACCATTGTTCATTAGGTCACCATTGAGTGAGCCATATCCTCCGAACGTTGCGCCTGAATCAACGGAAACATTGCTATTCAATTTACTGTCACTATCAGCAATAAGCAACGCTCCCGCTTTAACGGACGTTCCTTTAGTTAAAGTGATTTCATCTCCTTTAATAAGCCAGGTGTTACTTTGTTTTTTATCGAGATATTCGAAATCAGAATATTGATACTTGGTATCAAGAACGCCAGTTCCGGTCTCTCCGAGTAATGTCAAAGTGTCATCACCCCCGCCAGCTTTAACATCTCCGACGATAACAGATGTCGTTTCAAGCTGAAGCTGATCATCATTATCGCCCATAATAATTGCATCTGTTTCGCCGGAAATTTTACCAGAGTTATGAATTATATTTTGGCCATATGACTCAATAGCTGTTGTTTTTGCGGTAATTTCACCGGCATTGTTTATATTTACCACCGAAGCATCATTGGTGGTGTAAAACACGCCCCCCATTCCCGCATCAATCTTTGCCTGTTCGCTATTGTTCAGGTTAATATTGAGGGCGGTAGTGTTGGGGGTTTGTAGATTGAAAAGATATGGGCCATTTGCTTTAATATAATTTTTGTTATCAATATTAATGCTTAAATCTTTGCTTACCGAATCTGTAGCAAATATAATTTCCTGATTACTGCCATTTAAGTCTATTGACCCATTATTGACGAAATTAAAATCCCCCCCCACTCTATAATGAACGAAATAACGTCCGGTATTTGCATCGCTTTCAACTTTACCATTATTCAGGAAGTTCATTTGAGTTGCATCGACTTCATAAACGCAATTGTCTTTTATATCGGGAAGAATAAGAACTCCTGTCTCTGTAATTGTAATATCATCACCATTCGTTGATATAGTATTCCCTGCATTCACGCTTTCAGTGTCGTCAATTGTTATTGGTGACGCCATGATATTTGTCGAAATAAAGCCAAGTAGTAATAAATAATAATTCAAGGGCTTTAGGTTAATGATTTTTTTGATAAGTGGATAATCTTTTGAATAACGCATTATAAACTTCCAGTAAATATGTAAAAATATAAACCCACTTTCGTTGCGAGATGGGTTTAATTCTCTTTTCCATGTCGACACATAACAATTGAATGTATCTAAATAATTCTTATTTATTGCGACAAAAAAAGCAAAAAAAATCCAATCCTAAAAAGGATTGTAGAAAAGTTACAATGCAATCATCTCATCCATAAAAAATTCAAAACAACTCCTTGAAATTAATGAAATATTGGTAACGCATTCGTTACATTCTTTGCGGGGTTTCGAAGGACACTATTGATGGGAGATTATGCGAGTATATACATAAGGGAAACGTCTTCAGAAATCCTGAGGTAATCAAGAGATGAATATATCGCGGTTGAGGGCTGCCAGCGCGACATTCATCTCATCAGGTAACTGTGATACGAAGGCGATGGTATCAGTGATCGGACTGAGGTCCTGATAATCATTTTACTGTAAGCATCAAAATTCAGCGGAAGAGCATCGTCGGAATTTCGTTAACGGCCAGCATCCACCACCCAAAATCTTTCAACTGCCGGTCTGGCTTCAACATTCATCAGGAAAACATCCCTGTTCGATTGCTTTGTGTCGTTACTACTAATTCCTTCAGTCAGAAGAATGCGTTATTTTTGAAGACGGGATTCAGCCAACTTCTCCCGCAGCATATCACAAATAACCTTACCATATGTGTAGCAATTCCCGACTTTTTAACAAAAGTCATTTTGCTCTGAATTTGAAGATCCGGCGTTACCGCTTTTCGGATATTCAGTGAAAAAAGAAGAATAAGCATAGATTAAACATACATATATGTCTCGCATCTGCTATATTTACATTCTTAGCAAGTATCTGTAATCACACTCTTAGTGTTATGTATGATTTACAGAATTTGCTCACTTTAGAGCAAAGGACCTGAAGGGAAATAAAGCAATATCCATTTAACTGTTACTGAACGGCTCTATAAGCAAACGTGTATTCCCATGCGTAGGTGTCGGTGGCCGGATAAATTAACTTCTTCCTGGTTGGTCGGTCAGAGCCCACATTTCATCTGAATACACGATACTGCAAGAGTTTCTCTTATTGAAGAAAGCGAGAAAATCCTTGTATCTTAGCGTTGATAATGAATGGATTATTAATATCGCAGCGTATTAATCAACGAAAAACAGGTCATGACGTTGGAAGTAAAAATGTTTTTTTCACGAATATTTATGGTTTAAATCGATCGTCCCAGGGCATTAACCGATGAGCATCCGATTTTAATTTTTCAGCCTCTACGGGACGGTTTAAAAAGTTGAGAATATTAATCTGATCGTTATACGCGTCTTCATCCATATGCATCTTTATCCATTGGGCATTACTGCTTGCGTATCTCTCAAGTTCGGTTATATCGCCTGACTCATTAAAATTTATGAGTTGCAAAAGCGCAATATCTCGCTGATAACGCATCTGCATTAGCCAGGGTACAGACAGGCGAGTAATGCTTTGAGGTGCCTCCAGCCGGGCAGTTTCAAAATTACCCAGCACAATACTGGCGTTAAAAAGCTGAAATGAAAGCACGATGCCATACAGTGAAAGTGCAATCAGCGGAACGCGGAATAGGGAAGAGCGGAGGTTTACCACACGGGTATTGCCCTCTGCGACTGCCATCAGCAGCAGTACGGCAAAGAAATGTGCGACTGAATAGTATAGCGGGAATTCCACTTGGGTATGTAATAAAATCGGTAGAGTAATTAAAAGCGAAGCCCACTGCCATATACTTTTATGTCGGCGGAACAATACAATCCAGCTCCATAGCAAACATAGCCCGCCTGCCAGCGCCAGGATGCCGCCTTCCGCCCATATAAAGAGCGTTTCGTTGTGCGGATGTTGCATCATTTCACGGCTCGGGTTATCACCGGGCAAATCAGCCATGAAACGTTGAAACGCCGGCTCAAACATTCCAAGTCCCCAACCCCTCCACGGATGCTCGCTTATCATGCGCAGCGTGTAATCCAGCGTTAACCAGCGTTGATTGTTAGAGCTTTGATGTAAAAGTGAATCCACAACACCCTGCTGCAGCATCAACACACCGAGTAGACCACCGATTACTGGTAAGGCAACAATCAGTGTCCGTCGCCATAGAGTAGAACAAAGACGAAAGCGCTGTTGAAAAAACAATATTGACGTGCAACATACAGCTATTATCCCACCGAGCCAACCAATACGGGAGTGGAATAATACTATAGTGGCTGTAATTATGATTATAAAAGTAGATATAAATAATAATCGTAAGCGTTCCATTATAGCTTCATGAAGATTACGTCGTGTATCTGCAAGCAAGTAAAGTAACGCCAAAAGTCCAGTAGCCAAAAAAGATGCTGTAACATTTAACTGTTGAAATACACCGGGAGCATAGCCTGAATACTTTTTTGCGAGTTCGTTTAATGGAAAAGGCAAGTAATTGGGACAATAAAACCCTACTAATGAAAGGCTGCATTCAATAAAGGCAGATAAAGATATAATATAAAAAATAGCAATAGCCTCCTTCTCTTTGAAACGATGTTGCAGTAGTGTCATATAAACAAAAAAACCGGCCCAAATGCCAGCCAGTCTAGGCATTGCGTTAGGTAATGCTGTATGCGGAGACCAGAATGCAGGTATTGTAAATAATACTATGCATGCCAATATTAGCCATAAAACTGGACTGTAATGAAAGCTTTTTTTCTTGTTGAAAAGCCAAAAAAACATTCCCAGTAAAGAAATAAAACACCAGCCCAACGGATTCATTGGCAAATTCATTCCGTAATCACCATTATTAGGCCAGGGAAGATGCATCAAAAACAACCAATAAAAGCAGAAAAGCATGAATAGTGAAACGTTTATTTTTTTTAGCCAACTTTTTTTTCTAGAGTAAGTGCTCATTATAATCTCTTAAACTAAACAGTACTACGATTATGTATCATTCAAAAAAAGTGATTAATAATATAACGATGCAATTGGAATATATATGTAAATAAATCGTAAGATAAAATTTATAATCAATCATCCTTTATTTTTACTTTGAAAGACATAGCTTGAGATGTGTCTTCTTTTTAGATGTAATGTCTTTACTTGTTTTCATTTTCACCTGAAAATGGTCTAATTAGATAAAGATTCATTTCTTGCTGTTATTTAAATACGAGAGTGTGCTGATAATCTAAATTGCTTTTTCATTTGAGGTGAGCTAACCAACTGATTTTAAAGGATGATGAATTCTTTCGCATGATTAACAGTGTAATAAATAGCTCAATGGATTAAATTGTCATTCATTCTTACAGGGCGAAATTATTTAATAATTTATTTTGAATGCTATTTTTATCTATAAGATACCAGTTGACTGTGTATCATAAAATTTGAATTTAATGCTGAGTATATATTGTTCACTCTACTGCAATAATCCAGGCTGAAGCAGCGCCAGCGAGAATCAGTATTTGATAATTTCATGCGCGCATTTAATCCTATTTGTAACAATCTGTAGTTGTAAACAATCATTTTGCTAATATATCGAACGCCATCCAGAGGTGTGTGAGTTTTTTTCAATGAATTTATGTTGTTAATGTTCGTTGTATAAGTGTGTTTATAATTTAAAGGGATTTGACTTGTTGCTAAGTTATTTCCCTGAGATATATTGAAATAAAAAACGAACAAACAAAAAAACAAACAATGATGTCCCATTTTGTTTATCCTTTCTTATCAAATATTCTTCCCACGCAATAAAGTATCAATTCTTTACTTAAATAAAATAATGCATTGTCATCTTTAATAACCAATGGGATGCATGGGTAATTTTCTGGCCTTTCTTCCTGAATGGCTTGTTTTATTTCTTCTTCTGAAAACATGCTGAAATCATATTGCTCTTTATACCAATGCTCGAATTCTTCTTCAGAGGATAGTACGCGTAAGTTTTTGTTAAAATTATCTATGGTGGAAATGATTTTTTTCGGCATAAATAAATCCTCGGCAATGATAACTATTATATAGTAACATAATTCCTGGTGAGCATTATTCCAGGGGGTGGTATAGATCATAGGGAATAAAAGCCATGTTTTAAGTTGGCTTTGTGGGTTAAATTCCATAGGGGAAATTAACCTTATACATTATCATTGGCTAGTTAAAATTTATAAGGGAGTTTGTTAATCTTGCCTAAAATACCTTTCGAAAGTTCTATATATCCTCCAACTTTGAGTTCTCGAAGAATTGCCATAACTCTGCTTCTTGATAGATTTGTTTTTTCTTGTATGTAATCGCATGCACTTATATTCAAACGTACGAATTCATCTTCATTCATAAGATCCTGAAGATTTATCTTTATTAATTCGTAGGTGCTTAAACCTACGCTTGTTAGATATGAACTATATAGGCGTTTAGAACTAAACATCATGATATACGCTATCTCCTTCCAAAGATTATCTCGTTCGACAATAGCAAAAAAATTCATGGTTGGGATAATTTCATATCGGACGTTTTCACCTGCCTTTAAATAAACATCTTCGTTTACATTAATTAGAGCATTCAATCCAAAAATCATAGCACCTCTAATGTATCGTATTAATAAGTTATCATTATTGCGATAAATAGCCATGGTGCCTTCGTGTAAAATTAAAGTCATCGGTTCAGGATTATGACCAAGTGATATAATCTGGCGAGCATGTGCAATACGAATATGTGATGGAGTGGATACAGCCATAATCACTTTTTCAATATAACTTAAAGGTTTCATAGTTGTTTAAGTCCAGTTGCTTAATTATGCTAAGTATAACAAAAAAAATAGCTATTCATTAGATTTTAATCTTTAATGGTTACTTAAACAATTTTTCGAAAGGGTTTATCGTTAAACAGCCAGTAAAAAAGCTGTTTAACGAATATCTAAAACATCTTAATTGTAGGCGAAGGACATCGTAATCACCGCACTGATCGTTCCCGGGGTAACGCCACCTGATTTGCTAAATGCACGTGTCTGTAGATCCCAGGTTGGTTTACCGCCCGTTGCATCAGCAATAGTAATCGTCGATGTCTTACCGTTACCGTATGCTTCTCCGGCCTTTCCTTCTAGCTGTACGGCCACGTTGGTTGCCGTACCGGTGTTGCTGTAGAGAGTGTTCGCGTCAGCTGCATCAGAAGTGCCATGGAAGGTTGCTGTCACGCTGGATGTCCCTGCCGGGCAATTTTCGAGGGACACCGTAATAGGCACCCATGCAGAGCTGCTGCCGGCGGCATTTAGATCCGACGTTTGCAGATCTTTACCACTACCTAAGTCAATAGTCATATTTTCGCTGTCGGCGCTGACTTCGCACGGAGAGGCAACCACGTTACCTGTTATGTTCAGCGTCACCGGATCAGCGAGGGCAAAATGTGCCAGACCCGAAGCGATATAAAGTGCGGTCATTGTTGCGAGAGAAAATTTATTAATATGAATCATAGGTATAACTCGTTTATACAGATGTTGAATGCAGTGATCCCACTGCGCCAAAGTCACTAATAACACTAAATTGCAGATTTCCGCCGTTCACTCCCGAGGGGAGATCAAATGTCGTGGTGGTGCCTGGCGCGGCATAAGAGACATTTTGCAGCTTCTTTCCGGCAAGGATAATTTCATTGAAGTTGATAAAGCACGGCGTTGGATTTGTGATCTCCAGTTTATGGCCAGAGACACGCCAGCTAAGTTTGCCGCTCTCTTTTTCAACGTTAATATCTTTAAGTGCCGTCGGGCGATAAATCAGCTTGATGCTGGTAGCGACGGCTATCTGCAAGGTGTTTTTTTCGCGCGGAGCAGACGGGATAGCCTTTACGCGTAACCAGAACATCGACTCTTTATCCTGCGGCAGGCCGCCGGTCATAATGATTCGCATCAGATTCTCTTTCCCACCATTCAGTCGATAGAGCGGAGGGGTAATGATAAATGGGGGTTTTTTCGGATCGCTAGTCAGATTATCAACAACGGTTTGAATCAGATAAGGTGTACTATCCGGATTATTTACGCTTAACGACACCTCTTTTTTATCACCGTTATAAAGCAATCGAGTACCGCCAATATTAACAGTAGCGTTGGCGTTAACACAGCTTGCCGAAACTATACAACAGAGCAGAGCAGATAATATTATTTTCAACGGTATACTCCAGGGTAATGAGCTATTCCATAATAAAGTGGTTTGCAAAATCCGTGCTGATAATGCCAATATATTCTTTCTACAGGGGAACTGTCTCTGTTTTTTTAGTCCTGTTTGAAATCCTAAATAGGACTGGATTTTTATGTACATTGAGCAGTGAAACCAAGAACAATATGCCTGATGATAAAACGTGGTAACGCGGGATATCGGAATATGACAAGGGAAAGTTTAATTTTGTTTCTGGAGTATGAATAATGAAAAAGCAAGTTTTGGCTATTATTGCCGCGTCCTTTATCGCTGGCACTAGTTTCACTACTCAGGCAGCAAGCACGACGACGGTAAGCGGCGGCACCATTCAATTTTTGGGTTCCGTTGTCGACGCGCCCTGCTCTGTGAGTGCTGATTCTGAACATGGCATCGTGACTCTGGATCAGGTCACCCTTGACAGTTTGGGTACAAAAGGCACTGCATCTGGTCAGGCCAAGGCATTTAGCATCAATCTGGAAAATTGCGATGTGACTACCTATACAAATGCGACCGTGACTTTCCACGGCCAGTCCAGCCCAGACCAGGCGGGCGTACTGGCTAACACCGCGGGTTCCGGGGCGGCAACGGGCGTGGCGCTGCAGCTGTATGGTCCAGATGGTAACAAACTGGATGTAGAGAAAGCATCATCCAGCCAGTCTCTGTCAAATGGTACCAACAAGATCCCAATGAGTGTGGATTACATGACGACTGCGGATGCGCCAACCGCAGGTGCGGTTGAATCTATCGCGACATTCCAGATCACTTATTCCTGATCTGAAAACGCTCTCCCGATACGAAGGGAGAGCGTTAGTTTCACACCGAATAATTATTTTTAAAGAGCAAGAGAAAATGTTTCGTCTTTTTTTAATGATAATTATCACGTTTTTATTCAGTTATTTTGCCAATGCTAAAAGTTCAGTAAATTTTAGCGGTGGCGACATGCGTTTTTATGGTTCTGTGGTAAACGCCCCTTGCTCCATAGAAGCACAAAGCCTTCACCAAAGCGTGATGATGGATCAGGTTCGGGCAGCTGATTTCCCGTCTCGCGGCAGCTGGTCAGAACCGAAAACCTTTTGGATTAAGCTTGATAACTGCAATAACGAGCTTTTTCATCTTGCCTCAGTCGCTTTTACGGGCTCAGTCGATACGAATGACCCGCAGGTTTTTAAAGCCGGTTTTGGGGCTGATTCAGCTAAAGGCATGGGGATCGGTATTTTCGACAGTAAGGGAGAGTTAATTATTCCTGACTCAGCCCCCCTTTCACTATATCCGCTTCTTAATGGAAAGTCCGTTTTGTATTTTACCGCCAAATACCGATCGGTCTCTGAAAAAGTCGTTGCAGGCGATGCTAGCGCGGCAGTGAACTTTTCAGTGATTTATCAGTAAGCAGTATAGGGAAAAGAATTGTTTAATTTTTATTTCGGAATGTGCAATGAAATCCACTTTGACATTACTACACGCTATACGTGTTTCGTTAACAGTTATAGGTATATTGGCTTCAGTTATTTCTCTCGTGCTGTCAAACAGTGCCGCTGCAGCGGGCGTTGCGTTGGGCTCTACCCGCGTGATTTACCCTCAGGACGCTAAACAGACCAGCATTAATGTAATTAATAGCGATCTGCATGATTCTTTCTTAGTTCAGTCTTGGATATCTGACGACAAGGGCAATAAAGTCCCTACGTTTTTCGTCACTCCACCGCTGTTTGTGTTGAAACCGGGTAAAGTCAATATTCTGCGTATGATCTATAGCGGCCCGGCGCTGCCTGACGATAGAGAGTCCGTTTTCTATCTCAATAATAAAGCCATTCCTTCGCTGGGCAAGTCGGCTCCGGCGGGAAATTCCCTGCAAATTGCCACCCAGTCGGTGATCAAACTTTTTGTTCGCCCGGCGCATCTGACCGTTAAGCCCGCTGATGCCGCCGCCATGCTGCGTTGTCGGGGCGAAGGACCAAACCTAACTGTTTCTAATCCATCACCCTATTTTGTCACCCTGGTCAACGTTACCGTAGGCGGTAAAAAACAGCCGAACATGATGGTTCCGCCAAAAGGCAGCGAGACCATCAAGGCAGCTGGTGCTGTCACTTACCAGACGCTGAATGACTTCGGCGCGGTGACTCCCGCGCTGACCTGCAAAGCTTAACAATGGTAAACGTGATGGCTATCCGAAAAGAAAGACGCATGCTGTCAGTTGTGCGCTGGCGCATTTCGCCGCTGGCGCTGATGATTGGTACCAACCTGTTTTCAGGCTGTGTGCTAGCGGACGAGTATTTTAACCCGGCTTTTTTGACCGACGGCAAAGGGCAGGTGGCCGATCTGTCAAGCTTTGAGCGGGGCGGCGGCCAGGCACCAGGCGTCTATCGCGTTGATGTTTATCTGAATAATGATTTCGTGGTCAGCCGTGACGTCGAATTTAAGGAACAGAAAGCGGCGAATCCTGCCGCTGATGATACGGGGCTGGTGGCCTGCCTGTCGGCAAAAACGCTGTCAGATATGGGCATCGATCTAAATATTCCTGAAGGCAAAGCGCAGGCCATTGACGGACAGTGTGTCAACATCGCTTCACTGATTGATGGTGCAACGGCCAGCTTTGACTTTGGCCATCAGCGTCTGGATCTCAGCGTGCCCCAGGTAGCGCTGAAGAACACCGCACGTGGCTACATCGCGCCCGAAAAATGGGATCAGGGCATTAATGCCCTGCTAATGAACTACAGCTTCAGCGGATCGAACAGCAAAGATCAGAGTGGTAAAAGCAGCAGTAATTTTCTCGGCCTGAACGGCGGGATTAACGTTGGCCCGTGGCGCTATCGCGACTACTCCACCTTTAACCGCAACACCAGCAGTAACGGACAGACCTCTACCGAATGGGAGCACGTCAGCGGCTTTATTGAGCGCACGATTATCGCAATGAAAAGTGAGCTCACGGTGGGTGATAACTACACGTCGGGCGACGTGTTCGACAGCATCAGCTTTCGTGGCGTGCAGTTGGCATCAGATGACAACATGCTGCCGGACAGCCTGAAAGGCTTTGCGCCAACGGTGCGCGGCATTGCCAAAAGTAACGCGCAGGTCACCATCAAGCAGAACGGGTATATCGTATACCAGACCTACGTCGCGCCGGGTGCCTTTGCCATTAACGATCTGTTCCCAACCTCCTCGAGCGGCGATCTAATGGTGGAAGTGAAAGAGCAGGACGGAAATATTCGCACCTACAGCGTGCCGTACTCGGCCGTGCCGTTGCTGCAGCGCGAAGGGCGCATTAAGTATTCTCTGACCGCCGCGAAGTATCGCACCAGCAACGATCAGCAGGAGCAGATGTCCTTTGGGCAGGGTACCCTGATTTGGGGGCTGGCACACGGTATTACCCTTTATGGCGGCACGCAGTTATCCACCAACTACAAAGCCGTTGCGTTCGGGGCGGGGTTCAATATGGGAGACTGGGGGGCTCTGTCAGCGGATATTACCGGCGCGAAAAGCACGTTGATTGATGATACTCAGCACAGCGGACAGTCGTTGCGCCTGCTTTACGCTAAATCCCTTAACGAGTTTGGTACCAATTTCCAGTTGCTGGGGTACCGCTACTCGACTTCCGGGTACTACACCTTTGCTGACACTACTTACAAGCATATGGATGGTTATAACAGCGATCCGGAAAACGAAGATAACGATCCGAGAAATGACCATCCTCATTGGTATGACTACTACAACCTTTACTACACCAAACGTGGCAAGGTGCAGGTAGACATTTCCCAGCAGCTGGGGAGGCTGGGTTCAGTGTACGTGAGTGGTAGTCAGCAGACCTACTGGCACACCGAGGGGAAAGATACCCTGTTGCAGGTGGGGTACAACACGACATGGCACGATATCAACATGGGCCTGAGCTATAACTACAGTAAATCTTACGGCCAGCCGGAAGCGGATAAAATGATCGCTTTCAACGTCTCTTTGCCCATCGGCAAATGGCTGTCGCCAAAAGATTCCACTACGCCTAACAATGCTTTTGCGACCTACAACGCCAACCATGACAACCATGGCAGCGTCACGCGTAACGCCGGGATCAGCGGAACTTTGCTGGAGGGTAATAACCTGAACTACAGCGTGCAGGAAGGTTTTGCCAACAATGGTGCGGGTAACAGCGGTAGTGCCAGTCTGGCGTATCAGGGCAGCTACGGAAACTCGAACATCAGTTACAACTACAGCGATAACGGTGATTCCCAACAGGTTAACTACGGTATCTCTGGCGGCGTAGTCGCCCATCGTCACGGTGTAACATTCAGCCAGCCGCTGGGGGAAACCAACGTACTGATTGAGGCCCCAGGCGCGAACCGGGTGCGCGTTGAAAATGCCACAGGCGTGAAGACCGACTGGCGTGGCTATGCCGTGGTGCCGTACGCCAATACTTATCGCAAAAACCGCATTGCCCTTGATACCACCACGCTGGGTGACAAAGTAGACATTGATGATGCCGTGGTCGACGTGGTACCGACCAAAGGGGCACTAGTTCGCGCTTCTTTTAAAGCGCATGTGGGTATTCGTGCGCTGCTGACGATGCTGCATAACAATGAACCGATACCATTTGGGGCCACCGTCACGCGTGACGATGAGGGGGCTGGTAGCATTGTCGGGGAAGGTGGTCAGGTATATCTCTCCGGACTCGCGCCAAAGGGCAAGCTGAAGGTGCAGTGGGGAGAGGGCGACAATCAGGCCTGTAGCGCAGACTATCAACTACCAGTTGATTCAGAAACTGCTGCCATCACCCAGATGAAAATTATCTGCCGATAACAAGGATGAACATGAAGAAGCCAATAATTTTAACGTCAGGCACAGCCGCCTTGATGTACATTTTACTGTCATCCTTTGCGTTGGCTGCTGACTCGACGCTGGCAGTGACGGGGAACGTCATAGCCAGCAGCTGTGACGTAGACATAGGAAGCGTAAATCAGAAGATAAAAATCGGCACCTTTTCCGGCAAAGATTTCCCATCAGTGGGAAGCACCTCTGCATTTAAGGCGATGAATATAAATCTGTCGAATTGCTACGAAAAGCTGAAGACAATACAGGTGACATTTTCCGGTACTTCCGATGCGGATAACCCCGCGCTGTTAGCATTAACCAGTAGTGGAAGTGGCAACACGCTGGCAACGGGGGTTGGTGTCGAGCTGCTGGATAGTAGCGGTAAAACCATTCCCTTTGACAAAGTCTCTCCGCAGACATTTGACCTCGATGCAGGGGATAACACGCTTTCGTTCCTGCTGCGCTACAAGTCTACCCGCTATCCAGTGACCGCTGGCGAGGCCTCGGCGGTAATGTATTTCGATTTAACCTATCAGTGAGTACCATTGAATGACTTCAGGACAATGGAAAGGTGTGATGATTCTACTGTTGGTTTTATTTATTACAGTAGCACATGGTCATGATGGCACCGTCAATATTTCCGGGACGATTCAGGATAACACCTGCGAGCTGGCACCGGATTCGCAAAATAAAACGGTTGATATGGGAGTCGTGGCGGCTTCACAATTTAGGAGGGCAGGGGATTTTTCACCGGCTACACATTTTACCCTTAATTTACAAAACTGTGGCCCGGCGGCTAGTGGGGCGACGGTGACCTTTTCGGGTTCTGCCGATGGGCAGGATCCGGAACTATTTGCTATCGCAGCAGAGGCTGATTCTGCCAATGGGCTGGCTCTGGGGATTTTTGACAGAAACGGTAAGCTTATCGCGCCCGGAAAAACCAGCACGGAAGTAATATTAAAAGCTGGGCAGGCTTCAGTGGTGATGGAGTTTTCAGCACGATATGTGTCTGTTCAGAATAGTGTTACAGTGGGGAGTGCAAACGCTGTTGTAACTTTTATAGTAAACTATTTATGATATTGAGCTTCTCATTTTCTTTAACGTCTGATCTAAAGCTATTCGCACTAGTTAGTGCCCCACTCATGTCGTAATGGCGATGTCAAGATATTTACTTTCCTAAATGGGATTGTTTTTTATTTTATCAGTATGCATTTTAAACTTAATATGATGTGAAAAGTGTTTTGTATTGTTTTGACTTAACTGTTTCGCGAGGTTTTATGTTTATTAGATATTGCTTTTTTTTTTGATTCAAAGTATGTTGTCAATGAATTGTTTTGCTTCCACTGCTTATACTAATATGTGCACGCCTACCGGAGGCACCAAACAGTATACATTTAACATGGGTAACAAAGTAATCACAGACCCACTTCAAAATAAGGCTGGGACTTCTTTTGCGAACGTTTATTCGTGGGCGAATGCTGGAAGTTTTACAGTAACATGTAGCTGTCCGGGTAGTTATACACCACATTACAAGGCAACATCGTCACTCCCACCAGGACACAATGATGGTAATCAGTACTATAAAGTGAATGATAATTTAGAGGTTATGACGAAAATATATTTAATGAATACAACAACTGAAGGAACTGTTTATAAACCAGTACCTTTTGAAATGGTAAGTACAGCTTTGATAGCATGTAGCGGTCATACTTACATGTCAGGAGGTGATGGGAATATTTCATTATATATAACAAAGCCCTTTGTTGGTCAAAGTACATTCAATAATATAAAGATTGCATCTTTCTATATTTCTGCAGACTCTACGTATAGTAGTCAACAAGCTTCTGCAGATATAAATATGTCCGGCGTGATTACTGTCCCTCAAAACTGCGTAATCAATAGTGGCACCGCACTAGTTGTGGACCTTGGTAGTATTATAGATAAAAATTTCAAGGCTAAAGGTCAACTTCCGGATGGATATACCCCAAAAAAATTCAATTTTGGAATAAAATGTAATAATTTAGATGCTCAGGCATCTCTTTCACTTAGTATAACTGCGACACCCGCAACTGCATTGAGCACTGCTATCGCTTCTTCAAATAGCGATGTTGGGATTGTGATTGCAGACGAGCAGGGAACACCGTTAAAAATTAACAGTGACAATGGTCTTTCGTTCCATTTGGACTCAGACTTTACTACTGAACTTTCATTAATGGCTTGGCCTACATCAACTACAGGGAAGCTGCCTACAGCTGGAAAATTCGATTCAGTGGCACAACTCAATGTAACTTATCAGTAATATTGGCTAGTGGGTGCTAAATTAGAACCAATCTTAGTGAATAATTTTGAACATTGATCTGATATCGAATAGGTGTTGGGAGCTTGCAAGCTCCCATATGAATAATATCCTAATGTTAAGAGTATCTTTATGTGCAAGGTGAGTGCATCCAGATGAAAAACCGACTCTCCAAAAGAAGAGATGAACACTGTTCATAGTTTGGCCGCTGTAAGTACTCCCGCTTTAGTTTCTCGTATACTTTGATCTTTGTGAGTATTTTCCTATAAACGGTGTGTTTCTTGTATCAGTTTATTTAAGGATTCATAAGGCAACTTTCATTTATATTTCGTCAATCAGCCTTCTGTAATGCCGCGTGCTTAATTAAATTTTTTAAATATATAGAAATGCATTATTTCATGGTAGATTCAAGTAATACGCTCGATAAATATATTTTGTATTAGTTTACTCAGTTTTATAAAACCCAGCATCGTGCCATGTTCTTCAGTCCATTGCACCAGATAAAGAAAACTATAATTCTAGTCTATTTACCATTGACATATTTAGCAGATATCCGCGATTTGCCACTATCCTTGTTAAAAAATACACCACCTCGCTCAACGATAACGTCTTGCATGCTTAGCACACCCACATCAACAATATCTCGAGCACATAGTGGACGCGTTAATGCTTTATCGCTGGCTTTAAATCTTTTTCGATAATATTTTATAACGAACAATTTTGAACAGTTCGACAAACATCTGATTAAGATGACGGTGATATACTCAAGGTTTTTGTTTTTTTACATTTGCCGCTTCCGTCCCGGAATGTTTTATTTTTATTCATGACTATTCTAGGACGGTGATGAGCTGATTTTAAACGAATCGAATCCTACACATTGCGATCTCCGCAGGAACATAATCAGTATCTCGGAAGATCTCTAAAAGTGTATTTTTTTTGCCTGGATACTGACGGTTTGGCGGTGTAATCCGCAAAAACAGGTACTGGTTCACTCGATCCAGGGCATTCAGTACCAAGCTAAGATTGGCAGTCGTTACTGAAATCATACGGCCAGGAGGGCATCATGAGCCGTCGCGGTAACTGTCTCGATAACGCAGTTGCAGAAAGCTTTTTCCAGATGTTGAAACGCGAGCGGAAAAACAAAAAATTCTATGGAAAGCAGGAAGAAGCCATAGCGATATTTTTGATTATATAGAATGTCTACAACAGTAAGGGTCGTCATGATTCGAGCGATTAGATGTCATCGCAAGAATATTAAAATCAATATGATCAACGGACTGATATTGTCTGGATTATTCGTGGAGATTCACACATCTCTTGTAACTCATTAAACATCCTTGCCACATGAAAGCCATCGCACACCGAATGATGGACCTGCACCGCCAGCGGCAACAGCACTTTTCCATCCTGCTCGTAGTATTTCCCAAACGTGAACATAGGCGAAAAGAAGTTCTTCATATGCGCAATGTTCATCGTAAAGTTGGTAAAGGTTACCCACGGAATAGACGACACGAAAAAGATATTTTCCCGGGACTCTTTCTTAGGCCAGTAGGAAAGGTTATTGCCATAGCGGGCCGTATCTTCTGCATACGTGTTCTGGAAGTGATGAATATTGCCGTCATAGTGGCTCCACAATGACGAAAACGTCTCCGTTTCTGGGTGGAAAATGGTGTAGCTGGGATGAACTTCATTCCATATGACAAGCTCATTGTCCTTCATAGCCATGCGGAACTCAGGATGCCGGTTCATGATGTTAGACAGGAGAAAAATGATCGTCGGGTAAAACTTCCAGCCAACCTCTTTGATGTGTTTCCTCAGCGCGGTAATGTCGACCAGAACGGTTTGGTTAATTGTGCATTCAGCAAATGACTGGAAGACTTCAAAATGCTCCTTCCTTGGCCAACGAGATAAATCAACAGGCGTATACTCAGGGGCTGTTTTTTTCATTGCTTAACCTTTGATTATCAATCGTCTAAATGATTTTGGGCCATAAACGACCGGACAACCATTTCAACCGTATCTAATCTTCCTGTCAATCTCAGCCTGGGGTTTTCCGAACAGGTATCCCTGCACGAGATCGCAGCCAAGCGCCTGAAGACGTTCAAGCTGCGCTTCGGTTTCAACACCTTCTGCAATGACCCGCATGTTGAGGCTTTTCGCCATGCCGGTAATTAACTTAACGATATTAAGGGCATCATCCTGCGTGGATATCGGATTCACAAAGGATTTGTCGATTTTTATTTTATCGAAATTGAGTTCGCTCAGTCGTGAGAGTGACGAATAACCCGTTCCGAAATCATCGATAGAAATTTTTACACCCAGCGCTCTGAGCTTTTTGAGAATAGTGATCGGCATGTTGCTGTCACTGAAGAGTGACGACTCCGTTACCTCTAACTCAAGTCGGCTAGCCGGTAACCCAGTCTCTTTCAGGATGGACTGCACCATCGTTGTAAAAGATTTATTACCTAACTGAATAGGCGAAACATTTACAGAGATCCTTGCCGGAACGGCCCAGGAAACTGCTTCCCGGCAGGCAAGCTCAAGCACGGTTTTGCCGATCTGATTGATCATCCCCGTTTTTTCAGCGACGGAAATAAAATAATCAGGGGCAAGTATCCCCCTCACCGGGTGTATCCAACGAATAAGCGCTTCATAGCCGTAAATGTCATTGCTGAATGAATCGACAATAGGCTGGTAATAAACAACGAATTCACGGTTATCGATCGCCAGTGCCATATCATGTTCAAGAGTTCTGCTTTCCTGCAACTTTTGCAGCATCCATTGACGGAAAACTTTTATCTGCTGTGAACCCTCTTTTTTGGCTTCGTAGAGCGCCAGATCGGCAAATTTATAAAGATAATCAGAGCGTCGTTCATTATCAGATAAAACGATACCCACGCAGGTGGCGATTTTTATCAGCTGGTTATTTATCGTGTAGGGCTGGCTAATATGCTCGCTGATTTCTTTGGCGCGTGAAACGGCAGCAGTTTCGGTGAGTCCACTCGACAGAAGGGCGAACTCGTCTCCGCCTAAACGGTAAAACGTATCCGTTGCGCTGCTCATCGAGGTCAGCCGTCTGGATACCTGATTCAACAGCAAATCTCCCGTATCGTGGCCATAGGTATCGTTGACCTCTTTGAACCGGTCTAAATCAAATAACATCACCGTGACGGGGACGTGATTTTTATCTGCCTGAATATTAATTTTGTTGAGATCGTCCCAGAAGAAAAGGCGGTTTTTCATGCCGGTGAGGGAGTCATGATAAACATCGTATTCCAGCTTCGAGTTCTGAATTTGCAGTTTTTCTTTTGATATTTGAAGTTCATCAGCCAGGCTTTTGACCTGCATGTGTGCTTTCAGAATGTTTTTATTCTGGTAGATCATTAGGAAGCCAAGAATAAAGCTTAAAATCACCAGGAGCAAAGAAAGTGCGGAATAAATATAATACAGTATTTGTATTTTGTTGTTGGATTCATTAACAGTGTTAATATCTTTTGTTAATGCCGTTGCAGATAACTGGCTGAGCGGTGCATCGAGCTCATGCATATTTGTCAGGTATGCCTTTAACTCCGGATGGCCCATTTTTTCAAGATGACTATCGAGATAGGTCAGTATTTTTTCTAAGCGTAAAGCCAGCTCCTGATGCGTTTTATCGCTGTCAATGTAGCGACCTAAATCTCCCCCCTTCATTAAATCGGCCTGGCTAAGCATAATTTCGAGGCGCATGCGGACCTGGTCTATCGTAACGTCATCGGTATCGGTTGCGTATAGACCAAGCCATGATTCAAAACGGTAATACTCTGATACCAGTTGTGCCACGGACCAGGACTCAGTGTATTGAGTCAGTTTTTGCAATTCCTGCTGTCGATCGTAAACAAGGAATGCAATATATCCTGTCGTGATAAAAAGAGAAAAAATGATACCAACCAGTATCCTGTTCATTATGTTCTCCTGAACGACTACTCAATCTTCATTTTGCTAACCTGCCATGCTGATCGTGAGTAATAAATCTGATTATTCAACTCAGGAAGACTGTCATAGGGGTATACAATGAACGATGGGCCTTTATCGCGGATGCGCATATATTCGCCATTGACCTTTAAGGCAAGTATGGCGTTGTATTTTTTAAAGTCGTTGAGAGGGATGACGGTTGAGTAATCATTGAGCGCAATAACATTAACGTTTGTACCTTTTGCACCCACATAATCCATGAGCTTGCTCATTGGAACACCCTCAAACTTCGTACGACCGTTATACCAGGGGGAGGTCGTCTCGAAACTCACTACTCCGAGTTTTTCAAGGCTGGCGAGATCAAACACTGCTTTTCCATTTTCGTTGGTATTTTCTATATTACCGTAAATCGTTAAAATGGGTTTACCAACTGGTTTTGGCAGGTCGCCAGCCCAGGTTACACTTTGTACAAGACAGCATAACAGCAGTAGGGTTAATCGCATTTTGACCTCCACCTTTTTAACGTAAGTATAAGAATTATAATTTAGATATCACACGAGTTGATATATTTTGTTGGGAAGTAAGGGGTTTTATCGCTTTTATTGATATAAACTTATTTTAATCAATGAGTTAGGTGTTGCAGGTGGCAGGGTGTTTGATACTCAAGCGACGCTTAACTTTTTGATAAAAGCTAAAATTGCGGGCATAAATGCTCTTCTGTTTAAAAAATAATCGCTTTAATTGATTGATATTAACTTCCACGACAATTTTTGGATGTCCGTGGCTTTTTGGGACGCGAATCTGGAGACTAAATACGCGCCCCGGTTGTGTCCGTAGTTTCAGGATGACGTTGATAAGCGAGGACACGAACATTCAGATTGTGCGTATCCCATACCGCTTTGCTTACTTGAGGCCATCCTGGGTGGCCGCCGCCGACTTACCCCCTTTCGCCATGCTGGAAAACACTGCGTCCCGGTAGATCCATGCATGAACGAGTGCCGCAGAGAGATGGACCAGCACCACAGCAAAAAGCAGCTTTGCCAGAAGGCTATGGGCGTCGTGACACCAGGCATACAGTGTTGGACTGGCCGTGACAATCGCCGGCAGGTTGACGCCATCAAACATCACAATCGGCAGGCCTGCTGCCGACAGTTGCGCCCAGCCCAGCAGCGGCATTGCCAGCATTAGCGCATACAGCATCCAGTGTGATGCCTTTGCTGCAAGCACCTGCCAGACGGGCAAATCGGCAGGAAGTGGCGGCGTCCGGCTAAGAAGCCGGTTGACCAGACGCACCAGTGCCAGCAGTAAAATGGCGACACCCAGCGGCCGGTGCAGGTCGATTAACCAAATCCGGTGATGTAACGACGTCATCATCGCGACACCGATGAACAGCATCGCCAGGATCATCACAGCCATCAGCCAGTGCAGGCTTCGCGCCAGGATATTGAAATGCTGAGGCGCGTGCTCTCGCATATCTTTATTCGAACTCATTTTACCTCCTGCTTTTGCACGGCTTCGGTGGCCTTGCCGTAGCCGATTTCCCGCTCGCGGCGGCTGAAAGAGTGGGAGTAGGCAGCGGAGCGGGCGTTTAAGATGGGATCATCAGACACCGCAACGCCTGCTGGAACGACAGAAGGATCAAAGTTAACGTCGCGGCACGCGCCTGTGGATTGTGCTTCGACGCGCGTCACTTCCAGCGTGCCGGCCACCATCTTTTTGCGATCGTCCGGCCATGGCTGGGAAGGATCATCTACCGGATCGCCCGGCTGTGCGAGCTGCAAAACGTAATCCCAGTAGAGCGGCTTCTGCGCCAGGCGCTGACGCAGGTTTTCAAACAGGAAGTTGTCATCGGCTTTCTGTCGTTGCTCATCGCTTATCGACAGGAAAGGCTCGTGCGGACGCATCATCCAGCGAACGGCCTGGCGATCCCCCTGCGCGTTCACAAGGTAAAAGGCGTTAATGCTGTAAAACGTCGCGCCCGCGAAGCTGCCGGGCGCGGGTTTTTGTGCCGCCCATTTAAGATATTTCTCCGCCTCCGGGTACGCTTTTAAAAAGTCTTTGAGACGCTGCGGGTCCGGTTTTCCGGTGGCTGCATCAACAGCAGTGGCTTTTCGCAACGCCAGAAAACCCTCAGGGCTGTGCGTGGCGAAGAAAGGCTCGTTGTTCATCGCCATTCGCCATTGTTGCTTGTCATCTGTCTTCAGCAGCAGCGCCATGCTCAGGGTTTTGGTCGTACTATCCGGGGCATGCGGATCGCCGGTACCAATAGAGAATCGGCCCACCACGGGCACTTCCTGCTGCGAGAAGAGGCGGGAGGTTGAAAGGGAATCCGCCGAGCCGTTTGGCGTAAAGGTTCCGGCAAAGCAGATGCCTTTTCCATGCGCGCGACGAAAACCCGGCGGGAAGGGTTTCGGTGTTTCACCCACCAGTGCCTGGCTGACCGTGCGTGACCCAAGCCAGCCCGCCGTCCATGCAAAAGCAGAAGCCAGCGTACCGGCGACAATGGCGATAGCTGCCAGCGCGCCCCAGGTTTTTTTGGACCTCAAAACCAGTTTCGACATAGACGTTTTTCCAGAACAAAATACCATCACGTGTCATGCGCAACGTATCGTGCATGACATGTGGTAATACAGTGGCGAATATGGCTCGAGTATAGGAACTAAGGGGCGTAAAGAAAGAATATCACGAAAAGTTTAAATCTTTCCGCTGTCACAAAGACCGGATTACTCATCGTGTCGGAAATTTTGACCGAGTCGGTTACCCAGCGTGAAATAGTGGCGAAATATGTAATAGAGGGGGTTCCATTTCTCCACATTAAATTTTACACCTCTCTGAGTACGAATTAATAATGCTTCAGATATGTGGACGCAGGTTATCATGGCATCAACGGACACCAGGTTCTCTTGCGAACCGGTCAACGGCGATCTTCCACAAACTTTAGCCTCTATTTGTACAGGACACTCCTTAATTCTCAACGAGTTAATCGTTACCGCCTTTTCTTTGTGGAAATTTCCGCAGCTAAACTTGTCCTGTTCAAAAACATATCCCATCTTTTTCTTCCATTCCGGTGGTGATGCTTTCCCCGTTTTATCTGCGATAGCTTCAATATTCGGCCAGAGCCTGCTGTCCGGAATGTTCAGAACAATATCTTGGTTACTCGTGATATTTTCATAACACTTTCCTGAGGTGCCAAGCCCGAACACGATATTCCGGTCAAGGATCCACCACGACGAGATCGGGCTCAGGTTTGTTGAACCGTCAGGATTTTGGCTGGAGATAATGGCGACCGGTGTACCAAAATATAAAGAAGCAAAATCGACCTGCTGGGTTTTCATTTTTTATCCTCTGAGTAGCGGAGGCCCAGCCTACTTTCTGCAAACGTGCGTTACTTCGGTGAAGCGCGAAGTAAAACGCGCCTCACTACAATTCCCTGGAACGTAATCTTAACCACTTCCTTCTGAGCGGGAGAAAGACATCACGTGCAGCTTTTAAGGAAATAAAATCATCTGAAATTATGAGCCCATTTATGCTGGGCTACTGGTTTACCTGCTCTTATTTTTGTAAAGCACTGAGAGGCAAGCGCCACAAATCATAGCGTTCTTCTCCCGGTTTAACGGCTCCTGCGAAGTGGTCATTGAGGCGACTCGAGGTAAATACCAGGTCTCCGTTCGGACGGATTGCCGGCGTGTCTGGCCAGCGCACCTCTTCGCTTGCCGCAATCAGCGACATGGAAAGGCTCTCAGGATCGTATCTGACGATGCCATTGCGTGTGACATCGGTAATGTAGAGGTTACCTTTTACATCTGTCACCATTCCGTCGGTGTTGCCCCCCACGCTCCCCAGATTGCGGATCTGCCCGGCAATTTGCGCATCGGTTGACGCGGGCTGCCTCAGTATCGCAGTCGGTACCGCATAGGCGTGCGTGCCGGTTGTCACCGTCCAGTACAGCGTGCCCGCATCGGGTGAAAGCGCAATGCCATTGATACCTATCAGTAATGGTTTACCAGGCCAGACTTCAGTCCCGTGCGAGACGACGTTAACGCCAGGCTCAATCTGCAGCGCAGGATGACGATCGAGCACGCGTCGAGCCATACCGGCGGCGAAATCAACGATAATTAGTCCTACCTGGTTTTCAGGAGCACTCCGCGAGCCGCTGTCGGAGATATAGGCGACACGGCGGTTCTCATCGACAACCACATCATTAAGGAAACTTGCCTTGCGGTCCGCTACGCCGTCCAGGGCGATACGTTTAATGGTTCGGCCTGAACTGAGATCCAGCACGACCAGTTTTTGCGACCCCGCGGGGGACTCTGTTTCGCCTGCAACAAACCCCATGTCCAGCGCCCATAGCCAGCCGTTTTTACGGTCAATATAAAAACCGAGCACGTTACGCAGGCTCTGAGCGGGATCGGTGTTCACCGCATTCCCCTCGCGGGAGGGAAACGCCGTCAGGCGGGCAGGGCCGGACTGTACCGTTGTATCCAGAATGCTTAACGTGGCGGGTGCTGCGGCGGAAACCAGCCGGGGCGTGCTGACAAAGGCCCGGTCCTTTGCATCAAAGTGGATACCCGCAATAGGAGCATTGACCGAACCGGAGAACGCCGCCGGTATCTTTCCGTCTTGAGCGGTATCCCAGCTCACACCGGCATAGCTTCGCCAGCGATCCAGAGGCGCGTGGTTCGCCGCGTTGACAACACTCGGGAAAGAGAACAGCGCCGCCATTGCGATGGCGGGCAGAATAAGGGGGCGGTTGAACATTGACAGGCTCCAGTGGAACGTTCAGGTGATGAATGCTGGCCACTTTACTCATCGCCCAACGGGAGATAAATTAGCCAAATTGAAAAACATTTGTTCCTGAGAGAGCAAAATGAGCCGGAAATTCGATTACCTAGGCGACGTTGAAGTGTTCATTGCTGTGGTTGAACACGGCTCATTTACGGGCGCAGCGGTTGCCCTTTCAACCACCCCTTCGGTACTGAGCCGCGCGGTTACTCGCCTGGAGGCGCGTCTTGGACGACAGATGTTACAGCGCACGACCCGCCGGGTGGGGCTGACCGAAGCCGGACGCGTCTATCTTGAGCAGGCTCGCTCAGCGTTTTCTCTTCTCGATGACGCCGAACGCGTTGGCCGGGGTCAGGAGGGGGAGCTGACCGGTCGCGTGAGAATGAGTGTCCCGACCACCTATGCCCATTACCGCCTGCCGCCGCTGCTGGCGCACTATAATCAACGTTACCCGCGCGTACAGGTGGAGCTGAACATTACTAATCGCAACGTTGACCTGATCGCAGAGGGGTTCGATCTGGCGATCCGTCTGGGGCAGTTGCCTGACAGCGGGCTGGTGGCGCGTAAGCTGGAAGACGCGGCATTGCTTCTGGTCGCCTCTCCGGACTACCTGCATCGGAGAGGAAAGCCTCGGACGCTGGAAGAGCTGCAGCGCCATCAGTGCCTGCCGTTTATCATGCCGCGCACCGGGCGTATCGCCCCCTGGGTATTTCATGACGAAGGGCGCGATATTGACTGGATGCCGGGTTCAACTATCGAAATATCAGACGATGTACTCGGCGTGGTTTCGCTGGCGGAGCAGGGGATGGGGATCTGCCAGAGCTATGAATTTATCGTTCGCGACAGAATACAGGGCGGCCAATTAGTTGAGGTGCTGCCGCACCTTCAGGGACGATCGCGACCTTTCTCCGTGCTGTTTGCCCCGCACCGACGTCAGTCGGCAGCGACCCGGGCAATGATTGACCATCTGACCCGACAAGAATGACAAGGACGAGTCCACCATGAAAAAAGCGCGTTTTTCCTTGTGGATCCCTCTCATCGCGGGCGGGATAGCACTGATATCGGGTTTTGTGGTCTGGTCAGTCAACATTTACCGCGTGACATACCTTTCGATCCGCGGGGAGCAGTACCTTGCCTGTGGGACGTTGCTGCTGGCGCTGGTGCCGATGGTCTATTTCATCAGAAAGGGGAGACTGAAAGGTAAGCGACTTGCTGACGCGGTAAAAATCTACCTCGGCTTCTTTATTTGCAGCCTGCCGGTTGCCATGTTCGTGGTCTTTACAACGGCCTGGCTGCTGGAGGGGGACTATTCGGCCTGGAGCAAACCTTACCGGTATGAGTCCAGTACCCGCCACAGCTGCTCGGGTGCGGAAGTCTACGAGCCGGAATTAAAAAAAGAGATCCGCATCTGTAACCCGCAGGGTCACGTTTATTCCGATACCATCCTGTATGTGGAAAAGCGGAGCAATGCCCTGGGGATTGTGGTGCTTTGGGCTATCACGCGCGCCTGAACCGGGGAAAGTCAGGGCGCGAGAATCAGCGTCAGCCCGCCTCCAGCATCCCAAAACTCACAATCCGTGCGCGTCCCAGCTCTTTTGCCCGGTATAGCGCCACATCCGCAGCGCGCAGCAGGTTGTCGGTCTGGGCATGTTGTGGGTAGCTGGCAATGCCAATCGACACGTCCACCGGCCCAATCTCGGTCAGCCCGTAGCGAATCGACAGCTCATGCACGCCGGTGTAAATCTTCTGCGCGCAGGCGTACGCTTCTGCTTCATCGGCACCGGAAAGCAGCACCAGAAACTCCTCGCCCCCGTAGCGGAATGCCAGTCCGTTGTCATGTGCGGCCCGCTGAACAATTGACGCCACGCTTTTGATCACCAGGTCGCCCGCTTCATGGCCGAAACGGTCGTTGATGCTCTTGAAGTGGTCAATATCAATCATCATGCAGCTTAACGGTACGCCAGTGCGTATCGCCTGCGCCGTTTGGGTTTGCAGGGTATCTTCCAGATGATGACGGTTACGCAGGCCGGTGAGCGGGTCAAACAACGCTTTTTCCAGCAACGCGTCGCGCAGACGCTGGTTGGCCAGCGCCAGGCCGAGCGCCTCGGCCATCAGTTCCAGATACGCGCGAGAAGGGGCATTGTCCGCTGTGATATTCTGGAAGGAGAGCAGGCCAATGGCCTCGCCCTGAGCGATAAGCGGCACGCAAAGGGCGCTTTCCGCCTGGGATGGCGGAAGATGGTAGCAGGCGATATCCGGCTCGCCGTTCACCGGCGGGTGACTCTGCCCGCGACGCACGGCCCAGCACTCGTCCGGATGGAACGTCGTCTCTTCCCCAACCGGCGAGAGCCATTGCGCTACGCAGCGCATCTGCCACGGTTCGCGGTCAAGGACGTAGAGTCGGCCCGCGATCCCCGGCGCGATATTGGGAGCAAACAGCTCCGCCACGTTAATCACATCGTTAAAGTTCTCACACCCCTGCAGCCGCTGGGTCATGCGCGCCAGCAGCTCGCGGATGGCCCAGTCGGCATCGCGCTCTTTTTCCAGACGCTGCCGCGCCAGGCCGTTTTCACGAAAGATGCTGATGGCCTGTGCCATATCGCCTATCTCATCAATCTGGTTGAAATTGGGCGTTTCAACCGCGTAATCCTGGGATGCCAGACGGTGCACCACGTCGCTCAGGCGGACCACGGGGCGCAGCACGCGGCGTTTTAATATAAAGCCGAGCACAAACAGGAACAGCAGGGCGGTCAGGCCGACCGTCAGCTCAGAGGCGGTACGCAGCGCTTTCGATTTTTTTGTCGCCTCCTGAACGGCGGCGATGACGCGCTTATCGAGTATCTGGCGGAAGTGATCGAGTTGATTCTGCGCGCGCTCAAGCTCCTGCTCATAGGGCTGACCATAGAGCAAGGCTACGGCCTGGGCGTCTTCTCCGCGTTCAAGGCTGGCGAGGGCGGTTTGCTGTTCGTCCTGCAGCTCATCGACGATCTTTATTCCTTCATGCAGCAGGGCCAGTTCTTCATCCGATGCGCCATTATCCTGCAGCTTTTCCAGCCGAAGCTCGATGCGCTTCAGGCTGTTTTCTGCCTGGTTATATTCCTTGAGAGCCTGAGGATCTTTTTTGATGACGTACAGCCGTGCTAAATCAGACTGCGCCCAGATATCGGTTTCGATATCTTCCGTCAGCTGATCAAATTTCTGCCGTTGTTCAACGGCCTGGCGCTCGAGGTTATCCGCATTGGACGCCATCAGCATGATGATGCCGGAGGCGATGGTCAGGCAGACCGTGGCCCCATAGGCCCAGTTTGTTATCGTCGCGATTCGCACCAGATGATCCTTTTACGACATAAGTAGGATGGCGTTCTTCAAATTATAGAAAACGTCTGATTTAAGGCGAAAAAAAAGGCGGCTCAGTGCCGCCTGGTGTGGTCTTTATCGTCACGTCCTTACAAATCTGGAGGATTTTTTCCTTCTTCGATGAAGTCGGGGTCCAGCTCTTCGGCGTTACCTTCGTGATCGCGCCCTGAGAAGAGGTTCCAGCAGGCGATAAACAGCGCGGCAATGAGCGGCCCAATCACAAAGCCGTTAATGCCGTACAGCTCCATGCCGCCGAGGGTGGAGATCAGAATCAGGTAGTCCGGCATTTTGGTGTCTTTTCCGACCAGCAGCGGGCGCAGGATATTGTCCACCAGCCCGACGACGATCACGAAGAAACCGACAATAAACAGCCCCTGCCAGATCTGGTGCGTGGCGAACAGGAAGATTGCGGCGGGCACCCAGACAATCGCCGAGCCGATGGCGGGCACCAGGGAAAGGAAGGCCATCAGAGCGCCCCAGAGCACGCTGCCGTCAATACCGGCAATAGCAAACGCAATCCCGCCGAGGATGCCCTGAACAACCGCCACCGCCGCCGTACCTTTTACCGTGGCCCGCGACACGCCGACGAATTTGGCGAACAGTTGCTGCTTGGCGAAATCAGACAGCGGCAGAGAGTCGAGGATCTGGCGCACCAGATACGGGCCGTCTTTCAGCAGGAAGAACAGCAGATAAAGCATAATGCCGAAGCTAATCGCAAAGCCAAACGTGCCTTTGCCGATCAGGAACGCGCTGCCGGCGAGATATTGCCCGCCCTGTAGGGCGACATCGGAGAGTTTTTTCTGAATCTGCGCCGCGTTGGTCAGATTGTGGTCCGCCAGGAAGCCGCTGGCCCAGTCAGGCAGGTGGTTGAAGATGCTCGCCACCACTTCCGGGAACTGGGTATTGTTCTCCTGCAGTTTGGTGTAAACCACGTTCAGCTCAATGGCGAGCGAGGAGAGGATCACCATCAGCGGAATAAAGACGATCAGGCAGATAATACCGATGGTCAACAGCGAGGCCAGCCCGTTGCGATCCCCCAGCGCGGCGCGCAGCTTGTTTTTTACCGGATTGAAGATAACGGTCAGAATGGCGGCCCACAGAATGGCGGAGAAGTAGGGCGACAGCACGTCGAAGAAGGCCCAGGTGACGAGGGCGAGAATGAAAATAAAGAAACCTTTAGTCAGTCCATTAAAGCGCATAGTGATTCCTGGTAACGAATAAGCAGTGTCGACTATAGAACTGATTGTGAGAATTACCAACCCTTGCGCCGGGCAGTGTTGCGGTATGACTCCGCTCTTCACGGATACCACTTTCGACTGACCGAAGTTCGCCTTTTCCCGCACCATGCTGTAAGTATCTGCTTGCGGAGGTGCTTATGGCCTGGCGTCCGATTCTCTATGTGATCCTCACAACCCACCCCAGACTCAGCGCGCGGCGCGCCCGTTTGCGTCTGGTCATCTAGCTTTTTATTAACAATCGCGGTATAACACACCTTCTTTGGATGTTTAGATGTCCATACGTATAGAAGGTAATATGCAAACACAACAAGAAAATGGGCAGCTTAAGCGCACCATGAAAACACGCCACCTGATTATGCTCTCGCTGGGTGGCGTGATTGGGACAGGGTTATTCTTCAATACCGGCTACATCATTTCCACGACCGGGGCTGCGGGCACGCTGCTGGCGTACCTGATAGGCGCGCTGGTGGTCTGGCTGGTGATGCAGTGTCTGGGCGAACTTTCCGTAGCGATGCCGGAAACCGGCGCGTTCCACGTCTATGCCGCTCGCTATCTTGGCCCGGCGACGGGCTACACCGTGGCATGGCTCTACTGGCTCACCTGGACGGTGGCGCTCGGCTCGAGCTTCACCGCCGCGGGTTTCTGTATGCAGTACTGGTTCCCGCATGTGCCCGTCTGGGCGTGGTGCGTGGTCTTCTGCGTGGTGATTTTTGGCCTGAACGTCATCTCGACGCGCTTCTTTGCTGAAGGCGAATTCTGGTTCTCGCTGGTGAAAGTCATCACCATCATCGCCTTTATTATTCTGGGTGGCGCGGCGGTCTTTGGCTTTATCCCGATGCAGGATGGTTCACCCGCGCCGGGCTTAAGCAACATTACCGCCGAAGGCTGGTTCCCGCACGGCGGCCTGCCGATCCTGATGACCATGGTGGCGGTGAACTTTGCCTTCTCCGGGACCGAGCTCATCGGTATTGCGGCGGGGGAAACTGAAAATCCGCACAAGGTGATTCCGGTCGCGATCCGCACTACCATTGCGCGCCTCATTATCTTCTTTATCGGTACCGTGTTTGTGCTGGCGGCGCTGATCCCGATGCAGCAGGCGGGTGTGGAAAAGAGCCCGTTCGTGCTGGTGTTTGAAAAGGTCGGTATTCCTTACGCGGCGGATATTTTTAACTTCGTGATCCTGACGGCGATCCTCTCGGCGGCGAACTCCGGGCTGTATGCCTCCGGGCGCATGCTTTGGTCGCTTTCTAATGAGAAAACGCTGCCGCGCTGTTTTGCCCGCGTAAATAAAAACGGCGTGCCGCTGACGGCGCTGTCGGTTTCTATGCTCGGCGGCGTGCTGGCGCTGTTCTCAAGCGTGGTGGCGCCGGACACGGTGTTCGTGGCGCTCTCGGCAATTTCGGGCTTTGCGGTGGTGGCGGTGTGGATCAGCATCTGCGCGTCGCACTTCGTTTTCCGTCGTCGCCATCTGCAGTCCGGGCAGCCGCTCTCTGCGCTGCAGTACCGCGCGCCGTGGTATCCGCTGGTGCCGGTGCTCGGGTTTATCCTCTGCGTAGTGGCCTGTGTCGGCCTGTGGTTTGACCCAAGCCAGCGCATTGCCCTTTATTGCGGGATCCCGTTCGTCGCCCTGTGTTATGGTGCCTACTACCTGACCCGAAATATGACATCGCAGGAGCCTGAACATGTCGCAGAATAATCCGCTTACCGCCATCCTTGAAAAACAGCCGTTTGTGGTGCTGGATGGCGCGATGGCGACGGAGCTGGAAGCGCGCGGCTGTAACCTGGCAGACAGCCTCTGGTCTGCCAAAGTGCTGATGGAAAACCCGGAGCTTATCCGCGAAGTGCATCTGGATTACTACCGCGCGGGCGCGCAGGTGGCGATCACCGCCAGCTATCAGGCTACGCCTGCGGGCTTTGCGGCACGCGGCCTCGACGAGGCGCAGTCCCGGGCGCTTATTGGCAGAAGCGTGGAGCTGGCACGTAAGGCGCGTGAAGCGTATCTGGCTGAAAATCCGCATGCGGGCACGCTGCTGGTGGCGGGATCCGTTGGGCCGTATGGCGCGTATCTGGCGGATGGCTCAGAGTATCGCGGCGACTACGTGCGCAGTGCGGAAGCATTTACCGACTTCCACCGGCCGCGCGTGGAAGCGCTGCTGGACGCGGGCGCTGACCTGCTGGCCTGCGAAACGCTGCCCTCGTTTGCCGAGACTAAAGCGCTGGCGGCGCTTCTGGCCGAGTATCCCCGCGCCCGGGCGTGGTTCTCCTTTACCCTGCGGGACAGCGAGCACCTGAGCGACGGTACGCCGCTGCGTGACGTGGTCAGCGTGCTGGCAAACTCGCCGCACATTGTGGCACTGGGCATTAACTGTATCGCCCTGGAAAACACCACGGCCGCGCTGAAGCATCTGCAAAGCCTGACGCCGCTGCCGCTGGTGGTCTACCCGAACTCGGGCGAGCATTATGACGCGGTGACCAAAACCTGGCACCACCACGGCGAAGCGTGCGAGACGCTGGCGGGGTATCTGCCGCAGTGGCTGGACGCCGGCGCGAAGCTGATTGGTGGCTGCTGTCGCACCACGCCGAAGGATATTGCTGAGCTGAACGCGCAGCGCTGATGCTCTCACCCTGACCCTCTCCCACGGGGAGAGGGGAAAAAACGAACCGCACAAAACCAACTATCCTTTCCCGCTTTTTATCTAAAAACGAATCGTTATGAGCGATTCATTTTTATTCCTTTATCAAAATTCCCGCGTTGGAAATACTGCCCTCATAACAACAAGGGGAGCAGGCACTATGGCAATTTCATCGCGAATCACACTACTCGGCGCACTGGCGCTGTGGGCATTTCAGGCGCAGGCGGTGGACGTCACCGTCGCGTATCAAACTTCTGCGGAACCGGCGAAAGTCGCGCAGGCGGACAACACCTTTGCCAAAGAGAGCGGCGCGAAAGTCGACTGGCGCAAGTTTGACAGCGGCGCGTCCGTGGTGCGTGCGCTAGCCTCCGGCGACGTGCAGATCGGCAATATCGGTTCCAGCCCGCTGGCGGTTGCGGCCAGCCAGCAGGTGCCGATTGAGGTGTTCTTGCTCGCCTCGCAGCTCGGTAACTCTGAAGCGCTGGTGGTGAAGAAAAGCATCACCAAACCGGAAGACCTGATCGGCAAACGCATCGCCGTGCCGTTTATCTCCACCACCCACTACAGCCTGCTGGCGGCGCTAAAACACTGGGGCATCAAACCGGGGCAGGTACAAATTATCAACCTGCAGCCACCGGCGATTATCGCGGCCTGGCAGCGTGGCGACATTGACGGGGCCTATGTGTGGGCACCAGCAGTGAACGAGCTGGAAAAAGACGGCACCGTGCTGACCGACTCCGAAAAAGTGGGCCAGTGGGGGGCGCCAACGCTCGACGTGTGGGTCGTACGTAAAGACTTCGCCGAGAAACATCCTGAGGTGGTGAAAGCCTTCGCGAAAAGCGCGATTGACGCCCAGCAGCCGTACATCAGTAACCCGGATGAATGGCTGAAGCAGCCCGCAAACCTGGAAAAACTCTCCCGCCTGAGCGGCGTGCCGGAAGCGGACGTGCCGGGGCTGGTGAAGGGCAATACCTATCTGACCCCCGCGCAGCAGGTGCAGCAGCTGACCGGGCCGGTAAACAAAGCGATTGTAGATACCGCCACCTTCCTGAAAGAGCAGGGCAAAGTGCCCGCGGTGGCGACGGATTACAGCCAGTACGTAACCGATCGTTTTGTGAAATAAGGAGTACGCCATGCTGAATATTACAAATCTGTCTGCTGATTACGGTGGTAAACCCGCGCTGGAGGATATCAACCTGACGCTGGACAGCGGTGAACTGCTGGTGGTGCTGGGCCCGTCCGGGTGCGGAAAAACCACGCTGCTCAATCTGATCGCCGGGTTTGTCCCTTATCAGCATGGCACCATTCAGCTGGAAGGCAAAAAGGTGGAAGGGCCGGGCGCCGAGCGCGGCGTGGTCTTCCAGAACGAAGGGTTGCTTCCCTGGCGCAACGTGCAGGAAAACGTGGCGTTTGGGCTACAGCTTGCGGGCATCAACCGCGAACAGCGGCTGGAAACGGCGCGGGCGATGCTGAAAAAAGTGGGGCTGGAAGGGGCGGAAAAACGCTTCATCTGGCAGCTTTCCGGCGGCCAGCGGCAGCGCGTCGGTATTGCCCGCGCGCTGGCAGCGAATCCGCAGCTGTTGCTGCTGGACGAGCCGTTCGGAGCGCTCGATGCCTTCACCCGCGAGCAGATGCAAACCCTGCTGTTGCGCCTTTGGCATGAGACGGGCAAGCAGGTGCTGTTGATTACCCACGATATCGAAGAGGCGGTGTTTATGGCCACCGAGCTGGTGCTGCTCTCGCCGGGGCCGGGCCGCGTACTGGAGCGTTTGCCGCTGGATTTCGCTCGCCGCTACGTCGCGGGGGAACCCGTACGCAGCATCAAATCCGATCCGCTGTTTATCGAACAGCGTGAGTACGTTTTAAGCCGCGTGTTTGAACAGCGGGAGGCCTTCTCATGAGCATCGTCTTCAGTGAAAAAACGCGCCGCACGCGTCTGGCGCTGCGCTGGCCTTTCTCACGTCAAATTACGTTGAGCGTCGGTACGCTGCTGGTGCTGCTGGCGGTGTGGTGGGCAGTTGCTGCCCTGCAGTGGGTCAGCCCGCTGTTTCTGCCGTCGCCGGGACAGGTGCTGGCCAAACTCATTACCATCGCCGGCCCGCAGGGCTTTATGGATGCCACGCTCTGGCAGCACTTAGGCGCTAGCCTGGCGCGCATTCTGGTGGCGCTGCTGGCGGCGGTGATTATCGGCATTCCCGTGGGGATTGCGATGGGGCTGAGCCCGACGGTGCGCGGCATCCTCGACCCGCTGATTGAGCTTTACCGTCCGGTCCCGCCGCTGGCCTGGCTGCCGCTGGTGGTTATCTGGTTCGGCATAGGTGAAACGCCCAAAGTTTTACTCATCTATCTGGCGATCTTTGCGCCGGTTGCAATGTCAACGCTGGAAGGCGTAAAGAGCGCCCAGCAGGTGCGGATCCGCGCGGCGCAGTCGCTGGGAGCCAGCCGCACGCAGGTGCTGCTGTTCGTTATTTTACCGGGCGCACTGCCGGAGATTTTAACCGGGCTGCGCATCGGCCTTGGCGTGGGCTGGTCGACGCTGGTGGCCGCAGAGCTTATTGCGGCCACGCGCGGCCTTGGCTTTATGGTGCAGTCGGCGGGGGAGTTCCTGGCGACTGACGTGGTGCTGGCAGGGATCGCGGTGATCGCCGCGATCGCCTTCGGATTAGAACTGGGGCTGCGCGCGTTACAGCGCCGTCTGACGCCCTGGCATGGAGAAATACAATGAGTGAACGTCTGACCATTACCCCGCTGGGGCCGTACATTGGCGCACAGGTATCGGGCCTGGATGTGACCCGTCCGCTGAGCGATAACCAGTTCGAGCAGCTGTACCACGCGGTGCTGCGTCATCAGGTGGTATTCCTGCGCGAGCAGGCGATCACCCCGCAGCAGCAGCGCGCGCTGGCCCTGCGCTTTGGCGATCTGCATATTCACCCCGTCTATCCGCATGCGGAAGGGGTGGAGGAGATTATCGTCCTCGACACCCACAACGATAATCCGCCGGACAACGACAACTGGCATACCGACGTAACCTTTATCGAGACGCCGCCTGCGGGGGCGATTCTGGCGGCGAAGCTGCTGCCGGATACGGGGGGCGATACGCTGTGGGCCAGCGGGATTGCGGCGTATGAGGCGCTGTCAGTGCCGTTCCGGACGCTGCTGAGCGGGCTGCGGGCGGAGCACGACTTCAAAAAATCATTCCAGGAATACAAGTACCGCAAGAGTGAAGAGGAACATCAGCGCTGGCAGGAGGCGGTTGCGAAACATCCTCCGCTGCTGCACCCGGTGGTGCGGACCCATCCGGTCACGGGCAAGCAGGCGCTGTTTGTGAACGAAGGATTCACGACGCGCATTGTGGATGTGTCCGAGAAAGAGAGCGAGGCGCTGTTAGGTTTCCTGTTCGCGCATATCACCAAACCGGAGTTCCAGGTACGCTGGCGCTGGCAGGAGAATGACCTGGCGATCTGGGATAACCGTGTGACGCAGCACTACGCCAATGCGGACTATTTGCCGCAACGCCGGATTATGCAGCGGGCGACGATTTTGGGGGATAAGCCGTTTTACCGGGCGCCTTGATCCCCTTACCCTAACCCTCTCCCTTTTAGGGAGAGGGCTGTAAATGCGCCTCAATATACCGCTGATAGCGGTTCGCCTTCAGATAACACAAATCCACCAGCACCAGCCCGTCAACACAGTTGCTGAACGCCGGGTCGCTGCCAAAATCAATAAACTGCACGCCGCCGGGCTCGCACAGCTCGGAATATTGCTTGTATAACGGCGGAATACCGCACCCAAGATTGCCGAGCAGGGATTTCAGCTTTGTTAGATCGTCCACGTAATCCACGCCGCCAAACTGCGCGAGCACGTCCGGCAGCGATGCGGGATACGGCTGGCGCGAGGCGGCGAGCGGATGCGTCGCCGGGAACCAAAGGCGATAAAATGCCACCAGCAGATCCCGCGCGGCAGGCGGTAAGCCGCCGGAAATGGAGACCGGGCCAAACAGGTAGCGATAGTGCGGATAACGCGCCAGATAGGCACCAATGCCGGACCATAAATAGTCCAGGCCGCGGCGTCCCCAGTAGCGTGGCTGGATAAAGCTGCGCCCCAGCTCAATGCCGTGCTCCAGCACGTCCTGCATTTTGTCGTCGTAGTGGAACAGACTATAGCTGTACAGCCCCTCAACGCCGCGCTTTTCGATCTGCATGGCCGTCGGCATAAAGCGATACGCCCCGACGATCTCCAGATCGTCCTCATCCCACAGGATCAGGTGCAGATAATCATCGTCGTAGCTGTCGGTGTCCCGGCGTTTGCCGCTCCCTTCCTCCACCGCGCGAAAGGCAATCTCGCGCAGGCGGCCCAGCTCGCGCAGCAGCGGGGCGTCTTCCTGGCCGTTTCGCTGCCAAAGATAGATGGTTTTACCGTCGCTGGTTTTTCCCAGGCTCTCGGCCTGCGCCAGCGCGCGTTTCAGTGTGGCCCGGTCTTCCGGACGGGCAATCGCGCACTGGGTTTTAAAGACCCCGGGCAATCCCTTGCCAAGACGCATCACGTGCTGACGGCACTGCTCGGCCATCTCACGCGACGAAAGGTTAGCGCTGTGCCAGTGATGCCACGTAATCTGCTGGCCGATTTTGATCGGCAGCTGGCTGTGGCGGCGGCGGAACATCTGCTGCATCAGCAGCAGCATCGACAGCGTCGGAGAGACCAGCGTGCTGGCATAAAAGAGCAGGCTGTTATGCGCCTGAATATGCACCGGCAGCAGCGGGGCGCGCAGCTTGCCGGCGAGTTTGATAAAGCCGGAGTGCCATTTCTTATCGCGAATGCCCTTGAGCGTAGGGCGGGAAACTTCTCCGGCCGGGAAGAAGATCAGCACGCCCGCGTTTTGCAGATGCTGTTCCATCTGCACCAGGGACGATTTCGCCGTCCTGCCGCCCATATTGTCCACCGGAATAAACAGCGAGCTGAGGGGCTCAAGGTGGGTCAGCATCCGGTTGGTTACGACTTTAACATCGCGCCGCACGCGGGAGACGGCATACAGCAGCGCCAGGCCGTCCAGCGTACCCGTCGGGTGGTTGGCAATGATGACCAGCGGGCCATGTTCGGGGATTTGTTCGAGATCGCGGGCGGAAACGGTGCAGAGAATATCAAGGTGCTCCAGAACCTGCTCCACCATATCCAGGCCTTTCAGGTGGCGGTGGGCTGCGGCAAATTGCTGAAATTCGTCTTCGTAGAACAGTCTTTTTAACAGACTTTTTTGCCAGGGGGCGGGCCTCGCCTGAGGCCAAAGATCGTCGAGAACGCTATCGAGGCTAAACATGGTTACTCCTCCTGCCGTCTTGCGAAGACAGTAGAAGGAGCAGATGTCGGTTGTATTGCAGTTTGGTGAAGATTAGCGCAGAGAACAGGCCGGGCCAGGCGAAGCCGCCACCCGGCGCTAAAGCGGATTAACGCAGAATTTTTTTCTCGGCCAGATCCAGCGCGAAGTAGCTGAAGATCAGATCCGCGCCCGCGCGTTTGATAGCGCCGAGGCTTTCCAGGACCACTTTCTCTTCGTCAATTGCACCCGCCAGCGCGGCGAATTTGATCATCGCGTACTCACCGCTGACCTGGTAAGCGCCCAGCGGCAGGTCGGTGCGCTCGCGGATGTCGCGCAGGATATCGAGATACGCGCCAGCCGGTTTCACCATCAGGCAGTCTGCGCCCTGGGCTTCATCGAGCAGGGATTCACGAATCGCTTCCCGACGGTTCAGCGGGTTCATCTGATAGGTTTTACGATCGCCTTTCAGCGCCGTACCGGCCGCTTCGCGGAACGGGCCGTAGAAGGAGGAGGCAAATTTGGTGGAGTAAGACATGATGGCGGTGTCGGTGAAACCGGCCGCGTCAAGGGCCTGACGAATCGCCTGAACCTGTCCGTCCATTGCGGCAGATGGCGCGATGAAGTCCGCACCCGCAGCGGCCGCGACGACCGCCTGCTTGCCGAGGTTCAGCAGGGTAGCATCGTTATCCACGCCGTGATCGCACAGCACGCCGCAGTGGCCGTGAGAGGTATATTCACAGAAGCAGGTGTCGGACATCACCACCATTTCCGGCACGGTCTCTTTGCAGATGCGGGACATGCGGGCGACGAGGCCATCTTCTTTCCACGCGTCGCTGCCGGTGGCGTCAGTATGGTGGGAGATGCCGAAGGTCATCACCGAGCGGATACCCGCGTTGGCGATACGTTCGATCTCACGCGCCAGATATTTCTCCGGAATGCGCATTACGCCCGGCATGGCTTCGATGGCTTTGTAGTCATCGATCTCTTCTTCGACAAAAATCGGCAACACCAGATCGTTTAAGGTCAGGGTTGTCTCTTCAAACATAGCGCGCAGTGCAGGTGACTTGCGCAGGCGGCGGGGACGTGCAATTAAATCGGTCATGGTATGCCTGATGTTTGTGGAACAAAGAAGGCTAGTGTACCCGAAAGCGTTGTTAGGTGTTTATTAAAGTGGGCGGTTTACCGATAGATCATGCAAGACTGCAGGAACGGTGTCGTTCGGAGCAAACGGTTTAACATCAACCGCTTGCCCACGGAATATTAATATCAGTTGGACGCGGTAAGCACCTGGGCTTTATTGGCGCTCAGCTCAGCCACCAGGTTATTAATCCCGTCACTCATATTGACGAAACGCGTATGCGGAGAGCGGGTGACCACCACAAATGCGCCCACGTTTGACTGCGGGATCATGGCCATATAGGTGATGAATCCACCGCCGCCGCCGGTTTTCTGAATAATACCCGGACGGCCATTTTTCGGTGCCATATAGACCCAGCCCATGCCGAGCGCATCGGCTTTACCCGGCACGTCCATCCCGATGACGCGGTGCAGCTGGGTACGCTGATAAATCAAGGTTTGCATACGATCGGCCTGGCTGCTGCGAGCGTAGAAATCCGAGGAAAGGAACTGCTGCATCCAGCGCATCATGTCGCCAGGCGTGGAATAGACCCCGCCGCTGCCCACGGCCGCGAGCGTGTTATTACAGGGGCTTGCGCCTTTCTCCGCCACCATCAGGCGACGGCACTGATCCGGGGACGGGGTAAAGGTGGTGTCTTTCATGCCCAGCGGACGGGTTATCTGCTCTTCAAACAGCTGCGTATAAGGTTTGCCAGCCGCCGTTGAAAGGGCGTCCGCCAGCAGGTCAAAGGCCAGGTTTGAATAAGAGGCCTGCGAACCCGGAGCCGCCTTCAGCGTGGCGGTACTCAGATAGCTCCAGCGCTGGTCGCGCGTTGGCCAGACAAATACGTCACGATGCGCCGCCCCGCCCGGCTGCTCACGCGGCAGGGCGCTGGTGTGGGTGGCAAGGTTCACAAGCCGAATCGGCGTACCCTGATAGGTTGGAACCCGGGCGCCTGGAGGCGCATATTTGCTGAGCGGGTCGTCGAGCTTCACCACGCCCTGGTCGAGCAGTTTCACCAGCATTTCGCTGGTCATCAGCTTGGTTAAGGACGCGATGCGGATAACGGAATCCAGCTGCGGATGAATGTTATTTCCCGGGCGCGTTTCGCCAAAGCTGCGGAACACGCGCTGGTTTCCGTCGATGACGACCATCGCCATTCCGGTCGCGCCGCTGCCGTAATAGATAAGGTTCGCGTAGCGATCGGCAATATCTGAAGCTAAAACGGGAGCCGTCAGCGGTTGGGCTGCCTGGGCGGTAGAAAAGCTCACCGCACACAGCGCGGCAAAAGAGAGCAGACAACGTTTCAACGAAAAGCATCCATGAAGTGAAATAGGAAAGTTATGGGTATTTATACTACTAAACGGTACCGCGCAATGCCCCGAATTGCATAACGATAGCGAGAAAAACGTAACCATGGGTAAATATGAACAATTTACTTACGAGCCATCTCCCATTTTGTGACATCGGGCTTATGATAGGCACCAGTGTCACTCAATCTTACGGAGAACGGTATGTCTGAGAAGCGTGTGGTTATGGTTGTCGATATGCAGAACGGGGTATTTGAAACCCCTCGTCATCAGCGCGAAAAGTGTGTGTCTCTGATCAACCAGCTTACGCAGGCTGCCGACAAGGTGATTTTTATTCAGCACACCGAGGCCGGGGGGCTGGAAGAGGGAAGTGAAGGATTTGCGCTACTGCCTGAACTCCATCAGCCCGCTGACGCGCTTTACGTGACCAAAACGGCCTGTGATGCCTTCTACAACACCGGGCTTGAGACGCTGCTGCGTGACCAGGGCATTCGCGAGTTTGTCATCTGCGGCTGCGCCACCGATTACTGCGTCGATGCGACGATCAAGAACGGCGTTAGCCGGGGTTATCACATCACAGTTGCGGAAGATGCCCATACCACATCCAACCGCCCGGCTGCTGAAGCACAGATCCTGATTAACCATCACAACGACGTCTGGCGTAACTTCATTGCGCCAGCGAACCCTCTCGCAGTGAAACGCACCGAAACAATTCTCGAAAACTGGAAAGCGAACTAATAATCAACCCTCGGGTCTGACCTTTTTGCCTGAGCCGGGAGGCTGGCCTGGGCAGGTATTTCGTTT
The DNA here is from genome assembly GCF_058354585.1 of Enterobacter sp. Taxon_8. Lineage (NCBI taxonomy): Bacteria > Pseudomonadati > Pseudomonadota > Gammaproteobacteria > Enterobacterales > Enterobacteriaceae > Enterobacter > Enterobacter sp. Taxon_8. The sequence continues at coordinate 3,574,835 of NZ_CM177989.1, read as the reverse complement.
GGTAACGTGTTGTGCACAGCAACAGCCATAACAACAAGAAGGAAGCATTATGTTTAAGTCTTTTTTCCCAAAGCCGGGGCCTTTTTTCCTGTCGGCATTTATTTGGGCACTGATCGCTGTCATTTTCTGGCAGGCGGGCGGGGGCGCATGGCTGACGCGCATCACGGGAGCGACAGGCGAGGTACCGATTAGCGCGGCGCGCTTCTGGTCACTCAGCTACCTGCTGTTTTATGCCTACTACACGGTGTGCGTAGGGCTGTTTGCCCTTTTTTGGTTTGTCTATTCTCCGCACCGCTGGCAGTACTGGTCGATCCTCGGCACATCGCTGATTATCTTCGTGACCTGGTTCCTGGTGGAAGTGGGCGTGGCGGTTAACGCCTGGTATGCGCCGTTCTACGATCTGATCCAGACCGCGCTGAGCTCGCCGCATAAGGTGACCATCAATCAGTTCTACCATGAAGTTGGCGTCTTCCTCGGCATCGCCCTGATTGCGGTTATCATCGGCGTGATGAACAATTTCTTCGTCAGCCACTACGTTTTCCGCTGGCGTACCGCGATGAACGAACATTATATGGCGCACTGGCAGCACCTGCGCCATATTGAAGGTGCCGCACAGCGTGTGCAGGAAGACACCATGCGTTTTGCCTCCACGCTTGAAGACATGGGCGTCAGCTTTATCAACGCCATTATGACGCTGATTGCCTTCCTGCCGGTGCTGGTAACGCTCTCGGCGCATGTACCGGATTTGCCGATTGTCGGCCATATTCCGTATGGTCTGGTGATTGCCGCGATCGTCTGGTCGCTGATGGGGACGGGCCTGCTGGCGGTGGTGGGGATCAAACTGCCGGGGCTGGAGTTTAAAAATCAACGCGTCGAAGCCGCATATCGTAAAGAGCTGGTTTATGGCGAAGACGATGCCAACCGCGCCTCGCCGCCGACCGTCCGCGAGCTGTTTGGCGCCGTGCGTCGCAACTATTTCCGTCTCTACTTCCACTATATGTATTTCAACATCGCGCGTATTTTGTATCTGCAGGTGGATAACGTTTTCGGTTTGTTCCTGCTGTTTCCGTCCATTGTTGCGGGTACGATTACGCTCGGTCTGATGACGCAGATCACCAACGTTTTCGGTCAGGTTCGCGGGTCGTTCCAGTACCTGATCAGCTCCTGGACCACGCTGGTAGAACTGATGTCCATCTACAAACGTCTGCGCAGCTTTGAACGCGAGCTGGACGATCGTGACCTGCAGGAAGTCACCAACACATTTAGCTAATACAGGAAGTTGCTATGTCTTTTGCCGTACCGCGCGCGTTACCGTTGACCATTCTGGCCGCTTTTGTACTGGCAGGCTGTGCCGAAAAGGGGGCTGCTCCGCTCAAAAAGGGCGAGAAGCCCGTTGATGTGGCGAGCGTTGTGCGGCAGAAAATGCCCGCCAGCGTAAAGGATCGCAATGCGTGGGCAGACGCGCTGGCAAAAACCTTTGAAAGCCAAAAGATCGCGCCGACCGAGGAGAACATCTGTTCGGTGCTGGCGGTGGCGCAGCAGGAGTCAATGTACCAGTCAGATCCGGCTGTGCCGGGTCTGAACAAAATCGCCTGGAAAGAGATCGACCGCCGCGCGGAGTCCATGCATATCCCGGTGTTCCTCGTGCATACCGCGCTTAAAATCACCTCACCGAACGGCAAAAGCTACAGCGAACGGCTGGATACGGTGAAAACCGAAAAACAGCTTAGCGCCATCTTTGATGATTTCATCAGCATGGTCCCAATGGGGCAGAAGCTGTTTGGCTCACTGAACCCGGTCCACACCGGTGGCCCAATGCAGGTAAGCATCGCGTTCGCGGAGAAACACACCGACGGCTATCCGTGGAAAATCGACGGTACGGTGCGTCAGGAGGTCTTCTCCCTGCGCGGAGGACTGTGGTTCGGCACGTATCACCTGTTGAACTATCCGGCGAACTACGATGAGCCGCTGTACCGCTTTGCCGACTTTAACGCCGGCTGGTATGCCAGCCGTAATGCGGCATTCCAGAGTGCGGTCAGCCGCGCAAGCGGCGTCAAGCTCGCGCTGGACGGCGATCTCATCGCTTACGGCAGCAGCGAAGCAGGGAGCACCGAGCTGGCCGTGCGGAAACTTTCGAGAACGCTGGGTCTGAGCAACAGCGACATTCGCCGTCAGCTTGAGAAAGGCGATAGTCTGGCCTTTGAGAGAACGGATCTGTACAAGAAGGTGTTTGCGCTTGCTGATAAGAAAAGCGGGAAAACGTTACCGAGGGCTATCCTGCCGGGCATTCAGCTGGAAAGCCCGAAGATCACGCGTAGCCTGACCACCGCGTGGTTTGCAAAACGCGTGGACGATCGTCGGGCTCGCTGTATGGGGCTTTAATGGCGACGGCGAAAGCGCAGGACGAGCGCGACAACGCCTAAAATCATGCATCCCGCGAGGAAGGGGATCAGGCCGAACAGGGTGCTGACGCCAAAGCCAATCTCAACTCGCGGGCGTCCGTTATCCTGCACCTGCATCAGATGTTCATAAACGCCAGGCGCATGGACCAGCATATTGAGCAGCTGTGAGCCGGCCCAGAAGCAAAACAGGACAAACAGGGCATACGCGATATTACCCGCCGTAGAGGTTTTTGGTTTTCCGCCAAAAATCGGTTTCGACAATGTAAAGTCAGCCATGATGACCTCCGGATAAATCGCTCTGTTAATACGCTTCGTACAGGGTGAGTTTGACAGGTCATCGCATTTGTCAATATCAGAATCGTGGTAATTTACGCGCCGGAATCCTCCTGGATTGTTGATTTCTGCAGCACGTCACAATTTATTAACTTAAGTGAAATTGCGTCGCGTTTCAGAATTTCCGTATCTGCCACAGACCTGGCCGTAAAACTGTGAGAGGATGTCTTTTTTTCCTGCCGGAGTTGTTATGAAGCTCACGTCCAAACTACGCCGTGACTGGCACTACTACGCTTTCGCTATCGGGCTGATCTTTATTCTTAACGGTATTGTGGGCCTGTTGGGGTTTGAAGCAAAAGGCTGGCAAACGTATGCCGTAGGGCTGGTGACCTGGGTCATTAGTTTCTGGCTGGCGGGGTTGATTATCCGCCGTCGCCCTGAAGAGACGACAGCGGATGAGGCTGAGTCGGCGAAGCGCGCCGATTAACCGTTTACGGAACTTTTAAGCGCGCTGTCGGCGGCGTGACGCTCCAGCGCCAGCTCGATCAGGCGGGTGATCAATTCCGGGTAGCTCAGGCCGCTCGCCTGCCACAGCTTCGGATACATGCTGATGTTAGTGAACCCCGGCAGCGTGTTAATTTCATTGATCACTACCTCGTTTTCCGGCGTCAGGAACACATCCACGCGCGCCATGCCGCAGCAGCCGAGCGTCTGATAAGCGCGAATGGCGATCGCCCGGATCTTATCGTTAACCGCCGGATCGAGATCCGCAGGCACGACAACCTGCGCGCCTTTATCATCAATGTATTTGGTGTCGTACGAGTAGAAGTCGCTGTTTAAGACCACTTCACCGCAGGTGCTCGCCCGGGGAAAATCGTTGCCCAGCACGGCGCACTCAATTTCACGACCTTTGATGCCCTGCTCAACCACCACTTTATGGTCGAACTCAAACGCCAGGCGGACGGCTTGCGTGAACTCAGCTTCGCTGGTCACTTTGCTGACGCCCACGGAGGAGCCCTGGTTTGCAGGCTTCACAAACAGCGGCAGACCCAGCTCTGCGCTGATTTGCGTGAAGCTGTGTTTGTCGCGGTTGGCGCGGGTGAGCGTCACGAACGGCGCAATATTCAGCCCGGCATCGCGCAGCAGGCGTTTGGTGACGTCTTTGTCCATGCACGCGGCTGAGCCGAGGACGTCCGAGCCGACGAACGGCAGGTTGGCCATGCGCAGCATTCCCTGCAGGGAACCATCTTCGCCCAGGGTACCGTGAACAATCGGGAAGACGACGTCGATCTGGGCGAGAGCCTGCGCGTTGCCGGCGTCGATGAGCTGCCCTTTTACGACGCCGGGTACGGTGGCGACGCTAATTTCTGAAGGATTCAGGGCGATATGTGCCGGATCGTGGGCATTCAGCAAATACTGGCTGGCATCGTTAACGTGCCACTGGCCCTGTTTATCAATGCCCAGCAGCACCACGTCGAAACGGCTTTTATCGATCGCATCAACGATATTTTTGGCCGATTGCAATGACACTTCGTGTTCCGCTGATTTTCCCCCAAAGACAATACCTACGCGCTGCTTAGCCATCTCACTCTCTTCCAGTATGACGAAAAGCCAATAACATACCACGATGCCCGGCGGGTTTCGCGGCCTTCTGCCATAATGTTTTGGGGAATGTTGAGGGGGGAGAGTGAAAGGAAAAACGCTGCTGACCGTATTTATCATTTTGGCCATCGCAACGGTGGGGTACCGCTGGTTGCCGCCTTACTACAACCCTTTCATGCCGCTGACGCTTGACGACCCGCCGGGTCGAATCACCCAGTATAAGCTTCGGCGTTTAACCCCCGAGGCGTGCGCGAGCCTGCTCGCACAGGCTAATCAACGCGATCTCATCCGCACCCGGCCGGTGGCTGACAGCGGCGGCGCGTGTCCGCTTAATAACGTCGTGCGCGTGAGTGACTTCGGCCCGGTCGGGCTGAACAGCAGTTTTCTTGCCAGCTGCCCGCTGGCGCTCAGCTCAGCCCTCTATATCAGCCAGCAGGCCCGGCCGCTGACAAAACGTTATACGGGCAGTGACCTGGCGCGTATCGACCACCTCGGCAGCTTTGCCTGCCGCAATATTTATCATCGCCCTGACGCGCGCCGCAGTGAACATGCCACGGCGGAGGCGCTGGATATCGCTGCTTTTCGTCTGGCGAACGGTGAACGCGTCACGGTGCTGAATGGCTGGAAGGCGACAACAACGCAGCCCTGGCTGAAGGCCATGCTGGCGGCGAGCTGTGGCTACTACGGAAACGGACTGGGGCCGGAGTATAACGCGGCGCATGCCAACCATTTTCATCTGGGAATGCGCGGTTTTGGCCTCTGCCGTTGAAGCATAATATTCCGCCAGAAAATGGATGAATTGTGACTTATTTCACAAATATGATGACTGGGGAGATAAAACACCAAAGTCAGTCGGGCCGCATCTCTGGTGCGACGTTAATACGCGTAACTTGCTAATCTGTCGGCGAATTCGCCTAAAAATGAAGACTATTTCTTTATGGAATCCTGGAAAGTTAATCTCATCTCGGTTTGGTTCGGCTGCTTCTTTACCGGACTGGCCATCAGCCAGATTTTGCCGTTCCTGCCTCTGTACGTGTCGCAGCTGGGGGTGACCTCGCATGAAGCCCTTTCCATGTGGTCCGGTCTGACGTTTAGCGTCACGTTTCTGGTTTCCGCCATTGTGTCACCGATGTGGGGCAGCCTGGCGGATCGCAAAGGCCGTAAATTGATGCTGCTACGCGCCTCGCTCGGGATGGCGATTGCCATTCTGCTGCAGGCCTTCGCCACCAACGTCTGGCAGCTGTTCTTCCTGCGGGCGGTGATGGGGTTGACGTCCGGGTATATTCCAAACGCTATGGCGCTGGTCGCCTCTCAGGTGCCGCGCGAGCGTAGCGGCTGGGCGCTGAGTACACTCTCCACGGCACAGATCAGCGGCGTCATCGGCGGGCCGCTGCTGGGGGGCTTTCTGGCGGACCACGTCGGACTGCGCGCGGTATTTATCATCACTGCGGTTCTGCTGGTGGTCAGTTTTCTGGTCACGCTCTTTCTGATTAAAGAAGGGGGCCGCCCGGTTATCAGTAAGTCTGAACGCCTCAGCGGCAAGGCTGTTTTCGCCTCGCTGCCTTATCCGGGCCTGATGATCAGCCTGTTTGTGACCACTATGGTGATCCAGCTCTGTAACGGTTCGGTGGGGCCGATTCTGGCGCTGTTTATCAAGTCGATGGAGCCGGAGAGCACGAATATCGCTTTTCTTAGCGGCATGATTGCCGCCGTGCCGGGCGTATCTGCCCTGATTTCCGCGCCGCGTCTGGGAAAACTGGGGGACAGGATCGGCACGGCGCGCATCCTGATGGCGACGCTGATCTTTGCGGTGGTGCTCTTCTTCGCGATGTCGTTTGTCACCTCTCCGCTTCAGCTTGGCATATTGCGATTTCTGCTCGGCTTTGCTGATGGCGCCATGTTGCCTGCGGTACAGACCCTGCTGGTCAAATATTCCAGCGACCAGGTGACGGGGCGTATTTTTGGATATAACCAGTCGTTTATGTATCTGGGGAATGTTGCCGGCCCGCTTATTGGCGCATCCGTTTCTGCGATGGCCGGTTTTCGTTGGGTATTTGCGGCGACAGCGATTGTCGTTTTAATCAATATTATCCAGCTGGCTATTGCGCTGCGACGCCGCAGACAAATGGCGGAGGCCAAATCGGCGAAGTAACGATTTCACAGATGTATTATATATTCTTATGGTAGCCGCATTTTTATATAACAAAATGCGGCTACTTTTTATAGAAAAACGTTTCGCTCACGGCGCTGCCTCTTTATTTCCGTTCCTGTATCACTTTTGCATACCATAATTAATTTCTTCTCTTTGCAATAGGGATTCAGAGTGATAACTTCAGACAAAACTGAAAAGGAACTGGCACGATGAAAAACCTCATTGCTGAATTGCTGGTCAAGTTGGCACAAAAGGAAGAAGAGTCAAAAGAGCTGGTGGCTCAGGTCGAAGCGCTTGAAATTGTGGTCACCGCGCTGCTGCGACAAATGGCGAAAACCGATCAGCAGGCGTTGATTGAGAGCGTGGAAGGGGCGCTGGATAGCGTCAGGCCTGAATCGCAGGTACCGGTTGAGGATGCTGAGATGCTCCACCAGTACGTAAAGAAGCTGTTAAGGCATCCGCGCAGCTAAACCGTCACAGGACGTAACGACGTGTCATAGAATTGTCATGCAGGATGCCTATAGTCGCTCTGTTTTTATTTTTATGTATTTGTACATGGAGAAAATAAATTGAAACAGAGCGCACTTTTCATCGCATTACTTCCCCTGTTAATTACCCCTGCCATTTATGCTGATACGACGCAAACCAGCGTGCTGGATAATCGTGCGGCAAAAGGGGATATCACCCAGCCTGGCGGCGCGCGTCGTTTATCAGAAGATCAAACTGCTGCTATTCGCGCTTCGCTGAATGATAAGCCGGCGAAAAATATTATTCTGCTGATTGGCGATGGAATGGGGGATTCCGAAATCACGGCGGCGCGAAATTATGCCGAGGGTGCGGGCGGCTTTTTTAAAGGTATCGACGCATTACCGTTGACCGGACAATATACCCACTACGCGCTGGATAAAAAAACCGGTAAACCGGATTACGTAACGGACTCCGCGGCCTCTGCCACGGCGTGGTCCACCGGCGTGAAAACCTATAATGGTGCGCTGGGCGTGGATATTCACGAAAAAGATCATCAAACCCTTCTGGAGATGGCAAAAGCAGCGGGCCTGGCGACCGGCAACGTCTCCACCGCTGAACTTCAGGATGCGACGCCTGCGGCGCTGGTGGCACACGTGACCTCGCGTAAGTGCTACGGCCCGTCAGCGACCAGCGAAAAGTGCCCCACAAATGCGCTGGAAAAAGGCGGCAAAGGTTCGATTACGGAACAGCTGCTGAACGCGCGTCCTGACGTGACGCTGGGCGGCGGCGCGAAAACCTTCGCGGAAACCGCGACGGCGGGCGAGTGGCAGGGCAAAACGCTGCGCGAGCAGGCGCAGGCTCGCGGCTATCAGCTGGTGAGCGACGCAAATGCTCTGGCGGCGATAAGCGAGGCGAACCAGGATAAACCGCTGCTGGGGCTGTTCTCTGACGGCAACATGCCTGTGCGCTGGGAAGGTCCAAAAGCCTCGTATCACGGCAATATCGATAAGCCTGCGGTGACCTGTACGCCAAACCCGAAACGTACGGACAGCGTACCGACGCTGGCGGCGATGACCGATAAAGCGATCTCTCTGCTGAGCAAGAGCGAAAAAGGGTTCTTCCTGCAGGTAGAAGGTGCGTCGATCGATAAGCAGGATCATGCGGCAAATCCGTGCGGTCAGATTGGCGAAACCGTCGATCTGGACGAAGCGGTGCAGAAGGCGCTCGCGTTCGCGAAAAAAGACGGTAACACCCTGGTGATCGTCACCGCGGACCACGCGCACGCCAGCCAGATCGTTCCGCCAGATACCAAAGCCCCTGGCCTGACGCAGTCGCTGAACACCAAAGATGGTGCCGTCATGGTGATGAGCTACGGTAACTCTGAAGAAGAGTCCATGGAGCACACGGGCACCCAGCTGCGTATTGCCGCCTACGGCCCGCACGCGGCCAACGTGGTAGGCCTGACCGATCAAACGGATCTGTTCTACACCATGAAGGCGGCGCTGGGCCTTAAATAATAAAATCCCGGCGGAAATCACATCTGCCGGGTGGTTTTTTTCCTGTCACGAACCAGACTTACAGGGAATGTTCACAAAAGGATGGTGCAATGAAAACAACATTACTGGTTACTCTGCTCTCCGGCCTGTTCCTGGTCGCATCGGCGAACGCGGAAGAGAAAACGTTAACGCCGCAGCAGCAGCGTATGACCACCTGTAATCAACAGGCGACGTCTCAGAGTCTTAAGGGCGATGCTCGTAAGACCTATATGAGCGACTGCCTCAAAAACGGCGCCTCGAAGCCGGCTGAAAAAAGCCTCACGCCTCAGCAGCAAAAGATGCGCGAGTGTAATGCCAAGGCAACCGAGCAGTCCCTTAAAGGGGATGACCGCAGCAAGTTCATGAGTGCCTGCCTGAAGAAAAAAGTGTAGTTCGAACGGGTGAGCGGCATCGGCGGCTCACCCGAAATTTCATACTTTCCCCGCAGACCCCCTCTCTATAATTTGGGAAAATGTTTCAGAATATTCCCAAAAATGATGAATGATGAAACGTATTACAACAAAAAGCGCATTCGGGAAGAGTGGAATTTAACCCTTTCTCAGGATGACCCTCACCGTGCCGGCATTCAGTTTGCCCGGCGGGTTCGGCTGGCGCGCGCCGTGGGGCTGGCAGCGATGTTTTTCCCGGTTGCGGGAATGCTGGTCACCCATTTTTTACCCGGAGGCTGGTGGCTTTTACTGGTCGGTTGGGCGTTCGTATGGCCCCATTTCGCCTGGCAGTTATCCTGCCGGGCCGCGTCACCTCAACAGCAGGAAGTGTTCAATCTTAAGATCGATGCCATCATTGCCGGGCTCTGGATCGGCGTGATGGGGATGAGCGCGTTACCCTCGGCAGCGCTGGTGATGATGGTAGGTATGAATATGATGGGCTCCGGGGGCTGTCGCCTGTTTATCCCGGGGATCCTGTTGACTCTGCTCTCCGCGCTGGTGACGCTGCCGCTTGTCGGGAGCGTGGCTGTTTTCAGGCCCGACCCGGTAGAGTGGGGCCTAACGCTGCCCGTACTGGTGCTTTATCCCATGCTGTTTGCCTGGCTCAGCCACCGCACCGCCGTCAGGCTTGCAGAGCACAAGCAGCGGCTGGAAATGATGAGCACCCGTGACGGCATGACCGGGGTCTTTAATCGCCGCCACTGGGAAATGCTGCTGCGAAATGAATTTGAGCATTGCCGCCGCGACCACTGCACCGCCACGATTTTGCTGATTGATATCGACCACTTTAAAAACATCAACGACACCTGGGGGCACGCTGTGGGCGACGAGGCGATCATCGCCATTACGCGTCAGCTCCAGCGGTCAGTACGGTCAGGCGATGCTATAGGCCGGTTTGGTGGGGATGAGTTTGCGGTGATTATGTCGCAGACCGCGGCGGAAAGCGCCATCGCGGTGATGTCGCGGTTGCATGAGCGGCTGGAAAAACTGACGTTACCGTGCGCACCAAAAGAAGCGCTGCGCATCAGCGTAGGCGTTGCCCCCTGGGGGCCGCAGTTTGGACATTATCGGGAGTGGCTGAAGGCGGCTGACGTGGCGCTGTACAGGGCGAAAAATGCCGGGCGCGGCCGCACCGAAGTAGCCGCCTGACGCCCGGTCAGAAATCAGGATTTACTCAGCTTCTCTGATTTTTCCATGCATTTTGCCATTGCCTCAATGACGGCCGAGCGGAACCCGCGCTCCTCCAGCACCCGCACCGCTTCAATGGTGGTACCGCCAGGGGAGCAGACCATATCTTTCAGTTCACCCGGGTGTTTGCCGGTCTCCAGCACCATTTTGGCGGAGCCCATGACGGCCTGCGCGGCGAACTTATACGCCTGGGCGCGCGGCATTCCGCCAAGCACGGCGGCATCGGCCATCGCTTCTAAAAACATGAAGACATACGCAGGTGCTGATCCACTGACGCCGACCACTGGATGGATCATCGATTCGGCAATCACTTCTGCTTCGCCGAAGCAGCGGAAAATGTTCAGTACATCAGCCACTTCTTCTGAGGTCACCAGCGCGTTAGGCGTGACGGAGGTCATGCCGGCGTTGACCAGCGAAGGGGTGTTGGGCATCGCGCGGACGATTTTGCGGTCATGACCGAGCGCGCGCGCCAGCTGATCGAGGGTGACGCCCGCGGCAATCGACACCACCAGCGTCTCTTTATTCAGGCTGGAGGTGATATCGCTCAGTACTTTGATCATGATGTTCGGCTTGACGGCGCCAAAGACGATATCGGCGACCTGGGCCACTTCCTGCGCGCTTTCGGCGGCGTTGATCCCGTACTGATCGCGCAACGCGGCGACCTTGTCCGGTGACGGGGTATAGACCCAAATCTGACCCGGCAGCACCTGCCCGCTGGCGATCAGGCCGCCCAGGATGGCTTTGCCCATGTTACCGCAGCCGATAAACCCGATTTTCTTGTCCATCACGATTCTCCGTCATTATGCGTTGTTTTCTCTGATTGATAGCTTAACAACGAAATGCAGGCGACAATAGTCGGCAGAGTTATTATGGGGAGACAATATGGCGATTTGGGTTGATGCGGACGCGTGTCCGAATGTGATTAAAGAGATTTTATTTCGCGCCGCCGAGCGCGTTCAGATGCCGCTGACGCTGGTGGCGAACCAGAATATTCGCGTACCGCCTTCGCGGTTCATCCGCTCTTTGCGCGTGCCGGCCGGGTTCGACGTGGCGGATAACGAAATTGTCCGCCTGTGCAGCGTGGAGGATCTGGTGATCACGGCGGATATTCCGCTGGCTGCCGAAGTGCTGGAAAAAGGGGCCGCGGCGCTCAATCCGCGCGGAGAGCGATACTCGCCGTCGACCATTCGCGAGAAGCTCACCATGCGGGATTTTATGGATACGATGCGGGCCAGCGGCGTGCAGACCGGGGGACCGGACAGCCTGTCACAGCGCGATCGTCAGCAGTTTGCTGCCGAACTGGATAAATGGCTGCTGGAAGTAAAGCGCCGCACAGCGTAATGATAATTATTGTCAATTTGTGGTACAGTGTGGCTTCCACAGGGTTGTCATCCCGTACCGCTTTGCAGTAAAGTAATCGCAACATCTTCTGCAATTATTTCTTTACACTCTTCAGCCATCCGGCATCAAGGGGAACACCTGGCTATGACCCAACCCATCTTTTTAGTTGGCCCCCGCGGCTGTGGGAAAACCACCGTTGGCCTGGAGCTGGCACGCGTGTGTCATCGCCAGTTTGTGGATACCGACCACTGGCTGCAAACCGAGGCCGGAAAAACCATCGCTGAGATTGTTGAGCAAGAGGGATGGGAGAGCTTTCGCGCGCGCGAAACGGCCGCGCTGAAAGCGGTCACCACCCCGTCTGCCGTGATCGCGACCGGGGGTGGCATTGTTCTGGCGGAGTGTAATCGTCACTTTATGCGCGAAAAGGGGATTGTGATATACCTTAGCGCGCCGGTGTCGGCCCTGGTTGGGCGTCTGGAAGCCTTTCCGGAAGAGGGACAACGCCCTGCGCTGACCTCCAGGCCGCTGAACGAAGAGGTGAGTGAAGTGCTGGCGGAACGCGATGCGTTATACCGCGAAGCGGCTCACCACGTGGTGGATGCGTCAGCCTCTCCTGAAGACGTTGTGATTCAGATTATTACCGCCCTGCGTTTGGCTTGTGCCAGCTAAGCGGCGTCTATACTTATAGCTCAGACATAAAAAAAGGATGAGCTATGCCAACCAGACCTCCCTATCCGCGTGAAGCGCGCATTGTTACTGTTGAAAAAGGCCATACGGGTCATACCGTGACCTGGTATCAACTGCGTGCCGATCACCCCAAGCCGGACTCGCTGATCAGTGAACACGAGACTGAACAGGAAGCGCTGGATGCGAAACGGCGCTATGAAGATCCCGATATAACCTGAATGTTTTCCTAAACGCTCCAGGATCGTGCCTGAATCACACTTTTTACTCATCGTGAAAGTTAAGCAGGAGTTAATATTTAGTTATTACAAGTAACTCTGGTATCGGCAGGCGATCTTTACATTTCGATGTCGGGATCACCTGCTACGCTTGGTGCTGTTTTGTTGAAAAAACGAACTGTGCAGCGTAGTGAGCCTGTACCTGTGTGCACGATGTTGGAGTAATGGAAGGCGATAAAGATGAAGGCAACGTTGGCGATCCTCACCATTGGTGTGGTCCCTGTAAGCGAAGTGTTACCGCTCTTAACCGAGCATGTATCTGAACAACAGATAACGCATCTTAGCCTGTTGGGGAAGATGAGTCGGGAAGAGGTCATGGAGGACTACGCTGTCGAGGCGGGGGAGGATCCCCTGGCGACGTTATTAAGTGACGGTAAACTGGCGCACGTTTCACGCCAGAAAATCGAGCGCTCGCTGCAGGGCGTGATAGAAGTGCTCGATAATCAAGGTTATGACGTTATTTTGCTGATGAGCACGGCTCCCATTAAGGGGCTGATGGCGCGCAATGCGATTTTACTGGAACCGATGAGGATCATTCCGCCGCTGGTGGCCTCCATCGTGGATGGTCATCAGGTGGGGGTGATTGTCCCCATCGAGGAACTCATGGATAACCAGGAGGCAAAATGGCACGTGCTGGAAAAAGTGCCTTTGTACGCACTGGCCAATCCGTTCTGGGACAGTGAGGCCAAACTCATTGCTGCCGGGAAGGAACTGCTGGAGAGAGGGGCCGATGTCCTGATTCTGGACTGCCTGGGTTTCCACCAGCATCATCGTGATTTACTGCAAAAAGCGCTGGATGTCCCGGTGCTGTTATCCAACGTTCTGATGGCTCGCCTGGCCTCGGAACTGCTCGTGTAATGATTTTGCGTGACAGGTGATGAGCATGGCCCCTATAGTGAATTTTTATCTAAAAATATAAGGGCCAGTTCATGCTTCAGAGTAACGAATACTTTTCCGGTAAAGTGAAATCCATTGGTTTTACCAGCAGCAGCACTGGCCGCGCCAGCGTTGGCGTAATGGCAGAAGGGGAATACACCTTTGGCACGGCGGAAGCGGAAGAAATGACGGTCGTCAGCGGTGCGCTGAACGTCCTGCTGCCGGGCGAAACGGAATGGAAAGTTTACGCTGCCGGGCAAGTTTTCAACGTCCCTGGCCACAGCGAATTTCATTTGCAGGTGGCTGAGCCCACCTCTTATCTGTGCCGCTACCTGAAATAAAAAATTAGCCGGGTGGCGCTAACGCTTACCCGGCCTACGTTTTGCCCGTTATCGCTGCGCTTCGCCGCCGAGACCTTCCACCAGATTCTGAATCAACGCGGCCAGCTCGCCGGTCATCAGGATGAAATCCGCGTCAAAACGCTGGGCGTAATCTTCTCTGTCGATATCTTCGTTCTGATCGCGCAGCTCGTCGCAGAACTTCAGACGCTTCACGGAGCCGTCGTCGCACATCACGAACTGGATGCGCTGCTGCCAGTCGAGCGCCAGCTTGGTGACCACTTTACCCGCTTCGATGTGTACGGCGATCTCGTCGCTGACCAGATCCTGCTTCTTCGCGCGGATCACGCCGCCATCTTCCAGCAGGGCTTTCAGCTCGGCTTCATCAAGGATCTGGAAGCCCTGGGCCGCAGCGCCGCTGCGTACCCATTCGGTCAGCGTCAGCTCGATCGGCGTTTCCAGCGCCAGCGGAACGACCGGTAAAGATCCGATGCTTTTGCGCAGCAGGGCCAGCGTATCTTCTGCTTTCTTGGCGCTGGCGCAGTCCACCATGATCAGCCCGTTGACGGTGTCGATCCACATCATGGTCTGGCTGAAGCGGCTAAAGGCGCGCGGCAGCAGGGAGTGCAGTACTTCGTCCTTCAGCGAATCTTTTTCGGTTTTTTTCAGCTTGCGGCCCTGTTCGGCTTCCAGCTTAAAAATTTTCGCCTCGAGCGCCTGCTTAACCACCGGCGTCGGCAGGATTTTCTCTTCTTTACGGGCACAGACGATAATTTGACCCGTGCTGCTGGCGTGGGTCAGTGCATCGCTTTGTGAACCCATTGGCGGAACCCAACCGGTTTTTGCCATATCCTGGCTACCGCAAGGGGAAAAGGTATAAGCGGCTAACTGTTTTTCCATCTCTTCTGCACGCAGCGAAACGTCGCGGCTGAGACGGTAAACCATCAAATTTTTGAACCACAGCATGATAATTTCCACGGCCTTGTCGTTAAATCAGCGGGCATGATAACGAATTGTCGCATCGCTTGCATTGCTAATCGGGATGCGTGCTTCTACTCTGTTGATAATCAAAATAATGAGGAGAGTCTTGTGCGTATTGGGATCGATTTGGGTGGCACCAAAACAGAAGTTATCGCACTGAGCGAGCAGGGGCAGCAGCTGTTTCGCCATCGTCTGCCAACGCCGCGCGATGATTATCGCCAGACTATCGAGACGATTGCTCAACTGGTTGAGATGGCCGAGCAGGCGACAGGGCAAACCGGGAGCGTAGGGATGGGGATCCCGGGGTCGATCTCGCCGTATACCGGCGTGGTTAAAAATGCCAACTCCACCTGGCTCAACGGTCAGCCGTTCGATAAAGATTTGAGCCAACGTCTGAACCGGGAAGTGCGTCTGGCCAACGACGCTAACTGTCTGGCGGTCTCCGAGGCCATCGACGGCGCGGCGGCAGGTGCCCAGACCGTGTTTGCCGTGATCGTCGGTACCGGCTGCGGTGCGGGCGTGGCGTTTGGCGGACGCGCCCATATCGGCGGTAACGGCACCGCGGGTGAGTGGGGTCACAACCCGCTGCCGTGGATGGATGAAGACGAGCTTAAATACCGCGCTGAAGTGCCGTGCTACTGCGGAAAGCAGGGCTGTATTGAGACGTTTATCTCCGGTACCGGTTTTGCGACCGACTACCATCGCCTGAGCGGCCAGCAGCTTAAGGGAAATGAGATTATGCGTCTGGTCGAAGCACAGGATCCGGTGGCGGAGCTGGCGCTGAGCCGCTACGAAATGCGGCTGGCGAAATCGCTGGCCCACGTGGTGAATATTCTCGATCCAGACGTGATTGTGCTCGGCGGCGGCATGAGCAACGTCGACCGGCTGTACGCCACGGTACCGAACCTGGTGAAGCAGTGGGTCTTCGGCGGCGAGTGTGAAACCCCGATCCGCAAAGCTGTCCACGGTGACTCCAGCGGCGTGCGCGGCGCGGCGTGGCTGTGGCCGGAATAAAAGCAAATAGTGTTTATTCCCTCTCCCTGTGGGAGAGGGCAAGGGGGAGGGGCACCAGAACGCACCGTTCCACCCTTCACCCCACCGCAAATTCCTTATCCAGCCTGCTATACCCCAGCCCGTTAATTTTCTTCACCTTGATCTGCACCGGAATACGCTCTTTCATCGCCTCTACGTGGCTGATCACGCCGATGGTTTTCCCGGTGGCGTTCAGTGCGTCGAGCGCATCCAGCGCGGTATCCAGCGTTTCACTGTCGAGCGTGCCGAACCCTTCATCCAGGAACAGGGAATCGATCCGCGTTTTATGACTCACAAGATCGGAAAGCGCCAGCGCCAGCGCCAGGCTGACCAGGAAGCTCTCGCCGCCTGAGAGCGTGCGGGTATCGCGAACCGCATCCGCCTGCCACGTATCCACCACTTCCAGCTCCAGCGCGTCGCTGGCCTTACGCTGCAATAAATAACGCCCGTGTAGACGGTTAAGCTGCTGGTTAGCAAGCCAGACAAGATTGTCCAGCGTCAGCCCCTGGGCGAACTTGCGGAACTTGTCGCCGGTGCTCGAGCCGATCAGCGCGTTCAGGTACCCCCAGTCGTCTGCCTGGCGCGCGGCCTCTTCAATTTCCTGCATCAACGCCAGCTGGTGCTGCCGGTTATCGCTGTCCTGCTTAAGCTGCTGACGGATCTCACCCTGATGTGTGGTGTTCTCGCGAAGCCGTTGCGCCAGCTGCTGCAGCTGGCTTTGCAGCGCAGGAGCATCTTCGTTGAGCCCTTCCGGCCGCAGCGCCAGATGAGACTGCAGCTGTTGGTTCGCTTGCCCGCACAGCGCCGCAGCCTGCTGTATCTGGTTTTCCAGCGACTGCTTCAGCTGTTCGAGATGGCGAATGGCATCGTCATCCAGCAGGGCGGCAAGAAACGCGTCCTGGTCGGCAAAGCAGCTCGCCGAGAGCGCCGCGGTGAACTGCGTCTGCGACTGCTGCAGGCGCTCTTGCTCCAGCGCTTCCTGCTGCTGCTGCGCGGTGAGCTGGCTTTGCAGCGACACGCATTCGTCGTGGATGGCGCGCCAGTTATCAGGGATAACCGGTTCGGCGTCTTCGCTGTTCGTTGCCGGAAGCGCGTCGAGCAGCGGCTTCAGGGCGTTTATGCGTTCCTGAAGCACGCCGTGCTGCGCTTGCTTCTCCTGCCACTGCGCGAATTCAGCTTCACGGGCCTGAAGCCAGGCGGCTTCCTGACCCTCTTCAGGTGCGTTAAGTGAGAGCGCGAGCAGGGCATGTTCTAGCGCCTGGCGCGTGGCCGCCAGCTGCTGCTGATACTGCCGCTCCTGCGCTTCCTGTTCGTTCAACTGGTTCTGCAGGGTCAGCCGCTGGCTGAGCTGATAAAGCTGGCGCTCGTACTGTTCCTGTTCGTTCAGCCATGGCGCGATATCATCCTGAATATTCAACGCAATGTTCAGGGACGTGCAGGCCGCCATCCACTCTTTAGTGAGCGCTTGCTCTTCCTGAGAAAGCGTCTGCGCGTCGTCTGTTTCACGCTGGATCTGCTGAGTCAGGGCATTAACCTGTCCCAGCACCAGCAGGCCTTCCTCTTTAAGCGCGGCGACCTCTTTTTCCAGGGCATCACGGCGGCGCTGGTTATCCGTCAGCTCAAGCGACTGATATTGCTCAACGGCCGGATGTTCGCAGGAACCGCACAGCGGACAGGGTTTACCCGCCTCAAGCTGCGAACGGTAATGCTCCAGCTTCTTGATTGTTGCTTCGGTTTCGCACAGGGCTTTCAGGTCGAGATAGTGCTGGTTTTTTTCTTTGTACTGCTGGCGGCGCAGCGTCAGCGTTTCATTGAGTTTATTTTGTTCGGCCTGCGCCTTCTGCACGCTTTCACCGCTCTGACGCAGGCGCTTTTGCAGCGGCTGATAGCGGGCATGCAGCGACGTCAGCTGCTGGCGCAGCGTGCGTGACCGGGACTGCTGCTCCATGGCTACGCTGACTTCGTCCGCCGTTAGCGTCAGCGCATTTTCCGGCATCGCAACCAGCCTGTTGCGTAATTCACTTATCCGCGCCGCAAGCGAGGCTAACTGCGTTTTATCGCGGTTAAGCTGCGAGAACTGGGCACGCCATCCGGCGATCTCCTGCCCCAGCAGGCGATAACGCTCGTGCTCCGCCAGCCACTGCGCCAGCGCCGTCAGTTCGGTCTGAAGCTGCTCGTGGTTACGCAGGGCGGTATTGCGAATACGCGAACGCAGCGCGGTTCTGGCTTGTAAGCGAGTATTTACTTCGATAATACGCTGCTGCGTTTGCGTCAGGCGTGCGGTTTGTTCCTGCTGATGCTCCCAAAGCGGTCGAAGCTGGGCGGCGGGCAGAGCAAGCTGGAGTTTTGCCAGCTCAGGTGCTGCGTCCGCCAGCGCCTGTTGCGCATGCTGCTGGAGCGCGTTGACGCGCTGTTGCTCTCTTACGAGCTCTTCATGGCGCGTAAGCCACTGAAAATCTTTCTGTTGGCTTTGCTGCTGTTCCAGCAGGATTTTCTCTTCGTCAGTAAGTGCCTGCAAACTTTGCTGTAACTGCTGCTGTTGCTCTTCACTCAACAGCACGACGCCCGCCGCCTGCGCCTCGCATTTTTCAAGCACGCTGCGGGCGGCTTTGTGTTTTTCAAACACCATGGCGGAAATCTGGCCGTAGATCTCGGTGCCGGTCAGCTCTTCCAGTAGCTCGGCACGATCGCTCGGTTTGGCGTTGAGGAAGGCAGCAAACTGCCCCTGTGAGAGCAGCATCGAGCGGGTAAAGCGGCCATAGTCCAGCCCGGTGAGCGCGGCGGTTTGCTCCAGTTTATCCGTCACTTTGTCGGCCAGGATTTTGCCATCTTCGCAGCGCGCCAGCTCAACGCGCGGTGCCTGCAGGTTCCCGTCAGACTGGTTGCGCGCCCGGTTCTGGCTCCAGAAGGCGCGGTAGGCGATGCCTTTTACCTCGAACTCCACTTCCGCCAGGCACTCGGCGGTGTCGCGCGTCATCAGATCGTTTTGCGCCTGGGAGACCTTATTCAGGCGCGGCGTTTCGTGATAAAGCGCCAGACAGATGGCGTCGAGCAGGGTAGTTTTACCTGCCCCGGTCGCGCCGGTGATGGCAAACAGCCCGTTGCTGGCAAACGGCTCAGCGGTAAAGTCAATTTTCCACTCGCCCTTGAGGGAGTTGATATTTTTCAGGCGCAGGCTCAGAATTTTCACGCGTTTTCTTCCTCATCATTGAGCGCGTGCAGGGTATGGCTGAACAGTTCGCTGAGCCTTGCGCGCTTCGTGTCGTCGATTTCCTCCTGCGAGAGCCTGCGTTCAAACACCTCTTCAACCCGAAGCTCACTGAGCGTTTCGCGTTGAGCGCTTAACAGAATTTTCTCGCGCTGCTCGCGGCTGCGGCGCACCAGTAACACCTCTACCGGTAAGTCTTCGGTCAGTGCCTGGATTTTTCGCTGCATATCGTGCAGGTAGTCGTCGGTGGTGATTTCGATATCCAGCCAGACGGGGGGATCTTGCTCGACGCCGCGCCACTGCTCCAGCTGGGCGGTAATGGCGTCGAGATCGCCCTTCAGCACCGCCAGCGGCTGGGTGACGGGTACCTCCAGTGTTTCGACGGCGCTGAGTTTGCCCTCGCTAAAACTCACCAGATGCACGGATTTGGCTTTGCCCGTTTCGTCAAAGCTGAGCGAAACAGGTGAGCCACAGTAGCGGATATGCTCGCAGCCGCCGATGACCTGAGCGCGGTGGATGTGGCCGAGCGCGATGTAGTCGGCTGGCGGGAAGTTTTGCGCCGGAAAGGCATCCAGCGTGCCGATATAGATGTCACGCACGGCGTCACTTTTACTGGCCCCGACCGTGGTGAGATGCCCGGTTGCAATCACCGGAATCGGCTGGTCACCCCGCAGTGCACAGGCTTCGGCGTGCTGCTGGTGGTAATAGTCGGTGATGGCCTGTAATAAATGCTGCTGCTTTTCCGCACCCGACAGCCCCGCCTGGCTTTGCACGATGTCGCGCGGACGTAAAAACGGTATCGGACACAGCACCGCCCCCGGCGACCCGTCGCGTTTTTTCAGGATCTGCGGGGCGTGCCCGGCGCTGGCGACGACGGTGGTATTGAGAAACGCCAGGATGTCGCGGGATTCATTCAGCGTTGCGACGGAATCGTGGTTGCCGGCGACAATCACCAGATGACACCCTGTTTGCTGCAAATTCACCACGAAGCGGTTGTACAGCTCGCGCGCGTAGCTCGGCGGCGAGCCGGTATCAAAAATATCTCCCGCCACGATAATCGCGTCCACCTCATGCGTCCGGGCCGTTTCCAGCAGCCAGCCCAGGAACGCTTCATGTTCAGCCGCACGGCTTTTGCTGTAAAAATTTTGACCCAGATGCCAGTCCGAGGTGTGAAGTATGCGCATAGCTGATCCGTGGCAAAAAAGAGAAAGCAGGATTATAAACGTTCAGAGAAGGGAAAATAACCGCTGTAATAAAACAACGGTTTGCCCGTTAACGTGGTACTGTTTTTCATAAATCTGTCATAAATCTGACGCATAATGGCGCCGAATTACAAACTTGTAACGTAAATAAGATAAGACAGGGCAAAGTATGGCGAGACGTATTCTGGTCGTAGAAGATGAAGCTCCAATTCGTGAAATGGTGTGCTTCGTGCTCGAGCAAAACGGCTTCCAGCCGGTTGAAGCGGAAGATTATGACAGCGCAGTGAACCAGCTGAATGAACCCTGGCCCGATCTGATTCTGTTGGACTGGATGTTGCCCGGCGGCTCCGGACTGCAGTTTATCAAACACCTGAAACGTGAAGCGCTGACCCGCGATATCCCGGTTGTGATGCTCACGGCGCGCGGAGAAGAAGAGGATCGCGTGCGCGGTCTGGAGACCGGTGCGGACGATTACATTACTAAACCGTTCTCCCCAAAAGAGCTGGTGGCTCGCATTAAAGCCGTGATGCGCCGTATTTCGCCGATGGCGGTGGAAGAGGTGATCGAAATGCAGGGGCTGAGCCTTGATCCTACTTCTCACCGTGTGATGACCGGTGAAAATCCCCTCGACATGGGGCCTACCGAATTTAAACTCCTGCACTTCTTTATGACCCACCCGGAGCGCGTTTACAGCCGCGAGCAGTTGCTGAATAACGTCTGGGGAACTAACGTGTATGTCGAAGACCGGACGGTTGATGTACATATTCGCCGCCTGCGAAAAGCACTGGAATTGAGCGGCCACGATCGCATGGTGCAGACGGTCCGCGGCACGGGTTATCGTTTTTCTACCCGTTTCTGAACAATGACAGGAGTATGACGCGTGCTGGAACGTCTGTCATGGAAAAGGCTCGTCTTTGAACTGATCTTATGCTGTATTCCGGCCTTCATTCTGGGGGCCTTTCTTGGACACCTGCCGTGGTTTCTGCTGGCGTCGGTCACCGGGCTGTTGATCTGGCATTTCTGGAATCTGCTGCGCCTCTCCTGGTGGCTGTGGGTTGACCGAAGCATGACGCCGCCGCCGGGAAGCGGCAGCTGGGAGCCGCTGCTTTACGGTCTGCATCAGATGCAGATGCGTAATAAAAAGCGTCGCCGCGAGCTGGGAAGCCTGATTAAGCGTTTTCGCAGCGGTGCAGAGTCGCTGCCGGATGCCGTGATCCTGACCACCGAAGAAGGGACGATCTTCTGGTGTAACGGCCTGGCGCAGCAGCTGCTGGGCCTGCGCTGGCCGGATGACAATGGCCAGAATATCCTCAACCTTCTGCGCTATCCCGAGTTCACGCTGTATCTGAAAAAGCGTGATTTCACCCGTCCGCACAATCTGAAGCTCAATAATGGCCGCCATCTGGAAATACGCGTGATGCCCTACAGCGATAAGCAGTGGCTGATGGTGGCGCGCGATGTTACCCAGATGCACCAGCTGGAAGGGGCGCGTCGCAACTTCTTCGCCAACGTCAGCCACGAACTGCGAACCCCGTTGACCGTGCTGCAGGGCTACCTGGAGATGATGCAGGAGCAAACGCTGGAAGGTGCGCCGCGTGAAAAAGCGCTGCACACCATGCGCGAGCAAACGCACCGGATGGAAGGCCTGGTGAAGCAGCTGCTGACGCTCTCGAAGATTGAAGCGGCGCCAACGCTCGCGCTAAATGACACCATTGATGTCCCGATGATGCTGCGGGTCGTGGAGCGTGAAGCGCAGACGTTAAGCCACAAAAAGCATCACCTGACCTTTGACGTCGACAACACGCTGAAGGTGCTGGGCAGCGAAGATGAGCTGCGCAGCGCCATTTCCAACCTGGTGTATAACGCGGTGAATCATACGCCGGAGGGGACGGATATCGTGGTGCGCTGGCACCATACCCCAACGGGGGCCGAGTTTAGCGTGGAGGACAACGGGCCGGGGATTGCGCCGGAGCATATTCCGCGTCTGACCGAGCGCTTCTACCGTGTGGATAAAGCGCGATCGCGCCAGACGGGCGGAAGCGGCCTGGGGCTGGCAATTGTGAAACACGCGGTGAATCACCATGAAAGCCGTCTCGATATTCAGAGTACGCTGGGTAAAGGAACCCGCTTCAGTTTCGTTATTCCGGAACGATTAATTGCCAAAAAGATCGCCTGACGGCGGGCGTGTCATTTTACCTTTCCACGGGTCAGCCATCGCTGGCCCGTTTGCTTTGCAGTCAAGCGAAACGCGGATGAATTTTATACGGCTGGCTGTTTTTTGTTCGCATGATTAGCCATGGGTTTTTCTTATAAACAGCGTATTGTGCTGGTGCGTGTTTTCATGCTGGCATATTGTTCTGGTTTTGCGATTCCACCTTGCCTTTAAACGTTATAAGCGTTTAAATTGCGCCCCAGATACTGTCAGACCGACTGTATTTGCGTGGTAAATCGAAAAACTATTCTTCTCCACGCCAGGACGGGAGCATTTCCCGCTGAAATTGAGCAAATTTTCGGCTGTATCGTCCCGTGAGGGATATCGAAAATCTCAATGTTTTCAACACCACATCCACAGGCAGTAAGGTTTTATGACCCATCACTTAAAATCGCGTGACATCATCGCGCTGGGCTTTATGACATTTGCGCTGTTCGTTGGCGCAGGCAACATCATTTTCCCTCCAATGGTTGGCTTACAGGCGGGTGAACACGTCTGGACCGCCGCGTTTGGTTTCCTGATTACTGCCGTGGGTCTGCCGGTGCTGACCGTCATCGCGCTGGCGAAAGTCGGCGGCGGTGTTGATAGCCTCAGCACCCCGATTGGCAAAGTGGCGGGCGTTCTGCTGGCAACCGTCTGCTATCTCGCCGTTGGCCCGCTGTTTGCGACCCCGCGTACGGCAACCGTGTCCTTCGAAGTGGGTATTGCTCCCCTGACCGGTGACGGCGCGATGCCGCTGTTTATCTACAGCCTGATCTACTTCGCGATCGTGATTCTGGTTTCCCTCTATCCGGGCAAGCTGCTGGATACCGTGGGTAACTTCCTGGCTCCGCTGAAAATTGTGGCGCTGATTGTTCTGGCGGTAGCGGCCATCGTCTGGCCCGCCGGCCCGATTAGCGACGCGATGGACGCCTATAAAAATGCCGCGTTCTCTAACGGCTTCGTGAACGGCTACCTGACGATGGATACGCTAGGCGCGATGGTGTTTGGTATCGTTATCGTTAACGCCGCGCGTTCCCGCGGTGTGACCGAAGCGCGTCTGCTGACCCGCTACACCATCTGGGCCGGCCTGATGGCTGGTGTGGGGCTGACCCTGCTGTATCTGGCGCTGTTCCGTCTGGGTTCCGATAGCGCCATGCTGGTTGAGCAGAACGCCAACGGTGCGGCTATCCTTCACGCCTACGTGCAGCACACCTTCGGCGGTGCGGGCAGTATGCTGCTGGCAGCGCTGATCTTCCTGGCCTGTCTGGTTACCGCGGTTGGCCTGACCTGCGCCTGCGCAGAGTTCTTTGCACAGTATCTGCCGCTTTCTTACCGCACCCTGGTGTTTATCCTCGGTATCTTCTCCATGGCGGTGTCTAACCTCGGTCTGAGCCACCTGATTCAGGTCTCTATTCCGGTGTTGACGGCGATTTATCCGCCGTGCATCGTACTGGTAGTGCTGAGCTTTACTCGTCCGTGGTGGAACAACTCTTCACGAATTATTGCGCCAGCCATGTTTATCAGCCTGATTTTTGGTATCCTTGACGGGATTAAAGCATCAGCTTTCGCGCACATACTGCCGGCATGGACACAGCGTCTGCCGCTGTCCGAGCAGGGTCTGGCCTGGTTGATGCCTACCGTTGTTGCACTGGTTCTGGCGATTATCTGGGACCGTGCTGCAGGGCGTCAGGTCGCATCGAACGCTCATTAATCAACGGCAACAAACTGTTTAACCACGGGGCTTAAGGCCCCGTGGTTTTTTGTTTTTTTCGTGTTGAATGGCAAGATTTAAATGGAAAGCACTAACAAACTTAAACGTGGATTGAGCACGCGCCACATCCGCTTTATGGCGCTGGGCTCTGCTATCGGCACCGGTCTTTTTTATGGCTCGGCAGATGCCATCAAAATGGCCGGTCCTAGCGTTCTGCTGGCGTACATTATCGGCGGCGTGGCGGCGTATATCATCATGCGCGCCCTCGGCGAAATGTCGGTTCACAACCCCTCCGCCAGCTCATTCTCCCGCTACGCGCAGGAAAACCTCGGCCCGCTGGCCGGGTTTATCACCGGCTGGACCTACTGCTTCGAAATCCTGATTGTTGCGATTGCCGACGTGACGGCGTTTGGCATCTACATGGGCGTCTGGTTCCCGGCGGTACCGCACTGGATTTGGGTGCTGAGCGTGGTGCTGATCATTTGCGCCGTCAACCTGATGAGCGTGAAGGTGTTCGGCGAGCTGGAGTTCTGGTTCTCCTTCTTCAAGGTCGCGACCATCATCATCATGATTGTGGCCGGTTTCGGGATTATTATCTGGGGGATTGGCAACGGCGGGCAGCCGACCGGGATCCACAACCTCTGGAGCAACGGCGGCTTCTTCAGCAACGGCTGGCTCGGGATGGTGATGTCGCTGCAGATGGTGATGTTCGCCTACGGCGGTATCGAGATTATCGGTATCACCGCCGGGGAAGCGAAAGATCCGGAGAAATCCATTCCGCGCGCCATCAACTCTGTGCCGATGCGTATTCTGGTGTTCTACGTGGGTACGCTGTTCGTGATCATGTCCATTTACCCGTGGAATCAGGTAGGCACCAACGGTAGCCCGTTTGTCCTGACCTTCCAGCATATGGGCATTGCGTTTGCGGCCAGCATTCTGAACTTTGTGGTGCTGACCGCGTCGCTTTCGGCGATTAACAGTGACGTCTTTGGCGTAGGCCGTATGCTGCACGGCATGGCGGAGCAGGGCAGTGCGCCGAAGGTGTTCGCCAAAACCTCACGCCGCGGCACGCCGTGGGTGACCGTCGTGGTGATGACCGTGGCGCTGCTGTTCTCGGTTTACCTGAACTACATCATGCCGGAGAACGTCTTCCTGGTGATTGCATCCCTGGCGACCTTCGCAACCGTCTGGGTGTGGATCATGATCCTGCTGTCGCAGATTGCCTTCCGCCGTCGCCTGTCGCCGGATGAGGCGAAAGCGCTGAAGTTCAAAGTACCGGGCGGCGTTGCGACGACCGTCGTGGGGCTGATCTTCCTGGTGTTTATCATTGGCCTGATTGGCTACCATCCGGACACCCGCATTTCACTGTACGTGGGCTGCGCGTGGATTGTGCTGCTGCTGGTGGGCTGGGTGTTTAAATGCCGCCGCGACCGTCAGCTGGCGGAAGCGCAGTAATCTTTTTTTCTCCCTCTCCTTGTGGGAGAGGGTTGGGGTGAGGGCATCAGGCTGCACTGGTGCCTCCTCCCCCGTCCTCCTCCCCCAATAAATCCCATCATGGTGAGCTATCCTTAACCACCCTGTGGCAAGGTGACGTCAATTTCATCAAAGGGGATTCGTGATGTTAAACGCCTGGCACCTTCCGGTTGCCCCATTTGTTAAGCAAAACAAAGACAACCTTGTGATTACGCTCTGGCTGGCGGGGGAAAATCAGCCTGAACGCGTGACGCTCCGCGCCGAAATCGATAACGAAGAGACCGGGTTGAAAATGCACAAGCTGCGCAGCCAGCCGCAGCCTGGCATCACGGCCTGGCGGGCGAATATCGACCTGCGCAGCGGGCAGCCGCGCCGCCGTTACAGCTTTAAGCTTTTATGGAACAACCGCCAGCTGTGGTTTACCCCGCAGGGATTTAATCGTTTCCCGCCCGCACGGCTGGAACAGTTTGCGGTCGATTACCCGGATAACGGCCCGCAGTGGGTTAACGATCAGGTCTTTTACCAGATTTTCCCGGACCGTTTTGCGCGCAGCGAAAAGCGCACTGCCGACCAGGATAAGATCTATCACCACCATGCGGCGGGTCATGACATTATTCTGAAAGCGTGGGACGAGCCATTAACCGCGCAGGCGGGCGGATCGACCTTCTACGGCGGCGATCTCGACGGCATCAGCGAAAAGCTGCCGTACCTGAAAAAACTCGGCGTGACGGCGCTGTATCTCAACCCGGTGTTTAAAGCCCCGAGCGTACACAAATACGATACCGAAGATTATCGCCACGTTGACGCGCAGTTTGGCGGTGACGAGGCGCTGCTGCGCCTGCGTAGGAACACCCAAAACGAAGGCATGCGCCTGATTCTGGACGGCGTGTTCAACCACAGCGGAGATTCGCATACGTGGTTTGACCGGCATAACCAGTCGATGGGCGGGGCATGTCATAACCCGGACTCGCCGCAGCGCGACTGGTACAGCTTTAACGAGGAGGGGCGTGCGCTGGACTGGCTGGGTTACCCAAGCCTGCCGAAGCTGGATTTCCAGTCGCCGTCTCTGGTGAACGAGATTTACGGCGGGGAAGACAGCATCGTGCGCCACTGGCTGAAGGCACCATGGAATATGGACGGCTGGCGCCTGGACGTGGTGCATATGCTCGGTGAAGCGGGCGGAGCGCGGAATAACCTTCAGCACGTCGCCGGGATCACGCGCTCGGCGAAAGCGGCTCAGCCGGAGGCGTTCGTTTTTGGCGAGCACTTTGGTGACGCGCGCCAGTGGTTGCAGAATGATGCGGAAGATGCGGCGATGAACTATCGCGGCTTTACCTTCCCGCTGTGGGGATTCCTCGCCAACACCGATATCTCCTACGATCCAAATCATATCGACGCGGAAACCTGCATGGCGTGGATGGAGAACTACCGCGCCGGGCTGTCGCATCAGCAGCAGCTGCGGATGTTTAACCAGCTCGATAGTCACGACACCGCGCGCTTTAAATCCCTGCTCGGCAAGGATGTTGCGCGTCTGCCGCTGGCGGTGACCTGGCTCTTTACCTGGCCGGGCGTGCCGTGTATCTACTACGGAGACGAGGTGGGGCTGGACGGCAACAACGATCCGTTCTGCCGCAAAACTTTCCCCTGGGAGCCAGCGAAACAGGACAAGGTGCTGTTCAGCCTGTATCAGCGCCTGGCGAAGCTGCGTAAGCAGAGTCTCGCCCTGCGCTATGGCGGCTGTCAGGTGGTGTACGCCCACGATAACGTGGTGGTGTTTGCTCGCATCTATAACCAGCAGCGCGTGCTGGTGGCGATAAACCGGGGCGAGGCCTGCGAAGTGGTGCTGGATGATTCGCCGCTGCTGAAGGTGGCAGCGTGGAAGAGTAAAGAGGGCAAGGCCACGATTCAGGACGGCGTGCTGGCGCTGCCTGCGATATCCGCGACGATCTGGTTCGGCAGCTAATGCGCTAATGTTTCCACCTTTTAAGATGGCGCAAATGCAACGATTTGTGTCAATCTTAACAGATCGTTTACGGTGAAGGTGGAAACATGGACGAGCTTTACATCCTTGGCTGTTTATTCCTGGTTTTTGCGCTGCTGGTTGCGCCCGTGCTTGCGGTTATCGGGTTTAACCGAAGTACGGCAGCGCGGCAGGAGATAGCCCTGCTGCGCCAGCGCATAGAGGCGCTTGAGCAGCGCGGCGTGCCTCAGAACGCGTCGGAACCGGTGCAGACCGCCGCGCCGGAGGCAATTACCGCGCCAGTGGTGGAGGACGCTCCCGCGCCTGTCGACCCCTGGCGACCCGATATTCCCGCAGCGGTGGCAGAACCCGCTCTGGCGCCTGCGCCAGCGGCAAAACAGCCTTCAGCCTTTGGCGGCATCCTGACGTCGCTTGCGCGCTGGTTCATGCAGGGCAATCCGCTGGCGAAGCTTGGCATTCTGCTGCTCTTCCTCGGCCTCTCTTTTCTGCTGCGCTATACCGTCGAACATTCCCTGTTCCCGCTTGAGCTGCGCCTCGTGGCAACGGCGCTGTTTGCCGTTGTTCTGCTGGCGATTGGGTGGCGGGTGCGGCACAGGCAGCGCGTCTATGCGCTGATCCTCCAGGGCGGGGCGACCGGCGTGCTCTACCTGACGGTGTTTGGTGCATTCCGGCTCTGGCAAATGTTGCCGATGACGCTGGCCTTTACGCTGCTGGTAGTGATTTGCGCGGCAAGTGTCGGGCTGGCAGTGCTGCAGAAGGCGCTGAGTCTTGCCATGCTGGCGAGCCTTGGCGGATATCTCGCGCCGCTGCTCTTATCTACTGGGGGCGGTAGCTTTGTCGCACTTTTCTCTTTCTATCTTCTGCTGTCCATCGGCATTCTCGCGATCAGCATCTGGCAGCACTGGCGCGAGCTGAACCTGCTCGGGCTGCTGTTTACGTTCGGCGTGGGCGGCCTGTGGGGGCTGAATGACTACCAGCCTGAAGACTATTGGATCTGCCAGCTGTTCCTGATTGCCAATACGCTGATTTTCGGCGTGCTGAGCGTGGCGCTGTCGCTGCGGGCGCAGGAGAAAGGGAAGCAGATTATCGACGGCGTGCTGCTGTTTGCCCCGCCGCTGGTTGGTTTTGGAATGGAGTACGGCATGACGCAGCACTGGGACTATGGCCCGGCGCTGAGTGCCCTCGGATATGGTGCCTTTTATCTTGCCCTCGCGTTCCTCGCGCTGCGTCGCTATCCCTCCCTCGGACGACCGCTGGTCATGGCGGCGCTGGCGATCGGCGGCGGGTTTGCCACGCTCGCCATTCCGCTGGCGCTGTCGGCGCGCTGGACGGCGATGGCCTGGGCGCTGGAGGGGCTGGGGATTCTCTGGCTGGGCGTGCAGCAGCATCAGCGTCGCATGAGCTATAGCGGGACGGCGCTGCTGGTGCTGGCGCTCGGCAGCGCGCTGTGGGCACAAACGGACGGCGTTACGGCGCTGAGCCTGTTCCTCATCTTCGCCATCCTCAGCCTTTGCTGGCTGGCTGCGGCCTGGCTGTGGCGGACTCTCTTCCTGCCGGTCAGCTGGGCGCTGCTGGCAGGCGGGCTGCTGTTCTGGATAGTGGCGCAGCTGGGCGCGTCGCAGCTGGTACTGACGAAGGAATTACCGATTCTGGCGGGCGTGCTGGCGCTGACGGCGGCGTCGGTCTGGGGCTGGCGGCAGGTGGCTGCTCGCCTGACGTGGCGGGAGCTGAACGCCAGCAAATGGCTGCTGTGGCCGGTTATGCTGCTGATGTTGGGTTATCAGCTCTGGCATCAGCAGATCGTTACCGCCGGCTGGTCAAACCTGGCCTGGTGCGTTGCGCTTCCTGCCGCGCTAATGCTGTTGCGGCGCGATGGTGAAAGACTCCTGCCGCGCATCGCGATGGGGCTGCATTTGTCGCTGTTCTGGATGATTTTGCTGGCGCTGGCCGCGGAGCTTTACTGGTTTGCCCGGTCTCTGCCGTGGGGAATGGCGGCCTGGGGAAGCGGATTAGCGATGGCCGCAGGTGGCGGGATTATTATGGCACTTTCTGCAGCCGTACGGCGTCGCGTGTGGCCGTTCCGGGAGTGGCCTGCGCTCTATGCGTGTCTGGCACCGATCCCTGTCGTCGTGGCGCTGCTGGTATTGCTGGTGGTGACCAATTTCCAGGACGGCGTGGTCTATCGTCAGACCTGGCTGCCGCTGGTGAACCCGCTCGAGGAAGGTGCTGCGTTCGCGTTGCTGGGGCTGGTGGTCTTTTATCGGGTGGTGGATCGCTACTACCCGTCATGGCTTGCGCAAGCGCGCCCGTGGCCTGCCGTCGCGATTATGGCGTTTGGCTTCTGGTGGCTAAACGGTGTGCTGATGCGCGCCCTGGCCTGGTACGGCGACGTGGCCTGGAATATGGCATCGCTGTGGGATTCGCGGCTGATCCAGACAAGCTTTGCCCTGTTCTGGATGTTGAGCGCGCTGGTGGTCATGATCCATGCCACCCGCAGGGCTTCCCGGCAGGAGTGGCTTTGCGGTGCCGCGCTGCTGGGTGTGGTGATGGTGAAACTGATGCTGGTGGACAGCGCGGGCGGAGGCGGTCTGTCGCGCGCGGTGGCGTTTATCGGCGTGGCGATACTGGTACTGATAGTGGGCTATTTCTCGCCGCTACCGCCAAAAACAGGAGATGAAAAATGAAATGGATGAAAGCGGTTGCGTGTACCGCGCTGCTGGTGCTTTCCGGCCCGGCGTTCTGCGACGAAATACCAACGGAATCGCCCCGTGACTATGCCTTTGGTCGTTCACTCGACACGTCCGTTCCTTCCCGGTGGTATCGGGTAATGCTGCCGCTTGCCGTCTATGAGCAAAGCACGTCGCCGGATCTGCACGATGTCCGCGTCTTTAACCAGTCGGGTGAGCCGGTTCCCTTTAGCCTGATCGCCGCTACGCGCCCGCAGGCGACAGCGCAATCCACGGCGCTGCGCCTCTTTCCGCTTGACGCCTCGCCGCTCGCGGCTGGCTCAGACGCCGGTGACAGCGATAAGATCCGGCTCCGTTCCCGAAACGGCATTGAGATTGTGCTGGAGGGGCAAAAAGCCGCCGCCGTCGGGCAACATTACCTGCTGACCCTGCCGGAGCAGACGACGGGTGAGCTGGCTATATCCCAGCTGCAGCTCCTCTGGAATACCCATGAGACGCCGTGGCAGGGAACGGCGTCGGTCTATTACAGCGAGGATCTCAAGCGGTGGTATACCCTGCGCGAGGATATGCCGCTGCTGGACGTCGTCAGCGGTCAGGATCGTCTTAAGCTCGATCGGCTCGATACCGATACGGTTTTATCTCCCGATGCGAATCGCTATCTCATGGTGGTGCTGAATACGCAGAGCCAGGGGGTAACGTTGACCGGCGTAAACGCAATCAGCGCACCTGCCCAGGCGGCCCCGGAAGAGATTAGTCTTGAAGGGGAAGGTGAGCAGCTATCGACAAGTGAAGCTCAGTGGCGCTGGGCGCGCCCGCAGCCGCTGAGTGCTGTCAGCATCTCGCTGAACGGCGATGGCGTCCTTCCCGTGGAGATAGCGTGGCGGAGTACCGAAAAAGAGGCATGGCACCCCCTGAAGAAAGAAGTGATTTACCGTCTGGAGGGGAAAACGTCCGGACCGGTTTCGCTTAGCGGGGGCCCGGTGCAGGCAGTGAAAATCACGACGCTGAATGCGCGTCTGCCAGAATACCTGCCGAGCGTTACGGGGCATCGCGACCGCTATGATCTTGTGTTCAACGCGCAGGGGAAAGCGCCGTACGTCCTCGCATGGGGCAACGGTGCCGCAAAGCCTGCCAGCGTGGAGCCTGACATGCTGATCCCAGCCGACCTGCGCAAGACCTATGATATGGCGAACCTGCCGCAGGCCGATATTGTGGATGATGTCGCGTTGGGCGGCGAGGGGCGGCTGAACGCCACCTCTGCAGCTGAGCGGGCGAGCTGGATGAACGCCCTGCTGGTATGGGGCGTACTGATTGCGGGCGTGATCCTGCTTGCGGGCATGGCCTGGCGCATCTGGCGAGAGACGCAGCGTAAGGCATAAAAAAAGGCCCGCATAAGCGGGCCTTTTTCGTAAACCGTGCCGATTACAGGCTGGATACGTTCTCAGACAGGTATTTAGCTACGCCGTCTGGGGAAGCAGCCATACCTTCTTTACCTTTTTCCCACTGAGCCGGGCACACTTCGCCGTGCTCTTCGTGGAACTGCAGCGCGTCAACCATGCGCAGCATTTCGTCGATGTTACGGCCCAGCGGCAGATCGTTCACAACCTGGTGACGAACGATGCCGTTCGCGTCGATCAGGAAGGAACCGCGCAGCGCAACGCCAGCGTCCGGATGTTCGATACCGTAAGCCTGCTGGATTTCGCGTTTGATGTCCGCAACCATTGCGTATTTCACCGCACCGATGCCGCCTTTGTCGACAGGGGTGTTACGCCATGCGTTGTGTACAAACTCAGAGTCGAAGGAGACGCCAACAACTTCCACGCCACGCTTCTGGAATTCTTCATAACGTTTGTCGAATGCGATCAGCTCAGACGGGCAAACGAAAGTGAAGTCCATTGGCCAGAAGAACAGAACGGTCGCTTTACCGTTGGTGTGCTGTTTGAAGTTGAAGTTTTCAACGATTTCACCGTTGCCCAGAACTGCTGCAGCTGTAAAATCCGGAGCCGGACGAGTTACCAGAACCATATGATTCTCCTGTAGATACTAAGGTTATTTGGAACGCAACGCGAGCCAGTATAGAGAGTGTGCATGGATAAGACAAAGAGGTGGTGACAATCGTTCCGCCAGCTTTTACCTATCAATGTGAATTCTGTTACAGCTGTTTGTTTTTCGCCTGCACCATCATGCGCGGGTAAAACTGCCAGAAGCGGGTCTCCAGCGCATCGTAATGTTTATCCAGGTCATACCAGGAATCCCGCAGCGCATCCAGGCGCGGGCGACGGCTCGCCATCCCATTCAACACGTTCTGAATGAAGTCCATCTCACGATAGCGCTCCAGCCAGCGTTCTGACCACAGGTAGTTATTCAGATTCACAAAGCGCGGCGGCGAGTCGGGCAGAATGATCGACACCTGCTGATGGGCATAACGCACAAATTCCGGCAGGGATAGCTCCGGCGAGAGCTGTGCCCAGTGGCGCGACAGGAAGTGATCCCACATCACGTCGAGGGTAATCGGCGCAACGCGGCGCGTTTCCGGCCGAAACCACGCTTTGGCTTCCGTCACTTCCGGCAGCTTATCCGTCAGCACGTCGATGCGGCGGTGCATAAAAATCCCGTCGACAACCTCAGGGGAGTAGTCCTCCGCGGGGTTGCCGCGAACGAAATCGGCCAGCAAATTGCCGGAAAGGGAGCTGTCAGCGAGGTGCGCGAGATGCAGGTGAGCGAGAAAATTCATGCGTTTTTTTGTCCGGGGGCGGCTAGTTGTTGCAGCAAAAGGGTGTGAGCACTAGACTATGCCGCCTGTTTTTAAGTCACGAGTATACGTCATGCGCGTCGCCGATTTCTCCTTTGAACTACCTGAATCCCTGATTGCTCACTATCCCATGCCTGAGCGCAGCAGCTGTCGCTTACTGTCACTGGATGGGCCAACGGGCGAGCTGACGCACGGTACTTTCACCGATTTGCTCGACAAGCTCAACCCTGGCGATCTGCTGGTCTTTAACAATACCCGCGTGATCCCGGCGCGCCTGTTCGGCCGCAAAGCCAGCGGCGGCAAGATTGAAGTGCTGGTCGAACGTATGCTCGATGATAAACGTATTCTGGCACATATTCGCGCATCTAAGGCGCCAAAGCCGGGCGCGGAGCTGCTGCTGGGCGATGATGAGAGCATCAAGGCGACCATGACCGCGCGCCACGACGCGCTGTTCGAGGTGGAGTTCAACGACGAACGCACGGTGCTCGATATCCTGAACGCCATCGGCCACATGCCGCTGCCGCCGTATATTGAGCGTCCGGACGAAGAGGCTGACCGCGAGCTGTACCAGACCGTCTACAGCCAGAAGCCTGGCGCCGTCGCTGCGCCGACCGCGGGCCTGCATTTTGATGAGCCGCTGCTGGAGAAACTGCGCGCGAAGGGCGTGGAGATGGCGTTCGTGACGCTCCACGTCGGCGCGGGGACCTTCCAGCCGGTGCGCGTGGACAGCATTGAAGACCACATCATGCACTCTGAGTATGCTGAAGTGCCGCAGGATGTGGTGGACGCGGTGCTGGCGGCGAAAGCGCGCGGCAGCCGCGTCGTGGCGGTTGGTACGACGTCCGTGCGCTCACTCGAGAGCGCCGCGCAGGCGGCTAAAAACGGTCTTATCGAACCGTTCTTTGGCGATACGCAGATCTTTATCTACCCGGGCTATCAGTACAAAGTAATTGACGCGCTGGTGACCAACTTCCATCTGCCTGAATCGACGCTGATTATGCTGGTTTCCGCGTTTGCCGGTTATCAGCACACGATGGCGGCCTACAAGTCTGCGGTAGAACAAAAATATCGCTTTTTTAGCTACGGGGACGCGATGTTTATCACGTACAATCCGCAGGCTTTGAATGAGCGTGTCGGGGAATAAGTCCGCGGCACCGTTTTACAACGTTGGACTGTTTTTCTGACGTCGGAGAAAAAATGAAATTTGAACTCGATACCACCGACGGTCGCGCGCGTCGCGGTCGCCTGGTGTTTGATCGCGGCGTGGTGGAAACCCCCGCGTTTATGCCTGTGGGCACGTACGGCACCGTAAAAGGGATGACGCCGGAAGAAGTAGAAGCCACGGGCGCACAGATTATCCTCGGCAACACCTTCCACCTGTGGCTGCGTCCGGGCCAGGAGATCATGAAGCTCCACGGCGACCTGCACGATTTCATGCAGTGGAAAGGCCCTATCCTGACCGACTCCGGCGGCTTCCAGGTCTTCAGCCTGGGCGATATCCGCAAGATCACCGAGCAGGGCGTTCACTTCCGTAACCCGATCAACGGCGATCCGATTTTCCTCGATCCGGAAAAATCGATGGAGATTCAGTACGATCTCGGATCTGATATCGTGATGATCTTCGACGAATGTACGCCATACCCGGCCGACTGGGATTACGCCAAGCGTTCAATGGAGATGTCTCTGCGCTGGGCGAAGCGTAGCCGTGACCGCTTTGACTCCCTGCAGAACAAAAATGCGCTGTTCGGCATTATCCAGGGCAGCGTTTACGAAGATTTACGCGATATCTCGGTTAAAGGTCTGGTAGAGATAGGTTTTGATGGCTACGCTGTCGGCGGTTTGGCTGTGGGTGAGCCGAAGGAAGACATGCACCGCATTCTGGAGCATGTCTGCCCGCAAATCCCGGCGGATAAACCACGATACCTGATGGGCGTGGGGAAACCGGAAGATCTGGTTGAAGGCGTACGCCGCGGCATTGATATGTTCGACTGCGTCATGCCAACCCGCAACGCGCGTAACGGCCATTTGTTCGTTACCGATGGCGTGGTGAAAATCCGTAACGCGAAGCATAAGAGTGACACCAGCCCGCTCGATTCCGAGTGCGATTGCTATACCTGTCGCAATTATTCTCGCGCGTATCTGCATCATCTCGATCGTTGCAACGAGATTTTGGGCGCGCGTCTCAATACCATTCATAATCTTCGTTATTATCAGCGCTTAATGGCTGGTTTACGTAAGGCTATCGAAGAGGGTAAATTAGAGAGCTTCGTGACCGATTTCTACCAACGTCAGGGGCGGGATGTTCCACCGTTGAACGTTGATTAATTTTAATAATGAGGGAATTTGAATGAGCTTTTTTATTTCTGATGCGGTAGCGGCAACAGGTGCTCCAGCGCAGGGCAGCCCGATGTCTCTGATTCTGATGCTAGTTGTGTTCGGTCTGATCTTCTACTTCATGATCCTGCGTCCACAGCAGAAGCGCACCAAAGAGCACAAAAACCTGATGAACTCCATTGCGAAAGGCGATGAAGTGCTGACTAACGGTGGTCTGGTCGGTCGCGTAACCAAAGTGGCTGAAAACGGCTACATTGCTATCGCCCTGAACGACACCACTGAAGTGGTCATCAAACGTGACTTCGTAGCTGCCGTTCTGCCGAAAGGCACCATGAAGGCGCTGTAATCCCAACTTTTCCCAAAGGGAACTGCCGTGTTAAACCGTTATCCTTTGTGGAAGTACATCATGCTGGTCGTCGTGATTCTCGTCGGCCTGCTGTACGCGCTTCCCAACCTGTATGGTGAGGATCCGGCTGTTCAAATCACTGGCGCGCGCGGTGTCGCCGCCAGTGAGCAAACGCTGATCCAGGTCCAGAAAACGTTACAAGAAGAAAAAATTACCGCTAAGTCTGTGGCTCTGGAAGAGGGCGCAATTCTTGCTCGCTTCGACACCACCGACACGCAGCTCCGCGCTCGCGAAGCGCTGATGGGCGTGCTGGGTGACAAATACGTCGTGGCGCTTAACCTTGCCCCTGCAACCCCGCGTTGGCTGGCTGCGATGAAAGCAGAGCCAATGAAACTCGGTCTTGACCTGCGTGGCGGCGTTCACTTTCTGATGGAAGTGGATATGGATACCGCGCTCGGCAAGCTGCAGGAACAGAATATCGACAGCCTGCGCAGCGATCTGCGTGATAAAGGCATCGCTTACACCACCGTGCGTAAAGAAGATAACTACGGCATGAGCATCACGTTCCGCGACAGCGCGGCGCGCGATCAGGCTGTAGATTATCTGACTCAACGTCACCGTGACCTGGTGATCTCCTCGCAGGGCAGCAACCAGCTGCGTGCGGTGATGACCGATGCGCGCCTGAAAGAAGCGCGTGAATATGCCGTTCAGCAGAACATCAACATTCTGCGTAACCGTGTAAACCAACTGGGTGTGGCCGAGCCGCTGGTACAGCGTCAGGGTGCTGACCGTATCGTGGTTGAACTGCCGGGTATTCAGGACACCGCGCGTGCGAAAGAGATTCTGGGTGCGACCGCAACCCTGGAATTCCGTCTGGTGAATACCAACGTTGACCAGTCTGCTGCCGCTTCTGGCCGTATTCCGGGTGACTCCGAAGTGAAACAGACCCGCGAAGGTCAGCCGGTTGTGCTGTACAAACGCGTGATTCTGACCGGTGATCACATCACCGACTCCACGTCGAGCCAGGACGAATACAACCAGCCGCAGGTTAACATCTCGCTCGATAGCGCGGGTGGTAACATCATGTCTAACTTCACCAAGGACAACATCGGTAAACCGATGGCAACCCTGTTCGTGGAGTACAAAGACAGCGGTAAGAAAGATGCAAACGGTCGTGCTGTGCTGGTGAAAGAGGAAGAGGTGATTAACATCGCCAATATCCAGTCTCGTCTGGGTAACAGCTTCCGTATCACCGGCATCAACAACCCGAACGAAGCGCGTCAGCTCTCCCTGCTGCTGCGTGCCGGTGCGCTGATTGCGCCAATTCAGATTGTTGAAGAACGTACCATTGGTCCAACTCTGGGTATGCAAAACATCCAGCAGGGCCTGGAAGCGTGTCTGGCCGGTCTGGTGGTCTCTATTCTGTTCATGATCTTCTTCTATAAGAAGTTTGGTCTGATTGCGACCTCTGCGCTGATTGCGAACCTGGTGCTGATTATCGGCATCATGTCCCTGCTGCCGGGGGCGACTCTGACCATGCCGGGTATTGCGGGTATCGTTCTGACCCTTGCGGTGGCGGTCGACGCCAACGTACTGATTAACGAACGTATCAAAGAAGAGTTGAGCAACGGTCGTTCTGTTCAGCAGGCGATTGACGAAGGTTATAAAGGCGCGTTCAGCTCTATCTTCGATGCGAACGTAACAACACTGATCAAGGTTCTTATCCTGTATGCAGTGGGTACCGGCGCTATCAAAGGCTTTGCGATTACAACCGGTATCGGTGTCGCAACGTCAATGTTTACCGCTATTGTCGGCACCCGTGCCATCGTGAACCTGCTGTACGGCGGCAAGCGCGTCAAAAAGCTGTCTATCTGAGGAGTGCGTTGTGGCACAGGAATATACTGTTGAACAATTGAACCACGGCCGTAAAGTCTGGGACTTTATGCGCTGGGACTACTGGGCCTTCGGCATTTCAGGTTTCCTGCTGATTCTGTCCATCGTCATTATGGGCGTGAAAGGCTTTAACTGGGGGCTCGATTTTACCGGTGGTACGGTAATTGAGATCTCCCTGGAAAAACCGGTCGATATGGACCAGATGCGCGAATCGCTGCAGAAAGCGGGCTTTGAAGAGCCGCTGCTGCAGAACTTCGGCAGCAGCCGCGACATCATGGTACGTATGCCGCCGGTGCACGATGCCAACGGCAGCCAGGAGCTGGGCAGTAAGGTTGTTAGCGTGATTAACGAAACAACCAGCCAGAACGCGGCGGTTAAGCGTATTGAGTTCGTCGGCCCAAGCGTAGGTGCTGACCTGGCGCAGACCGGTGCGATGGCGCTGCTGGTGGCGCTGATCTCCATCCTGGTGTACGTCGGTTTCCGCTTTGAGTGGCGACTGGCGGCCGGTGTGGTTATCGCCCTGGCGCACGACGTGGTGATCACCATGGGCATACTGTCGCTGTTCCACATTGAGATTGACCTGACGATCGTGGCATCACTGATGTCCGTTATCGGTTACTCGCTGAACGACAGTATCGTGGTATCTGACCGTATTCGTGAAAACTTCCGTAAGATCCGTCGCGGTACGCCGTACGAAATCTTTAACGTGTCGTTGACCCAGACGCTGCACCGTACCTTGATCACCTCCGGTACTACCCTGATGGTGATCCTGATGCTGTTCCTCTTCGGTGGTCCGGTACTGGAAGGCTTCTCGCTGACCATGCTGATTGGTGTCACCATCGGTACGGCGTCGTCTATCTACGTTGCGTCCGCCCTGGCACTGAAACTCGGCATGAAGCGCGAGCACCTGCTCCAGCAGAAAGTCGAGAAAGAAGGGGCGGATCAGCCGTCCATTCTGCCGTAAGGCGACGTTTAGCGCGTTATCGAAATCCCGGTCGGTTGACCGGGATTTTTTTTATCTGCTCCTGACAAACACTCCTGACAGTATGCTGTCAGGAGCCCTGTCGTAGACTCCTTCTGAACCCAAACAACAGGCAGGAGGATGTATGAAAAGCGTCATTAACTGGTTTGAAATTCCGGTCTCGGATATGGATCGCGCCATCAAATTTTATGAGCCCGTGATGCAGCTTGCGCTGCGTCGCGAGAAAATGGACTGTGCGGAGCTGGCCGTTTTCCCGCATGAGGATCCGGGTACCGGAGGCGCACTGGCAAAATTTGACGGCGTTACACCGTCTTTGCAGGGCGCTATTATTTACCTGCATACTGCTAATCTGGCGGCCACGCTCGATCGCATCGCTTCTGCGGGCGGCGAGTGCGTGTTTGGCCCGCTGGAACTGCCGCATGGCATTGGCACTATCGCCTTGTTTACCGACAGCGAGGGCAACCGCGTCGGGCTCCATCAACCTGCCTGAGAGCGGACAAAGTTATGACCCGACGCGCTGACCGTTTGTTTCAGATTGTGCAGATCCTGCGGGGCAGGCGTCTGACAACGGCAGCGCATCTCGCGGACCGGCTTGGCGTGTCCGAGCGCACGGTATATCGCGATATCCGCGACCTGTCGCTTTCCGGCGTGCCGGTGGAAGGTGAGGCGGGAAGTGGATATCGGCTGATGTCGGGCTTTGACCTGCCGCCGCTGATGCTGACAAATAAGGAGTCCGAGGCGCTGATCGTCGCGATTCGCCTGCTCAAAACCTGGGGTGGGGAATCGCTGTCGCGCGAGCTGGAGTCGGCTCAGGAGAAGGTGCTGGCGATTCTGCCCGAGGAGAGCCGCCGAAAGGCGGAGCAGACGCGGATCTACGCCCCGGACTTTTGCATGCAAAGCCACTCCCGCAGCGATTTTGACATGATTCATCAGGCGATTTCCGCCCAGCGCGTGCTGGCGCTGCATTACCGTGATGAAGCCGGACAGCTGTCTAAACGTGAGGTTCAGCCGCTGGGGCTATTCTTCTGGGGAGAGCGCTGGCTGCTGGCTGCGTGGTGTGAACGGCGCGATGACTATCGCTGTTTCCGGCTCGACCGATGCCTCAATATTGTGGCTACGGAGAGGCGTTTTAGCGAGAGCGCGGACAGGTCTCTGGCGGATTTTTTGCGGAAGGTGAAGCAGTAAAAGGCCGGGTGGCGGCTACGCCTTACCCGGCCTACATTTGGGTCGTAGGCCCGGTAAGCGTAGCGCCACCGGGCGAAACCCACACTGATTAGAAGTTGTAACCTACAACCAGGTAACCACCCCAACCGGTAGAACGGACGTTTTCTTTCATCCAATTCAGGTCGGCGTCGTCGTTCCACTGGCCGCCGTTGTGCCAGTAACGCGCCACTACAGAGTAGTGCCAGTGATCGTAGTTCAGCGCCAGGATGTGGCTGGAGGCGATGGAGTCGTTAGTACGCTGTTTAATACCGTTCTCTGCGTAACCGCTCTTATCTCCCAGTTCTGAACCCCAGTCGAAGTTGGTGAAGCCGATGTAGCTCAGGTTACCGCCCCACAGCTGAGTGATTGGTACAAAGTATTTCACTTTGAAACGGTAGCCATCCCACTCATTCTGGTTTTCTGCACCGTAGTTCTGCCACTGGTATTTCGCGTAAACGTTCAGGGACAGGCTCATTGGCAGGCCGGTGTCGATGTCCGTACCCAGACCCATATACCAGGTGCTCTGACGACCTGACTCGTTGCGGCCCATGTCGTAGATATAGTTGTTCGCGAAGTACCACTCTTTGAACGGACCGAAGCTGAGGTCGGTGCCGGTCAGCTTGTCGATGGAGAAGCGTGGTTCGATTTCCATGAACAGAGGGGAGCCATGGTTCCAGATACCTTTAGCCTGAGAGTTACCGCCGAAGAAGACCGGTGCATCCATGTAGCCGTAGAAATCAAACCAGTCTTTCTTGGCGAATGCTTCGTACTCCAGGTAGGTATCGTTGCGGATCTGTGGTCCGAAACGGGTGTGGTAGCTGCCGACTACGTTAACGCTCTGGTGCCACCAGTCGGAGAGGTATTGTGGTTTATCGTTTTCCGCTGCGTTAACAGTGAAAGAGGAAGAAAGTGCCAGCACGGCGCCAGCTGCGAGTAATGTTTTTTTCATAATCATGCCACTGATTGAAATTCCCTTTCGGGAGTGAAAAATGCGCGAATTGCGTTTCTAAATATTTCGTGTTTCTGCGGTGCCTATTATAGGAATCCCTGCTCACAAAAATATGTGTTGTTTCACATATCTCTCACACGCGTAATCGATTGCGTTCACGTTTGCGTACTTTAAACGGGCGGGATTGTAGCGGCAATCATTTATGTTGCCAATCCATACGAAATGTAAATGTTAGCGGAGTGACATTGCGCTCCGCTAAAAAGGAGGGGATTAGTGCGCGGCGGGTTGAATGTCGTGAATGCGGATAAAGCCTAACTGTTCCGGCGTAACGCCGCTTAACTGAAGCGGAATATCCACATCGCTTGGTGCTAAAACACTGGCCGGGGCGGTGAAGAGCTGATTCTTCACGTTCACCTCCTGGTAGTTCTCCGTTGTGCCCTGGATCTGCCCCCACTCGACGGTGCCGCTGAAGGCTGGCAGCGGATCGTTGGACTCTCCCTGGATGCGTAATGTTGCGCGAGTACCATCTGCGTTCGCCGCCACATTCACCAGAGACATTTTTAGCGTGCCGATCTGACTATTGAGACGCGCAGGCGTATTCGCGCCCGGCAGCAGATAAACCCCGCTGCTGGATTTGGCATTCAGCGCGTTTTGCTGGGTGATTTTCACCGTTTCTTTGTTCAGCTTGTCCATCGCCGTATTGAGCGTATTGACGCTCTGTTTCAACTGACGGACTTCGGTTTGCTGTGCACAGGCGCTAAGGGTGAAGAGGCTCCCCACCAGCAATATTTTCAGGTAACGTCTTGTCATTGCGTTTATTTCCTTGAAATAACGGATCGCCTTAATGGTAGCCAGCATCATCATGTGAGATATAGATCCTTTGTCTCAAAAAGCTCTTCCTTTGTTGTCAGGCCAGATCAGGGTAAAATGAAAATTAGTTAACCAGATAACAGGGATACCGTATGCATTGCCCATTCTGCTCCGCTGTGGATACCAAAGTCATCGACTCTCGTCTTGTGGGCGAAGGGTCATCCGTACGCCGTCGTCGGCAGTGTCTGGTGTGCAACGAGCGTTTCACGACCTTTGAGGTTGCAGAGCTGGTAATGCCGCGCGTGGTAAAAAGTAACGAC
Organism: Enterobacter sp. Taxon_8; assembly: GCF_058354585.1. Classification (NCBI taxonomy): domain Bacteria; kingdom Pseudomonadati; phylum Pseudomonadota; class Gammaproteobacteria; order Enterobacterales; family Enterobacteriaceae; genus Enterobacter; species Enterobacter sp. Taxon_8. Next base: position 3,533,191 of record NZ_CM177989.1, on the reverse strand, counting down.
GTGCGCGAGCCGTTTAACGAAGAGAAACTGCGCAGCGGGATGCTGAAGGCCCTCGAAAAACGTCCCGTCAGCGCGGACGACGTGGAGATGGCGTTAAACCACATAAAATCTTACCTTCGTGGTTTGGGTGAGCGTGAAGTGCCAAGCAAAATGATCGGCAACCTGGTGATGGAGCAGTTGAAAAAGCTCGATAAGGTCGCCTATATCCGCTTCGCCTCGGTCTACCGCAGCTTCGAAGACATCAAAGAGTTTGGCGAAGAGATCGCCCGCTTACAGGATTAAGCTCATGCAGGATGAGATTTACATGGCGCGAGCCATGAAGCTGGCGCAGCGCGGCCGTTTTACTACCCATCCCAACCCGAACGTCGGGTGCGTTATCGTCAACGATGGCGAGATTGTAGGAGAGGGGTTTCACTATCGGGCGGGCGAACCGCATGCCGAGGTTCATGCGTTGCGCATGGCCGGTGAGAAGGCGCGCGGTGCCACAGCCTACGTCACGCTGGAGCCCTGCAGCCATCACGGGCGTACGCCGCCGTGCTGTGAAGCGTTGATCGCGGCGGGTGTTTCACGCGTGGTCGCATCGATGCAGGACCCAAATCCGCAGGTGGCTGGACGCGGTCTGTATCGCCTGCAGCAGGAAGGCATTGACGTCAGCCATGGTCTGATGATGCAGGATGCGGAAGCGCTTAATGAAGGTTTCCTGAAGCGCATGCGCACGGGGTTCCCGTATATTCAGCTCAAGCTGGGCGCCTCGCTGGACGGCCGTACGGCAATGGCAAACGGTGAAAGCCAGTGGATCACTTCTCCACAGGCAAGGCGCGATGTGCAACGTCTGCGCGCGCAAAGCCATGCTATTCTCACCAGCAGTGAAACCGTTCTGGCTGACGATCCGGCCATGACCGTGCGCTGGGACGAGCTGAATGCCGATACCCAGGACCTGTACCCGCAGGAGAACCTGCGTCAGCCGCTGCGTATTGTCATTGATAGCCAGAACCGCGTGACGCCGGAGCACCGCATCGTGCAGCAGCCGGGGGAAACCTGGATTGCCCGCACCAAAGAAGATACGCGCGAATGGCCGGAAGGCGTGCGCAGCATTCTGGTGCCGGAGCATAACGGCCATCTGGATCTGGTGGTGCTGATGATGCTGCTCGGCAAGCAGCAGGTGAACAGCATCTGGGTAGAGGCGGGGCCAACGCTCGCCGGTGCGCTCTTACAGGCCGGGCTGGTGGATGAACTGCTTGTTTACGTTGCGTCTAAACTGTTAGGCCACGACGCGCGCGGCCTCTTTGTGCTGCCCGGCCTTGAAAAACTGGCCGACGCACCGCAACTCACATTTAGCGAGATTCGTCCGGTAGGTCCGGATGTCTGCCTCCACTTAACGACAGCGTAATTGCTCCTGAAATAGGGAAGCAGTGCGCAAAGTATTATGATAAAATCCGCCCCCCTGCGGGGCCAAATGAACCCGTAAAGGAAGAGTATGAACATTATTGAAGCTGCTGTAGCTACCCCGGACGCTCGCGTCGCCATCACCATTGCGCGTTTCAACAACTTCATCAACGACAGCCTGCTGGAAGGTGCGATTGACGCCCTGAAACGTATCGGTCAGGTTAAAGATGACAACATTACCGTTGTTTGGGTTCCAGGCGCTTACGAACTGCCACTGGCGGCAGGCGCGCTGGCGAAAACCGGTAAATACGACGCGGTGATTGCGCTGGGTACCGTTATTCGTGGCGGCACTGCGCACTTCGAATACGTTGCGGGCGGTGCAAGCAACGGCCTGGCACACGTTGCGCAGGATGCTGAAATTCCTGTCGCATTCGGCGTGCTGACCACCGAAAGTATTGAACAAGCCATCGAACGTGCTGGCACCAAAGCCGGTAACAAAGGTGCAGAAGCTGCACTGACCGCGCTTGAAATGATTAATGTATTGAAAGCCATCAAGGCCTGATTTTTTTGTAAGGGGAATTCCGTGAAACCTGCTGCTCGTCGCCGCGCCCGTGAATGTGCCGTCCAGGCACTTTACTCCTGGCAGTTGTCCCAGAACGACATCGCTGATGTTGAATACCAGTTCCTGTCAGAACAGGACGTGAAAGACGTTGACGTTCTGTACTTCCGTGAACTGCTGTCGGGAGTGGCGACTAATAGCGCGTATCTCGATGGTCTGATGAAGCCATACCTGTCCCGTCTGCTCGAAGAGCTGGGCCAGGTAGAAAAAGCAGTGTTGCGTATTGCGCTGTTTGAGCTGTCTAAACGTGATGATGTGCCGTACAAAGTGGCCATCAACGAAGCGATCGAACTGGCGAAAACCTTCGGCGCTGAAGACAGCCACAAGTTTGTAAACGGCGTACTTGATAAAGCAGCACCTGCGATCCGTCCCCACAAAAAGTGATCCGCAAACCGGAGTCCTGCATTGCCTGACGGGCGGTGCGGCTCCGGTTTTTTCTTTTATTTGCTGAGGCATAACGTATGGCATGCGGCGAATTCTCCCTGATTGCCCGTTATTTCGACCGTGTCAGAACCTCTCGTCTTGATGTTGAAACCGGCATCGGCGATGACTGTGCACTTCTCAATATTCCCGAAAAACAGACGCTGGCCATCAGCACCGACACTCTGGTGTGCGGCCGACATTTCTTACCGGATATCGATCCTGCCGATCTGGCGTATAAGGCGCTGGCGGTTAACGTCAGCGATCTGGCGGCGATGGGGGCCGATCCCGCGTGGTTAACCCTGGCGCTGACGCTGCCAGAGGTAGACGAAGCCTGGCTTGAAGCTTTCAGCGATGCGCTGTTTGAGCAGCTTAACTACTACGATATGCAGCTGATTGGCGGTGATACCACTGCCGGGCCGCTGTCGATGACGCTGGCGATCCACGGCTATGTGCCGCTCGGCCGCGCGCTGAAGCGCTCGGGTGCAAAACCCGGCGACTGGATCTACGTCACCGGTACGCCGGGCGACAGTGCGGCAGGGCTGGCGATTCTCCAGGATCGCTTAACCGTAAAGGATGCCGACGATGCGGCGTATCTGGTGAAACGCCATCTGCGCCCGACGCCGCGTATTCTGCACGGCCAGGCGCTGCGCGAGCGCGCGAGCTCTGCTATCGACCTCTCTGACGGGCTGATCTCAGACCTTGGCCATATTTTAAAGGCCAGCGGCGTCGGTGCGCGCGTTGATCTGGATCTGTTCCCGCTGTCAGAGGAACTGCTTCGTCATGTCGAACCTGAGCAGGCGCTGCGCTGGGCGCTGTCCGGTGGCGAAGATTACGAGCTGTGCTTTACCGTTCCGGAGCTGAACCGTGGAACGCTCGACGTGGCGTTAGCGCATCTTGGTGCGAAATTCACCTGCATAGGTCAGATCATGCCGGAGAGTGAAGGGCTGAAGTTTGTGAAAGACGGTGCGCCGGTTACGCTGGACTGGAAAGGGTACGATCACTTTGCGTGAGTTTGTACGCTTTGTATTGCCGGGTGGCGGCTCCGCCTTACCCGGCCTACAAAAGATGGGGCTTATTTAAACCCCACCACCGGATGCTGCTGATACGGCGTCTCCAGCTCGGCAACCTGTTCGGGCGTCAGCGTGATATCCACCGCGTTTAACAGTTCGTCCAACTGCTCTTCCCGGGACGTGCCGATAATGGGAGCCGCGACGCCGCGCTTGCCCAGCAGCCACGCCAGCGCTACCTGGGCGCGGGTTGCGCCGGTATCATCGGCAATCCCGGCCAGGCGTTCGGCAATCAGTGCATCGCTGGCCTCTGTTCCTTCATAGAGATTTTTTCCCACTTCATCCGAGACCAGACGGGCCGTAGTTTCGCCCCACGGACGGGTCAGGCGGCCGCGCGCCAGCGGGCTCCACGGGATGACCGCCACGCCCTCCTGGTGGCACAGCGGCAGCATCTCGCGCTCTTCTTCGCGGTAGATCAGATTGTAGTGATCCTGCATGGTGACAAAGCGCGCCCAGCCGTGTTGGGCCTGGAGATCCAGCGCCTGGGCAAACTGCGACGCGTGCATAGACGACGCGCCGATGTAGCGTGCTTTACCGGCTTTGACCACGTCGTTGAGCGCCTCAAGCGTCTCCTCGATCGGCGTGTTGTAATCCCAGCGGTGAATTTGCAGCAGGTCGACGTAATCCATGTTCAGGCGTCTGAGGCTGTCATCAATGGAGCGTAGGATCTGCGCGCGAGAAAGGCCCTGCGGCAGGTCACCCACCGGGTAGTAGACCTTGGTGGCAACGACGATGTCATCCCGACGGGCAAAATCGCGCAGGGCGCGGCCGACAATCTCCTCGCTGCTACCGTCGGAGTAGCTGTTGGCGGTGTCAAAGAAGTTAATGCCGCCTTCGATGGCGCGTTTGATAATCGGACGGCTGCTCTCTTCCGGCAGCGTCCAGGCATGGTTTCCCCGATCGGGCTCGCCAAAGGTCATGCAGCCCAGACAAAGTCGGGATACCTTAAGGTCCGTTTTTCCTAATGTTGTGTATTGCACGGTTCCGCTCCTGCTGTTTAAACACCAGGTTTAAGCATAGCAGGAGCGGAAAGGGGAGGGATCAGTCCAGCCAGGCGCGGATTTTAGCTTCGATACCGGCAGCGTCCAGGCCAATCGCCGCGCGGGCTTCGTCCTGGGTACCTTGCGGAATGAAATGATCCGGCAGGCCGAGGTTCAGCACCGGCACGGCTTTACGATTTGCCATCAGTACCTCGTTCACGCCGCTACCCGCACCGCCCATGATGGCGTTTTCTTCCAGCGTCACCAGCACGTCGTGGGCCTCAGCCATACTCAGGATCAGAGATTCGTCGAGCGGCTTCACAAAACGCATATCCACCAGCGTGGCATTCAGCGTTTCAGCCACTTTCGCGGCCTCGGGCATCAACGTGCCGAAGTTCAGGATCGCCACTTTTTCACCGCGACGCTTAACCACTCCTTTACCAAGCGGCAGTTTTTCCAGCGGCTGAAGCTCAACGCCTACGGCATTGCCGCGCGGGTAGCGAACGGCGCTTGGGCCATCCTGATAGTGGTAGCCGGTAAACAGCATCTGACGACATTCGTTCTCGTCGCTTGGCGTCATGACAACCATATCCGGAATGCAGCGCAGGAACGACAGGTCAAACGCGCCCTGGTGCGTCTGGCCGTCTGCACCGACGATGCCGGCACGATCGATAGCAAACAGCACCGGCAGCTTCTGAATCGCCACGTCGTGGATCACCTGATCGTAGGCGCGCTGCAGGAAGGTGGAATAGATAGCGACAACCGGCTTGTAGCCGCCGATCGCCAGGCCCGCTGCAAACGTCACCGCGTGCTGCTCGGCAATGGCCACGTCAAAATACTGGTCCGGGTATTTTCGGGAGAATTCGACCATGCCGGAGCCTTCGCGCATGGCCGGGGTGATCGCCATCAGCTTGTTGTCTTTCGCGGCGGTTTCGCACAGCCAGTCGCCGAAAATTTTGGAATAGCTCGGCATGCCGCCGCTGCTTTTTGGCAGACAGCCGCTGGACGGGTCAAATTTAGGCACCGCGTGGAAGGTGATCGGATCTTTTTCCGCAGGTTCGTAGCCACGCCCTTTTTTGGTCATGATGTGCAGGAATTGCGGGCCTTTCAGGTCGCGCATGTTCTTGAGTGTGATCACCAGACCCAGCACGTCGTGACCGTCAACCGGCCCAATATAGTTAAAGCCCAGTTCTTCAAACAGGGTACCCGGCACGACCATGCCTTTGATGTGCTCTTCGGTACGCTTGAGCAGCTCTTTAATCGGCGGTACGCCGGAGAAGACCTTTTTACCGCCTTCACGCAGCGAGGAGTAAAGCTTGCCGGAGAGCAGCTGCGCCAGATGGTTGTTTAGCGCGCCGACGTTTTCGGAAATCGACATTTCGTTATCGTTGAGGATAACCAGCATGTCCGGCTTGATGTCGCCCGCGTGGTTCATGGCTTCGAAGGCCATACCGGCGGTGATGGCGCCGTCGCCAATCACGCAGACGGTGCGGCGCTGCTTGTTCTCTTTCTCGGCGGCAACGGCAATACCGATGCCCGCCGAAATGGAGGTAGAGGAGTGGCCGACGCTCAGCACGTCGTACTCGCTCTCACCGCGCCACGGGAACGGGTGCAAGCCGCCTTTCTGACGAATTGTGCCAATTTTATCGCGACGTCCGGTCAGAATTTTGTGCGGATAGGCCTGGTGACCCACGTCCCAGATGAGCTGATCGAACGGCGTGTTATAGACGTAGTGCAGCGCCACGGTCAGCTCTACCGTGCCAAGCCCGGAGGCGAAATGGCCGCTGGAGCGGCTTACGCTGTCGAGCAGGTAGCGACGCAGCTCGTCGCACAGCTTCGGCAGGCTCTCTTTCGGCAACAGACGTAACTCCTGGGTGGAGTCAACTAACGCCAGTGTCGGGTATTTGGCAATATCAAAACTCATCAAAGGCTCATCGAGATATATAGTTTATTTATCACGCTGGATTATATAGTCCGCTAGCGCTTCCAGTGCCGAGGTATCCAGCGATTGCGCAGCCAGTTCATTCAGCGACTGGCGGGCATCGTCAATCAGATCCCGGGCTTTACGTTGGGCTTGCTCAAGGCCCAGCAGGGCGGGGTAGGTACTTTTGCCAAGCTGCTGGTCCGCACCCTGACGTTTACCCAATGTTGCAGTATCGCCCACCACATCCAGAATGTCATCCTGAACCTGGAATGCCAGACCGATACTTTCTGCGTATCTGTCCAGAATCGGCAGGGCTTTGCGCCCTTGTTCACCCGCGCTCAGCGCGCCCAGGCGAACGGCGGAACGAATCAGTGCCCCGGTTTTATGGCGATGAATACGCTCCAGCTGTTCCAGATTAACCTGACGTCCTTCCGCTTCAAGATCCAGCGCCTGTCCGCCGCACATGCCGGCCACGCCGCTGGCCATTGCCAGCTCGGAGATCATCGCCAGACGGTCGCGGTCAGCCACTTCCGCCATTGGCGCGTCGCTCAGAATCGAGAACGCCAGCGTTTGCAGGGCATCACCCGCCAGGATGGCATTCGCCTCACCAAACTTGATATGGCAGGTGGGTTTACCCCGACGCAAATCGTCGTCGTCCATGGCCGGGAGATCGTCGTGGATCAGCGAGTAGGCGTGGATGCACTCAACGGCGGCTGCCGGAGCGTCCAGCGTGCTATCGCTGATGCCAAACATATTGCCGGTGGCATACACCAGGAACGGGCGCAGGCGCTTTCCACCCAAGAGTGCGCCATAGTGCATGGCTTCAACCAGTGGAGTGTTCTGAAAAGGCTGTGGCGCAATAAAACGGCGCAGGGCGTCGTTGGCGCGTACGACACGCGCCTGAAGCTCGTTGGCAAAATCCATTTACTCGGCGTCCGGTGTGAAAGGCGTGGTTTTCCCGTCTTCGCTGTCGGAAAGCAGGATCTGCACGCGCTGCTCGGCCTGCTGCAGCTTGACCTGCCCCTGGCGCGCCAGCTGCACGCCACGCTCGAATTCGTTGAGCGCCTCTTCCAGCGGGAGATCGCCGCTCTCAAGACGGGTAACAATTTGCTCCAGTTCACTCAGCGCAGTTTCAAAACTGGCCGGTGCGTCGTTCTTCTTCGGCATAGTGAATTGACTCTTATATTCTTCGCCCCGACATGGTAACGGACTCGGGCGGATAAGCAAATAACGCGCAATGTGCACAGGAGCGGCGCGATGGTGGTATACTTGCGCGCCTGGATGCAGCCACGGGTGTGGGCTGCTGTACTCTTTTCCATTACAAGCCTTAACAGGCTTGCCTAAGAAACATTGCCGCCATGAAGTTTATCATTAAATTGTTCCCTGAAATCACCATCAAAAGCCAATCTGTGCGTTTGCGCTTTATTAAAATTCTCACCGGGAACATTCGTAACGTATTAAAGCACTACGACGAAACCCTCGCCGTGGTGCGCCACTGGGACCACGTTGAGGTCCGTGCGAAAGACGAAAACAAACGTCAGGATATTCGCGACGCGCTGACCCGTATTCCGGGGATCCACCATATCCTGGAAGTGGAAGATGTTCCGTTCAGCGATATGCATGACATCTTCGAGAAAGCGCTGGTCCAGTACCGTGACCAGATCGAAGGCAAAACCTTCTGCGTGCGCGTCAAGCGTCGCGGTAAGCACGAATTCAGCTCCATTGAAGTGGAACGTTATGTCGGCGGCGGTTTAAACCAGCACGTTGAAACGGCGCGCGTACGTCTGACCAACCCGGACGTGACGGTGAACCTGGAGATCGAAAACGATCGCCTGCTGCTGGTGAAAGGGCGCTATGAAGGTATCGGCGGCTTCCCTATCGGCACCCAGGAAGACGTATTATCCCTGATCTCTGGCGGCTTCGACTCCGGCGTCTCCAGCTATATGCTGATGCGTCGCGGCTGCCGTGTGCACTACTGCTTCTTCAACCTGGGCGGCGCGGCGCACGAAATCGGCGTTCGTCAGGTGGCGCATTACCTGTGGAACCGCTTCGGCAGCTCCCACCGCGTGCGTTTCGTGGCAATCAATTTCGAACCTGTGGTCGGCGAAATCCTCGAGAAAGTGGACGACGGTCAGATGGGCGTCATCCTTAAGCGCATGATGGTGCGTGCGGCGTCCAAAGTGGCTGAACGCTACGGCGTGCAGGCGCTGGTCACCGGCGAAGCGCTGGGCCAGGTCTCCAGCCAGACGCTGACCAACCTGCGTCTGATCGACAACGTATCTGATACGCTGATCCTGCGTCCGCTCATCTCCCATGACAAAGAGCACATCATCGATCTGGCGCGCGAAATCGGCACCGAAGATTTTGCCCGCACCATGCCGGAATACTGCGGCGTGATCTCTAAAAGCCCAACGGTGAAAGCGGTGAAGGCGAAGATCGAAGCGGAAGAAGAGAACTTCGATTTCAGCATTCTGGATAAAGTGGTGGAAGAAGCGTCCAACATTGATATCCGCGAGATTGCCCAGCAGACCGAGCAGGAAGTGGTTGAAGTGGAGACCGTGAGCGGTTTCGGCGCGAACGATGCGATTCTGGATATTCGCTCCATTGACGAGCAGGATGACAAGCCGCTGCAGGTGGAAGGCGTCGAAGTGGTTTCTCTGCCGTTCTACAAGCTGAGCACCAAGTTTGGCGATCTCGACCAGAGCAAAACGTATCTGCTGTGGTGTGAGCGTGGAGTGATGAGTCGCCTGCAGGCGCTGTATCTGCGCGAGCAGGGCTTTGCGAATGTGAAGGTGTATCGTCCGTAGTTTCTCGCCCGGTGGCGCTTCGCTTACCGGGCCTACGGTACCGTGCATTTGTAGGCTGGGTAAGGCGTAGCCGCCACCCGGCTTTTTTTATGCACTACTCTTCATAGTAATTATAAATCCCCGCAGGCATCACCAGCGATGATGCCACTTCGTAGGCCTTCTCGCGCCCGACCAGCAGGTCAATAATCTTTAAGCCAAAATCAATCGCAGTGCCAGGCCCCTGGCTGGTCAACAGGTTTACGCGCGGGTCCCAGACGACGCGTTTGTCCACCCAATGTTCTTCCGGGATCGTATCCTTCAGCCCCGGGAAGCCGGTCATATTGCCGACGGGGAAGATATCGTGCGGAACCAGAACCGTTCCCGCGGCGGCGCAGATAGCCGCGACGATACGGCCTGACAGATGGAACTGACGCACGGTCTCGACCAGCAGCGGGCTGTCGCGAAAACATTCCGCGCCTTTTAGGCCGCCGGGCAGCACGATGATGTCGTAATCTCCGTCTGCCACCTGAACAAGCGGCGCGTCTGCCAGGATTTTCACCCCGCGTGAACAGGTGATTGCAAGATTGCCGTCGCTGGCGACGCTGGCGGTGGTGATCTTAATGCCGCCGCGCACCATCAAATCAATGGTGGTGACCGCTTCCATCTCTTCGCTACCAGGGGCGAGGCAGATCAGTGCTGACGCGCTCATATTCACTCTCCTTACGTTTAACCAGGTCATACAGACGGGCGTTTTCCGGCACGGAAATGCCGTGTGCGCGGGCGCGTTTTAGCAGATAGCCGGTAATGTAGTCGACCTCCGTGTGGCGTAATGCCCGAACATCCTGCAGCATTGAGGAGATGTTTTCTGCTGTACTCTCAATGACCTGCTCGACATAGCAGCGCAAATCGTCTGCCGAGGTATGCAGCCCTTCCCGCTCAACGACCGCCGCGACTTCCGCACACAAAATGGCAACGTCCTGCGGATGATTTTTCAGCTCCCCGTTCGGGCAGTTCCACAGCGCCGTCAGCGGATTGATCACGCAGTTTACCGCAAGCTTACGCCACAGCTGAGGGCGGATGTTGTTGTGCCATGCGACGTCCGGCAAGACCTTTTGCAGAACATCGGCAAGATAGCTGTAGTCGCCATCCTGTGGTCTGGCAGGACCCATGTGCGTCACGCCGCTGGCGACATGCACAATGATGTTGCCGTCGCGACGGGCAGCGTGCGTGGTCGTCGCCATCAGCAGGGGCTGCGGGACGCTTTTCAGCTCATCGAGGGTACCCATGCCGTTATGCAGCAGCAGTATGGGCGAAGTGGGGGGGAGCTGCGCGGCCAGTGTCTTTACCGCGTCTGAGACCTGCCAGGCCTTGAGCGTCACCAGTAAAAGGTCGCTTTGCGCCAGGAAATCAGGATCGTTGGCGGTGAGAGATTCGTTAAAGATGCTTCCGTCTTCACCAATCAGGTTTACACTGCAGTAGGGTTGGGGCACTCGCAGCCAGCCCTGAACCTCATGTCCGTGCTTGCACAGCGCGGTCAGCCACAGCTGACCAAGCGCTCCGCATCCGAGCACCGTAATTTTCATTGTTCCTCCTCACCTGCAACTGCGCCAGGTGTTACAGCTTAATTATACAGCTAAGCTTCTGTTGAGTTATGCCTCGTAGCGGGTATTATGCAACGCAACAAAAGTGAAGGGAGAAGAAAAGATGCCATCTTTCGATATTGTTTCCGAAGTTGATATCCAGGAAGTTCGCAACGGCGTTGAGAACGCAACCCGCGAAGTTGAGTCACGTTTCGATTTTCGTGGCGTTGAGGCGTCGTTTGAGCTGAACGATGCAAATAAGACCATTAAGGTGCTGAGCGAGTCTGATTTCCAGGTGAATCAGCTGCTCGATATTCTGCGCGCCAAGCTGTTAAAGCGCGGCATCGAAGGGACGTCTCTCGATGTGCCGGAAGAGTTCGTGCACAGCGGTAAGAACTGGTTTGTAGAAGCCAAGCTGAAGCAGGGTATTGAGAGCGCGGTGCAGAAGAAAATCGTTAAGCTCATCAAAGACAGCAAGCTGAAGGTGCAGGCGCAGATCCAGGGTGAAGAAATTCGCGTGACCGGTAAGTCCCGCGACGATCTCCAGTCCGTAATGGCGCTGGTGCGCGGCGGCGATTTGGGACAACCGTTCCAGTTTAAAAACTTCCGCGATTAATATAAAAAGCCCGGTTAAACCGGGCTTTTTATCACGCCTTGAGCGCCTGCTCGACTTCGAAGCGGTTAGTCATTTTACTGTCTATCTTGACGTAAGCGCTGCGCTCTTCCGGGACAATGAGCACGTCCGTCACGCCCTCTTTTTCTTCCAGACGCTGCTTAAGCGCATCGCTAATTTCCACATCATCCGGGATTTCTATCCGCAGGCTGCTCACGTAGCGCGGCTCTTTCATGGTGCTGGCGACCAGCAGCCAGACTGTCGCTAACAGCGCACCGGCGAGAAACACGGTTTGTGAATCAAACAGGCCGTCCACCCAGCCGCCGAGCGAGCCGCCGATCGCCACGCCGAGAAACTGGCTGGTGGAGTAAATACCCATTGCCGTACCTTTGTAACCGGCGGGCGACTCTTTGCTGATAAGCGACGGCAGCAGCGCTTCCATCAGGTTAAAGGCCAGGAAGAACAGCTGCACGCCGGCAATCAGCTCCCAGAAGTGCGGACCGGCACCCCAGAGCACGATTTCGGCAATCAGCAGGACCGCCACGCAGCCCACGAAGACGCGCTTCATTTTGCGCTTCACTTCGGCGTAGATGATGAACGGCACGACGGAGACAAACGAAATCAGCATCGTGACCAGATAGATTTTCCAGTGCTCAGCCGCCGGGAAACCCGCTGCCGCAAGCTGGCCGGGCAGGGCGACAAAGGTCGACATCAGCAGGATGTGCAGACACATAATGCCAAAGTTCAGCTTCAGAAGGCGCGGCTCGACAATCACTTTGCTGAAGCAGCCTTTTACCATCCCGGATTCACGGTTGAGGACGTGGTTTTTGCTGTCCGGCACGACCCACAGGGTTAACGCAATACCAATGGTTGCCAGCACGGCAATCATCCAGAACAGGGCGTGCAGACCCAACGTGTGCGTAATGATGGGGCCAAGCACCATCGCAATCGCAAACGTTACGCCAAAGCTCACGCCGATGAACGCCATTGCTTTGGTGCGGTTTTGCTCGCGGGTTAAGTCGGACAGCAGTGCCATCACCGCGGCGGCAATCGCGCCGGAGCCCTGCAGGGCGCGGCCAAGAATAATCCCCCAGATGGAGTGGGAGAGGGCGGCAATCACGCTTCCGAGCACAAAGACCAGCAGCCCGCCGACGATCAGCGGCTTTCTGCCCACCCGGTCAGAGAGCAGGCCAAAAGGGATCTGGAAAACCGCCTGCGCCAGGCCGTAGATGCCGATCGCGAGTCCAATCAGCGCCTCGCTGGCCCCCTGCAGCGCCATACCGTACGTGGTCAGAACAGGCAGGACCATAAACATGCCAAGCATCCGTAGCGAGAAGACAGTCCCTAAGCCCCAGGTCGCGCGTAGCTCGCCTGGCGTCATTTTATAATCGTTCATTACCACCTCAGTTCAAAAGCAGGCCATAGTGTAGTGCGGGGAAGGGGCGGGGTAAATAAAGGGTTATTTAACAAATATTACATGCGTTATTAGTAGATTCAGCGAATAAAAAAGGGTGCCGAAGCACCCCCTTTATTGACCTGTTTTGGCTTACCAGACGTAAGTCAGCAGGTTATGTGAATCCGGCACCATAAAGTCTACGGACATCATCACGGAAAGCGAGGTGATGGCCACAATCGAGAACACAAACAGTTTGCGCGCCCAGACTTTGTCATCTTCCACTTTGTAACCGCGCAGCGCCATACCGAGCCACCAGACGCTCACCGCAGCCGCTACCGCCAGATATTTGTATCCGGCGTAACCACCCAGAGAGAGCATCAGCGTTGCCACGGCAAAGGCGATGATGTACAGCGTGATGTGGTTCTTGGCAACCGAAATGCCCTTCACGACCGGCAGAACCGGGATGTTCGCTGCCTGATAATCCTTAAAGCGGAAAATCGCGATGGCATAGGAGTGCGGCATCTGCCACAGGCTAAAGATAGCCAGCAGGATCAGCGCACCGCTGTCGAACTCGTTCGTGACCGCACAGTAGCCAATCACCGGCGGCGCAGCGCCGGAGAGAGAACCAATCAGCGTGCCGTAGACGGAGTGGCGCTTCATATACAGGCTGTAGACGCCCACATACACCACGAACCCCATCACCCCCAGCCAGCAGGCCAGTGGGTTAGCACCAAACCACAGCAGCATAAAGCCAGCAATACCCAGCAAGGTGGCGTACACCAGCGAGACGGAAGGGGCGATCAGGCCTTTCACCAGCACCCGATTTTTGGTCCTTTCCATCTTCTTGTCGATATCCATGTCGATGTAGTTGTTAAATACACAACCGGACGCAACAACCAGTGACACACCGACCAGCGTGTAGATAAAGAGGGTGTAATCAATGCTGCCCTTAGAGGCCAGCAGGAACCCTCCGATCACGGAGATCAGGTTGCCAAAGATGATGCCTGGTTTCGTTACTTGCAGGTATTGCTTAAACATACTCGCCGCTCTTAGTGAACCATCATGTTGTAGTTGAGGTTCCACATAATCCAGATGGAACCGACTACCAGGATAGCGATGATAATCACGGTAAAGATAAAGGCGGTCATATTCCAGCCTTCATCGGACTTGGTGTTCATGTGCAGGAAGCAAACCAGATGCACCAGAATCTGAATCACAGCGGTTACCAGGATTGCACCCAGGATAACCGGCTTAGACGCAGAACCGCTCATCACCATCCAGAACGGGATCACCGTCAGGATGATCGACAGGATAAAACCTGTCATGTAGGTTTTTACGCTGCCGTGGGAAGCGCCATGATCGTTAGAATGACTCATTACATCGCCCCCATCAGATAGACAACAGAGAACACACAGATCCACACCACGTCCAGGAAGTGCCAGAACAGGCTCAGGCACAGGATACGGGTACGGTTAGTACTGGTCAGGCCGCGACGGGAGATCTGGAACATCAGGACTGCCATCCAGATCAGACCGGAGGTCACGTGCAGACCGTGAGTGCCGACCAGCGCGAAGAACGCGGACAGGAAGCCACTGCGATCCGGGCCGAAGCCTTCCATGATCAGGTGATGGAATTCATAGATTTCCATCCCGATAAATCCAGCACCAAACAACCAGGTCAACGCCAGCCAGGAAACAACCTGGCTCTTGTTGTTTTTGTACATGGCGATAGCCGCCATGCCGTAGGTGATGGAGCTGAATAACAGCAGTGCGGTTTCAACCAGAACGAACGGCAGTTCAAAGATGTCCTTGCCGGTCGGGCCGCCCGCTGTGCCGTTCACCAGAACGGCATAGGTTGCGAACAGACAGCAGAACAGAATGCAGTCGCTCATTAGGTAGATCCAGAAACCGAAGACTTTGGTCGGTCCTGTATCGTGGTGCGCATGCTCATGCGCGTGGGCAGTTGAGTGCGCCAGAGTATCAGTTGCCATTTTTCAGCCCCGCTTTAGAAATCTCGTCGAAATGCTGATTTTCCAGCTTCTCAACTTCACGGACTGGTACGTAGTAGTCCACGTCCTCGTCAAAGCTCTTCACAATCCAGCTGATTACGATGCCGGCGAAGCCAACAATCGCCATCCACCAGATGTGCCAGATCATTGCGAAACCAAATACCGTTGCGAAGGCGGCAATCACGATGCCCGCACCGCTGTTTTTCGGCATGTGGATCTCTTCGTAATGAGCAGGTTGCTTGTACGCTTCACCTTTCTCTTTCATTTCCCAGAATGCGTCACGTTCATGAACCTGCGGCACAATGGCGAAGTTATAGAAAGGAGGTGGAGAAGAGGTCGCCCACTCCAGCGTACGGCCACCCCATGGGTCACCGGTCAGGTCACGGTTCTGATCGCGGTCGCGAATAGACACGTAGAACTGAATCAGCTGAGACGCGATACCACAGGCAATCAGCACGGCACCGCCCGCTGCAACCATCAGCATTGGGTGGAACTGCGGATCGATCTGCTGGCTCAGGCGACGGGTCATACCCATGAAGCCCAGCACGTACAGCGGCATAAATGCTACGAAGAAGCCGATGATCCAGAACCAGAACGCGCGTTTACCCCATTTTTCGTTCAGCGTGAAGCCGAACGCTTTTGGCCACCAGTAGGTTACGCCAGCGAAGCAGCCGAAGACCACGCCACCGATGATAACGTTATGGAAGTGCGCAATCAGGAACAGGCTGTTGTGCAGAACGAAGTCAGCGCCCGGTACCGCCAGCAGTACGCCGGTCATCCCACCTACGGAGAAGGTTACGATGAAGCCGATGGTCCACAGCATCGCTGAGTGGAACACGATACGGCCCTGGTACATGGTGAACAGCCAGTTGAAGATCTTCACCCCGGTAGGGATGGCGATAATCATGGTTGTGATACCGAAGAAGGCGTTTACGTTCGCGCCCGCACCCATGGTGAAGAAGTGGTGCAGCCAAACGATGAACGACAGAACGGTAATACACACGGTTGCCCACACCAGAGAGGTGTAACCAAACAGACGTTTACGCGAGAAGGTTGCCGCGATTTCGGAGAACACACCGAACACAGGCAGAACCAGAATGTACACTTCCGGGTGACCCCAGGCCCAAATCAGGTTGATGTACATCATCATGTTGCCACCCATATCATTCGTGAAGAAATGGGTGCCCAGATAGCGATCCAGGGTCAGCAGCGCGATGGTGACGGTCAGAATTGGGAAGGAGGCAATAATCAGGATGTTGGCGCACAGAGATGCCCAGGTAAATACCGGCATCTTGAACATGGTCATGCCAGGGGCACGCATCTTGATAATGGTCACGAAGAAGTTGATACCGGTCAGGGTAGTACCGACACCGGAGAGCTGAAGCGCCCAAATCCAGTAGTCGACGCCAACGCCCGGACTGTACTCAATTCCTGACAGCGGTGGGTAAGCCAGCCAGCCGGTCTGCGCGAATTCGCCCACGCCCAGTGACAGGTTAACCAGGATAACGCCGACAACCGTGAACCAGAAGCTCAGGTTGTTCAGGAACGGGAACGCCACGTCGCGCGCGCCGATTTGCAGCGGAACGACAACGTTCATCAGACCGATAACCAGCGGCATCGCCACGAAGAAGATCATGATAACGCCGTGGGCGGTAAAGATCTGATCGTAGTGGTGCGGCGGCAGGAAGCCGGCTTCACCCGCCGAAGCGAGTGCCTGCTGGCTACGCATCATGATCGCATCCGCAAAGCCACGAATTAACATGACGATACCGACGATGCAGTACATGATACCGAGTTTTTTGTGGTCAACCGAAGTCAGCCACTCGTTCCACAGGTAGCTCCACTTACCGAAGTAAGTGATCAGGGCCAGTAAGGCCGCGCCACCAATGATAATTGCAGCCACCGTAACCACGATAATCGGTTCATGGTAGGGCACTGCATCCAGTGTCAATTTTCCGAACATTTTCTTCCTCGGCCCCTTAGTGAGCGGTTTCCGCGTGGCTCATGTCCATGCCTTCCATACCTTCGTGCGCGCTGTGCTCGCCTTCTGGCTGGGTCATGTCCATGCTCTTGCCGTGATCCATAAATTTGCCAATAACATCTTTGAACAAATCAGGTTTCACATTAGAGAAGTACTCCACCTTGTTGTATTCGCTTGGTGCAGCCACTTTTTCGAACGCCGCCATGTCAGACATGGTGTTTGGAGACTGCTTCGCTTTTTCAACCCACTGGTCGAAAGCGGCACGGTCTGGCGTCGCAATAGCTTTGAACTTCATACCTGAGAAGCCCGGGCCGCTATAGCTGGCGGAGATACCATCATAGGTGCCTGCTTCATTCGCGATCAGATGCAGGTTGGTCTGCATACCGGCCATCGCGTAAATCTGGCTACCCAGACGTGGGATGAAGAAGGAGTTCATTACGGAGTTGGAGGTCACTTTGAACTGAACCGGAGTGTTCGCCGGGAAGGCGATTTCATTCACGGTAGCAATACCCTGCTCTGGATAGATGAAGAACCATTTCCAGTCCATGGAGACCACTTCAATGGTAATAGGTTTCTCATCGTGAACCAGCGGTTTGCTTGGCTCAAGTGCGTGAGTGGTTTTCCAGGTCAGCACGGCAAGGAACAGGATGATCAGAATAGGTACCGTCCAGACCACAGCTTCAACTTTATTGGAGTGTGACCAGTTAGGGCTATACTTCGCATCTTTATTGCTCGCACGATACTTCCAGGCGAAACCAACAGCCATCAAAATGGCAGGAATAACCACAATCAACATCAGGCCAAAAGCCGTCAATATCAGTGAACGTTGTTCCAGTCCAATCTGTCCTTTGGGGTCTAGTAGTGCAGAATCACAGCCACTGAGTAATACAGTGCCCGCGAATAATGACAACCATCCCAAACTTTTATTGTATTTCCCGAGTCTCATTTAACGACCTCAATTCCACGGAGTCTGGTGGCGTTTAAAGTGTGCGGGCATTTTACGGGAAGGTTACATTACTGTAAACATCATTAGGCCTGTGTCAGGAAGGTGTTACCGGGTTCTGCCGCACGTGTCACAAGTGTTGCAAATTATGTCGGTTTTTATGACCGAAGCCGCACGGGATGGGCTTTATAACGAAAGGACCCCTAAGCATACCCTAAAAGGGGCAATTGGTATAACCATTGTTGAAAATAAACAAAAAATTAACAATTAATTATCAATAAAAAGACATATAAAAAACGAAAAATCAAACTCTCGTATGCTGAATCGTTTAATGAAAAATAGCGTTTTGGAATAGGAGCCAATAATTTCCAAATCCTATCCCGCACAAAACAACAAATATTTTTTTTGCGCCTGGCGGCTATTTCGTCGTTATAATTTCGGTTAGTGATTACAACGGGAAATAACCTTTCGCATTTTTCTTCAGGTCATCTGCGTTTTACGCAACGCCATGAAATCAAGCAGACCTCCGATCAGGATCCCGGCGATAGCCAGCAGGGCGCCTGCGTCCAGCAGAAGGGCTTCGAAAGGGAGTGCCAGAGAGGTGCTGGCATTGATAATAAGCACCACGAGCCAGAGCGCCAGAGCAATGCAGCCCGCCATTAACAGACGTAACGCAAAACGGTAGGCGCGGTGATATTCGGTGCGCGGCATAAAGTGTTCTGTTCGCTGGGTATATTCCAGCGTCTGACGGCAGACCAGCAGCAATAAAATTCCCGGCACGGCAGCTACGACCGAGAAGAGATAAAATGTTGGCCAGCCGTGGGCTTCCACGAACCAGCCGGCAATCGGGCCAACGTACACCCGGCCAACGGCTGAGAGCGCCGAGAGCAGAGCGAACTGGGTGGCTGAAAACGACTTATTGCACAGGGTCATCAGCAGGGCGACAAACGCCGCAGTGCCCATGCCGCCGCAGAGGTTTTCGAAGAATACCGCTGTGGCCATGCTGATCGTATGTTTGTCGGTAATCGACAGCAGCCAGTAGCCTGCGTTAGAGGCACCCTGAAGGATGCCGAAAATTAGCAGCGCGCGAAACAGCGTCAGACGCTGCATCAGCACGCCGCCATAAAGCGCGCCGACGATGGTCGCAAACAGCCCAAGCGTTTTATTCACCACGCCTACTTCACCGGCGTCAAAACCGACGCCGCGGATCAGGAAGGTGGTGGTCAGGCTCATGGCGAAAGCATCGCCCAGCTTATAAAGGACGATAAGCAACAGGATCAGCCAGGCGTTGTTGCGGCCAAAAAAGTCACGCAGCGGTTCGGCGACGGCCTGCTCCAGCGAGCGGGGTACCGGAATAACGTCACTCGGTTCGGGCGCGAACAGCGTCGCGATAATGCAGGGGACAAGCAGGGCGGCCATCAGCCAGTACATACCCTGCCAGCCGAGGTACCTGTCGGCGAGCCACAGCGCCAGCCCGCCGGAAACCAGCATCCCGAGGCGATAGCCCAGCACGCTGATTGCTGCACCAGCACCGCGCTCTTCCGCAGGTAACACGTCCGTCTTCCAGGCGTCGAACACGATATCCTGAGAGGCGGAACAGAAAGCAATCACTACCGCAAGCGCGGCCATCCATCGAAGCTGGGTGGTGGGTTCAAGAAATCCCATCGCCGCGATGGCCAGCAGCAGCAGGATCTGCGTCATTACTAACCAGCCGCGTCGACGCCCGAGGAAAGGCGGCGTGTAGCGATCCATGACCGGAGACCACAGGAACTTAAAGACATAGGCCTGGCCGACAAGCGAGAAGAAACCAATGGTTTTAAGATCGATGTTCTCAACCGTCATCCACGCCTGAAGCGTGCCGGAAGTGAGCGCGAGGGGTAAACCTGAGGCGAAGCCGAGGATCAGCAGAATCGCTGATTTCGGTTGCTGGAAAATGCGTAAGTAATGGCTGGACATGTTCTTATAAAACTGACCCGGTGATACACCGGGTCAGCGAGCGGGATTAACGCGCGTTCTGCTTGATGAAGTCGTGAATGCTGGTGTCCTGCGCCATATCGGCGATGGTATCGGTCAGCACGCTGTTAACGGCGTTAGCAATGTTCTGGTTGGAGGCCTGGAACGCACCTTCAACAGAATAGCTGGCGCGGTAGTTTTTGGTCATCTTGTTGCCATTCTTCGCGGTGGCAATGATGGCGATATCCGCTTTGGTCGCGATGTTGTAGCGCACGTTGCCCTGAGACACGTCAGCGTACAGGTTGTTCACGATGATCTGCAGATCGACCGCGCCGCTTGGGCCAATCATATACCCGCGAGCGGTCATCTGTTTCTCCAGCACTTCCTGCAACAGGAAGCGCAGGTCGCGGGACGCGGTGAGGGTAACCTGCTGGTTATCGCGGGTCACTTTAGCCAGTGCTTGATCCTGACGCTGATCGGCGCCGTTAATGCTCACGGTGACGCCCATCAGGCTTGGGTCCTGCTGAGGCAGGGTGATTTTTGGTGAGACATCAATAGTGGTTGGCGGGGTAGCGCAGCCTGCCAGCATAAAAAGGGCTACCAACGGAAAGAAGAGTTTTTTTAACATTTTCGGGTTCTCAACGAATCGTAAGCATATAAAGAGAAAAATTGTCGCCATCATAACATCGCCAACGGCAAGGGGAAGTGGTCAACGCATGTAAATTCATCGCCTTGTCCGAAAACTGACCAGTTCACCGTTTTTCTCAAACCGTGTATGACAAAACGTATGAGTCTCACAGTGAACTTCATTCGTTTGAATGAGAAAATCAGACGAAAGCTAAATATTTGTTGTCAAGGTGTAATGGAAACGGTAAAAGCGGCTAACATTTAAAGGGATGGGTGACATCCTGGCGTTGTCGGAGGAGTAATTTCATGATGATACGTGAGCATATAGAAGATAAATTAAGGGCAGCGTTCAACCCTGTGTTCCTCGAAGTCGTCGACGAAAGCTATCGTCATAACGTGCCGGCAGGTTCTGAAAGCCACTTTAAAGTGGTTCTGGTTAGCGATCGCTTCACGGGAGAACGTTTCCTGAATCGACACCGCTTGATCTACAGCACCTTGACGGAAGAACTCTCCACGACCGTGCATGCGCTGGCGCTGCATACCTACACCATTAAGGAATGGGAAGGTCTGCAGGATACGGTTTTCGCATCGCCACCTTGTCGCGGTGCAGGCACTATCGCCTGATAAATCGGATTTGCAACGGCTGGAGCTTTTCCAGTATGTTGCTTAGAGATTTCCTCAAAACGGCCTCCGGGCCGTTTTGTTTTGTCTACGTTTTGAGCGGATGGTGCGATTTTAAGGCTAAAAATAGCCTTAAAGTGTGAAAAAAGCCGCAGCAACATGCCCCAACCGTTCTCGACTCACCTAAGTGATGCCGCTATAATGCCGCGTCTTATTGAATGTCTTCGGGATGATTCTGGCGACAGGGAATGTGAATCTGCACTAAGAGAGCATCCCGGTATAACAGACAGATTCAGAGTTGACCGAGCACTGTGATTTTTTTGAGGTAACAAGATGCAAGTTTCAGTTGAAACCACTCAAGGCCTTGGCCGCCGTGTAACGATTACTATCGCTGCTGACAGCATCGAAACTGCTGTGAAAAGCGAGCTGGTCAACGTAGCAAAAAAAGTACGTATTGACGGCTTCCGCAAGGGCAAAGTACCAATGAATGTTGTTGCTCAGCGTTATGGCGCTTCCGTGCGTCAGGATGTGCTGGGTGAACTGATGAGCCGCAACTTTATCGATGCGATCATCAAAGAAAAAATCAATCCGGCCGGCGCGCCGAACTACGTTCCAGGCGAATACAAACTGGGCGAAGACTTCACCTACTCCGTAGAGTTCGAAGTGTACCCGGAAGTTGAGCTGAAAGGTCTGGAATCTATCGAAGTTGAAAAACCAGTTGTTTCCGTGACTGACGAAGATGTTGACGGCATGCTGGAAACCCTGCGCAAGCAGCAGGCGAACTGGAAAGAGAAAGAAGGCGCTGTTGACGCTGAAGACCGTGTCACCATCGACTTCACCGGTTCTGTAGACGGCGAAGAGTTCGAAGGCGGTAAAGCCTCTGACTTCGTACTGGCAATGGGCCAGGGGCGTATGATCCCAGGCTTCGAAGACGGTATCAAAGGCCACAAGGCTGGCGAAGAGTTCACCATCGACGTGACCTTCCCGGAAGAATACCACGCTGAAAACCTGAAAGGGAAAGCAGCGAAGTTCGCTATCAACCTAAAGAAAGTTGAAGAGCGCGAACTGCCAGAACTGACTGAAGAATTCATCAAGCGTTTCGGCGTGGAAGATGGTTCCGTAGCGGGTCTGCGTACCGAAGTGCGTAAGAACATGGAACGCGAACTGAACGGCGCGGTGCGTAACCGTGTGAAATCTCAGGCGATCGAAGGTCTGGTTAAAGCCAACGAAATCGACGTTCCAGCTGCCCTGATCGACAGCGAAATCGACGTTCTGCGCCGTCAGGCTGCACAGCGTTTCGGTGGCAACCAGCAGCAAGCGATGGAACTGCCGCGCGAGCTGTTCGAAGAGCAAGCGAAACGCCGCGTTGTTGTTGGCCTGCTGCTGGGCGAAGTGATTCGTACCCACGAGCTGAAAGCTGACGAAGAGCGTGTGAAAGGCCTGATCGAAGAGATGGCTTCTGCATACGAAGATCCATCAGAAGTGATCGAGTTCTACGGTAAGAACAAAGAGCTGATGGACAACATGCGCAACGTTGCCCTGGAAGAGCAGGCTGTTGAAGCGGTACTGGCGAAAGCGAAAGTGACCGAAAAAGCGACCTCTTTCAACGAACTGATGAACCAGCAGGCGTAATTTCGCCCCAACGGTTTAAAGTTTGAACAGAAAACCCGTTGCCTTGCGGCAGCGGGTTTTTTTTATCGCAGCTATAGCCCAGGAAGAGTGCTAAAACGCCCTTTCGGTGTTAGCGTAACAACAAAAGGTTGTTATGCTTGAAATAGGGCACTGTAAACCCCATAAGTACGTAATCACGATGAATGAGACTGGCTGATAATCCGTCCGTAAGGTTACAATCAGTACAGCAGGTGTTTTCAATTTTGATCCAGGAGACGGAAATGTCATACAGTGGCGAACGAGATAACTTTGCACCCCATATGGCTCTGGTGCCAATGGTTATTGAACAGACCTCACGTGGTGAGCGTTCTTTTGATATCTATTCCCGTCTGCTCAAGGAACGCGTTATCTTTCTGACTGGCCAGGTGGAAGACCATATGGCTAACCTGATCGTGGCGCAGATGCTGTTTCTGGAAGCGGAAAACCCGGAAAAAGACATTTACCTGTACATTAACTCCCCGGGTGGCGTGATTACAGCAGGGATGTCCATTTATGACACCATGCAATTCATCAAACCTGATGTAAGCACTATCTGTATGGGTCAGGCTGCATCTATGGGCGCGTTCCTGTTAACAGCAGGAGCGAAGGGTAAGCGTTTCTGCTTGCCAAATTCCCGCGTGATGATTCACCAGCCGCTGGGCGGTTATCAGGGGCAGGCGACGGATATCGAAATCCACGCCCGCGAAATTCTGAAAGTAAAAGCGCGCATGAATGAACTTATGGCGCAGCATACGGGTCAACCACTCGAGCAGATCGAGCGCGATACCGAGCGCGATCGCTTCCTCTCTGCTCCAGAGGCAGTTGAGTACGGCTTAGTCGACTCCGTGTTGACCCATCGTAATTGATGCCCGCGACGCGAGTGTGCCGCTATACTAAGGTAGGGCGGCACGCTGCTCATTGCAGCTTGCGTCTTAGAATGGCATTTGCGTCGTCATGTGCGGCACAAAGAACTTAAAAAGAGGTTTGGACTCATGACAGATAAACGCAAAGATGGTTCGGGCAAACTGCTGTACTGCTCTTTTTGCGGCAAAAGCCAGCATGAAGTGCGTAAACTGATTGCCGGGCCGTCCGTGTATATCTGCGACGAATGTGTCGATTTATGTAACGACATTATTCGCGAAGAGATTAAAGAAGTCGCACCGCACCGTGAGCGCAGCGCGCTGCCAACGCCGCATGAAATTCGTCATCACCTTGACGACTACGTCATCGGACAGGAGCAGGCCAAGAAAGTGCTGGCGGTAGCGGTCTATAACCACTACAAACGTCTGCGTAACGGCGACACCAGCAATGGCGTAGAACTGGGTAAAAGTAACATTCTGCTGATCGGCCCAACCGGTTCCGGTAAAACGCTGCTGGCTGAAACCCTGGCGCGTCTGCTCGATGTTCCGTTCACGATGGCGGATGCCACCACCCTGACCGAGGCCGGTTACGTGGGTGAGGACGTTGAAAACATCATTCAGAAACTGCTGCAGAAGTGCGATTACGACGTACAGAAAGCCCAGCGCGGGATTGTTTACATCGATGAGATCGACAAGATCTCCCGTAAATCAGACAACCCGTCCATCACCCGTGACGTATCGGGTGAAGGCGTACAGCAGGCACTGCTGAAACTGATTGAAGGTACGGTTGCCGCCGTTCCGCCACAGGGTGGTCGTAAACATCCGCAGCAGGAGTTCCTGCAGGTTGATACCTCCAAGATCCTGTTCATCTGTGGTGGTGCGTTTGCTGGTCTGGATAAAGTCATCTCCCACCGTGTTGAAACCGGCTCCGGCATTGGTTTTGGCGCAACGGTGAAATCGACGTCCGAAAAACCAAACGAAGGCGAGCTGCTGTCTCAGGTTGAACCGGAAGATCTGATCAAATTCGGTCTGATCCCTGAGTTCATCGGCCGTCTGCCGGTTGTGGCAACGCTGAATGAGCTGAGTGAAGACGCGCTGATCCAGATCCTGAAAGAACCGAAAAATGCGCTGACCAAGCAGTATCAGGCGCTGTTCAATCTGGAAGGCGTTGACCTGGAATTCCGCGACGAAGCGCTGGATGCTATTGCCAAGAAAGCGATGGTCCGTAAAACCGGTGCTCGTGGTCTGCGTTCAATTGTTGAAGCAGCACTGCTCGACACCATGTACGATCTGCCGTCGATGGAAGATGTTGAGAAAGTGGTGATTGACGAGTCCGTTATTAGCGGTCAAACCAAGCCGCTGCTGATTTACGGCAAACCGGAAGCGCAGCAGGCATCTGGCGAATAATTCACCAAACCATACAAGCAGTTAATCAAAAAGGGGGGATTTTATCTCCCCTTTACTTTTTCCGTATTCATAGCGTTGAATGTGTGGGAAACATCCCCATATACTGGATACATGTTAATGGTTATGTGAAGCACAGTGACATGACCAGCTTACCTGGCGGACACTAACTAAGAGAGAGCTCTATGAATCCTGAGCGTTCTGAACGCATTGAAATCCCCGTATTGCCGTTGCGCGATGTGGTGGTTTATCCGCACATGGTCATACCCTTATTTGTAGGGCGGGAAAAATCTATCCGTTGCCTTGAAGCCGCCATGGATCATGATAAAAAAATCATGCTGGTGGCGCAGAAAGAAGCATCAACGGATGAGCCGGGTGTAAACGATCTTTTCACCGTCGGGACCGTGGCCTCTATTTTGCAGATGCTGAAGCTGCCTGACGGCACCGTGAAGGTGCTGGTAGAAGGCCTGCAGCGTGCGCGTATTACCACTCTGTCAGACGACGGCGAACACTTCTCTGCCAAGGCAGAGTACCTTGATTCGCCTGAGCTTGATGAGCGCGAGCAGGAAGTACTGGTTCGCACCGCGATTAGCCAGTTTGAAGGCTACATCAAGCTGAACAAGAAAATCCCACCAGAAGTGCTGACGTCGCTGAACAGCATCGACGATCCTGCGCGCCTGGCGGACACCATCGCTGCCCATATGCCGCTGAAGCTGGCTGACAAGCAGTCCGTGCTGGAAATGTCCGACGTTAACGAGCGTCTGGAATACCTGATGGCGATGATGGAGTCTGAAATCGATCTGCTGCAGGTTGAGAAGCGCATTCGCAACCGCGTGAAAAAGCAGATGGAGAAATCTCAGCGTGAGTACTATCTGAATGAGCAAATGAAGGCCATTCAGAAAGAAC
Source organism: Enterobacter sp. Taxon_8 (assembly GCF_058354585.1). Taxonomy (NCBI): domain Bacteria; kingdom Pseudomonadati; phylum Pseudomonadota; class Gammaproteobacteria; order Enterobacterales; family Enterobacteriaceae; genus Enterobacter; species Enterobacter sp. Taxon_8. The sequence continues at coordinate 3,507,464 of NZ_CM177989.1, read as the reverse complement.
TAGGCGAGATGGACGACGCGCCGGACGAAAACGAAGCCCTGAAGCGTAAGATCGACGCGGCGAAGATGCCGAAAGAGGCGAAAGAGAAGGCCGAAGCAGAACTGCAGAAGCTGAAAATGATGTCTCCAATGTCGGCTGAAGCGACCGTTGTACGCGGCTACATTGAGTGGATGGTGCAGGTTCCGTGGAACGCCCGCAGCAAGGTCAAAAAAGATCTGCGTCAGGCACAGGAAATCCTGGATACCGACCACTATGGCCTGGAACGCGTGAAAGACCGCATTCTTGAGTACCTCGCGGTACAAAGCCGTGTAAACAAAATTAAAGGCCCAATTCTGTGCCTGGTAGGACCGCCGGGGGTGGGTAAAACCTCTCTGGGTCAGTCCATCGCCAAAGCGACCGGACGTAAGTATATCCGTATGGCGCTGGGTGGCGTGCGCGATGAAGCGGAAATCCGCGGTCACCGCCGTACCTACATCGGTTCTATGCCGGGTAAACTGATCCAGAAGATGGCGAAAGTGGGGGTTAAAAACCCGCTGTTCCTGCTCGATGAGATCGACAAAATGTCGTCGGACATGCGTGGCGACCCTGCGTCTGCACTGTTGGAAGTGCTTGATCCAGAACAGAACGTGGCGTTCAGCGATCACTACCTGGAAGTGGACTACGACCTGAGCGATGTGATGTTCGTAGCGACCTCTAACTCCATGAACATTCCGGCCCCGCTGCTGGACCGTATGGAAGTGATCCGTCTCTCGGGCTATACCGAAGACGAGAAGCTGAATATTGCTAAGCAGCACCTGCTACCGAAACAGATTGAGCGTAACGCGCTGAAAGCCAATGAGCTGACCGTTGAGGACAGCGCGATTATCGGCATCATTCGTTACTACACCCGTGAAGCGGGCGTGCGTAGCCTTGAGCGTGAAATCTCGAAGCTGTGTCGTAAAGCGGTGAAACAGCTGCTGCTGGATAAGAGCTTGAAACACATTGTGATTAACGGCGACAATCTGCATGCCTATCTCGGCGTTCAGCGCTTCGACTACGGCCGCGCGGACAACGAAAACCGCGTTGGTCAGGTGACCGGACTCGCATGGACGGAAGTGGGCGGCGATCTGCTGACCATCGAAACCGCCTGTGTACCGGGTAAAGGCAAACTGACCTACACCGGCTCGCTGGGTGAAGTGATGCAGGAATCTATCCAGGCTGCGCTGACCGTGGTGCGTGCGCGTGCGGAGAAACTGGGAATTAACCCTGATTTCTACGAAAAACGCGACATCCACGTGCACGTACCTGAAGGGGCGACGCCAAAAGATGGTCCAAGCGCGGGTATTGCCATGTGTACCGCTCTGGTTTCCTGCCTGACCGGGAACCCGGTGCGTGCCGATGTGGCAATGACCGGTGAAATTACGCTGCGTGGCCAGGTTCTGCCGATTGGTGGTTTAAAAGAAAAACTGCTGGCGGCACACCGCGGTGGGATCAAAACCGTATTGATCCCTTACGAAAACAAACGCGATCTGGAAGAGATTCCGGACAACGTGATTGCCGATCTGCAGATCCATCCTGTTAAGCGAATTGAGGAAGTTCTCAGTCTCGCTTTGCAGAATGAACCCTCCGGAATGCAGGTTGTAACCGCAAAATAGTGACCTCGCGCAAAGAGCGTCAATAAAAACAAGGCTGGTAAGTGATTTCGCACTTGCCAGCCTTTTTTTGTATAGCTAATTTAGATTGCTGATTAGGTCAGCCATCAACAACGGGTGTTGTAAGGTCATGGCAGGCCTGATATAACTGCTGCGCGGTCGCGTTGTGAAGGATTCAGGCGCGATATAAATTATAAAGAGAGGAAGAGAACAGTGAATAAATCTCAACTGATTGACAAAATTGCTGCTGGTGCTGATATTTCTAAAGCTGCAGCTGGACGTGCGTTAGATGCATTAATTGCTTCTGTTACTGAATCTCTGCAGGCTGGGGACGACGTTGCACTGGTAGGCTTCGGTACTTTTGCTGTTAAAGAGCGTGCTGCCCGTACTGGCCGCAACCCTCAGACCGGTAAAGAGATCACCATTGCTGCTGCTAAAGTGCCGGGTTTCCGTGCAGGTAAAGCGCTGAAAGACGCAGTAAACTGATTGCTTTCCCGTTTCAGGGAAGCCGGAAAGTACAAGGGCGCATCATTTGATGTGCCTTTTTTGTTTGTCCAGACCTGATTTGTGCGAGTTTATGCGAGTTGTGGGCTGACAATCGCCCCGTTTTCTTGTCACAATACGCCTTCACGCGCGACGGGCAGGATTTTCCGTCAGCGTCAGGTAACCAGTCACCTACAGCGGAGTGTTGTTACACCATGATGGACAGCTTACGCACGGCTGCTAACAGTCTCGTGCTCAAGATTATTTTCGGTATCATTATCGTGTCGTTCATATTGACCGGCGTGAGCAGTTACCTTATTGGCGGTGGCGCAAACTTCGCCGCAAAAGTGAATGGCCAGGAGATCAGCCGCGGTCAGTTCGAGAATGCTTTTGCCGGTGAACGTAACCGTATGCAGCAACAGCTGGGCGACCAATTCTCTGAACTGGCGGCGAACGAAGGGTACATGAAGACTCTGCGCCAACAGACGTTGAACCGTCTTATCGACGAAGCGCTGCTCGATCAGTATGCCAAAAAACTCGGCCTTGGCATTAGTGATGAGCAGGTGAAAAAAGCCATCTTCTCCACCCAGGCCTTCCAGTCTAACGGTAAATTCGACAACGCGCGTTACAACAGTATCGTCAACCAGATGGGGATGACGGCCGATCAGTACGCTCAGGCGCTGCGTAACCAACTGACCACCCAGCAGCTCATCAATGCTGTCGTGGGCACCGATTTCATGCTCAAAGGTGAAACGGACGAACTGGCCGCGCTGGTGGCACAGCAGCGTGTTGTACGCGAAGCGACCATTGATGTTAACGCCCTGGCGGCGAAACAGCAGGTGAGCGACGCTGACGTTAACGCCTGGTACGAACAGAACAAGAATTCTTTTGTTTCTCCAGAGCAGTTCCGCGTGAGCTACATCAAGCTGGATGCGGCCGCGCTGCAGGAAACCGCGTCTGATGCAGAGATCCAGTCTTACTACGATCAGCATCAGGATCAGTTCACTCAGCCCCAGCGTAACCGCTACAGCGTGATTCAGACGAAAACCGAGGCTGATGCTAAAGCGGCGCTGGATGAGCTGAACAAAGGCGCTGATTTCGCGACCGTTGCGAAAGCGAAATCCACCGACATTATCTCGGCGAAAAACGGCGGTGATATGGGCTGGCTGGAAGACGCGACCACGCCTGACGAGCTGAAAAATGCCGGTCTGAAAGAGAAAGGCCAGCTTTCTGGCGTCATTAAGTCTTCCGTCGGTTTCCTGGTCGTGCGTCTGGACGACATCACCGCGGCGAAAACCAAGCCGCTGGCTGACGTCCGCGATGATATCGCAGCGAAAGTGAAACAGGAAAAAGCGCTGGATGCCTACTACGCGCTGCAGCAGAAGGTTAGCGATGCTGCCAGCAACGACAACGAATCTCTGGCAGGTGCAGAGCAGGCGGCGGGCGTGAAGGCGGTTGAAACTGGCTGGTTTGGTCGTGACAACCTGCCGGAAGAGCTGAACTTCAAACCGGTTTCCGATGCCATCTTCAACGGTGGTCTGGTGGGCGAGAACGGCACGCCGGGCAGTAACTCTGACATCATTACCGTCGACGGCGATCGTGCGTTTGTGTTGCGCGTCAGCGAGCATAAGCCAGAAGCGGTCAAACCGCTGGCGGAAGTGAAGGATCAGGTTATCGCTCAGGTTAAGCACAACAAAGCTGAACAGCAGGCGAAACTGGATGCTGAGAAGATTCTGTCTGATCTGAAAGCGGGTAAAGAAGACGCGCTGAAAGCGGCTGGCCTGAGCTTCGGTGAAGCGAAAACGCTGAGCCGTACCGGTCAGGACCCTATCAGCCAGGCCGCGTTTGGTCTGACTCTGCCTGCGAAGGACAAGCCAAGCTTCGGTACCACTACCGATGCGCAGGGTAACGTCGTTCTGCTGGCGCTGGATGAAGTGAAAGCCGGCACCTTACCAGAAGCGCAGAAGAAAGCGATGGTTCAGGGAATTACCCAGAACAATGCCCAGATTGCCTTCGAAGCCATGATGAGCAACCTGCGTAAAGAAGCCAAAATCAAGCTGGGTGATGTAATGACTCAGCAGCAGTAATTACGTGTCTGCTCGCAGATTTTCGTAACGCTCTGCAAAAACTAAAGGCCGCTTTCGCGGCCTTTTCCATTTCTGCAATCTGCTGTTTGTGCCGGTTTGAACTGGCGGCTATCGTGACGTGGCTGTCAACAAACAAGGAGATAACAGCATGAAATGTGGAATCAAAGCACTGTTAATTACGCTGGCTATTGCCACCACCGGGATGAGCGCGGGCGCGATGGCGTCGGCTCCCGCCGCCAAATCACAAACTACCCAGAGCAAGTCCGACGCGGCAGCGCCGGTGCAAGGGCAAACCAAAGCGATTGACGCCGGTAAAAATGCGGATGATGACGGTACGCGGGTCAGTATCAATTCTGCCTCTGCGGAAGATCTGGCCCGCGCGATGAATGGTGTCGGCCTGAAAAAAGCACAGGCCATCGTCAGCTACCGCGAAGAGTATGGTCCTTTCAAAACGGTCGACGATCTCAAACAGGTGCCGGGCATGGGCAGCGCGCTGGTTGAGCGCAACCTCTCACACCTGACATTGTAATTACGCAATTTCTTGCACTGCGGCAAAATTTTGCCAGGATAAAGAGGTCATACCAGTTATGACCTCTCATCCTACAATAACAGTAAAGGCTATTGCGCTATGCAGACAAAAATCAAAGTACGCGGTTTTCATCTCGACGTTTATCAGCATGTGAACAATGCCCGCTATCTTGAGTTTCTTGAAGAAGCCCGCTGGGACGGGCTGGAAAATAGCGAAAGCTTTCAGTGGCTGACCGCGCACAACATCGCGTTCGTGGTCGTCAATATCAATATCAACTACCGCCGTCCTGCCGTGCTGGGCGATGTGCTCACGGTGACAAGCCAGGTGCAGCAAATCAATGGCAAAAGCGGGGTGTTAAGCCAGGTGGTGACGCTCGATCCAGAAGGGCAGGTGGTGGCTGATGCGCTGATCACCTTTGTCTGTATCGATCTGAAAACGCAGAAAGCGCTGCCGCTGGAAGGGGAGTTGCGTGAAAAGCTGGAGTTGATGATCGCGTAAGACTTGTTAAGGCGTACTCGTGCTGTCGACACCCATTTTGCGACAGCACGGTCAAGTAGCCCTATTTTAGGCCGGTCTTTTTCTGCATCGCGGCCATCACGCCGGCTTTATCGGCAAGATAGTGGTTCAGTCCGTTAGCGCGAAGATTACAGGCCGCGCACTGGCCGCAACCGTCGCCTTTGATACCGTTATAGCAGGTGAGCGTTTCGCTGCGAACCAGGTCCAGCTTGCCCCAGTAATCCGCCAGCGCCCAGGTTTCGGCTTTATCCAGCCACATGAGCGGAGTTTCAAAGCGCGTCTCTTTCGCCATCCCCAGATTGACGGCGTGGTTTAGCGCTTTCACGAACTCATCACGACAGTCCGGGTAGCCGGAGAAATCGGTCTCGCAAACGCCCGTGATCACCGCTTCGGCTTTTACCTGGTAGGCGTAGATCGCCGTCAGGGTCAGGAAGAGGATATTACGGCCCGGCACGAAGGTATTCGGAATGCCGCTGGCATCAGGTTCGTAGTCCGGGACGGGAATACTGTCGCGTGTGAGGCTGCTCACGGCCAGTTCATTTAACAGCGTAACGTCCAGCACCTTGTGCGCGCGTGCACCCAGTTTCAGGGCAAGTTCACGGGCAACGTCGATTTCAGCGCGGTGGCGCTGACCATAATCGAAAGTGACACAGTGAACTTCATCGTACTGATGAAGGGCCTGAACCAGGCAGGTAGTAGAGTCTTGTCCTCCGCTGAACACGACGACGGCACGTTTCATAAATCATCTCGACTGTTACGGTAAAAACGTTATGTTACCGTCTGCCTGTGGCGGCGACCAGCTTCTTCACGATTTAGGGGCGGGCAGCCAGGCTTCGGTAAAGTCAAACCAGCCGCGGGTATTGAGGCGTATACCATTCACGCCAGGCGGAGCACTGATTTGGTATTGATAATTAAAGAGTGGTGTCAGCACCGCACTTTCCATTAACCGGTTAAAGATGGCTTGCAGTCCCGCGTGTCTATCCCGAGCCTCTGCCTGCGTCTGTACCGCATCCAGCGTCGCTTGCAAATGGGCGTAAGCCGGTGCGCTAAGAACGTGCGGCCAGAGGGCATCGCAGCGCAGCCACTGTTCCAGCGTATATTCTGGCGCTTCGCCAATAAGCCTGTCGCCCATCATGATGTCTGCATCGGCAAGCTCCAGGCATCCGTCCCACGTCTTGGCGTCTTGAAAGATGACGGTCAGTTCACACCCCTGTAGCGCCAGGTATGTCTTCAACTGGCTGGCCATGGTGTGAAGCTCAACAGGGAGATGATAAACCAGCGTCAATGCTTCAGGGAGGGTTACGCCCGATAAATCAAGCCATTCGGGGATGGTCCACCCGGGAAGCAGCTCCTGGGTGGGCGTGATGAGCCCTTCGTTTAGCGGAAGTGTGTGAAGAAGCCTGGAGAGATGAATGATATTGATAAGCCGCTTTGCCTGGATCTCACTCAGGCGCGCGCTCTGTTTAAGCGTGAGGTAGCAGAACCCCAGGCTGGTGCTGCTGCTTACCAGCCGCAGACTTTCCAGCTCGTCGGCCTCGCCGATCGCGATTTGCACCGGGTGACGACAGCTGGTGCCCAGGCTGTAATCAAAAAGCTGGGGAGTGATCCAGTATTCGATGGCTTTGAGCAGCGGATGGCTCAGGTGATACTGCTCATGGCTTTCCAGACGAACCAGGTCGGGCTCAAAAGCGCCCAGCCGAAAGGGGCCACTGCCAACCGCAGGATGGTCGGGATGCGCCAGACGGCTACAGTAGGTTGCCAGCCTGTGCGGCAGCCAGTAGTCCGGTTGATGCAGCGTAAACGTCAGACACTGAGGATGCGTTGTTTCAATACATAAGACGCTCTGAAACAGAGTGCGCAGGGCAGGAAGCGTCAACAGCGCTGTCAGACTTCGCTGGAGTTGTGCCGTTTCTATTTTATCGCCGTTATGCCAGTGCAGGGTGGAGCGAATGTAGAAATGCCAGCGCATGCCGTCAGCAGAGACATCCCAGTGATGCGCCAGATCGCCCGTGGGTTCACTGCTGTTACCGTTAAAACGCGTCAGGCCTGAGAACACCTGTCCTGCCAGATGCTGCTCCGCCCGACCAGGTAAGAACCCCGGCTGCAGCGGCTCCAGGGAGCGATAGTAAGGAATGCGCAGCGTCGGCGTATCGTTTTGCCACTGCCCGCCCAAAAAAGGATGCAGTAATGACCGCAGCGCTTCAGGGGCAAGCTGGGCCAGTTCCAGCGCGTTATGCTGCTGCCCGCTCTTCAGCGCCTCCTCCATCATCGCATTGCGCAGTGACTCCGGCGCGACATGGAACGTCAGCTCACCGCGCTTACCGCGGCCAGACTGCGCTCGCCAGCTCAGCCAGCCCGCCTCCTGGGCCTGACGCAGCAACGTTCGGACATGCCGCTCGCTGCAAAAACAGCGAGCAGCCAGCTCGCTGATAGTGACCTGTTGCGTTGCACCCAGGGAAGGCTGCCAGAGGCGGTGATACTGATTGAGTCGATTGAGCTGGCGCATAAGAAACCCGGAACAATAATTTTCATCTATTCACTATTACTTCCGTATATCTCACACGATACTGATGCACAAGTTAACCGCATCACATTTCGGGAGTAATCATGGCTCGGCTCGCTGCATTTGATATGGACGGTACGCTGTTAATGCCGGATCACCGTTTAGGGGAAAAAACCCTGAACACGCTGAAGCGCCTGCGCGAGCGTGATGTCACCCTGACGTTTGCCACCGGGCGTCATGTGCTGGAGATGCGCCATTTGCTGGGGGCGTTCTCCCTCGACGCTTTTCTGATCACCGGCAACGGGACGCGAATTCACTCCGTAGAAGGAGATGTGCTGCACCGGCAGGATCTCAACCCGGAAGTCGCGGATATCGTGCTGCACAGCACCTGGGACACGCAGGCCAGCGTCCACGTCTTTAACGATCGCGGCTGGTTTACCGGAAGCGAAATCCCGGAATTATTGCACGCGCATGTATACAGCGGCTTCAGGTACCAGCTTATCGATCTGCGTCGGATCCCCGCCCATGCGGTCACTAAGATCTGTTTCTGTGGCGATCACGACGATCTGTGTCGCTTACGGATTCAGCTGAATGAGGCGCTAGGCGACCGGGCGCATCTGACCTTCTCGGCGGTTGATTGTCTGGAAGTGCTGCCGGTGGGCTGTAACAAAGGTTCCGCTCTGGCGGTTCTGAGCGACCACCTGGGCTTAACGCTCCAGGAGTGTATGGCGTTTGGTGATGCCATGAACGACCGCGAAATGCTGGGTAGCGTAGGTCGCGGTCTGATCATGGGGAATGCGATGGCGCAGCTGAAAGCAGAACTTCCCCATCTGCCGGTTATTGGCCACTGCCGCAATGAAGCAGTGTCTCATTTTTTGACTCATTGGCTGGACAACAACAATCTCCCGTATTCCCCCGAATAGTGAGACCCTTCCAGCAAGCCAGGCTTCGGTCTGGCTTTTTTTATTTCACCAGTTCTGCAATCTGCGCTTTCCACGGGGCGATATCGCCGATGTTGGCCTGCACCCACTCCGCATTGTAGTAAGTTTCAAGGTAGCGCTCTCCGCTGTCGCACAGCAGCGTGACGATGGAACCGGTGCGGCCCTCTTCACGCATGCGCGCGGCAAGCTGCAGTGCGCCCCACATATTTGTTCCCGTCGAGGCGCCCACTTTGCGGCCCAGCTGCGTTTCCAGCCAGTGCGCCGTTGCCACGCTTGCGGCATCCGCCACACGCATCATCTCGTCCACCACGTCGGGGATGAAAGAGGGCTCCACGCGCGGGCGGCCAATTCCTTCAATTTTACTGCCCACCGGGCTGCGCAGGCCGGCATCGCGATTTTGCCAGTAGTCGAGGAACACGGAGTTTTGCGGGTCAACCACCATCAGCTGGGTATCGTAACCCTGACAGCGGATGTAGCGTCCGATCGTGGCTGACGTGCCGCCGGTACCGGCGCTCATGACGATATAGGACGGAACCGGATGTGGTTCGTGGGTCATCTGGCGAAAAATACTGTCGGCAATGTTGTTATTCCCGCGCCAGTCCGTCGCGCGCTCGGCGAAGGTGAACTGGTCCATATAGTGGCCGTTCAGCTCGCGGGCCAGCATTTCAGAGGCGGCGTAGATTTCGCAGGCGCTTTCCACAAAGTGGCAGCGTCCGCCGTAAAACTCGATCTGTTCAATTTTGCGTTTCGCAGTGCAGGACGGCATCACCGCGATAAACGGCAGGCCCAGCAGGCGGGCAAAATAGGCTTCGGACACCGCCGTTGAACCGGACGAAGATTCAATGATAGTCGTGCCTTCTTTAATCCAGCCGTTACATAAACCGTATAAAAACAGCGAGCGCGCCAGGCGATGCTTCAGGCTGCCGGTAGGATGGGTGCTTTCATCTTTCAGATAGAGCTGAATGCCGTCAAATCCCGGCAGGGAAAGGCGAATCAGGTGCGTATCCGCCGAGCGCTGATAGTCGGCATTGATTTCGCTGATCGCATGTTTAACCCAGGTGCTATTCATCGTCGTTATCCGTTTGTCATTTTGTGCCTAGCATAGCGAAAAGCACAGAAAAAATTGTTGCTATCTGGCCTTTAAAATAGAATGAAGGGAGAAAAATTTTCTCTGAGAGGTGGGTATGCTAGATAAAATTGACCGCAAGCTCCTTTCATTGCTGCAAAATGACTGTACCCTCTCTTTGCAGGCGCTGGCAGATGCCGTTAATCTGACCACCACCCCGTGCTGGAAGCGTCTTAAGAAGCTGGAAGATGACGGCATTCTTCTGGGACGCGTCGCGCTGTTAGATCCCGAAAAGCTGGGGCTTGGGTTGACGGCATTTGTGCTGATAAAAACTCAGCATCACAGCAGCGAGTGGTATTGCCGCTTCGTCACCCAGGTGTCTGAGATGCCCGAAGTGCTCGGTTTCTGGCGCATGGCCGGCGAGTACGATTATCTGATGCGCGTCCAGGTGGCCGACATGAAGCGCTATGATGACTTCTACAAGCGGCTGGTGAACAGCGTGCCGGGGTTATCGGACGTCACCTCAAGCTTCGCCATGGAACAGATTAAATACACCACAGCATTACCTATTGAATAACTTCGTAAAATACCTTCAGGAACAAACCGCGTGCGATTATTTGCCCAATTAAGCTGGTACTTTCGTCGGGAGTGGCAACGCTACCTCGGTGCAGTCGCCCTGCTTATTATCATTGCCATCCTGCAGCTGATCCCGCCGAAAGTGGTGGGCTACGTCGTGGATGGCGTCACCGAACAGCATTACACCACCGCACGGGTGTTGATGTGGGTCGGCACGCTGGTGCTGACGGCAGTCATTGTTTATCTGCTGCGCTACGTCTGGCGCGTGCTGCTGTTTGGTGCGTCCTATCAGCTGGCCGTTGAGCTACGTGAAGATTTTTACCGCCAGCTGAGCCGACAGCATCCCGAATTTTATCTGCGCCATCGCACCGGGGATCTCATCGCCCGCGCGACGAACGACGTCGATCGCGTGGTCTTTGCCGCCGGGGAAGGGGTGCTGACGCTGGTGGACTCGCTGGTGATGGGCTGTGCGGTGCTGATCGTGATGTCCACGCAGATCAGCTGGCAGTTGACCCTGCTCGCCCTGCTGCCGATGCCGCTCATGGCTCTGGCGATTAATCGCTATGGTGAACAGCTACACGAGCGTTTTAAGCTGGCGCAGGCGGCGTTTTCGTCGCTGAACGATCGCACCCAGGAGAGCATGACCAGCATCCGCATGATCAAAGCGTTTGGTCTGGAAGACCGGCAGTCTGCGCTGTTTGCCGCCGATGCGGCAGACACGGGGGCGAAAAACATGCGCGTCGCGCGTATCGACGCCCGTTTCGATCCGACGATTTATATCGCAATCGGCATGGCAAATATGTTGGCCATTGGCGGCGGAAGCTGGATGGTGGTGCAGGGCGCGCTTACCCTGGGGCAATTGACAAGCTTTGCGATGTATCTGGGTCTCATGATCTGGCCGATGCTGGCGCTGGCCTGGATGTTTAACATCGTGGAGCGCGGCAGCGCCGCCTACAGCCGTATTCGCGCCATGCTGGCCGAAGCGCCGGTGGTCAATGACGGCAGCGAAGTCGTACCGGAAGGACGCGGCGTCATGCATGTCGACGTCCGCAAGTTTGTCTATCCACAAACGGAGCATCCGGTGCTGGAGAACGTCAGCTTTACGCTTCAGCCGGGCCAGATGCTGGGCATCTGCGGCCCGACGGGATCCGGTAAAAGTACCGTGCTCTCTCTGCTCCAGCGCCACTTTGACGTCACCAAGGGCGATATTCGTTTCCATGATATCCCCCTGACGAATCTGCTGCTGGACGAGTGGCGTGGTCGCCTGGCGGTCGTCAGCCAGACGCCGTTTTTATTTTCGGACACCGTGGCGAACAACATCGCCCTTGGCCGCCCTGGGGCGACGCAGGAAGAGATTGAACACGTGGCGCGTCTGGCCAGCGTTCATGATGATATTTTGCGTCTGCCGCAGGGGTACGAGACGGAAGTCGGGGAACGCGGCGTCATGCTGTCCGGCGGGCAAAAACAGCGTATCTCCATTGCCCGCGCGCTGCTGCTGAATGCTGAAATCCTGATTCTGGATGATGCACTTTCCGCCGTGGACGGCCGTACCGAGCATCAAATTCTGCATAACCTGCGCCAGTGGGGCGACGGACGCACGGTCATTATCAGCGCCCACCGTTTGTCTGCGCTAACCGAAGCCAGCGAAATTCTGGTCTTGCAGCACGGGCACATTGCCCAGCGCGGGCAGCATGAAACGCTTGCCGAGCAGCCGGGCTGGTATCGCGATATGTACCGCTATCAACAGCTTGAGGCGGCGCTGGACGATGCGCCGGAAGAAGATGAGGAGGCCGCCAATGCGTAAGCTCGGAACGATGTGGCCGACGCTCAAACGTCTGCTGGCCTACGGCTCGCCGTGGCGTAAACCGCTCTCCGTTGCCGTGCTTTTACTCTGGATTGCGGCGATTGCTGAAGTGAGCGGTCCTTTGCTCATTAGCTACTTCATCGACAATATGGTCGCCAAAAGCTATCTGCCCCTGGGGCTGGTGGCGGGGTTAGGCGTGGCCTACGTTGGCCTTCAGCTGGCGGCGGCAGGGCTGCACTATGCTCAGTCGCTGCTGTTTAACCGTGCTGCCGTGGGCGTTGTTCAGCAACTGCGTACGGATGTGATGGACGCGGCGCTTCGCCAGCCGCTCAGCGAGTTTGATATCCAGCCGGTCGGGCAGGTGATCTCGCGCGTGACCAACGATACCGAGGTGATCCGCGATCTGTACGTCACCGTTGTGGCGACCGTATTGCGCAGCGCGGCGCTGATTGGCGCGATGCTGGTTGCGATGTTCAGCCTTGACTGGCGCATGGCGCTGGTGGCGATCACCATCTTCCCGGCGGTGCTGATCGTCATGGTGATTTACCAGCGTTACAGCACGCCGATTGTGCGCCGGGTTCGCGCCTATCTGGCCGACATCAACGATGGCTTCAACGAAGTGATTAACGGCATGAGCGTCATCCAGCAGTTCCGCCAGCAGGCCCGCTTTGGCGAACGCATGGGGGAAGCCAGCCGTTCGCACTATATGGCGCGTATGCAGACGCTGCGGCTGGACGGTTTCCTGCTGCGTCCGCTGCTGAGCCTTTTCTCGGCGCTGGTGCTTTGCGGGCTGCTGATGCTCTTTGGGCTGAGCTCAAACGGTACGATTGAGGTGGGCGTGCTATACGCCTTTATTAGCTATCTGGGACGCCTTAACGAGCCGTTGATCGAGCTCACCACCCAGCAATCGATGCTGCAGCAGGCGGTGGTCGCCGGTGAGCGCGTGTTTGAGCTGATGGACAGGCCGCGTCAGGCCTACGGCAATGACGAGCAACCTCTGCAAAGCGGGACTATCGCCTTTGATAACGTATCGTTTGCCTATCGCGAAGATCGGCTGGTGCTTCAGGACATCACGCTTGACGTTCCGTCGCGCGGTTTCGTGGCGCTGGTGGGGCATACCGGCAGCGGTAAGAGCACACTTGCCAGCCTGTTGATGGGCTATTACCCGGTCACGCGCGGCGAAATCCGCCTCGACGGGCGCCCGCTCGCGTCTCTCAGCCACACCGTGTTGCGTAAAGGCGTCGCGATGGTGCAACAGGATCCGGTCGTGCTGGCCGATACCTTCTACGCCAACGTGACTCTGGGACGAGACTACACCCAGGAACAGGTCTGGGACGTGCTGGAAAAAGTGCAGCTGGCAGAGCTTGCGCGCGGGTTTAGCGATGGGATAAATACCAGACTGGGCGAGCAGGGGAATAATCTCTCTGTCGGGCAAAAGCAGCTCCTGGCGCTGGCGCGGGTGCTGATTGAAACGCCGCAGATCCTGATTCTGGATGAAGCCACTGCCAGTATTGACTCCGGCACCGAGCAGGCCATCCAGCAGGCACTCTCCGCCGTACGCGACCATACGACGCTGGTGGTGATTGCCCACCGTCTTTCCACCATCGTCGATGCCGATACCATTCTGGTGCTACATCGCGGACAGGCCGTTGAGAGTGGTACCCACCGTGAACTGCTGGAAGCAAAAGGGCGCTACTGGCAGATGTACCAGCTGCAGCTGGCGGGCGAAGAGCTGGCGGCCAGCGTGCGCGATGAAGAGTCGCTTAGCGCCTGATGCACCAAAAAGAGGCGGCGCGCTAACAGTCATTCCTGTTGGTGCAAAACTGAAACGCACCATGCACCGGCATGGTGCGTTTTTTTTCATCAGTTCGATTATCAAGGCCGTGTAATGCTCTGTGCGCCGCCGTTCCTCCTCGTTTTCATTTCTGGCACATCCCTTGCAATACCTTCAGCGTAAGCTACGGCCATTACCGAATTCTGACTGGAGGGGATCTATGAAGCTGGTTACGGTTGTAATCAAACCATTCAAACTCGAAGACGTGCGTGAAGCGTTGTCTTCAATGGGTATTCAGGGACTGACTGTCACCGAAGTGAAAGGCTTTGGTCGTCAGAAGGGTCATGCCGAGCTTTATCGCGGGGCGGAATACAGCGTTAACTTTCTGCCAAAAGTAAAAATTGATGTCGCGATTGCTGACGATCAGCTTGATGAAGTCATTGATGTCATTAGCAAAGCGGCCTATACCGGCAAAATTGGCGACGGCAAAATTTTCGTTGCCGAACTGCAGCGCGTCATTCGCATCCGTACCGGCGAATCTGACGAAGCGGCATTGTAAATAACGCCTGGCACACAGTGATAGGGATCGAGAAAATGAAGATAGCAACACTTAAAACGGGTCTGGGTTCGCTGGCGCTGCTGCCGGGCCTGGCGCTGGCTGCTGCCCCTGCGGTGGCTGATAAAGCCGATAACGCCTTTATGATGATCAGCACCGCGCTGGTGCTTTTCATGTCCATTCCGGGCATTGCGCTGTTCTACGGCGGCCTGATCCGTGGCAAAAACGTTCTCTCCATGCTGACGCAGGTTGCCGTGACGTTTGCGCTGGTCTGCGTGCTGTGGGTGGTTTACGGTTACTCGCTGGCGTTCGGTACGGGCAACGCGTTTTTTGGTAACTTCGACTGGGTGATGCTGAAAAATATTGAGCTGACCGCGCTGATGGGCAGCTTCTATCAGTATATTCACGTGGCGTTCCAGGGCTCCTTCGCCTGTATTACCGTCGGGCTTATTGTGGGCGCGCTGGCGGAGCGTATTCGTTTCTCTGCCGTTCTGATCTTCGTAGTGGTCTGGATGACGCTCTCCTATGTGCCGATTGCGCACATGGTCTGGGGCGGTGGTCTGCTGGCAACGCACGGTGCGCTGGACTTCGCGGGCGGTACCGTTGTACACATTAACGCCGCGGTCGCGGGTCTGGTGGGCGCTTATCTGATTGGCAAACGCGTGGGCTTCGGTAAAGAGGCGTTCAAACCGCACAACCTGCCGATGGTCTTTACCGGTACTGCGATCCTCTACTTTGGCTGGTTTGGCTTCAACGCCGGCTCAGCAAGTGCGGCCAACGAAATCGCCGCGCTGGCGTTCGTGAACACCGTTGTAGCCACGGCGGGTGCAATCCTCTCTTGGGTGTTTGGCGAGTGGGCGGTGCGCGGTAAACCTTCCCTGCTGGGTGCCTGTTCAGGTGCGATTGCCGGTCTGGTTGGTATCACCCCTGCGTGTGGTTATGTCGGTGTCGGCGGTGCGCTGCTGGTCGGCCTGGTGTCGGGTCTGGCGGGTCTGTGGGGCGTCACCGCACTGAAACGTGTGCTGCGCGTCGACGACCCATGCGATGTATTCGGCGTGCACGGCGTGTGCGGCATAGTCGGTTGTATCATGACCGGTATCTTCGCGGCGAAATCGCTCGGTGGCGTGGGTTACGCGGAAGGTGTCACCATGGTTCATCAGGTGCTGGTGCAGCTGGAAAGTATTGCTATCACCGTTGTCTGGTCTGCCGTTGTGGCCTTCATTGGCTATAAGCTGGCGGATATCACGGTGGGTCTGCGCGTACCGGAAGAGCAGGAGCGCGAAGGTCTGGACGTCAACAGCCACGGCGAGAATGCGTATAACGCCTGATAAACTGCAAAACGGCAACTTCGGTTGCCGTTTTTAATGTGTATTCCCTCTCCCGGTGGGAGAGGGTCAGGGGGAGGGCATCAGGCCGCACACAATCACCCGCGATTACGCATCACCCCTTCCTGCACCGTCGAAGCGACCAGCACGCCGTCCTGAGTATAAAATTCTCCACGCACAAATCCGCGTGCGCTCGACGCTGACGTGCTCTCCACGCTGTAAAGCAGCCACTCATTCATGTTGAACGGACGGTGGAACCACATGGAGTGATCGATCGTCGCGACCTGCATCCCTTTTTCCAGGAAACCAACGCCGTGCGGCTGCAGCGCCACCGGCAGGAAGTTGAAGTCAGACGCATAGCCCAGCAGATACTGATGGACGCGGAAATCTTCCGGCACGGTCCCGTTGGCACGGATCCAAACCTGGCGTTTCGGCTCGGCGGTATGGCCTTTCATAGGGTTGTGGAACTCAACCGGGCGGATCTCCAGCGGCTTATCGCAGAGAAACTTCTCTTTGACCTGCGGCGGAAGCAGATGCGCCAGCGCGCGAGCAATATCCGTCTCTGATTTTAAAGAGTCGGGTGACGGAGCCGGGGGCATCACTTTCTGATGCTCGTAGCCCGGCTCCGGCGCCTGGAAAGAGGCCGTCATGTAAAAGATCGGCTTGCCGCTCTGAATGGCCGCTACGCGGCGCGCGCTGAAACTGTTGCCGTCTCGCAGAACTTCAACGTCATACACAATCGGTTTTGCGCTATCGCCAGGGCGTAAGAAGTAGCTGTGGAATGAATGCACCAGACGGTCTGCCGGGACAGTCTCCTTTGCTGCGTACAGTGCTTGTCCGACGACTTGCCCCCCGAAGACCTGGCGCAAGCCGAGATCTTCGCTCTGTCCGCGAAAGAGTCCTTCCTCAATTTTTTCCAGATTTAGTAATGTCAGCAGATTGTTCAGTGCCTGACTCATAGTTGTCCTCAATAAACGCCGCAGCGAAAGATAGGCAGAGTATAACGCAGAAATGAAAGTGGTCCGATGGGTAGAATAATCTGAATATCGGCACGTTTTCAGGCATAAATCGGTGATCTGTGCCACACTTGAATACGTTATGTGATTGAAACGACATCGGATGGGATCGATCCCGCTGGTGCATTGATAAGGAGACTTCAATGAAACTCGTGCCCATGCTTAGTGGTGTAGCTATTGCGGTGGCGTTGTCCGCCTGTGCCGGTAAGAGCGCCCAGGTGCCGGTTCCAGCTGCAGATCCGAACGGGATTAACACCCTTTCACAGCAGTCCATTCAGCAGCCTAACGTTTCCGGTACAATCTGGATCAAGCAGAGAGTCGCTCTGCCACCGGACGCGGTACTAACGGTAACGCTGTCTGATGCTTCCCTGGCCGACGCGCCGTCTAAAGTCGTGGCCCAGCGTGCGGTCCGTACAGAAGGTAAGCAGGCGCCATTTAGCTTCGTGTTGCCGTATAACCCGTCGGACGTGCAGCCTAACGCCCGTATTCTGCTGAGTGCAGCGGTAACCATCAACGGTAAGCTGGTCTTTATCACCGATACGGTTCAGGAAGCAATCAACAACGGTGGGACAAAAATCGACCTGAACCTGGTGCCGGTGCAGCAGACCGAAGTACCGGTCGCACCGCAGACCAATCAGCCGTCTCTGCCAACCCCACCGACTCAGATGTAATTCCTGCATTTCCCCTCTCCTCCGGGAGAGGGGTCAATATATCCAGCGAAATTTCTGCAAATCAATCTGACCCGACCCTGTCACCTGGACACCCTCTGAAAGTAACGCCTGACGCTGACGCTGAAGATCCGGCCCGGTGAGCGAAATGTTCCCATGACGATTCACCACGCGATGCCAGGGCAACGTACTGCCTTCCGGTAGCCGTTTCAGGACGCCTCCAACCTGTCGCGCCGCGCGCGGGGAACCGGCCAGGCGCGCAACATCACCATAGGTAGTGACATAGCCTTCCGGGATTGAGGCCACGATTTGCCATACGCGCTGTGGAAAGGAGTCGTGTTCGTCCATACCTTCACCTGTGGGGGGAGTTTCTGGAACGCTATGGTAAACGAAGATCTTCATGATTGCTGCGCCTGTTTGCGCAAGAAACCAGCATCCGGTTCCTGGTCACTTGCAATTGGGCTTTAGCACAGGGATAATGCGCCAGCGCGTTGGTTATCAACGCTCTCAATGGGGGCTCTGTTGGTTCTCCCGCAACGCTACTCTGTTCACCAGGTCAGGTCCGGAAGGAAGCAGCCAGGGCAGAGGACGTGTGTGCCGGGATGTAGCTGGCAGGGCCCCCACCCATTTGTGCTCCCAATAACTCCTGTTTTCAGTGTTTACCTGGTGCGGCGCAAGTGGCGTATCAATGCCTGCTGGATGTGAGCAGCTTGATGCTGTCGATCACGAGATGCGGTTTCCCACTAACCGTATATTTTTTCATTTATGAGTACTCAGAAATGGATAATTCTCTCAGACGTTTGTCACCTTTATTGAAAAGTGCCGTAGGAACGCCAGGTAAAGCAGGAAACTTTCAGCGCGACGTGATTATCGTGCAATACCTGTTTAATCTCATTAAGCCTATCATCCAGTATGACATCCCAGAAGATGGGATTATTTCCCCGACATTGATCAGAACCATCAGCCAGTTTCAGTCCATTCATTTGCGTTTCCAGCATCCCGATGGGGTTATTGAGCCAGAAGGGAAGACTTTCCGTGGATTAGTTGCTGCTGCGATGAAATATCCCCTTGCGTCTCAACAATCGTCTTTCACGTCTTCATTTTTTAGGCAACCTTCTGCCAATGAAAATAGCGTCCGTCAGCTGGTTAACGATTATCTGAGAAAAGAGCGCTACAACGTTGCAGATGAAACCCTTGAGCGAAGCAAGCTGATGGCACCTGGTATTGATGGGGCTGTATCGCTGACGGAACAGGACTTTACTGAAGCCTGGGAAAATCTTAATCGTCGGGTAGAACTGAATATCATCAAAGCTTTTTCTATTGTGGAGTCGGGCGGACGATCTGGGTTTAATGCTTTAAATCTACCGATTATTGCGTATGAAGGGCATATTTTCCGTAAATACACCAAAAGGAAATACGATCAAACCCACCCTTTTTTGTCTTATAAATATGTAAAGAAAGCGGGTCCGGAATGGCAAAAAAACAATATCGACCAGCTTTCTGCATGGAATACCCTGGCGAAGGCTTACGCACTTGATGCCGAAGCTGCGATAAAATCGTGTTCATGGGGGATGTTCCAGATTATGGGGTTTAATTACGAATCGTGCGGTTATAAAGATCTCGGCACATTTTTAAAAGATATGAAGTCAAATGCCGGTAAGCAATTAAATGCTTTTTTACATTTGTGCAATAAGAACAGCTCACTACTGTCGGCAATGGTAAATAAGGACTTTTATAATATGGCATTTAACTATAACGGAAGCGATTTCGGTGATTATGACGTTAAAATTCGCAGAACTTATGAAAGCCTGGAGAAGGGGCGGAGATGAAAATTAAAATGATGCGCATAGTTTGCGGTTTTTCAGTCTTAATGGCGGCGTTTTCTTCGTATGCCACGACGCTACAGTCTGGCGTATATGAAGGTTTGTTACTCGCCGTCTCTCCGACGGGCAATATCACCGGGTATTACTCTGAATCGGCTGAAGACAGCGTAAAACGTACCTGTACTTTCTTTCTGACAGGCCATGTTTCAGCGCAACAGCCAGACACCATCACTTCATGGTCTTCATCTGTGCTCGCGGGCCATATTGCCGCGAATACCGCGGGTGTCACATTAGCCATTCCTGATGGGCAAAACCATGCTGGGTGTATGAATGTGCTGATGCCTGAAATTGCGACAGGTCTGGAACTGGAGAGGACGCGGCAGACACAGTGGCAAACGCTGATGAAGGTAAGCAGCCCGCGGGCTTATCTGAGCTCCACGCCTGATGCCGCGACCCGGCGTAAAGCCTGGATCGTTAAAGGAGACGTAGTAGGGGTAATACAAACCCAGGCTGGCTGGGCAGAGGTAGAGTTTGTCGCCCGTAGCGGAAAAACGACGCACGGCTGGGTGAATAGCAATGACGTTCAGCCGTTAACGCCTCCTGCATCCTGATCGATTTATTTCTCACCCTGAATTCAATATTGCCGGGCGATGCTTTCGCATCGGCAATCTCATTAAGCTAATCCGTAACGCTATTTTCTCCGCATGACCGCACCCTATGACACTGAAAATAACAGTTATAGCTAGCCGTCAGGGGCCCACCCATTTGTGCGATAGATATTCCGCTCCCGATCTCACGGTAGATGAGATCGAGCATGCCCGTCGTATGGCCCTGGCAGGTAAAATTGAAGCGTTCACACAATTTGTGAACTCTTGCCGGAGCGTGATCAAAAACTTTGAGCCGCCAGTGTTCAAGTACACAGGGGAAAATGTGGTCGCTTTATCTTCTTGTACGGCGGTATCTTTAAGGACTGCGGTTAGTCGTCCGTATTATGGTTATGTTAAAAAAGCCGTAAAAGATGAACAGCCAGAAGACCTATTTACAGTCAAAGGAAGCAATACGAACCTCCAACCACTGATTGAAGAGGTTGGGCGATCCGACATGGTAGTGGAAAATGTAGCTTAGATGGAGTTTGGTCAAAAGCCATACAAAGCCGGGTCAGCCCCGGTTTTTTTTGTGTCTGTCGCATGAGAAAACGGCTTGCCAGTTATACTTTGGGTGATACAAAATCATTGCCCCACCGCTTTTTAGTGCATTGAAATACATAGGTTTTATTGGAAAAGCTTAGCTGGCAGGGCCCCTACCCATTTCCGCCCTCATAAAATCTTCCTGCTTTCACCTCTCACTTTTGACTGCTATCCCACAATAATATTATGCCTATATCGTGTAATATATATTTCATCGCGCTGAAATATTATTGTCATAAACCTGTAATAATAGACTGTCATTTTATAATTGGATGTCTATTTTCTTCCATAACTCGAAAAAATTTATATCTGGATAACATTGTTAACTTCGTGTATTAAATAAAGTACTTATTCCGAAGGGAAGTGACAAAAATGGCTACAGCGGTATTAAACGTTAAGATTGATGACGCGCTAAAAGAAAGGCTTCGCCACTATGCGGAACTCAATAACGAGAATTTAAGCGTGACAACAGAGAAACTGCTGCTGCTGGCATTCGAAGCAGTAGAAGAGGCGGGAGTATCGGAAGAGGATATTGATAATCAGCATACGGAAGAAGAGAGTGTTTCTCCTTTTACTCCTAAAGAAATCAAGGCTCTGCGTAAACTTCTGAAGAAGAGAAAATGAAACAACAACTGTCAACTGCCAGTGACTACAACGAGGCCTGCGATCTGTTGCGTTCAGGCTACGTGAAGCACGTACGTCTTGGCTGGAATGTTGGAAGCGATGAGTTCTTTCGTATTGCGTCTGACTGGTGTGATACCGGTGCAAAAATAAAGAAAGACGGTGATAATTTCGTTATTTCACTAAAAGGCTTTCCTATTCCTCCTCAGCATTAAACACTGACCAGTGAAAACTGCTGACTGCATATATTACAGTCAGCAGTTTTTATTTTATGATCTGCTTCAAATATTTTAATATTAGATTACGCTGCGTTTTAACGATGGCACGTTTTTATTCAGGGCGAGCCATAACGGTTTGATCCTCAGTAACGCCTGCTCAAGCTCTGTCGATTCCAGCGAGAAGGGCATACGTAAATAGCGGTCAAACGCCCCCGATAAACCAAATCGCGTCCCGGTTCCAAGGTTAATCCCGATTATTTCTGCCCGTGCGGCAAGCTGTGTCGCCAGCATGCCCGGTAGCTCTATCCAGTAGGAGAGCCCGCCTTCCGCCTCGTGGAATTTCCACTCCGGGAAATGTTCTCGCAGCAGGTCACCGCATCGATCGCGCCGTTCCGCCAGCATCTTCCGGCGTGCGGGCAGAAACGTCTCGCTGTTGTTAATGAGCCACTGCATTGCCAGCTGTTCCAGCAGCGGCGAGCCTAAATCCAGCGTATCCCGCGTCTGGGCAAGCGTGGCGATGGTGCGCGATGAGGCGCGGATCCAGCCTAGACGCAGCCCTCCCCAGAAGCTTTTGCCGGCGGAGCCTAAAGTGATGACGGTGGCCTGCGGGTTGAAGGCAGCCAGCGGTGGCGGGGGAGGCGCATCAAACCAGAGATCCACCATCGTTTCATCCACCACCAGCGCCGTGCGGGTTTGGGCTGCAATATCCGTGATGGCCTGACGGGTGGCAATATCCATACAGCGCCCGGTCGGATTATGAAAATCCGGCATCAGGTACGCCAGGCGCGGCGCGGTTTGGGCAAGCGTGGCGGCGAAGCCATCCGTATCCCAGCCGGTTTCCGGCAGCGACACCCCCACGGGCCGACACTGCGCGCCCTGAATGGCGGCAATCGCCAGCGGATAGGTGGGGTGATCGACCACGACGCGATCCCCGGGCCCGGTCATCATCCGCAGGACCAGCGCGAAGCCGCTGACGGCGCCATTGACCACCATCACTTCGTCCGCGCGGGTGGGAAGACCACGCGCGGTATAGCGTGCAGCGATGGCTTCCCGCAGCGTCGGCAGCCCTAGCTGATCGTAGCCCGTCAGCGAGAGATGCTGGGTAATGGCCGTGAGCGCATGGGTATACGCCTGATGGATCTCCGGCCCGGCATTGAGGGCGGCAGTGGAGAGATCCAGTGCCGCGCTCGCCGCGGAAAGAGTGGGAACGGCGCGCGTATCCGGGAGGATCACGCGTGACCCGCTGCCGTGGCGGCTTTCAAGATATCCCTCTTCACGCAGGTGGGCGAGCGCGCTGCTGACGGTGGTACGGCTCACGTCCAGCGCCGCGGCCAGCTCACGCTCGCCCGGCAGCCGCGTATTCAGTGCCAGCCGTCCGTCAAGGATTAATAAACGCAGCGCGTCGGCCAGCTGTCGCCAGAGCGGGGTTCGGGATGAGGCTTGTTGCCAGTGGCCTAAAAGGCGTACCAGAGACTGACTTCCGAAGCGGCGTGATGACATATGCAGTCCACTATTTGAAAACTGGACATTAATCATAGTGCCATTTTAGGTCAGGATGAAAGCCTGGTTCACTGGAGAAGATAAAAATGGTACGTCGTCTGCTACAACTCTATGTCGGTTTAGGACTGTATGGCCTGTCCACCGCGATGTTTATTCGTTCCGATTTGGGCGTCGACCCCTGGGATGTATTTCACCTTGGGGTGGGGTTACAGCTGGGAATGACTATCGGAACGGTGATTATTGTGACCGGCGCTGCGGTGCTGCTGCTGTGGATCCCGCTGCGCCAGATGCCGGGGCTTGGCACGATCAGTAACGTGATTTGTATCGGTCTGGCGGCGGACGCCAGCATGGCGCTTATCCCGGAACTGGAATCGTTACCCGTTCGAATCGCTTTCCTGGTGTCGGGCATCGTGATGAACGCGATTGCGACCAGCATGTACATCGGGGCCGGTTTCGGGCCAGGCCCGCGCGACGGTCTGATGACCGGCATTCACGCCCGGCTGGGGTGGTCCATTCGTAGCGTGCGCACCTCAATTGAAGTGTCCGTCCTGCTGATTGGGTGCGTGCTTGGCGGCACCTTTGGCGTGGGAACCGTACTTTATGCCCTGACCATTGGCCCGCTTATCCAGCTCTGTCTGCCCTGGTTTCGCCAAAAGCCGCGCATTGCGGAAATACCTCAGCCGGAGCGGGTTGTTTAATTTTGCGAAGCGCTCACATGTTTTAACGGCGTCGCTGTGCCACAATAATGGGCCCCGACTCACGCGATGCCACAATGCATGAAAGCTATCACTCTCTACGATGTCGCCCTCCTTGCGGGGGTTTCTTATCAGACCGTTTCCCGCGTCATTAACGACGCGGAGCATGTTTCTGCCCGCACGCGGGAAAAGGTGCAGCAGGCGATGGCGGAGCTGCACTACGTGCCTAACCTGCGCGCACAGCAGCTGGCGGGTAAACGCACCCGCACGCTGGGACTTATCACCACCGATCTGGCCCTGCATGCGCCCTCGCAAATTGTGTCGGCGGTAAAATCCCGCGCGGCGGAACAGGGGGCAAGTGTTCTTATCTCCATGGTTGAACAGCCGCAGCACTGTCAGGTCGCGCTTCAGGCGCTGCTGGCGCAGCGGGTGGACGCGCTGCTGGTGAATGTTCCGCTTGACGATCTGCTCGCCGAAGAACTCAGGGCACTGGCGTCGCCCGTCCCGGTGCTGTTCCTCGATGTGGCACCTTCAGCGCGGGTAAACAGCCTCGTGTTTAACGCGGAGCAGGGGGCGCGTCTGGGCGTTGAGCATCTGCTTTCGCTGGGGCATCGACATATTGCTCTGCTGAGCGGGCCGGAAAGCTCGGTCTCTGCTCGGGCGCGTCTGGCGGGGTGGAAAGCCGCTCTGGCCCGCGCGTGGCATGAAGCCGTTGAGGTGGCTTACGGTGACTGGAGCGCCGCCAGCGGCTATGAGAAAGGGCATGTCCTTCTGTCGGGGACGATATTACCGGATGCCATTCTGGTGGCTAACGATCAGATGGCGCTCGGGGTAATGCGCGCCTGCGCGGAAAAAGGGATCGCTATTCCTGGCCAGATGTCGGTGGTCGGGTTTGACGATACGGCCGACAGCGCCTGGTTTTCCCCGCCGCTGACGACCATTCGTCAGGCGTTTCGCGATGCGGGTGAACGCAGCGTGGAATGGCTGCTGGCCCCCACCGGGGAGGAGGCGTGCTGGCAGGTTCAACTGCCGGTGACGCTGGTTACCCGTCATTCAAGCGCACGCCGCAACCCGAAGCAGGCTGAACGCGAGGATCTGGCGGAGCAGCTTAGAAGCCTGGCACTCCTTGCCGAGCAGATTGCCCGCAAATAAAACTTTGTGATCTGACTCGCTACCCGGCGAATGGGCGCTTTACCATCGCAGAGTGCCAGGGCATGTTAACCAAAATTGTGAGCGCTTCGCAAAGAGGTTACTATGTCCACCACTTCACCGCTGACCCTCAGCGCCATTCTGGCCCGTCGGGACTGGGAAAACCCCGGCGTCACCCAGTGGAACCGCCTGGCCGCACATGCGCCGTTACACAGCTGGCGCAATGAATCTTCCGCCAGAGATGACGCCGGAACCACCAGCAGGCGCACTCTTAATGGGATGTGGCGATTTAGCTACTTTTCTGCTCCCGAGCAGGTTCCTGAGGCATGGGGCACCGAAGATTGCGCGGATGCCGTCGCGATGCCCGTACCGTCGAACTGGCAGATGCAGGGGTTTGACACGCCCATCTACACCAATGTCACCTATCCCATCCCCGTTAACCCACCTTTTGTGCCGCAGGAAAATCCGACAGGTTGTTACTCGCTCACATTTGAAATGAATGACGCCTGGCTTCAGAGCGGGCAAACACGCATCATCTTTGACGGTGTGAACTCGGCGTTCCATCTCTGGTGCAACGGGAAGTGGATAGGCTATTCCCAGGACAGTCGGCTGCCCGCCGAATTTGACCTCTCGGCGGCATTACGCCCCGGGCAGAACCGCCTGGCGGTCATGGTATTGCGCTGGTGCGACGGCAGCTATCTTGAAGATCAGGACATGTGGCGCATGAGCGGCATTTTCCGCGATGTGACTTTGCTGCATAAACCCGATACCCGGATTGCCGATTATCACGTGGTGACGGACCTGAATAAGGAGCTGGACCGCGCGGTGCTGAAGGTTGATGTCGCGCTGGCAGGCGCTGGCTTTGCAGACTGCGAGGTGGTTTTTACCCTGTGGCGCGCGGAGGAAAAATGCGCCTGCGTTTCCCGGCGTCCAGGGTCAGCCATCGTCGACGAGCGCGGCAGCTGGGCAGAGCGCTTAACGGCGGCGATGCCCGTTGAACAGCCCGCGCTCTGGAGCGCTGAAACGCCAGAACTGTATCGCCTGACGATTGCGCTTATCAACCCGCAGGGTGAAGTGCTTGAGATTGAGGCGTGCGACGTGGGCTTCCGACGCGTTGATATCAGCAATGGCCTGCTGAAGCTCAACGGTAAACCGCTGCTGATCCGCGGGGTTAACCGGCACGAGCATCACCCGGAAAACGGCCAGGTGATGGACGAAGCGACCATGCGCCGCGATATCGAAATCATGAAGCAGCACAACTTCAACGCCGTGCGCTGCTCGCACTACCCGAACCATCCGCTGTGGTACCGGCTTTGCGATCGCTACGGGCTGTACGTTGTTGATGAAGCCAACATCGAAACCCACGGTATGGTGCCGATGAGCCGCCTTGCAGACGATCCGCGCTGGCTGCCCGCCATGAGCGAACGCGTGACCCGCATGGTGCAGCGCGATCGTAATCATCCCTCAATAATCATTTGGTCGCTGGGCAATGAGTCCGGGCACGGCGCAAACCACGACGCACTGTATCGCTGGGTGAAATCCACGGATCCGACGCGTCCGGTGCAGTATGAAGGCGGCGGCGCGAATACGGCGGCTACCGATATTGTTTGTCCGATGTATGCCCGTGTCGATCAGGATCAGCCCTTCCCGGCAGTGCCTAAATGGTCAATCAAAAAATGGATCGGTATGCCGGACGAAACGCGTCCGCTGATCCTCTGTGAATATGCTCACGCGATGGGGAATAGCTTTGGCGGGTTCGCGAAATACTGGCAGGCGTTTCGCAGCCACCCTCGCCTGCAGGGGGGATTTGTCTGGGACTGGGTCGATCAGGCCCTGACGAAACAGGACGAAGCTGGCAACGCGTTCTGGGCCTACGGGGGAGACTTTGGCGATAAGCCGAACGATCGGCAGTTCTGCCTCAATGGCCTGGTATTCCCCGATCGCACGCCGCACCCGGCGCTGTACGAGGCGCAGCGCGCCCAGCAGTTCTTTACCTTTACGCGGGTCAGCACCTCGCCGCTGGTGATTGAGGTGCAAAGCGGCTACCTGTTCCGCCACACCGATAACGAAGTGCTGAGCTGGACGGTTGCCCGGGACGGGGACGTGCTGGCCGAGGGCGAGGTGACGCTCTCGATGTCGCCTGAAGGCACCCAGCTTCTGGAGATCGACCTGCCGGAGCTGAAAGCCGGGCCGGGTGAGGTCTGGCTGAACGTAGAAGTACGCCAGCCGCGGGCAACGCCGTGGTCACCGGCTGACCATAGCTGCGCGTGGGAGCAGTGGCCGCTGCCGGCTCCACTCTTTATTGCTCCGCCAGCTCCGGTGGGCGAGCCGCCGGTCTTGACGCAAAACGATCGCGTTCAGGAGATCTCCCATCGTCAACAGCGCTGGCAATTCGATCGCGCAACCGGAAATCTGACTCAATGGTGGCGAAATGGCGTTGAAACGCTGCTTTCACCTCTGACGGATAACGTCAGCCGCGCGCCGCTGGACAACGACATTGGCGTAAGTGAAGCGACGAAGATCGATCCGAACGCCTGGGTTGAACGCTGGAAAGCGGCGGGCATGTACGATCTCACCTCGCGCGTTCTGCACTGTGAGGCAGAGCAGCACGCAGACGAGGTGGTTGTCACAACCCAGCACGTCCTTGAGTATCGCGGCAAAGCCCTGTTTATGAGCCGTAAAGTCTGGAGGGTGGACGAGCGAGGCGTTCTGCATGTCGATATTCAGGTCGATATTGCATCTGATATCCCGGAGCCTGCGCGCGTTGGCCTGAGCGTTCATCTTGCCGAAACGCCGGAAAACGTCTCCTGGCTGGGACTGGGGCCGCATGAAAACTATCCGGACAGAAAGCTGGCGGCACGGCAGGGGCGCTGGACATTACCCCTGGCGGAGATGCACACGCCGTATATCTTCCCGACGGAAAATGGTTTGCGCTGTGATACGCGGGAGCTGACGCTGGGAACGCATCAGCTAAATGGCCAGTTCCACTTCTCGGTGAGCCGCTATAGCCAGCAGCAGCTGCGGGAGACAACCCATCATCATCTGCTGCGGGAAGAGCCGGGATGCTGGCTTAACCTCGATGCGTTCCATATGGGCGTGGGCGGCGACGATTCCTGGAGTCCCAGCGTTGCACCGGAATTCATTCTGCAGACACGTCAGCTTCGCTATACCTTCAGCTGGCAGCAGAACCCTTAACTGACCCTGGAGAGGCGGCCACAGAGCGTGGCCGCATGCTTACGCCAGAATGCCGCTCAGGCCATGCAGGCTCATGTAAATTCCTACCACGGTAATCAGCGCAGCGGAGATCCACGGTGCCTTACGGGAGAATTCGCTAAACCCGGGCCAGCGTTTGGTCGCGTGCTTGAGGCTTAAGGCGGCAATCGCGCCGGAAGCGACCAGCGTTAACGCCAGACCAATACTGAAGCTGAACACCAGCGTCGCGCCGAGGGCGAAGTGCTTCAGCTGCAGGCAGATCAGCAGCACGGTGATGGACGCCGGGCAGGGGATAAGTCCGCCGGTCAGGCCAAACATCACAATCTGTCCGGTGGTGACATTTTGACCGCTGAAGCGGCGGTTAATATCCTGCGCGTGAGCGCGCTGGTGGGCGTCCTGCCACTCTTCTTCAATCAGCGTGTGTTCGTGGTGATGGTGGTCATGTTCATGTTCATGTTCATGTTCATGGTCGTGGTGGTGATGGCTATCATGGTCGTGATGATGATCGTGCGGCTGGCTCTCTTTCCAGGTTCGCCACGCCATCCACAGGGCGATCGCAACGATCAGCACCCCGGAGATCAGCTGGAACCAGGGTTCGGACGTATGCGCATCCCAGCCCCGACCAAACCATAATCCCGCCATCGCAACGAGCCAGACCACCGCCGTATGGGAGAGCGTTGCCGCCAGGCCAAGCAGTACCGCCTGTTTCAGCGTGCCGCGGATGGCAACAATAAAGGCTGCCATCATTGTTTTTGAATGGCCTGGTTCCAGGCCATGCAGCGCACCGAGCAGGATAGCGCTGGGAACAAACAGCCAGGCATTGCCCTGCTGAAGAAGTGAAGCAAAATCGGTCATGGGAAATTCCGGAGTGGAAAGCGTGCGGAGATACTACTCCCCCCCAGTAGCGTAATACTACCCCCCAGTAGAAAAATACTCAGGGGGAGTAGAGCGTGATATGCTTTAAAAGCTAAAAAATTAGGGATACAGAGATGTCACATACCGTTAGAGACAAGAAGATGTTACTGACTCGCCTGAAGAAAATTCAGGGGCAAAGCACCGCGCTGGAAAAAATGCTTAACAGCGATCACGAATGCGCCGAGGTGTTACAGCAGCTGGCGGCAATCCGCGGGGCGGTCAATGGCATGATGATGCAGGTGATCGAAGGACATTTAACCGATCACGTGGTGAAAGAGCCTGAAGAAGCGCAGCGTGAAGCCGATCTTGGCGTGGTGTTGCGGGTGATCAAATCCTATCTCAAGTAGCGTGCGTGCCGAGGTTATTTTCTGCCCAAAGAATAAATTCCGTTTTTGGCAGTGCCTTGCTGTAGTACCACCCCTGCCCGTACTGCACGCCGTGACGGTGTAGCCAGGCGAGCTGCCCTGCGGTCTCGATGCCCTCCGCCACCATCGCCAGCTTCAACGACTTTGCTATTTCAATGATGTGCGGCGTCACGTTTTTATACTCCAGCGCATCGACGAACGATTTATCAATTTTTAGCGTGTCGACGTCCAGATCCTGCAGATAGCTCAGGCTGGAATAGCCCGTGCCAAAATCATCAATATAGACAGGGTGCCCCGAGCGGCGAAATGCGGCGATAGCCGGCGCGCTGATTTTGGGATCGGCAAAGCCGCGCTCGGTGAGCTCAAGGGCGATTTGTCGGGGTTGTATTTGCCACTTATTCAGTAGCTGACTCAGTAAAGGTGGCAGGATGCCGGAGGTTAAATCGGCAGGGGCGAGGTTAATGGAGATATGCTGATCGGGATGGCGTTGCAGCCAGTGGCCCATATCTTCAAACACCTTTTCGATGACTAACTGCGTCAGCTGTGAGATGAGCCCCGTTTGCTCGGCAAGGGGGACAAAAATATCCGGCGATAGGCTGCTTCCGTCTGGCTGTGGCCAGCGCGTCAGCGCTTCTGCGCCCACAATTTTTCCGCTACTGAGCGCCACGATGGGCTGATAGTGAACCACAAAATCCCGGCTGTTAATGGCGTCAAGCAGGCGATTGCGCGGCGACTGGATACGACGCAGGATCCGCAGGACAAACAGCGCGGCGAGCAGACTTATTAACATGCCGAACGGTAACCAGAAAAGAAGCTGCCGGTGCCAGGTTTCAGCCAGCGGTTTGAGCGTTGCCCATGCGACGACGGTAAATCCAAGCTCAGGTACAGACTTCATGACGTACATTGAACCGTTGTACTGCACGCTTTTGACATCCCGCTCCTGAACCATGTCGCGGATGTGAGAATTGAGCTTACTGCTGCTGGCGAATATGCGGTGTGTTGTAGTGCCTACCAGGGCGGCATCAATCGCTATCTCGCCGAAAGGGATAACGTCCACCAGCGAGGCAGGATCGACCATGACAAGGTAGTGGCCTTTTCCCAGCACTGCCATGTAGCGGTTAAACCCAAGATCGTTTTGCGTGGTCAGCCATGCGCTGTAACCATCTTCGGTAATGCGCATCGGTGGGGGGAAAGGGGGAGCATGACTGGTTTGCTCGAGGGAGGAGCAGAGCGGCTGAAGGTTATCGATATAAATCACTTCCTGAACATATCGCCACGAGAAAGCGACCCGGCGCATCTCTCTTAACTGCAACGGGCTACACGGCACCCCTTCAAAGGCCTGCAGGTGATCGAGTGCTTCTTTTGCCTGATCCACAACTCTGTCGGTTCTTACCAACACGCGTGACGCATAGTTATCCAGCGCATTGGCAAACTTATCTTCCGCCTGGCGATGGGCCAGCCAGATGCTCAGGCAAATGGGAACCAGCACAGAAAAGATAAGTATGCCAGTCACCAGACTGACCAGATGTCGGGTTTTCATGCTGTCGTGTCCTTCCTCGTATACCCGTTCCTGGGCATTGAGTTCCTTGCCTGAAGAGAAAGATTTTACCGCGAAATGATATAGTTATAGCACGTGGGCAGCCAGGTTTTCATTTTATCTCAGGCAAACGAGAAAATATCGC
Source organism: Enterobacter sp. Taxon_8 (assembly GCF_058354585.1). Classification (NCBI taxonomy): domain Bacteria; kingdom Pseudomonadati; phylum Pseudomonadota; class Gammaproteobacteria; order Enterobacterales; family Enterobacteriaceae; genus Enterobacter; species Enterobacter sp. Taxon_8. The sequence continues at coordinate 3,476,621 of NZ_CM177989.1, read as the reverse complement.
CCGGCGAGAGGGGGTTGTTTTTTCGAACTGGCCTGGATATTATTTTGTTATGTTATAACAAAACACAAAGGATTTACGATGAAGCCTGATATCCATCCAGCCTATCGCACCGTGGTATTCCACGACACCAGCGCTAATGAATACTTCAAGGTTGGCTCAACCATTAAGACCGACCGCGAAATTGAACTCGACGGTGAAACGTATCCGTACATCACCATTGAGGTTTCTTCAAAATCGCACCCGTTTTATACCGGCAAGCAGAAAACGTTCTCCACGGACGGTAGCGCCGCGCGCTTCCGCAAGCGTTTTGGCGGTTTTCTCAATGCGAAGCGGGGCTAACCATGCAGGTACTTAACTCATTACGCAGTGCAAAGCAGCGTCACCCGGATTGCCAGATAGTCAAACGCAAGGGACGCTTATACGTGATTTGCAAATCTAATCCGCGCTTTAAGGCGGTTCAGGGACGTAAAAAAAGACGCTAGACGCGCGTTTCTCGCCAGCTTTCCAGGGATCTTTTCTGTTTGCCATCGGCAGTAAAATTGTCGGTGGCAAGCCAGCTTTCAAAGGCGCTCGCCAGCGCCGGCCACTCTTTGTCGAGAATAGAAAACCAGTCGGTATCCCGGTTACGGCCTTTTATGACCAGCGCCTGGCGAAAGCGCCCCTCAAACTGAAAGCCCAGACGCAGCGCCGCTTTACGGGAAGGCTCGTTCAGGCTATTGCACTTCCATTCATAACGCCGGTAGCCCAGGGTATCGAACACGTACCGCATCAGCAGATATTGCGCCTCTGTCGACCCTGGCGTGCGGCTTAACAGAGGAGAGAAGTGAACGTGCCCCACTTCCACGACCCCGTTTTTAGGATCGATCCGCATCAGGGACAGCGTCCCGACAGGAGACTGGGTCTGGTTATCCATAACGGTAAAATGGATGGGATCGGATAACTCACTTACGCTCGCCACCCATTTGGCAAACTCTTCTGCGGTGGCATCAGGTTCACGAAGTAGCCACGTCCAGCTGCGGGTATCTTCGGCCAGGGAATAGGCGGAGAACAACGCGTGGGCATGCTCCACGCGCAGCGGCTCAAGCCGACAATAGTGACCCTGAAGGACTACCCGGGACGGGTGTTGACGAGGTTGCCAGTCGATAAGGGCTTCGCCTACAGGCTGTCCAAACTCATTGAATGTATTCATCTTTATTCCATGTCGTTGAAAAGAACTCCAGATTAGTGAATTACTGGTTCCTTAAAAAGAACCACCAGGATATGTTTTTCTGGTACCACAAGGAGGAAAGATGAATATACCGGGTGATGAGCTTTACACTTTGCTCCATGCTGCGCTGAAAAAGCGTGAGCAAGAGACGCTCCAGCGCACGCTCTATCATGCTTTGCGGGATGCGATACTGTGCGGCAGGCTTCAGTCCGGCAGCCAGCTGCCCGGTTCGCGAACGCTGGCGCAGCAGATCTCGGTTTCCCGAAACACCGTCAATGCGGCGCTGGACCAGCTCACGCTCGAAGGTTATTTGCTGCGAAACCGTCAGGGGACACGGGTGGGGCAATTCGCTCATCGTACGATTGCCCGAACGCTGCCGGATCCTGACGTCAGGCTGACAAAACGTGTCGCCCTGCTGCCCGCCCCTGTGCCGCGCGATACCCCTGTGATGGCGTTCACGCCGGGAACGCCTGCCATTAACTATTTCCCCTTGCCGCTGTGGCGGCGATTGTACGATCGCGTTCTGCGCGAGGAGGGAAGTGCCCTGTTAGGCTATGGTGACCCGGCCGGTGAACCGTCTCTTCGGGCAGCGATTGCCCGGCATCTCGCCTTGTCCCGTGGTATCGACTGCGACGCCAGCCAGATTGTGCTCACCGAAGGTGCACTTGAGGGGGTCAATCTCTGCACGATGCTGTTAAGCGAGCCTGGCGATGTCGCCTGGGTAGAAAACCCTGGCTATAGCGGGGCAAAGAGTGCGTTTGTTAAAACCGGCCTGGCGATGACGGGAATACCGGTTGATGACGAGGGAATGTGCTGGGAAGGGCTGGATGCGCCTGCCCCCTCAATGATCTTTACATCGCCTTCGCATCAGTTCCCTTACGGGAGCGTGCTCAGCGCGCGGCGGCGGCTGGCGCTGCTTGACCTGGCCCGGCAGCACAACGCGTGGATCATTGAAGATGATTACGACAGCGAGTTCCGTTATGCCGGTGAGCCCGTACCGGCGATGCTGGGAATGGTCAACAATGCGCCCGTTGTGTATCTGGGGACGTTCAGTAAAACGCTGTTTCCGTCACTTCGCATGGGGTTCATGGTGTTACCGCCAGCGCTGGCTAAGGCGGTTCGTCCGGCCATCGGCTCGCTGTTGCGGGGTGGGCATCGTGCCGAACAGCGCACCCTGGCGCTGTTCATTGAAGAAGGTCATTACGCCCGCCACCTTGCCGCCATGCGTCGGCTGTACCGTAAACGCTACCGCCAGCTGCGGAAGGTGCTGGGCGCCGAGCTTCATACTCCGCACCGCATTCTGGCAGGCGAAGGTGGGATGCATCTGACGCTGGCGATAGACGGTATTGACGACCAGAGGCTGGTGGCGAAGGCGAGAGCGTTTCAGCTGGCACCCGCTGCACTGAGCGGGTATTACCTGGAGGCGAAGCAGGGGCAAACCGGGCTGGTTTTAGGTTACGGTAATACCTCTGCTTCTCAGTTTGCGCCTGGGATCCGACGTCTGCAGGCGTTAATTACGCAGCAGCAGGGCGGGAAAGGGTAAAGACATCATAGAATGAGAGCTGTCCTTTGGTGGAGACCATTTTCTGCAGCTTCTCTTTTTGCCCGGCTTCAACTGCCGGAGAGTGCATGATGTTTTCGATCAGCTCCTCTGGCACGTAACGCGTGTTGTACCATTCGCCGTTATAGCAGACCCGAAAATCGAGCACGTCGATATCTTCGTAACGGTAGCGCGGATTCACGTCGAAAAAGAAAAAGGCGTTAAAGACGACAAACAGTACAACCAGCAGCCAGACGGAGTCCACCAGCGTTTCGGACTTCAGCATAACAATAAGCGTCGCCAGCCAGGCGGCATACATGGCGACAAACAGGCCAGGATGTTTGCGAATAAAGCTAATGCTAAAGCGCGGGCGATTATCGCGCTTTTCGCGGAGGTTAAGATCGTCGATGGTGGCGGTAAGCAGGCGCTGTATCTCGGTCATTTTTTGCCTTCATGAGAGTTGACAATACAGGGTGTCTGCCAATTTTAGGGGAGCCATCAGGCTGAAAAAAGTAACAGTCTGGCGCTAAAAGACTATAACAGTTGACTCCCCGCGACTTCACAGCGTTTTGATAATTTTTGCCGGGTTGCCGCCAACCACGACGTTAGCCGGGACGTCTTTCGTCACGACCGCGCCGGAGGCCACCACCACATTATCACCAATGGTGACGCCAGGGTTAATGACCGCCCGGCCACCAATCCAGACGTTATTTCCAATATTGACGGGTTTTCCAAACTCCACGCCGCTGTTTCGTTCCTCCGCATCCAGCGGGTGGGTTGCCGTATAAATTTGAACACCCGGCGCGAGCATACAGTTATCGCCAATATGAACAGGGCAGACATCCAGCATCACGCAGTCGAAGTTAGCGTAAAAGTTTTTGCCCAGATAAATGTTATATCCGTAGTCGCAGCGGAAGCTCGGCTCTATATAAGCGCCTGCGCTTTGTCCGAGAAGTTCCGCCAGAATGTTCTGGCGTTCTGTTTTTTCATCAGGCGCAGTGTGGTTATAGCGGTAAACCAGATGGCGGGCCCGCAGTCGGTCAGCCCGTAATGTCTCATCGCCGGGGCGATAATGTTCACCGGCAATCATTTTCTGTTTTTCTAAGCTCACTGGAAACCTCTCTGGATGTTATTACCGCAGATTAATCGGAACTGGCCAGAAGGGGAACGTTCCCGGAAAGCCGATGTGACCATCGTCACAACATTGCTGTTGTTGAACGCGTTTTACACGGAGACCTGGCTTACGCACAGGGGGCATAACGGGATAGGTAAAACTCAGAACGAGGCGTAGAACTCTACAGACACCCTTCAAAGATTAACGGACAAATTTCCACACAGAAGTAGGGATTTTGTCATACAGCTTATTCATTGTTAGTTCAGCAAGACGATGGTCAGCGGCTGAATAAAATACCGCCAGTTCATTATCAGAAAGCTCGTATTTATTCTTTTCAATGACGCGTTCAAGCGTGTCAATTGACTGACAACGTCGTAAGCGCATCAAATAATCGATCTTTGTGAGTGGTTTATCAGACATAAATTCACCTTAGTAATTGTAATAATTTTAACAGGAAAGACTCACCGGGTTAGCTCTGCTCACGTTGACGAAACAGCGGAATAGCCGATTTCCCGATTTACGCCATTTTTGCAAATCCTGAGCGTTAATGCCGTAACTACTGAACAACATAAAGGTGTCGTCCAGGTATTCATCAATTTGCTCGATGAGCTTATTATCTTCATTGTACTTAATTTTATAATTAAGTGCGAAGGTTGCGATATGCTCTATCAGCTCATTCAACTGTAAATTGATGGCAGACGTTGGGTCGTTTACCCAGCCATGGTTACTTTCATCAAGATTGGCAAGGCAGTCATGGTACAAGGATTCGCAGAGAAATTTCAACTGCGCGATATCATGCCTTTTTGGCGAGTACTCGTCCATAGCGCATCCCCTTCTGAGTGATTTCTTACTCACCGAACATCATTGTCGGGATGGATACAACTGACTTAGCTACATGAGTGCTGTGTTCCTGATAACCTAACTATAAGCCACTCCTTCCTGGATTTCACCGCGCTATTACGAAAAATTACAAATAAAACCGCAGGCTGAGAGCTTGAACACAAATGGTCGTCCTGGACTCAACGTTTTTATCCAAATTAACGACGGTGCTTTATCGCTTCCTTACGTTTCATTGGCTTAGCAAAAATGCTGAGAAAAGTTTAGATTCAGACTTATCTTTGTAAGAACTTCTTATTAGGAATATTCCTAATACTTTAAGCGGGGAAATGAAATTAAAAAAATCCCGATTTCACCGATTAAGTTATCAGTTAATTATGATATGTCTATTTAAGATGGCAGAAAATAAATTGAACCACAATAAGCGTAATTTATGATTTTTTCTGAAAATGAAAAAGGCCGCTAATGCGGCCTTTTTATCATGTGAAACCGGTATCAGTGAGGTTCTACCGAATGACTGTGTTCAACATCTTCATTCTTTCGGCTAAAGCGGCGGCGAACCACCACGAAGAACACCGGTACGAAGAAGATGGCCAATACGGTCGCGGTAACCATACCGCCCATCACACCAGTACCTACTGCGTTCTGCGCACCGGAGCCCGCTCCGGAACTGATAACCAGCGGCAGTACGCCGAGGATAAACGCCAGTGACGTCATCAGGATCGGGCGCAGACGCATACGAACCGCCTCAAGCGTCGCCTCAATAAGACCTTTGCCTTCTTTCTCCATCAGATCTTTGGCGAATTCAACGATAAGTATCGCGTTCTTCGCCGACAAGCCAATGGTTGTCAGCAGGCCTACCTGGAAGTAAACGTCGTTGGTCAACCCACGGAACGTCGCCGCAAGCAGCGCACCGATAACCCCGAGTGGAACCACCAGCATAACGGAGAACGGAATCGACCAGCTCTCGTACAGTGCCGCCAGACACAGGAAGACCACAATCAGTGAAATGGCGTACAGAGCAGGGGCCTGGTTACCGGACAGACGTTCCTGATAGGACATACCGGTCCAGTCATAGCCGATACCCGCAGGCAGTTTGCTCGCCAGCTCTTCCATCAGGTTCATGGCTTCACCGGTGCTTCGGCCCGGTGCGGCCTGACCCAGGATCTCCATAGACGGCAGACCGTTATAGCGTTCCAGACGCGGTGAACCGTATTCCCAGCGTGACGTTGAGAACGCCGAGAACGGAACCATCTGACCATTGCTGCCGCGCACGAACCAGCTGTTGATATCGTTCGGCAACATACGGTACTGCGCCTCTGACATCACGTACACTTTCTTCACACGACCGCGATCGATGAAGTCGTTAACGTAGCTACCGCCCCAGGCTGCGCCCAGCGTGGTGTTGATGTCACTGATGGATACGCCCAGCGCCTGAGCTTTTTCCTGATCGATGTCGATTTTGTACTGCGGCGTATCTTCCAGGCCGTTTGGACGTACGCCGACCAGCAGGTCAGGGTGTTTAGCGACTTCACCAAACAGCTGGTTACGCGCCTGCGTCAGTTTCTCGTGACCCAGACCGCCCTGGTCGATCAGCTGGAAGTCGAAACCGGTTGCGGTACCCAGTTCAACAATCGCTGGCAGGTTAAAGGCGAATACCATCGCATCTTTAATCTGCGAGAAGGTGCCCATTGCACGGCCGGTGATGGCTTCAACCTTGTTCTCTTTGCCCGGACGTTCAGACCAGTCCTTCAGAGAGACGAAGGCAATACCGGTGTTCTGACCGCGACCCGCAAAGCCAAAGCCGTTAACCGCAAACACGGATTCAACGTTGGCTTTCTCTTTGGTGAGGTAGTAATCGGTCATCTCATCCAGCACTTTCTGGGTACGCTCTTGCGACGCACCCGCCGGAAGCTGAGCCATACTCAGGAACACGCCCTGATCTTCGTCCGGCAGGAAGGAGCTTGGCAGACGAACAAACAGGTAGGCCATGCCCACCACGATGATGATATAGAGCAGCAGGTAACGACCGGTGCTGCGCAGGATGTTACCTACGCTATCGGTGTAGTGGTGCGTGCTTTTATCGAACATGCGGTTAAACCAGCCGAAGAACCCTTTGTGCTCGCCGTGACCGCCTTTCTGAATCGGCTTCAGCATGGTGGCACACAGGGCAGGGGTCAGGATCAACGCCACCAGCACCGACAGCGCCATCGCGGAAACGATGGTAATGGAGAACTGACGGTAAATCGCACCGGTAGAGCCCCCGAAGAAGGCCATCGGAATGAATACCGCAGACAGAACCATCGCGATACCAACCAGCGCGCCCTGGATCTGACCCATCGATTTACGGGTCGCTTCCTTCGGCGGTAGACCTTCTTCTGCCATGACACGCTCGACGTTCTCGACCACCACGATGGCGTCATCTACCAGCAGGCCGATGGCGAGCACCATCCCGAACATCGTCAGGGTGTTTATCGAGTAGCCAAATATCGACAGGATCGCAAAGGTCCCGAGCAGAACAACCGGCACGGCAATCGTTGGGATAAGCGTCGCGCGGAAATTTTGCAGGAACAGGTACATAACCAGGAAGACGAGGATGATCGCCTCAACCAGCGTCTTAACCACTTCGTGAATCGAAATTTTGACGAACGGCGTGGTGTCGTACGGGTAAACGATTTTCAGACCTGACGGGAAGAACGGCTCCATCTTCTTCAGCTCTGCGCGGATCGCCGTGGCGGTATCCAGGGCGTTAGCGCCTGTCGCCAGTTTGATACCCAGACCGGAAGCCGGTTTACCGTTAAACTTCGCGATGATGTCGTAGTTCTCACCGCCCAGCTCAACTTTCGCCACGTCGCGCAGGCGAACCTGCGAACCGTCCTGATTCACCTTCAGCAGAATTTTGCTGAATTCATCGGCAGAGGTCAGACGGGTCTGCGCGATGATCGAGGCGTTAAGCTGCTGGCCCTTCACCGGCGGCGTACCGCCTAACTGACCGGCCGCTACCTGGGCGTTCTGCGCTTTAATCGCACTGATCACGTCAACCGGGGTCAGCTGGTAGTTGTTTAGCTTGTTCGGATCCATCCAGATACGCATCGCGTACTGGGAACCGAACAGCTGCACGTCACCCACACCGGAAGTACGGCTGATGGCGTCCTTCATGTTGGCGCCCACGTAGTCGGAAATATCCTCCTGCGTCATGGTGCCGTTGGTGTTGATAACCCCGACAACCATCAGGAAGCTGCTGGACGATTTCTCGACGCTCACGCCCTGCTGTTGTACTTCCTGCGGCAGCAAAGGCATCGCCAGCTGCAGTTTGTTCTGCACCTGAACCTGCGCAATGTCAGCATCCGTACCTGACTGGAAGGTCAGGGTGATCTGCACCGTACCGGTAGAGTCACTGTTTGAGGACATGTACATCAGGTTATCGATACCGTTCATGTTCTGTTCGATAACCTGGGTGACGGTATCCTGCACCGTTTTCGCATCAGCCCCCGGGTAGGTTGCGGAAATTGTCACCGCCGGTGGCGCAATCGTTGGATATTGCGCGACAGGCAGCTTCAGGATCGCAAGTCCCCCGGCCAGCATGATGATAATGGCGATCACCCATGCAAATATGGGGCGATCGATAAAGAAATTAGGCATGTCTTAACGGCTCCTGTTTAAGTTAAGACTTGGTTTGTTCTGACTGGCCAGCGGCCGAAGCTTGTTGTTTATCGTCAGATTTCACTTCCTGTGCTTTAACCTGCGCGCCAGGACGAACTTTTTGCAAACCAGTAACAATTACGCGATCGCCATCTTTCAGACCTTCCGTCACCAGCCATTTATCGCCAATCGCCTGGGTGGCGGTGATATTGCGCGTTTCGACTTTGTCATCAGCCCCAACAACCAGCGCGCTCGCATCGCCGCGTGGCGTACGGGTCACACCCTGCTGTGGAACCAGAAGTGCGGTTGGATTTGTTCCTTCCTCCAGACGTGCGCGAACGAACATACCTGGCAGCAGATTTTTGTCAGGGTTCGGGAAAATCGCACGTAAGGTGATGGAACCGGTGGTCTGGTCGACCGTCACATCAGAGAATTCCAGGGTACCTTCCTGCGGGAACTTGATACCGTCGTTGGTAATCAGCTCCACCTTGGCTTTGCCTTTTTCCTGTTTCAGGGTGCCGTTAGCCAGCTCCTGTTTCAGGCGCAGGAAATCGTTGCTGGACTGCGTCACGTCAACGTAGATCGGATCGAGCTGCTGCACGGTCGCCAGCGCAGTGGTCTGACCGTTCTGCACCAGAGCCCCTTCCGTGACGGAAGACTTACCAATACGACCGCTAATCGGGGAGGTCACTTTGGTATAGGCCAGGTTAATGCGCGCGGTTTCGACGGCCGCTTTGGCTGCCACCACGGCTGCGTTAGCCTGCTGTGCATCTGCCAGGGCGGTATCGTAATCCTGTTGGCTGATGTACTTAGTGCCGAGCAGTTTTTGGTAGCGGTTCAACGTCAGCTGAGCAATTTTGGCCGCGGCCTGTGCTTTCGCCAGGTCTCCCTTCGCACTTTCATAAGAAGCCTGATAGGTTGCGGGATCAATCTGATACAGAGACTCACCGGCCTTCACATCACCGCCTTCGGTGAAGTTACGCTTCAGGATAATGCCGCTAACCTGAGGACGCACTTCCGCAATGCGGTAAGCATTTGTACGGCCTGGTAATTCGGTGGTGATTTGTAGAGGTTCAGATTTGAGCGTAACAACGCCTACTTCTGGCGCCTGCTGAGCTCCTTGTTGAGCCGGTTTGTCGTCACATCCTGTTAGCGCTAAGCTGCCTGAGAGCATCAGAACGACCGCCAGAGGCGTTAACCCTCTGTTTTTGTTCATATGTAAACCTCGAGTGTCCGATTTCAAATTGATCAAGGGTCCTGAGTCTAAAACCCATTGCTGCGTTTATATTATCGTCATGCTATGGTACATACATTCACAAATGTATGTAAATCTGACTCCTGTAAATTCACCCACCTATGGCACGAAAAACTAAACAACAAGCGCTGGAAACCCGACAACACATTCTGGATGTGGCAATACGTTTGTTCTCGCAGCAGGGTGTTTCATCCACCTCGCTGGCGCAGATTGCTCAGGCTGCCGGTGTGACGCGAGGAGCGATTTACTGGCATTTTAAAGATAAGTCAGATCTGTTCAGTGAAATCTGGGAGCTTTCAGAGTCCAGCATTAGCGATCTCGAGAGTGAGTATCGGGCAAAATTCCCTGACGATCCACTCTCAGTATTGAGAGAAATATTAGTATATATCCTTGAAGCAACGGTAGTTGAAGAACGTCGCAGATTGATGATGGAGATTATTTTTCATAAATGCGAGTTCGTGGGCGAGATGGCGGTTGTGCAGCAGGCACAGCGCAGCCTAAGCCTGGAGAGCTATGACCGTATTGAACAGAACCTGAACCTGTGTATGCAGGCAAAACTATTACCGGCCAATCTCTTGACCCGACGGGCGGCAATCCTGATGCGCAGCTACATTTCCGGTCTGATGGAAAACTGGCTTTTCGCGCCGCAATCCTTTGACCTTAAAGAGGAAGCCCGCAGCTACGTGGCGATTTTACTGGAAATGCTACAGCTCTGCCCCACGCTGCGCAGCGACGCGCCTTCGCTAACGGCCTGATCCCTTTCCAGGATTTATCTCAGAGGATAACGTTCGCGCTATTCTGCTTTCGGCGAGCGTGATATTCTTCACGCCGGACTATTTTCGGTCATCTTCTGACATCATTCACAACTATGCTGCCCATCAATCGCTCGCAACATCCTGTTTTTGCATTGCTCTTTGCGATGCTGTTTTTCTTCGCCACGGCGCCGCTGACCTGGGCCCGCGCCGATAACAGCAACGATATTCCCTCGCGCGGCGATGTTCAGTCGCAGCTCGACACGCTGAACAAACAAAAAGATCTCTCCCCTCAGGAGAAACTCGTCCAGCAGGATCTGACGGAAACGCTGGAAACGCTGGATAAAATTGAACGCATAAAAGCAGAAACCGTCCAGCTTCGCCAGAAGGTGGCGCAGGCACCTGAAAACATGCGTAAGGCCACCGAAGCGCTGAATGCCCTCAGCGATGTGGATAACGACGACGAGACGCGCAAGACGCTCTCGACGCTCTCCTTACGTCAGCTCGAGTCCCGCGTGGCTCAACTGCTCGACGACCTGCAAACCGCACAGTCGGATCTCGCAACGTATAACAGCCAGCTTGTCTCTCTGCAGACCCAGCCCGAGCGCGTGCAAAACGCGATGTACGCCGCGTCTCAGCAGCTGCAGCAAATCCGCAACCGCCTCAACGGCACGACGGTAGGCGAAGGCACGCTGCGCCCGACGCAGAATACCCTGCTGCTGGTGCAGCAGACGTTGCTCAATGCGCAAATCGAACAGCAGCGTAAAAGCCTGGAAGGGAATACGGTGCTGCAGGACACCCTGCAGAAACAGCGCGATTACGTCACCGCGAATATTAATCGCCTCGAACACCAGCTTCAGCTGCTGCAGGAAGCGGTTAACAGCAAGCGCCTGACGCTAACGGAAAAAACCGCCCAGGAGGCCGTATCGCCTGACGAAACCGCCCGCATTCAGGCGAATCCGCTGGTGAAACAGGAGCTCGAGGCCAACCACCAGCTTAGCCAGCGCCTGATACTGGCAACGGAAAACGGCAACTCGCTGGTTCAGCAAAATATCAAAGTGAAGAACTGGCTGGATCGCGCCCTGCAGGCTGAACGCAACATCAAAGAGCAGATCGCGGTCCTGAAGGGCAGCCTCCTGCTGTCGCGTATTCTCTACCAGCAGCAGCAGACGCTTCCGTCCGCCGACGAGCTGGAGGACATGACCAACCGCATTGCGGATTTACGTCTGGAACAGTTTGACGTCAACCAGCAGCGCGATGCCCTTTTTCAGAGCGATACCTTTGTCGCCAAAATTGAAGAGGGGCATTCCAGCGACGTGAACCCGGAAGTGCACGACGCGCTGCTCCAGGTTGTGGATATGCGTCGCGAACTGCTGGACCAGCTCAACAAACAGCTGGGCAACCAGCTGATGATGGCCATAAACCTGCAGATCAACCAGCAGCAGCTGGTGAGCGTCTCGAAAAGTCTACAGGAAATCCTGACCCAGCAGATTTTCTGGGTGAACAGCAACAAGCCGATGGACTGGGACTGGGTCAAATCCTTCCCTGAGACGCTGAAAACGCAGATCAAGAGCATGAAGATCACCGTAAACTGGGAGAAAGCCTGGCCTGCGGTAATGATTGCTTTCCTGGCCGGTTTACCGCTGCTGCTGATTGCCGGCCTGATCCGCTGGCGTCTGGGCTGGCTGAAAAAATACCAGGCGAAGCTGGCCTCCGAAGTAGGACAGCTGCGCAACGATAGCCAGCTCCATACGCCAAAAGCGATTCTGATCGATCTCATCCGCGCCCTGCCGGTGTGTCTGATTATTCTGGCCGTGGGCCTGATTCTGCTCACCATGCAGCTCAACGTCAGCGATCTGCTGTGGGCGTTCAGTAAAAAACTGGCGCTGTTCTGGCTGGTGTTTGGCGTGTGCTGGAAGGTGCTGGAAAAAGACGGCGTGGCGGTGCGTCATTTCAACATGCCTGCGCAGCTGACCAGCCACTGGCGTCGGCAGATTGTGCGCATCAGCCTCGCGCTTCTGCCGCTGCACTTCTGGTCGGTTGTCTCTGAACTTTCCCCGCTGCATCTGATGGATGATGTGCTGGGCCAGCTGGTGATCCTGCTGAACCTGCTGCTGATTGCGATCCTGATGTGGCCGATGTGCCGTGACAGCTGGCGTGATAAAGAGTCCCACAATATTCGCCTGGTCACCGTGACGGTGCTGGCGATCATTCCGCTGGCGCTGATGGTGCTGACGGCAACGGGTTACTTCTATACCACGCTGCGCCTGTCCGGGCGCTGGATTGAAACGGTCTATCTGGTGATCGTCTGGAACCTGCTTTATCAGACCGTGCTGCGCGGCCTGAGCGTGGCGGCCCGCCGCATTGCCTATCGCCGCGCCATCGCGCGTCGTCAGCATCAGGTGAAAGAGGGGGCGGAAGGCGCGGAGCCACAGGAAGAGCCGACCATCGCGCTGGAGCAGGTTAACCAGCAGACGCTGCGTATTACCATGCTGGTGATGATCGCCCTGTTTGCCGTGATGTTCTGGGCTATCTGGTCCGATCTTATTACCGTTTTCGCCTATCTCGACAGTATTACCCTCTGGCAATACAACGGTACCGAAGCGGGCGCTGCGGTCATGAAAAGCGTGACCATGGGCAGCCTGCTGTTTGCGCTGGTGTCGTCGGTGGTCGCCTGGGCTCTGATCCGCAACCTGCCAGGCCTGCTTGAAGTGCTGCTCCTGTCACGTCTGAATCTCCGCCAGGGGGCGTCCTACGCCATTACCACGATCCTCAACTACGTGATCATTATTGTTGGGGCGATGACGGTCTTTGGCTCGCTTGGCGTCTCGTGGGATAAACTGCAGTGGCTGGCGGCCGCCCTCTCGGTCGGTCTTGGTTTTGGCCTGCAGGAGATCTTCGGTAACTTCGTGTCCGGCCTGATCATTCTGTTTGAACGTCCGGTACGTATCGGCGATACCGTCACCATCGGCACGTTCTCGGGAACGGTCAGCAAGATCCGCATTCGTGCGACCACCATCACCGACTTCGATCGCAAAGAGGTGATCATCCCGAACAAAGCGTTCGTGACCGAGCGTCTGATCAACTGGTCGCTCTCGGATACGGTGACGCGCGTGGTGATCCGCCTGGGCGTGGCCTATGGATCGGATCTGGATAAGGTGAAAGAGGTGCTGCTGAAGGCGGCGTCTGAACATCCGAAAGTGATGCACGATCCGGCTCCGGCGGTCTTCTTCACCACCTTTGGGCCGAGTACGCTGGATCACGAGCTGCGTTTATACGTGCGTGAACTGCGCGACCGCAGCTACACGGTGGATGAGCTTAACCGCTCTATCGATCGGCTGTGCCGTGAAAACGATATTAATATCGCCTTCAACCAGCTTGAGGTTCACCTGCGTAACGAGAAAGGTGATGAGCATACGGAAGTGAAGCGCGACATTAAGGGCGACGACCCGACTCCGGCTTAATCTATTTTCCCTCTCCCACAGGGAGAGGGTTAGGGTGAGGGGGAAGTTTCCCCTCAAAATCCCGCCGTACAATCTCAAGTGCCTTAAGCACCGTCCCGGCGGGGATCTCATGATTCTCCAGCAGCATAATCAAATCGACGGCCAGCTTGACCTCATCGGGTGCATTTTCCAGTGACATGGGTGTGGCTCCTGTTAACGGGTCAAACGTTCAATGACGCGCTCAATTTCATCCAGCGCCTGACGGCAGCGGACGATGCGTCCTTCCAGCGCGCTAATCTCGCGCATCAATAGCTGCTGCTCTTCCAGCGTTTCGCTGTTGTTCAGCCGCGTCTCGCGCTCGCGCTTCATTTCAAACAGCCGGCGCTCAAACTCCTGGTTTTCCAGCCGCTTGCGCTGCCATTTACCGAGCCCCGGCGAGGCGCTGTCCCAGGCGCGCAGCGGCCAGGCGGCGATTTCGCGATGCAGAGCGGTGATCTGCTCTGTGAGATGCTCCGCAAGCCACGCCACCTGTTCCTGCTGTTCACTCTCAACCGCATGGCGAAGCTCGTCGAGGTTGGTCTGCGTTTCTGCCAGATAATCCTGAATGACGGTGCTGCGGGTACGAAAAAGCTTCCGGTCAAAGCGCGGTTTCAGCGTGGCGTGGCCCATCAGCGGTGTAGCCTGCTCCCGCAGAGCAATGAGCTGATTTTGCAGCCTCTCAAGAAGCAGTGCTGTTTTCAAGGCGCTCTCCAGTGGTAAAGTAGCCGTTCAGTTTGATAACGATTCGCATTATGAAGCGTACTATTTTAATCATCATTGGCTGGCTCGCGGTAGTGCTTGGCACGCTGGGCGTGTTTTTACCCTTGCTGCCGACCACGCCGTTTATCCTGCTGGCGGCCTGGTGCTTCGCCCGCTCGTCGCCGCGTTTTCACCACTGGCTGCTCTATCGCTCATGGTTTGGCGGCTATCTGCGGCACTGGCAAAAACACCGGGCCATGCCGCCCGGCGCGAAGCCCCGCGCGATCGTGATGATCCTCATCACCTTCGCTATTTCACTATGGCTGGTGAAAATGATGTGGGTACGTATTCTTCTGCTGGCGATCCTCTCCTGCCTGCTTATCTTCATGTGGCGGATCCCCGTGGTTGATGAAAAGCAACAAAAGCACTGAAGCCTCATCATGGCTGTTGCAATTATCACGCGCAGCCAGTAAATTCGACCGTTTTCGAGCACAGGTGCGCCTGGTCAAAGGTTAAACAATTGTTGCCTTGGCCGACTCGTTGCGCGCTGTGAGTAACACTGTTTCATTTAGGCAAAACCGATGACCGCAACTGCACAGCAGCTTGAATATCTGAAAAACAGCATCAAAAGCATCCAGGACTATCCAAAGCCTGGCATTCTTTTCCGTGATGTCACCAGCTTGCTGGAAGACCCGAAAGCGTACGCGCTCAGCATTGAACTGCTGGTCGAGCGTTATAAAAACGCCGGGATCACCAAAGTAGTAGGTACCGAAGCCCGTGGCTTCCTGTTTGGCGCACCGGTTGCGCTGGCAATGGGCGTGGGTTTTGTGCCGGTGCGTAAGCCGCGCAAGCTGCCGCGTGAAACCATCGCAGAAAGCTACGAGCTGGAGTACGGCACCGATCAGCTGGAGATCCACGTTGATGCGATCAAGCCTGGCGACAAGGTGCTGGTGGTCGACGATCTGCTGGCAACCGGCGGTACCATTGAAGCGACCGTGAAGCTGATCCGTCGTCTGGGTGGGGAAGTGACCGACGCGGCCTTCATCATCAACCTGTTCGATCTCGGCGGTGAACAGCGCCTGGAAAAACAGGGCATCACCAGCTACAGCCTGGTGCCTTTCCCGGGTCATTAATCCCGGTTTTCACAACCTCGCTCAATGGGTGAGGTTGTGATAGCATTCCCCTCCATAAATTCACCTTCCAGCGTTGCAGAGCCTGCCCATGAGTTATCAGGTGTTAGCCCGTAAATGGCGACCACAAACCTTTGCTGACGTTGTCGGTCAGGAACATGTGCTGACGGCCCTGGCGAACGGCTTGTCGCTAGGTCGCATCCATCACGCCTATCTTTTTTCCGGCACCCGCGGCGTCGGTAAGACCTCTATTGCCCGTTTGCTGGCAAAAGGTCTCAACTGCGAAACCGGGATCACCGCCACGCCGTGCGGCGTGTGTGATAACTGCCGCGAGATCGAGCAGGGGCGTTTTGTCGATCTGATCGAGATCGACGCCGCCTCGCGCACCAAAGTGGAAGATACCCGCGATCTGCTCGATAACGTGCAGTACGCCCCGGCGCGCGGCCGCTTCAAGGTCTACCTGATCGATGAAGTGCACATGCTGTCGCGCCACAGCTTTAACGCCCTGCTGAAAACGCTGGAAGAGCCGCCCGCGCACGTGAAGTTCCTGCTGGCGACCACCGATCCGCAAAAGCTGCCTGTCACCATCCTGTCGCGCTGCCTGCAGTTCCACCTGAAGGCGCTGGACGTTGAGCAGATCCGCGCGCAGCTTGAGCACATTCTTGATGAAGAGAAAATTGTCCACGAACCGCGCGCCCTGCAGCTGCTGGCCCGCGCGGCGGACGGCAGCCTGCGTGATGCGCTCAGCCTGACCGACCAGGCGATTGCCAGCGGTGACGGCAAGCTCTCCACCGAGGCGGTCAGCACCATGCTCGGCACGCTGGATGACGATCAGGCGCTGTCGCTTATCGAAGCGATGATCGCCGCCAACGGCGAACGCGTGATGTCGCTGGTGAATGCCGCCGCTGCCCGGGGTATTGAATGGGAAGGACTGCTGGTTGAGATGCTCAGCCTGCTGCACCGCGTGGCGATGCTGCAGCTTTCTCCGTCCGCCATCGGTGCGGATATGGCTACCATTGAACAGCGGATGCGTGAGCTCGCGCGCACCGTGCCGCCTGCCGACGTGCAGCTGTATTACCAGACGCTGCTGATTGGCCGCAAAGAGTTACCGTTCGCGCCGGACCCGAGGATGGGCGTTGAAATGACGCTGCTGCGCGCGCTGGCGTTTCATCCGCGTATGCCATTGCCGGAGCCGGAAGTGCCGCGGCAGTCTTTCGCGCCGGTCGCCCCTACGGCGGTGATGTCGCCGCAGCAGGTCCCACCGCAGACGACACCGCCGCCGCAGCAAAACGTGCCGCTGTCGGATGCCACCAGTTCGGTGCTTGCCGCACGCAGCCAGCTGCAGCGTGCGCAAGGAGTAACCAAACCAAAAAAGAGTGAACCGGCAGCGCCAGGAAGAGCGCGGCCGGTGAACAACGCCGCGCTTGAACGACTGGCCTCGGTAACGGAGCGCGTACAGTCGCGTCCGGCACCGTCCTCGCTCGAGCAGAAAGCCCCGGTGAAAGAAGAGGCTTACCGCTGGAAGGCAACCACCATCACCGAAGCGGTGAAGGAAGAGGTCGCCACGCCGAAAGCGCTGAAAAAGGCGCTGGAGCATGAAAAAACGCCGGAGCTTTCCGCGAAGCTTGCCGAAGAGTCCATCGCGCGCGACGCCTGGGCCGCCGAGGTAAGTAAGCTCCAGCTGCCGAAGCTGGTCGAGCAGGTCGCGCTGAACGCCTGGAAAGAGCAGGACGGCAATCAGGTACGTCTGCACCTGCGTCCAGGCCAACGGCACCTCAATTCCCCTGGCGCGCAAAAGGCGCTGGCCGAGGCGCTCGCCGCATTACAGGGTGCGCCGGTTGAATTGACTATCATTGAAGATGATAATCCGGCAGTGAAAACGCCGCTCGAGTGGCGCCAGGCCATTTATGAAGAGAAGCTCGCGCAGGCGCGCGAGGCGATTATTGCGGATAACAACATTCAGACTCTGCGCCGTTTCTTCGACGCCGATCTGGATGAAGAGAGTATTCGCCCCATTTGATCGTGAGTCTGACTTACGGTTGTAATCCCTTAAATGTGAAAGAAGAGAGAAGCCTATGTTTGGTGGAAAAGGCGGTCTGGGTGGCCTGATGAAGCAGGCTCAGCAGATGCAGGAAAAAATGCAGAAGATGCAGGAAGAGATCGCTCAGCTGGAAGTCACGGGTGAGTCCGGAGCCGGTCTGGTCAAGGTGACCATCAACGGTGCGCACAACTGCCGTCGCGTTGAAATCGACCCGAGCCTGCTCGAAGACGACAAAGAGATGCTGGAAGATCTGGTTGCAGCCGCGTTTAACGATGCAGCTCGCCGTATCGACGAAACCCAGAAAGAGAAAATGGCCTCCGTTTCCAGCGGCATGCAGCTGCCGCCTGGCTTCAAGATGCCATTCTGATGCAAACCAGTCCGCTGCTCACGCAGTTAATGGAAGCACTGCGCTGCCTGCCGGGCGTTGGCCCGAAGTCGGCGCAGCGCATGGCGTTTACGCTATTGCAGCGCGACCGCAGCGGCGGGATGCGCCTGGCGCAGGCTTTAACCCGCGCCATGTCAGAAATTGGTCACTGTGCGGATTGCCGTACCTTTACCGAGCAGGACGTGTGTAACATCTGCACGAACCCGCGTCGTCAGGAAAACGGCCAGATTTGCGTGGTGGAGAGTCCGGCGGACATCTACGCCATCGAACAAACCGGGCAGTTTTCCGGGCGCTATTTCGTGCTGATGGGGCATCTCTCCCCGCTGGACGGTATTGGCCCGGACGATATCGGTCTTGACCGCCTTGAACAGCGTCTTGAGTCCGAAACGATCAAAGAGGTGATCCTCGCCACTAACCCCACGGTGGAAGGGGAGGCAACCGCCAACTACATCGCCGAGCTGTGCTCGCAGTATGGCGTTGACGCCAGCCGCATCGCCCACGGCGTGCCGGTCGGCGGCGAGCTGGAGATGGTGGACGGCACCACGCTGTCACACTCCCTGGCCGGACGTCACAAGATTATTTTCTGACCAAACGGAGGCTGCGCGCGCGGCCTCCGCTTGAAAATTTCCCCCCGTATCCCCATCTCTCACTCAACGTTTTAAAACCCCATTAAATGGCATTGTTGAGGTCGACATAGATGAAAGGACAAGAAACCCGTGGTTTCCAGTCAGAAGTAAAACAGCTTCTGCATCTGATGATCCATTCCCTGTATTCCAACAAAGAAATTTTCCTGCGTGAGCTGATTTCCAACGCCTCGGATGCGGCGGACAAGCTGCGCTTCCGCGCGCTGTCTAACCCGGATCTGTACGAAGGCGACGGCGAGCTGCGCGTGCGCGTCTCGTTCAATAAAGAGAACCGCACCCTGACCATCGCCGATAACGGCATCGGGATGAACCGCGACGAGGTGATCGACCACCTCGGGACCATCGCGAAATCCGGCACTAAGGCGTTCCTGGAGTCCATGGGCTCAGACCAGGCGAAAGATAGCCAGCTGATCGGCCAGTTCGGCGTCGGTTTCTACTCGGCGTTCATCGTGGCGGATAAAGTCACCGTGCGCACCCGCGCGGCGGGCGACAGCGCTGAAAACGGCGTGCTGTGGGAATCCAAAGGGGAAGGCGAATACACCGTTGATGACATCACTAAAGCGGACCGCGGTACCGAAATCACCCTGCACCTGCGTGAAGGGGAAGATGATTTCCTGAACGACTGGCGCGTGCGCTCCATCATCAGCAAATATTCCGACCATATCGCCCTGCCGGTTGAGATTGAAAAACAGGAAGAGAAAGACGGTGAAACCATCGTTTCCTGGGAGAAAATCAATAAGGCGCAGGCGCTGTGGACGCGCAACAAGGCTGAAATTAAGGACGACGAGTACAACGAATTCTACAAGCACATCGCCCACGATTTTACCGACCCACTGACCTGGAGCCACAACCGTGTGGAAGGCAAGCAGGAGTACACCAGCCTGCTGTACATCCCGGCACAAGCGCCGTGGGACATGTGGAACCGCGATCACAAGCACGGCCTGAAGCTGTACGTGCAGCGCGTCTTCATCATGGACGATGCCGAGCAGTTCATGCCGAACTACCTGCGCTTCGTGCGTGGTCTGATAGATTCCAACGACCTGCCGCTGAACGTCTCCCGTGAAATTCTGCAGGACAGCGCCGTCACCCGTAATCTGCGCAACGCCCTGACCAAACGTGCGCTGCAGATGCTGGAAAAACTGGCGAAAGACGATGCGGAAAAATATCAGACCTTCTGGAAACAGTTCGGTCTGGTGCTGAAAGAAGGCCCGGCTGAAGACATGGCGAACGTTGAAACCATCGCCAAACTGCTGCGCTTCGCCTCTACGCACACCGACTCCTCCGCCCAGACCGTGTCGCTGGAAGAGTACGTCTCCCGCATGAAAGAAGGGCAGGAGAAGATCTACTACATCACCGCCGACAGCTACGCCGCGGCGAAGAGCAGCCCGCACCTGGAGCTGCTGCGTAAGAAAGGCATCGAAGTGCTGCTGCTTTCTGACCGCATCGACGAGTGGATGATGAACTACCTGACCGAGTTCGACGGTAAGGCGTTCCAGTCCGTTGCCAAAGCCGACGAGTCTATCGACAAGCTGGCGGATGAAGTTGACGAAAGCGCGAAAGAAGCCGAGAAGGCGCTGGAGCCGTTCATTGATCGCGTGAAAACCCTGCTGGGCGAGCGCGTGAAAGAGGTACGTTTCACCCACCGTCTGACCGACACCCCGGCCATCGTCACGACCGATGCCGACGAAATGAGCACCCAGATGGCGAAGCTGTTCGCGGCAGCGGGCCAGGCGGTACCGGAAGTGAAATATATCTTTGAGCTTAATCCGGATCATCCGCTGGTGAAACGCGCGGCGGATACCCAGGACGACGCCCGCTTTGCCGAGTGGGTTGAACTCCTGCTGGATCAGTCCCTGCTGGCCGAACGCGGCACGCTGGAAGATCCTAACCTGTTCATTAAACGTGTGAATGCGCTGCTGCTGGCGTAACTGACCACGCCTCCCCTGGTCTTCTCCCTCTCCCTGTGGGAGTGGGCCGGGGTGAGGGCACCAGACCGCACTATCCCAAATTATCTCCCCCCATTAACCGTTTCAGCCTTCCTGCCTTCCTTGAGCGATGCCCGTTCTGGTGGTATTGTTTAGCGCTTTTGAAAAATTGAAACGACTTTTGAGGGGATTTTCGCAATGCGTATTATTCTGCTTGGCGCTCCGGGCGCGGGTAAAGGAACTCAGGCTCAGTTCATCATGGAGAAATACGGTATTCCGCAAATCTCCACCGGTGATATGCTGCGCGCCGCTGTTAAATCTGGCTCCGAGCTGGGTAAACAGGCGAAAGACATCATGGACGCAGGCAAGCTGGTGACCGACGAGCTGGTGATTGCTCTGGTTAAAGAGCGCATTGCTCAGGAAGACTGCCGTAACGGCTTCCTGCTGGACGGCTTCCCACGCACCATTCCTCAGGCTGACGCCATGAAAGAAGCGGGCATCAACGTGGACTACGTTCTGGAGTTCGACGTACCGGACGAGCTGATCGTTGACCGTATCGTTGGCCGTCGCGTACACGCTGCTTCTGGCCGCGTTTACCACATCAAATTCAACCCGCCTAAGGTTGAAGGCAAAGACGACGTGACTGGCGAAGAGCTGACCACCCGTAAAGACGATCAGGAAGAGACCGTGCGTAAACGCCTGGTGGAATACCATCAGATGACCGCGCCGCTGATCGGCTACTACACCAAAGAAGCGCAGGCGGGTAACACCAAATACGCCAAAGTTGACGGCACCAAAGCCGTGGCTGACGTACGTGCAGAGCTGGAAAAAATCCTCGGCTAATCGCGCGCCTCTCACCCGGTCTCCCGGGTGAGAAATATTCTCATCTTACCTATTACAGCAATGGGTTTCGTTTAAACGCATTTCCGCTACAATTGACAACCTATCAAATGGTTAAGAGGCGTGAATGAGTCAGGCGAAAACCGGCATCCTGCTTGCCAATCTGGGCACTCCAGAAGCACCTACATCAGACGCGGTAAAACGCTACCTGCGACAATTTTTAAGCGACACGCGCGTCGTGGATTTCCCCAGACTGCTGTGGTGGCCGCTGCTGCGTGGCGTCATTCTGCCGATTCGTTCTCCGCGCGTCGCCAAACTTTATCAGTCCGTCTGGATGGAAGAGGGCTCGCCTCTGATGGTCTACAGCCGTCGCCAGGAAAAAGCGCTGGCCGCCCGCCTGCCGGATATGCCCGTCGCGCTTGGCATGAGCTACGGAAAACCGTCCCTCGAAAGCGCGGTGGAATCACTGCTGGCGCAGGGCGTGGACCATATCGTCGTGCTGGCGCTCTACCCGCAGTACTCCTGCTCGACGGTGGCCGCCGTCTGGGACGAGCTGGCCCGCATTCTGGCGACCCGCCGCCGCATTCCGGGCGTGACCTTTATTCGCGACTACGCGGATAACGATCTCTACATCAAGGCGCTTGCCAACAGCGCGCGCGCGTCGTTTGAAAAGCACGGCGAGCCTGATCTGCTGCTGCTCTCCTATCACGGGATCCCGCAGCGCTTCGCCAATGAAGGGGATGATTACCCGCAGCGCTGCCGCGATACCACGCGCGAACTGGTCTCCGCCCTTGGCCTGCCGCCTGAGAAGGTGATGATGACCTTTCAGTCGCGCTTCGGCCGCGAGCCGTGGCTGACGCCGTACACCGATGAAACCCTCAAAATGCTGGGTGAGAAAGGCGTGAAGCACATCCAGGTAATGTCGCCGGGCTTCTCGGCTGACTGTCTGGAAACGCTGGAGGAGATCGCGGTGCAAAACCGGGAATTTTTCCTGGAGGCTGGTGGCGAAAAGTACGAGTACATTCCGGCGCTTAACGACTCGCCTGAGCATATCGACATGATGGTCTCGCTGGTAACGAACGGTCGCTAATCGCACTTCGGGCCGGGTTTGTGCTACCATTCCCGGCCCATATTCTTCGTACAGTTCAGACCATGAAATTTCCCGGTAAACGCAAATCCAAACACTACTTCCCCGTCGATGCCCGCGATCCGCTCCTGCAGCAAATCCAGCCAGAAAATGAAACCAGCGCGGCCTGGGTCGTCGGTATCGACCAGACGCTGGTGGACATTGAAGCGAAAGTGGATGATGCGTTTGTCGCCCGTTATGGTCTGAGTGCCGGCCACTCGCTGGTCATTGAAGACGACGTTGCCGAAGCCTTGTATCAGGAGCTGGTGCGCGAAAACCTGATTACCCACCAGTTCGCCGGCGGTACCATCGGCAATACCATGCACAACTACTCCGTGCTGGCAGACGACCGTTCGGTGCTGCTCGGCGTGATGTGCAGCAACATTGAAATCGGCGGCTATGCCTACCGCTATCTCTGCAACACCTCCAGCCGCACCGATTTGAACTACCTGCAGGGCGTCGACGGCCCGATTGGCCGCTGCTTTACCCTGATCGGTGAATCCGGCGAGCGCACCTTTGCCATCAGCCCGGGTCATATGAACAAGCTGCGCGCCGAGAGTATTCCGGAAGAGGTGATTGCGGGTGCCTCGGCGCTGGTGCTGACTTCCTATCTGGTGCGCTGTAAGCCGGGCGAGCCGATGCCGGAAGCGACCATGAAGGCGATTGAGTACGCGAAGAAGTACGACGTGCCGGTCGTTCTGACGCTGGGTACTAAATTCGTTATCGCCGATAATCCTGAATGGTGGCAGGCGTTCCTGAAAGAGCACGTCTCGATTCTGGCGATGAACGAAGAAGAGGCCGAAGCGCTGACCGGCGAAAGCGATCCGCTGCTGGCGTCTGACAAAGCGCTGGACTGGGTGGATCTGGTGCTCTGCACCGCGGGCCCGGTTGGGCTGTATATGGCAGGCTTCACGGAAGAAGAGAGCAAACGCAAAACCCAGCACCCGCTGCTGCCCGGCGCGATTGCCGAGTTTAACCAGTACGAGTTCAGCCGCGGCATGCGTTATAAAGATTGCATTAACCCGCTGCGCATCTACTCGCACATCGCCCCTTACATGGGCGGACCGGAGAAGATCATGAACACCAACGGTGCGGGCGACGGTGCGCTGGCCGCGCTGCTGCACGACATTACCGCCAATGCCTACCACAAAACCAACGTGCCGAATTCCAGCAAGCATAAGTTCAGCTGGCTGACCTATTCGTCGCTGGCGCAGGTATGCAAGTACGCCAACCGCGTAAGCTATCAGGTGCTGAACCAGCACTCACCGCGCTTAACGCGCGGTCTGCCGGAACGGGAAGACAGCCTCGAAGAGGCGTATTGGGACAGGTAAAATCAAAACGGCAACCCAGGTTGCCGTTTTTAGTGTTTATTCCCTCTCCCTGTGGGAGAGGGCAAGGGTGAGGGGACCAGACCGCACCAAACTTACCCCGTAACCGCCTCTTCAACCGGCGGTTTCTCCAGCAGCGTTAGCATGGTGTTGGCAATCTCGCGCTCGCCCATCACCACTTTATCTGCACCGCGCTCGGTAATGTACTCCACCTCGTCGTCATAGTGCGCCCGGGCGATAATCTCAATCGTTGGGCACTTCGCGCGCGCGGAGGCCACAATCTCACCCGCTTCATAGCCGTTGGGTATGGTCAGCAGCAGCCAGCGGGCGCAGTCCAGATGCGCCAGATTCATGATCTCTTCGTTCGCCGCGTTGCCCAGCACCGCGCGAATACCGCGCTCGCGCAGCTCGTCGACGCGGGTGCGTGAGGTTTCAATCACCACCAGCGGAATGCCCTGCGCCATCAGCTTCTCGCCGAGCAGGCTGCCCACGCGGCCAAAGCCGACCAGCAGGGCATGATTGCAAATATCAACCGGGATCTGCTTCTCTTCTTCAATGGCTTCTTCAAGCGTCTGCTCTTCCAGCGTTTCGGTTTTATCGAGGTATTTTTCCAGCAGGGCAAACAGCACCGGGTTCAGCATAATCGACAGGATCGCCCCCGCCAGCACCAGGTTTTGTCCCGCCTGCGGCAGCAGGTTCAGGGCCATGCCCAGACCGGCCAGAATAAAGGCGAATTCACCGATCTGCGCCAGGCTGGCGGCAATGGTCAGCGCCGTGCGCGGGGAGTGGCCAAACATCCGCACCAGGAAGAAGGCGGCAAGCGACTTACCAAAAATAATGATCGCCAGCGTGCCCAGCACGGCCAGCGGCTGCTGGATCAGCACCAGCGGATCGAACAGCATCCCGACGGAGACGAAGAACAGCACGGCAAACGCATCGCGCAGCGGCAGCGTGTCGTGCGCCGCACGGTGGCTCAGCTCTGACTCGTTTAACACCATCCCGGCGAAGAACGCACCCAGGGCAAAGGAGACATCAAACAGCTCAACGGCACCAAAGGCGATACCCAGCGCCAGCGCCAGCACGGAGAGGGTGAACAGCTCGCGGGAGCCGGTCGCCGCGCTGCGGGACATGATCCACGGTACCAGACGGCGGCCCACCAGCATCATGATGGCAATAAACGCCACCACTTTACCGATGGTGATGCTCATATCCAGCGCCAGCGAGGCGAAGCCGACGTTGTCTTTTTCCATCATCCCGGCGACGGCGGGCAGCAGCACCAGCGTCAGGACCATAACCAGATCTTCAACAATCAGCCAGCCAATCGCGATCTGCCCGCGCTGGCTGTCAATCAGCTGTCTCTCCTCAAGCGCGCGCAGCAGCACCACGGTACTGGCGGTTGAGAGACACAGCCCAAATACGATACCGGTCATTAACGACCAGCCCAGCACGGCCGAAAGCGCCATCCCAAGCAGCGTCGCCACCCCTATCTGGGCGATCGCTCCCGGTATGGCAATCGACTTTACCGCCATCAAATCCTTCAGGGAAAAATGCAGACCGACGCCAAACATCAGCAGAATCACGCCCAATTCCGCCAGCTCAGGGGCCAGTTTGGTATCCGCAACAAAACCTGGGGTAAACGGTCCCGCCAGCACACCTGCCAGCAGATAACCGACAAGAGGAGAAATACGCAGTTTATTGGCAATCATGCCGAGGATAAAAGCGAGCACAAGTCCACCAACAATGGTGGTGATAAGCGGTGTGGCGTGGTGCATTCCGTCTCCTTTCGTTGTGGGTGTTCCTTTTTGGTGAAAAACCAAAAAACCGAGTAATAGTTTATGACAATTTTTACCCTTATGTTTATGAATAATTGTTGAAGTTTGAATAAAACAGCAATATGCACGTAAAAAAGCGCATTTTGATAAATTCAGCGAGTGGAGAAAGAAGAAACCCTTATGGCATCAGGGTGTCAGGCAGCCAAAGTCAAACTTTGGCTGCCCGTAATTTACGCTTTGTGGCGGTTATCAGGCAGGAATATGGTCAACATCCCAAGAAGTGGCAGGAAAGCGCAGATTTTATAAACCAGGAAGATGCTGGTGTGATCCGCAATCATCCCTAAAACCGCTGCCCCAAGCCCCCCCATGCCGAAAGCGAAACCGAAAAACAGTCCGGAAACCATACCGATACGTCCGGGCAGCAGCTCCTGGGCATAGACCAGAATGGCGGAAAACGCGGAGGCGAGGATAAAACCAATAATCACGGTTAAAATGCCCGTCCATTCAAGACTGGCGTACGGCAAAATGAGGGTAAAGGGCGCCACGCCGAGGATAGAGCCCCAAATGACATATTTCCGCCCGATCTTATCACCCACGGGCCCGCCAATGACCGTACCGGCCGCAACGGCAAACAGGAAGGCAAAGAGGTGGATCTGCGCGTTTTGTACCGATAATCCGAATTTTTGCATCAGATAAAAGGTGTAATAGCTGCTGATGCTCGCCATATAGAAGTATTTCGAGAAAATCAGCACCAGCAGGACGGAAACCGCCAGGATAACCTTATTGCGCGGCAGGGGATTGATAACCTTCGCTTTAGGTTTTCCTTTATTCACGCGATGCTGAGCGGCATACCAGCGGCTAATCTGTGCCAGCACGATAATCGCCAGCAGCGCGGCCAGCACAAACCACGCCACGTTGCCTTTACCGTACGGGGCAATAATCACCGCGGCCAGCAGCGGGCCGAGAGAGCTACCAAAATTACCGCCCACCTGGAAAAGTGACTGCGCCAGGCCATGACGACCGCCGGACGCCATGCGCGCCACGCGGGAAGACTCCGGATGGAACACGGACGAGCCGGTGCCTACCAGCGCGGCGGCAATCAGCACGGCTTCAAAACTCCCGGCCATGGCCAGCAGCACCAGCCCGCTTAAGGTAAAGCACATGCCAACCGGCAGCGACCACGGCATCGGGTATTTATCCGTCCAGTAGCCCACCACCGGCTGCAGCAGCGAGGAAGCCAGCTGGAAGGTCAGGGTGATCATCCCGATCTGCACGAAGGTTAACGAAAATTCGGACTGCAGCAGCGGGTAAATTGCCAGAATCAACGACTGGATCATATCGTTGAGCAGGTGCGAGAGACTGATTGCGCCTAAGACTTTAAAGGAGGTGCGCGACGCCGGTGCGCCCGAAACGGGCTGGGTTGATTCACTGATTGCCATAGAGAGAAGTACCACGTCTTTAGTTATTAGAGATGCAGGGTGTAATTATTATCCGACTAACATACCCGCCCGGGACATTTGAAGAAAGTCGCAATTCTGAAAACTTATTTGTCTATTCTTATTAGTCACTGTAATTTCTGCCTTTGTCTATTGGTCAGGGAGAGAGAAGATGAAGTTAATGAAGCGGGGCGTCGCGCTGGCGCTCATCGCGGCGTGGGGGCTGGTAAGCCTGCCCGCGCAGGCGTATGAAAAAGACAAAACCTATAAAATCACCATTCTGCATACCAACGACCACCACGGCCATTTCTGGCGCAGTGAATACGGCGAATATGGCCTGTCGGCACAAAAAACGCTGGTGGATGGAATACGTAAAGAGGTGGCGGCCCAGGGGGGCAGCGTGCTGTTGCTCTCAGGCGGCGATATCAATACCGGCGTGCCGGAATCCGACCTGCAGGACGCCGAGCCCGACTTTCGCGGCATGAATCTGATTGGCTACGACGCGATGGCCGTCGGTAACCATGAGTTTGATAATCCGCTCAGCGTGCTGCGTCAGCAGGAGAAATGGGCCAAATTCCCGTTCCTCTCCGCTAATATTTACCAGAAAAGCACCGGCGAGCGCCTGTTTAAGCCGTGGGCGCTGTTTAAGCGTCAGGATCTGAAGATCGCGGTCATCGGCTTAACCACCGACGACACGGCGAAAATTGGCAATCCTGAGTTCTTTACCGATATCGAATTCCGTAAACCGGCAGACGAAGCGAAGCTGGTGATTCAGGAGCTGCAGCAAAACGAAAAGCCGGACGTGATTATCGCCACCACGCACATGGGGCACTATGACAACGGCGAGCATGGCTCCAATGCGCCGGGCGACGTAGAGATGGCGCGCAGCCTGCCTGCGGGCTCGCTGGCGATGATTGTGGGTGGTCACTCACAGGATCCGGTATGTATGGCATCCGAGAACAAAAAGCAGGTGGACTATGTCCCGGGCACGCCTTGTGCGCCAGACCGTCAGAACGGTATCTGGATTGTGCAGGCGCACGAGTGGGGCAAATACGTGGGCAGGGCGGACTTTGAGTTCCGTAACGGCGAGATGAAGCTGGTTCATTATCAGCTTATCCCGGTCAACCTGAAGAAGAAGGTCACTTACCCTGACGGGAAAAGCGAGCGCGTACTTTACACGCCAGAAATCGCTGAAAACCAGCAGATGCTCTCCCTGCTGACGCCGTTCCAGAACAAAGGCAAGGCGCAGCTGGACGTGAAAATCGGCACGCTGAACGGGCGTCTGGAGGGGGACCGCAGTAAAGTTCGCTTCGTGCAGACCAACATGGGTCACCTGGTGCTGGCGGCGCAAATGGCGCGCACCGGGGCTGATTTTGGGGTGATGAGCGGCGGCGGTATTCGAGATTCCATCGAAGGTGGAAACATCACCTATAAAGACGTTTTGAAGGTGCAGCCGTTCGGCAACGTGGTGGTTTATGCTGACATGAGCGGGAAAGAGGTTGTTGAGTACCTGACCGCCGTGGCGCAGATGAAGCCGGATTCCGGGGCCTATCCACAGTTTGCCAACGTGAGCTTCGTAGCGAAAGACGGCAAGCTTAACGACCTGAAGATCAAAGGCGAACCGGTTGACCCGGCGAAAACCTACCGTCTGGCGACGTTAAGCTTTAACGCCACCGGCGGCGACGGCTATCCGCATATTGATAATAAGCCGGGATACGTGAATACCGGCTTTATCGATGCGGAAGTGCTGAAGCAGTATATCGAGCAGAATTCGCCGATTGACGTGAATGCGTATGAGCCGAAAGGTGAGGTGAGCTGGCAGTAGTGCGGGGGTTTTGTGCCGGGTGGCGGCTTCGCCTTACCCGGCCTGCATTCGAATCGTAGGCCCGGTAAGCGCAGCGCCACCGGGCAATTTACTCAATCCCGGCGGGCAATATCCGCAAACTTCGCGTCCAGCATTTTTGCCAGATCGCCCGCCGCCAGCTCAATGTCCAGCCCGCGTTTGCCACCGGAGATAAAGATGGTGTCAAATTCCTGTGAAGGAGCATCGATCAGCGTCGGCAGGCGTTTTTTCTGTCCGAGCGGACTGATCCCGCCCACCAGGTAGCCCGTGGTGCGTTGCGCCACCATGGGATCCGCCATATCCACCTTCTTCGCCCCCAGCGCTTTGGCGACCTTCTTCAGATCCAACTGTCCTGCCACGGGAGTCACCGCGACGGCGAGGTGCTTCATATCGCCGTTCACCGCCACCAGCAGCGTTTTATAAACCTGGTCAGCGTTCAGCCCCAGCTTGCGCACCACTTCATCACCAAAGTTGGTTTCATTCGGATCGTGATCGTAGGTGTGGATCCGGAAAGAAATGTTGTTTTTTTCGAGTAATTTAACGGCGGGAGTCATAGCTATCCTTCTTACGACAGACAATTCATGCAGCCAGCATACGCCTGACGTTTGTCTAAAAAATAGCACCATCTTGCGCAATAGTATTGGCAGTGATGGTCACTTTGAGCGACAATCGGCTCAACCGAAGATCTCCTTCGGCATAATAAAAACGATGAAATTCCTCTTTGACGGGCCAATAGAAATATTGGCCATTTTTTTATTTCAGCAACGACGGCAAATTCCCTTCTCCGTACAAATGTAATGCCCCGACCGCCACCACGTAACGCCCCGCAGGTAAGGCATGCAGCGTCTCTCGCCAGGCTTTGTTACGCGCATTCATCAGCACATCATACAGCGATTCGCTGAACGTTGATGGTAACGCCAGCCTGCCGTCCGCGGGCGGCGCATCCAGCCACCAGCCAATCATCGTTTGCAGCAGGCGCGCGTTGGTGTGCCAGTGGGTCAGTGTATCATCCAGCAGCATCAGACCGTCGTCGGGAAGCTGTCGCAGGAGCGCAATCTGGCTGTCCGTTCCTTCCAGCTCGATGATGGGCAGGCTGCGCGCCCTTGCCGCGTTCAGCAGCTGGTAATCAATACCGTAATCACCGCGCAGGCCCAGACGCTGCGCCTGCGTGGCCTGCAGTACCATCGCGATTTGCCACAGCGGCAGGGTGTCTATCATGGAGAGCGAGACGCCCGTCTCATCGGCGACGCGCGTCAGTTCCGCAAGCTGGGTTTCATCCAGGCGTTCCGCCAGAGTGAGATCGCTTTCGAGCCCGGCAAACGGTGACTCCTGACCCGAAATGTCCGCCTCAACGACCAGCGCGTCGGCGTGTTTAAGCAGTTTTATCAGGCCCGGAGGCAGGGGAGACATATCCTGCGTGCCCATATGGATGCTGCCGACCAGGTGCAGGTGCTGCCCGCCGGGAAGCGAGATATCCAGACCGGGCCAGGCATAACGGCGAGGAAAGAGGGCGCGAAACGATGTTTTTATACGATGAAACAGACCCATACGCGCTCCATGAACGGAAAAGTTCATGCTAGCGCGTACGGGTACAAGGTTCAATCCTTCGGTTTAAAGCGCAGCAGGCGGTTGGCGTTACTTACCACGGTAATGGAGGAGAGCGCCATCGCCGCACCCGCGACCACCGGGTTAAGCAGCGTACCGGTCAGCGGCCACAAAATGCCGGCAGCAATCGGGATGCCGAGCGAGTTGTAGATAAACGCCCCCAGCAGATTCTGCTTCATGTTGCGCAGCGTGGCTTTTGAAATGGCCAGCGCGTCGGCAACGCCGATCAGGCTGTGGCGCATCAGCGTGATGGCAGCGGTTTCGATGGCGACATCGCTCCCGCCGCCCATTGCGATCCCCACGTCCGCCTGGGCCAGCGCCGGGGCATCGTTGATGCCGTCGCCGACCATCGCCACCTCACGACCCTGACTTTGCAGTTTCTTGATGGCGTCCGCTTTGCCGTCCGGCAGTACGCCTGCAATGACCTCATCAATTCCTGCCTCTTTCGCGATGGCGTTGGCGGTGGTCGGGTTATCTCCGGTCAGCATCACCAGACGGTAGCCCGCACGGTGCAGGCGCTGTAAGGCATCCACGCTGTCCTGGCGAAGCGGATCGCGCACGGCCAGCAGCGCGGCGGCTTTGCCATCCACCGCCAGCAGAACCGGGGTGGCGCCCTGTGACGCCTGCGCCTTCAGCTCGTTTTCCAGCGCGGCGGTATCAACACCGTTTTCATTGAGCAATGCCTGGTTGCCCAGCAGCAGCGCGTGGCCTTCTGCTTCACCGCTCACGCCGAGCCCGCGCAGGGTGCGGAAATTGCTCACCTGCGGCAGGGCAGACGCATTGGCTTTATCGAGAATGGCGCGCGCCAGCGGATGGCTTGAGCCTTGCTCCAGCGCGGCGGCAAGCCGAAGCGCCTCTTCTTCGGTAATGCCAGCGGTCGTAACGGCGACCACCTGTGGTTTACCTTCGGTCAGCGTGCCGGTTTTATCAAACACCAGCGTGTCCAGGGTGCTGGCCCGCTGCAGCGCGTCCGCGTCCCGCACCAGTACGCCAAATTCGGCCGCGCGGCCTACGCCGGAGATAATCGACATCGGCGTCGCGAGGCCCAGGGCGCAAGGACAGGCGATGATCAGCACCGTGGTGGCGATTACCAGGGTATACACAATCTGCGGCGCCGGGCCGAAAACATACCAGATCGCCGCGCTCAGCAGGGCAATACCGACCACCACCGGCACAAAAATGGCAGAGATTTTGTCAGCAAGCTGGCCAATCTCCGGCTTGCTGCTTTGCGCCTGGCGCACCATGCGGATAATACGCGACAGCGTGGTGTGGCTGCCGACGGCACTGGCGGTGAACAGCACGCTGCCGTCCTGCACGACCGTACCGGCATGCACGGCGTCGCCATCGGATTTCTGCTGGGGAATAGGCTCCCCGGTCAGCATCGCTTCATCCAGCCAGGCTTCGCCCTGGGTTATCTTACCGTCAACGGGAACGCGGTCCCCCGTGGTCAGACGCAGCGTCATGCCGGGCTGAACCTCAGCCAATGGAACGCTCTTTTCCCCCTCGTCCGTGACCACGCGGGCCGTCGGCGGGGTTAAATCAAGCAATCTTTCCAGCGCTTTCGATGAGCGCTGGCGGGCGCGGGCTTCCAGCATATGGCCTAAGTTGATCAGGCCGATAATCATTGCGCTCGCTTCATAATAGAGATGCCGCGCTTCCATCGGGAACCACTGTGGCCAGACGTTCAGGCTCATCGAATAGAGCCACGCCGCGCCGGTACCGAGCGCAACCAGCGTATCCATCGTCGCGGTGCGGTTTTTCAGGCTCTTCCAGGCGCTGGTATAGAAATGACCGCCCGCGAATACCATCACCGCCAGGGTGATCAGACCGATCGCCAGCCACAGGGTGCGGTTGTCAGCGGTGACCATCATATTGTCACCCATCATGCCCCACACCATCACCGGAATACCCACCAGCAGGGCGACGATGGCCTGCCAGCGGAAGCGCTTCATGGTGGCGATAGCCGTTTCCTGCTGGCGCTCGCGACGCTCGGCATCGTCTTCGATGGCCTCCGCGCCGTAGCCCGCTTTCTCAACGGCCTGCACTAATTCTGCGGCGGAGGCACTGCCTATCACCAGCGCAGTACGCTCCGCAAGATTGACCCGTGCCTGGGCGACGCCCGGTACCGCCTGCAGGGCGTTTTGTACCCGGGAGACGCAGCTGGCGCAGCTCATGCCGTTGATCAGCAGCTGTTGGCTGTCATCAATATCATCCGCTGCCGGAAGCTCAGGAGTGGCCGCTGTCAGTGCTTCCGACGGGGATGATGACTCTGCCAGCGGTTTAGCCTTTGGGTGGCTTAACTCCGCCCCGTAACCGGCCTGCTTGATGGTATCGATCAGCGCATCCGCGCTGGCGCTGCCGGTGACGGCGGCATGATCGATAGTCACGTCAGCGCTTTCCACATCAGGGCGCTGTTCCAGGCTTTCTTTAACGCGTTTGACGCAGTGGCCGCAGGAGAGGCCGTCCAGCGTCAGGTCAATAGTGTGAGACATAACAAAACTCCCGTATAATATTTTGGTCAGTTGTTGACCGGAGTAACGCTTTTCACTAACTGTTATGAAGGTTAAACCTTCCATCAAGGGGAAGGTCAAGGGGGAAATGTGAATATCAGTGATGTGGCAAAAAAAACCGGCTTAACCAGCAAAGCAATTCGCTTTTATGAAGAGAAGGGGCTGGTGACGCCGCCGCTGCGCAGTGAAAACGGCTACCGCAGCTACACGCAGCTGCATCTGGATGAGCTGACGCTGCTGCGCCAGGCAAGACAGGTTGGTTTTAATCTGGAAGAGTGCGGCGAGCTGGTTAATCTGTTCAACGATCCGAAGCGTCACAGCGCCGACGTGAAAAAACGCACGCTGGAAAAGGTGGCCGAAATTGAACGCCACATCGTCGAGCTGCAGGCGATGCGCGAACAGCTGCTGCAGCTCGCGGACTCCTGTCCGGGGGATGACAGCGCCGACTGCCCGATTATCGATAACCTTGCCGGCTGCTGCCACCGTAAAACCCACGTTTAGCAGGCTTTTACCCGCAGGGTAATGCCTTCTACCGCAATGACCTCCACCCGCGTGCCGGCGCTGAGGTCATCGTCGGCCACCACTGGCCACGAGCTGTCGCCCACCCGCATGTGCCCGCGCCCGTTCACCAGCGCGGTGTCGAGCGTAAAACGCTTGCCGACAATCTGCTGTCCGCGCTGGTTAAGGTGGGCGTCGACCGGTTTCTGCTCTTTGACCCGCCGGTTAAGCCAGCGCCACCACAGCCAGGCGGCCACCAGCGTCAGCGCGGCGAACAGCGCGCCCTGCCACGCCC
Organism: Enterobacter sp. Taxon_8; assembly: GCF_058354585.1. Classification (NCBI taxonomy): domain Bacteria; kingdom Pseudomonadati; phylum Pseudomonadota; class Gammaproteobacteria; order Enterobacterales; family Enterobacteriaceae; genus Enterobacter; species Enterobacter sp. Taxon_8. The sequence continues at coordinate 3,442,715 of NZ_CM177989.1, read as the reverse complement.
AGTCCAGGGGAAGGATCCAGACCAGAAGACCCGTAATGACGGCGGCAACACCGCTCCAGAGCAGGTAGCCGTTGCCGCCCAGCATCTCCGCCGCCAGCAATAAGCCGCCGAGGCTTAGCCAGAAGGCGTGAGGATGTGCAACAATCAGCTCAATCATTTTTTACGCTCGTTTCCGCTGTCCTTGATCAGTTCGGCTATGCCCGCGATAGAGCCCATCAGGCTGCTGGCGTCCAGCGGCATCATCACCACTTTGCTGTTGTTCGCGGAGCCGATCTCTTTCAGCGCGTCGGTATATTTTTGCGCCACAAAGTAGTTCACGGCCTGGATATCACCGGCGGCAATCGCCTCGGACACCATCTGGGTGGCGCGAGCTTCCGCTTCGGCTGAACGTTCACGCGCTTCCGCCTGCAAAAACGCGGACTGACGGTCGCCTTCTGCTTTCAGGATCTGCGACTGTTTTTCCCCTTCCGCTTTGAGGATCTCCGCCTGGCGTACCCCTTCGGCTTCCAGAATGTAGGCGCGCTTGGTTCGCTCGGCCTTCATCTGGGCGTTCATGGAGGCGATCAGCTCCGCCGGTGGGCGCACGTCGCGGATCTCGATGCGGGTGACTTTGATCCCCCACGGGTTGGTGGCCTCATCGACAATGTGCAGCAGGCGGGTGTTAATGCTGTCGCGCTGGGAAAGCATCTCGTCCAGCTCCATCGAGCCGAGCACGGTACGGATGTTGGTCATCGTCAGGTTGACGATCGCCAGCTCCAGGTTGCTGACTTCATAGGCCGCCTTCGGCGCGTCAATCACCTGAATAAAGCAGACGGCGTCGATGGTGACGTTGGCGTTATCCTTGGAGATCACTTCCTGGGACGGAATATCCAGAACCTGCTCCATCATGTTGATCTTGCGACCAATTCTGTCCATGAACGGAACAATCAGGCTTAAGCCTGGCTGGAGGGTATTGGTGTAGCGACCGAAACGCTCGACGGTCCACTGATAGCCCTGAGGGACAATTTTGACGCCTGCGCCCACGATAACCAGCGCAACGAAAATAAGGACAGGAACAACGATAAGCATAAAAACCTCCTGTTTTGCATGCTGTGACGAGTGAAAGTGTGCGTTTATTGCTCGTAAGTATAGGTAAAGTCAGAGATGAATCCATCACCCGCTTCGGCAATGGCTTTCGATAATCCCTGGTAGTAATTCTCCAGCCCCAGCGCTTCGATACGCTGGATCTGTTCGCGAATGGGGGCGCAGAACAGAACGGCATTTCCCGCCTCAACGCGTTTGTTATTCGGTGGAAGGTCGCCCGCGATAGCTTTAAACCAGGTTCTGATACCCTGCTTTAAATTATGCGGCGCTTTTGCCAGGTTATCCATGCCCGTCAGGACCTGCAGGGTAGGGAACTCATCGGCCAGCACGGCGGTTTTCATGCGCGCAAAGAACTGGCTGAACAGCTCGAACGATCCCAGATCGGTGACGCGGGGCTTGGTGGTTTTTCCGTTTTTATTGCCGATTTTTCCTGCCGCTGACGCCGCGGCCGGAACCGCATTCACCTTTTCCAGCTCCAGCCCGAATAACAAATTACAGTGCGCACGGCGCGCTTTCAGCGGATAGGACATCAGGACCTCAATGAACCGGGTGGCTTTCACATCCGCAAGATCGTGGTTGATAAGCCACTGGGTGCGTGAAAATTCCGCCGGAGAGACGAACCAGTCCGGCACCTCATTGAAGCGTTTTGATTTGCCTTGACCATCAAATTCAAGGAAGTGTGTTCCGTTGTCGAAGGCGAAATAGCAATTTTTGAAGCTGCCGATCGTGGTGTTCACGATGAGCGCCTTCTTAACAAAGTCCACCACCTCTGCACCTATCACAAACCGCGTGAGCTCCGACGATTTGATGACTTCCATTAATGTTTCGACATCAGGAACACCAGGCTTCAGGGAGGGAAACTCATAAAAGATATGTGCCATGCTGCATACTTCCTGTAGTGATGGTGGTGACAATTTATAAACAAAAAGTTTAACACTTGCTTCAACGTGAGGCTATTCGCGCTGTGCGGGCGAAAGGATTATGCTACAGGCGGTTATTACACGAAGCGGTTAACGGAAGCGCAATGAACAATAAAAAAAACCTTTTGCATCTCAGGGACGTCGGGTTTCGAGTCGGGGAAAACACGATCCTGCAGCACGTCGGGTTTAGCCTGTCGCCGGGCGAGTTTAAATTAATCACGGGTCCCTCAGGCTGTGGGAAAAGCACGCTGCTGAAAATTGTGGCGTCACTCCTCAGCCCGACGGAGGGAGCCATTCTGTTTGGAGGCGAGGATATCGCGTCGCTTTCCCCGGAAAGCTATCGCCAGCAGGTCTCGTACTGCGTGCAAACGCCCGTGCTTTTTGGCGATACGGTTTACGACAACCTGATTTTCCCGTGGCAGATTCGCAATAAAACGCCGGAGCCGGAACAGTTTATCAACGATCTGGCCCGCTTTGGCCTGGCGCAGGACACGCTGACCAAATCCATCAACGCGCTGTCGGGCGGCGAAAAGCAGCGGGTCTCGCTGATCCGCAACCTGCAGTTTTTACCGAAGGTGTTGTTGCTGGACGAAATCACCAGCGCGCTCGATGACGTCAACAAGCGCAACGTTAATGAGATTATTCATCGTTACGCCCGGGAGCAGAACATTGCCGTGCTGTGGGTGACGCACGACGCTAACGAAATAACCCATGCGGATGACGTGATTACGCTCCAGCCGCACGGCGGAAAAATGCAGGAGGCGAACCGTGGGTGAACATAATATTACCAACGAATCTCTGGCCTTTTCGATGGTGCTGGTGCTGATTGCGATTGTGGTTAGCTACCGGGAAAAGCTGGGGCTGGAAAAAGATATCGTGTGGAGTATCTGCCGCGCGGTGGTTCAGCTCATCATCGTCGGCTATGTGCTGAAGTATATCTTCAACGTTAACCACGCGGTGCTGACGCTGCTGATGGTGCTCTTTATCTGCTTTAACGCGGCGTGGAATGCGCAAAAGCGCAGTAAATACATCGATAAGGCGTTTGTTTCGTCGTTTATCGCGATTACCACCGGAACGGCGCTCACGCTGGCGGTGCTGGTACTTTCCGGCTCGATTGAGTTTACGCCGATGCAGGTTATCCCTATCTCGGGGATGATTGCGGGGAACGCGATGGTGGCCGTTGGGCTCTGTTACAACAATCTCGGCCAGCGTTTCAGCAGCGAACAGCAGCAGCTGCAGGAGAAACTAAGCCTGGGGGCGACGCCAAAAGTGGCCTCGGCGCGGCTGATTCGCGAGAGCATTCGCTCATCGCTGATCCCGACCGTGGATTCCGCCAAAACGGTGGGGCTGGTGAGCCTGCCGGGCATGATGTCGGGGCTGATTTTTGCCGGTATCGATCCGGTAAAAGCGATTAAGTATCAGATCATGGTGACGTTTATGCTGCTTTCCACGGCAAGCCTGTCGACCATCATTGCCTGCTACCTGACCTATCGGAAGTTCTACAACGCGCGCCACCAGCTGGTGGTGACGCAGTTGAAAAAGATGGGGTAATATCGGCTTTTCCAGGCCCGGTAAGGCGAAGCCGCCACCGGGCTTTTTTTATCAGTACAGCAGCGCGTACAGCTGACGACGATACTTCGACGCCAGCGCGTCTCCGGTGCCCAGCGCGGCCAGGATCTCCTGGAACATCTTGCGCGCCTGACCGTCCGCGGCGGCTAAATCTTTTTGCAGATGGCTGAACAGCAGCTCAAGCGCTTCTTCGTTACGCCCCACCTGATGCAGCTGCAGCGCCAGCTGGCTTGCCAGCGCGGCATCGGCCGGGTTGTCGGCAACCTGCTGCTGCAGCTGCTGAATTTCAGGGGTGTCCGCCGCCTGCTTCAGCAGCTCAATTTGTGCAACTAGCCCCTGATAGCGGGTGTCCTGATCCTGGAGCGGAACCGTCTTGAGTACGGCTTCCGCGTCTTCTGAGCGGTGCAGGGCGATCTGCGTTTCCGCCAGCAGCAGGCCAATCTGGCTGTTCTGATTCGACAGCTGCCACGCCTCTTTGAGCAGCGGCAGCGCTTCGTCGTATTTGCCTTCCTGCATCAGCGCCATGCCTTCCTGCGCTTTCAGCTCTTCTTCGCGCGGCAGCACTTTATCCAGCAGGGCGCGAATCGCCTCTTCCGGCTGCGGCCCCTGGAAACCGTCAACAGGCTGGCCGTTCTGGAACAGATAGACGGTAGGAATGGCGCGCAGACCAAACTGAGACGCGACCATCGGCTCGGCGTCGCAGTCCAGCTTCGCGAGAATGAACTGACCGTTGTACTGGGCGGCAAGGCTTTCCAGCACCGGCGTCAGCTGCAGGCAGTGTTGGCTGCGTTCAGACCAGAAGTAGAACAGGACCGGTTTGGTCATCGACTGTTCAAGAGTCTGTTGCAGGTTAGCTTCTGTGATATTGACGATATTCTGTACGGACATGCGGCTTTCTCTTTTGTCGGTTTGTTCTTTACATGGGGATGAGCGTCGTCGCTTCAACTCAACCGTGCAAAATTTTGTCCATTATCCGGCCCGGCAGCAGGCGCTTTAACCAGCCTACGGCGTGGGTGACCAGCGTTACCGGATAGCGCATTTTGGGATGTTCACTCTCAAAAGCATGGCGCACTTTGGCTACCACCGCCTCTGGCCCGAGGGTAAAACGCGCGGCGATGCCGGGGTTCTCGACCGGTTTATCCGCCTGGGTCTGGTTCACGTTTTCGGTAAAGCGGGTGCGGATCGGGCCGGGCTCAATCAGGCTGACCTTAATGCCGCTGTGGCGTAACTCCATGCGCAGGGCGTCGGACCAGGCCTCCAGCGCATATTTGCTGGCGGCGTAGGCGCCGCGGCCCGGGGTGGAAATCAGTCCCATCACCGACGACGTCATCACGATGCGCCCTTCACCGTGCGGCAGCATCGCGGGGAGCAGACGCATGGTGAGCTGATGCACGCCGAAGAAGTTGGTCGAAAACTGCTTCTCCAGCGTTTCGCGGGAGAGGGTGTCCAGCGGGCCATACACGCCGTAGCCGGCATTATTAAAGAGCCCGTACAGACGATTAGCGGTCAGTGCGATCACCTCATCGGCGGCGCGTTCAACGCTTTCCGGCGAGTCCATATCCAGCAGCACGCCGATAAAGCCCAGGCCGTTCATGCGTTCGACGTCGTCAGGTTTGCGACAGGCCGCCAGAACCCGAAACCCCTGGCGCTTCAGTTCGAGCGCGCTTTCCAGGCCGATTCCACTGGAACATCCTGTAATTAAGACCGATTTTTGCATAACTTTACCTGTCAGGATCTCCGCTTAATCAGGAGTCATGTTTAACTAAAGGAGCCAGCCGCGTTGCCATCCAGTCGGCAATAAACGGCTGCGCATCGCGATTGGGGTGGATCCCGTCGTCTTGCATCCACTGGGGTTTGAGATAGACCTCTTCCATGAAAAATGGCAGCAGCGGAATATCAAACTCTTTGGCAAGCTTGGGGTAGATCGCGCTAAAGGCCTCATTATACCGACGACCGTAGTTGGCGGGCAGGCGAATTTGCATCAGCAGCGGCTGGGCGTTTGCCGCCTTGATGTCCTGCAGAATGGTGCGCAGCGTTTGCTCGGTTTGCTGAGGCTGGAAACCGCGCAATCCATCATTACCGCCAAGCTCAACCAGCACCCAGCGCGGCTGATGCTGTTTGAGCAGCGCAGGCAGGCGCGATAAACCCTGCTGCGAGGTATCGCCGCTGATGCTGGCGTTGATTACAGACGTTTTGCTCTGCCATTTGTCATTGAGCAGGGCGGGCCAGGCCGCGCTGGCCGCCATGCGATAGCCTGCGCTCAGGCTGTCGCCGAGAACCAGTAACGTGTCCGCTGCCGCCGCGCGGAAGGTCATCAGAATCAAAAACAGGAAGGGCAAATGCCAGCGGAAAACAGTGTTGAAGTTCATCATCTTAAGAAGTCCGTCGGTCAGGGGGAGCACGAGCTTTCCATCCTTACCGGAGTTGAACTCGTTGTCAAACGCGCTGAAACCATCGCGCTGATTGGCGAATCCGGTTCCGGCAAGTCCACGCTGCTGGCGATTTTAGCCGGTCTGGACGACGGCAGCAGCGGCGAGGTCCACCTTGTCGGGCAGCCGCTGCATCAGCTCGATGAAGAGGCGCGGGCCGCGCTGCGCGCGCGTCACGTTGGTTTTGTCTTTCAGTCCTTTATGCTGATCCCGACCCTGAACGCGCTGGAAAACGTCGAGCTCCCGGCGCTGCTGCGCGGTGAAAATAGCCGTGAAAGTCGCGCTCACGCGAAGGCGCTGCTGGAACAGCTCGGTCTGGGTAAACGTCTCGACCATCTTCCCGCCCAGCTTTCCGGCGGTGAACAGCAGCGCGTGGCGCTGGCCCGCGCGTTTAACGGCCGCCCTGAGGTGCTCTTTGCCGATGAGCCTACCGGCAACCTTGACCGTAAAACCGGGGACCGGATTGCCGACCTGCTGTTTTCGCTCAACCGCGAGCACGGCACTACGCTTATCCTCGTGACCCACGATCCGCAGCTCGCGGCGCGCTGCGACCGTCGCCTGCGGCTGGTGAACGGCGTTCTGCAGGAGGAAGCATGATTACCCGCTGGTTCTGGCGCGAGTGGCGCTCGCCCTCGCTGCTGATTGTCTGGCTGGCGCTCAGCCTGGCGGTGGCCTGCGTGCTGGCGCTCGGCAGCGTCAGTGACCGCATGGAAAAAGGGCTCAGCCAGCAGAGCCGGGAGTTTATGGCGGGAGACAGGGCGCTGGAAAGCTCCCGCCCCGTGCCGTCGGGCTGGATTGAAGCAGCGCGCAAAGAAGGGCTGAAGGTGGGGGAACAAATCACCTTCCAGACCATGACCTTCGCGGGCGACACGCCGCAGCTGGCGAGCGTCAAGGCCGTCGATGATATCTACCCGATGTACGGTGACTTACAGACCAGCCCGCCGGGATTAAAGCCGACGCCCGGTACGGTGCTGCTGGCATCGCGTCTGATGGCGCTGCTGAACCTGAAACCTGGAGACAGTATCGACGTCGGCGACGCCACGCTGAAAATCGCCGGGGAAGTGGTGCAGGAGCCTGACTCTGGGTTTAACCCGTTCCAGCTTGCGCCGCGCCTGCTGATGAACACCGCTGATGTCGCGGCCACCCATGCGGTACAGCCGGGCAGCCGCGTCACCTGGCGCTATAAGTTTGGCGGCACGCCCGCCCAGCTTGCCGCGTATGAAAAATGGCTACTGCCGCAGCTCAAACCAGAGCACCGTTGGTTCGGGCTGGAGCAGGACGAGGGGGCGCTCGGTAAATCGCTGGAGCGCTCTCAGCAGTTCCTGCTGTTGTCGGCCCTGTTGACCCTGCTGCTGGCGGTGGCGGCGGTGGCCGTGGCGATGGGGCACTACTGCCGCAGCCGCTACGACCTGGTGGCGATCCTCAAAACCCTGGGGGCGGGCCGGGCGCAGCTGCGCAAGCTGATCGTCGGCCAGTGGCTGATGCTGCTGATCCTGTCGGCGCTGACCGGCGGAATAATGGGGCTGCTGTTTGAAAAACTGCTGATGGTGATGCTAAAACCGGTGCTCCCGGCCGCATTGCCGCCGGCCAGCCTCTGGCCGTGGCTGTGGGCGTTGAGCGCGATGACGGTGATCTCGGTGCTGGTGGGGCTCCGGCCTTACCGCCTGCTGCTCGCCACGCAGCCGCTGCGCGTGCTTCGCAACGATGTGGTGGCGAACGTCTGGCCGCTGAAGTTCTACCTACCGATGATTATTGCGGTGGCGGTGGGGCTGCTGGCGTGGCTGATGGGCGGCAGCACGCTGCTGTGGGCGGTGCTGGCCGGGGCGGTTGTGCTGGCGCTGCTGTGCGGCGTGCTGGGCTGGATACTGCTTAACCTCCTGAAAAGGGTGACGGTAAAATCCCTGCCCGTGCGCCTGGCGATCAACCGTCTGCTGCACCAGCCCTGGTCTACGCTCAGCCAGCTGTCGGCGTTCTCGCTGTCGTTTATGCTGCTGGCACTGCTGCTGGTGCTGCGCGGCGATCTGCTCGATCGCTGGCAGCAGCAGCTTCCGCCGGAAAGCCCGAACTATTTCCTGATCAATATCGCCCCTGAGCAGGTTACACCGCTGAAGGGCTTCCTGGCGGAGCATCACATCATCCCCGAGTCGTTCTATCCCATCGTTCGCGCGCGTCTGACGCAGATCAACGGGCAGCCAACGGAGGGGAACAAGGACGAGTCGCTGAACCGCGAGCTGAACCTGACCTGGCAGGAGAAACGCCCTGACCACAACCCGATAACCGCCGGCACCTGGCCGCCAAAAGCGGGGGAGGTGTCGATGGAGGAGGGGCTGGCGACGCGCCTGAACGTGAAGCTGGGGGACAGCGTCACCTTTACCGGCGATACCCAGGATTTTACCGCGAAGGTCACCAGCCTGCGTAAAGTGGACTGGGAAAGCCTGCGGCCCAACTTCTTCTTTATCTTCCCGCCGGGGGCGCTGGACGGGCAGCCGCAGAGCTGGCTGACCAGCTTCCGCTGGGAAAACGGCAACGGCATGCTGACCCAGCTCAACCGGGAGTTTCCGACGGTCAGCCTGCTGGATATCGGCGCGATCCTCAAACAGGTGGGGCAGGTGCTGGAGCAGGTGAGCCGTGCGCTGGAGGTCATGGTGGTGCTGGTAACGATCTGCGGCGTGCTGTTGCTGCTGGCCCAGGTGCAGGTGGGCATGCGCCAGCGCCATCAGGAGCTGGTGGTTTACCGCACGCTGGGGGCCGGAAAGCGGCTGCTGCGAATGACGCTCTGGAGCGAGTTTGCGCTGCTGGGGCTGGTGGCCGGTCTGGTGGCCGCCATTGGCGCAGAGACGGCGCTGGCGGTGCTGCAGACAAAGGTCTTCGACTTCCCTTGGGAGCCTGACTGGCGTCTTTGGTTGATCCTGCCTCTGTGCGGCGCGGGGCTGCTTTCCCTCTGCGGAGGCTGGCTCGGCACGCGGCTGCTAAAGGGCAAAGCCCTGTTCCGTCAGTTTGCCAGTTGATTTATCACTGTGATAATTACGCGTCGGTTTTTAATTCCGGCGCGTAGTATTAAAATGGCACAAAGTGATAATACCCACTCATTTAGTAGCACAAAACATTAAAAAACCGACCACACGGCCCGATTATTTCCAGTTAATATTCACCCGCTAAATACTTAGCAGCGTGTCTATTAAGGGAAAAATAATGACTATAAAAAAATCAGCGCTGGCGGCAACGATCGGCGCGGCAGTGGCATTGACTACCTTCGCTTCTCAGGCGGAAATCACGGTTCTTAAGCAGGATCCTCAGGCGGGTAACCCGCTGAGCCGCCTGAATTTCACCGTTGGCGGCAGCATTCGTCCTCAGTTCCAGAACATGACCGGCGACGACGGTAAAAACAGCTACAAGCGTAACGGTTTTGACGGCGGTACCCGCTTCCGTTTCGCTGCAGATTACTACCTGTTTGATGATATCAGCTGGGTAAGCTACTACGAGCTGGGCGTGAACTTCCCTGCAATGTTCAACTGGGATAACCACTACAGCGAGAGCGATCACGACACGACGCGTCGTATGCTCTACACCGGTCTCAAGAGCGACACCTGGGGTACGCTGACCTTCGGTCAACAGAACAGCGTTTACTATGATGTGGTGGGCGCGAAAACCGATGTCTGGGACTACGACATGATTGGTCAGGCGCCGGGTAACGGGATCAAAGGCGATTACGACGGTTCTTACCGTTCACGTAAAATGCTGAAATATAAGAAAACCGTGGGCGATGCTGACATTTATGCATCCTACCTGTTTGAAGACAGTGAATACCTGCCGGGCAACGGCCTGCGCTACAAGCGTAAAGGCGGCGGCTCGCTGGGCCTGGATTACCACCTGACTACCGACCTGACCTGGGGCGCCGCGTGGAACTACACCCGCGCCGACATGCGTAACCCGGACAACGGCGACAGCAAAACCTACGACCAGAACATTCTCGGTACCGCGCTGAGCTGGACCCCGGACAACTGGACCTTCTCCGCAGGCGGCGGCTGGTATCAGAACTTCCTGACCACCAAAAAAGTGTCTGTTAACGATTACTTTGCGGGCGACGCGTGGGGTATTGAGTACTTCGCCGGTTATAAATTCCCAGTCGGTCAGTACGCGGTTAAATCCATCCAGCCTTACTTCATGGGTGATCGCATTGAGTACGTGAACGGCCGTAACTACCAGCGCATCGACAACGGCGTGGGTATCAGCTTCCAGCTGGATTACGGTTTCCGCGTGGATTACGAACACGTGTTCACTTCCAGCACCGACAACCTGGGCGATATGAACCTGGTGCGTCTGCGTTACGACTTCTAAGCCGTCTGTTCCCCGGTGGCGCTGCGCTTACCGGGGCTACAAATGCACGTGTAGGCCGGGTGAGGCGTAGCCACCACCCGGCTTTTTTCAGCGATTAAGCCAGTCAGCGACCTCGCCGTACGTCCCGCGATAGACAATCTTCTCCACCTTTTTCTCCAGCTGATAGCCGTACATCGGGTCGTAATAGTCGTTCAGCAGCGGCGCAAGCCAGCTGAAGTGCGCGTCCGTGCGGCCAGATCGTTGCTGTTCCAACAGCGCGGAATCTAGCAGCGCGGTGAATTCCGCATACCGCTGCAGCCCCAGACGGCGGCGAATGGCGAACAGGCCGTGATGCAGGTACTCGCTGTATTCTTTCCATCCCGCTTCTTCACCGTAGGCCGCAGAAAAATCCGCCCACATATGGTCGAAATACTCTTCGCGCAGCCGTTCAAGACGGATCTCAAACGGATCCTCGACCACCACGATAGGGGCTTCAACCATGCGGTCGCGCAGGCACTCCGGCAGGTGGTTGGAGCCAATCATCCGGCCTTCGTCTTCCAGCACCCAGCGTGCGGCGTCTTTTTTCAGGAGCTCAGCCGCAAGGTGGTTTTCAAAGCTGGCCTGGGAAAGCTGCGGCGTGAGCGTGCGGCCAAACGACGAACCGCGATGGTGCGCCAGCCCTTCCAGATCGATACCCTGCGCGTGCTGCTTCACCAGCAGGGTTTTACCGTTCCCGGTACAGCCGCCAATAAGCACCATCGGCTTTTGCGACTGCTCAATGGTCACCTGAATCGCCGTCTGGCGCAGGGCCTTATAGCCGCCGCGGATCAGCGGGTAGTCGATACCCGCCTCTTTCAGCCAGGCCTGCGAGATATGCGAGCGCTGGCCGCCGCGCGCGCAGCAGAGAAAACCCTCAGGATGGGCAAGACTGGCTTCCCGCCAGGCGTTGATGCGTGCTTCACGCGTGTTGCCGTTCACCAGGCGATGGCCGAGCGCCAGCGCGGCCTCGGGGCCCTGGCGTTTATAGCAGGTGCCGACGGCCGCGCGCTCGTCGTCGTTCATTAAAGGCAGGTTGATCGCCGCAGGCATCGCGCCCTGGGCAAATTCGATCGGCGCGCGAACGTCGATTAAAGGGGTATCAGACGCGAGGATCGCGCGATAGTCCGTTCCATCGTTCATGGTTATTCCAGAAGAAAACTCAGCAGCAATGGGCGGGGATTTTACGCCGGGGAAGGGGAAGGTCAACTCCCCGGCGCAGATGTCTTACTTGAGCTTTGACTGTGCCCAGACAATACCGCTCGCGTATTCCGACGGCAGGAGAGGGATCATGGCTTCCAGGGTGGCGCTCAGGCGGCCCGTGTCGCTGTCGTTCAGGTTCAGGTGACCGACCTTACGACCCTCGCGAACCTCTTTGTCATACCAGTGCAGATGCACGAGCGGCAGCTTCAGCCAGTCGTAGTTCAGATCGGTGCCGATCAGGTTGATCATCACCGACGGGCTATTGACCACCGGCTGCGGCAGCGGCAGGTTGGTGATGGCGCGCAGGTGCAGTTCGAACTGGCTGATGGACGCGCCATTTTGCGTCCAGTGGCCGCTGTTGTGCACGCGCGGTGCCAGCTCGTTGATTAGCAGACCAGACGGCGTCACAAAACACTCCATCGCCATGACGCCCACGTAGCCCAGCTCGTGCATGATGGCAGAGAGCATCTCTTCCGCCTGCGCCTGCTGGTCAGCATTGGCGTGCGGGAAGGCGACGCTGGTGCGCAGAATGCCGTCCTGATGCAGGTTATGCGTCAGCGGATAAAACACCGTGCGGCCGTCATGCCCGCGCGCGCCAACCAGCGAGACTTCACCGCTGAAGTTAATGCCCTGCTCAACGATGCATTCGCCGTAGCAGTCGTCCGGCAGCTCGGCGGTGTCGTTTGCGCGCAGGCGCCACTGGCCGCGGCCATCGTAGCCGCCCACGCGGCGCTTCACGATCGCCAGCTCGCCCAGCATGGCGAAGACGTCGTTCCACTCGCTTTTATCGGACAGGAGCTGCCACGGTGCGGTCGGCAGACCGAGCTTGTCGAACAGCTGCTTTTGCGTCAGACGGTCGGCAATGATTGGGAACACGTCGCGGTTAACAAAGGCGTTGTGAAGCGCCAGCTCGCGGGTCAGAGCGGTCTCCGGCCAGCGTTCGATCTCGGCGGTGATCACGCTCTGGTGGAATGGGACGGCTTCCGGCTCGGCGTCCAGCCCGACGGGCCAGACGGCAATCCCCAGCGGTTCACCGGCCTGACGCAGCATGCGGCCTAACTGGCCATTACCGAGGACGCAAACCTGCTTCATGCCGCACCCCGCGGGTCTGGATTGTCCAGCACTTCGTCGGTCTGGGCTTTACGCCACTCCGCCAGACGCTGATGCAACGCTTTATCGTGTGTCGCCAGGATCTGCGCAGCCAGCAGGGCGGCATTGGCGGCACCCGCTTTACCAATCGCCAGCGTGCCGACAGGAATACCGCGCGGCATCTGGACGATGGAGTAGAGGCTATCCACACCGCTTAACGCGGCGCTTTGTACCGGGACGCCCAGAACCGGTACCAAGGTTTTGGCGGCAATCATGCCCGGCAGATGTGCTGCGCCGCCCGCGCCGGCAATGATCACCTCATAACCGTTCTCTTCGGCGCTTTCTGCGAAGCTGAACAGTTTGTCCGGCGTACGGTGCGCGGAGACCACTTCAACGTGGTGCGGAACATTCAGGATTTCAAAGATTTCGGCGGCGAACTGCATGGTAGCCCAGTCGCTTTTGGACCCCATCACGATGGCGACACGCGCCGGATTATTGCGGGAAGACATGCGTCTTAAAACTCCTGTGGTGCGAAACACACTGCTTTCGAGGGCACAGAGAATAGCATGTTATACGGGCAAGGAAAACGGTTGCGCGGTTAAATCTTGAACCGTTGTTGCCGTCAATTCATAACAAAACAGACCGCATTCTGGCGGTCTGTTTTCGTCGATGGGCAATCATTATTTCGTCAGTTCTGCGGTCATATAGACGCGGTTGTCGACCTTCGCGCTGGTGATTTTGTAAGACGCACCCTGTTCAGCAGCCTGTGCAGCGATTTTCGCTTCTGCGCGGTCAAGGGTAGAGGCAGTTGCGCTCACGCTTTGAGCGAAAGAACCGAAAGAAGCCAGAGAAAGAGCAGCAACTGCAACGAAAGTTTTGATGGATTTCATGGTCGTATTCCTTAAGTATTTTGTCTGGGATAGGGCGTTTTCCCTGATGTGATAAATAGTAGACCGACCACGGACTGATTAAAATCGAAACAATTTGCCGATATTGTTCAAAAAAATAGAATGATTTTTGAGGGGTTAAAACGGGAAAGCGATCAGCTCGACGCCCTCTGGCGTGACTTTGACCATGGAGCCTTCGGTGTGCCAGGCACCCAACACCACGCGATGGGCCGGTTCGCCGTTGGCGATAAGGGAATGGACGTCTGGACGATGGGTATGACCGTGGATCAACCACTGAACGTCATGCTTTTCCATCACGCTTACCACGGCCTGCGGATTCACGTCCATGATGGTCATGGATTTGCTGCTGTTGGCGGCTTTGCTGCCCGCACGCATTCTGGCAGCGATACGGTTGCGGATAAACAGCGGCAGGGCAAGGAACACCTTCTGGATCCACGGGGTGTGGACCTTGGCGCGAAACGCCAGGTAGCCGGTATCGTCGGTGCAGAGCGTGTCGCCGTGCATGATCAGGACCTTGCGGCCATAGAGATTGAGTACCCGTTCTTCCGGCAGCAGCGTCATGCCGCTTTCGCGGGCGTAGCGCTTGCCGATCAAGAAATCACGATTGCCGTGAATGAAGTAGCAGGGGACGCCGGAATCTACCAGCGCGTGAATGGCGGCTGCCATTTCACGGTGTAGCGGGTTAGGATCGTCGTCGCCAATCCAGGCTTCAAACAGGTCGCCCAGGATGTACAGCGCATCGGCGCTTTTCGCTTCACCGCGTAAAAAACGCAGAAAACCGGCGGTAATCGCCGGTTCTTCTGTTTGCAGATGCAGATCTGCAATAAAGAGTGTCGCCACCAATTACTCGCTGACGGTCACGCTTGTAATCACAACGTCTTCTTTAGGAACGTCCTGGTGCATACCGCTGCGGCCAGTAGCGACGGCTTTGATCTTGTCAACCACGTCCATACCTTCAACCACTTCTGCGAATACGCAGTAGCCCCAACCCTGCAGGCTTTCGCCGGAGAAGTTCAGGAAGTCGTTGTCAGCCACGTTAATGAAGAACTGCGCGGTAGCAGAGTGAGGCGCTTGAGTACGTGCCATCGCCAGCGTGCCGCGGGTGTTTTTCAGGCCGTTGTTCGCTTCGTTCTTGATCGGCTCTTTAGTGGCTTTCTGGTTCATGCCAGGTTCGAAACCGCCGCCCTGGATCATAAAACCGTTGATCACGCGGTGGAAAATGGTGTTGTTGTAGAAACCTTCGCGGCAGTAGTCCAGGAAGTTTTTAACTGTTTCAGGCGCTTTGTCATCAAAGGTTTTGATTACGATATCGCCATGATTAGTGTGGAAAGTAACCATTTTTGCATCCTGTTCCGTTATTGTGGTACGTCGACCCGCCTTCGGGTCATCTATAGGGGCTTGTTATAGCATAACCACAGGATGCGATCACCTTGCATTGTGTGCTGCTTCGGGTTTGAATTACGGGTAGAATAGCCGGTTTTCAACCACACACGTGTTTACATGGAATCTTCGATGTTAAAAATCTTTAATACAATGACGCGCCAAAAAGAGGAATTTAAACCTATCCATGCCGGGGAAGTTGGCATGTACGTGTGTGGTATTACGGTTTACGATCTCTGTCACATTGGCCATGGCCGTACCTTTGTCGCCTTCGACGTGGTGTCTCGCTACCTGCGTTTTCTGGGGTACAACCTGAAATACGTGCGCAACATCACCGACATCGACGATAAGATCATCAAGCGCGCCAATGAAAACGGCGAAAGCTTTGTCGCGCTGGTGGATCGCATGATCGCTGAGATGCACAAAGACTTCGACGCCCTGAATATTCTGCGTCCGGACAGCGAGCCGCGCGCGACCCACCATATTCACGAAATCATCGAGATCACCGAAAAGCTGATCGCCCGCGGTCATGCCTACGTTGCGGACAACGGCGACGTCATGTTCTCCGTGCCGACGGACCCCACCTACGGTGCGCTTTCCCGTCAGGATCTGGATCAGCTCCAGGCCGGTGCCCGCGTTGACGTGGTTGACGTGAAGCGTAACCCGATGGACTTCGTGCTGTGGAAAATGTCCAAAGAGGGCGAGCCAAGCTGGCCATCACCGTGGGGCGAAGGCCGTCCGGGCTGGCACATCGAATGTTCCGCGATGAACTGCAAACAGCTGGGCAAACACTTCGACATTCACGGCGGCGGTTCGGATCTGATGTTCCCGCACCATGAAAATGAAATCGCGCAGTCCACCTGCGCCCACGGCGGCGAGTACGTTAACTACTGGATGCACTCCGGGATGGTAATGGTTGACCGCGAGAAGATGTCTAAATCGCTGGGTAACTTCTTCACCGTGCGCGACGTGCTGAAGTACTACGACGCGGAAACCGTGCGCTACTTCCTGATGTCCGGCCACTATCGCAGCCAGCTGAACTACAGCGAAGAGAACCTGAAACAGGCACGCTCGGCGCTGGAGCGTCTGTATACCGCGCTGCGCGGTACCGACAGGTCTGTTCCTGCTGCTGGCGGCGAAGCGTTCGAAGCCCGCTTTGTTGAGGTGATGAACGACGACTTCAACACCCCGGAAGCGTACTCCGTGCTGTTCGACATGGCGCGCGAAGTAAACCGCCTGAAGTCAGAAGATATGGCGGCCGCGAATGCGCTGGCGTCCCATCTGCGTAAGCTCTCTTCCGTGCTTGGCCTGCTGGAGCAGGAGCCGGACGCGTTCCTGCAGAGCGGTGCGCAGGCAGATGACGGTGAAGTGGCGGAAATTGAAGCGTTGATCAAAGCGCGTCTGGAAGCGCGTCAGGCGAAAGACTGGGCGGCGGCAGATGCGGCGCGCAATCGTCTGACCGAGATGGGAATCATTCTGGAAGATGGCCCGCAGGGAACGACCTGGCGTCGTAAGTAAGTCTGTAACGCCCGGTGGCGCTCACGCTTGCCGGGCCTACAGGCAAAAGTAGGCCGGGTAAGTCGTAGCCGCCACCCGGCTTTTTTTTTACCTTCTTTTCCACCACAACATTCCCATCAGCACCACCCCCGGCAGCCACACCCACAGCAGTTCCGAGATAATGACCTCATGCCCGTACGGCGTGGTATAGCGCGACAGCTCAAACGGCGCCACCTTAATCACCTGCCACGGCGCAAAGAAGCGTTCATCAGACCACGGCCACAGCCAGCCGACGCCTTTCCCGCCCGTGGTAATCGAATCCAGCAGGCTGTGCGACAGCAGTGACACGGTTAAAAACAGCCAGCACCGCATCAGGCTGGTCCTGAACCAACGTCGTCCAGTCAGTACGCAAAGTATCGGCACCACGAAGGCAAAAAGCAGGGAGTGGGTAAAGCCGCGGTGGCCGAAAACATTGCCGTACGCGACACCAAACTTAAATGCCAGCACGTCGGCATCCGGAAGCATGGCGAGGATAATCCCGGCAAACAGCAGGCGGGGAGGAATCACTTTGGTTCCCAGGCCTAAGCCCAGGCAAAGCGGAACAGCGGCGTGCGTAATAACGGTAGGCATTGTGATTATCCATGGCAAATCATGGAAATATAGCAGTCATCCCGCGCTAAAAAACCTGTGCGAAATTCTGAATTTACGCTGACTCGCGAGCGATAAGCTGTCCGGAAAGCGTAATGCGCTGGGTTTGCAGCGTCGGCTCCTTCAGCGTGCGGATAATCAGCCCGGCCGCCTGACGCCCCGTCTCTTCGCTGGCGGACGAGACGTAGGTAAACGAGGGTGAGGTGAGGTTAACGTGGAGCATATCTTCGAAACCGACCAGCGCGACCTGCTGCGTCAGAAACACATCTTTACCCACCGTACGCCCGACCTGATGAATACCGGAGATGGAGCCGATCATGGCATCCGGCGAGTGGCAGAGCAGGGCGGTGATGGTGTTGTTTTTTTCCAGCAGCTGGCGGGTGGCGAAACCCGCGGCCAGCGTGTCATCGCTGCAGGCCGGAGAGTATTCATCGCGCCAGACCAGCCCGTTTTGCGCCATCGCGCTGCGAAAACCGAGCAGGCGCTGTTCGCGGATAAGGCAGCCTTCGCGTCCGCCAATGTAGGCAATATTGCGGTGACCGCGCTCGATAAGATAACGCACCGCCAGACTGGCCGCCTGTCGGTTATCGCGCATCACCAGATTGCATTTTTCATCCAGCAGCGACTGCGAGACCACCACCAGCGGCAGCGGGCAGCGGCGAATCTGTTCCGGCAGGGTAGACGTGCGGGTATCCGAGGCCAGATAGATCACCCCTGCGACGCCCTGCTGCTTAAACGACAGCAGGCAGCGCTCAAGATGGTCATGGTCGTTCTGGGGCTGACCGAGAAAAACCATATACCCCTGTTTTTCGAGATCCTGAACGATGCTCGCCATCACCTTGATGGAGAAACTGTCGCTAAAGTCACGGAGGATCAGGCCAATCAGGTTGGACGTATTGGCGCGGAGGTTGGCAGCGGCAACGTTATGAACATAGCCCAGCGTATTGATGGCAGCGTTGACCTTCTCGATCGTTGCCTCTGAGATTTTCCCTTTCTGGCGCAGCACCAGCGAGACGGTTGAGACCGACACGCCCGCGTGCTTTGCGACATCAATAATGCTGACTTTCTTCAAAACCGCTCCCTGAAATTTACCGATTATCAGCCAGATAAAACACGTCTCCCAGCGTACAGGAGACGTGTCGTTCAGGCATCTTATTATTTGCCGATCATGGTGGACATGGTCTGGGCGATAAACTGTGCTCTGGCACCGAAAATCACCTGAATACCGTTGTCGCCGACAAACACCACGCCGCGCGCGCCGAGTCCGTTCAGACCGTCTTTATCCACCACCTCGCTTTTTGTCACTTCCAGGCGAAGACGGGTGATACAGGCGCCGACGGAGTCGATGTTATGCGCCCCGCCCAGCAGGGTGATGATCTCTGTCGCGAGTTCGGAATCCGATTTCTCATCCGCGTTAGCGGTCACTTCAGTGCGGCCCGGCGTTTTCACGTCGAAACGACGGATCACAAAGCGGAACGTGAAGTAATAAATCAGGCCCATTGGAATGCCGATGATAATGGCGCTCAGGAAGTGGGTCTGGTAGCCGTTAAAGGACGGCAGGATCCCGAATGACAGATAGTCGATAAAGCCCGCGGAGAACGACTTGGCGATATGCGCATGCAGCAGGTACATGGTCATGTAGGCCAGGCCCGCCATGATGGCGTTAAAGACGTACAGGATCGGCGCCACGAAGATAAAGGTAAACTCAACCGGTTCGGTGATCCCCGTCAGGAAGCAGGTCAGCGCCGCGGAGAACAGAATACCGGCCGCGATTTTCTTATTCTTCGTATGGGCTTCGTGATACATCGCCAGGCATGCCGCAGGCAGCGCGAACAGCATCAGCGGGAATTCACCCTGCATGAACTTACCGGCGTTCTGGTAGGTGTCGCTGCTGAAGGATTTCACCCCTTCTTCCAGCATCTTGAACCAGATGGTCTGGTCGCCGTGGATCACCTGGCCTGCCTGGGTGGTGTAATCCCCAAACGAATACCAGAAGGACGGATACCAGATATGGTGCAGACCTAGCGGGATCAGCGCGCGCTCTACCAGACCGAAGATAAAGGTCGACGCCGCCTGATTATCACCGTTCACCACCACGGAGAGCGCGTCGATACCGGCCTGAATATGCTGCCAGACGTATGGCAGCAGCAGCCCCATCAGGAACGAGAGGAACGCCGTTGCAATCGCCACGAAGCGCTTGCCGGAGAAGAAGCCCAGGAATTCCGGAAGCTGCATGGTGTGGAAGCGGTTATAGCACCAGGCCGCGAGAATACCGCAGATCAGGCCGCCGAAGACGCCCATCTGCAGCGTTGGGATGCCGACCACCATGGCGTATTTCCCGCCCTGGGAGGCCATTTCCGGCGTGATGCTCAGCACGGTGCTGATGGTGATATTCGTGACAAACACCGAAACGGCCGCAGACAGCGCCGCAATACCGGATTCTGACGCCAGACCCACGGCGGAGCCAATGGCAAACAGCATCGGCAGGTTATCAAAAATAACCCCGCCCGCGTTCATCATCAGCGGCAGATGGAACTTATCGCCGAAGGCCAGCAGCAGGCCCGCAGCGGGAAGCAGTGAAATTGGCAGCATTAAGGCGCGACCAATCATCGATAACTTAGACAGCGATTTAACAAACCCTGATATCAGACTCATGCTGATTTCCCCCGAGTAGCGCTTTTTTTGGCGCTGTTATTGTAAGTAGAACGTTTTAGTAGAACGTTCTACTTATCGTGGGCAAAGAGTGAAAAACGCGCAACTGAATTTTCACTTTTCAACAGATGAAATAGTGATTATTTGAAGTGGATCGATAAATAACCGCGATGGGGGGGGAGGGGATTTTATATCCCCTCTCCCAGTGGGAGAGGGTTAGGGTGAGGGCATCAAACGGCTCAGGCCGTAACGGTTACGCTTTGCCCTTCAAAGCTCACGGTCTGGCCCGCGACAATCTTGCAGCGCTTGCGCGTTTCTACCACGCCGTCGACTTTTACCAGCCCGTCGGCGATAACGATTTTCGCCTGTGCGCCGCTTTCGCTCCAGCCTTCCAGCTTGAGCAGGTCGCACAGCTCAACGTGCGGATGTTTACCTAATGAAAAAGTCGCCATCTTACGCGTCCTCTACGTCGTGATATTCTTCGCACGCCTGCAGCGTATTCTGAATCAGCGTTGCTACGGTCATCGGGCCTACGCCGCCCGGTACTGGGGTAATGTAAGACGCGCGCGCGGCGGCATCTTCATACACCACGTCGCCGACCACTTTGCCGTTTTCCAGACGGTTAATTCCGACGTCCACGACAATCGCACCCTCTTTAATCCACTCGCCAGGAATAAAGCCTGGCTTGCCGACCGCAACGATCAGCAGATCGGCGTTCTCAACGTGGTGGCGCAGGTTTTTAGTGAAGCGGTGGGTGACGGTGGTGGTGCAGCCGGCCAGCAGCAGCTCCATGCTCATCGGACGGCCCACGATGTTGGACGCGCCGATGACCACGGCATTCAGACCGTAGGTGTCGATATTATAACGCTCAAGCAGCGTCACGATACCGCGCGGCGTGCACGGGCGCAGACGCGGCGCGCGCTGGCACAGGCGGCCAACGTTGTAAGGATGGAAGCCGTCCACGTCTTTATCCGGTGCGATACGCTCCAGCACCTTCACGTTGTCGATACCGGCGGGCAGCGGCAGCTGAACCAGAATACCGTCGATCTCTTTATCGGCATTCAGAGTGTCAATAAGTTCCAGCAGTTCTGCTTCGCTGGTGGTTTCCGGCAAATCGTAAGAGCGGGAGACGAACCCCACCTCTTCACACGCTTTGCGCTTGCTGCCGACATAAATCTGCGATGCCGGGTTACTGCCAACCAGCACAACGGCCAGCCCGGGGGCGCGTTTTCCGGCCGCTTTACGCGCCTTCACTTTTTCCGCGACCTCAGAGCGCACCTGCTGCGCAATCGTTTTACCGTCAATAATCTTTGCTGCCATCAGAGAGAAGATTCCGTCTGTAACGTTTGAAAGGGGGGATGGCGTGTATTTTGTCAGAAGCGAGCGTCGCTGTCAGTCACCCTTTACGCGTTTTTATCAGCGTGACGCAAAAACCCTTCTTAAGGGATGGTCAATTTCTTAGGCGGGATTAGGATGTGACCTGGCGAAATGGCAGCGTTTTGACATATTTAAAAATCACCTCCTGAGCTACTTTGTCTCCTCCGAAATAAGCTTTCAATTACTCAATTGAACGTATTTCTTATTCCCGATTTTTCGCGGGAAGGGTTATTTACATTTTAAAGGAATAGACATGAAACTCAGCAACATTGCTTCTACTGTTATTGCAACTTTGGCCCTGGTTGCGGGTGCCGCAAATGCAGCGGATCCTGCTGCGCCGGTTTCCGTAAATGGCGGTACCGTACATTTTAAAGGTGAGCTGGTTAATGCGGCTTGTTCAGTAAATACTGATTCTTCCGAGCAGACCGTTAATCTGGGTCAGTATCGTACCGCGAAATTCACCAAAGTGGGCGACACCACCTCTAATATTCCGTTCAACATTGAACTGAACGATTGCGATCCGCTGGTGGCCAAAACCGCAGCCGTTGCGTTCACCGGTCAGATCGACCCAACCGACAAAACCCTGCTGGCCGTCACCTCCGGTAACAACGACAACACCGCGAAAGGCGTGGGTATCGAGATCCTCGACAGCAAATCCAGCGTTCTGACCCCAGACGGCGCGACCTTCTCTGCTGCGCAGACGCTGATCGAAGGGACCAACACCCTGAAGTTCACCGCGCGTTACAAATCAACGGCTGCCACCACTGAGCCAGGTCAGGCGAACGCTGACGCCACCTTCGTAATGAAATACGAGTAATTCCTCCGCACAGGGATGTTCAGGCCTCAGGGACGAGGCCCGTCATACGCTAATGCCAGGAACGAAGGATGACAAGGACTGGAACACTACTGCTGTTAACCCTTGCGATGGCTTGCCCGGCATCGGCGCATACCGTGGTGATCGAAGGCGGCAAGGTTCATCTCAGAGGTGAACTGGTGAACGGCGGCTGCGCCGTGGCGCCCGACAGCCAGAATATGCGCATCGACATGGGCCAGTACCGAACCAATTCATTTTCCGGCGTGGGCAGTTTTTCCACGGTGAATGTGCCTTTCACCGTACGGCTGCTGGACTGCAGCGTTGATGTTTCGCGCACCGTGGGGATCCAGTTTCAGGGCGTCACACCCGCAGAGGATCCGCAGGTCTTTCTGGCGACATCGCGGCCGGGTGAAACACCCGTCAGCAGCGGCGTCGGGCTGGCGCTCTTTGACGAACAGCAACGTCAGATAATCCCAAACGCTACGGCCGTCAGCTGGCTGCCTGTCGATACCCGCGAGCTCGCGTTCCATTTTAGCGCCCGCTATCGGGCTATTTCCGAACATCTCGAGCCAGGCAAAATTCAGTCGGATGTCTGGTTTACGTTGATTTATCCGTAACACCTGCGAACACATTATTAAAGGTACGGTTGTGATGAATACCCTAATTAAACCAGGACTTTTTTTATCGTTTATTTTGATGATGGTTTCTGCATGCGCAAATGCATCCGGCGGTATTGCACTGGGGGCCACGCGCGTTATTTATCCGGCAGAGGCGAAGCAAACGTCGCTGGCGATCACCAACAGCAACAAACAGGAACGTTATTTAATTAACGCGTGGATCGAAAATGCGAGCGGGCAAAAAGAAAAAACGTTTGCCGTCACTCCGCCCCTGTTTGTTAGCGAGCCGAACAGCGAAAACACGCTGCGTATTATTTACGCCGGGCCGGCGCTGCCTGCCGATCGCGAATCGCTCTTTTACATGAACGTGAAGGCGATCCCGTCGGTGAACAAAGCGAAAACGGAAAACAATAACGTGTTGCAGCTGGCTATCCTTTCACGCATCAAGCTGTTTGTGCGCCCGAACAACCTGGCGATGCAGCCGGAAGAGGCGCTTTCCCAGCTGCGGTTTGAGCGCACGGGCAACCATCTCAAAGTCAGCAACGCGTCGCCGTATTATATCACGCTCGTTAATCTGAAGCTGGGCGGGCAGACGCTGGACAACCTGATGGTTGCGCCGAAAAGTTCGTCTCAGCAGGTGCTGCCAGCCGGTGCCAGCGGTACGCTTTCCTGGCAGAGCGTGAATGACTACGGTGCCATCACCCCGGCGCGTAGCGTCAACCTGTGAGCAGAGTCAGGGCGATGAAAAACCACCAGGGACGTTACTGCCCGGTTGCGCTGGCGCTGATGGCTGCGCTCTGGCCGCAGGCTGGCTGGAGCGAAAGTTATTTCAACCCGGCCTTTTTGTCCGACGATACCGCCAGCGTGGCGGATTTGTCGCGTTTTGAACAGGGACACCAGCAGGCACCCGGCGTTTATCGCGTGGATATCTGGCGTAACGATGAGTTTATCGGTACCCAGGACGTGCGTTTTGAGCAGGCAGAGAACACGCCGCCGGTGGCGGGCGGTTTGTCGGCGTGCATTACGCGCGCGATGCTCGATCGCTTTGGCGTCAACGTCGCGGCGTTTCCCGAGCTGGCTAAGGTGCAGGGCGAGACCTGCGTTCCGCTGACCACGGCCATACCCGGCAGCGAAACGGTATTCAACTTTGCCTCGCAGCGTCTGGACGTCAGCCTGCCGCAGGTGGCTTTGCAAAACAGCGCCCGGGGCTATATTCCGCCTGAACAGTGGGATGAAGGTATCCCTGCCGCACTGGTGAACTACAGCTTCTCCGGTAACCGGGGAAGCGAAGACGACAGCTATTACCTCAACCTGCAAAGCGGATTGAACTATGGCGCCTGGCGTTTACGTAACAACGGCGCATGGCGGTACACGGAGAATAACGGGCAGCGGCACAGCGAGTGGCAGAATATTGGCACCTGGGCGCAGCGCACCGTCATCCCGCTGAAAAGTGAACTGGTGCTGGGCGACAGCAATACCGGGAATGACGTCTTCGACAGCATGGGTTTTCGCGGCGGGCGGCTTTTCTCGTCTGACAGCATGTACCCGGACAGCCTGCAGGGCTACGCGCCGACCGTGCGCGGGATCGCCCGTACGCCCGCCAAAGTGGTCGTTCGACAGAATGGCTACGTTATCTATCAAAGCTATGTGCAGCCGGGCGCATTCGCCATCACCGATCTTAACCCCACCTCCTCAAGCGGTGACCTGGAAGTCACGGTCGAAGAGAAAGACGGCACCCAGCAGCGCTATACCGTGCCGTACTCCACCGTGCCGCTTCTGCAGCGTGAAGGGCGCTGGAAGTATGACCTCGTGGCGGGGGATTACCGCAGCGGTAACAGCGATCAGGATACGCCATTCTTCACCCAGGGAACCCTGATTACCGGTCTCGCCAACGGTTACACGCTCTACGGCGGAACTCAGCTGGCATCGCGCTATACCGCGGTGGCCGTCGGGGCCGGAAAAAACCTGGGCGACTGGGGCGCGGTCTCGCTCGATATCACCCACGCCCGCAGCCAGCTCGCGGACGACAGCAAGCATGAAGGGCAGTCTCTGCGCTTCCTCTACGCGAAATCCCTTAACGGCTTCGGCACCAACTTCCAGCTGCTGGGCTACCGCTACTCCACAAAAGGGTTTTACACCCTTGACGATGTGGCCTGGCGCTCAATGGAGGGCTATCAGTATGCCGATAGCAAGAACGATAACGATGTGCCGGACGTGCAGAGTTATCACAACCTGACGTGGAATAAAAAAGGTCGCTTCCAGCTCAACGTTTCTCAGTCGCTGGGGGACTATGGCTCGGTCTATATCTCCGGTAGCGAGCAGACCTACTGGGGAACAGACGAGACGAATCTCTGGTACCAGCTGGGCTACGCGGGAGGCATGAAGGGGATCAACTACTCCGTCTCGTGGTCGTGGAACAAATCCGTCGGGATCGACGGCACCGACCGCATCGCGTCGTTTAACGTCTCCGTGCCGTTCAGTATCTTTACCCGTCAGGGCTATCGCCGGGACAGCGCGATTGACCGCGCCTACGCTACGGCATCCGCCAGCCGGAACAGCGATGGCGACACTAGCTGGCAAACCGGCGTCAGCGGCACGCTGCTGGAAGACCGCAACCTGAACTACAGCGTGACCCAGGGACACACCAGCACCAACGGCTCAAGCGGAAGCGCCAGCGCCAACTGGCAGGCGACCTACGGCACATTGGGCGTCGGCTACAACTACAGCGACGATCAGCACGATCTCAACTGGCAGCTCTCCGGCGGGGTGGTCGGCCACGCCGATGGCGTGACCTTCAGCCAGCCGTTGGGGGACACCAACGTGCTGATCAAAGCTCCGGGGGCATCTGGCGTCAGCGTGGAAAACCAGACCGGCGTGAGAACCGACTGGCGTGGTTACGCGGTGATGCCGTATGCCACTGTCTACCGCTACAACCGTGTGGCGCTGGATACCAACACCATGAGCAACAACACCGATATCGAAAACAACGTGAGCAGCGTGGTGCCGACCAAAGGCGCGCTGGTGCGCGCCAGCTTTGATACCCGCATCGGCGTGCGCGCCCTGCTGACGGTGATGCGCGGCAACCAGCCGGTGCCGTTCGGCGCGGTGGTTCGCGAAAACCGAAGCGGCGTGACCAGCATGGTGGGGGATGACGGGCAAATTTACCTGAGCGGGCTGCCGCTGGAAGGCGAACTGCTGATCCAGTGGGGCGACGGGGCGCAGTCCCAGTGTCGCGCGCCTTATAGCTTGCCTGAAAAGAGCCTGCAACAGGCAATCACACTTAAGGGGATCGGCTGTGATTAAAACTCAAATCTTTGCTTTGTCGCTTCTGGCGTTACTGCCTGCGACAAACGCATTAGCGACCGTGTGCGTCAATGAAAAAGGCGTGCCGACGGAAGTGCATTACGATCTGACGGATAAATTCAACAGCTCGAATAACCAGATCGGACAGGTCGTGACGCTCAGCGAGAAGTCGCAGTGGGTAGGGGTCAATGCCGTCTGCCCGAAGGGCACCGTCGGGAATACCACCAAGCGTAGCTATGTGACCGATTATCAGGTAACGGGAACGAGCGATGGCTATCAGTATCTGAAGCTGAACGACTATCTGGACGGGGCCATGAAAATCACGGACAGCTATGCTGGCGTGTTTTATCCGCCTAAAAGCTATATCCAGATGGGGAGCCATCCTAACGTCTCCAAAAACAAACCGTTTGGCGTTCAGGACTCCAGCCTTGTCTTCCGCCTTAAGGTGACCCGGCGTTTTATTAACATGGTCGTTATCCCGCGCGCCACCATGTTCCGCGTCTACGTCACCACCACCTCCTCGGATCCGCTCACCACGCCGGTCTATACCATTAGCTACAGCGGAACCATTCAGGTGCCGCAAAGCTGCGCCATTAATGCCGGTAACGTGGTGGAATTTGATTTCGGCGACATTGGCGCCTCCCTGTTCAGCAAGGCGGGCGTAGGTAACAAACCGGAGGGCGTCTCATCGCAGAGTAAAACCATCGCCATTAAATGCACCAACGTAGAGGCGAACGCCATGCTGACGATGCGCGTCGAGGCGGAAAAAGTCTCTGATAATGTGCTGGTGTCGGATAACCCGGATGTGGGATTCATCATTGCTAATCAGAGCGGGGCGCCGCTGACGCCTAACAACCTGACAAGTAAAATTCCGTTCCGCCTTGACGACAGTGCGCAGGCGCAGGTGGGGATCCGAGTCTGGCCGGTGAGCGTGACGGGCAATAAGCCTGCGGAAGGGCGCTTCACCTCGCGCGGGTATTTGCGCGTGGATTACGATTAAGGAGCCGATATGCGAAACGG
Organism: Enterobacter sp. Taxon_8; assembly: GCF_058354585.1. Lineage (NCBI taxonomy): Bacteria > Pseudomonadati > Pseudomonadota > Gammaproteobacteria > Enterobacterales > Enterobacteriaceae > Enterobacter > Enterobacter sp. Taxon_8. The sequence goes on along the minus strand of NZ_CM177989.1, from coordinate 3,415,853 downwards.
GATCCGTTTAATCACCGTGGCGCTCTTTGCGCTTTGCACACAGGCCCAGGCGGACACCGCGTTGGGTGAGATCAACATTCGGCTCTACGGCAATATTGTCGATTTTACCTGCGTCGCTGAAGGCAGCGACAGCGACAAGACCGTCACGCTGGGGACCTGGCCCACCAAACAGCTCAGCACCACCGGGAGCCGCACGCAGCCCATGCCGTTTACGCTGAAGCTGACCGGCTGTCCGCCGGGCTCGGCGTCCATCACGTTTTCGGGTAAAGCCGACGGGAGCAATAGCGGCCTGCTGGCGCTGAATGACGCCAGTACTGCAAGTCGTGTCGCGGTAGAGATCAGGGATGCGGATAAAACGCGCCTGGCTCTCCAGCAGGCCAGCCAGCCGGTCTCGGTTGATGCACAGGGGAATGCGATACTGTCGTTTTATGCCAATTATATTGCCACCGCAGATAACCCTCAGCCCGGACGAGCCGATGCGGATGCCACCTTTATGATTAACTATAATTAGCACTGACCGCACTCCCTGCAGCTCAGATAAGCTGCAGGGAGTGAATTCAGGTTAAAGCAGTTCGTGCGCTTTGGCGTAATCAATTAATTCCACGATGCTTTGCACACCCAGCTTGGAATAAATATTGGATTTATGCGCGCTAATGGTTTTGTTGCTTAATAGTAGCTGTTCAGCAATTTCCTTATTGGATAATCCATTCGCCAGATATCGTAATACCGTGACCTCGCGATTCGATAATGGCATATCTACTGCCATCCCTTTCCCTGAACCCAAATGGTTTATAAAGTTCAGCGTTTCTGACGGGAAAAAGGAATAGCCCATCAGGATCATTTCTACGGCGTTGTAGATCTCACCCAAATCTTTACGCTTACTGACGAAGCCATTTGCCCCGGCGCGAATGGCGCGACCCGCGTAAAATAACTCTGATTTAGACGAGAGAAACAGAACCTTAATGTCTTTGTTTAAGTTTCTGATTCTCTTAAGCAAAGCGAAAGCATCCGTGCCCGTGAGTTCAATGTCAAGGATCACCAGATCGATAGGGTGATTGCGGATACAGTCAAGAACTTCATGGCTATCGCCAGACTTGAGCTTGACTGTGATATTCTTATTTTTCTGTAGCAGGACTTCTATCGACATTCTGACGATAGGATGTTCGTCCATAATGATAACGGATGCCGGTTTCATTTTTAATGCCTCAGATTGTTAAAAGCGTTATGCAGAGTTTGTAAAACTCTCGAAATGCCGGAAGGATATAATGTGCAGATCCCTATACCGTAGTATTTCCCTGGAAAGAGCGAAAGCATCCTTGTTTACGTAATGAAAAGAACTATGCCTCAGCGCGGTCATCTCATTAGGCTGGTGTTGGCAAAAAGGTTTTTCTTATTCAGATTTGATACGCATCTTATTATACAGGGTAAGTTTTTTCCGAAAACCCTGTAAATTAATATCCGCTTATGGGTTTGTATTATCTTCTGGATCTGAATCGCTATTTTTTTAAATTTAGCGGAAATATCCTGTTATCTCATTTACCGCATATTTTCATCTTTATGTAATAACAAAAAATAACAGATATCTCTTTATGTTGATTAATTGTTAACGAAAATACCCATCATTTAGGGGGACTAACCCACGCTGATGAGCTCAACAATTGCCCTCGCAGGCCGCCAGTCCTTCATCTGAAAGCGCGCTGGTTGATTAGAAGGTCCGCATCTCCTGCACAGGAGAACATGCTATCCGCTTTGCTTTTTCCTCCCGGACGTTGTCGCTAAGCTGCTTGTTTTTACATCATTATCATCTTGTTAACGCTATCTGCATTCACTTAACGGATGGAGTAAAGTGCTGCCGTTTGTTCATTCTGTGGCATTTCACAATGTTCGCGTCCTTAAATTAGGAATAGTTATAAATTCGATTTAATTGTTAAAAATTAACATTTATGCAACGCAAGTGGTAAGTAAATTCCTAAACAGCTTTAGGAAATAAGGGGTTAGGACGTGAGTGAAAATGTGCAGTCTGAGAGGTTATTAAGAAGATGCAGTAATTCCTGACGATGGCTCAGCCCGAGCTTCACCAGGATGCAGCTGAGACGATAGATAATACGGCTATAGGGACGATTCTGCATAAGGGCAATCTGACGTAATGTCTTGCCCCGGGAAAGCTCCTGCAGGATGGGCCATTCGTTGCGCGAAAACCAGTCTTTCTCCGTACCCTGCGGAGGGAGGGTATCCAGCAGGCTCTGCTGGAGCGCAGCGGCATTCAGCTGGCGTTCGAGAACATGAAAGGGACCTGCCGCTTTGCAGAAGAGGCGGGTGTCGTAATTATCGGCCCTGACCAACAGCCAGGGCGTCAGGAACGGAGGAAACAGACTATGCCGTCTCAACTGATCCAGTTTCTCCAGAAGCCCCGTGGACCGGCTTTCAATATCCACGACCAGACGGGCTGAGGGCCACTGCGTCTGAGCGATGAGGGCATCGTCCAGCGTGGCGTAGTCGCAGCAGCTGCTCAGGGGAAATTGCCCGTTGAGAAAACCGGTGCGCAGGTAGTGATCCTCAGTCACCAGAAGGATAAAAGGGGCGTCTGTTTTGCGGGGCTGGCTGATGGACTGGCTCAAGAATTCGAGCCGGTCGAAAAAGGGGGGAGCAAAAGGTGAGCGCGTAAATCCCAGTGCATCACTTCCTGTACGCCGCCGCCGGTAACGGCGCACTGTCATTCGCATGGTCTCCCTCCTGGAAATGGCTTTCTAATCCTCCGGCCATGTCCAGGACGGCCAGTAATACCCCTGGCCGAGATCTGCGCCTGCCTGCAGTGCACAGGTACGATCGCGTTCAGTCTCAATACCTTCAATAAGCACTTTCCCGGCAAGCTGAAAGCAAAGGGAAACCAGTTGCCTCAACTCAGGGGTGTCGCGTAAACGCCAGAATGCTTCCTTATCTATTTTGATGCCGTTTAACGGGAGTCGAAAGGATAAAAACGACTGCACTAAGACGTCATCGATGTCGTCCAGCCAGATTGCGTGCCCTCGTCTGCTCAACTGATGGAGATTCTGAACCACGAACTGCTTCTGTGCGACGGAAAGCGCCAAAATGGACGCGGGGTCGACAAACTCAATATTGAGCGGCACGCAGGATAATCTTATAAGTCGCTGAAAAGACGTGGGCTCTGTCAGAACGGTTATCGGCAGATTAATAAAAAGGTTATGACCGTGCGGCGTATTTTTTAACGCAGCAAGCTGCGCTTCAAGCAGCGTTATCGACCAGTCTGCGGACCGATCGCAAAAAAAGTCCTCACTGTGCCGCGTGTCGGCCAGAACGCTAAGGACCTCGACGCCAACCTGACGTAAGGAGGTAAGGGCGACGATGGGCTCAAGCTTAATGCCGACGATGTCCTGAGATATGTACTGTAACCGGGGGGGCGTATCGATCAGGTTTTGCGCTGTCACTCCATTGTCCTGTTGTCTGTCAGCCTCCAGGCGGCCGGGATACCTGACTCTAGTGTGACGAGCTGACGTTCGGGAAAACAGCAGGCGTTACTTAAATGCAACTAAGCCTTTTCGCAGCGCTAAATTTTACGGTGAAACAGGACAAAATGTTGAGAAAATAGCCGTATTTACAATCGGCTAGCGGTAATTGACTCTGAAAACGGAAAAGGCATTGACTCACCTGCCATTGACCGTATAATTCTTCGCGTTTCACCACCGCGAAGTACACACTTCTCAGTGCGCCCTTAGCTCAGTTGGATAGAGCAACGGCCTTCTAAGCCGTAGGTCGTAGGTTCGAATCCTACAGGGCGTGCCATTTAATTTCATAGAGTTACGCCTCCTTCACATCCTCCTGATTTCCATTGTGGGACATATTTGGGACATCACCCCTAAAACTTACCGGTCATGAAGGACATTTATGTGGTATCTACTCGCAACTTCGCTTGCCGCACTCTCTCTTAATAAAAGCCTGGCTTACCTGATGCTGGGATTAACGGCATTTCTCGGCTGGAAACAGAGTATTCTTGACGCCCCGGCGCTGCTGGTTATTGCATCAATCGTTGTTGGCTGGTCTGTTGTTGAATGGCTACGTAATAAAAATAATAAATACACATATCTGGTCGAAGGCCTGTGCGTGGTCATCGCCGTTGCCCTGGTTATGCATGTGCTCCCGGGCTTCCATAATCCCAAAGTGCTGGATGCTGTCGTCGTTGGTCCGCAAAGCATACCGTTCAGTATGTACTTTAATATGGACAAGGCGGTGGTGCCGTTCTTTTTAATTACGTGCATGCCAACGCTATTCGTAGCAAAACCCCTCTATAAAATTGGCAAGCTCGGCTGGGGAATATTGGTACTTGCGGTACCCGCGCTGTTACTTCTGGCTGTGGCGTTGGGCGGGCTGAGAATTGAGCCACATGCGCCAGAATGGTTCGCGCAATTTGCCCTTGCGAATATTTTCTTCGTCTCTTTGGCCGAGGAAGCTCTGTTCAGAGGCTACCTTCAGCAGCGCTTGTCCCGGATCGTTCATCCTGTTGTAGCGCTGTTGATTGCCTCAGTCATCTTTGGGCTGATGCATTATAGCGGCGGTTTACTGCTGATTATTTTTGCCAGCCTCTCCGGCATTATTTACGGCCTGGCGTGGATGTGGAGCGGCAGGCTCTGGGTTGCAACGTTATTCCATTTTGGGCTGAACGGCGTGCATTTATTGTTCTTCACCTATCCTGCGTATGCCCCTCATGCGGTTATGTGATGCTTTTTAAATGAGTAGCCTTATAAATTTAGCTACCTCCGGATAAGCATACAAAGCCCCGCAATATCGGGGCTTTTATATCTGCCGGGCGCATGAATAACAGATTTACCTTCGCGTCATAATAAATAGAAGGCTAATTAATTTATTATAGGCAGGCTTAAGGTTTTCTTAATCTAATAATTATCTCTCATTAAAATTTGGATTTTTATCATTCTAAAATCTGCTAAAAAGAAATTTTACACTTTTACGACTAAACTCGATTGATACTAATTATCATTAGCGTTGTTGTATGCTTTAATCCTGTCCCACAAAGCTATGAGTGGTTACTCCCGTTGGTCTATTAAGGATATGTTCATGAATTCTCGCCTGCTGTCCTGCTTCTCGCTTGCCTTGTTGTCTTCCTCCCTTTTCCTTTCCGCACAAGCGGTTGCCGCCGATAACAACGAAGGTATCGTTGTTTATAACGCGCAGCACGAAAACCTGGTGAAGTCGTGGGTTGACGGTTTTACTAAAGAAACCGGTATTAAAGTCACTCTACGTAATGGTGATGACAGCGAGCTGGGTAACCAGCTGGTGCAGGAGGGCAGCGCGTCGCCGGCAGACGTATTCCTGACGGAGAACTCGCCGTCCATGGTGCTGGTGGATAATGCAAACCTGTTTGCGCCGCTGGATCCAGACACCCTGAAGCAGGTACCGGCGGAATATCGTCCTGCGCACGGCCGCTGGATCGGCATTGCCGCCCGCAGCACGGTATTTGTGTATAACCCGGCAAAACTCAGCGAACAGCAGCTGCCTAAGTCGCTGATGGATCTGGCGAAACCCGAGTGGAAAGGCCGCTGGGCGGCATCTCCTTCAGGCGCGGATTTCCAGGCCATCGTGAGCGCGATGCTGGCCCTGAAGGGCGAGAAGGCCACCCTGGAATGGCTTAAAGCGATGAAAGCCAATTTCGTTGCCTATAAAGGCAACAGCACCGTGATGAAGGCAGTCAATGCCGGCCAGATTGATGGCGGCGTGATTTATCACTACTACCGCTTTGTCGACCAGTCCAAAACCGGTGAAAACAGCAAAAACACTCAGCTCTACTACTTCAAACACCAGGATCCGGGCGCGTTCGTAAGCCTTTCCGGCGGTGGCGTGCTGGCGTCCAGCAAACACAAAGCGCAGGCGCAGGCCTTCATCAAGTACATTACCGGCAAAGAAGGTCAGGAAAGTCTGCGTACCAACAACGCCTTTGAGTATGCAGTGGGCGTGAACGCGGCCTCCAACCCGAAACTGGTTCCGCTGAAAGATCTTGATGCACCGAAAGTTGAACCTTCAACGCTCAACAGTAAAAAAGTTATCGAGCTGATGACGCAAGCCGGTCTGCTGTGATCCTGAGAGTGAAGTGAACGTCTTATGTCTGGTCTGAGTCTCGACATCGGAAAAAACAGAGTGCAGGAGCCTGTCCGCAGGCGTCCTGCACTGCCGATGGTTGCGTTAGCTGTGTTGTTTTCATTAATGGCGCTTCTGCCTTTGGGTTTTATCATTGCCATTGGCATTGAGACCGGCTGGGAAACCATTAAGGCGCTGGTGTTTCGCCCGCGTGTGGCTGAGCTGCTCGGCAACACGCTGTGGCTGACGGCCCTGGCGGTTCCGCTGTGTATCGTGACGGGCGTGGTGATAGCCTGGCTCACAGAGCGCACGCAGCTTGCCGGACGGGGCATCTGGTCCGCGCTGGCGGTCGCTCCGCTGGCCATTCCGGCGTTTGTGCAAAGCTATGCCTGGGTGAGCGTTGTCCCGTCCATGCATGGGCTTTCCGCGGGCGTGTTCCTCTCGGTTCTTGCGTACTATCCGTTTATCTATATGCCGGTTGCGGCGGTGCTGCGTCGCCTTGATCCGACGCTTGAAGATGTCGCCGCGTCGCTCGGCACGCCGCCGTGGAAGGTCTTTTTCCGTGTGGTGCTGCCCCAGCTCAAGCTGGCTATCTGCGGCGGCGCGCTGCTGGTGGCGCTGCACCTGCTGGCGGAATATGGCCTGTACGTGATGATCCGCTTTGATACCTTCACCACGGCCATTTATGACCAGTTTCAGTCTACCTTCAGCGGCCCGGCGGCAAACATGCTGGCGGGCGTGCTGGCCTTGTGCTGCCTGGCTATATTAATGCTGGAAGGCGTGACGCGTGGAAAAGCCCGCTACGCGCGAATTGGCGCCGGGGCCGCGCGCGAGCAGAAACGCTGGCCGCTGAAGCCTGCGGCGGCCGCGCTGGGTCAGCTGTTTTTCATCGTGCTGATCGTGCTGGCGCTGGGCGTGCCGTTAATTGTTCTATGTCGCTGGGTTTGGCTCGGCGGCGCGCAAAACTGGATGAGTGCCGATCTCTGGCACTCCCTGCGCCAGACGCTGATGCTCGGCGTGGGCGGCGCACTTCTCACGACCGTGTGCGTGATCCCCATCGCGTGGCTCGGTATCCGCTATCCACACCGCATCTTCCGGATGCTGGAAGGGTGCATCTATATCACCAGTTCGCTGCCGGGCATAGTCACGGCGCTGGCGCTGGTCACCGTCACTATTCATTACGCCCGTCCCATTTACCAGACGGAAATTACCCTGTTCCTGGCCTACCTGCTGATGTTTATGCCCCGTGCGCTCATCAACCTGCGGGCGGGGATTGCTCAGGCGCCGGTTGAGCTGGAAAACGTGGCGCGCAGCCTGGGCAGCACGCCCGCGAAGGCGCTCTGGAGCGTCACGATGCGGCTGGCCGCGCCGGGTGCGGCAGCGGGGGCCGCGCTGGTTTTCCTCGGCGTCAGCAACGAGTTGACCGCCACGCTGCTGCTCTCTCCGCTGGGCACGCGCACGCTCTCCACCGGATTCTGGGCGCTAACCAGTGAAATTGACTATGTTGCCGCCGCCCCTTACGCGATGCTGATGATCCTGATTTCACTCCCGCTGACCGCCATTCTCTATATGCAGTCGAAGAAAATTGCAGGGCTATGACATGCTTGAATTAACCGCCATTTCTAAATCGTTTTCTGATGTGCAGGTGCTCGACAGCTTAAACCTGAGCGTTGCGCCGGGCAGCAGGACGGCGATTGTCGGGCCGTCCGGGTCGGGTAAAACCACGCTGCTGCGTATTCTTGCCGGCTTTGAAACGCCCGACACGGGGCGCATTGTCATGCAGGGGAGAACGCTGTTTGATGAAAACAACTTTGTTCCCGCCCACCTGCGCCGGATCGGTTTTGTACCTCAGGAAGGGGCGCTTTTCCCTCACCTCAATGTGGCAGACAACATTGCCTGGGGGCTGGACGGTACCCGCCACGAGAAGCGCCAGCGCGTTGAGGCGCTGATGGAGATGGTCTCTCTGGACAGGCAGCTCGCAACGCACTGGCCCCATGAGATTTCCGGCGGACAGCAGCAGCGCGTGGCGCTTGCCCGTGCGCTGGCCAAGCGTCCTTCACTGATGCTGCTGGATGAACCTTTCTCGGCGCTGGACACCGGCCTGCGCGCCATGACCCGTAAAGCCACGGCCGATCTGCTGGCCGAAGCGGGCGTGGCCTCGATTCTGGTCACCCACGATCAGAACGAAGCGTTGTCCTTTGCCACGCAGGTCGCGGTCATGCGCTCCGGGCGCTTCACGCAGGTCGGGACGCCTTATGAGGTGTACACCCGTCCGGTTGACGAAGAGACGGCGCTGTTTCTTGGCGATGCGCTGATCCTGCCTGCGCAGCTCACCGCGGGCTACGCCCTGTGCGCCCTGGGTGAGGTGCCCACGGACAACGCGCAGGCTACAGGGCAGGGCAGAGTGATGCTGCGCCCGGAACAGCTGAGCGTGACGGCATGTGCCTCCCATGAAAGCCCAATCTCGATTCTTGATGTGGACTTCACCGGCCAGCTGTCGACGCTCACCCTTGGGCTCGCCGGGCAGCACGAGCCCGTGACCCTGAAGACCGTCAGCCAGCCTGGATGGAACCCTGGCACGGCGGTACGCATTGATATTGCTGGCACCGCGCGTGTATTCGAATATTCTTAATATTCGTTAGTAATTTCATGCAACGGGTTGTTATAAAAGATTTTTCCCGAACGTATGGCATTCTCTGAGATTCTCTACCATGCTCATAAAACCTCACCGCAATGCGTGAGGTTTTTCGTAGTTGCTGATTAATCTCAAGGAAAAAGGTTATGAAAAAGACGACTGCTATTTTGTTGGGAACGGCGTTACTGTTTACAACCAATGCTTTTGCTGCACAGCTACTCACTAAAAGCGAGTTCAAAAAAGTTGCATCTCAATATAAAAAAATCGGTACGGTAAACACCTCGAATGAAGTATCGGTGGATGATGCAAAAAAAGAACTGATTGAGAAAGCCGATAAGAAAGGCGCGGATGTCCTGGTGCTCACTTCAGGGAACACCAACAATAAAATTCACGGTACGGCCAATATCTACAAGAAAAAATAACGTCATTGCAGCCACCCCGAAACGGGGTGGTTGTTCACCCTCTTTTCTCGCCATACCTCCTCATGAACGCGGTTACACTTGCTAATGCATTTATAATGCGTATAGTTCTCATTTGCATTTCAGCAAACACATTCTAAGGCCCGACAACGGGTCATTTTTGCGCGCACTTTCAAATGAGTTAACGATGAACAACACCAACATACACAAAACGCTGCTGGCGCTCGCCGTTGGCGCAATAACACATTCCGCCTTCGCGGCTGACGATCAAAAAGAAGATACCCTCATCGTGCAGGCTAAGCCTGCCAGCGAGTTCAAACCCGGCGGCGACCAGCTGGTACCGGCCTTCCTTGATGGACAGGTGGCGAACGGCGGACGCATGGGAATGCTGGGCCAGCAGAACGCCATGGACGTGCCGTTCAACATCATCAGCTACACCTCAAAGCTGGTGGAAGATCAGCAGGCGAAAACCATTGCTGACGTGGTCGCTAACGACGCGGGCGTGCAGTTCGTTCAGGGGTATGGCAACAGCGCGGAAACCTACCGCATCCGCGGCCTGAAGTTTGACGGTGACGACATGACCTTTGGCGGTCTGTCCGGCGTGCTGCCGCGGCAGGTAGTAGATACCCAGATGGTCGATCGCATCGAGATCTTCAAAGGGGCCAACTCGCTGATGAACGGCGCGGCGAGCTCCGGCGTGGGCGGGATGATCAACCTTGAGCCTAAACACGCGGGCGAACTCCCGCAGGCGAAAGTGGGCATCGACTATACCTCTGATTCCCAGATTGGCACCACGCTGGATGCGGGCCGTCGCTACGGTGACAGCGACCAGTTTGGCGCGCGGGTGAACCTGGTCCATCGCGAAGGGGAAACCGGCATACCGAATGACCGCCGCCGCACCACGCTGCTCTCTACCGGCCTGGATTACAGCGGTGACCGCTTCCGCACCTCGCTGGATCTCGGCTATCAGAAGAAAACCTTCCACGGCAGCCCGACCAGCGTCAATATCTCCGCGGTGGATTTCGTACCCGAGCCGCCGAAAAACGATCGCAACTTCTCTCAGAAGTGGGCCTACAGCGACATCGAAAACGAGTTCGGGATGTGGCGCAGCGAGTACGACATCACCGACGGCTGGACCGCCTACACCGGCCTGGGCGCGCAGCACGCGCACGAGGAAGGGATCTACAGCGCGCCGAAGCTGGTCGATAAAAGCGGTAAGGCAACGGTCAGCCGTCTTGATACCAACCGCATCAGTGATTCCGTCAGCGGCATGGCGGGCATTCGCGGTAACTTTGATACCGGTTTTATCTCGCACAAGGTCAATGTCGGCTATTCGGCGATGACCAAAAACGAAAAAATCGCGTGGAAAATGTCGGCTGCGAAGGATAACCCGACCACCAACATCTACCACAATACCGGCGTCGATATGCCGGACAGCAGCAACTTCAACGGCTCCGGCGGAAAGTACAGCGACCCGCTGACCAGCGGACGCACGCGCACACAGGGCTGGCTGCTGAGCGATACGCTGGGCGTACTGGACGACAAACTGCTGTTCACCGCAGGCGCCCGCCACCAGAAGGTGGTCATTCGCGGGTATAACAAAATTACCGGTGCGGAAAACGCGGCGGATGGCTTCGACGGCAGCCGCTGGATGCCAACCTACGGCGTGGTCTACAAGCCGTGGGAGACGCTTTCCCTCTATGCCAACCATACCGAAGCGCTGCAGCCGGGCAAAACCGCGCCTAATACCGCCACCAACTACGGCCAGAGCACCGGTATCGTTCACTCTAAGCAGAATGAAGTGGGCGTGAAGGCGGACTTTGGCCGCGTAGGCGGCTCGCTTGCGCTGTTCGAAATCAAAATGCCGTCGGCGATCCTCGACGACAGCGGTCACTACGGCCTTGACGCTGAACAGCGTAACCGTGGCGTGGAGCTGAACGTCTTCGGCGAGCCAATGCTGGGGATGCGCCTGAACGCCAGCGCTACCTGGCTGCAGGCTGAGCTAACCAAAACCAAAAACGGCGTAAATCAGGGTAACGATGCGATCGGTATTCCGAACTTTTACGCCGTGCTGGGCGCAGAGTACGACATTAAGCCGATTGACGGCCTGACTGCCACCGCCCGCGTGAATCACTCCGGCGCGCAATATGCTGACCTTGCAAACACCAAAAAGCTGGACAGCTACACCACGCTGGATCTGGGGATGCGCTATCGCTTCGCGGTGAACCACAATGCAAACCAGATGACCGTGCGCGCGGGTATCGACAACGTGACCAATGAAAACTACTGGTCCAGCGTGGACGATTCCGGTACCTATATTACGCAGGGCGAACCGCGCACCTTTAAGGTCTCGGTTGGCTACGAATTCTAAGCGTTCCATCTCGTTATCCGGGGCAGGGATGCCCCAATCCCTTGCTACCTCCAGCATGAAGTGTTAAAACGTGCCCCTTCTAAAAAAGAGACAGGGGTAGGACGTGAAAGACGCGTCATCCGCTTCAGGCCATGGTAGCGCCGAAGCCTCGTCGGATCAGAATCCGACGCTGCAACGTGGGTTGCAAAATCGACATATTCAGTTAATTGCCCTTGGCGGCGCGATCGGTACCGGGCTGTTTCTCGGCATCGGCCCCGCTATTCAGATGGCTGGCCCGGCGGTGCTGCTGGGTTACGGTATCGCCGGGATTATCGCCTTCCTGATCATGCGCCAGCTTGGCGAGATGGTTGTTGAAGAGCCGGTTTCAGGCTCCTTCGCGCACTTTGCTTATAAATACTGGGGCCCGTTTGCCGGCTTCCTGTCCGGCTGGAACTACTGGGTAATGTTCGTGCTGGTGGGGATGGCGGAGCTGACCGCCGCAGGCATTTACATGCAGTACTGGCTGCCGGACGTCCCGACGTGGATCTGGGCGGCGGCCTTCTTCATCATTATTAACGCCGTTAACCTCGTCAACGTCCGCCTGTATGGCGAAACCGAATTCTGGTTTGCGCTGATCAAGGTGCTGGCGATTATCGGCATGATCGGCTTTGGCCTGTGGCTGCTGTTCTCTGGCCACGGCGGCGAGCGCGCCACGATCGACAACCTGTGGCAGCACGGCGGCTTCCTCGCCACCGGCTGGAAAGGGCTGATTCTCTCCCTGGCGGTGATCATGTTCTCCTTCGGTGGGCTGGAGCTAATTGGCATTACCGCCGCCGAAGCGCGCGACCCGCATAAAAGCATTCCCAAAGCGGTTAACCAGGTGGTGTATCGGATCCTGCTGTTCTACATCGGCTCGCTGGTGGTGCTGCTGGCGCTCTATCCGTGGGTGGAAGTGAAGTCCGACAGCAGCCCGTTCGTGATGATTTTCCACGATCTGAACAGCAACGTGGTCGCCTCGGCGCTGAACTTCGTCATTCTGGTGGCGTCGCTGTCGGTCTATAACAGCGGCGTTTACTCCAACAGCCGTATGCTGTTTGGCCTCTCCGTACAGGGCAACGCGCCGAAGTTCCTCACCCGCGTCAGCCGTCGCGGCGTGCCGGTGAACTCTTTGTTGCTGTCAGGGGCCATCACCTCGCTGGTGGTGCTGATTAACTATCTGCTGCCGAAAGAGGCCTTTGGCCTGCTGATGGCGCTGGTTGTCGCCACTCTGCTGCTGAACTGGATCATGATTTGTCTGGCGCACCTGCGCTTTCGCGCCGCGATGCGCCGCAAGGGACGCGATACGCAGTTCAAAGCGCTGCTCTATCCGGCGGGGAACTACATCTGTATCGCTTTCCTGGGGCTGATTCTGGTGCTGATGTGCACCATGGATGAGATGCGCCTGTCCGCGATGCTGCTGCCGGTGTGGGTTATATTCCTGTTTGTGGCGTTTAAGCTATCCCGAAAAAAGTGATCTGCTTTTCACCCTCTCCCCGTGGGAGAGGGCCGGGGTGAGGGCACCAGACCGCACCTGCCTTCACGCCCGGTGTCCGAAACTGATTATCTGACGATGACCCCCGACAGGGAGCGAATATCATTCCCCGTCGGCGACTGGTGAATACGCAAACCAAATTCATCCACCACCGCGAAAATATGGTCGAAGATGTCGGCCTGTATCTCCTCATATTCTGCCCAGACCACCGTATTGGTAAAGGCATATATTTCAATCGGCAAGCCATTCGCGTCAGGCGCCAACTGACGCACCATCAGCGTCATATCTTTGCGAATGCGCGGGTGGTTGCGAAGATATTCGTTCAGGTAGGCGCGGAAGGTGCCGATATTGGTCATCTTGCGAAGGTTTAATACCGATTCTCCTTCACCGTTCTTCTGATTCCACAGGTTTATTTCCTCATGTCGAGCGGCCAGATAGGGCTTAAGCAGTTTCGCCTGAATAAGTTTCTGCTGTTCCTGCTCGTCGAGAAAATGAATGCTGGTGGTATCAATGTTCAGGCTGCGCTTAATGCGTCGACCGCCGGAGGCCGACATGCCGCTCCAGTTGATAAAGGCGTCGGAGACCAGCGCCCACGTCGGAATGGTCGTAATCGTATTATCGAAATTTCGCACCTTAACGGTGGTCAGGCCGATGTCCGTCACCGTGCCGTTGGCACCGTATTTCGGCATCTCCAGCCAGTCGCCGAGCTTGAGCATGTCGTTGGCGGAAAGCTGAATCCCCGCCACAAGTCCGAGTATCGGGTCTTTAAACACCAGCATCAGAACGGCAGCCATGGCGCCCAGACCGCTGATCAGAATCGCCGGGGACTGGCCGATGAGCAGGGAGATAATCAATATCCCCACCAGGATGGCGCTCACCAGCTTGATGCCCTGGAAGATCCCCTTCAGCGGCAGCTGTGATGCGGTGGCCATTTTCTGCGACAGATTAAAAATCACGTCCAGCAGCGAGAAGAAGGAGAGCAGGGCATACACCATGACCCACAGCTTTGCGCATGTCGTGAGAATTTCCGCCGCTTCGCTGCCTTTTTGCAGCCACAGTACCGCCTGAACGTTGACGATTATCCCCTGAAGGGTGAAGGCCAGACGGTGAAATAATTTATTCTGGGTGATGATCTGCAGCCACAAATGGCTGCTGGCCTGCGCGCGTTTTTCGAAAGCGCGAAGCACCACTTTGTGCAGAATAAAATGAACGATGATGGCGGTAAGAAAAATAATACCAAAGATAATCACTAAAGAGGTGGTGTGATTAATTTCAATGCCTAACTCTTCAACCTGAGCAATTAATTCCTGCATAACGTCTCCTGTATTGATGCAGCCCCATAATGGCGGCTGCGGATCTATTATGCAAATTCACGGGCTTATTTGGTGGCCTGGCAGACCTTTACCACCGGCAGGCACAGGCGATGGCGGATGCGCAGCGTCGCCAGGGCAAGCACCACCATCATCGCCGTTTCCACCATCAGGAAGACGTTCACCGCCTGGGTGTAATCCCCGTGATGGTTCTGCAGCGCGTGGAGCAAAATCGCGCCGAAAATGGCCGGGCCAAGCCCCAGCGCGGCCTGCTGCAGGGTACTGAGAATGGCGCTCGCGGCCCCGGCATCGTCAGGCTGAATATCGCGCATCCCGATGCGGTAGAAACTGTTCACGATCAGCGCCTGACCGTAGCCCACCAGTCCGGTGGCGGGTGCCAGCGTCAGGGGGGTATTTTCCACGCCCCAAATGCGGAACGTGGCGATCAGAGCCAGCAGGCCGATAATCTGGATTGCCAGACCCGTCAGCAGAATAGTGCTGGTGCTGTAGCGGGCAATCAGCCGCGGCGCGAACCAGGCCGAAACAAAGTAGGTCACGCCAAGGGCGATAAAACTGTTTCCGGACTGCCATGGGGCCATCCCCAGACCGGTTTGCATGGTGAGCGCCATACAGAACATAAACCCGGACCAGACGCTGAAAAAGAGCATCGCAATCAGAATGCCAAAGCGAACGCTGCGAAGCTGCAGCAGGCGAGGCGGGATAAGCGGGTGAGCATTCTCACGCTCCTTTTTGCGCGCATTCAGCGCCGTCAGCCAGCCCAGCGGAATAATGGCGAGAAGCATAACCTTCAGCGGCCACGACCAGTGCCACTGTGGGCCGAGCGCCATCGGGAACAGCAGGCAGCAAAGAATGATCGCCAGCAGCACGGTTCCGGTCCAGTCGATGCGTGACGGCGTCTCGCGACGGGTTTCGGGTACGAAATGGCGACTTAGCGCCAGCACCACCAGACAGATCGGCACGTTGATAAAGAAGGCGTTACGCCAGCCCAGCCCGGCGATATCCGCCGATACCAGCCAGCCGCCGCCCATCTGGCCGACGATAAACGCAATCCCACCGATGCCGCCAAACAGGCTGATGGCTTTTGCGTGGGCGGTACCTTTCAGCGTCACGTGCAGCGTGACAAGAATTTGCGGCATGATGAGTGCGGCACCCGCGCCCTGAACGATGCGCGCGGCCAGCAGCTGTTCAATGTTCCCCGCTATTCCGCAGAGCAGCGAGGCCAGGCCAAAGCTCGCCACACCCCACATGAACAGACGGCGACGGCCAAAATTATCCCCCAGCTTGCTGCCGAGCGCGAGGCAGACGGCAAAGGCCACGCCGTAGAGCGCGACGATCAGCTCCAGCTCGGTGGCGGTAGCGTGCAGTGAATGGGTAATGGCGTCCAGCGCCACGTTGGTGATTGAGGTATCAATCATCGGCAGCATCTGGCCGGTTAACAGCAATATCAGGCCAGCGCGACCCGGTGAAACAACTGACGTATTCATGGTAACTCCATTGCGTCATTCAGCAGATGGTCGTAGCATCTACCATCAGATAAACGGGTACCAGTTCTTGCTTATACTGGTACTGGCACTACCATGCAGGGGGATTTATGGCGCTGATGTCTGAACCTGTCGTCTCACTTCAGGATGACACCCGAAAACAGCTCGGGGCATTTTTACGCGCCCGGCGTGAAAGCCTCGATCCGCAGCGTCTCGGCCTGCCGCGCAGCGGTCGTCGCCGCACGCCGGGTCTGCGCCGGGAAGAGGTGGCGATGCTCGCTGACGTGGGTGTGACCTGGTACACCTGGCTTGAGCAGGGCAGGGACGTCAATCCGTCCAGCGCGGTGATGGCGGCCGTGGCAAAAGCGCTGCAATGTACCCCAACTGAAGCCCGGCACCTGTTTGTATTAGCCGGTTTACCGCCGGGTGAAGCGCCGCAGGCGGTCTGCTGCGAGGGCATCAGCGAAGGCACGCGCCGCCTGCTGGATACGCTGATGCCGAAACCCGCCAGCATTCAGAAACCGAACTTCGATATCGTGGCGTGGAACGACAGCTTCGGGCATCTGATGGGCGTCGATTTCAATGACATCCCTCCCGAAGATCGCAACTGTATTTATCTGTTCCTCACCCATCCGGCGTGGCGCGCCCGCCTCGGCAGACGCGACGACGTGCTGCCCATCTTTGTCTCCTATTTCCGGGCGGCGATGGCCGAACACCGGGGCGATCCTCTGTGGGAGGCCAAACTGGCGCGCTTCTTTGCGGTGTCCGAAGAGTTTAAAACCCTGTGGCACCAGCGCAACGACGTGCGCGGCGTGGAGAACCAGCTCAAGCTGTTTACCCATCCCGAGCTGGGGGATTTTACGCTGCAGCAGATGTACTGGTATTCCGCGCCGCGAAACGGCTCGCGGTTGCTGGTGTATCTGCCGGTGGATGAGGCCGGGGAGCGGGCGATGGCGTGGCTGGCGGCGCAGGGGAAATAAGTTTTTTGCGAGACGGTTTCAGGGAATAAGAGCCGAATCTGCTAAGTGGAGGAGACCGGTGTAATGTTGGGTTTAGCTTAAACCCATCGACTGAATCGACATCATTTCGACGAGGTGTTAAGTCGTCTATACTCTCGCCATGAGCAACCACCATGTTGCCACTGATGATTGATTCCGCAGATTTCAGCCAAAAATTAGGCCTTATCTCCCGAAACGTCGAACATACCGAAGCGTTTCTTGCGCGGGGTACGGTGGATTTTCATCTGCCCGGATTTATGCTGCCGGTGGGATATCGCCTGTTAAAATCGCGCTACGGTGATGAATATCGTCTCGTCACCACCGACGACGGAAAACCCTATACGGCGTATGCCGTTAGGTTGACGTTTCATAAAGAAATTACCTTTCCCCACGGGGCTGCGACACAGGTTATGGTCTGGCGTACGCCACGCGCTGTCCATCAGCGGGTAATCAGTGGATTACCCCAATCCTTCTTCCAGTGGGTGCTAAGCGAATACGACATTGTGGTTTCTGACAGCGAGCAAACCGGTGACGGACAGTGGTTTTGGTTACGCATGATCGACTGGGCGTTCAGCATGAATTATCGGATAAGCGTGGCGGACGGTACGGTAGGGGAAGAGTGGCACTTAACACCGGTGAGTTCATATGCCGAACTGGAGGAGCGCTGGATTGCGTTTGCCTGGAGATACGATCGCGACGTGCATCCACATCCCAGGTTAGTCATCAGTAAAGCGTAACGGGCCGCACAGAGCGGCCCGTGTTGATCAGCACTCGGTCACAATCGTGCTCAGCGGCAGGCGAGATTTTGGCAGCGTGGCGTTGAAATCTTCAACGCTGTGATGCCCAACCGGCACCACCACCAGGCTGGTGAAGCCCTTCTCTTTCAGGCCAAACTCTTCGTCGAGGATCGCGGCGTCGAAACCTTCAATCGGTACTGCGTCCAGGCCCAGCGCAGCAACGCCCAGCAGGAAGTTACCGACGTTCAGGTAAACCTGCTTCGCCATCCACTGGTCGTCATCTTTCAGATCCACGCGGTGCATGTCGGCGAAGTAGGTGCGGCCCTTATGGTTCGCGGCTTTAGCTTCCGGCGTGTTGAAACGGCCATCGGCCTCTTCCTGGTCGACAACGCGCTCCAGCCATGCATCGTCCATCGCGGTTTTCGCGCAGAACACCACCACGTGAGAGGCATCCAGCATTTTGCGTTCGTTGAACACATAGGTGCCCGCAGCGGATTTCGCCACGCGCGCTTTTCCTTCCTCGGTGCTGGCCACGATGAAGTGCCACGGCTGGGAGTTGGTGCTTGACGGGCTGTACTGCAGCAGGGTTTTGATTTTTTCCGCTTCTTCAGCGGTCAGTTTTTTGCTTGCGTCGAACGCCTTGGTGGAGTGGCGTTTCAGCGCAACAGAAATGATATCCATAACAACTCCTGATGATGAAATTCGCCCGCGTGCGGGCGCGAAAGGTGAGCAGATTACAGCGGGACGCGGAAAAAGATAAGGGCAATTCGAGCGCTTAATCTGTTCGTCTCAGACGAACAATCAGACCGGCCGGATCCACTTCTGGTCTTTTTTCGGCAGTTTATCCACCACCAGATGCCAGGAATCATTAATGAGATCGGTAACCAGTTCCGGCGTCACGTCTTCAGTGCCGTAAAGGGAAATCCAGTGCTTTTTGTTGAGGTGATAGCCCGGTTCAACGCCGCGATAAATCTGCTGATTTAACAGCGATTTTTCCGGGTCTGACTTCAGGCTGACGTGCGGCCGCCCGTGTGCGACGGCCACAATCATGAAAATTTTTCCACCCACTTTAAACACGTCAAACTCCGGCCCAAACGGCCAGCAGTGTTCGGTGAACGGCAGCTCCAGCGCCACGCGTTTTGCGTGCTCCTGCAACGTTTTACTGTCCATCGCTCTCTTCCTGGGCAAGCCCGCGCCACATCACCTCAAAGCCGAGCGCTTTAAACTCAACGGCGCGGGACGGATCGCGGGTGGCAAATTCCATCGTGGATTCGGCCAGCGATAAGAAAAGCGCATCGCCAAACGTTTTAAATTCATCAGACATAAACACCTGACGCACCGAGCGGCGGCAGAGTTCATGCAGCTCCGGGAACATCTCTTTCACCGCCTGTTCCGTTTCGGCGCTCAGCTTTTCACTGACGCCAATCTGGCGGATCGCCGCATGCGCAACGGGGTTACGAATACCCCAGTCCACATAGCTGTTCCAGATATTGCGGGTATGTTCTTTAGGCAGCGTGATGGTGCGATCGAGGTTCGCGAGCATGGTCTGGCAGAGATCTTGCTTCAGGTGCAGATAGAGGGCATTCAGCAGATCGTCTTTCGTAGCAAAGTAGCGGAACAGGGTGCCTTCGGCGACGCCCGCCTTACGGGCAATAAGCGCCGTTGAGGCGGCAATACCTGACTGTGCAAACGCCACCGTTGCGGCTTCCAGTAAGGCCTGTTTTTTATCTTCACTCTTCGGACGTGCCACTAAATTTTTCCTCCTGTCAATTATAAAAACCCTGATTGAAACACGTGCTTTGACACGCTGCAACGCGGAATGTCAAAGATCGAAAACGTCTTGACGACTTTATCATCATATCTATAATGAGTGCTTACTCACTCATAATCAAGTTTACCCTGCGCACGCTATCGGATGGGGCGCGTTTTCGGGTCAGGATATGAAAAAAACTCTCTTCATCTGCGTGGTGTTAATCATGATTATTGCTTCAGTCGCGAGTTTACCGTTTGTTCTGAATGCCGGATTCGGCCAGCCGCCGCAGGGTGAACGGCTTACTGAAGTGGAGGCCTCCCCACAGTATCGCGAGGGGAAATTCCACAATACGCTGCCGACGCCGGGCTATAACGGCGACAAAAACATGCTGGTCGCGATGTGGGAGTTTCTGACCAAAAAAACCGAAAACGCGCGCCCGACCCGGCCGCTGCCGCTGGTGAAAACCGATCTTGCGAGCCTGCCGCTGGAGCAGGACACCCTGGTGTGGCTCGGCCACTCCTCGTGGTACCTGCAGCTCGCGGGCAAACGCATCCTGATTGACCCGGTGCTCAGCAACTATGCCGCGCCGTTCTCGTTTCTGAATAAAGCCTTTGCCGGGGAGTATCCGTGGCGCGCTGAAAGCATGCCGGAAATCGACCTGCTGATAATCTCGCACGATCACTACGATCATCTGGATTACGCCACCATCCGGGCGCTACTGCCGAAGGTGAAGCGGGTGGTGACGCCGCTGGGCGTGGGATCCCACCTGCGCTACTGGGGGATGAAGCCCGAGATTATTGACGAGCGCGACTGGAACCAGTCGGTACGCATCAGCGATGAATTGACGGTGCACGTTCTGCCAGCGCGTCACTTCTCCGGTCGCGGCATCAAACGCGATCGCACCTTGTGGGGCAGCTTCATGTTCGTCACGCCAGAGCAGAAGGTTTACTACAGCGGGGATTCCGGTTACGGCCCGCACTTCAAGGCCATCGGTGAACAGTTTGGCGAAGTGGACGTCGCCATCATGGAAAACGGCCAGTACGACCAGGACTGGAAGTACATCCACATGCTGCCGGAGGAAACGGCGCAGGCCTCGGCGGACCTGAACGCGAAAGCCGTGGTGCCGGGGCATAACGGACGCTTCGTGCTGGCGAAACACGCCTGGAACGATCCGCTGATCCAGCTGGCAAAAGCCAGCAAGGATAAAAATTATCGGTTGCTGACGCCGGAACTGGGCGAGCCCGTCCGGGTAAGCGACAGCGCACAAACCTTTCGCGCGTGGTGGGAATAATGTTTAAGCGAGAAGCAGAGGGGGACAGCAGTATGACCATTTCCGCTCAAGTCATCGACACTATCGTCGAATGGATCGACGACAATCTGCACCAGCCATTACGTATAGAAGAGATTGCCCGCCACGCGGGCTACTCGAAGTGGCACCTGCAGCGGCTGTTTATGCAGTACAAAGGGGAGAGCCTGGGGCGTTATATCCGTGAACGTAAGCTGCTGCTGGCGGCGCGCGATCTGCGTGAATCCGACGCCCGGGTGTACGACATCTGCCTGCGTTACGGGTTTGACTCGCAGCAGACGTTTACCCGTATCTTCACCCGCACGTTCAACCAGCCTCCTGGTGCGTACCGCAAGGAGAACCACAGTCAGCCGCACTGAGCTGTTTTCCGCCCTGGCGGGTCAGGAAAATTGCCATCACAGGCCGGGTAAGGCGAAGTCGCCACCCGGCTTTTTTATTGGCTCAGGATGCCAGGGAAAACCAGCGTCGCCAGACGAAACGCAGCACGAAGAATTCAATCGCCCCGAGCAGTAAAAACCACACGCAGAACAGAATGGTGTAAAGCTGGTTAAGATCGACCATGTGAAAGGTCTGAACCAGCTTCTGCGCCAGCACCAGCCCAAGCGAAGGCGCCGGGAGCAGCAGGCACGAAAGCAGGGCCAGTAATAAAATGCCGCCTGCGGTGAGCAGCGATTCTAGCGGTTGTTTCATCGTAATGTTAATCGTCAGTTAAAAAATGTCATTGTCCGGCATTCTGTAACGTAAAGCAATATCAGCCCCGCTGACCTTTTTTAATAAAACAAAGACATTATTACTGCGCACAAATAACAACATACGACCCGGCGTTTATATTAATATCGCGTTATGTAAATAAACGTCCGCATCAGGAAAATAATTTTACAAATGTATAGGTGCTATAACCAATTAACGTGGCAATAACAATGGCCGCGATAACGTATAACACCAGCCTGCGCCCGCGATAAATACCCCGCATGGTTCCCCCTCGTTTAGTTTTGGTTTAGAAATATTTTGTAAAAATCAGATCATCGAAATAGTTTTAATCAGTTTTGAATGACCGAGAAGTCATTATATTGCGGTAGATCAATTTTACCCGCAAGACTTTAAAATGATTTTATTTAAGCCCGAAAGGAATTCAGGCTTCTGTTCACCGGAAATTGAAGGAAAAATACGATGACTGAAAAAAAATTGACTCCTAACGTGCCGCCTTCCGGCGGGCTGGCATACCAGCAGACCGTAGAGCAGGCGCTTGCACATGCGCAGAGCCAGGCAAGCGGTCTGGACCGTGCAGAGGCGCAGGCGCGTCTGCAAAAAACAGGGCCGAACGCGCTGCCGGAGAAAAAAGGCAAACCCGCCTGGCTGCGTTTCTTAGCCCATTTTAATGATGTGCTGATTTATGTCCTGCTGGCCGCCGCCGTATTAACGGCAGTAATGGGCCACTGGGTTGATACGCTGGTTATTTTGGGCGTCGCGGTAATCAATGCCCTAATTGGTCATATTCAGGAAAGCAACGCGGAAAAATCCCTGAAAAGTATTCGTAATATGCTCGCCAGCGAGGCGCGCGTTATTCGTAACGGCAGTCACGAAACAATCCCCACAACTGAAATAGTCCCGGGCGATATTATTGTATTACGCGCGGGAGATCGTATTCCGGCTGATATGCGTTTAATCGAAGCGCATAATTTACGCGTGGAAGAGGCGATTCTGACCGGTGAATCGACCGTGGTGGATAAACACGTTAATCCACTTAGCGGGGAATTACCGCTGGGCGATCGGACCAATATGGTCTTCTCCGGGACGACCGTCAGCGCGGGCGGCGGTATCGGCGTGGTCACCGCGACCGGTAAAGATACGGAGCTTGGCCATATCAACCAGATGATGGCGGGCATCGAAAAGCACCGCACGCCGCTGCTGGTGCAGATGGACAAGCTGGGTAAAGCGATCTTCGCCATTATCCTGGCGATGATGGCCGCGCTGTTTGTCTTCAGCCTGGCGTTCCGCGAGATCCCGATGGGCGAGCTGCTGCTCTCCCTGATTAGCCTGGCGGTGGCCTCCGTGCCGGAAGGCCTGCCGGCGATTATCTCCATCATCCTCTCCCTGGGCGTGCAGGCGATGGCGCGCAAGCGGGCGATTATCCGCAAGCTGCCGACGGTTGAAACGCTCGGCGCGATGACCGTGGTCTGCTCGGATAAAACCGGCACCCTGACCATGAACGAGATGACGGTCAAAGCCATTATCACCGCTGACGCCTGCTACCGCGTGGACGGCAACAGCTACGAGCCGGTAGGCAATATCTACCTGGAAGGCAGCGACGAGCCGGTCCACATCCAGCCGGGCACCGTGCTGGAGCAGTACCTGCGCACCATCGACCTGTGTAACGACAGCCAGCTGATCCAGGACGAGCGCGGCCTGTGGGGCATCACCGGTGGGCCGACCGAGGGCGCGCTGAAGGTGCTGGCGGCGAAGGCCAGCCTTGAGCCGGTCATGACCACGCTGGTTAACAAGATCCCGTTCGACTCGCAGTACAAGTACATGAGCACCCACTACCAGATTGGCGGTGAGGAGCAGATCCTTATCACCGGCGCGCCGGACGTGATTTTCTCCCTGTGCACCGAGCAGCAGACCCGCAACGGCGTGGAAGCATTCAACCGCGCGTACTGGGAAAGCGAGATGGAGCGCTATGCGCGTCAGGGGCTGCGCATGGTCGCCGCGGCGTTCAAGCCGGCGAACGGTGAGCAGGAACTGACGCACGACGACCTGAGCCACGGCCTGATCTTCCTCGGTATCGCCGGGATGATGGATCCGCCGCGTCCGGAAGCCATTGATGCGATTAACGCCTGCCAGCAGGCGGGGATCCGCGTGAAGATGATCACCGGGGATCACCCGCAGACGGCGATGAGCATCGGCCAGATGCTGGGGATCACCAACAGCGAGCAGGCGGTCACCGGCTACGAGCTGGAGAAAATGGACGACGCCGCGCTGGCGGAAGCGGCGGTGAAGTATGACATCTTCGCCCGTACCAGCCCGGAGCATAAGCTGCGCCTGGTGAAAGCGCTGCAGGACAAAGGCGAAATCGTCGGCATGACCGGCGACGG
Source organism: Enterobacter sp. Taxon_8 (assembly GCF_058354585.1). Lineage (NCBI taxonomy): Bacteria > Pseudomonadati > Pseudomonadota > Gammaproteobacteria > Enterobacterales > Enterobacteriaceae > Enterobacter > Enterobacter sp. Taxon_8. Next base: position 3,392,115 of record NZ_CM177989.1, on the reverse strand, counting down.
CGTAAACGACGCCCCGGCGCTGCGTCAGGCGGACGTGGGCATCGCGATGGGCATCAAGGGCACGGAAGTGACCAAAGAGGCGGCGGATATGGTCCTGACGGACGATAACTTCGCCACCATCGCCAGCGCGGTGAAAGAGGGGCGTCGCGTTTACGACAACCTGAAGAAGACCATCCTGTTCATCATGCCGACCAACCTCGCGCAGGGTCTGCTGATTGTGATTGCGCTGCTGGCGGGGAACATCATTCCGCTGACGCCGGTGCTGATTCTGTGGATGAACATGGCCACCTCCGCCACGCTCTCCTTCGGCCTGGCCTTTGAGGCCGCGGAGCGCAACATCATGCGCCGTCCCCCGCGTCAGACCGGGCAGCACGTGATGGACGCCTACGCCGTATGGCGCGTGGCCTTCGTCGGCACCATGATTGCCATCGCCGCCTTTGCGCTGGAAGCCTGGCTGGCCCCGCGCGGCCACAGCGCGGAGTTCATCCGCACCGTGCTGCTGCAGATGCTGGTCTGCGCCCAGTGGGTGTACATGATTAACTGCCGCAACACCGAAGGGTTCTCCCTGAACCGCGGCCTGCTGGCGAACAAAGGGATCTGGCTGGTGACGGGCGTGCTGTTCCTGCTCCAGGCGGCGATTATCTACCTGCCGTTGATGCAGATGCTGTTCGGCACCGAAGCGCTGCCGCTGCGCTACTGGTTTGTGACTCTGGCGGTGGCGGGCGTGATGTTCTTCGTCGTCGAAGTCGAGAAGCGACTGACCCGCAGGTTCCGTCAGGCTGCATAACCTTTTGCCCTCACCCTAACCCTCTCCCACAGGGAGAGGGGACTCTGACCTCCCTCTCCCTGTGGGAGAGGGCCGGGGTGAGGGGAGAAACAACGCTGAGGTACTCCCATGAAACTCCCACTCCTGTTCGCACTTCTCGCCTGCACCCTACAACCCGCATTCGCCGCCGCCATCCCCGTTCGCGTCGCCACCGTGGAGCAGACCGCCCACGCCGCCGAGCGCCAGATCCCTGGCCGCATCGAAGCCATCCACACCGTTGAGCTGCGCGCGCGTACCGAAGGCGCGATCGCCAAAATCCACTTCCGCGACGGGCAGTACGTGAAAAAAGGCGACCTGCTGTTCGAGCTGGACGACGCCGAGCCGCGCGCCGCCCTGCGCCTGGCGCAGGCCGAGGTAAGAAGCGCCGAAGCCACGCTGCGCCAGGCGCAGCAGCAGCTTTCCCGCTTTGAAAGCCTGGGCAGCAGCAACGCCATCAGCCGTCACGACGTGGACAACGCCCGCATGCAGCGGGACGTGGCGAGCGCCGCGCTGGAGCAGGCAAAAGCCCGGCTCGAAACCCGTAATGTCACTCTGAACTACACCCGCATCACCTCGCCGATTGACGGTCGCGTAGGGCACAGCCGGTTCCACGTCGGCAGCCTGGTCAACCCTGCCAGCGGCGTGCTGGTGGAGGTGGTGCAGCTCGATCCCATCCGCATCGCCTTTGCTCTGGAAGAGGGCGCATTTGCCACTAAAGCCGGACAGCATGCGGATATCAGCGCCATGAAGCAGGCCTGGCAGGCGTTCATTGACAGCAACGGCCAGCGCGTCAGCGGCGAGCTCACCTCAGTGGACAACCGCATCGATCCGCGCACCGCCAGCGTGATGCTGCGCGCCGAGTTTGCCAACCCGCGCCATCAGCTCCTGCCTGGCGGCAATGTGAACGTGTTTTTGCGTCCGGCAAGCGAGCAGCCGGTGCTGACCCTACCCGCGGCGGCGGTCCAGCAGAACGGCGACGGGTTCTTTGCCTGGGTGGTTAACGCCGACGGAAAAGCCGAAATGCGGCCGCTGAAGATCGCCGGACAGATCGGCCAGCAGTTCCGGATCACCTCCGGCGTGAAGTCCGGTGAGCGAGCGATTACTGACGGCGCGCAGCGCGTGCAGCCCGGCGCTGCCGTCCAGATACTGAATTAAGGAGCCATCATGCTGACGTTTTTCATCAAACGCCCGCGCTTCGCGATGGTGATTGCGCTGGTCATCACCCTGCTGGGGGCCATTGCGCTGAGGATTATCCCGGTGGAAAAGTACCCGCAGATCGCGCCGCCGGTGGTGAATGTGTCTGCCAGCTGGCCGGGCGCCAGCTCGGCTGACGTGGCGGAGGCTATCGCCACGCCGCTGGAGACCCAGCTGAACGGCGTGGATCACATGCTCTACATGGAGTCCACCAGCTCGGACGAAGGCACTTACAGCCTGAACATTACCTTTGCGGCGGGCACCGATCCGGACCTCGCCGCCATCGACGTGCAGAACCGCGTGGCGCAGGCCGTGGCGCAGCTCCCGACCGAGGCACAGCAAAACGGCGTGCAGGTGCGCAAGCGCGCCACCAACCTGATGATGGGGGTAAGTCTTTACTCACCGAACAACACCCATACGCCGCTGTTCGTCAGCAACTTCGCCAGCACCCAGGTGCGCGAGGCGCTGTCCCGCCTGCCGGGCGTCGGGCAGGTTCAGATGTTTGGCGCGCGCGACTACAGTATGCGCATCTGGCTGCGTCCGGACCGCATGAACGCCCTGAACGTCACCACCGACGACGTGGCGCAGGCGCTGCGCGAGCAGAACGTGCAGGGGGCGGCAGGCCAGGTCGGTACGCCGCCGGTGTTTAACGGCCAGCAGCAGACCTTGACCATCAACGGCCTGGGACGCTTAAGCCAGGCCGAAGACTTTGCCGATATCATCATCCGCGCGGGCGAGATGGGCCAGCTGGTGCGCCTGAAGGACGTCGCAACCATCGAGCTCGGCTCGCGAAGCTACAGCTCCGGCGCGCAGCTGAACGGGCACGACTCCGCCTATCTCGGCATCTACCCGACGCCGTCCGCCAACGCCCTGCGCGTGGCCGACGCGGTGCGCGCGGAGCTGGAACGCCTCTCGACGCGCTTCCCGGACGACCTGGTCTACGAGGTGAAATTCGACACCACCTCATTTGTTGCGGCCACGATTAAAGAGATCGGCGTCTCGCTGGCGCTCACCCTGCTGGCGGTTGTGGTGGTCGTTTCCCTGTTCCTGCAAAGCTGGCGCGCGACGCTGATTGTCGCGCTCGCCATTCCGGTATCGCTGGTGGGCACCTTCGCTGTGCTCTACACGCTCGGCTACTCCGCCAACACCCTCAGCCTGTTTGCCATTATTCTGGCGCTGACCATGGTGGTGGATGACGCCATCGTGGTGGTGGAGAGCGTCGAAACGCTGATGGCGGAAGGGCAGAGCCGCACGGCGGCGACCGCGCTGGCGCTGCGCCAGATCGCCGGGCCGGTCATCGCCACGACGCTGGTGCTGCTGGCGGTGTTTGTGCCGGTAGCGCTCCTGCCGGGGATTGTCGGCGAGCTGTACCGCCAGTTTGCGGTGACGCTCTCGACGGCCGTGACGCTCTCAAGCCTGGTGGCGCTGACCCTGACGCCCGCCCTGTGCGCGATGCTGCTGCGTCAGCGCCCGGCGCAGCCCGCGGCGATTTTCCGTGGGTTCAACCGGGGGCTGGAGGCCACGCGTGGCGTCTACACCCGCATCGTGACTATCTTCAACCTTCGCCCGTGGCTGGCGCTGCTGGCCACCGCAGGCGCGGCGGCCGTGGTGGCGTTCAGCTTTACGTCGATGCCTAAAAGCTTCCTGCCGCAGGAGGATCAGGGCTACTTCTTTGCCAGCGTTCAGCTGCCGGAGGCGGCCTCGCTGGAGCGCACCGAAGCGGTGATGAACACGGCACGCGAACTCATCGCTAAAAATCCGGCGGTTGAAGACGTGATTCAGGTCTCCGGATTTAACATTCTCAACGGCACCAGCGCCTCCAACGGCGGGTTTATCTCCATCATGCTCAAAGACTGGAGCGAGCGTCCGCCGCTGGATGAGGTGATGGGTACCCTGCAGCGCCAGCTGCTGGCCCTGCCGGAAGCGACCATCATGACCTTCGCGCCGCCGACGCTGCCGGGGCTGGGCAACGCCTCCGGCTTCGACCTGCGCATCCAGGCGCAGGCGGGGCAGAGCCCGGCAGAGCTGGAGCGCGTGACGCGTGAAGTGCTGGCGAAAGCCAACCAGCATCCGCAGCTGAGCCGCGTGTTCACCACCTGGAGCAGCAACGTGCCGCAGCTGACGCTGACCGTTGACCGCGAGCGCGCCGCGCGCCTCGACGTGCCGGTGTCGCGCATCTTCAGCAGCCTGCAAACCGCCTTTGGCGGCACGCGCGCCGGGGATTTCAGCGTCAACAACCGCGTCTACCACGTAGTGATGCAGAACGAGATGCAGTGGCGCGAGCGCGCCGAGCAGATCGGCGAGCTGTTCGTGCGCAGCAACAGCGGCGAGCGGGTGCGCCTGAGCAACCTCGTCACCATTACGCCGACCGTCGGCGCGCCGTTCCTGCAGCAGTACAACCAGTTCCCGTCCGTGTCGGTGAGCGGCTCGGCGGCGGAAGGAGTGAGCAGCAGCACCGCGATGGCGGCGATGGGCGAGATTCTGGCGGAAAACTTGCCGGCCGGGTACGACTATGCCTGGAGCGGAATGTCGTATCAGGAGCAGCAGACCGGCAATCAGGCGATATGGATTGTGCTGGCGGCGGTGGTGATGGCGTGGCTGTTCCTCGTTGCCCAGTACGAGAGCTGGACGCTCCCGGCGAGCGTGATGCTCTCGGTGCTTTTCGCCATCGGCGGGGCGCTGGTCTGGCTGTGGTTGGCGGGCTACGCCAACGACGTGTACGTGCAGATTGGTCTGGTGCTGTTGATAGCCCTTGCCGCCAAGAACGCGATCCTGATCGTGGAGTTCGCCCGCGCGCGGCGCATGGACGGAATGGCGATTGTCGATGCCGCGCGGGAAGGGGCATCGCGCCGCTTCCGCGCGGTGATGATGACCGCCGTGTCGTTCATTATCGGCGTATTGCCGATGATGCTGGCGACCGGGGCGGGTGCCCAGAGCCGCCGCATCATCGGCACCACGGTCTTCAGCGGCATGCTGGTAGCGACCGTGGTGGGGATTCTGTTCATCCCCGCGCTGTTCGTGCTGTTCCAGCGCCTGCGGGAGTGGGGTCACTGCCTTACGGACTCGTCGCCCACAGCTCGCAGTGCTTCTGGACCAGAGAAATCAGCGAGCCACCGTCGGCGATAAACTCCCGCATGCGCTGCGCCTCGCTCTTGCCCTGCTTTAACAGCAGGGCAATTTCATTGATTGCGCTCGTTGCGCCGAGCTTCTCGGCCGACGGCGCAACCTGCTCCAGCAGCCACGCAATGTCTTCCGCCACGGTTTTGTGCTCGCCGGTGTGCACGTCCGTCAGGATCCCCTCCAGCCCGTAGCGACAGGCCTGAAAACGGTTAAAGCGGTACAGCAGAAAATCTTTTTCCTGATGCTTATAGGGCCGCGCGGTCAGCAGCCAGTGCGAGGTCGCCTGGATAAGCCCGGCGATGTTAATGGCGTGGCCGAGCGTCAGCGGCGTATCCATCACCCGCACCTCGACGGTGCCGAAGTGCGGGCTGGGGCGGATGTCCCAGTGCAGATCCTTAATGCTGTCGATCATGCTGGTGGAACTCAGGCGGCGGAACAGCCCCTCGAACTCCTGCCAGCTGTTGACCCACGGCATCTGGCCGTTATCCGGAAATCCCGAGAAGATGTTGAGCCGCGACGAGGAGAACTTCGTGTCCGTGCCCTGCATATACGGCGAGGCGGCCGCCAGGGCGATAAAGTGCGGCACGAAGCGCGACAGGCCGTGCAGCAGGTAAATCGCGTCGTCCCCGGTCCGGCAGCCGACGTGCACGTGCTGGCCGAATACCGTCGCCTGCAAAATCAGGTAGCCAAAGCGCTCCAGCGTGACGTTATAGCGCTCGTCGTCGCACACCTCCTGCCGTTGCCACTTCTGGAACGGGTGCGTCCCGCCGCCGCAGATCTGGATATGCTGCTCCGCCGCCGCGCGCAGGATGCTCTGCTGCATCACCGAGAACTGCGCCGCCGCCTGGTCGATGTTCTGGCATACGCCGGTGGCGATTTCGAGCATGCTTTCGGTGATGTCGTGTTTGACCTCGCCGCCTTTGATGTCGCCTTTGACGGCGGCGATAAGCGCGGAGGAGTCCTGGCTCAGATCATAGCCCGGCGGGTTAACCACCTGCAGTTCGAGTTCGATGCCGAGGGTGAAGGGTTCAGAGGACTTGAAATCGGGTAAAGGCATGGCGCACTCCGTTGTCTGTTGTGTGTTGAGTATAGACAACGACGTGGCGCTCACTTTTCAGGATGGTATAACTGTTAGCAGGCTTAGCGAAAAGGGGAGTTAACCATGTCTGACAATCCAACCATTGCGCTGATTGGGCCTGGCGCAATTGGGACCACCATCGCAGCGGTGCTGCATGACGCCGGGCGCACGCCGCTGCTGTGCGGGCGCACCGCGCATCCGGAATTACGCCTGCGCCATGACGAGGGGGAAACGGTGGTGCCCGGTCCGTTATTAACCGATCAGGCCGTCATCACGCGCCCCGTCGATCTCGTTTTTGTGGCGGTAAAAACGACGCAAAATGCCGACAGCGCCGGGTGGCTGCGGGCCCTGTGCGATGAAAACACCGTGGTCTGCGCCCTGCAAAACGGCGTGGAGCAAAAAGCCCAGCTTGAGCCGTGGGTAAACGGCGCGACGGTGCTGCCGTCGGTGGTGTGGTTCCCGGCCCAGCGCGAGCCGGATGCCTCCGTGTGGCTGCGGGCAAAGCCGCGCCTGACGCTGCCAGACGTGCCGCAGGCGCAGCGGGTGGTGGAGGCGCTTCGCGGTACGCGCTGCGCGGTTGAGCTCTCGGCAGATTTCGCCACAGTCGCCTGGCGCAAGCTTCTGCAAAACGCGGTCGCCGGGCTGATGGTGCTTTCTAACCGCCGCGCCGGGATGTTCAGGCGCGAGGATATCGGCGAGCTTGCGCTGGCCTACCTGCGCGAGGGGCTTACCGTCGCCCGCGCCGAAGGGGCGAAGCTGGACGATGACGTAGCGCAGGAGATCCTGGCGAACTTCCAGCGTGCGCCTGAGGACCTGGGCACCTCGATCCTGGCCGACCGTCAGGCCGATCGCCCGATGGAGTGGGATATCCGCAACGGCGTGATCCAGCGCTACGGCCGCAAGCACGGGATTGCGGTGCCCATCAGCGACGTGGTGGTGCCGCTGCTGGCGGCAGGGAGCGAGGGGCCGGGCTAACGGCCGCTGTTTTTCCGTTCGGAAAAGTAGTGGGCGGGCGTGCTGCCCATCGCTTTTCGGAACATGGTGATAAACGCATTCACGGATTCGTACCCGAGCGTTGTCGCCACGTTCTGGACGGGCACGCCGCTTGCCAGCTCACGCAGGGCAATAATCAAATGCAGCTGCTGGCGCCATCGCCCGAAGCTCAGCCCGGTTTCGCGCTGCATCAGGCGGGCAAACGAGCGCTCGCTGAGGGCGAGCCGTTTCGCCCACTCCTTCAGGGTGCTTCTGTCCTCAGGACGGCTGACCAGCGCGTCCGCCATGGCGCGAATTTTCGGATCGGTTGAGACCGGCAGGCTTAGCTTCTGCTGCGGCATGCTGGCGAGCTCGTCAAGCGTGACCCGGGTCAGCCTCGCGACGTGGCCGTCGGCGGGATAATCCACGCTTTCGCGCGTCAGACGATCGACCAGCTCCTTAATCAGCGGCGAGATCGCCAGCGTGCAGCATTTTTCCGGCAGCGCCGCCGCGCCGGGCTCAATAAACAGATAGTTGAGATGCGCGTTCCAGGTTGCTTTGGCGCTGTGCGGGATCCCGCCGGGGATCCAGACGGCGCAGTCCGGCGGCACAATCCAGATATCATTCTCCGCGTAACAGCTGACCGCACCGTATCGGGCAATAATCAGCTGCCCCTTGCGGTGGGTATGCACCGGCACTTCCGCGGCGTAGTCCATGAAGTCCAGATGACGCGCCACCGCCGGGCTGGCGGTAGAGTCGGGGTCATACAGCGTAGTAGCAGGTTGAGGCTTCACGATTATGGCAACATTTAGGTATTTTTTGACAGAATAGAGTATTTAAGCGGGTCTGCAAGCCGGTAATAATCCCGGCATGAATAAAATCTTCTCACTTCACGTGCACATCCCCGCCGCGCTGCGAAGCGATGCGGGCGCGCTGATCTACGCCGCGAAGAGTTTTGCCGCGGCGATGCTGGCTTATTACCTCGCGCTGTCGATCGGTCTTGAGCGTCCCTCGTGGGCCATTATTACGGTTTACATCGTGTCACAGACGTCGGTCGGAGCATCGCTGAGCAGAAGCCTTTACCGTCTGGCCGGAACCGTGGCGGGTGCCAGCGCGACCGTACTGATTGTGCCCGACTTCGCGAATACGCCAGTCCTGTGCAGCGTGGTGCTGACGGGCTGGATCGTATTCTGCCTGTGGCTCTCCCTGCTTGAACGCACGCCCCGGGCTTACGCGTTTGTGCTGGCAGGCTACACCGCGAGCCTGATTGGTTTTCCTGCGGTGTCCGATCCCGGCGGCATCTTTAACGTCGCCATTGTCCGCGTGCAGGAGATCGCGATTGGGATTTTCTGCGCGTCGCTGATTCACCGCTACGTGCTGCCCGCGCGGGTATCGGGCCAGTTCAACGCTAAATTATCCCAGACGCTACAGGCCGCGCGCGGGCGGGTGGCGGATACCTTAGCAGGCAAACCCGACGCGGCTTCCGGCCCCCTGCATCTGGCCCTGACGCTGCAGTTCCTGCAGGGCATCAGCCACCATATTCCGTATGATTTTGCCCTTTCAGCCCCGGTGCGGCAGGCCAGAAAAGCGATCCACGACCGGCTGGCGCGGCTGGTTATCGTCAACTGTGAACTGCACGATCGCCTGCCAGCGATCGAAACCCTGCCCGCCGACGTGCTGGCATTGCTGGGCGACGTTCAGGCCTGGCTTGCCGCTGAAGGCGCTGGTGCCAGCAGCACGGCAGACGCGCTGCGGCTCCGCTGTGCGCTTCTCATCGATCGGTATGCCGCGCAGGCGCAGACGTTTGACGACGCGCTGCAGGTCAGCTTTATCCGCTACCTCTCGGAGGCGGTCGCGCTTCTGCAGCAGTGCGAACGTCTTTCCGGGGCCATCCACCATGCAAAACCCGTATTTGGGGAGATGCAAACCCGCGCGGCGAAAGGGTACGTTTTCCACCGCGATCCTCTTACCGCCGCCCGCACGGCGATGGGGGCTTTTGCCATCATCCTGAGCGGCTGTCTGGTCTGGATCTTCTCGGCGTGGCCGGATGGCGGCACGGCGGTGTCTATTCTGGGGGTCTGCTGCACGCTGTTTGGCAGCTTCGATACCCCGGCGCCGCACATCGTGAAATACATCATTGGCTCGTTCTGGGGCGTGGTCATTAGCCTGTTCTACAGCTTTGCGCTGCTGCCGCTGGTAAGCGATTTCCCGGTGCTGGTGGCGGTGCTTGCCCCGGCGTATCTGCTGGCTGGGTCGCTTCAGGCGCGCCCGCCCACCACGTTTATGGCGATGGGGATCACCCTGACGCTGCCCATTCTGTGCGAGCTGGGGGCGCACTACAGCGGAGACTTCGCCGTTGCGGCCAACACTGCCATCGCGCTCTTTGCCGCGACCGGCTTTGCCGTCATCAGCATGAGCCTGCTGCAAACCGTGCAGGCGGATGGCGCCATCACGCGTCTGCTGAACCTCTGCCAGCGCGACATTCGGCGCAGCGTGAAGGGCACGCTGCGGGTTGATGAAACGCACTGGATCAACCTGATGATGGACCGAACCGCCCTGTTGCTGCCGCGCCTGCAGCGCAGCGCGCGCGCGCCGGAGCAGGCGCTCGATCGACTGTTACACGCGCTGCGTCTGGGGCTGTCTGTCATGCATTTACGCCGCAGTGACGCGCCGCCCGGCAGGGAGGTTGACGCGCTTTTTCATCGGATAAACGCCGCGGACCGTAACGCCTTGCACGAACGCATCGCTGCCCTTATCGAACGTCATCTGCCTGCAGCAGATGAACATACGCGCCAGTTGGTCTTCAGGCTGGTGGATCTGCACTGTGCATTACGGGGGCCAGACCATGGTTAACGATCTCAATATCGGCGGGGTTTTTATTCCGGGGCTGCTGATGGTCGCCCTCGCGGCGCTGGTCTGCACGCTTAGCCTCGTCGCGCTTTTCTCTCTCAGCAGGCTCTACCGGCGCTTGCCGTTTCGCCCGCTAATGGATGTTTCAACCTGGATTGTCACCTTTTTCCTGCTGATGCAGGGCCTGACCGCGTTGGGGTTATTGTCATGAAATCACTGCTCTCTTTACTGGCTCGCTATGCGCTGACGTTGAGCGTCGTCGCGGCGGCCACGCTTCTGGCCTTTATGATGTGGAAACACTACGCACAAACGCCGTGGACCCGCGATGGCCGCGTGCGGGCGGACGTGGTGCAGATTGCGCCGGACGTCTCCGGGCCGGTCATCAGCGTGGCCGTGCGGGACAACCAGTGGGTGAACCGGGGCGATGTGCTTTACATCATCGATCCGCGCTGGCTTAAGCTGGCGGTGGTCAGCGCGCAGGCTGATGTGGAATCGAAACGCCATGAGATGCTGATGCGCCAGGACGCGGCCCGCCGACGCACGTTGATTAAAAACGCCATCTCGAGCGAGGATTTGCAGCAAACCGGCAGCGCGGCGAACGTCGCGGCGGCCAATTATCACGGCGCGCTGGCCGCGCTGGATCTGGCAGAGCTGAATCTGGCGCACGCCACCGTGCGCGCGCCGGTGTCGGGGTACGTCACGCACCTGCGGCTTCGCCCCGGAGACTACGCGAAGGCGGGGGAGACGAAGGTGGCCATCGTCGATGCGCACAGCTTCTGGGTGGTGGGGTACTTTGAGGAGACCAAGCTGCGCCATATTCGCGTCGGGGATGCCGCGCAGGTGGTGCTGATGGGATACGAGCCGGTCATCAAGGGTCACGTGGAAAGCATTGGGCATGGGATCGGGGACAGCAACGATGATGCGGGCGGGCTGGGTCTGCCCGACGTCGAGCCCACCTTTAGCTGGGTGCGGCTGGCGCAGCGCGTACCGGTGCGCATTCATATTGACAGGCTGCCGGAGGGCGTTGAGCTGGTGGCGGGGCTGTCGGCGAGCGTGGCGGTGGGGCAATAATCTGGGGATAGTCAGCCTTAAACACATATGCGAAACTTACCGCTTCTGAAAAAATGTGGTGGGACCCGCTCAATGTCAGAACAACATTCGCAGTGCCTGTTCAGTGAAGGACAGATCACCTTTCCTGAGGGTTATCAGGATCGTACCGTCAACGTATTCGCGCCGCCTGCAGCGGATTCGCCGGCGTTCAACATCTCCCGCGATGCCCTCAATCCCGGCGAAGCGCTTGCCGCGTATATCGATCGCCAGCTCGCCCTGATGGCAAAACACATCAAGGCCTGGAAGCAGGGTGAGCGCAGCGCCGCTACGCTTGGCGACAACCTTTCACAGGGTGAAATTGTCCATGCCAGCTACCTGCGCGACGGGAAACGCATCTGGCAGCAGCAGGCCGTCTTTAATACCAACAGCGATAAAGTCCTGGTCTTCACCATGACCTGCACCCGCGCGCCGGGCGATGCTGACGGCGCGCTGTTTGGCGAACTTCTCAGGAGCTTCCGCTTCCACCATTAACACCAGGGACCGTTGTTATGTTTGAAGCAGCACGCGTTGGTGATGATATCGGCCACTCCGGTGCGCTGGCCGGGATGATTGCCGGAACGATTGTCGGTGGCCTGATTGCCGCCGCCGGGGGCATTCTGGCGGGGGCCATGTTTATTGCCGGTCTCGGCGCATCCTGTCTTGGCGTGGGCGTCCTGCTCGTCGGCGCCAGCCTGGCCGTGGGGTATTATACCGGGGAGCTGGCGACCGCCGCCCGGGACAGCATCGCGGACGCCGGGGCATCCAGCATGACGAAGAAAGGCGTCATCACCTCCGGCTCGCCGAACGTGTTTATCAACGGTAAACCCGCCGCGCTTGCCACCGATAGCATCGTCGACTGTTCTGACGATGGCTCGCAGCAGATGGCCGAAGGCTCTAAGCGCGTCTCCATTAACAGCCAGCCTGCGTCCCGCATCGGGGATCGCACCACCTGCGACGCGAAGGTGATGACCGGCTCGGACAACGTCTTCATCGGCGGCGATCCGCAGCAAACCCTGCCCATTCAGTCTGAAGTGCCCGAGTGGCTCTATAAAGTCTCCGATCTTACCCTGCTGTTCGCCGGGCTTCTCGGCGGCTGGGGCGGCGCCGCTGGCAAAGTCGGGGCGCTCTCTAAGCTGCTGGGCAAAATCCCCGGTATCAACAAGCTGGCCCGTATCGCCTGCCGCGCCGGCACGCTGATGACCGGCGTAGCGGCCGCGGGGATCATCGCCCGTCCGGTGGATATCGTCAGCGGACAGAAGTTTCTCAGCGGGGATGATGAGCTCGATTTCGTTCTGCCGTCACGCTTGCCGGTGCGCTGGCAGCGCTACTGGCGCAGCGGCAACCCCGGCGACAGCGTGCTGGGCCGCGGCTGGAGCCTGTTCTGGGAAAGCCGCCTGGAGCCGTATCAGGACGGCCTGGTGTGGCGCGCGCCGTCCGGCGATTACGTCGCCTTCCCGAAGGTCCCGAAAGGTCTGCGCAGCTACTGCGAAAGCGAAAAAAACTGGCTTGAACATCACCAGGACGACAGCTGGTCGGTGTATGACGTCAGCGGCGAGCGCTGGCACTATGCGCCGCTGCGGGAGGATGCCCCGTCGCTGCTCCAGCGCATCTCAGAACCCTGCGGCAACGATATCCTCTTCGAGTGGAACGCGGATAATACCCTGCATGCCCTGACCGACAGCGCGGGCCAGCGCGTGGTCTGCCGCTACGACCGCGACAGGCTCACCGGCGCCTGGCTGGATGACGAGATCTGCCTGGTCAGTTACGCTTATGATGAACAGCGCCAGCTGGTCTCCGTGACCGGCCGGGGCGGTAGCGTGCGCCGACGCTTCCGCTGGCAGGACGGGCTGATGAGCGCCCACGAGGACGCCAACGGCCTGCTGAGCGAATACCGCTGGCGGGAGATTGACGGCCTGCCGCGTGTGGTCGGTTTTCGCCACAGCGGCGGCGAACAGCTGACGTTCGAATACGATTTTGATAACGGCACCCGCCGCGCGACCCGCGAAGACGGCGCGCAGGCGCACTGGCTGGTGGATGACGACGACAACGTCGCGCGCTTCACGGATTACGACGGCCGCCAGACGACGTTTGTTTACCGCGACGGCGAGCTCTGCGACGTCATTCTGCCGGGCGGCGCAATGCGCCGCAGCACGTGGGACAAATACGGCCGCATGACCAGCGAGACGGACCCGGCGGGCCGCCGCACGGAGTATCACTGGCATCGCCTGACCGACCGCATCACCCGCACGGTCTACCCGGACGGTACCTCATCGCAGGCCATGTACGACCTTCGCGGTCGCCTGCTGTCGGAAACCGACCCGGCCGGTAGCACTACCGCGTATCGCTATCCCGATGATGAAGAAAACCTGCCGGAGAGCATCACCGACGCCATCGGCGGCGTGGTGCGCCTGGTCTGGAACCACCAGGGGCTGCTGACGCAGCGCACCGACTGCTCCGGCAGCGTCACCCGCTTCACCTACGACCGCTTTGGGCAGCTGATTGCCAGCGAGGATGCGGAAGGGAATATCACGCGTCGGGAGTGGAACAACGCCGGGCTGCTGAGCGCCGTGATCCATCCGGACGGCAGCCGCGAGTCGCTGGTGTGGAACGAACGCGGCCAGCTCACGGGCTGGCGCGACCCGCTGGAAAGCGAGGTGAGCTGGGCCTATAACGCGCTCGGCCTCCCGGTCAGCCTTACCGACCGTATTGGCCGCGTGCGCCAGTGGCGCTACGACCCACGCGGTAACCTGCTGCGCCTTGATAATGGCAACGGGGCGGAATACCGCTTCACCTACGACGCCGTGGGCCGCCCGCTCAGCGAAACGCGCCCTGACGAGACCGTGCGCCATATGGAATGGGATGCGCGAGGGTTCCTCTGCGCGCTCGAAGAAAACGGCCGACCTGCCGCCGACGGCGGTATTGCCCGCCGCGTCCAGCAGTTCAGCTATGACGACAGCGGGCTGCTGATCGGGCGCACTCAGCGCCACGCGGAGTACCGCTACGTCCGCGACCTGAGCGGCCAGATCACCCGCATCCGCCGCACGCCAACCGCCGAAGGCGTTGCCCTGGGTATCGAAAGCGATGAGATTGCTTACCGCCACGATGCCGCCGGGCGCGTGCTGAGCGAGTCCGGCATTAACGGCGCGGTGGGCTACGAGTGGGATGCCCTGAGCAACCTGACCGGCCTGACGCTGCCCGGCGAGCAAAAGCTGGCCTGGCTGCACTACGGCTCCGGCCACGTCAGTGCCATCCGCTTCGGGCAGCAGCTGGTGACCGAGTTCACCCGCGACCGCCTGCACCGCGAGGTGCGCCGCACCCAGGGCGCGCGCGAGCAGCTCCGCCAGTATGACAGCCTTGGCAGACGTACCCTGCAGCGCAGTGAGCTAAGTACGGACGTGACCCTGCCGGAGCAGGCGATACTGGAACGCCTGTATCGCTACACCGCACGCGGTGAGCTTTCTGGCGTCAGCGACACCCTGCGCGGTGAGGTGGATTACGGCTACGACGCCGAAGGGCGTCTGCTGAAGCACTACGAGGCCCGACAGGGGCACAGCCGCGCGCAGTTCAGCTACGACGCTGCGGATAACCTCGCCGCCAATGACGATGCGGTACCGGTCACGGATAACCGCCTGCAGCACTGGCAGGCGCTGTTTATGAAATACGACCACTGGGGCAACCTGGTCAGCCGCCGCACCGGGCTGTATGAACAGCATTATGCGTATGACGCCGAGAACCGTCTGGTGTCAGCCCGGGGAACCGGGCCGGAAGGACGGTTTGAGGCGCGCTATCACTACGACGCGCTGGGCCGCCGTACCCGCAAAATCGTCACCACGACGCACGGCACTACCAACACCCGCTTCCTGTGGCAGGGCTACCGTCTGCTGCAGGAGCAGCAGGAGAGCGGGCTGTGCAGCACGTATATTTACGACCCGAATGAAGCCTGGAGCCCGCTGGCGCGGGTGGATCATCTCCGTGACCAGAGCAGCGGTGAGATTTACTGGTTCAACACCGACCTGAACGGCGCGCCGCTGGAAGTGACCGACGAGCGCGGCGCGGTGCGCTGGAGCGGCCAGTACGGCAGCTTTGGTGAGGTGCGTCACCAGAGCGAAGGGTTCTCACGGGTTGTGAATCGCACAGCGATGGCACATCAACCGCTTCGCTATGCAGGACAGTACGCTGACGGTGAAACGGGGCTGCACTATAACCTGTTCCGCTACTACGACCCGCAGGTCGGGCGGTTTATTGTGCAGGATCCGATAGGGTTGAATGGTGGGTGGAACCTTTATCAGTATGCGCCGAATCCGCTATCTTGGATCGATCCGTGGGGGCTAAGTGGTAAGCCGCTGAACTCTCCATTACTTGATAGATGGCTTGAAAAGGGCGGTACTGCATGGCAGGAGATAGACACTCGCACATGGGTCTACCAAGACAATATGGGGAATATCGTTAGGTATCCTAATGGGTATCCTGATTTTAAACCGTATGAAATCCAGAGCGTTGATGTTCCGGATCTTAAAGGTAATCACAGGCTTGGCCCTTCTGGAGATTTCGGCAAAGCGAATGCAATGGCGCCTAATGGCCCTGCAAATTTAGAGCTTAATACCTGGCATCACCACGAAAATGGAATAACAATGCAAGAGGTACCTAAAGAAATACATAATAACTTTACCCATAGAGGTGGAGTATCTAAGATCAAGAAATCATGTCCTTAGTAAGGAGAGCTTATGCCTATTTCATGCGGTAAACCTACAACTCAAGATGAAATTAAAATTTTGGAGGCAAAATTCAAAATCAGTTTGCCTGAAGATTATAAAGAATTCCTCAGGTTGAAAAATGGCTTTGTTGTAAAATCTCCGGATTTTTGTGAGTTGGAGTATGAAGGTGTTGATGAAGGGGTTATCGCCTTTTATGCCCTTTTTGGAATAAATATGAAAAATCCAAACTACGACATTTTTCGTCAAAATGAAAATTTTTTAAGTGAACTTGATTTCATTGATGATAAGTTAATTATTGGTGATGATCCTGGAGGTAACTTTTACCTTATATTAAATGGCAGTGAAAGCCAAGGTGTGTATTATTGGGACAGAACACATCTACATGCAGAGGATGATATCCAAGAGTTTGAGATCGCTGAGCAAAATGAGTGCGGCAATATCTATAAAATTACTAATGGCTTTACTGAATTTTACAAGAAAATATGTGAGACATCTCTTGATGCAGGAATGAATGTAACTGTTGATTTATGATATTTCAAAATAAAGCCATAATCAGAATATGATCATGGCTTATTTTTTTTACATTTAGATGTTAGTAAATAGATAAACAGTAATAAACAGAATGTCAGATATGCTTGTATTTTACCATTGGTAATAATGCCATTGCATAGAAAAAAGGCATTACACAGAAAGCGGCTCAAAATTTGTTAAGGGAAAAAATGCACACTCCACATTATCTGATTGCGAATACCATAATTCTTCTGCCGAGAGAGCTTCACGCCAATGTGCCCCATATTGGCTACGAATCAGATATATGGAGGAAAGAACATTGTTGAAAAAATTAGAGCGCTTTGGAGCGAAATCGACAATATTACCATTAGATGAACTGAAAAATATTTTAAATACATTAGAAGCATCAACAGGGCCAATTCCTGAAAGTTATCGTGCCTATTTACTTCATTTTGGCGTTTCTGTTCTTTTTGAGGTAAATGTTGTTTTCAAAGCGTTACAACCATCTCCATGGTCTGATGAGCAAGGAACTGATACGCTTGAGTCTTTATACGGTCTTGCAGAATCGGGTAAAGAATATACTGTCTTTGAAATGGCTGATACATACCGGAATGATTTTCGCGATCAATGGTTACCGATAGGAGCCTCGTCTGGTGATAATCAAATTTGTCTTTGTCTCAAGGGAGGTATGTCGGGAGAGATTTGGTTTTGGGATCACGAGTCTGACCCAATATTCAATGATTCAGTAGTGACCTCCGGGCTGACGAAAATAGCAAACTCCTTCGATGAGTTTGTTGATATGCTTACTGCTCAGGATGATAAAATAGATGCATCAGGAGTAGTTAAAGTCGATCTTGATTTTTAATAAAAGTGTACTTGCGTTGATCCTGGCGAAGCCCATCTATTGCTGTAAGGTGGGTGTAGCTGGTGCAGCATATCACAGCATCAACAGCCGCTTCGCTATGCCGGAAATATATACTTTACCTTTTAAAAATAGCAATCTATAAAAATTGGTGCGGGTACTATCTTAGGTTACTCTTAGGATACCAGCCATCTTAATGAACGCCAGACTTACGATAAAATCTGTCAGGAGCAAAATGATGCAAGATAAGGAGAACTGATGAGTAATGTTAAAAATTTTATTGCAGCGTGTATTAACTGCTATGAAGAAAATGATGTCTTCACCATCGGAATAGGGGATGACAGTCATGATCCAAAAAATTTTATCATAATCGGACGATTCGACGAAGATGAATTACCCGTTAACGAATGCATTGGATTTCAGAGTGAGTCAACGGAATATGAGTTAACAGACTCTATTCGTTCTGTTCAGCTCACTGAAGACAAACTTGTGATCGTGCTTAATGAAGATGTCGCAAAAAAAATTGGAATCAGAGAATATCACGTGGTCATTCCTGCAGCAAAAGATTCTAAAACGCTTGGAAAGTATTTGAGGGAAGTGTTTGATGACAGTGATGTGCCTCTACAATTACCGTAAGGTTTTAGCCGCGATATCGCTAGCTTGGCTGCGTCACTTTTTTCTCAATATAAAAAAATCATCCTCATCATTTCCCCACAAATACACTCACCGGCACGCCAAAACGCTTCGCCAGCGCGCGCATATGATCCAGCGTTAACGTGCGCTGTCCGTTGAGGATTCGACTCACCAAAGATTTCTTGCCTATCTCATTCTCAAAATCGCTCTGTGTGAGTTGGCTCCTGCATAGTTCATTCTTTCGTTCTCCGATAGAAGTCCGTGAGTTTGTCATACTCTGCGTGAGTGCTGATGTGTTTGATAAAGATCTTTCCCCGATCAAAATCAGCAAAAAACATCACTTTTAAATGCCCGCACCTACATCAATGACCCACCATTTTTCCCGGTATTTCATCCTGTCTAGGCTGGGGAAGCGCTTTCGCATGTCGTCTGGTGTTGGGTAGTGCTCCTTTTTTAGTACCCGGTAAAGATCGTCCAGGGCGAGTGCTTGATTTGGAAATTGTCTGGTGGCCGCGTCGAAAGGCGCTCTTGAGACTACGTGCATCCTTGCCCCCTTGTTTCCAGACAGGAAACATTATAGGTGATGGTTGGTGGGTTGATAATGTAGAAACATTGATGGAGTGCAGTGTTCATATGCTCGTGATGAAGGCGCTCATTTAATGTGTGCGAACACTTTATGAGGTGACTGTGAAAGAAACGTCCGCTTTGTGCCAAAAGCGGACCTTAGCCCAGGAATATAGTTGTCTCTACGTTAATTAATTAAGATATAATGTTTTCTTGCTCTTCTGCTGGAATCACTTCTTCAGGTTGAGCCACAACTTCTGCAATAGAGTTTAATTTGTCCCGAAGCCCTATTATTGTCTGGCGCAGAGGTTCTAACAATTCTGGTTCCCGATCTGCTTGTTGTACTATCCATTCAGCAAATGTATTTTTGCTTTCAGGAATTAGGGTGAGAATATGGTAATGTAAATAATCATCTCTTTCATTTATATAATCGACAATCTTCCCAAAATTATCGGGGAAAAATTCACTATGTGGTGTTTTCGTAACTGTCAAAAAACCTGCTTCTGATGCTCTATGCTTAACCTCTGCCGTGAAAATATTCTCCAAACATCCCGGCCAAAAAGATTTTTCCACTCTACAATTTGCCATCAATTGTTGCAATTCACTAATAAAAGGCAATCGACACCAATAAACTTTATTTGAATTGTCTTGAATCCAGACTCCGCCATCACCTAATCTTTTATTTTTATAAAGCTCACGACCTTCTTTATCATTATCAACTAATGCAAAAACAGCTCGACCAGGCGCTAATGTTTGGATAATTTTACCGTTACTTGCAAGAGCCTCCATTTTAGTTGTGCCTCCGCCAGATTCGAAAATAAAAGGCATTTCACCTCCGACAAACAGCTCCCAAGCTTTTGCAAATACAGCGGCATCTGTGGCACCTTCAACAAACACGATTGATGCGTTATGCTGTAATAACTTTTGTTCTAATGAAACTCTCAACTCTTTTGATTTTTCTATCTCTGCATGAGCCTGCTCTAGGTAACTGCTAATCACTGGTAGATGCGGTGTTTCCCCCATTAACTCACTTGGTAGTTGTGTTGAATCCTTGTGTAATTCTTTTACAACAGAGTTCAAACGCCCCATATGTTCATGCGTTTTAGAAACGAAATATTTGCTAACCCCATCATCTTTAAGTGAAAAAAATGCAGGGCTGTGGCTGGTTAAGAATATTTGTTTGTTATTAGCTCTTCCTAGCTCTAGAAATGTTTTAGCTTCTTCAATGGCATTTGCCAGCTCTAAGGAATTTTCAGGCTCTTCAAAACCCCATATATGGTATTCCTTTGAACTATTGTCTGAGAGAAATGAAAGAATTTGAGGGATATGTCTAACCTGAATACCATCGCCGCGTTGCAAAGTCAAACTGTATGAATCACCTTCTTCTGAAGTAACTTCAAAATCCAAGGACTTAAATAAGTCAGTAAGATCTCTAGGTGTAGAAACAGAACTATTAATTTTAAGGGATGTTAAAAGCCCTTGAGTTAATTCTTGAGTTCTATTCCTTAGGGCTTCGGTAAAATTAATTAATGAGCCTGAAAATTCAGCATGCTCAGAAATAACCTTGTAAATTTCCGCTTGAAGACCTTCAAATATTTTTCTGTCTTTTATTGCAGGTATGTAATGAAATTGTATTTTATTAAGAAACCTAGTTAAGTATTGCTGTAGATTAGGTTGAGTTATTGAGGAGTAAAATTTTGGATCTTCTTGATTGGTAATGCTCCATTGTTTCTTAACCCAAAATGAGTCTCCTAACGATGCTCTCCAGTTTATTGGAGTTGTAAACCAAATTTTCACATAAACAAACTTTCTTATATCATTTTCTGGTGTTGCTTCTGAGCGGCGAGCATGTGAGAAATCACGTTCAAAACGAAAGGCTTGATTTGGATTTGTTTCATTTCTGAAAAATAAATTTAGAGCTCGCAAAACGTTGCTTTTCCCTGCGTCGTTTCTTCCAAAAATGACATTAGTTCCAGAACAATTATTTAAATCATCTTTATAAATAGAACGGAAATATGCAATCTCCACTTGCTTTATAAGTTTCATAAGTATTATCCCATTAAAATGGTCAGTTCATTTCGGCCTATACTACTGCCTCCCAAGGTAGGTTTATAGCAAAACCAACACAACTAAGCGATCTGATGAAGCAATCTTTAAGTGAAATGATTGAACAGGATATGCTCTGAACCAACTATTCGACGTGTTGATTAATAAATCAACATCAGCTTATCGCTCTTACCAGACATTTAAAAACAACATTAAATTTTGCGTAAGACCGGGGATCTGCTTCTTACCAAGCAGATCCCCGACCTACCATCACCCGCCTCAATGTGCCGTTATATACGGCTCCTTCACAAACTCCGCTAACAACCAAACCATATCATGGAGTAGCCCGACGAGTTCTTTCGCCACGCTCGCAGGAAGTGTCCCGCCCATCAGCGCCAGCGTTAACGCTACGGCATAATCCACCTGCAACACCGTTTCCTGCCAGCAGTCCGGCACGCAGGAGGTAATCTTTTCCCCTGCGATCAACTGTTCAACCAGATACGAAGGCAGTTCGTCATCGCAGCATTCCCGCAGCCGATTAAGCGCAGCCAGCAATCGCTCACAGAGTGTGGCAAACGTCACCGCATCGTCAGTTTCCACCAGCACGCTCACATACGCAGTGCAGGCGTCAGCCAACTCGAAGAGATCCGCAGAATCGGGAAGTTGCAGGTGGATAAGGTGATAAACAGCGCTTTCCTCAGAAAGTGCGTAAGTCAGGGTATGGATAGTTGTCATGTAGTATTCCTTTTCAAAAAAATCCAGACCACCACATAAGTTCCTACGCTCATGGGTGGTAGCGCTGACGGAGGTAGGAATGCCGCACATGACAAAACGGCCAACCTTTCGGTTGCTCCGCCAGCGCGACCGTATTTTAACGGGATGAGCGCTGTCGCGACAAAAATAATTGCCGAGTCATATTAAACGGGTTCCTACGCCCGGTTACGGATGTGCCGCAACGCAGGCACTTTACGACCGTGAAGAAGGGATGAAAAGGGATGCCCCTGAATTACATAAGGTTGCTTGCAGCTTTGCGAGGCGGCTTCCAGAAGGGCATTGCCGGGTGGCGGCTACGCCTTACCCGGCCTACAAAAAACACCAACCAAACCGGCGCTACCCCTCGCTCATCATCGCCAGAAACCGCTTCACCGTCCGCGAGCGTTCAAAGCGCCGCCAGCAGAGCGCGATATCGGTGTAAAGCTCCGGCGAGCTCAGCGCGTGGTAGGTGACATTCGGCGGAGAAATGGCCGCCATGGATTTCGGCACCAGCGCAAACCCGCCGCCGGCGGAAACCATGCTCAGGGAGGACGAAAGCTGTGACGACTGCAGCGCGTGCTGCACGTCGATCCCGGCCCGTTCGCAGCAGCCGTGAACCCGGTCGTACAGGCCGGGCGCGACCTCCTGCGGGAAGAGCACCACCGGCGTATCCCGGAGTTGATCCAGCGCCAGATCGCCGCTTCCAGCCAGCGGATGGTCGCGATGCAGCGCCACCACCATCGGCTCTCGGTCGAGGATGGTTAACTCGAACGCCTTGCTGCTCTCGCACGGCAGGCGCACGAAGGCGATATCCAGTTCACCCTCCGCCAGCATCGTCGTCAGCGACGACATATTGGCTTCCACCTGGTGAACCTGCACCGCCATGTTCTGCACCTGAAACTGGCGAATCAGCGCGAAAATTTTGGGATGAAAAGCGTCGGAGCTGGTGATGCCAATCGACAGATTGCCGTTCAGCCCGCGCGCGATGCCGCGGGCTTTCTCCAGCGCGGCGTCGCTCAGCGCCAGGATCTTGCAGGCGTCCTCGTAGAAGGCTTCTCCCGCCTCGGTCAGCTCCACGCCCCGCGTCAGGCGCCTGAACAACGGCGTGCCCACTTCCTCTTCGAGCCGTTTGATCTGCTGACTCAGAGGAGGCTGTGAAATACCCAGCGCTTCGGCCGCCCTGGTGAAGTGTCGCTCGCGTGCTACCGCGACAAAATACCGCAGATAACGAAGTTCCATATCTAAAACGTCTCAAACCAGCATGGTTTCTATATTGGAACTCTCTGCTGAATCGGGTCAACATTTATTTAACCTTTCTAAATAAAGTTGAAGAGGACGAGCATGATGGTGCATTCATCTGCCTGCGACTGTGAAGCCAGCTTGTGCGAGACCCTGCGCGGGTTCTCCGCCCAGCATCCTGACAGTGTGATCTATCAGACATCGCTAATGAGCGCCCTGTTAAGCGGCGTGTATGAAGGAGAGACCACCATCGCCGATCTGCTGGCACACGGTGATTTTGGTCTGGGCACCTTTAACGAGCTGGACGGCGAAATGATTGCCTTCAGCAGCCAGGTGTACCAGCTGCGCGCCGACGGCAGCGCCCGGGCCGCGAAGCCGGAGCAGAAAACGCCGTTCGCGGTGATGACCTGGTTCCAGCCGCAGTACCGTAAAACCTTCGATGCGCCGGTCAGCCGTCAGCAGATCCACGACGTCATCGACCAGCAGATCCCCTCCGACAACCTGTTCTGCGCGCTGCGCATCGACGGCAACTTCCGCCACGCCCACACCCGCACGGTGCCGCGCCAGAAGCCGCCGTACCGCGCGATGACCGACGTGCTGGACGACCAGCCGGTGTTCCGCTTTAACCAGCGCGAAGGGGTGCTGGTCGGGTTCCGCACGCCGCAGCACATGCAGGGCATCAACGTGGCCGGCTATCACGAGCATTTCATCACCGACGACCGTCAGGGCGGGGGCCATCTGCTCGACTATCAGCTGGAGAGCGGCGTACTCACCTTCGGCGAAATTCACAAGCTGATGATTGACCTGCCCGCCGACAGCGCGTTTTTACAGGCCAACCTTCACCCCAGCAATCTTGATGCAGCGATCCGTTCCGTCGAAAACTAACAGGAGAACTACCGTGAACAGTGAGAAACAGTCACGTCAGTGGGCGCACGGCGCCGATTTGGTTGTCGGCCAGCTGGAAGCGCAGGGCGTGAAGCAGGTGTTCGGGATCCCGGGCGCAAAAATCGACAAGGTCTTTGACTCTCTGCTGGACTCCTCCATCGAGATCATCCCGGTGCGTCACGAGGCGAACGCGGCGTTTATGGCGGCGGCGGTAGGGCGGTTGACCGGCAAGGCCGGGGTGGCGCTGGTCACTTCCGGGCCGGGCTGCTCGAACCTGATCACCGGCATTGCTACCGCCAACAGCGAAGGCGACCCGGTGGTGGCGCTGGGCGGGGCGGTGAAGCGGGCGGATAAAGCCAAGCTGGTGCATCAGAGCATGGACACCGTCGCCATGTTCAGCCCGGTCACCAAATACGCCGTGGAGGTGAGTGCGCCGGACGCGATTGCCGAGGTGGTTTCCAACGCGTTTCGCGCCGCCGAGCACGGCAGGCCGGGGGGCGCGTTCGTCAGCCTGCCGCAGGATATCGTCGACCAGCCCGCCACGGGAGCAATTTTGCCTGCTAGCGGTCCCGCGCTGATGGGCCCGGCGCCGGAATCCGCTATCAACGATGTGGCGAAGCTTATCGAAAAGGCCAAAAACCCGGTCATCCTGCTGGGGCTGATGGCGAGCCAGCCCGCCAACAGCGCGGCGCTGCGCACGCTGCTGGAGAAAGGCCGTATTCCGGTCACCAGCACCTATCAGGCCGCCGGGGCGGTGAATCAGGAGCACTTCACCCGCTTCGCCGGACGCGTCGGTCTGTTCAATAACCAGGCGGGCGACAGGCTGCTCCATCTGGCGGACCTGATTATCTGCATCGGCTACAGCCCGGTGGAGTACGAGCCGTCCATGTGGAACAGCGGCGACGCCACGCTGGTGCACATCGACGTGCTGCCTGCCTATGAAGAACGTAACTACGTGCCGGATCTGGAGCTGGTGGGGGACATCGCCGAAACGCTGAATCAGCTCGCGAACCGGATCGACCATAAGCTTGAGCTGAGCCAGCGGGCCTCCGAAATTCTGGTCGACCGCCAGCATCAGCGCGATCTGCTCGATCGTCGCGGCGCCTCGCTTAATCAGTTCGCCCTGCATCCGCTGCGCATCGTGCGGGCCATGCAGGACATCGTGAATAACGACGTGACCCTGACCGTCGACATGGGCAGCTTCCACATCTGGATCGCCCGCTACCTCTACAGCTTCCGGGCGCGTCAGGTGATGATCTCCAACGGCCAGCAGACCATGGGCGTCGCGCTGCCGTGGGCCATTGGCGCGTGGCTGGTCAACCCGGGCCGCAAGGTGGTGTCGGTCTCCGGTGACGGCGGCTTCCTGCAGTCAAGCATGGAGCTGGAAACCGCGGTGCGCCTCAACGCTAACGTGCTGCACATCATCTGGGTGGATAACGGCTACAACATGGTTGCCATTCAGGAAGAGAAAAAATACCAGCGTCTTTCCGGCGTCGAGTTCGGCCCGGTCGATTTCAAAGTCTATGCCGACGCCTTTGGCGCGAAAGGCTTTGCCGTGGAGAGCGCCGACGCGCTCGAACCCACGCTGCGTGCGGCGATGGATGTGGATGGCCCGGCCGTGGTGGCCATTCCCGTTGACTACAGCGATAACCCGCTGCTGATGGGCCAGCTCCATCTCAGCCAGATTTTGTGACTCACGATAAGGACAGAGAAATGCAAAAAGTTGCTCTCGTAACAGGCTCAGGCCAGGGGATTGGTAAAGCGATCGCGCTTCGCCTGGTGAAAGACGGTTTTGCCGTCGCCATCGCCGACTATAACGTTGAGACGGCAAGAGCCGTCGCCGATGAAATCATCCGTAACGGCGGGAAAGCCGTTGCCGTGAAGGTCGATGTCTCTGACCGCGAACAGGTATTTGCGGCGGTGGAGAAAGCGCGCACCGCGCTGGGCGGCTTTAACGTGATCGTGAATAACGCCGGGATTGCGCCGTCTACCCCCATCGAATCCATCACGCCGGACATTGTCGACAAGGTTTACAACATCAACGTGAAAGGGGTGATCTGGGGGATCCAGGCCGCGATTGACGCCTTCCGCAAAGAGGGGCACGGCGGCAAGATCATCAACGCCTGCTCCCAGGCGGGCCACACCGGCAACCCGGAGCTGGCGGTCTACAGTTCCAGCAAGTTCGCGGTGCGCGGCTTAACCCAGACCGCGGCACGGGATCTCGCGCCGCTGGGGATCACCGTTAACGCCTACTGCCCGGGCATCGTCAAAACGCCCATGTGGGCGGAAATCGACCGTCAGGTCTCCGAGGCGGCGGGTAAACCGCTCGGCTACGGGACCGAAACCTTTGCCAAACGCATTACGCTTGGCCGCCTGTCCGAGCCGGAAGATGTCGCCGCCTGCGTTTCATACCTGGCAGGCCCGGACTCCGACTACATGACCGGCCAGTCTCTGCTCATCGATGGTGGGATGGTGTTTAATTAAATTCTAATAAGCTCTGACATGAGTTTTCCCCTGCACCCGTGCAGGGGCTTTTTTTTGTCTCCTCCGTCATTGTGCATTACACTGCGCGCTGCAAAACTTTAGTCATTACGATCTGACAGGCGGTAACAGCGATGAACGGTACAATCACAACGTGGTTTAAAGATAAAGGCTTTGGATTTATCAAAGATGAAAACGGCGACAACCGCTATTTTCATGTGATTAAGGTCGCGAACCCCGATCTGATTAAGAAAGATGCCGCGGTGACCTTTGAGCCAACGACCAACAACAAAGGCCTTTCCGCCTACGCGGTGAAGGTGATCCCCGAAAGCAAACATCTCTATATCGCAGGCGAGCGCGTGAAGCTCAGCTCGATCAAGTCCTTCGTGGTGTTCAGCGAAGAAGAGCCTGCCGATACCAAAATCGACAAAGAGAATGCGGTGCTGTCGGTGGGGCTGCTGATGAACAGCATCAAGCCGAAATCTGATAAAAAGCCGGGCGAAATGCGCACGGTGAAGAAGCTGGCGATCACCACCTTCCAGAACACGACGCTGATCTTCACCGAAGATGAGATCGACATTGATGCAACGGTGAAGCTGCTGAAGTAATTGTAGGCCGGGTGGCGGCGATGCCTTACCCGGCCTGGAAAACCCGCGCCGCCGCACGGTTTACCCCATCCTGTGCTCGCCTCTTAACATAGCCTCACGGTCAAACACCTTCTGGATCGCCCCGTGCGCCATAAACGCCGCCCGGTCGGACATATGCGCAA
Organism: Enterobacter sp. Taxon_8; assembly: GCF_058354585.1. Lineage (NCBI taxonomy): Bacteria > Pseudomonadati > Pseudomonadota > Gammaproteobacteria > Enterobacterales > Enterobacteriaceae > Enterobacter > Enterobacter sp. Taxon_8. Next base: position 3,365,550 of record NZ_CM177989.1, on the reverse strand, counting down.
TCACGTCCGCGTCGTGGCTCACCAGCAGATAGGTCATCTCGTGCTCGGCCTTAAGACGGTTGAGCAGGTTCAGGATCTCTGCCTGCACCGACATATCCAGCGCCGAGGTCGGCTCGTCCAGCAGCAGAAGCTGGGGGCGCAGCAGCAGCGCGCGGGCAATAGCCACGCGCTGGCGCTGGCCGCCGGAAAGCTGGTGCGGGTAGCGCCTGCCCGCGTCGGCGGAAAGCCCCACCTGCTGCAGCGCATCCGCCACCTTTTCGACAATCTGCGTTTCGCCGTGGATTTTTAACGGCTCCGACAGGGTGCGCGCAATGGTGTGGTTCGGGTGCAGCGACGCCCACGGATCCTGAAATACCATCTGCACGTTGCGGCGAAGCTCGCCTTCAAAACGTCGTCCTGGCGTTAACACTGCTCCCAGTAGCGCAATACTGCCGCGCCACTCGCGCTGCAGCCCAGCCAGCACGCGCAGAAGGGTCGATTTGCCGCAGCCGGATTCACCGATCAGGCTGAACGTCTCGCCTCTCTCAATGCTAAAGCTGGCGGCCGAAACCGCCGTTTTTTCCCCAAAGGTGACCTGCACCTGGTTAACCTCAACGAGCGCCATCGCTGGCCTCCTTCCACGGCTGCGAACGGTCGAGCGTCGGCAGCATCTGCCCATAGGTATTGGCGTCTGGACGACAGGTCCACAGGGTTCGCGTGTACGGATGCGTCGCCTGCGGGAGATGGCTTGCCGCCATCTCATCAACCTTTTCGCCCTGATACATCACCAGCACGCGGTCGCAGTGTTCCGCCACCAGCGGCAGATCGTGGCTGATTAACAGCATCGCCATCTGGCGTTCTTCGCACTGCTGCACCAGCAGCTCGAGGATCTGGTTGCGCAGGCGGGCGTCCAGCGCGGAGGTGGGTTCATCGGCAATCAGCACCTGCGGGTTGTTGATCAGCGCAATCGCAATCATCACCCGCTGGCCCATGCCCCCGGAGAGTTCGCCGGGGTAGCGCTGGAGGACATGTTCGTTGAGTCCGACGGCGCGGAGGATGTCGTGAATGCGCGCCAGGCGTTCAGCGCGGGGCAGGCGCTGATGCAGGGTCAGCGCCTCATCAAGCTGAGCGGCGACGTTTTTCGCCGGATTCAGCGCGTAGCGCGGGTCCTGCAGGACCATCGCAATCCCGTTACCGCGCAGCGCCTGCCAGCGGCGGGCGTTCAGGGTCAGCAGGTCGTTGCCAAGCACGTTAAGCCGGTTGGCGCTCACGATACCGGGTTTTCGCACCAGACCCATCAGCGCGCGGGCGGACATGGACTTGCCGGAGCCGGATTCCCCCACCAGCGCCAGCCGCTCGTTGCCAAGCGTAAAGCTCAGGTTGTTGACCACGCGCGCGGCGGGGTAGTCGATATTCAGCGCATCGACGATGACGCGGGGTTCAGTCATGCTGTGGCTCCAGTACGTCGCGCAGGCCATCGCCCAGCAGGTTAAACGCCAGGCTGGCAAACAGGATGGCCCCGCCCGGAATGGCGGCAATCCACCACTGGTCGAAAATCACCTGCATGCCGTCGGCAATCATCGCTCCCCATTCGGCCATGGGCGGACGTGCGCCAAGGCCGAGGAAGCCGAGACCGGCGGCGGCCAGAATAATGCCTGCCAGATCCAGCGCCAGCCGCACAATCGCGGACGGCAAACACAGGGGCAGAATATGCCCGACCAGCAGGCGCAGGCCGCGAATGCCCATCATCTCCGCGGCGGCCAGGTAATCGCTGTGGCGCAGACGCTGAATTTCACTCCGCGCCTGACGCGCGTATGCGGGCCAGGTGGTTAAGGCCAGCGCCAGCGCGCCGTTGACCAGCCCCGGGCCAAGCATCGCCACAAACGCGAAGGCGAGGATCAGGCGCGGCATCGACATCACCACGTCGGTAAAGCGCATCAGAATGCGCTCCAGCCAGCCGCCGTAGTAGCCGGACAAAATACCCACCAGCAGCCCGGCGGGCAGGGTAATAACGGTGACTAACGCCACCAGCCCGAGCGCCGGACGGGTGCCGTAAATCAGGCGCGAAAGCAGATCGCGACCGTAGCTGTCTGTGCCCAGCCAGTGCTGGCCGTTCGGTGCCTGCAGGCGCGCGGCGGCGTCCTGCCAGTTCGGGTCAACCGGGGCCAGCCACGGCGCGAACAGGGCAATAACCCCCAGCAGCGCGATGGCTACTAGCCCGCAAAATGCGGCAGGGGAGCGGCTTAGCCGGCGTAAGAAGAGATAAAACGGCATCAGCGCACCCTGGGATCGGTTGCCCGCACGAGCAGGTCGGTAAGGTTATTGATCAGGACAAAGCAGACGCCAATCAGCAGCGTGCCGCCCATGACCGCGGTGGTGTCTCCGGCGAACAGGGCGGTGGTGAGATAGCGCCCGATCCCCGGCCATGAGAAGACGGTTTCGGTTAATACCGCGCCCTCCAGCATGCTGGTGTAGGCCAGCGCGATCACCGTCAGCAGGGTGCCGCGAATGTTCGGCAGCACGTGTCGCAGCAGGATGGTCATCTCCCCGGCACCTTTTGCGCGGGCGAGCAGGATGTACTCTTTGTTCATCTCGCTCAGGCAGGCCGAGCGCGTCAGGCGGGTAATGCTTGCCAGCGAGTAATAGGCCAGCAGCAGCACCGGCAGCACCAGGTGGCTGAGGGCGTTGCGGAACGCCTCGCGATCGCCGGAAAGCCAGGTATCTATCAGCGCAAAGCCGGTGCGCTGCTCGACGGTGAACTGCCAGATATCGTCCAGCCTGCCGGGGCCTGCGCTCCACTGCAGCTTCGCGTAGAACAGAGCCAGCATCAGCAGGCCGAGCCAGAAGATCGGCACCGAGTTGCCGAGCAGGGTGAGGGTTCTGATGGCTAAATCGAGCGGCGAACCGGCGTAGCGAGCGCACAGCACTCCGGCAGTCACGCCGAGCACGGCGCCGATGATTAACGCCAGCGTTGCCAGCTCCAGCGTGGCGGGGAAGGCGTGCAGCAGATCCTGCAGCACCGGCTGTCCGGTGGCGCTGGCGGTGCCTAAATCCCCGTGGGCGAGGTTTTGCAGGTAGTGCCAGAACTGCACGGGCAGGGGACGATCCAGCCCAAGCTGGTGGCGAACCTGATCGTACGTCGACTGGCTGGCGTGATCGCCGACGATCTGCAGCACGCGATCGACCGGTGAAAACGCCGAGAGCGCAAACGTGACGAGCAGCAGCCCGAAGAGCGTGAGCAGCAGGGTCAGCAGACCCTGAAGCACGCGGGTGGAAAGATGTGGCATGGGAAATCTCTTCATGCCGGGTGCGGCTTCGCCTTACCCGGCCTACAAAAACCGAGAACACAGGCCGGATCAGCGCAGCGCCACCCGGCAACAGGGGCTACTTCGTGACGCGATCGTACCAGACCATATCCGCGTTCAGCCCCTGCTGATACCCCTTCACGTTATCGCGCACCACGATCTGGGTTTTGCCCTGATCGACGAACACGTACGGCGAGCTCTGCTGCAGCTGTTCCTGCATTTTCTTGTACAGATCCAGACGCTTCGCCGGATCCGGCTCGGCAACCGCCGCCAGCGTGGCCTTGTTCAGCTCCGGGATTTTCCAGCCGTTAAGCCCGGCCACGGTGCTGGATTTACCGTCGTTCCACGCGAAGGCGCTGGCGTTAGAGTGCGCATCGAAGTAGTCCGGGATCCACAGACGAATCGCCGCCTGATGCTGCTTAGCGCGCACGCGGGCATAGACTTGGCTCCCGGCGGCAGGCAGCAGATCCACCTTCACGCCACCCTGCGCAAAGCTCGCCTGCATCGACTGGGCGATGGTAATAAACGGCGGCTTGTTCTCCACGTCCAGCGTGAAGTGCGCGTCCTTAATGCCCGCTTTGGCGAGAATGGCTTTCGCTTTTGCCGGGTCAAACTTAAACGGGTTGTCTTCCAGCGCGCCCGGCAGCCCGACCGGCAGGAAGCTCTGATGAACAAAATACTGGCCTTTCAGCAGGTTCTTCGTGATGCCGTCATAATCGACCAGCCAGCGCGAGGCTTCCCAGAACGCCGGGTTGTTCAGCAGCGGGTTGGCGCTGTTGCCGGTGTTAAACACCAGGTAATTCTGCTCCGCAGAAGGGATGCTCAGCACCTTCACGCCCGGCTTGCCGTCCAGGGCGCTTATCTGATCTGCACCGAGATCGCGCGCCACGTCCGCATCACCCTGCTGGATCAGCAGGCGGCGCGAAGCCGGATCGGGGACGTTTTTAATGATGATGCTTTTCAGCTTCGGCGCGCCGCCGGGGGCGGAGTCGTTGGCTTCCAGCACGATGGCCTGATGCGGCTGATAGACGCGCATTCTGAACGCGCCGCTGCCCGCCGAGTGCATTTTCAGCCAGGCGTTGCCGAAGTCATTATCCTTCACGTTCGCGGCGACCTCTTTTTCATCAACGATAGAGGCAATCGGCGTGGAGAGAATATTCAGCGCCACCGACGGGCTGACGTCCGCCGTCCAGTGAAGCTGGAGGGTGTGCTCGTCCACCTTTTTCAGCTGGCTGGCGATGTTGCTCGCGTCCCAGCCCAGTACGTTGAGGATAAAGGCCGGGGATTTGTTCAGCGTCACGGCGCGGGTATAAGAGAAGATCACGTCTTCCGGGCGCAGCGGGTTGCCGGAGGCGAATTTCGCATCGGGCTTAAGCTTGATGGTCAGGGTTTTTGCTGCCGCGTCCGCTTCCCAGCTTTCTGCCAGAATCGGCGTGATTTTTTCCGGATTATCGCGGTCCGGCTGCACCAGACGCTGGTACAGGCTCGGCACGGTCTGGATGCTGGAGAGCTCGTTGGCTTCGGCCGGGTCGAGGCTCACGATATCATCGAGCCCCTGGGCAACCACCAGCGTGTTGGGCGGAGTAGCGGCGTGGACAGCGCCTGAGAGCGCAGCCAGCACCAGTAACGGCAACAGTTTTTTTGTCATAGCGATCCCTGAGAAGAATATATTGTGATTGTTTTATGCTCCGCTACGTTAGGTCGAGTGTGACATTCCGCAAAGTCGAAATTCAGCTTTACTTATGCCTTCCGGGAATATCGCATGCGCTCGGGCTATTAAAACACGTTGCTTTTCGCCTGCTTTTTAACCTGCTATAACAAATGCCTTACCTTTCAGGGAGTCACCGCGTGCTGGGTCATAGCGAAGGTGATGGACGATGAGTTGGCGCCATTTGCCGTCATTGACTTACGCACCGAACGTGCGGCTGGAGTGGAAGTGCGATTCGATGAACGTTGCCTAACGCAGGGCGGCTTGAGGCGTTTCGGTTATAAGTTTTTTATGTAGGGTACAGCGTAAGCGCGCGGCTAATCCGCGGAAATTGCGATTTCAATCAGGTTGGTTTTTCCTGACTGCAGGCCGCGCGTTACCGCTTCGGCGATATCTGCAGCCTCGGTTACCCGGCAGCAGTGGACGCCCATGGCGGTGGCAAGCGACTGAAAATCAATATGCGGGTTCACCAGGTCCATCCCGATAAAACGCCCCAGCCGCGTTGAGCTGTAGTCAGCCTGGCTCTTCATAAAGTTTTTCAGGATGTTGTACTCCCTGTTATTCATGACGATAAAGGTGACCGGCAGATTTTCGTGTGCCGCCGTCCAGAGCGCCTGCGGCGAGTACAGAGAGGCCCCGTCGCCTATCAGGCAGACCACCGGCTCACGCCCGCGTCCCAGTGAATGCCCTACTGAGGCCGGCATCCCCCAGCCCAGTCCGCCGCCGCGCATAAAGTAGTAGCGCTGGTGCTGCTGGTCAGAGATGAACCGGCGGACATGCCTGGCGGTCGCTATCGCCTCATCAACGATGGTGGTACCCGCCGGAATGGATCGGATGACTTCCCAGGCTGCGACCATCGGGGAGATCGCCGGGCGTAGCCGCTCGGCGGCCAGACGTTCCTCCTGCTGCTGCCACTCCTTCTCCCGTTCGTCGCGGGCCGCAACCAGCAGCCGCTGGTGGGCCAGCGTGCTGGCGATCAGTCGCTGCTTAAGCTTTGGCAGCAGTTCATGCAGGGACAGTTTGATATCCCCCATCACTGAAAGGCGAGTGGCATAGGTGCGGCCAAGTTCGTGCATATCCGCCGAAAGCTGATATACCGCGCAGGTTTCCGGAATGGCCTCGCCCTCGCTGTACAAAATGGTGATCAGGCTTCTGCCGCCGATGATAAATACGGCATCGTAGGCGTTGATGATGCTGGCGATTTCGCTGGCGGTGGTGGGCATATTGCCCCGCCAGAGCGCATGCTGCGTAGGGAAGGGCAAATTCAGGGGCCAGGAGGAGCCGTAGACATGGGCGCTGAGCGCTTCAGCAAGCTGGACAATCTCCTGCGTCGAGCCGCTGGAGTGAACTTCATCTCCCGCCACAATCATGATCCTGCCCGGGGTGACTTCGCTGAGCGCCTCCGCCAGCTCGTCTAGCGAGCCCGCGACGGTGTGGTAGTTCACTTTTGAGGCCGTCTGTATCCCGGCGTCGCTCAGCTCTTCCATGACGTTCATCGGGAGTGAAAGCAGGACCGGGCCACCCGGAGGGTAGCTGGCCGCGTGAAACGCACGGCGCACAAGAACCGGGAGCTGATCGGCGCTGGTAACCTCCTGCGCCCATTTCATGACCGGGGAGCCTATGGAAACAATATCGTCATACAGCAGCGGGTCGCGGACGTAGTGCCGCGTGTCCTGCTGTCCGACGGTGACCACCAGCGGGGTTTTCATGATCCGCGAATTAATGAGATTCCCCATGCCGTGCCCCAGACCGCTGGCGGTATGCAAATTGATAAATCCGGTCTTGCCGGAGGCTTTTGCGTAGCCGTCGGCAATGGCCACCACGGTGCTTTCCTGAAGCGCGAGAATATAGTGAATATTTTCATGGCGAAGCAGGGCATCAATGAGCGGAAGTTCGGTTGTTCCGGGGTTGCCAAAAATATATTCCACCCCTTCACTCTCCAGCACTTCAAGAAGAATGTCGGAACCCGATCGCATATTTAAATCTGATAAGGACGTTAATGATTTAATCATAATGACACCTCATTCAGCATTATTTAACGCCGGCTAAAATTCTTCCTGCGTCGGACGAACAACAATTTCATTAATATCAACGTCGCCAGGCTGTTCAATAGCAAATAAAACCGCGCGGGCAATTGCGTCAGCCGGAATAGCCTGCTTGTAAAATTCATGCAGGAACTGTTTGCTTGGGGCATCAGAGCTGCCGAACTGCAGTTCGCTTTCGACGGCACCGGGAGAAATAAGCGTCGTGCGGATGGTTTTACCCGCCTCCTGACGTAAGCCTTCACTCAGCGCGCGGACGGCGAATTTCGTGGCGCTATACACCACGCCGCCAGGGGCCAGCACTTTGATGCCCGCGACGGAGGCAACGTTTATAAAATGCCCGCGGCCCTGACGCTGGAACACCGGGAAAGCCGCGGCGATGCCGTACAGCACCCCTTTCAGATTGGTATCAATCATCTTGTCCCATTCGTCGGTTTTCAGCTCGCTGAGCGGGGCGATAGCCATAAAGCCCGCGTTATTGATCAGCACATCCACGCGCTGGTAGGCGGCAACGGCAGCGTCAATGGCGCGCTGCACCTCTTCCTGACGGGTGACATCGGCCTTTACGGCTATCGCCTGGCCACCCTGCTGGATGATGCGGTCCACCAGGGCATTAATTTTCTCCAGACGACGGGCAACAAGCACCAGTGAAAAAGGTTTATCTGCCAGATGAAGGGCGATGGCCTCACCAATACCGCTGCTGGCGCCGGTGATAACAACAACTTTGTTTGCACTATTATTCATGATCTTATCTCGCTATTGAGTGATGCAAAAAATAAAAGGCAGAGAAGCGTTAATGAATAATGACAAATTCATTAACGCGTTTTTTGATATATTGTGTATCAGGAATAAAAGGATGTTCGTGTAAAACTTAATGGAGTGCGGAAGAGTCTGTCAATGTCGTTTTTTAATAATTAAACTAATTGCAGGGCTAATATTTAATTCTTATAGGTAACCGAGGGTGTTATATAAATGAAATTGGTTAACGATAGCGGCCCTGCGAACAGGGCCTGAGGATTACAATTTGCCACTGTAAAGCACCGGCCCTGTCGGGAGGCCAGTGGGCGAGCCGCCCTCTGGTTCAAGGCTTATGGCTATCATGGCGTCAGGAGGGAGAGTTGTGTTCCTGAGGGTGACGCGTGTCGGTATGTCGTTATGCAGCAGCCCCATGGAGACCGGCGCCTGCCCGCCTGGGATCAGCCAAAGCTGCAGGCTGTGTTGCGCCGCGACGGCCGTCGGCCGAAGTGGGGCAATGCTCAGGTGCTGGCGGCTGGCATCCGCGCTGATGACCCACTCCCCGTGCTGTTGGGCATCGTTGAGGACCATCAGCGGAACGAGTTCCGGGGCTCGGGTGGCATACCAGGCAACGACCGCCAGGGCGGCGAGTGAGGCTGCAACCATCCAGCCGACATAAGGCCGACTTTTGCGTAAAGGCATTTTAGGCGGCAGATCGAGGGCGATTCTTTTCCACACCGTCTCAGGTGGAGGGACGGGCACAAGATGGCTATCCAGCGTGCTGAACATTTCCTGCCAGTACGCGACGCGGGCGGCCAGGGCGGGTTCATGGGCAACCCGTTTCTGGAACTGAAGCCGCGCTCCTCCCCGCAGCGTGCCGAGGGCATACTCTGCTGCCAGCATGTCGTCGCGTTTTTCTGCGTCATTCATAGCCCGACACACTCCCGAAGATGGTCCATTGCCCGACGTATCCAGCTTTTCACCGAGCCAAGAGGCTGCTGGAGCCAGTCGGCAATGTCGCTGTGAGACATTCCCTGATAGTAGGCGAGCGTAATGCTCTGGCGCTGCTCGCTGCTCAAATGTTCGAGACACTGCCTGAGCCGTGCTGCCTGCGCGTCGTCGTGCCAGTTATTCTGCTCATCGTTCTCGCAAGGCAAAAGCGCTTCGTTATACGCCGTCTCGCGGTCGGCAGCCCGGGTTTGCCCGCTTCGCAGCCAGTCGATACAGCGGTTGCGCACAATATGCGTAAGCCAGGTCATCGGGGAGCTCAGTGCAGCGTTGTAGGTTTCAGCTTTACTCCAGACGGTGATAAAACAGTCGTGAAGGATCTCTTCTGCCCATGCGCGGTCGTGCAGCATGCGCAGCGCAACGGCAAACAGGTGTGGCGATGTGAGTCGATAAAGTTGTTCAAATGCACGGCGATCGCCGTTTGCGACCGCCTGCATTAATTTCAGCTGCTGTTCAGCCAGCGCGTTATCCATATTATTCCCGGAAGGCAACGTCACACTTCCGAAGTATAGACAACTACTTAGGCATCAGGACGGTATCAATCACATCGATCACGCCGTTTTTTTGATGAACGTCATAGGTGCTAATGTTCGCCACATTACCTTTACCATCCTTAAGCTGAATATTGTGCGGGCCGTTGCTCATGATCCACAGCGGCTGACCGTTAACGGTCTTCAGCTCCGCGCGGCCGCCGCCCTGTTTAATTTTCTGCTCCAGCGCTTTCATATCGTAATTACCGGCGACCACGTGATAGGTCAGGATGCTGGTGAGCGTGGCTTTGTTTTCGGGTTTGACCAGGTTCTCGACGGTGCCGGCAGGCAATTTCGCAAACGCCGCATTGGTTGGGGCAAACACGGTGAATGGCCCTTTGCTCTGGAGCGTATCCACCAGCCCGGCCGCTTTGACGGCGGCCACCAGCGTGGTGTGATCTTTCGAGTTCACGGCGTTTTCAACAATATTTTTGCTCGGGTACATTTCCGCTCCGCCCACCATCACGGAGCCTGACGTCATGGCTGCTGATGCGCCTGCACAGAAGAGTAAAGCGCTGGTTACGAATGCAACATGGGTTAGCTTTTTCATCATCTTTCCTCGGATTAGGGAGCAAAGGGGTTGCTCACATATGCATATACGAGGGGAGGAGGGAAACTGGATGCAGGAAAATACAAAAATTTTGGGTGGGAAGATAAACGCCCTCTCCCTTGAGGGAGAGGGCTCGGGTGAGGGGAAATATCCTCAGCGGCGAACCGGCGCCCCGTTGGCCACATAATACGCGGCCGTACTTTTTGCCAGCGGCTCGCGCCCGCGAATGGCGTCGGCAATCTTTTCACCGATCATAATAGTGGTGGCGTTCAGGTTGCCGGTGATGATTTGCGGCATAATCGACGCATCCACCACGCGCAGCCCTTCCAGCCCGTGAACGCGGCCTTCGCCGTCGACCACCGCCATCTCGTCGTAACCCATCTTGCAGGTGCCGCACGGGTGGAACGCGGTTTCGGCGTGGTTACGCACGAACTCGTCCAGCTGCTCGTCGGTCTGGCAGTCAATACCCGGACTGATTTCACGACCGCGGTACTTGTCCAGCGCGGGCTGGTGCATGATCTCGCGGGTGATGCGGATCGCGTCGCGGAACTCCTGCCAGTCCTGCTCGTGGGACATATAGTTGAACAGGATCGCCGGATGCTGGTGCGGATCGCGCGACTTAATGCGCACGTGCCCACGGCTCGGGGAGCGCATGGAGCCAACGTGGCACTGGAAGCCGTGCTCTTTCACCGCGTTCGAGCCGTTGTAGTTAATCGCCACCGGCAGGAAGTGGTACTGAATGTTCGGCCACTCGAACTCCTCGCGGCTGCGGATAAACCCGCCCGCTTCGAAGTGGTTGCTCGCGCCCACGCCGGTGCCGCCAAACAGCCACTCGGCGCCAATCTTCGGCTGGTTCCACCACTGCAGGGCAGGGTAGAGAGAGACCGGCTCTTTGCATTCATACTGGAGGTACATCTCCAGGTGATCCTGCAGATTTTCCCCCACGCCGGGCAGGTCGTGCACCAGCGGGATATCAAACTGCTTCAGCAGGTCAGCATTGCCCACGCCGGAGCGCTGGAGGATCTGCGGGGAGGCAATCGCCCCGGCGCTCAGCAGCACTTCTTTCTTCGCCGTTGCTTTGGACGGAATGGTGCTTTCGCCCTCCAGCCACTCGACGCCCACGGCGCGCTTGCCGTCAAACAGAATGCGATCGGTCATGGCGTGGGTGCGGATGGTCAGATTCGGACGGGGTTTCGCCTGATCCAGATAGCCGCGCGCGGTGCTGGCGCGTCGGCCCTGCGGCGTGACCGTGCGGTCCATCGGGCCGAAGCCTTCCTGCTGATAGCCGTTGAGATCGTCGGTGCGCGGATAGCCCGCCTGCACGCCCGCTTCCACCATCGCCTCAAACAGCGGGTTCACGCCAGGCTTCGAGGTGGTGACGCTCACCGGACCATCGCCGCCGTGGTAGTCGTTCGGCCCCACGTCGCGCGTCTCTGCCTTGCGGTAGTAGGGCAGGCAGTTGAGGTAGCTCCAGTGCTCCAGACCCGGCTCTTTTGCCCAGTGGTCGAGGTCCATCGCGTTACCGCGGATGTAGCACATGCCGTTGATCAGCGACGAGCCGCCCAGCCCTTTGCCGCGCCCGCACTCCATGCGGCGGTTGTTCATGTACGGCTCTGGCTCGGTTTCGTACGCCCAGTTATAGCGCTTGCCCTGCAGCGGGAACGCCAGCGCGGCGGGCATCTGGGTTCGGAAGTCAAAGCGGTAGTCCGGCCCGCCTGCCTCAAGCAGCAGGACGGTAGTGTTCGGATCTTCAGTCAGTCGTGTAGCCAGCACGTTGCCGGCAGATCCGGCCCCGATAATGATGTAGTCAAATTGCAAATAAACCTCCCGGTTAAAATATGGACTGGAATTTACCCATCTCAACCTGGATGGACTTCACCTGGGTGTAGCTCTGCAGCGTTATCACGCCGTTCTCGCGGCCAATGCCGGAGTGCTTGTAGCCGCCGACCGGCATCTCTGCGGCGGATTCACCCCAGGTGTTGATCCAGCAGATACCCGCTTCGAGCTGATGAATGGCGCCGTGGGCGCGGTTCAGGTCTGTCGTGACGATGCCCGCCGCCAGACCGTAGTCGGTATCGTTGGCGCGGCGAATCGCTTCTTCATCGGTGTCATAGGTCAGGATGGACATCACCGGGCCGAAGATCTCTTCGCGCACGATGGTCATTTCGTCAGTGCAGTCGGTGAACACGGTCGGGGCTACCCACGCGCCGTTATCGAAGCCTTCGCCCTTCAGCACGTCGCCGCCGCACAGTACGCGCGCGCCTTCCTCTTTGCCTTTGGCGATGTAGCGCAGCACGCTGTCGCGGTGCGGGAAGCTGACCATCGGACCAAAGTTAGTGGTTTCATCGAACAGATCGCCCGCGCGGATGCGGCCCACGCGCTCAACGATTTTCTGCTCAAACGCGGCTTTGAACTTAGCCGGAACAAACACGCGGGTGCCGTTGGTGCACACCTGGCCGGAGCTGAAGAAGTTGGCCATCATGGCGATGTCCGCCGCGAGATCCAGATCCGCATCGTCAAAAATAATCAGCGGCGATTTGCCGCCCAGCTCCATCGTCACCTCTTTCAGGGACGAGGCCGCCGAGTTGGCCATCACTTTTTTTCCGCTGGCGACGCCGCCGGTAAAGGAGACTTTGGCGATGCCCGGATGCTCGGTCAGGTACTGGCCGGTCTCTGCGCCCACGCCAGGCAGGACGTTAAACACGCCGTCCGGCAGGCCTGCTTCGGTGTAGATCTCTGCAAGCTTCAGGGCGGTGAGCGGGGTCACTTCGCTCGGCTTGAAGATCATTGCGTTGCCCGCCGCCAGCGCCGGGGCGGATTTCCACAGGGCTATCTGGATCGGGTAGTTCCACGCGCCGATGCCCGCCACCACGCCCAGCGGCTCGCGGCGGGTGTAGACGAACGAGGTCTCACGCAGCGGGATCTGGCTGCCTTCCAGCGCCGGGATCAGCCCCGCGTAGTACTCCAGCACGTCCGCGCCGGTGACGATGTCGACGGTTGAGGTTTCGGAATACGCTTTACCGGTGTCGAGGGTTTCCAGCTTCGCCAGCTCGTCGTTGCGCTCGCGCAGGATGTCGACGGCGCGACGCAGGATGCGCGAGCGCTCCATGGCGGTCATCGCCGCCCAGACTTTTTGCCCGCGCGTTGCGCTTTCTACGGCGCGATCGACGTCCTCGCGCCCGGCGGCCTGTACGGTCGCCAGGACTTCACCGTTGGCCGGGTTGATGGTCTCGAAGGTGCGACCGCTGGTGGCCGATGTATAACCACCATTGATATAAAGCTGCTGTTCTGCCATTCGGGACATAAATTCTCCTCGGTTATTCGGTCGGTAAATGGTGGCTGATAAAGTGGCTGGTCAGTGACTGGGCCTGGGTCTTATCCAGCGGTTTGCCACTCAGCGCGGCGCGCAGCCACAGCCCGTCGATCAGCGCCGCCAGCCCGTAGCCCGCCTCCTGGGCCTGTTCGCGCGGAAGCTCGCGGCGGAACTCGTACACCAGGTTCGACAGCAGGCGGCGGCTGCTCACCTGCTGCAGGCGGTAGAGCATCGGCTGGTGCATGCTGCTCGCCCAGAAGGCCAGCCAGGCCTTCATTGCCGCGCCGCTGGTCTGGGTTTCATCAAAATTGCCGCCGACAATCGCCTGCAGACGCTGCTCCGCGCTGCCGTTCGGCAGGGCGTGCAGGCGGCTCAAAACCGCGTCGCGCAGCTGGCCGGTGATGTCGCGCATGGTCGCTTCCAGCAGACCGTTTTTGTCTTTGAAGTAGTGACTGATGATCCCCGTGGAAACGCCCGCCCGACGGGCGATCTGCGCGATCGTCGCGTCATGCATTCCCACTTCATTTATTGCTTCCAGCGTGGCGTCGATAAGCTGCCTGCGCCGGATCGGCTGCATCCCCACTTTGGGCATTGTTGCCACTCCATTCATCAGCGTTGGTTATACATTAAAGCGGTTTTTGATTGGACGTTCAATATAAAATGTGTCTTAATTGTTGCGGATTTGGATTTTAATAGTTACAAAAACAGTGAGGATACTGGATGACAGACCTTTCACAGGACAGAGAAAAAGACAAAATCAACCCGGTCGTTTTTTATACGTCCGCCGGGCTGATTTTGTTGTTTTCCCTGACAACGATCTTCTTTCGTGATTTTTCTGCCGAGTGGATTGGGCGCACCCTGAACTGGGTGTCGAAGACCTTCGGCTGGTACTACCTGCTGGCGGCGACGCTCTATATTGTCTTCGTGGTCTGCATTGCCTGCTCGCGCTTTGGTTCGGTAAAGCTCGGGCCTGAGCAGTCCAAGCCCGAGTTCAGCCTGCTGAGCTGGGCCGCAATGCTGTTTGCCGCGGGCATCGGCATCGACCTGATGTTCTTCTCCGTGGCGGAACCGGTCACGCAGTATATGCAGCCGCCGGAAGGGGCAGGGCAGACGATGGAGGCCGCGCGCCAGGCGATGGTCTGGACGCTGTTCCACTACGGACTGACGGGCTGGTCGATGTACGCCCTGATGGGCATGGCGCTCGGATACTTTAGCTATCGTTATAATTTACCCCTCACCATTCGCTCTGCGCTCTACCCGATCTTCGGTAAAAAGATTAACGGCCCGATTGGCCACAGCGTCGACATTGCGGCAGTGATCGGCACCATCTTCGGCATCGCGACAACGCTCGGGATCGGCGTGGTGCAGCTCAACTACGGGCTGAGCGTGCTGTTTGATATTCCGGACTCGATGGCGGCGAAAGCTGCGCTGATTGCGCTCTCCGTCATTATCGCCACTATTTCGGTGACGTCGGGCGTCGATAAGGGCATCCGCGTGCTCTCCGAGCTGAACGTGGCGCTGGCGCTGGGCCTGATCCTGTTCGTGCTGTTTATGGGTGATACCTCGTTCCTGCTCAATGCCTTAGTGCTGAACGTGGGAGACTACGTGAACCGCTTTATGGGCATGACGCTGAACAGCTTCGCCTTCGACCGCCCGGTAGAGTGGATGAACAACTGGACGCTGTTCTTCTGGGCGTGGTGGGTCGCGTGGTCGCCGTTTGTCGGCCTGTTCCTCGCGCGCATTTCGCGTGGCCGCACCATTCGTCAGTTCGTAATGGGCACGCTGATTATCCCGTTCACCTTTACCCTGCTGTGGCTGTCGATTTTCGGCAACAGCGCGCTGCACGAGATCATCCACGGCAATGCAACCTTCGCGCAGGAAGCGATGGCGCACCCGGAGCGCGGCTTCTACAGCCTGCTGGCGCAGTACCCGGCGTTTACCTTTAGCGCCTCCGTGGCGACCATCACCGGCCTGCTGTTTTACGTCACCTCGGCGGACTCCGGCGCGCTTGTGCTGGGCAACTTCACCTCGAAGCTCAAAGACATCAACAGCGACGCGCCGAACTGGCTGCGCATCTTCTGGTCCGTTGCCATCGGCCTGCTGACGCTCGGCATGCTGATGACCAACGGCATCTCGGCGCTGCAGAACACCACGGTGATCATGGGGCTGCCGTTCAGCTTCGTCATCTTCTTTGTCATGGCCGGGCTGTATAAATCGCTCAAGGTGGAAGACTACCGCCGCGTCAGCGCCAGCCGCGACACCGCGCCGCGTCCGATGGGGGCGCAGGACAGGCTGAGCTGGAAGAAACGCCTGTCGCGACTGATGAATTACCCGGGCACGCGCTACACCAAACAGATGATGGAGACCGTCTGCTTCCCTGCGATGGAAGAGGTGGCGCAGGAGCTGAAGCTGCGTGGCGCCTACGTGGAGCTCAAAAATCTGCCGCCGGAGGAGGGCGAGACCCTGGGGCACCTGGACCTGCTGGTGCACATGGGCGACGAGCAGAACTTTGTCTATCAGATCTGGCCGCAGCAGTACTCGGTGCCCGGTTTTACCTACCGGGCGCGCAGCGGGAAGTCGACCTACTACCGGCTGGAGACCTTCCTGCTGGAAGGAAGCCAGGGGAATGATTTGATGGACTACAGCAAGGAGCAGGTGATCACTGACATCCTGGATCAGTATGAACGGCACCTGAACTTTATCCATCTCCACAGGGAAGCGCCGGGTAATAGCGTGATGTTCCCGGATGTTTGAGCCTTGATCTGAAGAACGTATAAAGACATCGCCGCTGTCCTCATGCCGGGTGGCACTGCGCTTACCCGGCCTACAAACCGCTTTACTGTAGGCCTGATAAGCGTTGCGCCATCAGGCTTTTAGCAGTGTCCACACGCTCGTATCATTATTCTGCCAGATGAGGGGGAAGCATTTACCCTCAGGATAGTCTCCAGCCGGGTGCGAAAGCGCCAGCGTGATTGTTTTTTCCGTTAACTCTGTGACTCTCGCCCACTCAAACCCCATAAAAGTCTTCACCTGCGGAAAGAACGCCTTAAACAAACTTTCTTTGGCGCTAAAAGTGAGCGTCAGCGCCAGCGCAAAAGGGTAGCCCGAGTGCGTCAGGCACATCGCTTCCTGTGCATCAATGATACCGTCCTGGATTTCGCGGGCTTCACGGTCTGGAAGAATGGCTTCGCAATCAATACCCACAAGCGCATCTGGATGACTGACGACAACCGCCATCGCCTGCGTGCCGCTGTGGGTGATGCTCCCTGAGACGCCTTCCGGCCAGAGGGGTTCACCGCTGGGGCCGATACCGGGAATTACGCGTTCATTTATCGCACTGAGGGCATGCGCGGCGGCAGTGCGGCCTGCCAGATGCTCGGCTTTTCGTTTGCGTCCGGCGTTTGAAAGCTCTGCGTGATGGGGGAGCCAGAGAAGATCGGCGTCGGTGAAGGTAGTTGGGTCGAAGGTGACGTGGTGGACGGTGTGGCCGGCGAGAATGAACGTGGTGTGGGTTGTGCGCATGTTTTCCCCTCTATCAAAAAATAGTGCGGCCTGATGCCCTCAACCCGGCCCTCTCCCACGGGGAGAGGGAGCAAACACTAAAAACGGCAACTGGGTTGCCGTTTTGTTTTTACCTTAGAAACGCGTATTTACGCTCATGTACCAGGTTCGACCCGGTTCATTATACGTGTAGGCCCCCGCACCGTACATATACGCGCCGGTGGTGGCGTTCCCGGTCGTCTGGGCATTCCCCGCACGCCACTGGCGCTTGTCGAAGACGTTATCCACGCCACCGGTCAGGCTGACGTTTTTCGTCATGTCCCAGGTTGCGCTCAGACCAACGATGCTGTACGGACTGACTTCGTCTTTCTCAGACCCTGTCACAGGCTGACCTTTGTAGTTGTACTTCTTCGGCTGCTGCTTGCCGTACCAGGTAAAGGTCGACTGGAGCGACACGTCCTGATGCACCTGCCAGCTCAGGGTCGAGTTCAGCGTGTACTCTGGAATAATCGACAGACGATCGCCGGTCTCCTTGTTCTTGCTCTGCAGCATGTATGTAATATTGTTGGTCCAGTTAATGGTGTCGCTGACCGGTACGTTCAGGGAGCCTTCCAGGCCCTCGACCACCGCCTTCGGTACGTTTTCCCACTGGTAGATATCCGTCTTCACTTTACCGGACGAGGTGTGACCGATCGGCGCGTAGCCCGCTTCGATCTTGTCGCGGTAGTCGTTACGGAACCAGGTCACGCCCGCCAGCCAGCCGTCGCGTTTCCACTCCAGGCCAATCTCTTTGTTGATGCTGGTTTCGGCCTTCAGGTCGTCGTTACCCATCATGTAGCAGCCCACGCCGTCGGAGCTGGCGTAGCAGCCCTGACCTTTGCTGTAGAGCAGGTAGTTCGGGTTGGTCTGGTACAGGCTCGGCGCTTTGTAGGCGCGGGCGATCCCCATCTTCAGCGTGAAGTCATCCCCCAGACCCTGCGACAGGTTAAGTGACGGGCTCCAGTTGTTGCCGACGATGGTGTGATGGTCGAAGCGCAGGGCAGGGGTCAGCATGGTGCTGTCGGTCAGCTCCATGTTGTTCTCGGCGAACAGCGAGAAAATCTCTGCCGAGGTGTACGGGCTGCGGTCGTTGCTCATGCCCGGAATGATGCCGCCCTGCTGGGTTTGCGTGAAGGAGGTGGAGTCCTTCATACGCTGCTGGTTCCACTCGGTGCCCAGCGTCAGGTTCTGGTTAACGAGGAAATCAATCGGCAGGTTGATTTCGCTGTGCAGCATCACGTCGGCCAGATCGGTGTCGGTGAATTTATTACTGTTGAACAGGCCTTCCAGACCGCCCGCCAGCCCTTCGCCCAGACGGGAGTTGCGGGTGTGCTCGTACTGTGCCCAGTTGCTGGTCGTGATGCCGTTATCCCAGCCGCCGTTCCAGGTCACCGCGAAGTTCTGGCGATAGATACGGTTGGTCTCTTTGCCGTAGTTCTTCTTCACCAGGCCGCTGGAGCTGTTGTCGTTGTTGGTGTTCTGGGTATCACCGGCGTAGAGGTTATTCTGACGGCTGTAGCCCGCCTCAAATTCCAGAGACTGCATCGGCGCAAAGTCCCAGCGCACCACGCCGTTGATGTCTTTATTTTCCACCCCTTCACGGCCCGCGGGCAGCGTGTCGGCGTAGGCACCTGTACGATCTGACTGATGGCCCTGGTTGATGTCCCACGCGTCGGCCTGGGTTTTGTCCAGGTTACCGAACATGCGGAAGCTGAAGTCGCCGCCCAGCGGGCCGCTCAGGCTGAAGTTGGTGCGTTTGGTGGAACCTTCATCCTTGTGCTCAGGCGCATTCAGGTAGGTATTCCAGGAGCCGTGCCACTGGTCATCGAATTTTTTGGTG
Source organism: Enterobacter sp. Taxon_8 (assembly GCF_058354585.1). Lineage (NCBI taxonomy): Bacteria > Pseudomonadati > Pseudomonadota > Gammaproteobacteria > Enterobacterales > Enterobacteriaceae > Enterobacter > Enterobacter sp. Taxon_8. Next base: position 3,347,000 of record NZ_CM177989.1, on the reverse strand, counting down.
ATGATGTTCACCACGCCGCCTGCCGCGCCGTTGCCATAGCGCGCGGCGGCCGGACCGCGGATCACTTCGATGCGCTCGATCATCTCCGGCGGCACCCAGCCGGTATCGCCGCGCGTATCACGCTCGCCGCGCCAGCCCAGACGGATGGAGTTACGGCTGGTCACCGGCTTGCCGTCGATCAGGATCAGGGTGTTTTCTGGCCCCATGCCGCGGATATCAATCTGACGGTTATTCCCGCGCTGGCCGCTGGTGGAGTTACCGGTCAGGTTAACGCCCGGCATGGTGCGGATGATTTCCGCCACGTCCCGCGCGGGCGGGTTTTTACGTATCTCATCGGCGGTGATGGTCGATACCCCCGGCGCCTGCAGATTCTGCTCGGCGGCGGTGATCACCATCGTGTCTTCGTGCTGCGCAGAGGCGGTGTTGTCGTCTGCCAGAGCGGGCAGCGCGACGCCGTAAATCCCTAAATTGACCAGCAAGGCCAGAGAGTGAATCTTCTTATTCATTGTACGTCCTGCTTTTGTGGTTGTTTTATGAGCGCTTCCCACAGCGCGGGCACTACGCTATTGCAAATGCAAATAGTTATCAATAATATTATCAATAAAATTTGCTCTGAAACAAAAAAGACTGTTAAACATGAGGTTATAAGGGTGACGGCGTTAACAACGGGAAGTGAGGCGTGGTGGCAGTCGAAAAACGGGCCTGAATGGAAGCCGGAAAAGGGAAACTATCGCGTCACGTTCTGGTGGCGTGACCCGGCAGGAACGCAAACAACGTCACCGATCAAACGCGTCTGGCTCTACGTCACCGGCGTGACCGATCATCACCAAAATGCCCGTCCGCAGTCCCTCAAACGCATTCCCGATACCGACGTCTGGCAGTGGCAGGGTGAGTTCAGCCCCGAGTGGCGCGGAAGCTACTGCTTTATCCCCTCTGTGAATGAAAACGATTTTGCCAGCGTCGTGTTTGAAGGCGAGCAGCCGGACCGCATGGCGCTGCGCGAGGGCTGGAGCAGGCTGCTGCCGCACGCGGTTGCAGACCCGCTGAATCCGCAGAGCTGGCGCGGCGGGCGCGGCCATGCCGTCTCCGCGCTGGAGATGCCGGACGCGCCGGTTCAGCCGGGCTGGAATCATCCCGATACGCCGTATCAACCTCCGATTTGCATTGAGTGGGAAAGCGCGCGCCTGAAAAATCGCCGCCGCGTCTGGATTTTCACCACCGGGGACGACAACCTGGAACGTCCGCTGGCGGTGCTGCTCGACGGGCAGTTCTGGGCCGAAAGCATGCCGGTCTGGCCTGCGCTGGCGTCTCTCACCGCCGAGCGCAAATTACCGCCTGCGGTCTACGTCTTAATCGATGTTATCGACATGCAGCATCGCAACCGCGAGCTGCCGTGCAATCCCGATTTCTGGCTGGCGGTGCAGGAAGAACTTCTCCCCCTTGTCCAAAAACGCGCGCCGTTCAGCGACCGCGCCGACCGTACGGTGGTCGCAGGGCAAAGCTTTGGCGGGCTCGCGTCTCTTTATGCAGGCCTCAACTGGCCGCAGCGTTTTGGCTGCGTGCTCAGCCAGTCCGGCTCCTACTGGTGGCCGCACCGCGGCGGGCAGCAGGAAGGGCTATTAATCGAACAACTTAAAGCCGGTGAAATAACCCCTCGCGGGCTACGCATCATTCTTGAAGCCGGGCGCAACGAGCCGCTCATCTTCCGCGCGAATCAGGCGATTTACGCCGCGATGCAGACGCACCAACCGGTTATCTGGCGTCAGGTTGACGGCGGACATGACGCGCTTTGCTGGCGCGGTGGGCTGACGCAGGGACTGATGACCCTCTGGCAGCCGCTTATTCACTAACGGAGTCTGTATGGAATTCAGCAATCCTTTCGATAATCCGCAGGGACAGTTCGCCATTTTGCAAAATGACCAGGGGCAGTACAGCCTGTGGCCGCAGCAGTGCGAACTGCCGGCAGGGTGGCGCGTGGTGTGCGAAGCACAGTCTCAGGAGGCGTGCCAGCAGTGGCTGGCGGAACACTGGCAAACGCTTGAGCCGTCTCACTTTTCGGGGGAGAACGCATGAACCGTCTTCCTCTCGTCGCTGCCCAGCCGGGTATCTGGATGGCGGAACAGCTGTCCACGCTGCCAAACGCCTGGAGCGTGGCGCACTACACCGAGCTGAAAGGCGATATTGATGCGCCACTGCTGGCAAAAGCCATTGCCGCAGGCATGATGCAGGCCGATACCCTGCGCATGCGCTTTGCGGAAGAAAACGGTGAGGTGTGGCAGTGGGTGGATGACACCTTCATTCTGCCGGAACCGCCCGTTGTTCGCGTTGATTCCCACGCCGCCGCCGTGGCGCTCATGGAATCCGATCTTAACCAGAACCTGCGCGTCGACAGCGGCCAGCCGCTGGCGTTTCACCAGCTGATTCAGGTCGGTGAAAACCACTGGTACTGGTATCAGCGCTATCATCATCTGGTAGTGGATGGCTTCAGCTTCCCGGCCATTACCCGCCAGATCGCCGCAATTTATGCCGCGTGGAAAAAGGGCGAACCCACGCCGGAATCCCCGTTTACCCCATTTGCAGAGGTGGTGGACGAGTACCAGCGCTATCGCGACAGCGAGGCGTACCGGCGCGACGGCGCGTTCTGGGCCGAGCAGCGCAAACAGCTGCCTTCGCCGGTCTCGCTCTCTTCCGCGCCGCTGCCGGGCCGCGCCGCCACGACCGATATTCTTCGCCTGAAGGTTGACGCCGACGGTCGCGCCTTTAGCCAGTTTGCGCAGTCGGCAGTGCAGACGCAGCGTACTGAACTGGCGCTTGCGCTGGTGGCGCTGTGGCTGGGCCGTCTTACCGGACGCCTGGACTACGCTGCCGGGTTTATCTTTATGCGCCGCATGGGGTCTGCCGCGCTGACCGCGACCGGCCCAGTGCTTAACGTCCTGCCGCTGGCGGTTAATATCAATGCGCAGGAGAGCCTGCCCGCGCTGGCGCTGCGCCTGGCGAACCAGCTGAAAAAAATGCGCCGCCACCAGCGCTACGACGCCGAGCAGATCGTGCGAGACAGCGGGAAAGCGGCGGGCGATGAAGCGCTGTTTGGTCCCGTGCTGAACGTTAAGGTGTTTGATTATCAGCTTGATATCGACGGCGTGGAGGCCATCACCCACACGCTGGCGACCGGACCGGTGAACGATCTGGAGCTGGCGTTGTTCCCGGACGAGCAGGGCGGATTAAGCATTGAGATCCTCGCCAATAAGCAGCGTTACGATGAAGCGACGCTGAAGCGTCACGTCGCTCGCCTGAACGCGATGCTGATTCAGTTTGCGGCCAACCCGGACCTGCGCTGTGGTGAAGTGGAAACCGTTTCTGAACAGGAATACGCGCAGCTTGCGCGCATCAACGATACCGGACTGGCGCTGCCGTCCACTACGCTCGCGGATCTGGTGGCGGAACAAGCGAGCAAAACGCCGGACGCCCCGGCGCTGGCGGATGCGCATATTGAGCTGAACTATAGCCAGATGCGCGAGCAGGTCGTCGCGCTGGCAAGCCAGTTGCGCGAGCGCGGCGTGAAGCCGGGCGACAGCGTGGCGGTGGCCCTGCCGCGCTCGGTGTTCCTGACGTTAGCATTACACGGCATTGTGGAGGCGGGCGCCGCGTGGCTGCCGCTCGACACCGGCTACCCGGACGATCGCCTGCGGATGATGCTCGAGGACGCGAAGCCGTCGCTGCTCGTTACCACTGACGAACAGCTTCCGCGCTTTAGCGATCTCTCCGTCGAGACGTTTAGTTACAACACGCTATTACCGACCGCGGGTGCTGAGCCGCTGCGGCTGGCGAAGCCGGAGCAGACGGCGTATATCATCTTTACCTCCGGTTCGACCGGGCGTCCGAAAGGGGTCATGGTCGGCCATACCGCTATCGTCAACCGCCTGAAGTGGATGCAGGATCGCTACCCTCTGAACGCGAGCGACGTGGTGGCGCAGAAAACGCCGTGCAGCTTTGACGTGTCGGTGTGGGAGTTCTGGTGGCCGTTTATCGCCGGGGCGAAGCTGGTGATGGCCGAGCCGGACGCGCACCGCGATCCGCAGGCGATGCAGAGCTTCTTCGCCCACTACGGCGTGACCACCACCCACTTCGTGCCGTCGATGCTGGCGGCGTTTGTTGCCTCACTGACGCCGGAAAACGTCGACTGCTGCAAAACGCTTAAGCAGGTGTTCTGTAGCGGCGAAGCGCTGCCGACGGAACTGTGCCGCGAGTGGGAACAGCTGACCCACGTGCCGCTGCACAACCTCTATGGCCCGACGGAAGCGGCGGTAGACGTCAGCTGGTATCCGGCGTATGGCCCTGAGCTGGCGGCAGTTGCAGGCAACAGCGTGCCGATCGGCTTCCCGGTGTGGAACACGGGCCTGCGCATTCTAGATGCCATGATGCGCCCGGTGCCGTTCGGCGTGGCGGGCGATCTCTACCTCACCGGCATTCAGCTGGCGCAGGGATATCTGGGCCGTCCGGACCTCACCGCCAGCCGCTTTATTGCTGACCCGTTCGCTCCCGGCGAGCGCATGTACCGCACCGGCGACGTTGCCCGCTGGCTGGACAACGGCGCGGTGGAATATCTCGGCCGCAGCGACGATCAGCTAAAAATTCGCGGTCAGCGCATTGAGCTGGGCGAAATCGACCGGGCGATGCTGTCGCTGCCGGACGTGGCCCAGGCCGTGGCGCACGCCTGCGTCTTCAACCAGGCGGCTGCAACGGGTGGCGATGCCCGTCAGCTGGTGGGGTACGTGGTTTCTGGATCCGGTTTACCGCTGGATCGTGACGCGCTGCTGGAATCACTCAAAGCCCAGTTGCCGCCGCATATGGTGCCGGTTGTGCTGCTGCAAATCAGCGCGCTGCCGCTGAGCGCCAACGGCAAGCTTGACCGCAAGGCGCTGCCACTGCCGGAACTGACCCGCAATACCTCCGGGCGGGCGCCGGAAAGCGAAACCGAAATCGCCGTCGCGCGGGCTTTTACCGCGCTGCTGGGCTGCGAGATCAATGACATCGGGGCGGATTTCTTTGCCCTCGGCGGCCACTCGCTGCTGGCCATGCGTCTGGCGGCGCAGCTTAGCCGCACGTTCAACCGCAAGGTGACGCCGGGGCAAATTATGGTCGCCTCCACGGTGAGCAAGCTTAGCGCGCTGTTGGATTCGGCGATGAGCGACGAGCAGGCGCAGCGTCTGGGGTTTGAAACGCTTCTGCCGCTGCGTGAGAGCGACGGCCCTACGCTGTTCTGCTTCCATCCGGCGTCCGGCTTCGCCTGGCAGTTTAGCGTCCTGGCGCGCTATCTCAGCCCGCGCTGGTCAATCGTCGGCATTCAGTCGCCGCGCCCGGACGGCCCGATGCAGCAGTGCGCGGATCTCAATGGGGTGATCGAACATCATGTGAACACGTTGCGTAAGCAGCAGCCGCAGGGGCCGTATTACCTGTTCGGTTATTCCCTCGGCGGCACGCTGGCGCAGGGTATTGCAGCTCGTCTGCGCGAGCAGGGTGAAGAGGTGTCGTTCCTCGGCCTGCTGGATACCTGGCCGCCGGAAACCCAGAACTGGGCGGAAAAAGAGGCTAACGGTCTCGACCCGGCGGTGCTGGCGGAGATCGAGCGCGAGCGTCAGGCGTTTATCGCCGCCCAGCAGGGACAGGGCTCCAGCGAGCTGTTTAACGCCATCGAGGGCAACTACGCCGATGCGGTGCGGCTGCTCACCACGGCGCACAGCGCGCGCTTTAACGGCAAAGCGACGCTGTTTGTCGCCGAGCGCACGCGCACGATGGATCCGCAGGCCGCATGGGCGCCGTGGGTGGCGGAACTTGAGGTGAACAGCCAGGACTGCGCCCACGTGGATATCATTTCACCGCAGGCGTTTGAAAAGATTGGGCCGGTGTTGAAGGAAATTTTAGGATAGTGCAAATGCCCGGTGGCGCTGCGCTTACCGGGCCTACGGGAGCTAAATGTAGGCCGGGTAAGGCGTAGCCGCCACTCGGCAATTACCGCCGACCTAACGGCACCACCAGCGGCGTACCCGCCACCGGATCGTCGATTATCATGCAGCGCATGCCGTAGATCCGCTCTATAAGCTCCGGCGTGACAATCTCTTTCGGCGCACCCTGGGCCACAATCTCACCGTCCCGCAAGGCAATCAGGTGCGTGGCGTAGCGGCATGCCTGGTTTAAATCGTGCAGTACCGCCGCCAGGGTGTACCCCTGCGTGCGGTTCAGCTCGCTCAGCAGCTCCAGCAGGTCAATCTGATGGCTGATGTCCAGCCACGTTGTCGGCTCGTCCAGCAGCATGATCGACGTCTCCTGCGCCAGCACCATCGCAATCCACGCCCGCTGACGCTGGCCGCCGGAGAGGGTGTCCACGCTCTGCCGGGCGAGATCGGCGATCCCCGTCGCCTGCATCGCGCGGTTCACCGCCTCGTCGTCCTCTTTACGCCAGCGGGTAAACAGCGGCTGGTGCGGGTAGCGCCCGCGCGAGACCAGCTCCTGCACCGTGATGTCCCCCGGCGTGGTGGCGTTTTGGGCCAGCAGCCCGATGCGGCGTGCCACCTCTTTGCTGGCGAAGCGCTGGATCTGCTCCCCGTCGAGGAATACGCTGCCCTCCACCGGCGTCATCAGTCGGCTCAGCGTGCGCAGCAGGGTCGATTTGCCGCAGCCGTTCGGGCCGATAATCGCGGTGAAGTGGCCGTCCGGAATGGCAACGGTTAAGTCTCGGGCAATGATTTTTTTGCCGTAGCCGAGGGTGAGATGTTCGCCGCGCAAGCGAGTGGTTGTATCTGTCATTTCTTGCGTGACTCCTGAACGAGCAAGACGATGAGGTAAATCCCGCCGAGGCTGACGGTCACTACGCCCACCGGCAGCTGATAAGGCATAAACAGCTGCTGGGCACAGAGATCGGCGGCCAGCAGCAGCAGCGCGCCGCACAGCGCCGCCTGGGTTAATCCCCAGCGCGCCGTCCCGCTAAGACGTCGCGCGATATGCGGTGCCACGAGGGCGATAAACGAGATTGGCCCGGCGATCGCCGTAGAGGCTGCGGTCAGCAGTACGGCGACCAGCATCAGCATCAGGCGCGAGCGCTCGACGCTCACGCCCAGCGCGCAGGCGCTGTCGTCGCCCATTTCCAGCAGCCGCATGCGGCGAACCAGCAGCAGCGCGCCGATAAACATCAGCACAATCAGCGGCGCGGCGGGCCAGGTTTTGCCCCACGTCAGGCCGTTAAGGGAACCTGCGTACCACAGCCCGGCGGAAAGCGCCGTTTCCAGCGAGGCCTGCAGCAGCAGCCAGGTATTGAAGGCCATCAGCATCGCACGTACGCCGATACCGATAATGATCAGCCGGAAGGTGTCGATGCCGTTGCGCCAGGCCAATAGCCAGATAACCAGCGACGTCAGAATGCCGCCCGCCATTGCCGTAAAGGTAATGGCCGTCAGGTGCTGACCGAACAGCACCATCGCTACCAGCACGCCGCTCCAGGCCCCGGTGTTGAGTCCCATCACGTCCGGGCTACCGAGCGGGTTGCGCATCAGCGACTGGAATATCGCACCGCTGACGCCGAGCGCCGCACCTACGAGAATCGCCATCGCCACGCGCGGCAGGCGCCATTCGGTGACAACCATGGTGATATTGCGCGGCGCGCTGCCGAGCAGGGCGTTAAGCATCTGAGAAAAATCGAGCGTCACCGCGCCGCTGCGCAGGCTCCAGACCGCCAGCAGCAGAATGAGGATACTTAGCAGCGAGACGCTGGTGAGTAAACGACGGGACGGGGCCATCATGCGCCACCTCCGCGTCTACGTCGTACCAGGAAGATCAGCACCGGCGCGCCGATAAAGGCGCTGACCACCGAGACGCGCAGCTCGCCCGGCACCAGCAGGCGACCCAGCACGTCGGCAAACAGCAACAGCGCAGGAGTAGCCAGCAGCGTGACCGGCAGCGACCAGCGGTGATCCGTCCCCACCAGCCAGCGCGACATGTGCGGCATCATCAGGCCGATAAAGGCAATCGGGCCGACCACGGCGGTCGCGCTGCCGCACAGGACGGTGATGGCCAGCAGGCCAATCAGCTGCGTGCGCGCGACGCGGTTGCCTAGAGCGGTAGCGGTGTCGCTGCCGAGGCTCAGGCTGTTCAGCGCCCGGCTTAAAAACAGCGCCACGGCGGCAGCAATAATGACCGGGAACGCCACCACTTTCAGGGTTTCAATGGTGCGGATATCCAGCGAGCCGGCCTGCCAGAAGCGCAGCTGATCGTAGACGTCCGGGTTGAGCAGGGCGATGCCGTTAGATAAGCCTTCCAGCACCGCCGCGAGCGCCACGCCCGCCAGCGTCAGGCGTACCGGACTCAGCTGGCCGCCGCCCTGGCTGCCGGTAAACGCCACTAGCAGCGAGGCGGCCAGCGCGCCGCAGAAAGCCATCGCCAGCTGTTCAGAGGGAGAAGTAAACCCAAACAGCGCCGCTCCGAGCACGATGGCAAAGCTGGCGCCAGAGTTAACGCCTAGAATGCCGGGGTCCGCCAGCGGATTGCGGGTGAGGGTTTGCATCAGGGCACCGGCAAGGCCGAGTGCGCCACCGGCCAGCAGCCCGGCAAGGGTGCGGGGCAGGCGAGCGTCGAGCACGATAGTGCAGTCAGCGCTTTGGCAGGTGCCAGTGAGCGCATCAACGATGACGGACGCGGGAAGCGGCTTCGCGCCGACCAGCAGGCTGAGTGCAGTCGCAAGGATCAACAGCAGCAATAAAACGGGCACGGCAATCGCGCGCACCGAAGAAGAGGAAAACGACATAGCAACATCCATGATTTGATAATGATAGTGATTATCGTTATCTATCTTATTTGGCTATGTTAGCATGTGCGCCCATGGAATGGGTAGAATTACACTCAAGGCTTTGTCATGAATCAAAAATCCTGGCTGCTTAACCTCAGCCTGCTCAAAACGCACCCGGCCTATCGCGCCGTGTTTATCGCTCGCTTTATCTCCATTTTATCCCTCGGCCTGCTCGGCGTGGCCGTGCCGGTCCAGATCCAGACCATGACGCACTCCAGCTGGCTGGTGGGGTTATCGGTTACCTTAACCGGCGGGGCGATGTTTATCGGCCTGATGGTTGGCGGCGTGCTGGCGGACCGCTACGAGCGCAAGAAGCTGATCCTGCTGGCGCGCGGCACCTGCGGCGTGGGCTTTATCGGGCTGTGTCTGAACGCCATGCTGCCTGAGCCGTCGCTGATCGCCATTTATGCCCTGGGGCTGTGGGACGGCTTTTTCGCCTCGCTGGGCGTGACGGCGCTGCTGGCGGCCACGCCCGCGCTGGTCGGGCGAGAAAATCTGATGCAGGCGGGGGCGATCACCATGCTCACCGTGCGCCTCGGCTCGGTGATTTCACCGATGGTGGGCGGCCTGCTGCTGGCGACCGGCAACGTGGCGTGGAACTACGGGCTGGCGGCGGCAGGGACCTTTATCACCACGCTGACGCTGCTGTGCCTGCCGCGGCTGCCGCCTCCGCCGCAGCCGCGCGAGCATCCCCTGAAATCGCTGATGGCCGCGATTCGTTTCCTGTTCAGCAACCCGCTGATTGGCGGCATTGCGCTGCTCGGCGGCCTGCTGACCATGGCGAGCGCCGTGCGCGTGCTGTATCCGGCATTAGCGGGAGAGTGGCAGATGAGCGCCTCGGAGATTGGCATTCTCTACGCGGCCATTCCGCTCGGCGCGGCGTGCGGGGCGCTGACCAGCGGCAACCTGGCGCAGAGCGCGCGTCCGGGGCTGATTATGCTGCTTGCCACTCTGGCGTCGTTTATCGCCATCGGCTTCTTTAGCCTGATGCCGGCGTGGGCGCTCGGGGTGTTGTGCCTGGTGATTTTCGGCTGGCTGAGCGCCATCAGTTCGCTGCTGCAGTACACCCTGATCCAGACCCAGACGCCGGAAGGGATGCTCGGGCGCATCAACGGCCTGTGGACGGCGCAGAACGTCACGGGCGATGCGATTGGCGCGGCGATCCTCGGCGGGCTGGGGGCGATAATGACCCCGGCGGCGTCGGCGAGCAGCAGCGGGTTTGCGTTAGCGATGGTTGGCGTGATTTTGTTAGTGGCGTTGGTGAAATTGCGGCGGTTCAGGCAGGAGGTTGTGTTGAACGACGGTGTGGCCTGATGCCCTCACCCCGGCCCTCTCCCACAGGGAGAGGGTGGGAAAATGCCTACTTAAACAACGTATTCAATCTGTCTAACACCAGCATCGCGCTGTAATAATCCAGGCGGAACGTCTCGGTTCCCAATGCCCAAACCCGTTTGTTTTTCACCGACGGCAGATGCGCCAGCAGCGGGTTGGCGTAAATCGCATCCACATCTTTCTGGTCGCCGGCAAACACGAACAGCCCTTCGCCGTTCAGTCCCGTTGCCAGGTTTTCACCGCCCAGCTGGATAATATCGTGCCGCTTGCCCTGGCTTGTTGAGGTCTGCAAACCGGCGGGCAGGTCCGCCAGCGTAAAGCCCAGCTGTTGCAGCAGCTTGCCCTGCGCCGATTCTGCGGTCCACAGGTTGGCGCTGTGCGCGGCGGCGGTGTAGACGATGGCGTTCACCGGCTCCGGCGGCAGCTTCATCTGCTGTTTCACCTGCGCGAGCTGTTTATCAAACGCGGCAATGCGCTCTTCGGCCTGTTTTTCCAGCCCGGTGATGGTGCCCAGTTGCGTCAGCAGTGCCTGCCAGCTCTTGTCGTCGTAGTTGATGATAAGCGTCGGCGCGATGGCGGAGAGCTGATCGTACAGCGCCAGCGCGGAATCACCGCCGGTGGCGCTGATCAAAATCAGATCCGGCATTTGTGCGGCGACCGCTTCGGCGCTCGGTTCGCCAATATACATCCGCGCAACCTGACGCTGTTTCGCAATATCGCCCCACTGGCGCAAAAAGCCCTGCGCATCGGCCACGCGGTTGTTCGGCGTGGTCGCGCCGCTGGCGACGACCGGGGCGTCAATCGCCAGCAGGGAGCCGGTTAAGGTCACGCTGGTAGAGACAATGCGCGTCGGTTTGCTCTCTAGCGTGTGAACGCCGCGGCTGTCAGTCACCTGACGCGGCCAGTCGGCGGCAGCGGCTGAGGTAAGTCCTAAAACAAAAAGTGCCAATAAAAGCAGGGGATTACGGAAAATGGCAGGGAATTTCACAACGCGGGATCCTGTTTTTGTTGAGGATAATGCTTCTCATTTTCATGGCTGCAGCATCTGGATGCAAGCTTTTGTCGCACAAGTTATTTGCCCGACGGTTGACAGCGGAGCGATGTGGGATTAGGTTAGCCGACGAAAATATAAATGATAATCATTATTGCTTCTTTTATCATTTTAAGGAGGATGATATGGATACGTCCCTGGCTGAGGAAGTTCAGCACGCCGCAACCACGCTGGAATCAGACCGTTTTTTCTTTATGTCGCCTTACCGCAGCTTTACTACGTCCGGCTGCTTTGCCCGCTTCAGTGAACCCGCAGTTGGCGGTGACGATCCGGCGGGTCGCTTCCAGCAAAAATTAGCCCAGGCCTTCCTGAATGCGAAAGCCAGCGGTATCGCTCATCCGGTGATGGTAGGGGCTATCCCGTTCGATACCCGCAAGCCGTCCTCTCTGTTTATTCCCCAACGCTGGCAGACCTTTTCCCGTCCGGCACGTCAGCAGTCTGCACGTTATTTTTCCGGCTCGCAGGCGCTGAAGGTGGAACAACGCACCGAGATCCCGCCGCAGCCCGTTTTCGAAGAGATGGTGGCTCGCGCCGCGTCGCTCACCGCCACACCGCAGGTGAACAAGGTGGTGCTGTCGCGCCTGATTGATATCGCGACCGACAAAAACATGGATAGCGGCGCCCTGATGGAGCGCCTGATCGCCCAGAACCCGGCGAGCTTCAACTTCCACGTGCCGCTGGAAGACGGCGGCGTGCTCCTCGGCGCCAGCCCTGAACTGCTGCTGCGCAAAGAGGGCGCGCACTTTAGTTCGCTGCCGCTGGCAGGCTCGGCGCGTCGTCAGCCCGATGATGTATTAGATCGCGAAGCGGGCAATAAGCTGCTGGCCTCTGAAAAGGATCGGCACGAGCACGACCTCGTGACCCAGGCGATGAAGGCTATTCTGGCACCGCGCAGCCACCATCTCAGCATGCCAGATTCTCCTCAGTTGATTACCACGCCCACGCTGTGGCATCTGGCGACGCCGGTAGAAGGCGAGGCGCGTGAAAACGAAAACGCCCTGACCCTGGCCTGCCTGCTGCACCCGACCCCGGCGCTGAGCGGCTTCCCGCATCAGGCGGCAAAAGAGCTGATTGCCGAGCTAGAGCCGTTCGACCGCGAGCTGTTCGGCGGCATCGTCGGCTGGTGCGACAGCGAAGGCAACGGCGAGTGGGTGGTGACCATCCGCTGCGCGCGTCTGCATAAAAATACCGTTCGCCTGTTTGCCGGCGCGGGCATTGTGCCTGCCTCCTCGCCGGTGGGCGAGTGGCGCGAGACGGGCGTGAAGCTCTCCACCATGCTCAACGTATTTGGTTTGCACTAAGGAAGACTCATGACCATTCCCTTTACCCGCTGGCCTGAGGCATTTGCCCGCCGCTACCGTGAAAAAGGCTACTGGCAGGATCTGCCGTTGACCCACATCCTGACGGATCGCGCGGACAGCGATGCCGTGGCGATAATTGACGGCGAGCGGCACATCACCTACCGTGCGTTTAATCAGGCGGTGAACAACCTGGCCTCAGCCCTTCAGGGGCGTGGGCTGCATCGCGGCGAGACCGCGCTGGTGCAGCTTGGCAACGTGGCCGAGTTCTACATCACCTTCTTCGCGCTGCTGCAAATCGGCGTCGCGCCGGTCAACGCGCTCTTTAGCCACCAGCGCAGCGAGCTGAACGCCTACGCGGCGCAGATCAAACCCGCCGTGCTGATCGCCGATCGCGACCATGCGCTGTTTGCGGGCGATGACTTCCTCAACGCTTTCGTGGATGAACACCGTTCGGTACGCGTCGTGCTCCTGCGCGGCGATAAGGGTGAACATGCCCTGGAAGCGGCGATGGCCCGTCCGGCCGACAACTTCATCCCGAACCCGACGCCCGCCGACGAAGTGGCCTTCTTCCAGCTCTCCGGCGGCAGCACCGGCACGCCGAAGCTGATCCCGCGGACGCACAACGACTACGACTACAGCATCCGCCGCAGCAACGAGATCTGCGGCATTACCGCCGAAACCCGTTACCTGAATGCGCTCCCCGCCGCGCATAACTACGCCATGAGCTCGCCGGGATCGCTGGGCGTCTTCACCGCGGGCGGCTGCGTGGTGCTGGCGAACGATCCGAGCGCCACGCTCTGCTTCCCGCTGATCGAACGGCATCAGATTAACGTCACCTCGCTGGTGCCCCCGGCGGTCAGCCTCTGGCTGCAGGCGATTGCCGACGGCGCGGGCAGCGCGCAGCTCAACTCTCTGAAGCTGCTGCAGGTGGGCGGCGCGCGCCTCTCCGCCACGCTCGCGGCGCGCATTCCGGCGGAAATCGGCTGCCAGCTTCAGCAGGTGTTCGGCATGGCGGAAGGGCTGGTGAACTACACCGCGCTCGACGACGCGCCGGAACGCATCATCAACACCCAGGGCCGCCCGATGTGCCCGGACGACGAAGTGTGGGTGGCCGACGAGCACGGCAACCCGCTGCCGCGCGGGGAAGTCGGACGCCTGATGACGCGGGGGCCGTATACCTTCCGCGGTTATTTCAACAGCCCGGAACACAATGCCAGCGCCTTTGACGCCGACGGCTTTTATTGCTCCGGGGATCTGATCGCCATCGACGAGCAGGGCTATATCACCGTGCAGGGTCGAGAGAAAGATCAGATCAACCGCGGCGGGGAGAAGATCGCCGCCGAAGAGATCGAGAACCTGCTGCTGCGCCATGAGTCGGTGATCCACGCCGCGCTGGTGAGCATGGAGGACAGCTTGCTGGGCGAGAAGAGCTGCGCGTATCTGGTGGTGAAACAGCCCCTGCGCGCGGTCGAGGTGCGTCGCTTCCTGCGCGAGCAGGGCGTTGCCGAATTCAAGCTGCCGGACCGCGTGGAGAGCGTGGATGCGCTCCCGCTGACGCCGGTCGGCAAAGTCGATAAGAAACAGTTGCGCCTGTGGCTTGCTGAACGCGCCCGGGGCTGAGGAACAGAGTATGGCCATTCCAAAATTAACCGCTTACGCGCTGCCAACCGCCGCAGAGTTGCCGACCAACAAGGTGAACTGGGCGTTTGAGCCCGAGCGCGCGGCGCTGCTGATCCACGATATGCAGGAGTATTTCCTGAACTTCTGGGGCGAAAATAGCGCGATGATGCAGCAGGTAGTAGCGAACATCGCTAAACTGCGCGCATACTGCAAAGAACACAATATCCCGGTTTACTACACCGCGCAGCCAAAAGAGCAAAGCGATGAAGACCGCGCCCTGCTGAACGACATGTGGGGGCCTGGCCTGACCCGCTCGCCGGAGCAGCAGCGCATCGTCGCTGAGCTGACCCCGGACGAAGCGGACACGGTGCTGGTGAAGTGGCGCTACAGCGCGTTTCACCGCTCGCCGCTGGAGCAGATGCTGAAAGAGACGGGCCGCAACCAGCTGCTAATTACCGGCGTGTACGCTCACATCGGCTGCATGACCACCGCCACCGACGCCTTTATGCGCGACATTAAGCCGTTCTTTATTGCCGACGCGCTGGCAGATTTCACCCGTGACGAGCACCTGATGTCCCTGAACTACGTGGCCGGGCGTTCTGGCCGCGTGGTGATGACCGACGAGCTGCTGCCGTCCGTTCCGGCCTCGAAAGCCGCGCTGCGCGAGCTGATCCTTCCGCTGCTGGACGAGTCCGACGAGCCGATGGATGACGAAAACCTGATCGACTACGGCCTGGATTCAGTGCGCATGATGGCGCTGGCGGCCCGCTGGCGCAAAGTGCACGGCGATATCGACTTCGTGATGCTGGCAAAAAATCCCACTCTCGACGCCTGGTGGGCGCTGCTTTCCCGCGAGGTGAAGTAATGGCGGGATTCGATTTTACCGGCAAAACCGTCTGGGTGACGGGCGCGGGGAAGGGGATTGGCTACGCGACCGCACTGGCGTTTGCCGAAGCAGGCGCACAGGTGACCGGGTTCGATCTTGCCTTCCCGCAGGATGACTATCCGTTTGCCACCGAAACGCTGGACGTGGCGGATGCCGCACAGGTACATGAGGTGTGCGGGCGCGCGCTGGCTTCGCTCGAACGGCTGGACGTGCTGGTCAACGCCGCGGGCATTCTGCGCATGGGGGCGACGGACCAGCTCTCGCAGGATGACTGGCAGCATACCTTCGCGGTCAACGTCGGCGGCGCGTTCAACCTTTTCCAGCAGACGATGGGCCAGTTTCGCCGCCAGCAGGGCGGGGCGATGGTCACCGTGGCGTCCGACGCGGCGCACGCGCCGCGCATCGGCATGAGCGCCTACGGCGCATCGAAAGCGGCGCTGAAAAGCCTGGCCCTGACCGTCGGGCTGGAGCTGGCGGGCAGCGGCGTGCGCTGCAATCTGGTGTCGCCGGGCTCAACGGACACCGATATGCAGCGCACCCTGTGGAAAAGCGACGATGCGGAACAGCAGCGCATCCGCGGCTTCGGCGAGCAGTTTAAGCTCGGCATTCCGCTGGGCAAAATTGCCCGCCCGCAGGAGATAGCTGCGACCGTGCTGTTCCTTGCCTCCGATGCCGCCAGCCACATCACCCTGCAGGATATCGTGGTGGACGGCGGCTCCACGCTGGGGGCATAAATGATCTGGAAACGTCATTTATCGCTTGCAGAACTGAACGCCACCAGCGTGAATACCCTGGTGGCGAACCTGGGCATCATCTATACCCGCCTCGGGGATGACACGCTGGAAGCGGAGATGCCGGTAGATGCGCGAACCCATCAGCCGTTTGGCCTGCTTCACGGCGGTGCCTCGGCGGCGCTGGCGGAAACGCTCGGCTCAATGGCCGGATTTCTGATGACCCGCGACGGGCAGAGCGTGGTGGGAACGGAGCTGAACGCCACGCATCATCGGGCAGTTTCCCACGGTAAGGTTCGCGGCGTGTGTCAGCCGCTGCATCTTGGGCGTTCGAGCCAGAGCTGGGAGATTGTGGTCTTCGACGAGCAGGGGCGGCGGTGCTGCACCTGCCGGTTAAGTACGATGGTGCTGGGCTAACCCAGGCAGATCAAAGTGATCGGCTTAACACTGTGGTGTAAATCTCTGGTTTGACCACGCATTATTGCGTTTCAAAGTTGTTAAATTTTTCCGGTTGTTCTAGAAACAAAATGTAACATCTCACTGTTTCACAACAACGGACAACAACTATGAACAACTCAGGGAAATACCTTACATGGGCAGGGCTCTCCGTTGTGGGAGCCTTTGCCCTGGGCTATATCGCCCTCAACCGAGGGGAGCAGATCAACGCGCTCTGGATCGTCGTCGCCTCGGTCTGCGTTTACCTGATCGCCTATCGTTTTTATGGCCGCTATATCGCGAAGAACGTCCTGGGCGTTGACGCAACGCGCATGACGCCTGCCGTTCGCCATAACGACGGTCTGGACTACGTGCCGACCGATAAGAAAGTGCTGTTCGGTCACCATTTTGCGGCGATTGCCGGGGCAGGCCCGCTGGTGGGGCCGGTGCTGGCGGCGCAAATGGGCTACCTGCCGGGGATGATCTGGATCCTGGCGGGCGTGGTGCTGGCAGGCGCGGTGCAGGACTTTATGGTGCTGTTCGTCTCTACCCGCCGCGACGGACGTTCGCTGGGTGAGCTGGTGAAAGAGGAGATGGGGGCCACTGCCGGGGTGATTGCGCTGGTGGCGACCTTTATGATCATGGTGATCATCCTCGCGGTGCTGGCGATGATCGTGGTGAAAGCGCTGACCCACAGCCCCTGGGGAACGTATACCGTTGCCTTCACCATTCCGCTGGCGCTGTTTATGGGGATCTATATCCGCTACCTGCGTCCGGGCCGGATTGGTGAAGTGTCGGTGATTGGCCTGGTGTTTCTGGTGTTCGCCATTATCTCCGGCGGCTGGGTGGCGGAAAGCCCGACCTGGGCGCCGTTCTTCGACTTTACCGGCGTACAGCTGACCTGGATGCTGGTGGGCTACGGCTTTGTGGCGGCCGTGCTCCCGGTGTGGCTGCTGCTGGCTCCGCGTGACTATCTCTCAACGTTCCTGAAAATCGGTACTATCGTCGGGCTGGCGATCGGCATTCTGATTATGCGTCCGACCCTGACCATGCCGGCATTAACCAAATTCATCGACGGTACCGGCCCGGTCTGGACCGGCAATCTCTTCCCGTTCCTGTTTATCACCATCGCCTGCGGTGCGGTGTCGGGCTTCCACGCGCTGATTGCCTCCGGTACCACGCCGAAGATGCTGGCGAATGAAAATCAGGCCTGCCTGATCGGCTACGGCGGTATGCTGATGGAGTCCTTCGTGGCCATTATGGCGCTGGTCTCCGCCTGCATTATCGACCCGGGCGTGTATTTCGCGATGAACAGCCCGATGGCGGTCCTGGCCCCGGCCGGCACCGTTGACGTGGTAGCGTCTGCCGCGCAGGTGGTGAGCGGCTGGGGCTTTGCGATTACCCCTGATACGTTGACGAGCATCGCCAGCGAAGTGGGCGAGCAGTCGATTATCTCCCGTGCAGGCGGCGCGCCGACGCTGGCGGTCGGCATGGCGTATATTCTTCACGGCGCGCTGGGCGGGCTGATGGACGTGTCGTTCTGGTATCACTTCGCCATCCTGTTTGAAGCGCTGTTTATCCTGACGGCGGTGGATGCGGGAACCCGTGCGGCGCGCTTTATGCTGCAGGATCTGCTGGGCGTCATCTCCCCGAACCTGAAGCGGACCGATTCGCTCCCGGCTAACCTGCTGGCGACGGCGCTGTGCGTGCTGGCGTGGGGGTATTTCCTGCATCAGGGCGTGGTCGATCCGCTGGGCGGGATTAACACCCTGTGGCCGCTGTTCGGTATCGCCAACCAGATGCTGGCGGGTATGGCGCTGATGCTCTGCGCGGTGGTGCTGTTCAAGATGAAGCGCCAGCGTTACGCCTGGGTGGCGCTGGTGCCAACCGCGTGGCTGCTTATCTGTACCCTGACGGCGGGCTGGCAGAAAGCCTTCAGCCCGGATAATAAGGTGGGCTTCCTGGCGATTGCCAACAAGTTCCAGGCGATGATCGACAGCGGCAAGATCCCGGCACAGTACACCGAATCGCAGCTGTCGCAGCTGGTGTTTAACAACCGTCTGGACGCCGGGCTAACCATCTTCTTTATGGTGGTGGTCGTGGTGCTGGCGTTGTATTCTCTCAGGACCGCGCTGGCTGCGTTGAAAAACGATAAGCCAACGGCGAAAGAGACGCCGTACGAGCCAATGCCTGAAAACCTGGAAGAGATTGTGACCCAGGCCAAAGGGGCGCATTAACCCGTGTGCCGGGTGGCGGCTTCGCCTTACCCGGCCTACATTCCCTGTGAGATCAGAACTATGTTCGACACCCTTTCCAAAGCCGGTAAGTACCTGGGCCAGGCCGCCAAAATGATGATTGGCGTGCCGGACTACGACAACTACGTCGAGCATATGCGCGTCAACCATCCGGACCAGACGCCCATGACCTACGAAGAATTTTTCCGTGACCGCCAGGACGCCCGCTACGGCGGCAAGGGCGGGGCGAAGTGCTGTTAACCCTCTTTCGGTAAATAGAGGCTGATCTGTTCCTGCTTACAGCCGTAGATCGCCGCCAGCTTTTCACGGGTGCGCTTTTGCGGACGGGAGTCCAGCGCTTCCAGCTGTGACACGGCGGACTGGCTGATGCCCAGTTTCTCCGCCACCTCCTGCTGGGATAGCCCGCGCAGGATACGCCACGCGGCCTGCAGGCTGACGTTCTCGTTATGCATGACGTCGCATACTTCACCAGGTAATCCTACGTCATCATAACAATCGTGTTCGACTTCAATATCCTCTAGATCATCATCGGTTTCGTCGTCAATTTCTGCCATCTGTAAGCACATACGAAAGTATTCATCATAGGGAATAACGACGTACTGCGCTTTTCCGTCATCGTCCTTAATTAGCTGAACAGCCATAGGGGGCTTTCTCCTCGTGAAGGTAGGTCGTTGATGTTCTGCGCTTGACGGCCAAAACATAACAATGGTTATCGGGATCGTCCCGAAGTGTAATCAGAGTGCGGTAATCGCCAACGCGTAGCCGAAAATGATTTTCTGTTGCCGATATTTTTTTGATATCGGGCCGGGGAGCTGAGCGATCGTCCAGCTCAGCAAGTTTTGCTTTGATTCTTCGCTGATATCGGCCATCGATTTTGGAAAACTCTTTCTTTGCATTCTTTGACCAGACAATCTTCATCCGTACCTCCACTGTACGCCCACACAAAATATAAGGAAATAATAAGACTATTAGATAAATTCCGAATTTCTTATGGGGTACTGTAGAGCGGAGAAAAAATACAGGTAAGAGGCAAAACGCAAACCGTCGAGGCGGCTCGAGAAGGCCTCTGCCGGGCAGCAGAGGCTTGCAGAAAAGGTGCGATCAGGCGTTCAACCCGCCGTCCACATCCAGGCCGGTACCGGAGATCTGCCCGGCGGCTGGGCTGGCAAGAAACGTGACCGCCGCCGCGATGTCTTCCGGCTGGCCGTAGTGGCCGACGGCGATCATCTGGCGCTGGGCCTCCGCCTGTTCGCCGTCTTCCGGATTCATATCGCTGTTGGTGGGGCCGGGGTGGACAAGGTTAACGGTAATACCGCGCGGCCCCAGATCGCGCGCCAGGCCGCGGGTGAGGGAGTTTAGGGCAGACTTGGTCATCGAGTAAACGGCAATACCCGGCATCGCCACGCGGTTAGCCAGACAGCTGCCGATGTTGATAATGCGCCCGCCGTCAGACATGTGCACCAGCGCTTCCTGAATGGCGATCACCACGCCGCGAATGTTGACGTTGATGAGCGCGTCAATGTCCGCCAGGGTCATGGACTCCAGCGGGCCGCCGCGCGCGATACCCGCGTTGTTGACCAGAATGTCCAGCCCGCCAAGGGAACGTGCCGCATGGGTGACGGCATCCTGAATCGCCTGCGCGCTGGCGCTGTCGGCCTGCACGGCTTCGCTGTGTCGTCCCAGCGCCTTAATCTCATCGGCGACCGCCTGGGCTTTATCGGCAGATTTTTCATACGTAATAATCACATCCGCACCGGCGCGCGCCAGCGACAGTGCAATAGCCCGACCCAACCCGCGGCTGGCACCGGTAACCAGCGCCTTTTTACCTGTTAAATCGATCTGCATGATGACCTCGTTACGAGAGTGGTAAGAATCATCATTAGGTATAGACGGTCAGGGAGATTAACGGCTGAAGTATTCCACCTTCTCAAACGCCGCGCGCAGAACGTCGGGCGTTAACGTCACCGGCAGATAATGAATTGACTCCACCGGACGCAGGGTGTGGGCAATCACCTTATCCAGCTCCTCTCGGCTGTTAATATCGACCTCCAGCGCGCGAAGCGTGGTCGGCAGGTTAAAACGCCGATACGCCGAGACCAGCTGTGCCAGCACGTCGTCCTGGCCGAGCAGGGCGCTCTGCACCAGAATGCCGTAGGCCACCTTGGTGCCGTGGAGGTATTTTTCCGTCTGCGGCAGCACGGTCAAACCGTTGTGCACCGCATGCGCCGCCGCCACGCGGGTATAGCGTTCGCCCAGACCGCCGACCATCCCGCCGCCTGCAATAATCGCATCCACCACGTCCCGGAACGCCTGCGTCTGTTCACCGCGCTGCTGGTCAGCCAGGGCTTCCTCACTGTGCTCCAGCAGCACGTCGCGGATAGCCAGCGCGCCGTTGATGCCCAGCCGCACGGTCAGCGGCAGCTTTTCAGGCTGCGGGGCGAGCACTACCGCTTCGTACCACTTCGCCAGCGTATCGCCGATGCCCGCCAGCAGATACTCCGCGGGTGCGTTAAGGACGATCTGCGGCTCCACCAGCACCAGGAAGTTGGCGTCGTCGAAGATCTCAAAATGCAGCGCCTGACCGGCATCGTTGTACCAGACCGAGAGCGGGGTCCACGCCGCGCAGGTGGCGGCAATAGTGGGGATGCCCACGAACGGCACTCCTAAGCGGCGCGCCACGGCCTTGACGGCATCGAGCACCGCGCCGCCGCCAACGCCAATCACCACGCTGGCGTCGCTGCCGGATTCATTCACCAGATGGGTGACGTCGCGCTCGCTGCAGTGGCCTTTAAACAGCAGGTGTTTCGCCCCCGGCGCATTAAAGCTCTCCGGCAGGAAAGGGCGCGCGCCTTCGATCGCGCGCTCGCCGTAGATCCACACCGCGCGGGAAAGCTGTTCAGGGGTAAAGAAGTCATTCAGATGCGCAAGGCTTCCGGAATGAGAGAAGTAATTCGCCGGGCCAGGCACGACGCGGATATCGGTGTTGCTCATGATGGTGTCCTTTTTGGGAAGCGCTAACCCGATGTTATGTCTGGACATCCGGATGGCTAATAATATTTCGCTTTAACTTATGCCTTTTCCGTCGTTGTCAGTCAACCGGAGCTGTGAAAAATTCGATAAATCAGAAGAGTAATGAAGGATTTACGCGGATGGTTTCCAGTCGCCTTGAAATGCGCGGTATCAGCCTGGCCTTTTCCGGCTTTCAGGCGCTGTCGCGCGTGAATTTCACCTTATCCGGCGGCTCCGTACATGCGCTGACCGGCGCCAACGGCGCGGGAAAATCGACGCTGATGGCGGTGCTGTGCGGGACGCACGACCACTATGAGGGCGAGATCAGCATTAACAACCAGCCGGTAAACATCCGCGAACCGCTCGATGCCAAACGGCTGGGGATCCACCTTGTGCAGCAGGAGGTGGACGTGGCGCTGATCCCGGGGTTAAGCATCGCCGAGAACATCATGCTCGACCAGCTGGCGCAGCCGGGGCATCGCTTCAGCTGGCGCGCGATCCGTCAGCAGGCGAGACAGGCGCTGGCGCAGCTGGATGTTTCTCTGGACGTACGCCGTTCCATCGACAGCTGCACGCTTGCCGAAAAGCAGCAGATTTTGCTGGCGCGGGCGCTATCCCACCACTGCCGTTTTTTGATTCTTGATGAGCCCACCGCGCCGCTGGACGCACACGAGAGCGAGCGCCTGTTTGCGGTAGTCAGACGCTTAAAGCAGCAGGGCATCGGCGTGGTGTTTATCTCCCACCGCATTCACGAGCTGAAGGCCATCTGCGACACCCTGACGGTGCTGCGCGACGGCAAGCTGATTGAGTCCGGACCGATGGCCGATCTTAGCGGAGAAGCGATCGTCGAGAAGATGCTCGGCCACGTGCTGAGCGATATCTATCCGCCCGCGCGGCCACCGCACGGCGAAGAGACGCTCCTGCGGGTAGAAGGTCTGCACGACGACGCGCTGCTGAAAGATATCTCCCTGCACCTGCGCAAGGGCGAAATTCTTGGTATTGCCGGGCTGGCGGGGGCGGGAAAAACCGAACTCTGTAAGGCGCTGTTTGGCGCCAGCAAAAGCCGCGTGGCGCGCGGTGAGCTGAATCAACAGCCCTGGCAGCCGCGCGATCCGGCGGACTCGGTGCTGCGCGGGCTGGCGCTGGTGCCGGAAGAGCGGCGTAAAGAGGGTATTTTTATCGACGAGCCGGTGAGCATGAACCTTGCCGTGTGCGCTGATAACAGCTTCTCGCGCTGGAGCCTGTTCGGCCATCGTCAGGCGTGGCGCTGGGCGGAGGAGGTGATCGCCCGCGTCGGCGTTCGCGCGCGCGGTCCCGGGCAGGTTTTGCGACGTCTCTCCGGCGGTAACCAGCAGAAGGTGGCTATCGGCAAGTGGCTGCGCAATGACGCGAGCGTGCTGATCTTCGACGAGCCGACCAAAGGCGTGGACGTGAAGGCCAAAACCGATCTTTTCCAGCTGATTGACGGCCTGGCGCGCGAGGGCAAAGGGGTGATTTACGCCTCCGGCGAATTTGCCGAGCTGGTCGGGCTGTGCGACCGCATCTGCGTGCTGTGGGACGGGCGCATCGTGGCGGAAATCGCCGGGACCGAGGCCCGTGAAGAGACATTACTTTATTATTCAACCGGAGGAACGGCGTCGTGAGCAAGGCCCTTTCAGTAAACGCGACGGCGTCTGGCCGTCAGCAGATTTTCGATTTTCTCTACAGGTGGGGCATGTTGCTGACCGTCGTCGCGCTGGTGGCCGTCTTTGGCCTGGCGTCGGACAGCTTCCTCGATCCGAATAACATCATCAATATCCTGCGCTCGATTGCCATCGTGACGGTGATTGCCATAGGCGTGTCGATTTCGCTGACCATCGGCGGATTCGATCTCTCCGTGGGGTCTACCGCGTCGCTGGCGAACGCGCTGGTGATTTCCCTTTTCGTCTGGCACGGCTTCGGCACCACCGAGTCGATTCTGATTACCCTCGCGCTCTGCACGCTGGTGGGGCTGTTTAACGCCTTTCTGATCGTCATCCTGCGCATTCCGGACATGCTCGCGACGCTGGCCAGCCTGTTTGTGATCCAGGGCGTGGCGATGACCTACAGCTACGGCGGGTCGATTACCGAAAACATGGTGCTGCCGAGCGGCGATATGGCGGAAGGGACTATTCCGGCGACGTTCAGCCTGCTGGGACAGGTGCCGACCATCGTGATCGTCATGCTGGTGGTGACCGTGCTGGCACAGCTGGGGCTGTCGCTCACCACTCATGGACGCCGGATGTACGCCATTGGCGGTAACCCGGAAGCGGCGCGTCTCTCCGGCATTCGCACCACCCGCTACAAGGTGGCGGCCTACGTGATTGCCTCGCTGCTGGCGGGCCTGGGCGGGATTTTGCTGGCCTCGCGCATTGGCTCGTCGCAGGTGAACGCAGGCGGCGGATATCTGATGGATGCGGTGGCGGCGGCGTGGATTGGCTTCTCGCTGGCCGGGTCCGGCAAGCCGAACGCGCTGGGGACCCTGGTCGGGGCGGTTATTCTCGGCGTGCTGTCGAACGGGCTGGTGATGCTCTCCGTGCCGTATTACGCCATGGACATTATAAAAGGGCTGGTGCTCGCGGTAGCGCTGGCGATTACCTACATACAAAAACGCTGACAACACAACGGGATAAAAAATGAAAAAGATTGCACTCTCTTTGGTGGCATTAGGGTTATTCACCGCTCTGCCTGGCTTCGCGGCCACGCCTGCACCGCTTCCGGCGGCCATTGCCAACCATGACGGCCCGATCCGCATCGCGGTGATCCGTAACCTCGGCTCAGACGACAACACCACACAGTTTATTGCCGGGGCCATTCAGGAAGGGAAGAAGCTTGGCTTTAAGGTCAGCACCTTTTTAAGCAACGGGGACGACGCCAAATTCCAGGACTTCGTGAACCAGGCCATCAGCCAGAAGTACGACGGGATTATCCTGTCTCAGGGCCGCGATCCGTACTCCACCGCGCTGGTGAAGAAGGCGGTGGACGCCGGGATTAAGGTCGCGGTATTTGATACCGCCGTCAACGGCGAGATCCCGGGCGTGACCGTTACCCAGCAGGATGATGCCTCCCTGACGAACCTCTCCTTCGGCCAGCTGGCGAAAGATTTCAACGGCAAGGCCAATATCGTCAAGCTGTGGGTGGCGGGCTTCCCGCCGATGGAGCGTCGCCAGGCGGCCTATAAAGAGCTGCAAAAACAGTATCCGGACATTAAAGAGCTGGAGTCTATCGGTGCGGTCTCTTCCGACGTGCAGGGCGACACCGCCAACAAGGTGGGTGCAATCCTCGCGAAATACCCGAAAGGCAAAATCGATGCCATCTGGGGAACCTGGGACGCCTTCAGCCAGGGCGCGTATAAGGCGCTGAAAGAGAACGGCCGCACCGAGATTAAGCTCTACAGCATCGACATCTCTAACCAGGATCTGCAGCTGATGCGCGAGCCGGGCAGCCCGTGGAAGGTGAGCGTGGCGGTGGATCCGAAGCTGATTGGCGCGACCAACGTGCGTCTGGTGGCGAACAAGATTGCCGGGGAAGCGACGCCAGCGACCTACGATTTTAAGGCAGCCGCCATTCCTCAGGCGCTGCTGACCGCCCAGCCGGGCGCGGTGAACGTGGCGTCGCTGGGCAAAATCATTCCGGGCTGGGGCCAGACGGAAGATTTTATCGCGCCGTGGTTTGCGACGCTGGAAGCGAAAAATAAATGAGCGAGCTCCCTACGCCCGAATACAGCCGCAATATGCGGCTGATTGGCCATAGCGATCAGGGGGGGCGCCCGGACGGCGTGCAGCTGATGGTGCATCGCGGTTTCGCCTATATAGGCCATATGGTGTCGCAGGGCTTTTCGGTTGTCGACGTGCGCGACCCGAAAAACCCGAAAGCGGCAGGCTACGTGCCCGCGCCGCCCGGCACCTGGAACGTGCATCTGCAGGCGCATGATGACCTGCTGCTGGTCATCAACGCCCGGGATCTGTTTGCCGATGCCCGCTTTGCCGACGAGAAGGTCTACTACACCCGGCAGGTGGGCGAGACTGTCCGCGACGTGCAGGACAAAGGCTGGAGCGCCGGGCTGCGCGTGTTTGATATCTCCACGCCGGACAGGCCGCGCGAAATCGGTTTTCTGTCGCTGAGCGGTATCGGCATCCACCGCATCTGGTACGTCGGCGGACGCTGGGCGTACGTGTCGGCGCTGATCGACGGCTTTACCGACTACATCTTTTTGACGATCGACCTGGCCGACCCGCTTAAGCCTGAGGTGGCAGGGCGCTGGTGGCTGCCGGGGATGAACCAGGCTGAAGGTGAACAGCCGAACTGGCCGGAAGGGAAACGCTACGCGCTCCACCATGCGATTATTGCCGGCGATACCGCGTACGGCAGCTGGCGCGACGGCGGCCTGACGCTGCTGGACGTGAAGGATCGTACCCGTCCTAAGCTCATTAGCCACCGTAACTGGAGCCCGCCGTTTGGCGGCGGCACGCACACCGCGCTGCCGCTGCCCGACCGCGATCTGCTGGTGGTGCTGGACGAAGCGGTGCTCGATAACCAGGAAGACGGCGAGAAGCTGATCTGGCTGTTTGATATCCGCGAGCCGTCGAATCCGGTCAGTATTTCTACCTTTCCCCAGCCGGATGAAATCGACTACGTGGCGAAAGGGGCACATTTCGGGCCGCACAACCTGCACGAGAACCGGCCGGGGAGCTTCGTCAGCTCGACGCTGATTTTTGCGACGTATCAGAACGCGGGCGTGCGCGCGTATGACATTTCCAATCCGTATCGACCGGTTGAAACCGGTGCGCTGGTGCCTGCGGCACCGGAGAAAATGATGGATACTCGACCGAATCGCCCGCAGGTGATCCAGTCGTGTGATGTGTTTGTGGATGCGCAGGGAATTATCTACAGCACGGACTATAACGGCGGGCTGTCGGTGATTGAGTATTTGGGGTAAGCGCAGTTTGATGCCCTCACCCCGGCCCTCTCCCGCAGGGAGAGGGAGAAAATCAACTATACTGCCGCACCCGCGCCACCAGATCTTCCGCACTGTCGATGCGGTCGGCAATCACAATCAGCGCTTTACCGAGCGTTATCGCGTGGCGCAGGCATTCGTGTCGCATGGCCTCGTCCTGAATGGTGTCGATATCTGCGACGTGGGAAAGCCCGACGCTGCGGCGAATGAGTTCGGTGCCGCAGAAGCCGATGGCGTCATGCCAGACCTTTTTCAGAAACGCAGAGGCGTAACCCGGCGCGCCGAGCGCGGCGTCGCGCGTTTTCTCGTGTGCCAGCGCCAGGAAGCGTTCCGCGAAGGTGTTCCACAGCTCCTGAATATCGGTCAGGCGCTGCTCGCGCGCGGCGGCGGCATCGCGAATGCCCAGGTGCCCCGGCAGGCCGCAGAAGTTCAGCAGCAGGTTGCCGATGGCGGTACCGACGTCAAAGCCAATCGGGCCAAAGTAGCCAAACTCGGCGTCGATGGCCTTCAGGCTGCCGTGCGCCACAAAAATCGACCCGCTGTGAATATCGCCGTGCAGGAGCGCTTCGGCGTGCGAGAAGAAGCGGTGCTTCAGGGAGGCCACGGCCATTTTCAGCTGAGCGTCGTTGCGCAGCGCCGCGACGTCATTTTCCAGCTCGGCCGGGTAGCTGTTGCGCTCGTGGATCTGGTACGGATCGTTGAAGAACAGATCTTCGGTGATCTCGCACATCTCCGGGTTGATGAATTTCGCCACCTGCGCTTTCTTCTCGTGCGGGTGCAGGTAGAAATCGCTGGTGTAGAACAGCGCGTGCGCGAGGTATTCACCCAGCTGACGCGCCGCCAGCGGGTAATAATTATTTTTGATCAGCTCGCCGCGCCAGATGCGATGGCTGGAGAGATCTTCCATCACCATCACCGCCAGCTCCGGATCGAAGTGGTGGATTTTCACGGTGTGCTGCGGGCTGTGCCGGTAGTGCTCGACCAGGGTTTGCGCCTCCAGACGGGCGCGGTCCAGCGTCAGCGGCCAGGACTCGCCGACGCAGCGCACGTAGGGTAGCGCCTGCTTAACGACGATGCGGCTCACGCCCGCGCTGTCGAAAATTTTAAAGACCAGATTGAGGTTGCCGTCGCCAATCTCCTGCGCCTCTACCAGCGATGAAGGATCGTCAAGTCCGCCAAACTGCCTGGCATACTCCACGGCATCCTGAGCGGTAAAGGTACGGTATTGCGACATGGCCTGCTCCTCACGAGTTTTTAAATTAAGACATGTAGACGTCTATACATCTGGATTTCATCCTGACACAATGTGCTACAACAACGCAACAGGGAATTAACGACATGCAGACATTACAGACGACCAGCCTGCGGGTGGCGAATAATCAGCTCTTTATTCTCGACCAGCAGGCCCTCCCGCAGGAGAAACGCTGGCTGGATGCCTCGACCGTAGAGGCGCTGGTTGGGCATATCCACGCCCTGCGCGTGCGCGGCGCGCCGCTGATTGGTCTCTCTGCAAGCCTGCTGCTGGCGCTGCTGGCGGAAAACGGCAAAAACCGTGACGAGCTGGCGATTGCGCTGGAAACCCTGCGCGCGTCCCGCCCGACGGCGGTGAACCTGATGAACAATCTCGACCGCATGAAGATTGCGCTGTGGCAGGAAGAGTATGTTCCGGCGCTGGTGTCGGAGGCGCTGCGCCTGATTGATGAAGATAAACGACTCTGTGATGCCATTGCGAAAGCGGGCAGCGCGCTGGTGAAGCCCGGCAGCCGCCTGCTGACCCACTGCAACACCGGCGGACTGGCAACGGCGGGGGTCGGTACGGCGCTTGGGGTCATTGCTCGCGCGCACCAGGAAGGCAACGTCAGCAACGTCTGGGTCGATGAAACCCGCCCGCTGCTGCAGGGCGGTAGATTGACCGCGTGGGAGCTTGGCGAGCTGGGTGTGCCGTATCAGCTGATTACCGATTCCATGGCCGCCAGCCTGATGGCGAAAGGGCAGGTAGACGCCGTGTGGGTGGGCGCAGACCGCATTGCGGCTAACGGCGACGTGGCGAACAAAATCGGCACCTACTCCCTGGCGGTGCTGGCAAAATTCCACGGCATTCCGTTCTATGTGGCCGCGCCGCAAACGACCCTCGACCCGGAATGCCCGAACGGCGACGCGATCCCGATTGAGCAGCGTGCCGCCAGCGAGGTGACGGGCGTCGCCGGAAGCTTTGGCGCGGTTCAGTGGGCGCCGGAAAACGCGCAGGTCTACAACCCGGCGTTTGACGTTACGCCAGCCTCGCTGATTAGCGGCTGGGTGCTGGATACGGGCGTGGTCACGCCGGAAGAGGTTGCGGAAGGGAAATTTGCCTGAGTCCGGCTATCCTTTAAGGGGCTCCCTTAAGAGGACAACATCGTGACGCTCGATCCTGAAACTGACTTAAAACTGGAGCGCGTGGTGGATGCACCGCGCGACCTGCTTTGGCTCTGCTGGACTACGCCGGAACACATCAAAAACTTCTTCATTCCTGCTCCCCATAAGGTGACCGAATGCGATCTCGACCTGCGCGTGGGCGGGCGGTTCAACACCGTGTTTGAGGTGGACGGTCAGCGGATGGATAACCGGGGCGTCTTCCTGGAAATCGATCCCGGTAAAAAGCTGGTCTTTACCGACGGCTATACCGAAGGCTGGAAACCGGCCGAGAAGCCGTTTATGACGGCGATTTTATTGTTGGAAGATGTCGGGGAGGGGAAAACCCGCTATACGGCGATTGCGCGTCATCCGACGAAGGAGATCCGCGAGCAGCATGAAAAGATGGGCTTCCACGAAGGATGGGGGATTGTGCTGGATCAGCTGGTGGGATATGTGAAGGGATTGAAGGTGTAACGCGCGCGGATGCCCTCACCCTTACCCTCTCCCACAGGGAGAGGGAGAAAAGATCATGCCAGGCGTGGATACGCATCCGCGATGGCATCACCGGTAAACTGGGCCACCCAGCCTTCCGGGTTATCGAAAATACGAATGGCGGTAAAGTTCGGCTCTGAGCCCATATCAAACCAGTGCGGCGTGCCCGCGGGGACGGAGATCAGGTCGTTTTTCTCGCACAGCACCTGATACACCTCATCGCCAATGTGCAGGCAGAACAGCCCCGCGCCTTCCACGAAAAAGCGTACCTCGTCTTCGCCGTGGGTGTGTTCGTTCAGGAACTTCGCGCGTAGCGCATCTTTCTGCGGATTGTCTGCGCGCAGGCTGATCACGTCCCAGCTCTGGTAACCCTTCTCTGCCACCAGTTTGTCGATCGCATGTTGATACGCCTCGATCACTGCTTCAGGGGCGGGATCGTGTCCTAAATCGCGATCCGCAGCCCAGCGTTCAAACCGAACGCCTTTCGCGTTGAGCTGTTGGGCAATCTCGGCGGCGTCGGTGCTGTGCCACTGGTGTTGACTGGCGTCTTTGTCGGAATAAATGGTCAATGCGCTCATGAAGGGATCTGCTCCGGGTTAATCTCGTCAAACTGGTGGACCTGATGGTGGTGGCTTGCGCCGTCATCATCACCGCGAATCAGCTGCAAGGTACGAAAACCTGCCTGTTCAGCCGCATCCAGCTCCTGATGAATATCGGACAGGAACAGGATCTGCGACGGGGCAATGCCCGTTTGCGCCGCGATGTTCTGATAAGACTGCACCTCGCGCTTGGCGCCGATGTGGGTATCGAAATAGCCGCTGAACAGATGAGTAATATCACCTTCGTCGCTGTAGCCAAATAACAGTTTCTGCGCGGCGACGGAACCAGAGGAATAAACATAGAGATCAATACCTTGCGCTTTCCACTTTTCCAGCGCAGGCAGCACGTCCGGGTAGAGGTGGCCGGTAAAGTCGCCGTTAACGTAGCCGTCGTGCCAGATGATCCCCTGCAGGGCTTTGAGCGCGGTCGATTTGCGGTCTTCGTCCATAAAGGCAAACAGAGCGTCGATAAGTTCGCCGACGCTGGCGTGCGGGTTATCGATTTCATCACGCAGGTTGTCCAGAATGGATTTGACCGGCTCGGCGTACTGCTGCGCGGTCACGAAGGCCGCCAGCCGCTCACGCGCGTAGGGGAACAAAACGTCATGGACAAAACGAATATCGCTGGTGGTCCCTTCAATATCCGTCACAATCGCGCGAATCATATTCTCTCCAGTTGTCGTAAACGCATTTCGCATTCAAATAAGAATTCTAGCCCTTCCAGATGACGGCGGGCCTCGGCCACGTCGCGTCCCCAGCAGGTTAAGCCATGACCGCGCAGAAGAAAACCATAATTAAGCGGGCGTTCCTCTGCGTAATGGGCGATTCGGGAGGCGAGGGCGTCGATATCCTGGTCGTTATCAAAGATCGGGATAGCCACCGTGTCCATATGCGTGGTCTGCCCGGTGAGGGATTTTTGCATCTCAAAGCCGCTGATGTTGAGCTCGGCTTCTTTGACCAGACGGGACAGCACCGTGGCGTTAACCGTGTGAACGTGAAGGACGGCGTTGGCTTCAGGAAACAGACGATAGATAAGGGTGTGCAGCCCGGTCTCCGCCGACGGTTTACGACCGGACGGGGCGCGATTGGTGGCAATCTCGACCTGCAGGAAGTCATCGGTGGTGAGGCTGCCTTTGTCCTTTCCGGATTCGCTGAGCCAGCACAGATGTTCGTCCTGACGCACCGACATATTGCCGCCGGTGGCGGGCGCCCAGCCTTTGGCGCCAATCCAGCGGCAGGCGTCGACAAGATGTGTAAGTTGCAGGTTGTCTGTCATTTCCTTTTACCCTCGCGGCCAGGAATATTCATATGGTTTAGACGTCTAAGCGTCTTGATTGCCAAAGACTAACATCGTGTTATAGTGGCAGCAACATAAGTATTACAAGCAGGCACAACACAATGAGCAATAACGCATTGATTCCGCAGAGTAAACTTCCCAATCTCGGTACCACCATCTTTACGCAGATGAGCGCTCTGGCGCAGCAGCACAACGCCATTAACCTTTCTCAGGGCTTTCCGGATTTCGACGGCCCGCCCTATCTGCAGGAGCGCCTGGCGTACCACGTGGCGCAGGGGGCGAATCAGTATGCGCCGATGACGGGTGTGCAGGCGCTGCGGGAAGCCATTGCGGATAAAACGGCGGAACTGTATGGCCATAAGCCCGATGCGAACAGCGACATTACGGTGACGGCAGGGGCGACCGAAGCGCTGTATGCGGCCATCACCGCGCTGGTGCGTACGGGCGATGAAGTCATCTGCTTTGATCCGAGCTACGACAGCTATGCGCCTGCGGTTGAACTCTCCGGCGGCGTGGTGAAGCGCGTGGCGCTCCAGCCGCCGCATTTTCGCCCTGACTGGCAGGCGTTTGCTGCGCTGCTGAGCGACAAAACCCGCCTGGTGATCCTGAATACCCCGCACAATCCGTCGGCGACGGTGTGGCAAAAAGCCGATTTTGCTGCGCTGTGGCAGGCTATCGCCGAACGGGAAATTTACGTCCTGAGCGATGAAGTCTACGAGCACATCTGCTTTGCTGAGGAAGGGCATGCCAGCGTGCTGGCCCATCCGCAGCTTCGCGAGCGTGCTATCGCCGTCTCTTCGTTTGGTAAGACCTACCATATGACCGGCTGGAAGGTAGGGTACTGCGTGGCCCCGGCGGCCATCAGCGCTGAGCTGCGCAAAGTGCATCAGTACCTGACGTTTGCCGTGAACACGCCGGCTCAGCTGGCGCTGGCGGATATGCTGCGCGCTGAGCCCGCGCATTACCGCGAGCTGCCGCACTTCTATCGTGAACGTCGGGATCTGTTTGTGACGGCATTAAGCAAAAGCCGTCTGGAAATTTTGCCCTCAGAAGGGACCTATTTCCTGCTCGCCGACTACAGCGCGATTTCCGATCTGGACGACGTGAGTTTCTGCCAGTGGCTGACGAAAGAGGTCGGCGTGGCCGCCATTCCGCTGTCGGTGTTCTGCGCCGATCCCTTCCCGCATAAGCTGATCCGTCTTTGCTTTGCGAAGCAGGAATCGACGCTGCTGGCGGCGGCAGAGCGTCTTAACACGCTCTGATTATTTCACCGTCCAGGCTTCTGAGTAACGGCGGTCTGCAAACAGCTCCAGCAGACCGTTGATTTGCTTGAGGCGCAAGACTTCATCGCCGTCCATTCCCAGCTCCTTGCCTATTCTCTCATCATTCCAGCCAAGCAGCGCCAGCTCGCGAACGATCTCCGACATGGCGTTAATCTGGTGTCGACCCCGCGCCCGGTTGTGACGAATAGTGGCAGCCATACGGTCATGTTTATCCTGTCGGTCCTGGCGCAGGCAGGTGACGGGGAGATACCCCTTGAGCTGATGCTTCAACGCCGCCCGATTTTTACCGATTTCATGGCGATGAAAACCATCCACAATTTCGTAGTGTTGCGGTTCACTTTCTGTCACAACGATAGGTTGGGTGAATCCATCGAGTTCCAGCGACTTACTGAGCAGCCGTTTTTCTGGTGGAGCAACGTTATTGGGGTTGTAATCGTTAGCGGTAATAGCGTCCTGTTTGATCCAGAGGACGCAGTCTATCGGTTGCTCACGAAACGGACTGTGTTGATGGATCGCCTCACGAAAAGCATTTATTGCGTTAATGCGGTCCTCTTCGGGAAGTGACTGAAGGTACGTTTCTATCTCGTTGATTAGTCTTTGTCGCATAATATGCCCCACTCCTTGCGTTTCGCCTTCACTCTGTCGCTGTAGCGCTGATAATGTTTGGGTTTGTTTGGGCTGAACGATAGCGCCCTGCACCAGTAGTCGTTATTAAGGAGAACCTTACAAATACGGCGCCATGAGGGAATGTCTTTGGCTCCGATATCATCGTCCTGAGTATCGGGAATATCCTCCAGGCCTTTCTTCTGATACCAGTGCAGATAAATGGCGATTTTATTGCGGTAATGCTCAGCCGTATTTTGCGGCATGCTGTCGAGGAGCAGCATGGCATATTCCCGCCAGCACAGATGTTCGGGTTTCAGAATTTTTCGATGACCATAAAAATGGTTATCGTGTCCGGCGTACATCCCTCCGCTGCGCGCGCCGCTCACGCGCTCGCACATTGCCGCCCAGCGATCGGGCTCAACAACGTGGTAGAGCCATAATCCCTGGCGCTGCTCCGGGCCAAAAGGTTCACAAATACGCATGTAGCGTAGCGGCACGCCGGCCTGAAACATCAGGTCATAGAGCGGGTTATAGCAACATCCCGATTTGGCGAACCAGGTCCATATATCGGCGGTTTTCCAGTCGTAGAGGGGATAGATATACCAGGCATGTCCTCCCGGTGCGACGGTAGTCCAGGGTTTATCGTCGGCAAACCGCTGCTTACGCGCCGATGCAATAGCCAGGAAACGGTTGTAAGACTCATCGGCGCGGATGCCAATCAGTACCGCCGCCGGGCGATTGAGAGAGAACCAGTCGCAGAAACTGCGGACAAAGGTTTCAAACGTCATGCCAGGCTGGTAGAAAGGAAAATAAGCGGGATCGGTTATCGCATCGTCAGGAGGCTGGCGGACCCATTGGGTACCGGGTTCCCAGCATTGCCATTCCGGCTGGAATTGCGACAGTGAATTTTGCGTTGTCAGGGGAAGCGCGACCCACCAGAAATGATCGATGACATCGCTGTACAATTCACGCATATGTTGCACATGGTTAATGGTATGGGAAAACTGCGCCTCCCAGTCAATAAAGAGCACATCTATTTTGACTTTCATCTGTCGCGCCTGTTGGGCAACCAGATGCAGCATGACGGTGGAGTCTTTTCCACCTGAAAAAGAAACACAGGTTCTGGGAAAATTTTCGAGAGTCCATTTTATTCGCTCCCGAGCAGCAGTAAGAACATCCTGGTTTAAAGGGTATTTATAAATTGACATGCTTATTCTCATCCTGAGGAATAAATACCAGACTGTAGCTTCAATACTAAAGAGAGGATTATATCAGTCAACAATTAAATGGATATATGACGGTCATGTCGCGTAGTTCTATAACGGTGGTGTATGTTTTGCAGTATGTTTCCCATTTGGTGCGAAAACTACATCAATATTCACGGTGATGATATTTCTCCAATAAAACTGGCGAATGCCGAGCTATTGAGTGCAGAACGATTATACATCATGTAAATATCAATGCTGGGGAAATGAATGTCTGTTTCCACTTTGCGCAGGTTGAGGGCGGGCCCATATTGTTCGAAGGCCGACGTGGGTACTAAACCTAAGAGATCGGATGAACCGATCATCGACAGAAGGGATATAAAAGAGTCGCTACGATAGACGATATTTCTTTCGAATAACAGGTTATCGGCCTTGTTCTGATAGCCTTTGAAGCTGTTCTCACCGTTCAGGCAGGCGGCGAAGTTTTCATTCAGAATTTCTTCACGTGTAGGATTTTCACCGAGACGGGGGTGACCCTCCCGACAAACGAGAACGAAAGGAAGTTTATGGTAGAGGCTACAGGCGACAGAATGACTGTTAGAAGAGGAATACGAGAATATCAAGTCCGCCCTTCTGTAGGCCAGGAGATCTTCCGCTGAATCAGGAGAAAGAAAAACATCATGTAATTCAATCGAATAGTTATGGTTGTTCATGAGCAGTTTTATAGGATCAAGGGTTGCTTTCGTACTCATAAAATGCGGGCAATAAATGACAAAATTCTTCTTCAACCCGCTGCTGTGCATGATATTGATAGTCTGCTCTAGCTGGTTCAGGTTCTGTTCCAGATGATGATGCAAATTGACGCCGACGGTCGTGGGTGTGATCCCTTTTCCGGAACGGATAAACAGAGGATCGTTAAGTTGTCCTCTCAGGCGTTGCAGTGACTGGCTCACGGCAGAGGGCGTGATATACAGCGTCTCGGCGGCTTTACTGATACTAAGGTGTTGGTAAATACACTCAAAAATGACTAACAGATTAAGATCGAATTTTTTAAGATCATAGAGGTTTGCCATGTTCCGTCCTGAGATGCTGCGTTTGCTTTGGTTATCATATAACTGATAACAATAGTTTGAAGCTAACCATTAACAATCCGTTCGGTTAACTTTCGTAGTTTTAAATTAAAATCATCTTAATATATCACGGTGCCAGATTATTGAAATAGCGCTTCGAAGGCGATTAGGATAATTTTATCCTCGAGTAGGGAGTAAACGTATTAAATGACAATTGTCACTTATATATTGTGATGGTTTTATAATAAAAATAAATTTATAACGCTCCGCAATGATGTTCGACATAGCCTATCACAGCCATAGGCAGGAATGCCTCTCTTATGGATTGCTCAATCCCTGCGCGGGTGGTGTAATCAAACGGCTGTTACCGCCTTGATATAAAGGGTTGTAGAGCGCAACGCAACGCCAGTTTCGGCTGGCACTGAATGTACCTGCGGGGAATTCAGGTATCAGGGCCGCCCGTTGAGGCGGCCTTTTTACTTTCAGGCTTTCCTGTAAAAGGTTCACCTTGTTGTCTTGTCGACGTTGTAAGGTTTGGCTGATTGATTTGATAAAGCATACGCATTAGCCCCGATGAATAAAGTTGGTTACATTACATCTCAACGAAAACACGGAGGAAGTACAGATGTCTTTGATTAATACCAAAATTAAACCTTTCAAAAACCAGGCGTTCAAAAACGGTGAGTTCATCGAAGTTACCGAGAAAGATACCGAAGGCCGCTGGAGCGTCTTCTTCTTCTATCCGGCTGACTTTACCTTCGTTTGCCCGACTGAACTGGGCGACGTGGCAGACCATTACGAAGAACTGCAGAAGCTGGGCGTAGACGTTTACTCTGTCTCTACCGATACCCACTTCACCCACAAAGCATGGCACAGCAGCTCTGAAACCATCGCGAAAATCAAATACGCGATGATTGGCGACCCGACTGGCGCCCTGACCCGTAACTTCGACAACATGCGTGAAGATGAAGGCCTGGCTGACCGCGCCACCTTCGTTGTTGATCCGCAGGGCATTATCCAGGCTATCGAAGTTACCGCTGAAGGTATCGGCCGTGATGCTTCTGACCTGCTGCGTAAAGTGAAAGCCGCTCAGTACGTGGCTTCTCACCCAGGCGAAGTGTGCCCGGCAAAATGGAAAGAAGGCGAAGCAACGCTGGCTCCATCCTTAGATCTGGTTGGTAAAATCTAAGTTTTGCCCATTCAGTAATCAATGGGCGCACCGCGCCCATTTCATTCCAGCACCATGATGCAAGTTGCATTCAGGCCGCCCGTATAAGGCAGCTTGCATGATGACGTCTTAAGAGAGGGAAGAACAATGCTCGACACAAACATGAAAACCCAGCTCAAGGCCTACCTTGAGAAACTGACCAAACCCGTTGAGCTGATTGCTACGCTTGACGACAGCGCCAAATCGGCAGAGATCAAGGAACTGCTGGCGGAGATCGCCGAGCTGTCGCCGAAAGTGACCTTCAAAGAAGACAACGCGCTGCCGGTCCGTAAGCCCTCTTTCCTGATTACCAACCCAGGCTCCGACCAGGGACCGCGCTTTGCAGGCTCGCCGCTGGGCCACGAATTTACTTCACTGGTGCTGGCGCTGCTGTGGACCGGTGGTCATCCGTCAAAAGAAGCGCAGGCGCTGCTGGAGCAGATCCGCGATATCGACGGCGATTTTGAGTTTGAAACCTATTACTCGCTCTCCTGCCACAACTGCCCGGACGTGGTGCAGGCGCTGA
The DNA here is from genome assembly GCF_058354585.1 of Enterobacter sp. Taxon_8. Lineage (NCBI taxonomy): Bacteria > Pseudomonadati > Pseudomonadota > Gammaproteobacteria > Enterobacterales > Enterobacteriaceae > Enterobacter > Enterobacter sp. Taxon_8. The sequence goes on along the minus strand of NZ_CM177989.1, from coordinate 3,309,890 downwards.
ACCTGATGTCGGTCCTGAATCCGCGCATCAAGCACACGGCAATTGACGGCGGTACCTTCCAGAATGAAATCACCGATCGCAACGTGATGGGCGTTCCGGCGGTCTACATGAACGGCAAAGAGTTCGGCCAGGGGCGCATGACGCTGACCGAAATCGTTGCTAAAGTGGATACCGGTGCTGAAAAACGTGCGGCGGAAGCGCTGAACAAACGCGATGCCTACGACGTGCTGATCGTCGGTTCTGGCCCTGCCGGCGCGGCGGCAGCGGTGTACTCCGCGCGTAAAGGTATTCGTACCGGCCTGATGGGCGAACGCTTTGGTGGCCAGGTGCTCGATACCGTGGACATCGAAAACTACATCTCCGTGCCGAAGACCGAAGGCCAGAAGCTGGCGGGTGCGCTGAAGGCGCACGTCAGCGACTATGACGTGGACGTGATCGACAGCCAGAGCGCCAGCAAGCTGGTTCCGGCCGCAGTAGAGGGTGGTTTACACCAGATTGAAACCGCGTCCGGCGCGGTGCTGAAAGCGCGCAGCATTATCATTGCCACCGGTGCGAAATGGCGCAACATGAACGTCCCCGGCGAAGATCAGTACCGCACCAAAGGCGTGACCTACTGTCCGCACTGCGACGGCCCGCTGTTTAAAGGTAAACGCGTGGCGGTGATCGGCGGCGGTAACTCCGGCGTGGAAGCGGCTATCGACCTGGCGGGGATTGTTGAGCACGTTACCCTTCTGGAGTTCGCTCCAGAGATGAAGGCCGACCAGGTTCTGCAGGATAAAGTTCGCAGCCTGAAAAACGTCGACATCGTACTGAACGCGCAGACGACGGAAGTGAAGGGCGACGGCAGCAAAGTGACCGGTCTGGAATATCGCGACCGCGTGAGCGGCGACGTGCACAGCGTTCAGCTGTCAGGGATCTTCGTGCAGATTGGTCTGCTGCCAAATACCACCTGGCTGGAAGGCTCGATTGAGCGCAACCGCATGGGCGAGATCATCATTGATGCGAAGTGTGAAACCAGCGTGAAAGGCGTGTTTGCGGCGGGCGACTGCACCACCGTGCCGTACAAACAGATCATTATCGCCACGGGCGAAGGGGCGAAGGCGTCTCTGAGTTCATTTGACTATCTTATTCGCACCAAAACCGCATAAGAAAAGAAAGTAAGGCTACACCTGCAATAGCGAGAGGCCACCGAAAGGTGGCCTCTTTTTTTTATCTGACGACCATCACCGGTATATGGGTGTGGCGGATGACGCTGGAGGCGTTAGAGCCCAGCAGATGCGTGGTAATGGAAGGGTTGCGCGAACCGATGACCACCACGTCTGCCTTCAGTTCGTTCGCCAGTTCGTTTACCGCATCGCGAACGCTGCCGAATCTGACGTGCGTTTTGATTCGTGAAGGGTCGATGCTGAAGTGGCTGACCATGGTTTGCAGGCGCGTTTCCGCCTCGTGCTGCAGATGCTCTTCGAAGCGACGCACGTCGGCAGCAAAGCGGTGCAGGCTCAGGCTGGCGGAACCCGGCAGTACGTGTAAAAGATGGATAACACCGTCCTGCTGCGCCAGGAACTCCGCATGGCGAACGGCCTTGTCGCTCAGCTCCATCTCAAAAACGTCAACCGGCATAATAATTCTCTGATACATACCCGTTTCTCCTTGTTTATAATGCTGTACTCATTCAACCATAAAATAGGAATGGTTTTTGTAAGCGCCCCGTCAGTTTTCTTATCTCACCAGGATAAATCTCAAAAGCCCCGTATTCACGGGCAGATCTTCAGGTGTAGCTACCCTTATACACTTACCTGAAGCCTTTCGGAGGTCGCATGAAAGCACTTACGTATCACGGTCCGCACCATGTTCGCGTCGAGAATGTCCCCGATCCCATCATCGAACAGCCTGACGATATCATTCTGCGCGTTACGGCCACGGCTATATGCGGCTCCGATTTGCATCTTTATCGCGGAAAGATCCCGAAGGTGCAGCACGGCGACATTTTTGGCCATGAGTTTATGGGGGAAATCGTCGAGTGCGGCGCAGAGGTGAAGAATTTGCAAAAAGGCGATCGCGTGGTGATCCCCTTTGTCATCGCCTGCGGAGACTGTTTCTTCTGTCGTCTGCAGCAATACGCGGCCTGTGAGAATACCAATGCCGGGCAGGGTGCCGCGCTGAACAAAAAGCAAATTCCCGCACCGGCCGCGCTGTTTGGCTATAGCCATCTCTACGGCGGCTTGCCGGGGGGGCAGGCGGAATATGTCCGCGTGCCAAAAGGCAACGTCGGGCCGTTTAAGGTCCCGCAGCTTCTTTCCGATGATAAAGCATTATTCCTTTCCGATATTTTGCCTACGGCCTGGCAGGCGGCAAAAAATGCGCAGATTGAAAAAGGCTCAAGCGTAGCGGTTTTCGGTGCCGGGCCGGTGGGGCTACTGACCATTGCCTGCGCGCGACTGCTGGGGGCTGAGCAGATCTTTGTTATCGATCATCATCCGTACCGGTTGCGATTTGCAGAGGCGCGTTACGGCGCAATCCCTATCAACTTTGATGATGATAACGACGCGGCGGAAAAAATCATCGAACAGACCGCGGGCCATCGCGGCGTTGACGCCGTGATTGATGCAGTCGGGTTTGAAGCGAAAGGTAGCACCACTGAAACGATCCTCAGCAATCTTAAAATTGAAGGTAGTAGCGGCAAAGCGTTGCGTCAGTGCATTGCTGCCGTACGGCGCGGTGGGGTGGTCAGCGTACCCGGCGTGTACGCTGGGTTTATTCATGGCTTCCTGTTTGGCGATGCCTTCGATAAGGGGCTGACGTTTAAGATGGGCCAGACGCACGTCCATGCCTGGCTGGGTGAACTGTTACCGCTGATCGAAAAAGGGCTGCTTACCCCGGAAGAGATCGTGACCCATTATCTTCCCCTTGCGGATGCGGAACGCGCCTATAAGGTATTCGAAAAACGGGAGGAAGAGTGCCGGAAGGTGATTCTGGTCCCTGGTGCGGAAACGCCCGAGGCCGCAGAGCAGAAAGTTAAGGGCCTGGTAAATGCTTTCCCGGGTGGGGTTGCATGAGTTCTCGCTTAACTGTGGCGTTCAAGATAAAGCACGGCCGCGACGATAATCGCCACAATAATGAGAAAAATAAGTGTGATAGCCAGTATCTCACTCATGACCGTCCCCGCGGCACCAAAACAGATTAAGCCTGGGTTAAGGGTCTTTTGCGCGATATAAGAAAATGGGGTGAATTTACGGAAAGAGGATGCGGCTGCATCCTCTGTGCAAAGCGGGTGGGCGCTTGTTCAGAAGTGTTTAACGCAGGTAATCGCCCGCAGCTTCTGGCTGGTAGAGCAACGCCAGTACTTCCAGATGGGCAGAGGCGCCGCCCGGCAATTCCCAGTGGATCGTATCCCCCGTACGCAGCCCCAGCAGTGCGGCACCCACAGGGGCCAGAACAGAAAGCTGTCTGCTGCTGTCGGTCATCTGAGCCGGATAAACCAGCGTACGGGTCAACTCTTCACCGGTGGTCAGGTTGCGGAATTTCACCTGGCTGTTCATAGTGACCACGTCATGCGGCATCGTCTCAGGCGTGCACATCTGTGCCCGGTCGAGCTCCTCATTAAGGGCGTCGGCCACGGGGAGCGAGGCGAAATCCGCTTTTTCCAGCAGTCTGTCGATACGTTCTGCGTCGAGCTCATTGATGATAATGGTAGGTCTGGACATTTTTTACTCCATGTCGTTAATGCTGCGTCTAACGCAGAAACTGATCCAAAAGAAAACCCTCGCCGTCTGGCAGCGAGGGTTTAACTCTCCCGATGATACTGGCTGAGCGCGCAAGTTTGAAGTGATGAAGGTCACATTCATGGCCCATATGAATTTTCGCTGAAATTTATTCAGTCTTCATTCCCGGCGGAATACGTTACGCTGAGTGTCCTGAATCCGGGCGTTGCCCGCCAACGAGAGAGCGCTATGTACTTCTATCAACCGTCCCAGGGGCACGGCCTGCCGCATGACCCGCTAAACGCCATTATTGGTCCACGTCCGATTGGCTGGATCTCCTCCTGCGATAAGGCCGGTCAGCTCAATCTCGCGCCGTATAGCTTCTTTAACTGCTTTAACTATCGCCCGCCGATCATCGGCTTTTCCAGCAACGGCTGGAAGGACAGCGTGCGTAATATTACCGAAACAAAGGAATTTGTCTGGAACCTGGCAACGCGCGATCTCGCGCACGCGATGAATCAAACCTCTGCAGTGCTTCCGCACGATCGGGATGAATTTAGCTTTGCCGGGCTCACGCCAGCGGCAAGTCAACTGGTTAACGCGCCCCGCGTCGCAGAAAGCCCGGTGAACTTTGAGTGCCGCCTGTCGCAGTGCATTCAGCTTACCGGTGCCGACGGCACACCGGTCGATACCTGGCTGGTGTTGGGGGAGGTGGTCGGTATCCATATTGCCGAAACGCTGCTGGAAGAGGGGATATACCAGACGGCAAAAGCGCAGCCCATCCTGCGTGCAGGTGGGCCGACGGCGTATTATGGCATCAGTGACGAAAACCGGTTTGATATGGTGCGCCCGACTGTGGGTCAGTAACCTGCTTTATCAATCACGAATTGATTTCCGCAGTTACCTGGATGTGGCTGCGGCGCAAATGACGCTGCAGAAAGCGGGTTATTGATAGTGTCAGCCTTCAGCGAAATCTGCATCTCGGTCAGATACGCCGGGTTGCCGTTGCATGTCAGCTTGATCGCTTTGATGTTCTCCCTGCCCCAGCTTTTGGCAACGGCACTGTCAAAGTCGCTGCGATTGACGGGTTTTCCGTAGTTATCGGCAAGGAATTTACCGACCGCACTGTTTTTAACTTCCTGGTTCATTCGCACCATCGTGCCGAAATAGGCATCCGGATCGAAACCAAAGCAGACGCCATGTTTGGCGTATTCGTAGCGTTCCAGGCAGGAATTACCGCCTGCACCCGGCATCACGTCGTTGAGCTTTGCGGCAGCGGAAAGCGACAGCCCGGTTTCGGCGGCATCGCATTTGCGGCTGGCCTTCACTTCCGGCATGTTCGGAATGGGGCGCGTGGCGCAGCCAAAACGCATCCATCGACGCTCATCTACCCCGCGTGCGGCGATGGATTTTGGCAGGCCGGGCCATAGTCCGTGAACGGTCAGAAAATCGGCTTTATTATCACGCTCTTTTTGCAGGCGACATTCGTCAGGTTCATTGCGGTTGCGTTCGACCATGCTCTGGCAAAACCCGGTTTGCCAGGACAGAGCCAACACATAGCGATCGAAATCGCCGTACTGTGTTGCCTTCAGCGGTTCCGCCTGTGCGGAGAAGATACAGAGAGCAAGCGCCATTGCGCCAGACGGGACGACGATATCCTTCCTGAACATATGATTTCCTGATCGAATGAGCACGATTAATTTCTGGAAGTTATTAAAGCACAAAAAGCGCCCGCAGGCGCTTTTTGGATATCAGTAATTTAGCTTAGGCCGCGCCGGGAACCAGCACTTCCGTGGCGATAATCACGATAATCAGACCAACCAAAACGGGTACTGAGGTGCGCTTGACGACTTCAAATGGCGAGATTTTCGCCATTCCGGCAACGGCAACGACCACGCCCGACACCGGCGAAATGGTACGGCCCAGGTTTGACGCCTGCAGCATGGGAATGGAGAGATAGGCCGGGTTAATGCCGGAGGAGTGAGCCAGTTTCGGGATCATCTCAACGAAAGCGTAGAAAGGGGCATTACCGGAACCGGTGGTCATCGCCGCCAGCATGGTTAGCACCACCAGAACCAGCATCAGGATAATACTGGCCGAGCCGAACGAGGTGGCGATAGAGATCAGGCTCTGGATAAAGCCGATTGTGCTCAGACCCTGGGCAAAAACGCCCGCTGCAACCAGCAGCATCACCACGCCAGCAAAGGCATCCGCCATACCGCGATACGCTACTTCCAGACCCGAGAAGACTTTTTGCGTGTTAAAACCGCGCACAAACTCCAGCGCGGCGGCCAGCAGCATACAGATAACCAGAATGGTGATGATGTGCAGCTGTGGACCCCATTTGCCGTCAAAAATCAGCACTCCGACGATCGGAGTGAACGGCAGAATGGCATAGAGCGCGGGAGCGGTGGTGGTGATTTCACTCACATCCATCATTTCATGGCTGATGTTTTCTTTCTTGTCGAGATAGCGTTGCCAGAAGAAATGCGCGATCCCCATGCCCACTATGGCAACGATTGAGATCGGTAACGTGGTTTTAAAGGCGAAGTCGATGAGTGACATCTCCGCCGCCTTTGCCGCCAGCACAACGTCGCCGGATGTTGGGGAGAGAATAATGGCTGCCGGAGACGCACAAATTGCCGCGGCCGCGCCACGGCTAATGCCCACGTTCACCATAACCGGGAACAGCGTGGCCATCAGCAGTACGCCAAGTCCGGTAGCCGACGAAACGGCCAGCGACATCAGGCAGGCGAGGAAATAGGCCGCGACCATCAGCAGATATGGCGAATTGATGTATTGCAGAGGTTTGGAGGCTAGCTTAACGACCATATCGTTAGCGCCGATGTGGGTCATATAGGCCGCAAAACCACACAGCATCATGATCATCATGCCCAGATCGCCGCCGCGGCTCATGAGCAATATTTTAATGTATTCAACAATATCTGTAGCGCTGTAACCGGTGCTGGTCGCGCTGGCAGGTAACACCTGATGCCCCATTATTGCGCTGATAATCAGCAGTGTTAAACCGCCAACAAATAATACGCCCGTGGCCGAGTAGCCTTTAATGATGTAGCGTGCGACGCCGACAATGACGACGACTCCAATAAGGAGTTCGAATAGCGTAAGCATGATTTCCCCTGTATCTCTGCTGCAATGGAGCACAAAAAATCAATAAAAAAAAGAAGGATGAAAATGTGCCGAATAATTGGCCTGTTCTTGCTGATTAAAATCAATAAACAGACGACTAGAGAACAGAACAACCGTGTTTTTGCCATGGTTCATACATTTATGTCATGAGGCCCTTGACCGTCAGAAATAGTGCAACATGTCCCAATAATGATAACAAATTGTTAATGCTTTGTGTGGTTTTGCATGTCGCTGATTAAGAAGGTTAAAGTATAAGCCCATACTCCGAATGGGTTTATTTGAGCGTGCTGCATGCTTTCTTTAAGAATATTCCCGGAAAGAGGCCGAATAATTAGGAATAACGCCGATGTCGTTAAGACTTGATTCAACTACTTTATGGTAAACTTTGCTTCGAATACTAAGAATGGTAATTGCATTGTGATCGTACGTAATACATTTTTCTCTATTTTGTTGTTTATTTTTGGGCAGTTAACGTTTTCTTCTGTTGCACAGGCAGAAGGCAAAGAGGCGGATAAAGGCTGGTTCTCAACCTTTACGGATAATGTTTCCCAGACATGGACTGCACCTGAACATTATGATCTCTATGTTCCGGCAATAACGTGGCATGCGCGGTTTGCTTATGACAAAGAGAAAACCGATAAATACAACGAGCGTCCATGGGGTGCGGGTTTTGGTCAGTCGCGCTGGGATGAAAAGGGAAACTGGCATGGCATCTATCTGATGGCCTTCAAAGACTCGTTTAATAAATGGGAGCCTATTGGGGGTTATGGTTGGGAGAAAACCTGGCGCCCGCTAGCGGACGAAAACTTCCACGTCGGTTTGGGCTATACCGCCGGGGTCACTGCACGTGACAACTGGAACTACATCCCGATCCCAGTGCTGCTGCCGTTGGCCTCTATTGGCTATGGCCCCGCAACGTTCCAGATGACCTACATTCCGGGTACGTACAACAACGGTAACGTTTACTTCGCCTGGATGCGTTTTCAGTTTTAACTGACAAAACGTTACATGCTGGTGAAAAAACGTGCAGACGTTGATTCATAAGCGATAAAAATCTGTCAGTGAAAATTAACGCGACTTTAGTCACTTTTTATCAAAGAACCGCTGGACAAAAGGTCTCACAATTGATGTACTGATAACCGACACAGCATTTGTGTCGTTTTTTAATGTAAAGGTAATTTTGATGTCTAAGATTAAAGGTAACGTTAAGTGGTTTAATGAGTCCAAAGGATTCGGTTTCATTACTCCTGAAGATGGCAGCAAAGACGTGTTCGTACACTTCTCTGCAATCCAGTCTAATGGTTTCAAAACTCTGGCTGAAGGTCAGCGTGTAGAGTTCGAAATCACTAACGGTGCCAAAGGCCCTTCTGCTGCTAACGTAATCGCTCTGTAATTCAGACGCGTCAGCAAGAATTTCAAAACCCGCTCAACGAGCGGGTTTTTTTCGTGTTGAATCAGCCAAGCAGATACATTTTCAGGAAGCTGGCAACGATCAGCACGCTCAATAACACCATTCCTGCGCTCATCAGACTCTGTTTCATTCTGTCACCCTCGTTCAGTACTGCATTCAGAGTGACAGAGAAAAATTAAGCCAACATTAACGGTTCGGCTGTTAATGCGCGCTTGCGGAAGAAAATAGCCAAAATGCGATCCCAGTCATCGCAAAAGAGCCGAGCATATTGATCGCCATATTCATCAGCGCCCAGCCGATACGGCCTTCCTGAAAGAGAAAAACTGTCTCCGCAGAAAAGGTTGAGAAGGTGGTCAAACCGCCGCAAAATCCGGTGGTAATCAATACCTTCCACATTGGGTCGATATGCGTCATTCGGTTAAACCAGGCCAGCCCCATGCCAATGATAAAAGCACCAATCAGGTTAGCGGCAAGCGTCCCCATGGGAATCGCCTGATGCAGGGGATTAAACCGCATACTCAGAAACCACCGCGCAACGCTACCCGTTCCCCCACCAATAAAAACGGCTAAAAGTAGTTGTAACACGCTAAATACCTGCTATTTGATGTGTAAGAGAAGCGAGTTTAACGCCGTTTATGATAAGGGGACAAATATGTATGTTGCGGTAGGGCAGTTTGTGGTCACGCCTGAGTGGCATAAAAATGCGCTCACGTGCGTCAACCTGATGAAGCAGGCCGGGCAGAAAGGGGCGTCGCTGCTGGTTCTCCCCGAGGCGCTGCTGGCCAGGGATGATAATGACCCGGATTTATCCGTGAAGTCCGCGCAGCCGCTGGACGGCGAATTTTTACAACATTTGCTCGCCCAGAGCGCGGGCAATACGATGACGACAATCTTAACGATCCATGTTCCCTCCACGCAGGGCCGTGCAGTGAATACGCTGGTGGCGATTCGTGACGGGGCCATAGTCGCACATTACGCCAAGCTTCATCTCTATGACGCGTTCAGCATCCAGGAGTCGAGGCTCGTTGACCCCGGAGACAATATCCCACCGCTGCTGGAGATTGACGGATTCAGGATCGGGCTGATGACCTGCTATGACCTGCGTTTTCCCGAGCTGGCGCTGCATCTGGCGCTGCAGGGTGCGGACATGCTGGTGCTGCCTGCCGCGTGGGTCAAAGGGCCGTTAAAAGAGCACCACTGGGCAACGTTGCTTGCGGCACGCGCGCTGGATACCACCTGCTATGTCGTTGCCGCAGGAGAATGTGGCACGAAAAACATCGGGCAAAGCAGGGTGGTTGATCCGCTGGGGGTGACGATAGCCGCCGCCGCTGAAGCCCCGGACCTGCTGGTTGCGGAGATAAAACCAGAGAGAATTGCGCTTGCGCGTCAGCAATTACCCGTTCTTCTTAATCGTCGGTTTGCGCCACCGCAATTATTGTGATGTTTTTTTCAACAATGCTTGATTCACCTTGTTACAGATTGCTATTGTGTGCACGCGCTAAATGACCGTTAATACAATCAGGTTTTGGCGCTGAATGCAGCCTGTTATAAGTAAAGAAGGTATCTATGGGTGAGATTAGTATTACCAAACTGCTGGTGGTTGCCGCACTGGTCGTCCTGCTGTTTGGTACCAAGAAGTTACGCACGCTGGGTGGTGACCTGGGGGCTGCCATCAAAGGCTTTAAGAAAGCGATGAACGATGATGATGCAGCGGCGAAGAAAAGCGCCGAGGATGACGTCCCGGCAGATAAGCTTTCTCACAAAGAGTGACAGCATCGCCCAAGGGCTTGCGAAAAAAAACCGGCTCATGTGGCCGGTTTTTTCGTATTACTGTAAATGAATATTACAGCATTATTTCACTTCTTCGCCTTTAGCCTGCATATCGGCATGGTATGAAGAGCGAACAAATGGGCCGCATGCTGCGTGGGTGAAGCCCATCGCCATCGCTTCGGCTTTCATTTCATCGAACTCGTCCGGGCTCACGTAGCGCTGTACCGGCAGGTGGTGACGGCTTGGCTGGAGATACTGTCCCAGGGTCAACATGGTCACACCGTGGCGGCGAAGATCGCGCATCACCTCGATGATTTCGTCGTTAGTTTCACCCAGACCCACCATCAGACCAGACTTAGTCGGAATATGTGGATGCGCTTCTTTGAAACGCTCCAGCAGTTTCAGAGACCAGTTATAGTCAGCACCCGGGCGTACCTGACGGTAGATACGCGGCACGTTCTCCAGATTGTGGTTAAACACATCTGGCGGCGTAGCGGTGAGGATATCCAGCGCGCGGTCCATACGGCCACGGAAGTCAGGCACCAGCGTCTCGATTTTGATGTTTGGACTTTTCTCGCGAATGGCCGTAATACAGTCGGCGAAGTGCTGAGCACCACCGTCACGCAGGTCGTCACGGTCAACCGACGTGATAACCACATAACGCAGCGCCATGTCGGCGATGGTCTGCGCCAGTTTCTGGGGTTCGTTAGCATCAGGCGCGACTGGACGGCCATGAGCAACATCGCAGAACGGGCAGCGGCGGGTACAGATAGCACCCAGAATCATAAACGTCGCGGTACCGTGATTGAAACATTCAGCAAGGTTCGGGCAAGAGGCTTCTTCACAAACGGAGTGAAGGCCATTCTTGCGCATCGCCGCTTTGATCCCCTGGATACGCGAAGAGTCGGCCGGAAGTTTGATTTTCATCCATTCCGGTTTTCTTAACAGCGCCTCGCGCTCTGTAGCCACGTTTTTAACCGGGATAAGGGCCATTTTATCGGCATCGCGGTATTTAACACCGCGTTCCATCACAATGGGTTTACTCATAGCGTGCGTGTTCCAGTTGCGAATATCGAAGGAAAGCGTTTCATTTCAAGGGAATGTTGTATTTATCAACTATTTTTGAACGAACGACAGGCAGTATATCATTGAAACGGTCGTTAAAGCAGCCTGCCAGATCGCCAATTTGTAAAATAGTTGTTGTTTTGTGCCTTTTGCCCTGCGGGTTGCAGGGACTTGTGCTGGCTAAACCTGTCAGAAGGCCTGACGGATAATGCGGATGACGTTTTCCAGGACCGGATCGCGCAAACTCAGCTTGTTATAATGAAGTGAAATCTCGATAGATTCCGCATTAAGCTGGCTGAGCGGAATGCTTTCCAGCGGCCAGCATTTTCGTAGCAGACTGTACAGGCGTGATGGCATAACGCACAGCATGTCGCTGCTACCGATCAGGGATGCGGTGGTAAACATATTGTAGCTGCTGAAGCTGATCTGTCGTTCAGGGAAAATTTCATCAATGCGCTGACGAAGTGCATGGTTAGACTGCCCTTCGGTCATGAAAGACGAATGGTCGTAGTTGCGAAGGTTTTCGATGGTCAACGGCTCGCTAAGAGCAGGATGCTGCTGGCGGCAAACCAGCACCAGATTATCTGCATAGAGCACATTTTGACCGAGCGCTCTGGCACTGAAGCTGCCGCTTTCTATAATCAGGTCCGTCTGGAACTGGGCAAGTTGAATGTCAGGTTCATTGAGAGGCACATTGCGAAGCAGGAGCTGCGGAGCATGCTCTTTCACGGCCTGAAAGATCGCAGGCATGACCAGTACACCCACAGAAGGGGAACAGCCGATGGTGATGGTTCTTTGCTTATCATAGCTCCCGGTTAAATCCAGTGCGCCCAGAATCGACTCCAGACCCTGGCTGATATACTCATGCAGATGCGTGGCGTAAGCCGTCGGCGTTACCCCCTGGCCCTTACGGATAAATAACGGGTCAGGAAATATAGCGCGCAGCTTTTGGATTGACTGGCTTATTGCTGAAGGCGTGAGATTAAGAATTTTCGCAGCGTTAACGATACCCTTATGGACATATACTGCCTCAAAAATAGTCAATAAATTGAGATCAATATTACGTAAAGTCCGAAAAATTTGCGGCTTGTCTTCGCCACCAGGTTCATTCAGTCGTTTGGCTGGTAAATTATTATACTCCACGCTTTCACTCCGTATACATTCACAATATGAATGATAGTTGAATTTATTTATTATGCTTGTAGAGATTCGTAAAGTGTTGGTTTTGTTTCACTTGTTTATCAAAAGCAAACACTTGTGTGATAATTGCTCACGTTACTTATGCCGTGTTTGCCGTACTTGCTGGAGGCTAAATAATATGTAGCGGTAATATTCGGGCGCTTCGAAAATATAGAATCTGTGGAATATTGTAAAGCGCAAAAACGGTAAATAAACGGTGGCCCGCCAAATTAGCGAGCCATGTTGTATGATATATTAAGCAGCGATATATTCGTGTGGGGGATTGTTAAGTAGTGCTAAAACATTCTTCAAAAGCACGGGACGAATACTGTCTGGCGTAGCGGTTTCAACCCACTGACGCACTTGCGTCATTTCCATGCCGGCGTAGCCGCAGGGGTTTATGCGCTGGAAAGGGGCGAGATCCATATTAATGTTCAATGCCAGGCCGTGGAACGAACAGCCTTTACGAATACGCAGCCCCAGAGAGCAGATTTTCATTTCCCCAACGTACACCCCAGGCGCATCGGCTCGCGGATGCGCATCAATACCATATTCCGCCAGCGTGTTGACGACAGTTTGTTCCAGTAAGGTAACCAGTTCGCGGACGCCCAGCTTTCTGCGCTTCAGGTTGAGCAGGACGTACATCACCTGCTGCCCGGGTCCATGGTAAGTGACCTGACCGCCGCGATCGCTCTGAATAACCGGGATATCTCCCGTCATTAACAAATGTTCTGCTTTACCCGCCTGACCCTGAGTAAATACCGGCAGGTGTTCGACAAGCCAGATCTCATCCGGGGTGCTGTCATCGCGTGAATCGGTGAAGTCATGCATAGCCTGGGAGACAGGCTCATAAGGTTGCAGCCCGAGGTGACGGACCAGAATTTTATCCTGATACAAAACTGCGTCTCCGAAGACGAGGGACAAAAGGTGTGCGGGATTATATCACAGCGGGGAGAGGGGTTACCCGGCAAACCGGGTAACCGCAAAGGGGCTACAGCACCATACGAACAATTTCGATATTGCCGAGTTCTTCGTAAAGCGTTTCAACCTGCTCAATATGTGTCGCAGTGATGGTAATAGAAACCGAGTGGTAGTTGCCCTTGCTGCTTGGTTTTACTGACGGAGAGTAGTCACCGGGCGCATGGCGCTGTACCACTTCAACCACCTGATCAACCAGCTCAGGTTTCGCCAGACCCATTACTTTGTAGGTAAATGAGGTAGGGAATTCAAGCAGTTCGTTAAGTTTGGTTTTCATGTCAGCTCCGGCGTAACGTCAAAAAATAATAACTCCCACGTCAGGTGGGAGTTATCAGGATACTTAGTATATGGGGATCAAAATCACACTTTCAAGTGTTCAATTTTTAACCAAACCAGTGGTGGAACATCAATTTAATGTAATCAATGATTTTGCCGAAGAAATTGCCTTCAGGAATTTCTTGCAGGACCACCAGCGGACGCTGATCGATCGTTTTGCCATCCAGCTGGAAGTTGATCGTGCCCACAACCTGGTTTTTCTGCAGCGGGGCGTGCAGCTCGGTGCTGTTCAGTACGTAGCTGGCTTTCAGATCCTTCATACGACCACGCGGAATGGTCAGATAGAGATCTTTATCAACACCGAGTGAAGCACGGTCGTTGTCGCCGAACCAGACGGGTTCAGACGCAAACTCTTTGCCTGCTTTCAGTGGGTTCACGGTTTCGAAGAAACGGAAGCCCCAGGTCAGCAGCTTCTTGCTTTCTGTTTCACGACCTTTGAAGGTGCGGCCGCCCATCACGGCAGAGATCAGACGCATCTGACCTTCAGTGGCAGAGGCCACCAGGTTGTAGCCCGCTTTGTCGGTGTGGCCAGTTTTGATGCCGTCAACGTTCAGGCTGTTATCCCACAGCAGACCGTTACGGTTGGTCTGACGAATACCGTTGAAGGTGAACTCTTTCTCTTTATAGATAGAGTATTCATTGGGGACATCGCGGATCAGCGCCTGACCAATCAGAGCCATGTCACGCGCGGAGCTGTACTGGCCGTCTGCATCCAGGCCGTGTACGGTCTGGAAATGGCTATTTTTCAGACCCAGCGCGTTCACGTAGCTGTTCATCAGGCCCACGAAGGCGTCCTGGCTACCGGCGGCGAAATCGGCCATTGCCACGCAGGCGTCGTTACCCGACTGCAGGTTGATACCGCGAATCAGCTGGGAAACAGGAACCTGCATACCCGGCTTCAGGAACATCAGAGAGGAACCTTTGAAAACAGGGTTCCCGGTTGCCCACGCATCGTTACCGATGGTGACCAGATCCGATTCTTTGAATTTACCCGCCTTCATCGCCTGGCCGATAACGTAGCTGGTCATCATTTTGGTCAGGCTGGCCGGGTCACGGCGGGCATCGGCATTCTGTTCTGCCAGCACTTTGCCAGAGTTGTAATCGATCAGGATGTAGGATTCCGCGTCGATTTGCGGAACGCCAGGGATCATGGTCTTGATATTCAGGTCATCGGCGTGAGCTGCAGAGAGCGCAGCCGCGCAAAGGGCCGTGGTCAGCGCCATGCGCTGCACAAAACGAGCAGAAAAAGTGGTCTTCATGGTCAGAACTACGACATCCGTGATGGAATTAAAAAAAGTGCCTTACTATAGCAAATGCTATTCAGGCAGGCATCCGACTTTAAGCATGAGTTTGTGAATGCGTTTTACACAAACTGACAATTCGGATACCGCCGGTTAATTATTTTGCAACAGCGATAAATGACTGAAGCTGAGCTTCATTCTGCAAACGCTGCTGCAGGGAGGCGGCCTGCGATTTGCTGGCAAACGGCCCCATCTGAATGCGCCAGACCGCACCGTTCTGCTCAACGCGTCCTGGTACGCCAAACTGCTGGCTCAGACGCTGCTGATACTGTTTGGCCCGGGCCTGATCGCTCACTGCACCGACCTGAACCACATAGCTGCCGCTGGCTGCTGTTGGAGCCGCCACCGCCGCACTTTGCGTGGCCGCGGGCGCCGTTACGGGAGCCGGCTGGGTTGCTGGCGCGGCAACGGGAGCAGGGGCTGGAGTAGGCTCACTGCCTTCCAGCACGCCCGAGGCTAAGGTCGTTGGGGCGCCAAGAAAACCGCTACTCTTTACCGGCGCGCCGGTAGAATCTTCGCTTTGCAGCGTATCATTACTGATCGGGCGGATTTCTCCCCCCGGCTGAGCAGGCTCTGCCGGAGACGAGACGCTTCCCATTCCGCCGTCAAGATTTGGGCGGTCAGGAAGGGCATAGGTCTGTTTTGCGACCGTCGTACACGCGGTTCCCGGCCCGGAGAGCGAACCATCCTGCGCGACGATAATCGGGTCAATACGGACCTTGGTGTTGTTCGAGGTGTTCAGGCGATCGGCAGACGCGCGCGACAGGGAAATCACCCGGTCATTCCCGTACGGGCCGCGGTCGTTGATGCGCACGACGATCATACGGCCGTTCGCCAGGTTGGTGATACGGGCGTAGCTCGGGATAGGCAGCGTCGGATGTGCTGCCGTCAGCTGCATTGGGTCGAACGCTTCCCCGGATGCCGTCAGGTTACTGCCTGGCTCGGCATCATAAATGGCGGCAAAGCCCGCCTGACTGAAACGGGAAGGGTCCTGAACAATTTTATAGCTTTTGCCGTCGCGCTCGTAATCCTGATTGGCACTGGCATTCAGCGGTTCATAAACGGGATCGGCACCGCTGATTTCAACGATCGGGCCATTACACACCGCAGGCTGCGGCGGCGCGACGGTTGCCTGTTGCTGACCATCATCACTTGTGCAGGCCGCAAGTAAACTTGCCGCAATGCAGATCCCCAGCCACTGCTTACGCATTCCGATCCCCTTATTTTTATACGCTTTTTGACAACATTTTTCTGTGGGTATGGATCGACATCACGATACCAAACCCGGCCATCAACACGATCAGTGCCGAGCCTCCGTAACTCACCAGCGGCAGCGGTACGCCTACCACCGGCAGAATACCACTCACCATACCAATATTTACGAAGACATAAACGAATAAAATCAGCATCAACCCGCCAGCCATGACGCGACCAAAGGTGGTTTGCGCGCGTGCTGCAATCCACAATCCACGCATGATCAGCAGTACATAAAGCGCCAGCAATATTAAGATGCCAACCAGTCCCAGTTCTTCCGCCAGTACGGCAAAGATAAAGTCGGTGTGGCGTTCCGGTAAAAATTCCAGCTGAGACTGCGTGCCGTGCAGCCAGCCTTTACCGCGCAGCCCGCCGGAGCCAATCGCAATCTTTGACTGAATAATATGATAGCCCGCGCCCAGCGGATCGGTTTCCGGATCGAGCAGCATCATAACGCGCTGGCGCTGGTAGTCATGCATCAGGAAGAACCACAGGATAGGAATGAAAGCCGCAATCAGCACCACCGCGATACCAATCAGGCGCCAGCTCAGTCCCGACAGGAACAGGACAAACAGGCCGGAGAGGGCAATAAGGATTGAGGTCCCCAGGTCAGGCTGTGCCGCAACCAGCAGCGTTGGCAGGAAAATCAGCACCAGCGCGATAGCGGTATTCTTCAGAGACGGCGGACAGACGTCGCGGTTGATAAAGCGTGCCACCATCAGTGGAACGGCGATTTTGGCAATTTCAGAGGGCTGGAAGCGGACAACGCCCAGATCCAGCCAGCGCTGCGCCCCTTTTGAAATGGCGCCAAACGCATCGACCGCAACCAGCAGAATAATACAGAAGATGTAGAGATAGGGCGCCCAGCCTTCGTAGACGCGCGGCGGGATCTGCGCCATCACCACCATGATAATTAGACCCATGGCGATCTGGCCGATTTTGCGCTCCATCATCCCGATGTCCTGGCCGCTGGCGCTCCAGATAACCAGCGCGCTGTAAACCAGCAGAGCCAGCAGGATCAGCAGCATGGCTGGGTCGATGTGGATTTTGTCCCACAGCGATTTTTTATTTGGATTATCCGTCATGATTATTGGTCCTCCGCCGCAGCGGCGGCCGGGTTTTCAGCCGGCAGTTCGGTGTTGTTATCACCCAGCATGATGTGGTCAAGGATCTGGCGCATGATGGTCCCTACTGCAGGCCCGGCACCGCCGTTCTCGAGAATCATTGCCACCGCGACCTGCGGGTTGTCATAAGGAGCAAACGCCGTCATCAGCTTATGGTCACGCAGACGTTCAGCAATGCGGTGCGCGTTATAGGTTTCATTGGCCTTAAGACCAAACACCTGCGCAGTACCGGACTTCGCCGCCACTTTGTACGGCGTCCCGGCGAAATACTTGTGTGCGGTACCGTTCGGGCGGTTTGCCACGCCGTACATACCGTCTTTCGCAATTTCCCAGAAGCCTGAATGTATGTCACCCACCGGGGCTTCATGCGGCTGGTTCCACGGCACTTTTTTGCCGTCTTCAACCGTACTCTGCAGCAGATGCGGCACTTTCACCACGCCGTCATTGATGAGGATCATCATGGCTTTGTTCATCTGAAGCGGCGTTGCCGTCCAGTAGCCCTGACCGATACCCACCGGAATGGTGTCGCCCTGATACCACGGTTTTTTAAAACGCTTCAGCTTCCATTCGCGCGTCGGCATGTTGCCGGAGCGTTCTTCTGCAAGGTCAACGCCGGTATAGTGTCCGTAGCCGAATTTGCTCATCCATTCTGACAGGCGGTCGATCCCCATGTCATACGCCACCTGATAGAAGAAGGTATCCGCAGACTCCTCCAGCGATTTGGTGACGTTCAGATGACCGTGGCCCCATTTTTTCCAGTCACGATAGCGCTTATCTGAGCCAGGCAGCTGCCACCAGCCTGGGTCAAACAGGCTGGTATTACGGTTGATGACGCCGGCACTCAGCGCAGAAACCGCGACGTACGGTTTAACCGTTGATGCCGGCGGGTAAACCCCTTGCGTTGCACGGTTCACCAGCGGCGTGTTCGGATCGTTCAGCAGACCGGAATAGTCTTTACTGGATATGCCGTCAACGAAGAGGTTCGGGTCATAGCTAGGCATGGAGACCATCGCCAGGATGCCGCCGGTACGAGGATCGGTGACCACAACGGCTGCACGACTGCCCGCCAGCAGGGTTTCAATATACTGCTGAAGCTTGAGGTCGAGCGTCAGATAGACGTCATGCCCCGCCTGAGGCGGCACTTCTTTCAGCTGGCGGATCACGCGGCCACGGTTGTTAACCTCAACCTCTTCATAGCCGGTTTGCCCGTGCAGAACGTCTTCGTAGTAACGTTCGATCCCCAGCTTACCGATATCGTGCGTTGCGGCGTAGTTGGCCAGCTTGCCGTCTTTATCAAGACGGTCAACGTCTTTGTCGTTAATTTTGGAAACGTAGCCAATCACATGCGTCAGGGCGGAGCCGTAGGGATAGTAGCGACGCTTATAGCCCTTCACTTCCACGCCGGGGAAACGGTACTGGTTCACCGCAAAGCGGGCCACCTGAACTTCCGTCAGATTGGTTTTAACCGGAATGGAGGTAAAACGGTGAGAGCGGGCGCGCTCTTTTTTGAAGGCGGCGATATCGTCATCGTTAAGGTCGACAACGCTCTTTAGCGCTTCCAGCGTATCCTGAACGTTATCGACTTTTTCCGGCATCATCTCGATTTGATAGATGGTGCGGTTCAACGCCAGCGGGGTGCCGTTACGATCGTAAATAATGCCGCGGCTGGGTGCTATAGGCACCAGCTTAATACGGTTTTCGTTTGAACGCGTCTGGTAGTCGGTAAAGCGGACAATTTGCAGATTATAGAGGTTGGCGATCAGCACGCCGGTAAGCAGCAAAATCCCGGTAAAGGCGACCAGCGCCCGGCGCACAAACAGCGCGGACTCAGCCGTATAGTCGCGAAAAGAATTCTGTAGTTTCATCCGCTGCTTAATCTACCCTGGTCAGTCATTACTCGCGGTGATAGGGGTGGTTGGTAGTAATGCTCCACGCGCGATACAGGCTTTCAGCCACCAGTACCCGAACGAGCGGGTGGGGAAGCGTCAGCGCGGAGAGGGACCAACTTTGTTCAGCCGCCGCTTTGCAGGCAGGGGATAACCCTTCTGGCCCGCCAATCAACAGACTGACGTCACGGCCATCCTGCTTCCAGCGCTCCAGTTCTTGCGCCAGCTGCGGCGTATCCCAGGGTTTACCTGGAATATCGAGGGTGACGATGCGGTTCTTGCCTGCGGCAGCCAGCATCAGTTCTCCCTCTTTATCGAGAATACGTTTGATATCAGCGTTCTTGCCGCGCTTACCGGCGGGAATTTCCACCAGCTCGAACGGCATGTCTTTTGGAAAACGACGCAGATATTCAGTAAAACCGGTTTGTACCCAGTCCGGCATTTTGGTGCCGACGGCGACCAGCTGCAACTTCACGCATTAACTCCAGAGTTTTTCCAGCTCATACAGGCGACGGCTCTCGTCCTGCATGACGTGGACAATCACATCGCCGAGGTCGACTACTACCCAGTCAGCCGTCGCTTCACCTTCAACGCCCAGCGGCAACAGCCCTGCTGCACGCGATTCCTGAACCACGTGATCGGCAATCGAAACAACATGACGCGTCGATGTACCGGTGCAGATGATCATGCAGTCGGTAATACTGGATTTACCCTTAACGTCGATAGCGATGATGTCCTGACCTTTCAGGTCATCAATTTTGTCAA
Source organism: Enterobacter sp. Taxon_8 (assembly GCF_058354585.1). Taxonomy (NCBI): domain Bacteria; kingdom Pseudomonadati; phylum Pseudomonadota; class Gammaproteobacteria; order Enterobacterales; family Enterobacteriaceae; genus Enterobacter; species Enterobacter sp. Taxon_8. Next base: position 3,289,970 of record NZ_CM177989.1, on the reverse strand, counting down.
TAACAAAATCCTGGAGTGCTTTACCCTGCAAGTTTTCCCCCTGGGGTGAATGAGATTGTAAAACTTTGAATTCGTAGCCAGACAGTATACCTGAACTCACGCCTGTGTCGGGACAAATGTCTCCGGTCGGGCTTCAGAAGGCGGGTATCATCCCACCCTCCGCCTGAGATTGCATCGCCATTTTTGTAAAACAATTTCTGTAAAGCAATTATCGGCGGGAAAGTCTGGCAGCGGAGAATAACAGTATGGCTTACCCTGTCAAGGCAGGATAAACAATAAGCCGCTTTTTATGCCTTCCGGCTATTCATCTGCGCTTTTCTGATACAAACCGTGCGCATGGATATAGGCTAACACCGGTGCGGGGAGCAGATCGTCACAGGCTAAACCCTGCTGTAAACGCTCACGAATGAGGGTCGCAGAGATATCGAACCACGGCGTTTCCGCCAGATAGATCTTCCCGGCAGGCTGATTATGAAGATCTTCAACATTATCGGTGAGATGGTCTTCCAGCCACTGCTGGTACTGCGCTTCGCGCATGGTCAGCGGATAGCCCGGACGGCGGCAGACCAGCAGGTGGCTGTTGTCCAGAATAGTTTCATACTGATGCCATGTGGGGAAATTCAGCAGGGAATCCTGGCCGATGATAAACGCCAGCGGCTGGTCTGGCCCTTGTTCGGCGCGCCACTCCTGAAGCGTCTGAGATGTCCAGGAGGGGGTGTCGCGACGCAGCTCACGCTCGTCAAGTCGGAAGAGGGGTTTATCCGCAATGGCAAGGGCAAGCATCTCTTTTCGCTGCTCGCTGGTCGCCTCGGGCTGTGGACGATGGGGCGGGACATTGTTGGGCATAATGGTGACGCGCTGAAGGCCGATCAGATTCGCCAGAATTTCAACCGGCTTCAGATGCCCGTAATGTACCGGGTCGAAGGTGCCGCCATATAAGGCCTGTAAAGAATGCATGCTATCCATCAATAAAAACGTCTGCCAGCGCCTTGTGGCAGAGCAGCAGAGAAAGGCTTTCCAGCTCCGCCCACACCGACTGGCCGTAATCTTGTTTTAACGTGAGCTCTGCGCGCATCAGAAGCTGTACAGCCTGACGAAGCTGTTCATGACTCAGGCGGTTGACGGCCTCGGTGGTCAAAGCCCGGCGATTTTGCCACACGCGGTGTTTATCAAACAGCGAACGCAGCGGCGTATGGGCAGACTGACGCTTGAGCGTAATCAGCAGCAGTAATTCGCGCTGCAGCGTACGCAGCAGAATAACGGGTTCGCTCCCTTCGAGACGCAGCTGTTGCAGAATATGCAGGGCGCGTTTGCTTTTCGCCGACAGCAGCGCGTCCACCCAGTGGAACGGCGTGAAGTGTGCTGCGTCGTTAACGGCCTGCTCGACGCGCGGCAAGGTCAGCTTGCCATCCGGCCAGAGCAGGGAGAGTCTGTCCAGCGCCTGTGCCAGTGCAAGCAGATTGCCTTCATAGCAGTAGCAGAGCAGTTGGTTCGCCGCATCATCCAGCTGAAGGTTGTTCTGCTTCGCTCTCGCTGCGACCCATTTTGGCAGATGCGCCTGTTCAGGCGTCTGACAGGTGACCTGCACCGCGTGGGCTGCGAGTTGGGTGAACCACGCCGCGTTTTCCTGCGCTTTGGTAAGCTTGTTACCGCGCACAATCAGCAGCAGATCGCTGTGAAGCAGGCTGACCAGCGTGGCCAGCTGTTCATTGATGGCCGCGTTAGGGCCGTTCTCCGGCAGCAGGATCTGAATAGTCTGGCGCGACGCAAAAAGGCTCATCGCCTGACAGAGTGAGAAGAGGGCATTCCAGTCGGTGCTGTTATCCAGTTGGACGGTGTGGTGTTCATCGAAGCCCTGAGAAGCGGCCTCATGCCGCACGGCATCCAGGCTTTCCTGAAGTAATAACGGATCGTTTCCAAGAAGCAGATACGCCGCGCGCAGCCCTTCTTTGAGCTGCGCGCGGAGTTGTTCAGGATACAGCCTGATCATCATTTACCCAGAGAGTTAGCAGCAGGAAGCGTGCCGGCAACCGGTTTTTCAACAATGTCAGAGCCTTGTTTGGTAGACGCTGCAATACTTGGCAGTTTACGGATCAGCTGTTCCGCCGCCTTGTCGTACATTTCGTTGATGATAATCTGCTGTTCGGCATCTTTTGCCAGCGCCGTCTGCGGGTTATCGAAGAACGAACGGTACACTTTAGCGCTGATTGGGTAGATGTCTTTACCCGGGATCAGGACCGCTGCGCTGACCGTCAGCACCATCTGATATTCAGCTGTACGGCCATCCTGGAAGATAGAAGCGGTATCTCTCGACAGACCTCCTCCTATAATACGCAGAGACGGTACATCCTGGCGCAGCGTTTGTTTTTCAACAAGCTCAACGCCGTTCAGACGTAGCTGATTACGAATTGCCCGGCTGAGTGGGCCATTCGGATCTGATGAGTCGAAAATCATCGTTTTCATCTCAGCAGGCACCGCCGTGGTATTGCGCAGGTGCCATCCGCAGCCAGCGGTGACAAGCACCGCCAGTGATAAGAGTATTGTTGCCAGTTGTCGCACGTTTCCTCCCGCGCTTAGCCAACGACCAGATTGAGCAGTTTACCCGGTACGTAGATCACTTTACGTACGGTAACGCCCTCAAGATATTTTGCGACCAGAGGTTCCTGACCCGCGCGCTCGCGAACCTGTTCTTCGGTTGCATCGACCGCCACGGTAATTTTACCGCGGACTTTACCGTTCACCTGAACCACTACCAGCGTCGTGTTTTCCACCATCGCTGCTTCGTCAGCCTGCGGCCACGGCGCGTTGTCGATATCTCCTTCGCCTTTCAGCTCCTGCCACAAGGTGAAGCTAACGTGTGGAGTGAACGGGTTCAGCATGCGAACAACAGCCAGCAGTGCTTCACGCATTAAGGCGCGATCCTGCTCACCGTCCTGCGGGGCTTTCGCCAGCTTGTTCATCAGTTCCATAATAGCCGCAATTGCGGTATTGAAGGTCTGACGACGACCAATATCATCGGTTACTTTCGCAATCGTTTTATGAACATCACGACGCAGCGCCTGCTGATCTTCAGTCAGTGCGGCGGCGTTCAGCGCCGGGGCATCACCCAGAGCAGTATGTTCGTAAACCAGTTTCCAGACGCGTTTCAGGAAACGGTTAGCGCCTTCAACGCCAGATTCCTGCCACTCCAGAGTCATATCAGCCGGAGAGGCAAACATCATGAACAGACGAACGGTGTCTGCACCGTAGCGCTCAACCATCACCTGTGGGTCGATACCGTTATTTTTCGACTTGGACATCTTGCTCATGCCGGTATAAACCAGTTCATGACCTTCGGCGTCTTTCGCCTTCACGATACGGCCTTTCTCGTCGCGCTCGACGATGGCGTCAACCGGAGAAACCCAGTTACGCTCGCCGTTGGCGCCGACGTAATAGAATGCATCTGCCAGCACCATGCCCTGACACAGCAGCTGTTTGGCCGGTTCGTCAGAGTTCACCATGCCCGCATCGCGCATCAGCTTGTGGAAGAAGCGGAAGTAGAGCAGGTGCATGATGGCGTGTTCAATGCCGCCGATGTAGATATCTACCGGCAGCCAGTAGTTTGCCGCTTTGGAATCCAGCATGCCTTCCTGATACTGCGGGCAGGTGTAGCGCGCATAGTACCAGGATGACTCCATAAAGGTGTCAAAGGTGTCGGTTTCACGCAGCGCAGGCTGACCGTTGACGGTGGTTTTTGCCCACTCAGGATCGGCTTTGATCGGGCTGGTGATGCCGTCCATGACGACGTCTTCCGGCAGGATCACCGGGAGCTGATCTTCAGGCGTTGGCATCACGGTGCCATCTTCCAGCGTCACCATTGGGATTGGTGCACCCCAGTAACGCTGACGGGATACGCCCCAGTCGCGCAGACGGAAGTTAACCTTACGCTCACCCACGCCCAGAGAGGCCAGCTTATCGGCGATGGCATTGAAGCCCTCTTCGAAGCTCAGACCGCTGAACTCGCCGGAGTTGAACAAGGTCCCTTTTTCGGTCAGCGCTTGTTCAGACAGGTCTGGTTCTGAACCGTCAGCCGCCAGGATAACAGGCTTGATGGTCAGGCCATATTTGGTGGCAAATTCGTAGTCGCGCTGATCGTGACCCGGAACGGCCATCACGGCGCCCGTGCCGTATTCCATCAGTACGAAGTTGGCGGCCCAGACAGGGATCGCTTCGCCAGTCAGCGGGTGAATGGCTTTAAAGCCGGTATCAACGCCTTTTTTCTCCATCGTTGCCATATCGGCTTCGGCCACTTTGGTGTTGCGGCATTCGTCGATGAAGGTAGACAGTTCCGGATTGTTTTCTGCCGCTTTCTGCGCCAGCGGGTGACCTGCGGCCACGGCTAGGTAGGTCGCGCCCATGAAGGTGTCCGGACGGGTGGTGTAGACGGTCAGGGTCTGGTCGTAGTTCTCAACGTTGAAGGTGATTTCCACGCCTTCGGAACGGCCGATCCAGTTGCGCTGCATGGTCTTAACGGTATCTGGCCAGTGGTCCAGATTATCCAGATCGTTCAGCAGCTCATCAGCGTAAGCGGTGATTTTGATAAACCACTGAGGGATCTCTTTACGCTCAACTTTGGTGTCACAGCGCCAGCAGCAGCCATCAATAACCTGTTCGTTCGCGAGAACGGTCTGGTCGTTCGGGCACCAGTTAACGGCAGAGGTCTTCTTATACACCAGCCCTTTTTTGTACAGCTCGGTGAAGAACTTCTGCTCCCAGCGATAGTATTCTGGGGTACAGGTTGCCAGCTCGCGGCTCCAGTCATAGCCAAAGCCCAGCATTTTGAGCTGGTTTTTCATGTACGCGATGTTGTCGTACGTCCACGGTGCCGGTGCGGTGTTGTTTTTGACCGCTGCGCCTTCCGCAGGAAGACCGAACGCATCCCAGCCGATAGGCTGGAGCACGTTTTTGCCGAGCATGCGCTGGTAACGCGCAATCACATCGCCGATGGTGTAGTTACGCACGTGGCCCATGTGTAGTCGACCAGAAGGATAGGGAAGCATCGACAGGCAGTAATACTTCTCTTTGCTCTCGTCTTCGGTTACTTCAAAGGTGCGCTTCTCGTCCCAGTGTTGCTGGACTTTTGATTCTATCTCTTCCGGGCGGTATTGCTCTTGCATGGCAGCCAGTGGTCCTGTTTTCAATACAGCTACAAATGTAGCCAATGGATGTGGTAATTCAGATCCGCATAGCATAGCCCAAACGCCCGCGTCAAAACAGCCTTTCGCACAAATGCGCTTTGCAGGAATTTACCGGGTCTGTGCTTCACCTGACAAAGCGGCGGTGAAATAAGGTCTATTATTAGAAATAGTTACTTACCCGGGAGGCAAAATGATGAACAAGGTTGCTCAATTTTACCGCGAACTGGTGGCGACACTGACGGAGCGGCTGCGTAACGGCGAGCGCGATATCGACGCGCTGGTGGAGCAGGCGCGTGCCCGTGTGTCGCAAACGGGTGAGTTAACGCGAACCGAAGTGGAAGAGGTGACGCGTGCCGTGCGTCGCGATCTGGAAGAGTTTGCTCGCAGCTACCAGGAGAGCCAGGAGGAGGTCACGGACAGCGTTTTCATGCGGGTGATCAAAGAGAGCCTGTGGCAGGAGCTGGCCGACATCACGGATAAAACGCAGCTGGAGTGGCGTGAAGTCTTTCAGGATTTGAACCACCACGGTGTGTACCACAGCGGTGAGGTGGTCGGGCTGGGAAATCTGGTGTGCGAGAATTGCCACCACCATATTGCGGTCTATACGCCGGACGTGCTGCCGCTGTGTCCGAAATGCGGCCACGATCAGTTCCAGCGTCGGCCGTTTGAGCCCTAGGTAAAGCGCAGGTTTGCGCCCTCTCCCTGTGGGAGAGGGCCGGGGTGAGGGCATCAGGCCGCACTACGCACTATAGTAAGCCAGCCTCTCCGCCAGCAAATCCACAAACGCCTCCCGGTCAATATCCACCATCACCGTAGTATTCGGCTTATTTCCCCTCAGTGAGTAGTAGTCCACCACCGTCATGCCCTGGGTGTATTTCCCCTGCGTTTCGACGCCAACCCATCTGTGAACCGTAGTAAACATCTCCGGTTTTAACAGCCAGGCAATGGTACACGGATCGTGCAGCGGCGCGCCGTGGAAGCCCCACTTCTCGGCTTTGTGATACTCCATAAAGAAGTCGAGCAGCTCAGCCACGGTTGTCGCGACCGGATTACCCACGGCACGGAAGCGCTCAATGTCGTCTGCCATAATCTGTGCGCGATGGGTCACGTCCAGCCCTGCCATCACAACTGGCAAGCCTGACTGGAACACAATCTCCGCCGCTTCCGGGTCGACAAAAATGTTGAATTCTGCAGACGGCGTCCAGTTTCCCAGCCCCATGGCTCCGCCCATGATGACGATACGGGCGATTTTACCGTGCAGTTCAGGATGGCAGTTCAGCAGCAGCGCGACGTTGGTTTGCGGTCCCGTTGCCACCAGCGTGACGGGCTCCGCGCTCTCGCGCAGCACCTTCGCCATCAGCTCCACGGCGGTACAGTTTTGCGGCGTAAAGCCCGGCTCCGGCAGTGCCGGACCGTCCAGCCCGCTTTCACCATGCACGTTATCCGCGATAATTAATTCACGCATCAGGGGCTTGAGGGCGCCACCGGCGACGGGAATATCGGTGCGCCCAAGCAGCGTCAGCATGCGCAAAACGTTACGCAGGGTTTTATCCGGCGTCTGGTTTCCGGCGGAAGAGGTGACGGCTTTGACGTCGAGTTCAGGGGAGGCAAGTGCAAGAACGAGCGCGATCGCGTCATCATGACCCGGATCGCAATCGAAAATGATGGGTTGTGCCATAGCGTTCTCCATTTATAGCGTTATTTTGTGACAAGGTTAACGCTGCAATGTGACGCCGAATAGATAAAGAGAGTTAAAGCGTGAAGCAGTGCGCAATCCGCAGATTGCGCACCGGGAAGATTAGTGCAGGATTTTGGCGAGGAAATCTTTCGCACGTTCAGATTTCGGGTTGGCGAAGAACTCCTCTTTCGGAGAATCTTCGACAATTTTCCCTTCGTCCATAAAGATCACGCGGTTGGCCACCTTACGTGCGAAGCCCATTTCGTGGGTCACAACCATCATGGTCATCCCTTCGTGCGCCAGCTCGACCATCACGTCCAGCACTTCGTTGATCATCTCTGGATCGAGCGCCGACGTTGGCTCATCAAACAGCATCGCCACCGGATCCATGCACAGCGCGCGGGCGATCGCCACACGCTGCTGCTGGCCGCCAGAAAGCTGCGCCGGGAACTTATCGGCATGCGCCGAGAGCCCAACGCGTTCCAGGAGCTTAAGGCCTTTCTCGCGCGACGCTTTTTTATCACGCTTAAGCACTTTTACCTGCGCCAGCGTCAGGTTCTCAATAATGGAGAGGTGTGGGAATAGCTCAAAATGCTGGAACACCATGCCAACGTGAGAGCGAAGCTGGGCGAGGTTGGTTTTCTTGTCGTTGACTTTGGTGCCGTTGACGACGATCTCACCCTGCTGGACCGGCTCCAGTCCGTTAACAGTTTTGATCAGCGTCGATTTACCGGAACCGGACGGCCCGCACACCACTACCACATCACCTTTTTTTACCTCGGTGGAGCAGTCGGTCAGCACCTGAAAGTGCCCATACCATTTAGAAACATTTTTCAGGGAAATCATTATACCGTCCTTTTCTTCAGCCAGCTGACCAACAGCGACGCGCTTAAACTAATCACAAAATAGACCGCACCCGCAAAGAGCACCATCTCAACCTGCGTACCATCACGTTCGCCGATGGTTGACGCGGTACGGAAAAAGTCTGCCAGACTCAGAACGTAGACCAGCGAGGTATCCTGGAACAACACGATACCCTGGGTAAGCAGGAGCGGAACCATGGCGCGAAACGCCTGCGGCAGAATAATGAGCTGCATGGACTGCCAGTGCGTCATCCCCAGGGCCAGCGCGGCGCTGGATTGCCCACGGGAGATACTCTGAATGCCCGCTCGGATAATCTCAGAGTAGTAAGCGGCCTCAAACATTGAGAACGCCACCATGGCGGAGATCAGACGGATATCGGTTTTCGGCGACAGCCCCAGCACGTTTTGCAGGAAGCCGGGCACAATCAGGTAAAACCACAACAGCACCATCACCAGCGGGATGGAACGGAACACGTTAACGTAGGCGGTTGCAAACCATGCGAGCGGCTTAAAGCTCGACAGGCGCATGACGGCCAGCAGGGTGCCCCAGACGATACCGACGATGATGGCAATGACGGTGATTTTTAAGGTAATCATCAGTCCATCAAGCAGGTAAGGCATGGATGGAACGACAGAACTCCAGTCAAATTCGTACATTATTTGCCCCCCATGTTGCCCGGCAGGCGAATTTTGCGTTCAACCAGGTTCATCACCAGCATGATGAAAGCGTTAATCAGAACATACGCGAGCGTGATCGCGGTGAAGGATTCCCACGCGTGAGCGGAGTAATCCAGCAGTTTGCCCGCCTGCGCGGCCATATCGACCAGGCCGATAGTCGAGGCGATGGCCGAGTTTTTCACCAGGTTCATCATCTCTGAGGTCATCGGTGGAACGATAACGCGGTAGGCGTTTGGCAGCAGCACGTAGCGGTAGGTTTGGGGCAGCGTCAGGCCCATCGCCAGGCCCGCATTTTTTTGTCCGCGCGGCAATGACTGAATGGCGGCACGCACCTGCTCGCAAACGCGCGCAGCGGTAAACAGCCCCAGACACATCATGGAGGAGACAAAAAACTGCACGTTCGGATCCAGTTCCGACTTGAACCACATGCCAATATTTTCCGGCAGCAGTTCCGGGATAACCAGATACCAGGTAAAGAATTGCACGATCAGCGGAACGTTACGGAACAGTTCCACATACAGGGTGCCAAGTGTTGAAAGAAAGCGGTTAGGGACGGTGCGCAGAATACCGAACAAAGAACCGACAAGAAACGCGATAATCCACGCCGTTATCGATAATGCCACGGTGACCTGAAAGCCGCTCCACAGCCAGCCAAGATAGGTGGTGTTGCCGAACGGGGCTTGTTGCAGGAATATGCCCCAGTTCCAGTCGATTGACATAATAAACTCCAGAAAAAAAAGGGTAGCAGCGCTACCCTCGAAGATTGGTGAGAAGCTCATTTTTCGCGCTGAGTGGGGAACGACCACTCAACGTATAGTCTGTCCATGCTTCCCGACAATCGAGAGGGCAGGAGATCCCGCCCCTGTTGTTCTAATTAGTTAAGAGCCTTGTCATTTGGAGATTTGAACAGCGCTTTCATGTCGTCAGACAGTTCAAAATTCATGTTCAGGTTTTTCGGTGGAATCGGGTTCTTGAACCATTTGTCGAACCATTTTTCCGCTTCGCCGGAGGTCTGCACCTGAGCGATGGTGTCATCGATCAGCTTTTTAAACTGCGGATCGTCTTTACGCAGCATACAGCCGTAGGCTTCTTTCGACTGCGCGGTACCGACGATATCCCAGTTGTCTGGTTTTTTCGCTTTCGCACGCTCGCCCGCCAGCAGGGCGTCATCCATCATAAATGCGACGGCACGACCGCTTTCCAGGGTACGGAAGGAGTCGCCATGGTCTTTCGCGCTGATGATGCGCATGTCCATTTTCTTCTCGTCGTTCAGCTTGTGGAGCAGCACTTCTGACGTGGTACCGGAGGTCACGACAACCGCTTTACCTTTCAGGTCAGCGAAGTCTTTGATCTCACCGCCTTTCTTCGTCAGCAGGCGGGTACCCACGACAAAGATGGTGTCAGAGAAAGCAGCCTGTTTCTGACGCTCCAGGTTGTTAGTGGTGGAGCCACACTCGAAGTCAAAGGTGCCGTTTTGCAGCAGTGGAATACGGTTCTGTGAAGTGATTGGGATCAGCTTCACCTGCAGGTCAGGTTTGTTCAGCTTTTTCTTCACGGCTTCAACGATGGCGTTGGAGTAATCCTGTGAATAGCCCACGACTTTTTGCGTGTTGTCGTAGTAAGAGAACGGGACAGAAGATTCACGGTGGCCGACCACGATAACGCCGTTTTTGGCAATCTTGTCGAGAGTACTGCCTGCTGCAGGCGCATCTTCAGCGTGAACCACGCCTGCAGACATTCCCATAACCAGCATTGCTGTGGCCAGTTTACGTAATTGCATACCCAACTCCTTTTTTATCAGCGCCAGCGACGCATTGATACCCATTGTGATGTTGTTATATCTCGCGCAATGCGAGTGCAGTGTTATGCAAGCTTGTTAACATTTAGTCTGGCTTAATGTAAAGATTTTGCTGCGTTATTGTTTATTTTTGCGAAGCGCGCCGCACCATTCAGAGGCAAATATCTCCCGTTGCACCGTTACGGTGCTGCCGGTGATCTACGCTGGTGCGACAAAGTTGCACGTTAAGCCAAACTGCGTTTACCTGAATAAACAAAGCAATAGGCGTGCCAGTTTTAAGATTTGGGAGGGATTGCCGGGTAAGGCGTAGCCGCCACCCGGCAACAGAAGGGAAGGTTATTTACGACGCTGGCGCAGGCTCATCAGCACCGCGCCAAAGCCGAATAGCGCGGTCAGGATCCACAGCGGCCAGTTGCCGGTGCGCGCATATGGAGTCAGGCCTGTGGTTGGCGTGACATTCGTGGTCAGCACCTCTCGGGTAAACTGCGGGATCATCGCCTGGATTTCACCCTGCGGACCAATCACGGCGGTGATGCCGTTGTTGGTGCTGCGCAGCAGCGGACGCGCCAGCTCCAGAGAGCGCATACGTGCCATCTGGAAGTGCTGCCACGGGCCGATAGACTTACCAAACCAGGCATCGTTGGAGATGGTCAGCAGATAGTCTGTATCAGGGCGGAAGTTATCACGCACCTGCTCGCCGAGGATGATTTCGTAGCAGATAGCCGCCGTCAGGGCTGCGCCGTGCGCGTGCAGCTGAGGCTGTACGTACGGGCCGCGGCTGAAGGAGGACATCGGCAGGTCGAAGAACGGGGCCAGCGGGCGCAGAATCGACTCCAGCGGGACAAATTCACCGAACGGCACCAGATGGTTCTTGTTGTACCGGTCAGTGGAGTGGTAGCTGTATTCGCTGTCTTTTCCGAGCGTAATGATGGTGTTGTAGGTGTCGTAGCGGTTCTGCTGATTCAGACGTGCATCGACAATCCCGGTGATTAGCGTGCTGCCACGCGAGAGCAGCAGGTCGTTCATCATGTTGAGGAACGGCTGCTGGTTGATCTCCAGATCGGGAATGGCAGACTCCGGCCAGATAATCAGCTGCGATTTACCCATCACCTCTTCGGTGGCGTTGGCGTAGATCTTCAGCGTGTTCAGCAGCTCTTTCTCGTCCCACTTCATGGACTGCGGGATGTTCCCCTGAACCATGGAAACCTGCATGGCGCGCGCGGGCTCAGGCGTGAACCACTGGATATAGCGCAGCGGGAAGGGCAGGGCGAACAGCACCAGCGCCACAACCAGCGGCTTCCAGCCGCGCGTGACCAGCGCCAGGACCAGCAGGCCGCTGACCACCATCAGCAGGAAGTTAATGGCCTCAACGCCCATGACCGGCGCCAGGCCCTTGAGCGGGCCGTCAATCTGACTGTAGCCGAACTGCAGCCACGGGAAGCCGGTCAGCACCCAGCCGCGCAGGAACTCCGTGATTTGCCAGACCACCGGTGCGGCAATGGCGACGCGCAGCCAAGTGGTTTTGGGCCACAGGCGAGAAAGGATGCCGGCGAACAGGCCGGTATAAAGCGAGAGATACGCGGCGAGCAGGACCACCAGGAAGACGTTTACCGGGCCAGGCATACCGCCAAACTGGGCGATGCTGACGTAGACCCAGTTAATACCTGAGCCAAACAGCCCCAGTCCCCAGAAGTAGCCGATAGCGGCAGCCTGTACCGGACGACGGTTCAGGGTCAGACCCTGAAGCCCCATCAGGGAGAGTATGGCCGCGGGCCAGATATCGTAAGGAGAAAAAGCCAGCGTACCGCTGGCTCCGAGTAACAGCGCCAGCAGCAAACGGACGCGCTGGCGTTCAAGCAATGGGGCAAATGCCATTTACATTAATCTTCCAGTTTTGGCACCGGTGAGTCGTCCGGCGTTCTGACATGAACCTGTATAATACGTCGGCTGTCGGCCATGGCTACTTTGAACTGGTAACCGTCGATGTCAACGGTCTCACCGCGCGCCGGGAGGTGGCCAAAGGCCTGCATCACCAGCCCGCCAATGGTATCGACCTCTTCATCGCTGAAGTGGGTCCCGAAGGCGTCGTTGAAGTCCTCAATGGAGGCCAGCGCGCGCACGGTCCAGGTGTGGCGGCTGAGCTGACGGAAGTCGATATCCTCTTCTTCGTCGTACTCGTCTTCGATTTCGCCCACGATCAGCTCAAGGATATCCTCGATCGTGACCAGACCGGAGACGCCACCAAATTCATCAATAACAATCGCCATGTGGTAACGCTGAGAGCGAAACTCTTTCAGCATCCGATCCACACGTTTACTTTCCGGCACAACCACGGCCTGGCGTAACACTTTTTCCATGCTGAAGGCTTCGGCATCGCTGCGCATAAACGGCAGCAGATCTTTCGCCATCAAAATCCCTTCGATGTGATCTTTGTCTTCGCTGATGACCGGGAAACGCGAGTGGGCGGATTCGATGATGACATCGAGGCACTCGTCCAGGGTCTGGTTACGTTTCAGGGTGATCATCTGCGAGCGGGGGATCATGATATCGCGAACGCGCTGGTCGGCGATGTCCATAACCCCTTCGAGCATTTCGCGCGTATCTTCGTCGATAAGGTCGTTCTGCCCGGAATCACGAATCAGCTCCAGCAGTTCATCACGGTTTTTGGGTTCGCCGTGGAAAAGCTGGTTCAGAATGAGGGAGAAAAATCCCTTTTTACTGGTTGTCGTGTCGCTACTGTGTGAATTGTCGTCGCTCATGGCGTTTGTTAAGGGTTCTCTTGTTAGTTCAACGTATACAGCCACGCGATATCCTTTCGTGGCGGCATGGGAGTCAGTCAGGTGACGGACTATTCTTTCTCGGCAATGTACGGATCCTCATAGCCCAGAGCAAGCATTATCTCTGTCTCGAGGGACTCCATCTCTTCCGCTTCGTCATCTTCAATGTGATCGTAGCCGAGCAGATGCAGACTGCCGTGTACCACCATATGCGCCCAGTGGGCCTCAAGCGGCTTTTGCTGCTCTTTGGCTTCCTGTTCAACCACCTGACGGCAGATGATCAGATCGCCCAGCAGCGGCATCTCAATGCCCGGAGGCGCTTCGAACGGGAAAGAGAGCACGTTGGTCGGCTTATCTTTCCCGCGATAGGTCAGGTTAAGCTCATGGCTTTCCGCTTCATCCACCAGGCGAATCGTAACTTCTGATTCTTCCTGAAACTGAGGAATAACGGCATCCAGCCATTTCTGAAACTGTGCCTCATCTGGCATGCCGGAATTGTCTTCACAGGCCAGCTGTAAATCGAGGATCACCTGACTCATTTCTGTTCTTGCTCCTGCGCTTCGCGCTTACGTTCTGCGGCCAGTTCGGCCTTACGCTTCTGATCCGCCTCTTCCCAGGCTTCATAGGCGTTAACGATACGCGCGACCACCGGGTGGCGTACCACGTCTTCACTATGGAAGAAGTTAAAGCTGATTTCGTCGACCTCGGCCAGCACTTCAATGGCGTGGCGCAGGCCTGATTTGGTGCTGCGCGGCAGGTCGATCTGGGTGACGTCACCGGTGATGACCGCTTTCGAGTTAAAGCCGATACGCGTCAGGAACATTTTCATCTGTTCGATGGTGGTGTTCTGGCTTTCATCAAGAATGATGAACGCATCGTTCAGCGTACGGCCGCGCATGTAGGCGAGCGGGGCAACTTCGATAACGTTACGCTCAATGAGCTTCTCGACCTTCTCAAAGCCCAGCATTTCGAACAGCGCATCGTATAAAGGACGCAGATACGGGTCGACCTTCTGGCTCAGATCGCCCGGCAGGAAGCCCAGCTTTTCGCCCGCTTCAACGGCCGGACGGGTCAGCAGAATTCGACGGATCTCCTGGCGTTCCAGCGCATCGACCGCCGCGGCAACGGCCAGATAGGTTTTACCCGTGCCCGCCGGCCCCACCCCGAAGGTGATGTCGTGGTCGAGGATATTGGCGATGTACTGTGCCTGGTTTGGCGTACGCGGCTTAATGACGCCACGTTTCGTCTTGATATTGATTGCCTTACCGTAGTCCGGAACGCTTTCCGCGCTTTGCTCAAGCACGCGCGCCTCTTTAATGGCGAGGTGAATTTGTTCCGGTTCGATATCCTGAATTTCGCCGCGCATGGGGGATGTATCCACATACAGGCTACGCAGAATGTCCGCAGCGGCGTTGACGCAGATAGGGCGCCCGGTAAGTTTGAAATGATTATCGCGACGATTGATTTCGATACCGAGACGTCGCTCCAGTTGTTTGATGTTGTCATCAAACGGCCCGCACAGGCTCAGCAGGCGAGCGTTGTCTGCTGGCTCAAGGCTAATTTCACGCGTATCTATGTTCAAACTGTTCCTCTTTAATTGGTTAACTGACCCGCTGCCACACGGCGTAATAAAACGGTCATTACCGAAATTATTCACGCCACAGAATAAAGGCGCAAGCGTTGTGGAAGATATTGGGGACGATGAGAGGAAATACAAGGCCTGCCGGAAGGGCAGGCCAGAAGGATTATGGCTGGTAAATCCCAACGCCAGAATCATTTTCTTTGCGAGTACGAGAGATGACGGATTCCGGTGACTCGGCAATACGCAGGCCCATTTCGTCCTCGGTGCGGACCACTTTCGCGCGCAGCGAGTTGGTCAGCACTTCGATAATCTCGACGTCCACAAACTTACCGATCATATCCGGGGTGCCTTCAAAGTTCACCACGCGATTATTTTCGGTACGACCAGAGAGTTCCATAATGCTCTTGCGGGAGGTGCCTTCCACCAGAATGCGCTGAACGGTGCCGAGCATGCGGCGGCTCCAGGCGTTGGCCTGCTGGTTAATACGCTCCTGCAGAATATACAGACGCTGCTTTTTCTCTTCTTCCGGCACATCGTCAACCATATCGGCCGCCGGTGTCCCTGGACGCGCAGAGAAGATGAAGCTGTAGCTGACGTCAAAATTCACTTCACCGATGAGCTTCATGGTGCGCTCGAAGTCATCAGCGGTTTCGCCAGGGAAGCCGACGATAAAGTCAGAGCTAATCTGGATATCCGGACGCGCTTCACGCAGCTTGCGAATGGTGGACTTATATTCCAGCACCGTATGCGGGCGGCCCATCAGGTTCAGCACGCGGTCAGAGCCGCACTGAATCGGCAGGTGCAGGAAGCTCACCAGTTCTGGCGTATCGCGATAGACGTCAATGATGTCGTCGGTAAACTCCATCGGATGGCTGGTGGTAAAGCGAATGCGGTCGATGCCGTCAATCGCGGCCACCAGGCGCAGCAGCTCGGCAAAGCTGCCGGTCGTGCCGTCGTAGTTCTCACCGCGCCAGGCGTTAACGTTCTGGCCCAGCAGGTTCACTTCGCGCACACCCTGCGCGGCAAGCTGTGCGATTTCAAACAGAATGTCATCTGCCGGGCGGCTGACCTCTTCACCACGGGTGTACGGCACCACGCAGTACGTGCAGTATTTGTTGCAGCCCTCCATGATGGAGACGAAAGCGGTTGGGCCATCGGCTCGCGGCTCAGGCAGGCGGTCGAATTTTTCGATTTCCGGGAAGCTGACGTCAACGACCGGGCTACGGTTGCCGCGAACCTGATTGATCATCTCCGGCAGGCGGTGGAGGGTCTGAGGACCAAAGACAATATCCACATACGGGGCTCTCTGGCGGATCAGCTTGCCTTCCTGCGACGCGACGCAGCCGCCCACCCCGATGATCAGGTCCGGATTTTTTCGTTTGAGAAGTTTCCAGCGTCCTAATACGTGAAAGACTTTTTCCTGCGCTTTTTCACGAATCGAACAGGTGTTCAGCAGCAGCACGTCCGCTTCTTTCGCATTTTCAGTCAGCTGGTATCCGTGGGTGGTATCCAGCAGATCGGCCATCTTGGATGAATCGTATTCGTTCATCTGACAGCCCCAGGTTTTTATATGGAGTTTTTTAGTCATCGACTTGCTCAGCTCAGGATTGCAAGCCGCGTATTGTAATGCTTTGGTGGGGTTGTGACCAGTATGAAGGTTGTGTGTCTCAGGACCGCAAAAATCCGGTAAACTTAAGGGATTCTCCAATAAGGAAAATTGACCATGACACTCCTACACACCGAAGTTGCCGTTGTCGGCGGCGGTATGGTCGGCGGCGCGCTGGCGCTGGGGCTGGCGAAGCAGGGATTTGAGGTAACGATAATTGAACAGACTGCTCCGCCGGCCTTCGATCCCGCCAGCAAACCGGATGTGCGCATATCCGCGATCAGCGCGGCGTCCGTCGATCTGCTGCGCGGGCTGGGCGTCTGGGAGGCGGTGCTGGAAATGCGCGCGCACCCCTATAGCCGTCTTGAAACCTGGGAGTGGGAAAATGCCCACGTCGCGTTTGATGCCGCTGAGCTGAAGCTGCCGCGCCTGGGCTATATGGTGGAAAACAACGTGCTCCAGCGGGCGCTCTGGCAGTCGCTGGAGGCGCATCCGCAGGTGACGCTGCGAGTGCCTGCGTCGCTTAAGGCGCTGCATCCTCACGAGAGTGGCTATCTACTGACGCTCGATAGCGGCGATGAGCTGGCCGTGAAGCTGGTTATCGGGGCGGACGGCGCCAATTCGCAGGTCAGACAGATGGCGGGTATCGGGGTGCATGCCTGGCAGTACGAGCAGTCCTGTATGCTGATTACCGTCCAGTGCGAGAATGCGCCGGGCGAGAGTACCTGGCAGCACTTTACCCCGAATGGCCCGCACGCCTTTTTACCGCTGTTCGATAACTGGGCGTCGCTGGTGTGGTACGACAAACCGGCGCGCATTCGCCAGCTGCAGGGGCTTTCAATGGAACAATTGCAGCGGGAAATTCTGCTGCATTTCCCGAGCCGTCTGGGCAACGTCACGCCGGTCGCCGCAGGGGCATTCCCGCTCACGCGTCGTCATGCGTTGCAGTATGCCCGTGAAGGGCTGGCGCTGGTGGGCGATGCGGCACACACCATTCATCCGCTGGCCGGGCAGGGCGTGAACCTGGGATATCGTGACGTCGATGCGTTACTGGATGTGCTGGGCAGCGCCCGCGAACACGCGGAAAACTGGGCCAGCCATCAGGTCCTGAAGCGTTATCAGACGCGACGCATGGCGGATAACTTTATCATGCAGTCGGGAATGGATCTGTTCTATGCCGGGTTCAGCAATGATTTAGCCCCGGTGCGCATTCTGCGTAATATTGGATTGATGGCAGCGGAGCGTGCCGGTGGTCTGAAGCGTCAGGCGCTGAAATACGCCCTGGGACTTTAATATTTATGCCCTCTCCCCGTGGGAGAGGGCATCAGGCTACTCGATTCTGAACAACAAAAACAAAAAAGCCCGCAGAGCGGGCTTGTTTGTTACTAATTGGCTGGGGTGCAGGGATTCGAACCCCGGAATGCTGGTATCAGAAACCAGAGCCTTACCGCTTGGCGACACCCCAATTGCGTTAAACAAACTGCTTAACGACTTTTTAAATTGGCTGGGGTACGAGGATTCGAACCTCGGAATGCCGGAATCAGAATCCGGTGCCTTACCGCTTGGCGATACCCCAACAATTTGTCTTGATTACCGAAAAATCGACAATCTTAATTTGGTGGCTACGACGGGATTCGAACCTGTGACCCCATCATTATGAGTGATGTGCTCTAACCAACTGAGCTACGTAGCCAGTACTGCAATCTTCGATGGCTGGGGTACCTGGATTCGAACCAGGGAATGCCGGTATCAAAAACCGGTGCCTTACCGCTTGGCGATACCCCAATACCGCGGAGAACCGCAAAATCGAAGAAATATGGCTGGGGTACCTGGATTCGAACCAGGGAATGCCGGTATCAAAAACCGGTGCCTTACCGCTTGGCGATACCCCATCCGTGCAACGCTTACCCGGGAATGGTGCGGGAGGCGAGACTTGAACTCGCACACCTTGCGGCGCCAGAACCTAAATCTGGTGCGTCTACCAATTTCGCCACTCCCGCAAAAAAGATGGTGGCTACGACGGGATTCGAACCTGTGACCCCATCATTATGAGTGATGTGCTCTAACCAACTGAGCTACGTAGCCATCTTTTTTCGCGTTACCTTATCGGCGTTGCGGGGCGCATTATGCGTATAGACCCTTGCAGCGTCAACACCTTTTTCAACGAAAATAGCCGGAATGTGACTGTTTGGTTAGGTTGCGAACAGCGTGACCGAATATTCGGCAATTATTGGTTATTAATCAGATTTAGGCGGTGAAATGTGAGGCAAAAAAAACAGGCCCCTGAGGGGCCTGATTGCGATCTAGGTGATTATTTGTAGGCTGACTGGTGAACGCCTACCGCGCGTCCTGATGGATCGTTCATGGATTTGAACGATTCATCCCATTCAATCGCTTTGGCAGAAGAGCAGGCGACGGAAGGGCCACCCGGTACGCACTCCGCAGCACTCGGCACCGGGAACAATTCTTCAAAAATTTCACGGTAGAGATACGCTTCTTTCGAGCCCGGCGTGTTGTACGGGAAGCGGAAGCTTGCGGTTTCCAGCTGTTGGTCAGAAACCTGTTTCGCAGCGACCTCTTTCAGGGTGTCGATCCAGCTATAACCTACACCATCGGAGAACTGCTCTTTCTGACGCCATGCCACGCTCGCCGGCAGGTAGGATTCAAAACATTCACGCAGGATATGTTTTTCCATTTTGCCGTTGCCACACATCTTGTCCTGCGGGTTGATGCGCATTGCCACGTCGAGGAATTTCTTATCCAGGAACGGCACGCGCGCTTCTACGCCCCACGCCGACATTGCTTTGTTGGCACGCGCGCAGTCGAACATGTGCAACGCCTGCAGCTTACGCACGGTCTCTTCATGCAGCTCTTTAGCGTTTGGCGCTTTGTGGAAGTACAGGTAGCCGCCAAACACTTCGTCAGAACCTTCACCGGAGAGCACCATCTTGATGCCCATCGCCTTGATCTTACGCGACATCAGGTACATCGGCGTTGAGGCGCGGATGGTGGTCACGTCATAGGTTTCAATGTGATAGATCACATCGCGGATCGCATCCAGACCTTCCTGCACGGTGAAATGAATTTCGTGGTGTACGGTGCCGAGGTGGTTTGCCACTTCCTGCGCGGCTTTTAGATCCGGTGCCCCTTCCAGACCCACGGCAAAAGAGTGCAGCTGTGGCCACCAGGCTTCTGAGCGCTCCTGATCCTCCACGCGACGAGCCGCAAATTTCTTGGTAATGGCCGAGATCACGGAGGAGTCCAGTCCGCCGGAGAGCAGCACGCCGTAAGGTACGTCTGACATCAGGTGGCTTTTCACGGAATCTTCCAGCGCCTGACGCAGCTCGGCTTTGTCCGTGACGTTGTCTTTTACCGCGTCGTAGTCGAACCAGTCACGCTGGTAATACTGACGGATCTCGCCGTCTTTGCTCCACAGATAGCTGCCTGCCGGGAACTCTTTAATGGTGCGGCAGACCGGCACCAGGGCTTTCATCTCAGAGGCCACGTAGAAGTTGCCGTGCTCATCGTGACCCATGTACAGCGGGATAATACCGATATGGTCACGGCCAATCAGATAAGCGTCTTTTTCGCTGTCGTACAGGGCAAAAGCAAACATACCCTGCAGGTCGTCCAGGAACTCGGGACCTTTCTCCTGATACAGCGCCAGGATCACTTCACAGTCAGAACCGGTCTGGAATGCGTAGCGGTCGCCGTATTCGGCGCGCAGCGCCTGGTGGTTGTAGATCTCACCGTTGACAGCCAGCGCATGCGTTTTTTTCTCGTTATACAGCGGCTGTGCACCGGCGTTGACGTCAACAATAGACAGACGTTCGTGAGCCAGAATTGCTTTGTCACTGGCGTAAACGCCTGACCAGTCCGGGCCGCGATGGCGCATCAGGCGGGACAGTTCGAGTGCCTTTTTACGCAGTTCGCCCGCGTCAGTTTTAATATCCAGTACGCCAAAAATTGAACACATAACCTTCTCCGTTAACCCTGTTGCTTTGTAATGTTGCTTGCTTATGAAAATGCCGCAAAGGGGCAGGGCGCGCAAGCGTTTTACGGGTGAAAACGGAAATAGTGCAATAGTGATTGCGGAATAGTGAAAAAAGAGTACGCCATGAGTTCTTTTATTGATGATTATGCAATGAAATGTGCTTTTTGTTAGATGGAGTTTTATTTGTGTAGGCCATAAATGAAAAACCACGCCCTGAGGCGTGGTTCGGTATCAGATGATGTCAATTTCATCGACGGAGGGGTAAATCCAGCTCGGCCGGAACGGCATCGAATCAATGTCATCAAGTTGAGAGACGCCGGACAGTACCAGAATCGTCTCCAGACCCGCCTGGAAACCGGCCAGAATATCGGTGCGCAGGTTGTCGCCGACAATAACGGTTTCTTCAGAGTGGGCCTGCATCTTGTTGAGCGCGGCACGAATGATCCACGGGCTCGGTTTACCGACCACGAACGGCTGACGCCCTGAGATTTTCTCGATACCGGCGCAGAGCGCGCCGCAGGCCGGATAAAAACCACGGCCATGCGTATCCGGGTTGGTGGCGATAAAGCGTGCACCGCTGGCGACAAAGTATGCTGCTTTATGCATCATCTCCCAGTTAAAGGAACGCGTCTCGCCGACAATCACAAAGTCCGGGTTCACGTCAGTGATGGTAAAGCCTGCTTTGTAGAGCTCGTGTATCAGCGCACCTTCACCCACCACGTAGGCTTTCTTTCCTTCCTGACGCTTCAGAAAATCCGCCGTGGCCATCGCCGAGGTATAAAATACGCTGTCCGGGACGTCGACGCCCGCCGTGGCAAAGCGGTTTGCCAGATCCTGACCGGTTTGAGAAGGGTAGTTCGTGAGCAGAACCAGTGGCATTCCTTTGTCGATGATACGGTGAAGAAACTCCGCAGCACCCGGCACGGCAACGTTGTCGTGCATCAGCACGCCGTCGATATCACAAATTACGTTCTTAATGGTCATGGATATTCCGACATCAAAAAAAGAAGGCGTTACTATAAGGTTCGATCAGCTTTCCAGCAAATGCTGGAGCAGAATTCCGTTGAGCATGGCGCGTTTGACCAGCGCGAACGCGCCAATCGCCGAGCGATGGTCAAGCTTTGAACGAACCACCGGAAGATTCTGGCGGAATGCTTTCAGCGCCTGGGTGTTAATACAGCCTTCAATCGCAGGGAGCAGAACCTTTTCCGCTTCCACAATTTCACCGGCGATCACCACTTTTTGTGGGTTAAACAGGTTAATGGCGATGGCGATGGTTTTCCCCAGATGACGTCCAACCTGCTCGATCACTTCGCAGGCCAGCGCGTCGCCTTTATTAGCGGCTTTGCAGATGGTGCCTATCTTGCAGTCGTCCAGCGTGACGCGGCTTTGATAACCCTGTTCAAGCAGATGGCGAACGCGCTGCTCGATGGCCGTGTTGGCGGCGATCGTTTCAAGGCAGCCAAAGTTGCCGCAGTGGCAGCGCTCCCCGAGGGGTTCAACCTGAATGTGGCCGATCTCTCCGACGTTACCGTTGCGCCCAATAAAAATCCGGCCGTTAGAGATAATGCCTGCACCCGTACCGCGGTGGACGCGCACCAGAATAGAGTCTTCACAGTCCTGGCTCGCACCAAAGTAGTGCTCTGCCAGCGCCAGAGAGCGGATGTCGTGACCCACAAAGCAGGTCACTTTAAAACGCTTTTCCAGCGCGTCGACCAGCCCCCAGTTTTCAACCTGAATGTGCGGCATATAGCGGATCACGCCGCTTTCCGGGTCGACCAGGCCGGGCAGGATCACGGAGATGGCGATGAGTTCGCGGATCTTGCGCTGACAGCTTTCAATAAACTGCGCGATGGTATTGAGCAGCGCATGTTCCAGCGTCTCCTGGGTGCGTTCCGGAAGAGGGTAGTGTTCTTCCGCAATGGCTTTACTGCTCAGATCGTACAGCGTGAGGGTAGTGTCATGGCGGCCCAGACGGACGCCAATAGCCTGAAAATTGCGGGTTTCGGTAATAATAGAGATGGCGCGGCGGCCCCCGGTGGAGGCCTGCTGATCGACTTCTTTGATCAGACCGCGCTCAATGAGCTGGCGGGTAATTTTTGTCACGCTGGCGGGAGCAAGCTGGCTTTGTTCGGCTATCTGAATCCGCGAGATGGGGCCGTGCTGGTCAATCAGGCGGTATACCGCCGCACTGTTAAGTTGTTTAACGAGATCGACATTACCGATTTGAGCTTGTCCGCCAGGTGTCATACTTTTACTTACTCAGTGACGACCTCGTTACCATTAACGATGGTCTTAATAATTTTATAATCGTGTGTGAATGCCGTCAGGTTTGCAACCATACCTGGTGCAATTCCGCCGAGCTGTTTATCCACGCCCATTGCGCGAGCCGGATACAGGGTTGCCATACGCAGGACTTCATCAAGCGCAATCCCGCAATGTTCTACCAGGTTACGCACCCCTTCAATCATGGTCAAAGAGGAACCGCTCAGCGTACCGTTTTCATCCACACACAGTCCATTGCGGTAGTATATTGTTTTACCGGCAAAAATGAACTGCTCAATATTTGCACCTGCCGGTGCGGTGGCATCCGTCACCAGACAAAGCTTGTCACCTTTCAGCCGCTTAGCGTTGCGAATGTTGGTGTAATCGACGTGTAAGCCGTCAGCAATAATGCCGCAGTAGACGTCTGGCTCATCCAGAATCGCTCCGACCAGACCCGGTTCACGGCCTGTGATATACGGCATGGCGTTGTAAAGGTGAGTTGCGAAAGTAATTCCCGCGCGGAAACCGGCTTTCGCTTCTTTCAGCGTTGCGTTTGAGTGGCCTGCTGAAACGATAATCCCGGCGGCGGCCAGCTTGCTGATGACATCCGTACCCGTCATTTCAGGCGCCAGCGTCACTTTGGTGATCACATCGGCGTTTGCACACATGTAGTCAACCAGCTCTGCATCAGGTTTACGCACGTAGTCCGGGTTATGCGTTCCTTTCTTGACCATATTCAGCCATGGCCCTTCAAGGTGCAGACCCAGCGCCTGGTTAGGATGTTTGGCCAGGTATTCTCGCATCACGCGGATACCCTGCTTCATAAGGTCATCACTGCTGGTGATGAGCGTTGGCAGATAGCTGGTGCAGCCCGATTTCTCGTTGGCTTTCTGCATGATCTCCAGCGTTTCTACCGTCACCGCATCCGCGGTGTCATTGAATTGCACACCGCCGCAGCCGTTGAGCTGCACGTCGATGAAACCGGGGGAGATTACTGCTCCATTGAGTGAGCGCTGTTCAATCTCCGGCGGCAGTTCTGCCAGCGGGCAAACACGTTCAATCAGGCCATCAGCGATAACAATCGCATGGTCATCCAGAATATCATGGCCGGTATAAATCCGACCGTGGGTTAAAGCGTACATAACGACCCCCGGTTAAAAAAAGCGGCCGCCTCTTGATGAAGAGGCGGTTATTCAATTACAGACCTTTGATGTTCTCAGCTTCTAACTCGTTGAAGTACTTCAGCGTTTTAACCTTCAGCTCCATCGTGGATGGTTCGTCGCAGACGATGACTGATTTCGGATGCAGCTGCAGGCAGCTTATGGTCCACATATGGTTTACGTTGCCTTCAACGGCAGCCTGGAGCGCCTGGGCTTTCACGCTGCCCAGCACCAGAATCATCACTTCTTCAGCATCCAGCAGGGTGCCTACGCCTACGGTCAGGGCGTATTTTGGAACCTGGTTCACATCGCCGTCAAAGAAGCGGGAGTTTGCCACGCGCGTGTCATGGGTCAGCGTTTTAATACGGGTGCGGGAAGCCAGAGATGACGCCGGTTCGTTAAACGCGATGTGACCATCATTACCTACACCACCCATAAACAGGTGGATCTTACCGTAAGAACGGATTTTTTCTTCATACTGACGGCATTCTGCGTCAATATCAGGCGCGTTTCCATTCAGCAGGTTAATATTTTCAGCTGGAATATCAACGTGATCAAAGAAATTACGGTGCATAAAGCTATGGTAGCTTTCCGGGTGGTCTTTCGGTAAGCCAACGTATTCATCCATGTTGAATGTCACAACATGCTTGAAGCTAACCTGGCCTGCTTTATGCATCTCAACCAGCGCCTTGTAGGCGGTCAGCGGTGTGCCGCCTGTCGGAAGTCCAAGAACGAAAGGACGATCGGCAGTTGGTTTAAAGGCGTTGATACGGTTAACGATATGGCGAGCGGCCCATTTACCAACTTGTTCAGCAGTTGCCAGGGGAATCAGTCTCATTGTTCACCTCAAGAGTTAAAGTAGAAGAGTGGGCGGATAGCTATCGGAACCTGATACTTAAGCGTAACCTGGAAACTTTCAGGCCGGATCAATCCGTCTTGATTTTTTGAATGATAAAATAAGTTTTCACTGTTAGCCAGTGAAAGGGAGGGTTAATAACGATATTTGGTGACAAAAATCACAAAAAGTACGCGTTTAATTTGCGATACGAATTAATTTTTCACACACTCACAATGCCAGTGAAGCATCAACTGTATCTATAGTTCGTGACACAATAAAAAACAGAGCTGAGAACATGCCTTAAACGGGGTCTCATAGGGGGAAGAAAGTGAGTATTCTAGGTTATTTACAAAAGGTTGGCCGCGCACTTATGGTGCCGGTCGCCACGCTGCCTGCCGCAGCCATCCTGATGGGTGTCGGCTACTGGATCGACCCCAACGGCTGGGGTAATACCAGCGCGCTGGCGGCGTTCTTTATCAAGTCAGGTTCCGCCATTATCGACAATATGTCCGTGTTGTTCGCGATTGGTGTGGCTTACGGTATGTCCAAAGACAAAGACGGTGCCGCTGCGCTGACCGGTTTTGTCGGTTTCCTCGTCTTAACCACTCTCTGCTCACCTGCAGCAGTGGCCATGATCCAAAAAATTCCGGCGGACCAGGTTCCGGCGGCATTCGGTAAGATCAGCAACCAGTTTGTCGGTATCCTTGTGGGTATCATCTCTGCCGAACTGTATAACCGCTTCAGCAGCGTAGAGCTGCCAAAAGCGCTCTCCTTCTTTAGCGGCCGCCGTCTGGTCCCTATCCTGACCTCGTTTGTGATGATCGTTGTCGCGTTCATCATGATGTACGTCTGGCCGATGATTTTCGACGGTCTGGTGAACTTCGGTGAGCACATCCAGAAACTGGGTTCTGTCGGTGCGGGCGTGTACGCGTTCTTCAACCGTCTGCTGATCCCGGTTGGTCTGCACCACGCGCTGAACTCCGTGTTCTGGTTCGACGTTGCCGGTATTAACGATATCCCTAACTTCCTGGGTGGCGCACAGTCCATCGAAGCAGGTAAAGCGGTTGTCGGTATCACCGGTCGTTACCAGGCGGGCTTCTTCCCGATCATGATGTTTGGTCTACCGGGTGCTGCGCTGGCTATCTACCACTGCGCGCGTCCAGAGAATAAAGCGAAAGTGCTGGGTATCATGATGGCGGGCGCGTTCGCGGCCTTCTTCACCGGTATCACCGAGCCGCTGGAGTTCTCCTTCATGTTCGTGGCGCCGGTTCTGTATGTGATCCACGCCGTGCTGACCGGTATCTCCGTGTTCATCGCTGCCAGCATGCAGTGGATTGCCGGTTTCGGCTTCAGCGCCGGTCTGGTGGATATGGTGCTTTCGTCCCGTAACCCGCTGGCGACCCACTGGTGGATGCTGATCCCGCAAGGTCTGGTGTTCTTCGCGATCTACTACGTAGTGTTCCGTTTCACTATCACCAAATTTAACCTCATGACACCGGGTCGTGAACTGGCCGTGGCCGGTAGCGAAGCGGATGGTCAGGATGTGAACGTGAGCGGTGCTCAGGACCAGGACGTTTCAGGTCTGGCGCGTCAGTACATCGCCGCAGTAGGCGGTTCTGACAACCTGACCGGTATCGATGCCTGTATCACTCGCCTGCGTCTGAACGTCAAAGACTCTTCCCTGGTGAACGAAGCGCTGGCCAAACGTCTGGGCGCGTCCGGTGTTATCCGCCTGAACAAAACCAGCGTGCAGATTATCGTTGGCTTTGTGGCAGAGAAAATTGCTAATGCCATGAAAACTACCGGCCCGGTAGCCGCAGCAGAAGCTTCTGCCGCACCTGCCGCCGCGCCAGCGGCTGCAAAACCGCAGGCGGTACCCAACGCCAAAACGATAGCCGCGCTGGTTTCACCGGTAACCGGTGAAGTCGTTGCGATTGAGCAGGTGCCTGACGAAGCCTTCGCCAGCAAAGCGGTCGGTGACGGTGTGGCGGTGAAACCAACGGACAAAACCGTTGTGTCTCCGGCTGCCGGTACCATCGTGAAAATCTTCAACACCAACCATGCGTTCTGCCTCGAAACCGAAAATGGCGCGGAGATCGTTGTCCATATGGGTATCGATACCGTTGCGCTGAACGGCCAGGGCTTTACTCGTCTGGTGGAAGAGGGCGCTGAAGTGGTGGCTGGGCAGCCGATTCTGGAAATGGATCTGGACTTCCTGAACGCCAACGCGCGCTCCATGATAAGTCCGGTCGTTTGCAGCAACATCGACGACTTCAGCGGCCTGGTCATTCAGGCGAAAGGTCAGGTTGTTGCGGGTCAAACACCGCTGTACGAGATTAAAGGCAAGTAATCGCTCCTGAGTAGAGTCATGCCTTAAGCGGCGGGGGAGATCCTCCGCCGCTTTTTTTTGCAGCAAATGCCCCCATTATTTTCTTCAGAGACGTTTTAAGGGTTGTCACTACGTCCGGCTTATAAGATCATATGCCGTTATACGTTGTTTACGCTTTGAGGAATCCACGATGAGTGAGGCTGAAGCCCGCCCGAGTAACTTTATTCGTCAGATCATCGATGAAGATCTGGCCAGTGGTAAGCACACCACAATTCATACCCGCTTTCCGCCGGAGCCGAACGGCTACCTGCATATCGGGCATGCGAAGTCCATCTGCCTGAACTTTGGCATTGCGCAAGACTACCAGGGACAGTGCAACCTGCGTTTCGATGACACCAACCCAGTAAAAGAAGACATCGAATACGTTGAGTCCATTAAGAACGACGTGCAATGGCTGGGCTTCAACTGGTCTGGCGATATCTGCTACTCCTCTGACTATTTTGATCAGCTGTACGCCTATGCGGTAGAGCTTATCAACAAGGGTCTGGCGTATGTCGACGAGCTTTCTGCTGACGAGATCCGTGAGTATCGCGGTACGCTGACCGCACCGGGCAAAAACAGCCCGTTCCGCGACCGCAGCGTGGAAGAGAACCTGGCGCTGTTTGAAAAAATGCGTGCCGGTGGCTTCGAAGAAGGCAAAGCGTGCCTGCGTGCCAAAATCGACATGGCGTCTCCGTTTATCGTGATGCGCGATCCGGTGCTGTACCGCATTAAGTTTGCGGAACACCACCAGACCGGCAACAAGTGGTGCATCTACCCGATGTACGACTTTACCCACTGCATCAGCGATGCGCTGGAAGGCATTACGCACTCCCTGTGTACGCTGGAGTTCCAGGACAACCGTCGTCTGTACGACTGGGTTCTGGATAACATCACCATTCCTGTGCATCCGCGCCAGTACGAGTTCTCTCGCCTGAACCTGGAATACACCGTGATGTCCAAGCGTAAGCTGAACCTGCTGGTGACCGACAAGCACGTTGAGGGCTGGGATGATCCACGTATGCCTACCATTTCTGGTCTGCGTCGTCGTGGTTACACTGCCGCCTCTATTCGTGAGTTCTGCAAACGTATCGGCGTGACCAAGCAGGACAACACCATCGAGATGGCGTCTCTTGAATCATGCATTCGCGAAGATCTCAACGAAAACGCTCCGCGCGCGATGGCGGTTATCGATCCGGTGAAACTGGTTATCGAAAACTATCCGCAGGGTGAAAGCGAGCTGGTCTCCATGCCTAACCATCCGAACAAACCGGAAATGGGAAGCCGTGACGTGCCGTTCAGCGGCGAGATCTGGATTGACCGCGCCGACTTCCGCGAAGAAGCCAACAAGCAGTACAAGCGTCTGGTGCTGGGTAAAGAAGTGCGTCTGCGTAATGCCTACGTCATCAAAGCCGAGCGCGTTGAGAAAGATGCAGAAGGGAATATCACCACCATCTTCTGTTCTTATGATGCTGAAACGTTGAGCAAAGATCCTGCGGATGGCCGCAAGGTGAAAGGCGTTATCCACTGGGTGAGCGCATCCCACGCGCTGCCGGTAGAAATTCGTCTGTACGATCGTCTGTTCAGCGTGCCTAACCCTGGTGCTGCGGAAGACTTCCTGGCGACCATCAACCCGGAATCTTTGGTGATTAAGCAGGGTTATGCGGAGCCTTCTCTGAAAAACGCTGAAGCAGGCAAAGCGTTCCAGTTCGAACGTGAAGGTTACTTCTGCCTGGACAGCCGTCACAGCACGGCAGAAAAACCGGTATTTAACCGTACCGTAGGTCTGCGTGATACCTGGACGAAGATCGGCGAATAATATTGCTGGTCTGGTCAATGAGAGACAAACGCCGCACTATGCGGCGTTTTTTTATTTAACGATCAGGGTATTAAGCCAGGGCCTAAAAAGGTGTGATAAAAATATCAGGTCAATGAGGTGCTACTTATTTTTCAAAAAAAAGTTTGTGTCATTAGGAAAAACAAAAAGGTTATAAGAAAGGGAAGATGTTTCTCGTCTAGCCACTGAAATAATTGAAAATTCCCCGCCATTCCTCGCCTCCCTGCAAATGTTACAAAGCACTACTGATTATGTGCACTTCGTCATAATCCTGACTTTTGTCCGCTAAAAAGCATTGATAATTCGCGTCGCGAAAAATAACCTAACGACGGTAGTTAATTCGAGGGTATTTAAAACTACCCCTGACCATTTGGTCTTTTTTATTTACGCCGTTTCAGGCGTTTTAATTCGTCAAAGAGGAATAATCTATGCGTACGTTCAGTGGCAAACGTAGTGCGCTGGCGCTGGCTATTGCCGGTGTGACAGCAATGTCGGGCCTGGTGGTGACACCAGAGGCGAAAGCGGCGGGCTTCATCGACGATTCTACCCTCACGGGCGGTATCTATTACTGGCAGCGTGAACGTGACCGTAAAGACGTCACCGAAGACAAATACAAAACCAACCTTTCTCATTCCACCTGGAACGCCAACCTGGACTTCCAGTCAGGCTATGCCGCGGATATGTTCGGTCTGGATATTGCTGCGTTTACCGCGATTGAAATGGCGGAAAACGGCGACAGCGCCCACCCGAACGAAATTGCCTTCTCCTCCAGCAATAAAGCGTATAAAGAAGACTGGTCCGGGGATAAGAGCGGCATCAGCCTGTACAAAGCCGCTGCAAAATTTAAATACGGTCCGGTATGGGCGCGCGGTGGTTATATTCAGCCAACTGGCCAGACCCTGTTAGCACCGCACTGGAGTTTTATGCCGGGTACCTATCAGGGTGCGGAAGCCGGGGCGAACTTTGACTACGGTGATGCGGGTGCGTTGAGCTTCTCCTATATGTGGACCAACGAGTACAAAGCACCCTGGCACATCGAGATGGACAAGTTCTACCAGAACGATAAGAAAACCAAAGTCGATTATCTCCACTCGCTGGGGGCGAAATACGACTTCAAAAACGATCTGGTTCTCGAAGCAGCATTTGGCCAGGCGCAAGGGTATATCGATCAGTACTTTGCCAAGGCCAGCTATAAGTTTGATGTCGCGGGTAGCCCGCTGAGTACCAGCTATCAGTTCTACGGTACGCGCGACAAAGTCAGCAACGGTGGCGTCAATGACATTTATGATGGCACCGCGTGGCTGCAGGCACTAACCTTCGGCTATAAGGTCGGTCAGGTTGATTTACGTCTGGAAGGAACATGGGTGAAGGCGGAAGGGCAGCAGGGCTACTTCCTGCAGCGTATGACCCCGACCTATGCCTCATCCAACGGTCGTCTTGATATCTGGTGGGATAACCGCTCAGACTTCAACGCCGACGGCGAGAAAGCGGTCTTCTTCGGCGCAATGTACGACCTGAAAAACTGGAACCTGCCTGGCTGGGCGGTGGGCGCTTCTTACGCTTACGCCTGGGATGCAAAACCTGCCGATATGGCAACTCCGGACGCATACTACGATCCCAACTATCGCCTGAAAGAGTCTTCTTACAGCCTCGATGCTATCTATACCCTGCAGGATGGCCGCGCGAAAGGTACAATGTTCAAACTGCACTTCACTCAATATGACAACCACTCCGATATCCCGAGCTACGCGGGCGGTTACGGCAACATCTTCCAGGATGAACGTGACGTGAAATTCATGGTTATCGCACCGTTCACTATCTTCTGATGAATCTTCCGGCGGGTTAGATCCCGCCGGACCGGAGACTGCATATGATGAAAAAAATCGTAATCGTCGCGTTGCTGGCATCAGGGCTGGTGGCGTGTGCTCAGAGTGAGGCACCGAAAGAAGATTCCCGGCTGAAGGAGGCCTATAGCGCCTGTATTAATACAGCAGAAGGATCGCCGGAGAAAATTGAAGCCTGTCAGAGCGTGCTGAACGTGCTGAAGAAAGAGAAAGCGCATGAGCAGTTTGCGACGCGGGAGAATGTCCGCGTGATGGATTACCAGGCCTGTATCCAGGCGCGTAAAACCGGTAACGATCAGGAAGTGGCCAAGCGTTGCGATAAGATCTGGAACGAGATACGCAACAATAATAAATAAGTTGCTTTACGCCCGGTGGCGCGGTGCTTACCGGGCTTTTTTCTGGCAAAAAAAAGCCAACCTTTCGGCTGGCTCAGAGTATGAACACTTGATTATTTTGCGTCGTGCGCGTGGTCATCTTCGCGGCAGTCGCCTTCAGCGCAGTGACCGTAAAGATACAGGCTGTGGTTGGTCAGGCGGATACCGTGACGCGCGGCGATTTCACGCTGGCGCGCTTCGATGGAATCATCGCTGAATTCAATGACCTTGCCGCAGTCGAGGCAGATCAAATGATCGTGGTGCTGCTGCTGGGTCAGTTCGAAAACAGATTTACCGCCTTCGAAATTATGACGGGTGACAATGCCCGCGTCATCAAACTGGTTCAGCACGCGATAGACGGTAGCCAGCCCAATCTCTTCACCCATGTCGATAAGACGTTTATAAAGGTCTTCCGCACTGACATGGTGATTGTCTGGACCCTGAAGCACTTCGAGGATTTTTAACCGAGGAAGCGTAACTTTCAGGCCAGCCTTCTTTAATGCGGTATTGTTGTCAGTCATGCGGAATCTGTCCTGTTGCTAAACGATTCACTTCTGTAGGAAGTGACAGAAAATGCACCTGGGATAATGCGTCTCATTATAGAACTGCCATGGCTAAATGAAAACTGCAAGTCTCAGGCAAAATATGCTTATAAAAATGGGGTATCACCAACAAACTTGCTCGATGGAAAACCACATTTTATCAGGGAGACATTGTACAGGTCTGGGCGAAAAAGTTAAAAGATTGTAGCAATTAATTTAATCGGTTTGACCTGGTGCGCGGGCGCAACCGCCGTTGCGCCGCGAGAAAAATCAGGCGTTAAGAATATCGTCCAGGTGCAGTTCTTCACGGATCTGCTTAACCCATTTCTCAACGCGCTCTGCGGTCAGTTCTGGCTGACGGTCTTCGTCGATGGCCAGACCCACGAAATGATCGTCATCGGCCAGGCCTTTAGACGCTTCGAAGTGGTAACCAGCGGTCGGCCAGTGGCCTACGATAACCGCGCCATTCGGCTCAATGATGTCGCGGATGGTACCCAGCGCGTCACAGAAATACTCAGCGTAGTCTTCCTGGTCACCGCAGCCAAACAGGGCAACTAGCTTACCGTTGAAGTCCACTTCTTCCAGCGTCGGGAAGAAATCATCCCAGTCGCACTGGGCTTCACCGTAGTACCAGGTTGGGATACCCAGCAGCAGAATATCATAGCCTTCCAGATCTTCTTTGCTGCTCTTGGCAATGTCATGCACATCAGCAACGTCTTTACCGAGCTGTTTTTGAATGTTTTTTGCGATATTTTCGGTATTGCCGGTATCACTGCCAAAGAAAATGCCGATGATTGCCATGAGTAAAATAACCTCTTGAAACTTAATAGTATGGTGGCGCAATTCGGCCACGGATAAGGGCAATAATAGCAGAACTGGCAACCCTGCGGAAACAGCTATCGCGCAGGACTGCACTCTGTGCTACATGAAAAGGGTAATAAAGGGGATTTTCAGACTTATGCCTGGCTGCGCAACGTCTCAAGCTGGGCGATTAACATCTCTTCAATGAGCTCGCTGCGGCTGATATTTCGCGCGTCAGCCAGCTCGTTCAGCGCATCGACGGCGTCGGCGTTAAGCTTCAGTTCGACACGCTTAAGCCCGCGATTTTTATCGCGTTTAAGCTGATTGCGTTTATTGATACGCAGCTGTTCATCGCGCGAAAGCGGATTCGTCTTCGGTCGTCCCGGGCGACGCTCATTCGCGAACAGATCTAGTGTCGTACGGTCCGTTTGTTCTTTGGCCATGATTCTGAGACTTCGGGGGAAACACGCCGCCCTGCTAATGCCCGGGCGATAAGCGCGCCATCATACATCACCAAAAACGGCACGCCAACGACTGGAAGCCCGCAGCCTTCCAGTCGCTTTCTTTTTAATCAATTTGTCGTATCAGCGAGATAGCGGCGAATGGCGCGCAGCACGGCATCGGGTTTTTCTGCGTGCACCCAGTGTCCGGCACCGGCAATCACGTGGGCGCGAGCCTGCGGGAATTGGGCCAGCAGCGTGTCGCGGTACGCGTCGGTAACGTAAGGAGAGTTACCGCCGCGAATAAAGAGGGTAGGGTGCGGCCAGGCGGGGACGGTTTCCCAGCCCACGATGTTGTTGTACTGGTTCCAGAGCACCGGCACGTTAAAACGCCATTGGCCGTCAACAAACGACTTCAGCAGGAACTGGACTACGCCTTCTTCATCAAGATGCTCACGCATGACGGCAGCCGCCTGTTGGCGAGTCGCGACGCCCGCTTCGGTGACCGCATTGATGGCGGCAAAAATTTCGTCGTGGCGGCGGACGTCGTAATCCACGGGCGCAACATCAATTACAATCAGGCCGTTAATACGCTCCGGGGCCAGTGCCGTCAGGGCCATCACTGCTTTGCCACCCATTGAATGCCCGATGAGGGTCACCTTTTGCAGGTCGTTGGCATCCAGCGTATCCAGCAGATCCTGCGCCATTGCCGCGTAGGTCATCTCGTCGGAACGGCCGGAAAGACCGTGATTGCGCATATCGACCTGTAAAATATCGTGGTCAGTAACCAGATCGCGCGCCAGCACGCCCAGGTTATCCAGGCTGCCAAAAAGCCCGTGAACCAGTACGATGGGAGAATTATTGTTCGGCGATTGTGCAGTTTGCGCTCGGGTATTCAATTTCATGGCAAAGTTCTTTTTTTACGTATGTCAGGTTAGGGTATCATGTTGACCATTCTGCCGCCCGGCTGCAAGGTTCCAGTTTAATCTGACTTTTGCCGCCAACCTGGTTTGACGCTATCCGCTGTTGGGATTTGACCTTATAATCCCAATGACTTGTATTCAGATAAGATATCGCACTGGATTAAGATGAAAACAATCGAAGTTGATGACGAACTCTATCAGTATATTGCCAGCCAGACGCGGCATATCGGGGAGAGCGCGTCCGACATTTTACGGCGCATGCTTAAAATTTCCGCCGCTTCACAGCCTGCTACCCCAGTCACCAAAGATGTCGTGTCTCAGCCAAGCGTTGTTGCACAAGCAAAACCTGCCGTGACGCCGGCAAAAGATAAAGTGCGCGCGATGCGCGAGCTGCTCCTTTCCGATGAATACGCGGAGCAGAAAAAGGCGGTTAACCGCTTTATGCTGGTGCTGTCTACACTTTACTCACTGGATAACAAAGCGTTTGCTGAAGCGACCGAGTCGCTGCACGGTCGTACTCGCGTCTATTTCGCGGGCGACGAGCAGACGCTGCTGCAAAATGGCAATCAAACCAAACCCAAACATGTTCCTGGCACCCCGTACTGGGTGATCACCAATACCAATACGGGCCGCAAGTGCAGCATGATTGAACACATCATGCAGTCCATGCAGTTCCCGGCGGAATTGATTGAAAAGGTTTGCGGTACAATTTAACCCTTGCATCAGAAGGACCCGGTAATGGCAAATCACAGCCGTGCAGGCCAACCTGCACAACAAAGCGATTTGATTAACGTCGCTCAGCTGACCGCGCAGTATTACGTGCTGAAGCCGGTCGTGGGCAACGCAGAACACGCAGTGAAGTTTGGTACATCTGGTCACCGCGGCAGCGCGGCGCGCCATAGCTTTAACGAACCGCACATTCTGGCCATTGCTCAGGCCATTGCGGAAGAGCGCGCTAAAAACGGCGTTACCGGTCCGTGCTACGTGGGGAAAGATACCCATGCCCTGTCTGAACCGGCGTTCATCTCTGTGGTGGAAGTGCTGGCGGCAAACGGCGTTGATGTGATTGTTCAGGAGAACAACGGCTTCACCCCAACGCCTGCGGTCTCTAACGCCATCCTGGTGCACAACAAAAAAGGTGGAGCGCTGGCTGACGGTATCGTTATCACGCCATCCCACAACCCGCCGGAAGACGGTGGTATCAAATATAACCCGCCTAACGGTGGCCCGGCAGATACCAACGTCACCAAAGTGGTGGAGGATCGCGCGAACGCGCTGCTGGCTGATGACCTGAAAGGCGTGAAGCGCATCTCTCTGGATGCGGCCATGGCGTCCGGCCACGTGAAAGAGCTGGATCTGGTTCAGCCGTTCGTGGAAGGCCTGGCGGATATCGTCGATATGGCGGCCATCCAGAAAGCCGGCCTCAAGCTGGGCGTGGATCCGCTGGGCGGCTCCGGTATCGAATACTGGAAACGTATCGCCGAGCACTACAAGCTGGATCTGACCATCGTGAACGATCACGTCGATCAGACCTTCCGCTTTATGCATCTGGACAAAGACGGCGCGATCCGTATGGACTGCTCCTCCGAGTGCGCGATGGCGGGCCTGCTGGCGCTGCGTGATAAATTCGATCTGGCGTTTGCTAACGACCCCGATTATGACCGTCACGGTATCGTCACCCCTGCCGGGCTGATGAACCCGAATCACTATCTTGCGGTCGCAATTAACTATCTGTTCCAGCACCGTCCGCAGTGGGGCAAAGAGGTGGCTGTCGGTAAAACGCTGGTTTCCTCGGCGATGATCGACCGCGTGGTTGAGGCGCTGGGCCGCAAGCTGGTGGAAGTGCCGGTGGGCTTCAAATGGTTTGTTGACGGTCTGCACGACGGCAGCTTCGGCTTCGGCGGTGAAGAGAGTGCGGGCGCATCTTTCCTGCGTTTCGACGGCACGCCATGGTCAACCGATAAAGACGGCATCATCATGTGCCTGCTGGCGGCGGAAATCACCGCGGTCACCGGTAAGAACCCGCAGGAACATTACAACGAGCTGGCGGCACGCTTTGGTGCACCAAGCTATAACCGTATTCAGGCCAGCGCGACGTCAGCCCAGAAAGCGGCCCTCTCCAAACTCTCACCGGAGATGGTCAGCGCAAGCACCCTGGCGGGCGACCCGATCACCGCACGTCTGACGGCGGCACCGGGTAACGGCGCCTCCATTGGTGGACTGAAAGTGATGACCGAAAACGGCTGGTTCGCCGCGCGTCCATCCGGCACGGAAGATGCGTATAAAATCTATTGCGAAAGCTTCCTCGGCGCTGATCATCGTCAGCAGATTGAGAAAGAAGCGGTAGAGATTGTCAGCGAAGTGCTGAAAAACGCGTAAGTGCGGTTTGGGTGCGGGCTGATGCCCTCATCCTGACCCTCTCCCGAAGGGAGAGGGAGAAAACAATAAAACGGCAACCCTTGGGTTGCCGTTTTGCTTTGACCTAACTGTGCTTGTTCTTCAATTCAAACCGTGGTGACACCAGACCGTACAGCGTCCAGCCCATAAAGGTTACCATTGCCCCGTAGAGCATCGCTTCCTGGCCCGATGAGTAGAGCGCATAGAAGCTGTAAATCGCGCCAATCAGCGCCACGATATTGGCCGCGCGCGCTTTGCGCGGATCCACCTTCGCCACTTTCTGAATGATCACCAGCGCCGCCATCGACAGAATATACGGAATGATATTCGTCACGACAGCCAGGTTGACCAGCACGTTAAACTGGCTGTTCAGCGACGGGCTAATGGTCATCAGCGACAATCCACTCTGGAAGATGACAATCACCAGCATGCCCTGCACCGGCGCATCGGCTTTGGTCACGCGGGAGAAGATTTTTGGGAAGTACCCTTCATCAGCCGAGGATTTAAACACCTGCGCGATGGTGAACTGCCAGCCAAGGAGTGAACCGCAGCACGACATGACCATCAGACCCATAATCACTTTCCCGACTTCCGGCGTGAACATCTGCGCGAAGGCCAGTCCGAACGGCGCCGTAGAGTTAGCAAGATCCATGTTTGGCACAATCCCGGCAATCACGTTAGTCGAGACGATATAGATCACCGCCGCGCCCAGCGTACCGCCGAGGACCGCAATCGGGACGTTCTTTTCCGGATTATCAACCACTTCTGCGTTCGCGCAGGCGGATTCCAGACCGAGGAAGGCCCAGAGCGTCATGGCGATAGAAGAGCAGACTGCACTGAAGAACGGCACATGGTGCGGGTTCCAGGAGTTGGCGTACAGGGTCGGGCTGAACCAGAACCAGCCGATGATGCACAGGCCGACAACGGGAATAATTACCCCCCAGACGGTGATGCTGGAGAGCTGTCCGGTGATACGCGCCCCGCCAAAGTTAGCCACGGTGCAGATCCACAGCACGCCGATTGTGGCCAGGCCAATCTGTACCGGGCTGAGCGTCACGCCAAACAGCTCCGTACCGTAGCCCACGGCGGAGATGGCAATCGCCACGTTGGCGATCAGCAGTGACACCCCGTAGGTATAGTTGGCCATAAAGTTGCCAGACTTACCAAAGGCATACTCGGCGTAGCCCCCCATGCCGCCTGACTTGCGGCTGAACATCCCGCACTTGGCAAACGCCCACGCCAGCGCCATTGAGCCTACGGCGGTCACCAGCCAGGAGATGATAGAGATGGTACCCACCTCAGCCAGTTTGGTTGGCAGCATGATAATCCCGGAGCCCATCATGTTCACCATGGTGAGGATAGTTAGCTGCACCACGCCCATCTTATTGGACTTACTCATAATTTCTCTCCTTTCAGCAGCGCGGGCTGAGTGGCGGGTTGTTTGATGACGTTACAGCGAACCTGTTTGCGGCCCTCGCACTCTTCGACGTACACACCCTGCAGCTCCGGCGCGAAGCCCGGCAGCAGGTTGATGCCTTCTTCCAGCGCCGCGAAGTAGCGCAGCACGGAGCCGCCCCAGACCTCCCCAGGGACCACGCACAATACCCCCGGCGGATAAGGAAGGGCGCCTTCCGCGGCGATGCGGCCTTCCGCGTCGCGCAGTGAAACCAGTTCAACTTCACCGCGCAGATAGGCGTAGTTGGCGTCCTGCGGGCTCATCATCACGCGTGGGAAATGGGACTTGCGGAACATCTCTTTCTGCAGCTGCTTCACGTTGTGGCGGGCATACAGGTCATGCATCTCCTGGCAGATCTGGCGCAGGGTGTAATCCGCGTAACGTTCCGGATGCTGTTTGTAGAGAGAAGGCAGGACGTCTTTCAGCGGAACATCGCTCTCGAGCAGTTTTTCGAAGCGCACCAGCTGCGCCACCAGCTGCTGTAGTTTGCCCATATCTTCCGCAGGCGTGAGCAGGAACAGGATCGAGTTGAGATCGCATTTTTCCGGCACGATGCCGTTTTCACGCAGGAAGTTAGCGAGGATAGTGGCGGGCACGCCGAAGTCGTCATACTCCCCGGTGCGGGCGTTAATGCCCGGCGTGGTTAGCAGGAGCTTGCACGGGTCGATAAAGTACTGATGCTCGGCGTAGCCTTCAAAGGCGTGCCAGTTTTCACCCGGTACGAAGTGGAAGAAGCGCAGATCGGTCGCAATTTCCGCCGTGTCCCAGCTTTCCCACGGACGGCCATCCACCGTCTCCGGCACGAAGGGGCGCAGATAATGGCAGTTTTCCAGAATCAGCTTGCGCGCTTCGATACCGTTCACCACGCAGTCCATCCACATGTTGCGGCCGCTCTGGCCTTCATGCATACGGGCGTTAATGTCCAGCGCAGCGAACAGCGGATAAAACGGGCTGGTGGAGGCGTGCATCATAAAGGCATTATTCAGCCGCTTGTGCGGGACATAGCGCTGCTGTCCTTTGATGTGGCTATCTTTCTTGTGGATTTGCGAGGTCTGGGAGAAGCCCGCCTGCTGTTTATGCACGGACTGGGTAACCAAAATCCCCGGGTCGTTTTCGTTCAGCTCCAGCAGCAGCGGAGAGCAGTCGGCCATCATCGGGATAAACTGCTCGTAACCCACCCAGGCGGAGTCAAACAGGATGTAATCACACAGATGCCCAATCTTATCCACCACCTGACGGGCGTTATAGATGGTGCCATCGTAGGTACCCAGCTGGATCACCGCCAGGCGGAACGGACGCGCATCGCGTGCACGGCTCGGCGCCACCTCCGCCACCAGCTCGCGCAGATAACTTTCTTCAAAACAGTGGGCGTCAATGCCGCCGATAAAGCCGTACGGGTTGCGCGCGGTTTCCAGATAGACCGGCGTTGCACCGGCCTGGAGGAGGGCACCGTGATGGTTAGATTTGTGGTTGTTACGGTCGAACAGCACCAGGTCGCCCGGGGTGAGCAGGGCGTTAAGCACCACTTTGTTGGATGACGAGGTGCCATTCAGCACGAAGTAGGTCTTATCGGCATTAAAGACCTTCGCCGCATGTTGCTGCGCAATGCACGGCGCGCCTTCGTGAATCAGCAGATCGCCCATCGCCACGTCGGCGTTACACAGGTCGGAGCGGAAAAGCGTCTCGCCAAAGAAATCAACGAACTGATTGCCGGCAGGATGGCGGCGGAAGAACTGGCCGCCCTGATGGCCCGGGCAGTCAAACGCGCTGTTGCCCTGCTTCACGTAGTCGACCAGGGCGCGGAAAAACGGCGGGCGCAGCTGGGTTTCATACTTTTGGGCCGCTGCTTCCAGCTGGCGTCCATAAAAGTCGTTGCTGGTGTCTGAATACTCAAATACGCCATGAATGCGCGATAAATAGTCTGCCGGAATGAACTCTTCTTTCTGCGTCGCGACAAATACGGGAATGCCAAAACCGGTGGCTTCTATTTCGTCCAGTATGCCGCTGGCAATATCACTGACCGCCAGAACAATAGCGGCGACATCGATATAATCAGAGGCTCTGACATCCACCAGTTCACGCTGGGTGGTAAAGCAATCAGGACAAGCGCGGCTGGCTGCGATTTTTAAACTTTTCATCTTTCTCTCTTTATTTTAGGTAATAAGCGTCCCTCGATTTCTTGCAAGAAAGAAATCGATAATTTTCCGGAAAAAAAGCAAAGGGTGGCCGCTGATTAAAATCAGTACATTGCTTTTTTGAAGATTGAAATTCAGTCCGCCCGGTGCGGATGAGTCTGAATCAAGATGAATGAGCGCACGAGTTCACAGGCAAATACCTGTAAAATAAGATGTTTCAGGATAACCTGTAAGCGAGTGCGCCAGAAGTCGAAGGACTACCGGGCATTAAAGAGATGAAAGTCAAAGCAGTTTCGGTGGGCAAACATCATGATATGCGTTGTCCGCCTTATATGGGGCATTAAGCGATTGTTGTTTTCCATGTTTCATTTTCCTTTCAGTAATTGAAAGCATGGTCATTTTATCCAGGAAAAAGCGATTAACTGTGAACAAGATCACCGTTAACCGATCAAATCAGAAATAAATATTCGTTTTGGATGAATATCGCAGATCAAAACTCTGATTTGTTGGTGTTGCGTTAACAGGTTGTATTATCAATGTTTTAAATGAGCAAAAATAGCCCGTAAAAATAACGTATGGGTTATTTATGAAATATTGTCTGAGGTATTTCGGTTTTATTTAAAAATAAAATGAATAGTTATTCAAAGCATAAACCGATAACCGATACCGGTTTCAGTTAATAAATGGCGAGGGCGAGCGGGGTCGACTTCGAGTTTCTGACGAAGATGTCCCATATATATGCGTAAATAGTGACTATGCTCCACGGCGTTGGGTCCCCACACCTGACTTAACAACTGGCGCTGGGTGAGAACCTTGCCGTGGTTGTTGAGCAGCACGGCGAGCAGGCGAAACTCAATGGGCGTAAGATGAATTTCCTCTTCGCCGCGCAAAATGCGCCGCGCGGCCAGGTCAACCCGGATATCCCCAAACGCGTAGGTTGGATCGGCAGGCGTGGTGGCGCTGTGGCGACGCAGCGCCACGCGAAGGCGAGCCTGAAGCTCGCCGATACCAAACGGTTTAATCAGATAGTCATCCGCCCCGGCATCCAGCGCGGCGATTTTATCCGTCTCTTCAGTACGGGCGGAGAGCACGAGGATCGGCATCTGGCTCCACTGGCGGACTTCACGAATAAAATCGATGCCGTCGCCGTCCGGGAGTCCAAGATCGAGGATCACCAGGTCCGGCTTGCGGGTGGCGGCCTCAATTAAACCCCGCTGAAGCGTACCCGCATCATGAACGCGCAGACCGTCTCCTTCCAGCGCAGCGCGCAGAAAACGGCTAATGGCGATCTCATCTTCAACAATCAGAACGTTGATCACAAATCCTCTGGTAATTCATTAAGTTCTGGCGGGGTTTCCAGAGGAAGTGTAACACAAAACCGCGCGCCGCCTTCGGGACGATTCACTGCGGAAATGGACCCGCCGTGGACGTCAATGATCGCCTGGCATATTGCCAGCCCCAGCCCCACGCCCGGAATGGCCGACTCCTTATTGCCGCGTGCGAATTTCTCGAAAATAGCCAACTCCTGCCCGGCTGGAATGCCGGGGCCGGTATCCCAGACGTTAAGGCGAAGCGCGCCATCTTCCACTGTCGCATCAACGCCAATTTGAGCACTGGCGCCCGCATATTTGCCGGCATTTTCCAGCAGGTTGATCAGCACCCGTTCAAACAGCGGACCATCGACATGAATTAAGGTCAGGGGCTCGGGCATGTTCAGCGCGATATGTCGCCCGCCCAGACCGGGTTCGAGCATTTTCAGCGCGCTGCCCACCACCTCTTCCAGCGTGAGCCACTCTTTTTTGAGGTTAAAACCGCCCGACTGGATACGCGCCATGTCGAGCAGGTTATTCACCAGGCGCGTGGTATTCAGCACGTGCTGGCGGATCTCGCTGGCCTGAAGGGCATGTTTAGAGCCTTCCGCCGCCAGGTCCAGCGTCAGAATTTCTGACTGGCCGAACAGGACGGTGAGCGGGGTACGCAGATCGTGAGACAGCGCCGCCAGCAGCGAGTTACGAATGCTTTCACGCTCGCTCGCCA
The DNA here is from genome assembly GCF_058354585.1 of Enterobacter sp. Taxon_8. Lineage (NCBI taxonomy): Bacteria > Pseudomonadati > Pseudomonadota > Gammaproteobacteria > Enterobacterales > Enterobacteriaceae > Enterobacter > Enterobacter sp. Taxon_8. Next base: position 3,248,400 of record NZ_CM177989.1, on the reverse strand, counting down.
GACGGGCCTGTTCCTCGCTGGCGGTGAGGGCCAGCCTCTCCAGCGCGCTGGCCACCAGTAGGGTAAAGGTCTCCAGCAGTCTCTGCTGTTCGGGGATCATCAGCTGGCGCAGGTTGGAAGGCTCCACGATGACCAGCCCCTGATTTTTATCGGCGCTGCGCAGCGGCAGAATTTGATAGGGAACGCCGGGGAGGGTGTCGGTCCCTGCGCCCGCCGGTAAGCCTTTGTCAAAGCTCCAGCGCGCGATGGCTTCGTCCCAGGGCGTCATGCCTGAGGCCGACGTCAGCGGGCGCAGCTTGCCGTGTTCGTCCGGAAGTAAAATCAGGTTGCTGGCATGAAACGTCGAGCGGATAAACTGCTCGCTGGTCTGTACGATATCCAGCGGCGTGCGGCCCACCGCCAGCGATTTCGACATCTCATAGAGATGGCGCGTGCGCTGTTCGCGATAGCGGGCGATACGCGCCTGATAGCGCACGCCCGCCGTCAGATTGCCGATCACCAGCCCGACGGTGAGCATCACGGCAAAGGTGAGGATGTACTGCACGTCCGAGACGGCGAGCGTCCCGCGGGGAGCAATAAAGAACAGATCGAAGCTGATGACGTTAATCACCGTCGCCAGGACCGACGGCCAGCGCCCGTAAAAGAGCGCCACCACCACCACGCCGAGAAGGTAGATCATCACCAGATTGGCGGCGTCAAACGCAATCAGCCACTGGCTGGCAATCACGGTAATCAGGGCACAGAGCACGACGGCGACAAGACAGCCGCGAAGCTGAATGCGCCATTTATCGCTGAAGGTGCGGCTGTCTGGCGCACGATTGGGTAAGGGGGTAGGTTTGTCGTCCAGCGCCACGATCACCAGATCCAGATCCGGCGCGCGACGGGCCAGCTTGTCGGCAAAGGATTCGCGGCTAAACCAGCGGCGATGCTGACGACGGCCAATGACGATTTTCCCCAGGTTATGCTCGCGCGCGTAGCGCAGAATGGCTTTATCTTCCTGAGGATCGGAAAGGGTGGCGGTTTCCGCACCCAGCTCCTGCGCAAGGCGCAGCGAACTCAGGATCGCGCGACGCTGGTTTTCGGGCAGCGCGTGCAGCTGCGGCGTTTCGACATACACCGCATGCCAGACGCTGCCAAATTTGGCAGCCAGGCGCGCGGCGGTGCGGACAAGCTTTTCATTGCCGCTGCCGTGGCCCACGCACAGCAGGATGGCATCCCGCGTGTGCCAGACGCGTTCCTGGCCCTGCAGGTCGCGCCAGGCGCGCATCTGATCGTCCACCCGGTCGGCGGTTCGGCGCAGGGCCAGCTCGCGCAGGGCTATCAGGTTGCCTTTACGGAAGAAATGTTCGATGGCGCGCTCGGCCTGGCCGGCGATATAGACTTTGCCTTCGTGCAGGCGCTGGCGCAAATCATCGGGCGGCAGGTCGACCAGCACCACCTCGTCTGCGGAATCGAAGAAGGGATCGGGCACCGTTTCGCGCACCTGAATGCCGGTCACGCCGCTGACCACATCGTTCAGGCTTTCGAGATGCTGAACGTTAACCGTCGTGAACACATCGATGCCGGCTTCCAGTAATTCTTCAACGTCCTGCCAGCGTTTAGGGTGGCGCGAGCCTGGCGCATTGCTGTGCGCCAGTTCGTCCATCAGGATAAGGGCAGGACGGCGGGCGAGGGCGGCATCGAGATCGAATTCCGTGACTAACCGACCGCGATGGCTGATGCGGCGGGGCGGCTGGGTTGCCAGCCCCTTCAGCAGTGATGCCGTCTCTTTACGTCCGTGGGTTTCAACCACGCCGATCAGAATATCGAGCCCCTGCGCCCGAAGCCGCTGGGCTTCCGTCAGCATGGCGAAGGTTTTCCCGACGCCCGCGCAGGCGCCGAAGAAAATTTTCAGTTTGCCGCGATGGGCTTCAGCCGTCTGTTCAAGCAGCCTGTCCGGATCCGGGCGCATGGGCTCGTCGGTCATTTAGTTTTTCCTTAGCGCGTCCAGCGCCAGATTCAGCTCAACAATATTTACCACGGGCATGCCGATGAAGCTGACCAGCGGCTTTTGCGTGTGCTCGGCAACCAGCTGGCTCACCTGTTCGACGGTCAGCTGACGGGCGGCGGCGACGCGCGGGATCTGCCATGCCACGGCTGCCGGCGTCAGGCTGTAGTCCAGCCCGCTGGCCGAGGCGGTCACCAGCTCCACGGGAACGTCACGGCTGGCCTGTGGATTCGCGGCACGCAGGGCAGCCACGCGCTCAGTAACGGCTTTATCCAGCTCGGGGTTGCTGCCCGCCAGGTTACTGCCGCCGGATGCCATCGGATTATACGGGCTTTCGGCAGTGGCGGAAGGGCGTCCCTGGAAGTAGCGGGCATCCGTAAAGTTCTGACCAATCAGGCGAGACCCGCGGTTTTCACCGTTTTGCATAATCAGCGAGCCGTTAGCCTGATCCTTAAACCACCACTGGCCCAGCGCGGTGGTCACCAGCGGGTACAGCCCGCCGGTAATGAGAGACAGCAGAATAAACAGAAGTATAGCGGGGCGTAACATCGTCATTTGATTCACCTTTTAAACCAGGTCGAACAGCGTCAACAGCAGGTCGATAACCTTGATACCGACGAAGGGCACCACCAGCCCGCCCAGGCCGTAAATCCACAGGTTGCGGCGCAGCATGGCGGCCGCCGTGAGCGGCTTATAGCTCACGCCCTTCAGCGCCAGCGGGATCAGGAAGACAATAATCAGGGCGTTAAAGATCACTGCGCTCAGAATGGCCGAGGCCGGAGAATGTAGGTGCATTACGTTCAGGGCGTTTAATTGCGGATAGGTCGCAGCAAACGCGGCCGGAATGATGGCGAAATACTTCGCCACGTCGTTAGCGATACTGAACGTGGTCAGCGAGCCGCGCGTCATCAGCATCTGCTTGCCGATGTGTACCACTTCAATCAGTTTGGTCGGGTTAGAGTCGAGGTCGACCATGTTGCCCGCCTCTTTGGCTGCCTGGGTACCGGAGTTCATCGCCACCGCCACGTCGGCCTGCGCGAGGGCAGGAGCATCGTTGGTCCCGTCACCGGTCATCGCCACCAGACGGCCTTCCGCCTGATACTGACGAATCAGTGCCAGCTTGGCTTCCGGTGTGGCTTCGGAAAGGAAATCATCCACGCCCGCTTCGGCGGCAATCGCCGCGGCGGTAAGACGGTTATCCCCGGTGATCATCACCGTTTTGATCCCCATCTTACGCAGCTGGGCAAAGCGCTCCTTGATGCCGCCTTTGACGATATCCTTCAGCGCAATCACCCCGAGCACGCGCGCGCCTTCGGCCACAACCAGCGGCGTTGCCCCCTGACGGGCCACGCTTTCAACCAGGTTGTCCACTTCCGGTGGGAAGTGACCGTTGTTGGCCTCGATGTGGCGGCGGATCGCGTCAACCGAGCCTTTACGGATCATGCGATCCTGGATGTTGATGCCGCTCATGCGGGTTTGCGCCGTGAAGGGTACGAACGTGGCGTGCAGGCTCTGAACGTCGCGCTGGCGCAGGTTAAAGCGCTGCTTGGCGAGGATCACAATGCTGCGGCCTTCCGGGGTTTCATCAGCAAGCGAGGAGAGCTGCGCGGCATCCGCCAGCGTTTTTTCATCCACGCCCGGGGCGGGTAGGAAATCTGACGCCTGACGGTTACCAAGGGTAATGGTGCCGGTTTTATCCAGCAGCAACACATCCACGTCACCGGCGGCTTCTACAGCACGCCCGCTGGTGGCGATAACGTTGGCTCCGAGCATACGGCTCATGCCGGCCACGCCGATGGCCGACAGCAGGCCGCCGATGGTGGTGGGGATCAGGCAGACCAGCAGCGCCACCAGCACCGTGACGGTGACCGCGGTACCGCCATAGGCAGAGAATGGCCACAGCGTGGCGGTTGCCAGCAGGAAGACAATGGTCAGGGCCACCAGCAGGATGGTCAGGGCAATCTCGTTTGGCGTTTTACGGCGCTGTGCGCCTTCCACCATGGCGATCATCCGGTCGAGGAAGGTTTCACCCGGGTTAACGCTGCACTGGATCACCAGCCAGTCGGAGAGAATGCGCGTCCCGCCCGTCACGGAGGCGAAATCGCCGCCGGATTCACGGATAACCGGCGCGGATTCCCCGGTGATGGCGCTTTCATCCACCGATGCGCCCCCTTCAATGACTTCGCCGTCGCAAGGGATGATGTCACCGGCTTCAACCAGCACCACATCGCCTTTACGCAGTTCATCTGCCGGAACGTGGTCCATCTGGGAACCGTATTTCGGTTCACGTAACTTGCGCGCGAAGGCGGTTTTTTTCACCCCTTTCAGGCTATTGGCCTGGGCTTTACTCCGGCCTTCCGCCAGCGCTTCCGCAAAGTTGGCGAACAGCACGGTAAACCACAGCCACAGGCTGATGGCGCCGGTAAACATCGCATTTCCCGGCATATGGCCCGTTCCCATGGCAATCGCCAGGGCGGTGGTCAGGACGCTTCCCGCCCAGACGATAAACATCACCGGGTTGTGCCACTGCACGCGCGGGCTCAGCTTTTTCACCGCATCCATGAGCGCCTGGCGAACTAATGACGGTTCGAACAGGGCCAGTTGTTTACGACTCATGACAATTTCTCCGCAAAATCAGCGTAAAGAGAGGTATTCCGCGACCGGGCCTAACGCGAGGGCGGGGATAAAGGTCAGGGCGCCGACCAGCAACACGGTGCCCGTCAGCAGGCCGATAAACAGCGCGCCGTGGGTCGGTAACGTCCCGGTGGTGGTCGGTTGGATTTTTTTATTCACCAGCGATCCGGCAATCGCCATAACCGGCACAATGATCCCGAAGCGGCCCACAAACATGCAGAACGCCAGCAGGCAGTTCCAGAACGGTGAGTTGGCGCTTAGGCCCGCAAAGGCGCTACCGTTGTTGTTGGCGGCCGAGGAGACGGCATACAGCACTTCACTAAAACCGTGAATGCCGGGGTTAAAGATGCCGCTGCGTCCGGCCTCGGTCATCAGCGCCAGCGCGGTGCCGAGCAGCACGAGAGCCGGGGTGACCAGAATCGCCAGCGCGGTTAATTTCATCTCGCGAACGTCGATTTTTTTACCCAGATATTCCGGCGTGCGGCCAATCATCAGACCGGCAATAAACACCGCCAGCAGCACGAACAGCAGCATGCCGTAAAGACCGGAGCCCACGCCGCCAAACACCACCTCGCCAATCTGCATCAGCCACATCGGGATCATGCCGCCCAGCGCCGTAAAGGAATCATGCATGGCATTGACGGCCCCGCACGAAGCTGCCGTGGTGACCACCGCATACAGGCTGCTGGCGAGAATGCCAAAGCGGCTCTCTTTACCTTCCATGTTGATCGCGCTATCGGCACCGAGTGAGAGGAAGTGCGGGTTACCCTGCCATTCGGCCCACATCACCAGCGCAACACAGACCACAAAGATCAGCGACATGGTCCAGAGCAGGGTACGGCCCTGACGGCGATCGTTAACTACGTCACCAAAGGCAAAGCAGAGCGCGGCGGGGATCAGGAAAATTGCCAGCATCTGCACAAAATTAGTCAGGGCGGTCGGGTTTTCAAACGGGTGCGAGGAGTTGGCGTTGAAGAAGCCCCCGCCGTTCGTTCCGAGCATTTTGATGGCTTCCTGCGACGCCACTGGCCCCATCGGCAGGAGCTGTTTTGCGCCTTCCAGCGAGGTATATGGCGCGTAAGGCAGCAGGTTTTGCAGGCTGCCCTGCTGAATGAAGAACAGCGCGATCAGCAGCGCAATCGGCAGCAGGATCCACAGCGTAATGCGCGTCAGGTCTACCCACGCGTTACCCAGCGTACTCACTTTCTGACGCGCAAACGCACGCGTCAGCGCGAAGATCACCGCAATACCGCTGGCGGCAGAGAGGAAGTTCTGCACGGTTAGCCCGACCATCTGGCTGAAGTAGCTGAGCGTGGTTTCACCAGCATAGGACTGCCAGTTGGTGTTAGTGACAAAACTGACTGCCGTGTTAAGCGCGAGATGCCAGGACAGGCCCGGCAACTGTTGCGGATTCAAAGGCAGGATACCCTGCAACATCAGCATGGCAAAAAGCGCAATGAGCCCGACGATGTTCAGCAGCAGAATGGCGATCAGATAGTCACGCCAGTTCATCTCCCGATCGTCTATACCCAGTACGCGCCAGATCCCTTTTTCAACGCTTCCCGTTCCGGGCAGGGGAACGTTATTGATTAGCCGTGCCAGCCCCGAGCCCAGTGGCCTTGCCAGAAAGAACAACACCACTAAGAAACTGGCAATAAGCAAAAACGCCTGAGCAGCCATCAGAATGCCTCCGCATTAATCAGGGCATAAACCAGATAACCCAATAACAGGAACACCAGCACGATGCCGGCAATAAGACCTGCACTCACAATCCACCTCCGGGTGACTTTTGTTGTTGTGCTAACGGTAGGATTTCTGGCGCAAAGATTTCGCAAAAATGAGAAGGGCGGGTGTAAAAAAAGTATAAAAATGGCAAAGCCCACAATTTAACTATTGATAAGTAAATCGTTAACTTTTTTGTAACTTAATTACGGCGTGAATGTAAATTTTCGCTAAACGGACGAAAATAAGTGGTCGGATGAGTAGTAAAATTACAAACAAAGCGATATTATTTTAGCCAGGTCACAGATTTTGAATTTTCCGGATAACGTTTCCGGCCAACTATAGGGGAGAAAAATATGGATCTTTATAAAGAGTTTCCGGCTCATATCGTGTTCATGCGCCGCGCTTTCGCCGTAGTGGCTGGCGTGCTGGCTCTGCCGGTGATGCTGTTCTGGAAAGATCGTGCGCGTTTTTATAGCTATCTGCACCGCGTCTGGGCGAAAACCAGCGAGAAGCCGGTGTGGATGGATCAGGCCGAGAAAGCGACCTGCGACTTCTACTAAGATTACACACAGCAATAAAAAAAAACCGCCAACAGCAATGTGGCGGTTTTTTTGTCCCTCCGGATTCGCGGTCCGTTGGGTGGTCTTGCAGCCCCTACCCGGGATTTTTATCATACCCTCCTGTAAGCAGATGGCAATCCCTGTAAGCCTTTATAAAATCCTAATTTTCTTCGAGTATCTTACCTTTGCAGCGGATGTTCATTATGATGCGGCGTCCCTTTCCGCCATCTCGCAAATGGGCATCGGTCCTGGGAAAGGTATTTTTACAGCCGTAAAGCAGTCCGCCTACCCGGGCTTGTGTCCACCGACTTATCACCGGTGGTGAACGGTGGAGCGGTTAGCAGCAGGGACCGCATAATGAAACGCTATTTTTGCATCGCGTTCATTGTCGCCAGCGTACTCGTTGTCAAAAGTGATGAACCGATCGGGTTTGTTGCATTTACCACGATAGCGCAGGACAAGTAGCGTTAAGGCCGCCTCGGGCGGCCTTTTTTATTTCATCCGGTCTACACTTCATGGCAAAGTACAGTAAAAGCGCGCCGCTTTTTCCTTTGGTGGCGTGCCCTTACGGACATAATGGATATTTGCCTGGAGTTTTATGCCCACCCATCTGGTTTGGTTTCGCGCGGACCTGCGCGTACATGACAACTTCGCACTCGCGGCAGCCTGCCGTTCCGATGACGCCAGCGTGTTGGCGCTATTTATCGCTACGCCTGAACAGTGGCAGCAGCATGATATGGCCCCGCGTCAGGCGGCTTACCTCAAATCGCATCTGAACGATCTGCAACACTCACTTGCTGAAAAAGGTATCCCGCTGATCTACAAAGAGGTCAGTGACTTTGCCGCGCAGCTTAAGATGTTGCGGGAGGTATGTCAGCAGAACGGCGTCACGCATCTTTTTTATAACTACCAGTACGAGCTGAACGAACGGCTGCGGGATCGCCAACTGGAGAACATTCTGGGCGAGGTTGTTTGTGAAGGATTTGATGACAGCGTAATGCTGGCACCGGGCAGCGTCATGACCGGCGGCCACGAAATGTATAAAGTGTTCACGCCGTTTAAAAATGCTTTTGTTAAACGTCTGAAAGAGGCGCTGCCGGAGTGCGTACCCGCACCCGCAGCCAGAGGGGAAGCCATAACCACGCTGCCTGAATTAACGTTTAACTATCCCCAACAGGCATTCGATGAGCTTCTGTTCCCCGCAAACGAGAAGGCCGCTATTGCGAAGCTGCGCCAGTTTTGCAAACAGGGCGCGGGAGAGTACGAGGCGCGCAGGGATTTCCCGGCGATTGAAGGGACAAGCCGCTTATCGGCAAGCCTGGCGCTGGGCGTGCTCTCTCCTCGTCAGTGTCTACACCGTCTTCTGGCCGAGCAGCCGCAGGCAATGGACGGTGGAGCGGGGTCGGTGTGGCTGAACGAACTTATCTGGCGTGAATTTTATCGGCATCTGATGACGTATCATCCCGATCTCTGTAAGCATCGTCCGTTCATTCCCTGGACCGACAACGTAAAATGGCAGCACGATGAGGCACTTTTACAGGCCTGGCAAAAAGGGGAGACGGGCTATCCGATTGTTGATGCTGCCATGCGCCAGCTGAATGAAACCGGGTGGATGCACAACCGCCTGCGAATGATTACCGCCAGCTTTCTGGTGAAGGATCTGCTTATCGACTGGCGTATCGGAGAGCGCTATTTTATCTCTCAGCTGATCGATGGCGATCTCGCCGCGAATAACGGCGGCTGGCAGTGGGCTGCCTCTACGGGCACCGATGCGGCTCCCTATTTCCGGATTTTTAATCCAACCACTCAGGGACAAAAATTTGATGCCAACGGCGACTTTATCCGCCGCTGGTTGCCCGCGCTCAGGAACGTTCCTGCGAAAGCGATCCACGACCCGTGGGCATGGGCGGATAAACAGGGCGTAAAGCTCGATTATCCCCGCCCGATTGTTGACCATAAACAGGCGCGTGTCGCCACGCTGGCAGCGTACGAAGCCGCCAGAAAAGTTTGAGAGCATAAAGATGAAAAACAGCGAACTGGAACGCCTGATTAACGAAAAACTCAATACCGCCTCCTTTAGCGACTACGGTCCTAATGGCCTGCAGGTAGAAGGGCGCGAAACGGTACAGAAAATTATCACCGGCGTCACGGCAAGCCAGGCGCTGCTCGACGAGGCTGTCCGTCAGGAGGCCGATGCGGTGATTGTCCATCACGGTTATTTCTGGAAAAACGAATCACCGATTATTCGCGGCATGAAGCGCAACCGCCTGAAAACGTTGCTGGCAAATGACATCAACCTGTACGGTTACCACCTGCCGCTGGACGCACATCCGGAGCTTGGTAACAACGTTCAGCTTGCCCGACTGTTGGGGATTACCGTAATGGGCGAAATCGAGCCGCTGGTGCCGTGGGGCGAGCTGGCGATGCCGGTTCCGGGGCTGGAACTGGCTTCCTGGATTGAAGCGCGCCTGGGGCGTCGTCCGCTGTGGAGCGGCGATACCGGTCCGGATACGGTGAAGCGTGTTGCCTGGTGCACCGGAGGCGGGCAGGGCTTTATCGACAGCGCCGCGCGCTTCGGTGTCGATGCCTTTATCACCGGCGAGGTTTCCGAGCAGACCATTCATTCGGCGCGTGAACAGGGGCTGCATTTCTACGCGGCCGGGCATCATGCCACCGAGCGCGGCGGCATTCGCGCCCTCAGCGAGTGGCTGACGGAAAATACCGATCTGGATGTGACCTTTATTGATATTCCTAACCCGGCCTGATGAGAGGTGCCTGAGTGCAGCGAGCGCGTTGTTATCTTCTGGGAGAAACGGCAGTGGTTCTGGAACTCGAGCCGCCGGTGACCCTTGCCACGCAAAAGCGTATCTGGCGGCTAACCCAGCGTCTGGTCGATCTGCCGTATGTGGTTGAAGCCATTCCGGGGATGAATAACATCACGGTGGTGCTGCGTAGTCCGCATACGCTGGCGCTGGATGCCATTGAACGTTTACAGCGCTGGTGGGAAGAGAGCGAGGCGCTGGAGCCGGAATCGCGTGCCATTGAGATCCCGGTCGTTTATGGCGGTACGGGGGGACCGGATCTTGGTGTGGTCGCAGACCACTGCGGACTCACAGAAAAGCAGGTTGTTGAGCTGCACAGCTCGGTTGATTACGTCGTCTGGTTCCTGGGATTCCAGCCCGGATTCCCGTATCTGGGGGGATTATCTCCCCGGTTGCATACGCCGCGCCGCGCTGAGCCGCGCCTGAGCGTACCGGCGGGGACGGTCGCGATTGGTGGCGAGCAGACCGGCGTTTATCCGCTGACATCGCCCGGTGGATGGCAGCTTATCGGGCATACCGCCACCCCGTTATTTGAACCCGGGCTGGAGACGCCGATACTCCTGCGGCCCGGCGACACCCTTCGCTTTATCCCGCAGAAGGAGGGGGTATGTTAACGCTTATTCGCGCCGGGCTTTACACCTCCGTACAGGATGCCGGGCGCTTTGGCATGCGTCAGTCCGGCGTGAGCTATTGTGGCGCGCTGGACCGTCCAGCGCTGGAAATCGCTAACGTGCTGGTGGGCAACCCCGGCAGCACGGCGGCGCTCGAAATTACGCTCGGCCAGTGTGTCATTGAGTTTGGTCAGGAGACCTGGTTCGCGCTCACCGGCGCAGGCTGTGATGCCACGCTGGACGGCAAAGCGGTGTGGACCGGCTGGCGTCTGCGGGCGAAAGCTGGACAGCGTCTGACCTTAAAGCGTCCTCTGCACGGCGTGCGTAGCTATCTTGCGGTGGCTGGCGGCATTGATGTGCCTGACGTGCTGGGCTCATCCAGTACCGATCAGAAAGCCGGGATTGGCGGTCACGAAGGACGGTTGTTGCGCGATGGCGATCGCCTGGCGATTAAGCCCTCTTCGCGTCACTTCTCGACGGCTCAGGGGGTAAAACAACTCCTCTGGGGAAACCAGATCCGCGCCTTACCGGGGCCGGAATATCATGAGTTCGACGAGGCCTCAAAAGAGTCCTTCTGGCGCTCGCCGTGGAAGCTCAGTCCGCAGAGTAACCGTATGGGTTATCGTCTGCAGGGGCAGCCGCTGATCCGGACGACCGACAGAGAACTGCTCTCCCACGGTTTATTGCCAGGGGTTATTCAGGTTCCGGGCAACGGGCAACCGATCGTCTTAATGAACGACGCGCAGACGACGGGGGGCTACCCGCGAATTGCCTGCATCATTGAAGCCGATCGCTACCATCTGGCGCAAATTCCCCTCGGACAGCCGATTCACTTCGTTCAATGTTCGCTGGAGGAGGCGCTAAAGGCGCGGCAGGATCAGCAGCGCTATCTCGAACAGCTGGTGTGGAGGCTCGATGGTAAAGATTGATTTGAATGCCGATCTGGGCGAGGGCGGCAGCGCCGATGCGGCGCTGATGACGCTGGTCTCCTCGATCAATATCGCCTGCGGCTTTCACGCGGGCGATGCGCAAACCATGCTGGAGAGCGTGCGTAACGCCATCAAAAACGGCGTCGCGATTGGCGCTCACCCGAGTTTCCCTGACCGGGAAAACTTTGGCCGCACCGTGATGGACCTGCCGCCTGAGACGGTCTACGCTCAGGTGCTCTACCAGATCGGCGCACTGGAGGCGATGGTGCGCGCTGATAACGGTGTGCTGCGCCACGTGAAGCCGCACGGCATGCTCTATAACCAGGCGGCAAAAGATCCGGCGCTGGCGGACGCTATAGCCCGTGCGGTGCGGGACTCTAATCCGCAGCTGATTCTGATCGGCTTGGCGGGCAGCGAGCTTATTCGTGCCGGAGAACGGCTGGGGCTGACCACGCGGCAGGAGGTGTTTGCCGATCGGGGATACATGCCTGATGGCAGCCTTGTACCGCGTACGCAGGCCGGTGCGCTGATTACCGATGAAGCGAAAGCGCTGGCCCAGACGCTGGAGATGGTGCGCTACGGGCGAGTGACCGCCGTGGATGGTACAACGGCGCACGTTCAGGCTGATACGGTATGTTTGCACGGCGATGGCGAGCATGCGCTCCAGTTCGCGCGCCGCCTGCGGGCCGCGTTCGTTGAAGAGGGTATTCTTGTCAGCGCAGATTAATCATAAAAGGATAGAAAAATGCCAGAAGGCCCGGAGATCCGCCGCGCGGCGGATAGCCTCGAGGCGGCGATAAAGGGCAAACCGCTGACGGAGGCATGGTTTGCTTTTCCTCAACTGAAACCGTTTGAATCACAGCTGGTGGGGCAGTCGGTAACGCATATTGAAACGCGCGGCAAAGCATTGCTCACGCATTTTTCCCATAACCTGACGTTATACAGCCATAACCAGCTTTACGGCGTCTGGCGCGTGGTGGAGGCGGGTGAACAGCCGCAAACGACACGCGTGCTGCGCGTCAGGCTGCAAACGGCGGATAAGGCGATCCTGCTCTATAGCGCCTCTGATATCGAAATGTTAACGCCTGAGCAGGTGCTCACGCACCCGTTCTTACAGCGGGTTGGGCCGGACGTGCTGGATATGCGCCTGACGGCGAGCGATGTGAAGGCCCGGCTGTTATCGCCTGCATTCCGCAACCGGCAGTTTTCCGGCCTGTTTCTTGACCAGGCCTTTCTGGCCGGGCTTGGCAACTACCTGCGGGTGGAAATCCTCTGGGAAGTCGGGCTGGCGCCGCAGCATAAAGCCTCTCAGCTGAGCGATGAACAGCTGGAGGCGCTGTCCCACGCGCTGCTGGACATCCCGCGGCTGTCGTACAACACGCGTGGCGTAGTGGATGAAAACAAGCATCACGGGGCGCTGTTCCGCTTTAAGGTGTTTCATCGGGCGGGGAAAAAGTGCGAGCGGTGCGGCGGGATTATCGACAGGATGATGCTCTCTTCAAGACCCTTTTACTGGTGCCCGCACTGCCAGAAATAAAAGTAAAACGGTAACCCTTGGGTTACCGTTTTTAATGTTTTCACCCTCTCCCTGTGGGAGAGGGCCGGGGTGATGGCATCAGGCCGCACCCAACATCTTTTAGCGCTCCAGGTCAGACTTAAAATCACGCTGCTCGTAGCCGGTATACAGCTGACGAGGACGCGCGATCTTCATACCTTCGCTGTGCATTTCGTTCCAGTGCGCAATCCAGCCTACGGTACGCGCCATAGCGAAGATCACGGTGAACATGGAAGACGGAATGCCCATCGCTTTCAGAATAATGCCAGAGTAGAAATCGACGTTCGGGTAGAGTTTCTTCTCGATGAAGTACGGGTCGTTCAGCGCGATGTGTTCCAGCTCCATCGCCACTTCCAGCAGATCATCTTTGGTACCCAGCTCTTTCAGCACTTCGTGGCAGGTCTCACGCATCACGGTGGCGCGCGGGTCGTAGTTTTTGTAAACACGGTGACCGAAGCCCATCAGGCGGAAGGAGTCATTCTTGTCTTTCGCGCGACGCACGAACTCAGGAATGTGCTCAACGGTGCTGATCTCTTCCAGCATCTTCAGTGCCGCTTCGTTCGCGCCGCCGTGCGCCGGTCCCCACAGGGAGGCGATGCCCGCAGCGATACAGGCGAACGGGTTCGCGCCTGAAGAGCCCGCGGTACGGACGGTAGAGGTAGAGGCGTTCTGTTCGTGGTCAGCGTGCAGGATCAGAATACGGTCCATCGCGCGTTCCAGAACCGGGTTCACTTCGTACTCTTCGCACGGCGTGGAGAACATCATGCGCAGGAAGTTACCCGCGTAGGAGAGGTCGTTGCGCGGATACACAAACGGCTGGCCGATGGAGTATTTGTAGCACATCGCCGCCATGGTAGGCATTTTGGACAGCAGACGGTAAGCGGCGATTTCACGGTGACGCGGGTTATTCACGTCAAGGGAGTCGTGGTAGAACGCTGCAAGCGCACCGGTAATACCGCACATCACCGCCATTGGGTGAGAGTCACGACGGAACGCATGGAACAGACGGGTAATCTGCTCATGGATCATGGTGTGACGGGTCACGGTGGTTTTAAATTCATCGAACTGGGCCTGCGTCGGTTTTTCGCCGTTCAGCAGGATGTAGCACACTTCCAGGTAGTTGGATTCGGTGGCTAACTGATCGATAGGGAAGCCGCGATGGAGCAGGATACCTTCGTCACCGTCAATGAAGGTGATTTTGGATTCGCAAGATGCGGTAGAGGTAAATCCAGGGTCAAAGGTGAACATCCCTTTGGAACCCAGCGTACGGATATCAATAACATCCTGACCGAGCGTGCCTTTTAGCACATCCAGTTCAATAGCAGTGTCACCATTTAGGGTGAGCGTTGCCTTTGTATCAGCCATTTACGGTCTCCTTAGCGCCTTATGCTTAAGACTGCGCTTTACCGGATTTGCTTTCAGCTGTTAATCACCGTTACCAGATTGTTATTTGGCTTACCGCTCAGCTCACGAGGACAAACCAGGGTACAGAGCTATGGCGCCTTGCAGGTAAACGAATGAAATATCAGTGAAACAACAGCAAATCAGCGTTTTTGCAGTCCGAATTATTCAAACCTGTATATCACTAATAACTGTCCTGATAACTTCGGTCAATACCATCACACTGTTACATAACTATTTGTCAGGTGAAAGAGAGACCTCATAACTTTTGCGCATTATATGCCTTTTCTGATGACGTTTGTAACAATATTGTTTAACATTTGTCAAATCAGATGATTAAAAATTAAAAAGATGTTGTTATCGTGACCCTGATCACTGTTCCAGAGAAAACCCGACAAACTGTATGTAGGTTAATTGTAATGATTTTGTGAACGGCCTATACTGCCGCCAGGTCTCCGGAACACCCTGCAATCCCGAGCCACCCAGCGTTGTAACGTGTCGTTTAAGCATCTGGAAGCAGTGTTTTGCATGACGCGCAGTTATAGAAAAGGAACGCTGCTTGACCCGCATCGCAGTCCGGAGGAAGGAAACAATAAGAACAGCATGTGGGCGTTATTCATGATAAGAAATGTGAAAAAACAAAGACCTGTCAATCTGGATCTCAAAACGATCCGGTTCCCCGTAACAGCAATAGCGTCCATTCTGCACCGTGTTTCTGGTGTGATTACGTTTGTGGCGGTCGGTATTCTGCTGTGGTTACTGGGCACCAGCCTCTCTTCCCCTGAAGGATTCCTCCAGGCCTCTGCCATCATGAACAGCTTCTTCGTGAAATTCATCATGTGGGGCATTCTGACCGCGCTGGCGTACCACGTCGTCGTGGGTGTTCGCCATATGCTGATGGACTTTGGCTACCTGGAAGAGACTTTCGAAGCCGGGAAACGCTCCGCTAACATTTCATTTGTGATTACTGTCGTGCTTTCACTTCTCGCAGGAGTTCTCGTATGGTAAGCAACGCCTCCGCATTAGGACGCAACGGCGTACATGACTTCATTCTGGTCCGTGCTACCGCCATCGTTCTCACTCTTTACATCATCTATATGATCGGTTTCTTCGCGACCAGCGGCACGCTGACGTGGGAAATCTGGAGTGGGTTCTTCGGATCCGCCTTCACCAAAGTGTTCACCCTGCTGGCCCTGTTCTCTATCCTTATTCATGCATGGATTGGCATGTGGCAGGTGTTGACCGATTACGTTAAACCGCTGGCGATTCGCCTCCCACTGCAGCTGGCCATTGTGGTTGCACTGGTGGTTTACGTTATTTATGGATTCGTTGTGGTGTGGGGTGTGTAATGAAACTGCCAGTCAGAGAATTTGATGCTGTTGTAATTGGTGCCGGTGGCGCAGGTATGCGTGCCGCACTGCAAATTTCCCAGAGCGGCCAAACCTGTGCGCTGCTCTCTAAAGTTTTCCCGACCCGTTCCCATACTGTGTCCGCGCAGGGCGGTATTACCGTTGCGCTGGGTAACTCCCATGAAGATAACTGGGAATGGCACATGTATGACACGGTAAAAGGTTCCGATTACATCGGCGACCAGGATGCCATCGAATATATGTGTAAAACCGGTCCGGAAGCGATTCTGGAGCTGGACCACATGGGTCTGCCGTTCTCCCGTCTGGAAAATGGCACTATCTATCAGCGTCCATTTGGCGGCCAGTCGAAAAACTTCGGCGGCGAGCAAGCGGCACGCACCGCGGCGGCGGCTGACCGTACCGGTCACGCGCTGCTGCACACCCTGTATCAGCAGAACCTGAAAAATCACACCACCATCTTCTCCGAGTGGTATGCGCTGGATCTGGTGAAAAACGCCGATGGCGCGATTGTTGGCTGTACCGCGCTGTGCATCGAAACCGGTGAAGTGGTTTACTTCAAAGCGCGCGCTACCGTGCTGGCGACCGGCGGTGCAGGCCGTATCTATCAGTCCACCACCAACGCCCACATCAACACCGGTGACGGTGTCGGTATGGCTATCCGAGCGGGCGTGCCGGTGCAGGATATGGAGATGTGGCAGTTCCACCCAACCGGTATCGCCGGTGCAGGCGTTCTGGTAACAGAAGGCTGCCGCGGTGAAGGTGGCTACCTGCTGAACAAACACGGCGAACGCTTCATGGAGCGTTATGCCCCGAATGCGAAAGACCTTGCGGGTCGTGACGTGGTGGCGCGTTCCATCATGATCGAAATCCGTGAAGGCCGCGGCTGCGACGGCCCATGGGGTCCGCACGCGAAGCTGAAACTCGACCATCTGGGTAAAGAAGTTCTGGAGTCCCGTCTGCCGGGCATCCTGGAACTTTCCCGCACCTTCGCGCACGTCGATCCGGTGAAAGAGCCGATTCCGGTTATCCCAACCTGCCACTACATGATGGGTGGTATTCCGACCAAAGTGACCGGTCAGGCGCTGACCGTGAACGAGCAGGGCGAAGACGTGGTCATTCCTGGCCTGTTCGCGGTGGGCGAAATTGCCTGCGTATCCGTACACGGCGCTAACCGTCTGGGCGGCAACTCCCTGCTGGATCTGGTGGTGTTTGGTCGCGCAGTGGGTCTGCATCTGCAGGAATCCATTGCCGAGCAGGGCGCGCTGCGTGACGCAACCGACGACGAAATTGATGCCTCTCTTGAGCGCCTCAACCGCTGGAACGGCAACCGTAACGGCGAAGATCCGGTGGAAATCCGCAAAGCGCTGCAGGAATGCATGCAGCACAACTTCTCGGTATTCCGTGAAGGCGACGCGATGGCCAAAGGTCTTGAGCAGCTGAAAGCGATCCGCGAGCGTCTGAAAAATGCCCGTCTGGACGACACCTCCAGCGAGTTCAACACCCAGCGCGTTGAGTGCCTGGAGCTGGATAACCTGATGGAAACCGCGTTCGCGACCGCGATGTCGGCAAACTTCCGTACCGAAAGCCGTGGCGCCCATAGCCGCTTTGACTTCCCGGAGCGTGATGACGAAAACTGGCTGTGTCATTCCCTGTATCTGCCAGAGTCGGAAACCATGACGCGTCGTAGCGTCAACATGGAACCGAAACTGCGTCCGGCGTTCCCGCCGAAGATTCGTACTTACTAATGCGGAGACAGGATAATGAAACTCGAATTCTCAGTTTATCGTTATAACCCGGATGTTGATGACGCTCCGCGCATGCAGGACTACACCCTGGAAGCGGAAGAAGGTCGCGACATGATGCTGCTGGATGCCTTAATCCAGCTGAAAGAAAAAGATCCAACGCTGTCGTTCCGCCGCTCCTGCCGTGAAGGGGTTTGTGGCTCTGACGGTGTGAACATGAACGGCAAAAATGGCCTGGCCTGCATCACGCCAATATCGGCGTTGCAGCGTCCTGGTCAGAAAATTGTTATCCGTCCTCTGCCAGGCCTGCCGGTCGTGCGTGATTTGGTGGTAGACATGGGGCAATTCTATGCACAATATGAGAAGATTAAGCCTTACTTATTGAATAATGGGCAAAATCCACCGGCTCGTGAGCACTTACAGTCTCCTGAGCAGCGTGAAAAACTCGATGGTCTGTACGAGTGTATTCTCTGCGCATGTTGTTCAACGTCCTGCCCGTCGTTCTGGTGGAACCCGGACAAGTTTATCGGTCCGGCCGGTCTGCTGGCTGCCTATCGCTTCCTGATCGACAGCCGCGACACCGAAACCGACAGCCGTCTGGAAGGACTGAGCGACGCTTTCAGCGTATTCCGCTGCCATAGCATCATGAACTGCGTCAGTGTGTGTCCGAAGGGTCTGAACCCGACGCGCGCCATCGGCCATATTAAGTCGATGCTGCTGCAGCGCAGTGCGTAAGTAGTGAGAGGGGAGCGCTGTTCCCCTCGCCTTACCCCTCTCCCACAGGGAGAGGGCATAGATTGCAGAAACCTTTAAAAACTGCCCTGAAGTCTAGACAGTTTCTAAAGGTTCCTTCGCGGGCCACAAAGAGCTCGCAGGTGAACCCCGGCACGTACACGTGGTGTGCGTGGTAGTTTCTACGGCGAAAGTAAGCATAAAAATGCTTAAGGGATCACGATGCAGAACGGCGCAATGAAAGCCTGGCTGGACTCTTCTTACCTCTCTGGTGCCAACCAGAGCTGGATAGAACAGCTCTATGAAGACTTCTTAACCGATCCTGACTCAGTGGACGCAAACTGGCGTTCCATGTTCCAGCAGTTGCCTGGTACAGGGGTCAAACCGGATCAATTCCATTCCAAAACACGTGATTATTTCCGTCGTCTGGCGAAGGATGCCTCACGTTACTCTTCTGCGATTTCCGACCCTGACACCAATGCGAAGCAGGTTAAAGTCCTGCAGCTTATCAACGCTTATCGCTTCCGTGGTCACCAGCATGCGAATCTCGATCCGCTGGGACTGTGGAAACAAGACCGTGTGGCCGATCTCGATCCGGCGTATCACGATCTGACCGAGGCCGATTTCCAGGAAAGCTTTAACGTAGGTTCCTTTGCCATCGGCAAAGACACGATGAAGCTGGGCGATCTGATTGACGCGCTCAAGCAAACCTACTGCGGCTCCATCGGCGCGGAATACATGCACATTACCTCTACCGAAGAGAAGCGCTGGATCCAGCAGCGCATCGAATCCGTAGCGGGCCACGCGACCTTCTCGGCTGACGAGAAAAAACGCTTCCTCAGCGAACTGACCGCAGCGGAAGGCCTTGAGCGCTATCTGGGCGCGAAGTTCCCGGGCGCAAAACGCTTCTCGCTGGAAGGCGGTGACGCCCTGGTGCCGATGCTGAAAGAGCTGATTCGTCATGCAGGCAAGAGCGGCACCCGTGAAGTGGTGCTGGGCATGGCGCACCGTGGTCGTCTGAACGTGCTGGTCAACGTGCTGGGTAAAAAACCGCAGGACCTGTTCGACGAATTCGCGGGCAAACATAAAGAACACCTCGGCACCGGCGACGTGAAGTACCACATGGGCTTCTCGTCGGATATCGAAACCGAAGGCGGTCTGGTTCACCTGGCGCTGGCGTTTAACCCGTCACACCTGGAAATCGTCAGCCCGGTGGTTATCGGTTCCGTGCGCGCGCGTCTGGATCGTCTGGACGAGCCAAGCAGCAATAAAGTTCTGCCAATTACCATCCACGGTGATGCGGCGGTAACAGGGCAGGGCGTGGTGCAGGAAACCCTGAACATGTCCAAAGCGCGTGGTTATGAAGTGGGCGGTACCGTTCGCATCGTGATCAACAACCAGGTGGGCTTCACCACCTCTAACCCGCTGGACGCGCGTTCTACCCCGTACTGCACCGACATCGGTAAGATGGTGCAGGCGCCGATCTTCCACGTTAACGCGGATGACCCGGAAGCCGTGGCTTTCGTGACCCGTCTGGCTCTGGACTTCCGTAATACCTTCAAACGCGATGTGTTCATTGACCTCTTCTGCTACCGCCGTCACGGCCACAACGAAGCGGATGAGCCAAGTGCAACCCAGCCGCTGATGTATCAGAAAATCAAAAAACACCCGACTCCGCGCAAAATCTATGCTGACAAGCTGGAAGGCGACAAAGTGGCGACGCTGGAAGATGCGACCGAAATGGTCAACCTCTACCGCGACGCGCTGGATGCGGGCGAATGCGTAGTGAAAGAGCTGCGTCCGATGAACATGCACTCCTTTACCTGGTCGCCGTACCTCAACCACGAGTGGGATGAGAGCTACCCGAATAAGGTTGAGATGAAGCGCCTGCAGGAGCTGGCTAAACGCATCAGCACCGTGCCGGACGCTATCGAGATGCAGTCTCGCGTGGCGAAAATTTATGCTGACCGTCAGGCCATGGCGGCAGGCGAGAAGCTGTTCGACTGGGGCGGCGCGGAAACGCTGGCCTACGCAACGCTGGTTGACGAAGGCATTCCTGTTCGTCTGTCCGGCGAAGATGCGGGCCGTGGGACCTTCTTCCACCGTCACGCGGTTGTTCACAACCAGTCCAACGGTTCAACCTACACCCCGCTGCAGCACGTGCACAACGGTCAAGGCCAGTTCAAGGTCTGGGACTCCGTGCTGTCTGAAGAAGCGGTACTGGCCTTCGAATACGGTTATGCCACCGCTGAACCACGCACCCTGACCATCTGGGAAGCGCAGTTCGGTGACTTCGCCAACGGTGCGCAGGTGGTTATCGACCAGTTCATCTCCTCCGGCGAGCAGAAGTGGGGCCGTATGTGTGGTCTGGTAATGCTGCTGCCGCACGGTTATGAAGGTCAGGGGCCGGAGCACTCCTCCGCGCGTCTGGAACGTTATCTGCAGCTCTGCGCCGAGCAGAACATGCAGGTCTGCGTGCCGTCCACCCCGGCGCAGGTCTACCACATGCTGCGTCGTCAGGCGCTGCGCGGTATGCGTCGTCCGCTGGTGGTGATGTCGCCGAAGTCCCTGCTGCGTCACCCGCTGGCTGTGTCGAGCCTGGATGAACTGGCAAATGGCACCTTCCTGCCGGCCATCGGTGAAATTGACGAGCTGGATCCGCAGGCCGTGAAGCGTGTGGTGATGTGTTCTGGTAAGGTTTATTACGACCTGCTGGAACAGCGCCGTAAGAACGATCAGAAAGATGTCGCCATCGTGCGTATCGAACAGCTTTATCCGTTCCCGCACCAGGCGGTGCAGGAAGCGCTGAAACCGTACGCTCACGTTCATGATTTTGTCTGGTGCCAGGAAGAGCCGCTTAACCAGGGCGCATGGTACTGCAGCCAGCATCATTTCCGTGAAGTGATTCCATTTGGGTCAGCCCTGCGTTATGCAGGTCGCCCGGCCTCCGCCTCTCCGGCGGTAGGGTATATGTCCGTTCACCAGAAGCAGCAACAAGATCTGGTCAATGACGCGCTGAACGTCGATTAATTAAAGGATACATAATGAGTAGCGTAGATATTCTTGTTCCCGACCTGCCTGAATCCGTAGCAGATGCGACCGTCGCTACCTGGCACAAAAAACCAGGCGATGCCGTTAAGCGCGATGAAGTGCTGGTAGAAATCGAAACTGACAAAGTGGTACTGGAAGTACCGGCTTCGGCGGATGGCGTTCTGGACGCGGTGCTGGAAGATGAAGGTACTACCGTCACCTCTCGTCAGATCCTGGGTCGCCTGCGTGAAGGCAACAGCGCGGGCAAAGAGTCCAGCGCAAAATCTGAAGAGAAAGCCTCTACGCCAGCGCAGCGCCAGCAGGCTTCTCTGGAAGAGCAGTCTAACGACGCTCTCAGCCCGGCGATCCGTCGCTTGCTGGCGGAACACAGCCTCGACCCGGCAGCCATTAAAGGCACCGGTGTGGGCGGCCGTCTGACCCGTGAAGACATCGACAAGCATCTGGCGAAAGCGCCTGCTCAGGCCGAAGCGAAAGCCCCTGCGGCGGCGCCAGCAGCGCAGCCTGCACTGGGTGCCCGCAGCGAAAAACGCGTGCCGATGACTCGCCTGCGTAAACGCGTAGCCGAGCGTCTGCTGGAAGCGAAAAACTCTACCGCGATGCTGACCACCTTCAACGAAGTGAACATGAAGCCAATCATGGACCTGCGCAAGCAGTACGGTGATGCGTTTGAAAAACGTCACGGTATCCGTCTGGGCTTTATGTCCTTCTACGTGAAGGCGGTAGTTGAAGCGCTGAAACGCTATCCGGAAGTGAACGCGTCCATCGATGGCGATGACGTGGTTTACCACAACTACTTCGACGTCAGCATGGCGGTTTCTACTCCACGCGGCCTGGTAACGCCGGTTCTGCGTGATGTGGATACCCTGGGTATGGCTGACATCGAGAAGAACATTAAAGAGCTGGCCGTGAAAGGCCGCGACGGCAAGCTGACCGTAGATGACCTGACCGGCGGTAACTTCACCATTACCAACGGCGGCGTATTCGGCTCGCTGATGTCTACCCCGATCATTAACCCGCCGCAGAGCGCGATCCTGGGTATGCATGCCATCAAAGATCGCCCTATGGCGGTAGACGGTAAAGTTGAGATCCTGCCAATGATGTACCTGGCGCTCTCTTACGATCACCGCCTGATCGACGGCCGCGAGTCCGTGGGCTTCCTGGTTGCGATTAAAGAGCTGCTGGAAGATCCAACCCGTCTGCTGCTGGACGTCTAGTTTTGCAGTCTTGCCCGGCGGCGTATGGCTGCCGGGCCAATAAAAGCACGACCTAACGATTACCTGAAGGATGGATAGAACACATGAACTTACATGAATATCAGGCCAAACAGCTGTTTGCCCGGTATGGCTTACCGGCTCCGGTGGGTTATGCCTGTACTACCCCGCGTGAAGCAGAAGAAGCCGCATCTAAAATCGGTTCCGGCCCTTGGGTAGTTAAGTGTCAGGTTCACGCTGGTGGCCGTGGTAAAGCGGGCGGTGTGAAGGTTGTTAAGAGCAAAGAAGAGATTCGTGCGTTTGCTGAACATTGGCTCGGCAAGCGTCTGGTAACGTACCAGACAGATGCGAACGGCCAGCCGGTTAACCAGATCCTGGTGGAAGCGGCGACCGATATCGCGAAAGAACTTTATCTGGGCGCGGTTGTTGACCGTAGCTCCCGTCGCGTGGTGTTCATGGCGTCTACCGAAGGCGGCGTGGAAATCGAAAAAGTGGCGGAAGAAACCCCGCACCTGATCCACAAAGTGGCTATCGATCCGCTGGCAGGCCCAATGCCTTACCAGGGTCGCGAGCTGGCGTTCAAGCTGGGCCTGGAAGGTAAACTGGTTCAGCAGTTCACCAAGATCTTCATGGGTCTGGCAACTATCTTCCTGGAGCGCGATCTGGCGCTGATCGAGATCAACCCACTGGTGATCACCACCCAGGGCGATCTGATCTGCCTCGACGGCAAGCTGGGCGCTGACGGCAACGCGCTGTTCCGCCAGCCGGATCTGCGCGAAATGCGCGACCAGTCTCAGGAAGATCCGCGTGAAGCACAGGCTGCGCAGTGGGAACTGAACTACGTGGCGCTGGACGGCAACATCGGCTGCATGGTTAACGGTGCGGGCCTGGCAATGGGCACCATGGACATCGTTAAGCTGCACGGCGGTGAGCCAGCAAACTTCCTCGACGTAGGCGGTGGCGCAACCAAAGAGCGCGTAACCGAAGCGTTCAAAATCATTCTCTCTGACGACAACGTGAAGGCCGTTCTGGTTAACATCTTCGGCGGCATCGTACGTTGCGACCTGATCGCCGACGGTATCATCGGTGCGGTAGAAGAAGTGGGTGTTAACGTTCCGGTGGTTGTGCGTCTGGAAGGTAACAACGCTGAACTCGGCGCGAAAAAACTGGCTGACAGCGGCCTGAATATTATTGCAGCGAAAAGTCTGACGGATGCAGCTCAGCAGGTTGTTGCCGCAGTGGAGGGGAAATAATGTCAGTTTTAATTAATAAAGATACCAAGGTTATCTGCCAGGGCTTCACCGGTAGCCAGGGGACTTTCCACTCCGAACAGGCAATTGCCTACGGTACGCAGATGGTTGGCGGTGTTACGCCAGGTAAAGGCGGCACCACCCACCTGGGCCTGCCGGTGTTTAACACCGTGCGTGAAGCCGTAGAAGCGACGGGCGCCACCGCGACCGTGATCTACGTTCCGGCACCGTTCTGCAAAGACTCTATTCTGGAAGCGATCGACGCAGGCATCAAACTGATCATCACCATCACCGAAGGCATCCCGACGCTGGATATGCTGACCGTGAAGGTGAAGCTGGATGAAGCTGGCGTGCGTATGATTGGCCCGAACTGCCCAGGCGTTATCACCCCGGGCGAATGCAAAATCGGCATCATGCCGGGCCACATTCACAAACCGGGTAAAGTGGGCATCGTGTCCCGTTCCGGTACCCTGACCTATGAAGCGGTTAAGCAGACCACCGACTACGGTTTCGGCCAGTCCACCTGCGTGGGCATCGGCGGTGACCCGATTCCGGGCTCTAACTTCATCGACATCCTGAAGCTGTTCCAGGAAGATCCACAGACCGAAGCGATCGTGATGATCGGTGAGATCGGTGGTAGCGCGGAAGAAGAAGCGGCTGCTTACATCAAAGAACACGTGACCAAGCCAGTTGTGGGCTACATCGCGGGTGTGACTGCGCCGAAAGGCAAGCGTATGGGTCACGCAGGCGCGATCATCGCCGGTGGTAAGGGTACGGCTGATGAGAAATTCGCAGCGCTGGAAGCCGCAGGCGTGAAAACCGTTCGCAGCCTGGCGGATATCGGCGAAGCACTGAAATCCATCATTAAGTAAGTCCTCTCTGCTCCCCGAAAGGGGGGCGTTGCAGTATAAAAATGTCCGTTTCGACATGGTTGGCCGCTGTAAAGCGGCCTTTTTTATTGCCTGCCGGGCGTCATGCAATAGTCACAATTGGGTGTTAATTAGAGAGGATGTAAAAGTAAAATAATTGTTATTTATTTGCCTTTAAGAGAGCAGATGGAAAAAAATAAAAAACGCACTAAAATTTATGTCCTGAATAATTCAGTCATTAAGCGTAACTGAGTTAATAAAAATCACTTCTGTTTATATTCATCCGTCGATTCGATAACCTTAATTGTATTTCATATACATATCTTTAACATGGTTTTTACCATGTTCACCACATCAAAACACAATTAACATTAAGAATTGTTTTTGATTTAAATCAATGTTTAATCCTTGGAAAAAGGCGCTGAAAAGCGCTAAATTGTTCCCGATCAAAATGGCCGAAAAGTGGTAATTTTGCTATAAATTGATCGCCGTCGAAAAACGTAAATGTGATTCAATAAAAACCTGTTTATTGTAAGGGTTTTGCAGCGTATTATATTTGCGGGATCAATTTGAGTTTTTTATTAACGTATTTGTAACCTCACGTCATCGTTTTTATCCTCCCTCAGGGTAATAACGACGACAAGGATGCGAATAATTTGTATTGGGGCATGCGTGTGGATCTCTTTCTGACGGGGTCCACTCTCGGAGTCTTCATGCGATGAGCAAGGAGTCATGATGTTAGATATAGTCGAACTGTCGCGCTTACAGTTTGCCTTGACCGCGATGTACCACTTCCTGTTTGTGCCACTGACGCTCGGTATGGCGTTCCTGCTGGCCATTATGGAAACGGTATACGTTCTCTCCGGCAAACAGATTTATAAAGATATGACCAAGTTCTGGGGCAAGTTGTTTGGTATCAACTTCGCACTGGGCGTGGCAACCGGTTTGACCATGGAGTTCCAGTTCGGGACTAACTGGTCTTACTATTCCCACTATGTAGGGGATATCTTCGGTGCGCCGCTGGCCATTGAAGGTCTGATGGCATTCTTCCTCGAATCCACCTTTGTAGGTCTGTTCTTCTTCGGTTGGGACCGTCTGGGTAAAGTCCAGCATATGGCGGTGACCTGGCTTGTGGCATTAGGTTCGAACCTGTCCGCGCTGTGGATCCTGGTTGCGAACGGCTGGATGCAGAACCCTATCGCGTCTGATTTCAACTTCGAAACCATGCGTATGGAGATGGTCAGCTTTGCCGAGCTGGTCCTGAACCCGGTTGCTCAGGTTAAATTCGTTCACACCGTCGCTTCTGGCTACGTGTGCGGCGCGATGTTTGTGCTGGGCATCAGTTCTTACTATATGCTGCGTGGTCGTGACTTCGCGTTTGCTAAGCGCTCCTTTGCTATCGCTGCAAGCTTCGGTATGGCTGCCATCCTCTCTGTTATCGTTCTGGGTGATGAATCCGGTTACGAAATGGGTGACGTGCAAAAAACCAAACTGGCCGCCATCGAAGCCGAATGGGAAACCCAGCCGGCGCCTGCTGCCTTTACGCTGTTCGGTATTCCCGATCAGGACGCGCAGGAAAACCGCTTTGCCATTCAGATTCCTTACGCGCTGGGTATCATTGCCACTCGTTCTGTTGATAAGCAGGTGACGGGTCTGAAAGAGCTGATGGTTCAGCACGAAGAGCGTATTCGTAACGGTATGAAAGCCTACTCGCTGCTGGAACAGCTGCGTGCTGGCTCTACAGACCAGACCGTCCGCGACCAGTTTAACGACGTGAAGAAAGATCTGGGTTATGGCCTGTTGCTGAAGCGTTATACCCCGAACGTTTCTGATGCGACGGAAGCGCAGATCCAGATGGCAACCAAAGACTCGATTCCACGCGTTGCGCCTCTGTACTTCGCATTCCGTATCATGGTGGGCTGCGGCATCATCATGCTGCTGATCATTGCGGCGTCCTTCTGGTCTGTGATTCGCAACCGCATCGGCGAGAAAAAATGGCTGCTGCGCACCGCGCTTTACGGTATTCCACTGCCGTGGATCGCAATTGAGTCCGGCTGGTTTGTTGCGGAGTATGGCCGTCAGCCATGGGCGATCGGTGAGGTCCTGCCAACGGCGGTGGCGAACTCGTCCCTGACCGCAGGCGACCTGATCTTCTCCATGCTGCTGATTTGTGGTCTGTACACCCTGTTCCTGGTGGCTGAACTGTTCCTGATGTTCAAGTTCGCGCGCCTTGGCCCAAGCAGCCTGAAAACCGGTCGCTATCACTACGAGCAGTCCACTGCGACTACTCAGCCGGCACGCTAAGACAGGAGTCATCAAATGATCGATTATGAAGTATTGCGTTTTATCTGGTGGCTGCTGGTCGGCGTTCTGCTGATCGGTTTCGCCGTCACGGATGGTTTCGACATGGGGGTGGGGATGCTCACCCGTTTCCTCGGTCGTAATGACACCGAGCGTCGAATCATGATCAACTCCATCGCCCCGCACTGGGACGGTAACCAGGTGTGGCTGATCACCGCAGGCGGCGCGCTGTTCGCTGCCTGGCCGATGGTCTACGCGGCTGCGTTCTCCGGTTTCTATGTGGCGATGATTCTGGTGCTGGCCTCTTTATTCTTCCGTCCGGTCGGTTTCGACTACCGTTCGAAGATTGAAGATACCCGCTGGCGCAACATGTGGGACTGGGGCATCTTCATCGGTAGCTTCGTTCCACCGCTGGTGATCGGCGTGGCGTTTGGTAACCTGCTGCAGGGCGTACCGTTCCACCTGGACGAATACATGCGTCTTTACTACACCGGTAACTTCTTCCAGCTGCTGAATCCGTTTGGTCTGCTGGCCGGCGTAGTGAGCGTGGCGATGATCATCACTCAGGGCGCAACCTATCTGCAGATGCGTACCGTGGGCGAGTTGCACCTGCGTTCTCGCGCGACGGCTCAGGTTGCTGCGCTGGTAACGCTGGTTTGCTTCGCGCTGGCCGGCGTGTGGGTGGTGTACGGCATTGATGGCTACGTGGTGACCTCTGCAATCAACCACACTGCACCGTCTAACCCGCTGACCAAAGAAGTGGCTCGTCAGGCTGGCGCATGGCTGGTGAACTTCAACAATACCCCTGTGCTGTGGGCGATCCCGGCTCTGGGCGTGCTGTTGCCGCTGCTGACCGTGTTGACGTCTCGTCTGGAGAAAGGCGCTCTGGCGTTCGTGTTCTCATCACTGACCCTGGCGTGCATCATCCTGACGGCGGGTATTGCGATGTTCCCGTTCGTCATGCCATCCAGCACCATGCTGAATGCTAGCCTGACCATGTGGGATGCTACGTCCAGCCACATGACGCTGAACCTGATGACGTATGTTGCTTGCGTGTTCGTTCCGATCGTTCTGGCCTACACCATCTGGTGCTACTGGAAAATGTTCGGTCGCATCACGAAAGAACATATCGAAAGCAACACCCACTCTATGTATTAAGTAAGGAGCTGAATATGTGGTATTTCGCATGGATTTTAGGGACGCTTCTTGCCTGTGCATTTGGTGTCATCACTGCCCTGGCGCTTGAGCACGTTGAAGCGACCAAAGCGGGTGAAGAAAAACACTGATGAATATTATCGCGAAACTTTACGCGGTAATGGATAAGCGCCCGTTACGGGCGCTTTCTTTAGTGATGGCATTACTGCTGGCAGGCTGTATCTTCTGGGACCCTTCGCGCTTTGCAGCGAAAACCAGCGAGCTTGAAATCTGGCACGGCTTCCTTATTATGTGGGCGGTGTGCGCAGGTGTGATCCACGGCGTGGGCTTTCGTCCGAAAGCCGTTCACTGGCAGGGAATTTTCTGCCCGCTGATTGCCGATCTGGTGCTTCTCGCCGGTTTGATTTTCTTCTTCTTCTGAATAAGAAATGTCCGTTAACGTTATGGGCTTACCCGAGCCCATAAAAATTTACTCTCCGTTTACTTTCCCCCATTCCCAACCCTCTTTCCCGCGCGTATAGTAGCGAAGTTTAAAAGCTCTAACTTTTGTTGCATTACCGGGATGTAAAGTGAATACAACGCTGTTTCGATGGCCGGTTCGTGTCTATTACGAAGATACCGATGCCGGTGGTGTGGTTTACCACGCCAGCTACGTTGCTTTTTATGAACGGGCACGCACAGAGATGCTGCGCCATCATCACTTTAGTCAACAGGTTCTGTTGGCTGAGCGAGTTGCCTTCGTGGTACGCAAGATGACGCTTGAGTATTTTGCGCCTGCCAGACTCGACGATATGCTCGAAGTCCAAACTGAAATTACATCAATGCGTGGGACCTCACTGGTTTTCACGCAGCGGATAGTCAACGCAGAGAATACCGTACTGAACTCAGCTGAAGTACTGATTGTTTGTGTTGATCCAACCATAATGAAGCCTCGTGCGCTTCCTAAGTCTATTGTCGCGGAGTTTAAGCAGTGACTGACATGAATATCCTTGATTTGTTCCTGAAGGCAAGCCTTCTGGTTAAACTTATCATGTTGATTTTGATTGGTTTTTCAATCGCATCCTGGGCCATCATCATCCAGAGAACGCGTATCCTCAATGCCGCCGGCCGTGAAGCTGAAGCGTTTGAAGATAAGTTCTGGTCGGGTATTGAGCTTTCTCGTCTGTACCAGGAGAGCCAGGGACGCCGTGAAAACCTGACCGGCTCCGAGCAAATTTTCTACAGCGGTTTCAAAGAGTTTGCTCGTCTGCATCGTGCAAACAATCATGCGCCGGAAGCGGTGGTGGAAGGTGCCTCGCGTGCGATGCGTATCTCTATGAACCGTGAACTGGAAAACCTTGAAACGCACATTCCTTTCCTCGGCACTGTCGGTTCCATCAGCCCGTATATCGGTCTGTTTGGTACCGTGTGGGGGATCATGCACGCCTTTATCGCGCTGGGCGCGGTGAAGCAGGCGACGTTGCAGATGGTTGCACCGGGTATCGCTGAAGCACTGATTGCGACCGCTATCGGTCTGTTTGCGGCAATTCCTGCGGTTATGGCTTACAACCGTCTGAACCAGCGCGTGAACAAACTGGAACTGAACTACGACAACTTTATGGAAGAGTTCACTGCGATTCTGCACCGTCAGGCGTTTACCAGCACCGAGAGCAACAAGGGGTAAACCATGGCCAGATCGCGTGGACGAGGTCGTCGCGAGCTCAAGTCCGAAATCAATATCGTTCCACTGCTGGATGTCCTGCTGGTACTGCTGCTGATCTTCATGGCAACAGCGCCAATCATTACCCAGAGCGTGGAAGTGGATCTGCCGGATGCGACAGAATCACAGGCGGTGAGCACCAATGACGATCCTCCGGTTATCATTGAGGTTTCCGGCGTAGGGCAATACAGCGTCGTAGTAGAGAAAGATCGTATGGATCAGCTGCCGCCTGAGCAGGTTATTGCTGAAGCGCAGCGTCGTCTGGAGTCAAATCCGAAAACGGTCTTCTTAATCGGTGGCGCAAAAGACGTACCCTACGATGAAATTATTAAAGCGCTGAACTTGCTACATAGTGCGGGTGTTAAGTCAGTTGGCTTAATGACCCAACCTATTTGATCATCCGCGTAGTTTTTGGGAACCGATAGTGTCAAAGGCAACCGAACAGAACGACAAGCTTAAGCGAGCGATAATCGTCTCCGCAGTGCTGCACGTGATTCTCTTTGCAGCGCTGATCTGGAGTTCGTTCGACGAGCATATTGATGCATCAGCCGGCGGCGGTGGAGGCTCTTCCATTGACGCCGTGATGGTGGATCCCGGTGCGGTAGTACAGAACTATAATCGCGAACAACAGCAGAAGGCGAGTGCCAAACGGGCTGAAGAGCAGCGTGAAAAACAGGCGCAACAGCAGGCGGAAGAACTGCGTGAAAAGCAGGCCGCAGAGCAGGAGCGTCTGAAGCAGCTCGAGAAGGAACGTTTGCAGGCGCAGGAAGCCGCGAAAGCGCAGGCAGAGCAGCAGAAACAAGCCGAAGAGGCCGCGAAGAAAGCACAGGAACAGCAAAAGCAGGCGGAAGAGGCGGCAGCTAAAGCCGCAGCGGACGCGAAAGCACAGGCTGATGCCCAGGCAAAATTAGCGGCAGAAGCGGCGAAGAAAGCCGCTGCTGATGCTCAGAAGAAAGCTGAAGCGGAAGCCGCGAAGAAAGCCGCTGCTGATGCCCAGAAGAAAGCTGAAGCGGAAGCCGCGAAGAAAGCCGCTGCCGATGCTCAGAAGAAAGCCGAAGCGGAAGCCGCGAAGAAAGCCGCTCAGGAAGCAGAGAAGAAAGCTGCTGCCGAGGCCGCGAAGAAAGCGGCTGCTGCTGAGAAAGCGGCTGCAGAAAAAGCCGCGGCAGAAAAAGCTGCAGCCGCCGAAAAAGCCGCTGCGGACAAAAAAGCTGCAGCTGAGAAGGCCGCTGCCGATAAGAAAGCTGCTGCTGAAAAAGCGGCAGCTAAAAAGGCTGCCGCCGCTGAAAAAGCCGCTGCTGCCGCAGGGGTTGACGATCTGCTGGGCGATTTGAGCTCAGGTAAGAATGCACCGAAAACGGGCGGTGGGGCGAAAGGAAACAACGCAGCGCCGACGGGAAGTGGTAACACTAAGAGTAACGGTGCGACAGGGGCTGAAATCAACGGTTATGCCGCGCAGATTAAATCCGCTATTGAAAGCCGATTCTATGATGCGTCTTCCTATACCGGTAAAACGTGTACGTTGCGTATAAAACTGGCTCCGGACGGCATGCTGCTGGATATCAAGTCTGAAGGTGGCGACCCGGCTTTATGTACTGCGGCCCTGGCTGCAGCGCGTCAGGCGAAGATGCCTAAACCGCCGTCTCAGGCTGTTTACGAAGTCTTCAAAAATGCGCCGCTGGACTTCAAACCTTAAGTTACATTTTCCCCGTGCAAACGGGGAAAAATAGACCAGGTTTAGTCACAGGGTTCTGGTAGTTTTGTCTATTTGAGTTTGTTAACATTCTGCTAAATTATCGTGGGTAAGGTTACCCGGATAAGGGAGATATGATGAAGCAGGCATTACGTGTAGCATTTAGTTTTTTAATGCTGTGGGCAGCAGTACTGCACGCAGAAGTACGTATCGAGATCACCCAGGGGGTGGACTCGGCGCGCCCAATCGGTGTTGTTCCGTTCCAGTGGGCAGGTCCTGGCGCTGCGCCTGAAGATGCCGGTGACATCGTGGCGGCTGACCTGCGTAACAGCGGTAAATTCAACCCGTTAGATCGTTCTCGTCTGCCTCAGCAGCCGGGTAGCGCGCAGGAAGTACAGCCTGCAGCATGGTCTGCGCTGGGTATTGATGCCGTGGTTGTGGGTCAGGTTACGCCTAACCCGGACGGCTCTTACAACGTTGCCTGGCAGCTGGTGGATACCGGCGGTGCACCGGGTACCGTTCTGGCACAGAACTCTTACAAGGTCACTAAGCAATACCTGCGCTATGCTGCACATGCTGCCAGCGATGCGGTATTTGAAAAACTGACCGGCATTAAAGGTGCGTTCCGTACCCGTATCGCGTACGTGGTGCAGACCAACGGTGGTCAGTTCCCGTACGAACTGCGCGTATCTGACTACGACGGCTACAACCAGTTCCTGGTGAAACGTTCTTCACAGCCGCTGATGTCTCCAGCCTGGTCTCCGGACGGTTCTAAACTGGCCTATGTAACCTTCGAAAGCGGCCGCTCAGCGCTGGTTATCCAGACGCTGGCAAACGGTGCTGTTCGTCAGGTAGCGTCGTTCCCACGTCACAACGGTGCGCCTTCGTTCTCTCCGGACGGCTCTAAACTGGCCTTTGCGCTGTCAAAAACCGGTAGCCTGAACCTGTACGTGATGGATATTGGCTCTGGTCAGATCCGTCAGGTTACCGACGGTCGCAGCAACAACACTGAACCTTCATGGTTCCCGGACAGCCAAAACCTGGCGTTTACTTCTGACCAGGCCGGCCGTCCACAAATCTACAAAGTCAACATCAACGGCGGTGCTCCGCAGCGTATTACCTGGGAAGGTTCGCAGAACCAGAACTCAGACGTGAGCAGCGACGGTAAATTTATGGTAATGGTGAGCTCCAACGGTGGGCAGCAGCACATTGCCAAACAAGATCTGGTAGCGGGTGGCGTTCAAGTTCTGTCGTCAACGTTCCTGGATGAAACGCCAAGTCTGGCACCTAACGGCACGATGGTAATCTACAGCTCTTCTCAGGGGATGGGATCTGTGCTGAATCTGGTTTCTACAGATGGGCGTTTCAAAGCGCGTATTCCGGCAACTGATGGACAGGTAAAATCACCTGCCTGGTCGCCGTATCTGTAAATAATAATTAATTGATTACTAAAGGAATCATAGAAATGCAACTGAACAAAGTGCTGAAGGGGCTGATGATCGCTCTGCCTGTAATGGCAATCGCAGCGTGTTCTTCTAACAAGAACGCCAGCAATGACCAGAGCGGCGAAGGCATGATGGGTGCCGGCACCGGTATGGACGCGAACGGCAATGGCAACATGTCTTCTGAAGAGCAAGCGCGTCTTCAGATGCAGCAGCTGCAGCAGAACAACATCGTTTACTTCGATCTGGATAAATACGACATCCGTTCTGACTTCGCTGCGATGCTGGATGCGCACGCTAACTTCCTGCGTAGCAACCCATCTTACAAAGTCACCGTAGAAGGTCACGCGGACGAACGTGGTACCCCAGAGTACAACATCTCCCTGGGTGAACGTCGTGCTAACGCTGTTAAAATGTACCTGCAGGGTAAAGGCGTTTCTGCTGACCAGATCTCCATCGTTTCTTACGGTAAAGAAAAACCTGCAGTACTGGGTCACGACGAAGCGGCTTACTCCAAAAACCGTCGTGCCGTACTGGTTTACTAAGAGAATTGCATGAGCAGTAACTTCAGACATCATCTGTTGAGTCTGTCGTTACTGGTTGGAATAGCGGCCCCCTGGGCCGCTTTTGCTCAGGCACCAATCAGTAGTGTCGGCTCAGGCTCGGTAGAAGACCGGGTCACTCAACTCGAGCGTATTTCTAACGCTCATAGCCAGCTTTTAACCCAACTCCAGCAACAACTTTCCGATAACCAGAATGATATTGACTCTCTCCGCGGTCAGATTCAGGAAAGCCAGTATCAGCTTAACCAGGTTGTGGAACGTCAGAAGCAAATCTTGTTGCAGATAGATAGCCTGAGCAGCGGTGGTGCAGCAGCACAGCCAGCCGCAGGCGATCAGAGCGGTGCCGCGACGTCTGCGCCAGCGCCATCTGCTGATGCTTCAGCCTCAACAGGCGCGCCTGTACAGAGCGGTGACGCGAATACTGACTACAATGCGGCTATTGCCCTGGTGCAGGATCAATCTCGTCAGGATGACGCGATTGCTGCGTTTCAGAACTTTGTTAAGAAATACCCTGATTCCACTTATCAGCCAAATGCCAATTACTGGCTCGGTCAGTTGAATTACAACAAGGGTAAAAAGGACGATGCGGCGTTTTATTTTGCCTCCGTGGTAAAAAACTACCCAAAATCGCCAAAAGCGCCTGATGCGATGTACAAAGTGGGCGTCATCATGCAGGACAAAGGCGACACTGCGAAAGCCAAAGCGGTTTATCAGCAGGTGGTCTCTAAATTCCCGGGCACCGAAGGTGCTAAGCAGGCGCAAAAACGTCTGAATTCGATGGGATGATTATCGCATGACCAGAAATCGCGTTATTTCTGGTCGTGCAGCATGATTACTAAGCAGTTAAGTGATCTTCATCGAAATTTTTGTTGCGCAGAATTCTTAAATCAGTAATATATGCCGCCGTTGCCACGGGATATCAAACAACGTGAAAACAGCATAAAAGTGGGTCGTTAGCTCAGTTGGTAGAGCAGTTGACTTTTAATCAATTGGTCGCAGGTTCGAATCCTGCACGACCCACCACTAAGTCAGGTGGAAGTAGTAGTAAAACGTGAAGGATAACGTTGCGTCAGCAACGGCCCGTAGGGCGAGGCGAAGCCGAGTCATCCTGCACGACCCACCACTTAACGCAGTTCCGGCAGTACAGAGTGGGTGATTAGCTCAGTTGGTAGAGCATCTCCTTTACACGGAGGGGGTCGGCGGTTCGAGCCCGTCATCACCCACCACTCGGGTCGTTAGCTCAGTTGGTAGAGCAGTTGACTTTTAATCAATTGGTCGCAGGTTCGAATCCTGCACGACCCACCAATTTTATTGGTGCCGAGTGATAATTCAGGCAACACCCGAATGGGTCGTTAGCTCAGTTGGTAGAGCAGTTGACTTTTAATCAATTGGTCGCAGGTTCGAATCCTGCACGACCCACCAGCCTGAATAAATTTGCAGTACATCCCGCAAGGGGTCGTTAGCTCAGTTGGTAGAGCAGTTGACTTTTAATCAATTGGTCGCAGGTTCGAATCCTGCACGACCCACCAGTGTAGAAAGGCGCCCTAAAGGCGCCTTTTTGCTATCTGTCTGTTTTGTTGGTCAGGTAAGGCGAAGCCGCCACCCGACAAATGCTATCAGCACCTATTTCCGGTGACTTTTCACTCCAGATTCGCTATCTTGTTTAGTATACAAAACACAATTGCCACGCGTTTTGCTATGTCAGGAAAATGAAAGGCAATATTGTTAAGCCCGTAAAACGAGAAGCCATAATGAGTGTGATGTTTGATCCTGAAGCCGCAATCTATCCGTTTCCGCCAAAGCCTGTCCCGCTGAGCCAGGACGAAAAGCAGTTCTACCGCGAGAAGATCAAACGTCTTCTCAAAGAGCGCGATGCGGTAATGGTGGCACATTACTACACCGACCCGGAAATACAGCAGCTGGCTGAAGATACCGGGGGCTGCATTTCTGACTCACTGGAGATGGCGCGCTTCGGTGCACGACATCCCGCTTCAACGCTGCTGGTTGCCGGCGTGCGTTTTATGGGCGAAACGGCAAAGATCCTGAGCCCGGAAAAAACCATTCTGATGCCCACGCTTAACGCGGAGTGTTCCCTGGATCTGGGCTGTCCGATTGACGAATTCACGGCCTTCTGTGATGCCCATCCTGACCGGACTGTGGTGGTCTACGCTAACACCTCTGCGGCCGTAAAAGCGCGTGCAGACTGGGTGGTCACATCGAGTATCGCCGTTGAACTGATTGAACATCTGGATAGCCTGGGCGAGAAAATTATCTGGGCGCCCGATCGCCATCTCGGCAATTATGTCCAGAAGCAGACGGGTGCTGATGTTCTCTGCTGGCAGGGCGCCTGTATCGTTCATGACGAGTTCAAGACCCAGGCGCTGGCGCGCATGAAGGCGCTTTATCCTGACGCAGCCATTCTTGTTCACCCTGAATCTCCGCAGTCGATCGTCGACATGGCGGATGCAGTGGGTTCCACCAGCCAGCTTATCAACGCTGCCAGAACGTTGCCTCACAAGCAGCTTATCGTGGCGACCGATCGCGGTATCTTCTACAAGATGCAGCAGGCCGTACCGGAGAAAGAGCTTCTTGAAGCGCCAACGGCAGGCGAGGGCGCAACGTGTCGCAGCTGTGCGCATTGTCCGTGGATGGCGATGAACGGCCTGAAAGCGATTGCCGAGGGGTTAGAAACCGGTGGTGCGGCGCATGAAATCCATGTGGATGCCGCCCTGCGTGAAGGCGCGTTAATTCCGCTTAACCGTATGCTGGATTTTGCGGCTACACTACGTACTTAATTCAAAACGCCCCGGGGAAAAGATGGATTTTTTTAGCACACATAACATTCTGGTTCATATACCGATTGGTACAGGTGGCTATGACCTGTCATGGATTGAGGCCGTTGGCACGCTGGCGGGATTACTCTGTATCTGGCTGGCAAGCCTGGAGAAGATAAGCAATTACGCGTTTGGGCTGATTAACGTCACGCTGTTTGCGATTATCTTCTTCCAGATCCAGCTGTACGCCAGCCTGCTTTTGCAGCTGTTCTTCTTTGCCGCCAATATTTACGGGTGGTATGCCTGGTCGCGTCAGAACAGCCAGCAGGAGGCCGAGCTGCAGATCCGCTGGCTGCCCCTGCCGAAAGCCATCGCCTGGTTCGTCGCCTGCGTGGTGGCCATTGGCTTAATGACCGTTTACATCAACCCGGTTTTTGCGTTCCTGACCCGCGTTGCCGTTTCGGCCATGTCCGGCATCGGCCTGAACGTGACGATGCCTGAACTCCAGCCGGATGCCTTCCCGTTTTGGGATTCCTGCATGATGGTGCTGTCGATTGCGGCGATGATTCTGATGACCCGTAAATACGTTGAGAACTGGCTGTTGTGGGTCATCATCAACGTGATCAGCGTGGCGATCTTCGCCCTGCAGGGTGTCTATGCGATGTCGCTGGAATATCTGCTGCTGACCTTCATCGCGCTGAACGGCAGCCGGATGTGGATTAACAGCGCGCGCGAGCGAGGCTCTCACGCGCTTTCCGGCTAGTGGTCATGATGATGTGAATGGCCGGACTGCGCCTCGTTAAGGTGGCAGTCCGTTCCGCTACAGGGCTGATACTCCATCTGAACGGTGGCATGGCTAATGTCGTAGTGATGTTCCAGGAAGTGCTGGATGCGATCGAGCAGCGCATCGTGGTCGTGAGGGGGGATCACCTGGACGTGCAGCGTCATGACCGGTTTCTCTCCCACCAGCCAGACGTGAACATGATGAACGTTGCGTACTTCCGGGACTGAACGGCGCAGGTTGCGCTTCAGCTCGTCGATATCCATGGAAGCTGGCGCCCCTTCAAGCAGTTCATTCACGCTCTCCTTCAGCAGCCGCCAGGCGCTGCGCAAGACCAGACACGACACAAGAACGGACAGAATCGGATCGACAGGCGTCCAGCCGGTGTAGAGGATCACCAGCGCGGCGACAATCGCCCCGACTGAGCCGAGCAAATCACCCATAACATGCAGAGCCGCAGCGCGTACGTTCAGGTTCTTCTCCCCGCTGCCGCGGTGCAAAATCCAGAAGGCCAGAATATTCGCCAGCAGCCCTGCTACGGCAATCACCATCATGGTTGCCCCGGCGATCGGCTGCGGGTGTCTGAAGCGCTGTATTGCCTCCCAGACGATAAGAATGGTAATGACTACCAGTGCAATAGCGTTAACAAACGCGGCCAGTGTGGTCAGTCTCAGCCAGCCGAAGGTATGGCGCGCATTTGGAGGACGACGCGCAAACTGCACGGCCATCAGGGCGAAGAGCAGGGCGGCTGCATCGGTCAGCATGTGTCCGGCATCAGCCAGAAGTGCCAGAGAGCCGGAAATCAGGCCGCCAATGACCTCGATAACCATAAACGTTGCTGTGACGCCAAAGGCCAGCATCAGTCGTTTAGCGTTGTCGTTGCCGGATGAGTGCGAGTGTGAATGGGAGTGCGCCATGTCTGCTTTCCTGATGTGTTATTGTTTTTAGTGTAGCGTTTTTAATAGGTTACTCCAAAAAGAAAGGAGAGCCTGAGCTCTCCTTTTTCTGAGGGTTCATAAGAAATTATTGGGTGGTGCCATCGGTTTTGGTATTGGCGTCGTTACCCACTTTGTCGTTAGGGTCCGGGCATTTGCCGTCCTTGCACATTGAGTTCTTATGGACTTCATCTGAACTCATATTGTCATGGTTCATAGTGCCGGAACCGCTACCGTCTGGATGCAGCATGGTGCCGCCGGTGTGGGTGTTGCCGGTATTGATCTGGCTGTTGTCGACATTATTCGGGGCGATATTCTGTTTCGCATCAGGCGCAGGCTGACCTGCTGCCGCAGCCGCATTGGCGTCACCGTTGCTGTCTGAGGTGCCCGTTTCCGCAGCCAGGACGCTGCCGCTGGCCAGAGTGAGTGTAGCGGTCAGGAAGAGAGTTGCCAGTTTTGTCATTTTCATCATGGTGCTCCTGTTCTTGTCGTTACGCTGGATAACATTCTCCAACAGTGCATCTTTTTCAGAGGCGAAAGATCCCGCCTTACGGACTTACGTCAGTAGGGAATCGCGTTTAAGCGTGTAAAAATTGGTTGTTACAGTTAAAAAGCTTAGGTTAGATCTCGTTTTTCGCTATTTTGTGGCGATTTTTAGGCGAATTCCAGGAATTATCTGCGTGAAGTGTAAAACCGTGTTTACACTTCCTGGTCGACAAGATAGATTGAAAGGATTGCTTTCATTACTAAAGATATGGCAGAGCTGGAACGAAGATGAATTATCAGAACGACGATTTACGCATTAAAGAGATCAATGAGTTATTACCTCCTGTAGCGCTCCTTGAGAAATTCCCCGCCACTGAAAATGCCGCAAACACGGTTTCTCATGCTCGTAAAGCGATCCATAAGATCCTGAAAGGTAATGACGATCGTCTTCTGGTGGTGATTGGTCCGTGCTCCATTCACGATCCGGCTGCCGCGAAAGAATACGCCGCCCGTCTGCTCACCCTCCGTGAAGAGCTAAAGGATGAGCTGGAAATCGTCATGCGCGTCTATTTTGAAAAACCGCGCACCACCGTTGGCTGGAAAGGGTTGATTAACGATCCGCACATGGATAACAGCTTCCAGATCAACGACGGCCTGCGCATTGCGCGCAAGCTGCTGCTTGAGATCAACGACAGCGGCCTGCCTGCGGCCGGTGAATTCCTGGACATGATTACGCCACAATACCTTGCGGACCTGATGAGCTGGGGCGCAATTGGTGCGCGCACGACTGAATCTCAGGTCCACCGCGAGCTGGCGTCGGGTCTTTCTTGCCCGGTTGGTTTCAAAAATGGCACTGACGGCACCATTAAGGTGGCTATTGATGCTATCAACGCCGCTGGTGCGCCGCACTGCTTCCTGTCCGTGACCAAATGGGGTCACTCCGCCATCGTTAACACCAGCGGGAACGGTGACTGCCACATCATTCTGCGCGGCGGTAAAGAGCCGAACTACAGCGCGAAACACGTGGCAGAAGTGAAAGTCGGGCTGGAAAAAGCCGGACTGCCGCCGCAGGTGATGATCGATTTCAGCCATGCCAACTCCAGCAAGCAGTTTAAAAAGCAGATGGAAGTGGGTGCAGACGTCTGCCAGCAGATTGCCGGCGGTGAGAAGGCGGTGATTGGGGTGATGATCGAAAGCCATCTGGTTGAAGGTAACCAGAACCTGGAAGGCAGCGAGCCGCTGGTGTACGGCAAAAGCGTGACCGATGCCTGCATCGGCTGGGACGATACCGACGCCATCCTGCGCCAGCTGGCAAATGCGGTAAAAGCGCGCCGCGGCTGAATTCTCAGGCACAAATAAAAAAGCGCGGAAGGCTCCGCGCTTTTTTTATGTCTGGCGAAAATTACTTCGCTTTACCCTGGTTCGCAACAGCCGCTGCTTTCGCCGCGATCTCTTCTGCGTTACCCAGATAGTAGTGTTTGATTGGCTTGAAGTTTTCGTCGAACTCATACACCAGCGGTACGCCGGTTGGGATGTTCAGTTCGAGGATTTCGTCTTCTCCCATGTTGTCCAGGTATTTCACCAGCGCACGCAGAGAGTTACCGTGAGCCGCGATGATCACGCGCTCGCCGCTCTTCAGGCGTGGCAGAATGGTTTCGTTCCAGTAAGGCACAACGCGGTCGATGGTCAGCGCCAGGCTCTCGGTGGTTGGCAGCTCAGCGTCGGTCAGCTTCGCGTAACGTGGGTCGTGGCCCGGGTAGCGCTCGTCATCTTTGGTCAGCTCTGGCGGGGTGATTGCGAAGCCGCGACGCCACTGTTTAACCTGCTCGTCGCCATATTTCTCAGCGGTTTCCGCTTTGTTCAGGCCCTGCAGCGCACCGTAGTGACGTTCGTTCAATTTCCAGGACTTCTCAACCGGCAGCCAGGCCTGATCCAGTTCGTCCAGCACGTTCCACAGGGTGTGGATGGCACGTTTCAGCACAGAGGTGTAAGCAAAATCAAAGCTGAAGCCTTCTTCCTTCAGCAGTTTACCTGCTGCTTTTGCTTCGCTTACGCCTTTCTCGGACAGATCAACGTCGTACCAACCGGTAAAGCGGTTTTCGTTGTTCCACTGGCTTTCGCCGTGACGCACCAGGACCAGCTTAGTAATAGCCATCTCTTACTCCTCAAGCATTTTTAGAATGATAACAATTCTCATTATATTGCCGTGGCCGTGCCAGCAGCAACGCTTAACCCTAACCATAGCGAAAATAGTCTCTGAGTGTAAGATGCTTGTGAATCCAGGGTTATGATTTTGTCTGCGATCGGCG
The DNA here is from genome assembly GCF_058354585.1 of Enterobacter sp. Taxon_8. NCBI lineage: Bacteria > Pseudomonadati > Pseudomonadota > Gammaproteobacteria > Enterobacterales > Enterobacteriaceae > Enterobacter > Enterobacter sp. Taxon_8. Next base: position 3,207,816 of record NZ_CM177989.1, on the reverse strand, counting down.
CTATTTTCAGCAAGGCGTGCAGAAAAAAGCCCTCCGGAGGGAGGGCTGAATATTAATGTGGAATAAAATGGTATTCCGTCACGCTCACGTACTCTTCACCCGGGTGCAGCACGCAGCCTGGCTGCGGCCATTCCGGATGGTTCGGGCTGTCCGGCAGGAACTCGCTCTCCAGCGCCAGGCCTTGCCAGTCGCTGTACTCATCGTGTTCGCGCGCCGTCGTGCCGCCGAGGTAGTTGCCTGAGTAAAACTGCAGGGCTGGGGCAGTGGTATAAACCGTCATCTGCAGCTTGTCATCCGCAGACCAGACCTGCGCGGCAGGCTGCGTCACATCACCTTTGGCCTGCAGCAGGAAAGCGTGATCGTAGCCTTTCACCTTACGCTGATCGTCATCGCTCAGGAAATCCCGGGCGATGGTTTTCGCGCTGCGGAAGTCAAAGCTGGTGCCGCTCACGTCTTTGAGGCCCTGATATGGAATGCCCATCTCGTCAACCGGCAGATACGCATCCGCCAGGATCTGCAGCTTGTGCTCACGCACGTCGCACTGGCTACCATCCAGATTAAAGTACGCGTGATTGGTCAGGTTGACCGGACACGGCCTGTCGACCTTCGCGCGGTATTCAATGGCGATACGGTTGTCATCGGTCAGCGTAAAGCGCGCGGACGCGTTAAGGTTCCCCGGGAAGCCCTGATCGCCATCAGGCGAATCCAGTGAGAACAGCACTTCACCGTCGTTTTGACGAACAATCTTCCAGCGGCGTTTATCAAACCCATCCGGCCCGCCGTGCAGCTGGTTCTCACCCTGGCTAGGAAGCAGGGTGTACTGCTCGCCGTTGAGTTCAAAACGGCTCTTCGCGATGCGGTTAGCATAGCGCCCAACGGACGCGCCCAGATAGGCGGACTGATTGACATACTGCTCAGGCGAGGCGCAGCCGAGCAGGGTTTCGCGCACGCTGCCGTCCGGCATCGGTACGCGGGCAGAAAGAAGGGTAGCACCCCAGTCCATCAGCGTAACGACCATTCCCGCGCTGTTGCGCAGGGTTAACAGGCGATACGGCAGACCATCCGGTGCGAGTGTAGGTGTTTCGTTTAGCACTGTCCGGCTCCTTGTGATGCTTTACAAACATAGAAGGTTTCTTTGATGCCTGTTTTGGCTTCGTACTGCTTCGCCACGGCATCCTGTACGGCAGGAACCAGCTCTTCTGGCACCAGCGCAACGATGCAGCCGCCAAAACCGCCGCCCGTCATGCGCACGCCGCCTTTGTCGCCAATGGTGGCTTTAACGATGTCCACCAGGGTGTCGATCTGCGGAACGGTGATTTCAAAATCTTCGCGCATGGAGGCGTGAGATTCCGCCATCAGCTCACCCATGCGTTTCAGGTCACCTTTCGCCAGCGCGGACGCGGCTTCAACGGTACGGGCATTTTCCGTCAGCACGTGACGAACGCGTTTGGCGACGACCGGATCCAGCTCGTGCGCCACTTTGTTAAATTCATTGAGCGTCACGTCGCGCAGGGCAGGCTGCTGGAAGAAGCGGGCGCCGGTTTCGCACTGCTGGCGGCGGGTGTTGTATTCGCTGCCCACCAGCGTGCGCTTAAAGTTGCTGTTAATGATGACGACAGCCGCGCCTTTTGGCAGGGGAACGGCTTTGGTACCCAGCGAGCGGCAATCAATCAACAGGGCATGCTCTTTTTTGCCGAGCGCGGAGATCAGCTGGTCCATAATGCCGCAGTTACAGCCCACGAACTGGTTTTCTGCTTCCTGACCATTCAGGGCGATTTGCGCGCCGTCCAGCGGCAGATGGTAAAGCTGCTGGAATACGGTGCCGACGGCGACTTCCAGCGACGCAGAGGAGCTTAAGCCCGCACCCTGCGGCACGTTGCCGCTGATAACTAAATCGGCGCCGCCAAAGTTCTTGTTGCGCTTCTGAAGGTGTTTCACCACCCCGCGCACGTAGTTAGACCACTGCTGGCTGTCGTGTGTCACAATTGGGGCATCGAGGGAAAATTCGTCCGTCTCATTACCGTAATCAGCCGCAATCACGCGGACTTTACGGTCGTCGCGTTTCGCACAGCTGATAACGGTCTGGTAATCGATGGCGCACGGCAGCACGAAACCATCGTTATAGTCGGTGTGTTCACCGATCAGGTTAACGCGGCCTGGCGCCTGGATAACGTGGGTGGCAGGGTAGCCAAATTTCTCAGCAAACAGGGATTGTGTTTTATCTTTCAGACTCATTTTTTAGACTCCTGATTCGCGATAGTGGACGTCGCTAACGGCACGCAGACGTTCTGCCGCCTGTTCCGCCGTCAGGTCACGCTGGGTTTCTGCCAGCATTTCGTAGCCCACCATAAATTTACGTACCGTCGCAGAGCGCAGCAGCGGCGGATAGAAATGGGCATGCAATTGCCAGTGCTGATTCTCTTCCCCGTTGAACGGCGCGCCGTGCCAGCCCATGGAGTACGGGAAGGAGCACTGGAACAGATTGTCGTAACGGCTGGTCAGCTTTTTCAGCGCCAGGGCAAGGTCGTCGCGCTGCGCGTCGCTGAGATCGGTAATACGCAGAACATGTGCTTTCGGCAGCAGCAGCGTCTCAAACGGCCACGCGGCCCAGTAAGGCACGACGGCCAGCCAGTGTTCGGTTTCCACCACGGTACGGCTGCCGTCGGCCTGTTCACGCTGCGCGTAATCCACCAGCATCGGCGAGCCGTTTTCCGCGTAATACGCTTTCTGCAGACGGTCTTCACGCTCGGCTTCGTTAGGCAGGAAGCTGTTCGCCCAGACCTGGCCGTGCGGATGGGGATTCGAGCAGCCCATGGCCGCGCCTTTGTTTTCGAACACCTGCACCCACGGATAGCTCTGCCCCAGCTCTGCGGTTTGCGCCTGCCAGGTGCTGACGACCTCTTTCAGCGCGTCCACGCTCAGCTCCGGCAGCGTCTTGCTGTGATCGGGCGAGAAGCAGATCACGCGGCTGGTTCCGCGCGCGCTTTCGCAGCGCATCAGCGGATCGTGGCTTTCAGGCGCGTCCGGCGTGTCGGTCATCAGGGCGGCAAAATCGTTTGTGAACACGAAGGTGCCTTTGTAGTCCGGGTTTTTATCCCCGGTAACGCGCGTGTTGCCTGGACAGAGGAAGCAGTCCGGGTCGTGCTGCGGCAGGGTCTGTTTTGCAGGCGTCTCCTGCGCACCTTGCCAGGGGCGCTTAGCGCGATGCGGAGAAACTAAAATCCATTGCCCGCTCAACGGGTTAAAACGACGATGCGGATGATCGACGGGATTAAATTGCGTCATGACGGATCCTTAGTCCGGATAGCCTTGCGGGTGGCGTGACTGCCAGTGCCAGGTATCCTGTGCCATTTCATCAAGCGTGCGCGTCACACGCCAGTTAAGCTCTTTGTCGGCTTTGGTGGCATCGGCCCAGTAAGCAGGCAGATCGCCCTCGCGACGCGGTGCGAAGTGGTAGTTCACCGGCTTGCCGCAGGCTTTGCTGAAGGCGTTAACCACGTCCAGCACGCTGCTGCCGACTCCGGCGCCGAGGTTGTAAATATGCACGCCCGGTTTGTCAGCCAGCTGCTGCATGGCCGCAACGTGACCGTCGGCCAGATCCATTACGTGGATGTAGTCGCGCACGCCGGTGCCGTCTTCGGTCGGATAGTCATTGCCAAAAATCGCCAGCGAGTCGCGACGGCCAACGGCAACCTGGGCGATATACGGCATCAGGTTGTTTGGGATGCCCTGGGGATCTTCACCCATATCGCCAGACGGATGCGCGCCGACCGGGTTGAAGTAGCGCAGCAGCGCGATGCTCCACTCCGGCTGGGCTTTTTGCAGGTCGGTCAGGATCTGCTCCACCATCAGCTTGCTTTTGCCGTACGGGCTTTGCGGGGTACCGGTCGGGAAGCTTTCAACGTAAGGAATTTTCGGCTGATCGCCGTAGACGGTGGCGGAGGAGCTAAAGATGAAGTTTTTGACGTTCGCCGCGCGCATGGCGGAGATGAGACGCAGAGTGCCGTTGACGTTGTTGTCGTAATACTCGAGCGGCTTCGCAACGGATTCACCGACCGCTTTCAGACCCGCGAAGTGGATCACCGCTTCTATGGCGTGGTCGTGAAGGATCTCGGTCATCAGCGCTTCGTTGCGGATGTCGCCTTCCACAAAAGTCGGTTGTTTACCGCCAAGACGTTCAATCACAGGCAGCACGCTGCGCTTACTGTTGCACAGGTTGTCGAGAATGATGACGTCATGGCCGTTTTGCAGCAGCTGCACGCAGGTATGGCTACCTATGTAACCGCTACCACCTGTTACCAGAACTCGCATATTTCGCTCCATTGGGCTTATGGTATGTAATAACCATAGCATAACAGAGACGCGAAAAGTGTGACATGGGATAAAATAGTGGAATCGTTTACACTCGTTTTCACACTCATTTTTTTCATGACTGAGAGCATTCTAGATCAAAGAGATAGCGATGTATTGATGCAAGTTATCTGAAAAAGAGGAGGGCAGAGCCCTCCGCGGTTAATCAACGTTGCTGAGAAGGTAGCGATAACCCTCACCGTCCGGAACAAACTCCAGGCGATGCGTGATGCAGGCGGGGGCATCTTCGGCATGATGTGAAACGAAAAGCAGCTGCGTTTCACCTTCGCTAATCAGCACGTCCACAAAGCGGCGGATAAGCTGGCGGTTCAACGGGTCGAGTCCCTGCAGCGGTTCGTCGAGGATCAGCAGCGTAGGGTGTTTCACCAGCGCGCGAACGATCAGGGCCAGACGCTGCTGCCCCCACGAAAGACTATGAAACGGCGCGTCAGCCACCCGGTTATCCATGCCCAGAATGTCCAGCCACTGCTGGGCGAGCTTATGTTGTTTGTCCGACACCGCCTGATAAATTCCGATGGAATCAAAATACCCGGAGAGGATCACGTTGCGTACCGTGGTACTGACCCGGTAATCCAGATGCAGGCTGCTGCTGACGTAGCCGATATGCTTTTTGATATCCCAGATGGTTTCTCCGCTGCCGCGACGCCGACCAAACAGCGTGAGGTCGTTGCTGTAGCCCTGCGGATGATCGCCGGTGATCAGGCTCAGCAGCGTCGATTTTCCCGCGCCGTTGGGGCCGACAATCTGCCAGTGCTCGCCCGGATTGACCGTCCAGCTGAGGCGGTTAAGGATCGGGCGATCGTCATAAGAGACCACGCCATCCCGCAGCACGATGCGCGGCTGGTGGGGATCGAGCGCATGGCGGGCCGAAGGAGCGTCAGGTTCCGGAAGGGTAATTCCGTCGAGTTGTTCACTGTGCGCGAGCTGGGCAATCAGCGCCTGCTTGAGCAGCGCTGTTTTTTCTCCGGTTTCGGTCAGGTTACAGTCGGCCAGGACGCCCGCGTGCTGGATAAAGTCCGGAATTTCATCGAAGCGGTTAAGCACCAGCACGAGGGTATATCCCTGCTGATTAAGAGATGCTAGCAGGGACGCCAGCTGCGCCCGGGACTGCACGTCAAGACCGTCGAACGGTTCGTCCAGAATAAGCAGTTCAGGTTGGCTCATCAGCGCCTGACAAAGCAGCGTTTTTCGCGTCTCGCCGGTAGAAAGGTATTTAAAGCGCCGGTCCAGCAGAGGGGTGATACCGAACCGTTCTGCCAGGCGCCGGCAGCGGGCGGGATCCTTCACTTCATCCTGAATAATTTCCGCGGTCGTACGGCCGGTATCTTCTTCGCCTGGGCTGAGCAAATCGGTGTTGTTGCGCTGCCACTCGTCGCTGACCAGCTTTTGCAGTTGTTCAAACGACAGGCGCGTCAGGCGCGTAAAGTCGCTCTGGTATTCGCCCTTGAGGAGGTTGAGCTCTCCGGCCAGCGCGCGGGCCAGCGCGGATTTACCGCTGCCGTTTGTGCCGACAAACGCCCAGCTTTCACCCGCGCGTAGCGTCAAATCAGCAATTGTCAGCGTTCGGGTATCGCTAAGACGAAACGTGCCTTGCGAAATATGCAATGATGACATGGTTTATCCCTGTTTTTGCAGCACCAGATATCAGGGATACGCACTGTCGGTACGATTGTCAATGTGCTCAGCACAAAGTGGCGATAATCACCCGGTCCGCGTTGAAATACGCGGTGACGGCAGCACCTTCTTCTAAGTTGTCCGACTCGCTGAGCGGTACGGTCGCGCAAAGCGGCTGCCCATCTGCCAGGGTCATCAGCACTTCGCACTGCGCTTCACCGCGTTTGATGAGGCTGATGGTGCCCTGCAGCTGGTTATCTGCTCCGATTGCCGCGTCGGGATCGCGCGTGATAGTGACCCACGGCGCTTTCAGCAGCACCAGCACCTCTTTACCTTCATTCAGTTCAAGACGTTCCGCGCTTTGCGCCGTTATGGCGGCCTTCAGACGGGTGGTGCCATCGGCAAGCAGGATCTCAATATGCTGCTGTATCTGCAGATTGTCGCGCGCCGTCACCGTACCAAACCACTGGTTACGGGCGCTGGTTTGTAAAGAGAAGCGGGAAATGGCGGCCAGCAGACTGTCCAGCGGAACGTTATCGTCATCGCTCAACACATCAAACGCTTTTTGCTGGATCTGCGCCAGCAGATCGTAAAGCTGAATAAGGCGCTGGCCATAACGCGTCACGATCGCACCGCCGCCGCCTTTGCCGCCCGTGGCTCTGTCCACCAGCGGGTGTTCGCTCAGGGTGTTCATCTCGTTGATGGCGTCCCAGGCGCTTTTATAGCTGATTCCCGCGTTTTTCGCCCCCTGGCTAATCGAGCCCGTTTGTTCTATTTGTTTAAGCAGGGCGATACGTCGCGGATCGGCGAAAAGCTTTTGCTGAAGTCGTAGAGTGAGGAGAATTTCGGCCTGCATAACAGTGTCCTGGCAAAAAGAGTATTGTGACCCAAATGGTGCAGGGCGCAAAGGGTACCGCACAAAAGGGGATGTTTTTCTCACTATTCAGGGTAGAATGAGTCATTCACAATATCTGGAGAAAACCATGTTAGAGTTGTTGAAAAGTCTGGTATTCGCCGTGATCATGGTACCAGTAGTGATGGCCATCATCCTCGGTGCCATCTACGGCCTGGGTGAAGTGTTCAACGTCTTTTCGAACATTGGTCACAGAGACCAGGCTAAAAAGCAGCATTGATTCCCCTCAAAACGCCCGGCTTGTCCGGGCGTTTTGCTCTCAAGATTTTCCCGTTTTCGCCGATATAATTTAACGCATCACACCGGTTTACCCATTCAGCGGTACGATTAAACGCTGGGATCTCCCTGACGTTATCGTTATATTAATGTGTATATAACGCTACTCACAGGAGTTACAGATGGCACGTTCATGGGTACGCCTTTTTGCAGGGGCAACATTGACGCTTTCCCTTACCGGACACGCGCTGGCGGACGAGGGTAAAATCACGGTCTTTGCGGCGGCGTCGCTGACTAACGCGCTGCAGGATATTGCGGCGGCGTATAAAAAAGAGAAAAACGTCGAGGTGGTCTCCTCTTTTGCCTCTTCCTCGACGCTGGCGCGCCAGATAGAAGCGGGCGCACCGGCGGATCTGTTCATCTCGGCGGATCAGAAGTGGATGGATTACGCGGCGGAGAAGAAATCGATTGATGCGACAACCCGCGAAACGCTGCTGGGGAATAGCCTGGTTGTCGTGGCGCCAAAAGGCAGCGCGCAGGCGGACATCACTATCAACAAACAGACCAACTGGACGAGCCTGCTGAACGGTGGCCGTCTGGCGGTGGGCGACCCGGCGCACGTTCCGGCCGGGATTTATGCCAAAGAAGCGCTGCAAAAGCTGGGCGCATGGGAGACGTTGTCGCCGAAGCTGGCCCCGGCCGAAGACGTGCGTGGCGCGCTGGCGCTGGTGGAACGCAACGAAGCCCCGCTGGGCATTGTGTATGGCTCTGATGCCGTAGCCAGTAAGGGAGTGAAAGTGGTGGCAACGTTCCCGGAAGACTCCCACAAGAAAGTGGAATATCCTGTTGCGATTGTTGATGGACATAAAAATGCGACCGTGACGGCTTTCCGCGATTATCTGAAGGGGCCTGAAGCGTCCGCTATCTTTAAACGTTACGGATTTACGACTCACTGATGATATTGACCGATCCTGAATGGCAGGCTGTTCTGCTGAGCCTTAAAGTCTCTTCCCTGGCGGTTGCGCTGAGTTTGCCCTTTGGGATCTTCTTTGCCTGGCTACTGGTTCGCTGTCAGTTTCCCGGCAAAACGCTGCTCGACAGCGTGCTTCATCTTCCGCTCGTGTTGCCGCCCGTAGTGGTCGGTTACCTGCTGCTGATTTCGATGGGGCGACGCGGTTTTATCGGCGAGAAGCTCTACGACTGGTTTGGGCTGACGTTCGCTTTTAGCTGGCGCGGTGCGGTACTGGCTGCGGCGGTGATGTCATTCCCACTGATGGTGCGGGCGATACGTCTCGCGCTGGAAGGCGTGGACATGAAGCTTGAACAGGCGGCCCGCACGCTGGGCGCCGGGCGCTGGCGCGTCTTTTTCACCATCACGCTTCCGCTGACGCTGCCGGGCATTATTGTCGGCACGGTGCTGGCCTTCGCCCGCTCGCTCGGCGAGTTTGGCGCGACGATCACCTTTGTGTCGAACATACCCGGCGAGACGCGGACGATTCCGTCGGCAATGTATACCCTGATTCAAACGCCGGGCGGTGAAGGCGCGGCGGCGCGGCTGTGTATTATTTCAATTGTGCTGGCGCTGGCATCGCTGATGGTGTCTGAATGGCTGGCGCGGCTCAGCCGCGAGCGGATGGGGAAATAAGCATGCTGCAACTCCATTTTACCCAGACGCTGGGAAACCATACCCTGACGCTTAACGAGACGCTGCCTGCAAGCGGAATCACCGCCATCTTTGGCGTGTCGGGGGCGGGAAAAACGTCGCTGATTAATGCCATCAGCGGCCTGACCCGCCCGCAGTCTGGCCGGATTGTTCTGAATGACCGCGTCCTGAATGACGTGGAGAATAAGGTTTACCTCTCGCCGGATAAACGCCGCATCGGCTATGTTTTCCAGGATGCACGCCTGTTCCCGCACTACAGCGTGCGCGGCAACCTGCGTTACGGCATGGCGAAAAGCATGGCCGGGCAGTTTGATAAGCTGGTGACGCTTTTAGGTATTGAGCCATTGCTCGACAGGCTGCCATCCTCACTCTCCGGTGGAGAAAAACAGCGCGTGGCCATTGGCCGCGCGTTGCTGACCGCACCCGAACTGCTGCTGCTCGACGAACCGCTGGCCTCGCTCGATATTCCGCGTAAACGTGAGCTCCTGCCCTACCTGCAGCGCCTGACGCGGGAAATTAATATTCCGATGCTCTACGTCAGCCATTCGCTGGACGAAATCCTCCATCTGGCCGACAAGGTGCTGGTGCTGGAAGAGGGCAGCGTTAAGGCGTTTGGCAACCTGGAAGAGGTGTGGGGCAGCAGCGTCATGCATCCGTGGTTACCCAGGGAGCAGCAGAGCAGCATCCTGAAGGTGAGCGTGCTGGAACACCATCCGCACTACGCGATGACCGCCCTGGCGTTGGGTGACCAGCATCTTTGGGTCAATAAGATCGACAAGCCGTTACAGTCCGCGCTGCGTATTCGTATTCAGGCATCTGACGTCTCGCTGGTGCTGCAGCCGCCGCTGCAAACCAGTATTCGAAATATCCTGCGCGCCAAAGTGGCGGAATGTTTTGATGATAACGGGCAGGTGGAAGTGAAGCTCGAGGTCGGCAGCAGGACGCTCTGGGCGCGCATCAGCCCGTGGGCCAGGGATGAGTTAGGGATCAAACCCGGACTGTGGCTTTACGCGCAAATTAAGAGCGTCTCGATCACCGCCTGATTACAGCAGGTGAGTGTAAATGTACTGCGCGATGCTGTCGGTGGTGTTGTCGCCAATCACCACGTTGGCGTGCGCTTTTACCGCGTCGTCGGCATTGCCCATCGCCACGCCGGTACCGGCGGCTTCCAGCATGCTTATGTCGTTGTAGTTGTCGCCGAAGGCGATCGCGTCCTGCATCGACCAGCCTTTTGATTCCACATACTGCGTCAGGCGTTTGCCTTTGCTGTTGCCTTTGCGGGCAATATCCACCTGATCGTGCCAGGACCATTCACACTCCAGACCCAGCGTCTGTTCCACGTGTTTCGCGAAGGCATTCAGCTTGGTGGTGTCTTCATCCGTCAGGGCGAATTTCCAGATAGCCTCAACGTCCTGGGCCGCCTGACGCAGGGAGGAAACCTGGGTAAAGACGGGACGCTGCGCTTCAGGCAGGGACAACGCCCAGTTGCTGGTGCGCACCACGTGGCCGGTAGGGCGCTCGTAGACCATTGCGTTATCCACATACATCAGGCCGTGAACGGCATGCTCATCCAGCAGATCAATCAGTTGCAGCGCCTGGGGAACCGGCAGCGGGTCGGATTCTAAAACCTTTTTTGCCTGATAATCATACAAATAAGTGCCATTACAACAAATTGCAGGTGTATCTAACGCCAGTGCCTGATAAAAAGGGTGAATGGCAACGTGATGTCGACCCGTTACGATAAGGAGTTGATATCCCGCTTCCTGCGCGCGTTTAAGCGCTTCCAGAGAAGAGGGGAGAAGGGTTTTTTGCGGCGTCAGTAAGGTACCGTCTAAATCCAGAGCAATCACACGCGAGGTCATCTGTTTTTCCGGGTTAATATTGAATTTACGTTTTGATGGGATGGTACACCGAGAGGCGAACGCTTCAAAATTCCTGTCGACAATTCAGCATTCACCGTCAAAAGTTAACTACTTTCATGCGCAGTGAGGAGTGAATATTCATGAAACAAACCGTTTATACCGCCAGTCCTGAAAGCCAGCAGATCCACGTCTGGCGCTTAAATACCGAAGGGACACTCACGCTGGTTCAGGTTGTTGATGTGCCAGGCCAGGTACAGCCGATGGTCATCAGCCCGGATAAACGTTTCTTGTACGTGGGTGTGCGCCCGGAGTTTCGCGTGCTGGCCTATCGCATTTCTCCGGACGACGGCGCGCTGACGTACACTGCTGAAGCCCCGTTGCCGGGCAGCCCAACCCATATCTCAACCGATCGTAAAGGCAACTTTGTCTTCAGCGGCTCGTATAACGCGGGCTGCGTCAGCGTAACGCGTCTGGAAGACGGCATTCCGGTCGAAACCGTGGATGTGGTGGAAGGGCTGGAAGGCTGCCACTCGGCGAATATCTCTCCGGATAACCGCACGCTGTGGGTACCTGCGCTGAAGCAGGATCGTATCTGCCTGTTCACCCTGAGCGACGATGGTCACCTGGTGGCGCAGAATCCAGCTGAAGTTACGACTGTTGAAGGCGCTGGTCCGCGTCATATGGTCTTCCACCCGAACCAGCAGTATGCCTACGTGGTCAACGAACTGAACAGCTCAGTGGACGTATGGGAACTGAAAGATCCAAACGGTCAGATTGAGTGCGTGCAGACGCTGGACATGATGCCGTCTGATTTCTCCGACACCCGCTGGGCGGCGGATATCCACATTACGCCAGATGGCCGCCATCTGTACGCCTGCGACCGTACCTCCAGCCTGATTACCGTGTTTAGCGTTTCTGAAGATGGCAGCGTGCTGGCGGTTGAAGGCTTCCAGCCAACGGAAACCCAGCCGCGCGGCTTTAATATCGATCACAGCGGCAAATACCTGATTGCGGCGGGGCAGAAATCCCACCACATTGCGCTGTACGAAATTAAAGGCGAGCAGGGACTGCTGGAAGAAAAAGGGCGCTACGCCGTAGGCCAGGGGCCGATGTGGGTGGTAGTTAACGCTCACTAAGCTGCCTAAAACAAAAAACCTCGCGAATGCGAGGTTTTTTATGCCCGGTGGCACTGCGTTTACCGGGCCTGCATCATCTGTAGGCCGGGTAAGGCGAAGCCGCCACCCGGCAAAACAGCTTACTGCTTCGGCTCAGCAACCACTTTGCTACCCAGACCGCGGTTGTTGTATTCCCACATGCGGTTGAAGTTAGCGTCGTTCAGGTTGCGCTGCACGTTCCCTTTATCATCCACCGCACCGGTGTTGCCGGAGAACGGACGTTTGGAGATCGCGGCATCCGCCCACGGTTTCGCCATGTTGAAGCCTTCGTTGATCACGCTGTCGCGGATCACAACCTGACCGTTGGTGGCTGAGTCCACGTCCAGGGAGCGTCCCAGCTGCGCCACGCCGTCACCGGCAGCATTAAAGCGGCTGTTCACGGCCAGGAAGCCGAAGAAGAGGTTCGACTGGGTTGCCGGAGCAAACACGTAACCTTCCTGCTGAGTACGTGAGTTCACCACGCGGAAATCGGTATTATCAAACACCACCGCGCCGCGACCAGACACCAGGTCCACGTCACCTTCAACGTAGCTGTTGGTCACAAGGGTACGGGTCAGACGGTTATTCTGCAGGGTGTTCTGCACGCCGCTGTTGGTCACGAAGAAGGTGTTCTGACGGCCCAGAATGTTGACGTTGTTAATCTGCACCTTATCGCCATCGCTACGCAGCGCAACGGCCTGGTGGTTACCGGCGTCAACGCTGTCACCCAGGGTATTCTGAATGGTCAGGTTCTGCAGCTGCAGACCGTTATTCTGAGACCAGAATACCGCCGAGCACATTACGCCAATGGTGGCGGAACGCTTGCTCTGGCAGTTATCAAACATATACCACGCCGGTTTGCCCGGCATATATTTACCGGCCGGGTTCACCAGGTGACGCCAGGTGTTGCTGTCGATTTCGGAATCAATCGCCAGACCAATTTTTACGTCAATCGCCTTTTCGCCCAGACCGTAAAGCGTAATGCTGCCTGGTGCCGCCGGAACATACACGGTGCCTTCATATTCACCAGGCAGGATCGCGATGTACTGGCGAGACGCGCTGTGTTTAGTGATGGCAGCATCAACCGCAGCCTGAATTGAGGTATGCGTTACGCCCTGCGCACTCGCCGGGCCAACCACGAAGTCAGGCTGTTTCGGCAGATTAATAGACGACGGGGTCCACGGCGCAGCGTTAGGATCCATCGCTGAGAAGTAGTGTGCACGGTCGAAGTTCTTCGCTTCATCAGTGGACAAAATCGGGCGGGAGGCGGTACCGGGCGCAACCTGCTCAGAAGGTCGCTGATCCGGTGGTGTTGAACTGCAAGCGGATAAGGTCACGCCAAAGGCGAGTGCTAACGCCAGACGGGAAATCCTGGAAATGTTCAAGGTAGAGCTCCTGGGTATGCAAGTCTTTACGGGACAGACGAAATAGCCTGCTTTTTTATACTAAGTTGAGCGAAACGGGAAGATAAAAAGGGTAAAAGTTCCATTTTTAGCCCGAGAGCGGCAAGTAAGTGATCACAAATAACTAACATTTTCCTTCAAGGCGGTTGACAGTAGACGGTGGATGCAAATAAATGTCTATACAACCCATGACAAGTGGAATGCCCATGCAGCAGATTCATCCCGACGATGTGATATGGCGAAATGCGCGACTGGCTACGATGGTGCCGGACGTATCTGCGCCCTATGGACTGAAAGAGCAACATGCCCTGGTCGTACGGGGTCAAACTATCCTGGCCGTGATCCCTGAATCTGACATTCCGGCCGGACACCGTCACTGCGTCGATCTCCAGGGGCGTCTGGTCACGCCTGGCCTGATTGACTGCCATACCCACCTTGTATTTGGCGGCGATCGCGCGGCGGAGTGGGAGCAGCGTCTTAACGGCGTCTCTTATCAAACCATCAGCGCCCAGGGGGGCGGGATTAACGCTACCGTGACGGCGACCCGCAGCAGCTCGCCCGAAACCCTGCTTAAGCTGGCGCAGCAGCGGCTTCAGCGACTGATGAATGAAGGCGTCACTACGGTTGAAATCAAGTCGGGATACGGTCTAAACCCCGAGGCCGAAGAGAAGATACTGCTGGTCGCGCGCCAGCTGGGCCTCAATAATCCGATCGATATCAGCCCAACGCTGCTGGCGGCTCATGCGGTTCCGCCGGAATACCGACAGGATCCGGACGCGTACCTCACGCTGGTCTGTGAGCAGATATTGCCCACGCTGTGGCAAAAAGAGTTATACGAAGCAGTAGACGTGTTCTGCGAAAACGTCGGCTTTACCTCGTCGCAAACCGAGCGTCTCTTTAAGGCGGCAACCGCGCTCGGTATCCCGGTGAAAGGGCATGTTGAGCAGCTTTCAAATCAGGGCGGTGCGGCGCTGGTCAGCCGGTATAAAGGACTCTCCGCCGATCATATCGAATATCTCGACGACGCAGGCGTTCAGGCGATGGCGCAAAGCGGTACGGTTGCGGTACTGCTCCCCGGCGCGTTCTATTTTCTGCAGGAGCGCCAGCGTCCGCCGGTGGAACAGCTCAGAAAACACGGTGTGCCGATGGCGGTCGCCACCGACTACAACCCCGGCACCAGCCCGTTTGCCAGCCTGCACCTGGCGATGAACATGGCCTGCGTCCAGTTTGGCCTGACCCCTGAAGAAGCCTGGGCTGGCGTCACGCGGCATGCCGCGCAGGCGCTGGGTCGTGGCGCAACCCACGGACAGCTGCGGGCCGGGTTTGTCGCTGATTTTATCGTCTGGGATGCTCATCATCCGGTAGAGATGGTCTACGAGCCGGGACGCAACCCGCTGTATCAACGTATTTTTCGTGGGGAGGCAGTATGAAGCTATGGCGGCCCGTAGCCGAAACGGTCTGGCAGGGGCGCGACGACAGCGCCGAGGCCAGCAACGCAACGCGTATTTTCCAGACGATACGGCAGCAGGGAGCGTTCACGCCGCTGGCATCCGGCATTGCGCTGATAGGCTTTGAATGTGATGCAGGCGTAAAACGCAATCAGGGCAGGCCCGGCGCCGTGCAGGCACCGGATATACTGCGAAAAGCGCTGGCGAATATGGCCAGCCATCAGGGACACGATCGGCTGGCGGATATGGGCTCGGTTTACGTTGAAGGTGACGAGCTTGAGGCGGCACAGCAGGCGTTAAGCGATGCCGTGACGTCATGCCAGCGGTCCGGGATGCGTACGCTGGTCTTTGGCGGCGGACACGAAACCGCGTGGGCGCACGGTCGCGGCGTGCTGGACGCCTTCCCGGACGAGCGGGTTGTCATTATCAATCTTGATGCCCATCTCGATCTGCGCAAGGCCGACCGGGCGACGTCCGGCACGCCGTTTCGCCAGCTGGCGCACTACTGCGATGAGCGCGGGCGGGAATTTCAGTACGCCTGCTTTGGCGTGAGCCGGGCGGCGAACACGCTGGCGCTGTGGGATGAGGCCGAACGCCTGAACGTCACGCTGGTGGAAGATCTCCATTTCAGGCGCGATGCGCTATCCGCGCTGGAAAAGGTGCTGGCCCAGGCCGATCGCGTCTACCTGACGATCGATCTGGACGTCCTGCCCGCCAGCGAAATGCCTGCCGTTTCCGCGCCGGCTGCGTTAGGCATACCGGCGCTGGATCTTCTCCCGGTTATCGAACAAATCTGCCGTAGCGGTAAGCTCCAGGCCGCCGATCTGGTAGAGTTTAACCCGCAGTACGATCGGGACGGGCAGGGCGCAAAGCTTGCCGCCCGTCTGGCCTGGCAAATTGCTCACTGGTGGGCATAACACTATTCAAGGAGTCACGATGTTTTCACGCTCACCCCTGCCGCAGTCGAGCTCTCCCGCACCTTTCTACGAAAAGGTGAAGCAGGCGATCAGCGAAAAAATCGCCACCGGCGTCTGGCGGCCGCACGACCGCATTCCCTCGGAGGCCGATCTGGTGGCGCAGTTTGGCTTTAGCCGGATGACCGTCAACCGCGCGCTGCGCGAGCTGACCGACGAAGGGCTTCTGGTGCGCCTGCAGGGCGTGGGGACGTTTGTGGCGGAACCGAAAGGGCAATCCGCCCTGTTTGAAATCCGCAGTATTGCAGACGAAATTGCCGCGCGTAATCATCAGCACCGCTGTGAGGTGCTGGTGCTCGAAGAGACCCAGGCCAGCGCTGAGCAGGCGGTAGAGCTGAACGTCAAAGAAGGCAGCCGCATCTTCCACTCCGTGATGGTGCATTTCGAAAACGACATTCCGGTGCAGATTGAAGATCGCTGTGTTAACGCCGAACGGATACCGGACTATCTGAACCAGGATTACACCCAGACCACGCCGCATGCCTATCTGTCGCTTGTCGCACCGCTGACGGAAGGGGAGCACATTGTGGAAGCCGTGCGCGCCACGCCGCAGGAGTGCGAACGGCTGCGGATTAAAGAGCACGACCCGTGCCTGCTGATCCGCCGTCGAACCTGGTCCTCGTCGCACATCGTGTCGCATGCCCGGCTGCTTTTCCCGGGGAACCGTTACCGGCTGCAGGGCCACTTTATGTCATAAGTTTTATAAGCGTGATCGCTAACGCAATATAACAAAATTGTATCTTTTTTGTTAAATCTGGCCTTGTGTGTGCTTGTCTATACAAGTATATCTAAATGCATCATCTGTCCCTTATGAGGAGCACACAATGTCGTCAGGTAAATACCGCCAGCAGGACGTCCGCGCCGCGCGCGGCACCACCCTTACAGCCAAAAGCTGGCTCACCGAAGCCCCGCTGCGCATGTTGATGAACAACCTTGATCCTGAGGTGGCGGAAAACCCCCACGAGCTGGTGGTCTACGGCGGCATTGGCCGCGCCGCGCGCAACTGGGAATGCTATGACGCCATTGTTAAGGCACTGACCGAACTCGAAAACGACGAAACCCTGCTGGTGCAGTCCGGCAAGCCGGTTGGCGTGTTTAAAACGCATAAAAACGCCCCGCGCGTGCTGATCGCCAACTCTAACCTCGTGCCGCACTGGGCCACCTGGGAGCACTTCAACGAACTCGACGCCAAAGGGCTGGCGATGTATGGCCAGATGACCGCCGGGAGCTGGATCTACATCGGCAGCCAGGGGATTGTGCAGGGCACCTACGAGACCTTCGTGGAAGCCGGTCGCCAGCACTACAACGGCTCGCTGAAAGGCCGCTGGGTATTGACCGCGGGTCTCGGCGGCATGGGCGGCGCGCAGCCGCTGGCCGCCACGCTTGCCGGCGCATGCTCGCTCAACATTGAGTGCCAGCAGAGCCGCATTGATTTCCGTCTGCGCACCCGCTACGTCGATGAGCAGGCAACCGATCTGGACGATGCGCTGGCGCGCATCAAAAAATACACCTCTGAAGGCAAAGCGGTGTCGATTGCCCTGTGCGGCAACGCGGCGGACATTCTTCCTGAACTCGTCGCCCGCGGCGTGCGCCCGGATCTGGTCACCGACCAGACCAGCGCCCATGACCCGCTGCACGGCTATCTGCCAAAAGGCTGGACGTGGGAAGAATATCAGCAAAAAGCGGAAACCGACCCGGAAGGCACGGTGCTTGCCGCGAAACGCTCCATGGCCGAGCACGTCTACGCCATGCTGGCCTTCAGCCAGATGGGCATTCCGACCTTTGACTACGGCAACAACATCCGCCAGATGGCGAAAGAGATGGGCGTGAATAACGCCTTTGACTTCCCGGGCTTCGTTCCTGCCTATATTCGTCCGCTGTTCTGCCGCGGCATCGGTCCGTTCCGCTGGGTTGCCCTGTCCGGTGACCCGGAGGATATCTACAAAACCGACGCCAAAGTGAAGGAGATCGTCGCTGATGACGAACATCTTCACCACTGGCTGGACATGGCCCGCGAGCGCATTAACTTTCAGGGCCTGCCGGCGCGTATCTGCTGGGTAGGGCTGGAGTGGCGTCAAAAACTCGGCCTCGCCTTCAACGAAATGGTGCGCAGCGGTGAAGTCTCCGCGCCGATCGTCATCGGCCGCGACCACCTGGACTCCGGCTCCGTCGCCAGCCCGAACCGCGAAACCGAAGCCATGCGCGACGGCTCGGATGCGGTCTCCGACTGGCCGTTGCTGAACGCTCTGCTGAATACCGCCAGCGGCGCGACCTGGGTGTCGCTGCACCACGGCGGCGGCGTGGGGATGGGCTTCTCCCAGCATTCCGGGATGGTCATCGTCTGCGACGGAACCGATGAAGCCGCCGCGCGTATCGCTCGCGTACTGCACAACGACCCGGCAACCGGCGTGATGCGTCACGCGGATGCGGGTTACGAAATTGCCATTGACTGTGCCAAAGAGCAGGGCCTTAACCTGCCGATGATCCCTGCCACACAAGGAAAGAATTAATGAACGCATTAACACTCACTCCCGGCTCGCTGACGCTCAAGCAGCTGCGTAACGTCTGGCGCAAGCCGGTCACCCTTTCGCTGGATGCAAGTGCCCATGCCGCCATTAACGACAGCGTCGCCTGCGTCGAAGCCATCGTTGCCGAAGGGCGCACCGCCTACGGGATTAACACCGGCTTTGGCCTGCTGGCGCAGACCCGCATCGCGACACACGATCTGGAAAACTTACAGCGTTCGCTGGTGCTGTCACACGCGGCGGGCGTGGGTCAGCCGCTGGATGATGAGATTGTCCGTCTGATGATGGTGCTCAAAATCAAAAGCCTGGCGCGCGGTTTCTCCGGCATTCGCCTGAGCGTGATCCAGGCGCTGATGGCGCTGGTTAATGCAGAGGTCTATCCGTGGATCCCGGCGAAGGGCTCCGTCGGGGCCTCCGGCGATCTCGCGCCGCTGGCGCACATGTCGCTGCTGCTGCTGGGTGAAGGCAAAGCGCGCTGGCAGGGCGAGTGGCTTCCGGCGAAAGAGGCGCTGAAAAAAGCCGGCTTAACGCCGATCACGCTGGCGGCGAAAGAGGGGCTGGCGCTGCTGAACGGCACGCAGGCATCGACAGCTTTCGCGCTGCGCGGCCTGTTTGAAGCGGAAGATCTGTTTGCCTCGGCGGTGGTGTGCGGTGCGCTGACCACCGAAGCGGTGCTGGGCTCGCGTCGCCCGTTCGATGCCCGCATCCACGAGGTGCGCGGTCAGCGCGGGCAGATCGATGCCGCCGCGATGTACCGTCAAGTGCTTACCGACACCAGCGAGATCGCGGATTCACACCACAACTGTGAAAAGGTGCAGGATCCCTATTCCCTGCGCTGCCAGCCGCAGGTGATGGGCGCGTGCCTGACGCAGCTGCGCCAGGCGGCGGAGGTGCTGCTGGTGGAGGCCAACGCGGTGTCCGATAACCCGCTGGTGTTCGCCCAGGAAAACGAGGTGGTCTCAGGCGGTAACTTCCACGCCGAGCCGGTGGCAATGGCTGCGGACAACATCGCGCTGGCGATTGCCGAAGTCGGCGCGTTGTCCGAGCGCCGCATCGCGCTGATGATGGATAAACACATGTCCCAGTTGCCACCGTTCCTGGTGCGTAACGGCGGGGTCAACTCGGGCTTTATGATTGCTCAGGTGACGGCCGCAGCGCTGGCAAGCGAGAACAAAGCCCTGTCGCATCCGCACAGCGTGGATAGCCTGCCAACGTCTGCAAACCAGGAAGATCACGTTTCGATGGCACCGGCTGCCGGGCGTCGTCTCTGGGAAATGGCCTCCAACACCCGCGGCGTGCTGGCGGTGGAATGGCTGGCGGCAAGTCAGGGTATCGATCTGCGTGAAGGGCTCAAATCCAGCCCGCTGCTGGAGCAGGCGCGCCAGGTGCTGCGCGAGCACGTATCGCATTACGACGACGACCGCTTCTTTGCGCCGGATATTGATAAGGCGATGCAGCTTCTGGAAGAAGGGCGGCTGGTGGGTCTGCTACCTTCGGTGCTGTGATTTTTTTGCCCGGTGGCGCTGCGCTTACCGGGCCTACGAATGCGAAATCCAGGCCGGGTAAGGCGTAGCCGCCACCCGGCTTTTTTTACGAATACATCGCCGTAATCGACGCGCTCCCCAGGGAATGGAAATGCACGTTAAACCCGACCATCGCGCCGCTCGCGCCTTCATCGACGTCAATCTTCTCCACGTCCAGCGCGTGCACCGTGAAGATGTAGCGGTGGGTTTCCCCTTTTGGTGGCGCCGCGCCGCCGTAGCCCGCTTTACCAAAATCGGTGCGCGTCTGAATCGCGCCCTCAGGCAGGGCAACCAGGTCAGAGCCGGAACCCTGCGGCAGGACGCGCGTGTCGGCAGGCAGGTTCGCCACGATCCAGTGCCACCATCCGGAACCGGTTGGCGCATCCGGGTCGTAGCAGGTCACGACAAAGCTTTTGGTGCCTGCCGGAACCTCGTCCCACGCCAGGTGCGGGGAGATATTATCTCCCTGATACCCCATGCCGTTGAAAACGTGCCGTTCCGGGAGTTTTTCTCCGTCGCGCAGATCTTTACTGATGATTTTCATACGGTTTACCCTTGTTGATCGCTCGTTCAGCAAGTGTAATGCATTGGGTTAAATCATGAAATGCGCGGGAATGTTAACGGCTGTTACAACCGCGTCGGTTAATTTTCGAAGCTGCTCTGGCGTGATGCTGTACGGCGGCATCAGGTAGATAAGCTTGCCGAAAGGCCGCACCCACACGCCCTGGTCCACAAAGAAGCGCTGCAGCGCCGCCATATTCACCGGATGGGTGGTTTCAATCACCCCGATGGCGCCCAGCACGCGCACGTCCGCCACGAAATTCGCGCCCGAGGCGGCGCTCAGCTCCGCTTTCAGCTGCGCTTCTATCGCCGCAACCTGCGTCTGCCACTCGCCGCTCTCCAGAATCGCAAGGCTTTCACTCGCCACGGCACAGGCCAGCGGGTTACCCATAAACGTCGGACCGTGCATAAAGCAGCCCGCTTCACCGTCGCTGATGGTGTCGGCCACCTGGCGGGTCGTGAGCGTGGCGGAGAGCGTCATGGTGCCGCCCGTCAGCGCTTTGCCGAGGCACAGAATATCCGGGGCGATACCCGCATGCTCGCAGGCAAACAGCTTGCCGGTGCGGCCAAAGCCGGTGGCAATCTCATCGGCAATCAGCAGAATGCCCTCGCGGTCGCACATCCTGCGAATACGCCTCAGCCATTCCGGATGGTACATCCGCATTCCGCCCGCGCCTTGCACAATAGGCTCAAGGATCACGGCGGCAATCTCATGACGATGCGCCGCCATCAGCCGCGCGAAGCCGACCATGTCCATCTCGTTCCACTCGCCGTCGAAGCGGCTCTGCGGCGCAGGGGCAAACAGGTTTTCCGGCAGATACCCTTTCCACAGGCTGTGCATGGAGTTCTCCGGATCGCAAACCGACATCGCCCCGAAGGTATCCCCGTGATAGCCGTTGCGGAAGGTGAGTAACCGCTGGCGCGTTTCGCCTCTGGCGTGCCAGTACTGCAGCGCCATTTTCATCGCCACTTCCACCGCCACGGAGCCGGAATCGGCCAGGAATACGCACTCCAGCGAGTCAGGCGTCATCGCTACCAGACGGCGGCATAAATCCACCGCGGGCTGATGGGTGATCCCGCCAAACATCACGTGCGACATCTGGTCAATCTGGGCCTTCATCGCCGCATTCAGGCGCGGGTGGTTGTACCCGTGAATCGCCGCCCACCACGAAGACATGCCGTCAACGAGCCGCTCGCCGCTGGCGAGGTGCAGCTCGCAGCCGTGGGCGGAGGCAACCGGATAGACGGGAAGGGGGCGGGTGGTGGAGGTGTAAGGGTGCCAGATATGCTGCTTGTCGAAGGCGAGATCGTCCTGGGTCATAATCGACTTGTAAACCATTTTGAAAAGTTTTAGGTTTACGAGTATAAACCGAACCGAAAATTAACAAAACCCTTTGGAGAAGCCCGATGGCTCACCACGCACGCTGGACGATGTCGCAAGTTACTGAATTATTCAACAAACCTTTCCTTGAGCTGATGTTCGAAGCCCAACAGGTGCATCGTCAGCACTTCGATCCCCGCCATGTTCAGGTCAGCACGCTGCTGTCGATCAAGACCGGCGCCTGCCCCGAAGACTGCAAATATTGCCCGCAGAGCGCGCGCTACAAAACCGGTCTGGAGTCAGAGCGCCTGATGGAAGTCGAGCAGGTCCTCGACTCCGCGCGCAAGGCGAAAAACGCCGGCTCGACCCGCTTCTGCATGGGCGCGGCGTGGAAGAACCCGCACGATCGCGACATGCCGTATCTGGAGCAGATGGTGAAGGGCGTGAAGGAGATGGGCCTCGAAGCCTGTATGACGCTCGGTACGCTCAACGAGGAGCAGGCGCAGCGCCTCTCGGCAGCGGGGCTGGATTACTACAACCACAACCTCGACACCTCGCCGGAATTTTACGGCAACATCATCACCACGCGTACCTACCAGGAGCGTCTGGATACGCTGGATAAAGTGCGTGACGCGGGGATTAAGGTCTGCTCCGGCGGCATCGTGGGCTTAGGCGAAACCGTGAAAGACCGCGCGGGCCTGCTGCTGCAGCTGGCGAACCTGCCGACCCCGCCGGAAAGCGTGCCGATCAACATGCTGGTGAAGGTCAAGGGCACGCCGCTGGCGGATAACGAGGACGTGGATGCGTTTGATTTTATCCGCACCATCGCGGTGGCGCGCATCATGATGCCAACGTCTTACGTTCGCCTCTCAGCGGGTCGCGAGCAGATGAACGAGCAGACCCAGGCCATGTGCTTTATGGCCGGAGCCAACTCCATCTTCTACGGCTGCAAGCTGCTGACCACGCCGAACCCGGAAGAGGATAAAGACGTTCAGCTGTTCCGCAAGCTGGGGTTGAACCCGCATCAGACCGAAGTGCTGACGGGCGATAACGAGCAACAGCAGCAGCTGGAGCAGCAGATTTTCAACGCCGACACCGAACAGTTCTACAACGCGGCAGCCGTATGACCTGGCAGGCACGTATCAACTCTGCGCTCGACGACCGTCGGGCGGCAGAGGCATTTCGCGTTCGCAGGGTGGTGGAAAACGGCGCGGGCCGTTTTCTTACCCGTGAAGGCCAGCGGTTCTGCAATTTCTCCAGCAACGACTATCTCGGGCTGAGCCAGCATCCGGCCATTATCCGCGCCTGGCAGAAGGGCGCGGAGCGGTTTGGCGTGGGCAGCGGCGGATCGGGGCACGTCAGCGGGTACACCACGGCGCATCATGCGCTGGAAGAGGCGCTTGCCGACTGGCTGGGCTACCCGCGCGCGCTGCTGTTTATCTCCGGCTTTGCCGCCAATCAGGCGGTTATTACGGCCCTGATGGGGAAGGACGATCGCATTGTTGCCGATCGCTTAAGCCATGCGTCCCTGCTGGAGGCGGCAAATTTAAGCCCGGCTCAGCTGCGGCGTTTTGCCCATAACGATGCGGGACAGCTCGCAGCGCTGCTGGATAAACCCTGCGAAGGACAACAGCTGGCTGTCACCGAAGGAGTGTTCAGCATGGACGGCGACAGCGCGCCGCTTGCCGCGCTGCACGAGGCCGCAAAGCGACAGAATGCCTGGCTGCTGGTGGACGATGCCCACGGCACCGGCGTGATGGGCGACGAAGGGCGTGGAAGCGCGTATCAGCAAAACGTGAAGCCTGAACTGCTGATTGTCACCTTTGGCAAGGGCTTTGGCGTTAGCGGTGCCGCCGTGCTGTGCAGCGAATCCGTCGCCGACTATCTGCTGCAGTTTGCCCGACACCTGATCTACAGCACCAGCATGCCCCCGGCGCAGGCCGTTGCGCTGTCTGCGTCGCTGGCTGTGATACGCGGCGCGGAAGGGGATGAATGTCGCCAGCGGCTGGCAGAGCATGTTGCCCGCTTCCGTCAGGGATTAGCGGCGCTGCCTTTCCACAGTCCCGATTCGCAGAGCGCTATCCAGCCGGTGATTGTCGGAGAAAACGGCCGCGCGCTGGCGCTGGCACAGGCGCTGCGCCAGCGCGGCATGTGGGTCACCGCCATCCGCCCGCCAACCGTCCCACCGGGCACGGCGCGTCTGCGCTTAACCCTGACGGCGGCGCATGAACGACAGGATATTGAGACGTTGCTGGAGGCGCTCCATGATGCCGGTGAATAAGCAGGCCATCGCGGCGGCATTTGGCCGCGCCGCGCAGAGCTATTCGCAGCACGATGAGCTGCAGCGTCTGAGCGCGCAGGGGCTTCTGGCCGCGCTTGGCGAGAACCGTTTTCCACAGGTGCTGGACGCCGGCTGTGGTCCCGGCAGCAACAGCCGCTACTGGCGCGGGGCGGGAAGCCAGGTGACGGCTATCGATCTCTCAGCCCAGATGCTTGAAGAGGCGCGCCAGCAGCAGGCGGCGCATCGCTATCTGCTGGCCGATATCGAGGCGATCCCGCTGGCGGACGCGCAGTTTGATCTTGTCTGGAGCCATCTGGCGGTTCAGTGGTGCAGCAGCCTGCCGCAGGCCTTGCGCGAGCTTTATCGCGTCGCGCGACCGGGCGGGAAGGTGGCGTTTACCACCCTGCTGGAAAGTTCGCTGCCGGAGCTGAATCAGGCCTGGCAGGCAGTCGATGAACAGCCGCACGCTAACCGGTTTTTATCGCATGAGCAGGTGACGCAGGCGCTGGCAGGCTGGCGCGCTCGCAGCGTAGTGCAGACCATCACGCTCAATTTTAGCGATGCGTTCAGCGCCATGCGTTCGCTGAAGGGCATAGGCGCCACGCACCTGCATACCGGACGCGAGAAAAAACCGCTCACCCGCGGTCAGCTGCAGCGCCTTGAGCTGGCCTGGCCGCAGCAGCGGGGTCAATTCCCGCTCTCCTATCAACTTTTTCATGGGATTATCGAACGTGACTGAACGTTATTTTGTCACCGGCACGGACACAGAAGTGGGTAAAACGGTGGCCAGCTCGGCGCTGCTGCAGGCGGCACGGATGCTCGGGAAAAACACCGCCGGATATAAGCCAGTGGCGTCCGGCAGCGAGATGACGGCGGAAGGGTTACGCAACACCGACGCGCTGGCGCTCCAGCGTAACAGCACCCTTGAACTCGCCTATTCCGCGGTGAATCCGTACACCTTTGCCGAGCCGACCTCGCCGCACATTATCAGCGCCGATGAAGGTCGTCCGATTGATTTCGCCGTGCTGTCCGCCGGATTGTGGACGCTGGAAAATCAGGCCGACTGGGTGCTGGTGGAAGGGGCTGGCGGCTGGTTTACGCCGCTTTCGGACACGCAGACGTTTGCCGACTGGGTGAAGTCCGAGCAGCTTCCGGTCATTCTGGTCGTCGGCGTCAAGCTGGGATGCATCAATCACGCCATGTTGACCGCGCAGGCCGTACAGCAGGCCGGACTGCGTCTGGCGGGCTGGATAGCCAACGACGTGGTTGCGCCGGGTAAACGCCATCAGGAGTATCTGGCGACGCTCAGGCGCGTCCTTCCCGCGCCGTGCCTCGGGGAAATCCCCTGGCTTGCTGACGGCGCGGAAAATATCGAAACCGGGCGTTATCTCGATCTCAGCGTCTTGCTTCCCGCGACATCCAGTGCGCGATAAGCTCGTCATCCAGTTCGTTAACGTGGCCCTGCGCCACGTTACGCCCGCGATAGAGCATACAGAAACGGTCAGCCACCCGGCGGATAAACGACAGCTGCTGCTCCGTTAACAGCACCGTCATACCTAACTCCCGATTTAAGCGCACCAGAAGCTGCCCCAGCTTCTGGGCGAAGCTGTGTCCTGCGCCGTGCAGGGGCTCATCGAGGATCAGCAGGGGAGGACGGTTCACCAGCGCATTAGCCAGCGCCAGCTGATACTGGTCGTCCGGAGAGAGCGTGTTGGCGCGGGTCTGTCGCACCCCATAGAGCGCCGGAAACAGGTCGTAAACGTCATTTTTTGCGTTCGGGTTAGGTTTCCCCGTCGCGCGCATGGCGATATGCAGGTTCTCCTCAATCGTTAGCTGCGAAAAGATCCGCCTGTCCTGCGAGACATAGCCAATCTCCGGGCCGGAACGCTGTTCTGGCGGCGGGTTTAGCAAATCACGCGGCGGCGCGCCCGCCTCATACCAGATGATGCTGCCGCTTTCGACAGGCACCTTCCCGGCGATGCAATTCATTAGGGTGGTTTTCCCCATGCCCGGCAGGCCAACGACGCCTGTACACATCCCTTGCGGAAAATCTAAATCCACGTTCCATAGCGTATGTTGACTTCCGTAAAACTGATTCACAGCACGCAGACTCAACATCTTTCTCTCCTTAAAAATGTGTGTAGGTGAGGCTCGCTGTTGATTCTGCAAAACCCCTGCCATAAAGCGGAAAGTGATTAAAAAAGCGACTTTTTTAGGAATAAGTCACCGGAAAGCGGTTTATAAAAAACCGGATTGCACATTGACGGTGCCGCCGGTGATGAGTTGTGGTGCAGAACCCGAAATGATGAAAATGTGAGCAAGATCCCATCGATTGGTTATGAATGACGCAACTGTTAATCAGCAAAAAATAGCTATAAAAATTTTTTGTCGCCGTCTCGTGGGAAAATCCGGGAATTTGCAGAGCGCCAGTCTGTATGGGCTGGAAGCAGTTATCCACTATTCCTGTGGATAACCATGTGCATTAGAGTTAGAAAACACGCGATAAGCGAGAGAAGACGCGGCTTTCGCCCAAATTGACGCGAAACGCGGCTTTAGAAAATATCGTTTATTTTTTAATTGCTTAGATAAAAGCAATTCCCGTCATGAAAGTGTCACCGGTTGCCATAAAACTATCATTACCTGGCTTGACAAATGTTAAAAAAGAAAAAGTTCTGGGGATAACCTGACCTGACTGGTGTTTTATGTTGCCACTGTCCAAATTTTGGCCGCTATCGCGCTAATCATTCAGGCGCTATGCTAAATATCCTGACATGCTACTGGTTTTTCATCCAGTGTTTTTTACTGGCATTCCTGGCAACAAGGAGTAAAATTACACACCTGCCGCTTATAACGTCATCAGGTTGTCGCCCATGAGTAAACCGTTCAAATTGAATTCTGCTTTCCGTCCATCAGGCGATCAGCCTGAGGCGATCCGTCGTCTGGAAGAGGGGCTGGAAGATGGGCTGGCGCACCAGACGCTGCTGGGGGTAACCGGCTCGGGTAAAACGTTCACCATCGCCAACGTGATTGCGGATCTCCAGCGCCCAACAATGGTGCTGGCACCCAATAAAACCCTGGCGGCGCAGCTATACGGCGAAATGAAAGAGTTCTTCCCGGAAAACGCGGTGGAGTATTTCGTCTCCTACTACGATTACTACCAGCCTGAAGCCTATGTGCCGAGCTCTGACACCTTCATTGAGAAAGATGCCTCGGTGAACGAACACATCGAGCAGATGCGACTGTCGGCCACTAAGGCGCTTCTTGAGCGTCGTGATGTGGTGGTCGTCGCCTCGGTTTCCGCGATCTACGGTCTGGGCGATCCGGATCTCTATCTCAAGATGATGCTGCACCTGACGCAGGGGATGATCATCGACCAGCGTGCGATTTTGCGTCGTCTGGCGGAGCTGCAGTACACCCGCAACGATCAGGCCTTCCAGCGCGGCACCTTCCGCGTGCGCGGCGAAGTGATCGACATCTTCCCGGCAGAATCGGACGATATGGCGCTGCGCGTCGAGCTGTTTGACGAGGAGGTCGAGCGCCTGTCGCTCTTCGACCCGCTGACCGGACACGTTGAGTCAGTGATCCAGCGCTTCACCATCTACCCGAAAACGCACTACGTGACGCCGCGCGAGCGTATCGTACAGGCGATGGAAGAGATCAAAGTGGAGCTGGCGGAACGCCGTAAGGTTCTGCTGGCGAACAATAAGCTGCTCGAAGAGCAGCGCCTGAGCCAGCGTACCCAGTTTGACCTTGAGATGATGAACGAGCTGGGCTACTGCTCCGGCATTGAAAACTACTCGCGCTTCCTCTCCGGGCGCGGGCCCGGCGAGCCGCCGCCGACGCTGTTTGATTACCTTCCGGCCGACGGTTTGCTGGTGATCGACGAATCCCACGTCACGATCCCGCAGATCGGCGGGATGTACCGCGGCGACCGGGCGCGTAAAGAGACGCTGGTGGAGTATGGTTTCCGCCTGCCGTCAGCGCTGGATAACCGTCCGATGAAGTTTGAAGAATTTGAGGCGTTGGCGCCGCAAACCATCTACGTCTCGGCCACGCCGGGCAACTACGAGCTGGAAAAATCCGGCGATGAGGTGGTGGACCAGGTGGTGCGTCCGACTGGATTGCTGGACCCGATTATCGAGGTGCGTCCGGTGGCAACGCAGGTGGACGACCTGCTCTCTGAGATCCGCGCCCGTTCCGCCATTAACGAGCGCGTGCTGGTGACCACGCTCACCAAGCGTATGGCGGAAGACCTCACCGAGTATCTCGAAGAGCACGGCGAGAAGGTGCGTTATCTTCACTCGGATATCGATACCGTGGAGCGCATGGAGATCATCCGCGATCTGCGTCTGGGCGAGTTTGACGTGCTGGTAGGGATCAACCTGCTGCGAGAAGGTCTGGATATGCCGGAGGTCTCGCTGGTGGCGATTCTGGACGCGGATAAAGAGGGCTTCCTGCGTTCCGAGCGTTCGCTGATTCAGACCATTGGCCGCGCCGCGCGTAACGTCAACGGTAAAGCGATTCTGTACGGTGACAAAATTACCCCGTCGATGGCGAAAGCGATTGGCGAGACGGAACGCCGCCGCGAGAAACAGCAGCGCTACAACGAAGAACACGGCATTACGCCGCAGGGGCTGAACAAGAAGGTGGTGGATATTCTGGCGTTGGGTCAGAACATTGCCAAAACCAAAGCGAAAGGCCGCGGCAAGGCGCGTTCAGTGGTGGAAGAAGATACCGTCGTGCTGACGCCGAAAGCGCTGCAGCAGAAAATCCACGAGCTGGAAGGGCAGATGATGCAGCACGCGCAGAACCTGGAGTTCGAAGAGGCGGCGCAGATCCGCGACCAGCTTCATCAGCTGCGGGATCTGTTTATCGCGGCATCGTAGGTTGGTTTTGCCCGGTGGCGCAGCGCCACCGGGTTTTATTGTCAGCCCAGCGCCTGAATCGCCTTCTCCAACGCCTCGCGCAGCAGATGGCGATCGTGGCGATATTTGATATCTGAAGCCTCCAGCGGCTCCTGAATCACTACACGATCGCCGATGCCGGACACATCCACCTTCGGCCCAACCACCACGCCGTCAATGATCTTCTTACCGACGTAATGCTCCATCAAGCTGAGTTTATCCGCCAGCGACAGGCTTGCGGCTGCCGGACTCAGCTCACGGCCTAAATTGCCGATGTAAACCATCGGGGCAGGAGTGCGGCGCAGCGCCTGTGCCAGCTCTTTCACCAGCAGAATGGGCATCAGGCTGGTGTAAAAACTGCCCGGACCGATCAGGATAAGATCCGCTTCCCCGATGGCCTCCACCGCTTCTCGCGTGGCGGGCACGCTCGGATAGGTCATCAACTCCGCTGGCGGCAGGAGGAGCTGGTCGATATTCACCTCGCCGTAAACTTCATGCCCTTCGGCGTCGATGGCCATTAAGTCAACCGGTTGTTCAGACATGGGGATCAGGAATGCGTCCACTTTCAGCAGATTACGGATCAAGTTAATGGCTTCCAGAGGCCGTACGCTCAGGTGATCCAATGCCTTTAACATCAGATTTCCAAGGTTATGCCCGGAAAGTTCGCCATTGCCGCCAAAACGGTACTCAAACATCGCCGATGCGACGCTCGGCTCGGTAATTAACTGGTTCAGGCAGTTGCGCATATCTCCCCAGGCAATGCCGCCTTCGGCACGACGAATGCGCCCGGTTGAGCCGCCGTTATCGGTGGTAGTCACTATCCCTGTCAGCCTTGAGCCGAGTGACGATAAAGAGGACATAACCCGGCCTAAGCCGTGTCCTCCGCCAAGAGCGACCACTCGGTCAAGATCCGCAAAAGTGCGATTGCGCATACGTATTCCTTATCACGTTCGATCGCGTAACAGTAACCTAACTACCCCTAAAAGACGATGCCTCACCCGATGCAAAATGACGTATATCAATGTGAAAATGCGGTTTTTAGGTATTCTGTAGCGAAAATGCAGGATTGATTCGCTATATACGTAATTATATAGCGAGAAGCGACAATGGCGCCGTGAGAATTTCCGCGCTACTATCGCCCTAACCACGTTTTCAAAAATGAAAACATACACTCTAGCCCTTGTGCCTGTGTCGAAAGATATGGCGCTCTGGCCGTGGCGAATTTGCCACCAGGGTACAGAAAGAAATGACTGTGCCTCCCGATCTGGAAAGGTGTACATGGCTTCACAACTTACTGATGCTTTCGCGCGTAAGTTTTATTACTTACGTCTGTCGATTACCGATGTGTGCAACTTCCGTTGCACCTACTGCCTGCCCGACGGCTACAAACCGGGCAGCGTTACCAATAACGGCTTTCTCTCCGTGGATGAAGTGCGCCGCGTTACGCGCGCCTTCTCTGAGCTCGGCACCGAAAAAGTTCGCCTTACCGGCGGTGAACCCTCGCTGCGCCGCGATTTCCCCGACATCATTGCCGCCGTGCGTGAAAACGAACGTATCCGCCAGATTGCGGTGACCACCAACGGTTACCGTATGGCGCGCGACGTGGCCACCTGGCGCGATGCGGGCTTAACCGCCATTAACGTCAGCGTGGACAGTCTGGATGCCCGCCAGTTCCACGCCATTACCGGCCAGGATAAATTCCAGCAGGTCATGGACGGTATCGATGCGGCATTTGCGGCCGGCTTCGAAAAAGTCAAAGTCAACACGGTGCTGATGCGTGATGTAAATCATCACCAGCTCGATACCTTCCTGGCGTGGATCAAAACCCGCCCCATTCAGCTGCGTTTTATTGAACTGATGGAAACCGGCGAGGGCAGCGAGCTGTTTCGCCGCCATCACATCTCCGGCATGGTGCTGCGCGACGAGCTGCTGAAACGCGGCTGGATCCACCAGATCCGCCAGCGCAGCGACGGTCCGGCGCAGGTCTTCTGCCATCCTGATTACGAAGGCGAAATTGGGCTTATCATGCCTTACGAGAAAGACTTCTGTGCCAGCTGCAACCGCCTGCGCGTCTCCTCCGTGGGCAAGCTCCATCTCTGCCTGTTCGGCGACGGCGGCGTGGACCTTCGCGATCTGCTGGAAGACGATGCGCAGCAGGACGCGCTTGAAGCACGCATTTCTGAAGCGCTGACGCATAAAAAACAGACCCACTTCCTGCATCAGGGCAATACCGGTATTACTCAGAACCTGTCCTACATCGGCGGGTAATCAGGCTTAAGAAGGAATCAGAAGATGAGTCAGGTAAGCGCAGAATTTATCCCGACACGCATTGCTATTCTTACCGTTTCCGACCGCCGTGGCGAAGAGGATGATACCTCCGGCCACTGGCTGCGCGATGCGGCCCATGACGCAGGACATAACATCGTTGATAAAGCGATCGTGAAGGAGAACCGCTACGCCATTCGCGCGCAGGTCTCTCAGTGGATCGCCAGCGATGAAGTTCAGGTGGTGCTGATCACCGGCGGCACCGGCTTTACCGCAGGCGATCAGGCCCCCGAAGCGCTAATCCCGCTGTTCGACCGCGAGGTGGAAGGCTTCGGCGAAGTGTTCCGCATGCTCTCCTTTGAAGAGATTGGTACCTCCACGCTTCAGTCGCGCGCCGTGGCGGGCGTGGCTAACAAAACCCTGATTTTCGCCATGCCGGGCTCGACCAAAGCCTGCCGCACCGCGTGGGAAAACATCATCGCCCCGCAGCTGGATGCCCGTACCCGTCCGTGTAATTTCCATCCCCATTTAAAGAAATAAGCTATGTCACAACTGACCCACATTAACGCCGCTGGCGAAGCGCATATGGTGGACGTCTCCGCCAAAGCGGAAACGGTGCGCGAGGCGCGCGCGGAAGCGTTCGTCACTATGTTGCCGGAAACCCTGACGATGATTATCGACGGCAGCCATCATAAGGGTGACGTGTTTGCAACCGCGCGCATCGCGGGAATTCAGGCCGCTAAACGCACCTGGGATCTCATTCCGCTGTGCCATCCGCTGATGCTGAGCAAGGTGGAAGTGAACCTGCAGGCGCAGCCGGAGCACAATCGCGTGCGCATTGAGTCACTCTGCCGCTTAACCGGCAAAACCGGCGTGGAGATGGAGGCGCTGACGGCGGCCTCCGTTGCCGCGCTGACCATCTACGACATGTGCAAAGCGGTGCAGAAAGATATGGTGATTGGCCCGGTGCGTCTGCTGGCGAAAAGCGGCGGCAAATCCGGTGATTTTAAGGTGGACAGCCATGATTAAGGTGCTCTTTTTTGCGCAGGTGCGCGAGCTGGTGAATACCGATAGCCTGACGCTGGATGCGTCTTTTGATAACGTTGCTGCCCTGCGCGCGCATCTGGCGGCACAAAGCGACCGCTGGGCGCTGGCGCTCGACGAAGGCAAGCTGCTGGCCGCCGTTAACCAGACGCTGGTGGAATTCACCCATCCGCTGAACGCAGGGGATGAAGTGGCCTTCTTCCCGCCGGTGACAGGGGGCTAAGATGGCTGAAACCCGAATTCTGGTGAGTCATGAGCGTTTTAGCGTAGGGACAGAATACAGCTGGCTGGCGGAACGCGACGAAGACGGTGCGGTCGTGACCTTTACCGGCAAAGTGCGCAATCACAACCTCGGTGATAGCGTGAAGGCGCTGACGCTGGAGCACTATCCCGGCATGACGGAGAAATCGCTGGCGGAGATTGTCGACGAGGCGCGAGGCCGCTGGCCGCTCGGGCGCGTCACGGTAATTCACCGCATCGGCGAGATGTGGCCCGGCGAGGAGATTGTCTTCGTCGGCGTGACCAGCGCCCACCGCGGCAGCGCGTTTGCGGCAGGGGAGTTCATTATGGATTTCCTCAAAACCAAAGCCCCGTTCTGGAAGCGCGAAGCCACGCCGGAAGGGGATCGCTGGGTAGAATCTCGCGACAGCGATAAGCAGGCCGCCAGCCGTTGGTAGTTGGTTTACGTGGATGTGTTACTCTTAACGAGTGTGTCTACTTAATCTTAATCAGGAGTGAATCATGGACCGATTTCCGCGTTCCGATTCAATAGTACAGCAGACCCGTAGCGGCCTGCAGACGTATATGGCTCAGGTGTATGGCTGGATGACGGTTGGCCTGCTGCTTACCGCGTTTATCGCGTGGTATGCAGCGAACACGCCGGAGCTGATGATGTTTATCTTCTCCAGCAAAATCACCTTCTTTGGGCTGATTATCGCGCAGTTGGCGCTGGTGTTTGTGCTTTCTGGTCTGGTGCACAAGCTGAGTGCCGGCATGGCAACGACCCTGTTTATGCTCTATTCGGCGCTAACGGGCCTGACGCTTTCCAGCATTTTCATCGTTTACACCTACTCCTCCATCGCCAGCACCTTCGTGGTGACCGGCGGGATGTTTGGTGCGATGAGCCTGTACGGTTACACCACGAAGCGCGATCTGAGCGGCTTCGGCAGCATGCTGTTTATGGGGCTGATCGGGATTGTGCTGGCGTCGCTGGTGAACCTGTGGCTGAAGAGCGAAGCGCTGATGTGGGCTGTGACCTATATCGGGGTGGTGCTCTTCGTGGGGTTAACGGCCTATGACACCCAGAAGCTGAAAAACATCGGTGAGCAGATCGACGTGCGCGACAGTTCCAACCTGCGCAAATACTCGATTCTGGGCGCGCTGACGCTGTATCTGGACTTCATCAACCTGTTCCTGATGCTGCTGCGAATTCTTGGCAACCGTCGTTAAGATTGCTTTGCCGGGTGGCGGTGCTGTCTGGTGCCCTCACCTTGACCCTCTCCCACGGGAGAGGGAACAAACACTAAAAACGGCAACAAGGTTGCCGTTTTGCTTTTATTTCGCCAGCGCCTTCTCATTCTTCGCCCGTAACTTCTTCGCCCGGCTCTCCAGAACCAGATAGCAGACCGTTGCCAGCGCCAGCGGCAGGAAGTAATACAGCATGCGGTACGCCAGCAGGGCCGCAATAATCGTTCCCTGAGAGACATGCTCCCCGGCCAGCAGGGCAATAAACACCGCTTCCAGCACGCCGATCCCCGCCGGAATATGCACAATCACCCCGGCAATGCTGCTCACCAGCAGCACGCCCAGCACGAAGAAATAATTTACGTCCTCGCCAATCAGCAGCCAGATAATAGCCCCCATCGCCATCCAGTTGGCGCTGGAGACCGCCATCTGCAGCACCGCAAACTTCCACGAGGGCAGCACCAGCTTTTGCCCCTTGATGGTCATATGGCGGCGTCTGGCAAACGCGCAGGCCCATAGATACACGGCGATGATCAGCAGCAGTACGATGCCCAGAATGCGCAGCGTGGCCTCATCGATATACCAGTGCGCGGGCAGCTGCACCACGCCGATGGTGAAGATCACCCCGCCGAGCAGAATATAGCCCAGCCAGTTGGTGGTGATGCTTAACGAGAAAATGCGCGTGATGGTCCCGCCCGGCAGGCCGAGCCGCGAGTAGAGGCGATAGCGCATGCCAATCCCCCCAACCCAGGTGCTCAGCGTCAGGTTAAAGGCGTAGCAGATAAACGACACCAGCATCACCTGACGTTTGGCCAGCTTGTGGCCGCAGTAGGCGCGACCCAGCAGGTCATAGCAGCCGTACATCAGGTAGCTCACAATGACCAACCCTGCAGCGCCCAGCAGCACCATCCGGTTATAGTTGCGGATAACCTTCCACACCTCTTCCCAGTCAACTTTCTGCGCGTAGACCACCAGCAGAACCGCGACCGCAATAAAAAACAGCCATGTCAGGATCTTTTTTGCCAGCCGCCAGCGTGGATGCGATTTCGACATCAGGGTTTGCCTCCATCTTCCGCTTCTATGCGGTCCTGGGTTTCCATTTCGGGTTGTACCGGCGGGTCCACCTGCGCCAGCTTAGGCGTATGCGCCGGCAGCCAGCCGACCATCGCCGGGAAATGCCGCAGGAAGTGGAACACCACCACGCTGATGCCCAGGTTCCACCAGGTGCGTTTGGGAACCATGGACTCATCCACACGCACGCAGTCATTGACGATTAGCGCCTGCAGGTTATCCCGCAGGGTCTGATTAAACTGACGATCGTGAATGATCAGGTTGGCTTCAAGATTCAGCGACAGGCTCAGCGGATCGAGGTTACTGGAGCCCACGGTGGCCCAGTGATCGTCCATCAGCGCGACTTTGCCGTGCAGCGGCCGACGGCGGTATTCGTAGATCTGTACGCCGCCCTTCACCAGATAGTTATAAAGCAGCCGCGCCCCGACTTTGACGATCGGCATATCCGGTTCGCCCTGCACAATCAGCTTCACGCGTACCCCGCGCCGGGCCGCATTGCGCATGGCGTGCAGCAGGCGATAGCCCGGGAAAAAGTAGGCGTTAGCAATAATCACTTCGCGCTTCGCGTTGGCGAGCATCTTGAGATAATGACGTTCGATATCGTCCCGGTGCTCGCCGTTATCCCGCCAGACGAAAAGGGCCTGCGCTTCGCCTGGCTTCCGGTTCTCTTCCGGGCGATGACGTCGTCGCCACCAGCGGCGAACGGCCTCTTTCCCCGGCAGGTTCTCCAGCTCAAACAGCAAAATGTCCTGCACCACCGGGCCTTCAATGCGAATGGCGTAATCCTGCTTCGCTTCCGGACCGTAGTCGGACATATGCTCCGCGGAGTAGTTAATGCCGCCAACAAACGCCACCGTCTCATCCACCACCACAATTTTGCGGTGCATCCTGCGGAAAAGGTTGGTCCGCATGCCGAAAAGGCGAGGGCCGGGATCGTAGTAGCGGAACACCACCCCCGCGGTGGTCAGTTCGTTGACGAACGCATCGCTGAGGTCCGGCGAGCCATAGCCATCCAGCAGCACTTCAATTTTGACGCCGCGCTGGGCGGCGCGCAGCAGCACGCTGTGCAGCTGCTTGCCGACGTTGTCTTCGAACCAGATAAAGGTTTCGAGGATCACCTTCTGCTGAGCGTTATCAATCGCCTTAAACACGGCCGGGTAATACTCGTCCCCGTTGACCAGCAGCGTGATCCGGTTGCCTTCCTGCCAGGAACATTTCATAGGTGGATCTCCGCGCTGAGCGGCGCATGGTCGGAAAGATGCCGCCAGTTAAGGAGCGCCAGGGCGGTTGGGCTGCTGGCGTGGGCATTTTTCACATAGATGCGGTCAAGCCGCAGAAGCGGGAAACGGACCGGAAACGTGCGCGCAGGCCTGCCGTTGGCGCGCGTAAAAACCTCCTCCAGTCCGGCCTCCACCTTCAGCGGATGGTTTGCCCGCTGTCGCCAGTCGTTGAAGTCGCCCGCAACCACCACCGGTTCACCTTCGGGAAGCGCATTGGTCCATTCGGCCAGCATTTTCAGCTGCGCCTGACGATGGGCTTCGCGCAGGCCAAGATGAACACAGCCCACGTGGATGGGCAGCTCAAGGTCGGGCGGGGTAATGCGGCAGTAGAGCAGGCCGCGTTTTTCGCTCTCCCCGACGGAAACGTCGCGATTTTCATAATGTTCAATGGGATAACGCGACAGCACCGCGTTGCCGTGATGCCCTTCCGGATAGACCGCGTTGCGGCCGTAGGCGTAATCACTCCACATGGTGTCGGCCAGAAATTCATAGTGCGGCGTGTCGGGCCAGTTCTCAAAGTGAAGCGGATGCACTTCATGTGCGCCCATCACCTCCTGCAGGCAGACAATATCCGCGCTGACGGTGCGCACCGCGTCGCGCAGCTCCGGTAAAATGAAGCGGCGGTTAAATGCTGTGAAGCCCTTATGAATGTTTATCGTCAGCACCTTAAGCGAGAAATGCTGCATTTTTTTCGTCATAAGCTCCTTCCTGAGTGACTATCCCAATGAAAATAAAGTGTAGTCGGCGTCACAAAAAGATGCGGTGTTACGGAATTTTCCGTAAAGTGCGGTAGTCTGATTAAGCAGAGAAAAATCCTTCAGGAGAGAAGCCATGAAGTGGCAACAACGTGTTCGTGTCGCAACTGGCCTGAGTTGCTGGCAGATAATGTTGCATTTACTGGTCGTGGCCGTACTGGTGATGGGCTGGATGAGCGGCACGCTGGTGCGCGTTGGCCTGGGGCTATGCGTCCTTTACGGCGTCACCGTGCTGTCGATGCTGTTCTTACAGCGCCACCATGAAGCGCGCTGGCGCGAGGTAGGTGACGTGCTCGAAGAGCTCACCACCACCTGGTACTTTGGTGCGGCGATGATTGTTCTGTGGCTGCTGTCACGCGTGCTGCAAAACAACCTGCTGCTGGCCCTGGCGGGTCTGGCTATCCTCGCAGGGCCTGCGGTGGTCTCGTTGCTGACCAAAGAGAAAAAGCTACGCGATGTTGCGTCTAAACATCGCGTACGCCACTGAGCCCGTCGTGGCCGCTATGACCAGTAGCGGCCACAAACTTCCCCAGACGATATCCAGACTCGCATCCTTCAGATAGATTTGCTTGGTGATGTCCGTAAAGTGTCGAATCGGATTTACCCATGTCAGATCCTGTAGCCATACCGGCATGTTCTCGACGGGAGAAACATAGCCCGAGAGCAAAATCGCGGGCATCATAAAGACGAATACCCCGATAAACGCCTGCTGCTGCGTCGAGCAGAGCGCCGAGATCAGCAGCCCAAACCCCACCAGCGACAGCCCGTAAATCACCATCGTGAAGTAAAACAGCGCCAGCGAACCGGCGAACGGGATCTGATAGGCCCAAATACCGACTCCCAGCACGATGGTGGCCTGGAACGTCGCGACGATCAGCGCCGGCACCGCTTTGCCGACGAAAATTTGCCAGGTGGCGAGCGGGGAGACCAGCAGCTGATCCAGCGTGCCCTGTTCACGCTCGCGGGCGACGGAGAGAGAGGTCACAATCATCACCCCGATGGTGGTGATCATGGCGATCAGCGACGGCACCACGAACCACTTGTAGTCCAGATTCGGGTTATACCAGTTGCGCACCACCAGCTCGCTGTTGTTGAGCTTCGGTTTGCCGTCCATCAGCTCCTGCTGGTAATCCTTCACCACCTGCTGCAGATAGTTGGCGGCTATCTGGGCGCTGTTGGAGTTACGCCCGTCGAGGATCAGCTGCATCGGCGCGGTCTGGAAGGTATCCAGATTACGGGAAAAATCCGCCGGGAACCGCACCAGCAGCAGCGCTTTTTGCGTGTCGATGGTGGGCTGGATCTCCTTCGGGCTTTTCAGCAGCAGGATGTGGGTAAAGGCTTTCGCACGCGCAAAGCGCTGCGTTAGCTCGACGGAGTGTTTGCCGTTGTCTTCGTTGTAAATGGCAATGGTGGCGTTGGTCACCTCCAGCGTGGCGGCAAACGGGAACAGTAAAACCTGGATCAGCACCGGCAACACCAGAATGGCGCGGGTTTGCGGCTCGCGCAGCAGGGATTGCAGCTCTTTGCGTATTAACGTCCATAAACGGTGAAACATGCGCGCTCCTTAATCTAACCGCCGTTTGGTTTTCATCCACGTCAAACCGATAAACATCACCGCCGAAGCCATTAAAAACAGCGTGTTGATAATCAGCACTACCGGAATATTCCCCGCCAGGAACAGGCTTTGCAGCGTGCTCACGAAGTAGCGCGCCGGGATAATGTAGGTCACGGCGCGGATGACGGCAGGCATACTGTCTATCTGGAAGATAAACCCTGAGAGCATTATTGACGGCAGGAAAGCGGCATTCAGCGCTACCTGCGCGGCGTTAAACTGGTTGCGGGTGATGGTGGAGATGAGTAGCCCCATGCCAAGCGTGCTGAGTAAAAACAGGCTGGTGATAAAGAACAGCACGACCAGCGAGCCGCGATACGGCACGCCGAGGATAAAGACTGACACCAGCATACAGAGCAGCATTGCCAGCATGCCGAGGAAGTAGTAGGGAATGAGCTTGCACAGCAGCAGCTCGACGCGCGTCACTTCGGTTGAAAGCAGCGCCTCCATGGTGCCGCGCTCCCACTCGCGGGCGATCACCAGCGAGGTTAGGATCGCGCCAATCACCGTCATGATAATCGTCACCGCGCCCGGAATAATAAAGTGCTGGCTGATGGCGGCGGGGTTAAACCAGTAGCGGGTCTGTACGTCGATCAGCGGTTTAAATTCTTCACCCCGATCTTCCGCCCGCTGCATTTGCCACAGCTGCCAGATCCCCTCCGCGTAGCCCTGCACGAAGTTCGCGGTGTTTGGCTCGCTGCCGTCGGTAATCACCTGGATCGGCGCATCGGTATTTGCCCGCGCCATGTTGGCGGCAAAATTCACCGGAATGACGATCAGACCGCGAATCTTCCCGGCCTGCATCTTCTGGATCAGTTCCTGGCGGCTGTCGCTGATGGTGGCATCAATGTAGGGAGAGCCGGTCATAGCGTGGGTAAAGTCCAGCGCCTCTTTGCTCTGCTGCTCCAGCAAAATCCCGACCCGCAGCTTGCTGGAATCCAGGTTAATGCCGTAGCCAAAGATAAACAGCAGCAGCAGGGGGATCACTACCGCAATCAGCCAGCTGCTGGGGTCACGCACGATCTGCCGCGTCTCTTTAATGCACAGCGCGCGCACCCTGCGCCAGGAAATGGCCTTACTGCGCATGGGCATTCTCCTTATCCCAGTCGTGGATGAGGGTGATGAACGCCTGCTCCATGGTCGGGTCCGGCACCTCATCGTCGGCGGCCTGGTTTTTCAGGTCGTCCGGCGTGCCGTGGGCAATCAGCTTGCCGCGATACACCAGCCCGATGCGGTCGCAGTACTCCGCCTCGTCCATGAAGTGGGTGGTCACCATCACGGTCACGCCTTTTTCCACCATGCTGTTGATATGCAGCCAGAACTCGCGGCGGGTAATGGGATCAACGCCAGACGTGGGTTCATCCAGAAACAGAATATCCGGCTCGTGCATCAGCGAGCAGGCCAGCGCCAGCCGCTGCTTAAAGCCGAGCGGCAGCTCGTCGGTGGCGTGTGAAGCAATGTTGGTTAACCCGAAGGCATCGCTCATGCGGCGGATTTTGTCGTTCTGCGCCCGCCCGCGCAGGCCATACACGCCGGAGAAAAAGCGCAGATTCTGCTCGACCGTCAGGTTGCCATACAGGGAGAACTTCTGCGCCATGTAGCCCAGGTGCTGGCGCGCCTTGCCGGAGCTGACCTTCAGGTCCATATCCAGCACCAGCGCCTTGCCGGACGTCGGCACCAGCAGGCCACACATCATCTTAAAGGTGGTCGATTTTCCCGCGCCGTTAGGCCCGAGCAGGCCAAAAATCTCACCGCGCTTCACGGCAAAATTCACGTTGTCGGTGGCGGCGAAATCCCCGAACTTTTTGGTGAGGGATTTGGCTTCGATCACCGTTTCGCCCGGCGTGCCTTCCACCGTGTGCAGAATCGCCCCAAGCGGCGATTCTGACGTGCCCGCGCCGCCCAGCAGGTCGATAAACGCGTCCTCAAAGCGCGGCGCGGTCTCTTCCATCTCAATCGTCGGCATGCCGGGCGCATGGCGAATATCGTCGACTGTGACCTCTTTTTTGAGGATCACCCGTACCGAGCGGCCCTGAATCATCCCGTCGCTGACCTGCGGCAGTTTGAGCACCCGCTGCAGCAGCCTGCGGTTGGACTCCTGCGGACTGTGCAGCAGAAAGCTGCGCCCGGCCATGCTCTGCGTCAGCGTCGTCGGCTCGCCCTGATAAAGCAGTTCGCCTTCGTTCATCAGCAGCACGTCACGGCACTGCTCCGCTTCGTCGAGGTAGGAGGTGCTCCAGAGGATCAGCATCCCGTCGCCGGCCAGCTCGTGCACCATCTGCCACAGTTCTCGTCGCGAAATCGGGTC
Source organism: Enterobacter sp. Taxon_8 (assembly GCF_058354585.1). Taxonomy (NCBI): domain Bacteria; kingdom Pseudomonadati; phylum Pseudomonadota; class Gammaproteobacteria; order Enterobacterales; family Enterobacteriaceae; genus Enterobacter; species Enterobacter sp. Taxon_8. The sequence goes on along the minus strand of NZ_CM177989.1, from coordinate 3,167,284 downwards.
CACGCCAACGCCGGGCTCGTCCAGCAGCAGCACCTTTGGCTCGCCGACCAGCGTGCAGGCCAGCCCCAGCTTCTGCTTCATCCCACCGGACAGCTTGCCCGCCAGCCGGTCGGTGAACGGGCCGAGGGAGGTAAACTCCAGCAGGCGGGCGAAGGTTTTCTCCCGGGTTTCGCCGGTGACGCTGCGCAGGTCGGCGTACAGGTTCAGGTTTTCCATCACCGTCAGATCTTCATACAGGCCAAACTTCTGCGGCATATAGCCGAGCATGGCGTGGAGCGCGCCGTCGTCTTTAATCGGATCCAGGCCCAGCACGCTGGCCGAGCCTTCATCCGGCTTCAGCAGTCCGGCCAGCATCCGCATCAGCGTGGTTTTCCCCGCGCCGTCCGGGCCGACCAGCCCGGTCACATAGCCCTTCTGGATAGTGCAGTTCAGCGGCGCGACGGCCGGTTTGTCCATTCCCGCGAAGCGTTTAACCAGATTGTTGAGCTGAATAACCGCGTCATTCATGTCGTTCCCCGTTGTCTACTTTTACGGTGACGGGCATGCCCTGGCGCAGCGCGTCGTCCGCATCGGTCACGATGATGCGCAGGCGATACACCAGGTCGGTACGCAGGTCCGGTGTTTCAACGGTTTTCGGCGTGAATTCGGCGGTAGGGGAGACAAAGCCCACTTTGCCGTGATACGGCTTGTCCGGGCGACCGTCGGTATAGAGCAGCAGCTCGCGGCCCGGCTGCATCTGGCCGAGATTCGGTTCATCAATGTAGGCGCGCACCCAGACCGGGCGGGTCAGGGAGAGCGTTAAGACGGTGCTGCCCGCGCTGAGCATGCTGCCGGGCTCCACGGCGCGGGTCATCAGCGTACCGTCAGACGGTGCGATTAAGGTGGTGTCGTGCAGATCGAGCTCTGCCTGCGCCAGCTGCGCCTGCGCCTGTTCAAGGCTGGCTTTCGCCTGGGCGATATCCTGCGGGCGGTTACCGGTGTGGTACTGGCTTAACTTATCCTGCGCGGATTTTAGCGTTGCCTGCGCCTGGTCGCGGGACGCACGCGCATTTTCCAGATCGTTGGCGGAAATGGTGCGGCTTTTCCACAGCCCCTGCTGGCGCGCGTAGAAGTTCTGCGCGTAGTCATAGGCGGCCTGCGCCTGCTTAACGGCGGCGGCGGCCTGGGCAATCTCTTCGTCGCGATAGCCGGCCAGCATCAGGTCATACTGTGCCTGGGCGACGGACACGCCTGCTTTGGCCTGCAGCAGCGCATTCTCATAGGGCGCTTTGTCCAGCATCCCCAGCGTCTGCCCGCTTTTAATGGCATCGCCTTCGTCCACGCTCAGCGAGGCGAGACGACCGCCTACGCGGAAGCTCATGTTCACCGTGCGAATATCCACGTTACCGTACAGCGTCAGGCCTTTATCCTGATGGCCTTGATACCACAGCCATCCACCGACGCCTGCGGCAAGCAAAACAACGACCACCAGAATGATGGCGACAGGTTTTTTCATGACTTCGGGCTCCTTTGCGTTAAGCCTTGCAGGATCAGATCGAGATGACAGGCGATCACCTCGCCTATCTGCGCGGCTTTATCCTCATCAAATTGTGTCCAGCCGGTGCGTAACAGGATGGTTTCCCTGCCCAGACGGAAGGCCAGAATTTCACCCAACAGGGCGTGGGTATGCAAAATTGTCTCGGTATCACTGGCGTCCCGCCCGGTATAGGCGGCGATCAGCCGGGTCAGGTGGGTATGCATCGGAGCAATGACCCGATCGTGTACCCGCTGGTAGGCGGCAGTGGGGGAGAGCTGCTCGCGGGAGATAAACTTGCTCAGGTTGAGCGTATCGTCGTGCGTCAGCAGGCGGATCATGTTGTTACAGGCATTGAGGATCAGCTGGCGGATGGCCTCGCGATCGGGCGACGGCTGGCCGAGCAGCGCGGTGGCTTCCTCTACGTGTGGGTGAAACTGCGTGCCGATAAAATCGGCAATCCACTCGGCGCAGGCGAGATATAAATCTTCTTTTGAGCCAAAATAGTAGGTAATCGCCGCAATGTTCTGCCCGGCCAGCGCGGCGATATCGCGCGTGGTTGCATGCAGGCCGTACTCACCAAACTGCGCCAGCGCGGCGGCGATAAGCTGGTTTTTGGCCTGTTCACCTTTGGTTGTTGTGGGTGTCGTATTCATGGCGGCACTAAGAATTAATCAATCGATTGATTAAGATTATGCCTGATTCCCGCTAACGTCGAGGGAATGCGGAGGGATATTTTATGCGCCACGTCACAAAAGCTGCTACACTCCGCTCCTTCGCGACATTGTGGTTTTTGTCCTCTCAATTGTTATATCTCCCTGAAAACTACACCTGTGATGGTCGGGGCGGTTCGGAGTTTTTATGTCTTTTGATTCCCTTGGCCTGAACCCGGAAATTCTGCGCGCGATCGCAGAGCAGGGCTACGTTGAGCCAACCCCAATCCAGCAGCAGGCGATCCCCGCCGTTCTTCAGGGACGTGACCTGATGGCCAGCGCCCAGACCGGCACCGGTAAAACCGCGGGCTTTACCCTGCCGCTGTTAGAGCTGCTGGTAAAAAACCAGCCGCACGCCAAAGGCCGTCGTCCGGTTCGTGCCCTGATCCTCACCCCAACCCGCGAGCTGGCCGCGCAGATTGGCGAGAACGTGCGTGACTATAGCCGCTATCTCAACATTCGCTCGCTGGTAGTTTTCGGTGGCGTCAGCATCAATCCGCAGATGATGAAGCTGCGCGGCGGCGTGGACGTGCTGATAGCAACGCCGGGCCGTCTGCTTGACCTCGAACACCAGAACGCGGTGAAGCTCGATAGCATTGAAATTCTGGTGCTGGACGAAGCCGACCGCATGCTCGACATGGGCTTCATCCATGATATTCGTCGCGTGCTGGCCAAGCTGCCTGCGCGTCGTCAGAACCTGCTCTTCTCTGCGACCTTCTCCGACGAGATCAAGGCGCTGGCGGAAAAGCTGCTGCATAACCCGCTGGAAGTGGAAGTGGCGCGCCGCAACACCGCCTCCGAGCAGGTGACGCAGCACGTTCACTTTGTGGATAAAAAGCGTAAGCGGGAACTGCTCTCCCAGATGATAGGCCAGGGTAACTGGCAGCAGGTGCTGGTCTTTACCCGCACCAAGCACGGTGCCAACCACCTGGCTGAACAGCTGAACAAAGACGGCATCCGCAGTGCGGCGATCCACGGTAACAAGAGCCAGGGCGCGCGGACCCGTGCGCTGGCGGACTTCAAGTCCGGCGACATCCGCGTGCTGGTGGCCACCGACATCGCTGCCCGTGGCCTCGACATTGAAGAGCTGCCGCACGTTGTGAACTACGAGCTGCCAAACGTGCCGGAAGATTACGTGCACCGTATCGGCCGTACCGGCCGTGCGGCGGCCACCGGTGAAGCGCTCTCTCTGGTTTGCGTGGACGAGCACAAGCTGCTGCGCGACATCGAGCGCCTCCTGAAGAAAGAGATCCCGCGCATCGAAACCCCGGGCTATGAAGTGGACCCGTCAATCAAAGCCGAGCCGATTCAGAACGGTCGTCAGGGCGGTCGCGGTCAGGGCGGCGGCGGTCGCGGCCAGCAGCCGCGTCGTGCCGAAGGTGGCGCGCCGAAGTCATCCGGCAAACCGCCGCGTCGTAGCAACGACGGCAAACCGGCCGGCGAAAACCCGTGGCGCAGCGGCGAAGGCAAGCCGGCAGGGGAAGGGCAGCGTCGACGCCGCCCGCGTAAACCTGCTAACCCGCAGTAATATGGAAGCCCGGTCGTAAAGCCGGGCTTTTCTTTTTGCGGCAGAGAAGAGAAAGTGCCACAATAGTGGCTGTTTATACAGTGTTTCAGGTTTTCCGATGGCTTTAACCGCTGCGCTGAAAGCGCAAATTGGCGCATGGTATAAGGCGCTACAACAGCAGATCCCCGACTTTATCCCCCGAGCGCCGCAGCGGCAGATGATTGCCGACGTGGCAAAAACGCTCGCCGGGGACGACGGGCGACATCTGGCGATTGAAGCCCCGACCGGCGTCGGGAAAACCCTGTCGTATCTCATTCCCGGCATCGCGATTGCGCGGGAAGAGGACAAAACGCTGGTGGTCAGCACCGCCAACGTGGCCTTGCAGGACCAGATCTTTAGTAAAGATTTACCGCTGCTGCGCAAAATCATCCCCGACCTGCGGTTTACGGCCGCCTTCGGCCGCGGGCGCTACGTCTGCCCGCGTAACCTGGCAGGGCTTGCCAGCAGCGAGGCGTCGCAACAGGATTTGTTGGCGTTCCTCGACGACGATCTCACGCCAAACAACAAAGCCGAGCAGGAGCTCTGCGCAACGCTGAAAGGCGATCTTGATGGCTATAAGTGGGACGGCCTGCGCGATCACACCGATAAAGCCATCAGCGACGATCTGTGGCGCAGGCTCAGCACCGACAAAGCCAGCTGTCTGAACCGCAACTGTCACTACTACCGCGAATGCCCGTTCTTCGTCGCGCGGCGCGAAATTCAGGAAGCCGAAGTGGTGGTGGCTAACCACGCCCTGGTGATGGCGGCGCTGGAGAGCGAAGCGGTGCTGCCGGAGCCGAAAAACCTGCTGCTGGTACTCGACGAAGGACACCATCTGCCCGACGTGGCGCGCGACGCGCTGGAGATGAGCGCGGAAATTACCGCGCCCTGGTTCCGCCTGCAGCTGGATCTCTTCTGCAAGCTTGTCGCCACCTGCATGGAGCAGTTCCGCCCGAAAACCACGCCGCCGCTGGCGGTACCGGAGCGTCTGAGCGACCACTGTGAAGAGGTTTACAGCCTTATCTCGTCGCTGAACAACATCCTGAATCTTTATCTTCCGGCAACCCAGGAGGCCGAACACCGTTTTGCCATGGGCGAACTGCCGGACGAGGTGATGGAGATCTGCCAGCAGCTGGCGAAGCATCTGGAAAAGCTGCGCGGGCTGGCGGAGATGTTCCTGAACGATCTCAGCGAGAAAACCGGCACCCATGACGTTGTTCGCCTTCACCGTATCCTTCTGCAAATGAACCGTGCGCTGGGGATGTTCGAAGCACAGAGCAAGCTCTGGCGGCTGGCCTCGATGGCGCAGGCGTCGGGCGCGCCGGTCACCAAATGGGCCACCCGTGAAGTGCGGGACGGCCAGGTGCATCTCTTTTTCCACTGCGTGGGCATCCGCGTGGCCGATCAGCTGGAAAAGCTCATCTGGCGCAGCGTGCCGCACGTGGTGGTCACCTCCGCCACGCTGCGCTCCCTGAACAGTTTTTCTCGTTTGCAGGAAATGAGCGGGCTTAAAGAGAAAGCGGGCGATCGTTTTGTCGCGCTGGACTCGCCGTTTAACCACTGCGAGCAGGGGAAGCTGGTGATCCCGCGCATGAATTACGAGCCGCTCATCGACAACGAAGAGCAGCACATTGCGGAAATGGCGGCCTACTTCCGTGAACAGGTTGAGAGCAGGAAATACCCCGGCATGCTGGTGCTGTTTGCCAGCGGACGCGCGATGCAGCGCTTCCTCGAACACGTCACCGATCTGCGTTTATTGCTGCTGGTGCAGGGCGATCAGCCGCGCTACCGGCTGGTGGAAACGCACCGCAAACGCATTGATAACGGCGAGCGCAGCGTGCTGGTGGGATTACAGTCCTTCGCGGAAGGTCTGGATTTGAAGGGCGATTACCTGACGCAGGTGCATATACATAAAATCGCCTTCCCGCCTATCGATAGCCCGGTGGTGATCACCGAAGGGGAGTGGCTGAAAAGCCTCAATCGCTATCCGTTTGAGGTGCAGAGTTTACCTGCGGCATCGTTTAACCTCATTCAGCAGGTCGGGCGTCTGATCCGTAGCCACGGCTGCTGGGGGGAGGTGGTGATTTATGATAAACGCCTGCTCACCAAAAATTACGGCCAACGGCTACTGAACGCGCTGCCGATCTTCCCGATCGAACAGCCAGAGGTGCCCGAGGTAAAAAAACGCCCGGCAAAACCAGCCGCCGGGCGCAAGAAAAACATCCGTGCTAAGGGGCGCGGTCCTACTGGTAAATGAAGGTCACCTGCACCACGCTGCTGAACGTTCCTGCCGTGACCGGCAATGAGGTGGCGTAATAGCGGGCGGCCAGCGGGAAATCCGCCGTGTGATTGTTCTGGTTGATCAGCACGCTGAAGCTGGCGTCCGGGGCAAGCGAGATCTGGTCCTGCGGGTCGGCAAGCTCCAGCGCCAGTCCTTTCGCGGTTCCGGTGCTGGCGAATTTAGTCGGATGAAGGCTGTCTGGCTGACCGTGAAAGGTGGCCGTGGCCAGCACGGAAGTGGTTGGGCATTTCGACAGGGTTAAGTCGAATGATTTCCATTGTCCGGTATCGCCCACATCCTTAAAATCGCCGGTATTCGCTTTGCCCAGATTGACCGTCAGGTTCTGGCTGGCGCTGTCCACCTGGCAGGCGTTGGCATAAATGTTTCCGCGAACATCGAGTTGAATTTCTTCCGCCAGGCTCTGGCTGGCCACTCCAAGCAGTAAAAGGGTTAATAACGTTTTCATTTGTAGGCTACCGTAATGGTTGCGACGGCATTCGCCGTTCCGGGCGTCACCTCCGAACTGGTTTGTTCGTAAGAGACGCTGAAGGGATATTGCGACTGGATATTGGCATAGGCGGTAAAGGTATTCATATATTGCCCGAAAACAGGTATCTGGCCGTTAAAGAGCATTTTCACCCCCACGCCGGTGGCGACGCCGCTTTCCGGCGTTAATTTGATCACGCCGGGAAAATTCGTTTCATAGCCATTAGCGCTGGTGATCATCATTTCCGGCTGTACATCCCGATCGCAGAGCATGCCGATATTGAATACCGACTGGGAGACCAGTGTTCCCGGACCGGTAAAACGGCTCACCGGAAAATCACCCAGCGTGACGGTCAGGGATTTAGGTGACACCGAACAGGTCACTGCTTTTACCTGAACATTGCCTGAGTAAGAGAGGGTATTAGGGTCACCCAGGGCCTCAACGCGTCCCACTGCAAGGTTGAATTGCGTATTGCTCATTGTCAGTGCGCCCGAAGCCACGGTTTCGCTGGTTTTTACCAGTTCCAGCATCACGTCAAAGCTAAAGGGGATGGTAGAGTCGCTGTTTATCGTACCGGAGACCTGGCCTACGGGCATATTCGCCGAACAAATCTGGTCCGCTGCGCCAGTCACGCGCTGTCCTTTATCATTTCTTAGCGAGATGCCGATACCAGCAACGCCTGTTTCATAGACGCCCGGAAGCCCGGGGATCTCTTTGCCGAAGCCGTTATAGCACGCGATGATTGGCTGACCCGCATCCGGCGCGTAGTAACAGTTTCCCGATATGTGCACGGTGCGTTCAGTTCCCGGAATGGTCGAACCTACGGGCAGGCTGGTGGAGACCGAAATCGACGTTAATGATAGTAGCGCGGGCAGGCTCGGCGATTGGCAAGAAGCTTTCGCGTGCGGCATAAAGAGTGCTGCCGTCGCCAGAACTAAAAGTAAGAAAAATGATTTTGCTATCTGCATCATGATCGGTCCGGTGTTAATCAGTGACACTGCGCCGCAGCGTTAATAATGTTGGTGTTATCTTTCTCTTGCATCAGGGCGTAATCGGCGACGCAATGCTCGCTCCCCTCCTTGCCCCAGGAAACGAAAAGGCGTCCATGCTGCGGCAGTCCGGTGAGATACACCAGGCCGTCGTTACCGACGATAAATTCACTGCTCTTATCTTCCGTGGTAACCGTTGCGCCGAAGGGCAGCGGTTTGTCTTTCCAGGCCAGCGTCATTAAGACGCGGTTGCCCACGCGTGTATCGAAGCTGGCACGAACTATCGCGCCGCGTGTTGGTGTAACCGTCTGCGAGGCGTGCGTCACGTCGGCATCTTCTGGCAGTGTCTCCGTGTCCAGCGAAATTGGGGTGTGACGCCACGGAGTGACAAACGGCACCAGCGTATAGCCGCGATAGTCCGTTTCCACGCCCGTCTGGTTGGCAACGTGTGTGCCATGCGTGCCCGGCGCTTTAATCAGCACCACGGTTTCTCCCAGGGTCTGACCGAAGGTGATGCCGTCAGAGTGGGCGACAATGCCGCCCTGGATCCCGGCGTTCACGGTGTGCTGATGGCTGTCCTGGCTTACGCCGCCGTGCACTTCACCGTAGGTGCCTTTGTAATCCGCATTCATACTGGTGGCGGTGTTGTTATTGGCGCTGTCCAGCCCCTGCTGCACGTTCCAGCTCAGCTTGTCTCCCTCCAGCGCGGTACCATTCAGCCCCAGGTTGTGGGTGGTGCCGTCTTTACTGTTGTTCAGGCTGTAGTTTGCCCAGGTATTAGGCAGCCAGCGGTCGAGTGGAACCGACACGTTGAGGCCGATTTGTCGGTCATAGCTGATGGATTTACCGTCCTCGTCCGTGTCGTTGCTGTTTTTATTGACGCTGTAGCTCAGGCTATAGCTCACGCCGTGCCAGCTGTTGTTGTAGTTAACGCTCAGGGAGGTCATATCCTGACTCTGGCTCCAGTAACGCTCTTTCACCAGGCTTAGCGTCACCGAACCCCGCTTGTCGCCCAGGGTCTGGTCGATGGTGGCCTCCGCCCGCGAGCGGCGCTGCTGTGGAGCGGACCAGTCGTTTGCACTGGTCCAGGACTCCATGGTGTCCTGCAGGGTATAAAAGCCTTTGCTGTTGTAGCGATAACCCGCCAGCGAAAAGTTAGTGCCGGTCGAGGTAAAATTTTTGCTATAGCGCAGACGAAGGGATTGCCCTTTGCTGGTTTTGCGCTTTTTCAGTAACGCTTTGGCGCGGGTAACGTCCAGGGAGAACGCTCCGAGGTCGCCAAAGTTTTTCCCTGCGCCGAGCGCGGCGGAGTGGTAATGCGAACTCTGTTGCGTACCGCCGTAAACGGTGACGCCGTGTGACAGGCCATAGATGGCGCTGCCCTGGGTGAAAGGGGTCTTCTCAACCTCTTTATCGTATGAACGGTAGCGCCCCGCAGCGACGCTGTACTTCAGGTGTTTTTCCCGCTGCAGCACAGGCACGGAGGCAAACGGCACCACGAAATGACTCTCGCTGCCGTCGGTCTCTTTTACCGTGACGTTCAGATCGCCGCTGCTGCCGGTAGGGTAGAGATCGTTAATCTCAAACGCGCCTGGGGCGACGGTGTTTTGGTAGATAACGTAGCCATTCTGGCGAACCACCACCTGGGCGTTACTGTGCGCCGTACCGCGTACCACCGGGGCATACCCGCGCTCGCTGTCCGGCAGCATGTCGCTTTCGGTAGCCAGCTGTGCGCCAGTGTAAGAGACACTGTCGAAAACGTCGGCCTGGGTGCTGCTCTGTCCCACGGTCAGCTCGCTCTTCAGCCCCACGATATCGCGCTGGGCATAGGTATAGACCGTGTTCAGCTTGCCGTCGTCCTGACCGCCATCCGAATTGTGGTTCCAGGTGCTGTAATTACGCACGCGCCAGGCACCAATGTTAAAACCGGGGCGCAGGTTAATAAACTGGCTGCTGTTGTCCGCTTCCCCTTGCTGGCGAGCGCGGCTTTGGCTGGCGTTAACGCTATAGTTCAGGATGCCCGCGGTGATCCCTTCGTCATACTCTTTCGGATCGATGTAGCCGCGAGGCACCTGGCCCAGAGCCGACTGGGGAATACTCAGCAGTAGTTGCTGGTTTTTGATGCGGAAAGTTGCCGAGGCCGAAGGAATGGCGCTGAGGTCCGCGCATTCCCCTTTTGCCGCCAGCTTTGGATAATCTTTGGTTTTGATGCCCAGACGCGTTAATTCATCCAGACTCAGGCAAGGCTGCAGGGAATCATCTCCCTGGGCATCTTTTTGTAATGTAAAAAGGACGTCACGTGTGTCGATTTTATTGTTATTGACGAACACCGTGACCTGGTATTTACCTGGCGCCTGACCGGGACCTTTTTCATAAACAGAGAGATCGGTCTTTGCCTGTTCTGGATTATCAATATCCAGCAGGGCAGGGTTAAAATAATCATCAGCGTGGGCCTGCAGCGCGCAGCATGTCACCGCTATTCCAAAAAAAGTGGGCAGCATTTCACGCAGTCGACGTAATAGCGGCTTATTTGTGCTGTACATGATTATTCAGGCGTCAACAGATATTAACGAACGGATGCAGACCAGGTTTTACTGATGCTTCCGTAATCGGTAATGACCGACCAGCTTACGGTGTTACCGCTCATATTTGTCGGAAGAGCAAAGCGGGTAGAGGTATTTGGCACAGCCCAGGTCGCTTTTGCCACTTTTTGGCCGTTCAGCGCAACGCTCTGGAAATTCATATAGAAAGGCGTGGGGTTGTTTACCACCAGATCATTGCCTTCGCGGTGCCATTCCAGTTTGTCAGCAACTGCTTCGGGTTTACCTTTAATCGATGCAGGGCGATACAGCAATTTAATACGGGTATTAATGGCTATTTGTAATGTATTAATGCCCTCTTCATGGCTTGAAGAAGGAATGGCTTTAATATTTAACCAGTACAACGACTCGCGGTCTTCTGGCATATTTCCGCCGGTGCGCACTACACGCAACACGTTATCTTCTTTAGCGTTCAGACGGAACAGCGGTGGAGTAATCAGAAATGGCGCTTTACCGCCTTTTTTCAAACCGGTATCCACCCAGGACTGTACCAGATAGTTAATCTCATCCGGATTGGAAATCCCAATCGAAGACTCTTTTTTCTCTCCCTGATAAACCAGTCGAGTGCCATTAATAATCACACCTGCATGGGCTGTTACTGCGGTCAGTAAAAGTGCGCTTAATAAATAACTGTGTCGCATAAATCTGTCTCAATGAAAGAGGAAATATTAGCCTTCGCATGAAGACGAATATCTCCTCATTGATCGTATCAGTTATAAATAACTGTAAAAGTAGAGGCTGAGTTAGCCTGGCCAGCAGTGATCGATGCCTGAGTCTGAATATAACGCGCGCCAAACTCCAGATTATTTACCGTCGTTCCAGCAGCTAAAGGATACTGCTTTGAAGGCGTATATAAACTGACAGGCTGTTCGGAAGAATCAACCAGCTGAATCGCCACGCCAGTTGCAGTCGTCGCACCCGGGGTCAAAGACAGCGTGGTGTTATTGTCCGCATCTGGCGTACCACCGAAATTAATGGCTGCAGACGTGACCGTTTCCGGGCAGTCTTTTAACTGAATATCAAATTTCGTTAAGGTGCTGGTAGAGCCTACACCAGTAAATGTTGTTTTGGATACTTTGCCCAGCGCAACATTCAGCGGACTGCTTAAGCCGTTAACGACCTGACAGGCGGAATCGATAATTTCACCTGTGAAGTTAATTTGCCCTTCACCGGTGGATGCTGCGAACGAAGATGCAGAGCATCCCAGAGCGGCAGCAATGAATAAACCTAAAGTGACTTTTTTCATATTTAAACCTGTATGTTTCTCCTTTCAACATCTGCATCCCGCATTATTCGAAGTTATGTCTCAACTACTCACCGCTGGTTATTTAATCAGAAAACTCGGGTCGGGAAAGGTCCTGCGCGGCTTCCAAATAATTCAATTAATTCTTGCAAAATAATTTTTCTCAATAAAACAATTAATTATAAAAATCAGCAGGGCGGCCAAAAAAACTAACGGCGGAGTCATTATCAGGGCTATATTGTTGATAACCTGCTGTAAGGAGAAATGTCGTGGATTATCGTAAAATTATCAAAGAGGTAGGGCGTGGGAAGCATCATGCCCGCGACCTGGACCATGAAACTGCTCGCGCGCTTTACACCCGTATGCTTAACGGCGAGGTTCCGGAGCTTGAGTTGGGCGGTATCCTTATTGCGCTGCGTATTAAAGGCGAAGGTGAAGCGGAGATGCATGGCTTCTATGAAGCCATGCAGGCACAAACGCTGCGCTTAACGCCGCCGGTGGCAAAACCTATGCCGATCGTGATCCCGAGCTACAACGGTGCGCGCAAGCAGGCAAATTTAACTCCGCTGCTCGCTATCTTATTACACAAGCTGGGATTCCCGGTGGTGGTGCACGGCGTAAGCGAAGATCCCACCCGCGTGCTGACGGAGACCATTTTCGGGATGTTGGGGATTGAACCAACGCGTCATGCCGGTCAGGCGCAGGCTAAGCTGGATGGCCACCAGCCTGTTTATATCCCGGTCGGCACGCTCTGCCCGCCGCTGGAGAAGCAGCTTGATATGCGCTGGCGCATAGGCGTGCGCAACAGCGCGCATACGCTGGCAAAACTGGCCACGCCGTTTGGCGAAGATGTCGCCCTGCGTCTCTCCAGCGTCTCGCACCCGGAATACGTGGCACGCGTGGGGCAATTCTTTGAGGCAATTGGCGCAAGGGCGCTGTTGATGCACGGCACGGAAGGCGAGGTTTATGCGAACCCGCAGCGCTGCCCGCAGATCATGCTGATTGATTCTTCAGGTACGCGCGCCATTCTTGAGCGTGGGGAAGAGAATACCGGTGTGATATTGCCTGAGGCAAAAGATCCCCATACTACAGCCCACTGGATTGAGCAGTGCCTTGCCGGAAATGTTCCTGTTCCGCATTCGATTAAGCTGCAAATGGCCTGCTGTTTGCTGGCAACCGGCGAAGTGGAATCTGTCCAGGCCGGGCTTGAACGTGTGGCGCAGGCGTTTTAGACAAAAAAAAGCCCGTCCAGTGGCGGACGGGCAAGCAAGGGTAACAACAACAGGGTCAATGAGGGTGGAGCAGCTCACCAGAGGGTATGGCGAGGGGACAGCATTCATTCAGTCGATTACTTGTAGATAACCGCGGTACCGCTCAGCTTGTTATTACCGTTAGCGGAAGTAATGGTGTATCCACTTGCACCAGCAGCAGCGGCTTTTTCAGCCAGTTTGGCTTCCAGGCCGTCCAGCGTGGTGGCGCCATCAGCACTGACCACACCGACTTTATTCATGTTCTGTGCCTGAGTAGAAGAGACAGGCTCGACAGCGAAAGCGCCGAAAGACAGAGCGGACAGGGCAACAGCAGCTACAGCAAATTTGATGGTTTTCATAATTAATCTCTCGCAGGTGTTTCTGTTAAGGGGACGATGTTCCGTCGATGTGATAAGTATCACGGTTTTTCTCGAGAGATAAAATCGAAGAGAATTGACGTGGTTGCTCAAAAAAATTGAATGACAAATAACTTATTGAATATTAATAAATTCAAAGCACCGCTTTACACTTCTTGTGGATACGCTTTACAGACGCGAAATGAAGGGCACATTTTGCTACGCGGTTCGCTAAAAATCGTGAGCGTAAAGCTAGGGAGCTGCGCGGTTAGCTTAGGTAAAGTAAAGTCAACGTAGCTGGCTGTCTTTCGAACCTCTGCGATTATATCCCGAGTGCGATGAGTTTTTCGAATCTTTATGCTGCTGGCAGATGATGCAAAGCCTTACGCCGGGAATGGCTTTTCGGCGCGCTTCCGGAATGGGGTCTCCGCATTCTTCACATTCAGTTAGGCTTTCGCCGCGCGGAATTTCACCGCGGGCACGCGCAACCGCATCTTCAATAGTACTGTTGATCTGTTCGTTAACAGCGTCGTCATTTGCCCAGCCGGAAGCCATAGCGCCCTCCTGAAATCGGTTTAAGGTATACGTTCACTATGGGGTTAAAAAATGAGCAATCAAGGCGAAGGGAGAAGAGAACTGCACCCGTTGGGCAGATGCAGTCTTGTGGAAGAGAAAGATTATTTATAGATGGTCGCAGTGCCGTACATATGGTTGTCTCCGCCAGCGGAGTTCACCACGAATCCTTTTGCACCCTCCTGGCGGGCTTTTTCAGCAAGTTTAGCCTGTAGATCGTCAAGGTTACTGGCGCGGCTAACCGAAACGGTGCCCGCAGGACGAAGCTGGCTGGTGTCGGTACTCTGGGTCAGCGACTGAACGGCCATGGCAGAAAATGACGCGGTCGTCAGGGCGGCTGCGATAACAGCAAGGGTCAGGTACTTTTTCATAATCACATCCTCATGAGGAAACAACAGGTGATTCCCCTTAAGTTTAGAAGCCTGACGAGTGTGACTTAGCGCAAATATTTGATGATGATCTGCTTATTTTTTGAACGATATAAGTTGACAATTCGCTGACGGATCATAGACATAAAGGTGCTTGATTTATGGCGAGTTTCTAAGCGCCGCAGAGAAAGATTTACCGTTGAGCCAGCACAGGGTATCTTACGCCGCTGTTTAAAGGAGAATGCCATGACTGCCCAAAAGCCGGGATTACACCCGCGAAATCGCCACCGCAGCCGCTACGACATGAACGCGTTATGCCTGAGCTGCCCGCCGCTGCAGGACTACCTTGTTCAGACCCCAGCGGGTGAGCCCTCGGTCAACTTTGCTGACCCGCAGGCGGTGAAAATGCTGAACAAAGCCCTGCTGGCGCATTTTTACGGTGTGGCTCAATGGGATATTCCGGAAGGCTTTCTCTGTCCACCCGTACCGGGCCGGGCTGATTACATTCACCACCTTGCTGACCTTCTTGCCGAAGGTAATGAGGGTGTTGTTCCACAGCAGGCCACCATTCTGGATATTGGCACCGGGGCAAACCTGATTTACCCGCTGATTGGCGCGCATGAATACCAGTGGCGCTTTACCGGAAGCGAAATCGCTGACGAGGCCTTTGCCAGCGCCCAGGCGATTATCAACGCTAACCCGGGATTAAGCCGCGCCATTCGCCTGCGTCGACAGAAAGATACGGCTTCGATCTTCAACGGCATTATTCACAAAAACGAAAGCTATGACGCCACGATGTGCAATCCACCTTTCCATGATTCGGCGGCATCGGCCCGTGCGGGCAGCGAGCGCAAGCGCCGCAACCTGGGTCAGGCTGAGGATGCCGCGCTGAATTTCGGTGGTCAGCAGCAGGAGCTCTGGTGTGAAGGGGGCGAAGTGGCGTTCATCCTGCGCATGATTGCGGAAAGCAAACAGTTTGGGCGTCAGGTGAAGTGGTTCACGACGCTGGTATCCCGCGGAGATAACCTGCCGCCACTTTACCGCGCCCTGACCGAGGCGGGCGCCGTAAAAGTGGTGAAAAAAGAGATGGCGCAGGGTCAGAAGCAAAGCCGCTTTATCGCCTGGTCGTTTATGGACAATAACAAACGTCGCAAATAGCACTCCGTCGTAGGCCGGGTAAGGCGAAGCCGCCACCCGGCAACCAGGCTACAGCGTCGGCTCCTGCGGAGGGAGCGGCGATGCGGGCGGCGGCAATACCTGATACGTCTGCACGGGCATCCGCACGTTCGCCAGATCGAAGTGTTTTTTCACCATGCTGTCGAGGGCAAAGCGCACCGTCCACTGCTTCAGCGGCTGGGTGGTGAACGACACGCGCAGGGTAAACGCCGTGTTCGTCAGCCCGACAATGCCGGCAAATGACGGCTCGCCAATCACCAGTCCGCGAATATCCTCCATCTGCATCAGCTCTTCTACCGCATCGCGCAGCGCCTGTTTCGCTTTATCGGCATCCTCATGACGATCCACATCGTAGTTCGCCACCACGGAACCAATGCCGCGCACAAAGTTGGCGAAGGTGGTTATCGAGGACCAGGGAATGATGTGGTACGCCCCGGTGTCCTGGCGCACGCCAACTGAACGGATGGACATCCTCTCAACGGTGCCGGTTAACGGCCCGATGGTTACCAGATCGCCCGTGTTCATCCCGTTCTCAAACTGGATAAAGATGCCGGTAATAATATCCTTCACCAGCGTTTGCGACCCGAAGGAGATCGCCAGGCCCAGGGCACCGGCACCGGCCAGCAGCGGGGCGATATTCACCCCGATTTCCGACAGCACAATCATGATGGTGATGGTACTGATAATGACCGCCAGCGCGTTACGGAACAACGTTAACAGCGTTCTTGCCCGAGCGCTGGGCAGGGGACGGCCGTGAATATCCGACACCAGACGGTTCTCGATAAGGCTCGCCAGCAGCGTCCAGCCGACGGCAGAGAAGAACAAAATCAACGCGATGCGAATCAGGATGTCGACCGTTTTCTCACCCGCACCGTTGTGCAGCCAGTTCCAGAAATCAAACAGGCTCCAGGCATTCAGGAGCAGCATGATCGCCACGCAGACGGTGAGGATGCGCGCCACCTTCAGCGATACCGACATCCAGCCGTTTACCCGTTTTTGCAGTTCCGGGTAATTACGCTGTACCTGCGGCGACAGGGTGATGGTTTTCGAGATCCATCGCGAGAGCAGCCCCGACACAAACGCCGCGATCCCGATAATGGCCAGGCTTTTGAACGTCGCCCCCATCATAAATTTCAGGCTATTGCCTGGGTCGAACAGCGAGAAGAAGCACAATACGATGAAGTAGGCGCTTGCCAGCCAGTGCCACACCAGGGCGAAAGCGCGGATAAAGAGGCTAAAGAACGAAAGGGAGCGATCGGCCAGATTCAGCAGGCTTTGGGTAATGGTTTTTTTATTGTGGAAGATAAGATACAGCGACCAGACGGTAATGCAGATCATGATAATGACGTTTGCCAGCGCGCCAAACTGGACGTTTACCTGGTTGGAGATGATCGGCACGGCAACCAGCAGACCATAGCCAATCAGCCCGCTGAGCACGCTCAGACGCAGCGCCCAGTACCTGGCGCTCGCATCGCGAATTGAGAAGGGACGTAGCTCCGGTACGTGCGGACAAAAGAGTAACCGCAGCAGCGCCTTGAAGAACTCGATCAGGGCAAAGGCATTCAGGAAAAGCGACTGCTGAAAGGCGATGGTTTTATTGCCCGCGTTCAGCCTGTCGGCGAGCATCTGGCCTAAAAACAGCGTCAAGGCCAGCAGCAGTAAATCGATGATAAACGCTGAGGCTATCATCAACGGCAGGTGCAGCCAGCTGCTTTTATGCTGATTCTTCCTTCGTCCCCATTGTCCCATTTTGCGGTACAGCGGCCACGCGCACAGGCGCACCAGCCAGTAAAAAAGAAATACCGCACCGGCCAGCATCAGGAACTGCGTGGCCGCGGCGGTAAACGTGTGTGGGTTAAACGGCTTATGCGGCGATCCAATCAGGTTGCGGTAGAGCTGAGCAAAGCGCGAGGAGAGGGCTTCCCCATAGTGGCGGCTTACGTCGGTGACATTTTCCAGCACCGTTTTTTGCTCCTCCACCTGGGGAGGGGTGATGACAGGCACCGGCTCCTGCGGCGGCGTGGCGGCCACTTTCCTCAGCTGGCTGATGAGTTCCTGCCGGGAAGTGTCGTTCTCAAGGACGTCGGCGAGGGCGCTGTAGGCGGCTTTTTTCTGTTCGACATCCGGTTCCGGCGGGGGAGTATTTTGCTGGCTGGCGGTTGTTCCGGTGGTCACGCCGGGGATCGCGACGGCGAACGATGACGCACTAAACAGGCTAATCAACAGTAACAGGATCCACGGCACGGCGTCCTCCGGTGAAAATGTCGAACAAAATGATAAGTATAGAAGTCGGGACGCGGAGGGGGATTTTTGGGAACAATCTGGCGTAAAAAAGCCGGGCATGCCCGGCTTACGTGTAAAGCGAGAGATCAGGATACGTGCTGCAGGAACTCCTGCAAACGCTGACTCGGCGGGTTCGCAATCAATTCCTGCGGGTTACCGTCTTCCGCGATACGGCCTTTATCAATAAAGATCAGGCGGGACGCCACTTTCTCAGCGAAGCCGATTTCGTGGGTCACGATAACCATCGTCATCCCTTCTTCCGCCAGATCCTGCATGACTTTCAGCACCTCGTGGCGCAGCTCCGGGTCGAGTGCGGACGTAGGCTCATCAAACAGCATCATTTTCGGTTTGACCGCCAGGGCGCGGGCAATCGCCACGCGCTGCTGTTGACCACCGGACAGCTCGGAAGGGTAGTGGTGCGCGCGTTCAGCCAGGCCGACTTTCGCCAGCAGATCTTTTGCCAGCGCTTCCGCCGCCGCTTTGTTGGCACCGCGCACGCGCAGTGGGCCAAACATCACGTTCTCCAGCGCCGTCAGGTGCGGGAACAGGTAGAACTGCTGGAACACCATGCCCGCTTCCTGACGAATCAAGCGCTCGTCGACTTTCGGGTCGTTCACTTTCAGGCCGTCGACGATCAGATCGCCGCTGGTGATCTCTTCCAGCTTGTTGATGCAGCGCAGCAGGGTGGATTTACCGGAGCCGGATGGCCCAATAATCACCACCACTTCACCCTGTTTAATGTTCAGATCGATATTGTGCAGCACCTGGGTTGGACCAAAGTGCTTGGAAACGTTTTTAAATTCAATCACAGGATTTTCATCCTTCTTTCAAGACGACGCAGAACGAAGCTCAGAACCAGAGTAATGATCAGGTAGACAACGGCTACCGCACTCCAGATTTCCAGCGCGCGGAAGTTGCCAGCAATGATCTCCTGACCCTGACGGGTCAGCTCGGCCACGCCGATAACAATGAACAGCGACGTATCTTTAATGCTGATGATCCACTGGTTGCCGAGCGGTGGCAGCATGCGACGCAGCGCCAGCGGCAGAATAACGTGGCGGATCGTTTCGCGACGAGAAAGACCTAACGCCAGACCGGCTTCACTGAAACCTTTATGAATCGACAGCACCGCACCGCGGGTGATTTCCGCAATATAGGCACCTGAGTTGATCATAATGGTGACAACGGCTGCGCTGAACGGGTCGATGCGCAGGTCGGTGAATGCCATTGGCAGGGCGAAGTAGATGAACATGACCTGCACAACAATAGGTGTGCCGCGGATCACTTCGATGAAAACCAGTGCGATGTGGTTTGCGATCCAGCCGCCGTAGGTGCGAGCGAAACCGGCGACAAGACCGATAATCAACCCACCAACCAGACCCAGGACCGAAATCCAGAGGGTCATTTTAGCGCCTTCAAGCAAGATAGGAATGGCAGGCCAGATGGCGCTCCAGTCAAACTGCATGATAATTTCCTGTTACTGTTACCGTGTTTCAAAAATAGCAGGGGCGAAAGGTCGCCCCCGAGTGAACGTCATTTTTACGTCTTATTATTTAGGCTCGGTACCGAACCATTTTTTGTAGATTTCGTTATAGGTGCCGTTCTCTTTCAGCGTTTTCAACGCGCCGTTAACTTTCGAGCGCAGGTCGTCGCTGCCTTTCGGGAACGCGATACCGTACTGCTGTGCTTCCAGAGACTCGCCAACGGCTTTGAACTTACCGTTACCGGCTGTTTTGATGAAATACAGGATGTTAGGCGTGTCGTGCAGAACAGCGTCAGCACGGTTGGTGCCGAGTTCCATGTACGCGTTGTCGATGTTCGGGAACTGGCGCAGGTCTTTGGTTTTGATATTTGCTTTCGCGTAATCAACAGAACCGGTGCCGCTCTTCACCGCAACTACTTTGCCGTCGAGATCTTTCACGCTTTTTACGTCGTTATTATCGGCTTTGACCATGACCAGCAGGCCGCTTTTGTAGTAGCCGTCAGAGAAGTCGATCGCTTTTTTACGTTCATCGGTAATGGTGATACCTGCCAGCGCCAGATCAACGTTCTTGGTTTGCAGTGCCGGGATAATGCCGCTGAAGTCCATAGGCTTCAGGGTGTAATCCAGTTTGAGTTCTTTTGCGATAGCGGCCCACAGATCCACATCAAAACCAACGTATTTATCACCCTGTTTGAATTCAAACGGAACGAACGCCGTGTCGGTCGCCACAACCAGTTTGTCGGCAGCCTGAGAGGACACTGCAAAAGCCAGGGTAAGTGCAGCCAGTGAAACTTTTAATACAGACTTCATAGCATTTCCTTTTATATCCACGGGGCGATCCCCTGCGAGAACAGCTGGCACAATGAAAAAATCGTGCCAACTTTACAAGCTATTGTTTTGCAAAGGGGATGATGTCATGCATTGCACAATTAATGGGGCAATGAGGTTTTATTGCACCAAAGTAGAGCACTGTTTTGGTGCGCTTCGTTTGGCTCAACTGACGGGGAGATATTTAGCGTAAATTCTGACGAAAAAACAATCTTCCGTTAACGGTTGTGTGAGGTGATTATTACAATTTTTTCACTTTTGCACTGTCTCAGGCAAAAAACGTGCACCATAGATGTGCAAAACCCTCACCGGAAGGCGAGGGTTGGATAGAAATTTCGTATGAATTATTCGATGTTAGATTCGATGAACCACAGGAATTGATCCAGGTCGCGGGACGCGGCGGTAAAGATATCTGCAGTATCTTCATCTTTGGCTTCGCCAATCGCTTTGCGTACATCGTTTGCCACAATCGCGTAGCGGTCCGCCAGTTCTTTCAGGTGATCCTGAACGGTATGGATATCCAGCGGATAACTCTTCAGAGGCGTTTTGCTGTTGATCACCTGTGTGGTTCCCAGCGCCACGCCGCCTAGCTGAACGGCACGCTCAGCCATCGTATCGAGGTGGGTAACCAGTGCTGTGCGGAAGCCATCCAGCATTTCATGAACGGCAATAAAGTTTGCACCGCGCATATTCCAGTGGGCCTGTTTGGTGATCAGCGAAAGATCGATGAACTGGATCACCTGGCGATTCAGCAACTCAATGGTCGCTTTTTTGTCGCTGTCCGGTACATCGTTACGGGTATAAAGCAGATTAGACGCTTTCGTTTTCACCAGTTTAGCGGTACTCATAATCTCATATCCTCTTGATGTTTATGTCCCAGGTAATTACGAAACTAAGTATAGCACCGGATTTTTTCTCTGCGGTTTGGCTGTGCCTATCGGTTTAATAGCGAGAAGTGGGTTGAGAATTTAATTTATTGAAATTAATGAATAATTTTTAAATTTATACAGATCAATCTTAATTGCTGGATGGGGACGAAAACGTAGAGGGATATTTCGAAAATAGAGCAAAGTGTGTAAGAAATTATAACGTCTGTCTTTCTGGCCTTTATTCTGCATGGCGTGGAAGCCATGCAGAATATATGGCCTTAGCTGATATCCACCTTTTCAACTTTAGGTTCCGGGCGCATAGTGAGCGTAGAGCCCATTGAAGCCGCGATAATCGAGCAGAGCGCCAGCGTCTGGGTCAACGTGAGGGTTTCGCCGAGAAACACCATGCCGGAAATGGCGGCAAGGGCAGGCTCCATGCTCATCAGGGTGCCAAATATGCGTGTCGGCAGACGCGTAAGGGCAATCATCTCCAGAGAATAGGGAAGTGCGGTAGAGAGAATCGCGACTGCCAGTCCGATGGGCATGACTGACCATTGCCAGATAGATTCAGTTGCCTGCGCCATGCCGATGGGCACAAATACGATGGCCGCAATCAGAGAACCCAACGCCACCGTTGCCGGACCGTGCTCTTCGCCTGCACGCTGTCCCGTGAGAATATAGACAGCCCAGCAGGCGCCTGCACCCAGCGCCAGCGCGGCGCCCGTCAGATCGATCTCAGCGACGCTCTGGCCCAGGGGAAGCAGGAACCATAAGCCCAGAACGGCTAGCACGACCCAGATAAAATCGACCGGACGTCGCGAGGAGAAAAGCGCCACCGCCAGCGGACCGGTAAACTCCAGCGCGACGGCGATCCCCAGCGGTATCGTCTGTATAGAGAGGTAGAACAGATAGTTCATTGCCCCCAGGGAGAGTCCATAAAACAGCAGGGGTAAACGCTGCTCCTTTTTGAAGCGCAGACGCCAGGGTTTGAAAATGACCACCAGTATCGCAGTGCCCAGCACGATACGCAGGGCTGTTACCCCGGGCGCACCGACCAGCGGAAAAAGTGATTTTGCAAGCGAAGCACCGCTTTGAATGGACAACATGGCAATGAGTATCACTGCGACCGGCAACCAGACCGACGATGTGCGGGATAACCCAGGCATCCTTTCTCCTGTCAGCTTATGTCAAATGAGGTAAAAGTTGCAGTGTAAAGGAAATATGCGGCAACGGTTGAGGCGCTGTTGAAAAAAAACCACGTGAAATCCGTAAAATGGTTAAGCGCTGGTGGATTTATCGCCTGTCAGATTAGGAATAATCTGGATGAATGTAACGGCGCAGACGCGCACTATGCGCATTTAGAAGTGAAAATTGCATGTGATTTGAAAGAGATAGCTTAGGCTGGAAACGTTCTGTTACAGGAAAGGTTTCATTAGACATCACGAATCACAAAGAGTTTCGCAAATTTTTTTGATATATTTAAAACTTACGGACTTACTTGAAGCACATTTGAGGTGGTTATGAAAAAAATTGCATGTCTTTCAGCACTGGCCGCTGTACTGGCTGTTTCCGCAGGTACCGCTGTAGCTGCTACTTCTACTGTTACTGGTGGTTACGCTCAGAGCGACTATCAGGGCGTGATGAACAAAGCTAACGGCTTCAACCTGAAGTATCGCTACGAGCAGGATAACAACCCACTGGGCGTGATCGGTTCTTTCACCTACACCGAGAAAGATCGTTCTGAAAACGGCGCATACAACAAAGGCCAGTACTACGGTATCACCGCTGGTCCAGCTTACCGTCTGAATGACTGGGCGAGCATCTACGGTGTTGTAGGTGTTGGCTACGGTAAATTCCAGCAGACTGAAAACCAGAGCGAAAGCCGCACTGCAAGCAACAGCGACTACGGTTTCTCCTATGGCGCAGGCCTGCAGTTCAACCCAATCCAGGACGTTGCTCTGGACTTCTCCTATGAGCAGAGCCGTATCCGCAACGTTGACGTTGGCACCTGGATCGCGGGCGTAGGTTACCGCTTCTAATCACTTCGGTGATTAAATAAAAAATCCGCCCACTGTGGCGGATTTTTTTTGGCTTTTTTCCTCTCCCCGTGGGCCAGGGTGAGAGCATCGAACCGCTACTTACTCTTAATATCAAAAATATCCGTACCCAGATGGTTGTAGTCAACTTTCTGTAACTTGAAGTTGGTAACGTACACTGGGGGAGCTTTCTTGTTAGAGACAAACGGGTAAGCCGTTTTTATCTGTTCGGCTGTAATCCCCGTCCACTGCGAGAAGAACTGCAGGAAATCATTTGCCGAACGGCGCGCTTTAATGACGCGATGCGTTTTATCATCACTCGACAGCACCATAAACGGCACCTGGAAGTTCTGCTGGAACTTGTCATCGTGCGCCAGATACTGCACCTCTTTACCACGCTCTTTAAACGCCAGCCCGTGATCCGAGAAATAGACCATAGAGAAGCTGTCGCCCGTATTGCGTAGCTGATCGTACAGCTTGCTCAGCAGATCGTCGGTTTGCGTCATGGTGTAGAGGTAGCACGAGGTCTCTTTGGACTGCACGAACTCCGCGTACTTCCCGCCCGTCCGATCGCAGGCCTGCGGATGCGACCCCATCAGGTGCAGGACGATCAGCTGAGGCTGCGTGCGCGGGGTGGCGAAGACCTGTGCCGTCATTTTCAGCAGCGCTTCGTCTTTGGTGTTTTTGTCGGCTTCAAAATCGCCGTTTTTCAGGAACTGCACTTCGTCAGCCCGTTTGGCGATGCTGGCGATGGCCGTATCGTATTCGCCAATTTGCCCCTGATTGGAGAACCACCAGGTCTGATAACCTGCGCGGTTTGCCAGAGTGACAAAATTATCCTGATACTGCGGTTTACCATCTACCACTCGGTTAAGGGTCAGACCGAGCGATTTCTGCGTTGAGCCGCTGGCCGCGACATAATCGGTAAACAGAGTGCCTTTGACCGAACTCGCAAACGGGGTGTTGTCCCAGTGGCCGCCAAACGCCCCCATTGCATCGCGACGCGCGCTTTCGCCAATCACCACCACATAGGTGTGATATTTCGGCTTAACGGCCAGCACGTTCCAGGTGTCTTTCATATTGGAAAGCTCAGCCATGCGCGCCTGTTCGTCGAGAACCTCTTTATTATTTACAACAACGTCTTTAACGAAGCGGAAAACCGGATAGCCGATATTGATGAGCCTTAACTTACCGTCCCAGGGAATATTCTGGATGGGGGCGACAAACGCCACGGCAATGCTGAACACCAGACAGAGTATTTCGATCTTACCCCAGGATTTTTTCTCGCCCGACTGACGGCGGATGGCAATAACGCCCAACGCGAAGATAAAAAGCCCGACCACATAGCTGTACCACGGGAAGATCGTCAGGATCTCCGTCGACTCTTCCATATTGGTCGAGTGCAGCGCCAGCAGGGTATTAAAGTTTGGCGAGCCGTAAGCCTGACCGAACGGGAAATAGAGTGCAGCAACCAGCGAACAGATCCCGATTACTGTTTTTTGCACGCGCGGGGCGGCTCGCCACAGCAAATGCAGAATGCAGGTGAAGGCTACCGCGTAGAGCAGACTAAAGGGATAACCCAGCGCAAAGTTAATCAGTAATGACTGCAAAAAGTAAAAACCCGTCCACGGGCTTAAGGCCCGGCTGCGGGTAACAACGGTATCTATCAGGGTTACATTCATAGGTCACTATCATGGATGAAAACGCCATGTGCTCACCCTGGCGTCAAGGGTCATAACCTGCCTGACAGTGCGTGGAGAGGGAATGAGGGTCCGCTTCAGCGAGCCGCAAATTGTGCAGGGCTGCAAGAAGATAGTGCGAGCGCTAAAGAATATCAACAGTTGCTAAGCAGATGTTTTGCGAAGGGGATTGCAAATCCGTAAAAAAGATCGGGAATAAGGCGGCTGAAAGCCAGTTTACAGCGAGAATGTGACGGGAAAATGAAGCGGCGTACCGCAACGCCGCTTAGTTGGAAGGTTTATCGTCCTGATGCGGTTTGTTGTTAAACATATCGCACAGCATGTTCAGCAGCATTAAGCGCACTTTAAAGGGGGAGTGGGTAAACACGGTCATGCACCTCTTGAATTCATTCATAAGACCTCCTGAGTTTTGATCCCTTCGATCCATGAAGGGTGACTGCATTACATACAGATATAGCACAGGCTATATTGTATAGCTATGGCTATTTCGTTAATTTTTTGTGCTTGCAGAGCTATGGTTTACAATGTGCGCTCTCGAAACCGGGCGCTGGAAGCGTCACCCCACTGAGGAAGTACAATGAACCGTCGCGCAGGTCATCCGACAATGAGGAAAACGACGCAACTGGTGAATGTTGAAGAACATGTCGAAGGTTTTCGCCAGGTCCGTGAAGCGCACCGGCGTGAACTGATTGATGATTATGTTGAACTCATTTCCGATCTGATTCGTGAGGTTGGTGAAGCGCGCCAGGTCGATATGGCCGCCAGGCTGGGGGTTTCACAGCCAACTGTCGCTAAAATGTTAAAACGCCTGGCCTCCGTGGGCTTAATTGAAATGATCCCCTGGCGCGGTGTTTTTCTGACGCCGGAGGGGGAGAAACTCGCGCAGGAGAGCCGCGAGCGCCATCAGCTTGTCGAGAATTTTTTACTGGTGCTGGGCGTCAGCCCGGAGATTGCCCGCCGGGATGCGGAAGGCATGGAACACCACGTCAGCGAAGAGACGCTGGTGAAGTTTCGCGAATTTACCCTTAAATATGGTCCCTCCGCTGAATGAAAATCCCTGGACTGCAGGCCCTGGCACGCGATCGTTTCTTCCATCTCTTATTACTCATTGGCGTAGGGTTAAGCCTCTTTGTGCCGTTTACGCCGCAGGCCTGGCCCGCCGCGATTGACTGGCGCACCATCATTACCCTGAGCGGCCTGATGATGCTCACCAAAGGGGTTGAGCTGAGCGGCTACTTTGACGTTCTTGGCCGTAAAATGGTGCGCCGCTTTGCCACCGAACGCAGGCTGTCCCTGTTTATGGTGTTTTCTGCCGCGGTGCTGTCGACGTTTCTGACCAACGATGTGGCGCTGTTTATCATCGTGCCCCTCACGCTTACGCTGCGTAAGCTATGCGAGATCCCGGTCAGCCGGTTGATCATCTTTGAAGCGCTCGCCGTTAACGCCGGCTCACTTCTGACGCCAATCGGCAATCCGCAAAATATCCTTCTCTGGGGACGTTCCGGGCTGTCGTTCGCCGCCTTTACCTGGCAGATGGCCCCTCTGGCGCTGGTGATGATGCTGTCGCTGCTGGCGGTATGCTGGTTTGCGTTTCCTGATAAAAAACTGCAGTACCACAGCGGCACAACGGGCCCGCAGTGGCAGCCGCGTCTGGTGTGGAGCTGCCTCGGGTTATACATCGTCTTTCTGTTTGCGCTGGAGCTGAAGTATGAGCTGGCGGGCGTCCTGCTCGTTGCCGCAGGCTTTGTCGTCCTGGCGCGTCGCGTTCTGGTAAGCGTGGACTGGACGCTGCTGCTGGTCTTTATGGCGATGTTCATCGACGTGCATCTGCTTATTCAGCTCCCGGTGCTGCAAACCGTTCTGCACAGCGTCAGCAGTCTGCCGCAGGCAGGGCTGTGGCTGACGGCGATTGGCCTGTCGCAGTTTATCAGCAACGTGCCTTCCACCATTCTGCTGCTCAACTATGTTCCGCCGGACACGCTGCTGGCCTGGGCGGTGAACATCGGCGGGTTTGGGCTGCTGCCCGGCTCGCTGGCAAACCTGATAGCCCTGCGCATGGCCAACGATCGTCGTATCTGGTGGCGCTTCCATCTCTGGTCAATCCCGATGCTGGTTTGGGCCGCGGCGATCGGTTTCGGAATATTCCTTCTCATATAGTGCGCAATTTGTCAGTTTTTCCTGGCAAACGTATAGCAACGTCCTAGCTTTAGTGAACGGCATAGTGTGATGCCGCTCACTGACAGGACCGTTGCTGAACTATGGCTGAAGATCAAAACCCGCCTGCTGACGAGCAGGACAAAAACAATAATGAGCGTAAGCGCCCGGGCAAGAAACCGTTAATTATCCTCGGCATTGTCGTCGTGGTAATGGTCGTCGTGGCGCTGGTCTGGTGGTTTTTAACCCGTAACGAAGAGACGACCGACGACGCCTTTACCGACGGCGACGTGGTGACGATTGCCCCGAAAACGGCGGGCTACGTCACCGAGCTGCGCGTACGTGATAACCAGCGCGTGAAAAAGGGCGATCTGCTGGTGGTCATAGATCCGCGAGATACCACCGCGCAGCGCGATCAGGCCCAGGCCCAGCTTGGGCTGGCTATCGCGCAGCTGCATCAGGCCCAGGCGCAGCTGGCGCTTTCAAAAGTCCAGTATCCCGCCCAGCGTGACGAAGCCAAAGCGCAGGTGCTGAAAGCGCAGGCCGATCTGGCTAACGCACAGGCGGAGTACCGTCGCCAGCGCGGCGTCGACCCGCGGGCAACCACCCAGCAAAGCATTGATTCCGCGAACGCTCAGCTGCGTAGCGCCCAGGCAGGGCTGGCCAGCGCCCAGGCGCAGCTGGAAGTGGCAGAGCAGGTACAGCTGCAAATCCGCCAGCAGGAAACCAACGTTGAAGCGCGCGAGCGTCAGGTCGATCAGGCGAAAGCGCAGCTTGAAACGGCCAATCTGAATCTCTCTTACACCGAAGTCCGCGCCCCGTTCGACGGATTTGTCACCAAACGCAACGTGCAGCCCGGCACGCTGGTGCAGGCGGGAACGGCGCTGTTCTCACTGGTTTCGCCGAACGTGTGGGTGGTGGCGAACTTCAAAGAGTCCCAGCTTGAGCGCATGAAGCCGGGCGATAAGGTCACCGTGTCCGTCGACGCGTGGCCGGATATGGAGCTTGAGGGGCACGTAGACAGTATCCAGCAGGGCAGCGGCTCGCGCTTCTCCGCCTTCCCGGCAGAAAATGCTACCGGTAACTTCGTCAAAATTGTGCAGCGCGTGCCGGTCAAAATCGTGATTGATAAAGGCCTCGATCCGAACAAACCGCTGCCGCTGGGGCTGTCGGTTGCACCGAAGGTGACGGTGGAATGACGGATCACAGCCACGACAGCTGGAAGCCCGCCAGCAATCCGTGGGCGGTGGCGATTGTCGTCACCCTGGCGGTGTTTATGGAAATTCTGGACACCACCATCGTCAACGTGGCGCTGCCCCACGTGGCGGGTTCGCTCTCGTCCAGCTATGACGAATCCACCTGGGTGTTAACCAGCTACCTGGTCGCGAACGGCATCGTGCTGCCCATCTCGGCGTTTCTGAGCCGGGTATTCGGCCGCAAACAGTTCTTCCTGATCTGCATCGTCATGTTTACCGTCTGCTCGTTTCTGTGCGGGATTGCCACCGAGCTGTGGCAGATCATCCTGTTCCGCGTGATGCAGGGCTTTTTTGGCGGCGGGCTGCAGCCCACGCAGCAGTCGGTGCTGCTCGACTACTTCAAGCCGGAGGACAGGGGCAAAGCGTTTGGGCTCTCATCCATCGCGATTATCGTTGCACCGGTCCTCGGCCCGACGCTGGGCGGCTGGATCACCGACAACTACTCCTGGCGCTGGGTGTTCTTTATCAATATTCCGGTGGGGATTGTCACGGTGCTGGCGATCTACCAGCTGCTGGAAGATCCGCCGTGGGAGAGCAAATCAAAAGAGAAGCTGACTATCGACTGGACGGGGATCGGCCTGATCGCCCTGGGGCTGGGCTGCCTGCAGGTGATGCTTGACCGGGGGGAAGATGAGGACTGGTTCTACTCGAACTTTATTCGTACCTTCGCGGTGTTAACGCTTATCGGCATTATCGGTGCCATTTACTGGCTGGTGTATGCCAAAAAGCCGGTGGTAGATCTGCACTGCATGAAGGACCGCAACTTTGCCATCTCCAGCCTGCTGATGGCGGGGATGGCGATGATTTTGTACGGCAGTTCCGTGGTGATCCCGCAGCTGGCGCAGCAGGACCTGGGCTATACCGCCACCTGGTCCGGGCTGGTGCTGTCGCCCGGGGCGGTGCTGATTGTGCTGACTATTCCGCTGGTGCTGAAGCTGATGCCGGTTGTACAGACGCGCTGGATTATCGCCTTTGGCTTTACCTGTCTGGCGGTGTCGTTCTTCTGGTCGCGCACGCTGACCCCGGATATCGACTTCGAGACGCTGGTGCTGTTCCGCAGCGCCCAGTCGCTGGGGCTGGGATTCCTGTTTGTGCCCCTGACCACCATTGCCTTTATTTCGATCCCAAGACGGCTGAATGCCGACGCGGCGGCGCTGTTCACCATGTTCCGCAACGTGGCGGGCTCGGTTGGGATCTCGCTGTCGACGGCGGCCATCACCGAACGGTCTCAGGCGCACAGTGCGCATCTTGCGTACCACGCCTCACCGTTTAACGAGCAGTTCCAGCTGGCAATACGCGAAAGCGCCCAGGCAATCCAGAACTTCACCACCCAGGTAGGGGACCCCATCGGGATTGCCACCGGACGCATGTACCAGACCATGATTGAGCAGTCGCGCTTTTTGGCCTACATCGACGTCTTTACCATCCTGAGCGCCGTGGCCTTGTTACTGATTCCGTTTTGTTTGTTGCTCTCGCCGGTTAAGAGCGAGGGGAGTGCAGGAGCACATTGATGATACACAGACGTTTACACCCCCTGATGATAATGATGATGCTGGCAGGCTGCGCCGTCGGGCCGGACTATCAGCCGCCCGCGCCGCCTGCCGTCACGCACTGGAACGATAAGGTCGACAGCACGGTGAAATCGCAAACTACCTCCGCCGCGACAAACCCGCGCTGGTGGAAAACCTTCGGTTCGCCGCAGTTAGATAGCCTGGTTGAGCGCGCCATCGCCGGGAACCTGACGCTGCAGCAGACGGTGCTGCGCATCGCCGGAGCGCGTGAGCAGATTAACCAGGCGGGCGGGGCGTTTTACCCGTCGGTGAACGGCAATCTGGAGGCGACGCGTCAGCAGCTTGGGCTGGAAGGGGAGCTGAAGTCCCACGGCGTGTACGACCAGCTGGATAATGTCGATCCTGAGCTGCGGGGCGCGTTAGGCCCCCTGACGCAGCCGATCAACCTCTACCAGGGCAGCTTCGACGCCCAGTGGGAAATCGACCTGTGGGGCAAGGTACGCCGGCAGGTGGAAGCCGCCGAAGCGCAGCAGAAAGCCGCTATCGAGCAGCGTAACGACGCGCTGGTGTCGCTGGAGGCGGAAGTGGCGCGCGCGTGGCTCCAGCTGCGCGGGGCGCAGAGCATTATCGCCACGCTGAACACCCAGATTAAAAGCGCGCAGCAGACGCTGGATCTTACCGAAAGCCGCCAGCGCGGCGGACTGTCTCCACAGATGGACGTGGAAAACGCCCGGGCGCAGCTGGGCAACCTCGAAGCGCAACTGCCGCAGTATCAGGCGCAGGAGCGGCAGGCGATGAACGGTCTGGCGATCCTCCTCGGCAAGCCGCCGGGGGCGCTGGATGCCGAACTACAATCCGCGCAGCCGATGCCCGCGCTGCCGGATATCGTGCAGACCGGCATTCCGTCGACGCTTGCGCGACGCCGTCCGGACGTGCGCGAAGCTGAGGCGAACCTCCATGCTGCCACGGCGCAAATTGGCGTCTCGGTGGCGGAGCTGTTCCCGAGCTTTACCCTCTCCGGGCAGTTTGGCCTGCGCAACAGCGAAACCAACTGGCTGACCGACTGGAGCAGCCACTTCTACAGCTTTGGCCCGCAGGTCTCCATTCCCATATTCCAGGGCGGGCGGCTGGTCTCCAGCGTCAAGGTGGCGCGCGCGCAGCAGGGGGCGGCGGTGCTGGACTATCGTCAGACGGTGCTCACCGCGCTTGGCGATGTCGAAAATGCGCTGGTGAGCTATCGCACCGACCAGCAGCGTGAGGCGGGCCTGGCGAAAACCATTGATGCCCTGCAAAACGCCTTCGATTTAGCCAGCGACAGCTACCGCCAGGGGATCGCCAGCTTTATCGACGTGCTGGACGCCCAGCGTCAGCTGGCGCAGGCCCAGCAGCAGCGCGCGCAGGCGCAGGTGCAAAGCGCCCTCGATCTGGTGGCGCTCTACAAGGCGCTCGGCGGCGGCTGGGAGCCGTATCAGCAGGTGCAATTACCGGACTACAGCGTCTTTGGCGACGCCCCGCGCGGATAAATATTCAGAGGATTGGGCAAGAAACGGACAGGAACACCACATTCGCGATGGCTGAGGGGCGGGTATAACTATCGTGTACCCCTTAAACGACATGCGAGGATTATCTTATGCGTTATCAAAAACTGGGCAATACTGGACTGTTCGTTTCTGAACTCTGCCTCGGCACCATGACCTTCGGCGGTGAAGGCGGCATGTGGGGCAAGATTGGACAGCTCCAGCAAAGCGAAGCAGAACAGCTGGTGGGCCGCGCGCTGGATGCCGGGATCAACTTTATCGATACCGCGGACGTTTACTCGGAAGGGCGTTCGGAGGAGATCGTCGGCCAGGCGCTGAAAAACCTGAAAATCCCTCGCGAGAACGTGGTGGTCGCGACCAAAGTGTTCGGCGAAACCGGAACGGCAGGGGTGAACTCGCGCGGCAGCTCGCGCTATCACATCATCAGCAGCGTGAAGGAGAGCCTGCGCCGCCTGCAGCTCGATCATATCGATCTCTATCAGCTGCACGGCTTCGACCCGGCCACGCCGATTGAAGAGACACTGTATGCGCTGGATAACCTGGTGCAGCACGGCCACGTGCGCTATATCGGCGTCTCGAACTGGGCGGCGTGGCAGATTGCCAAAGCGCTGGGCATTTCCGAGCGTCTCGGGCTGGCGCGTTTCGCATCCCTCCAGGCGTATTACACCATCGCCGGACGCGATCTTGAGCGCGAGCTGGTGCCGATGATGCAGAGCGAAGGCGTCGGGCTAATGGTCTGGAGCCCGCTGGCAGGCGGCCTGCTGAGCGGAAAATATGGCCGCGACGGGCAGAGCGAAGCCGGTAGCCGCCGTCTGGAGTTTGACTTCCCGCCGGTGAACAAAGAGCGCGCCTTTGACTGCGTGGACGTGATGCGCGTGATTGCCGAAAGCAAGGGCGTCTCCGTCGCGCAAATCGCGCTGGCCTGGCTGCTGCATCAAAAAGCCGTGACCAGCGTGATTATCGGGGCCAAACGCGTCGAACAGCTGGACGACAACATTGCCGCCACCGGGATCCGCTTAAGCGAAGACGAGCTCAAACAGCTGGATGCGGTGAGCGCGCTGCCGCGGGAATACCCTGGCTGGATGCTGGAGCGTCAGGGGGAATATCGCAGCAATCAGCTAGCGCAACAGTAACCTTTTTCATCAGGAGATTTTAAATTTCTTTGCCCATCGTTACAGCAATCGGCGAAAGCGGCTTATTTCACTGAGCATGCTTTTGCCGATTCAACGATGGGCTCTGGCGGAAATCAGCAACCGTCTTTGCAGGTTGCCGCTGGATTTTGCTCAAGAACTCTTACCAGCAGGGCTCGGGGTTCTCTTACTACATCCGTTCCAACTGACAGTACTTTGCCGTCCCGCTCTGCTGAATACTTCGCGACAACATCACCGAATGCATTTCGCTGCAGGGCGACTTCTTGCCCTGCTTTTACCGTATCGCCGGGCTTAACGAATACTTCCGCAAACCCACCCGTGGTCGCTCGTATTGAACTGATAGCATTACCAATATACGTTTTATTGCTGCTGGCGGTTGCGCCGATTTTGCCTTCAATCACCTTATAATGGATCAGTACATTGCGGGCACCTTCTACACCCCGGGCAATCATATCCTGCTGGTAAATCCTCGGCTCTCCCGTCTCGGCCGTTATCGCCGGGATACCATTTTGAATAAAGGTAGTTTCCATTGAGCCGGCTTCACCGGGATCTTTCTTAATTTGATCTGCCGGAAAAAGTTCTGCAATAGTCCGGGCATCCGCATTGCGGTAGTCAGCATAAATGAACAGCGGATAAGCCGTTCCGGTAGACTGGGTGTGATAGTCAATCGCCAGGTCGACATTTCCCTTGTAAACGTTATTCCACATCATCCATGCCTGACGCTCGGCAGGGTTACCCGTTTCTTTTCCCGGATGCACGCGGTTGTAGTCGATCGTCTCACCCCCATCGGTTGAAACGGACCATGTCCGGGAGACCCTTTCAAGTCCAGAACGGTTTGGACCAATAATGCCAATAACGCTGCCGTTCATTTTTGCGGGGTCCAGTTGTTCCATTACTTTTTGTACGATGCGCACTCCGTTTAGCTCATCCCCGTGGACGCCCGCCTGCAGCAGAACTTTCTTCCCGTCCGTTTTCCCTTTTGCCACCATGATGGGTACATACCAGCGCTGTCCCGTTCCTGTCTCAACCCCCTCGAACATGAAGCGATGTTGTCCTGCTGTCAGGTCTGATACATCCAGAGTCGAGATGACCGGCACTCCCTGTACCTTATCACCCGTATACACCGTTGCCGCGTAAGTCATTGAGCATGGCAGCGCTAAGCTGAGAGCGAATGCGATACGGCCAGTAGATATCTTCATGAGCGTCATTTTCCATTTGATAGAGTTAAGATTTTTATTTTCCGGCCTGGGCCGTGGTTCGTGCTCATTAAGTTAATAGTGATTTTATGAGGCCAGCCAGCGGCACGAGCGGGAAATGTGATTTTGCATAGGCTAAGGCACCGGCTTCAATAACAGGGTTTGCGCGATTCATTTCCTGCCCGACGTTTTCTTTCCGACATGTCTCACAAAAAACGATCCTCCGCTTTGATCGACATGCCATCTTCACCTATATGACTAGTCATGAATTTTTAAATGACTAGTCATATAGGGAGAGACCATGAACAATCAGCTGCCGGCAAACTTTTTATGGGGCAACTCGGTATCGAGCATGCAGACGGAAGGTGCCTGGAATGAGGGCGGAAAGGGGATGTCTGTGTACGACATTCGTGAAGCCGGGGAGAATGTCTCCGACTGGAAAGTGGCGACCGACTCCTATCACCGCTACCGGGAGGATTTCGACCTGATGCAGGATCTGGGGATGAACTGCTACCGCTTCCAGATCTCATGGAGCCGCGTCTGCCCGCTGGGTGACGGCCCGTTCAACGACGAAGGCATCGCGTTTTACGACCGCTTTATCGACGATCTCATCGCCCGCGGCATCGAGCCGATGATCTGCCTGTACCACTTCGATATGCCGCTGGCGCTGGCGCAGGAGTACAACGGCTTCAACGACCGCCGCGTGATGGACGCCTTTATCCGCTACGGCAAAAAGATGATTGACTGCTATGGCGATCGCGTAAAGTACTGGCTGACCTTCAACGAGCAGAACATCTTCCATATGCCGGAAGCGTTTCGCATATCCGGCTACATGAAAGGGGAGAAAACCCTGCGCGAGCTGTACGAGCTGCAGCACCACACCATGGTGGCGCACATGTCGCTGACCGAGTACCTGCACCAGACCAAACCGGGCCAGCTGATGGGTGGCATGCTGGCGCACCAGCTGATCTACCCGGCCACCTGCAAACCGCGCGATATTTTCTGCGCCCAGCAGTACGACGAGTTCCTCAACCAGAACCTGCTGCGCGTCTTTGCCGGGCAGGGCTACAGCCCGGCGGTGATGGCGGTGGTGGAGCAGGAGGGCTTTGGCGATATCTACCGCGCTGAAGATTTAGCGCTGCTGGCGCGCACCAAAAACGACTATATGGCCTTCAGCTACTATGCCAGTAAAACGCTGGACAGCGATGCGATCCCGGAAGGCACTCCCGTGAACTATTACCTGCTGCACGGCGAGAAAAACAATCCGTACCTGAAAGCCACCGAGTGGAACTGGCAGATAGACCCGCTCGGTTTTCGCACCATCATTACCCGTTATTATAACGACTGGCGCCTGCCGGTATTCCCGATCGAGAACGGCATTGGGGTGATTGAGTCCTGGGACGGCGTGAACCCGATTGAGGACACCTACCGCATTGACTACCACCGGGCGCATATCAATGCCATGAAAGAGGCGATGTTCGAAGACGGAGCAGAAGTTCTCGGCTACCTCGGCTGGGGCCTGATCGACATTCTCAGCTCTCAGGGTGATATGCGTAAGCGCTACGGCGTGGTCTATGTCAACCGTGAAAACCACGACCTGAAAGACCTGAAGCGCGTGCCGAAGAAGAGCTACGCGTGGTTAAAACAGCTTATCCATACCAACGGACGCGAGATGTAAGCCGTACGCTGCCGGGCCGTTTTTGTGACTGATTGATGGGAAATATCCGCTATGTCTGAAACAAAAATAACACCGCACATGCAGTCTTTTGTCGATAAATTTGTAGAGTTCTCGGCGCGCCTGGCAAACCAGGTGCACCTTCGCTCCCTGCGCGACGCCTTCGCCACGGTGATGCCCATTTTCATCCTCGCCGGTCTGGCGGTGCTGGTGAACAACGTGGTGTTTCCGTGGATTTTTCACGGCGACACGCTCGCGCAGTGTAAGGTGTGGGGCGAGGCGATTATCAACGGCACGCTGAACATCGCCGCGCTGCTGCTAGCCCCGATGATTGCCTGGTCGCTGGCGCGCAACAAAGGTTTCGACAATCCGATCTCGGCAGTGGTTATCGCCGTCAGCAGTTTTATCATCATGATGCCGATGCGCTTACAGGTTACGCCCGTTGGCAGCGACGCTGCGGTGAACGTCACGCAGGTGCTGACGTTCGCCAATATCGGCTCCACCGGCATTTTCGCCGGGGTGCTGATTGGGCTGCTCTCAACGGAAGTGTTTATCGCTATTTCGCGCCTGAAGGCGCTGCACATATCGCTCGGGGAAAATGTGCCCCCGGCGGTGAGCAAATCCTTTACCGCGCTGATCCCGACGATCCTCACGCTCTCCCTGTTCGCGGTGCTGGCGGCGATACTGGCAAACGTGCTGCATACGGACCTGATCCATCTCATTACGACCTTTATCCAGCAGCCGCTGCGGCTGATCAACACCAGCCTGCCGGGGACGATTTTTATCTACAGCTTCGGTAACTTCCTGTTCACGCTCGGCATTCATCAGTCAGTCGTTAACAGCGTGGTGCTGGAGCCGTTCCTGCTGATCAACACCAACGAGAACATGCTGGCCTTCGCCAACGGCCAGCCGATCCCGCACATCATCAACAACATCTTCGTGCCGACCTTTGGCATGGTGGGCGGGACGGGCAGCACCATCTCGCTCCTGATTGCCATCTTTATCTTCTCCCGACAAAAGTCGGCGAAGCAGGTGGCGCGTCTGTCGCTGGCGCCGGGCCTGTTTAACATCAACGAACCGGTGATTTTTGGCCTGCCGATTGTGTTTAACCTGCCGCTGATGATCCCGTTTGTGCTGCTGCCCGCCATCGGCATTTACTTCGCCTGGCTCTGTACCACGCTGGGGTTAATGTCGCGCTGCGTGGTGATGATCCCGTGGACCACGCCCCCGATTCTCAGCGCCTGGCTGGCGACGGCAGGGGACTGGCGGGCGGTAGTGGTGCAGTTGGCAATCATCGTATTTGGTGTATTCTTCTACCTGCCTTTCCTCAAAATTGCCGAGCGAGTGGCCTTGAAAAACAGCGGGATAGAAAACTAACTGAAAGGAAGGACGATGGCGGCGAAGTACATCACCATAGCGCGGGAAATCAAGAAACGCATTATCAGCCAGCAGTACGCCGCCAATGAACCGCTCCCGGACCAGTTTGCGCTGGCGGCGGAGTTCAGCACCAGCCGGATGACCATTCAGCAGGCGATGCGCCAGCTGATCGTCGAAGGTCTGGTCTATACCCGTCAGGGCCAGGGCACGTTTATCCGCAAAAACTTCCTCCAGCTCTCGCAGTGGGATCTCTCCGGCAGCGACTACTTCGGCGCGACTAAAACCTGGGAACACCTGGGCAAGGTAACCAGCCAGGTGGTGCATTTTGAGCTGCGCTTCCCGAACGAGAAAGAGCAGGCGTCGCTGATGATCAATGCCGATGCGCCGATCTATGACTTCATTCGCCTGCGTTTGCTGAACGGTGAACCTATGTCGCTGGATTCCACGGTGATGCCGATGAATCTGGTGCCGGGCCTGACGAAAAATCATCTTGAAGGTTCAGTGTTCCAGTACGTGCAGGAGACGCTGGGGCTGAAAATTATGGGGTCGTATCGGGTGGTGCGGGCGCTTAAGCCCAGCGCGCTGGACAGGGAGCATCTGGTCTGCGAGGAAACCGATCCGGTTCTGGAGGTGGAGCAGGTCATTTATCTGGAAGATGGCACAGCGCTGGAGTATGCCCACTGTCACTATCGGTACGACCACGGCGGGATTGTGATCGTGAATAACGGGTAAAAAAAAGCGGGCAACGAGGCCCGCTTTTTTAATGCTTCTCTATCAGTTCAAACGCACCGGCATACCGGAGCGGTTCTGCACGGCCTGGTCAACAATCGCCGTTTCTACGTCAGGCTGAGAAGTCACCGCCTGTACCGCGCTGTTCAGCGTAACAGGGACGACTTCGTTGTTGTTGATCTGGTCTTCGCTGGTGGACAGCGGGTTGTGCACTTCGATGTAGCGGCTGCCGTCTGGCTCAGAGGTCGCTTTCACCGGTTCGTTGATGAACTGCACGCGCGTACCGACCGGCACGTTTTCGAACAGGAATTTAATGTCATCGTTACGCAGGCGCACGCAGCCGTGGCTCACGCGCAGGCCGATACCGAAGTTGGCGTTAGTACCGTGGATAGCGTACAGGCGACCAATGTACAGGGCATACAGACCCATCGGGTTATCCGGGCCTGCCGGTACTACGGCTGGCAGCGGTTCGCCCGCAGCGATGTATTCCGCGTGCATTTTGGCAGTCGGCGTCCAGGTTGGGCCCGCTTTCTTACGCTCGACTTTCGTGGTCCAGTTCATCGGGGTGTCTTTACCCAGCTGGCCGATACCGATTGGCAGCACGATAACGGTGTTGGTGCCTTTCGGGTAGTAATACAGACGCATTTCGGCACTGTTAATCACGATACCTTCATGAACGGTATCCGGCAGGATCAGCTGCTGAGGAATATTCAGCACGGTACCCGCTTTTGGCAGATACGGGTCAACGCCCGGGTTTGCTTCCAGCATGTTAGACAGGCCCAGCTGGTACTGCGCCGCGAAATACTCCAGCGGCTGAGAGTTACCTTCTGGTACCGTCACAACCTGGTTCTGGCCTACCAGACGGCTACCGTCTGTTGGCAGGGGATACGTCACCGCAGACGCGGTCTTACAAAAACCTACTACGGCTAACGCCGCCGCAAAAAGCGTTGTTAATTTCATGTTCATGTTGTGCGAGGTATCTAAGCCATTCTGGCGATGAGTTGATAAGTCTGAATCTGTGATGGGAGCGCATTATATGTGCATTCCCGCTAACAGGGAATTCAGATGTGTACGAAATCACATTTTTTTCGATTTTGTTAAAGTTTAGTGGATTGCCGCAACACGGGATCTCAATTCGGAATTGTGGCATAATGCCATGTTTATCACACTTTTCGCAGGAATCTCCCCGTGTTAGTTACCAGCAACGTCACTATGCAGTTTGGCAGTAAGCCGCTGTTCGAAAACATTTCCGTCAAATTTGGCGGCGGCAACCGTTACGGCCTGATTGGTGCCAACGGTAGCGGAAAATCCACCTTTATGAAGATCCTCGGCGGCGATCTGGAGCCGACCCTCGGCAACGTCTCGCTCGACCCTAACGAGCGTATCGGTAAGCTGCGTCAGGATCAGTTCGCCTTCGAAGAGTTCACCGTGCTCGACACCGTGATCATGGGGCACGCGGAGCTGTGGGAAGTGAAGCAGGAGCGCGATCGCATTTACGCGCTGGCCGAAATGAGCGAAGAAGATGGCTATAAGGTGGCCGATCTGGAAACGCAGTACGGCGAGATGGACGGTTACTCTGCGGAAGCGCGCGCGGGCGAGCTGCTGCTGGGCGTGGGGATCCCTGTTGAACAACATTACGGCCCGATGAGCGAAGTCGCGCCAGGCTGGAAGCTGCGTGTGCTGCTGGCACAGGCGCTGTTCTCTAACCCGGACATCCTGCTGCTCGACGAACCGACGAACAACCTGGACATCGACACCATCCGCTGGCTGGAGCAGACGCTGAACGATCGCGACAGCACCATGATCATCATCTCGCACGACCGTCACTTCCTGAATATGGTCTGTACGCACATGGCGGATCTGGACTACGGCGAGCTGCGCGTGTATCCGGGCAACTACGACGAGTACATGACGGCGGCCACCCAGGCGCGTGAACGTCTGCTGGCGGACAACGCCAAGAAGAAAGCGCAGATTGCCGACCTGCAGTCCTTCGTCAGCCGCTTCAGCGCTAACGCCTCTAAATCGCGTCAGGCGACCTCGCGCGCCCGTCAGATTGATAAAATCAAGCTGGAAGAGGTTAAAGCCTCCAGCCGTCAAAACCCGTTCATCCGCTTCGAGCAGGACAAGAAGCTGTTCCGTAACGCGCTGGAAGTGGAAGCTCTTACCAAAGGCTTCGATGAAGGCCCGCTGTTTAAAAACTTCAACCTGCTGCTGGAAGTGGGCGAGAAGATTGCCATTCTGGGCGCCAACGGCGTGGGTAAGTCCACCATGCTGAAAACCCTGGTCGGCGAACTGCAGCCGGACAACGGCACCGTAAAATGGTCCGAAAACGCGCAGATTGGTTACTACGCGCAGGACCATGAATATGAGTTCGAGAATGACCTGACCGTCTTCGACTGGATGAGCCAGTGGAAGCAGGAAGGCGACGACGAGCAGGCGGTACGCAGCATTCTGGGTCGTCTGCTGTTCAGCCAGGACGACATCAAGAAGCCGGCTAAAGTGCTTTCCGGTGGTGAGAAGGGACGCATGCTGTTCGGCAAGCTGATGATGGAAAAACCAAACATCCTGGTGATGGACGAACCGACTAACCACCTGGATATGGAATCGATCGAATCCCTGAACATGGCGCTGGAGATGTATCAGGGCACCCTGATCTTCGTCTCTCACGACCGTGAGTTCGTCAGCTCCCTGGCGACCCGCGTGATCGA
This sequence comes from Enterobacter sp. Taxon_8, assembly GCF_058354585.1. Classification (NCBI taxonomy): domain Bacteria; kingdom Pseudomonadati; phylum Pseudomonadota; class Gammaproteobacteria; order Enterobacterales; family Enterobacteriaceae; genus Enterobacter; species Enterobacter sp. Taxon_8. The sequence goes on along the minus strand of NZ_CM177989.1, from coordinate 3,127,695 downwards.
AATTACGCCAGAGCGCGTGGTGGACTTCACCGGTAACTACGAAGATTACCTGCGCAGCAAAGGTATCGACGGCTAAAAAAAAGCCCGGTGGCGCTTCGCTTACCGGGCCGACGGGTGACGTTGTAGGCCGGGTAAGGCGAAGCCGCCACCCGGCAATCTTCAGAGCACCCACTCACTCCCTTCAACCCCGTTCACCCGCAGCGTACGTTTCTCCCCCGCCGGTAACGACACTTTCAGCGCTTTCCACGCTGGACGATAATCCCCGCGCGCGTTCACCTTCAGGTTGATGGTTGCGCCGTCGCACACCATCTCCCAATCCACCCACAGCGCATTGCCGTTCTGGTAGCCCCAGCTTTCACCGTCGTCTTCAAACAGCAGCCCGGAGGTTGTGCCGACGCCTTTCACCGGGAACAGCTTCAGCTCGCGTGCCGTATCTTTTTCGGCACTCACATGCGTGATGCGCTCGCTCAGCGGCAGACCGGCTCCGGCGCGCACCAGCAGCGGCAGTTTTTCCAGCGGCGCATCGAGGACGATGGATTGCCCGCCTGCATACCACGCGTGGGTGTAAAAATCGTACCAGCCTGTTTCGTTATCCGGCAGCCAGACCCGGCGCTCGCGCTGCCCGGCTTCGACCACGCTGGCGACCAGCAGGTCGCGGCCCAGCAGGAAGTCATCGCACTCTTCGAATGTCTGCGCATCGCGCTCGTGGTCGAGGAAGGTCGGGCGCAGCATCGGCTCGTCGTCGGCGTGCGCCTGCCAGAGCAGGGTGTAGAGATAAGGCAGCAGGCGGTAGCGCAGCTCAATCGCGCCGCGAATAGCAGGCGTGACGCCCGGATACATCCACGGTTCGTTGACGGTGTGGTCATCGTTCCACGAGTGAATGGTAAAGCGCGGGTGCATCACGCCGTTCTGCACCCAGCGCACGAAAAGCTCGGCGTCCGGCTTGTCGCCGGAGAAACCGCCGACGTCGTGGCCGACGTTGAACAGCCCGGACAGGCTCATGCCCAGCCCCATGCGGATGTTATAGCGCAGCGTGTCCCAGCTGGTGCGGTTGTCGCCGCTCCAGGTCTGAACGTAGCGCTGCATCCCGGCGCATCCGGAGCGGGAGATGAGGTAAGGGCGTTTTTCTGGCGCAAAGCGCTGCTGCGCTTCCAGCGAGGCGCGCATCATCAGCAGCGGCATGACCGGGCGAATATGCTTGATGGCGATCTCCTTGCCGAAGCCAAAGCAGCGGGCTTCTCCGTCCCACACTTCATATTCGTTGTTGTCGTTCCAGGTAGAGTCGATGCCCATCTCCAGCAGTTGCGTAGTGACGCCGTTCTGCCACCACTGCACCGTCTGCGGGTTGGTAAAGTCGAGGTGCGAGCCTTCGTCATCCCAGAAGCTGGAGCGTTCGGGTGCATCGGTTTCCGAATCGCGAATGAACAGGCCGCTCTCCGCCACTTCGCTGTAGCGCGGATGATCCTGCAGCAGGCACGGCTTGATGTTTGCGGCCAACTTCAATCCCGCGTCGTGGAACGCCTGGCTCATCACCTTCGGCTGCGGCACCTTGTCATAGTTCCAGTTGAAGACGTAGCGCTTGCCGTTGATGGAGGTATAGCCAGACGAAAGCTGGAACGAGTCGCACGGAATGGCGTGTTCTTCGCACAGGCGGATGAAGTTCATCAGCTGATTCTGCGCGTCCGGCGCGTCGGTGTAGTGCATGGTCGAACCGCTGTAACCCAGGCTCCATTTCGGTCCGAACAGCGTTTTCCCGGTGAGGCGAACAAAGGCTTTGGTAACGTCCAGCACGCGTTTGCCGGTAAAAATGTAGTAGTCGATATCGCCCGCTTCCGCCTGCCAGCGGCGATAGGCGGTATGGTAGTTGTCGATCTCGTTGCCCAAATCCAGCCAGCAGCTGCTCAGGTTGTCGTAGAACAGGCCGTAGCTCACGTCGTCGCGGCGGGTTATAGTGAAAGGAATATGCTTGTAGAGCGGGTCGGTGCTGGCGGCGTTATAGCCCATGGCGTCGAGGTTGCGCATCTCATAGCGTTTACCGTTGCGCTGCAGATCGCCCGCTTTCTCGCCCAGTCCGTAGAAGCGCTCGTCCTTACGGCGGCTCAGATAGTGCGCCACGCCGTCGCCGTGGGCGTTCAGCAGGTAGGCGCTGGTGGGGCGGTCGTTGACCAGCGGCTGCCACTCGCCCGCGTCATTGCGATAGTGCCACTCCAGCCACAGCGGCTGGTGCACGGTGACGCGCAGCTGTTCGGTTGCCACGGTTAACGTGTCGTCCTGCTGCGTCAGCGCCCAGGTCGGGCAGGTGAAGCCGCTGATATCGTCACGACGGCGCCCTTCCCACGGCACGTCTTTTTCCGGCGCGATGCTCCAGGTGCGGTCCAGCGCCAGCTCGCCTTTGCGTTTGATCAGCACGCGGAACAGGTTCTCTTCCAGCACATACAGGCACAGGCGGTGCTGGTTATCGACCAGCAGTTCCAGATGGTTTGCCGACTGCGTATCCAGGGTCCAGTTTTTCAGGGTTTTCATATGCAATACATCCACTATCAGGCGCGCTTGGCGCGACGTTCAGCAATAAATGCTACCAGGAAGACGGCGCCAATCAGGTCAAAGAAGCCCATGGCGATAAAGAGCGGGTTAAAGCCGATTTTGTCGGCGGTCACACCGATTAACAGGGAGAACAGGAAGCTGGCGATCCACGCCGCCGAGCCGCGCATGCCGTTGACGGTCGCCATCTGACCTTTGTCGAACGACTCCACGACCAGGGCGCTCAGCATGCAGGAAATAATCTGGTGCCCGAAACCGCCGATGGAGATCAGCACGATGGTGATATACGGGTCGCGGGTAATGGCCACGATGCCCAGCGAGATCATCAGGAACGCGCCCGTCACGGAGCTGGCGACGACCGAGTTAACGCGTGAGCAGCCGAACATGCGGGTGTACAGACGCGTCAGGTAGCCGCTCGCCACGCTGCCGAGGTCGGCGGCGAGGAACGGCAGCCAGGCAAACATCGCAATCTGCTTCAGGTCCATGCCGTGCTCTTTGGCGAGGTACAGCGGTACCCAGAAGCTCAGCACCGCCCAGGCCGGTTCCGCCATAAAGGCGGGGATGGCGATACCGTAGAAGCGTTTGTTTTTTGAAACGGTTTTCAGCGCGGTCAGGAAGGGCAGCTTCACCGCAGGCGGTTCGTTGTCCTGCTTGATAAACGCCAGCTCGTCCTTGCTCAGGTTCGGGTGCTGCTCCGGGTTGTGGTAGAACGCCCACCACAGGATCACCCACAGCAGCGCCAGCACGCCGGTAAACATAAACGCGCCCTGCCAGCCGAACGAGGCGTGAGCAAAGTAGATGATAGGCGGGGCCAGCATCGCGCCGATGGAGAAGCCCACGCCCGCCCAGCCGGCGGCAACGGGTCGCTCTGATTTCGGGAACCATTCGCCGATGGTTTTGGCGTTCGCCGGGGTAGCGGCGGCCTCAGAGGCACCCATAAAGAAGCGCAGAATGGCCAGGTGCAGCCAGCTTCCGGCACCCGCGTGGAAAATACACATCAGAGCCCAGATCCCGGCGCAGACCATAAAGCCAATCTTCAGGCCAATGACGTCAATCAGCCAGCCGCACAGGGGCTGGAAAATGGTGTAGGCGATCTGGAAAGCTCCTACGATCCAGGAGTACTGCTCGGTGGTGATCCCGAGGCTCTCTTTCAGTTCCGGGGCGAGGATCCCGAGCGAGTTTCGGGTGATGTAGTTAACGGTAACGCCAAGTAAGAACAGCACCAGCACGTACCAGCGCAGGTTCTTGATGACGCGACGGGTTTTGCTTGTCGCAACGGTGTTATTGATGTCCTGACTCATTTTACTCTCCACAAGACGGACTGTAAGGGGACGGAGGTTCAGGTGTCACACGGATTTTTATGACTTTGATTTTTATCCGTTTAAAATTCTTAATCTGGTATACAACTAGTATGGAAGTTGTGTGACAAGTTCACCTTAAGGAAGAAAATGAGTGGGCAAAAGTGGATTTTGTGCAAAATTTCTCATAACTGACGAAAAGCCTCTGGCAAGATGGTATTTATGTCAGTTATTGCCTGACGAATACGCTATGAAAATTTTTTCATTTCGCAAATGGAGCCAGATCACAAAATGGACAAAAGGCTAAAAATCACCGAAATCGCGGCCCGCACGCAGCTCTCGATCAGCACCGTGTCGCGGGTGCTGGCGGGAAAAGCGAATACCAGCGAAAAGGCGCGCGCAAAGGTGCTGGCGTGCGCGCGGGAGCTGGGGGTGATGGAGGGTATGGCGGCGGGACGGCTGCTGCTCAATAGCCTGGTGGTTTTTGCCCCTCAGCGTGCGTTCGACGAGCGGTCCGACATCTTTTACTACCGTGTGATCCAGAGCGTGAGTAAAGGCCTTGCATCCCACGATGTGCGCCTGCGCTACTGCGCGCTGGAAGAGAACGATAGCGATGCCCAGCTGTTTCTGGCGCGCATGAACGAGGCGGATACCCAGGCGGCAATCCTTCTTGGCATCGACGACCCGCATATCCACGATCTGGCTGTGGATGTCGGCAAACCCTGCATGCTGATTAACTGCCGTGACCGCCACATGCGCCTGCCTGCCGTCGCGCCGGATCATCGCGCCATTGGCGAGCGGGCGGCGGAATATCTGTTTGAGATGGGACACCGTGAGGTAATGAGCGTGCTGTGCCTGCGCCGCTATACCATGGAGCTTCGCCTGGCGGGGATCCGCGACGCGTGGCAGTCTCACAACCTGAAATTCAGCGACAAGCGCGATCTGCTGGTGGTCCCCAGCTTCAGCGCACGCGAAAGTGAACAGGTAGTCAGCAGCTGGCTCAGCGAAATGCAGGGCAAGGATTTGCCAACCGCATTTTTGGTTGGCGGCGATTTTATGGCGGCGGGCACCATCAGCGCATTGCAAAAAAGAGGATTGCGCGTGCCGCAGGACGTGTCTGTGATGAGCATTGACGGGTTTAACCTGGCGGCAATCCAGGATGTTCCATTAACGGCCGTGCACGTTCCCCGCGATGAGCTGGGAACGGAAGCGGTTTATATGCTCCAGCAGCGGCTCATGCGCCCGGACGCGCCGGTGGGGACGTTACTGCTTAACGGCACGCTGGCCGTGCGGGAATCGGTACGGCGGATACGTCAGGGGAAACGACGCACCGCCGTTGAGCGGGAAGGTTTGTATGACAGTTAAACCATGCCCAGCGCGCGCTTGCCGTGGATGTTGAGATCGTTCACGGTAAAGCGGTCCTGCCAGCTCTTTTCATAATCTTCGCGCGGGAAATCTCCCGGTGACGCGCCGGTTTCGAGCGCTTCCTTGACCTTTTTGGCGTAGGCGAGGTTCTTTTCGCACATCGGCGCGGCAGGAATGTACATCACGTTGCCCCAGCCCTGCTGATTTTCCACCGGCGCGACGGAGTGGATCACATCGCAATGCCACCACACGGAATCGCCCGCGTCGAGCGCCGGAATGCTGCTTAATGCTTCGATGAGCAGCGGGTGCCACTTCTCGGAAACCGGCAGCACGCGCCCCGGCGCTACGCCGCACAGCTCGTCTTCCGGCACGTCGTCCAGCAGCGGGCGCAGCAGAATGTACGCCATCGCTTCCGGGATTGGCACCACGTGCAGCAGCCCCTGACCGGGGATCATGTCCGACAGCGCCGTCCAGCCCTGGAAGGTGCGGAACACCGAGCATTTGGTGGTGTTATCGACGGTGTACTCTTCCACTTCGGTACGGTGCGCGGCGTTCCACGGATCGTACTTATCGACGTTGCCGTCAAACACGTGGGCAAAGACCTGCTGGTAAGCCGGCAGCAGCCAGCGCTCCAGCGCGCCGGAGTCGGTATGGGCGCCGAGTCCTTTCGAGGTGGTTCCCGGCGGACGGCGGCGGATACGGTCCGGGTAAATCACGCTCACATCCGGGTCGAACCACTGCTTGCCGTTGCTCTCGAACGTCCATAAACGGTTCAGGAACGACTGCACCTGCGCCATCTCTTCGCTCTGACGCGCCTGCATTTGCGCCTGCGACCAGTAGATCGGGTAAATCTCCGGACGGGAGGCCGTTAAGGTGCCGAAGAAGTTATCGCCAGGCCCTTTGTACACTTCGTCAAACTTGTTCAGATCGAGGTAGTCGAGCATCGACTGATCCCACGCCAGCGCCTGCTCGCGGGGGAAGTGACCTTTAATCACCGCGCAGCCGCGGCGTTTAACGGCTTCGCGCTGTGCGTTGGTAATCGTGCCGTTTTTCACATCCGCAAACGGAATCACCGGCCAGATGGATTCGCCTTTGTTCTTAAGAGCGTTGATTTCCGCCACGCGGGTGGCAATTTTATCGCTGAGCTTATTGAACACCGCCTGCACGTCGCCGATCTGCGCGCGTAGCTCACGTTTCAACTGACGGATTGCCGCTTTGTGATCCGCCGGCAAAGTTTCACTGGTAAAGGTCATAACTGCCTCGCATCTTTCATTCGAAAGTCAAAATGTCTACAAGTGATACTTTAAGTTAAAATTAAGTTAATGCAAGTTTAAAAACTTGACGCAAGCCACAGGACGGGAAAAGAGTCAGGCTGCCGGAGCAAGGCTCCGGCGAGGAGAAGATCAGGCGTCGAACGGGGAATGGTTGTCGAGCACGGCCTGAATGACGTTCAGCGCGCCCTGATGGTTGTTGTCGTCGGTGCTGTAGCGGCTGATTTCTTTGATGCTTTCCGCCGCGTTACCCATCGCAAAGGAATATTTTACCAGCTTCAGCATCTCGGCATCATTGCCGCTGTCGCCAATGGCCACGCACTCCTGAGGGGAGATTTTCCAGCGCTTCAGCAGACGGCTGATGCCGTTGGCTTTGTGCAGGCCGGGGATAATCAAATCGACAAACCCAAAGCCGCTGGTGACCGGCTTCATGATGCCGTCCAGGGAGACGTGCAGCTTATCCACCAGATTCGGGATATCGCTATCCGGCAGGTTCAGGGAGAACTTGAACAGCACGTCGTCAATGTCGCGGTAATCGCTGATGCGCTTTAAGCGGTGGTAGTGCTTTGACATCAGCGCCACGAAGGCGTCCGGGGCTTTGTCGCTGACGTAGGCGCTCTCCAGCCCGCAGGCCACGAAGTTCAGGCCTTTGTCTTTCAGCAGTTCGCCAATCACGATCTGCGATTCATGGCGGGTCAGCTCGCCGTGAAAAATCTGTTCTCCGCGGTCGAACACCAGCGCGCCGTTTTCCGCCACGAAGGAGATCCGATCTTTTAGCGCCGGAAAGAAGGAGAGGAGCTGGTAATACTGGTTGCCGCTGGCGACAACGAATTCAATATCGCGGGCTTTAAGCTGTTCAAACTGTGCCTGGAAGCGGTCACGATCGTACTGCTTGGCATCATCAAGAAAAGTTCCGTCCATATCGGTGACGATAACTTTAACGGTCATACTGTGCTCCTGGGTCACTGCGTTTTGAAACATTCTAATAACAAGGTGACGGGGAGCACAAATTTAATTTCATTCGAAAGTAAAAGCAAAACGGCAACCGAGGTTGCCGTTTTTAGTGTTTTCTCCCTCTCCCCGTGGGAGAGGGGAGGGGTGAGGGCATCAGCGTGCGCTTTTCCCCTGAGGTGATGCCCCGTTACAGCGTATGCTCAGTACGGGCAATAATATCGTCCTGTGCATCCGGCGACAGGGCGGTGAAGAACGCCGAGTAACCCGCGACGCGCACCACCAGGTCACGATACTGGTCAGGGTGTTTCTTCGCCTCCAGCAGCGTTTCGCGGGAGACAATGTTGTACTGAATATGCCAGCCCTTATGCACCTCGAAGAAGGTCCGCAGCAGCACCATCAGCTTCTGGCGATCGCTGTCGTTTTCCAGCGTTGACGGATTCAGCTTCTGGTTCAGCAGCACGCCGCCGAGAATCGCTTCGGTAGGCAGTTTGCCCACCGAGCCAATTACCGCCGTCGGGCCAAGGTGGTCGGTACCGGAAGCCGGGCTTGCCCCTTCCGCCAGCGGCGTGTGTGCCTTACGTCCGTCCGGCGTTGCCATCGTCGCCGCGCCAAACGGCACGTTTGCGGAGATGGAGGACGTGCCCGCGTAGTAGTTACCGCCAATCGGGCCGCGGCCGTAGCGAGGATTGTGATACTGCTTAAGCTCTTCAATGTAGGTCTGATAAGCACGGGTCAGCAGCATATCCACGCTGTCATCGTCGTTACCGTACTTCGGCGCGCCGTTAATCAGACGTTGACGCAGCTGCTCGTGAGTCAGCCCGTCGAAGTCATCCGCCAGCGCCGCCGCCAGCTGCTGTTGGCCGATAGTGCCCTGTTCGAACACCAGCTTTTTCACCGCTGCCAGGCTGTTGCCGAGGTTGGCGATACCCACCTGCAGGCCGGAGACCCAGTCATACTTCGCGCCGCCCTGCTTGATGCTTTTCGCGCGCTCGATGCAGTCGTCCACCAGCGCCGAGCAGAGAATATCGTGGACGTTCTCTTCCAGCATGGTGTCCACAACGTACTCAATCTCAATGGATTTGCGGGTGTAGTAGCGGATCTGGCTATCCCAGGCTGCCATCACCTCCTCGAAATTATCGAAGTTACCTGCGGAGAGCGCTTTCTCCTGCGGCAGGAATACCTTGCCGCTGGTGGCGTCGCGGCCGCCTTCCAGCGCGGCCAGCATCACGCGGGCGAAGTTGATGAAGCTCATGCCGGTGCAGCGATAGCCCCACTTGCCGCCAACTGCGGTTTCGATACAGCCAATGGCCGCGTAGTCGTAGGCGTCGTCGCGCTCAACGCCGAGCTTGATGAATTCCGGAATGACGATTTCATCGTTGTTGAACGCCGGCATCCCGAAGCCGCAGCGGATCACCTGCACGCACGCATCGAGGAAGTCGTTGCTCATGCCCGCGTGATAGCGCACGCTCAGGTTCGGCTGGGTGGAGCGCAGACGGCCGCAGGATTCCAGAATTGCGTAGGAGAGCGGGTTCACCGCGTCCATCGGCTCACCGTTGACCAGCTTCTGGCCGCCGATGGTGACGTTCTGGTACAGCGGGCTACCGGCAGAGGCTTTGGAGTGCGAGCCAGAGCGGATCTTGTTCACTTCAAGCAATTTCAGCCAGCAGCTGTGCAGCAGTTCAATGGCGTGTTCGCGGTCGAGGCTCTGGTTCAGCTCCACGTCACGGCGGTAGTACGGATAGAGATACTGGTCCATACGCGCAAAGGAAACGGAGTGGCCGTTGGACTCAATCTGCAGGATCAGCTGAATGAAGTAGCACAGCTGCAGCGCCTGCCAGAAGGTTTTCGGCGGCTCGTGGGCAATCACGTCGCAGTTTTCCGCCATTGCCAGCAGCTCGTCGCGGCGGCTTACGCGGGTTTCGGTCGCGGCCATTTCGCGCGCCAGGTCGGCAAAACGTTTGATGTACAGGCTTACCGCTTCCAGCACGATATCGATCGCCTTCAGGAACTGATCGCCGTGCAGGTCTTCCAGCACCGTCAGGTTGATGCGCGAGCGGCGTTCGGCCACTTTGGCGCGCAGGCCGTCGAGACCTTTCTCCAGCACCAGCGGGAAGTTCACCGCCAGGTGCGCGTCGCCTGAGGTCATGTTGCCTTCGGCTTTGATAATGCCGGTTTCCAGCAGGCCTTTCTGCTCGTCGGTGAACATGCCGTAGCAGCGATCCTGCACCGTCTGGCCGCGCCACCAAGGGCAGATCTCGTGCAGCACACGCTTGTTCTGTTCGCTCACCGCAAAGCCCGCGCCCGGGCGGTCTGCCAGGTCGTCGATCTCTTTCTCAATCCAGGAGACGGTGTATTCCGGGAAGATCGGCGCGGCGCGCACCTCGCTTGCCTGGTTACCGATAATCAGCTCGTCGTGTTTGATCCAGATGGTACGTTCGGCCAGGTGATGCGCCAGCGCCAGAGCGCGACGCACCGGGATCGGCTTGTCCATGTGCTGCTGGTACATTTCGGTGTAATGCTGCGCGCGCTCGGTACAGACCGGCGGCTTGACGATATGCACCAGGGCCGTTTTGTGCGCCTTAATGCGTTCGCTGAGGGTATTGAGATTCAGAGTGGTCATAAGTTTATCCTCGTAAGGTCGCGGTTAACCCTTTCTGGCGGGCGTACTGCTGCGCAAAGTCCAGCAGAGCAGGGTTATCCAGCGGTTTGTCAGGGGCAGAGTAGGGTTGGCCGAGCAGGGTGTATTTGTTCATGCCCAGCGTGTGATACGGCAGAAAATGAATATCGTCGACGCCGAGTTCATCGGCAGCGAAGTTGGTAATGGCGGTTATGGAGGCTTCATCTGCGTTGAAGCCCTGGATGAGCGGTACGCGGATGGTGATGTTTTTCCCTGCGGCGGCCAGGCGTTTTAGGTTATCCAGGATGCGCTTAGCCGAACCGTCCGTCCACTGCTTGAAAAGGTCACCGTCGACATGCTTCAGGTCTGCGAGGAACAGATCGACGTACGGTAATGACGGCTCGATATAGTGCCACGGCACGTGAAGGCAGGTTTCGACGGCGGTGTGGATCCCCTGGTCATGGCTGGCTTTAAACAGGGCCTGCGCCAGATCCGGGTTCATAAACGGCTCGCCGCCGGAGAGGGTGATCCCGCCACCGCTGCGGTCGTAGAAGGGCTTGTCGCGCAGTACGGTCGCCATGATCTCCTCGACATGCTGTTCTTCGCCACAGACGGTCAGCGCCTGCGTCGGGCAGCAGTCGGTGAGGGCGTTAAGCGTCTCTTCACTCAGCTTTTCGCGGTGGATGATCGGGCCATTCAGCGCGCGTTCGATGCAGCCCGGCGCTGCCTGCTGGCACAGGTCGCAGCCGTCCAGGCACAGACGTGCATCAAACAGCACGTCCCGGCTGCGGGAGCGGCTTTCCGGGTTCTGGCACCAGCGACAGCCCAGCGAGCAGCCTTTCAGGAACACCACAGTACGAATACCGGGGCCGTCGTGGGTGGAGTAACGCTGAATATTGAAGATCATGTTTTTGCCTCTCATCTTGCATATGAAGATTAAATTACTTTCGAATGAAAGTTATCTTGATGCAGGTCAACTCTTCAGCAGGTTTTGTCGTGATAGGGTAAGTGCAGGCTAATTTTGAGGGTGACATCATGGAACTTTATCTCGACACATCTGACGTTGCGGCAGTCAAAAAGCTGGCGCGTATCTTCCCGCTGGCGGGCGTGACCACCAATCCAAGCATCGTAGCTGCCGGTAAAACGCCGCTCGATGAACTGCTGCCCGCGCTGCACGACGCGCTTGGTGGTAAAGGTCGTCTGTTCGCACAGGTGATGGCGACCTCCGCCGAAGGGATGGTGGAAGACGCGCGTAAGCTTCGCGCCATCATTAACGATCTGGTGGTGAAAGTGCCGGTAACCGCAGAAGGGCTGGCGGCGATCAAGATGCTAAAAGCGGAAGGGATCCCGACGCTGGGCACGGCGGTATACGGTGCTGCGCAGGGGATGTTGTCCGCGCTGGCGGGGGCGGAGTATGTGGCCCCTTACGTTAACCGCGTGGACGCGCAGGGCGGGGACGGGATCCAGACCGTAATTGAGCTGCAACAGCTGCTGACGCTGCACGCACCGCAGTCAAAGGTGCTGGCCGCGAGCTTTAAAACCCCGCGTCAGGCGCTGGACTGCCTGCTGGCAGGGTGCAAGTCCATCACGCTGCCGCTGGACGTGGCGCAGCAGTTTATTGCCTCTCCTGCGGTAGATGCGGCAATTGTGAAGTTTGAGCAGGACTGGCTGGGGGCGTTTGGCAGGACGTCGATTTGACGGGTGCGGCCTGATGCCCTCACCCCAACCCTCTCCCACAGGGAGAGGGAGCAAACACTAAAACGGCAACCTGAAGGTTGCCGTTTGCTTTAACCTCCGCACACCTCACACCCCGGGTTACGCATCAGCTTCATCTCGCGGAACTGGCAGGTTATCGCGTCATACATCACGATTTTCCCCGCTGCCGGCGTGCCGTAATTCGCCAGCACCTTGATCGCTTCCATTGCCTGCAATGAGCCAATCACGCCGACGAGCGGCGCCATCACGCCCGCCTCAACGCAGGTCAGCGCATTCTCGCCAAACAGACGGCTCAGGCAGCGGTAGCAGGGTTCACCCTCGGCGTACGTGAAGACGCTGATTTGCCCCTCCATGCGGATAGCCGCGCCGGAAACCAGCGGCGTTTTATGGGCAAAACAGCCCGCGTTGAGCTGGTTACGGACGGTGACGTTATCGGTGCAGTCCAGGACCAGATCGTGCCGGGAAATCTGCGCGGAGAGCGCGTCGTCATCCAGCATTGCGTCAATCAGCGTGAACCGAACGTGGGGGTTGATGCGCGCCAGCGCCGTGCGGGCAGAGTCCACTTTCGGCTGGCCCACCGTCGCGTCGCTGTGCAGCGTCTGGCGCTGCAGGTTAGACACCGACACGGTATCGAAATCCAGCAGCGTCATCCTGCCCACGCCTGCCGCGGCAAGGTATTGCGCGGCGGCGCAGCCCAGCCCGCCCAGCCCGACGACCAGCACGCTGGCCGCCTTGAGCGCTTCCTGGCCTTCGAAGTCAAACCCGCGCAGCACAATCTGGCGGTTGTAGCGCATCATCTCCGGGTCGCTCAGCTCCACCGTCATATCAGCCTCCGAACAGGTGGTTAAAGCGCTCTATCTCAACCCATTCGCCGGCTTCCACGTTGCCGCGCTCGCGCTCCAGCACGATAAAGCAGTTGCCCTGGCTGAAGGAGCTGAAAATGTGTGAGCCCTGGTGCCCGGTTGTACTCACTTCGAGCTCGCCGTCCGCGCTGCGCGCCAGAATACCGCGCTGGAAATCGAGGCGGCCCGGTGATTTTTTCAGGCACGTGGCGGCACGCACGCGCTGGCGTTCAGGCAGCGGGCTGGCGCTGTTGCCGGAAAGCTTCGCCAGCAGCGGGATCGCCAGCTGGTAGAAGGTGAGTGCCGCCGAGACCGGATTACCCGGCAGGCCACAGAACCAGCTGTGTGGAAGCTTGCCAAACGCGAACGGCTTGCCCGGCTTGATCGCCAGCTTCCAGAAGGCGATTTCGCCCAGCTCTTCAAGAAGGGTTTTGGTGTAATCCGCTTCGCCCACGGAGACGCCGCCGGAGCTGATGACCACGTCGGCGGATTTATCCGCCTCGATAAACGCCGCGCGCAGTTTTTCCGGGTCGTCTGGAATGATGCCGAGGTTAATCACCTCGCAGCCCAGTTGCTCCAGCATCAGGTGTACCGCCAGGCGGTTGGTGTCGTAAATCTGGCCGTCCTGCAGCGGCTGGCCCGGAAGCTGCAGCTCGTCGCCGGTGGAGAAGACGGCGACGCGCACTTTGCGGATAACGTCGACTTCCGCGATGCCGAGCGAGGCCAGCACCGGCAGCTCTGCCACCGTCAGCCTTTGCCCGGCGGCAAAAACGGTCGCGCCGAGGGTAATGTCCTCGCCGGTACGGCGGATGTTCTGGCCCGCTTTAACGTTGGCGGTAAAACGCACGCCTTCGTCGGTCTGTTCGGTCTCTTCCTGCATTACCACGGCGTCGCAGGCGGCCGGAACCGGCGCGCCGGTCATGATGCGCACGCAGGTGCCCGCAGGCCATTCACCGCTAAACGGCTGACCCGCAAAGGCTTTGCCCGCCACCGGCAGGGCATTACCCGTCTGGAGATCCGCCAGGCGTACCGCGTAACCGTCCATCGCTGAGTTATCAAACCCCGGCACGTTAAGTGGAGAGACGATATCGCGCGCGGCAATACGGCCAAAACAGCGCACGAGGGGCAGCGTCTCTACGTCATGCAGCGGGGAAACTCGGTCAAGCATCTGCGTGAGTGCCGTCTCAAGCGGCATCAGTCCGGCGGTAAAATCCATGGTGGGCTCCTGCGGAGTAACAACGAAAGCGTCCATTATGGCAGAAAAGTGCGGCTAACTGTATGACCGAAGGGTGCACGCTTTACATCACTGTTACGTCTTTCTATATTCAAAAATCATCTGAAGTTTCGTCGACGATAATGATATTTATAGAAAAAGCCGCAAAACAGGCTAACGGGTGATGCGAATGGTTAATGCGGTAATCGCAATTCATGGTGGCGCCGGGGCAATCACCCGAGCACAGCTCAGTCCCGAGCAGGAAAAGCGCTACATCGACGCGCTGTACGCCATTGTGGAAACGGGCCAGAGAATGCTGGAAGCGGGCGAAAGCGCGCTGGACGTGGTCACCGAGGCGGTGCGCCTGCTGGAAGAGTGCCCGTTATTTAATGCGGGGATCGGTTCGGTCTTTACCCGGAATGAAACGCACGAGCTGGATGCCTGCGTGATGGACGGTATTACCCTGAAAGCGGGCGCCGTGGCGGGCGTCAGTCACCTGCGTAATCCGGTGCTGGCGGCGCGTCTGGTGATGGAAGAGAGTCCGCACGTGCTGCTGACGGGGGCCGGGGCGGAGACCTTTGCCTTCGAACACGGGATGGAGCCGGTATCGCCCGATCTGTTTTCCACGGAAGCGCGCTATCAGCAGTTACTGGAAGCTCGTTCGGCGGGCATGACGCAGCTTGACCATACTGCGCCGCTGGATGAGCGCAGCAAAATGGGCACGGTCGGCGCGGTGGCGCTCGATAAAGCCGGCAACCTCGCGGCGGCGACGTCAACGGGTGGGATGACCAACAAGCTGCCTGGACGCGTCGGCGACAGCCCGCTGCCGGGCGCCGGCTGCTATGCCAATAACGCGACGGCGGCGGTGTCGTGTACCGGCACCGGGGAAGTTTTTATTCGCGCCCTCGCGGCCTACGACATTACCGCGCTGATGGATTACGGCGGCTTAAGCCTGAGCGAGGCCTGCGAGCGCGTGGTGATGGAAAAACTGCCTGCCCTGGGCGGCGTCGGCGGACTCATTGCGGTGGATCGTGAGGGCAACGTGGCCCTGCCGTTCAACAGCGAAGGCATGTATCGCGCCTGGGGCTATGCCGGCGATGAGCCGAGCACGGGGATTTATCGTGAATAAGGGGGCAGCGCGTGCCGCACAGTGAAGAGCTGGACAACCGCGAAGTATTGGCTGTCCATCAGCTGAATATTGCGTTTCAGGAAGAGCGGCAGTTCTTCCCCGCAGTACAGAATTTATCGTTCACGCTCAGGCGCGGCGAGACGCTGGCGATTGTTGGCGAATCCGGTTCCGGGAAATCGGTTACCGCGCTGGCGCTGATGCGCCTGCTGGAACAGACGGGCGGGCAAATCAGCAGCGAGAAAATGCTCCTGCGCCGCCGTAACCGGCAGGTCATTGATTTAAATGAGCTGAGCGGTGCGCAGATGCAGGGCGTGCGCGGGGCGGATATTGCCATGATTTTCCAGGAACCGATGACCTCTCTGAACCCGGTGTTCCCGGTCGGGGAGCAAATTGCCGAGTCCATCCGCCTGCATCAGGGGCTGAGCGGCGATGAAGCGCTCAAAGAGGCCCGACGGATGCTTGAGCTGGTGCGCATTCCGGAGGCGCAGGCCATTCTGGGCCGCTATCCGCATCAGCTTTCCGGCGGCATGCGCCAGCGGGTAATGATTGCCATGGCGCTCTCCTGCCGTCCGGCGGTGCTCATTGCCGACGAGCCGACAACGGCGCTGGACGTGACCATTCAGGCGCAGATCCTGCAGCTCATCAACGTGCTGCAGCAGGAGATGGAGATGGGGGTGATCTTTATCACCCACGATATGGGCGTGGTTGCCGATATCGCCGATCGCGTACTGGTGATGCATAAGGGCTGCGCGGTAGAAACCGGCCCGGTCGAGCAGATTTTTCACGCGCCCGCGCATCCTTACACCAAAGCACTGCTGGCGGCGGTCCCGCGACTGGGGGCGATGAACGGCAGCGATCTGCCGCGCCGTTTTCCGCTGCTTTCCCTCGAGGCGTCTGAGCTGCAGGAGGATGAGCGCGAGCAGGACACCGTGGTGCCGGGCAAGCCCATTCTGGAAGTACGAAATCTGGTCACCCGGTTTCCGCTGCGCAGCGGCGTACTGAACCGGGTGAAGCGCGAAGTGCACGCGGTGGAAAACGTCAGCTTCGACCTCTGGCCGGGCGAAACGCTGGCGCTGGTGGGGGAGTCCGGCTGCGGTAAATCCACGACCGGGCGCGCGCTGCTCCGTCTGGTGGAATCTCAGGAGGGCAGCATTACCTTTAACGGCGAGCGCATTGATACCCTTCCGGACAGCAGGCTGCAGGCGGTGCGGCGGGATATTCAGTTTATTTTTCAGGATCCGTATGCCTCCCTCGATCCGCGCCATACGGTGGGGTATTCGATCATGGAGCCGCTGCGGGTGCATAACCTGCTCGACGGCGAGGCGGCGCAGCGTCGCGTGGCCTGGCTGCTGGAGCGCGTTGGCCTGAAGCCGGAACACGCCTGGCGTTATCCGCACGAGTTTTCCGGCGGGCAGCGGCAGCGTATCTGCATCGCCCGCGCGCTGGCGCTGAACCCGAAAGTGGTGATTGCGGATGAATCCGTCTCGGCGCTGGATGTCTCTATCCGGGCGCAAATCATCAACCTGCTGCTTGATTTACAGCGGGATATGGGTATCGCCTTCCTGTTTATCTCGCACGACATGGCGGTGGTCGAGCGCATCAGCCATCGCGTGGCGGTAATGTTTATGGGGCAGATCGTGGAGATTGGGCCGCGAAGGGCAGTGTTCGAGAACCCGCAGCACCCGTACACCCGCAAGCTTATCGCGGCGGTTCCGGTTGCCGATCCCGCACATCGTCACGGCCAGCGCGTGCTGCTGCAGGATGATATGCCGGGCAATATTCATAAACTCGGCGAGGCCGTGGAGCGCGTGACGCTTCGCGAGGTCGAGCCGGGTCATTTCGTCGCTCCCCCGCGTCAGGACAATGCTTTTTCGCGGTTATAACTTACAACAGGCAGGAGAACACAATGGTTACATTTGTAGCGCGTAGATGGTTGTTAGCCGCGAGCGTGACGGCAGCCCTGGCCGCTGCCCCCGCGTTCGCTGCCAAAGATGTGGTGGTTGCCGTCGGCTCCAATTTCACCACGCTCGATCCGTATGACGCCAACGACACGCTCTCTCAGGCGGTGGCGAAATCGTTCTACCAGGGCCTGTTCGGCCTGGATAAAGAGATGAAGCTCAAAAACGTGCTGGCGGAGGGGTACACCGTGTCCGACAACGGGCTGGTCTACACCATCAAGCTCAGAACCGGCGTGAAGTTCCAGGATGGGACAGACTTCAATGCGGAGGCGGTGAAGATTAACCTCGATCGCGCCAGCAATCCTGAAAACAGCCTCAAGCGCTATAACCTTTATAAAAACATCGCCAAAACCGAGGTGGTCGACCCGGCGACGGTAAAAATCACCCTGAAAGAGCCGTTCTCCGCGTTTATCAATATTCTGGCGCATCCGGCAACGGCGATGATTTCCCCTGCTGCGCTGCAGAAATACGGCAAAGAGATCGGTTTCCACCCTGTTGGCACCGGCCCTTACGAACTGCTCACCTGGAACCAGACCGATTTTGTGAAGGTGAAGAAATTCGCCGGATACTGGCAGCAGGGGCTGCCGAAGCTGGACACCATCACCTGGCGTCCGGTGGTGGACAACAACACCCGCGCGGCGATGCTGCAAACCGGCGAGGCGCAGTTTGCCTTCCCGATCCCGTATGAGCAGGCCGCCATTTTGCAGAAAAACAGCAAGCTGGAGCTGGTCGCCAGCCCGTCGATCATGCAGCGCTACATCAGCATGAACGTCACGCAAAAGCCGTTCGATAACCCGAAGGTGCGCGAAGCTATTAACTATGCCATTAACCGTCAGGCGCTGGTGAAGGTCGCTTTTGCGGGCTATGCCACCCCGGCCACCGGCGTGCTGCCGCCGGCTATCGCCTATGCGCAAAGCTATCAGCCGTGGCCGTACGATCCGGCTAAAGCGCGCGAGCTGCTGAAAGAGGCGGGCTTCCCGAACGGTTTTAGCACCACGCTGTGGTCGTCGCATAATCACAGCACCGCCCAGAAGGTGCTGCAGTTTACCCAGCAGCAGCTGGCGCAGGTGGGTATCAAGGTACAGGTCACGGCAATGGATGCCGGACAGCGTGCGGCAGAAGTGGAGGGGAAAGGGCAGAAAGAGAGCGGCGTGCGGATGTTCTACACCGGCTGGTCGGCATCGACTGGTGAAGCCGACTGGGCGCTGTCGCCGCTGTTTGCCTCGCAGAACTGGCCGCCAACCCTGTTCAACACTGCGTTCTACAGCAACCCGCAGGTGGACAAAGACCTGGCCGATGCGCTGAAAACCACTAAACCGGAGGAGAAGGCGCGCCTCTACAAAGACGCGCAGGACATCATCTGGAAAGAGTCACCGTGGGTGCCGCTGGTGGTGGAGAAACTGGTATCAGCCCATAACAAAGCGTTGACCGGGTTCTACATCATGCCGGACACCGGCTTTAGCTTTGACGATGCGGATTTAAAATAAACCTCATGCTGAATTATGTTTGTAAACGCCTGCTGGGGCTTATTCCGACGCTGCTGATTGTGGCGGTGCTGGTGTTTTTGTTTGTCCATATGCTGCCGGGCGATCCGGCGCGTCTGGTTGCCGGGCCCGAAGCGGATGCCACGGTCATTGAGCTGGTGCGTAAACAGCTGGGTCTTGACCAGCCTCTGTATATGCAGTTTCTGCACTATATTGGCAACGTTCTTCAGGGTGACTTTGGTATTTCGATGGTGTCGCGTCGTCCGGTGTCGGAGGAGATCGCCACCCGCTTTATGCCGACGTTCTGGTTGACGATTGCCAGCATGAGCTGGGCAGTCGTGTTTGGGCTTGGCGCCGGTATTGTCGCAGCCGTCTGGCGCAACCGCTGGCCGGACAAGCTCGGCATGGCGCTGGCGGTGACCGGCATCTCCTTCCCGGCGTTCGCGCTGGGGATGCTGCTGATGCAGATCTTCTCCGTTGAGCTGGGCTGGCTGCCCACCGTCGGGGCCGATACCTGGAAGCATTACATCCTGCCTTCCATGACGCTTGGGGCTGCCGTGTCGGCCGTGATGGCCCGCTTTACCCGCGCCTCGTTCGTTGACGTGCTGAGCGAAGATTATATTCGCACCGCGCGGGCGAAAGGGGTCAGCGAGAAGTGGGTCATTCTCAAGCACGGGTTCCGCAACGCGATGATCCCGGTGGTGACGATGATGGGGCTGCAGTTTGGCTTCCTGCTGGGCGGCTCTATCGTGGTGGAAAAAGTCTTCAACTGGCCGGGGCTGGGACGCCTGCTGGTCGATTCCGTCGAGATGCGCGACTACCCGGTGATTCAGGCGGAAGTGCTGCTTTTCTCGCTGGAATTTATTCTTATCAACTTAGTGGTGGACGTGCTCTACGCCGCCATTAACCCGGCCATCAGGTATAAGTAAGATGCGATTATTGAACTGGCGACGTCAGGCCGTTTTAAACGCGATGCCGGGGCTAAAACCGGACCACGTCCACACCCCGTGGTCTGAATTCTGGCGGCGTTTTCGCCGTCAGCCGGTCGCGATGACCGCGGGGCTGTTTGTGCTGCTGCTTATTGCAGTGGCGGTGATTGCGCCGTGGGTGGCGCCATTTGATGCGGAAAACTATTTTGACTATGACCGTCTGAACGACGGACCGTCGATGCTGCACTGGTTCGGCGTGGACTCCCTCGGGCGCGATATCTTTAGCCGCGTGCTGGTCGGGGCGCAAATCTCGCTTGCCGCCGGGGTGTTCGCGGTGCTGATCGGCGCGGCCATCGGTACCGTGCTGGGGCTCGTTGCCGGATATTACGAAGGCTGGTGGGACCGCATCATCATGCGCATCTGCGACGTGCTGTTTGCTTTTCCCGGCATTCTGCTGGCGATTGCGGTGGTGGCGATCATGGGCAGCGGCATGGCCAACGTCATCATTGCGGTCGCGGTGTTTTCGATTCCGGCGTTTGCGCGCCTGGTGCGCGGCAACACGCTGGTGCTGAAACAGCAGACCTTTATAGAATCTGCCCGCAGCATGGGGGCCAGCGACGCCACCATCCTGTTCAGCCATATTCTGCCGGGTACGGTGTCGTCCATCGTGGTCTATTTCACCATGCGTATCGGCGTGTCGATTATCTCGGCGGCCAGCCTGTCGTTTTTAGGGTTGGGTGCTCAGCCTCCAACGCCGGAGTGGGGCGCGATGCTGAACGAGGCGAGGGCGGATATGGTGATTGCACCGCACGTGGCGATCTTCCCGAGCCTGGCGATTTTTCTGACCGTGCTGGCGTTTAACCTGCTGGGTGACGGTCTGCGCGACGCGCTGGATCCGAGGATTAAGGGATAGCGCAGTAAAATGTGCCGGGTGGCGGCTACGCCTTACCCGGCCTACAAAAGAGGAGCAGGAAGATTAAACCCGGCTACCCCACAGGTCATACTCGTCCGCGTTTTCAACCTTCACGCGAATAATATCACCCGGCTTAACGCTGGTTTCGCCGTTCAGGTACACCGCACCGTCGATTTCAGGGGCGTCCGCCATGCTGCGGCCAATCGCGCCTTCTTCGTCAACTTCGTCGATAATAACCATGATCTCGCGGCCCACTTTTTCCTGCAGACGCTCGGCAGAAATCTGCTGCTGCAGCTGCATGAAGCGGTTCCAGCGTTCTTCTTTCACCTCTTCCGGCACCTGGTCCGCCAGCTCGTTGGCGGTTGCGCCTTCTACCGGGCTGTACTTGAAGCAGCCGACGCGGTCCAGACGCGCTTCTTTCAGGAAGTCGAGCAGCATCTGGAAGTCTTCTTCGGTTTCACCCGGGAAGCCGACGATAAAGGTGGAGCGCAGCGTCAGATCCGGGCAGATCTCACGCCACTGCTTGATGCGGGCCAGCTGGCGGTCAACGGAGCCAGGACGTTTCATCAGCTTCAGGATACGCGGGCTCGCGTGCTGCAGCGGGATGTCCAGGTACGGCAGAATTTTGCCTTCCGCCATCAGTGGGATGACATCGTCAACGTGCGGGTACGGGTAGACGTAGTGCAGGCGCGTCCAGATACCGAGTTTGGACAGCTGCTCGCACAGGCCAACCATGCTGGTTTTCACCGGCTCGCCGTTGTGGAAACCGGAGCGGTGCTTTACGTCCACGCCGTAGGCAGAGGTGTCCTGGGAGATGACCAGCAGCTCCTTCACGCCCGCGTCGGCCAGACGTTTGGCTTCAGCCAGCACTTCGCCAATCGGACGGCTCACCAGATCGCCACGCATGGACGGGATGATGCAGAAGGTGCAGCGATGGTTGCAGCCTTCGGAAATTTTCAGGTACGCGTAGTGGCGCGGCGTCAGCTTCACGCCCTGTTCCGGCACCAGGCTCAGGAACGGGTTATGCTTTGGTTTTGGCACGTAGTGATGAACATGTTGCAGCACCTGCTCGTAGCTGTGCGGGCCGGTGATCTCCAGCACCTTAGGGTGCACTTCGCGGATCTGGTCTTCTTTCGCGCCCAGGCAGCCGGTCACAATCACTTTGCCGTTTTCGGTCAGGGCTTCACCGATGGCTTCCAGTGATTCCTGGACCGCGCTGTCGATAAACCCGCAGGTGTTAACGATCACCATATCGGCGTTGTCGTAGCTTGGCACCACGTCATAGCCCTCGGTGCGCAGTTCGGTCAGGATGCGTTCTGAATCCACCAGGTTTTTCGGGCAGCCCAGGGAGACGAAGCCGATTTTCGGCTGGTGCGTAACATTGCTCATAGGTTAAAAATTCATCAATTATGGAGTTATCAGGGCGGGATTTTACAGCGTATCGCGGGGGATTTATACACTCTTTGCAAGGTGGATGCGTCGGGCTGACGTTGTAACATTGTAAATTATGTTAATCAGTTAATAAAAATTGATCCCAGGCATTAAACTGTACAAAAAATGTACTTATCCTGACTATGCACCATGGCTGACAGAGGAGGAAAGAGCATGACCGTTGACAGACTAAAACGCGATCTGCTGAACAAGCTGATCAACGCCCGAATCGACCTGGCCGCGTACCTGCAGTTGAGGAAGGCAAAAGGGTATATGTCAGTCAGCGAAAGCGAACATCTGCGTGATAACCTGTTTGAACTGTGTAATTTCATGCGTGAAAAAGCACCGACCCTGAAGGCGAATTACGGCGAAAGTGAGCTGATCGCGCTGCGCCGCGCCGCTGAGGTGCTCTCCATCGCCGGGGTATGTCTGATGAACGGACGCCAC
Organism: Enterobacter sp. Taxon_8; assembly: GCF_058354585.1. NCBI lineage: Bacteria > Pseudomonadati > Pseudomonadota > Gammaproteobacteria > Enterobacterales > Enterobacteriaceae > Enterobacter > Enterobacter sp. Taxon_8. The sequence continues at coordinate 3,105,587 of NZ_CM177989.1, read as the reverse complement.
GACTGCCCGAACTTTATCGCCGTAAACGCGGAGAAGCTTGAAAACTGCCTGACAACGCTCTCTCTATGCATCATGTGCCTGAACGAGCACGAGAAGCTTGAACAGCACTGATCCAGGGGGAGGCGACTCCCCCTTCTGCTTAAGCTTTTGTAAAAGTGCTAACGCGCCCGGACGCAGTGGCTAATCTTTATGCCATATGCCGATAAAGGAGTGCGTTATGCCTCGATCCTCGCTGATTTCCCTGCCTGTATTATTCATTCCGTTTTCACTTCTTGCTGCGCCAGAGGCGGTGAAGGTCGAGGTGCTGCAAAACAGACTCGATCACCCCTGGTCCCTGGCGTTCCTGCCGGATAATGACGGGCTGCTGGTGACCCTGAAGGGTGGTCAGCTCAAACGCTGGCAGACCGGAAAAGGGCTCTCCGATCCGATTGTCGGCGTGCCGAAGGTCTGGGCAAACGGTCAGGGAGGGTTGCTGGATGTGGTGCTTGCCCCGGATTTTGAGAAGTCGCGCCGCGTCTGGCTGAGCTACGCCGAGGCCGGGCATGACGGCAAAGCCGGCACGGCGGTAGGCTATGGCCGCCTGAGCGACGACTATTCCCGCATCGAGGGATTCCAGGTGGCGTTTCGCCAGATACCGAAACTCTCAACCGGTAACCATTTTGGCGGGCGGCTGGTGTTCGACGGCAAAGGCTCTCTCTTTATTGGACTCGGCGAGAATAATCAGCGTCCGACGGCGCAGGATCTGGATAAATTGCAGGGTAAAGTGGTGCGCCTTACCGAAGACGGAAAAGTCCCGTCGGATAACCCCTTTGTGAATACCCCCGGTGCGCGACCCGAAATCTGGTCTTACGGCATTCGCAACCCGCAGGGGATGGCGATGAACCCCTGGAGCGACACGCTCTGGCTGAACGAGCACGGCCCGCGAGGCGGGGATGAGATCAACATTCCGGAGAAAGGAAAAAACTACGGCTGGCCGCTTGCGACGCACGGCATTAACTACAGCGGCCTGAAAATCCCGGAAGCTAAAGGCGAGCACGTTGAGGGAACCGAAAAACCGCTGTTCTTCTGGAAAGTCTCACCCGCGGTGAGCGGCATGGCGTTTTACAACAGCGACGTTTTCCCGCAGTGGAAAAACAAGCTGTTTATCGGCGCGCTGAAGGAGAAGGACGTGATCGTGCTGAGCGTGGACGGCAATAAGGTGACGGAGGACGGGCGCATTCTGGGCGACCGGGACCAGCGTATTTGCGACGTGCGGGTGGGGCCGGATGGGTATCTGTATGTCCTGACCGACGAGACGGACGGGCAACTGTTGAAAGTCAGCCCGTCCGGCGCGTAATCAGGTGACCGGGATCATTACCACGTTGCGGTAAGCCGGGCGATCGCTCAGCTGTTTAAGCCAGCGCTCCAGGTGAGGGCGCGGCGTCCACTTCAGGCCCATATTGGTCAGGTTCCAGACGAACGGCGCCACGGCAATATCGCCCACGCCGAACGCCTCGCCGGAGAACCAGGCGTGCTTCGCCAGCTCGTCATCCATCATCGCAAACAGATTTTCGCAGGCATCCTGCGCGGCGTGAATTGCGGGATAGTCGCGTTCAGCTTCCGGCGTGCGGATAAGCCCCATCAGGATCACGCGGTGGGTCGGGGACAGCGTCTGGTTCGCCCAGTCCATCCACTTTTCGCCCTGAGCGCGCCGGGCGGGATTCTCAACCCACAGGCGGCCCTGACCGTACTGCGCGGCGAGGTAACGCACAATGGTGTTGGACTCCCAAAGCGTCGCGTCTGTTTCATCATCGCGCAGCAGCGGCACCAGGCCGTTCGGGTTCATGGCCAGATAGTCGGCCTCTTTGTTTACGCCGAACGACATGCCGGCCATGATTTGATTGAACGGTAAATCCAGCTCCTCGAGCGTCCAGAGCACTTTCTTAACGTTGGTCGAGTTGTTCCTGCCCCAAAGCGTAATCATATTTACTCCTGATGAGATGTGAATCCGTGTCAGCTTTCGCCATGGTGAGATAAACCTAACAATTACGCAACAGAAGACAAAAAAATCGTCTGAATCAAAGCGTATCTGAATGTTATTGCATAAACTTTAATAACTTTACCCTCGTTGGGTTTCTTTAACCGTTTTAGTGCGCTATTACTCATCGCTTCTTGCGACACGGTGATGTGACGTAATTTTTGAATGGACACTCGGGTGGCATTTATGACGCGTAAAATGACTTCTCTGCGCAGCCTTGCGACAGGCTCTGCGCTCCTTTTCCTGTTTGCACCAACTCTCTACGCAGCTGAGCAGGCTGCGCCCGAAGCGCCGCCTGTGGACGCGCGCGCCTGGATCCTGATGGATTATTCCAGCGGTAAAGTGCTGGCGGAAGGTAATGCAGATGAGAAACTCGATCCGGCAAGCCTGACCAAAATCATGACCAGCTATGTGGTCGGCCAGGCGCTGAAAGCGGGCAAGATCAAGCTGGACGATATGGTCACCATCGGGAAGGATGCCTGGGCGACCGGCAACCCGGAGCTGCGGGGATCTTCCGTGATGTTCCTGAAGCCTGGGGATCAGGTCTCCGTTTCCGATCTGAACAAAGGGGTAATTATTCAGTCGGGAAATGATGCGTGCATTGCGCTGGCCGATTATGTTGCCGGCAGCCAGGATTCTTTCATTGGCTTGATGAATGGCTACGCGCAGAAACTGGGCTTAACCAACACCACGTTCAAAACAGTTCACGGTCTGGATTCGCCGGGACAGTTCAGTACCGCGCGCGACATGGCGCTGCTGGGGAAAGCGCTGATCCACGACGTGCCGGATGAATACGCCATCCATAAAGAGAAAGAGTTTACCTTCAATAAAATCCGTCAGCCGAACCGCAACCGCCTGCTGTGGAGCAGCAACGTTAACGTGGACGGAATGAAAACCGGCACCACGGCGGGCGCGGGCTATAACCTGGTGGCCTCCGCGACCCAGGGCGACATGCGCCTGATTTCGGTAGTGCTGGGCACCAAAACCGACCGTATTCGCTTTAATGAGTCAGAAAAACTGCTGACGTGGGGCTTCCGCTTCTATGAAACCGTGACGCCGATTAAACCGGATGCCACGTTCGTCAGCCAGCGCGTCTGGTTTGGTGACAAGAGCGAAGTGAACCTGGGCGCGGGTGAGGCGGGCTCGGTGACCATTCCGCGCGGTCAGCTGAAAAACCTGAAGGCCAGCTACACCCTGACCGATCCGCAGCTCACCGCGCCACTGAAAAAAGGCCAGGTAGTCGGGACGATTGATTTCCAGCTAAACGGTAAATCAATTGAACAGCGTCCGTTAATTGTAATGGAAGCGGTCGAAGAGGGCGGCTTCTTCAGCCGGATGTGGGATTTCGTGATGATGAAATTTCACGGGTGGTTCGGCAGCTGGTTCAGCTAAACCTGATGGGTTTTCTCCCTCTCCCTGTGGGAGAGGGCTGGGGTGCGGGCATCAGACCGCACTCTCTTAATACATCAATTTCACCTGCTGCGCCTTCGCGTGGGCCACAATCTCGTCGTCCGGGCGGCAGTCGCTGACGATGGCGTCGAACTGCGCCAGCTCGCCCATTCTTGCCGAACGGACCTTACCAAACTTGCTGTGATCGACCACCAGAACATGGTACTGCGCGGCGCTTAATGCCCAGTGCTTCACCGGCAGCTCTTCCAGGTTAAAGCAGGTTGCGCCCTGGCGCACGTTGACGCCCGCCGCGGAATAAAACGCGATATCCGGGCAGAGATTGCTGAGCGTGTCCTGCAGGTTGAGCGGCTTAAAGATGGCGTTGCTGGCGTGAAACTCGCCGCCGCACAGGATCACCCGGCACTCGGGTTTCTCCTGAAGCGCCAGAAAGGTGTTCAGGGAGTAGCACACGGCAGTAAAAGGAATGCTGCTGTCGATGGCCTCGATAATCCACGGCGTGGTGGTGCCGCAGTCAAAAAATAGCGTCTGGTGCGGCTGTACCAGCGAGGCTGCAAGCCGGGCGGCTTTGCGTTTCTCTTCCACCAGGCGCGTCTTCTGGTCGCTGATCAGATAATGGCTGGCGCTACGCGGCTCAAGCACAATATACCCGCCCAGCAGCACGACGGGCGCGCTTTCGCTGTTAAGATCCCGACGAATGGTCATCTCTGAGACGCCGAGGAGGTTGGCGGCTTCCTTAAGATGCAGCTTATCGCTGCGCTTCAGCGCCTGTAGCAGCTGAGCAATGCGGTCATCGCGACGTGTTTCCATAGTTCCTCGGGATAAAAAAGTGAACCCCCGCAGGGCGGGGGTTCAAGTGTAACCTGACAGGTTGGGGTTAGTCACGTATCCAGCCTTTGCGGATCGGGATAGCGAAAATGGCGCGATACAGTGATGACAGCGTGCGGTAGAGCGCTTCACCGAAGAGGCTCCACAGGATAGCCGCGCTCACGCAGCCAATCAGCCCGACCAGGAAGCCGCCCACCATATCCAGCGGCCAGTGGACGCCCAGGTAAACGCGAGACCAGGCGATGGCCACGGCGACCACCATCAGCACCGCACCAGACCACAGGCGATGCCAGAACAGGAAGGCTAGCGCAAAGGTGAAGATCACCGTACCGTGATCGCTCGGGAACGAGTCATCCGGCGCATGATGCAGGAAGGTATAGCCGACGTGATCGACAAACGGACGATCGTGCGGGAACGCGTGGCCCAGAATGTAGCTCACCAGGACGCTTACGCCGAGAGCCATCGCCACTTTGATTACCAGCTTGCGCTGTGCTTTTACCTGGCTACGAGGCCCCCACAGCCAGAGAATGGCTGCCAGCGCGGGCACGATACCGATCAGGTCTTTTGCCAGAAAGGTGGCAAAGTCGATCATCCACTCGGGCGAGGCCGGTGTGGCGTTGATCAGATAAAACAGCTGATAATTCAGATTCTCTAGCATAGCGTTATCACTCTTTAGCAAACCGGGTGGAAATCAGCCCGTAGACCACCACCTGGGAAAACCAGACCCACCACCCGGCCCACAGGTTGTGAGAGAAAAAATGCGCCCCGCGCATGACCTGACCGAAGCCCATCGCCAGACCTAACACCACGCCCAGCGCGACGAAGCACCAGGCGAGACGCGGACGTTCGCGCCAGAAGGCAAAAAACAGCCCCATCACCATAAAGCCGCTGGAGGCATGACCGCCGGGGAAACAGCGCCCCGGACCGCTGTCAGCAGGAATGGAGCTGAACAGGGGGTAGGACACGGCCTTCCCGCCATATTCCACCAGATCCCACGGACAGCTGTGATGGCTCATGCTTTTCAGCAGGCCCACCACCAGCGCGCCAACGCCCATCAGCAGCGCTGCCGTAACCAGCCTTGCGTTACGCTTGTAGGCGCCGTAAACCAGCGCCACGGCGCCAAAGGCGATGGCAATGTACTTCGCCAGTCGGTGGTTGAGCAGATCCAGCAGGTGGTCTTTCTGCAGCGGAAAGCTCTGCGTCGCCGCGTCATACCAAAAGCCGGTAATCCATCTGTCGAGCGCTTCATTGCGCGATAGCCACGTAAATACCACGGCAAGGGCAATCAGTATGAAAAGCTGATAACCATAAAAGCGGGACGGTAAGCGGTAAAGGCGTTTTGTCTTATTTGTCTGTAACTTAGACAATTCTGAACGGCTGGAGGTAAGTGCCATGATTTGGGGTCGTTGACGAGTAATGGGGCTATCATAAAAGTGTCAACTTAAGGAAACCTTAAACGAAGACGATATGTGCTTTATTTCTGTTTATCCTCGATAAATCACTATCTCGGGCTGCGGCATTTCATTACACTCGTCGCGATTTTGTCATTATAAAGAGATTGCATGTTAAACCGTTCTTCTTCTGGTTCACGTCTGGGTCGTCAGGCGTTGCTTTTCCCTCTGTGTCTGGTGCTCTACGAATTTTCTACCTATATCGGCAACGATATGATCCAGCCCGGTATGCTGGCGGTGGTGGCGCAGTACAACGCCGGAATCGAGTGGGTACCGACCTCCATGACCGCCTATCTGGCCGGCGGCATGTTTTTGCAGTGGCTGTTAGGCCCGCTGTCGGATCGCATTGGCCGCCGTCCGGTGATGCTGACGGGCGTGGTGTGGTTTATCGTCACCTGTCTTGCCACGCTGCTGGCGCAAAACATTGAACAATTTACCTTGCTGCGCTTCCTGCAGGGGGTGAGCCTGTGCTTTATCGGCGCCGTGGGGTATGCCGCCATTCAGGAATCGTTTGAAGAGGCGGTGTGTATCAAAATTACCGCGCTGATGGCGAACGTGGCGCTCATTGCCCCCTTACTCGGGCCGCTGGTGGGTGCCGCGTGGGTGCATATGGCGCCATGGGAAGGGATGTTTGTGCTGTTTGCCGTTCTCGCCGCCATCGCGTTCTTTGGTCTGCACCGGGCGATGCCGGAAACGGCCACCCGCATCGGCGAGAAACTCTCGCTGAAAGAGCTGGGTCGGGACTATAAAGAAGTGCTGAAGAATGGCCGCTTTGTGGCGGGCGCGCTGGCGACCGGGTTCGTTAGCCTGCCGCTGCTGGCGTGGATCGCCCAGTCTCCGGTTATTATCATCAGCGGTGAAAAGCTCAGCAGCTATGAGTATGGTCTGCTGCAGGTGCCGATCTTTGGCGCGCTGATTATCGGGAACCTGGTGCTGGCACGTTTGACGTCACGCCGCACAGTGCGTTCGCTTATTATCATGGGCGGCTGGCCGATTGCGGCAGGGTTGATTCTGGCGGCGGTGGCGACCGTCGCGTCATCACACGCTTATCTGTGGATGACGGCAGGGCTGAGCATCTACGCCTTCGGGATTGGCGTGGCCAACGCCGGTCTGGTGCGCCTGACGCTGTTTGCCAGCGAGATGAGTAAAGGCACGGTCTCCGCGGCGATGGGGATGCTGCAGATGCTGATTTTTACCGTCGGTATCGAGGTGAGCAAGCATGCCTACGCGATGGGCGGCAACGGGCTGTTCAGCCTGTTTAACCTCGCCAACGGCGTGCTGTGGGTTGCCCTGATGGTGGTGTTCCTGAAAGACAAGCGCGTCGGAAACGCCCTGCAACCTTAACTGTTTATTCCCTCTCCCTGTGGGAGAGGGGTAGGGTGAGGGCACCAGACCGCACGGTGTTAATTAAACGGTGCCTCTCCATCCAGCACCTTATCAATCACATCCAACACGCCTTCATCGTTATTGTGCGGCGCTTCAAAACGCGCCGCCGCTTTGATATGCGGTCTGGCATTCGCCATCGCAAAGCTGAATCCGGACTGGCGCAGCATCTCCACGTCGTTGCCGCTGTCGCCGAAGGCCACCACTTCGCTATCGTCTATGCCCCAGCGCTTTTGCAGGATCCGCAGGCCGTTAGCTTTGTGCACGCCGGGTATGATCAGGTCGATACTGCCGTGACCAGTGGTGACGGGCACCATGATGTCACTCAGCTTTTCATGCAGCAGCGCCTGAATACGCGGAATTTCATCGTCAGACACGTTAAGCCCGAACTTGAAGAAAATATCGTTCAGGTTGTCGAAATCGCTGACCATTTCCAGACGGTGATAGTACTTCGCCGCGATACCCTTAAAGCCTTCGTCATAGCACTTCAGCGTGTAGGCGCTGCTCTTCCCGCAGGCGATAATCTCAATGCCGGGAACGTCGCTTAACACGTTCGCAACGGTCTCGAAATGGGCTTTCGACAGTTCACCGTTAAAGACGTCTTCACCCTCACTTACGACCCAGCCGCCGTTTTCGGCGACGAATGAAATTTCATGCGCAATCTCCGGGAAAAAGGAGATCAGCTGGTAGAACTGGTTGCCGCTGGCGACCACGAAGCGAATGCCTTGCGCCTTCATGCGGGCGTATTGCGCCAGAAAGCGCGGGCGATTGTAGGTCTTGGCATCGCTGAGGAATGTGCCATCCATGTCGACGGCGATCAGTTTAACGCTCATATCCCTTCTCCAGTGTCGTTTGATTCGTTTCCGGCTTTGCCACCGCGCGCGCCACCAGCGCCGCGATGATGACCAACCCTAACACCACCAGCATGGCGCTGCGCAGCCCGTAGTGCTCGCCGAGGAAGCCAAGCAGCGGCGGCCCGACCAGGAAGGCGAGATAGCCCGTGGTTGCCACCACGCTGACGCGCGTCGGGGCATCCGGGCCGGTATCGCTGGCGGCTGAAATGGTAAGCGGAAAGCCGAGCGACGCGCCCAGTCCCCAGAGGATCACCGATACCCCGGCAATCCAGTCCACATCGACAAATATGATCATCGCGATACCCAGGCCGCCCAGCAGGGCGCTGGCGCGCACCACCGCCACGCGGCTGTAGCGGTCGATAAACCAGCCGCCGGTGAAGCGCCCGACGGTCATCCCCAGCGTAAACCCGGCGTAGATCAGCGAGCCGGAGGTTGGGCTAAAGCCGTGACCGTCTACCATCAGCAGCGGCAGCCAGTCGTTGGCGGACCCTTCCGCGAACGCCATCGCCAGCACCACCACGCCAATCAGCATCAGCTGATAATCGCGGTAGAAGGGCAGTCCTTTTTCGGCCGAATGCTGTTCATCTGAGGCGTTCTTGCCGGTGCCGTCCGGGATCGCCCGGATGCCGGTCAGAATCGGAATAATGCACACCAGCGCTGCCAGCAGGATATGCAGATTGGCGCTCACGCCAGTGGCCGTCAGCGCCATCCCCACGCCCGCACCGGCCAGCGTGCCGAGGCTGTAAAAACCGTGCATCATCGGCAGCACGGTTTTGTTCATCTCACGCTCGACAGCCGCTCCTTCAACGTTGATGGCAACTTCCGCCGAACCGAAGCTGCCGCCAAATACCGTCAGCCCCAGCGCAAACAGCACCGGTGAGGCAAACCACAGCGCGACGCTGAGCACGATCATCCCGAACACCGCGAAGCACATGGTGGTGCGGATCACCGCCCGCGTACCGAAGCGCTTCACCAGCCACGCGGAGCAGAGGATGCCGCTCATGGAGCCTATCGACAGGCCAAACAGCACGATACCCATCTCAGCTGTAGAGACGGACAAAATGTCGCGAATGGCGGGGGTGCGCGTGGCCCAGGAGGCCATCAGCAGACCGGGAATAAAGAAGAACATAAACAGCGCCCACATGCGGAGCTGCAGGGCTTTGCGGGAAGAGGTCAGCGTCATTGGGGTAGCACCAGAAGTACAACAATAGCGACAACACTAGCAAGTTTGTGTACATTTGTACACAAACCAGGTGAGGAAATGATGAGCAGACCACCCAACGATCCGCATCGCCGGGAGAAGATCCTGCAGGCGACCCTCGACACCATTGCTGAACACGGTATTCACGCCGTCACGCACCGGAAAATCGCCACCTGCGCGGGCGTGCCGCTGGGGTCGATGACCTACTATTTCGACGGTATGGAGCCGCTGCTGGAGGAGGCCTTCACGTGGTTTACCCGCCAGATGTCGCAGCAGTACCGGGATTTCTTCGCGGGCGTCACCGGGCCGGAAATGGCGTGCGAATCCATCACCACGCTGATCCACAGCTCGCAGGTGACTACGCCGCACAACATGGCGCTGATGTATCAGCTTTACGCCTTTATGCACCGCAGCGCGGCGCTCAAAACGGTGATGCAGGACTGGATGAAGATGAGCCAGACAACGCTCGAGCAGTGGTTCGACCCGGTCACCACCCGCGCGCTGGATGCCTTTATTGAAGGAATGACGCTGCACTACGTGACTGACCGGGCGCCACTATCCCGCGAAGAGATCCGGGCGATGGTGGGGAGAATTGCGGGCGAGGGGAACCCTTAGGTATCACTCGCCCTGCCAGTTTTACCTGCGCTCGATTTTATTCCCGCTGGCGTCCACCACCGCTTCGCCATCTTCCTTCGTAAATGCCCCTTTCTGTGCGTCCGGCAGGATGTCGAGGACGACTTCAGACGGGCGGCACAGGCGAGTGCCCAAGGGCGTGACCACGATTGGACGGTTAATCAGAATCGGGTGTTGCAGCATAAAATCGATAAGCTGGTCGTCGGTGAAGTTATCATCGGCAAGGCCGAGCTGTTCGTAGGGCTCCACGTTTTTACGCAGCAGATCCCGCACCGAGATCCCCATATCGGTAATCAGGGTTGTCAGCTTAATGCGCGACGGCGGGGTTTCCAGATAGAGGATAATCTCTGGCTCCGCGCCGCTGTTGCGGATCATCTCCAGCGTGTTGCGCGACGTGCCGCAGGCGGGGTTGTGATAGATAGTGATGTGGCTCATATCAGTGGCTCATTACAGTGTGAAGGAGAGACGTAGCGCCAGCGCGGCGAGCGTCACAAACAGGACCGGCAGCGTCATGATGATGCCCGTCCGGAAATAGTAGCCCCAGCTAATCGTCATGTTTTTCTGCGCCAGCACGTGAAGCCAGAGCAGGGTGGCAAGGCTGCCGATAGGCGTGATTTTCGGCCCCAGATCGCAGCCAATCACGTTGGCGTAAATCATTGCTTCTTTGATCAGTCCTGTCGCCGTACTGCCCTCAATGGAGAGCGCGCCAATCAGCACCGTGGGCATATTGTTCATTATGGATGACAGAAACGCGGTGATGAATCCGGTTCCCAGCGTGGTGGCCCACAGCCCTTGCCCGGCCAGGCTATTCAGTACGCCTGAGAGATATTCCGTCAGCCCGGCATTGCGCAGGCCATACACCACCAGATACATCCCCAGCGAGAAGATGACGATCTGCCACGGTGCGCCGCGCAACACTTTTCCGGTATTAATTGCATGTCCGCGTTTTGCGACAGCGAATAAAATCAGCGCGCCGACGGTCGCAATGGCGCTGACCGGAATGCCGAGAGGTTCAAGCACGAAGAAACCGACGAGCAGAAGGAGCAGGACGATCCAGCCCGTTCTGAACGTCGGGAGGTCGTGAATGGCCCGCGCAGGCTCCTGGAGTTTCGCCAGGTCATATTCTGGAGGAATTTCCTTGCGAAAGAACAGGTGCAGCATGACCAGCGTTGCGGCAATCGCGGCGATATCAACGGGAATCATCACCGAAGCGTACTCGCTGAACCCCAGCTTAAAGAAGTCTGCCGAGACGATGTTGACCAGGTTGGAGACAATCAGCGGCAGGCTGGCGGTATCGGCGATAAAACCTGCCGCCATCACAAACGCCAGCGTGGCCCGCTTGCTGAACCCCAGGGCCAGCAGCATGGCGATAACGATAGGGGTCAGGATCAGCGCCGCACCGTCATTGGCAAACAGCGCCGCCACGGCTGCGCCCAGCAGCACGATATACGTAAACAGCAATCGTCCGCGGCCGTTCCCCCAGCGGGCAACGTGCAGTGCCGCCCACTCGAAAAAGCCGGACTCATCCAGCAGCAGGCTGATAATGATGACGGCGATAAACGTTGCCGTGGCGTTCCAGACGATATTCCACACAACCGGAATATCGTTTACGTGAATCACGCCGCTGGCGAGCGCCAGTACGGCACCAATAGTCGCGCTCCAGCCGATGCTGAGCCCTTTGGGCTGCCAGATGACCAGTACCAGCGTAAACAGAAAAATAGCCCCTGCCAGAAACATCTGTTACTCCGTTGTATCTGTTTTTGTGAATATGTTTTGCTTAGCACAAGCCCGGAAGTCGGTTTTTCAGCTTCATGCGCGTCTCTTCCCGCAGGCAGTTCCAGCTGTTGTCGATAATCGTTGCCGCCCACGCGGGCATGTTGGGAGAGAGACGGTAATAAACCCACTTACCCTCGCGACGGTCGATCACCAGCCCGGACTCGCGCAGCAGCGCCATATGGCGGGAAACCTTCGGCTGAGATTCGGCGGTGGCGGCGCAGAGATCGCAGACGCACAGCTCGCCCGCTTCGCGGAGCTGCATGACGATGGCGAGCCGCGTTTCGTCGGAGAGGGTTTTGAAGAGCTGGAGCGGGTGGATCATGGGATTTCCTGCAGGTGTGATTTTATATATGTTTAATCATATGTGTTTTCGTGGCAAGAGAGAAGAAAAGAATAGAGGAAGGTGAATTTCAGGCAACAAAAAACCCATCAACCTTGAACCAAAACGGCGGGGTTGATGGGCTCCACAAATTGGGGACATCAAAGAAAAGCAGTGGCACTAGTTATGACTGCCCCCTGATAAAAAAGTTCTGCGCGTAACAAAAATATTTTCCACCACGCGCATTCTTAGGAGTTATCCGAGTCCGGGCCAGATGATGATAATCAGCGTACCCGCCAGCGTCAGCAGCACGTTAGCGATAGCATACGTGCCCGCATAGCCCAGCGCCGGGATGTTGCTGCGCGCGGTATCGCTGATGATTTCCATCGCAGGCGCACAGGTACGCGCGCCCATCATTGCCCCGAAGAGCAGGGCGCGGTTCATGCGCAGCACGTAGGCGCCGAACAGGAAGCAGATCACCACCGGCACCAGGCTGACGATAAGTCCGGAAACCAACATTTGCCAGCCGACGGCGCCCAGGCTGTGGCCAATGCCGCTGCCCGCGCTTAAGCCGACGCCTGCCATAAACACCATCAGACCGAACTCTTTCACCATGTTCAGCGCGCCCTGCGGAATGTAGCCGAAGGTCGGATGGTTCGCTCGCAGGAAGCCCAGCATGATCCCGGCGAACAGCAGCCCGGCGGCGTTACCGATGCCGAAGCTAAAGTTGCTGAACTGGAAGGTGATCATCCCGATCATCAGACCAACGATAAAGAAGGCGCAGAAGGCCAGCAGGTCGGTGACCTGGCTGTGAATGGAGATAAAGCCGATGCGGTCGGCCACGGTTTTCACGCGTCGGGCGTCGCCGCTGACCTGCAGCACGTCGCCTTTGTTGAGCACCACGTTGTCGTCGATAGGCATCTCAATCTGGCTGCGGATCACGCGGTTGAGGAAGCAGCCGTGGTCCGTCAGCTTCAGCTGCGCCAGGCGGCGGCCAACGGCGTTATGGTTTTTCACCACGATCTCTTCGGTGACGATACGCATGTCGAGCAGGTCGCGGTCGAACACCTCTTTGCCGTTACGGAAGCTCGGGTCGAGACGGGCGTGGGCGTCCGGGTAACCCACCAGCGCGATGTCGTCGCCCATCTGCAGCACCGCGTCGCCGTCCGGGTTCGCCAGAATGCCGTTGCGGCGGATACGTTCGATATAGCAGCCCGTCTGGCGATAAATCCCCAGCTCGCGCAGATTTTTGCCGTCTGCCCATGCCACCAGCTCTGGCCCGACGCGATAGGCGCGGATCACCGGGAGATAGACTTTACGTTTGGAATCGGTATCCAGACCGCGCTCGCGGGCGATTTGCTGGGCGCTGGTCTGTAGATCCTGGTGCTGCAGTTTTGGCAGATAGCGTGCGCCAACGATCAGGCTCACCAGACCAATCAGATAGGTCAGGGCATAGCCCAGGCTCAGGTGGTCGAGTGCGGCAGAAAGCTGTGCGCCGGCCATGCCGGAATGACGCAGGGTATCACCGGCACCCACGAGCACGGGAGTGGAGGTCATGGAGCCTGCCAGCATACCGGCCGTTAACCCGATATCCCAGCCAAACAGTTTACCCAGTCCTAACGCGATCAGCAGCGCGCTGCCGACCATCACCAGCGCCAGCATCAGATAATTTTTACCGTCGCGGAAGAAAATTGAAAAAAAGTTCGGTCCCGCTTCCACGCCAACACAAAAAATAAACAGCATAAAACCTAAGTTGAGCGCGTCCGTGTTAATGCTGAAGTGCTGTTGACCTAATAATAAGGAGACGACTAAAACGCCAATGGAATTACCAAGTTGAACTGAACCCAGGCGCAATTTACCCAGGCAAAGGCCCAGCGCCAGTACCACAAATAATAACAGGATGTAATTCCCATTTAACAAGTCTGCGACGTTTATATTCACGGAGGCTAACTTCTTGTTTACCAGTAAGTTGTTGAATGAAAGGACTATTTGGGCTACTGTTTTCTGGGTCAGGGAAAGGCGTTAACGCTCCCTGTTTCCTGCTTTATTCCCTAAAACATTAGCTGGCGTGTAGTTTAATCGCATTAGCTACTGACAGCTACCTATTATCGCATCACCCTGTGCGTACTTTGGCAAGGATTGCCGCACTGCTTTATCTGACCGGGCGTCTACCCGACGAAGCTGTATTTGATAGAGATAAGTCAGGAGGATAGTTTGAACATTAAACGAAACTGGGTGGGGGTGATCAGCTGCTTTTTGCTGTTTACCGTCGTGTGCATGTCGCTCGCTTTTAATCTGAAAGGGGCATTCAGGGCTGCCGGACACCCGGAGCTGGGGCTGCTCTTTTTTACCCTGCCGGGAGCGGCAGCCAGTTTTCTTTCCCGTAAAGGGGAAGTGGTCAAGCCGCTAATTGGCGCCATGCTGGCGGCACCGCTGTGTCTGCTGCTGATGCGTATGCTGTATGTTTCAACGCGAAGTTTCTGGCAGGAGCTGGCGTGGTTGATGAGCGCCGTATTCTGGTGCGCCCTTGGCGCGCTCTGCTACTTATTTGTGCGCAGTCTGCTTCAACGCCGACGGCACCACAAATAAAAACGCCCTCTCGGTGAGGGCCTCCTTTCATTACTGGGCAGCAAACAGGCCCAGGTGCTCTTTGGCATAGGCTTCAAAGTCGGTGCAGCCGCCGATGTGTTTCTGATCGAGGAAGATCTGCGGTACGGTTTCAACCGGCTTACCGACGGTTTTTTCGAGATCCGCTTTGGTGATGCCTTCCGCGTGGATATCCACGTAGCGGAAGTTGAAGTCATCGCGCTCTTCGGTCAGTTTCTCAGCCAGCTCTTTCGCGCGCACACAGTAAGGGCACCCTGGACGACCAAAAATTACTGCAAACATTTCTCTCTCCTCAAAAAACAAGCCTGACGGCGAATGACACGTATAGTGCCCCATAACCTGTCGTCATTAAAGAAGGTTTCGCCTGTCGTTATAATATCTATGAGCTATGTTTCGCCAATTACACCGCGCATATCATTGCCTATACTGGCTGCCATACGTATTAAGCAAGACAAAGAGAGACAAGATGACGCCAACCATAGACCTGCTCCTTTCCCATCGTTCCATTCGCCACTTCACCGATGAGCCGATTACCGATGCGCAGCGCGAAGCGATTATTAACAGCGCAAGGGCGACTTCAAGTTCCAGCTTCCTGCAGTGCAGCTCCATTATCCGCATTACCGACCCGGCCATGCGTGAACAGCTGGTGACGCTGACCGGCGGGCAGAAGCATGTGGCTCAGGCAGCCGAGTTCTGGGTATTCTGCGCCGACTTTAACCGCCACCTGCAGATCTGCCCTGAGGCCGAGCTCGGGCTGGCCGAACAGCTGCTGTTGGGCGTGGTGGATACCGCGCTGATGGCGCAAAACGCCTTTACGGCGGCGGAGTCGCTGGGATTAGGCGGCGTCTACATCGGAGGCCTGCGTAACAACATTCAAAGCGTGACCGACCTGCTGAAGCTGCCAAAACACGTGCTGCCGCTGTTTGGCCTGTGTCTCGGCTGGCCGGCGGATAACCCGGATCTGAAACCGCGTATTCCCGCGGCGATGCTGGTGCACGAAAACCACTACCAGCCGGTCGATCAGAACGTCCTGAATCAATACGATGAAGAGCTGGCGAACTACTACCTGACGCGCGGCAGCAATAACCGTCGCGACACCTGGACTGACCATATTCGCCGCACCATCATTAAAGAAAATCGCCCGTTTATTCTTGATTATCTGCACAAACAGGGCTGGGCTACGAGATAGTCCATTTATCCTGCGCCTGCCTGCGTATATGATACGCAGGCTTTTTCCATGTCTTCAGAGAGGTGCAGGGTGAAAATTGCCATATTGTCCCGGGATGGAACGCTCTATTCATGTAAGCGTCTTCGAGAAGCGGCGGCGAAACGCGGACATCAGGTTGAGATCCTCGACCCGATGTCCTGCTATATGAACATTGACCCTGCCGCCTCGTCGATTCACTACAAAGGCCGCAAGCTGCCGCACTTTGATGCGGTGATCCCCCGCATCGGCTCCCAGATAACCTTTTACGGCACCGCTGCATTGCGCCAGTTCGAGATGCTGGGCAGCTATCCGCTCAACGAATCCGTCGCCATTTCACGCGCCCGCGACAAGCTGCGCTCGCTGCAGCTGCTCGCGCGCCAGGGGATCGATCTTCCCGTCACCGGGATTGCCCATTCACCGGACGACACCAGCGATCTGATCGACATGGTGGGCGGTGCCCCTTTGGTGATCAAGCTGGTGGAAGGCACACAGGGCATTGGCGTGGTGCTGGCGGAGACGCGTCAGGCAGCGGAGAGCGTGATTGATGCCTTCCGCGGGCTGAATGCCCATATTCTGGTGCAGGAGTACATTGAAGAGGCCAAAGGGCGCGACATCCGGTGTTTCGTGGTGGGAAACGAGGTGGTGGCGGCCATCGAGCGCCAGGCCAAAGAGGGCGATTTCCGCTCTAACCTTCACCGCGGCGGCATTGCCAGAATCGCCGATATCAGCGACCAGGAGCGGGAAATTGCCGTCAAAGCGGCGCAGACTTTGGGGCTGGACGTGGCAGGCGTAGACCTGCTACGGGCGACGCGAGGGCCACTGGTTATGGAAGTGAACGCCTCGCCGGGGCTTGAAGGCGTGGAAAAAACCACAGGGGTCGATATTGCGGGTAAAATGATCTTATGGATCGAGCGTCATGCGACGCCGGGCTACTGTCTGAAAACGGGTGGTTAAATGGATTACCGCGCGCTTTTTAAGTACCCTATGCGAAGTTTTTATTAAAGAGGCTGCAACGCGATGGATTTACAGGTCGTACCTACACTGGATACGTTACGTCAATGGCTTGATGATGCCGGAATTACGTTTTTCGAATGCGATTCCTGCCAGGCGCTGCATCTGCCTCATATGCAGAATTTCGACGGCATTTTCGATGCCAAAATCGATCTGATTAACGACGTGATCCTTTTCTCCGCGCTGGCCGAAGTGAAGCCCTCTGCGCTGCTGGCGCTGGCTTCCGACCTGTCAGCGATTAACGCCAGTTCTTTGACGGTGAAAGCATTTCTCGACATACAGGATGATAATCTGCCAAAACTGGTCGTTTGCCAGTCTTTATTCTCCGGAGCCGGGCTGTCATTCAAGCAGTTCTCATGGTTTATGCGCCTGAGCGAAGAGCAAATTTCGATGGTCATGATGGAAGCCAATGCACACCATCTGCTGTATAGCGCGGAAGATGATGCAGAGAATAATGATGCATCTCCCAATTTTCTTCACTAAGCCTGTCTGACTTTTGCGCAGTCGCTGCCATAGCGGCTGCAGAAGGCCATTTTTTCTGCTGCTTTTAACCTTTCTTTAAAGAATTATTCACCTCCCTGAAGGCCGTTTCGGCTTATCACGTAGACTTAACCTGCATAAAAAATTGATAAAAGGCGTTTTTTCGTCTGGGCTATAGCCGGGGACACGGGCTACAGTTATTCTTGCGATGCTTCAAAAAGCGAGCGGAAGCTGCCGGGTAAAGAGATTTCTTTTTATTTTGAGCAGAGCGACAAACTATGCATGATTTTTGCATACATTCAGATTGCACAGTTTTAGTTCGTTTGTTAACGAGCTTTCAGAAGGAATAACACTATGATCGCCTTGAATAAAAAATGGTTATCGGGTCTGGTTGCGGGTGCTCTGATGGCCGTCTCTGCCGGCACGCTCGCTGCGGAACAAAAAACGCTGCACGTTTATAACTGGTCTGACTATATTGCGCCGGACACGGTGGCAAATTTTGAAAAAGAGACCGGCATTAAAGTGGTCTACGACGTGTTCGATTCCAACGAAGTGCTGGAAGGAAAGCTGATGGCGGGCAGCACCGGGTTTGACCTCGTGGTGCCTTCCGCAAGCTTCCTCGAGCGCCAGCTGACGGCAGGCGTCTTCCAGCCGCTGGATAAGAGCAAATTATCGAACTGGAAAAACCTCGATCCGGAAGTGCTGAAGCTGGTGGCCAAACACGACCCGGACAACAAATACGCGATGCCGTATCTCTGGGCGACCACCGGTATCGGCTTTAACGTTGATAAAGTGAAGGCGGCGCTGGGCCCGGACGTGAAGCTGGACAGCTGGGACGTGGTGCTGAAGCCGGAAAACCTTGAGAAGCTGAAAAGCTGCGGCGTCTCCTTCCTCGATGCGCCGGAAGAGATTTTCGCGACCGTGCTGAACTACCTGGGCAAAGACCCGAACAGCAATAAGGCGGATGATTACACCGGCCCGGCGACCGATCTGCTGCTGAAGCTGCGTCCAAACATTCGTTACTTCCACTCGTCCCAGTACATTAACGACCTGGCGAACGGCGACATCTGCGTCGCGATTGGCTGGGCAGGGGACGTATGGCAGGCGGCGAACCGCGCGAAAGAGGCGAAAAACGGCGTGAACGTCTCCTACTTCATTCCGAAAGAGGGGGCGCTGGCCTTCTTCGACGTCTTCGCGATGCCGGCTGACGCCAAAAACAAAGACGAAGCGTATCAGTTCCTCAACTACCTGATGCGTCCTGAGGTTATCGCCCACATCAGCGACCACGTTTACTATGCGAACGGTAACAAGGCCTCCGTGCCGCTGGTGAGCCAAGAAATCCGTAATAACCCGGCAATCTATCCGCCAGCGGATGTGTTCGCCAAGCTCTTCACCCTGAAAGTCCAGGATCCAAAAATTGACCGCGTACGTACCCGTGCGTGGACCAAGGTGAAAAGCGGTAAATAACCCTTTGTTACAGGCCGGGCAAGCGAAGTGCCCCCGGCAACAGGTGCACCGTTCTGGTGCGCCTGCACCATGATTTGATTTCTGCCGGAGAGCACCCCGTGAATGACGCGATCCCCCGCCCGCAGGCGAAAGTCCGTAAAGCGCTGACCCCGCTTCTTGAAATTCGTAACCTCACTAAATCTTTCGATGGCCAGCATGCCGTGGACGACGTCAGCCTGACGATTTATAAAGGCGAGATTTTTGCTCTTCTGGGAGCTTCTGGCTGCGGTAAATCGACCCTGCTGCGTATGCTGGCCGGTTTTGAACAGCCCACCGCCGGGCAGATCATGCTCGATGGCGTGGATCTCTCCAGCGTACCGCCGTATCAGCGCCCGATTAACATGATGTTCCAGTCCTACGCGCTGTTCCCGCATATGACGGTGGAGCAGAACATCGCCTTTGGCCTGAAGCAGGACAAACTGCCGAAGGCCGAAATTACCGCGCGCGTGGCCGAGATGCTGAGCCTGGTACACATGCAGGAGTTCGCGAAGCGTAAACCGCACCAGCTCTCCGGCGGCCAGCGCCAGCGCGTGGCCCTGGCCCGCAGCCTGGCAAAACGCCCGAAACTGCTGCTGCTCGATGAGCCGATGGGCGCGCTGGATAAAAAGCTGCGCGACCGTATGCAGCTTGAAGTGGTCGATATCCTCGAGCGCGTGGGCGTGACCTGCGTGATGGTTACCCACGACCAGGAAGAAGCCATGACCATGGCCGGACGTATCGCAATCATGAACCGCGGGAAGTTCGTGCAGATTGGCGAGCCGGAAGAGATTTATGAGCATCCAACCACCCGCTACAGCGCGGAGTTCATCGGCTCGGTCAACGTCTTCGAAGGGCTGCTGAAAGATCGTCAGGAAGATGGTCTGGTCATCGAATCGCCGGGGCTGCAGCATCCGCTGAAGGTCGATCCGGATAACTCCGTGGTGGATAACGTGCCGGTCTACGTCGCGCTGCGTCCGGAGAAGATCATGCTCTGTGAGGATCCGCCTGCCGATGGCTATAACTTTGCCGTCGGTGAAGTGGTGCACATTGCCTATCTTGGCGACCTCTCCATCTATCACGTGCGCCTGAAAAGCGGGCAGATGCTCAGCGCGCAGTTACAGAACGAACATCGCTACCGCAAGGGGCAGCCGACCTGGGGCGACGAAGTGCGCCTGTGTTGGGATGCAGACAGTTGCGTTGTGCTGACGGTATAAGGAGCGGCCAATGAGTACACTTGAACCTCCAGCCCGCGCAGGCAAACCGGGCGGTTTTGCCCAGTGGCTGACGCGAATGCAGATGAACCACGGCCGCAAGCTGGTGATCGCCATGCCGTACGTGTGGCTGATCCTGCTGTTCCTGCTGCCGTTCCTGATTGTTTTCAAGATAAGCCTGGCGGAAATGGCGCGGGCAATCCCGCCTTACACCAACCTGCTGGACTGGGCCGACGGGCAGCTGACGCTGACCTTAAACCTGGGTAACTTCCTGCAGCTCACCGACGACCCGCTCTATTTCGAAGCCTATCTGCAGTCGCTGCAGGTGGCGGCCATCTCGACGCTCTGCTGTCTGGTGATGGGCTACCCGTTGGCGTGGGCGGTGGCGCACAGTAAGCCGTCGACCCGCAACATCCTGCTGCTGCTGGTAATCTTACCGTCGTGGACCTCGTTCCTGATCCGCGTTTACGCCTGGATGGGGATCCTGAAAAACAACGGCGTGCTGAACAACTTCCTGATGTGGCTCGGGGTTATCGATCAGCCCCTGACGATCCTGCACACCAACCTCGCGGTCTATATCGGTATTGTGTACGCCTATCTGCCGTTTATGGTGCTGCCGATCTACACGGCGCTGACCCGTATCGACTACTCGCTGGTGGAAGCGTCGCTCGATCTCGGCGCCCGTCCGTTAAAAACCTTCTTCAGCGTCATCGTCCCGCTGACCAAAGGCGGCATTATTGCCGGGTCGATGCTGGTCTTTATCCCGGCGGTGGGGGAGTTTGTGATCCCGGAACTGCTCGGCGGGCCAGACAGCATCATGATTGGTCGCGTGCTGTGGCAGGAGTTCTTCAATAACCGCGACTGGCCGGTGGCGTCAGCGGTGGCGATTATCATGTTACTGCTGCTGATCGTGCCGATCATGTGGTTCCACAAGCATCAGCAGAAACAGATGGGAGATCGCGGATGAACAACTTACCGGTAGTGCGCTCCCCGTGGCGAATCGCGATCCTGGTCATCGGCTTTACCTTCCTGTATGCGCCGATGCTGATGCTGGTGATCTATTCGTTTAACAGCTCCAAGCTGGTGACGGTCTGGGCAGGCTGGTCGACGCGCTGGTACAGCGAGCTGTTCCACGATGATGCAATGATGAGCGCGGTGGGGCTAAGCCTGACCATTGCGGCGCTGGCGGCGACCATGGCGTCAGTGCTGGGCACGATCGCCGCGCTGGTGATGGTGCGTTTCGGGCGTTTTCGCGGTTCGAACGGCTTCGCCTTTATGATTACCGCCCCGCTGGTCATGCCGGACGTGATCACCGGTCTCGCGCTGCTGCTTCTGT
This sequence comes from Enterobacter sp. Taxon_8, assembly GCF_058354585.1. Taxonomy (NCBI): domain Bacteria; kingdom Pseudomonadati; phylum Pseudomonadota; class Gammaproteobacteria; order Enterobacterales; family Enterobacteriaceae; genus Enterobacter; species Enterobacter sp. Taxon_8. Next base: position 3,084,381 of record NZ_CM177989.1, on the reverse strand, counting down.
TCGTGGCCATGGCGCACGCCATCGGCTGGCCGGCAGATCGCGGCATGCTCACCATCTGGCTGGCGCACGTCACTTTCTGTACGGCCTACGTAGCGGTAGTGATCTCCTCGCGCTTGCGCGAGCTGGATCGCTCCATTGAAGAGGCGGCGATGGATCTTGGCGCGACGCCGCTGAAGGTCTTTTTCATCATCACCCTGCCGATGATTATGCCGGCGGTGATCTCCGGCTGGCTGCTGGCGTTTACCCTGTCGCTCGACGATCTGGTGATCGCCAGCTTTGTTTCCGGCCCGGGGGCGACCACGCTGCCGATGCTGGTCTTCTCCAGCGTGCGTATGGGGGTCAACCCGGAGATCAACGCCCTGGCCTCTATCATCCTCGGCGTGGTCGGAATTGTCGGATTTATCGCCTGGTATTTGATGGCGCGCGCGGAAAAACAGCGCGTGCGCGATATCCAGCGTGCAAGACGCGGCTGAAGGATTTAAAATTTCCAGTGATGTGCCGCGCATGACGCGGCACTGTTTTTCAGGGAAGTAAAACATTGGGATTATTAAAAAAATCACGTATTACGCACGCGCGTCCTAACGTACCTGCGCTGGTTCAGGTGGCGGCGCTCGCCATTATTATGATCCGCTGCCTGGATGTGCTGATGATTCTCAACACCCTGGGCGTGCGCGGCATCGGTGAATTCATTCACCGCAGCGTGCAGACGTGGAATCTGACGCTGGTCTTTTTGAGCAGCCTGGTGCTGGTGTTTATCGAGATCTACTGCGCGTTTTCGCTGGTTAAAGGGCGCAACTGGGCGCGATGGGTCTATCTGCTGACGCAAATTACCGCCGCAAGCTATCTGTGGGCCGCCTCGCTGGGGTATGGCTACCCGGAGCTGTTCAGCATCGCCGGTGAATCCAAACGCGAGATCCTGCGCGCGCTATTTATGCAAAAACTGCCGGACATGCTGGTGCTCTTTCTACTCTTCGTTCCGGCTTCCAGTCGGAGATTCTTCCGCCTGCAATAATGTGTATAATCGCAGCCCTCGTGATTTTTAAGGTTTTCATATGCAGTGCGCACTCTATGACGCCGGACGCTGCCGCTCCTGTCAGTGGATAGAACAGCCGGTCCCTCAACAGCTCACCGCCAAAATGGCTGACCTGCAACAGCTGCTGGCAGAACACGCGGTGGGCGAGTGGTGCGCACCCGTCAGCGGCCCTGAACAGGGTTTTCGCAATAAAGCCAAAATGGTGGTCAGCGGCAGCGTAGAAAAACCGCTGCTTGGGATGCTGCACCGCGACGGCACGCCGGAAGACTTAACCGACTGCCCGCTGTATCCCGACTCGTTTGAGCCTGTCTTTGCCGCACTGAAACCGTTTATCGCGCGGGCGGGCTTAACGCCCTACAGCGTGGCCCGCAAGCGCGGCGAGCTGAAATACCTTCTGCTGACGGAAAGCCAGAAAGACGGCGGCATGATGCTGCGCTTCGTGCTGCGCTCTGAAACCAAGCTGGAGCAGCTGCGCGCGGCGCTGCCGTGGCTGCAGGCGCAGCTTCCGCAGCTGAAGGTCATTACGGCAAACATTCAGCCCGTGCATATGGCAATCATGGAAGGGGAGAAAGAGATTTTCTTCACCGACCAGCACGCGCTGGCCGAAAGCTTCAACGGGGTGCCGCTGTGGATCCGCCCGCAAAGCTTCTTCCAGACCAACCCGACCGTAGCAAGCAGCCTGTACGCCGCCGCCCGCGACTGGGTTCGTGCGTTAAACGTTCACCACATGTGGGATCTCTTCTGCGGCGTGGGCGGGTTTGGCCTGCACTGCGCCACGCCGGAGATGCAGCTCACCGGCATTGAGATCTCTGCCGAAGCGATTGCCTGCGCGAAGCAGTCTGCGTCTGAGCTGGGGTTAACGAATCTGCGCTTCCAGGCGCTCGACTCCACGCAGTTCGCCACCGGCCAGGGCAACGTGCCTGAGCTGGTGCTGGTCAACCCGCCGCGCCGCGGCATCGGCAATGCGCTGTGCGACTACCTGAGCCAGATGGCGCCGGAATACATCATCTATTCCAGCTGCAACGCGCAGACCATGGCAAAAGACATTGCGCAACTACCGGGCTATCGCGTTGAACGCGTTCAGCTTTTTGATATGTTCCCGCACACCGCACACTATGAAGTGCTGACGTTGCTCGTAAAATCTTAAACAAAATGTGAACTCTTCATCCCGGCGAAATCAGGTAAGCTTACGTCATAAGAAATGAATGAAGGCTTACCCATGAAGCAGATCCTGCTGGTGGAAGACGACCACGATATCGCGGCGCTTCTGCGACTCAATTTAGAAGACGAAGGCTACGCCATCACCCACGAACCCGACGGGGGCAAAGCCCTGCAGCGTCTTGAAGCTCAGACGTGGGACGCGGTGATCCTCGACCTGATGCTGCCCAGCGTTGACGGCCTGGAGATTTGCCGCCGCATCCGTCAGATGACGCGCTACCTGCCGGTGATCATCATTAGCGCCCGCAGCAGTGAAACCGACCGCATCACCGGGCTGGAAACCGGCGCCGATGACTATCTGGCAAAACCGTTCTCCGTGCAGGAGCTGATTGCGCGCATCAAAGCGCTGTTCCGTCGCCAGCAGGCGATGGGGCAGGCGCAAACCGACGGTCAAATTCAGGCTCACGGACTGACCATCGATCCGCTGGCGCGCAGCGTGCTGCTTCACGGCCAGGTGGTGGATCTCACCCCGCGCGAGTTCGAACTGCTCTACTTCTTTGCCCGTCATCCCGGCGAGGTGTTCTCCCGTCTGGCGCTGCTGGAGCAGGTCTGGGGCTACCAGCACGAAGGCTATGAGCACACCGTCAACACCCATATCAACCGCCTGCGCATCAAGATTGAGAAGGACGCCGCCGAGCCGGAGATTATTCGCACCGTCTGGGGCAAGGGCTACAAATTTGCGGAGCCAAATCATGATGCGCCGCTTTAGCCTGAGCCAGCGCCTGACGCTGCTCTTCATCCTGCTGATGATGCTCTGCGCCGCCGTTGCCTGTGCGGTACAGCTCTACAGCAGCATGCAGTACGGTAATGCGATGGTGCAGCGTTTGTCGGGCGGGCTGGCGCAGCAGATCGTTCAGCGCGAACCAATTCTGGATGCGCAGGGCAGGGTTGACCGCAGCGCGCTGAAACCGCTGTTTGGCCGGCTGATGACCTTTAATCCGAGCGTTGAGCTGTACGTTATCTCTCCTGACGGTGATATCCTCGCCGATGCCGCACCGCCGGGCCATATTCAGCGGCAAAAAATCGATCTGGCTCCGGTGCAGAGCTTCCTCAGCGGCACCGCCATGCCGGTGCTGGGCGACGATCCGCGCAGTCAAAATCAAAAAGTCTTTAGCGCCACGCCGCTGCGGCAGGATGGCGAGCTAAAAGGCTATCTGTACATTATTTTGCAGGGCGAGGAGTCAAATGCTCTTGCGGAGATGGCCTGGCATAAGGCGCTGTGGAGCACGGTGCTGTGGTCATTGCTGTGGGTCGCGCTGTTTGGCCTGCTGGCCGGTTTACTGGTCTGGTATTGGGTCACGCGTCCGGTCAAACAGCTGACGGTGGAAGTCGCCGGGCTGGAGCAAGACAGCATAAGCGCTATCAGACAGCTGGCGGCACAGACGCCGGACGCGGCGGCAAAAGATGAGGTGGCGATCCTGCGCAACAGTTTTATCGAGCTGGCGCGCAAAATCACCCAGCAGTGGGATCGGCTGGCCGACAGCGATCGCCAGCGCCGGGAGTTTATCGCCAATATTTCGCACGATCTCCGTACGCCGCTGACCTCGCTGCTGGGCTATCTCGAAACCCTGTCGCTCAAATCCGCCACGCTGACGCCGCAGGAGCACCAGCAGTATCTCGCCACCGCGCTGCGCCAGGGACAAAAGGTCCGTCATCTTTCTCAGCAGCTGTTTGAGCTGGCGCGCCTGGAGTACGGCGGTATTAAACCCCAGCGCGAGCGGTTCGCGATGGGAGAGCTGATTTCCGACGTGGCGCAGAAGTTTGAGCTCACCGCCCGCACGCGCGAGGTCAATCTGCATATTGACGTGCCGGGGCCGCTGCCGCTGATAAACGCCGATGTGTCGATGATTGAACGCGTGGTGACCAACCTGCTGGATAACGCGATGCGCCATACGCCTGGCGGCGGGGAGATTCGCCTGGCGGTGTGGCAGGAAAATGAACGGCTGCAGGTTGAAGTCTCCGACAGCGGAGCGGGCGTGGATGCCTCGCTGCGCGACGATTTGTTCCAGCGGCCGTCGGCGCTCAATACTCAGGCGTCGAGAGAGAATCGCGGCGGGTTGGGGCTGCTGATTGTGAAACGGATGCTGGAGCTGCACGGGGGTGGGATCAGGCTGATGGAGTCGGCGAGCGGAGCACGGTTCAGGTTCTTTGTGCCACTCTGAGAAATTGCCGGGTGGCGGCTTCGCCTGACCCGGCCTACAGACTACCACCCCCGTAGGCCGAGCCACCCGGCAAAAAAATCTTACTGCGGGAACCACTGCTCGCTAATTTTCTGGTAAGTACCGTCTGCTTTAATCGCTTTCAGCGCACCGTTCAGTTTTTCCAGCAGGGCTTTGTTATCCGGACGTACCGCGATACCCAGACCCGTGCCGAAGTACTGCGGATCGGTCACTTTCTCGGTTGCGGTGCCCAGCTGCGGATTGGTTTTCAGCCACTCGTTCACCACGGCGGTATCGCCGAAGACGCCGTCGATACGGCCATTTTTCAGGTCGATAATCGCGTTCTGGTAGCTGTCATAGGCCACGGTCTTCACTTCCGGATGTTTGTCCTGGAGGTATTTCTGATGCGTGGTGCCGTTTTCCATCCCGATGCGTTTGCCTTTCAGCTGATCGAATGAGGTATAAGCGCCTTTCTTCGCAATCACCACCGCCGAGTTGGCGTAGTACGGGTCGGTGAACGCGACCTGCTTGCTGCGCTCAGGCGTGATGTCCATCCCGGAGATCACCGCGTCGTATTTTTTGAACTTCAGCGACGGGATCAGGCTGTCAAAAGCATGGTTAGTAAAGGTGCAGTCGGCCTGCATTTGTTTGCACAGCGCTTTCGCCAGATCGATATCGAAACCGACGATCTGGTTGCTGGCATCCAGCGACTCAAACGGCGGATAGGTGGCGGACACGCCGAAATTGATTTTATCAGCTGCGGATGCGCCAGCGGCGAAGGTGGCGAGTAATGCGGCCAGAACTAACTTTTTCATTGTAATGCTCCCGTCTGTCTTATTGATGCGCCGTGTCTGCGGCCTGGATGTACAATGCCAGTTAATGAATTTATATGCAATAAAAATGATTAAGTATTATCTTTATCGCAAAAAAAAACGGATAACCCATCAGGTTACCCGCTTCATGAATACCGTTTTATGCATTTTCGTGGTTAATTTCTGCGCTCAAACGCCAGCGCTTTACGCTCGATCAGGCGCATCATCAGCGTCAGCAGACCGTTAACCACCAGATAGACCACGCCCGCCGCGCCGAACACCATCACGTCATAGGTGCGCCCGTACAGCAGCTGTCCGTGACCCATCACTTCCATCAGGGTGATGGTGTAGGCCAGCGAGGTACTCTTGAATACCAGCACCACTTCGTTGGAATAGGAGGAGAGGGCGCGCTTAAAGGCGTACGGCAGCAGGATCGCCAGCGTGTCTTTCTTGCTCATGCCCAGCGCCCCGCAGGACTGCCACTGGCCTTCCGGGATGGCGCGGATCGCTCCGTAGAACAGCTGGGTGGTATAGGCCGCGCTGTTCAGCGAAAGGGCAATCAGGGCACACAGCCACGGCTCAGAAAGCAGATGCCAGATAACCGGATACTCCTGCAGCGACGGGAACTGGCCCGGGCCGTAGTAAATCAGGAAGATCTGCACCAGCAGCGGCGTACCGGTAAACAGGGTGATGTAGCCGCGCACAATCCACACCAGCACCGGCGTTTTCAGCGTCAGGATGATGGTGAAGATAAGGGCCAGGATCAGCGCCACGATAATGGACGCCACGGTCAGCGTCAGGCTGGTATGCAGCCCTTTCATCAACTCGGGGAAATATTCAAGCATCAGCCTGGTCTCCGTTCAAAGCGCGTCGCTCGCAGGTCAATACGCTTGAGAATGTACTGACTGAGCAACGTGATCACCAGGTAGATCGCCGCCGCCACAATGTACCAGGTAAAGGGCTCCTGAGTACGGGTGGCGATGCTTTTGGTTTGCAGCATTAAATCATTGACGCTAATCAGGCTCACCAGCGCGGTATCCTTCAGCAGCACCAGCCACTGGTTGCCGAGACCCGGCAGGGCATGACGCCACATCTGCGGCATCACCAGACGGAAGAAGATGGCTGATTTCGACAGACCTAACGCCTGACCCGACTCCCATTGACCCTGCGGCACGGCCTTCAGCGCACCGCGGAGGGTTTGCGACGCGTATGCGGAGTAGAGCAGGGAGAGGGCAATCACGCCGCACAGGAACGGGCTGACGTCGAAGTTTTCGATCTGCATCTGCACCGGGATCTGCGCAAAGCCGAGATTAAGGGTGAAGCCGTCCGACAGCGTGAGCAGCAGCTGTGAGGAACCGAAATAGATAAACAGGACTACCAGAATTTCCGGTAGCCCACGCAGCACGGTGACCAGCGCGGAGCCTGTCCAGGCGACGGGGAACCATTTCGCGGATTCCCACACCGCAAAGAACATCGCCAGCACGAGGCCGATAATCAGTGCGCAAACGGCAAGGCCGACGGTCATCCCGGCGGCGCTTGCTAAAGGAAAAATTTCATTCATCAGGAATTACTTCTGGAACCATTTTTTGTAGATGGTTTCGTAGGTGCCGTCTTTCTTCACTTTTTCCAGCGCAGCGTTGAATTTCTGCTGCAGCTCAGTGTTGCCCTGACGAACGGCAATCCCCAGACCGGTACCGAAGTAATCCTTATCGGTCACTTTGTCGCCCACTGGCGCCAGCTTGTCGTTGGCTTTCAGCCACTCGGTCACGACAGCAGTATCGCCAAATACGCCGTCGATACGGCCATTTTGCAGATCCAGCTTCGCGTTCTGGTAGCTGTCATACGGAACGGTGGTGATTTCCGGATGCTTATCCATGATGAATTTCTGGTGCGTGGTGCCGTTCTGCACGCCCACTTTTTTGCCTTTCAACTGATCGACAGAGGTGAATTTACCTTTCTGACCAATGAACAGGGCGGAGTTGTCGTAGTAAGGGGTGGTGAACAGCACCTGCTTTTCACGCTCAGGGGTGATGTCCATACCGGCCATCACGGCATCGATACGGCGGAACTTCAGGCTTGGGATCAGGCTGTCGAACGCCTGGTTGCTGAAGGTACAGGTAGCATCGATCTCTTTACACAGGGCGTTTGCCAGGTCTACGTCGAAGCCCACAATTTTGTTGTTCGCATCAATGGATTCAAACGGAGGGTAAGAGGCTTCCGTGGCAAAACGAATGGTCTGAGCTGCGGAAGCGGAAAGGGTAACGCCAGCAAGCAGCACGGCAAGTAATACTTTTTTCATTATATTTCCCCTGACACAATCAATGAGATAAATAGTTTTTGAAGGCATCGGTTTGCGGGTTAGCGAAGCAGCTCGCATCACCTTGCTCAACGATATACCCGTTTTCCATGTAGACCACACGACTGGCGGTTTTGCGCGCCACTTCTACTTCGTGGGTGACGATAACCTGCGTAATGTTGGTTTCCGCCAGCTCGCGAATGATGCTGACGATCTGGGCGGTGATTTCCGGATCCAGCGCCGCGGTCGGTTCATCAAACAGCAGTACCGCGGGCTCCATCATCAGCGCACGGGCAATGGCCACACGCTGCTGCTGACCACCGGACAGGTGCAGCGGGTAGCGGTCGCTGTAGGGCTTAAGGCGCAGACGATCCAGCAGCTTTTCAGCACGGGCGATCGCCTGATCCTTGCTTAACCCCAGCACGCGGCACGGGGCTTCAATCAGATTCTGCAGCACGGTCAGGTGCGGCCAGAGATTGTATTGCTGGAAGACCATGCCGACGTTTTGACGCAGCTCGCGAATCGCTTTATCAGACGGCGTCTTCGCGAAATCAAAGTGGTTACCGGCAATCGCCAGCGTACCTGAACGGGGCATTTCAAGCAGATTAAGGACGCGCAGAAGGGAGCTTTTGCCTGCACCGCTTGGGCCAAGCAAAACCAGCGTTTCGCCTTCCGGGCAGTTCAGCGTGATGTCAAACAGCGCCTGGTGTGCGCCGTAGAAGCAGTTAATGCCGTTTAGTTTAATACTCATCGGGGCAGTCTTTACTCATCCAGGCAATCTATAGCAATTGAGGCCGCAGATAGTACCGTTGACAGAATAGTTATGCAATATTTCTGCGTTAAAAGTTAAATATAACCCGTGTTTCCTCTTAAACATAGCACAAAATAGCGAACGGCAAGGTCGGCGAGTATAAATGTCGGCATTCCGCAAGAAATGCCGCACATTTTACGGGGGTTACCAGGTTATATCGGCGGGTTTAGCGATTTTCAATCGACTGGCGCAGCGTGCCTGCCGGGGCATGAACGCTACCGCCCACGTAGCGCACGTCGTCTACCGCCCAGCACTGTCCTTCACGGATCATCAGCACTTCATCCTGCCAGGTTTGGGTTCCCTGCGTCAGCTTCACGCGCAGCGGAATATTGCGGGCATCCGTGTTCGGAATGGTTGACGCGCTCGCCACTTCGGCGCTGTCCGGCAGCGTGGCGCGGCTGGAGAACGGATCGGATTTCAGCAGGGCGTTATGCTGCGGATCGCGGGTGGCATCGTTAAGCAGTTTTGCCAGACCATCGCTCAGATACGGGCGCAGGCCGGTGAGATCGTTGCTGCGGTGCTGAATGCGATAATCATAGAACTGCTGCGCCACGGTGTCCGGACCGCCCTCAATGCAGGGGCCGCTGCGGGTACCGATATCCTTAAAGGCTGGCGTGACCGTGGTGGTACAGGCGCTGAGCACCAGCGCGCAGGGCACTAAAAGTGTTAAAGCTGAATAGCGCATGTTGATTTCCTTATTTATTAACTATCCTTTCAATCATAGCGTAACGAACCGATAATGCTGTGCCTAAGGCATTGAACGCTAAAGAAGGAGAGAAACCATGCAGTTTTCAACAACGCCAACCCTGGAAGGGCAGACCATCACCGAGTACTGCGGCGTGGTCACCGGTGAAGCGATTCTCGGCGCCAATATCTTCCGTGACTTTTTTGCCGGCATCCGCGATATCGTTGGCGGCCGCTCGGGCGCATATGAAAAAGAGCTGCGTAAAGCGCGTGAAATCGCCTTTAAAGAGCTTGGCGAGCAGGCGGAAGCCCTCGGCGCTGATGCGGTCGTGGGGATTGATATCGACTACGAGACGGTCGGGAAAGATGGCAGCATGCTGATGGTGAGCGTAAGCGGTACGGCGGTGAAAACCCTGAGATGAGGCGTTCGTTTGCCGCGCTCCTGCTGGCGCTGCTGCTGGCAGGATGTGCCTCGGAAAAAGGGGTTATCGACAAAGGCGCCTACGAGCTGGATACGCGTCATCAGGCTCAGGCGGCTTATCCGCGCATCAAGGTGCTGGTGATCCACTACACCGCGGATGATTTTGACAGCTCGCTGGCCACGCTGACGGATAAAAACGTCAGCTCTCACTATTTGATCCCTGCCAGGCCTCCCGCACCGGACGGCAAGCCGCGCATCTGGCAGCTGGTACCCGAGAGCGAACTGGCCTGGCATGCGGGCATCAGCTTCTGGCGCGGCACCAACCGCATCAATGATACGTCTGTCGGCATTGAGCTGGAGAACCGTGGCTGGCAAAAGACGTCGGGCGTTAAGCACTTTACCCCTTTTGAGCCAGCGCAGATTGCGGCGCTGGTGCCGCTCGCCAAAGACATTATCACCCGCTACAACATCAAACCTGAAAATGTGGTGGCCCATTCTGATATCGCCCCGCAGCGCAAAGACGATCCCGGCCCGCTGTTCCCATGGCGTCAGCTGGCGCTGCAGGGGATTGGCGCATGGCCCGACCCGGCGCGGGTGGCGTTTTACCTGAACGGCAAGCCGCGAGATGAGCTTGTTGAGCCGAAGGTGCTGCTCGATCTGCTGGCGCGCTACGGCTATGAGGTGACCGATAACATGACGAACGCACAGCAGAAGCGCGTGATCGTCGCGTTTCAGATGCATTTTCGCCCGGCGCGCTGGGACGGCGTGGCCGATCGCGAAACGCTGGCAATCGCGGAGGCGCTGTTAGAGCGCTACGGGCAGGGGTAATCCCTCGGGTTACCCGACTCCACTTTTACACGGTCTCCTTTTGGACTAATTTTCTAATCACATTCGCGGCGTAAATGTTTTATAGTTTCCTCAGTCGAAATTACTCGCAAACGTGGTTGACAATCTAATTGCATGGCAGGACGCGTGGACTGCGCTGTAATCAGCAAAATGACAAACGGCAACCTTCGGGTTGCCGCTTTTTTTCATCGTAAAAATATCGGGCCCGATCTACCGATGAAGCTTCCCGTGGTCCCGCAGCCACGCCGCGGTGCGCATAATCCCCTCATCCAGCGTCACAATCGGTTTATACCCTAGCTCATTCTCCGCACGCGAAATATCCAGCGTGAAGTCAAAGTTAAGTTTAGAGACGCCGTAATGCGTCAGCGCAGGCTCTTTGGCTGATTTACTGCCAAAGCGCTCCATGCTGCGGGCAATCATATCCAGCATTGGATAGGGAACAGAACGGATACGGCAGTCGATCTGCAACTCGTCAATTAAGCGCTGCACAATGCTGCGCAGCGTGCACGGTTCGCCGTTGGTGATGTTGTAGGCGCGACCGGAGGTAAGCTTATCGCAGTTCGGCTGGCTGGCCAGCCACATGGCGTGAACGGCATTTTCGTAATAGGTCATATCGACCAGCGCATCGCCGCCGCGCGGCAGCAGCACGCTGCCGTAGTGGTGCATCATCTGCGCCAGACGCGGAATAAACACCTTGTCGTGCGGCCCGAACAGGCTCTGCGGACGCAGGACCGTAAAGCGGGTATGCGGGTTTGACTGCGCCAGCAGGTCGATGACCTCTTCGCTGGCCGCCTTGCTGCGGGCAAACTCGCAGGCAAAGCGAGCAGGGCGGAAATCTTCCTGCACGTCACGATGGTGGTGATAGTCGAAATAGAGTGACGGTGACGAGATATGAATAAAGTTACGCACGCCCCAGGCAACGGCCCATTCACCCAGACGGCGGGTAGCCCGCACGTTGGCGAGATCGAAGGCTTCCTGGGTTCCCCACGGGGAGGTAAAACTGGAGCAGTGCCACAGCGTGTCGATACCGGCGAGCATCACTTTCGCCTGCGAGGAGACCAGCTCCGTCAGGTCGGCATGGACGAACTCTGCGCCCATTTTTTGCAGCAGTTTTCCCATCGCTTCGTTGCGACCGGTAGCCCTGACGCTGATGCCCTTGTTGCGCAGAAATTCGACCGCATTTCGGCCTAAGCCGCTGGTCGCCCCGGTAACCAGTACCTTCATATCAATCCACTGTGTTGAAAAGAATTTCGTGCGCATTCTTTCGTGAATTACGGCGCTATGCAATGGGAAAGGTGAAAGAAAGAGAGTTTTATTTAGATCTTTTCCGTCTTTTGTTCTGCCAGTTGCGCAATGCGTTTCGCCATCCCACGGAAGATAAACAGGTGGGCAGGGATCATCAACAGCCAGTAGAACAGACCCGGCATTCCGTGCGGATGCCACCAGGCGCGCACGTCCAGTTCACGATAATCCCCTTTGTCTTTCAGGGTAAAGCAGAGTCGACCCAGCCCCGGGGCTTTCATACCGAACAGCAGCGCCAGCTGTTTTTCCGGCTCGACGATGATCGCCTTCCAGCTGTCTACCGTGTCGCCCACCGCAAGATACGGGTTTGCCGGGCGGCCTTTTGCCAGCCTGTGGCCCACCAGCAGGTCCATCGCCCCGCGCGTTTGCCAGAGGATATTACCGAAGAAATACCGTTCTTTGCCGCCAATCTGGTTCACCACTTCCCACAGAGCGGCCAGGCTGGCGTTGGTTTTCACCGTGCAGCCCGCCTGTTTCGGGTAATAGCCGTACTCCGGGCGCCAGCGGGCAAACGCCTGAGCGTCGTAACCCCAGTCGCTGGAGTTCACCAGCTGTTCTTCTTCCTTGAGCGTTTTGCGCACGGCATCGTCAAAGCGGCTCAGCTCCTGGGGAATTAAGGCGCGCAGCTCGCGATCGTCCGCCAGTAAATCGTGCTTCAGCCCCTGGATAAGCGCTTTGGCGGTCGTCGGCGGCACGGAGGTGATCACATTCAAAAACCACACCGAAATCCAGCGGGTCGGGAAGGGGATGGGGATCAGCCAGCGGCGGCGTCCGCTGACGTGCATGAAATGTTCGAACTGCTCCTGATAGCTCAGGACTTCCGGGCCTGCCGCCTCCAGCACGCGGTGTTGCTCCGCCGGGCGATCCAGCAGGGCTATCAGATAATGCAGCAGGTTCTCCAGCGCAATCGGCGTGGTGCGCGAACGCACCCAGCGCGGCGGCGTGAGTACCGGCAGGTTGTAGACCATATCGCGCATCACTTCGAAGGCGGCGGAGCCTGCGCCAACGATGATCCCGGCGCGCAGTTCGGTGACGGGAATATTGGCGCCGCGCAGGGTCTCAGCCGTCAGCTGGCGGGCACGCAGATGATCGGATTGCTCATGCTCGGGAGCCTGAAGCGAGCTTAAAAAAATCACCTGCTTAACCGGGTTTTGCAGCAGCGCATCGCGAACGTTCATCGCCACCTGCCGCTCGTGGGCGATGAAATCCCCGCCTTCGCCCATGCTGTGCACCAGGTAGTAAAGCGTATCGACCCCTTCCAGCAGGGCGGGAAGTTCCTTCGGCCAGTTGAGGTCAACGTTGTGGCAGGTGACGCCAGGCAAACCGAGTTTTTGCAGGCGTTCGGTGTTGCGTGCCGCAGCCAGCACCTGGTGTCCCTGCTGGCTTAACGCCGCGGTGAGATGCTGACCGATGTACCCGCTGGCGCCGAGCACCAGAATGCGTTGCGGCACGTGATGTTCCTTATCGCTGTAAAAACGCCTGCCAGTGTTTAACCACGTCCGCCAGCTGTTCGCGGCTCACGTCGAGATGCATGACCAGGCGCACGACAGGTGAGGCGTTGATCAGCACGCCACGTGATTTCATAAATTCGCCAAGCGCAGCGGCGCGATCCTCGCCCACGCGGACGAACAGCATGTTGGTGTCGTGGCGCATCACGTCGGCGCCAATCTCGCGCAGCTGCGCCGCCATCCACGCGGCGTTGTCGTGATCGTCCTTCAGACGCGCCACGTTGTTTTTCAGGGCATACAGCCCAGCAGCCGCCAGAATACCCGCCTGACGCATCCCGCCGCCGGTCATTTTGCGCCAGCGGTTGGCGCGCTTGATGTAGTCCGTATTGCCAACCAGCAGTGAACCTACAGGCGTGCCCAGTCCTTTTGACAGGCAGATAGTGAACGAGTCGCAGTATTGCGTAATCTCTTTCAGCTCGCAGCCATACTCCACTACGGCGTTAAAGATACGCGCGCCGTCCACGTGCAGGCCGAGTTTACGCTCGCGGGTAAATTCCCACGCCGCCTTCAGGTACTCGCGCGGCAGCACTTTGCCGTTGTGGGTGTTTTCGAGGCTGAGCAGTTTGGTGCGGGCGAAGTGAATATCGTCGGCTTTGATTTTCGCCGCGACTTTATCGAGCGGCAGGGAGCCGTCCGGCGCGGCGTCAATCGGCTGCGGCTGAATGCTGCCGAGCACGGCCGCACCGCCGGCTTCGTAGAGATAGTTATGCGCGCCCTGGCCGACGATATACTCTTCACCTCGCTCGCAGTGGCTGAGCAGCGCGACCAGGTTCGCCTGTGTGCCTGTCGGCATAAACAGGGCGGCCTCCTTGCCGCTCAGTTCTGCCGCATAGCGCTGCAGTTCGTTTACCGTTGGATCGTCACCGTAGACGTCGTCCCCGACCGGAGCGGTCATCATCTCTTCGAGCATGGCCCGACTCGGGCGGGTAACGGTATCACTGCGTAAATCAATCATTTCACATCCCTTTAATTTAAGAGGTCATGCGAAATGTTTTACCTGAGCCAGTTGGTTTTTGCCAGTTCGATCACCTCGTCGCCTCGGCCGCTGATGATTGCGCGCAGCATGTACAGGCTAAAGCCTTTGGCCTGCTCAAGCTTGATCTGCGGCGGGATCGCCAGCTCTTCTTTGGCGACGACGACATCCACCAGCACCGGGCCGTCTATGGAGAAGGCGCGCTGCAGGGCTTCATCCACCTCGGAGGCTTTCTCCACGCGAATACCGGTGATGCCGCAGGCCTCGGCGATGCGCGCGAAGTTGGTGTCGTGCAGCTCGGTACCGTCCGTGAGATAGCCTCCGGCCTTCATCTCCATCGCTACGAAGCCCAGCACGCTGTTGTTAAATACCACGATTTTTAGCGGGAGCTTCATCTGTACTACCGACAGGAAATCCCCCATCAGCATGCTAAACCCGCCGTCGCCGCACATCGCCACCACCTGACGCTCCGGCGCCGTGGCTTTTGCGCCCAGCGCCTGCGGCATGGCGTTGGCCATCGAGCCGTGGTTAAACGAGCCGAGCAGGCGACGCTTGCCGTTCATCTTCAGATAGCGTGCCGCCCAGACGGTTGGCGTGCCCACGTCGCAGGTAAAAATGGCGTCGTCGTCCGCGAAATGGCTGATTTGCTGCGCCAGGTACTGCGGGTGAATGGCTTTGTCGCTTGGTTTTGCGAGGTCGTCCAGCCCCTTGCGGGCATCGCGATAGTCGCTTAGCGCCTTATCAAGGAACTTGCGGTCGGTTTTCTCTTCCAGCAGCGGCAGCAGGGCGGAAAGGGTGGATTTGATATCGCCCACCAGCGCCATATCGACCTTGCTGTGCGCGCCGATGCTGGCCGGGTTGATATCAATCTGAATGATTTTGGCATCCGTCGGGTAGAACGCGCGATACGGGAACTGGGTACCAAGCAGGATCAGCGTGTCGGCGTTCATCATGGTGTGGAAGCCTGAAGAAAAACCGATCAGTCCGGTCATGCCAACATCGTAGGGGTTGTCGTACTCGACGTGCTCTTTGCCGCGCAGGGCGTGGACAATCGGCGCTTTCAGCTTTCCGGCAAATTCCAGCAGCTCCTTGTGCGCGCCAGCGCAGCCGCTGCCGCACATCAGGGCGATATTGCTGGAGTAACGCAGCAGCTGCGCCAGCTTTTTCAGCTCCTCTTCTGCTGGCGTGACGACGGGCTGCGGGGCGTGATACCAGTGAGTGCTTGCCCCTTCTGGCGCAGCCTTGAGGGCCACATCGCCCGGAATAACGACCACAGAAACGCCGCGATTCAGCACGGCTTTACGCATGGCGATCGCCAGCACCTGAGGGATCTGCTCCGGGGATGAAACCAGTTCGCAATAGTGGCTGCATTCACGGAACAGCTCCTGCGGATGCGTCTCCTGAAAATAGCCGCTGCCGATTTCGGACGAGGGGATGTGGGCGGCAATCGCCAGCACCGGCACGTGATTGCGGTGGCAGTCGAAGAGGCCGTTGATCAGGTGCAGGTTACCCGGCCCGCAGGATCCGGCGCAGACGGCCAGTTCACCCGTAAGCTGCGCTTCAGCGCCTGCGGCGAAGGCGGCAACCTCTTCATGGCGGGTCGGCATCCATTCGATGGTCTTCATCTTGTTGAGGCTGTCGCTGAGTCCGTTCAGGGAGTCGCCGGTGACGCCCCAGATACGTTTTACGCCAGCCTGTTCGAGCGTTTTCGCTATATATGCAGCCACGGTTTGTTTCATGGTTGTCCGTCTCCTTTTTGTGATAACGCTTACAAGCTTAGAAGAAAGTCTCCGTATTGCCCGTCGCATCCCCACAATTAAAAGGTGCTTTTCACGCGCAATTATTCGGCATAATCTGGCAGTGTCTCAGTTAAAACAGGAATAATTTCAAATGGTTAAATCATTGTTAATTGCTGTTAATGAAAAGCTATCGTGCGACGATCTTGGCAAACTCTTGTTACGACTTGCCGTCGGCGGGCTGATGCTTTTTCACGGTTTGCACAAGCTTTTTGGCGGCGTGGGGTTTATCAGCGGCATGCTGGTGGAAAAAGGGCTGCCGGGATTTATCGCCTACGGCGTGTTGGTTGGCGAAGTCGTGGCGCCGATCCTGATTATTGTCGGGTTGTTTACGCGGCCGGCCGCGCTGGTACTGGCGTTTACGATGATTGTGGCGTGGCTGATGGTGGGAATGGGTGAAACGTTCGCCCTTGATAAGGTTGGGGCATGGGCGATTGAAAGCCTGGTGTACTTCTTTATCGGCTCGCTGGCTGTCGCGTTTTTAGGGGCAGGGCGGTTTGCGCTGGGTAAAGCGCCCGCGTGGCGGTAAAATTGTTGGTCGGGTAAACGCAGTACCGCCCGGCAAAAAAGCCCGGTGGCGCTGACGCTTACCGGGCCTACGAACGAACGTTTATCGTTTATGCGAGGATCAAATCCCCCTGCGGATGGCACGAGCACGCCAGCACGTAACCCTCGGCAATTTCCGCGTCGGACAGCGTCATGGTGCTGGTGACGGTGTACTCACCGGAAACCACTTTGGTTTTACAGCAGCCACACACGCCAGCACGACAGGCAGCCGCTACCGGCACCTTGTTGCTTTCCAGCGCCTCCAGCAGCGTGGTCCCCACGCGGCCAAAGAAGGTCTGGGCAGGCTGCAGTTTGGTGAACCTAACGCCGCTGCTTGCCGCTTCCGCCACCGGCGTGAAGAACTGCTCTTTGAAGAAGCGGGTTACGCCAAGCGCTTTCACTTCTTCTTCCACGATAGCCATGTACGGCGCCGGGCCGCAGGTCATCACCGTTCGGTTCGCAACATCCGGCACGCTTTGCAGCAGCTCGCGGCTCAGGCGACCGGGCACAAAACCGTGGGTCGCGTTGTGCTCAGCCACCAGCGTCACCGGATATTCACGCCACTCCTCGGCGAAAATCACATCTTCCGGGGAACGGACGCTGAAGATCGCCTGCACGTCGGCCTGGGGGCGGTTCTTCGCCAGCCAGCGGCGCATTGACATAATCGGCGTTACGCCACAGCCCGCCGCCAGCAGCAGGAATTTATCGTCAGCTTTGTCGTCACAGGTGAATTCCCCCTGCGCGTCGGACAGCCAGATGTAATCCCCGCGCTTCACGTCCTGCGTCAGCCACTGGGAGCCCGCGCCGTCGTCAATGCGGCGGACGGTGAGCGTAATGTATTCGCTCACGCCCGGCGTCGAGGAGATCGTGTAGGCGCGCAGGGTGTCCGCCGAATTGCGAATGCTGACCAGCGCATACTGGCCTGCACGATATGGATAGTAGTCATGGCACAACAGCGACAGTGTCCACACATCCGGCGTCTCCTGATGGATGTGATGAACCTGCATCCGCCACGGGCATTGTGAGGTTGGCATGGTCATGAATCCCTCCTTACGCGCTCAGCAGCTGCTTCATATCGTCTTCAACGTTGGTCACGGAACGCAGACCGAATTTCTCGTTCAGCACGGCCAGCAGGTCCGGCGTCAGGAAGCCTGGCGCGGTCGGTCCGGTCACGATGTTGGTGACGCCAAGAGAGAGCAGGGTCAGCAGGATGACAATCGCTTTCTGCTCGAACCATGACAGCACCAGAGACAGCGGCAGGTCGTTCACGCCGCAGCCCAGTTTCTCCGCCAGGGTGACCGCCAGAATGATGGCCGAGTAAGCATCGTTACACTGGCCCGCATCGATCAGGCGCGGCAGACCTTCGATGTCGCCGAAGTGCAGCTTGTTGAAACGGTATTTGCCGCATGCCAGGGTCAGGATCAGGCAGTCTTCCGGCACGCTGGTGGCGAAATCGGTGAAGTAGTTACGCTCGCCGCGCGCGCCGTCGCAGCCGCCGACGAGGAAGATGTGGCGCAGCTTTTCACGGCTGACGAGATCGATCAGCGAATCAGCGGCACCCAGCAGGGTTTCACGACCGAAGCCGACGGTAATAAGGTGCGGAATTTCGCTGTACGGGAAGCCCGCCATCTGCTGCGCCTGGGCGATAACCGGACCGAAATCGTCACCTTCAAGATGGCTCACGCCCGGCCAGCCGACGATGCTGCGGGTCCAGATGCGGTCATCGTACGCGCCGACGGTCGGGTCGATGATGCAGTTAGAGGTCATCACGATAGGGCCAGGGAAGCGGGCGAACTCCACCTGCTGGTTCTGCCAGCCGCTGCCGTAGTTACCGATGAGATGCTTAAATTTACGCAGCTCCGGGTAGCCGTGCGCGGGCAGCATTTCACCGTGGGTATAAACGTTAACGCCGGTGCCTTCGGTTTGCTTCAGCAGGTTGTAGAGATCTTTCAGGTCGTGACCGGAAATCAGGATGCACTTGCCTTCGGTAGCCTTGACGTTGACCTGCGTTGGCGTCGGGTGGCCGTAGGTGCTGGTTTCACCGGCGTCCAGAATGCTCATCACCCTGAAGTTCATCTGGCCGATTTCCATTGAGCACTCAAGCAGGGCATTCATATCGGCAGGCCAGGTGCCCAGCCACGCCATGATTTTGTGGTACTGCGCATAAATCTCATTGTCGTACTGACCCAGAACGTGCGCGTGCTCCATATACGCCGCAGCGCCTTTCAGGCCGTACAGGCACAGCAGGCGCAGGCCGAGAATGTTCTCCCCAATCGCCGCTTTGTCTTTGTTCGGGGTGAATTCTGCCGCCTGGCGCTGGAGGTCGCCGAGATCGTCGCTGACCAGCTGAAGTTCTGACATCGGGTTTTCCACGCGGGCGCTGGCATCCGCCTTCAGACACTGTGCCTTCAGCGCTTCACGCAGGGCAATCGCTTCGCGGGCGTAGCCGACAATGCGCGGAGAGTCGAAGTTAACGTTGGTCAGCGTGGAGAAAAACGCGCGCGGGGCGAAGCTGTCGACGTAGTGGTCGACTATGCCGTATTCGCGGGCTTTGAACGCCCAGGCGGAAAGGCCTTGCAGAGCCGCAATCAGCAGGTCCTGCAGGTCAGATGTTTCTGCGGTTTTGCCGCACATACCCTGTGCGTAGGAGCAGCCGTTGCCTGCCGGGGTACGGATGGTTTGTTCACATTGCACACAAAACATAATCACACCTGTTAAAGTTATATTTGATATACATGTTTAAGGTTATGCTCGTGCCGGAACGGTGAAAAGGGCTTTCTGCTACAAAATAGAGGGAGATTGATTTAGCGCAATTTTGGCGGCAGGAAACCTACCGCCAAAGAAGTATCAGGCTGAGAAAAAGGCCATCAGAACCGGAACCAGCAGGCTTAAAATGAAGCCGTGAACGATAGCCGCGGGCACCATCTCCAGCCCCCCGGAGCGTTGTAATACCGGCAGGGTAAAGTCCATCGACGTCGCACCGCACAGGCCCAGCGCGGTAGAACGACTGCGGCGAACCAGGCTCGGGATCAGCATGATGGCGATCAGCTCTCGCGCCAGATCGTTAAAGAAGGCGGCGCTGCCGATCACCGGGCCGAATGATTCAGTAAGCAGAATACCGGAGAGGGAGTACCAGCCAAAACCTGACGCCATCGCCAGGCCGGTTTTCAGCGGCAGATCGAGCACAAAGGCATTAATGACGCCCGCCACCATGGAACTGGCGACAACAATGACGGCAACCATCATTCCCCGACGGTTCAGGACAATTTGCCTCAGGGTCATGCCATTATTTCGCAGCTGAATACCAATAAGGAACAGCAGGAAGATCAGCGTATATTCGCTGGCCTCAGTTGCGTGCTGCAAAAAAGCCCAACCGGTCAGCCCAAGAAGAAAACCGAGCACCACGACGCCGCATAATTTTAATGATTCAAGCGCCATTGCAATTCGTGAAGGAAGCTTTTCCTGATGATGGTGATTTTTCCATGGAATAGTGCGTTCCAGCCACAGCAGCGCGGCAATATTGCACAGCAAAATAACGACTACGGTGACGACAGAATAATGGAGAATTGAGAGTAAATTCGCTGACAGGTTGTCCAGAAATGCCAGGCTAATCCCCATAAAGAAAAGAATCACGTAGACAATCCAGCTCAGGAATCGATTAATGAGCCTTAATGCGGATTCACGATGGAGCTGAATAAGATAGCCCACGATCAAGGGCAACAAAATGATGAGGAGTCCTGAAAACATGAACAGCCGGTCCTTTTTGAGTATCGGTTAAGCGCCAGTGACACTACCCAATAAAGGCTGTTCAGTAAAGCGACAAAAGAAAGCCGGGTAGCGGCTACGCCTTACCCGGCCTACAAGTGCATTCTCACGTAGGTCGGGTAAGCGTTAGCGCCACCCGACACCGCGAGCAATTAATCGCGTTTTTCCAGCAGGGTGCGGTACAGCACGCCGCCCAGGATACCACCGATAATTGGCATCACCCAGAACAGCCACAGCTGCTCGAGCGCCCAGCCGCCCTGGAAGATGGCGACGGCGGTACTGCGTGCCGGGTTAACGGAGGTGTTGGTGACCGGAATAGAAATCAGGTGGATAAGCGTCAGCGCCAGACCAATGGCAATCGGGGCAAAACCAGCTGGCGCATGTTTGTCGGTTGCGCCGTGGATCACCAGCAGGAAGCCGGCGGTCAGCACAATTTCAATCACGATGGCAGACAACATGGAGTAGCCGCCCGGAGAATGCTCGCCGAAGCCGTTAGAGGCAAAGCCGCTGGCCGCCGCGTCGAACCCGGCTTTACCGCTGGCAATTACGTACAGAACGCCAGCCGCAATAATACCGCCAACCACCTGTGCCACAATATATCCAATCACGTCTTTCGCCGGGAAACGGCCGCCAGCCCACAAACCTAACGTCACGGCCGGGTTAAAATGACCGCCGGAAATATGCCCGACGGCAAACGCCATGGTTAATACGGTTAAACCAAAAGCCAGCGCGACGCCGACAAAACCAATGCCTAATTCCGGGAATGCTGCTGCCAGAACGGCACTACCGCAGCCACCAAATACCAGCCAGAATGTACCAAAGCATTCTGCTGCCAATTTTCTAAACATAACCACCTCAAAAATTTTCCGCACGCTTTCCCGCGCGCGGGATATATCGCCATAAAGGGATGACGACTCGAAGAGCCCGTATTTTAGAAACCAACAACATCCCTTCGCCACTTAAATAAATTCGATTAATTTGATTTAAGGCAATGTGATGTCAATCCTTGTTCAAATCAGCGGTAAATAGAGCATAGACCAATTCTTGTAAGGGTGAATGTTATGCTGTCGTGACAGAGCACCTCCCGCTATACTGCTGATAACTTGAAGGAAAAAGTGATCATTTGTCGGGGGATTTATGCTTCTCGAACGTGTGGAAATTGTCGGGTTTCGCGGTATTAACCGCCTGTCACTGCAGCTGGAGCAAAACAACGTCCTGATCGGCGAGAACGCTTGGGGCAAGTCCAGCCTGCTGGATGCATTGACGCTACTGCTTTCGCCCGAGGACGATCTGTATCACTTTGTTCGCGACGATTTCTGGTTTCCCCCCGGCGACGTGACGGGGCGAGAGAAGCACCTGCACATCATCCTGACGTTCCGCGAATCCGAACCCGGACGTCACCGCGTGCGTCGCTTCCGCCCGCTGTCACCCTGTTGGGTGCCGTGCGATGACGGTTTTCAACGGATTTTCTATCGGCTGGAAGGTGAGATGGCGGAGAACGAGGGGGTACTCACCCTGCGTGATTTTCTCGATGAGAAAGCTAACCCCATCCCGCTGGACAATATCGACGATCTGGCCCGTCACCTGATCCGTCTGACGCCGGTGTTACGCCTGCGCGATGCGCGTTTTATGCGGCGTATTCGTAACGGTACCGTACCCAATATGCCGGAAGTGGAAGTCACCGCCCGCGAGCTGGATTTTCTGGCAAGAGAGCTGGTGTCGCGTCCGCAGAACCTTACTGATGGCCAAATTCGTCAGGGGTTGTCCGCAATGGTACAGCTTCTGGAGCACTATTTTTCCGAGCAGGGAACCTCTGAGTCGCGCCATCGTCTGATGCGCCGCCGCTCTCATGATGAGCAGCGAAGCTGGCGTTATCTCGACATCATTAACCGGATGATCGACAGGCCCGGAGGTCGTACCCATCGGGTGATTCTGCTGGGGCTGTTTTCAACGCTTCTGCAGGCCAAAGGCACCGTTCGTCTTGACCGGGACGCCCGACCGCTGCTGCTGGTGGAAGACCCGGAAACGCGCCTCCATCCCATCATGCTCTCCGTGGCATGGCATCTGCTGAATCTGCTGCCGCTCCAGCGTATTACGACCACCAATTCCGGGGAGCTATTATCGCTGACGCCGGTAGAACACGTCTGTCGCCTGGTGCGTGAATCCTCCCGCGTCTCTGCTTTCCGGCTTGGGCCGGGCGGTTTGAACGCGGAAGACGGGCGGCGCATCGCGTTCCATATTCGCTTTAACCGGGCGTCGTCGCTCTTTGCCCGCTGCTGGCTGCTGGTTGAGGGGGAAACGGAAACCTGGGTCATCAACGAACTGGCGCGCCAGTGCGGCCACCATTTTGATGCGGAAGGCATCAAGGTAATCGAGTTCGCCCAGTCGGGATTAAAGCCACTGATAAAATTTGCCCGCCGGATGGGGATCGAGTGGCACGTTCTGGTCGACGGCGATGAGGCTGGCAAAAAATATGCCTCGACCGTGCGAAGCCTGCTGAGTAACGAGCGAGAGGAAGAGCGCGACCATTTAACTATGCTGCCCGCCATGGACATGGAACACTTTATGTATCGTCAGGGGTTTGACGACGTATTCCACCGAATTGCCATGGTGCCGGTCGATGTCCCGATGAACATGCGGCGCGTGATCGCCAAAGCTATTCATCGTTCCTCAAAACCGGATTTAGCCATTGAAGTGGCAACGGAGGCGGGGAGGCGGGGCGTGGAGGCGGTACCGACCCTGTTGCGGAAGATGTTCTCCCGCGTGCTGTGGCTGGCTCGCGGGAGAGCAGATTAACGTTGGGTCGCCTGTTTCACCTGCTGAATCAGGCTATCCAGCAGCTCGTAGCGGCGGCGATATTCGGAACGCTTTTTGCTGGCGATCTCTTCCATTGGTTTACGCGGCATGACGAGCGGCAGCATAAAGTTACCGCTGTCCTGCTTTTCACCGCCGATGGAGATCCAGAAACTGTCGTAATCGGCCAACAGTTTCCCCTCTTTTTTCTTGCGGTAGCGCCAGCTGCGGTAAATGTGCGTATCGTTACTGACCGCGACAATTTGCTCTACCGGGAACGCGGCGCCGAGGATCATGGCGGCCTCGACCAGCAGACGTTTCGGGAACAGGCCATGGCAGGCTTTCGTCGCACCCTGGATCAGCTCATGCGGAACATGCGCTTTTGCGCCCTGCAAACCGCCAATGAACAGCGTCGATTTTCCCTCAAACTGGCAGAGGGTAAAGGTCATCTCCGCCAGCGCCGTATTTTGACCGTCACAGAAAACGAGGGTAGCTTCTCCCTCTTTATCCATAAACGCATCGGCACACAGACGGACGGTAAATTGCTGTTCATCTTTTCCGGTTAAGGTCAGCAGAGTCACGCCCTGCTTTGAAAGGTAACCACTGGTCAGCTTTGCCGGCAGCTGGCGACACATCATCTGATAGTGCCATGACAGCGATTCCAGCGTACGCTGTCTATCCATATTGACCGTCAACCACGGACGATGAAGGCGGCAGGGCAGTCCCGGCTGAACCTGGAGCATTTGCATTAGGTGCGGATGTTCTGCAAGGCCAGACAGCAGGCGAGCGGTGCTGAGCGGTGTCGCCAGTGAACGCAGCATGAACTTACGTCTGTAGGCGGTTTTTTCCCATGCCAGCCCGGGCGCGATCTCACCGAAAGCCAGTTTTTTGAAGAGCTGCCAGCCGGATTTAGGCTGCGGCAGGTTTGAAAGTGATGTGTCGACGATAGAAGACATGGTAGATCCTGATCCTTTTGGAATATCGCTATTTCAACAGGAGAAATGTCAACGTCTCGTAAACAAATTAGGGCGATTTCAGAGAACAGGGGTTTCGTTGAGGAGTCGTTTAGATAGAATCAACATTTATAATTGCCAGAACATTTATTTGGAATATTTATGAATCTCAAGGGAAAACGCAGAACGCTGTTTCTGCTGCTGGCGGTCGTGGTTTTAGTCGGTGGGTACTGGCTATGGCAGGTGCTGAATGCGCCGGTGCCGCAGTATCAGACACTGATTGTTCGCCCGGGCGAACTGCAGCAAAACGTCCTTGCGACGGGCAAGCTTGACGCTTTGCGCAAGGTTGACGTCGGCGCGCAGGTTAGCGGCCAGCTGAAAACGCTGTCGGTTGAGATTGGCGATAAGGTGAAAAAAGGCCAGCTGCTCGGCGTTATCGACCCTGAGCAGGCTGAGAACCAGATCCGCGAGGTGGAAGCCACGCTGATGGAGCTGCGCGCGCAGCGTGCGCAGGCGCTGGCAGAACGTAACCTGGCGCAGGTGACGCTGACCCGACAGCAGGCGCTGGCCAAAACCCAGGCGATTTCGAAGCAGGATTTAGACACGGCCACCACGGAACTGGCGGTGAAACAGGCGCAGATAGGCACGATTGACGCGCAAATCAAGCGCAATCAGGCCTCGCTGGATACGGCAAAAACCAACCTCGACTACACCAAAATCGTCGCGCCCATGGCGGGTGAAGTGACCCAGATCACTACGCTGCAGGGCCAGACGGTGATTGCCGCGCAGCAGGCGCCAAACATTCTGACGCTGGCGGACATGAGCACTATGCTGGTCAAAGCCCAGGTTTCAGAGGCGGATGTTATCCATCTTAAGCCGGGACAGAACGCCTGGTTTACGGTGCTGGGTGATCCGCAGACGCGCTACGAAGGCGTGCTGAAAGACATTCTGCCGACGCCGGAAAAAGTTAACGACGCTATTTTTTACTATGCCCGCTTTGAGGTGCCAAACCCGCAGGGCGTGCTGCGTCTGGACATGACCGCACAGGTGCATATCCAGCTGACCGGCGTGAAGAACGTGCTGACCATTCCGCTCTCCGCGCTCGGCGAATCCGCCGGGGATAGCCGTTATAAAGTGAAAGTGCTGCGCAACGGCGAAACGCGCGAGCGTGAGGTTGTGATAGGCGCGCGCAACGACACCGACGTGGTGGTGGTGAAAGGACTGGAAGAGGGCGAGGAGGTTGTTGTCAGCGAAAGCCTGCCCGGAGCCGCCAAATGACGGCGCTGCTTGAGCTGAAGGACATTCGTCGCAGCTATCCGTCGGGCGACGGCCCGGTGGAGGTGCTGAAGGGCATCTCCCTGCGCGTGGAGGCGGGCGAGATGGTGGCGATTGTCGGGGCATCGGGTTCCGGTAAATCGACGCTGATGAACATTCTCGGCTGTCTGGATAAACCCACCAGCGGCACGTACCGCGTGGCCGGAACGGATGTCTCCACGCTGAACGGTGACGCGCTGGCGAAGCTGCGCCGGGAACATTTCGGCTTTATCTTCCAGCGTTACCATCTGCTTTCTCATCTTAATGCGGCGCAGAACGTTGAAGTTCCGGCGGTCTATGCGGGCGTCGAGCGGAAAAAACGGCTCGAACGCGCGCAGATGCTGCTGACGCGTCTGGGGCTGGCGGAGCGGGTTGAATACCAGCCCTCGCAGCTGTCCGGCGGGCAGCAGCAGCGCGTGAGTATTGCCCGTGCCCTGATGAACGGCGGGCAGGTGATCCTCGCGGATGAGCCGACCGGGGCGCTCGACAGCCATTCCGGCGAAGAGGTGATGGCGATCCTGCACCAGCTTCGCGATCGGGGGCACACCGTCATCATCGTGACCCACGATCCGCAGGTGGCGGCGCAGGCGGAGCGCATAATTGAGATCCGCGACGGCGAGCTGGTCAGCAACCCGCCGCCGCGTGAGTCCAGAGCCGCGGCATCTAAAGAAGCGCTGCCGGCATCAACCGGCTGGGGGCAGTTCTCCAGCGGCTTTCGTGAAGCATTGACCATGGCCTGGCTGGCGATGGCGGCCAATAAAATGCGTACCCTGCTGACGATGCTCGGCATCATCATCGGTATTGCCTCGGTGGTGTCGATTGTGGTGGTGGGCGACGCGGCCAAGCAGCTGGTGCTGGCAGATATCCGCGCTATTGGCACCAATACCATTGACGTCTATCCCGGCAAAGACTTCGGGGACGACGAGCCGCAGTATCAGCAGGCGCTGAAATACGACGACCTGGCGGCCATTCAGAAGCAGCCATGGGTCAACTCCGCCACGCCTGCGGTGTCGCAGAACCTGCGCCTGCGCGTGGGCAATGTTGACGTGGCAGCCAACGCGAACGGCGTGAGCGGAGACTACTTCAACGTCTACGGTATGACCTTCAGCGAAGGCGCCACCTTCAACGCCGAGCAGCTCGCGGGCAGGGCGCAGGTGGTGGTGCTGGACGCGAATTCGCGCAGACAGCTCTTCCCCAATAAAGCCAACGTGGTGGGCGAAGTGATCCTGGTCGGCAACATGCCTGCCACGGTTATCGGCGTGGCGGAAGAGAAGCAGTCGATGTTTGGCAGCAGCAAGATCCTGCGCGTCTGGCTGCCCTATACCACCATCTCCGGGCGGATTATGGGGCAGTCCTGGCTCAACTCCATCACCGTGCGCGTGAAGGAGGGCTACGACAGCGCGCTGGCCGAACAGCAGCTTGAGCGGCTGTTAACCCTGCGCCACGGGAAGAAAGATTTCTTCACCTGGAACATGGACGGCCTCTTGAAAACGGCGGAAAAGACCACACGTACTCTTCAGCTGTTCCTCACGCTGGTGGCGGTGATTTCGCTGGTCGTCGGCGGTATCGGGGTGATGAACATCATGCTGGTGTCGGTAACCGAACGTACCCGGGAGATTGGCATCCGCATGGCGGTCGGGGCCCGGGCCAGCGACGTGCTGCAGCAGTTTTTGATTGAAGCCGTGCTGGTGTGTCTGGTCGGCGGTGCGATGGGGATTGCGCTCTCGATGATGATCGCCTTCGCGCTTCAGCTCTTTTTACCCGGCTGGGAGATTGGCTTCTCGCCGGTGGCCATTATTACCGCATTCTTGTGTTCAACCTTTACCGGCATTTTGTTTGGCTGGTTGCCCGCCCGCAACGCGGCGCGGCTGGATCCGGTGGACGCGCTGGCTCGGGAATAACCCGAAAATAAAAATGCCAGCCGATCGGGCTGGCATTTTGACTGCGGGATGTACACAATAAAACAGAGAGCTATGCAACCGTCTCAGCTTCAATGGGGACGATAAGGCTGGCATGATTGCCTTTTGGTCCCTGGTGAACATCGAACCGGACGGACTGCCCGGCTTTGAGCGTTCTGTAACCATCCATCTGAATGGTGGAATAGTGAGCGAAGATATCCTCGCCGCCGCCTTCGGGGCAGATGAAGCCAAACCCTTTGGCGTTGTTGAACCACTTAACAGTACCCATTTCCATGCTTCGACATCCTTCGTAAATCTTATAAGTTAAGATGGAATGAACCGGTGGTGGAGTGGGGGCTGTTCAAAACCTCGCCATCTCACGCTTGTACAATTTAGAGAAACGAAAGAAGTCGTCAAGCGTTTGGCGCTGGAGATGGGACAATAATCAACCAAAGTTTGAAGCAGTTAACGCTATTGCAACAGTTTGTGACAGACATCGCGGATGACAGTAATAGATGATTGTTATCTAACATCTGAGGTAGATTCAAAGTGGTTATGCATAATGGGTAAGACCAACGATTGGCTGGATTTTGACCAGCTGGCGGAAGACAAAGTGCGCGACGCGCTAAAACCGCCATCTATGTATAAAGTTATGTTAATGAACGATGATTACACGCCGATGGAATTTGTTATTGACGTGCTACAAAAGTTCTTTTCTTATGATGTAGAACGTGCAACGCAACTGATGCTTACCGTTCATTATCGTGGCAAAGCTATCTGCGGCATCTTCACAGCCGAAGTGGCGGAAACCAAAGTGGCGATGGTGAACGACTATGCGAGGGAGAACGAGCATCCGTTGCTGTGTACGCTGGAAAAGGCCTGATAAGGCATAAAATTGGGGGAGGTGCCTATGCTCAATCAAGAACTGGAACTCAGTTTAAACATGGCTTTCGCCAGAGCGCGTGAGCACCGACATGAGTTTATGACCGTCGAGCATTTACTGCTCGCACTGCTTAGCAACCCATCTGCCCGCGAAGCGCTGGAAGCCTGCTCCGTGGATCTGGTGGCGCTACGTCAGGAACTCGAAGCCTTCATCGAACAAACCACACCGGTGCTGCCAGCCAGTGAAGAAGAGCGCGACACGCAGCCGACGCTCAGCTTCCAGCGCGTGCTGCAGCGCGCGGTATTCCACGTCCAGTCTTCCGGGCGTAGCGAAGTGACTGGCGCAAACGTCTTAGTCGCCATCTTCAGCGAGCAGGAGTCACAGGCTGCCTATCTGCTGCGCAAACACGAAGTCAGCCGCCTCGACGTGGTTAACTTTATTTCTCACGGAACGCGCAAAGACGAGCCTAACCAGGCATCGGATTCCAGCAATCAGGTCAATAACAATGAAGAGCAAGCAGGCGGGGAGGATCGTATGGAAAACTTCACCACCAACCTTAACCAGCTTGCTCGCGTTGGCGGTATCGACCCGCTGATTGGTCGCGATAAAGAGCTGGAGCGCGCGATCCAGGTGCTGTGCCGTCGCCGCAAGAACAACCCGCTGCTGGTGGGGGAGTCAGGCGTGGGTAAAACCGCGATTGCCGAAGGGCTTGCCTGGCGCATTGTCCAGGGCGACGTGCCGGAAGTGATTGCCGACTGCACCATCTACTCGCTGGATATCGGCTCGCTGCTGGCGGGCACTAAATACCGCGGTGATTTTGAAAAACGCTTCAAGGCGCTATTGAAACAGCTGGAGCAGGACACCAACAGCATACTGTTTATCGATGAAATTCACACCATCATCGGGGCAGGTGCGGCCTCCGGTGGCCAGGTGGATGCCGCTAACCTGATCAAACCGCTGCTCTCCAGCGGCAAGATCCGCGTGATTGGCTCCACGACCTACCAGGAGTTCAGCAACATCTTTGAGAAAGACCGTGCGCTGGCGCGCCGCTTCCAGAAAATCGACGTGACCGAACCGTCCGTCGAGGAAACGGTGCAGATCATCAACGGCCTGAAGCCGAAGTACGAAGCGCACCACGACGTGCGTTATACCGCGAAAGCGGTGCGTGCGGCGGTGGAGCTGGCGGTGAAATACATCAACGACCGTCATCTGCCGGATAAGGCGATTGACGTGATTGATGAGGCCGGGGCGCGTGCGCGCCTGATGCCGGCCAGCAAGCGTAAGAAAACCGTTAACGTGGCGGATATTGAGTCCGTGGTGGCCCGCATCGCGCGTATCCCTGAGAAGAGCGTCTCTCAGAGCGATCGCGACACGCTGCGCACCCTCGGTAATCGCCTGAAAATGCTGGTCTTTGGTCAGGATAAAGCCATTGAGGCCTTAACCGAAGCGATCAAGATGGCCCGTGCCGGACTGGGGCATGAGCACAAGCCTGTCGGTTCCTTCCTGTTTGCTGGCCCGACCGGCGTGGGGAAAACCGAGGTAACGGTTCAGCTTTCCAAAGCGCTGGGCATTGAGCTGCTGCGCTTTGATATGTCCGAGTATATGGAGCGTCACACCGTCAGCCGTTTGATTGGTGCGCCTCCTGGCTACGTGGGCTTTGACCAGGGCGGCCTGCTCACCGACGCGGTGATCAAGCACCCGCACGCGGTACTGCTGCTCGATGAAATCGAGAAAGCGCACCCGGACGTGTTCAACATCCTGCTGCAGGTGATGGACAACGGGACGCTGACCGACAACAACGGGCGCAAAGCTGACTTCCGCAACGTAGTGCTGGTAATGACCACTAACGCCGGGGTGCGAGAAACCGAGCGTAAGTCCATCGGCCTGATCCACCAGGATAACAGCACCGATGCGATGGAGGAGATCAAGAAGATCTTCACGCCGGAGTTCCGTAACCGTCTGGACAACATTATCTGGTTCGATCACCTGTCTACCGAGGTGATCCATCAGGTCGTGGATAAATTCATCGTCGAGCTGCAGGTTCAGCTGGATCAGAAAGGCGTGTCGCTGGAAGTGAGCCAGGAGGCCCGAAACTGGCTGGCCGAGAAAGGCTACGACCGTGCGATGGGCGCCCGTCCAATGGCGCGTGTAATTCAGGACAACCTGAAGAAACCGCTGGCGAACGAGCTGCTGTTTGGCTCGCTGGTGGACGGCGGCCAGGTGACCGTGGCGCTGGATCAGGCGAAGAACGAACTCACGTACGATTTCCAGAGTGCGGCGAAGCACAAGCCGGAAGCGGCTCACTGAGTGAGTGGAAGGCTAATGTTAGAAACCGGGCATTTGCCCGGTTTTTTTATTCCTGCTTTTCTCCCTCTTACAGTGGGAGAGGGCCGGGATGACGGCATCAGGCCGCAGAGGAATTTTGCGAGGCGCTTTCCACTTTTGTTCGACGTTGGTTTCTGGATAAATCCACAGTAATAAAATGGCGGCGAACCTGCAAATCAGGTGTCAGGACTGGCATCCTGTAAGTGTATGAATTGACAATCTTACGTGCTCACCTTAACGTACGTTATTGCCTGGAGCCGGTCTATAAGACGTAAAATACGGGCTCACAGAATCAATTTTTGGTTATAAATACAGCCAAGACCCACTAAATGCTGGCTCACAACCCGGGCTCCATAGTTATGACACTGTAATGACCATGGATGGGCTTTCAGCCAGGCACCAAATGCAGTGCAGGGTGCAAGCGTAATCAAAGCGGGTACCGCTGTACTTTGCTGTCCGGTTAGGAGGCCAATCATCTTGCATCTCTCGCCATTATCCCAGCGCTCCCATACATTCTTCCACCATCCCATTTTCCAGCTGCCAGTCAGGTAAAATGACTTTTCAGAGAGCATGGCAGTTTCAGGCTTTTCAGACACAAACCACAGATTGGTTTTTCCAAGGCGAACCTCTGTTGACCAGGCCGTAATTGCACCGCCACGCAAGACGCACTCATGCGCGAGATAATGATCGGTTACACCCGGGAATCGTCGTTTTAATCGCTGAAAATGACTGTGTATGGTTATGACAGGACGGACTATGCTTCCCCGGTCGTTTCGCTTAAGTTCGGCGCTACCGTACTGAATTTCATCGAACTGACTCCGCGTCAGAAATTGCTTCTCTTGTTCACGAATAAGATCAACATCGCTCGACGGTAATATCGCAGAAGGGCTGGGCTGTGAGCTTTTATAGAGCAACGAATCGCCTGCCTTCCAGTCGCAATAGTTGGTTGTTATTTGAATAATTTTGCCTGAGTCAGCATCGGCGCTGATCACAACATATAATTTCTGCCTCGCAGCGCGGCCCTGAAACGGTATTACCATCGTCGTCGTTGACACCCTTGTTAATCCAGGGACAGAGGCATGAAGAACGTGTTCAAACCCGTTAACCGCTTGTGCAAGCGCTCTTTGGTTTGTCGTTTCACCAGAATGCACGCCTTGTTCGAGCCGGGAAAGAAGGGTGATATTTTTATCCTGACATTGAGCATTGTCATAGTGTGGAGTAAACACATAGCGGCAGGTACAACATTGAAGGCGTGGGGTTCTGGCTTTTGTGTATCCATAGTGAATGATGCGAGTTGTAAAACAGCGAGGACAACCTTGTCCTGTATTTCCCAGTTTTTGTTGCATGAAGTGTCTGAACCACTCGTCACATTCTTTTTTATTAAACAAGGGCGGAAGGCTGCCACATTTTTGACATTCAAGAGCAGCGTAGCCGAGACGATAAACAGGAACAACATAATCACTCGCATCAGGTATTCCAAGATTAGGGCATGACCAGCTTTTACAAACATTCAGGTCTATTTTTGGAGCGCATTCCATGCATATCACCAACTGATTCTGTGAGTCGATGATTTTCACGCCTCTCTTTTTTATATGCCGTGAGAAAGTTCACAAAATCTGTTTTTTGCTAATCGATAATGAAACTCTTCTTTTAATTAGAGAGTTGAAATATGAAAAAAACAGTAATCGCAGTTTTATTATTGTCGGGATATGCTTCGCTAAGTCCAGCGCAGGACGTTACCGTCATTTATACTAATGATCTGCATGCCCATGTTGAGCCTTATAAACTCCCCTATGTTGCAGAGGGAAAAAGAGCTGTGGGTGGCTTTGCAAATATTGCAACATACGTTAAGCAAGAAAAGAAAAACAATAAGGCTACTTTTTATTTCGATGCTGGGGATTATTTTACCGGCCCGTATATCAGTAGCCTGACAAAAGGGAAGGCAATCATAGATATTATGAATACAATGTCATTTGATGCTGCGTCTGTCGGCAATCATGAGTTCGATCATGGTTGGGATAATACCCTTATACAGCTCAGTCAGGCTAAATTCCCGATACTGTTAGGGAACGTCTTTTATAAAAACAGTAATGTCCTCTTCTGGAATAATCCTTATACCATCATCGAAAAGGATGGCATTAAAATTGGGGTTGTTGGGTTGCACGGCGTGTTTGCATTCGATGATACCGTTTCTTCGTCAATGCGTCAGGGGATTGAAGCGCGTGACGAGGTGAAATATCTCCAGCATTATCTGGATGAACTCTGTGGAAAAGTGGATATTACCGTTGCACTTATGCATGAAGGTTTCCCTGCACGCCAGTCCAGTATCGGCAATACAGACGTGAAGCGCGCCCTTGATAAGGATATTCAGACGGCGAAGCAGGTGAAGGGCCTGGATATTCTGATTACCGGACATGCGCATGTTGGAACAGTGGAGCCGCTCAAAGTAGGCAACACGTTGGTACTTTCGACTGACAGTGGGGGGATTGATATCGGTAAGCTGGTTCTCGATGTGGATCTAAAAACGCATCACCATAAAATAAAAAGCTTCGAACTTAAAACCCTGTATGCCGATGAATGGAAACCCGATCCGGCAACTCAGAGCGTTATTGATACCTGGAATAAAAAACTGTCCGAAACGGTTCGCCAAAAAGTTGGTGAGACGCCTGTTACGCTTACGCGCGCCTATGGTGAGTCATCTTCACTTGGAAATTTATTTACCGATGCAATGCTTGCTGCAGCGCCTGATGCGCAGCTGGCGCTCACTAATTCAGGTGGTCTTCGCGCAGACTTGAATGCCGGTCCGATAACCCTTGGCGATGTTATCAGCGCTTTTCCGTTTCCAAATGAGCTAACTGTCATGGATTTGAAAGGGAAATCCTTACGCAATCTTATGGAACACGGAGCGTCACTTACAAATGGTGTTTTGCAGATGTCGAAAGGACTGGAAATGCGATACGACCAACATAAACCTGTTGGGCACCGCGTTGTGCTATTTACGCTTAATGGCAAGCCTATTGTAGATACTGATACCTATCGCGTAGCGACAAATAGTTTCCTTGCCCCTGGGGGCGATGGTTTTACCGCATTTATCGATGGTCAGAACAAACAGGTAAAAGGTGGGTATAACCTTTCTGATGCGGTTATTGATTATCTGGTAAAAGGAAATAAGATCATTCCCCAACAGGTGAAAGAAATGCGTGTAAAAGAAGTTGAACAGTAATACTTAATAACAGGTGAACAACATGGCAATTACCTATCTTGGAATGGATCTCGCGCCTGCAAATAACCAGCTTGCAGTATATCTGAAGTTTAGAATTGATGAAGCGGTAACATATTCCTATACAGTTCTGGGAAGATTAACTAGCGCATCAAGTTTAGATTTTACGTATTCATCAAATGACATTATCTCTCTATCTGAGGTAAAAATTCCGGTTATTGGACTGTACGCAAACTATCTTAATCAAGTGCAGGTTGTTTTTAAAAACCTTAGCGGAGTGGAAATTTTTAATCAAACCATTCAGGTAAGCACACAGGAACAAGTCTATCGCGATGCGACAATATTCCATATCGATATTGAGCAAACGGATCCCACTAAGTTTGCGGCCGTATGGGGAAACAGTTGGTTAATGACCACCAATTGTGATGGTTACGACCAAAATGGCGATCTTCGTTGCTATTATGCTCAGCCCTATCGTAATCAGATGTTAAAAACGCATAATGGTTATTTCTATATCGGCAGTGATGAAGATGAACACTGGTATGGCCGACGTTTTTTTAAAATTGATATTTTAGGCAATGAGATTCTGGAATTTGATTTACGTGACCGCGATGGCAACCGCTATGCTAATACCCACGATCTGATCTGGGATTCAGCCGGTAATCTCTTCATGATTGGTAATGATAACCCGGATCGTTCGACCAATACGATGAGGCAGGATGCATCAATTCTAAAATTTGATGAAAAGACAGGCATGATGCTGTGGGCAAAAAATTATACGCGTGCATTCGATAATACGCAGATCCTGAATAATAGCCCGACAAACGATGCTCACCTTAACTCGCTTTCCTGGATCCCCGAGGGTGAAGCAAACTCTGAAGCGATTGTTGTCCATACTCGCTCTGCAGGCCTGACGTTTGGTATTTCTCCTGCCGATGGTACGATATTATGGAGTATTAATACCGGTGGATTTAACCC
The DNA here is from genome assembly GCF_058354585.1 of Enterobacter sp. Taxon_8. Taxonomy (NCBI): domain Bacteria; kingdom Pseudomonadati; phylum Pseudomonadota; class Gammaproteobacteria; order Enterobacterales; family Enterobacteriaceae; genus Enterobacter; species Enterobacter sp. Taxon_8. Next base: position 3,049,847 of record NZ_CM177989.1, on the reverse strand, counting down.
TGGTTTCGCAGCGGGGCAGGGCGTTACGCAGATAGAAACTTCCGGTATTACGAATTTTGAAAATGGTGCTCATACCGTATTCGTCACTAAAAATAGCGCTTTTGCTGGGTTAAACAATGAGGCCGAAGGCAAATTCGTTCTTTCGCTATTTGATAATCGCTCCTGCGTTGATAATGAAGGAAACGCGGTTACTCGTGATATTACTCTTGATCCAACGGCTGATGTTTACAAAACCGATCCTGCAAGGGTCATGTTCTATGCTGTTGATCTGGTTGCCAAAACAGCAACTCAGACAGGTAGCATTATCCAGTTACCTTCCTCTCGCGTTCCTCAAATCACTGATTTTATGGGGGCTGCAATCGATTATGGTGACTACTATGGCATCTACACCAACCACGCTCGCTCTTTCTTTATCAGTGATGCGACAGGCCATATTATTGCCACAATCTACGATCTGATTTGTACTCTGGATGGCTATCCCGAGTTCCCAGGAGAGTGCTATCGGGCAAGGTTGTTTGCGAAAGACGAGCTTGATGCTTTGATAAATATAGGTTACCAGGTGGCAAACGGCTGAAAGCATAGCGAGACACAGCCATTTAAGGACATTGCGGCTGCTAATGTCGGTCACTTTCAGTGGCTGGCATTGCTGTCGAACAGACAGCCCTGAGGCTGAATCGAATGGTCAAATAATCGCCTGCAGCACAAAAAAGTAAGGCCGGGAAAATCCCGGCCTTATTTAATATTCATCTGCCATTACAGGCGAAAACAATTAGCGACTACGGAAGACAATGCGGCCTTTGCTCAGGTCGTACGGGGTCAGTTCAACAGTCACTTTGTCGCCCGTCAAAATGCGGATGTAGTTTTTGCGCATTTTACCGGAGATGTGCGCAGTTACCACGTGACCGTTTTCCAGCTCTACGCGAAACATGGTATTAGGCAACGTATCAAGTACGGTACCCTGCATTTCAATATTGTCTTCTTTGGCCATCTAATCCTCTGGGGTATCACTACCAAGTTTTGAACCGGCAAGATAATGCCGAAATTCATCAATTAAGTAAAGAATTGCGCGATTAAAACGCAGCAAAACAGTTTCGGCGCATTGCCCAAGCGTCACGGTACAACCGAACAGGAAGCGCATTCGTAAAGGGGAGACAACAGGATAAACGTCAGGACGTTATCTGAAGCGAGGGTCCCAAACGGCGGCGGGGCAACAGGCAGAAGCTACTCTGCGGCATAATTATAACACCCTCACAAAAAATATGCGGAAAACATTTAGGCATTGGGCATAAAGAGCGTTCTCGGTATCCAGAAGTCGCGGGGGAGCTTCTCCTGACGGCTGACATCCAGATGATCAATATACTGGCGTCGCGGGATCTCAACGGCACCGAGAGAGGCCGTGTGCTCGTTGAGCACCTGACAATCGATCAGGCGTCCGCCGCGCTGGGCAAATGCCTGGCAGAAGACAAGCAGCGCCGTTTTCGAGGCGTTAACCGCGCGGGAGAACATCGACTCACCGCAAAACAGCGTGCCCTGCGCCACGCCATACATGCCGCCGACGAGTGCTCCGCCGTCCCACACCTCGATTGAGTGGGCGTAGCCAAGCTCATGAAGCTGGTGGTAGGCGGTAATAATATCGCGGGTTATCCATGTTCCCTCAAAGCGGTCTTCGGCACAGCCTTCAATGACCTGACCAAAGGCGTGATTAAGGGTGACGCGGTACGGTGATTTTGCATGGAAACGCTTCATGCTGCGGCTCAGGTGAAACTGATCTGGCCACAGCACGGCGCGCGGATCGGGAGACCACCATAAAATCGGATCGCCGGGAGAAAACCAGGGGAAGATACCGCGCTGGTATGCCATCAATAGTCGAGCAGGACTGAGGTCACCGCCAAGGGCCAACAGCCCATTGGGCTCACGCAGCGCCCCTTCCGGAGAAGGGAACGCGATGTTATGACGAGAAAGCTGGACCAGGCGCATGACAGCAAAACTCCAGTACGCGAGTGAGGACGCTACAAATATAGTCTACAGACGCTGTTTAAACTGGTAGTAGCGACCCTGTTTCGCCAACAGCTCTGCGTGACTACCTTGCTCAATAATGTGTCCGTTGTCCATCACAATTATCCGATCAAAACTCGCCAGTCCGCGCAGGCGATGCGTGACCATCAGGACGGTTTTACCGGTCATGACATTGGCCAGCAAATCAAGGATTTGGCTCTCGGTCGTGGCGTCAAGCCCTTCGGTGGGCTCGTCAAGCAGCATCAGCGGCGCATTGTGCAGCAGCGCGCGCGCAATTGCCAGACGGCGCAGTTCACCGCCGGAGAGCTGACGGCCGCCTTCGCCCAGCCAGCTGTTCAGCCCGTCGTCCTCAAGCAGTTTTTGCAGCCCGACCTGCTCCAGCACGGCGCGAAGCGTATCATCAGTGGCCTCTGGGGCTGCCAGCAGCAGGTTATCGCGCAGGGTGGCGCTAAACAGATGCACGCGCTGCGGAACGACGCTGACGGTTTTGCGCAGGGCCTGCTCGCTAAAATCGGTCAGCGACGTGTTATTAAAACGAATCTGACCGCGCTGCGGATCCCAGGCGCGGGTCAGCAGCTGCAGCAGCGTGGATTTACCGCAGCCGGTACGGCCGAGGATCGCAATCCGCTGTCCGGCATTAACAGAAAGGGTGATACCCTCCAGCGCGTTTTGTGCCTGTTTGTCATAGCTGAAGGTGACATCGTCAAGCGTCAGCGCAATCTGCTCTGGTACCGCGGTCTGCCCGGCACTGAACGTAACTTCCGGTTCCTGCTCGGCGATCTGGGTGATGCGCAGGGCAGAGGCGATTACCTGACCCAGGTGCTGGAAGGCGCCCGTCACCGGGGCCAGCGCTTCAAATGCGGCCAGCGCACAGAAAACGAAAAGGGCAATAAGCGGACCCGGCTGTGTATTTCCCCCGATATCGCCGGAAGCCAGCCACAGCATGGCAATCACCGCCACACCGCCGATTAGCATCATTAGCGCCTGAGAAAAGGCCGTCAGTTCCGACTGGCGGCGCTGGGCTTCATGCCAGTTTAGCTCCGTACTTTCCATGCGGGCGCGGTAGCGCTTGCTGGCACCAAAAATGGTCAGCTCTGCCTGGCCCTGAAGCCAGGAGGTCAGCTGCTGACGATAGTCCCCACGCAGACGAGTCAGGTTTTCCCCGGTGGATTTCCCGGCGCGGTAAAACAGCGGCGGCAGAACGATAAGCGTTAACAGCATTATCCCGCCCAGCGTCAGCGCAACGGGAACATCCAGAACAGACAGCCCCAGCGTGACCACCACAATCACCACAAACGCGCCCACGATAGGGGAAATTACGCGCAGATAAAGGTGATCCAGCGTGTCGACATCCGACACCACGCGGTTAAGCAACTCGCCCTGACGAAAACGCGCCAGCCCGGCAGGGGAGAGGGGCAGCAGTTTGCTGAAGGTGTAGATACGCAGGTGCTGCAGCACGCGGAAGGTGGCGTCGTGGCTCACCAGGCGTTCGAAATAGCGTCCGGCAGTACGGGTGATGGCGGTACCGCGAACCCCGGCAGCCGGAAGCATATAGTTGAAGCTGTATAAACCGGCGAACCCTGCGACGGCCGAGGCCGACAGAAACCAGCCGGAAAGCGTGAGCAGACCGATGCTGGCGAGCAGCGTGACAATCGCCAGCACAATCCCCAGCGTCAGCATCCATTTATGGCGTTTATAGAGCGCAAGATAAGGCAGCAGAGCGCGCATCAGATATCCTCCTGACGGTTCGCCAGCAGGGCGGCAAATGGTCCCTGGGCGGCAACGAGAGAGGCGTAATCGCCTTGCTCAACAATACGACCGTTCTCCATGACCCAGATCTGGTCCCATTCGGCAATGCCTTCCAGCTGGTGGGTGACCATCAGCGTGGTTTGCTGCCGGGAGGCAGCGTTCAGGGCCTCCATTACGCGCTGCTCGCTGTGGGCATCCAGGCTTGCTGCGGGCTCGTCCAGCAGCATCAGCTGGCATGGGTTAAGCAGCGCTCGGGCAACGGCCACGCGCTGCGCCTGCCCGACCGACAGCCCGGCGGACTGATCGCCGACCACGGTATCCACCCCTTTCGGCAGCAGAGGCAGAAATTCGCTGACCCAGGCGCGGTCGAGAACCGATTGCAGCTCATCTTCACGCGCGTCCGGGCGGGCCAGAAGCACGTTTTCACGCAGCGTAGAAGCCGGGAGCTGCGGGTTTTGTCCTACCCAACTGAGCTGTTTACGCCAGGCGTCAGGCTCGAGGTTGCGCAGTTCGGTTTTGTTGATCCGCAGTGAACCCGTGTAGGCCATAAAACCGGATAGCGCGTTCAGTAGAGAGCTTTTCCCGGAACCGCTGGTGCCGACGAGCACCACGCGTTGTCCGGCAGGTAAGGTAAAGTTCAGCGGACCGGCGAGGACTTTGCCTTCGGGCGACAGAATGGAAAAGTCCTGCGCTTCAATCGTCACCGGATCTTTAGCATTCAGCGTTACGTCACCCCGCTCCGGGTGGGCCAGCGGCGTTTCCAGAAACATTTTCAGGCTATCGGCGGCGCCAACCGCCTGCGCTTTGGCGTGATAGAAGGTTCCCAGATCGCGAAGCGGCTGGAAAAATTCCGGCGCCAGTATCAGCGCCAGGAAACCGGCAGAAAGGGTCACCGCCGTGCCGTAATGGCCAAAATCCAGCGCGCCAAGGTAGGAGAAGCCGAAGTAGACCGCCACGAGGGCAATCGACAGAGAGGTAAAGAATTCCAGTACGCCGGAAGATAAGAAGGCGAGGCGTAAGACTTCCATGGTGCGCTGACGGAAGTCCTGTGACGCCTTGCGAATATTTTCGGTTTCCGCTTCACCGCGGCCAAAAATGCGCAATGTCTCCATGCCGCGAAGACGATCGAGGAAATGGCCACTCAGGCGACCCAATGCCAGGAAGTTACGGCGGTTGGCATCCGCTGCCCCCATCCCGACCAGCGCCATAAACAGTGGGATCAGCGGGGCGGTTCCCATCAGAATCAGCGCCGCCATCCAGTTCACCGGGAAGATAGCGATAACGATCAGCAGCGGAACGAAGACGGCAAGGGCCATCTGCGGCAGATAGCGCGCGTAATAGTCGTGCATATCGTCAATCTGCTCAAGGATCAGCGTCGCCCAGCTACCGGCCGGTTTACCCTGGATCCAGGCGGGCCCGGCTTCCTGAAGCCTGTCGAGCACCTGACGGCGGATCTCGTAACGGATGTGCTGTCCGGCGTGAAAACCGACGCGCTCACGCAGCCATACCACCCAGGCGCGCAGAACAAAAATCAGGATCAGGACAATAAAGGGCAGCAGGAGCGCTTCGCGCGGGATGTTCTCCATGATCATGTGATTTAGAATGCGGGCCAGCAGCCATGCCTGGGCAACAATCAACAGACCGCTAACGAACCCCAAAAGGCGGGAAATCGTAAGCCAGCGGCGGGAAATAACGCTTTGCTGTTTCAGCCAGCGTGTTAACTCTTGTTGACGGGTTTTTTCCATTGCGTACTTTGCAGGTGACGTTATTAGAAGTTGGGCAGCGCAATGTTACAACGGGGAGACAATAAAGGCGACTTATCGCCGCCTTTATTTACGTTTGTTACTGACTTGTAAAGATTATTTACCTTGTTCAGCCAGTCCATCGAGGTAGCGTTCAGCGTCCAGCGCGGCCATACAGCCGGTGCCCGCAGAAGTAATCGCCTGACGATAAATATGGTCCATCACGTCGCCGGCCGCGAACACACCCGGGATGCTGGTCTGGGTCGCATTACCGTGAATGCCGGACTGCACTTTGATGTAGCCGTTTTCCAGCTCCAGCTGACCGTCGAAGATCGCGGTGTTCGGACTGTGACCGATCGCCACAAACAGGCCCGCCACTTCCAGCGTTTCAACGTTATCAGTGTTCTGGGTATCACGGATACGCAGACCGGCAACGCCCATCTGGTCTCCCGTCACCTCTTCCAGGGTACGGTTGGTATGCAGCACGATGTTGCCGCTTGCTACTTTATCCATCAGACGTTTGATCAGGATCTTCTCCGCGCGGAAGGTTTCGCGACGGTGGATCAGGTGCACCTCAGAGGCAATGTTTGCCAGATAGAGTGCTTCTTCCACTGCGGTGTTGCCGCCGCCGATGACCGCGACTTTATGATTACGGTAGAAGAAACCGTCGCAGGTTGCGCAGGCAGAGACGCCGCGGCCCTTGAACGCTTCTTCGGATGGCAGACCGAGGTAACGGGCAGAAGCACCCGTGGCGATGATCAGCGCGTCGCAGGTGTATTCGCCGCTGTCGCCCGTCAGGCGGAACGGACGGTTCTGAAGATCGACCTTATTGATGTGGTCGAACAGAATTTCGGTTTCGAATTTAGCGGCATGCTCGTGCATACGTTCCATCAACAGCGGCCCGGTCAGGTCGTTCGGGTCCCCTGGCCAGTTTTCCACTTCGGTGGTGGTGGTCAGCTGACCGCCTTTTTCCATACCGGTGATGAGTACCGGGTGCAGGTTAGCGCGTGCAGCATAGACCGCTGCGGTATATCCCGCAGGTCCAGAACCAAGGATTAGCAGCTTACTGTGTTTGGCCGTGCCCATGAGATCCCCATTGTTGTTGGCAGACATTTGGCTGGATTGTAGGGAATTTGTTGCCGTAAAAAAAGAGCGCAGCAATTTTGATATCAATCTGTGTAATAGCCATGGACGATGAATAGCGCGCGATAACCTCACGCTTTCTCGATAAAAGCGGTCGTTTCTAAGGCAATAAAATGAGGATTAATACCCTGCCGTAATGAATATCCGGCATGTTGTACTAAAAAACGATGTTTTGCTTTGACAATCCCCTGCGCTTTTGCGAAAACATTCAAGGAAGAAAAAAAACCGCGTTAACCGTATGCCGCATAGGCATGCACGTAAATGCCATTTTTACCGGGTCAGTGAAATCTACGCATGGCGTGGACAGACGCCATACGTGATGTCGGTGACAGCCTTCGGGCAACGGTCTTCTTACCAACAGAACCCGAATCCGCATCGCGTCTATTACATAATCAGGCGATGTGATGACTAACGGGTACAGGCTCTGAACAGTGATGTGCACAGGGTCCAGGCAGGAGTAGGGAAGGAATACAGAGAGACAATAATAATGGTAGATAGCAAGAAGCGCCCTGGCAAAGATCTCGACCGTATCGATCGTAACATTCTTAATGAATTGCAAAAGGATGGGCGTATTTCCAACGTCGAGCTTTCAAAACGTGTGGGACTTTCCCCGACGCCGTGCCTTGAGCGTGTGCGCCGACTGGAAAGACAGGGTTTCATTCAGGGCTACACTGCTCTGTTGAACCCGCATTATCTGGATGCCTCACTTCTGGTATTTGTTGAGATTACTCTGAATCGTGGTGCGCCGGATGTGTTTGAACAATTCAACGCCGCTGTACAAAAACTTGAAGAAATTCAAGAGTGTCATCTGGTGTCCGGTGATTTCGACTACCTGTTGAAAACCCGAGTGCCTGATATGTCCGCCTACCGTAAGCTGCTGGGGGAAACCCTGCTGCGTCTGCCAGGCGTGAACGACACCCGTACATATGTGGTGATGGAAGAGGTCAAACAGAGCAATCGTCTGGTTATTAAGACGCGCTAACACGGAACAGGTGCAAAATCAGCTTAGTTTGATTACACTCCTGTTAATCCATACAGCAACAGTGCCGGGGAGTCCCGGCGCTGTTGTCCGTTTTAGCAAAAAGGCAGGATATGCCTGATACCTGGAGAGCCTTTTTTGAGCCAGGAATACACTGAAGACAAAGAAGTCACACTATCGAAGCTAAGCAGCGGACGTCGTCTCCTCGAGGCTTTGCTGATTGTTATTGCCCTTTTTGCCGTCTGGCTGATGGCAGCCTTATTCAGTTTCAATCCTTCAGATCCCAGCTGGTCACAAACTGCATGGCATGAGCCTATCCATAATTTAGGCGGTGTCCCTGGTGCCTGGCTGGCGGATACGCTGTTTTTCATTTTCGGTGTGATGGCCTACACCCTCCCCGTTATTATCATTGGCGGCTGCTGGTTTGCGTGGCGTCATCGTCAGAACGATGATTACATCGACTATTTCGCCGTGTCGCTGCGCCTGATTGGCGCGCTGGCGCTGATCCTTACTTCGTGCGGGCTAGCGGCAATCAATGCGGATGATATCTGGTACTTCGCCTCTGGCGGTGTAATCGGCAGCTTACTCAGTTCTGCGCTACAGCCGATGCTGCACAGCAGCGGCGGCACGCTGGCGCTGCTGTGCATTTGGGCGGCCGGGCTAACGCTGTTTACCGGCTGGTCTTGGGTGAGCATTGCCGAGAAAATTGGTAGTTTTATCCTCACCATTCTGACCTTCGCCAGCAACCGTACCCGCCGTGACGATACGTGGGTTGATGAAGACGAGTACGAAGATGAAGAGGAAGATGACGCGCCTGTGCAGCGTCGCGAATCTCGTCGTGCGCGTATTCTGCGCGGCGCGCTGGCGCGTCGTCAGCGTGTTGCTGAGAAATTTGCCAACCCGCTAGGTCGTAAAACCGATGCGGCGCTCTTCTCCGGTAAACGCATGGATGAAGACGAGCAGGTGGCGTATCGCGCTGCGGGTGTCGCAGTCGATCCTGACGATGTGCTCTTCTCTGGCAGCCGGGCCACACCCGGGGACTTTGACGAATACGACCCGCTGTTAAACGGTCATTCGGTCACTGAACCGGTTGCGGCAGCCGCAGCCGCGACAACCGCAGCGCAGGCGTATGCCGCGCCTGTCGACGCCGTGATGCCATCCGCGCCGGTTTCGCCGCCGGAATCCGTTATTCAGCAACCTCAGGTTGACTGGCAGACTGCTCCCGGTGTTCACACGCCGGAGCCCGTTATCGCGCCTGAACCAGAGAGCTATGTCCCTGTGCAGCAGGAGCAGTGGCAGCAGCCATATCAGCCGCCGCAGCCTGCGTATGAACCGCAAGATTACCCTCACTTTGAACAGCCTGTGGCCCAACCGTATCAGGAGTATGTGCCTGAACCGGTTGAACCTGTGCAGCCTCATGTAGCGCCGCAGCCTGAACCTGAAATCGTGGAAGAGGTGAAGCCAGCCCGTCCACCGCTGTACTATTTTGAAGAAGTCGAAGAGCGCCGCGCGCGTGAACGCGAACAGCTGGCCGCCTGGTATCAGCCTGTGCCTGAACCGGTGCAGGAGCCGGTGACGAAAGCGCCTTCTGTCCCAGTTCCACCGGTCGACTCGACACCTGTAGTTGCACCCGTAGCGGAAAGCGTGAAGCAGGCTACCGAGGCCGCTGCCGTGGCTGCACCTGTCTTTAGCCTGGCAACAGGGGGCGCGCCACGTCCTCAGGTGAAGGAGGGGATTGGTCCGCAACTGCCTCGTCCTAACCGCGTTCGCGTACCAACCCGTCGTGAACTTGCCTCTTATGGTATCAAGCTGCCTTCCCAGCGCATGGCGGAAGAGAAAGCGCGCGAGCCTGAGTACGAGGATGACGCCGATGAGATGCAGCAGGACGAGCTGGCCCGCCAGTTCGCCGCGCAGCAGAATCAACGCTACGGTGAAGAATATCAGCACGATGAACCTGTGCCTGAAGACGAAGATGACGCTGCAGAAGCGGAATTAGCGCGCCAGTTCGCCGCCACCCAGCAGCAGCGTTATTCCGGTGAACAACCGGCTGGTGCAAATCCGTTCTCACTGTCTGATTTTGAATTCTCGCCGATGAAGGATCTGGTGGATGATGGCCCGAGCGAGCCTTTATTTACCCCGAGCGTGATGCCGGAAGTTGAGCCTGTGCGCCAGCAGCCAGCACCACAGGCCTATGCACAGCCGCAACAACCTGTTCATCAGCCGTATGCGCAGCCGCAGCAGCCCGTTCAGCAGCCATATGCGCAACCGCAACAACCAGTTCAGCAACCGCAGCCGCCGCAGTTCCAGCAGCCTGCGCCTCAGCAGCAAGAGAGCCTGATTCACCCGCTGCTGATGCGTAACGGTGACAGCCGTCCGCTGCAGCGTCCAAGCACGCCGCTGCCTTCTCTGGATCTGTTAACGCCGCCGCCGTCGGAAGTGGAACCCGTCGATACCTTCGCGCTGGAGCAGATGGCGCGTCTGGTGGAAGCCCGTCTGGCCGACTTCCGTATCAAGGCTGACGTGGTGAACTACTCGCCGGGCCCTGTTATCACCCGTTTTGAACTGAACCTGGCGCCAGGCGTTAAAGCCGCGCGTATTTCTAACCTGTCCCGCGACCTGGCGCGTTCCTTGTCGACCGTTGCGGTACGTGTGGTGGAAGTGATACCGGGCAAACCTTACGTTGGTCTTGAGCTGCCGAACAAGAAACGTCAGACCGTCTACCTACGTGAAGTGCTGGATAACACCAAATTCCGCGATAACCCATCCCCGCTGACAGTGGTGCTGGGTAAAGATATCGCTGGCGATCCGGTGGTGGCAGACCTCGCAAAAATGCCTCACCTGCTGGTCGCGGGTACTACCGGTTCCGGTAAGTCTGTCGGTGTGAACGCCATGATCCTCAGCATGCTCTATAAAGCGCAGCCGGAAGATGTGCGTTTCATCATGATCGACCCGAAAATGCTCGAACTGTCGGTCTATGAAGGTATTCCTCATCTGCTGACCGAAGTGGTCACCGACATGAAAGACGCCGCCAACGCCCTGCGCTGGAGCGTCAATGAGATGGAACGCCGCTACAAGCTGATGTCTGCGTTGGGCGTACGTAATCTGGCCGGTTATAACGAGAAAATCGCCCAGGCTATGCGTATGGGACGTCCGATCCCGGATCCTTACTGGAAGCCAGGTGACAGCATGGATGCCCAGCATCCGGTGCTGGAAAAACTGCCTTATATCGTCGTGCTGGTCGATGAATTCGCTGACCTGATGATGACCGTTGGTAAGAAAGTGGAAGAGTTGATTGCCCGTCTGGCGCAGAAAGCGCGTGCGGCTGGTATTCACCTTGTGCTGGCGACCCAGCGTCCTTCCGTGGACGTTATCACTGGTCTTATCAAAGCGAACATTCCGACGCGTATCGCCTTTACCGTATCAAGCAAAATTGACTCCCGTACCATTCTTGATCAGGGTGGCGCAGAGTCGCTGCTGGGAATGGGGGACATGCTCTATTCCGGCCCGAACTCCACTTCTCCGGTGCGTGTTCACGGTGCGTTTGTCCGCGACGAGGAAGTTCACGCCGTTGTGCAGGACTGGAAAGCGCGCGGTCGTCCACAATATATTGACGGCATTACCAGCGATACGGAAAGCGAAGGCGGCGGCGGTGGCTTCGACGGTGGTGAAGAGCTGGATCCGTTATTCGATCAGGCGGTTAACTTCGTTACCGAAAAACGTAAAGCGTCCATCTCAGGCGTGCAGCGTCAATTCCGCATCGGGTATAACCGCGCAGCGCGTATCATCGAGCAGATGGAAGCGCAGGGCATTGTGAGCGAGCAGGGGCATAACGGTAACCGCGAGGTGCTGGCGCCGCCGCCGTTTGATTAACCTTCAGCGTTTGCAAAGAAGGGTAAATCAGCCAAATTTAAGCATTTTCTTCTGTCGCCTGCCTTCGGGCAGGTCCAGAATAGAAGACGGAAATCCCATATCGGGAAGACGTATTTTAAGGAATAACAATGAAAAAAATCGCCATCGCCTGTGCATTACTCACCAGTTTTGTTGCCAGCAGCGTCTGGGCTGATGCAGCCAGCGACCTTAAAAGCCGACTGGATAAAGTAAGCAGCTTCCACGCCAGCTTCACGCAAAAAGTGACGGACGGCAGCGGCAACGCGGTGCAGGAAGGCCAGGGAGATTTGTGGGTAAAACGCCCAAATCTGTTCAACTGGCACATGACCCAGCCGGATGAGAGCATTCTGGTGTCTGACGGTAAAACCTTATGGTTCTACAACCCGTTCGTTGAGCAGGCTACTGCGACCTGGCTGAAAGATGCCACCAGCAATACGCCGTTTATGCTGATTGCCCGTAACCAGGCCAGCGACTGGCAGCAGTACAATATTAAACAGACGGGTGACGAGTTTGTCCTGACGCCGAAAGGCAGCAACGGCAACCTGAAGCAGTTCACCATTAACGTGAGCACCAACGGTACCATTAATCAGTTCGGCGCGGTTGAGCAGGACGATCAGCGCAGCAGCTACCAGCTAAAATCTCAGCAGAACGGCGCCGTTGATGCATCGAAATTCACCTTTACCCCGCCGAAGGGCGTGACGGTGGACGACCAACGCAATAAGTAAGAGGCGTGAGTGGGCAATCTGTCGCTCGATTTTTCAGATAACGCGTTTCAACCTCTGGCCGCCCGTATGCGGCCAGAAAATTTAGCGCAGTACATCGGCCAGCAGCACCTGCTGGCTGCCGGTAAGCCATTGCCACGCGCCATTGAGGCGGGGCATCTTCACTCCATGATCCTCTGGGGGCCCCCTGGCACCGGCAAGACCACGCTTGCAGAAGTGATCGCCCGCTATGCCAACGCGGACGTTGAACGCATCTCGGCGGTGACCTCCGGCGTGAAGGAGATCCGTGAGGCGATCGAGCGTGCGCGGCAGAACCGCAATGCCGGGCGGCGCACCATCCTCTTCGTGGACGAAGTCCACCGCTTCAACAAGAGCCAGCAGGATGCCTTCCTGCCGCATATTGAAGATGGCACGATCTTCTTCATCGGTGCGACCACCGAGAATCCGTCGTTTGAATTGAACTCGGCGCTACTCTCCCGCGCGCGCGTTTATCTGCTCAAATCGCTGACCACCGAGGATATTGAAAAGGTTCTCACCCAGGCGATGGACGACAAAACGCGCGGCTACGGCGGGCAGGATATCGTTCTGCCCGACGACACGCGTCGTGCGATTGCCGAGCTGGTCAACGGCGATGCGCGTCGGGCGCTGAATACGCTGGAAATGATGGCCGATATGGCCGAAGTCGACGATGCCGGGAAGCGGGTGCTTAAACCGGAACTGCTCACCGAAATTGCTGGTGAACGCAGCGCCCGTTTCGACAATAAAGGCGACCGTTTTTACGACCTGATCTCGGCGCTGCATAAGTCGGTACGCGGCAGCGCACCGGATGCGGCGCTTTACTGGTACGCGCGCATTATCACCGCGGGCGGCGATCCGTTATATGTCGCGCGCCGCTGTCTGGCGATTGCGTCTGAAGATGTTGGCAATGCCGATCCACGCGCTATGCAGGTCGCGCTGTCGGCCTGGGACTGCTTCACCCGCGTTGGACCTGCGGAGGGCGAACGTGCCATTGCGCAGGCGATTGTTTATCTGGCCTGCGCGCCGAAAAGCAATGCGGTTTATACCGCGTTTAAAGCGGCGATGTCGGATGCGCGTGAACGTCCGGACTACGATGTTCCGGTTCATTTGCGTAATGCACCGACCAAACTGATGAAAGAGATGGGGTATGGGCAGGAGTACCGCTACGCTCATGATGAACCCAATGCCTACGCCGCAGGGGAGGAATATTTCCCGCAGGAGATGGCACAAACGCGCTATTATCGCCCCACAAACAGAGGTCTTGAAGGCAAGATTGGTGAAAAGCTCACCTGGCTCGCCGGACAGGATCAAAATAGCCCTATAAAACGCTACCGTTAGTTCAATCGTTGCGGTAATGTTGGCGTAGTATCCTTGTGGCCGCAGGCTGTGGTCACATTTTCCTATTTTAATTCGATAAGCACAGGATAAGCATGCTCGATCCCAATCTGCTGCGTAATGAGCCAGACGCAGTCGCTGAAAAACTGGCACGCCGGGGCTTTAAGCTGGATGTAGATAAGCTACGCGCTCTTGAAGAGCGTCGTAAAGTACTGCAGGTACAAACTGAAAATCTGCAGGCAGAGCGTAACTCTCGATCGAAATCCATCGGCCAGGCGAAAGCGCGCGGGGAAGATATTGAGCCATTACGCCTGGAAGTGAACAAACTGGGCGAAGAACTGGATCAGGCGAAAGCTGAGCTGGACGTTCTTCAGGCCGAGATTCGTGATATTGCCCTGGCTATCCCGAATATTCCTGACGACAGCGTGCCTGTCGGCAAAGATGAAAACGACAACGTTGAAGTGAAGCGCTGGGGTACGCCTCGTGAGTTTGACTTCGAAGTACGCGATCACGTGACGCTGGGCGAAATGCACGCGGGCCTGGACTTTGCGGCAGCGGTTAAGCTGACAGGTTCTCGCTTCGTGGTGATGAAAGGCCAGATTGCCCATCTGCACCGCGCGCTGGCGCAGTTCATGCTGGATCTGCACACAGAGCAGCATGGCTACAGCGAAACCTACGTGCCGTATCTGGTCAACCACGATACGCTGTACGGTACGGGCCAGCTGCCGAAATTTGCCGGCGACCTGTTCCATACCCGCCCGCTGGACGAAGAAGCAGACAGCAGCAACTACGCGCTGATCCCAACCGCGGAAGTGCCGCTGACTAACCTCGTGCGTGATGAGATCATCGACGAAGACGATCTGCCGATCAAACTGACGGCACATTCACCGTGCTTCCGTTCTGAAGCCGGTTCTTACGGTCGCGACACGCGCGGTCTGATCCGTATGCACCAGTTCGACAAAGTTGAGATGGTGCAGATCGTTCGTCCAGAAGAATCCATGGACGCGCTGGAAGAGATGACCGGCCACGCGGAGAAGGTGCTGGAGCTGCTGGGTCTGCCGTACCGTCGTATGGCTCTGTGTACCGGTGATATGGGCTTTGGCGCCTGCAAAACCTTCGATCTGGAAGTGTGGGTGCCTGCGCAGAACACCTACCGTGAAATCTCCTCCTGCTCTAACGTCTGGGATTTCCAGGCGCGCCGCATGCAGGCACGCTGCCGCAGCAAATCTGACAAGAAAACCCGTCTGGTACATACCCTGAACGGTTCTGGTCTGGCTGTGGGTCGTACCCTGGTTGCCGTGCTGGAAAACTATCAGCAGGCAGACGGTCGTATCGAGATCCCTGAAGTGCTGCGTCCATACATGAAAGGCCAGCAGTACATCGGTTAATATTTGTCTCAAAACAAAAAAGCGCCTCAGGGCGCTTTTTTTATGCTTATGAATTGATACGACGCAATACCCCCTCCCTCTAAAGTAGTAATACTCCTCCGAATGAAAGTCAGCATAAAACGCTGATAACGAAAATATTCGTTATATATAAAACTACATAGCGGTTTGCGCCGCCTCTCTTTTCTTTGTGAGCAACCAAAGTGAGTCTCTATGAAAATCAACGCGCCTGAAGCATTAATGGCTGCCGAGGTCACTCGCCGTGGTTTGATGAAAACCACGGCCATAGGCGGCCTGGCCGTAGCCAGCAGTGCCTTCACGCTCCCCTTTACCCGACTGGCGTCGGCGGCTGATGCTCTGTCTCCGGCCACTTCCCCGGAAAAAGTGGTGTGGAGTGCCTGTACCGTCAACTGCGGTAGCCGTTGTCCGCTGCGTATGCATGTGGTGGATGGTGAAATTAAATATGTCGAAACCGACAATACCGGGGACGATAACTACGAAGGGTTACATCAGGTCCGTGCCTGCCTGCGCGGTCGCTCCATGCGTCGTCGCGTCTATAATCCTGACCGCCTGAAATACCCGATGAAGCGCGTCGGTAAGCGTGGGGAAGGGAAGTTCGAGCGGATTAGCTGGGATGAAGCCTACGATATCATTGCCACTAACATGCAGCGTTTGATTAAAGAGTACGGCAACGAATCCATCTACCTGAACTACGGTACCGGGACGCTTGGCGGCACGCTGACCCGTTCCTGGCCACCGGGTAAAACGCTGGTGGCGCGCCTGATGAACTGCTGCGGCGGTTATCTCAATCACTATGGTGACTACTCATCGGCGCAGATTGCTGCTGGCCTGAACTACACCTATGGCGGCTGGGCGGACGGAAACAGCCCGTCTGATATCGAAAATAGTAAGCTGGTGGTGCTGTTCGGCAATAACCCGGGTGAAACCCGCATGAGCGGCGGTGGGGTAACCTACTACCTCGAACAGGCCCGCGCCAAATCCAATGCCCGCATGATCATCATCGACCCACGCTACACCGACACCGGCGCCGGACGTGAAGACGAGTGGATTCCCATTCGTCCGGGGACCGACGCGGCGCTGGTCTCCGCCCTGGCGTGGGTGATGATCACAGAGAATCTTGTCGATCAGCCTTTCCTGGATAAATACTGCGTCGGCTATGACGAGAAAACTCTGCCAGCCAGCGCGCCGGCAAACGGTCACTACAAGGCGTATATTCTCGGACAGGGCAGCGACGGCGTGGCGAAAACGCCGGAGTGGGCGTCCACCATCACCGGCATCCCGGCTGAGCGTATCGTTCAGCTGGCGCGTGAAATTGGTTCAGCCAAACCGGCCTATATCAGCCAGGGCTGGGGTCCGCAGCGTCATGCGAACGGCGAAATCGCGACCCGTGCCATCTCCATGCTCTCCATTCTGACCGGCAACGTCGGCATTCACGGCGGTAACACCGGCGCGCGTGAAGGTTCATATGAAGTGCCGTTCGAACGTATGCCGACGCTGGATAACCCGGTTCAGACCAGCATCTCCATGTTTATGTGGACCGATGCGATTGAACGCGGCCCGGAAATGACCGCCCTGCGCGACGGCGTGCGCGGCAAGGACAAGCTGGACGTGCCGATCAAGATGATCTGGAACTATGCCGGTAACTGCCTCATCAACCAGCATTCAGAAATCAACCGTACCCATGAAATCCTGCAGGATGACAAGAAGTGCGAGATGATTGTGGTGATCGACTGCCACATGACCTCTTCGGCGAAATATGCCGATATCCTGCTGCCGGACTGCACCGCCTCTGAGCAGATGGATTTCGCGCTGGATGCATCCTGCGGCAACATGTCCTACGTGATTTTTACCGACCAGGCGATTAAACCGCGCTTTGAGTGCAAAACCATTTATGAGATGACCTCCGAGCTGGCGAAACGTCTTGGCGTTGAGCAGCAGTTTACCGAGGGGCGGACTCAGGAAGGGTGGATGCGCCATCTGCATGAACTCTCCCGTAAGGCCATTCCTGACCTGCCGGACTTTGACACCTTCCGCAAGCAGGGGATGTACAAACAGCGCGATCCGGAAGGGCACCACGTGGCGTACAAAGCGTTCCGTGAAGATCCGCAGGCGAACCCGCTGACCACGGCGTCGGGCAAAATCGAAATCTATTCCGAAGAGTTGGCAAAAATTGCGTCAACCTGGGAACTGCCGGAAGGGGACGTTATCGATCCACTGCCGATCTACACGCCGGGCTTTGAAAACTACAACGATCCGCTGACGGCGAAATTCCCGCTGCAGCTGACTGGCTTCCACTACAAAGCGCGTGTTCACTCTACCTACGGTAACGTCGACGTGCTGAAAGCCGCCTGCCGACAGGAGATGTGGATCAACCCGATGGATGCCAAAGCGCGAGGTATCAGCAATGGGGATCGCGTGCGGATCTTCAACGGTCGCGGCGAGGTTCACATTGAAGCCAAAGTGACGCCGCGCATGATGCCAGGCGTAGTGGCGCTGGGTGAAGGTGCCTGGTATAGCCCTGATGCAAACCGCATCGACCAGGCTGGCAGTATTAACGTACTGACCACGCAGCGTCCGTCGCCGCTGGCGAAAGGCAACCCATCCCACACAAACCTTGTCCAGGTTGAAAAGGTTTAAGGAGTAACCGATGACAACTCAGTATGGATTTTTTATTGATTCCAGCCGTTGCACCGGGTGCAAAACCTGCGAGCTGGCCTGTAAAGATTACAAAGACCTGACCCCTGACGTCAGCTTCCGCCGTATTTATGAATACGCCGGGGGGGACTGGCAGGAAGATAACGGCGTCTGGCATCAGAACGTTTTTGCCTATTACCTGTCAATTGCCTGTAACCACTGTGAAGATCCGGCCTGTACCAAGGTCTGCCCGAGCGGGGCGATGCACAAGCGTGAAGACGGTTTTGTTGTGGTGGACGAAGATGTCTGCATCGGCTGTCGGTACTGCCATATGGCGTGCCCGTACGGCGCGCCGCAGTACAATGCCGCCAAAGGTCATATGACCAAATGCGACGGTTGCCACACCCGCGTAGCGGACGGCAAAAAGCCGATTTGCGTCGAGTCCTGCCCGCTGCGCGCGCTGGACTTCGGTCCGATTGAAGAGCTGCGTCAAAAACACGGTCAGCTCGCTGCCGTGGCGCCGCTGCCGTCTGCGCACTTCACGAAGCCGAGCATTGTAATTAAACCTAACGCCAACAGCCGTCCTACAGGGGACACCACCGGCTACCTGGCAAATCCGAAGGAGGTGTGAGATGGGAAGTGGATGGCATGAATGGCCGCTGATGATCTTCACGGTCTTTGGTCAGTGCGTGGCGGGTGGTTTCATTGTGCTCGCGCTGGCGCTGTTGAAAGGTCGCCTTAATGCTGAACAGCAGCAGCGTTTAGTGTTGAGCATGTTTGGCCTGTGGGTGCTGATGGGGATTGGGTTTATCGCCTCTACGCTTCATCTGGGTTCGCCTATGCGCGCGTTTAACTCCCTGAACCGCGTGGGGGCCTCATCCCTCAGTAACGAGATTGCCAGCGGAGCAATTTTCTTTGCCGTCGGTGGGCTGGGCTGGCTGCTGGCCGCCATGAAAAAATTGCCTGCGGGTCTGCGCAGCCTGTGGCTAATCGTGACCATGGTGTTGGGCGTAGTGTTTGTGTGGATGATGGTGCGCGTCTATAACACCATCGATACCGTTCCAACCTGGTACAGCGTCTGGACGCCAATGAGCTTCTTCCTGACGATGTTTATCGGCGGACCGCTGCTGGGCTACCTGCTGCTGCGCGTGGCGGGCGTAGACGGGTGGGCAATGCGTTTGTTGCCCGCTGTTTCGCTGCTGGCGCTGGTGGTGAGTGTGATGGTCGCCCTGATGCAGGGAGCAGAACTGGCAACCATTCACAGTTCTATCCAGCAGGCTTCTGCCCTGGTACCGGACTACGGTGCTCTGATGGCCTGGCGCATCGTTCTGCTGGTCGCCGCGTTGGTATTCTGGATTGCTCCTCAGCTCAAAGGTTATCAGCCCGCGCTGCCGCTGCTGTCACTGGCCTTTGTGCTGGTACTGGCGGGTGAACTGATTGGTCGCGGCGTGTTCTACGGGTTGCATATGACTGTAGGTATGGCTATCGCCAGTTAACGTTGTATTTGGTTATATCAAGCCGGGCCTGAGTGCCCGGCTTTTTCTTTTTTCGGTCATGAAATTTTTCGACTGTCGTTTTGTTTTAATTTTGCCCATTAATAAATGAAAACAGAGACATAATTAATATCTATAGCAGGCGTGGCATTAGCAGGATAAGTTTTTTAAATCGACAGGGAACATATTGTGCGAGGCGGCTAAATCAGTGGATTGACTTTGTTTTTGCCAGTGGCATGATGCGCACGAAATCTGAACTTCCTCACGGCTTTTTAATCCATGACCACCTATACCCGGCCAGTGCTGCTGTTGCTCTGTGGCTTGCTTCTGTTGACCCTGGCGATCGCAGTGTTAAATACGCTCGTCCCGCTGTGGCTTGCCCATGAAAACTTACCGACCTGGCAGGTGGGTATGGTCAGCTCGTCCTTTTTTACCGGCAACCTTCTTGGAACCCTGGTGACCGGGAGCCTGATTAAGCGCTTTGGCTTTAACCGCAGCTATTATCTGGCTTCGCTGATTTTCGCTGCCGGGTGTGCGGGGCTGGGCCTGATGGTCGGCTTTTGGAGCTGGATGGCATGGCGCTTTATCGCCGGTGTAGGCTGCGCGATGATTTGGGTAGTCGTTGAAAGTGCGCTGATGTGCAGCGGCACCTCCCGTAATCGTGGACGCCTGCTGGCAGCCTATATGATGGTTTATTACGTCGGCACCGTGCTGGGGCAACTGATGGTCAGCAAGCTGCCAACCGACCTCATGAGCGTTCTGCCGTGGGTAACGGGTATGGTGCTGGCCGCGATCTTGCCTTTGCTCTTCACGCGCATCGTGAACCAGAACAGCGAACACCAGGAAGCAACCCACGTCTGGCCAATGCTCAGACTGCGTCATGCGCGTCTGGGCGTTAACGGCTGCATTATATCGGGGATTGTACTGGGCTCGCTCTATGGTCTGATGCCGCTCTATCTGAATCATCAGGGCGTCAGCGATTCCGGAATTGGCTTCTGGATGGCGGTGATGGTGAGTGCCGGGATCGTCGGGCAGTGGCCGATTGGCCGACTGGCGGACCGCTTCGGTCGTCTGCTGGTGCTGCGCGTTCAGGTTTTCGTGGTCATCATGGGATGTCTTGCCATGCTCAGCAACGCCGCAATGGCGCCTGCGCTGTTTATTCTCGGGGCCGCCGGCTTTACGCTCTATCCGGTGGCAATGGCCTGGGCCTGTGAGAAAGTTGAGCACCACCAGCTGGTGGCAATGAACCAGGCGCTGTTACTGAGCTATACCATCGGCAGCTTATTAGGGCCGACGTTTACCGCGATGCTGATGCAGAATTACTCCGACAATTTACTGTTTATCATGATTGCCAGCGTGTCGTTTATATATCTCTTAATGCTGCTGCGTAAAGCAGGTGAGCATCCAACGCCTGTGGCACATGCCTGATTAAATTAAAGCCTGTCGATGACAGGCTTTTTTGTCCCTGTCACAACTAAGAGTTTTACTTATTGTTTGTTTATTGCGCCAGGCGATAATTCATGTGAGTCCTACCACTATAAGGCAGCAATCATGTCTATTCGTCGTTTTTCCACTACCGCACTTGCCGTAGTGTTGTCTTTAACGTTTGCAACGGCTCCGGTCATGGCTAATCCTGGAAACGGGAATGGCGGTGGTCACGGAAACGGTGGCGGACAAGGTAATGGCGGTAATCATGGTAACGGGAATTCAGGTAACTCCGGCAACCATGGAAATAAGCAAAATAGCGGACAGGATAACCCTGGAAAATCGAATAAGAGCTTCAAAAATAGCAAAGACGTCGGTAATGATGTTGATGCTCGCGTGAGCTTCGATCATGCGCGTCACCTGGCGCTGAATTATGGCTTAACGGGTTATGACTCTCTGCCTCCGGGCATCGCGAAAAACCTGGCGCGCGGTAAGCCGCTTCCTCCTGGCATTGCGAAGAAAACCGTGCCAGCCTCTATGCTGGACCAGCTTCCTTCCTACCCAGGCTATGAATGGCGCGTGGTCGGGGACGACCTGGTCTTAATTGCGCTGAGCACAGCCATTGTGACGTCCGTTATTAACGGTGTATTTAAATAGAATATAAAAAAGGCCCGGTTTTACCGGGCCTTTTCTTTAATACATGACCTTGTGGCCATACTGCTCGAGAATACCTTTCACGCGTTCCATCGTCTCTTTTTTCGGCGGCTTCACGCCATCGAGTTTGTACTCTTCGCCCATGGCCACCCATTTATGTTTACCCAGCTCGTGATAGGGCAGAAGCTCGATTTTCTCGACGTTGCCCATGTCACGGGTGAATTCCCCCAGGCGGTGCGCGGAGTCGTCGTCGTCTGACCAGCCAGGAACAACCACGTAGCGGATCCAGGTTTTGATGCCTTTGTCGGCTATGTATTTGGCAAACTCCAGCGTGCGGTGGTTTGAGACACCAACGAGGTTCTGGTGGATCTCATCGTTCATCTGTTTGAGATCGAGCATCACCAGATCGGTCACTTCAAGCAGTTCATCAATCACCGGATCGTAGCGACGTACAAAGCCATTGGTATCCAGGCAGGTATGTATGCCTTCTTTGTGGCAGGCGCGGAACCAGTCACGGACAAATTCAGCCTGAAGAATGGCTTCACCGCCGGATGCGGTGACGCCGCCACCGGACGCGTTCATAAAGTGGCGGTAAGTCACCACCTCTTTCATCAAGTCTTCAACGGTCACTTCTTTGCCGCCGTGCGTGTCCCAGGTATCGCGGTTATGGCAGTACAGGCAGCGCATCAGGCAGCCCTGGAAAAAGGTGATAAAGCGGATGCCCGGGCCATCAACGGTGCCACAGGATTCAAAGGAGTGAATACGACCAATAGTTGACATTGCGGTGATATCTCCATCATCGGCCCGTCCCGGGCCTGTGTATGCACAGCTCAAAGCCGGCTGTGTTAAGTCTGTTTTGGCTGTTATCCATTAAGTATAGATAGCGGACAAAAGAGACTGAGGTGGAGAGGGTGCTAAAAAGGCCCCACTGACGTGGAGCCTTTATTGTACGCGTTGTTAACGCGTGATTTCAGTCAATTCCACTTACATGGACTGAGTGAAAGTACGGGTGATAACGTCCTGCTGCTGTTCTTTAGTCAGGGAGTTAAAACGTACTGCGTAGCCAGATACGCGGATGGTCAGCTGAGGATATTTCTCAGGGTGTTCCATCGCGTCGAGCAGCATTTCACGGTTCATTACGTTCACGTTCAGGTGCTGACCACCTTCGATGGACGCTTCGTGGTGGAAGTAACCATCCATCAGACCCGCGAGGTTGGTTTTACGCACTTCGTCGTCTTTACCCAGCGCGTTTGGCACGATAGAGAAGGTGTAAGAGATACCATCTTTCGCGTAAGCAAACGGCAGTTTAGCGACGGAAGTCAGAGAGGCAACAGCACCTTTCTGATCACGACCGTGCATTGGGTTAGCACCTGGGCCGAATGGCGCGCCAGCACGACGACCGTCTGGGGTGTTACCGGTTTTCTTACCATACACAACGTTAGAGGTGATGGTCAGAACAGACTGAGTCGGGATAGCGTTACGGTAGGTAGTCAGTTTCTGAATTTTCTTCATGAAACGTTCTACCAGGTCAACCGCCATGTCATCAACGCGAGAGTCGTTGTTACCAAACTGAGGATATTCGCCTTCGATTTCGAAGTCGATAGCCAGACCGTCTTCGTCACGAATTGGTTTAACTTTCGCATATTTGATTGCAGACAGGGAGTCAGCAGCAACGGACAGACCAGCGATACCACACGCCATGGTGCGGATAACGTCACGGTCGTGCAGCGCCATCAGAGAGGCTTCGTAGCTGTACTTGTCGTGCATGTAGTGGATAACGTTCAGTGCAGTGACGTACTGCTTAGCCAGCCAGTCCATGAAGTGATCCATGCGGTCCATGACTTCGTCGAAGTTCAGAACGTCGCCTTTGATCGGCTCAGATTTAGGACCAACCTGCATTTTCAGTTTTTCATCAACGCCGCCGTTGATAGCGTACAGCATGGTTTTCGCCAGGTTTGCACGCGCACCGAAGAACTGCATTTGTTTACCAACAACCATTGGGCTTACGCAGCAAGCGATAGCGTAATCGTCGTTGTTGAAGTCCGGACGCATCAGGTCATCGTTCTCGTACTGCAGAGAAGAGGTATCGATGGACACTTTAGCGGCGAATTTCTTGAAGTTCAGAGGCAGTTTTTCAGACCACAGAACGGTGATGTTCGGCTCCGGAGAAGGACCCATGGTGTACAGGGTGTTCAGGAAGCGGAAGCTGTTTTTGGTAACCAGAGTACGGCCGTCAACGCCCATACCGCCGATAGATTCTGTTGCCCAGATTGGGTCACCAGAGAACAGTTCATCATATTCAGGAGTACGCAGGAAGCGAACCATACGCAGTTTCATGACCAGGTGGTCAATCATTTCCTGAGCGTCTTGCTCGGTGATTTTGCCTGCTTTCAGGTCACGTTCGATGTAAGCATCCAGGAAGGTGGATACGCGACCGAAGGACATTGCTGCGCCGTTCTGAGACTTAACTGCGGCCAGGTAGCCGAAGTAGGTCCACTGGATAGCTTCCTGAGCGTTGGTAGCAGGACCAGAGATATCGCAGCCATATTTCGCCGCCATCTCTTTGATCTGACCCAGCGCGCGGTGCTGTTCAGCGATTTCTTCACGCAGACGGATAGTCGCTTCCAGGTTTACGCCATTTTCCAGGTCAGACTGCAGGGAAACAAACTGCGCGTACTTGTCTTTCATCAGGAAGTCGATACCGTACAGCGCAACGCGACGGTAGTCACCGATGATACGGCCACGGCCATACGCATCTGGCAGACCAGTCAGAACGCCAGATTTACGGCAGTTCAGAATGTCTTTGGTGTAAACATCGAATACGCCCTGGTTGTGGGTTTTGCGGTATTCGGTGAAGATTTTTTTCAGCATTGGGTCCAGCTCGCGGTTATACGCTTTGCAGGAACCTTCAACCATTTTAATACCACCAAACGGGATGATTGCGCGTTTCAGTGGTGCTTCAGTCTGCAGACCAACGATTTTCTCAAGGGCTTTGTTGATGTAGCCAGCATCGTGAGAAGTGATGGTGGAAGCAACGGAGGTGTCAAAATCAACTGGCGCGTGAGTGCGGTTTTCCAGTTTAACGCCTTCCATTACGCTGTCCCACAGCTTGGTGGTCGCGTCAGTTGCGCCAGCCAGGAAGGATTCGTCACCTTCATACGGGGTATAGTTTTTCTGAATGAAGTCACGTACGTTTACTTCATTCTGCCAGTCACCTTTCGCAAAACCTTCCCAGGCTGTGGCTAACTTTTCATTAAGCTCGGACATGTAACACCTACCTTCTTAAGTGGATTTTTTATTTACTGCCTGAGAAAACCATCAATGATGATCGTCGCCACGCAGGTAAATGACCCAGTATGTCAACCCAACTAACAGACCCCCACCGATAATGTTCCCGATAGTGACAGGGATCAGGTTATCAGTAATGAAATTCATAATAGTCAGGTGTGAGAAACTTTCCGGGGATGAACCAACTGCGGTCCAGAACTCCGGGCTCGCAAAGTCGCGGATGACAATGCCCATTGGGATCATGAACATATTCGCGATACTGTGCTCAAAGCCGCTGGCAACAAACATCGCAACCGGCAGAACCATAATTAAGGCTTTGTCCATCAGGCTACGACCCGAGTAGCTCATCCATACAGCCAGGCAGACCATCAGGTTAGCGAGGATGCCGAGAGCAACGGCTTCGATAAATGTGTGGTGCATTTTGTGGTCGGCGGTTTGCAGGACGTTAAGGCCCCAGCCACCGTTGGCGGTCATGTACTCGCCAGAAAGCCACATCAACAAAACAAAGAGCAGACAGCCAACCAGGTTACCCACGTAGACGTTAAGCCAGTTACGTGCCAGCTGACCCCAGGTAATTCTTCCGCTGGCCTTTGCCACGACAATCAGCACCGTTGAGGTGAAGAGGTCGGCGCCGCAGATGACGCAGAGAATCAGACCCAGTGAGAAACAAATGCCGCCAATCAGTTTGGCCATACCGAAAGGCATTCCGGCAGTACCGGTGGTGGCGGTGATGTAGAAGACGAAAGCGATAGAGATGAACACACCAGCCGTGATCGCCAGATAGAACGTCTTCATCGGGTGTTTCGTTGCTTTATAGACACCCGCTTCTTCGGCAACTTTGGCCATCGCAGCAGGGAGTAAAAGATCAAAAGGGTTGTCAGCTTTCACACTAACTCTCTCTTTATTAAGTCGGCGACGAGATACTAACAAAGCATTATAGAAGAGAAATTGATATAGATCATATCTCGCCTGGCTTATAGGCCCGCAGTGTGTATGGATTTACAGCAAATGCGGAGTAAGTGTTTGATTATCCGTATAAAAATAAATTTTAAAAGTTATGAAAAGAGTTGAATTTTTTCGTTCAGCCACCTCGGATACAGTTAATTAATATGGAGTATTTACCATAAAAAGTAACAGTAAAGCCCAGGTAAATATTATTATATTTACCCATGTTTAACTTTATTATTACAATCAACAGTCATTGCCGAAGAAAATAAAAAACGGGGCAATGAAATTGCCCCGTAATATAGCCCAGACGATTGAATACGCCTACTGCTGGTAATGTTATGTGCGCTTATTTTGACCAGTAAGCGGCTTTTGCTTTCTGCAGTTTTTCGTAGGCCTTCAGCAGCGACTGGTGCGCCGGGAAGGCTTGCAGATCGCTATCAACAGCCTGCAGGCCATAGAACGGCGCTTCAGCGCTCAGGGCCGCGCTGGCTGCTTCTACAGCCTCAGCACCGTACATGCGCACGAAAGCGTTCAGGTATTGCAGCGGTTCGCGATCCTCTTCCTGTGCAAGCAGCAGCAGGGTTTGCAGGCAACGGTAATAGTTGGTGCGCTCGGCAGAGAAGACCGACTGGTTGAATTCCATGGTCCACTCGGTCCAGGCCAGGGCCTGATCCAGGTCGCCACCCGCCAGGGCCAGCATCGCTTTCAGCTCACCAATACGCAGGGTATACCAGCCGTTATCTTTACCTGTCGCCAGACCCAGGAGTTCGCGTACGCGGGTGAAGTCATCGTGGCCTTCCTCGTCCAGTTGGGCGATCAGGTTCAGATAATCTTCTTTTTCCCACTCGCTGCCAGGCAGAGCCAGCAGCGTTTCGCGCAGATGTGCACCCATGCTGTTATTCGCCAGCCACAGATCTTCTGCAGGGTAGATGTCGGACATGCCGGGAACAATAATGCGGCATGCATAGACGCCCAGGTGCTCGTAGTCGGCGATATAGACGTCCTGGTCTTCGGCTTTGAAAATCGCCATCAGCGTCGCGAACTCTTCTTCCGTTGTCCCTGCAAAGCTCCAGTCCACGAACGGATAGTCTGCGTCCTGTTTGAACATATCCCAGGAGATCAAACCGCTGGAGTCAATGAAGTGGGTTTCGAGGTTCGTATGTTCAGCCACTTCTTCATCGTCAAACGTTGGCGGTGTGAACACGTCGAGATCTTTCAGGCTACGGCCCTGCAGCAGCTCGGTGACGGTGCGTTCCAGCGCCACGCCGAAGTCAGGGTGCGCGCCAAAGGAGGCGAAACAGGTGCCGTTTGTCGGGTTGAACAGCACGACGCAGATAACCGGGTACTTGCCGCCCAGCGAGCCGTCATAGGCAAAGATTGGGAAACCTTCTGCTTCCAGCTTAGCGATGGATTCCACCACGCCCGGGTAGCGCGCCAGCACGTCGGCCGGAATTTCAGGCAGGCTAATGGATTCGGCAATGATGCGGTTTTTAATGTGGCGTTCAAAGACTTCGGAAAGGCCCTGCACGCGCGCTTCATTGCGGGTGTTACCCGCGGACATACCGTTGGACACATACAGGTTGCCGACGATGTTCATCGGGATATAGACGGTCTGCTCGTCAGACTGACGGGTAAACGGCAGGGCGCAGATCCCACGATCCTCATTGCCAGACTGCAGATCGATCAGCATGCTGGCGGTCAGTTCGTTGTCTGGATCGTAGAAGGCACGCAGGCGTGCGTCGAGAATACCTTCCGGCAGTTCGTCGTCTTCGGTCAGCGGGAACCATTTTTCATTTGGATAGTGAACGAACGGGCCGTTAGCGATGGTCTCGCCCAGCCAGAAGTCAGCGAAGAAATAGTTGGTGGACAGACGCTCAAAATACTCACCCAGCGCAGAGGCCAGTGCCGCTTTTTTTGTCGCGCCTTTACCGTTGGTAAAGCACAGGGCACAGTCTTTATCGCGAATATGCACGGACCAGACGTGAGGCACCGGATTGAGCCAGGAGGCTTCTTCGATGTTAAAACCCAGGTCGGTCAGTTTCTGCTGGAAGCGAGCGATGGAATCTTCCAGAGCGGCATCTTTGCCGGGGATAAACGTTTGAGTCATGGCGTTCACTTTTATCGTACGTAAAGCGCGCAATGATACGGGTTTTGAGTGACGGGTGCTATCTTCGGCGAAAATAAATGGCTGGGCTATGCTTAGTGGCAGTAACTGACTGTTAAGGCATAGAAAAATGAAAGCATTTGATCTCCAGCGGATGGCGTTTGATAAAGTTCCTCCTGAATTTCTGGGCGAAGTGGCGCTCCGCAGCCTGTATACCTTCGTACTTGTCTTCCTGTTTCTTAAAATCACCGGCCGTCGCGGCGTACGGCAGATGTCGCTCTTTGAGGTGTTGATCATCCTGACGCTGGGTTCAGCGGCGGGGGATGTCGCCTTCTATGATGATGTGCCGATGGTGCCGGTGTTTATCGTTTTTGTTTCACTGGCGCTTCTTTATCGCCTTGTCATGTGGCTGATGTCGAAAAGCGAAAAGCTGGAAGATCTGCTTGAGGGGAAGCCGGTCGTTATCGTCGAGGACGGGCAGTTGGCCTGGGAAAATGTACAAAGCGCCAATATGACCGAGTTCGAGTTCTTTATGGAGCTACGACTGAATAGCGTTGAACAGCTCGGGCAGGTGCGTCTGGCGATCATGGAGACCAACGGGCAGATCTGCGTCTATTACTATTCTGACGACGAGGTGAAGCCGGGACTGTGTATCCTGCCGGATATGCTGATCGAGCGTTTCAGAACCGTACCTGAGTCAGGCGAGTATGCCTGCGTGAGATGTAGCCACGTGCTCGCGATGCAGCCGGGGGATCGTCAATTATGCCCCCGCTGTGCAAATCCAGAATGGACGAAGGTTAGCCGGGCCAAACGCATCACCTGACAGCCATTTTGTCGGTTTTGTGATGGCGAGGCGGCAGATTGTTTTGTGTGACGCGGGGCACATTTCAAGGGTCATAAGTTTTAGACATTGCGGCGCGTGTCACTGAATGATAAAACCGATATCCACAGTTATAACTTATGGCTTTTAGCGTGGTGAGGGGAAATGGCTCAAGTCTTTAATTTCAGTTCAGGTCCGGCAATGTTACCGGCAGACGTGCTTAAACAGGCTCAACAGGAACTCTGTGACTGGAACGGTCTCGGTACGTCGGTGATGGAAATCAGCCACCGTGGTAAAGAGTTTATTCAGGTGGCCGAAGAGGCAGAAAAGGATTTTCGCGATCTGCTGAATATTCCCTCGAACTACAAAGTATTGTTCTGCCACGGCGGTGGACGCGGCCAGTTTGCAGGCGTTCCGCTGAATATCCTCGGTGACAAAACGACGGCTGACTACGTTGACGCGGGCTACTGGGCTGCGAGCGCCGTTAAAGAAGCGCATAAATACTGCACGCCGAATGTTATCGACGCCAAAGTGACCGTTGATGGCCTGCGCGCCGTGAAGCCAATGAGCGAGTGGCAGCTTTCTGATAACGCAGCGTATCTGCACTACTGCCCGAACGAAACCATTGACGGGATTGCCATCGACGAGACGCCAAACTTCGGCAGCGATGTCGTGGTTGCCGCCGACTTCTCCTCCACCATTCTGTCTGCGCCAATTGATGTCAGCCGCTACGGCGTTATCTATGCGGGCGCGCAGAAAAATATCGGTCCGGCCGGTTTGACTATCGTCGTCGTGCGTGAAGACCTGCTGGGTAAAGCGCATAAATCCTGCCCGTCGATTCTCGATTACACCGTGCTGAACGATAACGATTCTATGTTCAACACCCCACCAACGTTTGCCTGGTATCTTTCAGGCCTGGTCTTCAAATGGCTGAAGCAAAACGGCGGCGTGGCGCAGATGGACAAGGTGAATCAGCAGAAAGCTGAACTGCTGTATGGCGTGATCGACAAAAGCGATTTCTATCGCAACGATGTGGCGAAAGCTAACCGTTCCCGCATGAACGTGCCGTTCCAGCTGGCGGACAGCAGCCTGGATAAAGTGTTCCTTGAAGAGTCCTTCGCGGCAGGCCTGCATTCGCTCAAAGGTCACCGTGTCGTTGGCGGCATGCGTGCCTCCATCTATAACGCGATGCCGCTGGAAGGCGTTAAAGCTCTGACGGATTTCATGATCGACTTCGAACGTCGCCACGGTTAATAGCGCTGTTTTCACCCCCGTAGCCCTGCTGCGGGGTTTTTATTATGTTGAGTTGAGAGTTAAGTTTTCATGGAATCCCTGACGTTACAACCTATCGCGCGGGTAGATGGCACCATTAATCTGCCTGGTTCAAAAAGTGTCTCGAACCGCGCTCTGCTGCTGGCAGCACTGGCAAACGGCACCACCGTCCTTACAAACCTGCTGGACAGCGATGACGTACGCCATATGCTCAATGCGCTGAAAGCGTTGGGTGTTCATTACATTCTCTCCGACGATCGTACCCGCTGCGAAGTGACCGGCAGCGGCGGCGCGCTGCAGACGGATGAAGAGCTTGAGCTGTTTCTGGGCAATGCGGGTACCGCGATGCGTCCGCTGGCGGCGGCCCTGTGTCTTGGGCGCAACAACATTGTGCTGACCGGCGAACCTCGCATGAAAGAGCGTCCGATTGGCCATCTGGTGGATGCCCTGCGTCAGGGCGGCGCGCAGGTTGAGTATCTGGAGCAGGAAAACTATCCGCCACTGCGTCTGCGCGGTGGTTTTAACGGCGGTCACGTCGAGGTTGACGGCAGCGTCTCCAGCCAGTTCCTGACGGCACTGCTGATGACCGCGCCGCTGGCGCCGCAGGATACGGTTATTACGATTAAAGGCGAGCTGGTCTCCAAACCTTATATTGATATCACGCTGCACCTGATGAAAACCTTCGGTGTCGAGGTTGAAAACCAGTCTTATCAGCGCTTCGTGGTGCGTGGGGCGCAGCAGTACCAGTCTCCGGGCAGCTATCTGGTTGAAGGCGACGCTTCTTCGGCTTCTTACTTCCTGGCTGCGGGTGCGATCAAAGGCGGTACCGTGAAGGTCACCGGTATTGGTCGCAATAGCGTGCAGGGCGACATACGTTTTGCGGACGTGCTGGAAAAAATGGGCGCGGTTGTGACCTGGGGTGATGACTTCATCGCCTGTACCCATGGCGATCTGAATGCCATCGATATGGACATGAACCATATTCCGGATGCGGCGATGACCATTGCCACTGCGGCGCTGTTTGCAAAAGGCACCACCACGCTGCGTAATATCTACAACTGGCGCGTAAAAGAGACTGACCGTCTGTTCGCGATGGCGACCGAGCTGCGTAAGGTCGGCGCTGAGGTGGAAGAGGGCGAAGACTACATTCGCATCACGCCTCCTGCAAAACTGCAGGTTGCCGAGATCGGAACCTACAACGATCACCGTATGGCGATGTGCTTCTCGCTGGTGGCGTTGTCAGACACGCCTGTGACCATCCTTGACCCGAAATGTACGGCGAAAACGTTCCCGGACTACTTCGAACAGCTGGCACGCATTAGCACGCTGGCCTGATAACACCTTGCCGCATCGCCTGATGCGGCATTTCCTTACGCTTCCTGACGAACACTTCCGTTCATTTCTTCTACACTCTGCTTCAATCAATCCGTAATTTGCACGCAAAGGTAACAGTTGCGCACGTTGACGCGTATAATGCGCGGCGTTCATGTAAACGGTATGCCTTATTTAAGGAGAAAAAGATGACGGCAATTGCCCCGGTAATCACCATTGATGGGCCGAGTGGCGCAGGGAAAGGGACTCTGTGCAAAGCGATGGCGGAAGCATTGCAATGGCATCTTTTAGATTCGGGAGCAATCTATCGCGTGCTGGCTCTGGCTGCGCTACATCATCACGTGGACGTGGCGTCAGAAGAAGCGCTGGTTCCGCTGGCCGCGCATCTTGATGTGCGTTTCGTGTCGACCGATGGCAACCTGGAAGTGATCCTTGAAGGGGAAGACGTGAGCGGGGAAATCCGTACTCAGGAAGTGGCGAATGCGGCCTCTCAGGTAGCGGCCTTCCCGCGCGTTCGTGAGGCGTTGTTACGTCGTCAGCGCGCGTTTCGTGAAGCCCCGGGTTTGATCGCGGACGGACGCGATATGGGAACCGTGGTATTCCCTGATGCACCTGTGAAAATTTTCCTTGACGCCTCTTCGGAAGAACGCGCTCAGCGCCGCATGCTTCAGTTGCAGGAAAAGGGGTTTAGTGTTAACTTTGATCGCCTTTTATCCGAGATAAAAGAGCGCGATGACCGCGATCGTAACCGCGCCGTCGCTCCACTTGTTCCAGCAGAAGATGCATTAGTTCTGGATTCAACCAGTTTAACTATTGAGCAAGTGATTGAAAAAGCGCTACAATATGCGCGCCAAAAACTGGCACTCGCGTAATCGCGACCGATTTAGCAGTACCCCCGCTGCAATGGATTGACGGCGGGTATGTGAAACAACCCCATCCGGCACGGAGCCAGGTGGACGTTAATATTAACCTGAAGATTAAACATGACTGAATCTTTTGCTCAACTGTTTGAAGAATCCTTAAAAGAAATCGAAACCCGCCCGGGTTCCATCGTTCGCGGTGTTGTTGTTGCTATCGACAAAGACGTAGTACTGGTTGACGCCGGTCTGAAATCTGAGTCCGCCATTCCGGCAGAGCAGTTCAAAAACGCCCAGGGCGAGCTGGAAATCCAGGTTGGCGACGAAGTTGACGTTGCTCTGGACGCAGTAGAAGACGGCTTCGGTGAAACCCTGCTTTCTCGTGAGAAAGCGAAACGTCACGAAGCTTGGATCACGCTGGAAAAAGCTTACGAAGAAGCTGAAACTGTGGTCGGTGTTATCAACGGCAAAGTTAAAGGTGGCTTCACTGTTGAGCTGAATGGTATTCGTGCGTTCCTGCCAGGTTCTCTGGTAGACGTTCGTCCAGTCCGTGACACCCTGCACCTGGAAGGCAAAGAGCTTGAGTTCAAAGTAATCAAGCTGGACCAGAAGCGTAACAACGTTGTTGTTTCCCGTCGTGCCGTTATCGAATCTGAAAACAGCGCAGAACGCGATCAGCTGCTGGAAAACCTGCAGGAAGGCATGGAAGTCAAAGGTATCGTTAAGAACCTCACTGACTACGGCGCATTCGTTGACCTGGGCGGCGTTGATGGCCTGCTGCACATCACCGACATGGCGTGGAAACGCGTTAAGCACCCAAGCGAAATCGTGAACGTGGGCGACGAAATCACTGTTAAAGTGCTGAAGTTCGACCGCGAGCGTACTCGTGTATCCCTCGGCCTGAAACAGCTGGGCGAAGATCCATGGGTAGCTATCGCTAAGCGTTACCCAGAAGGTACTAAACTGACTGGTCGCGTAACCAACCTGACTGACTACGGCTGCTTCGTTGAAATCGAAGAAGGCGTTGAAGGTCTGGTGCACGTTTCCGAAATGGACTGGACCAACAAAAACATCCACCCATCCAAAGTTGTTAACGTTGGTGATGTAGTGGAAGTGATGGTTCTGGATATCGACGAAGAACGTCGTCGTATCTCCCTGGGCCTGAAACAGTGCAAAAACAACCCATGGCAGCAGTTCGCGGAAACCCACAACAAAGGCGACCGTGTTGAAGGTAAAATCAAGTCTATCACTGACTTCGGTATCTTCATCGGCCTGGACGGCGGCATCGATGGCCTGGTTCACCTGTCTGACATCTCCTGGAACGTTGCAGGCGAAGAAGCAGTTCGTGAATACAAAAAAGGCGACGAAATCGCTGCAGTTGTTCTGCAGGTTGACGCAGAGCGTGAGCGTATCTCCCTGGGCGTTAAACAGCTCGCAGAAGATCCGTTCAACAACTGGGTTGCACTGAACAAGAAAGGCGCAATCGTAAACGGTAAAGTAACTGCAGTTGACGCTAAAGGCGCAACCGTAGAACTGGCTGACGGCGTTGAGGGTTACCTGCGCGCTTCTGAAGCTTCCCGTGACCGCGTTGAAGATGCCACTCTGGTTCTGAACGTAGGCGACGACGTTGAAGCTAAGTTCACCGGTGTTGACCGTAAGAACCGTGCAATCAGCCTGTCTGTTCGTGCTAAAGACGAAGCTGATGAGAAAGATGCAATCGCAACTGTTAACAAACAGGAAGATGCAAACTTCTCTAACAACGCAATGGCTGAAGCTTTCAAAGCAGCTAAAGGCGAGTAATATCAGGTTCTCAGCATCATTTGCGCTGTAACGCATTTACAGCGTGAAGGATGAGGAGCAAACTTGACAGATTGCAGGATTCGTCCTGTAATCAATAACAAAGGGCGGCTACGGCCGCCCTTGTTTAATGAGCTGTTCAGCTAATTGGTTTGAAAGGAACCGGAGGAATCATGACCAAGTCAGAATTGATTGAAAGACTTGCCAGTCAGCAACCGCATATCCCTGCCAAGGCAGTGGAAGATGCCGTAAAAGAGATGCTGGAGCATATGGCCTCCACTCTTGCCCAGGGCGAGCGCATTGAAATCCGCGGTTTCGGTAGTTTTTCTCTGCACTATCGTGCTCCACGTACCGGGCGTAACCCGAAAACTGGCGATAAAGTCGAGCTGGAAGGTAAGTACGTTCCACACTTTAAGCCGGGTAAAGAACTGCGCGATCGCGCCAATATTTACGGTAACTGAGTTTAGCCAGCCGGTTAAACTGGGTTCGAAAGAAAGCACCTGCGGGTGCTTTTTTTGTGTCTGTCGCTTTTATTCTGAAGATGTCCCGCATTTTCAGTTTCGTTTTCTGTAAGCCGATAAAAACAACACAGCGCGCGCTGTAAAACGCATTCTTCTCATCTGACATTTCGCACTGCTTGCATACATACTGCCGCTCTGAAACAGGGAGGTAGCAATGGGAATTCCCACGCTTAGTATCTGCGCCATTCTGGCGATAGCCCCGTTACTCTGGTTACCTGAACTGCCATCACCATACACCGTGTGGGTCATGGTGGCTGGCGGGATAGTGCTTGCTGCATGGCAAAACCATCGAGTGAAGTATGCTGGTATTACGCTGTTATTTTGTGCGTGGGGCATTCTGGCCGCGCAGGAGAGCGTCTGGCCGATGCAGCATTTAACCACGGGGGCTGTGCATGCTGAGGTAGAACTCACATCGACCGACGGCGCTACTCTGCATCAGGGAAACATTCGCAGCATTGATGGCAAGCGCTGGTGGGCTTCAACCGGCGTAACGCTGTATGGCAACTATCTGCCACAGAAAGCGTGTGCCGGTCAGCGCTGGACCATGACGCTCAGGCTCAGGCCTGCCCATGGCGAACTGAACGACGGCGGTTATGATTCTCAGCGCAGCGCCTTTGCCCAACATCAAACGCTGAGTGGGCGCTTCACCCGTGCTGAACTCGTCGATGGGCGCTGCAGCCTGCGAGCGCAATACCTGATGTCACTGCAAAACCGACTTTCTGCTTACCGCTGGGGTGCGGTTATCCTCGGACTTGGGATGGGTGAACGTCTGGATGTTCCCCGGGAAATAAAAGACCTGATGCGTGAAACCGGGACGCTGCATTTGATGGCGATTTCGGGCCTGCATATCGCGCTGGCGGCATCCCTCGTCTGGTTACTTGCACGTGGACTCCAGTTTTTATTACCCAGCCATCGGGTCTACTGGCAAATGCCTCTCCTGGCTGGGTTATGCTTTGCCGCCTTCTATGCCTGGCTTACCGGTCTGCAACCTCCTGCGCTACGAACGGTCATCGCGCTTGCTGTGCTTGCAATGTTGCGGATCGCTGCCCGCCAATGGTCTCCCTGGCAGGTATGGGGATGCTGTATCGCAGCGATCCTGATAAGCGATCCCTTAGCCGTACTTTCGCAGAGTCTTGCCCTGTCTGCATTTGCCGTCGCCGCGCTGATTTTCTGGTTTCAGTGGCTGCCTCTTCCTGACTGGCAACGGGCTCGACGTATACGGCCGCTGCTGAACCTGCTCTCTCTGCAGGTCGGTATGCTGATGCTGCTGATGCCGTTACAGGTTCTGATTTTCCATGGCTTCAGCTTCACCTCACTGGTCGCGAATCTCTTTGCCGTTCCTCTGGTGACGTTTGTCTCCGTACCGCTGATCCTGCTCGGCATGCTGCTTCATCTGCTGCCGCTGGAAGCACTGGAAAGCGTTGTCTGGTTTGCAGCCGATAAGTCACTTGCGGGGCTATTCTGGCTCCTCATGCGCCTGCCTGATGGCTGGCAGAGTGTAGATCAACGCTGGCAGTACATGACACTACTGCCCTGGCTTATCATCATTGGCTGGCGTTTTCGTGCCTGGAAAACCCTTCCCGCCGTTTGTTTTGCAGGAAGTGTTTTACTGACATTTCCTCTCTGGAGAACGGAAAAAAGCGAGAGCTGGACGGTACATATGCTGGATGTGGGGCAGGGGCTGGCAATAGTCATTGAACGGCAGGGGAAAGCCATTCTCTATGATACCGGGCTCGCCTGGCCGGGCGGGGACAGCGGACAGCGGTTAATTATCCCGTGGCTTCGCTGGCATCACCTGCGGCCTGAAGGCGTTATTCTCAGTCATGAGCACCTCGACCATGCGGGAGGCCTCGCATCGTTGCAAAAAGCGTGGCCTGACCTGTGGGTAAGAAGCCCATTGCGCCAGGCGGGGCATCACCCCTGTTTTCGCGGGGAGAGATGGAGATGGCAGGGACTCTCCTTCACCGTACACTGGCCCCCTGAAAATTACCCGGCTCAGGGAAACAACCATTCCTGCGTGGTAAAAATCGACGACGGTGAGCAGAGTGTTCTGCTAACAGGAGATATTGAAGCGCAGGCGGAACAGGCTATGCTTAGCCATTACTGGCGTTATCTGACCTCTACCCTCATACAGGTGCCCCATCATGGCAGCATTACTTCTTCTTCCTTGCCGCTGGTACAGCGCGTGGAAGGTAAAATCGCCCTGGATTCAGCGGCCCGCTATAACGCATGGCGATTCCCGTCAGCAAAAGTTGTCCGACGCTATCGAAAAGAGGGGTATATCTGGCA
Organism: Enterobacter sp. Taxon_8; assembly: GCF_058354585.1. Taxonomy (NCBI): domain Bacteria; kingdom Pseudomonadati; phylum Pseudomonadota; class Gammaproteobacteria; order Enterobacterales; family Enterobacteriaceae; genus Enterobacter; species Enterobacter sp. Taxon_8. The sequence goes on along the minus strand of NZ_CM177989.1, from coordinate 3,013,415 downwards.
CGATACCCCTCATTCTGGACAAATATCGGTGACATTCTCGCAACATCACTGGCAAATCCGGCGCTTGCGAGAGCAATTTTTACCCGTTTGGTATCATCAGTGGTTTGGCGCGCCCGTCGATAACGGGTAGAATATGCGGCTATTTCAACGAATGCTGGTTTTTTGAATGCATAACGACAAAGATCTCTCCACGTGGCAAACCTTCCGCCGTCTCTGGCCGATGATTGCGCCCTTTAAAACAGGCCTGATCGTGGCGGGAGTAGCGTTAATCCTCAACGCAGCCAGCGATACTTTTATGCTATCGCTTCTCAAACCGTTACTGGACGACGGTTTTGGTAAAACGGATCGCTCAGTGCTGCTGTGGATGCCTCTGGTGGTTATCGGACTGATGATCTTACGCGGTATCACCAGCTACATCTCCAGCTACTGCATTTCCTGGGTATCCGGGAAAGTGGTGATGACCATGCGCCGTCGCCTGTTCAGCCACATGATGGGCATGCCGGTCTCGTTCTTTGACAAACAGTCTACCGGGACGCTGCTGTCGCGTATTACCTACGACTCCGAGCAGGTTGCCTCCTCGTCCTCAAGCGCACTGATCACCGTTGTGCGTGAGGGCGCGTCAATCATCGGCCTGTTCGTGATGATGTTCTATTACAGCTGGCAGCTGTCGCTCATCCTTATCGTTCTGGCGCCGGTAGTTTCTATTGCCATCCGCGTCGTCTCAAAGCGCTTCCGCAATATTAGTAAGAATATGCAGAACACGATGGGGCAGGTGACCACTAGCGCGGAACAGATGCTGAAAGGGCATAAGGAAGTGTTGATATTCGGCGGTCAGGAAGTCGAAACAAAACGCTTTGATAAAGTCAGCAACAAAATGCGTCTTCAGGGGATGAAAATGGTCTCAGCCTCTTCCATCTCTGACCCGATTATTCAGCTGATTGCGTCACTGGCGCTGGCATTCGTCCTGTATGCGGCAAGCTTCCCAAGCGTCATGGAGACGCTGACGGCGGGTACCATCACCGTGGTCTTCTCCTCAATGATCGCCCTGATGCGTCCGCTGAAATCCCTGACAAACGTCAATGCCCAGTTCCAGCGTGGGATGGCGGCCTGTCAGACCCTGTTCAGCATTCTGGATTCCGAGCAGGAAAAAGATGAAGGTAAGCGCGTCATTGAGCGTGCAAACGGCGACGTTGAGTTTCGCAATGTGACCTTTACCTACCCTGGCCGCGAAACACCGGCCCTGCGTAATATCAACCTGTCCATTCCTGCGGGTAAAACCGTGGCGCTGGTAGGCCGTTCCGGCTCGGGTAAATCGACCATTGCCAGTCTGATCACCCGTTTTTACGATATTAACGAAGGTGAGATCCTGTTAGACGGGCATGACTTACGGGAGTATACCCTTCAGTCGCTGCGTAACCAGGTTGCTCTGGTTTCTCAGAACGTGCATCTGTTTAACGATACGGTCGCCAATAACATCGCTTACGCGCGCACTGATGAGTACAGCCGCGAGCAGATTGAGAACGCCGCGCGTATGGCCTACGCAATGGACTTTATCAATAAGATGGATAACGGCCTGGATACGATAATCGGTGAGAACGGGGTACTTCTTTCTGGCGGTCAGCGTCAGCGTATCGCCATTGCGCGTGCGCTCTTGCGCGATAGCCCGATTCTGATTCTGGACGAAGCGACCTCTGCGCTGGATACGGAATCAGAACGTGCTATTCAGTCTGCGCTGGATGAGCTGCAAAAGAACCGTACCTCGCTGGTGATTGCACACCGTCTGTCGACTATCGAGCAGGCTGACGAAATCGTCGTGGTTGAGGACGGTATCATTGTTGAACGCGGAAGCCATGCTGACCTGCTGGAGCACCGCGGCGTTTACGCCCAGCTTCATAAGATGCAGTTTGGCGAATGATTGCACGCATTTGGTCCGGTGAGAACCCGCTGTGGCTGCTGCTTTTGCCGCTATCCTGGCTATACGGCCTGGTAAGCGGCATTATCCGTCTGCTTTACCGTCTGGGGCTGAAGCGTGCCTGGCGCGCGCCGGTGCCGGTTGTGGTTGTCGGTAATCTTACGGCAGGGGGCAACGGTAAAACGCCGGTGGTGATCTGGCTGGTGGAGCAATTGCAAAAACGCGGCATCCGCCCAGGGGTGGTATCGCGCGGATATGGTGGCAAAGCGGCGCGTTATCCGCTGCTGCTGTCGGCGGAAACCACGACCGCAGAAGCGGGTGATGAGCCAGTATTGATTTTCCAGCGTACCGGCGCGCCAGTTGCGGTCTCCCCGGTGCGCAGCGACGCCGTGCAGGCCCTGCTTGCTAAACACGCGGCACAAATCATCATCACTGACGACGGCCTGCAGCATTACGCTCTGGCGCGTGATAAAGAGATTGTAGTTATCGACGGCGTTCGTCGTTTCGGCAACGGCTGGTGGCTGCCCGCTGGCCCCATGCGTGAACGTGCTTCGCGACTGAAGTCCGTTGATGCGGTGATTGTGAACGGTGGAGAGGCAAAATCGGGTGAAATCCCCATGCACCTGCAGCCGGGTCCTGCGATTAACCTGCTGACGGGGGAACGCCGGTCGGTTGCTGAGCTGCCTTCACCGGTGGCGATGGCGGGTATTGGTCATCCGCCACGCTTCTTCGCGACGCTGGAACAGTGTGGTGCCCGTCTGGAAAAGCGCGTTCCGCTGGCCGACCATCAGGCGCTGGTGGAAGGGGAGGTTGACGCCCTGACTTTGCCCGGACAGTCGCTGATCATGACCGAAAAAGATGCGGTAAAATGCCGTGCCTTTGCGAAAGATAACTGGTGGTATCTGCCGGTTGACGCTGAACTCAGCGGCGAGCAGCCGGAACACTTGCTCCAGGAACTGATTGCGTTGGTGCAGTAAAGGCTTACGCGGTTCCGGTGGCGCTTAGACTGACAGGAAAACGCATGTCATTACCGCAACTCTCGCTTTCAGCCGCACGTCATTTACACCTTGCCGCGCAGGGGCTGCTCAAAAAGCCCCGCCGCCGCGCACAGCCTGCCGATATTCTCTCTACCGTCCAGCGCATGTCGCTGCTTCAAATTGACACCATTAACATTGTGGCCCGTAGCCCTTACCTGGTCCTGTTTAGTCGACTGGGGAATTATCCTTTGCAGTGGCTGGATGAAGCGCTAAGCAAGGGGGAGTTAATGGAGTACTGGGCGCACGAAGCCTGTTTTCTGCCCCGCAGCGATTTTGCCCTGGTTCGTCACCGCATGCTCGCGCCGGAAAAGATGGGCTGGAAATACCGACAGGCGTGGATGCAGGAGCATGCGGCTGAAATTGAGCAGCTCATCGCGCATATTCAGGAAAACGGTCCCGTCCGCTCTGCCGATTTTGAACACCCGCGCAAGGGCACCAGCGGCTGGTGGGAGTGGAAGCCGCACAAACGTCATCTCGAAGGGCTGTTCACCTCAGGTAAAGTCATGGTGATTGAGCGGCGTAATTTTCAGCGCGTCTACGACCTGACGCATCGCGTGATGCCGCACTGGGACGACGAGCGTGACCTGCTTACCCAGGAGACTGCCGAGGCCATCATGCTGGAGAACAGCGCCCGCAGCCTGGGGATTTTCCGCCCCCAATGGCTGGCAGACTATTACCGCCTTCGCCAGCCCGCGCTGAAACCGCTGCTGGACATCTGGCAACGTGAACAGCGCATCATCCCCGTCACGGTGGAAACGCTGGGCGAAATGTGGCTGCATGCGGATCTCCTCCCGCTGCTGCCTCTGGCCCTGGAGGGGAAACTTCAGGCAACCCACAGTGCGGTGCTGTCGCCTTTCGACCCGGTCGTCTGGGACAGAAAACGCGCCGAGCAGCTGTTCGATTTTAGCTACCGGCTGGAATGTTATACCCCGGCTCCAAAGCGCCAGTACGGCTATTTTGTTTTACCGCTGCTGCACAAGGGGCAACTGGTCGGGCGTATGGATGCCAAAATGCACCGCAAGACCGGAACGCTTGAAATCATTGCGCTTTATCTGCAAGAAGGCGTCAGGGTGACGGCGAGCCTGGAAAAAGGGTTAACGTCCGCCATTAGCGAATTCGCGTGCTGGCAGGGTGCCCGCGACGTGACGCTGGGCCGGGTACCTGATGGATTGTTTACATCCTGTCGAAGTGGCTGGGAAACAGGCACGCCCTGAAAAGGGAATGTGTTAAGCTTTAGCGATTACCCATACGGAGGAACTATGGATCACCGTTTACTTGAAATTATTGCCTGCCCGGTATGCAACGGCAAACTCTACTACAGCCAGGACAAACAGGAGCTGATCTGCAAGCTGGACAGCCTGGCTTTCCCGCTGCGTGACGGCATTCCGGTACTGCTGGAAAATGAAGCCCGCTCCCTGGTAGCAGAAGAGAGCAAACCATGAGTTTTGTTGTCATTATCCCTGCGCGTTATGCCTCAACGCGTCTGCCGGGTAAACCGCTGGTGGATATCAACGGCAAGCCGATGATTGTGCATGTTCTTGAACGCGCGCGTGAATCCGGTGCCGATCGCGTGATTGTTGCTACCGACCATCCTGACGTCGCCCGTGCGGTTGAGGCAGCAGGCGGTGAGGTATGCATGACCCGCGCCGATCACCAGTCCGGCACCGAACGTCTGGCGGAAGTGGTTGAGAAATGTGGTTTCAGTGATGATACGGTCATCGTAAACGTGCAGGGTGACGAGCCGATGATCCCCGCTGTCATTATCCGTCAGGTGGCCGAAAACCTGGCCCAGCGTCAGGTCGGAATGGCCACGCTGGCGGTACCCATTCACCACGCTGAAGAGGCATTCAATCCGAATGCGGTGAAGGTCGTCATGGATGCGGAAGGCTATGCGCTCTATTTCTCCCGAGCTACGATTCCGTGGGATCGCGATCGCTTTGCGCTTTCTAAAGAGACCATCGGTGATACCTTCCTGCGTCATATTGGGATCTACGGCTATCGCGCCGGCTTTATTCGCCGCTATGTGGCCTGGGCGCCGAGCCCGCTGGAGCATATCGAAATGCTGGAGCAGCTTCGCGTGCTCTGGTACGGCGAGAAAATTCACGTTGCCGTTGCTGAGGAAGTTCCCGGCACGGGCGTAGACACCCCTGAAGATCTTGAGCGCGTTCGAGCCGAATTGCGTTAATCTTACCGGCATCTCTCCGCAGTGAGGGATGCACTCTCCACTTTATTTTTCACTTTCTTTTTCCTGATTGATCTCTTCCGGGTGACATCTTCATTAAGGACGCTCATTATAAAAGCAGTAGTCTTAATGGGGGTAATCTCATATGGAACAGCTGCGTGCCGAACTTAGCCATCTGCTGGGTGAGAAATTAAGCCGGGTAGAATGCGTGAGTGAAAAGGCCGATACCGCGCTTTGGTCATTGTATGACAGTCAGGGCAACCCAATGCCGCTGATGGCCAGAAGTTTCACCTCGCCGGGAGTAGCCAGGCAGCTTGCATGGAAAATGTCGATGCTGGCGCGGGAGGGGACCGTCCGTATGCCGACGGTGTACGGCGTGATGACCCACGAGGAACACCCCGGCCCGGACGTGCTGCTGATTGAGCGTTTACGCGGTGTGTCCGTTGAAGCGCCTGCGCGCACGCCGGAACGCTGGGAGCAGTTAAAAGACCAGATTGTCGAGGCGCTGCTGGCCTGGCACCGTCAGGATAGCCGCGGGCTTGTTGGTCCGGTCGACAGCACTCAGGAAAACCTGTGGCCGCAGTGGTACCGCCAGCGGGTGGAAGTGCTCTGGGGGACGCTTAACCAGTTCAACAATACCGGTTTAACCATGCAGGACAAACGCATTCTGTTTCGCACCCGCGAGTGCCTACCGGCACTGTTCGACGGTTTTAATGACAACTGCGTTTTGATCCACGGTAATTTCACCCTGCGCAGCATGCTCAAAGATGCCCGCAGCGATCAGCTTCTGGCGATGCTCGGGCCGGGGATCATGCTCTGGGCTCCGCGCGAATATGAGCTCTTCAGGCTCAGCGACAGCGGGGCGGCGGAAGGTTTACTGTGGCATTACCTTCAGCGCGCCCCTGTTGCGGAAGCATTTCTCTGGCGGCGCTGGCTCTACCTGCTCTGGGACGAAGTCGCGCAGCTGGTGAACACCGGACGTTTTAATCGCGCAAACTTCGATCTGGCAACAAAATCACTGTTGCCCTGGCTCGCCTGACGATCCTTTCAGCCACTGCCAGAGGCGTCCAAGCGTCTCATAGCCGACGCGGTCGCTATGCATCAGCCACGCCGGGGAGGGGATAGCCCGCTCCCACGGGTTGAGCGGCGCGTCGACGGCCATCTGGTTTGCCGGCGCGGGAAGCGGGTGCAGGCCTTGCTTCTCAAAGAAAATCATCGCGCGCGGCAGGTGTGAGGCGGAGGTCACCAGTAAGAACGGGGCATCGCCAATTGCCTGCTTCACAGCGGCAGCCTCTTCTTCGGTATCTTTTGGGCTGTCGAGAGTGATTATTGAAGAACGCGGTACGCCGAGCGATTCCGCGACCCTGGCGCCCGCTTCAGCCGTGCTCACCGGGTTCGTTTTGGCCGCCGCGCCGGTGAAGATCATTCTTGATCCCGGATTCGCCAGCCAGAGGCGAATACCTTCGTTCAGCCGCGGCAGGCTGTTGTTGATCAGGTTTGAACTGGGGGCCCAGTCAGGATCCCAGGTATATCCGCCGCCCAGCACCACGATGTACGCCACTTTCTGCTTTCCCTGCCATGTCGGGTACTTGTTTTCGATGGGGCGTAGCAGACCATCTGCGACCGGTTGCAGGCTTAGCAGCAGCAAGACTAACCAGCCGAGCGTGATAAGCGTTTTGCCACTTTTCTGAAAGCGACTGAACCACACCAGCGCCAGCCCCAGCGCGATGATGATGAGCAGCAGCGGAAGGGGAAGCATCATCCCTCCAATGTATTTCTTAAGGGTAAAAAGCATCCTTTTTGGTTCCTTTTTTGACCATATAGCAGGTGATTACCCGTGATATTACACCAGAGAGGTTCATTCTCCGCGCGGGTGTGACAAAATAGCGGTTTTGCAGTTAGCGAGTGGAACTCTCCCAATGCGGGATCGCAATTTTGATGACATCGCGGAAAAGTTTTCGCGCAACATTTATGGCACCACGAAAGGGCAGCTCCGTCAGACGATCCTCTGGCAGGATCTGGACACCATTCTGGCTACGTTCGGTGGTCAAACGTTGCGCGTGCTGGACGCCGGTGGCGGTGAAGGCCAGACGGCCATAAAAATGGCTGAACGCGGTCATCACGTCACGCTTTGCGATCTTTCTGCTGAAATGGTCGCCCGGGCGACGCGTGCGGCAGAAGAGAAAGGTGTGAGCGACAACATGCATTTCATACAATGCGCCGCTCAGGATATCGCACAGCATTTGGAAACCCAGGTTGATCTGATATTGTTTCATGCGGTGCTGGAGTGGGTTGCCGATCCGCAAAGCGTGTTACAAACCCTGTGGTCGATGTTGCGCCCGGGCGGCACGCTGTCGCTGATGTTCTACAATGCTAACGGCTTTCTGATGCACAACATGGTTGCAGGAAACTTCGACTATGTTCAGGTCGGGATGCCCAAAAAGAAAAAGCGCACGCTTTCCCCGGACTATCCGCGCGATCCACAGCAGGTTTATGGCTGGCTGGAAGCGATTGGCTGGCAGATAGTCGGGAAGACGGGCGTCAGGGTGTTTCATGATTATCTGCGTGAAAAACACAAACAGCGTGACTGTTTTGACACCTTAACAGAATTAGAAACGCGGTATTGCCGTCAGGAGCCTTTTATCAGCCTTGGCCGCTATATTCACGTCACCGCGCACAAGCCGCAGATGCAAGGATAACCTATGAGTGAATTTTCCCAGACAGTCCCCGAACTGGTTGCCTGGGCCAGGAAAAACGATTTCTCCATCTCGCTGCCGGTAGATAGACTCTCTTTCCTGCTGGCGGTTGCCACGCTGAACGGTGAACGGCTGGATGGTGAAATGAGCGAGGGTGAACTGGTGGATGCGTTCCGCCATGTCAGTGATGCGTTTGAGCAAACCAGCGAAACCATTAGCGTGCGTGCCAACAACGCAATCAACGATATGGTGCGTCAACGTCTGCTGAACCGCTTTACCAGCGAGCAGGCGGAAGGAAACGCCATCTATCGTCTGACGCCACTGGGCATCGGCATCACCGATTATTATATCCGCCAGCGTGAATTTTCCACGCTGCGTCTTTCCATGCAGCTCTCGATCGTGGCGGGTGAGCTTAAGCGCGCCGCCGACGCGGCGGATGAAAACGGTGACGAATTCCACTGGCACCGTAACGTCTACGCGCCGCTGAAATATTCGGTGGCCGAGATTTTCGACAGTATCGATCTCACCCAGCGCCTGATGGACGAGCAGCAGCAGCAGGTGAAAGACGATATCGCACAGCTGCTGAATAAAGACTGGCGAGCGGCCATCTCCAGCTGTGAACTTCTGCTGTCAGAAACTTCCGGCACGCTGCGTGAGCTCCAGGATACGCTGGAAGCCGCAGGGGATAAGCTTCAGGCGAACCTTCTACGCATCCAGGATGCGACCCTGGCGCACGACGATCTGCACTTTATTGACCGTCTGGTGTTCGACCTGCAGAGCAAACTCGACCGTATTATCAGCTGGGGCCAGCAGTCGATCGACCTGTGGATCGGCTATGACCGACACGTGCATAAATTTATCCGTACCGCGATCGATATGGATAAAAACCGCGTCTTTGCTCAGCGTCTGCGTCAGTCGGTACAGACCTATTTCGATGCGCCGTGGGCATTGACCTACGCCAATGCCGATCGTCTGCTGGATATGCGTGACGAAGAGATGGCGCTGCGCGATGAAGAGGTGACCGGTGAACTGCCGCCGGATCTGGAATACGAAGAATTTAACGAAATTCGCGAGCAGCTTGCGGCGATGATCGAAGAACAGCTCGCGGTCTACAAAACCAGACAAGCTCCGCTGGATCTTGGACTCGTGGTGCGCGACTATCTGGCGCAATATCCTCGTGCGCGCCACTTCGACGTTGCCCGCATTGTGGTAGACCAGGCGGTGCGCCTGGGTATCGCGCAAGCAGATTTCACCGGACTGCCGCCGAAGTGGCAGCCAATTAACGATTACGGAGCCAAGGTACAGGCGCATGTCATTGACAAATATTGAACAAGTGATGCCGGTTAAGCTGGCACAGGCGCTGGCGAATCCGTTATTTCCGGCGCTGGACAGCCAGCTGCGTGCCGGTCGTCACATTGGCTTAGACGAGCTGGATAATCACGCCTTTTTGATGGACTTTCAGGAGTACCTGGAAGAGTTTTACGCGCGCTACAACGTGGAGCTTATCCGCGCGCCGGAAGGTTTTTTCTACCTGCGCCCGCGCTCCACGACGCTGATTCCGCGTTCCGTGCTTTCCGAGCTGGATATGATGGTCGGCAAAATTCTTTGCTACCTCTACCTCAGCCCGGAACGTCTGGCGAATGAAGGGATCTTCACCCAGCAGGAACTTTACGACGAGCTGTTGACGCTGGCAGATGAGAGCAAGCTGCTCAAGCTGGTGAACAACCGTTCCACGGGTTCGGATCTTGACCGTCAGAAATTACAGGAAAAGGTTCGCTCTTCCCTGAACCGTCTGCGTCGTCTGGGAATGGTCTGGTTTATGGGCCATGACAGCAGCAAATTCCGCATTACGGAATCTGTCTTCCGCTTCGGCGCCGACGTGCGTGCGGGCGATGACGCGCGTGAAGCGCAGCTTCGCATGATCCGCGACGGTGAAGCGATGCCGGTGGAAAACCATTTGCAGCTCAATGATGAGCATGAAGAGAATCTGCCGGATAGCGGGGAGGAAGAGTAATGATTGAACGCGGTAAATTTCGCTCACTGACGCTGATTAACTGGAACGGCTTCTTTGCCCGAACGTTCGATCTGGATGAGCTGGTCACGACGCTCTCCGGCGGTAACGGGGCGGGTAAATCCACCACCATGGCGGCCTTTGTCACGGCGCTGATCCCTGACCTGACGCTGCTTCACTTCCGTAACACCACCGAAGCGGGGGCAACAAGCGGCTCCCGTGATAAAGGTCTGCACGGTAAGCTGAAGGCCGGCGTCTGTTATTCGGTTCTGGACGTCATTAACTCCCGCCATCAGCGTGTAGTCGTGGGCGTGCGCCTGCAGCAGGTCGCCGGCCGCGACCGTAAAGTGGATATCAAGCCGTTTGCGATTCAGGGCTTGCCGACCTCCGTGCAGCCGACGGCGCTGCTGACGGAAACTCTGAACGAACGCCAGGCGCGCGTGCTAACGCTGCAGGAGCTGAAAGATAAGCTCGAAGCGATCGAAGGCGTGCAGTTCAAGCAGTTCAACTCGATTACCGACTACCACTCGCTCATGTTCGATCTGGGCGTGGTGGCGCGTCGTCTGCGCACGGCATCAGACCGAAGCAAATACTATCGCCTGATTGAAGCGTCTCTGTACGGCGGTATCTCCAGCGCGATTACCCGCTCCCTGCGCGACTACCTGCTGCCGGAAAACAGCGGGGTGCGTAAGGCCTTCCAGGATATGGAAGCGGCGCTGCGTGAAAACCGTATGACGCTGGAAGCGATTCGCGTTACCCAGTCCGATCGTGACCTGTTTAAACACCTGATCAGCGAAGCCACCAACTACGTGGCGGCGGACTACATGCGCCACGCCAACGAGCGCCGCGTCCACCTCGATCAGGCATTAGAATACCGTCGCGAGCTGTTTACCTCCCGTAAACAGCTGGTGGCCGAGCAGTACAAGCACGTCGAAATGGCGCGCGAACTCGGTGAGCACAACGGTGCCGAGGGCGACCTGGAAGCCGACTACCAGGCCGCCAGCGATCACCTGAACCTGGTGCAAACCGCGCTGCGTCAGCAGGAAAAAATCGAGCGCTATGAAGCGGACCTCGACGAGCTGCAGATCCGTCTCGAAGAGCAAAATGAAGTGGTGGCCGAAGCCGCCGACATGCAGGAAGAGAACGAAGCCCGCGCCGAAGCCGCCGAGCTGGAAGTGGATGAGCTGAAAAGCCAGCTTGCCGATTACCAGCAGGCGCTGGACGTGCAGCAGACGCGCGCGATTCAGTACACCCAGGCACTGCAGGCATTGCAGCGCGCGAAAGAGCTGTGCCATCTGCCTGACCTGACGCCGGAAAGCGCCGACGAGTGGCTGGATACCTTCCAGGCCAAAGAGCAGGAAGCCACCGAAAAACTGCTGTCCCTCGAACAGAAAATGAGCGTCGCGCAAACGGCGCACAGCCAGTTTGAGCAGGCTTATCAGCTAGTCGTTGCGATTAACGGCCCGCTGGCGCGTAGCGAAGCCTGGGACGTTGCCCGTGAGCTGCTGCGCGACGGCGTGAACCAGCGCCATCTGGCCGAGCAGGTTCAGCCGCTGCGTATGCGTCTGAACGAGCTGGAGCAGCGCCTGCGCGAGCAGCAGGAAGCCGAGCGTCTGCTGGCGGAATTCTGCAAGCGTCAGGGAAAAAATTACGATTTCGACGAGCTTGAGGCCCTGCATCAGGAGCTGGAAGCGCGTATCGCTGCGCTTTCAGACACGGTCTCCAGCGCCAGCGAACAGCGTATGACTCTGCGTCAGGAGCTGGAGCAGCTTCAGTCCCGTTCGAAGACGCTTCTGGAGCGGGCGCCGGTCTGGCTGGCGGCTCAAAGCAGCCTGAACCAGCTCAGCGAACAGTGCGGCGAGCAGTTCGAATCCAGCCAGGAAGTGACAGAATACCTGCAGCAGCTGCTGGAGCGCGAGCGCGAAGCTATTGTTGAGCGTGATGAAGTGGGCGCGCGCAAGCGTGACGTCGACGAAGAAATTGAGCGCTTAAGCCAGCCGGGCGGGTCAGAAGATCCGCGCCTGAATGCACTCGCCGAGCGTTTTGGCGGCGTGCTGCTGTCCGAGATTTATGATGATGTAGGTCTTGATGATGCCCCGTACTTCTCCGCGCTGTACGGTCCATCCCGCAACGCGATAGTGGTCCCGGATCTGTCGCTGATTTCTGAGCAGCTTGCCGGACTGGAAGATTGTCCGGAAGATCTCTACCTGATCGAAGGGGATCCGCAGTCGTTCGATGACAGCGTATTCAGCGTCGACGAGCTGGAAAAAGCGGTGGTGGTGAAAATCGCCGACCGTCAGTGGCGCTATTCCCGCTTCCCTGAGCTGCCGCTGTTTGGCCGCGCCGCGCGCGAAAGCCGCATCGAAAGCCTGCACGCCGAGCGTGAAACGCTGTCTGAACGTTTTGCGACCCTGTCGTTTGACGTGCAGAAAACCCAGCGCCTGCATCAGGCGTTTAGCCGCTTTATCGGCAGCCATCTGGCCGTGGCCTTTGAAGCTGACCCGGAAGCGGAAATCCGCAAGCTCAATACCCGTCGCGGCGAGCTGGAGCGGGCGATTGCCAGCCATGAAAGCGACAACCAGCAGAGCCGCGTCCAGTTCGAGCAGGCGAAAGAGGGCGTCGCGGCCCTTAACCGTATTCTGCCGCGCCTGAATCTGCTGGCGGATGACACGCTGGCCGATCGCGTGGACGAGATCCAGGAGCGTCTGGATGAAGCGCAGGAAGCCGCGCGCTTCGTGCAGCAGCACGGCAATCAGCTGGCGAAGCTCGAGCCGGTAGTCTCTGTCCTGCAGAGCGACCCGGAGCAGTTTGAGCAGTTAAAAGAAGATTATGCCTGGTCACAGCAGGTGCAGCGCGAGGCGCGTCAGCAGGCGTTTGCCCTGACGGAGGTGGTGCAGCGTCGCGCCCACTTCGGCTACTCCGATTCGGCGGAAATGCTGAGCGGTAACAGTGACCTGAACGAAAAGCTGCGTCAGCGTCTTGAGCAGGCTGAAGCGGAACGTACTCGCGCCCGCGAAGCAATGCGCAGCCACTCCGCTCAGCTGAACCAGTACAACCAGGTGCTGGCCTCGCTGAAAAGCTCCTTCGACACCAAGAAAGAGCTGTTAAACGATCTGCAGAAAGAGCTTCAGGACATCGGCGTTCGTGCCGACAGCGGGGCAGAAGAGCGTGCGCGTATCCGTCGTGACGAACTGCATTCGCAGCTCAGCAATAACCGTGCGCGTCGTAATCAGCTGGAAAAAGCGCTGACCTTCTGCGAAGCCGAAATGGATAACCTGACCCGTCGCCTGCGCAAGCTGGAACGCGATTATCACGAAATGCGTGAGCAGGTCGTGACCGCCAAGGCGGGCTGGTGCGCGGTGATGCGCATGGTGAAAGATAATAACGTTGAGCGTCGTCTGCACCGTCGTGAGCTGGCATATCTCTCCGCCGATGAGCTGCGTTCCATGTCGGATAAGGCGTTGGGTGCCCTGCGTCTGGCGGTGGCGGATAACGAACACCTGCGCGATGTCCTGCGCATGTCAGAGGATCCGAAACGTCCTGAACGTAAAATCCAGTTCTTCGTGGCGGTTTACCAGCACCTGCGCGAGCGTATTCGCCAGGACATCATCCGTACTGACGATCCGGTCGAAGCCATCGAACAGATGGAAATCGAGCTGGGCCGTCTGACGGAAGAGCTGACCTCCCGCGAGCAGAAGCTGGCAATCAGCTCCCGCAGCGTGGCGAACATTATTCGTAAAACCATTCAGCGCGAGCAGAACCGTATCCGCCAGCTCAACCAGGGGCTGCAGAGCGTGTCGTTTGGTCAGGTGAACAGCGTGCGCCTCAACGTTAACGTGCGTGAAGCGCATGCCACCCTGCTGGAAGTGCTTTCTGAGCAGCACGAGCAGCATCAGGATCTGTTTAACAGTAACCGTCTGACCTTCTCCGAAGCGCTGGCGAAGCTCTATCAGCGCCTGAACCCGCAGATTGATATGGGGCAGCGTACGCCGCAAACCATCGGTGAAGAGCTGCTGGACTACCGTAACTATCTGGAAATGGAAGTTGAGGTAAACCGTGGCTCAGACGGCTGGCTGCGTGCGGAATCCGGAGCGCTCTCTACCGGTGAAGCGATCGGTACCGGTATGTCAATTCTGGTGATGGTGGTACAGAGCTGGGAAGACGAAGCGCGCCGCCTGCGCGGCAAAGACATCTCCCCATGCCGACTGCTGTTCCTTGATGAGGCTGCGCGTCTTGATGCGCGCTCCATTGCCACGCTTTTTGAGCTTTGCGAACGTCTCGATATGCAGCTCATCATTGCGGCACCTGAGAACATCAGTCCCGAAAAAGGGACAACCTACAAGCTGGTGCGTAAAGTGTTCCAGAACAGCGAACACGTTCACGTTGTTGGGCTGCGTGGCTTTGCGCCGCAGCCGCCAGAATCATTGCCTGAAACCACGGCGGACGCTTCCTGAAGCGTCTTCTGACCCGAAGCGGCGCCCTGGCGCCGCTTTTTTTTTTAAACTTAACTTGTGCTTAGGGCTGCGTTATCTTTAAACTTCTTTACATAAGGTAAGGCAACAGCTTAGCCGTCTACCTATAATGAAAGAAAGCCCCAACGTGATGGGCATGTCGTGAAAACAGGGGGCAAGGGATGTTGCTTAAGAAAGAATGTGGTCGTCAGCTGTCGGCGCTAAGTTTATGCCTGGCAGTGATGTTTGCTCCGCTGTTAACCGCCCAGGCCGACGAGCCTGAAATTGTGCCGACTGACAGCTCGGCAACGACGGGCGCGCAGCCAACGTCGTTGTCCCAGCCTCTGGACCAGTCTCCGGCAACGGCTATCATGGCCGGTATTAAGCCGCTGCCGGAAGGCATCGACGCCGAATCGCTCAGCCAGCAGCTGCAGTCGGGGCTGCCGTCCGGGTACGCGCCTGTCTATCTCAATCAGCTCACGCTCCTTTATGCTGCCCGCGATATGAAACCGATGTGGGAAAACCGCGATGCCGTTCGCGCCTTCCAGCAGCAGCTGGCGGAGGTTGCGATTGCAGGGTTTCAGCCGCAGTTTACAAAATGGGTTGAGCTGTTAACCGATCCTGCCGTCACCGGGCAGGCGCGGGACGTGGTGCTTTCCGATGCCATGATGGGCTACCTGCAGTTCGTGGCGGGTATTCCGGTCAACGGCAACCGTTGGCTTTACAGCGATAAGCCGTACAAGCTGGCGACGCCGGCACTGTCGGTGATTAACCAATGGCAGTTAGCGCTGGATAACGGCGAACTGCCGCGCTTTATCGCCAGCCTCGCACCGGCGCACCCACAATATGCCACTCTGCACCAGTCGCTCCTCGCGCTGGTGGGTGACTCGCGCCCATGGCCTCAGATGCGCGGCACCGCGACGCTGCGTCCGGGGCAGTGGAGCAGCGATGTGCCTGCTCTGCGCGAGATCCTGACTCGCTCCGGTCTTCTTGATGGCGGGCCACATATTGCGTTGCCAGGCGACGATCCGCAAAATGCGGCGGTCAGCCCGTCAGCTCCCGTGAAGGAGAAAAAAGCGATTGCCGTCAGCAATAAACCCGCAGCATACGATCGCGAGCTGGTTGCGGCAGTGAAGCAATTCCAGACCGCACAGGGGCTGGGGGCCGATGGCGTCATTGGCCAGACGACGCGAGACTGGCTGAACGTATCGCCTGCGCAGCGGGCAGGGGTGCTGGCGCTCAATATCCAGCGTTTGCGCCTGCTGCCGGGAACACTCTCTACCGGAATTATGGTTAACATTCCGGCTTATTCCCTGGTCTATTATCAGGACGGTAGCGAAAAACTGGCGTCGCGCGTGATTGTCGGACGTCCGGATCGTAAAACACCGATGATGAGCAGCGCGCTGAATAACGTGGTGGTTAACCCACCGTGGAACGTGCCGCCGACGCTGGCGAGAAAAGACATTCTGCCGAAGGTCTGGAACGATCCGGGGTATCTGGAACGTCATGGCTATACGGTGATGCGCGGATGGAACAGTAAAGAGGCCATCGATCCTTATATGGTCGACTGGTCGACAATTACGGCTTCTAATCTGCCGTTCCGTTTCCAGCAGGCACCCGGGGCGCATAACTCTTTAGGGCGCTACAAATTCAATATGCCGAGTTCAGACGCTATCTATCTGCACGATACGCCGAACCACAACCTGTTCCAGAAAGATACTCGCGCGCTGAGTTCTGGCTGCGTACGCGTGAACAAAGCCTCGGAGCTGGCCAATATGCTATTGCAGGATGCGGGCTGGAACGATACGCGCATTTCCGATGCCCTGAAGCAGGGGGATACGCGTTACGTTAATATTCGACACAACATTCCGGTCAATCTCTACTATCTGACGGCGTTTGTTGGCGAAGACGGGCGTACTCAGTACCGTACAGATATTTACAATTATGATCTCACCGCGCGATCCGGCGCACAAATTTTGCCAAAAGCGGAACAATTAATCAGGTAAATGAAGCAGTTCGGGAAAAATGATTGTCGTAAGTTAGGGTGAATAAGGGGCAATATCGCTGTAAGCCGCGTATTCACTGGGGTTGGGCGCCTTGACGTACCCGGTTTTGCCAGTTAAGGTGCCCTTCGTGCGCTAAGCATATTACGATTTCTTTTACCTGTAGACCTGATTATCATGGACAAATTTGACGCTAATCGCCGCAAACTGCTGGCGTTAGGTGGTGTTGCGCTTGGCGCAGCGGCCATCTTGCCGACGCCAGCATTTGCCACCCTCTCGACACCTCGTCCGCGAGTTTTAACGCTCAACAACCTGCATACCGGTGAGTCGCTAAAAGCGGAGTTTTTCGATGGCAGAGGCTATATTCAGGATGAATTAGCAAGACTTAACCATTTTTTCCGTGATTTCCGCGCGAATAAAATAAAAGCCATCGATCCAGGACTGTTTGATCAGCTTTTCCGCCTTCAGGGCCTGCTGGGCACCAGCAAGCCGGTTCAGCTCATTTCTGGCTATCGCTCGATTGATACCAATAATGAACTTCGCGCCCACAGTCGCGGGGTAGCGAAAAAAAGCTATCACACGAAGGGACAGGCAATGGATTTCCATATTGAAGGCGTTTCGTTAGCCAATATTCGCAAAGCTGCGTTATCTATGCGCGCAGGTGGTGTAGGATATTACCCCAGCAGCAACTTTGTGCATATTGATACCGGTCCGGTTCGGCACTGGTAATAACGAAACACAGGAGCAGTATGAACTATCGTATTATTCCGGTTACCGCGTTCTCCCAGAATTGTTCTCTCATCTGGTGCGAACAGACTAAACTGGCCGCGCTTGTCGATCCCGGCGGTGACGCTGAGAAGATCAAGCAGGAAGTCGCCGACAGCGGCGTGACGCTCATGCAGATTTTACTGACGCATGGTCACCTCGACCATGTGGGTGCAGCGGCTGAACTGGCTGAACACTACGGCGTGCCGATAGTCGGTCCGGAAAAAGAAGATGAGTTCTGGCTGCAGGGGTTACCCGCCCAAAGCCGCATGTTTGGCCTGGATGAGTGTCAACCACTGACGCCCGATCGCTGGCTGAACGAAGGAGAGCGCGTTAGCATAGGGAATGTGACTTTACAGGTGTTGCATTGTCCTGGGCATACGCCGGGCCATATCGTCTTCTTTGATGACCAGTCCCGTCTGCTGATTTCCGGCGATGTGATTTTCAAAGGTGGCGTAGGACGCAGCGATTTTCCGCGCGGTGACCACGGTCAACTGATTCAGTCGATTAAACAGAAGTTATTGCCGCTTGGTGATGATGTAACGTTTATCCCTGGACACGGTCCGATGTCGACGCTGGGCTATGAACGGCTCCATAACCCGTTCCTTCAGGATGAAATGCCTGTCTGGTAACCCGAATAAAAAAAGCCTGCATAACGCAGGCTTTTTTATGGGCGCAAATTACAGTACGGCGACAATCGCTTCGCACAGTGGCGCCATGTTGTCAGGCGTCATGCCTGCAACGTTCACGCGGCCAGAGGCCACGGCGTACACGCCGAACTCTTCACGCAGACGCAGAACCTGCTCTTTGGTCAGGCCGCTGAATGAGAACATGCCGTTCTGTTTGATGATAAAGCTGAAGTCGCGATCCGCGCCTTTCTCAGCCAGGGTGTTCACAAACAGCAGGCGCATGCGCTGGATGCGCTGACGCATATCGTTCAGCTCTTGTTCCCAGATAGCGCGCAGCGCATCGTTGCTCAGGATAGTCGCAACGACAGACGCACCGTGTGCCGGTGGGTTAGAGTAGTTAGCGCGGATAACCGATTTCATCTGGCTGAACGCACGATCGACGGTCTCTTCGTTAGCGGCAACCAGCGTACAGGCACCCACGCGCTCATTGTACAGACCGAAGTTCTTGGAATATGAGCTTGCGACAATCAGCTCCTGGTGCACGGCTGCGAACGCGCGCAGGCCTTCGGCATCTTCTTCCAGACCACGGGCGAAGCCCTGGTAGGCAAAATCAAACAGCGGCAGCCAGCCTTTCTCTACGGACAGCTTCGCCAGGTGTTGCCACTGCTCAAGCGTCGGGTCGATACCGGTTGGGTTGTGGCAGCAGCCGTGGAACAGCACCACGTCACCTGCCTGCGCCTCGCTCAGGCTCGCCAGCAGGCCGTCAAAGTCGAGAGAGTGGTTTGCCGCGTCGTAGTAGGCGTATTCACGCACTTCCAGACCCGCAGAGTTAAACACGCTCTTGTGGTTAGGCCAGCTTGGGTTGCTTACCCAAACGCGCTTAACAGAAGTGTTTTTCGCAAGGAAATCCGCCGCCACGCGCAGCGCACCGGTACCGCCTGGGGTCTGTGCTGTGCGGGCACGTTTGTCACTCACAATTGTACTGCCTTTACCGAACAGCAGCTCCTGGGTGCAGCGACCAAATTCAGGGATACCATCAATACCGAGGTAGTTTTTGGTGGTTTCGTTTTCCAGCAGATACTGCTCAGCTTTCTTAACGCTGGTCAGTACCGGAGTTTTGCCGGTTTCATCTTTATATACACCAATACCCAGGTTGATTTTGCCAGGGCGGTCGTCGGCACGAAACAGATCGGCCAGGCCCAGAATCGGGTCGGCAGGAGCGGCGGTAATGTTCTCAAACATGACGAAGTTCCATTGTGATTACAGAAGTGAAATCCGCTATCAGGTTAACGGTAGATTTACAAAATGCCAACCGTTTGCGACGAAAAGCGTGCGGCTTTTCAAAAGTCGCCATTATTTTCTGTCAGGCATAAAAAAACAGGGCCGAAGCCCTGTTCATTAAGCATATAACAAAGTGGTGTACTGATTAGAACTGGTAGGTTACGCCAACGGTAGCCTGGTTGTCAGAGCCAACCCAGCTGGTGGACGCATCTTTGTCGTCCAGCAGGTTGAAGCGGTAGTCACCGTACACGTTGAAGTTCTTGTTGAAGTAGTAAGTCGCACCAGTGGTGATGTATTTCGCCAGGTCACGGTCGCCGATGCCGTTCAGGTCTTTACCTTTGGACTGAACGTAAGAAACGGAAGGACGCAGGCCGAAGTCGAACTGGTACTGAGCGATAACTTCGAAGTTCTGAGTCTTGTTAGCAATGTTATAAACATTACCATCATCATTCGGAACATAGTTTTCGCCGCTGTTACCCAGGCGGCTCATGTTGCGAGTCTCTGCATAAACGGTCGCGAGGTAGATGTTGTTTGCGTCGTATTTCGCGCCAACAGCCCAGGATTCAGCTTTATCGCCTTTACCATCTTTTTTCTGCTCAAGCGTACGGTTAGCGGTGCTGTAGGCACCGATCAGACCGAAGCCTTCACCGAACTCGTAACCCAGTGACAGGCCAACGCCGTCGCCGTTTGCTTCATTCAGGTTTTTACGATCGTTTTTACCCTGGTATTGAACACCAAAGTTCAGACCATCAACCAGACCGAAGAAGTTGTTGTTACGGTAGGTCAGCAGGCCAGTAGAACGGCTGGTCATGTAGTTATCAACATAACCGCCACCCCAGGTTTCGCCAGAGAAGGATGGAGCCATATCGGTGTAGGATTCTACGTCATACACGATACCGTAGTTACGACCGTAGTCCAGAGAACCCGCGTCAGCGATTTTCAGGCCAGCGAAAGCCAGACGAGTTACGTTAGTCTGGTCACCTTCAGCTGCACCGGCGCGTGCACGGTATTCCCACTGGCCGTAGCCGGTCAGCTGATCATTGATCTGAGTTTCGCCTTTGAAGCCGATCTGGCCATAAGAGGAGTCAGCGTTTTTGTGTACGCCAGAAGTGGTGAAGCCGTGTTCACCCACAACTTTACCGTAGAAGTCCAGCTTGTTGCCGTTCTTGTTATAGATTTCTGCAGCGTTAGCTGCACCGGCTACCAGCAGGGCAGGGATTACCACTGCCAGAATATTGCGCTTCATCATTATTTATTACCCTCATTGGTTTTTTTATGACACTCGCCACTGCCGTCAATAAATTCTGTCAATAAATATTTCCGGAACTATTGATGAGAGTTAGGTGTCTTTATGTATCTGACAGGCATCTTTCCATTCGCCGAAGCGTTTCGCTAGCCTGAAAGTGCTACAATTCTCAAGATTGAGTAACGGAAAGAAAATATGTGTAACTAAATATGTATTTTTGGGAACTTTGTGAACCACCTCAAACTTCAGAGTGCCCTGGCGAATTAAACAACAGAGCATATCCTATATATATGAATTCCTTATGATTAATTTGGATAAAGGCAATTCATATAAACAGACGCTAAACGACCCGTTTTTTCTTATGACTCCTGAAAGCCTTCTGGATGGCTGTGAAAATGGTTGAAATTTGTGCTATTGCCCGATGGTGAAATAATCGCAATAAGAATAGGGTTTATTTTTTGTGGCTGGATGTTTCGCGGAAACAAAACGTAACAGGTAGTGGTTGTGACGGGGCGAAGGTTTAAAGACGCTGACTTTAAGCTGACGAAAACTGACAATACAGAATAAAATAATGGCCAGCATCTGCTGGCCATTTTAGTCTTTTAGCGATTAGAAGCTGGCGTTACGTGGAGTACGTGGGAACGGAATCACGTCGCGTACGTTCTGAACACCGGTCACGTAGGCAATCAGACGCTCGAAGCCCAGACCAAAACCGGCGTGCGGTACGGTACCGTAACGGCGTAGATCGCGGTACCAGCTGTAATCAGCTGGGTTGAGCCCCATCTCTTCCATACGCGCGTCCAGCACGTCAAGACGCTCTTCACGCTGAGAGCCACCGATGATTTCACCAATGCCCGGCGCCAGGACGTCCATCGCTGCCACGGTTTTACCGTCTTCGTTAAGGCGCATATAGAAGGCCTTAATGTCTTTCGGGTAGTTTTTAACGACAACCGGCGCTTTGAAATGCTTCTCGGCCAGATAGCGCTCGTGCTCAGACGCCAGGTCTACGCCCCAGTAAACCGGGTTCTCGAACTTCTCACCGCATTTCTCGAGGATCGCCACCGCGTCGGTGTAGTCCACCTGCGCAAAGTCGGCTGAGACAAAACGTTCCAGGCGCGCTACAGCATCGCTGTCTACGCGTTCTGCAAAGAATTTCATGTCGTCAGGACGCTCTTCCAGCACCGCTTTGAAGACGTACTTGAGCATCGCTTCCGCCAGGCCCGCAACATCGTCCAGGTCGGCGAACGCCACTTCCGGCTCCAGCATCCAGAATTCCGCCAGGTGACGGCTGGTGTTGGAGTTTTCTGCGCGGAAGGTAGGGCCGAAGGTGTAGATCTTAGACAGCGCACAGGCGTACGTTTCGCCGTTGAGCTGACCGGAAACGGTCAGGAAGGCCTCTTTACCAAAGAAGTCTTTGTCATAGTCCACTTTACCTTCCGGCGTGCGCGGCAGGTTTTCGAGATCCAGCGTTGAGACACGGAACATCTCACCGGCACCTTCTGTGTCGGACGCGGTAATCAGCGGGGTCGACACCCAGAAGTAACCCTGTTCATCGAAGAAACGATGCAGCGCCTGCGCCAGCGTATGACGCACGCGCGCCACCGCACCAATCAGGTTGGTACGCGGACGCAGGTGGGCCACTTCACGCAGATATTCGATGCTGTGACGTTTAGCCGCCATCGGATAGGTATCCGGATCTTCAACCCAGCCGGTGACTTCAATGGCAGAAGCCTGAATTTCGAAGCTCTGGCCCTGACCCGGTGATGCTACAACCACGCCGGTGACAATAACGGAACAGCCCGTTGTCAGGTGCAGAACGTCATCATTGTAATTGGGCAGAGAATTATTAATGACGGCCTGTACAGGATCAAAGCAGGAACCGTCATAGACGGCGAGGAAGGAGATGCCAGCTTTAGAATCTCGGCGGGTACGCACCCATCCGCGCACGGTGACTTCCTGGTCAACGGCGACACGGCCCTGGAGTACGTCGGCTACAGGCACAACGCTCATAATATTCTCTCTGTTAATAGTCGGAAAAAATAAACACTTGTCCACCCTTATGGGGGGATATCTATGTTACCTGCCATCCGCTATCAGACAAGTAAATTTCGCAGTCAAAAGAGAAGAATTGAGAAATAAATAAGGGAAGGGAGCCATAAAGGCTCCCATAAGCGCTTAACTGGCTTTTTTAATCAAGGGGAGATCGAACGCTTTGCGCAATGCGCGGACAAACGCTTTGTCATGGCAGATGGTTTTACCCGGACTGTCGGAGAGTTTCGCCACCGGCTTGCCGTTACATTCCACCAGCTTTATCACGATATTCAGAGGTTTTACCTGAGGAATGTCGCAGGTCAACCGGGTACCAATCCCGAAACTCAGGTTCACTCTGGTGTTGAAATGACGATAGAGTTCGACCGCTTTCGCCAGGTCGAGATTATCCGAGAAGACGAGCACTTTGCTCATCGGGTCAATGCCAAGTTTCTCGTAATGGGCAATCGCTTTCTCGCCCCACTCGATCGGATCCCCTGAATCGTGGCGTAACCCCTGATATCGCTCTGCAAATTCAGGTCCAAAGTCGCGAAGGAAGGCATCCATCGTAATGCAGTCGGTGAGGGCGATCCCGAGTTGATTCGGGTACTCCTCAAGCCATGCGGCCAGCGCCGCGCGCTGGCTGTTGGCCAGGTCAGGGCTGATCTGCTGATGCGCCTGGAACCACTCGTGCGCCTGGGTACCCATTGGCGTCAGGTTGAGGCGACGGGCCAGATCGTAGTTACTGGTGCCCACGAACCACGGCTCCTGCTGCAGACGTTTAACGATGGCCTCCTGTACGTCGCGCGAAAAACGGCGCCGCGTACCAAAGTCCATCAGGCGGAAGCGGGACATGTCCAGCCCTGCGGTCAGCGTGGAGAAGGCTGCGAGTTTGTTTTCCAGCGCGGCGACCGCCTGCTCGACGCCTTTTTCCGGCGAACGGTAGCGGTGAGCCAGTTCACTGATCACCGCCAGAAGCGGCACTTCCCACATGATCACTTCCCGCCACGGACCTTCAAGGCGAATATCCAGCTTGCCGTTATCGTTAAGCACGGTGACCTGCTCCGGCTTATAGCGGAAATCGCGCAGCCAGTTCAGGTAGTCGGCTTTGAAGAAAGGCAGGCCAGAAAGCCACTGATATTCCTCGTCCTGCAGCGTCAGATGCTGCATAGCATCGACCTGTTCACGAATGGCGTCTGCGTAGATACCGAGCAAGTCGTCGCCACGACAGCGGAATTCCGCCGCGACGTGAACGTCATAGTAGTGGTGGAAAACGGCTTGCTGCATATGCAGTTTATACGCGTCGGTATCCAGCAACGTATGCAGAACTGGAGAAGCGAATTGAGTCATAGGTGCGCAGTAGCATCCTCTCACAGGAGCGTTTAGTACAATAAACAACTCCGGAGTATACCTTGTTTAGTGATTTATTGAACCCCGATCACAACATAAGCGCGTTTTATGGTCGAGGGCATTTTGTGCCCCGTGTTATACAAATGTAGCAAAAAAAGGTTTTGCCCCTGAAAAGATGAACATTCTGCATAGCGCGATTTGCGCAACAGGAATATATTGAAACGTTACTCGACAAACGATGCATAAGGTTTTCTATGACACAACAGCCACAAGCCAAATACCGCCACGACTACCGTGCGCCGGATTACCTGATTAGCGAAATCGATCTGACTTTTGACCTGGATGCCACAAAAACCGTTGTCACGGCGGTGAGTCAAGTGACGCGCCACAGCGCAACCGCCGTTCCGCTGCGTCTGGATGGCGAAGACCTGACGCTGGTCTCCCTGCATATCAATGATGAAGCCTGGTCGGACTATAAAGAAGAAAACAACCAACTGGTCATCGACAACCTGCCGGAACAGTTTACGCTGCGCATCGTGAATGAAATCAGCCCGGCCGCCAATACCGCGCTGGAAGGGCTTTACCAGTCTGGCGTGGCGCTGTGTACCCAGTGTGAAGCGGAAGGGTTCCGCCACATTACCTGGTATCTCGATCGCCCGGACGTCCTGGCGCGCTTCACCACCAAAATCATCGCCGATAAAACCCTGTATCCCTTCCTGCTCTCCAACGGCAACCGCGTAGGTGAAGGCGAGCTGGAGAATGGCCGTCACTGGGTTCAGTGGCAGGATCCGTTCCCGAAACCGTGCTACCTGTTTGCGCTGGTGGCGGGGGACTTCGACGTGCTGCGTGACACCTTCAAAACGCGCTCAGGCCGCGAGGTGGCGCTGGAGCTGTTCGTAGACCGCGGTAACCTTGACCGCGCGCCGTGGGCGATGACCTCGCTCATCAACTCCATGAAGTGGGACGAAGAGCGCTTCGGCCTCGAATATGACCTCGACATCTATATGATCGTCGCCGTTGATTTCTTCAACATGGGCGCAATGGAGAATAAAGGCCTCAACGTCTTTAACTCCAAATACGTGCTGGCGCGCACCGATACCGCTACCGATAAAGATTATCTCGATATCGAACGCGTCATCGGCCACGAATATTTCCACAACTGGACCGGTAACCGCGTCACCTGTCGCGACTGGTTCCAGCTGAGCCTGAAAGAGGGCCTGACCGTCTTCCGCGATCAGGAGTTCAGCTCCGATCTGGGTTCACGCGCGGTGAACCGCATCAACAACGTGCGTACCATGCGCGGCCTGCAGTTTGCAGAAGATGCCAGCCCAATGGCGCATCCGATCCGCCCGGATAAAGTCATTGAGATGAACAACTTCTACACCCTGACGGTGTACGAAAAAGGCGCAGAAATTATCCGCATGATCCATACCCTGCTGGGTGAAGAGAACTTCCAGAAAGGGATGCAGCTCTACTTCGAGCGTCATGACGGCAGCGCGGCCACCTGCGACGATTTCGTGCAGGCGATGGAAGATGCCTCTAATGTCGATCTTTCCCACTTCCGCCGCTGGTACAGCCAGGCCGGTACGCCAATTGTTACCGTCAAAGACGACTACAATCCGGAAACCGAGCAGTACACGCTGACCATCAGTCAGCGCACGCCGCCGACGGCAGAGCAGGAAGAGAAATACCCGCTGCATATTCCGTTCAGCATTGAGCTGTACGATAACGAAGGCAAAGTCATCCCACTGCAGAAGGGCGGCCACCCGGTACACCACGTATTGAACGTGACCCAGGCCGAGCAGACCTTTATCTTTGATAACGTCTACTTCCAGCCGGTGCCTGCTCTGCTCTGCGAATTCTCCGCGCCGGTGAAGCTGGAGTACAAGTGGAGCGATCAGCAGTTGACGTTCCTGATGCGTCACGCGCGCAACGATTTCTCCCGCTGGGATGCGGCGCAAAGCCTGCTGGCGACCTACATCAAGATCAACGTAAACCGTCACCAGCAGGGCCAGCCGCTGTCGCTGCCTGTGCACGTGGCTGACGCGTTCCGCGCGATCCTGCTGGATGAGAAGATTGACCCGGCGCTCGCCGCTGAAATTCTGACCCTGCCGTCAGCAACGGAAATCGCCGAGTTGTTCGAGATTATCGATCCGATCGCGATCGTGGCGGTGCGTGAAGCGCTGACCCGTACGCTGGCTGCTGAGCTGGCGGACGAGTTCCTCGCCATTTATAACGCCAACAAGCTTGATGCTTATCGCGTTGAGCACGCGGACATTGGTAAACGTTCTCTGCGTAATACCTGTCTGCGCTACCTGGCGTTTGGTGAAACCGAGCTGGCGAACACCCTTGTGAGCAAGCAGTATCATGAAGCGGATAACATGACCGACGCGCTGGCCGCGCTGGGTGCAAGCGTTGCCGCTGAGCTGCCGTGCCGCGACGCGCTGATGCAGGAGTACGACGACAAGTGGCATCAGGATGGCCTGGTGATGGACAAGTGGTTCATCCTGCAGGCGACCAGCCCGGCGGCCGATGCGCTCAGCAACGTGCGCAGCCTTCTGAAGCATCGTTCCTTTACACTGAGCAACCCAAACCGCGTGCGTTCGCTGATTGGCGCGTTTGCCAGCAGCAACCCGGCCGCGTTCCACGCCGAAGACGGCAGCGGTTATCAGTTCATGGTGGAAATGCTGACCGAGCTGAACAGCCGTAACCCGCAGGTGGCGTCGCGCCTGATTGAGCCGCTGATCCGTCTGAAACGCTACGATGCGAAGCGTCAGGCGAAAATGCGTGCCGCGCTTGAGCAGCTGAAAGGGCTGGAAAACCTGTCTGGCGATCTGTACGAGAAGATTGCTAAAGCCTTAGCGTAATAAAAGTTAACCCGGCCCTCTCCCTGTGGGAGAGGGCCGGGGTGAGGGCATCAGGCATTAGCCTTAGCTCGCTGTAACTCCGTACCTCCACGCTTCATCACCCGATCCAGCACTTCCGCTTCCAGCTCCGCCAGTCTTGCCGAGCCCACGCGACGAGGCCGCGGAAGATCTACCGTCAGATCCAGACCTATTTTGCCATCTTCTATTAACAGCACCCGGTCGGCCATTGCGACGGCTTCGCTCACGTCATGCGTCACCAGCAGTACCGTAAAGCCGTGTGCCTGCCAGAGAGATCCAATCAAATCCTGCATTTCGATTCGCGTCAGGGCGTCGAGCGCGCCCAGCGGTTCATCAAGCAACAGCAGGCCCGGACGGTGAATTAACGCGCGCGCCAGCGCCACGCGCTGCTTCTGCCCACCCGAAAGGGCTGCAGGCCATTCATCGGCTCGATTTTCCAGCCCAACGGCGGCCAGCGCCTGGCGGGCTTCATCCCGCCAGTTGCCCTTAAGACCGAGCCCGACATTATCGATAACCGATTTCCACGGCAGCAGGCGCGCGTCCTGGAACATCATGCGGGTATCGTCCTGGATATTCGAAAGCGGCGTTGTCCCTGCCAGAATATCGCCGCCGTTGGGGGCTTCCAGTCCGGCCAGAAGCCGTAGCAGGGTACTCTTTCCGCCGCCGCTGCGCCCGACAACTGCCACAAACTGTCCGGCGGGAATATGCAGATCCAGCCCGTTAAGAATGGTGTTATCGCCGTAGCGTTTGGTGACGCCGTTCAGCAGTAGCGGTGTCCCCTGATTCAGTCGTGCAGTATTCATGCTTTCGCCTCCTGAAGGGTATAGGCCGGGTTCCAGCGCAGCCAGCTGCGCTCCAGCCACTGGGCGCTAACGTCAGCGAGTTTGCCGAGCAGGGCATAAAGGATAATGGCAACCACCACCACGTCCGTTTGCAGGAATTCGCGGGCGTTCATCGCCAGGTAGCCAATCCCGGAGTTGGCCGAGATGGTTTCCGCCACAATCAGCGTTAGCCACATCAGGCCGAGCGCGAAACGCACCCCGACCATAATGGAGGGCAGGGCGCCCGGCAGGATCACGTGAATAAACAGGGAAAAACCGGACAAGCCGTAGCTGCGTGCCATCTCGACCAGACCGCGATCGATATTGCGGATGCCGTGCCAGGTGTTGATGTAAATGGGGAAAAGCGTGCCCAGCGCCACGAGGAAAATCTTGGCGCTCTCATCAATCCCAAACCACAGGATGACCAGCGGGATCAGCGCCAGATGCGGCACGTTGCGCAGCATCTGGATGGAGGTATCCAGCAGCCGCTCGCCCCAGCGTGAAAGACCGCTGATCAGGCCCAGAACCAGACCGATGCTGCCGCCGATGGAAAACCCGATCGCCGCGCGCCAGGAGCTGATCGCCAGGTGCTGCCACAGCTCACCGCTGACGCTCAGCGACCAGAACGCTTCTACAACACCCTCCGGAGAGGGCAGAATGCGGCTCGACAGCCAGCCGGTGGACGACGCGAGCTGCCAGAGAGCCACAATGCCGACGGGTAAAAACCACGGCGCGGCGCGCAGCAGCCATTTTTGTGAGGTGGCAGACATGGTCGCTCCTTAGCTCTGTGCGGCTTTACGTGGAATGAATTCGTTCGCCACGGCTTCGCCCTGCAGCTGGAGCTGCTGCGGCTGCGGAATTTCCGGAATGGCGACATCCAGGTGCGGGAATAACAGCTCGCCCACCTTGTAGGCCTCTTCCAGGTGCGGATAACCGGAGAGAATGAAGCTGTCGATACCCAGCTTGGCGTATTCGTTGATGCGCGCGGCCACGGTCGGTCCGTCGCCGACCAGCGCCGTGCCCGCACCGCCGCGCACCAGACCAACGCCCGCCCACAGGTTCGGGCTGATCTCCAGATTCTCGCGCTTGCCGTTGTGCAGGGATGCCATCCGGTGCTGCCCGACGGAGTCGGTTTTGGCAAATGCGGCCTGGGCTCTGGCGATCGTTTCATCATCCAGATGCGAGATCAGGCGGTCCGCCGCCTGCCAGGCTTCTTCACTGGTTTCGCGCACAATCACATGCAGGCGAATGCCGAAGCGCACCTTGCGGCCATGGGCGGCCGCCTTAGCGCGGACCTGGGCAATTTTTTCTTTCACCAACTCAGGCGGTTCGCCCCAGGTCAGATAGAGATCGACCTGTTCTGCCGCCAGATCCTGGGCTACATCCGACGATCCGCCAAAATAGAGCGGCGGTCGCGGCTGCTGTACCGGCGGGAAGTAGAGTTTCGCGTCACGAACGTGGATATGCTTGCCTTTGAAGGTAACGGTTTCACCTTCCAGCAGGCGTCGCCAGACGCGGGTGAACTCGGCGGAAGCTTCATAGCGTTCGGTATGGTCAAGGAACACCCCATCGCCTGCCAGCTCCTGCGGATCGCTGCCCGTCACCAGGTTAAACAGGGCGCGGCCGTTGGATAGTCTGTCCAGCGTTGCCGCCTGACGTGCCGCCACGGTAGGGGAGACGACGCTAGGACGTAACG
This sequence comes from Enterobacter sp. Taxon_8, assembly GCF_058354585.1. Classification (NCBI taxonomy): domain Bacteria; kingdom Pseudomonadati; phylum Pseudomonadota; class Gammaproteobacteria; order Enterobacterales; family Enterobacteriaceae; genus Enterobacter; species Enterobacter sp. Taxon_8. The sequence continues at coordinate 2,984,422 of NZ_CM177989.1, read as the reverse complement.
CAACCAGGAACTTCAGACGCTGGGTGACCGGAATCATTGATGCGGCGACCAGCCAGGCATCTTCACATGAACGTCCGGTCGGGATGAGCACCCCAGTGAAACCGATTCGGTCCGCCGCCTGCGCAATCTGCTGCAGGTAGCCGTGGTCAACCGGGCGCGAGCCCTCTTCTGTACCAAGATAGTGTCCATCACCGTGGGTGGGTAAAAACCAGAAAAGATTCAGACTCATGATTTAGCTCCTTCTTTGCCTGCAGGCTGCCAGATGCGTTCGCGAATAGTGACCTGTTTTGGCACGAGGTGGTTTTGATAGAAAAGGTCAGCCGTTTGTTGCTGAAGCGCGGCGACGTGTGCGTCCACCGGGGTAATGGTGGTCGGCGGACGGTGGTTGAGATAGCTCGCGATCACCGGCTCAGGTAAGCCCATGGTTTTCGCCAGCAGGGAAATGCTCTCCTGACGCTGGGTCTGGGTCAGGGCATCGGCCTGGGTAAAGGTATCCAGCACGCCCTGAATAAATGCGCCGTTCTTTTCCGCATAAGGACGCGCGGCCAGATAGAACGAGCCGGTCTGCTTCAGCGTGGTACCGTCTTTCAGCACGCGAACGCCGCCCTGCAGCAATGCGGCGGAGTAGTACGGGTCCCAGATGGCCCAGGCATCAACGTTCTTCTGCTGGAACGCGGCGCGCGCGTCAGCGGGAGTCAGGTAGACGGGCTGAATGTCGGTGAACTTGAGTCCGGCCTCTTGCAGAGCTCGCAGCAAAAGGTTGTGTGAGCTGGAACCTTTCTGGAAAGCAACTTTATGTCCTCTAAGGTCGGCGACGCTTTTAATGTCGCTGTTTTCAGGCACCAGGATCACCTCGGCCTTCGGCTTGGGCGGCTCAACGCCTACATAGACGAGGTCCGCTCCCGCGGCCTGGGCGAAAATGGGCGGAATATCGCCAGTGCTGCCGAGATCGATACTGCCGACGTTCAGGGCCTCCAGCATCTGCGGGCCGGCAGGGAACTCCACCCAGGAGAATTTAGTATCCGGGAAGCGTTTTTCCAGAAGCTGGTGGCTTTTCGCCAGCACCATGCTGACGCTGCCTTTCTGATACCCGATGCGTAAACTTTCCGGAGCTGTTTCTGCGGCATGGGCCAGCGAGGTAAGGGCCATCAGACCTGCCAGACCGATACGGGTGAACGTTTTAAACATGTGCGACTCCTTGAGGCTGACCAAACGCCGGGGCCTGGATATCTCTGCGGTGAAGGGCATGCCAGAACGTTTCCAGAGCGTTATCGAGGCGGGTTTGCAGGTTGGGCGTAAAGTGTGGTTTGTGTTGATAGTCAATGACCTGCGAGTCATCGGCGAAAACCCCGTGGAGGATCTCCTGCGCTTTCAGCGCGTTCAGTACCGGCTTCAGGGCGTAATCCACGGCCAGTAAATGGGCAACCGTACCGCCCGTTGCCAGCGGCAGCACGACTTTGCCGTCCAGGGCGCGTTCCGGAAGCAGATCGAGCAGGGTTTTCAGCGCGCCGGAAAAAGAGGCTTTATAAATGGGCGTTGCCACTATTAAGCCGTCAGCGCCGTTAAGCTGCTCGATGAGCGTTTTCAGCGCAGGGCTGTCAAAACGGGCATAAAGCAGATCTTCAGGTTCGAAGTTATGCAGGTTCCAGTGGCACACTTCCACATCCAGAGCATTGAGTTTTTCGCGGGCATATTCCAGCAGGGCGCTGGAGCGCGATGGGAATCGTGGACTTCCGGCCAGGGTAATGACGCGCATACTTCCTCCTTATAACTAATTGTTTGCTTTTATCTAACATTCATAACAATTTTCAGGAGTGTGACACCGCACGGTTATTCCACTAAATGATTTATCTGCAATTAAAATGCGAAAAAGTGCATAAGAAATAGACGGGAAGGTAAACGATTGCGTTTTGCGCTGATTTTTTGCCGCAGGTCAATTCCCTTTCGCGCCTGGATCGCCCATAATCCCCTCCCGGTTTGCACACCGGGAATCCAGGAGAGTTCATGTACTACCCCTTCGTTCGTAAAGCCCTTTTCCAGCTCGACCCTGAGCGCGCTCATGAATTTACATTCCAGCAATTACGTCGTATTACCGGAACGCCGCTGGCCGCTCTGGTACGTCAGAATGTGCCGGTAAAACCTGTGCAGTGCATGGGGCTGACCTTTAAAAATCCGCTGGGTCTGGCGGCCGGTCTGGACAAAAATGGCGAGTGCATTGATGCCCTGGGCGCGATGGGCTTTGGCTCCATTGAAATCGGTACCGTCACCCCGCGCCCGCAGCCGGGAAATGACAAGCCGCGCCTGTTCCGACTGGTGGAAGCCGAAGGGCTGATCAACCGCATGGGCTTTAATAACCTCGGTGTTGATCACCTGGTTGAGAATGTAAAAAAAGCCCATTTTGACGGGATATTAGGCATCAATATCGGCAAAAATAAAGACACGCCGGTAGAGCAGGGTAAAGATGACTATCTGATTTGTATGGAAAAAGTCTACGCCTATGCCGGTTATATTGCGGTGAATATTTCTTCACCCAATACCCCGGGGCTGCGCTCTTTACAATATGGCGAAGCGCTGGACGATCTTCTGAGTGCCATTAAAAATAAACAAAATGAACTTCAGTCGATCCACCATAAATATGTTCCGGTCGCGGTTAAGATCGCCCCGGATCTTTCTCCCGAAGAATTGATCCAGGTTGCCGACAGTTTGGTTCGCCATAATATTGATGGTGTGATTGCAACCAATACCACTCTCGATCGTTCCCTCGTGCAGGGAATGAAAAACTGTGACGAAGCGGGTGGGTTAAGTGGCCGTCCGGTACAATTAAAAAGCACCGAAATTATTCGCGCCCTGTCTGCGGAATTAAAAGGTGGTCTGCCGATTATTGGCGTCGGCGGCATTGACTCCGTGATTGCTGCGCGCGAGAAAATGGCGGCGGGTGCGTCGCTGGTGCAGATCTATTCCGGCTTTATTTTTAAAGGACCGCCGCTGATTAAAGAAATCGTTACTCATATCTAATCTTTTCTCTTAATCAGACAACCAGGGCTTTATTTCCAGCCCTGGTTGTTTTATATTCCGTCACTGTTGCTTATTTAGTCATTATAGTCTTTTATTAATGGTGTTATAAACGAGGCGGCAAACAGGACATTTTTAGTACAGGACGTTTGGGGACGGGAGAGACACATGCGAATTAAACCTGACGATAACTGGCGCTGGTATTTTTGCGACGAGCATGACCGAATGATGCTCGACTTAGCCAATGGCATGTTGTTTCGTTCTCGTTTTGCCCGCCGAATGTTAACCCCGGATGCGTTTTCCCCGTCGGGCTTTTGCGTTGACGATGCAGCGCTTTATTTCTCCTTTGAGGAAAAATGCCGCGATCTGGTGCTCTCTAAAGAGCAGCGCGCCGAGCTGGTATTAAATGCGCTGGTGGCTATCCGTTTCCTGAAACCGCAAATGCCAAAGAGCTGGCATTTTCTGCCCCACGGCATGAACTGGACCCCGGCAACGGGCGATGCGGCGAGCGTAAATCTGAGCGACACTACAGAAGAGGTGAGCCTGCTGGTGGTTGAGCCTGGCGAAAATGCTGCACTCTGTCTGCTGGCGCAGCCCGGCGTAACGATTGCCGGGCGGACGATGCAGCTTGGGGATGCTATTAAGGTCATGAACGACAGGCTGAAGCCCCAGCTTCGCGTGGATGCCTTCAGCCTCGAGCAGGCGGTTTAAGCTTCCAGCTGTACGGACGTTTTCGGTATGCAGCTACAGCAGAGAATTGTGCCATCACTTCCAATTGCTGATTTTTTCAGCGCACTGACCTCTCCATCCACCAGCCTGATGCGGCAGCATCCGCAAATGCCTGCGCGACAGGAATAGGGGATGCGGATCCCTGCTTGTTCCAGCTGTTCAAGCAAAACCTGTTGGTTATTACCCCGGATCACGTTGCCCTGCCAGTGAATCTCTACCGCAGCGGCGACGTTTGTCTCAACGTCGACAAACTCCTCTTCCTGACCCGAGCCGTAAACCCTTGCTGGCCCACGGGCGAGCACTTCTACCTCATCACCGACGCGGATCGCGCCGCTGGAGCGCGGGATCAGGTTCTGGCCGAAATCGACATCGCCGTTGTCCTGCGCGGTGCGGAATGACTGCAATGTCTTCAACGGTTCGCCGGAAGGGTGCTTCTGGCCTTTCTCCGGGCTTACCGTCGTGAAAATGCAGCGGCTGCACGGCTTCACCACGTCAAAAATGACGCTGCCAATGCGGATCACTTTCCAGGTGTCTTCATCCCAGGCGTCTGCGCCCGTTACTACCAGGTTCGGACGGAACTGTTCCATCTGAACGCTGGCTTTGCAGCGGCCTTGCAAATCACGCAGTGAAGCTTCGTTAGTCAGCAGGAACGGGAAGCCATCGGCGAAGGAGAGGGGAACGGCGTCGTGGCGCTTCACGCGACGCGTCAGTTCAGGCCCAACCCAGCGCAGCTGCACGTCGCGGGAGAAGAAGCCGCTCAGCCAGCGGTTAATCTCATCCGGTGCGATGCGCGCGGTAAAATGATTGCCCCACACTTCCGTCGGCGCATCGACGGGCGCAAAATCAGCAAAGCGAATCACCGCGCTGGAACCGTCCGGCGCGGTAAGGTGCAAACCGTCATGAAGCGGGGAAGGGGTAAAGCGAACCATCTGAGGGAACTGGCGTGCGGTAATGAACGTTCCGTCAGGCTCGGTGACCATAAAAATACGATCGAAGGCAAATCCGCTCATGTCGGCAAGCGCGTGAGAGACGCCGATGCCGCGCATGGATTTCACCGGATGAATAAAAAGCCTGGATAACGTCGCCACTGCACACTCCCTCGAATGAAAATAAGCCTTCAACTTTATGACATACACGCCATATTAGCTATAATGCGCGACAATTTTCTAAGAGTAAAAGTGACGATATGAATTCTCTGTTTGCCAGTACGGCCCGTGGGCTGGAAGAGCTGTTAAAAACTGAACTGGAAAGCCTGGGCGCGCAAGAGTGCCAGGTGGTTCAGGGTGGTGTCCATTTTGAGGGCGACACGCGGCTTATTTACCAGAGCCTGATGTGGAGCCGCCTGGCGTCGCGCATCATGCTGCCGATGAAGGAGTGCAAGGTTTATAGCGATCTTGACCTCTATACCGGCGTACAGATGATCGACTGGACAGAGATCTTCACCCCGAATGCTACCTTTGCGGTACATTTCAACGGCGTGAACGACGAGATCCGCAACAGCCAGTACGGTGCCCTGCGCGTAAAAGACGCCATTGTGGACTGCTTTACCCGTAAAAATAAGGAACGTCCTAACGTCGATCGTGAAAACCCCGATCTGCGTATTAACGTCTGGCTGAACGGCGACACGGCAAGCATCTCTCTCGATCTGAGCGGCGCGGGGCTGCACCTGCGCGGCTACCGCGATCGTACCGGTATGGCCCCCATCAAAGAGACCCTGGCGGCCGCCATTGTGATGCGCTCCGGCTGGCAGCCGGGCACGCCGCTGCTCGACCCGATGTGCGGTTCCGGTACGTTGCTGATTGAAGCGGCCATGCTGGCCACCGACCGCGCGCCGGGACTTCACCGCGGCCAGTGGGGCTTCAAGGGCTGGGCGCAGCACGATGAAGCGCTCTGGAAAGAGGTCAAAGACGACGCGCAGACCCGCGCACGTAAGGGGCTGGCGGAATATACCTCTCATTTCTACGGCTCTGATAGCGACCCGCGCGTCATTGAGCGCGCGCGCAGCAACGCCCGCCGTGCCGGTATCGGCGAGCTGGTCACCTTCGAAGTAAAAGACGTGGCAAACCTGACCAACCCGCTGCCAAAAGGCCCGTACGGTACCGTGATCAGCAACCCGCCATATGGCGAACGTCTCGACAGTGAACCGGCGCTGATTGCCCTGCACAGCCTGCTGGGCCGTAATATGAAGGACCACTTCGGCGGCTGGAACCTGTCTCTGTTTAGCGCCTCGCCGGAGCTGCTGAGCTGCCTGCAGCTGCGTGCCGATCGCCAGTTTAAGGCGAAAAACGGCCCGCTGGACTGCGTGCAGAAAAACTACCATCTGGCGGAGAAGGCGGCCGACAGCAAGCCGTCCGGCGTGGCGGAAGATTACGCTAACCGTCTGCGCAAGAATCTGAAGAAATTTGAGAAGTGGGCGAAGCAGGAGGGCATTGAATGCTACCGCCTGTATGATGCCGACCTGCCGGAGTACAACGTGGCGGTTGACCGCTACGCGGACTGGGTGGTGATTCAGGAATATGCGCCGCCGAAAACCATTGATGCGCAAAAAGCGCGTCAGCGCATGCTGGACGTCATTGCCGCCACCATCGCCGTGCTGGGTATTGCGCCAAACAAGCTGGTGCTGAAAACGCGTGAACGTCAGAAAGGCAAAAACCAGTATCAGAAGATGGGCGAGAAGGGCGACTTTATCGAAGTGGGCGAATACAACGCGCGCCTGTGGGTCAACCTGACCGACTATCTGGATACCGGTCTGTTCCTCGATCACCGTATCGCCCGCCGCATGCTGGGCCAGATGAGTAAAGGCAAGGACTTCCTGAATCTCTTCTCCTACACCGGCAGCGCCAGCGTGCATGCCGGTCTGGGCGGCGCGCGCAGCACTACCACGGTAGATATGTCCCGCACCTATCTGGAGTGGGCGGAGCGCAACCTGCGCCTTAACGGCTTAACCGGACGTCAGCATCGCCTGATGCAGGCCGACGTGCTGGGCTGGCTGCGCGATACCGACGAGCAGTTCGACCTGATCTTTATCGATCCTCCGACCTTCTCCAACTCCAAGCGTATGGAAGATAGCTTTGACGTTCAACGCGATCACCTGCGCCTGATGACCGACCTGAAGCGCCTGCTGCGCAAAGGCGGCACCATTATGTTCTCGAACAACAAACGCGGCTTCCGTATGGATCATGACGGCTTAGCAGCCCTGGGACTGAAAGCACAAGAAATCAGCCAAAAAACGCTGTCTCAGGACTTTGCCCGTAACCGTCAAATCCATAACTGCTGGTTTATTACCGCGGTCTGAAAGGAAAAATAAATGTCTTTAATTAGTATGCACGGCGCGTGGCTCTCTTTCAGCGACTCACCGCTTCTCGATAATGCAGAGCTGCACATCGAAGATAACGAGCGCGTCTGTCTGGTGGGCCGTAACGGCGCGGGTAAATCCACGCTGATGAAAATCCTTAACCGTGAACAGGGCCTGGATGACGGACGCATTGTTTACGAACAGGATCTGATCGTCTCCCGCCTCCAGCAGGACCCGCCGCGTCACGTGACCGGCAGCGTTTACGATTTCGTTGCGGAAGGGATCTCCGAACAGGCCGAATACCTGAAGCGCTATCACGAGATTTCGCATCTGGTGATGACCGATCCGAGCGACAAAAACCTCAACGAACTTGCAAAAGTGCAGGAGATGCTCGATCACCACGGTCTGTGGCAGCTTGAAAACCGTATTAATGAAGTGCTGGCACAGCTCGGTCTGGAACCCGATATGGAGCTGTCGGCGCTCTCCGGCGGCTGGCTGCGTAAGGCGGCCCTGGGCCGCGCGCTTGTTAGCGGGCCGAAGGTGCTGCTGCTGGACGAACCGACTAACCACCTGGATATCGAAGCGATCGACTGGCTGGAAGGCTTCCTGAAAACCTTCAGCGGCACCATTATTTTCATCTCACACGACCGTTCGTTTATCCGCAATATGGCGACGCGTATTGTCGATCTCGACCGCGGCAAGCTGGTCACCTATCCCGGCGATTACGACACCTATCTGCTGGAGAAAGAAGAAAACCTGCGCGTGGAAGAGCTGCAGAATGCCGAGTTCGACCGCAAGCTGGCGCAGGAAGAGGTCTGGATCCGCCAGGGCATCAAAGCCCGCCGTACCCGTAACGAAGGCCGCGTGCGCGCCCTGAAGGCGATGCGTCGCGAGCGCAGCGAACGCCGTGAAGTGATGGGCAGCGCCAAAATGCAGGTGGAAGAGGCGTCCCGCTCCGGCAAGATTGTCTTCGAAATGGAAAACGTCAACTACCAGGTTGACGGTAAAGTGCTGGTGAAAGACTTCTCCGCACAGGTCCAGCGCGGCGACAAAATCGCCCTGATTGGCCCGAACGGCTGCGGTAAAACCACGCTGCTGAAGCTGATGCTGGGCCAGCTGCAGGCCGACAGCGGCCGCATTCACTGCGGGACCAAGCTGGAGGTCGCCTACTTCGACCAGCACCGCGCGGAGCTGGATCCGGACCGTACGGTGATGGATAACCTCGCTGAAGGTAAGCAGGAGGTGATGGTAAACGGCAAGCCGCGCCACGTGCTGGGCTACCTGCAGGACTTCCTGTTCCATCCGAAACGCGCCATGACGCCGGTGCGCGCGCTGTCAGGCGGTGAGCGCAACCGTCTTCTGCTGGCGCGCCTGTTCCTGAAGCCAAGTAACCTGCTGATTCTCGATGAACCAACGAATGACCTGGATGTCGAAACGCTGGAACTACTCGAAGAGCTGATCGACGGCTATCAGGGTACCGTGATGCTGGTTAGCCACGATCGTCAGTTCGTTGACAACACCGTGACCGAGTGCTGGATCTTCGAAGGTGAAGGGCGAATTGGTCAATATGTAGGCGGTTATCACGACGCAAAAGGGCAGCAGGCACAGTCGCTGGCGACGAAGCAGTCAAAGTCCAAAATTGGTCCTGAAGCTACTGTAACAAAAGCAGAAACTGTCAAGAAAACCTCGGCTAAACTAAGCTATAACCTGCAGCGCGAACTGGAGGGACTGCCGCAGCGTCTTGAAGAGCTGGAGGCCGCGCTTGAGGATCTGCAAAAACAGGTTGCTGATGCGTCATTCTTTACCCAATCGCATGACTATACTCAGAAAGTACTGTCAGAACTGTCCGCGGCTGAAAAAGCCCTGGAAGAAGCATTTGAGCGCTGGGAGTACCTTGAGTCTCTGAAAAACGGCGCATAAACAGGGATAACATATGTGTGACCAGCACCATGCCGACAGGCATATTTTATGCTCGCAATGCGATATGCTCGTGGCGTTGCCAGAGCTTGGTCACGGACATAAAGCCCTGTGTCCACGTTGCGGTGCGACGTTGACAACCGAGTGGGACGCGCCGCGGCAGCGTCCCACTGCTTACGCTCTTGCAGCACTTTTTATGCTGCTGCTCTCTAATCTCTTCCCCTTCATCTATATGAAGGTGGGTGGGATAACCAGCCAGGTGGATTTGCTTGAGATCCCGGGCGTGATGTTCTCAGAAGATTACGCTAGCCTCGGCACCTTTTTTCTCCTGTTTGTCCAGATAGTCCCGGCTTTTTGCCTGGTCGTAATCCTTTTACTGGTCAACCGCGTCAGGATGCCCGCATCACTGAAAATCCGGCTTGCGCGTATCCTTTTTCAGCTCAAAAGCTGGGGCATGGCCGAGATCTTTCTGGCGGGCATTCTGGTCAGTTTCGTGAAGCTGATGGCGTACGGCGACGTGGGGATCGGCAGCAGCTTTATTCCGTGGTGTCTGTACTGCGTCCTCCAGCTGCGTGCATTCCAGTGCGTTGACAGGCGCTGGGCGTGGGATGATATCGCCCCGGCACCGACGCTTGCGCAGACGGTGAAGGTCGGCGTGCCCGGCATTCGTCAGGGGCTGCGTTCCTGCCCATGCTGTACCGCCGTGCTGCCCGCCGATCTCGACGTTTGTCCGCGCTGCGAAACGAAAGGGCACGTGCGGCGTAAAAATAGTCTTCAGTGGACGATGGCGCTGCTGGTCACGTCCATCATGCTGTATCTGCCTGCTAACATTCTGCCAATCATGATCACCGATTTGCTCGGTGACAAAATGCCCTCAACGATCCTGGCCGGGGTGATACTGCTTTGGGGCGAGGGTTCCTATCCGGTCGCTGGCGTTATCTTTATCGCCAGTATTATGGTGCCAACCTTAAAAATGATCGCCATCGCCTGGCTCTGTTGGGATGCGAAGGGCCATGGGAAGCGCGACAGCGAACGCATGCACCTGATTTATGAAGTGGTCGAGTTTGTTGGACGCTGGTCAATGATAGACGTGTTTGTCATCGCCGTTCTCTCTGCGCTGGTGCGGATGGGCGGTTTGATGAGTATTTATCCCGCGATGGGGGCTTTAATGTTTGCACTGGTCGTGATCATGACCATGTTTGCGGCCATGACCTTCGACCCTCGTTTATCGTGGGATCGTGAGCCTGAATCAAGCCATGAGGAAGAGTAAGAGCATGGAAAATAAGAGTGGAGAGGCGAAAGTGCAGAAGGTCAAAAACTGGTCACCGGTGTGGATTTTTCCCATCGTGACCGCGCTGATCGGTGCATGGATCCTGTTTTATCATTACAGCCATCAGGGACCGGAAGTCACGCTGATAACCACCAATGCCGAGGGGATTGAGGGCGGTAAAACGACCATCAAAAGCCGTAGCGTGGATGTGGGCGTGGTCGAAAGCGCAACCCTGACCGACGATTTAACCCATGTGGAGATTAAGGCGCGCCTTAATGCCGGCATGGAGAAACTGCTGCACGACGATTCCGTTTTCTGGGTCGTTAAACCGCAGGTAGGGCGTGAAGGGATCAGCGGCTTAGGAACGCTGCTTTCGGGCGCCTACATAGAGCTGCAGCCAGGCGCTAAGGGTAACCAGCCTGCCAAATACCAGCTTCTGGATTCACCGCCGCTTGCGCCGCCTGATGCCAAGGGCATCCGCGTGATCCTCGACAGCAAAAAAGCAGGTCAGCTCACGGCCGGCGACCCGGTCCTGTTCCGCGGCTACCGCGTCGGGTCGGTTGAGAAAAGCACGTTCGATCCGCAGAAACGCGCAATTAGCTATCAGCTCTTCATCAATGCGCCAAACGATCGCCTGGTCACCAGCAACGTCCGTTTCTGGAAAGACAGCGGGATCGCGGTGGATCTGACCTCGGCAGGCATGCGCGTTGAAATGGGTTCGCTGACCACGCTGTTTGGCGGCGGCGTGAGTTTTGACGTGCCGGAAGGCCTGGATTTGGGGCAGCCGGTTGCAGAGAACACCGCTTTCCGCCTCTTTGACGATCAAAAAAGCATTCAGGATGCACTCTATACCGATCACGTTGACTTCCTGATGTTCTTCAAAGACTCCGTTCGCGGCCTGCAGCCGGGGGCGCCCGTTGAGTTCCGCGGTATTCGCCTCGGTACGGTTGGGCAAGTGCCGTTCTTCGTCCCGGGTCTGAGCCAGATGCTGGATGATGACTATCGCATTCCGGTGCTGATCCGCATTGAACCAGAGCGTCTGCTTAACCAGATTGGTGAAAACCAGGATATCGCTACCCACATCACCCAACTGATGGAACGCGGTCTACGCGGGTCGCTGAAAACCGGCAACCTGGTAACCGGCGCGCTGTATGTGGATATGGACTTCTACCCGAAAGCACCGCCGATTACCGGTATCCGTGAATTCGGCGGCTACAAGATCATCCCAACGGTGAGCAGCGGTCTGGCGCAGATCCAGCAGCGTCTGATGGAGACGCTGGATAAGATCAACAATCTGCCACTGAATCCGATGATTGAAGCGGCGACAAACTCGCTGAGCGAAAGCCAGGCAACGATGCGCCGTCTGCAAACCACGCTGGATAACATCAACAAGATCACGGCGAGCCAGAGCATGCAGCAGCTGCCGCAGGACATGCAGAAAACGCTGCGTGAGCTGAACCGCAGTATGCAGGGCTTCCAGCCGGGCTCTGCGGCCTATAACAAGATGGTGGCAGATATGCAGCGTCTTGATCAGGTCCTGCGTGAACTACAGCCGGTGCTGAAAACGCTCAACGAGAAGAGCAATGCGCTGGTATTCGAAGCGAAAGATAAAAAGGATCCTGAGCCGAAGAGGGCAAAAGAATGAAAAAATGGCTATTGATGGTTGGCGCTCTGCTGTTAACGGCGTGCAGTTCAGGGGGAGATAATAAAAGTTATTATCAGCTGCCTGTGGCAACCCACAGCGGTGGGCAAAGCACGGCGAGTCAGGGAAACCGCCAGCTGTGGGTTGAGCAGGTCGCCGTGCCGGATTATCTGGCAGGAAACGGCGTGGTCTATCAGACCAGCGACGTTAAATACGTGATTGCGACCAACAACCTGTGGGCCAGCCCGCTGGATCAGCAGCTGCGCAACACGCTGGTGGCTAACCTGGGCAGCCAGCTTCCGGGCTGGGTAGTCGCGTCGCAGCCGCTGGGTAACGATCAGGATACGCTGAACGTCACAGTAACGGGCTTCCACGGCCGTTATGACGGTGCGGTGGTGATCAGCGGGGAGTGGTTGCTAAACCATCAGGGGCAGCTGATTAAGCGTCCTTTCCATCTGGAGCTGAAGCAGCAGAAGGATGGCTATGACGAAATGGTGAAAGTCCTGGCTCAGGGTTGGGCGCAGGAGTCGGCCAGTATCGCGAGGGAGATTTCCCGGCTGCCATAAGTAAAATTCATCATTAAAACCGCAGTTGGCCTGTCGCTGATTGCGGTTTTTTTTTCGTTTTCAACTCAGGTTGTTACTTGTGCCACGTCACAATTTTTGTACAAATGAACTTCCATGTAGCTCACAGATATGACACCCGTATGAATTTTGAACATTGACGATGCGACTAATTCGGGGTATTCGTTATCTGTGCCTGTGCAGATAGTGCAGACACTGTTTTCTTTCCACCAGACAAAAGAATGAGGGAAACGAGGCATGAAGAGACAGAAACGAGATCGCCTGGAACGGGCTCATCAACGTGGTTATCAGGCCGGCATCGCTGGACGTTCTAAAGAAATGTGTCCTTATCAGACGATAAATCAAAGGTCACAATGGCTTGGAGGCTGGCGAGAAGCCATCGGCGACAGGGCACTCATAGCCTGATAACGTCTCTTTCAAAAAAGAAACCTCCGCATTGCGGAGGTTTCGCCTTTCCGGGGTTCGAAAAGCACGATCAGAACGCAGAAGTGTCCTGGAACAGGCCAACCTTCAGGTCGCTTGCGCTATAGATCAGACGACCGTCGACCAGTACTTCACCATCTGCCAGGCCCATAATCAGGCGGCGGTTTACGATGCGCTTGAAGTGAATACGATAGGTCACTTTCTTCGCTGTAGGCAGAACCTGGCCAGTGAATTTCACTTCGCCCACGCCCAGTGCGCGGCCTTTACCTTCGCCACCCAGCCAGCCCAGATAGAAGCCAACCAGCTGCCACATGGCATCCAGGCCCAAACAGCCAGGCATTACCGGATCGCCAATAAAGTGGCAACCGAAGAACCACAGGTCCGGGTTGATATCGAGTTCTGCTTCTACGTAACCCTTATCGAAGTTGCCGCCGGTTTCGGTCATTTTCACGACACGGTCCATCATCAGCATGTTCGGGGACGGCAACTGTGGGCCTTTTGCGCCAAACAGTTCGCCGCGACCAGAGGCAAGAAGATCTTCTTTTGTATAGGATTCGCGTTTATCTACCATGTTCTCAGTAAGCCTTATTTTAGTGAAGGACGCAGGATAGCTAACACGTGTACGCTGAACAAGTCCGATCAGTTCGAACTAAACCAGCCCAGCCAGCGTAACGGCCATGGATAACGGTGACGAGCATCCTGCTGTGTTGCCTGAGCAATGCGCTCCTGGATAGTCTGCATCAGGGTGGTTTGCCCTTCGCCATCCCATACCAGGTTTGTCAGTAAGGGTAGTGCATCCTCAATCCCTTCGATGGCCCAGATGGCGAACTGCTCTTGTTCAACCGCATCCAGAATCTCCTGGCTGAGGCTTAAATGGCGTGCGTTGGGAGCAGGAATAATCACACCCTGCTTGCCATTTAAACCGCGCTGCTGGCAGATAGAGAAGAAGCCTTCAATTTTTTCGTTGAGGCCGCCGACAGGCTGAGCACGACCGAATTGGTCCACCGAGCCGGTGATCGCGATGTTCTGATTGATGGGCACTTCCGCCAGGGCGCTGATTAAGGCGCACAGTTCAGCCATAGAGGCGCTATCGCCATCCACTTCGCTGTAGGACTGTTCAAACGTCAGCGAGGCCGAGAAGGGGATCTGCTGCTCAAGCTGCAGCTCAGACATCAAAAACGCCTGCATGATCATCATGCCTTTGGCGTGAATGTTGCCGCCCAGCTCGGCTTTGCGTTCGATGTCGGTAAATTCGCCATCGCCAATATGCACAACGCAGCTGATACGGGACGGTTCCCCGAATGCGCGCGGATGGCCAGGAAATTCAATCACCGACAGGGCGTTGATCTGCCCGACGCGTTCGCCTTCGGTTTCCACCAGAATTTGTTCCAGCAGAATTTCATCCTGCATACGGTCAGCAAGATAGCCTTCTCGCCATTCTCGCTGAGCCAGCATCTGGGTGAGCTGCTCTCCGGTGAACGCACCGTTACCGCTAATCACACCCACTTCACGCAGCTGTTTACCTATCCAGAGCGGGCAGAGTGGCAGCGTTTCCTGGTCACCGGTATAGCGCACCGCTTCGCGTATCAGGCCTGGCCACGCGTCAGCCGCAGGCGTTGGCAGCGCAAAACGTTCTGCAACGGTCATCACCCACTGGCACCACTGCGCCATATCGTCGGCATCGGCAATCTGGATATTATCTTCGTATTCGCTATATACCGCCTGCTCAGCCAGTTCGGGCTCCATTTCCTGGAAGTCCGCCAGCGACTCACGGTCGCCCGTCAGCACGACGGTTAACGACAGCGGCATAGACGGAATCGAGACAGGCAGGGGACGAGACTCATCGTAGCCGACCCAGTCGAAACGCTGCTGATGCACGATGGTTTTCAGACGCATCCACAGCAGCGGCTGCGAGAGCAGGGTACGCAGTGAGATGATGAGAACACCGCCATTTGCGCGATGTACCAGCCCCGGCTGCAGCGAAAGTTCGCCGTTAAACTGGCGCAGACAACCAAAGAGTTGTTCCGCCTCGACCCAGTTAGCGGTAACCACTTCGCCCTTAGCGGCAAAAGCGCCATCGGCCTGCGCCGCAGGTTCGAAAGTGACATCATGTCCCGCAATACGATACTGCCCGCCAAAAACGGCGTTCGCTTCCGGCTTCAGCTGACGCACAGCATCACCGAGCAGCGTCAGGTATTCCGCTTCTTCCGGGGCTTTGAGCAGCATGAAGGGCGCAGTTGCCCAGGGGCTTAACACCTGCTCCAGCGCGTAATGCAAACGGGGCTGCGTATCGCTAAGGATGAATTCGTGTTCTTTTGCGAGATCTGGCTGTGCAAACAGTTCCTGATAACTTTCGGTATCCGGAACAAGGTCACGCCATGCAAGTTTCGTAATGGTCAAAGTTGATGTTTTTTAGTCAGATGTAAAAGCGTGGAGTATACCGTAAGCGGGGGGCTGTACCCAAGCAGGATTGGGGATTTCGACAGGGCGAATGGCTGCATTCACTCACAGGATATGATTTCTTTTCAGCAGATTGCTAAAAAACTGATATTCTGAACAGAGTTACGTGGTAACACTGAGATCGCAATGAAATATCAACAACTGGAAAATCTCGAAAGCGGCTGGAAATGGAAATACCTGGTCAAAAAGCACCGTGAAGGGGAGCTGATCACCTGCTACATCGAAGCCAGCGCTGCGCAAGAAGCCGTGGATATTTTGCTGACCCTCGAAAATGAACCGGTACAGGTTAACGGGTGGATTGAGAAACACATCAATCCTGCGTTGTTAAACCGGATGAAGCAAACTATCCGCGCGCGACGCAAACGGCATTTTAATGCTGAGCATCAGCACACTCGCAAAAAATCAATCGACCTTGAGTTCGTTGTCTGGCAGCGCCTGGCCGGGCTGGCACAACGACGGGGAAAAACGCTGTCGGAAACCATCGTGCAGCTGATTGAGGATGCAGAACATAAAGAGAAGTACGCCAACCAGATGTCGACGCTGAAGAACGACCTTCAGGCTCTGTTGGGTAAAAAGTAGATTTTTTACTTTTCTTCAGACAATAAAAAACCCCGCATGGCGGGGTTTTTTTATAAGACGATAACTTATGCCGCTGGCTGAGTTACAACGTCTTTGATGCCTTTAACTTCGATCTCTACGCGACGATCTGGAGCCAGGCAGTCGATCAGTGCAGCGCGAGCTTTCACGTTGTCACAGGTGTTGCCAGTAACTGGGTTAGATTCGCCCATACCACGTGGGGAGATCTTGTTAGCTGGGATACCTTTAGAGATCAGGTAATCAACAACAGACTGAGCACGTTTCTCAGACAGTTTCTGGTTGTAAGCGTCAGAACCGATACGGTCGGTGAAGCCCAGAACCACTACAGAACCGTCTTTAGGATCCAGGTTGCTCAGCTGGGTGTACAGCTGATCCAGTGCCTGCTGACCTTCTGGTTTCAGAGTCGCTTTGTTGAAGTTGAACAGAACGTCAGACTTCAGAGTGAAGTGCTTGGTCTGTACTTCTGGAGCTGGAGCCGGCGCTGGAGCAACAACTGGTGCTGCTTCTTCCTGCTGGCCGAAACGGTAGGAAACACCTACGCTCAGCATGCCGTTGTCTGGACGAACACCAACGGTGTTGCCGTCGCCGATGTTGTTAACCCACTGGTATTCCAGACGGGTAGCGATGTCACGGGTCATAGCCCACTCAACGCCACCAGCGAATACTGGGGAAACACCGGTGTCATGGTTGTCGCCAGAAATGTTGTTGCTGGAGTCAGCACGCCATACCATGCCGCCCAGACGGGTGTACACGTCCAGATCGTCAGTGATTGGGTAGCCCAGTTTAGCGGTCAGTTGAACGCCCTGTGCTTTGAAAGCGCCGTTGATGGTGTCGCCTTTGTATGGCATACGACCTAACCAGTCGTAACCCATTTCAAAACCAACATACGGGTTAACCTGATAGCCACCGAACGCACCTGCACCAAGCTGGCTCTCGTGAGTTGGGCCATCATTGTTCAGGCTGCTGTTGTACCAGCCAGTGTCGTGGAACTGAGACCAGCCCAGTTTACCACCTGCATACCAGGTATTATCTTTCGGAGCGGCCTGCGCTACGGTAGCGAAGCCAGCCAGTGCCACTGCAATCGCGATAGCTGTCTTTTTCATTTTTTGCGCCTCGTTATCATCCAAAATTCGCCATGAAAGTCTCAAGAGAGAATCACGGTTAAATCCTTCACCGGGGGGCGTGGTCAAATATAAATCTACCGATATCTTCGGCTTAGGCCGAGCACCCCTGGCGATGTAAAGTCTACAACGTAGCTGAAAACTTACAAGTGTGAAGTCCGTCAGGCATATGAAAAAAAAAGTTCCGTATACCGATTATTTAACATTTTTCGAACGAATTTTGTGCAATAAAATTAAGGAGAACCGCACCAGACAAGCCTTGCCGCAATTTTTAGGTCGGGAACTTAAATCCCATCTTGCGGTCAAAAAAAATTCCAGGAAAAATCTTAATTTCGCTCAATGATACAAATTTGAGTGAATTTTTAGCCCAGAAAGTTGTCCTCTGCGGTAAGAATCCGATCGAACCGGACGCATAATGAACCCGATCGCATTCCCTTCTTCAGCGGCTTCAGTCAGACGGAAATGTTCTTCTTCAGTCAATTCTTCCGGTAACCATCCAATCACCACGCTGTAATTCCCTGTGCGTAACGCGCGGATCATCGACTCAACGGTATCGCAAGGCGAGAGTTGATTAATTTGCATGACTTTCGTCAGCGGCAGGCCGGCGGACTGAACCCACTCACGGCTCAGCTTTTGCTGAGGCGTGAGCCAAAGCTGCCAGCGCGATTGCTGACCGAGCTGTTGTAATAACGGCAGTAACAGAAGTTGCGTTAACAAGGGCTGGTCTTCACGATAAACCACTTCACTGATAAGCCCCGTGGAAACACGCTCGATGGAATTCTGCGAGACATTGCCTGCAGCAGAAGAGAGAGAGGTAGCGCGATTTGCATAGCCTGAAGTGTGCATATTCATTCCAGCCCTGTAGTTACTGTATGGATATACAGTAACCCCTGTATGCCCAAAGATCAACCTCATTTTCGGAAAGCGACTCGCAAAATTCATTCAATCTTGATGCTCCTCGAAAAATCATCTTGCTCAACGACGTTAAGTTGCCTATTTTCCTGCTAACGGATCCGCTAGTAAGAAATTTAGTTGTTACTTTATGATTTTGAAGGGAAATATCATGAAAAAGATATCTTATGAACGGATTTATAAATCTCAGGAATACCTCTCCCCGTTGGGCGAGATTCATCACCGCGCGTTGTTTGGCGGCTATACCCTTGCGGTGGATGATGCTGTTTTTGCCATGGTCTCAGATGGCGAGCTTTACCTTCGCGCCTGTGAGGAGAGTGCCAAATACTGTGTAAAAAATGCCTCCTCTTTTTTGACGTTGATGAAGCGAGGCCGTCCGGTGCTGCTCAACTATTATCGTGTTGATGACGGATTATGGCAGGACAGGGAGCGGTTACTTCAGCTCTCCTCGTTTGCGCTCAGTGCGGCAAGAAAAGAGCGTTATCAGCGCCATCAACGAAACCGACTCAAGGATCTGCCAAACCTGACCTTTCAGCTTGAAGTCTTGCTCTTTGAAGCTGGCATCACCAATGAGGAAATGTTGCGGGAGCTTGGTGCAAGGGCGTGCTGGCTAAAGATGCGGGCAAAAAATAAAGCGCTGAGTATTAAAGTTCTCTTCGCGCTGGAAGGGGCTATCGAGGGGCTGCATGAAGCGGCACTCCCGGCAGACATTCGCCGGGAGCTCACGGAGTGGTTTAATGCGTTGACTGAGCCACAGGAGAATCACTCCTCCAGGTAGCGATGTGCTGTTGCAGCCGGCAAATTTCAGGCAGCAGAGCGATAAGCAGGCCTATCTGCTGAAGCACCAGAGGTGCTTTACTGTCGTTTCCCGGGTCTAGATGCGCAATGCGTTGAGCCAGTTCATCCAGCGCCTGTTCAACGCGCGGCTCATCGGCTGGTCGATGATGAAGCGCGTCATCGACATAACAGACGGCGTCATCGAGCAGGTTGAGAATACCCGGGTTGGTGAGTTTCTCACGGTGAGCGCCCAGCGTCGAAATATAGCTGGTGAACGTATGGTTCAGGCAGAGCAGGCGGAACGCGGTCTCACGAATATCCGCCGTGGCGCGAGGCTCCGTCGACATGTTAGAGACTACGGAGGCCAGTTCCGCATCACTGTTGTGCGCGTCGCGGCGGGCTATCCGGTAAGCCAGGCGGTTATCGCGGCCCTGATGATACTGCTCCAGGATCGCGTCAAGGTATCGACAGTTGGCGTTCATCGCCCTGTCTACCACGCGCGGCAAATTTCGGAAACGCCAGTCCGGCCAGATAAAGCTGACCGCGGCCCAGGCAATCGCACAGCCAATCAGGGTATCGATCACTCGGGGCAGGGCGACTTCAAACCCTTCACCCAGCAGGTTAAAGCAAAGCAGCACCAGCAGCGTGATGAACATGGTGGCATGGGCGTACTGCACGTTGCGAAACGCGAAGAACAACACGCCGGTAATCACGATCAGGATCAATTGACCTTCAACGGAGGGCACGAAATAGAGCACCGGAAGGCCAATCGCGACGCCCACCAGCGTGCCGATAATACGCAGCGCAAGACGGTGTCGGGTGGCATTATAGTTCGGCTGGCAGACAAACAGGCTGGTCAGCAGGATCCAATAGCCGTGATGCAGCCCGGTAATCTGGATAAAGGCATACCCCACGCACAGAACCAGCGACATTCGCACGGCGTGCCGAAAGAGAGCCGACTCCGGCGTAAAGTTGCGGCTCAGCCGTAGCCACATATCGCTAACGCTGTGTACGCTGTCATCAGCAAGCTGGTTTTCCACCTCACTGCCTGGCAGCGCCATCGCTTGTTCGGACTCAATGGTTGCCAGCTGGGCATCAATCGCACGCAGGTTGTTAAGCAGAAAACCCAGCGCTTTGATGTGTTCCGGTGACGTTCCGCTGGCCTGAACGCGGTCGAGTGCCGCATCAAGATGGCTGAATACGCGTTCAAAGCGGGGGTCATGCTGATAGGGCGTGCGCAGCAGAATGGAGTGAGAGAGCTGTTGGCACGCCTGGGATTGCATGGACAGCAGACGCTGGAAGCGGAACATCACGTCGCTGTAGCGGAACTTCTCGCGCAGGGCGGCATACTGAACGTGCGAGGAGCTGGCGCGTTCATGAATGTCCTGGGCTGCAAAATAGTAGTGAAGCGTCCGTCGTGTTCCGCGCTGACCGCGATCGCCGCGCAGACGGGTAAGCAGGGAAGCTTTTGTCTGATTAAGAGTGGCGACCAGCTGGCCATTTGCCAGGGCCAGATCGTAGAGCGGCGCCTGGCTTTCTTCCTCGATGTCCGGGTCGAACAGCCGGGATTTCAGTTCCAGATAGCGGGCTAGCTGCTCAAAGCTGCGGGCAAGGTTATCCTGCAGCGGGCGAACCGGGAAAATCAGATGACCGGTTAGCGTCAGCAGGTTATACCAGATGGCACCGAGCAACAGCAGAACCGGCTGCTGGTACCACTGGTCGTACAGGGAAACGCCCAGCATGGTGTAGATAGCGATCAGCAATGCACCAAACGCGATGGTGGCATAGCGCTGCCCAAGCCCGCCCAGCAAAATAAACCCGCTGGTTGAGAGCGTAAGGCCCAGGGCAAACAGCCAGGGCCACGGGAAAAGCAGCTCAACGGAAGCTGACGCAATAAAAAAGCAGACAAGCGTAATGACCAGGTTACGTAAGCGCCCGGCCAGACGGTCGTCCAGATCCGCCAGCGCCCCGGCGACCACCCCCAGCGTGAGCGGAATGGTGAGCTTGACATCATTCAGCCACCAGGGCAGGGCAACCGTGCCGCAAAGCGCGATAAATATCCTGACGTTATAAAGCCAGGTGCTGTTCCAGGTATAACGGCGAAGCAGTGGGCTTAGCATAAACGCGGCCAGTCCTTATTTACTGAAAACGACGGCGAGCGTTTGCTTCGCGCGCCGCTCTGGCCACTTCTACCGGAACAACCCTGCGACCAACGGGCCAAAGGGCGATAGCGGCGATCTTAAAGTTTGCGATCCCCACAGGAATACCAATAATCGTGATGCACTGTGCAATACCGGCAAAAATATGCATGATGCACAGCCACCAGCCAAAGAAAATCAGCCACAGAATGTTAAGCAGGGTTCCGCCCGTATTCATCAGGGCGTTTTTGCTCTCCGGATTCAGCTCGTCAACGTGGATGGCTTCATTCCCGTAGGGGATTAAGGAGAGTTTTGTGATTTCCCAGCAGGAACGGGTCAGGGGAAGCGTGAAAATCAGGACGATGCTCACCAGCGTGGCAAAAAGCCAGGAAAGGGTGGTGGCAAAACCGCCCAGCACAAAATTCAACACATTCAGAACGGTACGCATAAACGCTCACTTCCTTTCGATATAATTAACGCCCAATGATTGTAACGTTTTTTTAGGCTGGAGCACCTTAAAACTGGCAGTTAAACTGTCAGGTAAATTATCTCTTCGTGGATTTGGCGGAACATGGAACTGAAAGCAACGTCGCTGGGCAAACGCCTGGCACAACACCCTTACGACAGGGTTGTTCTCCTCAATGCCGGGGTGAAAGTCTCCGGGGAACGCCACGAATACCTTATTCCGTTTAATCAGCTTCTGGCTATTCATTGCAAACGCGGTCTGGTGTGGGGCGAGCTGGAGTTCGTTCTGCCTGACGATAAAGTCGTGCGCCTTCATGGCACCGAGTGGGCGGAAACCCAGCGTTTCCATCATCACCTGAACGCACTCTGGCAGCAGTGGAGCCAGGATATGAGCGTGATTGCCGCCCAGGTGCTGCAGCAGGTGCTGGACGATATCGCCCAGAGCAACGCGCAGCACGCGTGGCTGACCCGTCAGCAGACTGCCGGCCTGCAGCAAAAGATCCGGCAGGCACTCTCGGCGCTGCCGCTCTCCGTGACGCGTCTCGACGAGTTTGACAACTGTCGCGACGCCTGGCGCCAGTGTCAGGCCTGGCTGAATGAAAAGGATAAAAGCCGTCTCGCCCATAACCAGGCCTGGACGGATGCCATGCTTACCCAATACGCCGATTTTTTCAGTACGGTGGAATCTTCACCGCTCAATCCGGCTCAGGCGCGAGCGGTGGTCAACGGCGAGCAGTCGCTGCTGGTGCTGGCGGGAGCCGGTAGCGGTAAAACGTCGGTGCTGGTCGCGCGTGCCGGCTGGCTGCTGACGACCGGGGAAGCGGTCGCCGATCAAATTCTGCTTCTGGCCTTTGGCCGTAAGGCCGCGCAGGAAATGGACGAACGGATCCAGGAGCGCCTGCACACCCGGGATATCACGGCCAGAACATTCCATGCTCTTGCGCTGCATATTATTCAGCAGGGCAGTAAAAAAGTGCCTTCCATCAGTAAGCTGGAAAACGACGCGCAGGCGCGTCAGGCGCTGTTCATCAAAACGTGGCGCCAGCAGTGCAGTGAGAAAAAGGCGCAGGCGAAAGGGTGGCGTCAGTGGCTGGAAGAGGAACTCAACTGGGAGGTGCCTGAGGGCAGCTTCTGGCAGGATGACAAACTGGCGCGTCGGCTGGGTTCGCGACTTGACCGTTGGGTCAGCCTGATGCGAATGCACGGTGGATCGCAGGCAGAGATGATTGAAAGCGCGCCGGAGGCAATCCGCGAGCTGTTTTCGAAGCGGGTCAAGCTGATGGCGCCGCTGCTGAAGGCCTGGAAAACAGCATTGAAAGAAGAAAATGCGGTCGATTTCTCCGGTTTGATCCATCAAGCCATCATCATTCTTGAAAAGGGACGTTTTGTCAGCCCGTGGAAACATATTCTGGTGGATGAGTTCCAGGATATTTCTCCACAGCGTGCGGCTCTGCTCTCGGCGCTGCGGGCACAAAATAAACATACCTCTCTGTTTGCGGTGGGGGATGACTGGCAGGCCATCTATCGCTTCAGCGGGGCACAGCTTTCGCTGACGACCGCATTCCACCACTATTTTGGCGAAGGCGATCGCAGCGATCTGGATACGACCTACCGCTTCAATTCACGGATTGGTGAAATCGCCAACCGCTTTATCCAGCAGAACCCGCATCAGCTGGCAAAACCGCTCAATAGCCTGCGGCCTGGGGATAAAAAAGCAGTGACCCTGCTGGCGGACGATCAGCTGGAACCGCTGCTGGACAAGCTCAGCGGCTACGCTAAGCCCGATGAGCGTATCCTGGTGCTGGCACGCTACCATCACATTAAACCTGAGGCGCTGGAAAAAGCCGCCACCCGCTGGCCGAAACTGCAGCTTGAATTTATGACGATTCATGCCAGCAAAGGGCAGCAGGCCGATTATGTGATCGTGGTGGGGCTGAAAGAGGGGAGCGACGGTTTCCCGGCCCCGGCCCGCGAGTCGGTGATGGAACAGGCCCTGCTGCCGGAGCCGGAAGATTTCCCGGATGCCGAAGAGCGGCGTTTGCTGTATGTGGCAATGACCCGCGCGCGCCATCGCGTGTGGCTGCTGTTCAATAAAGAGGAGCCATCCGTGTTTGTCGATATATTGAAGAGTATAGATGTGCCGGTGGCGCGGAAGCCATAACGCCGCCGGGCAAGGATGGGTAGGCCGGGTAAGGCGTAGCCGCCACCCGGCAAAAAAAAGCTACTTCAATCTCTCTGAAAGATAACGCTGATAGTCCGGAATAAGGATATCTACCGGTGAGTTAAACTGCTGCGATTCGATGATGAAATCCGCCGTCGAGAGGTTTGTCGCCACTGGAATATTCCACACCGTCGCCAGGCGCAGCAGCGCTTTGACATCCGGATCGTGCGGAACCGCGTTCAGCGGGTCCCAGAAGAAGATCAGCACATCAATTTTCCCTTCGGAAATCTGCGCGCCGACCTGCTGATCGCCGCCCATCGGGCCGCTCAGCATCGCATTCACCTGTAGACCCGTTTCGCGCTGGATCAGGTTACCGGTTGTACCGGTCGCCGACAGGGCGTGCTTTTCCAGCGAAGACTGATGGCGGCGAACCCAGTTAAGCAGCATTTGTTTACAGTGATCGTGCGCCACAAGAGCAATGTGTTTGCGCTCAGGCAGCGTGCGTGTTGTCAATTCCATAATCATATCCATCAGGTTAACTGACTACACGATGACGGGAACCGTCTGACGCTGCAAGAGAAAGGCGTAAAAAATGTGGCTTATGATGAAGGTTGTTGTTTTGCCCACTGTAAAAATCGGGCCCGCGTGTCGGGATCGGCCTGCTGGAACCAGAATTTAAGGCGCTGTTCCGTCAGGGTCTGGGACTGGGGAGGAATGACATCCAGTTCGGAGACGCCGGACAAAAGCGTACTGTCGTCCGCCATCATGGTCGCAAACTGCGGAAGAGAGGCGCGTTTACCCGCTTTGTTATAGGTCTGGGTCGCTGCCTCGTAATCCGGGCCTTTCGGTGAGGTCGTCAACGCCAGAATATCCAGCTTCACCGGAATCGGCATCGCATCCCCGTCCAGCAGTTCAACGCGGGGTGAAGCGTCGAAGGCCGCAGACTCTTTCTCCGTTTCAAGGCGAGGCAGAGTGATGTTCACCTGACTGATTTGCCGGGTGTTAAAGCTGACGATCAGCGGCGGCGAGATGTACATCCTTTGCTCGTGATTCGCAAGCCCGATCGATTTTTCCACCCGGAAGACCAGCTGATGCGGCCCGTTATCCAATTCGATGCTGTCCGCACCCCGCAATAACGAGCTGGAGACCTTTTTTCCGTCCAGAACAAGGAGATCAATGTCGGTAGAGAGCCGGAGCGTGGTAGCAAAAACCCAGACCGGCATCACTAACGCAATCAGAGCCGTGGCAATACCGGTTTTCATAGAAGGCTCCCGTCAGAAATCCTGTCGCCGCATTAATGTATCTAAATTTTTCGATAATCACGTTTACTAACATATAGACATATTTCGCAGTTTTGCCCTCATGCATCTGTATGGGATGGATGGTTGAGATGCGCGGTTTGGCGTACACTTTTAAAAAAGCCAGGAGAAAAACCATGAAAGAGAACGATATTGCCGAGATTCTGACATCCACGCGTACCATTGCGCTGGTGGGCGCGAGCGATAAACCCGATCGCCCAAGCTATCGGGTGATGAAATACCTTCTCGATCAGGGCTATCACGTTATCCCGGTCTCGCCAAAAGTGGCGGGGAAAACCTTACTCGGTCAGCAGGGGTATGCCACGCTCGCTGACGTGCCGGAAAAAATTGATATGGTTGATGTCTTCCGAAACTCCGAGGCAGCGTGGGAAGTGGCGCAGGACGCTATCGCCGTAGGGGCGAAAACGCTGTGGATGCAGCTGGGTGTGATTAACGAGCAGGCTGCGGTACTGGCGCGGGATGCGGGGCTGAACGTCGTCATGGACCGCTGTCCGGCGATCGATATCCCCCGTCTGGGGCTGGCGAAGTAATAAAAAAAAGCCCGTTCATCGGGCTTTTTTTACACGCTTAGTTCCGCAGGCGCGGAGCCTGTAACTGTTTGCGGATAGTCTGAGCAAGTTCATCCATAGTGGGTTGCTCCGGATGCTCATCCTGCAGCTCGCTACTCAGCTGCGCTTCGGCGAGGTAGGTGTGGACGGGTTGCCCGTCATCACCTTCCATCACCACATGGTACCAGGGCGCGGCGCGAAGCTCTGCGTTGACCGCCAGCTCGTCTGCTGACGGTTCATCAAGGGAATACTCCGGGTCGATATCCACGACCACACCCAAATACCCGAGCAAAGTGTGGCGGACCTGCTGGCCGATACCGAATTTGCTGGCAATCATAGTCACCTCCCGGGAAATACGACTTACACGTTATGTGCGGGCAATATTTCTCTTTTCAAGTTACATGACGCGACAGGCAAACCCTTTCAGATACAGTCCTTCCGGGTAGGTAGCAATCACGGGATGATCGGCTGCCTGACGGAACTGCTCTATAAATTGTACATCACGGCCAGCATCTATTGCGGCATCGGCGATGATTTTCTGAAATAAATCTGTGGTCATCAGGCCGGAGCAGGAGAAGGTGAGCAGAACCCCGCCCGGGTTCAGCAGCTGGATGGCCAGCATGTTGATATCTTTATACCCACGGCACGCGCCCATCAGCTGGCTTTTGTTTTCCACAAACTTTGGTGGATCCATCACGATGACGTCGAACTTCTCGCCCTGATCGCGATATTTACGCAGCAGCTTGAACACGTCATCGCGTACAAATTCCGCTTTGCTCAGATCCAGCTTGTTCAGCTCGACGTTCTGTTTTGCCACGTCCAGCGCTTCCTGCGAGGTATCCACGCTGACAACCTGGGCACAGCCGCCCATCAGAGCTGAAACGGCAAAACCGCCGGTATAGGAGAAGCAGTTCAGCACGCGTTTGTCGGCAACGTACTGACGCGTAGCCAGACGGCTGTCGCGCTGGTCGAGGTAGTAACCGGTTTTGTGCCCGCCCTGAATATCCACCAGCAGCTTCATGCCGTGCTCTTCAATCGGCAGCAGGGCCGGTGGTAGTTCGCCCGTTACGGGCCCCTGAGTCAGCTCCATGCCTTCTTTTTTGCGCACCGCCACATCGCTGCGGTCGTAAATGGCGCATTCCGGGAACAGCGTTTGCAGCGCGCTGATCAGCGCGGCACGCTGGTATTCCGCTCCGGCGCTCAGGAGCTGCAGTACCAGGAAGTCACCGAAGCGATCGATGGTCACGCCCGGCAGGCCGTCGGACTCACCGGCGATCAGGCGGTAGCTGTCCAGCCCGTCACGTTTTGCCAGCCAGTCGCGCCACTGCTGCGCCTGCTGCAGGCGGCGAACGAAGAAGTCGATGTCAATGGTTTCATCTTTATCAAACGTCCAGACGCGAGCACGGATCTGGGACGCTGGCGAGTAGGCGCCTCGCGCTAACCATTTACCCTGATGGTCAACGATATCAATGGTTTCACCGAGGCTGGCTTTGCCTTCCATACGGGCAACCGCGCCGGAAAAGACCCAGGGATGACGGCGCAGTAATGATTTCTCGCGCCCTTTGGCTAACACTAAACGTACACTCATAATTTGCTGTTCTGTCGATTTCAGGAAATGGCGCGTAGATTACCACATTCAGCAAGGCGCAATCATCTGCGGATGCCGTTGAGCGTTTCGGCACAAAATCAAATCGCTTAGGCACATTGGGGCATTGTTGCGTGCTTTATCTTAGGGCTTCCGGTTCAGCAAAGGAAATACCCATGAAAAAGCACAGTGTAATAGCCATAGCCGCTCTGGCGGCAATGAGTTCTCAGGTTTTAGCGGCAACGCCTTTCGGCATCACCAGCCGGGATATTTCCGGCGAACGGCGGTTAGCGACACAGCAGGTGTTTGAGGGGTTCGGCTGCCACGGTGGAAATACTTCACCACGGCTGGCATGGAAGAATCCCCCTGCCGGTACGAAAAGTTTTGCCGTTACGGTATATGACCCGGATGCACCTACCGGCAGCGGCTGGTGGCACTGGACAGTAGCCAATATCCCGGCGAAGACAATGACGCTGCCCGCTGATGCCGGTAATCCGAACGGCGAGAAATTACCTGCCGGCGCTGTGCAGGGGCGTAATGATTTCGGCTATTCTGGATTCGGCGGCGTATGTCCACCCGCCGGGGATAAGCCTCACCGCTATCAGATTACCGTCTGGGCGCTCGACGTGGATAAACTGCCCGTCGACAACAATGCCAGCGGCGCGCTGGTCGGTTTTATGATCAATAGTCACGTTCTGGCAAAGGCTCAGTTAACAGCAACCTACAGCAGATAAGGATGGCAGGGTGCAGGAGTTTCATTTTCGACATAAACATCTTACAGCGGGTGAAGTGACTGCCAGCAAAATGCATCGCCTGCACCAGGTTAAACTTTTTTTTCCGGCTATTTGTCATATCACTCACGGCAGTAAGGTGATTGTTCAGGATGATAACCGCCTGGAGGCGACACGGGATGAGCTCATCATTATCCCTGCCAATACGTCGATGGAAATTATTAATCAGCCTGTAAACGGGCTGTTTCACTCGGATTTGCTAATGTTATCGCCGGAAATTGTTGCCGAGTTTAAAGCGCATTACCTGAAATCCTGGCCGCGCACGACGCTGCATTCGCTCTGTGCTCCGCTGAGCGAGGGGCTGGCATTTATGTGGGACAACCTGCTGCACGCCGTGCGTCAGGAGTTACCGGAAGCGCTACAAAAGCATCAGGCCTTCGGTCTGTTGCTGGCCTTGCTACATGATGGCGTGGCGGGTCCGCTGCTTGTTGAGCGAAACAGTAACCTGACCGAGCAGGTGCGGCAGTTCATTATGCTGTCGCCCGCCAGAGACTGGACCGCGCAGGACGTTGCCAGCCGTCTCGCATTAAGCGTGCCGACGCTGCGCAGGCGGTTACGTGAAGAGTCGCAGAGTTTTCGCCAGATTGTGGAGGAGATAAGGATGGCCGTGGCTTTGTCGCAGCTACAGTCAACACGATTACCGATCGGCGAAATCGCATTACAATGTGGGTATCTTTCCAGCTCTCGTTTCACCGCCCGTTTCCGGCAACACTACGGCTGCTTACCGAAAACGCTACGTTAAGGAGAAGAAGAATGTCTAAAGTCTGCACTATTGCCTGGGTTCACGGCGTTGTTCAGGGCGTCGGGTTCCGCTACAGCACCCAGCGCGAAGCTGTTGAGCTTGGGCTAACGGGATACGCGCGCAACATGGACGACGGAAGCGTCGAAGTGGTCGCCTGCGGCGAAGCGGAGCAGGTCGACAAGCTGGTGGCGTGGCTGAAAGCGGGTGGGCCGCGCAGCGCGCGGGTTGATAAGGTCTTAACGGAACCCCATCAACCGGGGCGCGAATACGTAAATTTCGGTATTCGGTATTAAATGCACTTCACCGGCTTAGGCAGGCCGGCAATTTTGGTGGCCTGTTTTGCCGGGCCTTTCGGGAACAGACGATACAGATAGCGGCTGTTGCCTTTCTCTTCACCGAACTTATTGGCCATCGCCTTGACCAGCATGCGAATGGCCGGAGAGGTGTTGAATTCAAGATAGAACTCGCGAACAAAACGCACCACTTCCCAGTGTTCTGGAGAGAGGGTTATCCCTTCGTTTTCCGCAATTTTCTCCGCCAGCGGTTCGCTCCACTGGCCACTCTCTTTCAGATAACCGTCGTTATCGGTCTCGATCTCTTTGCCTTCAAAACTCAACATAGTCATTCACGCGTCAGTCAAAAACCGCAGCAGTGTACCAAAAAACAAAGCCCCGCATAAGCGGGGCCAGGTTCACAGCGCTGCGGTTTAATCCCGACTGGCGAAGCCCAGGATGCTCAACAGGCTGACGAAGATGTTATACAGCGACACGTACAGGCTCACGGTGGCGCGGATATAGTTCGTCTCACCGCCGCGAATGATGTTGCTGGTTTCAAACAGGATCGCGCCGGAAGAAATCAGAATAAACACGGCGCTGATCGCCAGGTGCAGGGCAGGCAGCTGCAGGAAGATGTTAGCCACCATGCCCACCAGCACCACAACAACACCCGCCATCAGCATACCGCCGAGGAAGGACATGTCCTTACGGGTGGTCAGCACGTAGGCCGAGCAGCAGAAGAATACCAGCGCGGTACCGCCCAGCGCCATGCCGATAAGGTCGCCCATACCGGCAGACAGATACGCGTTCAGCATCGGTCCCAGGATGTAGCCCAGGAAGCCGGTGAAGGCAAAGGCCGACAGAATACCGACCGGTTTGTCAGCGGTTTTGTAGGTCAGGAACATCAGACCATACATACCCACCAGCGTCAGGATCAGCCCCGGAGACGGCAGCATCAGCAGGGTGCTGGCGGTGGCGGTGATCGCCGAAAACGCCAGCGTCAGGCTGAGCATGAAATAGGTATTGCGCAGCACCTTGTGGGTGCTGAGTAGCGATGTGCGGTCGCGTGAGGAAGTAATTATACGATCCATGAGTCACTCTCTTATGACAGATGTAATTAACGGAAAGAATAGGAAACGGGGCGCCAGTCTCAAAGTGGTTTTACCCATCTTTACTCAGCAGGTTAGCGCTGGAGCTGGTTGTTTCTTCTGCATAAATACATTTCACCAGTATGAACAGCGGTTTGGCGCGATTAATCAGATCAACCTCTTATAGGTTACTGAAAATTATTGCGTTATTACCATAAGGCCGCTAAGAGTTATTTCCGGATCGTCACAAAAACAGACAATAAGGCGAAGGAAATGAAACCACAAACACGCACGCGCTTTACGCTCTCTTTACTTACCGCAGGGATCCTGTGCGCCAGCACGGCTACCTGGGCGGCTAACGTGCCGGCAGGAACGCAGCTGGCCGATAAGCAGGAACTGGTCAGGAACAACGGTAATGAGCCCGCTTCGCTCGACCCGCATAAAGTCGAAAGCGACGTCGAATTCAATATTATCAGTGATTTATTCGACGGGCTGGTCAGCGTTTCCCCGTCGGGTGAAGTTCAGCCCCGGCTGGCGGAAAAATGGGAGAACAAGGACAACACCGTCTGGACGTTCCATCTGCGCCCGGGCATCACCTGGAGCGACGGCACTGCCATCACCGCGGAAGATGTGGTCTGGAGCTGGCAGCGTCTGGTTGATCCTAAAACTGCTTCACCGTATGCCAGCTATCCAGGCAACATGCACATCGTAAATGGTGCGGATATCGCTCAAGGGAAAAAAGCCCCCGATACGCTGGGCGTGAAAGCCATTAACGACACCACGCTGGAAGTGACATTGACTCAGCCTAATGCGGCATTCCTGGCAATGCTGGCGCACCCGTCACTGGTGCCTGTGGATAAAGTGCTGATTGGCCGCTTTGGCGACAAGTGGACCAAGCCTGAACATATCGTCACTAGTGGGGCGTATAAGCTTTCACAGTGGGTGGTCAACGAACGCATTGTGGCGGAGCGCAACCCGCGCTACTGGGATAATGCTCATACCGTGATCAACAAGGTGACGTATCTGCCTATCACCTCCGAAGCCGCGGATGTGAACCGCTATAAAGCGGGTGAAATTGATATCGTGTACACGGTGCCGATCAACCAGTTTGCCCAGCTTAAGAAGACTCTGGGCAGCCAACTGGATGTCTCTCCGCAGCTGGCGACCTATTACTACGAATTCAATACCACCCGACCGCCGTTCAACGACGCCCGGGTGCGCAAGGCGCTGAACATGGCGCTCGATAAAGACATCATTGCCGGGAAAGTGTTAGGGCAGGGGCAGCGCCCGGCGTGGCTCATCAGCCAGCCGGATATCGGCGGCGTTAAGCTTCAGAATCCGGACTACGCCAGCTGGCCGCAGGACAAGCGCATCGCTGAGGCGAAAAAACTGCTCAACGAGGCCGGGTACAACGAAAGCCACCCTCTGAGCTTCAACCTGCTCTATAACACCTCTGAATCGCACCAGCGTATCGCGATTGCGGCCAGTTCCATGTGGAAAAAGAACCTCGGCGTGGAGGCGAAGCTGCAAAATCAGGAGTGGAAAACCATGCTGGATACCATGCACACCCACAACTTTGACGCGGTGCGGTACGCGTGGATTGCCGATTACGACGATGCGGCGACCTTCCTGAACACCTTCCGCACCGGCGACAGCGAAAACACCAGCCAGTACAGCAATCCGGAATACGACCAGGCGCTGGTGAATGCCGCAAAAGCCAAAACAACGGAAGAGCGGGGTAAGTTCTACCAGCAGGCGGAAGATCTGCTGGGTCGTGATGTGCCGGCCATTCCGGTTTATCACTACGTTCGCACGCACCTGGTGAAACCGTGGGTGGGTGGGTTTACGCCGGATAAGCTGGGGTACTATTACACCAAAGACATGTACATCAAAAAACACTAAGCCTGAGCGCGGGAGACTGTGCTGATAAAATCGTCGATGTGTCGTCAGTTCAACCGATTAAACACGTTTTGACTATTTTTACAGCGAACGAGTGCAGCTACTCTTTACAGCATGCGGTGAGGTGTTTATAGTTCGCCTCACTTAGGAAGTGTGGCCGAGCGGTTGAAGGCACCGGTCTTGAAAACCGGCGACCCGAAAGGGTTCCAGAGTTCGAATCTCTGCGCTTCCGCCAGATATAAACCCCAGGTTACTTGTGAACCTGGGGTTTTTGTTTTGGATTGACCGATCCGCCTCACACTTTCAAGACCCCGTTATTTCCCCGCAAAAATCAGGCGCTATTATTCACCCCCGTAAATACCTTTTCATCTCTCATCGAGGCTTTGATGCTGGAGAATGTTTTCATCAGATAATCAGCTTCCCGCCCTTTTCAGGACGGACTGGTTATCGCTGCGCTTAAACCTTACGCACGCACCTGCGGGTGTGGGCTCGTTTTTACGCATGATGATTACACAGGTTTTCCAGTATGAATTTATCCCGTCAGGAACAACGTACCTTACACGTTCTCGCCAAAGGTGGGCGTATTGTGCACGTCCGCGACAGTTCCGGCCGCGTTACGTCCGTAGAGTGCTATACCCGTGAAGGGCTGATACTGAGCGACTGCACGCTCAGCGTCTTCAAAAAACTCCGCACCAAAAAGCTAATCCGCTCCGTGAACGGGCAGCCGTACCGGATCAACACCACCGGGCTGAACAACGTTCGCGCCCAGCTGGATAATCGCTAAGTGAAATAGACAACGCCACCCTCGGGTGGCGTTCATGCATTGAACTGGATATCGTGGCGGGATGTAGGCCGGGTAAGCGCAGCGCCATCCCGCAAGAAACGCAGCGTTATGAGCGAATAAAAGCCAGAATGTCCGCGTTGATAGTATCCGCATGGGTGGTATGCATCCCGTGCGGGAAGCCCGGATAAATTTTCAGTACGCTGTTCGCCAGCAGCTTGTCCTGCAGCAGGGCGGCATTCTTATACGGCACGACCTGATCGTCGTCGCCCTGCATCACCAGAACGGGAACCGTGATGGTTTTTAAATCTTCCGTCTGATCGGTTTCAGAAAATGCCTTAATCCCCTCATAGTGGGCCTTGGCGCTGCCGATCATGCCCTGACGCCACCAGTTCTGAATCGTACCGTGTGAAATCTCGGCTCCCTCACGGTTAAAACCATAGAAAGGACCGCTGGCGACGTCGAGGTAAAACTGGGCGCGGTTAGCCGCCAGCGCTTTGCGGAAGCCATCGAAAACCTCGATCGGCGTTCCGCCGGGGTTAGTCTCCGTTTTGACCATGAGAGGCGGAACAGAGCTGACGAGCACCGCTTTGGCAACGCGCCCCTGCGGTTGGCCGTACCGGGCAACATAGCGGGCGACCTGGCCGCCGCCTGTGGAGTGACCGACGTGCACGGCATTACGCAGATCCAGGCTTTCAACCACGGCTGACGCATCGGCCGCATAATGATCCATATCGTGTCCTTCACTCACCTGGTCCGAACGCCCATGACCGCGGCGATCGATAGCGATAACGCGATAGCCTTCAGCAAGGAAGAAGAGCATCTGGTTATCCCAGTCATCGGCACTCAACGGCCAACCGTGGTGGAAGACAATGGGCTGGGCCTCTTTGGGGCCCCAGTCTTTGTAGTAAATGTTGACGCCGTCTTTCGTGGTTACGAATGCCATACTGCAGACTCCTCTGTTAAAGGCAAAACGATCGCAACCCGGGTGGAGAGCGAATCATTAATGCCTTAATTAAGTTGGCTTTTTTCTATTTCCCGTACCGACAGTACCCCTAAAGTGTAGGTGAAATAGTAAAAGCAGTGGGTTTCATTCCTGTGAAAGGCAGCGTTTTGCTTTCAGGCGGGAGGGGGAACGAAAAAAGGCTCTGGGGAGATCCTCCAGAGCCTTCAGGGCAGCATTAACTGCAGGGGCGTTTAGCGGTTTTCTTCAATATAGCGGGCCAGGTCAGCCGGGGTTTTCAGCACCGTCGCTACGTCAGTTGGCGGGATCATACAGCCGTAAACGTCCTGCACTTCCAGCACCATATCGACCGCCAGGATGGAGTCGAGAATGTCGGATTCAATCAGTTCATCGTGAAAGCCCACCTTACGGGATAACACTTTTTCGAACAGGGCGAGAATTTCTTGTTCCATAATTTTTCCTGGAGTCATTAATTTGTGCGGGCGTAAGCGTCCAGCAGCTTGCGGTCAATTTTGCCGTTGGGATTCAGCGGCAAAGCGTCTTTTACGATAATTTGTGAAGGCACCATATAGTGCGGAACCACCTTAGAAAGCGACGTTTTGATGGTATCCGGCGCCATATCGGTCACGCAGAACGCGGCAATGCGCAGCACGCTGCCGCAGGATTTCATCAGCGGCAGAACCACCGCTTCGTTGATGCCGGACATGGCCAGCAGGCGGTTTTCAATCTCGTTAATTTCAATACGGTAGCCATTCAGTTTGACCTGGCTATCGTTGCGGCCCTGGCAGTAGATAAGTCCCGCTTCATAGCCCAGATCGCCGGTCCGGTAGCCGCGAAATGCTTCATTTTCCCGACGGAGTAATTTTTCTGCGTTCTCCTGCGGTAGGCCCAGGTAGCCGCGCATGACGTTTTTACCCCAGATAATCAGCTCGCCTTCAGCGGAAATTTCCATTCTGCTCTCTGGCATCATGACCCCCACCGGCAGCACGGCGCTGTCGCTGTTCAGGATCTCATCCGTGATTTCAACCACGGTGGTCGCGATGGTCGCTTCCGTTGGACCATAGGAGTTAATGATTTTTGCCTGCGGGAAGCGGCGGCGAAGCTGTTTAACCAGCGCTTTATTCAACACTTCACCAATGAAGATAAAGACGTTGAGTTCAGGTAAATACTCGCTGTTAAACTGCGGGGAAAGCAGCTGCTGGTAAGCAAAAGAGGGGGTGGAAATCCAGGCGGAGACGGCATTGCTTTTCAGTCGTTCCAGCCAGTTCTCTTTTTGAATGTCTTCTTTGGCGTTCAGCACGATGTGTCCACCCATCGCCAGATTCGCCAGCAAAGGGATCAGGGAGAGGTCAAAACTGAACACCGCGTGGTTCATCAGCACTGGTTTTTCCGGCAGCGAAAAGTCCTGGCTGACCCATTTCATGAAGTGCCATACGCTTTCACGTCCAATCTGCACCCCTTTAGGCTTGCCGGTGCTGCCTGAGGTAAACATGATATAGGCCAAATCCTGCTCCTCCAGCACCTTGCCCGGTTCACCGGTGGCGATAAACTGCCGGGTCGCGACGTCGTAATAGTAAGGGGCGCTGGCCAGATGGCAGATCTCCCGCAGGCGCTCCTGCGGGTAAATGCAGTCCACCGGAATGTACGGAATGTTGTGCAGCAGGCAGCTATAAATCGCCACGGCGAACTCGGCCTGCTGGTGTCCGTACAAGACGACCGGCGTACCGGCAACAGGCTGGCAACGCTGATAGCGCTGCGCCCAGTCCGTCACGGCCGCGGAAAGCTGCAGCCAACTTAAGGCTTCGTCGCTGCCGCTGATGGCCGGCTGCTGCGGGGAGGCGGGATCGCATAATGCCGCACGCAAGAAATCGTGCATTTCCTGAAGATCGGAGTGATTTTTCATAGAGGTGACATTCCACTAAAGATGTAAAGGGAGCCCGCGGCGCTTCCCAGCGTCAGAATGCGTCCCAAAAACGCAACGGCCGGATACTGCAACCCGCGGTGTAACGTCGGGCTGCGTTTGGCTGACCACAGCAGCATGTTATGGGCGACAGAAATGCCGCCAAACAGCGCGCCGCTGATGACGTAATGGCGTTCCAGGCCATTCCATGCCCCCATGCAGAACAGGGTGCAAAAAATACCGATATTTTGCGCCAGCGTTTTGTTCTGACGGAAAAAGTTGAACTTCATCAGGTTCATATAAACGGGCATAAAGACCACATCGCGCAGCCATTCAGACAGGCTGATGTGGAAGCGGCGCCAGAAATCCTGCGGGTTCTTTGCCAGAAGCGGCATATTGAAGTTTGCCGGAATGTTGAGTCCAAACAGGCGGCCCGCACCGATGGCCATATTGCTGTAGCCCGCAAAATCAAAGTAGAGGTAGGCGCTGTAGGCTATCGACATCACCACGCCCACGGTCAGGGTAAACGGCTTATGGCTCCAGGGCTGCACGACGAGTGAGTCAACCAGCATCGCAAACAGGAACTTCTGGACAATGCCGGTAATGATTTGCTCCAGCGCCACTAAAAACTGTTCGCGAGTAAGGGCAAAGACGGGCTTACTGACGTCGCTCATCCATGTCCGCCAGCGGTACATTGGGCCCGCCAGAATAATAAAGGGCATAAACAGATAGCAGAAATAGTGCAGGAAATTCTGCCCTTCTTTTTTACTGCGATAGAGCAGCACGTCCACCGCGCGGAACGTCATAAAAGAGAGGCCAATCATGCTGAGATGGTTATTAACGTGCAGTTTCACCAAAAATAAAGGAAGCAGCGTTAACACAATCGCCTGCCAGGTTTTTAACCATCCTTTTTCTTTAAACGCGGCGACAATGTAAAAACTAAAAAAAACGACCGCGGGAACACGGTAATCACCCTGAAAAATATAGCCCCAGCCTAATGCGGCCAGGACGGATAAGGCCGATAAATACGTCAGGCGATGGCGTAATACGCGATTGACCAGCGCAAACGCCAGGGCGGATGAAAACAAATAGACAAAAAACATTCCTGAGCTATACATCATTCGGCCTCAGAATTTTTGATATTCAAAATGCAGCTGCATACTCATGCTGTCATCGACAGAGGTCCACGCGACGACGGTAATCGCCAGCAGGAGATAAAGGAAAAAAAGACGGATCGCAATTTTCATCATTTAAAACTCTGTGCAATAAAGCGAATCATAGGAACCCAGGCCAGTTCGGAAGGGTGCAAACGATCCCAGTTCCAGCCATTCTGATAAGGCATGGCGTACATATCTAAATAGGGGATCTGGTTTTTTTCCAGAATGGTTTTAATTTGCTTATCAACCGGGCGGAAGGTATCGGTGTTGTAAAGCGCCCAGGGGTTAACCGGGTCGACGATAGCAATCACCTGCACGTGATGTTCTTTCAGCAGCTGGACGGTTTTACTGAAAGCGGCGATTTGCGCAGGCACGACCGGCGTGTCGTCCCACTGTTGCCGCGTACCGTCCTCTTCGTAAATCGTTTTGTCCATCCACAGGGTGGCCGCGCTCTGCTGGCGTTTTTTATTTAACTCGCGGGCATTCGCCAGCTCTTTATCCCAGTCAGGGATAATGTGGGTGGCTGGCTGCGGCGGCCAGGTCTGAACCGTCTGGGGCCTAATGTTGAGCAGCGACAGCCAGTCGTTTTTTATCATGGTACAGACGTTCGCAAACTGGAAGCTCAGCTCGTCCCAGATCTGATCGGGATGCCAGCCAAAGACGCGCATTTGGCCAAAGGTTAAATGGCTTATTTCTTTACTATCAATATGCTTTAAATAATTAACCAGCAGCGGGCGAGCCTGCGGATCCTTCATCAGTGGATTAAAAATAGAGCCGGGGAAATTATCGGCATAAATAGCCGGTGGCAGCCCTTTTGAGTAAAAGCTGTCAGGCGCCAGCAGCAAAACAACTTTACTGTTTGCGTTAAGGCTATTTTTAAAACGTGAGAATAGTAAAAATTGCGTTTCATCATCGACAAACGCATCGCCATACGCCACGACGGGTTTGTGTAATTGCTTATTAAAGTAATTATATACAGCGTAATGTTCATCTTCTGAGGTGGCAACCTCAGACGCGCCAATGAAGAAAATAGCATTCCCTTCTAAGGCATGAGAAATAGTCGCAATTTTTTCCGCCTGTTCTTTAGGCGTGCCCGCCATTGATTTAATCAGCGGCTGGAAGGTGAGCGGCGGATCGAAACTCGTCACCAGCGGGTGAACACAGAGAAACAAAATGGCCAGCGTCGCCATCAGGATATGTAAGCAAAGCGAATTTTTGATTTTCATCATCAACCAGTAACACTGCATGGCAGTAATTTCTAAATCTGTGGCTACTCAGATTTATAACAATTACACAACATATGACCGTTTATTTTTATGGCATTCTATACCAGAGCGATTTAAAACGATGAGCGTTGCTATGTTACGGTATGTACAAGGTCGCGGAGAATGATGTGAAGTCAGCGTTTGGGTGACTTTTTGCGCAGTCAAACGCCTGTGGGGAAAAATAGAAAAATTCCTGCTTTACAAGGCGCTAATAGATGTTTATAGTGCGCCTCACTTTGGAAGCGTGGCCGAGCGGTTGAAGGCACCGGTCTTGAAAACCGGCGACCCGAAAGGGTTCTAGAGTTCGAATCTCTACGCTTCCGCCAAATTCGAAAACCCTGCGATAGCAATATCGCAGGGTTTTTTCGTTTTACAGCCCAATCACCAGCTCCCCGGAATGGCTTCGCGAACAGCACAGCGCCACCTGCTGGTTCGTCGCGCTTTTTTCCGCCTCCGACTGCACGCTATCCCGGTGATCCACCACGCCGTCAATCACCGGCGTCAGGCACGCGCCGCAGATCCCCATTTCGCATGACAGCGGAATGTCTACCCCGTTTTCCTGTAATACCTGGGCGATGGTCTTATCCGCAGGCACCGGCCAGCGCTCACCGGTGGAGGCCAGTTTGACCGTGAAAATCTCCCCGGTTTCACCGCCTGCGGCGGGCGCAACGGGTTGAAACGCCTCGCTGTGAAGTTGGGCGTCATCCCATCCCTTTGCAGTGGCGACCTCACACACTTTTTCCATAAATCCTGCCGGTCCGCATATCCAGGCGTGAAGCCCCGCCTCGGGCGCGGGGAGATGCTCTGCCAGCGTTATGCGCGGGCTGGCGGTATGAATGAGGCACTCGTCGAACCGGGAGAGTTCACGCGTAAACGCCGCGCTTTCGCGGTTTCTGACGTAGTAGTGCAGCGTGAACGGCGTTCCGGTTGCCTTCAGCTGCAGGGCCATCGCATACAGCGGCGTAATGCCAATGCCCGCCGCCAGCAGCAAAACCCGTTCTGCCTGAACCAGCGGAAACAGATTGCGCGGGGCTGAAATTAGCAGCTTCTGCCCCGGACGCAGTGTTTCGTGAACGTAGCGCGATCCGCCGCGCGAGGCGGTTTCCCGCCCCACGCAGATCAGGTAGTTCTCGCCGCTACACGCTCCGGTCAGGGAATACTGGCGAACCACGCCGCAGGGCAGGTGAACATCAATGTGTGCGCCGGGCTGCCAGGGTGGCAGCGCTTCGCCGTCTTCCGCCACCAGCCTGACGGCGAGGCTTTTGTCGCCCTCTCGCCACAGCCCGTCAACAATCACGCTCAGCATATCGGCCTCCGTCATACCAGGAAAAACTCGCCAAAGCCCATCTTCTTCAGCCCCCGACGGTAAGCAATCGAGCTTTTATCTGCGGGGATATGCGCTTCCAGGGTCAGGTCCAGCGGCAGGCTTTCCGGGCGCTGGGTTTCCACCATCAGACGGTCCTCTTCAAAAATCCGCAGATTGAAGGCATGCACATCCTCCACAGGAATATGCAGGTCAAAATTGCGGGCGATAGGGGCGAACATGCGGGTCACGCGCGATGACACCGGCGATGCGGCGTTCATGATCACCAGCCGCGATTCACCCGGAAAATGAATCGTCAGGGTGGCGGTGAACGGCAGGTGCATCTCAAAATGGCGCAACCACTGGAACCCTTCCGGAGCCTGCACGGGGGAACTGGCGGGATAGTTGCTCACGGAGCTCCAGTAATCCGCCACGAAGCCAAACGGCGTCTCCTGCGGCTGATAGTGGGGCACCAGCGGGTTATTGGGGTCGGCAAAGGTTTCGGTGTGGATCCAGGCAAAGTGCGCCACGTCCAGAAAACCCTCTACCTGACGTCCGGCAAAGCCGTTGACCTCAAA
This sequence comes from Enterobacter sp. Taxon_8, assembly GCF_058354585.1. Lineage (NCBI taxonomy): Bacteria > Pseudomonadati > Pseudomonadota > Gammaproteobacteria > Enterobacterales > Enterobacteriaceae > Enterobacter > Enterobacter sp. Taxon_8. The sequence goes on along the minus strand of NZ_CM177989.1, from coordinate 2,944,724 downwards.
CGCCGGGCAGTTAATCTGCTGAAATCCGGCGTCATCCCAGTGCGGCATGGTTGGCAGCGGCGCGGGGTTTTCCGGATCAAACGCCAGGCAGGTCCAGATCAGCCCGAACCGCTCCTCCACGGCGTAGTTAATCAGGTTCAGCTTCGCCGGAACGGGCTGGTCGGGGCTGGAGGGAATACGGTTGCAGCGCCCGTCCTCCCCAAAGCGGAGGCCGTGATAGGGGCAGATAATCCCGTGCTCGTCGTGAAAGCCGAGCGTCAGCGGCACGCCGCGGTGCGGGCAGACGTCACGGGCGACCACGACCTGGTCGTGGATCCGGTAAATCACCAGCTGTTCATCCAGCAGGGTCGCCTTGACCGGCGCCGGGCCGACGTCGCAGGCGCGCGCGACCGGATGCCAGCATTTCGCCAGACGCAGCCAGTCCTCTGGCTCAAACGTACAGTGGGCGGGTGGAGTTGGTTCTCTTTTCATCATTATCCCTCTTGCGTTCAGCCTAACGGGCCGCCCTGAATGGTCTCGCACAGACCGTTGATGATGCGCTCTCCGGTCTCTTCGCTAAGCTCCTGATACCAGGCCTGCGTCAGCGCCATGTCTTTCCCGTGGGTGACGTCGCAGCGTTTACGCGCCTTCAGGACCAGGTCGCGCACCCGGTCGCAGCGCAGCGCCTCGTACTGCCGCAGCGCCAGCGTAATATTATGGTTTTCACGCAGGCACTCCCCCAGCACGACGGCGTCTTCCATCGCCGCACAGCCGCCCTGGCCGATATCCGGCGTGGTGCTGTGCGCGGCGTCGCCGAGCAGCGCGACGTTGCCGCGCACCAGGCTGTCGAACGGCTCAATGTCGTGGATTTCAATGCGGTTGGTGGTTTCAGGATCCAGCGCCGCGATAAGCTTCTGCACCGGCGGCGCCCAGCCGCGGAAGTAGCCCGTGAGATCGGCGCGCAGGGTGGTGCGATCTTCCGCCAGGCCTGCGGGCAGCGGCACGTCAAAAAAGAAGTAGAAGCGTCCGCCGGAGACGGGCATCAGCGACACGCGTTTGCCTTCGCCAACGAAGGTGGTCCACTGGTGCGCCGGGGCAATCTCTTCGTCAATCTTCACCAGCCCGTTCCAGTTTACGTACCCGGCGTATCGGCGCTCCGGGGTATACCCCAGCACATACGGGCGAACCGCCGAGTGGCTGCCGTCGGCGGCAATCAGAAAATCGCCGGTTGCCGTGGTGCCATCGGTGAAGGTGACGTTCACGCCCGCGTCGTCTTCATGGACGTGTTCCACGCGCTTGCCGAACTGCACCCTGTCGCGCCCCCAGAAGTCCAGCATTTCGCGCTGGAGTTCAGCGCGCGAGACGGGGCAGGGACGTCCGCCGGTACGCTCAACCAGCGGGGCAAGGCTAAAGCGGGTCAGAGTCTCGCCGCGCCGGTAATCCTTGTAGGCCATAAAACGCATCGGCCCGCCCCAGGTCTCGATGATGTCGCCCATGCCGAGGTGCTGCATGCATTTCACGCCGTTAGGCCAGATGGAGATGGCCGCCCCGACGGGCCTGATCTCCTTTACGGCTTCAAACACGGTACAGTCGATGCCCGCTTTCTTTAGCGCCACGGCAGCGCTCAGGCCGCCAATACCCGCGCCAATCACGATTGCTTTCATGCTTCTCTCCTTTTGCAGGGTGTAAAGACATTCAGCAATTTGCGTACCAGGCTGCAGAGTGGTGAAAACGGCGTTGTAAGGGAGACGTTTGCACTGCTAAGGTGCGTAAACGCGGTGGGCGTGCCTTTTTATGAATCAAAAATTTCCAGTTGAGCTATACGGAATCGACTGTTTCACGCCCGCGTTCAGGGTGGCGTGGTTTGTGCAATAGTCTGGAGAAGGATAATAAAGGAGACACTATGATCGCACTGCACGACTTCAATCAGCTTCCTGAGAAAGATGCTCTTACGCTGCTTCAGCCCTGCGTGGCGATACCCGGCTGGGCCGACGCGCTGGCTCTGGGGCGGCCATACGCCAGCCGGGACGAATTACTCAGTACGGCAAACGCGCTGACGCAAAACTGGGACGAAGCGGCGCTGGCGCAGGCCCTGAGCGCCCATCCGCGCATCGGGGAAAAGCCCGCGGGTTCAGCGGCGGAGGCGGCGCTGTCGCGTCAGGAGCAGGGCGCTGTGAACGATCGCGATGGCGCCCTTGCCCAGGCGCTGCGCGAGGGGAATGCCCGCTACGAGGCCCGCTTCGGACGCGTGTTTCTGATCCGCGCGAAGGGCCGCAGCGGCGAGGAGATATTACAGGCCCTGCACGCGCGGCTGGAGAACAGCGACGCGCAGGAAGTCCGCGCCGCGCTGGAACAGCTGTGGGAAATTACGCTGCTTCGGCTGGAAGGAGTTATTAGCGAATGAGCACACTCAGCACCCATATTCTCGATATCTCAACGGGCAAGCCCGCGGAGGGCGTAACGGTTCATCTGCAACAGGACGGGAAGACGCTGGCCACGGGCGTGACCAACGCCCAGGGGCGCATCGCCGCGTTCGTTGCCTCTCTGCCCGCGGGCCGCTATCGGCTGGTGGCGGAGATCGGGGCGTGGTTTAGCGAAACCGGTCGCGACACGCTCTATCCCAGTGCGCAAATTGATTTTGTGACGGGAGAAACGGCAGACGAGCATTTCCATCTGCCGTTTGTGGTTGCCCCCGGCGGATGGTCAACCTACCGGGGCAGTTGACCACACCCGCTCGCCGTTGACCCAGGTCTCGCTGATGTTGCGCTCGTCTCCGAGGGTCATCAGCACAAAAAGCTGCTCGTAGATATCCTGACAGCGGCGATTGCGCAGGCGCTGCAGCGGCGTCACGTCGGGATCGATGACCACAAAATCCGCCTCTTTGCCGGGTGTGAAGTTGCCAATCTTATCGTCCAGCCGGAGGGCGTGCGCGCCGCCCAGCGTGGCGTGGTAAAACGCCTCGCTGGCGCGCAGGCGGTAGCTCTGAAGCTGGCCGACCTTGTAGGCTTCCCCCAGCGTGCGCAGCATGCTGAAGGTCGTGCCCGCCCCAACGTCGGTGCCGATGCCCATCCGCACCCTGTGCTGCCAGCAGGCGGGCAGGCGAAACAGCCCGCTGCCGAGAAACAGGTTAGAGGTGGGGCAAAACGCCACCGCCGAGCCGGTGTCATGCAGGCACTGCCACTCGCTGTGGTGCAAATGGATCGCGTGGGCAAACACGCTGCGCTCGCCGGTCAGGCCGTAGTGGTGATACACGTCCAGATAGCGCTCGTGCTCCGGCCAGAGGTCGCTTACCCAGGCCACTTCGTTGGGGTTTTCGCTCAGGTGGGTCTGCAGCCAGGCGTCCGGGAACTCCTCTCTGAGCAGGCTGACCGCCGCAAGCAGCTCGGGGGATGACGTCGGGGCAAAGCGCGGCGTAATGGCATAGCCCAGCCGTCCCCGGTGGTGCCAGCGCTGGATTAGCGCCCGCGTCTGCCGGTAGCTCTGCTTCGCGTCTTCGCTCAGGTAGTCCGGCACGTGTCTGTCCATCATCACCTTTCCGGCGATAAGGCGCATGTTCAGGCGCAGGGCCTCGGTAAACAGCGCTTCGACCGATTCCGGATGCAGCGTGCAAAACACCAGCGCGGTGGTGGTGCCGTTGCTGACCAGCTGCTGTATGAAAAATTCGGCGATCTCTTTCGCGTAGGCCTCATCGGCAAACTGGCTTTCCACCGGGAAGGTGTAGGTGGTCAGCCACTCCAGCAGCTGTTCGCCAAAGGCGCCGATCATCTCCGTTTGCGGGTAATGGACGTGGGTGTCGACAAAACCGGGCAGCAGCAGCCTGCCGCGCAGGTCGGTGTAGCCCTTGTGGGGGTCAAGATACTGCTCGCCCTCCTGCCACGGCATCTGCGCCAGAATTTTCCCGCTCTGTATAAACAGCAGCCCGTCCTCAAGGTAGCGCGCGTGTTGAGCAATGGCGTCTGCGCTGTCGCAGACCCGGGCAATATCAAAAAATGCACCGCGTATCGCAGTCTGGTATTCCATCATGGTTCCTGCCTTCGTGTTTGCGTAGCGGGGGGTGAGAAGGCTCAGCAAGAACGGTGCCAGAATGAAAGGGCCGCAGATACGCTGCGGCCGGAGGGAGGGGGTTACTCTTTTTGCGTTGCCACGCGGGAGCTGAACGACGTCGCGTCCGCCGTCTCACGATCTTCCCGCGCCAGCCAGCGGTAGGTCACGCCGCCGAGGAAGACGCCGATAAACCAGCTGAAGTTCGCCACCTCATGCAGGGCCGGGATAAAGCTAATCACCAGGCCCACGGCAACGGATGGGATCAGCGCGCCAATAGCTTTCGGGTTAAAGCCGTTGCGGTACCAGTATTTACCCTTTGGCGTGTCGTCGAACAGATCGTCAACCGACACCTTGCCGCGCTTAATCAGGTAGAAGTCGGCAATCAGAATGCCGAACAGCGGGCCGATGAACGCCCCGAGCACGTCCAGGGTGTAGTGGATAAGCTCCGGCGAGTTGAACAGGTTCCACGGGGTGAGCAGGATCGAGCCGACGGCGGCAATCATCCCTCCGGTGCGGAAGCTGATTTTCTGCGGCGAGCAGTTAGAGAAATCAAACGCCGGCGAGACGAAGTTTGCCACGATGTTGATCCCTATGGTGGCGGTGATCATCGTCAGCAGGCCAATCGCCACGGCCAGATCGTTGCCCACGCGGCTGACGGTCTCAATCGGGTCGGTGATCATGCGGCCAAACAGCGACTGGGTGCCGGAGACAATGACTACGGTGACGATGGAGAACAGCAGGAAGTTAAACGGCAGGCCCCAGCGGTTGCCGCGGCGGATCTCGCCCATGCTTTTACCGTAGCGGGAGAAGTCGCCAAAGTTGAGCAGCGGGCCGGAGAAGTAGGAGACTACCAGCGCGGTGGCGGTGATCATCTGCCAGGTCTGCTCGCCCGCGCTCAGGGATTTGCTGGCGAGGGTAAAGGATATCCCGTCAAAACCGGTCTTGTATACAATCCAGCCTGCGAGGGCAAGCATCACCACGTAGACCGCCGGACCGGCGATATCAATAAAGCGCTTGATGGCGGTCATGCCGTGCCAGAAGACCATCGCCTGCAGGACCCACATAATAGCGAAGCAGATCCAGCCCAGATGAGACAGGCCCAGGAACGCACCGGCGGTGAGCGAAGAGAGCGATGGCCAGAACTTCAGCGCCACCAGCATCAGGGCGTTGGCGGCCAGATAGGTCTGAATCCCGTACCACGCAAAAGCGATCAGCCCGCGGATCACCGCCGGAATATTGGCTCCGAAGACGCCGAACGCCTGACGGCTGATCACCGCGTAGGGCACGCCCGCCATCTGGCTCGGTTTGGCCACCAGGTTGGCACACAGCTGCACGATGCAAATCCCGACCAGCAGGCAGAGCAGCACCTGCCAGCTTGCCAGCCCGAGCGTAAAGAAGCTCGCGGCGACAACATAACCCCCCATGCTGTGAACGTCCGACATCCAGAACGAAAAGATATTGTACCAGCTCCAGTTCTGGTCACGCGTCGGTGCCAGATCCTCATTGCAAAGACGTGGGCTGTAAACCGCACCGGAATCAGCGGCCGTACCTTGCTGTGCGTTTTGACTGTTTGGCATGAAACCTGCTCCTGTGAATGAAAACCCGTTAAGCGGGAGTGCAAACGGTGTTGCAGGATCCAGGCCAAAATAATAAATCTTGTATGCAATATTTTATTTTTATGTATACGATTCGATAACGAAGAGTAAAAGACGGAGTGGTGAATGAACAACATAAACGCCCTGCAGACCGCGCCAGACCTGCATGACAAAGACGAATCGATCTTTCAGGCGCTGATGACCGCGATTGTCGAACATCAGCTGCTGCCGGGGAGCAAATTGCCGGAAGAGGCGCTGGCCGAGGTGTTTGGCGTAAGCCGCACGGGCATCCGCAAGGTGCTTCAACGACTCGCCGCTGTGCAAATGGTCACCCTGACGCCCAAGCGTGGTGCACACGTCGCCAGCCCGACGGTGGAAGAGGCGCGACACATCTTTCGCACCCGCGCGCTGCTGGAGGTCGCTAACCTTCCGGACGTGCTGGCGCACTGCCAGCCGCCGCACCTTGCCGCGCTGGAGACCATTATTCGCCAGGAGCAGCAGGCGCACGAGGCCTATGACGGCCCGGCGGCGATTCGCCACTCCGCCAATTTCCACATTCAGCTGCAGGCCATCTCCGGCAACCAGGTGCTCACTGAGATGGTGACCAGCCTGAGCCAGCGTTCTTCGCTGGTGATTGCCACCTGGGGCGCGCCGTGGCGTCAGGGCTGCCGCTGCAACGATCACGAACAGCTTGTGGATCTGCTGCGCCAGAAGGCGCTTGAGCCATTAAGCGATGCCCTCATGCTCCATTTTGAACATATCGTCGCCAGCCTCTGCTTCGAGCGGGCGGGCGAGTGCCTGCCTGATTTTGCCCGGCTGTTTGCCGGCCACAAGGAGTCGTAATGTCTGTCTGTATACAAGTGATCAACCCCAACACCAGCCTCGCCATGACGGAAACCATCGGCGCGGCGGCCCGCGCGGTGGCGGCGCCGGGGACGGAGATCCTCGCGGTCTGCCCGTGCGCGGGCGTACCGTCCATAGAAGGCCACTTTGATGAGGCCATCGCCGCCGTCGGTGTGCTGGAACAGATCAAAAAAGGCAGGGAACAGGGCGTGTCGGGTCACGTGATTGCCTGCTTTGGCGATCCGGGCCTGCTGGCGGCGCGCGAGCTGGCCCAGGGGCCGGTTATCGGCATTGCCGAAGCCGCGATGCACATGGCGACGCTGGTGGCGACGCGTTTTTCGGTGGTTACCACGCTGCCGCGCACGCTGATTATTGCCCGTCATCTGTTGCACCAGTATGGCTTTCAGGACCATTGCGCGGAGCTGCACGCCATCGACCTTCCGGTGCTCGCGCTGGAGGATGGCAGCGGTCTGGCGCAGGAAAAAGTGCGCGCGCGTTGTATACAGGCGCTGAAAGAGGATGGCTGTGGCGCCATCGTGCTGGGCTGCGGCGGCATGGCAACGCTGGCGCAGGAGCTGACCCGCGAGCTGCGCGTGCCGGTGATCGACGGCGTCAGCGCGGCGGTGAAGATGGTGGAATCGCTGGTGGCGCTGGGGCTGTCGACCAGCAAGCACGGGGATCTGGCATTCCCGGAGAACAAACCGTTAAGCGGGCATTTTCAGGCATTGAATCCATTTTAATTTTTGGGGGTGGCAATGGGGCTTTTTGAACAGGATTATCCGCGGGATTTGCGCGGCTACGCGGGCAACCCGCCGCACGCGCGGTGGCCGAATCAGGCGCGCATCGCCGTGCAGTTTGTGCTCAACTATGAGGAAGGGGCGGAAAACCACGTTCTGCACGGCGATGCCGGATCCGAGCAGTTCCTGTCGGACATTATCGGCGCGGCCAGCTACCCGGATAAGCACATGTCGATGGACTCCCTCTACGAATACGGCAGCCGCGCCGGGTTCTGGCGGATCCACAATGAATTTCAAAAGCGCGGCCTGCCGCTGACGGTCTTTGGCGTGGCGATGGCGCTGGCGCGACACCCGGAGATCGTTGAGGCGATCAAAGCCGCGGATTACGACGTGGTCAGCCACGGCTGGCGCTGGATCCATTATCAAAACATGGACATCAGTCAGGAGCGCGAACACCTGCATAAGGCGGTGCACGTTCTGACCGACCTGTTCGGCAAGCCGCCAGCGGGCTGGTACACCGGGCGCGACAGCCCCAACACGCGCCAGCTGGTGGTGGAGCACGGCGGTTTTGACTACGACAGCGACTACTACGGCGACGATTTGCCCTTCTGGACGGAAGTGGCCTGCAGCGACGGCACCCGCAAGCCGCACCTGATTGTGCCGTATACGCTGGATGCGAACGACATGCGCTTCGCGACCGCGCAGGGGTTTAACACGGCCGAGCAGTTCTATACCTACCTGAAGGACAGTTTTGACGTGCTGTACGAAGAGGGGGAAAGCGCGCCGAAGATGATGTCCATCGGCATGCACTGTCGCCTGCTGGGCAGACCGGGGCGTTTTCGCGCGCTGCAGAAGTTCCTGGATTATGTGCAGCAGCACGAGCGGGTGTGGGTCTGTACCCGCCAGCAGATTGCCGACCACTGGCGGGAGGTGCATCCGTTTCAGAAATAACTGAGCCGTCTTTAGCCGGGTGGCGGCTGCGCCTTACCCGGCCTACGACTACGACATCAAACTCACCTGCGCCGCCACGATCCGCCACCCGTAGGCAAACCGTACCCACGTCTGCTGCTGGCGGCCAATGCGTTCCGTCCCCGCGCGGGTAAACTCGGTGCTGCACACGGCATAATCCTCCCCAAAGGTGGTAATCACTGTGTGGCGCAGCGTCCGCTGCAATCCGGCGGACGGGCGCGCCGCCCGAAAGGCGCGGATTTCATCAATCCCGTACAGGTTTTCACCCGCTCCGAGACGCACCGTGTTTTTGTCGTGCCAGAACAGCTCGTCCAGCACCGCAACGTTGTTGCTTACCAGCGCGTCCTCATAGCGGTAAAACGCGGCGGTCACCTCGGCAACCACCCACGGGAGGTTAATGTCATCGTGATTCATCATGCTGCTATCTCCGCCGGACGGGCATCGGTGATGCCGCTCTCTTCCAGAACCCGCGCGACGCGCAGGCAGGCCTGCTCGTTAAACGGCGCGGCAATCAGCTGCAGGCCGATGGGCGCACCCTGCGCGGTGCGCAGGGGAACGGTGGTCACCGGCAGGCCCAAAAACGAAATCGGCTGGGTCAGCATCCCCATGCTGGCGCGAATGGGGAGCGGCTGACCGTTGATTTCCATGGTTTGCGCGCCCGCCAGCGTGGCGCTGCGCGGAGTGGCCGGGGCGATCAGCACGTCCGCCTGCGCAAATAAGGTTTTGAACGCCTGCCGGGCGTGAGCGCGAAACCGCTGGGCCTGAATATACCAGGCTGAGGGGATCATCGCCCCGGCGAGCAGCCGTTCGCGAGAGTGCGGCTCAAAACGCGCCGGTTCATGGCGAAGCGCGGGCAGGTATTGATTTCCCCCTTCGGAGGCGCTGATGATAAACGCCGCCGAACGCGCCAGCTCGGCGTCAGGGAACTGCAGCTCATCCTGCACGTCGAGCGCTTTCGCTACCCGCGCCACGGCGGCTCTGGCGTCTGCGTCGCACCAGGTGGTGAAATAGCCGCCGAGCACCGCGCAGCGCAGGCCATCAAGCCCACGATCGAGCAGGGGGCGCGTCTGTTCCCGGGAGCACTCGGCCTGAAAACCGTCGCTGGTATCCCGTCCCTGCAGCGCATCATACACGGACGCCAGGTCGCACACGCGGCGGGCGAAGGGGCCGATATGATCCAGGCTCGCGACAAACGGATGGCTGCCGGATCGCGACAGGCGGCCAAAGGTGGGCTTCAGGCCATAGATACCGCACAGGGAGGCCGGAACGCGAATCGAGCCGTTGGTGTCGGTGCCGAGCGAAAAGTGCACCAGCCCGGCGGCCACCGCGGCGGCTGAACCGCCGGACGACCCGCCCGCAATGCGCGCCAGGTCGTGCGGGTTACGCGTCGTGCCGTAGTGACTGTTCTCGGTGGTAAAGCCGTAGGCGTAGGCGTCCATATTGACCATCCCGGTCAGCAGCCCGCCCGCGCTGCGCAGCTGGCGCACCGCAAAACTGTCAGCGGCGGCGGCAGGGCGCTGGCTGAACAATTCGGCTCCTGCGAGGGTGGTGTGACCGGCAACGTCGAACAGATTTTTTACCGCGTAGGGCACGCCCGCCAGCGGCGGCAGGGGGCGCTTTTCCCGTCGCAGGGTATCGATATTGTCGGCCTCGGCGAGCATGCGTGCTTCCGTCACGGCTGTCCAGGCGCCGATCTGCGGGTTAACGCGCGCAATCCCCTCCAGCGTCTGTCGGGCGATCTCGCGAGCGCTCAGCTCCCCAGCGCTCAGCGCCTGCTGAATAGCGCTGATACTCATCTCGTGTAGCGTCATGCTTTATATACTCCTGCGATCTCAAGACGGTCGTCGAGCGGCAGCGCCATCAGCGGGGCGGCCATGGTGGCTATGCGGCTGAACTGCAGCTGCAGCTCGGCGCGGCGGGCGTCATCCAGCGTCACGCCGAGTACAGTTTCCATTTGCGCCAGGTATGCCTGCCAGTCGGGTTGGTGTGTCGTCATTTTTTTTCTCCTCAGAATCCGGCGGCCGCGCCGTTGCTGCGCGGGTCAAATGCCCCTTCGAACAGCCCGTTGGGGTGGCGGACAATCGCGCCCGCGTGGCCCATGGCTTCACTAAAGTCAGGGAAAAGCTCCACCTCGTGACCGAGTGCCCGCAGGCGCACGACCGTCTCGGGTGAAAAACGTCCTTCAAGCTTTAGGGTGTCCGAGGTTTGTCCCCAGGTGCGCCCCAGCAGCCAGCGCGGGCGGGAAATGCTCTCCTGTAAAGGCACGCCCTGAATCGCGTAGCGGGTAAAGATCGCGGCCTGGGTTTGCGGCTGTCCGTCGCCGCCCATCGATCCGTAGACCATCACGCGACCGTCCTTCAGACGCGCCGCCGCCGGGTTCAGGGTGTGGAACGGCTGTTTGCCCGGCGCGAGGGCCAGAAGATGGGCAGGATCGAGGCTGAAAGATGCGCCGCGGTTCTGCCAGACGATGCCGGTATCGGGCAGGACAACGCCGCTGCCGAACTCGTGATAAAGGCTCTGGATAAACGACACGGCAAGCCCGCTGCTGTCTATCACCCCCATCCACACCGTATCGCCGGGGCCTTTTCCGGTTCCCCACGGTGCGGCCCGGCCGTCGTCAACCCTGTCGGCAAGCGCCTGCAGAGCGGCGGGATCCAGCAGATCCTGAATATCGGTTTTCAGCTCGCGCGGGTCGGTGATGTGGGCATCGCGCAGGCCAAAGGCCAGCTTGGTGGCTTCAACGATGCGGTGAAGGGTTTCGGCGTCGTCGGCCTCCGCCATGTTCAGGCGGTCGGTGATGCCGAGTATCGCCAGCGAGACCAGCCCCTGCGTCGGCGGAGCGTGGTTAAAGATCTCTCCCTGCTGATGCTGCAGCTTAAGCGGCGCGGTGCGTCGGGCTGCGTGGGCGTGTAAATCGGCCAGCGTAACGGGCAGGCCCAGCGTCTCCATGCCGTGCGCCAGCACGTCCGCCAGCGGGCCGCGATAAAAACTGTCCAGACCGTCTTCCGCCAGGCGCCTCAGGGTTGTAGCCATGGCGGGCTGATAAAAGCGGCTCCCGGCCTGCGGCGGCTTGCCGTCGACCAGCCAGGTTTCCGCGAAGCCCGGCACATCCTTCAGCTCGTCGAACTTGCTGGCAGTGGCGTGAGCCTGAGAGGCCGTGACCGGCGTGCCGTTCTGCGCGTAGTCAATGGCGTCGGCCAGCAGGCGGGCCAGCGGCAGCGACTTGCCGGTCATCGCACGGGAAACCTTCAGCGCCTCGTCCCAGCCGCTGACCGTGCCGGCGACGGTTAGCGCCGCCTGCGGTCCGCGATGGGGGATCTGCGTGAGCCCGTCGTAGGCGGCCAGCGTCGCGTGCGATCCCGCCGCGCCGCTGGCGTCAATGGCGATGGGGTCGCCTTCCGGCGGTACGATAAGCCAGAAGCCATCGCCGCCCAGCCCGTTCATATGCGGGTAAACCACGGCGATGGTGGCCGCCGCCGCGACCATCGCTTCTATCGCGCTGCCGCCCTCGCGTAGCACCGTCAGCGCGCTCTGGCTGGCGAGGTGGTGGGGCGCAACCGCCATACCGTGTGTGGAGACATTACTTTGCATGAAGAGTCCTCGTAACCCTGAAAGTCACAAGGCGCTGCAAAAGCTGTTCCAGTTCTGAAAGAAAAGTTTCAGTAAACTGGCACGTATAATGAAAGGTAGAATGAAAACCAAAATGTGATGAAACAAAAGTTACAGAGGCGCTATGGAACAACTGGATGAACGTCTGAAAGCACAATACCCGTCGCTGTCGCCGCAGGAGCAGCGGGTGGCGGACTTTATTTTTGATCATTTTGACGATCTCATTAGCTACAACAGCGCCGAGCTGGCGCAGCTGAGCGGGGTGTCGAAAGCCACGGTGAGCCGTCTGTTTAAGCGTCTGGGCTATGAGAAATATAAGGATATGCGTGAAGAGCTGCGCACCCTGCGCCAGAGCGGGATGCCGCTCACCGACAATCGCGATGCGGTGCAGGGCAATACGCTGCTGGCGCGCCACTACAAGCAGGAGATGGCGAACCTGACCCAGTGGGTCAATGCCCTCGATGCGCAGCAGTTTGCCGACGCCATGGCCTGCATGGTCAGGGCGCGCCGCATTGTCATTATCGGCATGCGTAACGCCTATCCGGCGGCGCTGCACCTGCGCCAGCAGCTGCTGCAGGCGCGCGGTCAGGTGCTGGTGCTGCCGCAGCCGGGGCAGAGCCTGAGCGAGGAGCTGGTGGACTTAACGCCGGACGATCTGGTGGTCATGATGGCCTTCCGCCGCCGTCCGCGCATTATCCGCCCTCTGATGCAGCAGCTTCAGAGCAGCGGTATTCCGGTGCTGCTGATGTGCGAGCCGCAGGCCCACAGCCTGTTTCCGCTCGCCAGCTGGCAGCTCTGCGCCCCGCTGGACAGCGTCTCGGCCTATGACAGCTATTCCTCGGTTAACAGTCTGATCAACCTGCTGGCGAACGCCTTCCTGCATGAGATCCTCGATAAAGGCCGTCCGCGCATTCACGAGATTGCCTCCCTCTATCAGCAGCTGGACGAGCTCGAACAGCGATAATGGGGCATCAGGCTGGTGCTTTGCATTAAAATGGTGCGTAATGGCGGGGCGAAAATGGAGAGCATTTTCGCCTCGTCCGCGTTTTATCAGGCTTTACAAGAATATTACCCGCTTCGCCTTATCTGGCACATTAGTTGCAAAATCACATTCAAAGAATCTTTTGTTTCATGTTAACGTTACGGGGAAGCACCATGAAAAAATTGTTGATTGCACTGGCCGGGGCAGCATGCCTCTTCACGCAGCTGCCGGCAAAGGCTGACCAGCTACAGGATATCGAGAAGCGCGGTACTATCCGTATTGCCGTTCCGCAGGACTTCCCGCCGTTTGGCTCGGTGGGGACCGATCTGCAGCCCCAGGGGTACGACATCGATATGGCGCGCTATCTCGCCAAACAGATGAAGCTCAAACTGCAGCTGGTGCCGGTGACCAGCGCCAACCGCGTGCCGTACCTGCAAACCGATAAGGTGGACCTGGTCATTTCCAGCCTCGGTAAAAACCCGGAGCGCGAGAAGGTGATCGACTTCAGCCGCGCCTACGCGCCGTTCTTCCTTGGCGTGTTTGGTCCAAAAGGGGCCGAGCTGAAGGACGCCGCCGCGCTGAGCGGAAAAACCATCGGCGTGACGCGCGGGGCGGTGGAGGACATGGTGCTGACTGGACTGGCGCCGAAAGACGCGGACGTGAAGCGCTACGAAGACAATAACACCACGCTCTCCGCTTACCTGTCGGGGCAGGTGCAGTACGTGGCAACCGGTAACCTCGTGGTGGCGGCCATTTCGCGCCAGAACGCGGATAAAGCCCCGGTGCCGAGCTTTATGCTGAAAGATTCGCCGTGCTTTATTGGCCTGAAGAAAAACGAACCGGCCCTGAAGGCAAAAGTGGATGCGCTGATTGAGCAGGGCATCAAGGACGGCACGCTAAACGGCCTGTCTGAGCAATGGCTGAAGGCCCCGCTGCCGGCAAACCTTGGCGCCTGAGCCGATGACTGAGCAACTTGATTTCTCCGCGCTCTGGCCGCACTGGCCAGAGCTGCTTGCAGGGCTGTGGGTCACCGTTCAGCTGACGGTGATGGCGACCGTCGGCGGGCTGGCGATAGGGATTTTCGGGGCGGCGATCCGCAGCGGACGCACGACCTGGTTCAGCCGGATCTGGGGCGGCTACGTGGAGATCATCCGCAACACGCCGTTTGTGGTACAGCTGTTTTTCATTGTCTTCGGCCTGCCAAATCTTGGCCTGAAGATGACGGCGGGTGAAGCGGCGCTGCTGGCCATGGTGGTAAACCTGGGCGCCTACAGCACCGAGATTATCCGCGCGGGCATTCAGGTCACGCCGAAAGGGCAGTGGGAAGCCGGACGCGTGCTGGGGCTCACCCGCCTGCAGACCTTTATTCGCGTGGTGCTGCCGCCCGCGCTGCAGCGCATTTACCCGGCGCTGGTGAGCCAGTGCATCATCGTGATGCTCGGCTCCTCGGTGGTGTCGCAGGTCTCCTATGAAGAGCTGACCTTCGCCGCCAACCTGATCCAGTCCAGAACGTTTTTGAGCTTTGAGGTTTATCTGGTGACAACCGGGATTTACCTGGCGCTGTCGATTACCCTGCGCCAGCTGATGATGGCGGCAGGACGCAAATGGCTGGGGGTGCAGGCATGATGACCACCTTTACCGACTGGGACATTATTCGCAACCTGCTGCTGGCCGGACGCTGGACGGTGCTGCTGTCGCTGGTGGCGTTCGTCGGCGGGGCGGTGGTAACGCTGCCGCTCCTGCTGCTGCGCCTGACGGGCGGGCGCACGGTGAAGCGCATTATCCGCGGCTATATTGAGCTGTTTCAGGGCACGCCGCTGCTGATGCAGCTGTTCCTGGCCTTCTTCGGCGTGGCGCTGTTCGGCATCGACGTCTCGCCGTGGACCGCCGCCTCGCTGGCGCTGACGTTTTACACCAGCGCGTTTCTGCTCGATATCTGGAACGGCTGCATTCGCGCTTTACCGAAGGGGCAGTGGGAAGCGTCGCGCTGCCTGGGGCTGACCTTCGGCCAGACCCTGTTTCGCGTCGTCGCCCCGCAGGCGCTGCGCATCGGCATCGCGCCGACGGTCGGCTTTGCCGTGCAGGTGATCAAAGGCACCGCGCTGGCGTCGATTATCGGTTTTGTCGAGCTGACCAAGGCCGGAACCATGCTGACCAACGTGACCTATCAGCCGTTTAAGGTCTTTGCGCTGGTGGCGCTGGGCTACTTTATTCTGTGTTATCCGCTGTCGCGCTACAGCCGCTATCTGGAGACGAAATTCAATGCCTCTCATCACCATTAATCAGGTGCAGAAGTACTACGGCGATAACCACGTGCTCAAGGGCGTCGATCTGGATATCGACATGGGCCAGGTGATCTCCATCATCGGGCGCAGCGGATCGGGCAAAAGCACGCTGCTGCGCTGCATCAACGGCCTGGAAGGCTATCAGGACGGAAGCATCAAGCTGGGCGGCATGACCATTACCGACCGGGATTCTCAGGCGCGCGAAATCAGCCGCTCGGTGGGGATGGTGTTCCAGAGCTTCAACCTGTTCCCGCACATGACGGCGCTGGAAAACGTGATGCTCGCCCCGCGTCGGGTGCTGAAGAAAAGCGCCGCCGAATGCCGCGAGCTGGCGCAGCGCATGCTGGAGAAGGTTGGCCTCGGCGATCGTCTGGATTACTACCCGTCGAGCCTCTCCGGCGGCCAGCAGCAGCGCGTGGCGATTGCCCGCGCGCTGGCCATGTCGCCGAAAGTATTGCTCTGCGACGAGATCACCTCCGCGCTCGACCCGGAGCTGGTGGGCGAAGTGCTCAAAGTGCTGGAGCAGCTGGCGGCCGAGGGGATGACGCTCATACTGGTTACCCATGAAATGAATTTTGCCCGCGAAGTGGGCGACCGCGTGGTGTTTATGCACCAGGGGAAAGTCTGGGAGCAGGGCGACAGCAAAACGCTGTTCGCCAACCCGCAGACCACGGAACTGAAGCAGTTCATCTCCTCCGTGCGCGGCCTCAACTGATAAGGACTTAACAATGGATATCGCACACTTTCCGCAAATCAACCCGCCGCAGCGCCTGCTGATGGGGCCGGGCCCGATCAACGCCGACCCGCGCGTGCTGCGCGCCATGTCGAGCCAGCTGATCGGGCAGTACGATCCGGCCATGACCCACTACATGAACGAGGTGATGGCGCTCTATCGCGGCGTATTCCGCACCGAAAACCGCTGGACGATGCTGGTGGACGGCACCTCCCGTGCGGGGATTGAAGCCATTCTGGTCTCCGCCATCCGCCCGGGAGATAAGGTGCTGGTGCCGGTCTTTGGCCGCTTTGGCCACCTGCTGTGCGAAATTGCCCGCCGCTGCCGCGCGGAGGTGCATACCATCGAGGTGCCGTGGGGCGAGGTGTTTACCCCGGACCAGGTCGAGGATGCGATTAAGCGTATTCGTCCGCGCCTGCTGCTGACCGTGCAGGGCGACACTTCCACCACCATGCTGCAGCCGCTCGCCGAGCTGGGCGCGATCTGCCGCCGCTACGACGTGCTGTTTTACACCGATGCCACCGCGTCGCTCGGCGGTAACGCGCTGGAGACCGATGCCTGGGGGCTGGATGCCGTCTCGGCCGGGATGCAGAAATGCCTCGGCGGCCCGTCTGGCACCTCGCCGATCACCCTGAGCGCGCGCATGGAGGAGGCGATCCGCCGCCGCAAATGCGTTGAGGAAGGCATACGCACCGACGCCCACCGCGACGGCGACGAGGAGATGATCTACTCCAACTACTTCGATCTCGGCATGGTGATGGACTACTGGGGGCCGGAACGTCTTAACCACCACACCGAAGCCACCACCGCGCTGTTTGGCGCCCGCGAGTGCGCGCGTCTGATCCTGCAGGAGGGGCTGGATAACGGCATCGCTCGCCACAGGCTGCACGGCGATGCGCTGCTGAAGGGCATTCAGGCGATGGGGCTGGAGACCTTCGGCGACCTGAAGCACAAGATGAACAACGTGCTGGGCGTGGTGATACCGCAGGGCATCAACGGTGACCAGGTGCGTAAGCTGATGCTGGAGGATTTCGGGATTGAAATCGGCACCTCGTTTGGCCCGCTGCACGGCAAAGTTTGGCGCATTGGCACCATGGGCTACAACGCACGCAAGGACTGCGTGATGACCACCCTGAGCGCGCTGGAGTCGGTGCTCAACTACCTGAAATTCTCCACCACGCAGGGGGCCGCCATGCAGGCCGCGTGGGACCACTATCGCCGCGAGACGCCGCAATGAGCCCGGCGGCAGAGCGGGTGATGGCGCGCGCCGACGCGCTGGCCGCCATCAGCGAAACCCCGGACGGCCTGACGCGGGTCTATCTCTCCACGCAGCATCTGCAGGCTAACCAGCTGGTCGGAGAGTGGATGCGCCAGGCGGGCATGACCGTCTGGCAGGACAGCGTGGGCAACATCTGTGGACGCTATGAGGGCGCGCAGGAAGGGGCGCAGGCGGTGCTGCTCGGCTCGCATCTTGATACCGTGCGCAATGCCGGGCGCTACGACGGTATGCTCGGCGTGCTTGCCGCCATTGAGGTGGTGGACAGCCTGCACCAGCAGGGTGTGCATCTGGCGCAGGCCATCGAGATTGTCGGCTTTTGCGACGAAGAGGGGACCCGCTTCGGCATTACGCTGTTAGGCAGCCGGGGCATCACCGGCACCTGGCCGCAGGGCTGGCTGGAGAAAGCCGACGCCAGCGGAATCAGCGTGGCGCAGGCGATGACCCTGGTGGGGCTCGATCCTGCCCGCGTGTTGCATGCCGCGCGCCGTCAGGAGGATTTCAGCGCCTATCTGGAACTGCATATTGAGCAGGGGCCGTGCCTCGAGCAGGAGACGCTCGCCCTGGGCGTGGTGCAAGCCATTAACGGCGCGCGTCGTCTGAACTGTCGCTTTACCGGCGAGGCCGGGCACGCGGGAACCGTGCCGATGCACCACCGCAGGGATGCGCTGGCCGCCGCCGCCGAGTGGATGGTCATCATTGAAAACGCTACCCGACAGCAGGGCGGCAACCTGGTGGCGACGGTTGGCGAACTGCGCTGCCTGCCGGGGGCGGTGAATGTGATCCCCGGCGAGGTTCAGCTCTCGCTGGATATTCGCGGCCCGCAGGATGCGCCGCTGGATCGGTTGCTTAACGAGCTGCTGGAGCATGCGCAGGCGATCGCATCGCGCCGCAATCTGGACTTCAGCGCCGAGGAGTTTTACCGCATTGCCGCCACGCCGTGCGATACCCACCTGCAAAACGTGCTGGAGGAGGCGGTCAAATCGGTACAGGGTCGCTCGCTATCGCTACCCAGCGGTGCGGGCCACGATGCGATTGCCATCGCGGAACGCTGGCCGGTCGGCATGCTGTTTGTGCGCTGCAAAGGGGGCGTCAGCCACCATCCGGCGGAATCGGTGATGGCTGAAGATGTCGCCCTGGCGATTGAGGCGTTTTCGCGAGCGGTGATCCAGCTGGCGGACCGCGTTACTCCAGCCCCAGCGTATATTGCGCGATCTTAAAGTAGATAATCAGCCCGGTACCGTCGATAAGCGTCGCAATAAACGGCGCGGAGACGACAGCCGGGTCAATGCCGCAGCGCTTGAGCACCATCGGAATGACGGACGACACAATCGCACTCCAGAGCGTAATGCACACCAGCGTCAGGCTGACGATGAGCGTAATCTCCAGCCCAATCCCCATCATCCAGGCGCGGATACACCCGGCGATACCGAGCGTGGCGGCAATCATCAGCGAGGTGGTCATCTCTTTACGCAGCACGCGGCCAACGTCGCGCAGACGGACTTCTCCCAGCGCCATGGCGCGCACCAGCGTGGAGGTGATCTGCGTCCCGCTGTTGCCGCCCGTGCCGATCAGCAGCGGAATAAAGAACGCCAGCGCGATGGCGGACTCCAGCGCCTCTTCGAAATGCTGGATCACCGAGCTGGTGTAGGCTTCTGCGACAAAAAGCAGCAGCAGCCAGACGGAGCGTTTCTTCCACAGGCTATACGGACTGGTATCCAGATAGGGCTTCTCCAGCGGTAGCGTCGCCCCCTGAAGCTGGGCGTCTTCAGTGACGTCATCTTCCAGCAGATGGGCGATTTCGCGCTCCGTCAGGCAGCCGACGAGCTTGCCGTGGGTGACCACAGGCACCACATCCGCGCCGCCGTGCGCCAGCAGTCCGGCAACGTCGGCACGTTCATCCTCCGGTTTGACCTGCAAAAACTGCGAAATCATCAGCGATTTCACCGGCTGGACCGTGTCGGCGGTTTGCAGCAATTTACGCACGGCAATCATGCCCGCCAGGCGACCATTGTCTTCAATAAAAATATGAGACGGAATATCGTCGTCTTTTAATTTTTCGAAGAATTGCTCGCGCGCCAGCGCTACGCATAATGAAATATCGAGGACAATAAAATCGGTATTCATATATTGCGCGACAGCGCTGTCATTGAATGCCAGGTTTTGATTGTGAATAGCGTAAGACATAGTGAATTCCCTTTGAATAATAACATCTCTCAGGGGCGAGCAAGACAGGGCATGTCGAAGAGGAGATCCCCACGTCCTGGGTTCAGCACTGTACACCGTATCCCGTGAGGGAAGTTATACTGACAAAGCCTTGATTCGACAGTGCCTGTTTTACCCTGTGCCGGTTCTCTCGAACCTACCAGAGCGATAACGTGTATTTGTACAGGAGCCTCGCCATAACGAGATCGTTGTAAAACGAGGGAAATAATACGCCTGTTTAAATTTACCGCTCAGGAAATTAAATAATGTTTAAGAACGGTTTAGATAAATATTATTAATAAAGCGTTGAGGGTTTATTTAGGTTTATTCATTTTAAATGGTGGATTAAATAATTAACGGAGGAGAGAAAATGGCGTGGCTTGATAATCTGCTGAATCATTTTGCGCTGTATCCGGCACATCTTTTCGCGCTGTTATTTGTGATGGCGCTGAGTAAATCGACGGTGCTGATCTCCTCCGTGCTGCCGCCCGCGTCGGTGATGCTGCTGGCGGGCATTACCGTCAGCCAGGGGAGCATGCATCCTGCGTTGGCATGGCTGGCTGTAGTGATGGGGGCAACGGCGGGATCGGTGCTGAACTACCACTTAGGGCAGCTGATGGGGCACACCCGGCTGGTCACGCGCTTTACGTCGAAGCATGCCGCTACGTTTTTACGGGTACAGCATCAGCTGCAAAAGAACGGCGTCATCGCACTGTTTACGTCGCGCTTTCTGGCGGTGCTGCGTTACATCGTGCCGCTGGCAGCGGGTATGCTCAGGCTGAATGCAGCAAAGGTCTACGCCGTCAGCCTGCTTTCCGCCTGCGCGTGGGCGGCGCTGTATGTCGGCGCGGTCACCGGCATCAGCGCCTTTTGAGTTACAGGCTCCCCATTCCACCATCCACCAGAAGCTCCGTTCCTACCGTGTAGCTCGACTCGTCGGACGCCAGATAGAGCGCGGCTTTTGCCAGCTCCACCGTTGAGCCCATTCTGCCGAGCGGCACCAGCTTGATGATTTCCGCCATCATCGCGTTAAGCGCCTCGTCGCTTAAGCCCGTTTTGGTAAACGCCGGGGTCTCCACCGGACCGGGGCTCAGGCCGTTGACGCGTATCCCGCGCGGCAGCAGTTCCGCCGAGAGCGTGCGCGCCAGCGACAGCAGGGCGGCCTTGCTCGCGGCATACACGCTGCTGGTGGGCAGGCCGATGCGCGCGCTCACGGAGCCGCAGAGGATCACCGACGACGGGTTATTCAGCAGCGGCAGCAGCGCCTGAATCAAAAAGAACGGTCCCTTCAGGTTGATGCCCATCAGGCGATCCCAGGTCTCTTCCCGCCACTCTTCCAGCGGCGCGTGCGTTACGTCGCCGGCGTTGAGAAACACCGCGTCCAGGCGCGGCCAGCGGGCGGCGAGGGTTTCCGCCAGGGCTTTTTGCGACGAGATATCGCCCGCATCGGTTGGGATTACCCAGGCCTTATCGCCAAGAATGCGTTCTGCTTCGGCGAGGGTGTCCGGGTTACGCCCGGTCACGGCGACGCGCGCGCCTTCGGCGATAAACGCCTGCGCGGTGGCGAGACCGATGCCACTGGTGCCGCCGGTAATCAGCGTATATTTATCTGTTAAACGACCCATATTCTTCTCCTGAAATGTCACTGGAGAAAGCACTATAGAAACGTTAGTATCGAAAGGAAACCAGGTACCAAATGGATACTAAAGAGGCAAGAGGTGTGCTATGGCAGAAATGCTGGAGGTGTGCTGTGAAAAAAAATCTGAGGCCTATACCTGCCCGATGACGCAGTTTGTGAACCTGATTTCCGGTAAATGGGCGATCCCCATTCTCTATCGCCTGATTGTCTTTAATACGCCCGTACGCTTTGGCGATCTGCTGCGGGCCGCAGCCCCCATCACCCAGAAAGAGCTGACGAAGCAGCTGCGCCTGTTTGAGCAGCGCGGGCTGGTGACGCGGACGGTCTACCCGGAGATCCCGCCGCGCGTGGAGTATCAGATAACCGAGCTGGGGTTAACCCTGCAGGACGCACTCTCCCCGCTGGCCGCCTGGATGAGCGAGTACGGCGACCAGCTTGAGCGTTAGGCTACTGTTTTACGTAGCGCGGTGCCGGAATGCCGGTGCGCGCGCTGTTGAACAGCTCAAGGCGCGCCGCTTCGTAGCGATCCCACAGGCCAGCGTCATGCATCGGCGGGATGGTGATCGGTTCACCCTGATCCAGACCCGCCAGCGACGCATCCACCATGTTGTCGGTGGTCATCACCGATCCTTCCGGCAGATCGTCCACCGTGACGCCTGAATGGCTCCAGATTTCAGTCGCCGTGGCGGCAGGCAGTACGGCCTGAATGCGCACGTTGCTGTCGGCAAATTCTTCCTGTAACCCACGTGTAAAGCTCAACACCCACGCCTTGGTGGCGCTGTAAAGCGCGCTGCCCGCCCGGACGTGCAGGGCCAGCACGGACGCGATATTGATCAGCGTGCCGCGATTGTTCTGCGCCAGGCGCGGCAGGATGGCGTAGGTCAGACGCATCAGCGCCGTGGTGTTCAGGGTATTGATGGCCTGATGCTGCGCCACCTCGCCCGCGAGGAACGGTGCCATCTGCGCGGTGCCCGCGTTGTTAACGAGCGTATCAATGGCGGTATTGCTGCGCAGCTCTTCTTCCACGGCGCGGATCCCGGCTTCATCGGTGAGATCGGCAACCAGAATATCGACGGCCACGCCATAGCGCGCGCGAAGGTCGGCGGCGAGGATTTTCAGGCGATCCTCGCGACGGGCGACCAGCACCAGGTTAGCGCCGCGCGCGGCAAGGCGGTCAGCATAGACGGCACCGATCCCGGAAGAGGCACCCGTAATCAGGGCTGTGGTGATTTGCGTAGTCATCGTGTGTTACCTCAAAGCAAAGTGGGTTATTTGGTTTCAATATGAAACTGAATAAACTCTCTGCTATTTGGTTTTATAATGCAACCATATTTGCGAGCATTTTGTGCTTTTGCCGTCGGGAACGGTCAGGAGGGGAGTTTAGCCACGATCTCTTCAGGCGTCAGTTCGCGCCCGTCGTCGGCGATAAGCGCCAGTTTACGCAGAGGTTTGCGCTGTTCGGTATCGACCAGCACGGTGCCGCATTCGTTTTCCGCGAACAAAAACTCGTTGCCCCACTGGGAGAGGGCAACCAGCACCGTTTGCAGGGCGCGCCCTTTATCGGTCAGGACATACTCCTGCCAGGCGCTGCCGTCAGACGCGGGCTGAAGCCGGAGGATGCCCTCGTCGACCAGCAGTTTTAGCCGCGTAGTCAGCATATTTTTTGCGATACCAAGGCTTTTCTGGAACTCGCCGAAGCGTTTAATCCCGCGTAGCGCGTCGCGAACAATCAGCAGCGACCACCAGTCGCCTATAATATCCAGCGAACGGGCGACGGGGCAGGTGCTCTCTTCAAGGCGGGTACGTTTCACAGCGAATTCTCCGGTGGGGTGTGGTTTTATTATAAAACTAATCTGCACGCGTCGTAAGCATGTTAATCATCAGTTTGAGAAATGCTTCCCGGAAAATTGTCACGAATCTGTCACACTGAACGCGACATTTTAAAACGAGTGAGGAATTAGGGATGAGAAAAGCACTACTCGCGCTGGCAGTCGCCGGTTCCATTTCAGCAACGTTTGGCGTGCAGGCGCAAGAGACGCCGGAAGGGTATCAGCTGGAGCAAGTTTTAATCATGAGTCGCCATAACCTGCGCGCGCCGCTCGCTAATAACGGCAGCGTGCTGGAGCAGTCCACGCCGAAGCAGTGGCCGGAGTGGGAGGTGCCGGGCGGTCAGCTCACCACCAAAGGTGGCGTGCTGGAAGTCTATATGGGCCATTACATGCGCGAGTGGCTGGCAGAGCAGGGGATGGTGAAGACGGGAGAATGTCCAGCGGCGGATAGCGTTTATGCTTACGCCAACAGCCTGCAGCGTACCGTCGCCACCGCGCAGTTCTTCATTACCGGCGCGTTCCCGGGCTGCGATGTGCCCGTGCACCATCAGGAAAAAATGGGCACCATGGACCCGACGTTCAACCCGGTGATTACCGATAACTCGCCGGAATTCCGCGAAAAAGCGCTCAAGGCGATGGAGACCGAGCGGCAGAAAATGCAGCTTGGCGAAAGCTATAAGCTGCTTGAGCAGATGACGAACTACGCCGATTCGCCGTCCTGCAAAGAGAAAAAAGTCTGCTCTCTGGCGGACGCAAAAGATACCTTCAGCGCCGACTATGAAAAAGAGCCTGGCGTATCCGGGCCGCTGAAGGTGGGTAACTCGCTGGTGGACGCGTTTACGCTGCAGTATTACGAAGGCTTCCCGGCCGACCAGGTGGCCTGGGGAGAAATCAAAACCGACCAGCAGTGGCGCGTGCTGTCGAAGCTGAAGAACGGCTATCAGGACTCGCTGTTTACCTCAACCGAGGTGGCGCAAAACGTAGCGAAGCCGCTGGTGAAATATATCGATAAAACGCTGGTCACCGACCAGGCGAAAGCGCCTAAGATCACCCTGCTGGTGGGGCATGATTCGAACATTGCTTCCCTGCTGACGGCCCTGGATTTCAAACCGTATCAGCTGCACGACCAGCAGGAACGCACCCCGATTGGCGGTAAGATTGTCTTCCAGCGCTGGCATGACAAAAATGCCAACCAGGAGCTGATGAAAATTGAGTATGTCTATCAGAGCTCAGAGCAGCTGCGCAACGCCAGCGTGCTGTCGCTGCAGTCGCCTGCACAGCGCGTGACGCTGGAGCTGAAGGGCTGCCCGGTGGATGCGAACGGCTTCTGTCCTGTTGATAAATTCAATGCGGTGATGAATAACGCGGCGAAGTAAGAGAGACCCCCCCGCTGCGGCGGGGGGAAACGCTTAGACGTTTTTACGTTCGATGGTTTGCTCGCCCCAGAAGAGCGAGTCTTTATCCGTTTTTTCGAAGGCGCGCACCAGCACCTCATCGTTACCTTCCTCCCAAATCTGCTCGGCCAGCTTTTCATCGTATTTCGCGACTTCAAAGATAGCTTCGGCAATCTCCGGAGAGGTGTTGCGTAAACTTGCCCATTCGCCCACGTGGTGAGCTTTGGATTCTTGAGTTGGCATGCTTGTCCTCCTGTTGGGTGTTAGCCGTTCAGTTTTTTGGCCAGACCCGCGACGTATTCACCCTGATAGCGGGCGATAGACAGTTCTTCATTGCTTGGCTGACGTGAGCCATCACCACCGGCAATGGTGGTTGCGCCGTACGGCGTACCGCCACGCACCTGGGAAATGTCAAACAGCTCCTGCGCGCCGTAGCCAATCGGCACAATCACCATCCCGTGATGAGCAAGGGTAGTCCAGGTTGAGGTAATCGTCTGCTCCTGACCGCCGCCGGTGCCGGTTGAGCTGAATACGCTGGCGAGTTTGCCGTAGAGCGCGCCGGATGCCCAAAGCCCGCCGGTTTGATCGAGGAAGGTGCGCATCTGGCCTGACATATTGCCGAAGCGGGTCGGGGTGCCGAAGATAATGGCATCATAATCCGCCAGCTCCTGCGGGGTGGCGACCGGGGCGTTTTGCGTTTTCCCCCCGGCTTTCAGGAAGGCTTCCGCCTGCATGGTTTCCGGTACGCGTTTCACCACAACCTCAACGCCGTCAACCCTGTTTGCACCTTCTGCTACCGCGTGAGCCATGGTTTCAATGTGTCCATACATGGAATAATAGAGCACCAGAACTTTTGCCATTTTGCTTCACTCCTCGTTGGTTTCTCTGACAGCGGATCGCTGCGCTCTTTTAAAGATATGCCATCACGGCCAGACTGCAAAAATGAACGCCATTTATTTGATTTATAACAACATGAGTAGAAAAATGGCTTTGTAGCAAAATGATACAACTTTCCCGGTGCGGATTTTTAAAATGATAAGAAAGGCTTATGCATCCCCGCCGCGTCATCTCACCTGAAAGACTGAGATCATGTTGCAGGATATTACCTGTGGCTTGCCGGACAGCCTCAGTCCACTAAGCTTAGTTTCACGCGGCACAGATTGAGGCGTCGTCCTTGCGCCGCGAGGTGAAAGAATCCTCTTTTACTGAATGCAATATGATGTCTAATGTTTCACACTCTGGAGGTTAGAGATGGCAAACCATCGTGGTGGTTCTGGTAATTTCGCTGAAGACCGTGAAAGAGCATCAGAAGCAGGTCGTAAAGGTGGCCAGCACAGCGGGGGCAATTTTAAAAATGACCCTCAGCGCGCATCAGAAGCTGGTAAAAAAGGGGGGAAAAACAGCCACGGCAGCAGTAAGTAATGCGCCGGGTTGAACCTCTGCCGCCGGGATCTCCCGGCGGTTTTTTTATTTCTGCAACATTGAACTGTAACCAGAGGCAACGCACACTACAGAATTGTTTTCTCTTTCTGGTGCCGCATGTCTGTCTCACGCTTCAAATTCTCCGTTAAACCGCAGGAAGCCATCCTCATTCTCATCACCATGTTCTGGGGCGGGACGTTTCTGGCCGTTCAGTACGCGGTGACCCTCAGCGATCCGTTCTTTTTTGTTGGCCTGCGCTTTGCGACGGCGGCCCTTGCCGTGGGGCTAATTTCGCTTAAAACGCTGAGGGGGCTGACGCTGAAAGAGCTTAAGGCCGGCGTGGCGATTGGGGTGGCGATAGCGATGGGCTACAGCCTCCAGACGTGGGGATTGCAGACCATCTCCAGCAGCAAATCCGCATTTATCACCGCCATGTATGTGCCCCTGGTGCCGCTGCTGCAGTGGCTGTGCCTGGGTCGGCTGCCGGGGATGATGTCCTGTATTGGCATCGTGCTGGCGTTTATCGGTCTGATTTTGCTGGCCGGGCCGGAAAACAATCTTCTGGCGCTGGGGCCGGGCGAAATCATTACCCTGATTGGGGCGATCGCCATTGCGGCGGAAATTATTCTGATTAGCGCCTGGGCGGGCAAGGTCGACGTCAAACGCGTAACGGTGGTGCAGCTCGCGACGGCGTCTCTGGTGGCCTTTGCGGCGATGGTTCCTGCAGGGGAGTCCGTGCCGCAGATGTCCACCGGTCTGGTAGTGGTCGCACTGGGGCTGGGTATCTTCAGCGCCATTATCCAGGTCACCATGAACTGGGCGCAGCGCAGCGTGTCGCCGACGCGGGCAACGGTGATCTACACCGGTGAGCCGGTCTGGGCAGGCATTTTCGGGCGACTCGCCGGCGAGCGTTTGCCGCTGCTGGCCCTGGTGGGCGCGGCGTTTATTGTCGCCGGGGTGCTGGTGAGCGAGCTGAAGCTCAAGCGGAAGAAAAACGCGCTGCCAGAAGATGACAGCGCGACGTTAAATCACGAATCCTGATGTACCACCTCGCCCTGCGGCGCAGCGGCCATCCGGCGGCTCAGCAGGGCGTTAAGCAGGATCGCGCCGAAGGTCGCGGTGCCAATCCCGCCGATCGTAAACCCGCCCAGCGTCAGGGCAAAATCGCCCGCGCCCAGCACCAGCGTGACGGCCACCATAATCAGGTTGCCGTTCTGGCTGAGATCGACCCGATGCTGCACCCAGATACGCGCGCCGGCCACGGCGATCAGCCCAAACACCACGATTGAGGCCCCGCCGATGACCGGTGACGGAATAGTATGGATCAGCGCGCCGAATTTCGGCGAGAAGCCGAGCAGCATCGCCATCACTGCCGCCGCCACGAAGACCAGCGTCGAATAGACTTTGGTCACCGCCATCACGCCGATATTCTCGGCATAGGTGGTAACGCCGCTGCCGCCCACGGAACCGGAGAGCATGGTCGCCAGCCCGTCGCCGACGAACGCGCGGCCCATGTACGGGTCCATGCTGCGTCCGGTCATCCCCGCGACCGCCTTCAGGTGACCCAGGTTTTCCGCCACCAGGATCACCGCCACCGGTGCGATAAGCATCATCGCCTGGGTGTTAAAGGTGGGCGAGGTGATTTTCGGCAGGCCGAACCAGGCGGCCTGGTGAAGCAGCGTAAAGTCAACAGGCTTGCCCAGACCAAAAACGTTCGCCAGCACGGCGTAGACCAGACAGGCGAAAATCAAACCTACCAGGATCAGCAGCCGCTGGATCATGCCTCGCGTAAACACCGCCACCAGGCCGATGCACAGCACGGTCACAACCGCCATCCAGCTTTCAAACGGCGAGGCGGAGACGCTTTTCACCGCAATCGGCGCAAGGTTCAGGCCAATCGCCATCACCACCGCGCCGGTGACAACTGGAGGCATCATGCGTTCGATCCACCGCGTGCCGATCTTCATTACCACCAGACCTATCAGGGTATACACCAGACCGCAGGCGATGATGCCGCCGAGGGCCACGCTCAGGTTGGGGTTGATTCCCTGGCCGTTAAACCCGGTGGTGGCGATCACCACGCCGACAAAGGCGGCACTGGATCCCAGATAGCTGGGCACGCGCCCGCCGGTGACAAAAAAGAACAGCAGGGTACCGATACCCGACATCAGAATAGAGAGGTTGGGATCCAGTCCCATCAGCATCGGCATCAATACCGTGGCGCCAAACATGGCGACCGCGTGCTGGACGCCCATCACCATAGTCTGCCCGAGCGGGAGTCGTTCATCCGGCGCGACCACGCCAGCGTCTGTGGAGGTCGATTTCAACTGCCAGTGGGGAAATCCGAACATGATCTGTCTCCTTAAAGCGGGTTAACAGGCGGGTCGCATAAGCGCGTGGTAGCCGCGGTCAAACCACACCAGGCCTTGCGGCGCGGGGTGGCGAATAATCGAAACGATGTCGCAAAAAAGAATGTCGTGCGTACCGACGCTCACCACCTGGCTGATCCGGCAGTCAAACGAGGCCAGCGCCTCCTCCAGGCGCGGACAGCCCGTGTCGCCCGTTTGCCAGCGGGCGGCGGCGAAGCGTTCTTCCATCGGCGTTTTGCCGCCAAACAGGTTTGAGAGCGGCTCCTGTCCGGCGCTGAGGGTATTGACGCACAGGGTGCGGTTTTCGCTGAACGTCGGCCAGACGGACGCGCCGCGGTTCAGGCACACCAGCAGGGTGGGCGGTGAATCCGTGACGCTGCACACCGCGCTGGCGGTGAAGCCTGCCATCCCCGCCGGGCCGTCGGTGGTGATGATATTCACCGCCGCGCCAACGCAGGCCATAGCATCGCGAAAGGTTTGCTTATCCGGTGTCGTCATGATCGCTCCTTACGCCAGCCCGCAGGCATCGTCGAAGGTCAGGCGCGGCAGGCGCCCGTAAAGTTTGCCCGGGTCGCCGTAGCCAATGTTGATCAGCAGATTGCTTTTAAGCGTCGTGCCGGTGAAAAAGGCCTCGTCGACCTTTTGTCGGTCAAAGCCCGACATCGGGCCGGTATCCAGCCCCTGCGCGCGACAGGCGAAAATCATGTAGGCGGCCTGCAGCGAGCTGTTGCGAAAGGCGGTCTCTTCCGCCAGCGCGGGGCTTGCGGTAAACCAGCTTCGGGCATCGCCGTGCGGGAACAGTTCAGGCAGGCGCTCGTAGAATTCACCGTCCCAGGCGACAATCGCCGTGACCGGAGCGGTAAGCGTTTTCTCCAGGTTGCCGCTGGAGAGCGCCGGGCGCAGCTTCTCTTTTCCCTCAGCGCTTCGCACAAACACAATCCGCGCCGGGGAGCAGTTGGCGGACGTGGGCCCCCATTTCATCAGGTCGTAGATTTCGCGCAGCGTCTCGTCGCTGACGGCAATATCCTGCCAGCCGTTATGGGTGCGGGCGCCGGTGAACAGCGTTTCCAGCGCGGCGGGGGTAATGGCTTCGCTCATTAAAGCTCCTTATAAAGCGGGTTCAGGGCTGTGCAGCAGGCTGGCCAGCCCGTTGAGCAGCAGGGTGTTAAAGGTGTCCGGCTCGGTGACGTTGCAGGCATGCCCGCCCTGGCGCATCACCGCGCTGTGGCTGTTCGGGATCGCAGCCTGCAGTTCAGACGAGCAGACAGAGGGCACCAGCATGTCGTCGGCGGAACAGATGATCTGGACCGGGCAGCGGATGCGCGCCGCATGGCGGCTGAAGTCGGCCTTTTTCAGGGCGCTGAGCCGGCGCAGCAGGTTGGCTTTTCCCTGAAAATGGGCCAGCGCCAGCGCTTCTTCGGCCTCCAGGCGGGGCGCGCGAGCGGCCATCCAGTCTGCCGGGTAGAGAAACAGCGGCTGCGCCTCAACCCACGCCTGTGGGCCACCGTAATGCAGCAGGCGCTCGCGGATCTGAAAGCAGCGGCGGGTGTGGGCGTTGAGGGTCAGCCAGCCGTTGACGCACACCAGCGCGGTGAGGGCGTCGGGCCTGTCGAGGGCCAACTGCAGGCCGACCAGGGCCCCCAGCGCGTGGCCGACGACGCTGTAGCGTGCAATTCCGGCCTCAGCCAGCGCCTGGTCCAGTTCGTCCGCCATCTCTGCAAGGCTGTACCCTTCCGGCAGGACGTCGGGGTTATTGCCCGTTCCACGCTGGTCATAGCACACCACCTGATATTCCGGCTCCAGCGCGGCCAGCTGTGGCAGCCAGTAGCTGCCGCTGCCGCCGAGCCCGGCAATAAGGACCACCACGGGCGCACCCTCATACGGGGGCGGTGAGACGGAGAGTTTCATGCCTGCCTCACTTCGCGATGTGCGCAACGGTGGCGATCTCAACCAGCGCCTCCGGCTTCACCAGACCGCACTGAATGCAGAACCGGGCCGGCTTATCGCCGGGGAAGAACTCGGCGTAGATTTCGTTAATCGCGGCGTAGTTTTTCCAGTCGGTGATAAAGATGCTGTTGAAGGTCACGTCCTCCATCGTGCCACCGGCCGTTTCGATCACGGTTTTGATCGTCTCCAGCACGTGGCGGGTTTGCGCCTTTGGGTCGTTGATAAATACCACGTTGTTGTCTTTATCAAACGGCAGCGTGCCTGAGACATACACCACGCCGTCGGCAAGGGTGCCGGGGACAAACGGGGCGATGGGCGTGCTGGTGCCCGGCGGGATGATTACGGATTTCGGCATCAGATGTCTCCTCAGGCGATACGGGCGAGCGGGGGATTCAGGGCGTCGCAGAAATCCGCAACGTTACTGACCCAGCCAAAAAAGGTTTCGATATTGAACAGGGCCGCCTTCTGGGCGAATTCCGGCCCGGCCTGATGGGTCGCGTCTTCCAGCACCACGCCAAAATACTCGAGGAAAAAGCCGTCGCGCAGGGTCGACTCCACGCAGACGTTGGTGGCAATGCCGGTGAAGACCAGGTGGCGAATGCCCCGGCTGCGCAGCAGGCTGTCGAGCGGCGTGTTGAAAAAGCCGCTGTAGCGCGGTTTGGGCAGGACGATATCACCCGCCTGTGGGACCAGCTCATCCACCAGCTGATAGTCCCAGCCGCCTTTCGCCAGCAGCTTGCCCTGCAGTTCGGGCCGTTTACGCATGGTTTTCAGGGCGTTCGACTTGTGGAAGTTGGGCGAGCCGGGGCCGCCGGCCTCGACGTACTGCTCGTCCCAGCCGTTCTGGAACCAGATGATGAGCATGCCCGCGGCGCGCGCGGCGGCGACGGCGGTTTTAATGTTCTCGATAACCGGTCTGGTCGCGGAGACGTCGAAGCCCGCCAGATCAAGATAACCACCGGGGCTGGCGTAGGCGTTTTGCATGTCCACCACGATCAGCGCGCTCTGCTGTGGCGCGAAGGTAATGGCTTCCGGGCGTGCGTTAAGGGTCGTCATTACGCCACCTCCTTCGTGACGGCAGGAACGTGGGCGCGGCACTGCATCAGCGGCTGGATGCGCTCGCCGAAGGTTTCCACGCCGGTGAGGAAGTCATCGAAGGTCAGCAGGACGCCTTCCGCGCCGGGGACGGCCGCCACTTCGTCGAGCATTCTGGCAACGCTGGCGTACGAGCCGACCAGCGTGCCCATGTTGATATTGACGGCGGAGGTCGGGTCGGCCATCTGACGAACGTTGGTATCCGCGCCGGAGCGGGTATCCTTCTGGCTCTGCTCGGTAAGCCAGCTCAGGGCCTCCTCGTCGGCGCCGTCCTTATAGCGCTCCCATTTCGCGCGCGCGGCGTCGTCGGTTTCGTCTGCTATCACCATGAACAGCACGTAGGAGCCCACGTCGCGCCCGGTTTTGTCGGCGGCCTCTTTCATGCGAGCGGCGGTCGGGGCGAAGGCGGCAGGCGTGTTAACGCCTTTACCGAAGCAGAAGTTGAAGTCGGCGTATTTGGCGGAGAATTCCATCCCCGCGTCGCTCTGTCCGGCGCAAATCACCTTCATCGGCACCGACGGCTGCGGGCTGACGCGACAGTCGTTCATGGTGAAGAAGTCACCCTTAAAATCGCTTTTGCCGGTACCCCACAGGTCGCGCAGAACCTGCACGTATTCGGTCAGGTAGTCGTAGCGACGCGAGAAGTAATCGTCACCCGGCCAGAGCCCCATCTGCTCGTACTCGGGTTTTTGCCAGCCGGTAACCAGGTTGACGCCAAAGCGTCCGCCTGAGATGGAGTCAATGGTGGAGGCCATGCGCGCGACGATGGCCGGGGGCAGGGTAAGCGTGGCGGCGGTGGCGTAGATCTGGATCCGCGAGGTGACTGCCGCCAGCCCAGCCATCAGGGTGAAGGACTCCAGGTTGTGATCCCAGAATTCGGTTTTGCCGCCAAAGCCGCGCAGCTTGATCATCGAAAGCGCAAAGTCGAAATGGTAGTGCTCCGCTTTCTGCACGATGGCTTTATTGAGCTCAAAGGTCGGCATGTATTGCGGTGCAGTGGTCGAGATAAGCCAGCCGTTGTTGCCGATGGGTACAAATACGCCAATTTTCATCACGAACCTCTCTTCATTACGTCGCAGGTGTAACGGTGTTTTTGCAAAGGCAGTGCCAGTTTTGAAAATGGCTGTGTTATTAATGTGTTAATCAGAAGTTGGTGGATTGATGCAGCTAAATGTGGACTAAATGGTCAAAAACATTGCACAGAAAACAGGCATTCATGCGCGATCGGAGTGCAGGATGTCGTGGTGAGACGGGGGTTTTGCTATGCTGAGGGCAACGCAGAATAAGGAGAGCGGGAATGACACAAGGCGCAGTGAAAACACCAGGTAAACGTTCGCAGGCGGTGAGCGCCAAGAAGCAGGCGATCCTCAGCGCGGCGCTGGAGACGTTTTCGCAGTTTGGCATTCACGGCACGCGCCTGGAGCAGGTGGCGGAGCAGTCCGGGGTATCCAAAACCAATCTGCTCTACTATTACCCATCGAAAGAGGCGCTGTATGTCGCGGTGATGCAGCAGATCCTCGATATCTGGCTGGCGCCGCTGAAAGCGTTTCGCGAGGAGCTGGCCCCGCTGGTAGCGATCAAGGAGTACATTCGCCTGAAGCTGGAGGTGTCGCGCGATTACCCGCAGGCATCACGGCTGTTTTGCCTTGAGATGCTGCAGGGGGCGCCGCTGTTGCAGGCGGAGCTGACCGGAGATTTGAAACAGCTGGTGGACGACAAGTCGGCCATTATCGCCGGATGGGTTGCCAGCGGAAAGCTGGCCCCGGTCGATCCGCATCATCTGATCTTTATGATTTGGGCCTCCACCCAGCATTACGCTGACTTTGCGGCCCAGGTCGAGGCGGTGACCGGAAAAACGCTCCAGGACGAAGCGTTTTTCCACAGCACCCTGGAAAACGTGCAGCGGATGATTATTGAAGGGATCCGCTTACGTTAGTTTGCCGGCGGGAGAGGGCAGCTTAAGTCGCCCTCTTCACACTGCATCAGCGAGGCCAGAAACGCTTCGCGCTCCACGGTTTTTTCCGCCAGGCACTGGTTAACAATCATTGGCTGAACGCTCCCGCCTTCCGTACCCGAACCGATAAACGCGCAGTCCGCATCGCGCAGGGTAATCCACGCCTGCTGCGCTTTTTTCAGCAGATCTCGCTGAGGGTCTGCCGCACGCTTAACGGCCGCCTGGTACGTCTGGTTGAGCTTTTTATCGGCAGCCTGGTACTGCTGCGCGCTACAGGTATTCAGTTCAAGCTGGGTGGTCGCTTTGTCGCACTCGTCGGCCAGCGCGCTGGCGCTCAGCAGCAGCGCTGCACTGGCGATAAGATATCGTTTCATATATTCCCCAATAAAATAAGGCTCCGTCTCCGGAGCCTTATTAGCACAGCGTTAACCTATTGTCATCAGACTGGCGTTACCGCCCGCCGCCGCGGTGTTGACGCTGAGCGAGCGCTCCACGTACAGACGCTCCAGCAGCAGGTTGGTTTCCCCGCGCGCAAAGCCCTGCACCGAAACAATCGCCCCGCTGCGGGCCGCAACCTGCTCGCACAGCTCGCGCAGCTGATCGGAATCACCGTGGTAGATCACCGCATCAAACGGCTGGGTCAGCAGCGCATCGGCTTTCGCGAAGTGAATACGGGCCGAGACCGCTTTTGGCAGCTGTTTGGCCAGGTCCCGATGCAGCGCATCGTCCGGCCACAGCACTTCACACCCGGTGGCCATCGCGGCGGCCAGCTGTACCAGCGCGTCCTGCTCGTTATCCGCCACGCACAGTACGCGTTCGCGCGGCATCAGCGTCCAGGTATTGCGCTCGCCGGTCGGCCCCGGCAGCAGACGCTGCGTACCGGCCTGTGCCAGCTCGCCGTACTGCTGCGCCACGGCACGCAGTTCAGGACGTTTTTCCGCCCAGGCGATCAGCGCCTCCAGCGGCTGGGTCAGCACGGTTTTCAGCTGCGCATCCACCGGATACTCCGCATCCTGACGCGCCAGGGTGACGCCCAGCGCGTTCTCCGGACGGTTCGCCAGCAGACGGTACAGGTAGAGCGGACCGCCCGCTTTCGGACCGGTGCCGGAAAGGCCTTCACCGCCGAACGGCTGCACGCCCACGACCGCGCCAACCATGTTGCGGTTAACGTACAGGTTGCCCACTTTGGCGCTGCCGGTCACCTGCGCAATGGTCTCGTCGATACGGGTATGCACGCCGAGCGTCAGGCCATAGCCGGAGGCGTTGATCTGCTCAACCAGCTCGTTGAGGTTGTTACGGTTGTAGCGCACCACGTGCAGCACCGGGCCGAAGACCTCTTTTTTCAGCTCGTCGAAGCTTGCCAGCTCGATAAGCGTAGGCGGCACAAAGGTGCCGGAACGCCACTCGCGGGCGTCTTCGCTGTTGTCTCGCACCGCCTGGAACACCGGACGGCCTTTCGAGCGCATGGACTGAATGTGGTTTTCAATATTGGCTTTGGCTTCCGCGTCGATCACCGGCCCGATGTCGGTGGTGAGACGGCCCGGGTTGCCCATGCGGCATTCGGCCATCGCGCCACGCAGCATCTTCAGCGTGTGGTCTGCCACGTCATCCTGCAGGCACAGCACGCGCAGGGCGGAGCAGCGCTGACCGGCGCTGTCGAAGGCGGAGGCCAGCACGTCAACCACCACCTGCTCGGTGAGGGCAGAGGAGTCGACTATCATGGCGTTCATGCCGCCGGTTTCCGCGATGAGCGGCGTAGGACGACCCTGCGCATCCAGACGGGTGGCAATATTGCGCTGCAGCAGCGAGGCCACTTCGGTCGAACCAGTAAACATCACGCCGCGCACGCGGTTATCGGAGGTCAGTTTGGCGCCCACGGTTTCACCGCGGCCCGGCAGCAGCTGGACCACGCCCGCCGGTACGCCTGCCTCCAGAAGAATGTTGATGCCCTGCGCGGCAATCAGCGGGGTCTGCTCTGCCGGTTTTGCCAGCACGCTGTTGCCTGCGGCTAGCGCGGCGGCAATCTGGCCGGTGAAGATCGCCAGCGGGAAGTTCCACGGGCTGATACAGACGACCGGACCCAGCGGACGGTGGGTTTCGTTATCGAAATCATCGCGCACCTGACCGGCATAGTAGTGCAGGAAGTCGACGGCCTCGCGTACTTCTGCGATTGCGTTGCTGAAGGTTTTACCCGCTTCGCGCACCAGAATGCCGATGAGCGACTGCATCTGATCTTCCATCAGCACCGCCGCGCGTTCCAGAATGGCGGCGCGCTCCTGCGGCGGCGTGGCGAACCAGATAGGGGCGTTATTCACCGCGCTGTCCAGCGCCTGATCCACTTCCTCTTCTGTCGCTTCACGCACATAGCCGACGATATCTTTTGGCTCTGCCGGGTTGATGACCGGCTGCATGTCGCCGTCATCAACGGGCTGCTCCAGCATCGGTTTGGCCTGCCACTTCTGCAGCGCGCTGTTGAGCAGGGCAGAGGAGAGGGACGCCAGACGGTGTTCGTTGGCGAGATCCAGACCCGCCGAGTTGACGCGACCTTTGCCGTACAGCTCGCGCGGCAGGGCAATTTTTGGATGCGGCAGACCAATCTGGCCTTCCTGCGCTGCCATCTTCTCAACGGCCTGTACCGGGTCGGCCACCAGCTCGTCCAGCGGCAGCGTGGTGTCGGCGATGCGGTTAACGAAGGAGGTGTTCGCGCCGTTTTCCAGCAGACGACGAACCAGGTACGCCAGCAGGGTTTCGTGCGTGCCCACCGGAGCATAGATACGGCACGGGCGGTTTAGCTTGCCGTCCGCCACTTTACCTGTGACCTGCTCGTAAAGCGGTTCACCCATGCCGTGCAGGCACTGGAACTCGTACTGGCCTGGATAGTAGTTTTGCCCGGCCAGACTGTAGATCGCCGCCAGGGTGTGGGCGTTATGGGTAGCGAACTGCGGATAGATCAGGTTTGGCACGCCGAGCAGCTTTTTCGCACAGGCGAGGTAAGAGACGTCGGTGTAAACCTTGCGGGTATAGACCGGGTAGCCTTCCAGACCTTCCATCTGGGCGCGTTTGATTTCGCTGTCCCAGTAGGCGCCTTTCACCAGACGGATCATCAGGCGACGGCGGCTGCGGGTGGCAAGGTCAATCAGGTAATCAATGACGAACGGGCAGCGCTTCTGGTAGGCCTGGATAACGAAGCCAATCCCGTTCCAGCCTGCCAGCTCCGGCTCGAAGCACAGTTTTTCCAGCAGATCGAGGGAGATCTCCAGACGGTCGGCCTCTTCGGCGTCGATGTTAATGCCGATGTCATACTGGCGCGCCAGCAGGGTCAGTGACTTCAGGCGCGGATAGAGCTCTTCCATCACCCGGTCATACTGCGCGCGGCTGTAGCGCGGGTGCAGGGCGGAGAGCTTTATCGAGATGCCCGGGCCTTCATAAATACCGCGACCGTTGGACGCTTTACCGATGGCGTGGATCGCCTGCTGGTAAGAAACCATGTAGGCCTGCGCGTCGGCGGCGGTCAGGGCCGCTTCACCGAGCATGTCGTACGAATAGCGGAAACCTTTGTCTTCCAGCTTGCGGGCGTTCGCCAGCGCTTCGGCAATAGTTTCCCCGGTCACAAACTGTTCGCCCATCAGACGCATCGCCATGTCTACGCCTTTGCGGATCAGCGGCTCGCCGCTCTTGCCGATGATGCGGTTCAGGGAGCGTGACAGGTTGGCTTCGTTATGGGTCGAAACCAGTTTGCCGGTAAACAGCAGGCCCCAGGTTGCCGCGTTAACGAACAGCGACGGGCTGCGGCCAATGTGCGAATGCCAGTTGCCGTTGCTGATCTTGTCGCGGATCAGCGCGTCGCGGGTGGCTTTATCCGGAATACGCAGCAGCGCTTCCGCCAGGCACATCAGCGCCACGCCTTCCTGAGAGGAGAGGGAGAACTCCTGCAGCAAACCCTGAACCATTCCGGCGCGGCCGGTGGCGGTTTTCTGGTTACGCAGCTTGTCGGCTAACTGATACGCCAGGCTGTGCGCCTGTGCGGCAACGGCGTCAGGCAGGCGAGCCTGCTCCAGCAGCATCGGCACGGCGTCGGTTTCGGCGCGGCGGTAAGCGCCGGTAATGGCGGCGCGGCTGACGGACTGCGGCAGGATCTGCTCGGCAAACTCAAGGAACGGCTGATGGCTTTCGTCGCCAGCGGCCGGCGCCTCTTCGCTTTCATTGGCGGCACCGGCGAGCAGGGCAGGCAGCTCCGGCAGGCCCTCATCGCTCTCGAGTCTTTCGAGATAGTTAAAAATCGCCTGCTTAATTAACCAGTGCGGCGTGCGGTCAATGCGGGTTGCTGCGGTCTTAATCCGTTCGCGGGTCGCGTCATCCAGCTTAACCCCCATGGTGGTCATACCCATGCCAAAGCTCCTGTTGTTCTGTAATAGCATTCTGTAGATAGCGTGAAATATCCCCCATGTTGCAACTTTGTGCAACCGTGTTAAATGTGACCTGGTTTGCAACCCAGAAAATGAATGGATTGTTAACGAATGGTTAGCTGGAAAAACGTGCTGGCTTTGACGCGGAAAGCCTGGTTTTATGCGGAAGTTAACACTTTTAAAAGGTGCAACCCGTAAAAGCGTGAGCGAGTGCAACCTATAGGAAACTCGTATCAAACCGGGGATGAAATTGATGTAAATGCAGTGTTAAATCGTTTGTCAGCGGAGGGCGCATACGGCAGGATAGCGCGCCCAACCGAAACACAAGATACCGTCACCTCGTTCCGGTGATCATATAACAAGGCAACCCGGACGGTTGTCGCTCGACACTTTTGGAGAATTTGAATGGCTATTAGCACACCGATGCTGGTGACATTTCTCGTTTATATTTTTGGCATGATCCTGATAGGGTTTTTGGCGTGGCGTTCTACAAAGAACTTTGACGACTATATTCTGGGCGGACGCAGTTTAGGCCCGATGGTGACCGCACTCTCCGCGGGCGCATCCGACATGAGCGGCTGGCTGCTGATGGGTCTGCCGGGTGCGATTTTTATCTCTGGTATTTCGGAAAGCTGGATTGCCATCGGTCTGACCGTGGGCGCGTGGATCAACTGGAAGCTGGTGGCAGGCCGTTTGCGCGTGCACACCGAGGCCAACAACAACGCCCTGACGCTGCCGGATTACTTCACCGGACGTTTTGAAGATAACAGCCGCATCCTGCGTATTATCTCTGCGGTGGTTATCCTGCTGTTCTTCACCATCTACTGCGCCTCCGGCATCGTGGCCGGCGCGCGCCTGTTCGAAAGCACCTTCGGCATGAGCTACGAAACCGCTCTGTGGGCCGGTGCCGCTGCGACCATTCTCTATACCTTCGTGGGCGGGTTCCTGGCGGTAAGCTGGACCGACACAGTGCAGGCGAGCCTGATGATCTTCGCCCTGATCCTGACCCCGGTGATTGTGATTTTCACCGTTGGCGGCTTTGGCGAATCGCTGGAAGTGATCAAGCAGAAGAGCATTGAAAACGTCGACATGCTGAAAGGGCTGAACTTCGTGGCCATCGTCTCCCTGATGGGCTGGGGTCTGGGCTACTTCGGTCAGCCGCACATTCTGGCGCGCTTTATGGCGGCGGATTCTCACCACACCATCGTACATGCCCGTCGCATCAGTATGACGTGGATGATCCTGTGTCTGGCGGGTGCGTGCGCTGTTGGCTTCTTCGGTATCGCCTACTTCAGCAACAACCCGGCGCAGGCGGGTGCGGTGAACCAGAACGCCGAACGCGTGTTTATCGAGCTGGCGCAGATTCTGTTTAACCCGTGGATTGCCGGTATTCTGCTCTCCGCGATCCTGGCGGCGGTGATGTCCACCCTGAGCTGCCAGCTGCTGGTTTGCTCCAGTGCGATCACCGAAGACCTCTATAAGGCCTTCCTGCGTAAAAACGCAAGCCAGAAAGAGCTGGTGTGGGTCGGGCGCTTCATGGTGCTGGCGGTTGCGCTGGTGGCGATTGCGCTGGCGGCTAACCCGGAGAACCGCGTGCTGGGTCTTGTTAGCTACGCGTGGGCGGGCTTCGGTGCGGCATTTGGTCCGGTCGTCCTGTTCTCCGTCATGTGGTCCCGTATGACCCGTAACGGCGCGCTGGCGGGGATGATTATCGGTGCGGTGACCGTTATCGTCTGGAAACAGTTCGCCTGGCTGGGCCTGTACGAAATCATTCCTGGCTTCATCTTCGGCAGCATCGGTATCGTGGTGTTTAGCCTGCTGGGTAAAGCGCCGTCTGCCTCCATGCAGAAACGCTTTGCGGAAGCCGACGCGCATTACCACACTGCGCCGCCGTCTAAGCTTCAGGCAGAATAATTTTTCTCGCTGCACAATACAGGCCGGGTGAGCGCAAGCACCACCCGGCTTTTTTCTTGCCAAAATCCGTAATTTCCTGTGATATCCATGTGCTTATAACAATGAGGATAGCGAAGCATGACAATCAAAACAGGGTTAATGGCGGCGGCATTATTGATGCTGGCGGGCTGCAACGCGCCATCGCAGCATGCTGCGGTGGAGACCTGCAAAGCGGATAACCAGATGCAGCAAACCACGCTCTATTTCGGCTTAAACCGTCCTGCCGGGGCGCAGATTACCAGCAACGAGTGGCAGCAGTTTGTTGACCAGGACGTGACGCCACGCTTTCGCGACGGCTTAACGGTGTTTGACGCGCGCGGGCAATGGCTGGGGAACGACGGGAAAGTGGCGCGCGAACCGAGCAAGGCGCTGATGCTGATCCATGGAAAAGATGCGCAGAGCGAGAAGAACATCGAAGCGTTGCGCGGGATTTATAAGTCACGCTTCGCGCAGGAGTCGGTGATGCGTGTCGACCAGCCGGTGTGCGTGCAGTTTTAATGAAAACGGCGGGAATTCCCGCCGTTGTTGTTTTGTAGGCCGGGATCGCTGCGCGTCACCCGGCATTGCATCAGAGCACCAACCCCGCAAAGCTCGCCGACAGTAAACTTACCAGCGTTGCTCCATAAACCAGACGCAGACCGAAACGCGACACCACGTTCCCCTGCTGCTCGTTAAGACCCTTAATCGCTCCGGCCACAATGCCGATGGATGCGAAGTTCGCGAACGACACCAGGAAGACGGATAAAATCCCCAGCCCGCGCGGGGACATTTGATGAGCGATTTTTTGCAGCTCAATCATCGCCACAAATTCATTCGCCACCAGCTTGGTCGCCATAATACTGCCCGCGTTCAGGGCGTCACCCAGCGGAATACCCACCAGCCACGCCAGGGGATAAAATACATAGCCCAGGATCTGCTGGAAACTCATGCCAAATACGCTGGAGAAGAGGGCGTTAACGGCGCTAATAAGCGCGATAAAGCCAATCAGCATGGCCAGAATAATCATCGCCACTTTAAAACCGGCCAGAATATACTCGCCGAGCATTTCGAAGAAGCTCTGCGATTCATGCAGTTTTTCCAGCTTGATATCTGGCTCCGCTTCCGGGCGTGCCGGGTTGATGACCGAAAGAATAATAAAGGTGCTAAACATGTTCAGAATCAGCGCCGCGACGACAAATTTAGCGTCGAGCATGGTCATATACGCGCCGACAATCGACAGGGAGACCGTCGACATCGCCGTGGCTGCCATGGTGAAGAGACGACGGGAAGAGAGATCCCCCAGCACGCCCTTGTAGGCAATGAAGTTTTCCGACTGGCCGAGAATCAGCGAGCTAACCGCGTTAAAGGATTCCAGCTTACCCATGCCGTTCAGT
Source organism: Enterobacter sp. Taxon_8 (assembly GCF_058354585.1). Classification (NCBI taxonomy): domain Bacteria; kingdom Pseudomonadati; phylum Pseudomonadota; class Gammaproteobacteria; order Enterobacterales; family Enterobacteriaceae; genus Enterobacter; species Enterobacter sp. Taxon_8. Next base: position 2,904,086 of record NZ_CM177989.1, on the reverse strand, counting down.
TTCGACAGCAGAGTACCGATCACCCGAATAAAAATCGGCAGGATCCGCCAGTGCTGAAGAATACCAATCAGCGCGGAAATAAAAATAATTGGGCAAAGCACGCCGAGGAAAATGAACGCCAGCCCTTTTTCACCCATACCGCCAAAGACGAAATTGGTGCCTTCGCCAGCAAATTTGAGCAGTGACTCAAAAAATCCCGAGACGTATTTAATCAGGAATAACCCGCTTTCGGCGTGCAGGAAAAAGAACGCCAGGGCAATTTCAATGACAATCAGCTGTAAAACAAAACGAATGCGAATTTTTCGGCGGTCGAAACTTACCAGCCAGGCAAGCGCGAGAATAATCACCAGCGCCAGCAGGAAATGGACAATTTTAAACATAATTTATTTTCACCAGGTGTTTGAGGCGGATATTTAGCCACAGCCCTGAATCAGCGTAAATGAGCATTTTCGTTATAACTTATAAACTTAACGATAACGTATGTAACTATTATCAGGCTGGGCGTTTACAACTCGTTATCAAAACACCGCACATTTCGCTTGTTTTTCTTTTCGTCGTAATGATAATCACTATCACAAGAATTTACCTTTCTTTGCATCAGTTGACCGCGATAAACATTTAAGGTGTCGGCATGTTTGTTCCATTTCTCATTATGTTACGTGAAGGGCTCGAAGCCGCCCTTATCGTGAGCCTCATCGCCAGTTATCTGAAGCGAACCCAGCGCGGACGCTGGATTGGCGTCATGTGGGTCGGGGTATTCCTTGCCGCGGCGCTCTGCCTGGGCTTAGGTGTCCTCATCAACGAAACCACCGGCGAGTTCCCGCAGAAAGAGCAGGAGCTGTTCGAAGGGAGCGTCGCCGTGATTGCGGTGGTGATCCTCACCTGGATGGTGTTCTGGATGCGTAAGGTCTCCCGTAACGTGAAGGTGCAGCTGGAGCAGGCGGTGGATAACGCGCTGCAAAAGGGGAATAACCACGGCTGGGCGCTCATTATGATGGTCTTTTTCGCCGTCGCGCGCGAAGGGCTGGAGTCTGTTTTCTTCCTGCTGGCGGCGTTTCAGCAGGATGTGGGGATCTGGCCGCCGCTGGGGGCCATGCTGGGCCTCGCCACGGCCGTGGTGCTCGGTTTCCTGCTGTACTGGGGCGGTATCCGCCTGAACCTGGGCGCTTTCTTCAAGTGGACCAGCCTGTTTATTCTGCTGGTGGCGGCAGGGCTGGCGGCAGGGGCGATTCGCGCCTTCCATGAAGCGGGCCTGTGGAACCACTTCCAGGACGTCGCGTTCGACCTTAGCAACGTGCTCTCCACGCACTCTCTGACCGGCACTCTGCTTGAAGGTATCTTCGGCTATCAGGAAACGCCGAGCGTCAGCGAAGTGGCGATTTACTTTATCTATCTGGTTCCGGCGCTGGTGCTGTTCGCAATGCCGCCGCGTACCGGCACGCAGGCGTCTCGCGTTACGCCATAATAGTTGATTTAGTTACAACATACTTTTTAAAGGGAAGAGTCATGGCAATTCAGTTCCGTCGTAGTGCGTTATGCGCAGGCATTGCCGCGCTGTTCGCTTCTGCATTCTCCGCCTGGGGCGCGGATGTTCCTCAGGTTAAAGTCACCGTTAATGATAAGCAGTGTGAGCCGATGACCCTCACGGTGAACAGCGGCAAAACCCAGTTTATTATTCAGAACCACAGCCAGAAGGCGCTGGAATGGGAGATCCTGAAAGGGGTTCTGGTGGTGGAGGAGCGCGAAAATATCGCTCCTGGCTTCAGCCAGAAGATGACCGCCAACCTGCAGCCGGGCGAATATGAGATGACCTGCGGCCTGCTGACCAACCCTAAAGGGAAGCTTATTGTCAAAGGCGAAGCGACGGCCGATGCGGCGAAAGGCGCTGCGGTGCTGAGCCTGGGCGATGCGATTACCGCGTATAAAGCGTACGTCACGAAAGAGACGGCGGATCTGGCAGCGGCAACCAAAGCCTTTACCGATGCGGTGAAGGCCGGTGACATCGAAAAAGCGAAATCCCTCTATGCGCCAACACGTCAGCACTACGAGCGTATCGAGCCGATCGCCGAGCTGTTCTCTGACCTTGATGGCAGCATTGATGCCCGCGAAGATGATTTCGAGCAGAAGGCCGCCGATCCGAAATTCACCGGTTTCCACCGTCTGGAGAAAGCCCTGTTTGGCGACAACTCCACCAAAGGGATGGAGAAATACGCTGAGCAGCTGAACGGCGACGTGCTGGAGCTGCAAAAGCGCATAAGCGAGCTGGCCTTCCCGCCGTCAAAAGTGGTGGGCGGCGCGGCCGGCCTGATTGAAGAAGTAGCCGCGAGCAAAATCAGCGGCGAAGAAGATCGCTACAGCCATACCGATCTGTGGGACTTCCAGGCCAACGTCGACGGCGCGCAGAAAATCGTTAACCTGCTGCGTCCTCAGCTGCAGAAAGAGAACGGCGAGCTGCTGGGCAAGGTGGATGCCAACTTCAAAAAAGTCGACACCATCCTGGCGAAGTACCGCACCAAAGACGGGTTTGAGACCTACGACAAGCTGACCGACGCCGACCGTAACGCGCTGAAAGGCCCGATTACCGCCCTGGCGGAAGATCTCTCCCTGCTGCGTGGCGTACTGGGTCTGGACTAAGCACGATGAATAAGCATAGCGAGAACGACGTGGTTGAGCCTTCACGTCGTCGGTTGTTAAAAGGGGTAGGGGCGCTGGGGGGCGCGCTTGCTCTGGCTGGCGGGTGTCCGGTAGCGCATGCGGCAAAACCGCAAAGCGCGCCCGGCACGCTGTCACCCAATGCCCGCATGGAGACGCAGCCGTTTTATGGCGAGCATCAGGCGGGCATCCTGACGCCGCAGCAGGCGTCGATGATGCTGGTGGCCTTTGATTCGCTGGCCAGCGATAAAGCCGATCTGGAACGTCTGTTCCGCCTGCTGACGACGCGCATCGCGTTTCTTACCGCCGGTGGACCGGCGCCCGATACGCCGAACCCGCGTCTGCCGCCAATGGACTCCGGCATTCTGGGGCCATTCATTGCCCCGGATAACCTGACCATAACCGTTTCGCTGGGAGAATCGCTGTTTGATGCGCGCTACGGGCTGGCAAAACAGAAGCCGAAAGCGCTGCAAAAAATGACGCGCTTCCCGAATGATTCCCTGGATGCCGCCCTCTGCCACGGCGATCTGCTTCTGCAGATTTGCGCCAATACGCAGGACACGGTGATCCACGCCCTGCGCGACATCATCAAGCACACGCCGGATCTGCTGAGCGTGCGCTGGAAGCGGGAAGGGTTTATCTCGGACCACGCCGCCCGCAGCAAGGGGAAAGAGACTCCGGTGAACCTGCTGGGCTTCAAGGACGGCACTGCCAATCCGGACAGCCACGATGGTGCGCTCATGAAGGAGGTGGTGTGGGTCACTGCCGATCAGGGCGAACCGGCATGGGCGGTGGGCGGCAGCTATCAGGCGGTGCGCATTATTCAGTTCCACGTGGAGTTCTGGGACCGCACGCCGCTGAAAGAGCAGCAGACGATCTTCGGTCGCGATAAGCAAAGCGGCGCGCCGCTCGGCATGAAGAACGAGCATGACTTGCCCGACTACGCCAGCGATCCTAATGGCGATGTGATTGCGCTGGACAGCCACATTCGTCTGGCCAATCCGCGCACCAAAGAGACGCAGTCGAGCCTGATGATGCGTCGGGGATACAGCTACTCGCTCGGCGTGACTAACTCCGGTCAGCTCGATATGGGGCTGCTGTTCGTCTGCTACCAGCACGATCTCGAAAAGGGCTTCCTCACCGTGCAGAAGCGCTTAAACGGAGAGGCGCTGGAAGAGTACATTAAACCTATCGGCGGAGGCTATTTCTTTGCCCTGCCGGGCGTGCGCGACAGCAGCGCGTATCTCGCTCAGAGTCTTATTGAAGCCTGATAATTGTCCCTGCGACGATTCGCAGGGACATTATTTTTTCATATGACTATCCTGCTGTTATATTTCTGTAATATTTCTATATGAGACTGATTTCAACTGTAGGGACAGTCCTAAAAGTTGCATTCAGGTAAAATAAATGTTGCATTTATGATAGCTCCTGATGTACTTAAGATAAGACAGCGGTAGTTCCCGGCAGTGATGCTGAATCACTATGGAGATCGCGAATGGTTGCGTCCTGTACTGGACAAGGTAAACATAACAACCGCAGCACCCGGCGCGGAGGCTCAGACTCCGGCAGCGATTTCCTCACCACTAAATTTTCCCCCCTCCCTCAAGAATCTGATTCGACCGACGTGCAGAACGGTGCGCGTAGCTGTTCCGTATCGTCATCCGATAGTGCAAGCAATGGCTTACAAGGAAGCCAACCCTCTGATGTTCGTGCGCATAATCGTGCCGACGCTGGCGCGTGTGATGAATACCAACAACTCAAGGTGCTATCCATGGGAAGACAAAAAGCAGTGATCAAAGCTCGTCGCGAAGCAAAACGTGTGCTGAGACGGGATTCACGTAGCCATAAACAGCGTGAAGAAGAATCGGTCACCTCGCTTGTGCAGATGAGTGGCGTAGAAGCAATTGGCATGGCCCGAGACAGCCGTGATAATTCTCCAATTGTGGCGCGCAATGAGGCTCAGGCGCACTACCTGAATGCTATCGAGAGTAAACAGCTCATCTTTGCAACCGGTGAAGCCGGATGCGGGAAAACCTGGATCAGTGCAGCCAAAGCGGCGGAAGCGCTGATCCATAAGGACGTGGAAAGAATCATTGTTACCCGTCCGGTACTGCAGGCTGATGAAGATCTCGGCTTCTTGCCCGGTGATATTTCGGAGAAGTTTGCCCCGTACTTCAGGCCCGTCTATGACGTGCTGGTGAAGCGGCTGGGTGCATCCTTCATGCAGTACTGCCTGCGGCCAGAGATTGGCAAGGTGGAAATCGCGCCGTTCGCCTATATGCGCGGACGTACATTTGAAAATGCGGTCGTCATTCTTGACGAGGCTCAGAACGTGACCGCTGCGCAAATGAAGATGTTTTTAACGCGCCTCGGGGAGAACGTGACGGTTATCGTTAACGGCGATATTACCCAGTGTGACCTGCCGTCCGGCGTAAAATCCGGGCTGAGCGACGCCATGTCACGTTTTGAGGAAGATGAGATGATTGGGGTGGTACGTTTCACCAAAGAGGACTGCGTGCGATCGGCGCTCTGCCAGCGCACGCTGCAAGCGTATTACTGAGTTTGCTGTTGCGTTCAAGGCCCGGGAAACCGGGCTTTGATTTTGTGCGGGCAGCCTGTTCGCTGCGCTCACGGTCTGTCCAACTGGCTGCGCCAGTTGTCGAACCCCGGTCGGGGATTCTCATCCCCCCTTTTCGGAGAATATAAAAGAAAAAAGCCCGTACTTTCGTACGAGCTCTCATCTCAAATATGGCGGTGAGGGGGGGATTGACTCGCTTTGCTCGCCCTGCGGGCAGCCTGTTCGCTGCACTCACAGTCTGTCCAACTGGCTGCGCCAGTTGTCGAACCCCGGTCGGGGATTCTCATCCCCCCTTTTCGGAGAATATAAAAGAAAAAAGCCCGTACTTTCGTACGAGCTCTCATCTCAAATATGGCGGTGAGGGGGGGATTCGAACCCCCGATACGTTGCCGTATACACACTTTCCAGGCGTGCTCCTTCAGCCACTCGGACACCTCACCATATTGTTTTGCTGCCTGACCGCTTGGGGGGCAACGGGGCGCTACTATAGGGAGTTGCGCTGACACGGTCAAGCAGATTTTCTGCTTTAGTGCCTGTTCGGTTAAGCAATAATCAGCTCCACGGTTTTTCGCCGTGGAGCAGGGGATAACGTTGTGAATCGAGAACTTGACGGTTCAAGGGGGCGCTGGATATTGAAGATCGCAGCGGCAGTCCTCCTTTATTACGTTCAGATCTGGCCGAAGCGGCCGGAATTGAAATCACGAATGGCTTCGTTGATTTCACTCTTAGTGTTCATCACAAACGGGCCATAGCCCACGATCGGTTCATTCAGCGGCTCGCCGGCCATCAGCAGCACTTTTGCATCGCTGTTCGCCTCCAGGTGCAGTTTGTCACCTTCCTGACTCAATACGACCAGCTGGGCTTCACCCGCCTGAGTTGCACCGTTCACCGTGATGCTGCCTTCAAGCACGACCAGCGCCGTGCTCCAGCCTTCAGGCTGATTGAGCGTCAGATGGCTTCCCTGGTTCAGCGCGATGTCCCAGACGTTAAGCGGCGAGAAGGTGTGCGCCGGGCCTGTCACCGTGTCGTAGCGACCGGCAATAACTCGCAGCGAACCGCTGTTATCCGGCAGCGTCACCACCGGGATATCGGCTTTCGTGATGCTCTGGTAGCCCGGTGCCGCCATCTTGTCTTTCGCCGGCAGGTTGACCCAAAGCTGCATCATTTTCAGTTCCCCGCCTTTCTGCGAGAACGCGCTGGAGTGGAACTCCTCGTGCAAAATGCCTGCCCCTGCGGTCATCCACTGCACGTCGCCAGGGCCAATGACGCCGCCTTTACCCGTGGAGTCGCGATGCTCCACTTCACCGGCATAGACGATAGTGACCGTTTCAAAACCCCGGTGAGGGTGTTGGCCTACGCCGCGTTTCGCACCATCAGCAGGAAAGGTATACGGGCCCGCGTAGTCCAGCAGCAGGAACGGGCTGAGCGGCTCGCCGTGCGTCTGATAAGAAAACATTGAACGGACCGGGAAACCATCTCCAACCCAGTGCTGGCGGGGAGCGGTATAAACGCCTGTTACGTTTTTCATGATTAACTCCTGATGTTCTGTTGATGTAATTAGCTTATATTCAGGGTCAATATCCCGGTAGATAGTGAAAATGGCATTCACTGTTCTGAAAATAGAACGATGAGGTTTTATGCAGGATCTCAATGACTTTGTCTGGTTTGTGAAGGTGGTGGACTACGGTGGCTTTGCTGCGGCGGGAAGGGCGCTTGACCTGCCAAAGTCCAGGCTAAGCCGCCGGATTGCGCAGCTGGAAGAGCGGCTTGGCGTACGGCTCATCCATAGAACAACCCGGCATTTTACGGTGACCGAGGTCGGCCAGACGTTCTATCAGCACTGCAAAGCGATGATGGTGGAGGCCGAGGCTGCCGAGGAAGCCGTGGCGGCACTGCAGGCCGAACCGCGCGGTATCGTCAGGATCACGTGCCCGATAACCTTACTGCATGTCCACGTTGGTCCGATGCTGGCAAGATTTATGGCGCGCTACCCCGGGATCAATCTTCAGCTTGAGGCGACTAACCGGCGTGTAGATCTGGTGGGAGAGGGCGTGGATATCGCGATCCGCGTACGCCCGCGTCCGTTTGATGACAGTGACCTGGTGCTAAGGGTGCTGGCTGACAGGGGGCATTGCCTGGTGGCAAGCCCGGCGTTGATTGCCCGTCTGGGGGAACCGTCAATGCCGTCTGAACTCAGCGCCTGGCCTGGATTAAGTATGGGGGAGGGAAAGCACAACCATAAGTGGGCACTTTCCGGACCCGACGGGGCGAAAGCGGAGATCCATTACCATCCCCGTTTGATCAGTACGGATATGCTCGCGCTGCGTGAAGCCGCCATGGCAGGCATTGGCGTGGTGCAGTTGCCGATTTTGATGGTGAAGGATCAGCTTGCGTCCGGTGAGCTGGTCCGGGTGCTTGAGGCATGGGAACCCAGACGGGAAGTGATTCACGCCGTTTATCCTTCAAGACGCGGTTTGCTGCCCTCCGTTAGGGCGCTGGTGGATTTTCTGACCGAAGAGTATGCGAAGATGGTGGAAGACTAGTTTTTTCCAGGTCGGGTAAGCGCAGCGCTACCCGACATGAGTTTCTCACAGAGCCACAAGGTTCGAATCCCCCCTGCGTGCGTACAATATGCGAAAAAAAAAGCCCGCATTTTCATGCGAGCTCTTCTTTAAATATGGCGGTGAGGGGGGGATTCGAACCCCCGATACGTTGCCGTATACACACTTTCCAGGCGTGCTCCTTCAGCCACTCGGACACCTCACCATATTGTCATCCCGTTGTTGACGGGACGGGCGCTAATGTAAGGAAAAGCCGAACTGCCGTCAACTCACTTTTTCAGTAATTTAGCGCGTTTAGACAAACTTCAGGCAACATGATTCTTAAATGTGCATAAAATGCCTCTTTTATCAGCAACGCGGTTTCCTGATAAATTTGTTATGCTGACAATCCACTTGAAAATGAAAGCAAAACAGCGCAATAAAAGGCAGGAATGACCATGGATATTCTCTTCTATCACCCTACATTTGATAACGCTTACTGGATTGACGCACTTTCGGCGGCGCTGCCCGGCGCACGCGTACGCGAGTGGAAGCGCGGCGATAATGAACATGCTGACTATGCGCTGGTCTGGCATCCTCCGGTAGAAATGCTCCAGGGACGCAAGCTGAAGGCCGTTTTTGCCCTTGGAGCCGGCGTGGATTCCATTCTGAGCAAACTTAAGGCACACCCTGAAATGCTGCCGGAAGACGTTCCACTGTTTCGCCTGGAAGATACCGGAATGGGCCAGCAGATGCAGGAATATGCCGTGAGCCAGGTTCTGCACTGGTTCCGCCGCTTTGATGACTATCAGGCATTTAAGCAGCAGGCCCGCTGGGAGCCGCTGCCGGATTACCGTCGTGAGGACTTTACCATCGGCATCCTCGGCGCGGGCGTGCTGGGCTCAAAAGTGGCTGAAGCCCTTGCTCCGTGGGGCTTTCCGCTGCGCTGCTGGAGTCGCAGCCGCAAAGATTATCCGGGCGTAGAGAGCTTTGCCGGGACGGATGAACTCCCGGCCTTTCTGAACGGGACGCGCGTGCTCATCAACCTGCTGCCCAATACGGCGGAAACGGTCGGTATCATCAATGAAGCGTTGCTCAATCAGCTCGTCGATCGGAGCTACCTGATGAACCTGGCGCGCGGGGTGCATCTGGTCGAGCCCGATCTGCTGAAGGCGCTGGACAGAGGAAAGCTTAAAGGTGCCATGCTGGATGTCTATAGCCGTGAGCCGCTACCCGCGGAAAGCCCGCTTTGGGCGCACCCGCGCGTCGCGATGACCCCTCACGTGGCCGCCGTGACGCGTCCGGCAGAAGCGGTGGCGTATATATCACATACCATCAGCGAAATGGAAAAGGGTAACCCGGTCACCGGCCAGGTCGACAGACAGCGCGGCTACTGAGATAAACCCGGCGTTCGCCGGGTTTTTGCTAATATTCGCCGCTGATAACTGCTATCCTTTGGAAAAACCGCAGAGGAGAGAGAGATGTATCCCGTTGACCTGCATATGCACACCGTCGCCAGTACCCACGCTTATAGCAACCTCCATGATTATATCGCCCAGGCGAAGCTTAAAGGCATCAAGCTGTTCGCGATCACCGATCATGGCCCGGATATGGCTGATGCGCCGCACTACTGGCATTTTGTGAATATGCGGATCTGGCCACGTCTGGTGGACGGCATTGGGATACTGCGCGGCATTGAGGCAAACATCAAAAATACCGACGGTGAGATCGACTGCACCGGCCCGATGCTGACGTCTCTTGACCTTGTCCTCGCCGGCTTCCATGAGCCGGTTTTTGCTCCTCAGGATAAAGAGACCAATACCGCGGCGATGATTGCCACCATTGCCAGCGGCAATGTGCACATTATCAGTCATCCCGGTAACCCAAAATATCCGATTGATATTCAGGCTGTCGCGCAGGCGGCAGCGAAGCACCGCGTGGCGCTGGAGATTAATAACTCCTCTTTTGTTCACTCGCGTAAGGGCAGTGAAGCCAACTGTCGCGAAGTGGCGGCCGCCGTGCGTGATGCGGGCGGCATGGTGGCGTTGGGCTCAGATTCTCATACGGCGTTTACGCTGGGTGATTTCAGCGAGTGCCTGAAAGTGCTGAATGATGTTAACTTCCCGGAAGCGCAAATCCTGAACGTGACCCCACGCCGCATGCTCGATTTCCTTGAGTCCCGCGGAATGGAGCCGATTGCCGAATTTGCCGATCTTTAATTGTGTAATGGAATAATAAAAATGAACGAGTTTTCCATCCTCTGCCGCGTGCTGGGTACGCTCTATTATCGCCAGCCGCAAGACCCGCTGTTGGTTCCGCTTTTTACGTTGATTCGTGAAGGTAAACTGGCGCAGAACTGGCCGCTGGAACAGGATGATTTACTGGAACGTCTGCAAAAAAGCTGCGATATGCAGCAGATTGCGACGGACTACAATGCACTGTTCGTCGGCGATGAGTGCCGCGTTTCGCCATACCGCTCAGCCTGGCAGGACGGGGCGACGGAAGCGGAAGTCCGCGCTTTCCTCTCCACCCGCGGTATGCCGCTGAGCGATACGCCGGCGGATCATATCGGTACGCTGCTGCTTGCTGCCTCCTGGATCGAAGACAACGCCGGGGATGATGAGAACGAAGCTATTGAAACCCTGTTCGAAACGTACCTGCTGCCGTGGGTCGGAACATTCCTTGGTAAAGTCGAAGCGCATGCCACCTCGCCATTCTGGAGAACGCTGGCACCGCTCACGCGCGACGCGATCGCGGCGATGTGGGATGAGCTGGAAGAAGAGAATGAAAAGTGATTTAGATCACATAAATTCTGCAACTACGCATTTCAATTTGCACATAATGTGCTTCTGATCGCATTTCTATGGTGCGCTTCTGCTAAGATGCGCGCCATGAACATATTACTTTGTATCGCAATAACGACGGGCATTCTCTCCGGGCTTTGGGGATGGGTGGCCATGTCTCTCGGATTACTCAGCTGGGCCGGATTCCTTGGCTGTACGGCCTATTTCGCCTGCCCGCAGGGGGGCGTCAAAGGGCTCTTTATCTCTGGCTGCACCCTGATGAGCGGCGTTATCTGGGCGTTGGTGATCATGAAAGGCAGCGCGCTGGCGCCGCATCTGGAGATGCTGGGATACGTGATGACGGGCGTTGTTGCCTTTTTAATGTGCATCCAGGCTAAGCATCTGCTGCTTTCATTTGTTCCTGGAACCTTTATGGGGGCGTGTGCGACCTTTGCAGGGCAGGGTGACTGGAAGCTGGTGGTCCCCTCACTGGTGCTGGGGTTGCTGTTTGGCTATGCCATGAAAAACAGTGGTCTTTGGCTGGCGTCGCGGCGGGAAAAAGCGCAAAACGTCACGGCAGTGAGCGAATAAAAAAAGGCGAGATAATCATCTCGCCTTTTTTATGCGCTTCCTGTCAGGATTCCGGAGGGACTGACATATCGCGGTATTTCACCAGTATCGGGTTCTGCACGTCTGCTTTGTTTTGCAGATCCCACAGCCCGCGGTCAATACCGTCGTTGATTAAGAAGATCACGCCGGTTTCAATGGCTGACATCAGACACATCATGACCGGCTCGTTGGAGGTGTAGCCAATTTCACCCTCCAGCAAACGCTGGTAATCGATGAAGCGGAATACCCCTGCCTGAACTTCATAGGACAGTATGGTTTTGCTGGTGTTCACCGAAGAGAGCACTTCGCCTGTACTGACGTTGACCACACGCAGGTTAACGGCAATTTGGTCGAGCTGGTATTGGGTATCCGCGCCGATACCGAAATACCGCGCGCCCGCTCCACCCGATTTAACGTTACTTTCGTAGCCAATAATCGATCCTTCAATCATCACGTTCGCTGCCGCCAGAGATTCCAGAGGCGTACGGTTATTGGCCGCGACGGTACCATTTTCCTGTGCTGCACGAATGATTTTACGTTCATTCAACAGGTTCTGGAGACCCTGACGTTCCAGGGGAATAAACCAGTGCGAATCCTTGAGCGCGGTAACCAGCATCGCGGTGGCGCTTTGCGGCACGGCCGTGGAGAAGTTACTTGCCGGGTAAGGTTTGAATTGCCCGGTTTCATCCTGAATGTTGTATACGGAGACAAATATTTTCCCCGTTGGAGCAGGTAAATGCGTTAAATCACGATAACTCTGGGCCCGAGGCATTAACGTAGGTTTTGCAGCTTCTTTAGGTGGAGCAGTTAAACAACCGCTCAATAAGCACACTGCAACAAAAATCAGGAAGCGCTGCATGATCGTTGTCCTTATTTAGCTATTGTTTAAAAGTCAGTTGAATTACTTTGTAGACCGGAAACCTGAATAGTGGAGATTCTTCCGGTTTTACGATCGGTCACGTTCAACTGAAGCTGTCCGTCAGTGTTGGCGATATCAACGATAAAGTCGTTGGTCACCATCCGGCCGGGTTTACCGGTATTAATGTTGGTCAGTAACCCACCTAAAATCTGCGACTGAATAGCTTGAGTGAAGTTGTCCAGTGCGGACGGGGTATCAATGCTAAAATCCTTTAAGCTGGGATCCTTATAGGAGTTTTGCGCCTGAGCTTCATTCAGCAGGAACGCGCCGTTGTTAGGGTTACCGCCAAAGTTAGGGTTACGGAACTGAAACGTCATGTTTCCGGCCCAGCTTATGGGTGTTATTAGCATTATCGAAACAACTGCATATGCAATACGCATGACAGCCTCCGCATATCGGTTCGCTAGAACTCGTCTTTTGCTAAATCGCTAGTGCTTAATAGGGCTTTATCTATTTGCAGGCGATTAATAGCGTCTTCTGATTGTGCCAGTGCCAGGGCTACGTTTTTATCGAAGTCCATTTTTGTGGGGAATAAAAACGTTTGATAAATAACGTACTGATTAGCCGTTATTGTTATCCAACTTCCCCATCGTGCACTGGGCCGCTCGTTGATCGTTATATTTCCGGTATAAGTACTGTCCCATTTATCACTAAAGGCACGGTAAAAACTGTGCCCGACCGATGAAACAGTGTGGTCTGTTAACAATCCGGGAACTTCGACCTCGACGGCCTTCAGATTCCCGGCAGCGAGCAGGAAACTCGCTGCGGCGATCCAACTCAACGTGCGCTTCATGTGATTAACGCCTGAGGTTATCGTTTGCCCACGAAACAGCCTGAGTTCTGTTTTTCACAGCTATCTTCTTGAAAAGATTATAAAGGTGCGTCTTTACCGTATTTTCGCTGATAAATAACGAACGGGCGATTTCAATATTTGAAGCACCAATGCGTAACTTATTCAGGATCTCTTTCTCACGGTGCGTGAGCAGTGCTGACTCTGAGCTGTTATAACGATAATTTCCCGAGTGCGTGATGAGATAACTGGCAAGCTTTTGCGAAAAATAACACTCTCCGCGCAATATACCTTGCAGACCCTCAACTACCCGGTCTTCTTCTTCTGTGACGTAGAACACGCCATTGATATGCGGCCAGCTTTCAATATCTCTGAAAGGATATTCATCAGGCGTATTCAACAATAGCACACGGATATTGTTGTTTTTCCTGCTTAAAATATCTTGCCAGTAATGGATAAGTTTTTTATCCGCTTCCATCATATCGAAAAGAATGATGCTGCCAGGTGCAATATCATCAAAAGAACGTTGAATATTATGCAATTTCCCGTTCAGTGATAAAGATTGCTTTAAATGTTGTAATAATGCTGTCGCTTGCAGAGAAGGTTTTGTGATCAACAGTAATGTATGACCATGTAAACTATGGACTTCATTATACATGATGAAACCCCACTTTAATTGGCACCTGGCAGCTGTCCTCCTGTTTAAAAGAGGACACCAGAAGTACTGACAGATGTTGCACTGCTGTGTGTAGAATCAGACCATAACCTCCACAGGGAGGTAAATATAAAACCAATTTCGTACATCTAATTTCAATCTAGCTTTTACGAAGTTTAAAGCAAGTGTTAAACATGTAACATAATGTAAAAATCAATATTAATTTGTGAAATTGAGTTGTTTTGAATGGCGAGAATTGATGAGAAAGTTGTACACATAAATAGAGCTGCACAGATTTTAAAAATCATACAAATATTTTTAATTGCATGATTTAAATGGATATTTATTATTTTTATAAAGCAATAATTTTGTATGAGTTACAGGTTTTTACTAAGCCCTCGAATGAGCAGCAGTCTGGCTTAAGAAAAGAGGCCTCGTGTCACGTGCTGAGAAAAAATGTTCTCATGCCGTTACGTTTAAACACCCCGGGAGGAGGCTTGGACAGCTTTTATCTTGCTGTACAACCCTTTCGAAAAATGCATTTAATAAAAAATATAAGCTGGCCTGAATAAAGTGGTTTTTGATGTAAATTACGACTTTGTGGTGATCTGAAAAATAAAAATAAGCCGCGCGGGTGAGATATTTAAAATGTTTCAGCGGACATACTCTTCACCGTAACGACGCGTTAACACAAAACGAATCGTTTTTACATGTGACACTGTTATAGAGTTATGGAGTTATTCAATAACCAGGTCCAGGGTGACAACATGAAATACACATCGTTATTTATGATGTTTACATTACTGGGTGCGCCTGGATTTGTAACCGCAGCGAATTCAGATTTAGCAAATGCTGAATATAACTTTGCGGTTAACGAATTAAGTCTTTCATCACTCAATCAGGCAGCCATTATTGGTCAACAGGGTGTTTTCAATGACGCTCAGGTTCGCCAGGAAGGTTCGAAACTATTGTCCATTGTTTCCCAGGATGGGGCAGGCAACAGAGCGAGAGTTGATCAATCAGGGAGTTACAATATAGCCTGGATCGATCAGAGCGGAAACGCGAATGATGCAGGTATTACGCAAGATGGATACGGTAATAGCGCGAAAATTATCCAGAAAGGGTCGGGTAATAGAGCAAATATTACGCAGTACGGTACGCAGAAAACCGCAGTTGTAGTGCAGAAACAGTCGCAAATGGCGATTAACGTTATTCAACATTAGCGCTTTCGCGACGACTTTAATCAATCCGATGGGGGTTTACCATGAAATTTCTCAAAGTGGCAGCGCTTGCAGCAATCGTAGTTTCTGGTAGTGCTATGGCGGGTTCTATTAATCAGGGCGGCTGGGGTCATGGGCATGGTCATGGCGGATACAGTGGTCCAAATTCAACCCTGAATATTTATCAGGACGGTGGCGGTAACTCCGCGGTTGCTCTGCAGACAGACGCCAGAAATTCCGTGCTGAATATTACCCAGAAAGGTGGCGGTAACGGCGCTGACGTTGGTCAGGGTTCTGATGACAGTAAAATCAACCTGACCCAGAAAGGATTCGGCAACAGTGCAACACTTGATCAGTGGAACAGTAAAAAATCTGTTATGAACGTTAGCCAGTCCGGCGGCTTTAACGGCGCACTCGTTGACCAGACTGCCTCTAACTCTACTGTCAACGTTACCCAGATCGGTTTTGGTAACCACGCGACAGCTCATCAGTACTGATACTGAAATCTGTGCTACAAAAAAACAGGGCATCAGCCCTGTTTTTTTTCGGGAGTTCATCATGAATACCTTAATTCTCCTGGCCGCGCTTTCCAGTCAGATCACCTTCAAAACGTCGCAGCAGGAAAATATGACCACCATTATTCCTCAGGTCACTCTTACGCAGTCGTGTGATTGTCAGGTTCAGATTGTTTCTTTACGAGAAGGGCAGGGGGGGCAAAGTTCTTCCCGGCAGCAAAACACACTTTTTATACCCGCTAATCAGACGATTGATTTAATGCGCCTGAGTTTAAATATTAATGCAGGAGACACGGTAAAAATCGTTGTCACCGTTACAGATGGAAAATCGCTTCATTTATCACAACAGTGGTCGCCAGCGGAACGCCCGCTATAAAAATGTATTAAATCAATATGTTGTGAATGTGGCGGGTCTGTGCCGTTGAGCTATGCTGATATCAGGGACCAGGTCGTTATGTTCCGTAACGTGAAACTTCGTTTGCCGTAATAAATGAAGCGCGTTTACCCCTCATGGACGATTTTCATTGAGGAGTACCTATAATGAACAACTATTTTGCTCGACTCGTAGCAGGTCTGGGTCTGGTCGTTTCTGCTTTGAGTATCCCGGCTTATTCGGCCACAGTTGTTGACGGCGGTGTCATACATTTTCGCGGTGCTATCGTCGCCGACCCTTGTGAAGTCACTCCGCAGAAGCAACAATTTGCAATGTCATGTCCAAATAATAACCGTATGCAAACGCGTATGGTCAGCTATGAAGAGGCGCTTAACGGGAAAGTGAGCGACTCAAACCTGGCAACGCTCAATATGAAATACCTTAATCCTGAAAAAACGCTTGCAGTTATTGAAATCCAGTATCGCTAATGCGCGTTCTCCCCGCCCTGCGGTGGAAGAGGATTTTTTCTGATAGTTTTTTCTCCCGGTCACCTCTGCGATACACTTAAGAAAAAGGCGGATTGCAGAGGGGCTTTATGAAACCGCAAATTGAAATTATTCAAGGCGATATTACGACAATGCACGTCGACGTCATCGTCAATGCGGCCAATCCTTCCCTGATGGGGGGAGGCGGTGTGGACGGGGCTATTCACCGTGCTGCCGGACCGCAGCTGCTCGAAGCCTGTAAAACCGTGCGGCAACAGCAGGGCGAATGTCCTCCCGGTCATGCGGTAATTACGCTGGCGGGCAATCTGCCCGCCAGAGCGGTTATTCATGCCGTTGGGCCCGTCTGGCACGGTGGCGATCGGCACGAGGCGAGTATTCTGGAAGAGGCTTACCGGAACTGTCTGCGACTGGCCGCCGACAACGGTTATAAAACGATGGCGTTCCCGGCTATCAGCACCGGCGTGTATGGTTATCCTAAGGCGGCAGCCGCAACGATCGCTGTAGAAACCGTTTACCGCTATCTGTCGTTAAAACCGCTGCCAGAGAAGGTGATTTTTGTCTGTTTTGACGACGACACCACGCATCTTTATCAGCGGCTTCTGACTCAGCGCAAACAAGAGCTGGAAAGCTGAAGCAAACGCGGCGCATCTGGTGCGCCGCGTGGTTTATGAGGCTTTTGCCTGCGGTTTTCCTGAAAAGAGGAAACGCAGGAGCGGGATCCGCAGATGGATTTCGTAAAGTACGATCGCCACCCCTACCACAAAAACCAGCCCGGTAAAGAAGCCCAGCGTGTTGGAGGCGATGTGCGGTGTGATGTAAGCCCCGAAGAAAAGCGTCAACGGATGATGCACCAGATAGATAAACAGTGATGCATTAACGAAGTAAGTCACGCGGCTGGACTTAAAGTTCAGCAAACGATGGCCCAGCGCGAATACCACGTTCACCATCCACAGGCCCAGCAGCATCGTGATCACGCTTTCCGTTTCATACATCCAGGCGTCGCCGCTGCCGTAGCGCTGATTCAGCAGATATGCAGCGAACGCGAAGGTTGCCCCCAGCGCGCACCACGGTGACGGGGTGACAAACAGCGATTTAAGCTTTGGATGAATAAAAGCCAGCGCGCCGATTAAAAAGAACGGAATGTAGAACAGTGACTGCATCACCACGAAATTAAATAACCCGTCGCTCAAAATAGGCGGATAGACGATAAGCAGCGTCCGTCGCACGGCGGCATAAGCGATCCCCAACAGCAAGAATAGCACTGACAGTTTGCCCATCGTAACGTTGGCGAAGAAGGTGTCGGCTTTTGCGCTCAGATGGTGGCGCAGGCGGCTAAAAATCAACAGACTTACCGTTGTGAGCACCACAAGGACCAGCAGGAACCACAGGTGAGACACCAACTCCCAGACCAGCGTATTGTACTTTTCATACAGCGTCAGATTCGGCCAGTTCTCCGCTTTGCCTTTGACGTATTGCAGCATAATGAACTGAGGCAGCGTCAGCAGCGGAATTGCGGTGAGCATGGGGATGCCCACGCGCTCCACGCGTACTTTCCACCATCGCTTAAGCGGGTATCGCAGAAACAGCATGTAAGAAAAATAGCCGGATATGACGAAGAAAACCTGCATACGAAAGGCGTGAATAAAGTCGTTAAACAGCGTCAGCCACCAGGAGGGCATCTGGCTATTCACGTGCCAGGTATGGCTGGAGTAAATCAGTGAAATGTGAAAGGGGATCCCCAATAGCATCAGCCAGGCCCTGATCGAGTCGAGGAAATATTCACGTTCTGTTGGTGTTGTGCTCATATAACGTTGTGCATTCTCAGACTTTTCGTCTTATCCCTAAGACTCATAATGGTTACATTCGAAGCCAACCCTACACCAAGACCGACACCCTGTCTCCAGGATAAGCACGCAAAGTGAATAGCGGGTTCTTTCATTTGCTTAATCCATGAGCCAGCAGCTGAACAAAGCAGTGATAATGTTGTCGGATTGCCTGAGTTTCCATTAAAATGGATCGGATCGATATAAGCACACAAAGGGGGAAGTGCTTACTTATTATGAAACATAAACCACAGATGATGAAAATGCGTTGGTTGGGTGCTGCAGTGGTGTTATCACTGTATACCTCATCGGCACTGGCCTTTAACATCGACGATGTCGCAAAACAGGCAAAATCGATGGCAGGCAAGAGCTACGAAGCGCCGAAAAGTAACTTGCCCTCCGTTTTCCGCGACATGAAGTATGCGGACTATCAGCAGATCCAGTTCAATCACGACAAAGCGTACTGGAGCAATATTAAAACCCCGTTCAAGCTTGAGTTTTATCATCAGGGTATGTACTTCGACACGCCTGTTGCCATCAATGAAGTGACGGCAACAGCGGTACGTAAGATCAAATACAGCCCGGATTACTTTAATTTTGGCAATGTGCAACACGACAAAGATACGGTGAAAGACCTGGGCTTCGCAGGCTTTAAGGTGCTTTACCCGATCAACAGCAAAGATAAAAACGACGAAATCGTCAGCATGCTTGGTGCCAGCTACTTCCGCGTGATTGGCGCGGGGCAGGTATACGGGCTTTCTGCGCGCGGACTGGCTATTGATACCGCGCTGCCATCAGGTGAAGAGTTCCCACGTTTCCGTGAGTTCTGGATTGAACGTCCAAAACCAACGGATAAACGTCTGACTATCTACGCGCTGCTGGATTCGCCGCGTGCGACCGGGGCCTATCGCTTTGTGATTATGCCGGGCCGCGACACGGTGGTTGACGTACAGTCTAAGGTTTACCTGCGTGATAAAGTGGGCAAACTGGGCGTTGCGCCGCTGACCAGCATGTTCCTGTTTGGGCCGAACCAGCCGTCACCGGCAACCAACTTCCGCCCGGAACTGCACGACTCCAACGGTCTGTCGATTCATGCCGGTAACGGTGAGTGGATCTGGCGTCCGCTGAATAACCCGAAACATCTGGCGGTGAGCAGCTTCGCGATGGAAAACCCACAAGGTTTTGGCCTGCTGCAGCGTGGTCGTCAGTTCTCCCGTTTTGAAGATTTGGACGATCGCTATGACCAGCGTCCAAGCGCCTGGGTCACGCCAAACGGTGACTGGGGTAAAGGTAAGGTCGAACTGGTAGAAATTCCAACCAACGACGAAACCAACGATAACATCGTTGCTTACTGGACGCCGGATCAGCTGCCGGAAGCCGGTAAAGAGATGAACTTCAAGTACACCATTACCTTCAGCCGCGACGAAGATAAGCTGCATGCGCCGGATAACGCGTATGTGATGCAGACTCGCCGCTCAACGGGTGATGTGAAGCAGTCTAATCTGATTCGTCAGCCTGACGGTACCGTGGCGTTTGTCGTGGACTTCACGGGCCAGGATATGAAGAAACTGGCACCGGACACCGCCGTTGCCGCTCAGGCCAGCATCGGTGATAACGGTGAAATCGTTGAGAATACCGTGCGTTATAACCCGGTAACCAAAGGCTGGCGTCTGACCCTGCGCGTGAAAGTGAAAGATCCGAAACAGACCACTGAAATGCGTGCTGCGCTGGTCAGTAACGATCAGCCGCTGAGTGAAACCTGGAGCTATCAGCTACCTGCCAATGAATAATACATCTGAATATATTGATGCCATGCCGCTGACGGATATCGAAAAAGCGGCACTGCCTAAGAGCGACATCCGCGCGGTTCACACCGCGCTGGATGGTGAACATCGTCAGTTTTCCCGTGATGATGATACGCCGCTTGGGTCAGTCAAGGCGCGTCTGGAGCAGGCCTGGCCGGACTCGCTGGCGGAAGGGCAGTTGATTAAAGACGATGAAGGACGCGATCAGCTTCAGGCGATGCCGAAGGCCACGCGTTCCTCTATGTTCCCCGATCCGTGGCGCACCAACCCGGTGGGTCGCTTCTGGGATCGCCTGCGTGGACGTGATGTGACGCCGCGCTATCTGTCACGCCTGACGAAAGAAGAGCAGGCGTCTGAACAGAAATGGCGTACCGTGGGGACAATCCGTCGCTATATCCTGCTGCTTCTAACGCTTGCGCAGACGGTCGTCGCGACCTGGTATATGAAAACCATCCTGCCGTATCAGGGCTGGGCATTCATAAACCCGACGGACATGATGGGCCAGGATCTCTGGGTCTCCTTCATGCAGCTGCTGCCGTACATCTTGCAGAGCGGCATCCTTCTGCTGTTCGCGGTTCTCTTCTGCTGGGTCTCAGCCGGCTTCTGGACCGCGCTGATGGGCTTCCTGCAGCTGCTGATGGGGCGTGACAAATACAGCATTTCAGCATCAACGGTCGGGAATGAACCCCTCAATCCTGAGCACCGTACCGCGCTGATTATGCCTATCTGTAACGAAGACGTTGACCGCGTATTCGCGGGGCTGCGCGCAACCTGGGAGTCCGTAAAGGCCACCGGCAACGCGGAGCATTTCGACGTTTACATCCTGAGCGACAGCTACAACCCGGATATCTGCGTTGCAGAGCAAAAAGCCTGGATGGAGCTGATTGCGGAAGTGCAGGGCGAAGGCCAGATCTTCTACCGCCGCCGTCGTCGTCGTGTGAAGCGTAAAAGCGGTAACATTGATGACTTCTGCCGTCGCTGGGGTAACCAGTACAGCTACATGGTGGTGCTGGATGCTGACTCCGTCATGAGCGGAGATTGCCTGAGTGGTCTGGTGCGTCTGATGGAAGCCAACCCGAACGCGGGTATTATCCAGTCCTCCCCAAAAGCGTCCGGAATGGACACCCTTTATGCACGCTGCCAGCAGTTCGCCACCCGTGTTTACGGGCCGCTGTTTACGGCGGGTCTGCACTTCTGGCAACTGGGTGAATCGCACTACTGGGGTCACAACGCGATTATCCGCGTGAAGCCGTTCATTGAGCACTGTGCGCTGGCGCCGCTGCCGGGCGAGGGGTCGTTTGCCGGCTCTATTCTGTCGCACGACTTCGTTGAAGCGGCGCTGATGCGTCGTGCTGGCTGGGGCGTCTGGATTGCCTACGACCTGCCGGGATCGTACGAAGAGCTGCCGCCGAACCTGCTGGACGAGCTCAAGCGTGACCGCCGCTGGTGTCATGGTAACCTGATGAACTTCCGCCTGTTCCTTGTTAAAGGGATGCACCCGGTTCACCGTGCGGTGTTCCTGACCGGCGTGATGTCGTATCTCTCCGCACCGCTGTGGTTTATGTTCCTTGCGCTCTCCACCGCGCTGCAGGTTGTCCATGCCCTGACGGAGCCGCAATACTTCCTGCAACCGCGGCAGCTGTTCCCGGTTTGGCCGCAGTGGCGTCCGGAGCTGGCGATCGCGCTGTTTGCCTCGACCATGGTGCTGCTGTTCTTGCCTAAGCTGCTCAGCATCATCCTGATCTGGTGCAAAGGCTCGAAAGAGTACGGCGGTTTCTTCCGCGTGACCCTTTCACTGCTGCTGGAAGTCCTGTTCTCCGTGCTGCTGGCGCCGGTGCGTATGCTGTTCCACACCGTGTTTGTGGTCAGTGCGTTCCTGGGCTGGGAGGTGGTCTGGAACTCACCGCAGCGTGATGACGACTCCACGCCGTGGAGCGAAGCCTTTATGCGCCATGGTTCTCAGCTGCTGCTGGGTCTGGTGTGGGCGGCCGGGATGGCGTGGCTGGATCTGCGTTTCCTGTTCTGGCTGGCGCCGATTGTCTTCTCGCTAATCCTGTCGCCGTTTGTCTCCGTGATCTCCAGCCGTTCGACGGTGGGACTGCGGACCAAACGCTGGAAGCTGTTCCTGATCCCGGAAGAGTATTCCCCGCCGCAGGTGCTGGTGGATACCGATCGTTACCTGGAGCAGAACCGCAATCGCACGCTGGATGACGGCTTCATGCACGCCGTGTTTAACCCGTCATTCAACGCCCTGGCAACGGCTATGGCGACGGCGCGCCACCGCGCAAGCCAGGTGCTGGAGATTGCCCGCGATCGTCACGTAGAGCAGGCGCTTAACGAGACTCCGGAAAAACTCAACCGCGACCGTCGTCTGGTCCTGCTGAGCGACCCGGTCACGATGGCGCGTCTTCACTATCGCGTGTGGTCCGCTCCGGAGAGATACTCTTCGTGGGTAAACTACTATAAGGAACTGAAACTTAACCCGCTGGCGTTGAAGGCGAAGTAAGTTGTTAAGTAGGGTGGGCAAGCGAAGCGCCTCCCGCCAAATAAAATACCGGCTTAATCGCCGGTATTTTTTTAGAGGTTACTCATGAAAATAATCATCGTCGTACTGATGGCATGCCTGCTCAGCGGCTGCGGCAGTATCATCAGTCGCACCATTCCAGGGCAAGGCCACGGGAATCAGTATTACCCTGGCGTGAAATGGGATCTCCGTGATTCCGCATGGCGCTACCTGACCGTGCTCGATCTGCCGTTCTCGCTGATTTTCGACACGCTGCTGCTGCCGATTGATGCCAGCCACGGCCCTTACGAATAACCTAAATTAACGTTCGTCCCACTCATCGGCTGCGGTTTGACCTTCTTCCGTATCAAGCGGCGGCTCGAGCTGAAACTCACCCTCATCCCACTCGTGCAGGGTGTTCTCTTCCAGCCATTCCTGCCGAAGTTCGATTTCTTCATAGTCGCCGTCAAAGACGGCCTGCGCACCTTCACCACTTAATATCGGCAAACATTCCCCTTCTTCACCTTCATCGGCAAAGAATTCGGCCTGCCACATAATATCCCCATCCTGCAGAACGTATTTCTGGATATTAAGCTGTTGCACGTCAGCATCTTCTTCTTCAACGCCGGGGTTGTCGGCGAGGAACTCTTCACGAGCGGCATCAATAGCTTCTTCCAGCGTGGCGTACATGGTCATTGGTGTCTCCCTGTTTTCCAGAAGGTTTCAGGGAAAGAATAGCTGAATATCCGATTCTGCAAGTATGAATACGAAAATAAGCTGTCAGGCGTTCGTCTTATTCCGTCACCGGCCGTAACGCGCGGGATAAACTAAACCATGAATAAATGGCATTGAACAACACGACGCCCGCCGTCACGATAAAGACGGCGCGAAAACCGAAGCTGGCGGAGACCCCAGCCCCGAGCAGCGGTCCGGTGACGTTACCGATGTCCCGGAACGACTGGTTATAGCTGAAAATACGCCCGGCAATCTGGTTCGTGGAGTTGTAAACCAGCAGGGTCTGTACGGCGGGCAGTAACGCGCCGTCGGCGGCTCCCAGTAAAAAGCGCAGGACGCCCAGCTGCCATGGCGTTTGCACCATCGACATCGGGATAAGCAGCAGGACGGAAATCACCAGCGCGCAGATCAGTATTTTTTCCGGACCCACCCGGTCCCCCAGTTTTCCGAGCCTCGGGGCGCTCAGCAGCGCCGCTACGCCGGGCACGGATGCAATGAGTCCGCTGATGAATGCAATGTTGCTGACGTTACCCGCCAGATCGCGAACGTAAAGCGTCAGAATAGGGGCAATCGACCCGGTAGCCACCTGGATAATCATTGTCGTCACGAACAGGCTCAGCACCAGTCTGGGATTTTTGAGCGAGGTCAGCACTTCCCTGGCGTGGAGCATCTCTTTTTGGCGACTGGCGTGAAGTTTTCACGAATACAGAGCAAGGTGACGATGAAGCACAGGAACAACACGCTGGCGGTGATAAAGAAAACCGGCCGCAGTCCATAGCTATCGGCCAGGAGTCCGCCGGCCAGTGGCCCCAGCAGGGCACCGCTCACGCCGCCGGTTGAGAGCGTGCCCAGCGCCCAGCCGCTTTTATGGCGGGGAATTTGTGTGGCAATCAGGGCGTTCGCGTTGGGAATAAATCCTCCCAGCAGGCCCAGCAGCGCGCGCAAAATCAGGAACTGCCAGACGTTTTGCGCCACGCCCATCAGCGCCATGATGATGGCCATCCCCAGCGCCAAACGCAGCAGCATGATTTTTCGCCCCTTGCGGTCGGCAAGGCCGCCCCAGAAGGGTGAGGCTATCGCGGAAAACAGGAACGTGATGCTGAATACCAGGCCGGACCACATATTGAGCGCACTGTGGCCCGTCACGCCCAGCTGTTCGACGTAGAGCGGCAGGAAAGGCATAACCAGGCTAAACGCCGCGCCGGTGAGGAAACAGCCAAGCCACGCAACCGTGAGGTTACGCTTCCAGTTTATGGGGGCATCTGAGGGTGACATAACAATCCGCATAATGAGGTGCTGAGCACCTGAAGCATGAAGTAATAAGCCTGCTAATTATGCGCCTGGGTTATGAATGCCGCAATGAGAGGGAGCTTTTAAAGCTAAAACAGCATGCGGCCCTGAGGGCCGCATGAGGATTAATAGCGAGACGGCGTGCCTTGTGGCCGCGTTTTAAAGCGGCGGTGCAACCACATGTACTGCTCGGGCGCCAGCATAATGCACTTCTCCACAACGCTGTTCATCCAGCGCGCGGTAGTTTCCGCATCGTCGAGCGGCGGCGCGAGTTCCGGCTCCAGCATCATCAGCTCGTAGCCTGAACCATCCGGCTTACGGCGGGGAACAAAAGGCACGATGGCGGCTTTGGACATCCGCGCCAGCATCCAGGTTCCGGTCGTTGTGGCGGCCTCTTCAACGGCGAAGAAGGGGACAAATACGCTGGCCTGCGGGCCATAGTCGTGGTCGGGGGCGTACCAGACCACTTCACCGGATTTCAGCGCGCGGATCATTCCCTTCAGATCTTTACGGTCGATCATGCTTTTGTTGGAGCGCATGCGGCCGTTGGTCTGGATTAAATCGATGACCGGGTTATCGTTAGGGCGATAAACGCCAATGCCCGGCGCCTGCATGCCGAACATGCGCGCCCCGATTTCGAGCGTCAGGAAATGGACGCCAATCAGCAGAACGCCCGTCTGGTTGGCCTGAAGCGTATGCACCGGATCCATGCCGGTGCCCGTCACCTCGCTCCAGCGAGCCATGCGTTTGTCCGGCCAGAACCACGCCATGCCGGTTTCCATAAGGCCCATCCCGACGGATTCGAAATTCTTCGCGACCATATCGTGACGCTCTGACTCGCTCATCTGCGGAAAACACAGCTCAAGATTGCGGTACGCGATTCTGGCTCGACGTTTCATAAACAGTTGCGCGAAGCGGCCCAGAAATTTACCCAACCGAAAAATAACAGGGTAGGGAAGCTGTACCAGAAGCCATAAAAAGCCGATGCCAAGCCAGGTCAACCAATAGCGGGGATGCAAAAGGGCGGCAGTAAATTTTGGTAACTGGGTCATGTCTTTCCTGTGTTCAAACGTCCTGTTTTGCTAGTGTCTCATTTTTTGAGACGTAGCCAAAATATCTGCTTTCGAAGCGTGCACGAATACAGCAATTGTTAAGCCTGATTAATCAGGGTGTGTGAAATGTAGCGTAAATTGTGTGGATGTAAATTGGTTTTGTTTGCTATATGATGCCGACCGATTTTTCATTCTCTCTAACGAATCCAGGACTGTACACCATGCCAGTGTTACATAACCGCGTTTCGAATGAGATGTTAAAAGCGCGTATGTTGGCTGAAACCGAACCGCGCACAACCATCTCCTTCTACAAATACTTCACCATCGACGATCCGCAGGCGACCCGCGATGCGCTTTATCAGGCGTTCACGGCGCTTAACGTCTTCGGCCGCGTCTACCTTGCCCGTGAAGGCATCAACGCGCAGATTAGCGTACCGGAAAGCAAAGTCAGCGCCTTCCGTGACGTACTTTATCAGTTTGACCCTGCACTCGACGGCTTACGCCTGAACATTGCCCTGGATGATGACGGGAAATCCTTCTGGGTGCTGCGAATGAAGGTGCGTGAACGCATCGTGGCGGACGGTATCGACGATCCTGAGTTTAACCCGTCGGACGTCGGTGAATACCTCAAGGCGGCGGAAGTGAATGCGATGCTGGACGATCCGGATGCCGTATTCATTGATATGCGTAACCACTATGAGTACGAAGTGGGGCATTTCGAGAACGCGATGGAAATCCCGGCTGATACCTTCCGCGAGCAATTGCCCAAAGCGGTTGAGATGATGCAGGAGCATAAAGATAAAAAGATCGTTATGTACTGCACCGGCGGTATCCGCTGTGAGAAAGCCAGCGCGTGGATGAAGCACAACGGCTTCAATAAGGTCTGGCACATTGAAGGCGGCATTATCGAGTACGCTCGTCGCGCCCGTGAGCAGGGGTTGCCGGTACGCTTTATCGGGAAAAACTTTGTCTTTGACGAGCGGATGGGTGAGCGTATCTCTGAAGACGTTATTGCCCATTGCCATCAGTGCGGCGCGCCGTGCGATACCCACACCAACTGCAAAAACGACGGCTGCCATCTGCTGTTCATTCAGTGCCCGGCCTGTGCCGAGAAGTTTAACGGCTGCTGTAGCGAGCTGTGCAGTGAAGAGAGCATCCTGCCGGAAGAAGAGCAGCGTCGCCGTCGCGCAGGACGTGAAAACGGCAACAAGATTTTTAATAAATCACGTGGTCGTCTGAATACCAAACTGGGTATCCCTGACCCGGAATGATAATAACGCCCGGCACGGTGAAAACCTGCCGGGCGAAGTTATTATGATTTCTGCTGTACCCCTTCAACGGAAATAATCAGCTCCACGTCCTGAGACGCCGGGCCTAAATCCGTTGTGATATTAAAATCTTTCAGGTGAATTTTCCCTGCCGCTTCAAAACCTGCGCGTTTACCGCCCCACGGATCGTCACCCTGGCCCAGTAATTTAGCATCAAGCGTGACTGGTTTTGTTACGCCGTTAAGCGTCAGGTTGCCGGTAATATTCAGCTTATCACCGTCTTTCTTCACCTCAGTAGAAGTGAAGGTCGCCTGCGGGAATTTCGCGACGTTGAGGAACTCCCCACTGCGCAGGTGTTTATCGCGCTCTGCGTGGTTCGTGTCGACGCTGTTCGTATTAATCGTCACATTGACTTTATCGGCCGCGGGATTTTTCTCGTCAAAGGTGAACGTGCCGTCAAAATCCTTAAAGGTGCCGTACAGCCAGCTGTAGCCCAGGTGCTGAATACGGAAATTGACGAAAGCGTGCTGGCCCTCTTTATCAATTTTATAATCCGCCGCCACGGCATTACCGGCGGTGAATAACAGAGAACCCAGGGCGATACCCAGCAGGTGTTTTTTCATTTTATGCTCCAGAGTCAACTGACGAGCGGCCAAGCATGCGCTTTAGCGTATCGTCTTTATCAATAAAATGGTGTTTGAGGGCGGCAAGCCCGTGAAGTACGGACAGGATCACCACGCTCCAGGCAAGCCAGAGGTGAACTACCCCCGCCGTATCGGCCTGCGCCCCGGCATCGCTAAGCGTTGCCGGAACCTCGAACAGGCCAAAAACGTTAATCGGCTTACCGTCAGCCGTCGAAATGAGATAGCCGCTAATCAGGATGGCAAACAGCAGCGCATAGAGGGCAATATGCGCGGCGACTGCACTAACGCGGGTAAATTTGCTGTGTGACGTTGGCGCGGCGGGCGGCGGGGAGATATGTCGCCAGATCACGCGGAAGACCAGCCCCAGCATCAGCAGGACACCAATACTTTTATGCAACTCTGGCGCCTGGTGATACCAGCCATCGTAATAGCTGAGCGTGACCATCCAGAGCCCAAGTCCAAACATACCGTAGACGGCAAGAGCAAATATCCAGTGCAAACTTATGGATATTATTCCGTAGCGCCGGGAGGAGTTACGCAATTGCATCAGAATGTCCATTTTCATATTAACCGAAAGGTAAAAATGAACGGGAAGAGGTGATATTGCAACTGAAATAATTGTCTATTGATTTTTATTTTATTTATTTCAGCGTTTTTGAACAGGATCAATAAATGTAATTCAATGTCTTCGTGCAAGATGAAATTGAGAGTTTCAGCAAAGCTAAATAAACGTCAATTATTGTCAATCATGGTTTTCAATAAAATACGATGTAAACAAAATCAATAATGGCCAGCAGCGCCCACAGTAAGATATAGAGCATAAAATGCTCGCGAATATTCTTCATAAGAAAGTTAACGATCCTGCGCATAACGCCCCAACATGCAGTGTAAATGAAACGGGCTCCGGGACGTCCGGAGCCCGTGGCGGATTATCCGTTAAATCGCGAGAGGGAGAAGGGCGTCAGATCAAACTGCGGCGTGATGCCCTGGGCAAACTGTGCGGCGATCTCGCCCAGCACGGACGCGAACTTAAAGCCATGGCCGCTCAGCCCGGTAATCAGCAGGACGTTGTCATGCCCCGGCAGGGTATCAATGATAAAGTCTTCATCCGGCGTGTTGTCGTAGGTACAGGCCGCGCCATACAGCAAGCCACCGACGCCCGGAAGAATAGTGCGCAGGAACGAGAAGGCCTCTGAACCATCCTGTGGCCAGGCGCCGAAGGGCTTACGCTCGTCAGGGGAGGAGATAACCTGGCCCCCGTTGTGTTTACCGATTTTCAGCGCGTCTTTCTCGGAAGGGAAACCGTAGAACTGATCGCCATTCGGCAATTCGCCGGTAAAGGCCGGGAATTTATTCTGCGCGCTGTAGCGCCCATCCGACTGGAACCAGGAGAAGACCTTACGCACCGGCTGGACAGGCAGTTCCGGCAGCAGGCGCGTGACCCAGGTTCCTGCGCTGACGAGCAGGCGGGACGCTGAATAGTCGCCGTCAATAGTCGTTACCGTGACGCCATTCTCGTCATGGGTGATAGCCTCTACCGGACAGTTAAACAGCTGCGCGCAGCCGGCTTTCGCGGCAAGATCGATCCAGGTTTTGATCGCTGTTTCACAGTGCAGCACGCCGGAGTGGGCTTCAAAGAGGCCAATGTAATCGTCGGGGACGGTAATTTCAGGCCAGCGCGCGGTAATGCCCGTCGCGTCCAGCTTCTCGACATCAAGATTAAAGGCTTTTGCGCTGCGCTCGACGCTGGCGAGAAAATCAGAATGGGAAGGGCCAAGGTTGATAACGCCGGTACGCTCGAAAATACGCTCTTCGGTCTGCTTCGCCAGCTCGTCCCACAGCGTCTGGGCGCGAAGCACCAGCGGTACATAGCGCTCGCCTTCTCCATACGCATGGCGCATGAGGCGGGTATCGCCATGATGGCTGCCCTCCGAATGAGGAGGAAGATGGGCATCGATCATCAGGACCTTCAGGCCTGCCTGTGTTGCGTAATAACCGGCGGCGGAACCCACGGAGCCGCTACCAATAATGATTAAGTCGTATCTCATATGCATCTCGTAAACTGATGTTTTGTTAGCAGAGTAATTAACAACGCGGGGTTAGACAAGGGAGAAATAAATAAGGCACCGCGAGGGTGCCTGTAGAGAGAAAAGTGGGCATAAGCTTAGTGCCGTTTATACTCATTTTCCTGATAGTCGCCAGATTCTATTTTTGCAATACCTGCTTCTAAAATAGAAATAAACTGACGGGCGACGTCTGTTGTTAGCCACAGCGTCTGTCCAACTTCCGCTTCTTCACGGTTGAGTTGATTCGGGGTCTGGTAGTGCAAACGCAGCATCAGCGCATCGTAGCTATCTACGGTACTGATATCCCAGCCTACAAGTGGATGGGTCTGGATCACTTCACTATTCTTTTCCATTATAACCCCC
Organism: Enterobacter sp. Taxon_8; assembly: GCF_058354585.1. Taxonomy (NCBI): domain Bacteria; kingdom Pseudomonadati; phylum Pseudomonadota; class Gammaproteobacteria; order Enterobacterales; family Enterobacteriaceae; genus Enterobacter; species Enterobacter sp. Taxon_8. The sequence goes on along the minus strand of NZ_CM177989.1, from coordinate 2,874,397 downwards.
TTAATGCGTGTTAGAAGACAACGGCTTTGAGGTTCAATGCATGTTTTTCTGAAAGCATCTTCAGTATACCAAGTAATAAGGGTTCCGACGGGAAAAATAAACAGCTGGCAACACATTTTTCTGCTTTTTAGGATTGTTCGAACAATAAAACACCATCTTGTTCACGATTCTTAAAGAAGATGCCGAATTAATTTGAACTTGCAGGATTTTTAGACAAAAAAAAGCCGGGGCGACCCGGCAAAAAACACAATGAGGGAGCAGTGTTAATCTGTGATAAACCAGTCGTCTGCGCTTTCCCACGTTTCCTGCAGGATTTCGCTGATGCGATCTTTATCTTCTTTCGCAGCACCAATGACGGAGAGGTTGTTCGCCGAGGCGTAACGCACCGTTACGGCACCCGCGTTATCGGGAAAGGTGTTGTTAATACGGCGGGATAATTCGCCTGCCAGTGCATCAAGCGCGCCGGCAGGCAGAACGGTAGTTTTGGCTATGGTGACTTCAATACGCATAAATGCCCCCTGTGTAATATACTGTTTATTTATACAGGTATATTATCTTTTTGACAACAAGGGGGATTGATTTTTTAACGTTTTACCGTCCAGTTAACGGTTTCACCCGCCAGGAATGGGATCAGCGTATCATCCGTCAGGGCAATGGACTCCTCAACGTGGCTCGCTTTCCGCTCCAGCTCGATGAAGGTGTCGTTGACCGGCAGGCCGTAGAAGCGCGGGCCGTTAAGGGAGCAGAATGCTTCGAAATGTTCCAGCGCGTTCATCTCTTCAAATACGGTTGCGTAGCTGGCAAGCGCCGTTGGGGCGTTGAAGCAGCCTGCGCAGCCGCAGCTCGCCTCTTTACGATGGCGGGCGTGAGGTGCGGAGTCGGTACCGAGGAACGCGCGGGAGAACCCGCTGGCGACCAGCTCGCGCAGCGCCTGCTGGTGGATGTTGCGCTTGAGGATAGGCAGACAGTAGAGGTGAGGGCGCACCCCGCCCACCAGCATGTGGTTACGGTTAAACATCAGGTGCTGTGGCGTAATGGTGGCAGCGATAAGATCGTTGCCGTCACGCACGTACTCTGCCGCGTCTTTGGTGGTGATATGCTCAAATACCACCTTTAGCGCGGGCAGGCGCTGGCGCAAAGGCTCCATCACGGTCTCGATAAAACGGGCTTCACGGTCGAAGATATCAATCTCCGCGTGCGTGACTTCACCATGGACCAGCAGCGGCATACCCAGTTTCTGCATGCGTTCCAGAACCGGCATGATGGCATCAATGCTGGTGACGCCGTGGCTGGAGTTGGTGGTGGCATTCGCCGGGTAGAGTTTCGCTGCCGTAAAGACGCCTTCGTTAAACCCACGCTCCACTTCGTTCGGGTCCAGCGAGTCGGTCAGATAGCAGGTCATCAGCGGGGTAAAATCGTGTCCCGCAGGCACGGCATCCAGGATGCGCTGGCGATAGGCTATCGCGGCATCGACGGTGGTGACTGGTGGAACCAGGTTAGGCATGACAATCGCGCGGCCATAAATTTCGCTGGTATAAGGCACGACGGTTTTCAGCATATCGCCATCGCGCAGATGGATATGCCAGTCGTCAGGGCGGCGGATTTTAAGAACCTGGGGTTGTGCAGTCATGGAAGCTCCGGCTTGTCAGGAATCAGTCATAAGGATGGCTGTTTTTGCCGGACACAAATCATAAGCGGAAACGTTTTCGTTTGCACACTTTTCCGTGAAAAAAAAGGGCGCCGCAGCGCCCTTCAGGTTAATCGGTGAAAGGAATGATAATTTCGCCCGGTTTCACCTCTATGCCCTTTGCGTATTTTTTCGCCAGGGCTTCACCCTTGCTTTTGTCTTCACTTAAGACGTACGCGGGCTGCTGGTTAAAATAATTACGCAGCGACTGGTTCAGATAGGGCATCAGGGTTTGCAGAACCGGTGCCATCTTGTCCGGAGACACCTGCGCATCGACCACTTCCATCTCCTGCAGGAAAATCGCCCCTTTCTCTTTGTTGAAAACAGGGAGTGCCTTCAGCTTGAGCTTAATGTTGGCTTTCTGATTGCCAAACAGGGAGGACATATCGAGGTCCGCATCACCGGCCAGTGTGACTTTGTTTGGCTCTTCACGTCCGATCTGGCTACTCAGGTTTGTGAGCACGATATGCGCGTCTGCCAGCCCCGGCACGCCAATGTCTTTCGAGAAATTGTTATGCTTTTCCAGCGCCTGATTAATTTCCTGTTCACTGACGGTATATTGCGTGAGCTGGTTACAGCCAACCAGCAGGCCGCTGACAACTAATGCAGCGGCAAAGACAATTTTCTTCATAGTGTTCCTCAACGAAAAATCGGCGCTTCTGTCCTGTTACGCCAGTATGTCAGCGTGAATTGGCAGAAACCAGCAGAAAAAACTGAGAAGTGGGGCGGGAGAGGCTCCCGCCCGAGGGAAAGGCTACGCGCCAGGCTCGAGCATGCCGCTCGCACTGCGTTTCTGGCTGAACTGCCACCACAGGGCGAGTAGCGTCATAAAGCCCACCGCGCCCAGCATCATCCACGGGAGTTCAGGTTGATTTAACGCTTTGCCGGCATCAAACAACCAGCCGCCCCCGGCGTAACCTAATGCCCCGCCGAGCGCCAGCCCCAGGCGGCTGAACCCCATATAGCTGCCGCGCGCACGCGCATCCGCAAGCGAGGCGCTCAGCGTTTCGCGGGCAGGCTCGGCGATGATTGAGCCAATATAGAACGTGCAAATCAGCGTAAACAGCTGCTGGAGAGAGTTCACCAGACCGATCGGCATCATGCTCAGCGTCATCAGGAGCAGCCCGGCCATCAGGCGATGCTCCAGACGAAAATGCCGTTCGCTCCAGCGGGCAATCGGATAAAGCAGCGTTAACGACAGGCAGGCTTCAATGGCGTACATCCATTTTACGGCTGCAGGCGTGCCCGCAATATCGTTAACCATGATCGGCAGCATCAGCATGACCTGTACGGCCAGCATGTAGTAGCCCGTCAGGGTCAACACATAGGTGACAAAACGCCTGTCGCGCAGGACCCGGCCAAGCCCTTCCCGGACCGGCGCTTTGACCGTCGACAGCTTCCAGGCGGGCAGGAACAGGCCATTAAACAGCGCGCACAGAATAAAGAGCACCGCCCCAGCCGCACAGACCAGACGGAAGTCATACTGCAGCAGCCAGCTTCCCAGCAGGGCGCCGATAACCGCCCCGGCACTGTCCTGCATCATCAGAATCGAGAAGAAACGGCCGCGGTGCTGAGGGCGAATCAGCTTCACCACCAGCGCGGTACGTGGCGGATCGAACAGCGTGCCCCCGATGCCGGAGAGAAAGCAGGAGAACCAGAGCAGCCAGGGCTCCTGGGCGACCGCCATCGTGGCAAACCCTGCCGCGCGCAGCAGCATACCGGTAACGATCATCGGTTTAGCGCCAAAGCGGTCGGCAATGGCCCCGCCAAAGACGCCCAGACCCTGCTGGACAAACTGGCGTAGCCCCAGGGCAATGCCGACCATTAATGCCGCCCAGCCCATTTGATCGACAAAGCGGATCGATATAAGGGGAAAAACGACAAAAAAGCCGAGCACGACCAGCATGTTATCGACGAGCAGGAAATATTTACCCAGGCTCCTGGCCTGTGATACGCGGGACATTTTCCCTCCAGGGAAAATAAGATGGTGAGCACGCTAACATTCTGCGTTGTCGCCGCGTTTTTTCCCACCCCCGGGCGTGACAATATTTTTTTATCAAAAGGCTGCTTTGATAGAGAGTTCTCATCGAAAATAGTGAAAAGCGAGAAAAATGGTATGTCACTGTTTTCACAGACGGCGCAGGCGCAGGTATAGTAAAGCTAATGGGTAAGCAGAAGTGACGGGAAGGAGTGGGATCGATGTTTGGCTATCGCAGTAATGTGCCAAAAGTGCGTCTGACAACGGACAGGCTGGTCGTTCGTCTGGTGCATGAGCGTGATGCCTGGCGTCTGGCGGATTATTACGCCGAGAATCGCCAGTTTTTAAAACCATGGGAACCCGTTCGGGATGAGAGCCATTGTTACCCTTCCGGCTGGCAGGCGCGCCTCAGCATGATTACGGAATTTCACAAGCAGGGCAGCGCGTTTTATTTCGCGCTGCTGGATCCCGAAGAGAAAGAGATTATCGGGATCGCCAATTTTTCAAACGTGGTGCGCGGGTCGTTTCACGCCTGCTACCTTGGCTACTCCATCGGCCAGAAATGGCAGGGACAGGGGCTGATGTACGAGGCGTTAACGGTGGCGATCCGCTATATGCAACGCACGCAGCATATCCATCGCATCATGGCGAACTATATGCCGCATAATCAGCGCAGCGGCAATTTGCTGGCGCGTTTAGGGTTCGAGAAAGAGGGTTACGCCAAAGACTATCTGTTGATAGACGGAGAGTGGCGCGACCACGTTCTGACGGCGTTAACCACCCGGGACTGGACCGCAGGTCGTTAAGGAGAAAAGATGAAGTATCAGCTAAACGGTACAGAAGCGCGCGTGATTGGGTGCTTACTCGAAAAACAGGTCACCACGCCGGAGCAGTATCCGCTCTCCGTCAACGCCGTGACCATGGCCTGCAACCAGAAAACCAACCGCGAGCCGGTGATGAACCTCAGCGAGCATAACGTTCAGGACGTGCTGGATGCGCTGGTAAAACGCCACTATTTGCGCACCGTCAGCGGCTTCGGCAACCGCGTGACCAAGTACGAACAGCGCTTTTGTAACTCCGAATTCGGTGACCTGAAGTTGAGCAGCGCGGAAGTGGCGGTCATCACCACGCTGCTGCTGCGCGGGGCGCAGACGCCGGGAGAACTGCGCACGCGCGCTTCCCGTATGCATGAGTTCAGCGATATGCAGGAGGTCGAGCAGACCCTGGAAGGGCTGGCTTCTCGCGAAGACGGCCCGTACGTGGTGCGTCTGGCGCGCGAGCCGGGCAAACGTGAAAGCCGCTATATGCATCTGTTCAGCGGCGACGTCGATGTCGCTACCGTGGAGAGCGACGCGGTATCCTCAGCAGGCACTGACACTCTTGTCGCGCGCGTAGAAGCGCTGGAAGAAGAGGTCGCCGGGCTGAAACAGCGTCTGGATGCCTTGCTGGCACATCTGGGAGACTGACGGTGAAAAAATTACGCGTAGGCGTGGTGGGGCTGGGCGGCATTGCGCAAAAAGCCTGGCTGCCTGTTTTAGGTGCGGCGACGGACTGGACCCTGCAAGGGGCATGGTCACCCACGCGAGAAAAGGCAGAACGTATCTGCGAAACCTGGCGCATTCCGTACGCTGCCTCCCTGCAGGATCTGGCCCGCGAGTGTAATGCGGTTTTTGTGCATACCTCAACGGCAACTCACTATCAGGTGGTGAGCGAGCTGCTCAATGCGGGGGTTCACGTCTGCGTGGATAAACCGCTGGCGGAAAATGTTCCGGACGCGGAACGTCTGATCGAACTGGCGGCGCGCAAAAAACTGACGCTGATGGTGGGCTTCAACCGCCGCTTCGCGCCGCTTTACCAGCAGCTTAAGGCGCAGTCGGGCACGCTTGCCTCGCTGCGAATGGATAAGCACCGTACCGACAGCATTGGGCCAAACGATCTGCGGTTCACCCTTCTGGATGATTACCTGCATGTGGTGGATACGGCGCTGTGGCTGACCAACGGTAATGCGCAGCTGAAAAGCGGCACCCTCGTGACAAACGATCAGGGGCAAATGGTCTACGCTGAACACCACTTTTCCGTTGAGCATCTTCAGATTACCACCAGCATGCACCGTCGGGCGGGTAGCCAGCGTGAATCCGTGCAGGCGGTGACCGACGGCGCGCTGTACGACATTACGGACATGCGCGAGTGGCGGGAAGAGAAGGGCAACGGCGTGGTGACGCTCCCGGCGCCAGGCTGGCAGAGCACCCTCGAGCAGCGCGGTTTCGCAGGATGCGCCCGCCACTTTATCACCTGCGTGCAAAATCAGACGGTTCCTGAAACGTCCGGCGAGCAGGCCATTATGGCGCAGCGCATTGTAGAAAGGCTCTGGCGCGATGCCATGAGTGAATAACTCGCTGTAACATCTGCGGATAGTAATTCGTTGAAATCCGGGTAGACTAAGCGCCGCTTGTAGGCTTTGCCGGGTGGCGCTTACGCTTGCCCGTCCTGGAAATCCGTATGGTTCTGGAAATTCACGTTAATGAACTTATTAAAATCGCTGGCGGCCGTCAGCTCGATGACCATGTTTTCCCGCGTGCTGGGTTTTGCACGCGACGCCATTGTGGCAAGGGTATTTGGTGCAGGGATGGCCACGGACGCCTTTTTCGTCGCCTTCAAATTGCCGAACCTGCTGCGTCGTATTTTTGCTGAAGGGGCGTTTTCCCAGGCATTCGTGCCCATTCTGGCGGAATATAAAAGCAAGCAGGGTGAAGACGCGACGCGCGTCTTTGTTTCTTATGTCTCCGGGTTGCTGACGCTGGCTTTAGCTGTGGTGACCGTACTCGGGATGCTGGCCGCGCCCTGGGTAATTATGGTGACCGCACCCGGGTTTGCCGATACGGCTGACAAATTTGCCCTGACTTCGCAGCTTTTGCGCATTACTTTCCCCTATATTCTGCTCATCTCGCTGGCTTCGCTGGTGGGGGCGATCCTGAATACCTGGAACCGCTTCTCTGTACCGGCGTTTGCGCCGACGTTTCTTAACGTCAGCATGATCGGTTTTGCCCTGTTCGCCGCGCCGCACTTCAACCCGCCGGTGCTGGCGCTGGCCTGGGCGGTCACCGTCGGCGGCGTGCTGCAGCTGGCGTATCAGCTGCCGCATCTGAAAAAAATCGGCATGCTGGTGCTGCCGCGCATCAATCTCAAAGATGCCGGGGCGATGCGCGTGATCAAGCAGATGGGGCCCGCCATTCTCGGCGTCTCAGTCAGCCAGATCTCGCTTATCATCAACACCATCTTTGCCTCTTTCCTCGTGTCCGGTTCGGTTTCCTGGATGTACTACGCCGACCGCCTCATGGAATTTCCGTCCGGGGTGCTGGGCGTGGCGCTGGGGACCATTCTGCTGCCGTCGCTGTCGAAAAGTTTTGCCAGCGGCAACCATGATGAATATTGCCGCCTGATGGACTGGGGATTACGTCTCTGTTTCCTGCTGGCCCTGCCAAGCGCGGTGGCGCTGGGTATTCTGGCTAAACCGTTAACGGTGTCGCTCTTCCAGTACGGAAAATTCACCGCTTTTGATGCTGCCATGACCCAGCGCGCGCTGATTGCCTACTCGGTCGGATTGATGGGGCTGATCGTCGTCAAGGTGCTGGCGCCAGGGTTCTACTCGCGTCAGGACATCAAAACGCCGGTGAAAATTGCTATCGTGACGCTGATTATGACGCAGCTGATGAACCTGGCGTTTATTGGGCCGCTGAAGCATGCGGGCCTGTCATTATCGATTGGTCTGGCGGCCTGTCTGAATGCCGGGCTGTTATACTGGCAGCTGCGCAAGCAGGATATTTTCACGCCGCAGCCGGGCTGGGGGAGTTTCCTGGTGCGTCTGATCGTTGCGGTACTGGTGATGTCTGCCGCGCTGCTTGGCATGATGTACGTGATGCCGGAATGGTCCTTGGGCACCATGCCATACCGTTTGATGCGGCTGATGGCCGTGGTAGGCGTTGGGGTGGTGGCTTATTTTGCCACGCTCGCGGTGCTGGGGTTCAAAGTGAAAGAGTTTGCCCGCCGTACGGCATAAACGCCAAAAGGGGAGTTCACCTTATGGTGCTCCCCGCTGCATGATTTGTCGCTCAGGCGTCAAATCGAAATCTTTTTAACTCCCGCAATACGCGCAGTCGCTGTCTGACCATCCGCACCGTACAGTCCGGTTTCTTTATGCGGTTTCAATACCTCAAGCGCCTGCTGGTTACGCTCAATCTGACCTTCCAGTAGCCAGCCGTTGTGCTGATTAAGATCGCGCAGATGCTGGGTTTTTTCGGTAATGGTTTGCCAGCGCTCAATAATATCGTCATTGGCGCTACGCTTAGGATCCTGCTCAGCGCGGCGCTGCTGCTCCAGATAATCCAGCGTCGCCAGGAGTGAACTCTTATCTTCAGTAATACGCTGCAGCGCACTGCCGTTGATGTGACCGGAAGAGAGATGCTGTTGTTCAGCGTCCATTACCGTTTTCAGGTCGTTAAGAACAACCGTCATTTGATCCAGTATTTCTGACAGTCGACTCATACGGTTAGTTACTCTGTAAGAAACTCTGTGCTTCCTGAATCAGGGCGTCAGCGATTTTGCTGGTGTCCATTTTCAGCTCACCGTTACGAATAGCCGTTTTCAGCGCTTCAACACGTTCCATATTGATATCGTTGCTGCCTGGCTGCATCAGTTTTGCCTGCGCGTCGCTCAGGGTAACGCTGGTGCTGTTGGACGTTGACGGTTTTTCCAGACGCGTTTTCTGCGCAGGAGCGTCATTCGTTTCGCGAGGTTGTACAGCGCTTACCGGCTTCAGGGCTGATGTACGATCAATGCTCATAGTGTTGTCCTCATCGAGGGTTCGCGGCGTTTGCGCCTGATATCATCATTAGTGGAATATTTATCGGCACGCGCAGCGAAATCTTTAAAAAGATTATAGGTTAATCAGAATATTCCCATCAGCATCGACGGTTCCGCTCACCACCTGGCCTGAGGACATTCTGACGCGGGCGTTTTGCGCCACCGCGGCATTGTTTAACGCTTTCCCTTCACTGTTGATGCTAAAGCCATCTCCGTTGGCCACCACCATCACCTGTTGACCCGCTTTTACCCGCCATGCCTGACGCAGCATTGAGAGCTGTATCGGCTGGCCGGGGGCGACATCACGCAGGCTGACGGCGTCCTGTGCCTGGTTCATATCGAGCATGGTGCGTGGCGGCAGCTGATCCAGACGCCCGCGTTTTAACGTCACGCTGTTCGTCTGCAGCACGCTGCCGCGCGCAATGGGCACGGCGGCGACAACATAATTGCCCGTCGCCTGAACTGCAACCTGTAAATAGCGTTTTTCGTTGGCGCAGCGTGCCAGCACGTTCACATTCCCCCAGAGTTTTGTGAACCCTACCACGCTGAAGGACGGCTGGTCACACGTCGGGTACAGATTCGGTGGCGTGCGCACGGCAACGGTCACGTCATCGCTAAAGCCTGCCAGTTTTTCAGCAAAAAAAGCCGTCAGCCGATCCTGTAAGCCATCAGCCTGCACCAGAGGACTAAACAGCAAGAAAGCTGCCACCAGGCTACGTTTTAACGTTTGCATCGCAAGTTCCACCGTTTCCAGAGTTGAATGAATTTTACCTGCAGTGGTTTTGCATCAACGCAATAAATAGCGACGCATTTTGCGCTTATTCCGTCGATAGGGGAGACCGGGTGAGATTTAAGCTGTGAACTGAAATTTTGCCATCAGCGGAGGAGACATGCTCGATAAACTCGACGCCGCGTTACGTTTTCAGCAGGAAGCGCTCAACTTACGCGCCCAGCGGCAGGAGATTTTAGCCGCCAACATCGCTAACGCCGATACCCCAGGGTTTCAGGCGCGCGATATTGATTTTTCCAGTGAACTCAAAAAGGTGATGGAGCGTGGACGTGCCGAAGGAACGGGTGTTGCACTCGCCATGACATCCTCTCGCCATATTCCTGCTCAGGCGATGACCGCGCCAGCGACCGATTTACTTTACCGCATTCCCGATCAGCCCTCACTCGACGGTAACACCGTGGATATGGACCGGGAGCGTACGCAGTTTGCCGATAACAGCCTGAAATACCAGACGGGCCTGACCGTACTCGGCGGACAAATCAAAGGCATGATGAACGTCCTGCAGGGGGGGAACTGATAGATGGCCTTGTTGAATATTTTTGATATTGCCGGTTCGGCGTTAACCGCGCAGTCCAAACGCCTGAACGTGGCCGCCAGTAACCTGGCGAACGCCGACAGCGTAACCGGACCCGACGGCCAGCCTTATCGTGCCAAACAGGTTGTCTTTCAGGTCGATGCGGCGCCAGGCGCGGCGACGGGCGGTGTGAAGGTGTCTGATGTGGTAGAGAGCCAGGCGCCGGACAGGCTGGTGTATGAGCCGGGTAACCCGCTCGCGGATGCCAGCGGATACGTGAAAATGCCAAACGTGGATGTGGTGGGTGAGATGGTGAACTCCATGTCGGCTTCCCGTAGCTACCAGGCCAACGTCGAAGTGCTTAATACCGTGAAGAGCATGATGCTCAAAACACTCACTCTCGGCCAGTAAAGGAGACATGCATGTCCATCGCCGTAAATGTGAATGATCCTACGAACTCGGGTGTTAATAACACGAAGAGTACGACGGGTTCTAACTCCCTGACCGGGAGCAATGCCTCCGATCTTCAGGGCAGCTTTCTGACGCTGCTGGTGGCGCAGCTTAAGAACCAGGATCCCACCAACCCAATGCAGAATAACGAACTGACCACGCAGCTTGCGCAGATCAGCACCGTGAGCGGCATTGAGAAGCTCAACACTACCCTCGGTGCCGTTTCCGGCCAGATTGGCAGCAGCCAGTCTCTGCAGGCAGCGAGCCTGATTGGTCACGGGGTGATGATCCCGGGAACCACGATTCTGGCGGGCACCAGCACCACTGAAGGGAACACCACAACGACCACCACGCCGTTTGGCGTTGAGCTGCAGCAGGCGGCGGAGAAAGTTACCGCAACCATCACCGACAGCAACGGCACGGTCGTGCGCACCATTGATATCGGTGAGCTGAAGGCGGGCGTTCACACCTTTACGTGGGATGGCAGCCTGACCGACGGCACTAAAGCACCAAACGGTTCTTACAAAGTAGCGATCAGCGCCAGCAACGGGACGACCCAGCTGGTGGCGCAGCCGCTGCAGTTCGCGCTGGTCCAGGGCGTGATTAAAGGAAGCGACGGCAACAAACTGGATTTGGGAACCTCTGGTTCCACCACACTCGACGAAGTTCGGCAGATTATCTAAGCCTTAACACTTATCAGGAGTAAGTCATGGCCTTTTCTCAAGCGGTCAGCGGCCTGAATGCTGCGGCCACCAACCTGGACGTCATTGGCAACAACATCGCCAACTCCGCGACCTATGGTTTTAAATCCGGTTCTGCTTCTTTTGCAGACATGTTTGCCGGTTCCAAAGTGGGTCTGGGCGTAAAAGTTGCAGGCATCACTCAGGACTTTAGCGACGGCACCACCACCAACACCGGCCGTGGCCTGGACGTTGCCATCAGCCAGAACGGGTTCTTCCGTATGGTCGATTCTAACGGTTCTGTGTTCTACAGCCGTAACGGCCAGTTCAAACTGGATGAAAACCGTACGCTGGTTAACATGCAGGGCATGCAGCTGACGGGCTACCCGGCAGCAGGAACGCCTCCAACCGTTCAGACCGGTGCGAATCCTCAGGCGATTACTATCCCGAATACCCTGATGGCGGCGAAATCAACCACCACCGCCACGCAGCAGATCAACCTGAACTCAACCGATCCTGTTCAAACCGCCCCCTTCGATGCGACCAACCCGGATACCTATAACAAAAAAGGTACCGTGACCGTATTCGACAGCCAGGGTAACGCCCATAACATGTACGTCTACTACGTTAAGACGGCCAACAATAAATGGGATCTTTACACTCAGGACGGCAGCGTTGCGGGTTCTGCTGCGACGAAAGCGGCGCAGATGAACTTTGATGCGAACGGTAACCTGGCGGGTGTGTATAACTACGACGCAGCGGGCGTGCTGAGCGCAGCGCCAAACGCCACGCCGGCCATTAACATCACCACGGGTTCTGTCAGCGGTGCGACGGCGGCGACCTTCTCCCTGAGTTTCCAGAACTCCATGCAGCAGAACACCGGTGCAAACAGCGTGGTGGCAACCAATCAGAACGGCTACAAGCCTGGCGACCTGGTGAGCTACCAGATCAACGACGATGGCACCGTGGTGGGAAGCTACTCTAACGAACAGTCTCAGGTTCTGGGTCAGATCGTGCTGGCAAACTTCGCCAACAACGAAGGCCTGAAGTCTGAAGGCGACAACGTCTGGTCTGCCACACAGTCTTCCGGCGTGGCGCTGCTGGGCACCGCAGGCACCGGTAACTTCGGCAAGCTGACCAACGGCGCGCTGGAAGCCTCCAACGTGGATATGAGTAAAGAACTGGTGAACATGATCGTCGCGCAGCGTAACTATCAGTCGAACGCGCAGACCATCAAAACCCAGGACCAGATCCTCAACACGCTGGTTAACCTGCGTTAAGCGGCTAACAGGAAAGCGCAATGGATCACGCAATATATACCGCGATGGGCGCGGCAAGTCAGACGCTCAATCAGCAGGCCGTTACCGCCAGCAACCTGGCAAACGCCTCAACGCCGGGCTTTCGCGCCCAGCTTAATGCGCTTCGCGCGGTGCCGGTAGAAGGGCTTTCCCTGCCGACCCGTACGCTGGTGACAGCATCAACCCCTGGCGCCGATATGACGCCAGGGCAGATGGATTACACCTCACGCCCGCTGGACGTTGCCTTGCAGCAGGACGGCTGGCTGGCGGTGCAAACGGCGGACGGCAGCGAAGGCTATACCCGTAACGGCAACATCCAGGTGAGCGCGACGGGCCAGCTGACGATTCAGGGGCATCCGGTGATGGGGGAAGCAGGTCCGCTGACCGTGCCGGAAGGCTCTGAGCTCACTATCGCTGCGGACGGCACCATTTCGGCGCTGAATCCGGGCGACCCGGCCAACACCGTTGCGCCCGTCGGACGTCTGAAGCTGGTGAAGGCGGAAGCCAAAGACGTGCAGCGTGGCGACGACGGCATGTTCCGCCTGACCCAGGCGGCTCAGGCGACGCGTGGCGCCACGTTACAGGCCGATCCGAGCATCCGCGTGATGTCCGGCGTTCTGGAAGGCAGTAACGTCAAGCCGGTCGAAGCCATGACCGACATGATCGCCAGCGCCCGTCGTTTTGAAATGCAGATGAAGATCATCAGCAGCGTGGATGAAAACGCGGGCAAGGCTAACCAACTTCTGGCTATGAGTTAACAGGACTCCTTATGATCAGTTCTTTATGGATCGCGAAAACTGGCCTGGACGCCCAGCAAACCAATATGGACGTGATTGCCAACAACCTGGCAAACGTGAGCACCAATGGTTTCAAGCGCCAGCGCGCCGTTTTCGAAGATTTGCTTTATCAAACCATCCGCCAGCCGGGGGCGCAGTCTTCTGAACAGACGACGCTGCCATCGGGTCTGCAGATCGGTACCGGTGTTCGTCCGGTGGCTACCGAGCGTCTGCACAGCCAGGGCAACCTGTCTCAGACCAACAACAGTAAAGACGTGGCAATCAAAGGCCAGGGCTTCTTCCAGGTGCAGCTGCCTGACGGGACCTCTGCCTATACCCGCGACGGTTCGTTCCAGGTCGATCAGAACGGCCAGCTGGTGACGGCGGGCGGTTTCCAGGTTCAGCCTGCGATTACCATCCCGGCGAACGCCCTGAGCATCACCATCGGACGTGACGGTGTGGTCAGCGTGACCCAGCAGGGACAGGCCGCGCCGGTTCAGGTCGGGCAGCTCAACCTGACCACCTTCATGAACGATACCGGCCTGGAAAGCATTGGTGAGAACCTCTACACCGAAACGCAATCCTCCGGTACGCCGAATGAGAGCACCCCGGGCCTGAACGGCGCGGGTCTGCTGTACCAGGGTTATGTTGAAACGTCCAACGTGAACGTGGCGGAAGAGCTGGTGAATATGATCCAGGTCCAGCGCGCGTATGAAATTAACAGTAAAGCAGTGTCGACGACCGACCAGATGCTGCAGAAACTGACGCAACTCTAAGGTGTAGCCCGGTGCGGTAAACGCCGCGCCGGCTCCCTGTTTTCGAAGATGAAGGCAATGCAAAAAAACGCGGCGTTTCGTTATCCGATACTGACTGTTCTGGCTGTCACCCTTAGCGGGTGTGCTTTGATCCCGTCTAAACCATTGGTCCAGGGTGCGACGACTGCCCAACCCGTTCCTGGCCCCGCGCCAGTGGTAAACGGCTCCATTTTCCAGACCGCGCAGCCGATTAATTACGGCTATCAGCCGCTGTTTGAAGATCGCCGCCCGCGTAACGTCGGCGATACATTGACCATTGTGCTGCAGGAAAACGTCAGCGCGAGCAAGAGCTCGTCGGCGAACGCCAGCCGCGATGGCAAAACCAATTTTGGCTTCGATACCGTGCCACGCTATCTGCAGGGCCTGTTCGGCAATGCCCGTGCGGATGTTGAGGCCTCCGGCGGCAACACCTTTAACGGTAAAGGCGGCGCGAACGCCAGCAACACCTTCAGCGGCACGCTGACGGTCACGGTTGACCAGGTACTGGTTAACGGCAACCTGCACGTTGTGGGTGAAAAACAGATCGCCATCAACCAGGGCACTGAATTCATTCGCTTCTCGGGCGTGGTTAACCCTCGCACCATCAGCGGCACCAACACCGTTCCATCTACCCAGGTGGCGGATGCGCGCATTGAGTACGTCGGGAACGGCTATATCAATGAAGCGCAAAATATGGGTTGGCTGCAGCGCTTCTTCCTTAATTTATCGCCAATGTAAGCGAGGTGACCCATGTTTAAATCGATCTTCGCCGTGGCGCTCGCGCTGGTGGCAACATTTGCCCAGGCTGACCGTATTCGCGACCTCACCAGCGTTCAGGGCGTACGTGAAAACTCCCTGATTGGCTATGGCCTGGTGGTTGGTCTGGATGGTACCGGTGACCAGACCACCCAGACGCCGTTCACTACCCAAAGCCTGAACAACATGCTTTCCCAGCTCGGCATTACCGTGCCGGCGGGAACTAACATGCAGCTGAAAAACGTGGCGGCAGTAATGGTCACCGCGTCCTACCCGGCGTTTGCTCGTCAGGGGCAGACCATTGACGTGGTGGTCTCCTCAATGGGTAACGCCAAAAGCCTGCGCGGCGGTACGCTGCTGATGACCCCGCTGAAAGGCGTCGACAGCCAGGTCTATGCGCTGGCGCAGGGGAACATTCTGGTTGGCGGTGCGGGCGCATCCGCAGGCGGAAGCAGCGTGCAGGTGAACCAGCTTAACGGTGGACGTATCACCAACGGGGCGATCATTGAGCGTGAACTGCCGACCCAGTTTGGCGCGGGCAACACCATCAACCTGCAGCTCAATAATGAAGACTTCACCATGGCGCAGCAAATTGCCGATACCATCAACCGCAGCCGCGGCTACGGTAATGCAACGGCACTCGATGCGCGCACCGTGCAGATCCGTACCTCTACCGGCAGCAGCAACCAGGTGCGCATGCTGGCAGATATCCAGAATATGGAAGTGAACGTTCCGGTTCAGGATGCCAAGGTGATCATCAACTCCCGTACCGGCTCGGTGGTCATGAACCGGGAAGTGTCGCTGGACAGCTGTGCCGTAGCGCAGGGCAACCTCTCCGTAACGGTAAACCGCTCCGCGAACGTGAGCCAGCCGAATACGCCATTTGGTGGCGGTCAGACGGTGGTGACGCCGCAAACGCAGATTGATATGCGTCAGAGCGGCGGGTCGCTGCAGAGCGTTCGCTCCAGTGCCAACCTGAACAGCGTGGTGCGAGCCCTGAACGCCCTGGGTGCAACGCCGATGGACCTGATGTCCATTCTGCAATCCATGCAAAGCGCGGGCTGCCTGCGCGCCAAACTGGAAATCATCTAATGCTGACCGATAGCAAACTGTTGACCAGTGCAGCCTGGGATGCCCAGTCGCTCAACGAACTGAAAACCAAAGCAGGAAAAGACCCGGCGGCGAACATCCGCCCGGTCGCCCGCCAGGTGGAAGGGATGTTTGTACAGATGATGCTGAAAAGCATGCGTGAAACCCTGCCGAAAGACGGGATGTTCAGCAGTGATTCAACGCGTCTCTACACCAGCATGTATGACCAGCAGATTGCGCAGCAGATGACCGCCGGTAAAGGCCTCGGTCTGGCTGACATGATTGTGAAACAGACCGAAGCCGCGCAGGGCATTCAGCCTCAGAAACAGACGCAGCAGGTGCCGATGAAGTTCGATCTGGAAACGGTGACCAGTTATCAGAACCAGGCTCTGACGCAAATGGTGCGTAAAGCGATGCCAAAAGCCACGGGCAGCGGCGATGAGCCGCTCTCCGGTGACAGCAAAGACTTCCTGGCGCAGCTCTCTCTGCCCGCGCGCCTTGCCAGCGAACAGAGCGGCGTGCCGCATCATCTGATTCTGGCGCAGGCCGCGCTGGAGTCGGGCTGGGGCCAGCGTCAGATCCGCAAGGAAAACGGCGATCCGAGCTTCAACATCTTCGGCGTGAAGGCCACCTCCAGCTGGAAGGGGCCAACAACGGAGATCACGACCACCGAATACGAGAACGGTGCGGCGGTGAAGGTCAAAGCAAAATTCCGCGTCTACAGCTCTTATCTGGAAGCATTGTCCGACTACGTTGGCCTGCTGAGCCGAAATCCGCGTTATACCGCCGTTACGCAGGCGGCGACGGCGGAGCAGGGCGCTCAGGCCTTACAAAACGCGGGCTACGCGACTGACCCGAACTATGCACGCAAGCTCACCAGCATGATCCAGCAGCTGAAATCCATGGGCGAGAAGGTCAGCAAAGCCTATAGCACAGATATTGAAAATCTGTTCTGAAAGTTCTCAAGTCCCGGTGGAGGTTGCCGATAACCTTCATCAGGACTCGTGTCTGAACGTATAAAAGGAACCCCCATGTCCAGTTTGATTAACAGCGCCATGAGTGGCCTCAGTGCTGCGCAGTCGGCACTCAATACCGTCAGTAATAATATTTCAAGCTATAACGTGGCAGGTTACACCCGCCAGACCACGGTGCTGGGCGCATCTAACAGCACGCTGACCGGCGGTGGCTGGGTGGGTAACGGGGTTTATGTCTCCGGTGTCCAGCGTGAGTATGACGCCTTCATCACCAACCAGCTGCGCGCCGCGCAGACGCAGAGCAGCGGTCTGACGACGCGCTACCAGCAGATGTCAAAAATCGACGATGTGCTCTCTGATACCACCAACTCGCTCTCCACCACCCTGCAGGATTTCTTCAAAAGCCTGCAAACGCTGGTGAGCAACGCGGAAGACCCGGCTGCACGTCAGACGGTGCTGGGTAAAGCGGGTGGTCTGGTCAATCAGTTCAAAACCAACGATCAGTATCTGCGCGATCAGGATACGCAGGTCAATACCGCCATTGGGACCAGCGTGTCTCAGATCAACAACTATGCCAAACAGATTGCGAACCTGAACGATCAGATCTCTCGTCTGACCGGCGTCGGCGCGGGCGCATCGCCTAACGATCTGCTCGACCAGCGCGATCAGCTCGTCAACGAGCTGAACAAAATCGTCGGCGTGGAAGTGTCTGTTCAGGATAGCGGTACGTTTAACATCTCTTTCGGCAACGGTTACAGCCTGGTTCAGGGCAGCAAAGCTAACCAGCTGGCTGCCGTGAAGTCGAGTGCAGATCCGGCTCGTACCACCGTGGCCTATGTCGACGACGTAGCGGGTAATGTCGAGATCCCGGAGAAGATGATTACCACCGGTTCTTTGGGCGGTTTACTGACCTTCCGCACGGAAGATCTTGATAAAGCTCGTAACACCCTGAACCAGATGGCGCTGGCCTTTGCAGATTCAATGAACACGCAGCATGAAGCCGGCTTTGATGCGAACGGTGATGCGGGCGGTAAGCTGTTCAACTTCGGTTCTCCGGCGGTCCTGTCCAGCAGCAAGAACGGCGGTTCGGCGGTTGTTACGGCTTCTGTAGCGGACAGCAAGCAGGTCCAGGCGACAGACTATAAGCTGCAGTTTAACGGCACTGACTGGACGGTTACCCGTACTTCAGACAAAACCAGCTTTACGATGAGCCCGGATGCCAGCGGCAATCTGTCGTTTGATGGCCTTAACGTCAACGTAAGCGGTACGGCAAACACCAAAGACAGCTTTACCGTGAAGCCTGTTTCCAACGTCATCATGAACATGGAACTCGCGATCAGCGACGAGTCCAAGCTGGCGATGGCATCGGTGCAGAACGGCGGCGAGAGTGATAACCGTAACGGCCAAAAACTGCTCGATCTGCAAAACGGCAAAGTCGTGGGTGGAAACAAAACCTTCAACGATGCGTATGCCTCTCTCGTCAGTACCGTCGGTAGCTCAACGGCGTCACTGAAGGTGAGCAGCCAGACGAAAGCCAACGTGGAGACGCAGTTAATCAAGCAGCAGCAGACCATCTCTGGGGTAAACCTCGACGAAGAGTATGGCAATTTGCAGCGTTATCAGCAGTATTACCTGGCGAACGCCCAGGTTCTCCAGACTGCCAGTACGCTCTTCGATGCAATTATCAACATTCGTTAAGGTTGAGGTGAACAATGCGTATTAGCACCCAGATGATGTACGAGCAGAACATGCGTGGGATCACCGATTCCCAGAGCAGATGGCTGAGCTACGGTGAGCAGATGTCCACCGGCAAGCGCGTCAATCGTCCTTCGGACGATCCTATCGCCGCGTCGCAGGCCATCGTTCTGTCACAGTCTCAGTCGCAAAACAGCCAGTTTGCGCTCGCGCGCACCTTTGCTACACAGAAGGTCTCGCTGGAAGATAACGTGTTAACCCAGGTCAACACCGCGATCTCGAGCGTGCGCGAGAAGCTCGTTTATGCGTCGAACGGCACGTTAAGCGATGACGACCGTCTTTCTCTGGCGACCGATATTCAGGGGATCCGCGATCAGCTTATGAACCTGGCCAACACGACGGATGGTAATGGTCGCTTTATCTTTGCGGGATACAAAACCGAGAGCGCACCGTTTGATGCCGCGACCGGGGATTACAAGGGCGGCGCAGAGGCCATCACGCAGCAGGTTGATACGGCGCGAAATATGACCATTAGTCATACCGGCCAGCAAATTTTCGAAAGCATTACCAGTAATGCAGAACAGCTGCCGGGCGGTGGATATGGCCAGACGAACATGTTCAAAATCCTGGATTCTGCCATTGCCTCGCTGAAGACGCCGATTGAAAACGATCCGGCTGCTGCAACGGCGCAAAGCCAGGTGATTGCCAATGCGCAAATCGGCATCAAAAACTCCCAGAACAATGTCCTGACGGTCGTTGCGGATGTGGGAACCAAGATGAACGAGCTGGAAAAACTCGATACGCTGGGTGATGACCGCGCGCTGGGTCAGACCAAGCAGATGAGTGACCTGGTGGATGTCGACTGGAACGAAGCGATTTCCTCTTACACCATGCAGCAGGCGGCCTTGCAGGCGTCTTATAAAGCGTTTAGCGATATGCAGGGCATGTCTCTGTTCCAGCTGAACAAATAACATCTTGACCTCTTGGAACATGTCTTGAAACTGGGCATGTTTTACTGCCCAATCCGCCTGGATTGGGCATTTTTTTTATGCAACTTCTGCTGATGCGGAGGCGACACGTGCGCTTTCAATCAGACGAATTGCCAGTGCAATGACGCCACAGACTGTCGCCAGCGCGACCACACCCGTCCAGCCCGCCAGCGAGTAGATATTGCTGCCTAACGCGGAACCCAGCGCCATTCCGATAAAGACCACCGTAAAGAGCAGGGCGTTGAGACGACCCCGAGCCTGCGGTTCAAGGCTGTATACCAGGTTCTGGTGAGCGACCAGGCTTGACTGCAGACCCAGGTCGAACCCGACGGCAGAGATGGCGATCAGAATCAGCTGTCCATGAACGCCCAGCGCGGGCATCAGGAACATCAGGGCAAATGAGACGGTCACCAGAACGGCACCAAGCTGCGTGACTTTTCCTGCGCCCAGTTTATCCGCCAGACCCCCTGCCAGCGGGGCAGCTAACGCACCGGCGGCACCTGCAATACCAAAACCACCCGCTACGGCACTGCCCAGGTGATAGTGCTCAAGCAGCATGACCGCAAGCGTAGACCAGAAGGCGCTAAAGGCAATCGACAGAAAGCCCTGAGCCAGCGCCGCACGGCGCAGCGCCGGATAGCGACGCCACAGGTGTTCCATTGAGCGCATCAGCGCGGGGTAGCTCAGCGTGGAGTGAATGGCAAAACGGGGAAGCACAAACCACATCATCACGCCGATGAACGCAATGCTCGCCGCCGCCAGCTGGTACATGACGCGCCAGCCAAACGCTTCACCCACCACGCCGCTCACGGTTCTTGATAATAAGATACCCATCAGCAGCCCGGTCATTACCGTGCCCACGGTTTTCCCCTGTTTACCTTCCGGCGCAAGGATGGCCGCGGCAGGGACGATATCCTGTGCCATGGTGGCGGCCATGCCGATGAGCAGGCTTGCCAGCAGCAGAGAGTGGATCTGCCCGGTCAGGCTACAGCCGAGAAGAAACAGCGCCAGCGCCGCACTCTTTATCAGGATTAACGTCCTGCGGTCGTGGCGATCGCCGAGCGGAAGCAGGAACAGGATCCCCAGGGCATATCCCGCCTGGGTGAGCGTCGGGACCATGCCCATTCCTTCGATACTCAGATGAAGGTCTGCGCCCATCAGCGGCAGCAGAGGCTGGGCATAATAGATTGATGCCACGCTGAAACCTGCACCGATCGCCAGCATTAAAATCACCCAGCGGCTCACGGCATGGGCGGCGGTTGTTGTGTTCATAAGAAGTTCCTCATTCGTCGTGTGAGGCTATTTTTTATCAGTACGCCTTGCGACGGTAGCGGGCCCGGTGGTAAAACGCTTATACGTTGAACGTATAAGTGAAAAAGCAATGAAAAGAGCTGAGCGTATAGACAGGGTGGAGCTAATGCGGACGTTTGTTCGCATCGTGGAGGCGGGTTCCCTCTCTGCGGCTGCACGGCAGCTGGCCACCACCCAGGCCACTGTGAGCAGACGGTTACAGTCGCTTGAGACCATGCTGGGCGTACGCCTGATATTGCGCACCACCCACACGACGCGGCTGACGGATGACGGCGAGCGCTGCTATCAGCACGCCCGTCGGGTGATTGACAGCTGGCTGGCGCTGGAAGATGAGGTGGGGCAGACGGAAGATGAGCCGGTAGGCGTGCTGCGGGTGCGCGCTCCCCACGCGTTTGGTCAGGATCAGCTTCTTAAACCCGTAACCGAATTTTTGCAACGCTATCCGCAGCTTTCGATTGAGTGGATGCTCAACGACAGGTCGGCGGATTTCCTCGGTGACAACCTGGACTGTGCTATTCGGGTAGGCGTGGAGGTCGATCCGGCGACCGTATCCGTGCTGCTGGCGGAAGTGCCGCGCTCGGTGGTCGCTTCTCCGGCACTGCTGGCCCGTTTTCCAGCGGTTACCACGCCGGAGGATTTGCAGCAGTTTCCCTGGATAGCGATCAGCTCTTTCTACCAGCGCCACGTGGAGCTATTTCACGATGCTTCGCCCGCCACCGCGCGGATTGCTATTACGCCACGCCTCAGCACCGACAGCCTGTATGTCGCACGTAACACTGCACTCACCGGGCTTGGCGTGGCGGTGGTCTCCAGCTGGACGGTACAGGACGATATTCAGGAAGGGCGGCTGGTACATTTGCTGCCGGAGTGGCAGCCAGCGGCGCTACCGGTGCATCTGGTTTATCCCTGGTCCCGTTATTATCCGGCACGCTTGCGGCGTTTTCTGGAGTTGATGCGGCAGGTCATGCCGGAGGTGACCGGGATGAGGAAGCCCGTGTAGCAGCCATAAAAAAAGCCGACCCTCAGGTCGGCTTTTTACTTTCAGCGTCGTTTGTCGTTATTCGACAGACTGTGGACGCGTTGCCGGTGCAGTCGCCTGATGCGTTGCACTGTGGCCACCGGCTGCGCCTTTACCTTCGAAGCTGAATGCCGGGCGAACCCAGTCGCTGTGACGCGGTGCTTCAGGCACGTAATCCGGCGCCGGAGCGCGCGTCATTGGTGCTGTCGCCACGTGGGCAGCGGCTGGCGCAGAAACAACCGGCTCAGGTTTCACTTCAGGCGCTTTCGGTTCTTCAACAACCGGTTCAACCTCAATCTCAACGTCCTGAACGATTTCTTCAGCGGTCGTTTCGACGATGGCTTCAGCGGTGTCTTCCACTGCGGCTACAGGTTCAGCTTCTTCAGCGATTTCCTCAGCCACCACGACATCTTCTTCAGCAATAAGCTGCGGTGCGGCATCAACCGGCGCGGCAATCACTTCCGGATGCGTGGTTTCGACTTCAGCTGCCTGAGGGGCTGCAGTTTCAACAACCTGAGGTTCTACCACGGTTGCCGCTTCAGTCACGACCTCTTCTACCGCTGCCGCAGGTGCAATAACCTCTTCGGTTACTGGCTGTTCTTCAACAACCTGCTCCGGACGCGCTACCGGGTAGCGGATCCAGACTTTGCCGGAGGCCATTTCTGGTGAAGCACAGGCAATGGTCAGCGGCATTGGCGACTGAGTTGGGTAACGCTCGTCACGATAGCGACGACGGCGCTGGCCGCTGACGCGCAGATGACGTGGGGAACGACGTGAACGGCGCGGCATGCCGGCGTTATCACGGTTTTCACCGTTATCATCCTGCTCAACGTTGTTATCAACGACCGCTGGCAGGTCAACTTTTGCAAGCTGAGTACCGGCTGCGCTCTCGCGGGTTTCAACCGGGACAATTGCTGACTCTTCGGTTGCTTCGGAGGCGAAACGAACTTTCTGAGCAAGCTGGCGCTGCTTACGACGCGGCATGACCTGAGTACGTTCTTCCTGCTCGCCGTCCTGCTGTTCAACAGGCTCTTCGCGGTTCAGGTTTTTGACTTCCTGCTGTGCCTGACGCTTCTCGTCGTTACGGCGACGGTTGCGTTCACGGCGCGGCTGCTGGTCGTCACGCTGTTTGCTCTTCTCAGACTCATCGCCCGCCTGCTGGCGAATTTCACGATCTTCAACATTCTGCTGTTGTTTCTCGCGACGGTTGCGACGGTTGTCTTCGCGTTGCTCACGGCCTTCGTTATTCTCAGAGCGGTTATCACGGTTGTCACGACGCTCGCTGCGGTCATTGCGCTCGCTACGGTCGTTACGGTCGCGGCGGTTGTTCTGACGCTTACGGCGGTCCTGCTGACGCTCAGGCTTGGCCGCTTTTGGCTCTTCTTTCGGCTGCTCTGGCTGAACTTCCTCACCGGCAAACATCTTCTTAAGCGCGCCGAAGAAGCGGCTCAGCAGACCAGGCTGCGCCGGCTGGGCTTTCGCTGCCGTTGCTTCAGGTTTCTGCGCCGCAGGTTTGGCCGCCGGTTTTTCCAGGGCTGCTTCAGGCGGTGCTTCAGGCATAATGAAGGTCGCTAACGCAGGCTGCTCAGGCAGCTTGCGCTCGGCTGGCTCTTCATCTGAAGGCAGGGCCATCTCTTCTTCGTGCAGCTTCGGCAGCAGGTAGCTGAGCGTTGACGTCTCTTCGCCTTTACGGACACGCAGCACGTGATAGTGCGGGGTTTCCATCTGATCGTTTGGCACGATGATGCAGCGAACGCCACCCTGACGCGCTTCAATGGCACTGACCGCAGCACGTTTTTCGTTCAGCAGGTAAGAGGCAATTGGCACAGGGACAATCGCGTGAACCTCTTTGGTATTCTCTTTCAGCGCTTCTTCTTCAATCAGACGCAGAATCGAGAGGGACAGCGATTCGTTATCACGCACGGTACCGGTGCCGGAGCAGCGTGGGCAGACGTGATGGCTGGACTCACCCAGCGACGGGCTCAGACGCTGACGGGACATCTCCAGCAGGCCAAAGCGTGAGATATGGCTAATCTGAATACGCGCTCTGTCCTGACGCACCGCTTCGCGCAGACGGTTTTCAACCGCACGCTGGTGGCGAACAGGGGTCATGTCGATGAAGTCGATAACAATCAGACCACCCAGGTCGCGCAGGCGGAGCTGGCGGGCGATTTCATCAGCGGCTTCGAGGTTAGTGTTGAAAGCAGTCTCTTCGATATCGCCACCGCGAGTTGCACGCGCGGAGTTGATGTCGATAGCGGTCAGCGCTTCAGTGGTATCGATAACGATAGAACCGCCGGATGGCAGACGTACTTCGCGCTGGAAGGCGGACTCAATCTGGGATTCGATCTGATAGTGGCTGAACAGCGGGATTTCGCCGGTGTACAGTTTAATTTTGCTGGTGAAATCCGGACGACCCAGCGCGGCAATGTGCTGGCGCGCCAGCTCAAGCACTTTCGGGTTATCGATCAGAATCTCACCGATGTCCTGACGCAGGTAGTCACGGAAGGCACGCACGATAACGTTGCTTTCCTGGTGGATCAGGAACGGAGCAGGGCGGCTTTCCGCTGCTTTCTGGATGGCTTCCCAGTGCTTCAGACGGAAGCTCAGGTCCCACTGCAGCGCTTCGGCGGATTTGCCAACGCCTGCGGTACGCACGATAAGCCCCATGCCATCAGGCAGCTCGAGGCTTGCCAGCGCTTCTTTCAGCTCGGTACGGTCATCACCTTCGATACGGCGAGAGATGCCACCCGCACGCGGGTTGTTTGGCATCAGAACCAGATAGCTCCCTGCCAGGCTGATAAAGGTTGTTAGTGCGGCACCTTTGTTGCCGCGCTCTTCTTTATCAATCTGAACGATAACTTCCTGACCTTCACGCAGCACATCTTTGATGTTTGGGCGGCCATGGGCGTTGTAGTTTGCAGGGAAATATTCGCGGGCAATTTCTTTCAGAGGGAGGAAACCATGACGCTCAGCACCGTAATCGACAAATGCAGCTTCAAGGCTTGGTTCAATGCGGGTGATTTTACCTTTGTAAATGTTCGCTTTTTTCTGTTCGTGTCCAGGACTTTCGATATCCAGATCGTACAGGCGCTGCCCATCCACAAGGGCGACACGCAACTCTTCTTGCTGAGTTGCGTTGATTAACATTCTTTTCATCGTAACTTACTCGTTATTCTTACATTGACGACAAAGCTGCGGGCAAGGTGACGCTTTCCGGGGTATGAACCGATGGCCTCGTGTCTGTTCACGTCGCCAACCTCACGGTTGTCGCTCGCTTAAGAGGCGCAGAGTGTCGGTTGCCTGTATTTCATACGGAAACACAGCGCAATTATCAGGGGAATTGCCTGGGTAGAACTCTCCAGAGAACAATCCTTATACCGGGAAGTACTGCAACCCGCAGCCCGCTAACTGCCTGAAAGATCAATACGTCTTACGCCATTGCTGCGTGGATGATCGGTCAGACAAAATTGGTCATTCCGTCAACATCCTTACTTAACCAGGATTTAACACGGAAAACAGCCTCATTATTCCACTGCTCGCCGGGTTATAGCAAGATGACTTTTACCAATTATCACCCGGTTACTCACAGTTTCTTCACTTCAGAATGGCGATTGGTTTAATAACCACCAAATCGGTTGCGCGAAACGGGTAGCAGGCCGGATAAAAGTAAATATAAGCATAGAAAAATGAGTGGCGCTAATGGCTGGCGATATTTAGAATCGCCAACCATGAAAACAGAGACTCCAGCCGTAAAAATGGTTGCCATCGCCGAAGATGAAGCGGGGCAGCGTATCGATAACTTTTTGCGCACCCAGCTAAAAGGGGTGCCAAAGAGCATGATTTACCGCATTCTGCGTAAGGGCGAGGTGCGGGTTAACAAAAAACGCGTGAAGCCCGAGTACAAACTCGAAGCCGGTGACGAAGTGCGTATTCCACCGGTGCGCGTGGCAGAGCGTGAAGAAGAGACCGTATCACCGAAGCTACAGAAAGTGGCGGCCCTGAGTGATGTGATCCTTTATGAAGACGACCACATTCTGGTGCTGAACAAACCGTCAGGGACGGCTGTTCATGGCGGTAGCGGTCTGAGCTTCGGGGTGATTGAAGGGCTGCGAGCCCTGCGCCCGGAAGCGCGCTTCCTTGAACTGGTGCATCGTCTTGACCGCGACACCTCTGGCGTTCTGCTGGTGGCGAAAAAGCGTTCCGCGCTGCGTTCTCTGCATGAACAGCTGCGTGAAAAAGGGATGCAGAAAGACTATCTGGCGCTGGTGCGCGGCCAGTGGCAGTCCCATGTTAAAGTGGTGCAGGCGCCGCTGCTGAAAAATATTCTGCAAAGCGGTGAGCGTATTGTCCGCGTGAGCCAGGAAGGGAAACCGTCTGAGACGCGCTTTAAGGTTGAAGAGCGCTATGAATTTGCCACGCTGGTGCGCTGCAGTCCGGTCACCGGCCGCACCCACCAGATCCGCGTGCATACGCAGTTTGCAGGGCATCCAATTGCGTTTGATGACCGCTATGGCGACCGCGAGTTTGATAAGCAGCTGGCGGGAACGGGGCTGTCGCGTCTGTTCCTGCATGCGGCAGCGCTGAAGTTTACCCATCCGAATACCGGTGAAGTGATCCGTATTGAAGCGCCGCTGGATGAGCAGCTGAAACGCTGTCTTAAGGTTTTGCGCGGCTGATTTTGCCTTCCTCCCTCTCCCTGTGGGAGAGGGGGCGGGTGAGGGCATCAGGCCGCAACGTGCCAGTCACATCGTCAGCGGATTACACTCTTCTCGTCTTAACATCTGACACAGGGCAATTAGCGGTAACCCCACCAGGGTGTTGGGATCCCGACCGTCCAGCTTGTCGAAAAGTGCAATCCCCAATCCTTCACTTTTAAAGCTCCCCGCGCAGTTCAGCGGTCGCTCACGGCGCACATAATCCATAATCTCCTGCTCGCTGAGATGGCGGAAGTGCACGTCGAACGGTTCGCATTCAGTTTGCAGATGACCGGAAGCGGAGTTGTAAAGCGCCAGGCCGGTATAAAAGGTCACGATACTGCCTCGTGCACGTAGAAGCTGCTGGCAGGCGTTCTCCTCCGTATGGGGCTTGCCGGTGATTTCGCCGTCCAGTACGCAAACCTGATCGGAGCCTATAATCAAATGTGCGGGATAACGTGCTGCCAGCGACTGCGCTTTCTCTTTAGCGAGACGCGTCACCAGATGACGCGGTGATTCACCCGGCTGTGGCGTCTCATCAACCTCTGGCGCGGCGCATTCAAACGGGATCCCGAGCTTTTCCAGCAGCATTCGGCGATAGGGAGACGTGGAAGCAAGGACGAGATTTGGCATATTTTTATCACCAGATATAGCGTATCGATGCCAGCCATTTTAAACTACAGGCCGCAATGTGTGCGAATAATTGGCAAAAGGCAGCTCTGGTTGCCTTTTTCTTTGACTCTATGACGTTACAAAGTTAATATGCGCGCCCTATGCAAAAGGTAAAATTACCCCTGACTCTTGATCCGGTTCGTACGGCTCAAAAACGCCTCGATTATGAAGGTATCTATACTTCCGATCAGGCTGAGCGTATTGCCGAATCCGTAGTCAGTGTGGACAGTGATGTAGAATGCTCCATGTCGTTCGCTATCGACAACCAGCGTCTCGCCGTTTTAACCGGTGATGCGAAGGTAACGGTAACGCTCGAGTGTCAGCGTTGCGGGAAACCGTTTGTACAGCATGTTCACACAACGTATTGTTTCAGTCCGGTCCGTTCTGACGAACAGGCTGAAGCACTCCCGGAAGCGTATGAGCCGATTGAGGTTAACGAATTCGGTGAAATCGATCTTCTGGCTCTGGTTGAAGATGAAATCATCCTCACCTTGCCAGTAGTTCCGGTGCATGATTCTGAACACTGTGAAGTGTCCGAGGCGGACATGGTCTTTGGGGAACTGCCTGATGAAGCGCAAAAACCAAACCCATTTGCCGTATTAGCCAGCTTAAAGCGTAAGTAATTGAGGAGTAAGGTCCATGGCCGTACAACAGAATAAACCAACCCGTTCCAAACGTGGCATGCGTCGTTCCCATGACGCGCTGACCGCAGTTACCAGCCTGTCTGTAGACAAGACTTCTGGTGAGAAACACCTGCGTCACCACATCACCGCTGACGGTTTCTACCGTGGCCGCAAGGTTATCACTAAGTAATCACGCGCAAGCGTGATTAGGCTTAGTGAGGATTTCCCCGTGTAAACGGGGAATTTACCGAACCAGGCTGCGACGATACCTTGACACGTCTAACCCTGGCGTTAGATGTCATGGGGGGAGATTTTGGCCCTTCCGTGACAGTGCCTGCAGCATTGCAGGCACTAAATTCTAATTCGCAACTCACACTTCTTTTAGTCGGCAATCCCGACGCAATCACGCCATTACTCGCAAAAGCTGACTTTGAACAACGTTCGCGTCTGCAGATTATTCCTGCGCAGTCAGTTATTGCCAGTGATGCCCGACCCTCGCAGGCTATTCGCAACAGTCGTGGCAGCTCTATGCGGATAGCGCTGGAGTTGGTGAAAGAAGGGCGAGCCCAGGCTTGCGTTAGCGCGGGGAATACTGGCGCGCTGATGGGGCTGTCGAAATTACTGCTCAAACCTATTGAAGGTATTGAGCGCCCGGCGCTGGTGACGGTATTACCGCATCAGCAGAAGGGCAAGACGGTGGTGCTCGATTTAGGCGCTAACGTCGACTGTGATAGTACTATGCTGGCACAGTTTGCCGTGATGGGATCGGTGCTGGCAGAAGAAGTTGTCGGGATCAACACTCCCCGTGTTGCGTTACTGAACATTGGTGAAGAAGAGACCAAAGGCCTGGACAGCATTCGCGAAGCGGCTGAATTGCTCAAACAGGTTCCCTCCATCAACTATATTGGTTATCTCGAAGCCAATGAGTTGTTGACGGGTAAAACGGATGTTCTGGTGTGCGATGGCTTCACCGGAAACGTCACGTTGAAGACCATGGAAGGGGTCGTGCGCATGTTTCTTTCTCTGCTGAAATCTCAGGGAGAAGGCAAAAAAAGCGCCTGGTGGCTGATTTTATTGAAGCGTTGGCTACAAAAGAGCCTGACGCGGCGATTCAGTCACCTCAACCCCGACCAGTATAATGGCGCCTGTCTGTTAGGATTGCGCGGCATCGTGATTAAGAGTCATGGCGCCGCCAATCAGCGAGCATTTGCTGTCGCGATTGAACAGGCAGTGCAGGCGGTGCAGCGACAAGTCCCTCAGCGGATTGCCGCTCGCCTGGAATCTGTATTAGCTAAAAGTGACTGAGCGTACATGTATACGAAGATTTTAGGTACCGGCAGCTACCTGCCAAAACAAGTGCGTACCAACGCCGATCTGGAAAAAATGGTAGATACGTCTGACGAGTGGATTGTCACGCGCACAGGTATCCGTGAACGTCGTATTGCCGCGCCAGACGAAACCGTGTCGACCATGGGTTACGAAGCCGCACAGCGTGCTATCGAAATGGCGGGCATTGATAAAGAACAGATTGGTTTGATCGTGGTCGCCACGACGTCTGCCACGCATGCATTCCCAAGTGCAGCGTGCCAGGTGCAAAACATGCTCGGCATTAAAGGCTGTCCGGCGTTTGACGTCGCTGCAGCGTGCGCAGGCTTCACCTATGCGCTGAGCGTTGCCGATCAGTACGTGAAATCTGGTGCCGTTAAATATGCGCTGGTGATCGGTGCTGACGTGCTGGCGCGCACCTGCGATCCAACCGATCGCGGAACGATCATTATTTTTGGTGATGGCGCAGGCGCGGTGCTGCTGGGGCAGTCCGAAGAGCCGGGTATCATCTCTACGCATCTGCATGCTGATGGCAGCTACGGCGAGCTGTTGACTCTGCCTAACGCCGATCGCGTTAATCCGGACAACTCGATTTACCTGACCATGGCAGGGAACGAGGTGTTCAAGGTGGCGGTGACTGAGCTGGCACACATCGTTGATGAAACGCTGGAAGCGAATAACCTTGAGCGTTCCTCGCTCGACTGGCTTGTGCCGCATCAGGCGAACCTGCGCATCATCAGCGCGACCGCGAAAAAGCTGGGCATGTCGATGGATAACGTTGTTGTGACCCTGGATCGTCACGGCAACACTTCTGCGGCGTCGGTACCGTGCGCATTTGATGAAGCGGTACGCGATGGACGAATCAAACGGGGCCAGCTGGTCTTGCTTGAAGCCTTCGGTGGCGGGTTCACCTGGGGTTCCGCGCTGGTTCGTTTCTAGGATAAGGAATAAAAAATGACGCAATTTGCTTTTGTGTTCCCGGGCCAGGGCTCTCAAACCGTTGGGATGTTGTCTGAAATGGCAGCAAACTATCCGGTCATTGAAGAGACTTTCCGTGAAGCTTCTGATGCACTGGGTTATGATTTATGGGCGCTGACCCAGCAGGGGCCGGCCGAAGAGCTGAACAAAACCTGGCAGACCCAGCCAGCGCTGCTGACCGCATCTGTTGCGCTGTGGCGCGTCTGGCAGCAGCAGGGCGGTAAAGCGCCAGCGCTGCTCGCAGGCCATAGCCTGGGTGAATACTCTGCGCTGGTGTGCGCCGGCGTGATCGCGTTTGCTGACGCGGTACGTCTGGTGGAACTGCGTGGTAAATTCATGCAGGAAGCGGTGCCGGAAGGCACGGGCGGCATGTCTGCCATTATCGGTCTGGATGATGCTGCAATTGCAAAAGCGTGTGAAGAATCTGCTGAAGGCCAGGTTGTCTCGCCGGTGAACTTCAACTCGCCCGGTCAGGTGGTTATCGCAGGTCATAAAGAAGCGGTTGAACGTGCCGGTGCGGCCTGTAAAGCAGCGGGCGCTAAGCGTGCGCTGCCGCTGCCTGTCAGCGTGCCGTCTCACTGCGCGCTGATGAAGCCTGCTGCCGAGAAGCTGGCGGTTGAGCTGGAAAAAATTACCTTTAACGCACCGACGATTTCTGTCGTGAACAACGTCGATGTGAAATGCGAAACCGCGCCGGAAGCTATCCGTGACGCGCTGGTTCGCCAGCTCTATAGCCCGGTACAGTGGACCAAAACCGTTGAGTTTATGGCCGCACAGGGCGTTGAGCATCTGTATGAAGTCGGCCCAGGTAAAGTCCTCACCGGTCTGACAAAACGTATTGTTGACACCCTGACAGCCTCGGCGATTAACGAGCCGGAAGCGATGTCAGCGGCACTCTCGCAATAAAAGAGGAATACCATGAGTTTTGAAGGAAAAATCGCCCTGGTCACTGGCGCAAGCCGCGGTATCGGGCGTGCAATTGCTGAAACACTGGTTGCGCGCGGCGCGAAGGTGATTGGTACAGCAACCAGCGAGAATGGCGCTCAGGCCATCAGCGAGTATCTGGGTGCAAACGGTAAAGGTCTGGTACTGAATGTGACTGAACCTGCATCTATCGAATCTGTTCTGGAAAATATTCGCGCAGAGTTTGGCGAAGTGGATATTCTGGTAAACAATGCCGGGATCACTCGCGATAACCTGTTAATGCGAATGAAAGACGACGAGTGGAACGATATCATCGAAACCAACCTGTCATCTGTATTCCGTCTGTCAAAAGCGGTAATGCGCGCTATGATGAAAAAGCGTCATGGTCGTATTATCACTGTCGGTTCTGTGGTAGGTACCATGGGAAATGCTGGTCAGGCTAACTACGCTGCGGCGAAAGCAGGTCTGATTGGTTTCAGTAAGTCGCTGGCGCGTGAAGTTGCGTCCCGCGGTATTACGGTAAACGTTGTTGCTCCGGGCTTTATTGAAACGGACATGACGCGTGCGCTGACTGATGAGCAGCGTGCGGGTACGCTGGCGGCAGTTCCGGCGGGTCGTCTTGGCGACCCTAAAGAAATCGCCAGTGCGGTTGCATTTTTAGCCTCTGACGAAGCGGGTTACATCACTGGTGAGACCCTCCACGTCAACGGCGGGATGTATATGGTTTAACCACGATAAAAAAATTTGCGTTATTTGGGTAAAAGGCCTCAAAATAACGTAAAATCGTGGTAAGAACTGCCGGGATTTAGTTGCAAATTTTTCAACATTTTATACACTACGAAAACCATCGCGAAAGCGAGTTTTGATAGGAAATTTAAGAGTATGAGCACTATCGAAGAACGCGTTAAGAAAATTATCGGCGAACAGCTGGGCGTTAAGCAGGAAGAAGTTGTGAACTCCGCTTCCTTCGTTGAAGACCTGGGCGCAGATTCTCTTGACACCGTTGAGCTGGTAATGGCTCTGGAAGAAGAGTTTGATACTGAGATTCCGGACGAAGAAGCTGAGAAGATCACCACCGTTCAGGCTGCCATTGATTACATCAACGGTCACCAGGCGTAAGTGAACATCTCCAGGCGGTCATTCGACCGCCTGAGTTTTATCTTTTTTAGTCCCACGAATCTCTTTTTTTATCCCTCCCTGGAGGACAAACGTGTCTAAGCGTCGTGTAGTTGTGACCGGACTTGGCATGTTGTCTCCTGTCGGCAATACCGTAGAGTCCACCTGGAAAGCTCTCCTTGCCGGTCAGAGCGGCATCAGCCTAATCGACCATTTCGATACTAGCGCCTATGCAACGAAATTTGCTGGCTTAGTAAAGGATTTTAACTGTGAAGAGATCATCTCGCGCAAAGAACAGCGCAAGATGGATGCCTTCATTCAATATGGAATTGTCGCTGGCGTTCAGGCCATGCAGGATTCTGGCCTTGAGATTACGGAAGAGAACGCAACCCGTATCGGCGCCGCTATCGGCTCCGGGATTGGCGGTCTTGGCCTGATCGAGGAAAACCATACATCTCTGATGAATGGCGGCCCGCGTAAGATCAGCCCGTTCTTCGTTCCGTCCACGATTGTTAATATGGTGGCGGGTCACCTGACCATCATGTTCGGCCTGCGTGGGCCAAGCATTTCTATCGCGACCGCCTGTACGTCTGGCGTACATAACATCGGCCAGGCCGCGCGCATTATTGCGTACGGCGATGCAGATGCTATGGTTGCCGGCGGTGCTGAAAAAGCCAGTACCCCGCTGGGTGTTGGCGGTTTCGGCGCAGCCCGTGCGCTGTCTACCCGTAATGATAACCCGCAGGCGGCAAGCCGTCCGTGGGATAAAGACCGTGACGGCTTCGTGCTGGGCGACGGGGCGGGCATGATCGTACTGGAAGAGTACGAACACGCGAAAAAACGCGGTGCGAAAATTTATGCTGAAGTCGTTGGCTTTGGTATGAGCAGCGATGCGTACCACATGACGTCTCCTCCGGAGAACGGTGCAGGTGCTGCGCTGGCGATGGAAAACGCAATCCGTGATGCGGGTATTACCCCGGCTCAGATTGGCTATGTTAACGCGCACGGCACGTCTACTCCTGCAGGCGATAAAGCTGAAGCTCAGGCGGTTAAATCTATCTTCGGCGAGTCTGCCAGCCGCGTACTGGTGAGCTCCACGAAGTCCATGACCGGTCACCTGCTGGGCGCGGCGGGTGCAGTAGAGTCAATCTACTCCATCCTTGCGCTGCGCGATCAGGCTGTTCCGCCAACCATCAACCTGGATAACCCGGATGAAGGTTGCGATCTGGACTTCGTTCCTCACGAAGCGCGTCAGGTTAGCGGTATGGAGTACACCCTGTGTAACTCCTTCGGCTTCGGCGGCACCAACGGTTCTCTGATCTTCAAAAAGATCTGATCCTGACCTCCCGATAGCTTTTAAAAAGGTCCGCTTGCCGGGCCTTTTTTATTAAGGCTAATCTTCTTGTCGGCTGCATGACATCCTGCCAGACTAAACGCCCACGCATAAGGAGCCACCATGTTTTTAATCAATGGCCTTGAGCAGGACACGCTGCCTGCCAGCGACAGGGCGATACAGTTCGGTGATGGTTGCTTTACGACGGCGCGCATTCTGGATGGCGATGTCTGCCTGCTGGAGGCGCATATTCGACGCCTGCAGCATGGCTGTGAAAAGCTAATGATCCCCTTTACGCACTGGGACACCTTACGTCAGGAAATGTGCCAGCTCGCGTCAAAGAAGCACAGCGGCGTACTCAAGGTTATCATCAGCCGCGGCAGTGGTGGCCGGGGGTATAGCGCTGCATCATGTCTCAACCCAACGCGAATCCTCTCCGTATCTGCTTATCCCGCGCATTACTCTCGCTGGCGAGAAGACGGCGTCACGCTGACGCTGAGCCCGGTGCGACTGGGACGAAACCCGATGCTGGCCGGGCTTAAGCATCTCAATCGCCTGGAGCAGGTGCTCATTCGTACTCATCTTGAACAGGCGGACGCCGATGAGGCGCTGGTTCTTGACAGCGAAGGGTTCATTACGGAATGCTGTGCGGCTAATTTACTCTGGCGGCAGGGAGGAGAGGTGTTCACTCCGTCGCTGGAACACGCTGGCGTAAATGGGTTAATGCGTCAGTTTTGTCTGGAACAGCTGGCACGCTCTGGCTTTCGCGTTGTCGAAGTTAGTGCAGGAGAAACCGCGCTAAAGGCCGCAGATGAAGTCATCATCTGCAACGCGCTGATGCCTGTTGTACCCGTCCGTGCGTATGGCCAACAACGCTGGTCCTCGCGCGAGCTGTTTCAGTTTTTAGCCCCGATATGTGAGCAAATCAGATAGTCATGAAAAAAATGTTGCGCTTTGTCCTTATCCTCATCGTCGCGCTGGGCATCGCTGGCGGAGCAGGCGTATGGAAAGTTCGCCAGCTGGCTGACAGCAAGATCCTGGTTAAAGACGAAACGATCTTTACCCTGAAAGCGGGAACCGGCCGTCAGGCGCTTGGGGAACAGCTCTATGGCGACAAGATTATTAATCGTCCACGGGTCTTCCAGTGGTTATTGCGCGTGGAGCCTGAGCTGTCACATTTCAAAGCCGGGACCTATCGCTTTACGCCTGGAATGACCGTCAGAGAGATGCTGCAGCTGCTCGAAAGCGGCAAAGAAGCCCAGTTCCCTCTGCGGTTTGTGGAAGGGATGCGCCTGAGCGATTACCTTAAACAGCTGCGCGATGCGCCGTATATCAAACATACGTTAAAAGACGATAGCTATCAGACGGTAGCAGAAGCGCTGAAGCTTGAGCATCCGGAATGGGTGGAAGGCTGGTTCTGGCCAGACACCTGGATGTACACGGCAGGCACGACCGATGTGGCCATCCTTAAGCGGGCGCACAAAAAAATGGTCGCCGCAGTGGATGCCGCCTGGCAGGGGCGAATGGAAGGATTGCCTTACAGCGATCAGAACCAGTTCGTAACCATGGCCTCGATCATTGAGAAAGAGACCGCCGTTGCCGCCGAGCGCGATCGGGTGGCGTCGGTGTTTATCAACCGTCTGCGTATCGGCATGCGTCTGCAAACCGATCCTACCGTTATCTACGGCATGGGCGAGAGCTACGCCGGCAAGATCTCACGAAAAGATCTGGAGACGCCAACGGCGTATAATACCTACGTGATTAGCGGTTTACCGCCAGGCCCGATTGCCACGCCGAGCGAGGCGTCGCTAAAAGCAGCCGCGCATCCGGCTAAAACACCGTATCTCTATTTTGTGGCTGATGGAAAAGGGGGGCACACCTTTAACACCAACCTTGCCAGCCACAACCGCTCTGTTCAGGACTATCTGAAGGCACTTAAGGAAAAAAATGCGCAGTAAATACATTGTCATTGAGGGACTTGAAGGGGCGGGTAAAACCACTGCCCGCAACGTGGTAGTGGATACGCTCAAATCACTTGGCGTGGCGGACATGGTGTTTACCCGTGAGCCGGGCGGCACGCAGCTGGCTGAAAAGCTGCGCAGCCTGGTGCTGGATATTAAATCCGTCGGCGACGAAGTTATCACTGACAAAGCCGAAGTGCTGATGTTCTACGCGGCGCGCGTGCAGCTGGTTGAGACGGTGATCAAACCCGCCCTGGCCGAGGGTAAGTGGGTGATCGGTGACCGTCACGATCTGTCGACTCAGGCGTATCAGGGCGGCGGACGCGGCATCGACCAGACCATGCTGGCAACGCTGCGTAATGCCGTACTGGGAGATTTTCGCCCCGACCTGACGCTCTATCTGGATGTAACCCCGGAAGTGGGCCTCAAGCGTGCCCGCGCGCGCGGCGAGCTGGACCGCATAGAACAAGAGTCGTTTGATTTCTTTAACCGCACCCGTGCGCGCTATCTTGAACTGGCCGCACAGGACAGCTCAATTTGTACCATCGATGCGACGCAATCCCTGGACGACGTCACGCGTGACATTCAGCAAACCGTGACGCAGTGGGTGCAGGAGCAGCAGGCATGAAATGGTATCCATGGTTGCGCCCGCACTTTGAACAGCTGATCGGCAGCTATCAGGCGGGGCGGGGGCATCATGCGTTACTGATTCAGGCATTGCCGGGAATGGGCGATGACGCGTTGATTTATGCCATCACCCGTTTTCTGATGTGCCAGCAGCCGGAAGGGCATAAGAGCTGCGGCAAATGCCGCGGCTGCCAGCTGATGCAGGCGGGTACACATCCTGACTACTACACCCTTGAGCCTGAGAAGGGTAAAAGCGCGCTGGGTATCGATGCCGTGCGGGAAGTCAGTGAAAAATTGTATGAACACGCGCGGCTGGGCGGCGCTAAAGTGGTCTGGCTTAAAGACGCCACGCAGCTGACCGAGGCGGCCGCTAATGCCCTGCTGAAAACCCTGGAAGAGCCACCGGTGAAAACGTGGTTTTTCCTCTCGTGCCGCGATCCGGGACGATTACTGGCGACGCTGCGTAGCCGCTGTCGTCTTCATCACCTTGCGGTTCCTCAGGAATCGTGGGCGCTGAGCTGGCTGGAACGAGAGGTGACAACGTCACCTGAGAGCGCGCTGTCCGCCTTGCGCCTGAGCAGCGGCGCGCCTGCGGCGGCGCTGGCATTACTGCAGCCTGACGTCTGGTCAGAGCGAGAAACGCTCTGCCGTGCCATCGAAACGGCACTGAATAACCACGACTGGCTAAGTTTACTGCCTGCGCTTAACAGCGATCGGGCCGTTGATCGGCTGCACTGGCTGGCCTCCTTGCTGCTGGATGCGCTCAAAATCCAGCAAGGGGCAACGCTTTTGACCAACCCGGATGCGTGGCCGCTTGTGAATACGCTGGCGAACCGCCTCTCAGGGACGGTTCTTCACGCTATGCTTCATGAAATTTGCCAAAGCCGTGAACAGCTTTTAACCGTAACGGGGCTTAATCGCGAGCTTTTACTGACCGACCAGTTACTGCGTATCGAACATTACCTGCAACCCGGCGTCACACCGCCTGTTTCCCATCTCTGAGAGAGA
The DNA here is from genome assembly GCF_058354585.1 of Enterobacter sp. Taxon_8. Lineage (NCBI taxonomy): Bacteria > Pseudomonadati > Pseudomonadota > Gammaproteobacteria > Enterobacterales > Enterobacteriaceae > Enterobacter > Enterobacter sp. Taxon_8. Next base: position 2,837,473 of record NZ_CM177989.1, on the reverse strand, counting down.
CATTATGTTTTTAGTCGACTCACACTGCCATCTTGATGGCCTGGATTATCAATCCCTGCATGAAAACGTGGATGACGTGCTGGCAAAAGCCGCTGCCCGCGATGTGAAATTTTGCCTTGCGGTGGCGACGACGCTGCCGGGCTATCGCTCCATGCGTGAGCTGGTGGGCGTTCGCGATAACGTGGTGTTCTCCTGCGGCGTGCACCCGCTGAATCAGGAAGAGGCCTACGACGTTGAGGATCTTCGCCGCCTGGCAGCAGAAGAGGGCGTGGTGGCGATGGGCGAAACCGGTCTGGACTATTTTTACACGCCGGAAACCAAATCTCGCCAGCAGGAGTCCTTCCGCAACCATATTCGCATTGGCCGTGAACTGAATAAGCCGGTTATCGTCCACACCCGCGATGCACGTGCGGATACGCTGGCGATCCTCCGGGAAGAAAACGTGACGGATTGCGGTGGCGTACTACACTGTTTCACAGAAGACAGAGAAACGGCGGGTAAGCTGCTTGATTTAGGCTTTTATATCTCGTTTTCGGGGATCGTGACGTTCCGTAACGCTGAGCAGCTGCGTGATGCTGCACGTTATGTTCCGCTCGATCGCATTCTGGTGGAGACAGATTCTCCGTACCTGGCACCGGTACCGCATCGCGGTAAAGAGAACCAGCCCGCAATGACCAGAGATGTGGCTGAGTACATGGCCGTTCTGAAGGGCGTCAGTATCGATGAGCTGGCCCGCGTGACGACGGAAAACTTCTCCGCGCTGTTCCATATTGACCCCGCCCGCCTGCAATCTGTCTGATACACCTGTTTTTTTTAGGCTCGTAATTAATAAGTAAAGCGAGTAAAGTTCACCGCCTCATTTGGGGCGGTGAGGGTGTTTTTAGACACATCCGGACATGCTTTTTGTAAATAACTGAAAGTTTTTCGACCGCCTTAAGCTGAAACGTGATAGCCGTCAAACAAACTCAGAGGGAATTATTTTACTCTGTGTAATAAATAAAGGGCGCTTAGATGTCCTGTCCACGGCACGGTACTCCCCCCGGGCCAATGCGTGAAAGCGTAAAAAAAGCACAAATACTCAGGAGCACTCTCAATTATGTTTAAGAATGCATTTGCTAACCTGCAAAAGGTCGGTAAATCGCTGATGCTGCCAGTATCCGTACTGCCTATCGCAGGTATCCTGCTGGGTGTCGGTTCTGCTAACTTCAGCTGGCTGCCAGCCGTAGTGTCCCACGTGATGGCCGAAGCAGGCGGTTCTGTCTTTGCTAACATGCCACTGATCTTCGCGATCGGTGTGGCTCTGGGCTTCACCAATAACGACGGCGTTTCTGCGCTGGCTGCAGTGGTTGCCTACGGCATCATGGTGAAAACCATGGCTGTTGTTGCGCCGCTGGTTCTGCATTTACCGGCAGAAGAGATCGCCGCGAAACACCTGGCAGACACCGGTGTTCTGGGCGGTATCATCTCCGGTGCGATTGCAGCGTATATGTTTAACCGCTTCTATCGCATCAAGCTGCCTGAGTATCTGGGCTTCTTTGCGGGCAAGCGTTTCGTTCCGATCATTTCTGGTCTGGCAGCGATTTTCACTGGCGTGATCCTTTCCTTCATCTGGCCACCAATCGGCTCTGCTATCCAGACCTTCTCTCAGTGGGCTGCTTACCAGAACCCGGTCGTGGCGTTTGGTATCTACGGCTTCATCGAGCGTTGCCTGGTGCCATTCGGTCTGCACCACATCTGGAACGTTCCTTTCCAGATGCAGATTGGTGAATTCACCAACGCAGCAGGCCAGGTATTCCACGGCGATATCCCACGTTACATGGCGGGCGACCCAACTGCAGGTAAACTGTCTGGTGGCTTCCTGTTCAAAATGTACGGTCTGCCAGCAGCGGCGATTGCTATCTGGCACTCTGCTAAGCCAGAGAACCGTGCAAAAGTGGGCGGTATCATGATCTCCGCAGCGCTGACCTCGTTCCTGACCGGTATCACCGAGCCGATCGAGTTCTCCTTCATGTTCGTTGCGCCGATCCTGTACGTTATCCACGCGATTCTGGCGGGCCTGGCGTTCCCAATCTGTATCCTGCTGGGTATGCGTGACGGTACGTCCTTCTCTCACGGCCTGATCGACTTCATCGTTCTGTCCGGTAACAGCAGCAAACTGTGGCTGTTCCCTATCGTGGGTGCGTGCTATGCCGTTGTTTACTACACCATCTTCCGCGTGCTGATTAAAGCACTGGACCTGAAAACTCCGGGTCGTGAAGATGCGACAGAAGACAGCAAAGCTGGCGCTACCAGCGAAATGGCTCCGGCACTGGTCGCAGCGTTCGGCGGTAAAGAGAACATCACTAACCTGGACGCGTGCATCACTCGTCTGCGTGTGAGCGTTGCCGACGTAGCGAAAGTAGACCAGCCGGGTCTGAAAAAACTGGGCGCAGCGGGCGTAGTTGTTGCAGGTTCTGGTGTACAGGCAATCTTCGGTACCAAATCCGATAACCTGAAAACCGAAATGGATGAGTACATCCGCAGCAACTAAGTTGTGACCTGGGGAGACTAAGGCAGCCGAATGGCTGCCTTTTTTATTTGTGTCTTAAAAAACGCCACTGAGGCACAAGAGCGGTCACTCTTCAGTCAGCTGATGAACATTCAGGAAAGAAATCGAGGGAGGAGGTTGAAAGGACAGGAGAAACTCGCTCATACTCTTGCATTGTGTCACACACCGATCCCGGGAGTGTGTTTACAGCGGACGCATTGCGCCAGATTAAACAAAAAAGGAAAAGGTCATGGCTGAAGAAACGATTTTCAGTAAAATTATCCGCCGCGAAATTCCGTCGGATATCGTCTATCAGGATGAACTGGTGACGGCTTTCCGGGACATTTCCCCTCAGGCCCCGACGCACATCCTTATTATTCCCAATATTCTGATTCCGACTGTAAACGACGTAAAAACCGAGCATGAAGTGGCGTTAGGTCGTATGCTGACGGTGGCCGCGAAAATCGCTGAACAGGAAGGCATTGCACAAGACGGTTATCGTCTGATCATGAACTGCAACCGTCACGGTGGCCAGGAAGTTTATCATATTCACATGCATCTGCTGGGTGGACGTCCTCTGGGACCGATGCTGGTACATAAAGGTCTTTGACATGCTTAAAGGGCGTATTGCAGCGCTGATAATGACGATGATGATTGTTGGGTGTAGCTCACGCCCGGCGATCCCCGTGAATGATGAACAGACGCTGGTCATGGAATCCTCCGTGCTTGCCGCGGGCATCACTGCGCAACAGCCCGCGTTGACTATCAGTGAAATCAACTCATCTGCCTCCTCTACGCTCTTTAATGAAAGACATGAACCTGTGACGGTCCACTACCGTTTTTTCTGGTATGACGTAAGAGGTCTTGAAATGCATCCGCTGGAGGCGCCTCGCAGCGTCACGATTCCGGCCAGGTCGTCGGTAACGCTCTATGGCAGCGCCAACTATCTGGGTGCACATAAGGTGAGACTTTATCTTTATCTCTGAGGGGTGAACCTTGATTAAAAATTTGAGCCGCTATGCGCTCGTGACAGCTTTCGCTCTGTTCCTGGCAGGGTGTGTGACCCGAACTGAACAGCCAGCGCCTGTGGAAGAGGCGAAACCGGGCACTGAACAGCCGACGCCGCCAACGCAGCAGCAGCCAACCGTGCCGTCTGTGCCGTCTATTCCGTCACAGCCAGGCCCGATTGAACATCCGGACCAGACGTCACAACCCACGCCGCGCGTGCGTCATTACGACTGGAACGGCGCAATGCAGCCCATGGTCGGCAAAATGCTGCAGGCACAGGGCGTGACGGCAGGTAGCGTGTTGCTGGTTGATAGCGTGAACAACCGTACCAACGGTTCGCTGAATGCGGGTGAAGCGACGGAAACTCTGCGCAATGCCCTGGCAAACAACGGTAAGTTTACGCTGGTCTCGGCTCAACAGCTCGCGGTAGCCAAACAGCAGCTGGGCCTTTCGCCGCAGGATAGCCTCGGTACCCGCAGCAAGGCGATCGGTATTGCCCGTAACGTTGGCGCACAGTATGTGCTTTACTCTAACGCCACCGGTAACGTGAATACACCAGCCCTGCAGATGCAGCTGATGCTGGTTCAGACAGGCGAAATTATCTGGTCAGGTAAAGGTGCGGTTACGCAACAATGACAGCACGCTTGAAGAGATTCTGACGCGCTATTTTCCTCAGTACCGCCTTATCGCGCCGCAGGCCCATTCCGGGCTTGGCGGCGCGAGTTGCATTATAGCGCAGGGCGAACAACGTCTGGTCTTGCGGCAAAACCATGACCCCGATGCGCCTGCCTCCCATTTCCGTCGTCAGTTTCGCGCCCTGAGGCGTCTACCGTCAGATCTCGTGCCTGCCCCTCGTTTTTTCAGACAGGGCTGGATGGCCGTCGACTATCTGGAAGGTGATGTTAAAAGCGCGCTGCCGGACACGCCTGTGCTCGCGGCGATGCTGTATCATCTGCACCAGCAGCCACGTCTGGGATGGCGAATTACGTTATTCCCGCTGCTTGAACACTACTGGCAGCAGGCCCTGCCTGACAGGCGCACCCCAATGTGGCTGGCGCATCTCAAGCGGCTGCATAAAACGGGCGAGCCGCAGCCGATACGGCTCTCGCCGCTGCACATGGATGTTCATGCCGGAAATATTGTGCATACGTCAGCGGGCATCAGGCTTATCGACTGGGAATATGCCGGAGATGGCGATGTGGCGCTGGAGCTGGCGGCCGTCTGGACGGAGAGTGAAGCCGCGCGGCAGATGCTCATCATGGACTACGCCCAGGTAGCACACATTAACGCCGACGCGCTGAAGCGTCAGGTTAAACGCTGGCGACCCTGGGTCGTCATGTTAATGGCTGGCTGGTTTGAAATGCGCTATCGGCAGTCCAGAGACAAACAATTTATTGCGCTGGCAGACGATGCCTGGCGTCAGTTACAAACTAAAGGATAAGAGAGGTGGATGTGGGTCCAGTCATGTTGGATGTAGAAGGGTTTGAGCTGGATGCGGAGGAGCGTGAAATTCTGGCGCATCCGCTGGTGGGGGGGCTTATCCTGTTTACCCGCAACTATCACGATCCGGCGCAGCTGCGTGAGCTGGTGCGTCAGATCCGCGCCGCGTCGCGCAACCATCTGGTGGTCGCCGTCGATCAGGAAGGCGGACGCGTGCAGCGTTTTCGCGAAGGATTTACCCGCCTGCCGGCAGCCCAGTCTTTTGCCGCGCTGCTCGGCACGGAAGAGGGCGGGAAACTGGCGCAGGAGGCCGGCTGGCTGATGGCTAGCGAAATGATTGCCATGGATATCGACATCAGTTTTGCCCCGGTTCTGGACGTGGGGCATATCAGCGCCGCCATTGGCGAGCGCTCGTACCATGACGATCCGCGTATTGCGCTGACCATGGCGACCCGGTTCATTGACGGCATGCACGAAGCCGGAATGAAAACCACCGGCAAACACTTCCCGGGCCATGGGGCCGTGACGGCGGACTCGCATAAAGAGACCCCTCGCGATCCGCGCCCGGAAGCGGAAATTCGCGCCAAAGATATGTCGGTGTTCAGGTCGCTTATCACCGACAACAAGCTTGATGCCATCATGCCTGCGCACGTGATTTATAGCGACGTTGACCCGCGCCCTGCCAGCGGCTCTCCGCACTGGCTGAAAACCGTTTTGCGTCAGGAGCTGGGCTTCAATGGCGTGATCTTCTCTGATGATTTATCGATGGAAGGGGCGGCGATCATGGGCAGCTACGCTGAGCGCGGTCAGGCGTCGCTGGATGCAGGTTGCGATATGATCCTGGTCTGCAATAATCGTAAAGGTGCCGTTAGCGTGCTGGATAACCTGTCGCCGATCAAAGCTGAGCGTGTTACAAAATTGTATCATAAAGGTTCATTTAGCCGTCAGGAGCTGATGGATTCGGCGCGCTGGAAGACGGTCAACGCCCGGCTTGAAGACCTGAATGAGCGCTGGCAGGCACATAAAGCCAGCCTGTAAACCCTCCCGGAAGGCGTAGCGTGGTGAGAAGACGATGATCATCTATTTACACGGTTTTGACTCAAACAGCCCTGGTAATCATGAGAAGGTGCTGCAGCTGCAGTTTATCGATCCGGATGTACGGTTGATCAGCTACAGCACGCGCCATCCGAAGCACGATATGCAGCATCTGCTCAAAGAGGTAGACAAGATGTTGCAGCTCAACGTCGACGATCGCCCGTTGATCTGCGGCGTGGGGCTGGGCGGCTACTGGGCGGAGCGCATTGGCTTCCTGTGCGACATCCGTCAGGTAGTATTCAATCCTAACCTGTTCCCGAACGAGAACATGGAAGGCAAAATTGACCGCCCGGAAGAGTATGTCGATATTGCAACCAAGTGCGTGAGTAATTTTCGTGAGAAAAACCGTGACCGCTGTCTGGTGATCCTGTCGCGTAACGATGAGGCGCTCAACAGCCACCGGGCGGCAGAGCTGCTGCATCATTATTACGAAATTGTCTGGGACGAAGAACAGACCCACAAGTTCAAAAACATCTCCCCGCACCTGCAGCGTATCAAAGCATTTAAAACGCTGGGTTAATTCCTTGCCTGCAGGCGTCGAAGCCCGGCCGTGAAAGCGTGCCGGGCTTTCTTTTTGACCAGAATTGTCTACTTTTAAGCCATCAAAACTTGATGCATATCAATTTTGGTATGACCAATGCGCCTGACGTGGTATTCTCAATGCACCTGAATGGTTTCAGTGCTGTAACCTGTTGTTAATTAAGGGTTATTTTTATAACTTTTAATTAACAATTGGTTAATAATTTGAGGGGGTCACGTTGACTACGCCATTGAAAAAGATAGTGATTGTAGGCGGTGGTGCTGGCGGGCTGGAGCTGGCGACACAGTTGGGCAAGAAGCTGGGTCGCGGTAAAAAAGCCAAAATCACGCTCGTGGATCGTAACCACAGCCACCTGTGGAAACCGCTGCTGCACGAAGTGGCGACCGGCTCTCTGGACGAGGGCGTGGACGCGCTCAGCTATCTGGCGCACGCGCGCAACCACCATTTCCAGTTCCAGCTGGGCTCGGTGGTGGACATCAACCGTGAAAGCAAAACCATCACCCTGGCAGAGCTGCGCGATGAAAAAGGGGAGCTGCTGGTTCCCGAGCGTAAACTGGCGTATGACACGCTGGTCATGGCGCTGGGCAGTACCTCCAACGACTTCAACACGCCGGGCGTGAAAGAGCACTGTATCTTCCTCGATAACCCGCACCAGGCGCGTCGTTTCCATCAGGAAATGCTGAACCTGTTTCTGAAGTACACCAGCAATATGGGTGCGAACGGTAAGGTGAATATCGCCATTGTCGGCGGCGGTGCGACGGGCGTTGAGCTGTCTGCGGAGCTGCACAATGCGGTGAAGCAGCTGCACAGCTACGGTTACAAAGGATTAACGAATGAAGCGCTGAACGTCACGCTGGTCGAAGCCGGTGAACGCATTCTGCCTGCGCTGCCTCCGCGTATTTCCGGTGCGGCGCACAATGAACTCACCAAGCTGGGCGTGCGGGTGCTGACGCAGACCATGGTGACCAGCGCCGACGAAGGCGGCCTGCACACCAAAGACGGCGAGTATATCAAAGCGGATCTGATGGTCTGGGCGGCCGGCATCAAAGCGCCTGACTTTATGAAAGATATCGGCGGCCTGGAAACCAACCGCATCAATCAGCTGGTGACGGAGCCGACGCTGCAAACCACGCGTGACCCTGAAATCTTTGCTATCGGTGACTGCGCCTCCTGCGCGCGTCCTGAAGGTGGATTTGTGCCGCCGCGCGCGCAGGCCGCACACCAGATGGCAAGCCTGGTCCTGCACAACATTCTGGCGCAGTACAAAGGCAAGCCAATGAAGGCCTATGTCTACAAAGACCATGGTTCTCTGGTGTCTCTGTCAAACTTCTCTACCGTCGGCAGCCTGATGGGTAACCTGATGCGCGGCTCGATGATGGTAGAAGGGCGCATTGCCCGCTTCGTGTATATCTCCCTGTATCGTATGCACCAGATTGCGCTGCACGGCTATTTCAAAACCGGGCTGATGATGCTGGTCGGCAGAATCAACCGCGTGATCCGTCCGCGTCTGAAGCTGCACTAATCTTTCACTCCCTCCGGGCTCTCCGGAGGGAGTTTTTAGCATTTCATGCTGTAGATCACAGATTGAGTGCTTAAGAGTTCTCCTAAATACAATATATCTCCTCTGAACGCCCCTTTTTTGATCCTTTATCTGATTGGCGAAGCCGTGCCTCCATTGCAAAATTGTTACCAATAGCAACAAAGGAGGAAGTCCCGTGAATAAATCAATGTTGGCGGGTATAGGGATTGGCGTCGCGGCTGCGTTAGGTGTGGCTGCCGTTGCCAGTCTCAACGTATTAGATCGCGGCCCGCATTATGCGCAGGTGGTTTCTGCTACACCGATTAAAGAAACGGTAAAAACGCCTCGTCAGGAGTGCCGTAACGTCTCCGTGACGCATCGTCGTCCGGTGCAGGATGAGAACCGCATTGCCGGTTCTGTTCTGGGCGCGGTAGCGGGTGGCGTGATTGGTCACCAGTTCGGCGGCGGCCGGGGTAAAGATGTGGCGACCGTGGTCGGCGCGCTGGGTGGCGGCTATGCCGGTAACCAGGTGCAGGGCGCGATGCAGGATAACGATACCTACACCACGACTCAGCAGCGCTGCAAAACCGTCTATGACAAGTCGGAAAAAATGCTGGGCTATGACGTGACGTATAAAATTGGCGATCAGCAGGGCAAAATCCGCATGGATAAAGACCCGGGCACGCAAATTCCACTGGATGGAAATGGCCAGCTGGTTCTGAATAACAAAGTGTAAAAAAGATGTTCTCTGAATTTAGCTCCTCATGCGCTCAGGCTGAGGAGCTTTTTTTTTGCTTCAGATTTTCAGTAGCTCAGGCCACAGCCGCAGCGTGGTTTCGCTTATATTCTGCAGTTTTTCCAGCGTAGCCCCTTCACGGGCGCTGATCGACATCCCCTGCAAAATACAGCTCAGGTATTGCGCCAGCAGCTGTGGGTTGCACTGGGCAGGGATTTCACCGCGCTGCTGGCGCTGAGCCAGAAATGCGCTAAGCGTCTCCTCCTGCATGGCATGCCGCGATTTCACCGTATTGGCAATCTCTTTAGAGGACGCCGCCAGGGTGGCAGAGGTATTAATCATAAAGCAGCCCGCAGGCGTCTCTTTACTGGTGAAGCAGGTCGCGACGGCGGTGAAATAATCCCGAAGCGCCTGTTCGACGCTTTTCTCTTCACAAAACAGCTGGGCTTCGTGTTTCGCCGCAAAGCGCGAAATGTATCTGTCCAGCACCGCCCTGAACAGCCCCTCTTTATTGGTAAATTCGGCATACAGCGTCGGCGCTTTTGCTCCGGTAGCTTCTACCAGATCGGAAAGCGAGGTTGCTTCATACCCATGTTGCCAGAAGAGAGTCATGGCCTTATCAAGCGCTGCATCCCTGTCAAACACTTTTGGTCGGCCACGGCTTTTCTTCGCACAACTCGTGACGTCGGTTGTCATGTGCCGTTGGTCCTCTGTTGGTTTGTTGAATGACCATTATAAAAATAAACGCAAGTCACCACCAGCGCTGAATGCTTAAAAATAAATTAATCATATGAGTATGAAAAATAACGACTTTAAAATTAAGTTAACGACCATTATAAAATTGTGTTGACGCGTGATGTGGATCACATTTATGATTTACCTATCGATCGTTAACTAAATGATTAACGACCTCCAAATTCATCTGCTAAAGGTAAACATCATGAAAAACGTAAAAACCCTCATCGCTGCCGCTGTTCTGAGTTCACTCTCTTTCGCAAGCTTTGCTGCTGTACAGGTGCAATCCACCCCTGCTGACCAGCATAAAGTCGGGACGATCTCTGCCTCTGCCGGGACTAACCTGGGTTCCCTGGAAGATCAGCTGGCGCAAAAAGCGCAAGAGATGGGTGCAAAATCTTACCGCATCACCTCTGTGACCGGTCCTAACACCCTGCACGGCACCGCCGTCATCTACAAATAAGCCGGGCATAAACCCTCATTTATGCCACTGCAATAGAAAACGCCCTGCTGAGCAGGGCGTTTTTTTATTTCTGATTTACATCGACTGCTGGGCAACATCGTGATGCCGGGTGACATCGGTCGGCATGCCTGAGCGGGCCTCCATTGCGCGCTCCATCACCTCGCTGTTGGTATTCGCATTCGTTTTGAAGCTTACCATCGCGGCATTCAGGTTAATGGGCAGCGTCTGAGGATCGTCGCCAATGTTTTTCGATAGCGGCTGATGAATTTCAACCAGCCGCACTCCGCCCGGCTCCTCAGAAACCTTAATCGGCGTATTGATAATATTCACTTTGGTACCCGGCGTAACGACGTTAAACAGCGTTTTGATATCGTCATCGCGCAGACGAATGCAGCCGGAGCTGACGCGCATGCCGATGCCAAAGTCCGCATTCGTTCCGTGCAGCAGGTAAACGCCGCCGTAGGCCGCCAGACGGATTGCGTGGTGACCCATCGGGTTATCCGGGCCTGCTGGCACCACGGCCGGAAGATCGATGCCCTGAGCTTTATAACGGGCACGAATATTGGCCGTCGGGGTCCAGGTTGGATTCGCGCGTTTATCCGAGACGGTTGTGACCATCGTCGGCGTCAGGGTGTCGCCGCCCAGCTGACCAATACCAATCGGGTAGACAGTCACCTCATTTTTACCCGGCGGATAATAGTACAGGCGTAGCTCCGCCAGGTTTATCACGATCCCCTCGCGCGGGGCGTCCGGAAGGATAGTCTGTAACGGGATTGTCAATACGCTGCCCGCGCGCGGGACGTACGGGTCGACGCCGGGGTTCGCCTGCAGCAGAGCCAGAAAACCGACGTTATATTTTTTGGCAATGGCTTCCAGCGAACCGCCATTATTTTCAACCACATGAAAGCGGTTTTCACCCACCACCTTGCTGCCGGGCGGAGGAAGGGGCCAGGTATTTGCGCGAGCGGGAAGCGCCACCGCGACGGTGGCTGCCAGCGCAATCAGGGTTAACCAGCGAGTAAAACGCGAAGAGGTCATCATCACCATAATCCATGCAAATGATAAGTTTATTGTTTTATAAGGCGTTACGATAATTATGGCGAATGGGTGTGTCGGGAAGATCGGGTGAAGTGCAAAGAGTTTGTAAATTGTCCCCCGTTAGCGCTGGGCTAACGGGGGAAGGGAGGTCAGGCGATCGCGTTCTCTTCCAGCTGGCGCATAAAGTTACGCACCCAGTCCATGCGGGTTTTGCGCTCCGTCAGCTCCTGGGTAAATTTCAGACGCGTTGGGCCATCCAGACGGAAATGCTGCGGCTGTTTTTGCAGCAGGCCGATCAGCCACATCGGGTTGACGTGGTTCTTCTCCGCGAACTCAATCACGCCGCCTTTTTCGTTGCCTTCGAGCTTACGAATGCCCAGCTTCTGCGCCTGCTGGCGCAGGCGCGCGATATCCAGCAGATTTCGCGCCGCATCGGGCAGCAGACCAAAGCGGTCGATCAGCTCAACCTTAATCTCTTCCAGCTCGTTTTCCGTCTTCGCACTGGCGATGCGCTTGTAGAACGACAGTCGGGTATTCACGTCCGGAATGAAATCGTCCGGCAGCAGGGAAGGCATACGCAACTCGACCTCGGTCTGCTGGCTGGTGAGATCTTCCAGCGACGGCTCGCGACCGGCCTTCAGGGCATCAACCGCGTTCTCAAGCAGCTCCATATAGAGCGAGAAGCCGATGGTCTCCATGGAGCCGCTCTGGTCCTCACCCAGCAGCTCGCCGGCGCCGCGGATCTCGAGATCGTGCGTGGCCAGCGCGAAGCCTGCGCCGAGGTCTTCCAGCGAGGCGATGGCTTCCAGACGCTTTTGCGCGTCGGTGGTCATCGCTTTCGGATGCGGCGTCAGCAGCCAGGCGTAAGCCTGATGGTGCGAACGCCCGACGCGGCCGCGCAGCTGGTGAAGCTGCGCCAGACCAAAGTGATCCGCGCGTTCAATAATGATGGTGTTCGCCGTCGGAATGTCGATCCCCGTTTCGATGATAGTGGTGCACACCAGCACGTTAAAGCGCTGGTGGTGGAAGTCGTTCATCACCCGTTCCAGCTCGCGCTCGCGCATCTGCCCGTGACCGATAGCAATGCGCGCTTCCGGCACCAGCTCCGCCAGCCTGTCGGCCGCTTTCTGGATGTTTTCCACGTCGTTGTACAGGTAATAGACCTGACCCCCGCGCAGGACTTCACGCAGTATTGCCTCACGCACCACCAGATTATCGTACTCGCGGACGAAGGTTTTTACCGCCAGACGGCGCGCCGGCGGCGTGGCAATAATCGACAGATCGCGCATGCCGCTCATCGCCATGTTCAGGGTTCTCGGGATCGGCGTTGCGGTCAGGGTCAGGATGTCGACGTCGGCGCGCATCGCTTTGATGCGCTCTTTATGGCGCACCCCGAAGCGGTGCTCTTCGTCGACGATCAGCAGCCCCAGATCTTTCCACTTCACGTCGCTTTGCAGCAGCTTGTGGGTGCCGATCAGAATATCGATTTTGCCTTCGCTTGCCTGTTCGAGGATCTGCGTCTGTTCTTTGGTGCTGCGAAAACGCGACAGCATCTCGATGCGTACCGGCCAGTTGGCGAAGCGGTCGCGGAAGTTGTCGAAGTGCTGCTGAGCGAGCAGGGTGGTCGGCACCAGCACCGCCACCTGCTTGTTGTTTTCCACCGCAAGGAAGGCGGCGCGCATCGCCACTTCGGTTTTACCGAAGCCGACGTCGCCGCACACTAAACGGTCCATTGCCAGCGGCTGGCACATATCGCTCAGCACGGCGTTAATAGCCTGAGCCTGATCCGGCGTGGTTTCAAACGGGAAGCTGTCGCAGAACAGCTGATACTGTTCCTTATCATGCTTAAAGGCGAATCCCTCTTTGGCCGCGCGCTGGGCGTAGATATCCAGCAGCTCGGCGGCCACGTCGCGCACTTTTTCCGCGGCCTTCTGGCGCGCGCGCGCCCAGGCGTCGCCGCCCAGCTTATGCAGCGGCGCGTTCTCTTCGGCACCGCCCGCGTAGCGGCTGATCAGATGCAGGGACGACACCGGAACATACAGTTTGGCGTCGTTCGCGTAGGTGAGCATCAGGTATTCACCTTTAATACCGCCCGCTTCCAGCGTGGTCATCCCCTGATAGCGTCCAACGCCATGCTCCAGGTGAACAATCGGCTGGCCCGGATGCAGCTCGGCCAGGTTACGGATCAGCGTGTCCGGGTTGATGGTTCGACGGCTGTCCTGACGGCGGCGCGCGACGCGCTCGCCCAGCAGGTCGCTTTCGCAAATCAGCGCCAGGTTGTTGAGCGTGTCGATAAAACCGTGCTCGGCGGCGCCAATCATCAGGTAACGGCCGTTTCCGGTCGCTTCGCTCAGGCGCAGGATGCGCTTCGGCGCCACCTTAATGCGTCCCAGCAGCTCACCCAAAGCTTCGCGGCGGCCTTCACTCTCAACGGAGAACACCACCGGGCCGGTAAAGGACTCCAGGAACTTGCGCAGATTATCCAGCGGGGATTTCTGCTGCGCCTGGACGGCCAGGTCCGGCAGCGTCCGGAAGGCGAGGTTGGTGTTGGCGGCCTTGTCGGCAAGCGAATCGGTTTTCAGCTGCATGCGCGGCCAGCGCTTCAGCTCGGCGTTGAGCTCGTCGGTACGCAGCCACAGCGCTTCCGGCGGCAGCAGCGGACGCATCGGGTCAACGCCCCGGTTTTCAAAGCGGGCGCGGGTTTCGCTTTCAAAGCGGCTGGCGCTGGCGTCGATATCGCCGGTGTTAACAATCAGCGTATTCGCTGGGAAGTAGCTGAACAGGGCAGGCAGCGGCTCGTTAAAGAATAGCGGCTGCCAGTATTCGATCCCGGCAGGCAGCGTGCCTTTGCTGACCTGCTGATAAATATGTTCCGCGTCGCGCTTCACCTCGAACCTATCGCGCCACTGGCTGCGGAACAGTTCGATAGCGGTTTTGTCCGTGGGGAACTCATGCGCGGGCAGTAAATTGATGGACTCCACTTCCTCCAGCGTGCGCTGCGTATCGGCGTCGAAGACGCGCAGGCTGTCGATTTCATCATCAAAAAAGTCCAGACGATACGGCTGGTCGCTGCCCATCGGGTAAAGGTCGAGCAGCGCGCCGCGGGTCGCGTATTCCCCGTGCTCCATCACCTGATCGACGTGGCGATAGCCGGCCCCGTCAAGCTGCGCCCGCAGGGCATCACGGGACAGGCGCTGGCCTTTTTTCATCACCAGCGCGTGGCCGTGCAGGTAGCTGTGCGGACAGACGCGCTGCATCAGGGTATTCACCGGCACAATCAGCACGCCGCGCTGCATGGTCGGAAGCTGGTAGAGCGTCGACAGGCGCGAGGAGATGATCTCCTGATGCGGAGAGAAGCTGTCATAGGGCAGCGTTTCCCAGTCGGCCAGGCTGAACACCAGATTATCGGTGAACTGGCGAATTTCATCGTGCAGGCGCAGGGCGTTTTGCATATCCGGGGCAACCAGGATCACCGGCCCTTGATGACGCTCGGCGATTTCCGCCACCAGCGTGGCGCACGCCGCGCCCGTGAGTTCACCCAGCTGGCGCTGGTCGCCCGCTTTGACAGGCAAGGAATAACGATAGTGTTCAGGCATGGCTATGTCAGAGTCTCTTATGGATATACCAACAGTATTGGGGCATATCACTGATACGCAATGTCTTTATTATCCTCGATCGTTTTGCATAAGCAAATCGTAACCGCACGGCAGGGCTAAACGCCCCCGAAGCGGGGGCGGAGAGGGCATTAACGCGTTGAGGGGGACAGGGTCAGCGTAGACGGAGGAGAGAAGAAAACGTCGCCAAACAGCGCGGTGGAAATTTTACGCACCCCGAGCCCGGCCAGGGTACAGATCAGCAGGCTGGCAAACGGGTAGACAAGAATTAAGGTGAGTTCAGCCCAGACCGGCCAGTAAGCGGCATTCATCTCGCCAATCAGGAACAGGCTGAAGGCCTCAATTAAGATGCGGTGGGTGGTATAAATCGCAATGGTATTGGAGCCAATCACGTTCAACAGGTTGTCAGGGTGAACGGCATAGCGCTGCTCAAAGCTGTAGAATAGCTTCATGATCAGCACAATCGACAGCAATGAGAGCAGCAGCGGAACGTTAGCAAACCACAGCACCACGGAGACGGCGGCGAAAGCGACGGTTGCCAGCCAGAGGCGGCGCAGGCTGACGCTTTTCATCCACGCCATCAGCGTCGCGCCATACCACGCCCCGAGACTGTAGTAGATCATGTTGCGGACCACGCTGTTCATTCCCCACCACGGCAGCGGCAGGAAGTTGATCGCGATGCTTGCCAGCGCCAGCAGCCCCAGCATCGGCAGCTTCCAGCGGCTCAGCAGTTTACACAGCGTGAAGTACACGACCAGGGCATACAGATACCACAGGCTGGTGCTGGCAGTGAGCATCCCCAGCACAAATCCTGAGAACGAGTCGGCGTAGGCCGCGTTCGACGAGGTGGCAAGCTCGCGATCGGGGGCCAGCCAGGCATTCAGGTGGGTCAGCGCCTGCCATTGCAGAATCCCCCACAGCGCCAGGACCCAGACAATGCTCCAGATTCGCTTGTCGAGACTGGTTCGCCAGTCCACCTCGTCAATATAACGACGGATCAGATAGCCGGAGATAAAGAAAAAGACAGGCATACGGAAGGGGGCAAGATAGAGATTAAAATAGACCCAGCATTTGGCGAGAAGGCCGGAGAGCGGGTGTTGCAGCCCGATCAGATGCGGATAAAACGTGATAACCGAATGATAGATAACCACCAGGCAGATACACAGCCCTTTTATCTGGTTAATCCATAATGCTTTTTGCTTCATTGTTCGCAACTACCTTATTGCCATAGACGAACGAGCAATTGTTGTTAAACGAAACCGTGCTGTAATGGGTAATAGTCTGTATCAGGAGGTTTTTCGGAAAAGGTGGAGGTTATGAGGTGCGGTTTCAGATATTAGTATCCTGATTTATCTGAATTTTTTGGAAAAATGATTACCAAAGCTTACGGTTTCAGTCATTTACGCTTAACGGATTCGCTTATATACTCGTGGGTCTGCTATCAGCAAACAGACGGACTTCATGTATCAACCTGTCGCACTCTTCATAGGCTTACGCTACATGCGTGGGCGCGCCGCGGACCGCTTCGGTCGCTTTGTCTCCTGGCTATCGACTATTGGCATTACGCTTGGCGTGATGGCTCTGGTGACGGTGCTTTCCGTCATGAATGGCTTTGAGCGCGAGCTGCAAAACAACATCCTGGGGCTGATGCCGCAGGCCGTACTCTCATCCACTAACGGCTCGGTTAACCCGCAGCAGCTGCCGGAAAGCGCGGCGAAGTTACAGGGCGTCACGCGCGTAGCGCCGTTGACCACCGGCGACGTGGTGCTGCAAAGCGCCCGCAGCGTGGCGGTCGGCGTGATGCTGGGTATCGACCCGACGCAAAACGATCCGCTGACGCCGTATCTCGTTAACGTGAAGCAGACCGACCTGGAAGCCGGGAAATACAACGTGATTCTGGGCGAGCAGCTTGCCGGACAGCTTGGCGTCAACCGTGGCGATCAGCTGCGCGTAATGGTCCCTTCTGCCAGCCAGTTTACGCCGATGGGGCGCCTGCCAAGCCAGCGTCTGTTTAACGTGATTGGTACTTTTGCTGCCAACAGCGAAGTCGATGGCTACCAGATGCTGGTTAACATTCAGGACGCGTCACGCCTGATGCGCTACCCGGCAGGAAATATCACCGGCTGGCGACTGTGGCTCGACGCGCCGCTGAAGGTCGATACTCTCAGCCAGCAAAAACTGCCGGACGGCACCAAATGGCAGGACTGGCGCGAGCGTAAAGGCGAGCTGTTCCAGGCCGTGCGGATGGAGAAAAACATGATGGGGCTGCTGCTGAGCCTGATCGTCGCCGTGGCGGCATTTAACATCATCACCTCGCTGGGTCTGATGGTGATGGAGAAGCAGGGCGAGGTTGCTATCCTGCAAACCCAGGGGCTCACGCCGCGCCAGATCATGGCGGTGTTTATGGTGCAGGGCGCCAGCGCCGGTATCATCGGCGCGCTGCTCGGGGCGGTGCTGGGTGCGCTGCTTGCCAGTCAGCTTAATAACTTAATGCCGATCATCGGCGCCCTGCTCGACGGCGCGGCGCTGCCGGTGGCTATCGAGCCGCTGCAGGTGGTCGGTATTGCGCTGGCCGCGATGGCCATTGCGCTGCTTTCTACGCTTTATCCTTCCTGGCGCGCCGCCGCCACTCAACCCGCTGAGGCTTTACGTTATGAATAAGATCCTGTTGCAATGCGACAACCTGTCCAAACGCTATCAGGAAGGCACTGTGCAAACCGACGTGCTGCACAATGTGAGCTTCAGCGTGGGCGAAGGCGAGATGATGGCGATTGTCGGCAGCTCCGGCTCGGGCAAAAGTACGCTGCTGCATCTGCTGGGCGGGCTGGATACGCCAACCAACGGCGACGTGATTTTCTCCGGCCAGCCGATGAGCAAAATGTCCTCGGCGGCGAAGGCCGAGCTGCGCAACCGCGAGCTGGGCTTTATCTACCAGTTTCACCATCTGCTGCCGGACTTCACGGCGCTGGAAAACGTCGCGATGCCGCTGCTGATTGGCAAAAAGAAACCGGCAGAGATTAACGCTCGCGCCAGCGATATGCTCAAAGCGGTAGGGCTGGGGCATCGCGGTAACCACCGTCCGTCGGAGCTCTCCGGCGGCGAGCGCCAGCGCGTGGCGATTGCCCGTGCGCTGGTCAACAACCCGCGTCTGGTGCTGGCGGATGAGCCCACCGGGAACCTGGACGCCCGTAATGCGGACAGTATTTTCCAGCTTCTGGGCGAGCTGAACGCCTCGCAGGGCACCGCGTTTCTGGTCGTAACCCACGATCTGCAGCTGGCAAAACGCATGGGACGTCAGCTTGAGATGCGCGACGGCCATCTGAACGCGGAACTGACCCTGATGGGAGCAGAGTAATGGCGTCACCGTTATCGTTACTCATCGGTTTACGTTTTAGCCGCGGCCGCCGTCGCGGCGGCATGGTGTCGCTGATCTCCGTTATCTCGACCATCGGTATTGCGCTGGGTGTGGCGGTGCTGATTGTGGGCTTAAGCGCCATGAACGGCTTCGAGCGTGAGCTGAATAACCGCATTCTGGCGGTGGTGCCGCACGGGGAGATCGAGCCGGTTAACCAGCCGTGGACGAACTGGAGCGATGCGCTCGCCAAAGTTGAAAAAGTGCCGGGCATCGCCGCGGCCGCGCCCTACATTAACTTTACCGGGCTGGTGGAAAGCGGGGTAAACCTGCGCGCCATTCAGGTGAAAGGGGTGAACCCGGCGCAGGAAGCGCGTCTCAGCGCGCTGCCAAACTATGTGCAGAACGGCGCGTGGGCCAACTTTAAGGCTGGCGAGCAGCAGATCATCATGGGTAAAGGCGTTGCCGATGCTCTGAAGGTGAAGCAGGGCGACTGGGTGTCAATCATGATCCCGAACGCCAGCACCGACCACAAACTGCAGCAGCCAAAACGCGTGCGCCTGCACGTTACCGGTATTCTTCAGCTGAGCGGTCAGCTTGACCACAGCTTTGCGATGGTGCCGATGGAGGATGCGCGGCAGTATCTCGACATGGGCAACAGCGTGACGGGCATTGCCATTAAGGTGAACGACGTCTTTAACGCCAACAAACTGGTGCGTGACGCGGGCAGCGTGACCAATAACTATGTCTACATCAAAAGCTGGATCGGCACTTACGGGTATATGTACCGTGATATCCAGATGATCCGCGCCATCATGTATCTGGCGATGGTGCTGGTGATTGGCGTGGCGTGCTTTAATATCGTTTCGACGCTGGTGATGGCGGTCAAGGACAAGAGCGGCGACATCGCCGTGCTGCGTACGCTGGGGGCGAAAGACGGTCTTATTCGCGCCATTTTCGTCTGGTACGGTTTGCTGGCAGGGCTGTTTGGCAGCCTGTGCGGCGTAGTGATTGGCGTGGTGGTTTCCCTGCAGCTGACGCCGATTATCAACGGGATTGAAAAGCTTATTGGCCACCAGTTCCTGTCGGGTGATATCTATTTTATTGACTTCCTGCCGTCTGAACTGCACTGGCTGGATGTTTTTTATGTGCTGCTTACAGCACTTTTACTGAGTCTGCTGGCAAGCTGGTATCCGGCGCGTCGCGCAAGCCGAATTGATCCGGCGAGGGTATTAAGTGGCCAGTAATTACGTCATGATCTAGCGGCTTTCGGGTCGCCAGATCGAAAGAGGAATGCGTTATGTATTATGGATTTGATATTGGCGGCACCAAGATTGCGCTCGGCGTGTTTGATAAAAACCTCAAACTGCAGTGGGAAACCCGTGTTCCTACGCCGCGCGAAAGTTATGACGAATTTTTAACCGCCATTGCCGCGCTGGTGGCTCAGGCGGATGAACGCTTTGGGGTCAAAGGCAGCGTCGGCATTGGCATTCCGGGCATGCCCGAAACCGACGACGGTACGCTGTACGCGGCCAACGTGCCTGCCGCCAGCGGTAAACCGCTGCGTGCCGATCTCTCAGCTCTCCTTGAACGCGACGTGCGTTTAGACAACGATGCCAACTGCTTCGCGCTCTCTGAAGCCTGGGATGATGAATTCCGTCAATATTCTCTGGTGATGGGGCTGATCCTCGGTACCGGCGTCGGCGGAGGAATCGTCATCAACGGTAAGCCCATCACCGGCCGCAGCTACATTACCGGCGAGTTTGGCCATATCCGCCTGCCGGTGGACGCGCTGGAAGTGGTGGGGCGTGATTTCCCGCTGACACGCTGCGGCTGCGGGCAGCACGGCTGTATTGAGAACTACCTGTCAGGCCGCGGGTTTGCATGGCTTTACGAACACTTCTATCATCAGAAACTTGAGGCCCCTCAAATCATTACCCTGTGGGAGCAAGGGGATGCGCAGGCGTGTGAGCACGTCGAGCGCTACCTGGATCTGCTGGCGGTGTGTCTGGGAAATATTCTCACCATCGTCGACCCGGATCTGCTGGTGATCGGGGGAGGGCTTTCAAACTTTACCGCGATTACGGAACGGTTGTCCGGGCGTTTGCCCCGACATTTATTGCCGGTTGCCCGCGTGCCGCGTATTGAACGCGCGCGACACGGGGACGCAGGAGGCATGCGCGGAGCCGCATTCCTTCATCTCACCGATTAGTTTACGAGGTTTCTATGCTGTCGCGTCGCCAGGGTCGACTCAGCCGTTTTCGCAAAAACAAACGCCGCTTGCGTGAGCGCTTGCGCCAGCGGATCTTTTTCAGAGACAGAATGATGCCAGAAGCGATGGATAAACCCAGAGTGGTGGTGCTGACCGGAGCGGGGATCTCGGCCGAGTCAGGAATTCGAACCTTCCGCGCGGCGGACGGGCTGTGGGAAGAGCACCGCGTGGAGGATGTCGCCACGCCGGAAGGCTTTGCCCGTGACCCGGATCTCGTGCAGGCATTTTACAACGCACGCCGTCGTCAGCTTCAGCAGCCTGACGTCGCGCCGAATGCGGCGCATCTGGCGCTGGCGAAGCTGGAAGAGGCGCTGGGCGATCGTTTTCTGCTGGTGACGCAGAATATCGACAACCTCCACGAACGGGCCGGTAACAAGAACATCATCCACATGCACGGCGAGCTGCTCAAGGTTCGCTGCGCATGGAGCGGTCAGGTGCTGGACTGGAAAGAGGACGTGCTGCCAGAGGATAAGTGCCACTGCTGCCAGTTCCCGTCGCGCCTGCGTCCTCACGTGGTCTGGTTTGGCGAAATGCCGCTGGGAATGGATGAGATCTACAGCGCGCTGGCGATGGCCGACGTGTTTATCGCCATCGGAACATCCGGCCACGTTTACCCTGCGGCAGGGTTTGTCCACGAAGCGCGACTGCACGGTGCGCATACGGTAGAGCTCAACCTTGAGCCAAGCCAGGTAGGCAGCGAGTTTGAAGAGAAACACTATGGCCTGGCAAGCACGGTCGTCCCGGAGTTTGTCGACAAGCTGCTGAAAGGGCTGTAACGGCAATCGCCTGAAAAGGCACCCGTCCAGCGGGTGCCTTTTTATTTATGAATGGAAGAACGCCAGCGTCTTCTCGAGAGAATTAGCCTGCTCATCCAGCGAGAGCGCCGCAGCGGAGATCTGCTGAACCAGAGAGGCGTTCTGCTGGGTGGTGCTGTCCATCTGGTTAACGGCGGTACTGACCTGGCTTATCCCGCGGTTCTGCTCGTCCAGCGCCTGAACAATGTCGTTGATGACCAGATGCACGTGCGACACCGCCTCAATCACCTGTTTCATCATTACGCCGGTTTCATTGACCAGCTCAACGCCTTTGCTGACGCGGCCTGAGGACTCGGCAATCAGCTGGGAAATTTCTTTAGCCGCGTTAGCGCTTCGCTGGGCCAGGTTGCGCACTTCACCTGCGACAACTGCGAAACCGCGACCCTGTTCGCCCGCGCGCGCCGCTTCAACGGCCGCATTCAGCGCCAGAATATTGGTCTGGAAGGCGATGCCGTCGACGATGCTGTTAATCTCACCGATCTTACGCGCGCTCTCGTCAATCTCCCCGATGACCATCACCACGTCGTTTACCAGCGTTTCGCCATGCCCGGCGAGGCTCGCGGCGCGATCGGTCAGCGCGGTCGCCTTGTGGGCGTTGTTGGCATTATTTTTCACCGTGACCGAAATCTCTTCCATGCTGGCTGCTGTTTCAACAATCGCCGCCGCCTGTTCTTCGGTACGTGAGGCGAGGTCAAGGTTGCCCGCCGAAATTTCGCTGGTGCCGCCGTGCACGGAGTGGCTGGCTTCGCTGATGTTGTCGACGATGCGCTTGAGCTGCGTCTGCATGGTGTGCAGGGCATAAAAAATGCTGTGGGTATCCCCGGAACGTACCGGGATGGTGTTGTTCAGCTCTCCCCGGGCAACGGCCAGGGCGATCCCTGCGGCCTCCGAAGGTTCCCCTCCAACCGGACGATCAACCTTGCGGGTAAAGATCTGGGCCATCACCAGGCTGACCGCAACGATGCTTAACACCATCATGATGATGGCTTTCAGTAAAAATGCCCGCGCTTCGGCCATCACTTCGCTAACCGGAGTGATAATGGCCAGCTTCCACGGCGTCTGGCTGTTACCGACGGCGATGTCCTGCCAGGTGATGAACACGTCCTCCTTCAGCAGCGGATCGTTTACCCGGGTGACGTCATGACCGGCAATCGGACCGGCGTATGGCTTGCCTGCCGCGCGTTTGTCCGGGCTGGACACCACGTTATTACCCGCTGAGAGGAGCAGGGCGTAGCCTGTGCCGTTCCACGGTTTAATCGCGCCGATCGTGGACTGCAGCGTGGCGAGGGAGAAGTCAGAGGTGACCGAACCCAGAAACTGTCCGTCACGCATGATGGGTGCGGCAATCGAGGTGAGCATCACGTCCACGCCGTTGTAGGGGTAAATATAGGGCTCGATGATCACATCTTTATGCCGCTGTTTCGGCAGCAAATAATAATCACCACTGCCGGGTGTTTCGATGTCAGTCAGCAGGTGTAATGCCGGTTTGCCGGTGGCATCGCGGTCGACGTAGCGGGCGTAGCGTCCGGCAGGATCTTCACCGCTCTGACCGGCAAAGGCGGCATCTTTATCGTCGAACGCGTTGGGCTCAAAGGCCATCGACATGGAGAGAAACTGTGGGTGAGCCGAGAGGTAGTGGATAAGCAGCTGGTTCAGGCTCTGGCGGTCGGATACGCCCGCCTCGCGCAGTGCCAGGGCGCTGTTGCCCATATCCCGGGCGGCAGTCAGGGCGGAATCCAGCTGTTTGCTGACCTGTAAAGCCTGTACCTCGGCTATCTGGCGGATATGTTTTTTGGCCAGCACCTCCTGCTGCGCCATCCACTGCCACATCATAAACCCGATCGTTGCCGTAAAGCCCACCGTCACGGTGAGGAAAATGGACAATAGCATCAACGTCTTGACTCTTATTTTTTGTTTTCGGACCATGGCGTCTTTCATTCTCATCTCCCGTAATGTTGTGCATGTCGGGCAGGCACACAGTACTTATCGGATATTTCATCCTCTTTCTGTAGAGCGCCGGATATATTTAATTTAAATTCCAGAATATTTAATCCCGTTAATTAGTGTGGATGCTTTTATTTTGTGCATTCAATCAAAATAGCGCTCGATAATGCTCGTTATCATCGTGTAGAAAGAGGATGCTAATAAATATTAAGTGGTAAAGGAGGATGGGATATGTACGGATTTATTGCGCGACAACCCATTTTTAACCCTGAGATGAAGACGGTGGCCTATGAGCTGCTCTTCAGAGACGGGATGACAAACCGTTTTCCGGATGTGTCGGCGGAATATGCCACCTCCAGAATGATATCCGATCAGTTTTTATGCGTGCCGTCCCAGCGCATCGCCGGGGCTCATACGTCGTTTATTAATTTCCCTTCGCGAATGGTCATAGACCGCAGTGGAGAAGCGCTGGATAAAGAGAGCGTGGTCATTGAGATCCTTGAAGATGCTGTGCCGGGAGCGGAACTGCTGCAGGCCGTCAGGGAGATGAATGCGCATGGTTATCAGTTTGCGCTTGATGATTTCACCCTTGCACCAGAATGGGATGCTTTTTTACCCTATATTTCAATACTGAAATTTGACGTCAGAAATTACACCTTAGCGCAAATTAAACAGTATCTGAAAACGCGTAAACATCTGACCGGTCATATTAAATATCTCGCTGAAAAAATTGAGACTAAAGAGGAATTCAACCAATACAGGGACGAAGGGTTTTCCCTTTTTCAGGGCTATTTTTTCTGCCGCCCGGAGGTCATTAAATATAAACGGCTGTCGCAAAATCAGCTGGCGATTTTTCGACTGCAAATGGAGGTCGGACGCAATAAGCCTGATTTTCGAATTATCGAGTCGTTGATAAAAACCGATCTCACGCTCTCTTATAAAATCATGCGCTATATGAAGCATACGGCGTTTAAGCATGTCGGCGCCTGTAATTTCAGCAAGTTAACCCTGAGCGAGGTGCTCAGGTATCTTGGCGAAAATCAGCTCCGACGGTTTGTTGCCGTCGTGGTCCTCGCCAGTGCGGGCAATGATACCGTCAGCGAGCTTTATCCGCTGAGCATGATGCGCGGCAAGTTCTGCGAGCTGATCGCAGAGACGATGAACGAACCGATTCTGGCTGAAAATGCGTTCATGTGCGGCCTGTTTTCTCTTCTGGATACCCTCCTTGAGCTGCCGATGGCAGAGTTGATGAAGCAAATTGCGGTCCCGCAGAGCGTGAGCAACGCGCTTTGTCATCAGGAAGGACGGTTAGCCGATATGATTAACCTTTGCCGTTACTATGAACAGCAGCAGTGGGACGAAGCGACCAGAGTACGTCAGAGGCTGGGGCTGTCGGATGAAGAAGTGGTTGAGGCGATGCGAAAGGCGACGATCTGGGCAGGAGAGAATGCGGTCAGTTAATCCTTCCTCACGCCGTACAGGCGGCGTGAGGAAGAACGCGATACCGTTACCGGCCCGCTTTTAACTTCTGGTAATACTCTTCGTAGAGGCGGCTGGCGTCGCCGACATCGTTCTGCCATTCGCCTTTGCTGATGGTTTCCGCATCCGGGTAGAGCGACTTATCGTTAGCCACTTCCGGCTTCAGCAGCTTGCGTGCGGCCAGGTTTGGCGTCGGGTAGCCAATCGTCTCGGCAACCTGTTTCGCCACGTCCGGGCGCAGCAGGAAGTTAATCAGCTTCAGCGCCCCATCCACATTTTTCGCGTTAGCCGGAATGGAGAGGCTGTCCATCCAGAAGATCCCGCCTTCTTTTGGCCAGACTACCTCAAGCGGCGTACCGGCCTGGCGGGCCACATACGCGGAGCCGTTCCACACCATCCCCAGGTTTACTTCGCCTTCCATATACGGGTTTGCCGGGTTATCAGAGTTGAACGCCGCCACGTTAGGCATCAGCTTTTTCAGCTCGGCATATGCCGCTTCAATCTCTTTAGGATCCGTCGTGTTGCCAGAGTAGCCAAGCTTGCGCAGCGCCACCTGGAAGACTTCGCGCGCGTCGTCGGTCAACAGCAGGCTGCCCTTGTATTCCGGTTTCCACAGATCGGCCCAGCTTGTCACCGATTTCGGATCGACGGCCTCGCTGTTAACGCCAATCGCGGTTGCCCCCCAGATATACGGAATGGAGTAGTCGTTATTCGGGTCGAACGGCTTGTTGAGCATCTCAGGATCGAGGTTTGAAAAATGGGTAAGCTTCGTTTTGTCGATCCTCTGGATCATGCCCTCTTTGCGCATTTTGTCGACAAAGTAGGTGGAAGGAACCACCAGATCGTACGCGCCATCTTTGTAAGTTTTCAGCTTGGCGTACATGGTTTCATTCGACTCGTAGGTCGAGTAGATCACTTTGATGCCCGTCTCCTTTGTGAACTGTTCCAGCAGGCCCGGCGGCACGTACTCAGTCCAGTTGTAGAAGTAGAGCGTTTTGCTGTCATCAGCGTGCGCGGCACCCATGCCGAGCACCAGCGCCGCAGCGGCGAGCATTTTTTTCATTTCATTGTCCCCTGAGATTTTGTTTTATCACGAGCAATAACCTGGCTGGCGATCACCAGAACCAGCGAAAATACCAGCAGAATGGTCGCCAGCGCGTTCACCTCGGGTGAAACGCCGACTTTCACCATCGAATAGATTTTCAACGGCAGAATTTCATAGCTCGGCCCGGTCACGAAGGAGGAGACCACCACGTCATCCATCGACAGGGTAAAGCTCAGCAGCCATCCGGCCGCCACGGCGGGCATCGCCAGCGGCAGGATGATTTTGCGCAGGATTGTCATCTCGCTGGCGCCCAGATCTTTCGCCGCCTCCAGCATGCGCACGTCGAACCCTTTCAGGCGCGCAAAGACGGTCACCACCACAAACGGCAGGCAGAAGGTGATATGGGAAAACAGCAGCGACCAGAAGCCAAGCTGTACGCCCAGCAGCATAAACAGCACCAGCAGCGAAATCGCCATCACGATATCCGGCGACATCATCACCACAAACAGCATGCCGCTGACGAACGGTTTACCGCGAAAGCGGTAGCGGTAGAGCGCCACGGCGGTCAGTGAACCAATTAGCGTGGCGAAGGTGGCGGAGAAGATCGCCATCGTCAGCGAGTGCTGAGCGGCCTGCAGCAGGCTGTCGTTGTTCATCAGCAGGCTGTACCAGCTGGTGGTAAAGCCCTGCCAGTTAATCCCGAAGCGTGAGCTGTTAAACGAGTTCACGATCAAAATAACGATCGGGATATACAGGTAAGCGTAAATGGCGGTCATAAAACCGCCGCGAAGCAGTCGACCGATCATTCGAGTTCCACCTTCTTGTTCAGCAGCCGTGAAGCGCGCCAGTAGACCAGCAGCATCAGACCCATCACCACCGTCAGCGTGATGCTGGTGGCGGACCCGAACGGCCAGTCGCGAATGTTCAGGAACTGACTCTTGATCACATTCCCAATCAGCAGGTTTTTCGCGCCACCCATCAGGTCAGAAACGTAGAACAGACCCATGGCCGGAAGCATTACCAGCAAACAGCCCGCGATAATGCCGGGCATGGTCAACGGGATGATAATGCGGGTAAAGGTCTGGAGCTTGTTGGCACCCAGATCTCTTGCCGCTTCCAGCAGCGGTTTATCCAGCTTCTCTATGCTGGAGTAGAGCGGCATCACCATAAACGGCAGCAGGATATAGACCAGGCCGATAATGACCGCGCTCGGGGTAAACATGATGCGGATCGGCGTATCAATCACCCCCAGCCACAGTAGAAACTCATTGAGGTAGCCTTTGGTGCTGAGGAAGATTTTCAGCCCGTAGATGCGGATTAACGAGTTGGTCCAGAATGGAACAATCAGTAAAAACAGCAGCAGGGGCCGCACCTTTTGCGGCAGGCCCGCGAGGAACCATGCGAAGGGATACCCGAGCACCAGACAGGCAACGGTGGCAATTAGCGCCATATTGAGCGAGTGCAGCAGCACGTCAAAATAGAGCGGATCGAGCAGGCGCGCGTAGTTATCCAGCGTAAAGACCAGCGAAACGAAGTTAGCGTCGTCGCGGGTCAGGAAGCTGGTGGCGATGATCATCAGGTTGGGTAAAAAGACAAACAACACAAGCCAACCGACGATCGTGGCAATCACCACATTCTGGAACTTACTTGTGTTCTTCATCAGCCAGCACAACCTCCCAGCTTTCTACCCAGTTGACAACCATTTTCTGGTCGAGCGAGTGGTCGAAGTCAGGGTCGTCCTCGTTAAAGAACTCGCTGACCATCACCATTTTACCGTTCTCCAGCTCGACGACAGACTCCAGGGTCATCCCTTTGTAGTTGCGCTCGCGGATATAGCCGATTAACCCTTCGGCCTCGGTATTGCCGTGGATTTCATCGACGCGCAGATCTTCCGGGCGCAGCAGAACGTTGAGCTTTTGTCCCTTCTCGACGGGGAAATTCACCGTGATATTGCATTCGCGTCCTTCGACGCTGGCGAGCACGCGCTGGTCGTCCAGACGTTCAATCACCGTGGCGTCAAAGATATTGATCTCGCCAATGAAGCTGGCGACAAACAGGTTCTTCGGCTCTTCGTAGATTTCGCGCGGCGTGCCGTCCTGCTCGATTTTGCCGTCGCGCATCACCACGATGCGGTCTGACATGGTCAGGGCTTCTTCCTGATCGTGGGTGACGAAGACAAAGGTAATGCCGAGCTTGCGCTGCAGGGCTTTGAGCTCGTTCTGCATCTGCTTGCGCAGCTTGTAATCCAGCGCGGAGAGGGATTCATCCAGCAGGAGCAGACGCGGCTTGTTAACCACGGCGCGGGCGATGGCCACGCGCTGCTGCTGGCCGCCGGAAAGCTGATGGGGTTTACGCTGGGCAAACGTCTCAAGCTGAACCATGCGCAGGGCGTCGGTGACGCGCGGTTCGATCTCATGCGCCGGGGTTTTTTGCATCCGCAGGCCAAACGCCACGTTTTCAAAAACGGTCATGTGCGGGAACAGGGCATAGCTCTGAAAGACGGTATTAACGTGGCGATCTTCGGCAGGAACCCGGGTAATGTCCTGGTTCTCTAGATGGATATGGCCGTTATCGACGCTTTCCAGCCCGGCGATAAGGCGCAGTACGGTTGTTTTGCCGCAGCCGGAGGGGCCAAGCAGCGTCAGAAACTCACCGTCATTGATGGTGAGAGTGAGGTCGGAAATAACGTCTTTGCCATCAAAACTTTTACGAATTCGTTCCAGTTTCACCAGCGGTGAACGGGTTTGTGTATTCAATTTTTGCGCTGTCCCATATAGACGCCTCAGGCAGCAGACTGAAGCGGGGTTTGTGTGTAACCACCTTGGTGACTCGTAATGAGGGCGGACATTCTACGGCAATCCCCGGTAATCGCCAATCCTTGTCACTGATTCATAAGCTACATTTACTAACGCATAACGATATAAACGGAAAATATTCTCGTTTGCGGGATAAAAGTGACCTGACGCAATATTTGCGTTTTGATGCTTATTGATAATGTTGTCACAAAAAGTGAGGGTGACTGCATGGATAAATTACTTGAGCGTTTTTTACAGTACGTTTCGCTGGATACCCAATCTAAGCCGGGTGTTCGCCAGGTGCCGAGCACCGAAGGCCAGTGGAAGTTATTAAACCTGCTGAAAGAGCAGCTTGACGCCATGGGGCTGGTCAACGTCACGTTAAGCGAGAAAGGCACTGTGATGGGAACGCTGCCGGCGAATGTCCCGGGTGACATTCCGGCGATTGGCTTTATCTCCCATGTCGACACCTCTCCTGATTTTAGCGGTAAAAATGTGAACCCGCAGATTGTGGAAAATTACCGCGGCGGCGACATTGCGCTGGGCATTGGCGACGAAGTGCTCTCGCCCGTGATGTTCCCGGTGCTGCATCAGCTGCTGGGCCAGACGCTGATCACCACCGACGGGAAAACCCTGCTGGGGGCGGATGACAAAGCGGGGATCGCGGAAATCATGACGGCGCTGGCGGTGCTGAAGGGCAAAGATATTCCGCACGGCGACATCCGCGTGGCCTTTACGCCGGATGAAGAGGTCGGCAAGGGCGCGAAGCACTTCGACGTGGACGCCTTTAACGCCCAGTGGGCCTACACCGTCGACGGTGGCGGCGTCGGTGAGCTGGAATATGAAAACTTCAATGCCGCGTCCGTCACGATCAAAATTGTCGGCAACAACGTTCATCCCGGTTCGGCGAAAGGCGTCATGGTGAACGCGCTGTCGCTGGCGTCGCGAATTCATGCGGAAGTCCCGGCGGAAGAGAGCCCCGAACAGACCGAGGGGTATGAAGGTTTCTATCACCTGACCAGCATCAAAGGCACCGTGGACAGCGCGCAGATGCACTACATCATCCGCGATTTCGACCGTAAAGCCTTTGAGGCACGCAAGCGTAAGATGATGGAGATCGCCAAGAAGGTGGGTAAGGGCCTGCATCCCGATTGCTACATTGAGCTCATCATCGAAGACAGCTATTACAATATGCGCGAGAAGGTGATGGCGCATCCGCATATTCTCGATATCGCCCAGCAGGCGATGCGCGACTGCGATATTGAACCGACATTAAAACCGATTCGTGGCGGCACCGACGGCTCTCAGCTGTCATTCATGGGGCTACCGTGCCCGAACCTGTTTACCGGTGGCTACAACTACCATGGCAAGCATGAGTTTGTGACGCTGGAAGGAATGGAAAAAGCGGTGAAGGTGATAGTGCGGATAGCGGAGTTGACCGCTAAGCGGTAAGAAAAGCCCGGTGGCGAAGCGCCACCGGGCATTAAGGCGACTCAGTCCTCAAAGAACCAGTACCCGCTGTTAACCAGCGCGGCAAGCATCGCGAGGAAAGACGGGTCTTCCAGCGCATCGCCAAAGGTATCGGCAGTCAGCACCAGATGGCTGGCAATGGATTCGAGCGCTGGACGGTGCGGAGAGTCCAGCTTCTCGCCGTTGACGAATACCTCCTCGCCAATGCGCAGCACGCGCAACCCGCCCAGACGTACCAGCTTGTCGCCCTGCTGGAGCGCATCATAAATCTCGTCAGCCTGATAAGGCGGCTCCGGTGGCGCAACGTCCAGCTCATGACGAGACTGGCTGATAAACTCGCCAAACCACTGACGGAAATGTTCCGGTTCGTTGATCAAATCCAGCATCATGCCGCGCAGCTTATCCAGCTCTGCGGGCAGGATATCGGCCGGATGCTCGCGTGCAGGCACATCGGGGTCGCTGTAACGATAGCTGCCCAGCTCGCGTTGCAGAACGTAGTCGGCAAATCCGCTGATCATCTCGCGGCCGCTTGGCGCGCGGAACCCCACGGAGTAGTTGAGGGAGTTTTCCAGGGAGTAACCCTCGTGAGGGAATCCAGGCGGAATGTAGAGAATATCGCCCGGCTCCAGCTCTTCGTCGATAATCCCTTCAAACGGATCAACCTGCAGCAGGTCCGGATGCGGGCAGTGCTGCTTCATCGGCACTTTTTCGCCCACGCGCCAGCGGCGGCGGCCCGTACCCTGAATGATGAATACGTCGTACTGGTCCAGATGCGGACCCACGCCGCCGCCAGGCACGGAGAAGGAGATCATCAGATCGTCCATGCGCCAGTCGGGCAGGGCGCGGAACGGACGCATTAAGGCGGCAGTCGGCTCGTGCCAGTGGTTGACCGCCTGCACCAGCAGCGACCAGTTGTTTTCACCGAGGTGATCGTAGCTTTCGAAAGGACCGTGGCTAACCTGCCATTTCCCGTCCTGGTGGCTGACCAGACGGCTGTCGACTTCGTTTTCCATGGCCAGACCTGCCAGCTCGTCAGGCGAGATAGGGTCGACAAAATTGCTGAATCCGCGTTTCAGAACCACCGGGCGTTTTTGCCAGTAACGTTCAATAAACTCGGGCCAGTTAAGCGTTAAGTGATAATCCATAATTTTTTTATTCCGCAGGCTCTTACTGACTCGGATTATAACGGAAGCTCAGCCCCCCGGCTGCGAGATCCTCGCATTTTTCACATAACGGGTTAACTATCGCTCAATGTGGGCTGCTGGCGACCAAAAATGACCTCCATTCTGGCGCCGCCCAGCAGGCTCTCGCTGGTTTCGATTTTCCCGTCGTACTGGTCGACAATCTCGCGCGCGACGGCTAATCCTACGCCCTGGCCAGGACGTAGCGTATCGGCGCGCTGACCGCGATCGAACACCACGTCACGCTTATTGCGCGGGATCCCCGGACCATCATCCTCAACGATAATATGCAGCTCGGTTTCCGTCTGGCGCGCAGATACTTCCACGAACTCCAGGCAGTATTTGCAGGCGTTATCCAGCAGGTTACCCATCACTTCCATGAAGTCATTTTTTTCACCCACAAAGCTTATCTCTGGCGAGATATCGAGGCTGATATTCACCCCTTTACGCTGATACACCTTGTTGAGGGCGGACGTGAGGTTATCCAGAAGCGGGGCAACCGGGTGCAGCTCGCGGCTCAGCAGCGCGCTGCCGGAACGCATGCTGGCGCGATGCAGGTAATAGCCAATTTGCTGTGAAATACGGCTGATCTGTTCCAGCATCACCGGCTCAGCATCGTCGACGCTCAGCTTCGAACTGCGCATTGAACGGAGGGTACTTTGCATGACCGCGAGCGGGGTTTTCAGGCTGTGGGTCAGGTCGGTAAGCGTCGTACGGTATTTATCATAGCGTTCGCGTTCGCTTTTCAGCAGGCGGTTGAGGTTTCGCACCAGGCTGGTGAGCTCGCGCGTGGTTTCCGGGTTCAGCTTCTCGCGATGATGTTCCTCCAGCTCGCGAACCTCTTTCGCCAGTGATTCAATGGGGCGCAAGCTCCACCATGCCGCCACCCACAGCAGCGGGATCACCAGCAGGAGATTCGCAGCCAGAACATAGATGAACCAGCTCCAGACCATATAAGAACGCTTCAGCTCGACCGGAATGGTGTCGATCACCACAATGGTCAGCTGCGGCATGTTTAGCGTCGCCGGATAGAGGTTAATCGCGACGGAGTGCGTCATCTCCGTTTCGGCATTGTCGGCGCGGATCTCGTTCAGCTTTTGCTGCAGGGAGCGATCTTCACGGATCAGCGAGCTGGTGGTGTTGAGATCGGCTTCAATTTCATGAAACCCGTTGGTTCTGAGCCAGTCCGGACGAATGCTTTTGACCAGCCATGGGATGTCACGCTGCGCCCACAGTAGCTTGCCCTTTTCGTCATAAATCAGGGCCAGCGTTGGACTCTGCTGGTTGAGGTTTTCCGGCATTTCGACGGTGATTTGATTGTTTTCCCACTTCGCCAGGGTATAAAAAAGATTGCTTTCGCCACGCAGCAGCCGAAAGGTGGTTTTATCAAAGCTGACGCTATAGCCCACCAGGGCGACCATGCCGTAGGAGAGTGACAGCACCAGCACGACGGCGGCCGTTGCCAGTAAGAAACGAACCCGCAGCGAGAGGGGCAGAATGTGGCGCAAAATCACTCTCATTTAGCGTAATTCGAACAGGTAGCCCTGACCACGGACGGTGGTGATCACATCCTGCGGATACTGCGCCTGAATTTTCTTGCGCAAACGGCCCATCAGCACGTCAATGGTATGGCTCTCGCGCAGTTCAGCATCAGGGTAAAGCTGGAGCATTAAGGAATCTTTGCTTACCACTTTGCCGTTGTTACGGATCAGCGTTTCCATAATGGTGTATTCGAAGGCGGTGAGCTTGATCACTTCATCATTGATGGATAATTCCCGGCGGGAGAGATCGACCTGGAAAGGCGGGATGGAGATAACCTGAGACGCCAGACCGCTGTTGCGGCGTAACAGCGCCTGCATGCGCGCCGCCACCTCTTCAATATGAAACGGCTTGGTGACGTAATCATCCGCACCCGCGCTCAGCACTTCGACCTTATCCTGCCAGCCTTCACGGGCGGTCAGAACCAGAACCGGTAGGGAGACATCATGGCTGCGCCAGCGGCGAATCAACGACAGACCGTCTTCGTCAGGCAGCCCTAAATCGACAATGGCGATATCCGGCAGGTGTTCATTGAGATAATAATCGGCTTCTTTTGCGTCTTCAGCATCGTCCACCTGATGTCCCATCTCCTGAAGCTGAACCTTCAGGTGATGACGTAGCAATGCGTTATCCTCAACAACCAGTACGCGCATCATCTCTTCTCCCTAAATAATTGGTATGAATAGTTTAACGCTGATTATGTAGTTTGAAACCAGCGTCATGAAATTAAATGACTTTTTTAATGTTCCCAATACCTTGGGGGCGTCCTGGGGGCAAGGCTGTCGGCATCTGATTGTTCAACATGTTGACCTGATCCTGGTTCATATCTCCGATCCACTTCGAATACACCTCGTACACCATACGCGCATCCTCATGACCCATCTGGCTGGCGATAAAGGAAGGGTTAGCACCGGCCATAAGCGTCCAGCAGGCGTATGTGTGTCGGGACTGATAAGGATTTCTCTCACGTATTCCCGAAAGTTTAGTGCCCCGTTTCCATCCATACGAAATCGAGTTTTTCGAAAAAAAGCTCTCATTCACTGACGATTTCTTTTCAGGAGAAAACACAAAACGCAGATTTTGTGGCTCTGTTTTGCCGATTTCCCTGTGATGGAAAATGATCTGCTGCCTTGGGTTATTGCCTGTGATGTCGAACTGCTCCAGCAGCGCATCATGTGCAGGCTTAAGCAGGG
The DNA here is from genome assembly GCF_058354585.1 of Enterobacter sp. Taxon_8. Taxonomy (NCBI): domain Bacteria; kingdom Pseudomonadati; phylum Pseudomonadota; class Gammaproteobacteria; order Enterobacterales; family Enterobacteriaceae; genus Enterobacter; species Enterobacter sp. Taxon_8. The sequence goes on along the minus strand of NZ_CM177989.1, from coordinate 2,803,672 downwards.
TGATCGTTCGTATACCAGCATCTGTTTTCGGCGGCACAAACACCCGCTTGTTCGTCAGGCTTCTTGATACGTGAATTTCACCTTTTCTCAGATCGATATCCTCCCACGCCAGGGCACAGATCTCGCCGGGCCTCATTCCCGTGTGGACGGCTACAATGATGATCAAAGCCAGTTTTCGGGGAAGGGCGGCAATCAGTGCCTGGTACTCATGAAGTAGAAGCGGATCGGGGGCTGCCTTAGATAGCTTGAGCCGGGATACGCCCTCATAAGGAGCGTGTAATATAAACTGACTTCGATTCGCAAGCTTCAGCATTTCTGATAAAACCGCCATCTGTTTATTGACTGTTGAGGGCGCGCGTCCCTTTTTAACCAGGTTAGGCATTGAAGGGTTTAATACGCTGCCGGTCAGCAGCTCTTTGCGGTAATTCAGAATATCGGCGTGCTGAATATCAGCCAGGGGAGTATTTTCTCCCACAACACGTTTCAGTGTGTTAACGGCAGATGTGAGTGAATGCAGCGTAGCCCCTGACACCTCCAGTGCCTTTGTATCAATGAAAAAATCGCTCAGCTCTTTAAATGTCGTGATCCGCTTTATTGATGAGAATTTTTTAAGAGCCTTTGATTCAGGGAATCGCGCCGCGTAGTCGAACTGGCCGAACTGGATCTCACTCACGATGACGGCGCGAAGGTTTCCTGCCTTCTTGATATTACTGCTGTTAACCACCCAGCCACGGAGAACTTCGCGGCAGCGAATGCCGCGATAGGTAAACGTGATCCTGATTTTTCCGTTATGAAGTTCAACGCCGGTTGGAAAGTTCATCATGCTTCCTGAATAAATCTATTAATCAGCGGAAAGTTGTACCAGACCAAAGCGCGTTTGCTTTCTCCACCGGGTACCGCGGGTACTCGCTTAAAATGAACCCCTTCAATCCAGCATCCGAGGCGATAAGCTTTTATTTGCCTGTCATCCAGCCCCGTTTTCTCAGTTAGCTTTCCCGCCACCATCCACTCTTCATCGAAAATGATTTGCGCCATGCTTAACTCCATGACGCCGCCACGATACCGCAGCGGCAGATAGTATATTGATTGTCAAAAATCACCGACCAAGCCCAGGGAGGCATTGCAGATGTCTGGCCCTGGTCATTGCCGTGGCCACATAGCTGCGTGGCCTGTTAACAACCTCGACCGTAATTTTTCTCCCTTGGAGCTTGATGGTGTAAAAAGTCTGTTTGTCACTGCGGCCATGCTCGCCATATTTCTCAAGATGACATTTGAGCGCGGCGGCGCATGCTGGTCCGCCGATGCTGTCTCCCTTGCTACGGTTAATCAGACGCATAGGAGCCTTCCTGATGGTTGATAACGCTGTGTGCAAGCCCGGCGGCCATAGCCGGTAATTCGTCATACTGATTGCAATATGCCGGGTTGGAACATAAGCCCTGTAGCGCTGCAATGGTCAGCTGCTGCAGGTAGGTAACAGAAGAATGCGGAGCGTTTGTTTCAGGTGCTGGTTCGGGCTCTGCTTTCGGCTTTGCAGTAACTGCCGGCGGATCGAGCACGACAGATTTTGGTGGTTCCGGACGTCGGTATTCCACGATCGCATCAAGAGCTATTTTCTGGCGAACGCTGATATCGTCAGACCACTGTTCAAGAATCGTAGTAGCAACGTCCTGTACTTCTTCATCACTGAAATCAGGCGACAGACAGAATTCAGTCGTGGTGATATCTGCAATCAGTAACGGGAAAATATGCTCGATGTCTTTACCCGTGGTGGTGATGAGATTTTCGATATCATCCTGGTCACCGATGTTTGTGCGCCCGGACATTAGCTCGTTTAATGCATGGGCAATTTCAATCTCGCGAACACTTAGCGCTGGTGGCACTTCCTGTTTTTCGACTTCATTTGAGGGGGCGGTATTTATCAGTGCATCGACAGAAAAGACGCCTCCTCCCAGGTTCTCCACTTTCGGCTGGTCCGTGGGCTGCTGCACTGGCGCAGAGCTCTGAGCGAATGCCTCATTGAGTTCTTTGTCGAGCTGCGCAGCTTTGGCAGGGCAAACTGCTGGTGGCTGAGTTTCGCCAGGTACAGGCGGTTTGGCTTCATCATGTTCGTTTCCCTCATGATTGGCGCGAGATTTTGGACGACAAGCCATATCAACCGTTTTCTGTTCTGGGTGCGCGTGATTACATTCAACTAACTCACGATTGATGTACTCGCGCAATGCGACAGGATCTATCCAAAGTTCTTCCGGAGCTGATTTAATCAAGGCGATGATGGCTGCGCGGGAATAATCCAAAATACCGGGGGTACCGCGCAGTTTTTTCCACCATGCAGTAAAGCGGGGATCCTGTTCTGCTTCGGCCATGGCTTTCGCCGGAATCAATAATCTGTTCGGGATCCAGTAAATGTCGATCTCGTCGTACATGCCCAGAATTGCAACAGCAACCTCTATCTTGAGCGTAGACAGGTTGTGCACCAGATCCGGGCTACGGTCTGTCTTGTTTCCTCCACCCAGAGTGGAGCCAGTGTCTGTGCAGTTTTCTGCGGTGGTAGTGCTTACAACCTGAGGTCGCTTTTCAATCGGCGTATCGATCCATTTAGCGATCTGCTTTTTAATGTCCGGCCACTGTGCAGAGTCTTTTGTGTTCTCACGTATCCATGCGAGCAGCTGCTCCTGCCGTTCCGGAGCCAGAGCCAGCGCGCGGGTCTCTTTCGCCAGTGCATCTGCCAGTTCTCGGGTAAAACTGCTAGCATCATCGTTAATCAGGTCTACGATCTGGCCGTACTGCGCCGTAGTGATTCCAGGGACCGGGCCGAACAGTGCCAGACATGCTGCGCGGGATGCCTGGTCGAGCCGTGCAACAGTTTTAATTTCTTCCACTGCCTTGTTGTCGTCCCATTCCGTCTTTTCCTCAGATTCAGGCTGTGGTGCCGCAGCTGGTTCACCTCGGTTGGTATTCCAGACAACGTGCTCACCAAAGAAGTCAGAGCTAAACACATCAAGCTCAGGGCAGGGGAGTTCTTCATGGTGCTCCCATATTTTCACCTTGAAATAATCATCAATATGTTCAGGATGTTCAGCTGCCAGCTTGCCGAAAATAACAGCTTCTGCAATGGCTTTTGTGGCCGAGTTTACTGCTGTAGCAAGCGGTTTTAAATCTGGGTGTTTTTTCAATGCTTTATCTTTTGGGAAATAAGCACCGCCGAATATTTTTAATTCAACAGACATAATTACCTCTATAATTATAGGGGGTGATTTTTAGCGATATGGTTTTCGAATAACGCGCTTTACATTTTTTAACGCGTTACGCCTTTCTCTTTTTTCATTGCATTGCTCACATAAATAAATCGTGCGCTTAAAGGGGTATATGTCTGTTTTCCTTTCATGCATTTCCGATTTTTTATATTCGTGGCAGCAAACAGCGCAATGACAAATGATGTCATCCATATCAGTTAAGTTGTTGGCGTTTGTGATCGTAATAAGACATGCCACAAGCGTTCTGCGCTTCTGCAAAATTCACACACAGCAAGCTAATGTGCTTAACAGCGCAAACCGGGCAATGAAACTCACCGAATACGTAGCCACCGTCTAGCACGACGGTTACAGGGCCTGAATATGGCACATGAACCACACCTGAAATGGCACCGTTAATATTAAAAGTGGCAATTTCTTTATTTACGATAACAATATTAAGCTCAACAGTTGCAACGCTTACTTTCATTTTAAGCTCCTTAGTTCGGGGTGTGAAACTCCCTGCCGTTTAAAGCATGGTTTTTAATCGTATATAATTAAATGACAGTCAGGTTATTGCGTTTTTATCGATGCTATTAACAGTCAGAGTTCAGGGTTGCCTTTTTGAGCAAGAAAATAACAAAGTTGTCGAAGTTTTATTTCAAACCAGTTAAGGCGGACTGCCTGTTGCCGTGATGGTTGACGATTAAAGTCTGTCATAATGAATCCCCTATTAAGGTTATTAACAGCCATCTAGAATTTTCGATTGTCCACAACTGGAAGCACACTCCGCCAGCTAACAAACCAATCCCCATTAGTGACAGAGTGGAATGCGCTTCCATGTTGTGGACGATTCATCTGCCCTGGTCCGGCGGCGCCACCTCGCCAGGGCAGATGTAAAGGGCAGTTACGCTGCCATGCGGCTTATTGGTCTGCGCAGGTATTTCATGTCCTGCATCGCGGGGTTTGCTCTCCGCCCCAGGTTCTCCCCGCTATGCTTTAGCGCGCAACCTGAGAAAACCGCCTTCAAGCCTTTGGCTTACGCCACATTCATGAAACTGCCTGGACGAACTCGGAAAAGCTCAGTGCTTCTTCACCTTCCGCCAGACTGTTGAAATACTCTTCGTATGCTTTTTCCATCTCGAACCCCTGTTGCTGCTTTGCTCGGCTTATCACCCTTATCGCCGGGTAGGCGGAACGTTTACTGATTACTGCGTGTTTTGTTGGTCTAAGTTTATAAACAAATAAACCAACATGTAAAGTTAATAGTAAACAAAAAGGCGTGAAAAATTGGATGTGGTTGAATTTGGAGAAAAAAAAGACCGCAACAGGCGGTCTATATAGGGGAGTTAGTCTATTTCGAGGTCTTTGAGCATCTGAAGGATTTCTTGTTTGCTCTTGCCTTTCAGCCTTGCCTTGAGCTCATTGTCAATGGAGTTAACTTGGGCCCTGAGGTTTACCATGTGCTGCTCTTTTTCCCATTCAGCAAGGCTGTCGAAAAGGTCTAGTAATTCTTCATGGCGCGCGTCAAATGGGCGAGGGGATCTTATATCTTCACCCATAGGTTCTTCATCAAGATAACCAGGAGCCATGCCGTAATCTCGTTCAATACGGCGCGCAGCTCTCTCGCCGAACGACGCTTTGCCGTTGATCAGCTGTGAAAGGTAGCTCTTCTCTTTCTCCGGCAGGGTTCTGCTGGAAAACCATGCCGCTAGGCGCTTACGCCTGATTTCTTTTGTGTCCATGCAGTCATTTTGATTAGTAATTTCTAAACAAGCAAAAACTTGACATCAATGTTTAGTATTTTATAAACTTACAACTCAACACACAGGAGCAATTATGCAACTCAATGACTTTTTGAAAGCCGGTGGGCCAAAGATCCGCAAGGCGCTGGAGCAACACCTTGGGATATCGAAATCTTACCTCTCCCAACTTGCAACGGGGAGGGCTGCTATTTCGCCAAGTCGATGCATCGTTATCGAAACCTTTACCGATGGAAAGGTTTCTCGTTCTGACATGCGGCCAAGCGATTGGGCTGAAATTTGGCCTGATTACAAGCCAAAAAATAACACAACAGCTTAGGAGGATACTGACTGATGGAAATCAAAAAACTGGCATGTGAGCTGGAGTCATGGGCACAGGAAAAGGGCTGGAAGACGGTTACACAGCTGATAACCCCGCATCACTTTGGCGATCTGCTTCAGCCACTGGATAACGTGACGGACTCAGACGAGTACGCGCGCCGACTGCACAACAACAAGCAGATTATCCAGCGTGCATTCCGCAACGATACGCCTAACTACCTGAAACAGGCGGAAGTCCTGAGCTATGCCATCCGCACCGCCATTGATAACGAACTGGAGCAGAAAGACTGCATGCTCTACCGGGCTGCCAGGGTTAACAAAGAATGTATCGAAGCCACCAACGCGGTCTTCACCGGCAAACCGCAACCGGTAATCAGGCGAGAAACTCTGGAAGCGATAGACGCGCTGGCGCAGTTGGTGGGCGTAAAGGTTCAAATCATGAACAGCCATCGGGCTGCATAACGTTCTGGAGGCAACTATGCGTACTTCTCAGGAATTAGCGAGCGCACTGGCAGAGCGCATGAAAAACGCGATGAATAACCGACCCGCTCAGGAGCCAGTGGATCGCCGCGGTGAAATCATTTCAGGGAAGCGATACCGCGACGAACGCGGGCGCATGGTGACTGTTTTACGTGCATCCCAGCTCCGCGTGTCATATCGCCGGGAGGGGCACACCGGCGTCAGTGAAACAGGGCGCCGAGAGTTTGAAATTAAGTTCACTGAGGTGAAGTCGTGAGCGTGAAATTATCTTCTTGGGTGTGGGACGGTTGTGCCGCACATGGTGTCAAGGGCATAAAACTGCTGGTTATGGCTCGCCTGGCCGATTTTAGCTCGGATGAGGGTGTGTGCTGGCCGTCTGTTGCCACCATTTCCCGCCAGCTTGGGGCCGGGCGAAGTACTGTGATAACTGCGATAACCCAGCTTGAGGCAGACGGATGGTTAACCCGTACCGAACGTCGAAACGGCCAGCGCAGCGGCACTAATTTATACACGCTGAATGCTGAAAAATTACGCACGGCGGCAGCATATTTTCAGAGTTCAGATTCTGAACGTTCAAAATCTGGACACCAATTAAACAAGGGGTTAGCCAACCCTGATGATTCAGATTCTGAACATTCAGGTTCTGAACGTTCAAATCCCGAACGTTCAGAAAACGCGAATAAACAGGGTTCTCAGGGTTCAGAATCTGGACACGATCCGTCAGTAACTACAGATCCATCATTAAAACAGATCTCTTCGTCCGGAAATTCTGGCGAATCTCCAGACGGCGAAGATTCAGCCAAAAAAATACCGGCCGCGAAAAAATGGGGCACACCAGAAGATCATCAATGCGCAAGCTGGATATTTTCCAGGATCCGAACTCTGTATGAACAAGCAGCCGAAACCGATGGTGAAGTTGCTCGACCCAGAGAACCAAACTGGAACGCATGGGCAAACGAGATCCGGCTGATGCGCACTATCGACGGGCGCACACACCGCCAGATTTGCGACATGTTCAAGCGAGTCCAGAGCGACCCGTTCTGGTGCCGAAACGTGCTAAGCCCGGCGAAGTTGCGTGAAAAATGGGATGACCTGGTACTGAAACTGGCACCTGTCGCTCCCAGTGGAGTGATGCGCAGTTCCTTTGACGATGAATATTACAAAAACGACATTGAGGCCGCGGCAAAAGCGGGCTTCAGGGTCTGATCTAACTGAATTTTATCAGGAGAATATTTATGGAAACCGTACTTGATGCACTGAAAGCCATGAAAAAAGCGACATATCGCGAGGTTGCTGCCCGTCTGGAAATCGAGCCCGTTGAAGCGCTGAACATGCTGCGTGAGCAGAAAGAACAGGGTTTATGTGATTTTTATGATGGGGCATGGTCTCTTGGTACCGTGAAAGAGCAGGCCAAGCAGCCGACCAAACCGCAGGCAACGGCGCCAGCACATCAGGCTCCGCGCCTGAAAGGTGATGAACCAGCACCGGTTGATGCTGTGGCTATCCGCCAGTTGCTTGGAAAGAGCGGCGCTATGACCACCTCGGCGCTGGCTGCAGCTGTAAATCGTAATGCCCGCGGCATGGTCTCAGTAATGCAGTCTTTTGAGCGCCAGGGCGTGGTTATCAAAAATGGGAAAGGGAAGGGCGTGACATGGTCTCTTTCTGGAACTGGTGAGGCCGCAGGTGTTCCAGCCGAAGCTGCACAGCCAAAAAAAACAACGGCAGAAATTATTGGGGATATCCCAGCTTTCGCCAGCCGTCCGGATGATCTGATCATTCCGTCATCGCGTTATATCTCGACTGAAATCCGCCGCACGAAAGCGAAGCTGGCAAATCTGCAGCGTCTGCAGGGTGCCGCTCGCGAGCTGCGCCGCCACAAACATCTGCTGCAGGGGCTGGGAAATGACTGATTTACCGAAATGCCCTGAATGCGGCATGGCTCCTTCACTGAAGGTCCGCAGCCGCGGGATGAACTGGGGTTCGGCAGAGGTCCGCTGTTCGAACGGTTGCCCAGGCATCCGCGCTGGATTTTCGTTCCCGCCTGATGGAGAGGCAGCGGCCCGGCTGTTGCTTCAAGAAAAATGGAAAGAGCTTGTGGGAGGAATCAACGATGCCACGACCAAAAACTCATGAAGAGCGAACGGTGATGATTAACCGGATTATCGAACTGGTGAAAGAACATGGGCGCATCACAACAAATGACGTCGTCGCGATGTTTGACCTGCATCGAACCACGGCGGAGAAGTACATCCGGATCGCAGTTCAGCGTGGAGAGCTTATCCGTTACGGTCGCTGCGGTATATTCCGTGACGGGCGGGCAATCATCGATTTTGACCTGAAGCGATTTTCGCATAGTAAGGTGGTGGCATGAGTGCATATCTTAAACTCACTGATGTCTAAATCAATGATGGGGCTAATGGTCAGAGCATGGAATAAGGAACTTAGAAACCTGGAGTTAAATATGGGCAACAAAAACGCCGAACAGTTTTGCGCGTGAGTTAGCAGCGGTAAGCCTTGAAGTGGATAAAGATGTGCTCCATGTGGTTGAGGCTGAAATTCGCAACCAGAAAGTAGTTGCGGACAGGGGGAGAAAATCCACAGCTGGTAGATGCCCAACACGCTATATTCTTGGTATGGATTAATGTTCTTGGCCATTAAGCATATAAATTGAAGCACTCAACCTTCAAAAATACGTACTATCATGCAGGGATGATGTATCCTGAAAGCAGGAGCACCCTATGATTAAGGATAAGACTATGCGCAGGATTGAAAACCGTGAAAAGCCCGACAATAGCATCATGACAAAGATAGTGATTACATTATGGATAATCACCATAATCCCCTTTATCATTCTTTTTGTCGTGTACTCTGGGAACCCGGATTCATCCTTACTGATTTACCTGTCTGAAGTAACCCGTGGCTTACCCATGCTGCACTCTGCAAATAATCCGCTTCTGAGTTCGGTTATGAATGCCTGGTGTAAAACAGCACCGTTCTGGGGTGTTGTTGCGTTTATCATTACTTATAAACATATAAAGATTAACAGGGAACAGACCATTGGTGTGATGCTCAGGATAGTTGTGCTGTTTTCAGCCCTGTATCTGCCCATCATGTACATGTTACTTCTCCACTCTGCAGAAATGACAGAATCCGGAAAGCTGTACAGGATCATGTCGCAAAATGATTACTTCCTGGTGACGTTATTTATAGCAATATACTCTGTCTGCTATACCTATACCGCTTATTATTTAGTTGTCCTTGCGGCAACCTTTAAGTCATTCCGTCAGGGACGGAAAGCTTCATTGTAATAGTTATAGAAGCTCCGAATTCCGGAATTAAAAAAGCAGGCGGAAAACGCCTGCTTTTTTTACATTAATGTGCCGGGCTAATCAGCCAGTTATTGATCTTGTCAGCAAACTGGTCATCAATCAGTGATGCCGCCAGCGAAATCCCGATGATCCCCAGTACAGTGATCGCGGTGACTGGCAAGCCTGGTACCGAGGCAAGGAGCATGGACAGCGACGCAAGTATGCTCAGGGCAAAACCGGTGGCAAAGCCACTCAGCACCCAGGACTCAACTTCAAGCAGTACCGGTTTCCAGTCACCGGTATCAACGGCTACCAGAGATTTTTGTCTGAGTTTCTCGATCTTCATGATGATATCAGCAGAGGAAAAAGCTTTACCGAGGAAACCGTATTTGTAAGCCATATCCTGAGCATTCAGGTAACGCCAGGCATTCTCCAGAGCAGTTTTGTCACCAGCACTGACCTTCATTTTCGGATTGGATAGAACCCGGTTTAAGGTAGCCATTGCCGCGTCAATATTCCTGATGCGTTTCCCCTGGAAGTTTTTAATGTCCGCCGCGATTTCATTTGCCAGGCTCTGGTATTTATTACCCAGAGTTTCACTGAGATCCTTTCCTGCAGCCACAATAACATCGCTGGCCTGGGCCAGTAAGTTGCTTTCCTGGTCAAGCTTAAAATTAATAAAATCTTTTATTAATTTTTTGACTTGGTTACGGGTGGTATCCTTCGGCCCCTTCCAGTTGTTAAACTGGACGTCGATATTATTGGGATCGCCATTATTTACTGTAATATCGAAGGGCTTGCTAGGGTACATATCAAGATACAACCGGTAAGTATAAGGCCCTGTAATGTTAAGGCTTTCAACGTAACCGGAGCGGTATGCACCCGATTTAGGATCATACGTAAATAAATCGGTGATGCCTGTCGTCGCAATTTCCAGCGGAGCAGGAGCAGTCCGGTGGCCAGAGAACTTGTTCTGGTCAGCACGGTAGACTCCAGTTGGAAAATCCCCGATCGACAGTGTAGTACCCGCAGCATCAACGCCCATAACCAGCCCGCTCAGACCAATCGCTCTGGCTTGATCTGCATTTAACTCAGTGACTGATATCGACATGACCCCGGATTTTGAAATGCTCTGAATCGTGAGTTTCGCATAGGGATTAATCCGGCGAGCGGCGAGGATCATATCTGCCAGCTTCTGACGGATGGCCGGGTTGTTTCTAATTGTATTAATCTGCTGTTGCTCAGGCGTCCCTTGGCTACCGGTACTGTTGCTGCCTCCGTTATCACGGTTCCCCGAGTTTCCGGTTGAACCCCCACCAGGCGGTGTGCTTCCCCTTTCTTTGCTCCAGCTGGTTCCATCACCATAACCACCATAATTAAATCCAGGCATAATTTGATTCCTCTTTGACGGTAAAATTTAAAAAATAACTGTATATATAAACATGTAAATATATACAGTTCGTGAATACTACGCCGCAGTTTTTCAAGTGTCAATGGCAGATTTTTGGGTGTAACTGGAAGGAAAATATTCTGCTAAGCTACTGATAGGGATGTAGTTTATAAAAATAGATGGCTTATATAAAATCCTCACTAACGTTTGTGTTTTCCTTGTTAACGATGTTGCCGATGCACGTCACTTACACACCTCAAACGCCATGAGTGAGGCTATCTCTGAAACTTACATTGATGGCTATGAAGGAAGGATGTGAGTAGTAATAACAGAACATTTCGGTACCAGTTTCTGCATTACATTCACGAACACACCTGGTTGTAGTTCATTAACGCAAAGTTTTAGTTAGAGATGATTTTGTATGGTTCCTCTTAAGTTAGAGAATGGTGTTTAGTGCTTATTTATTAACCACTTACCCGCGTGTGCGGGTTTTTTTGACCCAAATTCTTGACCCTCATTTTTTTAGTGATACTGTATAAATATACAGTTAAGTGCTAAGGGGGTTATCATGGGATTTCAATCACCAGCATTAGACCTCGTTGAGCAGATTCTCACTATTACCAACCTTTACGGTAATGACGACAACTGCCGAACCATCGAAACATCAGCTGGATACGTGATAATAAACATTGCCATAGAGCCGAAGAAAGGTGACACCATCTTAATTGCGTTCTGCGGTAGTCTGGACTTCGCAAAAGTTCAGGGGAGGGCGTTAATAACTCAGGATGGCGAGGCTATAGAGGGTGATTCACTTGATGATGCGACCATAATGGGAGTTGTGACGTACTTTTTGAATCGAGTGACAGATACCGATGATCGGCCTGTGATTTAAAAAGCAGGACCCGAGTACTGTGTTTTGAAAGCAGATCGGTTAGACAGGTCAATTATGGTTAATTGATCTTTCTAACCTATTAGTCATCTGGTTAGCGGAAACCTAAATGAAATCAGTTCACAGGGAGAAAAGGACCGCCCCCGCAAGGGGAAATCCATTTTTAGGGAATTGCCCATGAAATTGAATGAATTTGCTGCCGGTCTCACCAAAGACGGAATGCTTGTTTTATGTCTTACTGATGGTGAAATAACAGACTACCTAGTTACCAGCAAGGCATTGCGCACATTGATTCGCCGGGAAGGAGGCGGGCTTTCAGCCCAGATTCTGGACGATGAAGATCGGATTATCAACTTGAACTCCCTGCCAGAAGCACTTAAGGTTCTCAAGCAGTAGGTGTTGATTTATAATAATCAAACGGGCTGAACACCCTCTGATTACTGCGCCAACCTGAGGAATCAAAATGGCGCAGAGCATTACCCTAAACAACTCTCACCGCCCGTCTATGTGCGGTGTTTCTGCTTATGCTGGTGGTCCAGCATGAAGAAAGCAGATAGCCTCCATCTTTCGCGTGTGGCCGCATTGGGCTGCATCGTGTGCAGAAATCAGAACCTGGGCGAAACGCCTGCGGAAATCCACCACATCCGAACCGGGCAGGGCGCAAGCCAGCGCGCTGACCATCGGAAATCAATTCCCCTGTGCCATATGCATCATCGCAACGGCGGTTATGGTGTGGCGATTCATGCTGGCCGCCGCGCTTGGGAAATGAAGCACGGCACAGAAGCTGAGCTGCTGGTGCAGGTTCTCTATTTGCTGGGAGAGCCTACCGATGAATAAGCCTGTCAGTTATGGCTCAGTGTGCAGCGGCATCGAGGCCGCCAGCGTCGCATGGCACTGCCTGGGCTGGCAGCCAGCATGGTTCGCTGAGATAGAAAAATTCCCCTCTGCTGTTCTGGCTTACCGCTGGCAGGACGTCATCAATCTCGGTGATATGACAAAAATCGCCGCGGCAATTCGTGCCGGAAACATTGAAGCGCCCGATCTGCTGGTGGGGGGAACCCCTTGCCAGGCGTTCAGCGTTGCGGGTTTACGTAATGGGCTGGCTGACGAACGCGGCCAGTTAACTTTGGCTTTTGTGGAGCTGGTTAATGCAATCGATGGAAAGCGCAGAGAACAGGGAAAACCTCCCGTCATCGTCGTCTGGGAAAACGTCCCCGGTGTATTCAGCAGCAAAGATAACGCTTTCGGATGTTTTCTTGCAGGGCTTGCCGGCGAAAGCTGCGCGCTGGAATCACCAGGGAAGCGATGGGCAAACGCTGGTTATGTGCTGGGACCAGAAAGAGCTATTGCCTGGCGAGTGCTCGACGCTCAATTTTTCGGAGTGGCCCAACGACGCAGACGTGTGTTTGTTGTCGCAACAGCTCGAGGGGATATCGATCCCGCAAAAATTCTTTTTGAGTCCGAAGGCCTGCGCCGGAATTCTCCGCCGCGCAGAGAAACGACGGAAATCGTTGCCGCCCTTACTGCGCGAGGCGTTGGAACATGTGGCGCAGACGACAACCAGGCACAAGCCGGCCATCTTCAGGCAGTAGTTGGCACTATTGCCGCTCATTCATTTACTGGCGGCGCGGGTGGAAGACCGGAAGGGGCCGCAGCTGGACATTACATCCCCGTAGGAGCTTTCCGCATGAGGGCGTTTGGCGAATACGTGAATGATGGGACGGGATCAACCTGCAAAGCCCGGGACCATAAAGACGCAACCGATTTGGTGGTTATGTCGGTGCACGGAACTCAGGACCCCGACATACTGAAAAATATGGCCCATACGCTGGGGCGCAATCATGGTCAGGAAAATGCGGTTATCGCGTTCAACTCTAAGGATAGTGGACACGATGGCTCCAGCGAAATTTCACCAACGCTTCGCGCCGGCAACAGCGTACATGGAAACCAAAATGCTGGATCTCCTCCTGCGGTCGCTTACGCTTTCAAAGCCGGGCAAGGCGCAAAAGCAGGAGGAATAGGTTATGCCTGCGAACAGGCACCTACGCTTACCAGCGCAAATAGTGGGAGCAATCAGGCTCCTACAATCATGCAAAACATGGCCGTTCGCCGTCTGACTCCTGTCGAGTGCGAACGCCTGCAGGGCTTCCCAGATAACCACACCCTGATCCCCACACAAAAACGTAAGCAGCTCACCGCTGAAGAATATGCCTACCTGCGCCACCACCGGCCAGAACTGACTGCAGAGCAGGCTTACCGCCTGGCCGCTGATGGACCGCGCTATAAAGCGATCGGAAATTCAATGGCGGTACCGGTGATGCGCTGGATCGGCTCCCGCATACAGGAGGCGCTGCATGCCTAAATACATCATCACCCCAGTGGGAAAACCCCGCATGACCCGCGCTGATAAGTGGAAGCAGCGCCCGCCGGTGATGCGTTATCGCATGTTTTGTGATGAAGCCCGCCTGCATGGAATCCGGGTGCCGGAGAACGGCGCCCATATCACCTTCGTTTTGCCGATGCCGCAGAGTTGGAGCAAGAAAAAGCGCGCGTCTATGGACGGCCAGCCACACCAGCAAAAGCCCGATCTGGACAACTTAACAAAATCTCTGTTGGACGCCTTGTTTGAGGATGACTCCCACATTTGGGACGCCCGGACATCAAAAATATGGGGCGAAACCGGAATGATAATTATCGAGGTCATAGAATGAATCTTGAAGCATCGCTCAAACATTTCAGCCCTCAGGGAATGCGCCTCAACGACGACGTGCAAGGCACATCTCCGGATCGCCTTACCGGTACAGATGTAATGGCGGCTATTGGAGCCACCAGCAATCGTGCGCGCTTCGGCTTGGCTGCTTTCTTCGGAAAGGCTGGTATTAGCAAAACGGATAAACAGCTGGCAGTTCAGGCGCTGGCGCGATATGCGATGGACGCCGCACCAAAGAACATTCGTAAAGCAGCTGGGGGACATTTCAGATGGTGCATGCAGATGCTGGCACAATTTGCATTTGCTGAATACTCCCGTTCGGCGGCTACCAGCATGTCTTGTCACAGCTGCAGTGGGACCGGCTTTATCTCAGTGAATGAGGACGTGATTAAACACCCTGGTATTTTCGACGCCGAGGGCGCCGAAGTGGTGGCTCCGAAGATTAAAAATGAACTGGTGAAAAGGGTTTGTTCTACGTGTGAAGGAAAGAAAGCGATCCTAGCGCGGTGCAGATGTGGAGGTAAAGGTGAAGTTTTGGACCGGAAAGAAACGAAACTCCAAGGCTCACCTGTGTTTAAAATATGTGAGCGTTGTTCTGGCAATGGATTCTCGTCTGTCCCTTCAACAGTTGTATACAAAGTGATTCAAAAGCGAGTACCAGAACTTCATGTTAGAACATGGACTAGAAACTGGAAGCCATTTATGGAGGGGTTGATTGATATCTGCATCCAGGAAGAAAAATTGGCAAATCGGGAATTCACTCGCGTAACTGGTTTTGATGAAGATGGCTGCAAAGTTTGAGTATTTAACCTCAATTTACTTGATTTTGTCCGAGGTTGTCGTGTATCATAACCAATAATGGGATATTGTACTTACTGATATAGTTTAAACAGGCCTGTTCTTACATACATAACTGTATGAAAGAACAGGCTAATATTTGTGGACTTATCCTATTTCAAAGTTGAAAAAAGCATTGCAAGAAATTACAGTGGTGCCATAAAAATCGCATGGAAGAAGCAATTATGGCTATTTATAAATTTTACAATGTTCAACTTCTACCTATTGATAAGAGTGTTAGTGAAGTTGGGGTAGATGGCTATTGTCGCCTTTTCGAAGGGGTGCAATCACTCATTAATGAATGTAAACAGAAGAATAGGAAACTCAGTTCTATCGCAATGAAAATGCGTGGCGAAATGTATTTCGCTCCTTTTTCCGTAACTATTTATAAATTTGATAAGATTCAGAACGAATGTGTTATTTATGGTTCTTTTTTAAAGTTTGATGATGTCAATGTTCTTGTCGACACAAACAGCGGTGAAACCGAATATAGATCGAAAGGTAATACCAGTAGCAAACGATACGATTTAGAGTTTTTTTTCGATCCCAAGACACATACACTTGCAATTCATGATACAAAAGGTTTACCAGCTAGAACTCCTCTCATCGATGCCTTAAATGATATTCTTGGTATTCAAGCTACAAGACTTTTCAAAAAACACAGTTTAGAAATAGAAGAACTTACATCGGCAGATTCAATAACAGAATTTCTTGAGTTACCCAAAAAAGGTTACAAAAGATATGATGGAGTTGTTACATTTTCCAATTCGGATGCTTTTGATCAGATGATGGAGGGGGAACTGAAACGCCGAGAGGAAGAGTTGAAGGATAAACGAGTTTCTAAATGGTCTGCTAGTTATAAAAGTTTTAATAAAGCGGTTATGACTGACTTACCGGATGATGCAAAAATTCAAATGGCATTGGCTACAAAGTATGGCAATGCGGAGGTCTCATATCTAGATGAGCATGGTGACAGGCAAAAATACCAAATGGAGGATTATCCGGTAAGAGAGCAGTTAACAACTAAGGAATATAAAGGAGTAAAAGGGAAAGCTCTGGCAGTATTAAATCTAATCAAAAAAGCTTTGGAAAAAACCAAAGTTACGCCTGGGACTATTAAAAGTAATAAAAAATTCTTAGATGAAATTGGAGATTAATCATGGATAGCAATGCGGACTTCAATAAACTGCTCTATTGTCGAATAAGACATATCCCAATCATTGGAGCAGTTTTCCGCATTGTTAATGCTTATGCGTATCAGGGCGATAAAAGCTGCAATGAGAAGATCGCCCCGTTTCGTAAGTGGTGGGAAAGAATTTTCAAGAAAGCTGTATATGTCTTTTTTTTAGTAGAATTGATTGTGCTTTATCATGGTGGCGATGTTTCTAAAGTACCATGGAAAGCGGATGATTCTATTCTTTCTGTGTTTCCAAGCGTACTAGGGTTTGGAATTGGCGTTTTTGCTCTTCTTTTCGTTATGCCCGAAAGCTTTCTTGTTTTTATGTCCACTAACAGAGAAAGATTAACATTTGGACCAGAGATTGTACCAGTTGATATAGCCTATCCGCTTGTGGTTTTTACTCTTGCACTTTGTTGGTCTGTGATCAATAAAGCTTTCATTAATGATTTTTTCTCATTTATAAGTATGTTCTTTTTCTTTTATGGAATGGCGATGGCGTTTGAATTGATTTCGTTTCTCTTTAACTCTTCGTTATTAATTCAAAAAATATCTTACGAAGAGTATTTGAAGAAAAAAAATACTGATCTGGAAGTGAATAGAGTTGATAGATGGAAAAGAAAATAGTCTCCTTAATCACTAATTGAATTTTTATATTTTATGACTGACTTGATACTATAGATTGACCGAGCAGGTATAACCAGAATCGCATTGATAACTGCAAGATCTACTGACAAAGAAAAGCCTAGTGGTCATTGCCAAATAGTCAACTCATTAGCCCGCCTTCTAAAGCGGGCTTTTTTTATTCCTAAAACAGCACCCGCACACAGCGAGGTGAGAGACGATGAAAATGAACGATTCAGGGAACATCTTCACGCAGTTCTTCGCGTGGGTAGCAGCTCTTGCGTCTGCCATTGGATTTACCACTCAGGATATGGTGTTCATGTTCTTTGGCGCAGCCGGTTTGCTTATCTCGCTTGCCTCCTACGTTAACGGGCGGGTGGATGCACACCGTAGGCGTAGAGAAGACGAGAAGCGCACGAAAATGGTCAATGACTACCTGAAAGGGGTTGGCGATAAACCTCTTCATGAACGTCCGGCCGCAGCAAGCGTCGTTGTTGAGGCATTACAAAAGGAAGGTGAATGATGGGGACCAGAGCAAAACTGAGTGCTGCTGTTCTGGGGCTGGTACTCGCTAGTGCGCCAGCATCCGTCATTCTCGATCAGTTCCTGAATGAGAAGGAGGGTAACAGCCTCACGGCGTACAAAGATGGCAGTGGTATCTGGACTATTTGCCGAGGCGCCACAATGGTTGATGGTAAATTGGTGGTGCAGGGCATGAAGCTGACGCAGGCGAAATGCGACCAGGTAAATGCCCTCGAACGTGAAAGAGCTCTTGCGTGGGTTGATGGCAATATTAAGGTGCCGCTGACCGAACCGCAGAAAGCGGGTATTGCTTCGTTCTGCCCCTACAATATCGGCCCCGGTAAATGTTTCCCCTCGACATTCTACAAGCGCATCAACGACGGTGACCGAAAAGGGGCTTGTGAGGCTATCCGCTGGTGGATTAAAGATGGTGGTCTTGATTGCCGCCTGACCAAAGGCCAGAAGAATGGCTGTTATGGGCAGGTCGAGCGGCGCGATCAGGAAAGTGCGCTGGCGTGCTGGGGGCTGGACCAATGAAAATTAATCCGGGTCTTATCGGCATTGTCCTTATTGCTGGCCTTTCGGTTGCTCTCGTTAAGAGTTGCTCAGACGCCAGGAGCCTTCAAAGCGATAATGACGTTCTGCGAAGTGACAACTCTTTGCAGGAACAGGTGATCGCCACCCAGACATTCAATTTCAATCGATTCAATCAGGTTGCAGAACATACCAATAGGCTTAACTCCCTGATCGATACCAGCACTGAAGAAACCGTAATCGAATACCGAGAGATACTCCGCCGTGAAAAAACCTGTGATCTGCCTGTTCCTGCTGACATTGCTGGTGGGCTGCTCGAATACGCGCACCGTTTACGTGCCAGCGCCGTGTACGCCGATTCCGACAGAGCTAACGCGGCCAATGTTAGTTCCGCTTCCTCCAGCACAATGACTTACTGTCAGGCCGTGCTCTGGATCTATACTTTGCTAGGCACGATAGAAAAAGGAAACAATCAACTAAAGAGCATTAAAACTATTGAACATTTAAGGAGTGAAAACTAAATCAACTCATTAAGATGACTGTATACCTCACGCCGGACTAATTCGTAAATAAGATAAAGCATTAGCACCAGTTCCATTTATGTATTATGATACGATTTTAAATAGAAGTGTTTATAGGGATCAAATTCTCAATGAGTATTTCCAAGATTAAAACGATTGGTAACGAAAAATGGGAGCCTATAAAAGGCTTGGATGTTCAATTTTATATGAACTCAACTTCTGGTAAGTTTGATGTAATAGCGACTTATAATAATGCTTTAATAAAATCCGTAATTCTTGAAGGCGGTATCGCAACTAGAGCTTCATCGCTTTCCCTTATTCTAAGGGATTTGGAGAGTGCTTATGATTGGTATAAGCGCGCAATTGAAATTGTAGATGGGAGCAATATCAAGAACGAATTGAACCATGACTATATTGAGATTGAAAATCTAACTATTTCTAGCGAGGCCCGTGCTTTCTTTGTAGCAAGTTTGACTTTTTATGGTAAAGCATTTACAGAGGCGTTGGGAAGAAAACTAAAAATGGAAAAAAAATGGCTTGATCAAAGTTTTCATGAAATGCATGACGATATCATAGATTATAGGCATAACTTTGCGGCTCATAGTGGAAGCGACTCCTTTGAACATGCAAAAACTTTACTCATTTTAGTTCCACATCCCTCAAAAGGTCTTGTTTACCAACCAATGTCAGTTCGTGGGCAGCTCAGTATGATAATTACGCCAGAGCGTAATATGAATGAGCTATTTGAACATGCTATCGAGGTAGTTACGAATAAATATACAGAGACGCTCGAAAGGATAAGAAAATATGTTTTTTCTCTTCCCGGTAGTTATTGGGTTACATCTGCTGGTGGAAGTGGTATCGTAAATCTTGATGTGGTTATAAAAAATAAAAAAGTTGTAAAATAAATTCTTTTTTCTCTCCTTTTTATTTTGATTAATTAATAACGTAAAGGTAAGGGCTAATTATAGGTTTATAAATGTCGCTTTTAAATGATGGGTTATTAACAGACAGGAATAACTAGCCATTTATAAAATTATGGAGTCAGTGGGATAAGGAACTGACTACTTATATTTTTAGGGTCCTCCGAGCACATGACCAACCACGGGGCGGCGCGCTCGCGGGAAAAGGCTAGTTTTTCGGATCCAGGGTCATCATCATCATGTGCGCAGGTCTTTGATTTAATTAGAGGCCATTTTCGCAAGATGTCGAATCGTTCAAAAAGTGCTCACCATCATGGACCAGGAAATTGCCACTTTAAAACTCAATATCAACCAGCTGGCAGGGATAACCGGCGTACACCGTCAGACGGTTGCTGCGAGACTGAAAAATGTCGAACCTGCTCCGGGCAGCAACAGCAAGTTAAAGCTCTATCTGGTGACTGACATTCTGACCGAACTGATGATCCCTACCGTTTCGGCCAATATCGATGATATGCCCCCATCAGACAGGCTGTCCCACTGGAAAGCAGAGAACGAGAGGCTGAAGTTCGAACAGGATACGGGGCAGTTAATACCCGCAGATGAAGTGGCGCGAGAATTCTCATTGATGGCGAAAGCCGTCGTCATGGTACTTGAAACCCTCCCGGATGTGCTCGAGCGCGACTGTGCTTTAACGCCTGCTGCGGTAGTTCGTGTGCAAAGCGTTATCGATGATCTACGCGACCAGATGGCGGAGAGGGTGCAGGACGCTGAAAAAGAGGAGGAAGAGCCTGAGGAGGACTGATGGCAAAGCGGGCATCCGCCAGGGACATCCGCCGCGATGTTTCCGGTATTTTACGAGCCCCGCGTCGTATGCCGGTGGCCGATGCGGTCAGCACTTATATGCGCGTGCCAATGGGGGCGGGAAACTCAGTTCCATGGGATCCGGATCTGGCACCCTATGTGATTGAGCCGATGAACTGCCTGGCATCGCGTGAATACGATGCGGTGGTGTTTGTGGGCCCGGCGCGAACGGGTAAAACCATCGGGCTGATTGACGGCTGGATTGTTTATAACATTGTCTGCGATCCGGCAGATATGCTTGTGATTCAGGTATCTGAGGAAAAAGCACGCGAGCATTCCAAAAAACGCCTGGACCGTACTTTTCGCTGTAGCCCTGAAGTTAAAACCCGGCTAAGCCCAAGACGTAACGATAACAACGTCTACGACCGTACATTCCGCGCCGGTAACTATCTGAAGCTGGGCTGGCCATCCGTCAATATCATGTCGTCCTCGGACTATAAGAGTGTGGCGCTGACGGATTATGACCGCTTTCCGGAAGACATCGACGGGGAGGGGGATGCCTTTTCACTGGCATCGAAGCGTACCACGACATTCATGTCCTCCGGGATGACGCTGGTTGAGAGCTCGCCCGGGAGGGATATCAGAGACACAAAATGGCGGCGCTCCACGCCCCATGAAGCCCCTCCGACCACCGGAATTTTATCGCTTTATAACCGTGGTGACCGCCGTCGTCTTTACTGGCCATGCCCGCATTGCGGCGAATATTTCCAGCCGGAAATGGACAATATGACCGGATACCGCGACAGCAGCGATCCTGTGCTTGCCAGCGAAGCGGCGTTTCTTCAGTGCCCTGCCTGTAAAGGCAGAATCACACCTGACATGAAGCGTGCGCTGAACATGAAATGTGTCTGGCTCCGGGACGGGCAAACCATCGACAGTAAAGGCCAGGTTAGCGGTGATGGCCGTCGTTCCCGTATTGCCTCCTTCTGGATGGAAGGTCCGGCAGCTGCTTACCAGACCTGGGCGCAGCTTATTTATAAGTTCCTGACCGCCGAGCAGGAATATGAATCCACGCGCAGCGAAGAAACGCTGAAGACGGTGATCAACACCGATTTCGGCAGGCCCTATTTGCCGCGGGCCAGCATGGAGCAGCGTAAAAGTGA
Organism: Enterobacter sp. Taxon_8; assembly: GCF_058354585.1. Lineage (NCBI taxonomy): Bacteria > Pseudomonadati > Pseudomonadota > Gammaproteobacteria > Enterobacterales > Enterobacteriaceae > Enterobacter > Enterobacter sp. Taxon_8. Next base: position 2,782,479 of record NZ_CM177989.1, on the reverse strand, counting down.
ATTGCTTGAGCAGCGTGCCGAAGAAGTCCCAAAACGTTCGGTACCGGACGGCGTGCAGTTTCTCACTGCGACCGTGGACGTTCAGGCCGGGCGCAACCGGCGCTTTGTTGTGCAGATTACAGGTTATGGAAGTATGGGTGAGCGCTGGATAGTTGACCGTTACAACATCCGGCATTCGCTGCGCTGCGACGGCAACGGGGAAAGCTTACAGGTGGATCCGGCGAGCTACCCGGAGGACTGGGATCTTTTACTCACCGACGTCTTTGATAAAACGTGGCCACTTGCAGCTGACCCGTCAAAGGGCATGCGGCTGATGTCTATGGCCGTGGACTCAGGGGGTGAAGATGGCGTGACGGATAATGCCTACAAATTCTGGCGCAGATGTCGTCGTGAAGGGCTGGGTAAGCGTATCTACCTCTTCAAGGGGGACAGCGTCAGGCGCAGCAAACTTATCCAGCGAACGTTTCCCGACAACACGGGCAGATCAACGCGCCGCGCACAGGCTACGGGTGATGTGCCTCTTTATCTTCTCCAGACCGATGCCCTTAAAGACCGGGTGAATAATGCGCTGTGGCGTGATTCACCCGGCCCTGGCTATGTGCATTTCCCCGCCTGGCTGGGCAGCTGGTTCTATGACGAACTGACGTATGAGGAACGCTCGAATGAAGGGAAATGGAGTAAGCCCGGCCGGGGCGCAAACGAAGCATTTGACCTGCTCGTTTATGCCGACGCGCTCGCCATCCTTAGTGGTTACGAAAAAATCAAATGGCCGTCAGCTCCTGAGTGGGCACGGCGGGAAACGTGGATCGAGGACACGCAGACGGAAGCTGGCGAAATGCCATCCCCGCCGCCTGCGCCGAAATCTAAATCAAAACCAAAACGTGAGAAGCCCGTAACCGAGCAGGCTAATCCGTGGTCTTCGTCAGGAGGTTGGGTGTGAATCCAGCAGATATTCAAAACATGATCGACCGCTACGCTGCAGCCGAGCTGTCTGTTCTGGAGGGGAAATCAATCACTTTCAACGGGCAGCAGATGACGCTCGAAAACCTGTCGGAAATCAGAAAAGGCCGTCAGGAATGGGAGCGACGACTGGCAACGCTCAATAACAAACGCCGCGGGCGACCCGGCTACAGGCTGGCGAGGTTTGGATGAGTTTTTTAGATGATGCGATTGGCCTGTTTTCACCAGGCTGGAAAGCCTCACGCCTGCGTGCCCGCGCGGTTATTAAGGCGTATGAGGCGGTAAAGCAAACGCGTACCCACAAAGCCCAGAAGGAAAATCGTTCAGCCGATCAGCTCAGCCAGATGGGGGCGGTTTCACTGAGGCAGCAGGCGCGCTGGCTGGACAACAACCACGATCTGGTGATTGGCGTTTTCGACAAGCTGGAAGAAAGGGTGGTGGGTGCGAAGGGCATCATAGTTGAACCGCATCCGATGCTGACTAACGGGAAGATCGCTAAAAAGCTGGCCACTGATATCCGCAGAAAGTGGGGCGAATGGTCCGTAAGACCCGATGTTACAACCCAGTTTACCCGCCCCATGCTGGAGCGGCTGATGCTGCGAACGTGGCTCCGGGACGGTGAGGTATTTGCTCAGCTGGTTCGCGGTACCGGAAATGGTCTTCAGCCGGTTGCTGGCGTGCCGTTCTGGCTGGAAGCGCTGGAGCCGGACTTCGTGCCGATGAACAGCGATGCCGCCACCCAGCTCAATCAGGGCGTTTTTGTCGATAACTGGGGGCGCCCAAAAAAATATCAGGTCTATAAAAGCCTGCCAGTATCCGGGCGTCAGTTCGATACCAAAGAGATAGATGCAGAAAACATGCTTCATCTCAAATTCACGCGACGCCTGCACCAGACCCGCGGAACGTCTCTTTTGTCAGGTGTTTTGATGCGTCTGAGCGCGCTGAAAGAGTACGAGGACTCGGAGCTTACCGCTGCCAGAATTGCTGCTGCACTCGGCATGTATATCAAAAAAGGCGACGGACAGAGCTTCGAGTCTGACTCCAGCAGCGATGACCGCGAGCTGATGATTCAGCCCGGTATGCTCTATGACGAGCTGCAGGCAGGGGAAGAAATCGGGATGATTAAATCCGATCGCCCGAACCCTAACCTCGAGTCGTTTCGTAACGGACAGCTCCGTGCCGTGTCCGCCGGCAGTCGCCTCAGCTTTTCCAGCACATCCAGAAACTACAACGGAACGTACAGTGCCCAGCGGCAGGAGCTTGTCGAGTCAACCGACGGATATCTGATTCTTCAGGACTGGTTCATCGGTTCAGTGACCCGGCCCATGTACCGGGCCTGGCTGAAGATGGCTATTGCTGCCGGAGAAATCAAGCTGCCGAGAGGTATCGATATGGACTCGCTTTATAACGCGGTTTATTCGGGGCCCGTTATGCCGTGGATTGATCCCGTTAAAGAAGCGAATGCCTGGAAAACCCAGATCCGCGGCGGTGCTGCTACTGAATCCGACTGGATACGTGCCAGCGGTCGCAACCCGGATGATGTTAAGTCACGCCGTAAAGCGGAGGTTGACGAGAACCGTGAACAGGGCCTGGTGTTTGACACCGACCCCGCCAATGATAAAGGAGGCACCAGTGCCGAAGCCAAAGAACCGGGCGCGCCACCGTCCGAAAGCCAGCGCAAAAAGTAATTCGTGGTTCCGCATGCAGGCCAGCAATAACAGCGAGGCCGACATTTTTATTTATGACGAAATCGGGTACTGGGGCGTAACGGCGAAACAGTTCGTCAATGATCTCCGGTCACTTGGGGATGTCACCCACATCAACCTTTATATCAACTCGCCCGGTGGTGATGTCTTCGACGGTATTGCTATTTATAACGCGCTGAAGCACCACGGCGCGGCGATTACCGTGCATATCGACGGTCTGGCGGCCTCCATGGCCTCGGTGATTGCGATGGTAGGCAATCCGGTCATCATGCCTGAAAACACGATGATGATGATCCATTATCCATCACACTACCTCATGGGTACGCATGAAGAACCAGATTCATTAATTAACTCATTGTTAATTATGAAGAAAAAAGAAATGTTGTTTGCATTGCTTTTCTACTGTTTTTCGGCGTTGCAGTTAAGTGTGTATTGCAATGTGTATTGCAGAATGAGGTTTTATGGCGGGCGAGAACAAGTTAAGCGACAAGGCGTTAAAAGCCTTACATGGTAAACCGCAGCCGCGTCAAAAGATGGTGGCTGATGGTCGCGGACTGTCTGTCAGAGTGAGCATGAGTGGCACAGTGAGTTTTGTTTATTTCTTCAGACATTCCGGCCGACAAAGCGCTCCCGTCTGGATGACGTTAGGCAAGTATCCAGATATGACCCTTAAACAGGCCAGAGAGAAAAGGGACGAGTGCCGGGCATGGCTATCTCAGGGACTTGATCCACGGATAGAGAACAAACTCACCAAAGAGAGCCTCTTCATTCCTGTGACAGTTAAGAACGCTATCGATTACTGGTTTGATAACTATGCCAGAGAAAAACGCAAAGAGACTGTGCGTCTCTACCGCCGTTATGAGAAATACATTTTTCCTTACATCGGCGGGTTTCCTGTCGAGAAATGCGGCCTGTCTGACTGGATCAAGTGCTTCGACCGCATAAAGAAAATCGCGCCGGTTCAGTCTGCTGCAATGCTGATTGAGTTAAAGCAGATCTTCAAATACTGCCGGGTGCGCCAGTATGTACGGTGCAATGTGCTGGATGATTTGAGCCCTAGTGATATCGGTAAGTATCAGAACAAGAGAGAGCGGATACTTGAGGAAAGCTACGTCGCCGATCTGTGGGGAGTGTACTTTCATGGTAAAGGCAAAACCCGAGTTATGAATTACAAAAAAAGGATGGCGATTTTGTGTCTCGTGTTTGGTTGCAGGCTGAGTGAGGTGCGTTTATCTACATGGGATGAGTGGGATTTCGATAAGTGGATTTGGATAGTACCTAAAGAGCACAGTAAAAACGGCGAAGAAATTATTCGCCCCGTTCCTCAAAAAATGCGCCAGTGGATCGTAAACCTGCACGAAGAGACTAAAAGGAGAGGCTACATACTTGGCGAACTGAAATCTGATTCAACCGTCAGTACGATGGGATGCACAAACTTTATCTCTCTGAAACATGAAAAACGCTGGTCATTACATGATTTGAGACGAACGTTCTCGACAAGTCTTAACGATATGGGCGTTGATTTTATGGTCGTAGAGCAGCTGCTGGGGCATACCATAAAGGGCGTGGCCGGAATCTATAACCGCAGCAAGTATATCCCCCAGAAACAAGAAGCACTGGACCGATGGGTTGACTACCTTGATGGGCTGGTGGGTGAAGAAAATACAGTAAAAGTAATTAAGAAAAGGAGTGCCTGATATGGCTATGTTATCCGTTGTGAAAAAAGAAGATCTCCAGTACATGCCTGAGCTTGACCGAATGATTCGGGAACCTGAATGCCGGGCAATGACTACGTTGTCTAACTCAACGCGCTGGCGCATGGAACAGGAAGGAAAATTTCCGAAGCGCATCAAAATTGGGCCATCAGCCGTTGCATATCGGCTTTCTGAGGTACAAGCTTGGATTCGTGGGGAATGGGAATCTTTGTGAAAAAAGGGGCATATATACGCCCCCTGTTTCTTCAAAATCTTTTCATGCCAAGAATGAATTGACCAACGTGTGGATCATAATAATCATAATGATCTTTATCATAATGATCACTATGCTCTAAATAAGTTGTTGTCTTGAAGTCATAATTTTCATTCCATTCTTCGGAGAAGAAGAAATCAAAATCTCCTGTTGGTGGTTTTACAGGTGGAGTTCCATGTGGATGCATGTAATCAATGTACCAAGTATATGTTCCATGTTTATCATCAAAGTAAACGCTTCTTAATCTAAAAAAGTGTTTATCTGGTAATGTGTTTGATGAATTTATAATTTCTTCAACCTTTTCTTCTATATATTCTAGTTGATACATGTGATCCGAACCAATGCGATTGCTAATATGGAAGTAGAACCCTTTATAGTTAGCTATCCAATGGTTCGGACGTTCTGTCGCATAAATTTTCCAACCTTGTGTGCTGATTGGGAAGAAACGCTGTGCAATCACCCATAAGTCCGGTGTTGATAATATTTGTTCAATTTTTACAGAGTCCCAATAGGTAGCGGTAATACGATTATTTGGAGAATTAGTAATATCTTCCAGTCGACCCGCAACAGTTGATGAAGGGTACGTTGATGTCACGAGCAAGTATCCTTCACATTCATGTTGAGCGCAACTGTCTAAAATCCCATCTAACTCACCAGTACCTACAGCATTAGAACTCTCAGCTTTATGTTTGCACTGAACTAACCATTTTTTTGTTGATGGGGCAAAAATGCTTTTATATTCTTCTATAAAAACTAAGTCCTTCCCACTGTCAGGGCCTCTTCCACTCCAATAAACTCTGTGACCTAGACTAAACAATATTTCTCGGGTAAGTAACTCTAAATCTTGGCCGTCTTTAGATAGTTCTTTAAAATCTAACACATCATACCCTCTATTTAAAAAGTGGTTTTAAACGATTTTGAATTGATACGGAATAATTGAATGACCTTACTTTACCTTGACCTGATGATAAGGTGACTTCTTTCTCTGAATCAATCATTTCTTGAAAGGATACTGTTGCAAAACTTTCTTCCTGAGAGTTTAAAGGTATTACAAAAAATTCAAAATTAATGTCTGCATACTTACAGTTCAAAACCGACATCAGATGTTCGTGGAGTCTTACATATTGCACTATTTCATCGTTATGTAGAGTGAAATTAAAACTCTCATCTAAAGCATGCATTTTAACATCCATGATCTTGCAAATGTTGAATTTATTTAGCAAGAAAAAGTCTGGTCTTTTAGCACCAAGTTTTTCCATTGCAGGAGGATAAGACCATGAATCTTGGTTTACATGAATAAAAGCTTGTCCTGTGATTTCGAAATGATGAATTGCAATCATTTCTCCGAGATTCCCTTTATGAGTGGAATTATTCTGCCAATAAGAAGCTATTAATTTCTCGCTTATCGAGTTTATTTTATTATTCGTCACTTGATTCACCATTGGGATTTATCGATAGCTTGCGTCTTTCAATCTCAGAGATAATTGAGGTAGTTATAAATTGCGATGTTGATTCATCTGGATGTTTAAGTGCATTCATCATATTTACAATTTCGTGCGGAACACGTGCTTTCAGTAACTGTGATTTGGCATTTTTATCTGCTGTAGCCATGTAATTATCTCCCACCTAAGTGTGACACACAATACAGCATAATCAGGGAAAGTAAATATTGACGTGTGACACACCTGGGGTATATGGTGTGTCACACCAATGCTATTGACGATGTTCCTAGGTGCTTGCAACCACCTAGGAACATCTAACCACCAACCGTTAACAGGAGTAACGACTATGGCTGTAACACAGCATACCCAAACTCACCCTAAATTTACATGGCTATTCCTTGGCACGCCGCGAGGTAATTCCTGTCTCCCGGTAGTTCTTCGCACCGTTGCAGACACTGAAGACACTGCTCGTGCAAAGTTCTGCGGCTGGGACTTAACCTTTGCCGCCAAAATCCGGACCGAAAGCCCGCTCTCAGTGTCGTTTATGGATCCTGAGAATCGTACCCTATGGAGCATTCTGGGTAGCGATTCTTACGGTGCAGAAACTGTATCAACGGAGGTGGGCCATGCATAAGTCCGACTTACCCGCAGATTACGAGATCCGCGTACTGGTGACGGTTAAAAACGGTCAGGTTACAGAGCGCCGCCTTCGTTCGAATGAAATCGTGGCCACACCGGAAGGTTTTATCCAGGCAGTTCGTCAGGCTGCTGATGCATACGGTTTAACGGCTACCGACAAGGAATAAATTCATGATTAAAAAATTCAATCAGGTTCAGCCTGAGGGCATCGCTCAACCAAAAATCGAGCTTAACAGTCGCTGGAAAGATTCTCGCGGAGAAAAAATTACAGTCACATGCGTAACGGATAGCCGTATTACGTATGTCCGGGATGGGTATTCACATGAGTGTATTTTTTCTGAGTACCGGTTCCGAAAAGAATTTATTTATCTCCCTGAGAAAAGCCGGGAGTGGCAGGAGACCGTAAAAGAAAACGTGCGTAAAAAAATCGCTGCTCTGCGCTCTTCTCTGCCGCTGAGTGTTGGATCTGACGGATGGGATAAGGGGCTGAAATGAAAAACGCACCGAATCTGAAACACCTGCCAAAAGAAAAATTCACGGAGGCAGTTATTTTTGCCGGGTCAGAAGCATACGCCCATGCGAAGGGTTGGGAAGAGGGGCTTGGTAAACAGATTGCCGAAGATACGACTCCTCCTGTTTACCTTGGGCCAAAACAACTGGCAGAGCTGGATAACCTGCACATTGTGGATGATGGCCGTCGTGCCGTGCGGATTTACCTGGCAGGGAATATAAAGCCTACCCAGATTAATAACATTGCTGAAAAGCTGGCGCTGGCTGGCGTGCAGGATGCCAAATTGTATAAAGGCATCCCCGACCATGAGCCTGAGAACTGGAGGGAATATCTTTCTCGTCTGCGTGAACAGGTTGAAGTCTCTGTGCGAGAGGAGTCATTGCGGCACAGCCTTCCCTTAAGCGTGGGCTCTGATGGGTACGATCAGGAGCAAGATTACACGTTAAAAAGTTATCTTCCCGCTAACAGCCTGAGCAGTATCTACGGCCCGAGCGGTTCGTATAAAAGTTTTCTGGCGGTGTCCTGGGCGTGCCACGTTGCAGCCGGGATGAAGTGGGCGGGGAAGTCGGTATCAGCCGGCGCTGTGATGTACGTAGTAGGTGAAGGTGGTATTGGCGTTCCGCGGCGAATAAAGGCGTGGGAGAAAAAACACGGTGTGAAACTAAATAATCTATATCTGGTAAACCGTCCGGTTTTCCCGGTTCGCCGTGAGGAAATGCAGGAGATGATCAAAGCTGCGCGTGACGTTAAGTCCAGAACGGGGCAGCCGGTTCGCCTGATTGTCATAGATACTCTAGCGCGGTGCTTCGGTGGTAACGATGAAAACGATGCTCGTGACATGGGGGCGTTTATTGAAGGCTGCGACGTCATCAAACGTGAGACTGGCGCCACGTTGCTGGTGGTGCATCATTCAGGAAAAGACGATACCAAAGGCGCACGTGGTTCCAGTGCTTTCAGGGCTGCGCTCGATGCTGAGTTCAATGTCCGGCGCGAGGGGGATGGTGGTGCGATAATCCTGACCTGCACGAAGATGAAAGATGCGGAGGAGCCAAAACAGGCAGCATTCGATTTGCGCACGGTGGAACTGTTTACCGATCGCGATGGCGAACTGATATCTTCGCTGGTGGTTAATGATGTTCCACGAGAGGCAAAAGGTGTAGATCCAGAGTTGGTAGGGATAGCTAAATTAACAGGTAACCATATGGCTCTGTGGCAGGCGATTAGAAGCAGAACGGCACAAGGTGAACCATGTACCAGGGCTCTTATCCGCGATGATTTGAAAGCAACAGGTACAGATACCAAGCACTTTAGCCGCTGGGTTCAAAAGTTAGTAGACGATGGTTTGATTATTCAGAATGGTGATCTGTTAACTATACAGTCATTAAGGGAAGTGGGCATGTAAGTGGGTAGTAAGCGGGGAGGGAGGGGGGAGATCCTCCGTTTTCCCCACTTTGCGCTTATATACTTGGACAAAGTGGGTAAAAACGCTCTAACCCTCGTCAATATGGAGATTGTGGTTGTTCAACAAAAATGCTGGTGGGTAGTAAGTGGGAAGCTAGCAAAATGGGGAGGATGTGGGGAATTATCCCCACATGGTTTAAATGTTGTGCTGTGATGGACTAAGAAAAAAATGTGATTTTTTCGTTATTTTTTTATCGAAATTCCCGAGTTGGGTCCCGGAGGGACACCAATCGCCGTATCAACGCCAGGGTTTGAGCGTAAATCTTGAATAATATCCTGTGGGATAAATTTATGACCGATTATACGTTCTGACTCTGGTCGGGGATTTTCTGAATGTCTCGCTCGGTATGCCTCTACAGTATGTCCCCCTTCAGAGATAACTCTGGCACACAAGCCCCTTGCATACAGCCTGTTAAACTCACCTTCCGCTAGTGTTTGTGCTGCTGTGCGAGGGACTCTTGCTTGTGTCATCTCCATGCTGTTGGGTTTTCTTTTTGGGTAAAAATCAGCAAGTAATCGCCGATTAATTATTTCTCTTTCTAACCAATGATCATCGTGCTGCACAGACTCTTCTAGTAACGCAGGCCACTGCGCCTTTCCCTCAGGAGATAGGTAATTACTCAAATAAAAGTTGTTGTGATCCTTATCAAACTGAATTTCTTCAGCCATATGAATACGTGTCTGTTGGTCTAAATCCAAATAATTTAAAGCCATTTTTGACCTCTTTTAAGGATTATACAGCGATGTTTTTTACATTGTGTTACACATGGGTTGTTATCTCATTTCCCAGTGGTTTTTATAAACCTGTTTTTCTGATAAAAATGATTTTACTTACCACTTTTGGTGATCAATGATTGTATATGTACCATCAATCACGATAAGGGTAAGAGGATGGAAGAACGAAACAATAAGCAGCACGATAAAGGCGGTACGGTTCATATCGATGCTGAAACCATGAAGAAAATCGAGGAGTATCAGTCATTCATACGTAAAAAACACCCGGAAATGCCTGTCCCTACCAAAGGGCAGATTGTCCGTAGCAGCGTGAATTATTGGCATCACCAGACGCTGGGGGGATGGGTATGAAAGGCTGGTACACCATTAAAGCCGCTAGCAGCGGTAACAGTGCTGAAATCAGCATTTACGAGGAGATCGGCGGCTGGGGTATCACTGCCCAGCAGTTCTCTGAAGACCTGAAAGCCCTAGGCGATATTTCCAATATCAACCTGCACATTCACTCACCCGGTGGTGATGTTTTCGACGGCATCGCTATCTATAACCTCCTGAATAAACACCCGGCAAAAGTCACCGTGCAGATCGACGGTCTGGCCGCTTCTATGGCGTCAGTTATTGCAATGGCTGGCGACCGTATCGTTATGCCCGAAAACGCGCTCATGATGATTCACAAACCGTGGGGAATCTCTGGTGGGAACGCCAACGACATGCGCGACTATGCCGAACTGCTGGATAAAGTCGAAAGTGTCTTGATCCCGGCATATGCACGCAAAACGGGTAAATCAGCCGAATCACTGGCGGAAATGCTGGAGGATGAAACATGGATGGATGGCCGTGAATGTGTGGCGCAGGGTTTTGCTGACGAATTGTTACCCGCCGTCAGTGCAATGGCCAGTATTGAGTCAAAACGAATTGAGGATTTTGAGCATATGCCAAAAGATATTAAAGGGATGATCACCACTCCCAAAGGCTCCACAAATAACGCGGTACCGGAACAAAATCGCATCAATGGAATTAAAGACTTGTTTGCTATGTTCGGCGGAAAACATGATGCCCTGAAAATGCAGTGTCTGGAGGATGTGGACTGCACACCGGAAAAAGCGAAAGACATGCTCCTGGCATCTTTGGGTAAGATTGCGACACCGTCGAACAAAACCACGGATGCGCACATTTATGCAGGTAATGGCAACATTACCGGTGATGCTATCCGCCAGGGACTTTTTGCCCGTCTGGGTCACGAACGCGCCGAACGGGGAAACCCTTATGCCATGATGAGCCTGTTTGAAATGGCGCAGGCATCGCTGGTGGATCGAGGTATCAGCGTCAGTGGTTTCGGTAACCGCTCGCAGATTGTGAATCTGGCCTTCACGCACAGCACCAGTGATTTCTCTCATATCCTTGCTGGTGGCGCTGAAAAATCTGTGCTGACTGGCTGGCAGAACAGCGGTGAAACTTTCCAGCAGTGGACGAAAACCGGTTCTCTATCCAACTTCCATGAAGCCAAGCGTGTGGGACTGAACGGCTTCTCTGAACTTGCTAAGGTTCCGGAAGGTGCAGAGTATAAATACGTCACAACCAGCGACAGTGGTGTGCCGATCGCCCTGGCTACCTATGGCAATATCTTCTCCATTACTCGTCAGGCAATCATCAACGATGATTTGAGCCAACTTTCAACTATCCCACAGGCGATGGGGCGTGCTGCCGCGCGTACGGTCGGCAATCTGGTCTATCTGCAGCTGACTGCCAACAGTAAATTCACAGATGGCAAAGCGCTGTTCCATGCCGATCATAAAAACCTCATCGCGAAAGGGATGGATACAGACGGACTCAATGAAGCCCGTAAGGCCATGCGCCTGCAGCAGGATGCGAACGGCGATCCTATCAACGTCATTCCTGCCTATATTCTTGTACCGGCCGCGCTGGAAGGGCTGGCAAATCGCGCCGTGCTGTCTTCCTCCTCACTGTTCCCTGTAGACCAGAGTGGCACGCTGAATCAAAACCCCGGCATTATTAACGTCGTGAAGGATATGGCGCAGGTAGTGGTTGAGCCGCGTCTGGACAAGGCCAACAACAAGGAGTGGTACGTCACTGCAGCGCAAGGAACCGACACCATCGAGGTGGCTTATCTGGATGGAATGGACGTGCCATATCTGGAGCTGCTGGAGGGCTTCACCGTGGACGGTATTGCATGGAAGGTGCGTATCGATGCTGGCGTGGCGGCGCTGGATTATCGGGGCATGGTGAAGTCGATCGGGGCGGCATGACGACAGGAGGGCGGCAGATGCTGCCCTTTTTTAAAAGGTACTCCCGGCGGGGATGCCTGCCACGGGGCGGCGGCATCGCGGGAAACGGCTCGTTTTTGAATTCTATGGTCATCATCATCATGTGATAACTGTTTGATTTTAAACGCATCAAAATGGATAGGAACAGGAAAGATGATGAATTGTATATTTTTTGTTCATCATCTTTGGGGGTAATGATGAAACAAGTACGATTAACGATTACTGAATTGGCTGGCGCGACGGGGATGCACCGGCAGACTGTATCAAAGCGCCTGCAGGGGATCCCACCCGCACCAGGCAGCAGCTGTAAGAGAAAACTGTACGACCTTAAATCAGCCTTATCGGCAATCTATTCCACCGGGGGAAGCCAGAATGCAGAATACTGAAGTAATGACGACCATTAAACTGAGCGGATCGCTGGCTAAGACGTTCGGTCGTGCTCATCAGCGACTGATAAGCACACCACGAGAAGTATTTCGGGCGCTGTCGGTTACAATTCCGGGATTCGAAAAGTACCTAAACACAAGCAAGGCCCGTGGCCTAACGTATGCCGTTATGGTGGGTAAGAGAAATATCTCTGAGAGTGATCTGGATTTTCCCAATGTAGGTCAGGAAATTCGGATTGTACCTGTCATTATCGGCAGTAAGCGAGCTGGCGTGCTGCAGACCATTTTGGGTGCGGTATTAGTCGTTGCATCTATCTGGATGCCTGGAGTTGGTATTGCTGCCAGTAACATGATGTTTGCTGCAGGGGCCGCAATGACAATGGGTGGGGTTGCACAAATGCTTTCGCCACAACCGGGGGGGCTATCAAGTAAGCAGGATGCTGATAATAAGGCTTCATATGCTTTTGGTGGTGTAACGAATACAACTGCCCAAGGGAATCCCGTACCCTTGTGTTACGGCAAGCGCCGCATCGGTGGAGCCATTATTTCTGCGGGAATTTACGTCGAAGATAAGATGTGACTGTTACTAATCGCCCGGTTTACAGTATGCTGTCTTAAATAGTAATGACTGATTATGTATATAATAGGTTGTATTACTTTCCCAATAAGGATAGGCGGCTATGAGTGAGTATGATTTTGACTATGAAGAATGGGCAAAAAATAGGCCAACTTTAACTGAAGAAAAAAGCCATCCCAATCATTGGTTTAATAGGGCATCAGATCTTAGAGCTTCAGCGCATGTTCTTTGGTTGGTTATGGAGTCAAAGAAAATACAAGGCGATTTAGGCTATGGAGGTGGTTTCTCTCTCCCGGTAGCATGTTATCCAGTTTACCATATGCTATGTGGGTTATCCTTAGAGTTAATTATGAAAGCTGTAATTTCCCAAAAGAAAATTCCAGTAAAGAGAACTCATGATTTAAATATGCTTGCAAGTGATGTCGGTATTGCCGTAGATCATAAGACAAAAGAATTACTAAAATATTATAAGCATTACATTGAATGGTCTGGTCGTTATCCTGTGCCAACAAGCGGTAAGGATGAGGATTTGACCGGTTTTTGGGATCTGGCCAATGCAGTAACTATGAGACCTTCTACCAAATTCAAAAATTCAAAATTGAAAGTCTATGAGCGCAATGGTGCGACTGATTGGGATAATTTTGATGCGCTTTGGTGTTTAATTAGTGAACATTTCAAGTTTGGGGATCTATCACCGACATAAATTATCTTAAACAGATTCGTTATTCCATGGCCGCAACTGCGGCCTTTTTTATGTATTGAAGCTGTGTATTGCAATGTGTATTGCAAATGATTTGACAGGGCTTAAGTGTCTTAATAATTAACAATAAAATCAATATTCTATTTTCAATACGTTGCATGATGATCCATAAGCCCTGGGGGGTTGCTGGTGGTGACGCGAGCGATATGCGCGACTATGCGGATCTTCTCGACAAGGTTGAATCCGTTCTTATCCCGGCTTATGCGCAGAAAACCGGAAAATCCACCGAAGAAATTGCGGCAATGCTGGAGGACGAAACCTGGATGAACGGCAGCGAGTGCCTTGAACTGGGTTTTGCCGACCAGGTGACACCATCCCTTCAGGCGATGGCCTGTATTCATTCAAAACGTATTGAGGAATTTGAAAAAATGCCAAAAAGCATTCGCAACATGATCACCCCGCCGCGCAACACTACCCAGCGTGACCCGGTTATTACCCAGCCTCAGGCACTGCAGGCAAAAACAGACCCGGCACCGGATGAAAATGCGATCCGCACGCAGGTGTTGGCTGAGCAGAAAGCCCGTGTTAACGCTATCGGCGATCTCTTTGCCATGTTCGGCAATAAGCACATGGAACTGCAGAATCAGTGTGTGGCCGACCCTGATTGCTCCGTCGATAAGGCGAAAGATTTGCTGCTGGCAGAACTCGGTAAAACGGCCACGCCGTCCAATAAATCCACCCAGCCGCATATTCATGCGGGCAACGGTAACTTCGTCGCGGATGGTATTCGCCAGGCACTGATGGCGCGTGCCGGGTTCGAAGGTCAGGAGCGGGATAACGTTTATAACGGTATGACGCTGCGCGAGTATGCGCGTATGGCCCTGACAGAAAAAGGTATCGGCGTGGCCAGCTACAACCCGATGCAGATGGTTGGCCTGGCGCTGACCCACAGCACCTCTGACTTTGGCAACATTCTGCTCGATGTTGCGAACAAAGCGCTGATTCAGGGCTGGGACGAGGCGCAGGAAACCTTCGAGCAGTGGACCAAAAAAGGCCAGCTGTCAGACTTCAAAACGGCGCATCGTGTCGGTATGGGTGGCTTTCCTTCTCTGCGACAGGTTCGCGAAGGGGCTGAGTACAAGTATATTACTACCAGTGACAAAGGCGAAACCATCGCGCTTGCCACGTATGGTGAAATCTTCTCAGTAACCCGCCAAGCGATCATTAACGACGATCTGAACCAGCTTACCGACGTACCGATGAAGATGGGGCGCGCGGCGAAAGCAACGATTGGCGATCTGGTTTACGCCATTCTGACCAAAAACCCGAAACTCTCAGACGGAAAGGCGCTGTTCCATGCCGATCACAAGAACCTGAGCGCGGGCGCAATTTCTGTGGCCAGCCTGGACGAATCGCGCAAGCTGATGCGTCTGCAGAAGGAGGGGGAGCGAACCCTGAATATCCGTCCGGCCTACATGCTGGTGCCCGTCGCCCTGGAAACTCTGGCAAATCAGACTATCAAGTCGGCCAGTGTTAAAGGTGCAGACATCAATGCCGGGATCGTTAACCCTATCCAGAACTTTGCAGAGGTCATTGCCGAACCACGCCTGGATGAAGCTGATGCGAAAGCCTGGTATCTGGCTGCCGCGAAGGGCACCGACACTATTGAAGTCGCTTATCTCAACGGCGTCGACACGCCGTACATCGATCAGCAGGAAGGCTTCACCACTGATGGTATCGCCACGAAAGTGCGCATTGATGCCGGTGTTGCACCGCTGGACTATCGCGGCATGACCAAATCCACTGGTCAGTAAAAAACAGTCCTGACAAACAGACGCCCGTAAGGGCTTTTTTTATACCTGAAACCAGCCCCGCAAGGGGCTGAATGGAGAAATTATGGCTAAGAACTATGCGCAGGACGGGAAGACGATCCCTCTGGTAAACGGTGGTGCAACCGATGTTCACAGCGGCGACCCGGTTGTTGTTGGAAAACTTATCGCGGTGGCAATTACCGATATCCCGGCTGGCGATACCGGGGACGGTTTTACTGAGGGGGTTTTCCTCCTGCCAAAAGTTTCCGCAGATGCGGTTACTGCCGGGGTGCAGGTGTATCTGAAGGACGACAAAATCACGATCGAAGAAACGGACGCCGTTGCCGCGGGCATCGCCTGGGAAGATGCAGGGGCAAACACCACCGTTGTTGAAGTTAAGATCAATGCCTAACCCCTTTGACCGGATGGCGGCGCGCATGGACGCGGCCACCATAAAAAAGATGGGAAAGACAGCGATCATAAATGGCAGCAGCTATGACGTTGTTCCCGCCGAGCAGTTCGAGGAAATGGGGCCATTGTCGGGAACGGGTACTTCGCTGGTGGTTTTCTCTGAGCTTTACCAGCCACGCCGAAACGACAGTGTCGATTACGACGGTAAGAACCTGACCGTTACCCGCTATGACATGTTCAACGGAAAACCCCGCATCTATCTCGAATGAGGAGTCGCTATGTCTGTGAAAGGACTGGAAAGGGCTATTCAGAACCTAAACAGCCTCAGCCGGTTAATCGTTCCTGAGGCAACCGCAAAAGCACTTAACCGGGTGGCCAGCAGAACGATAAGCCAGGGGAGCAAAGCTGTAGCGAAAGAAGCAACAGTTGATGATAACCGGAAAAAGGGGCTTCCGGTTCGTCTGGTCCGCCAGCGTTCCCGTCTGCGCAAGGCCCGTCACGATCGCCCGGTCGCGTCGATAAAAATCAACCGCGGTAATCTTCCTGCGATAAAGCTCGGCACGGCGCGCGTCCGGCTCTCGCGTAAAAAAGGGGCCAGAAACGGAGCGGGCAGCGTCCTTAAAATCGGGCCCTATACCTTTCGTAACGCTTTTATCCAACAGCTCTCGAACGGGCGCTGGCAGGTCATGCGGCGCGTAGGTCAGGCCCGTTATCCGATTGATGTGGTCAAAGTTCCTCTTGAGACACCGCTCACCGTGGCCTTCACCGCTATTTCAAAGCGCCTTATTGAAAGCGATATGCCCAAAGAACTTTCCGCAGCCCTGAAAAACCAACTGAGGATCCACCTGAAGCGATGAACAGACACAGCGCAATTCGTGCAGCCATTCTGGCAAAACTGAAAGCCGAGATTACCGACACGGTCACCTGGTTTGACGGGCGCCCTGTTTTTCTTGAAGAGCAGGATCTCCCTGCCGTGGCTGTATACCTTTCTGACGCGGAGTACACCGGCGATTCGCTTGATGAAGATTCGTGGCAGGCGGTTGTTCACATCGAGGTATTTCTTAAAGCCTCCAGCCCCGACAGCGCGCTTGATTCCTGGATGGAAGAGAAAGTGTATCCGGCAATGGCCTTCATCCCCGGTCTGACCGAACTGGTCGAGACGTTCACCCCGCAGGGTTATGACTATCAGCGGGATGATGAAATGGCCACCTGGGGTTCGGTCGATTTCACGTACTTAATCACCTATTCAATTTAAGAGGTACTTATGCCTACTCCAAACCCGCTGGCCCCCGTGAAAGGTGCCGGTACCACGCTCTGGCTTTACACCGGAACGGGCAACGCTTTCGCTAACCCACTCTCGGATATCGACTGGAACCGCCTGGCGAAAATCAAAGAGCTGACGCCGGGCGAAATGACCGCCGAATCGTATGACGACACTTACCTCGACGACGAGGATGCCGACTGGAACGCGACCGCCCAGGGGGCAAAATCTGCTGGCGATACCTCGTTCACCCTCGCCTGGAAGCCGGGCGAAGAAGGCCAAAAAGACCTTGTCGCATGGTTTATTGATGGCTCAGTACGCTATTACAAAATCAAATACCCGAACGGTACCGTCGACGTTTTCCGCGGCTGGTGCAGCAGCCTGGGTAAAGCCATTCCGGCAAAAGAGGTCATTACCCGTACAGCGAAAATCACCAATACCGGCAAGCCGGAGCTGGCTGAAGAAAGCGGGACCCCGAATATCCCCGTGACCGGCGTTACGCTCGATAAAGCCACGGCAAGCGTGGTCGTGGGCGCAACCACAACGCTCAATGTGACGGTTAACCCTGCCAGTGCCTCAGATACCTCGTTCCGCGTGGCAACCTCCGACGGGGCAAAAGCAACGGTCACCGTTAGCGGCAACGCGATCACCGTCACCGGCGTGGCGGCAGGTACCGCTGACGTTATTGTTATGACCAGCGATGGTAATTTCGTAGCGGTCTGCAAAGTCACCGTAACTGCAGCGTAAGGAAGGACGCATGTTTCTGAAAAAAGAGAAGTTCACCTGGCAAACAGAATCCCTGACCATCTTCGAGCTGTCGGCGCTGCAGCGTATTGAGTACATCACGTTTATGGCCGCAGAGGAAAAGGCCGTCAGCGCTGATAGCGACGGCATCAGCGATCAGGAAATGACGGCCAGGCTGATTGGCTCAAATATTCGCTGCGGTGCGCGTTTGATCGCGATGTCTTTGTGGCATAACGATCCGGCTGGCACGGATGTGGAAACGCTTTATCAGCAGGTGCTTAGCGGCTGGCCGCCGGAGGCGATCGGTAAAGCAGAAATGGAAATAAAGCTGCTCTCCGGCATGCTCGTTCCGGTTGATGATGACAACGTTGCCGATCCGGATGCCTCCGCGGAGGCCGAAAGCGCTGAACCCGTTACGGCGGAAAAGCCCTTGCCAGCGAGCTGAAGTTTGTCCTGAATCTGGCGCGCGAGTTCGGGCGACCCGACTGGCGTGCCATGCTGGCTGGAATGACTTCCAGTGAGCTGGGCGACTGGCACCAGTTCTACCGGGAGCATTATTTTCAGGACGCGCAGCTCGATGCGCATTTCTCAGAGCTGCTTTATTCCATCTCCACTCTTTTCTTCCGCGACCCGGAACTTACCCCCGCACATTTCAGCCTGCTTTCTCCTTCGGATGTCGTCATCAGCGATGACGAGCCGGATGATGACACGCTGATGACCGCCGCTGAGGGGATCACAGGAGGTATCCGATATGGCCCAGCAGATTAGCGATCTGGTCATCAACCTTGACGTCGACAGCGCCACGTTTAGTGAGCAGGTTGCCCGCATAAAGGGCCAGCTCACTGGGATGGCTGAGGACTCTGAAAAAGTCCAGACGCGAATGCAGCGCGCTTCCGAGCGGCAGGCGGCTGCGTTTAAAACTGTGGGCGACGCTGGCGCGGCGGCTGCCGCAGATATGAAATCCCGCCAGTCGGCCGCAACGGAAGGGCTGACCAAAGACTGGCAGAACGTTTCAAAGTCCGTTGATGAAACTCATCGCCGCGTGACCGAACTTAACCAACGCATGCGTGAGAATGACGGGCAGGCCGCAGCGCTTGCCCGCCGACAGGATGAACTGGCGGCATCATTTTTCCGCCAGATTGACGGCGTTCGCCAGCTCAATGGTGAAACACAGTCGCTTGCGAACGTGCAGGCGCGCTTTCGCGCAGCCAGGGCACAGGGCAACATCACCCAGCAGGATTATCTCGCCCTTATTTCCCGCACCACGGCCCGGCAAAAAGAACTGCAGATCGTGGAGGAAAAATCGGCCGCAGCGCGCACGCGATTCCTCAGCCAGCTGAAGCAACAGGTTGCAGAGCAAAAGCTCTCCGGTACCGAGCTGCTGCGCATGAAGGCGGCGCAGGTCGGTGCCAGCGATGCGGCTGAGATCTATATCCGCAAGCTTGAAGCTGCCAAAGTGGCCACGCACGGTCTGGGGCTGCAAAGTGCTGCTGCCCGGCAGGAGCTGGGGGTACTTATCGGCGAGGTCATGCGCGGTAACTTCGGTGCGCTGCGCGGCTCCGGGATCACGCTGGCGAACCGGGCAGGATGGATAGACCAGCTGCTGTCGCTGCGCGGCCTGGGGATCGCCGGCCTGGTTGGTGGGATTGCCGCGGCGGTATTCGGGCTGGGTAAGGCCTGGTATGACGGCAGCAAAGAGTCTGAGGGATTTAACAGGCAGCTGATCCTGACCGGGAACTACGCGGGGAAAACGTCAGGGCAGCTTCAGGCGCTGGCGCGCTCGCTGGCCGGTAATGGCATCACGCAGCATGCCGCTGCAGGTGTGCTGGCGCAGGTAGTTGGAAGCGGCGCGTTCAGCGGTAATGACGTCAGCATGGTCAGCAATGTTGCCGCCAGGCTGCAGCAGGCTACCGGGCAGGCCGTCGACGAAACCATAAATCAGTTTAAACGCCTGAAGGATGATCCGGTTAACGCGGTCGCGACGCTCAACGATTCCCTTCATTTTCTGACGGCCACCCAGTTTGAACAGATAGCTTCTGCTCAGGCGCTGGGGGATTCGCAGAAAGCTGCCGAGCTGGCCATGCGGGCATATTCCGACGCGGTCATTCAGCGCGCCGGGGCGGTCGAGGATAATCTTGGCTCCCTCGAAAAAGCCTGGAACTGGGTGAACAATGCCGCCTCTGGCGCATGGGATGCGATGCTTGGCATAGGGCGTAATCCTGACTCAGCGATGAAGCGCCAGGACTCTTTTGCTGAATGGCAGGCAGCAGAGAAAGAGTATCGCGCGCTGTCCAGCAATCTTAAGGTCGACCCGGATTATGCCGGTAACAACGTTCTGCAGAAAGCGGATGCGGAAAGGCTGAGAAACGCGCGCCAGCAGGTGGAGCTGAAAAAGCAGGCTTACGATCTTGCCGATCAGCAATACGCCCTGGAAGGGCTGGCAGCCGCGCGGGAAAAAATGCGGACGGACCAGCAGGCTCAGGCAATCCGCAACCAGCAGCAGTTTAACCAGCTGGTGGAGTCCGGCGCGACGGCGGCAGAAAAGCGGGCTTCAGCAGAGAAAAAGCTCAGTCAGCTTATTGAGAAAAACCGCCAGGATGCGAAAGACGGTGTCGCCACGCTGTGGACTGAAAAGGACATTGCCGCGGCCCGTGCAGGGATTGAAAAGCAGTGGAAGGATCCAAAAACGCCGAAAGGCAAAAGCTACTCAACGCCCGCCGGGGACAAAGCCGAGGATAAGGCGCAGGCAGAACTTCTCACCCTTCAGGCCCAGCTTAAAACGCTTGAGCAGCATACCAGCGTGAACGACGTCATAAGTAAACAGCGTCAGGATCTCTGGCAGACTGAAAATCAGTTCACCGTTCTGCAGGAGGCCGCTGGGCGTCGTCAGCTTACGGCGCAGGAAAAATCCCTGCTGGCGCACAAGGAAGAAACGCTCGAGTACAAGCGGCAGCTGGCCGACCTGGGCGATAAGGTTGCCAGCCAGCAAAAGCTCAACCAACTGGCCGATCAGGCCGTGAAGTTTGAGCAGCAGCAAAAAGCCGCCAGGGCAGGCCTGCAGGCTCAGTCTGAGGGGGTATCCACCCGCGAGGCCGGACGACAAACCACCCTGCAGCGTCTCAGTGAGAGCTATTCGTACAACCCTCAGGCGCAGCAAAAGGTTCTGGAAGAGCAAAGGGCTACGTTCGAGGCTGAAGATGCCCTGCGCGCAAACTGGCTGGCCGGTGCTAAGCAGGGCTGGGCTGAATATCAGGATTCAGCGACAAACGTTTTCAGCTCCGTTCAGCAGATTTCACAGGCCACATTCACCGGGCTGGCGGGCCAGCTCACCAGCCTTGTGACAACCGGCAAAGCCAGCTTCAGGGACTTCACCACCTCGATCCTCAAAATGATAGTGAACGTTATTAACCAGCTTCTGGTGGCTTACACCATCCAGAGTGCAATGGGCTGGATAAGTAGCGGAACTAATACTGCCTCTGCAGGCCAGTCATTCGCGGTACCGTCTTTCCGGCCCACGGGCTACGACGTGGGTGGTTACACAGGGCATGGCGGTAAGCATGAGCCTGCAGGTGTTGTCCACCGGGGAGAGTTCGTCTTCACCAAAGAGTCGACCAGCCGTATTGGTGTGGCAAACCTTTATCGCCTGATGCGCGGTTATGCAACGGGCGGACTGGTTGGTGGTGGTAATGCCGCTGCTGCTGGTATGGGTGGCGTTAGTGTTTATGCCCCTGTTTCAGTTACAACCGGGCAAGCCGGCGATCAGACGCAGCAACAAAATAGTGGTGCACTCGCTCAGGCCTACCAGAAAGTGGTCGATCGCTCTGTGCGGGAGGGGATAGCCCGTGAAATACGGCCTGGTGGGATTATCTGGAATGCTAATAAACAGAGGTAACTGATGGCCATAGAGCATTTTGCATGGAAGATTCAGGCAGCAAGCCAGCCCACTCTGAGCAGCAAAGATACAGTCAGAACGGCGCAGTTTGGTGATGGATACAAGCAGGTAAGTGGTTCTGGCCTGAACGATGAGGTTCTTAATTATGCCTTTTCTTTTACTGGCGATCCGGTAATTGCCAGGGAGATTCATTCATTTCTGCGGAGGCATAAAACAAAGTCTTTCACATTCACTCCACCTGGTGGTGATTTAGCCCTCTGGCGTGTTGAGGCAGATAGCCTTCAGCGAGTCACCCTGAATAAAAAAGTGGAAACCGTAACCGCAACTTTTGAACAGGCATTTGCACCATGAGCCTTCATGCTGATTATCAAAAACTCGAGCCGGGGAATTCTGTCCGGCTTTTTACTATGGATGGCACCGACTTCGGTATGCCAGATGTGCTTTGCTTCCATGCGCATAATATCGCGCATACACCAGAGGAGATTGATGCTGCTGATGGGGATCAAAGTAAACTGCCTGCGAAATCCATCTGGTGGCAGGGGCAGGAATACAAAGCGTGGCCCTGCCAGATTGAGGGGATAGAGGCTTCCACCAGTGGGAGCAGTGCGCAGCCCAAATTATCGGTAGCTAACCTCGACAGCTCTATCACTGCGCTTTGTCTTGCCTATGATGATCTGCTGCAGGCGAAGGTCACGATCCATGATACGTTGGCTAACTACCTTGATGCCCGAAATTTTCCAGGCGGGAACGCCACGGCAGACCCTACGCAGGAAAAGGTGAAGGTATTTTACATCGATGCCAAAAGCGCAGAGACAAACGAGGCCGTGGAGTTCACACTTTCCAGTCCGATGGACCTGCAAGGATTGATGATTCCGACGCGCCAGCTGCATTCGCTCTGTACCTGGTGCATCCGGAACAAGTATCGCACTGGCGACGGCTGCGACTATGCCGGTACCCGCTATTTCGATAAAAACAACAACCCGGTAAGCGATCCGTCGTTAGATGAATGCCCCGGCACGCTTACGGCCTGTAAGCTCCGGCATGGAGACGGCAACGAACTGCCGTTCGGTGGGTTCCCTGGCACGTCTTTGATCAGGAGCTGATATGCGTCAGAAAACCATCGATGCGATTATGGCTCATGCTACAGCTGAGTATCCTCGCGAGTGCTGTGGCGTGGTGGCGCAGAAAAGCCGTGTTGAACGTTATTTCCCGTGCCGTAATCTTGCAGCGGCGCCAGAGGACAATTTTGTCCTTTGTCCGGAAGATTACGCATCAGCTGAAGACTGGGGAACTGTGATCGCCATCGTTCACAGTCATCCTGATGCCACGACGCAACCAAGCGAACTGGATAAAGCGCAATGCGATGCAACGCTTCTACCCTGGCACATCGTGAGCTGGCCTGAGGGGGATTTACGTACCATCCAGCCGCGCGGAGAACTGCCGCTGCTGGAGCGTCCGTTTGTGCTTGGTCACTTTGACTGCTGGGGTCTGGTCATGAGCTATTTCCGGCAAACCCACGGTATCGAGCTACACGACTATCGGGTTGACTATCCCTGGTGGGAAAAGGGCTATCCGGACAACTTCTATCAGGATTGCTGGTACGAGTGCGGCTTCCGGGAATTCGACGGACCACCAAGGCCCGGCGATATGGTTATCATGCAGGTCCAGGCCGATAAATGGAATCACGCGGGGATCCTGCTTGAGGGCAATATGCTACTGCATCATCTGTACGGACATCTTAGCCAGCGCGTGCCGTATGGTGGTTACTGGCAGGAACGGACGATGAAGATTTTACGTTACAAATCTCTGTGCTAACCTTTTGCAAAACCAAAGGGGTTAGGGATATGAAAAAAACATTATTGGCATTTTCATTGTTAATTATGGCTGGTTGTTCGACAGAGCCAGTTCTACCGCAGAATGCAAAAGAAGTGGCAGCACCAAAAGAATTTCAACAGAAAACAAACACAACTGCCGTGACTATCATTCGCGATAAAGGTTTCGTTGCTGGTGGGTGCGCTATTACAACCTATATCAATGGTAAGTATTTGGCTGAACTTGATACTGGGGAAAAAGTCACTGCTTTCTTAAACCCTGGCGATGTATTGGTTGGAGCAGGGTTTGCTGGGAAAGGCCTATGTAATGGCGCACCTAAAAAAGAACGGGAGTTTTCAATAAAAGAAAATGCTCCTCGAGCTTTAAGAATATTTATCGACCAAAGTGGGAATGTGGACATACTCCCGATGTCGATAAACTAGAGTCTATTTTTAATACTAAAAGGCCACCTTTGGGTGGTTTTTTTATCGGGGTGATTCATGTCAGAAGTAATGACACGCATTGAACTTGGTGGCGTTCTAGGAAAGACTTTTGGTAAAACACATTATCGCTCGATAAGCACAACCCAAGAAGCCTGCAAAGCCTTATCTGCTACGATTAATGGTTTCGAAAAATTCATGAATACGAGTAAGCAAAGAGGGCTTTCTTATGCGGTTTTTCGTGGGAAGAAAAATATAGGCATTGATGAATTAGGTTTTCCTGTTAAGGGTGAGGTTATAAGAATAGTACCAGTGCCGATTGGAAGTAAAAAAGCAGGTGTATTACAAACTATTTTAGGTGCGGTATTAGTAGCAGTAGGGGTGGTATTGAATTTCACACCATTTGCAGGAGCATCACCATTTTTCTATCAAGCTGGTGGCGCTTTGATCCTTGGTGGTGTTGTCCAAATGCTATCACCTCAACCAACCGGATTAGCCAGCAAACAAAGCGCAGACAACCGCGCCTCATACGCATTCGGTGGAGTGACAAACACCGCCGCTCAGGGCTACCCGGTACCGCTACTTTATGGTCGCCGGCGAATCGGCGGAGCGATTATTTCAGCCGGAATTTATGTCGAAGATCAGCAGTAGATAACAAACCTTTTTTCAGGCCACCTTCGGGTGGCTTTTTTATGGGCGCAATATGGCTACAGAAAAAGTGTTAAAGGGCCGCAAGGGCGGCAGTTCCAGTTCCCGAACCCCTACTGAACAGCCAGATGATCTTCAATCTGTAGCGAAGGCTAAAATCCTCGTTGCGCTTGGGGAAGGGGAGTTTGCAGGGCAGCTAACCGGCAAAGATATCTACCTGGACGGAACGGCGCTGGAGAACTCCGACGGCTCACAAAACTTCAGCGGCGTGACGTGGGAGTTTCGCGCGGGAACGCAGGCACAAAATTACATTCAGGGCATTCCCGGTACCGAAAACGAAATCAGCGTGGGTACTGAAGTTTCCAGTGTTACCGCATGGACACGCACTTTCACTAACACCCAGCTATCGGCAGTACGCCTGCGTCTGAAATGGCCGTCTCTGTTTAAACAGGAAGATGACGGGGATTTGGTCGGCTATTCGATCAACTATGCGATTGACCTGCAGACTGACGGCGGAACATGGCAGACGGTACTCAATACCAGCGTTACCGGGAAAACAACCTCTGGTTACGAGCGTAGCCACCGAATTGATTTACCTCAGGCTGGCAGTACCTGGACCATCAGACTGCGTAAAATTACAGCCGATGCTAACAGCGCGAAGATTGGCGACACGATGACACTGCAGAGCTTCACTGAGGTGATCGACGCCAAGTTGCGCTATCCGAACACCGCGCTGCTGTATATTGAATTCGACTCCAGCCAGTTTAACGGCTCAATCCCGCAGATCTCCTGTGAGCCCCGCGGACGTGTTATCCGTGTTCCTGATACTTATGACCCTGAAACCCGAACCTATAGCGGTACATGGACCGGGGCGTTTAAATGGGCATGGACGGATAACCCGGCGTGGATTTTTTACGATCTGGTGGTTACCGATCGTTTCGGTCTTGGTAACCGGCTTACTGCGGCTAACATCGATAAATGGACGTTGTATCAGGTGGCTCAGTATTGCGATCAGCAGGTACCGGACGGCAAAGGCGGAAGCGGTACCGAACCACGGTATACCTGCAACGTCTATATCCAGGACCGTAACGACGCTTACACTGTGTTGCGTGATTTTGCCGCTATCTTCCGCGGCATGACTTACTGGGGCGGGGATCAGATCGTTGCCCTGGCTGACATGCCACGTGATGTTGATTACAGCTATACGCGCGCGAACGTTATTGACGGTCGCTTCACCTATTCGAGCAGCACCACGAAAACCCGATACACCACAGCGCTGGTATCCTGGTCCGATCCGGATAACGCCTACGCTGACGCGATGGAGCCCGTATTTGAGCAGGCGCTGGTGGCACGTTACGGCTTTAATCAACTGGAGATGACGGCTATCGGATGCACCCGGCAATCAGAAGCAAACCGAAAAGGCCGCTGGGGCATCCTCACCAACAATAAAGACCGTGTTGTTTCGTTCGATGTCGGCCTGGATGGAAACATACCACAGCCGGGCTACATCATCGCCGTGGCAGACGAACTGATTTCCGGAAAGGTTATGGGCGGCCGCATCAGCGCCGTTAACGGTCGCGTTATCAAACTTGACCGCGTGGCAGATGCGGCCGCAGGTGATCGCCTTATTCTCAACCTACCTTCCGGAGCGTCGCAGAGCAGGACCATTCAGACCGTGAACGGTGAATCAGTCACAGTCACCACGGCATACAGTGAGACGCCGCAGGCCGAAGCTGTTTGGGTGGTGGAATCTGACGAGCTTTACGCTCAGCAGTACCGCGTTGTCAGCGTAAGCGATAACGATAATGGCACCTTCTCGATCACCGCTGCATGGCACGATCCGGATAAATATGCCCGTATCGATACTGGCGCAATTATCGACCAGCGGCCAATAAGTGTAATACCTCCTGGTAATCAGTCACCGCCAGCTAACATCGTGATCAGCTCGTTTTCTGTGGTTCAGCAGAATATCAGCGTCGAAACGATGCGCGTCAGCTGGGACCAGGCGCAGAACGCTATCGCCTATGAGGGGCAGTGGCGCCGCAATGACGGAAACTGGGTGAACATGCCGCGCAGCTCCACCACGTCATTTGACGTCCCGGGGATTTATTCCGGGCGCTACCTGGTGCGCGTGCGCGCAATTAATGCCGCTGAAATTTCCTCAGGATGGGGATATTCAGAAGAGAAGACCCTGACCGGCAAAGTAGGTAATCCGCCTAAGCCAGTAGGATTCACGGCCACGGGCATTAACTGGGGGATCCGTCTGAACTGGGGTTTTCCGACAAACACCGGCGATACGCTAAAAACGGAAATTCAGTACACTGCCAACAGTGACTTTTCAGATCCACTCTTGCTCTCAGATGTGCCTTATCCATCTGCGGAATACACCCAGCTCGGCCTTAAAGCAGGGCAGGAATTCTGGTACCGCGCGCAACTGGTAGACAGAACGGGTAACGAGTCTGGTTATACCGACTGGATCAGGGGGATGTCTAACGATAACGCCGATGATTATCTGGGTGATATCGCAGGCGATTTCCTTACCTCTGCTGATGGGGAGCGCCTCACTGGTGACATCGATACCAACATTGAAGGAATTCTTCAGAACGCCCTCGCGAACCACGGAACAGTCGAGCATCAGTGGGCACAATACGGGGAAGTGCGTGCCGATATCCTTGTTGTTAAAACGACGATTGCTGAGGTGGATAAGGCAATGGCCGAACTATCAACGCAGGTACAGGCGCAGATAGAGGACGTAACTGCAGCACTGGAGGATAAGCTTACCGCCGTCGTCGATGCCTCCGGCGCTTCGGCGATCTATACCCTCAAAGCAGGCGTCAGGATAAACGGCATCATGTATAACGCCGGGATGTCGATTGCCGTTCTGGCGCAGGCAGGGCAGCCGATCGTTACCCGCGTTGGTTTCAACGCTAACCAGTTCGTGCTGATGAGTGGCAGTGGTGATACCCAGTATTCACCATTCGCGGTGATAAATGGCCAGGTATTTATCAGCTCAGCGTTTATTCAGGATGGCACGATCACCAATGCCAAAATCGGCAATTTCATCCAGTCAAATAATTATGTTGCAGGGTCGCAGGGATGGCGAATTGATAAAAACGGGACGTTCGAAATTAACGGCGTAGCTGGAGGGGGGAGAATGCTGATAACCAGCACTCTTATTCAGATTTACGACAGCAACAACGTGCTGCGCGTCAGAATGGGGTTATGGTAATGCCGCAGGGTTTACAATGCTGGGATAGTGCAGGGCGTATTGCTGTAGATCTAACTGATTATGCAATCAGATATATAGGGAGCACATCTGTAACGTTTGCTGCCGGAGAAACGGTAAAAGACGTTTATTTTTCGGGTATAACTCAGGATGGCTCATTTATAACGATTGTAACGTCGGGGGTAACTGCGAATGAATATTACTGCCGCGCTTTTAATGGCGGCTTCACTGCATTCTATTTACCGATCACTGGCAGTCCTGCATTCACTTTCACAGTTGAGGTTTATAACTTTCAATGAGCGGTTTCGAAGTTTACAACAGTGACGGAAAGTTGCTTGTTGACTCTCAAAACAGGTCCACCCTTTTTTATGATCAACGCTCGCTGGGTGCTGTTACCGATAAAGGGTTTTACCGCGTGGATAGCCCGTTCGGTGACGGAAGTACGCTGGGTTTCACCCAGCAACAATTCTGGAATGACGGAACCTTGCGGTGGCTTAAACTGGACGTAAACAAGTATGGTTTACCCGGAGCTGAGCTTCTTGAAGACAATGCAGGCAGCATGATCCGCACGACGAGAAACATCGGAATGCAGAGCGGTTACCTGGATGTTTTCGATAGTGCCGGAAACCTTATCTGGAGTGCTGCATCAGCATCGAAAATGCCAAGGGTTGTTGGCTTCTTTGACGTGCCGGCGAACTATGACCTGCAGAACAATACCTTTGTGTTAAACCTCAGCTTTACCCCGTGGATTCTGGTGAATAACTGCCCCGGAAACCTCAGTGATGATGGAGGGGTAACGGGTTACTCAGGCATTGCTCTGAAGTGGACTGGCTCGCAGCTGCAGGGCCGATACATCTCAAAAAATCAGCGTAGCTGGAGCCAGACACTCCAGGGGCGTGGGTTACGAATCCCCATCGCTCAGTTTGTCGGCATTTGATGCAGGTGGAACGCGGGGATAATGCGTAGCGATCATGTTTTGCCTAACCCCCTTTGCTGGCTCGAACCTGTACACAACATCAAAATTATCTGCTTTCTTATAGCAAATATTACTCAGTCGCTTATTAACATGACGGCTAAAAATACCATTGCTGCTATCTGAAATAACGTTAACTTTCCTTTTTACACAGTCGATGTTGACGTGAATATCACCACCAAGTGATAAGCGCGCTGCATCTACTGGGTAATCCATTTTGAAATTATACTCTTTTTTATGGCCAGAGCAGCCAAACATAAAAAATGTAATGGCTGTGAGTAAAAAACGAGTTTTCATGTAATTCCCTTTTGTTGTTATGGGTGAATTTTAATCTAATGATGTGCTTTTTCTCAAACACAAAAGGGTTTTTATCCTCAAAAATTTGACCTCGCTCCGGCGGGGTTTTTTATTGCCCGAAAGGAGCGCATATGTCTGCAGGAACTATCACCCTGACAAACGGGTCCGCTATTGTTGGCGGTTCAGGAACCTCATTCACAACCGAACTCGCCGCAGGTGACTTTATTGTCTCAACTGTGGGCGGGGTTCCGTATACGCTGCCAGTGAAAACAGTCGACAGTGGCACGCAGCTCACGCTTGTCAGCAACTTCACCGGGCCAACACAATCCGGCGCAGCCTGGTCAGCCGTCCCCCGCGTTGCTCTGAACATGGTAACTGCCGCGTTGGTGGCGCAAAGTGCTGAAGCGCTGCGTGGACTGAATTACGACAAACAGAACTGGCAGCAGGTTTACAGCGCCGCCGGAAACATCACAGTGAAGCTGCCAGACGGCACTACCTTCACCGGCCCGTCATGGAAATATCTGTCTGACAATATGGCGACTAAGAGCGGTGGGGCCGTACCTGTTAACCAGGGTGGTACCGGATCGACAACCGCATCAGGCGCTCGCACAAACCTCGGTTTAGGCACATTCGTTACCCAGGAAGATCAGAGCATCGTCTATGGCCCGTCGCAGGATCATGCGCTTGTCGTACGAAAAGACGAATGGGGCGTCGTTGTTTCGGATAATGGTAATCCGGTACCACTCGGAACCCGTTATGGCGGAACGGGGGCAACCACCGGAGATTACTGGGGAGCCTGTACTAACATTGGAGCCATAAGACAAAAGACAGCACGGTTTGCGCCTGGTGATACACCGACGAACATTTACTGGAAAAACAGTACCGGCTTCATTACTGGCCAGGTTGAAGGTGGAGCCGTAGGGGCATGGATTGATATTACCTCTGCCGATGAAGCCGCCCGAATGCAGCTAATAGGTTTTTATGGCGACAATAATGGTAAACGTGGGTTCGGTTATAAGGTTTATAACCCCAACTCTCAGTCCTGGTACAATCTCGCCGTAGCGCGTGATACAAGCAACACAACCGTAGATAGCAACGGGTTTATCAAAATCGCGTCACCAATTGTGAAGATTTACGGTGACGGACGATATGAAACTAACGATGAATCAGAAGGTGTTACGGTCACTCGTCTGGATGTAGGCCAATATCTCATTGATGGGTGTGAATCACTCAGTTCAGACGCTGCCTGGGGCGGTATCGACGGAGGGTTTGAGATTCCCACAGACCGGAATAAACAACCGCTGATTTGGCTGGATTATGAGGTTAATGCCGATGGTTCTGTGTTGGTCAAAACCTATCATCGTACACACTCTGATGCACCAGCATTCGGCAGGAACGAACAGGACGGTATAAACGATGGAGATCCTATTGATATCCCTGCTGATCAGTTCGTCTGCGTTCGGGTAGAAATGCCGACTGATTGTTTATTCAACCAAAAAATTAAAGTTGCTGAGACAGCCCCGACTTAAGTTGAGAAATTTACAAACGGCATAATTCGAAGCGCGTGAGAAACTTAGAAACGAAACGGCGAAGCTTTAAGCAGCCGCTGCTGGGCCTGCATCTTGCGGACACTTACAAATAAAACTACTGTATATAAAAACAGTCTTTGAGGTGTGTGCAATGGAATTCATCAGGCCAACAGAACTGCGAGAAATTATCGCTCTCCCGCTTTTCAGTGACTTAGTACAGTGTGGTTTTCCAAGCCCCGCTGCTGATTACGTTGAACAGCGTATCGATCTCAATGAGTTACTGGTTTCCCACCCGAGCTCAACATACTTCGTCAAAGCCGCGGGTGATTCAATGATCGAAGCCGGGATTAGCGACGGTGATCTGCTGGTGGTGGACAGTTCGCGCACAGCTGAACATGGTGACATTGTCATCGCCGCGGTGGAAGGGGAATTCACTGTTAAACGCCTGCAGCTGCGCCCAACAGTGCAGCTCAATCCTATGAACAGCGCCTACAGTCCGATTGTTGTTGGCAGCGAAGACACTCTGGACGTTTTCGGCGTCGTGACTTTCATCGTTAAATCTGCGAGCTGAATATGTTTGCGCTCTGTGATGTGAATTCGTTCTACGCATCATGCGAAACAGTGTTTCGGCCCGATTTGAAAGGGCGGCCAGTGGTTGTTCTCTCGAACAATGACGGCTGTGTAATAGCACGCAGCGTCGAGGCCAAAGCCGCTGGAATTACTATGGGAGAGCCGTTCTTCAAGCAAAAAGAGCTTTTCCGGCGGGCTGGCGTTGTTTGCTTCAGCAGCAACTATGAGCTTTATGCTGATATGTCAAACCGGGTAATGACAACGCTTGAAGAAATGAGCCCCCGCGTTGAAATTTACAGTATCGATGAAGCTTTTTGTGACCTGACGGGCGTTAGGAACTGCCGGGACCTGACGGAGTTCGGCAAAGAGATCCGCGCTACGGTTCTGAAGCGTACGCACCTGACTGTCGGGGTTGGCATCGCGCAGACGAAAACCCTCGCCAAGCTGGCAAATCACGCCGCCAAGAAATGGCAGCGTCAGACGGGCGGAGTTGTTGATTTGTCCAATATCGATCGCCAGCGTCGGCTATTGGCTATCGTGCCTGTAGAGGATGTTTGGGGCGTTGGTCGCAGAATCAGTAAGAAGCTTAATGCCATGGGCATCAAAACAGCTCTGGACCTCTCTGAGCAGAGTACGTGGATTATCCGAAAGCACTTCAATGTCGTCCTGGAACGAACTGTCCGGGAGCTGCGCGGCGAACCATGTCTGGATCTGGAGGAGTTTGCACCAGCTAAGCAGGAAATCGTCTGCAGTCGGTCATTCGGCGAACGCGTTACTGAGTATGAACAGATGCGCCAGGCTATCTGCAGCTATGCCGCCCGAGGTGCTGAAAAACTTCGGGGTGAGCATCAATACTGCCGCTTTATCTCTGCGTTCGTGAAAACCTCTCCCTTTGCACTTAACGAGCCATATTATGGTAATAGCGCGTCAATGAAGCTTCTTACCCCTACACAGGATTCCCGAGACATCATCAACGCCGCGATAAAGTGCCTGGACAAAATCTGGAAGGATGGTCACCGGTACCAGAAGGCAGGAATCATGCTCGGGGATTTTTTCAGCCAGGGTGTGGCTCAGCTCAACCTGTTCGACGAGAACGCGCCACGGGCAGGTAGCGAAAGGTTGATGGAAGTGCTCGATCACCTGAACGCAAAAGACGGAAAAGGAACGCTCTACTTTGCCGGCCAGGGCATTCAGCCGCAGTGGAAGATGAAGCGTGAAATGCTTTCTCCCCGTTATACAACAAGATATTCTGATCTATTGAGAGTAAAATAAAATATACTGGTAGTTCTAATCCGCTATGTGCTAGAAGCGGACTTGTGCATTTGGCAGAAGAACCACCTAGATCCAGAACAGCCACACTACTAATTTTGGGGAATTGTGCATCATATCACTTTTTTTCGCTTTCCTGCGTTAAAGGCTAATGCAATAATTTTCTGAACTATGGATGATTAATGATGTTGGATAACGATTAAACTAAGGATTAACTTATGGCACTCCCAGATAGCCTCAAAGGAAGATACGCATATCATTTTACTTCGATTGACAATCTTAATTCTATAATCGAAAACGGGCTGTTATGTACCAACTTAAAAAATGAACAAAATATTTCTCATCAGAATATTGCCGAACTTGGGATACAAGGAAGAAGAAGTACGATGTCGGTACCGTGTTCTGACGGCAAGTTTGTCCATGACTATGTCCCTTTTTATTTCTCTAAAAGAAACTCAATGCAACTGGGTGTGATTAACAAAAAAAATATTGATCAAATGTTTCTTATTTACTTCGCTATTCCCATAAAAATCATTGAAGAAAAAGTTGGAGTTGTTTTTTCTGACGCTTCGGCAAACACTGATATACCACCAAATTTTTATAACGCTTCATCATTAAACATGCTTCATTCTTTAAACTGGGATATTATTGATAGCAAAAAATGGGCTTGCCCGTCAGAGGAAGCTCGTCACCAGAAGATGGCTGAGTTACTTGTCCCAGATAGTATCAATATTTCAGATGTGGCTTATATAGTTGTTTGGAATGAATGGGTCAAGAACAAAGTTTTAGAAGTATTCAAATCCAAAGGAATACAAGCGCCTCCAATCCGGTATGATGAAGATCACTATTATATTAACTTTTATGCTGGTGGAAGAGCATCAATTGTAACAGGACCCTTTCATCTAAAGCGCGCCATGGAGTCGACGATTACAAAAATATGTGAAGATTGTAAAGGTTTTAAAAAGTTTAGTAGTATTCGTGATGCATTAAAGGCAATAGAAAACAACTTTTCATCTATAAAAGAGCTTGGCGATATAGACGGTTTAAAGGCAAGTTATTGGCCGCATACTGATGATGTAGGCACACATAGCAGAAAGGTAGCTAGTGCTCTAAATCAGTTCGTTGAATATACTAGTTTGTCTGATGAAGATAAATATATTGTTCTTTTATCCGCATATTTGCATGACATAGGAAAAGGGCCGAAGTCTCGCTGGGGAGAGGATGGAATGACTAAAGCTGATAATGACCATGCCGCAAAGTCCTTGCCTATGCTGAAACGAATTCTTACTGAAGATATAGGCGGGCTTAGTGAACAATCCGTGAGAAAGATAGTAACCTTGGTTACTTATGATGACTTGATCGGTGACATTGTTGCAAAAGATCGTAATGAGGAGCAATTGTTTGACATAATTAATAATCAAAATGATTTGCAAATGTTAATTGCTCTATCAAAAGCAGATATGTATGCAATCAATCCAGAATGGGTTACTATCCACAGTAAATCAATAGAGGGCTTAGAAGAAAGATTTAGGCGCGGGATTAGGAGTAATAGTCAATGTTAAATTTTGTTAAAGGCAACTTCTTTGATTATGATGCTGATATAAGAATTAACACAGTTAACTGTGTAGGTGTCATGGGGACTGGTGTCGCTTTAGCATTTAAAAATAAATATCCTGAGATGTTCAAGGAGTATGTCCGTCAATGTAAGGCTAGAGAAATAGCACCAGGAAAACCTAGCGTGTGGAAAAAGGAAGATATGTTCTCTAAAGGGATTGAAATTATAAATTTCCCTACTAAGGACCATTGGCGTAACCCTTCTGAATACGAATATATTGAAAACGGTCTTGCCTGGCTTTCCGAATATTTAAGTGATAAGGAAGGTTTAACGATAACACTACCAGCTCTCGGTTGTGGACATGGTGGATTGGATTGGAGTAACGTTAAAAAACTAATACTTAAATATCTTTCTGAAGATAAAAACAATATTTTAGTTTTTGAGCCGGAATCTTCAAAAAACGCAGGTAAATCGACGATTATTACACCTAGTAAAATTGCAGAACTTAAAAATTTAGGAGTGAATTTAATATCGGTTAAAGATGATTTCTATCCTTTTGGATTGATGCGCTATACGGAAAAAGATCTTTGGGCGCTAGGCAACGAAATTAAAGAGTTTGATATTTCTTTAATCGCCAGTACTAAACCTAATGATCAGGAAAAAGTTGTTATCCTTAAATTAATTGAGTATTGTAAGGCTAATAGCCTGAGTATTTTGTTTGGTGGTTCTGCGTTTGATAAAAAAATGGCTTTGCATTCTATTAAACAAGGTGTGAAATCAGGGATTTTTTTGCCAAGCGGAATTTCGTATTCAGCAGAGAAAGTGCGAGGCAAAGGCGTTACGGGTAATATATCTATTCTTTCAATAGGTGATCCTTTTAAATCATTTGATAAAAAAGAATATATACCTTCTGTTATGGGTCGTATGTTTATTTGCAAGAGGATTATTTTTACTACAGAAAGGCTGAAATGGCTTGAAAAACAGGCGGATACCATAATAAATGGTAGGTTGAATTCATATTTTATGAAATACGACAATCTTCAAAATGAGGATTATTTAGCTGCTATTAATATAAACGCAAAACCCTTAAAACCGTTCGATTGTGAACAAATGCTGGAAATCTCCTTTTGATATGGGTTACAGGAAACGATACGATGATGTTCATTGTTCGCGCATTATAGGTGCGTTTCTTTTGTTTATTTAACGGGCCACCTCGATTAACTCTGGCCCTTGGTTTTTCACGTTCCCTACAGCGCGCGACACAGCATACCAGATAAACTTATCGGCGGGCACTGTACCGTCGGCAGCTATATCTTCAGCCTCATTTCCTCCTACCTCTTGTCGCATCCACTTGCGGGCCGATTCAGGAGACAGAACAAGCGGCCTACGGTCGTGAATGTCCACCAGCCCTTTGTCAGCTGCAGACGTCACGATGAGAAAACCTTCTGCTTCATCGCCGCGATCAAATGGTGTGCTACCAATCGCCGCCATGAATATCGGCTGGCCGTCGGCACGGTGAATGAAGTAGGGCTGTTTCTTTTCGCCTTCCTTCTTCCATTCGAACCATCCATCTGCAAAGCAGATCGCGCGGCCATGCTGCCACAAAGGTTTAAACATTCGACTGGTAGCCGCAGTTTCGACGCGCGCGTTAATCAGTGGCGGCTTATCCCACCACCCGGGCGCATAGCCCCAGAACACTGGATCGAGATGCAGCTGCTCGTCGCGTTCGCTCAGCAGCAGAACTTTGGTACCTGGCGCGACGTTGTACCGTCCAATAGGCTCTGGGTCATATGCGATATCACGATCGGCTTCATCGGCCAGGTAAGCAAGATATTCTTCACGGGTTTGGGCTTGTGCAAAACGTCCACACATAGAAACCTCCAGTCTGATTTCAGACTGAAAGTATAGGGCAGGAAGAAAAAGTAGCGTGCGCAGTTTAAGTCTTACAAACGGATTCGTGGCGATTATGCTGATCAGGTAGAGAGCCGTAAAGCGGTGTGTTACGAAACTGGAAGGAGCTACGCAAAAGTGTGAATTTTGGGGCAAATTTGGGGGCAAAATCGTGCTGGGGGCATGATTTGGGGCGATAAAATGACCATTATTGTCCGATAATGTCTGCACTGTAATTGTTATAAGCTACTGAAAACTATATAAGATGTTGTTTTAATGTTGGTTGTATTTTTCGCTAAACAGTCTAACGCTGATTATGTTGTTTTGGGGATAAACATTGAGTAAACCGGGGAAAAGCATCCCCCTTTTCGGGCGAAAAGGGGGAGAGGGGCGTTACTTTAGCTCGTCAACCATGGTGATGGCGCGGCCAATGTAGTTCGCAGGGGTCATCGCCTTCAGGCGCGTTTTCTCTTCTTCCGGCAGCGCCAGACCGTCGATAAACTGCTTCATGCCTTCGGCGTCAACGCGTTTGCCGCGGGTCAGCTCTTTCAGCTTCTCATACGGTTTTTCGATACCGTAACGGCGCATCACGGTCTGGATTGGCTCCGCCAGAACTTCCCAGTTGTGATCCAGCTCGTCCAGCAGACGGTCACGGTTCACTTCCAGCTTGCTCACGCCTTTCAGGGTGGACTGATACGCGATCAGCGCATAGCCAATACCCACGCCCAGGTTACGCAGTACGGTGGAGTCGGTCAGGTCGCGCTGCCAGCGGGATACCGGCAGTTTGCTCGCCATATGCTGCAGCACGGCGTTCGCCAGGCCCAGGTTGCCTTCTGAGTTTTCGAAGTCGATAGGGTTTACTTTGTGCGGCATGGTGGAAGAGCCGATTTCACCGGCGATGGTTTTCTGCTTGAAGTGGTTCAGGGCGATGTAGCCCCACACGTCACGATCGAAGTCGATCAGGATGGTGTTGAAGCGCGCGATGCAGTCAAACAGTTCGGCGATATAGTCGTGCGGCTCAATCTGGGTGGTGTACGGGTTCCACTGAATGCCCAGAGAGGTCACGAACTCTTCGCTGAACTGGTGCCAGTCCACTTCCGGATAAGCGGCGATGTGGGCGTTATAGTTACCGACCGCGCCGTTGATTTTGCCGAGGATTTCAACCTGTTCCAACTGACGATACTGGCGTTCCATACGATACGCTACGTTGGCCATCTCTTTACCCATCGTGGACGGGGTGGCTGGCTGGCCGTGGGTACGGGAGAGCAGCGGAATGTCGCGGTATTCCACGGACAGCGCTTTCACCGCGTCGATGATTTTACGCCAGTAAGGCAGCACCACCTCTTTGCGCGCGGTGGAGAGCATAAGCGCATGGGACAGGTTGTTGATGTCTTCAGAGGTACAGGCGAAGTGGATGAACTCAGACACGGCGTGCAGCGCAGGAACGCTTTCCACTTTCTCTTTCAGGAAGTACTCAACCGCCTTCACGTCGTGGTTGGTAGTGCGTTCAATGGTTTTAATGCGCGCGGCGTCTTGTTCGCTAAACTCAGCAACGATTTTATCAAGGTAATCGTTTGCCTTTTCGTCAAAAGCAGGAACTTCCTTGATTGCTGCCTGGGCGGCCAGCTTTTGCAGCCAGCGTACTTCAACCTGAACACGGAACTTCAGCAAACCATATTCGCTGAAGATCCCGCGCAGCGCGCTGACTTTATCGCCGTAGCGTCCATCGACAGGGGATACGGCGGTCAGTGAGGATAATTCCATAATTCGCAACTCCGGGAGGTTAACAATGAGCAAGAATTTGTTTTGCCTGAGTGGTCAGGCGATTACGAGAAAACATTAACTGCAGGCGGCCACCACCGACCTGGTGCCACAGCACTGCAGCGCGGATACCTGCCAGCAGGGACGCGCGCACTTTTGCCTGTACCTGCGGGCTTTGCAGCACGGCAGGAGACCCGGTGACCTGAATACGCGGGCCCAGCGGGCTGATGACGTCAACATAAATGCCGGCCATCGCGCTGAGCAGCGTTTCGGACTGCAGATCAAAATGGTCGAGCTGACGCTGTAACCCGGCAATGCGATCGCCCAGGGTATTAAGCGCGCCTTTTGCTGCGCTCAGCTTACGCTCCAGCACCATCAGGCTCAACGTGTAGCGGGTCAGCTCTGCGTTTAATCCCTGACGGCTGCTGGCGTTAAGCACGCCAAGCAGGGTTTCAAGACCGAGACGAAGATTGGTTTCACTGCCGCCGAACACACCCAGGGTCGAGCCGGGGTTAAGATCGATAACGCTGTTCAGTGAAACGTGCAGGGCATCAGCGTCGCAATGACCCTGATGCGCGAGCTGTTGCACCAGACGGGCTGACTGGCAAATTCCCGCCAGCGCCAGGGTGATGTCATAATAGTTCTTCGCCACACGGTCTCCTTTATGTGTGAAATCGTATTAAACAGCAGGCAGCGGCAGGCGCTGTTCAATGATCCCGCCGCCCAGGCAGATCTCACCGCTGTAGAAGACAGCAGACTGACCTGGGGTGACGGCGGCAACCGGCTCGTCGAAGCGCACGTCAATGCGATCGTCATCGAGCGCGGTAACGGTGCAAGGAATATCGGTCTGACGGTAGCGTGTTTTCACCGTGCAGCGCAGCGTGCCTTTCAGCGGCTCACGATCGACCCAGTGCAGCTGTTGCGCGATCAGGCCAACGGACATCAGACGCGGATGGTCGTGACCCTGAGCAACAACCAGAATATTGTTTTCGACATCTTTGTCGACTACGTACCACGGATCTTCGCTACCTTCTTTCGTTCCGCCGATACCCAGGCCTTTACGCTGGCCGAGCGTGTGGTACATCAGCCCCTGATGCTGGCCAATCTCTTCACCGTCGACGGTGACGATCTTACCCGGCTGTGCGGGCAGGTAGCGCCCCAGGAAATCGCGGAATTTACGCTCGCCAATGAAGCAGATGCCGGTAGAGTCTTTTTTCTTCGCGGTGATCAGGTCCAGCTCTTCGGCGATTTTACGCACCTGCGGCTTTTCCAGCTCGCCGACCGGGAACAGGCTCTGGGCGATCTGCTCGTGGCTCAGCGTATAGAGGAAATAGCTTTGATCTTTGTTGCCGTCCAGACCGCGCAGCAGCTGGCTTTTACCATTCACGTCTGCACGACGCACATAGTGGCCGGTCGCGATGTAGTCAGCGCCCAAATCTTCCGCGGCGAATTCCAGGAAGGCCTTAAATTTGATCTCTTTGTTGCACAGAATATCCGGGTTCGGCGTGCGGCCCGCTTTGTACTCTTCCAGGAACAGTTCAAAAACGTTGTCCCAATATTCTGCAGCAAAGTTAACGGTGTGCAGTTCAATGCCGAGCTTATCGCATACGGCCTGCGCGTCGGCAAGATCCGCTGCGGCAGTGCAGTATTCCTCGCCATCATCTTCCTCCCAGTTCTTCATGAACAGGCCCTCCACCTTATAGCCCTGTTGCTGTAACAGGTAGGCGGAAACGGAGGAATCGACACCGCCGGACATGCCGACGATCACTTTTTTCTGGCTGTTATCTGACATGGAATACTCACGACATTGAACTTCAAGGCGGCGTATTCTATCACGCCCCCCCACCATTGGCACCCTCTGTAAACGGCCAGTTAAATGCGCCGATGACATCCAGCGGCAGGCGTGCGCTTGACTGCCAGCAGCGAATGCTTTCCGCAACCAGCGGGGAGCGCAGGTTTGGCGCGTTCAGGATCTCGTCGGCGGTGACCCACAGACAGCGGTCTATATCGTCATCCTGCGGCTCAGTGGCGCACGTTTCGCTAAGCTCAACGGCGAATAAAAAGCGCAGGAACGGGGTGCTGTCGGGCGCAATCCACTGGTGCATACGGATGAAGTGCTGGGGTTCGGCGTGAATGCCTGTCTCTTCCCACAGCTCGCGTTTTGCTGCCTCCAGCAGGGTTTCATTGGCTTCAAGGTGTCCGGCAGGCTGGTTCCACAGCGCTTTGCCGTTAATGCTCTCTTCGACAACCAGGAATTTACCCCGGGCGTGGACCACGCAGGCAACCGTAACATGAGGTTTAAACATCATTTCTCCTTAAGGGGCAGCATCGCGCCATTCGCCGTTTGCCAGCGTATCCAGCGTGTAGCTGCCCATGGCGTAGCGAACCAGACGCAGGGTAGGGAAGCCGACATGTGCGGTCATGCGGCGAACCTGACGGTTGCGGCCTTCGTAAAGGGTGATTTTGAGCCAGCTGGTCGGGATGGATTTGCGTTCACGAATCGGCGGATTGCGCGGCCACAGCCACTCCGGTTCATTCACGCGTTCAATACCTGCGGGCAGTGTTGGGCCGTCGTTCAGCGTGACGCCTTTGCGCAATTTTTCCAGCGTTTGTTCGTCCGGCTCGCCTTCGACCTGGACGAAGTAAATTTTGCCGGTGCGTTTGCCCGGCTGCGTGAGCCTCGCCTGCAGCGCGCCGTCGTTGGTTAAGACCAGCAGGCCTTCGCTGTCGCGGTCCAGACGCCCGGCTGCGTAGACGCCATGAACGGGAATAAAATCCTTCAGCGTGCTGCGCCCGGCTTCATCGGTAAACTGCGGCAAAACATCGTAGGGTTTATTGAACAAAATAACCCGCTTTGGCTGGGTTTCTTGCGGTCTTCTGGCGGCTTGTCGTGAGCTGAATCGCTCAACCCGGTGTTTTGTAAAAGAAGTTTTCTTCATGGTATTTTCAGGCGTTATCAATTGCCGCATTATAGCTTAATAACGAAGACCTTTCATGGCGCAGGACAATCAGGTACTATCGAAGGGCTCATTACAATTTATTAACATAAGATCAGTAACAACCAGAAGCGCTCGAAGGAGAGGTTAATGGAAAGCAAAGTAGTTGTTCCGGCGGAAGGTAAAAAGATCACCCTGCAAAACGGCAAGATTAACGTTCCTCACAATCCGATTATCCCGTTCATTGAAGGTGACGGAATCGGTGTAGACGTTACCCCGGCGATGCTGAAAGTGGTTGATGCCGCTGTTGAGAAAGCCTACAAAGGCGAGCGTAAAATTTCCTGGATGGAAATTTACACCGGTGAGAAATCTACTCAAGTTTATGGCCAGGACGTCTGGCTGCCAGCAGAAACGCTGGACCTGATCCGCGACTACCGCGTTGCTATTAAAGGCCCACTGACGACGCCAGTTGGCGGCGGTATCCGTTCCCTGAACGTGGCACTGCGCCAGGAGTTGGACCTGTACGTGTGTCTGCGTCCGGTTCGTTACTATCAGGGCACCCCAAGCCCGGTTAAGCACCCTGAACTGACCGATATGGTTATCTTCCGCGAAAACTCAGAAGACATCTACGCGGGTATCGAATGGAAAGCGGACTCTGCTGACGCAGAAAAAGTGATTAAATTCCTGCGCGAAGAGATGGGCGTGAAGAAAATTCGCTTCCCTGAGCATTGTGGTATCGGCATCAAGCCATGTTCCGAAGAAGGGACCAAGCGTCTGGTGCGTGCGGCGATTGAATACGCTATCACCAACGACCGCGACTCTGTGACCCTGGTTCACAAAGGCAACATCATGAAGTTCACCGAAGGCGCGTTCAAAGACTGGGGCTACCAGTTGGCGAAAGAAGAGTTCGGCGGTGAGCTGATCGACGGCGGCCCATGGCAGAAGATCAAGAACCCGAACACCGGCAAAGAGATCGTCATTAAAGATGTGATCGCCGATGCGTTCCTGCAGCAGATCCTGCTGCGTCCTGCAGAATACGACGTGATTGCCTGTATGAACCTGAACGGTGACTACATTTCTGACGCCCTGGCAGCGCAGGTTGGCGGTATCGGTATCGCCCCTGGCGCGAACATCGGTGATGAATGCGCCCTGTTCGAAGCGACACACGGTACTGCACCAAAATACGCGGGTCAGGACAAAGTGAACCCAGGCTCTATCATCCTGTCTGCAGAGATGATGCTGCGTCATATGGAATGGTTCGAAGCCGCAGACCTGATCGTTAAAGGTATGGAAGGCGCGATCAACGCGAAAACCGTAACTTACGATTTCGAACGTCTGATGGAAGGCGCTAAGCTGCTGAAATGCTCAGAGTTTGGCGACGCGATTATCGCGAACATGTAATCCAGATTCTGGGTTAAACAAGAGCGGGGGCCTGAGGGTTCCCGTTTTTTTTGCCTCTGCCTGCGGGAGACAACACGATGCTAGCTACTCTTCTTATCGCTGTCGTTGCACTCATCCATCTCTACATTCTTGTGCTGGAAATGTTCCTGTGGAATACCAAAACAGGGCACAAGGCCTTTAATCTGCGTCCTGATTTTGCGCGCGATACCCGCGTACTGGCCGCGAATCAGGGGCTGTATAACGGTTTTCTGGCGGCAGGTCTGCTCTGGAGCCTCTGGCTCGGCGAAAAGGGTATTCAGGTGGCCATCTTCTTCCTGGCCTGCGTGCTGATCGCCGGGCTCTTTGGCGCAGCCACCGCCAGCC
Source organism: Enterobacter sp. Taxon_8 (assembly GCF_058354585.1). Taxonomy (NCBI): domain Bacteria; kingdom Pseudomonadati; phylum Pseudomonadota; class Gammaproteobacteria; order Enterobacterales; family Enterobacteriaceae; genus Enterobacter; species Enterobacter sp. Taxon_8. Next base: position 2,740,323 of record NZ_CM177989.1, on the reverse strand, counting down.
GGAAAATTTTGTATGTACAGGCCGTACCCGCTCTCGCGGCGCTGCTTGCGTTGCTCATCTGAAGCAATGCTTTGGTTGAGATAAGGCGTCCGATATACTGATGGCTTCACCCTTACAGGTTAGCGACGAGACAGTTATGAACAACGATATCCCACTGAAATATTATGACATTGCCGATGAGTACGCGACGGAAGCCGCAGAGTCCGTCGCTGAGTCAGAGCTCGACGCGCTGGCACATTATTTCCAGCTGCTGCTTACCCGTTTATCGAATAACGAGGAGATTAGCGAGGAAGCCCAGCAGGAGATGGCCGCTGAGGCCGGGATCCGTGCGGGGCGCATTGATGATATTGCGAACTTCCTCAATCAGTGGGGAAATGAATAGCCTGCTTCAAAAACCGTTATGCTGATGCTTTGCGATACAGCTAAGCATCACGCTATCGGACCACATGCACTTTTTCCGCAGAATATGCGAAGCGGGGGCGTCGATAAACAGCGCGAAAATAACGGTCAGGCAAAAGAGTACCACTGGGAATAGTAAGGATAATTTCACGTTTTTAACCAAAATATGAGTGTGCTTCAGGGTAATCTACCGTCTGATTGTGACGACTATATGTTTTTGCGTAAAAAATTGAAATGCCCGACTGGAAAAAACGGGCACGCCAGTTTTGGATTACGGTGTGACGCCGGTGAGTTGCTTCGCCAGTTCGCTGCGGGTGAGTGCTTTTGAAAAATACCATCCCTGGATCAGGGCATCGGGATATCTGTCCGCAATAAAGCGATATTGAATTTCATTTTCCACGCCCTCGAATACAAGCGTTTTATTCAATCTTGCAAGAGCATCGCTGAAGATAGCGAAGATGTTTTGCTTATAATGCTCGCTGATGCCGTCCACCAGCGACTTATCAATTTTGATTTCATCATATTCAAGCAGCGACAGGCGGGCGAGGTTCGAGTTTTGCACGCCAAAATCATCTATTGATATTTTAACGCCGAGCGATTTGAGCTCCCGACAGAATCCCTCTAGGATATCTGCCGTTGAAACGGCTTTCTCAGAGAGTTCGACCTTCATCAGGGAAAGGGGTAGGTGATTGGCAAAACACGCACGACGCAAAATGGTAATGAACTGTCCATCTTCAATTTCCTTCCGCCCAACGTTGATTGAGACTATCAGCTGGTGTTTTATCGCCAGTGGGGCAATTTCGGAAAGGGATTTTTCGATAATATTACTATAATATTTTTTATACAGACCAATCTTCTTAATTAATGGAATAAACAGCTCCGGAGAGACGTCCCCGTGCTTTTGATCGCGCCATCTCGACAGAACTTCAACACCCACGATTTTTTTATCGTGAATGCGGATAATGGGCTGATAGTTAACGCAGATGGTATTCGTGATGACGGCTTTGATCAGCGTGCGTTCCAGAGAAAAACGATCTTCATAGATTCGGAAGATAAACAACGTAATCGCGATCCAGATCAAACAGAGAATGACCGCAAGAAGCGCAAAGATAAACGGAGGTAACGAGGCCAGCCCAGCGTCATGATGCTTCACGATGACGCACAGGTCCCAGAAGGCGCTGCACTGCGTCAGGGTCAGGGTAAACAACGTCGAATGCAGCCAGCTCTGCTGATTTAGCTCCGGAGCGGCCGAAAAAAAGACTCTGCCGAAGTCTTTCGTGGTAGCACTTAGCGAATAACTTGCGGTAACCGGGCTGAATTTATCGTAAGCATAGCGGGAGGTGAAGATAATAATATTGTTATAAATTGCCGCGTTGCCCGTGAAAAAGTCTTTTCGCGAAAACTGGGCCAGGAGAAAGCCTCTCGGCGTTTTATGCAGTTCTGCAGGAAGTGCAACGGGCGTTGCGAGTTTCCCCCAAAAAGCGGTACAGACTATTTTTCCCTTTTCGATAAAACCAATATCGCCAAAATAAAGATTATTAAGCTTGATTTGTCTGTAGCTATCAAGGCTGGCTTTATCACATCCCTGCGTCGTTATGCTTTTTAGGCCCAGCGCAACGTTTTGGGACAGGTCTTCTGAATAATGTAAAAGGGTTCGGGATATTTCGAGCTGTTTGCTCTTCTGCTGTCCTGTGATGACAGCATTGACGGCATAAAGAGACAGGAAGACCAGAAGCGTTGAAACGATAGCAACGGCAATGCGCTTTTTCATTTTCCAGATATCCAGTCCGCTCCCTGATTTCACAAAGCTTAACACAGCCTGGGCAAGGAACAAGCCTGATAGTCACGTCATGTGAGCAAATTCAGGCAGGTGAACTCATACGAAAGCATCAGTTTTTTAAGACAATTCTCAGCTAAGCTATTTTCATTGTCATAAGCAACGCCGGATTAGCACAGGCTTTTCTTCTAGTACATCCATGCTTGTTTTTTCTATTAAGGAAAACATCATGCGCAACGTGATGATCCCTATTATGAGTGCCCTGTTTCTTTTTCTGAGCGGCATTCTGATTATTAACTGGCAGCTATGGCAGATGGCGAAGCTGAGTAATAGTCATGCCGCGACGGCAAGCACCCAAAAAATAGAAAGTATTCTGGCTGAAGCAGTCAGTGCGGCCAGCACGGCGAAGCGCGTTGCGGAGCAGGGGTGTACCAGTAGCGGACAGCTGGCGTTGGGGACGGAAGCCGCGCTAAAACCGCATCTGCGCGCCATCATGATCCAGCAGCAGGGCAGAATCATCTGTACTTCCCTTCCCGGGAATGGCGTATTGATTATTAACCCTGAGACCTTACCTGCCGAAAAGTTGATGCTGCTACCCGGCAATCGGCTGGTGAACGGCATGCCGGTGCTTGTCTTTCAGATGCCCGTTGCGGGAGGGCGCGTCATGGTCAGCATCAGCGACGCGCATTTGCAGGATGCCATTACGAGCGCATCAAATAGCGTTGGCCTGGGACTGGTTGTCGGCGAAAGAATGTTTACCCGCAGCGGTGATGTGACCGGCTGGAAAGCGGCCTCGTGGGCGGGGTCACTTACGACATCTTCGCAGTTCCCTTTTAGCCTGGCCTGGCAGCCTCCTGCCTTTTTTAGCCTGACGCGGCTACTGCAGCAGGGATGGAGCCTGACACTGCTTATTCTTGCATTATCCGTGGCGGTGGGCATTTTGATCCGCCGTTACAAGGGGAAAAGCACCTCATTCGAAGACGATTTGCGCAAAGCCATTTTGCAGGGGGAGATCGAGCCTTATTATCAGCCGATCGTGAACGGGGATACCGGCGGGTTGTACGGCGTTGAGGTCCTGGCGAGATGGAAACATCCAAAGTCAGGCTTTATCCCGCCGGATGTCTTTATTCCGATTGCCGAACGTAGCGGTTTAATTATCCCGTTAACCAAAGGGTTGATGGCGAAAGTGGTCGCACAGCTTAAACCACTGTTGCCTAAGCTACCGGACGGGTTTCATATCGGGGTGAACATCAGCGCCAGACACATCAATGCACCTTCCTTTATCGGGGACTGTCGCGTCTTCGGGAAGGGGTTTCAGGGTAAAGAAGTCAAACTGGTTCTCGAGGTGACCGAGCGTGAACCGCTGATCGATAATCCTCACCTGGTGGAAAACCTCAACATGCTGCATAACGCCGGTTTTGTTATTGCCCTTGATGATTTTGGTACGGGTTATTCCGGGCTGTCATGCCTTAATGCGCTTGCCATTGATTATATTAAAATTGATAAAAGCTTTGTGAACCGGGTTTCAGAGGAAAAGGACTCAACGATCCTGCTGGACTGCGTCATTGATCTGGCGAAAAAACTCTCATTGCGCATTGTAGCTGAAGGAGTAGAAACAAAAGAGCAGCTGGAGTATCTCAACCGTAATGAGATAACCCTGTTACAGGGATATTATTTTGGTAAGCCCGTCTCCTATATCGATTTTATTAAAGTCATTTTATCTAAACCCAGGGAGATCGTAAGTTTGTAAATCAAAATAAAGGCAAGCTTCCGTTGTCTGCTTAAGTGCAATTCATTTTCCTCTTATCCCGAGCTTTGTTACAGTGACAAGAGTTGTCAGCCAGGGATGTCAGGCGTGATAAGGTGGAAAAGCTCGTGCATGTGAAAAATACTTTTTACACAACAACCATTACCGTCATCATTGTTTCATTGATCCTCTCGCTGTCGCTCGCCGTCCAAATAGCCACGTCCAGACAGCAGTCAATCCAGCAAATTAATACCAGCGTTGCTAACCTGAGCCATACCCTTGATGTCTACACCGAGGGGATCATACGCCAGAGTGAAATGTTAATTACTACCGTTTCCGACATAATCGAAATTTATGGTATGACCCCGCAGCAGGCGGCCAATATTCAGCACATGATCAATAATCAGGATAACCTTCTTACCCAGATTAATAATGTGGTTGTTTACAACGCTCAGGGCGATATCTTCACCGCACTGCATGAAAGTTTTACCGGGTCACGCAAAGGCTCGGACAGAGAGTTTTTTATCTATCACAAAGAAAATAAAACTCAGCAGATTTTTATTGGGGAGCCGGTGGTAAGCAGAACCAATGGCAAATGGGTTATCACCATCAGTCGACGCCTTGAAACCGAGAGCGGGGCATTTAACGGAGTGGTGGTGGTGACGCTGGGTATCGAAAATTTTCTGGCACTCTACGGGCAGATTAATATCGGTCACTCGGGCGTCATCGGCTTAACGACGCAATCAGGCGTGCTGCTGGTCCGTTATCCCTTTAAAAATACTTATATCGGCACGATTGTTTCTGATTCACCGCTATTCAGGAAATATCTCAAGGTACAAAATTCGGGGATAGCCAGCTCCATCTCCCGGTTTGATAAAATCGAGCGCATTTATGCCTACGAGAAAAACAGACGCTACGGACTGGTCACCACCGTGGCCGTTAGCATTAATGAAGCCCTTGCACCCTGGCGCAAACAGGCCATTCAGCTGGCGGTACTCATTTTCGTGTTCACGGCGATCCTCATTGTGGCGTCATACTTCCTGTATTCCGACCTGTCCCGAAAAACAAGGGATAACAAAGCGCTGAAGATTATTGCCTCAGAAGATGCGTTGACCGGGCTGTACAACCGCCGCTTCTTTGATGAAAAAATCCTCTCGGAAATCATTATGTGTGCTGAGCATGACGCACCGATTTCGATACTGATCGTAGACGTGGATTACTTCAAAAAATACAACGATAACTACGGTCATCCGGAAGGGGACCGGTGTCTGGCAATGCTCGGAAACAGCCTCAGGGAGAGCCTTACGCGTGATAATCAGATTGTGGCGCGATACGGCGGAGAAGAGTTTGCGCTGATATTGCCGGATACGGATATTCAGGATGCGCTCCGACTGGCCCAGACGATTATTCGCAATGTGTTTTCCCTGCAAATTGCGCATGCTTTTAGCCCCTTCGGACGGGTAACGGTCAGCGTCGGGATTTCTACCGCACGTGCCGTCGACATCGCTGGCAGCCAGCAAAATATCATTATTGCCGCTGACCAGGCGCTCTATCAGGCAAAGCGCGCAGGACGTAACCGTTACGCGTTTGTTGGGGTATGAGCAGAAAAAAAAGCCCACTCAGGAGTGGGCAAGAAAAACTGGAAGCAATGTGAGCAATGTCGTACTGAATACCTGAGTATTTCGCTCAACTATTCAGTGTTGAGAAAGATAATCTTTCTCAACAAAAGATGCAACCCCACAGTTTATGTGGCACGCTCTTTTTGTTGATGAATAATCACTCACTCTCTCATTGTGACGCCTATCACAAATTTCCTTTCTGAAATCCTGTGCTATTCTTTTTTGTGTCGTTGATTTAATGACAAAAACCATACAGAGAGGAAAGTTATGGGAATTTTATCCTGGATTATCTTTGGGCTTATTGCGGGTATTCTGGCGAAGTGGATCATGCCGGGCAAAGATGGCGGTGGGTTTATCGTCACCGTAATACTGGGTATTGTCGGCGCAGTAGTCGGCGGCTGGATCAGTACGCTGTTCGGTTTTGGCAAAGTCGATGGCTTTAACTTCGGCAGTTTCGCCGTCGCGGTGATTGGTGCGCTGGTTGTTCTGTTTATCTACAGAAAAATCAAAAGCTAAGGCTTAAAAGCGTTGAAAAAAGGCTGCCAGATGGCGGCCTTTTTACGTATTGGCGTTTACCACCAGCCAAGCTGGGTGCCGGCAAACGCCGCGATGGCAACGATCAGCATAATGAGGGTCGTTTTTCTCATTTATGCCCCAGGCGCCGCGTAACCACCGACAAAAAACCACGCTAAAAAAATCACCGCCGTTATAAAAATAACGACCGGGAAGAGGATCCCTATTCTCATATCATCACCTGTTTCGGTTTTTGTAACGCCGTAGAGTGTACGGGGTTAATCCATAGTGAGAAAGCGTGTTTTGCTTTTTCCTTTCTTATCCTGATACATCGCGACATCCGCGCCGCGTAATGCGCTGTCAGGATCGGTTGCGGCAGGGTCCACTTCGATAACGCCGAGGCTGGCGCCCGGATAAATAATATGAACGCTGCCCAGCCAGTATTCGCCTGCGATACAGGCGCTGAGGCGCGTTTTGAGCAGCGTAACCTGCGCGTTATCTCCGTCCTCGTGGAGCTGGCTCAGCGATGCGACCAGAAATTCATCACCGCCCAGTCGGCCGATAATATCGTCCTCCTGTTTCTCTTCCGTCAAACGCTTGCCCACTTCTATCAGGAACTGGTCGCCAGCCTCATGGCCGTAACGATCGTTAATCAGTTTGAAATCATTCAGATCGATGAACGCGATGATGGCGTTACGCTTAAGGTGCCGGGCCAGAGAAAACAGCGTGGTCAGATCTTCAAAAATGGCGCGACGGTTGGGTAAACCGGTAAGGGCATCCGTGTAGGAGTGCGCGATGAGGGCCGCATTGGCTTCGCGAAGCTGGGTTACCAGCGACTCTTTCTGAATGGACTGGGCGATCAGCCCGGCGAAGAGCTTCAGAACCTGTTCCCCGCGCTCGCTAAGCGGCTTTCTGGCCGTGCTGGTGGCGCAGAGCGTACCGTAGAGTGAACCATCCGCAAGATGGACAGGTATACTCATGTAGGTCGTAATGCCAAGCGCTTTTGCGGCTTCACACTCGGGCCAACGTTCGGGTACGTCATTGCTGAATAACGTGTCACTGTCCAGCGCACGCTTGCACAGCGTCTCGTCCCATGGGACGCTCAGACCCTCCGGGATCGTCATCTGCTTGCTGTTGCGGGCGTAGAGGATGTGCTGCAGCCGCGCCTCGATATCGACCTTCGTCAGGTAGGTCGACTCCATGTCGGTGACAATCTCCAGCATCTCCAGCAGCTGGCGAACGAGGCTTTCAAGGGACTGCTCGGTGGCAAGGGTTTCTGAAACGCGAGCGAGGATAAGATCCGACATGACGTAGAATGACTCCCAGGCAGAAGACGTCTGCATCTGCATGTTATGCTGAGTTTTTAGGCTTCAGGCATAGTAAAACATGAATACAGAAAATTTAATATATGCAGGAAGCGGGGAGCAGGCGAGAAAAAAAGCCCCGTTGTTGAGACCGGGGCAAAGACATCTTGATTACGGAATGATGTTCTCTGGTCAAATCGAGAACATGCCACACTATAGTGCTGAAAAGTGCAGTTAAAATGGAGAAATCATGGAGAACGCGGCGATGACCCGTTACCCTTAGGGTGTAATGACGTCAAAAGGATCAATGAGATGAGATTTCTGCTTCTGGCGCTGGCGCTTCCCCTGACCGCCTGTACCGCAAAACCCACGCCACCCGATGCGCCAAAACCGCCGCACGCTATTGGTATGGCGAACCCGGCCTCCGTCTACTGCCTGGAGAAAGGCGGGGAACAGATCCCAATTCAAAGCCCGCAGGGCGTTCGCACCGAGTGCAAATTACCGGGCGGGGAAGTGATCGATGAATGGACGCTCTATCGTCGCGATCGTCCGCAACCCACCAGGTGACAGACGGATACCGCCTGCGATACACTTCTCTTTAGGATTAATCTTAGCCAGTTTCTGGCATTCGTTTCCGCGAGAGAAGTATGTTTCAGCTAAAACCGGGCAGCATGGCGATGATCGTGGGTGCCCGCACGGCGTCAGGCCGTCGCAATATTGGTAAATCTGTTGAGCTATTTGGCCTCTGCCAGCCTGGCCTGCGTTTTGTTAACCCGGTCAACGGCGTGATGACGCAATTACCGGCCACCGCAGATCGCGCGCTTTGGCTGGTGACGGGTGATGTCTACGCCTTTGACAACCAGCACGGCTTTGCGTTTGTACGCGCCGAACATCTGATGCCGCTCACCCCGGATGAAGCGCCGCAAATTCTGGATGAACTGACGATCGGCTGATCACAGATGACGCAGCCAGTCGGCTAAGATCAGGGCGTGATTTTGCTCCGCGTTTTTGGCAGCAAAGAGCAGGGTGACGGTCTGCCTGCGCGCCAGCGTCGCCAGACGCACTCCCTCGTCAGCATGTTTCGCAAGCTCTTCCCGATAGGCCTGACTGAAGGCGGTGAAATCAATGGTTTCGCTATGAAAGGCCTTGCGTAGTTCATTCGAGGGCGTGAGCGCTTTACACCATTCATCATAGACGAGGTCCGTTTTTTTAAGCCCGCGAGGCCAGAGCTTGTCCACCAGCACCCGATAGCCGTCGTCCGGACCTGCCTGTTCGTAAACGCGTTTGCACTGAATCATGATTCCACCCTCCCAATTTAAGGTATTGTGATAACTGCAAAAGATCGGTAGTCTGAGGTTCCTTATGTTATCTGATAATACTCTGGCATAAGGAACCTTTCATGGAACACCTCCCGGTTAAAACGACGCTGCGCATTGCGCTGGTTGGCGATTACAATCCCAATGTTATTGCGCATCAGGCGATCCCGTTGGCCATTGACGACGCTGCAGCAGTCCTTGACCTCACCGCCGATTACGACTGGCTGGCCACCACGGAGCTGACTAGCCCTGAAGATCTGGTGGGCTACGATGCCATCTGGCTGGTTCCTGCCAGCCCCTACAAAAACACCGAGGCCGCTTTTATTGCCGCGCGCTACGCCCGTGAAAACAGCATCCCGTTCCTGGGCACCTGCGGCGGATTCCAGCATGCGCTGATTGAGTATGCCCGAAACGTGCTGGGCTGGGCCGATGCGGCACACGCTGAGACGGATACCGAAGGCACCATGGTGATTGCGCCGCTGACCTGCTCGCTGGTGGAAAAAACCGATGCGATTGAACTGCGCAAAAATACGCTGATCGCCAAAGCATACGGCAAGCCGGAAATTGAAGAGGGGTATCACTGTAACTATGGTGTGTCGCCGGCGTTTGCACAGGCGCTGGAAAGCGGTGATATGCATGTTACGGGCTGGGACGATCAGGGGGAAATTCGCGCCGCGGAGCTGGTTACGCACCCGTTCTTCGTGATTACCTTATTCCAGCACGAGCGTGCCGCGCTCGAAGGGCGTCCGGTCGTGCTGGTGCAGGCGATGCTGCGCGCCGCTCGCGGGTAAAAAAGGCAGACCCGAGGGTCTGCCACACAGTTTAACGGGGCGCGATCTCCCGGTCTCGCCCGGCTAAGATACCGCAGAGGGCCATTATCACGGCGGCCAGGGCGCAGCCCAGAAGCGGGATTTGCCAGTCTCCTGCGCTATCGTGAATTTTTCCCATCAGCGGGGGACCGCAGGCGGCGAGCAGATAGCCAATCGACTGCGCCATGCCGGACAACGCCGCCGCCTGGTGCGCAGAACTGGCGCGCAGACCGATGAACGTCAGGCCGAGGATCATCGTTGCCCCTGTGCCAAAGCCAAACACCAGCGTCCACATCACCGCCATACCCGGCATAAACCATAATCCCGCCGCGCTTATCGCGCACATCAGCGCCACCGCGCCTGCGATCGCCCGCTGGTCTTTCAGGCGGTGGAGGATCAGCGGAACGGCGAGTCCCGGAACGGCCGTAGCCAGCTGCAATAGACCGTGCACCGAGCCAGCCTGGGCTTCGCTGTAGCCGTGGCTCAGCAGTATCGCCGGCAGCCAGCCGATGATGACGTAGTAAATCAGCGAGTTTATCCCCAAAAAGAGCGTGACCTGCCAGGCGAGGGCCGAGCGCCAGATCGCGCGGTTATGTAGCGCGCCTGCGGCCGTTACCGTTGCGACGTGTTTCTGACGCCACTGGGGCAGCCAGAGCAGCAGCGCGACCAGCGGAAACGCCATCAGCATCAGCAGCGCGCCATGCCAGCCCGCACTCCCTTGTGCCAGGGGAACAATCATCGCTGAGCCAAACGCCGCCGAGACGCCCATCGTCAGGGAATAGGCTCCGGTGAGCTTCGCCACCTGGCCGGGAAAATCACGCTTAATTAATCCGGGTAACAGCACGTTCCCGAGCGCAATACCGCAGCCGACGATCGCCGTTCCGGTGAAAAGCAAAGCGGCGGAAGGAAGGGAGCGAACGGCAATCCCGACGCAAATCAGCAGCAGGGCGATAAACAGGCTGCGCTCCATGCCGATACGCCGGGCAACGCCCGCGGCGAGCGGCGAGACAATGGCGAAAGCCAGCAGGGGCAGGGTGGTCAGCAGACCGGTTTGCGCCGTACTTAAGCCATAATCAAGACGAATTGTATCGAGCAGCGGCGCTGCGCCGGTAAAGGTGACGCGAAGCGTAGTGGCAATCATCAGGATGCCTGCAATCAACAGCGCGCCGTGTTTTCCTGAGGTGCGAATAGCAGTAGTCATTATGTTCTCATACGTTCAAGCGAGCGCACACAATACCCATTTTATCAGCGGTTGAAATCAGGCTAAAATGACAGTTTATCGCTAATATCGGACAAACTGATGATTGGTCTGGGACTGGAAGGCTACGATCCTGATAGCCAGTACGATGCGGCCGTCGCATTTCGCATTCAGGTAGTGGCGGAGGAACAGTATATTCCCCGGCATCATCACCGTAAGGGGCAGCTGATTCTTGCCCTCGGCGGCGCAATCACCTGTGAAGTGGAAAATGCCATGCTGATGGTTCCACCTCAGTATGCCGTCTGGATCCCCGGCCAGATGCCGCACAGCAACAGGGCCACGCCGGGCGCGCAGCTCTGCTTTTTGTTTATTGAGCCGGGGGCCGTCAGCCTGCCCGAGCGCTGCTGCACCCTGAAAATCTCTCCTCTGGTGCGGGAGCTAATTTTATCCCTGGCGGAAAAGTCGCGTGAACAACTCCCACTTGCGGCCACATCGCGCCTGGTGGACGTTCTGTTTGACGAGCTGCCGCTCCAGCGTCAGGAGCATCTGCAGCTGCCCGTCTCGCCCCATCCCAAAATTCGGCTGATGAGCGAGAAAATGGCGGAAGAGCCCGCCGCCTGGCAGACGCTGGCGCAGTGGGCGAGCCACTTCGCCATGAGCGAACGCAGCCTGGCGCGGCTGGTGGTGAAAGAGACCGGTTTAAGCTTTCGCCGCTGGCGTCACCAGCTGCAGCTGATTGTGGCATTACAGCACCTGATCGGCGGGAAATCGGTACAGCAGGTGGCCCAGTCACTGGGCTATGACTCTACCACCGCGTTTATCACCATGTTCAGAAAGGGACTGGGCCAGACGCCGGCGCGTTATATGGCCAGCCTGACTACGACTTCCCGATAAACAGAGAGACAAGGCCTGCCGCAATCAACGGCCCCACCGGCACGCCACGAAAGAGCGCCACGCCCAGCACGGTGCCCACCAGCAGACCCGCCACCAGCGAGGGCTGGCTGCTCATCAGCGTAACGCCGCGTCCTCCCAGCCACGAAACAAAAATCCCCACCGCGATCGCCACCAGCGATTTCCAGTTTACAAACGAGTGCAGCAGGGTTGATGCGGGCAGCGTGCCGCTGGCGATCGGCGCCATTACCCCAATGGTCAAGATAATGATCCCGATGGTGAGGCCTTGTTTTTCTATCCACGGGAAAAAGGTATTTAACGGGGTCACGCGCACAATAATCAGCACCAGAATCGAGATGGCGACGGTGGTGTTATGGCTGACAAAGCCGAGCGCGGCCAGTGCCAGAAGAATGAGCAGAGTAGGGTCAAACATAGGGAATCCTTGCCAGAAAAATTGTTCTGTTTACTGTACGCGCAAACGCGGCAGAGAACAGTTTTAAAAAGATTTTATCGTTGTCATTACCTTGTCATTTACGCGGATTAAAACGAAAGCAGATATCGCAAAAGGGTCGCCATCATGAACGATCACATGTTTGTTGAAACGCTGATTATCTCCTCATCGTTTTTCGCTATTGCCGCTATTCTCGTTGCCTCCGTGCTGTTTCTGGAACGAAAAGGCTGACAGGGCGTCAGCCATCGCAGTTACGCTTTATGGAAGGTGACAAGCTCAGGACGGGCGATGCGCAGGTAATCCTGGGTATCCATAATCACGGATTTCTCCAGCAGGCCGGCGTTAAACGCGATTTCGTCAAAACGCTCGAACAGCAGCGGGTCGGCAACCAGCGCCAGGTCAGGATGGAAGCTAAAGGGCGGGATAGCGCCGAAAACGCAGGCGGTCAGGGCATCGACTTCCGCCGGGCTGGCGAGGGAGGCTTTTAGCCCGCCAAAATGGCTGGCAAGCTGGCTTAGGTCAGCCTGCAGATCGGCGGCGAGGATCGCCAGAACGTGTTTTTTTACGCCGTTTCCCTTCACCTTGCAGACCAGGGCTTTTGCGCCTTGCCGCAGGTCGGTCCCGCGAATTTCACTTACCGCTTCACATTTCCCGACAGCCTCGTGCTCCATGACGCGAAACCGCGCGCCCTGCTCGGTGAGTAAGGTAATCAGTTGCTGGTGGGTTCCTGCCTCAATAACGTCATCAGTCATAACGATTTCCCGGTGATAATCCAGTATGCAGCATTCTACATTAGCACGGGATGAGCGGGGTCGAAAGAAAACAGCCAGCGGGCTCGCTGGCTGTTGGGTTATGCGTTGCTGGTAGCAGACTGTTTGTGGAACAGCTCTCTGAACACCGGATAAATATCATCCTGGTCACGGATATGCTGCATGGCAAAATTGTCGAACATCGCCTGCAGATGCTCATATTCTCGCCACAGGGTCTGGTGCGCGCGGCGGGTGATTTCGATATAGCTGTAGTAACGCACCACAGGCAGAATTTTCTTCGCCAGAATCTCGTGACACAGCGGTGAGTCGTCGGCCCAGTTATCGCCGTCCGACGCCTGCGCGGCATAAATATTCCACTGCGCCGGGTCGTAGCGCTCTTTGACCACTTCATCCATCAGCTTCAGCGCGCTCGAGACGATGGTCCCCCCGGTTTCCTGAGAGTAGAAGAACTCATGTTCATCCACCTCCTTCGCCTGGGTGTGGTGGCGGATATAGACCACCTCCACGTTCTTATAGGTTCTGCTCAGGAAAAGGTAGAGCAAAATATAAAAACGCTTCGCCATATCCTTGGTTGCCTGGTCCATCGAGCCGGACACGTCCATCAGACAGAACATCACCGCCTGGCTAGAGGGCTCAGGGCGTTTTTCGTAGTTCTTGTAGCGCAGGTCAAAGGTGTCGATAAACGGTACCCGTTCGATCTTCGCCCTCAGCTCTGCAATCTCTTTACGCAGGCGCTCCTCTTCCAGCAGTTGCGCCGGTTCCGTGTTTTCCACCACCTTCAGGCTGCTCTCCAGCTCGCGCAGCTCGCGCCGTTTTCCTGCCGTCATGGCCGTGCGTCGCGCCAGCGAATTCTGCAGCGAACGTACGACGCTGATGTTGGCGGGTACGCCGTTGGCGGTGTAGCCCGCGCGGTGGGTTTTATATTCATTAAGCTGACGATGCTGATTCTTCTTCAGATTCGGCAGCGCCAGGTCTTCGAACAGCAGGTCGAGATATTCATCTTTTGAAATCTGGAAGACAAATTCGTCCTGACCTTCACCGTCCTGGCTGGCCTGTCCCTGACCGCTTCCTGAACCACCTCCGCCGCCCTGAGGGCGCTCAATTCTGTCGTTCTGAACGAAGTGGTCATTACCTGGGTGTACGCGATGGCGCAGGCCGCCTCGCCCCTGATGAAACATCGGTTCGCTGATGTCATCGGTGGGGATGGAGACAGACTCGCCGCTGTCGACGTCGGTCACCGAGCGTTTGTTGATGGCCTCGGAGATAGACTGTTTAATTTGCGCTTTATAACGACGCAAGAAGCGCTGGCGGTTCACCGTGCTCTTGTTTTTGCCGTTAAGACGCCGGTCAATAAACCAGGTCATATACCCCCCGTACTGCATTTGCCAACTTGCATTTTGTAGGCCCGGCAGGCTCTAAGCGCCGCCGGGCACTTGTTTTAAGACGATTTACGCACGCGCAGGTACCATTCGCAGAGCAGGCGCACCTGTTTGCGGGTGTAGCCTTTTTCCATCATACGGTCGACAAAATCGTCGTGTTTTTTCTGTTCATCGGTTGAGGTTTTGGCGTTAAACGAGATCACCGGCAGCAGCTCTTCGGTATTGGAGAACATTTTCTTCTCAATGACCGTGCGCAGCTTCTCGTAGCTGGTCCAGTTTGGATTGCGCCCGTTGTTATGCGCTCTGGCGCGCAGGACGAAGTTCACAATCTCATTACGGAAGTCTTTCGGGTTGCTGATCCCGGCAGGCTTCTCGATTTTTTCCAGCTCCGCGTTCAGGGATTCACGGTCAAAAAGCTGGCCGGTATCCGGGTCGCGGTACTCCTGATCCTGGATCCAGAAGTCAGCGTAGGTGACATAACGGTCGAAAATGTTCTGCCCGTACTCTGAATAGGATTCCAGGTAGGCCGTCTGGATCTCTTTGCCAATGAACTCGGCGTATTTCGGGATCAGGTAACCTTTCAGGAATTCAAGGTAGCGTTCAGCCTGCTCCTGCGGGAACTGTTCGCGTTCAATTTGCTGCTCCAGCACGTAGAACAGATGAACCGGGTTGGCCGCCACTTCCGCATGGTCGAAGTTAAAGACGCGGGAGAGGATCTTAAACGCGAAGCGCGTGGACAGACCGTTCATCCCCTCATCAACCCCGGCGTAGTCGCGGTATTCCTGATACGATTTCGCTTTCGGATCGGTATCCTTCAGGCTCTCACCGTCATACACGCGCATTTTCGAGTAGATGCTGGAGTTTTCCGGCTCTTTCAGGCGCGAAAGGATGGAGAAGCGAGACAGCGTTTCCAGGGTGCCCGGTGCGCACGGCGCATGCACCAGCTCACTGTGGTTAAGCAGTTTCTCGTAAATTTTGATCTCTTCAGAGATCCGCAGGCAGTAAGGCACCTTGACGATGTAGACGCGGTCAAGGAAGGCCTCATTGTTTTTATTGTTACGGAAGGTCACCCATTCAGATTCGTTCGAGTGAGCAAGAATGATCCCGTTAAACGGCAGGGCGGAGATACCTTCCGTCCCGTTGTAGTTGCCTTCCTGGGTTGCCGTCAGCAGAGGATGCAGCACTTTAATCGGTGCTTTAAACATCTCAACGAACTCCATGATCCCCTGGTTAGCCCGGCACAGCGCGCCTGAGTAACCGTAGGCATCCGGATCGTTTTGCGCGAAGTTTTCCAGCTTGCGGATGTCAACTTTACCCACCAGCGCCGAGATGTCCTGGTTGTTCTCATCGCCGGGTTCAGTTTTGGCGATGGCGATCTGTTCAAGGATAGATGGCCAGACCTTCACCACGCGGAATTTGGTTATGTCGCCACCAAACTCGTGCAGGCGTTTTGCCGCCCACGGCGACATGATGGTGCCGAGGTAGCGACGCGGTATACCGTATTCTTTATCCAGAATCTGCGCATCTTCCTGCGGATTGAACAGGCACAGCGGATGGTCATTCACCGGGCTGCGCTCGCCGTTGGCGCTCAGCACATAGATAGGCACGCGCTGCATCAGCGACTTCAGGCGTTCCGCCAGCGAGGATTTACCGCCGCCCACGGGGCCGAGTAAATAGAGGATCTGTTTCTTCTCTTCCAGACCCTGAGCGGCATGCTTCAGATAGGAGACAATCTGTTCGATGGCATCTTCCATACCATAGAACTCTTCAAACGCCGGATATCGGGCGACCACCCGATTCGAAAAGAGACGGGAAAGCCGGGGTTCCAGGGCAGTGTCAACCATGTTTGGCTCACCAATAGCCATCAATAGCCGTTCTGCCGCATTGGCATAGGCACTGCGATCTTGCCGACAGATGGTAAGAAACTCCTGCAGTGTGAACTCTTCGTCCTTGGCAGCTTCATAGCGCTGGCGATAGTGATCGAATATATTCATGGCATGCCGTCCTTTCGTTTTTTAGCACAGGATAAGAGCCGTTCGTATGAGTAGTGGAGGCTCCCGGAAGAGAATCTCTCGCACCTCACTGCCAGAGCAGCAACCTGTATGCCAGGTCAGACGCTAAGAACCGCAGGGTGTTCAGGAAAACTCTTCTTAAATTAAAGCGTAGATGGCATTTGCAAAACTTGCATGCCCACAAAATCTACTTTCAATGACATATCAATAACTCATCCAAAAATTTCCACTGTCGTTATAAGACAAATGCACGTTTTTCATTCAGCGGTCATATAAATGAAAGCGTGTTGTCATCTGAAAAGTTAAGAATAACGGGTTAATCAGACTGATTAGCAGGCAAAAAATTTTGGGATGTACGGGAATGGCGGTTACACTTCACCCGCTGATTATTTGACTACAGGAAAGAATGGATTGTGACCAAACTCAAACTTCTGGCATTAGGCATCCTTGCCGCGACCGCAGTAAGTACCGCACAGGCGGAAAGTCAGTGGACGCTTGGCGCGGGTGTTGGCGTCATTAACAGCCCGTACAAACAGTATGACCGTGATGTGTATCCTGTTCCGGTTATCACCTATGAAGGGGATAACGTCTGGTTCCGCGGGCTCGGCGGCGGCTACTATCTCTGGAACGACAAGGCCGATAAGCTCTCCATCATGGCCTACTACGATCCAACGCACTTCAAGCCGGGTGACAGTGATAGCCACGCGCTTCGCCAGCTCGACAAGCGTAAAAGCTCGATGATGGCCGGCCTCTCATACGTGCATAACACCCAGTATGGCTTCCTGCGTACGGCCCTGGCGGGTGACACGCTGGATAACAGCAACGGCTTTATCTGGGACCTGGCGTGGCTGTACCGCTATACCAACGGTGGGCTGACCCTGACGCCGGGTATTGGTGTGCAGTACAACAGCGAGAACTACAACGACTATTACTACGGCGTCTCTAAAAACGAGTCCCGCCGCAGTGGTCTGAAAAGTTATAGTGCAGATGACGGCTGGGATCCTTACCTGGAGCTGACAGCGAGCTACAACTTCCTTGGCGACTGGAGCGTGTACGGTACCGGCCGCTACGAGCGTCTGAGCGACGAAGTGAAGGATAGCCCGATGGTCGATAAGTCCTGGGCAGGCATCTTCTCTGTGGGTGTGAGCTACAAGTTCTGATTGTGCATTAATTTAGTGCAATCTATGCATCAAAACGGGGCGCTTGCGCCCCGTTTGCTTTAGTGTGGTGCAGAGAAATTATCGCTTCACAATGCGAATCGTCTGCCCTAAACGAGACGGTTTTTCTTCACTCGCTTTCTGCGGGTTGGTCACGCGAGCCGTTTCCACGCAGACAAACGTTTTATAACCCTCATCCGTCATGTCGGCCATGCTGACGGACAGCGCAGGACCCGGGTTCCAGCCCACCACATCGCTGTGATGATGATGGACCACTTCAATGCCGCGGTTCAGGGCGCCGTCGTGGATCACGCTACACGCTTCCGGGTGCAGGTAGACGCGGTCGGTACGGTCAGGGAATGCCTGAACGCCGTCGCTCAGTTTGCCTTCTTTCGCGTTATCGACTTTATCGATATAGGTATCGCCCAGGCCGCTCACCTTCACTGCGCTGATATCACCCACGTTGAAATAGGTGTGCAGGGCAGAGGTGGTCTCGAACTCGCCGTGAGCTTCCAGTTCGATTTCGCAGGTTTTACCCAGCTTGAAGCGGGCATACAGGGTGAAATCGTGCGGCCACAGGGCGCGGGTTTCATCATTAGCCTGCAGCTCAAAGGTCAGCACGGCGCCGTTATCGTCTTCGTTGTGCGCTTTCAGGGTCCACTGCTGGTTACGGGCAAAACCGTGAGAAGGCAAACCCTGCTGGGCGGACGGGCCGAACCACGGCCAGCAGATAGGCGCGCCACCGCGGATCGCTGCCCCTTTTTTGAAGGAGGTCGCATCGCTCAGCCACAAACCTTCGGCTTCGCCTTCCGGTTTCCAGGAGAGCAGGTGAGCGCCGTTCAGCGCCACGGACGCTTTAACACGCGGATGGTCAACGACGATGATATCAGCACCGTCAATCTGACGGCGGGAGAGCACAGGGGTAAGCTGTTCGACTACCGGAAGTGCAAAAATTTTATTAATCATTAAGCAATCCTCTGTCTTATAAATAAAAAAAGGCGACCGAAGTCGCCTTTTTGGATCAAGCACTCATCTCAACTTATTTGGAGATGTGAGCGATCAGGTCCAGTACTTTGTTAGAGTAGCCAGTTTCGTTGTCGTACCAGGAAACCAGTTTAACGAAGTTGTCGTTCAGTGCGATACCTGCTTTAGCATCGAACACGGAAGTGCACACTTCGCCGTTGAAGTCGGTAGAAACAACGTCGTCTTCGGTGTAGCCCAGAACGCCTTTCATTGCGCCTTCGGAAGCAGCTTTGATTGCTTTCTTAATTTCTTCATAAGAAGCAGCTTTTTCCAGACGAACGGTCAGGTCAACAACAGATACGTTTGGAGTTGGAACGCGGAACGCCATACCAGTCAGTTTGCCATTCAGTTCTGGCAGTACTTTACCTACAGCTTTAGCAGCACCGGTAGAGGATGGGATGATGTTCTGAGCCGCGCCACGGCCGCCGCGCCAGTCTTTGTGAGACGGGCCATCAACGGTTTTCTGAGTAGCGGTGGTCGCGTGAACAGTAGTCATCAGACCTTCGATGATGCCGAAGTTGTCGTTGATAACTTTAGCCAGTGGTGCCAGGCAGTTGGTGGTGCAGGATGCGTTAGAGACGATATCCTGGCCAGCGTAAGTTTCGAAGTTTGCACCACGAACGAACATTGGGGTGTTGTCTTTGGAAGGACCAGTCAGAACAACTTTCTTCGCACCAGCGGTGATGTGTTTACGCGCAGTTTCGTCGGTCAGGAAGATACCGGTTGCTTCAGCAACAACGTCAACACCGATTTCGTTCCATTTCAGGTTAGCTGGGTCTTTTTCAGCAGTAACGCGGATGGTTTTGCCATTAACAACCAGGTGGCCGTCTTTCACTTCAACGGTGCCGTCGAAACGACCGTGAGTTGAGTCGTACTTCAGCATGTACGCCATGTATTCAGCGTCCAGGAGATCGTTGATACCAACGATTTCGATGTCAGAACGTTTCTGAGCAGCACGGAAAACAATACGGCCGATACGGCCAAAACCGTTGATACCTACTTTGATAGTCATATATTCCACCAGCTATTTGTTAGTGAATAAAAGGTTGCCTGTAAAATTACAAAAACCTTACGCAGCGTCAAGCGGAATCGTGTCAATCATTGCGACAAATCAATCCTGTGACTAACGTTTGTGCGACTGACTCGCCTCACTTTCCCTTTGAGCTTGCACCCATATGGGGGCTGCGCCGGGATTTTAAAGTCCTCGCAGGATAAAAATGTGAACGTGATCACAATTGCCTGACCGCTTATTCGCGACACATAAGTTTAGATCAAAAGTGCACGCAAGGGTGTTAATGTTTTGTTAGAATCCGGGTTGAAAGATGTCTGTTTCTACAGCGAGATGTAA
The DNA here is from genome assembly GCF_058354585.1 of Enterobacter sp. Taxon_8. Lineage (NCBI taxonomy): Bacteria > Pseudomonadati > Pseudomonadota > Gammaproteobacteria > Enterobacterales > Enterobacteriaceae > Enterobacter > Enterobacter sp. Taxon_8. The sequence goes on along the minus strand of NZ_CM177989.1, from coordinate 2,720,610 downwards.
GCATATGTCGAACCAACGTAACCCTGACGATTTGAAAAAAAACCTCACAGAAATGCAGTTTTACGTGACGCAGAATCACGGAACGGAACCGCCGTTCACCGGGCGTTTACTGCACAACAAGCGGGACGGCGTCTACCACTGCCTGGTCTGTGATGCCCCGCTGTTTAATTCACAAACGAAATTTGATTCTGGCTGCGGCTGGCCGAGTTTCTATGAGCCGGTGAGCGATGAGGCAATCCGCTATCTGACCGACTCGTCGCACGGCATGGTGCGTACGGAAATTCGCTGCGGCAACTGCGACGCGCACCTTGGGCACGTTTTCCCGGATGGACCTCAGCCTACCGGCGAGCGTTTCTGCGTAAATTCAGCCTCAATGAGCTTCACCGATGATAAAAACGGTGACCAGATTAAGGGTTGAAAAAACGATTCAGCAAATTATTCCTTTGAAAGGGCGCGAGTGTGAATATTGATGACATGATTAGCGGCATGACGCCGGAGATTTATCAGCGTCTGGTGACCGCCGTGGAGCTTGGAAAATGGCCCGACGGCGTTGCGCTGACGCCGGAGCAAAAAGAGAACAGCTTGCAGCTGGTGATGCTGTGGCAGGCGCGCAATAACACCGACGCACAGCACATGACGATCGACACCAAAGGCCAGATGGTGATGAAGAGCAAGCGCGAGCTGAAAGAGGACTTCGGTATCACGCCGAAGCCGATTGCGACGATTAAAATGCAATAATGGTGCGGGTTGATGCCCTCTCCCACAGGGAGAGGGCGTAAAAGACTATGCCTGCGTTTCCAGCCAGTCTTCGAGCGTATACAGGGTTGCGCCTTCCGCAGCCATATCCATAAACGCCTGAGCGCTGTCCTGTGGTTGAATGTTCACCCCGCGGCAGCCGTCGGTGATGACGCTGACGGTGTAGCCAAGCTGAAGCGCATCCAGCACGGTGAACTTCACGCAGTAGTCCGTCGCCAGGCCCAGTACGATCAGCTCCGTGATTTCGTGGTGACGCAACCAGGCGTCCAGCGCCGTTTTCTGGCGATACCCGTTATCAAAAAACGCGCTATAGCTGTCGATAGCCGGGTTTTCACCTTTACGGAACACCGCATCGATGGCCTTTTGATTCAGAAGCAGATGCAGTGCCGCGCCTTCCGTTTGCTGTACGCAGTGATCCGGCCAGAAAGTTTGCGCCAGCCCGTCGAGTTCACCCTGGGTGAAGGGCTCTACGTTGTGCTGGCTGGCAAAGCTGCCGTGATTTGCCGGGTGCCAGTCCTGGCTTGCGACAACTGCTTCACCACGGGCTTTGCACCAGTCAATCAGCGTGTTTGCCACGTCAACGGTGCTGTCACCTTCGGCGACGGCCAGCGCACCGCCCGCGCAGAAATCATTTTGCAAATCGACCAGGAGCAGGGCGCGTTGCTTCATGAGCACTCCTTATTCGTCCGGGGTCAGTTCGCCGCGCAGGTTTTGCATCATCGCGCTGCGAATGGACTGAATGTCCAGATCCTGACTCAGTAAATAGTGAAGTTTAGTCAGCGTTGCCTCAACGGTCATATCGAAGCCGCTGATCACACCAGCATGCGCCAGCGCGTTGCCGGTGGCATAGCCGCCCATATTCACTTTACCGGACATACACTGGGTCAGGTTCACTACCACAATTCCGCGCTCGCTGGCTTCCTGAAGCTCTTTCAGGAACTCGCCGTTCTGCGGCGCATTGCCCACGCCGTAGGAACGCAGGATTAGCGCCTTCACCGGCTGGCGCAGGAAGTTACGCACCACGTCCGCAGAGATACCCGGATAGATGGTGACCACGCCAATCGGTTGCGGAGTAATCGGATGCACAATCAGCTCGCCCGCTGTGTTCGGCGCAGGAGGGGTTCCCAGACGACGGATATGAATACCGGCCTCAAGCAGCGGCTGCAGGTTTGGGGAGGCGAAGGCGTCAAAGCCGTCGGCATGGGCTTTGGTGGTGCGGTTCCCGCGATACAGACGGTTGTTAAAGAACAACGACACTTCGTTAATCGGGTAATTCGCCGCCACGTACAGGGAGTTCAGCAGGTTGATCTGCCCGTCCGAGCGCAGCTCCGCCAGCGGAATTTGCGACCCGGTAACGATTACCGGCTTGCTCAGGTTCTCCAGCATGAAGGAGAGCGCCGAGGCGGTAAACGCCATGGTGTCGGTGCCGTGCAGGATCACGAAGCCGTCGTACTGGTCGTAATGGGCTTTAATGTCATCCGCGATATGCTGCCAGTCTTCCGGCGTCATGTCAGAGGAGTCCATCAGCGGCTCGTATTCGTGGATGGTAAAGTCAGGCATTTCCGGACGGTGGAATTCTGGCATCAGCGCAAGCTGACGCTGCAGGTGGCCGGAGACGGGGATATAGCCGTTTTCGGAACGCTGCATACCGATGGTACCGCCAGTGTAGGCTACATAAATCGATTTCTTCTGCATGGTAGTGAGTTCTTGTTCTTCAAAAGAAAAAAATCCCCTCTTCGCGGGAAGAGGGGACGGTTTTTAACGGACGTTAGCGCAGGTCAGGCAAAACGCGTAACGACTCTGTGGATCGTTAAAGGCCGCAAGCTTATCGCTTTCTGCCTTCATCGCTTTTGCCGCCGTGGCGACAGGCGCAGGCAGGTAAGCCTGCAGCGCCTCCGGCAGCATGGCACGTACCGAGCCGGACATGCTGTCCATGACCATATCGAAGAACGACGGTTCGTCCTGGTAATACTCGATATGCCACTGCTTCAGCTTCGCCAGTTCGGCGGCTTTCTTCACCGCGTCATCGAAGTCACCCAGACTGTCGACCAGACCGTTGCTCTTCGCATCCTGGCCGGTCCAGACGTGGCCCTGTGCAATCTGGTCGATCTGCTCAGGCGTCTTTTTACGCGAGTCCGCGACCAGGGTGATAAAGCGTTTATAGCCGTTCTCAATGCTGAGCTGCATCATCTCAGAAACTTCCGGCGGCAGGGATTTGGTCACCGACACATCCGCCAGCGGAGAGGTTGCTACACCATCGGTATGCACGCCCAGAGAATCCAGGCTGTTTTCCACGGTGTTGATCACCCCGAAGATGCCAATCGAGCCGGTCAGCGTGCTTGGGTTAGCCACGATGTAGTTGGCTGGCGTGGAGATCCAGTAACCTCCGGAGGCGGCCATTCCGCCCATTGAGACGACGACCGGCTTGCCTGCGGCGCGGGCCGCGGCCAGTTCAGCACGGATCACCTCTGAGGCGCTGACGCTGCCGCCAGGGCTGTTGACCCGCAGGATAATTGCCTTCACTTTCGGATCGAGACGAGCATCGCGGATTTGCGACGCGGTAGTATCGCCGCCCACGTTTCCCGGGGTCTCCTGACCGTCCATGATCGCACCGTTGGCAAAGACCACCGCGACGCTGTCACCGTTCTCATCCGATTTTTTCGTCGAGTAATCATACATGCTGATGGCGCTGTAATTTTTGTCCTCTTTGCTCCAGCCAAACTGTTTGCTCAGGGATTTTTCAATCTCGGCGCTTGTGCCCAGAGCATCAACCAGTTTGTTATCGAGCGCATATTTTGCGGTATCACCGTCAACCTTACGCAGGCCTTCGAGCACGCCCTGCGCGCCAGGGAACACCTGCTCAGGCGTAATCTGACGGTTAGCGGCAACGGTGCCGAGATAGTTCTGCCACAGCTCGCCAATCCAGCGGCTATCTGCTTCGCGGGCGGCAGGGGACATATCGTCGCGGATAAACGGCTCCACGGCGGATTTATACGTGCCGACGCGGAAGACGTGGGTGGTGACCTTCAGCTTGTCGAGCAGCGATTTATAGTACAGGCCGTTGGTGGCAAAGCCGTGCAGATCGACCGTGCCCTGCGGGGAGAGCCAGATCTTATTGGCGAAGCTCGCCAGATAATATTGCCCCTGGCTGTAGCTGTCGCCCACGGCAATCACCGGCTTGCCGCTGTCGCGGAACTCGCGCAGCGCTTTACCGATGTACTGCATGGAAGGCTGATCGCCACCGGCAAAATCTTTCAGATCCAGCACGATGCCGGTGATGTTGCGGTCATCTTTGGCCTGACGGATGGTATCGACGATATCGAACAGGGAATTTTCCTGCAGGCGGTCTGATGTCGCGCCAAACAGCTGACGGCTGATTACGCCCAGACGGCTGCTGGCGGAAGGTTTATCAACAATAACGCCGGTGATATCGAGTAACAGCGCCCCGCGAGTCGAATGCTGCGCCTGATTCGCGTTGCTGATGTGCATCCAGATACCCGCGCAAACCAGAACCAGCAGGATGAAGAAGATGTTCATCACCAGGTTGCGGACGAAGTTGAGCAGTCGCCACGTCCATTTAAAGAAACCGGCAATAATTCGCCAAAGGGTTCGCATGTATTCTCCCTAACCAGAAAATGACTGTTTCCGTCGCCACTGGACGGTAATGTTGGGTTATCGTAATGACCCAACCGCCACTTGTCAGCAGGAATCGCCTGCCAGGCTGTAACAAAATCTGCCGTCGTGTTAATTTTGTGAGTAAATTTCAAGAAAGGAGTTAACCAATGGACGCACTCGAACTGCTTGTTAACCGCCGTAGCGCTTCCCGTCTGGCCGAACCTGCCCCGGCAGGCGAGCAGCTGGAGAACATTCTGCGTGCCGGCATGCGTGCCCCCGATCATGGCACACTGCAGCCGTGGCACTTCTTTGTAATTGAAGGCGAAGGCCGCGATCGTTTCAGCCAGCTGCTGGAGCAGGGTGCGGTGGCCGCCGGGCAGGATGAGAAGGGCATCGACAAGGCGCGCAATGCCCCGTTCCGTGCACCGATGATTATTGCTGTCGTGGCGAAATGCCAGGCCGACCATAAGGTGCCGGTCTGGGAGCAGGAAATGTCCGCGGGCTGTGCGGTAATGGCGATGCAAATGGCCGCCGTCGCGCAGGGCTTCAATGGCATCTGGCGCACCGGGCCGCTGACGGAGAGCGCAGCCGTACGGGAAGGATTCTCCTGTGGCGAGCATGACAAAATTGTCGGCTTCCTCTATCTCGGTACTCCGCAGCTTAAAGCCTCCAGCACCATCAGCGTGCCGGACACCACGCCTTTCGTCAGCCGTTTCTGATAACGCGCGCTAAACTGTCTGGATTCTGAGCATCTGCCGCAGAATTCAGACAGTCATACTTACCTCTTTATGGAATGAGCGCTACCATAGCGCGATTGAGATGACAGGAGACGTCCATGAGCGAGCAAACCATTCGTTTAACGCAGTACAGCCACGGAGCCGGTTGCGGTTGTAAAATTTCCCCGAAAGTGCTGGAGACCATCCTGCACAGCGAACAGGCGAAGTTTGTCGACCCGAACCTGCTTGTCGGCAACGAAACGCGTGACGATGCAGCGGTTTATGACTTAGGTAACGGCACCAGCATTATCAGCACCACCGACTTCTTTATGCCGATTGTCGACAACCCGTTCGACTTCGGACGCATTGCGGCCACCAACGCCATCAGCGATATCTTCGCAATGGGCGGTAAGCCGATTATGGCGATCGCCATTCTGGGCTGGCCGATCAACACCATCCCGCCGGAAGTGGCCCGTGAAGTGATTGATGGCGGCCGTTTCGCCTGCCAGCAGGCGGGAATTGCGCTGGCCGGCGGTCACTCTATTGATGCGCCGGAGCCTATCTTCGGCCTGGCCGTTACCGGCGTGGTGCCGACCGAACGCGTGAAGCGCAACAGCACCGCGCAGGCGGGCTGCAAGCTGTTTCTCACCAAGCCGCTGGGCATTGGCGTGCTGACCACCGCCGAGAAAAAATCCCTGCTGAAACCGGAGCACAAAGGGCTGGCAACCGAAGTCATGTGCCAGATGAACCTCGCCGGTGCGGCGTTTGCCAATATCGACGGCGTGAAGGCGATGACCGACGTGACCGGTTTTGGTCTGCTGGGACACCTCTCCGAGGTGTGTCAGGGCGCGGGCGTGCAGGCGCAGGTCTGGTATCAGGACGTGCCGAAGCTGCCGGGCGTGGAAGAGTATATTGCTCAGGGCGCGGTTCCGGGCGGTACCCAGCGTAACTTCGCCAGCTACGGTCACCTGATGGGCGAAATGCCTGAGGAGTGGCGCAACCTGCTGTGCGATCCGCAAACCTCCGGCGGCCTGCTGCTGGCGGTGACGCCGGAATCCGAAGCCGAGGTTCAGGCTACGGCCGCCGAGTTCGGCATTACCCTGACGGCGATCGGCGAGTTGGTGACCGCGCGCGGCGGTCGTCCGATGATTGAGATCCGTTAATTCGATGCGGTTGTTTATTGCCGAAAAGCCGAGCCTGGCCCGTGCCATCGCCGACGTGCTGCCTAAGCCGCATCGCAAAGGCGACGGCTTTATCGAATGCGGTAACGGGCAGGTGGTCACATGGTGTATTGGTCACCTGCTTGAGCAGGCGCAGCCGGATGTCTATGACAGCCGCTACGCCCGCTGGAACCTGAACGATCTGCCCATCGTGCCTGAAAAATGGCGCCTGCAGCCCCGACCTTCGGTGACCAAACAGCTCAACGTGATCAAGCGCTTCCTGCATGAAGCCGATGAAATCGTGCACGCGGGTGACCCGGACAGGGAAGGACAGCTGCTGGTGGATGAGGTGCTGGACTATCTGGAGCTGGCGCCGGAAAAGCGCCAGCAGGTGCAGCGCTGTCTGATCAACGACCTCAACCCGCAGGCGGTGGAGCGAGCCATTTCGCGCCTGCGCGCCAACAGCGAGTTTATTCCGCTGTGCGTCTCGGCGCTCGCGCGTGCCCGCGCGGACTGGCTGTACGGTATCAACATGACCCGTGCCTACACCATCCTCGGGCGCAACGCGGGCTATCAGGGCGTGCTCTCCGTGGGGCGCGTGCAGACGCCGGTGCTGGGGCTGGTCGTGCGTCGCGATGAAGAGATTGAAAACTTCGTCGCCAAAGATTTCTTTGAGGTGAAAGCGCATATCGTCACGCCTGAAGACGAGCGCTTTACCGCAGTCTGGCAGCCGAGCGATGCCTGCGAGTCGTATCAGGATGAAGAGGGGCGTCTGCTGCACCGTCCGCTGGCGGAGCATGTGGTTAACCGCATTACCGGACAGCCCGCTATCGTCACCAGCTATAACGATAAACGGGAATCAGAACCCGCGCCTCTGCCGTTCTCGCTGTCGGCCCTGCAGATTGAGGCCGCGAAGCGCTTTGGCCTCAGCGCGCAGAACGTGCTGGATATCTGCCAGAAGCTCTATGAAACCCACAAGCTGATCACCTATCCGCGTTCGGACAGCCGCTATCTGCCGGAAGAGCACTTTGCCGGTCGTCATTCGGTGATGAACGCCATCAGCGTGCACGCGCCGGATCTGCTCCCGCAGCCGGCGGTGAATCCGGATACCCATAACCGCTGCTGGGACGATAAAAAAGTCGATGCCCACCACGCGATTATCCCGACGGCGCGCGCCAGCAGCGTCAACCTGACGGATAACGAAGCGAAGGTCTACAACCTGATCGCTCGTCAGTACCTGATGCAGTTCTGCCCGGACGCGGTGTTCCGCAAATGCGTGATCGAGCTGGAAATCGCAAAAGGGAAGTTTATCGCCAAAGCCCGTTTCCTCGCGGAAGCAGGCTGGCGTACCCTGCTGGGGAACAAAGAGCGTGACGAGGAGAACGACGGCACGCCGCTGCCCGTCGTCGCTAAAGACGATGAGCTGCTGTGTGAAAAAGGGGAAGTGGTGGAACGCCAGACCCAGCCGCCGCGCCATTTCACCGATGCGACGCTGCTGTCGGCGATGACCGGGATCGCACGGTTCGTGCAGGATAAAGATCTGAAGAAGATCCTGCGCGCCACCGACGGTCTGGGTACGGAAGCGACGCGAGCGGGGATCATCGAGCTGCTCTTTAAGCGCGGTTTTCTTGAGAAGAAGGGGCGCTATATCCATTCGACCGAGCCGGGACGCGCGCTGATTCATTCCCTGCCGGAGCTGGCCGCCAGGCCGGACATGACCGCGCACTGGGAATCGGTGCTGACGCAGATCAGCGAGAAGCAGTGTCGCTATCAGGACTTTATGCAGCCGCTGGTCGGGACGCTTTACCAGCTGATCGATCAGGCGCGCAGCACGCCGGTGAAAACGTTCAGAGGGATGGTTGCACCCGGTGGTGGCGCGAAGAAACCGTTTAAAAAGAAAAAGAGCGCGGCCTGATACACCCGGCCGCACGCTATAAACCTTAAATCACACCCTGCCCAATCATCGCATCCGCTACCTTCACGAATCCGGCGATATTCGCCCCGCGCACGTAGTTGGTTTGCGATGCCTCGCCGCCGTACTCCACGCAGGCATGGTGAATATCCAGCATGATGTGATGCAGGCGGGCATCCACTTTTTCCGCCTTCCAGCCGAGACGCGCGGCGTTTTGCGCCATCTCCAGGCCGGACGTCGCCACGCCGCCCGCGTTAGCGGCCTTGCCCGGTGCAAACAGCACGCCCGCTTCCAGGAACAGATCCGTCGCTTCGATTGTGGTCGGCATGTTCGCCCCTTCGGCTACCGCCTTCACGCCATTGCTAATCAGCGTGCGCGCGGCGTCTGCATCCAGCTCGTTCTGCGTGGCGCACGGCAGGGCGATATCCACCGGCACGCCCCACGGCTGTTTCCCTTCAAGATACGTCAGGCCAAACTCCCGGGCATAATCTGCAAGACGGCCATCGCGGCTGGCTTTAATTTCGCACAGGCGTGCCAGCTTCTCTGCCGTGAAGCCCGCTTCATCCACCACCGTTCCGCTGGAGTCAGAGGCGGTTACCACGCGAGCGCCAAACTGCATCGCTTTCTCAATCGCGTACTGCGCCACGTTACCGGAGCCGGACACCGCGACGCGCATGCCTTCAAAGCCTAAACCGTGGCGCTTGAGCATGGCCTCGGTGAAGTAAACCAGGCCGTACCCGGTCGCTTCCGGGCGGATCAGGCTCCCGCCAAACGACAGCCCCTTACCGGTAAAGACGCAGGCGCTGTTGTTGGAGAGCTTTTTCATCATCCCGGCCATAAAGCCTACTTCACGCCCGCCCACGCCGATATCACCGGCAGGCACGTCGGTGTAAGGACCAAGATGGCGATAGAGTTCGGTCATCAGCGCCTGGCAGAAACGCATGATTTCACCTTCGCTTTTGCCTTTCGGGTCGAAATCGCTGCCGCCTTTCCCGCCGCCCATGGGCAGCGTGGTGAGGGCGTTTTTAAAGGTCTGCTCGAAGCCGAGGAATTTCAGAATCGACAGGTTCACGGACGGATGGAAACGCATGCCGCCCTTAAACGGGCCGATGGCCGAGTTGAACTGTACGCGCCACGCGCGGTTAACCTGCACCTGATTGCGATCGTCAACCCACGTCACGCGGAACTGGATCACGCGCTCTGGCTCGACCAGGCGTTCGAGCAAAGACATCTGGCGATAGCGCGGGTTTTGTTCAAGGAAGGGCCACAGGGTGGTCATCACTTCACGCACGGCCTGCGCGAACTCGCTTTGGTGCGGGTCGCGCTGCTGAACGTGGGCAAGGAAACTTTCCAGAGAGCGTGTCTGATCCATAGATATAAGAACCTCTTATAATAATGTTTGTATATGACTTATGCGATTTGTGTTGTTTTTTTGACTATAACACCCGTACTGCTTTGTCTGGCAAGCAGAAATTTAGGACGAAAGGGAAATTAATGAGAGCGCGGGCGTCATAACCAAAAGCGATGACGAGATAAATTAAAGGTTCCGCGCGGGTTTACCGTTATAGTCATTATCAAGGGAACAACAGGAAGATGTGTCTATGAAACGTTATCTATTAACCGCGTTATGTCTGATCTTCACCGCTGGCGCGCAGGCTGACCGCATTCGTCCGGACGTGGAAGTGAATGTGCCGCCGGAAGTGTTTAGCTCCAGCGGCCAGAATCAAACGGTGCAGCCCTGTAATCAGTGCTGCATCTATCAGAATCAGAACTACTCGGAAGGCGCCGTGGTGAAAGCGGACGGCATTCTGCTGCAGTGCCAGCGCGACGAGCGCGCCATCAGCACGAACCCGCTGGTCTGGCGTCGCGTAAAACAATAAACGCTTCCAGCAGGGGAATATCCGCGGGGGCTAAGGTGTAGCCGAACGCCTCTTCCGGCGTACACCACGCCAGCGCGCTGTGGTAGTGCGCCGTGAGCGCACCGCTAAACGCAGGAACGTGCCAGGCGTGCAGGTTGATTAACCGCTGCGAGACCTCGCGCTGGTGGCTTGCCACGTATTGCGCGGGCAGCGCTTCAATACCCAACTCTTCACGCAGCTCGCGGATAAGCGCCTCGGGCTGGGTTTCACCCGCCTCGACTTTGCCGCCTGCAAATTCCCACATGCCCGGCTGGTCGGCGTGGGCAGGGCGCTGTGCCAGTAAAATTTTGTCGTCTTTTTCGATGATGGCGGCAACGACATCGAGTGTTTTCAGCATGGTCGTCAATAATTGATGGCGAAAAAAGACATATTATCGTGCCCTTTCTCAGAGTCCAGCTATCAGGAGAATCAGGTGAAAGAGACTACCGCCTGGGTTGCCCCTATCGAATCCCTTCCCGCCAGCCTTAAACCCATTGCCGTGATGCAAAAAAAGCATTTTGGCGCCGTGCTAAATCCCACGCGCTGGTGGGGGCGCATGCCGCGTCTGTTCTGGCTGGTGGCGCTGTTCGTCGGTTTTCTGGAGCGTCGTCGCGCGCGCCTGACGCCCGTTCTTCGTTCGCTGCTCATGACGCGGGTATCCCAGCTCTGCCATTGCGCTTTCTGTATTGATGCCAACAGCCTGCGGCTGGCCGAGCGCTGCGGGGCGCTGGATAAGGTGCAGGCCGTGAGCGACTGGCAGGATTCAGCCTTGTTCACGGAGCAGGAGCGCGCGGCGCTGGCCTACGCCGAGGCGGTGACCGCCACCCCGCCCCGGGCGGATGAGGCCATCAGAGCGGCGCTGAAGCGCCACTTTACGGATGACGCCATCACCGAGATGACGGCGCTCATTGCCTTTCAGAATCTCTCCGCCCGCTTTAACGCCGCGCTGGATATTCCGGCGCAGGGGCTGTGCGCCACATTTAACGAGACGCCTCATGCTTGATCGCCATCTTCACCCTCGGATAAAACCCGCTCTGAATTTTATGGTCTCCGTGCTGGACCGACCGGGCATTACGCCCGACGGATTGACCCTGACAGGGTTTGCCATCGGCGTGCTGGCGCTGCCGTTTCTGGCCCTCGGCTGGTATCCGGCGGCGCTGGTCGCCATCGTGCTTAACCGCCTGCTGGACGGGCTGGACGGGGCGCTGGCGCGCCGCAGAGGGCTGAGCGATGCGGGGGGATTTCTCGATATCTCGCTCGATTTTCTTTTCTACGCCCTGGTGCCGTTTGGCTTTGCGCTGGCTGCTCCGGCAGAGAATGCGCTGGCGGCTGCCTGGCTGCTGTTTGCGTTTATCGGGACCGGCAGCAGTTTTCTGGCGTTTGCGACGCTGGCCGCAAAGCACGACATCGACAACCCCGGCTATGCGCACAAGTCGTTTTATTACATCGGTGGGTTAACGGAAGGAACGGAGACCATCGCGCTGTTCGTGCTGTGCTGCCTCTTCCCGGCGCACTTTACGCTGTTCGCGTGGGTATTCGGCGCGCTGTGCTGGCTGACCACCACAACGCGCGTCTGGAGCGGCTATGTTACGCTGAAGTCACTCAACCCTTAGAGAGCGCTCTCTGGCCCGCGCTCTCCGCTGGTGACCGGGTTCTGCGGATGACTGCTCCATTCGTACCAGCCGCCGTCATAGACGGCGACATTCTTCCAGCCCATCGCCCGGGCGTACATAAAGGTTTCGGACGCCCGCCAGCCGGTGCCGCAGTAAAACGCGACGTGCTGTTCCGGCAGAATATTCCAGCGCTTCCACTGGGCGGCGATATCGTCCGCGCTGCGCATGGTGCCATCCGGGTTATGGAAATCCTCCATGTGGGTAGCATCGCTGCCCGCGTGACCCCAGCGGGCACCGGCAATTTCACCTTTTGGCTTGATGTAGCTGTAGCCGCTGGTTTCGCCGATGAACTCCGGCCACGAGCGAATGCTGACCAGGGAGGCATCCTGACGGTGCAGCATGCCGCGCGCCTGTTCCATATCCACCATCAGCTGCGGCTGGCCGGGGATCGGCGCGCCAAAATCGGGGGCGGGTTTGACGGGGCCGGGCACTCCGCCCTGTACCAGCAGTCCCGAATCAGACCATGCCTTCCAGCCGCCGTCCAGAAGACGTACATCTTTCACGCCGGCGTAGAGCATTATCTGGGCCACACGGGCGGCGGCGTAAACGTCGCGACCATACAGAATAACGGTAGTGTCATGGCGGATCCCGTGTTTCTCCAGCATCGCTTTCAGCTTGTCGTCAGAAACTTTATTCCACAGCGGTTCGCTTTCAACCTCGTTAGTATCGATGTAGCCCGCCCCGGGAATATGGCCGAGCAGATAAAATTTAGGCCCCCCCCAGCCGGCTTCTATAATCTTCCAGTCGGCTGATGGTGCCGCGGTGATACGTTCCCCTTGTTGCAGGCGATGGATCCACTCCGGGTAAACCAGCTGTTCAAAGTGCGGCAGACGCTGAAGGCGGCCGGGGGTCTGCAGAGCATCGCTGAGCAGCGAAACGTGGCGATATCCTGCTTTCTCCAGACGGGCTTTCACCGCCAGGTTATCCCTATCGTCACCGTACAGGGCGATGGCCGTCGCAGGGGGCAACTGATGCTGTTTTGCCCAAAGCGCAAGCTGCTCGTCACTCATTGCGCTAAGCCAGGCGGCAGCAAGGTTGAGTGCGGCGGGTTCATGCCCGGAGGGGCCGCTGAGCGTCTGCGGCCAGCCGTTATAAAACGCGCTGGCGCGGGTGTCGACAGGCGTGCCGTGCTGCGCCTGAAGCTGAGACAGCGTGATGGCGTTGGGCATATCAGCCGCCAGAGAGGAAAAAGAAGCGAGGCCGCAGAGCAGGGCCAGCGCGGTCAGTTGAGAAACACGTTTCATCGAATAACCTGACGTCAATAAAAGAGGGGTGCATTGTCGTCTCTCCCGAAACGTAAAACATTGCGTTAGCACATTATTGCCAGCGAGAAATCTCAATCAGCTTGCCGCCGGGCGGAATATCGTCCTCATCGTGCGTGACCAGCACTACTGGAATATTGCGCGCGCGGACGGCGTCAAACACCCATGCCCGAAATGAGGCTCGTAACGCTTTATCGAGGCGCCCGAACGGTTCATCCAGCAGCAGCGCCTGCGGCTCCGCGAGCAGGGCGCGCAGCAGGCTAACCCGGGCGCGCTCCCCACCGGAAAGGGTGGCCGGGTCGCTGGCGTAATGACCGCTCAGCCCCGCGGAATTCAGAGCCTGCTCGACCGCTTCCCGACGCGCGCGTCCGGTGATGCGCTCGGGCAGCGCCAGCAGCAAATTCTGCCCGACGCTGAACTGTTCGAACAGCAGCGCGTCCTGGAAGAGAATACCCAGCCCGCGGGATTCCACGGGGAGACCGTCGCAGCGACGCGCGTCCAGCCACAGTTCGCCCCGCGCCTGGAAATCGTCTGACAGCGCGCCGACCATCCAGGCAAAAAGGGTCGATTTTCCGCTGCCGGACGGCCCCATCAGGGTGACGATCTCCCCGCGGGGCACGCAAAAACTGACCTCGCGGAAAAGCGGTTCGACGGTGAGATTGTTTACCTTCAGCATTAACGTAATCCTTGTCGGTAGCGGCCTACGAGCCGGGACAACAGGGCAGCAAGACCAAACACCGTGCCCGTGACCAGCATTAGTCCCAGCGCCCGGTTAGCGAGGATCGGGATGCTGCCCCCGCTGCTGAGCGCGACGGTTTCGGTGGTCAGGGTGGCGAAACGCCCGGTGCCGAGCCAGAGCGTCGGCATGTATTGCGCCATGCTGACGGAAAAGCCGGTGGCAAAGGCCAGCAGCGCAGGGCGCACCAGCAGGGGACATTTCAGCAGCAAGAATATTTTTCCCCGTCGCCAGCCGAGCGTTCTGGCGGTGAGGATGAGCCGGGGATCGATCCGCCGCCAGGCGGGCTGCAGCACCAGCAGCGTCCACGGCAATACCCACAGGAGGTGGCTCCAGAGCACGGCGGCGTAGTGCCCGTCGATGCCCAGGTGCAACGCAATCGCATACTGACCGGTGACGAGCGGGAGGGCCGGAAGGGCGAGCGGTAACCATACCCACAGCGTGCCACGCTGCGGACCCCATTCCAGCCAGAGCAAGCCGACGACCAGGGCAATCAAGGCTGAAAGCAGACCGAAGGAAAGGCTGCTTCCCACCGGGCCAACGTCATTCCTTTGCGCCAGCATCAACAGCACCACGGCGCACAGCACGCCGCACGCGGGGAGGAACCCGCTCAGTGCTCGCTCAGGCAGGAGGCGCTGAGACCGGGGACGCGTCCCCGCGACTTCCGGAATGGTGCGACGCCATGCTTTCCAGAGGCCGTACCCGAGGGCGGCAAGCGCGGACAGCAGCAGAAGGAGAAGCAGGCACAGCAGCGTCCCTTTTGCCTGCTGCTGCGCGTCGCCCTGGCTCAGCCACTGCCAGGCCAGCACGGCCAGGGTAGGCGGGTTGCCGGGCCCGAGAACGATCGCTACGTCCACGACCGAGAGCGACCACGCCAGCACCGCCAGCATCACCGCCCCGAGAACGGGCGCGATGGCCGGGAGAATCAGCCAACTGAGCGTCTGAAAACGCCCGTAGCCAAAGGTTTGCAGGACGATCTTCTGCTGCGCGAGCCGCTTCTCCGGCAGCACGGCGTAAATCGCCCACAGCACAAACGCGCTCTCTTTGACCGCGAGCGTCAGGCCCAGCCCGGTGCCGTATCGGTCAAACGGCGGCGAACAGACGGTGCAGATCTGATAAAACAGACCGCCCTCGGCAAAAAGCAGTAATGCGCCGGTGGCGAACGCCACATGGGGGATCGCCAGTAGCCATGGCAGGCGGGTAGTGAGACGGCGCCAGCGCTTACCGGGCCATAAAAGGCTGACGAGGAAAAGGGCAATCAGCAACGCCCCCAGCGTGGCGATGAGCGTTGAGACCAGCGTGGCGACGGCCGCCTGCGGGAGTTGCGGATCGTTCACCAGCCGCTGCCAGTTTGTCAACGAAAACGCCGGTGCCAACAGCATGGCGCCTGCGGGCAGGAGCGGTAGATAAATTACCGCCATCGCCAGCCAGACTAGCCCGCTCAGCGGGTGCCGTAACGACGCAGCCATTCCTGCTCCAGCGCGTTCACCCAGGCGGACTGCGGCTCTGCAAGCACCTTCGGCAACTCCTGAGGCGTGTGGGCCAGCAGCTGTTTGGCTTCACCTTCGGGCAGCGTTTTGGCATCCAGCACGCTCGGATCGCCCCAGATGGCCGGGTCGGCCTTGCGGATCTGCGCCTGCGGTGACAGCAGGAAATTAGCGACCACTTTTGCACCCGCGCTGGCGCCGGCATTGGCCGGAATCGCCACAAAATGGACGTTACCTAGCATCCCACTCTGGAAACCAAAGCTGTAGCTGTCGGCAGGCAGTTCGCCGCTCGCTATTTTTTGCTGACCATGGGCCGGGTTAAAGGTCAGGGACAGGTTCAGGCTGCCGCTGGCAAGCAGGGCATCCATCCGTGCAGGGGAAGGGGGGAAATCTTTCCCTTCGCGCCACAGCTGCGGGTGGAGTTTGTCCAGATAATCCCAGAGCGGTGCCGTCACCTCGGCAAAGGTGCTATCGGGAGCCTTTTGCAGCGCGTCCGGGTGAACGGTCAGCGTCAGCAGCAGCTGCTCAAGAAATGCCGTGCCGGTAAAATCGGGCGGGCGCGGATAGCTGATCTTGCCGGGGTGCTGCTGCGCGTAAGCCAGCAGCGCCTGAGGATCCACAGGCGGCGTCGGCATGCTGGCCTTGCGGGCGATAAAGGTCAGCTGCGCGCCGCCCCATGGCGATTCCGCCCCGTCGGTTGGGACGGCAAAATCTTCCGTGACCGGTTTGCGGGTATCAACATAGCGCCAGTTTGGCAGCGTCTGCGCCCATCCGGTTTGCAGCAGGTTCGCCTCTTTCAGCGTGCGGAAGTTTTCGCCGTTAATCCACAGCAGGTCAACCGAGCCGTTGGTCTTACGCCCCGCGGCGGCTTCGGTCTGAATACGTTTTACGGCGTCGGCAGCATCCGCCAGCGGGACGATTTTGAGGGTAATGGCATAGTGCGTTTGCATCTCATCGCTGACCCATTCCAGATAGCGGTTGACCGCCGGATCGCCGCCCCAGGCGTTAAACCAGACGGTCTGGCCTTTAGCCTGTTGCTGAATGGCCTGCCAGCCGTTGGCGGCAAATAGGGGGGCTGCCAGCAGCAGACCGGTCAGAAACGTGCAAAAACGCACACGGCGCATAATGCCTCACTTTTTAGCAGACGGGAGAAAACGGGAAAACAGCCGGCGGGTGACCAGCGGTAATAACCCCAGTAGTGTAAAGGCGAATAGCATGCCCGGCGACAAAATATCGCGCAGCGAAGTCACTTTTCCCAGCTCGCGCCCGGCGTTCAGAAAGATAATCGTGGCGGGCAGCATGGCGACCTGGCTGACCCACCAGTAGCGGCAGACGCCCATGCGGGTCAGCCCCATCAGCAAATTCACCAGAAAAAACGGGAACAGCGGCATCAGGCGCAGGGCAAAAAGAAAGTTCGCGCCGTCGCGCGCCATACCAGCGTTTACCGTTTTCATCTGCTGAGCAAACCGCTGCTGAACCCAGTCGCGCAGCAGATAACGGCTTGCGAGCATCGCAAGCGTCGCCCCGAGGGTGGAGGCAAACGAGACCAGCACGGTGCCTTCCCACAGGCTAAACAACGCCCCGCCCAGCAGGGTGAGGATCGCCGCGCCGGGAATCGAGAGGGCGGAGACCGCCACATAGATCGCAAAAAAGGTCAGCGCGCTGCGCAGCGGCGCGTGGTCAACATGGGAGAGGAGTGCCTGCTGGTGGGTTTTAATCCCTTCCAGGGAGAGGGTTCCCGGGGAAAGCATGACAAACGTCAACATAAATGCGCCCAGAAGGGCGCACAGGAAGAGTGTTTTTGGAATATTCACGCGTCATTACAGCTTGAATTTAGCCCACACCGGCGCGTGGTCAGATGGTTTTTCCATGCTGCGGATGTCGTAGTCGATCCCGGTTTCGATGCAGCGCTCTGCCAGCGGCGAACTGGCCAGCAGCAGGTCGATACGCAGGCCGCGGTTGTCGTCAAAGCCTTTTGAGCGGTAGTCAAACCAGGAGAAGCGATCCTGCGTTTCCGGGTTGGCGTTGCGGAACGTGTCCACCAGGCCCCAGCCCAGCAGGCGCTCCATCCACTCACGCTCTTCCGGCAGGAAGGAGCATTTGCCGGTGCGCAGCCAGCGTTTGCGGTTCTCTTCGCCAATACCGATATCGAGATCCGTCGGGCTAATATTCATATCGCCCATGATCAGCACCGGATTCTCTTTTTTGAGTTCGGTGGTCAGGTAGTCCTGCAGATCCTGATAAAACTTGGCTTTAGCCGGGAATTTTGTTTCATGGTCACGGCTCTCACCCTGCGGGAAATAGCCGTTAATGACCGTGATATTTCCGAGCGCGGAAGGGACTTCCGCCATGATGATGCGGCGCTGCGCTTCTTCACCGTCGCCGGGGAAGCCGCAACGCACGGAAACCGGCGGCGCTTTGGTGAGCAGCGCGACGCCATAGTGACCTTTCTGGCCGTGATAAAAGACGTTGTAGCCGAGTTTCGCCACCTCTTCGAGGGGGAACATGTCGTCGTGAACCTTTGTCTCCTGCAGGCCGATCACATCTGGCTGATGTTGCTCAACGATAGCTTCAAGCTGATGAGGGCGGGCACGCAGGCCGTTGATATTAAAAGAGACAAATTTCATAGTCGCTGCCAGTGCAAGGTGAATAGTGCAGGGATGGTAGCAGAATTTGCGTCAACTGTTACCGGCTTCGGCCAATAACTGCAACAGATAATGCCGGTGGTGCAATATTTGCACCATTCTGACGCGCCTCGCCCTCAAACAGGGCGTAAATGACCGATAAATTTCGCGAGCGATCACAATTCCAGAATTATATTTGGCCTGTGCATACTCTTTCTGATTTTCATGCGGCAAAGCGCCGCTTGTCGTAAAAATATTCACTTTTTATGCACTAAAGGTGAATAACTCCATATTGTAACTTATTGATATTCTGTTACCTCAACTCGTTTATGCAATTTTATCGCTGGCTGGCACGAAGGCTGCAATCTACATTCACAGTGCAAACACTCAATTATTTAACATTCAAATAACCTTTTATTTACCGGATGAGGTCGCTATGTCTCTGTCAATTACGCGTGAAAATTTCGATGAATGGATGATGCCGGTTTACGCTCCGGCGGCTTTTATTCCGGTTCGTGGGGAAGGCTCGCGCCTGTGGGATCAGCAGGGTAAAGAGTATATCGACTTTGCCGGTGGGATTGCGGTCAACGCGCTGGGTCATGCGCACCCGACGCTGCGTCAGGCGCTCAATGACCAGGCGGCGAAGTTCTGGCATACCGGCAACGGCTTTACCAACGAGCCCGCGCTGCGCCTGGCCAAAAAACTGATCGACGCGACGTTTGCGGAGAAGGTCTTTTTCTGTAACTCGGGGGCGGAAGCCAACGAGGCGGCGCTGAAGCTGGCGCGCAAATATGCGCACGATAAATTTGGTACCCACAAGAGCGGCATCGTGGCGTTTAAAAATGCCTTCCACGGGCGCACGCTCTTTACCGTCAGCGCGGGCGGCCAGCCTTCATACTCGCAGGATTTCGCCCCGCTGCCGCCGGATATCCGTCACGGTATTTATAACGATCTGCAGTCCGCCAGCGAGCTGATTAACGACACCACCTGCGCGGTGATCGTCGAGCCGATGCAGGGCGAGGGCGGCGTGCTTCCGGCGAAAAAGGAATTCCTGCAGGGGCTGCGCGAGCTGTGCGATCGTCATAACGCGGTGCTGATTTTCGACGAAGTCCAGACCGGCGTGGGCCGCACCGGCGAGCTGTATGCCTATATGCACTACGGCGTCACGCCGGACGTGCTTTCGACCGCCAAAGCGCTGGGCGGCGGCTTCCCGATTGGCGCGACGCTGACCACCGATAAATTCGCCAGCGTGATGACCGTCGGCACCCACGGCACCACCTACGGCGGCAACCCGCTGGCCACCGCCGTCGCCGGGCAGGTGCTCGACATCATTAACACCCCTGAGGTGCTGAAGGGCGTTAAGCAGCGCCACGACTGGTTTGTTGAGCGTCTGAACGCCATCAACGGCAAAACGGGGCTGTTTAAAGAGATCCGCGGCCTGGGGCTGTTAATCGGCTGCGAGCTCACAGCTGAGTTTGCCGGGAAAGCTAAACTTATTTCACAGGAAGCGGCAAAAGTGGGCGTGATGGTGCTGATTGCCGGTGCCAACGTAGTGCGTTTTGCTCCCGCGCTGATCGTCAGCGAGGAAGAGGTGCAAACCGGTCTGGACCGCTTTGCGCTGGCGTGTGAAAAAGTGAAATCCGGGGTGTCATCATGATGGTCATCCGTCCCGTTGAGCGCGGCGACCTCGCCGGGCTCATGCAGCTTGCCGGTAAGACGGGAGGCGGGCTGACCTCGCTTCCTGCCGATGAAAATACGCTGTCGGCGCGCATTGAGCGCGCCCTGCAAACCTGGCAGGGGACGTTGCCAAAAAGCGAACAGGGGTATGTGTTCGTGCTGGAAGACACCGACACGGGAACCGTGGCCGGGATCTGCGCCATTGAAGTGGCCGTCGGGCTTAACGATCCGTGGTACAACTACCGCGTCGGCACCATGGTTCACGCCTCGAAAGAGCTTAACGTCTATAACGCGCTGCCCACGCTGTTTCTCTGCAATGACCACACGGGCGCCAGCGAGCTTTGCACGCTGTTTCTCGACCCGGCGTGGCGAAAAGAGGGCAACGGCTATCTGCTCTCCAAATCGCGCTTTATGTTTATGGCCGCCTTCCGCGATCGCTTTAACGAAAAAGTGGTTGCGGAGATGCGCGGCGTGATCGACGACACCGGCTACTCACCGTTCTGGGAGAGCCTGGGCGAGCGCTTCTTCTCGATGGAGTTCAGCCGGGCGGACTATCTCTGCGGCACCGGCCAGAAAGCCTTTATTGCCGAACTGATGCCGAAGCATCCTATTTATACCCATTTCCTCAGCCCGGAAGCACAGGCGGTGATCGGCGAAGTGCATCCGCAAACCGCACCCGCCCGCGCGGTGCTGGAGAAAGAAGGCTTCCGCTACCGCAACTATGTCGACATCTTTGACGGCGGGCCTACGCTTGAGTGCGATATCGACCGCGTGCGCGCGATCCGTAAGAGCCGGCTGGTTGAGGTCTCTGAAGGCCAGCCCGCGCCGGGCGACTGGCCGGCGTGCCTGGTGGCGAACGAAAATTATGCCAACTTCCGCGCCATGCTGGTGCGTACCAACCCCAAATGTGAACGTCTGGTGCTGACGGCTGCAGAACTGGATGCCCTGAAATGTAACGCCGGCGATACGGTTCGCCTGGTGCGTCTCTGCCCTGAGGAGAAAACAGCATGACATTATGGATTAACGGTGACTGGGTCACGGGCGAAGGCGAACAGCGCGTAAAGACCAATCCGGTAGGAAAAGAGGCGCTCTGGAAGGGGAATGACGCCAGCGCCGCGCAGGTGGAACAAGCCTGCCATGCCGCCCGCCGCGCGTTTCCGGCGTGGGCAAAACAGCCTTTCGCCGTGCGCCAGGAAATTGTTGAAAAGTTTGCCGGGCTGCTGGAGGCAAACAAGGCCGAACTGACGCGCATCATCGCGTCTGAAACCAGTAAACCGCGCTGGGAAGCGACAACCGAAGTGACGGCGATGATCAACAAAATCGCCATTTCGGTGAAGGCGTACCACACCCGTACCGGCGAACAGCACACCGACATGCCGGACGGCGCGGCCACGCTGCGCCACCGTCCGCACGGCGTGCTGGCGGTGTTTGGTCCGTACAACTTCCCGGGGCATCTGCCGAATGGGCACATTGTGCCCGCGCTGCTGGCGGGCAATACCGTCATCTTCAAACCGAGCGAGCTCACGCCATTAACCGGCGAAGCGGTGGTTAAGCTGTGGGAACAGGCAGGCCTGCCGCCGGGCGTGCTAAACCTGGTGCAGGGCGGACGGGAAACCGGTCAGGCGCTGAGCGCGCTGAGCGATATCGACGGCCTGCTGTTTACCGGCAGCGCCGGGACGGGCTATCAGCTGCACCGCCAGCTGGCGGGGCAGCCGGAAAAAATTCTGGCGCTGGAGATGGGGGGCAACAACCCGCTGATTGTGGAAGACCCGGATGATATTGACGCCGCGGTGCACCTGACGATTCAGTCCGCCTTTATAACCGCCGGACAGCGCTGCACCTGTGCCCGCCGTCTGCTGGTGAAAAGAGGTGCGCAGGGGGATGCTTTCCTGAAACGTCTTGTAGAGGTAAGCGCGCGCCTGGTGCCAGCCGCGTGGGATGCCGATCCGCAGCCGTTTATCGGCGGACTGATTTCCGAACAGGCCGCGCTGAACGTGCTGAAGGCCTGGCAGGACCACGTCGCGCGCGGCGCGAAAACCCTGCTGGAGCCGAAGCTGGTTCAGCCGGGAACCTCGCTGCTGACGCCGGGCATCGTAGAGATGAGTGGCGCGAGCAACGTCCCGGATGAAGAGGTCTTTGGTCCGCTGCTGTGCGTCTGGCGTTACGACGATTTTGATGCGGCGATTGCGATGGCCAATAACACCCGCTACGGCCTGTCGAGCGGGCTGATTTCGCCTCATCGCGAGAAGTTTGATCGGCTGCTGCTGGAAGCGCGCGCCGGGATTGTGAACTGGAATAAACCGCTGACCGGGGCCGCGAGCACCGCGCCGTTCGGCGGCGTGGGCGCATCGGGCAACCATCGCGCCAGCGCGTGGTATGCCGCCGATTACTGTGCCTGGCCGATGGCGAGCCTGGAAACCCCGGCGCTGACGCTGCCGGAGACGCTTAATCCGGGGCTGGACTTTACCGGAGGGGACCGTCATGAAAGCGCGTGAAGTCAACTTTGACGGGCTGGTGGGGCTGACGCACCACTACGCCGGTCTCTCTTTTGGTAATGAAGCCTCGACGAAGCACCGCTTTCAGGTTTCCAACCCGAAGCTGGCGGCAAAACAGGGGCTGCTGAAGATGAAAGCGCTGGCGGATGCCGGTTTCCCGCAGGCGGTGATCCCGCCGCAGGAGCGTCCGAACGTGGCGGTGCTGCGCCAGCTCGGCTTTAGCGGCACCGATGAGCAGGTAGTTGAAAAAGCGGGTACGCAGACGCCGCACCTGCTCTCGGCGGCAAGCTCCGCCTCTTCGATGTGGGTCGCCAACGCGGCAACCGTCGCGCCGTCAGCCGATACGCTGGATGGCAAAGTCCACCTGACGGTGGCGAACCTGAATAACAAGTTTCACCGCGCCACCGAAGCGGAAACCACCGAGCGCGTGCTGCGCGCCATTTTCAACCAGGACGCCCATTTTGCGGTGCATCAGGCCCTGCCGCAGGTGGCGATGTTCGGCGACGAAGGCGCGGCCAACCATAACCGCCTGGGGGGCGATTATGGCGATCCGGGCCTGCAGCTGTTTATCTACGGGCGAGAAGAGGGGGGCCACGCCGCGCCAACTCGTTACCCTGCGCGTCAGACGCTGGCGGCCAGCCAGGCGGTTGCCCGCCTGAACCAGGTGAATCCTTCCCAGGTGGTTTTTGCCCAACAGAACCCGCATGTGATTGACCAGGGCGTATTCCATAACGACGTGATCGCCGTTTCTAACCGCCAGGTGCTGTTCTGCCACGAGCAGGCGTTTGCCCATCAGGAGAAACTGCTCGCCACGCTGCATGAGCGCGTGCGTGGCTTCACGCCAATCCAGGTGCCAACGGAGGCGGTTAGCGTGCAGGATGCGGTAGAAACGTATCTGTTCAATAGCCAACTGCTCAGCCGCGATGACGGCAGCATGATGCTGGTTCTGCCGCAGGAGTCCCGCGATCATCAGGGCGTGTGGCGCTATCTGACCGAGCTGGTGAAGGCCGATAACCCCATTTCCGAACTGCGCGTGTTTGACCTGCGCGAAAGCATGGCCAACGGCGGTGGTCCCGCCTGTTTACGTCTGCGCGTGGTCTTGACCCAGGACGAAATGAAGGCGGTGAATCCGGCGGTTATGATGAACGATACGCTCTTTACGCGGCTGAATGACTGGGTCGATCGCTACTATCGCGATCGGTTAACGCAGGCGGATCTGGTTGACCCGCAGCTTCTGCGTGAAGGACGCGAGGCGCTGGACGCGTTATCGGCAATCCTGCAGCTGGGATCGGTTTACCCGTTCCAGCGCTGAAGGAGTGGATATGGAAAATTTACTGGCGCTGACCCTGGCCGATGAGACACCGGAACAGAAAGAGGGGGAGGGCCCCTCATTTCGCTGGCGGTGGCTTGGCCGCGGGATGCTTGAGCTGACGCCGACAGCAAAAGGCGATCTCTCGCTGCTGCTTTCAACGGGTATCCACGGGAATGAAACGGCGCCCGTTGAGATTGTCGATCTGCTGCTGCGCGCGCTGTATCGCGATGAGATTACCCTGAAGTGCCGCGTGCTGGTGGTGCTCGGCAATCCGCCTGCGCTGGCGCAAAACAAACGGTATCTGGTCAGCGATATCAACCGCATGTTCGGCGGGCGCTGGTCGCAGTTTCCGCAGAGTGACGAAACGGCGCGGGCACAGTGGCTGGAGAACATCGTGGCCCCGTTTTTTGACGCTGCGGGACCCGTGCGCTGGCATCTGGATCTGCACACGGCAATTCGCGCGTCCTACCACGTTCGCTTCGGCGTTCTGCCGCAGCGCAATCAGCCGTGGGAGGAAGATTTCCTGAGCTGGCTGGGAGACGCCGGGCTGGAGGCACTGGTGTTTCACCAGTCGCCGGGCGGAACCTTTACGCACTTCACCTGTGAGCACTTTGGCGCGTTGTCCTGTACGCTGGAGCTGGGGAAAGCGCTGCCGTTTGGGCAAAACGATCTTACCCGCTTTGCGCCAACGCATCTCGCCCTTCGGGCGCTGCTGGGCGGAACGGCTCCCGAGCATACGCATCTGCCCGTCGAGCGGTATCGGGTCGTACAGCAGATCACGCGGCGCAGCGACGCCTTCCTGCTCCATATGGCCGCGCATACTCTAAACTTCACGCCGTTTCGCAAAGGGGCGCTGCTGGCCGAGGATGGCGAGGAACGTTACGAGGTGCAGAAAACCACCGAGTATGTTTTATTCCCTAACCCAACCGTCGCGTTTGGCCTGCGGGCCGGGCTGATGCTGGAAAAAATATCCTGAACCTTTCCCCTCTCATCATCCGGGAGGGGAAGTTAAATACCTTTTCTTAGCAATTAAAGCGCGTGAACGTGTTTTGCAGAATATTCCTGGTGAATTGCTTTATTATTCACCTTCACTCCGTTATACTTCTGCAAAATCGCTTTAAAATCATCGTATTGAATATTTTTGGTTGCAACTCTCCACGCTTTATCCTTATTTCCTCCACATTTGGCGAAAATTTGTTTTTTACACTTTCATTGTTTTACCGTTGCTCTGACTAATTGACGATAAACCCCGTAAAGTTAATCTCGTCAACACGGCATAGCGCCGAAGAATAACTGAAAGAAAGGAAATAAATTATGCGTAAGTTTACTGCACTGTTTGTTGCTTCTACCCTGGCTCTGGGCGCTACCAGCATGGCGTTCGCCGCAGATACTGCGACCACCACACCTGCCGCGTCTGCTGAAGGCAAAATGATGATGCATCATAAAGGTCCGGGTATGCACAACGAGATGATGATGTTTAAGGATCTCAACCTGACGGATGCGCAGAAGCAGCAGATCCGCGACATCAGAAAAGGCGAACGCGACCAGATGAAACGTCCACCGCTTGAAGAGCGTCGTGCGATGCATGACATCATCGCCAGCGACAGCTTCAATAAGGCGAAAGCCGAAGCGCAGATCGACAAAATGGCCGAGCAGCACAAAGCCCGCATGCTGGCTCACATGGAAACCCAGAACAAGATCTACAACATTCTGACCCCGGAACAGAAAAAACAATTTAATGCGAATTTTGAGAAGCGTCTGACAGAACGTCCGGCGATGGAAGGTAAAATGCCAGCACCAACCGAATAATCGGTTCACTCTCTTAAGACCGCCGGGATCCTGTCCACAAAAGCGCAATCGCTGTGGACAGGACCGGCGGTTTTTCTTTCCTGCCCTCTTGTCTGCCGCCGCCAGCGCGGTATGCTCCTGTAGTCGCATCAGAGAATGTTTGTAGAGTCATGGCGTTAGAATTTTTATTAACGTTCCGCTAAGGCCTGCCCGCTCTGCTGCCGATACTGTTTCTGTGAATACCCAACGATAACAAACAAGACAGCAACGATAGCAATATCCTTGCCCTGGCACGGGTTGTGCCATTCAGGAGTGGTGATGGAGTTCTTTGATATCCGTAAGATGCCGGTCAGCCTCTGGCGCAATGGTGCGGGTGAAACGCGTGAGATTTGTTGTTTCCCTCCCGCGACGCGGGATTTTCAATGGCGTGCCAGTATCGCGACTATTGCAAGCAACGGCGAATTTTCCTCGTTTCCAGGCGTTGACCGGGTGATCACGTTACTGGAAGGAGGGGAGGTGACGCTGGATGCCGGTCAGGCATTTTTCCATACCCTCAAGCACCATCAGCCCTACAGCTTTGCCGGCGATCTGCCGGTGAAAGCGCTGCTGTCCGATGGGCGGATGGCGATGGACTTCAACATCATGACCCGGCGCGACTGCTGCCGGGCGAAGGTGCGCGTGGCTGACCGTACCTTTACCACCTTTGGCTCACGCGGGGGCGTGATATTTGTGTTAAGCGGGGCGTGGCAGCTGGGTGATAAATTTCTGACGGCCGATCAGGGCGCCAGCTGGGAGGAGGGTACCCATACGCTGCGTCTGCTGGAGGCTCAGGGCACCTTATTGTTCAGCGAAATCACGTGGCTGCCAGGTCATTGAGCACAATGATCTCAAATTTACCGGCTAATACCGGCTTACAGAGAATTTTATAGCCATCGTGGTCAAATCCGGCGGGCGTGCGCAGCAGGGTTGCCGCGTCGTTGATGTCGTCGACAGCGCCCAGCCAGAGCCAGTTATTGACGATGTGATACTGGGTCATCGCGTCACCCACTTCTTTTAGCGCAACGGCGCTTTCCCAGGGCCAGCACTTCACGCTGATGGCCCCCAGACCGGAGAGGAGCCGGGCGTGGTGCGCCTCAATGCTCTCTTTCCCACAGCAGGCACCGGCGCAGCGCTTCAGCGCGGATCGGAAACAGGCGCGTCCGCGGGTGGTTGCCTCGAGACCTAAAAGGCTGTAGCAAAGCTGCAGCTCGTCCGCCAGCGTCTGCAGCGCCTGGAGCGCGGCGCGTTTATTGGCGAACAGCCCATAGAGATTGGGGGCATGTGAAAAATCGACCTCGCGCGCGTAGACGACCTGCGGCTTGCCATCGTTGATCTGCAGGGAGCAGAGCTGACGGTTGCGGCGCAGGCGCTTATTGAACAGCGGCTGCTGCTCTTTAATCAAACGCGCTTCCAGCAATAGCGCGCCCATTTCTCCGGCCGTCTGGAACCAGGTAATGCGTCGCGACTGGCGCAGCATGGCGGCCTCGTCCGGGGTACGCAGATGGGATAACACCCGACTGCGAATGTTAACGCTCTTGCCAATGTAGAGCGGCAGGGTGTCGCTTTCGCCGTGAAAGATGTACACGCCCGGCTGTTTAGGCAATGCTTCAAGCCAGGGGCGAAGGTGCTCGGGATATTCGTAGATAGCCGCCGCTTCAAACTCAAGACGCGGGGCGGATTGACGCCTGCTCACATACTGCTCCATATACTGTTCAGGTATACAGTGTAGCAGGAGTGTGGTGGTTAAAAAAGAGCCGGGTGGCGGCGACGCCTTACCCGGCCTACAAAACGGGGTTACCGTTTTGCTTTATTTTTTCCAGAAGTCGTCAAACACCGTAATGGGCGTGTGGCGCTTGTGCTCGGTTTTCAGATACCAGCCTTCGATGATTTTCGCGGTACGTTCATCCAGCTTTTTGCCTTCCAGATAATCATCAATGTTGTCATAGGTGACGCCAAGCGCTGCTTCATCCGGCAGGGAAGGGCGATCGTCCTCCAGATCGGCTGTCGGCGCTTTCTTATACAGATGCTCAGGACAGCCCAGCGCGGCAAGCAGCTGCTTGCCCTGACGCTTGTTGAGACGGAAGATAGGGTTAATGTCGGTGCCGCCGTCGCCGTATTTGGTGAAGAAACCGGTGATCGCTTCTGCCGCATGGTCGGTGCCGACCACGACGCCTTTGGTCATCCCTGCGATGCTGTACTGTGCTTTCATACGTTCGCGGGCTTTCTCGTTGCCGCGAACAAAATCGCTCAGCTCAATGCCCGCTTCGCGAAGCGCCTGCTCGCTTGCCAGCACCGAGCCCTTAATATTCACGGTCAGCACGCGGTCAGGCTGAATGAAGGCAATGGCATCCTGGCAATCCTGCTCGTCCGCCTGTACGCCGTAAGGAAGGCGCACAGCGATAAACTGCAGCGTCTCATCGCCCGTCTCTTCGCGAAGCTCTGAAATCGCCATCTGGCAGAGTTTACCGGTCAGGGTAGAATCCTGGCCGCCGCTGATGCCCAGCACCAGGGATTTCAGGAAAGCGTTCTTTTTTAAGTACGATTTTAAAAAATCCACGCTGCGGCGGATCTCTTCATGTGCATCTACCGTAGGCTTCGCGCCCAGTGCCTGAATAATCTCTTGTTGCAGAGCCATCACGCCCTCCATATGCAGTACATAAACAGAATGTGTTAGCTGTTAAAACTAACCCTTTGGGCGAGAAACGACAAGGATCACAGTTTCGAGTGCGCTAATTTGCGCCGATTTAGCAGCTTATCGTTGTTTTATTAGAATTTTCCGAAATTCGTCTGGCGTAACTCACAAAGTTGAACAATAGTACTTTTTATCCCATGCTTAGATAACACGCTGATAAACAAGAGGACGGAATATGAACAAGAACGTAGCAGGAATTCTTAGCGCAGCGGCGGTACTGACTATGCTGGCAGGGTGTACGGCTTACGATCGCACTAAGGATCAGTTTACGCAGCCCGTAGTAAAAGACGTTAAAAAAGGGATGACCCGTTCGCAGGTGGCTGCGATTGCCGGTAAACCTTCTTCTGAAGTGACCATGATTCATGCGAAAGGGACCTGCCAGACCTATATCCTGGGTCAACGTGATGGTAAGGCAGAAACCTACTTTGTCGCCCTGGATGATACCGGCCATGTGATTAACTCCGGCTATCAGACCTGTGCTGAATACGATACCGATCCGCAGGCACCTAAGGCGCAGTAACCCTGCTTGCCTGAGGATGTAAAAAACCGGCCCCCAGGGCCGGTTTTTTTATGCATCAGAAAATCTTATTTCTTTGCGCGAATTATTTGCCCGAAATGTGAAGGGAGTCAACAAGCCAGGTCAATGAGAGACAATTTGAGTCTATCCAGAATTATCCCCTGTCTGTACCATTGCGTATACTCACTCCAACGATAAACAACAGTACGCAAGCTACCTGTCTGCTGGGACAGCGAGTCGAGTGATAGCGCGATGGCAGGTAGTCATACAAGAGGGAAATCACGATGGAAAAGAAACATATCTACCTGTTCTGCTCAGCGGGCATGTCAACCTCGCTTCTGGTTTCAAAGATGCGTGCGCAGGCTGAAAAGTATGAAGTCCCTGTGGTGATTGAAGCGTTCCCCGAGACGCTGGCGGGCGAAAAAGGTCAGAGAGCCGATGTCGTTTTACTGGGACCGCAAATCGCCTATATGTTGCCCGAAATTCAACGACTGTTACCGAATAAACCGGTCGAAGTGATCGACTCGGGGCTGTACGGCAAAATTGATGGTTTAGGTGTTCTTAAAGCTGCTGTGGCAGCCATTAAAAAAGCTGTTAATTAATTTTTATTTTTCCCGTCAAAGAGTTATTTCACACACAATACGCCGTAACATGCGTTACGGCATTTAAGGGTATTTTCCTATGAGTAAAGTCATCGCTTCACTTGAAAAGGTACTCCTTCCTTTTGCTGTTAAAATAGGAAAGCAGCCTCACGTTAATGCCATCAAAAACGGCTTTATTAAATTAATGCCGTTGACGCTGGCCGGGGCCATGTTCGTTTTAATTAACAACGTTTTTCTGAGCTTTGGTGAAGGTTCCTTCTTTTATTCATTAGGAATTCGGTTAGACGCTTCTACTATTGAAACCCTTAATGGTTTTAAAGCCATCGGCGGCAACGTCTATAACGGTACGTTGGGGATTATGTCGCTGATGGCGCCTTTCTTTATTGGGATGGCACTGGCAGAAGAGCGTAAGGTGGATCCGCTGGCCGCCGGGTTATTATCCGTCGCCGCCTTTATGACCGTAACGCCATACAGCGTGGGTGAAGCCTATGCCGTCGGTGCCAACTGGCTGGGCGGGGCCAACATCATCTCCGGTATTGTTATCGGTCTGGTGGTGGCAGAGATGTTCACCTTTATTATCCGCCGCAACTGGGTTATCCGCCTGCCGGATAGCGTACCGGCTTCTGTTTCTCGTTCATTTTCCGCGTTGATTCCGGGCTTCATTATTCTCTCCATCATGGGGATTATCGCCTGGGCGCTCTCCCACTGGGGCACAAACTTCCACCAGATCATCATGGACTCTATCTCTACGCCGCTGGCGTCGATGGGTGGCGTGGTCGGTTGGGCGTATGTGATTTTTACCTCTCTGCTGTGGTTCTTTGGCGTGCATGGTTCACTGGCACTGGCCGCGCTGGACAGCGGAATTATGACCCCATGGGCACTGGAAAACGTTGCGCTTTACCAACAGTACGGCTCCGTTGACGCGGCGCTGGCAGCGGGTAAAACCTTCCATGTGTGGGCGAAGCCGATGCTTGACTCCTATATCTTCCTGGGCGGTACCGGGGCGACCTTGGGTCTGATCATCGCGGTCTTTATTGTCTCTCGCCGTGCTGACTACCGTCAGGTCGCTAAGCTGGCGCTGCCATCAGGCATCTTCCAGATTAACGAACCGATTCTGTTCGGTCTGCCAATCATCATGAACCCGGTAATGTTCATTCCGTTCATCCTGATTCAGCCGCTGCTGGCCGCTATCACCCTGACGGCGTATTACATGGGCATCATCCCACCGGTCACCAACATTGCGCCGTGGACCATGCCGGCGGGTCTGGGCGCCTTCTTCAACACCAACGGCAGCGTCGCGGCCTTCCTGCTGGCGATATTCAACCTCGGAGTTGCCACCCTGCTGTACATGCCGTTCGTGGCGATTGCCAACAAAGCCGCCACCATCATTGATGAAGAAGAGAGCGAAGAGGATATTGCCCTCTCACTGAAATTCTAAGATTGACCGGCGCGGGGAAACCCGCGCCAGCCACAAGGAGCTTAAACATGTTAGATTTGGATAGTATTGTCGCAGACGAAGCCGTTGAGAACGATCTCGAAGAAGTGGTGATGGGGCTTATCATCAACTCCGGGCAGGCCCGCAGCCTGGCCTATGGCGCACTGAAGCAGGCCAAGCAGGGGGATTTCGCCGCGGCAAAAACCATGATGGAACAGTCCCGCACGGCGCTTAACGAAGCGCATCTGGTGCAAACAAAGCTGATTGAAAGCGATCAGGGCGAAGGAAAGATGAAGGTCAGCCTGGTGCTGGTCCACGCGCAGGATCACCTGATGACCTCGATGCTGGCGCGCGAGCTGGTGGCGGAGCTCATTGAGCTTCACGAGAAGATGCAGTAAGTCAGACTGAGTAGCAGGAGGTCAGCACGATGGAAATCAAAACCGCGCTTGAACAGCAGCTGTTTAACGGCAAAAATTTTCACGTGGTTATCTACAACAAAACGGAGAGCGCCAGCGGTCTGCACCAGCATGACTACTACGAGTTCACGATTGTTCTGACCGGTCGCTACTACCAGGAGATCAACGGTAAGCGCGTCCTGCTTGAACGAGGGGATTTCGTCTTCCTGCCGATGGGGTCTTACCACCAGAGCTTTTACGAATTTGGTGCCACCCGCATTCTGAACGTGGGCGTCAGCAGACGTTTCTTCGAGAAGCACTATCTGCCGCTGGTGCCGTTCTGCTTTGTGGCCTCTCAGGTCTATCGGGTCAAAAACGAGTTCATGACCTGGATTGAAACGGTTATCGCCTCGCTTAACTTCCGCGACAATGAATTTGATGAGTTTATTGAAACGGTGACCTTCTACGTGATGAACCGGCTGCGCCACCATCGGGAAGAGCAGCAGGTAACGGATGATATTCCACAGTGGCTGCGCAGCACCGTTGAGCTGATGCACGATAAAGGCCAGTTCAGCGAAAATGCGCTGGAAAATATGGTCTCCCTGTCGGGGAAATCCCAGGAATATCTGACCCGCGCGACGCAGCGTTATTATCGTAAAACGCCCGTGCAAATTATTAATGAAATCCGCATTAATTTTGCTAAAAAACAGCTGGAAATCACCAACTATTCTGTCACCGATATTGCATACGAGTCAGGATACAGCAGTCCCAGCCTGTTTATTAAAACCTTTAAGAAATTGACGTCATTTACCCCGAACAGTTACCGGAAAAATTTAACGGTAATTAATTAACTGTCGGCGGATTACCCGCCACGAATATTGCTTTAATGGCTTGCCCAAATAGCGGGAAGAGCACGCTATACCTTGCAGGCGATTAACCTGATACGCTAAGGGAGATATTATGCAGAATAAATTAAAAGTCGTAACCATTGGTGGCGGCAGCAGCTATACCCCGGAATTACTGGAAGGCTTTCTGAAACGTTATCATGAATTACCAGTCAGCGAATTATGGCTGGTGGACGTTGAGGAAGGTCAGGAAAAGCTGAATATTATTTTCGACCTGTGCAAGCGCATGGTAGAAAAAGCCGGCGTGCCTTTGACCGTGCATAAAACCCTGGACCGTCGTCTGGCGCTGAAAGATGCGGATTTCGTGACCACCCAGCTGCGCGTCGGCCAGCTGAAAGCGCGTGAGCTGGACGAACGTATTCCCCTGAGCCATGGCTATCTGGGGCAGGAGACCAACGGCGCGGGCGGCCTTTTTAAAGGCCTGCGTACCATCCCGGTCATTTTCGACATCGTCAAAGACGTGCAGGAGATCTGCCCGAACGCGTGGGTGATTAACTTCACCAACCCGGCCGGGATGGTGACCGAGGCGGTCTATCGGCATACGAACTTCAAACGTTTTATCGGCGTCTGTAATATTCCGATCGGCATGAAGATGTTCATCCGCGACGTGCTGGAGCTGACCGACAGCGACGACCTCTCCATCGATTTGTTCGGCCTGAACCACATGGTGTTCATTAAAGACGTTATCGTGAACGGTAAATCACGGTTTGCCGAACTGCTGGACGGCGTGGCTTCCGGTCGCCTGACGGCGGCATCGGTGAAAAACATCTTTGACCTGCCGTTTAGCGAAGGGTTGATCCGCTCGCTGAATCTGCTGCCTTGCTCGTATTTGCTTTACTACTTCAAGCAGAAAGAGATGCTGGCCATCGAAATGGGCGAGTACTATAAGGGCGGCGCGCGTGCGCAGATCGTTCAGAAGGTCGAGAAGCAGCTGTTCGATTTGTATAAAGATCCGAACCTGAACGTCAAACCGAAAGAGCTGGAGCAGCGCGGCGGGGCCTACTACTCCGATGCGGCGTGCGAAGTGATCAACGCCATCTACAACGACAAGCAGGCGGAGCACTATGTGAATGTGCCGCATCATGGACATATCGACAATATTCCGGCTGACTGGGCGGTTGAGATGACCTGCATCCTGGGGCGCGAGGGTGCTAAACCGCATCCCCGTATCACCCGCTTCGATGACAAGGTCATGGGCCTGATTCATACCATCAAAGGCTTTGAAGTGGCGGCAAGCAATGCGGCGCTAAGCGGCGAACTCAATGACGTGCTGCTGGCGTTGAACCTTAGCCCGCTGGTGCATTCCGACCGCGACGCGGAGCAGCTGGCCAGCGAGATGATCCTGGCGCATGAGAAATGGTTGCCAAACTTTGCCGCTACGATCGAGAAGCTGAAGTTCAAACAGCAATAAGAGGACGCACAATGGAAAACCTGCTGATCGTTAATGCTGATGATTTTGGCCTCTCGAAAGGCCAGAACTACGGCATTATTGAAGCCTGTCGCCGGGGTGTGGTGACCTCTACCACGGCGCTGGTTAATGGTGAGGCGGTTGAACACTCGGCGCAGCTGAGCCGCGAGGTGCCGGAGCTGGGCGTCGGCATGCATTTTGTACTGACGCTCGGGATGCCGCTTTCTCCAATGCCGGGCCTGACGCGCGACGGCCAGCTGGGCAAATGGATTTGGGAACTGGCAGAGCAGGGTGCTCTGCCGCTCGAAGAGATTGCCCGCGAGCTGGAGAGTCAGTTCAACCGCTTTGTTGATGTGTTTGGTAGGGCGCCGACGCACATCGATAGCCATCACCACGTGCATATGATCCCGACGATTTTCCCGATTGTCGCTGATTTCGCAAAGCGCAACGGCGTCGCGATGCGCGTAGATCGGGAGGTGCGCGGATTGCCGGACTGCGCTGTCACCACCACAGAGGGGTTCAGCAGCGCATTTTACGGCGACGAGATTGACGACGCGCTGTTCCTGAAGGTGCTGGATGATTCCGCCGCGCGAGGGGAACGGTCGCTGGAGGTCATGGCGCATCCTGCCTTTGTCGATAACACCGTGCATAAAAGCGCCTACTGCTGGCCGCGCCTGGCGGAGCTGGATGTCCTGACGTCGCCGTCGTTGAAATACGCGATTGCCGAGCGAGGGTATCGTTTGGGGACGTTCGGGGATCTTTGAAATAAAGCCCGGTGGCGGCTTTACCTTACCGGGCCTACAAAACCAATCGAATGTAGGCCGGGTAAGCGCAAGCGCCACCCGGCTTTTTTTACGCCGGTATCTGGTCAATCTTGCTGCTTCGCGACCAGACGCGGTGCGCGGCGAGCAAAACAAACAGCTTCGTCATAAAGGCATCGTCAACGTTATCTCCCTCGACAATGCCGTCCTCACCCTGATCGGCAACCTTCAGCTGCGCCTTAAACTGTCGCGCGTCGCCGGACAGCGCGATCGGCTTCAGGTGCTTATAGGCTTCCAGCAGATAATAGACGGCGTCGCCGTTGGTCAGCAGGCTGGCAATATCCCCGCCCGGCACAATTACCGCATCGACGGTCAGCGATGGCGCACCGGCAAAGGTCGCCGCGACCGGCAGCACAGAACCATCGTCGGCCGTCACTTCACCCATGCGGGAATAGAGCAGTTTGGCATGCACGCCCTGGGTTTTAAGCGCCTGCATAATTCCCAGCACGTCGCTGGCGCGGGTTTTGTCGTTCAGCAGAACGGCGACCACGCGGCCTTTAATCGAGCCGCCCGGCACCGCATACAGGCTCAGAGACGGATCTTTTTTCACCCCGTTAACCTCTTTCGGCGGGGCAAGATTGCGCTGCTCGTCGGTCAGCGTAATGCCCAGGTTATCCGCAACGCTCTGGGCTAGCTGAATATCAATATGCGCCAGCTGATCGACTACCCGCTCGCGGATGTAGGTGCGCACCACTTTACTCAGCTCAAAGCTGAAGCCGCCGATGATGTGCTGTTGCTCAATCGGCGTCTGGCTGTTCCAGAACAGGCGAGGGTGGGCGTAATATTCGCCGAACGAGGGGCTACGCTCGCGAATTTTGTTGCCATCGATACGCTCCTGGTACGATTCGAAGCCACCGCGTTTCGGCCCGGGAGGGGTTTCACGCGGCCAGTTATCGTTGATAGAGTTCGGCTCATAGTTTGCCGGGTTGGTATCAATATCCTGACGGTGCATACCGTCGCGCTGGAAGTTGTGGTACGGGCATGTTGGGCGGTTAATCGGAATTTCGTGGAAGTTCGGCCCGCCAAGACGGCTGATCTGCGTATCGGTGTACGAGAACAAACGACCCTGCAAAAGCGGATCGTTGGTGAAGTCCAGTCCCGGCACGATATGCCCCGGGTGGAACGCGGCCTGCTCGTTTTCGGCAAAGAAGTTATCCGGGTTGCGGTTGAGCACCATTTTACCTACCAGCTGCACCGGTACCAGCTCTTCAGGGATCAGCT
Organism: Enterobacter sp. Taxon_8; assembly: GCF_058354585.1. Classification (NCBI taxonomy): domain Bacteria; kingdom Pseudomonadati; phylum Pseudomonadota; class Gammaproteobacteria; order Enterobacterales; family Enterobacteriaceae; genus Enterobacter; species Enterobacter sp. Taxon_8. The sequence continues at coordinate 2,685,464 of NZ_CM177989.1, read as the reverse complement.
TCGTCGGGTCCAGAAGATCGAAATCGAACTTAAATTCGTCCTCTTCCGGAATGAGCTGCAGACCCAGCTCGTACTCCGGGAAGTCGCCCGCTTCAATGGACTCCCACAGCTCGCGGCGATGGAAGTCTGGATCGCGCCCGGTCAGCTTCTGCGCCTCGTCCCATACCAGCGAGGCTTTACCCGCCACCGGCTTCCAGTGGAAACGGACAAACGTGGCTTTCCCCTCGGCGTTGATCATCCGGAAGGTGTGGATGCCAAACCCTTCCATAGTGCGGTAGCTGCGGGGGATGCCTCGGTCTGACATCGCCCACATCACGTTGTGTAAGGTTTCAGGCTGCAGGGAGACATAGTCCCAGAAGGTGTCGTGCGCGCTTTGTCCCTGCGGTATGGCCCAGTGGGGCTCCGGTTTTACCGCATGGACAAAGTCAGGAAATTTATGCGCATCCTGAATAAAGAACACCGGGGTGTTGTTGCCGACCAGATCGAAAATCCCCTCTTCGGTATAAAATTTGGTGGCAAAGCCGCGGATATCCCGGACGGTATCTGCCGACCCCGCACCGCCCTGCACGGTGGAGAAACGCACAAACACCGGGGTGATTTTATCCGGGTCGGAGAGGAAATCCGCTTTAGTGATCGCTTTCAGACTCTTATAGGGCTGGAAGTAGCCGTGCGCAGCGGAACCGCGCGCGTGGACGATACGTTCCGGTATCCGCTCGTGGTCGAAGTGGGTAATTTTTTCCCGCAGGATAAAGTCTTCCAGCAGGGTAGGCCCGCGCGCGCCTGCGCGAAGGGAGTTCTGATCGTCAGCAATGCGTACGCCCTGATTGGTGGTGAGCGCAAAACCTTCGCCGCCTTTACGGTGTGGCTCAAGAGATTTCAGCTTCTCGTTTCCCGTATCCGGCGATTTCATGCTTCCCGGTGCGGTAGGCTGTTCTCCCGGCGCGGAAGGGCCAGGCGAGGGGCGGTGAGAGCCGTCAGCAGGGGCGAGAGAGTCCATACCCGGTTGAGATTCTTCAGTGCCATGAATCGGTGATTGATGTGTTTTATCTTTGTTCGACATTGCACGCTTCTCCTTTATCCATTGCTAAAAACCCTATTAAGGATAGAACAATGTCGCGACATGGTTCGCGAACTAAGAGTTTTCACATGACGTGATTAACGAAAGGAGCCCTCTCACCCACTCGGGGCGCGACGGAAGGCAGCAGGATCGGCTATCATAGAGTTTTCCTGCTTCAAGAATTTGCTTTAGTGAACCAGTCGCTTATGAAACCTCTTCGTCAACAAAACCGCCAGGTTATTAGCTATGTGCCCCGCGTTGAGCCCGCGCCGCCTGACCATGCCCTGAAAGTGGAGGGTTTTCGCGATGTCTGGCTGCTGCGGGGGAAATACGTGGCCTTTGTGCTGATCGGCGAACATTTCCGTCGCTCACCCACCTTTACGGTGCCGGAGTCAGCGCAGCGATGGGCGATGCAGATCCGCCAGGATGAAGAGGTTGAGGAATAACAGCCATAAAAAAACCGCCATCAGGCGGTTTTTTTATTTCAGACGGTGATTAACGGTGCGCCAGCTCGGCGTCGTCTTCACTTTCCAGAATCGTTTTGTCGGTCTGCTTCAGCCACTGGCTGGTCAGCGTGCCGGCGGTCATGGAGCCGCTCACGTTCAGCGCGGTACGACCCATGTCGATCAGCGGTTCAACGGAGATCAGCAGGGCGACCAGCGTCACGGGCAGACCCAGCGCAGGCAGCACAATCAGCGCGGCGAAGGTTGCGCCACCGCCAACACCCGCAACGCCTGCGGAGCTTACGGTAACAATCCCGACCAGCGTGGCGATCCAGACCGGATCAAGTGGGTTGATGCCGACTGTAGGAGCAACCATCACCGCCAGCATCGCCGGGTACAGACCCGCACAGCCGTTCTGACCAATGGTAGCACCAAAGGAGGCAGAGAAGCTGGCGATGGATTCAGGCACGCCCAGACGACGGGTCTGCGCTTCCACGTTCAGCGGGATAGACGCGGCGCTGGAGCGGCTGGTGAAGGCAAAGGTCAGTACCGGCCAGACTTTACGGAAGTACTTCAGCGGGCTGACGCCGTTCACGCCCAGCAGGATGCCGTGCACCACGAACATAATGCCCAGGCCCAGATAAGAGGCGACAACGAAGCTGCCCAGCTTGATGATGTCCTGCAGGTTAGAGCCTGCAACCACTTTGGTCATCAGCGCCAGCACGCCGTACGGGGTGAGCTGCATGACCAGACGAACCAGCTTCATCACCCAGCTTTGCAGGGTGTCAATCGCGGTCAGCACGCGTTCGCCTTTAGGCGCGTCGTCTTTCAGCAGCTTCAGCGCCGCTACGCCCAGGAACGCGGCGAAAATAACCACGCTGATGATCGAGGTTGGGCTCGCACCGGTCAGGTCAGCAAACGGGTTCTTCGGAATGAAGGAGAGCACCATCTGCGGCACGGTCAGATCAGCCACTTTACCAACGTAGTTGGTCTGAATCGCGGTCAGACGCGCCGTTTCAGCGGTACCCTGAACCAGGCCTTCTGCGGTCAGGCCAAACAGGTTGGTGACCAGCACACCCACCAGCGCGGCAATCAGCGTGGTGAACAGCAGCGTACCAATGGTCAGGAAGCTGATTTTTCCCAGCTGAGTCGCGTTATGCAGGCGGGCAACGGCGCTCAGAATAGAGGCGAACACCAGCGGCATAACGATCATCTGCAGCAGCTGGACATAGCCGTTACCGACGATGTTGAACCACTGAATGGAATCTTTAAGAACTGGATTATCGGAGCCATAAATTGCCTGTAATGCCAGACCAAATACGACACCCATGGCCAGACCAACCAGCACCTTTTTCGCCAGGCTCCACTGTTTGTGGCGCGCCTGCGCGAGAAGCAATAGCAATACAGCGAACACAACGACGTTCGCGATGAGTGGAAAATTCATCCCCGTTCTCCTGATTTATTATCGGGTCGGTTTTTACCGATCCTGTTGGCGGAAGGTTAGCAGAAGTGTGATGTAGCGCTTATATCCAAATGGAATGGGTTATGACAAATGGGATAATTTTGTTGGTTTACTGTTCAATCTGGTGATGAATAAAGCGATTAAACTGAAATTGCAACGAATTAATCATCTGGGAAGACCAGCGGACTGCACTGTTTTCGGGCAACGTTTGCGGCATCCAGACGGCGTAAGCAAACAGCGCCATGCACAATACCCGCTCAAGCTGGTTACCTTTTTGCGGCGCAAGGATGGGAAAACGGAAACGCCAGCGGCAGGGCCAAAGTAGCGGCACGCCCGCAGGCGTCAGCATATCGGCAAGGATATGGCTTAAATAGCCCAGCACCATCCCCTGGATAGCGTCAGCGGGGACGATCCAGCTTTCGGGCACTTTTAAATAGAACAGCGTCAGCAGGCCAAACACGGCCAGCAGGCTGTGCGTAAACCCCCGGTGGCCGAACGCGCGGGCGATGGGTTTAGACACCCACTTCAGGCGCTGTCCGAGGAAGGACTTGGGGTGGTCGATGTCGGGCAGCAGACAGGTCAATACGGCGGAAGGAACAATATGCCACCAGTCCCCCTGTGCCAGCACGGGGGTAAGTTCAGCGTTTTTGGCAAATACTGCGCACGCGATTGAAAAAAGCAGGTGGCCTTCCGCCGTCATGATAAAACCCACAAAACTGTCAATTCATACAGTATAGGGTTTTTATACAGTAGGCGGAAGAGGTGACGGTGTAACTGTTTGTCACAAACCGGAGGAGGGCCTTAACCGCCCTGCAGATGATGCGCCGTGAGTTCTGCCAGTGAATTTAGCTTCACATCGGCGAGGGCAAACCGGGGATCGTGGCGGCCTTCTTCCGCAGGCACCACAATGGAGCGCATCCGCGCGGCTTTAGAGGCGACCATGCCGTTAACGGAGTCTTCCATCGCAACGCAGTTGAGGGGATCCAGGCCGAGCTTAGCGGCGCAGTCCAGATAGACCTGCGGGTGCGGCTTGCTGTAAGGCAATTTTTCAGCGGACGCCAGCGCGTCGAAACTGTCGCGCAGTTCAAACATGACGAGCACTTTTTCCAGCATATGCAGCGGTGAAGCCGAGGCCAGTCCGACCTTCAGCCCCTGGGCTTTACACAGCGCGACGGCCTCACGTACGCCGGGCAGCAGTGGTCTATTCTCTTCCACCAGCGAAATGGCACGGCTGATAATGCGTGCGGTCACCTCGTCTCGCCCCGGTCCAGTCCACGGCTGTTGGGCAAACCACAGGTCAACCACCATGTCGATGCGCAGGCCCAGCGTATCGGGTAGTTCATTACGGCGGCTGATATCCACGCCCAGGCTGGCCATAACGTCCAGTTCGGCGCGATCCCACAGCGGTTCGGAATCGATCAGTAATCCATCCATGTCAAAAATTGCGGCAAGAATTTGGCGCGGTGTCGACATCACAACGTCTCCTTATCCAGGGTGTACGACAGACGATAAGTGCTAAGCACAATCTGCAATTTAGCATATTGCTTTTAAAGAGCGGGCGAAATTGATGACCAGCAGGTAGACTTAGGCACAAATAACGCGTCTTTATGAAGAGGAACTGATGACGTATCAACAAGCTGGACGCATTGCGGTCTTAAAACGTATTGCAGGCTGGGTGATTTTTATTCCTGCCGTCATTTCTACGCTGATTTCTGTACTCAAATTTATGTACGACCACAGCGAAAAACAGCCGGGTATCAATGCGGTAATGCTTGATTTTGCGCATGTTATGATTGAGATGATGCGTTTCAATACGCCATTTTTGAATGTCTTCTGGTTTAACTCACCCACCCCGGATTTTCATCAACAGCTGAATATCGGCTTTTGGGTGATATACGCCCTGATCTTTGTCGCGCTGGCACTGCAGGCCTCTGGGGCGCGAATGAGCCGTCAGACGCGCTTTTTACGCGAAGGCGTTGAGGATCAGTTGATTCTGGAGCAGGCCAAAGGCCCGGAAGGCATGAGTCGGGAGCAGATTGAATCCCGCATTGTTGTGCCGCGTCACACCATTTTCCTGCAAATTTTCCCGCTCTATATTCTTCCCGTGATTATCATTGTGGCGGGATATTTCTTCTTCTCACTGCTCGGTTTTCTGTAAGCGACACGGGTGGCTGCATAGCCACCCGTTCGCGTCTCAGGCGGCAAGCATACGCTCAAGCGCCCGCTGGGCGTTAACCAGGTGTTCTCCACCAAAAAGTATGGCCCGGTTCATCAGCGTATAAAGCTGATACACCGGCTGGCGGTCGAGGAAACCGGGCGGCAGGGGAGAAACCGACTGGTATCCGTCATATATTTGCGGCGGCTGCTCCGGATGAAGCGGCAGCATGGCAAGATCGCACTCTCTGTCACCCCAGTAGCAGGCCGGGTCGAAGATGTAGGGGCCGTTTGGACCCAGCGCGCAGTTATCGGACCATAAGTCGCCGTGAAGCAGAGACGCCTGAGGCTGGTGGGAGGCCAGACGCTGCTGAACATGCTCGACGATGGCATCAATATTGCCAAATTCCAGCCCTTTTTCGGCGGCAAGTTCAAGCTGCCAGCCAATGCGCTGCTCGGCAAAAAAAGTCGACCAGCGACGCTGCCAGGCATTGGGTTGTGGCGTGGTGGAGAGGTCGTTGTCAAAATCGAGCCCAAACTGCGGCTGGTCGCTCCACTGATGGAGGCGCGCTAGCTGCTGGCCAAGAATGAATGCATTATGCGCGTCCAGCGGACGGGCGGGGAGGTACTCCATCACTAGGAAACTGTAATCGCGGTCGCTACCTACGGCCAGAACCTGTGGGACCGTCACCGTTTTACTGCGCGACAACAGCTCCAGCTGATCGGCTTCGGCGGTAAATATCGGAAGCAGCTCTCGTTCATCGCATTTAACGAAAAGATCGCGCCCTGCGTAGCGTAAATGCCACGCGGCGTGGATCTCACCGCCTGGCAGTTCGTTACGCAGTTCAATTTCACCTTCACCCAGCTGCTCACGTAAAAGATGACTGATAGCCTGCCACATGTTCACTCTCCCATGTTGTCTGCCAGATCATAAAGTTAGCGCATAATTGCGGTAAAAAAATACGAACTAACGCACACCTGAGCGGTTTAAATTCATGCAGCGCACTTATTGTTCTTTTTTTCGCCAGCTTTCCCAGGTATCCACGTTAATTTCACCAGGCTTGTCGGTCACGCTCTCCACCAGACTGGCGGCCAGCGCTTGAACCTCTTCCTGATTCAGGGCGCCGATCAGACCAAATGTCAGGGTGCCTAAATCATGAATATTGCCTTCGTCATCCGTCAGCGTGAGGAGAAAATTAGCCCGGGTGAAGGCGTTGTTGAGCTCATTCAGCTCGGTCAGCGATGCCTCATGAAGGTTGATGGTCACGACGTAGCGTGTGATGTCACCACTGCTCATAATTCACCTCATTGTTATCATGGAAGTTTTCTTAGCATAGTCGATAGTTTGCGTTTGGCGACTCGGTGATGACATTCCCCTCCGTAAAGACGAAGGGGAACAGGCGTTAATTTCGGGACAGGTAATCGACGATTTTTTGCGTATCGGCAAGTGAACAGAGACGCGTGCCCTGGTTGATGGTGGCGGCGCTACCCGCCGCCACGCCGTAGCATGTCATTTCGAGCAGAGACGCGCCCTGCGCCAGCTTAAGCGTCATCGCGCCCACCATGCTGTCACCCGCGCCAACCGTGCTCTGACTCTTCATCGGCGGCGGAACAACCTGAACGGATGACGATTCATCGACTGCAAGCGCCCCCTGAGGGCCAAGGGAAACCACCACGCGCCGCGCTTTGCCGCTGCGCACCAGCTCCTGTGCGGCGGTGCGAACATCGTCAGGCTGCGTCAGTTCGCGGTTGACCAGAGCGCTTAACTCTTTCTGGTTGGGTTTGACCAGCTCCAGATTGCCCGGCACCAGTGCCGCCTGCAGGGCCTCGCCGCTGCTGTCAACGATGCAGCGGATACCGCGTTGCTGTGCAGCCTGAATCAGCGCCGTCAATTTTTCCGGGCTGACGCCAGGCGGCAGGCTGCCGCTTACCACCAGCAGCGCGCCGCTTTCTATCGTCAGCACTTTTTCTTCAAGCTGACGGAACTCGTCATCGGTAAGTTTCGCGCCCGGCATGACAAACCGGTACTGTTCGCCGCTGGATCCCACGTGGACATGCAGGTTTTGCCGCGTCCAGTCTTTCACCTCGACGGTGTCTACGGCCACCTGTTCATCGGCCAGCAGAGAGACCAGGTGTTCACCGGTAGCACCACCTGCGGGAAAAATGGCCGTGGCTTTGCCACCGAGATGGGTAATGGCGCGTGCCACGTTGATCCCGCCGCCGCCAGGCTCAAAGACCGGGGCGCTACAGCGCAATTTACCTTCCGGGTAAATCTGCGGCGTCAGGGTGGCGGAATCAAGGGAAGGGGAGAGCGTCAGGGTGTAGATAGAAACCATCATTACCTCCTTTTAGCATGGGTTCCTTTTAGTCTGGCACCATTTGTCAGGAAGGCAATGTAAATAACAGTATGATTTTAAATATGAATACTGAATAAAAGTCAGGCCGGAGATATATAAAATAAAACGCTTTTTGAGATCGTTCTTATTCAAAAAATGAAATAAGAAAACATTGCTATGTTATTTGCGGCTTTTTATAATTTGTTACCTTTCTCTGGACGCCTTGTCATTGATCCTCAAGAAAGATTCCGGGACCGTGTGGTCTCTTTTTTTGTTGTACGGACTCCTTAATAAAATGAAGCTTTTAAAGACAGTGCCCGCTGCACTGATGCTGGCGGGTGGCGTGTTTGCGGCTATGAACGCGACCGCCGATGATTCCGTTTTTACTGTCATGGACGATCCATCCACCGCGAAAAAACCGTTTGAAGGTAACCTGAATGCTGGGTACCTGGCACAATCCGGTAACACGAAAAGCTCTTCTCTGACGGCGGACAGTACGCTCACATGGTACGGTAATACTACCGCCTGGTCTCTGTGGGGTAATGCCAGCAACACTTCCGCTAACGACGAACGCTCTTCCGAGAAATATGCGGTAGGCGGACGTAGCCGTTACAACATGACCGACTATGACTATCTGTTTGGTCAGGGGAGCTGGTTAACCGACCGTTACAACGGTTATCGCCAGCGCGATGTTTTCACCGCCGGTTATGGTCGTCAGTTCCTGAACGGACCGGTACACAGCTTCCGTTTTGAATTCGGTCCGGGTGTGCGTTATGACGAATACACCAATGGCGATACCAAAACTCAACCGCTCGGTTACGCTTCCGGTACCTATGCCTGGCAGATGACTGACAACACCAAATTTACCCAGGGTGTTTCTGTATTTGGTGCCGACGATACGACGTTGAACTCTGAGACGGCGCTTAACGTGGCTATCAACGAACACTTTGGTCTGAAACTCGCCTACAACGTGACCTGGAACTCTTCACCACCAGAATCTGCACCGGATCATACCGACCGCAGAACCACGGTTTCACTGGGTTATAGAATGTAATAAAAGCGGGCCGATGATGATGTCGGCCCGTTTATTGTCTGTGACTTTTTGATGTCCCTTCTGATGACCTGCATTCGCCCCTAGCCCCAAATCATTGCCGCCCAACGGAGTAGCAGCATTGCGCCGCAGATGGCAATCAGCACCAGCACCATTTTCCAGTGTTTTACGGCAAATCGTTTTGTTGGCATAACCTAATCCTTGTTCGTTAATATCCACAGTCTACCAAACAGGGCCGAAATATGCCCCTTTTCAGGATCGATTGGGTTATGCCAGCGAAGGGTCTGGCTCAGAACCAGTGGAATCGTTCGGCGAGAATCAACAATAAACCTGTGGCGGAAAGGATGTTCAATATCACAACCGTTCTACTGGATACGTTCATGGTATGCACCTTTGGGTTTAAGGACCTGTTCAAGAGTAGCCCAGCATCATCGAAATGCGAGCGCAGGGGAGAAGCAACCTGCAAATTCGTGCGAAAGTGCCAGCCCATCAATCTGGCCGCAGAGGGTGCAATCTCCTTTCCGTTAGTGTTAACATTACGTCGCTTGCCGTAAATCCGAATTAATCTGAATTCGGCAGGTGAATGATGACGAACCAATTTGACGATTGTTGGTCAGATGGTGTCGTAATCTATTGTCAAATCACGATTATTTTCTTTGTATATGCTCTTATGTGTGGGGCATCACTGCAAATAAGGATATAAAATGCCTGTAATTACTCTTCCTGATGGCAGCCAACGCCATTTCGACCGTGCTGTTAGCCCAATGGATGTTGCCCTGGACATTGGTCCTGGTCTCGCGAAAGCGACTATTGCTGGCCGTGTTAACGGTGAGCTGGTGGATGCCTCCGATCTGATTGAAAACGATGCGACGCTTGCCATCATCACCGCGAAAGACGAAGAAGGTCTGGAGATCATTCGTCACTCCTGCGCGCACCTGTTAGGTCATGCCATCAAACAGCTGTGGCCAAACACCAAAATGGCGATCGGTCCGGTTATCGACAATGGTTTCTACTACGACGTTGACCTTGACCATACTCTGACTCAGGAAGATATCGACGCGCTCGAAAAACGTATGCACGAGCTCGCCGAAACGAACTATGACGTCATCAAGAAGAAAGTCAGCTGGCACGAAGCGCGTGAAACCTTCGTGAAGCGCGGCGAGAGCTATAAAGTCTCTATTCTTGACGAAAATATTTCCCATGATGACAAGCCTGGCTTGTACCATCACGAAGAATACGTCGACATGTGCCGTGGACCGCACGTGCCGAACATGCGCTTCTGTCATCACTTTAAGCTGATGAAGATCGCCGGCGCCTACTGGCGCGGTGACAGCAACAACAAGATGTTGCAGCGTATCTATGGTACCGCGTGGGCCGATAAAAAAGCCCTGAACGCGTACCTGCTGCGCCTGGAAGAGGCGGCGAAGCGTGACCATCGTAAAATCGGCAAGCAGCTTGACCTGTACCACATGCAGGAAGAAGCGCCGGGTATGGTGTTCTGGCATAACGACGGCTGGACCATCTTCCGTGAGCTCGAAACGTTCGTACGCTCCAAGCTGAAAGAGTACCAGTATCAGGAAGTAAAAGGCCCGTTCATGATGGACCGTGTGCTGTGGGAAAAAACCGGCCACTGGGACAACTACAAAGATGCGATGTTCACCACCTCGTCTGAGAACCGTGAATACTGCATCAAGCCAATGAACTGCCCGGGTCACGTTCAGATCTTTAACCAGGGTCTGAAATCCTACCGCGACCTGCCGCTGCGTATGGCGGAGTTCGGTAGCTGCCACCGTAACGAACCATCAGGTGCGCTGCACGGTCTGATGCGTGTTCGTGGCTTTACTCAGGATGATGCGCATATCTTCTGTACTGAAGATCAGGTTCGTGACGAAGTTAACGCCTGTATTCGTATGGTCTACGATATGTACAGCACCTTTGGCTTCGAGAAGATCGTGGTCAAACTCTCAACGCGTCCGGAAAAACGTATCGGCAGCGATGAGACCTGGGATCGCGCAGAAGCGGATCTCGCCGTGGCGCTGGAAGAGAACGGCATTCCGTTCGAATACCAGCTGGGTGAGGGCGCATTCTACGGTCCGAAAATTGAATTTACCCTGTATGACTGCCTCGATCGCGCATGGCAGTGCGGTACTGTACAGCTGGACTTCTCCCTGCCGCAGCGTTTAAGCGCCTCTTATGTTGGCGAAGACAACGAACGTCAGGTACCAGTAATGATTCACCGTGCTATTCTCGGTTCTCTGGAGCGCTTCATCGGCATCCTGACCGAAGAGTTCGCTGGCTTCTTCCCAACCTGGCTTGCGCCAGTGCAGGTCGTGGTGATGAACATTACCGATTCTCAGGCGGATTACGTTAAAGAATTGACGCAGAAACTACAAAATGCGGGCATTCGCGTAAAAGCAGACTTGAGAAATGAGAAGATTGGCTTTAAAATCCGCGAGCACACTTTACGTCGTGTCCCGTATATGTTGGTCTGTGGTGATAAAGAGGTGGAAGCAGGCAAAGTTGCCGTTCGCACCCGCCGTGGTAAAGACCTGGGCAGCCTGGACGTAAGTGAAGTGATTGAGAAGCTGCAACAAGAGATTCGCAGCCGCAGTCTTCAACAACTGGAGGAATAAGGTATTAAAGGCGGAAAACGAGTTCAAACGGCACGTCCGAATCGTATCAATGGCGAGATTCGCGCCCAGGAAGTTCGCTTAACAGATCTTGAAGGTGAACCACTGGGGATTGTGAGTCTGAGAGAAGCGATCGAAAAAGCTGAAGAAGCTGGAGTAGATTTAGTTGAAATCAGCCCTAACGCCGAACCGCCAGTTTGTCGTATCATGGACTACGGCAAGTTCCTTTATGAAAAGAGTAAGTCTTCTAAGGAACAGAAGAAAAAGCAAAAAGTTATCCAGGTTAAGGAAATCAAATTCCGTCCTGGTACCGACGATGGCGATTATCAGGTAAAACTCCGCAGCCTGATTCGCTTTCTGGAAGATGGCGATAAGGCCAAGATCACACTGCGTTTCCGCGGTCGTGAGATGGCCCACCAACAGATTGGTATGGAAGTGCTTAACCGCGTCCGTGACGATCTGAGTGAACTGGCAGTAGTCGAATCCTTCCCTACGAAGATCGAAGGCCGCCAGATGATCATGGTGCTCGCTCCTAAGAAGAAACAGTAAGGCCTTCAAGCAGCAAAATCTGTGGAGCCTTCGGGTTTCATAGGTTTTGTTCGCCTATGTTTCGTTTATTTAACAATGCGAAGTGGAAGTTATTAAGATGCCAAAAATTAAGACCGTACGCGGTGCTGCTAAGCGCTTCAAAAAAACCGGTGGTGGTGGATTTAAGCGTAAGCACGCAAACCTGCGTCATATTCTGACCAAAAAATCTACTAAGCGTAAACGTCACCTGCGTCCAAAAGGCCTCGTTTCTAAAGGCGATCTGGGTCTGGTTATCGCGTGCCTGCCGTACGCATAAGCCGTTAACGTTTAATTTTTTACTAAGAATATAGATACAGGAGAGCACATATGGCTCGCGTAAAACGTGGTGTAATTGCACGTGCACGTCACAAGAAAATTTTGAAACAAGCTAAAGGCTACTACGGTGCGCGTTCACGCGTTTACCGCGTTGCCTTCCAGGCTGTTATCAAAGCAGGTCAGTACGCTTACCGTGACCGTCGTCAGCGTAAGCGTCAGTTCCGTCAACTGTGGATTGCGCGTATCAACGCAGCAGCACGTCAGAACGGTATTTCTTACAGCAAATTCATCAACGGCCTGAAAAAAGCCTCTGTTGAAATCGACCGTAAGATCCTGGCTGACATCGCAGTATTCGACAAAGTAGCGTTCACCGCTCTGGTCGAAAAAGCGAAAGCAGCACTGGCATAAGCCAGTTGAGAGAGGGGGCCTGGCTCCCTCTTTTCATATAACCCTGTAAGAAGATTGACATTTACCCGTGCAGGCTTTTCAATAAGGTCTTAACGGTTTTTACCAGACAAGGTAACGCAAGCATGAATGCTGCTATTTTCCGCTTCTTCTTTTACTTTAGCACCTGACTTCAGGAGGCTAGCGCGTGAAAGATGAAACGAAAAACAGCGCCAGATAAGCCTCCCGATGGAGGCTTTTTTTGTGCCTGAATTTGAGAGAATAACTCCACCAAATCGGTGTCTGCACCGACATAATGAGGAAAATCATGTCACATCTCGCAGAGCTGGTTGCCAATGCAACAGCCGCCATTAATCAGGCCTCAGATGTTGCCGCGTTAGACAATGTCCGCGTCGAATATCTTGGGAAGAAAGGGCACCTGACCCTTCAGATGACAACCCTGCGTGAGCTGCCGCCAGAAGAACGTCCGGCAGCGGGAGCGGTGATTAACGAAGCCAAGGAGCAGGTACAGCAGGCGCTTAACGCACGTAAAGCCGAGCTGGAAAGCGCTGTGCTGAATGCGCGTCTGGCTGCCGAGACGATCGACGTCTCTCTGCCGGGTCGCCGCATCGAGAACGGCGGTCTGCACCCGGTTACCCGCACCATCGATCGCATTGAAAGTTTCTTCGGTGAGCTCGGCTTTACCGTGGCGACTGGCCCGGAAATCGAAGATGATTACCATAACTTCGACGCCCTGAACATTCCTGGCCATCATCCGGCACGCGCTGACCACGACACTTTCTGGTTCGACGCAACGCGTCTGCTGCGTACTCAGACCTCCGGCGTTCAGATCCGTACCATGAAGGAGCAGGAACCGCCGATCCGTATTATCGCGCCGGGCCGCGTCTATCGTAACGACTACGATCAGACCCACACCCCAATGTTCCACCAGATGGAAGGCCTGATTGTTGATAAAAACATCAGCTTCACCAACCTGAAGGGCACGCTGCACGATTTCCTGAACAACTTTTTTGAGGAAGATCTGCAGGTTCGTTTCCGTCCGTCCTACTTCCCGTTCACCGAACCGTCTGCGGAAGTTGACGTGATGGGCAAAAACGGCAAGTGGCTGGAAGTGCTGGGCTGCGGCATGGTGCATCCAAACGTGCTGCGCAACGTAGGTATTGATCCGGAAGTCTACTCCGGCTTTGCCTTCGGTATGGGCATGGAGCGTCTGACCATGCTGCGCTACGGCGTGACCGACTTACGTGCATTCTTCGAAAACGATCTGCGTTTCCTCAAACAGTTTAAATAAGGGCAGGACAGAACAATGAAATTCAGTGAACTGTGGTTACGCGAGTGGGTGAACACCACGCTGGACAGCGACGCGCTTTCTAACCAGATCACCATGGCGGGCCTGGAAGTGGACGGCGTTGAGCCGGTTTCCGGCGCATTCAACGGCGTGGTCGTCGGTGAAGTGGTAGAGTGCGGCCAGCACCCTAACGCTGACAAACTGCGCGTGACAAAAGTGAACGTGGGCGGTGACCGTCTGCTGGATATCGTCTGCGGTGCGCCAAACTGCCGTCAGGGCCTGAAGGTGGCCGTGGCGACCGTCGGGGCGGTACTGCCGGGCGATTTCAAAATTAAAGCGGCTAAGCTGCGCGGCGAGCCGTCTGAAGGCATGCTGTGCTCCTTCTCCGAGCTGGGTATTTCCGACGATCACAACGGCATCATTGAGCTGCCGCTGGATGCGCCAATCGGCACCGATATCCGTGAATACCTGAAGCTTGACGACAACACTATTGAAATCAGCGTCACGCCAAACCGTGCCGACTGCTTAGGTATTATCGGCGTGGCGCGCGACGTGGCCGTGCTGAACCAGACCGAACTGAACGCGCCGGAGATCGCGCCGGTTGAAGCGACCATTAGTGACGTGCTGCCTATTCAGGTTGACGCTGCGGATGCCTGCCCGCGCTACCTCGGTCGCGTGGTGAAAGGCATCAACGTGAAAGCGCCAACTCCGCTGTGGATGAAAGAGAAGCTGCGCCGCTGCGGTATTCGCTCTATCGACGCCGTGGTCGACGTGACCAACTACGTCCTGCTGGAGCTGGGCCAGCCAATGCACGCGTTTGATAAAGATCGTATCGACGGCGGCATCGTTGTGCGCATGGCGAAAGAGGGCGAAACCCTGGTTCTGCTGGACGGCAGCGAAGCGAAACTGAACGCCGACACTTTGGTGATTGCTGACCACAGCAAAGCGCTGGCAATGGGCGGTATTTTCGGAGGCGAGCATTCGGGCGTCAACGACGAGACGCAAAACGTGCTGCTGGAATGCGCGTTCTTCAGCCCGCTCTCCATCACCGGTCGCGCACGCCGTCACGGCCTGCATACCGATGCCTCTCACCGCTACGAGCGCGGCGTTGACCCGGCGCTGCAGTATAAAGCGATGGAACGTGCGACCCGCCTGCTGATCGACATCTGCGGCGGTGAAGCGGGCCCGGTTATCGACGTCACCAACGAAGCGACGCTGCCGAAGCGTGCGACCATCACGTTGCGCCGCAGCAAGCTGGATCGTCTTATTGGTCACCACGTTGCCGATGCGCAGGTGACCGATATCCTGAAGCGTCTGGGCTGTGAAGTAACCGAAGGCCAGGACGAATGGAAAGCCGTTGCGCCGTCATGGCGTTTCGACATGGAAATTGAAGAAGATCTGGTGGAAGAAGTGGCCCGTGTTTATGGCTACAACAACATCCCTGACGAGCCTGTGCAGGCAGGTCTGGTGATGGGCACCCACCGTGAAGCCGACCTGTCCCTGAAGCGTGTGAAAACCATGCTGAACGACAAAGGCTACCAGGAAGTGATCACCTACAGCTTTGTTGATCCAAAACTGCAGCAACTGATCCATCCGGGCCAGGAAGCGCTGATCCTGCCAAGCCCAATCTCCAGCGAAATGTCCGCGATGCGTCTGTCCCTGTGGACGGGCCTGCTGGGTACTATCGTTTATAACCAGAATCGTCAGCAAAACCGCGTGCGCATTTTCGAAAGCGGTTTGCGCTTTGTACCGGATAATCAGGCAAATTTAGGCATCCGTCAGGATCTCATGCTGGCTGGCGCCATCAGCGGTAACCGCTATGAAGAGCACTGGGACCTGGCAAAAGGGACGGTTGATTTCTACGATATGAAGGGCGATCTGGAAGCGATTCTGGATCTGACCGGTAAATTATCTGAAATTGAATTCCGCGCAGAAGCCATCCCGGCCCTGCATCCGGGCCAGAGCGCTGCCATCTATTTAGACGGCAAACGCGTTGGTTTTATTGGGGTTGTTCACCCTGAGCTGGAGTGTAAACTGGACCTGAACGGCCGTACCATCGTGTTCGAGCTGGAATGGAACCCGGTGGCTGACCGCGTGATTCCTCAGGCTCAGGACGTCTCCCGCTTCCCGGCAAACCGCCGTGATATCGCGGTTGTGGTCGCGGAAAATGTGCCCGCAGCAGATATTTTGGCCGAATGTAAGAAAGTTGGCGTAAATCAGGTAGTTGGCGTAAACTTATTTGACGTGTACCGCGGCAAGGGCGTAGCAGAAGGTTTCAAGAGCCTCGCTATTAGCCTTATCCTTCAGGATACCAGCCGTACACTCGAAGAAGAGGAGATTGCCGCTACCGTCGCCAAATGTGTAGAGGCATTAAAAGAGCGATTCCAGGCATCATTGAGGGATTGAACCTATGGCGCTTACAAAAGCTGAAATGTCAGAATATCTGTTTGATAAGCTTGGGCTTAGCAAACGGGATGCCAAAGAGCTGGTAGAGCTGTTTTTCGAAGAGATCCGTCGTGCTCTGGAAAATGGTGAGCAGGTAAAACTCTCCGGTTTTGGCAATTTTGATTTGCGAGACAAAAACCAACGTCCGGGCCGCAACCCGAAGACGGGGGAAGATATTCCCATTACAGCCCGCCGCGTGGTGACCTTCAGACCCGGCCAGAAGTTAAAAAGCCGTGTCGAAAACGCAACGCCTAAAGCAGAGTAATATGAACTAACTAAAAAGGCCGCCCATGCGGCCTTTTTTCTTTGCGCTCTTCGGCAAACCCGCCGTAAAATCAATTACATCTCACGCTACTAAAACCGTACACATGCTTGACTATGCCCATCACCAGCACCGTTCCGATCGGCGTCACCTGCTTTTGCTGGTGCTGTTGCTCATTGCCTCCGTGGGCGTGAGCCTCTGCGCGGGCGACAAATGGATTGGGCCTGAAAGCTGGTGGGGGCCTGACGGGCAGCTCTTCGTCTGGCAAATTCGCCTGCCGCGGACCGTCGCGGTGGTTCTGGTCGGCGCCGCGCTGGCGCTATGCGGCACCATAATGCAGGCGTTGTTTGATAACCCTCTGGCGGAGCCGGGGCTGCTCGGCGTGTCGAATGGAGCGGGCGTAGGCCTGATAGCGGCGGTAATGCTGGGAGGAGGAGAACTCTCGGGATGGCGTATTAGCCTGAGCGCTATTCTCGGTGCACTGCTGATCACAGCGATCCTTCTTCGTTTCGCCAGACGGCACTTATCGACCAGCCGTCTGCTGCTTGCCGGCGTGGCGCTGGGGATCATCTGTAGCGCGTTGATGACCTGGGCGGTCTACTTCTCAACATCCTTTGACCTGCGACAGCTCATGTACTGGATGATGGGCGGTTTTGGCGGCGTTGACTGGCACCAGGGCTGGCTGATGGCGCTGCTGGTACCGGTCATCGTGTGGGCTGCCCTGCAGGCGCAGCCGCTGAATATGCTCGCGCTGGGTGAAACCTCTGCCCGCCAGCTCGGTATGCCGATTGGATTCTGGCGCAATGTGCTGGTAATAGCTATTGGCTGGCTGGTCGGCGTCAGCGTGGCTCTGGCGGGCGCGATCGGTTTTATCGGGCTGGTGATCCCGCACATGCTGCGTCTGTGTGGCCTCACGGACCACAGAACCCTGCTTCCAGCCTCGGCGGTTGCCGGGGCCGTCACGCTGCTGGTGGCCGACGTCATCGCCCGGCTTGCCCTGACGGCCGCAGAGCTGCCCATTGGCGTGGTGACCGCCACGCTGGGCGCGCCGGTATTTATCTGGCTACTATTAAAAGCTGGACGTTAAATCGACAACCTGAGGAAATGCTATGCAGTCAGATATCCTGAATACTGAAGTGACCACCATTGATGGCGATAAAACCACGCTGGAACGCTACAAAGGCAACGTGCTGCTTATCGTCAACGTGGCATCCAAATGTGGCCTGACGCCGCAGTACGAGCAGCTGGAAAATATTCAGAAGGCCTGGGAGAAAGACGGTTTTACCGTGCTGGGCTTCCCGTGCAACCAGTTCCTGGGCCAGGAGCCGGGCAGCGAAGAAGAGATTAAAACCTTCTGCAGCACCACCTATGGCGTGACGTTCCCGATGTTCAGCAAAATCGATGTCAATGGCGAAGACCGCCATCCGCTGTATGCGAAGCTGATCGCTGCCGCGCCGAAGGCCGTTGCGCCTGAAGGGAGCGGTTTTTATGAACGCATGGCCAGCAAAGGCCGCGCGCCGCTTTACCCGGACGATATCCTGTGGAATTTTGAAAAATTCCTGATTGGTCGCGATGGCCAGGTCGTTCAGCGTTTTTCGCCCGATATGACCCCAGAAGATCCGATCGTCAAGGAATCGATCAAGCTGGCGCTGGCGAAATAATGTCTTTGCTGATGCAGCTCATGGACGTTGCCGAGAGGGGACGTCTTGAGCCGATGACCGGCGCCGTCAATGCGGGAGAAATCCTGCATCTTGTCGGGCCGAACGGCGCAGGAAAGAGCACGCTGCTGGCACGGATGGCAGGCATGACTGACGGAGAAGGGCAGATAACGCTGCTTGAGCATACGCTCGCCGACTGGTCACCGGTCTCGCTGGCGCATCGGCGCAGTTACCTCGTCCAGCAGCAGGTGCCGCCCTTTGCGATGCCGGTCTGGCATTATCTGATGCTGCATTTGCACGACAAACAACATACAGCACTGCTGACTGACGTGGCCGCGGCCCTCGGGCTGGAAGATAAACTATCCCGGCATGCCAGCCAGCTTTCCGGCGGAGAGTGGCAGCGGGTGCGACTGGCGGCTGTCATCCTTCAGATCCACCCGGCAGGCAATCCTCACGGGCGGATGCTGCTTCTCGATGAACCCATGAGCGGTCTGGATGTGGCGCAGCAGGCAGCACTGGATACGCTTTTAAGCGCCCTGAGCCGACAAGGCATTGCCGTGGTGATGAGCAGTCATGACCTCAACCACACGCTGCGTCATGCCCACCGGGTGTGGCTACTGTCGCAGGGAAAGATGGTCGCCAGCGGTACGCGGGATCAGGTGCTTACGCCGCCCCATCTTGCCCGCGCATACAACATGTCGTTCCGAAGGCTGGATATAGAGGGACATAAGATGCTGATTTCTACCGGGCAAACGTAACCGTTTCTTGCCTCTTAGCACAATTGCACGCTAAATTACGAAAAGAACAAAAAAAGCAGAGGATTCGTCTGAAAATGCGATTCTGGTTTATCCTGATGGCCGCACTCTTTCTTGCGGGATGCAGTAGCCATCGTGCGCCGCCGCCTAACCCACGGCTTTCAGATTCGATCACCGTCATTGCCAGCCTCAACGACCAGCTGAGCAACTGGCGCGGTACGCCTTATCGCTACGGTGGCATGAGCCGCGGCGGCGTAGATTGCTCCGGCTTCGTTCTGATGACGTTTCGCGACAAGTTTGATTTACAGCTTCCTCGCGAAACGCGCAAGCAGGCCGAAATTGGTACTGAAATTGATAAAGACGATCTACTGCCCGGGGACCTGGTTTTCTTCAAAACCGGCTCGGGTGAAAGTGGTCTGCACGTGGGCATTTATGATACAGACAATCAGTTCATTCACGCCTCGACCAGCCGCGGCGTGATGCGTTCTTCTCTTGATAATGTTTACTGGCGTAAAAATTTCTGGCAGGCACGACGTATATAGTCTTTGTCAGAAACTTCTCTTATGACGGCATGGTAACTAATAAATCATGCCGTTTTTTCTCAAATAAGATGCTTAAAGTTAAATTTATCTAAAATTATCGAATCCTGCATGTGTCTGTTTTATCTAAAACTGGCTATTATTTTGCAACCAGGATAAAATTATTTTAGATTCAGGGATAAATCTGAAAATAAATACGGAACTAATGAAATTATTCTTATTAAAATCAAGACAGTGGAATTGTGTCGGCAATTGCTCCAGGATGTCCTCTCTCATCTTTAATGCGGAGCGAGTGCAATGATTATTACGCTAGATAATGCTTACCAGTCTGAACTGCTGCTTCTGCCCGCCCGTAATAGCGCAGGGGAGCTTAAAGGTTTAGAGGTTCTGGTTAACTTTACTGGCGTCGGCAGCGATGTGAGGAT
This sequence comes from Enterobacter sp. Taxon_8, assembly GCF_058354585.1. Classification (NCBI taxonomy): domain Bacteria; kingdom Pseudomonadati; phylum Pseudomonadota; class Gammaproteobacteria; order Enterobacterales; family Enterobacteriaceae; genus Enterobacter; species Enterobacter sp. Taxon_8. The sequence continues at coordinate 2,665,711 of NZ_CM177989.1, read as the reverse complement.
CCCCACTGAACTCGTTATCCCTCGGCTTTCAGCAGCTGAAGAGTTAGTGCTTTTTAACGAAAAACTGCAATTGCTTGATACCTGTAAACTGTTTTTTATTCAGCATCAGTTAATTGCATGGATCAATATTACACCTGCAATAGTTGAATTTTTATTAAGTAATGGAAACGCTGTTTCAATTCTTGAGCGTTATCCGTTTCTTGAGTTTACTGTTAATGAGAATTATCCAGGTTTAAATAACGGCAAGGACGATCTGCAGCTGGCGAGAATGGCAATCCATTTCCCGTTGGTGCTGGCAAACTTTGGCGCAGGCGCCGCCTCGCTCAAAGCTGTCTATGATGGATTATTTAAACGGGTTATCCTCGATAAAGGATTCATTCAGCAGCGCGCACCGGAGCTCTCTTTTGAGCCTTTTATGCGCGCCATCCTCTGGCAAATCACACCGCATTGCCAGTCAGTGATCGTCTCGGGCGTTGACGATCACAGCCTGTTGCAACGCGTGTTGTCCTTCAATTTTGGCGCCATGCAGGGCGCACTTTGGCCAGCCGTCTCTGCCGAGCACGTTACAACGCTGGTTCAGCAGCGATAACCCTTGCTTTCGCCCGTGTTTAAGTCCGGGTAAACCCTCTACACTAAAAGCAGGAGGACCTATGACCCTGTCTTTTACTGCTCAATGGCATGACGAGTTGCCCGGCTTTTACACCGCACTCAAACCAATACCGTTACAAAATTCACGCCTTATCTGGCATAACGATTTGCTGGCAGAAGAACTGGCCATTCCGCCTGAGCTGTTTCAGCGTTCAGAGGGCGCTGGCGTTTGGGGAGGTGAAACGTTACTCGCCGGAATGCAACCACTGGCGCAGGTTTATAGCGGACATCAGTTTGGCGTCTGGGCGGGTCAACTGGGCGACGGCAGGGGGATCCTGCTCGGTGAACAACGGCTTCCCAACGGAGAGACGGTTGACTGGCACCTGAAAGGCGCGGGCCTGACGCCCTATTCGCGAATGGGCGACGGGCGTGCGGTTCTGCGTTCAACGATCCGCGAATGCCTGGGCTCCGAAGCGATGCATGCCCTGGGGATCCCCACCGCCCGCGCGCTGTCGATCGTTACCAGCGATACGCCGGTTGTGCGCGAAACCGTGGAAAAGGGCGCAATGCTGATGCGTATCGCGCAAAGCCATCTGCGCTTCGGTCATTTTGAGCACTTTTACTATCGTCGCGAGCCGGAAAAGGTGCGCCTGCTGGCAGACTTTGCCATTCGCCACCACTGGGCGCATCTGATGGACGAGGCGGATAAATACGTGCTCTGGTTCAGGGATGTGGTGGCCCGTACCGCAACCCTGATTGCCCGCTGGCAAACGGTAGGCTTTGCCCATGGCGTTATGAATACGGACAACATGTCGCTTCTCGGGTTGACCTTCGACTACGGCCCGTTTGGTTTCCTGGACGATTATCAGCCGGGGTATATCTGCAACCACTCCGACTATCAGGGGCGCTACAGTTTTGACAATCAGCCCGCGGTGGGCCTGTGGAACCTGCAGCGGCTTGCGCAAACCCTGTCGCCGTTTATCGACGTTGATGCCCTGAATGATGCGCTCGACAGCTATCAGGACATATTACTGCGGGAATATGGCACGCTGATGCGCAACAAGCTGGGGCTGGTGACGCAGGAGAGGGGCGATAACGACATCCTCAATGGCCTGTTTGCCCTGATGGCGCGCGAGGGCAGCGATTACACGCGCACCTTCCGGATGCTGGGGCAGACGGAGCAGCACAGCGCCGCCTCCCCGCTGCGCGATGAGTTTATTGACAGACAGGCGTTTGACGACTGGTTTGCATCGTACCGCGCGCGGCTGCAGCAGGAAGAGGTAGATGATGCGACTCGCCAGACGCAGATGAACGCCACGAACCCCGCAATGGTGTTGCGCAACTGGCTGGCGCAGCGGGCGATTGAGCAGGCGGAGCAGGGCGAGTACGACGAGTTACACCGTCTGCACGTGGCGCTGCGCACGCCGTTTGCCGACCGGGATGATGATTACGTCAGCCGCCCGCCTGACTGGGGCAAGCGGCTGGAGGTCAGTTGCTCAAGCTAGAGATTTTTTGCCGGGAGGCGGCTTCGCCTTATCCGGCCTGAACGTCACTGCGCGACCCAGCCGCCATCCATATTCCACGCGGCGCCGCGAACGTTAACGGCGCTGTCGCTGCACAAAAACAGCGCCAGTTCGCCCAGCTGCTCCGGGGTAACAAACTCGCCCGAAGGCTGTTTCTCCGCCAGAAGCTGTTCCCGAGCCTGCTCCGGCGGAATGCCGTCGGCGATACGCTTGTCGATTTGCTGTTGCACCAGCGGCGTCAGTACCCAGCCGGGACAGATCGTATTGGCGGTAATGCCGGTGCGCGCGGTTTCCAGCGCCAGCGATTTCGTAAAGCCCACTACGCCATGCTTGGCAGCCACGTAGGCCGACTTCTCTTTTGACGCGACCAGCCCGTGAACGGAGGCGATATTAATGATGCGCCCCCAGTTTTTCTCGCGCATGGCAGGCAGCGCCAGCCGGCTGGTGTGAAACACCGACGAGAGGTTAATGGCGATAATGTCGTTCCATTTCTCTACCGGAAACGCGTCAACCGGCGCCACGTGCTGTATGCCCGCGTTGTTGACAAGAATGTCCACGCCGCCAAACTGCGATTCGGCATAGCGCATCATGGCTTCAATTTGCAGCACGTCACGCAGGTCCGCATCGTGATAGCCTGGCTTTTTGCCCAGGTGCGCAATAGCTTCTCTTGCTGAGTCGCTATCGCCGAAACCGTTGAGGATAAGCTGCGCCCCGGCCTTCGCCAGTACGCGGGCGATCCCAAGGCCAATGCCGCTGGTCGAGCCGGTGACCAGGGCGGTTTTACCGTTCAGATTCATCTTTCTCTCCTTACACAATGCCGGTCAGATAAAACACGGCAATGACAAAAAGCACTGCCAGACTTTTAATGATAGTGATAGCGAAAATGCCGCCGTAGGCCTGGCGATGGCTCAGGCCTGTAATCGCCAGCAGGGTAATCACCGCGCCGTTATGGGGAAGGGTATCCATCCCCCCGCTCGCCATTGACGCCACGCGGTGCAACACCTCTAGCGGGATATTGGCGGCATGGGCGGCGGCAATAAACGTGTCGGACATAGCGGCGAGTGCAATACTCATCCCGCCGGACGCCGAGCCGGTGATCCCAGCGAGAACGGTCACGCTGATGGCTTCATTCAGCAGCGGATTCGGAATAGCCGCCAGCGCGTGGGATAACACCAGAAAACCGGGCAGGGCGGCGATAACCGCGCCGAAACCGTACTCCGAGGCGGTATTCATCGCCGCAAGAATGGCGCCGCTCACCGCCGTCCGGCTGCCTTCCGCCAGGCGCCCCTGGATATTGCGAAAGCCAAAAATCAGCACCAGCAAAATACCGGCGATCAGCGCCACTTCCACGGCCCAGATGGCGGTGATCTTGCCCACCTCGGTCACAATCGGTTTCGCCAGACCGGGCAGGGTCAGCTCGTGGGTCGTGCCGTACCAGACGGGGATCCAGCGGGTAAACAGCAGGTTCAGTATGCCCACCACCAGCAGCGGGGCGATGGCAATCAGCGGATGCGGAAGGTTAATGTTGTCCGGCGTTTCCGGTTCATTTTTCAGATCCGTGCCGTAACCTTCATTGTTATTGAACGCCTTACGACGCTGGCGCTCCAGCCAGAGCAGGCCAAAGACGATAATAAACAGAGAGCCGATAAGCCCCAGCCACGGTGCGGCCCAGGCGTTGGTACCAAAGAAGCTTGTGGGGATGATGTTCTGGATCTGCGGCGTACCGGGCAGGGCATCCATGGTAAACGAGAAGGCCCCGAGCGCCACGGTGGCCGGGATCAGCCGTTTAGGGATGCCGCTCTGGCGGAACAGTTCGGCGGCAAACGGATAAACCGCAAATGCCACCACGAACAGCGACACGCCGCCGTAGGTTAACAGCGCGCACACCAGAACAATCACCGGGATGGCGTGGCGACGGCCCAGGATCTGAATCGCGGCGGCGACGATGGAGCGCGAGAAGCCGGAAAGCTCAATCAGTTTGCCAAACACCGCCCCCAGCAGGAACACCGGGAAGTAGAGCTTGACGAAGCCCACCATCTTTTCCATGAACAGGCCGGTAAAGGTCGGGCCGACGGCGCCCGGGTCGGTCAGCAGTACGGCACCGAGCGCCGCAATCGGCGCAAACAAAATCACGCTATATCCGCGATAGGCCGCCAGCATCAGCAGCCCCAGCGCCGCCAGGGCAATTAACACGCTCATTACGACTCCTCACTTTAATTATTATTCGGGTACCAACGAGATGCTTAACGTTCAACGGTGAGGGCGATGCCTTGCCCGCCGCCTACGCACAGGGTGACGAGTCCTTTTTTAACATCACGGCGCTGCATTTCGTGCAGCAGCGTCACGAGGATGCGGCAGCCGGAGGCGCCAATCGGATGACCCAGGGCGATAGCGCCACCGTTAACGTTCACCTTTCGCTCATCCCAGCCGAGCTGCTTGCCCACCGCCAACGCCTGCGCGGCAAAGGCTTCATTGGCTTCAATGAGGTCCACGTCATCGAGCGTCCAGCCCGCTCGTGCCAGCGCGATCTGGCAGGCGCAAACCGGACCGATGCCCATCACCGACGGATCAACGCCCGTCACGGCGTAACTCACGATGCGGCCCAGGATCGGCAGTCCGCTCGCCCGTGCGTTTTCGCCGCTCATCAGCAGCACCGCAGCGGCACCGTCGTTGAGCGTGGAGGCATTTCCGGCCGTGACCGTGCCTTCCTCCTGCAAAAAGGCGGGGCGCAGCTGCGCAAGCTGCTCGGCGGTGGTGCCTGGCCGGGGCTGCTCGTCACGGCTGACAATAAGCGGAGGCTTTTTACCCTGTTTCACCGTCACCGGCGCAATCTCCGGGTCAAAACGACCCGCTTCGGCGGCGGAAGCCGCTTTCTGCTGCGACCGGGCAGCGAAGGCGTCCTGCTCTTCGCGGGAAACGCCAAACTGCCGGGCGACGTTTTCAGCGGTGATCCCCATGTGGTAATCGTTGAACGCATCCCACAGGCCGTCCGTAATCATGCTGTCCTGCAGGCCCGTATGGCCAAAACGCAGCCCTGAACGCGCGCCGTCCAGTAGATAGGGGGCGTTGCTCATGCTCTCCTGACCGCCTGCGATAATCGCGTCCGCGTCGCCGCATCGGATCGCCTGCGCGGCGAGCTGCACCGCTTTCAAGCCCGCGCCGCAGACCAGGTTGACCGTTGTCGCCGGCGTGCTGACGGGCAATCCGGCGGCGATGGCCGTCTGGCGCGCAGGGTTTTGTCCGCATCCCGCCGTCAGCACCTGGCCGAAAATCACCTCGTCTATCGTCTCTGCTGGAAGACCGCTGCTTTCAAGCAGACGATGAACCGCGACGGCTCCCAGCTCGGCCGCAGAGAGGGGCGCGAGCGATCCGCGAAAACTGCCAATGGGGGTTCGCGTGGCCCCGACAATCATGACCTCTTTCATGGTGAGTCCTCAGCTAAAGCGCATCTCGCGAACGTCGTCCGCCACAATCATTTTTCCGGCCGTCTTAGCCGCTATTTCGTCGATACTGACGCCGGGGGCGTATTCCCGCAGGATGAACGCGCCGTCCTCTATCTCCAGCAACGCGAGGTCGGTTAAGACCCGGCGGATACAGCCCGCCCCCGTGAGCGGCAGCGTGCAGCGCGACAGCAGCTTTGACTCGCCGCTTTTCGACGCGTGGGTCATCACCACAATGATGTTCTGCGCTCCGGCGACGAGATCCATCGCGCCGCCCATACCCTTCACCATCTTTCCGGGGATCATCCACGAGGCGATATTGCCTTCGACATCCACCTCAAACGCGCCCAGCACCGTCAGGTCAACATGGCCGCCACGGATCATGGCAAACGACTGGGCCGAGTCGAAAATGGCCGCGCCTGTCCGTGCGGTCACGGTCTGTTTACCGGCGTTGATCATGTCCGCATCAAGGCTCTGTTCGTCAGGAAACGCGCCCATCCCCAGCAGTCCGTTTTCCGACTGAAGCATCACGTCCATTCCTTCCGGAATGTAGTTCGCCACCAGGGTAGGAATACCGATCCCCAGGTTGACGTAATATCCGTCCCGCAGCTCGCGGGCGACGCGCATGGCCATCTGTTCACGGGTTAACATCGTCACACTCCTTCCGCGCGCAGGGTGCGCTGTTCAATACGTTTTTCAAACTGGCCGACAATCAGCCTGTCGACGTAAATGCCCGGGGTATGAATGGCCGACGGGGGCAGCTCGCCCGGGGGAACAATCTCTTCCACCTCGACGACCGTTATCCGGCCCGCCGTTGCCATCAGCGGATTAAAATTTTGCGCAGTATGCCGGTAGACGACGTTGCCGTACCAGTCCGCTTTCCAGCCCTTGATCAGCGCGAAATCACCGGTAATGGCCTCTTCGAGGATGTAGTGCTTACCGGCAAACTGGCGCACGTCTTTGCCGGTAGCCACGGGCGTGCCGTAGCCGGTGGCCGTGTAAAATGCCGGGATACCCGCACCGCCCGCGCGCACCTTTTCCGCCAGCGTGCCCTGAGGCGTGAGTTCAATCTCCAGTTCGCCGCTCAGCACCTGCTGCTCGAACAGCGCGTTTTCGCCGACGTAAGAAGCCACCACCTTACGCACCTGCCGCGTCTCAAGCAGAAGCCCAAGACCGAAGCCGTCCACGCCGCAGTTGTTTGATACCACCGTCAGATCTTTCACCTGACGGCGTCTGACCTCTGCTATCAGGTTCTCCGGAATACCGCACAGGCCGAAGCCGCCCGCCAGCAAAGTCATTCCGTCCGTCAGCCCATCCAGCGCCTGCGCATAGCTGTCGACGCGCTTATCCAGTCCCGCCATCGTCATTCCTCCTCTTAACCGTGGCGGTATCATTAGGGGCGGCGACTCATTTGTTAATTTTGAATTTGTGACCCACTCATTTGGTTTTTTTATTAATTTCCTGTTAACTAAATTTTTTCAATTAGTTAACAAGGTGAAAAATGAGAATGAGTGTCAAACAGTTACGCGCGTTTTTAGCGGTAGCTCACACTCTCAATTTCGCGCACGCCAGCGAACGGCTGAATCTTTCCCAGCCGGCCCTGAGCCTGACGATTAAAGCGCTGGAGGACGCGCTCGGCGGACCGCTGCTGCAGCGGAGCACGCGCAAGGTCGCGCTGACGCAGGAGGGCGAGACGTTTTTGCCGATGGCGCGCCAGCTGCTTGCCGACTGGGATAACGTCGAAGAGGCGATGCACCAGTGCTTTACCCTGCAGCGCGGTAAAATTTCGGTTGCCGCCATGCCGTCGTTTGCCGCGAATGTCCTGCCCGAGGTGCTGAAAGCGTTTCGCGATCGCCATGCCGGAATCAACGTCACCGTGCATGACGTTATCAACGAGCAGGTGATAGAGATGGTGCGGGAAGGGCGCGTGGAGATGGGCATCGCCTTTGAGCCCGCGCCCACGCACAACCTGCTATTTACCCCGCTGGGCCTCGACAGGTTTGTAGCCATTGTGCCGAAAGATTCCCCGCTGGCGGGCAAGAAGCGCCTGACATGGGAAGCGCTGCTGACGCTGGATTTCATCACCCTGCAGCGCCCCTCAGCGGTACGTCTGATGATGGAGGAGGAGCTGGCGCGAAGCGGCAGAAAGCTGGACGTCGCGCTGGAGAGCCATCAGCTGGTTACGGTCGGGCGAATGGTCGCGAGCGGGCTGGGCGGCAGTGCCGTCCCGGCGCTCTGCGAGGCGCAGATGACGGCGCTGGGCGCGGTCTGTATTCCGCTGGATAACCCGTCGATTGAAAAGTGCATCGGGGCGATCCATCCCGGGCACACGCAGCTCTCTAAAGCGGCGCATGCCCTGCTGGAAACGCTGAAGGATTTTTATCAGCCGGGTCAGGCGGTGTGACCCGGCTGACCCGCATGTTTCAGAAGCGGGTATCTACTGCTGCAGCCAGCTTTTCCAGCAGCAGCTCGCTGTCTTCCCAGCTCAGGCACGGGTCGGTGATCGACTGGCCGTAAACCATCTGCTGTCCGGCAACGATTTTCTGCGTGCCTTCCTTGATGAAGCTCTCGGCCATAATCCCGGCAACGGCGGTCGAGCCGCTGCGGATCTGCTGGCAGATCTCATCGCAGACGTCCAGCTGGCGGCGATGCTGCTTCTGGCAGTTGCCGTGGCTGAAATCCACTACCAGATGTTCCGGCAGGTCGAATTCGGCCAGCGTTTCACAGGCCGCCGCAATATCTTGTGCATGGTAATTGGGTTTCTTCCCGCCGCGCATAATGATGTGCCCGTAAGGGTTACCGCTGGTCTGGTAGATGGTCATATGACCGCTCTTGTCCGGCGACAGGAACATGTGGCTGGCACGGGCAGCGCGGATGGCATCAACCGCAATACGGGTGTTGCCATCGGTCCCGTTTTTAAAGCCGACCGGGCAGGAGAGGGCGGAGGCCATCTCGCGGTGGATTTGGCTTTCGGTGGTGCGTGCGCCAATTGCGCCCCAGCTGATCAGATCGGCGATAAACTGCCCGGTCACCATATCAAGAAACTCGGTCGCCGTCGGCACGCCCAGCTCGTTGACCTGCAAAAGCAGCTTACGCGCCAGCTCGATGCCGTGGTTCACGCGATAGCTGCCGTTGAGGTCAGGATCGGAGATCAGCCCTTTCCAGCCCACCACGGTCCGCGGTTTTTCAAAGTAGGTGCGCATAACAATCTCAAGGCGGTGCTGATACTTATCCCGCAGGCCCTGAAGCCGTTTTGCATAATCCATCGCGGCATCCAGGTCGTGGATGGAGCAGGGACCAATCACCACCAGAAGACGCTTGTCTTCACCATTGAGGATTTTTTCAATGCGGCGGCGGGAGGCCGTCACGTGTTCCGCAACGGCAGCGGAAACAGGATGCCGCTGGGCCAGTTCAGCCGGCGTAACCAGGCTGTCAATGCGCGCAGTGCGGAGTTCATCGGTTTTATTCATGGAATGTCTCAGAAAATTTTTGCTTCATCGGCAGACTACCGGGAAGTGATGGGCATCACCTTAAACCAATCCCTGCTGATTTCAAGTTCGGGGCGACACCGCCCCGTGGTTGCCGATCATGATACTTGAATCTGAGTTAATGTACTAGCATATTAGTACATGCGGCGGTTTAGCCCCATGATGTCGAGAATTTTTGTGGCAATTTCTTCCACCGAATAGTTGGTGCTGTTCAGCCATGGGATCTGATTTTTGCGGTACAGGGCTTCCACTTCGGAGACCTCCATCCGGCACTGGCGCATGGAGGCGTAGCGGCTGTTCTCGCGGCGCTCTTCGCGGATAGCGGCAAGGCGCTCCGGATTAATGGTCAGCCCGAACAGCTTGTGCTGCAGCGGCTTGAGGGCAGCGGGCAGCACCAGGTTATCCATATCGTCAGCGATAAACGGGTAGTTGGCGGCGCGAATGCCGAACTGCATCGCCAGGTAGAGGCTGGTCGGCGTTTTGCCGCAGCGCGACACGCCAAGCAGGATCACCTGCGCCTGGTCGAGATTGCGCAGCGAGATACCGTCGTCGTGCGCGAGGGTGTAATCGATGGCGGCGATACGGGCATCGTACTTGGTCAGGTTGCCGGGGTTCAGCCCGTGGGTACGGTGGGCGATAGGGGTCGGGTCGAGCTTCAGCTCGCTTTGCAGCGGAGCCACCAGCGCCTGCACGATATCCTGGCAGAAGCCTTCGCTCTGCAGAATGATGGAGCGAATCTCGGGGATCACGATGGAGTAGAACACCAGCGGGCGGACGCCGGTCTGCTGGTAAATGGCATCGATCTGGTCCTTCACCGCTTTGGCGCGGCTCTCATTTTCGACAAACGGCAGCGTAATGCTGTTGATCGATACGGGAAACTGCGACATCACCGCGTGGCCCAGCACCTCGGCGGTGATCGCCGTACCATCAGAAATATAAAAAACGTGACGATCGACAGCACTATCCATTTTACCCACCCTGAATATCATACGTAATTGTCTGAAAGCATAAATTAAAAAAGTAATTTACACAGCAAAGAACTTATCCTAATTATGAATGAAACACTGTTTTTGATTTTCCTGAAAAGTGGATTTCATTTTTCAAATAGAGACTTTATTTTTGGGGTTTCTGGCTGAATATAGAGGAATCATCGGGTTAATCGTTGATGGGAAAGTATCCGAAAAGTTGAAATTTTAAATTGCTTACACGATTCACCGTTTTTTTAGCGGAAATAAATATGCCAGTATAAAAACGTAGTCAGGTGTTACTTACTCCGATCAAATATCACAAAAGGATTGTTTCGATGTCCAACAATGGCTCGTCACCGCTGGTGCTTTGGTATAACCAACTCGGCATGAATGATGTAGACAGAGTTGGGGGCAAAAATGCCTCCCTGGGTGAAATGATTACAAACCTCTCGGGTATGGGTGTCTCCGTACCGAACGGGTTTGCCACCACCGCCGATGCCTTTAACCTGTTTTTAGACCAGAGCGGTGTTAACCAGCGCATTTACGACCTGCTGGATAAAACGGATATTGATGACGTCACCGAGCTTGCCAAAGCCGGGGCGCAGATCCGCCAGTGGATCATCGACACACCTTTCCAGCCGGAACTGGAAAAAGCCATTCACGACGCGTACAACCAGCTCTCCGCTGACGATGCGCAGGCCTCCTTTGCCGTACGTTCCTCTGCGACCGCAGAAGATATGCCGGACGCCTCGTTTGCCGGACAGCAGGAAACCTTCCTGAACGTCCAGGGTTACGATGCGGTGCTGGTGGCGGTGAAGCACGTGTTTGCTTCCCTGTTCAACGACCGTGCCATCTCCTATCGCGTGCATCAGGGCTACGACCATCGCGGCGTGGCGCTCTCCGCTGGCGTACAGCGCATGGTGCGCTCGGACGTGGGCTCATCCGGCGTGATGTTCTCCATTGATACCGAATCCGGCTTCGACCAGGTGGTGTTTATCACCTCCGCGTGGGGTCTGGGTGAGATGGTTGTGCAGGGGGCGGTTAACCCTGACGAATTCTATGTTCATAAGCCTACGCTGGCCGCTGGCCGTCCGGCGGTAGTGCGCCGCACCATGGGCTCGAAAAAAATCCGCATGATCTATGCCCCGACGCAGGAGCATGGCAAGCAGGTTAAAATTGAAGACGTACCGCAGGAGCAGCGCGACCGCTTCTCCCTCACCGACGCTGAAGTTCAGGAGCTGGCGAAGCAGGCGGTGCAGATTGAAAAACACTACGGCCGTCCGATGGACATCGAATGGGCGAAAGACGGTAACACCGGCAAGCTGTTTATCGTGCAGGCGCGTCCGGAAACCGTTCGCTCTCGCGGTCAGGTGATGGAGCGTTATACGCTGCACGCCCAGGGCAAAATCGTGGCGGAAGGCCGTGCTATCGGTCACCGCATCGGTGCCGGTCCGGTTAAAGTGATCCACGACATCAGCGAGATGAACCGTATTGAGCCAGGCGACGTGCTGGTGACCGACATGACCGATCCGGACTGGGAACCGATCATGAAGAAAGCGGCGGCTATCGTTACCAACCGCGGCGGTCGTACCTGTCACGCGGCGATCATTGCCCGCGAGCTGGGTATTCCTGCGGTTGTCGGCTGCGGTGATGCCACCGAGCGCATGAAGGACGGCCAGAACGTGACCGTATCCTGTGCCGAAGGCGATACCGGCTACGTGTATGCCGATATCCTCGACTTCAGCGTGAAGAGCTCCAGCGTGGATACCATGCCTGACCTGCCGCTGAAGATCATGATGAACGTCGGCAACCCGGACCGCGCGTTCGACTTCGCCTGCCTGCCGAACGAAGGCGTAGGCCTGGCGCGCCTGGAATTTATCATCAACCGTATGATCGGCGTTCACCCGCGTGCGCTGCTGGAGTTTGACGACCAGGATCCGAAGCTGCAGAACGAAATCCGCGAGATGATGAAAGGCTACGACTCGCCGAAAGAGTTCTACGTCGGTCGTCTGACCGAAGGGATCGCGACACTCGGCGCCGCTTTCTATCCGAAACGCGTGATTGTGCGTCTGTCTGACTTTAAGTCTAACGAATACGCCAACCTGGTCGGCGGCGAGCGCTACGAGCCGGAAGAAGAGAACCCGATGCTGGGCTTCCGCGGGGCCGGACGCTACGTGTCCGACAGCTTCCGCGACTGTTTCGCGCTGGAGTGCGAGGCGGTGAAGCGCGTGCGCAACGACATGGGGCTGACCAACGTCGAAATCATGATCCCGTTTGTGCGTACCGTCGATCAGGCTAAAGCCGTTGTTGACGAGCTGGCGCGTCAGGGTCTGAAGCGCGGCGAGAACGGGCTGAAGATCATCATGATGTGCGAAATCCCGTCCAACGCCCTGTTGGCCGAGCAGTTCCTGGAACATTTCGACGGCTTCTCTATCGGCTCGAACGACATGACGCAGCTGACGCTGGGTCTGGACCGTGACTCCGGCGTGGTCTCCGAGCTGTTCGACGAGCGCAACGAGGCGGTGAAAGCGCTGCTTTCTATGTCCATCCGCGCGGCGAAGAAGCAGGGTAAATACGTCGGGATTTGCGGTCAGGGTCCATCCGACCATGAAGACTTTGCCGCCTGGCTGATGGAAGAGGGGATCGATAGCCTGTCCCTGAACCCGGATACCGTGGTGCAAACCTGGCTGAGCCTGGCGGAACTGAACAAGTAACGCCACGCTGACCCGAAAAGGCGAGGATATTATTCCTCGCCTTTTTTATTTCCGCCCGAATATGCTCCCCATCACAAATAAAGTAAAAAACTAAATATCATAATTTGCCTGTTAATTTAGACAATTGTTAGCGCGCAACGCGTTGCTAATACTTGAGCCTTACTGCGCATTTCCCTTCAGGTGATGCGCAACTGGTTGAAATACGTTTTAACCTGATAAAAAGGCAAATAACAATGACACTTTCCTCTGTATTGCGTACCAAAGATAAAATAGGTTATGGCTTAGGTGATATGGCCAGCGCGCTGGTCTGGCAAACGGCAACGTTATTTCTCGCTTATTTCTATACGGACGTTTTTGGGCTTCCCGCCGCGATTATGGGCACCATGTTTTTAGTGGTGCGCGTGGTCGATGCGTTTGTCGACCCGTGCATTGGCGCGCTGGTTGACCGCACCCAGACGCGTCACGGACGTTTCCGTCCCTGGCTGCTGTGGTTCGCCATCCCGTTTGGCGTAAGCTGCCTTATCACTTTCTATGTACCGGACGTGGGGCCGACGGCGAAAATCGTCTATGCCTGCGTGACCTACGCAATTTTAAGCCTGATTTACTCCGCGATTAACGTGCCTTACTGCGCCATGCCCGGCGCGCTGACGCTGGATCCGCGCGAGCGTCATTCTCTGCAGTCGTGGCGTTTTGGCCTGTCGTTTATCGGCGGGTTGATTGTGACGGTTATTGCCCTGCCGCTGGTCTCATTGTTAGGCCAGGGCAACGTGCAGAAAGGCTATTTCTATGCCATGAGCCTGATGGGGCTGCTGGGCATTGTGCTTTTTTTCTGCTGTTTCCTGATGACCCGCGAGCGCTATTCGCCGCGCAATGATACCTCCGGCTCGATGCTCACCGATTTAAAACTGCTGGCCGGAAACAGCCAGTGGCGCATTGTGTTCCTGTTTAATATTTTGCTGTTAACGGCGGTGGTGACGCGCGGTTCCGCCACGATGTATTACGTGAACTATGTGCTGTTGCGCCCGGATCTGGTTTTTGCCTTTATTGTTTCCGGCATGGTGGCCTCCTTAAGCGGCGCATTATTATCTGAACGACTGCTGGGGAAATTTGACCGCGTGCGCGCCTACCAGTGGACGATTATCTCCTTCGTTATCTTCGGCGCGCTGATTTTCTTCCTGCCGCCTTCGCAGGTGTGGCTGATCTTTGGCCTCAACATTGTCTTTAGCTTTATTCAAAACCTTACCACGCCGCTGCAGTGGACCATGTTCTCCGATGTGGTCGACTACGAGGAGCATCGCAGCGGCCGCCGCCTGGACGGGCTGGTCTTCTCCACCGCGCTGTTTGCCATCAAATTCGGCCTGGCGCTGGGCGGCGCGGTGGTCGGCTGGGTGCTTGGCATGGTGGATTACGCGCCGGGACAGGCAACCCAGGCGCCAGGCGTTCTCTCGACCATCAACGCGCTGTTCACCCTTATCCCTTGCGCGCTGTTCCTCTGCATGGTCGCGCTGCTTGCCATCTACAAGCTCAACAGCCGGCTGGTTGATTCCATCGCCCGTGAGCTGGCCAGCAAACGTGAGGTCAGACCCGAAACGGGGCAGCTCAGCCCGGCAACCCCTTCCGCACTACAGGAGTAAAACATGACAGCTATCTATAAGGACGCGGGACGTCCCGTGCACGAGCGCGTCGCCGATTTACTGGCGCGTATGACCCCGGAAGAGAAGTTCGCCCAGATGCATGCGTACTGGCTGATCCTCGATGAAAACGGTAACCACCGCGAGCGCAGCGATCTCAGCGATGAATTCGCCGGCGTGAGCGAGCAGGCAGCGCTAGGCGAACGGTTAAAGCTGGGCGTCGGGCAGATCACCCGTCCGCTCGGTACCCATATCGTTGATGCGAAAACCGGGGTGCGCGCCGCTAACCGCCTGCAGCGCATGATGATGGAAGAGACGCGCCTCGGCATTCCGGCCTTGTTCCATGAAGAGTGTCTGGTGGGGCTGCTGTGCAAAGACGCTACGCTGTTCCCGTCGTCGCTGAACTACGGTTCGACCTGGGATCCTGAACTGGTACAGCGCGCGGCAGAGCAGATCGGTAAAGAGGCGCGATCCGTCGGCTGTCAGCAGGGGCTGGCGCCGGTGCTGGACGTTTCCCGCGACGTGCGCTGGGGGCGAACCGAAGAGACCTTCGGGGAAGATCCGTGGCTGGTGGGCGTGATGGCGACCGCCTGGGTGAAAGGATTGCAGGGCGATAATCGCGACCTGCTGGCGACGCTCAAGCACTACGTGGGCCACTCGTTCAGCGAAGGGGCGCGCAACCACGCGCCGGTACACCTGGGGTTCAGCGAGCTGAATGACACCTTCCTGCTGCCGTTTGAAATGGCGGTGAAGCTGGCCAATGCCGGGTCGGTGATGCCCGCCTATCACGATATCGACAATCAGCCGGGGCACAGCGACAGCTTCCTGCTGACTACCGTCCTGCGCGAACAGTGGGGATTCGACGGGATTATTGTCGCGGACTACGGCGGCATCAGCCTGCTGCACCAGCATCACGGGATTTCCCACGATGCGGCGGAATCCGCCGCGCTGGCGTTCAACGCGGGGCTGGACGTTGAGCTGCCGAAAGACGACTGCGCGCGGCATCTGGCAGACGCCGTTGAGCGCGGGCTGATCTCTATGGCGAAAGTGGATGAGATCGTGGCGCGCGTGCTGACGGAAAAATTCCGTCTGGGGCTGTTTGAAAACCCGTACGCGGATGAGAACGGTATCGATCTGCAAAACGACATGACCCGCCAGGTCGCGCGGGAGGTGGCGACGAAATCGCTCACGCTGCTGGAAAATAACGGTATTTTACCCCTCGGCGGTAAGCCCCGCGTGGCGGTGGTGGGGCCGACGGCAGACGATCCGCTGGCGTTACTCAGCGGCTACAGCTTCCCGGTGCATCTGATCATCAGCGATATGGTTGAAGAGACCTCGCAGGTGACGACCCCGCGCGCGGCCCTGAAACACTACCTCGGCGCGTCGCAGGTCCGTTACGCCAAAGGGTGTCACATTATCGAGAAACGGATGGCGGGTGCGCCGGTCTTCCCGGGCGACAGCGGCGGCAAGCCGATGCAGCAGTCGCCGGTGTCGCAGAGTACCGCCCTGATCCCCGAGGCCGTGGACGCGGCGCAGGAGAGTGACGTGGTGGTGGCCTGCGTGGGCGATCTTGCCGGGCTGTTCCAGAGCGGCACCGTGGGGGAAGGTTCCGATACCGATTCCCTGAACCTGCCGGGCGTGCAGCAACAGCTGCTGGAAGCGCTGGTGGCGACGGGCAAACCGGTGATCGTCGTGATGACCGGCGGGCGCCCGTACAACCTTCAGGGGCTGGAGGATAAGGTCGCGGCGCTGCTGGTGGCGTGGGCGCCGGGGCAGGAAGGGGGCTGGGCGATTGCGGACGTGCTAACGGGACGCGCAGAGCCGCAGGGGCGTCTGGTGGTGAGCGTGCCGAAAAGC
Organism: Enterobacter sp. Taxon_8; assembly: GCF_058354585.1. NCBI lineage: Bacteria > Pseudomonadati > Pseudomonadota > Gammaproteobacteria > Enterobacterales > Enterobacteriaceae > Enterobacter > Enterobacter sp. Taxon_8. The sequence goes on along the minus strand of NZ_CM177989.1, from coordinate 2,649,502 downwards.
GCCGGGGCCATGCCGTATTACTACAATCACAAGCTCAAAAGCGGCGGCACGCCGTTTGCGTTCCACTTCGGTTCACGTTATCCGTTTGGCTTCGGCCTCGGCTGGACGACGTTTAGCTGGGGGGCTGCCCGCCTCGCTGAAAGCAGCGTGCCGATCGACGGCGAGGTGACGCTGAGCGTAGATATCGCCAATACCGGGGAGCGCAGCGGCAGCGAGGTGGTGCAGGTTTACGTCAGGGATAAGGTCGCCACCCAGGTACGGCCGCTTCAGGAGCTGAAGGCGTTCCAGCGCGTCACGCTCTCGCCGGGCGAATCCGCCACGCTCAGCTTTACGCTACCGGTTGAGATGTTCAACTTTACCCGCCGGGACGGGAAGCGCATCGTTGAGCCGGGCGAGTTTGAACTGCAGGTTGGCGCATCGTCGGCGGATATCCGCGAGGCGGTGACGGTCAATGTGTCCGGGGAAACGCGGGTGCTGCCAGCGGAGTGGCGGATGCTCAGTGCCTGTGAGATTAAGCGCACGTAGTCAGGATAAAAAAAAGCCCATCGTGGGAGATGGGCAAAGACTACACACAGCAATTCGTTGTTTCACTCAGGGGATTTCCATGCTTATAAATCAAGGTGTTGATTTATAACCGTGTGCTAATAGTAGGCATGTCATCTTTGAGCGTCGATCGGATTCGTCTCAATAGTTAAAGAGACGTAAAGATTTCTTGAGGTTAAGAGCAGAATGAATGCATGAATAGCGGGTCTGACCAGTGTGCAACGAATAAATACTTTAACGCTGCTAAAGTATTGTGAGGGAGAATGTAGGCCGGGTGCGCGTTAGCGCCACCCGGCAAAAAACTTAATGGGTGTTTTTCTCTTCCAGCTCTTCCAGTTCGCTCAGAATCACGTCCGGGTCGGTTCCCGGCGGCGGAATTTCATGCACCCAGGCGGAGAACAGACGCCATGTGACGGCGAGCAGCACCGGGCCAATAAACAGGCCGATCATGCCAAAGGCAATCAGTCCGCCAATGACTCCGGAGAGGATCAGGATCAGCGGCAGGTCTGCACCCATGCGGATGAGGATCGGACGAATGACGTTATCCATGGTGCCGACCACGCAGCTCCAGACCAGCAGCACCGTTCCCCACGTGGTATCACCCGTCCAGTAGAGCCAGATAATACTAGGGACCAGCACCAGCAGCGGTCCCAGTTGCGCAAGACAGGTCATCAGCATGACAACGGTGAACACGGTGGCGTACGGTACGCCGGAAATCGCCAGACCGATACCGCCCAGCACCGCCTGCACCAGCGCGGTCACCACCACGCCCAGCGCAACCGCGCGCACGGCCTGCGCAGCCAGCAGTACCGCAGCGTCACCGCGTTTGCCCGCCAGGCGGGTGGCGAAGTGACGAACGCCTAATGCCACCTGCTCGCCGCGCCAGTAGAGCAGGGCGCTGAAGAGCAGCATCAGGGTACAGTGCATCATAAAGCGGCCGATATGCGCCGCCTGACCCACAAACCAGGTGGTGGTAGTGCCAATATACGGGCGGACTTTTGCCATCAGCGCGCTGCCGCCCATCTCCAGCAGGCTATGCCAGCCGCTGTAGAGCTTGGCGCCCACCACCGGAATGCTGTTCAGCCAGGCGAGATCCGGCAGCGTCAGGTCACCGCTGCTAATGGCGCGAATAACGGGGCCGCTGGAATCCACCAGGCTATTGACCAGCAGAGCAATCGGAATAATAAACAGCAGGAACAGCAGGAGCGTCATGACCAGCACGGCTAACCCGCGGCGGCCGAACAGCAGCTTCTGCAAGCGCAGCAGCAAAGGCCACGTGGCAACGACAACGGTCGCAGCCCACGCGAAGCCGAGAATAAAGGGTTGAACAATCCACAGACACGCAATAATCATGAGGGCCAGAAACAGCACCGACAGCAAAATTTGCGCAACATCCCTGGGCTGGCGAAGATTGACCATAAATGAAACTTTCCTTAAAAGAACGCCAGTACAACTGGCGGGAACGGAAAACCGCGTCTCTTTAATCATTAATGATCTCAGCGGTTTTTGACAGGCGGATTTTGCCTGTAATTCAGCAGAGATTATAAGAAAAAAATGTGATAAAACTTTTAAGATACACGCAAACGATTTCATACAACTCTAATTAGGGTCGACAGTCATGATCCCACAGATTTCTCAGGCACCTGGCGTCGTTCAGCTGGTGCTTAATTTTTTGCAAGCACTGGAGCAACAGGGTTTTACAGGTGATACCGCCACGAACTATGCCGACAGGCTGACGATGGCGACCGATAACAGTATTTACCAACTTCTTCCCGATGCGGTGGTTTTCCCTCGTTCCACGGCCGACGTCGCGCTGATTGCCCGGCTGGCAACGCAGGAGCGCTTTGCCTCTCTGGTCTTTACGCCGCGCGGCGGCGGCACCGGGACCAACGGTCAGGCGCTGAATCAGGGCATCATTGTTGATATGTCGCGCTATATGAACCGCATCATTGAGATCAACCCGGAAGAGGGGTGGGTGCGGGTCGAAGCGGGCGTTATCAAAGATCAGCTTAACCAGTACCTCAAGCCTTACGGTTACTTTTTTGCCCCGGAGCTTTCCACCAGTAACCGCGCGACCCTCGGCGGGATGATCAACACGGATGCCTCCGGTCAGGGCTCGCTGGTCTACGGCAAAACCTCCGATCACGTGCTGGGCGTGCGTGCCGTTCTTCTGGGCGGCGATATTCTCGATACGCAGCCGATGCCGGTCGAACTCGCGGAAACCCTTGGCAAAGATAACACCGCCAGCGGACGCATCTATCGTACCGTACTGGAGCGCTGCCGCGACAACCGCCAGCTTATTCTCGATAAGTTCCCCAAACTGAACCGCTTCCTGACCGGGTACGACCTGCGTCACGTCTTTAACGACGACCTGACCCAGTTCGATTTAACCCGCGTGCTGACCGGTTCCGAAGGGACGCTGGCCTTTATCACCGAGGCGCGGCTGGATATCACCCGCCTGCCGAAGGTGCGTCGGCTGGTGAACGTCAAATATGACTCCTTCGACTCTGCGCTGCGCAATGCGCCGTTTATGGTGCAAGCTAAAGCGCTCTCGGTGGAGACGGTCGACTCCAAAGTGCTCAACCTGGCCCGGGAGGATATTGTCTGGCACTCCGTCAGCGATCTCATTACCGACGTGCCGGATAAAGAGATGCTCGGCCTCAATATCGTGGAGTTCGCCGGCGACGATGCGGCGCTGATTGAGAGCCAGGTCACCACGCTCTGCCAGCGGCTGGATGAGCTGATTGCGCAGGGCGAAGGCGGCGTGATCGGCTGGCAACTCTGTAACGATCTGGCGGGGATTGAGCGTATCTATGCGATGCGTAAAAAAGCCGTGGGCCTGCTCGGCAATGCGAAAGGGGCGGCGAAGCCGATTCCTTTTGCCGAAGATACCTGTGTGCCGCCTGAGCATCTGGCGGATTATATCGTCGAGTTCCGCGCCCTGCTGGACAGCCACGGCCTGAGCTATGGCATGTTTGGCCACGTCGACGCCGGGGTACTGCACGTGCGTCCGGCGCTGGATATGTGCGACCCGCAGCAGGAGATCCTGATGAAGCAGATCTCCGACGATGTGGTGGCCTTAACCGCCAAATACGGCGGCCTGCTCTGGGGGGAGCACGGGAAAGGGTTCCGCGCGGAATACAGCCCGGCATTCTTCGGCGAACAGCTCTACGCGGAGCTGCGCAAGGTGAAGGCGGCCTTCGACCCGCACAACCGCCTCAACCCGGGCAAAATCTGCCCTCCTGAAGGCGTGGACGCGCCAATGCTGCAGGTGGATGCCGTCAAGCGCGGCACGTATGACAGACAGATCCCGATTGCGGTGCGCTCCTCCTGGCGCGGCGCGATGGAGTGTAACGGCAACGGACTGTGCTTTAACTTTGATGTGAAAAGCCCGATGTGTCCGTCGATGAAAATCACCAGCAACCGCATCCACTCGCCGAAAGGGCGGGCGACGCTGGTGCGGGAATGGCTGCGTCTGCTGGCCGATCGCGGGGTGGATCCGCTCAGGCTGGAGCAGCAGCTCCCGGAAAAACGGGCCAGCCTGCGCTCGCTGATTGAGCGCACCCGCAACAGCTGGCATGCGAATAAGGGCGAGTATGATTTCTCCCATGAGGTGAAAGAGGCGATGTCCGGCTGTCTGGCCTGTAAAGCCTGCTCCACCCAGTGCCCGATTAAAATCGACGTGCCGGAATTCCGCTCGCGCTTCCTGCAGCTGTATCACACCCGCTACCTCCGCCCGGTGCGCGACCATCTGGTGGCAACGGTAGAAAGCTACGCGCCGCTGATGGCGCGCGCGCCGAAGACCTTTAACTTCTTTATCAACCAGCCGCTGGTGCGCAAGCTCTCCGAAAAACATATCGGTATGATCGATCTGCCGCTGCTGTCGGTGCCGTCTCTGCAGCGCCAGCTCGTCGGGCATCGCTCGGCGAACATGACCCTGGAGCAGCTGGAGGCACTCACGCCTGAGCAAAGAGCGAAGGTGGTGCTGGTGGTGCAGGATCCGTTTACCAGCTACTACGATGCGCAGGTGGTCGCGGATTTCATCCGCCTGTCGGAAAAGCTGGGGTATCAGCCGGTGGTTCTGCCGTTCTCACCCAACGGCAAGGCGCAGCACATCAAGGGCTTTCTGACGCGCTTTGCAAAGACCGCGCAGAAAACGGCTGACTTCTTAAACCGCGTGGCGCAACTCGGGATACCGATGGTCGGCGTCGATCCGGCGCTGGTGCTTTGCTATCGCGATGAATACAGGCAGACGCTCGGCGACAAGCGCGGTGATTTCAACGTGATGCTGGTGCACGAGTGGCTGCCGGTGGCGCTGGAAGATAAGGCGGTACAGGATGTCAGCGGGGAACCATGGTATCTGTTCGGACACTGCACGGAAGTCACCGCGCTGCCGGGCGCGCCCGCGCAGTGGGCGTCCGTCTTTGCCCGCTTCGGCGCGAAGCTGGAGAGCGTCAGCGTAGGCTGCTGTGGAATGGCCGGCACCTACGGACACGAAGTGAAAAACCACGCCAACTCGCTCGGCATCTATGAGCTGTCCTGGCATCAGGCGATGCAGCGTTTGCCGCGAAACCGCTGTCTGGCGACGGGCTACTCCTGCCGCAGCCAGGTAAAACGGGTAGAAGGTAACGGTGTGCGTCACCCATTGCAGGCTTTACTGGAGATAATTGGATGATCTGGAAACGTGCCGTCACGCTGCAGGCGCTGAACGCCATGGGCGAGGGGAATATGGTGGGGCTGCTGGATATCCAGTTCATCCGCATTGGCGACGATGAAATTGAGGCCACCATGCCGGTCGATAGTCGCACCCACCAGCCGTTTGGTTTATTGCACGGCGGGGCCTCCGTCGTGCTGGCCGAAACGCTGGGCTCGGTGGCGGGGTATCTCTGTACCGAAGGGGAGCAGAAGGTTGTCGGACTTGAGGTGAATGCTAACCACATTCGCTCGGTGCGCAGCGGGCGCGTGCGCGGTGTTTGCCGCGCGCTGCACGCCGGAAGCCGCCATCAGGTGTGGCAGATAGATATTCTCGATGAGCAGGATCGCCTGTGCTGCTCGTCGCGGCTGACCACGGCGGTTGTGTAAAGTTTTCAGATGTTTTGCCTTTGGTCAAAAACTAGCCAGATGATTGTGATATACTGGTCAGGTTTTGTACATAAGCGAGGACATCATGGATACTGAAATAACCCCAACGCAGCTGGCAATTGAATATTTACGTCGCGATAAGAGCAACCTGTCTCCGGCGCAGTACCTGAAAAAGCTGAAACAGCTTGAGCTGGAATTTACAGATTTGCTGGCGCTCTCTTCGAATGAACTAAAAGAAGAGATCTATTTTGCCTGGCGGTTGGGCGTTCACGTCCATTGAGTACATGAGAATAAAAGGGCCGCGAGTGCGGCCTTTTTTGTGTCTGAAATTCAGTATCGGGCAACTCGTTGTTAAAGGACGGCTACAGTGTCCGGGTCAGATCATTTTCTGCACGGCCATCACCAGCCGGTGAGATTAAAATCTTTCAGGCAATTTCCCCATATTGATTAGCACACCTCTTTCAACTTCGATATAACCCCCTTCTTTTAAAGCTGAAAGAATACGCATGACGCCGCTACGGGACAGGTGGGTTTTATCCCGGATATACCTTTCTGCAGTAATGTTCTGCCTGAATGATTCTTCTTCGTTTGAGAGTGCATAAAGCTGGGCGCGGACAATATTGTATGCGGAAGGTCCGGTTATATCTTCGTAGCTATGAAATAGCTTACCTGCAAGGCCCATCAGGTGATAAGCCAGCGGCTCCCATAACTCATGATGCTTGATAATGTCATAAACAGCATCCATTTTAAGGGTTACGATCTCACAGTGATTAAAGGTTTTGATGTAACCGAACATCTGAGCGTAATGCAGATTACTGAGACCGAGCAAAGCGGGCGCCTTAACCGTTGCCATGGCTAAATCGTCGTTGCTGCGGTGAATCATGACGCGCCCGTTGAGGAGGATATAACAGAGGCGTTCATCGCCAGCTACAAAATTTAATCGACGGCGGGGGAGCACTTTCTTCAGATTTGCACCCTGTTTTAGATAATCGATCAGCAGTTGTGTGGATGAAGAACAATCGAATATTAACGTCTGGGACATCTCATCAGCCATGTGCACGCCTATCCATTAAACCTGTCAATAGTGATGCGGTTCAGTATAGCGTGGATCCTGCTGAGTCTGTTTCAAGCAGCCCTGCTGCTAAGTATTTCAGCGGCACTGCGGATATGCAGGATGTCACGGCATGAAAAGCAAAGTATTTCGAAATGCTGGAGATAGTGAGAGATGCGTTAACTATTACCGGGTACGCATAGCGCACCCGGCATTTTCCTCAGACGTTCGCCGCACTCATCAGCCGAGACTTCATGGACTGATATGCAGACGCTGCATAGTCCTCCGCCCAACGCTGATCCTCTATCGCCTCCAGCTGCACCGCGCAGTACTTCGTTTCCGGCGTTTTGGAGATGGGATCGAGGTTATCCTGTGTCAGCTCGTTGCAGGCGCCAATCCACCACTGATAGGTCATGTAAACGGCCCCGGCGTTGATACGCTCGCTGATGCTGGCGCGGGTAATCACTTTGCCGCGGCGTGAACGTACCCAGACCAGCTGCCCGTCAGTAATGCCCAGCTTTTCCGCATCGGCAGGGTTCATTTGCACCCGGCCCGGCTCGTCGGCCAGGCTTTGCAGCGCGGCGCAGTTCCCGGTCATGGAGCGACAGGAATAATGTCCCACCTCGCGTACCGTACACAGCACCAGCGGGAAATCCGCGTCCGGAGTTTCTGCCGGCGCGCGCCACGGGGCGGCAAAGAGCTGCCCTTTACCGGTTGGGGTGTCGAACTGATTGTCTTTATACAGGTACGGCGTTCCCGGATGATCCAGCGTCGGGCACGGCCACTGCACGTGGCCCATCTCGCCCATTTTTTCATACGTCACGCCGTAGAAGAGCGGGCACAGCTCGCGCATCTCATCCCAGATCTGCTGGTTGGAGTCATAATGCATCGGGTAGCCCATCTCGGTGGCGAGCAGGCTGATGATTTCCCAGTCGCGCTTCACGTTGCCGCTGGCCTCGATGGCTTTGCCAAAACGCTGGAAGCCGCGATCGGCACAGGTAAAGACGCCGCCGTGCTCACCCCAGGATGTGGCCGGGAGCAGAACGTCCGCCACCTCTGCCGTTTTGGTCATAAAGATGTCCTGAACCACAACAAAGTCGAGCGCCTCAAAACCGCTGCGCACCAGGCCGAGATCGGCTTCGGTCTGAAGCGGATCCTCCCCCATGATGTAGTATGCCTTAACCTTGCCTTCCAGCGCCAGATGGGGCACCTCGGTAATGCGCGTCCCGACCCGATCGTCCATTTTGTTGACGTCAATCCCCCAGGCATCGGCGAACTTCTGCCTGACCGCCGGATCGGTCACATCCTGATAGCCCGGGAACATATTCGGCAGAACGCCCATATCGCAGGCGCCCTGAACGTTGTTTTGTCCGCGCACCGGCCCGACGCCGACGGCGGGTCGACCCAGGTTGCCGGTCAGCAGCGCCAGGCTGGAAAGCCCTTTGACCACATCCACGGCCTGACCAAACTGGGTCACGCCCATCCCCCACATCACGGTGGCGGAAGGGGCCGCCGCGAAGGTGCGCATTGCCTGACGAACGTCGCGGGCGGGAATGCCGGTAAGATGCTCAACCGTCTCTGGCGCATAGTCTTTCACCGTCTGGCGATAGGCCTCAAGCCCCTCGGTAAAGCGCGCCACGTAGCTTTTGTCGTAGAGCTCCTCTTCCAGCAGCACGTAGCCAAAGGCGTTTACCAGCGCCATGTTGCTGCCGTTTTTCAGCTGCAGATGCTGGTCGGCAATGCGCGCCGTTTCAATGCGCCGCGGATCGCAGACGATAATTTTTGCGCCGTTTTCACGCGCTTTCAGCACGCGCCGGGCGACGATGGGGTGGGAGTCCGCGCAGTTATAGCCAAACACCAGCAGGCATTTTGAGTTTTCAATATCGTTGATTGAGTTGCTCATCGCGCCGTTGCCGAGCGTCTCCTGTAAACCGGCCACGGAAGGGCCGTGACAGACGCGCGCACAGCAGTCCACGTTGTTGGTGTTCAGCACCGCGCGGGCAAATTTTTGCATCACATAGTTTGTTTCATTGCCGGTTCCGCGAGAGGATCCGGTGGTCATGATCGACCGCGGCCCGTGCTGCGCTTTAATGCTGCTGAGTTTGTGCGCGGTGTAGCGGATAGCCTCTTGCCAGGTAACGGGAGTGAATGCCTCGCCTTTATGGTAGCGGATCATCGGCTGGGTCAGGCGCGGGGTGAGCAGACGGGTATCGTTGAGGAAGTCCCAGCCGTAAAAGCCTTTCAGACACAGGGTACCCTGGTTTGTGATGCCTTCTGCGGCTTCGGCACGGATGATACGGTTATTTTCAACGACAAGGTTTAATTTACAGCCTGCACCGCAGTAGGGGCAGACGCTGGCGATCTTTTTCATCAATAACAGACCTGTTAAGAAATGAAGCAAAGTTGACTGGAAAACCCAGTCCCGTAAGCAGAGGTAAGCAGGAACCGTGCCAGGTTGGCTTTGCTGGTTTAACAGGGTGTCAAGCGGGGAAGGCGCGTGTCATCGTCAGAACATTCGTCAGTTTTGACGATGACACGAAAGCAGGATGAGTGGCCGTGAAATTACAGGTCGTCCATGGTGTAGCCCACGACAATTTCCAGCGTCTTGCGAATCACATCCGCCTGAACCACGTCGTGAGTGGCTTCCAGCGTCTGAATGAGCCAGAGGATAATCGCTTTATTGGACAGATGACCTTCGGAGGCCAGAACACAGCGTACTGCAGTAGAAAAAACAGCGGACTCTTCAGCAAAACGATCGCCTGCGTGACGGAAGTATTCCGACAGCGCACTGTCTAAAAACGCAGAATGATATTCGGGTTGAAGCTGAATATTTTGTCTCATTTGTTCTCACCGTAGCTGTTAATTGCAGTCAATGTATTTTCTTTGGATCGGACGGTTTTCCACTTCCAAACAACGGCACAATATTGTCCCGGTTATCGTTGAGAGGTCCCTCTCTTTTCGTTCGTCCTTGCGCGGTTCTGCGACGTGTAAAGGCGGTGCTGTTTGAGCCAATTTCGGCAATCACCACCGCAAGTGTCTCCCGCCGCCGGGGATCCTTTTCATGTTCTTTCATGATCCGCAGACGCTGAAGCAATCCTTCGGTTGTTACCGGTCCCCGCTCTTTCAAAAGAGAGAGAACGGCTTCACCGATAAGCGTGTCGATCAGTTTGTCTGCGCTACTGCTCTTCATACCCTTACCGTTCGAAGAGCAGACCAAGCAGCTTGTGGTAATGCTCTTCCTCTTCCGGGCCATCGGCCTTTTCGAGGCGGCTGAGCAATTTTGTACAAAGCGATTTGCGATTCAGATTTCGCCCGTCGCTGAGAATTTCAACAACCACCTGGCCCAGCGTCTCCTGCTGGGTAGGAAGCACGGCTTTTTCGAAGTACTGTGCGATTGCTGCTGCGGAATCTGCGACGTAACCTTTCTGCTGCATGTTTCGCTCCTGTAAAATTTTGTCATCACTAGCGTTACAATTAAGGTATACATAATTTCCAAATCTGTACATTAAAAATGTACAGATTTTTAATATTTCTTCGATATATTTTATAAAGTTATTTATATTCAGTTAGTTGCGCTTGGGTGGTGGAGAGGTAATATTACAGGATATATTGTACAAAATGGTCGAGGGCTGTTAAGTTGTACAGCCAGGAAAAACGTTTCTTAAATTGCCGTAAACGGTTGAGATGTAAATTATTTGTCAGGCAATTAATGTGCTATAAATGAACCTTATCCACCTCTTTTGTGGCCAACCCCTAACCCCAGGAATCGCATGCTCACCACCATCATTTACCGCAGTCATATCTGCGAGGACGTTCCAGTGAAAGCGCTGGAAGTCATGGTTGCTGCTGCAAATAGTAAAAACCAGCAATCCAATATCACGGGGATCCTGCTGTTTAATGGCACACATTTTTTTCAGCTGCTTGAAGGGCCAGTGGAACACGTTTCTGCCATCTATGAGCAGATTTGCAACGACCCTCGCCACCACAACGTAGTGGAGCTGATGCGCGATCACGGACCTGTCCGTCGTTTTGGCAACGTGGGCATGGAGCTTTTTGATTTACGCCACTTCGACAGGGACGAGGTGCTGCAAGAGGTGCTCAACAGGGGGACGACGCGCTATCAGCTGACGTACAACGACCGCCCGCTGCAGTTTTTCCGCACCTTTGTCGAGGCTACGGAAAAAGCGAACTATTTTGAACTGCCTCCTGCGGATTCCTGGGAATTCGTGCGCGAAGAGACGCGCTTGTCCGCGCAGCCCGAGGTGGTCGCGAAAGGGGCGGATTGCAGCTTCGCGTTCCAGCCGATAGTCGATCCGTTTATGCAGCAGGTTGTCTCCTGGGAGGCGCTTTTGCGCACCCCGTCCGGCGACTCGCCAGGGGCTTATTTCGCCAGCCTTCCGAATGAGGAAGTGTACGCGTCTGATTTGCAAAGCAAGCAGGTGGCGCTCTCCATGGCCAGCGCGCTGGGGTTACAGGACCAGACGTTATCCCTGAACCTGCTGCCTATGACGCTGGTTAACATTCCCAACGCCGTGGACTTTCTGCTCACCGCGATTGAAGCCAATGGGTTTGTACCCGAGCAAATTGTGGTGGAGTTCACCGAGAGCGAAGCCATTTCCCGATTCGATGAATTCACGGATTCGGTCAGGCAGTTAAAAAGCGCGGGCATCAGCGTGACGATCGATCACTTTGGTGCCGGATTTGCCGGGTTGCAGCTGCTGGCTCAGTTTCAGCCGGACAGAATTAAGATTAATCGCGATCTGGTCGCAAACGTGCACAAAAGTGGTCCCCGACAGGCCATTATCCAGGCGATTATCAAATGCTGTGCCTCGCTTGAGATCCAGTTCTGCGCGGTGGGGGTAGAGAAGGCTGAAGAGTGGATGTGGCTGGAGTCAGCGGGAATATCCCAGTTCCAGGGGCATCTTTTTGCCAGCCCGCGACACGGCGGTATTCCCGCGATTGCGTGGCCGGAGAAAAAGTTCGAATTCTGATAAAGCTGTACACAATCCGGCAGAGTTAACTGTACGAACGGCAAATTTTATACAACAATGTATTAACAGGTGGATGGAAAAGAACCCCGTTCACCGGTTCAAAATGCGGTCTTAGTTATACAAATAGTGTGTACAATCTGATAAGGTTGGTGCAGTTAGGTATGGAAGTTCTGAGCGTGAGGGAGTTAATGGCCTATTACAGTATCGGCGAAGTGGCCGAACGATGCGGTATCAACCCCGTTACGCTGCGTGCCTGGCAGCGCCGTTATGGATTGTTGAAGCCGCAGCGCAGCGAAGGGGGCCATCGTCAGTTTGACGATGAAGATATCCTGCGTATCGAAGAGATCAAACGCCTGATGAAAAGCGGCGTCTCGGTCGGAAAAGTCAAAGCCTTGCTGGAAAACAAAGAAGTTTTGACGCAGGGCAACTGGGTTTCATTCCAGGAAGAGATGATGACCGTTCTGCGTTACGCCAGCCCGGCAAAGCTGCGTGCCAAAATTGGCGAGTTCCGCCGCGATCACGCGATAGACGCGCTGATTGACAATATTATTTCTCCCGTCCGTCAGCGCATGAACCAGGACCAAAATACCGTGCGTCACATGGCAAGCCTGTTAGACGGAGTTCTGATTGAATTCGCGATTGCAAGCCTGGCGGAGTCCCGCAAGAAAGCCGGTAAAGACGCACTGTTGATTGGCTGGGAATGCGATGACCGCACCCACCTGTGGCTGGAAGCCGCGCGCCTGGCGCAGAAGGGCTGGCACATAGACGTCCTGGCGGAACCTATTGATTCGCCGCGCCCTGAACTCTTCCCGGGGCAAAAAATCTTCGTCTGGACGGGGAAATCCCCAACGCCTCGCCAGCAGGAACAGCTCGACCACTGGCGTGAACAGGGGTTTGCTGTCTCATTTCATCACTGAGTGTAAGAGGCCTTGAGGGCCTTTTTTGTTTTTATCACTTTCTGCGCAAAATCTATCTCAAAAATAGGCATTTCCGATGCATATTTTACTTTTCTTCTCTTCGTTATGAATGCCGCGACGAAATGCATTATTAATCAATGCATTGAACAAATACATCCATCCTGACTGCATCCTCTCACAGGGTCTATGCTTAATAAAACCAGGCAAAAAGGGCGCTTTAGCCGAATGCCCCTGCTGACAGAGGGTTGAAGTGATAATCGTTATCACTAACATGGTGTTATGCCCTGATGGCTTATCAGATGAGGTGGACCTATGGAACTGCATTCAGAAACCTTTAATCCTGCCGATTTCGCCTGGCGCGGCTTAACGCTCACGCCAGCGGCGGCGGCACATATTCACGAGCTGGTGGCGAAAAAGCCCGAGATCCTCGGCGTGCGTTTAGGCGTCAAACAGACCGGCTGCGCAGGTTTCGGCTACGTGCTCGACACCGTCACCGAACCCGAGAAAGATGACCTGGTGTTCGAGACTGACGGCGCGAAGCTGTACGTCGCGCTGCAGGCCATGCCGTTTATTGACGGCACCGAAGTGGACTACGTCCGCGAAGGCTTAAACCAGTTATTCAAATTTCATAACCCGAAAGCCCAGAACGAATGCGGCTGTGGCGAAAGCTTTGGGGTATAGGCGGTACTATGTCTCGTAATACTGAAGCAACGAGTGATGTAAATACCTGGAGCGGTGGGCACCTCAACTATAAAGAGGGGTTCTTCACCCAGCTCCAGACAGATGAGCTGGCGAAAGGCATTAACGAAGATGTCGTGCGGGCGATCTCGGCGAAACGTAACGAGCCCGAGTGGATGCTGGAGTTCCGCCTGAGCGCCTTCCGCGCCTGGCTGGAGATGGAAGAGCCGCACTGGCTGAAAGCGCACTACGACAAGCTGAACTATCAGGATTACAGCTACTATTCTGCGCCCTCCTGCGGCAGCTGTGACGATACCTGCGCCTCGCAGCCCGGCGCGGTGCAGCAAACTGGCGCTGAAAACAGCTTCCTCAGCAAAGAGGTGGAAGAGGCCTTTAACCAGCTTGGCGTGCCCGTGCGTGAGGGGAAAGAGGTGGCGGTGGACGCCATTTTCGACTCCGTCTCGGTGGCCACCACCTACCGCGAGAAGCTGGCAGAGCAGGGGATCATTTTCTGCTCCTTCGGCGAAGCGATTCACGATCATCCAGAACTGGTGAAAAAGTACATTGGGACCGTGGTGCCTTCAAACGATAACTTCTTTGCGGCTCTTAACGCGGCGGTGGCCTCGGACGGCACCTTTATCTATGTACCGAAAGGCGTGCGCTGTCCGATGGAGCTTTCCACCTATTTCCGCATCAATGCCGAAAAAACCGGCCAGTTCGAACGCACGATTCTGGTCGCGGATGAAGGCAGCTACGTCAGCTATATCGAAGGGTGCTCCGCCCCGGTTCGCGACAGCTACCAGCTGCACGCGGCGGTGGTGGAGGTCATCATCCATAAAGATGCCGAGGTGAAATACTCCACGGTGCAAAACTGGTTCCCGGGCGACGGCAATACCGGCGGTATCCTGAACTTCGTCACCAAGCGCGCGCTGTGCGAAGGCGAAAACAGCAAGATGTCGTGGACCCAGTCTGAAACCGGCTCGGCCATCACCTGGAAATACCCGAGCTGCATTCTGCGCGGGGATAACTCCATCGGTGAGTTTTACTCCGTGGCGCTGACCAGCGGCCACCAGCAGGCCGATACCGGCACCAAGATGATCCACATTGGTAAAAACACCAGGTCGACCATCATCTCGAAAGGGATCTCTGCCGGGCACAGCCAGAACAGCTATCGCGGGCTGGTGAAAATCATGCCGACGGCCACCAATGCGCGAAACTTTACCCAGTGTGATTCGATGCTGATCGGCGCAGACTGCGGGGCGCACACCTTCCCGTACGTTGAGTGCCGTAACAATACGGCCCAGCTTGAGCACGAGGCGACGACGTCACGCATTGGGGAAGATCAGCTCTTCTACTGCCTGCAGCGCGGGATCAGCGAAGAAGACGCCATCTCGATGATCGTTAACGGCTTCTGTAAGGATGTGTTCTCTGAACTGCCGCTGGAATTTGCCGTTGAAGCCCAGAAACTCCTCGCCATTAGTCTTGAACACAGCGTCGGTTAAGGAAAGCACATGTTAAGCATTAAAGATTTACAGGTCAGCGTAGAAGACAAAGCCATCCTGCGTGGCCTCAATTTTGACGTCAAGCCGGGTGAAGTTCACGCCATCATGGGGCCGAATGGTTCCGGGAAAAGTACGCTTTCCGCGACGCTGGCGGGCCGCGAAGATTATGAGGTAACCCACGGCTCGGTCGAGTTCAACGGCAAAGATCTGCTGGAAATGTCACCGGAAGATCGCGCGGGAGAGGGCATCTTCATGGCCTTTCAGTACCCGGTCGAAATTCCGGGCGTCAGCAACCAGTTCTTCCTGCAGACGGCGCTGAATGCGGTGCGCAAGTATCGCGGCCTGGAGGCGCTCGATCGCTTCGACTTCCAGGATTTAATGGAAGAGAAAATCAAGCTGCTGAAAATGCCGGAAGATTTGCTCACCCGCTCGGTGAACGTCGGTTTTTCCGGCGGCGAGAAAAAGCGTAATGACATTCTGCAGATGGCCGTTCTGGAGCCCGAGCTGTGCATTCTGGATGAGACCGACTCCGGTCTGGATATCGACGCCCTGAAGATTGTCGCTGACGGAGTTAACTCCCTGCGCGATGGCAAGCGTTCATTCATTATCGTCACCCACTACCAGCGCATTCTGGACTACATCAAGCCGGATTACGTCCATGTGCTTTACCAGGGGCGTATTGTGAAATCCGGAGATTTCACGCTGGTTAAACAACTGGAGGAGCAGGGTTATGGCTGGCTTACCGAACAGCAGTAATGCGCTCCAGCAGTGGCACCGGCTGTTTGAAGCCCAGGGCGGCACGCGCTCCGAGCAGGCGCAGCAGCATCTTCAGCAGATGCTGCGTCTCGGCCTGCCGACGCGTAAGCACGAGAACTGGAAATACACCCCGCTTGATGGCCTGCTGAACGCCGAGTTTGTGACCCGTCTGGCGGATCTCACCCCGGCGCAGCGTGACGCGCTGGCCGTAAACGTGGATGCCGTGCGCCTGGTTTTTGTCGACGGTGAGTTCCGTCCGGAACTGAGCGACGCCCTTCAGGGGAGCGGATTTGAGATTGAGATAAACGACGATCGCCAGCCACTGAGCGCCCCGGTTCAGCCTGAGGTTTTCCTGCACCTGACCGAGAGCCTGGCCCGCAGTGTGACGCACATCCACGTGAAGCGTAACCAGCGTCCGGCAAAGCCGCTGCTGCTGATGCACATCACCCAGGGGCTGGGCGGCGACGAAATCAACACCGCGCACTATCGCCATCATCTTGAGCTGGCGGAGGGGGCTGAGGCCACGGTGATTGAACATTACGTCAGCCTCAACGAGACGCGCCATTTTACCGGCTCGCGTTTGACGATGAATGTGACGGCCAATGCCCAGCTTCACCACGTCAAGCTGGCGTTTGAGAATGCGCAGAGCCACCACTTTGCCCATAACGACATTGTCCTGGGCCAGGATGCGGCGGCGTACAGCCATAGCTTCCTGCTCGGCGGGTCGGTGCTGCGCCACAATACCAGCACGCAGCTTAACGGTGAAAACACCACGCTGCGTATCAACAGCCTGGCGATGCCGGTTAAATCTGAGGTGTGCGACACGCGCACGTGGCTGGAGCACAACAAAGGCTACTGCAACAGCCGCCAGCTGCACAAAACCATCGTGAGTGATAAAGGGCGAGCGGTGTTTAACGGTCTGATTAACGTGGCGCAGCACGCCATTAAAACCGACGGGCAGATGACCAACAACAATCTGCTGTTGGGCCGACTGGCGGAGGTGAACACCAAACCGCAGCTGGAGATCTACGCCGACGACGTGAAGTGCAGCCACGGTGCGACGGTCGGGCGAATCGACGACGAACAGATGTTCTACCTGCGTTCCCGCGGCATCGGCAAGCAGGCGGCGCAGAAAATGATTATCTATGCGTTTGCCGCCGAACTGACGGAAGCGCTGAACGATGGTCAGTTGAAACAGCAGGTGCTGGCGCGTATCGGTCAGCGTCTGCCTGGAGGCGAAGCATGAGTTTTCCCGTCGAGAAAGTGCGGGCAGATTTTCCGGTTCTGACCCGTGAAGTGAACGGCCTTCCTCTGGCCTATCTGGACAGCGCGGCCAGCGCGCAGAAGCCGAACCCGGTCGTGGATGCGGAAGCCGAGTTTTATCGCCACGGCTACGCCGCCGTGCATCGCGGTATTCATACCCTAAGCGCCGAGGCGACCCAGCGTATGGAAAACGTGCGCACGCAAATTGCCGCCTTCCTCAATGCAAAATCGCCCGAGGAGCTGGTCTTCGTGCGCGGAACCACCGAAGGAATCAACCTTGTCGCTAACAGCTGGGGCAACGCGCAGGTCCACGCGGGGGATAACATCATCATCACCCAGATGGAGCACCACGCCAATATCGTGCCGTGGCAGATGCTCTGCGAGCGCGTTGGCGCGCAGCTGCGGGTGATCCCGTTGAACGCCGATGGGACGCTGCAGCTCGAGCAGCTAGACGCACTGCTAGACGATAAAACGCGGCTGGTGGCGGTCACCCAGGTCTCCAACGTGCTCGGGACTGAAAACCCGGTGGCAGAGATTGTCGAAAAAGCCCATCAGGCCGGCGCGAAGGTGCTGATTGACGGCGCCCAGGCGGTAATGCACCACGCGGTTGACGTTCAGGCGCTGGACTGCGATTTCTACGTCTTCTCAGGCCACAAGCTCTATGGGCCGACCGGGATCGGCGTGCTCTACGTGAAGGAAGACATTCTGCAGGCGATGCCGCCATGGGAAGGGGGCGGCTCGATGATCGCCACCGTCAGCCTGACCGAAGGCACGACCTACGCGCGCGCGCCGTGGCGTTTTGAGGCGGGTACGCCCAACACCGGCGGGATTATCGGGCTGGGGGCGGCGGTTTCCTACGTCTCCGCAATCGGCCTTGATAGCATTCAGGAGTACGAACAGCTGCTGATGCACTATGCGCTTGCCGAGCTTGCCAGCGTGCCGGATCTGACCCTCTACGGGCCTGCCGACCGGAAAGGGGTGATCGCGTTCAATCTCGGGAAACATCACGCCTATGATGTGGGCAGTTTCCTCGATAACTACGGCGTGGCGGTCCGTACCGGGCACCACTGCGCCATGCCGCTGATGGCGTTTTACCAGGTGCCGGCAATGTGCCGCGCGTCGCTGGTGATGTACAACACGACGGAAGAGGTCGACAGGCTGGTGGCGGGGCTTAAGCGCATACACCAGCTGCTGGGCTAACGGAGAGGCAAACGATGGCAGAACTGCCGGACAGAGACAAATTGCTGCGCAACTTTGGGCGTTGCGCAAACTGGGAAGAGAAGTACCTTTATATCATCGAGCTGGGGCAGCGTCTGCCGCCGCTCGGTGAAGAGGCGCATAACCCGGAAAACAGTATTCAGGGCTGTCAGAGTCAGGTGTGGATTGTGATGGAGCAGTCTGACGACGGCACGATAGCACTGCACGGCGACAGCGATGCGGCCATTGTAAAAGGGCTTATTGCGGTCGTCTTTATTCTTTACCACCGGATGTCGGCGCAGGATATTGTTGCGTTTGACGTCCGCCCGTGGTTTGAAAAAATGGCCCTGACCCAACACCTCACCCCGTCACGCTCCCAGGGACTGGAAGCGATGATTCGCGCGATCCGCGCCAAAGCTGCAATCCTTAGCTAGACTTACAGAACAGCATTCATTCTGTTTCGCGAGGTGGTTCCCGCCTCGCTGGTTTTTCAGCTTTCTGGCGTCCTGCCAGTGAATAAGGAATCTCAGCATGAAGCGCGCGTCTCTCATAACTCTATTACTCCTCAGTTCGCTCGGTGCCCTTAATTCGGCCCGCGCGATGGACTATCCGTTGCCGCCCGCGGGCAGTCGTCTGATTGGGCAAAATCAAACCTACACGATACAGGAAGGGGATAATAAGCTGCAGACCATCGCCCGTCGGTTTAATACGGCGGCGCAGGTGATCCTGGAAACCAACAATACCATTGCGCCGGTTAACCCTGCGCCGGGAACCGTCATTACCATTCCGTCGCAAATGCTGTTGCCGGATACGCCGCGCGAGGGGATTGTGGTGAATCTCGCTGAGCTTCGGCTCTACTATTTCCCGCCGGGGCAAAACATTGTTCAGGTTTTCCCGCTGGGCATTGGTCAGCTGGGGCTGGAAACGCCGGTGACGACCACGCGGGTGAGCCAGAAGATCCCTAATCCCACCTGGACGCCCACGCCGGGCATCAGAGCACGTTCTCTGGAGCAGGGCATCAAATTGCCTCCGGTGGTTCCTGCCGGGCCAAATAACCCCCTGGGACGCTTCGCGCTGCGTTTAGGCGTGGGCAACGGGGAATATCTCATCCACGGCACCAGCGCGCCGGACAGCGTCGGCCTGCGGGTCAGCTCCGGCTGTATGCGGATGAACGGCCCGGACATTAAGGCCCTGTTCGAACAGGTGCGGGTGGGCACGCGGGTGCAGATTATTAATGAACCCGTGAAATTCTCCGTTGAGCCGGATGGTAAACGCTATATTGAGGTCCACCGTCCGCTGGCGCAGGTAGAAGGGGAGAATCCACAGGTCTCGCCCATTACCCATTCTGCCGACTTTGCGACCTTTGTTTCTCAGGCGGGAAGCGATAAGGCGCTGATTGAGAAAGCCCTGGCACGTCGTGCGGGCATCCCGGTTATCGTGTCGTCAGGGAGCGGTCCTTCAGCCAGCAATAGCGTATTGTCGGTGCAGAACAGCCGGGTGTCTGCTGCGGTAGCGGAAGATGAAGGGGAGAAGGTGACGCAGTAGCCGTTTGACTCAGGCAAAAAAAATGGCGCACAATGTGCGCCATTTTATTAACAGGTACTATTACTTACGGTATTTAGTAGCCTGGTTGTCCAGACGCTGGTTAGCGCGAGCTGCGTCGTCTTTAGCAGCCTGAACGTCGGAACGCATTGCGTTCACGTCGTTGCTCAGCTGGTCAACTTTAGCGTTCAGAGTCTGAACGTCAGAAGACAGCTGATCGATTTTAGCGTTGCTGGAGCAACCAGCCAGCAGAGTAGAACCCAGGATTACCGCGCCCAGTACCAGTTTAGTACGATTCATTATTAATACCCTCTAGATTGAGTTAATCTCCATGTAGCGTTACAAGTATTACACAAAGTTTTTTGGGTTGAGAATATTTTTTTGATGGGAATACACCTATTTTTGATCGTTCGCTCAAAGAAGCATCGAATCAGCCCTTTTCGGGCAAAAATCTAAGGAAAAAAAGGCATTTATCATCGGATTCATCTTAGATAAATCGCAATTAAATAGAAAAACCCGATTTGCATTTTGAATGACTTTGGCTAATACGAGGAATAAAAAAAGCGCCCGGAGGGCGCTTTTTATCCAAATTAATTGGTTCGGGAATTATTACAGCACGTGAACAGATGCGGTATTGGTTGTGCCGCTTGGTACCAGTGCGCCAGAAACCATGACCACAACGTCACCTTTCTGTGCCAGACCGCGATCCACCAGCTCCAGAGCCACTTCTTTACCCAGACGGTAGAAATCATCCGTAGACGCGATCTCTTTCACCAGGTGTGGGATCACGCCTTTGCTCAGCACCAGCTGACGCGCAGTGGTTTCGTTGGTGGTCAGCGCCAGGATAGTCGCATCCGGGAAGTATTTACGCACGGCGCGAGCAGATTTACCGCCCTGGGTGGCAACCACGATCAGTGGGGCTTCCAGTTTCTCAGCCGTTTCTACCGCACCGCGGCATACCGCTTCGGTGATGCGCAGCTTGCGGCTGTCGTTGTTGTAGTCCAGACGGCTTTTCATCACGCGGTCGGTACGTTCGCAGATGGTGGCCATGATGGACACCGCTTCCAGCGGATATTTACCTTTGGCGGATTCGCCGGACAGCATAACCGCATCAGTACCGTCGAGGATGGCGTTTGCCACGTCGCCTGCTTCAGCGCGGGTAGGGCGTGGGTTTTTGATCATGGAGTCCAGCATCTGCGTTGCGGTGATAACCACTTTACGCGCGCGCACGCATTTCTCGATCATCATCTTCTGCGCGAAGATCACTTCTTCAACCGGGATTTCTACACCCAGGTCGCCACGTGCAACCATGATGCCGTCAGACGCTTCGAGGATTTCGTCGAAGTTATTCAGGCCTTCCTGGTTTTCAATTTTGGAGATGATCTGGATCTTCTCGCCGCCGTGGGCTTTCAGGTGCTCACGAATTTCAACCACGTCAGAACGCTTACGGATGAAGGATGCCGCAACAAAGTCAACGCCTTGTTCGCAACCGAAGATCAGGTCCTGTTTGTCTTTTTCAGCCAGCGCTGGCAGTGCGATAGAAACGCCCGGCAGGTTAACGCCTTTGTTTTCGCCCAGGTCGCCGTTGTTCAGTACTTTACAGATAACCTTGTTGCCTTCGATAGCGGTAACTTCCATACCGATCAGACCATCGTCTACCAGCACGGTGTTACCGACGGACAGGTCGTTGGTGAAGCCTTCATAGGTCACTGCAACGATTTCGCTGTTGCCGACAACGGATTTGTCGGTGGTGAAGGTGAAGGTCTGGCCTGCTTTCAGAGAGACGTCGTTACCGCCTTCCAGTTTGATAGTACGGATTTCTGGACCTTTGGTATCCAGCAGGATCGCGGCTTTTTTACCGGTCTTGCTCATCACGTTGCGCAAGTTCTGGATACGCTGACCGTGTTCTGCGTAGTCACCGTGGGAGAAGTTCAGACGCATCACGTTCATGCCGGCATCCAGCATTTTGCTCAGCATCTCTTCAGATTCGGTTTTCGGGCCGATAGTACAAACAATTTTCGTCTTTTTCATGACAGTCTTAGTCTTTAAGTTGGGAAGGATATGGAAATCTCGCTCCGGGGGCGCACCGCCGCGGAGTCAAACCTGTGTTGCAAAAGAGTATATGACACGCACTAAGGATAGGAGACATCAAATGAGCGTGCAGAAGAAAGTGTGCCTGAGTGACAGCCCAACGAAGGAGAGGAGATGTTGTACGTTGTTTTTTGTATTCCAAGCGCTGAAACCATTCACCAGGGATTTGGCGCGCATTATACGCTGATTTTAAGATAAAAGGAAAATGGAAACGGTGTTTCAGAAATAATCTGTGCTGTTTCTCATAATATTGTTATCAAGGCGTTAAGCCATGATGACAACTTGTGGCGGCAGGTGATGGACCTGCCGCCATTTGCTTATTTCTGCAGCGCCTGGCTGAGGTCGGCAATCAGGTCTTTCGGATCTTCAATCCCGACTGACAGGCGGATCAGCTGCGGCACAATGCCGTTTGCCAGGCGTTGCTCCAGCGGAATGGAGGCGTGCGTCATGCTGTAAGGCTGGCTCACCAGACTTTCCACGCCGCCCAGGCTTTCTGCGAGGGTGAACAGCTTCAGGTTGCGAATCACCTCGGTGACTCGTTGCGCATCGCCTTTTACCACGACGGAAATCATCCCACCGGGCAGGGCCATCTGCGTGCGGGCAAGCTGATATTGCGGATGCGATTCCAGGCCGGGATAGAACACTTTTTCGACCAGAGGGTGCTGATCCAGCCATTGCGCAATCGCCAGCGCGTTGGTGCTGTGCTTTTCTACCCTCAACGCGAGCGTGCGAATACCGCGCAGCGTCAGGAAACTGCTGAACGGATCCAGAACGCCGCCCACCGCGTTTTGCAGATAGCCCAGCTTGTCCGCCAGTTCCTTGTTATCCCCGACAATCGCCAGCCCGGCGACCACGTCAGAGTGGCCGTTAAGGTATTTGGTGGCAGAGTGCACCACGATATCGAAACCAGACTCCAGCGGACGGTGGATCACCGGCGACGCGAAGGTGTTATCCGCCACGCTGATGACGTTATGACGACGGGCGATTGCCGCGATGGCCGCCAGATCCGCCAGCTTCAGCAGCGGGTTGGTCGGCGTCTCGACCCACACCATACGCGTATCCGGGCGGATGGCGGCCTCGAGCCCGGCGAGGTCGTCCGGTTTAACCCAGCTGACCTGCAGGCCGGTGCTGCGTTTGCGCACGTTTTCGATCAGGCGGTACGTCCCGCCGTAAACGTCATCAATGGCGACGATATGGCTGTCTTTATCCAGCAGTTCGAGCACCGTGGAGATGGCCGCCAGACCGGAGGCGAAGGCGTAGCCGCGCGCGCCGCCCTCCAGTTCGGCGATCGCGGTTTCCAGCGCGTGGCGGGTAGGGTTGCCGCTGCGCGAATACTCATAGCCGGTATGCTCGCCGGGTGACGGTTGCGCAAACGTCGAGGTGGCGTAAATCGGCGGCATGACGGCGCCGTGCTGGTCGTTGAACTCGCCGCTGTGGACGCTCAGGGTAGCCAGGTTTTTCATCATCTGTTCCTTTATTGCTGAAGACGGTTGCGCCAGGCGGTCAGAACGTCGCTGCGCGTAATCAGACCGAGAAAACGGTCGTTGTCATTAATGACGGCCACCAGGCCGCGGTCGAAGATGGCGTGCAGGGCGCTTTCCGGGGCGTGTTTATCAAGAAACTCCACCTGACGCGTCATGGCTGCCGTCACCGGCAGCGCGAAGCGATCGCCGTCGCCGCCGATATGCCGCAGAAGATCCCACTCGTCGATAATACCCACCACCTTGCCGTTCTCCAGCACCGGCAGCTGGGAGATGTCATACAGGCGCATGCGTGCCAGTACGGTGGAAAGCGTGTCGTCCGGGGCGGCGGTAACGGTGGCGCCTTCATCGTGGCGCAGGGCGATATAGTCGGAGAGATCGCCGGCCTGAGGACGCGTGATGAGCCCCTGCTGTCGCATCCAGTCGTCGTTGAACATCTTCGAAAGATACTTATTGCCGCTGTCGCAGGCGAAGGTCACCACGCGCTTCGGCGTGGTCTGCGCCTGGCAATACTTCAGCGCGGCCGCAAGCAGCGTGCCGCTGGAGGAGCCCGCCAGAATGCCCTCCGTTTTCAGCAGCTCGCGCGCGGTGGTGAAGGCTTCGCGGTCGGTGATGCGCCAGGCGCGATTCACCCCTTCAATGTGGGCCAGCGGCGGAATAAAGTCTTCGCCAATTCCCTCAACCAGCCAGGAGCCCGCGTCGTGGTAGCATCCGGTTTCCACCTGGTCGGCTAGCACGGATCCGGCCGGGTCTGCCAGGACAAATTCAGTATGCGGAGAGTGCTCGGCGAACCACGCCTGCAGGCCGCCCAGCGTGCCGCCTGAGCCGACGCCCACGACGATGGCGTCGATCCGGCCGTCAAGCTGTTCATACAGTTCCGGCGCCGTGGTTGTGCGGTGCGCCAGCGGGTTGGCTTCGTTGTTGAACTGGTCGATGTAAAACGCGCCGGGAAGTTCGTTCGCCAGGCGCTGGGCGTAATCCTGGTAATAGGCCGGGTGGCCCTTATTGACGTCGGAGCGGGTCAGCACCACCTGGGCACCCAGCGCGCGCAGGTGGAAAATCTTCTCGCGGCTCATTTTGTCCGGCACCACCAGAATCAGCGAGTAGCCTTTCTGGGCGGCGATTAGGGCCAGGCCGAGACCGGTATTGCCCGCCGTAGCCTCAATTATCGTGCCGCCAGGCTTCAGTTTACCGGTACGTTCCGCTTCGTTAATCATCGACAGCGCAACGCGATCCTTAATCGAACCGCCCGGGTTCTGGTTTTCCAGCTTCAGAAAGAGCGAGCAGGGACCGGTATCAAGCTTATGCAGCTGGATCAGCGGGGTACGACCAATCAGTTCGGTGACGGAGTGATAAATCGTCATGATGTTTTCCTTTCTGGATGTCATGACGGGATGATAGGGCGGTGAAATTTTCTCAATAAAGAACCATTCACTGCCGTTTAGAACAGAAAGGAATATAAATGCCATTTCTGGATGGCAGGACAGCAAGACGTAAAGTTGTCTGGATGTGAGGATGGCTATATCGGGATAAAATGCTGCAAAAATGACCGTTTTTTGCGCCCGTCCGCCAGCAGATATGCATCCGCCAGATAATCATTGCTGAAATTGGTCTAAATGCTTCCCACCCGGTAAATCCGCTGTTTATTTCGGAAAGTTATAACACATTCTTTTTTGTTCATTTAAAAGCGGGTAACGCCTGTTTACTATCGTTTGGACATCCATACTGCTAAACCGCCACGGGCGGCACGGATAATGAATAAGAATGATTGTACTGAGCAATATTTCGAAGGTTTTTGACAACGGAAAGGTGGTACTCACAGCCGTTGATAACGTCAATTTGACGATAGCACAGGGACAGATATACGGGATCATTGGTTACAGCGGCGCAGGTAAAAGTACGCTTATCCGCCTGCTGAATGGTCTGGAAAAACCGAGCAGCGGCAGCGTAACCATCAACGGGCAGAACATTTCTGCCGCAAAAGGTGAAGCGCTGCGCCAGGCGCGTCTGAAGATCAGCATGGTGTTTCAACACTTTAACCTGCTGTGGTCGCGCACGGTCAGCGAGAATATTGCGTTCTCGATGCAAATTGCCGGCGTACCGAAAGCCGAAATTAAGGCCCGCGTGGCCGAGCTTATTGAACTCGTTGGCCTGAAAGGCCGCGAGCATGCCTATCCGTCGCAGCTGAGCGGTGGTCAAAAGCAGCGCGTGGGTATTGCGCGTGCGCTGGCTAATCGCCCGGATGTGCTGCTCTGCGATGAAGCCACCTCCGCGCTTGACCCGCAGACCACCGATCAGATCCTCGATCTGCTGCTGGATATTAACCGCCGCTTTAAGCTGACCATCGTGCTCATCACGCACGAGATGCACGTGGTGCGCAAAATCTGCGACTGCGTGGCGGTAATGGAGAACGGTAAGGTGGTGGAAGAGGGAGACGTGCTGAGCGTCTTTACCCATCCGCAGCAGCCGATTACGCAGCAGTTTGTGCGTCAGGTGAGCCAGTACGCTGAAGAAGAAACGTTCAATACCGAACTGGCAAACGATCTGGAAGGGACGGTCATCAGGCTGACCTTTACCGGGCACAGCACGCATAAGCCGATTGTGGGCGAACTGACGCTGCGCTACGGCCTGCCGTTTAACATCCTGCACGGAAAAATGACCCAAACCGCTCACGGCGTGTTTGGTCAACTCTGGGTGCACGTCGTGGCATCTGACGAACAACTGAACAATATCCTCGCCGACCTGCAGCACAGCGATATTGAAGGCGAGGTGATTAAACATGGCTGAGAATCTCTTTCCGCATCTCAAGTGGGATCAGCTCTGGGCGGCGACGCTTGAGACGCTGTACATGACCGCGCTGTCCGGCGTGGCGACCTTTGTGCTGGGCATCGTGCTGGGTCTGGCGCTGTTTTTAACCGCGCGCGGCGGTCTGTTCCATAACCGCACGGTCTACAGCGTGATTTCGATTGTGGTGAACGTGTTCCGCTCGATTCCGTTCATCATTTTGATTGTGCTGCTGATCCCGTTCACCAAGACCGTCGTCGGCACCATTCTTGGCGCCAACGCGGCGCTGCCGGCCCTGATAGTGGGTGCCGCACCGTTCTACGCACGCCTGGTGGAGATCTCCCTGCGTGAAGTGGATAAAGGCGTGATTGAAGCGACGCGCTCGATGGGCGCACGACTGAGCACGCTCGTGTTTCGGGTTTTACTGCCGGAATCATCACCCGCACTGGTATCAGGTATTACGGTGACGCTGATTGCGCTGGTGAGCTACAGCGCAATGGCGGGGGTGATTGGCGCCGGTGGTTTGGGAAATCTGGCTTATCTGGAAGGATTCCAGCGCAACCATGGTGACGTCACGCTGGTGGCAACGGTGACCATTTTAATCATCGTTTTCATTATCCAGTTCTGCGGCGATGTCATTACTTCACTGTTAGATAAACGCTAATAAATACACACAGGAACCACATCATGAAAAAGACACTGACACTGATCGCCGCAGCAACCCTGAGCGCCCTGAGCTTCGCCTCCTGGGCCGACACACTGACCGTGGGCGCGTCCAACACGCCGCATGCGGAAATTCTGGAGCAGGCTAAGCCGATTCTGGCGAAGCAGGGTATCGACCTGGAGATTAAACCGTTCCAGGATTACATTCTGCCGAATACCGCGCTGGCGGGTCATGACATCGACGCGAACTATTTCCAGCATATTCCTTACCTGAACAGCGTGCTGAAAGATCATGCGGGCGATAAGGACTACGATTTTGTCAGTGCGGGCGCGATCCACATTGAGCCAATCGGCATCTACTCCAAAAAATACAAGTCGCTGAAAGACCTGCCGGAAGGTGGCAAGATCATCATGCGTGACGCGGTTTCTGAAGAGGGGCGTATTCTTTCCATCTTCGAGAAAGAGGGCGTGATCAAGCTGAAGCCGGGCATCGATAAAGTGACCGCGCGCATCAGCGACATCGTCGAGAACCCGAAAAAGCTGAAGTTCACGCCTAACGTTGAAGCGTCTCTGCTGCCGCAGATGTACAACAACAACGAAGGCGATGCGGTGGTGATCAACGCCAACTACGCGATTGACGCCGGTCTGGATCCGGTTCACGACCCGATTGCGGTAGAGAGCGGTGAAAACAACCCGTACGCCAACATCATTACCGTACACCGCGGTGACGAGAAGAAGAAAGATATCGTCGCGCTGGTGAACGTGCTGCACTCGAAAGAGATTCAGGACTGGATCCGCACCAAGTACAAAGGCGCGGTTATTCCTGTAAACAACTAATTTACTGATTTTGCTGATGAAGCCCGGCGAGTCTATCGCCGGGCTTCTTTTTTGTATCCGGCTGGAGAATCATTTAAGCTCAACGTTTAAAAGGCAATGGAGTGATGACGATGGGTAACGTGACCAAAGATGAAGCGCTATACCAGGAGATGTGCCGGGTGGTCGGAAAGGTGGTGCTCGAGATGCGTGATTTAGGGCAGGAGCCAAAGCATATTGTCATTGCCGGAGTCCTGCGTACCGCGCTGGCGAACCAGCGCGTTAAACGCAGTGAATTGACAACCGAAGCAATGGAAACGGTGGTTAAAGCGCTGGCCGGGTAAGGCGCCAGCGCTTCGCAAGCTGCTCGAGCGAGCAGCAGAGCAGGTAGTAAACCACGCCCGTAAAGATAAAAATGGCCGCCGGGTAGATTTGCACCCGGTTGTTGACCTGTCCCGCCACCGTGGTCAGTTCAGGGACGTTCACGATAAACGCCAGCGACGTATCCTTCAGCAGGCTGATAAAAATCCCCACCAGCGACGGCAGAATATTCCTCAGCGCCTGCGGCAGCAGCACGCGCAACAGGGTTTGTTGGGTGCTGAAGCCCTGAGACAGCGCGGCCTCGTACTGCCCGGTCGGCAGTGCGCTCAGCCCGGCCAGCACCGAGTGCATCACGGTGGCCGCCGTAAACCAGGCCAGCGCCAGCGTGACGGTCAGCGCCCCGGGCAGATCGCCCCCGGTGATGAGCGGCAGGAGATACCACATCCAGAAAATTACGAAGATGAGCGGGATACCGCGAATCAGCTCTGCCCATAAAAAGAGGACTTTTCGCACGAGCCCGGTAAAGCGCCAGGCCAGGCACGCGAGCAGTATCCCTCCGGGCAGAGCGATAACCGCAGCGCCTGCTGCCATCATTAACGAAAGCAGTACGCCTCCCGGTTCACCCGTTGCCGCGCGTCCCCACAGCAGATAATCGAGGTTATCGGTGATGACATTAAGTCCGGCAATCATGTTTTTCACTCCCTGCGATGACGACGTTCGGGCGTTTACGTTTCGCCTGTGGCCCAAGGCGTACCAGCACCATCCCCATGACCAGGCCGGTCAGCAGATAGAGCACGGTACCGAGGGTAAACGCCTCCAGCGCGTGCGCGTTATAGCTTTCGATCTGCCTGACCTGATAGGTGAGCTCGGCGAAGCCAATCCCGCTGGCGAGCGAGGAGAGCTTCATCAGATTGAGATACTGGCCCACAACGGGCTGCCAGGCGTTGGCCAGGCCCTGCGGCAGAAGGATGAAGCGAAATACGCGCCATGCTGAGAATCCCTGGGCGAGCGCCGCCTCCCGCTGCCCGGCGGGCACGGAACGCAATCCTGCTTCCACCTCTTCGATTAAAAACGCCGAGGTAAAAACGCCCAGCCCCCAGGCAGAGCATAAAAATTCGGGCGTAAACCACCAGACGTCGCCGGGCAGAATCGACCAGCTGTGATCGGCGTTGACCGCGTCGCGAAACGCCTGCGGCAGCCCGTTCCAGGCGGCAAAATACCAGAACAGTAGCTGCACCAGCAGCGGGGTATTGCGAAAGAGTGATACCCAGCCGCTGACGATCGCTTTCCCGACGCGTCCGCCGGACAGGCGCAGGAGCATAAAGAGCAGTGCGAGCAGGCTGGCCAGCACGATCCCCGCCAGCGTCACCCACAGGGTGGTGAGGAATCCGGAGAGTATCCACTGCAGAGGCTGTCCGGTCAGTACCCCCTGCCAGTCGAGCGCGGGCATTACAGATGCTCCTGATGCAGCGGGTTGAGCACCTTTTGCAGGAAGCGCTGCGCGCGCGGATGCGCTGGCTGGCTGAAAAACTGCGCCGGCGGCGCGGTTTCCAGAATTTGCCCGCCGTCGATAAAGACAATCCGGTCGGCGATTTCCCGGGCAAACTGCATCTCATGAGTCACCACGATCATCGTGATCCCGCTGTGGGCGAGGGCTTTCATCACGAACAGCACTTCACCAATCATCTCCGGATCCAGCGCGGAGGTGGGTTCATCAAACAGAATGATTTGCGGTGAAGAGGCGAGGGCGCGGGCTATCGCCACGCGCTGCTGCTGCCCGCCGGAAAGCTCTGCCGGGTAATGGTGGGCCTTTTCCAGCATCCCGACTTTCTCCAGCAGGGCCAGCGCGCGCGCCTGGGCTGGCTGTGGCTTCCAGCCGTGAACGTGCTCCAGTGCCAGGGTGATGTTCTGGCTGGCGGTGAGATGGGCGTAAAGATTGAACTGCTGGAACACAAACCCCACGCGGCTACGCAGCTGACGCAGCCCGGTACCGGAGAGCTTTCCGGTAGGCTTGTTGTCGACCAGAATCTCCCCGCCGCTCAGGGTTTCAAGCTGGTTGATAAGACGGATCAGGGTGGATTTACCGGAGCCTGAAGGGCCGAGGATGGCAACCACTTCTCCGGGCGTGATGGTGAGGTTAATGTCGTTTAAAACCTGATGGTCACCGTAGCGTTTGTCCACATGACGAAACTTGACGCTGGCCTGTTCCAGATGTGAAAAATCCGCGGCACCGGCCGCGGAGTGTGAAAATAAACCTGAGAGCATAATTACCTGGCTTCTATTTTAAAGGCGCGCGGCTGTGGAGCAGGGGTGCCAGGACCAAACCAGACATCATAGATTTTTGCCGCCTGACCGGTCTTCTCGAGATTAACCAGTTCGTCGTTAACGGCTTTCAGCAGCGCCGTTTCACCTTTCTTCACCCCTACGCCAATCTCTTCTTTACTGAGCAGGTCGGGCAGGATTTTGAAGTTGGCTTTGTCCGGCGCCTGCGCCAGCAGACCGGCCAGAATGGTGCTGTCCTGAGTGATGGCCTGTACGTTGCCGTTGCGCAGTGCGGTCAGCGCCAGGGGAATGTCGTCATAAGAGAGGACGCGGGACTGCGGGAAACGCTGGTGCAGCGCCTGCTCGCCCGTCGTTCCTTTGACTGCGCCGATGCGCGCCCGGCTATAGTCATCGAGCTTGTCCGGTGATTTCGCCGGAACGAGGAACTGCTGGCCGGTAACGAAGTAAGGCGTCGAGAAATCAATGACCTGTGCGCGTTCCGGGGTGATGGTGATATCCGCCACAATCAGGTCGGCTTTGCCGGACTGCAGCAGCGGAATGCGGTTGGCCGGATTGGTGGCAACCAGTTCAAGCTTCACGCCGAGCGATTTTGCCAGCGCTTTGGCGAAGTCCACGTCGTAACCCACGATCTCATGCGTTTTGGCATCAATCGAGCCAAACGGCGGGTTGGCATCAAACGTGGCCACTTTCACCACCCCTGCTGCCTTGATATCCGCCAGCTGATCGGCCTGCGCCTGCGCTGAAAACAGGCCCCAGGCTGCCACTACGCCCAGAGCCAGCGTCCGTTTTTTAAACCCTTTCATTTTTGCTGCCATAGTCATTCGCCATCCCGTTGTTTTTGTTTTACCCCGTTACGCTCCCATAAGGGAAAGCTATCGCCAAATAAGAAATCGTTCTTTGCTATGAGCAAAAAAGCATTAGTGAACAAGGTGTTAATGAAGAGTGAAAAGGACGAGGGTGCTATTTGCAGATCCTGCACATAGACAGTGGATTTTGGTATTTCCCCTGCACGGGATTTGGGTGCTTAACTGAGGTCAGACACGGCGAGAGAGGGTAAGACGATGAAAAAGTGGATCAGCACGTTACGGCGGTTTTTTGCGGCCCGGCCAGCGAATGCGGAGAACAGCGCGCAACGTGTTCTTGAGTCGATACTGCCTGTCGCCAGCCTGTATGGCGTAGACGTTGCCAACATTGACCCGGAGTGGTTCCATGATAAAACGTCACGCTGAACTGCGCCGCACGCGCGAAACCTACTGGAACGAGGTGTGCGTGACGTTTAACGAGTGAAATAAAAAAAGCACCGGTTTCCCGGTGCTTTTTTTATTAGATCTTGCAGGCGTCGCCGCAGTCGTCGTCGGCGACAATCGCCTGCGCTTTTTTGTCTGCATCGTCCAGACGTTCCGCATTACGCTCTTCTGCTTCATCCAGACCGTTAAAGACTAAGTTATCGAGATCAATTTCCATGTTGCACCTGCTCTGTTCAGTTTTCGATACTGGCACAGTATAGGGCAAAAAAAGCCAGCAATGTACCTCGCAGCACATAAGGATAATCCCTGCCATACTCAGTGCTTTATCGCTGAGGAGAGCACATGATTACACTCTGTAAAACCTGTGGAACCGCCTACGATACGCAGCCGGAAAGATGCCCAATTTGTGAGGATGAACGCCAGTATGTGCCCATCACGGGACAGGCGTGGACCGATCTCGATACCGTCAACGCGACGCACAGCAACAAATGGCAGCAGTTGGAGCCGCGATTGTTCGGTATCAAAACGGTCCCGGCGTTTGCTATCAACCAGCGGGCGCTGCTTCTGCAAACGCCGCACGGCAATATCCTCTGGGACTGCATCGCCAACCTCGATGCCGCAACCCAAACCCTCATCGCCTCGCTCGGCGGCATCAGCGCGATTGCGATTTCACACCCGCACTATTACACCACGATGCAGGAGTGGGCTGCGGCGTTTGACGCGCCGGTGTACCTGCACGCCAGCGACAGAGAGTGGGTCATGCGCGACAGCCCTGCCATTCATTTCTGGGAGGGGGATGCGCTGGAGATTTGCCCGTCGGTTACCCTGCTGCGTCTGGGCGGGCATTTTGCCGGGGGGACGGTGCTGCACTGGCAGGAGGGGGACGGGGTATTGCTGGTGGGCGATATTCTGCAGATCACGCCGGGTAAAGACGCCGTCTCGTTTATGTGGAGCTACCCGAATTATCTCCCGCTGCCGGCCCGAACGGTGGCGTCGGTGGTGAGTCATCTCGAAGGCAAAACCTTTGAACGTCTTTACGGCGCGTTCGAAGGGCAGAACATCCTGGCCAGTGCGGACGAGATCGTGCAGCGGTCGGGCCAGAAATATATTGCTTGTCTGAAGTAAACCACGATGGGTAAACTTTACGAGTGTGATCTCGATCATACCTAAACTAAAACAGATAAAAGAGACATTGCTATGCAACATATCATTGAAGGTTTTCTCAGCTTTCAAAAAGAGATTTTCCCGCAACGTAAAGAACTCTTCCGCAGTTTAGCGTCCAGCCAGAATCCCAAAGCGCTGTTCATCTCATGCTCCGACAGCCGTCTGGTCCCGGAACTGGTCACCCAGCAAGAGCCAGGACAACTCTTTGTCATTCGTAATGCTGGCAACATCGTGCCGCCGTTCGGACCGGAGCCTGGCGGTGTGTCCGCAACCATCGAATACGCCGTGGTGGCGCTGGGCGTCACGGATATCGTGATTTGTGGTCACTCCAACTGTGGCGCAATGAAGGCGATTGCCGATAACGCGAACCTGGAGCCGATGCCTGCGGTGTCACACTGGCTGCGCTATTCCGACGCGGCGAAAGCCGTGGTTGAGAAGAAAACCTGGGATAAGCCGATCGATAAGGTCAATGCGATGGTGCAGGAAAACGTGTTTGCGCAGCTGAGCAACATCAAGACCCATCCGTCCGTTGCGGTGGGCCTGCGTAATAACTCCATCCGACTGCACGGCTGGGTGTACGATATTGAAAGCGGCGAAATCCTCGCGCTGGATAAAGCGACGAAAAGTTTCGTTTCGCTGTCGGAAAACCCGGAAGTCTTCTTCGAGTAATTACCGACAGCAGGGCATGGAAGCCCTGTCAGATCTCAATATACGGTAACCTTCTCCGCGATCCCGACGCGGGTTTTTCAGCCGCCTTCGCCATCGCTTCTGCAATCTCAGCACATTCTGCCAGCCCCTGAACGAAGGGACGGTCGTGCATCAGCCACGGTATCGCGCCGAAGGCGATGCGTCCGCGCACGGTGTCAGGCGCTTTTAAGGTGTAATCCTCGCCGATATCGTGTATCCGATCTCCCGTTGCTTCCAGCTGTTTTCGCAGCGTCGGGAAGGGCAGATCTTTCGTTTTGAGCGGCTTTTGTCCGCGTGCGTCAATAAATACGTCGAAACGATAGACGGTCTCTTTTGTGGTTATCACCGTTCGATCGCTGCCAACGTCGAGCGTGTAGTCGTCACCGAGCGCGGCCACGCTGATGATGCCGGCTTCGCGAAGTGCGAGCAGCCTGCGGATAGACTGCGGAGGAATGGCGGCATAATTGTCGATAAATACCCGAGCCAGCCCCTGACTGAAGCGTTCACCGTCTTGCTCATCGAGATGGGGGACGATTTCCTGAACCACTTCATGCAGCCGAAGCACGGTATAGCGCCAGGCCACGGTACGGCGTTCCCGTTTGTTGCGTTCAACCTCGTTGAGATTCTCTTCCGCCCAGGTAAAGGGGCCGTGGCGTTTACGATCCTCAAACCAGGCCTCACGAATAGTGTCCGCATTCAGCGTATGCAGAGACATTTTCTCGCACCATGCCGGATCGGCAAGCTGAAGCTCTTTGACCATCAGGGCAAAAATGCGGTCAAGCAGGCCATCCGGTCCTTTGGCTATCTCGCTTTCCACCACGAATTCGGTCAAAACCGACAGCGGTTCGTAAGGAATAGGGCAGTAAAAATCGGCTTCCGGCAGAATGCCCGTCCGGGACATCAGCGTAATGTGTAACCCTTCGCTGCCGTTGTCGAGGATGAATTTACCGTTACTAAACTCACCGTGCTGCATCACCACCGCCATAGCCGCGTCGAGACCGCTCAACGAGGTGCCCATAATGCCCACGCGGCAAGGGGGAATGCTGGCATCCATCAGGCCGGACCACGGGCTTGGGAAGAACGTGCGCGTGGCTTCATCCTCCTCTGGCCAGACGTGGCCGGTGGCGATAACCGCCAGGTCGAATTTATCCGGTAGGGCGCGGTCGTTGACCGAAATCGTCACGCCGGTTGTCGAAGGGTTGATGTCGGTGACCTTCGCTGATTCATGGATCTCAACCTGGAACCCCAGCTTTTTCGCCTCTTTTACGATTGATCGAAAGCTGTCGCGAAAATACTCCCCCAGCAGGATCCTCGGCAGGAACTGCCGATCGTGCAGGCTGGCTTTATCAACCTTAAAACGCGACAGATGGGCGTCGCTCTGTTCCTTGAGCCAGTCGAGGTAGGTCATAAAAATGGGCGGGATTTCAATGCTCGCAATGTTCGCCAGCATCAGCCGGGAATTATCGTCGTCGTTATAGGGCATTCCCACGCCGGCTTCATCGGCCTGTTCGAAAACGGAAACGGAGAGCGGCGTGCTGTTCTTAAGCAGGTGATAAAAGGTGTAAATCCCTGTGGGGCCGGAGCCGATAATCGCGATCTTCTTCATCAACACGTTTCCTGTGTTTTTTTCCATAGGAAAAGCGTAGCAGGAGAACAATGAAGAAAATAAGGGATTAGGAAAATTCAGGATATCAGAAGAGGAGTTGCACCATTTCAGGACTGAAATGGTGCGTCCGAGTGGACTCGAACCACCGACCCCCACCATGTCAAGGTGGTGCTCTAACCAACTGAGCTACGGACGCAGAATGGTGCGTTCAATTGGACTCGAACCAACGACCCCCACCATGTCAAGGTGGTGCTCTAACCAACTGAGCTATGAACGCAACGTGTTGTCGGTGACAACGGGGACGAATATTAGCGGCACAGCATCGAGGTGGCAAGAGGGAAAATGCAATTTTCTCTCTGATTTCACGCGATTGCTGTATTACCGCGCAAAGTGAAGAGAAAGTAGCCGCCAGGCGGCGGCTACTGCGTCGTTAACGTGCAGCGCGTTGCAAAATGACCGTTGATGGCTGGCGCTGCAGGAAGCGCATGCGCATCATCATCATAATCGCCGCCGAGGTCAGGCCGATGATAAAGCCCATCCAGAACCCTGCCGGCCCCATGCGCTCAACCACCAGGTCGGTCAGGGCCAGAATATAGCCACACGGCAGACCCAGCACCCAGTAGGCGATGAAAGTGATAAAGAAGATGGAACGCGTGTCTTTATAGCCGCGCAGCACGCCGCTGCCAATCACCTGAATGGAGTCAGAAATCTGGTAAATCGCGGCCAGCAGCATCAGGTGCGATGCCAGCGTGACGACTTCCGGATTGTCGTTATAGAGCAGAGCGATCTGCTCGCGTAATGCAACGGTAAAGAGCGCAGTACAGATCGCCATGCAGACGCCGACGCCCAGTCCGGTTCGGGCGGCCGTTTGCGCATCGAGCGTTGAGCCCTGGCCCAGGCGGAAGCCTACGCGAATCGTCACCGCCGCCGCCAGCGACATCGGCAGGACGAACATCAGGGAGCTAAAGTTCAGCGCGATCTGGTGCCCGGCGACGTTCACAATGCCCAGCGGGGAGACCAGCAGGGCGACCACGGCAAACAGGGTCACCTCAAAGAACAGCGCGAGGGCAATCGGCAACCCTAACTGCACCAGACGCGTCATGATGTTCCAGTCCGGCGTGCTGAATCTGTGCTCGTTACGAATATCGCGCATGGAGCGGGCGCGCTTCACGAAGGTAAGCATCGAGAAGAACATTACCCAGTAAACGACGGCCGTCGCCACGCCGCAGCCGACGCCGCCCAGCTCCGGCATCCCGAAATGACCGTAAATAAAGACATAGTTAACGGGAATGTTGACCAGCAGCCCGATAAAGCCCATCACCATGCCGGGCTTGGTTTTCGCCAGGCCTTCACACTGGTTACGCGCCACCTGGAAGAAGAGGTAGCCAGGCGCACCCCAGAGCAGCGCGCGCAAATAACCCACGGCTTTGTCTGCCAGTGCCGGGTCAATATTATGCATAGCGCGAATGATATGGCCCGCGTTCCAGAGCACGACCATAATTAGCACCGAGACAAATCCTGCCAGCCAGAAGCCCTGGCGGACCTGATGGGCAATGCGATCGCGGCGCCCCGAACCATTGAGCTGAGCGATAACTGGCGTGAGCGCGAGCAGCAGACCGTGGCCGAACAGGATGGCCGGAAGCCAGATTGACGTGCCGATAGCAACGGCCGCCATGTCGGTGGCGCTGTAGCCACCTGCCATTACCGTATCCACAAATCCCATTGCGGTCTGGGCCACCTGCGCGACGATCACTGGTATAGCCAGTGCCAATAGCTGGCGCGCTTCATTCATGTACTTCTGCACGTGAACACCTTTATTTTGTAGTTATATGAGAGACTAAAAAAGCCGCCGAAACTGGCAGCAAGAAGAAAATGCAGGGGGGTGCCAGCTATTGTAGCGGGCTTTAGCTATTTATCTAGTGAAAAAATCGCCAGAAAATGCGCTCTGCTGGCAACCTGTTTTTCCAACTGTTATTGTGGAGGGATTAAACGGTGTCATCACCGTTCGGAAAAAACAGGAGTTGTAAGCATGTTTACTGGTATTGTGCAGGGCACTGCCAAAGTGGTGTCCATTGATGAAAAACCTAATTTCCGTACTCATGTTGTTGAGCTGCCGGAATATATGCTCGAGGGCATTGAAACCGGCGCGTCGATTGCCCATAACGGCTGCTGCCTGACCGTTACCGAAATTAACGGCAACCAGATTAGCTTTGATTTAATGAAAGAGACGCTGCGGATCACTAACCTGGGCGAGCTGGTGGTAGGCGATACCATCAACGTTGAGCGCGCGGCGAAGTTCAGCGATGAGATTGGCGGTCATCTTATGTCGGGGCACATCATGACCACCGCCGAAGTGGCGAAAATCGTGACCTCGGAAAATAACCGTCAAATCTGGTTTAAAATGCAGGACCCGTCATTAATGAAATACATTCTCTATAAAGGATTTATTGGCATTGACGGGATTAGCCTGACGGTAGGGGAAGTGACGCCAACGCGTTTTTGCGTGCATTTAATTCCTGAAACGCTGCAGCGCACCACGCTGGGCGCGAAAAAACTGGGGCATCGCGTGAATATCGAAATCGATCCGCAGACCCAGGCTGTGGTTGATACGGTTGAGCGCGTGCTGGCAGCAAAAGAAGCCGCAATAATAAAGACCGCCGAAGAAGAATAAAAAATAACCCCGGATATCCGGGGTTATTTTTTTAGCGTGCGACACGCAGTCCGTGTTCTATCCCACGGCTGAATACCACCTGCCAGAGCTGAATATCCCGTGCGCGAAACGCCCCCGCGCAGGCATTCAAATAATAGCTAAACATTCGTTTGAATCGTTCAGAATAGTTGTCCGCAATCTCTGGCCAGGCTTTCTGGAAACGTTCATGCCATGCCATTAAGGTGGTGTCGTAGTCCGCGCCAAAGTTATGCCAGTCTTCCATCACGAAATGGGGTTCACTGGCGTTGGCAATCTGGCGAACGGACGGTAAACAGCCATTCGGAAAGATGTATTTGTTGATCCACGGGTCAACGTTGTTGTCGGTCCGCTTAGAGCCGATGGTGTGCAGCAGGAAGATGCCGTCCGGTTTCAGATTCCGGTCCACCACCTCAAAATAGGTATCGTAGTTTTTTGGCCCCACGTGCTCGAACATGCCGACGGAAACAATCCGGTCAAACTGTTCATTCAGGTCACGGTAGTCCTGCAGCCTGATATCCACATCGAGATCCTGGCAGCGCTCCCGCGCCATTTTTTGCTGTTCCGCTGAGATCGTCACGCCGACCACGCTGACGCCATAATGCTTCGCCATAAAATATGCCAGCCCACCCCAGCCGCAGCCGATATCCAGCACGCGCATGCCGGGCTGTAGCTGCAGCTTCTCGCTAATCAGACGCAGCTTCGCCTGCTGAGCCTCTTCAAGCGTCGAGGCCTCTTTCCAGTAGGCGCAGGAGTATTGCATGAAAGGGTCCAGCATGCGGCTGAACAGGTCATTGCCGAGATCGTAATGCTCTTTGCCGACGATCCAGGCGCGTTTTTTACTTTGCAAGTTAAACAGTCGGGCAGAGGCGACACGCAAAGTGTCTTTCAGATTGCGGGGGAGTTGATTTTCCAGACCGGCACGCAACACGCTGGCAAAAAAGATATCCAGCCGTTCACAATCCCACCAGCCGTCCATATAACTTTCTCCCAGGCCTAACGACCCTTCCCGCAACACGCGTTTAAAAAAGT
Source organism: Enterobacter sp. Taxon_8 (assembly GCF_058354585.1). NCBI lineage: Bacteria > Pseudomonadati > Pseudomonadota > Gammaproteobacteria > Enterobacterales > Enterobacteriaceae > Enterobacter > Enterobacter sp. Taxon_8. Next base: position 2,611,122 of record NZ_CM177989.1, on the reverse strand, counting down.
CGGGATGTTTAACCTGGGGATCGGATGGCGAAGATCCGTTGATAGTGATGCCTGCTCGACCTAACAGTTCACTGACGATCCGGGACCAGTTGTCGTCCGGAACGCTGACTTCTTCTATACACGATGAACTCATAGCTTCTCCATCACCCTGATGTGATCAGAACCTTCAAACAGCGTAGACGCTTTTTTTGGTTTGTGAGAAATCTCACGGTAAATACCGCGAGGCTAGTATCCGACGTAGAACAGAGGAAGGGAGATAACCCTTGCCGAAATGCCTTCCATGGTAAAACGGGAGCACTCCGGCTCCCGTTAACACTTAATATTTATCGTATTTAATCGAACCAAATTTAGTATAGGCTTCAAAATTTGGTGATTCAATAGAAAATTGTTAGCAACCTAATCACTGAAATATAACATGATTTCTGGCGCAATCAGGCATGCGAGGTTTCCACCTGAGCACCGTTATCCTGCTCACGCTGCGCGGAGGCCTGCATGCGATAGCCCAATACCGCCAGCGCTACGGTGAACAGCATCACGCTGGTGGTGGTCAAAAGCGGCGTAGCAATCAGCGCCGAGACCACCAGGCTTGCCAGGAAGCACAAACCCAGCTGCAGGGTGTTCTGCAGCGCGGCGGCGCGGCCTGTTGCCTGCGGGAATGGACGCAGCGCCTGCGCCACAACGATAGGGTAAATCGCCCCGTTCGCAATGGCCATCACGCAGAACGGGATCAAAATTTCGGCCAGACCGGCACCCGGAATAAAGCCAACGGCCCAGGTCCCGATGACGCTCAGCGCATAGAGCACCAGCAGCCATGGCAGCATCTGCTGGCCTTCCCATTTTTGCAGCGCCGCGCGACAGCCGTACCCGCCCACAAGGAACGCGATTGTCTGCGGAACATAGCTCAGGCCGATGGCTGCCGGGCTGTAGCCCATATCGTGCAGAATGAACGGCGAGCCGGTGAGCCATGCGAAGAAGCTTGCCGAGCAGGCGGCATAGATCAGGACATTCCCGCGATACGCTTTGGCGCTCAACAGTGAGGTGAAGGTAATCGGCTTCGCGTCGGCATGCGCCTCTTTTTTATGCGCAGGCTTGAGGGCAAACGCCGGCAGCATCAGCACCAGCGTGATGGCAAACAGCGTGGCAAAAATGGCCTGCCAGTCAAAGTGCGCGAGGATCCAGCTGCCCAGCAGCGGAGCCAGGGCAGGGGAGAGGCCCACCAGCGGCATAATGGTGGCGAAAATACGGTTTGTGCGGTTAGCCGGGTAGTAGTCAGTCACCAGCGCCTGCCAGGTCACGGCCGCGGCACAGACGCCCACGGCCTGAACGAAGCGCAGCACCAGCAGCCAGGTGGCGTCGCGTACCCATAACATCCCCAGGCACCCCACCGCAAAAATGGCCAGACCCAGCAGCAGTACCGGTTTACGACCAAAGCGATCCGAGAGCGGTCCCCAGAGCAGCTGTGCAAAAGCAAAACCGGCGAGGAACAAACTCAGGCTGGCACTGATGGCGGCAGCGGGGGTTTGCAAATCTTCCTGCATCGCGGCAAAAGCCGGCAGGTACATATCGGTGGCCAAAAAGCCCAGCACGCTTAAGCCGCCGAGCCAGACTAAAAAACCGTTCCTGGGTTGCATTATTTTATTCTCCTGAGGAGGCAGGTATACATTGGCGCTGAGTGTAGGGAGTGCAAAGCCGCTTGTGAAACGCTAATATTTGGCGGGTGCATTCAAATTTTTTGCAGGCAGAAAATGTGGTCAGATTATTCTCTTGAAGTGGTCGATGCTGTCGCGCGTAACGGCAGCTTCAGCGGTGCGGCGCAGGAGCTGCACCGCGTCCCTTCGGCCATCAGCTACACGGTGCGTCAACTGGAGGAGTGGCTGGCGGTTCCGCTGTTTGAGCGGCGGCATCGTGACGTGGAATTGACGCCCGCCGGGGCGTGGTTTTTGAAGGAAGGGCGTTCTGTTATCAAAAAAATGCAGATCACCCGCGAACAGTGCCAGCAGATCGCCAACGGCTGGCGGGGACATCTTTCCATCGCGGTGGATAACATCGTGAAGCCGGAACGCACCCGACAGATGATTGTCGATTTCTATCGTCATTTCTCTGACGTTGAGCTGCGGGTCTCGCAGGAGGTGTTCAACGGGGTGTGGGATGCGCTGGCGGACGGCAGGGCGGAGATGGCGATTGGCGCGACGCAGGCGATCCCGGTCGGGGGACGTTACGCCTTTCGCGACATGGGGATGCTGAGCTGGAAATGCGTGGTGGCCAGCGATCATCCTCTGGCAGCGATGGACGGGCCGCTTAGCGACGATACGCTGCGCAACTGGCCCTCGCTGGTGCTGGAGGATACGTCCCGTTCATTGCCCAAGCGTATCACCTGGCTTCTGGACAACCAGCGGCGGGTGGTGGCTCCGGACTGGGAATCGTCGGCGACGTGCCTCAGTGCCGGACTGTGCGTCGCGATGGTGCCCGTTCATTTTGCGCGTCCGCGCATCAATACCGGCGAATGGGTTGAACTGACGCTGGAAAATCCGTTCCCGGACGCGGCCTGCTGCCTGACCTGGCAACAAAATGATGTCTCGCCCGCCATGGCCTGGCTGCTGGATTATCTGGGGGACAGCGAAACGCTGAACCGGGAATGGTTACGGGAGCCAGCGTAGCTGGCCCCGTAAAGGGATTAACGACGGTAGTCGCGGAACGGACCGTCCGCAACGGAACGGCGTTCAATCAGGCGCGGGTGAACTTCAATGGACTGCGACTCTTCGCGCTTGTTGACGATCCTGTCGAGCAGCATATTGAAGGCCGTTTCGCCCAGCGAATCTTTCGGCTGGTGAATGGTGGTCAGCGCAGGGGTGAAGAAGCGCGCGTTACGCACGTTGTCATACCCGATCACGGAAATATCCTGCGGTACGCGCAGACCCAGTTCATCGGCGGCGCAGAGCGCGCCCATGGCCATGATGTCACCCCCGCAGAAAACGGCGGTCGGACGGTGCGGCTGGGAAACGATCTGCTGCATTGCGCGGTAGCCTGATTCCGGCTCAAAGTCGCCCTGCACGATCCAGTTTTCCGGCACGGTGATCAGCGCTTCTTCCATCGCTTTCATAAAACCGGCAAGACGGCCCGCCCCGGTGTTGCGCTCCAGCGGACCCGGGATCACGCCAATCTCGCGGTGACCGCGTTCGATCAGGTAACGGCCGGCCATATAACCGCCTTCAAAGGCATTGTCGATAACGGAGTCGGTGAAATCTGCACGCGCTTCGCCCCAGTCCATAACGACCATGGGGATGTGGCGATACTCTTCGAGCATCGACAGCACGGATTCCGGGTACTCGGAACACATCACCAGCAGGCCGTCAACGCGCTTCTGAGCCATCATCGACAGGTAGGCGCGCTGTTTTTCAATGCTGTTCCACGCGTTGCCCAGAATCAGGGTATAGCCTTTCTGGAAGCAGTTTTTTTCAACCGCTTCAATGATCTCGGCAAAATAGGCCGCTTCACTACTGGTCGCCAGCAATCCAATGGACTTGGTGTGATTAACCTTAAGGCTACGCGCGACCGCACTTGGCGAATAATGCAGCTCCTTGATCGCTGCCCAGACGGCGTTGCGCGTCTCTTCCGCCACAAAGCGGGTTTTGTTAATTACATGTGATACGGTTGTAGTGGAAACGTTTGCGCGTTTTGCTACGTCTTTAATTGTTGCCATTAAATGTCACTCCAGACCATATCCTAAGCTCCTGAAAAACTTGAAGGTAAACGTTTGCCTTCTCTCACCCTTATCACGCAATCTTGAATTGCGGCACGCCGGGAAAACGACACGGGACGTCAGGAGGGGGTCAATGGCCGGTACGCTAATAAATTTAGCGTGGAATTTTGTCCTATCTTGATGAAAAGGGGAAGAGGTAAAGTGGTTATCAGTATAAATCCAGGAAGATTTTTGACGTAATCTGTGCAAAAATGAGCAAGCTCACTTTTCGTGTGGGGATTAAAAGGAGAAAAATTGATGAGTTCCGATCTTAAGTTTTCGCTGTTCACCACCGTTGTTGTGCTGGCTCTGATTGTTGTGGCCGGTCTGACGGCTGCGCTGCACTGATTTACGCGGAGGGAGAGCCTTCTCCCTCCCGACTCCCCGGATTGTTACTTCTCTGGCAAAAATCTTTTGCCATTTTGTTAACTTCTCATTTTTTGTGATTGATGTCATGCTTTCCGCTTCTTTGTTCTGTGTCACCACGTGACACGGCATCCGGAGTTTACGCATGAAAATCAATTTTCCCCTGCTGGCCCTGGCGATTGGCGCTTTTGGGATTGGCACCACTGAATTCTCCCCGATGGGGTTACTGCCCGTCATCGCCCGCGGCGTGGACGTCTCGATCCCTGCGGCTGGCATGTTGATCAGCGCCTACGCTATCGGCGTGATGGTGGGGGCGCCGCTGATGACGCTTCTCCTTTCTCATCGCGCGCGCCGCAATGCGCTGATTTTCCTGATGGCGATTTTCACCCTCGGCAACGTGCTTTCGGCCATTTCGCCGGACTACACCACGCTGATGCTGTCGCGTATTCTGACAAGCCTCAACCACGGCGCGTTCTTTGGGCTGGGGTCGGTCGTGGCGGCAAGCGTGGTGCCAAAACATAAGCAGGCGAGCGCCGTGGCCACCATGTTTATGGGGCTGACCATCGCTAACATCGGCGGTGTTCCTGCTGCAACCTGGCTGGGAGAAGCGATCGGCTGGCGTATGTCTTTCCTGGCGACGGCCGGGCTGGGCGTGGTCGCGATGGTGGCATTGTTCTTCTCCCTGCCGAAAGGCAGCGCCGGAGAACGTCCGGAAGTGCGTAAGGAGCTGTCGGTGCTGGTGCGCCCGCAGGTGCTTTCCGCGCTGCTTACCACCGTTCTCGGGGCAGGGGCGATGTTTACCCTCTATACCTATATTTCACCGGTACTGCACGATATCACCCACGCAACGCCTCTCTTTGTGACCGCGATGCTGGTGCTGATTGGCGTGGGCTTCTCGATTGGCAACTATCTCGGCGGGAAATTTGCCGACCGTTCCGTGAGCGGGACGCTGAAGGGCTTCTTAACCCTGCTGATTGTCATCATGATCGCCATTCCGTGGCTGGCGCGTAACGAGTTTGGCGCCGCGATGGCGATGGTCGTCTGGGGTGCAGCAACGTTCGCCGTGGTGCCACCGCTGCAGATGCGCGTGATGCGTGTTGCGCATGAAGCGCCGGGCCTCTCATCCTCGGTCAATATCGGTGCCTTTAACCTGGGCAATGCGCTCGGTGCGGCGGCCGGTGGGGCCGTGATTTCAGGTGGTCTGGGATACAGCTTTGTGCCGGTGATGGGGGCAATCATTGCCGCGCTCGGCCTGCTGTTGGTGATGATGTCGGGTCGTAAACAGCCAGAAGCAGCCTGCGCTGCGGAATAAACCAAAAACGCAGAAGGGCGAACCCTTCTGCGTGTCTTTTACGCGGCGAAGTTCTTCGCCACAAAGTCCCAGTTAACCAGTGCCCAGAAGTGTTCCAGGTAGTTCGGGCGCGCGTTACGGTAATCGATGTAGTAAGCGTGTTCCCATACGTCCACGGTCATCAGCGGCTTCGCGCTGGTGGTCAGCGGGGTGCCCGCGTTAGAGGTGGATACGATAGCCAGTTTGCCATCCGCCTCTTTAACCAGCCACGTCCAGCCTGAACCGAAGTTCTTGATGGCTGCATCGGTAAATTTCGCTTTGAAATCTGCGAAGTTGCCAAATGCGGCGTTGATAGCGGTAGCCAGTTCACCGACAGGTTCACCGCCGGCATTCGGCGCCAGGCAGTGCCAGTAGAAGGTGTGGTTCCACACCTGAGCGGCGTTGTTGAATACGCCACCCTCAGAGCTGCGGACGATCTCTTCCAGCGTTTTGCCTTCAAAATCGGTGCCCTTGATCAGGTTGTTCAGGTTGGTGACGTAAGTCTGGTGATGTTTGCCGTAGTGATATTCCAGGGTTTCCGCAGAAATGTGCGGTGCCAGGGCGTCTTTTGCATACGGTAGTGCAGGTAATTCGAACGACATTGCTTCTCTCCTTATTGTATTTTGCGTTGCCAATAACCACACAGACAACAAGGACAGGATAGCAAATTGAAAGGGTATGCAAAAGAGGAACTTACCCTGCCACGGGTGTGGCAGGGCAGGGGTTAGCGAATGGTTTTCGGCGTCATCACGCGGCGTGCGCCGACGTAGTGGCGTACCCAGTAGTCTTCACTGAGAGAGGTGATCTGAATATCCTGACCGCTACGTGGAGACTGGATGAATTTTCCGTTGCCTACATAGACGCCAACGTGGTCAGCCGTCCCGCGGCCTTGGGTGCGGAAGAACACCAGATCGCCATTTTCCAGCTCACCGCGGTCAACCGGTGAGGCATCGCGCAGGTGGTACATTTCGTTGGCGGTGCGCGGAATGCGGAACTTGACCAGATCTTTATAGGCGTAATAGACGAGGCCGCTGCAGTCAAAACCGGTACGCGGCGAAGTCCCACCCCAGTGATAAGGTTTACCAATCTGCCCCATCAGTTTATTCATTGCGGTTTTTTGCGCTTTTTGTACGCGCACTTTATGCACTTCAGCAATTTTCATGACCTTCGTGCATTTCGCCTTATGGCCTTTACGGGTGATGCATTTTTCAGTAACGAGGTTAGAGGTGGTTTGCGAAGCTTTACTTTTGGCAGAGTGGGCAGTGCGGGAAGGTTTTGTTTTCGTTTTGCTGGAAGCGGTCTGTTTCGTCTGAGCCGGTGTTTTTTTCTTGTCGTTCTTAGCGGTGGTTTTTTTCTTACGTTCTGTGGCTTTCACCAGATGGTTTTTTTGTACAGCAGAATGCCGCGCCTGCTGAGAGGCGTTTGCCACTGGCGTGAAAGTGAGTGAAGTAAACAGTAAAGCACAGAGCGTGATCGAGATTTTATTTATCCGCGCCACTGGGCAGTCCCCTGATAAATGCAGGTCATCAATAATACCCGCGTGTGATTTACAAAGCCCGTCGATTCTAATCTATAAAAAGCCAGAAAGTTAATAGCATTTTTCAATCTACAATCGTGTTTCGTTAGCAAGTGCAAAAAAATTCATCGTTCTGTCGCACATTTGCCCGCTCCCTAAGCAAAACCCTGAATGCGGCAGGGGTAAACACCATTTGCAATGCAACTTTTCGTGACTCGGGGTAGAATGTATAAACGTGACAAAAATGTTATTTTCCGATGCCAGTCTGAACCGCTACAATGTCAGACGAATGCCGTAACAGAAGTTAAAGGAAGCAAGACATGAGCACCACTATTGAAAAAATCCAGCGCCAGATCGCTGAAAACCCGATTCTGCTGTATATGAAAGGTTCTCCGAAGCTGCCAAGCTGCGGCTTCTCCGCACAAGCGGTTCAGGCGCTGTCAGCCTGTGGTGAGCGTTTTGCTTACGTTGATATCCTGCAGAATCCGGACATCCGCGCTGAGCTGCCTAAGTACGCTAACTGGCCGACTTTCCCACAGCTGTGGGTTGACGGCGAACTGGTTGGCGGCTGCGATATCCTGATTGAAATGTATCAGCGCGGCGAACTGCAGCAGCTGATCAAAGAGACGGCGGCGAAGTACAAAACGGAAGAGCCGGACGCAGAGTAATTTTCTGCGCAAATAAAAAAGCGACCAGATAAGGTCGCTTTTTTTTATTCTTCGCTGTCACCCATCGGCAGCGGCCAGCCGCCAAGACGCTTCCAGCGGTTGACGATCTCACAGAACAGCTCTGCGGTGCGCTCCGTATCGTATAGAGCGGAGTGCGCCTGCGTTCCGTCGAACGGAATGCCAGCCGTAATGCAGGCTTTAGATAACACCGTTTGTCCCAGCGCCAGGCCGCTCAATGCGGCGGTGTCGAAGGTGACAAAAGGGTGGAAGGGGTTGCGTTTGAGCGATGCGCGCTCCGCGGCAGCCATGGTAAAGCTGTGATCGAAGGTGGCGTTATGGGCCACCATAATGGCGCGGCTGCAGTTGCTCTCTTTCATGCCTTTACGCACCATTTTAAAAATGGCGTGCAGCGCATCATATTCACTGACGGCACCGCGCAGCGGGTTATGCGGATCGATACCGTTAAACGCCAGCGCTTCCGGCTGTAAGTTTGCCCCTTCGAAAGGTTCAACGTGGAAATGCAGCGTGGTGTCCGGTGTAAGCCAGCCCTGTTCATCCATCTTCAGCGTGATGGCGGCAATTTCGAGCAGCGCATCGGTTTTAGCGTTAAATCCGGCTGTTTCTACATCAATGACAACGGGATAAAAACCACGAAAACGGTCGCACAGACCGCTAAATTGAGCGTTATCGGACATCAGGGTCTCTTACATGGGGAAAAAGCAGAGCGCATTATGGCAAATTTTGCGGGGTGATGCAGTAAAACTACGGGCGCACGTTGCGCCCTGAGGGATCAGTTGCCCAGACCGCGACCGGCGTCTTTGGCTTCAATCAGCTCGATTTTGTAACCGTCCGGATCTTCAACAAACGCAATCACGGTGGTGCCGCCTTTTACCGGGCCCGCTTCGCGCGTAACGTTACCGCCATTTTTGCGAATGCGTTCGCACGCATCGGCCGCGTTATCCACTTCCAGCGCGATATGGCCGTAGGCCGTGCCCAGCTCATAGCTGTCAACGCCCCAGTTGTAGGTCAGCTCGATCACTGCTTCATCCGTTTCCGGGCCGTAACCCACGAACGCCAGCGAGTATTTGTATTCCGGGTTTTCGCTGGTGCGCAGCAGCTTCATGCCCAGGACGTTAGTGTAGAAATCGATAGAACGTTGCAGGTCGCCAACGCGCAGCATGGTGTGAAGTAGGCGCATAATTTCCTCATTAACCAATGGAATAAAAAAGCTTTTTGATCAGAAACGATGTTTTAGTATAGCGGCGAACTGTCGCCGCTATCAATGAACAATGGCGAGATTACAGTGAAGGGTAGTCGGTGTAGCCTTCCGCGCCGCCGCCGTAGAAGCTTTCCGGACGCTGCGGGTTGAGCGCTGCTTTTTTCTGCAGACGAGCAACCAGATCCGGGTTGGCGATGTAGTCACGGCCAAACGCGACGGCATCAATCAGCCCTTTATTAATCAGATCTTCGGCTTTCTCCGGCGTATACGCCCCTGCACCAATGATGACCCCGTGGAAACGTTCGCGCACTTTCTGACGGAAAGCCTCAGTGTATGGCTTGCCGCCGGCCCAGTCCGGCTCGGACATGTGCAGATAAGCGATGCCACGTTTAGCCAGTTCTTCGATCAGGTACAGTGCATCGGCTTCTTCGTTCGGACCGTTGTCGACGTTCTGGAAAGAACCGATTGGGGAAACGCGGATCCCGATACGATCCGGGCTCCACTCCTGACATACGGCATCAACCACTTCCAGTACCAGGCGAGCGCGATTTTCGACGCTGCCGCCGTACTGGTCGGTGCGATGGTTAGACGACGGTGACAGGAACTGGTGCAGCAGGTAGCCGTGCGCGGAGTGCAGCTCAATCAGGTCAAAACCGGCTTCACGAGCGTTGGCCACGGCCTGGCGGAAGTCGTTAACGATACCCGGGATTTCATCCAGCTCCAGGGCACGTGGCATAGAGGTATCCACGCGGATCGCATTACCGTTTTCATCACGCAGGGAAGTGCGGGTATTTGCACTGAGGGCCGAAGCGGAGACCGGAGCCTGGCCGCCAGGCTGAATGCTGCTGTGAGAGATACGACCGGTATGCCACAGCTGGACCGCAATGCGACCCTCTTCAGCGTGAACGCCTGCGGTAATTTTCTGCCATGCGGCGATCTGTTCCGGGCTGTGAAGGCCCGGCGCGCCCGCATAACCCTTCGCCTGAGCAGAAATCTGTGTGGCTTCCGTAATGATCAGGCCAGAGCTTGCGCGCTGACGATAGTATTCGCCCATCAGGGGGGTGGGGATGTCACCCGGCTCAATGCTGCGCAGACGGGTCAGCGGAGCCATAAACACGCGGTTTGGCGCCGTGACGGCACCCACTTTCAATGGGGTAAACAGTTTTTCAGCTGACATAAAGACTCCTGAGTAGACCAGTCGACTAGTAATAAGGTAAATAAAAAGCGCCCGTTATACGCCTGGCGCAGTAATACTGTTTTTCACATGTGCCAGCGCGCTTTCCAGCGGCAGGGCACTGCGCGAAATTTTTGCCTGCAGGTTGGCTCCTAACCAGAGGGAGTAGAGCACCTGAGACTGCATTAAGGGGTCGCCGGAAAAGGCCAGCGTTTTTTCTTCGCGGCCTTTTTCCAGCGCCTGGGCCAGCAGGGCGATTACGCCGCGGGCACCCTTATCCATCGCCGAGCGCATATCTTCGGAAAGATCGCACACTTCGGCAGACAGTTTGACCGTCAGGCATCCGCTGATAATGCCCTGCTGGCAGAACTGGTTCAGCGTTTCCTGATAGTAATTCAGAACACGATCCCGGTAGTTTCCCTCACCCGACGCAAAGTGGGTCGCCAGACGCTGGTGATAGCCAGCATAATGACGCTCCAGCATCGCCACGCCAAAGGCCTCTTTGGACCGGAAGTAGTGATAAAACGACCCCTTCGGTACCTCAGCGGTTTTTAATAACTCGCTCAACCCCATACCGGTAAACCCGCGATGCATGCAAAGCTGCTCGCCGGTTGCCAGTAGATGTTCGCGGGTATCGTGTTCAGTATTTCTGCTCATGGCCGCACTCTAATAGACCGTTCGGTCTAATGCAAGCGAGTTTACTGACGACATGCACTCAGTATATCCAGCTGCGGTTGATAAACCATTGATTTCACGTCCATCATACCCAATACGGTTGAGAACAAATTGTCCTGGGAAACCGCATTTTTTGCTGCCTGGTCACGCAAACACTGTCCGTTGATGCCAAAGTTTTTTGCATAATCCGGTGACAGCCAGAACATAAACGGAATATGAGTTTGCTGCTCCGGCGCCAGCATGTACGGCGTGCCGTGCAGATAAATACCGCTTTCACCCAGTGATTCACCGTGATCCGAAAGGTAAATCAGCGCGGTGTTCATGCTTGCCTGTCGCGCTTTCAGCGCATCAATGGTTTTGCTGACCATGCTGTCGGTATAGAGGATAGTGTTGTCATAGGTGTTTACCAGCGCCTGATGGTCGCAATCCTGAATTTCATTGGTGTCGCAGGTTGGGGTGAATTTCCGGAAATTGTCCGGGTAACGGCGATAGTACGCCGGTCCATGACTCCCCATCAGGTGGATAACCAGCACCGTATCTTGCTTCACGCCATCCAGCACGTTGTCCAGACGGTAGAAGTTCACGTCGTCAATACAGGATTTATCTTTGCAGAACTGATCCAGATTCCACTGCGTCATATCGGTATGGGGGATGCGATCGCAGGCACCTTTACACCCGCCGTCGTTGTCGCGCCACAGCAGATTGATTCCCGCATGCTTCAGCACATCGAGCAGACCTTCCTGATGGTGTGCAAGGTCGGCATCGTACTTGCTGCGCGTCATGCCGGAGAACATGCACGGAACGGAAACCGCGGTTTCAGTGCCGCATGAGGAGGCCTGCGGGAAGTTAATCACATCCTGCTTTTTTAGCTCCGGGTTGGTTTCACGATCGTAACCGTTCAGGGAGTAGTTTGCCGCGCGAGACGCTTCGCCGACGACAAGCACCAGAACGGTTTTCTTTTGTTGACCGGAAATCAGTGGCCCTTTATGGGCATCTTCACCAATCCGCACCAGCGTCTGATCGCCGGCAAACCAGCGCATCTTGCTGTACTTCACCACGGCGCTGACATAGTTCGCCGGAGTGACCATTTTGACGATGCTTTTGTTATTGCGGAATAGCGACGCGTAATCTTTATAAAACAGCGCGGCAACCAGAATAATCACCAGCAGAGCGCCGAGCATCGCGGCAACCCGCGTCAGCAGGGCATACCACCATTTCCCGGTACGAATGCGGGTAAGAGCCAGCACCACCGAGGGAACGAGGCCTGCGATAACAATCCACAGAATCATCTGCGGGGTCACCAGGGCGGTCGCTTCCTGAGAGTTGGTTTCGAAGACGTTCACAATCATATTCTGATCGATCACCGCGCCGTAGGTGTACATAAAATACGTCGCAGCGGCGCAACCGATGGTTAAAACAATCAGCAGCGGTTTACGGATATACGGGATATTAAGCAGGCTAAAGACAATCACCCAGCCGCAAAACAGCACCAGCGGTACGGAGGCGGCAAAGAGGAAGTCGTGCAGATGAATTGGGCCGATAATGGCCCAGCTGCGCTGGATAAACAGCCCGTTGATTAACGTAAAGAAGAGAGCACAACCCAGAGTAAATTTAATGTCGTTACAGTGTAACTTTTTGATTGACCACATCGATCGGTAAACCTGTTATTGTCATGATGGGCCGAGTATAGAGAGGGAAGATTAGTGAAACCTTAATGCCACAAATCTGTGCTATAGGCCTTGCACGTGGCGCGTTTAGCGTCTTCACTGTAGGTGAGAGTGGCTATCTGGAGGTGAGTGTGGCAGAGCAGCTGGAGTTTTTCCCCATCCAGAGCCCGTGCCGGGGTATTTGTCAGGTGGATGAACGCGGATATTGCCGTGGATGCATGCGTACCCGTGACGAGCGTTTCAACTGGCAAAACTTTAGCGACACGCAAAAGCAGGAGGTACTACGCCTCTGTCGACAGCGCCTTCTGCGCAAAATACGCGCAAACAAAGCGGGTGAGACCGAAGAACCCCAGCAACCTTCACTTTTTTAACACGGTAATTGCGTATACTCATGACATCACGTCCTTGAGGAAAATGTTATGGTTCAGCGAATTACCCTTGCCCCCCAGGGGCCAGAATTCTCCCGTTTTGTGATGGGCTACTGGCGCCTGATGGACTGGAATATGTCTCCGCTCCAGCTGGCGAGCTTTATTGAAGAGCACCTCGATTTAGGCATCACCACGGTCGATCATGCTGATATTTACGGTGGCTACCAGTGCGAGGCCGCGTTCGGCGAGGCGCTTAAGCTGGTTCCGGCACTGCGCGATCGCATGGAAATTGTCACGAAGTGTGGGATTGCCACCACGGCAAAACCTGAACACGCCCTCGGTCATTACATCACCGACAGCGCGCATATCATCAAGAGCGCCGAGCAGTCGCTGGTCAATCTGGCGACCGATCGTATCGACCTGCTGTTAATCCACCGCCCCGACCCGCTGATGGATGCTGACGAGGTGGCCGAAGCTTTCTTGAACCTCCATCAGAGTGGGAAAGTGCGTCATTTCGGCGTTTCTAACTTTACCCCGGCGCAGTTTGCGCTTCTTCAGTCTCGTCTGCCGTTTACCCTGGCCACAAACCAGGTTGAGATCTCCCCGGTTCACCAGCCGCTGCTGCTGGATGGTACCCTCGATCAGCTACAACAGCTGCGCATTCGCCCGATGGCCTGGTCCTGCCTGGGGGGCGGACGCCTGTTTAATGATGATGAATTCCAGCCGCTGCGCAACGAGCTTGAGACGATCGCCCGCGAACTGAACGCGGAAAGCATCGAACAGGTGGTTTACGCGTGGATCCTGCGCCTGCCGTCAAAACCGCTGCCCATTATCGGTTCCGGCAAAATAGAACGCGTGCGTTCTGCACTGGCCGCTGAAGAGCTGCAGATGACCCGCCAGCAGTGGTTCCGCATCCGCAAAGCCGCTCTGGGTTACGACGTGCCATAAACCGCCAGAAGGTGACTTTCCGGTGAAATCTTTGCCCCTGGTATACACTTAAGGGGCAAAAAATAACCCGCGGAGGTCATATGAAGCGTTTTGCTCTGGCACTGATCACGCTGGTTGTTTGCGCAGGGGCGCAGGCAGCCAGCGACGAAGTGGAAATGAATCTCGTCACCCCACAAGGAGTGGGTCAGTCCATCGGGACGGTGAAAATCACGGAAACCGATAAAGGACTGGAGTTTGCCCCCAGCCTCAAAGCACTCCCGCCCGGTGAGCATGGTTTCCATGTTCATGCCAAAGGCAGCTGTCAGCCCGCTTTAAAAGAAGGTAAACCGTCGGCGGCGGAAGCGGCAGGGGGGCACCTCGATCCCCAGCATTCCGGTAAGCATGAAGGCCCGGATGGAATGGGGCATTTAGGCGATCTGCCCGTGCTGGTGGTCAATAACGACGGTAAAGCCACCGAACCCGTCGTCGCGCCGCGTCTGAAAAAGCTGGATGAGGTGAAAGGCAAAGCGCTGATGATCCATGTCGGCGGCGACAATATGTCCGATCGGCCTAAACCGCTTGGCGGCGGAGGGGCACGCTATGCGTGCGGCGTGATCTGATCCCCAATCGTTCCCGGCGGTGGTGCCTGCTCCAGCTGCGACAGCGAGCAGTGCAGCCGCCAGATTATCGAGGCCAAATCACGGGCTGCGGGCAGATGATGCAGTGCAAGCGTATCGCAGATCCGCTGCAGTTCATTAAGAGTGGTTGCCAGCGGGCGCTGCTGAACACCGCGTTCGCTCATCACATCGCGCAGCAGGGATATGCAAACATCACGAACCTGCGACAGCGGGTCGGAACGCGTTTCCCACCCGCGAAGCTGCCAGACCACGTGCGAGCAGTTCAACAGCACCACGCCCCAGCGCAGCAGCCAGCGCCGGGAAAGTGCGTCCTGGCTGCTGTTCAGCTGGCTGACGTGATGATAAACCAGCGATTCATATTCGTTTTCACTCATGTGTGGTTTACGGCTGAGCTGGTCGACAAACCCTCTGCGTAACTCTCGGATATGCCTGCGGCTCTTGCGTGCATCGGAGCCGGGACGCAACACCGCGAAGGCCAGCCACGCCAGCCCCACGCCAAGGATCTTTGCCAGGTTGTCATTGAGAAAGTCGGCGTAATCATAAACCGGCGGATTCGTTACGGAGATAAACGAGCCCATAAAGACAATCAGCTGTCCCCAGAGGCCCGCCAGCTTCGGCATCTGCAGCTTCAGAAGCTGCATGGTGGTCAACAGGGGAAACAGGAACAGCAGGAACTGCCAAAGATCGCTTATCTGCACCATTAGGCCAAATTTCACCACGAAGCTGAACAGCGATAGCAGCACCAGCGTGCGCAACAGGAGAGTAAGAGAGTTGAACGGCGATGCCGCGACGGAGTATAGCACGCAGCTGATGGCGGCAAGCGTCAGGGCCGCCGTTCCGGACTCCCACTGCGTGGTAATGCTCCATGCTCCCACCAGCATCAGCGCGCAGAAGGTGCGAAAACCGCTCCACAACGCTTCAAGATAGTCGGTATGGCGTGCAAGTGCCGGGCTGCCGGGGACGTTGAACTCCGTCAATGGGGTCGCATTTTCGACGGCCATAATCCAGCGGCTGCTGCGCAGGTACAGACGGCAGAAGTAGTTCAGGCGCTGCCAGAAGGCGCGATGGCGGTAGTCGTACTCATCAACAGGGGCGAGCGGGGCGATGATCTTCGCAACGGTGTAGATGTCCGCATCCGGGCGCGCAAGTGCCGCGAGCAGCGTTTCGATAACGGCACGGGTGTTATCCGGCGGCGTCGGCCAGTTGAGCAGCATCCGGCGCAGGCTGGATATGGCGCTGGTCATGCGCAGCTGCTGATGCAGCAAATAGTTAAGTAGGGTGTTCTGGCGGCGAAAGCGGTAGTGACTCCAGAACGCCTGAATACGCAACAGATTCATCGTCAGAATCTGTCCGATAACCTTTTCATGCGCGAGGCGGATATCGTCGCTGTTATCCGGTTGCCACAGCAGGCTCGCGTGTTCCAGTAGCCGGGTGTGCATGGTTTTTAGCGCAGTGATAAGCGCTGTGCCGTCGGATGTGCTGGGGAGGATCATCATCATGAAGCCGCCGCTGAGGATCCCGACAATCACTTCACAGACGCGCGCCTGGGCGATATTCCACAGCTCGGTGGTGTCGAGCACGTTAACTACCGGAAAGGCGATAATGGCGGCGGTATAGCCCGCCAGCTGAAAAGCGTAGGCGACGTTATTAGTAAAATGGGCGCAGGCCCAGGTACAGCCCCCCAGCCATGCCGCCATACTGAGCAGGAACAGCCACGGATCGTTCAGCGTATGCCCGGCGATAATTAACGCTGCGGTGGCGCCCAGCAGGCTGCCTGCGATACGGCCAAGGCTTTTACTGATCACCCCGCCCACCGTTGGGAAACTAACCACCGCCGCAGACGTCATCGCCCAGTAGGGCTCATCCAGGTTCAGGTAATAGGCGACGGTCAGCGCCAGACACATGGCAATGCCGTTACGTAGGGAGTAGCGCCACTGTGGGCGCGTCGCTTTCATCCACGGCGTGTTTTGCCAGGCGATCCCCTGCAGCTTCATTAACGGGTTCCAATGG
The DNA here is from genome assembly GCF_058354585.1 of Enterobacter sp. Taxon_8. Classification (NCBI taxonomy): domain Bacteria; kingdom Pseudomonadati; phylum Pseudomonadota; class Gammaproteobacteria; order Enterobacterales; family Enterobacteriaceae; genus Enterobacter; species Enterobacter sp. Taxon_8. Next base: position 2,594,825 of record NZ_CM177989.1, on the reverse strand, counting down.
AGACTGTGCAGGTGGTGCCGGACACCAGCGTAATGTCCTGCGGTAAACGGTCAAACTCCACGCGAACCGGAACGCGCTGGGCCAGACGCACCCAGGGTACGTTCGGCTTAATATCCGGCACAAGACCTGAATCCGTTTCAACGCTTTGATCGTAAATGGCACGGCCAACGCTGGATACGTGACCCTGTAACCTCTGAGAGCCGCTGTAAAGCGTTATCGTGGCTGGCGAGCCCTCGCGAATATGCCGAAGCTTGGTCTCTTCGAAATAGCCCACGACGTAGAAGGAGTGACTGTCGACGAGGGCGAATATCGGTTGTCCCGTGGTGGCATAATTCCCCACGCGGGCGGAGAGGTTGGTCACCCATCCATCGACAGGTGCTGTAATCACAGTTTGGGTCAGCTGCCACTGCGCCTGCTTCAGCGTCGCCTCCGCCACGTTGACGTTAGCCTGCATTGCCTTCACGTTGATATTGGCGGTATCTAAGTCTTCCGCTGAGATGTAGTTTTGCGACAGGTGACGGCGGCGATTGGCCTCGTTGTTGGCCTTTGCCAGATCCGACTGGGCTTTTGCCAGCTGGGCCTGGGCGTTCAGAATCGCAATGTGGTACGGGGTATCGTCGATACGGAATAAAACGTCCCCCTTTTTGACAAACTGGTTATCCTTAACTAAAAGCGTTGTGATACTTCCCGACACCTGAGGAGTAATGCTGACCTGTTCAGCGCGAACTTTGCCGTCACGCGTCCAGGGCGACTGCATATAAAAATTCCACATCCACCACCCCGCAACCAGCGCGAGGGCAAGGACAAACAGGGTGGAAAAGTACTTTAGCGTTTTCAGGGACATATTCACCACACAGTCAAAACGGCAAGGCCCAGGCATACGGAAAGGGCAAACAGGGAAAGATCCATCAGCATGGGATGCCAGATTTCACCGGAGTACATCCAGTCGCGAAGCAGACGATGCGCGATGAGCCAGAGCAGAAAACCCACCAGAACGGCCTTAAACAGCGGAGGAAAATAGACTGACGCACCGAAGATCAGGTCCTGAAGGGGCAACCCCTCTGAGCGATGAAAAAACGTCACGGGCAGAAATCCTTTGCAGTGAACAGAATGCCGCGTTGGCTTGTCTTAGTATGATGAAGCATCACAATTCAGTGTTAGTCATACTTTTAAGTTCGATGAATGCAGTATTGCATTTGTTTTGGCAATACAAATGCTGCACACTATTCTAAAATCAGTATAATAACTTAGCAAGCTAATTATAAGGAGATGAAATTGGAATCGCCATTAGGTTCTGATCTGGCAAGGTTGGTACGCGTCTGGCGTGCTCTGATTGACCATCGCCTGAAACCTCTGGAACTCACACAGACGCATTGGGTCACGCTGCACAACATCCATCAGCTGCCGCCCGATCAGTCGCAAATTCAGCTGGCAAAAGCGATAGGGATTGAGCAACCGTCGCTGGTGCGCACGCTTGACCAGCTGGAAGAGAAGGGGTTGATCTCGCGGCAAACCTGCGCCAGCGATCGTCGCGCCAAGCGGATTAAACTCACCGAGAAAGCGGCGCCAATCATCACGGAAATGGAAGCCGTGATCACCAGGACGCGCGGTGAAATCCTGTCAGGCGTTTCACCCGCGGAGCTGGAAATGCTCATCAGCCTTATTGCTCGCCTTGAGCAAAACATCCATGAGCTGCATTCTCGCGACTAATAAACACGAAGGCCTTGCAGCAGCAAGGCCTTTTTTTATTTAAAGACGACCACACGATTACGTCCCGTCTCCTTCGCTTCATACATCGCTTTGTCGGCGTTTTCCACGCACGTTTCTGCGGCTATCGCGGGTGACGTCGCCGTATACACCCCCATGCTGATGGTGACTGGCTCCGGTAGTTGACCGCCGCTGCTGGTGTTATCGAAGCTGCTCAGATTTAACCGTATGCGCTCCGCCACCTGGTGCGCTGCTTCTGATGAGGTGTTGGCCAGCATCAGAACAAACTCCTCACCACCGATACGGGCCGCGATGTCCTGCGGGCGTACGGAATCCATCAGCAGGTTAGCGACAAACTGCAGGACTTTGTCGCCCTGAAGATGCCCGTAGGTGTCGTTGATACGCTTGAAGCGATCGAGATCGCTGACGATGACGGAAACAGGGCGGCTGGGTTTGGCAATATCCAGCGCCTGCTTTAATGTTTCATAAAAATAGCTGCGGTTATAAAGGCGCGTCAGCGGGTCGCGAATTGAGTTCTGGTACGACTGCTGATACTTGGCGTGCGAGTCGCGATACAGCCTGAAAACATCGTAGAGCAGAACAAAAATGAGCAGCAGCGTGGCGACAGTCTCAAATAAGCGGGCGCGATACCAGGAGATATCTTCGACATTTCCACCCGCTAACAGCATTGTGAGCGTGACGATATAGCAGACGCACAGAAAATTACCGCCCACCCAGAATAAGTTGCGTATGCGCGTAATAAACATCAGCGTTCCTAATGTCACCACCCAGAGTGCAATTAATGCAATATTAATGAAGTGGCTCCAGAGAACCATAAACTCACGGGTTTCATTATCCACCAGATCAATGGATAAAAATGAAGAGTGACTGGAATACATCCAGGCCAACCCTACTGCAAAGACGGTAAAGAGAAACTCGCCGCCCACAATAAGGATATGCGCCAGTCGTGAAAGAGGACAATTGCGCGTGGTATAGAGTATTGCCGAAACGATTATTAGCACCGCCATTAAAAGATGGCGGAACATATAGAAGATCATCGCATCGTTGTAGTTTACAGCGTTGAACTGATAGAGGTCCAGCCAGGCGGGAAAGCAGGACAACGTTCCGACCATCAGCGATGCCGCCCCGGCAAAGGCAAAAGCGATCGCTACCAGATACAACCGTTTTCGGTCACACCAGTATTTCATTGCCATAAAGAAGGCAATAAACAGGTTAAACACCAGCAAAAAAATGGTGAGCGTAGGGAACAAATGAGACGAGAAGCTAGGTACCCATTCGGCAATTTTCGAAAACAGGGCGTGTAATATGCCAATGACAACAATACAACCCAGACAGAACGAGGTATAACGACCCTTTACGGAACGATGATTAGAAAACATATACGTTTTTAATGGCTTTATAATGAATTAAGGTGAGGTAATTGCGAGAGTTTAATCAATTAGCCTGCTAAATACTTTGCGCAAAAACAATATATGATGTGGTTAAAAATTGGCGGGGTGAATTTATTTTGTAAATATATTTGTGGGAGTGATATATATTGTAAATGGATGTGGTCCGATGACCACATCCATTTTTAATTAACGTGGAGAAACGGTCACCTGGCTTCCGTTGCTTGCCAGAACGACGCGCTGGCCTGCAGAGAAGCGAGTGTTGCCTTGTTTCTGGACAACCATGATAGTGCTGCCATCGTCTTTACGAATTTCCAGCTCTACGCCCTGAGTTTTGTTCATTGCGCCCTGAACGCCCTGGCCAGCTACACCACCTGCAACGGCGCCTGCGGCCGTCGCCAGCGAGCGGCCAGTGCCACCGCCGACGGTATTACCCAGGAAACCACCCAGGACGGCACCGCCGATTGCGCCCATCACGTTGTTTTCATCACCACCCTGGATCTGTACAGGGCGTGCGTTAACAACGGTACCGTAAGTTACGTTCTGAACCTGTTTCGCTTCAGAAGCGCTGTAAACGTCGCCAGAGAGTGAACTGTCATTCACACAGCCAGCCAGAGTTAAACCAATCAGCGAAACGCCCAGTACACGTAAAATCATTTGAATCTCCTGTTCACCAAAAACGCCCGGTTGGGGCATCCGTTATGGCTAAATTATATGGCATAAGGAGCCATAGTTCATATCTTTGCACTAACAATAAGAAAATTGTACTTGAATTTGACTTAACGAGAGATAAACAGGAACCGCCAGCGTTACGCGTCTGACATTGTTAAAAAATATTATCGCCGGATGGCAAAGCTGCGCCGTTTATGGTTGAGTGGGTATCCTTAGCCCACGCAACGTAAGGAAAGCGCATGAAATCGGGTCGCTACATTGGTGTGATGTCAGGCACCAGTCTGGATGGGGTAGATGTCGTTCTGGCCGCCATTGACGAAAACATGGTGGCACAGCAGGCGAGCCTGACCTGGCCAATCCCCATTTCACTGAAAGAGGATATTTTGAGCATTTGTCAGGGGCAGCAGCTGACCCTCTCCCAGCTTGGACAGCTTGATGTTCGCCTGGGGGCGCTGTTTGCGGATGCGGTGTTGGCTTTAATGCAGAAAGAACATCTTCGCCCGCAGGATGTGGTGGCCATCGGGTGTCATGGACAAACGGTCTGGCATGAACCCGGAGGAGTTGCCCCGCATACGCTGCAAATCGGTGATAACAACCAGATTGTGGCGAAGACGGGCGTGACGGTGGTTGGCGATTTCCGTCGTCGCGATATCGCCCTTGGCGGACAGGGCGCGCCGCTGGTGCCTGCGTTCCATCAGGCGCTACTGGCGCACCCTTCAGAACGTCGTATGGTGCTCAACATTGGTGGGATCGCCAATCTGTCGATGCTGATCCCGGGGCAGCCGGTTCGCGGCTACGATACCGGCCCGGGCAATATGCTGATGGATGCCTGGATCTGGCGTCAGTGCGGTCAACCTTATGATAAAAACGCGGAGTGGGCGAGCGAGGGTAAGGTGATTATCCCGCTGCTGCAGTCCATGCTGAGCGACCCTTATTTTGCCTTACCGGCACCGAAAAGTACGGGGCGTGAATACTTCAACTTTGGCTGGCTTGAGCGCCAGCTGGCGTCATTCCCGGCGCTTGCACCGCAGGATGTCCAGGCGACGCTTGCCGAGCTCACGGCCGTGTCGATTTCCGAACAGGTGCTCCTCAGCGGCGGATGCGAACGCCTGCTGGTGTGCGGCGGGGGAAGCCGTAACCCGCTGGTGATGGCGCGTCTTGCGGGGCTACTGCCGGGTACCGAAGTGTCTACGACCGATGAGGCTGGCATCAGCGGGGATGACATGGAGGCGCTGGCTTTCGCCTGGCTTGCCTGGCGCACCATTGCCGGGCTGCCGGGTAATTTGCCGTCGGTAACCGGTGCTCGCGAGGCGAGCGTTCTTGGGGCGATTTTCCCGGCGAATCCGCGTCATAATCAGAGTTAACTGAAATTCAGCGCGGTGCGTCGCCGTTAGAATGAAACGAAACAGGAGGGCGGACATGCCCTCCAGGACCAGGAAAGTCTTCGGAATACGCCCATGAAAAAACTTCTTCTTATTGCCGCTCCTTTGTTGCTGTCAGGATGCAGCGTCTACAACCAGCTCCTTGAGCGCATGCAGACCGATACGCTGGAGTATCGCTGCGACGAAAAACCGCTGACCGTGAAGCTGAACAATCCACGCCAGGAAGCCAGTTTTGTTTACGACAATAAATTGCTTACGCTGAAGCAGGGCATTTCAGCCTCAGGCGCCCGCTACACTGACGGTATCTATGTCTTCTGGTCGAAAGGCGACAGCGCCACGGTCTACAAACGCGACCGCATTGTGCTGAACAATTGCCAGCTTGAAAATCCGAAGCGTTGAGATTTTTACAGGGGCGGCGCACAATAGCGCCACCCACTCTCAATGTCAGCTAACGCCATGTCAGATAACGACGAACTGCAGCAAATTGCGCATCTGCGCCGTGAATACACCAAAGGCGGCCTGCGTCGCCAGGATCTTCCCGCTGAACCCCTCGTGCTTTTTGAACGCTGGCTGAAACAGGCCTGCGAAGCGAAGCTCGCCGACCCCACGGCCATGGTTGTCGCGACGGTGGATGAAAACGGTCAACCCTATCAGCGCATCGTATTGCTCAAGCATTATGACGAGAAAGGACTGGTGTTCTACACCAACCTTGGCAGCCGCAAAGCGCACCATCTGGAAAACAATCCGCGTATCAGCCTGCTGTTCCCGTGGCACATGCTGGAACGTCAGGTCATGGTGACCGGCAAAGCGGAACGTCTTTCGACGCTGGAAGTGGTGAAGTATTTCCACAGCCGCCCGCGTGACAGCCAGATTGGCGCCTGGGTATCAAAACAGTCGAGCCGCATTTCCGCCCGCGGCGTGCTGGAAAGTAAATTCCTGGAGCTGAAGCAGAAGTTCCAGCAGGGTGAAATCCCGCTGCCGAGCTTCTGGGGTGGTTTCCGCATCCCGATAGATCAGATTGAGTTCTGGCAGGGGGGCGAACATCGCCTGCACGACCGCTTTTTATACCAGCGCGAGAATGGCGGCTGGAAAATCGACAGACTGGCACCGTAATCCCCGAAATTTGTTGATTTAAGCGCTAGCGCACGCCGCGCTTGCGCTTTATTCTATGGGTCCTTTCGCATCAGGCGAAAAGTCGTGTACCGGCAAAGGTGCAGTCGTTTATACATGGAGAATTTGATGGCAAGCAGTAACTTGATTAAACAATTGCAAGAGCGGGGCCTCGTGGCCCAGGTGACGGACGAGGAAGCGTTAGCAGAGCGACTGGCGCAAGGCCCGATCGCGCTCTATTGCGGCTTCGATCCCACCGCTGACAGCTTGCATTTGGGGCATCTTGTTCCATTGTTATGCCTGAAACGCTTCCAGATGGCGGGCCATAAGCCTGTTGCCCTGGTGGGCGGCGCGACCGGTCTGATTGGTGACCCAAGCTTTAAAGCCGCTGAGCGTAAACTGAACACCGAAGATACCGTGCAGGAGTGGGTGGATAAGATCCGCAAACAGGTTGCGCCGTTCCTCGACTTCAACTGTGGTGATAACGCCGCGATTGCCGCCAACAACTACGACTGGTTTGGCAGCATGAACGTGCTGACCTTCCTGCGTGACATCGGCAAACACTTCTCTGTTAACCAGATGATTAACAAAGAGGCTGTGAAGCAGCGTCTGAACCGTGACGACCAGGGTATCTCCTTTACCGAGTTCTCCTACAACCTGCTGCAGGGGTATGACTTTGCCTGCCTGAACAAACTGCACGGCGTTTCCCTGCAGATTGGCGGTTCTGACCAGTGGGGCAACATCACCTCCGGTATCGATCTGACCCGTCGTCTGCACCAGAACCAGGTGTTTGGTCTGACCGTTCCGCTGATTACCAAAGCAGACGGCACCAAATTTGGTAAGACTGAGGGCGGCGCGGTATGGCTCGATCCGAAGAAAACCAGTCCGTACAAATTCTACCAGTTCTGGATCAACACGGCGGATGCCGATGTTTATCGCTTCCTGAAGTTCTTCACCTTCATGGATATCGCAGAGATCAACGCGCTGGAAGAAGAAGATAAGAACAGCGGTAAAGCGCCACGCGCGCAGTACGTGCTGGCGGATGAAGTGACCAAACTGGTTCACGGTGAAGAAGGTCTGGCCGCGGCAAAACGCATTACCGCTAGCCTGTTTAACGGCACCCTGAGCGATCTGAGCGAAGCGGACTTTGAACAGCTGGCGCAGGACGGCGTGCCAATGGTTGAGATGGAGAAAGGGGCTGACCTGATGCAGGCGCTGGTGGACTCTGAACTGCAGCCTTCCCGCGGTCAGGCGCGTAAAACCATCGCGTCTAACGCGATCACCATCAACGGTGAGAAACAGGCCGACCCGGAATACACCTTCGTTGACGGCGATCGTCTGTATGGCCGTTACACCCTGCTGCGTCGCGGTAAGAAAAACTACTGCCTTGTCTGCTGGAAATAATTAACAGTCTCCAGGGGCGTGGGAAACCACGCCCCTTTTGTTTTTTCAGGGTTTGGTAAGAAAATAATGAAGAACATCCTCGCCATTCAGTCCCACGTCGTTTTTGGACATGCTGGCAATAGCGCAGCGGAATTCCCGATGCGTCGCCTCGGCGCCAACGTCTGGCCCCTCAATACCGTCCAGTTTTCCAATCACACGCAGTACGGCAAATGGACCGGCTGCGTGATGCCGCCTTCGCACCTTACCGAGGTTGTGCAGGGCATTGCCGATATCGACCAGCTCAAGCGCTGTGATGCCGTACTGAGCGGTTATCTTGGTTCAGCGGAGCAGGGGGAGCATATCCTCGGCATCGTACGCCAGGTGAAAGCCGCAAATCCGTCGGCAAAATACTTCTGCGACCCGGTTATGGGTCATCCGGAAAAAGGCTGCATCGTGGCGCCAGGCGTTGCGGAGTTCCACGTCCGCCACGCTCTGCCCGCCAGCGATATCATTGCGCCAAACCTGGTGGAACTGGAGATCCTCTGCGAGCATCCGGTTAACAGCGTAGAAGAGGCAGTAACTGCATCTCGCGAGCTGATCGCGCAGGGGCCTGAGGTTGTGCTGGTAAAACATCTCGCACGCGCAGGGCTAAGTCAGGATCGCTTTGAGATGCTGCTGGTGACGAAAGACGATGCCTGGCACATCAGCCGTCCGCTGGTGGATTTTGGTAAACGCCAGCCGGTGGGCGTGGGGGATGTGACCAGCGGCCTGCTGCTGGTGAAATTACTTCAGGGGGCAACGCTGCGCGATGCGCTGGAGCATGTGACTGCGGCAGTATACGAAATTATGATGGCGACGAAAGAAATGCAGGAATATGAACTGCAGGTGGTCGCAGCACAGGATCGAATCGCGAAGCCGGAGCACTATTTCAGCGCAACCCAGCTTTAAACGATACCGGGTGGCGCTGCGCGTGAGGGGCTGTGAATTTTGTAGGCCGGGTAAGCGCAGCGCCACCCGGCAACAGAGGCCGCTCGGTTAGTTCAACCCTTCCGCTTTCAGCGCCGCAGCCACCGCAGGACGCTCTGCCACACGCTTCATATACGATGCAATGTGGTCTAACCCTTCCAGATTCAGCTTAACCGCACGAGCCCAGCGCAGCACGGTGAACAGATACGCATCGGCAATCGTGAAGCGCGACCCGCCAATCCACTGTCCGTCTTTCAGTGATTCGTTAACGTACTGCAGCTTTTTCTCAAGAAGCGCACGCAGGGTCGGCTTAAACTCTTCCGGCGTATCCGGGCGGAACAGGGGGGTAAACCCTTTGTGCAGCTCGGTGGCAATGTAGTTCAGCCATTCCAGCGTCTTATAGCGAGAAATGGTACTGACCGGTGCCAGCAGCTGGCGATCGGGCACGCTATCGGCCAGAAACTGCATAATCGCCACGCCTTCGGTCAGCAGAGTACCGTCATCCAGCAGGAGCGCCGGAACTTGTCCTTTCGGGTTAATGGCAAGAAAGTCATCGCCATTTTCCAGGCGCTTTTTCATCAGATCAACGCCATCCAGCGTGAAATCTTTGCCGCTCTCGCGCAGGGTGATATGGGAAGCAAGAGAGCACGCGCCCGGTTTGTAGAACAGTTTCATCGGTAACTCCTTTTTGCTGAGGTTTCAGCTATGTTAGTGCGCGAACGGCCAAAAAAAAAGCCGCTAATGCGTTAGCGGCTTCTGTTCAGTCGTTTCTCAATAATCTTACGCAGTAGCAGTTTTGGTCGCTTCAGCCGTCTTGTCGTCGTCCTGAGTCATACGATTCAGTTTCGGCGCGGTCAGCAGCATCAGCGCAGCGATCACCGCTGTCGCGATACCAATCTGCATGAACACGGTACCGTAGACGTTCAGGGAGACCAGTGGGTCAGTGACGTTTTCAGGCACAGCCATCAGGTTCGCAATTTTACCCGCAATGATTGCCGCACCGGCAGTGGTCAGGAACCAGCTACCCATAATGAAGCCCATCAGACGCTGCGGCACCAGCTGTGCAACCATCGCCAGACCCAGACCGGAGATCATCAGTTCGCCGATAGACTGCAGCGCGTAGCTCAGGATCAGCCAGTTAACGGAGACGATGCCTGCGTCAGTGGCAAACTTGGTACCCAGCGGCAGCACCAGGAACGCGCCTGAGCACAGTACCATACCGATTGCGAACTTGTGCGGCATTGGCAGACGGTCACCCATCTTGTTATAGATAGCGGCCAGAATCGGGCTACCAATCATGATCCAGAACGGGTTCAGCGCCTGATATTGCTCCGGCTCGAACGCGATGCCCAGAATAGAGTGCTCAACGTTACGAATGGCGAAGAAGTTCAGAGAGGTTGGCATCTGGCTGTACAGCACGAAGAAGATAATCGCTTCCAGCATCAGAATGAACGCCACAATCATCTTGCGGCGGGCAGCACCCTGCATGGCGAACGCTTCTTTTGCAAAGATAACCACGATACCCAGCGCAACCACGCCCAGAACGGCACGAGCGATACCCTGGTTGTGCAGTAGCCAGGTGGCTATTGCCGCGAGGACAACAACGCCCACGATAGTCGCCAGCAGTTTGCCCATGTGTACAGGCTCGAAGTCAGGTTTTGAACCGTAGTCTTTAACCCAGCTGCGGCAGAACAGGAAGTTCACAACGGTGATCAGCATACCCACGAAGCTCAGCGCAAACGCCACGCTCCAGCCGAATTTCGCGGCGAGCCATGGGGTTGCCAGCATCGAGAAGAATGAACCGATGTTGATGGACATGTAGTACATGGTAAATGCACCGTCCAGACGCGGGTCATCTTTGCTGTAGCAGGTAGAGAGCAGGGAAGACGGGTTCGCTTTGAACAGACCGTTACCCACGGCGATCGTTGCCATGCCCATATACACGACAGCGGCATCGTGCCCTGACCATGCCACCAGACCATAGCCAATTGCCAGTACAATAGCGCCCAGCATAATGACGCGCTTAGTACCCAGAACTTTATCACCCAGCCAGCCGCCGATAGCAACCAGACCATAGACAAGGGCACTGAAGGAGGAGAACAGCGTGATGGAATCAGCTTCAGACATACCCAGCTGTTTGACCAGGTAAACCGCCATGATCCCTTGCAGGCCGTAATAACCAAAACGCTCCCATAACTCGATAGAGAAGATGAGATAGAACGCTTTAGGCTGTTTAAAAGCGTTAAGACTCACGCTTTCATCTGTTGGTTTATTGTTTGCAGTAGACACATATACCTCTTTTTTTACATCCCATATTAACGGGGGTGTTCATAGCGTGATGGCCGTAGTCCATACGCCTTATAGTTATATTGGGAGGAGAAACGGCGGGTAATGTTCACTATCCTGCCCCATCTGGCAATACGTTTGTAATAATCTGTTACATATATCTGAAGTGGTATAATCGTCGGTTCATGCAAATGTTATTCAGCGTTAAATTTTATACGATGTATAAAGGTAGTTTTTTCGACTGGCAGAGCCCCGTCAGGACCGGTGTTTGGCGATATGTTCTGCTATTTGCTGCTTCTGGCAGTGATATAGCCCATATTCTGAAAAATAGATGGTCTTATCGTCGGCAAAAAAAGAAGAGTGTCTTGTCAGATAAAGGGTTTAGGCTGATTTTGACAACAAAAATACAACATGAAGTTATCAGGGTGATCGCGATCACAGATGTATAGAAATTTTTGGCTATGAAAAAACTATTAACCTGTTTGAGCGTTAAACAACCGAAGAAGTGACAGGTGAGGGTAAACGAAAGGCGGACAAATAGCGGGGAAAAGAAGGGCTTCTGGTAGCCCTTGTTTTGGTAAGGGATTGTGACATTCAGGGATACACTTTTTCTTTGTATTCGCAGAGATCTTCAATAATACAGGAGCCGCAGCGAGGCTTACGGGCAATACACGTGTAACGACCGTGCAGAATCAGCCAGTGATGGCAATCAACCTTAAACTCAGCCGGAACCACTTTAAGCAGCTTCTCTTCGACCTGCTCGACATTTTTCCCCGGCGCGAAGTTGGTCCGGTTAGACACGCGAAAAATATGCGTATCTACGGCAATAGTGGGCCAGCCAAACGCGGTGTTGAGCACCACGTTGGCAGTCTTACGCCCCACGCCCGGTAAGGCTTCCAGCGCGGCGCGATCTTCCGGCACTTCCCCTCCATGCTGTTCGAGCAGGATCCGGCAGGTCTTAATGACGTTCTCGGCTTTGCTGTTAAACAGGCCGATGGTTTTGATATACGACTTCACGCCTTCCACGCCCAGCTCCAGCATGGCCTTCGGCGTATTGGCGACCGGATAGAGCAGGGCGGTGGCTTTATTGACGCTCACGTCGGTAGCCTGTGCGGAGAGCAACACGGCGATCAGCAGCTCAAACGGGGAGGTAAAATTCAGCTCCGTCGTCGGGTGCGGGTTCTCGTCCCGCAGACGGGTCAGGATCGCAATGCGCTTTTCTTTATTCATGAAGCCTTCTCGGGTGTCCCTTCCAGAACGCTGCGCTCAGCCGCGCGGCGCTTACGTTTCTCATCAATCAGGTATTTTATCGCCAGCATCATGCCAAGGCCAATAAACGCGCCGGGCGGCAGCATCGCCAGCAGGAACGGCGTATCGGTGTGGAACACTTCAACGCGCAGGGCCTTGGCCCAGCCGCCCAGCAGGGCATCTGCGCCGTCGAACAGCGTACCGTTGCCGAGGATTTCGCGCAGAGAGCCCAGCACGAACATGGCGCAGGTGGCGCCCATGCCTATGGAAAAACCGTCCAGCGCCGACATGGCGGGGCTATTTTTCACCGCGAACGCTTCCGCACGCCCAACGACGATACAGTTGGTGACGATAAGAGGAATAAAGATCCCGAGCGACTGGTACAGGCCGAACGCGTAGGCGTTAATCAGCATCTGAACAATACTGACCACCGACGCAATGATCATGACGTAAATCGGAATACGAATTTCCGACGGCGTCCAGCGTCGCAGGGCAGAGATGGAGAGGTTGGTCAGGGTCAATACCAGGGTGGTTGCCAGACCCAGACCGAGCGCGTTGGTGGCGGTGGACGTTACCGCCAGCAGGGGGCACATCCCCAGAAGCTGCACCAGCGCGGAGTTGTTCTTCCACAACCCCTGGACAATAACCTCTTTAACCTGGCTCATGATTACTCCTCACAGACCGGAAGATTGTTGATCTGCGCGGGCAGCGTTTCAGCGAACAGCCCGGCTCGTTTTACGGCATTTACCACCGCGCGTGGGGTGATGGTCGCACCGGTGAACTGGTCGAACTCGCCGCCATCTTTTTTCACCGCAAACGCGGTGTCACCTTCGCCATGGATCGCTTTACCGGCAAAGTGCAAAATCCAGTCGCTAAGACGGGTTTCAATTTTATCGCCAAGACCCGGCGTTTCATGGTGTTCCGTCACGCGGGTGCCCAGTATGGTGCCGGAGAAATCGCTGCCCACGAGCAGCTGAATGGCGCCGGAATAGCCGTCAGGCGCCGTCGCTTCCATCACCGCGCCAACCGGTTTATCCCCTTTGCGGGCGATAAAGAGGCGGTGCGGGCCTTTCCCTAGCTGCGGCGCGTCTACCACAAAGCAGCTTTTTTGCAGATCGTTATCGTAGAAATCGGACGGGATCACCTGATCGAACAGCGCCTTTTGCTGCTTCGAGGCCTGTTCTTCGATGGTCGTTTTGGTCAGCGCATTAACCAGTGCCGTCAGCCCCGTCAGCACCGCGGCGAAGACAGCCAGCGTGACGCCGTGTTTTTGCATCGTTTTTAACATGGCGAAACCCCTAGCGATGGCCATACACACGAGGGCGCGTGTAGTAGTCGATGAGCGGAACGGTAATGTTGGCAAGCAGGACGGCAAAGGCCACGCCGTCCGGGTACCCGCCAAAGCTGCGGATGAGCCAGACCAGCAGGCCCGCCAGCGCGCCGAAGATCAGGCGGCCGCGGTTAGTCGTTGACGCCGTCACCGGATCCGTCAGGATAAAGAAGGCTCCTAACATGGTGGCACCGGAGAGCAAATGCATCTGCGGGCTGGCCAGTGATTCAGGAGAAAAGACCCATCCCAGCGTGGCGCACACCGCCAGCGTCACGAGGAAGCTGACCGGAATATGCCAGCGGATGGCTTTCTGCTGCAGCAGGAACAGGCCGCCCAGCAGATACGCCAGGTTGACCCACTGCCAGCCCGCGCCCGCCAGCATGCCGCTGTAGATCGCGGACTTCATGATCTGCTCAACGCTGTGCCCGGCATGCAGGGATGTTTTAAAGGTATCGAGAGGCGTCGCCTGGCTGATACCGTCCACGCCCATGCGCAGGGCGTTCATATCCGCACCGAGTGCCGTATGGCCGGTAAAGATGACGTGCAGGGCATCCATAAAGCCCGGAACCGTGGCCGCAATCTCGTGCGGTGGCAGCCAGCTGGTCATCTGCACCGGGAAGGAGATCAGCAGCACCACGTAGCCAATCATCGCCGGGTTAAACGGGTTATGACCGAGCCCGCCGTACAGCTGTTTGGCAATGATCACCGCAAACACGGTGCCGAGCACTACCATCCACCACGGGGCAAACGGCGGAATACTGATGGCGAGAAGCAGGCCGGTCAGCAGCGCGGAGTTGTCGGCAAGAATACGGGAGACAGCCGCCTTGCGCAGCTTAAGGACAAGCGCTTCCGCCGCTAAGGCGCTGGCACAGCCCAGGATTATCTGGAACAGGGTTCCCCAGCCGAAAAACCAGCACTGAACGGCAATGCCCGGCAGCGCGGCCAGGCAGACCAGCATCATAATGCGCGACGTCTGGCGCTGATTGTGGGTGTAAGGGGAGCTTGCGATTCTGAAAACCATTTAATCCTCGTTAACTGCTTGCTGTGCGGCTTTCTTCGCCTGAACGCGCGCGATGGCGGCGGCCACGGCGGCTTTGCGCGGGTCATCGTTGGCGGCCTGCGGCTGCTCTTCCTGCTGCGCCGCCTTACGGGCTTTAGCCCGGGCAATCGCCGCTTCGACGGCGGCTTTACGCGGGTCGACCGGTGCTTCTGTTTCTGCAGCTGGCGTCTGCTGCGCCGCCTTGCGCGCTTTGGCCCGGGCAATCGCCGCTTCGACGGCCGCTTTGCGAGGGTCGACCGCTTCCTGCTCAACCACCACGTTCTGCTCGCCGGCTTTGCGCGCTTTGGCGCGGGCTATTGCCGCTTCAACGGCCGCTTTACGCGGGTCAACCTCGGCATCCGTCTGGACCGTTTGCGCTTTTTCAGCCTGACGAGCGCGAGCCTGGGCTTTGCGAGCTTCACGCGCCGCGATGGCTTCACTGTTGTCAGGCTTCTCGCCGGCCGGGATCACCACAGGCTGCGCAGCTGTCGCTTTTTTCTCACGAACGCGCGCCAGTGCGGCGTTAATGGCATCCTGATCTTTCTCGCCGGGCTGAACCGCGGCCTGCTTATGGCGCTCCTGACGGGCGATTTTTTCGCGCTCCAGTCGCGCCTGGCGCGCTTCGAAACGTGCCTTAGCTTCCGCGGCGCGTTTTTCTTCCATGGAGATAGCATAAATCTCAGCCTTCTCCTGGCGGAAATACTGCACCAGCGGGATGTTGCTTGGGCAGACCCAGGCGCAGGCGCCGCATTCGATGCAGTCGGCCAGGTTATGGGCTTTTGCCTTGTCGTGCAGCTGCCCTTTGCTGTACCAGTACAGCTGTTGCGGCAGCAGATCCGCCGGGCAGGCATCGGCGCAGGCGCTGCAGCGGATGCAGCCTTTCTCTTCCTGCTCTTCGCCCATCTCGGTCGGGGAAGGGGCGAGCAGACAGTTGGTAATTTTCACTACAGGCACATCGAGCCACGGCAGGGTAAAGCCCATCAGCGGGCCTCCCATGATCACCATCTGGTCGCTGCCCGGGCAAAACTCAGCCTGCTCCAGCAGGTGACGCACCGGCGTACCCAGTCGTGCCCAGACGTTGCCCGGACGAGAGACCGATTCCCCGGTCAGCGTTACCACGCGCTCGGTCAGCGGCTCGCCGTCGATCACCGCGCGCTTCACGGCGTACGCGGTGCCGACGTTCTGCATCAGCACGCCGATATCCGAAGAGCGTCCGCCGTGCGGCACCTGCTTACCGGTAAGGATTTGCGTCAGCTGTTTAGCACCGCCAGAGGGGTACTTGGTCGGGATGACGCGCAGGCTGATATCGTGGCTACCGGCCAGCACGGCGCGAAGCATCGAGATAGCCTGAGGTTTATTGTCTTCGATACCGATCAGCACTTCCCGCGGCTGCAGAATGTGCGCCAGGATGCGGATGCCTTCCACCACCTGGGCGGCGCAGTCCTGCATCAGACGATCGTCAGCGGTAATGTACGGTTCGCATTCGGCGGCGTTGATAATCAGCGTCTGAATATTATCGCCACCGCCGCGCAGCTTGACGCCTGTCGGGAAGCCTGCGCCGCCGAGGCCGGCAACGCCGAACTGATGAATACGTTCGATGAGTACTTCGCGGCTCTGGCTGCGGTAATCGCTCCAGCCATCACGGTCGATCCAGCGGTCTTCACCGTCGGCTTCAATAATCACGCTCAGCTCTGAAAGCGCTGACGGATGGGCCACCGTATGGGGTGCGATGGCGACCACCTTACCGGAGGTGGGAGCGTGCACCGGCAGCATACGTCCGCGGCCAAAGGTCAGCGGCTGACCGCGAAGGACCGTATCGCCTTCTTTGACGCACAGCTCACCCTCAGCGCCGATGTGCTGCTTGAGCGGCATAACGAAACGGGTCGCCAGCGGAATTTGACGCAGCGGCGTGCCGCTAGACTGGGTTTTCATCTCCGGTGGATGAATACCCCCGTCAAAATCCCAAATCTTCTCTTTTCTGAAAGCAGAAAATAACTTAAGCATGTTGTTCCACAGGAATATTGCGAACCGGAATGGTTTGAAGATCCCACTTCCAGCTTTCGGTAGTCGTTTCAACCGGGCGCAGCTCGATACATTGCGTCGGGCAGGGTGCTACGCAGAGGTTACAGCCGGTGCACAGGTCCGCCACCACGGTATGCATGGCGCGAGTTGCGCCAACAATGGCGTCGACCGGGCAGGCCTGAATACATTTGGTGCAGCCGATGCAGTTCGCTTCGTCGATCACGGCCAGCGCGCGGACCGGCTCCAGCATCTCCGCATCGCCGTCAACGGGCTGCGGATCAACGTTAAGCAGGGCCGCAATTTTCAACATCACCGCTTCGCCGCCGGGCGCACAGCGGTTAATTTTTTCACCCTGAATGCCTACCGCTTCCGCGTAGGGACGGCAGCCAGGGTAGCCGCACTGCCCGCACTGGCTTTGCGGCAGGAGTTCATCAATTTTCTCAACAACAGGATCGTCCTCTACCGCGAAGCGGCGGGAGGCGTAACCCAGGATAAGGCCAAACACCAACCCCAGAACGCTAATAGAGGCGATGGCAATCCAGATAGCACTCATTACAACTTCACCAGACCACTAAAGCCCATAAAGGCCAGAGACATTAAACCTGCGGTCACCAGCGCAATCGCGTTACCGCGGAAGGGGGCGGGGATATCCGCTGCCGCCAGACGCTCGCGAATCGACGCGAACAGAACCATAACAAATGAGAAACCGACTGCAGCGGAAAAACCGTACAGCGCCGACTGCATAAAGTTATGGCCAAGGTTGATATTCAGCAGCGCCACGCCGAGAACGGCGCAGTTGGTAGTGATCAGCGGCAGGAAGATACCCAGCAGGCGATAGAGCGCCGGGCTGGTTTTGCGCACCACCATTTCGGTAAATTGCACTACCACTGCGATAACCAGAATAAAGGCCAGCGTCCGGAGATAGGTTAACCCCAGCGGAATGAGGATCCAGGTATCAATCCACCACGCGCAGATGGACGCCAGCGTCATGACGAAGGTCGTCGCTAGCCCCATGCCCATTGCCGTTTCCAGCTTTTTGGAAACGCCCATAAACGGACACAGGCCAAGGAACTTCACCAGAACGAAGTTGTTAACCAGCACGGTGCCGACAAAGAGCAGTAAGTAATCGGTCATTATTTAGCCTGAAATAAAAAAGCCGCCTATTATCGGACAAACACACGCAGGCGACAACAGGTTATCTGTAGGGTTATTACGGGTTCACGAAGGTGTTTTTCACCCGCGTCGAACGCTTGAAGTAGGGTACCAGCAGCGCCGCGGCCAGCAACGGGAAAAGCAGCTGACGAACGGCCAGCGCGTCTGAAACGGGCGAAAAAGCAAACGCCTTAACCGCCAGCAGGACCGAAACCAGCAGCCAGATAATGTAGTGCTTAGGCACATTCTTACGGCGCTTAAAGAAGGCGATGGTCAGCCACAGCGTGTAGTACCACATCCCGATCGCGAAAACGAATGACACAAACCACAAAGCAATATTCAGCACGTTTTGCGACATCAGGGTCTGGATGGCGTGAGGGGTAATCAGTGCGGTGGTATAAAGCAGCAGCGCAAGTGATGCGCTTAATAAGGCAACCAGCAGCCATGCCAGTGGGGCGATTAACCAGCCTCCAATGCGTTCTCCAGGCGTTGCGGTCATGAACTCTCCCATAATCTGCGCGAAATGTTTTACAGCCAGTTGGCAGGGCGGAGAGTATATAACATTTCGCGCGGATGGCTACTTTCTTATAAAACGTAGCGCCATACGGACTTAGGCACTTCACCCACGTTGAACAAACGACCGCCGGAAACCAGCTCCGCACGGCGATGGTCAGCGGCACGATACATATTAATGATGTCCTGATTATCAGACAGGGTGTAGTTCAGATGGTCAAACAGTTTTTCCAGGCTCTCAAGCGAATTGATCTTGCGAAATTTTAATAAATAGTCCTGAACTGTCATATTAATAAGTTTCCATATAAAAGTGAGTAATACCAGTTAAGGTAATTCGTTCGAATAATAAACGGATTAATAAAGACGTAAACAGCCCACTCAGGTAACGCGACGAAATTAGGAGTTTTCTTTGCTGAAATTCAGGCATCAGACGATGCCTGGAAGAGAAGGTTAACCGTGTTCACCAGGGCTGGCAATAAGTAACTGACATATTATGTCACTCTTTATTGCGGTAACCGGTTACTTGGGTTGGGCGACTGTGACAGGCTCCGGCGGCTGGTAGTTATCGATATGGCTGGCTACACCCAGCAAAATGACCGAAACCCCAAGGACAATCCATCCCGCTAATTCAATGATTCGATTAATAATTGACGTCATGATTCGTAGTTGTACTTTATCCTTAAATACAGGGTGCAAATGTTACAGCGACGTTTCCCCGGCCGCAAGCGCTTTGGGAACGGTTCCCTTAAACAAAATCAGTAGGTTAATACTATGTAACAAAAACAACCCGTACGACCTGCTATTTTAAGTCATATGGCACATTATTAATCTGTGGCAATGCCAGGCTAGCCAGTGTGAAATAAGAACGTCATAAAAGAGGATGGCACTATGAGTGATAATATCCGCGTTGGGCTTATCGGCTACGGGTATGCAAGCAAAACGTTTCATGCGCCTCTGATAGCCGGGACGCCGGGAATGGCGCTGGCAGCGGTAACCAGCAGCGATGCCGCTAAAGTCCATACAGACTGGCCTTCCGTGCCGGTTGTCTCTGAGCCAAAACACCTTTTCAACGATCCGAATATTGATTTAATCGTTATCCCCACGCCGAACGACACCCACTTTCCACTGGCAAAGGCCGCGCTGGAAGCCGGCAAGCACGTGGTTGTCGATAAGCCCTTTACCGTTACGTTGTCTCAGGCGCGCGAGTTGGATGCGCTGGCAAAGAGTCTGGGCAGGTTGCTGTCGGTGTTCCATAACCGCCGCTGGGACAGCGACTTTTTAACGGTAAAAAGGCTTCTCAGTGAGGGCACATTAGGGGAGATCCTCTTTTTTGAATCGCACTTTGACCGCTTCCGTCCGCAGGTACGAAACCGCTGGCGCGAGCAGGCCGGTCCGGGCAGCGGCATCTGGTACGATTTAGCCCCGCATCTGCTGGATCAGGCCGTCAATCTTTTTGGTCTGCCGGTGAGCATGACGGTCGATCTGGCCCAGCTCAGGCCCGGAGCACAGACGACCGATTACTTCCACGCGGTGCTGAGTTACCCGCAGCGGCGGATTGTGCTCCACGGTACGATGGTCGCGGCCGCGGAATCGGCCCGCTATATTATGCACGGCACGCGCGGGAGCTACGTGAAGTTTGGTCTCGACCCGCAGGAAGACCGGCTGAAAAGCGGTGAACGTTTACCGCAGGAAGACTGGGGCTATGATATGCGCGACGGCGTAGTGACGCGGGTGGAAGGCGAGGAGCTGGTCGAGGAGACCTTTCTGACGATACCGGGTAACTATCCGGCCTATTATGCGGGCATCCGCGATGCGCTGAACGGTACGGGCGAAAATCCGGTTCCGGCCAGCCAGGCGATACAGATTATGGAGCTGATTGAGCTGGGTATTGAATCTGCCAAACATCGCGCGACGCTCTGTCTGGCATAATTTTAAATATTTTAGTAGGCCGGGTAAGCGTTAGCGCCACCCGGCAGCGGAGTTAACCGCGAGCCACTTTATCTTTCAGCGCCTGCTTCTCTGCAGGCGTCAGGAAGGCACTCTCCAGCCCGTTGATCTGCGCCTGACGGATCTGCTCGCGGCTCAGACCCGCCTGAGGTGCGGCGATGTTGTACTCATGGATGATATCCACGCCCTGTACCGCCGGATCGTCAGTGTTCAGAGAGGCCAGTACGCCGTGCTCAAGGAACGTTTTCAGCGGGTGCTGCGCCAGCGTTGCCACGGTGCTGGTCTGAATGTTAGACGTCAGGCACGACTCAATCCCGATACGCTGCTCCGCCAGGAAATCCATCAGCGCGCGATCTTCGACCGCCTTCACGCCGTGACCGATACGCTCGGCGCCCAGCTCGCGGATGGCCTGCCAGATGCTTTCCGGGCCAGCCGCTTCACCCGCATGTACGGTAATGTGCCAGCCGGCATCGCGCGCGCGGTTGAAGTGGGAGAGGAACATGCTGCCCGGGAAGCCCAGCTCGTCACCGGCGAGATCGACGGCGGTGATGGCATCGCGATGGGCCAGCAGCGCCTCCAGCTCCTGCAGGCAGGCGGCTTCACCGAACGTACGGCTCATGATGCCGATCAGGCGAGCCTGAACGTCGAAGGTTTTACATCCTTCGCGCACGCCTTCAATGACGGCTTCCACGACGCCTGCAACGGGCAGGCTGTGGGTCATTGCCATATAGCCCGGCGAGAAGCGCAGCTCGACGTAGTGCAGGCCGTTGCGGGCGGCATCTTCGATGTTCTCAAACGCCACGCGGCGGCAGGCCTCCAGCGACGCCAGCATCTTCACACCCCAGTCGAGTTTGCTCAGGAAGCTGACCAGGTCCGGTTCATTAGAGGTCACCTGTACGTGAGGGATCAGGGACTCAAGGGTCTGAGCAGGAAGCGTTAAATTGAACTGGCGGCCAAGATCGAGGATGGTTTGGGCACGAATGTTACCGTCAAGGTGACGATGAATATCAGTTAAAGGCAGGCGTGTATCAATCATGGTCGCACTCTTTTCTGGTTAAAGTGCGCCATATTATAAAAACAAAACGGGGTAAAAAGCTATTTGCGCAAGGGAATATTCCGTTGCGCAAATTGATTACAGGAGCGTATTAATCCCGGCAATCAGGCGTTGAACCCCTTGCTCAAGCTTGCTTCGCGGGCAGCCCGCATTCAGGCGTACGAAGCCAATTCCCTCTATTCCATAGGTATATCCCGGCATGATGGCGACCTTTTGCTGCTCGATCAGCACTTTTTGCAGCGCCCGATCGTCAATGTTCAGCGGGCGCAGATCGATCCAGGCCAGATAGGTCGCTTCCGGCGGCTGCCAGTTTAGTTTCGGAAAAGCGTGGTTTACTTCCTGCGCGATATACGACAAATTCCCTTCGAGATAACCCCGCAGGGCATCCAGCCACGGCTCCCCCTGCTGATAGGCCGCGATGTGGGCCGTAAGCGCCAGCACGGAAGGGGAAGAGAGTCCGTCCCGTCCTTTTAGCGCGCTGAGATAACCGTTACGGCTCTCTTCATCGCCAATCAAGCCGTAAGCGCCCGTAAGAGCTGGAATATTAAAGCTTTTCGAGCCGGAAGTGAGAAGCGCCCATTTCCAGCGCGCCACCGCGATCCACGGCGTGTGACGATGCTCTCCCCACACCATATCCATATGAATTTCATCGCTGATCACCGCCACGTCATAGCGTGCGCACAGTTCCGCCATGTGCGTCAGCTCATCCCGCGTCCAGACCTTACCGGTCGGATTCTGCGGGCTGCACAGCAGCAAAATTTTGTTTTCCGGTTTCGCCAGCGCCGCTTCGAGGGCCGCCATATTGCCCTGCCAGCCTGCCGCCTGCTTTTCCATCTCAACCGCCACAACACGACGCGCGTTACCCTCTATGGCCTTATAAAACGCATCGTATGCCGGGGTGTGTACCACCACGCCGTCGCCGGGGTTTGACCAGAGGCGTATCAGTTCAGAGACCATGTAGATGACGGAGGGGCCATAAACCACGGTTTCCGTATCAATCTGGTTGTTAAAGCGCTGCTGGAACCAGTGCGCGACGGCTGCGAGAAACTCGTCGTTTTTCCAGCGGCTATAGCCAAACACGCCGTGATGAATGCGCTGATGCAGCGCGTCGATTATGCAGGGGGCGGTGGCGAAATCCATATCCGAGATGGTGAAGGGCAGCAGATCGTCCGCGCCAAAACGGTCGGCGACGTAGTCCCACTGCGTACACCAGGTGCCGTGTCGATCCACGACGGTTGAGAAATCAAACATGCTTTAATCCTTAACGTAAAACCCCCTCATGGAGAGGGGGCTGAGGCATCAGGCTTCTACTGTTCGCATCAGGGTAGCCAGCTCATCTTTCACTGACTGTACCTGCGGGCCGATAACCACCTGCAAATTGTGCTGATTTAACTGTACCACGCCGATGGCCCGGTTGGCTTTCAGGGCGTTGGTATCGACTTTTGACATATCCGCCACCGACAAACGCAGGCGGGTAATGCAGTTATCCAGCGAGGTAATGTTATCTGCACCGCCCAGCGCTGCCAGAATTGCTGGGGTGTTATAGCCGGATTTGCCCACGGTACCGGCTACCGCCTGCTCAAAGCTGGTGGCCGTATCGGTATCGCGGCCAGGCGTTTTCAGGTTAAAGCGGGTGATGGCGAAGCGGAAGATGCCGTAGTACACCACGAACCAGATCGCCGCCACGACCGGCACCAGATACCACTTGGTGGAGAGGCCGTGCAGGATCCCGAACACCACGAAGTCGATCACGTTGCCGTCGGTGTTGCCGATGGTAACGCCCAGCACCGCCATCACGGTAAAGCCCAGACCGGTCAGCACAGCGTGAATCAGATACAGCACTGGCGCGACGAACAGGAACAGGAACTCGATAGGCTCGGTGGTACCGCCCACGACGCAGGCGATCACGCCGGAAATCAGCAGACCTTTAATTTTATGACGGTTTTCCGGGCGCGCGCAGTGGTACATCGCCAGCGCGGCACCCGGCAGGCCGCCGAGGAAGGCCGGCATTTTACCCTGAGACAGGAAGCGGGTTGCGCTCTCGGAGAAGCCGTGGGTGGCCGGGCAGCTCAGCTGCGCCTGGAAGATAGTCAGCGCGCCGCTCACATCGTGACCGCACACCTCCATGGTGCCGCCCGCTTCGGTGAAGCGAATTAGAGCCACCAGGATATGCTGCAGGCCAAACGGCAGGAGCAGACGCTCGCCGGTGCCGAAGATCATCGGACCAAAATCTCCCGCGCCGTTGATGATGCGGCCAATACCGTTAATGCCCATCGCAAAGACCGGCCAGATCAGCGGAATGATCAAACCAAACAGACCCATGACCACCAGGGTCACAATCGGCACAAAGCGGGTACCGCCGAAGAAGGCCAGGGCATCCGGCAGACGAATATTGTGGAAGCGCTCGTGCAGCATCCAGATAATCACGCCCGCGATCACTGCACCGAGGATCCCGGTATCAATAGACTGGATACCGATCACGCTTTGAATGTTGTTAGCTTTCAGCACGGCAGCGTCGGTTGTCGGCAGAATGCCTTTCGCGGTCAGCCAGAAGTTAACCGCCAGGTTCATCACCGCGTAACCCACAAAACCGGCAAACGCCGCGACGCCTTTGTTCTCGCGGGCCAGGCCCAGCGGGATAGCGATACAGAACATGACGGGCAGGAAGCTAAACGCAAAAGAGCCGACTTTACTCATCCAGATAAAGATCGCCTGCAGCACGGGGGTGCCGAGGAACGGGATCAGCGTAATGACGTCTTTACTGCTGAGTGAACTGCCGATCCCCAGCATGATCCCGCAGAACGAGAGAAGTGCCACGGGCAGCATGAAGGTTTTACCCAGTTGCTGGAAAAATTCCCACAGCGATATTTTTTGTGCTGCTTTCGCCGTCATAAAACGACTCCTTTATTGTTAAAATCAGTTTGTCTGCCTCAATGCTGCGAGAAGATAAAACGTTTTATCAAAGTTTAGTGCGCGCTAAATCACATTCTCAGGCTTTGACTGGTAGTATAAAGATAACGTATTGATAAAACGTTTTACCGATCTCATTTTCAGGGAGTCACGCCAACACATGGCCGTAGCGAAAAAAGTCACCATCAACGATGTCGCGCTGGCGGCGGGGGTTTCCGTCAGCACCGTTTCTCTGGTACTGAGCGGAAAAGGGCGCATCTCTCCCGCGACCGGTCAGCGGGTGAACGAGGCGGTTGAACAGTTGGGCTTTGTGCGTAACCGCCAGGCGTCGGCGCTGCGCGGGGGGCAAAGCGGGGTGATTGGTCTGATCGTTCGTGACCTGACGTCACCTTTCTATGCGGAGTTGACGGCCGGGTTAACCGAAGCGCTTGAAGCGCAGGGGCGGATGGTCTTTCTGCTTCACGGCGGCCGCGAAGCCGATCAGCTGCTTTCCCGGCTCGATATGCTGCTGAACCAGGGGGTGGACGGGGTGATCGTCGCAGGGGCGTCGGGCGTGGGCAGCGAGCTGTGCGAGCGTGCCGCCGAAAAAGGCGTGCCGCTGGTGTTTGCCTCGCGCGCCAGCTACCTCGACGAAGCCGATACGCTGCGTCCGGATAACATGCAGGCCGCGCAAATGCTGACCGAGCATCTTATTCGTCGCGGTCATCAGCGCATTGCCTGGCTGGGCGGGAAAAGCTCGTCCCTGACCCGCGCCGAGCGGGTCGGCGGCTACTGTGCGACGCTGATTAAATACGGCCTGCCGTTCCACAGCGAGTGGGTCGTGGAGTGTGAGTCCAGCCAGAAGATGGCGGCGGAAGCGATAGGCGCGCTGCTGCGAAGCAGCCCGACGATCAGCGCCGTGATTTGCTATAACGATGTGATCGCTATGGGGGCCTGGTTTGGCCTGATCCGCGCCGGGCGTCAGAGCGGCGAGGGCGGGGTGGAAACCTTCTTCGGCCACCAGGTGGCGCTGGGGGCGTTCGCCGACGTCGGTGAAAACGCGCTGGACGATCTGCCGATCGTCTGGGCCACTACCCCCGCGCGGGAGATGGGTTACACCCTGGCGGACAGAATCATGCAGCGTATCGACAATACGGATGTACAGGCCGGGCACCAGATTGTGGCGGCGCGCCTGGTGCCGGTAAAATAGTATCAGGTGAGTTGCGTTAGCGGATTGAGCAACAGTTCGGCTTCCAGTGCCTCCACAAATTTTCGTACTTTTGCCGGGATCAGCCTGGAGGTCGGATAAACCGCCCAAACGGCCAGCGATTCCGGCCGGGCATCCTCCAGGACGATCCGCTCGAGTTTACCCTCTCTGAAGGCCGGTTCTACGTACCAGCGAGATAAATTGGCGATGCCCAACCCTCCAAGGCAGGCTTCGAAAATGGCCTCAACAGAGTTCGCGGAGAATCGGCCCGAGACCTTTTGCCTGTAGCGCTGTTCGCCCTGTTCGAATGACCAGTGGACGGTATCTGAGGTGGTCAGACAGCTGTGTGCCGCCAGATCGTTAAACGATTTTGGATAGCCGTGTGCGACCAGATACGCCGGGCTGGCGCAAAGGTCTCGAGGGTTGTGACACAGGCGATGGGCAACCAGCCGGTTATCGCGCAGCGGCGCAATGCGTAACGCCACGTCAATGCCTTTGCCGACAATATCAACCTGTTCGTCGGTGGCGAGTAAATCGACCTGCAGGGCGGGATGCTGCTGCATGAACCGGGTCAGCATAGGAGCAACGATCTTACGGCCAAACCCTGCTGAGGCGGTAATGCGCAGGCGTCCGGTAAGATGCGTCCCCTCGGGAAACAGATCGGCCAGCGCATTATTTTTATCTTCCAGCAGCGCCTGCGCATGCGGCAAAAAAACATCCCCATCGCTGGTGGGTGAGAGGGAACGCGTGGTGCGATGCACCAGCCTGACCCCCAGTTCCGCCTCAAGATTATTAAGAGACCGTGATGCCGCCATAGGGCTCACAGAGAGCCGACGCGCGGCACCCGCCAGGCTACCCGCCTTGACGGCTTCGATAAACACTTCAACGTCTTCCAGTTTCATTGTATCGCTTTTCGTTATGCTGACCTATCAAAGTACATGTCTACATTATTAATCGTTACGCTGCCATAGTCTCTTCACAACCTGAAAAAATATCAGTCTGGGGTGAAGATGAAAAAGTTGAAAACGGTTCTGGCGTTCAGCGGCCTGCTCTTTGCAAGCACATCATGGGCAGATGCCCCCGCGCAGGTGAAACAGCAGGTCCCCGGTTATTATCGTCTGGCGATAGGGGAATATGAGGTGACGGCGCTGTTCGACGGCTATAACGATCTTTCGCCTTCCCTACTGCACGGGCTCTCAGGCGACAAGGTTCGCGAACTGTTGGCTCAACACAAAATTGATGCCGAACGCATGCCTACCGCCTTCAACGCGTTTTTGGTCAATACCGGTAAACACCTTGTGATGATTGACAGCGGAGGAGGCCACTGCATGTCGGAAACGGCCGGCCAGCTGGTCAGCAATATAAACGCATCAGGGTATCGTCCTGAGCAGGTCGATACCATTTTCCTGACCCACCTGCATCTTGACCACGTGTGCGGCCTGAGCGATGCAGACGGTAAGGCGCTGTTCCCCAATGCCACCGTCTACGTACCGCAGGGGGAGGCCGACTACTGGCTTGACCCTGCAAAAGAAGCGAGCGCGCCGGTTAACGCGAAGGAGTATTTCGCTATCGCCAGGAATGCGCTGTCTGCGTATAAAGCCACCGGTCACCTCAAAACCTTTGTCCCGCCAGCTTCGCCCATCCCGGAAGTCCAGACGGCATATGCCACTGGTCATACGCCTGGCAGTACCGTTTATCGCTTCGCGTCGCAGGGGACGGCTATCAACTTCATTGGGGATTTGATTCATGCTCCTGCCGTCCAGTTCCCGCACCCTGAAGTGTCTATTCGCTTTGATGTCGATCCGAAAAAAGCCATCTCATCCCGGGCGCAGGAGTTTAACGCGCTGGCGAAAGACGGTGAGTGGATGGCCGCAGCGCATCTGCCTTTCCCCGGTATCGGGCATATCACCGCCTGGCAGCAGGGCTTTAGCTGGAACCCGGTAAATTACGGTCCTTATCAACGTGCGGCCAACGTGCCTCTGCTGAAATAAAGTGAGGTGACGAGCATGAAAAGTTACACCGTAACGGCAAACGGTATCCGTCAGTTTGTGGTCGAAGAGGGTGAAGGCGCACCGGTTATTCTCCTGCATGGTTTTCCTGAAACAAACTATGCCTGGCGCTACCAGATACCCGTACTGTCCAGGCACTATCGCGTGATTGCGCCGGATTTACGCGGGTATGGCGAAACGGATAAACCTGCTTCTGGCTATGATAAGCGCAACATGGCGCGGGACATCCGGGAACTGATGCGTGTCCTGGGTTTACAGAAAGTGGTACTGGTGGGGCACGATCGCGGGGCGCGCGTCGCGACGCGGTTTGCAAAAGATTACCCTGAGCTGGTGGATCGACTGGTGGTGATGGATAACGTGCCAACGCGTATTGTGGCGCGCGATCTGAATGCGTCGATTGCGCGTGCATACTGGTTCTTTCTGTTTCATCTTGTGCCAGACCTGCCGGAAGCGCTGATTGCGGGTCGGGAGAATATCTGGCTACGCCACTTTTTCTCGGACTGGACCTACGATCCGTCGACCATCAGCGGCGAGGCGTTTGATACCTATGTTCGGGCGTATCAGGCACCGGGTGCCGTGCGAGGCGCTATGGCTGACTATCGCGCCAACGCAGAGGATGTGGCGCAGGATATGGCAGACGCTGAGGTGAAAATCACCTGCCCGGTAATGTCGCTGTGGGGAAATGATTTTCATGCGGTCGGCAAGCTTTTCGATATGGAAAGCGTCTGGGCCGAAATGGCGGAGAACCTGCGGGCGCATGGTATTGATGAGTGCGGCCACCTTCCGCAGGAAGAACAGCCTGAGAAAGTTAACGCGCTTCTGCTGGATTTCCTGGCGGGATGGAAAAGCTAGCAGGCAATAAAAACCCCTCATGCGAGGGGTTTTGCTGTTTACTGCTGCGGTGCCGCCGGTTCGGCTGGCGCTGCCGGTTCAGCCGGTTCCGGCATTCCCAGAGTAGGCATACCAAACATGCCGACAAAATCCTCCAGCGGCATTTTGTCGCCGTTGAGCGTGACCTGGCCGTTGGCGTACTGCAGGCTGGTGGAAATCGCGTTGTTATCCACCTTCGTGATGCGGAACATCTGGCCCATTGCCGCCAGGCCTTTCACTTGCTGGTTCGCCAGCTTGCCGGCGTCTTCATCGCCGTAGCCTTCCAGCTTCGCAATCTGGGTCATGAACTCGGTTGCCATATCCATCGGAATGGTCAGCTTGCTGTCGAGCGACTTCACGCTGCGATCCACTTCCTGCGCCAGCGTCTGCGGTTCACCCGTTGCGGTGGCCGGATCTTTCAGGAACAGCGACAGGTTGAAGCTGGTTTCGCCTTTGCTGTTTTTCCAGCTCAGCGGCGCAACGGTGACCACCGGCTCACCTTTCAGCAGGATCGGCAGGTTGTTGAACAGCACCGCCATCGCCTGCTGCTGGTAGACTTCCGGGTTTTGCTGCAGCGCGGCGTCGGTCAGCAGCGCCTGGCTCTCTTTGCTGTATTTCTGGCTAAACTCGTGCCACGCCTGACCGTCGATATTGCCGATCTTGAGCGAGAGTTTGCCGGTGCCCAGATCCTGATTCTGCACTTTCAGGCTCTTCAGCGTGTAATCCAGCTGGGTATTGATGCTCTTACCATCTTTAGAAACGTCGGATTTTCCGTTGACGTCCATGCCTTCCAGCACGGCCATCTCTTTTCCTTCAACAGCAATGGCGACTTTGTCGAGAGACAGTTTCTGATCGCCGATACGCTCCTGGAAATCGGTCATGCGGCTGTTGCCGTCGGCTTTCAGGTTATTGAAGGTGAGCTGAACTTTTTGGTTATATTCGTTCACGGCATTGACCAGGCCGCTTTCCGCTTCACCCGTCAGGGAGAACACGTTTCCATCGCGGTCAGCATCGAGTTTGAAGTGACCGCCGCTGAAGGCGACTTTCTCATTCTCTTTCTCGTAGTTCAGCGCTTTCAGAGCAATATCGGAACTCGTGTCACCGGAATAGCTAATGCGGGTATTAATGTCGAAAGGCGATTCATTCTTCGCCAGGTCAAAAAGCGGTTTGGTGACGTCATTATTCACCAGCACGGTATGGACGGACGCCATCGACGGGATCAGGTTAAAGGACTTCAGCTGCGCCAGCGGCAGGGGACCGTGGCTCACCACCTCGTCCAGCACCACGCTCTGGCCCGGTTTCAGCCAGCCGTTTGCAGCACCGGCAACCGGCTTCACTACCAGCTGCATGCGGCTGGTAAACACGCCGCGATGATAATTCTGGTAGCTCAGTTCCAGACCTGCTTCCGGCGCGCTGCGCTTAATCTCTCCGTTAGCCTGCGCCACCATCTCAGCCAGACGGCCTTCCAACTGTTTCCCGGTAAACCAGGAGGCACCCGTCCAGACCACGCCTAACGCTACAATCACTCCAACCGCTACGACCGATTTTTTCATTGCGACTATCCCTAAAATGAAACCAGGCGGTAAAAACCGCCTGGAGATATTAAGCCTGCAACTAGCTTAGCAAGAGTTGTTAAAAAATTCAGTAAGTGGTTAAAGCTTATTGAAAACGCGCGCCAGACGACCGGTGCCGCTTACGCTAACCGGAGACTCATTGGCTGCAACGAATGCTGACTCACCGGGCTTAAGCACCAGATACTGTTCGCCTTTACGCAGCGTCGCTTCGCCTTCCACGCAGAACAGGATCGCCGCGCTCTCCTGAGCCACAGACGTTTCGGCGCTGCTCAGGTCGTGCAGGGAGAAGGCAAAATCGTCCACCGGAATCGGGAAGTCCAGTTCTGCGCCGTTTTTCACCGGCTGAGTCAGCAGCTCTGCGGCAGGTTTCGCCACAAACTTCACGTTGGCAACCAGCTCGGGGATGTCGATATATTTTGGCGTCAGGCCCGCGCGCAGCACGTTATCGGAGTTGGCCATCACCTCCAGCGCCACGCCCTGAAGGTAGGCGTGCGGGGTTTCAGCGAACAGGAACATTGCTTCACCCGGATTCAGCTTCACCACGTTCAGCAGCAGAGGGGAGAACAGGCCGCTGTCGTCCGGATAGAATTCGGAAATCAGACGGATGGTCTCCCACGGTTCACCTTGCTGGCTGTCCAGGGCGGCTTTCAGTACCGCCAGCGCGTGGGACTTCTCTTCACCCTGCATATTCAGCAGGCTGGCAAACAGCTGGCTAAGCGCGTCGGCGTTCGGGTTTTCAAGGAAATGCGCGATAGCGTTATGGGCACCCGCGACCGGCTGCAGCAGGGAGATAATTTCTGAAAACTCGCGGAATGCGTTCATCGCCAGGAAAGGCGTCAGCGCGAACACCAGTTCCGGCTTGTGGTTAGGATCTTTGTAGTTACGCTCGGCGGCGTCTAACGGAATACCCGCCGCGTTCTCTTTCGCAAAGCCGATTTCAGACGCTTGCTTGTTCGGGTGAACCTGGATGGAGAGCGGCTGGTCTGCGCACAGCACTTTAAACAGGAACGGCAGTTCGCCAAAGCGCTGAGCCACCTTGTCGCCCAGCAGCGCGGCTTTATCGGCCTCGATTACGTCACGCAGGCTGCGCACCTGGCCGCTGGCGTCTTCAATTTTTGAGCTGCTCTTCGGGTGCGCCCCCATCCACAGTTCTGCCATCGGCAGGTTGTTCGGGTTCGCGATACCGTAGAGATCCGTTAACGCAGTTTTACTTCCCCAGGCGTAGTTCTGCACTGAGTTAATGAGTTTTTGCATTATCAAGCCCTGATTCAATGATGGAATTAACTCCGGGTATTAAAGCAATAAACCACATGGAAGTAACCTGTGGATGTAAAAAGTCGTACTAGTCTCAGTTTTTGTTAAAAAATTGTGTAGGATAAGCTGACTCGCTTTTAAGCCGGGCAGCGGAACATCTGCCCTGAATAAACAGACCGAAGCAGTAAGTGAGAGAACAATGTCGAATAAACCCTTCCATTATCAGGATCCTTTTCCCCTCAGTAAGGATCAGACCGAGTATTACCTGTTAACCCGCGATCACGTCTCCGTCTCTGAGTTTGAAGGACAAGAGATCCTCAAGGTGGATCCGCAGGCGCTGACGCTGCTGGCGCAGCACGCTTTCCACGACGCCTCGTTTATGCTCCGTCCTGCCCATCAGCAGCAGGTGGCCGATATTCTGAGTGACCCGGAAGCCAGCGAAAACGATAAGTACGTTGCCCTGCAGTTCCTGCGTAACTCCGATATCGCGGCGAAAGGCATTCTGCCAACCTGTCAGGATACCGGTACGGCGATCATCGTCGGTAAAAAAGGCCAGCGCGTCTGGACCGGCGGCGGTGACGAAGCGGCGCTGGCACACGGCGTTTATAACACCTACACCGAAGACAACCTGCGCTATTCGCAAAACGCGGCGCTGGACATGTATAAAGAGGTCAACACCGGCACCAACCTGCCTGCACAGATAGACCTCTACAGCGTCGACGGGGACGAGTACAAATTCCTCTGTATCGCCAAAGGCGGCGGTTCGGCCAACAAAACCTATCTCTATCAGGAAACCAAAGCGCTGCTCACCCCGGGTAAGCTGAAGAACTACCTGGTTGAGAAGATGCGCACCCTCGGCACCGCGGCGTGCCCGCCGTACCATATCGCGTTTGTGATTGGCGGCACGTCGGCTGAAAGCACGCTGAAGACTGTGAAGCTAGCCTCAACCAAATACTACGACGGCCTGCCAACCGAAGGTAACGAGCACGGCCAGGCGTTCCGCGACGTTCAGCTTGAGCAGGAGCTTCTGGAAGAAGCGCGTAACCTGGGTCTTGGCGCGCAGTTTGGCGGCAAATACTTTGCCCACGACGTGCGCGTGATCCGTCTGCCGCGTCACGGTGCTTCCTGTCCGGTCGGGATGGGCGTCTCCTGCTCTGCGGATCGCAACATCAAGGCGAAGATCAACCGCGAAGGCGTGTGGATCGAAAAACTGGAAAACAACCCGGGCAAATATATCCCGGAAGAGCTGCGCAAAGCGGGCGAGGGGGAAGCGGTCCGCGTTGACCTGAACCGTCCGATGAAAGAGATTCTGGCGCAGCTTTCGCAGTATCCGGTCTCGACCCGTCTCTCCCTGAACGGCACGATTATCGTGGGCCGCGACATCGCGCACGCGAAGCTGAAAGAGCGTCTGGACAACGGCGAAGGGCTGCCGCAGTACATTAAAGATCACCCGATCTACTACGCCGGCCCGGCGAAAACGCCTGAAGGCTACGCCTCTGGCTCGTTAGGCCCAACCACGGCGGGCCGTATGGACTCGTACGTTGACCAGCTGCAGGCCAACGGCGGCAGCATGATCATGCTCGCGAAAGGCAACCGCAGCCAGCAGGTGACGGACGCCTGCCACAAGCACGGCGGCTTCTACCTCGGCAGCATCGGCGGCCCGGCTGCGGTTCTGGCGCAGGGCAGCATCAAGAGCCTGGAGTGCGTGGAATACCCGGAACTGGGTATGGAAGCGATCTGGAAAATTGAGGTGGAAGATTTCCCGGCGTTCATCCTCGTGGATGACAAAGGCAACGACTTCTTCAAGCAGATCCAGTCGTCCCAGTGTTCGGCGTGTGTGAAGTAAATCTGTAAATTGCCGGGTGGCGCTGACGCTTACCCGGCCTGGATTTTCGTAGGTCGGGTAAGGCGCAG
This sequence comes from Enterobacter sp. Taxon_8, assembly GCF_058354585.1. NCBI lineage: Bacteria > Pseudomonadati > Pseudomonadota > Gammaproteobacteria > Enterobacterales > Enterobacteriaceae > Enterobacter > Enterobacter sp. Taxon_8. The sequence continues at coordinate 2,561,888 of NZ_CM177989.1, read as the reverse complement.
CCGACACCCGACATCAAAAAGAGCGCACAAAGCGCCATAACGTTTCTCAGAAGTCATCAATACTTATCCCTTAAGCATGTGAGCTATCCCTCTTTTGTTATCAAGGAGAAAGTAATGACCACGGTACGCCATGAGAAAGACTCGATGGGCGCCATCGACGTCCCGGCCGACAAGCTATGGGGCGCGCAAACCCAGCGTTCGCTGGAGCATTTCCGTATCTCGACTGAAAAAATGCCCGTCTCGCTGATTCAGGCGCTGGCGCTCACCAAACGCGCGGCCGCGAAAGTGAACCAGGATTTAGGCCTGCTGACGGCAGACAAAGCGACCGCCATCATCAACGCCGCCGACGAAGTGCTGGCGGGCAAGCATCCCGACGAATTTCCCCTCGCTATCTGGCAGACCGGTTCCGGCACCCAGAGCAACATGAACATGAACGAAGTGCTGGCGAACCGGGCAAGCGAACTGCTGGGCGGCGTGCGCGGCATGGAGCGCAAGGTTCACCCGAACGATGACGTCAACAAAAGCCAGAGTTCCAACGACGTCTTCCCGACGGCCATGCACGTGGCGGCGGTGATTGCTATCCGCGAGCAGCTTATCCCGCAGCTCAACGTCCTGAAGTCTACGCTCAACGAGAAGGCGCAGGCCTTCCGCTACATCGTCAAAATTGGCCGTACGCACCTGCAGGACGCCACGCCGCTGACGCTCGGCCAGGAGATTTCCGGCTGGGTGGCGATGCTGGAACACAACCTGAAGCATATTGAGAACAGCCTGCCGCATCTGGCGGAGCTGGCGCTCGGCGGGACGGCGGTTGGGACCGGGTTGAACACCCATCCGGAGTATGCGGTGCGCGTGGCGGAGGAGCTGGCAAACATCACCGGGCAGCCGTTCGTCACGGCGCCCAACAAGTTCGAGGCGCTGGCGACCTGCGATGCGCTGGTCCACACCCACGGCGCGCTGAAAGGGCTGGCGGCGTCGCTGATGAAAATCGCCAACGACGTGCGCTGGCTGGCCTCGGGCCCGCGCTGCGGCATCGGTGAAATCAGCATTCCGGAAAACGAGCCGGGCAGCTCCATCATGCCGGGTAAAGTTAACCCGACCCAGTGCGAAGCCATGACCATGCTCTGCTGTCAGGTACTGGGCAACGACGTGGCCGTCAACCTGGGCGGTGCATCCGGCAACTTCGAGCTGAACGTCTATCGCCCGATGGTGATCCACAACGTTCTGCAATCGATTCGTCTGCTGGCTGACGGCATGGAGAGCTTTAATGAACACTGCGCGGTGGGGATCGAGCCAAACCGCGAGCGCATCAGCCAGCTGTTGAACGAATCGCTGATGCTGGTGACCGCGCTCAATACCCATATTGGCTACGACAAAGCCGCCGAGATCGCCAAAAAAGCGCATAAGGAGGGGCTGACGCTGAAAGCCTCCGCCCTGGCGCTGGGCTATCTGACGGAGGCGGAGTTCGATGCCTGGGTACGTCCCGAGGCGATGGTTGGCAGCCTGAAATAATCAACTCGCTACGTACAGGTGCAGCCGCGGAATAATCAGCTGAAGCGGCTGCGCCTGAGGTCGGTAACGGTGCTGGACATTTTCAGCATCGTAATTCAGCAATTCACCAATATCCGGCACGATAGCCCCCCGATCGTCATCATAGAGCGCAATCAGCGGCGTTGGGCAGGCATACTGCACCTGTTTTTGCTGGCCGGAATACCAGACGCGGGCGATAGGCTGAACCTTCACCGGGCGCTTAATTTTGAGGCGCGTGTCCGCCGGCAGCGAGGCGATGCTGTGGTACTCCTGTTCGAGGCGCTCAATCCACTGCTCACGCGACCACGGCGCGACGGTGCGCGGCGTCTTCAGGCTTTTTTCCAGCTGCGCCAGAATTTCATCCCGGGTGAAGTTTTTAATGATGTGCTTATTCGCCCAGCCGAAGCGCAGCGTGGCGGGATGACGTAGTACCGTCAGCGTGCGATAGGCATTCAGGGTAATTAACCCCGGAAGCTGACGGTGCACCCACTCAAACCGGGCGGCGGGGGCCAGGCCCGACTCTTCGGTAACGATTTTCTCAAATGCCGCTTTCAGGGTGTTGATATGGGTAATCTGGCTTTCCAGCGCGTCGCGCGCTGCGGCATCGGTTTGCAGGCAGATCACGCCGGGCAGCCGCACCGCCGCCTTGCTGCTGCGCTGTTCAGACTGCTGCTGGATAAAAAGATGGCGATAGTGCTTCATCGCCAGCTCCAGTGCGGCCTTGCCGATGTGCTGCTTCACGTCGATGGTGTCCAGCGGATCGTGCTCGGCCCCTTTGACCACCTCGGGCAGGGTAAAGACGCGCGCGGCCAGCAGGCGGCAGGTCTGCAAACGTTCTGTCAGGGTTAGCAGCTCGTGTTCTATTTCCCGGAACGTGCTGTTCAGCCGTTCGATGAGATCGTAGGTCGCCATAAATACTCTCATTAGTTACAACATACTTATCATATAGCACAGCACGCCGGGTCAGGCCAGCGTGCGCTTGAAGTCAGGCAGGTACGGGAAGGGCGATGTTATGGTACACCGGCCAGCTAAAGCAGAAGCGCGCGCCGCCGAGCTCGCTCTCCTCGCAATGCACCGTACCGCCCATGGCCTGGGCGATAGAGTAGACAATGGCCAGCCCCAGGCCGCATCCTCCGGTGGCGCGATCGCGGCTGGGATCGAGGCGGACAAACGGTTCAAACACGGTTTCGCGTGCCTCCGGGGCAATCCCCGGTCCGTCATCCTCTACCGTCAGGCTGGCCTGGTTTCCCTGCAAATCCAGCCCAATCTGCAGCGTACTTTCGCTGTAGCGCATGGCGTTGTTCATCAGGTTGTCCAGCACGCGCTCCATCAGGCGCATATCAAGCGCGCCGTAATCACCCGGCGTGACGCGCGTCAACAGCGTGCGCTGCGGGTTTACGCTCTGAACATCGTCAATATGGGTTTGCAGCCACGCGGGCAGATCCGGCGTGCTGAGGTTCAGTTCGTTTTGCGGGCGATCGAGGCGCGCATAGGTCAGCAGCTCCTCAATCAGCGCTTCGAGCTGGCCAATATCGCGGTTCAGAGCCTGAGACTCCGCTTCCGTCAGATTCTCGCTCATCTCCAGACGATAGCGCAGGCGCACCAGCGGCGTGCGCAGCTCATGTGCAATCCCGTCGATCAGCTGCTTTTTACTGGCGATCAGGGCATTAATGTTATCGGCCATCTGGTTAAAGGCCACGCCAAGGCGTTCAAAGCTGGAACCGCTGTCGAAGTGAATACGTTCGGTGAAATGCCCTTCGCCAAAACGCTGCGCGGCGGATTCCAGTTTCAGCATGTCCTGCCAGTGGGGGCGCATCCAGATAAAAACCGGAAAAGCGAGCGAAATGGCGATAAAGGCCATCAGCGCCATGTCCAGCAGACGCATCTGGTGCAGATAATAGAGATAGGGCACCGGCCCGACGGCAAGCACGTAATGGCTGCGAGGAATACGCTGGATAAAGGTGTATTTCTCATCCAGCGCGACGATGTCCCCGTCGCGCAGACGCTGCATGGCGGGCGGGTCCAGATCGAAATCTTTCAACGGCTCGATGCGTAAATCGAATGACAGATTCAGATCCAGCTCTTTCAGGGTTTTCGCCCAGTCGTGTGGCGGGATCTCTCTTAGCTCGCTGCGCATCAGATAGAGCGAGCTTTTCATCAGATCGTCCAGCGACTGCCTGCCCGCACGTTCGGCGGTAAATTTATAAACCAGCCCGACCAGCATGGTCATCACCAGGAAGCAGACAAACAGTAAAAGATAAAACTGCACAAACAGCTTTTTCATTGGATCTCACCGCAAAAACGCTATGTGCAGAATATACATGAAAACCCTTCGAGTTTTTCACGTCTGTCGAGCGTGTTATATGGCTTTCGCGCTTTTTTTTAACTTGGCGATGAGTTTTTCGGTCACGGCCAGGCCTTCTGCAATGTGCGTATCAATCACATCGGTACCGAATTCGTTAATTAAATCCAGGAGTATTTCGAAATACTGGATAAGTTCCAGCAGGTCAAAAAGCGCTTTTTGATCGGAGCGCGAGGGAGAGGCGCGCCTTAAAGCTGCCTGATTAACAATCCACTCGAGATTGGTTTTGATGGCTTCTACCTGATTGTAGCTATACATATGCCATAGGCTTAAATCCTCATTTCAAGATTGTATGGGAGAGATATCGTAACGCTTCGCGGTGAAAGCGAGTCTACATGCAGTCGGGGCGAGCTGAAGAAAGGAGAGTGGGAGACTTAATTATGGAATAGTTCGCGTGCTTAGCAAGTCAATTGTTGCGCAAACGGATAAATAAACGCGCGAAAGAGAGGGCATCGGTGTTTAATCCCTTCATTTCGCGCAGGTTATGCTAACCGGATAACGGAGTCAGGTTTCCCAGGCGTGCGGGGCAAACAGATAACCCTTGTTACGCACGGTTTTAATGCGGTAGGGCTCGGTGGCGTTATCCTGCAGTTTTTTGCGCAGACGCGAAATCGCCACGTCAACGCTGCGGTCCATTCCGTCATAGCTCACGCCACGCAGGTTTTTCAGCAGCGCGTCACGGTCCATAATCTGTCCGGCATGCGTTGCCAGCTCCCACAGCAGGTCAAAATCTGCGGTAGAAAGGGCGATAAGTTCGCCAGAGAGCAGCACCTGTCGATTAATCGGATCAATAGACAGCGTCCCGAAGCGCATCGCTTTGTGCGGCGTCAGAGACGGCGCCGGTGCTTCGCGTTCGATACTGGCGTGCTGGCGTAAATGGAGGCGCAGGCGAGCAAGCAGGACGGCAGGCGGTGTGGTTTTCAGAATGTAGTCATTGGCACCCATCTCCAGCGACAAAATGTGGTTCATATCGCTGTCCAGCGAGGTGAGCAGGACAATAGGGCCCTCCCACCGGGCGCGCAGGTCACGGCAGAGCGTCATGCCGTCTTTGCCTGGCAACATGATATCCAGCAGCACCAGATCCGGGTTTTCACGGACGACCACCTCTTCGGCACGATCGCCGCGAGGTTCAACAATGACGTCCATATCATGTTTACCCAGATAGGCGGCGATCAGCTGCCCGACTTCGGGTTCGTCTTCAACATAAACAATCTTATTCATACAGCGTCTGTTTTCGTGAAAAAAGCCAACATACACCGCGAAACCTTAACCTTCCATTAATCTTTCTAAATTAACGCCGGTTCCGTAATTCTGGCTGTTATTCGCTTTCACTAGCGCAGCGGACGGCCACCGTCCACGGCAAAGGTTCTGCCGGTGACGTAGCAGCTGGTGAGCAGGTAATCCACGAGGTCGATGACCTCTTTCTCGCCGGGGGCGATTTTCATGAGCGACTTATTCAGCGCCTGCTGGCGATACTCTGCATCATCGTTTTCGTTAAATAAAATCATCGCCGGGGCGATGGCGTTCACCTTCACCTCGGGGGCGAGCTTGCGGGCAAACGAGCGGGTCATGTTATCCAGCGCGGCTTTACTGGCCGCGTAGGCGATGTGCTTGTCGCTGCCGCGCTCCACTACATAATCGGTGAAATGAATGATGTCGCCCGCAGCGTGCCCGTGGCCGCGCAGCAGGTCCTGCAGAGCGTGGTTAAGCAGATAAGGGGCATTGACGTGGATCTGCAGCATGGAGGAGAGCGTTTCGCTAAGTGACGTACCGGGTTTTTCGGCACGCCATGCGCTGGCGTTATGGATCACGGCGCGCAGCCCCGTCGTGGTGGCTTTTACCGTTTCCGCGAAAGCCAGAATGCCTTCATCGGTTGAAAAATCAGCCTGAATGCAGACCGCCCCCGCTTTGCGTAACCCTTCAATCGACGGGTATTCCGTACGGTAGCTGACAATGACCGAATGGCGAAGGTTGAGAAAGTGATGGGCGAGGGCGAGGCCGATACGGCGGCCTCCACCGGTAATCAGTATTGGGCGAAGCGGTGCATTTCCCATCGTATTCTCCTTTACAGTTCAACAATGGGAAAGGCGATGCTATCCCATTAACATCCAGGTTGCCGGTAGGGCAGCAACCAGTAACAGTCCAATCAATGCCATCTCACGGCGTTTCAGCGCGTTCTCCAACTGATGCGTGCGGCGGGCATAGATAAACACCAGCAGACCCGGTGCGTACAGCACCACCGACAGCAGCAGATGCATAGGACCGGAAGCATACAACAACCACAGGCCGTAAATACAGGCTCCGACACCCACAACATAATGCGCCGGGCGTGTGGCAATTTTTAACAGATACGCACCCACTAAGAAATAGGGTACCAGAATCATCTCCGAGGCGATGGTCAGCAGGGTGTTATAGTCTGAACCTGTGAGCCAGATCAGCACCAGACAGACCTGAACGCTGATGTTGGTCAGCCAGAGCGATGCCGACGGCGCGCTGTTTTGGTTTTGACGGGCGAAAAGGCGTGGAAACGCTTTGTGCGTCGCGGCCAGGAAAGGCACTTCTGCCGCCATGATGGTCCAGCTCAGGTACGCGCCGCAGACGGAGATGATAAGGCCAGCCGCAATCACCACGTCGCCCCAGGGGCCGAGCATTTTCACCATCAGCCCTGCCATTGACGGGTTACGCATTTCAGCCAGTTCAGGACGCGCCACCACGCCCAGCGACAGCAGCGTTACCAGCAGATAGACCCCGAGCGCAGCGAGTACGGCCAGCAGCGTGGCGCGGCCCACATCGCGTTTATTTCGGGCTCGGGCAGAAACCACGACCGCGCCTTCTACACCGATGAACACCCACAGGGTAATCAGCATCGTGTTTTTCACCTGCTCCCAGACGGGGACGCCCAGCGCAACACCGCTGAAATCAAGCTTAAACACGTCCATACGGAACGCAATGAAGGCCAGAACGATAAACAGGCCGAGCGGAACCAGCTTCGCGAGCGTCGCTACCAGGTTGATGCTGGCGGCCGTTTGTACGCCACGTAACACCAGCCAGTGGACGAACCACAATAACACCGAGGCGCCCACAATAGACTGCCAGGTATTTCCGTCGCCAAAGAGGCGCAGCTCAGGCGTATCGGTAAAGAAACTGAGCGCCGAGAAGACGATTACCAGATAGGAGACGTTGGCGATAACGGCACACAGCCAGTATCCCCACGCGGAACAGAAGCCAATCAGCTCGCCGAAACCTTCACGCGCATAGGTGAAAATGCCGCCGTCCAGATCCGGGCGAATGCGGGTGAGCAGCAGCATAGCGAAGGCCAGCAGCAATATTCCGACACCCGTAATGCCCCAGCCAATGATGAGCGCAGAAGGGCTCGCGACTGCCGCCATATTTTGCGGCAAACTGAATACGCCCGCACCCAGCATTGAGCTTAAAACGAGTGCAGTCAGAGCACTCAGGCCAAGTTTCTTTTCCATTGGCTTCCTGTTATGAAAGGTCAAAATCCAGAATAATTATTTCGCTCAGGCGCATAAAAATGGTGGATCACACTAAGGCGCGGGATTTTACGGAGTGTAACGAAAGCATGCAATGACGTGAGGCAGAAATTCAAAAAAAGTAACAAAAAAGGCGGCATTGCGCCGCCTTTCGTAAACGACTTTTGTTACTTGTACAGATCGGCGCTGATGGTCACGTTGTTACCACGTTCCTGCCACTGGCGGGTGATGTGGTAGTACTTCGCCCCTTTCTTCGCCGCACGCTTCGCGACCTGGTAAGAGACTTCCGTCATGTTGCCGTAGTTGCCGGTAAATTTGATGCTGTCGAACGGCACCATCTGCGCTGCAGTGGCGTTGTTCAACTCTTCAATTTTGGTACCGTCCGGCAGCGTAACGGAGTAACGGCCACCTTTCGTGGACTGCGTTTCAAAGAAACGACCCACTTCAGCGCTTGGGGCCGCCGTCGTTGCGACGCCTGGAATTTCAACTTTCTTCGCGGCTTCGCCACCTTTCGCTATCGCCGCGCGACCCGCTTCTGAATTCGCCGGGATGGCATCCGGGCTTTGCAGAACACGTTTTTTCGCATCTTTTTTATAGATGAACGCGGTAATGCGCTGGTTGCCACCCTGGTTAGCATCGACCTGACGCACGATGTAGAAAGAATAAGCTCCTTTCTCTTTCGCGGCTTTGGTGATGGCATCGTTCACTTCAGGCTGGCTGCGGTAAAAGCCCTGAACGGTGACGGTGTCGTAGGGTTCCAGCTCAATCGCCTGATCTTTCGGCAGTTCAACAACACCGTTGATCACGCGGTTTTTCGGTGCGTCAGCTTTTGGCGCATTGTCTTTGAATAGCGCGATGGTCACGCGCAGGTTACCGCTGTTGCCGTAATCGGACTGGTCAACGACATAAAACGAGGCCGCCCCGTTTTTATCAGCAGCTTTTGATGCAGCGGCGACGGCGTCGCCAATAGAATTATAACGACCCACAATGACCGTATGGTCAAAAGGTTTTAACGCTGCCGCTTGCTCCGGCGTTAACTCTGTTGCGGCATTCGCAGACAGGGCGGTCGCGGAAAGAAGTGCGGACGCCAGGAGTGTGTTCTTAAGCTTCATAAAAATGATCCTTCGCCTTGCGCAAACCATGTACTGGTATTGTTGTTAATTTAAGACGGTCCCGATTATTGCATTTAAAACCCGTCGCTGTCTGCGCCATTTTTCACTGCCTGTGCTCACTGAATCACCTTATTCGATAACATTTAGTGATATGTTGAAAAAACACGCGTTTGACAAGTAAAACTGATAAAGCATATGACTTTTGCAAGTTAATTTAATGTTAATAAGTTGTTCTCTTACGGCGCTATATCATGTTTTTACCGCTTCGCTTGCGCGATTTATCGGTTCCGGCGATGAATTTAAGGTAAATATCACTGTCAGTGACGCCGATCGCTTATTTTTCACAGATAAAGTAAGAAATAGTGTTTTCTGGCGGTAGATCACGGGCGCTATTTTCAGTAGGTTATAGACAGTTTGTTACTGTTTTATTTTCCGGGGTTAATCATATCTCGTCGCTGGCGCGATGGTGAAAATTGATACAAACCGCGGGCATTTATCGATAAACCATCATCAAGAACCGATGGAAGGGAAAACTATGCGTATTGGGGTACCAAAAGAACGGTTAGCCAATGAAACCCGCGTAGCGGCAACACCGAAAACGGTGGAGCAACTGCTTAAGCTGGGTTTTACGGTCGCGGTTGAAAGCGGCGCGGGCAAACTGGCGAGTTTCGATGACGAGGCCTTTATCCAGGCTGGCGCGGAAGTGGTCGACGGTGCTGACGTCTGGCAGTCGCAGGTGATTCTGAAGGTCAACGCACCGGAAGAGGGTGAGATTGCGCTGCTGAATCCGGGGACAACCCTGGTGAGCTTCATCTGGCCTGCGCAAAACCCGGAGCTAATGGAGAAGCTGGCGGCCCGTGGCGTGACCGTAATGGCGATGGACTCCGTGCCGCGCATTTCGCGCGCGCAGTCGCTGGATGCCTTAAGCTCCATGGCAAACATTGCTGGCTACCGCGCCATTGTTGAAGCAGCCCACGAATTTGGTCGCTTCTTTACCGGTCAAATCACCGCCGCGGGTAAAGTCCCTCCGGCGAAAGTCATGGTGATTGGCGCGGGCGTGGCGGGCCTTGCCGCAATCGGTGCGGCAAATAGCCTGGGCGCTATCGTACGCGCCTTTGACACCCGTCCTGAAGTAAAGGAACAGGTCCAGAGTATGGGCGCCGAATTCCTTGAGCTGGACTTCAAGGAAGAAGCCGGCAGCGGCGACGGTTACGCGAAGGTGATGTCCGAAGCCTTTATCAAAGCCGAAATGGAACTCTTCGCCGCTCAGGCGAAAGATGTCGACATTATTGTCACCACCGCGCTTATCCCGGGTAAACCTGCGCCGAAGCTGATTACCCGTGAGATGGTTGATTCCATGAAGCCGGGCAGCGTGATTGTCGACCTGGCCGCCCAAAACGGCGGTAACTGTGAATATACCGTACCGAATCAGGTGACCACGACCGCTAACGGCGTGAAGGTGATCGGCTATACCGATCTGCCGGGCCGTCTGCCAACGCAGTCTTCTCAGCTGTACGGCACTAACCTCGTCAACCTGCTTAAGCTGCTCTGCAAAGAGAAAGACGGCAACGTCACCGTTGATTTCGACGATGTGGTGGTGCGCGGTGTGACCGTGGTCCGTGAAGGTGAAATTACCTGGCCTGCGCCGCCTATTCAGGTATCTGCTCAGCCTCAGGCGGCACCGAAAGCGGCGCCTGAGCCAAAAGAATCTGCTAAACCGGCTTCACCGTGGCGTAAATACGCGATCATGGCGCTGGTGATTATTCTGTTCGGCTGGCTGGCTGACGTCGCGCCAAAAGAGTTCCTCGGCCATTTTACCGTCTTCGCGCTCTCCTGCGTCGTAGGTTACTACGTGGTGTGGAACGTCTCCCATGCGCTGCACACGCCGCTGATGTCGGTAACCAACGCCATCTCCGGGATCATCGTGGTGGGGGCGTTACTGCAGATTGGTCACGGCGGCTGGATCAGCTTCCTGAGCTTTATCGCGGTACTGATCGCCAGTATCAATATTTTCGGTGGTTTCACCGTGACTCAGCGCATGCTGAAAATGTTTCGTAAAGGCTAAGGGGTAGCATATGTCTGGAGGATTAGTGACAGCCGCATACATTGTTGCTGCAATCCTGTTTATTTTCAGTCTGGCGGGGCTTTCCAAACACGAAACGTCTCAGCAGGGGAATAACTTTGGTATCGCCGGGATGGCGATTGCGCTGATTGCCACCATCTTCGGGCCGGATACCGGCAACGTAGCGTGGATCCTGGTGGCGATGATCATCGGTGGCGCGATTGGTATTCGTCTGGCAAAACGCGTTGAAATGACCGAGATGCCGGAGCTGGTTGCCATTCTGCACAGCTTTGTGGGTCTGGCCGCGGTGCTGGTGGGCTTCAACAGCTACCTGTATCACGAACCGGGTCTGGAACCGATTCTGGTCAACATCCACCTGACTGAAGTGTTCCTGGGTATCTTCATCGGTGCGGTGACCTTCACGGGCTCCATTGTCGCGTTCGGTAAACTGCGCGGGAAGATCTCCTCTAAACCGCTGATGCTGCCAAACCGTCATAAGCTGAACCTGGCGGCGCTGGTGGTGTCATTTGTTCTGCTGGTGATCTTCGTGCGTACCGAAAGCGTCGGTCTGCAGGTGCTGGCGTTGCTGGTAATGACCATCATCGCGCTGGCATTCGGCTGGCACCTGGTGGCATCCATCGGTGGTGCGGATATGCCGGTAGTTGTCTCGATGCTGAACTCCTACTCCGGTTGGGCGGCAGCGGCGGCAGGCTTTATGCTGAGCAACGACCTGCTGATCGTCACCGGTGCGCTGGTGGGTTCTTCCGGCGCGATCCTGTCTTATATCATGTGTAAGGCGATGAACCGTTCGTTCATTAGCGTAATCGCCGGTGGTTTCGGGACAGATGGCTCTTCTTCCAGTGCTGATGAAGAAGTGGGTGAGCACCGTGAAATTTCTGCGGAAGATACCGCAGACATGCTGAAAAACTCGCATTCTGTGATCATCACCCCCGGCTACGGCATGGCGGTGGCGCAGGCGCAGTATCCGGTTGCGGAAATCACCGAGAAGCTGCGCGCGCGGGGCATCAAGGTTCGCTTTGGTATTCACCCGGTGGCAGGGCGTCTGCCTGGCCACATGAACGTGCTGCTGGCGGAAGCGAAAGTGCCTTACGACATCGTGCTGGAAATGGATGAGATCAACGATGATTTCGCCGACACCGACACCGTGCTGGTCATTGGTGCCAACGATACCGTTAACCCTGCTGCACAGGACGATCCGGGTAGCCCAATCGCCGGTATGCCGGTTCTGGAAGTGTGGAAGGCGCAGAACGTAATCGTCTTCAAACGTTCTATGAATACCGGTTATGCCGGGGTGCAGAACCCGCTGTTCTTCAAAGAGAATACCCACATGCTGTTTGGCGATGCTAAAGCCAGCGTGGATGCGATTCTGAAAGCGCTGTAAGTTGCGCTGAAACGAAAAAACCGCCGAATTTGGCGGTTTTTTTATTGTCGGGCGGCGTCAGGTGTTAATCGTCTTCCGGATCGTCCAGCTCAACCGGCGTCTGGTACTCATCCGGCTTAATGACCAGCAGGTCGCAGCGCAGATGGTCGATCACCTGTTCGGCGGTATTGCCGAGGAAGGCGGCAGAAATACCGGTCCGGCCGATAGTACCCAGCACCACAATCCCCGCCTGCAGGTGTTCCGCCAGGTCCGGGATCACCTCTTCAGGCAACCCTTTTTCCACGTGGGTCATTTTCTCATCAATGCTGAATTTCTGGCGCAGCGCTTTCATGGCCAGCAGATGCTGACCACGGATCGCGTCGTTGTACACGCTCGGGTCAAATTCAGGTAGCTCAATGGCAATGTTAATAGGGGTGACCGGATAGGCACCTACCAGGTGCACTTCAGTATGATTGACCTGGTCGGCAAGCTGGATGGTCTCCTTCACCAGCTTCTCGTTCAGGGAGTTGTGGTAATCCTCTTCGCTAGCGAGGTTTACCGCCACAACGGCTTTCCCGCCTTCAGGCCACGGCTGGTCTTTAACCATCCAGACCGGGCAAGGGCATTTGCGCAGCAGGTGCCAGTCGGTCGGGGTGAAGATCACGGATTCCAGCTTGTCGTGCTGGTGCGCCATCTTCAGCAGCAGATCGTGCCCACCGGCGACAACTTCCTGGATGATGGCTTCGAAAGGTCGGTTGTGCCAGACCACTTTAATATCAATGGGAACACCCGCTTCCAGGTAATACTTCGCCTGTTCTCGGATCCACGCGGTACGCTGGCTGATGACGCCCTGACGCATAGCGGTTCGCTCGTCAGGCGACAGAAGGGTGGTCATCTCATACGAGAAGTCATAGATCGGCAAAAACGCTTTGATTTTGCCACCAATCCGTTGATGTAAATACACAGCACGTCGTAATGCCGGCTGATCGTCCTGGTTCGGATCGATAGCTACCAGCATGTTTTGATACTTGGCCATACAGGTCTCCTTACTACTGTCACCACAGTCTGTAATTAAAAGAGTAACCTATATATCCTGAATGAAACAGAGGGGAGGTTTTGCCAGATCAATATTTCATGAAAATTTATCAGAGGAAAAGTACCGTCGTCGTCACCGCGATAAACGCAATAAACAGCAGCACCATCACTGCTATCGCAAAGGTCGTGGAGTCCTGGACGTAGGTTTTTTCTTCCCCCTTCATTGGGCCGACAAGCATGATCCAGATGAAGATAAAGGTCACTGAGGCAATCACGACTGAAACGAAAAACAAACTTTCTCTCAATTCATAACCTCAACGAGAACCTTTCGGGCGCTGTGTGGGGGTGTGCTACGGTGAAAAGGTCAGATAAATGACGGGGTAATATGCCAGACCAATGAATCAGGAAAATTTATCGGTCTGGCAGTATACGTATGGCGTTTACGCCACGTTACGGGCGTGCCCGGCAAGAACGGCCAGCGCTTCACCGTTTTCGATAGTGATATATTTACCCTTAACGGCCAGCATCCCGCTTTTCTGGAAACGACCCAGCAGACGGCTGATGGTTTCCACGGTCAGACCCAGGTAGTTGCCGATATCGCCACGCGTCATCGTCAGACGGAATTCACGCGGCGAGAAGCCACGCTCGGCGAAGCGGCGGGAGAGGTTGTAGATAAACGCGGCCAGGCGCTCTTCGGCATTCTTTTTAGAAAGCAGCAGGATCATGTCCTGATCGCCTTTGATCTCACCGCTCATCAGACGCATCATCTGCTGACGCAGGTTAGGCATCTTGCCGGACAGATCGTCCAGGGTTTCAAACGGAATTTCGCAAACCATCGAGGTTTCGAGTGCCTGAGCAAAGCTCGGGTGGTGGCCCGTACCGATGGCATCAAAGCCTACCAGGTCACCCGCCAGATGGAAGCCGGTGATCTGCTCATCGCCCTGTTCGGTGATGGTGTAGCTCTTGATGGTGCCAGAACGGATAGCATAGAGCGATTTCAGTTCGTCTCCCGCTTTAAACAGCGTCTGCCCTTTCTGAATAGGCTTCTTACGCTCGATAATATTATCAAGCTGATCGAGTTCATGCTCATTCAGGGTAAACGGGATACAGAGCTGGCTGATGCTGCAATCCTGGCAATGGATAGCACAACCGCCAGACTGAATGCGTCGTATAATTCGCTTTTCCGGGATCATAGGTTTGCTCAAGCCTTAATTGATATTGGTCAATTTTAACATCTTTTTGGTAAGTACGTAAGCCTGACAAACCCTCAATAAGGACAAGAGACGACAATGCGTCGCCATCTTCTTGAAATTCCACAGCTTGATTATGGATTTTTAGCCTAACCGGTAGAAAATTAAGCACAAAAAGCCTGGGAACTAGAGCAAGAGATACCCTTCGTGACGCAGCAACCACTCTTTTCGCTGCACGCCACCGGCATAGCCTGTCATGGTACCGTTGCGGCCAATGACGCGATGGCAGGGCACCACTATGCTGACCGGGTTAGAGCCGTTAGCGGCACCCACCGCGCGTGCAGCGCCTGCGCGACCTAACTGCTCCGCGAGCTGGCCGTAATGCATGACCTGCCCGCACGGAATCGACCGCAGCGCCTGCCACACTTCGCGCTGAAAAGGCGTGCCAGCCGTGGCGGTCGGCAGAGTATCAATGATGCTGAGATCGCCTTCGAAGTACGCCGCAAGCTTGTCGCTCAGCCCACCCGGGTTGGTTGCGCTGATACGTTCATAACCCTGCAAGCGGTAATGAATATTGAGCAGCTCTTCCATGCGGTCGCTGTGCTCTTCCCACTCAACGGCGCGCAGATTGAACGTCTCATCCGCGATAACCCACAGCGGTCCAAGCGGCGTCGCAATCTTATCTTCGAGTAATCTCAGCATCCTCATTCCTTCAGTTCAGCCTCGGGTATATTCCCGGCCCAATCGGCAGGCCGACAAGATACCATGCCACCAGCATCACCAGCCATACCCCTAAAAAGATAAGCGGGTAGGGTAAAACCAGCGAATAGTAGGTACCCAGTTTGGCCTCGGGTTTATAGCGCTGGAGGAAGCCTAAAAACAGCGGAACAAACGGCGAGACCGGCGCCAGCGGTATCACCGAGGAGTCCGCGATACGGAACAGGATCTGGGCAAACGCCGGGTGAAAACCCAGCATCATAAACATCGGCACGAAGATCGGGGCCAGAATCGACCAGATGGCGGAGCCGCTGGCGATAAACATGCACAGCAGGGATGACAGCAGCGCCAGGCCGACAAACGCCGGTACGCCGCTTAGCCCGGCAGCCTCCAGCGCGTCGGTCAGGCCCACGGCCATAAACTTGCCCATGTTGCTCCAGTTAAACATCGCCACAAACTGGGCCAGCGGGAACACCATCACGATAAAACCCGCCATCTCCTTCATCGGCTCGATCATCAGCTGCGGCAGATCGCCCTGGCGGCGGATTTTACCGGTGGCGATACCGTAGGCGAGCGAGACGACAAAGAAAAACAGAATAATCAGCGGCACGATGCCCTGGATAAACGGCGAAGGCAGGACCGTATGTTTAACCGGATCGCGCAGTATGCCGTTTTCCGGCACCACCATCAGCGCCACCGCGGCGATAAAGGCCAGCGAGACAATCCCCGCCACGCGCAGGCCAAAGCTCTGCGTTTCGCTCAGCGTCTCCAGCTTTTCATCACTGCGGCCTTCCCATTTGCCCAGGCGCGGCTCGACGATCTTATCGGTAATCAGCCCGCCGACAATCGTCAGGACAATGACCGAGCTTGCCATAAAGTACCAGTTGTCGATCACGCTGACGTGCATGGCCGCATCAATGGTTTTCGCCGCCTCCGTACTGATGCCCGAGAGCAGCACGTCGGTGGTGACGATCAGCAGATTGGCGGTGAATCCACAGCCCACGCCCGCAATCGCCGACAGCAGGCCCGCCACGGGGTGGCGCCCGACGGCGAGGAAGATCAGCGCCCCCATCGGCGGCATGATCACCAGCGCGGCGTCGGAGGAGATATGGCTAAAGAAGGCGATAAACAGCACCATGTAGCTGGCGTACCGCGCGCTGACGTGAGAAGCCATCTTTACCATCAATGCGGGCAGCAGGCCCACGCGTTCGGCCAGTCCGGCACCCAGCACCAGCGCCAGAATGGCGCCCAGCGGGGCGAAGCCGCTGAAGTTTTTAATCACGTTGGGTAAAAACCAGTGCAGCCCCTCAACGCTGAGCAGGTTTTTCACCGCCACCAGGCTGCCGTCGGCCGGACTGCGCACGCTGACGTCAAAGGCGGAGAGCACGGCAGTGGCGACCATCAAAATCACAATCAGATAGATAAACAGCAGGAAAGGGTGCGGCACTTTATTGCCGATCCTTTCAACCCAGCCATAGAGCTTACCGGATGGGGAATGCGAAGGTATGGATGACATACTCATGGGCGTTCCTCGGGAGTGTTGTTGTGTTGTGTTATGTTTTTTTATTTTAAAGGTGACGGTGTCACGCCCCGTGGGATCGGACACGCGTACGGTTTTTCTTGTATTTGCTGTTCAAACTCTTCACGGCATTTTTTCAGCAGCGATGCGTCCTGCAGCAGATTGAGCGCGGTTGCGCCCATCACTTTTCCGGCCAGCAGCATGCCTTTGTGGGCAATAGAGGTTCGCCCCTGAGACACCAGCTGCCAGGTGTGCAGCGGCGTGCCGACGGTAAAGCAGGGGCTGAAGCACTGGGCCACCGGCATTTTCCAGCTGACGTCGCCCACGTCGGTTGAACCCGCCAGCACGTTGTCGGTGACGGCGTAAGGCGCGACTTCATCTACCAGCAGCGTCGCCTGATGACGACGGGCAAAGGCTTTACCCGCGTCGCCACCCGTGGCGGCAATATTTTTCAGGCTGTTTTGCAGATCGTTGGGCGTCAGCGTGGCGCGGATCTCGCGGGCAAATTTTCGCTCTTCTTCGGTCCACTGCGGCGTGCCGTAGTGCTGCAGGGCGCGATACATCGCCGCCTCGAGCGTGCGGTTCGGCAGGTAGCTTGAGCAGGCTTTATCAAAGCGACACTCGACGGTGGTTTCGGTCATCATCGCCGCGCCCTGGGCAATTTTCTCGATGCGTTCGTAGATCTGCTGCGCATCGGCCATCTCCGGGGCGCGGATCAGGTACAGCACTTCGGCCTGCGCCTGTACCACGTTGGGGGAAATCCCGCCGGTGTCGGTGATGGCGTAATGGACGCGCGCTTTCTCAATGATGTGTTCGTTGAGGAAGTTGGTGCCGGTGGTCATCAGCGTCACGGCGTCCAGAGCGCTGCGTCCCAAATGGGGGGAGTTGGCCGCGTGCGCCGCCACGCCGTGAAAACGCCAGGCGGCCTGAATATTCGCCAGCGTGCTGACGTTAAACATCCCGGCAAAGGCTTCCGGGTGCCAGGTGACGGCGGCATCGACGTCATCAAACAGCCCTTCGCGCACCATAAAGGTTTTCCCGGAGCCGCCTTCCTCGCCGGGACAGCCGTAAAAACGCACCGTTCCGCTGCCGCCGTGCTGCTCCAGCCAGCTTTTCACCGCCACCGCGCCCGCAAGCGCCGCGGTGCCTAAGAGGTTATGCCCGCAGCCGTGGCCGTTAGCCCCCGGCGTGGCGGTTTGCGCGGTCGCGCAGTGTGCCTGCTGGCTTAACCCGGCCAGCGCGTCGTACTCGCCCAGCAGGGCGATAACCGGTTTTCCGCTGCCGAAGCTGGCGATAAAGGCATTTGGAATACCGCCTGCCTCGCGGGTCAGCGTGAAGCCTTCTGCTTCCAGCTCGCTGGCCAGCCGTTCGGCGGACCAGAACTCTTCAAAGCGGGTTTCGGGACGATCCCAGATCGCGTCGGCAATATCGGCTAACGTCCGACATCGCGTGTCGATCGCATCGGCAATAAAAGCGTAGTTCTCCTGCATTACACACCTCGCGTCCACGGGAAATTAAGCGCAGTTCGCGCCAGCGTTTCGATGGCGACAGGCATCACCTGCTCATCGAAGTCGAATTTTTCGTTGTGATGCCCGGCGCTCAAATCCGTGCCAAACACCATATAGGACGCCATGCCGCCGTTCTGCTGCACGCGGGCCATCATCAGCGTGGCGTCTTCGGAGCCCGCTGGCGCTTTCACCTTATCGATGGCGTGAACAACCCCGGAAACCCGGCTCGCCTGTTCGCGCAGATAATCCACCCACGCCGATGTCGGCGCGCTGGAGGTGGCAGCCCCCATCAGGCGCATCTCCGCGCTCACGCCGTAGAGCGCCGCCGCGCCGGTAATCACCGCCTTCGCGCGTTCAAAGACGTACTGATTAATCGCTTCGCTTTCGCCGCGGGTTTCAACCTTAATCAGCGCATTCGCGGGGACCACGTTGCGCCCGCTGCCCGCCTGCATCACCCCGACGTTCACCCGGGATGCGCCGTCGCTGTGCGGGGCGATGCTGTGCAGGGCGAGGGCGGCCTGCGCGGCGGCGAGCAGGGCGTTACGACCGTCCTCCGGCTTACCGCCCGCGTGCGCGGCCACGCCGGTGAAGCTCACGTCGAACTTGGTGGTGGCCATAAAGTTATCGCTGCCGCAGATTACCGTCCCGGCAGGTACGCCGGTGCCAATATGGATAGCCGTGAAATAGTCCACGTCATCCAGCGCCCCGGCGGCAACCATGGCGCGCGCGCCGCGCGTTCCTTCTTCGGCAGGCTGGAAGATCAGCTTGATGGTGCCGTTGAGCCGGGCTTCATTCTGCTTTAGCACCTGTGCCAGTCCCAGACCAATCGTGGTGTGGCCGTCGTGCGCGCAGGCGTGCATCATGTCCGGATTGCAGGAGGCAAACCCGTCGCGGAACGGGCGATGGCTGTCGTCAAGCGCTTCGCTTAAATCAAGGGCGTCCATGTCGACGCGAAACGCCAGGGTTGGGCCCGGGCGGCCGGTATTCAGGGTGGCGACAATGCCGGTAAACCCGCCTTCAAACGGCGCCAGCCATTTCTCAGGCGCGCCCTGCGCGCGCGCGCGGGCAAACTCTCGCGCCAGGGTTGTGTCATCGGGTAACCCCATCCGGCTTTCGGCATCGACCACGTCGCGGCCCATCGCCAGTGCGTAACCCAGCGAGTCCAGTATTTCCGCGACTTTCGCGGCGGTACGAAACTCTACCCAGCCGGATTCCGCAAAATGGTGAAAATCGCGACGCCACGCGCTCAGCTGCGGCGTTAACGTCTGGATGTACTGCGCCAGTGTGTCCATATCTGTTCCTGTCATCATTAAAATATGTGAACTGCTTCACGCTGTGATAGTTTTTACTTATCACTAACCGATTTTTCACAGTTTCAACCGTTCAGGAATTACCCTCGCACATCCCTTTCCATTAAAGTAGATGACAGTTTCTTTACTCTGATAAACAACGGTTATCGGTTGGGCTATGACATTCCAGATTAAATTTCATCAAATCCGGGCGTTTGTTGAGGTTGCGCGTCAGGGCAGCATTCGCGGTGCCAGCAGGACGCTGAATCTTTCGCAGCCGGCGCTGACCAAATCCATTAAAGAACTGGAGGAGGGCATGGCGGCGCAGCTTTTCGTGCGCAGGAGTAAGGGCGTCGCGTTGACCGAATGCGGTGAGGGCTTTTACCAGCGCGCCAGGTTGATTCTGGAAGAGCTGCGCGCGGCGCAGGATGACATCCGTCAGCGGCAGGGGGAGCTGGCCGGGCAGATCAACATCGGGATGGGGGCCAGCGTTTCACGCACGCTTATGCCCGCCGTTATCACCCGCTTCCATGCGCAGCATCCGCAGGTCAAGGTGAGGATTATGGAAGGGCAGCTGGTGTCGATGATCAATGAATTACGCCAGGGCGAACTGGACTTCACCATCAACACTTATTATCAGGGGCCTTACGACCAGGAGTTTACGTTTGAAAAGCTCTTCGAAAAACCGTTTGCGGTATTTTGTCGTGAAGGTCACCCGGCAATGGGAGCAACGTCAATTAATGAACTCCTGCATTATAACTGGACAATGCCGACGCCGCGGGGAAGTTATTATAAGCAATTAGAGGAGGTATTTAGCGATCGTTCGCAAATACCGCGAATTGGTGTGGTTTGCGAAACATTTTCTTCCTGTATTAGCCTGGTTGCGCAAAGTGACTTTTTAAGCATATTGCCGCAGGAGCTAGGGTGTGACCCGCTGCTGGCGCACCGGCTGGTCATGCTGCCGGTTGTCGAATCGCTTCCTAAAGCAACCTATTATTTAATTCAGCGCCGTGATTCACGTCAGACTCCCCTTGCTGAGTCATTAATTACGCAGTTCAGAAGGGAGGTGAGGAAAATAGTCATCGCCTGAAATGCATATAAAAAAAACAGGATCTGTCCGACATCAAACAGACCCTATAGTACACACAGCAGTGCGTCCTTTCGCCAATCCTGAGTATTATATCCATGAGGCAGGTATATTTAGGTATAACACCTTTTCCGAAAAATGAAAGGCAGGCGAGTAATTGATTTAATGAATTTTTAACATAAATCACGTAATTTAACTTTGCTGAAGTTTTAGTTAAGTGTAGTTTAACTTTCTTTAATAATGACTATATATATTCATCAGGTTAATATTATTGCCACGTATCGCCCTGTAACGGTGATTGAGGCCGGTCTCTGGCGCAGGTATAGTACAGTCCTCAGATGTAGCCGGAGGATGTCCATGAACCCTGACGACAAATCATTTTTTCTTGACGCCATGGAAGATGTCCAGCCACTGAAGCGCTGCGCGGATATTCACTGGCAGCCCAGCCGCAATACGCGGGCGCGCGAGGAGGTGGATAGCGAACAGCTGGATAACTTCCTGACGCTGGATTTTCTCGACGTGCTTCCCCTGGAAGAACCGCTGGCGTTCCAGCGCGAAGGGGTACAGCAGGGCGTTATTGATAAGCTGTGCGCGGGTAAATATGCCCGCCAGGCCAGCTTAAACCTCCTGCGCCAGCCCGCCGAACGCTGCCGTCAGATGCTCTATTCTTTTATTCGTCAGGCCGGACGCGACGGGTTACGCAATCTGATTATCATTCACGGGAAAGGGCGCGAGCAGAACTCGCATCCCAATGTGGTGCGCAGCTATCTGGCGCGCTGGTTAACCGAGTTTGAGGAAGTGCAGGCTTTCTGCGTGGCGCTGCCGCATC
Organism: Enterobacter sp. Taxon_8; assembly: GCF_058354585.1. Taxonomy (NCBI): domain Bacteria; kingdom Pseudomonadati; phylum Pseudomonadota; class Gammaproteobacteria; order Enterobacterales; family Enterobacteriaceae; genus Enterobacter; species Enterobacter sp. Taxon_8. The sequence goes on along the minus strand of NZ_CM177989.1, from coordinate 2,540,776 downwards.
ACGGCGGCAGCGGGGCATGTTATGTTTCACTGCGAAAATCGGATGAAGCAAAACAGGAAAACTGGGAGCGGCACGCCAAGCGCAGCCGCTAGCGGGCGATCTCCTCGCCCGCCGATGACTCAGAACGTTTCCCAGTTGCTGTCGGTAGAGGCGGTAGTTGTCGCCGGGCGCAGCAGCTGTGGCGTTTTCAGACTGGCCGGGCGCGGGGCGACCGCTTTTTCTTTGCCGTTCAAGCGAAACGCGGCCACCGCTTGGCGCAGCTGCTCGGACTGATCTTCCAGTGCCGCAGCCGCCGTGGCGGACTCCTGCACCAGCGCGGCGTTTTGCTGCGTCACGCTGTCCATCTGCGAAACGGCCAGGCTCACCTGCTCAATACCGCGGCTCTGCTCGTCAGAGGCAGATGAAATCTCACCCATGATATCGGTCACGCGGGTGACGGCGGCGACAATTTCCTTCATGGTGGTGCCGGCCTCGCTAACCTGCTCAGAACCGGTATTCACCCGGCTGACAGAGTTCTCGATAAGCCCTTTGATCTCTTTCGCCGCCTGCGCGCTGCGGCTCGCCAGCGTACGGACTTCGCCTGCAACAACCGCAAAACCACGGCCCTGTTCCCCGGCGCGTGCCGCTTCCACCGCGGCGTTAAGCGCCAGAATGTTGGTCTGGAACGCAATGCTGTCGATCACGCCGGTAATATGCGCAATTTGCTGCGAACTGTCGGCGATTTCGTTCATGGTGCGAACCACGTTATCCACGACGTGACCGCCGCGCGCGGCCGTTTCAGAGGCGTTTTTCGCCAGCAGCGTGGCCTGACGGGCGTTATCGGAGTTCTGTTTAACCGTCGCGGTCAGCTCTTCCATGCTGGCAGCGGTCTCTTCGAGCGAGGCGGCCTGCTGCTCGGTGCGGGCGGAAAGATCGTTGCTCCCCGCGGCAATTTCACCTGCGCCGGTGTAGATGGAATCGGTACTTCCGCGTACGGCGCTGACGGTGGTTACCAGCGACTGCTGCATCTCATGCAGGCCGGCGGCCAGCTGACCCATCTCATTGCGACCCGAGATAGCGATCTCCTGCGTCAGGTCGCCCCCTGCAATGGCGCGAATATGGTTCATAATGGAGTGGAGTGGTTTTAACAGCAGATGTTGTAAACCCTGCCAGATGACCACCAGAACCGCGATCACGGCCAGCAGAATTGCCGCCAGCGTCCACTGCATCTGCGTGAAGCTGCTCTGGTTCTCTTCGGTTGCGGCCTTCAGCAGGGTGTTGTTTTCGGCGCGCCAGCGGTTATAGACCGCTTCCATATCGTCCTGCGCCTGCTGCGCATCCAGATCGCCATAGGCCTGATAGTTGTCGGCGCGCAGATACTCAATCGATAAACGCATGACTTCATGCATCTGGTTCCAGGATTTCTGCATCTCGTCGGTCAATGCCGCCTCCTGGCCCTTAACCTGCGGCAGCTTCTGCCACTCTTTGTTATAGGCTTCGGCTTTTGCCAGCGAGTCGCCTGCGGTGCCAAGCAGTTTGTTGATCGCTGCCAGGGAAGCCGGGTCACGCTGGTTTTTCAGGTAGCGGATCGCCACGCGGGTGACGGTGACGCGCGTTTTCACCAGCGTGTTCACGCTGTCGCTCAGGCTTTCCTGCTGGGCATTGAGCACGCCGGAATTCTGGAAGTTATGGCGATCGTTGCTGACGGCAGAGTAGAACAACCCTCCCGTGACAACTTGCAGCAGACAGAATATGGTGAGAGCAAAGATAATACCGGTAATCACGTGCAAATTTTTCAGCATAGCGGTCGTCCGTTAGAAAGGATGCAGAGGTACACCAATACTATCGTCGTATAGAATTTAAACTTTAATTTAACTCGCGCTTAACTAAGGGCTCCGGTGAGGAACCTGTTGTAAATCCGGATCATTTTTATGAGGAAGGTTAACATGAGCAGCATTGATAAAAGCGGGACGTACGCGCTCGGGACGCGGACGGTTAAAAGACTGGGCTACGGTGCGATGCAGCTCGCCGGGCCGGGCGTCTTTGGCCCACCGAAGGATAAGCAGGCCGCGCTGGACGTGCTGCGCGAGGCGGTGACGGCGGGGGTGAACCATATTGATACCAGTGATTTTTATGGTCCTCATGTCACCAACCAGCTGATCCGCGAGGCGCTTCATCCTTACCGGGACGATCTGACGATCGTCACCAAGATTGGCGCCCGTCGCAACGACAAAGGCGCCTGGCTGCCGGCCTTTTCCGCACAGGAACTGACGCAGGCGGTGCATGACAACCTGCGTAATCTGCAGCTGGACGTGCTGGACGTGGTGAATCTGCGGATCATGTTTAGCGCACACGGGCCTGCGGAAGGGTCGATTGCTGAACCGCTCTCCACCCTGGCAGAATTACAGCGGCAGGGGCTGGTGCGGCATATTGGCCTGAGCAACGTCACGGCCACCCAGGTTGCGGAAGCGCAGAAGATGGTGCCGGTGGTGTGCGTGCAGAACATGTACAACATTGTTAACCGGGGTGATGATGCGCTGGTGGATCTGCTCGCGCAGCAAGGGATCGCGTATGTACCGTTCTTCCCGCTGGGCGGCTTTACGCCGCTGCAATCTTCCGGGCTTAAGGCTGTCGCGGATTCACTGGGCGTCACGGCAATGCAGGTTGCGCTGGCATGGCTGCTGCAGCGTTCTCCGAATATTCTGCTGATCCCGGGCACCTCTTCCGTGGCGCATCTGCGGCAAAACCTCGCGGCGGGGGAACTGCAGCTGCCGCCTGACGCGCTGGAAACATTGAATACGCTGATGGACTGATCGTCACAGGCGCAAAGCCCGACATGCGCTTCCGGGCTTTGCGCGTTTTAAATCTTCTGACACTTCAACGCGTTTGGGTCCGCTTCCGGAAATGACCTTGATCCTTGTCCATAATCCGTAATACTGTATTTATATACAGCATTCGGCGAGAAAGGCATTATGGACACTCTCTTTTCTTATCAACCAAAACAAATCATTGAATTACCTTTGTTTTTAGAACGTGTTGCCTGTGGGTTCCCCAGCCCGGCACAGGATTATGTGGAGGATCGTCTCGATCTTAACCGGCTGGCAGTAAGGCACCCCAGTGCGACCTATTTTATTAAGGTGAGTGGAGACTCCATGATTGGGGCGGGGATCGGCGATGGCGATCTGCTGGTGGTTGACCGCTCGTTAAATGCCGAACACGGAGATATCGTCGTGGCGTCGGTCGCCGGTGAGTTTACGGTGAAGGAGCTACAGACGCGCCCGGTTCTGAGGTTGTTGCCACATAATGTCCGCTATCAGCCGATTACCTTTCAGTCCGAAGAGGAGCTGCAGATCTTCGGCGTCGTCACCCACACGCTTAAAACGCATAGACATGTTCGCGCTGGTTGATGTGAACAGCTTCTATGCCTCCTGCGAGCGGGTCTTCCGCCCCGATCTGGAGGGGAAGCCCATCGTGGTGGTTTCCAATAACGACGGCTGCATTATTTCACTGTCGCGGGAGGCAAAGCAGTTCGGCATAAAAATGGGTGAGCCGTATTTTAAATTCAAACAAAAACTATATCCGTCAAAAGTTTACGTCTTTAGCTCGAATTATGCGCTGTATGCCGATCTCAGCAGTCGGGTAATGCAGACGCTGACCGATCTCGCCCCGGCAATAGAGATTTACTCCATTGATGAGGCGTTCGTGAACGTTTCAGGGGTCAGTCACTGCCTGTCACTGGAAGCGTTTGGTCACCAGATGCGCTCGCAGGTCTTTAAAAATACGGGATTAACCGTTGGCGTCGGTATTGCCCCGACCAAAACGCTGGCGAAGCTGGCCAACTATGCGGCGAAACGGTGGTCCGGCACCGGCGGCGTGGTCGATCTCTCAGGCCGCGAGCGGCAGCGTAAACTGCTGGAAAAGGTTCCGGTAGAGGAGGTGTGGGGGGTAGGCCGACGCATCACGAAAAAGCTCAACGCGATGGGGATCACCACGGCGCTGGAGCTGGCGGAGGCCTCCTCGTGGGTCATTCGCAAACATTTTAACGTGGTGCTGGAGCGTACGGCCCGCGAGCTTCGCGGTGAGCCCTGCCTTGACCTGGAGGAGTTCACCCCCACGAAGCAGCAAATTATCTGTAGCCGTTCGTTTGGACACCGTATTATGCAGTACGAGGAAATGCACCAGGCGATTTGCGCCTACGCGGAACGCGCCGCAGAGAAATTGCGCGGCGAGCATCAATACTGTCGTTTTATCAGCGTGTTTGTGCGCACCAGCCCGCATGCGGACAACGAAATTTATTACGGCAATCAGGCTTCGGTCACCCTGATGACGCCCACCAATGACTCGCGCGATATCATCCGCGCCGCCACGGAAGCGCTGGGGCGGATATGGCTCGACGGGTATCGCTATATGAAGGCCGGGGTCATGCTGGCGGACTTTTTCAGCAGCGGCGTCGCCCAGCTTAACCTGTTTGACGATAATCGCCTGCGCGCCAACAGCGCGGCGCTGATGGAAACGATCGACAGCCTGAATCATTCCGGCAAAGGGAAGATATGGTTTGCCGGGCAGGGTATTGAGAAACCGTGGGCGATGAAACGGGAAATGTTGTCACCGGCCTATACAACGCGGTACGCCGATTTGCCGGTGGCGAGGTAGAGTATCGTTGCGTTATTTCTTTTGAATCAACCAGGTTGCCGCAGCCGCCAGCACGCCGATCAGCGGCATTTCGCCCGCACCGGCCAGGAAGTTATGACGATCGATCTCACTATTTTTACGGATATCGGTAAGGCGAGTAAGCGCCTCTTTTTCATCCGCGGCGCCGATCTCCTCGAACTGTTTTTCGAACCCCTGGGCGATGAGCTGTGCAGCCGCATCGGTGTTTGCGCTTTCGATTGCTATGAGGTTTGGGCCTTTTTGGAAAAAACAGTACTCCGGCATAAGTGCTCCAGAAAAAGGGGATACGGTAAAAATACTCTATTCCTGGCGGTTGAAAAATGCACGTAATTTACGGGGGGGAATCATCAGCATTTCTTTATTATTTCAGGCAGTAACTGCTCAATCACGCTGACGACCTTTCTGACGCGCTGCGGAATAAAGCGGGCATCAGGATAAACGGCATAGAGGAAGCGATCGGGTAACCGCCAGTCGGGCAGCACCGGTACCAGCGTGCCCACCTGCAGCGCTCTGGCCACGAGCGGTCGCTGCATGCCGCCGATACCCATGCCGGATTCCAGCGCCTGCAGCAGCGCGTCGCTGGTGTTGGCACGGAAAACGGTATTCACGTTGACCTCGACCGTTTCCTCGTCAGAAATCAGGCGCAGGGGGGCATCCAGCGGAATGCCGCTGAACCGCACGTGTGGGAGCGTCGCCAGCTCGCTGACGGCGTGTACCGCCTGAAAATCGGGAGCGGCAAACAGCGCCGCCTCAATACGCCCCAGCACGCGAGCCGCATGCGCCTGCGGAGGCTCGCTGCCCAGCCGTATCGCGATATCCACGCCCTCCGTCACCAGATCGGCAAGGCGGTCATCGAGAGAAATCATCAGCTGCAGTTCGGGATGCAGGCGCTGCAGCGCCAGCAGATGCGGTAAAAAGATCTGACCCAGGCCGCTCGGTAACTGGACATGGACGCGTCCCTGAACGCTATGATCGGCAGGATGTAAACGCCTCTCCGCTTCCCCCATGGCGTCCAGCACAAGCTGCATATCACGCCGGTAACGTTCACCCTGTTCGGTCAGCTTCATCGTACGCGTCGTTCGGTGCAGCAATACCACACCAAGCGCTTCCTCAAGCGCCGCGATCTGTTGACTGACGGCGGACTGCTTAATCCCGGTCTGACGGGCGGCCGCTGAGAACGAGCCTGCTTCAGCGACGCGTAGAAAGGTAGAAATGGCGGTGAGCTTGTTATTCATTTAATGATTCTGCTTATAAGTGCCATCGATTTCAGGGAGTATTTGCAGAAAAAATAATATATCACACTGTGGCTGTCACCCTTTCCGGAGAAACACCATGAGTAAGAGGCAGCAACACAACGTCGCCCTGGTCGCGGGCGCCAGCGGCATTGTCGGCAGGCAGCTGGTCAACACGCTCCTGAACCATCAGTGGGAGGTGATTGGCCTCAGCCGTCATGCCGGATCGCATCCTGACGGCATTCCGATGGTCAAGGTCGATTTACTGGATGAACAGGACAGCGCCCGGGCGCTGCGCTCCCTGAACGGTGTCACCCACATCTTTTACAGCGCCTGGGCGAACGCGGCGAACTGGACGGACATGGTTGAGCCGAACGTCACCATGCTGCGCAATCTGGTCAGCACCCTCGAAACAGCGGCACCTTTGCAGACGATAAGCCTGATGCAGGGGTACAAGGTCTACGGCGCGCATCTGGGGCCGTTTAAAACCCCGGCGCGGGAAAGCGATCCCGGCGTGCCGGGGGCCGAGTTTAACGCCGCACAGCTCACGTGGCTCAGCCAGTTTCAGCGGGGAAAACGCTGGCACTGGAATGCCATCAGGCCGGGCGTGGTGGGGAGCGCGGTGCCGGGCAATGCCATGAACCTTGCGCTGAGCATCGCCCTGTACGCCTCCCTGTGCAAGGCGTTGGGTTTACCGCTGCGTTTTCCCGGTTCAGAACAGACCTGGCACAGCATTGTGGATCATACCGACGCCGGGCTGCTGGCCGAGGCCACGCTGTGGGCCGCCGCGTCACCTGCGGCACAGAATCAGGCCTTCAACGTAAACAATGGAGATATCTGGCGCTGGAGCGAGCTGTGGCCGCGCATCGCACGCTGGTTTGAACTGGACTCTGCGCCGCCGGTGAGGCTGTCATTTCATCAGCTGTTTAACGACTATCGCGGCGTATGGCGCGAACTTGCCGAAGAGCGGCTGGTGGAAGCGGATATTCTGCAGCTGAGCGACGGGCGGTTTGCCGATTTTGTCTTTAGCTGGGATTACGACATGTTCGGTGACGGGAGCAAGCTGCGCAGGGCGGGTTTTACGCAAATGCAGGCGACCGATGAGATGTTTTTCAGCCTGTTCGCGCAGATGAGAGCCGCGCGGATTATTCCCTGAGAACACAGGGCGTCCTGATAACCGTCAGGACGCCAGGGGCTTACTCAACCGCTAACATATTGACGATCTCGGCCACGCTTTTCACGCTGTGGATGTTCCCAATCCCCGTGCCGAGCGCGATATAGCCTTCATCGGTGTTATCTTCCAGCATGCCCAGGCGCAGGCCCCGTAATCCTCCCATCGCCTTGCCCAGCGCTTCGTTGCTTGCGCCTGCTTTATCCATCGCCGCCAGTTTTTCCGCCAGCTTGCCGGGTAGAGAGCGGTAGTAATGGGGCACGGTCCGGAAAAGCAGCAGGTCCAGGCCGTTGGCGGCAATAATTTTCTCTTTGACTCCCTGCGGCACGCGGCTTTCTTCGCTGCTGATAAAGACCGAACCGGCAAACACGCCTTCAGCGCCTAACGCATGCGCCGCTCTGGCGGTGCGATTATCGGTAATGCCGCCCGCGGCCATCACCGGGATATGCTTCACGGCATCGGCAATCAGCGGCACGATGGAAAAGGTGCCAAGCACCGTTGCGGGCAATGTTCCGCCCTCGTCAAAACCGGTGGCGACGATAATGTCTGCCCCCATTTCTTCTGCGAGACGGGTGTTTTCCGGCGTTGGGTTGATGTCGCGGTAGATAATGGCAATACCCGCCTCTTTTAACTCACTAAACAGCGCGGGAATAATGCTGCCTTCCCCATAGCCCGTATACACCACGACTCTGACGCCTTCCTCTTTTACCACCTGAAGAATAGGCCCTGTCCAGACGTCATTAACGGCGGTAGGGATCAGGTTCACACCAAACGGTTTTTCGGTCAGCCGTTTGGTTTTTCGAATTTCTTCACGCATTTTTTCGGCGGTCTCTTCCGGCGTGGAGACCGCGGTATCGGCGGTTAACCCAGCGTTGGGCCCCAGCACGCCGAGCCCTCCGGCATTGCTGACCGCAGCGACCAGGCGGGCGTCAGTAAGCCAGGACAATGGCCCCTGAATAACAGGTTTTTCGATACCCAGGATCTGACAAATACGGTTATTTTTCATAGCAGACTCTCCCTTACGTTTGAATGGGGAAGAGTGTAGGGCGCAGTATTGTTAGGAAAAATAGCCAAAAATATTCATCACTGTTATAAAATTAATAACAATAACTTTATCCTGCTCGCGGCAAAAACATCCCTTATGCAAATAAACCTCTTTGAATCTATTCGGATTTTTATTGAAATTGTCGAGTCAGGCAGTCTTACCCAAGCGGCGGAGAATCTGCAGATCCATCGCCCGGCGGTCACCAAAGCGCTGCAGCTTCTTGAGCAACACAGCGGCACGCGGCTCCTGCAGCGCACCACGCGTCGGATTAACCTGACGCCGGATGGGGAAGCGTTTTATCGCCGCAGTAAACCCCTGCTGGCGCAGGCGGACGAATTACTGGAGTCGTTTGGTACGGATCGGGCAATACATGGCCAGCTTAGAGTCGATATGCCGGTCTCGTTTGCAACGCTGCGGGTGATACCCAATCTGCCTGACTTTTATCGTCAGCATCCCGGGATCGACATCATTCTGAGCAGCTCTGACCGCCGTCGGGATATGCTGCGGGATGGACTGGACTGCGTGCTGCGGGTGGGTGAGCTGGAGGACGGCGATTATATTGCGCGTAAAATCGGGAATATCAAAATCACGACCTGCGCCAGCCCGGCCTGGCTGGCAAAACACGGTACGCCAGAAACGCCGGATGATTTACGCAAGCATCAGGCCATCAACTGGATTAATAACCGCAGCAGACACATTCATCCGTGGACGTTTACCACGCCAGAAGGCATCGCGGAGATTACCCTGCCCGGTAAGCTTGTCGTGGATAACTCCGAGGCCTACATCGCGGCAGGCCTGGCCGGGCTGGGGTTAATGCAGGGGATGAATCTTTTTCTCCAGCCTTACATAGACCGCGGTCTTCTGGTTGAAGTCTTGCCAGGCTATCGCTCGCCGGACCGCAAGCTGTCACTGCTCTATCCACACCGTCACCTCTCCCGCAAGGTGCGGGTTTTTACCGAGTGGCTGGAGAGTCTTGTGTGAAAACGGCCAGCTCGTGGCACAGCGCACCAATTTGTTCCACGGCGTTCAGCAGGCGGGGCGTGGGTTCGTTTGCGCAGTTCAGCCGCAGAAAGTGCGTTAATTCGGCGGCAGGGGAAAACAGGGGACCGGGGCTGACGCCTATACCCAGCGCCAGCGCGCGACGATGCACCTCCAGCGCGTTGACCTGCTGAGGCAGTTCTACCCACAGCAGGAAACCGGCAGCGGGCACGTTAACGCATGTACCGGGTGGAAAGCTCGCCTTGACCTGTGCCACGACGGCGCGAACGCCCTCTGCGATCCGCCGCTTCAGCCGCCGCAGGTGACGATCGTAGTCGCCGCTTGCCAGGACGTCGCTCGTCGCCGCTTCCAGCAGCGGCGCACCGGCCCAGTCTCCGGCCATGCGGGCCTGCAAGACCTGCGGGGAGTAGCGTCCGGCGGCAATCCAGCCGATTCGCCACCCCGGCGCAAGCGTTTTAGACAGGGAGCTGCAGTAGATCACATTTCCGCTCTGGTCGAATGCCTTGCAGGCCGGAGGGCGTTGCCCCTCGCCGACCAGGTCACCGTAAACGTCGTCCTCAATCAGAGGAATACCGGCTTCTTCAAGCAGAGAAACCAGTTCCTGCTTGCGCGCGACGGGCATGCTGGCACCCAACGGGTTTTGCACGGTGGGCGAGGCCAGAACGGCCGCGGGGCGGTGGCAGCGGATGGCGTCCGCCAGCGGTTCCAGCAGCAGGCCTTCTGCAGGGTCGGTGGGGACCGCTAAGGCCTTCAGGCCTAAATCCTCCAGCAGCAGGAGCGTGCCAAAGTAGGCGGGCTGCTCAATCGCCACCACATCTCCCGGCTGGCATACGGCCCGAAGGGCCAGGCGCAGCGCCTGCGTCGCGCCTGCGGTAATAATGAGATCGTCCGCACTGAAACGGGCTCCCCACTGCGCAGAGCGCGCGGCAATTTTACTTCGCAAATCCCGCCTTCCCGGAGGCAGGCTGTAGCTCTGTCCATGTGCGTCCAGACGACGGCCCGCAGAGTGTAACGCCCGCTGCAGCGCATCTCCCGGCAGCCACGCGGGATCGGGCAGGGCGGCGCCCAGCGGGATCAGCCGGGCTTCTGCACTGCTGAACAGCGACCGGGCCACGGCGGACATCGTGACGGGGACCGGGCCGGGTGGGGAACGCGCGGGCTCCGCACGCGGAGGCTGGCTGGTCAGACGGATGTAATAGCCTGAACGCGGGCGCGCAACGATCAGCCCCTCAGCCTCAAGGCAGCGAAGGGCCTCCAGCGCCGTCGGAAGGCTAACGCGCTCGCGTTCGGCCAGTTTGCGCGCGGAGATCATCCTGTCACCGGCGCGCAGCGCGCCGGACGTAATGGTAAGACGCAGCATATCCGCAATACGGCGATAGTGAGGAGAGGACCGGGACGGGGCAGACATGGGTAACTGTTCAGGCTAATTTTCGATAAAACTGACTATACAGCCATTGATGCGCGCCATCTATAGTGTCCGGCATGTTCAGGACAAGGAGGCATTATGCAAAGCGATAACTTCAACATTTCCACCTATTTCAAACGCATAAACTATACCGGACCGGCGGGTGCCGATACGGCCACCCTGCATGCACTCATGCGCCGTCAGCTCTTTTCCGTTCCCTTTGAAAATCTGGACGTTCAGGCGGGGAAAATTGTCTCGCTGGCGCCAGACGATATCGCCGATAAGGTGTTAACGCAGGGGCGCGGCGGCTACTGCTATGAGGTAAACGGGCTTTTTGCCATGGCGCTGGAGGCGTTAGGGATCCCTTACCGCTTCGTGGCGGCGCGCCCGATGTTCTACCCCGCGCGGCGGCCGAAAACCCACATGGCGATCGTTGCTGAGGTAGATAGCCGACAGTGGCTTTGCGACCTCGGTTTCGGCAGCTACGGTATTCGTGCGCCGATGGCGCTGGACACGCTTGATGTTGAGATCGTACAGGATTTCGACACGTTCCGACTGAGCCGCAGCGCGGAGGGTGAGTATTTGCTTGAGGCGAAGGTTGAGGGAGAGTGGGCCCGGCAGTACGGCTTTGATCTCACCCCTCAGGAATGGATTGATTTCGTTCCGGCCAACTACCTTAACTCCACGCACCCGGATGCCATCTTTGTGCAGAAGAGGGTGGTGGTGCAGCACAGCCCGGAGGGACGCCAGATTTTGCTGGGCGATGTGCTGAAAACCATCACGGCGAACGGCACTGAAACGCGGCAGCTGGCGGAGGAGGAAATCCGCCATGTCCTGAAAGACCGTTTTGCGCTGACCGCCGCGTAATCTGCCGGGAAACGGTGGAGCCTCAGCGCAGTCCGTCTTCTGCGGCGTTGCGCTGAGCTCCCCACTGTAACAGCAGGCTAAACGACGCGGGTAACACGGTCAGCGTCACCAGCGTCGCAGCCAGCAGCCCGCCGATAATGGCATAGGCCATTGGCCCCCAGAAGACCTGATGAGAGATCGGGATCATGCCCAGAATGGCGGCGCAGGCGGTCAGACAGATGGGTCTGGCCCGGTGCTCCGCGGCCGCCATAATTGCGGCATCGTTTGCCATCCCCTGAGCAAGATTGCTGTCAACTTCGCTAATCAGTATCACCGCGTTGCGCACGATCATCCCCGCCAGGGCGATGACGCCCAGCAGCGCGACAAACCCCATCGGCGTGCCGCCGGGCAGCATAGCCAGCACGATCCCCGGCAGGCCAAACGGGGCCATCAGGAGGGCCAGCAGCATCCGGGAATATCGCCGCAGCTGAAGCATCAGCAGCAACAGCATGAGGGCCAGCGTTACCGGAAGAACGGTAAAGACGGAGCTGTTCCCCTTGTCCGATTCGGCAACCGCGCCGCCCTCTTCAATGCTGTAACCTGCGGGCAGGCTCGCGCGCAGCTTGTCGACCGCCGGACGCAGCGCGGCGGATACCGCTTCAGCCTTCAGCCCCGGGGCAAGGTCGGTTTGCACCGTGATAAAGGGCACGCGCTGGCGGCGCCAGATGACCGGATCGTCCACGCCCCAGACCGGCGTCGCGACGGCGCTGAGCGGAATTTTTTTACCGTCATTCCCCTGAATCGTGAGCGAGGAGAGGGTGGCGGTGCTGTGGCGCGCGCTGTCCTCGGCCCGCAGCACCACGTCGACAAGGCGGTCATTATCCCTGACCGAGGTGACGACGCTGCCGGACCAGACGGTATTCAGCGTGCGGGCGAGGCTTTCGGACGATATTCCCGCCGCCCTGGCCGCCGTCTGATTCACCTTAAGGGTGATGACCCTTTCAGGCTCTCCGGCCGTCCGGTTAACGTCGCGTGAGAACGAAGACCGGCCAATCGCGTCCGTGAGACGGTTCGCAAACGCCCGGACCTGCAGATAATCTGGCCCGCTCACCCGGTATTTGATGGGCCAGCCGACGGGCGGCCCCAGCTCAAGGGGCGACACGCGCGTGATGATGTCGCTAAATTGCGTCGCCAGGATCGTGTTGAGCTGTGCGTGCAGACGATCCCGCGCCGCAAGATCCTTCGCGACCACAACCATCTGGGCGATATTTTCATTTTCCAGCAGCACGTCCATCGGCAGGTAAAAACGGATGGCGCCTGAGCCAACGTACGTCGAAAAGCGATCGATATTGCTGTTGTCGGCCAGCGCCTTTTCCAGCTTTTCCACCTCTCTGAGCGTTTCCGGCTGCGACGCGTTAGCCGGAAGCGTCAGGCTGACCAGCAGCTCGGGCCGGTCCGAGGCGGGGAAAAACTCGCCCTGCATAAACGTCGTGCCGTACGCTGACAGCCCCAGCGCGGAAAGGGCGAGCAGCACGGTAGCGACCCGGTGACGCAATGCCAGGCGTAAAAGCCGTCCGTACCCGCGCGCGATCCTTCCGGGTTCTGCCGCGTGATGTCTGACTGTTTCCGGCAGCATCCACGTACCCGTTAGCGGCGAAAACAAGATCGCGACAATCCAGGAGCAGAGCAGGGCAATGAGCACCACCGCAAAGAGGGAAAAACAGTATTCACCGGCGCTGGAGGTCGCAAAACCAACGGGAATAAAACCGGCAATCATTACCAGAGTCCCGGTGAGCATCGGGAAGGCCGTCGTTTTGAATGCATGGGTGGCCGCGTGCCGACGGGAATCCCCCGCTTCCAGCCGGGAGACCATCGTTTCGACGGCGATCATGGCGTCATCCACCAGCAGGCCCAGGGCGATGATCAGCGCCCCGAGCGAGATACGCTGAAGGCCAATACCTGCGAGCATCATGCCGGCAAACGTCATGGCGAGCACCAGCGGAATGGCCGTCGCCACCACCAGTCCGGCCCGTAAACCCAGCGAGACAAATGAAACCGCCAGCACGATAACAACGGCTTCGATAAGCACCCGGATAAACCCGCTTACCGCGTCACTCACCACCGCGGACTGATCGGCGACTTTCACCATCTCGATACCGTGCGGCAGCCCGGCGCTGAGGGTCGCCATTCTGGCATTCAGCGCAGCGCCGAAACGCAGCATGTTGCCTGTCGGCGCCATCGACACCGCCAGCCCGATAGCCGGCTTGCCGTTCACCCGGTAGGCCGGAGCCGGTGGCTCGGCGATTTCACGGGTGACGGTGGCAATATCGGTCAGCGGAATATAGCGATTGTTAACGTGCAGCGTGACGGCGCGTAAGCTCTCTTCGGTGGTGAGCGCTCCGCTGACCTTTATCGCCATGTTCTCCTGCCCGGTTCGCATAACGCCAGCCGGGACAACCGCGTTTTGCGCCCGGAGGGCGTCGGCAACTTCCTGAATATCGAGCCCCATACCGGCCAGACGTGCCGGAGAAAAGGCGAGGACCCACTGCTCCTGCTGTTCGCCCAGCAGGGTGGTCTTACCCATATCCGGCAGGGACATGAGCTCGCGACGTATTGTCTCTGCGCGATCCCGCACCTCCCGCAGGGTAAAACCGTCGGGAATAAAGGCATAAATAGTGCCGAACGTGTCGTCAAACTCATCGTCCACGGCAGGGCCCTGCACCCCGTCAGGCAGGGACGGCGCGATGTCCTGCATTTTTTTGCGAACCTGATACCAGATATCGGGCACGCGTTGCGGGGGCGTATCGTCACGGAGGTTGACGTGGATAACGGTGCGTCCGGCACGGGTTTCACTTTCGAGATAGTCCAGCCAGGGCGTTTCCTGCAGCTTTTTTTCAAGCGTATCGGTCAGCAGGCGGGTGGTATCCGTCACGGAGGCTCCCGGCCACTGCGCGGAGACGACGGCCGTTTTAATGGTGAACGCCGGATCTTCGTTACGCGGCAGCTTCTCATAGCAGAACACGCCCATCGCAATCACCAGCAGCATGAAAAAGCTGACCATCTGCTGGTTCTTAAGCGCCCAGGCGGAGAGGTTAAATTTGGCTTCCGCTCCGGTACTCATGGCTGAACCTCCCCTGGCACCACCGGCTCGCCGGATCGTAATGTGCTCACGCCCGCCGTAATCACCCTGTCACCGGGCTCAAGGCCGGAGGCAATCATGACGGAGGAGGCCGTATAGCCGACGGGCACCACCACGCGCAGCTGCGCCTGCGACCGCGGGGTAATGACAAAAACGGCCGGTTTGTCGCCGACGCGGGTCAGCGCCGACGCGGGAAGCGCGTACCCGTGCGGGGCGGCGGAGGGCAACGTAACGGTGACGCTGGCGCCCAGCGCCATGGCCTCCGACGGGTTTTGCAGGGTCGCTCTGACGCGCCAGGTGCGGGTCTGAGGATCGGCCTGCGGGGTAATATCCCGCAGTACGGCAGAGGCCTGTACCGACGGGTCGCTGAGGAGGGAAACCCGCAATTCTGTCTTATCCAGAGGCGGAATCGCATCCGGAGTAGCAATATCAAACGCCACGTCGCGACCTTCTCCGGTCGCCAGCGTCAGCACGGACTGGCCGTCGCTGACAACCTGCCCCGCTGAGGCGCTCACGGCCGTGATGACGCCCGCTTGTGGCGCGATCAGGCGCGTCCAGCCGAGGCTTTCGCGAGCATTTCGCCAGGCGGCCTCGCTGCTTTTTAAGCGCGCGCGGGCGACAAGCCAGTCCGCACGGGCGCTGTCGAGCTGCGTGCGGGCTATCGCACCCGTTGGCATAAGCTTTTGCATGCGACTGACGTTAATCGCGGCGACCTGAGCAGAGGCTTTGGCACCTTCATAGTCGGCCTCAGCGCTGTCGAGCTGGTTTTTCCCGGTCGTATCGTCAAGCGTGGCCAGTAGCTGTCCGGCAGTGACCCGGTCGCCAATATCAACGCTGCGCGTCAGTATCCTGCCCCCGGTCCGAAAGCTCATGGTCGTTTCATCGTGGGCATGGATCTCACCGGTTCTTTCCAGCGCGGGAGGGGATTGGGCGGAGCCAACGACGACGTAGCGTACCTTACGCACTGGGTCAGGTTTGTTTTCGTGTTTATCACCGCAGCCAGTCAGCGGAAAAATCGCCAGCGCAAGCAGGGCCAGGGGAAGAAAATGCAGCCAGGAAAGGGTGCGCGCCACGCCGTACAAATGATGCAGGCAGTGGCGGAGGGAGAGAAAAAAATCGTCTGACATAACGCCGCTCCATAAAGGGAATGGCGTTATTAAATGCGCGCTACGTCGAGAAAGATTCGACGTTCTGTCAAGGCTTTATCAAGAGTGGATATTTTCATTACCGGACGGGTGCCAGGGCAATACGATGCGTACGGCGAGGCCGCCCGTTTTGGATAATGACGCGCTAATCTCACCCCCATGCGCCTGGCAAATTGCCCGGGCGATGGACAATCCGAGGCCGCTGCCGCCGGAATGCCGCGCGCGGGACTGCTCCTCGCGGCTAAAGCGTTTAAACATTTCCGGTAAGAACTGGGGCGACACGCCCGGCCCGTCATCGGTAAATTCGAGGATGTAATGACCGCTGGCGTAGTGCAGCGCCACCTCAAGGTGGCCGCCATCGCGCCCGTAACGTAGCGCATTTTCCATGAGGATGGTAACGACCTGTCCAAGACGGAACGCATCGCCTCTGAAGGGGCTGGTGCGCGGGTTGCGAAACGTTATCCGAAAATGATGCGCGTCAGCCTCGGGCATGATCCAGGCCGCCCGCTCCTGAATCAGCTCATCCAGACAGAACGGCTGGTTCTCCAGCACAAGGTTACCCGCGTCGGCGAGCGAGAGAAGATGGAGCTCATCGGTGAGACGATTGAGGTGCTGGAGCTGTTTCATCACCATGCCCAGCTGTGCCGGGCTGGCATCAAACACGCCGTCCAACATGCCCTGCAGACGACCAATGGCGGCCGTCAGGGGCGAGCGCAGCTCGTGCGCCATCGCGACGTGCGAGGCGCGGAGCTCTTTTTCATAGCGGGCGAGTTGCCCCGTCATGGAGTTAAAGTCGGTCGCAAAGCTGACCATTTCCGCCGGTGCATCCTTGATGAGCTCAGCCTGACGGCCAAACTGCCCGTCGGCGACATCCTTTGCCGCATCGCGAAGGCGGCTGAACTGCAGTGCCAGCGGTCGGGCGTGTTTGAGCCCCATCACCACGATAAACGGGATCATCACCAGCACCAGCAGGGCCACCGTAACCCAGTCCGCAGAGGCGATGGACGGTGTGGAATAGCTCAGGCCCCACCAGGTGTCCACAATCGAGTGGAAGCGGGCCGGATTGGCCTGCGGGTTCTGGCTGAGCGTAAGAAACTCCTGCCGGACCGCCGGTGGCATCCTGCCCATGATCCAGTAGTTCTGGACCGCATAGCGCAGCCACATGCAGGTGGCAATGACGATCACGCTGCCGATAGCCAGCGCCAGGATGCGCGCGCAAATCCAGCGCCACAGAGAGGAGTGCCGGTTTTTTATCATGGCTGTCTGAACCTGTAACCCACGCCGCGAACGTTAATCAACACGCCGGAGATGCCCGCCGCTTCGAGTTTTCTACGCAGGTTATAAATATGGGTGTCCACCACGCGCTCCAGCGCCTCGCTTTCCGGCAGACAGTGTTCCAGCAGGTACTGACGGGAAAAGGGGCGTGCGGGAGAGCGCAGCAGCGTTGCCAGAAGCGAGAATTCCGTTGGCGTAAGATCGAGCATCACGGGCGCGTCGTCGCCGTTGTCTACGCTCGCCACAATGGCGGCGACATCCACCGCCAGCGTTTGCCAGCGAAGGATCTCTTCGTCAGCCTCTTTTTTACTGCTGCGCCGCAGCACCGCCTGCACCCGAGCCACCACTTCGCCCGGATGATAAGGCTTCACAACGTAATCATCGGCACCGTACCGCAGGGCGCCAATGCGATCGGGAGTATCCCCCATGGCCGTGACCATAATCACCGGCACATCGCTTTTACGACGCAGGCCAGCCAGCACTTCGGTGCCGTTAAGCCCCGGCAGCATCACGTCCAGCAGAATGAGGTCTGGCTTCCACCGCTGTGCTATATCCAGCCCGGAATGACCGTCCCCGGTAATGGTCACGTCGTAATTTTCCCGCCGTAAATAGGCTTCGAGCACGCCGGCCGCATCGGCGTCATCTTCAATAATAAGCACTCTTCTGGACAACATCCGTTCACCTTGACCATTTCTTAACACTATCCCGACGATTCATTGATTCAGCCAAATCATACTGCGCCAACATTGTGTGGCCGCCCCCGTATCAGGAGGCGCCAGCGTCCGTATGGAGAGCAGTATGATAGCGATAAATAAAGTCCTGTATATGTCCGTCCCGCTTCTGATGGCCGTGGCTTCCGGCGCGCAGGCGGATGATGGCACCGCGTCCGATTCCCTAACCGTCGGGCTGGGAGGGCAATACGCCCCGCGTTACTCAGGCTCAGACAAGCAGGTGTGGCAGGTGGTTCCTGTGCTGCAGGGACGCAAAGGCGCTTTCTTCGTTGATGTGCAAAAAGGGGTGGGGTATGACCTGCAAAATGACAGCGGCTGGTATTTCGAACACACGCTGGGCTACGACTTCGGAAGGGCTGATAAAAATTCTGGCTGGCGTGAGGGCGCAAACAATCTGAAAGGAATGGGGGACATTGATGCCACCCTGAATACCGGCCTTGCCGTCGGCTGGCAGGCCGCGCCATGGCTGAGTATGGAAGGCAAAGCGACGCTGCCGTTAACCGACAGCCAGGGGGCAAGCTATCAGGCCTCCGTTACGCTGATCCCGGTACAAAATAACCAGGACACGATCGCCTTGCAGTCTGCGGCCCTGTTTGGCGACAGCCGTTATCTGAATACCTGGTATGGGGTCAGCGAGCAGCAGAGCCGCCGCACCGGCTATCGCCGCTATGCTGCGCCGGGTGGATTTTACGGCGTCGACACCAGCCTGACCTGGAGCCACCAGTTCAATGCCCACTGGGGGACGGTCCTGAGCGCGGACTATACCTGGCTTGGCGACCATGCCAATGACAGCCCGATAGTGATGCGGCGTAATGAGGGGTCTGCAACCGCCGCTATCACCTGGACATTCTAAATTCGCGGATCACGATGTGAGCGAGGGGGCGAGAGGATTACTTCTTCTTATCCATCATCGCCTTTAAATCGGCAAACGGGTTAAACGTGGCGACGCCCACGTCTTTTTGCGCGTCTTCCCCGGCGACCACGGTGGTGCCGTACCGATCCGCTTCGGTGTATTTCGAATGCTCGTGATCGTGGCAAAACAGGCACAACAGCTCCCAGTTGCTGCCATCTTCCGGGTTGTTGGTATGGTCGTGATCGATATGGTGAACCGTGAGTTCGCGAAGATTGGAATAGACAAACTCGCGCGAGCAGCGTCCACACACCCATGGATAGATTTTTAATGCTTTTTCGCGATAGCCGCTTTCCAGCCGCGCGTAGTTTTTGGGGATCAAAGCCATTGCCGGTTTTACCTGCCATGAAAAGAGTGGGGAAGATTATATCCCATTATGGGGCGGAATGAAGAACCGCGCTATTCTGTCAATTTATTTGATGCTTTCCGTTAAATAAACGGCATTTATTCTTATCGGGTAATGCGTAAAGTGGACAGAACGCAACGTATTATCAGGAAAAATGGTTATGAAAAAGATCGGATTTTTATCCTTTGGTCACTGGACGCCTTCGCCGCAGTCGGGCACGCGCTCGGCGGCAGACACGCTGCTGCAGTCCATTGATTTAGCCGTGGCGGCTGAGGAGCTGGGCGCAGACGGCGCCTATTTCCGCGTGCACCACTTCGCCCGACAGCTTAGCTCGCCGTTCCCTCTGCTGGCCGCTATTGGTGCAAAAACGAAAACCATCGAAATCGGCACCGGCGTGATCGACATGCGTTACGAAAACCCGATGTACATGGCCGAGGATGCGGGCGCGGCGGATTTGATTTCCGGCGGTCGCCTGCAGCTCGGCATCAGCCGCGGCTCCCCGGAGCAGGTTATTGATGGCTGGCGTCATTTCGGCTATGTCCCGCAGGAAGGGGAAAACGAGTCGGACATGGCGCGTCGTCATACCGAGGTGCTGCTTGAGGTGCTGCGTGGGGAAGGGTTTGCCAAACCGAACCCGCAGCCAATGTTCCCTAATCCGCCGGGGCTGCTGCGCCTGGAGCCGTATTCTGAAGGGCTGCGCGAGCGTATCTGGTGGGGCGCAGGTTCCAATGCGACGGCCGTATGGGCCGCAAAACTGGGCATGAACCTGCAAAGTTCAACCCTGAAGGACGATGAAACCGGTGAGCCGTTCCATATTCAGCAGGCAAAACAGATCCGCGCGTACCGTCAGGCCTGGAAAGACGCAGGGCATACGCGCGAGCCGCGGGTGTCGGTCAGCCGCAGTATTTTTGCGCTGATGGACGACCGTGACCGGATGTATTTCGGTGCCAGCCGGAACGACAGCGATAGCGTGGGTTACCTTGATGAGAAAACGCGCGCCATCTTCGGGCGAAGCTATGCCGCGGAGCCGGACAAGCTGGTTGAACAGCTGAAAAAAGACGAGGCGATTGCCGAGGCGGACACGCTCTTACTGACCGTACCGAACCAGCTGGGTGTGGATTATAATGCGCACGTGATTGAGTCTATTCTCAAGCATGTCGCACCGGCAATGGGCTGGCGCGAGTAGTTCCGCTATCAGCCTTGAGATCGTAATGGAAAATCTGGCCCTCTGGTATCGCCGTTTTGGCGAGCCAGAAACCGTTCTGCAACCTGAAACCACGCCCCCGGGCGCGCTTGCGCCGGGACAGCTCCGCGTGCGGATGCTATTTTCTCCGGTGAACGCGTCCGATCTTATCCCCATCACCGGTGCCTATCGCCACCGAACCCCGTTACCGGCGGTCGCGGGGTATGAGGGTGTTGGGGTTGTCATCGAGGCGCCCGCCTCGTTTAAGCATCTTGTGGGTCAGCGAGTCCTGCCGCTGCGCGGTCAGGGAACCTGGCAGCGCTATGTTGATTGCCCGGCAGAGTATGCGATACCCGTTCCGGACACCGTCGCCGCACATCTGGCCGCACGGGCCTATATCAACCCGCTGGCGGCGCAGATGATGCTGACCCGCTACCCGCCTCGTGGAAAGCGGGTCTTGCTCACGGCTGCCGGATCGGATTGCGCCATTCTGCTGGGGCAGTGGGCGCGTCAGGCGGGGGCGGAAGCGGTGTATGGCATTCACCGTTCTGCCGTGCATGCTGAACGGCTGGAAGCGATGGGCATCACGCCTGTCGCGCAGCATGACGCAAACAGAATCGGCATCGTCGCCGCCCGTAGCGATATCGTCTACGATGCCACCGGCGGGCCGCTTGCGGAAGCGATCCTCAGCGTGATGCCCGAGCAGGGCATGTTTGTCTGCTACGGGCTGCTCTCCGGGCAAGCCTTCACACAGCGGCGGCCTGCGCCGCGCGTGACGTGGTTCCATATCCGAAACGGTCTGGATGCGCTCGGCGTTGAGGCGTGGCGCGCGGAGTTCGAGCGCATCTGGCGGATGTTGCCTGGCAGTGAGTACAGCGACGTTACGGTGTACCCGCTGGCGGAGTGGCAGAGGGCGCTCAGCGCTTATCGTGAAGGTGGAAGGACCCGCAAGCCCCTCCTGTCGATGGAGGACTGAGCGCTATTTATGGCTCATATCGCTCAGCAGCACGGCGATACTTTGCCCGCCTGCCGTCTGTTCCAGACCAATCTTGACGATGATGGTGAGTGGAACGGAGAGCAGCATCCCAACGGGCCCGAGCAGCCAGCCCCAGAAAATCAGGGACAAAAAGACCACCAGCGTGGAGAGCCCCAGGCCACGACCCATCATGCGTGGCTCAAGAATGTTACCGAACACAAGATTGATGACCAGGTATCCGGCAAGCAGGATCAGCGCGTCATAAAGCCCGCTGAAAACCAGCACCTGGAGGATAGGGGGGATCGCCGCCAGCACGGAGCCAATGTTGGGAATGTAGTTGAGCGCAAACGCCAGCAACCCCCAGACAAACGCAAAGCGAACGTCCAGCGCCAGAAGCATCAACCAGACGACAACGCCCGTCACCAGGCTAATGGCGGTTTTCAGCACCAGATAGCGGGAAACGCTGTCCAACGCGCGTTGAATCGCCCCCATTCCTTCGACCGGACGGACCATCATCTGCTGCAGCTTTGCTGGCAGCTGCGGCACCTCCAGCAGCATGAAAACCACCGTTAAAAACAGCAGGAAAATGGAGGTCATGGCATTGGAAAGCTGTGCCAGCAGGCTGGTGACGATCGTCATCGCCGCGTTGGGGTCGATATATTTCAGCAGTTCTTCCACCGAGACTTCGATACCCGCCCGCTGCAGCCAGGGCTCCAGCTGCAGCAGCGGTATTGCCAGCGAAGAGCGGTATTTTGGCAGCGTTCGCGCCAGTTCATTGAGCGAGGTACCCAGATAAGCCACCAGCAGTACCATCGCCACAATAATGATGCTGATAAGCAGCGTGATGGCCAGCACGCGCGGAATGCGTAGCCGCGTCATGCGCTGCACCAGCGGGTTGAGGATCACCGCAATAAACAGGGCCAGAATAAAGGGCACAATAATGTCGGCGGCGAAGCGCACGCCTGTCAATATGATCACCAGCATGCCCAGCATGATGACAATTTTTAACCCGTTCAGGGTAATGATGGGTTTAGCCATGGTGACTCCGAAATTTTCTTTATATTTATAATAAAGGTGAAAGGCTTTGCAATAAACTAACCAAAATCAAACGGAGTGGGTAAAGAATTGCAAAGACTTTGAGTAAAATCCTGGCTTATGGTACAAATTCGGTGTGTTTAACTACCGAGGACAATTTTCATCCGCAAAGACGAGAAGCAACAACGCGGATAATTGTAATTTTATGGACAATATGTTCAGGACGTACTCTTCAAACAATACTGCTGTATACTCCACTTCTTTCTGCCTGCTTTCTGGTGAGCAACACTGGCGCACCGCACTATAGTCATTTCTTCTGCCTGAGCTGGCGCTAAGCGCTTAGCTGTCTGATTTCAATTCGTATTTTTGGGTTTGCTGCACGCAGCGGGCCACGATGGATTATATTCTCAAGCAGGAGAAAAACATGTTTTACTGGATTTTATTAGCGCTGGCTATTATCGCTGAAATTACCGGCACGCTGTCTATGAAGTGGGCAAGCGTCAGCGATGGCAACACCGGTTTTATTTTGATGCTGGTGATGATTTCACTGTCTTATATTTTCCTCTCGTTTGCAGTGAAAAAAATTGCGCTGGGCGTCGCGTATGCCCTGTGGGAGGGGATCGGTATTTTGTTGATTACGCTGTTCAGCGTGCTGATATTTGACGAAACATTAACAACAATGAAGGTCGCCGGTTTAACGACGCTGGTCGCGGGTATTGTGCTGATTAAGTCCGGTACCCGTAAACCTGGCAAACAGCAGAAGGAGCAGAACCATGCAACAGTTTGAGTGGGTTCATGCTGCCTGGCTGGGGTTCGCCATCGTGCTTGAGATCCTGGCGAACGTTCTGCTGAAATTCTCCGATGGTTTTCGTCGTAAATTCTACGGCCTGATGTCGATTGCGGCGGTTCTGGGGGCGTTCAGCGCGCTGTCCCAGGCGGTAAAAGGTATCGATCTTTCGGTCGCCTATGCGTTATGGGGCGGTTTTGGTATCGCCGCCACGCTGGCTGCAGGCTGGGTGCTCTTCGGCCAGCGCTTAAATAACAAGGGCTGGATGGGGCTCATCCTGCTGCTTGCCGGCATGATCATGATAAAACTCGCCTGACAGTCCTCAATCCATGATTTACAGGCAGCGAAATTCGCTGCCTGTATTACGCTTAGAAAAGCAAAACATGAAGAGGATGGCTGATGTATCGCACATTAAGCTGGCGCAATATTCCCAATGCGAGAACGTTGTTTGCCATGGTCTTTATGGCGGGCATCGGCTTAATCATCTCCGTCGTCGCACTCCTCTATCTTTCCCTGAATCTTATCAGCACCAAAACCAATGAAATTGATGAACACCGCACGGCGCTTTCCGTGCAGGGGGCTCTTCAGACATCGGTTAACCGCGTCTCATCTCTGGTGCTTGACAACGCCGTCTGGGACGATGCTGTGCGGGAAGCCTACCGTCCCACGCTTAATACCGACTGGCTGTACGACACCTGGGGCACCGGCTTTAAAATTAATAACCTCTATGACGGCACCTTCGTGCTGGATGAACATTTCAACGTCCTCTGGGGATCGTTTAAAAGTCAGCCTTTTCAGGAGACGAATCTCGATTTTTTCGGTGAGGGGCTGAAAGCCCTTATTGCTCAGCACGCGCGCGCCTTATCAGGCGATAAAAATATTTATGCCGGGATCAGCAAAACGCGAAGCGGCGTCGCCTTTGTGGGCATTGGGCTGATTCGCCCAATGGTCGGAAGATTACAGGTTACCGACGGAACGCGCCGCTATCTGGTGATCACCCGTCATCTGAACGCCAGAATCTTATCCGACCTGGGGGCGACCTTTCAGATCGATAACCTTCACTTTACGCCAGATAAAGTTAACGAGATGAGTATGCCGCTGCGCAGTTCGGCTGGGGAGCTGCTGGGCTATCTGAACTGGCAGGCGCGGCTTCCGGGGGCGCAGGCCGCCCGGGCGGCATCCTCTGATATCACGCAGATTGTTGTGCTGGCATCGGCCCTGATCCTGCTCTTTATTCTGGTGAGCAGCGTGGGGCTGTACAAGCTTGCGCGAGGAGAAAGCCAGGCACGTCTGGTGGCCAGAACGGACTGGTTAAGCCATCTGCCGAACCGGCGAGCGCTTATCGAGGCGCTGGATCGGGTGAGCTTACGCGGAGATATCGACGTCAAAAGCGTGGTGTTTATCGATCTGGATGGTTTTAAAGATGTGAATGATATCTACGGCCACAGCGTGGGGGACGATCTCATCGTGGCGATTGCGAAAACGCTGAGTGAACGGGTGCCGCCGGGCGGGATGCTGGCCCGCATGGGCGGGGATGAGTTTGCCATGACAATCGGCGGTGATGATGCAGAGGCCCGAGCCACCGCGTTTGCCGTTTCGGTGCTGGATTTCCTCGCCACCCCGGTTCAGCTGGGGGAACGCACCATCCATATCGGGGCCAGCATCGGTATCGCCAGCGGAACTCTGATTGAATGCACCAGCTCAGAACTGTTTCGCCGCGCCGATATTGCCATGTATCACGCCAAAATGAGTGGAAAAGGGCGGATTACCCACTACGATGCGGAGCTGAACAGCGTCCGGGAACGCAAGCTGGCGATTGAAAATCAGATCCGTAGCGGTCTGGAGCGCGATGAGTTTGAGGTCTGGTATCAGCCGATCGTTGACGCCCGCACTCAGACGATGAGCAGCGTCGAAGCGTTGGTCCGCTGGCCGCGTCGCCCGGAAGGGCCGCTGGGCCCGGATACCTTCATCGCCATCGCGGAGACCAGCGGTCTGATTTACAAACTGGGCCAGTTTGTGTTGCAGCGCGCCTGTCAGGATCTCCAGCCATACGGTGACTTAAAGCTTTCCGTTAATATCTCTCCCGCGCAATTTCGCGATCCCGCCTTCGAAGACAAAGTGGCCAGCGTGCTGGAGAGTACCCGTTTCCCGGCCCACCGGCTGCAGCTTGAGGTAACGGAGAGCTATGTGCTGGAAAATCCGGATCGTGCCCGCATGGCAATAGCCAATCTTAAAGCGCTGGGTACCGCGGTGGCGCTGGATGACTTTGGCACCGGCTATTCCAGCATTGGCTATTTGCGGCGTTTTAACTTCGACACCATCAAGATCGATAAATCCCTGGCCGGGCTGGTGGACAACGATGAACAGGCAGCCGCGCTGGTGAGCGGCACGGTGCGGATCGCCAACGCGCTGGGGATGGCGGTGGTCGCCGAAGGGGTGGAAACCGAGAAGCAAATGAAACTGCTGCGGCTGGCTGGCTGCGATCAACTGCAGGGTTTTTGGTTCAGCCAGCCGATGCCGATTGAGTCAATCAGGGCACTGCATCAGGTCAGACGATGCTGATTTATTGCTGTGCCAGCGCTTCCAGCTTGTCGCGAAAACCGGTCACGGACAAGGCCCGGTTATCTGCGCGCCAGCGATCTTTCGCCGCCGGTGCAGAGCTCTGCACGCCAATCAACTGCCAGCCGTTATCTGTTTTCAGCATCAGCGGTGAACCACTGTCACCCGGCAACGTATCGCACTGGTGCGAAAGTACGCTGTTTTGCGCCCAGCCCGTCACAATACAGTCGGTGTGGGTGTAAAGCGTATCCAGATGGTCGACAGGATAGCCGGACTGCGTCACCTTTCGGTCAGCGGCTTTCAGGGCGGCGGTGAGTGCGTCTTTGTCGCCGTCAAATAACGGCAGCGGCGTAATGCCGGAAGGGGGGTAGCGTAAAACGATCAGGCCAAAGTCCCATGAGGCGGCCGCCGGTGGCACGATCCAGCCGTCACCATCCGGCTTCAGGCGTTTGCCGAGAGACGGATCGACACGGCCTTCAATACCGTGGATTTCATAGCGCCAGGTCCCTTTTTGCGACACAAACCGCAAGGCCACCGCTTTATCCGGCTTGCCGTTTGGCGGCGTTAACAGACAGTGGCCTGCCGTCAGGGCAAGCTGAGGGGTGATCAACGTCGCAGTACATAAGTTACCGCTGGCGGTTTCCAGTTGACCTATAGCATCCCAGGGCGCCTGGGTGGGATCGGTGACGCGCGTGCGGTCGTCATGATTGAAAAAAAGCGTCTTGAGCTCTTTCGCGCTAATGGTGTCATCACCGCCATCATCCGCATGTGAGAATCCAGAAAAAAGACCAAACGTTCCCAGTAACAACACAACAGATTTACGCATATCTCACTCTGGTGGGGGGTAATTATGATTATTAAAAGTGAACCCTATGAAAATACTATAGACGGGACAGCGCTAAAGTGGGAGTAAAATCAGCGTGCTACAATCAGGAAAGATAAAAATGGCTGGCAATGAGCGCGCATAAAATAAGCAGGATCAGAATCAGCTCAAACCGATAGCGTCGCAGCATACGCCCTCCGGATAAAAAAAACGGCGCGGAACCTGTCCGGTTCAGCGCCGGTTTACCAACGTGCCCCGAAGGGCACGGTTAAGCTTGTACTCTTACGCAGCTGGCTGTGCAGCTGGTTTAGCAGCTTCGTGTTTTACTGCTTTTTTGTGATGCTTTTTAGCAGCCTGAGCTTTCTGTTCTACAGCCGGTTTGGTCGCTTTTTTGTGATGCTTTTTAGCAGCCTGAGCTTTCTGTTCTACAGCCGGTTTGGTCGCTTTTTTGTGGTGCTTTTTAGCAGCCTGAGCTTTCTGCTCTACAGCCGGTTTAGCGGCTTTATGATGTTTCTTGTGATGGACAGTTTTTGCTGGCGCCGCGGTGGTCGTTGCAGCAGGTGCCGCAGCAGCCGGTGCAGCAGTGGTTTCAGCAGCGAACGCAGCAGAAGACAGACCCATAGCAGCGGCAACAACCAGAGCTAATACTTTTTTCATGTTCATACCCTCGAATTTGGTTTTTCATTTAACCCCACTGCGGGGCCGTTGAAATAACTATATCCCTGTAAATTCGGGGTTTCCGTGAGTGATTGGTATCGGCGTGTAACCATATGTACATTGCTGGGGTCCTGCACAGACGGCTCCCTCTCCCATGAGGGGGCACGGGCTGGGGTGAGGGGGAACATACGGCTCTTTTACCTGAGGTCCCTCACCCCCGGCCAAACAGATTACAAATAACGGGAGGTCAGATGCTCGCGGAAGTAACGAATATTCAGATCTTCACCCGTCGCCTGGGTGATTAGCTGCGACGTGCTGAAGCGACTGCCGTGCTGCCAGATGTTCTGACGCAGCCAGTCAAAGAGTGCGGAAAAATCACCCTCAGCGATGGAGGCCTGCAGACCCGGAAGCGCCGTTTTTGCGGCGTGGAACAGCTGTGCGGCATACATGGCCCCCAGCGTGTACGACGGGAAGTAGCCAAAACCGCCGTCGGTCCAGTGGATATCCTGCATGCAGCCGTTGCGGTAGTTGTCTTTGGTGGACAACCCGAGCCAGGCCTGCATTTTCTCGTCCCACAGGGCGGGAATATCGTCCACTTCAATCTCGCCGTTGATCAGCGCCCGCTCAATCTCATAGCGCAGCACCACGTGTGCCGGGTAGCTCACTTCGTCCGCATCGACGCGGATATAGCCCGGCTTCACGCGCTGGTTCCAGGCAATAAAGTTCTCTTCGCTGAACGCCGCCTGGCTGCCAAAACGGGCGTGTACCGCGGGGAGGAGATACCTGAGGAAAGCTTCACTGCGCCCCAGCTGCATCTCAAAGAACAGGCTCTGCGATTCATGGATCGCGGTTGAGCGGGCCAGCGCAATCGGCTGTCCTGCCCACGCGTGCGGCAGGTTTTGTTCGTAGCGCGCGTGTCCGGTTTCGTGGATCACGCCAAACAGCGCGCTGAGCAGTTCATCCTCGTCGTAGCGCGTGGTGATGCGCACGTCTTCCGGTACGCCGCCGCAGAAGGGGTGCGCACTCACGTCGAGGCGACCGCCGTTAAAATCGAAGCCGAGCATCTTCATGGCCTCCAGGCCCAGCTCACGCTGTGTTGCCGTCGGGAAGGGGCCCTGCGGGGGAATAAACGACCGCTGAGCCTGTTTTTCCACCACGCTTGCCAGCAGGTCCGGTAGCCAGGACTTCATGTCGCCGAACAGAACGTCCAGACGCGCGCTGGTCATGTCGGGTTCAAAAATGTCCAGCAGCGCGTCGTAAGGCGTACAGCCTTTTGCTTCAGCCCGCAGGCGAGCCTCTTCGCGGCTGAGTTTAACCACCTCTTTCAGGTTGGCGGAAAAGCCCTGCCAGTCGTTGGCGGGGCGCTGAGTACGCCAGGCGTGTTCACACCTGCTGCCCGCCAGGGATTTGGCTTCCACCAGCGATTCCGGCAGCAGGGTCGCCTGCTGGTAGTGGCGCGTCATTTCGCGCAGGTTGGCCTGTTCGACGTCATTCAGATCTTCTCCTGCCGCCGCCGCTAACAGGTCGCCGACTTTTTTATCGGTCAGGAGCTGGTGCTGCAGGACGCTCATCTCTGCCAGCGCCTCGCCGCGCGCGGCGCTGCCGCCGGGCGGCATCATGGTGAACATGTCCCAGCTGGCGATGGAGGAGAGGTGCGAGAAGCGAGAGAGACGCTGGAAGGTTTTCACAAGTGACTGATAGGCTGATGTTTTTTGCAATTCTTATTTCCTCATGCCGGGGATGTGTTTCAGGGAGCATACAATGAAACCGAGCAAATTCCCCAACATTTCCCACACGGAGGAAATCTGTGCCGATCTCCTCCGTAGAAAACCGTCCCCGGCATTCCGGGATACGGTTTTCGGTGGGCACTCAGGACTTATCGCACATAACCTGTTGCAGGATCGCCAGCGCCTGGTTGAACTGGGCATCCGGAATGGTCAGCGGATAAAGGAAGCGGATCACGTTGCCGTACTGGCCGCAGATCAATAACAGCAGGCCCTGGGCGAGGGCCTTTTGCTGGATCGCCTGCGCGATGGCGGCCGACGGTTCACGGCTCTCGGGATCAAAAAACTCCGCCGCGATCATCGATCCTCTTCCCCTTATCGCCACGAGCGCAGGGAAGGTGCCCTGAATCTCCTCCAGCGTGGCTTTCAGCCGATCGCCAAGCTGACGGGCGCGCGCGCACAGCGACTCGTTGTCGATAATCTTCAGCACCGCGTGCGCGGCGGCCACCGCAAGCGGGTTGCCGGCATAGGTCCCCCCCAGACCGCCGGGAGCCGGCGCGTCCATGATTTCGGCGCGGCCCACCACGCCGGACAGCGGCATTCCGCCTGCCAGGCTTTTAGCCATCGTCATCAGGTCGGGTTTGTCCGCGTAGTGTTCCATCGCAAACAGCTTACCCGTTCGGGCGAAGCCGCTCTGCACTTCGTCGGCAATCATCACGATCCCGTGCTCATCACAGATACGACGGATGGCGGCCACCAGCTCTGGCGGGGCGACGTTGAATCCGCCTTCACCCTGAATGGGTTCAAAAATGATCGCCGCCACCTGTTTCGCCTCAATATCCGCTTTGAACAGGCGTTCTATTGCCGTGATGGCATCCTGCGTCGTGATGCCGTGCAGCTCGGAGGGATACGGCACGTGATAAACCGACCCCGGGAAGGGGCCAAATCCCAACTTGTAAGGCGCAACCTTGCCGGTTAAGGCCATGGTCATATAGGTTCGGCCGTGAAACCCTCCCCCGAAGGCAATCACGCCCGGTCTGCCGGTGTGGGCCCGGGCGATTTTAATGGCATTTTCCACCGCTTCCGCGCCCGTTGTGAAGAACGCCGTTTTGGCCGGGCTCTGCACCGGGGCCAGCTCGTTAAGCTTTTCGGCTAATGAAACGTAGCTTTCATACGGCACAATCTGGTAGGCCGTGTGGGTGAACTGGTGAAGCTGTTTTTCCACTGCGGCCACCAGTTCAGGATGGCGATGGCCGGTGTTCAGTACCGCGATCCCGGCGGCGAAATCAATATAGTCGTTGCCTTCCACGTCGGTAAGCGTGGCATTCTCCGCCGAGCGGGCAAAGAAATTACACATTACGCCAACGCCGCGCGGGGTGGCAGAAAGTCTGCGCTGATGAAATTCCTGGTTACTCATGTCAGATACCCTTTTGTCGAAACGATCATACGCCAAGACGATCGCGCAGGCTGTAGTACGCCGCGCCCATCGCCGTAAATGGAATCCGCAGGCTGCGGCCGCCCGGGAAGGGGTAGTGCGGGAGGTTAGCAAACGCATCAAAGCGCTCTGCGTCACCGCGCAACAGTTCCGAGATCAGCCGTCCGGCCAGGTGGGTGCAGGTCACGCCGTGGCCGCTGTAGCCCTGCATGTAATAGATGTTTTTATCCAGACGACCAAACTGCGGCATACGGGACAGGGTCAGCAGGAAGTTGCCCGTCCAGCGGTAGTCGATTTTGACGCCCGCCAGCTGAGGGAAAGTTTTGAGCAGCTTTGGCATTACCAGGCGCTCGACATCGTCCGGATCGCGCGCGCCATACACTACGCCACCGCCGTACAGCAGGCGGTTGTCGGCGGTGAGACGGTAGTAATCCAGCAGGTAGTTACAATCTTCCACGCAGTAGTTATTGGGGATCAGCGTGCGGGCGACCTCTTCCGGCAGCGGGGCGGTGGTTACAACCTGGGTGCCGCAGGGCATGCTGCGTTTTGCCAGTTCCGGTTCGATCTTATCGCCGAGATAGGCATTCCCGGCGACGATCACGTAGCGGGCCGTGACCTGGCCATGCTGCGTGCTCACCACGGCCGGGCTGGTGTGCTGAATGGCGGTCACCGGGGACTGTTCATATACACGCCCGCCGTTCAGGCGAATGGCGTCCGCTTCGCCGATCGCCAGGTTCAGCGGATGAATGTGCCCACCGCTGCGGTCCAGCAGCGCGCCGGTATAGCGTTCGCTGTCGACTTCCCGGCGAATGGCGCTGGCGTCCAGCAGCTCCAGCTGCGTGTTGCCGTAGCGTTCCCAGTTGGCTTTTTGCTCCTCCAGCGTCTCCAGCTGCTTATGGTTAAGCGCCACAAACAGCCCGCCGGGACGATAGTCGCACTGGATCTGATAGCGCTGGATGCGTTCCCGGATGATTTCCCCGCCTTCAAACATCATGCTCCCGAGCATTCTGGCGGCATCGGGCCCGTAGTTTTTCTCGATCACGTCGATATCGCGGCTGTAGGAGTTAACCAGCTGGCCGCCGTTGCGTCCGCTGGCGCCGAAGCCGATGCGCGCCCCTTCAAGGAGCACCACGTCATAGCCCATTTCGGCGAGATGCAGCGCGGAGGAGAGGCCGGTATAGCCGCCGCCCACCACGCACACGTCACAGCTGATCGACTCGTTAAGCGTCGGGAAAGGTTCGTAAGCGTTCGCGCTGGCCGCGTAGTAGCTGGTGGTATGTTCGGTCATGATTGAGGCTCCAGGGCAATCCAGATGGTTTTCAGTTCGGTAAATTTTTCCAGCGCGTGCAGGGACTTATCGCGACCGTTGCCGCTCTGCTTATAGCCGCCAAAGGGAACGGTCATATCACCGTCGTTATAGTTATTGACGAAGACCGAGCCGGCCTTCAGGCGGCGGCTCATGCGGTGCGCGCGGGAAAGATCGCGGGTCCATACCGCTGCGCCAAGCCCGTATTCACTGTCGTTGGCCAGCGCTAAGGCTTCCTCTTCGGATTTAAAACGGGTGACGACCAGCACCGGCCCGAAAATTTCTTCCCGGCACAGCGGGGAGGCGGGGTCGATGTCGACAAAAATGGTTGGACCGACAGCGGAAGGCCATGATTGTTCCCGCCCGTCCAGCAGAAGCGTGCCTTTCCGGGTTCCCTCGCGAATGAACGTGTGGACGGTATCGGCGTGCGCAGCGTCGATGAGCATGCCCATCGTGCTGTCCGGGTCGAGCGGATCGCCCGGCTGCCAGTGACGAGCCTGCGCTTTTAGCCTGGCCAGGAACTCATCGGCGATGCTGTCTTCGAGCAGCAGACGGGTACCGGCGATACAGACTTGCCCCTGGTTATAAAAAATCCCGGCGGCGGTCGCGCTCACGGCCTTGTCCAGGTCCGGACAGTCGGCAAAGATAATGTTGGCGCTTTTGCCGCCCGCCTCCAGCCAGACGCGCTTCATGTTGCTTTCTCCCGCGTCCTTCAATAGCTGCTTGCCGGTACGGGTAGAGCCGGTAAACGTCAGCACCTCGACCTCCGGATGCAATGCCAGCGCCTGGCCCGCTTCGTGGCCGTAACCGCTTATCACGTTCAGCACGCCGTCAGGCAGGCCCGCCTCTTTCGCCAGTCCGGCCAGCCGCAGGGCGGTGAGGGGCGATTTCTCCGACGGTTTCAGTATCACGCTATTACCCGCGATCAGCGCCGGGCCCAGCTTCCAGCAGGCCAGCAGCAGCGGGAAGTTCCAGGGGACGATGGCCGCGACAACCCCGATGGGTTCGCGCACGATCATCGCCAGCTCGCCCGGACCCGTAGGCGCCACTTCGCCGTAGACTTTATCCGCCGCTTCGGCGTACCAGCGAATGGCGCGCGCCGCGCCGGGAATATCGTCGCGCAGGCTGTGGCGGATGGGTTTACCGGTGTCCAGCGTTTCCAGTAGGGCCAGCTCTTCGCTATGGCGATCCATTAAATCGGCGAGCGTATTTAGCACGGCCTTGCGCTGCGCCGGAGACGCCTGCGACCAGTCACCGCGCTCAAATACCTCACGCGCGGCCTGAACCGCGCGGTCCACGTCCGCCTGCTTGCCCCGGGCGACGTTCGCCAGCGTCTGCTGGGTCGCGGGATTGACGGTTGCAAACGTGGTGTTATCGGCGGCGTCACAATAGGCGCCGTTAATAAATAACCGGGTCTCAATGACGCTGTTTTTTGCTTTATCCTGCCAGTAAGTCAGGTGCTGAAAATGCATATTCACTCCTTTCTTTCGCAATCAGATAAATAAAGGCATGGCCGTTTCAGGCAATACGAAGCCGTGGGGCATTCCGGGAATTAACCCGTTAAATGCCGACAGCGATCGTTTTTATATTTCCCGGCGTAAGCGCGCTTACGCCGGGACTGAGTGGTAATTAGAACGTGGTGGGGGTGTGGGCACTGATAATGCGGCAGACGCCTGCCGAGGTGTTGCTGAAGCTGTGCGGTATGCCGGTATTGATGGCATAGCTTTGCCCCGCAACCAGGTGATATTGCTGGCCATTAATGGTCAACAATATTTCACCTTCCAGTATCGTACCGATCTCCTCACCCTGGTGTTTGATCCTCTCTCCGGTCGTGGTTCCAGGCTGGTAAGTTTCAAAAATCATCGCCAGCGTACGGTTCGGATTTCCGTTATGAACCAGCTTCATCGAAACCCCCTGACTGCCTATTTCGATAAGGTCTTCCTGATTAATAACCACCTGCGGTTCATCAGGTTTTTCCGGTTCCGAAAAGAATTCCGAGAGCGACAGCCCATAAACTTTCAGCAGCTTTTGCAGCGTACTGATAGCAGGACTGACTTTGTCCTGCTCAATGGTGCTGATGGCACTGTGTGTTAACCCAGACAGTTCGGCGGCACGCCGCTGCGAGAGACCCAGCTGCTGGCGGATCTCAGACAGACGTTTCCCTGGCGCCAGTCCGTCATCGCTCATAGTTGCATTTCCTTTACGGTAGTGGTCAAAGCCGCTGCTTCTCGGCAATGTGGCTTTGACAGGCGGTGATAAAACCTTCAAACAACATACGGGACAGGGCGTACTCGCTGCTGTTCCATTCGGGGTGCCATTGCACGCCGAGGGCAAAAGGGTGGTCATGAACGCTGACCGCCTCGACCAGCCCATCCGTCGAACGGGCCTCCACGCGAAGCCGTGCTCCTAACGTTCGTGCACCTTGCCCGTGTAACGAGTTTACCCAAAATGTGTTACAGCCTGGTATTAATTGAGACAGCAGTCCTCCCTCCTGAACCTGAACTTCATGAGACGGAGCGTATTGTAGCTCAACCGGCAGTTCAGGATCTTCCCGGTGCTCGAGCAGGTCGTTCTGCTCGAACAGGCGGCGATACAGCGTCCCCCCCGTCGCAACAACCAGCTCCTGCAGCCCCCGGCAGATGGCGAAAATGGGGATGTGCCTTTCGAGCGCGGCGGCAATCAGCGCCATACTCAGAAGATCTCGCCCGGGATCGGCGTTAGGCTCATCGCCGTTTTCACCATAAAGGTGCGGCTGCACGTTACTTGGGCTGCCCGGCAGGTAAATCCCGTCCAGGGTTGGCAGCAGAGCGGTGAGCAGCTCTGGCTCTGCCAGCGCATGCGGTAAGGCAATCGGTAAACCCCCCGCGTTAATGATGGCGTTCAGGTACTTTTCTTGCAGGGTCTGGGTCTCATGACCCTTAAGCCTGTTTCTACACATCACCACGCCAATAACTGGCTTGTTCATTATATTTTCCATGATCGCCCTCACAAAGTGGACTAAATTTAGGCCATTATCGCCTGCAAAACGGCCTTTTCGTTCAATATTTTCTCAATCTAGCAACGGGATCTGCCTTTTGCAAACTTAATTTAACATTTGACAAACAATTTATTTGCATACAGATTCGATAGGGTGGTCATTATATTTGACAGTCCAGAGCAGCGAACGCAAATCCCAAAAACGGTGGTAAATCATGGAAACCAATATCGTAGAAGTTGAGAACTTTGTGCAGCACACGGATGAGAGGCGGGGCAGCGCCTTTACGCTGGAAGTGAAGCGCTATTTAGAAAAGTATCCTGACACCCAGTTTATTGATGTCCTCCTGACCGACCTGAACGGCTGTTTTCGCGGCAAACGCATCCCGGTTGCCGGACTGAGCAAACTTGAAAAAGGCTGCTATTTCCCGGCATCGGTTTTCGCCATGGACATTTTGGGTAACGTCGTGGAAGAGGCGGGCCTGGGACAGGAGCTCGGCGAGCCGGACTGTATCTGCGTGCCGGTACCGGGCACCCTGACGCCGTCCGCCGCCGACCCGGAATACATTGGTCAGGTGCAGCTCACCATGGTCGATGAAGATGGCGCTCCCTTTGACGTTGAGCCGCGGAACGTACTCAACCGACTCTGGCAGCAGCTGCGCCAGCGCGGCCTGTTCCCCGTGGTAGCGGTAGAGCTGGAGTTCTATTTACTTGACCGTAAACGCGATGCCGACGGCTATCTGCAGCCACCCTGCGCGCCGGGCACCGACGTGCGCAACACGCAGAGTCAGGTCTACTCGGTTGATAATCTGAACCACTTTGCTGACGTGCTGAACGACATTGACGAACTGGCGCAGCTGCAGCTGATCCCCGCCGACGGGGCAGTGGCTGAGGCCTCTCCGGGCCAGTTTGAGATAAACCTGCACCATACGGAAAACGTGCTCGATGCCTGCGATGATGCGCTGGCGCTAAAACGTCTCGTCAGGCAGATGGCAGAAAAACATAAGATGCACGCCACGTTTATGGCAAAGCCGTATGAAGAACATGCGGGCAGCGGGATGCACATCCATATCAGCATGCAAAACAACCGAGGCGAAAACGTGCTCGCAGACGCCAGCGGCGAGGATTCCGCGCTGCTGAAACGCGCGCTGGCCGGGATGATCGACCTGATGCCTGCGTCCATGGCGCTGCTGGCACCGAACGTCAACTCCTACCGCCGTTTCCAGCCGGGAATGTACGTGCCGACGCAGGCGTCATGGGGACACAATAATCGCACCGTTGCCCTGCGTATCCCCTGCGGCGATCGCCATAACCATCGGGTCGAGTATCGGGTAGCGGGCGCTGACGCGAATCCGTATCTGGTGATGGCGGCGATTTTTGCCGGCATTTTACATGGCCTGGATAACGATTTACCGCTGCAGGAAGAAGTGGAAGGCAATGGTCTGGAGCAGGACGGACTGCCGTTCCCGATCCGTCAGAGCGATGCGCTGTGGGAATTTATGCAAAACGATAGCCTGCGCGAGCGGCTGGGCGAACGCTTCTGCCACGTCTATCACGCCTGCAAAAACGATGAATTACTGCAGTTTGAACGCCTGATTACCGAAACGGAAATTGAGTGGATGCTGAAAAACGCCTGATGACGTGCCCCGGTAAGGGGCCGCTTTGTTTCATCTCATACGTAATACCAAACGGCCTGCGCGGAGCCTGGCCTAACTGTTTGCTGGCACGCCAGCTATCTCCCGGGAGTCGCGTTATGGAGCGCAGGCGGCACAGGGATTTTCTTAACGACACTGTGTGACGAGGTAGGAATGATGCAGATGTTCAACTATCCGCAGGGCGAAGGGGGCCAGTCAGGCGCCTGCTGTGAGTGCGAGCCAGAGACGGTGCGCTGGTACGATCGCGTGTGTTCTTTACAACTTCCCCCTTTGCTAAGCAGGTTTGCGTTAAGGACAGCGCGATTGCAAACCACGGTAAGCATGGGGGGGACGGTTTATGGCGACTAACACCTCTCTTGACTCGCCGGGCATGGCCGGAAGAACCCGGCTGCGCAGTTCCCTCAAGCTCTGGCAGGTGGTCATGATGGGGCTGGCTTATCTCACCCCCATGACCGTGTTTGATACCTTCGGCATTGTGTCCGGTATCAGCAACGGCCACGTGCCCGCCTCGTATCTCCTGGCGCTGGCTGGCGTCATGTTTACCGCCATCAGCTACGGTAAACTGGTACGACAGTTCCCGGAAGCAGGCTCTGCGTATACCTACACGCAGAAATCGATCGGACCCCACTTAGGCTTTATGGTCGGCTGGTCATCGCTGCTGGATTATCTCTTCCTGCCGATGATCAACGTGCTGCTGGCGAAGATCTACCTTTCCGCGTTGTTCCCTGAAGTCCCGCCGTGGGTTTGGGTGGTGGGGTTTGTAACGATCCTGACGCTGGCGAACCTCAAGAGTGTGAATCTGGTCGCCAACTTTAACACCCTGTTTGTGCTGGTGCAGATCGCCATCATGGTGGTGTTTGTCATACTCGTGGTGCACGGTCTGCACAAGGGGGAGGGCGTCGGCACCGTCTGGTCGCTCCAGCCGTTTATCAGCGAGAACGCACACCTGATCCCGATTATTACCGGCGCGACTATCGTCTGCTTCTCTTTCCTCGGCTTTGACGCGGTCACCACGCTGTCGGAAGAGACGCCAAACGCGGCGCGGGTGATCCCCAAAGCGATTTTCCTCACCGCTCTGTATGGCGGGCTGATATTCATTGTTGCCTCGTTTTTCATGCAACTCTTTTTTCCGACGATCGCGCGCTTCAAGAACCCGGACGCCGCGCTGCCGGAAATAGCGCTGTACGTGGGCGGCAAGCTCTTCCAGTCGGTGTTTCTGTGTACCACGTTTGTGAATACGCTCGCTTCAGGCCTGGCCTCGCACGCCAGCGTCTCGCGCTTACTGTATGTGATGGGGCGTGACAACGTGTTTCCGGAGCGGGTGTTTGGCTACGTGCATCCGAAATGGCGTACGCCGGCCCTGAACGTCATTATGGTTGGGATAGTGGCGCTGTCGGCCCTGTACTTCGATCTCGTGACCGCGACGGCGCTGATCAATTTTGGCGCGCTGGTGGCGTTTACGTTTGTTAATCTCTCGGTGTACAACCATTTCTGGCGGCGTAAGGGGCTGAACAAAACGTGGAAAGATCGTTTCCACTATCTCCTGCTGCCGCTCATCGGTGCCGTCACGGTCGGCGTGCTGTGGATAAACCTCGAAGCGACGTCCCTGACGCTTGGCCTCATCTGGGCGGCACTGGGGATCCTTTACCTGACGTGGCTCACGCGCCGTTTCCGAAAACCGCCTCCGCAGTTTGAAGCCGGTAAGATAGAGCAGGCCTGGGATTCCTGAACGTGAAACGGCACCAGTACGCTGGTGCCGTTTTTGTGGATGGAGCGTCTTAACGGACATCAGCCCGCAGGCGTATTATCTCAGACGTTTATGAAGACTTGCGCCAACCAGCAGCGCGGCGCACAGCATCAGCGCGATAAACCCGCCCACGCCGTTCCAGCCGTAGTTATGCCAGAAGACACCGCCGAGCGTCCCGGCGATGCTGGACCCCAGGTAATAGCTAAACAGATACAGCGACGATGCCTGACCTTTGGCGCGACGGGCGCGCGGTCCAATCCAGCTGCTGGCGACCGAATGCGCGGCGAAGAACCCCGCGGAGAAGAGCAGCATGCCGGCAAAAATCAGCCACAGGGAGGAGAAGAGCGTCAGCAACAGGCCGACCAGCATCATCGCCGTGAAGAACAGCATGACCGGACCGCGGCCATAGCGTGCGGTCATCGCCCCGGCCTTCGGCGAGCTCCAGGTGCCGGTAAGGTAAGCCACGGAAAGCAGGCCGACCACCGCCTGGCTCAGATGCCACGGCGAGAGCATCAGGCGGTAGCCAATATAGTTAAACAGCGTGACGAACGAGCCCATCAGCAGGAAGCCGGTCAGGAACAGGCGCGGCAGCCCCTTGTCGCGCCAGTGCAGACGGAAATTGATAAACAGCGTTTTCGGGCGCAACGAGGTCGGGCGGAAATGACGCGATTCCGGCAGAATTTTCCAGAACATCAGGGCAGATGCCAGCGCAAAACACCCGATGACTGCCAGCGCAATACGCCAGTTAAAGAAGTCCGTGAATACCCCGCTCAGCAGACGTCCGCTCATTCCGCCAATCGAGTTCCCGCTGATGTAAAGCCCCATAGAGAAGGCAACAAAGCTCGGGTGGATCTCCTCGCTGAGATAGGTCATCCCGACCGCCGCCACGCCGCTGAGCGAGAGCCCAATCAGCGCGCGCATCACCAGAATACCGTGCCAGCTGGTCATCATGGTCGAGAGTAACGTACAAACCGAGGCCAGCATCAGCGCGGTTACCATCACCGGTTTACGGCCAATGGCGTCGGACAGCGGCCCGGTAAAGAGCAGGCCAATCGCCAGCATGCCGGTAGAAATAGAGAGTGAAACGCTGCTGCTGGCAGGCGATACGCCAAACTCATGGGAGAGAACGGGCAGGATCGGCTGTACGCAATAGAGCAGAGCGAAGGTTGCCAGACCGGCGGAAAAGAGCGCCAGCGTGACGCGCATAAATTGGGGAGTACCACGTTTAATGAACTGAACCGGCTGCGATGCTGCGGGTAAATCATTGATATCTCTGGCCGGATCGATATCAATAGTAGTTGTACGACTCACACAGTTTCCTTGCTTAAACATCCCCGTGATTTCTGGTGACGGGTATGACCACCTGTTAAGGGTAGGAAAATGTAAATATTCTGTCTAATATATTAATAATCTCAAATGATACTTTAGAAATATGAATATCGAGCTGCGTCATCTCCGCTACTTTGTCGCCGTCGCCGAAGAGCTGCATTTTGGCCGCGCGGCGGCACGGCTAAACATCTCTCAGCCACCGTTAAGCCAGCAGATTCAGATCCTGGAGCAGCAGGTCGGGGCGCGCCTTCTGGCCCGCACCAACCGCAGCGTGAGCCTGACGGCGGCGGGTAAGCAGTTTCTGAACGACAGCCGACAAATTCTGAGCATGGTCGATGACGCCGCCGCTCGGGCAGAACGGCTCTATCTCGGGGAAGCCGGAGAGTTGCGCATCGGGTTTACCTCGTCCGCGCCGTTTATCAGCGCCGTCTCGGAAACCCTGTCGTCATTCCGCCGCCATTTCCCGGATGTTCACATTCAAACGCGCGAGATCAACACCCGCGAGCAGATCGCGCCGCTGAATGAAGGCTCGCTGGATCTGGGGCTCATGCGTAATACCCAGCTGCCGGACTCGCTGGAGTGG
The DNA here is from genome assembly GCF_058354585.1 of Enterobacter sp. Taxon_8. Taxonomy (NCBI): domain Bacteria; kingdom Pseudomonadati; phylum Pseudomonadota; class Gammaproteobacteria; order Enterobacterales; family Enterobacteriaceae; genus Enterobacter; species Enterobacter sp. Taxon_8. Next base: position 2,501,110 of record NZ_CM177989.1, on the reverse strand, counting down.
GAGGTGATCCTGCGTGAGCCGCTGATGGCCATGATCCCGCACGATCACCCGCTGGCGTCGCGTCCGACGGTTTCGCTGGCTGAGCTGGCAAAAGAGCCGTTTGTCTTTTTTGACCCGCAGGTTGGAACGGGTCTGTATGACGATATTCTGGGGCTGATGCGCCGCTACGATCTTGCCCCGGTCATCACCCAGGAAGTCGGGGAAGCGATGACGATTATCGGCCTGGTCGCCGCCGGGCTGGGCGTCTCTATTCTTCCAGCCTCCTTTAAACGGGTACAACTGCGCGAAATGCGCTGGGTAACCATTGCCGAAGAGGATGCCGTTTCAGAGATGTGGCTGGTCTGGTCAAAACATCGAGAACAGAGCCACGCCGCGCAGCGCTTCAAACAGCAGTTGATGAACGCCTCTGCCGGGCAGCATTTTCAGGCAAAAGTGGGCAAAAATGTGCGGTAAATCACATGGCTAAGTAAATATTTGACGGCAGCCATACAAGTGCTTCACCATAGCCAACAGTTTATTTCGAAGCTCGAAAATAAGGGAGTACGAGGTGGTCGCGGATAGTCAGCCAGGGCATATTGATCAGATTAAGCAGACCAACGCTGGCGCGGTGTATCGCCTGATTGATCAGCTTGGTCCGGTTTCGCGTATCGATCTTTCGCGCCTGGCACAGCTGGCACCTGCCAGTATCACCAAGATAGTCCGCGAGATGCTGGAAGCACACCTGGTTCAGGAGACGGAAATTCAGGAGCCGGGCAGCCGTGGCCGTCCGGCCGTTGGGCTGGTGGTGGAGACGGAGGCCTGGCACTATCTGTCGCTGCGCATCAGCCGGGGGGAGATCTTCCTTGCGCTGCGCGACCTGAGCAGCAAGCTGGTGGTGGAAGACCGTCTTGAACTGCCGCTCAACGCCGAGGAGTCGCTCCTTGAGGCGATAGTCTCGCACATCGATCGCTTCTTTATCCGCCATCAGCAGCGCCTTGAACGCTTAACGGCGATCGCCATCACCATGCCGGGTATTATTGATACCGAAAATGGTATTGTTCACCGCATGCCGTTCTACGACGATGTGAAAGAGATGCCGCTGGGAGAGGTGCTGAAAAACCATACCGGCGTGCCGGTCTATATTCAGCATGACATCAGCGCCTGGACGATGGCGGAAGCGCTGTTCGGCGCGTCCCGGGGCGCGCGGGATGTGATTCAGGTGGTTATCGACCATAACGTCGGCGCGGGGGTGATTACCGACGGACGGCTTCTCCACGCCGGAAGCAGCAGCCTGGTGGAAATCGGACATACCCAGGTCGACCCTTACGGCAAGCGCTGCTACTGCGGGAACCACGGCTGTCTCGAGACCATTGCCAGCGTGGAAAGCGTGCTGGAACTGGCGCAGGTCAGGCTCAGCCAGTCCATGAGCTCCTCGCTGCACGGACAGCCCTTAACGGTGGATTCTCTCTGCGCCGCCGCGCGCCAGGGCGATCTGCTGGCGAAGGACATTATTACTGGAGTAGGGAATAACGTTGGCCGCATTCTGGCCATTATGGTGAACCTCTTCAATCCGCAAAAAATCCTCATTGGCTCACCGCTGAGCCAGGCGGCGGAAATCCTCTTCCCGGCGATCTCGGCCTGTATCCATCAGCAGTCGCTTCCTGCCTACAGCAAAAATATTGCGGTAGAAAGCACCCAGTTTTCCAACCAGGGCACGATGGCAGGCGCGGCGCTGGTCAAAGATGCCATGTATAACGGCTCGCTGTTGATCCGCCTGCTACAGGGTTAACTCTTTTCCGCTGATGTAAGAAAAATTGCGCTATCTCAAGCCGGGTAGCGTACGCATCCCGTAGACTTCCTCCACTGAATTATTTACCTGGTTTATATTTTCGAAGCATACCCAAGAGGTGGAGTGAGTCATGCTTAAGCGTTTCTTTGTTACTGGTACAGATACCTCTGTCGGCAAGACCGTCGTATCCCGCGCATTGCTGCAGGCGCTGGCAGCAAGCGGTAAACGCGTGGCAGGGTACAAACCGGTCGCAAAAGGGAGTAAAGAGACGCCAGAGGGATTGCGTAATAAAGACGCCCTGGTGCTGCAAAGCGTCTCGTCACTGGAGTTGCCTTATCACGCGGTCAATCCCATCGCGTTAAGCGAAGAGGAGAGCAGCGTGGCGCACAGCGGCCTGATTAATTATCCCCTGTTGTCCGACGGACTGGCGAACCTGAGCGAGAAGGTTGACCACGTAGTGGTTGAAGGGACGGGCGGCTGGCGCAGCCTGATGAATGATTTGCGCCCGCTGTCTGAATGGGTTGTGCAGGAGCAGCTTCCGGTGGTAATGGTGGTAGGGATCCAGGAAGGGTGCATCAACCACGCGCTGCTGACGGCGCAGGCGATTGCCAATGACGGCCTGCCGCTGATTGGCTGGGTGGCAAACCGCATCAACCCGGGCCTGGCGCACTACGCCGAGATTATTGACGTGCTGAGCACCAAACTGCCTGGCCCATTAGTCGGCGAGCTGCCTTATTTGCCACGCGCCGAGCAGCGCGAGCTAGCGCAGTACATCGATCTCTCTGCCCTCGGTGGCGTGCTGACCGTAGATCGAGTCGTGGCGTAACGTCCGCGACAATACGGACGCCACCACGCAGGCGACCAGCAAACCGGGCAGTAAAAAATACTGTCCGGTCATTTCACAGACCATCAGCGCCGACATAATGGGCGCATGCGTGGTCGCGGCGAGTAGCGTTGCCATCCCTGCCAGCCCCAGCAAAATAGCCGTTTCAGAACCCGGCAGCCACAGCGCGAAAAACTGCGCGAATAGCATGCCTGTTGCCATGCCGACAAACAGCGTGGGCGTGAACACCCCGCCCGGCGCGCCCGACCCGCTGCTCGCCAGCACTGCCAGCAATTTACAGATGAACACCCCGGCAATCACCGACAGCAGCGGCGGCGCGAGCAGAAAAGCCTGAACCACGCTGTAGCCATTCCCCCACACCTTCGGCGTCAGAAGAGACAGCAGCCCAACGATCGCACCGCCCAGCGCTAATTGCCACGGAGGCGAGAGTTTTAAGTGCAGGAAAAGACCGTGGCTGAATGCCATCAACCCCATCAGCAGCGGTCCGCAAAGCCCTGCCAGCAGCCCCATGGCGACCAGCAGGGCATAATCGGCTGCGGTGAGTGTGCCGCTCAAATGGACCGCGTAGAGCGTGCCGGTACCCGGCGCCAGGAGCTGCGTGGTGAGCAGCGCCACCACCGCCGCGATAATGACGGGGCCGAGCGAGGCCAGCATCAGGGTGCCAAACAGAATCTCCGCAATAAACAGGCTTCCGGCTAATGGAGCATGGTAGGCGCTGGCCATCCCGGCCGCTGCGCCGCAGGCGATCCATAACTTCCATTCGGATTTGGGCGTAAAGCGCCGGGCAAAAAAGGAGGCGGCGAGGGCAGCAAGCAGGATCATCGCCCCTTCACGCCCGATGGCGCTGCCGCTGGCAACGACAAGCAGAGAGGCAAGAGATTTCACCAGGCTGGCGCCGTAGTCAAACTGACCGTCGCCCGTCTCCAGCGCTTCCATGTAATCGGTAGGGGCATGAGGCCGCTGGGCGGTCAGGCGCTGCCATCCCCAGAGCAGCAGCCCGGCAGCCAGCCCGCCCAGCGCGGGCGTCAGCGCGCGCCGCCAGGGTGAGAGCGACGCGGCGGCATTCACCAGGCTGCCGCTGTCGTTGCTGAGAAGCAGCCACTCCAGCAGATACATGCTGTGGCGGAACACCGCAACGGCCAGCGCGGCCAGCACGCCGGTGACGGTTGCAATCAGCAGTCGACGAAACATCGCGCGGATGTCGGGGTAAGTATGAAGACGTTGCATGAGTCGCGAGTAAACGGGAAAGATACGATATTGTGGCGGCTAATCGCGGGGTTAGCAAAAGGTATGCGTGCGGAAAAGCCGGGCGATGCCCGGCCAGAAAGGTTAGCTGTCGGTGTGAATATTCAGCGCCCGGCGCGTACGACCTGAACTCAGATACTCGGCAATATAGTCCTGAGAAATCTCGCCGTTGTAGCGCCCGTCCTCATCCACTATCGGCATCCAGCTGGTGTTGCTCTCATACAGGCGTGACAGGACCACGCGCAGGTTGTCTTCCGCTTTACCAGTCATGCGGAACTGATGCAGGATGTCGGCGCAGGTTCCGCTGGCGTTACGCGCTTCGCGACGCTTCACAAAGCCCAGCGGTTTGCCGTGTTCGTCAACTACGGTAATCGCGCGAATATCGTTATCATCCATGGTCGCAAAGGCTTCAGGGAGCGGAGTAGAGCCCCGCACCGTAATGGTCGGCTGCTGGTCGGTGACGTCGCCCGCCGAGACCAGCAGCAGGCGCTTCAGGGTGCGGTCCTGACCGACAAACGAGCCAACAAACTCGTTCGCCGGTTTCGCCAGCAGTTCGTCCGGGCTGGCGCACTGCACGATTTTCCCCTGACGGAACACCGCAATACGGTCGCCAAGCTTCAGGGCCTCATCGATATCGTGGCTGACCAGCATGACGGTTTTTTTCAGCTTGCGCTGCATCTCCAGGAACTGGTTCTGGATCACCTCGCGGTTGATCGGGTCCACCGCGCCGAAGGGCTCATCCATTAGCAGTACCGGCGGATCCGCCGCCAGGGCGCGGATCACGCCGATGCGCTGCTGCTGGCCGCCGGACATCTCACGCGGATAGCGATTCAGGAACTTATGCGGATCCAGCGCCACCATATCCATCAGCTCTTCGGCGCGGGTTTTACAGCGCGCTTTATCCCAGCCCAGCATGCGCGGCACGACGGTAATGTTCTCTTCGATGGTCATGTTAGGGAACAGGCCAATCTGCTGGATCACGTAGCCAATGTTGCGGCGCAGTGTGACGGTGTCCATCCCGCTGGTGTCTTCGCCGTTGATCAGGATCGTCCCGCTGCTCGGCGTAATGAGGCGGTTAATCATCTTCAGTGTGGTGGTTTTCCCGCAGCCGGACGGGCCCAGCAGGACGCACATTTCCCCTTCGGGCACGTTCAGGTTGACGTTGTCGACGGCCTTAAAGGTCTGACCGTGCTTCTGTGAAAATTGTTTGGTGAGGTTTTCCAGTTTTATCATTATCGAATCCCCTTTGGAGTCAGAACCACCTGCAGACGGTGCAGCAGCCAGTCGAGCACAATCGCTAAAAGACAAATCATCAGCGCGCCCGCAATCAACATGCGGATATCACTTCCGCCGATGCCGTTGAGCAGCAGCAGGCCCAGACCGCCCGCGCCGATCACCGCGGCAATCGCCATCACGCCGATGTTCATCACCACGGCGGTGCGGATCCCGCCGAAAATCACCGGCAGCGCCATCGGGATTTCGACCCAGCGCAGGCGCTGCCAGAAGGTCATGCCGATGCCGCGTCCGGCTTCACGCAGGCCAGGCGGCAGGCTGTCGAGCGCCGTATGGGTGTTACGCACGATCGGCAGCAGCGAGTAGAGAAATACCGCCGTGATGGCGGGCAGGGCGCCAATTCCCTGACCGATCAGCGAAAACAGCGGGATCATCAGGCCAAACAGCGCAATGGACGGAATGGTCAGCACGATGGTGGCAATCCCCAGCACCGGCGTTGCCAGCCACTTGTGGCGAACAATCAGAATGCCGAGCGGTACGCCGATGATGATGGCTAAACCTACGGCCAGCGCCACCAGCCACAGATGCTGCAGCGTCAGGGTTAACAGGTAGTCCCAGTTGTCCAGAATGTAGTGAATCGTCTCCATAGTGCCTCCTACAGCAGCTGTTTGCTACGCAGGAAATCGCGGGCGACCTGCTGCGGTGACTGATGGTCGATATCCACCTTCTTGTTCAGTTCGGTGATAACGTCGTTGTTGAGCTGGGCAGAGAGGGTGTTGAGCGCCTCTTCCAGGCCCGGATTGGCCTCCAGCGTGTCCTTACGGACTACCGGGGTGACGGCATAGCTCGGGAAGAAGCCTTTATCATCTTCCAGCACCTTGAGGTCGAAGCCCTTCACGCGCCCGTCGGTGGTGTAAATCAGTCCGGCGTCGACGAAGCCGTCGCGCACCGCGTTATAGACCAGACCGGGGTCCATCTGACGGATCTGCGGGCGGTCCAGGTCCATCTTATAGGCGGCCTGAAGCGGCTTCATGCCGTCGCTGCGCCCGGCAAATTCCAGGTCTAAACCCAGCAGCCAGTTTTTGTCCGGGTTGGTTTTACGGATCTGCTCAATCTTGGCCACCATCTCCGACATGGTGTTGATATGTTCCGCCTCGGCGCGCTTGCGCTGCATGGCGAACGCATAGGTGTTGTTCATGTCGGCGGGCTTGAGCCAGACCAGACCGTGCTTCGCGTCCAGACGTTTCACCGTCTCGTAAGACTCCTCTGGCGACATGCGCTTGTTGATGTGGTTAAAGATGATTAATGACGTGCCGGTGTACTCCCAGGTCATGTCAATCTGCTTGTTGATCATCGCGTTACGGGAAATCACCGTGGCGATATTGGTTTGCGGCTGAACCTGGAATCCTTTCTTTTGCAGGTACTGCACGGTCATCGCCGAGAGAATATGCTGCTCGGTAAAGCTCTTGGTTGCCAGAATCAGCGGGGCCGCCATCGCCTGGCTGGTGAACAGCGCCGCGGCACACAGCGCCGTCAGGCCGGAAAACAGTCTCATAAAAGCTCCTTGTTATTGTTATCGAGCGAGATGGGGACTCATCACGCGACCCAGCGCCGCCAGCAGGGTATCGAGGATCAGGGCGAACAGGGCGGTGGCCGCCGCGCCGAGGATCAGGGTCGGGAAATCGTTCAGATAAATGCCGGGGAAAATCAGCTCGCCGTAGCTGCTGGCACCAATCAGGAACGCCAGCGGCGCGGTACCGACGTTAATGGCGGTCGCAATGCGAATGCCGGAGAGCATGACCGGCCAGGCGGCAGGCAGCTCAACCTGACGCAGACGCTGCCATTTGGTCATGCCAATCCCGTTTGCCGCTTCCAGCAGCGACGGCGGGACCGAGCACAGCCCGGCATAAGTATTACGCACGATCGGCAGCAGCGAGGCGAGGAACAGGGCGATGATGGCGGGCGTATCGCCAATGCCAATCACCACCATCGCCAGGGCCAGCACGGCCAGCGGCGGCAGCGTGTTGCCTACGTTGAAGATTTGCATCACATATTCGGAGATTCCCCGCGCGGCCGGGCGGCTCAGCAGAATACCCGCCGGAATACCCACCAGCAGGGCAAAGAACATTGATGAGAAAACCAGAATCATATGCTGTTGCCCGAGATAGATCAGGTCAACCTTACGCGCCTTGATCGTTTCCAGCCCGATCCCCCAGACGAGGAGGGCGAGAACCACGATAATGGCGCCGACAAACAGCAGCGAACGTTTGAGTAATGGGTGCATTGCGGTGTGTCTCCCTGTGCGCATGCGTTATAGCAACCACCGGTTGCCTGTTGTTATGCCATGTTTCGGCAGGGGTATTTCACCTATAGCAAGCGTTTGGGAAGGGTTCCAGCGAAGGGGTAAAATCAGTAACCCTATGAAAACAGTGACAACCTGGTGTTAAGCCTTATGGCGTAAGGGCTGATTGTGTAGCGGGCAGAATAGTCCTAAAGCGAATCTTTCGATGTGACAACGTCACATCGAAAGAGCTCTTACACCGAAAATATGGCACTACCTTCATAGAGTGGCACGCACTCGTCGAACCCGCGACGAGACGGTGATAATTGATACCACGGCTACAACCGCAAGCATCAACCCCAGCGCCAGCATGGCGTTGAAGCCAATCCATCGGAACAGCAGCAGCCCCGCGATACCGCCCGTAATGAAGGAAAACAGGGTGGTTAAGTGGGTTTTTAGCTGACTTTTTTGTGCCGCCGTATCTTTGGAGTAATCCCTGCGCAGCATCGCCACCATTACGGAGGCCAGGGAAATCCCCGCGTCCGTTAGCGTGCCGGTAATGTGCGTCGATCTTACCCGTCCGCCGGAAAGCTGCGTGGAGGTGGAATTATGAATGCCCATCAGAAAGCAGAGAAAAAGAATAATTTCGCGGTTGCTGTTGAGCGCATGGAAATACATTTCGTAGAAGGAAACGCCGGTCAGTAATATCCCCTCGACAAAAAGGATCTGGCAAAAAACCAGCCTGACGTTATGGATAATACCCCATATGACGATCGTGCGCGCAATAATGGCGCCAGCCACAAATGAGAGAATGATCGAGCCGAAGAAAATAATATCGCTCAGATCGGTAGAAGAAACTTCGCTGGATAACTGTGAGGTGTTGCCGGTCATGTGTGAGGGAAAAAAACCAAATGCCCCAAGGGCGATGGCGTTAAGCAAACCTGCCGAGGTCGCCAGCCAGAGAGCAAGCCGGCGATCCTCCTTATGCGTTCGTTCTTTCTTGAGTCTTATCAGCAAGAATACCTCCGGGTTGAGCTTTGCCTGCCTATTCAGGCTAGCAAAGCGATTCAACGGGCTGTCCAGGATAGAGCTTAATTATTATTCCCTCTGATGACTTTCAGGGTTTCGTAATTAAATAAAACAGCCCCGTTGCGGTATTCATTCAGGCATTAAGTTTTACACCATGCCGTTATTGCCGTGACGCAAAAATGCCGGACGCTGGTTAAGGCGCTCGAACCAGGCCACAATGGCGGGTACGTCTGGCTTATCAAACGGCGTCATTTTCCAGCGATTCACCGACAGCCCAAGCACCACGTCCGCAAGGGTAAACGTCTCGCCCGCCGCAAAAGCCCCGGTGCGCTGCAGCTGGTTTTCCAGAATGGTGATGCAGTGGTTCCACTCCTTGATTCCTGCCGCAATGCGCTCAGGGTCGTTAAAGTCCGGGTTTTTACGCCCCAGGGCCGGGAAGACATAGCGCCAGGCGTTGTTAAATTCAGTGGCCTGCCAGTCCATCCAGCGCTCAACGTTGGCGCAGGCCTGCGGTTCTGCGGGCAGCAGATCGTGACGTTCGGCCTTGCGCGCCAGATAACGGCAGATGGAATTGGACTCCCACAACACGAAATCACCGTCAATCAGCACCGGCACCATGGCGTTGGGGTTCAGGGCGCGGAAGGCATCCGTTTCCGTCGAGGCGAAACCGCTGCCGTAATCTTCCTGCTGATAGGTTATGCCCGCTTCTTCGCAGGTCCAGAGCACTTTACGAACGTTGATGGAGGTGGTTTTGCCGAGGATGGTGATCATTGCGCAGGTGTCCTTTAGAGGAATGAATTGTCTAAAAACAATACACCAGTTGCACGGGTGAGGTTGGGGCAAAATTTGGTGGGGCGTGCTCTGTGTGGCCCCGGTGAATGTTTCTGGAAGGCGCCTCGCAAACCGCAAAGTAACCTTATGAAATTCAGCGTTTTGTCTTTTCCTCTACGGGGCGCGGTCGTAAAGTGCCTGCGTTGCGGCACATCCGCAATCGGGCGTAGGAACCCGTCAACCATATAGTGACATTACGTATGTCGCAGCAGTGCCGATCTCGTTACAATAACGGTGGCGCTGACGGAGCAGCCGTTAGGCTGGCCGTTTTCTATATGGGCGGTATTCCTACCTCTGTCAGCGCTACCCCCCGAGCGTAGGAACTCAAAGGGTGTTTAAATAAACTCCATATAGAAGGAAGCCTTGGATGGCGACTATCCCAACTCTGACTTATCTCCCGTCTGACGAAAACGTCATTCTGCAACGTATCTCCCGACCGCTTCCGGCCGATGCCGATCTCTTTGACGTCGCCGACAACTGCGCCGCGCTGGTAAGCGTGCTGGTCGAAACCGATGATGTCGCGAGCCGTACAGCGCTGTGCGAGCGTCTCCTTCAGGCCCTGCGCAGGCTGCGTGAACTCTGTGATGTCGATCTTCCGCCATACCTGATTGAACAGTTGATCATGGGTGAGAAAATCAACTCCTGCGTGCCGGACTGCTGGCAGGATACCCTGACTCAGGTGGACTACGTTCTGGCGCTGACGCAAGCGGTTATGGGTGGAACGCTGCCCGCTCACTTAGCGAAAGAGCTAACGGGCCTGCTGCACGATATGGTGTGGCTGCTGGCTGAGTTTGTGAAGGAGCCGCGCATTACTGCGCATTAAGGGGCTGGCGTGGAGGGGCGGCAGCGCCCCTTTGAAACCGTGATTAACGCGATCGGTTCCCGGTATCCAGAAGCGACGTACCGTACGAGTTGTCGATGGTACAAAGCCAGCGACCGTCGCTTTCCTGCCGAAAAACATAGGTCGCGCGACGCGACATTTCTGTTGTCCCACCCTGACCATCAGGAAAACGCAGAACGGTTTCCATGATAACGAGGGCATTGCCGCCACCTTCGATCACCTGCAACTCTCCTTGTTCCACAATCAATTGGTCCTGGAAATAATCCGAGATGGCAATAAACGCGTTGCGGATGTTTTCTTTGCCTTTCACCGTCATGCCGGGCTTAACTACCAGAGCCGCGTCTTCGGCGTAGTATTCCATCAGCGCGTCATAGTTTTTGGTGGTAATGGCGTGGTCGCAGGATTCGATTATCTGGCGTAGCGGATGTGGGGTCATGCGTATTTCCTTGTTAAAGGGTAAACACGTATTAACGTAACAGCATGGCGTGTTTGTATAGCTACCAGGTTTTATGGCTGGTGGCTGGTGGCTGGTGGCTGTGGGTGTAGGTAAGGTTACGTCGGCTAAGCGCTAGAAACGGGCATCTCTCTTATCAAATAAAATTAACCATGTCTACTGGTCTAATTTAGACCCGATGCCTTTCAGTCGACAAGGAGGATTTGATCACCATGTAGGGCGTAACGGGGCTCGCTAATAACCTGATGACAAAAAAACTCTGTAGCAGGAATGCTAAGCAGTGAGAAAACCGCTGTAGGTAATGGTTATTGGTAGATATGAAAAGTCACTATTCTCAAGTTCATCTTATCAGTTCTATAGATTCAGTGGTTTTTTATTCAAGTCATATCTATCAAAACTAAAGCAACTATCGTATAATTTCATCTGCACCACTTTGTTCATTCTTTTTAAATCAATAGCTTTAAGGATACATGCTATGTCTAAACCCATAGAATCAAAAATGACTAAGCTTAGCAATTTTGTTGATGTTATTGCTGGTTTAGAATCATCAAACTTAAATCAAATTCTAGGGCAAACCCAACAAATATCTAAAAAGACCATTGCAGATGAGCCGTTATCTGAAAAGGTAAACATTGCAATTATTATTGGTATTTCAGATTATGGGTCAACAGAGTCAAATTTACCTCAGTGTAAAAATGATATGGAGTTAACGTCTGAAATCGTATCCAGAATTAAGAAGCCGCTACATACTCTCAAACTCTCTGGAAAGGCAAGCGGAAGGGAAGCGTCAGATAAACTAATAAACTTTTTTAAAGAAATAAAAGAAAAAAGTTTAAACGTCGATGAGCTTTTCTTTTATTTTACAGGCCATGGTCTTTCACATGATACAGGTGGAGCTGGTAGTGAATCACGATTGGTTTTTTCTGATTACTCTCAGAACAGAATAAATGAAACAACTATTTCATCTGATTTTATTGACGATTTGGCAAGAGATATTTCTCCTGTAACATATGTTAAAATTATAGATGCATGCTTTAGCGGAAGTAAATTAATAAAGAATGCAATTGACCAAAGGGATAAATTCCTAGAAGTTGTATCAAAGGACAAAAAACATTACGAAAATAGCGGTTTTAACAACGTGTATGTAATGGCTTCATCAAGAAATGATCAACTGTCTTTCGCTAATACAAAATATAGTGATTTTTCGGAGTCAATATTTCAAGCACTATTTGAGTTAGAAGGAGAGATAAAATATCGCCACTTAGTTAATAGACTTGCGGATGATTTTTCAAAAAAAGAACAGCGCCCTGTTTTTGTAATGCAAGGTTCTTTTGATGAAGGTTTTGGTGAGATAGATGCTGACACGAAACAGTTTATTTATGGTAACTTAATATCAGAGTATGCCAGCGGAATAGAGATAAAGAATAGCGATAAAACATCTGAAAATGATGATGCATTCCTGAAAGATCTGGAAGCGAAGTTAAAAGAAAAAACAAAAGAAAATATTTTTAATTCAGAATCTTTAAAAAAATACATAGCCTCAATAGACACAAATATAGAATCATTATCAAAAAAAATATCTGCATTTTACACATATTCAGTTAATGCAAGCGAGAAAAAACCGCTACCAAATGAAGTGGTGATAGGGGAGTGGTTAAAAAATAACAAACACACCTATTTTGCCACGCCGAGATATAGAAGAAGCGTTACAAATCCATTGGCCTCAAACAGCTCACAATCTGTCACGAACCCGACTATTCCTCCCACTCAGAATAACAATAATGAAGATCTCCAGCCACTCATTGGTTTCTTATTTCAAACAATGACTGATAACGACTCTGAAAGTAGAATTCGGCAAGTAACGTTTACTCCGAAAGATGATTTCAGAATTTTGGATTCCATATCTATCAATCTAGCCCTTATGCACTCAAACGAGAAAATAACTTTATTCTCATCTATTGAGTCATGCCCACTTATAGATTGGGGTTCTTATTCAAGAGCAAAATGTAGAAACTGGAAGATTAATGAAATCTCATCACCCGGAAAGGCAGCGGCTACAAAAAAAGAAATTGACGATATATTTAAAGAATTCAATTCATTTATATTAAATTATTTAAAGAGTAAGGGTTCTTCAGCAGAATCAGTTTCATAATTGGAAAAGCGATAGAGTGATACCATTCTATCGCTTTTAAAAAGCAGATATATTGTACTTTCGGAGGAAGATAATTCTATTCTTTCTCATTTTCAATCTCGTTAAATTAGAATTCGATAACGATTTATTCCACGTTGTGGAAAGTATTCATTCGAAGTTTAAAGCTTTACAAGGAATATTAATATAATTTATTTTCCTGCTTGATTGTTTAAATTTTTTATAACTTTGCTAACTACACCTCGTTAAAGACCATCGAGGGTTGTTACCGGCTATTCCGCTTTAGCGTGTTAAAGGGCTGAGACGAGGTTTCTAATCTTTTCAGCCTTTTCAAAATGGTCGAGCTTCATCTCCATAATCCACCAGTGCGCCACTTCCATAAGCAGTGCCGGATCGTCGTTTTTATTAGCAAAAAAAGCATAAAACGAAAGCCCAACATCGCTTCCCTTAGCGGCGATTTTTGAATCACAGATCCTGATGATCTTTTCCTTCATTCCTTGCCGCACGCCATCTCCTTTACTCTTTTCATGTTCAGGATAAAAAAAGCCGCAAGCAGATGTCTGCTTACGGCTACAGGATCGTTAATAACGTTTTCTGGCAATCAGGCCGCTTTCACAGCCCTAATTTTTTTCGTGTCAGCCGCATCGGATTCTGTTTTATCCGCTACCGCTGGAGCAGTGAGATCGGGAAGCTTGCTGGTACGAAGAATATGCTGCACGGTCTCTTTCTGCTCGGCGAGATACAGGCCAAGATTTTCAGCCTGCGTTTCATCCATCTGCATTCCGCTTTGCAACAGCCAGTCGGTGAACGCGTCGGCCATATCAAGCAGCTTGTCGTGAGCGTCAGCCTCTTTCTTACTGGCAAATGTCATTTTCTCTTCACCTTTTCTTACGACAACAAATTTTGTTTCAACAGCCATCGTGCACCTCGCTATACTGTGTTTATATACAGCATACCAGCACCGGTTCGATGTTGCAGCAAAATATGCATTACTGGCGAAGCTGCTGCGTTTCGGGGCCACCTATACTGCGCCGCCATGCCCCAGGCGCCTGACCATACTGACGCTTAAAGCTGCGGTTGAAGGACTGTTGGGAGTCAAAGCCCAGCGCGATCGCCACGTTCAGAATCGGTTCGTCGCTGTGGGATAACCGCTCAACCGATTTTTGCAGCTTTTGCGCACGAATATACCCGGCGAGGGGATAGCCCGTATGCTCTTTGAACAGGCGCTGAAGGTGCCATTTCGAGTAGCCGGAACGCCTGGCGACGGTCTCAATGTCCAGGCGACTGTCCAGGTTGTTGTCGATCCAGTCGAGTAAATCATGCATAAATGCGCCAGTGTTCATCTGGTTACCCCCACGCAGCGGATGAAAAAGTATCTTTGTCTGTTGCATTTAAAGGTGACGCGTTTTTTCAGTAATTGCAAGTTTTATTGTTGCATTTAAATCCCTGACCGAAACGGGTCTTTTCACATCCGCTCAAATAGCACATAAAGTGCAACAATTATTCTTGCACTTAGTTAAGCGCCTTCCTACAATCGCCGCGAATAGTGTATTCGCAACTGTTACAGTTTTGTGGCGATGAACGACACAAATGGCCTGAAGACAGCCCCCGGACAAAGGAAGTGGCGCGGTGCCTCCTGCTGCGTCTTGCCCGGTGGCGACAATTACTGGAATAAAAATAATGAGCCTGCAAAAAACCTGGGGTAACTCTCCTCTGAGCGCGCTGGGGGCAATATTGCTCTCCGTGCTGCTCGTCGGATGCGATAACAGCGTCGCGCAAAATGCCGCGCCACCTGCGCCTGCCGTGAGTGCCGCTGACGTGGTGGTGAAATCGATTAGCCAGTGGGATAGCTTTAACGGCCGGATTGAAGCGGTGGAGAGCGTTCAGCTGCGCCCGCGCGTTTCCGGCTACATTGATAAGGTGAATTACACCGACGGCCAGGAAGTGAAGAAGGGCGAGGTGCTGTTCACTATTGATGACCGTACCTATCGCGCCGCGCTGGAACAGGCGCAGGCGAACCTGGCAAGAGCCAAAACGCAGGCCAGCCTGGCGCAAAGTGAGGCTAACCGTACCGATAAGCTGATCAATACCCATCTGGTCTCACGGGAAGAGTGGGAGCAGCGTCGCTCGGCTGCCGTTCAGGCGCAGGCCGACATTCGCGCCGCGCAGGCGGCGGTTGACGCAGCCCAGCTCAACCTGGACTTCACCAAAGTGACCGCGCCTATCGACGGTCGCGCCAGCCGGGCGCTGATCACCAGCGGGAACCTGGTGACTGCGGGCGATACCGCCAGCGTCCTCACCACGCTGGTCTCGCAGAAGACGGTGTACGTCTACTTTGACGTGGACGAGTCAACCTATCTTCACTATCAAAATCTGGCCCGCAGCGGGCAGGGGGCGTCCAGCAATCACACGGCGCTGCCGGTTGAGATTGGCCTGACGGGTGAGGAGGGTTATCCCCATCAGGGCAAAGTGGATTTCCTGGATAACCAGCTTACGCCGAGCACCGGGACAATCCGCATGCGCGCGCTGCTGGATAACTCACAGCGTCAGTTCACGCCGGGACTGTTTGCCCGCGTACGCCTGCCGGGCAGCGCGGAATTCAAAGCCACGCTGATTGACGACAAGGCGGTGCTGACCGATCAGGATCGTAAATACGTTTATATCGTCGATAAAGAGGGGAAAGCGCAGCGTCGCGACATTACGCCGGGTCGTCTGGCAGACGGTTTACGCATCGTGCGGCAGGGGCTGAATCCTGGCGACAAAGTCATCGTCGAGGGTTTACAGAAAGTGTTTATGCCGGGTATGCCGGTTAACGCCAAAACCGTTGCCATGACCGCCACCAGCACCCTCAACTGATCCCTTGACCTGAGAATCCAACCCATGGACTTTTCCCGCTTTTTCATCGACAGGCCGATCTTTGCTGCCGTCCTGTCGATTCTGATTTTTATCACAGGGCTAATCGCCATCCCGCTGCTGCCGGTGAGCGAATACCCTGACGTCGTGCCGCCAAGCGTGCAGGTGCGTGCGGAGTACCCGGGCGCTAACCCGAAAGTGATTGCCGAGACCGTGGCGACGCCGCTGGAAGAGGCGATCAACGGCGTTGAGAACATGATGTACATGAAATCCGTCGCGGGCTCGGACGGCGTGCTGGTGACCACCGTCACCTTCCGTCCGGGGACTGACCCCGATCAGGCGCAGGTTCAGGTACAAAACCGCGTCGCGCAGGCCGAGGCGCGTCTGCCGGAAGACGTGCGGCGTCTGGGCATTACCACCCAGAAGCAGTCGCCCACGCTGACGCTGGTGGTGCATCTGTTTTCACCAAACGGTAAGTACGATTCGCTGTATATGCGCAACTACGCCACGCTGAAGGTGAAGGACGAGCTGGCGCGTCTGCCCGGCGTCGGCCAGATCCAGATTTTCGGCTCAGGCGAATACGCGATGCGCGTCTGGCTGGACCCTAATAAAGTGGCGGCACGCGGGCTGACCGCTTCGGACGTGGTCACGGCGATGCAGGAGCAAAACGTACAGGTCTCCGCCGGTCAGCTTGGCGCCGAGCCGCTGCCGAAAGAGAGTGATTTCCTGATCTCCATTAACGCCCAGGGGCGTCTGCACACCGAAGAAGAGTTTGGCAATATTGTCCTGAAAACGACGCAGGACGGTACTGTCGTCCGCCTGCGCGACGTGGCGCGGATTGAAATGGGCTCCGGGAGCTATGCCCTGCGTTCCCAGCTGAACAATAAAGACGCGGTCGGGATTGGTATCTTCCAGTCGCCGGGGGCGAACGCTATCGATCTGTCTAACGCGGTGCGCGCGAAAATGGACGAACTGTCGACGCGCTTCCCGGCGGACATGAAGTGGGCGGCACCTTACGATCCGACGGTCTTTGTGCGCGATTCGATCCGTGCGGTGGTGCAAACGCTGCTGGAAGCCGTGGTGCTGGTCGTGCTGGTGGTCATTCTGTTCCTGCAAACCTGGCGCGCGTCGATCATTCCGCTGATCGCGGTGCCGGTATCGGTGGTGGGTACCTTCAGCATTCTTTACCTGCTCGGCTTCTCGCTGAATACCCTCAGCCTGTTCGGGCTGGTGCTCGCCATCGGTATCGTGGTGGACGACGCCATCGTGGTGGTGGAAAACGTCGAGCGAAACATAGAAGAGGGGCTTGCGCCGCTTGCGGCCGCGCACCAGGCGATGCGTGAAGTGTCCGGGCCGATTATCGCGATTGCGCTGGTGCTGTGCGCGGTGTTTGTGCCGATGGCGTTTCTGTCGGGCGTTACCGGTCAGTTCTACAAGCAGTTTGCGGTGACGATCGCGATATCGACGGTGATCTCCGCTATTAACTCGCTGACGCTCTCTCCGGCGCTGGCGGCACTGCTGTTAAAGCCGCACGGCGCGCCGAAAGATTTCCCGACCCGGCTTATCGATCGTCTGTTCGGCTGGATTTTCCGTCCGTTTAACCGCTTTTTCCTCCGCAGCTCAAACGGCTATCAGGGGCTGGTGGGTAAAACGCTGGGACGACGCGGCGCGGTATTCGTGGTTTATCTGCTGCTGCTCTGTGCCGCAGGCGTCATGTTTAAAGCGGTGCCCGGCGGGTTTATTCCTACGCAGGATAAGCTTTACCTGATTGGCGGTGTGAAGATGCCGGAAGGCTCTTCGCTGGCGCGTACCGACGCGGTGATCCGCAAAATGAGCGAAATCGGGATGAATACCGAAGGCGTGGACTATGCGGTCGCGTTTCCGGGGCTGAACGCGCTACAGTTCACCAATACGCCGAATACCGGGACGGTGTTCTTCGGCCTGAAGCCGTTCGATCAGCGTAAACATTCCGCTGCGGAAATTAATGCGGAAATTAATGCGAAAATCGCGCAAATCCAGCAGGGCTTTGGCTTCTCCATTCTGCCGCCGCCGATTTTAGGGCTGGGTCAGGGGTCGGGCTATTCCCTGTACATCCAGGATCGCGGTGGTCTGGGCTATGGCGCGCTGCAAAACGCGGTGAACACCATGTCCGGTGCGATTATGCAGACCCCGGGAATGCATTTCCCGATCTCAACCTATCAGGCTAACGTTCCGCAGCTGGACGTCCAGGTTGACCGCGATAAGGCGAAAGCGCAGGGCGTGTCGCTGACCGATCTTTTCGGGACGCTGCAAACCTATCTGGGGTCGTCGTACGTCAATGACTTCAACCAGTTCGGACGAACCTGGCGCGTGATGGCGCAGGCCGACGGGCAGTTCCGCGACAGCGTGGAAGATATTGCGAATCTGCGCACCCGCAACAGCCAGGGCGAAATGGTGCCGATTGGCAGTATGGTGAAAATCACGACCACCTACGGGCCGGATCCGGTGATTCGCTATAACGGCTATCCGGCGGCGGATTTGATTGGCGATGCCGACCCGCGCGTGCTCTCATCTGCGCAGGCGATGACGCAGCTGGACGCGATGTCTAAGCAGATCCTGCCAAACGGGATGAACATTGAATGGACGGATCTGAGCTTCCAGCAGGCCACTCAGGGCAATACGGCGCTGATCGTCTTCCCGGTGGCGGTGCTGCTGGCGTTCCTGGTGCTGGCGGCGCTGTATGAAAGCTGGACGCTGCCGCTGGCGGTGATCCTCATCGTGCCGATGACCATGCTCTCCGCACTGTTTGGCGTCTGGCTGACCGGGGGCGATAACAACGTCTTCGTGCAGGTGGGGCTGGTGGTGCTGATGGGGCTGGCCTGTAAAAACGCCATTCTTATCGTGGAGTTTGCCCGCGAGCTTGAAATTCAGGGCAAAGGCATCATGGAGGCCGCGCTGGAGGCGTGCCGCCTGCGTTTACGCCCGATTGTGATGACCTCCATCGCCTTTATCGCCGGGACCATTCCGCTGATCCTCGGCCACGGCGCTGGCGCAGAAGTGCGCGGCGTCACGGGGATCACGGTATTCTCCGGCATGCTTGGGGTGACGCTGTTTGGTCTGTTCCTGACGCCGGTGTTCTACGTGACGCTGCGTAAGTTCGTGACGCGTGGGAAAAAAGAGGAAAGGGACGTTTTGCCCGCGTAAGGACGTTGCCGATAATAAAAAACCGCCTTCATAGTGAAGGCGGTTTTTTTTCGCATCAGGTAAAACGTTATGACGTTTTTTGATACTGGGCAATAAGGTCGGGGAGTGGATCCCATCCGCTGCTGTCGGCGTTTTTCACCGCTTCCAGGGCGCTTGCCACGGTATGGCGGGCCAGTACTGCTAACGAAGCCTCTTCGGCTTCTTCAGAAATTGATTTGAAGTACCAGCAGGCGTTGGCGCTGACCACGCAGCGGGCCGGCACGTCAGGGCGGGAGGCCCACAGCTTTTTATCTTCGATAACCGAAAGGTAGATGTCGCGCAGGGTGATCTCTTCCGGCGGGCGACCAAGATGAATGGAGCCGTTACGGCCAAGCGTTGAGACGATAATGCCGTCTCGCGTCAGCGGAACCATCAATTTGCGGATGAAGCTCGGGTTCGCTTCCAGACCGTAGGCCAGAATCGCACTCGTCGAACGTTCACCCAATTGCTCCGCCATCGCTACGCTGAGAACCATCTGCAAAGCTGTCGGGAAGCGGTAATCTAACATTTCTCTGTCCTGGGTTGCGGTGAATCTTGTTCTTTTTGGCACCGCAGAGGTGAATAAGCAATAAACAACAATATAACAAACACGGTAATTTTTTTGAAGCAATCTGCGGCATTTGCGATCAAACCCCCTGTTCTGCTTTAGCTAAACGTGCGGTTCGGGAAGTCTACCGTCACCAGGAGGCCACCTTCTGCAGAGGTTGTCAGGTTTACGCTGCTGTTGTGTTGCTGCGCCACCGCTTTAACGATGGCAAGCCCCAGCCCGCTGCCGCTCTGCACCTGATTGGGATCGCGGAAAAAGCGGTCGAACACGCGCTCCTGCAGCTCGACCGGAATACCAGGGCCCGCATCGGAGACGCGCAGCTGGACGACGCGATCGCCCGCCCGCACGTCGACCTGAATCCGCCCGCCCTCGGGGCTGTACTTCACCGCATTCTCAATAAGATTATCAATCAGCGACACCAGGCGTTCCCTGGCGCCGGGGATCCAGACTTCATCCTCGGCAAAGAATTCCAGCTCGATCCTGCGCGCAGACGCTAAGGGTTCAAGCTCGGCCATGCGCTCCTGGACGAGGGTCGTCAGCGGCACGGGCTCCATGACCGTATCAATACTCGCTTCACTGTGCATCATCAGCAGAAGCTGATTGACGAGACGCGCGGCGCGGCTGTTGCTGCGGATCACGCCGGCAAGCAGCTCCTGCTGGCTTTCGCTGATGACCCAGGACTGCAGCGCCTCCACGTTGATGCGCATCGCCGCGAGGGGCGTACGCAGCTCGTGCGCGGCATCCGCGATGAAAACTCGCTCCCTTTCCGCGCTTTCACGCACCCGGGCAAGGAAGTCATTGATCGCGTCCACCATCTGGCGAAGCTCTCTGTGCTTCGGTACGGCTTTTAACGGAGAGAGATCGTCCGGCGTGCGTAACGTAATTTCATTGACCACCTTATTCCATGGACGCATCGCAATGCGGATGGAGAGCCATGCGGGAAACAGCAGAAAAGGGAAACAAACCAGAAGCGGCAGAATGTAGTATCCGCGCGAGTTCAGGTAGATAAAGAAGTTCCAGCCGCTGGCAGGGGTGAAAAGGGTTACCTCCACGTCGGAGTGGGGCGATTTCAGGGTTCGGCTGGTCCAGATGCGACCTTCACTTTGAACGTGCTCCATTTCACCTTGTCGAGTATTTGTTACCCCTGCGGGTGCTCCGTCGGATGAAAAAATAACGGTATTATTTTTGCGAACGATGAGGTTAATCGACAGCAGGGGATCTTCCCCTCCGCCGTAACCTTCACGCAGCGCCTTGCTGAAGGCCTCCAGCACGGCGGTACGGTCCTGCGGGCGTCCGTCCATACGCTCAGCCAGGGTAAAAACGGTTTCGTACGTTTTGCTGCCCGTGATGATAGGAGGGCTACGCAGGTCCTCCCACAGAATGAAGGTTAAAAAAAGACACCACAGCAGGGTAAGCAGCAGCATCTGGGCGATGATAATTCGCCGTACCAGCGTCGGTCGCCTCAGGTGATACCAGACGTTTTGCATCAACCGGTCACCTTCTGTATTGAGACGGTATCAATAACGTACCCGACGCCCCGGACCGTTCGCACATAGCCGTCGCCGATTTTTCGCCGTAAATTTCCCATATGCACGTCGAGCGCGTTGCTGAGGTTCTCTTTGTTGCCGAATATCCTTTCTTCCAGAAACCGCCGGGTCAGCACGCGGTCCGCGCGCAGCATCAACGTCTCCAGCAGCGCGTATTCACTGGCCGTTAAATCGATATGGCGCGCGCTCACCGTCACGCGACGCGTCGGTATATGAAGAGAGAGCCCGCGAATTTCTATCGCCTCATTCTCAAAACCGTAGCTGCGCCGTGCAAGAGCCCTCACTCGCGCCAGCAGCTCGGCGAGAATAAAAGGTTTGACGAGATAGTCGTCCGCGCCGGCATCCAACCCCCGCAGGCGATCCTGCAATGTTCCTCGCGCCGTCAGGATGATGACCGGGATCCCCTTGAGCTGCTGACGCAAACGCGTCATCAGGCTCATGCCATCTCCGTCGGGCAGGCCGAGGTCGAGCAAAATAAGTTCCGGCACGCAGACGTCAAGCTGATGCAGCGCATCCTCTTTACGGCGAACCCATATGACGTCAAACCCTTGATCTGAGAGAGCGATACGTACGCCATTGCCGAGATCCAGGTCGTCTTCGATTAGTAGAATTTTCACATTGGTAACGGTATCAACCGTGAATGAAGAACATCTTAAGAAAAAAACGGTATCAGGAAATCAGCCTGGTATACAGCACCTGCTTGCGCTTCAGCGTTTCTTCATTTTCGGCTCATAAGAACCTTAGGGTGAGTATTCAAAATGGGCGTTCTGGCGGTTAACCGCATGCATCGTCATCATTTGAATCCATAAGGACTTCCTTAATGAGAAACATCGAACTGCGTCATACGTTCCCTCATTTACTTTCGGGCCGCTGCCTGAAAACCATCGTCCCGGGCGTCGTTCTGGCGTTACTGGCTACGCCTGTACTGGCGGGAGAACAGCGGCAGGGTAACGTCTTAACCCTGGGGGGCGGCGTGGACGTAGGACCACGCTATTCGGGTTCAGATAAAACCCGCGTCTCAGCGGCTCAGGTAGTGGATTATTCAATGGAAAATGGCTTCTTTATCGGCACCACGCGAGGGATCGGTTACGGTAACAACATCGGCAACCTGGATTACAGCGCAGCGCTGAGCTATAGAACGGGCCGTAAAGATAAAGACGTGAGCAGCGATTCGATCGGCTCCGGCAGCGACGAGCTGCGAGGAATGGGGAAGATTAAAGGCTCGGCTATCGTAGTGCCCGGGCTTGAGTATAAGGTGACCGACTGGCTTCATCTGCAGCTGCAGGCTGAGGTACCGGTTTCTGAAAGAGACAACGGTGAAGCGGTACATTTTGGTATTTCCAGCCCGTTCTACACCTCACCAAAAAATGAGGTGGCGCTGGCGCTGACCGGCAGTTGGGGATCGGACAAGTATATGCAGACGTACTACGGGGTAAACGCCGCCCAATCGGCCGCATCGGGTTTTGCCCGACATGACGCCGGGGCCGGGATTTATGCCTGGTCGATGAACCTTGACTGGACCCACAAGCTCACCTCGCGCTGGAGCGTACTTGCCTCAGCGGGTGTGACGCAGCTGACGGGGGATGCAGGGGACAGCCCGATTGTGCAACGCAAAACGTCACCTACGGGGAGTTTGAAGGTGACGTATAGTTTTTAGCTTGTGGTTTTGAGCGTGCACCAGCGGTAATTTAAGCCCCTCCGGTTGAGACGGTGGGGCGGTTCCCCTTACGGGCAGTTACAGCACTGCACACATGGTTGACGGATTTATCTAAAGCTCCATTGGGCCGTGATGACAAAAACGGAGGGGATGATAATACCCACATCCATACCAAAATAAGACGTAAAATTATACTGAAATCCATGATATATGTAGGGAGAAAAACCTATCCCTGTTACTTTTTTAAAATCATGGTATGAACCATGGTCGCCACAATCATCGAAAGTATCAAAGAAAAATTCGCCTACATATCCATAGATTCCCTTAAAAACCCAACCGTTATTCCATCCAGCCCAGTCTCTTCTTACGCCGGCGGCCAGACATCTGTCATTAAAGCTGTTTTTCATTGTGCCTAGCACAACACTATATTTCGACGTATCCGAGAATTTCCGCTCCACGGATATAAACTTGTTTTCAAAGTTCTCCGTGTATTGTCCGTGATTATTTGTCAGATGATAAACGTATGAGCCAGTGTTAATTGAATACAGATTTATTTCATCTGCAGAGCAATTCAATGTCGCCAGATAGAAACTTCCGCACCAAAGCCATGCGGGGTATCTTTTCAGGACTATCTGCTTATGTGGAATATTACCCATATTCGCTCGCTTTGGCTAACGTACTGAAATTTTAAAGGGGAATTTTCGATCTGCAGCTACAAAAATTTTAGCATACATACGGAAACTTGAGATACTCACGTAATGGGTTGGGGGCTGAGATCGCCTTACAGAACATGTTCAGCAAACCATTTCGCCCACACGCTTACAATGCTCAAAATCCGCTTTTTTATGGCCCCTTAATTCATAGCTCCAGGTATAATGTCTGCTCAGATAAACGGCAAAGAGGAGGTGACAAGATGCTGACATATATCACCATAGGTACAAATGACCTTCAGCGCTCCGTGGCGTTTTATGACGCTGTTTTTAACGTGCTTGGCTATTCACGTTTGCCTGCCTGGACAGAGAACTGGGCAATGTGGGGAGATGAAAATCATCCGGATGAGGGATTCAGCTTCTGTATTTGCCCTCCTTTTGACGGGCATCCCGCAACGGCGGGAAACGGGACAATGTTCGCATTCCGTGCAGATAACGCGGACCTTGTCAGACGTTTCCATGCAGCAGGACTTCTTGCGGGAGGGAAAAATGAAGGCGCGCCAGGGACACGAACCGCGTACGGCCCCGATTTTTATGTTGCCTATCTTCGCGATCCTGACGGGAATAAGCTGGCATGTGTTTTTCAGCACTATTCGCCGGAAGCAGATGAAAATTCAAAGGAACGATAGTTACTCCATGGATGAAATTTTAGGATGTTTAGCGGTGATGAAATCAGCCGTACAATAAAGCTATATCAATAAAGGTGTCTACAACAAATTGTGAAAATAACGCTGTTGTTCCATAGTTGCTGAAGCAGTTTTGAGCGAGGAGTGGACGCTGGCCTTTTATACTCGCCGATCTGTCTGACGTATGTATCATAGATTCATAGGCTCATGACTATGCGCGGAGATGCATATGCTTATTTATAACTTTTTTGGACGTCATATGGCGTTAAGCGTAAGAACGATCGATGGCTGGTATTTCGCGCTAACCTGACCGAGAAAGTTTTCTCGACTCTATGACATCGCTATTCCAGACGATATGAGAGAAGGTGAGATTGCCAGCGTGCAGCACTGCAGCGTCCGGCCAGGCCAACTCCGGCTAAGGGGTAGTTTATGAACTATGTTTAATACCAGTCAGAAAAGTACGATGGCTGTAGTTTTATCAGGAACTGAGAGGCGGCGGCCTCAGTCCGGAGCATTTGAAAGCCAGAACCTCACTGAGAAGTGTGCCAGCATGACGTGGCAAATATCCCTGTCCGGAGAAGAATGTGTTCGGAAAACTATTGTTAAACTACATGCCAGGTTTACAAAATTTGTTAGCCTACGATAAAAGCTGGCTAAAACATGATGTTAAAGCCGGGTTATCCGTTGCGGCTGTAGCGCTACCCGTTGCGATTGCTTACGCTGAGCTGGCGGGTGTTGGGGCAATTGTAGGGCTCTATTC
Organism: Enterobacter sp. Taxon_8; assembly: GCF_058354585.1. Classification (NCBI taxonomy): domain Bacteria; kingdom Pseudomonadati; phylum Pseudomonadota; class Gammaproteobacteria; order Enterobacterales; family Enterobacteriaceae; genus Enterobacter; species Enterobacter sp. Taxon_8. The sequence goes on along the minus strand of NZ_CM177989.1, from coordinate 2,476,513 downwards.
CTGCGTTTTACCAATGATAGCTTACGCACTGTTTGGCTCTTCACGCCAGCTTATTGTGGGCCCAGATGCAACGACATGCGCGGTGATTGCGGCCGTCGTGTTTCCGCTTTCTGCGGGGAATCCCGAACTGCACTGGCAGCTGACAATTATCATGACATTGATGATGGGCGGGTGGTGCCTGCTTGCCAGTAAATTCCGCCTGGGCGCACTTGCCGATCTGCTTTCTCATCCCATTCTTACCGGCCTGCTTAACGGCGTAGCGGTGACGATTATTGTCGGGCAACTAGGCAAGGTGTTGGCGATTAAGCTTGATGAGGCGCAGGTTATTGAAAAAATAATCGCCTTGCCAGGCCGACTTTCAGATAGCCATTTATTAACCGTAGGGATATCCCTTTTTACGTTAATTATTTTAATGGCGATTAAAACGTATCGCAGCCAGTGGCCAGCACCTTTAATTGCTATTGTGATAACAACGGCGCTGGTATGGGTGACCTCTGCGCAACAGTATGGAATTGCCACGATTGGGGGAGAAGGCTTCCAGCCCGGTTTACCCGTCGTTAACTGGGGGGCGTTCCAGCCCGGTCCGATGCGTGATTTAGTGATCCCGGCGCTGAACCTGGCGTTGGTCAGTTTTGTGAGCCTGATGCTGACCGCCCGAAGTTTCGCCGCGAAAAATGGCTATGAAATTAATGCTGATGCAGAGTTCCGCGCGCTGGGTATTGCGAACATTATGTCGGGGTTATCTCAGGGGTTTGCTATCAGTGGCGCCGATTCCCGGACCGCGGTTAATGATTCGGTTGGGGGGAAAAGCCAGCTGGTTTCGGTGGTCGCAGCTTTGATCATCGGTATTGTCGTGGTGTTTTTCACTCAGCCATTACAATACATTCCGGTATCTGCGTTAGGTATAGTTCTAATGTATGCCTCGTGGTCATTAATCGATTTACGTGGATTATGGAACCTGAGGCGCAGAAATAAACAGGCATTTCGTCTGGCCTTTTTCACGTTTGGCTGCGTTTTAATTATCGGCGTTATTCAGGGGATCGGCCTTGCGGTGTTGCTTGGCCTGTTACAGTTCCTTCGTACAGTGTTTCGTCCCTCTGAGCACCTGCTGGGCACTGACGACGATGGAATGATTCACTCATTAGGAAATACGAACGATATTAAAATGGTCCCGGGCGTGCTGATGTATCGATTTAACTCGCCGTTGACCTATTTTAACGTGGCTTATTTTAAACGTCGGGTTTTGAACCTGGTTGATGGGGCAGCCTTACAGCCTAAATGGGTGGTCATTGATGCCGTTGCCTGCTTCACCTATTCAGACATCAGCGTTCTGGCAACCATTAATGAGTTAAAGCGCGATCTGAAAGGTCGACAGATTAAGTTAATCCTTGCGGGCAGGAAAACAGAGTTAACCCGCTGGTTTAAAGAGAGTCGGCCAACAATGAATGATGATCACATGATTCTGGCGCCAGACCTCTACCTGGCACTTCGGTTCATTCAAAGTAAAGAGAGCGTGAGTGAATCAGGTGGAGAGGTATAAGATAAAGGCTTGCCCGCCAACCGCGAGCAAGTCATATCTCCTAGCGGTACAGCGTCTTTTCCGCAACCGGAATAAGCAGCCCCGATCGCCAGTCCGCGAGCGTCAGCTGCGCAAGCCTACCCAGCGCGGTATAAAACGGATGCCCGGCGTTGTCGACAAGCACGGACAGGAAGCGGGTGCTCCACGGCAGCAGGTGCCACGCCAGAAGCCGATCGCACTCAGCATCGCGACCATTCTCGGCAAGCCACGCTGCCAGCAGCAGCAATGTCCCAAAGTGGTCTTCCGGTTCGTTCTGCTGCATCTCAAACGCGATATTATTCTCCCGCATCCACTGACGCAGGGCGAGGGTCGAGTCGCCGAACAGCACGGATTCGCGGTCGAGCCAGACGGAGCCCCACGGCGGAGCGGGCAGGGCGTAAGGGCCAATAAACAGCCGTTGCCACGCGTCCGTCAGCGGCTCGTCGGCAGGCGAGGCAAAGGATTCGGCAATGGGCTGCAGCGTTTCCGGCGGCAGAGGCCAGTCCTGAACCCAGTCGCCCGCGGTTAGGGCCTGGACCAGCGGAGCAGCCTGCTCGCTGTCGGGTGCAAAATAAAACAGCGCGCCCAGTACGCGGGCGCTAAACGCGAACGATTCACGCTGTGAGACGTTTTTCATTACATCTTCCTTGCTCGCGCGGATTTCGCCCGCGCGACTGTGTTAAACCAATTTATAGACCATAGAATAAACCACGGTCATGCGCTTCACTTTTTAGACCTTCTCGATCTGCACCAGATTGGTGTGCTGCGGGTTGCCTTTTGCCAGCGGCGACGGGCGGTGCGTGGTCAGCGTGTTGATGCATGAGCCGTGGTCGATACGATCGCCGTTCATGTTGGCGTCGTGCCAGGCACCCTGGCCCATGGCGCTCACGCCGGGCATGATGCGCGGCGTGACTTTCGCTTCAATTCTCACCTCACCGCGATCGTTAAAGACGCGCACCGTATCCCCGTTCTTAATACCGCGTTTTTCAGCATCAACAGGATTAAGCCAGACCTCCTGGCGGCAGGCCGCTTTAAGCACGTCGACGTTACCGTAGCTTGAGTGGGTACGGGCTTTGAAGTGGAAGCCAAACAGCTGCAGCGGGAACCGCGCGCGCTCGGGCGCATCCCAGCCGTCAAAGGTCGAGGCATAGACGGGCAGAGGGCTGATGGTCTCATCTTTTTCAAGCTCCCAGGTGGCCGCAATCTCCGCCAGCTTGCTGGAGTAAATCTCAATCTTGCCCGAAGGCGTTTTCAGCGGATTGGCATCCGGGTTTTCGCGGAACTTTTTATAGGCCACAAAATGTCCGTTCGGATCTTTACGCTTGTAAATGCCCATTTTTTTCAGCTCGTCATAGGACGGCAGCTGAGGGTCTTTTTCGAGCATTTTGGCATACAGATACTGCAGCCACTGCTCCTGCGTGCGTCCTTCGGTAAATTTCTGATGGATATCCGGCCCGAGGCGTTTCGCCACTTCGCTCATGATCCAGTAGATGGGCTTGCGCTCAAACTTCGGCGCAGTCACGGGCTGGAGGAAAATCAGGTAGCCCATATTGCCCGCATAATCGTTAGGAATGATGTCTTCCTGCTCGACGGTCATCAGGTCCGGCAAGATGATATCGGCGTATTTCGCTGACGACGTCATGAAGTTATCGATGACCACAATCATTTCGCACTTGCTTTCATCCTGCAGGATATCGTGGGTTTTATTGATATCGGAGTGCTGGTTGATGATGGTATTGCCCGCGTAGTTCCAGATGAACTTAATCGGCACGTCCAGCTTATCCTTTCCGCGTACGCCGTCGCGCAGGGCGGTCATTTCCGGCCCGCGGGCGATGGCGTCCGTCCAGCTGAAGCAGGAGATTTGCGTTTTGACCGGGTTATCCGGCAGCGGCATACGCTCAATGGTGATGGTGTAGGTCGACTCTCGCGCGCCGCTGTTCCCGCCGTTGATCCCCACGTTTCCGGTGAGGATCGGCAGCATCGCGATGGCGCGCGAGGTCAGCTCGCCGTTCGCCTGACGCTGGGGTCCCCAGCCCTGACAGATATAGGCCGGCTTCGCGGAGCCAATTTCCCGGGCAAGCTTAACGATGCGTTCTGCGGGAATGCCGGTGATGCGTGAGGCCCACTCCGGCGTTTTCGCCGTGTGGTCATCGTCCTGGCCGAGAATATATGCTTTGTAGTGACCGTTAGCGGGCGCGCCTTCCGGCAGCGTTTTTTGGTCGTAGCCAACGCAGTATTTGTCCAGGAACGGCTGGTCGACCAGGTTTTCGTCGATTAATACCCAGGCAATACCCGCCACCAGCGCGGCATCGGTTCCAGGACGGATCGGGATCCATTCATCTTCGCGTCCGGCTGCCGTGTCGGTGTAGCGCGGGTCGATAACAATCATGCGCGCGTTGGACCGCTCGCGGGCCTGCTCAAGATAGTATGTAATCCCGCCGCCGCTCATGCGCGTTTCCGCCGGGTTATTGCCGAACATCACCACCAGTTTAGTGTTTTCGATATCCGAGGTGCTGTTGCCGTCGTTGCTGCCATAGGTGTAGGGCATTGCGCAGGCAATTTGCGCCGTGCTGTAGGTGCCGTAGTGGCTCAGGAAACCGCCGTAGCAGTTCATCAGGCGCGCCACCAGCGAAGCGTAAGGGGAAGAGCGGGTGATATTGCCGCCGACAATTCCGGAAGAGTAGTTGATATACACCGCTTCGTTGCCATATTTAGCCACCACGTCTTTCAGGCTGGCGGTGATAGTGTCGAGCGCTTCATCCCACGTGATGCGTTCAAACCTGCCTTCGCCGCGTTTGCCCACGCGCTTCATCGGGTAGTTCAGACGGTCAGGGTGATTGATGCGGCGGCGGATTGAACGTCCGCGCAGGCAGGCGCGCACCTGGTGATCGCCATACACATCCTCGCCGGTGTTGTCCGTTTCGACCCAGTACACTTCGTTGTCACGCACGTGCAGACGCAGCGCACAGCGGCTGCCGCAGTTGACAGAGCAGGCGCCCCACACGACGGTATCTTCAGGGGGCTGGACGGCGCCCTTCACCGCGGCGGCAGCGCTTTTAAGACCAAATGGAAGCGAGATCCCACCAGCGGCAAGCGCCAGAGAACCTATCGCCGTATATTTCACGAGAGTTCGACGGCTAATTCCGCCGTGATTTTCAGCATCGGACATGGCTCACCCCATCATTATAATTGCGTATTATTTTTCCCGAAATGATATCCGGGCTAATGATGGGGTGAGTGTCACTAATTTGGGGAGACTAAATATTAATCCTTATCAAATCAAAGTGGATTGAAGCTCAATTACTGAGGTTCAGCTGCCGCACCGCTGCCAGTGCGGGTGTACAAAATCTTAAACGTGTCGTTAGCGCAGTGGCCCACCACCTGCGTGCCTGGCTGGTCGGCCTGGTCGTTCGGCACGATGTTCAGCGTAAAACCTGACTCAGGCACGCCGTTGTTGACGATCTTCTGCTGAATGTCGCTTTTCACGCGCTCGCAGGAATCCGGTGCCGCCAGCGCGGCCGTCGAGGCACTCATTAACAGCAGGGCGGTAATCCAGGGTAACCGTTTCATCTATAGCTCCTTTTCTCTGTGTGTTGAATTAGTGTAGCAGGGGAGACTTAAGTCTATGTTTTTATCTGTAATTTTCTGATTAATCTTAATGCTGTTACGCGTAGCTGGCTCCCCCGCGCGGCGAGCCGCTATCATTTAATCGAACGGGAATGCTCTGGTGAGACATTCTCAAATATTTCATCAAAAAAACGATGAAACGCATTAAAGCACTCAACAATCATCTGGCTGGCTTTATTTCTTTCCTCTTCCGTTAAATTCAGGGTATCTACAATCTCATCCTCGCTCCCCATTGAATGTCCAGTCTCATGACTCAAATGTAAATGACCGCAGTATTCCAGCTGTTTATCCGTGCCCTTTGTTATGGATGCCAGCGTATCAAATGTCGCATTGCCGGTTGCCTCCATGACTTCAATTACGATTAAACGCATTTTGGCGCTTTGATTGTGAAGTGTCTGAATTAAATGGTAAGTCAGCTTTCGGCTGTTAATCAGGTTATCAGACCACAGAAAGCTCAGGTGTTCTGTGAGGCTAGCGGCGGAATTTTGCCCGCTGGTCTGCAGATCGTTTAGAAACCAGGGCCAGTGTTCGGCATCCTCCCTGGCATGGGTATTCACTGCCCGTTCCAGCGCATTGGCGGGCGTCGCAAACGGCAAAATATATTTATTAATATCGGCAAAGCTCATGACAAAATGTGAAATATAGGGTAAAAACCTCAGTCGCTCATCAAGCGATAATGCATCGTCATTGAGATAATTAAATAACGGATGATTCAGGAAGTTCGTTTTGTAATATTCAATCTCTTTTGAAATGCCCGTCATAATATATCCTTTAGCGTTGACCGTTCCCCATAAAATATAGCCTGGTTTCCCGTCTGCGTGGGCGAGACCGGTTTTCTCCGCGTTCAGATGATTCGTTTTCACTATCGCGTAAGCCGCTGTATTTGCTAATATGATTGGGAATAATCTCCCTTTACGGAAATGAATGTGAAGATATACGCAGCGATAACGCTACTGGCAGCAACACTGGTGGGGTGCGACAACAGCTCCGCGCCGCTGTCGTTTACGCCCGAGATGGCGAGTTTTTCAAACGAGTTTGATTTTGACCCGCTGCGCGGCCCGGTCAAAGACTTTACCCAGACGCTGTTCAACGAGAAGGGCGAAGTGTCCAAACGGGTCACCGGCACCGTCTCGTCGGAAGGGTGTTTCGATACGCTGGAGCTGCACGACCTGGAGGCCAACACCGGCGTGGCGCTGGTGCTGGATGCCAATTACTATCTTGACGCTGAAACCCAGCAGCGCAAAGTGAAGCTGCAGGGGAAATGCCAGCTGGCCGAACTGCCGTCAGCCGGGATAACGTGGGATACCGACGACAACGGTTTTGTGGTGACGGCGCACGGCAAAGAGATGGAAGTGAAGTATCGCTACGACGCGGATGGCTACCCGCTGGGCAAAACCACCGTTTCCGGGGATCAGCACCTGTCCGTTCAGTCGACGCCGTCTAAAGATCTTCGCAAAAGAATGGATTACTCGGCCGTGAGCATGTTGAACGACAAGCCGCTGGGTAACGTGAAGCAGAGCTGCGACTACGACCGCCACAATAACCCGGTGAGCTGCGATCTGACGATCACGGACGACAGCGTCAAACCCGCCGTTGAGCGCAAGTACACCATCAAAAATACGATTGAATATTACTGAAAATAAAACCGCGCAGGTTACTGCGCGGTCGGTTTCAGCAGGCTGGCGCCAGACGGTTTATGTCCGGCCAGGTGCTGATGCTGGAAAATGCACATGCGAATGGTATTGCGGTATTCACCGTTAATAAAGAACTCGTGAATCAGCTCGCCTTCCACCATAAAGCCCAGCTTGCGGTAGATATGGATCGCTTTCTCGTTCTCTTTATCCACAATCAGGTAAAGCTTGTAGAGATTCAGAACGTTGAATCCGTAATCCATTGCCAGCTTAGCCGCCCGTGACGCAAGGCCTTTTCCCTGATGCTCAGGGGAGATGATTATCTGGAACTCCGCCCGGCGGTGAACGTGGTTGATCTCAACCAGCTCCACCAGCCCGGCTTTTTCACCTTCACACTCCACCACAAAACGACGTTCACTCTGATCGTGAATGTGTTTATCGTAGAGATCGGACAGCTCGACAAACGCCTCGTAAGGCTCTTCGAACCAGTAGCGCATTACGCTGGCATTGTTGTCGAGCTGGTGCACAAAGCGCAGGTCTTCACGCTCCAGCGGACGGAGTTTGACGTCGCAGGACACCGACATTACGGGGCTACCGTGCGGCCAGTGCGGCGATCCAGGCAGCGCAGGGTGTTTGGCTCCCAGTATGCATTGACGTTTGCACTTTGCTGACACTTATCGCGTGCGTCAAAAGCAACATCTTCTTTGTCCCACTCTTTTTCGGCACGTTTGTTGACCTTCTGGCGAAGGCTACGGGTGTCATTCCATTGTTCTTTGTCCATAGCGGCGTTCTGGCGGCTTTGCGCGCTGTCACCAGACTCAATAATGAGCTTGCTGGTTTCCGCTGTCGCAGAGGCGGCAAAGGCGAACGATGACAGCGCCAGCAGGGCTGTCAGACAAAGGCGTTTGCTTAATGTGGTCATAGCGTTTCCTTTTAAATGGGTGCAGGTAATCAGGTTACCCCGTACAGATTCTACACTAATGCGAAATGACGGCATACCCGCGGGGCAAGTATGGAAAAGTAAAGAGCATCATCAGGTATGATGGTTAAATAAATCCTCACCTGACGTGAAATATGCTTAAAACGACACTGCTTTTTTTTGCCACCGCGCTATGCGAAATCATCGGCTGCTTCCTGCCCTGGCTCTGGCTGAAGAAGGGGGGAAGCGCACTGCTGCTGATCCCTACGGGCGTCGCGCTTGCCCTGTTTGTCTGGCTGTTAACGCTGCATCCGGCGGCCAGTGGTCGCGTTTACGCGGCTTACGGTGGTGTTTATGTGTGTACAGCGCTGCTGTGGTTGCGCGTCGTGGACGGCGTCAAACTCAGCGCATACGACTGGGCCGGGGCGCTGATTGCCCTGTGCGGTATGCTGATTATTGTGGTGGGATGGGGGCGCGCCTGAGCCCCCGGTTTTTGTGATCGTTAGCTGATTTTATGATCTTTATACTTGTATGGTAGTAGTGTAGTTGCGTAAGTTTCCAGCATCACAACGAGCGATGTAAGGAAAGGAATTATGAAGATTGTCGCGGCTGACGTGTTTGTTACCTGCCCGGGGCGGAACTTTGTCACCCTTAAAATCACCACCGATGAGGGGATTGTCGGTCTCGGTGACGCTACGCTAAACGGACGCGAGCTCTCCGTGGCCTCATACCTGAAGGATCACCTTTGCCCGCAGCTGATTGGCCGCGATGCGCACCGCATCGAAGACATATGGCAGTTTTTCTATAAAGGCGCCTACTGGCGTCGCGGTCCGGTTACCATGTCGGCCATCTCCGCCGTGGATATGGCGCTGTGGGATATCAAAGCCAAAGCGGCCAACATGCCGCTCTACCAGCTGCTGGGCGGCGCCTCCCGGGAAGGGGTGATGGTCTATTGCCATACCACCGGCCACACCATTGACGACGTGCTGGAAGATTACGCCCGCCATAAAGAGATGGGCTTCAAGGCGATCCGCGTGCAGTGCGGCGTGCCGGGCATGAAAACCACCTACGGCATGGCCAAAGGGAAGGGGCTGGCCTACGAGCCTGCGACCAAAGGCGACTGGCCGGAAGAACAGCTCTGGTCCACCGAAAAATACCTCGATTTCACGCCGAAGCTGTTCGACGCGGTGCGCAGTAAATTCGGGTTCAATGAGCATCTCCTGCACGACATGCACCACCGCCTGACGCCCATTGAAGCGGCGCGCTTCGGCAAGAGCATCGAAGCATTCCGCATGTTCTGGATGGAGGATCCAACGCCTGCGGAAAACCAGGCCTGCTTCCGTCTGATCCGCCAGCACACCGTCACCCCCATTGCGGTAGGCGAAGTGTTTAACAGCATCTGGGACTGCAAGCAGCTTATCGAAGAGCAGCTTATCGACTATATCCGCACCACCATTACCCACGCGGGCGGCATTACCGGGATGCGTCGCATCGCTGATTTTGCCTCGCTCTATCAGGTGCGTACCGGTTCACACGGTCCGTCGGATCTGTCGCCCGTTTGTCATGCCGCCGCGCTGCATTTCGACCTGTGGGTGCCGAACTTTGGCGTGCAGGAATACATGGGCTACTCCGAACAGATGCTGGAAGTCTTCCCGCACAGCTGGCGCTTTGATAACGGCTATATGCATCCGGGGGATAAGCCGGGGCTGGGCATCGAGTTTGATGAAAAGCTGGCGGCGAAATACCCGTACGATCCGGCCTATCTGCCGGTGGCCCGTCTCGAAGACGGCACGCTGTGGAACTGGTAAGCGAGGAGAGAACGATGAAAAGCGTAGTGATTCAGCAGCCGAACGAACTGGTGATTGAAGAGCGGCCACGCCCGGAGCCAGGCGCAGGCGAAGTGCGCGTGAAAATCACGCTGGCGGGTATCTGCGGGTCGGACAGCCACATCTATCGCGGCCATAATCCTTTTGCGAAATACCCACGCACGATCGGCCACGAGTTCTTTGGCGTGATTGACGCCACAGGCGAGGGCGTTGACGCTGCCCGCCTGGGCCAGCGCGTCTCGGTTGACCCGGTGATCAGCTGCGGGCACTGCTACCCGTGCTCGGTGGGAAAACCGAACGTCTGCACCTCGCTGGTGGTGCTGGGCGTTCACCGTGACGGCGGCTTCAGCGAATATGCGGCAGTACCTGCACAAAATGCCTGGCCCATTCCGGATGACATTCCTGATAAACACGCCGTTATGGTGGAGCCCTTCACCATCGCCGCCAACGTGACGGGGCAGGCCAGTCCCACCGGGCAGGACGTCGCGCTGATTTACGGCGCAGGCCCGATGGGGCTGGTCACCGTGCAGGCGCTGAAAGGCGTCTATCAGGTGAAGCAGGTTATCGTGGTTGACCGCATAGACGAGCGCCTGGCGATGGCCCGGCGCAGCGGCGCGGATTGGGTCTTTAATAACGGTGAGCAGTCGCTGCAGGCCGCGCTGGACGAAAAGGGCATCAAACCGACGTTAATCATTGATGCCGCCTGCCATCCAGCTATTTTGCAGGAAGCGATAACCCTGGCCTCTCCGGCGGCGCGCATCGTGCTGATGGGCTTTTCCAGCGAGCCGAGCCAGATTGTTCAGCAGGGCATCACCGGCAAAGAGCTGGCGATATTCTCCTCCCGCCTCAATGCCAATAAATTCCCGGTCGTCATCGACTGGCTGAAGAAAGGGCTGATCGACCCGGAAAAACTGATCACCCATACCTTTGACTATCACCATGTAACAGACGCCATCGAACTGTTTGAAAAAGACCAGCGGCAGTGCTGCAAGGTCTTACTCACGTTCGGCCAATAATCAAATACGCGGTTAAGAGCCTGCGGAGACAGGCTCTGGTGGTACGCATCTTACCTTTCAGAGATAGCCATTATGACGCAAGCACAACCTCAAAGAACCACTTCCGATCTGGTGAAAGCCGCCGTTTCCGGCTGGCTGGGCACCGCTCTGGAGTTTATGGACTTTCAGCTTTACTCGCTGGGGGCCGCCCTGGTCTTCCATGAGATCTTCTTCCCCGAACAGTCCGCCGCGATGGCGCTGATCCTGGCGATGGGGACCTACGGCGCAGGCTATATTGCGCGCATCGTCGGCGCCTTTATCTTCGGCAGAATGGGCGACAGCATTGGCCGTAAGAAGGTGCTGTTCATCACCATCACCATGATGGGGATCTGCACCACGCTGATTGGCGTCCTGCCGACCTACGCGCAGATCGGGATTTTTGCCCCCGTGCTGCTGGTGACGCTGCGCATTATTCAGGGCCTGGGCGCCGGGGCTGAGATCTCCGGGGCGGGGACCATGCTGGCGGAGTACGCGCCGAAAGGGAAACGCGGCATCATCTCCTCGCTGGTGGCGATGGGCACGAACTGCGGAACGCTCAGCGCCACGGCGATCTGGGCGGTGATGTTCTTTGTCCTCGATCGTGAAGAGCTGATTGCCTGGGGCTGGCGCGTGCCGTTCCTCGCCAGCGTCGTGGTGATGATCTTCGCCATCTGGCTGCGTATGAATCTCAAGGAGAGCCCGGTCTTTGAGAAAGTAAACGATGCACAAAGCGTGCAGCCGGATACCTCGCTGGGTTCGATGGTGAAAAGCAAATCCTTCTGGCTGGCGACCGGCCTGCGGTTTGGTCAGGCGGGTAATTCGGGTCTGATCCAGACTTTCCTTGCCGGGTATCTGGTCCAGACGCTGCTGTTCGATAAGGCCATCCCGACCGATGCGCTGATGATCAGCTCCATTCTCGGGTTTATCTCCATCCCGCTGCTGGGCTGGCTTTCCGATAAAGTGGGGCGCCGTCTGCCGTATATTATCCTCAACATCTCCGCCATTCTGCTCGCCTACCCGATGCTGTCGATCATCGTCGATAAGAGCTATGCGCCGGGGACGATCATGCTCTCTATCATCGTTATCCATAACTTCGCCGTTCTGGGGCTCTTCGCGCTGGAAAATATCACCATGGCGGAGATGTTTGGCTCGGGAAATCGCTTTACGCGTATGGCCATCTCCAAAGAGGCGGGCGGTCTGGTGGCGGTGGGCTTTGGTCCGGTGCTGGCAGGGATCTTCTGCAATATGACCGGCTCCTGGTGGCCCATTGTTGCCATGCTGGTGGCCTATTCCGCGATTGGACTGGTCTCGGCGATCCTGATGCCGGAAGTGCGCGACCGTGATTTGAGCGCGGCGCATGACGCAGCCGAGTCTGCGCCAGAAGAGAGTGTGGGTTACGGTGCTGTCTCTTCGCGACGCTAGTGGTTTACAGCCTGCGCGACCTGTCACACAACTTTGTTTTTATGTCACACCAGATGAGCAAAAGTTAATATATATCAAAAAATCAAACGGCAGTTTCAGTATGGTTGATGGCAGTTCTCTTTTTACTCCAACTGCCATTCTAGTTGGTATAGTCAGCAGGCGCTGCCGCTTCAAAAAGAGCGGCAGCGATCCACAGCTTTCTAATTAACGAGTCTTAATCATGGAAAACACATTATTAGAGGCCAACGCGACGCTGCCTCAGTACGATCGCGACGGCCTTCAATCACGCATTGTACATTTAGGCTTCGGCGCATTTCACCGGGCGCACCAGGCGGTATACGCCGACATCCTCGCCGCTGAGCACGGCAGCGACTGGGGCTACTGTGAGGTTAACCTGATTGGCGGCGAGCAGCAGATTGCCGATCTGAAGGCCCAGGATAATCTCTATACCGTGGCGGAGATGTCTGCCGATGCGTGGACTTCCCGCGTAGTTGGCGTAGTCAAAAAGGCGCTGCATGCGCAGGTTGACGGGCTGGAGACGGTGCTGGCGGCGATGTGTGACCCGCAGGTAGCGATTGTCTCGCTGACCATCACTGAGAAGGGGTACTGTCACTCACCGGCGACCGGGCAACTGATGCTCGATCATCCGTTTATCGTAGCCGACCTGCAAAACCCGCACCAGCCAACATCTGCACCGGGTGTCGTCGTGGAAGCGCTTGCGCGACGTAAGGCGGCAGGTCTGCCGGCGTTTAGCGTGATGTCCTGTGACAACATGCCGGAGAACGGTCACGTGATGCGCAATGTCACCGGCGCGTACGCCCGTGCGGTAGACGGTGAGCTGGCGGACTGGATCGAATCCCACGTCACCTTCCCGTCAACCATGGTGGATCGCATCGTGCCCGCGGTCACTCCCGATACGCTGGATAAAATCGAACGGCTGACCGGCGTGCGCGATCCGGCGGCGGTGGCCTGTGAACCGTTCCGCCAGTGGGTGATCGAAGATAACTTTGTGGCGGGTCGGCCTGCGTGGGAAAAAGCCGGTGCTGAACTGGTGTCGGACGTGATCCCGTTTGAAGAGATGAAGCTGCGCATGCTCAACGGCAGCCACTCGTTCCTGGCGTACCTGGGCTATCTGGCGGGCTATCAGCATATCAACGACTGCATGGAAGATAAGAACTACCGCCGCGCCGCGCACGCGCTGATGCTCAACGAGCAGGCGCCCACGCTGAAGGTCAAAGGCGTCGATTTAGGACGCTATGCCGATCTCCTGATTGCCCGCTACAGCAACCCGGCCCTGCGCCATCGGACCTGGCAAATTGCGATGGACGGCAGCCAGAAGCTTCCGCAGCGCATGCTGGATTCCGTGCGCTGGCACCTGGTGCATCAGAAGCCTTTCCCGCTGCTTGCACTGGGCGTGGCAGGCTGGATGCGCTATGTCGGCGGCGTGGACGAGCAGGGCAACGCGATTGACGTAAGCGACCCGCAGCTGGCTGTGATTCAGGCGACGGTGAAGGGCAGTGCGGAAGGGGAAAGCCGGGTCAGGGCGCTGCTCGGCCTTGAAGCCATCTTTGGCAAGGAGTTACCGCGTGAAGCCGTCTTTGTTGACGCGGTGATGAAGGCCTACCTGACGCTGCTGCAAAAGGGAGCGAAAGCGACCGTGGAGCAGTACGTGTCTCAACGGTAATTCAGCACATGCCGCCGTGCGCGGCGGCATGTCCGCGCACCGTTTAGTGCATACCCAGGCGAATCAGCTCAATCGGTTCGAACTTACCTTCGCATCCTTCCACTTCAACCGTTTTGCTGCGGCGCACCTGCGCGGCATCCAGCCCGTCGCTGTGGATCGCTTTAATCACGCCAGTTTTGCCCGTGCCGCTAATCATGACGCGGCTGCCGGTGGTGATTGCATTGCGGTTACGGTCGTATGTCATCATGGTATTTTCTCCTCTCTAACCTCTTCGTTACGGCGTTATTTCAGGGGTGCCGTTCACGGAGCATATAAATACGCCTGTCTGCATCACATGTTTTTGTTTTTGATCAAACTCACACTTTTTTCTTTATTGTGCCGGGCGCTGACGGTTCACTACAGCAATTTACAAAGCAGACCGTTATTTTCATTAAATGATAGTTTCAGCAGGGAAGCGTTGAGGGTTGGTTTATATTCCTGATGCCATTCTGGGTACAGGAAATAACCCTTTCATCGGAATAAGGAGTCAGGCTTATGTATAAGAAGATTTTGATGCCTGTTGATGTGTTTGAAATGGATTTGAGCGACAAAGCGGTTCGCCACGCGGCAAACCTTGCGAAGGCGGAGGGCGCCTCGATTACCCTGGTCAATATTCTGCCGGCCAGCAGCCGATCCCTGCTGCGTGGATTTAACGCCGATATTAAAAAGTTCGAAGAGTATATGACGGAGGAATCCGGTAAGAAGATGAACGCGTTAAAAAGACTTTTCGATATTTCGCCGGAGAAAATTGACAGCCTGGTTCGCTTTGGCAACGTCCGCGATGAAATCATCAGGCTGAGCAAAGAGGGGGAATATGACGCGATCGTCATCGGGTCGAAAAATCCGGGCATCAGCACCCATCTGCTGGGGTCAAATGCGGAATCTATCCTGCGCTACGCCACTATTCCGGTGTTAGTCGTTCGCTAAACCCATCGCCGCGTCCGAAAGGGGCGGCGAATATTACTCTTCGCTAAACCACTCGCTATTTTCCTGACGAATCAGCTGCACGGATTCGCTAATTTCCTGCAGATGCAGCGTCATCGCTTTTTCCACGCCGTCCGGGTCGCGTTTTTCCAGTGCGCTGAAAATATCATGATGCTGTCGAAGCAGCATTTCCGGCGGGGAGACGTGATCGAGGCTCATATAACGCACGCGGTCGATGGTGGCCTTGATGTTTTCGATGGTGTCCCAGGCAAGCTGGCAATCCGCAATCTGCGCCAGTTTCTGGTGGAATTCATCATCAAGCTGGAAGAAATCATTCAGCTGCTTACGGTCAATCGCAATTCGCTGCTGATGCAGGTTTTGCTCCAGCAGATAACACTGGTTGTCGTTGATGAGCGTTGCGGCACGGCGCGCCACCGCGCATTCAATGGCCTGGCGAACAAAACAGCCGTTGCGCACCTGAGAGAGTGAAATTTTGTTCACGTAGCTGCCGCGCTGCGGGCGGATCTGAATCAGACCGTTTTCAGCAAGCTTAATAAACGCTTCACGCACCGGCTGACGGGAAACGTCAAAACGCACGGACACCTCTTTTTCAGAAAGCGGCGTTCCCGGTGGGATCAGGCAATGGACAATATCACGTCGCAAAATGCGATAGATTTGCTGGTTTACGGGCTGGGTGGGGTTGAGTTGCGATTCAGCGGCCATGAGTTGTCATTTCTCAGAGAGTTAGCCTGAGCATACTACCATTCTTTTATAACCCGAAACAGACCCGGCCCGCAGGCCGGGAAGGGCAGATTTAGCCGCGATGGACGCTCAGCCCGGCAAAACTCTGGCTGACCGGCATCATTTCTACTGTATTGATGTTGACGTGTTTTGGCAGCGTCGCCACCCACCAGACCGTTTCGGTGACATCTTCCGGCGTCAGCGCGTTAGCGTTTTCGTAGGTTTTGTCTGCTTTCGCGTCATCGCCCTTGAAGCGCACGTTGGAAAACTCGGTGCCGCCCACGAGGCCCGGCTCGATGTCGGTGACGCGAATGGCGGTGCCGTGCAGATCGGTCCGCAGGTTAAGGCTGAACTGGCGCACAAACGCTTTCGTCGCGCCGTAGACGTTGCCGCCCGCATAAGGCCAGCTTCCGGCGGTGGAGCCGATATTGATAATGTGGCCACGATTGCGCTCAACCATGCCCGGCAGCACCGCGCGGGTCATATAGACCAGCCCTTTATTGTTGGTGTCGATCATGTTTTCCCAGTCTTCCACGCTGGCTTTGTGGGCGGGCTCCATGCCCAGCGCCAGACCGGCATTGTTGACCAGCACGTCGATGGCGCGCCATTCTGCTGGCAGATTCGCAATCATCTCTTCGATCGCCGCGCGGTTACGCACGTCCAGCTGCGCGGTCAGAATGCTGTCGCCTAGTTCGTCCTTCAGCTCCTGCAGACGTTCCTGACGGCGGCCGGTCGCGATAACCTTGTGCCCGTTGGCGACGAAGCGACGCGTGATGCTTTCACCAAAACCTGCCGTTGCCCCGGTAACTAAAATAATCATCTCACTGTTCCTCAACGCTTTTTGTGTTGTACTAACATAGCACGGCCGCAGAGGGTGCGTTAAGGCAACATTTGTATGACGGCGTTGCAGGGGATGGCGGCCTGGCCTACTCTGGGAGGATACCCGTACTCAGGAGCGAAAGATGACGGCCACCAATCCCTTTTTTGACATCAGCCTGCTGCCTTACCAGGCCCCCCATTTTGATAAGATCGACGACAGCCACTATCGTCCGGCCTTCGATGAAGCCCTTCGCCAGAAGCGGGCGGACATTGACGCGATTGTCTCTCAGTCCGCTGCGCCTGACTTCACGAACACCGTGCTGGCGCTGGAGAAAAGCGGCGCTTTGCTCGCGCGCGTCAGCAGCGTGTTCTTCGCCATGACTTCCGCGCACACCAATCCGTATTTACAGGAGCTGGAAGAACAGTTCTCCACCGAGCTTGCCGCGCTGGCAAACGATATCTGGCTGAATAACGTGCTGTTCGCCCGCGTGGAAAGCGTCTGGCAGGACCGTGCCGCGCTGGACGCCGAATCCCGTCGTCTGGTCGAGGAGACGTATCAGCGGTTTATTCTGGCCGGTGCGCGTCTGAATGAGACGGAAAAGGCCGAGCTTAAGGCACTGAATACCGAGGCTGCCTCCCTGACCAGCCAGTTTAACCAGCGCCTGCTGGCTGCCGATAAAACGGGTGGGCTGGTGGTGGATTACGCGCACCAGCTTGACGGGCTCAGCGCCGGTGAAATCGCGGACGCCGCGCAGGCTGCCGCGGAGCGAGGGCTGAACGATCGCTGGCTGATCCCGCTTCTGAACACCACCCAGCAGCCCGCGCTTTCCGCGCTGCGCAATCGTCAGACCCGCGAAAACCTTTTCAACGCAGGCTGGACGCGCACCCAGAAAGGGGATGAAAACGACACTCGCGAGCTGATCCTTCGTCTGACGGCGCTGCGCGCGCGGCAAGCCCGCCTGCTGGGCTTTGAGGATTACGCCAGCTGGAGTATCGCCGATCAGATGGCGAAAACCCCGGCCGCCGCGCTGGAATTTATGCGCGGCATTGTGCCTGCCGCGCGCGCCCGCGCGGAACGCGAGCAGGCCGACATTCAGAAAGTCATTGACGATGAGCAGGGCGATTTCACCGTCCAGGCCTGGGACTGGGCGTTTTATGCCGAACGCGTGCGCCAGGCAAAATATGCCCTTGATGAGTCGCAGATCAGGCCCTACTTTGCGCTCAATACCGTGCTGCAGGATGGCGTATTCTGGGCCGCCAGCCAGCTGTTTGGCATTCGCTTCGTCGAGCGCTTTGATATCCCGGTGTATCATCCGGACGTCCGCGTATGGGAAATTTTCGACCACACCGGTGAGGGCATGGCGCTGTTTTACGGTGACTTCTTTGCCCGTGATTCCAAACAGGGCGGGGCATGGATGGGGAATTTCGTCGAGCAATCCTTCGAGTTTGCTGCCCGTCCGGTGATCTACAACGTCTGTAACTATCAAAAACCGGCGAATGGCGGTGTCGCGCTTCTCTCCTGGGATGACGTGATAACCCTGTTCCACGAGTTTGGCCATACGCTGCACGGTCTTTTTGCCAGCCAGCGTTTCGCCACGCTTTCCGGCACCAATACGCCGCGTGATTTTGTTGAGTTCCCGTCGCAAATCAACGAGCACTGGGCCAGCCATCCACAGGTGTTTACCCATTATGCGCGCCATTACGAAACCGGGGAGCCGATGCCGGACGCTCTGCGGGAAAGCATGCTCAACGCGACCCATTTCAACAAGGGGTATGACATGACGGAGCTGCTGGCTGCCGCGCTGCTGGACATGAACTGGCACGGCATCGGCGAGGCCGTTTCGGACGTTGAAGGCTTTGAAGCGGCAGCGTTGAAAAAAGAAGGGCTGGATCTGCCCGCCGTACCGCCGCGCTACCGCAGCAGCTATTTTGCCCATATTTTCGGCGGCGGGTACGCGGCGGGGTATTACGCCTACCTGTGGACGCAGATGCTGGCGGATGATGGCTATCAATGGTTTGTCGAGCAGGGCGGCTTAACTCGTGAAAACGGGCAAAAATTCCGCGAGGCGATTTTGTCTCGTGGTAACAGCACGGATCTGGCTGAACTTTATCGCAGCTGGCGCGGGCGCGATCCGAAGATTGAACCGATGCTGGAGAATCGCGGGTTGAGCGAATAGCGACAGTTTCGTCAGAAAAAAGAGCCGGGCTTTACGCCCGGTTTTTTAATTTCATCTTGCTGGTAAATGCTTTAGCAAAAAAGTTTTAACAGGCATTCTTTATAAATAAAAAATGTGAGATTAAAACTCGCTTCTACCGGTATATATAATTTTCCAAGTGTAGTCTGTAAGTGAGTGAATAATTAATACTTTGATCTGGATTGTAAAAATAAAAAATCTTTTAACTGCGAATTTTTAGCTATAAATTTTTATTATTTTGTGCCGATAAATGAAAATGGCATAAGAATCGACGCAGTAGCAGTCAAGAAGGCGAAAGATGACCCTACCTCTGAACAATCCGGGCTTCACGGATACCGAGCCTTCTAAAGGCCTGATAAATAAAACTTTTAGCTATATAGTAACGTTGTTGATAAGTATTTTTATTGCAGCAATAATTTCCCTGCTCATAATAAAAGATAATGTTAATGAAATCAGCGACAAGCACGATGAATTTTTGTTAAGGAAGGCCCTGGATACCCGCCAGGAAAACATGCGAAGTCATTTGAAAGACAATGCCGAGTGGGGAGATGCCTACAAACATCTTCATCTGACCACTGACGTTCACTGGGCATGGGATAAGCAGAATCTGGGTAAGTCCCTGTATGACAACTTTGGCTACGAAGGGGTGTTTGTTCTCTCTCCGGAAGGGAGCACGCGATACAGCGTGGTTGACGGGAAACTGAAGCTTCAGGATCTGGAGCGCTGGTTAGACAAATCAACCAAAGACCGTTTACTGCGTGAGATAAGCATAAAAAATGGATTGCCGGTTTCTGTGCTAACGCTTATCAATTCGGTCCCGGCCATTGTTTCTGCTGAATGGATAACGACCGGCGATGATACGAGCGTGCAACCCTTACCGGGAAAATCTTCGACAATGGTGTTTATAGATAAGTTAACGGCTAAAAAACTCCTCACGATTGGGCAGGATGCCGGCATTCTGAATGTTCGTACCTCACCGGCTACAGTGACTTCTCAAATAAATAATCAGACGGAATTTACCTTAAGCACCCAGAATGGTGATGTGCAAATTATCTGGGACGGTGAAAATCCCGGCCAGGCGTTGATAATTTATTTTTTGCCATTACTCATTCTTTCAGTCGTTCTGACGGTATCAATGACGCTAATATTAATGCGTCATATTATGCACAAGGCGAGAATGCTTGATGAAAATAGCTTTCTCCTTGAGCAGGCGCGATTAAATCTAATTACGAGTGAAAAACGATTCCGGGACGTCAGTGAAACAACCAGCGACTGGTTCTGGGAAACAGATTTATCGTTAAAGATAACATGGCTGTCAGGTCGTTTTACTACAATAACGGGATATGAAAATAGCAAATGGATAGGCCGCAGCCTGGATGAACTCTTTCCGTCGACTAGCGGGTTATCACATGCCTGTGCCAGCCAGCGGGACTTAACTGAGCGCTTTGAATTTAAAAACTGTCCTTATACTCACGCGCATCAAACCACGTCATATTGCACGCTCCTGGCAAAATTTTCTGCTCAGCCTGATGGAACGGTGGTTTTGCGAGGCGCGGCAACCGATGTCTCTCAGGAAGTTGAAGCAACAAAACGTGTGGAGTTTCTGTCACGTCATGATGAATTAACCGGTCTGCCGAACCGCTATCATATTAAGGAATTTCTGGCAGGCCAGCTGGCTAAAGAAGACCTTAACCATTATCCCTTTGCCATGATTTGTCTCGATTTAGACAAGTTTAAACCCGTCAATGATATTTTTGGGCACTCTACTGGGGATGCTCTGCTCGGTGAGGTCGCTTCACGTCTTAAATATTGCGTTCGACGAGGTGATTTTGTCGCACGGCAGGGAGGTGATGAATTTATGATTCTCCTCGGCAACACCAGCCAGCAAGACCAGATTGAAGAGGTGTGTCGCCGTATTGTGCAAGAACTGAACCGACCTTTTTCCATTGAAGGGAATGAGGTAGCGATAGGTGTAAGCATGGGCATTGCACAGGCTCCCCGGGATAGCATCAGCGCAAACGATCTTCTACGCTATGCAGATATTGCGCTGTATCAGGCAAAGCAATCCGGCAGAAACCGATGGGTCTATTATCGCCCGGATATGTCGGAAAAGCTGACCGAACGCAGGAAACTGGAAGTAGAGCTGAAGACCGCGATTCGCGAAGAACAACTCTACCTGGTTTACCAGCCCCGTTATAACCTCCGGTATTCTAAAATAGAGGCCGTCGAAGCGCTGGTACGCTGGCAGCACCCGACTCGGGGGACCATAATGCCCGACCAGTTTATTCCGCTGGCAGAAGAAACCGGGCTTATTATTAGCCTGAGCAACTGGGTCATACGCAAAGCGTGTGCGGAAACGAAAGAAAAATTGCCGGGATTATCGGTATCCGTAAATATTTCTGCTATCGAATTCCAGGCAAGCGATCTTGCTGAAAGGATTAAAGAGCTACTTCGCGAAACAGGGCTTGAATCCAACCGCCTGGAAATAGAAGTGACGGAAAACGTAACGCTTTCCGATCCTGAAAAAACGCTGCAGACCATGAAGTCTCTCAAAAAAATGGGCGTGCGCATTCTGATTGACGATTTCGGAACCGGCTACGCCTCTCTGAGCTATCTGCGGAAGTTTCAATTTGATGGGCTTAAGCTCGACAAGAGCTTTATTTTTACCCTGGGTGACTCGCCGCAGAACCAGTCAGTCGTGGAGAAAATTATCGACCTGGGGAAAGCCTATTCCATGGCGGTAACCGCAGAGGGGGTGGAGACCGTCGAACAGCTCTCTTTTCTTAAAGAAAATAAATGTGATGAGGTTCAGGGCTACCTGCTTGGAAAACCGGTCGCCATTACGGACTTAAATTTAAACGCAAGCAGAGTAAATCTCTAAATCGCGTTTTCACTCAGGGAAGCGTAACTGAAAAACCGGGCTTCTCGCCCGGTTGAGTATTTACATTGCGTGACAGCTAACGGACGCAATAATTTTATTCCCGCCCATATTGCCCATAATCAGTTCGAGTAATTTTCGGTATTCCTCACGGGTAATCACCTCAGCCCGAATTTCGGTTTTTCCCTCAGCCTGCGCCGTGGCGGAATAAATCGCTTTCAGACTTAACGTCAACTCTTTCGCCATATTTACGACGCTTTGCCGCACCGCATCTTCATGCTCGTCAGCACAGGTGATTTTCAGAACATAGCTTTTTTCGCCTTCATGGAGCACGGGCAGCTGATTAATCCGCTGCGCGGCTTCGCGAAGCAATATGTTGGCGCAGAGAATAATTAAGCTGGCCATAGCGGCATTCCAGAACTGGCCTAAACCACATAGCACGCCAATTCCGGCCGAGCACCACAGCGTGGCGGCGGTGTTCAGACCACGAATATTCATTCCTTCACGCATAATGACGCCTGCGCCAAGAAAGCCTATTCCGGAGACGATTTGTGCTGCGATGCGCCCCGGACTATCAGGAGAGGTGGATACCGAGCTTAAGATGAACACTGCCGCGCCCGTGGCAACCAGTGCATTGGTACGAAGTCCGGCCATACGCTGGCGCCACTGTCTTTCCGCGCCAATAATTGCGCCCAGCAGCATCGCTGCGAGCAGATGAGAGATATAAGGGAGCATCAGCCTGTCGCCTGTAAACGTTAATAAATAATAAGCGTCAGTGCTTTGCTAAGCACATCATAACGCCGTTTAAATGCTAAACGTGTCAGGACGACGGTGGCGGAAAGAGTGAATGTGTAAACATGAACATGCGATGCCCCACAAATTGAGTGGTTTTACTATTTCGGGATACAATCGCTTAAAGAGGATTGCTGCCCACCCTTTCAGGTAAGCAGCGAGAAAATTGCGCTAGCTTACCTTCGTATCGACGATAAAATGACTTTCCAACGAAGGTCTCCTGTGAAAATTTATTGCCAGTATAGTCAGGCGAAATAATGAGTAAAGCGAAAAAACAGCCTCCGTTATGAATTGTTTAAGTTCGAAAGGCATATTTTTAAGACGTCATCTGATTTTCAAAAATACCCGGTATACTACATTTCCTTTTTTTCAGGCGATAACAGACAAAGGCAGGAAGTATGTCTCTTCGTTCGCTGCGGGCATTATGCCTGACAAGTTTTTTCATCGCGGATGTCCGCGATGGCCTCGGTCCTTTTCTCGGTATTTTTCTGACCGAACGCCACTGGACCCCTGATGATATCGGCATCCTGATGACGGCCGGTGGTCTGGCGGGATTACTGGCCACGCTGCCGGCGGGATTCATCACCGACACCTCACGCAGCAAGCGGAGCGTGCTGGCGCTGGTGTGCCTGCTCATCACCCTTAGCACGCTCCTGCTCTGGTTTAGCCAGCAGAGCGGCGTTGTCGCCGTGTCGCAAATCGTCACCGGTATCTGTGCGGCGTTTGTCGGGCCGCTGATCGCCGGGATTACGCTGGGTCTGACCGGCCAGAGCGGATTCAGCGCGCAGATGGGTAGAAACGAAGCGTTCAATCACGGCGGCAACTTTGTTACCGCACTGATTGCAGGCGGCATTGCCTGGTACTGGGGAGTCGGCGGGATTTTTCTGCTGATGACCTGTACCACGCTGTTAACGCTCTGCGCGCTGCTTGCCATTCGCAACCGGGATATTGATAACGACGCGGCGAGAGGACTGTCCTCTTCGGAGAGCCTGCCGGTTCCCGGCTTTGCCGTGCTGATTAAAAACCGGGCGCTGTTTGTGACAGGCCTGACGCTGCTGCTGTTTCATCTGGCGAACGCCGCGCTGCTGCCGATGCTGAGCATGAGGGTGGCCGCGGCACCCGCATCGATCAACCCCGGTTTGTACGCGGCGGGCACCGTTATCATCTCTCAGGCCGTGATGATCCCCGTCGCCATCTGGGTCGCCCACCGAATAGACCGCTACGGCTACTGGCGCTTGATTATGCTGGCGCTGCTGGTGATGCCGGTGCGCGCCGCGCTGGCGGCGTCTACGGACGCGCCGCTCATGATGATCCCGGTACAAATTCTTGACGGGCTGGCCGCAGGGATCCTGGGCGTCGCGGTACCGTCGTTTATCGTGGTGCTGTTGCGCGGGAGCGGGCACGTCAATGCCGGGCAGAGTGTGGTGATGCTGATGCAGGGGATTGGGGCATCCATGAGCCCGGCGTTAACCGGCACGATTGCAGGTCATTACTCATTTGCCACGGCATTCAGTGTCCTGAGCGCGATTGCGCTGGTGGCCGTCCTGCTCTGGTGGCGCGTTGCGCACCGGAGCTGGGAAACGGACAGTACGCCGGGTGGGGCATAGCCGCCACCCGGCGTCACGCTTATGCCAGTTCGTTAGGGCACGCTTCGCCTTTTTCCAGCTGCTGCAGGTTCCCCAGCGTGGTTTCCGAAATGCTGATCAGCGCTTCGGCAGTCAGAAACGCCTGGTGGCCGGTAAACAGCACGTTATGGCAGGCAGAGAGGCGACGGAATACGTCGTCCTGGATCACATCATTCGACTTGTCTTCAAAGAACAGATCGCGTTCGTTCTCATACACGTCCATCCCCAGCGCGCCAATTTTCTGGGTCTTCAGCGCTTCGATAGCGGCCTGAGAATCAACCAGCCCGCCGCGGCTGGTGTTGATGATCATCACGCCATCCTTCATCTGGTCAAATGCCGCCTGGTTAAGCAGGTGGTAGTTCTCCGGCGTCAGCGGGCAGTGCAGGGAGATCACGTCGGACTGCGAGAACAGCGTCGGCAGGTCGACATATTCCACGCCCAGATCCAGCGCTGCGGCGCTCGGGTACGGATCGAACGCCAGCAGACGCATGCCGAAGCCTTTCAGAATGCGCAGGGCGGCGATGCCGATTTTACCGGTCCCGATCACGCCCGCGGTTTTGCCGTACATGGTAAAGCCGGTCAGCCCTTCCAGAGAAAAGTTGGCATCACGGGTACGCTGATAAGCGCGGTGAATACGACGGTTGAGCGACATCATCATGCCAATCGCATGTTCCGCGACCGCTTCCGGGGAGTACGCCGGGACGCGCACCACCCTCAGACCCAGCTCTTTCGCCGCGTCGAGGTCCACGTTATTAAAGCCCGCGCAGCGCAGGGCGATATATTTCACCCCCTGTTTTTTCAACTCTTCCAGCACCGGGCGACTGCCGTCATCGTTTACGAAAATGCAGACGCCTTCACAGCCGTGCGCCGTTTTGGCGGTTTTTTCGGACAGCAGAAAGTCGAAAAATTCAAGCTCAAACCCGTAAGCCTCGTTAACATGTTGCAGATACTTTTTGTCGTACTGCTTTGTGCTATATACCGCGAGTTTCATAAGACTTTCTCCAGTGATTTTGCATTCACGTTAGCATGATTAAAATTATCTTACAATTTCTAAAATATTATTTAATTCAATAAGTTCTATCAATTATTCTAGAGCATCTATCCTTAAAAATGGCATTCCCTTCAACTGACTGGCTAAACATGCGACAATGATCGGCACTGCCGGCTTAATTCTTTCGCTAAATCAGGATATTAACTGCCCATGAAGGGTAAATACAAAGCCGCTCTTGCGCTTTTACTGCTGTTCATACTGTTGCCGCTGACGCTGCTGATGACGCTCGCCCAGTGGGTCCCGACGCTCGCCGGGATCTGGCTGCCCGTGGGGACGCGCATCGCGTTCGAAGAGAGCCCGAAACTAACCCGCCACGCGCTGGTGATCCCCAATCTTCGCTATCTGGTTGAAGACTGCGAAATTGCCCGCATCGATAACGTGACGCTGTCACATCCGAGCCGCTGGAAGCTGGATATCGGCGCGCTGGATTTAAATTCCGTCTGTCTGAGCAAAATTCCTCAGTCAGCGCCTTCAACGGTCGCCCCGAAAACGCTCGCGCAATGGCAGGCAGTATTACCCAATACCTGGCTCACGATTCACCGTCTGACGCTCTCTCCCTGGCAGCAGTGGCAGGGCGAGCTGCGTGCGTCGCTGACCCCGTCCAGTCAGGAGATCGCCTATAAAGGCGAGCAGGTCAGCATTAAAGGCACGCTTCGCGGTCAGACGCTCTCGGTCAGCCAGTTCGATGTACAGCTCCCGGACCAGCCGCAGCCGATTAAGCTGGTGGGCGAATTTACCCTGCCGCTGGTACCGGATGGCGTACCGGTGAAAGGCCACGCGGTCGCGACCTTTAACGTGCCACAGTTGACGTCTCTGGTCGATGCCGATCTGGACTGGGAAGACAATCAGGGACAGCTGGTGGTGATGGCGCGGGACAATCCCGATCCGCTGCTCGACCTGCCGTGGCAGATCACGGCGGAACAGCTGAACATCAGCGACGGGCGCTGGAACTGGGATCTCTCGGGTATGCCGCTGAGCGGGCGGGTGTCCCTTCGCGCCGACAACTGGCAGCAGGGGCTGGAGAAAGCCACCCTGACCGGACGGCTGAATGTGCTTACCCACGGTGATGCGGGGAAAGGGAACGCGGTACTGAATATCGGGCCAGGCAGGCTCAGCATGGAAAACAGCGACATGCCTCTGCACCTGAGCGGCGAGGCAAAGCAAAACGATCTCATTCTTTACGCTAAATTGCCCGCAACGCTGACCGGCAGCCTGTATGAACCGAAGCTGGCCTTTGAGCCGGGCGCGCTGCTCCGCTCGCGCGGGCGCATCATTGACTCACTTGATATCGATGAAATCCGCTGGCCGCTGGCGGGCGTGAAGCTCACCCAGAAGGGGGTGGACGGTCGTTTACAGGCGATTCTGCGCGCCCATGAAAACGAGATGGGCGATTTTGAACTCCACCTGGACGGTCAGGCCAGCGACTTCTTACCCGATAACGGCCTGTGGCAGTGGCGCTACTGGGGTAAAGGCGGTTTTACGCCGATGCATGCCCGCTGGGATGTCGCCGGGAAAGGCGAGTGGCGCGACAATCTTATTGAGCTGACGGCGCTTTCCACCGGTTTTGACAAGCTCCAGTACGGCACGATGGAGGTCAGCAAGCCTCGCCTGGTGCTGGATCAACCGGTGCGCTGGTTACGTGACCCCGAAAAACCGACCTTCAGCGGCGCGCTGTCGCTTAACGCCGGGCAAACCCGTTTCTCCGGCGGCAGCGTGTTGCCGCCATCGGTCCTGACCTTTAGCGTCGACGGCACCGACCCGACTATTTTTCAGTTTAAGGGCGACCTCCACGCGGACAAAATCGGTCCGGTACAGGTAAACGGGCGCTGGGATGGCGTACGCCTGCGCGGGCAGGCCTGGTGGCCGAAACAGTCTCTCACCGTATTCCAGCCGCTGATCCCGCCTGACTGGAAAATGACGCTGCGCGACGGGGAACTGTATGCGCAGGTCGCCTTCTCGGCGGCGGCCGATCAGGGTTTTGAAGCGGGCGGGCACGGCGTGCTGAAATCCGGCAGCGCCTGGATGCCGGATAACCAGATTAACGGCGTCGATTTTTTGCTGCCGTTTCGCTTCAGCGACGGAACCTGGTCTCTGGGCACGCGCGGTCCGGTGACGCTGCGCATCGGTGAAGTGGTAAACCTGGTGACCGCGCGCAACATTACTGCCGATCTACAGGGGGACTATCCCTGGACGGAGGACAATCCGCTGCTGCTCACCAACGTGAAGGTGGAAACCCTCGGCGGGAAGATCACCATGCAGCAGCTGCGGATGCCGCAGCACGATCCGGCCCTGCTGCGGGTGGACAATATCTCTTCGAGCGAGCTGATTAGCGCCGTTAATCCGAAACAGTTTGCCATGTCGGGGCCAGTCAGCGGGGCGCTGCCGTTCTGGCTGGACAATGAAAAATGGATCATTGAAGATGGCTGGCTCACCAACCCGGGCCCAATGACGCTGCGCATCGACAAAGATACGGCCGACGCCATCGTTAAAGATAATATGGTTGCGGGTGCCGCGATTAACTGGCTCCGCTATATGGAAATTTCGCGTTCGTGGACGAGAATCAATTTAGATAATCTGGGTGAATTAACCATGCAGGCGACCATCAAGGGGAACAGCTGGGTGGATGGCAAAAGCAGCTCCGTCAACCTGAACTATACCCATGACGAGAATGTCTTTACCCTCTGGCGTAGCCTGCGCTTTGGGGACAACCTGCAAACCTGGTTTGAGCAACATGCGGCGATACCTGCTCCCCGCAGTTCGACCGGCAAGGAAAGTGAGGAACAACAATGAAAAAGATGGCTGGTGTGCTCACCGTTGCCGTTGCCGCGCTACTGACCGGCTGTACGCCGCGCATTGAAGTCGCTGCGCCAAAGGAGCCGATTACCATCAATATGAATGTCAAAATCGAACATGAGATCCACATTAAGGTCGATAAAGACGTCGAAACCCTGCTGAAATCGCGCAGCGATCTGTTCTGAGGACGCCATGAAACGAGTAGCTCTGATTTTGCTGGCGCTGGGGATGAACGTACAGGCGGCTACGCTCACCCTGAACGATGCCCGGGCGCAGGGGCGCGTGGGGGAAACCCTCAGCGGTTATCTGGCCCCGATTCAACAGGACGCCGAAACGCTGGCGCTGGTCAATCGCATCAACGCGGCGCGCACGGAAAGCTACCAGAAGCTGGCTGACAGCAATAATTTGCCGGTCGATGAAGTGGCCAAAATGGCTGGGCAAAAACTGGTTGCCCGCGCGCAGCCGGGCGAGTACGTGAAGGGTATTAACGGAAAATGGCTCAGAAAGTAGCTAGCGGTAGCGCCTGCGGTATTCACCCGGCGAGACGCCAAAACGCTGCTTAAACGCCGTTGAAAAATGGCTATGGTCGGTAAACCCCCAGCTGTAGCCAATGCCCGCCAGCTTTTCATCATCGCCAGCAGTGCGCAGTACCTGCGCGCAGAGATCCAGGCGACGGTTTTTAATGTACTGCGCGACCACCAGCCCCTTTTCGGCAAACATGCGGTAGAGGCTGCGCACGGACATACCGCTCTCGGCGGCAATCCATTCAGGACGCAGCGATTCAGACTGAATATGGTCGTCAATCAGCGCCACCACATGCTGGAACTGGCGCTCCTTGCGCGGCTGAATGATTTCACGTTGCTGGAAAGCGGGGCGCAGCAGGCAGATCATCGCTTCGAGCGCCGCTTCGCTTTCACGATCGCTCAGGTCGGCATTGCTCATACTCTCCATCAACAGGCGATGGCTCAGCTGTACCGTGGGTAAGGTGCGGGAAAGGGCGGTCGCGCAGCTTATCTCCTGGAAACGACACTGCTGCTCAATAATCTGACGCGGAACCAGGAGCGAAATCTGGCGGGATTTTTCCTGCCAGTTGATTGAACAGGGACGCGACGCGTCAATCAGCGTGATATCACCGGTTTTGAGCAGCGCGCGACGGTCATCCTGCTCAATTTCTGCACTCCCTTCGAGCTGGAACACGGTATAGAACCAGGCATCGTTACTCTGTTTGATCTCCTGGCGGGAGCGGAACAGGTTAACTCCGCCTGCGGTCACGGTGCTGAGCTTCAGGGTGCGCGCATAGCTGGTCTCCAGCTCGCCGTAGAATTTACCCCCGGTGGGCTGCGCGTTAAAACGCCCGCAAACCTGGTTAATTTGCGCCAGCCAATGCTGATACTGTTCCTGCTCGCTTGCACACGCCATCGTTTCTCTCACTGCACCGTCAACGTTTTCGCATTGTTGCATTTGTGTTGCATTTTGTCAGAGCTATGAGGCTGACTATAGGAAAGAACACTCACCGGTTACAGCGATATAAGCGGCAATTATCGCGATTTGCGGAGCCTGTCACAGGTGGCAAAGCGAATGTCACAGAGACAAAAGCGAGAATGCAAAACCCCTCTTAGACTGGATGAACACCCTGCGAAGAATAACGAAGGAGTATCCTATGTCTGAATCACAGGTGGCTATTCAGCCTGCCGTGCAGCAGTTTTTAGACCGACATCATGGCCTGTGGATTGAAGGGCGTCAGGCCGCGTCGGACAGTGAAAAGCGGCTGAACGTCTACAACCCGGCTACGGGCGAGGTGATTGCCTCGACTGCCGATGCCAGCGTCGATGACGTTGATCGTGCCGTCATGTCCGGCTGGCGCGCCTTTGTGGCCCGCACCTGGGCCGGAAAACTCCCGGCGGAGCGCGAGCGGATCCTGCTCCATTTCGCCGATCTGGTGGAACAGCACAGCGAGGAGCTGGCCCAGCTTGAAACGCTGGAGCAGGGCAAATCCATCAACATTTCCCGTATGTTTGAAGTCGGCTGCACCCTGAACTGGATGCGCTATACCGCCGGGTTGACCACCAAAATTTCGGGTAAAACTCTCGATCTTTCTATCCCGCTGCCGCAGGGCGCCCGCTATCAGGCGTGGACGCGTAAAGAGCCGGTTGGCGTGGTGGCCGGGATTGTGCCCTGGAACTTCCCGCTGATGATCGGCATGTGGAAAGTGATGCCAGCGCTGGCAGCTGGCTGCTCTATCGTCATTAAGCCGTCTGAAACCACGCCTCTGACTATGCTGCGCGTGGCAGAACTGGCCAGTGAAGCGGGCATCCCGGATGGGGTGTTCAACGTGGTGACCGGGAGCGGCGCGGTGTGTGGCGCGGCGCTGACCTCTCATCCGCATATCGCGAAGGTGAGCTTCACCGGCTCAACGGCGACGGGTAAGCAAATTGCCCGCGCGGCGGCGGACACGCTAACCGGCGTGACCCTGGAGCTGGGCGGGAAAAACCCGGCAATTGTGCTCAAGGATGCGGACCCCGCGTGGGTGATCGAAGGCCTGATGACCGGCAGCTTCCTGAACCAGGGGCAGGTGTGCGCGGCGAGCTCGCGCATCTACATTGAGGCGCCGCTGTTTGACACCCTGGTCAGCGGGTTTGAACAGGCGGTGAAATCCCTGAGCGTCGGGCCAGGCATGTCGCCGGAAGCGTTTATTAACCCGCTGGTGTCGCGCGCGCATTGCGACAAGGTGCAGACCTTCCTCGATGAGGCGAAGTCGCGCCACGCGGAGCTGATCGTCGGTAACCGGGGGCCGGAAGGCAAAGGCTATTACGTTTCACCTACGCTGGTGGTGAACCCGGATGCCTCGCTGCGCCTGACCCGCGAAGAGGTGTTTGGCCCGGTGGTCAACCTGGTGCGCGTCTCCGACGGGGAAGAGGCGCTCCAGCTGGCAAATGACACTGAATATGGCCTGACGGCCAGCGTCTGGACGCAGAATATCAGCAAGGCGCTGGAATATACCGACAGGCTGCAGGCGGGCACCGTCTGGGTGAACAGCCATACGCTGATCGACGCCAACCTGCCGTTCGGCGGCATGAAGCAGTCCGGTACCGGACGCGATTTTGGCCCGGACTGGCTGGACGGCTGGTGTGAAACCAAGTCGGTGTGCGTGCGGTATTAAAAAGCAAGCCGGGTAAGGCGTAGCCGCCACCCGGCTTTTTTTCTACAGCGACCACCGATCCCGACCTGCCTCTTTCGCCCGATACAGCGCCGCATCGGCGCGGGCGATGATCTCGGTGCCCGCTAACCCCTCGGCCATGCTCGCAATCCCCATGCTCACGGTGACATGGTCGCTGACCGTCGAGGCGCCGTGCGGTATGGCTTCCGTACGCAGGCCGTCCTGAATACGCAGGGCTACCTTTTCCGCGATGTTCTCCGGGCAATTAAACAGAATCACCAGAAACTCTTCGCCGCCGTAGCGTGACACCACATCGTCAGGCGTGCGCACGGACTGCTTCAGCACGCGCGCCACGCGCGTCAGACAGTCGTCGCCCGCCTGGTGCCCGTAGGTATCGTTGTAGCGCTTGAAGTAGTCGATATCCAGCATGATCACCGAGAAGGTTTTTTTCTGCTCAACCGCGTTCTCCAGCACCACCTCCATTTTCCGGCGATTGGCGGTTTTGGTTAACGGGTCCTGATGCGCCAGCGCGTCCAGCCGCGAAATAAGCAGCTGATTTTGCTGGTTACGTCGCCAGGCTTCGTCAAACCAGCTCAGCAGAATGAAACGCCCGCAGATCAGGATCAGCGTAAACACGCTCCAGATAACAACGAAGTGTAGGTTGAGGCCATCGTTTCGTATCCAGCTTGCTACCGGCAGGGTGATCCAGAGCGGGAGCACAAAGGCGAGCAGCCCTTCAGGGTAGAAATAGAGCGCCGTCAAACCGGCGAGTAACAGAATAACGCACAGCGGCCAGACGTGCGGGAGCAGCAGCTGGGTGATAAACCAGAAGCAGGAGACCGACCAGATGGCGCTACAGATAAACAACACCACGCTGATACCGGCGATACGCCGCCAGGCCATGAGGATCAGCGCGGCCGAGAGGATGATAATACCGAGCATGGAGGCATCAACCATTCTCGTCAGCTGGGGCGAGTGGGGATAAAGGGGATCGCTGGGCTTAAGCAGAACGTGTCGCAGCAGAATCATCACCGCAAAGCTGATATTGACGAAGGCCAGCCACGGCAGGTTCATCGCCAGCCCGTGCATGACCATGGCATGGCGCGTTGGCCAGGTCGCCCGTTCCAGCGACGGTTTTTTTCTTTTTTCCATAAAGCCCTTTCCCGTCCGGGGGATAAATCATGTCGATGAGATATCTGTAACTATAAGCAAGCCAGGACGATCCTCAAACGCCAGGGCAAAAAAAACCGGGCTATTGCCCGGCGGGTGGTTATTTTTCGTCTTTTTTCTTCCCGAGCGTTGGCGTCTCGTCGAAGAAGTTCCACGGCTTAAGCAGGGTATGCACCCATTCCGTTGGCATGATCGGCCACTCTTCCGCGCGCGCCACGTGGGTGGTGCCGGTGGTCATCCAGACCACGTCATCCTGATCGTTCAGCGACTCGTTATCCTTGCTGTACTGCCCAAGGCCCGTGTCGTGGATGGAGCGGTTCGGGAATTTCCCTTCCGGGTAGAGCTCATCCGGATGGTAACGGGTCACCCACAACTGTTTGTCCATAAAGCTCAGGCGATGGTAAATCCACTCGTCCGGTGCAAATTTCGCGCCGGTTGCCACCGGGTGCGTCCCCCCCGCGTAAGGGATAATCTGGTACGAGACCGGGTTGCCCATGCGGTTCTCTTTACTTGTGTTGCTCAGCAGTCGAATCGTGCCCGGGTCGAACTTCTGCGCCGCCTGCTGCTCGGTATCAATATCGTACTGATTAATCTGCATGGTGCTGGTGCGCGGGCCCCCGGCGGTATTCGGCTTCACTTCCGGATCCATCGCCACCAGCTTGTTGTTGATGCCGTCCACGTCCATATCAAGACGGAAGTTGTAGATGTGCTGGTGCGTGGTGCCTACGATGTTGTGGTCGATCAGCGTGCCGTATTTTGTATCGTCTTTGGCGGTGGCATCGTGCATGGTTTTTGCCTGCACGCCTTTCACCGCTTCGATACCCGTCGCGCCGGCGTCAATGCCGATGGTGCCATTTTCATGGAACACCCAGTCGAAGATGTAATCGTAATTGCCCACGGTACTCACCCAGCGCACCACCAGTTCGCGGCGCTCGGTGCTTACGTTAGGCTGGCCCATCTCCTGATGCTTATATTCCGGCCCCGCGTAGCGTTCGAAAATCGCAATCGCGCGCGGGATCTCCATCGGCGAGCCGGTATAGTCCGGGATAGTTTCGTTGAGCATCACCGCGTTGGACGGCACGTCTTTACCGCGCACCAGAGGGGAGGTCAAGGTACCCATGCCGTAGTCGCCGGAATCAAGATAGGCCTTGAAGTACCAACCCACGTCCGGATCGCCGTAAGGAACAATCATGCCGCCGAGCGACCCCTGATACATAATCTGGCGCTTTTTGCCGTTGTCGCTATACGTGACGGTTGAAATCATCGGGCCGACGCGGGAGTCCAGGCTCAGGTGGAAATCCCAGTTCTGCCAGTGCACCATATCGCCGGTAATGGTGTAGTTCTTGCCTTCCGGTTCAATGATGTCGAGCGGTTTTTTAGGCGTCTCTATACGGTCGCGGCCATCGTAGGGGCGCGGCGTCATCGGGACCGGAACAACGGCGCCTTCTTCTATTTTCTGGATTTTTTTCTGCTCCAGATCCACCACGGCCACCAGGTTCTCAATCGGGTGCGCCCAGTAGTTGCCGTCGCCGACGTCGAGATAGCTCACCACTTTCAGCAGGCGATCTTCCTGCTTCAGGCCGTCTTTACCGTCGAAATAGCCGACGGTCAGCGGCGTGGTAATCACTTTTTTCGGGTCGGTGATGCCGTGTTTTTTAAGCACCTCGGCAAATTCCGTACTCTCGTTAACGATCTGCTGTACCGCGGTGAAATCATCCAGCAGGACCATGCCGTGCGCGTCTTTCACCGGCTCCCAGCGCAGGATTTTTTTATCCTTCAGATCCACCAGGCTTTCGATAACGTGCTTCCCATCGAGCATCACAATCTTTGCCTGACGCGGGGCATCCACCGCCGTACCGTTAAGCACAAAGTCCCACACTTTGGCTTTCTCTGGCTCAGCAAGGGCAATTTGGGTAAAGCGGGTATTCGGTTTAAAATCCGCTGAGGCTTTGACAATCTCAACGGCCTGCTTAATTTCGTCCGCCGTCAGCGCGTTTAGCGGGTGAGGGCGTTTTTCAACCTGGAAGGTCTGGTCAAGGCCGGACTGGAAAACATCGTTGATGAAGCTGTCAGAGATAAAGGCTTTTTTGCCTTTCATCACCACCGGCACCTCGAGCTTGAGGGTTTTCCCGTTGACGATGGCGGTTTTAGCGCCCGGTTTGACCTTCACAAAGGCGCCGTCTTTCGCAATGGTGAACATCTGTGCGTAATCATCCCACTGAACGTCCGCACCGAAGTCCTGCAGCGTTTTGTCCATCGGGACCATATGCGCCTCACTGCCGTGGGCGAAAACAGGGGATTGCCAGGCGCAACACAGCGCAACGGCCATAGCCAGCGCCGTTCTACGGGCAGAAAAAGAAGAATTGCTTCCCATCGTAGACCTCATCTTGTTGTGTTTATTGTGTTGTGACAGCCTTATCCTGACAGGCGCCTGAGAAAAGCGTTTGCCTGCATCTGCCAGGTTATTTGCCAGTCTTGCCAGGTTAAAAAAAGAGCGGGGATACATCACATGCCGGGCCATTTCCTCTCCCCACAAATGATGTCAGCACAGGCGACCCCCTCTCCCTTGAGGGAGAGGGCTGGGGTGAGGGGGAACATACGGCTGTGGTGGTCATTCCGTTCACTTTATGTTCCTTACTACTCTGTAACGACATGACCGGTGAACGTGCCAGGGTGGCTCAATCGCCACCACCCTGGCGACCCGGGCTCCCGGCGGTAAATCGCCGCTTCGCGGTGCCCTCAGCTTATTCCTTCAGGCTATCGGGTCGGGCATGAGCCTGCATCCCTGCAGGCCACGCCCTCTCGGCGCATCCCTGCGCCTCGCCCCGGCCTTACGGAAACGCTTCGGCGATTTACAGCCGGACCAGGGTATCGCTGTAAGCCATTAATTTTCCTGAAGCAATTTATCGCTTCTGGTTAAAAAAATTACAGGGATTCCTCCCCCTTTGGGGAGAGGGTCAGGGTGAGGGGCGTTAGCTGAAATCTCCCTGCTGGCGCGCCACCAGCGTCAGGATGGAGTAAAGCGCCACGGCCTGGTGGTGCTGGTTGAAGATCTCAACCGCCCATTCCACCACGCCGGTCGGTTTTTCCTCGGCGGTGCGCTGTTTCTTCAGCGTTTTACGCTTGCAGGTCAGACGTACCTGAATGGTATCGCCCGGTTTGACCGGCTCGATAAAGCGCAGGTTTTCCATGCCGTAGTTGGCAATCACCGGCCCGACGCCCGCATCAACGAACAGTCCCGCCGCGGCGGAGATCAGGAAGTAGCCGTGCACCACGCGCTCGCCAAAGATCGACTCTGCCGCGCCGATCTTGTCCATATGGGCGTAGAAGTGATCGCCGCTCAGGCAGGCAAAGTTCACGATGTCCGCTTCCGTGAGGGTGCGGCGCGGCGTCAGCAGGCTGTCGCCCGGCTGTAGCTCCTCAAAGTATTTGCGGAACGGATGCACGCGATCTTCCTGCACCGTTGCGCCACGCACCCACTGCTTGCCGATGGCGGCCAGCATGGTCGGACTGCCCTGAATGGCCGTGCGCTGCAGGTAGTGCTTCACCGCGCGCAGGCCGCCCAGCTCTTCGCCGCCGCCCGCGCGACCCGGGCCGCCGTGCACCAGCTGAGGAAGCGGGGAGCCGTGGCCGGTAGACTCTTTTGATGATTCCTCGTTAAGGATCTGAATACGCCCGTGGGCGCGCGCCGCGCCGAGAATAAACTGGCGGGCAATGTCCAGGTCTGCGGTGACCAGCGTGCCCGCCAGGCTGCCGCCGCCCGCGCGGGCAAGCTGCATTGCGTGGCGCGCGTCGCGATACGGCATCAGCGTCGCAACCGGGCCAAAGGCTTCGGTTGAGTGCACCGCCGGGGTTTCATCCGGCTGCGGGCAGAACAGCAGGGTCGGTGGGAAGAACGCCCCCGCGGCCTGCAAATCCGCTTTGCCGCCCAGACGGATCTGGCAGCCAGCGGCGATCAACTGATCCACTTTCTCCTGCACGTCCGCACGCTGTTCGGCGTTGACCAGCGCGCCCATCTTTACCCCTTCCTGCGCCGGGTCGCCCACCACCACCTTTTCCAGGCGGGCAACCAGCGCCTGGCTCACGGCGTCAATCTGGCTCTGCGGGACGATAATGCGGCGAATGGCCGTACATTTCTGCCCGGCTTTGGCGGTCATCTCGCGCACCACTTCCCGGATGAACAGGGCGAACTCCGGCTGCTCCGGCGTGACGTCTTCCCCCAGCACGCAGCAGTTCAGTGAGTCGGCTTCCATCGTGAACGGAATGGCATTCGCCACAATATTCGGGTGCACGCGCAGGCTTTGCCCGGTGCTGGCGGAGCCGGTAAAGGTCACTACGTCCTGGCTGTCGAGCTGATCGAGCAGATCCCCCGCGCCGCCGCAGATCAGGCTGATAGCGCCGTCCGGCACCAGCCCGCTGTCGACGATGGATTTCACCATCGCCTGCGTCACCTGCGCGGTGGCGGTGGCGGGTTTGATGATGGCGGGCATGCCGGCAAGCCAGGTCGGGGCCAGCTTTTCCAGCATCCCCCAGCAGGGGAAGTTAAAGGCGTTGATGTGCACCGCCACGCCGGACTTCGAGGTCAGGACGTGACGCGCGGCAAAGCCGCCTTCTTTTGACAGCGGGATCGGTTCGTCTTCCGGCCACACGGTGTCATCCGGCAGCTCGCGGCTGCCCAGGCTTGCGTAAGTGAAGAGGGTGCCGATCCCGCCTTCGATATCGACCCAGCTGTCTGATTTTGTCGCCCCGGTCTGGGCGGACAGGGCATAAAACGTCTCTTTCTCGCTAAGCAGGTGCTTTGCCACCGCCTTCAGCATGGCCGCGCGTTCGATAAAGGTCATCGCGTGAAGCGCTTCGCCGCCGCGCTCAATCGCATAGCGACGGGCGGCCGCCATATCCAGCCCTTCGCTGGTCACGCTCCACAGCGCTTCGCCACTGATGGCGTGATGAATAGTGCGTTCGCGGCCCCGGCCAGACTGCCAGGAACCGGATAAGAAGCTGGCTAACTGCTGCATCGCTTATCTCCAAATGTTACGTAATTTACTCATTAATAGTTTAATCATGAATCATAAAAATCAAGCGGCGTTTTTAATGAATTGTTAATGATGTGATCTGACTGGATGAATTTCAGAATACGAAGGCCCGCTTATCAAGGCTTTCAGCAAAAGGCTTGCGAGCAACGTCACAGAATCAGGAAACAATTCTTGGGGTTATATTTAACCTTTGTGTAACTTTTAAAAAACAAAGTGATTCAACATTACGCTTTAATTTGCAAACTAACGAATCATAAAGGTGATGACGTGACGCAAGAACAACGGTTTGAGCAGCGCATAGCGCAGGAGACGGCGATTGAGCCTCAGGACTGGATGCCTGACGCCTACCGTAAGACGTTGATCCGTCAGATTGGCCAGCATGCGCACTCCGAAATTGTCGGCATGCTGCCGGAAGGGAACTGGATCGCCCGCGCCCCGACGCTGCGCCGAAAAGCGATCCTGCTGGCGAAGGTGCAGGACGAAGCCGGACACGGGCTTTACCTCTACAGCGCGGCGGAAACGCTGGGCTGCGCGCGGGAAGACATCTACCAGAAGATGCTCGACGGCAAGATGAAATACTCCTCCATCTTCAACTATCCGACCCTGAGCTGGGCCGATATCGGCGTGATCGGCTGGCTGGTGGACGGCGCGGCCATCGTCAACCAGGTGGCGCTGTGCCGCACTTCCTATGGTCCGTATGCCCGCGCGATGGTGAAAATCTGTAAAGAAGAGAGCTTCCACCAGCGTCAGGGCTTTGAGGCCTGCATGGTGCTGGCGCAGGGCAGCGAGGCCCAGCGCCAGATGCTCCAGGACGCCATCAACCGCTTCTGGTGGCCGGCGCTGATGATGTTCGGGCCAAACGACGACAACTCGCCGAACAGCGCCCGCAGCCTGGCGTGGAAAATCAAGCGCTTCGGCAACGACGAGCTGCGCCAGCGCTTTGTCGACAACACGGTGCCGCAGGTGGAGATGCTGGGCATGACGGTGCCCGATCCCGACCTGCGCTTCGATGACGAGAGCGGTCATTACCGCTTCGGCGAGATCGACTGGCAGGAGTTTGACGAGGTCATTATCGGGCGCGGCATCTGCAACCACGAACGCCTGGCCGCCAAGCGTAAAGCCTGGGAAGAGGGCGCGTGGGTGCGGGAAGCCGCGCTGGCGCACGCCGAAAAACAGCGCGCCCGTCAGGCCGCATAAAGAGGAAATAACCATGAGCAATGTCTACTGGCCGCTATACGAAGTGTTCGTACGCAGCAAACAGGGGTTATCCCACCGTCACGTGGGCAGTCTGCATGCCGCCGACGACCGCATGGCGCTGGAAAATGCGCGCGATGCCTACACCCGGCGCAGCGAAGGGTGCTCTATCTGGGTGGTTAAGGCGAGCGAGATTGTCGCGTCCCAGCCGGAAGAGAGCGGCGAGTTTTTCGACCCGGCGGAAAGCAAGGTCTATCGACATCCGACGTTCTACACCATCCCTGACGGCATCGAGCACATGTGAGGCAAAGAATGAATTCAGTGACTGCCTATGCCCTGCGTCTGGGCGACAACGGTCTGGTGCTTTCCCAGCGTCTCGGCGCCTGGTGCGGCCACGCGCCGGAGCTGGAAATCGACCTCGCGCTCGCCAATATCGGTCTCGACCTGCTGGGCCAGGCGCGCAATTTCCTGACCTATGCCGCGGAGCTGGAAGGCCAGGGCGATGAAGACACGCTGGCGTTTGGTCGCGACGAACGCCAGTTCCGCAACGTCCTGCTGGTGGAGCAGCCGAACGGCAGCTTCGCCGACACGATTGCCCGCCAGTACCTGATGGATGCCTGGAACGTGGCGCTGTACGAACGCCTGACCCAAAGCCGCGACGGCCAGCTTGCCGCCATTGCCGCCAAGGCAATTAAAGAGGCGCGCTACCACCTGCGCTTCAGCCGCGGCTGGCTGGTGCGTCTGGGCGACGGCAGCGAAACGTCCGCGCAAAAAATGCAGCAGGCCATCGACAGCCTGTGGCGTTTTACGGCGGAGCTGTTTGAGGCGGATGACGTTGAGCTGGAATTGATTGACGCCGGTGTGGCGGTTGACCCGCGCCTCCTGCGTCAGCCGTGGGAAAGTGAAGTCTTTGCCGGTCTGAATGAAGCCTGCCTGCAGGTGCCCGCCGAGGTGGCGTACCGCACCGGGGGCAAGAGGGGGCTGCATACCGAACATCTGGGCCCGATGCTGGCGGAAATGCAGTATCTCCAGCGCGCGTATCCCGGTCAGCAGTGGTAAAGGAGAACGCTATGCAACGCCTCGTCGACATCGCGCCCGCGCAAATCCCGCAGATCTGGGCGCTGTTAGGCCAGATCCCCGATCCGGAAGTGCCGGTGTTAACCATCACCGATTTAGGCATGGTGCGCAGCGTAAAGGCGCAGGGGGAAGGCTGGGTCATCGGCTTCACGCCCACCTACTCGGGCTGTCCGGCGACGGAGCACCTGCTGGGGGCGATCCGTGAGGCGATGACCGCGCACGGCTTTACTCCGGTGCACATTGTGCTCCAGCTTGAACCCGCCTGGACCACAGACTGGATGACCGCCGACGCGCGTGAGCGCCTGCGGGCGTACGGCATCAGTCCGCCGGTGGGGCATAGCTGTCACGCACACGCCCCAGCCGAGGTGAGCTGCCCGCGCTGCGCCAGCACCGACACCGCGCTTATCAGTGAATTTGGTTCGACGGCCTGCAAAGCGCTCTATCGCTGCAACACCTGCCGTGAGCCCTTCGACTATTTCAAATGTATTTGAGGCTGCCATGACAACGTTTCATTCATTAACAGTGGCAAAAGTGGAACCCGAAACCCGCGACGCGGTGACCATCACCTTTGCGGTGCCGCAGGCCCTGCAGGAGGCCTACCGCTTCCGTCCCGGCCAGCACCTGACGTTAAAAACGACGCTTGGCGGGGACGAGCTGCGCCGCTGCTACTCTATCTGCCGGAGTACCGCCCCGGGCGAAATCAGCGTGGCGGTCAAAGCGATTGAAGGCGGGCGCTTCTCCCGCTATGCCCGGGATGAGATCAAAGCGGGCATGGCGCTGGAGGTGATGGTTCCTCAGGGTCAGTTTGGCTACCAGCCCCGGGCCGAACGCGAAGGCCACTATCTGGCGATTGCGGCAGGCTCCGGGATCACCCCGATGCTGGCGATTATCTCCGCGACGCTTGCGACCGAACCGAACAGCCATTTCACCCTGATCTACGGCAACCGCAGCAGCCAGAGCATGATGTTCCGCCAGGCGCTGGCGGACCTGAAGGACAAATACCCGCAGCGGCTGCAGCTGCTCTCCATCTTCAGCCAGGAGCGGCTGGACAGCGACCTGCTCTATGGCCGCATCGACGGGGAAAAGCTGCAGGCGCTGGCGAAAACCCTGATCAACTTCCGCCAGTATGACGAGGCGTTTATCTGCGGCCCGTCGGCAATGATGGACGACGCGGAAGCCACGCTGAAGGCGCTGGGGATGCCGGACAAATCCATTCACCTTGAGCGCTTTAACACCTCCGGAATCACCGTTAAGCGCGCGGCGCACGTGCAGGTGGGTGGACAAAAAGTGACCGTTCGCCAGGACGGGCGCGACCGTGAAATCACCCTGACGGCGGACGACGAAAGCATTCTCGATGCCGCCCTGCGTCAGGGAGCGGATCTGCCGTATGCCTGCAAGGGCGGCGTCTGCGCCACCTGTAAATGCAAAGTGCTGCGCGGGAAGGTGGACATGGCAACCAACTACAGTCTGGAGCCGGACGAGCTGGCGGCCGGGTATGTGCTGAGCTGCCAGTCGCTGCCGTTAACCGCCGACGTGATCGTCGACTTCGACGCGAAGGGGATGGCATGAGCGAACTGATTGTTACCCGTCATGGCCGCGTGCTGCAGCTGACGCTAAACCGTCCGGCGGCGCGCAACGCCCTCAACAACGCGCTGTTGACCCAGCTTGCGGAACAGCTTGAGGCCGCCGCCGTGGATGCCGAGATTTCCGTCTGCGTGATTTACGGCAGCAAGCGCTGCTTTGCCGCCGGGGCCGATCTCAACGAAATGGCGGAGAAAGACCTGCTCGCCACGCTGAACGATATCCGCCCGCAGCTGTGGGCGCGTATCAATGCTTTTCC
Source organism: Enterobacter sp. Taxon_8 (assembly GCF_058354585.1). Taxonomy (NCBI): domain Bacteria; kingdom Pseudomonadati; phylum Pseudomonadota; class Gammaproteobacteria; order Enterobacterales; family Enterobacteriaceae; genus Enterobacter; species Enterobacter sp. Taxon_8. The sequence goes on along the minus strand of NZ_CM177989.1, from coordinate 2,435,484 downwards.
TAAACCGCTGATCGCCGCCGTAAACGGCTTCGCCCTGGGGGCGGGCTGCGAGCTGGCGCTGCTGTGCGACGTGGTGATTGCCGGTGACAACGCCCGTTTCGGCCTGCCGGAAATCACGCTGGGCATTATGCCCGGCGCGGGCGGCACCCAGCGTCTTATCCGCTGCGTCGGTAAATCGCTGGCCAGCAAAATGGTGCTGACCGGTGAGAGCATTACCGCAGAGCAGGCGCTGAGCGCCGGGCTGGTGAGCGATGTTTTCCCGGCGGCGCTGACGCTGGAGTATGCCCTGAAGCAGGCGGCCCTGATGGCGCGCCACTCGCCGCTGGCGCTGCAGGCTGCCAAACAGGCTCTGCGCCAGTCCCAGGAGGTGCCGCTTCAGGCCGGTCTGGCCCAGGAGCGCCAGCTGTTTACGCTGCTTTCTGCCACCGAAGACCGCCGGGAAGGCATCAACGCCTTCCTACAAAAACGCACTCCCGACTTTAAAGGACGCTAATTGTGGAATTTATTCTCAGTCATGTAGAACAGGGCGTGATGACCATTACGCTGAACCGTCCGGAGCGTCTGAACAGCTTTAACGACGTGATGCACCAGCAGCTGGCCGAGTGCCTGAAACAGGCCGAGCGCGATGACACTATCCGCTGCCTGCTGATCACCGGGGCAGGACGCGGCTTCTGTGCCGGTCAGGACCTGAACGACCGCAACGTCGACCCCAACGGCCCGGCGCCGGATCTGGGCATGTCCGTCGAAACCTTCTACAACCCGCTGGTGCGCCGCCTGGCAAAGCTGCCGAAGCCGGTCATCTGTGCCGTTAACGGCGTGGCGGCGGGCGCGGGCGCCACGCTGGCGCTCGGGTGCGACATGGTGATTGCGGCGCGCTCCGCCAGCTTTGTGATGGCCTTCAGCAAGCTCGGTCTGGTGCCGGACTGCGGCGGCACCTGGCTGCTGCCGCGCGTGGCCGGACGCGCCCGCGCCATGGGGCTGGCTTTGCTCGGCGACAAGCTCAGCGCCGAACAGGCGCAGGCGTGGGGCATGATCTGGCAGGTGGTGGATGACGAGCAGCTCTCCACCACGGCACAGCAGATGGCCCTGCATTTTGCGTCGCAGCCGACCTTCGGCCTGGGGCTGATCAAGCAGGCGATCAATGCTTCGGAAATCAATACTCTGGACGCTCAGCTCGATCTCGAGCGCGACTATCAGCGCCTGGCCGGGCGCAGCGACGACTACCGCGAGGGCGTTAGCGCCTTCCTTGCGAAGCGCGCGCCGAACTTTACGGGGAAATAAGATGCTGAACATACGTACGGTCGCCGTGATCGGCAGCGGCACGATGGGTGCCGGGATTGCCGAAGTGGCGGCCAGCCACGGGCATCAGGTGCTGCTCTATGACATTTCCAGCGATGCGGTATCCCGCGCTATCGACGGGATCCGCCAGCGTCTGGCCTCCCGTGTGACGCGCGGAAAACTCTCCGCCGATGCCGGGAGCCAGACCCTTGCCCGGCTTGTTCCCGTCACGGAGATCGACGCGCTCTCCGCGGCCGATCTGGTGATTGAAGCGGCCTCCGAGCGGCTGGAGGTGAAAAAGGCGCTGTTTGCCCAGCTGGCTGAGATCTGCCCGCCGCAGACGGTGCTGACCAGCAATACCTCCTCCATCTCCGTCACGGCGATTGCGGCGGACGTCCACCACCCGGAGCGCGTCGCAGGGCTGCATTTCTTTAACCCGGCGCCGGTGATGAAGCTGGTGGAGGTGGTCAGCGGGCTGGGGACCTCCCCGGAAGTGGCCGACGCGCTGTGCGAGCTGGCGCTGAACTGGGGCAAACAGCCCGTTCGCTGCCAGTCAACGCCGGGGTTCATCGTCAACCGCGTCGCGCGTCCGTTTTATTCCGAAGCCTGGCGCGCGCTGGAAGAGCAGGTCGCCCCGCCTGAGGTGATTGATGCCGCCCTGCGCGACGGCGGCGGTTTCCCGATGGGGCCGCTGGAGCTGACCGACATGATTGGCCAGGACGTGAATTTTGCGGTGACCTGCTCGGTATTTAACGCCTTCTGGCAGGAGCGTCGTTTTCTGCCTTCGCTGGTCCAGCAGGAGCTGGTGCTGGCTGGAAGGCTGGGCAAGAAAAGCGGGAAGGGCGTGTACGACTGGCAGGGCGACAAACCTGACGTGCAGTGGGTTGAGTCGGTGAACGACAGCTATAGCCCGATGCGCGTGGAAAAAATACGTGACGGTGTCACAGAAATTGATGATGTGTACCTGATTGAAACGCAGGGAGAGACCGCGCAGGCGCTGGCGCTGCGGCTCAACGGCCCGGTAGTTGTGGTCGACCGGATTGAGCGTGACGTGGCGGTCATTGCCGCCGCCGCCAGCAACCCGCATACCGCGACGCAAAAAGCTATCCGCTACCTGCAGCAGCAGGGACACCGGGTGGTGCGAATTGCCGATTATCCCGGCCTGCTGATCTGGCGAACGCTGGCGATGATTGCCAACGAAGCGCTGGATGCCCTGCAAAAAGGGGTCGCCAGCGAGAAGGATATCGACACGGCCATGCGCCTGGGCGTGAACTACCCGAGCGGGCCGATCGCCTGGGGTGAGCGCCTGGGCTGGCAGCGCCTGCTGACGCTGCTGGAGAACCTGCAGCGTCATTACGGCGAAGAGCGCTATCGCCCCTGTTCACTGCTGCGCCAGCGCGCGCTTCTGGAGAGTAGCTATGAGTCATAACGCCTGGCATAACGCCCGCACCATGTACGAACGGGACGCCTGCGCGCAGGCGATGGGGATGGACATTGTCGAGATGGACGAGGGCTACGCGGTGGTAACCATGACCATCACCCCGCAGATGCTGAACGGCCACAAAACCTGCCACGGCGGGCAGCTGTTTTCGCTGGCGGACACTGCCTTTGCCTACGCCTGCAATAGTCAGGGGCTGGCGGCGGTGGCCTCCGGCTGCTCGATTGATTTCCTGCGTCCGGGCTTCGCCGGGGACACGCTCACCGCCACCGCGCGGGTGAAGCATCAGGGCAAGATGACCGGCGTGTACGACATTGAAATCCAGAACCAACAACAGAAAACCGTCGCCCTTTTTCGCGGAAAATCTCACCGCATCGGCGGCAGCGTGACAGGAGAGGCCTGATGCGTGACGCATTTATTTGTGATGGCGTTCGAACCCCGGTGGGCCGTTACGGCGGCGCGCTTTCCGCTGTTCGAACTGACGATCTCGGTGCCGTTCCGCTGCGCGCGCTGCTGGCCCGCTACCCGCAGCTCGATCTGGGGCGGATTGACGACGTGATTTTCGGCTGCGCCAACCAGGCGGGGGAAGATAACCGCAACGTGGCGCGCATGTCGTCGCTGCTGGCCGGGCTGCCGCAGACGGTATCCGGAACCACCATTAACCGCCTGTGCGGTTCCGGGCTGGACGCGATTGGTTTTGCCGCGCGCACCATTAAGGCGGGCGATGGCGAGCTGCTGATTGCGGGCGGCGTGGAGTCGATGTCGCGCGCGCCGTTTGTGATGGGCAAAGCCACCGCCGCGTTTCAGCGTCAGGCGGAGATCTTTGATACCACCATCGGCTGGCGATTTGTGAATCCGCTCATGCATCAGCAATTCGGAACTGACAGTATGCCGGAAACGGCAGAGAATGTAGCTGAATTGTTAAATATCAGCCGTGCCGATCAGGACGCGTTCGCCCTGCGCAGCCAGCAGCGTACCGCGCTGGCACAGCAGAACGGCATTCTGGCGCAGGAGATCGTGCCGGTGCAGGTGCCGGGTAAAAAAGGTGCGATCACAGCGTTCAGCGTGGATGAACATCCGCGCGCGGACACCACGCTTGAACAGCTTGCCGGGCTGAAAACGCCGTTCCGTAAGAACGGGGTGGTCACGGCGGGGAATGCCTCCGGGGTCAACGACGGCGCTGCGGCGCTGATCGTCGCCAGCGAGAAGATGGCGCTGGCGCAGGGGTTAGTCCCGCGCACGCGGATCGTGGCGATGGCGACGGCAGGCGTGGAGCCACGTCTGATGGGGCTCGGCCCGGTGCCGGCCACCCGCAGGGTGCTGGAGCGCGCCGGACTCAGTATTCACGATATGGACGTCATCGAGCTTAACGAAGCTTTCGCCGCGCAGGCGCTGGGCGTGCTGCGTCAGCTGGGCCTGCCGGACGATGCCGCGCACGTTAACCCGAACGGTGGCGCGATTGCGCTGGGCCACCCGCTGGGCATGAGCGGCGCCAGGCTGGCGCTGGCCGCGAGTAATGAACTGCACCGACGCGGCGGGCGCTACGCGCTGTGTACGATGTGCATCGGTGTGGGTCAGGGCATTGCCATGATCCTTGAGCGTGTTTGAGCATAAAAACAATGTGAGTACCCTACAATGACAAATACAACAAAGCTTGATCCGATTGAAACGGCCTCCCTTGACGAGTTACAGGCGCTGCAGACAGAGCGTCTGAAATGGACGCTGCATCACGCCTACAACAACGTGCCGATGTACAAACGCAAGTTTGACGCCGCGGGCGTTCACCCTGACGATTTCAAAGAGCTGGCGGATATCCGTAAATTCCCGTGCACCACCAAGCAGGACCTGCGGGATAACTATCCGTTCGATACCTTTGCCGTGCCGATGGAGCAGGTGGTGCGCATTCACGCGTCTTCCGGCACCACCGGCAAACCGACTGTTGTCGGCTACACGCAGGGCGACATTGATAACTGGGCCAACCTGGTGGCCCGCTCCCTGCGCGCGGCGGGCGGCAGCGCGAAGGACAAAATTCACGTGGCGTATGGCTACGGCCTGTTTACCGGCGGGCTGGGGGCGCACTACGGCGCAGAGCGTTTAGGCGCGACGGTGATCCCGATGTCCGGCGGCCAGACGGAGAAACAGGCGCAGCTGATCCGTGATTTCCAGCCGGACATGATCATGGTGACGCCATCCTACTGCCTCAACCTGATTGAGGAGCTGGAGCGCCAGATGGGCGGCGATGCCAGCGGCTGTTCCCTGCGCGTGGGCGTCTTCGGCGCCGAGCCGTGGACGCAGGCCATGCGCCGCGAAATTGAAAAACGCTTGGGCATTACGGCGCTGGACATCTATGGCCTCTCCGAGGTGATGGGCCCGGGCGTGGCGATGGAGTGTATCGAAACCGTCGACGGCCCGACCATCTGGGAAGATCATTTCTACCCTGAGATCGTCAACCCGAACGACGGCACGCCGCTGGATGACGGCCAGCAGGGCGAGCTGCTGTTCACCACGCTGACCAAAGAGGCGCTGCCGGTGATCCGCTACCGCACCCGCGACCTGACGCGCCTGCTCCCGGCCACCGCGCGCAGCATGCGCCGTATGGACCGGATCAGCGGCCGCAGCGACGATATGCTGATCATCCGCGGCGTCAACGTCTTCCCGTCGCAGCTGGAAGAGGAGATCGTGAAGTTCGAACATCTTTCGCCGCACTACCAGCTGGAGGTGAACCGTCGCGGACATCTTGATTCACTTTCCGTGAAGGTGGAGCTAAAAGAGAGCAGCCTCACGCTGACCCACGAGCAGCGTTGTCAGGTGTGCCACCAGCTGCGCCACCGCATTAAGTCGATGGTGGGGATTTCCACAGACGTCACGATCGTGAACTGCGGCAGCATCCCGCGCTCGGAGGGAAAAGCCTGCCGGGTGTTTGATTTGCGTAAAGCGGCGGCCAACGGTTAAGTTTCCTCTCACCCCGGCCCTCTTCCAAAGGGAGGGGGTTAGGGTGAAGGGCTATCCCAGAATCCTATGCTATGATTCATCCAGGACAAAAATAACAACAGAATGAATCACATGAATAAACTCGACGCCTTTATCCAGCACGCGGTCAGCTCCGTTCCCGTCAGCGGGACCTCGCTTATCTCCTCGTTATACGGTGACGCGCTTTCCCATCGCGGCGGTGAGATTTGGCTCGGCAGCCTGGCTGCCTTACTGGAAGGCATGGGGTTTGGCGAACGGTTCGTGCGTACCGCGCTGTTTCGCCTCAACAAAGAGGGCTGGCTGGACGTCTCGCGCATCGGACGACGTAGCTTTTACCGCCTGAGCGATAAGGGGCTGCGCCTGACGCGTCGCGCGGAGAATAAGATCTACCGCGCGGAACTGCCCGCCTGGGACGGAAAATGGCTATTGCTGCTCTCCGAGGGGCTGGATAAAACCACCCTGGCCGACGTTAAAAAGCAGCTGATCTGGCAGGGGTTTGGCACGCTGGCGCCGAGCCTGATGGCCTCGCCGTCGCAGCATCTTGCGGACGTGCAGTCCCTGCTTCACGATGCCGGCGTGGCGGAAAACGTGATTTTCTTTGAAGCCCACTCGCCGCTGGCGCTCTCCCGCGCCGCGCTGCGTTCACGCGTGGAAGAGTGCTGGCAGTTAACCGAGCAAAACGCGATGTACGAGTCGTTTATCAGCTCGTTCCGGCCGCTGCTGCCGCTGCTGAAAGAGGCCGCGCCCGAGGAGCTGACGCCGGAACGCTGCTTCCAGATCCAGCTGCTGCTGATTCACTTTTATCGTCGCGTGGTGCTGAAGGATCCGCTACTGCCGGAAGAGTTACTGCCCGCGCACTGGGCGGGGCAAAGCGCCCGACAGCTCTGCATAAATATCTATCAGCGTGTCGCGCCGGGAGCGCTGGCGTTTGTTAGCGAGAAGGGCGAAACCTCCGTCGGCGAACTGCCCGTGCCCGGCACGCTCTACTATCAGCGCTTTGGTGGTCTCACAAGCGCATAAGGAGGGAAGATGCCTGTTTATCAAATTGATGGTCTGACGCCGGTCGTGCCTGACGAGAGCTACGTTCACCCAACGGCGGTGTTGATTGGCGACGTGATTCTGGGCAAAGGCGTTTATGTTGGTCCTAACGCCAGCCTGCGCGGTGATTTTGGCCGTATCGTGGTGAAAGACGGGGCGAACATTCAGGATAATTGCGTGATGCACGGCTTCCCGGAGCAGGACACGGTGGTGGAAGAGGACGGGCATATCGGCCACAGCGCCATTCTTCACGGCTGCGTGATCCGCCGCAATGCGCTGGTGGGCATGAACGCGGTGGTGATGGACGGGGCGGTCATTGGTGAAAACAGCATCGTCGGCGCGGCTGCGTTCGTGAAGGCGAAAGCGGAGATGCCCGCCAACCATTTGATTATCGGCAGCCCGGCCAAAGCGATTCGCGAGCTGAGCGAGCAGGAGCTCGCCTGGAAGCAGCAGGGCACGCGGGAATACCAGGTGCTGGTGGAGCGCTGCAAGCTGACGATGCATCAGGTTGAACCGCTGCGCGAGGTTGAGCCTGAACGGAAGCGGCTGACGTTTGATGAGAATTTAAGGCCGAAGTCGGCGGTGTAGGACGGGAAGTCTGCGCCAGGGCACTAACGGGAAGATGTGACCCCGCCTCATCATGCTATAAATCCTCCGACACAGACTCATCACGATAAAGGACGCAGAGTTATGCTGAGAGGAAAACGCGCTGTTATCACGGGCGGCGGCGGGGGATTTGGTCAGGCGCTTTGCGTCTGGCTGGCGCGAGAGGGCGTTGACGTTGATTTTAGCGCCCGTCGCGAGGAGGATATAGAAAAAACTTGCGCCCTCATCGCGGCTGAAGGGTGTGTGGCAAGAGGGTATCTCTGTGATTTAGCCCAGCCGGAATCCGTTTCTCAGTTCTCTTCGCAAGTCTTACATTCAGACAGGCCAATCGATATTTTAATACTGAATGCTGCTCAGTGGCTGTCAGGAACAATAGACGAACAATCGAGCTCTGAAATCGTCAATACCGTTAGTTCAGGCCTGACAGGTTCAATCCTGCTCACCCAGACGCTGCTTTCAGGATTGCGACGCTCAGACGACGCAGACATCATTACGATTATATCCGCATGCGGTATTCCGAACTTTACAGATTCCATTGCCCATCCCGCTTTTTTTGCCAGTAAACACGGGCTAAGCGGCTTTCTAACAAAACTGTCAGCACACTTATCCAAAGAAAATATTCGGGTAACCGGGTTATATCCGCCTGATTTTGAACTGACCGGTTTAGATGCGCATGTCGATCGTCAAACAAGAATGGGGGAGCGTCTGGTGAATGGACGGTCCATCTGGGAAACGATGCGTTTTGTGCTGACTCAGCCTCGAAGTTGCCATATTAGTACCATCTACTTTCAGGGGCCGACTCGTGAAGATCTGGCGCATCAGGCCTTAATCTGACGGCGGGCACTCACCGTAATTGCTGATAAACGCGTTCAGGCATCCCATTATTCGCAAAACGGTTGCCAGAGATAATAAGGCTGTCTTTTTTCGCCATATCCATCAACAGCGCGATGCCAATGTAATTACTCCAGTTAAAGGTATTTTGCAGCACCACCACCGCATTGCCTTTTTCTTTGTCATAACCGATAAAGCTAGAGTAGCCGCCGATATAGCCGACCTGATAGGTGATTTTTTCCATACCGATAAAGTCGGTGGTCCAGGCAATACCCTGTATCCCGTCGGGACGTTGAATATCGGTATTTCTGACTTCGGCAAAGACGCTGTCCAGCAAGGGATTGTGTGTCGTCGATACGTGATAGCGCGCATAGGCCGCCAGATCTTCCGCGTTGCTGTATAAGCTTGCTGCCGCCACCATGTTGTTGGAAAAATGCCAGTCCGGCGTGAGCTGTCCGCGCGGGATGAATTTCGGCTGATCGCCCGCGTGGCCGAGGGCGCGCTGCGGGTATCCTTTTAGCTGCTGTGGCGTAAAGCTGCTGTTAGCCATTTGCAGCGGATGGAAAATATAGCGCGAGGCTAAACTCTGGATATCTTCGCCTGTTTTGTGTTTCAGGATATAGCCGATCAGCGCGTAGCCGGTATTGGAGTATTGCGGCACTTTGCTCTTTGGCGCTTGCCAGTCGGCGAGGTAACGCAGCACGTTATCGCTATCCAGCTCGCCGTAGAAATTATCGCCCGTGCTTAAATAGCTGATGAATTTTCCAAGCATCGGAACATCCATATTCTGACGCGGCAGGCCGGAGGTGTGGGTTACCAGTTCAAGCAGGGTGATTTTTTGTGCATCCGCGCTAAGCGGCGTACCCGGCGGTAATAATGTTGCCAGGCTATCGTTCCAGTTCAGTTGCCCTTCATTGACCAGACAAGCCACTACTTCCGCCGTAATCCCTTTGCTGAGCGAGCCGAGTGCAAACAGGGTGTCGGGCCTGACCGGATAACGATTGACCGCATCGGTTACGCCCCAGGTGTAAAACTGGGGTGAGCCGTGATTATGAATGACAGCGACCGTCATTCCTGGAACGGATTTTTGCGCCATGTAGTGACGCACCACGCTGTCAACGTCGCCATCCAGCGAATCATGGGTGAGAAGTTCCTGAGTACCTTCCGGGGAGGACATTTGTGAAAGCGTGCCACAACCGCTGAGGAGTGGGAGAGTAAGCAGAAGCCAGCGAAATTTTTTTGTTATGTTCTGCATACCTGATAGCGAGTGTGGTGGTCATTGGCGCGCCAGGAATGTATCACAAATAGCCTGCTTGAATGTAAACTTTCTACACGGTGACGGCCCTGCGGGTGGTCACCGTGACTTTTCGGCCAGCTTTGAGGGATTTTTGTATGACTCGCTTTTATCAACTTACCGCCACCCGTCTGGATGGACAGCTTACCTCTATGACCGACTATGCCGGAAAGGTGGTTTTGGTCGTGAATACCGCCAGCCAGTGTGGCTTCACGCCGCAATATGCTGGTCTTGAAGCGCTGTACAAGAAGTACGCCGATCGGGGGTTAGTGGTGCTGGGCTTCCCCTGCAACCAGTTCGGTAAACAGGAACCCGGCGGCGCCGACGAAATCTCGAAAACCTGTTACATCAACTACGGCGTGAGTTTCCCGATGTTCGAGAAGGTTGAGGTTAACGGTAGCGCAGCGCATCCGCTGTTTCGTTATCTTAAAAACGAATTACCCGGCGTGCTGGGTGAGCGAATTAAGTGGAACTTTACTAAGTTTCTTATCGGACGCGACGGTAAACCACTGAAGCGCTTTGCTCCGATGACTACCCCAGAGAAAATGGAGGGGGAGATTGTTGAGGCTTTGCGGAGTTAGGTGCTGTGGTGACTGGAGCATTCCACAAATCCAGTGCTAACGAAAATGAATTATATGGAAGCTGGCAACGGACGCCCCTCGATTGTGGAAGATCTTACTGCCTTTCCTTATGACTGCTTTGTGCCAGGAGCAGACGTTGAGGAGAAGATTATTTTGATGCGAAATATTTGCGTAATATTGTTTCTAATAGCGAAAAAACGACAGTCACTCTTTTGGGAGTAATCAACTGGTAAGGCCGATATAAATAAAATTGCCATTTCTCCTGTCGCAGTTCAGGCAGTGGGGGAACAAGTTGACCGCTTGCTAAGTACTCCCTACAGATAAAATCGCTGGATTGTACAACCGTTTTCCCGGCCAATGCAGCCTGAATCTCGGCGTATGGGTCTGTAGTATAAAACTCAATATGACGAGGGACAAAAGTATTCACTGCGTCACTCATAAACTCAAATGATTTTCCCGTCTCAGGATTAATTAAACCACTAAATGGATAACGCTGTCGAAGATCTTCTAAATCAGTTGGTGCTCCCAGGCGAGCAATGAGTTCAGGGGACGCAACCAGAATATGTTCAACTTGCCCGATATTTTTAATTATAAAGTTTGGATTAGGTTCTCGCCCTACACGTATACCTATATCGATACGATGCTCGATAGTATCAAGTTTCATCATATCTAAACGCCAGTCGATAAATAACTCAGGATATGGACGTAGAGCAGTCAAAAGTTCATACAAGATTTGTTCATGATTTGGAAATCGAAGTAATGTGATACGAACAATACCCTTCATTTCATTATCATCTTTCGCCGTCTGAAATAGTTTTTCCGAATCCTCAAGCAGTCGCTTGGCTTGAGGTAAAAAAAGCTCACCGAAGCTTGTGAGAAAGATCGAGCGAGTATTGCGTCTGAAAAGGGGTTCATCAAGCTGTTTCTCCAGCTCAGCGATTGTTCGTGTTACAACCGATGGTGAAACCGAAAGCTTTATAGAGGCTTCGCGGAAGTTGAGGGTCTCAGCGGCGATGATAAAAAACTTCAGAGCATCAAGTTTGTTCATGATTGTTGTGAAAGTTGCAATAATGTTTTTTGATATTAGCAATTAATTTGCAACTATTCCAGTCATATAATCGAACAATCAAATAAGCAACCTCTCTTACTTTTCAGAATTCAAAAGAGTAAATTATGTCAATTCAACCAGTAGAGTTAAACAAAGCCTATCGTTTATTGCAGGTCGGGCCAACGACGATGATATCGGCTAAAAATAATGGTATTGAAAATGTCATGGCAGCTGCCTGGGTGGGATTAGTAGGCAATAACAAAGTGATGGCTTTTATAGGTCCACAGGCATTTACACGCGGCCTTGTCGAAAAAAGTGGATATTACGTTGTCCAGGTCCCAGTAGTAAATCAGATGGAAATGGTTTTATATGCAGGCGGTCACAGTTATTCTGACACACCCGAAAAAAACAATAAAATCCCACTTTTTTATCAGAAAGAGTTTGATCTGCCTTTAGTTGTAGGTTGCGCTGGCTGGCTAGTCTGTAAGGTTATACCCAATGAAGAAAATGAAAAGCAGCACAACTTGTTCATGGGGGAAATTGTCGGAGCATGGAGTGATGACCGCGTTTTCAGGAATGGGCACTGGATTTTTGATGATGCCCCTGATGAACTACGTACAGTCCATTACGTAGCTGGCGGACAGTTTTACGCCATTGGCAAAGGTACAAAATTTAATTATGGTCCGGGAAAAGACTAATCCTTACTTCAGTATAAATGTAGCCATATAAAATGGCTACATAGAGGTAAGAGCACCAAAATCAACCCACTAAAGATGTCCGCTCTTCGCTCAAAGCAGACATTATCCTCATCCAAGTCTGCATCGCGCCAGGATAAAACCCATTACCCCCGCAGCCACGGCGTAATCGTCAGCCCGGTAAGCAAACCTTCCGGGCTGAGCAGGCGAGTGACGGTTTGCCCCCACGGCTCTATACGGTTAGCCACCAGCAACCGATAGCCTTTTTCGCTCAGAACGCGGGTAGCCGAGTCCAGATCCTGTACTTCGTACTCAATCCATCCCTGCGGTATCGGGTGCTCCGTGGGCCACTGTTCTTCTCCAAAACAGGACGCAGCCGCCTGTGCGAGCGGCCAGACGGCAAAATGCTTCACGCCTTCCAGCTGGCCCTCTTCAGTGAGCAGATATTCGCTGTTCCCCTCCATCGGCCTCAGCGGAAGGCCGAGTGTATGGACATAAAACGCGGCGCTGGACTCCGTATCCCGCGATATGGGCCCGAACCCGGCGACGAACAAGACATTAACACCCGGTAACGTCTGCAACATATCCACTCCTGAATGAGGTGAAATTCACCCTGACATTATCTCACGATCGGCTGAAATACGACTCTAAATTCTGGTATCGCATTCACCGTGCCTGAACGTCCACGACGGGTTTAAAATTCAGCGCGATGACGATCAGCAGCACGACTCCCGCACTCATGATCAACCATGCGCTGGTCAGCGAGACCGAACTGTCGCTAACGATCCCCGCAATTAACGGCATAAGCGCGGCAATCATATATCCACCTCCCTGAACTTTAGACAGTAACTTCCCGGCCTGCGCGGGCGTTCGCGCATGATCGAACGTGACGATAAGCGACAGCGGGAAGAGGGCGCCGATCCCGGTGCCAAGCAGCAGCGTGGATAAGACGGGCGTTGTACCCGGCGAAAAGACCAGGCACAGGAGTCCCGCCAGCAGCAGCAACAATACGGCGATCAGCGGCACGCGGCGATCGGGGAATTTACCAATCAGCGCGGAGACGACAAACCCTGCAACAACCTCGGTTAACGTCAGCCAGGCCAGCATGTAGCCGCTGCTGCGTGCGGTCCATCCCGCCTGAATATAGAGCGGGGGCAGCCAGGCCAGTACCAGCGTATAGGCTCCCGTTCCCACGCCGAAAAAGAGCAACAGTAGTGCCGTACGGGAGGACGAGAGCGTAACGGTTTCGCGTGCTGGTTTTTCCCCCTGAGGATGCTTAACCAGAGTTAACCACATTATCAACGCCAGCAGCGCTAACAGCCCTGCCATAGCCAGTGCGGGCTTGAGCGTGAGCCATGAAAACAGCGGCTCGGCGCTGGCGGCGGCGACTGCAGCTCCGGCCATAATGCCCGTGCTGAATAGCGACATAATCGTGCTGGCAGTTTGCGTATACTCCTTTTTTATCAGGGCGGGCATTAACGCCTGGATAGTGCCTATGCTGGCCCCGCCGAGTAACGCGGTGCACATAAGACTCTCCGGTGAGGCGCTAAAACCGCGTAATAAGCAGGCTACCAGCAGGATGAACAGCCCGAACATAATTCCCCGTACGGCTCCGACTGTGGCCAAAAGCCAGGGACCACAAAGGGCGGCGAGTCCCATCATCGCCACCGGCAGGGTGGTCAGCAGGCTAAATTGCGTCGCGGTCAGCCCCGCTTCGCGCTGCAGCACGGAGTACAGTGGTCCAACCGAGGCCAGAATGGGGCGAAGGTTCAGCCCGACGATAAAAGCGATAATGGCGAAGAGTAATGGCGATGTGCGTTTCAACATGGAATCCTTTTCGGGTGTGAATGGCCCGGGCAAATCGCTGCGAGCATTTATCTTAACGTTAAGATAAAATGTGTTTTTGCGTAAGATGTACCGCACAACAGGATAAATTCCCACGCCATCAGGGGTGAAAATGAAAGACCATGTAGACTTCGTTGTCGGCCAGTGGGGCCGCGCCATGCCGGAGCTGGACGCCTCGTCGATGAAAATTTTTGGCCGAATGCTCCGGCTGATGAAGCATCTTGGAAAAGAATGGGCGGAGGCGATGGCGCAGTTTGGCTTTCGCGAGGGCGAGTTTGACGTCCTCGCCACGCTGCGTCGCGCCGGGGAGCCGTACTGCCTTTCGCCCACGCAGCTGTATACATCGCTGTTGATCACCTCAGGGGCGATAACGAACCGGCTCAACCGTCTTGAACAACAAGGGCTTATCAGGCGGATTGCCGATCCCGATGACAAGCGCAGCTCGCTCGTCAGCCTGACGCCGCACGGGCAGGCTCTTATCGAACAGGCGCTGGTCGTGCACACGGAAACGCAGAATGCGCTACTGAGCAACTTGTCGGACGCGCAGCGCGCGCAGCTAGAGTCCCTGCTCAGGGAGCTGCTGCTGACGTTCCCGTCTGAGGAATTGGGCGACAAGTCACCGTGTGCCGATAATACAAAAAATGCATGATTACACCTTACAGAAAGGGAACGTATGTCTTTACCGCCACTGTATGCGCTGCGCGCGTTTGAAGCTGCCGCACGGCTGAACTCCTTCAGCAAAGCGGCTGAAGCCCTGAATATCACGCCGGGTGCGGTCAGCAGGCATGTCCAGACGCTTGAAATGTGGTTCGACTGCGAGCTGTTTAAACGACAGGGACCGAGAGTGGAGGTCAGCGACGCCGGGCGTATTCTGGCCGGTCAGCTTAGCGAAAGTTTCTCGAATATTGAGTGGGCCTGTCACGCATTCAAAAGTGAAAACCACCTTCTGCGACTCAAAGCGCCAAGCTCCCTGACGATGCGATGGCTTCTGAATGTGCTTAAATCCTTTCGCGAGAACCATGCGAAGCCGAAAATCGAAATTGCCAGCGTCTGGATGGACTTCGACACGGTTGACTTCAGCCGGGAACCTTACGATTGTGCGATCCTCCTCGGTAACGGCTATTTCGGCGAGTCAACGGAGAGTCGGCTGCTGTTCAGCGAATGGCTTATTCCGGTTTGTACGCCGTCTTTGCTGGAGCCTGCCCGGCATCAGCTTGCCCAGTGCGAGCTTATCCATCCCTCACCGGACCGACGAGACTGGCGACGCTGGCTTAAAAGGACGGGCTTATTCCCCGGACTCGACATGAGCGGCGGGATCGTGTTCGACACCCTGGAGCAGGGAAGCCTTGCGGCCATGCACGGACATGGTGTTGCTATAGCCGATCTTCGACTCACGCTGGAAGCCCTGAAAAGCGGGCTGCTCGCATTGCCCTTCAGGGAAGCCATCGCAACCGGTGACGGCTACTATCTTGTCTGGCCCAAAAATTCGCTCAGAGGAGAGAGCATTGAACGGTTGCTGGCCTGGCTTAACCTTAACGCGCCAGTGGTGCCTTCTTTGGATATCGCCTGTCTTGATTTCAATGAAAAGCGGGTTTAATAAATAGCGGAATATTAATTGCGAGATATTCCGCATATTGAACGTATTTATGCGTAGGGGATATTTGCCATCTTTTTATATCTATCCGGCAGGGCGCTGTTCAGGTTGAGTAATTTATCCAGTATATAAAACGCAGGCGTTCCCTTTGCGCGTTCAGCGTCGATCAGCGCAGAGCGTAACAGATTGGCAGCCGATGTCATTTCACGAAAGTACTCCTCAGATTCAGTCGTCTGAACTTCGCCTGACGCGGCGTAATGCACCCTTGGCCAGTCCGCAAAGTCAAGCAGCGGAAGGAGACCATCTTCTTTGGGCAAATGCGCTGAAAGCAACTCTTCAGCGTTACCCGGATTGCTTTGGGCGAAAGACAGAAGATGCAGTCGATGCAAGAAAGGCGAAAGCGCTTCTGAACTTTCTTTTTCTGCTGAAAGTAATGTTATTAACTCATGCATATTTGCATCGCCGCTAAATTTACGCGGCGAGATAATATTTATTACAGGGAATAAAACATCGAGAGTCATAGGTGCTCCATACAAGCTTAGTAATATTTTTTTTATCCCAGGGATGAGGGGATGGTATTCAGGGCAATCACTTTTTAAAAACGATAAATAGTGGGAATCAATGTGAGTTTTACTCAACCTCGAATGTTGACACATCACGCTATACTTACGTTCTGTAACCAAACGAGTAGCTGAGGATGGTATGGCTGGCGAAAACCTGTCCAGAATGGGGGCAGCAAAAGTCCAATTGATTGCAGATCAACATGGCAACCAGGTAATAGAAAAATGCCCCGTTAGTGATGTTGAATACGGCTTTTATGAACATGCGGCGGAACCACTCATTGGCGTTGTTGAATCCCCTCGACTGTTGCACGCAGATACCCATCGACGCAGCCTGACGCTCGAATACGTTCCTCATAAGATCTCCCAGGAAGAGGTTGCAGGGGACGACATACTGAAACGACTTTCGCGCCTTCACGATTATCCTGCCGAACCGGGATGGATTTATCACAGCCATACCTGGTCTGAGTCAGCGCTTGAGAAATCCTTATCTCTTTTGGAATTACCCGTCCGCGCCGAGCAGCAGATGCGATGTTTTCAGCAGGCGGGCAGCGTTTTGTTTAGTCAGGAAGGTTTAATTTCTGGTGATACCAATGCGGGCAACTGGGGCAGAAGAGAAAACGGCGATGCGGTGCTCTTCGACTGGGAAAGGTTCGGCACAGGCAGCCCGGCCATTGACCTTGCTCCTCTGGTGAAGGGGATGGGCTCAAAACATAGCATTTCCCAGCTTGCCGAGCGCTACTGTGTTTTTGCCACGCATTCGGCCACAGGCAGGTTAGCCAGAGAGATTGCTCTCGCTAAAGCATGGATTGTGACTGAAGTCGTATTACTTCTGCACGAAAGGAAAAAAAGTGATTTTCATCGCTACCTGAGCTGGTACAGAGAACATCTCCCCGGCTGGCTGGATGAGTCCATCACACTGCTTTGAGCACGATATAACAGAGCATGCGAAAACGTTGCAGCGTTTTGTTTCACAAACGCCATAGCTCATCGGCTTTTGAGGATGGTATAACGTCCTGCGGCAATCGGGTTGCCGTCCGCTGATCCCATCCACAAAGGTGTATATGAAACAAATTACTTTCAGTGACCTGCAGCAGCAAAGCGAGCAGGCGGCTAATTCCCCTCGCTTACGCGCGCATCGCAATTTACATCCTGAGCTTAGCGACCCGGTGCAGCGCCTGGCCATTGCAATGGAGCCCGGCACCTATGTTCGTCCCCATCGCCATCCGCACACCTTTGAACTGCTGACGGCTCTGAGCGGTCGCTTTCTGGTGTTGAATTTTGATGACAGCGGTAACGTGACCCAGCGCGTGGTGTTAGGTGAAGACTGCAAAGTGCTGGAGATGGATGCCGGTACCTGGCATGCCGTGCTGTCGCTGGATAAAGGCGGCGTCATTTTTGAGGTGAAACACGGCGGCTATCAGCCTGTTCCGGAGCACGATACCGCCCCATGGTCACCGGCTGAGAACGCGCCCGGTAGTGCGGAGCTGATGAAATGGTACGCTCAGGCACAGGTGGGTGACGGAGGTTTTACCCTGTAATTTTCTCTACTTTTCCCGACGCGCGGAAAGGCGCGCCGGGATAGAGAGACGATCCCGCCAACTCAACTGACCGTATTAAAATGCCAGCCGCTGGCAGTCGACAGCATCACGAACGGGCCGGCCAGCGTGCTGTTGTGATGCGCAATGATGTCAGTGGCGGATAAATGTGCGTTATCCATTGTGGTATGCGCATCAGAAATTAATACCGTCCTGAAGCCCAGCTCCGGTGCGGCCCGGCAGGTCGTATCGACGCAAAACTCTGTTTTCATCCCGGCAATGACCAGCTGTTTGATGCCTCTCTGATTAAGTTCTCGCAGCAATACCGTATCCCGAAAACAGCTGGGATAGCGCTTGGTGAAAACCATATCCTGCTCCTGGACGTCCAGCTCGGGTATGAGCTGTGTTAACGGCCCATTTTCTGAGAGCGGTGAATCATCTGGTCCAATATGGCGGGCAAAAAAGACGGGCGCCTGAGCGTGTCGCGCGTTGGTGATTAACAGACGGATATTGGCCAGAACGGCATCGGCGGAGCGGGGGGAAACCGGGCCCCGAAAGAGGCCCTGCTGCATGTCGATAATCAAGAGAGCATTGTCAGATGAAACCATTTTCTTTCTCCATTCAAAGGGTGGTGAACGGAGAGAGATTTCCCCGTCCTGGCCGGCGGGGAGTGAGGTTCTGTTTGTCAGTCGTTTGCTACAGATACGCTCGCACCGCCGAAGGTTCCGGTGGTGGTGAGGGTGGTTGTTGGCTGAACTGACTGATACATGCAATGACCTTTGTTTATTTCGCTGTTAGCGTAACTATCGCGTACAGTTATAGCGCTGGTGAGAGATTCTCTTCAATACACCAACATCAGTAGGTGCAACGTTAGCGTTGCGCCTGGCTGATATTATTTAATACTGTCGAGCCCTTTCAGGAAATCCTCAACCTGTTCAGGCGTCGCCGTGTCTGCCTGGTAAAGGATATCGAGCTTGACGTTCTTCAACCCGCAGAAGCCAAACACGCCTTCGATAATCTGCGTCTGAATCGCCGTCGAATAGCCGTGTTTATCAAATCCGGTCAGATCGCTACCGCCAGAGGCAATCAGGCGGACGGGAACATCCCGTAAGTTGCCCACAATCCGGCCGTCTTCGGCCACCTTATACGCCCAGTTCAGGGTTAACACGCGATCGAACCAGCCTTTCAACAGCGCGGGAACCGACCACCAGTACACCGGGAAGACGAATACCAGCATATCCGCGCGCTCGACGCGCTGCTGCTCGCGCAGAATATCATCGGGGAGGGCGCTCGGATCGCCGTGATACAAATCGAGATCGGCGCGGGTCATCGACGGATTAAACCCTTCAGCATGCAGATCGGCGATCTCAGCCTGCGTACCTTCCTCGCGTAATTTCCCGGCAATACGGGCTGACAGCGTATGGGATAACGAATTGTCGAACGGGTGTGCCGTCACGATCAGCGCGTTTTTAATGGCATGTGTTGCAGACATAGCGACCTCCAGATGGGGGAGAAGTAACGCCTATATTACTATTGGTAACTTAGGTGTCAATCCGCCCCCGGCGATCATTTTGTGCTATTCGCGTAGGTCTCCAGCACCCCGGTCATGGCGCCGCTGAGCGTATCTTCCGCCACGTTCCGGGCGAGCACGCCGTTGCCCGCCGCGGTGCTGAGCGCCTCCGCCGCGCCAATAATGGCCGTCAGTACCGCTTCCCCCTGAACGCCTTTTAAGACGATAAAAGGGGAAAGCGCGGTGCGCAGGCAGTCGGCACATTCGGCCACGCATGCTTCCCGAAACGTCTGCAGCGCGCGAGAACCGGACAGCGCCGCGGCGATTGGCCCGGTTTCAGGCCCGGCGGCAATCGCACAGTCGATATAGGCCGCGCTGAAAAAGCGGATCGTCTTCTCCAGCGTTTTGCTGTCGACCGCCAGCGTCTCGCGGAATTTCGCGAGCTGCCGATCGCTATAATCCTTGTACAGCGCCATCAGCAACCCTTCACGATCGCCAAAGTGGTCGTAGGGGATAGGTTTGGTCACGTTGGCCCGCTCGGCCAGGTAGCCAAGCGTCAGCGCCTCCGTGCCTTGCTGACGCACGATCCCTCGCGCAACCTCCAGCAGCTGCACGCGGCGATCCTCTTTTCTTAAGCGCTTAACAACCATGTTTTCCTCAGAAGTGTTATCTACTCATGGTAGTTTACACGTTTTCAGCAACGTGCTGCACGCGTTGTTCCGCGGGGCGGATCCGGAACCAGATCGCATACATCGCGGGCAGGAAGACGAGCGTAATAATCGTCCCGCCCAGCGTTCCACCGATCAGCGTCCAGGCCAGCGTGCCCCAGAATACCGAATGCGTCAGGGGAATGAACGCCAGCACGGCCGCCATGGCGGTCAGTAAGACCGGGCGTGCGCGCTGGACAGTCGCTTCAACCACCGCCTGGAACGGCTCAAGGCCGTCCTTCTGGTTATGATCGATTTGACCGATCAGGATCAGCGTATTGCGCATCAGAATGCCGGAAAGGGCGATCAGACCGACCAGCGCGTTAATGCCAAACGGCTGATTAAATATCAGCAGGGTCGGCACGACGCCAATCAGCCCCAGCGGCGCGGTTAAGAACACCATCACCATCGCGGAGAGTGAGCGCACCTGCAAAATGATGATCAGCAGCGTCAGGGCTATCATGATCGGGAACAGCGGTAACATCGCCTGCGTCGCTTTGCCCGATTCCTCAATCGAACCCGCCATGTCAATACGGTATCCGGCCGGCAGCGCATCAACGATCGGCTGGAGCTGCTTCATGATGGCGACCGACACGTCCGGTGGCTGAAGATTGTCGGCAATATCGCCCCGCACGGTAATTGTCGGGGTGCGATCGCGACGGCGAAGGACCGGGTCTTCCATGCCGACCTCTATCTTGCCAATTTGAGACAGCGGCACGCGCTGTCCCGCATTGCCGACCAGGGTAAAGCCTTCGATTTTTGCCGGGTCAAGACGGATATCGCCCGCCGCGCGGGCAACGACGTCTACCGATCGAATATCTTCCCGCACGGAGGTGACAGGCACGCCTGAAAGCAGAAACTGAAGCTGATCGGCAACGGCGCTGGAGGTTAAGCCGGTCGCCTGCAGGCGGTTTTGATCGAGAGTGAAATGCAGGACGGGAACGCGTGACCCCCAGTCGGTGTTGACGGTTCGCATCATCGGGCTTGCCTGGAGTACGGCTTTCACCTGTTCGGCGATGTCCTGCACCTGTTTGACATCCGGGCCCGACACGCGCCAGGCAACCGGGAAGGGCGAGTAGGGGCCAAACACCAGCTGCGTCACCCGCACGCGGGCTTCGGGCGCAATACCGCTGGCGACGGCCTCCCTGAGCCTGAACTTAAGCGCCTCGCGTGACGTCTCGCTGTCCGTCAGGATCACGATTTTTGCAAAAGAGGGATCGGGCAGTTCAGGTGCCATTGCCAGATAAAAACGGGGCGAACCCTGACCAATATAGGCCGTGACGATTTTGGCTTCCGGCTGCTGGCCCAGCCACGCTTCTATTTTTGCGGTGGCGGCGCTGGTTTGCGCAATCGAGGTGCCGTAGGGCATCTGTACTTCAACCAGCACTTCCGGGCGATCGGAGGTCGGGAAAAACTGTTTTTTTACCAGCCCCATGCCGAGCACGGCCAGAATGAAAATGGCAACCACGGAGCCGGCCACGCGCCACTTTCTGGCGATAACGCGGCCAAGCAGCTGGCGAAAACGGTTATAGCGGGGTGTGTTATAGATGGCGGCATGACCCCCTTCTACTTTGGGGATCGCCGGCAGGATCTTCACCCCAAGATAGGGCGTGAACACCACCGCGACAAACCACGATGCAATCAGGGCGAGGCCGACAATCCAGAACATATTGCTGGTGTATTCCCCGGCGGTCGACTGGGCAAACCCATTCGGCATAAAGCCAATCGCCGTCACCAGGGTTCCGGCCAGCATGGGCGCGGCGGTATGGCTCCAGGCGTAGGCTGAGGCTTTGATTCTGTCGTAACCTTCCTCCATCTTCACCACCATCATTTCGATGGCGATAATGGCATCATCAACCAGCAGGCCGAGGGCGAGTATCAGGGAGCCCAGCGTGACGCGGTCAAAGTTTATTCCCGCGGCCTCCATCACCACGAAGACGACCGCCAGCGTCAGCGGGACCGCCGCCGCAACGACTACCCCCACGCGCCAGCCCATGCTGACAAAACAAACCACCATGACCACAAGCAGTGCGACAAAGAATTTGATCATAAACTCATCGACCGACGAGCGAATATTGACGGACTGATCGGTGACTTTGGTCAGGGACATGCCAAGCGGCAGGCTATCATTAATTTTTGCCGTTTCCGCATCCAGCGCTTTACCCAGCGCCAGACCGTTCCAGCCTTCGCGCATTACGATACCCAGCAGAAGGGCGGGTTCATGCTGATTGCGTATCAGCATCGTCGGGGGATCTTCGTAGCCTCGCTCAACCGTTGCCACATCGGACAGCTTGAGGGTTTTGCCCTGAGCGACAAAAGGTGTATCGCGGATTTTCTGCAGTTCATCGAACGCGCCGTCAAGGCGGATAAAAATCTGCGCTCCTCGGGTCTCAATCGAACCCGCCGCGGTCAACGCGTTCTGGCTGTTGAGGGCCTTGAAAATATCCTGGGGTGAGAGCCCTATCGTCGCCAGGCGGTCGTGGGAGAAGGCGACATAAATCCGCTCGGCCTGTTCGCCGATAATGTTCACTTTCTTCACGCCGGGAACGTGCAGAAGCTGCTGGCGCAGGCCTTCGGCATCGCGTACCAGCTGCCGCTGCGGTTCGCCTTTTGCTTTCAGGGCAAAGAGGGCAAAGGTGACATCCGAGAATTCGTCATTGATCATCGGGCCGATGACGCCCGCCGGGAGACGCTGCGATTCATCTCCAAGCTTTTTACGCGCCTGATAGAACTCCTCCTGCACTTCGGCTGGCGGGGTTTTGTCCTGCAACGACAGCGTGATAAATGCCATGCCGGGACGGGTATAGGTTTCGGTACGGTCATACCACTTGAGTTCCTGCAGGCGCTTTTCCAGCGGCTCCGCGACCTGATCCTGGATCTCCTGCGCGGTCGCACCCGGCCAGACGGTTATCACCGTCATTTGCTTCACCGTGAAGGGCGGATCTTCCGCGCGGCCGAGCCCAAAGAAGGCGTAAATTCCGGCAATCGTCACCAGAACGATCAGAAACAGCGTGATGGAACGTTCGCGGACGGCCAGCGCGGACAGGTTGAAGCGGCTTCCGCTCATGGCGTGTTCTCCGCCAGGGCGTTATTGCGTTGTTTCGCGAGCCTGACGACCTCACCTTCGTGCAGAAGATGTGCGCCTAGCGCAACAATCTTCTCACCGGGCTTCACGCCGCCCGTGACCTGCGCCGCATCTTCACCCACGCTCAGCACCCTGACGGGCGTCCATGCGACCTTTGCCGGCTGGGCGGAAATGCGCCAGACGCCGGGACCTTTTCCTGCATCATAGAGTGAAGCCAGCGGGACCTGCATGACCTGACCTTCCGCTTTATTGTCCTGAATGTTCAGCGTAACGGTCGCCCCCAGCGGCGCGTTCGCCAGCAGGCCATCCAGCACGTAGCGGGCTTCATACGTGCGGGTCGCGGCATCGGCCGAGTCAGACAGCAGGCGCAGCGTTGCGGTGACCGGGTGTTTTTCATTGCCATAAAGCGTGGCCTGCGCTTCGCTGCCGACGGAAGGGCGCAATGTTTCCGGAAGCTGCACGAGCGCTTCACGCTGTCCCGCTCTGGCGAGCCTGATCGTCACCTGTCCGGCACTGACGACCTGACCCGGCTCGGCGAGCGTCTCCATCACCACGCCGTCTGAATCCGCCAGCAGGACGGCATATCCCGTGGCGTTTTGCGCCACGTTGGCCTGCGCGCGGGCGGCGCTGAGATCGGCCCTGGCCGTATCGGCTGCCGCTTTGATCTGGTCATACTCCGAGGCAGAAACGGCGCCGGACGCCACAAGTCCGCGATAGCGCGCCTCATCGCTGGTGGCTTTTCTCGCCCGCGCCTGGGCCGCATCCACCGCGCGCTGCTGCGCCTGAGCCTGTAATTTCAGGTCAACCGGATCCAGGCGCAGCAAGGGCTGACCCTGTTTGACGGTCTGGCCCGTATCAACCAGTCGCTCAAGGATTTTGCCCTGAACTCTGAAACCTAAATCGCTTTGCGTTCTTGCGACCACCACGCCCGTGAAGGTGCGGGCGCTATTGTTCGCAAGCTCGACGGATGCGGATCGGACAAGCGGTAGCTTTGTACGCGGATCGTCACTTGCGGAAATATCGCCGCATGCCACCAGGGCAAACGGCAGGAGACAAACGGCAACGCGGGCTGAAGTGAGCCTGAGCATGGGAAACCTTTTCGACGTAACAGGACGGTTTCCGCATTCTCTGGCTAGTGACCAAAAATGTCAATGGTCACAAATTAGGGGGCAAGGCTTCTTAAAATGAGTGAAGAGAGAAGCACCGCCGCGGTGGGAGCCATTTCGAGATTGTACTGCAGCTGAACGGGATTAATAAAAGGACACATCACCATGTGGATAGCCTGAGTGACCTCATCCAGCGGCGTTTTTCTTTCAAACTCTCCGGCCTGTCTGCCTTCGATAATGATGGTCTCAATCAGCTTCAGGAGGCTTTCTGCATACCGTTCTGTCGACGGCCACTGCTCGCGCGCGGCGACGGCGGCGATGTCGTAAAGCTTACGATCGTGGAAAAACAGCTCGCTTCCGGCCTCGGTGAGCGCCTTGAAAAGACGGCGGAGTTTTTCGCTTGCTGACGGCGCATCCTCAATGGCGGAAAGCACCGCCGCCATGATCAGCTCCAGGCGGTTAGCGCAGATCACTTCGCCGATAGCCTGCTTGGAATCGAAGAACTTATAAATGTAAGATTTTGAAAAACCGATAGATTTCGCCAGCTCGGCGACGGTGGTTTTTTCATAGCCGTAATGGCCGAAGTGCTCAAAGGCCGCTTCGACGATTTGCTCTCTGACAGAATGGTCAAGTGGACCACGTATTGATGGGGCGTTCATAGTTTTAGTCATTATGTAAGCTTAGCGTGACGGGCCAGGGTTGGCAACGAGTGACCATTTTGTATTTTGGTTACAATTGTGCTGCCTTACGCCGTAAAGACGGGACAATCGGCCAGGTGGAGTAAGTGTATCACTGTTTTTTACGTTAATGTTTTTTAAGCCAGTCGAGAAAAAACTGGCTAAACGCCGTGACCTGAAGCGGCTGCAGTTTGCGCTGGGGGTAAACAAGCTGCAGCCCGACATCTTTGCGATCGTATCGGCTAAACCCGGTGAAGCTGTCGGCAAACAGCACCGTGAGCCTTCCGGTTTCAACGTCGTCTTTGACGTCCCACCACGATTTCCCCGCGATGCCCGCTCCGCTGAGCGCCCACTGACGAAGCAATGCTCCGTCGTCGCACACCATGGCGGGCTCAACGCGAACAATGCTTTCCTCACCATTAGTTTCAAAGCGCCATTCGTTCATCACCACGCCCTGCGATTCCAGCGCCAGGCACCGGTGCCGGGCTAAATCGGCAAACGTGGCGGGGACGCCGCGGTCGTTAAGATATTCTCCGGAGGCGACCAGCACCCGACGGTTCGGGCGGATGTTTCTTACGACAAGACTGCTGTCCGGCAGGTTGCCAAAACGCACGCTCATATCCAGCCGGTTAGCGACCAGATCCTCAACGTGTTCTCTTAACGAAATGAAAAATTTAACGTCAGGATGGCGCCGGGAAAAATCAATGACGGCGGGGCTAAGATACTGTCTGCCAAAATCCGAGGGCGCGGAAAGGCGAATATTGCCGCTGAGCACGCCCTCTTTTTGCGTCAGTAACGACTCGGCATGATGCATCTCTTCCAGCACGCGCAGCGCGGCATGGTAAAACTCTTCCCCGGCGCGGGTCAGGGTGAGGGATCGCGTTGAGCGGTGAAACAGGCGCGTCTGGTAACGCTCCTCAATCGCCTTCAGCCTGGCCGTCATGGTCGCGGGGGAAAGCGACAGGCGACGTCCGGCGGCGGAAAGACTTCCGGCCTCGGCAACTTCCACCAGTAAAGCCATGTCTTCGAGTTTGCCCATTATTCATATTTTCCGAAAAGTGCATCTACTTTTAGCGTAATTATCAAAATCAGATGCGGACTGTAAAGTGATTTTATCCAAACCATAAGGGATAAAATCATGCAACGTACCTCACTTTTTGAACGCTACAGGCTGGGTTCGCTGGACCTGAAAAATCGTATCGTCATGGCGCCGATGACCCGCGCGCGCTCCCTTCAGCCGGGAAATATCCCCTCCGCGCTGATGGCAGAGTATTACCGGCAGCGTGCCAGCGCGGGATTAATCATCACGGAAGCCACGCAGATTTCGCCTCAGGGCCAGGGATACTCATGGACACCCGGCATCCATTCGCCTGAACAGGTTTCGGGATGGCAACTCACGACGGGCGCCGTGCATCAGGCGGGCGGAGTGATTTTTTCGCAGCTCTGGCACGTCGGGCGAATGTCGCACGCCAGTTTTCACCAGGATGGTCAGCCCGTCGCCCCGTCAGCGCTGGCCCCGGATGCGCAGGTGTGGGTGGTGAATGAGCGTGGGGAAGGCCAGATGGTTGACTGCCCGCAGCCGAGAACGCTCTCGCGCAAGGACATTCAGAACATCGTTGCGGACTATCGCCAGGCCGCTTTGAATACCGTTCAGGCCGGGTTTGATGGTGTCGAGGTTCACGGCGGAAACGGGTATCTGATAGACCAGTTCCTGCGCCAAACCTCCAACAAACGCACGGATGAGTACGGCGGTACGCTGGTGAACCGCATCCGTTTTGCCCAGGAGGTGTTAAGCGCCATTGCCGAGGCCATTGGTCACGAGCGCACGGGCATCCGCCTTTCCCCATTTATTACCCAGCGCGGGATGAACGACCCGCAGGTCTCTGAAGCCATACTTGCGCTTGCGGCCTGGTGTGAACAAAAAGGTATTGCGTTCATCCACCTGGCGGAAGCCGACTGGGATGATGCCCCTCAGGTACCCGAGCGTTTCCGTCAGTCCCTTCGCGAGACCTTCAGCGGAACTCTTATCGTCGCGGGTAACTATGACCTTGATAAAGCAGAAAAGATCCTTGCTGCCAGCTATGCCGATTTGATTGCCTTCGGCCGTCCGTTTATTGCCAACCCCGATTTGCCCCACCGGCTGGCAAACCAGCTGCCTCTTGCCCAAGTGCGCGACCCCGCCACGCTGTTTGGCGGTACCGGCACGGGATATACCGATTACCCAACGTACGCTCTACAGGAGGAAACATTATGACCCGTAAAACCTTAATTATCGGCGGCGCTTCCGGCATCGGTTTCGCCGTGGGCAGCCTGCTTGCCGGGCGCGGTGAGGAGATTATTCTTGCGGGACGCGACAGCGCAAAACTGGACGCCGCGCGACAGCGGCTGAGCGCCCACGCCGCGTCCGTTCATACCCTCGTGCTGGACATCAGCCGTGAGGAAGAGCTTGTTGCGCTCGGTGAAACGCTGGGCGAGGTCAATAATATTGTCGTCACGGCGGGTTCACAGGCGCCGGGCGGGTTGCTTTCCGGACTGGATCTCCGTGCGGCAAGGCAGGCCTTTGATACAAAATTCTGGGGAAGCCTCAATGTCGCTCGCTATCTCAGCGGGAATATTGCCCCCCGCGGTACGTTGACGTTCACCAGCGGTTTCGTGGCGCGCCGCACCGTGGCGGGCTCCATCGTAAAAACAACGATGAATGCCGCCATTGAGGCTGCGACAAAAGTGCTGGCGAAAGAGCTTTCACCGCTGCGCGTCAACGTCGTCAGTCCGGGGCTGACCGACACGGAAGCGTATGCGGGGATGGACGCCGCCGCGCGGGAAAAAATGCTCGTCGGCGCGGCGGAAACCCTGCCAGCCAAGGCCTGGGGAAGGGCGGAGGACATCGCGCAGGGATATCTTTTCGCCATTGATAATCCCTTTGTGACGGGATCGATTATTGATATTGAGGGTGGGGCGTTAATTAACTGACCCTCATTAAATTGGTCCGCAGGTCTTCGTCTGCGGGTGACGTAATACTCTATTGAGAAACAACATGAAATATACGACGTGTTTTCGTCCCGCTATCGCGGCACTTATTTTTGCCGGTCTGTCGGGCAATGCTATTTCCTCGCAGGGGGAATGGCTGCAGCCGAAACAGCTTATTGTGGACAACAGTCTGTCACAGGCACAATTAAAGGCGAATGAAGCTGCTGCCAGAAAATATGCCACGTTCTGGAACACCGGTAATGAAACTCTGGCACGTGATGCCCTGGCCGTAAACTTTATTGATAAAACGCCCCCGGAAGGACGTAAGCAAGGTCCCGAGGGCGCTATTCTAGCTTCCCGGACGTTTAGGACAGCCGTTCCTGATTTGCGTTGTGACGTTGAGCAAATGATTATTTCAGGCGATCGCGTGGTATCGCATTTACATTTTCACGGCACCTTCACCGGGACATTTGGCAAGCTGAAAGGACAGGGGCAGAAAATAGATTTTATCGCTACGGATATTTATGAAGTCGCTGACGGTAAGATTGCGGCAAACTGGCACATTGAGGACAACCTGACGCTGATGAAACAGCTCGGCGCGCTGTAAAGTCACCACTCCGGGGCGGCCCGGAGTGATGCGAAAATCCTATAAGCCAAGATCGCTCAGCGAAGGGTGATCGTCCGGGCGTCTGCCCAGCGGCCAGTGGAACAGCCGCTCGGATTCTTTTATCGGCATATCGTTTACGCAGGCAAAGCGGCGCTTCATCAGGCCGTCCGGCTCAAACTCCCAGTTTTCATTGCCGTAAGAGCGGAACCAGTTGCCGGAATCATCATGCCATTCATAGGCATAGCGCACCGCGATCCGGTTATCCGTAAATGCCCAGAGCTCTTTAATCAGACGATACTCCAGCTCTTTTTTCCATTTCCGCTCCAGAAACGCCTGGGCTTCTTCACGGTTGGTGGCGAACTCTGCGCGGTTACGCCATTGGGTGTCCAGCGTATAGGCAAGCGCGACTTTCGCCGGATCGCGGCTGTTCCAGCCATCTTCTGCCAGCCTGACTTTTTCGATGGCGCTTTCACGAGTGAAGGGCGGTAAAGGAGGACGAGTGTTCATGGCGATTACCTCAGTGTGATTTATGTAGACAGGTCTGTCTACTTGCGGTAATATATGCCTGAAAAATAACGCTGTCAACACTCTTTTTGAGGCTGTCGAAAAAATGAAAACCGAACCCGCAGGTAACGAGACAAAAATCAGCGTCAGAGATAAAATATTACTCACGGCGCACGATCTTTTTTATTCCACTGGATTCAGGGCGACGGGGGTGGACACGCTGATTAAAGCGTCGAAAGTGACTAAGGTGACGTTTTATCGCCATTTTCCGAGTAAGAGCTTGCTTATTCTCGCCTATCTACACTATCGACATGAAATATGGATTAACTGGTTTGAGGCCACGCTTCGTCGACATCTCGTGGACGGCCAAACGCCTGCGGACGCTCTATCGGCTACCCTTTATGAATGGTTTATTTCGCCCGAGTTCCACGGCTGCGCGTTTATTAATGCCAGCGCCGAAGCCAAATCCGAAGATATTGAAAGCGAAATAAAAGCGATATGCCGCGATCATAAAATCGAAACAAAGAAGATTATTGCGTCGCTGACAAAGATTGCTGATGAGCGCGTCGTCAATGAAATCATGCTGCTCATTGACGGTGCCATTATTCATGCGCAGATGGGCATGGATACAGAAACGATAATAAATGCGTTAAAAAGGGTCTTAGCGGAACTGACCGGCCAGTGAGATTCCGGTGCTTAATCAACTCTTGCACCAAGTCGATTAAGCATCCGCGTTACACTGTTGGAATGGTGCCGCCATCAATCACAAATTCAGTACCTGTGATACTCGCAGCATGCGATGAAGCGAGGAAGACGATGAGGTTGGCAACCTCAATCGGTCGGGCAGGGCGTCCGAGCGGTATTCCACCTAACGCCTTCATAATGATCTGTTTGCCACCTTCGTAGTCTGTTCCTGCCTGCTTTGCCAGTCTCTCCGCCAGTGCCACTGCCGCTTCAGTTTCGATCCAGCCGGGGGCAACGCGCACCACCCGAACACCTTTCGGCGAGACTTCCTTTGAAAGACTTTTACTGTAGGTTGAGAGGGCTGCCTTAGCCGCCGCATAACCCGTTGTTGAATCCGGTAAAGGCAGTTCGCGCTGGATAGACGTCACGTGAATAATCACCCCATTTCCCTGCTCAAGCATTCCGGGAAGCAGGGCGCGATCTAAGCGTACTGCAGGTAACAAATTAAGATTGAGCTCCTGCTGCCACTCGTCTTCGCCAAGTGCAGCAAAACCGCCGCCGGGTGAGGTTGAACCGCCTGCAACATGGATAATTACGTCGACACCTCCCATCTGTTCCTGCACTGCGGATGCGACTGAGGCACATCCAGCGACCGTAGTAAGATCAGCGGCTACGAAAGTATCCGCGATATTTACGTCTGGATCGTGGCGCGCCGTGGTAAATACCGTTGCACCGAGTTGTTTTAAAAGTCCGACGACTGCTTTGCCGAGCCCTTTCGTGCCAGCGGTAACAAGCACGCGCTTGCCTTTAAAATCAATATCTAATGACATGGACTTTCGCTCCCATTATTTACAGTACAGGTATATTCAACATAGACTGAGTAATTAACAAGTACGCACGAAAAAGTGAGTTACTAAATTATGAGTAAGTTATATAGTCCGGAATCTGCCGCAAGCGGCGTGGAGCAAGTATTACGGTTGCTGGAAGGGCGCTGGAAATTAATTATTCTTTTTCATCTTTTCGACGGAAAAGTGCAGCGCTATTCTGATTTCGAAAAACTGATCCCCGGTATTTCCCAAAAGATGCTGGCGCAGCAACTTCGACAACTCGAGTCCGACGGTATCGTTTCGCGGATGGTTTACCCTCAAGTGCCACCGAAAGTAGAGTATCGCCTCACCGATTGGGGGCAGGCATTATGCCCGGCGCTTGATGCCATGCTGAAATGGGCAGAAAAACGTGAGGCTTACGCAAGCCTGTAAGCCTGGCGGTCAGCACGCTTCAATGGAATAGCGTTATCCGTAACCCATTTGTGCAAAGGAAACGAAAAAATGAGAACACAGAAACGATGCCTTGGCTGCGTAGCTATTGTGGTTGATGACTACGATCGCGCCATTCAGTACTACACCGACAAGCTGGGGTTTACCCTCGTAGAGGATACGCCCCAACCGGGAAAACGCTGGGTAGTCGTCTCACCCAACCCGGAAAGCGACTGCAATATCCTGCTGGCTCGTGCCTCTAACGAGAGGCAGGAAGGTTTTATCGGTAATCAAAGCGGCGGCAGAGTTTTCCTGTTCCTTCAGACGGATGATTTTTGGCGCGATTACCATGCCATGAAGGCAAAAGGCGTTCATTTCTGCGAAGAACCTCGTGAGGAAGAGTACGGTACGGTGGTGGTGTTTGAAGATATTTACGGCAACCGCTGGGATCTTTATCAGACTGCGCAACCGTGAATACCACCGCAAATGATGTGTCATTCGCCTTTTGTCCTGTACGCTTCCCAGCAGAGCGTACTCAAAATTATGGGGATGTCTCTTTAGGGCCAGAGCCCTCGTCCCGCTGTGCCAGCGACAGCGCGCTGGCGCTTGCGGGATCGAACAGCGAGATGCTCTCAATCTGATTGAGTAAAATCACCTTGCGGAATGACATGGCGCTGCGGGGTTCAGAGTCGAGCGTAATGTCATGCTCCGCATACCACCTGCTGTAATTATTCTCGATGCGCAGGTTCATCGTCTTCGCATCCCGGTACCCGCTCAACATCGGGATCAGCACGATATTGGCCGTTTTTTCATACTCCAGCGTCGCGGTGTGGATCATACCCACGTATATCCGCCTCGAGCGGAGCGTGACCTGCGCCAGCTCGCCTTGTTCCATACACTGGTATAGCAGCTGTTCGATACCGCTCGACTGCGCCAGACGTTTGTAGAGCTTTTTCCGGCTTTCGCCGTCCAGCCTGGCGCTGCCTGCCCAGTTAGAGCGGTAGAGGCAAAACAGGATGGCGAACGCCAGCATCACGACAACCGGCGCCTGAATGCCCAAAAAACTCCAGTTCATAAAGTCGATTTGCCAGTCGGTGTATTTCGGTGAGGCAAAGTGAAAAGCGTTATTGGCGGCGGAAAGGGCGAGCAGCAGCAGCCAGAGTAGCCCCGTAGCAATCACCCCCTGCAAAACGAAAATACAGCCGTAAAGTGCAACGAGAAAATAGACGTCCCAGCCGAAGGAACGCTTGATTTTAAAGCGGGTCGACAGGTCGCGGCTGGTGTACCAGTACCCGCAGACCATCAGCACCATAAATATCGCCGTTCCCATATCAGGCCCTCTTCAGCATGTTGACGTGACGCAGAAAATCCTGCCGCACCTCGTTGCTTTTGTAGTTAACGGAGGCGTTCCCGTCCTGGTCGATAATGATGCGATCGCCATCTTCGACGGCTTCAATAATTTCCTGCTGGCTCATCACCTGCAGTAAGGATTCCGGGCTGGAGAAAAGGGAGAGAAAGAAACGTTTCATGTCAGGCATCCTTATGAATAAAAAGGATAAGCCTGGAAGATGACCGCTGAATTTGCCTTAAGGATAACCTGAAAGTGAAAGCCGGGTGGCGGCTACGCCTTACCTGGCCTACAAAAACGTCAAATGATTGAGTTATCAAGTTGTTGATATTTATAAGTAATAAAAAATAATTTTGCACAAACTTGGACAAATAACGTTAATTGTGTAAGTTTTAAGTATGCGATTACGCCACGTTGTTTACAGCCAGGATGTGACCCATGAGCACTTTGCCCTCTGTCGTGAGTCGGTTTATTGAGTACTACGCCGCACTGGATAGCCAGCCGCCGTCCGCGCTGGTCGGGCTTTACCATTCAAACGCCACGCTTGTCGATCCGTTCGGCGAGCATGACGGTATTTTTGCGCTCCAGCGCTATTTCACCCATCTGCTGGCCAACGTCGAAAATTGCCGTTTTTCTATCGATCCGCCGCTGTGCAGTGGGAACCAGTTTGTTGTCACCTGGGTGATGCACTGGTCGCATCCGCGCATTGCCGGAGGTGAGCCGCTCGATCTGCCGGGGTGCTCGGTGGTAGAGACGGAAAACGATCTCATCACGCGCCAGCGCGACTACTACGATGCGGGAGAGATGATCTACGAACATCTCCCGCTGCTGGGCTGGGCGGTACGCGGCGTGAAGCGGAGGGTTAAATCATGAAGACGGTGCTGATTACCGGCGCAAGCTCGGGCATTGGCGCCGGGCTGGCAAAATCCTTTGCCGCTGACGGCTACCATGTGATTGCCTGCGGGCGCGATCCGGCGCGTCTGGAAGCACTGCATCAGACCTGCCCCAATCTCACCGTTCGTCTGTTCGATATGACGGACCGGGACGCCTGTCGCCAGGCGCTGACCGGCAGTTACGCCGATCTGATTATTCTCTGCGCCGGTACCTGCGAATATCTCGACCAGGGCGTGGTGGACGCGGCGCTGGTAGAGCGGGTCATGAACACTAATTTCCTCGGGCCGGTGAACTGCCTTGAGGCGCTACAGCCGCAGCTGGTTGCCGGTAACCGCGTGGTGCTGGTGAGCTCGATGGCCCACTGGCTTCCCTTCCCGCGTGCAGAGGCCTATGGCGCGTCCAAAGCCGCGCTGAGCTGGTTTGCCGAAAGCCTGCGCCTGGACTGGGAGCCTAAAGGGATCACTGTCACGGTGGTCTCGCCGGGCTTTGTCGATACGCCCCTGACGCAAAAAAACGATTTTGCCATGCCGGGCAGGGTGACCGTCGACGAGGCGGTGAAGGCGATCCGTATCGGTCTGGCGGCCGGGAAAATGCACATCGCGTTTCCGTCCGGGTTTGGCTTCATTTTGCGGCTGCTCTCCGGGCTGCCTGCGTTTCTACAGCGCGCGCTGCTGCGCAGGATGGTGCGTTCATGAACATTGCGATTATCGGCAGCGGCATTGCCGGGCTGACCTGCGCCTGGCGCCTGGCCGGGCATCATCAGGTGACCCTGTTTGAAGCGGGATCCACACCGGGCGGCCATACCGCAACGGTTGACGTGACGACGCCCCAGGGCACATACGCGATCGATACCGGTTTTATCGTCTACAACGACCGCACCTATCCGCGCTTTATGGGCCTGCTCAGCGAGCTGGGCATCAGCGGGCAAAAAACGCAGATGAGCTTTTCGGTACACAACCCCGAAACGGGGCTGGAGTACAACGGTCACACCCTGACGTCGCTGTTTGCCCAGCGCCGCAACCTGGTGAACCCGGCGTTCTGGCGTCTGCTCGGCGAGATCGTCCGCTTCAATCGTCTGGCAAAACAGGCGCTGGACGGGATGGTGGACCCGAACGCCACGCTGCAGACCTTTCTGGACCAGCACGGCTTTACGCCGTTTTTTGCGCGCCACTATATTTTGCCGATGGGGGCCGCCATCTGGTCATCCTCGCTGCAGGAGATGAAGCGTTTCCCGCTGCCGCTTTTCTTACGTTTCTTCCAGAATCACGGGCTGCTGGATATCACCCATCGCCCGCAGTGGTACGTGGTGCCGGGCGGCTCGCGAGAGTATATCCGTGCGATGCTGGACAAATTAGGCGATCGGCTGACTCTGCACCTCAATTCACCGGTGCAGCGGGTGAGCCGCCACGAGGACGGGGTTACGCTTCAGCTTGAAAACGGCAGCCATACTTTCGATCGGGTGATTTTTGCCTGCCACTCCGCCAGTGCTCTGGCGATGCTTGACGATCCCACCTCCGCAGAGCGCGAGGTGCTGGGCGATATTGGCTGGCAGCGCAACGAGGTTGTGTTGCACAGCGACCCGCGCTGGCTGCCGGTGCGGCCGCGGGCGTGGGCGAGCTGGAACTACCGCCTGAGCGCGCAGGAGCAGGCCAGCGCCTGTGTTACCTACAACATGAACATTCTGCAGGGGCTGCCTGCGGGCAGTCCGCTGTTCTGCGTCACCCTGAACCCTGACGCACCGGTAGATGAACGCTTCGTTCTGCAACGCTTCGTTTATGAACATCCGCTGTTTAACCCGCAAAGCTGGCGGGCGCAGGCGCGGCGCGGCGAGATCAACGGTCATAACCGGAGCTGGTACTGCGGGGCCTACTGGTACAACGGTTTTCATGAGGATGGCGTGCGCAGCGCGCTGGACGTGGTCAATGCGATAGCGGCCGGAGAGGGGAACTAAGATGAACAGCTGCCTCTACCACGGCGTATTACGCCACCGCCGCCTCCAGCCGAAAAACCACGAATTCAGCTACAGCGTCTTTATGGCCTGGCTGGATCTCGATGAACTGCCGCTGCTGCCGTCCGTCGGCGTACGGCACAATCGCTTTGCCGCCGCCTCGTTCCACGACGCGGACTATCCGCTCGGCACGCCGCTTAAGGAGAACGTGCTCAGCATGCTGGAGAGCCTGACCGGAGAACGTCCGGACGGGCGGGTCATGCTCCTGACGCAGCTGCGCTATTTCGGCTTTCATTTCAATCCGGTCAACTTTTACTACTGCTATGACGAGAAGGAGACGCTGCGCTGGGTGCTGGCGGAGGTCCGCAACACGCCGTGGAATGAACGTCATTACTATGCCGTCAACGGACAGAATGCACAGCCCACGGAAAAAGCGTTTCACGTCTCCCCCTTCAATCCAATGGACATGATCTACCACTGGCGCTTTAACGACCCGGATAACACGCTGCATATGCACATTGAAAATCATCAGGAAGCCAAGGTCTTTGACGCCACGCTGGCGCTGCGCCGGGAGCCTTTGACGCGCCCCGCGCTGCGTGGGCTTTTGGTGCGTATCCCGCTCATGACCCTGAAAACTGTTTTTGCCATTTACTGGCAGGCGCTGCGGCTCTGGCTCAAGCGCGTGCCGCTGTATAACCACCCCGTCAGCAGGAGTGAACGCTCATGACCGATCCCGTCTTTGCGTTAGAACCCGATATCCCGCGCAACGTGCGCATCGCGCGCTGGCTGCTTTTTCGTCTGTTAAGCGGTATCCGCGGTGGCTCGCTCACCCTGCGTGAAGGGGCGCAGACCTTCCATTTTGGCGAGACATCCTCCGCGCTGCACGCCGACGTACAAATCCTCACGCCCGGCGTTTACTGGCGAGTTTTAACGGGCGGTAGCCTTGCTGCCGCAGAAGCCTGGATGGACGGCGAATGGGAAACCACGCACCTTACGCCGCTTCTGGAACTGCTGGCGCTCAACGGCGAGGTGCTTGGCCGTCTGGAAAACGGGTTCCGCCTGTTCGGCAGGCCGCTGGAGCGTCTGCGCCACTGGACGCGGCGTAACTCCCGCGCGCAGGCGCGTGAAAATATTGCCGCTCATTACGATCTGGGCAATACCTTCTACGCCCATTTTCTGGATAAAGAGCTGCTCTATTCCAGCGCCTTGTTTACGGAGGACGAGCAGGACCTGACGGCGGCCCAGCAGGCCAAAATGGCGCGCCTGTGTGACCAGTTAATGCTAGAACCGAATGACCACCTGCTGGAGATCGGTACCGGCTGGGGCGCGATGGCGGAATACGCGGCCCGTCGTTATGGCTGTCGGGTGACTACCACCACGCTGTCACAGGAGCAATACGTCTGGGCGACCGAGCGAATTGCGCGCGCCGGACTGCAGGATCGGGTCGAGGTGCTGCTCTGCGACTATCGCGACCTCACCGGACAGTACGACAAGCTGGTCTCGATAGAGATGATTGAAGCCGTCGGTCAGCGCTATCTGCCCACGTTCTTCCGTACCTGCCAGGCGCGGCTGCGCCCGGGAGGACGGATGGCGATTCAGGCCATCACGATTCAGGACCAGCGCTATCGCGACTACAGCAAAAGCGTCGATTTTATCCAGCGCTACATCTTCCCCGGCGGCTTCCTGCCGAGCATCACCGCGATGAACGAGCTGATGACGCGCCACACCGATTTCGTGGTGCGCAATCTTTTCGACATGGGACCGGACTACGCCCGCACGCTGGCCCTCTGGCGGCAGCGCTTTGTCCACGCCTGGCAGGAGATTGAAAAGCTCGGCTTCGATGAGCGGTTTCGCCGTATGTGGCTGTACTACTTTGGCTACTGCGAAGCCGGGTTTAACGCCCGCACCATCAGCGTGGTGCAGCTGACCGCCGAGCGCGTATGAAACGATATCTTCAGGTCTTTCTGCTGGCCGTCGCGTTCGATCTTTACTGGACGCTGGTGGTGCTCTTTCGCGAAAAGGGCCTGATTATCTGGCTCGCGCTGGCGGTTCTGGCGTGCCTGCTTTTGCCGTCTGTATACCGTTTTTACGCCATTGGGCTGGCCGCGGCGGGAAGTTTGCTGGATACGCTCTGGGCGCTGACGGGACTGATTGCCTTTACGGGCGACTCCCTGATGCCGCTATGGATGGTGGCATTGTGGCTGATGTTTGCCACCGTCTGGACGCAGCTTACGCGCACCACCACGTTGCCCGGCTGGCTGCTGACCCTGCTTGCCGCAGTGGGAGGCCCGGTAGCGTACCTGATTGGCGAGCGGCTGGGTGCCATCACGTTTCTGGAGCCAACCTTTATCGTCGTCAGCTGGATGGCGCCGGGGTGGCTGGTATTGATGCTGTTTTTCCACCTGCTGATGGGGAGACAAAAATGAAAGCTGCATTTTTGCTGCTTTGTCTGACGCTGGTTGTTCCCGTTGGCCAGGCCGCCGACTGGCTGGCGTGGCGGAAGGTGGGCGACGCCACGCTTACCTGGGGGCCGTTCACGGTCTATACCTCCCAGCTGCGTACTCCGGACGGGCGTTACGGTCGGGAGGACCAGGATCAGGCGCTGATTATTACCTATGCGCGCGACATCGATCGCGATGAACTGGTCGAGGCGACCCGCGACCAGTGGCAGGCGCAGGGTATCCTGGCGCAGGAAGCGCAAAGCGAAGCCTGGCTGCGGATGCTCCAGTCGCTGTGGCCTGATGTCCGACAGGGCTCACAGCTGGCGTTTGTTCTCAACGATAAGCAGGGGCAGTTCTGGTATCGCGATCCGACCCTTCAGAAAACCTTTATTCCCCTGGGACCACGCCAGTCAGAAGCGTTCAGCACCCGCTTTCTGGCCATCTGGCTCGATCCCCGCACGCAATACCCTGAACTGCGTCAGCAGTTAATCGGAGGCCAAAAATGAAACGTTTCCTGATGATGGCGCTGGCATTGACGATGCTTCTGGCGGGCTGTAGCACGGAGGTGACCGAGTACCGCCAGCAGCAGCCGCGGCTGGATATCTTCCACTACTTCCAGGGTAAAACTGAAGCGTGGGGGATGGTGCAGGATCGCAGCGGCAAGCAGATCCGTCGCTTTCACGTTGAGATTGCCGGGGATGTGATTGGCGATACGCTGACGCTCAACGAGCACTTCGTTTATGACGACGGTGAGAAGCAGCAGCGAGTCTGGCATATCCGGCGCCTGGGGAACGATCGCTATGAGGGAACGGCGGGGGATATCGAAGGGGTGGCGACGGGGCAGGCCGCCGGCAACGCGTTCAACTGGCATTACAGCATGAACGTGAAGGCCAACGGGAGCACGTGGCTACTGAACTTTGACGACTGGATGTACCTGCAGGATGAGAACCATCTGTTTAATAAAACCGAGATGAAGAAGCTGGGCGTCACCGTCGCCACGGTAACGCTGTTCTTTACCCGTAAGACATGAGTCTAGTCGCGGGTGCTGTGAATTTTACTGCTCGAGTAGATGAACCAGAGAGCAATACCCAGGCAGACTACCGCCCCCAGACGGCTCGGCGAAAAGGGAATAGCGGCATTACCCAGCCAGCCAAAGTTATCAATCAACATGCTCATGGCGAGCTGGCCGAATATGACCGCCACCGTGGCGACGGCGGTGCCGATGCGCTGCACCGCCACGACCATAATCACAATATAAGGCACGCCAAACATTGCCCCGAGAAGCTGCCATTTCGGCACGTCCAGCAGGCTGACGGCCTGCTTAGGCTCAAAGAAGAAAATCAGCAGGGCGGTCACCAGCGCGCCGACGGAAAAGGTCAGAAACGCGCTTTTGAATACGCCCACGCTGCTGCCAAGCTGGCCGTTAATGGCGGCCTGAATGCTCAGCGTCGCGCCGCCGCATACGGCCAGAAGAATCATAATCAGTGTCATACGTTACCCCTGTGCGACCAGAACCAGTGCCGCAATAATGAACCCCAGTGCAATAATGCGCTTTGCGTTTATCTTCCTGTGCGGC
Source organism: Enterobacter sp. Taxon_8 (assembly GCF_058354585.1). NCBI lineage: Bacteria > Pseudomonadati > Pseudomonadota > Gammaproteobacteria > Enterobacterales > Enterobacteriaceae > Enterobacter > Enterobacter sp. Taxon_8. Next base: position 2,396,858 of record NZ_CM177989.1, on the reverse strand, counting down.
GAACCCAGCAGACCATAGTGGTCAATGATCAGGCTTTTAAAGACCTGGCCGGCCAGAATGCCAATCATGGTCATGGCGATGCCGATGGTGGGTGTCGCCACGGTCAGGATGACCACGTATACCGGACCGAGCACGCCGCCGAGCAGCTGCCAGCCGGGCTGTGCGAAAAACGACGGGCTGTTGCGCGGGCTGAAAAACAGCATCAGCAGAAACGTCAGCGCGGCGCCGACGCCAAAAATGCTGAACGTCGCCCATAAATCCCCGACCTTTCCCCCCAGCGGTCCCAGCAGGCCCGCCTCGACGGAGAGGCCCATCCCGCCAGCAATCACCAGTAAAATCAAAACCAACTGCATTCTTCTTCCTCCGTTTTCAGGCGAAGAAGATTACGTGGGTTGTCCAGTGAGAAAAATGCCATAATGGTGGAAACACCTTTGCGAGAAATGCATTAATGGTTGACGCCAGCAATATCAACATTCGCACGCTGCTGATCTTCATCGACGTGTATGAAGCGCAGAATTTCTCCGTCGTGGCGCGGCGGCAGGGGATATCGGCCTCGCAGATATCGCGCGTGATCCACCAGCTTGAGGATGCGCTCGGGCAGCAGCTTTTCTACCGCAATACGCGGGCCGTCATCCCCACGGAAAGCGGCCATCTTTTTATTCGCTATGCCCGGTCGATGGCGGAAAACCTGGAAGAGGCGCGACGGGAGCTGGACGCGCGTGCGGTGGAACCGTCCGGTGCGATCCGCATTAACGGACCGGTGTTTTTCGGCCAGAAGCACATTGCGCCCGGCCTTCCCGGCCTGTCGGAACGCTATCCCCGCCTGAACGTAGAGCTGACGCTGACCGATGATTTTATCGACCCGCACCGCGATGCCGCCGACGTGATCTTCCGGATTGGCGTGCTAACGGACTCATCTTTTCACGCGCGGGTGTTCGGGCAGCAGGTGTATCATCTGGCCGCGTCGCCAGATTACGTGCGTAGACACGGTGCGCCTGAAGGACCGGACGATCTTAACCGCCATCACTGTCTGGTCTATCGCGGATCGTCAGGGCCTAACCGCTGGCTGTTGCGCAGGGCGGGCGAGGCGTGGACGCATTATCCCGTGACGCCATTGATGACCTCGAATAATGCGGAAGCGCTGCTGGCTGCGGCGCGGGGCGGGATGGGAATTGTACTGTTTCCGGACTGGCTGGTGAGCGAGCCGCTCCAGCGCGGTGAGCTGATTCCGCTCCTGCCCGCGCTGGAGTGTGCCATCAATACGGAACAGCAGGCGATCGCGGCGATCTACCCTGATGCCCGACATCCGCCCCTGAACGTCAGGGCGGTAATTGATTATTACGTTGAGCGTTTTGGTACGCCGCTTTACTGGCAAACGTAAGGGATTACGCGCCAAGCTCTTTGCGGATAATCTCTGCGCCAGCGCTGAGTGCTCTCAGCTTGCCGTTAGCCACCTGACGGGAGAGGGGAGCCATGCCGCAGTTGGTTGACGGATAAAGCTTGTCCGCATCGACAAACTGCAGCGCTTTTCGCAGCGTATCGGCCACTTCCTCCGGCGTTTCAACCGTGTTGGTTGCTACGTCAATCGCGCCAACCATCACTTTTTTGCCGCGGATCAGCTCAAGCAGATCCATCGGCACGCGGGAGTTGTGGCACTCCAGGGAGATGATGTCGATGTTAGAGGTCTGCAGCTTAGGGAAGGCCTCTTCGTACTGGCGCCACTCGGATCCGAGCGTCTTTTTCCAGTCGGTATTGGCCTTGATGCCGTAGCCGTAGCAAATGTGTACCGCGGTCTCGCACTTCAGCCCTTCAATGGCGCGTTCCAGCGCGGCGATGCCCCAGTCATTGACCTCGTCAAAAAAGACGTTAAACGCCGGTTCGTCGAACTGGATAATATCCACGCCCGCGGCCTCTAATTCGCGCGCTTCCTGATTGAGGATTTTGGCGAATTCCCAGGCCAGCTTTTCGCGGCTTTTATAGTGCGCGTCGTAGAGGGTGTCGATCATGGTCATCGGCCCCGGCAGGGCCCATTTGATCGGCTTGTCCGTGAGCTGACGCAGGTACCTGGCATCGTCGACGAAGACCGGTTTCTGGCGCGCAACCGCAGAAACTACGGTCGGCACGCTGGCGTCATAGCGGTTACGAATGCGCACCGTCTGGCGGTTCTCAAAATCCACGCCGCTCAGGTGTTCAATAAAGGTGGTGACGAAGTGCTGGCGGGTCTGTTCCCCGTCGCTGACGATATCGATTCCCGCACGGATCTGCTCATCCAGAGACAGGCGCAGCGCATCCTGCTTGCCCGCCAGCAGTTCCTGATCCTGTAATTTCCAGGGTGACCACAGCGTTTCAGGTTGCGCAAGCCAGGTCGGCTTTGGCAGGCTGCCAGCGGTAGAAGTCGGGAGCAATGTTTTCATAATAAAAGACCTTTTTTAATGTATTAAAGCGTGTAGTTATCAGACCACTGCTCAAGAATGTGTTTGTAAGGCTTAATGAAGTACTCTTCGGTAAATCGACCCTGTTCAATCGCCAGACGGCTTCGCTCTTCCCGGTCATACACAATTTTGGTTAATGAGTGATCCTGCTGGTTCAGATCCGGTCGGTAGCACAGCCCGGCCGCCGAGTTGGCGTTATAAATCTCCGGGCGATAGATCTTCTGGAACGTCTCCATCGTGCTAATGGTGGCGATCAGTTCGAGATCGGTGTAGTCACTCAGCAAATCCCCGGTGAAGAAGAACGCGAACGGTGCCACGCTGTGTTCCGGCATAAAGTAGCGCACGCTCAGGCCCATCTTCGCGAAGTACTGTTCCGTTAGCGACTCGCCGTCCGGCTGATACTCCACGCCCAGCACGGGGTGCTGGTTGCCGGTGCGGCGATAGGTATCTTTGCTGGATACGCTCAGGCAGATCACCGGTCCTTTTTTGAAGTTCTCTTTGTATTCCGGTGAACGCACAAAATGGCGGAAAATATTACCGTGCAGTTCGCCAAACTTTTCCGGAATGCTGAAGTGCTGCTGGTTCTTGTTGTGCTCCAGCAGCAGGACGCTGAAATCATAATCCCGCACGTAAGACGAGAAGTTATTCCCGACGATGCCAGGGATGCGCAGGTTGTTTTTCTTGTCGACAATAGTGGTTTGCAGTATCTCAATAGCCGGGAATGGCTTTTCCGCGCCAATGTTCAAATCGACAGAGATGATTTCAAGCTCAACCGCATAGCGATCGGCGTTTGGGTTATCCCAGCGCGCCAGAGCGTTGAAGCGGTTGTTGATCATCACCAGCGTATTGCGCAGGTTTTCCTGACGTTTTTCCCCGCGCGCCAGGTTGGCAAAGTTGGTGGTCGTACGCGTATTTTCAGACGGGTTGTAATTCTCATCGAAGCAACTGCGCTTAAGGGAATATGTGAAAGCTTTGCTCATTGTGGTTATGCATCCTAAGTTCATGTTGCTAAGAAGTTACCAATGCATAATTTATGCCTGAGCCCGCGGCGCAGGGGAAGTGACTTAATTTCACTGCAACATGAGGGAAGTTCATGATGTTGATCACAAATTCCCACGACTCCCGTTTAGTGCCAGTTGTTTTGCTAAGCAGACCGCTTCTTGCCTGCCGATGTAGGGACCATAGTTGTCAATTACGCGGTAGCCATTTCGCTCATAGAATTTCACCGCACGAGCATTAGCGTGTCGGGTTTCTAGCCAGATTTCGCTATAACCTAAACGCTGTGCCGACGCTTCAAGAAAAGCCAGTAAAACCTTACCAATACCCGGCTCGCTCCTGTCGGAATACATGCGTTTCAGCTCGGCAACCTGTTCGGAAAGTGGTCGTAGTGCGGCACATCCAACGGCATCACCTGTTTCATTCCTGGCGACCAACCACAGGGCGCGTTCGGCCATCATCGAGTCGACGTTAAAATGACGCGTACCGCCATCCCCGGTAATGTTCGCCAGTTCTGATGATAATTTTTCAATCAGACGCAGGGATTCAGAAGAGTGCAGGTCGGCTTTTTGAATCGTTATCATTGGAGTGTTCCATTGTGTTTTATTTTGCAGGCGTCAAATTATCAGACGGTTAAGGTGAACCGTCCTATGTTTTACTTATGTTTCGGCACGCCCTTAATGACGCTATAATCCCCAAAATTTCCAACCGGTTTAGAAACAATCATGACAAAACTCACCTTACAAGAGCAGATGCTGAAAGCGGGCCTGGTCAGCAGCAAGAAAGCGGCGAAAGTGCAGCGCACGGCAAAGAAATCACGCGTTCAGGCGCGTGAGGCTCGGGAAGCGGTAGAAGAGAACAAGAAGGCGCAGATCGAGCGTGACAAGCTGCTGAGCGAGCAGCAGAAGCAGGCCGTGATGGCGAAAGAGTTTAAGGCGCAGGTGAAGCAGCTGATTGAGATGAACCGCATCACCGTGGCGAAAGGCAACATCACCTTTAACTTCACCGACGGTAATCTGATCAAAAAAATCGACGTCGACAAGCAAACCCAGGCTCAGCTGATCAACGGCCGTCTGGCGATTGCCCGTCTGGTGATTAACGCCAGCGGCGACTGCGAATACGCGATTATTCCGGCGGTGGTGGCCGATAAAATTGCCCAGCGCGATGCCGACAGCATCGTGTTAAACAGCGCGCTCAGCCAGGAAGAGCAGGACGAAGACGATCCGTACGCTGACTTCAAAATCCCTGACGATTTGATGTGGTAAAACGCGTTCAGAACGGGGCGGCGTGTCGGGCGTTAACCGGCTCTCCGCTCATGGGATGAATAAAATTCAGCTCGCTGGCATGCAGCATCAGCCGCGGCGTTCCTTCAGCGCCCGGTACGTCAAGACCACCATACAGATCGCAGCCCAGAATCGGGTGCCCCAGCCGCTGGCAGTGAATACGCAGCTGATGGGTTCGCCCGGTCTCCGGAGTAAGTTCAACCCGCGTTAACGGCAGTCCCGTCTCCTGATAAAACCGTTCCACCACCCGATAGCGGGAGCGGGCGGGTTTCCCGGTGATGGCGCAGATCGACATCAGCGGGAACAGCGCCGGGTCTTTGGCAATCGGCGCATCGATTACACCTTCGTCATTTTCCACATGTCCGCAAAGCAGGGCGCTGTAGACTTTCTCCACGCTACGCTGGCTGAACTGCTGGCACAGTGCCGCGTTGATGGTCTTATTGCGCGCAACCACCATCAGCCCGGACGTGCCGAAGTCCAGGCGGTGTACCAGCGTGCAGCCGGGGAAGGTCTGGACCAGACGATAGTGAACGGAATCAAGGTTTTGCGGATTTTTTCCCGAGAGGCTGAGCAGGCCGGAAGGCTTATCGATCAGCAGCAGATGTTCATCCTGCCAGAGGATCTGAATGTCATCGTGACACGGTGGGGCAATAAAAGAATCAATGATCGCAGACATCAGGCCGCCCGGCTGGAGAGTGGGAGCGGATGATAACGAAATGCGGGGGAAAAGAAAAACCCTCCCACCGGGCGGTGAGAGGGTGAAGTCTTACGCTGCAACCAGGCTGTCGATAGCGGCTTTCGCGTCGGTCTGCGCTTTGGTCGCCACTTCAGGACCGTAGGCGATACCTTCAGCGAACACGAAGTTCACGTCAGTGATGCCGATGAAGCCCAGGAACAGGCTCAGGTACGGCGCAACCAGGTCGGTTGGGGTGTCTTTATGGATGCCGCCACGGCTGGTCAGTACGATCGCACGTTTGCCTTTCACCAGACCTTCAGGGCCATTCTCGGTGTAACGGAAGGTTACGCCAGCGCGTGCCACCAGGTCGAAGTAGTTCTTCAGCTGGGTAGGGATGTTGAAGTTGTACATTGGGGCGTTGATGACGATAACGTCGTGCGCCTGCAGCTCGGCAATCAGCTCGTCAGAGAGCGCCAGGGCTTCCTGCTGACGTGGGCTCAGCGGTGCATCGCTTGGGCGCAGCGCGCCAACCAGCTCGCCATCCAGCACAGGAATTGGGTTTGCAGCCAGGTCACGCACGGTGATTTCGTCAGCAGAATGCTGTTCACGCCACTGTTCAACGAAGTAATCAGACAGCTGACCAGACTGAGAGTACCCTGCCAGAATACTGGATTTCAAAACTAATACTTTGCTCATGGGTGATTCCTGTTTTTGCATTTGATTGAAGGGGGTTGCCCCGTTGCTTGTTGACACTCTATTCACAATCCTGCCATAGAGATAGCGCAATATATCGAAGCCTATGTTCGAATTTTTTGAATAAGGCGCGAAAGGCGTCATTGTGGTACTCTATAGCAATCATTAAAAAGAGAATTTATCAGGGCGTGTACTGCCCTTTAACGCTATGACAGAACAACAAAAATTCACCTTCCCGATCCTCCTGCAACAGCTCGATTCTCTGATGCTGCGCGACAAACAGCGTTTCGCCCGCCGTCTGCACGGCGTTAAGAAGGTTAAAAATCCTGATGCTCAGCAGGCCATTTACCAGGAGATGGCGAAAGAGATTGAACAGGCGGCAGGGAAAGTCTTGCTGCGCGAAGCCGCGCGACCGGCGATTACCTACCCGGAAAACCTGCCCGTCAGCCAGAAAAAACAGGACATCCTTGAGGCCGTCCGCGACCACCAGGTGGTCATTGTCGCGGGTGAAACCGGTTCGGGGAAAACCACCCAGCTGCCGAAAATCTGTATGGAGCTGGGCCGCGGGATCAAAGGCCTGATTGGCCACACCCAGCCGCGTCGTCTGGCGGCGCGCACCGTTGCCAACCGTATTGCCGAAGAGCTGCAGACGGAGCCGGGCGGCTGCATCGGCTACAAGGTCCGTTTCAGCGACCACGTGAGCGATAACACCATGGTCAAGCTGATGACCGACGGTATTCTGCTGGCGGAAATCCAGCAGGATCGCCTGCTGATGCAGTACGACACCATCATCATTGACGAAGCGCACGAGCGCAGCCTGAACATCGATTTCCTGCTCGGCTACCTGAAAGAGCTGCTGCCGCGCCGCCCGGATCTGAAAATCATCATCACCTCCGCGACCATCGACCCGGAACGCTTCTCGAAGCACTTCAACAATGCGCCGATTATCGAGGTGTCAGGTCGCACGTATCCCGTGGAAGTGCGCTATCGCCCGATTGTGGAAGAGGCGGATGATACCGAGCGCGACCAGCTGCAGGCCATCTTCGATGCCGTTGACGAGTTGGGTAACGAAAGCGCGGGCGACATTCTGATCTTCATGAGCGGCGAACGCGAAATCCGCGATACCGCCGATGCGCTCAGCAAGCGCGACCTGCGCCATACCGAGATCCTGCCGCTGTACGCCCGTCTGTCCAACAGCGAGCAGAACCGCGTCTTCCAGCCGCACGGCGGGCGCCGCATCGTCCTGGCGACCAACGTGGCGGAAACCTCGCTGACCGTGCCGGGAATTAAATACGTTATCGACCCGGGCACGGCGCGCATCAGCCGCTACAGCTACCGCACCAAGGTCCAGCGGCTGCCGATTGAGCCGGTCTCCCAGGCGTCCGCTAACCAGCGTAAGGGCCGCTGCGGCCGCGTGTCGGAAGGGATCTGTATTCGTCTCTATTCCGAAGATGATTTCCTGTCGCGCCCGGAGTTTACCGACCCGGAAATTCTGCGCACCAACCTGGCGTCCGTTATCCTGCAGATGACCGCCCTGGGGCTGGGCGACATCGCGGCGTTCCCGTTCGTCGAAGCGCCGGACAAACGCAACATTCAGGACGGCGTGCGTCTGCTGGAAGAGCTCGGGGCGATTACCACCGACGAGCAGGCGACGGTCTACAAGCTGACGCCGCTGGGCCGCCAGCTCAGTCAATTGCCGGTCGACCCGCGTCTGGCGCGCATGGTTCTGGAAGCGCAAAAGCACGGCTGCGTGCGCGAGGCGATGATCATCACCTCTGCGCTCTCCATTCAGGACCCGCGCGAGCGCCCGATGGACAAACAGCAGGCGTCTGACGAAAAGCACCGCCGCTTCCACGACAAAGAGTCCGATTTCCTCGCCTTCGTGAACCTGTGGAACTACCTCGGCGAGCAGCAGAAAGCGCTCTCCTCGAACCAGTTCCGCCGCCAGTGCCGCGTGGATTTCCTCAACTACCTGCGCGTGCGCGAGTGGCAGGATATCTACACCCAGCTGCGCCAGGTGGTGAAAGAGCTGGGCATTCCGGTGAACAGCGAACCGGCGGAGTACCGCGAAATCCATATCGCGCTGCTGACCGGCCTGCTGTCCCACATTGGAATGAAGGACGCCGAGAAGCAGGAGTATACCGGCGCGCGCAACGCCCGTTTCGCCATCTTCCCGGGTTCCGGCCTTTTCAAGAAGCCGCCGAAGTGGACCATGGTCGCGGAGCTGGTGGAAACCAGCCGCCTGTGGGGACGCATTGCGGCCCGTATCGATCCGGAATGGGTGGAGCCGGTGGCGCAGCATCTGCTTAAGCGCTCGTACAGTGAACCGCACTGGGAGCGCGCGCAGGGCGCGGTGATGGCGACCGAGAAAGTGACCGTTTACGGCCTGCCGGTGGTCGCCGCGCGTAAGGTCAACTACAGCCAGATCGATCCGGCCCTGTGCCGCGAGCTGTTTATCCGCCACGCGCTGGTGGAGGGTGACTGGCAGACGCGGCACGCCTTCTTCCGTGAAAACCTGAAGCTGCGCGCCGAAGTGGAAGAGCTGGAGCATAAATCGCGCCGCCGCGACATCCTGGTGGATGATGAAGCGCTGTTCGAGTTTTACGACCAGCGCATCAGCCACGATGTTATCTCTGCCCGCCACTTCGACAGCTGGTGGAAGAAGGCCAGCAAAGAGACGCCGGACCTGCTCAACTTTGAAAAGAGCATGCTGATTAAAGAGGGAGCGGAGTCGGTCAGCAAGCTCGACTACCCGAACTTCTGGCATCAGGGCAACCTCAAGCTGCGTCTGACCTATCAGTTTGAGCCAGGGGCAGACGCGGACGGCGTGACCGTCCACATTCCGCTGCCGCTGTTAAACCAGGTGGACGAGAGCGGGTTCGAGTGGCAAATCCCCGGCCTGCGCCGCGAGCTGGTGATTGCGCTGATCAAATCCCTGCCGAAACCGGTGCGCCGCAACTTTGTGCCTGCCCCAAACTACGCGGAAGCGTTTTTGGGCCGCGTCACGCCGCTGGAGCTGCCGCTGCTGGACGCGCTGGAGCGTGAATTCCGCCGCATGACCGGGACGACCATCGACCGCGACGACTGGAACTGGGATCAGGTGCCCGATCACCTGAAAATCAGCTTCCGCGTGGTGGACGATAAAAACAAAAAGCTGCTGGAAGGGCGTTCCCTGAGCGAGCTGAAAGAGGCGCTGAAAGGCAAAGTCCAGGAGACGCTCTCTGCGGTGGCCGACGACGGCATCGAGCAGAGCGGGCTGCATATCTGGAGCTTTGGCCAACTTCCGGAAAGCTACGAACAGAAGCGCGGCAACTATAAGGTCAAAGCCTGGCCTGCGCTGGTGGACGAGCGCGACAGCGTGGCAATCAAACTGTTTGATAACCCGCAGGAACAGCAGCAGATGATGTGGCGCGGGCTGCGTCGCCTGCTGCTGCTTAATATCCCGTCGCCGATTAAATATCTGCACGAGAAGCTGCCGAACAAGGCCAAGCTGGGGCTCTACTTTAACCCGTACGGCAAGGTGCTGGATCTGATTGACGACTGCATCTCCTGCGGCGTGGACAAGCTGATCCACGAGGCGGGCGGTCCGGTCTGGACGGAAGAGGGCTTTGCCCAGCTTCATGAAAAGGTGCGCGCGGAGCTGAACGACACCGTGGTGGACATCGCGAAGCAGGTCGAGCAGATCCTCACCACCGTGTTCAATATCAACAAGCGCCTGAAGGGGCGCGTGGATATGACCATGGCGCTGGGGCTGTCGGATGTTAAAGCGCAGATGGCGGGACTGGTGTACCGTGGCTTTGTGACCGGCAACGGCTTCAATCGTCTCGGCGATACGCTGCGCTATCTGCAGGCGATTGAAAAACGGCTGGAGAAGATGGCCATCGATCCGCACCGCGATCGCGCGCAGATGCTGAAAGTGGAGAGCGTCCAGCAGGCGTGGCAGCAGTGGCTCAACAAACTGCCGCCTGCCCGCCGCGACGATGAAGACGTGCAGGCGATCCGCTGGATGATCGAGGAGCTGCGCGTCAGCTTCTTTGCCCAGCAGCTCGGTACGCCGTATCCGATTTCGGATAAGCGTATTCTGCAGGCGATGGAGCAGATTTCCGGTTAAACCCTTGCCGGGTTTTCTCCCTCTCCCTGTGGGAGAGGGTCGGGGTGAGGGCATCAGCCCCGCACAATTTTCACCCGTTCACAATCGCCAGCGTAAACCCATCCCATCCCTTAACCCCCACCGTTTGCAGCGCGGTGGCGGTTAAACGCGGATTATCTCCTGTCATCTCAATAAAACGCCGCACGCCCAGCACGCGCGCGTCGTCGCTTTCCCCGTTGATTACCTCGCCGTCACGCACCACATTATCGCCGATAATTACCGTGCCGGGGCGGGAGTAGTGCAGTGCCCACTCCAGATAGCCGGGATTGTTTGGCTTATCGGCATCAATAAAGATCAGGTCGAACGGCGGAACGTCGCCGAAATTCTCCAGCGAGCTCAGCGCCGGGCCTTCAATTAATTCAATGCGTTCGTTTAACCCCGCAAGCTGAATATTCTCGCGCGCAACGCGGGCATGCGTGGGATCGGCCTCAAGCGTAATCAGCTTACCGTCCGGCGGCAGCGCACGCGCCATCCAGATTGAGCTGTAGGCACCCAGCGTACCGATCTCAAGTATCCGCCGCGCCTGCGTCATGCGCACGAACAGCGCCAGCAGCTGCCCCTGATTGGCCGCTACGTCGTGCTCGGGGAGCCCGGCGCGTTTGTTGTTTTCCAGAACCTGATTCAGTACGTCATCGTCAGGAATAAGCGACGAAATCATGAAATTATCAACTGCAGACCACTGTTGTTGCATAGATTGTCTCCTGAGGGGGAATCGCCGGGTGGCGGCTGCGCCTTACCCGGCCTACGTGACGAAATCCAGGCCCGTTAAGCGCCTTCAGACATTGACCCAGCCGCCGCCCAGCGCTTTATACAAATCAATCTGCGCCAGCAGCAGGTTATTTTTCACCTGCACGACGCTGGTCTGAACCGAGTACAGCGTGCGCTGCGCGTCCAGCACGTCCAGATAGGAGGAGTAGCCGTTGCGATTGCGGTTCTGCGCAATGCGCAGCGTCTCCTGGGCCACCTCCTGCTGGGCAAGCAGCTCCTTCAGCTGTTCCTGATAGCGACTTATCGCATCAAGGCTGTTGTTCACTTCGGCAAACGCGTTACGCACGGTTTTTTCATAGGCGTACAGCGCCTGGTTACGCTGGGACTGAGAAATATCCACCTGCGCATTCAGCGCCTGGCGGTTCAGCAGCGGGGCAAGGATACTACCTCCGACGCTCCAGAGCTGAAGCGGGTTGTCCAGCAGGCCGGAAAGGGTGCGATCCTGAACCGAACCGGTGGCGGTCAGGTTGATCGACGGCAGCAGGCTGGCGCGCGACGCCGCGAGCGAGGCGTCAGCCGCCACCAGCTGGCGTTCGGCCTGGACGATATCCGGCCTGCGGTTCAGGAGCGCAGAAGGCAGCTGTGACGGGAGCTTCAGGGGCGTCAGCGTCTCATAGCGTTCACTGCGAGCCACCGCGCCAGGATTGCTTCCCAGCAGCAGGCTGAGGGCATTCTCCTGCTGCGCAATCTGATGCTGCAACAAGGGAACTTGCGCCCGCGTTGAGCGCAGTTCGGAATCCGACTGCATTAGCTCCAGGCGCGAGCTGTAGCCCGTCTCAAACTGACGTTTCGCGAGGTTAAACGCCTCTTCGCGTGATTTCAGGGTGGATTCGGTCACGCGCAGCTGTTCGTCAAGCGAGAGCAGGGTGACATACCCTGATGCAACGGAAGACGCGACGGTCAAATCCGCGGCCGCGGCGGCGGCTTTTTGCGCCGCCAGCGAGGCCTCGGCGGCTCTGGCCGTGCTGCGGTTGACGTCCCAGATATCCACGTCATAGCTCGCCGTCAGGCTACCTCTGTACAGCGTGCCGTAGACCGGCAGCCCGGTCGCGGCGGACTGCGAACGGGCGCGCGTCCCGGTTACGCCCGCGTCAAGCGAAGGAAACAGGCTCCCGTCAGCTGCATAGACCCGCGCCTGATACTCGTTAATTCGTTCGCGGGCGATCAGCACGTCGCTGTTATTCTTAAGCGCCTGATCCACATAGCGGTTGAGGTGGTTGTCATGAAAATTGCGCCACCAGAGCTGCTCCGCCGGGCTGGCAGGGCCGGAGACGGTGCGCCACTGCGCAGGAATTTGCAGCGTTGGCTGCGCCGGTTTTACGTCTGCGGACTGGCATCCGGCCAGCATGACCGCCGCCGCCAGCGCGGCAATCGGGCGAAGGATCATTACTTCGCCTCCCGCGTATCAATGGTCACCTGTACCGACATACCCGGACGCAGCAGCGCGGAGTCCTCAGGCTTACCGAGCACCTCAATGCGCACCGGAATACGCTGGGCGATTTTGACAAAGTTGCCGGTGGCGTTGTCCGGCGTGATGGCGCTGAACTCCACGCCGGTCGCCGGGGAAATACTCTCCACGCGGCCCTGATACGCTTTGTTGTTCAGGGCATCTACGGTGAACTTCACCGGCTGGCCGACGCGCAGCTCTGCGAGCTGAGTCTCTTTAATATTCGCAATGACCCAGTGCTGAGGCGGCACCAGGGTGGTGAGATGGGTTCCGGCGGTCACGTACGCCCCGAGACGCACGGCGATCTGGCCGAGCTGGCCGTCGCGCGGGGCGATGATGCGGGTGTTTTGCAGGTCAATCTGCGCCAGCTCAAGCGCCGCTTTCGCGTTTTCGACATCCGCCTCCAGCGCGCCGCGGTTCACAATCACCGTCTGCAGATCCTGACGCGACATCTCAAGGGCGGCTTTCGCCTGGTCGATGTCGGCACTGCCCTGGGCGGCACTGGCCAGCGCCGCGTCGCGCTCGCGAATGGAAAGCGAGCCGTCAGAGGTCAGCTCTTTCACCCGCTTTAAATCCGCCTGGCTTTTCAGGCTCTGGGCGCGGGCATTTTTCAGCGCGGCGTCATTTTTGGCGATGACGGCTTCGGCGCTTTTACGCTGCTGCAGGTTGTTATTCAGGGCGGCAATTTTCATCGCCAGCTGCGCCTCGGCCTGATGCACGCGCTGCCGATAGATTCGGTCATCGATCTGCACCAGCAGGTCGCCTTTTTTGACCTGCTCAAAGTCCTGAACCTTGACCTCAGTGATATAGCCGTTTACCTGCGGGCTTATAAACGTCGTCTGACCGCGCACGTAGGCATTATCGGTAAACTGCGCGTGACGGGTGAACGGCGGCAGCTGCCACGCGTAAAGGATCACCAGCACGCCGACGATACCGATGGCGGCGGCGGTGAAAACGGAAACAATGCGCACATTTTTGCGGGTGTTGGCCTGCTCTTTGGCGGCATCCTGCTGACTCATAAACTCTCCAGAACTCTTTCAATTATTTGTTGCCGGTGGCGTTCTTCAGCGCCAGACGGGCAGTGATGCGCAGGCGCAGCAAGCGCCATAAAATCCAGACCAGCGTGGCGGCAGCGATGCTCGCCGTCAGCAGATAAGTATCGTTGTAGGCCAGAATATTCGCCTCCAGCGCGGTGACCGTTTGCAGCTGCGTTATCGCCTGGGTTCCCAGCAGCGCGCTGTCGCCAATCAGGCTTTTGTACATCTGGGTATAAAGCTGAATTCGCTCGTTGACCAGCGGGTTGAGCGTGGTGAGCTGGTCCGCCAGCAGGCTGGAGTGGTATTTCTCGCGCCAGGTCTGGAAGGTGCCGAGGATCGCGGAGCCCAGCAGGCCGCCGAGGTTCTGGCTCATGCCAAACATCACCGAGAAGCTGACCAGGTTGCGTGGGTCGGCGATCACGCCGCCAATGGCGGCCAGCATGGCGGGCGCCAGGAAGAAGGCGCTGCCGAAGCCGAGCAGGAACTGGCTTAGCATCAGCTGATCCGGGCGGGTCAGGTTGTTAGACTGGCTGTCCAGCAGCGAGGCAACAATCATCAGCGCCAGGGAGGTAATAATTGGCCACGCCAGTTTGGTGGGCTTGATGGTCAGACAGCTGGTGACGATCCCGCAGACGATCCCGGCGAAAATAGACCACGCCAGGTGCGTCATCTGCTCGTTCTGTAAGCCCACGTACTGCAGCCAGCCGATGACGCCGGTGTTCTGCTCGGCCAGCACGATACGGATCAGCAGCATAATCAGCCCCAGGCGGACGATGCTGCCGCTCGACAGCCAGCGGGTGTTCAGCAGCGGGTTAGTGCGGTTATGTTCAAAGACGATGGCCGCCACAATCAGCACCAGCGATAGCGCCAGCGACCAGCCAATCCACGGCGCTTCGAACCACCAGTCAAGGCGGCCTAACGAGAGCACGGCGCAGAGCAAGGCCATCCCGGGGGCCATTAAAAAGAAGGTGATAAAATCCTTTTTCTCGAATACCTTGCGCCGGTCGCCCGGCGGCAGTTTTAAGGCTATCACGCAGGCCAGGGAGATCAGCGCCAGCCCCAGCTCGAAGAAATAGAGCCCGCGCCACTCGTCCAGCTGCAGCAGCTCGGTTGAAAACAGGCGCGCCAGCGGGATGGCGAGCGACGACCCGGTGATGCCAATGGTCAGCGCCTTCAGGCGGTGCTTCGCAGGCCAGGCCTGGATCTGGTAATAAATCCCCAGCGAGCTGAGCGCGGCGGCCACCATGCCGTGCGCGGCGCGAACCATCAGCGCCGAGCTGAGATCGTTAACGAACAGGTGGAAAAAGGTGACCAGCACGTACAGCACCAGAAACCCTTCCGTAAAGGCCCGCAAACCGTACTGCTGGCGGAATTTGACCAGTAGCAGGTTAATGGAGATGTTGGTCATCACATAGACCGCGGGCAGCCATGCGATTTCGGTCGACCAGGCGCCGAATGTCCCCTGCAAATTTTGCAAGTTGGCGGTCACCACCGCATTCCCCAGCGCCCCCGTCAGGCAGACCAGCAGGCCCACGACGCCGTAGGCAATGCGTTTTGGCGTACTGTGTTCTGGCGTGGAGGGCGAACCCAGCAGGGCGGGTTTCTCATGTGGCTGCCACTCGCGAGGAGCATAAGGGTCGCGTTCGGGCAGGCGCATAACGTCGTTTACCTTAGAAATGATTGGATAATTAGCGGGCTAGCGATTCTACGTCTGCCGCAAATGATAATTCAAGTGAATATGATTTACGCATGTTAATCAAATGGTGAAGGGAAATTTAAGGAAAAAGAGCGGCCCGCAGGACGGGCCGGGAACGGTCAGAGACGTTCGGGCTGCGCCTGGATGAGTGTTGCACGCTTAACGCGGCAGGCGCAGAAAATCGCGATTAAGGAAATGGTTACCGTGACGGCAAGATACCAGGCCACCGGCACCCAGTCGCCGTCATATTTTGCCAGCAGGCCGGTGGCAATCAGCGGGGCGGTACCGCCGGCCAGCGCGGCACCCAGCTGATAGCCGAGCGTAATGCCGGTGTAGCGCACGTTTGCACTAAAAATTTCAGAGCACAGCGTGCCGAGTACCGCCGTGACAGGGGCCCACAGCACGCCAAAGGCGATGACCGTCGCGAGCACGATGCCCCAGGTTGTACCGGTATTGAGCAGCATAAACCACGGTACGATAAACAGGCCAAGCACGAAGACGCTGATTGCGTACATGCGCTGACGGCCTATTTTATCGGAGAGCAGCCCCATCAGCGGGATCATAATGGTCGCCACCAGGGCTCCCAGCGTCACGGCCTCAAGCGCCTGTGATTTTTGATAGGTCAGCGTGCTGGTGGCATAGCTCACTACAAACGTAGAGAAGATGTAGAAGGGGGCGGTTTCAACCACCTTCAGACCGGCGGCGATCAGCACTTCACGCCAGTGATGCTTCAGCGTATCGCGCAGCGGGGCCTTAGCCACCTGACCGGACGCTTTGACTCTCTTAAAATCGGGCGTTTCATCAATATCCTTGCGGATCCACAGGCCGAGCAACACCAGAACCGAACTCAGCAGGAACGGGATACGCCAGCCCCAGGAGAGAAAATCCTCCTCGCTGAACAGAGTCATCAGCGAAACGATAAAGGTTGCCATCAGCATGCCGATGGTGACGCCCGCTTGCGGAATGCTGCCGAAGAAGCCTTTACGTTTTTCTGGCGCGTATTCATAGGCCAGCAGCAGCGCGCCGCCCCATTCACCGCCGATGCCCATCCCCTGAATGATGCGCATCAGGATCAGCAGAGCGGGAGCCCACAGGCCAATCATCTCATACGTGGGCAGCAGACCAATCATGACGGTTGCACCCCCCATTAGTGAGAGGGTTAGAACGAGGGTTTTTTTACGTCCGATGCGGTCGCCAATATGGGCGAAAAGTACCCCGCCAATGGGGCGAATAAAAAAGGTTAATGAGAAAGAGAGATACGAGAGAATGAGACCGATCACCGGATCGACCATCGGGAAAAAGATCTTATTGAAGACCAGCGCGGCCGCCGTACCGTAGAGAAAATAGTCAAACCATTCAATGGCGCTCCCGGTAAGGCTGGCGATTAATACCTTTTTATTTTTTCGTAATACCGTCGTCGTACTTTCATGTTCTGTCATGACCTGAAACCCCGCCACGTTGATGATGAGAGAGAGGTGTCACCTGGCGCGCTTCAGGTGCAACCTGTGATGATGAAAAAGGTTATGAAATTGTTAAGCAACTTAGGGTTGGATGTTGTTTTTGGCAAGCGAAGGGGGGATAAAACTGGTCAGATCACGGTGAAATAAGCAGCGCCGGGTGCTTTTACATAACGTCTGCACAATACAATGTTTTGTAAGGCTGGAAATCAAAAGCATAATAGGCAGGTGCAACCCGATGATTTTTGGATGTTTCTGGTTATTTCAGAAAATGATAAATTCGGCGCTTCAACAACGTGAGGAGTTCACCATGGTTCAGCCCCATTTTCCCGTTCTGGCGAATGCCACGCTGGCGGCCATCAATACTGTCGGTGAATGGCTGGCGCAGGATGATCTGAGCGTGACGCGTCAGGCCCCGGAGATAGATGCGGTGATTCTGGCTGGAAACGCGGTGATCCCAACCATTGACGCGGCCTGCCGTATTGCCGCGCAGAGAGAAATCCCGCTCCTGATTAGCGGCGGCATCGGGCATTCGACCACCTTTTTATATGCTGCCATCGCCAGTCATCCGCGTTACCACACCGTACCGGTCGCAGGGCGGGCCGAAGCAAGCATTCTTGCCGACATTGCGCGGGAGTTCTGGCAGATCCCGCAGGGGCATCTGTGGGTTGAGGATCAATCCACCAACTGCGGTGAAAACGCGCGCTTTAGCTGGAACATGCTGAAACAGCGTCATCGAACGACCGGGCGGGTGCTGGTGGTGCAGGATCCGACGATGCAGCGCCGCACGATGGCGACGTTTGCCCGCGTTTGTCGGGATGAGTCCGAGTCACCGGAGTGGACAAGCCATCGCGGGTTTACGCCAACGCTGCAAAACGGAAAAGAGGGCGTGGAATTCGGTGAGGGCAACACCGGGCTGTGGCCCGTTGACCGCTATCTTTCTCTGGTTCTGGGGGAACTGCCGCGCCTGTATGATGACGCCAACGGCTATGGCCCGGCCGGGCGGGATTATATTGCTCACGTTGAATTCCCCGAGGCCGTCATGGACGCATGGAAACAGCTGCAGCAGGATCCGGTCCTGAAGGTGACGCGAAAAATCATCTGAGCACGGAACAATTCCCTCGCCCCAATGGGGAGAGGGTTAGGATGAGGGGAAAAAATCACAGTGCCGCAAACTTATCCAGCGTCCGCACCAGTTGAGTGACGAAACCGTATTCGTTGTCATACCAGGCAACGGCTTTCACCAGCTGAAGTTCTCCCGCCTCTGACACCTCCGTCTGCGTGGCGTCAAACACCGAACCATAGTGCGAGCCAATCACATCTGACGACACAATTTCTTCGTCGGTATACCCAAACGATTTATTGCCCTGCGTCGCCTTTTTCAGCGCGGCGTTGATCTCCTCAACGGTGACTTTCTTGCCCAGAATGGCCACGAGCTCGGTTACCGAACCCGTTTTTACCGGCACGCGCTGCGCGTGGCCCTTAAGTTTGCCGCTGAGCGCAGGGATCACCAGGCCAATGGCTTTGGCGGCACCCGTGGTGTGCGGAATAATGTTCTCTGCCGCCGCCCGGGAGGCGCGAAGGTCTTTCCCGCGCGGGCCATCTACCAGCGCCTGCGTACCGGTATAGGCGTGAATGGTGGTCATGGTGCCCACCTTAATTTCAAACGCATCGTTCAGGGCTTTCGCCAGCGGAGCGAGGCAGTTGGTGGTGCAGGAGGCGACGGAGATGATGGTATCACTGGCGTCAATGGTGTCGTCATTAACGCTGTAGACGATAGTTTTCATGTCACCCGCAGGCGCAGAAATCAGCACTTTCTTCGCGCCAGCGTCCAGGTGCGCCCGTGATTTCTCTTCAGAAGTATAAAAGCCGGTGCACTCCACGACGATATCCACGCCTGCGGCTTTCCACGGAATGTGCTTCGCCTCTTTCTCGGCGTACACCGCAATGGTTTTACCGTCCACAATCAGCGCATCCTCGGTGAAGTCCACGCTCCACGGGAAGCCACCGTAGTTGGAATCATGCCTTAGCAGGTAGGCCAGCACTTTCGGGGAGGTGAGGTCGTTGATGGCGACGACGGTATTACTGTCCTGGGTTTCAAGAAGGCGACGCAGTACAAGGCGCCCAATGCGTCCAAAGCCGTTAATGCCAATTTTACTCATGGTGTTCTCCTGTAAACGTGTCGATGCGACAGTTTGAACTCATCCAGGCTTAGACCATCACGGGCAGGGCGGCAATTGAAGATGCTTCATGCGGGAGGAAGTATTTGAAAAACCATACAGAAAAGTTAATGAATTTTTAAGGAAAGGGGATTATGTTGGCGCGGTAACTGTTTTTAATCGAGAAATCACATGCGCACTAAATATACAAGCCTGCAAATCGGCATCCACTGGCTGGTGTTTCTGTTAATCATCGTCGCCTACTGCGCCATGGAGTTCAGAGGTTTCTTCCCGCGCACCGCGCGCCCGGCGATCAACATGATCCACGTCTCTTGCGGTATCAGTATCCTGGTGCTGATGGTGACGCGTCTTCTGGTTCGCCTGAAGTTCCGCGCGCCACCGATTCAACCGAAGCCAAAAGCGATGGTGACGGGGATGTCCCATCTGGGGCATCTGGTGGTTTATCTGCTGTTTATTGCGCTGCCGCTGATTGGCATTGTGATGATGTATAACCGGGGCAGCGACTGGTTTGCTTTTGGCCTGGCGATGCCGCATGCGGCAGAGTCAAATTTTGACCTGGTTGATGTGCTGAAAGAGTGGCACGAAACGCTGGCAAATCTGGGCTATTTTGTGATTGGCCTGCACGCCGCGGCGGCGCTGATGCACCACTATTTCTGGAAAGATAATACCCTTCTGCGCATGATGCCGAAAAAGCGTTCGTAGTCTTTAACGCTTGCCGGGTGGCGATGCGCCACCCGGCTTGTTTTTTAACCCAGCAAAGCACGCTCTTCGGCAGTTAACGCCAGCCCCTGAGTTGACCCCGTCTCCGACGACTTCACCGCCGCTTCCAGCACGGCCATCACCGCTAATGCCTCAACAGGGTGGGCAGGATTGGCGATTTCCCCGCGTAGCGCATCACGCACGTTAATATAGTACTGTCGCTGATCGCCTTTCGGGGTAGGGATCGTCTGCGGTGCGCCGTCGGCCCCAAAGAACACCATACTGTCGCTGTCTTCGCCCCAGGTTTCACTGCCAGGAGTCACCCCTGCGAGCAGCTGTGCTTCCTGCTGATCGATTCTGGCCTTCACCACGCTGCCCTTGTCCCCGTTGACGGCAAAGCGCGCCGTACCGCCTGCCACCAGCATGCTGGCGTGCAGAATCACCTTATGCTCCGGGTAGTTTAAGACCACGTGCGCCCAGTCGTTAACTTCAGCGCCGTCGCGCAGCGTCGCGATATTCCCCTGAACCGACTGCGGCAGGCCAAAGAGCTGCAGCGTCTGGTCTATAAGATGAGGCCCCAGGTCAAACCACAGGCCACTCCCGGGGACGTTCTGCTCGCGCCAGCGCACGCGCACTTCCGGGCGGAAGCGGTCGATGTGCGATTCAAGGTGTTTAACCTTGCCGAGCGTGCCTTGCTCAATAACCTGCTTAATGCCGAGGAAATCGCTGTCCCAGCGGCGGTTGTGGAAGACGGAGAGCAGCAGCTGCTTTTCCTCCGCCAGCGCAATCAGGTCGCGGGCTTCCTGCATGTCAAGTGTAAAAGGTTTATCCACGACCACGTGTTTACCCGAGTTCAGGGCCAGCGTCGCCAGCGGGGCGTGCGTGGCGTTGGGGGAGGCAATCACTACCAGGTCAACATCAGGATGCTGAATAGCCTCTTCAGGGGTGGAGACCACCTGTACGTCCGGCAGATCGCGTTTTACCTTCTCTTCATCGCGAGAAGAGACAACTGCCAGCTTAAGCCCGTCCACAGACTGGATCAGCGGGGCATGGAAGGTTTTCCCGACAAATCCATACCCGATCAGCGCAATGTTGATTGTTTGAACTTTACTCATGACCTTCTCCACGTTAATTCGCGCACACCGTGACCTGCAATGCGCCAGGGTCCCCAAGCTCAGGCCAGGGACGATCTAAAAAGAGTTGTTGAATGTTGGATAACCCGGAAACCAGATACGGCTCGCAGCGGTTAATTTTCAGATGATCGGCGACAATCCAGTGCACGTGGCTTGCGTCGAGCATTGCGCGTTTAACCTCGGCATCCGCTTCTTTACCGGCGCTCAGACCGAGTTCGGCATGAATGGCGCACGCCCCGAGGATGGCGATATCTGCCCGATAACGGGACAGCAAAGATAACGTGGCGCTTCCGGCAAACAGGCGCTGCTGGTGGTCCCATTTGCCGCCGAGCAGGATCAGCTCAACGTCTTCCCGGTCGCTAAAGTACTGGGCGATATCCAGCGACGTGGTAATGACGGTGAGCGGCCCCTGAAGAAAGGTGGCGACGGCCATCACCGTGCTCCCGGCATCCAGAAAAAGGGTGGAGCCCGGTGGAACCTGCTGTGCGACCTGCTTACCCAGGCGCTGTTTGGTCTCCGGCAGCAGCGTATTGCGGCCCTGACGGTTCATGGCTGAGAGATTCAACGCGATGGCTCCGCCGTGGTTCTTCTGCGCCAGGCCCTGGTTCTCCAGGTCGGTCAGATCCCGACGAATGGTATCGGCTGAAACCTGCAGCTTTTCGGCCAGCTCGGTGATGCTGGCCTGGCCTTGCTCGCTCAGGATATCCAGAACGTAGCGTTGACGAGCGGTTTTGTGCATGGGGGTACATTCCTGCAAAATGTCGCAATAGTTTGCATAATACAGCATTTTAACGCAGAGAAAAGGGCAATGTCGTTTTGATGTCGGGGAGTGAGGTGATGATTCAGATGCGTGATTATTAAAATTTTATTAAAAAGGTATAAGCAAGCCGTTTTGAATGTTAATCATAATGTTATTGTTATGTTTTATTTAACAGTTTGGGTTATGTAACCACTGCACCATCATTGTCTGGGTTTTAATTCTGTTAAATGGTGATAGTTCGGTTTTTAATTGCTTTAATTAGTTTATTAATGGCATTAAATTTTAATTGGGCCTGTTTGGCTACTTAAATTGACACTTCTTTGAAAATCTTTGTGTCTGACCCGAGCGGAAATTAACGCAAAAATGTGCAGGGAGCAAATTAAGAATTTTCCTTAAATAACAGTCGGTTTATATGTTTCATCTGAAAGGTCATTTTAAGAGTTTTGTCCAGAAACCCCATATTTTTTCTTAATTGTAACACCGCCTTAACATTGAGGGTGTAGTGGCCTATAACACATTTTGTTATGCTGCTAACCACTTTAGGAAATAAGTAAATTCTTAATTTAAATAAGACGCAGGCAGATCTCATCTCCAGAGGAAATGGGTATGGGGGAGTTTTACCTAAAATACGGCAAGGATGCTAAATAAGATATTTGTCTAATTATCTATACCTCTTTTTGGGTAATTGCTTCAGTGTCACTCAGAGTCAGGGAGATAACAATGACGATATTACGAAAGCCTATGTTACGCCGATTTACAGCAGCACTGGCATTCATTTCATTAGCCATAAATACGGCGTACGCCAATAGCAGTCAGGTGGGCATTGCCCCGGTTGCCACGACAACCTTAAAAGAAAGTATTCTTTTTGCTATCGATCGCGATCCGTCTATTAGTCAGCAGGCCGCACAATTGGGTATTGGCCAGGCACAAATAGATGAAGCGCGCAGCGGCTGGATGCCGCAAATATCGTTGAACGGGAGTACAGGGCACAGCCAGACCACCGATTCCAGCGGGTCGCTGAAGAATTCGGCCGCCTGGGGGCTGAGCCTGACGCAGCTGCTGTACGATTTTGGCAAGACTAATAACAGCATCAGCCAGTCTTCCGCCCAGCGCGATAGCTATCGCTATCAGCTGATGGGCACGCTCTCTGACGTGGCGGAAAAAACGGCGCTGAGCTACGTCGAGGTCAAACGCTATGCCGATCTGCTGCAGGCGGCAAAGGAGAACGTTCAGGCGCTGAAAAACGTTGAGCAGCTGGCAAAGCTACGCGCCGATGCGGGCGTGAGCTCGACCTCCGATGAGCTCCAGACCCGCACGCGTATTGCCGGCATGCAGGCGACGGTCGCGCAGTATCAGGCCGCCTTAAACAGCGCCCGCGCGCGGCTTGCGGTATTAACCGGTATGCAGGCAGAAAACTATTTGCCTGTACCTGCAAACCTCGCGGTTGAACCTGATTCGCTCAACCGCATTGATTACTCGCTGATACCGGCGGTTATGGCCGCGCAAAACATGGAGCGCTCTGCCCAGTACGGCGTGGAAACGGCGAAGTCCCAGCACTGGCCGACGTTAAGCCTGAAGGGTGGGCGCACCCGTTATGAATCGGACAACCGTTCGTACTGGGACGACCAGATCCAGCTCAATATTGACGCACCGCTTTATCAGGGGGGCGCAGTTTCCGCACGAGTGCGGCAGGCTGAAGGAGCACGAGCGATGGCCTCCTCTCAGGTCGATCAGGCGCGTTTCGACGTCCTGCAAAAAGCCTCCGTCGCGCAGGCGGACTGGACCGGCGCACGGGGAAGAATGGAGGCCGGGAAGCAGCAGCTGGAAAATGCCCTGCGCGCCCGGGATGTTTATAAAAATGAGTACACCCTGAGCAAGCGGAGCATTAACGATCTGCTCAGCGTTGAGCAGGATGTCTGGCAGGCTACTTCGGCGAAAATAATCGCTGAGTATGATGGCTGGAGTTCGGCAATTAATTATGCTTCCGCGGTTGATAATTTAATGCCGCTTATTGGAATAGAGAAAAACGCTGCCGCAAAATTACCCGATTTGAGTTAATAAAAGACGCGCAGTGTTGCGCAAAGTAAGACTGAAAATAATGGGTGTTTTTTCCCAGGGATAGCTACATCCATCTGGTGGACATATCCACAGGAATCCGTACACCTGCAAGGAGAAGAATATGAGTAACATAAAAGTTGTTGATGTCATCATTCGCAAAACGGCGGAGAAAACGAAATTAACCGGCGAAGGAAATCTGTCGGTCTCTATTTCATCCCCGAGCGTGATTGAAATCCAGGGTTCTGCTCAGGATGTGGTGCGCTATGTCCGCCAGGGTAAAGACCTCCTCATTTATATGAAAGATGGCAGCGTAATTCGCTGCAATAACTATTTTGTTGAAGATCCTGAAACGCATACTCAGTCAGAGCTGGTATTCAACGATCGTCAGGAACTGACGCATATTTCTTTTGCCGATGCCGGGGACGCGTCAGGTGCTGCGGTGACCGAGTTAACCGCGCAGGCCACACCGATTAGCAGCATTCAACCTTTCCTTGAACAGGAAAGCGTCTTAAGCGACGCGCCGTGGGGCTGGATTGCGGGAGCTGCATTAGGTGGCGGTGCCATCGGGGCGCTGCTGGCAAACGGCGGCGACGGCGAAACTAAGACAAAAGTTATTGATAATACCAAAGAGGTGGAAAGCGCCACGCCAACCTTCCTGCTGTCGGATAAAGCGGGTGACAAGCAGGGCGTGCTGAGCGCAAACGAGATCACGGACGACAGCAACCCAACCTTTAGCGGTACCGGTCAGCCAGGCGCGACCATCCAGGTTAAAGACAGCAGCGGCAGCACCATTGCGAGCACGATGGTCGGCAAAGACGGCACGTGGACGGTAATGTTACCGACCCAGACGGACGGGGAGCACACCTGGTCGGTCGTGCAGATCGACGGCAGTAAAACCACCTCTGCGGGCAGTATCACCGTGACGGTTTCAACCGCCGATGCCGCCATTACGCTTGCCACCACGGCGGGCGATAACGTGCTGAACGCCAGCGAACAATCCGCGGGCTTTACGGTTTCCGGAGCCAGCAAAAACCTGGCGCAGGGTACCGTACTTACCGTAACGCTGAACGGCAAAACCTACGCGGCTGAAGTCGGGGCAGACGGCGCGTGGAGCGTGAACGTGCCTGCAGCAGACGCGCAGGCGCTGGGCGACGGCACCTGGACGATTAACGTCAGCGGCAAAGACGCGGCGGGTAATACCGTGAGCGGCAGCCAGACGATCGGCGTGGATACCACCGCACCAACCCTCTCTGTCGATACCCTCGCGCAGGACAACATCATTAATGCGGCTGAGCACAATCAGCCGCTGACCCTGACCGGTAAAACGAATGCGGAAGCCGGTCAGATCGTCACGGTCACGCTGAACGGTAAAAACTATAACGCTACGGTGGGTAGCGACGGCACCTGGTCCGTCACGCTTGCAGCGAACGACGTGCAGGCGCTCAACGAGGGCAATCACACTCTGACGGTTAACGTTAGCGACAAAGCGGGCAACGGTACGTCCGTGACGGGAGATTTCACGGTTGATACCACTGCGCCGGTCGTCACTATCGATACCGTGGCGGGCGACGATACCCTCAATATCAGCGAGCAGGGGCAGGCGCAGATTATTTCCGGGCAGGCGAGCGGCGCGTCGGCAGGCGATGTGGTCACCGTGACCGTTGGCGGACAGTCTTTCACCGGCGTGGTGCTGGCGGACGGCAGCTGGAGCGTAGGTGTTCCGGCGTCCGTGCTGGGCGCGTTGGGAGAAGGTAACCATACGATTTCAGTTTCCGTGACCGACGCGGCAGGCAACACCGGCAGCGCCACGCACGATATTACGCTGAGCGGAAACCCGCCAGAATTTACGATTGACGCCATCAGCCAGGACAACGTGCTGAATGCTCAGGAGGCAATGCAGCCGCTGAGCCTCACCGGCACCAGCAACCTGCCTGACGGCAGCGCCATCACCGTGACGCTGAACAACGTCAGCTATCAGGCCACCGTTGAAAACGGTATCTGGGCGGTCCAGGTGCCGGTTTCCGACGTGCTGAATCTGGCGAACACCCTTTACACCGTCAGCGTCAGCGGTACCGACAGCGTGGGTAACAGCGGCTCTGCCGGGGCGACGCTGCTGGTGGATACCGTACTTCCGCAGGTCATTATCAACACCTTTGCGGGCGACAACCTGGTCAATAACGCCGAAGCGGGCGTCGATCAAACCCTCAGCGGTCGCGTCACCGGCGCGGCGGCGGGCGATACCGTGTCTGTCACCGTGGGCGGCAAGAGCTACACCGCAACGGTTGGCAGCGACCTGACCTGGAGCGTGAAAATTCCGTCGGCGGATCTTCAGGCCTTCGGCGACGGGGATTTAACCTTTACCGCGTCGGTGACCAACGGGCACGGCAATACCGGCACCGGCGAGCGCGATATCAATATCAATGCTGAACTGCCGGGCCTGCGCGTAAACACCATTTCCGGCGATGACGTGATCAACGCCATTGAGCAACAGCAGGATCTGACCGTCACCGGCTCCAGCACCCATCTGGCAGCGGGCACGCAGATTATCGTCACCATCAACAACGTTGATTACGTTACCGCGGTTAACGCCAGCGGCAACTGGCAGATCGGCGTCCCGGCGGCGGACCTGCAGGCCTGGAGCGCGGGAGGCATCACGGTTAGCGTCAGCGCGGTAGATGCCTGGGGCAACACCGTTGCGGCTGAACACCCGATTGAACTGGATCTGAACGCCGTAGCGGTCACTATTGATACCGTCTCCGGCGACGACCTGCTGAATGCCGCAGAAAAAGGGGCCGATTTAACCCTTTCCGGCCAGACGCAGGGTGTAGAGGCGGGGCAGACCGTGGTGGTGAAATTCGCCGACCAGACCTTCACCGCGCAGGTGCAGCAGGACGGCTCCTGGAGCCTGACCGTGCCCGCCAGCGCCATGGAAACCCTGATTGACGGGCGCGCGCAGGTGAGCGTCAGCGTCACTAACGTCAACGGCAACAGTGCCGACGCGTCGCGCGTGGTCACGGTGGATACGCAGCCACCGGCGATTACGCTCGATAACCTGACCGCCGATAACATTATCAACGCGGCTGAAGCGCAGCAGGATTTACTGTTAAGCGGTAGCAGCAGTGCGGAACCCGGCCAGACGGTTACCGTGACGCTGAACGGCAAAACGTATCAGACTACGGTCCAGACGGACGGTACCTGGCAGCTGAGCGTCCCGGCGGCTGATGTCGGTGCCCTCAACGATGGCATCGTTACCGTGACGGCCACCGTGAGCGACGTGGCGGGCAACACCAGCAGCGCCGACCGCGTGGGGCTGGTGGACGCGACCGTGCCGCAGGTGACCATCAACAGCTTTGTCACCGACACCAACACCGTTAACCAGCTCGCCCATTCACAGGCGCAGGTCCTGAGCGGCTCCGTCACCGGCGCGGCAGCGGGCGATCTGGTGACCATCACCATTAACAGCGTCGATTACACCACCGTGGTGGATGCGGCGGGCAACTGGAGCCTTGGCCTGCCGGCGTCCGTCGTGCAGGGGCTGGCTGACGGCACCTGGACAGTTGACGTCTCCGTGACCGACAGATCCGGCAATACCGGAAGCAGTTCGCTGGATGTGGTGGTGAATACCGTGACGCCTGTCATCGGTATCAACACGCTGGCGGCGGACGACGTGATTAACGCGACCGAGAAAGGCGAAGATCTGCAGATTTCCGGCACCAGCAACCAGCCGGAAGGCACGACTATTACGGTGACCCTGAACGGCATTCAGTACACGGCCACCGCTGACGCCAGCGGCAACTGGAGCGTGACCGTACCGGCGGCAAACGTGCTGGCGCTGGGCGAAGCGAATTACACCGTGACGGCGAACGTCACCGATAGCGTAGGCAACAGCGCCTCAGCCTCACACGATGTGCTGGTAGACAGCTCGCTGCCGGTGGTGACGATTAACACGCTGGCGGGCGACAATATCGTTAACGCGGCGGAAGTGGCGGCAGGGCAAACCCTGTCCGGTAAAGTCACGAACGCGGCGCCAGGTGACACTGTCACGATTATCCTTGGCGGCCAGACATACACGGCTACCGTGCAGGACGATATGACCTGGAGCCTGCCGTTAAGCGAGAGCCAGTTCACCGCGCTCGGCAACGGGGATCTCACCGTATCGGCAAGCGTCACCAACGCGCACGGCAATACCGGTTCCTCTTCGCTCGACTTCACCATCGACGCCCAGCTTCCGGGACTGCGTATTGATACGGTCGCAGGCGACGACGTGATCAACGTGATTGAACACGCGCAGAACCTGATTGTATCCGGAACCAGCACCGATCTGGCGGCGGGCAGCGCCGTGACCGTGACCATCAACGGCAAAGCCTATTCCGCAACGGTGCTGGCGGACGGCACCTGGCAGGCAGCGGTACCTGCTGCGGACGTGTCCCAGTGGGCGGATGGCTCGCTGGATATCAAGGCAAGCGCGCAGGATGCTTCTGGCAACCCGGTAACCATCGGGACCGTCGTGGACGTCGATCTCGCGCCGGTCGCCATCACCATCAACAGCGTGACCGACGACAACGTGCTTAACGCGGCGGAAAAAGGCCAGGATTTGGTGCTGTCCGGCACCACTTCCAGTGTTGAAGCGGGCCAGACCGTGACCATCACCTTCGCAGGGAAAACCTACACCACGACGGTGGATGGCAACGGCGACTGGACCTGGACCGTTCCGGCTGCCGATCTGAGCGGCCTGAAAGACGGCGACGCCAGCGTTCAGGTCAGCGTCATCAACGTGAACGGCAACGCCGCGTCTTCGGCGCAGGCATTCAGCGTCGACACCACCGCGCCGACGGTTACCATCAACACCATCAGCGGCGATAACATGCTGAATGCGGCAGAGGCGGCGCAGGATCTGACCCTGAGCGGGACCTCTACTGCCGAAGCGGGCCAGACGGTCACCGTGACCTTCAACGGCAATCAATACAGCGCGCAGGTGCAGGCGGACGGCAGCTGGACGCTGGACGTGCCTGCGGCGGATCTGGCGGGCATCACCGACGGCAGCGCCGCGGTAACGGCGACCGTGTCCGATAAAGCAGGTAACCCGGCCAGCGCGGGCTCATCGGTGCTGGTCGACACCACCGTACCGCAGATTAGCTTCAACATCGTTGCGGGCGATGACATCATCAATATTGCCGAGCATGGCCAGGCGCTGATCGTCTCCGGTAAGGTGACGGGCGCGCAGGCGGGTGACGCGATCACCGTGACCCTGAATGGTAAAGATTACACCGCCATGCTGGATGCGTCCGGCAACTGGAGCGTGGGCGTTCCGGCGGCGGACGTGGGCGCGCTGGTCAACGGTGAGCAGACGATTTCTGCGACCCTCACCGACAAAGCCGGTAACAGCACCACCGCGACGCACGAGTTTGACGTCTCCCTGACCGCGCCGGTCATTGCCATCAATACCCTGGCGGCTGACGACGTGATCAACGCGACCGAGAAAGGCCAGGATCTGCAGGTGTCCGGCACCAGCAACCAGCCGGAAGGAACCGCCATTACGGTGACGCTGAACGGCATCAGCTATACGGCCACCGCCGACGCGAGCGGGAACTGGAGCGTGACCGTTCCGGCGGCAAACGTCTCCGCGCTGGGCGAAGCGAGCTACGTGGTGACGGCGAGCGTAACCGACACCGCGGGCAACAGCGCGGGCACCGGTCACAGCGTGCTGGTCGACAGCGCGCTGCCGCAGGTCACCATCAACCCGGTCGCCACGGACGACGTTATTAACGCGGCGGAAGTGGCTGCCGGACAGACCCTGAGCGGGAAAGTGAGCGGCGCGGCGAGCGGTGACACTGTCACCGTTACCATCGGCGGCAATACTTATACGGCGACGGTTCAGGACGATCTGAGCTGGTCGGTCAACGTGCCGTCCACGGTCTTAACCGCCATCGGGAACGGCGATCTGACCGTGTCAGCCAGCGTCACCAACGGCCACGGCAACACCGGAACGGGCGAGCGCGAAATCGTTATAGACGCTAACCTGCCGGGCCTGCGCGTGGATACCGTAGCGGGCGACGACGTGATCAACAGCATTGAGCACGCTCAGAACCTGATTATTACCGGCTCCAGCGAAGGCCTGGCAACGGGCGCGGCGTTAACGGTGACCGTCAACGGCAAAACCTTCGCCGCAACCGTGCTGGCGGACGGCACCTGGACGGCGGCCATTCCGGCGGCAGACGTCAGCGCGCTGAATGCGGGCACGGTCACCGTGACCGTGGACGGCCAGAGCGCGGCGGGCAATCCGGTTTCCATCAGCCATGACGTGAAGGTGGATCTGGCGGCAGTCGCCATCAGCATTAACCCGATTGCCTCTGACGACGTGATTAACGCGGCGGAGAAAGGCGCGGACCTGGTGCTGTCCGGCTCCACCACCAACGTGGAAGAAAACCAGACCGTCACCATCACCTTCGGCGGCAAGTCGTACACCGCGACGGTCGATGCCGACGGCAACTGGACGGCTACCGTGCCGTCTGCCGATTTGGGCAGCCTGAAGGACGGCGATGCCAGCGTGCAGGTGAGCGTCACCAACGTGAACGGCAACAGCGCGTCCGCGGGCCGCGAGTACAGCGTGGACGCTACAGCGCCGACGGTGTCTATCGAGATCGTCAGCGACAATAACATTATCAATGCGGCCGAAGCGCAGCAGGATCTGGTGATTAACGGCGTCACCAACGCCGAAGCGGGTCAGACCGTCACCGTGACCCTGAACGGCGTGGACTACACCACCACCGTTGAGGCTAACGGCAGCTGGAGCGTGACCGTACCGTCCGCCGATCTGGGCGCGATTGCCGACGGGAACTACACCGTCAGCGCCGCCGTATCGGATAAAGCGGGCAACCCGGCCTCCGCGGATCGCGACGTGCTGGTTGATACCACCGTTCCACAGCTGACCATTCACACCGTTTCCGACGACGACGTGATCAACAGCGCCGAGCATGCGCAGGCCCTGATTGTCACCGGTTCCGTGACCGGCGCGGCGGCGGGCGATGTGGTCACCGTCACCCTCAATGGCAAATCGTACACCGCCACTCTCGACGCCTCCGGCAACTGGAGCGTTGGCGTGCCTGCGGCGGACGTAACCGCGCTGGCCGCCGGGGATTACACCATCACCGCGGCGCTGACCGATAAAGCCGGCAACAGCAACAGCGCCACGCACGGCGTAGAGGTGAACCTGACCGCGCCGGGGCTGACCATTGACACCGTTTCCGGTGACGATGTAATCAACAATACTGAAAAAACCCAGGATCTGACCCTCTCCGGTACGGCTTCCGGCCTGGCGGCAGGCGCGGTGGTGACCGTGATGCTGAACGGCAAAGCGTACAGTGCGCAGGTGGACGATAGCGGAAAATGGACCACCACCGTTCCGGCGAGCGAAGTCGGTCAGCTGGGCGAGGCGCTTTACACCGTCACCGCCTCGGCGACGGACGGCGTCGGTAACAGCACCAGCGCGTCGCACACCGTGAACGTGGAGTCCGTTCTTCCGGGCGTGATCGTTAACACCATTGCGGGCGACGACGTCATTAACGCGGCAGAGCTGGCAGCCGGCCAGACCATCAGCGGTAAGGTGGTGAATGCCGAAGCGGGCAACACCGTGACCGTGACCATTGGCGGTAACATCTACACCGCAACGGTGCAGAGCGATCTCACCTGGTCCGTCGATGTCCCTGAATCTGTTCTGACGGCGCTGGGCAACGGCGATTTGACGGTGTCAGCCAGCGTGACCAACGGCGTCGGCAACAGCGGATCCGCTGAGCGCGATATCACGATCGACGCTAACCTGCCGGGCCTGCGCGTGGATATCGTGGCGGGTGACGACGTTATCAACAGCATCGAACACGGGCAGAACCTGATTATCACCGGTTCCAGCGACGGGCTGATGGCAGGCGCGGCGCTGACCGTGACCGTAAACGGCAAGACCTATCCGGCGACCGTGCTGGCGGACGGCACCTGGAGCGCGGCGATCCCGGCCGCGGACGTGGGTGCGCTGAATGCAGGCACGGTCACCGTAACCGTTGCGGGCCAGAGCAGCGCCGGTAACCCGGTTTCCATCAGCCACGATGTAACGGTGGATCTGGCGAGCGTTGCCATCAGCATTGACGCCATCGCCACCGATGACGTGATTAACGCGGCCGAGAAGGGCGCGGATCTGGTGCTCTCAGGCACTACCTCAAACGTCGAAGAAAACCAGACCGTCACCATCATCTTCGGCGGCAAAAGCTACACCGCGACCGTAGGCGCCGACGGCAAGTGGACGACCACGGTGCCAGCGGCCGATCTGGCGGGTCTGAAAGACGGCGACGCCAGCGTGCAGGTGAGCGTCACCAACGTCAACGGCAACAGCGCCTCGGCGGGCCGCGAGTACAGCGTGGATGCGACCGCACCGTCCGTGACCATCAATACCCTGGCGACGGACGACATTCTCAATGCCACCGAAGCGAAGAGCGATCTGACGGTTTCCGGCACCAGCACCGCCGAAGCGGGCCAGACGGTCACCGTATCGCTGAACGGCAAAGACTACACCACAACCGTCAGCGCGGACGGCAGCTGGACGCTGAACGTTCCGGCGGCCGATCTGGCAGGATTAACCGACGGCAGCGTCACCGTTACCGCATCAGTCAGCGACAAGGCGGGTAACCCGGCGTCCGTGGATCACAACCTGGCGGTAGATATCACCGTCCCGGCGGTGACCATCAATACCGTGGCGGGCGATGACGTGATTAACATCGCAGAACACGGCCAGGCGCAACTCATCAGCGGCACCGCCACCGGCGCGGCTGCGGGCGATAAGGTCACCGTCACCATCGGCGGCCAGACGTACACCACCGTGCTGGACGCGGCGGGGAACTGGAGCGTGGGCGTCCCGGCGAACGTAATTTCCGGCCTCAGCGACGGCACCGTGACCGTCACCGCGTCGGTTACCGACTCGGCGGGCAACACCGGTACCGGCAGCCATAACGTGACCGTCGATACCGGTCTGCCTTCGGTCAGCTTCAACGCCATCAGCGGCGATAACGTGCTGAACGCGGTGGAGAAAGGTCAGGACCTGAGCGTCAGCGGCACCAGCGCCAACCTCGCGGAAGGCACCGTGGTGACCGTGACCCTGAACGGCAAAAACTACACGGCCACGACGGCGGCAGACGGCACCTGGAGCCTGACGGTTCCGGCGGCGGATCTGGCGGGTCTGGGCCAGGCCAACTACACCCTGAACGCAAGCGCCACCAACGGCGTGGGCAACAGCGTGAGCAACACCGCGAACCTGCTGGTGGACACCGCGCTGCCAACGGTCACCATCAACACCGTGGCGGGCGATAACGTCATTAACGCGGCGGAAGTGGCGGCAGGCCAGACCCTGAGCGGCACCGTGGCGAATGCCGAAGCGGGCAACACCGTCACCGTGACCATTGGCGGCAACACCTACACCGCGACGGTGCAGAGCGATCTGACCTGGTCCGTCAACGTGCCGTCTGACGTGCTGACCGCGCTGGGTAACGGCAGCCTGAGCGTAACGGCGACCGTCACCAACGGCCACGGCAACACCGGTACCGGCGAGCGCGAAATCGCTATCGACGCTAACCTGCCGGGCCTGCGCGTCGATACCGTGGCGGGCGACAACGTGGTCAACAGCATCGAACATACTCAAAACCTGATCGTCAGCGGATCCAGCGACGGGCTGGCGCCGGGCACGGCGCTGACCGTCACCATCAACGGCAAAGACTATGCGGCCACGGTGCTGGCGGACGGCACCTGGAGTGCGGCTGTTCCGTCTACCGACGTGAGCGCGTGGCCGGAAGGCACCGTCAAAATCAGCGTGACCGGCGACAGCTCAGCGGGTAACCCGATTACCATCAGCCATGATGTGACGGTAGATCTGGCGACCGTTGCCATCAGCATCAATGCGATTGCGACCGACGACGTGATTAACGCGGCGGAGAAGGGCGCGGATCTGGTGCTGTCCGGTGCGACCACCAACGTGGAAGCCGGGCAGACCGTGACCATCAGCCTGAACGGCAAAATCTACACCACCACGGTGGACGACAGCGGCAGCTGGACCTGGACCGTACCGTCTGCGGATCTGGCTGGCCTGAAGGACGGCGATGCCAGCGTGCAGGTGAGCGTCACCAACGTCAACGGCAACAGCGCCTCGGCGGGACGTGAGTACAGCGTGGATGCCACCGCGCCGACCGTCACGATTAACACCCTGGCGACGGACGATATTCTGAATGCCGCCGAAGCGAAGAGCGATCTGACCGTGTCCGGTACCAGCTCTGCAGAAGCTGGCCAGACGGTGACCGTGTCGCTGAACGGCAAAGACTACACCACAGCCGTCAGCGCGGACGGCAGCTGGACTCTCAACGTCCCGGCGGCCGATGTTGCGGCCCTGACGGACGGCAGCGTGACCGTTACCGCATCGGTAAGCGACAAGGCGGGCAACCCGGCGTCGGTTGATCACACTCTGACGGTGGACGTGACCGTTCCTGCGGTGACCATCAATACCGTGGCGGGCGACGACGTCATTAACCTCGCAGAACATAGCCAGGCGCACATCATCAGCGGCACCGCCACCGGCGCGGCAGCGGGCGATAAGGTCACCGTCACCATCGGCGGCCAGACGTACACCACCGTGCTGGACGCGGCGGGGAACTGGAGCGTGGGCGTCCCGGCGAGCGTGATTTCCGGCCTCAGCGACGGCACCGTGACCGTCACCGCGTCGGTTACCGACGCGGCGGGCAACACCGGTACCGGCAGCCATAACGTGACCGTCGATACCGGCCTGCCGTCCGTGGCCTTCAACGCCATCAGCGGCGATAACGTGCTGAACGCGGTGGAGAAAGGTCAGGACCTGAGCGTCAGCGGCACCAGCGCCAACCTGGCGGAAGGCACCGTGTTGACCGTGACCCTGAACGGTAAAAACTACGCGGCCACGACGGCGGCAGACGGCACCTGGAGCCTGACCGTTCCGGCAACGGATCTGGCGGGTCTGGGCGAAGCGAATTACACCCTGAGCGCGAGCGCCACCAACGGCGTGGGTAACAGCGTGAGCAACACCGCGAACCTGCTGGTGGATACCGCGCTGCCGACCGTCACCATCAACACCGTGGCGGGCGATAACGTCATCAACGCGGCGGAAGTGGCCGCGGGCCAGACCCTCAGCGGCAAGGTAACGAACGCGGAGGCGGGTAATACCGTCACCGTGACCATTGGCGGCAACACCTACACCGCGACGGTGCAGAGCGATCTGACCTGGTCCGTGAACGTGCCGGAGTCCGTCCTGACGGCGCTGGGCAACGGTGACCTGACGGTGTCAGCCACCGTCACCAACGGCCATGGCAACACCGGGACCGGCGAGCGCGAAATCGTTATCGACGCCAGCCTGCCGGGCCTGCGCGTTGATACCGTGGCGGGCGACGATGTGATCAATAGCATCGAACATACTCAAAACCTGATCGTCTCCGGCACCAGCGACGGGCTGGCGGCAGGCACAACGCTCACCGTGACCGTCAATGGCAAAACCTATGCGGCCTCCGTGCTGGCGGACGGCTCCTGGAGCGCGGCGATCCCGGCGGCAGACGTCGCGGCCTTCACAGCAGGTACGGTCACCGTGACCGTTGCAGGCCAGAGCGCGGCGGGCAACCCGGTGACCATCAGCCATGACGTGACCGTAGATCTGTCTGCCGTCGCCGTCAGCATCGATGCGATTGCCACCGACGACGTGATTAACGCGGCGGAAAAAGGCGCGGATCTGGTGCTCTCCGGCAGCACTTCGAACGTGGAGGAAAACCAGACCGTTACTGTTACCTTTGGCGGCAAGACTTACACCGCGAAGGTGGATGCCGACGGTAACTGGACGGCCACCGTGCCGTCTGCGGATCTCGCGGGCCTTAAAGACGGCGATGCCAGCGTGCAGGTGAACGTCACCAACGCGCACGGCAACAGCGCGTCGGCGGGGCGTGAGTACAGCGTGGACGCGACTGCGCCAACCGTGACCATTGATACGGTTGCAGGCGATAACGTGATTAACGGCAGCGAAGCGGCTGCGGGCGTTGCCATCTCCGGCACCACTACGGCGGAAGTCGGTCAGACGGTCACCGTGACGCTGGGCGGTAAGAGCTATACCGCGCAGGTGCAGCAGGGCGGCATCTGGAGCGTTAACGTTCCGGGCAGCGACCTCTCCACGCTGGCGGATAACGGCTACACCGTGCAGGTGAGCGTGAGCGACGCCGCGGGTAACCCGGGCAGCGCGGGCAAAACAATTACGCTTGATACCACGCCGCCGACCGTCAGCTTTAACGTTGTCGCGGGCGATGACGTCATTAACAGCGTGGAGCACGGCCAGGCGCAGATCGTCAGCGGGTCGGCAACCGGCGCGAACGTTGGGGATAAAGTGGTTATCACCCTCGGTTCGCACCAGTACACCACCACCGTTGACGCCAGCGGCAACTGGAGCGTGGGCGTTCCGGCCAGCGTGATTTCCGCCCTGACCGACGGCACCGTGACCCTCAGCGCGACCATTACCGACAGCGCGGGTAACAGCAGCACCCAGACCCATGACGTGGTGGTCAACACCGCCTCCGTGGCGCTGACGGTGAACACCCTTAGCGGTGACGACGTGATCAACGCGGCTGAAGCCGGTTCGTCACTGGTGATTAACGGCTCCAGCGCGCAGTTCGCCAGCGGGACTCAGGTCACCGTGACCCTGAACGGCAAGAGCTATACGGCCACCATTCAGAGCGACGGCACCTGGACGACTACCGTACCGGTTGCAGACGTCAGCGCCCTGGCCGATGGCGCCAGCTATCAGGTGTCCGTATCGGCACAGGACAGCGCGGGCAACAGCGCCTCCGCAACGCATACTATCAGCGTGGATACCACTGCGCCGGTGGTGAGCATTGGGACGCTGTCGGTTGACGACATGCTGAACGCCGCGGAAGCGCAGCAGCCGCTGACCGTGCACGGTTCTTCCAGCGCGGAGGCGGGTCAGACCGTTACCGTGACGCTGGGCGGCAAAACCTATACTGCGCTTGTCGGCAGCGACGGCACCTGGACGCTCGACGTGCCGGCGGCAGATCTGGCCGTCCTGAGCCAGGGCGCGCTGACGGTGACCGCCTCGGTCAACGATAAAGCCGGTAATAACGGCCAGACCACGCACACCTTAACGGTAGACACCGTTGCGCCAACCGTGACCATCAGCACCGTGGCCGATGACGATATCGTCAACAACGCGGAGCAGCTGGCGGGCCAGACGATCCGTGGTACGACCACGGCGGAACAGGGCCAGACGGTGACTGTCTCCTTCAACGGGCACAGCTATCAGGCGACCGTCGGGGCGGACGGATCGTGGTCGGTCTTCGTGCCGGGCCGTGATTTCCTCGGCCTGAGCGACGGGGAGTACACCATCACCGCTTCGGTGAACGATAAGGCGGGCAACCCGGGCAGCGCAACGCACGGCGTGACGCTGAACGGCGATGTCCCAACCATCACCATTAACACCTTTGCGCAGGACGACATCGTCAACGCCGCCGAGCACGGCACGCCGCTGGTCATCAGCGGTACCACCGACGCGCCTGCAGGCCAGAAGGTGACCATCACGCTGAACGGTAAAACCTATGCGGCTACCGTCCAGAATGACGGTACCTGGAGCTACACGGTGGGCAGCGCTGACGTGACCGCGCTGGCAGACGGCGGCTCGTACGTCATCAATGCGCAGGTGAGCAACACCATCGGCAACAGCGCCAGCGATAACCATACCGTCACGGTGGATCTCACCGCGCCGTCGATGGGGATAAGTATTGATTCGCTGCAAAACGATACCGGCCTGAGCGCAACGGATTTCATCACCAACGACAGCCAGGTCGTCGTCAACGGCTCGCTGACCGCGCAGCTCGGCAATAACGAGAAGGCGCAGATCAGCCTCGACGGCGGCGTCACCTGGATTGACCTGACCGTGACCGGCACCACCTGGCGCTACGCCGATGGCCGCACCCTGACGGACGGTACGTATCAGTACCAGGTCCGCGTGATTGATAACGCGGGCAACGTGGGGGCAACGGACAGCCAGGACGTGGTGATTGATCTGACGAAGCCTGCGGCAACCACCATTACCGTGGATTCCATTACGCAGGATACCGGTCTGTCCGGCAGCGACTTTATCACCAGCGACAACCAGATCAGCCTGAAAGGGACGCTCGGCGCGGCGCTGGGCAGCGGCGACCACGCGCAGATCAGCCTTGACGGCGGCGTCACCTGGACCGACGTCAGCGTCAGCGGCCTGAGCTGGACGTACGTCGATGGCCGCACGCTGGCCGACGGGGATTACAACTACCAGCTGCGCGTGATTGACGATGCGGGCAACATCAGCGCCACCGCCTCTCAGGTGGTGACCATTGATACCGTTGCGCCGGACGCCAGCAAAACGATCGCCATCGACAGCATCAGCGACGATACCGGCCTGAGCAGCAGCGACTTTATCACTCGCGACACGTCCCTGACGCTGCACGGCTCGCTCGGCGCGACGCTGGCCGACGGCGAATACGCGCAGATCAGCATCGACGGCGGCGTCACCTGGCAGAACGTGATTGTCACCGGCAACAGCTGGTACTACGTGGACGGCCGCACGCTGGGTAACCAGACCTATGACTACTACGTTCGCGTGGTGGATGCGGCCGGCAACGTCGGGGCCAGCGCCCATCAGCAGGTGACCGTCGATACGGTCGCCCCGGATGCGGCGATTACGGTGACCGTGGATAACATCACCGTGGATACCGGCTTCGACAATAACGACTTCCTGACCAGTTCGACCTCGTACACGCTGCACGGAACGCTCGGCGCAGAACTCGGCGCGGGTGAATTCGTGCAGGTGAGCATGGACGGCGGCAGCACCTGGGTATACGCCACCGTAAGCGGCACGCAGTGGAGCTACAGCGACACGCGTACCCTGACCGACGGCAGCCACAACTATCAGGTACGGGTCGTCGATCTGGCGGGGAACGTTGGGGCAACCACCTCGCAGGCGGTGACGGTGGATACCCAGGCGCCGCAGTACGGCGTCACCATCGACAGCATCAGCGAAGATACCGGCCAGTCCGGCAGTGATTTCATCACCATGGACACCACGCTGACCATTAACGGTTCGCTGGGCAGCGCGCTGGCAAGCGACGAGCGCGTACAGATCAGCCTGGACGGCGGGAATACGTGGCTCGATACCACGGTCACCAACCAGCGCTGGAGCTACACCGATACCCGCGATCTGCCTGACGGCGACTACACCTACCAGGTGCGGATTATCGACCTGGCGGGCAACGTGGGTTCGACCGCGTCTCAGGTCGTCACGGTAGACACCACGCCGCCGACCACGGTCGGCACGGTCGTCAGCTATACCGACGGCGAAGGCGAGCGTCAGGGCACCTTTGGCAGCGCGGTGGCAACGGACGATAACTCGCCGCTGATCAACGGGACGCTGAACCGTGCCCCGGATGACGGCGAGATCGTGCAGCTCTACCGTGATGGGGTACTGCTCGGCCAGGTGACCATGAACGGCAGCGCGAGCTGGTCCTTCCAGGACAACGGCCTGAGCGACGGGAATCACACCTACATCGTGCGCGTCACCGACAGGGCCGGAAACTACACGGAATCCGACGGCTTTGTGCTGAACGTCGACACCAGCATTCCGACCACCACTGCGGCGATTACCGCGCAGACCACGTCGGACACTACGCCGATCGTCACCGGTACCGTCTCCGCTGACCTGGTGAACGGCGAATATCTGGTGGTGACGGTGAACGGCAAAACCTACACCTCCCAGACCGGCGGTGCGGTGGTGGTCGACCCGGATCACAACACCTGGTATCTGCAGATCCCGGACGGCGATGCGCTGAGCGTGGCGAGCTACAGCGTGACCGCGCAGGTGAAGAGCAGCGCGGGTAACGGCAATACCACGGGTACGGCGACCGGCAGCCTGGTGATTGATACCACCTCGGTGAATACCGACTGGGCAACCACGGCGGGGAACAGCAACAAC
The DNA here is from genome assembly GCF_058354585.1 of Enterobacter sp. Taxon_8. Taxonomy (NCBI): domain Bacteria; kingdom Pseudomonadati; phylum Pseudomonadota; class Gammaproteobacteria; order Enterobacterales; family Enterobacteriaceae; genus Enterobacter; species Enterobacter sp. Taxon_8. The sequence goes on along the minus strand of NZ_CM177989.1, from coordinate 2,357,339 downwards.
TCCACCATGACTCTCGGCATGAACAGCAGCGGTCTGTGGAATATCATCGCTAACGGCCAGTCTTACTCCAGCAGCGATAGCTCGACCTATGCCGGGAATACGCTGACCAACACCCGTAACTACTACGTGGTGAGCCAGACCGCCGCCGACTTTGACCGTAACGGCACGCAGGACATTTTCGCGACGGAAAATACCTACGCCGGGTCAACGCAGGTGATGTGGACCTACGATGGCAGTACCTATAACGCCAGTCAGCTGGCAATGGGCACTACCATCTGGTACGGCGGCGTGATTGCGTACGATAAAACAGGTGATGGGTATCTGGATCTGGCCTACGGTGACTCCGGCGCGGACTCCATTACGTACCTGATCAACAAGAACGGCGTACTGTCGCCGGATGGGACCAATGGCGGAGCAGGTTTCTGGGGGCAATTCACCACCATGCGTGAAATCTCCGGCGTCGATCTGAACAACGACGGCACGGTAGATATTGTCCAGCACACTAACCGCAGCGGCGCGTACTCGTTAACCGTGATCAACAACAACGGTAACGGCACGCTCTCCATCGGTCAGAACCTGACGAACGTGTTTGTGGCAAACGCTTCAAATACCACCACGGCGGCATCCATGACGTGGGCGGACTTCAACGGCGATGGCTACATGGATCTGTACCTGGGCAGCAGCTACAACAACAACGGCGGGGTGATCTACTACAACGACGGTACCGGGAAGCTCTCGGCCACCAAGAGCGCGGTAGAAGCCTCTAACGCAGCGGCGGGCTATTTGTCTGTGGCGGTGGACTGGAACGGCGACGGACAGATGGACATCGTCAAGCTCAGCACCTACGGCGGCTCGCAAACGGCGACCCTGTTCACCAACAACGGTTACGGCTCTACCTGGACCTCAAGCCAGCTGGCTTCAGGCCTGGCGAACGTCACCGGCGTGGCGGCTGTCGACTACAACTGGGACGGCGCGCAGGACCTGCTGGTTTCTCAGCAGAACGGCAAGGTGGTGCTGGTGCAAAACAGCAAAACCATTGCTGACGGCACCGCGATGCATCTGCACATTGTCGACAGCGAGGGCATCAACGCCTACTACGGCAACACGGTCAATCTGTACAACGCCGCGGGCGTGCTGGTGGCCTCGCAGATCATCAACGCCCAGTCCGGTATCGGTTCGAACGATACCTCTGCGCTGGTGAGCTTCTACGGGCTTGATCCGAATGAAACCTATTCGGCTGAGATCCTGAAGATCACCAACGGCGTGTCGGATAACGTCACCTGGAGCGGTCTGGAAGCGGGCAACGGCAAAGAGGGCTACGTTCTGACGGCCGAAGCGGCCACCGGCGGCCACAGCGGAACCATTACCGGGACCGGGTATAACGACACCTTTATCGCGGAAAACGGCACCTATACCTACAACGGTTCCGGAGGCTGGAATACCCATTCCGACTATGACACCTGGAGCAACACCGGTGGTATGGACGTGGTGGATTACCGCAATGCGACCTCCGGCGTAACCGTTGACCTGCGCCTCTCAACCGCGCAGGACACCGGGTTCGGCACCACGCGTCTGCTGAACATTGAAGGGATTAACGGTTCGGATTTCGACGACGTCATCACCGGCAACAGCGGTGATAACCAGTTCGAAGGTCGCGGCGGAAATGACACCTTCAACATCGGCAGCGGCGGTCACGATACGTTGCTCTACAAGCTGATCAACGCCTCGGATGCAACGGGCGGTAACGGCCACGACGTGGTGAACGGCTTTACGGTCGGGACCTGGGAAGGGACAGCGGACACGGATCGTATTGACCTGCGCGATCTGCTCTCCGGCAGCGGCTATACCGGCACGGGCTCGGCGAGCTATGTGAACGGCGTGGCCACGCTGGACAGCAGCGCGGGCAATATCAGCGATTACATCCGCGTGGTGCAGAACGGCAGCAATACCGAGATCCAGGTTGACCTGGACGGTACGGGCGGCCAGTTCTCGCCGACCACTCTGGTGACCCTGAACGGCGTGCAGACGGATCTGGCGACGCTGCTGGCGAACCATCAGCTGTTAATTGCGTAAAACAACGCCGCGGGGAGCGATCCCCGCGGCCTTTTGGCATTTCTTTACACGAATAGTCATAACCCTATATTTCACAAGATTATTTTGCGGGCTCGTTTAGAAAGCGTTCGTTTTTTAATCATCCCGTAAAGGTATCATTTCAGGGCGGAATTACCGCTCTGGACAGGACGTAGCCTTATGAAGACACATCCACTGTACGAACCCTGGCTGCAGGGCATGCTCATCATCGCGAAGCACTACCGGCTGGATTTTTCCGCGGAGCATGTTCGGGTCACAATTAACCATGAAAGCCAGTCTCCGCGCCAGCTGGTGCTGGAGGAGATGGCGCGCCAGCTTGGGCTGGGGATGCGTGTGGTGGCGGCGGAAGCGGTATCCCTCGATCCGTGGCGTCTGCCGCTGCTGGCGGAATTTACCGGCGGGCAGATTGCGGTGATCAACCGCATGGACAACGAAGGCAACGTCAGCCTGCAGTTCAGCGGCGATGCGGGGCTGGAGACGACGCTGACGCGCGAGGAGATCGGGTCGCGGTTAAAGGGCCTGATGGTACTGCGCCCGCTTGAATCCACGCCGGATGCCCGCGTGGATGACTACATCAAACCGTATGAGAAAAACTGGTTCTGGCAGCTGGCGCTGAAGGACTGGCGACGCTACAGCGACATTATGCTTGTGGCGCTGGTGGCTAACGTGCTGGCGCTCTCAGGCATGGTCTTCTCCATGCAGGTATACGACAGGGTGGTGCCGTCGCAGTCGGAGGCCACGCTGTGGGTGCTGTTTGGCGGCGTGATGATTGCCATCGTGTTCGAATTCATCATGCGTATGCTGCGGGTGCATATTTCTGATGTAGTGGGCAAGCGCGCCGACCTGCGTATCTCTGAACGCGTTTTTGCCCACGCGCTGCGGATTAAAAACGGCGCGCGATCGAAATCAACCGGATCGTTTATCGCGCAGATCCGCGAGCTGGAGTCGGTGCGCGAGCTGATCACTTCCACCACCATTGCGGCGATTTCCGATCTGCCGTTCTTCCTGCTGTTCGTCTTCATTCTGTGGATGATTGGCGGTCCGCTGGTGCTGGTGGTTCTGCTCGCCGTGCCGCTGCTGCTCATCCCGGGCCTGCTGGTACAGCGCCCGCTGGGGAAACTCTCCAGCGAAGGGATGCGCGAATCCGCCATCCGAAACGCCACGCTGGTGGAAGCGGTGCAGGGCATTGAAGACATCAAGCTGATGCGCGCCGAACAGCGTTTCCAGAACCAGTGGAATAACACCAACGACGTCGCCGCCAGCGTCGGCATGAAGCAGCGCTGGCTGACGGGCCTGCTGCTCACCTGGACGCAGGAGGTGCAGTCCATCGTTTATGCGGTAGTGCTGCTGGTGGGATGTTATCTGGTCATCAGCGGCGATATGACCACCGGTGCGCTGGTCGGGACCTCGATTCTGGCGTCGCGGACCATTGCGCCGCTGTCGCAGATCTCAGGCGTGCTCTCGCGCTGGCAGTCGGCGAAAGTGGCCCGCAAGGGGCTGGACGATCTGATGCAGCGTCCGATTGACGATCCGCAGCACGGCAAGAAGGTGCACAAGGCCCACCTGCGCGGCGACTATTCGCTTGAGGACGTTGGGTTTTACTACGACGAGGAAGAGAAACTCACCGTGCTCAACATCAGCAAGCTGCAGATCCGCGCCGGGGAGCGCGTGGCGGTGCTTGGACGCAATGGTTCCGGGAAAAGCACGCTGTTACAGCTTCTGGCGGGCATGCAGGAGCCGCAGCAGGGCAGCATTCTGCTGGACGATATTGCGCTCAATCACCTCGACCCGGCCGACGTGCGTCGGGACATGCAGCTGCTGAGCCAGCAGGCCCGGCTGTTCTTTGGCTCCATGCGGGACAACATCCTGATGGGGAACCCGCTCGCCACCGATGACGAAATTCATCAGGCGCTGGTCAACAGCGGCGCGCTGGAGTTTGTGCGCAAGCAGAAAATGGGGCTGAACACCATCATTAACGAAGGCGGAACGGGCCTCTCCGGCGGACAGCGTCAGGCGCTGCTGCTGGCGCGTGCCCTAATCACTTCACCAAATATCCTGCTGCTGGACGAACCTACCGCCTGGCTGGACGAAATGAGCGAGAAGCAGTTTATTCAGCATCTTCACAAATGGCTGGGTAAACGCCGGACGCTGGTCGTGGCGACGCATCGCCTGCCGATTCTGGACCTGGTCGACCGCATCATCGTGCTGGAAAACGGCAAGGTGGTGATGGACGGACCGCGCGACGCTATCCTGCACCAGCACGGTATGGCACCGCAAAAAGCAGCACAGCGCACCGTGACCATGAAGCCGGCGGCGGTTGCAGAGGAGGGCGCGGCATGAATGATTTGTCTCGTTTCAATAGCCGGCTGAAGGAGCCTCGCCTGCCGCGCTCTACCCTGGTGGCATGGTCGCTGTTTGCCCTGCTGGCGGTGTTTATCGCCTGGGCAAGCCTGTTCCATCTGGATGAGGTGACCACCGGCAGCGGTAAGGTGATACCGTCTTCGCATGAGCAGGTCATTCAGTCCCTGGAAGGCGGCATTATCCACAGCCTGATGGTGCGCGAAGGCGACATTGTGGAACGCGGCCAGCAGCTCGCGCAGCTTGACCGGACGAAAACCGAGTCGAGCGTGCTGGAGAGCGAGTCTCGTCTGAATGCGGCGCTGGCAACGGCGGCGCGCCTGAAGGCCGAGGTGAACGACACGGAACTCGCGTTTCCGGAAGAGCTGGATGACGACGTTGAGCTGGTCAAACAGGAAACGGCGCTCTACCAGTCCCGTCGTGAAAGCCTCGAAAAAGGACTGGCCGGTTTGCGTCAGGGGGCCGAGCTGGTGCAGCGCGAACTGTCGTTAACCCGTCCGCTGGTGACACAGGGAGCGGCCAGCAAGGTGGAGGTGCTGCGTCTTGAGCGTCAGAAAAATGAGCTTGAGAACAAAATCACCGAGATGAAAAACCAGTATTACGTTCGCGCCCGTGAAGAGCTGGCGAAAGCCAATGCGGAGATTGAAGCCCAGCGTTCGGTGATGAAGGGGCGTGAAGACTCTCTGACCCGGCTGACCTTCAATGCCCCGGTTCGCGGGATCGTGAAGGATATTGACGTCACGACCGTGGGAGGCGTCATCCCGCCGAACGGCAAGCTGATGAGTCTGGTTCCGCTTGACGATCAGATGGTGATTGAAGCGAAAATCTCGCCGCGCGATGTGGCGTTTATTCATCCTGGCCAGAAGGCGCTGGTGAAAGTGACGGCCTATGACTACTCCATTTACGGCGGGCTGGAAGGGGAAGTGACCATGATTTCGCCGGACACCCTGCAGGATGAGGTGAAAAGAGATGTTTACTACTATCGCGTCTATATTCGTACCGACAGTAACCATCTGACCAATAAGCAAGGTCAGGAGTTCCCGGTCTTTCCCGGCATGATTGCCACCGTAGACATTAAAACCGGCAGCAAAACCATTCTGGATTATCTGTTAAAACCGCTGAACAAGGCAAAAGAGGCGTTGCGGGAACGATAGATGAGTGGCGTTCGGAATTCCGAACGCCTGGTGAATTATACGGTTGACGTCATGTTATGAGCGTGGCGTCGCTCTTTAGGTACGACGTTGATGTAATGGGTAACATACGCAAAATATAATCCGGCATAATTTTCAACAAGTTCGAGAAACGCCGGGTATATCGACATTCGACCATCACCACGATCTTTAAGATAACCCGCCTCTTGTGCCGATTTAATAATTCGGTTGACGTGAATGCGCGAAACAAAAAATTCTTTTGCTAGCGTGCTTGCTGAATATTCAATGACGGCACCATGGGCAGATTTGTTTTTCATGGCCTGCAGGTAAAGATAAAGCATAATCATACGCCCGCCATCTTTATCGATAAATAATCCCACTTCTGGCAGCACCTTTCGGAACGTTAATCCCCGAAAAAGATATTCAGCCGCACGGCGAAAAAAGTTGTTTCTCGAAATATCATTATCCAGCAGGTTAACATTAATGTTAAATGCTGGGTAAAGAATGCTGACGGGCAAAAAAGCACCGGACATATAACGCTTAAGTTCATTGAGACCTTTTTCAGTTGGCGCGATTCTCGTTTTACGTCGGTCTTCCGTGCAGCGCCAGGTTCTGATGCGCCCGGTGGTTCTGAGTATCGTAATGATCGCAATAACGCTGTTAGGGCTGGCTATCTTATAGCGAGAACATAACTCTTTAATCTCTGAAACTGACTCGGCCTGATTTCCAAAAATAAAGCAACACATGGAGAGAATAATATTGAATCGTGATTCCTGCAGCATTGTCTTGTAGAACAAAGGTTGTTTTTTGTAGATGGTGTCATTAATTGTGTAGTGCTCTAATATTGCCTCACCGAATCGCGGATTGCTCTTTATAACATCCCTTCGATGTAGCAAGGCCCTGGATGAGATATGATTATCCATAGCATTTTTCTCGTATTTGAATGAACCGATAGATGAAGTATCCAGTCTTCTTTTTCGGAATTTTCATTATACCCTGAGAATGAGATGTTTGTCGGGGTTATTTGAAAAGAAAAGTATATTTAAACCGCGGTGATTAACGCAAAGATGTTCCTGTGAGTTCAACTGATAAATGTTTCGTACCCTGTGGCTGTATTGTAAAATTAATGATTATAAAAGGTGCGGTAAATTTTACGTATTCACAAATGGAAAAGGTGCGTTAGTGCCCAGGAGCAGTTTATGACCCACAAAATTTCTCACAGAAATGGGGCGTGCGATGAACAAAAATTTGTCATTTCAGCCTGCGGTTTTACGTTCCAGGGATATCGTCTGATCCTAAGCCAGTACGAAATAGAGGCTTCGCATCTGCACTTTGAGGGGGATGAGATATCCGAGCGGGATATGGAAAATATCCTTATAAATCAAAATGCTCATATCGTTGTCTTTCTTGGTAAGGGGGTCGTGAATCTCCTGGAAAGCCTGAAGCGTCTGGCATCCGTGCTCAATACACTTCCCGTTATTAGACGCGTCACCCTGTATGGCGACATACCGGATGGCTGGCTGTATCGCACCCTGGGCAGTCTTTTAAATAATAGTTATCAGTTATCATTGATTCGTATAGCCCGCGTTTCAGATATTATAACCTTTATTCATACGCACCATAATGTATTTAAGGACCGTTCGTACTTATTACGCGATCGTTACCGGGATAACTCTTCCCAGGAAAACGTAAAGTGGCTAACAAAAAGAGAGATTGATGTTTTATTAAATTTCTATCGCGGTATGTCAGTAAAAGAAATGTGCGAAAGAATGGGGTTGTCGAATAAAACGGTTTATACCCATCGGAAGGAGGGTGTGCTCAAATTAAACTTAATTAAGCGATGGCTACACGATCCGCATAATTTAAAAGCGGAAAGGCGAATTAAACATCAGCGCCAGAAAACAGAATTCACGGATAAGGAAACAGAAATATTTAATGCGCTACTTAAAAGAGAGATCTTCCCTGCCTATCAGATTATTACCGATCGTGACAAAAAGGGCGTAGGTTTTGAAATACTTATTCGCTGGAATAAAAATGGTAAAATTGTCAAGCCAGCCAGTTTTCTCACGGACATCTCAAATCATGAGATATGGTTAAAAATAACAGCGTTAGTCATCCATGCCGCCGTTTCGGGTATTAATAAGTATAACGGGAAATATTATTTTTCTGTGAACATCCCGCCTCGCCTGGCTTCCGGAAATGCATTGCCTGATATGGCACGCAAAGCCATCGATATGCTGCTCAAACCGCAGTGGGCCGAAAAGCTGGTCTTTGAATTTGCAGAGGATATTGACGTAACGAAGGACAAAAGGATCCCTGAAACCATGCGGCATTTACGTAATACAGGGTGTCGATTGTATCTGGATGACTGCTTCTCAAATCATCAAACCATGTTCCCGGTTCGCCAGGTGCATTTTGATGGACTTAAGCTGGATCGGGACATCGTTGAGCATTTTGTGGCAAACGACAATGACTATAACCTGATTAAAGCGATACAGCTTTATAGCGATATGACCGGAACGGACTGTATTGCCGAGGGGGTTGATAGTGAAGAAAAGTTTGAAAAATTAGTCGCGCTGGGCGTCAAGAACTTTCAGGGGTATTATTTATCGCGGGCCGTGAAAGAGGAAGAGCTAGACCGTATGGTAAGATTGTTTAGTTAGGTAAAAATAAAGCCCCGAAGGGGCTTTTGTTATTTTCGACCCAGCAACAGACCGAGAACAATACCGACAGCACCCGCGGCGACGAGGCCGGTGAGGGGATTATTTCTGACCGCTTCTGTTACATCGGAAACGGCATCGCTGGCCTGTGCGGCATATTTTTTAGCTGCACCTTTTACCTGATGCTTTGGTGAATCAACGAATTCACCAAACTGCTGCTGCGCTGAGCCTGCTAGTTCATCAAATTTATTTTTTGCTTTATCTTCAGCAAACTGGGTGTTTTTATCAGTACCGAAATCAGACATTTTTGCCTCCTTTTGTTGATAATTAAAGGATAGCCGCTCTTTGTGGATACGAGAGACGCAAGGCTAAATTCGGCACCTGAAAGGGCGGTTTTCGGATATATCTCTATATCCGGAACCCATTATTTCTCATTGTCATCCTGACCGTAAAACAGTTTCCCGATGCGGATCAGCGGGCGGCCCTGTGACTTACGGTGCAGGTTACTGTCTCTGAGCGAATAAACGCAGCCGCAGTATTCCTGCTGGTAAAACTGTTCCCGCTTGCTGATCTCAATCATGCGTGAAGAGCCGCCCTGTTTGCGCCAGTTATAGTCCCAGTAAACCATACCCGGATAGCGCGCGGCCGCACGCTGGCCGCAGTCGTTTATCTGCTGCATGTTCTTCCAGCGGGAGATCCCGAGCGAGCTGCTGATGACGCTGAATCCATTCTCTGCCGCATAGAGCGCCGTACGCTCGAAACGCATATCGAAGCACATGGTGCAGCGGACGCCGCGCTCGGGTTCCCATTCCATGCCTTTCGCGCGTTCAAACCAGTTATCGGTGTCGTAATCGGCATCAACAAACGGCACGCCGTGTTTTTCCGCAAAGCGTATATTCTCCTCTTTACGAATGAGGTATTCCTTTTGCGGATGGATATTGGGGTTATAGAAGAAAATGGTGTACTCAATGCCCGACGCCTGGATGGCCTCCATCACTTCACCCGAGCAGGGGGCGCAGCAGGAGTGCAGCAGCAGTTTGTCAGCGCCGTTTGGCAAGGTGAGTTGAGGGCGGATAAAAGGGGCTGTCGTCATGGCGTTCTGCACTATGTTTATGAAATTTATGGAAGGGTAGCATAAATTCAGAATCTGTTGAGACGGGATCGACGCAGGAAAGAGCGATCCCGCGGGGCGGGATCTTCTCGGGTATGACGTGCCGCTATTCGGCAAATTTGAGCAACGCTTCTCCGTCAAGACGGTATCGCACCCATTCGGACTGCGGCAGCGCGCCAATGCTCAGATAAAAATCGATGGCGGGCTGGTTCCAGTCCAGCACGCTCCATTCAAGGCGGCCACACTGCCGTTTTACCGCGAGCTGAGCAATATGTTTCAGCAGCGCTCTTCCCGCGCCTTTACCGCGATATTCCGGGGAAACGTAAAGGTCTTCCATATAAATCCCGTTGCGGCCAAGCCAGGTTGAATAGCTGGTGAAGAACACGGCATAGCCGGCGATCTTGCCTTCATACTCCGCGATCAATGCCTCGGTTTTAGTGCCTGCACCAAAGAGCGTTTCCCGGATCTCCTCCGGCGTGGTAACCACTTCTTCCGGGGCTTTTTCATACACCGCCAGCTCGTAAATCATGGCGTAAATGGCCGCCGCATCTTCGGGGCGTGCCTGACGAAGGGTGATGCTCATTGTTTTTCCTGCTTTTTAGCGTGTGTCCTGATTGATGGCGTTAAGCATACGGAGTATTGTCCGAAGAATTAAGTGCAATGAAATCAACATATGATGAATATTATGCATCCGGCCTTGAGACGACTTGATTTAAACCTGCTGCCCGTTTTCGACGCGATCTACCGCCACCGTTCCGTTCGGCTGGCCGCTGACGAGCTGGCGATGAGCACATCCGCGCTCAGCCATGCGCTGTCGCGCCTGCGCGCCAGCTTGAATGACCCGCTGTTTTTCCGCGAAGGGCATCGTATGTCCCCCAGCGTTTATGCCTCTCAGCTCGCACCTTCGATTGCTTCCGCACTCTCGTTCCTTAATCATGAACTGACCCCGCAGGCGGAGTTTGATGCGGCCAGCAGTACGGAGAGCCTGAAGATTGCGATAACGGACTTTACCGCGCTTTGCATTTTTCCGGCTCTGATGCACAGTCTGCAGCTTACTGCCCCTGGGTTACGCTTTGAATTGCGCTATCTGCCGCACAGTCCGGCGCTGACGGAACTGCTGGCGGGCGAGGTGGATCTGGCGCTGGGCTTCAGCACTCAGGATGATATCCGACACCCGGAACTGGAAGAGATCGACTGGTTTGAAGATGAGTATGTGGTCATCAGCAACGCGCGGCAGACGCGTCTGACGCTGGAGGACTATCTTGCGGCCCGACATCTGGTGGTGACCCCATGGAATGAGAAGCAGGGCGTTCTTGACGTACGGCTTGAGCAGCTGGGCTATACCCGACAAATCGCGATCAAAACGCCGTCGATGCTCAGCGCGCCGTTTATCGTTGCGGAAAGCGACCTGCTGATGGCGATCCCCCGTTTTGCCGCTGAGAAGCTGGCTGCGGCAGCGGACCTGAGAATATTTCCTTTACCGTTTTCGATACGCACGTTTGAGGTGAAAATTTACTCGCATAAACGCAGCGGCCAGCGGGGCGCAACGCGCTGGCTTAAGGAGGAGCTGCAAACGCTGGCGCAGGCGCGTCATTACGGGCTGTCCGGCTCCCAGAAGAGGATGTCGCCGGGTTGACACTGCAGCGCCTCGTAAAATAAGTAGAGCGCTAAAGTCCAAACGATAAAAAGTTATGCGACCGGAGAGGAAAGTACGATATCGTAACTCTATGATAAAACGCGTAGTTCGCAGGAACACCGTCGCAACAGGACGATAAATGATTGATGACATCCGTTATCTGATAGTGTTTGCAAAGATTGCTGAGGCAGGATCCATTTCAGGTGGAGCGGAAGCGTTAGGGCTTACAACCGCAACGGCAAGCGCGCATTTATCAAAGCTGGAAAAAAATCTTGGCTGCGCGTTACTGTACAGAAATACCCGTAAACTCTCTCTGACTCACGATGGCGCCAACTTGCTGGAAACGGCCAAATCGATGCTGGCGCTTTATGAGCAGGGGGTCATTGAATTTAAGCAGCGTTCGATCTCAACGGCGAATAAGCTGACTGTTTCTCTTCCTGCCGTTTTTCTGAAGAGTGCGTTTACCCGCCATCTGGCCGATTTTATAAAACGTCATCCGGGCATTTTACTGAATATCTCTTACAGCGATACGCGCAGAGATATTATTGCCGACGGTATCGATGTGGCATTTCGAATCGGCGAGCTTCCGGACAGTTCTCTTAAAGCGCGCCATCTTTTTGTGCTGCCGCGCCAGGTAGTTGCGTCCCGGGAATTGCTCAGCCATTACCCGACGATTACGCATCCTGATGACCTGGCGAAACTGCCATGGATTGGACTCAATATGAGGCAGAATAACCGGGAATTTCGACATAAAAATGGAGAAGTGGCCGTCGTAACGTATACGCCCACGGTGTATGTAGATAATGTCGAAGCCGCTTATGCCCTTGCCAGACAACAAATTGGTCTCGCAGCACCTCCTCGCTATTTAAGCGAAGAGGATGTTAAGCGCGGAGAAATGCTGGAAATACTTCCTGACTGGTCATTAGAACCGCTGAAAGTCTATGCCGTATGGCCTTCTAATATGTCGACCAGCAGTATTGCCTACAAATTGATTAATGATATTTATAACGCGATTGAGTTTCACGCGTTATAACGGGTTAAAATGCTAAAAAGAGCATGTAACACGCCGTAATAAGCAGCAGTCCGCCCATCAACACGTTAAACGTGCGGAGCTGCCGCGTGCTCCTGAGCAGCACAGATACTTTTTCTCCCATCAATGCCCATGCTGAAAGCGACATATAACAGACTAAAAAATAGACCGTGATAAAGACGAGAGCTGTCACAGGGGTTGAGGGTTCAGAAAACATCGCAGCCCCTGAGGCGCACGCGGTCCATGCTTTTGGGTTGATCCACTGCATGACAAAACCCTGAATAAAACCGGGTGAATCTGTTTTTGTTAATGACATATCGGACCGTGACGACGCTATCTTATAGCCCAGATACATTATAAATAAAGAACCGGCAATATTAAGATACCGGAAAAACACTGGATATTTTTCGATTGCAGCGTAAAAGCCGAAACATATAAAGATAAGTAATAACGTAAACCCTATCGTTGCTCCGGAGACAAATGAGAAGGTCTTTCTAAAGCCGTGAACGGCACCAGACGATATAATCACCATATTAACGGGGCCAGGAGAAAATGAAAGCGTCAGTGAAAATATAAACATTGTAAAAAGTACCAGCATTTTATCTCCGTGGGTTGGTTTATCTGCATTAGAGGTACTGCGACTATTAAGTCACAACTTTACTCGTCATGTGTCTGAATACTACCTGGGAACGTCTGCCAGAATAAGTGGCCTTTATCTAAAGGTGTGTTTGATTTTTTGTACCAATCGCGCAGGCGCGGATGGCCCATTAGTGACAGGGTTTCAGTTGCTATCTCAAGGAGGAACGTCAAACGCTGGCGCAGTTTGCAAGGGAGTCCTATGCCGGGCAAGCTCAGCGCTACCCGGAAAAGGTGGAAGCAAGGGATAGTCAATTTAACGGCAGGTAGATATCCGTTTGCAGCGCATGTTCTGGCACCTCGTGAATGAAGTTGAGGTAATGGAAAAATACCGGGGCATCGCGAAGCGTTTCGCCGCTGGCCGGTAGCCAGTCGCGAAACATCGCCCACACCGTGGCGGAAATGGTATCCAGAGAACCCGTGTGGCGGGCTACGGCGTAACGTCCGCCGTCGATTTCGCCACTGCAAACCCCGAATTCATTTTCTGGTATCGCTTCAGAGATACTGCCGCAGATATCGAAACGAAAGGCGTCTGCGGGTGTGGTTGCCGGGTCATCCCAGGCGATACCAAACGTGCTGCTTTCGTGTACTGGCGATAGGCCCGAGCTTTTACGCCAGGCAATAAATTTCGCCGCGCTGTCATTTACCCGATCCGGGTTGCCACGGTGCTGAAGCATTGCCACTTGGGTCTGTGGGAAATCGACAATCTTAATTTCCATCGTTTTTTGCTCCTGAAAGGTCATTTTCGGTACGCGCTGGTGCCAGTTCAGCCAGTCCGGCTGCTGCCGAAACTGACGCGGGCTTTTTCCAAACGCGTTTCTGAAGGCGCGACTGAACGATTCAGGGCTCTGGAACCCGGCATCGAGCGCAATATCAATCACCTTATCCTGAGGATTAAACGCCAGTCGCCAGGACGCATGACGCAGGCGCAGCCACTGAATATAGCGATACAAAGGCTGGCCGCTAAACGCCAGGAACTGCCGGTGAAAATGATAAGGCGAACAGCAGGCTAACGCGCTGAGCTTCTCCAGCGTGAGCGGTTCATCGAGATGTTGGGCGATATAGTCGCACACCGTCGTGAAGCGCTCGCGGTAAGCCGTTTTGATTGCATCGTTCATTGCATCCTCCTGATGACCTACTTTGCCTCACCGAACGGCCAAAATCCTGACCGATCTTGCTGATTATGGAGGGGTTATACTGGCGGTATATCGTTGTGCGGCAGCAAACGTTCCGTCGTACCTAAGATACTGCTAAATGATGAATGAAGACTCACTTCCTGTACTTATATTAGGTTTGTCATAATCCAAATTTTCTTAGCTACAAAATTTTATGAGAGGTAATGATGGTAAAGGACTTAAAGCCAGAACAAATCGAAATCATAAACCGTATTGTATTTGAGCAAATCGAAAAGATGCAGGCCAGCGTGGTCAAAATTGTTGCTGAAACGGAGAGAACTACGCACCAGCAGCTGCAGGATAGCGGGATTGATATGATCGATTTTTATCCGGCTAATAAGGATTTTTTGATGATGACTCTCGTTCAACACTTAATAGATCAAGTACATGGCGGCAATATGGTTCTTGCCCAAAAAATGATATCCATGGAAGCAAAACGGCTGAACATCAGCGTACATGTTGAGGCAGAGTAAATAATCTCGAATAAGGAATAAATTAATGGGGCCATGCTTGTGAGCAGACAAATTCTTTGATTATCGCTGAGGCTATCAGCTGCTCGCCGCTGAAGTGCGGCCAGCAGCTGATAGCTTCTTTTTTCAATTCGCTGCATGATTTACGCAAATTTCAGCGCAAAATTCCATAAAGGCTTCGACAGCAGCGGGGGGCAGTCGACGAGATGGCCGCGTGATATACAGCGGATAGGTTTCGCCAGGCCATTCCGGAAAAAGTTCGACCAGCATTCCGTCAGCGATCAATTGCGTGACGCTGAGTGAAAGTACCTGGGCAATGCCAACACCACTTACGCAGGATTGCACCATCAGATCTACATCGGTTGTCGTCAAATGACCATGAGTATCAATAGCCAGTACTTCGCGATCACGACGGAATTCCCACTCAAACGGTTTCCCGCGGCGAGGATCGATATACTGAATGCACTCATGCGTGACTAGTTCTTCAGGATGCTCAGGTCGACCATGCCGTTTCAGATATGCCGATGATGCCACAGTGAGTACGCGCGTCTGAAAGAGCAATTTCGAAGAAATAGTTGAGGGGAGTTGCGGCCCGAAACGCACCGCAACATCTATACCCTCTGTCACAAGATCCCCTACGTCAGGCTGCTGCACTACTGTAAGTTCCAGTTCCGGATGACGTTCGCGCAAAAGAGGCAGTTTCGGGGCCAAAATATAACGAGCGAAGATTGGATTAACGCTGACCCGTAATGATCCTCGTACAGCAATGGCGGCACCGGATACGTAGCTTGCCGCAACTTCAATCCCTTCAAGATGTGGCGAGGCGCGCTCATACAAAGCCCGGCCTTCGTTCGTCAGGTTCATCGTACGCGTCGTACGGTTTAGCAAGCGCACACCGAGCCTCTCTTCAAGGCGATCTATCGATCTGCTCACGCCAGAAGCGGACAGTCCCAGCACCTCGCCAGCGCGACTGAAACTACCCGCCTCGACAACTGCGGCCAACACGCTCAATCCTGACAGTAGCCTTCCGTCAAAACTCATAGTGACTCACCTTTGAATTTATTCAAATATAATTTGCATAAAACTACCTTTATCAAAAATGGTGCGCAACCTATTGTGTCAGCCAATTCGTTGCCAGGCGCTATTTTCCCTGTCCCCGGCTGGGCAAACCTCGCAACGAACGGCATCACTTAACCCCGAGGAATACGAAATGACAACGACGCGCACTCTTTTTAAAGGCGGCATTATCCTTACTCTGGATGCCGATATACCCAACCTCTCCGTGGGCGATGTTCTCGTCCATGGCGACCGTATCGCAGCTGTGGGTCCGGAACTGCAGGCGGATGATGCCCTGGTGATTGATGCAGCTGGCCATATCGTTATGCCCGGCCTGGTGGATGCTCATCACCATATGTGGCTTGGCGTAATGCGCCGCATGATGCCAAATGTCGACGATCTGTTTGATTACATTGATGTGGTCGCCGAGAAACTGGGCAAACATTATCGTCCCCTGGACATGTACCTGAGTACCAGGCTCACGGCACATGCCTCACTGGATGCCGGTATTACTACCATCATTGATGCCTGCCACAACTCGCGCAGCCCCGAGCATACTGATGCAGCATTAGATGCTCTAAAGGAAAGCGGCATCCGTGCGTTACATATGGTCGGTGCAGCAATGGATAAAGAAGCTTCATCGGCGCATTTGCCTGCCGATTTGGAGCGACTGTCGCGAAGCTGGAATACAAACGACAGCCTTGTGCAGGTTGGTCTGTTTGGTCAGCTCAATCTTGCCTGGTGGGAGATCGCACGCAAGCTCGACATGCGCATTCTGACTGAATTCATCGGCGATCTCGCTAGCCTCGGCCCTGAGTTTGCCAGACCGGGCGTACTGGGCACGGATAATATCTTCAATCACTGCTCAAGAGTTCCTCAGGATACGTGGAAGCTGCTGGCCGATGCACGGGTCAACGTCACGGTCAATCCACGTTCGGATGCGTTATTTGGTTTCGACGATGAAACCTTTGCTTACCAGCAGGCTGTTGATAACGGCTTAACCCCGGCGCTGGGCATCGACCTGGATACGGCGTTTGGCAGCGATATGTTCGGAGAAATGCACGCGCTGTTCGGTCAGCAGCGATCGGCTATGCGCTACCGTCGCTTCCGTTGCGAGGAGAACGTGCCATCTCCCATTACGGCAGAGGCGGTCCTTAAGGCGGCAACTGTGAATGGCGCGCGAGCGGCTGGACTTGAGGACCAGATTGGGACCCTTACGCCAGGAAAGCAGGCCGACATTATCATGATTCGTACTAACGGCGTCGCCGTTTTCCCCGTGACCAACGCGATCGGCACTGTTGTGCAGGCGATTGAACGGTCTGATGTGGATACCGTGATGGTGGCTGGCCAGCTGCGCAAGCGTGCGGGCAAATTAACGGGCATCGATCTGGCGTAGCTGAGTGCGGATATCATCCGCTCTCGAGATTACCTGCTCAAAGCCAGCGGCTATCACGCCGATCTCTTTACAGCATCTTGATAACTGAGCGGCCCGATACTCCGGACCGTTCAACTCTCTCACGCCTGTATCATCAAGGAGAATTTGATGGAAGCCCACGTCATAAAGCGGCTAGCGGAGGATAATACTCTGCCCGTGCTTCTTCCCCGCCCGGCAACGGGCGTTATCGCCGCGCTATTTTTTGGCTATCTGGCCGTCGGACTGCCGTTGCCGGTGATTCCTTTGTTCATCCACGGCCATCTCGGCTTTAGCAACGTCGTGGTGGGACTGGTAATAGGCATCCAGTTCCTGGCAACGGTGCTCACTCGCGGCTACGCCGGACGGATTACCGACCAGAAGGGCGGCAAATGTTCCGCGCTTCAGGGCGCGATCCTTTCGGCGCTGGCTGGAGGACTCTATCTGGTCGCTTCAGCAACGGACCTTTCACCCACAGCGACACTTTGCATTGTTATCGCAGGGCGTCTGATGGCCGGGTTTGGCGAAAGCCAGTTCGTGACGGGATGCGTGTCATGGGCAATTGCCTCCGTTGGCCCTCAGCGCGCCGGGATGTCTATGTCGTGGACTGGCATCGCTATGTTTGCGGCACTTTCAATCGGTGCTCCTGTTGGAATGGCGTTTTATCAGCATTACAGCCTCGCGACGGCGATGATTGCCTGTATTGCTTCACCGCTATTGGCCACGCTGATTGCATTAGGTACTACATCATATAGATCGCCAGGAGGTCCGCGGCTGCCATTCCATCGCGTAGTAGGGCGCATCTGGCGCGAAGGTCTGGGATTGATGCTGCAGGGTGTCGGGCTTTCCGGGCTTACCGCTTTTGCCTCATTGTACTTTGCAGCACATCACTGGCAGAACGCTGGACTGGTAATGACTGCCTTTGGCCTCGGTTTTATTTTTGTTCGCCTCGCCTTCGGGCATCTGCCAGATCGGCTGGGCGGCTACCGCGTTGCGGTATGGTCCCTGGTGGTTGAAGCTCTCGGTCAGGCCATGTTGTGGCTGGGCTCAAACGAAGGGGTGGCGCTTGCCGGCGCTTTGGTCACCGGGTTGGGCTGTGCGCTGGTATTCCCCGCGCTGGGCGTTGAAACCTTAAGACGCGTTCCACAAGCCAACCGCGGCAGTGCAATGGGCGCATTCGTTGCCTTTCTGGATGTCGCTTATGGAATCGCCGGGCCTGTAGCTGGCCTGATCGCCGGTCAGTTTAGTTATGCCGCTGTATATCTGTCTGGTGCAGTCTGTGCGCTGCTGGGGGCGCTGATTGCGAGCGCGTCTCGCATGCAGCAATCCTGAATAAACATCCGAGCCGGTAGCCCTTGCTGTCGGTTCAATAATCTGGAGAAATTATATGTCACGCATTTTCATCTCCGGTTCGTCTACAGGCCTCGGCCTGATGGCAGCCGAACTGCTGGTTCAACAAGGACATCAGGTTGTATTGCACGCGCGTAATGCCAACCGTGCTGAAGATGCCCTGCGCGCCTTACCCCAGGCTGAAGCCGTCGTTGTAGGTGACCTGGAGACCATTGCCGGTGCCAGGGAAACGGCTTTATGCGTCAACGACCTGGGGCATTTCGATGCCGTGATCCACAATGCTGCCGTTGGCTACAACGAAGCCTATCGCGTGACCCGCGACGGGCTGCCGCATGTTTTCGCGATCAACACGCTCTCGGCTTACATACTTACCGCGTTGATTGAACGTCCGCAGCGCCTCGTCTATCTGAGTTCGGGTATGCATCATCATGCCCGGGCTAACCTGGATGATATTCTCTGGCAAAAACGTCGCTGGAATGGTGCTGACGCCTATGCTGAGAGCAAATTACATGACGCTATGCTGGCTTTTGCTCTGGCGCGTCGCTGGCGTAACGTGCGGATCAACAGCCTGGAGCCTGGCTGGGTGCCGACAAAAATGGGTGGGCCGCACGCTCCGGACGATATGGACCTGGCACATCTCACTCAGGCATGGCTCGCAGCCAGCCATGATTCTGCGGCTGATGTGACGGGCAAATATTTCTACCACATGAAGCGCATGGCCGCTAATCCACAGGCTCTCAATGCGGCATTGCAGGATCGTCTCATTGATATTTGTACTGAGATTTCAGGTATAGCGCTGCCGGAGTAATACGTAACGTTAACGAAATGCGCATTAACCATAAAAAACAGAGTGTTTACATATCAAGGATAAAATAGGTACCATACCCCCCTATAGTATCAGGAGGGCGTATGCCGCATTCACCCGAAGATAAAAAACGTATTCTTACCCGCGTCCGGCGCATTCGGGGCCAGGTTGATGCCCTTGAACGCGCGCTGGAGTCGGGCGATCCCTGTCTGGCCATCCTGCAGCAAATTGCCGCCGTGCGCGGGGCTGCCAATGGCCTGATGGGCGAAATGGTTGAGATTCACCTAAAAGATGAGCTGGTAGCGGGGGAAACCACGCCGGATCAGCGTGCCGTACGCATGGCGGAAGTCGGCCATTTACTGCGCTCTTATCTAAAATAAATCCACATACCTGACAAGAAGGGAAGACATATGAAATCTCGCGCTGCAGTTGCATTTGGCCCCGGCCAGCCGCTCAAAATCGTTGAAATTGACGTGGCACCGCCAAAGAAAGGTGAAGTGCTGATCAAAATTACCCATACCGGCGTATGTCATACCGATGCGTTTACGCTCTCGGGCGACGACCCGGAAGGCGTTTTCCCGGCGGTACTCGGCCATGAAGGCGGCGGGATTGTGGTGGAAGTGGGCGAGGGCGTGACCAGCCTGAAGCCAGGGGATCATGTGATCCCGCTGTACACCGCGGAATGCGGCGAGTGTAAGTTCTGTAAATCCGGCAAAACTAACCTCTGCCAGGCGGTGCGCGCCACTCAGGGGAAAGGGCTGATGCCGGACGGTACTACCCGTTTCTCGTATAACGGCGAGCCGGTTTATCACTACATGGGCACCAGCACCTTCAGCGAATACACCGTTTGCGCGGAGATCTCGCTGGCGAAGGTGAACCCGCAGGCGCCGCTGGACAAAGTCTGCCTGCTGGGCTGCGGCGTAACCACCGGCATCGGCGCGGTGCACAACACGGCAAAAGTTAAAGAGGGCGATACCGTGGCGGTGTTCGGTCTCGGCGGCATTGGTCTGGCGGTGATTCAGGGGGCGGTTCAGGCGAAAGCCGGTCGTATCATTGCGGTCGACACCAACCCGGAGAAATTCAGGCTGGCGGGTGAAATGGGCGCGACCGATTTCGTTAACCCGAAGGATCACGAAAAACCGATTCAGGATGTCATTGTTGAGATGACCGATGGCGGCGTTGACTTCAGCTTCGAATGTATCGGCAACGTCAACGTGATGCGTTCCGCGCTGGAATGCTGCCACAAAGGCTGGGGCGAGAGCATCATTATTGGCGTGGCCGGAGCGGGCCAGGAAATTAAAACCCGTCCATTCCAGCTGGTCACCGGTCGCGTATGGCGCGGTTCCGCGTTTGGCGGCGTGAAGGGGCGTACCCAGCTTCCGGGTATGGTTGAAGATGCGATGGTCGGCAAGATTCAGCTCGATCCGTTCATTACCCACCGCTTACCGCTGGAGCAGATTAACGAGGCGTTCGATTTGATGCACGAAGGAAAATCCATCCGTACCGTTATCCATTTCGGCGACAAGTAACTCTTCTGCCAGCGGTTTTTCGCCGCTGGCGTTTCTTTAATAATCTTCTCTAAAGTGTGACCAGTGCGGCGTTTTTAGCCGTAATCTAAATCTCTGCCGTGCCGATGACTATTTAACAGGCGTGTTTTTACGCATCTTACCTACAAGAGAGTCGACGGTCATGGACAACACTACTTCGATGCTGGCGCAGCGCAAGCTGGGCTTCTTGCATCACATCAGGCTGGTTCCGCTGTTTTCCTCCATTCTCGGTGGCATTATTCTTCTGTTTGCCTTGAGCTCGGGTCTGGCAGGGTATTTCCTGCTGCAGGCCGATAACGATCAGCAGGATGTCACATCCGAAATTCAGGTGCGTATGGGGCTGTCGAACAGCTCAAACCATCTTCGAACCGCGCGTATTAATCTGATCCACGCCGGTGCGGCAAGCCGAATCGCGGAGATGGATGCGATGAAGCAGAACATCAGCGAGGCGGAAACACGCATTAAGCAGTCTCAGGATAGCTTTACCGCCTACATGAATCGCGCCGTGCGTACCGCCGAGGGCGCAGCGCTGGATGCGGAGCTTAAGACCCGGTATGACGCCTATATCGCGGGCATGCAGCCGATGGTGAAATTCGCCAAAAACGGCATGTTCGAGGCGATTATCAACCATGAAAACGAAACGGCGCGTCCGCTGGACGACGCTTACAACGCCGTACTGCTGAAGGCAATTAAAATCCGTACCGACCGTGCCAATGCGCTAACGGCGCAGGCGCACAGCCGCACGCAGCTGGGCCTGATGTTTATGGTGGGCGCGTTTGCGCTGGCGCTGGTGCTGACGGCGATGACCTTTGTCGTGCTGCGCCGCACGGTAATCAATCCGCTGCAGCGTGCAGCGAAACGTATCGAGAATATCGCTAAGGGCGACCTGACGATGCCGGACGACGTGGCCGGGCGCAGCGAGATTGGCCGCCTGACGCGCGATCTGCAAACCATGCAGCACTCGCTTGAAAAAACGGTCGGCACCGTGCGTCAGGGGGCGGAGGAGATTTACCGCGGCACCAGCGAGATCTCTGCCGGTAACACCGATCTCTCTTCCCGCACCGAGCAGCAGGCTGCCGCCATCGAGCAAACCGCCGCCAGCATGGAACAGCTGACCGCGACGGTGAAGCAGAACGCCGATAACGCCCATCATGCCAGCAAGCTGGCGGAAGATGCCTCCGGGAAAGCCACCCGCGGCGGTCAGATGGTTTCCGGCGTGGTGAAAACCATGGGCAATATCTCCAGCAGCTCGAAGAAGATCTCTGAAATCACCGCCGTGATTAACAGCATTGCCTTCCAGACCAATATCCTGGCGCTTAACGCGGCGGTAGAAGCGGCGCGGGCGGGCGAGCAGGGGCGCGGATTTGCTGTGGTGGCAAGTGAAGTGCGCACTCTGGCAAGCCGCAGTGCGAATGCCGCAAAAGAGATCGAAAGCCTGATCAACGAATCGGTATCGCTGATCGACCAGGGTTCCGGCGAGGTTGTCGCCGCCGGTAACACCATGAATGAAATCGTCGAAGCGGTTAAACGCGTGACCGACATCATGCTGGAGATTGCCGCAGCGTCCGATGAGCAGAGCCGCGGTATCGTGCAGGTGAGCCAGGCGATTTCCGAGATGGATAAAGTGACCCAGCAGAACGCCTCGCTGGTGGAGGAAGCCTCCGCGGCGGCGGCGTCTCTGGAAGAACAGGGCGCGCGTCTGACCGAGGCGGTCGGCGCGTTTCGGTTGAGCAGCAAGACACAGGGGCGTACTCAACCGCAGAACTCCGCAGCGGTAAAACCGGCTGCACTACGTCCGGCGGTTGCAGATAGCGGGGACAACTGGGAGACGTTCTGAGTCGACAGTCGTGTCGGGTGGCGCTTCGCTTACCCGACCTACAAAAACTGACCTACAAAAAAGGGACCTTTCGGTCCCTTTTTCACATCTTATTTCTTATCGGGTAATGCGTACGCGATAACGTAATCACCGCGGTCCGGCGACTGGCGGGCGCCACCGGCGTTAATGATGATGTACTGCTTACCGGTTTTCGGCGACACGTAGGTCATCGGGCCGGACTGGCTGCCAACCGGCAGGCGGTCTTTCCAGATCTCTTTCCCGGTGGCGGTATCAAACGCGCGCAGGTAGAAATCCTGGGTACCGGCAAAGAACAGCAGGCCGGACTGGGTAGAGAGCGACGCGCCCAGGGTCGGCATGCCGATCGGGATTGGCATGTGCATGCGAATGCCCAGCGGGCCGGTATCTTCCACCGTGCCGACAGGAACCTGCCACACCAGCTTGCCGGTTTTCAGGTCAACGGCTGACATGGTGCCAAACGGCGGCTTCTGGCACGGAATGCCCAGCGGCGACAGGAAGCGTTCACGCATCGCGCCGAACGGCGTGCCGTCCATTGGAACTATCCCCATCTCGATGCCGCTGGCATTTTTCGCCACGTTTGCGCGCGGCACCATATAGTTTGCCAGGCCCAGGCGCATATCGTTGACAAACATCAGGCTGTTGTTCGGGTCAACGGAGACGCTGCCCCAGTTCATCCCGCCGAGTGAGCCAGGGAACTGCAGGGAACGGTCGAGACCCGGTGGGGTGAAGACGCCCTGATGACGCATCTCTTTAAACTGAATGCGGCACAGCAGCAGGTCGACAGGCGTCGCGCCCCACATGTCGGATTCGGTCAGCGTCTGGTTGCCAATCATCGGCATGCCGACGGAGTACGGCTGGGTCGGGGAATAGCGTTCACCTTCAACGTTACCCGCCGGGACAGGGCGTTCCTCTACCTTCGCGACCGGCTTACCGGTTTCGCGGTTAAGCATGAAGATCATGCCCTGCTTGCTGGTCTGCACCAGCACAGGCGTGGTGCCGCCCTTACCGTCAGGCAGGTCGTACAGCAGCGGCTGGGAAGGCAGGTCGAAGTCCCACAGGTCGTGGTGGGTAGTCTGGAAATGCCAGCGAACCTGACCGGTGGCCGCGTCGACGGCGACGATGGATGAACTGTACTTATCGTCCAGCGCGGTACGCTCTCCCGCCCAGAAGTCTGGCGTGGCGTTGCCGGTTGGCAGGTAGATCAGGTTCAGTTTGGCGTCGTAGGACATCGCGGACCAGACGTTCGGCGTACCGCGGGTGTAGGTCTGGCCTTCCGGCGGCAGGCCGGTCAGGTTCGGATTACCCGGATCCCACGCCCAGGCCAGCTTACCGGTGTGAACGTCGTAGGCGCGCACCACGCCCGGCGGCTCGCCGGTTGAGTAGTTATCTGCGACGCGACCGCCGACGACGACAACGTTCCCGGCAACCAGCGGCGTCGAGGTTTGCTGATAATATCCGGGCTTAATCTCACCCATGCCGACGCTCAGATCCACGGTGCCATGGTCGCCGAAGTCTTCGCAGACCTTGCCGGTATCCGCGTTGATGGCAATCAGACGGGCATCGGTAGTGGGCAGGAACAGGCGGCGAGGGCATGCCGCAGGCTGTGTTTCTGCCTGTGACGTTGTCACGCTAGAGTGGTCTTCAAAATAGCCCAGACCGCGACAGCGCTG
Source organism: Enterobacter sp. Taxon_8 (assembly GCF_058354585.1). NCBI lineage: Bacteria > Pseudomonadati > Pseudomonadota > Gammaproteobacteria > Enterobacterales > Enterobacteriaceae > Enterobacter > Enterobacter sp. Taxon_8. The sequence continues at coordinate 2,333,327 of NZ_CM177989.1, read as the reverse complement.
CCAGTTAGGGGCCGTGGCTTTGGAATCGTAGCGCCATTTTTCTTTACCGGAATCCACGTCCAGCGCCAGCACTTTACTGTATGGGGTACAGACGTACAGCGTGTCGCCAACCTGCAGAGGCGTGTTTTGATCTTCCGCACCCGAGCCGTTGCTCTGCGGAATATCGCCGGTGTGCGCAACCCACGCGACTTTCAGCGAGCTGACGTTTTGCTTGTTGATCTGGTCCAGCGCGGCGAAACGGTCGCCGTGGGTGGTATTGCCCCAGTGCTCCCAGTTCTTTTGCTGCTCGCCGGGGGCGACGGGTTTCACCGGAACGGGCTCGTTCGCTGCCACGAGGGTCTGCGGCTTAAACATCCAGCCCAGGCTGACCAGCATGGCCACCGCGAGCAGGGCCGCGACGCCAAAGGCGGGCGTCTTGTTCGGTGCAGCGTAGTTTGCCGTGCGCAGGAAGGGCCAGACGATGGTGCACAGGAACGCCAGTACGGCAAAGGTAAACAGGCGGGAGAAGAGCGGCCAGAAATCCCAGCCCGCATCGCTTACCGCCCAGAATAGCGAGGCGATAAACGCGATGCCGTAAAGCACAATCCCGCTGGTGCGGTTGAGGAAAATCAGGATCGCGGCAATCACCATTACCACGCCCATTATCAGGAAGTAACTACTTCCGCCCACGGTGGCGAGCTTTAAGCCCAACCCGCCGACGGCCAGACCGATGAGCATCATCAGTCCGGCAAGAAGCCACTGCAGAATACGAGGTATCCCGCGCGGCGCGCTGCCAAATGCCATTTCTGTCTCCTTAGCTCCCCCCGCTGTGTCGGGTATGTACCAGTTGGGTAATAAATGCGGTGGGATTGATGGTTAATACCGGTGAATTCGTTTATATCAAATAATTTGCGAACCATTTGGTGAATTCGCCGCTATGATAAAACTGTTAAATTGTTTTACGCAATTGTTAATGATTTATTCCGCATTATTTGATTAACGCACAGGTCAACCCCCTCGCCCCTAAGGGGAGAGGGTCAGGGCGAGGGGCAAAAAGGTTCTAAACCGGCATTGATTTACGGATGGCGCTCAGCAGCGTCTGCGCACCCGTTGAGAGTGGGGTGTCGACGCGGGTCAGTATGCCGATAGGTTCACCGGGGCCAGGGGAGGTAATCGGCAGCGCGATCAGCGTTGCCTGGCGTAAATCATCTTTTACCGCCCCGGAAGGGACGAACCAGACGTAGTCATAATCCAGCGTAAGCTGGCGTGAAAGCGAGGCTGACAGCGTTTCGATACACCCTGAGGGCAGCGTACACCCCTGCATTTGCAGCAAGGTTTCGGCGGTCTGGCGCGGGACGGTCCCTTTGGGGCACACCACCACCGGCCACTCCATGACGCGGCTTAACGTCACCGTGTCCTGCAGCAGCGGGTGATCGGGACGAACCACCAGCTTCAGGGACTCCAGGAACAGCAGTTCGTAATTGAGACCCCCCATCAGTTCAGGGTCGGACATGCGGCCGATACCGATATCCAGCTCGCCCGATTTCAGCCCCGCGAGCAGCATGGTGTTATTCATGGTGGCAACCTGAATTGTGGTATGCCGTTGCTGCTTGTGGAACTGGCCAATCACCGGCGGAAGAATGCCGAGCGCGGCGGTGGGCAGGGCCCCGACGCGGACGACCTCGCTGGTGTGTTCTTCTTTTCGGTGCAGGGACTGGCCTGCGGTATTGAGCGCATCCAGCACCTTAACGGCGTGCGTAAGGAACTGTTCGCCCACGATGGTAAGCTGCGCCCCCAGCCGACCGCGGTCAAAAAGACGGGCGCCGGTCAGCTGTTCAAGCTCGTTGAGGGTTTTTGAGAGCGCAGGCTGGCTCAGGTTAAGAGTTTCAGCCGCACGCCCCAGCGTTCCCTGTTGAGCGACGGCCACAAATGTATGCAAATGGCGCAAGCGTATGCGCTGACTGAACAGACCATTTTTTTCCATAGGCGATGTTAAAAACAGAGCGATGCGGGTGACAAGTTAAGTTATTTAATTTTGATAACCTGATAGCAAAATATTTTTAACATTTGATCTGTTTGAGTTACAACATGTTTTTCGGCGGGGAATAAGAGCGAACGTCCTTGTTCATTTATTGCTCATTGCTGAGGGGAAAGGGTTAAGCGGTTAGATTACGCCGTCACCGCCGTCAGAACACCACACCTGGCCGGACGTAAACGAACATTCATCCGAGGCCAGCGTGACGTACAGCGGGGCGATCTCGACGGGCTGACCCGGACGTCCCAGCGGGGTATCTCCGCCAAACTCCTTCACTTTTTCCATCGGCTGGCCGCCGCTGGACTGCAGCACCGTCCAGTATGGGCCGGGAGCGACCGCGTTGACGCGAATGCCTTTCGGACCCAGCTGCTTGGCTAAGGATTTGGTAAATACCGCCAGACAGGCTTTGGTCTGGGCGTAGTCCAGCAGCACCGGGCTTGGCTTCACGGCCTGAACGGAGGAGGTATTAATGATAACGGACGAGGCCTTCAGGTGCCGCAGGGCCGCCTTCGTGATCCAGAAAGGAGCATAAACGTTGGTTTTAAACGTCGCGTCAAAATCTTCAGTAGTCAGCTCTTCGAGGGATTCACGGAACTGCTGGCGACCGGCGTTGTTGACCAGAATATCCAGCCCGCCCAGCTTCGAGACGGCTTCTTCGACCAGGTTCTGGCAGAAGGTTTCGTCCCGAACGTCCCCCGGCAGCGCGACGGCGTTCCGGCCTTCGGCTTTGATCAGGTCGATGACCTCCGCGGCGTCTTTTTCCTCTTCAGGCAGATAGTTAATCGCCACGTCAGCGCCTTCACGGGCATAGGCGATGGCCACTGCGCGACCGATACCCGAGTCACCGCCGGTGATCAGCGCTTTTTTACCGGCCAGGCGGCCATGCCCTTTGTAGCTGGTTTCCCCGTGGTCGGGTACAGGCTGCATTTCGGATGCCAGTCCCGGTGGCGTTTGTGGCTGTTCCGGGAACGGGGGCTGCGGATAAGCGTTCGTACGTTGTTGGGTATCACTCATAGCTGACTCCTTAAGCCAAGGGGTGAGATTTGATGGATAACTGCAGCGTTAACGCTTCGCTGAATTATTTCTGCAAACGATCGACGCGGACGACGGCAGGAGATGATTTTTTATCAAGCGAACCGTTGATGCTGATCATCTGGTCGGGTTTTACCGTTCTGCCATCGAAGACTGCCTGGGGAATAATAACGTCGATTTTTCCGGTTTTATCCTGAAATACAAACTTATCGCCGCTACCGTCAATAAGATTACCGCGCAGTGAAATGGTGGCACCGTCGTGCAGTTGTTTTGCCTGATCGATGGTCATAATACGCGCATCATCGGTTCCGCGATATCCGCTATCCAGCGCATGGGGTGGCGGCGGGGCTTCACCTTTTTGTAACCCGCCGTTATTATCTGCGAAGGCGGCCGGAACCAGAAATATCATAAAAGCGGAAATAAGCGATAATTTCATCGGATATCCTTCATTTTGGGTGTCTTGACTTATTAAGTATTGTTGCTATTCCTTTATGTGGCAAATGTGATAAGTCCTAAAAACATTCGCGTGAGAAATCAAACTTATCGGATAATAAGCGAAACGGTGACGATGACCATGAAGCGTGAAAATGAAAAGTTGCCCGGGATAGATGAGAGTTTTCGCTTGCTGACGTTTGAATACGCGTTTCGTCAGGTGGGTTTTATTGTTCTGCTGGCTATTATCATCGCGGCTATCGCCGGTCTGTTTTCAAGCGGGTGGGTCAGCGATACGGTCAAAACCAATTCCGCAAAATCACTGACCATAAGCTATGAACGGTTTGGCCGCCGGGAGACGGAGACGCGAATGGAGCTGGCGTTCCCGGTGCAATCAGAGGGTAAGTATGTTCTCAGCATGACCAGCGAGAGCAGCGATGTTTACGAGCCTGGCAGCGTCTGGCCGCAGCCGGACAGCATGTTCAGCCGTGGCAAGACCCTCTATTTCGTCTATAACAACCTGAAAAAGTCAGACCGCTTCGCGGTGTTATTCTTCAACACGCCTTCGAGAGCCGGTAAATGGAACACAACCATCCGTATTAACAGCGAGCCGGAGATAACCTTCTGGCAATTTATTTACCCCTAGGAGGCTGATATGGATATGGTCTTTCGTGCGCTGGCGATTTATCTGTTCCTCGTGGTGGTTTTTAAAGTGGCCGGGCGGCGTGCGCTGCTGCAGATGACTAGCTTCGATCTCATTCTGCTCCTGATAATTAGTGAAGCCACGCAACAGGCGCTTCTGGGACAGGATTTTTCCGTCACCGGCGCGATGATTACGATTACCACCCTGGTGGTGGTGGATATTATTTTTGGCCTTATGAAAAAGTATTTTTCGCCCGTAGAGAATATTCTGGACGGTACTCCCGTTATTCTGGTTGAGAACGGCGTGCCGTTAGCCGATAAATTGAAAAAAGTCGATGTATCCTGTGATGATATTCTGGTGTCGGCGCGTCAAAATAATGGTATTAACGAAATAAGCCAAATTAAATATGCCATACTGGAGCGCAATGGACATATTTCAATCATTCCATTCGAGAAATAAGAGGCGCAAAGATGAGCAATCTTTTTCACGACAACAATTATACCGTGGGTGAACTGACGAAAAAACTGGCGAGCAAATTAACCGATCTCGGGCTTCGCTTAACCACGGCGGAATCCTGTACCGGCGGAAAGCTATCGGTAGCACTTTGTGCCGAAGAGAACACGGCCGATTTTTATGATGTTGGCCTGGTCGTATTCAGCGACGAAGCCAAAGCACGGATCCTCGGCGTTCGTCCTGAGACGCTCGCGCGGTATACCGCGGTCAGTGAGCAGACGGTGACCGAGATGGCCGCCAGCATCCGCGACATCGCCCAGGCTGATATCAGTATCGCCATCAGCGGCTATGCTGGCCCGGAAGGGGGCGACGACGGCACGGCGGCGGGGACGGTCTGCTTTGCGTGGAACATTCGCGGCGAGACGCAAACCCGCACCGTACTGTTTTCCGGAGACTGTCAGGACGTGGTGGAAAAAGCGGTGCATTTTTCGCTGGCCGAGCTGGTGACAGCATTGTCGGACGGGCATAACGGTTGAGTTCACGTGGAGGTTCTATGGCTGTCATAGTAATTACCGGTGGGACGGCGGGCGTGGGAAAAGCCACGGCGCTGCACTTTGCAAAAGCAGGTTACGATGTGGGCCTCATCGCCCGCGATGAAGCAAGCCTGCACTCCACCCAGGAAGAGTTGCGCCGCTTCGGCGTAAATGCACACGCCGTGCAGGCGGACGTCGCCGACAGTCAGGCGGTGGTGGATGCGGCTAACGAGATTGAGTATCGCCTCGGCGCGATTGATGTCTGGGTGAATAATGCCATGGGGGCCGTGCTGGCACCGTTTCGTACCCTTACGCCGGACGAGTTTCGGCGCGTGACTGAGGTGACGTACCTCGGCTACGTGAACGGCACCCGCGCGGCGCTGGAGCTTATGGTTCCGCGCGACAGGGGCGTGATTATCCAGGTAGGGTCCGCGCTGGCCTACCGTTCCATTCCCCTGCAGTCCGCCTACTGCGGGGCCAAAGCGGCGATCCGCGGGTTTACCGATGCGGTGCGTACCGAGCTGATGCATGAAAACAGCCGGGTTCAGCTTTCGATGGTGCAGATGCCGGGGCTTAACACGCCGCAGTTTGAATGGGCAAGGAATAAGTTCGCCTGGGCAATGCGGCCGGTACCGCCGGTGTTCGAGCCTGAAGTCGCCGCCAGCGCCATCTTCAGGGTGGCGCAAAAGCCGGTACGCGAGCTGTGGGTTGGCAGCAGCACCATTCAGTCGATTGTCGGGCAGTTCCTCTTCCCGGGTTTTCTGGACAGGCTGATGGTGAAGAAAGCCTGGGAAGGCCAGATGACCGACGATCTGAACGCGCCGGACCGTCGGGATTATCTCGACCAGCCGGTTAACGACCTGCACAAAATCCATGGCCGTTTCACTGATGAAGCGAAAACCCGCGCGTCGTCCGTGACCTCCGGTATGCCGGGCAAAGTGGCGTTAGGGGGGCTGGCGTTGGCGGGTATTGTGTTGACGCGTTTGCTAACCCGCCGGAAACCATAATCAGCGCAGCGCGCTGCGGTGCGTCCAGAACCAGCGATAGCCGTAGCCGCCAAGGCTGAGCTCAACGGTTTTACCGCAAACCAGCGCGTCATCGTAGCGTTTGTCCGCAAGACAGGCGGTCCAGGTGGCGTTGCGGATCCCCTTCACGGTGAACTGCACCGGCTGGTCACTGAAGTTAACAAAGGTCAGAATGCTGCGTTCTTCGGTCTCGTAATAGATCCCCAGCACCGCGTCACTATCGATCGTGAGGAGCCGAAAGGGCGCAACGGCGATTTCGGGGAACTCCGAGCGGGTATTGGCGATATCAATGATCCGGTGCAGGAGCGAGTTGCGGTGGAGCAGCGAATCGGCGACGTTGATTTTCTGATAGCGATAAGGGCCGCGGTCGATAATCGGCGCGATAAATTTTTTCGGGTCGGCTGCCGAAAAACCGCCGCCTTGCGATCCCGCCCACTGCATCGGGGTGCGCACAGCGTAGCGCTCCTCCAGAGCGAGGTCATCCCCCATGCCGATCTCATCGCCATAGCGCATCACCGGAACGCCGGGCAGGGAAAATAGCACCGCATGGCAGAACGCCAGCCGCTTCAGATCGCCGTTGAGCATCGGCGCCAGGCGGCGGCGGATCCCGCGCTGGTAGACGTTCATCTCCTTATCAGGGGCGAAGGTATCGAGGACAAACTGTTTGTCTTTCTGGCTGATGCCCTCCAGATCCAGCTCGTCGTGATTGCGCAGCCAGTTGGCAAAACAGCATGAATCGGGCGGGACGATCATCTCCTTCACCGCGTTGCGCAGCGGACGGGCGCTTTTGCGGGCCAGGCTGACGTAAAAATACTTGTTGAGCCAGAAATTGAGCACCAGATTCAGGCGGTCATTATTGCCAAAGTAGTCCTGATAGGCCTCCACCTCAACGTCGACCTCACCCAGCAGGATCGCGTCCGGGTTGTGTTGCTCGATAAGACGACGCATATGCTCGAGGATCCACAGGCCCTTTTTTTCATCACCGTTTCCCGCCTGGGTGGTCAGGTGAGATGCGGCATCCAGTCGAAATCCCGACACGCCCAGCTTGAGCCAGAAGAGGATGATGTTCTCAATCTCTTTCAGCACCGCGGGCGAGGTGAGGTTCAGATCCGGTTCGTGGCGATAGAACATGTGCCGGTAGTATTGTCCCGCCTCGTCGTCCCAGCTCCAGATGCTCTTTTCGACGCCGGGAAACATGGGGGGCGTATCGTCCTCGTCGTTATCTGACCAGAGGTAGTAATCCCGGTAGGGTGATGCCGGGTTGCGGCGGGCCTGCTGGAACCAGGGATGCGCGTCGGAGGTGTGCTGGATCAGCAGCTCGATAATGACCTGCATGCCCAGCTCGCGGGCCTGTTCGATAAAGGCGATGATATCGGCCAGCTTTCCGAAGCGGGGATCCACCTGGAGATGGTCGCTGACGTCATAGCCTTCATCAAGAAAGGGCGTGAGGTAAAACGGGGTGATCCAGATAACTGTCGCCCCCATGCGGCGAATGTAGCGCAGCTTGGCCGTTATCCCGGCGATGTCCCCGCAGCCATCGCCGTTCAGGTCATAAAAGAGTGCGGTATCAATCTGGTAAATAATGGCCCGTGTATGCCAGTCCGTCATAGCGTTCCTCAGTGATAGCCTTCAGTATCCGAAACCTTGCCCCGGAACACGTAATAGCTCCAGGCGGTGTATACCAGGATCACCGGAATAATCAGTAACGTCCCGACCAGCATAAACAGCTGGCTGGCAGGCGGAGCTGCGGCCTCCCACAGGGTGATGCGCGGCGGAATAATGTTCGGCCAGAGGCTGATACCCAGCCCGCTGAACCCGAGGAAGATCAGCCCCAGCGTCAGCAGGAAAGGGCGCGCGTGGCTGTCCGGATTGCGGGTCAGGCGCCAGATCAGCACGCTGAAGATCCCGACCAGCAGCGGAACCGGCAGGAACCAGAAGAAGTTGGGCAGGGTAAACCAGCGGTCGGCGACGTACTGCCAGCCGAGCGGCGTCCAGACGCTGACCACCGCGATAACCACCATCAGCGCAAGCAGCACGTGGCGGGTCAGCTCGCGCATGCGCTGTTGCAGCGCGCCTTCGCTTTTCATAATGAGCCAGGTGGTGCCCAGCAGCGTGTAGGCAACGACCAGCCCGATGCCGCAGAAGAGGTTGAAGGGGGTGAGCCAGTCCAGCGCCGAGCCGACATAGCGTCGGCCCTCCACGTCAAAGCCGTTGATCACGGCGCCCACCACCACGCCCTGGCTGAAGGTAGCGAGCAGGGAGCCGCCGGCAAAGGAGTAGTCCCAGAATTTGCGGTGTGAAGGGGTGGCTTTAAATCGGAACTCGAAGGCGACCCCGCGGAAAATGAGGCCGATCAGCATTGCGGTGAGCGGGATCGTCAGCGCATCAATAATGACCGCGTAGGCCAGCGGAAACGCGCCGAAAAGCCCCGCGCCGCCGAGCACCAGCCAGGTCTCGTTGCCGTCCCAGACGGGCGCGACGCTGTTGACCATCACATCGCGCTCTTTCGCATCGCCCACGAAGTTAAACAGCAGGCCAATCCCCAGGTCGAAGCCGTCCATAATGATATACATCAGCGTGGCAAAAACGATGATGGCAAACCAAATCACCGAGATATCGACGCCCATCAGATTCTCTCCTCTTCCGGAACAGACTCCGCGGCTGACAGCGGACGGGCAGGCGTGCCCGAGGTGTTTGACGTCAGCGTATCGACGGGCTGAGGACCTTTCTTAATCAGCCGGATAAGATAAACATAGCCCACGCCAAACACGGATGAGTAGACGACGAAGAACGCCAGCAGGCTGATGCTCATCTGCAGGGTGCTGTGCAGCGATACCGCGTCGATGGTGCGCAGGTAGCCATAGACGACCCACGGCTGACGGCCCACTTCGGTGGTCACCCAGCCGGCGAGCAGCGCCAGCAGCCCGGCAGGCCCCATGCAGAGGGCAAACCAGTGGAACGGACGCGAGTGGTAAAGTCGATGGCGATAGCGCAGCCAGAGGCTGACCAGACCGAGGGTAATCATCAGCAGCCCCATCCCGACCATCACGCGGAACGACCAGAAAACGATGGTCGAGTTTGGGCGATCCTCTTTTGGGAAGTCTTTCAGCGCGGGGACCTGTTTATCCAGACTGTGCGTCAGGATCAGGCTGCCGAGGGCAGGGATCTCCAGACCGTATTTGGTGCGCTCCTCCTCCATATCCGGCAGGCCAAACAGCAGCAGCGGGGTGGCCTCGCCGGGCGGATTTTCCCAGTGCCCCTCAATAGCGGCGATTTTCGCCGGCTGATGCTCAAGCGTGTTCAGGCCGTGCATATCGCCCACCACCGCCTGAATGGGTGCGACCAGCAGCGCCATCCACATCGCCATCGAAAACATGGTGCGAACGGCTGGCGTATCGTTCCCGCGCAGCAGGTGCCAGGCACCCGACGCGCCGACAAACAGCGCGCTGCTCAGGAACGCGGCGATAGCCATATGAATAAGACGGTAAGGGAAGGAGGGGTTAAAAACGATGGCCAGCCAATCCTGCGGAATAACCTGCCCATTTTCGATAGTGAAACCCTGCGGCGTATGCATCCAGCTGTTGGAGGCGAGGATCCAGAAGGTCGACATTAGCGTGCCGAGCGCCACCATGCAGGTCGAAAAGAAGTGCAGCCCCGGGCCGACCTTGTTCCAGCCGAACATCATAACGCCGAGGAATCCGGCCTCCAGGAAGAAGGCGGTTAACACCTCATAGGTCAGAAGCGGGCCGGTAATGCTGCCCGCGAACTGGGAGAACCCGCTCCAGTTGGTGCCAAACTGATACGCCATAACCAGCCCGGAAACGACGCCCATGCCGAAGTTAACGGCAAATATCTTTAGCCAGAAGTGGTATAGCGATCGCCAGACGTCGTTTTTGGTGCGCAGCCACATGCCTTCCAGCACCACCAGATAGCTGGCGAGGCCGATGGTGATCGCGGGAAAAAGGATATGGAACGAGACGGTAAAAGCGAACTGAATTCTGGCCAGATGAAATGCATCGAGTTCGAACATGGTCCGTACCTCTGAGACGATGGGGCACGCGACTTGCCGGGCAGTTCAGGACTGCCCGGCAAACCGATTACGGTTTAGTCTTACCGGCACCCAGCTCGGCACCGGTCAGCGGGTCGGAATGTGGATCGGACTTCGTGCGGGCAGACATCGCCTTAACCAGAGTTGCCTGCTCGGTTGTGAGCGTCACGCTGGCACTGCCATCGCCGCCGTCAACCGCAGGCTGGGGGGACTCAACGTAATCGAAATGTTTATCGCTGTTCCAGCTTCCGCGAACCTCTCCACCTTCAGACATATTGTAGTACTTGTTGGTGAATTCCTCGATTGGCGGCAGTTTTCCCGGCGGGAAATTATTACGGATGGACTGCAGCGCCTTCTCAAAGGAGAGCTGATGCGCCGCCTCACGCGTCATCAGAAACGCCAGCGCGTCCTTAACGCCGGGATCGTCGGTCACGTTGATCAGCCGTTCATAGATGATTTTGGCTCTGGCTTCGGCCGCCACGTTCGAACGCAGATCCGCCGTCGGCTCGCCAATGGTGTCGACGTAGGCCGCCGTCCAGGGCACGCCCGCTGAGTTGGTGAGCGGAGTGCCGCCGCCGTAGAGCAGGGAGGTGATGTGGCTGTCATTCCCGTTTTCGGTCATGGAGCGATACAGCTCGGCCTCATTTTCCACCCCTTCCGCCAGCGCCCCCTTGGCACCTTTATTCAGCATGCCGACCAGGGTGCCGATAATTTCGAGGTGGCTTAACTCCTCGGTTGCGATATCCATCAGCATATCCTTACGGCCCGGATCGTCATCGCTCAACCCTTGCGTAAAGTACCTGCAGGCGGCAGCCAGTTCACCCTGCGGCCCGCCAAATTGTTCCAGTAAAAGGTTGGCAAGGCCGGGATTCGGTTCGGCGACGCGAACCGTGTATTGCAGCTGTTTGACGTGTCGAAACATGCTCACTCTCCTGTGGGTTATTTTTTCGCTTCGACACCCGACGCGTCTGAACGCAGCAGGAACTGTTCCGTCGTTTGCGGGATATGACGAATCAGCCAGTCGGCCATTTCGCGCTCTTCGGCGAGGATCGTCTCAATAGCGGGTATTGAAGCGGTATCGCCCGCTTTTTTCGCCGCCGCGAGCAGGGAGGTATAGCAAGCGATTTCAAACTGTTCAAAAACATAGCCGCTGATTGAGCCCTTCACGATTTCGTCGGAAGGGAACATGCCGCCGATGGATTGTCCCAGCGCCGCCATTTTGCTCATCGAGTCTTTTAAGACCGAACGAGAAATATCATTACGGTCGAGGATTTCCTCCAGCAATGTGATTTGCCGTTTTGTCTCATTAATATGTTGCTCAATTCTGGCGCGAACATCAGGATAATTATCGATACGGCTGGCCATGGATTCCAGCATTGATTCGGCTTGCTTTTCCATTGCATGGGCATCGCGTAGCCAGTCATGGTAGTGTTCTACGTGATTCATCATTGTATCCTCATTAGGGGTTCGCTTATTTGTTCTCACTTTCAGCAGCCTGATCGGCACGTGCGGCACTATAGCCAGATAAATGGCCGACAATATTGGCATAAATACTGATGATAATGACCCATAGCACGCTGTTCTTCCACCATATTACGGAAGGGATAGCGAGAATGAACCATATTATTGCTGCCGCCAAATGGCACCGTTTAATTGTCCTGGGACTGATGCTCATTTTATTTAACCTGTATTATTGCGTCATTTCTGCGCTTTTTGGTTAATATTTCCTACGGCCAGGTCGGTGAGTTTAAGGTCGGTCTCTTTTTCTTCTTCCAGCGTTTCGGCAAGAAGCTTAACGGCTTTTTTATAGCCCAGTTGCTCTGCTAATGTGGCAAGGGTACCGTAGCTGGCAATTTCGTAATGTTCGACTTTTTGCGCGGCGGCAATAAGTGCGGCATCACGTACTTCATTTTTTTCCGTACTTTCGATGACTTCGTTGGCTTCTTCAATTAAGCCTTCCATCGCCACGCACTTCATGCGTTTGATCTTAATACCGTCTTCCTGCTCAACGATTTGGTCAATACGTTCAATCTGGCCCTGCGTCTCTTCCAAGTGGGCGGTAAAAGCAGCGCTCAGCTTCTCGCTGGAGGCGGCGCGGGCAAGCTTGCTTAACGCTCGGGTAAGCTGCTTTTCTGCGCTGTAGGTATCCGACAGAAGATGAATAAAGACATCCTCGACGCTTTTCATATTCATAATAATTACGCTCCGGTAAAATATAGAAAGGGTACTGCGAGCTTTTCAGCCCGCAGCATGCTCTCTGGTTTTATTAAAAGAGTATTAAATAAGATCAGGAGTTATCAGATTTACGGCCTCCGCCGTGACTGCTCTGTCCACCTTTCTTACCCGCTTCAGAAGCGCGTTGCGGATCGTTTTTAAAGTTCCCACCGCTATGCTGGCCACCTTTACGTCCAGCTTCTGATGCTTTTTCACGGTCTTCAGCGAAATTACCGGAACCACCACGATGCTCTGCCATATTAAACCTCATAGTCATATATTGGTTATGCCAGTACGATACGAAAATATTCCGTATCACTCGTCGTTCGAGTAATAACTCTAGTCGCTGTGCGGTATCCGTCAAATGCGTTTTGCTATTTGCGGTTGCGTTATTTTTAAATATTTGTAAATTTACGCTTCGCTTAAAAGGGAAATATGGATAGACAGGAAGGACTTGTAAACAGCCATTCAGATTAATCCTAACTTCGAGCTAAAAATTTGAAAGGTGAGGATAAAAATAATGGCTTACTCGAATTGGTTAATTTGCATTCAGGAGAGACCCCAAAAATACTCCTTTATAGCTAGAAAGCGGAACCCTAAATAATTATAAGTAAAATCCTGGATAAAAGCGTTCAGGTTTAAAGGGCGGTTCCGTTCGGCGCTGTTCAGGGACCAGTAGCACACGGTTTGACCACTGTCGTCTTAAGATCACAATTCAGAAATTCTTCCCCCCGGAAGGAACGGGTTTCTCTACACTCCAGGTAATATTCACTGGAGGCATGACATCATGGCGAACACCATCACGGCTGATGACATTCGGGAACACTTTTCGCAGGCTATGTCGGCGATGTACCAGCAGGAAGTTCCGCAGTACGGCACCTTGCTTGAACTGGTTGCGGACGTAAACCTGACGGTTCTGGAAAATAATCCACTATTACATGAACAACTGGCAAACGCTGATGAGCTTGCGCGCCTGAACGTGGAGCGTCACGGAGCAATTCGCGTTGGCAGTGCGCAAGAACTTTCAACCCTGCGCCGTATGTTTGCCATTATGGGCATGTACCCGGTCAGCTATTACGATCTCTCCCAGGCGGGGGTGCCGGTTCACTCAACGGCGTTTCGCCCGATCGATGATGCGGCGCTGTGCCGTAATCCGTTCCGCATCTTTACGTCGCTGCTGCGCCTTGAGCTGATTGAAAACGTCGCGCTGCGCGAACGTGCGGCGGAAATCCTCTCTCACCGGAACATCTTCACCCCGCGCTGTCTGGCGCTTCTCGATCTGTATGAATCGGAAGGGCAGTTTACTGACGAGCAGGCGCACGAGTTTGTGCAGGAAGCGCTGGAAACCTTCCGCTGGCACCGTCACGCGACGGTCGATCGGGAAACCTATCTTGCGCTGCACAACGAGCACCGGTTGATTGCCGATGTGGTCTGCTTCCCCGGCTGCCACATTAACCACCTCACGCCGCGCACGCTGGATATTGATCGGGTGCAGGAGCTGATGCCGAAGTACGGTATCGAGCCGAAAATTCTGATAGAAGGCCCGCCGCGTCGCGAGGTGCCCGTCCTGCTGCGTCAAACCAGCTTCAAGGCGCTGGAAGAGCCGGTGCTGTTTGCCGGGGAACATAAGGGCACCCACACCGCGCGCTTCGGTGAGATTGAACAGCGCGGCGTGGCGCTGACCCCGAAAGGCCGGGAGCTGTACGATAGCCTGCTTGCCCAGGCAGGCACCGGCAAAGATAACCTGACCCACCAGCTGCATCTGCGCGATATCTTTAGCGCCTTCCCTGACAGCGAACTGTTGATGCGCCGTCAGGAGCTGGCGTATTTCCGCTACCGTCTGACGCCCGCGGGAGAAGCGCATCGCCATGCGTTCCGGCCGGGAGACGATCCGCAACCGCTGATCGAGCGCGGATGGGTGGTTGCCCAGCCGATCACCTACGAAGATTTCCTCCCGGTCAGCGCCGCGGGGATTTTCCAGTCCAATCTCGGGAATGAAACACAGGCCCGCAGCCACGGTAACGCCAGCCGCGATGCGTTTGAAGACGCGCTGGGCTGCCCGGTATATGACGAGTTTACGCTCTACCAGGAGGCTGAAACGCGCAGCAAACAGCGTTGCGGTTTGCTCTGAAATCGTTACTCTGCTGGGGTGTGATGGAAAAAATAAGGTCGTTATGCAAAATCCTTCCGCCCCTGTGGTTGAAACGCGCCAGGGCGCACTTTCTGGTTTAACCGATGAAAATGTCCACGTCTGGTGCGGTATTCCTTATGCTGCACCGCCCGTGGGCGAGTGGCGCTGGCGCTCCCCGCGGCCCCCTGAGCCGTGGGATGGCGTTCGCGAGGCCACCGCCTTTTCGGCCTCAAGCTGGCAAAGCAGCGAATATTGTCAGGAGCTGGGCGGAGGCGATCCCGGTCAGTTCTCGGAAGACTGTCTTTATCTGAACGTCTGGTCCCCCAAAGAGCGCGCCGGGGCGCTTCCGGTTATGGTCTGGCTGCACGGTGGTGGCTTTACCATTGGCGCGGGGGGGTTACCGCCCTATAGCGGTAAAGCGCTGGCTACGCGAGGCGTTGTTGTCGTGACGATCAACTACCGTCTCGGCCATCTCGGCTTTTTCGCCCATCCCGCGTTGGAGGGCGAGGAAGATCGCGTGGTGCATAATTTTGCACTGCTGGATCAGATCGCCGCGCTCGAATGGGTTAGGGACAATATCACCGCATTTGGTGGCGACCCCGCTAACGTGACCCTGTTTGGCGAATCCGCCGGTGCGCGCAGCGTGCTTTCTCTGATGGCCTCGCCGCTGGCGGCAGGATTGTTCCATAAGGCTATTGTGCAAAGCGGGTACACCTTGCCGGACACGCCGCGCGAGCAGGCGCTGCAAAAAGGGGAGGCGCTGGCCGCCCATTTTGGCCTGGAGAAGGCGACTGCTGAGCAGCTGCGCGCCATTCCGCCCGAGGCGTTCTGGCCGTTAACCGCGCCGCTGAACGTCGCACCCGCGCCCATCGTCGGGGACTGCGTTCTGCCCGAAGCGATGCTGGACGTCTTTTTCGCGGCCCGCCAGCATCCCGTACCGGTAATGATTGGGTCGAACAGCGATGAGGCCAGCGTAATGGCGGTGTTTGGCATCGATCTCGCCGGGCAAATCCAGAAGCTCCGCCGGGAGCGGCGCTTCGGACTGGGGCTGATTAAGCTGCTCTATCCTGGCGTCAAAGGCGATGAAGAGCTGGGCAGGCAGGTGTGCCGCGACATGGCGTTCACCACGATGGGCTACGTCGTGATGCAGGCTCAGCAGCGCGTCCGCGGATTGTGCTGGCGTTACTGGTTTGACTATGTCGCGGAAGCGGAACATGCCACCTATATCAACGGTGCCTGGCACGGCAACGAGGTTCCCTATGTCTTTGATACGTTAGGTCAGGTAGAGCCTTCACGTCAGTACGTCAACGAACGGGATCTGCAGTTTGCTGCCCACGTGGCCGATTACTGGGTGAGCTTTGCGCGTGACGCTGGTCCTCGCGAGATCCTGCCAGGGCCGACGCACTGGCCCGCATGCCGTAAAGGCCGGGACGTTTTATTACGCATTGGCGTGAATAAACATGCAGGTTTCAGGCTTGAAAACCGCTTTATGCGCGCCCGGATGAGCC
Organism: Enterobacter sp. Taxon_8; assembly: GCF_058354585.1. Taxonomy (NCBI): domain Bacteria; kingdom Pseudomonadati; phylum Pseudomonadota; class Gammaproteobacteria; order Enterobacterales; family Enterobacteriaceae; genus Enterobacter; species Enterobacter sp. Taxon_8. Next base: position 2,317,294 of record NZ_CM177989.1, on the reverse strand, counting down.
TCTTCAAACGGGTGATGAAGCACCACGTCAGCCTCGATTAAGCAAACAGGCGCGAAACGCCGCCAGTCCATTTTCCTCGCCTGGCGTTTCGCGCAGCACCAGCCGGTAGCTGGCGCCGGTTTTAATGCTTGTCTCATAGGGCCGCATCAGCCTTCCGGCGCGGACATCTTCGGCCACCAGCGTTTCGTCGGCAATGGCCACGCCCAGCCCCTGAATGGCGGCCGTAATCGCGAGATCCATCGTGTCGAAGTGTTGATTTTTGTGCATGGCAAAGCCCGGACCTTCCTGTTTCGTCAGCCACAGCGACCAGTCTGTCTTATCCCTTGTGGGGTGCAGGAACGTCAGCGATCCCAGCGTTGCACCCGCCCGCACCGGGCTTATCACCGGGGTGAGCGCCTCTTCGAACAGCAGGTCGCCTGCGCTCATGTGCGTGCCGAACACGATGGCCGCGTCGTAAGATTCGGTTTTGAAATTGACGTTGTGATCGGTGGTGGTGGTCAGGGCGATCTGCAGATCCGGCTGCTCACGCTCAACCTCCAGCAGGCGCGGCACCAGCCAGCGCATGGCGCAGGTGGGCGCCTTGAGCCGGATCACGGTCTGCTGGCTCCGGGCCCGATCGGCTACGGTCAGCAATTGTTCAAAAGCAGACTGCAGCTCCGGAAGCAGGGCGCTGCCCTGCGAAGAGAGGCGCAGGCCGCGCGCATGGCGTTCAAAAAGCGGAAAGCCAAACCACGCTTCGAGGGACGCGATCTTGCGGCTCACGGCCCCCTGCGTCAGGCAAAGTTCTGCGGCAGCATGGGTCAGATTCAGGTGACGCGCGGTGACTAAAAATGCGTCGATGGCATTGAGCGGGAGCGAACGGCGCGACATGGAAAACCCTCAGCTATGCATTTTTATCATGGCTATTATGACAACAATTCGATTGTCCCGACAACAGAGATGTTGTTTGAATAGTTATGCAATGTCCATGAGAAGGGAAAGAGGATGACTTTACGAACGCCAGTGCAGACGCGCTCCAAACTGCCCGATGTGGGCACCACCATTTTTACCGTTATCGGCCAGCTCTCGGCGCAGCATAACGCGATTAACCTTTCTCAGGGCGCACCGAATTTTTCCTGCGACCCGAAGCTGATTGCGGGCGTCACCCGCGCAATGGAGTCGGGGCATAACCAGTATGCGGCGATGACCGGCCTGCAGCCGCTCAAAGAGCGCATTGCCGATAAAATTGCCACGCTTTACGGCACGCGGTATGACCCGGCCGGCGAGGTCCTGGTGACCGCCAGCGCCAGCGAAGGTCTCTATTCGGCGATTAGCGGGCTGGTGCACCCGGGTGATGAGGTGATTTACTTTGAGCCCTCTTTTGACAGCTACGCGCCGATTGTCCGTCTGCAGGGGGCAACCCCAATTGCCATCAAGCTGACCGTGCCGGATTTTGCCGTCAACTGGGATGAGGTCCGGGCTGCTATCACCCCGCGCACGCGCATGATTATCATCAATACGCCGCACAACCCGAGCGGTCAGGTCTTTTCGGCCAACGATCTGCAGCAGCTGGCGGCGCTGACGCGCAATACTGACATCATTATTTTGTCTGACGAAGTGTATGAACACGTGGTTTTTGACGGTGAGCCGCACCATGGGATGGCTACGCACCCGCAGCTGGCGGAGCGTAGCGTGATTATTTCTTCTTTCGGAAAAACCTATCACGTCACCGGCTGGCGCGTGGGTTACTGTGTTGCACCGGCGGTGCTGATGGACGAGATTTGTAAAGTCCATCAATTTTTAATGTTCTCTGCCGATACGCCAATGCAGCAAGCGTTTGCTGAACATATGGTCGACCCGCAAACCTGGCTGTCGCTGTCGGCGTTTTACCAGCGCAAGCGCGATCTGCTGCAGAGTCTGCTGGCCGATTCGCCGTTCACGCTGCTGCCCAGCGCCGGATCGTTCTTCATGCTGGCGGACTACAGCCAGTTCAGCGACGAGCGCGACAGCGATCTGGTGAAGCGGCTGATCGTTGAGTACGGTGTTGCCACTATTCCGCTGTCGGCGTTTTATGCGGACGGTACGGATAATAAATTGATTCGTCTCTCTTTTGCGAAAGATGAGGCAACGTTACGGGCAGGTGCCCATGCCCTGTGTCGGGTTAAACCACGCTAAGGAGTTTTGAAATGAAATTACGCGCGCTAGTTGTCGGCATGGGATTGCTGTGTACCTTTTCCTCCTTCGCGGCGTCCGAGCTGCGTTACGGTCTGGAAGCCGAATATCCGCCGTTTGAAAGCCGCAATGCGGCAGGCGAACTGAAAGGTTTGACGTTGAGCTGGGGAATGCCATCTGCAAAGCGGCAGCGCTGAAGTGCAGCTGGGTGGAAACCTCGTTTGATGCGCTGATCCCGGGCCTGGTGGCGAAGAAATTCGACGCCATTAACTCGGCGATGAATATCACCGAGCAGCGCCGCAAGAGCATTGATTTTACCCAGCCTATCTACCGTATTCCGTCGCAGCTGGTGGGCAAGGCCGGTACGGCGGTCGAGGCGACGCCTGAAGGGCTGAAGGGGAAAACCATCGGCGTGCTGCAGGGCTCCATTCAGGAAACCTATGCCAAAGAGCACTGGGAAAAGCAGGGTGTCACCGTGGTGTCTTATAAAGATCAGAATATGGCCTGGGGCGATCTGCTGAATGGCCGTATCGACGCCTCGCTGGTCATGTCCGCGGCCGGGCAGGCAGGTTTCCTCAGCAAGCCGCAGGGGAAAGGGTTTGGCTTCATCGGCAAGCCGGTGTCTGACGACACTATCCTCGGCAGTGGGATCGGCTTTGGGTTGCGTAAAGGTGACGAGGCCACCAAAAAGCAGCTTGATGCCGCAATTGATAAAGTACGTGCCGACGGCACGATCGCCAAACTCGCTGATAAGTACTTCCCGGGTATCGATGTCAGCGTAAAATAACCGCCTCATTGGCCCCGGTGAACGATGTCGCGCCGGGGCATTTTTCTACACATTTTCCAGGCTTTCTTTACACCACTTTCGGGCCGTTCTGGTCGACAGAAAATATTTCTCACTTTGTTCATATAATCACCGGCCAACAATTGGATTCTTAACCATTTTTGTTTAGGCTGTGCGTTCTTTCTTGCCGTCATTTCGCCGAGCGCGGAACACATTCACACGACCATAAGGACGTTTTTCCAGGCATGAATCGCAGACGTTTTCTAAAAGGCTCGCTGGCAGTGGCAGCCCTGAGCGGCACATCCGGCCTTGCCTCCCTGTTTTCCAAAGCGGCATACGCCGCCGACTCTGACATTGCTGACGGCCAGAGCCGTCGTTTTGACTTCTCCGTACTGCAATCCATGGCGCATGACCTGGCAAAAACCCCCTGGGGTGGCGCGCCGCGCCCGCTGCCGGAGACGCTGGCCACCATGACGCCGCAGGCGTACAACGCCATCCGCTACGATGAAAAACAGTCTCTGTGGAACAACATTGAAGGGCGTCAGCTGGACGTGCAGTTCTTCCATATGGGAATGGGGTTCCGCCGTCGCGTGCGGATGTTCTCGCTGGACCAGTCGACCTCTATGGCGCGTGAGATCCACTTCCGTCCGGAGCTGTTCAGCTACGCTGAAACGGGCGTGGATACAAAACAGCTGGAAGGGCAAAGCGATCTCGGCTTTGCGGGCTTCCGCGCCTTTAAGGCGCCGGAGCTGGCGCGTCGCGATATCGTCTCCTTCCTGGGCGCGAGCTACTTCCGCGCGGTGGATGACACCTACCAGTACGGCCTTTCCGCCCGCGGTCTGGCGGTAGACACCTTTACCGACACGCCGGAAGAGTTCCCGGACTTTACCTCCTTCTGGTTTGAAACCGTCAAGCCAGGCGACACGACCTTTACCGTTTATACGCTGCTCGACAGCCCGAGCATCACGGGTGCCTATAAATTCGTGATCCACTGCGAGAAGAGCCAGGTGATCATGGAGGTGGAAAACCACCTCTACGCGCGTAAGGACATCAAGCAGCTCGGCATTGCGCCGATGACCAGCATGTTCAGCTGCGGTAATAACGAACGCCGCATGTGTGACACCATTCACCCGCAAATTCATGACTCCGACCGCCTGGCGATGTGGCGCGGCAACGGTGAGTGGATTTGTCGTCCGCTGAACAACCCGCAGAAGCTGCAGTTTAATGCCTATATGGACAAAAACCCGAAAGGGTTCGGTCTGCTGCAGCTCGATCGCGATTTCTCCCACTATCAGGACGTGATGGGGTGGTACAACAAGCGTCCAAGCCTGTGGGTGGAACCGCGTAACGACTGGGGGAAAGGCGCGGTTGGCCTGATGGAGATCCCGACCACCGGTGAAACGCTGGATAACGTGGTCTGCTTCTGGCAGCCGGAAAAAGCAGTCAAAGCGGGCGACGAGCTGGACTTCAAATATCGCCTCTACTGGAGCGCTATGCCGCCGGTGCGTTCTCCGCTGGCCAACGTCTTCGCCACCCGTACCGGCATGGGCGGGTTCCCGGAAGGCTGGGCGCCGGGCGAAAACTACCCGAAAGTATGGGCCCGTCGCTTTGCGATAGATTTTGTCGGCGGCGATCTGAAGGCCGCTGCGCCAAAAGGCATCGAGCCGGTGATTACGCTCTCCAGCGGTGAAGCGAAGCAGGTGGAGATCCTCTACGTTGAACCGTTTGACGGCTATCGAATTCTGTTTGACTGGTACCCGACGTCGGATTCGACGGAGCCGGTGGATATGCGTCTGTTCCTGCGCTGCCAGGGCGACGCCATCAGTGAAACCTGGCTGTACCAGTATTTCCCACCGGCGCCGGATAAACGTAACTACGTTGACGACAGGGTAATGCGTTAACGATCGATTCCCTCTCTCTCCGGGAGAGGGTTAGGGTGAGGGGCAATGACCGTAGTAAAATCCGAAATTATCCCGGTATCTGACGCTCTCGAGCTTCGCGCCGTCGAAGAGCGCTATACCGCCGATCTGCACAATCTCGTCGTCAAAAACAGAATCTTTCTGCAAACCGCCTTTTACTGGGCGCAGCACGTAGGCAGCGAAGAGGATACCCGCCGCAACGTGCAGAGTAACCAGATGCTGCAGCAGCGCGGCTACGCCAAAATGTTTTTGATCTTTAAGGATGATGCGCTGGTTGGCGTACTGTCGTTCAACACGATTGAACCAACCAACAAGGCCGGGTACATCGGCTACTGGCTGGATGAAGCCCACCAGGGGCAGGGTATTCTCTCCCGGTCACTGCAGGCGTTTATGCGCTACTACGCTGAGCGCGGTGAGATCCGTCGTTTTGTGATCAAATGTCGGGTGGCGAATCAGCACAGCAACAGCGTTGCCGTACGCAACGGTTTTACGCTGGAAGGGTGCTTGCGGGAAGCGGAATACCTGAATGGCCGCTTTGAAGACGTGAATATCTACGGCAGGATTTATACCCTATAACGCACCCAGCAGCGGCGTGCGGGTGATGCGCTGGTCGCCGTTAATCACTTTTTCGCCGCGCAGGTGAATGCTCTCGCCGGCAAATGCTTCAATAACCGCATCGCCGGTAATTTCAACCCGATGTTCGATCAGCACATCCCCGCTGATGCGCGCGCGCCCCTGAATCACGACTTTATCATCCAGCATGATCGGCCCGCCGCGCAGCCAGGCCTGACCGCCAATCAGGACGTGATGCTTGATGACACAGTTTCCCTCGACCACGGCATTCTCCGCAATCTGCGAGCTGTAGCGCACCGTTGGGATGGCATCTTCATCAAAGCCGGCAATCACGCGGGCGTTACCATAGACTTTTGCGCAGTCGCACACCCACACGTTGTTGAGTTCGTTTCCCTCGAGGATCGCGTTGTCGAAGACTTCGGCCCGGTGTTCAACAAAGGCAAAATTAACCATCGCCTCGCCGTAGATTTGCGCCTGGTGCACAATCCTCGACTGGATCACCGTTGCCTTATCGTAGATTTGCAGGATCTGTTCATGGTCCGGCGTAAGCCCTTTGGCAGCAATGACCACGCTGTGGTGCAGCACGCGCGCTTCGCCGTAGATATGACACTCGCCCCGCACGCAGGATTGCTGAATGGTGACGTTGTCACTTATTCGCGCCCCGTGGCTGACCTCTGCGCCGTCCAGCCAGCAGCTGTCACCGATACGGGCATCATGGCTCACGACGCACGGCAGGGTAAGACGCGCGTTGCCGGACACGGTCGCTCCGGCGAACACCACGCTGTTTTCATCGTAGATCCAGCAGTGGCCGTCCTGCGCGAGGGCGCGCTCATCGTCAATCCAGCCGCCTCTCGTCCCGACCGTCACGTCGTTAAAGTCCGCCGTGGCGATAATCTGCCGCAGCGTAGTGGCGTGGGTGGTTTCGCCGTTTTTCCATTGCCAGAGGCGGGTCTCGTCGCTAAGGCGATATTTGTTCATCTTTATTTCTCTGATAAGCGTCTTAACTAAACGTAGCAAATTTTTCGATTTTCGAGCGGCTGGCAACCAGACGGTAAACGCCTTAAAATAGCATCCAGGATGCACTTTCACTTTATGAGAACGCAGGAAAACAATGACCGTCGATGAGAATTACTTCACAGAGAAATATGGCTTAACCCGTACCCATTCAGAGGTGCTGTACAGCGCGGAGATTGTGAAGCCCGGTAAAACGCTGGATCTGGGCTGCGGCAACGGCCGTAACAGCCTCTATCTTGCAGCTAACGGCCACGATGTCACCGCGTGGGACAAGAACCCGATGAGCATCGATAATATCGAGCGCATTAAGGCGGAAGAAGGGATCGATAACCTCCACGCGGCGATTAAAGATCTCAACAACCTGAGTTTTGACGGCGAGTACGATTTCATTCTTTCCACCGTGGTGCTGATGTTCCTGGAGTCAAAAACCATCCCGGGTCTTATCGCTAATATGCAGCGCTGCACCAGGCCTGGCGGCTACAACCTGATTGTTGCCGCGATGGACACGGTGGATTACCCGTGCACCGTCGGCTTCCCGTTTGCGTTCAAGAGCGGTGAGCTGAGCAACTACTATGAAGGCTGGGAGTTGCTCAAATACAACGAAGACGTTGGCGAACTGCACCGCACCGATGAAAATGGTAACCGCATCAGGCTGCGCTTTGCCACGATGCTGGCGCGCAAGCCCGCTTAACGGGCGGCCAGCAGGCAGATCTGCAGGGCCGTGTTGTAAGACGCTTCGAACGACGACAGCGGCAGGAATTCAAACTTCGAGTGGAAGTTATGCGCCCCGGTGAAGAAGTTCGGCGTGAGTAGCCCTTTTGCCGAGAGCGCCGCGCCGTCGGTGCCGCCGCGCATCGGCGTCGGTTTCGGCGTGATGCCGAGCGATTCCATCGCCTCGAACATCAGATCGATAGCGCGCCGGTCTTCACCAATCGCATTGCTGATATTGCTGTAGGTATCTTCAATGCGATAGTCCACTCTGGCCGTCGAATATTGGGCGGCAATCAGTGCGGCCACGTCGGCAATCTGCTGCTTGCGCGCGGCAAAGCTCTCCTTGTCAAAGTCGCGGATATTGGCCTTAAGAACGGCCTCGTTCTGTCCGGCCTGAATGCCGTTAAACCAGATATAGCCTTCACGTCCCTCGGTGCACTCCGGCGTTTGCTGGCGGTCAAAATGGCTGATGTAATCAGTCGCCATCAGCAGGGGATTCACCAGCACGCCTTTGGCGGACATTGGGTGCGCCGTCACGCCGGTAAAGCGGATCTCCGCGGCGGCCGCATTAAAATTCTCGTAAACAATTTCACCCAGCTCGCAGCAGTCGATGGTCCAGGCAAAGTCGACGTCGAAGCGCTTAAGATCCAGCGCCTTGGCACCGTTCAGGCCGATCTCTTCGTCAGGCACAAACGCCACGACGATATCCCCATGCCGATGCTCCGCCGTGAGGTTTTCCAGCACCGTCATGACCACCGTGACCGCCGATTTATTATCCGCGCCCAATACGCTGGTTCCGTCGCTGAAAATAATCTCCTCATTCGGATAAGCCAGAATTTCAGGGTGCTCGTTAACCCGCAGCCAGATGTCTTTCTCTTTATTCAGACAGAGATCTTCACCGGTAAACGTTAATATTTGTGGATGAATATCCGGTGAAAGTCCCACGTCGACGGTATCAATATGGGTAATAAAGCCGATGCGCGGCGCACCGGGCACGTTGCCTTTTTTTACCGCCGTCACCGTGGCGAATTCATCAATCACAATGTCGTCTAACCCCAGCTGTGCCAGCTCCTGCGCCAGCTCGCGCGCCATGTCATGCTGGCCCGGCGTTGAGGGCAGGGTTTTGACTTTGGGATCGCTCTGGCTGGTGATCGCGAGATAGCGGAAAAAACGGTGCGTTAATTGTCTGGAAAGCGGCGAGCCCATAGTGATTTATTCCTTATTTATTTTTCAGGTGTTTGCCACATCACTTTAATGTTATTTATGAAATGGCAAAAGAATTAATTAGCCGTCGAATTAAAAAGACAGGAATAAATGATGACAAGCAAACTCACAACTATAGCGCTGGCGTTCGCTGCACTCACGGTCAGTTCCACCGTTGCTGCGAAAACGCTGGTGTATTGCTCCGAAGGATCGCCGGAAAACTTTAACCCTCAGCTATATACCTCGGGAACCAGCGTGGACGCCAGCGCCGTGCCGGTCTATAACCGTCTGGTCGATTTCAAACCCGGCACCACGGAGCTGGTGCCGAGCCTGGCGGAGCGCTGGGAGGTGAGCGACGACGGCAAGGTCTACACCTTCTTTCTGCGTAAAGGCGTGAAGTTCCAGAGCAATAAATCCTTTACGCCGACCCGCGACTTTAACGCCGACGACGTGATCTTCTCGTTTATGCGGCAGAAAGACGTGAATCATCCCTACCACAACGTCTCTAACGGCAGCTATTCCAACTTCGAAAGCCTGGAGTTCGGCAGCCTGATTACCGCCATTGATAAAGTCGATGACCACACCGTGCGCTTTACCCTGGCGCACCCGGAAGCGCCGTTTGTCGCCGATCTGGCCTGGTATTTTGCCTCAATCCTTTCGGCGGAGTATGCCGACGCGATGCTAAAAGCGGGCACGCCGGAGAAGGTGGATATGGAGCCCATCGGCACCGGGCCGTTTAAGCTGGCGCAGTATCAGAAAGATTCCCGGATCCTTTTCACGGCGTTTGCCGACTACTGGCAGGGGAAATCGAAGCTGGACAGGCTGGTGTTTAGCATCACCCCAGATGCCTCCGTGCGCTTTGCCAAAATTGAGAAGAACGAATGTCAGGTCATGCCCTTCCCAAACCCGGCCGATCTGCCGCGCATGAAGGCCAACAAAGACATTAATCTGATGAGTAAGGCGGGGCTAAATACCGGCTTCCTGGCGTTCAACACGCAGAAGCCGCCGCTGGATAACGTGAAGGTCCGTCAGGCGCTGGCGATGGCCATCAATAAACCAGCCATTATTGATGCGGTGTTCCACGGTACCGGCACCGCTGCGAAGAACCTGCTGCCGCCGGGCGTATGGAGCGCAGACAGCGAGCTTAAGGATTACGACTACGACCCTGAAAAAGCCAAAGCGCTGCTGAAAGAGGCCGGTTTTGCCAGCGGCGTCAGCATCGATTTATGGGCGATGCCGGTGCAGCGTCCCTATAACCCGAATGCGAAACGCATGGCGGAGATGATTCAGGCGGACTGGGCGAAAATAGGCGTGCAGACCAAAATCGTTACCTACGAATGGGGCGAGTATTTGAAACGCGTGAAGGGCGGAGAGCATCAGGCCGCGCTGATGGGCTGGACGACGGCAACGGGCGATCCGGACAACTTTTTCGGCCCGCTATTTACCTGCACCTCGGCAAACGGTGGGTCAAATTCGGCGAAATGGTGCTATAAGCCCTTTGATAAAATTATTGCGGAAGCAAAATCAACGACCGATCGCGATAAGCGCGTGGCGCTATATAAAGAGGCGCAGCAAATGATGCATGACCTGATGCCCGCGGTGATGATTGCGCATTCAACCATTTTCGAACCGGTGCGCAAGGAGGTGACGGGCTATGAAATTGACCCGTTTGGCAAACATCTGTTCTGGCAACTGGATATAAATCAGTAATTTTTCACTGCCCGGCACGCCTCCGGGCAGTCTTTTCGCAATTTGTGCTCTCCGCATCATTTTTTGTCACAACAAACCCGCCGGTCTTTTGCTATAACTTCAAATGCATACTTGCAGATAACATGGAAAACTATCATGCGTACTCAAACTTTTTTTAAAGTTGCAGTGCTTACTGGTCTGTTGGCGTTGGCGGGCTGTTCTTCAAAAGTTGCGGCTCCCGAACAATATTCTGGCTTTTTAAAAGACTATTCCGGCTTGCAGCAGACGACGTCTGCGACGGGTAAACCAACGCTGCGTTGGGTTGATCCTTCTTATAACGAAGCTAATTACGACAGTATTCTCTGGACGCCGATTACTTATTATCCTGCGCCTAAACCGACCACACAAATTGGTCAAAAAACGCTTGATGAGCTGTTGAATTACACCAATAACAAAATGAAAACCGCTATTGGTACCCGTAAGCCAATTGTGACCACGCCGGGTAAACACAGCCTGATTTTCCGTGGTGCAATTACCGGGGTGAGTTCGCAGAAAGAGGGTCTGCAGTTCTATGAAGTGGTGCCGGTCGCGCTGGTGGTAGCAGGTACGCAGATGGCAACCGGGCATCGCACCATGGATACGCATCTCTTCTTTGAAGGCGAACTGATCGATGCGGCTACCAACAAACCGGTCATGAAGGTGGTGCGCAAAGGCGAAGGTAAAGATCTGAACAACGAAAGTACGCCGATGACCTTTGCAACCCTGAAGCAGGTTGTTGATGACATGGCGACGGACGCCACCATGTTTGATGTGAAAAAGACCGCGAAATAAAATAAAACGGCCTGCGTAATGCAGGCCTTTTTATTTACGCCGTTCGTAAGCGTCTGAACCAGGTTTCTGGTTTGGTAAACATCACCATATTTCCCCCCAGAATCAGCAATAACCCCACGATACCGTTGATATGCCAGACGTATCCTTCATACACCGTAGAGATGGACAGCGCCACCAGTGGGAAGAGTAGCGTACTGTAGGCCGCTTTGCCCGGGCCAATGCGTCCCACCAGCGTGAAGTAGGCGCCAAAGGCAATCACCGAACCAAATACAGCCAGATAGAGCAGCGCGCCAATGTAGCTGATGGTCCACTCTGGCGCGAAGCTATCGCCTCTGAACAGCGCAATGCAGCCCATCACCAGCGTGCCGTAGAGCATCGCCCAGGCGTTGGTGGTCATGGTTTCTAGGCCTCTGCGCTGATGGCGCATGCTGATCATATTGCCCAGCGAGAAGCCGTAGGTGCCGAGCGCGGAGAGGCCAATCCCGGTCAGGAGCGACGCGCTCCAGCCGCTGGCCAGCAGATCGTCCCAGAAGAGAGTGACGATCCCAGTCAGGCCCAGTGCCGCCGCCGTCCAGAAGCGCGCCGGCGGGCGCTGCCCGAAGAAGATAAAGCTGTTGATGGCGTTATAGAGCACGGCCATGGAGAAGATCACGGATTCCAGCCCTGTGTTAATGTGCGAGGCTGCGGCGTAAAAACACCAGAAGTTAAAGCAGAAAACGCAGCATCCCTGGAGTATACAAAAGAGGTGATCCCGCAGCGCCAGCTTGCGCAGGCGGCGCAGGGCGATTAACACCGCCATCATCGTGAGGCTGGCGACGGCGAAGCGCCAGAAAATCGACACCGGCGCCGCGACGGGGCCCTGCTGCAGGAAAATCGCAATCCAGGTGGTTCCCCAGATAATGACCACGAGTCCATATAATAATGCGTTCATAGTTCTCTCTTCTCAAACCGCGGAAGCCCGCAGTATGGCGCTGAAACTCGCGACGGGCTTTCACCGGGTTGCGGGTGACTTGCAAAATCTTGCGCTTTTTTCTTCCGGCGGGACTGGCAACGGGGGGCAACTCTTCTTAGACTGATATTCCCATCAATTATGCGCTAACGGTTATGTCTCACGCTTACGATACCTTTGAAACGCTTTGCCAACAGAATGCAGTCCTGCGGGAAACCGTCTCGCTGAATTCGGGTATTCAGCTGGCAGCGTGGTACAACAAGCACGATACGATAACGGTAAAAAGTAACCATCATACCCTCAGCCTGTACGTGGCGGACGGCTACGAAAGCTATCAAAAAACGCCGGGCGGCTGGAAGAACGGCGGGGGGCCGGACCGTTTCTGTCTGATGCCCAAAGAGAGCGAATCGACGTGGGATATCCGCGATGACCTGTCGTTTGTGCATCTCTACTGCACCGACGAACACCTGCGCGACGTGGGGGAAAAAATCTGGGACAAGCGCCCGCTTTCGCTGACCCTGGACGAGCGCATTTTTGGTAGCGATCCGAAGATCACCGCGCTGTATCGCCAGTTTTTGCTCGGCTGTGACTGGCAGCAGCACGCCAACCAGCTCACCCTGAGCACGGCCTCCACGCTGCTGCTGACCCATCTGCTGCAAAACTACTCTAACGTGCAGTGGAAGCTGCCGGTCGTCACCGGAGGGCTATCGCCATTCGTGCTGCGCAACGTGCTGGCCTTTATTGAAGAGAACCTGGGCCAGCCCCTGACGCTGGCCGAGCTGGCGGTGCAGGCCGCGCTCAGCGAATACCACTTTGCCCGCATGTTCCGCCAGTCGACGGGGCTGGCGCCGCATCAGTACGTGATGCAGAGGCGAATGGATAAAGCTAAGGCCCTCGTCCAGCATACGACGACGCCGCTGACGGAGATCGCGCTTGCCTGCGGGTTCAACTCCGCCAGCCACTTCAGCAACCGCTTTCGCAGCGCGACGGGCATGACGCCTTCGCAGCTACGTGCGGCGAGCGCGTGAAAACAGGGCGTAGCACATCCCGCCCAGCACCAGTCCCCAGAATGCCGAACCGATGCCCAGGAGCGTGACGCCGCTTGCGGTCATCAGAAACGTGACGATAGCCGCGTCGCGCTCCGCTTCATGATTCAGCGCCTGATATAAACTCCCGCTGATGGTGCCCAGCAGCGCCAGACCGGCAAGCGTCTGGATCCAGCTGAGCGGCAGCGCGGCCATCAGCCCGGTAATGGAGCCACCGAAAATTCCCGCCAGCAGGTAAAATCCTCCCGCTGCGATGGCCGCCAGCCAGCGTTTATCCGCATCCGGGTGTGCATCCGGGCTTTGACAAATGGCGGCGGTTATAGCCGCAATGCAGATGGAAAAGACGCCAAACGGAGAAAACAGCAGCGCCAGCCCTCCCGTGACGATGATGAGCGGTGAGACCGCCAGCGGGTAACCGGAGGCTTTCATCGTGGCGAACCCCGGCGCGTTTTGCGAAGCCATGGTCACGAGGAAGAAGGGCAAGCCAATACTCACCAGGCTGGTGAAGGTGAAGGCGGGTGCAATAAATTCGGGCATTACCAGAGAAAGGGTGAGTTTATCCGTGACAACGTCACCTGCCGCCCATGCCACAATCCCGCCCACCAGCAGCGTGACCACGATGGCATAGCGCGGCGACAGCGCTTTTGCGATTAGCCACGCCGCAATCATGCTGCCGCACAGCAGAAAGTGCCCCTCAAGATGCGCAAAGGCATGCAGGCCAAACTGCAGCAATACCCCTGCCAGCATGGCGGCAGCAAGCGAATGAGGGATCAGCTTCATCAGACGGGCGAAGAGCCCGGTAATGCCGCAGAGCAAAATAAGCGCGTTAGCAAAGATGAACACGCCGATGGTTTCTGCCAGCGTGATCCCGTGCAGGCTGGTGGCGAGCAGCGCCGCGCCGGGCGTCGACCAGGCGGTCAGTACGGGCGCTTTGTACCACCAGGAAAGCGCCAGCGTACTGACGCCCATTCCAATTCCCAGCGCGGTCATCCAGCCCGCAATCTGCTGTGCGCTGGCGCCTGCCGCGGCGGCGGCCTGCCAGATGATGGCGGCCGAGCTGGCGTAACCGACCAGAACGGCGACAAATCCAGCCAGTGCGACCGGAATAAAGTGAGAGGAAGGGCGCATGAAAACTCCATTGTGCGTTATAACGTCCGGAGTAAGGTAGCACTGTGCGCTATAGCGTACAAGTGGTATGCTGATCGTCACCAGGAGGGAACATGGATATCACACTACACCTTGCAACAACGCTGAAAACGCTGCGCCAGGCGCGCGGCTGGAGTTTGTCGAAGCTCGCGGACGAGACCGGCGTGTCAAAAGCCATGCTCGGGCAAATCGAGCGCAATGAATCCAGCCCGACGGTGTCGACGCTGTGGAAAATTGCCACCGGGCTGAACGTGCCGTTTTCCGCGTTCATCACCCCAGACGCGGACCGGCAGGCGGTATTTGACCCCCAGCAGCAGGCGATGGTCGTCAAGCCGCTCTTTCCGTGGGACGAGACGCTCGGGTTTGATTATTTCTCCATCACGCTGGCACCCGGCGCGCTGAGCGAATCCACGCCGCATGAGGCCGGAGTAATTGAACATGTCGTCGTAATAAGCGGCGAGCTGGAGATGAAGCTTGGCGGCAAATGGCAGATGATTTCTGCCGATTCGGGCATCCGTTTCGCAGGCGATAAACCGCACGCCTACCGCAACAGCAGCGACCGGACGGTGCATTTTCACTCCCTGATCCATTATCCCCGCTGACGCTGCGCAAAACTGTTTCGCTGACGCATACTTCTGACTACAATAGCCGCCATTTTGACCATAACGGATAACGACGAAGTATGCGCCTGCAATCCCATCATCTTGAACTTTTAAGCCCGGCCCGCGACGCCGCCATTGCCCGTGAAGCGATCCTTCATGGCGCAGATGCCGTCTACATTGGTGGCCCAGGCTTCGGTGCCCGCCATAACGCCAGTAACAGCCTGAGCGATATTGCTGAACTGGTGCCGTTCGCCCACCGTTTCGGGGCGAAAGTGTTCGTGACCCTGAACACCATTCTTCATGATGATGAGCTGGAGCCTGCGCAACGTCTGATTACCGATCTCTACCAGGCCGGGGTGGATGCCCTGATTGTTCAGGATATGGGCGTGCTGGAGCTGGATATTCCCCCCATTGAACTGCATGCCAGTACCCAGTGTGATATCCGCACGGTAGAGAAGGCGAAGTTTCTCTCTGACGTCGGCTTTTCGCAGATCGTTCTGGCGCGTGAGCTGAACCTGAATCAGATCCGCGATATTCACCAGGCGACAGACGCGACGATTGAATTCTTTATCCACGGCGCGCTGTGCGTCGCCTATTCCGGTCAGTGTAATATTTCCCACGCGCAGACGGGCCGCAGCGCCAATCGCGGCGACTGCTCTCAAGCCTGCCGTCTGCCGTATACCCTGAAAGACGATCAGGGCCGCGTCGTGGCGTTCGAAAAACACCTGCTCTCCATGAAGGATAACGATCAGACGGCCAACCTGGGCGCGCTGATCGACGCGGGCGTGCGTTCCTTCAAGATTGAAGGGCGCTACAAAGATATGAGCTACGTGAAGAACATCACCGCGCACTATCGCCAGATGCTCGACGCCATTATCGAAGATCGCGGTGACCTGGCACGCGCGTCCGCCGGGCGCACCGAGCATTTTTTTGTTCCGTCGACGGACAAAACGTTCCACCGTGGGAGCACGGACTATTTCGTTAATGCCCGTAAAGGGGATATCGGCGCGTTTGACTCACCGAAGTTTATCGGTTTACCGGTGGGTGAAGTGCTGAAAGTGGCGAAAGATCACCTTGATGTCCAGGTAACGGAACCGCTGGCGAACGGCGATGGCCTTAACGTGATGATTAAGCGTGAGGTCGTGGGCTTCCGCGCCAATACGGTCGAGAAAACCGGCGAGAACCGCTACCGCGTCTGGCCGAATGAAATGCCGGCCGATCTCTACAAGGCGCGACCAAACGCGGCGCTTAACCGTAACCTCGATCATAACTGGCAGCAGGCGCTGCTGAAAACCTCCAGCGAACGTCGTATCGCGGTGGACATTGAGCTGGGCGGTTGGGAAGAGCAGCTGATTCTGACCATGACCTGTGAAGACGGCATCAGCGTAACGCATACGCTCGATGGCCTGTTCGAGGTGGCAAACAACGCGGAAAAAGCGCTCAACAGCCTGAAGGATGGGGTGGCGAAGCTTGGCCAGACGATTTACTACGCCCGCAACGTTGAGGTCAGTCTGCCGGATGCTCTGTTCGTGCCGAACAGCCTGCTTAACCAGTTCCGTCGTGAAACGGCAGAGATGCTGGATGCCGCGCGCCTGGCGCAGTATCCGCGCGCTAGCCGTAAAGCGGAAGCCGTACCTGCACCCGTATACCCGGAGACACATTTATCCTTCCTGGCCAACGTTTATAACCATAAAGCGCGTGAATTCTATCATCGCCACGGCGTGCAGCTGATCGACGCGGCTTATGAAGCGCATGAAGAGAAGGGCGATGTGCCGGTGATGATCACCAAGCACTGCCTGCGCTTTGCGTTTAACCTTTGCCCTAAGCAGGCGAAAGGGAATATTAAGAGCTGGAAGGCAACCCCCATGCAGCTTGTAAACGGTGATGAAGTTCTGACTCTCAAGTTCGACTGCCGTCCTTGCGAAATGCATGTGATTGGCAAGATGAAAAACCACATCTTCAAAATGCCGCAGCCGGGCAGTATTGTGGCGTCCGTCAGTCCGGACGATCTGATGAAAACTCTGCCTAAACGCAAGGGCAGTTAATTACCGAACGTGGGTATCCGGTTTGCGCGATTTCTGCCACAGGTGGTGTTCGCGCAAACCCTCCGCCGACTCTTCCGCAGCGCTTCGTAACTCATCGCTGTCGGCTTCATGACGAAGCTGATGCGCCACATTCTTGACCCATAAATATTCGTGTCCTTTGTGCCCGGCCATAAGCTGGCCTGAAAAGAGTGCACAGATAAGCATGACGAGAGATAAGCCTTTTTTAATCATGAGATCGCCGCCGAATGACATTGCGGGGTAATCATGCCGATTATTTTTTAGTGTTATTATTTAATAATTCAAACTCGTGAAAAGAGATTGTCAAATATTGTGTGTCCGGAAAATTGTCCAGGACATTTCCTAAAAAGTCATGAATGTTTGTAAATTGCCATTTCTGGTCCATAATCGGATATTTGCATTAAGGATAAATCTTATATAATAGTTAATCTCTGGCTAAGGAACGGGTCGTTAATAAATGAAAAAAATAATTGCGCTTGCGCTTCTGGCGGTTGCTGTTGGGGCCGTTGCAGGGATTCGTTATGCTGGTGATAACAAACCAGAATATATACAATCGGCAGAAATTCGCGTTAGTTCCTATTTGACCAGCGATTATGGAGCCGTAACCTGTAACAGTAAAAAAATTAACGATGTGCGTTGGGAATTAGACTGCACCCAGCAGACGATAGGAAAAACATTCCAGTTTGCGGCGTACCCCTCTGATAAAGCACCTTATGGAGTGGCGCGGTCATTTTATCTTGAAGCCATAAATGATGACGCAAAACAGAGCGCTGAACAGGGCCTTATGCGTTATTTGCAGATCAATACTCATGCAGGTTAATAAGACTGTTTAATCTTCGTTAAGACAACGGGTGTTAGGTTGTATGGGATCCGCAGCCCGGCCATGGAGTGTCGGGACGTAGAGACCAAAATACAAATCTATCCATGCAAGCATTTACCGCCATTTTTTGGCGGTTTTTTTGCGCAGTGTTTACCGTCTTTTTATGATAGCAGTCGATAGTGCGACTGTACCAGACCCGAAGGGAAGCTACGGCTGGATACCAGCGTCAAATCGATATCCTCTGGCAGGGCGCCAAACAGCGATTTTCCCGAACCGAGCAGGACAGGAACGGTTGTGATCACCATATCGGCCACCAGTCCTTCTCGCAGGAACGACTGTATCACCTGCCCACCATCGAGATAGACGCGATGGACGTTCTGCAACGCCAGGTAGTCGAGCACCTCCTTTGGCGTGCGGCCGGAAAACTGCACTTTCCCCTTCAGCGCGTCGGGCACGGGCGTGTCGGCCAGCTGTCTGGAGAGCACCAGCACGGGCCGGTCATAAGGCCATGCATCAAAGGTCAATACTTTCTCATAGCTGCCTCGGCCCATCACTATCCACTCTTTGTCAGCGATGAACGCCGCATAGCCATGATCTTCAGCCGGGTCATCGCGCTGCAGGAGCCAGTCGATATCATCATTGTGTCGGGCGATGTAACCATCAAGACTGGTTGCGATAAAAACGTGTGTGGTGACCATAAGGTTCTCCGTATTCCTGCGAAACCAAAAGACTGACGCCTCAGCGGGCTGTAGCGGAATGAGAAAATTGTTTGCGGTACTGGACCGGGGAAATCGCGAACTGCTGGCGAAAGTGATGACGCAGCGTCGATGCCTGGCCAAACCCGGTCTGTTCCGCGATGCTGTCGATACTTAAACGACTGCTTTCCAGATAATCTTTCGCCCGCAGCAGGCGCTCATTGAGTAACCAGCGGGCAGGCGTCGTTCCTGTTGCCGCCTCGAAGCGACGAAGAAACGTGCGCTGACTCATACCGACACGACGCGCCAGCGAGTCGACGCTGTGCGGCTCGGTAAGATGCGTATGCAGAAAATCAAACAGCTGGCCGAGGCGCTGGCTTTCCCGCAGCTGTGCCACCGGGCGGCTCAGCTGTTGCGGCTGAGAGCCATCCCGGTGTGGGGGAATGACCAGCCGCCGCGCCACGCTGTTAGCGGTTTCCATTCCATAATCCCTTCGTACAACGTGAAGGCAGAGATCGATCCCCGCCGCGCTGCCTGCAGAAGTCAGGATATCGCCTTCGTCCTGGTAGAGCACATCCTCAACCACGTCGATGTCAGGGTAGCGGGCTTTAAGCGTCTCAATGTAGCGCCAGTGCGTCGTGGCTTTGCACCCGTTGAGCAGCCCCGTAGCGGCCAGCACAAATACGCCCGAACAGATGGACAGCAGCTGGCATCCTCGCGCGCTGGCCTGACGTAATGCGTTGCAGAGCGCGTCAGGAACCGGCGAGTCCAGCCCACGCCAGCCGGGAACCACAATCAGGTCCGCAGACGCAAGCAGGCTTAAATCACCATCGGTGACGATACGGATCCCGCCTGTTGCCCGAAGTTCACCGCTATCCACGCTCGCCACCGCAAAACGATACCATTCATCGCCCAGCTCGGGACGTGGCAGACCGAAGATCTCCACCGCTACGCCAAACTCAAAGGTACACAGGCCGTCATAGGCCAGCACCACCACCTGCGGGCGGGCAATTTGTCTTAAGTTTGTCATCTTTTTGCTGTTTTCTGGCATAAGCGAGCGCATTCACGTGCTGAATTTCTGGATAGAGTAGTGTTAACACAAACGCCAAAGATGAGGAAGGATCATGAGCTATGTTACTGAATTTCCGGCTGCCGAGCCGCAGGAAGCCGTCACCCATTTTCTGCGCCGCCTGAGCGTAGAAACCGACTGCGCCGATGTGCATCACGCCATCGCCAATAATGAGCAGGACTTTGTTTTGCTGCACGTGGTGGGGAGCCCGGAGCAGTTTGCCCGTCGCCATGTGCCGGGCGCTCTGCATATGCCGTGGAGCCAGATGACCGCTGAGCGCATGGCCCAATGGCCTGAAGGGACGCTGTTCGTCGTCTACTGCGCGGGGCCGCACTGTAACGGCGCGGACAGAGCCGCGCTGAAGCTGGCGCGTCTCGGGCTGCCGGTCAAAATCATGCTCGGTGGGATCACCGGCTGGGAAGATGAACGCTACGCGTTTGCCAGCAGCGAAACCACTGCCGCGCTGTGAAGATGAATTTTTTTCAACACCCGTGAAATTTTCTCGTTTGCCGGCACCGGGGAGGTATGACATTGTTTTTGGACATTTAGACATCCAGAAGTCTAAAAGTTCAAATAATGAATTATCACTGCGGGCAATTATTGCTGGCAGACTGAGGAGATTTCCATGCAACGACACCACGCCCCGTACCGCGCCGACGTAGTCGGCAGTTTTTTACGTCCGGATGCCATCAAGCAGGCTCGCCTGCAATTTGCCAGCGGCGAGATTGACGCGAGACAGCTTCGCGCGGTGGAGGACGAAGCCATTCGCCACGTCGTTGAGCAGCAGTGCGCGTGCGGCCTGCATGTCGTGACCGACGGTGAGTTTCGCCGTGCCTGGTGGCACTTCGACTTCTTCGACGGTCTGCAGGGCGTTGAGCGTTACGATTCCCAGCAGGGCATCCAGTTTAACGGCGTGCAAACCAAAGCCCACGGCGTGCGCGTCACCGGCAAACTGGGCTTTGGCGAGCACCCGATGCTGGACGATTTCCGCTATCTGAAAAGCATCAGCGGTAACGCCCAGCCAAAAATGACCATTCCCAGCCCGAGCGTGCTGCATTTCCGCGGCGGTCGCAAAGACATTGATGCGACGGTGTATCCGGACCTGAACGTCTATTTCGACGATCTGGCGACCACCTGGCGCGACGCGATTCGCGCATTCTATGATGCAGGCTGCCGTTACCTGCAGCTGGACGATACCGTATGGGCCTACCTCTGTTCGGACGATCAGCGTCGTCAGATCCGCGAGCGCGGCGACGATGCCGATGAGCTTGCACGTATCTATGCCCGCGTCCTGAACAAGGCGCTGGAGGGCAAGCCGGACGATCTGACCATCGGGCTGCACGTCTGCCGCGGCAACTTCCGCTCCACCTGGATTTCCGAAGGCGGCTACGAGCCGGTGGCGGAAGTGCTGTTCGGAACGGTCAACGTTGATGCCTTCTTCCTGGAATACGATAACGACCGCAGCGGGGATTTCGCGCCGTTGCGCTTTGTTCGCCCGGGCAAGCAGCAGGTGGTGCTGGGTCTTATCACCACGAAAAACGGCGAGCTGGAGAACCCGGAGGGAATCAAAGCCCGTCTGGAAGAGGCGGCGAAATACGTGGCGAAAGAGCAAATTTGCCTCAGCCCGCAGTGCGGCTTTGCCTCGACCGAAGAGGGCAACAGCCTGAGCGAAACCCAGCAGTGGGACAAAGTCCGGCTGGTGACGCAGATCGCCAGCGAAGTCTGGTAAAACCTTCCTCCTCAGCGCTGCATTATAAAAGTGCAGCGCTGTGCCATTCTGAGACGTTCTCTTTACATCCTGCGCTCCCCTCCCGGAAATAGCGCTATCTCCATTCTGGCATTCTTTTTGCTCCTGCTTCGCTGACACATTTATTTCCGCGTCCACGCCGTAACGGACGTTTTCGCACAGCGTTCTTTTTCAGGAGTGAAAATATGCACCGTCGTACCTTATTAAAAGCCTTTGCGTTATCCGCGTCCGTCGTGGCGATGGGAATGAGTTTTGGCGTGCAGGCGGCCGATACCATCAAAGTGGGGATCATGCATTCTCTCTCCGGCACGATGGCCATTTCCGAGACCCCGCTTAAAGATGTCGCCCTGATGACCATCGACGAGATCAACGCCAAAGGCGGCGTGCTGGGCAAGAAACTGGAGCCGGTAGTGGTGGATCCGGCCTCAAACTGGCCGCTGTTTGCCGAGAAGGCGCGACAGCTGTTAAGCCAGGATAAAGTGGCGGTGGTATTCGGCTGCTGGACCTCGGTTTCGCGCAAATCCGTACTGCCGGTCTTTGAGGAGCTGAACGGCCTGCTGTTCTATCCGGTGCAGTATGAAGGCGAGGAAATGTCGCCAAACGTGTTCTATACCGGCGCGGCGCCGAACCAGCAGGCCATCCCGGCGGTTGAATACCTGATGAGCGAAGACGGCGGCGCGGCGAAACGCTTCTTCCTGCTGGGCACGGACTACGTTTATCCGCGCACCACCAACAAGATCCTGCGCGCGTTCCTGCATTCGAAAGGGGTGGAGGATAAGGATATCGAAGAGGTTTACACCCCGTTTGGCCACAGCGACTACCAGACCATCGTTGCCAACATCAAAAAATTCTCAGCGGGCGGCAAAACCGCCGTGGTGTCGACCATCAACGGCGACTCCAACGTGCCGTTCTACAAAGAGCTGGCTAACCAGGGTCTGAAGGCGACCGACGTGCCGGTGGTGGCGTTCTCCGTCGGCGAAGAAGAGCTGCGCGGGATCGACACCAAACCGCTGGTGGGTAACCTGGCGGCCTGGAACTACTTTGAGTCCGTCGATAACCCGACTAACCAGGCGTTCGTGGCGGATTACAAAGCCTATGCGAAGGCGCACAAGCTGCCGAACGCCGACACCGTAGTCACCAACGACCCGATGGAGGCGACCTACGTGGGCATTCACATGTGGGCGCAGGCGGTGGAAAAAGCCGGTACTACCGATGTGGACAAAGTGCGTGCGGCGATGGCCGGCCAGTCCTTTAAGGCGCCATCAGGCTTTACGCTCACCATGGATGCCACCAACCATCATCTGCATAAGCCGGTCATGATCGGTGAAATCGAAGGTAACGGCCAGTTCAACGTAGTATGGCAGACGGAACAGCCGGTACGCGCCCAGCCGTGGAGCCCGTTCATCGCCGGAAATGACAAAAAGCCCGACCAGCCGATGAAAACCGCCAGCAACTAAGCCATCACCGCAGGGAGAAACGTCATGAACGCCATGCGCCTGTTCATCGCTCTTGTATGGCTTTCCGGACTGCTGCCAGGGATGGTGCAGGCATCGGATGCCGATCTTTTTGTTGCCGCCAGCCGCAGCCAGCAGGCGGATTTGTTGACGCAGTGGGCCGCCGCGCCGGATGCCGCCAGGCTTCCGCTGCTTCAGTCCCTGCAGAAGGAAAACCTGTATGCCGACAGTCAAAAGCACGCCTTTGCGCAGCGTAACGGGCAAATGGTGTCGCTTGGGGACGCCCGTGCTGCAGAAGCGCCAATCAAAGCCGTTCGTCTGACGAACCGGCTGCGCGTGCTGGCTGCGACCGCCATCGCCACCCATCAGCTGGTGAGTGACAGTGTCACCGAGAGGCGGGCGGCTGCGCGTCATCTGCAGCGCGATGCCCAGCCCGGTATGCTCGCTTTTCTGGAAAAACGTGTGAACGATGAAACGGACGCCGTGGCGCGTCAGGCGCTGCTGCTGGCGGTCGCGAACCTCCAGCTGGCAAGCCCGCAGGCAGAGGTGCGTCGCAAGGCCGTCGAACTATTAGGTCAGTCCGACGATCCGGACGTACAGTCGAGGCTCACTCCGTTTACCCAGCCAGACACTGAGCCGGATGGCGGCGTGCGCGCGGCCGCAGAAGAGAGTCTTAGCCAGATCCAGCATCGGCTGATGTGGGGCGATCTGCTGGGCCAGGCGTTTATGGGGCTCTCCCTCGGGTCGGTGCTGCTGCTGGCCGCGCTGGGGCTGGCTATCACCTACGGCCTGCTGGGCGTCATTAATATGGCGCACGGCGAGATGCTGATGCTGGGGGCATATGCCACCTGGATGGTGCAGCAGGCGATGGCCGGGCTTGCGCCCCAGTGGCTGGCGCTCTATCCCGTTATCGCCTTGCCGGTCGCGTTCTGCCTGACGGCGGGCATTGGAATGGTGCTGGAACGCACGGTGATCCGTCATCTGTACGGTCGTCCGCTGGAAACGCTGCTGGCGACGTGGGGCATCAGCCTGATGCTTATCCAGCTGGTGCGCATGACCTTTGGCGCCCAGAACCTGGAGGTGGCGAACCCGGCATGGCTCTCCGGCGGGGTGCAGGTTTTTGCCAACCTGACGCTGCCGTGGAACCGCATCGTGGTGCTGGGCTTCGTGCTGCTGGTGCTGTTCTTTACCTGGCTCATTCTGAATAAAACCCGTCTGGGGCTCAACGTGCGGGCGGTGACGCAGAACCGCAGCATGGCCGCCTGCTGCGGGGTACCGACAGGTCGCGTCGATATGCTGGCGTTCGGGCTTGGCTCCGGGATTGCGGGGTTAGGCGGCGTGGCGTTATCGCAGCTCGGTAACGTCGGGCCGGAGCTGGGCCAGGGCTATATCATCGACTCCTTCCTTGTGGTGGTGCTCGGAGGCGTAGGCCAGCTGGCAGGCAGCGTGGCCGCGGCGTTTGGTCTGGGGATTTTTAATAAAATCCTTGAACCCCAGATGGGGGCGGTGCTGGGCAAGATCGTGATTCTGGTGGCGATCGTGCTATTTATTCAAAAACGCCCGCAGGGGCTGTTTGCGCTGAAAGGGAGGGTGATTGACTGATGAGCCAGCCGCTGACCTTAACGCTGGCGCGCAAAGCGCCGCTCACTACGCAGATTGCAGGCAGCCTGCTGGTGGTGTGCTTGCTGATATTGCCGTTTTTCGCCTTACTGCCTGCGACGCATCCGCTGGCGCTGTCAACCTGGATGCTGACGCTGACTGGCAAGATCCTCTGCTATGCCATCGTTGCGGTGGCGCTGGATCTGGTATGGGGCTACGCCGGGATGCTCTCTCTTGGGCACGGCATCTTTTTCGCCCTGGGCGGCTACGCGATGGGCATGTACCTGATGCGCCAGGCCGCGGGTGACGGTCTGCCCGCGTTTATGTCGTTTCTTTCCTGGAGCGAGCTGCCGTGGTTCTGGTGGGGAACCCAGCATTTTGCCTGGGCGCTGGTGCTGATTGTGCTGGTGCCGGGGCTGCTGGCGCTGGTGTTTGGCTGGTTCGCCTTCCGCTCGAAGATCAAAGGGGTCTATTTTTCGATCATGACCCAGGCGCTGACCTATGCCGGGATGCTGTTGTTCTTTCGCAACGAAACCGGCTTTGGCGGCAATAACGGCTTTACCGGCTTCACCACGCTGCTCGGGTTTTCGGTAACGGAAACGACGACCCGTATCGCGCTGTTTCTGGCCACCGTGCTGTTGCTGCTCCTGGCCCTGGGCACAGGGTTTGTGCTGGCGAAGAGCAAGTTTGGCCGCATTTTGACCGCCGTTCGCGACGCCGAAAACCGGCTGACGTTTTGCGGCTACGATCCGCGCGGGTTCAAGCTGCTGGTGTGGACGCTCTCTGCCGTACTGTGTGGTCTGGCGGGGGCGCTCTATGTCCCGCAGGTGGGCATTATCAACCCGGGCGAAATGTCGCCGACGAACTCGATAGAGGCCGCCATCTGGGTAGCGCTTGGCGGGCGCGGCACGCTGGTGGGGCCGGTGATTGGCGCGGCGCTGGTTAACGGGGCGAAAAGTTTCTTCACCGTCGCGATGCCGGAATACTGGCAGCTGTTTCTGGGGCTGATTTTTATCGCCGTTACGCTGTTTTTACCGCGCGGCGTCTACGGACTGTTTCGTAAGGGAGAAAAATAATGCAGCCAGCCGAAGGGTTATTCACCCGCCAGCTGCCCGGCGATCGCTACCGAGAGCAGACCGACCCGGTCCTGCAGCTTGAGGCGATTAACGTCAATTTTGACGGTTTTCAGGCCCTGACCGATCTCTCGCTGAATATCGGCGTGGGCGAGCTGCGCTGCGTGATCGGTCCCAACGGGGCCGGTAAAACCACGCTGATGGACGTCATCACCGGCAAAACGCGTCCAGAGAGCGGCAGGGCGATTTACGACCAGTCCATCGACCTGACCGCGCTGGAGCCTGCGGCCATTGCCCGCCAGGGCATCGGGCGTAAATTCCAGAAGCCCACGGTCTTTGAGGCGCTGACGGTGTGGGAAAACCTGGAGATCGCGATGAAAAGCGATAAGTCCGTCTGGGCGAGCCTGCGGGCAAAACTCAACGGCGCGCAGCGCGACCGGATCGATGAGATGCTGGTTTTACTGCGGCTGACCGCCGAGCGCGACCGCCGCGCCGGGCTGCTTTCCCATGGACAAAAGCAGTTTCTGGAGATCGGCATGCTGCTGGTGCAGGACCCGCATCTTCTGCTGCTGGATGAACCCGCAGCCGGGATGACCGACGCGGAAACGGAATACACCGCAGAGCTGTTCAAAACGCTGGCAGGCAAGCATTCCCTGATGGTTGTTGAGCACGATATGGGCTTTGTCGAAACCATCGCCGATCGCGTGACGGTGTTGCATCAGGGGCGCGTGCTGGCGGAAGGTTCACTTCGCGAGGTGCAGGCCAACGAGCAGGTGATTGAGGTCTATCTGGGACGTTAAGGAGCGATGATGTTACAGGTTAATGAACTGAATCAATATTACGGCGGCAGCCATATCCTGCGCGGCGTCAGCTTTGAGGCCGTTACCGGCGAAGTCACCTGCCTGCTGGGGCGCAACGGCGTAGGGAAAACCACGCTGCTGAAGTGTCTGATGGGGCTGATCCCGGCCAAAACCGGGGAGGTCATCTGGCAGGGAAAAACGATCACCCATAGCAAACCGCACCAGCGGGTGCAGTCTGGCGTGGCGTATGTCCCGCAGGGTCGCGAGATTTTCCCGCGCCTGAGCGTAGAGGAGAATCTCCTGATGGGGCTGTCGCGATTTTCAGCACGCGAGGCGAAGCAGGTGCCGGAGGAGATCTGGCAGCTGTTCCCGGTGCTCAAAGAGATGAAGCATCGTCGCGGGGGCGATCTCTCCGGCGGGCAACAGCAGCAGCTGGCGATTGGTCGCGCGCTGGCGAGCCGTCCGCAGCTGCTGATCCTGGATGAACCGACCGAAGGCATACAGCCTTCCGTTATTAAAGAGATCGGCCACGTGATCCGTACTCTGGCAAGCAGAGGCGACATGGCGATCCTGCTGGTGGAGCAGTTTTACGACTTTGCCGCCGAGCTGGCCGACAGCTATCTGCTGATGTCGCGCGGCACGATTATTCAGCGCGGGCGGGGTGAAAACATGGAGCAGGAGGGCGTTCGCGGCCTGGTTGCGATCTGAAATGTTATATTATAACATCCTCATTCTTATAAAACGGAATGAGGATGTTATCTTGGCTGAATATATTGGAAAATTTGCCATGACTCTGGGGGCGCTGCTGGTCAGCGGCCAGCTGTTTGCTCATTCGCACGGCCATCAGATGACCGAAGCGGAACAGAAGGCGGCGAACGGCGTGTTTGAGGATAAGGACGTGAAGGACAGAGCATTGTCTGACTGGGACGGGACCTGGCAGTCGGTCTATCCGTTCCTGCTCGATGGTTCGCTGGATCCGGTCTTTAAGCAGAAAGCGCAGAAGGATAAAAGCAAATCCTTTGATGAGGTCAAAGCCTACTACCGTACGGGTTATGCGACGGACGTGGATGCCATCGGCATCGAAAATAACGTGATGGAATTCCATCAGGGCAAAGCGGTCAGCCGCTGTCAGTATGATTACAGCGGCTACAAAATTCTGACCTACGCGTCAGGTAAGAAAGGCGTTCGCTATCTGTTTGAGTGTAAGGACGCCGCTAGCAAGGCGCCGAAGTTCGTGCAGTTCAGCGACCACACCATCGGGCCGAAAGCCTCTTCGCACTTCCACATTTTCATGGGCAATACCTCCCACGAGGCACTGCTGAAAGAGATGGATAACTGGCCGACCTATTACCCGAATGAGATGTACAAAGAGCAGGTGGTGGAGGAGATGTTGCACCACTGATGCTTTATTGCCGGGTGGCGGCTTTGCCTTACCCGGCCTGCATTCGCTACGCCGCTTTGGGTGACTCGCACCAGGCCTTCACGCTCATCCCACGCAGAATCATCAGCCAGGCCATGACGATGGCGACCATCATGATCGCAAACAAGGACCAGTGCGGCAGATTGGTCAGGATAATACCGGTGATCATCGGGTTTGCCGCCGCGCCGAGCCAGCCCAGCGCCTGGGCGGAGAAATAGCTCGCCTTCATTCCCGGTGGGGCAATGTTGTCGATCAGCATGTATTCACCCGGTGCATAGATAATCTCCCCCAGCGTGAAAATGGCGGCAGCGATGCCCCAGTAAACCAGGTTTTCCCCGGAGAGCATAAAGCCGCCCAGCCCCAGGATAAAAAACAGGGTGGCGAGGGTCATCAGCGGGCGAATATTGCTGGCTGAGATCTTGCGGCCCAGCGCATATTGCAGCGTCACCACCACGGCGGCGTTGACGGGCAGCACCACGGCGACCACCTTTTCGGCGAAATCACTGTCCGCATGCGCGGCCAGAACGTATTGCGAAATACAGCTCGCGAACGACCCGCCCACGTACGACGCCAGCAGGCCAGAGAGCGTGTACCAGAACAGCGCGCGGTCTTTCAGCAATACCGACGGCTGCCACGGCGTCTTCTCCTCTGCGGTATCTAACGCCACGCTTTTCTGTACAAAGAAATGGATAAAGCCCAGCGGCAGGGCGGCACAGAAGGCCGCCAGCCAGAACGGCAGCTGCAGGCTGTACATCACCAGCAGGGTGCCAATCGGCGGGCCGACCGTCCAGCCAATGTTCAGGAAGCTGTAGTTAAGCGAGAAGACCCGCGCCTTCTGGCTGGAGGTGAGCACGTCGGAGAACCAGGCTTTCAGCACCGTCGAAAAGACGGAGTAGGCGCAGTTGATCAGCGCAAAGAACAGCACCACCAGCGTGACGTTATTGACCAGCGGGATCGCCACAAAGCCGGCGATAAACGCCACGATCGCGATCAGCATGTAGCGTTTTTTATCAAACTTATCGGCCAGAATGCCAAATCCCAGGCTGAATACCACGCCAATGGTCAGCGCCACGGTCAGGGCATAACCAATATTCTCAACGCTCATGCTGTAGACGCGCGTGAGATAAATGGTCATGAACGGCAGCGTTGCCCCTCTACCGATGGTTAACAACAATGACGATGTCAGCAGCGCTGCGGTTGAGCGCCTGAGAGATGGTTTCATATTCCTGCCCGACAGTTGCTTATGCTTTTATTAGATGTGTGTTAACAGGATTACCATGACATAAGGGGCTTGTATAGCGCCTGATTTATCCCTAAGTGCTTCAGCTGCCTGCCAGAATTAATGATCTTCTCGCAGCGTGCTTTTTTCTGTTACCTTGAAGTGTTAACAAATTATTAATAATTCAGGGGCAGGGTATGACGCGTAAAGACGGGCTGCTGGCTTTGCTGGTGGTCGTAGTATGGGGGCTTAATTTTGTGGTCATTAAGCTGGGGCTGCACAACATGCCGCCGCTGATGCTGGCCGGTTTACGCTTTATGCTGGTCGCTTTTCCGGCCATCTTCTTTGTGGCGCGTCCAAAGATCCCCTTTAAACTGCTGCTGGGCTACGGTCTGACCATTAGCTTTGGCCAGTTCGCGTTTCTCTTTTGCGCCATCAAGTTCGGTATGCCGGCGGGTCTTGCCTCGCTGGTGTTACAGGCACAGGCGTTCTTTACCATTATTCTCGGCGCGTTTGTGTTTGGCGAGCGCCTGCAGGGCAAACAGCTGGCGGGGATCACCCTGGCGGTGTTCGGCGTGCTGGTGCTGATCGAGGCCAGCCTGAATGGTCAGCATGTGGCGCTGCTCGGGTTTATGCTGACGCTGGCGGCGGGGCTGAGCTGGGCCTGCGGGAATATCTTCAACAAGCTGATCATGCAGCACGAGGCGCGCCCGGCGGTGATGTCGCTGGTGGTCTGGAGTGCGCTGATCCCGGTTATCCCGTTTCTGCTGGCGTCGTGCATTCTGGACGGTCCGGCGGTGATGCTGAACAGCCTTGTCGACATTGATATGACCACGATCCTTTCTCTTGTCTATCTGGCCTTTGTCGCCACCATTGTGGGCTACGGGATCTGGGGATCGCTGCTGGGGCGTTATGAAACCTGGCGCGTCGCGCCGTTATCCCTGCTGGTGCCGGTGGTAGGACTTGCCAGTGCGGCGATATTGCTGGATGAAACGCTGAGCGCGCTGCAGCTGTTTGGCGCCGTGCTGATCATGGCCGGGCTGTATATTAACGTGTTTGGTCTGCGGGTGCGTCGGACGACGCGGGTAAGCGAAAAGGCATAAAAAAAGCCCCGCGTCTGCGGGGCAAAAACGAATCAGAGGCCGTGCTGATTATAGTAAGGCACGCCTAATTCGTCGGATTTGTCGCTACCAGCACCCATGTGGTTGAAATCATAAGGCGACTGGTCATGTGCTGACGGCAAAATCATCGAATCAGGATTATTTTGCTGCGTTGCACGAGGGGTTTGCTCCGCGAAGGTCTGGCTGGAGAACAGCACCAGCAAGGCGAGGGCGGCGGAGGCGATAGCTTTCATGATTTCCTCGGTTACGTCTGTTACAGGCGATAATTAACTACAGTGTTTTAACGGATACAGGTATCGGGATTCGCCCGGCACGCTGGTGATTCGGTACTTATGAGGCGGCACGTCAAAATAGTTTTTGAAAGTACGCGTCAGGGTTTGCTGCGATTCAAAGCCGTAACGCTCCGCCAGATAAAGGATCGGCTCGTTGCTTTCTTTCAGTTTCTGGGCAATTTCCGTCAGCTTGCGGCTGCGAATATATTGACCTAATGAATGGCCGGTCTCTTTTTTGAACATCCGTTGCAGGTGCCATTTGGAGTAACCCGAACGCTCTGACACTTTTTCAAGGGAGAGCGGCGATTCCAGGTTATCCTCGATCCAGTCCAAAATGCTATGAATGGTGATAGCGTCAGTATTGCGTCTGGACATCGTCATACCTCTTTTTTCTGTTTACGGCAGGATTTTCTTCAGCAGAAGCTCAAGGGTTGCCACTTCATCTGCCGTTAAGTTTTTTGTTAGTTCCTGATGCAGTGTTTGTCCTACTAATTGATGACATTTCTCGCACATGGCCGCGCCATCGCTGGTTAGCTTCACCAGTACGCCGCGTTTGTCATTCGGGTTAGGGCTTCGTTCTATCCATCCTTTGCAGACGAGACGATCGAGCATGCGGGTTAACGCACCCAGATCGACAGAGAGCACCTTTTTGAGCTCAACCGGAGTGATACACACTTCGCAGCGAATGGAACACAGCACTTTGAACTGTGTTGCGGTGATATCCAGCGGTGACAGGTAGTCATTGAGCAGGCGATCTTTTTTCTGATTGACCATATGAATAAGACGACCCAGCGGAACAACGTCGTTAAAGATATCACTGGTGCTTTTCACAATGGTTGCCCTGGCAAGTAGTTAGTCACGGCAGATATTATTGCTCAGGCAAGTATAAGTCAACTGAATGAACCAGCCGATGCCACGAATTGCTAAAACGTTTCATGAACTTTTTTTAAGGTGTTTCAAATCATAGAGATAACTTCCTGTTATCTTTTCAGAAGGAAAATAATCGTTACGTTGCGCCCATGGCTGAATGTCACACTTTCCCCCTATAATTGCTGTGTTAAATATGGATAAGGACGACAACGCACTATGTTGGATTTAATAAAAGCAATCAGCCTTGGGCTGGTGGTCTTGCTGCCGTTGGCTAACCCGTTAACGACGGTAGCGCTGTTCCTCGGGCTGGCAGGGAACATGAACAGCGCCGAGCGCAACCATCAGTCGATGATGGCCTCGGTGTATGTGTTTGCCATCATGATGGTGGCTTATTACGCCGGACAGGTGGTGATGAATACCTTCGGGATTTCCATCCCTGGCCTGCGTATCGCCGGTGGGCTGATTGTGGCCTTCATTGGTTTCCGCATGTTGTTCCCGGCGCAAAAAGCGCATGAGTCGCCGGAAGCGACCAGCAAATCGGAAGAGCTGGAAACCGAACCGAGTGCGAATATCGCCTTTGTGCCGATTGCCATGCCCAGTACGGCGGGGCCGGGTACCATCGCGATGATCATCAGCTCCGCGTCGACGGTGCGCGACAGCGCAACCTTCCCGGACTGGGTCCTGACGGTGGCACCGCCGCTGATTTTTGCGATTATCGGGGTTATCGTGTGGGCGTCGCTGCGCAGCTCCGGCGCCATTATGCGCTGGGTGGGCAAGGGCGGTATCGAGGCGATTTCTCGTCTGATGGGCTTCTTACTGGTCTGTATGGGCGTGCAGTTTATTATTAACGGCGTGCTGGAGATTATTAAGACCTATCATTGATGTGATTGCCGGGTAGGCGCAGCGCTGCCCGGCATAAATAAACCTTACCCGTGCTGCCCCTGTTCCTCCAGCGCCACCGGCCACTTACGGAAGATGAGCACTGACAAGATCAGCGCCACCAGTGCCGGAATGGCACCCAGATAGCCAATCGCCGACATCGACACGTGCAGTATGACCTGATTTCCCACCAGCGCACCCGCGCCAATGCCGAGATTGAAAATCCCCGAGAACAGCGACATGGCGACATCCGTTGCATCCGGTGCCAGGGCCAGGACCTTCACCTGCATGCCGAGGCCAATAATCATGATTGCCACGCCCCAGAACAGGCTGAGGATTGCCAGATGGCTTTCGCTGCCCGCGGCAGGTAGCAGCAACAGCAGGCAGGCCAGCAGCAGACCAATAGCGCAGCTCACCAGCGTCGAGGCGTGCCGGTTACCCAGCTTGCCGAACAGCACGCTGCCAATAATGCCCGCGCCGCCGAGGATCAGCAGTAATACGGTGGCAAAGTTGGCGCTAAAGCCCGCCACCACCTGCACAAACGGTTCAATGTAGCTGTACGCCGTGTAGTGTGCCGTCACGATGATGGCGGTCAGCAGGTAGATGCTCAGCAGCGCAGGGCGACGCATCAGCAGCGGCAGGCTTTTCAGCGAGCCGGAATGTTCGCTCGGCAGCGCGGGCAGAAGTTTAATCAGACACACCAGCGTCACCAGCGCGCCCATGCCGATAGCGAAGAAGGTGGTACGCCAGCCGAAGTATTGCCCCACGATGCGGCCAATCGGCAGACCCAGCACCATCGCCAGTGCGGTACCGGTGGCAATCAGGCTCAGCGCCTGGGCGCGTTTACCCGCCGGTGCGAGTCGAATAGCCAGCGAGGCGGTGATCGACCAGAACACCGCATGGGCAAAGGCAATGCCGATGCGGCTAATGACCAGCACCGTAAAATTCCACGCCATAAACGACAGTACGTGGCTTGCAATAAACAAGACAAACAGGCCGATCAACAGCCTGCGTCGCTCCATCTGGCTGGTCAGCAGCATAAACGGCAAGGACATCAGCGCCACTACCCAGGCGTAGATGGTCAACATAATGCCCACCTGAGCCGTTTCCATCTGAAAACTTTCAGCGATGTCAGACAACAGCCCAACCGGCACAAATTCTGTGGTGTTAAAAATGAACGCGGCAATGGCCAGCGTGACCACGCGTAGCCACGCAACCCTGCGGGAAACTGTGTTCGTTGTCATAGGGATGTCGGAGATTCGTTGCTGAAAAGAAGAGGAGACGATCTTAAAACGTTGAACGGCGAAAACTCAACCATTATGTGATGCAGATCTCAAAATTTGCCTTGTGAAAGCGGTAGCCGGGAACGCTGTTTTCATTGAATATAAAAGAACAACACAATAAAAACAGGCGGTAAGACAATGCAGGAGATTGATTTTTATCTGGTCGATGCGTTCAGCAATATCACGTTCGGCGGCAACCCGGCTGCCGTTTGTCCGCTCAAGGAATGGTTGCCCGATGAGACCTTGCTGAAGATGGCGCAGCAGCATAATCAGTCGGAAACGGCTTTTTTCGTCTGCACTAAAGGGGGCATTGAGCTACGCTGGTTTACCACGCTTACAGAGGTCAATCTCTGCGGCCACGCCACCCTTGCCGCTGCGTACGTTCTGTTTAATGAACTGGATTACCCCGACTCGCGGATCCACTTTGACACCGCCTCTGGCCGCTTGACGGTAACCCGGGAGGGGGAATGGATGACGCTGGACTTCCCGGCATGTCCAACCCATCAAGAGACACCTCCGCCGGAGATGCTCTCGGCGCTGGGTATCAGCCGCTACGTTGAAGCCCGTAAGGGGCGCGCCTGGCTGATCGTGCTGGAAAATCGCCAGCAGGTCGAGGCGCTTGCGCCACACTTTTCGGCGATGACGCCGGGCGAGCATAAGGTGAGCGTGACGGCGCGCGGCGAGGGGGAATACGATTTTGTCAGCCGCTTTTTCTCCCCCGGCGTTTCCGTTCCGGAAGACCCGGTCACCGGCTCCGCGCACACGATGCTGATCCCGTACTGGGGTGAACAGTTGGGGAAAACAGCCATGCTTGCCCGTCAGGTTTCCGCGCGCGGCGGCGACGTGCGCTGTGAGCTGAAAGGCTCGCGCGTGCTGATGAGCGGACAGGCTTCACTTTATCTGAAAGGCACAGTTTTTCTGCGCTAAATACCCATAACAAGAGAGGAAGAGACAATGCAGGAAATTGATTTTTATCTGGTGGATGCCTTCAGCGACAAAACCTTTGGCGGCAACGCGGCAGCGGTATGTCCTCTGGAAGAGTGGCTGCCGGACGAGACGCTGCTCAAAATGGCGCAGCAGCATAACCAGTCTGAAACCGCCTTTTTCGTGCG
Source organism: Enterobacter sp. Taxon_8 (assembly GCF_058354585.1). Classification (NCBI taxonomy): domain Bacteria; kingdom Pseudomonadati; phylum Pseudomonadota; class Gammaproteobacteria; order Enterobacterales; family Enterobacteriaceae; genus Enterobacter; species Enterobacter sp. Taxon_8. Next base: position 2,283,180 of record NZ_CM177989.1, on the reverse strand, counting down.
CACCGACGGCGGGTTTGAGCTGCGCTGGTTCACCACGCTGGATGAAATTAACCTCTGCGGCCATGCCACGCTTGCCGCATCGCACGTTATTTTCGAATACCTCGACTATCCGCATACTGAAATCACCTTCACCACCCGCTTCGTGGGCGAGCTGACGGTGAAACGCAGCGGCGACTGGCTGACGCTGAATTTCCCGGCGTGGTCAACGGAGGTTGTCGAGAACCCACCTGCGCTGCTGTTTAGCGCGCTGGGCATCACAGAGGCAAAAGAGGTGCGCGTCGGACGTGATTACCTGGTGGTGCTGGAGAGCCAGCAGCAGGTGGAAGCGTTAACGCCGGATATTGGGGCGCTGCTTCCGCTGGATAAAATGGTCTGCGTGACGGCGCCGGGAGAAGAATATGACTTCGTCAGCCGCTTCTTCTGCCCGGGCGAAGGGGTGCCGGAAGACCCGGTCACCGGATCTGCCCACAGCATGCTGATCCCTTACTGGAGCGAAAAGCTGGGCAAAACGTCGCTCAATGCCCGCCAGGTGTCACACCGTGGCGGAGATCTGCGCTGCGAGCTGAAGGGCGACCGCGTGCTGATCGGCGGTCAGGCCACCCTGTATCTGAAAGGGCGTGTCTTTTTGCGCTAACAGGGCGGAGCGATAAGTTAATACTATGAAGCACCCTGGCAGGCCTGCGCTATGTTGAAATTTAGCCTCATAAAAAAGCAAGGAGCCTGCCATGTATTCCATTACCTCTGAATCTGCACGTCACCCGGACATCCTCAGTCTGATCGCGGCGCTTGACCTCTATCAGAGCGAACTCTATCCCGCTGAAAGTAATCATCTGCTCGATCTGGCTTCGCTGCCGGAAGCTTCGCTGATCCTGATGATCATTCGCGACCAGCAGCTTCAGGCCGTTGGCTGTGGCGCTATTGTTCTCAACGGCGACGGAACGGGCGAGATGAAGCGGGTCTATATCGATCCGGCCCATCGCGGGCAGCATCTCGGCGAGACGCTGCTGGCCGCCCTGGAAGATGAGGCCCTGAGCCGTCATTGCCACACGGTACGGCTGGAGACCGGTATTAAACAGCGCGCCGCGGTGCGTCTTTATGAACAGTGCGGATACGATTTACGCCCGGCGTTTGCCCCGTACGTTGACGACCCGCTCAGCCTGTTTATGGAGAAGGCGCTGGTTGAAGACGTTCGTTTAGCAGCGCTATAAAGGCCTCCAGCTGGCGGGTCATCGCCCCGCGTCGCCACACCAGCCAGGTCGTGAGCCACCGCCAGTTTTGCGCCAGCGGCCAGGCTTCAATCTGATGATGCCCGGGCATACTCTCCAGCATTGAGCGCGGCATCAGCGCGATGCCTGCGCCCGCGATAACGCAGGCGAGCATGCCGTGATAGGACTCCATCTCATGAATGCGGCCGGGCGCGGCGCGGTCAGCATGAAACCAGCTCTCCAGGTGTCGACGGTACGAGCAGTTGGCGCGAAAAGCGTAAACGTCGCTGCCGCTAACCTGCGCGGCGCGTGCGACCTCCGCGTGCCCGGCAGGCGTGACCAGCATCATCTCCTCCCGATAAACCGGCATGCCTTCCAGCTCCGGGTGCGACAGCGGCCCGTCGACGAAGGCGGCGCTGAGGGTTCCCTCCAGTACGCCATCGATCATCGTCCCGGATGGCCCGGTAGAAAGGGCAAACTGGATGCGCGGATAGCGCTGGTTAAACTGCGCCAGCGTTTCAGGAATGCGCACCGCGGCGGTACTTTCCAGCGCGCCGAGGGCAAATAACCCCTGCGGCTCATCTCCCGCTACAACCATGCGCGCTTCATCCACCAGGGCGAGGATTTGCTTGCTGTAGCGCAGGAAGTTATGCCCGGCCGGGGATAAACGCAAACGCTGGTTCTCACGAATAAACAGCTCAACGCCAAGATCGGCTTCCAGCTGGCGAATGCGGGTGGTCAGGTTAGACGGCACGCGATGCACCTTCTGCGCCGCCTGGGTGATACTGCCCGTCAGTGCGACGGCGTTAAACATTTCAAGCTGGGTTAAATCCATAATGTTCTCGTTTCGTGAATAAGGTGGTTAGTATTATTCATTTTTAAGAAATAGCAGAGTGAGCCACAATTAATCAAACGAAACACGTGGAGAACAACATGACTTATTCATCTGCTACACATGCCTTCTCTGTCAACCCGGCCACGGGTGAAACCCTCTCAACCTGGCCTTGGGCAACGCCGGAACAGGTTGACCGCGCAATTTCTCAGTCCGACGCGGGCTATCGCCAGTGGCGTCGAGAAAGCGTTGCCCACCGGGCGCAAAAGCTGCGCGATCTCGGCGCAGCGTTGCGACACCGCGCGGAAGAGATGGCGCAGACGATCTCCCGTGAAATGGGCAAACCTATCCTGCAGGCGCGGGCGGAAGTGGCAAAATCCGCGGGTCTGTGCGACTGGTATGCCGAGCACGGCCCGGCGATGCTGCGTGCGGAGCCTACGCTGGTGGAAAACCAGAACGCGGTCATTGAATACCGTCCTCTGGGGCCGATTCTCGCGGTGATGCCGTGGAACTTCCCGCTCTGGCAGGTGCTGCGCGGCGCGGTGCCAATTCTGCTGGCCGGTAACAGCTATCTGCTCAAACACGCCCCCAACGTGCTCGGCTCTGCGGATCTTATCGCGCAGATCTTTGCGGATGCGGGTTTCCCTGAAGGCGTGTTCGGCTGGGTGAACGCCACCAATGACGGCGTCAGCCAGGCGATTAACGATCGTCGTATTGCGGCGGTGACCGTCACCGGCAGCGTGCGTGCCGGGGCAGCCATTGGTGCTCAGGCGGGGGCCGCGCTGAAAAAATGCGTGCTTGAGCTGGGTGGCTCAGACCCGTTCATCGTCCTCAACGATGCCGACCTGGATCTTGCCGTGAAGGCGGCGGTGGCGGGTCGCTATCAGAATACCGGGCAGGTGTGCGCGGCGGCCAAACGCTTTATTGTGGAAGAGGGTATTGCGAAGAACTTTACACAGCGCTTTGTCGATGCAGTTGCTGCGTTAAAGATGGGCGCGCCGGAAGAAGAAGAGAACTACCTGGGCCCGATGGCGCGGTTTGACCTGCGCGATGAACTGCATCAGCAGGTGCAGGCGACGCTTGCAGAAGGGGCAACGCTGCTGCTGGGCGGAGAGAAGATCGGCGGTGAGGGGAACTATTACGCGCCAACCGTGCTGGCGAACGTTACCCCGTCGATGACGGCGTTCCGCCAGGAGCTGTTTGGGCCGGTCGCGGCCATTACGGTCGCGAAAGACGCGGATCACGCCCTGACGCTTGCCAACGACAGCGACTTTGGCCTGTCTGCGACGGTCTTCACCGCTGACGCAGAGCTTGCGGATAAATTCTCGCGCGAGCTGGAGTGCGGCGGCGTGTTTATCAACGGCTATAGCGCCAGCGATGCGCGCGTGGCCTTCGGTGGCGTGAAGAAAAGCGGCTTTGGACGCGAGCTTTCCCACTTTGGGTTGCACGAGTTCTGTAACGCGCAGACGGTATGGAAGGATCGCGTGTAATCCTCGATTTCGGCCCTCATCGCGAGGGCCGTTGTCATTTATCTGCAATGGTTCTGTCATTTTCATTTCGTAGACTCCATCGCGTCTAACGCCTTGTAAATGAAGCTAATTATGAATCTAACGCAAATTTTTCGCCGTATTGCGCAGCGTCTCACTCCCCGTCACTTTGGCCTGTTGACAGGGATCTTTTGTATTATTGGCCTTTTCTCCGCGCTGCAGCTCTCCTCCTCATTCCTGCTTAACGCTTCCCTGAACGACGCCCAGCGCAACGAGCAGCAAAACCTTCTGGCATGGCAGCAGCAGAGCAAGCTGGATCAGGCCCGTGTTTCCCTGCTGGCGGCAAGCGACCTGCTTAACCGGTCCGGCGTCTGGTTTATGCAGGATAAAGAGACCGGATCCGACGGGAGCTGGCATAGCCTGATGGATGATGCGCAAAAGGCGCTGGAGATTTCTCAGCAGGCATGGAAGGCCTGGCTGGCGCTGAATCCGCCGAAAGACGACGCGCTGGTGAACAGCTATCAACTTTTCTACGGCGCGATCGAAGAGCAGGCTGAAGGTCTGGTCAAAACCAACACTATCGACGCTTTTTTTGCCGTACCTGCTCAGGCGTTTCAGTCTGATTTTAATGACAACTATGCGCGCTATCAGCAGGCAAGCGAGAAGCAGGCCATGCAGGGGCGCCAGAGCCTCATGGCGCAGCTATCCGGCCTGCAAACGTTGTTCCTGTTTGCGCCTGTGCTGTTGCTCGCCATCGCGGTTATCGTGTGGTTCGGCATGTCGAGATGGGTGATTACGCCGCTTCGTCGACTCATCGCGCATATCAACCGGCTGGCAGCAGGGGATCTCTCCGGCACGCCGCCCAACGTCATGCGCTTCAACCGGGAGATAGGGCAGCTCAGCGACAGTATTGCCACGATGCAGCACGGCCTGCAGCAGCTGGTGACGCAGGTCAGCCATGCCACCGCCACGATGGTGGAAAACATCGGCTCCCTCGCGGAGGGTAACCAGAAACTGTATCAGCAGTCAGCGCGTCAGGCGAAAGAGCTTGAGGATGTGACGGCGCATATCGCGGCGCTGGAAAGCCACGTTGAAGGCAATACCGGGTATGCCAGACTCGCCAGCTCGCGGGCCGATGAGGCGCGCCAGGCCGCCGTGGGTGGCGACCAGATGATGTTAACCGTAAACGCGTCCATGCAGGCGATCGTCGAGCGATCGTCAGAGATGCGCGGGATCGTGGCGATGATCGACAGCGTGGCGTTTCAGACCAACATCCTGGCGCTCAATGCCGCCATCGAAGCTGCCCATGCAGGAAACCAGGGGCGCGGGTTTGCCGTCGTCGCCCGGGAGGTCGGTCTTTTGGCCAGAAAGAGCAGCCACTCGACGCAGACCATACAGGAGCTGATCAACCGCTCGCTGCAGGGCATTGAAGACGGTTCCCGCGCCGTCACTCTGATGGAAGAGAATCTCCAGCAGGTCTCCGGGCTGGTGGGCAATCTAAGTAGTTTGCTTAATGAGATCTCCACCGCCACGCTCAGTCAGGGAGAGAGTATTCACCAGATGACGCGTCAGCTTCAGGCGCTGAATCAGGTCTCCCGTCAGACGGATTTGCTGGTCTCTGACGCCTCGGATGCCTCAGAGCGGCTGCAAAAGCAATCCGATCTTTTATTGCAGGCCGTTTCGCGTTTTCGTCTTAGCGCCTGACGTAATACATAAGCCTCTGTTATACTCGCAGCCCGTTTTAGCCTGAGGGCAAGGAGCAAAGTGTGGCTGCGGTCATCCATAATGAGATGTTGGACGAGATTCTGGCGCAGGTTCGTCCTTTAATTGGAAAGGGGAAGGTTGCCGACTATATTCCGGCCCTTGCCTCGGTAAGCGGGAATAAGCTGGGCATCGCTATCTGTACTATCGACGGACAGCGATTCCAGGCAGGCGATGCCACTGAACGTTTTTCCATTCAGTCCATTTCGAAAGTGCTGAGTCTGGTTGCAGCGATGCGCCAGTACGAAGAAGAAGAGATTTGGCAGCGCGTGGGTAAAGATCCTTCCGGCCAGCCTTTTAACTCGCTGCTTCAGCTCGAAATTGAACAGGGGAAACCGCGAAACCCCTTCATCAATGCCGGGGCGCTGGTGGTCTGCGATATGCTGCAAAGCCGCCTCAGCGCTCCGCGCCAGCGAATGCTTGAGATTGTTCGTCAGCTCTCGGGCGTTGACGATATTGCCTATGATGCGCTGGTAGCGCGCTCGGAGTTTGAACACTCCGCCCGTAACGCGGCTATCGCGTGGCTGATGAAATCCTTCGGTAATTTCCACAACGACGTGGCGACCGTCCTGCAAAACTACTTCCATTACTGCGCCCTGAAAATGAGCTGCGTTGAGCTGGCTCAGACGTTCCTGTTCCTTGCGCATCAGGGTCATGCGCCGCATCTCGATCAGGAAGTGGTTTCACCTCTGCAGGCTCGTCAGGTTAACGCGCTGATGGCCACCAGCGGGATGTATCAAAACGCCGGTGAGTTTGCCTGGCGCGTTGGATTGCCAGCTAAATCGGGCGTTGGCGGCGGAGTCGTGGCGATTGTGCCGCACGAAATGGCGATTGCAGTCTGGAGCCCGGAACTGGATGAAACGGGAAATTCGCTTGCCGGTGTCGCGGTTCTGGAAAAACTGACCCAGCGTCTGGGACGTTCCGTATACTGATGTCCGATCTTGATCCTCTTTTTTCCCGCCTGGCGCGATCGACATTTCGCTCGCGCTTTCGCTTAGGCGTTAAGGAACGACAGTACTGCTGGGACAAAGGCCCCGAAACCATTGACCAGCATGCCGCGGATTTTGTCGAAAAGCGCCTTGCGCCTGCATACCCTGCAAACGACGGCAAGCAGACGCCCATGCGCGGACACCCGGTGTTTATCGCCCAGCATGCCACGGCCACCTGTTGTCGGGGCTGTCTGGCAAAATGGCATAACATTCCACAGGGTGTGACGCTCACTGCGCAGCAGCAAAATTATATTGTCGGCGTCATTCACCACTGGCTGGTGTTGCAAATGAACGCCTAAATTTGACGAGTTATGCTCCTGTGTTATTTGTGTTATAGATGCATCCTATGTTAGTCCCAATCGTGCTGACGACCGCAATAATTGCCGTAAGCTTTCATATGGAATGATATTTAATGCGTTCTGCTCTTACTGCCTTCAGGCCGTTCCAGGTTGACACGCCGCTGCGAAATGCATCGACGATCTTTATCCTCACCACCTTATTCTATTTTGTGGGCGCGGAGTTACGGCTCGTTGAGGCACTCTCTCTGTTCTGGCCGCTGAATGGCGTCATGGCAGGGATCTTCGCCCGCTATGTTTACCTGAATCGCGTGCACTACTATGCGGTATGTTATGTCGCGATGCTGTTGTACGACGCGGTGACGACCAACTGGGGTATCGCTTCAGCGGTGATCAACCTGTCTAACATGATCTTTATCGTTGCCGTCGCCGTGCTGATTCAGCGCGACAAGCGGCTAATGAAGAAAACCCCGGATCCGCTTAACGCATTACGCCTGTTTAACTACTGCCTGATTGCCGCGCTGCTTTGTGCCTTGCTCGGCGCGGTGGGGTCGGTTGGGATTGACAGTCACACCTTCTGGCCGCTGTTTGCCGACTGGTTTAGCGAGCAGTTCTCAACCGGCGTGCTTGTTGTGCCTTGTATGCTCACGTTACGCATGCCCGGGCGTGAGCTCAGGTTACGTCTGGAGCAGTTGCTGCCTGTGATTGCGCTGATCGTCTCGGTGGTCGCTTCGGTGGTGATTGGCGGAGCGGGGAGCCTCTCGTTTCCTCTGCCTGCACTTATCTGGTGTGCGGTTCGCTACTCGCTGCCTGCGACCTGCCTGCTGACGTTTATCACGGGCGCCACTGAAATCATTTTGGTCGCCAATTCGATTATTAATATTGCCGTGGCGACGCCGTTTACGACGCCAATGATGTTTTCAGCCCGGCTGGGGATCGCCACGATGGCGATCTGTCCGGTGATGGTCTCCGTCAGCATGGCGGCGATTAACTCCCTGATCCGTCAGGTTTCGCTCAGGGCGGATTATGACTTCTTAACGCACGTCTATTCGCGTTCCGGGCTTTATGAGGCGTTAAAGCAGGAAGAAACCTACCGGCATACACGTTTTCTGACCGTCATGCTGTTGGATATTGATTATTTCAAAAGCATTAATGATAACTACGGCCACGAGTGCGGAGACCGCGTGCTGGCGTCGTTTGCCCGACAGGTTCAGCAGGTTGTCGGTGAAGACGGCATGGTGGCGCGCATGGGCGGGGAAGAGTTCGCGGTGGTAGTTAATTCAGGCGACGCGCAGCACGGTTTTGAACTGGCTGAACGTATCCGGTCCACCGTGGCCAGCCATCCTTTTACATGGCGCAACCAGACCCTCTATCTGACGGTCAGTATTGGCCTCGGAAGTGGAAAGGCAGAGTCATGGCAGTTGACCGAGGTCTTCAACAAGCTCATGGCCGAGGCGGACGATCATCTCTATCGTTCAAAAAAAGCGGGTCGAAACCGTACCAGCGCCCGGGTGGCGGACGAGCAAATTGCTACGCCTTCCGGGAGTGAAACATAGCTGCGTTAATCGTCATAAGGCATTGACGTGAATAGTAAGCGGCTTAACAGGACGTCAGAACACTGACAATGTCTCTGTTTAAGCTACGCTTTTAGTAACGCTTTACGTCAGGAGACATTATGAAAGCACCTGCAACCCCTGAAAATGAAACGGAACGTCTCAACTCGCTGCGCGAGTCTGGTTTGCTTGAGATTGACAGTTCCCCGGCGTTTGACCGCTTAACGCGTCTGGCAAAACGCTTTTTCCAGGTGCCGCTGGCGATGGTCAATCTTATCGATGAGCATTCGCTGATCGTCAAGTCGGCTGATGGTCAGGCACCGAGCGCCGTTCCGCGTAACATCTCATTCTGTGGACATACGATCCTCACCGAAGCGCCGCTGGTGGTGGGGGACATGCTTCAGGACGATCGCTTTGCGGATAATCCGCTGGTGGCCGGTGAGCCGCGCGTGCGGTTTTACGCGGGCTTCCCGCTGCGCCTGCGTGACGGCGCGAGCGTGGGCTCGCTGTGCCTGATTGATTACGCTCCCCGTGAGTTTTCAGCGTCCGACCTCGCCGTGCTGGGGGACCTGGGCGCGCTGGCGGAAGATGAATTTGCTGCCATCAGTGCGGCGACCACGGATGAATTAACCGGGTTATTCAACCGTCGGGGCTTTAATCAGCTTGTACGTTTCACGCTTTCCGTTGCCCGGCGCCGGGCTGAGCCGCTGACGCTTGGCTGGTTGGATTTGGATCGTTTTAAGGAGATTAACGATCGCTACGGCCATGAAGAGGGAGATAAGGCGCTGAAAGCCATGGCGCAACTGATGCGCAGCTCTTTCCGTGAAGCAGATCTACTGGTGCGTTTTGGCGGGGACGAGTTCGCCGTGCTGTTTGCGGATACGGATGAGCAGGGGGCCTGGATTGCCATGCAGTATCTCGCTGAGCAGGTGGAACACTATAACGCCCGCAAGCTGCATCCCTGGTCGCTTCATTTCTCATGGGGGCTTAGCGAATTCGATCATAACGGCAACGATCTGCAGCAGTGGTTAAAAGATGCCGATGAAAAGATGTATGCCATGAAACAGCAGCGCCAGCGCGCCCGGTGACATAACAAAAGCCTATGTTCGATCCGTTTGCGTTAAGAAGATGTTAAATGCACAGTGATGGTATTCAACGTAAGGAAAAACAATGAATACCTCACTGCAAATCAAAAACCTCACCCGAGACGAAATTCTTACCCATATTGATGTGCTGGCCGGGATCCTCGAAAACTGTGTGAACGGCGGGGCATCCGTCAGCTTTATGCTCCCTTATAGCCTGGATAAGGCCCGTATTTTCTGGCGCGGTATTGCCGAAAGCGTAGCGCGAGGCGAGCGGCTGGTGCTTGTCTGCGTCGATGCGCAGGACGGCATCATCGGAACGGTGCAGCTGATCACAGACCAGCCGGAAAACCAGCCGCATCGGGCCGATGTGGCAAAGCTGCTGGTTCATGAGAAAGCGCGCCGGAAAGGGGCCGCGATGGCATTGATGGAAGCGCTGGAAGCTGAGGCCCGGGCCAAAGATATTTCGGTTCTGGTGCTTGATACCTCCACCGGCAGCGGGGCCGAAACCTTCTACCAGCGTGCCGGCTGGCAAAAGGTTGGTGAGATCCCGCGCTACGCGCTGATGCCGGACGGTGCCATGACGGCCACGTCCGTGTTTTATAAGTTCCTGTAAATATTCTGCACAACTACGCGACGTATTGATCAAAACAGGGTTTCTGGTCGTTAAGTTTTGATAAGTTATCGTACCAATCCTATCAGGCTGTATGACTAATCATAAAAGGAACCCCTTGTGAACACGCTCAACCGTCGTGATTTTCCCGGTGCTCAATACCCAGAACGCATCATTCAGTTTGGTGAAGGCAACTTCCTGCGTGCGTTTGTCGACTGGCAAATTGACCTGCTAAATGAACATACCGATCTTAATGCCGGCGTGGTTATCGTCCGTCCTATTCAGAGCGATTTTCCACCGTCGCTGAGCACTCAGGATGGTCTCTATACCACTATCGTTCGTGGCCTGAACGGGCAGGGGGAAGCGGTGAGCGAGAGCCGTCTTATCCGCTCCGTTAACCGTGAAATCAGCGTCTACGAAGACTATGACGCGTTTCTGAAACTGGCTCGCAATCCGGATATGCGGTTTGTTTTCTCGAATACCACCGAAGCGGGTATTAGCTACCACGCAGGTGACAAATTCGACGATGCCCCTGCAGTGAGCTATCCGGCGAAGCTGACGCGACTACTGTTTGAGCGCTTCAGCCACTTTAACGGCGCGCCGGATAAAGGCTGGATCATCATCCCGTGCGAACTGATTGACTACAACGGAGATGCCTTACGTGAACTCGTTCTGCGCTATGCGCAGGAATGGGCGCTGCCTGCGGCCTTTATCCGGTGGCTAAACGATGCCAACTGCTTCTGCTCGACGCTGGTAGACCGTATCGTGACCGGTTACCCGCGCGATGAAGCGGCTGCGCTTGAAGCTGAGCTGGGTTATCACGATCGGTTCCTGGACACGGCTGAACATTTCTATCTGTTCGTTATCCAGGGGCCAGCATCCCTTGCGCACGAGCTTCGTCTGGATAAGTACCCGTTAAACGTGCTGATTGTCGATGACATCAGGCCTTACAAAGAGCGCAAAGTCGCCATCCTGAACGGCGCGCACACGGCGCTGGTACCGGTCGCGTTCCTGGCCGGGCTGGATACGGTAGGCGAGGCGATGAATGATGCCGAGGTCTGCGCGTTCGTCGAAAAAGCGATTTATCAGGAGATTATTCCGGTCCTCGATCTGCCGCGTGACGAGCTGGAAACTTTCGCCAGTGCGGTAACTGGGCGTTTTCGCAACCCCTACATCCGACACCAGCTGCTCTCCATCGCGCTTAACGGCATGACCAAATACCGCACCCGCATCCTGCCGCAGCTGCTGGCAGGGCAGAAGGCTACGGGGCAATTACCAGCACGCCTGACGTATGCTCTGGCCGCACTGATCGCTTTTTATCGCGCGGAGCGTAACGGGGAGAACTATCCGGTGCAGGATGATGCATGCTGGCTGGAACGTTATCAGCAGCTGTGGGCGCAGCACCGCGATCGGCAGCTGAGCACCCGTGAACTGGTGCAGTCGGTGCTCAGCGTGAGTGAGCACTGGGAACAGGATCTGACGCAGGTGAACGGTCTTGTCGACCAGGTGACGCTGGATCTGGATGCCATTCTGCTTAAGGGCATGCGCGCCGCGGCTAAACCGCTTTGTTAATAGATTCACCCGGCTTCGGCCGGGTTTGAATACGACATTATATAGTTACAACATACTATTGTCTTTGTTTTTAAAAAAACACATGCACCACCGTGCGGTTTTCGTTACTCAGGGGAGAAAATGCAATGTTCCGTTAACATGCTTGCAACGGTGACGGGGATCACGTTTAATAGCCTCGCTCTTTTCTTTCCTGAAACTCACTATGATCGTTCGTCCTAAACAGCACTGGCTACAACTGATTTTTGTCTGGCACGGTTCGGTACTTCCCAAGATCTATACCCGATTGCTGCTCAACTTCCTGCTTTCTATCGCCGTTATCCTTATGCTGCCGTGGTATACCTCGCTGGGGATCAAATTTACCGTGGCGCCATTCAGCATTCTCGGCGTGGCGATCGCTATCTTTCTGGGTTTCAGAAACAACGCCTGTTATTCACGCTACGTCGAGGCGAGGCTGCTCTGGGGGCAGCTGATGATAGCGGCACGCTCGCTGTTTCGCGAGGTAAAAAACACCTTGCCTGACGATAAGCACCTGGGCGAATTTGTCCGCCTGCAGATTGCTTTTGCCAACTGCCTGCGCATGACCCTGCGCCGGGAGCTGAACGCCGAGCAACTCTCTCGCTATCTTGCTGCGGATAATTTACGTCACGTGATGAGCGCCAACTCACCGGCGAACCGTATTTTACTGATCATGGGGGAGTGGCTGGCCGTGCGGCGGCGAAACGGGCAACTCTCAGACATTCTGTTCCATAGCCTGAACAATCGTCTGAACGACATGTCTATCGTTCTTTCCGGCTGCGAGCGCATTGCAACCACGCCGGTACCGTTTGCCTATACGCTGATTTTGCACCGCACGGTATATCTGTTCTGCATCATGCTGCCGTTCGCGCTGGTTGTGGACCTGCACTACATGACGCCCTTCGTTTCGGCGCTGATCTCCTACACCTTTATCTCGCTGGACACCCTTGCGGAAGAACTGGAAGATCCGTTTGGCACCGAAGATAACGACCTGCCGCTGGACGCCATCTGCAATATGATGGAACGCGATCTGCTGCAGATGAACGATGAAGAGAACATCCCGGAAAGGCTGATGCCGGATAAACATTATCAGCTGACCTGACGGGCGTTCCACTCTTCGCGGGTGATTTCCCACAGCTCGGAGTCCAGCATCCCGCTGACGTAGGCTTTCTTTTCCGTCCTGATAAGCCGCATGCCGCTACTGTCTGAAATACGCCGGGAGCGGCTGTTGGCGGCGGCTTTCGGTGCGCGCAATACGGGTTTGTTTAGCGTATTGAACCAGTAATCCGTCGCGGCAATACTGGCTTCGCGCATATATCCGTGCCCCTGAAATTCCGGCGCGAGCCAGAACCCGCGGTTGTTGTCCTCGACGTCGTACAGGCAAATAATGCCCATCAATTCATCCGGCATATCGCGTCGCCGGATGCTCCAGAACCAGGCAATCCCTTTTGCCATATCCGGCAGCGCCACGTTGTTGACATAGTTTTCCGCGCCGTTATCCGGGTAGGGCCAGGGCACGGAGGAGACCATATAACGGACAATCTCCCAGCGCGGATATAGCTTTTGTATCTGGACGGCATCTTCCGCTACCAGCGGTTTCAGCAGTAAGCGTTCTGTCGTGAGCGTCGGTATCGTCATGCGCTGATCTCCCTTTTTAGGCGTTATGCTTTTGTTTGCGTTCTGGTATTTTCATCTATATGACGTTCTGTTTAGTTGCGTTGTAACGTATTTACTACCAAAATTTTGCTCTGCTGAGCGTTCGACTACCATCAGATTAGTTGGGCTAACTTACCTACCCACATAAGGAATAATGTATGGTTTTGCCTGGAATGAATCCTGAGACCAATCTCCCCGGTTATGATTATGCGCGAATGGCAGGTTTAGGGGCTGCAGATTTCGATTTCAAAGCACTGGGTTCCGCCATGGACTGTAATCGCGAATTTGCTCAGGCCGGTATCATTTATTCTGATGGTACTCAACGCTACCTGGTTCGCTCTGGTCAGCGTCATCCTAATGGCCAAAGTGGTATTGTAACCCACGTAATTGTAACGAAAGCGAACTCGCAGCCATCCACCTCCAGCGTAGGTAAATCATTGACTGACGCTGTGACATCGACATCCATGGGTACTGAGCTTGCGTCGACTGTACTATCCTGTGGCGCGATGATCATTACTGGAGGTGTAATGCTTGCAGGCACGGCAGCAACACCTCTTACCGCAGGAGGCAGTGGTGTTTTAGTGGCTATCGGCTACGCTGGTACTCTCGCTACCGGATTACAATGTGTTAACGGTCTTTATCGAATTTATGATCTGGTTGAAAACGGTGGCGGAAATGTTGCATGGCTCGATACGCAAGAATGGTACGTCGCCACCTCCACATCACTGGATGTAATTTCGTTAGCAAGTGCAGGTGGGGCATTAAAAGAAGCCGTTACCACCTGGCGTGCAATGAAATCCATATCTTCCTTGAAAGCCACTGAATGGTTAAAAAGCTATCCTCGTCAGGATCGTGCTCGTTTGACCGAATTGATAATTCGCGCGCAAAACCCCGGTATAAGCAACAAAGAAATCAAGGCTCTTATCCGCGCGGGTCTTTATCCGAAACGCTTTCCAACCGGGCCGGTTCAGGTAGAACTCACTCGACAACTTGGGCAAGTGGTAACAAGTGCCGCAGCATTGGCAGGAAGTGCGGTGAGCGGCGTTATTGCAGCGCCCAGTAACTTACCACGGACCGGTAAATACATTATCGGTACCATTCAGTCACTGGCGGTATTCTGATGAAGTTTTTGAGTTTGTTAACCGGACGGGTTTTCCAGGATCTCCTGCAACATGGTAAAGATATAGAGGAGGCTATTGCTCATCGTGATGCCCGCCTTCTGGATAATTCCACTCCCGAGCTGGAACGGTATTTTTCGCGACCCCTCAGCGAGCTTCCGCGTCAAAATCCTTACCCGGTAGCTATGCTGTTACCTCTGTTTTTAGTGGCGTTTGCGCTAAACCTTTTGCCTTTTCTCAGCACGTTGCAGGGTTTGTCACCTTTACATCATGCATTGAGCTTTTTCTTACCATCATTGACGATGACAGGCGCGCTCATTGTGACAAGCGTACTACTGGCTCGTGGAAAGACGTCGGGATTGTCGGGCTTTATGGCGTTGTTCATCATCCTGCTGATAACGACCCTCGTTCAGGTTCTACATGTCATGCTTTCTCATGATGGAAGCCTCTGGCCACACGTCATTGCATCTTTCGCGCTGTTACTTTGTCGGGTGGTGATGAACGGCAGCGGCTTTGTTCTATTTACGCTCTATTGTCGTACTCAGCGTCTTGCCAGATTGGCACGGGAAATGCGGCTAAAAAGCCGTTAAAGGGGGAGGTTATGACATTACGAAAAGCCACGCCGCAGGAAGCCGAAACACTCTGGAACATTCGCAACCAGGCGATTCGTCACGGCTGTAAAACCAGTTACGATGCCGACGTCATTGCGCGCTGGACGCCGGATCTCATGCCCGAACGCTATCGGCAGATGGTCATTGAATACCCTTTTTACGTGGTGGAAGATGAAAAGGGCGACGTTGCGGCGACCGGCTATCTGGATCTGGATACCCACTGTCTGGAGGCGATATTCACCTTGCCCGCGGCATTCGGTAAAGGCATGGCGACCCGGATTATCGAGGCGCTCAAAAATGAAGCCCGTAGCCGGGGGATAACCCGTCTGAGGCTGGATGCAACGCCTAATGCCCAGTCGTTTTATCAGAAGCTGGGGTTTGTCACGCTGCGCGAAAACTATCATCATTCGCGTATGGCGGGGGCTGATTTACGCTGTTTTGAAATGGCGATCGACTTGTAATGTGAGGAACACATGGCCGTCACGGTAAGACCTCTATGCGAAAACGATTATTCCCAATGGCGACCGCTGTGGGATGGCTATACCCATTTTTATGATTGCTACCTCGAGGAATCCGTCACCGCAGCGACGTGGGAAAGGGCGCTCTCAGCGCATTCACCGATGTTCTGCCGGGTGGTAGAGAAGGACCAAAAGGTCATCGGTTTCGCGATGTGTATTCTGCATGAAGGAACCTGGTCTACCGCGCCCATCTGCTACCTGGAAGATCTGTTTGTTGATGCCGATGAACGCGGGGCGGGAGCAGGTAAAGCGCTCATTGACGCCCTGATTGAGGAAGGCAAGCGCGAAGGGTGGTCAAAACTGTACTGGGTCACCCGGGAGAACAACCCGGCGCGTAAACTCTATGACAAATACGGTGAGGCTGACGATTACGTCCGCTATCGTCTCTCCCTCTAAGACTCCAGCACCTGTGTTTGTATCACACTGTATCAAGGTCCCGGATACATACACAGGCTTGCAATAAACCCGCTTTCGCACATATCCGCTATACACTGCAGTGTTGTTATATCCCCGTGAATTGTAATCAACCGGAGATACCAACATGTTTAGCAAACTCGCATACTCGACCCTTGCACTGACCATTTCTCTTGGCACCGTGATGTCCTGTCAGGCCGAAGTCACCGGCACGAATGTCGCGGCCGCCTTTGATCATCCGCAGCAAATTAACGCCGGCGATCTGAACGTCGGTTATGTCGACCTCGGCCCGAAAGACGGTCAGCCGGTTATTTTACTGCACGGCTGGCCCTATGATATTCACAGCTACGCCGAGGTTGCACCCGCACTGGCGGCAAAAGGCTATCGGGTGATTGTGCCTTCTCTGCGCGGCTACGGCACCACGCGCTTCCTGTCAGCCAAAACGCCGCGCAACGGCCAGCCTTCAGCCATGGCGAAAGATATTGTGAACCTGATGGACGCCCTGAATATTAAGCAGGCGGTATTTGCAGGATATGACTGGGGTGCCCGAACGGCAGATATCGTTGCGGCGCTGTGGCCCGAGCGCGTTAAGTCACTTGTTTCAGTGAGCGGGTATCTCATCAGCAGCCAGCAGATTGGCAAACAGCCGTTGCCGCCAAAAGCGGAGCAGCAGTGGTGGTATCAGTTCTACTTCGCCACCGCGCGCGGTGCTGAAGGCTATGCGAAAAACACGCATGACTTCGCCCGTTTAATCTGGTCTCAGGCATCGCCTGACTGGAAATTTAGCGATGCTGTCTTTAACGCCAGCGCCAAATCCCTCGACAATCCGGACCACGTCGCCGTGACGCTCAGCAACTATCGCTGGCGCTTAGGGCTGGAAAAAGGTGAGCGCAAATACGACAGCTACGAGCAGAAACTGGCCACGCTGCCGAATATCACCGTTCCAACGATCACCATCGAAGGTGGGAACAACGGCGCGCCGCATCCTGCACCGCAGGCCTATGCGGGTAAATTTACCGGTAAGTACGAGCACCGCACTTTTGGGGCCACCGTAGGGCACAACCCGCCTCAGGAAGATCCGCAGGATTTTGTTAAGGCCGTTGTTGACGCTGACAAACTCTGAAATGTGCTATTTTCAGTACGTTACCCTTCGGTCTGGAGATTTCGGTGGAGCATATTGATCATATCCTTGTCGTCGATGACGACAGGGATATTCGTGAACTGATTGTCGATTACCTCGCTAAGTCTGGTTATCGCGCGACGGGCGCGGCCAACGGCAAAGAGATGCGCGTCGTGCTGGATAAACAGCATATCGACCTGGTTGTGCTGGATGTCATGATGCCCGGCGATGACGGCCTTACGCTGTGTCGAGAGCTGCGCGTCGGGAAACATAAAGATCTCCCCATCCTGATGCTGACGGCGCGCAACGAGGAGACGGACAGGATCCTGGGTCTGGAGATGGGCGCGGATGACTACGTGGTGAAACCATTTGTCGCCCGCGAGCTGCTGGCGCGTATCAAAGCGATTTTACGGCGTTTTCGCACGATGCCGCCCAATCTACAAGTGACGGAAGCAGGGCGGCTAGTGATGTTTGGTGAATGGCAGCTCGATACCGTCGCTCGCCACTTAATCGATCCGGAAGGGGTAATTGTGGCGCTCAGCGGCGCGGAGTATCGGCTGCTGCGCGTTTTCCTTGACCATCCGCAGCGCGTGCTGACCCGTGACCAGCTGCTCAACCTGACGCAGGGGCGAGACGCCGAGCTGTTTGAACGCTCAATCGACCTGCTGGTTAGCCGGGTTCGCCAGCGTCTCAACGAAGATGCCCGCATGCCCGCTTATATCAAAACCGTGCGCAGTGAAGGCTACGTCTTTACGATGCCGGTGACCATCAAAGAGGTTAACGAATGAGGCTCTGGCCACGCTCGCTGCTGGCCCGTTTGCTGCTCGTCGTGCTGGCCGGTCTGCTGCTGGCTAACGCCCTGAGCCTGACGCTGGTCATGGTTGAACGCATGCACAGCGCACGCACGGTGATGCTCGGTAATCTGGAAAACGATGTCGCAACCAGCGTCGCCATATTAGACCGCTTACCGGCGAGCGAACGTGCCGCCTGGCTGCCGCGGCTTGAACGGGGTAACTATCGTTATATTCTGGGCACAGGGGAACCTGGCGCAGCGCCGACGGATAAGCGTTCGCAAGATGCTATCCGAACCTTAAAAGCGACGCTTGCCGCGCATTACCCGCTTAGCTTTACCGCGGTTCCCGGCGCCATTTCGCATATTCAGGCCCATCTTACGTTACGCGATGGCGCACCGTTGACCATTGACCTGATCCCGCGCATGCCGCCCGTCGCCAGCTGGCTACCGGTCGTTCTCATCCTGCAGCTGCTGGTTCTGGCTGTCTGCTCCTGGATAGCCGTGCGGCAGGTCGTGCGGCCTTTTTCACACTTTACCCGCGCGGTGGATGCGCTGGATCCGGCGGCCAGCACGCCAATGACGGAAAAAGGGCCGCTTGAGGTGCAGCGGGCAGCGCATGCCTTCAACGCCATGCAGGCGCGCATTCAGTCTTATCTCCGGGAACGCGCGCAGATCCTGGCCTCGATTTCTCACGATCTCCAGACGCCCATTACCCGCATGAAGCTCCGCGTCGAAATGGCCGGAGAGCCTGAACTTCGCGACAAACTCCTGAACGATCTTGATAACATGTCTCGTCTGGTGCGGGAGGGCATTGCGTATGCTCGGTCATCGGAATCACTGGAGGAGACGTCGCTTAAGCTGGAGCTGAACGCCTGGATCAACAGCATCGCCTGCGATTACCAGGACATTGGTAAAAACGTGCACTTTCAGGCAGGCGAAGCCCGCTTGCCCATCGTCACGCGGCCGCAGGCGCTTCGCCGGGTGATGACCAATCTGCTGGATAACGCCCTCAAATTCGGCGAGCATGCTGCGATTTCAGTAGACGATTCATCAGACAGCGAGGTCATTATTCACATTGTGGACGACGGACCGGGGATCCCCGAAGCCGAGCTTGAGGCAGTTTTACAGCCGTTTTATCGGGTTGAAACCTCGCGCAACCGCGAGACTGGCGGGACAGGACTCGGACTGGCGATCGCCGCGCAGCTCACCGCTCAGCTGGAAGGAAAGCTCAGGCTGGCGAACCGTAACGGGGGCGGGCTGGACGTCTCCATTACGCTACCGCGCCGTGAGTAAAATTGTACGGCTTTGTATCTCCCTGCCTGGGCGATACAGAGCCAGACAAAACCCTCGCATTTACACATATCCTGAACACATCCGCACGCTGAAATAGCCTCACTGCAGCGTCGCAGGACTTGTATTGTGAGGTATCTATGTTTCTAGTTATCGCTTTTCTGGGTGGGATGATAAGCCTGCTCAGCCCATGTACGCTCCCGGTTATTCCACTTTTGTTCGCCGGTTTCCAGGGCCAGCGTCGGCATATTCTGGCCCTGCTGGCGGGGATGATCGTGATGTTTACCCTGGTGGCGATGGCCGTCACCGTCGCCAGCGAGTGGATCGCAGAGGCAACCATCGTCGGGCGCTGGATCGCGCTCGTCATTCTGGCCACTGCCGCGCTAGCCTTAATTTTTCCGTCTTTCGCCCAGCGTATTGCGGGACCGGCCGTCAGCGCGGGCAATGTTCTCAACAGCCGAAGCGGGCAAACGCGCGGAATGGCATCGGCTTTTCTGGCCGGGCTTGCTGTAGGACTGCTCTGGTCTCCCTGCGCCGGTCCCATTCTGGGTGCGATTTTCGGCATTAACATTGCGGGGCATTCCGCTATTACCACCGGCGCTCTGCTGGCCGCCTATGGCAGCGGATGCGCAATGATGCTGGGATTACTCGTCATTGGAGGCCGCACGCTGATGGCACCTTTAAGGGCAAAATCGGCGCTAATGGAAAAGCTGCGACAGGGTGCAGGCGTTGTGATGTTAGCGACCGTCGCATTTAACGCGACGGGGATGACTTCGCTGCTTAAAGGGGCAAACGGCGTCTCGGACCGTCTTGAAACCGCGCTGTTAAATCTGACGAAACCCACAGCCACGCCAGTGAAGCTTGAGCCGATAGTGATTACAGAGCCCAGCAGTCAGCTGCCTTCGCTCAGCGGTGGAACAGGGTGGGTGAACGGTGACCCTGTCACGTCTGAATCGTTACGCGGGAAGGTTGTACTTATTGATTTCTGGACGTGGGACTGCATTAATTGCCAGCATACGCTCCCCCATGTGCGGGAGTGGGCCACTAAGTACCAACCGCAGGGTCTGGTGGTGATCGGAGTTCACACCCCGGAATACCCCTGGGAAAAACCGCTTTCGTCGGTTAAAAATGCGGTGAATAAATGGCAACTGCCGTATCGGGTGGTCACGGATAACAACTATAAAATCTGGAATGCTTTCGGCAACCAGTACTGGCCAGCGCATTACTTTTTTGATGCCAAAGGGCAGCTGCGCTATACCGCCTTTGGCGAGGGTGACTATGAGCAACAGGAAAAGGTTATCCAGCAGTTGCTCAAAGAAGCTCGGTCATAGCCCGTTCAGGGCTGGCGTTGAGCCACGATAAACAACCGGGGGAAAGCCAGCAGTATCTGCCCGTTTTCCTGGAGCGGATACTGCTCTTCCAGCAGTTCATGGTAGCGTTTCAGGAAACGTTTCTGCTCGCTTTCATTCAGTTCCTGGAGCCAGGGCCGCAGGCCGGTGGCGCTTACCCAGTCAATAATGGCCTGATGAGAGCTCATTTTGTGATAATAGGTCGTCCGCCAGATATCCACGTCACAGCCAGCCTCCGACAGAATATCGTAATAAGCATGTACGCCTGGCAGAGGCTCGCGGCCACGGTCTGGGTAGTCTTGCTCAAGCGCCACTTCACGCATCGCCACATGGGTCGGTTCCAGCCAGTTGTCAGGCATCTGGATCGCCAGTACGCCATTTAGCTTAAGCAGGGAGACAAGATGCGGCAGGAGATCGTAGTGGTCCGGAACCCATTGCAGCGACGCGTTGGCATAAATCAGGCCCAGCGGCTGGCCAGGCTTGTACTGACGGATATCGGCCTCAATAAAGTGGCAGTCAGGTAAGGCTGCGCGCGCTTCCTCAAGCATGGCAGGGGAGTTATCGACCCCGGTAATGTGAGCAGAAGGCCAGCGATGCTTCAACAGCGCCGTGCTGTTTCCTGGTCCACAGCCCAGATCAGCGATGGTAGCGATCTCATCCAGAGGAATTCTGGCGAGCAGTTCTGCAGCTGGACGCGTTCTTTCTGCGCCAAATTGCAGGTAAAGAGAAGGGTTCCAGTCGGTCATCATCAATTCTCCGTTTGGCATGCTTCTGCAAGAATAGCACAGGCAGGCGCCTTCAAAGCGGTACGGGAGAGGTTCAGGGCAGATGAATTCCGCAGTTTCTGTGAAACAAAAGAGAGGAAAAAAATAAGAAAACGGAAATATTACCCCTTAAAGGATTAAGGGGCAATGTTTTTATTGTAATAATTTTATGATTATTGTTTTTTAATATTTTATCGGCAAAGTGCTTCTTATGTTCTGTACCCGAAACTTTAAATATTAGATAATAATCGATGGGTATATCCCTGGTGTTTCATAGGTCTTTGACCTCCTGACCGCTTAGTTTTGCGAGAACTTCGTGGTCAGGTACTTTTTAAGTATAGGGAATATGCGGCACAATGAAAGCTGTCCTAAGAGACAGGTGAAACTAGTTTCAGGTGTTATTATCAGGAACATGAGAATGAATTCTGTCATTGAATTTTTTTTACACGACTACGATGATTTACCACCAGCATTAGCGCGCGAACTCTACAGACTCAGGAGAAAAACTTTTCGGGACCGACTCGACTGGAAGGTGGAATGCGTCGAAGGTATGGAAAAGGATCAATTTGATTCCCATAACACGACATACTTACTGGGTATGTATGATGGGCAGCTGCTATGCGGCGCGCGATTTATTAACGCAACGCAGCCGACAATGATAAGCGAGATCTTTCACAACTATTTCGATAATCCCATTGTTTTTCCAGCAGATGTTCCCTGCTGTGAAGTGAGTCGTTTATTTTTAGATAAAGAAACACGAGACTCCGCAAGCCTTCAGGGCGTGCCCGCCAGTAAAGCATTGTTTCTTGCAATGATTATTTATTGCATTAAGAATAAATATCATGGGATGTACGCAGTAGCCAGCCGTGGTATGTATGCCATATTTCGCCATGCTAACTGGAAAGTTGAGGTTATTCAGCGCGGTGTTTCTGAAAAAGGGGAGGTTATTTACTATATTTACATGCCTGCCAGTATAGGCATTATTGAAGACATTATTAGCAAAGATAAATCCAGTCACTGGCTTCGCGAAATGCTCGAGCATCTACACCATTTATAACCAGTGGCTGAGGCTTACTCCTCCAGTAACCGGAGTTCCGTTCCAAGTTTTATTGCGTGTCTGGCATTATTCACACCGAGTTTTTTCATTATATTGCCCATATGGAATTTAACGGTGCGCTCGGCAATAGACAAAATAACAGCAATTTCTGCGTACGTTTTCCCGGCACTGACCCATTTAAGGATTTGGCGCTCACGTGGCGACAAGAAAACATTCTTTTTCTGCTGATGCTGGCTATACAGATTGAGTGTCTTCTGATGTAACTGGACAAGGAAGCGTAGAAATTGCGGCCGATACTTATCTATGTCAATGCCAGAATGCTTAGGACTGATGACGGATAAGACAACAAGATTATTCAGATAGTCATGCAGAGGAAACGTCTGTCCCTGGTAAATATCATACTGGACACTTTCGTCGAAAATGCGTGTCAGGTTGTAACCATCCGACAGCACGACATCACTTTCCCAGAAAAAATCTTCAACACAGCGCAAAGCCCTAATAATGACAGGGTCAATGAACTGGTATTTTCTTTCAAGGTAGATATTAAACCACTCAGGGCTATTATTGATTATCCTCATCTGTGAAGGATCTTTCTTGTTCATAATAGCGTAGGCAAAGACGATCCCTTTGAAATCCTCAAAAAACGCGTCAAGCTCACTCTGAATTAGCGTATTGATCGTTATGTCGTTGTAATATGTATCCTTCACGTGAGATGCTGCCTCCTGTTCGAATGGAGGAGCAAGTATAATATGCTTCGTTATCCGTAGCGAGTCGCATTTTAATCCAGATAACAGATAAGACAGGCTACCTCAGCGGGCAGCCTTGTGAACGTTTGGCATTTTGAATGGTAAATGCAGATGACTCAGGGAATTGTTGATGATTTTATCGAATTGCGAAATCGTTCACTAAATATAGTAGGCTGCAAAATTTAGGAGGTTTTCCCTTTTCTTACGCGTAACGTACCAGCGTACCGTCTACATACGCCTTTAAATCAGGATGTAAACCAGTAGGTTACAGAATACCTTTAAGGGCAACATGATAAAGCAGCATGATGGTTTTACCGTCGACAATCTTGCCCGTTTCAATGCTGCGTAAAGCCTCTTCAAGCGTCATTTCCAGCACGTCGATATCTTCTCCTTCAGCCTTGATCCCGCCGCCTGCGCTGGTTCTGTCATGTGGTTGGTACTCGGCAAGATAAAAGTAGAGTTTCTCCGTGACGGAGCCTGGGCTCATATAGGCTTCAAAGATTTTCTGCACGCGCGAAACGTGAAATCCGGTCTCTTCTTCCGCTTCTGCTTTAATGCGGCTTTCGGGATCCATGTTGTCCAGCAATCCTGCTGCTGCCTCAATTAAATCGTCTTCATGGCCGTTGATAAAGACAGGGAAGCGGAACTGGCGCGTCAGGATCACCGTCTTTTTCTCACGGTTATAGAGTAGAATCGTCGCGCCGTTGCCACGGTCATAGACTTCCCGATGCTGCCGCTGCCATTCACCATCACGCCGCTGCAGGTCAAAGGTGTATTTTTTGAGGATGTACCAGTTGTCTGACAGGGTTTCACTGTCGATGATGCGCACATCTGCACGTTTTGATTGCACGAATGTCCCTCCTTACGTAGAGTAATGATCATAAACAGCATTATCATGCATGTTCAGGATGAAACATGCAATATCAGGAATTCACGATGCTCACCAGTCAGCGAAAACAATTGATCCTTGAGAAGCTGGGTGCCGAAGGTCAGGTACAGTCAAAAGCGCTCAGCATTCTCTTTGACGTCTCAGAAGATACCATCCGGCGCGATCTGCGCGAGCTGGCGGCAGAAGGGCGTTTGCAGCGTGTTCACGGTGGCGCGCTGCCGTCATCTTCCGCTATTGCTCCGTTTGCCGAACGGCAATCCGTGAAGATGGATGCGAAAAAAAGGGTGGCCCGAAAAGGGGCACAGCTAATTTCATCAGGCCAGGTGGTGATTGTCGACGGTGGCACGACAACCTCCGAGCTGATTACGTTTTTCCCTCCTGACTTGCGCATCACCGTGGTGACGCACAGCCCGAGCATTGCTCTGGGGCTCGTTGATCATCCTTCCATTGAGGTGATTTTGATCGGCGGACGCTTGTATAAACATTCAATTGTTGCGGTCGGCGCTGCGGCCATCGAAGGCATAGCGAATATACATGCGGACCTGTTCTTTATGGGCGTGACCGGCATTCATCCTGACGCGGGGCTGACAACCGGTGATTTCGAAGAGGCATGCATCAAACGTGCATTTTCCGGCAGAGCCGCGGAGACGGTTGTTCTGGCTTCTCCGGAAAAGATCAACACCGCGTCTTCGTTTGTGATTGGCGATGTGTCTTCGGTAAATACCATCGTCGTTGAAGACGGTACAGATAAGGACTGGGTCCGCGCGGTATCGGAAAAGGGCGTATCCGTCGTGCTGACCTCAGATCGTGACCCCCTCTGACAGCCAGCCTTTGACCACGGGCTGGCTGGCGTCCCGGATTAAGCTTCTGGAATGTTCTCAAGCGCGGTATAAACGCTGAGACCATATTTTCGGGCTACTTCAATATCCATATCGGCACCTTTAGACGCACCGGCAATACGATAAATCGCATCACATTTTGCGATGAGCCGGTGAGCAACGGGGTACAGCATCGCTTCGCTGATTTCATCACCCACCGCTATTGAGCCTGCGGCTTTTGCCAGCGGCAACGCAAGCCATTCACCAATGACCGGAATGTGGCCACGCTGGTAAACGGCTAATGCTGCGCTTTCGAGACGCGCCAGATTCTCATCGATTCGTGCCTGAACGCCATCGGTACCGCTGCGATAGGGACCGGCAATTAAAATCAACTGTTGTGTCATAAATACCTCTGTCAGTGTTGTTGCATGAAAATGCACATTTACAGACGAGACTTTACGACATCACTGGCCAGGAATACAGCTTTTCGTGCAGTATCGTGCAGAAAACCGCATGAGTAAATCGTTTTACGGGTTCTGAAAGACCCGTTGAGCTACTCGCTCTCCGGCGTATGGCACACGGCCTCGATGTTATGTCCATCAGGTGAGATGACAAAAGCGGCATAATAATTTTCACCGTACGAACGCAATCCCGGCCCGCCGTTATCACGTCCGCCAGCGCGCAGCGCGGCATGGAAAAAATCATCAACCTGCTGACGC
Organism: Enterobacter sp. Taxon_8; assembly: GCF_058354585.1. Taxonomy (NCBI): domain Bacteria; kingdom Pseudomonadati; phylum Pseudomonadota; class Gammaproteobacteria; order Enterobacterales; family Enterobacteriaceae; genus Enterobacter; species Enterobacter sp. Taxon_8. The sequence continues at coordinate 2,257,913 of NZ_CM177989.1, read as the reverse complement.
GTATTAGCCACAAACGCCAGATGCAGGGGCGCGGGTTTGTCATTTGTATGGAAAAGGCAAAGTGAAACGTCCCCGGAGCTCATTTCAACACCATACTCCGGCGCGCCTTCATCGATGATTTTTACCCCAAGCGGGCGAAGCGCCTCGAGGAAGAAAGTTTTACTTTTTTCATAATCGCTGACGCCGAATTTCACATGATCGAACATTATCGACTCCTCAAAAGAGATAGAGAAATGAAGAGTATAGAAGGTGAGAGGAGTCGAATACGATAAAAGGCGTGTCAATGTGACAGGTATCTCTCTACATAGCAGACCGTTTCCGCCCAACAAATGTCCAGCGCAGGTAGTCGTAAATCCAGTTAAACAGTAACGTGTACGGCAGGAAAAACAGTACAAGACCGATCTCAACAAAAAATGCCTCAGTCACTGTAAGATTCAGCATAACCATCGCGACAGGAATTAGGGTGATGATGAGTCCCGTTTCAAAACCTACCGCATGGATCGCTCGAATGAGAAACGTCCGTTGAAAGCGGTATTTTTTCTGCAGCGAGTCGAAGAGTTTATTAAAAATAAAATTCCAGACCGTTGCGGTAAGGGCGGATATCACGGACAACGAGCCCGACTGGAGTATCGACACGTTCATCAGCCAGGCAAGAGACAGCGCGATAATAATGTTGGCCATCACTTCAAAAATGACTGCGTGGAAAATTCTCTCTTTAACACTTTTATTTAATTCAATTTCCATTTGCTTAGGGCTGCGTTTTCAAAAGCTGAAGTATATCAGACCTCGTTCAACCCTTTCTAAACGTACAGGTTATGTTAAATGCAGCCCAGGCCCGCTAATGTGGAATGTACAGCTTCAATAAGAGGGGTCTGGGGCTCATGGCCCAAAAAGGAAATCAGTTTTGAATTATCCATTTCTATTGACTGCTCCCAGAGATAACGCATCTCCTGCATTTCATGAAGTGTGGTATTAAAGGGGCTTATCGCCGAGATAAGCCACCAGGGAAACGATTTCACCTTCGCCTGAATACCGGCACGCTCCGCGACGTGCTTTATGGCGGTAGTCATCGCTGTCCCGTCAGGATCCCAATGCCCGCGCATATGGAAACTGGCAAACGGTTCGAGTTCCTCCCGACGCGACAGCAGTGCAACGAGCGTTTCGGCGACATCCGGCAGATAAGCCCACTGGTGGCCTGCGCCGGTTTTCCCTGGGTTTTGAATTATCTTCGGTGGTTGCCCCGGTTTGACCAATCCCTGCGAAAACCAGTTATTGCCGGCATGGGGACCAAAAAAGTCACCTGCACGTAAAATCAGTACCTTTCCGCCACGCTGCGCATAGTCTGCGAGTTCCTGCTCCATTTGCACCCGTATAGCGCCTTTTCGGGTAAACGGATTCTGAGGAGAATCCTCGCGTAAGAGGGGAAAAGCATCCGGGCCGTAGTTATAAATCGTGCCCGGCAGAACGATTAACGCACCGTTTCGCTCCGCTGCATTTATGGTGTTATGCAACATGGGCAAAACCAGCTGTTCCCAGTTTCGATAACCCGGCGGGTTTACGGCATGGACAATAACGCTGCATTCGGACGCCGCTGCCTCAACCTGTTCTGCATTCTGCGCATCACCGCTTATCCACGAAATGCTTTTGTTGCGATCGTCAGTTTTCGGAGCGCTGCGGCGCAATGCATGCACATCCCATTCGTCACGGATCAATTTGCGGGCTATTTCGCCACCGATCCCACCCGTTGCGCCCAGTATCAGTACCTTATTTGTGTTTTTCATCGTTTGACCCTTATTGGATATCTGCTTGACATCATAATGACGACACGGGCTAAATGTAATTGCATAATATCAGCCAGCAGGTATTCATTTTTGTATGAAGCTAAATATCCCGTGGGAATGGTATCGCACCTTTCTGGCCGTGATGAGGGAAGGGTCTTTGTCAGGGGCCGCACGCAGGCTTGCCATTACTCAGCCAACCGCCGGACGCCATATTGCGGCGTTGGAGTCAGCCCTGGGCCTTGTTTTATTTACCCGTTCGCAGACAGGATTACAGGCCACGGATGCAGCCGTTGAGCTGAAGGGCCATGCGCAGGCGATGGAAAATACGGCCATGATGATTGAGCGGTCGGCAGCCAGTTTCAGTTCCGGCGCAACCGGATTACGAGGCATTGTGCGCGTCGCCGCTAGTGAAATCATCGGCACGGAGGTTCTGCCTCCAGTGATCGCACAAATAAAGGAAGAATACCCGCAGATAGTTATTGAACTGGTTCTGTCTAATCGCGTTCAGGATTTACTGAACCGGGAAGCGGATATTGTCGTACGCATGGCCACGCCGGTGCAGGAGCAACTGATTGCACGTAGGATGGGCAGGGTTGAAATAGGTCTGCATGCCGCGCCAGCCTATCTGTCACGATGTGGTGCTCCGGAAAGTATTGATGAGTTATTCACCCATACGCTCGTGGGTTTCGATAATACGACTCCCTTTATTTTACAGGCACTTAAACAATATCCACAGCTAAGCCGTGAATTGTTTACCGTGCGGAGCGACAGTGATATTGCACAATTAAACCTCATTCGTGCAGGAGTAGGTATCGGTATGTGCCAGGTACAACTGGCCGATTTTTCTCCGCCGTTACAGAGGGTAATGCCTGATTTCTTTGCATTTCATCTCGACACATGGCTGGTGATGCATGAGGATTTACGCCATAGCCAGACCTGTAAAACGGTGTTTGATTATCTTGCGGAGGGTTTGCAGGCTTATATCAACAGGACAAAACGGTAAATAATAAGGCTGGAAAGAACAGTACCGTCAAGCTGGCGTGCTATCTGCGTTTTAAGGAATGTGAAATGCGTAAGTTCAGTTCAAAGTTCTGATGCGGCAGATGAGCGTATTCAACACGGCCTTTGGTTGAGATGTTGAGCAAAAGCTGGATGCACATACGATGGTCAGCTAAGACGCTTTAATAGTCCATCGGCATCCAGGCTAACGATAACGATGACCACAAAACGCCAGATTTCCCCTTATTTCATATTGGTGCGCATAATGTATATTATGTTAAATTGCATTCATGGTTCTATTCTCCATGGTGCTTTCATGCAGAAATCAGGACGTTGGTGTCCTCCCTTCTCGATAAAATCCACCGTCGATTACAAACCTTTTGTGAGAAAAACTCACATTACCCATCTGGCGTTCCACTCAAGACGCGGGACCGGGTTACGAAAGCTTATCCCATTTCAGTCGGAAATATACGCGGATGTTCGGTCAATCACCTAAGAGGGATATTACGGTGCTGAGAAAGTCTGACGCTAAGCTTTAATACACCCTGGTATCGTTTACATTTAAGTCAAGCAATATCATTTGATCACCGAGTTAACGCTGCTATTATCTAAGTCTTAATGTTCGAATCATAAATTTTTTCAATAAATTACCCTGCTAATTAATAGTCCTCACGGAATGAAGGAGCTTCCTCGATGAACTTACCCGGTCAGCAGTCGCCTGACAGCACCCTTCCCTCATATGATCTCTCGCGAAGCCTTGGCCTACAGGCCGGTGCAGATATCGATTTTAAAAAGCTGGCCGCGCAGCTCGACTGCTCGCGTAATTTTTACAATGTCGGCATCATTTTTGATGATGGCAAGCAACGCTGGCTGGTTCGCCCGTCTCGACGCATTGCTGATGTGAATCAGAGCACCGTCAGCCATGTAGTCATCAGTAAAATTCCAGATGCTAAGGAAATCAGTGCAGAAAAAGCTGTGGTTGCGACGCTAACTACTCCGTCACTTGCTACGGAAATTACCTCGACCGGTTTTGCCTGTGGCGCGATGATTGTTACGCTTGTCATGGCGTTTGGTGCCGGTGCGGCAGTACCGTTTACCGCTGGCGGGTCTGGTGTGATTGCGGCGATTAGCCTGTCCGGTACGCTGGCTACGGGAGCGCAATGCATGATTGGCGCGGGCCGTCTGCTGGCTATCCATAACGACCATGGTTCCGACGTTGCATGGCTTGACAGCCAGGACTGGTACGTTGCTACCACGACAGTTCTGGATGTTATTTCGCTTGCTGCGGCAGGAACCGCGCTAAAAGGTACTTTAGAAACGTACAAGCTGATGAAAGCGGCGTCTTCAAGTAAAGTTACCGCCTGGTTCCAGAGCCTGAGCCGTGCCGAGCGTAAGCGCATCACGGAAGAGATCATTAAAGCGCAGAATCCAGGTATCTCCAGTGCCGGGGTAAAGGCCGCGATCCGCGCAGGTGTTTATCCGAAACGTTTCCCAAGCGAATCGTTACAAAAATCACTGCAGCGCGAGCTGATGAGTGCGGTCAACAACGCATCGGCCTTTGTGGGGAGCTCACTCACTGGGACTATCCGCAATCCGCAAAATACCGTCCAGTCAGGACGCTATGTGGTTGGTGTGCTGCAATCATTTTTACCTAACTGAACGCTGAGTATTCAAATGTTTAAAGTTTTAACCCGTCGCCTGCAACACTGTAACGAGGTGGCTACCAGCATAAGCAATACCTCCCCGACACAGCTGCAACTGCTAAAGACTCAGTTGGCTGAAGAAATGGGCAAACCTGTGGGTCTACACACCATGGGTATTCCGGCGGCAATCAGTACTCTCGGGGTAATTGTTAGCTTCGCGATTCCTCAGCTGTGGTTGGGCTATGGCGTATTCGCCGCACTCGGCCAGCCAGCCGAACGCGTATTCGTGTGGATTGTGCTGATCGCCCTACTGTTCGCAGGCATCAACGGCGTGACGATGTTTATGATTGGCAAAGGAAGCATGCGCGCCGTGCGGTTACATCTTACGCTGGCGGTGATAAGTCTGGTATTAACGGCAGCCTATCTGCTGGCCGCGCTGAGCGGTAGCGCTGCTCCGGGCGTCAGTCTGGCCGCTGCGATGGTGAGTACCGTCATGCTGGGGCTTAGCGGCAGCTGCATCTTCTCTACCGCTTTCTATAAGATGCTGCTATTTACTCTGCATAACAGAGCCTGGCGCAAACTGATCAGCAAGGCGCGCTAAGCATTCATCACGCAAAAACCCGCCGCTAACGGCGGTTTTTTTATGGTTTTTTAAGCCTGCGCAACCAAATCAACTTATACGCCGCAGGGATAATAAACAGCGATAGCAGCGGAGCCGTGATCATGCCGCCAATCATTGGCGCCGCTATCCGGCTCATGACTTCTGATCCGGCACCGGTTCCCCACAAAATGGGCAGCAGACCGGCAATAATCACCGCAACGGTCATCGCCTTTGGCCGCACGCGCAGCACGGCGCCATGATAAAGGGCGTCATCAAGTCCCTGTACGGTGAAGGTTTCCCGATAGGATAACGTCGGATGCGCTTCAACGGCATGACGCAAATACATCAGCATTACCACCCCAAATTCTGCCGCCACCCCGGCCAGAGCGATAAAGCCGGTGCCGGTTGCCACAGACATATGGAAGCCCTGCCAGTACAGGAACCATATCCCCCCGACCAGGGCGAACGGCAGGCTCATCAGGATCAGCAACGCTTCATCCACGCGACGGAATGCCAGATACAGCAGAATGAAGATGATCATCACCGTCATCGGTACCATTAGCTTCAGTTTCTTGTTGGCGTGCTCGAGCAGTTCGAACTGTCCGGAGAATGACACGCTGGTACCCGGTCTCAGCTTTACGTTCTGACTGATGGCCGTTTTAATGTCGTTCACTACGGACACCATATCCCTGCCACGGGCATCAATATAAATCCAGCTTGCAGGTCGGGCATTCTCCGTTTTTAGCATCGTGGGGCCGGAAACCACGTTGATATCCGCCACATCACCCAGCGTGATCTGCTGTTTCATCGGCGTCAGGATCGGCATCTGCTTCAACGCGTTCGGGCTGTTCCGGTAGTCCTGAGGATAACGAATATTAATCGGGTAGCGGGCGACGCCTTCCACCGTTTCTCCCACCGTCGCGCCGCCGATGGCCGAGGAGACGAACAGCTGCACGTCGCCCACCGTCATCCCGTAGCGGGAGGCTTTTTCGCGGTTGATATCAACGTTAATGTAGCGCCCGCCTTCCAGACGTTCAGCCAGGGCTGACACCACGCCCGGCACCGTTTTAGCTACCGCTTCAATACTCTGCGCCGTGGCGTCGATATCAGCCAGAACGGTACCTGACACCTTGATGCCAATGGGGCTTTTAATCCCGGTTGAAAGCATATCGATGCGGTTGCGGATGGGCGGAACCCAGAGATTCGCCAGGCCAGGCAAACGAACGGTCTTATCGAGTTCGTCAACGATCTTGTCAATCGTCATTCCGGGTCGCCACTCATTCTCCGGCTTAAGCTGAATGGTGGTTTCCACCATTTCAAGCGGTGCGGAGTCCGTGGCCGTTTCGGCTTTACCGGTCTTGCCGAAGACAGAGGCCACTTCAGGGACGGTTTTTATTAACTTGTCCGTGGTCTGTAACAATGCCGCCGCTTCTGCCGGTGAGACGCCGGGCAACGTCGACGGCATATACAGCAGGTCACCTTCATTTATCTTTGGCAGGAACTCGCCACCCACCTGGCTCAGGGGCCAGATCACCGTGAAGATGGATAAGGTCGCAACCAGCAGGGTGGTTTTAGGCCAGTGGAGCACCCGAATCAGAAGCGGATGATAGGCGTTAATCAACAGTCTGTTCAGAGGATTACGGGTCTCTGCGGGGATTTTACCCCGGATCCAGAATCCCATCAGAATGGGGATCACGATGATGGCCAGCGCGGCCGCCCCTGCCATAGAGTACGTTTTGGTGAAGGCCAGCGGACCAAACAGCCGCCCTTCCTGCCCCTCGAGGGTAAAGATGGGAATGAACGACAAGGTGATGATCAGCAGGCTGATAAACAGCGCGGGGCCAACCTCTACAGAGGCGTTGGTGATCACCTTCCAGCGAGTGGCGTTATCAATCGGCTCCCCCGGGTGGCGGTGGTCCCACTCTTCCAGCCGTTTATGCGCATTTTCAATCATCACGATGGCGGCATCCACCATCGCGCCGACGGCAATGGCAATGCCTCCCAGAGACATGATATTGGCGTTCAGCCCCTGGAAATGCATAACGATGAAGGCAATACACAGGCCAAGCGGCAGAGAGATAATCGCCACCAGCGCTGAGCGAATGTGCCAGAGGAACAGCGCGCAGACGATGGCCACCACGATAAACTCTTCGAGAAGCTTGCCGCTCAGGTTATCAATGGCCCGGTCGATAAGCTGGCTGCGATCGTAAGTAGTCACAATCTCAACGCCTTCCGGCAGGCTGGCCTTCAGCGTTTCCAGCTTGTCTTTCACCGCCGTTATGACCTCGCGCGCGTTTTTACCCGAACGCAGGATCACCACTCCGCCCGCCACTTCACCCTGCCCGTTCAGCTCGGCAATACCACGGCGCATTTCCGGCCCCGTTTGTACGCGGGCAACATCATGCAGGTAAATCGGCACGCCGTTCTCACCGGTTTTCAGGACGATGTGATTGAAATCATCGATGGTCTGCAGATAGCCGCTGGCCCGGACCATATATTCCGCTTCCGCGAGTTCTACGGACGATCCCCCCGTTTCCTGATTAGACGATTCAAGGGCCTGCTTAACCTCAGGCAGGCTGACGCCGAACTGCGCCAGCTTTAACGGGTCAACCTGAATCTGATACTGCTTCACCACGCCGCCGACGGAGGCCACCTCGGCCACGTTCGGGATAGTTTTTAGCTCAAACTTCAGGAACCAGTCCTGCAATGATCGCAGCTCGGCGAGATCGTGTTTTCCGCTGCGGTCCACCAGCGCATACTCAAATATCCAGCCTACGCCCGTGGCGTCCGGGCCGATTTCCGAGCTCACGCCGGCAGGGAGTTTGCTCTGAACCTGGTTCAGGTACTCCAGCACGCGCGAACGGGCCCAGTACAAATCGGTGCCATCTTCAAAAATGACGTACACATACGAATCACCAAACTGCGAAAAACCGCGCACTGTCTTTGCGCCGGGAACCGACAGCATGGTGGTGGTGAGTGGATAGGTCACCTGGTTTTCAACAATCTGCGGGGCCTGGCTGGGATAGCGGGTTTTGATAATCACCTGCACGTCAGACAGATCGGGTAAGGCATCGACAGGCGTGTTAATAATCGTCCATGTGCCCCAGACGCTGAGGAACAGCGCCCCCATCATGACCAGGAAACGATTGGCCACTGACCGTCGGATAATCCATTCAATCATCATCGTCTCCTTAATGGCCAGAATGCGCGTCTTCAGTTGTTTCAGCGTGGCGCATGCGGTCCAACGCACCGGTAATATTGGCCTCCGAGTCAATCAGGAACAGACCGCTGACCACCACCGACTCCCCCTCCTCCAGTCCGCTACCAATGCCGGACTGCTGCTGAGATTCATGCAGAACGCGGATCCTTTTCGGTATAAAATTCCCGTTCGTATCAACGGTAATAACGCGCTGCTCTTTGCCGGTATCAATAACGGCCTGAGACGGAATCAGCAGCATTTCCTGACTTTGGGTATTCAGCTTCAGGTAGGCATTCATGCCCGGTTTCAGCAGCTCATCCTTGTTGGAGACCTGCAGGCGCACCTGCAGCGTACGGGTGGTTTGATCCACGCTCGGCAGAAGACTCCATTTTTCAACCGGGAAGGATTTATCCGGCCAGGCCGGTATCGAAACAGCAAACTGCGAGGTATCTTTCAGCAGATAAGCAATGGACTCAGGGACCGCCGCACCGATCCAGACCGGATCCATCCCCTGAATTTGTGCCACCACCTTTTCTTTCGAAATATTCATCCCGGTGCGCAGGTCAAATGCCGTAATCACCCCGTCGATCGGCGCCCTGATGGTAAACCGGGTCTGGATCGTGCGGGTCGCACGCAGCCTCTGAATATCCTCATCCGGCATACCCGCCAGCCGAAGCCGTTCCAGAACCCCTTTGATTTGCGTCGGCGTTCCGCCGGTGCCGGATAACAGCAGAAACTCGCTCTGCGCCTCTACCCAGTCCGGAATGGTGATATCAATCAGCGGCGTGCCTTTCTTTACCTTATCGCCCGTCGTCAGCGGGTACACGTTCTCCACGAAGCCTTCCGCGCGCGCCTGCACAATGACAAACTGATAGTCGTTATAGCTAACGTTGGCCGGGATCGTCTGGGCATAATTCAGCGTTCCGCGCGTCACCTTTTGCGTTTTTAACCCCAGATTCTGAACCTGCGTCGGATCGATACGGATACCGCCACTGCTTTTATTCTCGTTTTCATCCGCATATTTCGGTACCAAATCCATATCCATAAATGGTGATTTACCGGGCTTATCGAATTTCACGTCTGGTTTCATCGGGTCATACCAGAAAAGTACCCTTCTTTCAGAGACGCTATTTTCTGTTTTTTCAGATGAATGAAACGCCTGCAAAGCCGTCACCGATATCAGCCCTCCCGCAATAAGGCTGCTGACTATCATGGCAGCATATTTTATTTTGAATGAGGCCATGCCGTTTCTCGCTATTTAATGCTCTTCAGTAAAGAGATATTGCCCTGCTGAACAAATGAAAAATCAACATGACTGCCGACTTTCAATGCATTGATACTCTCGTCAGCCTGAATAAAGGTGAAACGCATGGTCATCGCGGGCCAGCCAATCGCCGGGATCGCTTCATGAGAAATCGTCACTTTTTTGTTCGTCAGATCAATGTCCTTCACGATGCCGGTCGCGGTGATGAGCTGCTCTGAGGTCGCTTCGCTGGTAGAATTCATCCCCTCGTGCTGATGAACCTCAGCCTGGAGACTGGCTGAAAACATAATAATTGCACCAAATACAAGAGCCTTAAGAGAATTGCGCATGCTTATTTTCCTGTTTAATTAAATGAGGTTATTCGACCCAACCGCCGCCCAGCGCGGTGAAGAGATTAATTTCATTAACCTGTCGGGCATAAATAAGGTCGAGAATATTTTGCTGTGTAGCGAACAGAGAACGTTCCGCGTCCAGGACTTCGATATAGCTGACTGCACCGCTGGAATATAACCCGCCTGCACGTTGAAGAGTGATGCGGAGTGAATTAAGGTACCGCTGCTGCGCAGCAAGCTGCTGGTTGATGCTGTCCCGCAGCGCGAGCGCGTCGGCAACCTGTTTGAATGCAGCCTGTATTTTTTGTTCGTAATTCACGACCGACTGCTGCTGGCGAATTTCGGCCAGCTTCAGGTTTGCCTTATTCCTGCCCGCATTAAAAATGGGTATGTCTATTTTAGGGATAAAATTCCACATCCCGCTGCCCGCGGTAAACAGGCTGGATAATTCCGTACTGCCAGTTGAAAGCCCGCTGGTTAATGATATTGACGGGAAAAAGGCGGCACGCGCGGCGCCGATATTCGCATCGGCCGCTTTAAGCTGATACTCCGCTTCCAAAATGTCCGGGCGCTGCAGCAGTATCGCTGAGGAGAGATGAGGCGGCAGTTTTACCGGCGCAACGTCGCTGGCGTTCATGCCGCTCTCGCCCGGGAGCGCGCGATACGTGCCGAGGACCAGCTGCAGGGCATTATTGGCCTGCGCCAGCTCTCCCTCTCTTTTGGCAATCTCTGCCTGCGTGCTTTCGATCTGTCCCCGGGCCTGTTCCAGCGCCAGCACGTTCGTACTGCCCGTCACCAGCTGTTGCTCAACGAACGCATAAGACTGCCGGTAATTTTTCAGCGTTTCCCGCGCGATACGCAGCTGTTTAAACGCCAGCTGCTGGTTGAAATAACTCTGTGAAACGTTAGAGACGAGCAGGATATGCACCGCGCGACGGGCCTCTTCGCTGGCGAAATAGCTTTGTCGGCCGGCCTCGCTCATGTTCTTCAGCTTGCCGAAGAAGTCGAGTTCATAGCTAAGCTCAAAACCCGCGTCGTACTGTTGAGAGGTCGGTTTGTCACTTTTCAACCCACCGCTGTAGGTGATACCCGAGGAGGCATTCAGCTGCGGATAACGATCCGCATCCGTCACGCTGAACTGCGCCCGTGCCTCTTCAACCTTCAGAGCGGCCATTTTTACATCGCGATTATTGTTCAGCGCTTCCGTAATCAGCCCGGCTACCTGCGGGTCGACGAAAAAGTTGCGCCACCCGGTGTCCTGATACCCCACCATCGCGGACGTCAGGCCGTTGCGCGAAAGTGAAAACTGCTGGGGTACCGGTGATGCCGGGCGCTGGTATTCGGGGGCCAGCGAGACGCAGCCCGCCAGGATAAATACCGTACTGATGCTGAGTCGTTTTAACAGGAACATAGCGGTTCAAATGAAGTCCAGAGTATTTTTAGGGCTACTCTACTGAACGCTTCCTGTTTGACGGGTGACGGGATAATGACAATGTTGTCATTTTTAACGTAAGTCATTGTGAACGGTTGCGGGCTCCATAGAATGTCATCAGCAGCCAGTCAGGGGAGCAAGATGAAAATACTGATCGTTGAAGATGAAATGAAAACCGGTGAGTACCTCAGCAAGGGGCTCACTGAAGCGGGGTTTGTCGTGGACCACGCTGTTAATGGCCTCAACGGCTACCATCTCGCCATGACCGCTGAATACGATCTGCTGATTCTGGATATCATGCTGCCCGATGTGAACGGCTGGGACATTGTCCGCATGCTCCGCTCTGCCGGCAAAGGGATGCCCATACTACTTCTGACGGCTCTCGGTACGATTGAACACCGGGTTAAGGGGCTTGAGCTGGGCGCGGATGACTATCTGATTAAGCCTTTCGCCTTTGCCGAGCTGCTCGCCCGGGTCAGGACGCTGTTGAGGCGCGGAAATACGGTGATCGCCGAAAGCCAGCTTCAGGTGGCTGACCTGGCGGTTGATCTTGTGTCGAGAAAGGTCAGCCGTGCCGGAAGTCGCATCCTGTTAACCAGCAAAGAGTTCAGCCTGCTGGAGTTTTTCATGCGCCATCAGGGGGAAGTATTGCCCCGCTCCCTGATTGCCTCCCAGGTATGGGACATGAATTTTGACAGCGACACAAACGCGATTGACGTTGCGGTAAAGCGGCTGCGCGCAAAGATCGATAATGACTTTGAACCGAAGCTGATCCAGACGGTGCGCGGCGTGGGCTATATGCTGGAGGTGCCGGATGCGCGTTAAGCCCCTCCGACGCCCGTTCTCGCTTGCGCTGCGGCTGACCTTTTTTATCAGCCTCTCCACGATACTGGCCTTTTTCGCCTTTACCTGGTTTATGCTGCATTCCGTCGAGAAGCACTTCGCCGAGCAGGATATCAGCGACCTGCAGCAAATCAGCACCGCGATGCACCGCATCCTGCAGTCACCGGCCGATCCTGACCAAAAGAAAATCAGCAAGATCAAAGAGTCGATCGCCAGCTACCGCAACGTGGCCGTCCTGCTTCTGGATCCGCAGGGCAATACCCTGTTCAGCTCGGCGCAAGGAGCGGCACTGCGCCCGGCGATGAACACGGCGAACTTTAGCGAACACCGCCGCGCGCAGGATGTGTTTCTCTGGACGGTTGAAGGCCCGGCCGCCCCCATGCACGGCGGGTCCGACATGAAAATGGAAACGTACCGGATTATCGCCTCCTCAGGCACGGCGACGCTGCAGGGCAAAACGCAGGGCTACGTAATGCTGATCGGGCTCTCCATTAATTTTCATCTGCACTACCTTGAGGCGCTGAAAAAAAACCTTCTGGCGATTGCCGCCGTTATCAGCCTGCTGATTATTCTTGTCATCCGCATCGCCGTGCGCCAGGGACATTTGCCCCTGCGTAACGTCAGTAACGCCATTAAAAACATCACCTCCGAAAATCTTGACGCGCGGCTGGAGCCGTCCCGCGTCCCCGTTGAGCTGGAGCAGCTGGTCATCTCCTTCAACCAGATGATCGAAAAGATTGAAGATGTTTTTACCCGTCAGGCTAACTTTTCCGCCGACATCGCTCACGAAATCAGAACCCCCATCACCAACCTGGTGACGCAAACGGAAATCGCGCTGAGCCAGAACCGTTCTCAAAAGGAGCTGGAGGATGTGTTGTACTCCAGCCTTGAAGAGTACAACCGGATGACCCGCATGGTCAGCGACATGCTGTTCCTGGCACAGGCCGATAATAATCAGCTCATCCCGGATCGAGTGATGTTTGATTTAAGCGCCGAGGTCATGAAGGTGTTTGATTTCTTCGAAGCCTGGGCGGAAGAACGCCACATCGCTCTGAAATTTAACGGGATGCCCTGCCTGATAGAAGGCGATCCGCAGATGTTCAGAAGAGCAATCAATAATCTGCTCTCCAACGCCCTGCGCTATACGCCGGAAGGGAAAACGGTAACGGTCTCCATCAGAACACAGGATAACAACGTTGAGCTGGTAACAGAAAACCCCGGTACGCCGATCCCGCAGGCGCATCTGTCGAAGCTGTTTGACCGTTTTTATCGCGTCGATCCGTCCAGGCAGCGTAAAGGCGAAGGCAGCGGAATTGGGCTTGCCATCGTGAAGTCCATCGTCACGGCGCACAACGGAAAAGTCCGCGTGGAATCGGATGCGGTGTCGACGCGCTTCATCCTCACCGTGCCGGGAAAGGTTGCCTGAGCGCTCAGCGCACGGAACGGCACACCTCCAGCACTTTCTCTCTGAGCCACCGGTGCGCCGGGTCCTGCTCCATGCGCGGGTGCCACATCTGTGACACCGTAATGGTCCTGGTCTTAAAGGGCAGTTCAAAGACGTGTACGCGCTCGGTCATCGCCTGATTGAGCAGGTACAACGCAGGCACCATGGCAATCAGATCGGAGGCCAGCGCCACGGATAACGCCGTCGGAAAGCCGGGCACCACGCTGGCGATCTTGCGTTTCATCCCCCGTTCTGCCAGCGCGTCATCGACAGACCCATGCAACGATCCGTTCGGAGAGGCCACCACATGGCCCCAGGCGATATAATCGTCAAGGCTGACATCATGCCGTAATGACAGCGGATGCCCCTTGCGCACCGCGCCAACAAACCGATCCTGAAAGAGCCTTTGCAGCCGTATTTCAGGCCCCATATTGTTCTGCACGCCAATCTCCAGATCGACAAGCCCCTCGCGCAAATAGCGCGACGTTTTTTCAGGTTTCGGCGAAAAACGAATACAGACGTCGGGCGCCACCTCCGCCACCGCCGCAATAAGTAGTGGCCCAAATGCCACCACAAAACCGTCGTTGGCCCGGATGGTGAACAACCGTTCGAGATTTTCCACCTTCAGCGTGTCGGTGGAGGGCTGCAGAACCGCCCTTGCCTCGTAGACGGCGCTTCTGGCGCGGTCCCGGGTAGCTTCGGCCCAGGTCGTCAGCACCATATGACGACCGGCCCGTACAAGAATAGGATCGCCGGTCACCTCCCGGAGCCTGCTGAGGGTACGGCTCATGGCGGAGGTGCTCAGGTTCAAACGTCGCGCCGCGCCCGCCACGCTGGCTTCTGCCAGCAAAACGTCGAGCGCAACCAGAAGGTTAAAATCAGGATCGGACACGATTGCTCCTCAGATATGGCGTTACGCGCAATGATTAAGTGCAAATGCTGCGTCTTCCGCCCTATATACCGCATGATTATAGTTTCGTCATCACGATTCTTTTTCGGAGTAACGACGATGACGCTCTTTTCAAACCAGCCCGGCGATGAAGGTTTACCCGGGCATGAACGCGCCCGGGTCCTGGCCGCCGTTATGACCACCACGCTGATGGGCGTCTTTGACGGCACCATGATCAACATCGCGCTCCCCTCTATGGCAAGGGCGATGCAGGTCCCCGCGAACGTTGCGGTCTGGTTCGCCAACGGCTATCTGCTGTCAGCGGCGATGACGTTGGCCATCTTCGCGGCGCTGGCGGCGCGCGTGGGCTATCGCCCGATCTTTCTGACCGGGCTTGCCGCCTTTACGCTCACCTCGCTCGGCTGCGCGCTGGCAACAACGCCGGAAATGTTAACCGGGATGCGGATCCTGCAGGGCATCGGCGGGGCGGCGACCCTGAGTATCGCCCCGGCGATCCTGCGTTCGGTTTTTCCTCGCCAACTGCTTGGCCGCATTCTGGGGCTGCACGCCCTGCTTATCGCCTCCAGCACGGCGATTGCTCCTGTGCTCGGAGGAACAATACTGGACGCCCTGAGCTGGCAATGGCTGTTCGCCATTAACCTCATTCCGGGCAGCATCGCCCTGCTGCTGGCATGGCGGGCCTTGCCGCGGGAATCGGCCGTGGACCGAACTCCATTTGACGCGCCGGGCGCTGTTCTCTCCGCCGTCCTGCTAGGTTCCGCGATCATGCTGGCCGACAGCCTTCAGCACGTGGCGCAACAGATTAGCGCGCAGGCCATCTTCTGGGGCGTTCTCGCGCTGGTAAGCGCCTTCGCCTTTACCTGGCGGATCCGGCGTGCGCAACATCCGTTACTGCCGCCGGTGATGTTCAGAAACGGGCGCTTCACCCTCGCCGCGCTGACCTCGCTGGCCTCGTTTGTGAGCCAGGGGATCACGTTTGTCGCGCTGCCGTTCCTGTTTCAGAGCGTATATGGCTACAGCCCTGTAGTTTCCGCGCTGCTGTTCACCCCGTGGCCGATTGGCATCGTGCTGATCGCGCCGCACGCGGGTCGCTGGGCGGATACCATTTCCGCGCCGCTGATCTCGACCCTCGGGCTGATCGTGTTTGTTGGTGGACTGGTCCTGCTGGCGACGTTGCCGGCAAATCCTTCCGTATGGAATATCTGCCTGCGCAGCCTGGTTTGTGGGATTGGGTTTGGCTGCTTCCAGAGTCCCAATAACCGGGAAATGCTCTCTAACGTGGCGCGGGAATATGCCAGCTATGCCTCTGGCGTGCTTTCTATCGTCAGGACATTCGGCCAGTGTCTCGGCGCTGCCGCGGTGGGGGTGCTGATGGCTGTGACGACAGGGTCAGATCATCAAACGCTTGATGAACGGGCCGTGCATCTGGCGCTGTGGATTGCGGTGATTGCCTCAACGGGATCGGTCTTATTTAGCCTGAGCAGGCTGCGCCCTGCGGTTCGGGCATCGGCTTAACAGGCTGCGCCTCACGGCGCAGCGCGTTTATTTACTCCAGCGCCAGCAGCGCAAAGCTCGCCAGCCAGTGCCCGCCGCTGTAGTGGCTGCCGACCACATGCTCAACGCTTGCGGCCAGATGTTTCGTCACCGCCTCGCGCAGCGCCTGCTGCGCCGGATGGTTTGCGGGAAGCGCTTTAGCAATATGCTTCATGCACCAGGCGCGGCTGAGGTTTAATCCGTCGAGATGGGCAATTTTCGGGTCGGTGCGATCGCTCACTTCCGCAGGGTTCATCAGCGCCGTAACGGCACCCACCTCCGGGAGAAACGCGTCAAACCAGGCCGGGAAGTCTTCAGACACTTTGCTCATCAGCAGCGCCTCCGTCAGCGCGCCGGAAATATACTCGTCTCCGCCGGGCTCATAATGAGCCGGATAGCGCGTGTCGGCGAGATAAAACCGCTCCGCCGCTGCCACAATCGCCTGTTCAAGCGCCTTGTCTCCCACTGCGCGACCGTAATCGAGCGCCAGCGCGAGGGCAAACGCGGTGTTGTAGTGCGTCCCGACGCGGATCGGATAGGTGAGCTTGCCGAGGTAATCCACCAGCCGGTTGCGAATGTCCTGAGTTAACGGCTCCAGCATCTGATACCAGCCCGCGGCCTGCGGCAGCGACGACTGTTTCAGCTCCTGGGCCAGCGCAAGCAGCCAGCCGTAGCCATACGGCCGCTCAAACGAGGCGCGGAACGGCGCGGTGAAATAGGCCAGCTCCTTCGCCATGTTCTCTTCGGTTATGTGCTCGTCAAAAAGCGCGACGATCGCGTCCCGGCAAGGTAATTCTGGATAGAGCCGCACGCAGCGCAGCAGCAGCCAGTAGCCGTGCACCGCCGAGTGCCAGTCAAAACAACCGTAGAAAATGGGATGCAGCTCGCGCGGCGGCAGAACGTCACCATCATCATTCAGCAGGTGCATGATGTGGTTCGGGTATTCCTGGCGCAAATAGGTCAAAGGCATGCGGGCAAACGCGTCGGCCTGATGTTGCGTTAATTCCATGACAGCTCCTTAGCGAAACACGAGGAAATACATTAACAACACGTTCACCACCAGCAGGGTTAACGCGGTCGGGATCTGGATCTTGATCACCTGATATTTGTCCTTCAGCTCCAGCAGCGCGGCGGGAACGATATTGAAGTTCGCGGCCATCGGCGTCATCAGCGTGCCGCAATAGCCCGCGTACATGCCAATCGCCAGCAGCGGCGCCGGGTTGCCGTGATGCACGTTGATGAGAAACGGCAAGGCGATACCGGCACTTAACACCGGGAAGGCCGCAAAGGCATTACCCATGATCATGGTAAACAGCGCCATACCCACGCAGTAAATGACCACCAGCATGAAGCGGCTATCCGGGTTTACAAACAGGCTCACCACCTTCTGTACCGAGTCGCCCGTGTTGGCCACCACGAACACGCCGCCGAGCATGGCCAGCATCTGCGGCAGGATCACCGCCCAGCCGATGGTATCGACAAGACGACGAGACTGACGAACGGCATGCAGCGGCGTGCCTTTGGTCAGCCACCAGCCGGTGAGGATCGCCGCGACGCAGGCCACGCACAGCGCCGCCAGGGTGAGCTGTTTCTGATCGAGCAGAAACACGCCGCCGATCGAAACGCCCTTCAGGAATAACGTGCCCAGCACCGTCACCACCGGGATCATCAGCGCGGGCAGGAACAGCCAGTTTTTAAGCCGGTTTGACGACGCGACGCGCTCCTCCTCGGTCGACATTTTATAGTGCCCTTTCCCGACGAGGCCAAAACCCGCCAGCAGCGCGATAACGATAACGCCGCCGCCGATTATCCGGTACGCCAGCGATTTCCCCAGCTCCTGAACCATCAGATCGCCAAACAGAAAGATCCCGCCAAACAAGAACCAGAACAGCGCGGTGGTAAAACGCTTCGGATTAGCGCGATCGCGCAGGGTCATCACAACCAGCAGCATCACGACAAAGCCAATCAGGTAGTACACGCGGTTAATGGTGATAAGCGTCATCATTGCGCAGCCTCCTGCGTACCCTGCTCTGCACGCCAGGCCATCACGTCGCGACGGATGCTTGCATCGAGGCGCAGCAGGCGCGTCATATGAATAACCAATGCCGCAATGGCGGTAGGAATAGCCCACAGGCCGATATGCAGCGGTTCAATGCCCGGAATACCGTTCTCTTTCAGGAACGCGTCGATCAGCAGCACCGCCCCGAAGGCAATAAAGATATCTTCCCCAAAGAAGACCGCGATGTTGTCGCACGCGGCGGCGTGGGCTTTGATTTTGTCGCGGATGTGCTGCGGCAGTTCGCCGTATTCGTTCAGCGCCGCCCCTTCGGCCATCGGCGCCAGCAGCGGGCGCACCGTCTGCGCATGTCCGCCCAGCGACATCAGTCCCAGCGCGGCGGTGCCTTCACGGGCGACAAAGTAAAGCATCAGAATACGCGCCGAGGTGGCGCTGGCGATCTTCGCCACCCAGGCCTGGGCGCGCTCCTTAAGCCCGTAATATTCCAGCAGACCAATCACGGGCAGGATCAGGATGAAGGTGGCCAGCGATCGGCTATTGACGAACTTCTCGCCAAAGGTCTCCAGCAGCATCCCGAAATCCATGCCGACCAGCAGACCCGTCGCCAGCCCCGCCACCACGACTACCAGCAGCGGGTTGAAGCGCAGTGCAAAACCAATAACCACGATCGGTATCCCGATCAGCGGAAGCAGCGTAGTACCGTCCATAACGTTTACCCTATCGAAAGTGAGCGTTGCGCGCCGACGGCTATTTTTTTAATTTGCGGCGAGCGATGTTGTGTTTTGTTGGCAGGCTTCGCAAAACCTGCGCTAAAAAGCTATATCTGAACCTCAAAAACATGTAAACAAATTATCAATAAAATGTTCTTATTTTATCGATGAGTTTACATTTCTGGCTAAGGAACGTTATGACCTCAGAAAAGAGTGCTTCACCCGATCGCGACGATATCAACGATGGCCGGATCGTCTCTTCCCGCCATCTGGTATCCGAGCGCTGCGCGGAGTTATCAGAGCTGGAATATGCGCTGATCATGACCAGCAACGCGTTTAACAAATGGATGGTGCGCTGCATGACGGCTGCCGGCGAGCCCGATATGGGCGCCTTTGACGTTTCGCTGCTGCATCACGTGAACCACCGCGACCGCAAGAAAAAGCTGGCCGATATCTGCTTCGTCCTCAACGTGGAAGATACCCACGTGGTGACCTATGCCCTGAAAAAACTGGTCAAAGCAGGCTACGTGACGAGCCAGAAAGCGGGTAAAGAGCTCTTTTTCTCTACCACCGAGGAAGGGAAAGCGCTGTGCATGAAATACCGGGACGTGCGGGAAGCGTGCCTGATTGCGATCCACGCGGAGAGCGGCATTGCCGGGAAGTCGATTGGCGAGACCGCGCAGCTGTTACGCACGATCTCCTCCCTGTATGACACCGCCGCACGGGCGGCGGCGTCACTGTAATTAAGGACGTCGGAACAGCGTAATGCTCCGTCCGGCCAGCGCATACTCTACGGTTTCGGTGATCGCTGTCCCGGTGGCAGCATCATCCGCCGTAGACAGCTCCAGCACCCATCCCCCTTCGCCAAACTGCGGGATCTGGAACGGCACGGTGCCTTCAAAAGGATTGAACAGCATCAGCACGTCGTGCCAGATACCGTCCTCCTGCCTGAGATCCGGCCTGCTGATGGAGACCCCGAGGGTTGAGCCTTCATCCCACTGCTCGGCCTGCTGTGGGCCGCCCCCGGCATTGAACCAGCGGATCTCCAGCCCGTCGCGCCAGCTTTCACGGCGCAGCAGTGGCTGTTGCGCGCGCAAGGTAATGAGACGACGGGTAAACTCGCGCAGCGCAGCGTCGTTTTCGGAGAGCCCCTTCCAGTCGATCCATGAGATCTCACTGTCCTGGCAGTACCCATTGTTGTTGCCCTTCTGCGTGCGGCCAAACTCGTCCCCCGCCAGCAGCATCGGCGTGCCGTGGGAGAACAGCAGCGTGGTCAGGAAATTACGTTTCTGCCGTTCGCGGGTAGCAATAATATCCGGGTTCTCGGTTGGCCCTTCCTCGCCGTAGTTGTACGAGCGGTTATCGTTATGCCCGTCGTTATTGTCCTCGCCGTTGTCGGCGTTGTGCTTCTCGTTGTACGACACCAGGTCATTCAGCGTAAAGCCGTCGTGGGCGGTGATAAAATTGACGCTGGCCCACGGACGACGTCCGCGCAGATCGTACAGATCGCCGGAACCGAGCAGGCGCGCGGCAAAGTCCGTGGAGACGTTGTCCCCCTTCCAGTACTCGCGAACGGTGTCGCGGTATTTGTCGTTCCACTCACCCCAGCCCGGCGGGAAACCGCCGACCTGATACCCGCCGGGGCCGATATCCCAGGGTTCACCAATCAGCTTCAGTCGGGATAACACCGGATCCTGAGTCACGGCGTCGAAGAAACCGCCGCGCGGGTCAAACCCTTCGGGCTCGCGGCCCAGGATCGTCCCGAGGTCGAAGCGAAAACCGTCGATGTGCATCGATTCCGCCCAGTAGCGCAGGGAATCCATCACCATCTGCAGCACGCGCGGGTGCGAGGTGTTGACCGTGTTTCCCGTCCCGGTGTCGTTGATGTAGTACCGGTGCTGGTCCGGGAGCGTGCGGTAATAGCTGTAGTTATCAATCCCCTTAAACGAGAGCGTCGGTCCAAGCTCGTTCCCTTCCGCCGTGTGGTTGTACACCACGTCCAGAATGACCTCGATGCCCGCGTCATGATATGCGCGCACCATATCGCGAAAGCCCTGGATCCCCGCCGGGCCGTAGTAGCGTGACGCAGGGGCAAAAAAGCCCAGCGTGTTATAGCCCCAGAAGTTCTTCAGGCCGCGGTCGAGCAGGTGCTGATCGTCCGGAAACCAGTGAACCGGCAGCAGCTCCACCGAGGTAATGCCGAGGCTTTTGATATAGTCGACCGAGGCTTTGTGCCCCATCCCCTCAAACGTGCCCCGCAGCTCGGGCGGAATGGCCGGGTTCATCTGGGTAAACCCTTTCACGTGGCTCTCATAGACAACGGTATGCGGCCAGGGCACGTTCGGCCGGCTGTTGTCCTGCCAGTCAAAGGCATTCGGGTCGATGACCCTGCATTTCGGCGTAAACGGCGCGCTGTCGCGGGTATCAAAGCTCAAATCCAGCTCGTCATGCCCCAGCTCATAGCCGAAATGGGCGTCGTTCCAGTCGATGTCACCCATCAGTTCGCGAGCGTAAGGGTCGATAAGCAGCTTATGCGGGTTAAAGCGATGACCATTTTCCGGGTCGTAGGGGCCGTAGACGCGATAGCCGTACAGCGCACCCGGCTTCAGATCGGGCACATAGCCGTGCCAGACCTCATGGGTATACTCCGGCAGCTCCAGCCGGGCGATTTCCGTTTTCCCGGACGGGTCAAACAGACAGAGCTCCACCCGTTCAGCGTGAGCGGAGAACAGCGCGAAGTTGACCCCTTTCCCGTCATAATTCGCACCCAACTGCTGGCCATGACCGGCCCGAATTTCAAACGTTGTATCCTTTGCCATTTTCGTTCTCCACGATTATTCGCAGGTAAGCAGAACCAGTACACATCCCTTTTCTGACGTTAAATCCAGCGTCTCTTGCAGAATGCGGCTCTCACCGCTGAACAGATCCCGATAGCGTTTCCCCGTCAGCTCCTCGGGTATCGCCACCGTGGTATTGACCCACAGCTGATGATTATCGGTGACATCAAAAACCAGACGCGGCACGGCAACAATCAGCGCCTCGTCGTCCTTAACGCGCGCGTAGACAATCAGGTTATCTTCGCGCTCGCCGCTGACCTTAAGCGGCAGCCAGTCGCCGTAGCGGAAAAGCGCGTCGTAGTGCGGTCGAAGCCGCAGCAGCGTGGCGGTAACAAACTGCTTCACCCTGCCGTCCCGCCAGCATGCCGGGTTGTCAAACACCCCGGCATCCGCCGCGCTGAGGCTCTGCACCAGGGCCGGAAAGTCCGGCTCGCGTCGGTTATCCGGGTCGACGAGGCTAAAGTTAAGCGCCTCGCTGCCCTGATAGATATCCGGCACGCCGGGCGCCGTCAGCTTAATCACCGTCTGGCTGAGGCTGTTCATTAACCCGGCGCGGATAAAGGGCTGCATCGCCTCGCTGAAATCATGCAGGAACGGGGCGTTGTCCGGCGAAAGCAGGTGCCGCGCGTAGCTCAGCACCACGCTCTCATAGCTCTCGTTACTGTCGATCCAGTCGGTGCGCTGTTTCGCCTCGCGCAGCGCTTTCTCGAGGAAGCCAAGGAAGCGTTCTTCCAGTAATTTCAGCCCGTCGGCGTCGTCCGGTGACAGCATGGCGGGCCAGACGCCCGCCAGCGCCTGGTAGATCATCCACGTATCGGCGGCGTTCGGCGCGGTACCGTCATTGAGAAAACGCACCTGGGTCTGGTTCATCTGCCGCCAGCGGGCCAGATTTTCCCCCCAGCGTTCCGGGGCTTCCGTCAGGGTGTAAAGGCGCGCGCGGGCATCCTCCCCGCGCTTGGTATCGTGCGTGGAGGTGCCCAGCAGCGCATCGGGCTGACGGGCCAGACGAATGCGCATCTCCTGGTGGAAGCGGGATAATGAAAACGCGCGCGGCGTCGGGTCGGCGCCCACTTCGTTGAGCGCAAGCTCGAGGTTGTGGCGAAAGAAGAGCGTGTCTTCAACGGACTTCGCCATCAGCGGCCCGGTCAGCTGCTGGAAGCGGGTCCTGAACAGCGCGGCGCTCTCGCGGCAATCTTCCGGCAGATCGCCGGTAAGAATGCGCACGATCAGGCTGAGCGCGGCTTCAGACGTCTCCACGCTGGCGACCACGCGATTAAGCAGCGCCACGTCCGGCGGGGTTAACCCCTCGCGAGTGCCGTAGGTGCGGTAGACCGGAAACGCAATAAGCAACTCGCGCAGCGCGTGGCGGATATCCTCGCGCGGCAGCGCAACCTCATTGCGGCGGGCCAGATCCTCAGCAAGGTTTAGCAGCGTGGTGAATTCACCCTCGAAATTGCGATCGGTCATCAGGCCTTTGGCATCGCGCAGCTCCGCGTGGCGATCGACCGTCACGCCCAGCGTCTCGTCGTGGATTGTCTCCAGGCGCGAGAGGTTATCGTCGTCGACCAGCACTTCCGCCAGCGAGGCAATAAACTCGTAGCCGGTGGTGCCGGATACCGGCCAGTCTGCGGGGAGCTGCTCACCTTTTGCGAGAATTTTTTCGACCGTGATGTAACAGTCGGGCCCGGCGGCCTGACGCAGGCGCTGCAGATAGCCCAGCGGATCCGCCAGACCGTCGACATGGTCAATGCGCAGGCCGTCCACCACGCCCTCGTGGACCAGCTCAAGGATCAGCCGGTGCGTGTCGTCGAAGACCGCATCATCCTCAACCCGAACGCCGACCAGCCCGGTTATCTCAAAGAAGCGCCGCCATGAGAGCTGCTTCGGCGCCTCCCGCCAGGACATAAGCCGCCAGCTTTGCGCGTTGTGCAGTTCGGCAATGCTCTTCTCTTCGCTGTACGTACCCGGGTTGAGCGGATACTCGGCGTCGTAGTACACCAGCGCGGCCTTTTTCGTGACAGGGTCACGTTTTAGGGTGATAGCTCCCTTCTCCAGCTCCGCCTCAAAGGTGTCGCCAAGAAACGGCAGCGTAAGCGGTCGTGACCCGTCGATATCAAAATAGCGGAAATAGCGGCTCTGCTGGCCGTATTCAATCACGTCCCGCCACCAGAGGTTTTCCAGCGAGGTGGACATATGGTTCGGGACAATGTCCAGAATCAGCCCCATGCCGGCCTGCTTAAGCGCCGCGGCCATGCGGTCAAAGCCTTCTCGTCCGCCAATCGCGGGGTCGATTTCATTCGGGTTGGTCACGTCATAGCCGTGGGTAGACCCCGTCGTGGCAGTGAATACGGGCGACGCGTAAAGGTGGCTGATGCCGAGGTCCTTCATATACGGCACCAGCGCCACAACGCGGTCGAAGGTCATGCCGTTACGGAACTGAATTCGGTACGTGGCGGAAGGGATCATAACGATGCTTCTCCATCAGCAAAGCGAACGACAATACCGTTCGGCGGTAAAACGTCAGTGACTTCCGGCCAGGCAAAGCGCGTCTCACCCGCGAGATCGGGCAGCGCGACGGGCTTAATGCCGATATTAAGCGCCAGCGAGAGCGTCCCCGACGGGAAGCGCCAGCACACCGCCACCATGCCGGGCGCGGTCTTGAGCACATGGCCCTCAACGGCACCGCGCGGATGCAGAAGCGGAACGATATGGCGATGGCGCAGCGTCAACAGATTGCGCGTGTAGCGCAGCCACGTTTTGCCCTCGTCGGTGGCAATCTTATGCCAGTCGAGCTTTGAGCGAACAAAGGTGTTCACGTCATTCGGGTCCGGAACGGCTTCATCGTGTCCGGCGTGACCGGTAAACTCTTTCGCGCGCCCTTCCCGTACCGCCTTAGCCAGATCGCCGTGAAAGTCGGTGAAGAACAGAAACGGATGCGTTTCACCGAACTCCTCGCCCATAAACAGCAGCGGGATATGCGGGGAGAGCAGCAGCGCGGCAAGCAGCACCCGCGTCTTGTCGGCACCCGCGAGGTAGATAAGCCGCTCGCCCTGGGCGCGATTGCCTGTCTGATCGTGGTTTTGAATAAAATCGACGAAGAACTGCGGCGGCTGCGTGCGGCACTCCACACCGCGAGATTCTCCGGTTTGCAGAGACACCTCGCCCTGGTAGACAAATCCTTCCGCCAGCGCCCGGGCGAACTTTTTCTCCGGCTCAAAGGCAAAATCCTGGTAATACGCGTGGGTCTCGCCGGTGGCAAACACGTGGGCAGCGTTGTGAAAATCATCGTTCCACTCGCCGGTAAACAGCGGCGCGTTGCCCTGTTCATCGCGCGGATGCAGGAAAATCACGTTGCGGCTGTCTTCCGTGGTCAGGTGAACGTGACGGTGCGGAATGGTCTCGCGGATCCGGGTGGCAATCTCCTCGAGAACATGGGTGTCCGAGCCGTCCTTAATCTGGTCGATGGCATCAAAGCGTAGGCCGTCCAGACGATACTCCGTCAGCCAGTAAAGCGGCGCATCGGTGATGTACTGCCTCACCGGCTCGCGCTCGTAGGCGATGCCGTTACCCCACGGCGTCATCCGCTGTGCATCAAAAAACGCGGGCGACAGCAGAGGCAGATAGTTTCCTTCGGGCCCAAAGTGGTTGAGCACGATATCCAGCACCACGGAAAGCCCCAGCCCGTGCGCGGCGTCGATAAACGCGTGGAAATCCTCCGGCGTGCCGTACGCTGAGTGCGGGGCATACAGCAGCACGCCGTCATATCCCCAGCCGCGGGAACCGCCAAACTGGGAGACGGGCATCACTTCAAGCTGGGTAATCCCGAGTTCTGCCAGATACGGCAGCTTATCGATGGCCGCCCGGAAGGTGCCCTCCGGGGTAAAGGTGCCGATGTGCAGTTCGTAAATGACCGTCTCTTCCCACGGCCGCCCTGCCCAGTAGCGGTTGACCGGCTGGTAAAGTCGGGGATCGATCACCACCGAGGGACCGATAACGTCGCCCTTTTGCGCCCGCGAGGCGGGATCGGGCACCGCCATGCCGTCCTGAAGAACAAACTGATATTCTGCACCGTGCCTGACGCCGGGGACGTCAGCCTGAAACCAGCCGTCGCCGGTTGCCGTCATCGGCACGTCGGTGGCGGCAAGACGTAGCGTAAGTTCTTTCTGTCCTTCTGCCCAGACGCGAAAACGTACAACGTCATCGGAAATAAACTCAGCACCCCACTGCTTTTGAAATGTCCTGAATTCCATTCATTGTCCTCGAATGACCCACATTTTACGCGGAACGAAGTACAAGCTTAGTTCAGGATTAAAAGTGCGTGAGCTCAGCGGATTTAACCGCTTCGTCTATTCTTTATGAAATAACTCACTAACGGGAATACTATGCAGATTCGAAAAGGACTCAATACCGACTTCGCGCGCCTTGAATGCTGTGACTTTTCTTTCACCATTAGCCACATTGCCCGGGAGCCGTTTATCCATTGTGATTTGCATATCGAAGCCGTCGCCGAGCCGTGGATAAAAACCTACGAACTTGACATTCAAACGCTTGAAAACCATTGCGTTAATCCGGACGCCATATTTCTTGTGGCGGAAACGGATGATGGTGAATTAGCCGGATTTATTACCGCGTCAGTCGGCTGGAATAAATTTATTTCAGTGGATTATATTGCTGTTGAGCGTACCAGACGCAGAACCGGCGCCGCGCAAAAATTAATGGCCGCCGCGCACGTGTGGGCCCGCAGCGTAAACGCGCCGGGATTACGGCTTGAAACACAAAATGTGAACGTCTCTGCCTGTCTGTTTTACCGTAACTACGGATTTACCCTGGGCGGATACGACCGTTATCTCTACAACGCTTTACCGGAAAAAGACGAGGTTGCCCTCTTCTGGTATTACATGCTGGTCTAGCGGAAACACATTGCCACATCGCGGTCATATTTCTGTCACTGAATTTCATTACGCTTTCGGGATTTTAACCAGGGTGTTGAGGAAAAAAGCGTGAATTCAATGGCTAAGGCATTACTGCTGGCATTACCTGTTATGAGTGCAGCGGCAACCGCGACGGCTGCCGGGCGCGACCTGTGCGAACCGAAAGCGTACGAAATGGCGCTGCGCTATCAGCAGAAATCGGCAGAGATTATGGCCCTTCAGCTGCAAACCTATCGGTTTGCCACCGAGCGTTTTAACGAAAAGTTAAAGGATCTGAAAACGCCCGAAAACTACGCCGTGGTGATGGACCTCGACGAAACGGTGCTGGATAACACCCCTCTGCTGGTGCGCGACGCGGAGCAGTGTCACGACTATACGAAATGGGACACCTGGAGCGACTGGGAAAAACAGGGAAAACCCGGCTTAATTCCCGGCGCGAAAGCGTTTCTTGACCACGTGAATCAAAGCAAGGTCCGTATCTATTATGTCTCGGACCGTATGCAGGAAAATAAAGCCGATACGCTCAGGACGTTAAAAGCCCTGGGACTTCCGCAGGTGTCCGATGAAAGCGTGCTTCTGGACACGGTCAGCAAGGAAGAGCGCCGCCAGAGCATCCTCAAAAAGCAGCAGATCGTGATGCTGTTCGGCGACAGCCTGCCGGACTTCGCCGTGCAGTTTAAAAACAAAAAGCCGAGCGAGCAGCAGCGTGAGTTGGTTGAAGCCAGCGCCGAACGCTTCGGCAACGACTGGATTGTGCTGCCTAATGCCGCTTATGGCTCATGGTCCAAAGCCACGCCGGACAGCTGGAACGTACCGCTGAAAAAATAATGTCTACGGGCCGGGAAAGCTATCGCGCGCCTTCCCGGCCCTTCGGTTTCCTATCCATCCCGTTTATAGGTCCTATCATTTCTGGGCAGGTTCTTATAATTTTACGGAGCAGTAAGATGAGCACTTTCAAAGGAGACTCGTATGCTTACCGTGAAAAAACTTGCTCTTTCCACGCTGATTTCCAGTTCACTGCTTTTTTACCCTGCGCTCCAGGCCTCGGCGGAGACGCCCCAGCACGTCGTTAAACAACCGGCGGGCGGTTACAGCGTGCAGGTCGGCGACGTTCTGGTCACCTCGTTTACCGACGGGACCGTCGCGCAGGATCTGCACAAGCTGCTGCGCCGGACAACGCCGCAAAACATTGATGCGCTGCTCGCGAAAAACTTTCAGACCAACCCGGCTGAGGTCTCCATCAACGCTTTTCTGATTGCGATACCCGGACATAAAATCCTGGTGGATACAGGCTCGGGCCAGCTCTTTGGCCCTGATACCGGCGGACGTCTGGTTGAAAGCCTCGCCACGCAGGGGATAAAACCCGAGGACATCACTGAAGTCCTGCTGACCCACGCCCACTCCGATCATGCCGGTGGTCTGGTGAAGGATGGCAAGGTGGTGTTCAACAACGCGCGCGTTTTCGTTGGCAAACCAGATATCGACTTTTTCTTTAACGACGACAATCAGAAGAAAACCGGCTACGGCAAGAACTACTTTGACGTCGCGCAGAAGACCTTAAAACCCTATCTGGATGCGGGAAAAGTGGTGCCGTTTAGCGGCACATCGGAGATTCTACCGGGGCTGACCGGCACGGTTCATCCCGGCCACACGCCGGGCTCAGCCTTCTACACGCTGACGAGCAAAGGCGAGAAGATCACCTTTGTCGGCGACATCATTCATGCCGCGGCGGTTCAGTTCCCGCAGCCTGCGGTGACCATCACCTACGATGAAGATCAGAACAAAGCGGCAACCGTTCGCGAGCATGCGTTCGCTGACTTTGTGAAAAACAAGGACCTGGTTGCCGCCCCGCACCTGCCTTTCCCGGGCATCGGCTATGTGACGAAAGGCGAGAAAGGGGGCTATGCCTGGGTCCCTGTGACCTATACCAACCGTGACGCCAGCAGCGCGAAATAAGATGACGCCCATCTCTGATATGGACATAGACCTGATCCTGACCCTGGACGCCCTGCTTCAGGACAGGAATATCACCCATGCGGCCGCGCGGCTGGGCATCAGCCAGCCCGCGCTGTCCGCCCGTCTGGCGCGTCTGCGCACGCTGTTTGGCGAACCGCTGTTTATTCCCTCCCCGCATGGACGCGGGGTATTGCCCACGCCGCGAGCGGAAGCGCTCAGGCCGCAGGTGGCAAGCGTGCTGCGCGGCATCAGCGCGATGTTTGCGCCCACCGCGTTTGATGCGCAAACCAGCAGCCGGACCTTTGTTATCGCGCTGCATGAGAATCCGGCGCTGATGCTCGGCACCGGGCTACTTAACCAGATTAGAACCGATGCCCCCGGTATCCGCCTGCGCTTCGCCCTGCCGGAGATAGCTGACCTGCCGCAGCAGCTGGAAAACGGGGATGTGGATATCTACATTGGCGTGAGCGCAGGAGCCCATGACGGATGGGTGAGGCGCAAACTCCTCGACGACGCGTTTGCCACCGCCCAGCGTAAAGGCCATCCGCGCGGAACGGGTCCGTTAGATCTGGATAGCTACTGCGCGCTTTCCCATCTGGTGGTGTCGTCGGCGGGGGATCCGTTTAGCGGCTTTGTTGACCAAACCCTCGCCGGGCTGGGCTACCAGCGACACGTCGCCATGTCCACCCAGAGCTATGCCGTGGCGCCAGCACTTATTGCCGGTACGGACCTGGTGTGCACCCTGCCGGAACGGATGCTGAATCAGTTTGCCAGCACGCTGGATCTCTTTGCACCACCTCTGCCGCTCCAGCCGATTACCATCAACATGTACTGGCATCCGAAAAACAGCCAGGATCCGGCGAATGCCTGGCTGCGCGAACAGCTGCTGCGGGCCGCCGGACGTCAGGTGTGATCGAGCGTAACCAGAAACTTTTTAAGCACCTCTGAGCGAATAATCCGGTGGCAAACCAGGGTGAGTTCACTCTCCCGCAGCCGGTCGAGTATGTCCACGTAGACGACATTTTCGACGCTCACCACCTTTGCCGACGAGGGGAGCAGCGCCAGCCCAAACCCCGCCGAAACCAGGCTTATCACCGTGGGCACGTCGGTCGCATTCTGCACGACGTCCGGCTGAAAGCCCGCTCCGCTGCAGGCGTCATAGAAGTACTGCTCCAGCCCCATTCCCTCCGGATCGCGCAGGGAGATCCATTTTTCGTCTTTCACCGACGAAAGCGTCAGCGCGGCGGATCCGGCCAGCGGATGCTGACGATACAGCGCCAGCACCGTTTTCTCCGAGGCAAACGGGCGGCTTTGCAGATCGTCCGGCAGCGACGGCAGCGGCGCGCGGATGATGGCCACATCCAGCTGGTTGCTCTGCACGGCGGCGTAGAGCGTCTGCACGTTTCCCGTCATCAGGGACATGGTAATGGCCGGCCAGCGGCTGTGCATCTGGCGAAGCGCGGCGGGCAGCCTGCCGTCAAACATCGCGCTCGACACGCACCCGAGATTTAACACGCCCTGCTCGCCCCGTGCCGTTTGTCTGGCGTCCAGCACCGCCTGTTCGGTCAGCGAGATGGCGAGCCTGGCCTTTACCAGAAACGCTTCGCCCGCGGGCGTCAGGGTTAAGCGGCGGTTCGCCCGGCTGAAAAGCGTGACGCCTAAACGTTCTTCCAGCGCCTTTATCTGCTGGCTCAGCGCCGGCTGCGCCATGTTCAGACGCTCGGCGGCCCGGTGCATGTGGAGCTCTTCGGCCACGACGATGAAGTGGCGCATCTGACGAAACTGCACGAGACGTCTCCCTGTATTGATATAGATTTACTTATCAATTTAACAGTAATGATGCAATTGATGCTATTGGTCATTGCCATAAAAATGGAGGGATTCAACCGAGGGAGGAAAATATGGAACACAAGGTTAACGATCTCCGCAGCGCCATCGCCTTACTGCAGCGCCACGACGGGCAGTATATTGAAACCGATCGTCCGGTCGACCCCAACGCCGAACTGGCGGGCGTCTATCGCCATATCGGCGCAGGCGGCACGGTCAAACGCCCAACCCGCACGGGCCCGGCGATGATGTTCAACAGCATTAAGGGCTTTCCGCACTCCCGCATCCTGGTGGGCATGCATGCCAGCCGCGAGCGCGCGGCGCTGCTGTTAGGCTGCGAGCCTTCTGAACTGGCAAAGCACGTCGGCCAGGCGGTGAAAAAGCCGGTTGCGCCGGTTGTCGTTCCGGCCGCGCAGGCTCCCTGTCAGGAGCAGGTCTTCTATGCTGACGATCCTGACTTCGATCTGCGCAAGCTGCTTCCGGCCCCGACCAACACGCCGATTGATGCGGGTCCGTTCTTCTGTCTGGGACTGGTGCTGGCAAGCGATCCGGAAGACAGCTCGCTGACGGATGTCACCATTCACCGCCTCTGCGTGCAGGAGCGCGACGAGCTTTCCATGTTCCTTGCCGCCGGGCGCCACATCGAAGTGTTCCGCAAAAAGGCGGAAGATGCCGGAAAACCACTGCCGGTGACGATCAACATGGGTCTCGACCCCGCCATCTATATCGGCGCGTGCTTTGAGGCCCCTACCACGCCGTTTGGCTACAACGAGCTGGGCGTCGCCGGGGCGCTGCGCCAGCAGCCGGTCGAGCTGGTACAGGGCGTGGCGGTCAAAGAGAAAGCCATCGCGCGGGCGGAAATCATCATCGAAGGTGAACTGCTGCCGGGCGTGCGCGTGAGAGAGGATCAGCACACCAACACCGGCCACGCGATGCCGGAGTTCCCGGGCTACTGCGGCGAGGCGAACCCCTCCCTGCCGGTGATTAAAGTGAAAGCCGTGACCATGCGAAACCACGCGATCCTGCAAACGCTGGTGGGACCGGGGGAAGAACATACCACGCTGGCCGGATTGCCGACGGAGGCCAGCATCCGCAATGCCGTTGAGGAGGCGATTCCGGGTTTCCTGCAAAACGTCTATGCCCATACCGCGGGCGGCGGCAAGTTCCTCGGGATACTGCAGGTGAAAAAACGCCAGCCGTCAGACGAAGGACGTCAGGGCCAGGCGGCGCTGATTGCCTTAGCCACCTATTCGGAGCTGAAAAACATTATTCTGGTCGACGAAGACGTGGATATTTTCGACAGTGACGACATCCTGTGGGCGATGACCACCCGCATGCAGGGCGATGTCAGCATCACCAATATTCCGGGGATCCGCGGCCACCAGCTGGATCCGTCCCAGTCGCCGGATTACAGCACCTCGATTCGCGGCAACGGCATCTCCTGCAAGACCATCTTCGACTGCACGGTGCCGTGGGCGCTGAAGGATCGCTTCGAGCGCGCGCCGTTTATGGAGGTGGATCCGCGTCCGTGGGCGCCGGAGCTGTTTGCTGGCAACGCGAAATAAAAACACCGCGCGTATGGCCCGCGGGTCATACGCTGATTTTCTTTTCAAGCGTGGCGATGTTTTCACCCGTCACGCGTTCCACAGTGAAACGATCGACGCTCAGCAAAATGAGCATCAGCCCCCTGCCGCTCTCCAGCAGCGGCGAGATTTCACAAAAACGGTCTCGCCTGGCGGCCTCAAGCCGCTCCAGCGGGAACGCGTCACCCGCGTCGGTAAAAACAATGCAGACATCGCTGTCGCGGATGTCGAACCGTACGCTGAATGCGCGCGAGGCATCCTCATGCAGCGCGTGGCGGATGATATTCGTCGCCACCTCACAGACGGCAAGATCGAGCGCGAAACGCCACTCGTCATCTACGGGAAGCGCCCTCAGCCGCTCTTCCAGCCAGCCGGCCAGCGGCGTCAGGGAACCGAGCACCGCCGGAAATTCTGCCTGCACCGGCGTCTGCATCTACTGCCCCAGCTGCGCAAGCGCGCTGCTTTTGTCCGGATAGATACGGAATATGCGATCCATGCGGGTCAGGGTGAACATATTCATTATCCCGGGGTTCAGGGAGCACAGCGCCATGTCGCCTTTCCCGTTCATCAGCTTAAACAAGGACACCAGCATTCCCAGCCCGCTGCTGTCGATGAAATCCACTTTGCTGAAGTCAACAATCAAGGCCTTGCGATCGTCGCCAATTTCCTCCGTCACGGACGCTTTAAAGCTCGCGGCAACGGAGGCATCCAGCCGCCGGACCGCGGGCGTGAGAATATTGGCGTGCGGTAGTCGTTCGGTGTTAATAATCATTCTGTTCTCCCTGACGCTCGATCACGAGCAGTGAAACGTCATCGGTTAAGGCGGTCGGTTCATCACGATTTGCGTTGCGCCAGCCGGTCAGGTGGTCACCGAACCGCGGCAGGAGCTGGTCAACCGGAAGTCGGGCATGGTCATGAAGCCAGCGTTCGAGACGCTGCGGGCCAAACTGCTCGCCGCTGACGTTCTCACACTCCGTAATACCGTCACTGAATAAGCATAAGCGATCCCCCGGATTGAGGGTAAACGCGACGTCTTCCCAGCTGAGGTCAGGCATCAGCCCGACCGGCGGGCCGCCGTTGCCCACGGACGTGACGGCGCTGTCTGCGTTCACAATGACGGGAGTAGGATGCCCGGCCTGACACAACACCCCTCGTCCGCTCTCGGGGTCGATTACCCCGTAGATAATGGTGAAATAGCTGGTGATGTCGCTCTCTTCACTGCAAAAGCGGCTGTTCAGGATCCTGATCACCTCCGCAGGCGACTGAATGCCGCCCCGATCGGTAAACAAAAAACGGTCTACCACCCGACCATGTAAGAACTGGCGCGCCACCGCGAGGGACATCATCGCGGCCCCCACGCCGTGACCGGACACATCCACGCAATAGAACCCAACGTGAGAATCCAGCGGAAAAATATTGAACACATCCCCCGAGACCCACGCAGACGGCAAGAAAAGCCAGTCGGAAAAGTAGTTCCCAAAGCGTAAGCGGTGCGATGGCAGCACCGAGTGCTGAACGCGCGCCGCGAGTTCAAGATCCTGTTCAATCTGATGCAACGCTTCACTCAGGCGCTTGTTGTGCGCCGCGAGGGTCGCCTCCAGGGTCAAAATACGGACCCCGGCGTGGAGCCGCGCCCGCAGTTCATCCTGCTCGACCGGCTTGCTTAAAAAGTCGTCCGCCCCGGCATCAAAGCCCTGCGTTAAATCCCCTGCATTCTCGCGGGCCGTCAAAAGAATGATATACACATAGTGGCCAAACTGACGGTTGCGGATGGTCTGACACAGCGTGAGACCGTCCATTTCCGGCATGTCCCAGTCGCTTATCACCATGCTGATCGGCTGGCTGGACAGTATTTCCAGCGCGGCGACGCCATTTTCCGCCTCGCTCACGATATACCCCCACAGGGTGAGCATTCTGGAGAGTAACCGACGATAAATCAGCGAATCTTCAACGATTAACACGTGCAGCGCCGACATGTATCCCTCCTATAGCGGTAAGAACCAGATGAGGCTCACGGTCCCTTCTCTGAATTTTGCATTCCCGTTTCCGTGCCCCGGATAGCGCGTCCCCGCATAGTTCGCGTACTGGATGGAGAACGAACCCGGCGTATAGCCGGCATAACCGAAGCTGTAGCTGTAATCGCCGTTCCAGGGCTGCTGCTGGCTGCTGTCCGGGAACCAGAATGCCGTCGCGCGAACGAAGAAATGTTGTTTGAAGGTGTAGCCGCAGCCGCCGAGCATGACGTTTTTATTTTTGCGAATGTCATCGCTGCTGAGATCGTAGTATCGCGGAACCCAGCTGTACCCGACCTGGCAAATGATGGAGTCCCCTTTATTAATCAGGAGCGTGTTTTCAACCGGTTTCGGTAGCGAAAACTTATAGGCCAGCGTGAAGGCGCCCTGTTCGAAATAGGTGTGTCTCCGGCTGCCCGACGTCCAGAAGTGGTTATCGCCGTAGTTGCTGTAAACCAGGCTCACCGTGTTGGCGTGCCAGTCATCGTAGCCGAAGCTGTAGCGAAAATCGGCGGTGTAGCGGCTGGTGTCTCTGACCGGCAGTCGGGACGTAATGTTGGCAAACCAGAAGCTGTAGGGGGAATACTGAAGGCTCAGATTTAGCGTCTGGTTAAACTTTTTCTTTTCCGTGGCGGTGTCTGAACTGTTCGGAATGCTCATCCACTGCTCTTTCAGTCCCGAGCTAAAGCTCAGCGCACCTGAGAATTTCTTGTCGTTACCCGAGAACAGGCGCCCCCAGCGGCTGGTAAAGACGCCTGCCTGAACGGGTTCACCGTTCTTATCGCGCAGGGATTCATTTTCACTGCTTTGCGCCGCCTCCGCGGCGGGTATCGCGGCGAGCAGCACGCCCGCCAGAAGCCATTTTTCGCGCATAACCGCCATCCTTAGTTAGGTATCCAGCGTGCGCCGACGTCGTATTTTGCCATCAGCCACAAAATACCCAGTGCCGCCGCATGCACTAACGTGTTCTCTATCCAGGCGTGACGCCATAAGTCGAAGGTGATGAACTGGCTCACCAGCAGCACCACGTACACATGCAAAATAAAGGTATAAAGCGAGTGCTGGCCGAGCGGGATCAGGAACCATCCCAGCAGGCGATTGAGCGGCGTCCAGCAATACGTCAGCACCAGGTAGACGGTGACCATCAGGGCGATATCGTTTAACACTCTCACCGGGCCCAGCCCGTTCTTCGCCGCCCAGGTGTGATAAAACGAATTGAAGCTGTCAGGCGGGATGACGTGCATCAGCAGCGCGGGCGGCATAAACGGGTTGGTATGGTTCTGGGCTACAAATCCCAGCACCAGCGACACCATGACCAGCGCCACTACCACCCCTTTCCCCGGCGGCGTCCGGGCGAAAGAGAGCAGTTCGGCTTTATACCAGCCGCTGGCCATGCCCAGCACAAAGATGAACTGCCAGGCGAGCAGCGGGAAGGCAAATTCGAATTCCGACGGCGTCAGCCGAAGCGGCCACCGCTGCCACAGGCCGTACACCAGCAGCGACAGCCCCAGCAGCCACCACACTTTTCCTTTTTGCAGCATCCCTAAAAATAGCGGGCTGAGTAGCAGCAAAAAGATATACAGCCCCAGAATTTGCGTCTGATGGGGGCCGATCTGCAAATAGAGGATAATGTTGAACCAGGTCTCTTTAATTTGCGGCGTAACCGGATAAAGCGACCAGCTTTCACCCGAAAAACGGTCGGTAAAATGGGTGACCTCGAAAACGTTAATATGCGGGATATAGGCCAGGAGAATAAAGGACACTATGATAATGATATTTACACGATATATTTTCCACGCCCTGAGATAAAGCCCCCAGGAAACCGTGAGCAAAACCACTTTTTGCAAACGCGCGCGGTTCAGCATGCCCAGCATAAACCCCGAGAGAATAACAAAACCTTCTGCACCGGTTGTTAACCCAAAACGCTCCCAGGAGAATATATTAAATACCGACATCACCTCCGTATGCGCCACGACCATCATGACGAGGGCAATGCCGCGCATAAAGTCGATTCTCAGGTCCCTGGTACCTGCAACGACATACTGCCATGCTGTTGATTTAGCGTCATCTTCTTGCGCTACCGACGGCGCAACATGGCTCATAGGGTGTCCTTTGCCTGAAAACGAAAATTAAGGTCTAAATAAAGTAGATAGCCTAAAGGAATAGTAACCGCAATTTATCGTCAGCAGATGAAAGATATTAAGCAGAATTTAAGCTGAATTAACCACCGCTAAATATTAATAAAAACGTGGCTGGACACTTTTATTCGGCGTTCTACACTTATCTTAAATCTTGTTTAATCGCTATTTTCTTTCGCTTTTGGGCAACTGTCTGCGCAGCAGAATGGGTCTGCATTTTCACGGAATCAGGAACGCCGGAACTATGGATTTTTATTTTTCCCGTTTTGAACATCGTCGTCCTCCGGAACCGTTAACAACACCGCGCTGGGTAATGATGACCTGGCAGGTATTAGCGGTCGCGGCGCTTATTCTTGGTGCAAATTATATTTACTGGCGCTGGACCGCCTCCCTGAATACTGACGCATTATGGTATGCCATTCCGCTGGTTCTCGCCGAAACCCTGGCCTGGATAGGGACCGTGCTGTTTACCATCAATTTGTGGAAAGAACAGGATCCTCCTCAGAGTCCGCCGCCCGGCGAAATTAACGAATGTCTGTCGCCTGAGGAGGCCGTTGAACCCCGTCCTGTAAAAGTGGATTTGTTCATTGCCACCTACTCGGAAGACACCGAGCTGGTCAGGCTGTCCATTCGCGATGCCCTGAAGATGGCGTACCCGTTCCCGATTGACTACCGCATCCACGTGCTTGATGACGGCCGCCGCCCGGAGATGAAAGCCGTCTGTGAAGAGGAAGGCGTTAACTATATCACTCGCCAGACCAACATCGGCTTTAAGGCCGGCAACCTGCGCAACGGCCTTGAGCAAACCGACGGCGATTTCATTGTTATCTGCGACGCCGATACCCGGGTATTTCCCACCCTGCTCAGCCATACGCTGGGTTATTTTCGCGATCCGGACGTGGCCTGGGTACAGACGCCGCAGTGGTTCTTCGATCTTCCGGAAGGAGAAAACCTGTCGCGCTGGGGCCAGCGAAAAGCCGGAAAAGTGGGCTACGGTCTGGGCTGGCTGATTCAAAAGTGTGTTGGCCCGGTCACGATAGGCCGCGACCCGTTTTTTAACGATCCGCGCATGTTCTATGACGTGATCCTGCGGCGGCGCAACTGGGCGAACGCGGCTTTCTGCTGTGGCGCGGCGTCCATTCACCGTCGCGAGGCGGTCATGCAGGCCGCGCTGAGAAGCTACGTCTGGTCCGTCGAAGAGGAGATCCATCGTCATACGCGCGACATTCGCGATGAGGAGACCCGGGACGCGCTGCAGAATGCAATGCGTCCGCACGTGGCGTTTGACACCGAGCTAACCCCCTACAAATTCCACGTCTCGGAAGATATTTACACCTCGGTGCTGCTGCACGGTGACGCCGCACGACGCTGGCGCTCGGTTATGCATCCGCGGGTTGAGTCGAAGATGCTCTCTCCGCAGGATATGCTCACCTGGATGATCCAGCGCTTTAAGTACGCCGCCGGCTCGCTGGATATTTTGTTTCATGACAACATCTTCAGCCGTCGCCGCTTCAGGCTCTCTCTGCCCCAGACGCTGATGTATGCCACCACCTTCTGGTCATACATGGCCTGCGTATGGAACACGGTGT
This sequence comes from Enterobacter sp. Taxon_8, assembly GCF_058354585.1. Taxonomy (NCBI): domain Bacteria; kingdom Pseudomonadati; phylum Pseudomonadota; class Gammaproteobacteria; order Enterobacterales; family Enterobacteriaceae; genus Enterobacter; species Enterobacter sp. Taxon_8. Next base: position 2,220,332 of record NZ_CM177989.1, on the reverse strand, counting down.
TTTTGATTTCACCCATTATCTATCTGTTCACCGGCATTCCGCCGGTGTCCGCCTGGTCGACGCCGTTCTATCTGCATTTTCTCCCGTTTTTTATTTTCTCCGAGCTGGCCTTTATGTTCGGCACCTGGGGGATCTCGGCCTGGGACGGCAGGGCCTCATACCTCTCCTTTTTTTCCATGAACCTGCGCGCGCTCAATACGGTGCTGCGGGGCGAACAGATCAAATTTCACGTCACGCCAAAAGAGCGGCAGACGGGCCGTTTTCTCTACCTGGTGAAGCCGCAAATTGCCATCGTGGTGCTGACCCTCGCAGGGCTTATCTGGGGCGGTATCCAGGTGGCGCGTGGACAGGTGGATGACCCCTCCGGCTATGTCATCAATATTTTCTGGGGAGGGGTGAACATCGCCGCCATGCTGCCGCTGATTTTCGCAGCCATGTGGACGCCCGCTGAAGAGGACGAGGTCACCCAATGAGGATACGTGATGCCCTGCTGCCCGCGCGCAGCTACCTCACCATTTTGCTCGGCTTCCTGATCGGCTTTGCCATTGTGGTCTGGGTGGAGAAACAGATGCCCACGCGCGTGGAAAGCAGCGGCGGCATCGCGCTCAGTAAAGACTTTCCGCCGCTGCCCACAAAACGGGCGCTGACCTATGACGAAGCCATCTGGGCGCGGGTCGCCTGGCAATACTACGTGAATAATACCCAGCCAAACGGGCTGGCGAACGCCAGCGACGGTGAACCCTGGCTGAGCCTCTGGAGCGTGGGAAGCTACCTGTTTGCGACCGCTGCCGCAGAGCAGCTCAATATTATTTCCGCCGATGAGTTTGACGAGAGAGTCAGCACCGCCGTGTTCACGCTGGGGCAACTGCCGCTCAATGACAAAGGTCTCCCCGCCGCCTATTACCATGCGGACACGCTCAAGATCCTGGGCAAGCCTGACGCCTCCGCAATCGGTCTGAGCCGGCTGCTGACGGCATTACAGACCCTGCTGTGGCGCTATCCCCAGCACGCGGCGGCTATCCACGATCTGTTTAGCCTCTGGAACACCGGCGCTCTGATTGAAAATAGCGCTCAAAGTCAGGCAGCCGTGCCGCTCCATCACTGGACGCTGACCGATGATGAACAGCGAGACAGCTTTGGCTACCGTCTCTATGCCAGCCATACGCTGCGCCTGATTGACAGCGCGGCAGGACTCGCGGTGACCAACCCGCCTGAAGGGCAAAAGATGATCGATCTGGATGGCGTAATGGTGCCCGATGAAGGGCTACGTACGCCTTGGGGCAAGCAAACTTCGCTGATTAGTCTCCCCTACCTGTTAACCGGTCTTGAGCTGGGCTTTGATGCGCAGAGCGCTGAAATTGCGTGGCGAATTATGCAGATCCAGCAGCGGCGCCACGGCCTGCGCGCGCCAAAACCGCCGATCAGCACGGATTATGCCGAACCCGCGCCGGATTACGTTAACGATCTGCCGGACAGGCAGCCGGTACAGGCGCGTAACCTGCGCGACGAGGTGCCGGAGAAAGTGGCGATTACCTCCACCCGCACCGCGTTTGCCTGGTATGCCCTTTTCCGCAACAGCTGGAGCGAAGCGCTGCGCCAGCAGGTTCTGGCCCTTCAGGTGCCGGGTAAAGGCTGGCAGCGCGGGTTAAATCTCAACAACAGCGTCAATGCCGTCGTAGACGCCGATACCAATGCCATTGTGCTGGAAAGTCTGTCTTACATCGCGCATGGCCAGATGCTCTGTCTGGCCTGCCTCTACACTTCCCCCTCAGCAGGAGCAACGCCATGAAGCCACGATCCCCGATCCTTTTCCACCTGCTCACGGGAATAACGATCTACTGGCTGGCCTTATCGACCGTGCGTGCGGACACCGAGCTCCCTGCATCAGGTTACTCCCCGCGCAGCGGCGAGCTGACCGCCCGGGAGATGACCATCGCGAAAAACGCCTGGCAGTATTTCGTCACCAACTATCAGCCCACGACGGGCCTGGTGAATGCGGTCAACAAATATCCCTCCACCACCATGTGGGACAGCGCCTCCTATCTGGCCGCCCTGACGGCGGCGCGCGAGCTCGGGATCGTTGATAAAGCGGAATTTGACCGCCGGATGCTGAAATTCCTCGCCACGTTAAACACCCTGGTACTGTTCCGCAACGAGCTCCCCAACAAGGCCTATAACACCATCAGCGGCCAGAAAGTGGACTACACCAACAAGCCCGGCGAAATTGGCTTCTCGGCGCTGGATATCGGGCGAATGCTGGTCTGGCTGAAAATCATCAAAGAGCGTTATCCGGAATACGGCAACAGCATTGATAACGTGGTGCTGGGCTGGGATTTTAGCCACGCGATCGACCCCTGCGGCACGCTGTACGGGGCCTATCTGGAGAACGGCCAGCCGAAGTACGTTCAGGAAGGGCGGCTGGGCTATGAAGAGTACGGCGCGGCTGGGTTCCAGCTGTGGGGGTTTAATACCTGTAAAGCCAGCCGTCCGCAGCCTTACGAGCTTGCCGAGATCTACTGCGTGCTGGTCCCGTACGATACGCGCGATCCACGCAACACGTCGCAGCATAACTACGTGGTGACAGAATCTTACCTGCTTTACGGGCTGGAGTTCGGCTTTGACAAACCGACCGACCGGGATAACGCCCCGCGCGACTACTCCCTGACGTGGATGAAAAACTTTGCCGACCGCGTTTATCAGGCTCAGGAGAACCGCTATACCATTACCGGCGTCCTCACCGCGCGCTCCGAGCACCAGCTCGATAAGGCCCCTTACTTCGTCTATGACACCGTCTTCAGCGACGGATACAACTGGAACACCATTACCGATAAGGGACAGTTCGTCCCTAACGCTGCCGCGATTTCGCTGAAGGCGGCGCTGGGCATGTGGGTGCTGTGGAACTCCCCTTATACCGACCGCCTGCTGAATACCATTGAGAATGCCAACGAAGAGGGAAAAGGCTACTACGAAGGGCTGTATGAAAACGGCGACGGCCCGATCAAAGAGTTCACCGCGAACAACAACGGCATCATGCTGGAGGCCCTGTTGTTCAAAAAAGAGGGAAAACTGCTGGCCTTCAACACCGACAATCCGAAGAGCAAGGATTTTGCCCCGTCTCTGTGGGATCAAAAGCTGCTCGATCAGTTTGAAGAGAACAACGCGCTGCGCAGCCGCCCGTTCCTTACCAGCACACCGGCCGTAAAAAGCTGGTGCGACCGGACCGGCGTCACGCAGCGCACCAAACCCGCCTGCCAGGCCTGCCAGTGCGCGTCATGCAGCGCGGACGAGCCCGTTAAACTGCCTCCGGTGACTGCGCAATGCTTAAAACCTTAGCCAGAGGGCTTGCGGGATTACTCCTTGCAGGCGCGATCGTCTTTGCGCTGTTTGGACATCAGGGAGCAGGCTGGCGCTGGCTCATCAGTGGCGGCTGGCACTCGAGCGCGCGTATTGCCGCCCTGACGCCGGAAGAGCGGACGTGGGCGGCGATCGCCTGGCGCTATTTCGTCAATAATACCCAGCCGCAAACGGGGTTGGTCAACGGGAGCGACAAACAGCCCCGCGTCACGCTCTGGCAAATGGGCGATACGCTTATCGCCCTGCTGGCGGCCAAAGAGCTGGGGCTGATTGACGACGCCGAATATGACGCTCGCCTGACGCGGCTGATGGGCACCCTTAACCGCCTGATGCTGACCGAGGCCCGGACGCCGGGTCGACTCTATTCCAGCCAGACGGCGACGCCGATCGACTTTAGCGGCAAGCCCGTTAAAAATGGCTGGTCCGCACGCGATATGGCGCGTCTGATGCTCGCCCTGCGCCTCACCGCAGAGCGGGAACCGCAGTACAGCGAATACCTGGATAAAATCATTCTGCGGTGGAATTTCTGTCCGGTCATCGATCGTGAAGGCGAACTGTGGTCCTCTTCCCTGCAAAACGGTCAGCCGGTCGTGCGCGAGGAGCTGCGCCTGGGCGAGAGCGAATATGCCGCAACGGCGTTTCAGCTGTGGGGATTTTCCCCGGAGAAAGCGTTTACGCCCCCGGCGAACCACGTCATCATCGCCCAGCGGCGTCTGGCCGTCGATGCCCGGGATCCGCGCACCACGTGGCAGCCCTCTCTGATTACCACCCTTCCCTATATGCTGCCGGGCCTGGAGTTTGGCTGGGAGCCCGAAGGCGTTGCGGCCGATCGGCAAAAGCACATGCGCAAGCAGGCCGAAAACGTCTGGCTGAGCCAGAAGAGCCGCTGGGAGACCGATAAGATCCTGACGGCCAGGGCAGATTTCTCGCTTCCGCAGGCGCCCTGGCATATCCAGGATACGGTCTGGGGAAATGGCTATGCCTGGAACTCTGTCGGTGACGATGGTCGGGACTACACCCGTTTCGCGCAGGTATCGACCAAAGCGGTCTTTGCCCTGTGGGCCCTGTGGGACACCCCTTACACCGACGTGCTGATGGCGGTGACAAAGCATCTTAACGATCCGCAAAAAGGCTGGTACGAAGGCCGCCAGGAAGCCACGGGCGATACCAACGCTGCGCTCACCCTTTCCACCAATGCCACGGTGCTGGAAGCCCTGTTCTTTAAGCACAACGCGGGCCCCCTGTTTGACGCCCGCCGGGCCAAAAAAGAGAGCTACTTTACGCGCCGTGTGGCAGATGAATATACGCCCGTCGGGCACTGTCTACCTGGCGAAAACGCCGTAAGGAGGACGCCGTGAAATTTTACCGCGATCTGTTTGAATCCAGCCTGAACCGCGTCTTTCCGGATAATGATAAAACGGCGTTTTTCCAGACGTTCTATGACGCCTTCGTTCATATGTCGCCCGAGACGGAGCAGCATTTTTCTCGCCTGCCGGATAGCGAGGGTCAGCAGACTCTGTTTAAGAGTTTCTTCGCCATGCTTGCGGTAGACGGCGCGTTAATCGTGCCTGATTTTCTCGAGCGCCTGGCGCGGGAGCAAAGCGACGACGGTCTCCACCTCCCCCCGCGTTTTTTCGCCCTGTGGCGCGAAGCGATGTTGAACACCGTGAGCCTGCGCGATCCGCAGTGCGACGATGAGATCCTGACGGCCTGGGCCATGGCGATCGCGCCCGGGCTGGAATACCTGCGCCGGCAGGCAGAACTGCACTACCGCGCGTAGGAGGATCACGATGAGCGCATTCACGTACGATCTTAACGCGCTGCCGGCGGCCGTCATGATTTATGACCGCGAGGAACGCCTGCAGGCCTGGAATCACAACGTGGCCCTCTTTTATCCGGTCATCACCCCGTGGCTGAAGGCGGGCACAACGCTGGAGTCGCTGGCGGAACGCTTTATCGACGCCGTTTACAACGTCGACCCTGGCCTGCGCCAGACGCTGCGCGAGTCGATCGTGCGCAACTGTCGGCAGGATAAACATTGCGAAGTGCGGCAGGCGGGCCAGCGGCGCATCTTCGTCCAGCATCAGCGGCTTGCGGACGGCGGCATTGTCAGCCTGCACAGCGATATTACCGAGCTGGATGAAGCGCAGCGGGCGCGGCACCAGCTGCATGACGATTTTCTGCTGACGGCGGAATCCATCCATATCGGGATCTGGGACTGGCAGGTTTCCGGCGACACGCTCCAGGTCAACGATACCCTGCTTGCCATGCTGGGCCAGTCGCGCACCCAGTGGCGATATCCGGTGCGTTTTTTACTTAACCAGGTTCACGAGGACGATCGCGCAGCGCTGCGCAAGGCTCTACAGGCTTCGAAGCAGGATCATCGCCCGGTCTTTGAATGTGAAATTCGCGTGCATCACCCTACCGAAGGACTGCGCTGGATGCTGCTCTCCGGCCAGGTGGTCACGCTCTCTATTGAGGGAAACGCCGAGCGCGTGATTGGCACGCTGCAGGATATTACGCGCCGCAAGGAGGCTGAAATTCAGGCGTTCGCATCGGCCATTGAGGCACAAAAAGCCAACGAGGCAAAAAGCGCGTTCCTGGCGAATATGAGCCATGAAATTCGCACGCCAATGAACGGCATTATTGGCATGACCCAACTGTGCCTGGATACGGCGCTCAGCGCCGATCAGCGCGATTACCTGACGCTGGTGATGAGTTCTGCCCAGTCTTTGCTGCACATCATCAACGATATTCTCGACTTTTCCCGAATCGAAGCTGGCAAAGTGGAGCTGGAGGCGGAGCCCGTCCCGGTCCGCCCCTTTATTCAGTCGCTTATTCGCCCGCACATGCCGGGGGCCAGCGAAAAAGGCATCGAGCTGCTGGTCGATATTGCGCCCGACGTCCCCGACGTGCTGCTGGTCGACGGCGCGCGACTGCGCCAGGTCCTGACCAATCTGCTGGGCAACGCGCTGAAATTTACCCATAAGGGAGAAGTGATCCTCATTGTTGAACCCGGCGATAGCGCGGAACACTGGCGTTTTCGCGTGCGCGACAGCGGCATTGGCATACCTTCAGATAAGCAGAAAGCCATTTTTGAAGCCTTCAGCCAGGCGGATAACTCAACCACCCGACGCTATGGCGGTACGGGGCTCGGGCTAACCATCTCTGCGCGACTGGTCGCGGCGATGGGCGGCGAATTAACGGTGTCCAGCGAGCCGGGGAAAGGCAGCGAATTTTCCTTCGCGCTGCCGCTTGCAACCCAGGCGCCTGGCCCGGAGGAACGCCGGCATAGCCATAGCTTTAACGGGGAGCCCGTGCTGGTGGTTGATGATAACGCGACCAACCTGCGGCTATTGGCCGCCATGCTTAGCCAGATGGGGCTGAAACCCACCTGCGTCAACAACGCCAGCGAGGCCATCAACCGGGTTAAAGCGGGAACGGCATGGCCGCTGATCCTGCTGGACGCGCAGATGCCGGATATGGACGGCGTGTCGCTAGCCCTCGAACTTTCGGTGCTACCGCAGGTTGCTGAGAGCCACATCATCATGCTGAGCTCCATGAGCCGACATTTTGATATCAATATGCTGAAGCGGATCGGTATCCAGAACTACCTGCATAAACCTATCGCCCAGAATGAATTGCATCAGGCGATTGCCGCGGCGTTTGAACGTGCGCCGAAGACGGTGAGTGAAAGCGCGCCCGCGCCCACCGTCGCGCCGGACACTGCGGGGCTCAGGGTCCTGCTTGCGGAAGATAATCTGGTCAACCAGAAGGTCGCCGCGCGCCTGCTCGAGCGGCTCGGCCACATCTGTCAGATCGTCGATAATGGCGTCGCGCTGCTGGAACGCTGGCGCGCGGGCGTGTGGGACGTTTTGCTGATCGATCTTCAGATGCCAGAGATGGACGGTGAGACCGCCATTCGCCTGCTGCGTGAAGAAGAACGCGCCCGGCCCGGACCGGCTCAGCCCACCGTCGCCATGACGGCACACGCCATGCAGGGGGATAAAGAGCGCTGTCTTCAGATGGGTTTCGACGGCTACATTGCCAAACCCATCAGCCAGGAGCGTCTCGCAGAAGAGATTGCTCGCGTGCTTCCGCGCCACGATGCCCCTTCCAACTTCCCGGATGAAGCACGCCTGCTGAAGCAGTGTGCTGACGACCCTGCTCTGGTTCAGGAGCTGCTGGCCCTGTTTGGCGAAGGGCTGGAGGAGGCCATGAAGGCCATCACCCTGGCTATCGACAGCGACGATCGTGAAGCGCTGCGCCGCGCGGCCCACAAGCTACGGGGAGAAGCCGTCACTCTGGATTTCGGGCGACTCGCCCGTCAGCTGCAGGCGCTGGAGAGCGAGGCGCACACGCTGGAGGGGCAACAGCTTACGACGCTAAACCAGCAGCTTCAGAAGGAATCGCTGCGCCTGATGGCGTGGCTCAACGCGCGCGGGGTAAACGCATGATTGCTCGCAACTGCGCGCTGCTCGTTGCCCTGTTGACCACCCATACGGTGGCGAACTGTGCGCCGGTCAGCTGGTCTCTGGCCGGAGAATGGCAGGTTCAGGACGCCAATGATAGCGCGCATCCTGCCGCATCAGGCTGGCGCCCGCTTCAGGTCCCCGCCAACTGGTACAGCGCCGGGTACGATCATCAGGGCGCGCTGTGGTACAAGCACGCCTTTTCCCTGCCCGTGCAGCCGCCCGACGTAATGAGCACCCTGGTTTTTGACGGCGTCGATTACCTGGCCGAGGTCACCCTGAACGGCCAGCCGCTCGGCCAGCATGAGGGCTATTTTCAGCGCTTTTCGCTGGATGCCAGCCAGGCGTTACAACGTCACAACCGACTGGTGGTCAGGGTGGACAGCCCTTACGAAGATCCCAATAAGGTCTGGCCGCTGCATAAAACGGTTATGAAGGGGATCCTTAACCAGCATGACACGCGTCCCGGCGGGGCCTGGTCGCCGCAAGGACAGGACGCCAACTCGGGCGGCATCTGGGCACCGGTGAGGCTGCATCTTAGCCGGGGCGCTACCCTGGATGAGACCATCCTGCGGCCAGACTGGTCACAGGGGCTGACGCACCCCGCGCTGAAAGCAGATATTCGCTATCGCGCGCTCGGTCAGGGCCCGGCGACTGTGCGTCTCACCGCCACGCCCGCCAATTTCAGCGGCAAGCGCTTCCAGGCTGACTTTCCGGTTACCCTCGAAAGCGGCGCCCATTCCGTGCAGCTGACGCTGCCCATGCCGAAGGCAAAACTGTGGTGGCCCGTCGGTACGGGGAAACCGCACCTGTATACCATTCGCGTGGCATTGCGCGATGAAAACGGCCTGATGGATACGGCGGTCACCCGCACCGGGCTGCGCAAGATCGTCGAGCAGCCCGACAATAAGGGCTGGCTCATTAACGACAAACGCCTTTTCATTAAGGGCAGCAATTACATCGGCTCCCCCTGGCTCAGCACCATGACGCGAGAAAAATACCGTCGCGATCTTCGTCTGGTGGAAGCCATGAACGCCAATGCCATACGCGTGCACGGACATGTTGCCGGACGCGCGCTGTATGACGTGGCCGATGAGATGGGGATGATGATCTGGCAGGATGTTCCGCTGCAGTGGGGCTACAACAACAGTGCGGCTTTCACGGAAAATGCGGTTCGACAGACGCGGGAGATGATCGAACAGTTCGGTAACTCCCCCGCCATTATCGTCTGGGGCGGGCATAACGAACCGCCGTGGAACTCGCCCTGGATGGAAAAACGCTTCCCGGACTGGAATAAAAACCTCAACCGCGAACTCACGCAAAAGGTAGCGGATACGCTTGCCGAAGATACTTCGCGCATCGTGCATCGCTTTTCCGCCGTTGAGGAGCATTACTGGGCGGGCTGGTACTTTGGTACCGTACGCGACCTGCTTGCTCCGGCCAAAACGGGGATCATCACCGAGTTCGGCGCGCAGGCGCTTCCCCGCTTATCGACGCTAAAAACCATCATCCCGGCGGCGTCGCTCTGGCCAAAAACGACCGCCGCTGACGATCCCGGCTGGACCGTCTGGAAATACCATAATTTTCAGCCCTTCCAGACCTTTAAGTTTGCCGGTATTTCGCGTGGGGACAACATTCAGGCGATGATCCGCAATACTCAGGCGTACCAGTCGCAGCTGGTGGCCACGGCGGCAGAGAGCTACCGTCGTCAGCGCTACCAGCCGGTGACGGCCCTGTTCCACTTCATGTTTGTAGAAACCTGGCCCTCCATCAACTGGGGCGTGGTGGACTACCTGCGTAAGCCTAAAGCCGGGTTTTACGCCTTAAAACGCGCCTACCAGCCTGTTTTGCCGTCCATTGAACCCGTCACGGCGCAGTGGCAATCCGGGGCGGCGGCGACCTTGCGTCTGTGGGCCATCAACGACACCTGGAAACCGTGCCGCGAATGCCGTCTGACCTGGCGCATCACCCAGCGCGACAAGGTGCTGGCAAAAGGCACGACGGCGATGACGATCGCAGCAGATTCGGGAACGATGGTTAAAACGCTTACGGCCACGCCCGTGGGCCAGGACGACGTGTCGATTCGGTTTACGATTGAAAACAGCTCGGGAAAAATTATCGGTGAAAATCAGCGCACGGAGTCCGTCATAAAGTGAGCGAGGGGAAAAGGAAAATTGCCGCTTCCCCTGCTTTCTTGTACCCTTTCAGCGTTTACCCCAATCCCCTAAAAATCGAGACATCCGGACGCCTATGACTGCACATATTTCCAAAGATCCTTTGCATGGCGTAACGCTGGAGATGATGGTCAACGCCCTGGTGGCGAAATATGGCTGGAGCGAGTTGGGCGACCGCATCAAAATTAACTGTTTCAGAAAAGACCCCAGCGTTAAATCGAGCCTGAAATTTCTGCGCCGTACCCCATGGGCGCGCGCGGAAGTGGAAGCCCTGTATCTGGACTCTCTCGATGATGAGGGAAATACAGAGCAGGCGGCGCCCGCCTTTAATCCCTGGGCCAACAGTCGGATTATCAAGAGCTAATACGCAAATGACGCGACACGTAAAACGGATCGGTGCGCTGGCTGCCTGCGCGCTTTTACTTGTGAGCTGCTCCTCAAAACCACCCAAATCACTGGTTACCCCTCTTCCCACCGTCAACAAACCGACGCCGCAGGCAAACGAGCCGATGCGCGGGATCTGGCTGGCGACCGTCTCGCGTCTCGACTGGCCGCCGGTGGCCTCGGTGAATGGCCGCAGCGCGGACCAGCGCATCGCGATGCAAAAGCAGGCGCTGATCGCAAAGCTCGACAACCTTAAGCAGCTCGGCATCAACACGGTATTTTTCCAGGTGAAGCCGGACAGCACGGCGCTCTGGTCATCTAAAATTTTACCGTGGTCAGATATGCTGACCGGCAACATCGGTGAGTATCCGGGATACGATCCGCTGCAGTTTATGCTTGATGAAGCGCACAGGCGCGGCATGAAGGTCCATGCCTGGTTTAACCCCTATCGCGTATCGACCAACACCAAACCGTCCACCATCGCCGCCCTGAACCGGACGTCATACCAGACGCCGTCCAGCGTTTATGTCCAGCACCCGGAATGGGTCCGCATCTCGGGTGACCGCTTTGTGCTCGACCCGGGCATTCCGGAGGTGCGCGACTGGATAACCAAAGTGGTGACCGAAGTGGTGGCGAACTACCCGGTAGACGGCGTGCAGTTTGATGATTACTTCTATGCCGAATCGCCGGGATCCGCGCTCAATGACGCGCAGAGCTGGCGGCAGTACGGCCAGGGGTTTGCCTCAAAAGCCGACTGGCGTAGACACAATACGCAGCAGCTGATTGTCCAGGTCTCCCGCGCGATCAAGCAGACAAAGCCCAACGTGGAGTTTGGCGTCAGCCCGGCGGGCGTGTGGCGTAACCGCTCCTTTGACCCGGCAGGCTCCGACACCCGCGGCGCCGCGGCCTATGATGAATCCTACGCCGATACGCGTCAGTGGGTGCAGCAGGGCCTGCTGGACTACATCGCACCGCAGATTTACTGGCCCTTCTCCCGTGATGCCGCGCGCTATGACGTGCTGACCAGATGGTGGGCCGACGTGGTGAAGCCGACCCACACTCGCCTGTATATCGGCATTGCGTTCTACAAGGTGGGCGAGCCGTCGAGAAAAGAGCCGGACTGGACGGTTCAGGGCGGCGTGCCGGAGCTGAAAAAGCAGCTCGATCTCAACGATTCGCTGCCCAACGTCAACGGCACCATCCTGTTCCGGGAAGATTACCTGAACCAGCCGCAGACGCAGCAGGCGGTAAACTACCTCCGCGGACGCTGGGGTAGCTAAATGCCACCAGGCAGAAACGCCCCGTTTCTGCCTGGTCTTTTACGGCTTCGGCCCGAACATCGCCTCAAGCTGCTGGGCATCCGGCATACCCACCACCTGCTGCAGCTCGTTTTCCGCATTCAGATAGTAAATGGCCGGCGTGGCGTTTGCGCCCAGGCTGTCCATCAGCGCCTGATGTTTTTGCAGGATCGCTACCGTTTCGCGGGAAGCGTCCCCTTCAGGTTTTGGCAATTTTTTCCCACCGGAAAGCTCGTATTCGCGCCAGGCCGAAACCGGATCTTTCGCATTCAGAATCGCTGAGGCGTTACGTCCGCTGTTGGGGTTGAGAAACGCCACCAGCAGCGTGTTAAGCTGAACCTTGCCGGCCTTCACCCACGGCTGCGCTTCGGACCAGAACTGCTTGCAGTACGGACAGAACGGATCGGCAAAGACAAAGACCTTACGCGGGGCACTATCCGCCCCTTCCTTCAGGGGATGCGCCGCGCTGAGGTTCTTCCACATCTCGCGTCCCATTGGGGCGTAGATCTCTTTCTGGAAGTAGCCCTCGCTGAGGTTCTTCCCTTTGTCATCATAAAGATAACCTGAGATCACGTGCTTGCCGTCCGGCGTGAGAAAGAGCGTCACGCCCATATCCTGATACTGCCCGAGCCAGGCTGGCGCTCCGCCCGGCGCATCCAGCTTCTTGATGATTTTGATCTGCTGCTTCTCGCTGAACTGCTTCACCACGTCCGGTATGGCTTCAGCCGCCTGTACCAGCCCTGACGTCGCCAGCGCCGAAAGTAACAGTAATTTTTTCATTTCCCTCTCCGGTTTATCGGGGGCATTTCGCCCCCTTCAGGTTAGCGGTTTTTCAGTGCTTCACTGACCATTTCGTCGAACTGTTCGAACGGCACCCAGCCGGGAAGCAGCCCCTCGCCGATAAGCGTGGCGGGCGTGCCCTGGATCCCCATTTTTTCCGCCACAATGAGGCTTCGCCTGATCGTCAGAAAACTCTCCTCATCCGGCGTCGTCACGCTCACGCCCGCCCGCTTTTGCGCCTCCTGAATGCTGGCGTCATCGTGGTACCCCTTTTTCGCCATCAGGGTGTGGTTCAGCTTCATAAACTGCTCAGGATGCGCACGCCAGACGGTTAACGCGTCTCGTGCGGCGGTCAGCGAACTTTCCGAGCGGAAAGGTAAAAACTTAAAGACCACCGCCACGTCCGGATGTTTTTCGACAATCTTCTCCAGGTACGGATCGAATTTTTTACAGTACGGGCAGTTGTAGTCGGTAAACACCACCAGGGTGAGCTTTGGGTTTTTCGCACCGATGCGCGGGGAGTTCGGATCGTTAAACAGGAAATCAGCGATCATCTTTTGCGCACGCTGCTCCTGGTCCGGCGTCAGCGGCTGCGCGGCGAATACCTGAAGCGGGGCCAGCAGGAGCAGCAGCGTAATAAAGAGTTTTTTCATGACACAGTTAGCCTTTTGCGTTGTTCAGGGTGGTGGCCAGGGTGCGCTTGTCCAGCAGCGGCGAGAGGATCTCGCCATCAGGCTGGCCGGGGCCATACACCGCGTTAAACGGAATGGCGTAGCGGTTTCGCTTCGCCAGAAAATCCGCGATAAACGCGGACGGCTGGCTCCAGTCTCCGCGCAGGGCCACCACGTCCGGCTGGCGCAGCGCGGCAATCACGTCCGGCTGGCTGAGCACCCGATGCTCGTTAACTTTGCAGGTCACGCACCAGTCCGCGGAAATATCCACAAACACCCGTTTCCCCTGCGCCAGCGCGTTCTCGATAGCCTTTTCACTGAGCGGCTGCCACGGGATAGTCTGCGCAACGTTTTGTGCCGGAGCGTCAGGCGCCGCGTTAAGCAGACCGCGCACCTGATACCCGCCGAACGCCGACAGCGCGATGACCACCAGCCAGAACAGCGGCGAAGATTTTTGCCCCTTTAGCGCAAACAGCACCAGCGCGACGGCAGTCAGCCCCAGCATCACGATCTGGCTGACCGCCTCGCCCAGATGCACGCTCAACAGCGTCGCCAGCCAGAGGCTGGAGGCCAGCATCATCAGGCCCAGGATCGTTTTGAGCGTGTTCATCCAGCGGCCGGGTTTTGGCAGCAGCATGGCCGTTTTCGGCACCAGGGCAACGAACAGCCACGGCAGACTCATGCCCACGCCGAGCATCAGGAAGATCAGCCACAGGGCGTGCAGCGGCGCGCCAAGGGCAAAGGCAACCGCCGTACCGAGGAACGGCGCGGAGCACGGCGTCGCCAGCAGCGTGGCGAACATTCCTTCGCAGAAGCTGCCGCCGATCCCCGATCCTCCTGCCGTCGCCAGTCGTCCGGCGGCAGAAGAAGGGAGAAGCATCTCAAACGTCCCAAACAGGTTCAGCGCAAACAGGAAGGTCACGGCAACCATCAGGCCGATAAACCACGGGTTCTGGAACTGAATGCCCCACCCCAGCGACGCTCCGGCCAGCTTCAGCGCGGTGACCATCCCGGCCAGCAGCATAAAGGAGGTGAGGATCCCGGCGCTGGTGGCGAAGAAGCGTAGCCGGATGGTACGCCTGTCCGATCCCGCCTGAAGGATGCTGTTAAGCTTCATGCCCATCACCGGCAGCACGCAGGGCATCAGGTTCAGGATCAGCCCGCCCAGCAGCGCAAAGAGCACCATTTTTCCCGTCCCGCCCGGCGCGGAGGTCTCTTCGGGCGTTGTCCCAACGGTCATGGTGGTTTGCTGCGCCCGATCGCCGTTGGTCAGCACAAACGACAGCCTTTTGCCTGCCAGCGAGGCGGGTTTGTCTCCCCATTCGTCGGTCACGGGTACCGTCACCCGAAGCGCAGTGCCGTCATGTTTAATAACCGGCTCGCCGGGCAGAATATCGCCCTCCAGCGGATCAAAGTAGATCCCCGGATTGTCCCACTTCCCGTCCGTGGTGCCGGTAATCACCAGCTTGTCGCCAGAGAGCCAGGCGGAGAGATCCGTGGATACGCCAGACGTGCCCGGCACGGCGCGCATCGCTTGCTCGAAGGCGCTGCGGAAGCCCTCATCCACCGGCTGGGTAAAATCGAGGTGCAGCAGGTAGTCCGTCAGCAGGCAGACGTTGCTGCACGTAGAGAGCGTTAGCGTCCCGTCGAGCGTGTCGCCCTTCGCTCCGTCGAGCGTAATCGGGATCGTCACCTTATCGTGATAGCCCTGCGTGGTCATGCCGGAGATATCGAAGCGCGACGGCACCGGCCAGGACCAGCTGTCCGTTACGCCTTCCGGCCAGCTAATTTTCGGCGCCACGCCGCCCTCGCCCGGCGATCGCCAGTAGGTTTTCCAGCCGGGCTTTAGCTCAACGGTGAGCAGGCCTTTAACATGCGTTTGTTCCCTCTCCGCCTGAAAGCGGATGCGGGCGTGATCGTTTTGTGGGGAGACCAGCCAGCCGGTGTCTGCCGCATGGGCAATGCCGATGCAGGACAGCCACAGGAAGACGAATCCCCTGAAGAGGTTAACCATGTTGTACTCCGTGAACAGTGAAAAATTATCGTGTGGTGACGATGTTTTTCATTCACGGAAAACGCAGTTTTTCAGGTGTATTCGGGGAGGCGGAGCCTGAACGGGCTGTTGCGCAGGAGCCATTGCCCGCCCTTGCGTAAACAGCTGCAGCAGCGCGAAGAAGATAATAATGGCCGGCAGCGCGCCGTCGAAAAACAGCGGCTGGGCGCAGAGAAGCGAGTGCGCGCCTAGCTGACAGGGCGATGGCCCGGACTGCTCGGTGCTGGTTTGCGTTGGGGCATCTGCACTCAGTGAAATCTGCGGATCCAGTCCCTGTAAAAAATGGTTGAGCATCACCGCGCGCTGCACGAGGCAAAGCGCCATCGCGAGACAGGTGATAATCAAAAGCCATTTTCCGAGGAGCTGACGGTTGCGCATAACATTCCAGAGTGACGAGACGCCCCGATCATAAACGATAGTGATGAATCTACAAGTGCCGGAAGTGTAAGGTTTTGTCTGTCGCCGCTATTCGCCCGTCAGCGCGTCATAGACGTCCCGCAGCCGCGTGCGCAGAAACAGCACCGCCTTGTGCTTGCGGGATAACAGCGCCTGTTCGCTGGCGCCGGTCTCCTCTGCCAGCATTTTAATGCTGTAACCGTGGAGCTCGGTCTTTTCAAACGCCTCGCGCTGCGGCGGAGGAAGTTCAGACAGCGCCTGCCCCAGCTCTTGCCACAGCAGCGTCTTGAGGAACTCCTCTTCCGGCGTGTGCGGTACGCCGAACAGGGTTTCGGCCAGCTCGTCTTCCGGAAAACCGTCGTCGTCATCGCCCGTAAAATAGCCGGAGAGCGATACCTCACGCTTTTTACGCGCCCGGTCGGTCATCTCGTTACGCGCCGCGCGGAACAGCCAGGCGGCGACGTTTTCGACCGGCTGCTCCACTTTCATCAGCTGATACGTCACTTCCTGCAAAATGTCGTCGGCATCATCGCGCACGGAGGTCCGTCCGCGAATGAAGGCTGTCAGCCGGGCGCGGCAGGCATTGAGCGCCGACATCAGCATGGATCCGCCCGCCTCCCCGGCTTTCATCTCGCTCACTCTGCGTCCGGCGCTTTCGGCGTGGCGTCATCGCGCTTATCGTCACGATGGCCGTGCCAGCCGCAGTGCCCGCGACCGTGACGACCAAACCCTTCACGACGCTGCTGAATAAACGCCTCGCGCTGTTCGGGAGTCATGTTCATCCAGCGCTCGTGCATCCGGCGGTGCGCGCCAAACATTCCGGGGCGGAAACCTAACCCGCCAAACAGAATGCGGCTCAGCACCAGAATGCCCAGCGCCTGCCAGAATCCGATGGCCTTCACGCCGAGGATGGCCGGGAGTAAGGCGTTCCACAGGGACATCACCAGCAGGCCGAGCACGATGAAAATCACCGCGCCGATGATTAAGCCCTTACCCATACGGTGGCGACCGAATCCGCGCCCGTGACCCCTGCCGTGCAGTTCAAAATCTCTCATGGTGTTTACCTCGTTTACAGTAACTGATTATGGCTTGTGATGAGGTAGACGGATGAGGAAGAGAAATATTGCTGGGGTGAATATAAAATTTTTTGTGCTGCGGAAACTGGACTCATAGCGGTTAGGGCTGGCGCTCGCTATGAGTCACCTTCAGACCATCATTTTTTGCGAATAATTCGCTTAACGAATGCGATAGCGATGGCGGCCAGTATGATCGACACCAGAGCGAGGAAGATGAGCAAGGACAATAGTGGATTTAACAAGCCACCTAAACTGGTGAAGTCGCTGATACGACCAAGTTGCTCGGACGTGCATACACGCAGAATGATCTCAGGAATAATAAGCAAAAATATAATGACGGTCAGGACATAAACCAAAGCACTCTTGCGCTTTCCCATTTCCGTTGTTGCTCCTTTCTCAATCATGATCAATGATAATAAGATAATGATACTGCAAGGTTATATAAAATGGCACAAAACTATTTGCAACTGAAAATGCAGTCGAATAAACAGTTAGCTATTGCACTAACAAACTCACTTCGAGACATGCATGAAGACCATATGGCAACCCTGGAAAAGGTGAAACAGGGCACACAGCGGCTGGTTAGCTACGGTGCATGCCTGATGCCAGACGAATATTATCGTAACGCTTGCCGTGATACCTGGCGTGAAGACAAACGCTTGGTCCTTGCCTTAGGTGAAATTTACAACCGAAAAGATGTCACTTTAGACATGGTTGAAATCTATTTTAGGAAAACTCTCAATAGACTGGGCGAACAAAAAAGCAAGGACCTGATTGCAAATATCCATAACTTATTGGGAAAAGCCGCCGAACATGCATCGGCTAAAGCCAGCAAGTTAGCCCTCTCCTTTACACTTGCGAATCTGATTATCAACAGCAGGGATTTCAAGCAAAATCACATCAGGCTTGTTAACTCATTCTCGACATGGTTTGTTAATGGTGCCACGCTTTACTCAAAGGCTCAGGTAGCTGCATCTGCAGCTAATCGACTCAAATTTCAGGATCCTCAGTACTACCAGGCGCTTTATAAAGAAAATATTGAGATGTTATATTTCTTAATCGAACCGCAAATGTCTGAAATTATCTACCAGGTAAACTCTGGGGATAATAACGAGCAAGTTATTGGTGACGCTTTGTACGAGATACTCCGGAAATGAAGCAAGCAATCTTATGGCTTTTGAAGTCGTTTTTTTATCTGGTCCCTGCATTGCTTATTGTGATTGGGATATATCTATTTGTACGGTTTGTACCAGGGCATGCTGCTTTACTCAGCTTCGTTTGGGTGCTTGCTATTTCTTTTATTTATGTGAAATACAATAAGTGGTATTAAAACAGTTCTATTAGGTCTACAAGCTGACCTCATGGGGAAGCAACTTAGAAAGTTTCACACACTAAGTTGATAAAAGGCCCCCTCAGGAGCCTCCCCTCATTCAATCAAGCCTGCACCGGCAACCTAAAACTCGAAATACTCCGTGAAAGCTGCTGCGCCTGCTCTTCCAGCGAGGCCGCTGCGGCGGCGGACTGCTGCACCAGCGCGGCGTTCTGCTGGGTCACGCCATCCATCTCGGTCACCGCCTGCCCGACCTGGCCGATCCCGCGGCTCTGCTCTTCGGAGGCGACGGAGATCTGCTCCATCAGCGTATTCACTTTATTCACCGACGTAATGATCGAGTCAATCACCTCGCCCGAGCGGCTCACCAGCTCCGCACCGTTTTTCACGCTGGATACCGATTGCGCGATCAGGCTTTCGATATCCTTGGCCGCCACCGCGCTTTTCTGCGCGAGGGTGCGCACTTCGCTGGCCACGACCGCAAAGCCGCGTCCCTGGGTACCGGCGCGCGCCGCTTCAACCGCCGCGTTCAGCGCCAGAATATTGGTCTGGAAAGCGATGCTGTTAATCACGCTGGTAATGTCTTCGATGCGCTTCGAGTTCGCCGCGATGGTGTTCATCGTGTCGATCACTTCACGGGTCACCGCTTCACCGGTATGGGCATTTTTCACCGCGTCCTGCACCAGTTTACCGGCCTGATAGACGTTGTCGGTATTGTTCGCCACCGTCGCGCTCAGCTCTTCCATGCTCGCTGCCGTCTGGGTCAACGCGGAAGCCTGCTGTTCGGTACGTGACGCCAGGTCGATATTCCCGGAGGCAATCTCCTGCGCTGCGTGCGTTACGGTATGGCTCGCATCGCGCACCTGGGCGATTGTCGCCAGCAGCGCCTGACGCATCTGCTCCATCGAGCTCATAAGATGATCGATTTCGTTATGTGCGCTCCCCTTCACCGGCACCGGAATGTCCAGCTTGCCTGCCGCAATCTGGCTGCAGTGTTCGCGCGCCAGGTTGATCGGCGCAAAGACAAAGCGCTTCATCAGCAGGCTGACGGCGATAATCACCACCACAAACAGGCTGGCGATAGCGGCAACAATCGCCAGGCCAGAGACGAAGTTACTTCTCGCATCTTCGTTCAGGCTTTTGGCGTATTTCTGGTGGACGGAAAGCACCTGGTCGAGAACGATCTCGTACTGGCGGTCAAGGCGGGAGACTTCCGGGATCAGCGCGTTAAATTTGGCGACATCGTGCGCCTCGGCGGCATCGATCAGCGGCGCCAGCCCCTGGTTGCGGTAGTTTTGCCAGCCGTCCTGATAGGCAGTCACCAGCGGCGCTTCATCCGGCAGACGCGGCGACGCCATAAATGCCGCAAAGGCGTGGTCCGCTTTGGTCAGCGCCTCTTTCACGGCGGTAAGCTTGGCAGCCTCGTCGGCAGTATTACCCGCTTCCACCATCTTCACATACTCCATCACCCTCACGCGTAGCGTACGGCTGTGGTTGATGGGGTCAATAATGGACAACACAACCTGGATCTCTTTGTTGACGTTATCCAGCGAATTATTACTTTTAATGATGAGGCCAACGCTGGTGACGGTGCTGACAACAAAGAAGAAAAGCAGCGAGAACAGGACAATCAGGGACGACTTTTTCAACGACATAAACCAATACCTCAAGGAGAATTATTCCTTATGGTTATCGGCGCTTCCAAAACTTAAATTAATTAAAGTTATTGAAGTATCCAGTCGGGCTATTTCGATGACTTATAGCGCCGCTGCAGGGTGGCAGATAGCTTGCGTTGCAACGGTTCCGGGGTCTCCCCCTCGATCAGTTTGCTAATCAAATCAAAGCAGTGCCACGCCAGCTGTCGGTTATCCTGGCGGATGGTATCCACCGGGATCGTCAGCGAATCGTAGAGATAGTGATCGTCAAAACTGGCTAACCTGATATCGCTTTGCAGCAGGTTATGCTGGCCCATATAGCGCAGCACCCCTTCCAGCAGCCCGCAGGCGGCGGCGAAGAGCGCTTTTGGCGGACGCCCCAGGCGGGCGCAGAGTTCAGCAAACATCTCGTATCCCGAGCTCGGGTGATAGTTGCCGTGAATGATCCACTCGGGGCGCAGCTCCACGCCGGCCTCACGCAGCCCTTGCTTAAACCCTTCCAGACGGTCGCGCGTCGGGGATAAGCGGGGCTGGCCGCCGAGAAAGTAGAACTCATCAGGATGCTGGCGCGCAATGTCGGCCACCAGTTCGGTCGTCGGGGTAATGGAATCGGTGATCACCAGCGGCAGCGCGCTGTCGTTGATGTGGCGGTCAAACAGTACCACCGGCAGCTGCTCGCTGAGCTTATGGTAGTCCGCGTCGTTGAGCATGCTGGAGGCCACAATCAGCCCGTCCACCTGACGCGCCACCATGTTGTTCACCACTACCGTCTCCTGCCCCGGATTTTCATCGCTGCAGGAGATCAGCAGCTGAACGCCCGCCTCGCGGCACAGCGTTTCCAGCTCGTGAGAAAAGACGGCAAAACCGTAGTTGGTGATCTCCGGGACCACCAGACCAACGGTGTGGCTGCGGTTATCGCGCAGTGACCGGGCGTGAATGCTGGGCTGATAGTGGTGCTCTTTTGCAATCGCCAGCACGCGCTCGCGCGTCTCTTCCGCCACGCGAAGCTCTTTGCTGCGCCCGTTCAGGACCAGGCTGGCGGTGGCTTTTGACACGCCCGCCAGCTCCGCGATGTCTTTAATGGTGACGCGTTTTGTTTTTCTCACAACGACTTAGATCCGGCTGCCAAAACCCTCATTCTATCATGCAGGCGCGCAGCGACCAGTAGCGTAATGTGATATCGGACGCACCTTCGAATCGCACCCGGGCCGGATGGGCAGGAAAATAGCGGCTGCTCATCACCCCTTCGCCGTGGTTAATGAAGATTTCGACGCTGGAGCGGTCGCAGAGAACGCGTAAATGAGTGACGTCGCCCTGCCAGTAGCGGGTCAGCGTTTCACCGGTTTTCAGGCTCGCGCGTTCCAGACGCACGCCCTGCTCATCGACCATAAGACGCAGCGCGCCGGCAAAATCGACGCTCACGTGCGCGGCGCCCAGCTCAAACTCCAGACGCGTCGCGTCCAGTTCGGGCGCGTCGCTGGCGCGCCCCTGCCAGCGCTGCTCATCTTCACGCAGCGCCGCCAGCTCGCGCGCCGGGATCTGCCAGAGCCTGCCGTCGCGGTACCGTAATTCGCGCGGGCAGGTCATCTGGTGCATCCAGCCGTGCGCCCGGGTTGGCTGAAGCATCTCTTCCCCGTCCGGTACGCCCATCCAGCCGATCAGAATGCGGCGACCGTCTTCCGCCAGCGTGGTTTGCGGGGCGTAAAACTCAAAGCCCGCGTCCAGCTCGTGAAGCTCGCCGTGATCGAATGTGGCGCTGGCGTAATCAAACGCCCCGCTCATCCAGGTAGCCGGATAGGTATTGAGGTAGCGATGCGGCTCGCGCGCAAGCCCCTGCGGGCAGCAGATCAGAACATGCGTTCCGTCGAGGTCAAACAGGTCCGGACACTCCCACATATAGCCCGCGTCCGTCAGGCCGTTAACCCCGTGACCGGCGATCTCCCCGCAGGAAGTCCAGGCGTGCAAATCGGCTGACTTAAAGAGCAGCACCTTGCCGCGCTTTTGCACATCCTGCGCGCCGAGCACCATGTACCACTCCCCTTCGTGCTGCCACACCTTCGGGTCGCGCACGTGTCCGGTGTAGCCTTCCGGCAGCGCCAGCACCGGCCCCAGCTTCGTAAACGTTCCGTCCGGCTGCTCCACGGCCAGGCACTGCCAGGCGGTGCGGCTGCCGTCATCGAACTTGACGTTGCCGGTGTAGCACAGTGTCAAAACGCCCTGGTTGTCCACGGCGCTGCCGGAGTAGCAGCCGTTGCGGTCATACTCTTCGTCGGGCATCAGCGCCAGCGGCTCATGCCGCCAGTGCACGAGGTCCGCAGAGCTCCAGTGCCCCCAGCACTTGAAGCGATGCTCGCAGTCCAGCGGGTTCCACTGATAGAACAGGTGGTAGCGGCCGGCAAACCAGATAAACCCGTTCGGGTCGTTCATCAGCCCCGTCACCGGCGCGGGATGCCACTGCGGATAGTGGCTATCCGCCAGCGCCCGCGGCTGACCTTTCATAACGGCCTGCAGGATCGCAGGCCAGCGGGAAGGTAACGTCATTATTCAGAATCCGTTTTATATTTCAGCAGCAGCGAGACGGTAAACGCCACGCCGAAGGCAATCACCATGCCGATAATATAGTTCAGCAGCGAGCTGGCCTGCACGATGGCCATGCCCGGGATGGCGGTCAGCCCGACGGCAGTCATGTATACATGTACGGAGACCACCCAGGCACCGCCCACCGCGCCGCCGATCAGCGCGGCGATAAACGGCTTAACGAAGCGCAGGTTAATACCAAAAATGGCCGCTTCGGTGATGCCCAGCATCGCAGAGAACGCCGACGGTAAGGTAATGGCTTTGATTTTGGCATCTTTGGTTTTGAACCACACCGCCAGACAGGCGCCGCCCTGCGCCACGTTCGCCATGGCCCAGATCGGCAGCAGGAAGTTAACGCCAATCGACGGATTACCCAGCAGCCCTGCTTCGATCGCGTGGAAGCTGTGGTGAATACCGGTGATCACAATTACCGAGTAAAGCCCGCCGAACAGCAGTCCGGCGAGCCAGCCCGCGTGGGCGATCAGCGTGCTCAGAATAAAGGAGATACCGTCCCCCAGAGCGCGCCCCGCCGGGCCGATAATCAGCAAGGCGATAAAGCCGGAGATGACGACGGTGAGGAACGGGGTCAGGATCAGGTCTAACGCATCCGGGATCGCGCGGCGCAGGTTTTTCTCGACGATGCTCATAAACCAGACGGCCAGCAGCACCGGGAATACCGTGCCCTGATAGCCAATCATCGCAATCTCAAGGCCGAAGAAGTTCATGGTGTGGAAGCCCGACGCCACGCCCCAGGCGTTGGTCAGCGCCGGGTGGGTCAGAATGCCGCCCAGCGTCGCGCCGAGGTACGGGTTACCGCCAAATTCGCGCGCGGCGGTGAAGCCAATCAGAATAGGCAGGATGATGAACGCCGCGGAGCTGCACATGTCCAGCATGATGTAGATGGCATTATCCGCGTTGACCCAGCCGTAGGTTTTCACCATGCCGAGCAGGCCCATCAGCAGGCCGGACGCCACAATCGCGGGGATGATTGGCACAAAGATGTTGGAGAGCAGACGGGCAATGCGCTGGAACGGGTTCAGCTTGCGCGCCGCCAGATCCGCGGCTTCCGACTTGCTGGACTCACTTATCCCGGCCGCCTGAATAAACGCGGCGTAAACCTTGTTGACCACGCCCGTGCCAAAAATCACCTGCATCTGCCCGGCGTTACGGAAGCAGCCTTTTACGCCATCGACCTTGCCGATGGCCTGCTGATCCGCCAGCGCGTCATCGACCAGCACCAGACGAAGACGCGTTGCGCAGTGCGCCGCGCTGGCGATATTTTCCTTGCCACCGAGCAGCGGAATAAGCTCGCGGGCGATTTGATTAAAATCCATAGATACCTCTGCCTGACTTCTTTTTATGATGTACGAGACGCTCCCGCCAGGCGGGAGCGTGATGGGTTAAAACCAGGTTTCCATCTGGACCCCAAAGTTCCATTCCCCGCCGGCGTTGAAGCCGCTGCTGCCAAACGCATCATCGCTGGCGTAATGATCCAGTTTGCTGCTCCAGTCCATCCAGGTGGCAAACAGGCGCAGCTCAGGACGGCTGAAGAAATCGCCGATTTTGCTCGCTTTTAAGGTTGGCGCAAAGGTCAGCTTGTAGAAACTGCCGTTGACGGCGTTGCGGTCCTTATAGCCTTCCGGATTTAAATCCATGTACTGATAGCTTCCCTCAAACGCCAGCGCGAAATTCTGGGTGACCTCTTTAATCAGGCGGGTGTTGAGCGTTACCCACTCATAGCTATCGCCCTTGACGTAGCGATCTTTACTGCTCTGCGCCAGAACGGCGGGCGCAATGCTCCAGCCGCCGCCCACAGGCGTGACACCGTAACTTGCGAAGCGCCAGGTATCCGCCTCAGACAGCAACGCGCCGTCGGAGCCGATGCTTTTGACTTCCGCCCCCAGACCGTGACCGTACAGAAGCGCCGTTTTGGCAGTCCCTTCGCGCAGGCCGTAGAAGCTATCATTATGCAAGCCTACCAGGGCATGAACGCCGTGATTGGCGGCATCCGTTTTAATCAGATCGCCGTTAGTGTCTTTACGGTCGTCGTTATCCTTCGCCCGCAGGCCGCTCACCATCAGCTGGAACGGGCCGGCGAAGTGGTTCATGCTGAGAATATAGTTTTGAACGTTGTTGTCGGTCTGCTCCACGCTGCCGAAGTTGCGGCCGTAAATGGAGAAGTTACTGCGCAGCGAATCGTTCCATTTCACGTCGTAGACGCCGCCGCCGGTACCGGCCAGGAACACCACGTCGGAGTCCAGCCAGTGAATGTCAAAGTTGTCCCGGTCGAAGCGTTTACCCGCCCAGAAGGTACTCCCCTTCAGCGCGCCGGTAAAATCAGGCAGGTTGCCCAGCTCCGCGAAGGCCTGACGAATATTGAGATCGCTGGTATCGGCTGACCAGTCGTTATAGGTTCTCTGACCGTCGGCCAGCATCGCCTTGAAGCGCGTGGTCGCCCCGTTATCCAGGGTTTGCTTGTGCTCCAGGTTCAGCTCGACGTAGGTGTCGGCTTCGTTACCCAGACGCCCCACCGCGCCGCCGGTTTCTCCGGCTGGGGTCAGATAAGGGCCGCTTTTGCTGCTGGAGGCGGCATCATTCATCAGCAGGCCCGAGCGGGCGTAGCCGTGGAACTCAAACCCGCCGGTCTGATCCGCCTTCTTCTCCAGCGCGGTGGTGCGCTGCGCCACCGCCTGAGTTGTCGTTTGCGTCTGCTGCTGAGCGGCAACCAGCTGCTGCGTTTTTTGTTCCGCATCGGCGGCGCGTTTTTCAGCCACCTGCGCACGCGTTTCCGCCGCCTGGAGGCGCTGCTCCATCGCGGCAAGACGCGCTTCGATACTTGTCATATCCGTTTGGGCAAAAACAGAGGTACTTCCGGCCAGCATGCCTATCATCACGGCAAGTCTGCGTTTTTTATACATTTTGTCGCATCCCTAAAAGAAGTCATTAAACGTGCTAAATTGCTAAACCGGTTTAGGTTGCTGATACTAAACCTGTGAATTTTGGATCGGCAATCTTTTTTGCTAAACCGTTTTAGTAAGTGTGATCGAGGCGACAATTCAGGCCGCCGGATGGCGGCCTGTGAAGGGAGGAATTACAGTTCGTGCTGCCACGGCAAGGCGGTCATCGCCCCTTTGGCCGTGGTGGCTAATGCGCCGCAGCGCTGGGCTAAGGCGATGACCGGCGTCAGGTCCTGCCCGGCAGCCAGCCCGTAGAGCAGTCCCGCCACGAAGGCATCGCCCGCGCCGGTGGTATCGACACACTCCACAGGCGTTGCCGGATAGTGCTCCACGGAGCCGTCATGCCAGGCGATGACGCCCTCTTTACCCTGAGTGACCAGCACCAGACGCGCCGGGCAGCGCTGCATCAGCACTTCCAGACCGACGTTGACCTCCGCGCTGCCGGTGAAAAAGGCCAGCTCTTCTACCGAAAGTTTCACCACGTCGGCGCTTTGCAGGGCCTGCTCCAGGCAGCCATGCAGTGCGTTCTCATCCGGCCAGAGGTCCGGGCGAATATTGGGGTCGAAGCTGACGTAACCGCCCGCTTCACGGATGGCGGCCATTGCCTCAAATGTCGCAGTACGGCTCGGCTCGGAGCTTAGCGCGATGGAGCAGACGTGCAGCCACTCTCCGGCGCTAAACGGTGGCAGATCGGCGGGTTCCAGAAACAGATCGGCGCTCGGGCGCACCATGAACGTAAACGAGCGCTCGCCGTGGTCGTCGAGATCGACCACTACCGTTGAGGTGCGGTGCGCCGGGTCAAGGCGCATCCACGTCACGTCAACCCGCTCGTCAGCGAGCGTTTTCGCCATAAAGCGCCCGAAAGGATCGTCGCCAACCCTGCCGATAAAGGCGCTCTGGCCGCCGAGCCGGGCAATACCGACCGCAACGTTTGCCGGTGCGCCGCCGGGACACTGCAGCAATCTGCCTTCTCCATCTGGCAGTAAATCCACTACCGCATCGCCAAGTACCCAGATTTTCTTCATGTGATCCTCTTAGCTAAACTATGTTAAACCGTTTTAGCTATTTAAGCACAGGCCGGGCAAAGGGGAAACAACGGGAGGGAAAATTGGCTTAACGCACCAGATGAGGCCAGTGAATATCACCAACGCCATTTAGCTGCGGCCGGGCAAACAGGAAGCCCTGGAAACGACGGATACCGGCGGATTCAAGCCAGCACCACTCTTCTATTTTCTCAATACCTTCAGCCACCAGGGTGATTTCCAGATCGGAGCAACAGCTGATGATGGAGCGCACGATCGCCTGCTTCGGGCCGCTCAGGTGGATGTTGCTGACAATTTCGCGGTCGATTTTAATCTTGTCCGGCTGGAAGCGGGTCAGCAGCGAAAGCCCGGCATAGCCCGAACCAAAATCATCGATCGCCAGGCCAATCCCCTCGCCGCGAAGCTGCTTGATGGCGCTATTAAACTGGTTGAAGCCGGAGATCATCTCGTTTTCCGTCACTTCAATGACCACCTGCTCCGGCTGAAGGCCATGTTTTTTTATCTCGCTGACCAAAAATTCCACGGCGTTGGGGACATTCACCAGCGACATCGGCAGCAGGTTTACCGCAATCTTATGGCTGCCAATGCCCAGCTTTTCCGCGAGAGCAAAGGCATACGCTTTCGTCTGGAGATCGACTTCGTAGATTTTGTCCGGGTCAAGGGCGCTGAAGAAATGCTCCGGGCTGCCGCCTTCGTTGCCGCGAATGAGGGCTTCAAGCGAACTGATCTTCCCTTCCGAGGGCTCAACGATGGGCTGGAGCGCAAACTGACAGGTTTGGTTGGCCATCAGCCCCAGGTGTTCGCCAAAGGGCAACGCCTCGGGTGAAAGCGTCCATTTTTCAGGTACGTAGCGTGCACCCGACAGGGCCGGACGTTTGCCTGTGATAAACGTCTGAATAAATTTGAACACCCGGTCATCGGATGTGAGATAGCTTTCCAGCTTGCTGTAATTCAGAACCGACTGCAGCACCTCTTTCGGTGACTGCGTCTGCAGATCGAACAGCAGCATACCGACGTTTTCGAAGCGCCTGCGCGGGCCATAGTCCCGCATCAGCTCAACCACTCCACTGTGCCGCTTGTCGTCACGGATTTTATGGAACAGCTTGAGCACGCTCTCTTCCGACCCTTCGAGTATTTGCAGCACGTCGCTGCCTTTTGCGAGCAGAACCCCGGTGATATTCAGACTGGCATTGCGGATCCGGGCGCGCTCCACCAGTTCCCGCAGCTCGGTGGAGGGGCGGGATAAATTCAACTGGCTTCGGTAAATCAGAGTCGTCAGCACAAAAATGGGTTCCGATGAGAAAGTGAGGTGCCTTGAAGCTACTATTTAACATACTTAATCAATGCGACCTAACATATTCACACCACAGGGGAACGTTACTTTTCCCCGTTGCCAATTCGGCTGTCGATCCTCTCCTGCATATAGTCGTAGAACGGGTTCGAGGTGACCCGCATCAGCGCCTCTTTTCCGACGCTCAACACGGACGTTTCTCCCCAGAGCGCAATCGTCCCGAGGCTGATGCCGTAGCGGTTTTTCACTGCAGGTTCACGACCATAAAGATCGTCATCCGGCGGGAACGGCACCGCAACGTGCGACAGGGAATAGACATCCTGCGGCCAGGACTGCGCAAGCGGCACGACCTTCTCCTGCGTGCTGCCTGCTGGAGTGATTTTCGCCACCGTCGAGAAACTGTGCTCGCCGGCATTGGTGATAACAGTGACACTGTAACGCCTTTGCGCAACCGGCAGCAGCGCCAAGGATGCCGTCCACGACGACGGTTTGAACAGCGGACGGAAGCTGGCTGCCTGATTGATGTCAAACACCACCAGTTCGCTGCCGTTTGCCGGAAGCTGGTCAAACAGGCCGGTCACCACCGCGCGGGTGCTGACCGTAGAATCCATGACCGACTGGAACGCCAGCACCGGCGGCAAATTCGCCAGCCTGTTTTCCCGCGCCTCACGGCCAATCTGCTCCTGCAGGGCCTTCGTCAGCAGCCAAGACTGGCGAGCGGCGTTAACCGGGAAAGAATTGTATTTATACGGATTATATTCCGGCGCAATATTCAGCCAGGCTGCTTTAGCAAACGCCGGCAGCAGCGCCGGTAACCCGGCGAAACCGGCAAAGCGCGCAAAGGCCGTCACGCCGATCATCGGTGAGAGCAGGATCACCTGCTGGGGTTTACGCAGCGCAGAGGTGTCAAGCGCATCAAGGGTATATTTCATCGCCAGCGCCCCGCCGTTTGAGTAGCCCACCAGATGCAAAGGCACAGCTTCACCCGCCAGGCGCGTGGCTTCCCGCACCGCAAGACGCGTCGCCGCCAGCCACATTTCCCAGTCAACGTCCGTCAGCGCACCGGGCGCGGTGCCGTGTCCGGGTAGACGCGGGACGACGGCCACAAAGCCGTGCTGCTGATAGTTCACGGCAAGACGCCTGACGCTGTAAGGAGAATCCGTCAGTCCATGCAGCAACACCACCGCGCCGCGTGGCTTTCCGGCCGGCATCAGCACAAAGGAGCGGTTGGCATCGGGGGCAAACTGACCGGGCCACACCAGGCTCTGGCGGTAGTAGCGGTTTAACGGGGTTTGTTCCTCGCCCGCTGTTTTCGCCGTCACCGCGTTATCCAGATCGGTGAAAATCGCCTTTTCCCGGGCCTGATACCCGGCTAAGTCGGTGTTGTCCATCTCGCGCGCGGACATCTCATTGGCCCGCCAGGTGTGCCACAGGTGCAGTTCCGGTCCCTGCTGCGAGAGATAGACCCGCACCGCCAGCAGGACGACCAGTACGATCCCCACGACCATTCCTGTTTTCTTTGCAAGCGCGATCAGGCGCACGCTGACTCGCCAGGGCAGATTTGCCATGCCGGGATCCCTTTTATATTCACAGTACATCTATCTTATCAAAAATGTGAACGGACTGACGTATTCACCAAATTCATACCTGCCCGCTCAGCCAGTGCACCAAAAGTGAACTACGCTGCACAAATGTTGATCATTGGTTAACTAAATATTGCATGAAGTTTACTGCTCAGCGGTTTTTCGCCCGCCTGTGAATATGGCACGCGTCATGCATTGTTAACCGGGTAACACAAATTCGACCATTGACAGCCTGTTAACAGCGAGGCGGTATGACGACGAAACCTGAGATGCTGAGCCGTATCGAAGCGACGTTCAGCCAGCTCACGCCCAGCGAAAAGCGGGTCGGAAGCTGGCTGCTGGCGCACGCCGCGCAAATCCCGTTTGAAACGGCGGAAAGTGTGGGTCAGGCGAGCGGGACCAGCGGAATTACCGTCGGACGCTTCCTGCGCAAGCTGGGGTACCGCAACCTGGAAGATGCCAAAAAAAGCCTGCGCGATCCGTATCAGCCCTGGGGCATGAACGAGCGGCTCGACTCCTGGCAGCAGCAGCGCCCTCTTTCCAGCCGCCTTCAGCACGCCCTGTCGCTGGAAGTGGATGCCATCACGCAGGTGTACCAGCTGGCGCAAACGGACGCTTTTCGTCAGGTGGTGCACCATCTGGCCCACGCGGACGCGGTCTTTGTGCTGGGGATCCAGTCCACGCGCGGGATTGCCAACGCCTTCTTCAGCCACCTCGAGTACCTCCGCCCGCGGGTGAGCTATTCGGAGGGCGCTTCCGGCAGCTGGGTGGAATCCCTCAACTCGGGGTTTTCGCATCCGTACGTCGTGCTGACTGACACGCGCACCTACTCTGCGATGGCCCGTCAGTACTGCCGCGTCGCCAGCGAGAAAGGCATTCCGCTGGCCTTAATCACCGACATCTGGTGCCCGTGGGCGCGGGATTACCCGATGGATTTGCTGCAGGTGAAAACCGATACCGGTCATTTCTGGGATTCACTTGCCCCCGTGAGCTGCCTGTTCAACCTGCTGCTGTCGGGCGTGGTGGAAGCGCTGGGTGAAGCGCTCCCGGCGCGCCTGGCAGTAAACCGACAATTACAACAAGAGTTTGGTCAATTCGAACGCTAAAGGAGCGGAGCTATGCCCGTAGAGAGTGAACTGATTGATGTGGCGAAGACGTTCCCCACGCTGCATGTCGATCTGAAGTACGCCACCGCCGACAACATCACCGGCCGCCCTATCTATCAGGAGGCGCTGTGCCTGCTGCATACCGATGCCGCTACCGCGCTGGCAAAAGCCATCAGCATTGCCACGCTGGCCGGGCTGAAGCTGGTGGTCTACGACGCCTATCGGCCGCAGCAGGCGCAGGCTCAGCTGTGGGAGGCCTGCCCGAACCCGGAATACGTGGTCGACGTAGCGATTGGCTCCAACCACAGCCGCGGCACGGCCATCGACGTCACCCTGATGGACGAACATAACGCCGTGCTGGATATGGGCGCCGGTTTTGACGAAATGCACGACCGCTCGCATCCGTATCACCCCTCCGTGCCGCCGCACGCCCAGCGTAACCGTCTGCTGCTGAACGCCATCATGTTTGGCGGCGGTTTTGTGGGTATCAGCAGCGAATGGTGGCACTTCGAACTGCCGAACGCCGCCAGCTACCCGCTGCTTGACGACCGTTTTGCCTGTTTTCCCCTGACGCACACCTCTCTTTGAACCTGGAGCACTGCCATGAAAACATCGCTTCTCACGACCATCATTGCCGCCACGCTGGCCCTGAGCGCACCGCTGGCGCTGGCTGCCGTCCCGAAAGACATGCTGGTCATCGGTAAAGCCGCCGACCCGCAAACGCTCGATCCGGCCATCACCATTGATAACAACGACTGGACCGTCACCTATCCGTCCTACCAGCGTCTGGTCAAGTACAAGCCAGGCTCTACCGAGGTAGAAGGCGATCTGTCGACGGGCTGGAAAGCTTCCGACGACCAGAAAGAGTGGACCTTCACCCTGGCGGATAACGCCAAATTCTCCGACGGCACGCCGGTTACCGCCGAGGCGGTCAAACTCTCCTTTGAGCGCCTGCTGAAGCTCAGCCAGGGGCCGTCTGAAGCCTTCCCGAAAGATCTGAAAATTGATGCCGTTGATGACCATACGGTGAAGTTCACCCTCAGCCAGCCGTTCGCGCCTTTCCTCTACACCCTGGCAAACGACGGGGCGTCCATCATTAACCCGGCGGTGCTGAAGGCCAATGCCGCAGACGATGCGCGCGGTTTTCTGGCGCAAAACACCGCCGGTTCCGGGCCGTTTATGCTGAAAAGCTGGCAGAAAGGCCAGCAGCTGATCCTGGTCCCTAACCCCCACTGGCAGGGTGAAAAGCCGCACTTTAAGCGCGTCTCGGTAAAAATTATCGGTGAGAGCGCGTCGCGCCGTCTGCAGCTTTCCCGCGGCGATCTGGACATTGCCGACTCCCTGCCGGTCGATCAGCTGGCGGCCCTGAAGCAGGAAGGCAAAGTCGCCGTCGCCGAATACCCGTCCCTGCGCGTGACCTACCTCTACCTCAACAACAGCAAAGCGCCGCTCAATCAGGTGGATTTACGCCGCGCGGTCTCCTGGGCGACGGACTATCAGGGGATGGTGAAAGGCATTCTGAGCGGCAACGGCAAGCAAATGCGCGGCCCGATCCCGGAAGGCATGTGGGGTTTTGACGCCGCGGCTATGCAGTACAGCCTCGACGAGGCCAAAGCTAAAGCAGCCCTGGAGAAGGTCAAAGACAAGCCCGCCAGCCTGACCTTCCTCTACTCGGACAACGATCCAAACTGGGAGCCTATCGCCCTCTCAACCCAGGCCAGCCTTGGCAAGATCGGCATTAACGTCAAGCTGGAGAAACTGGCCAACGCCACCATGCGCGACCGCGTCGGCAAAGGCGATTACGACATCGCCATCGGCAACTGGAGCCCGGACTTTGCCGACCCGTATATGTTCATGAACTACTGGTTCGAATCGGATAAAAAAGGGCTGCCGGGCAACCGCTCGTTCTATGAGAACAAAGAGGTCGATTCCCTGCTGCAGGCCGCGCTGAAAACCACCGACCAGGCGGAACGCACCAAAGATTATCAGCAGGCGCAAAAGGTGGTCATCGACGAAGCGGCGTACGTTTATCTGTTCCAGAAGAACTACCAGCTGGCGATGAACAAAGAGGTCAAAGGCTTCACCTTTAATCCGATGCTCGAGCAGGTGTTCAACATCGCCACCATGAGCAAGTAACCGTTTCGCCGGGGGAAAGCGTATGACGTTCTGGAGCATAGTGCGCCAGCGCTGCTGGGGGCTAATCCTGGTGGTGGCCGGTGTCTGTATTATCACCTTTATTATTTCGCACCTGATCCCCGGCGATCCTGCCCGTCTGCTGGCCGGCGATCGCGCCAGCGACGAAATCGTGCAGAACATCCGCCAGCAGTTAGGGCTGGACCAGCCCCTGTACGTTCAGTTTGGCCTCTACGTGGACGCCCTGGCCCACGGTGATTTAGGCACCTCCATCCGTACCGGTCGTCCGGTTGCGGAAGACCTGAAGGCCTTTTTCCCCGCCACGCTGGAGCTGGCCTTTTGTTCTCTGCTGCTGGCGCTGGTCATCGGCGTGCCGCTGGGGATTTTGTCGGCGGTCTACCGCAACCGCTGGCTGGATCACCTGGTGCGTTTAATGGCGATGACTGGCATCTCCACCCCGGCCTTCTGGCTTGGGCTGGGCGTCATCGTGCTGTTCTACGGGCACCTGCAAATCCTGCCGGGCGGCGGGAGGCTGGACGACTGGCTCGACCCGCCGACGCACGTCACCGGCTTTTATCTGCTGGACGCGCTCCTTGAGGGCAACGGCGAGGTCTTTTTCAATGCGCTGCAGCACCTGATTTTACCCTCGCTGACGCTGGCATTTGTCCACCTGGGCATCGTCGCACGCCAGGTCCGTTCGGCGATGCTGGAGCAGCTTAGCGAGGACTACATTCGTACGGCCCGCGCCAGCGGCCTGCCCGGCTGGTATATCGTCCTGCGCTACGCCCTGCCGAATGCGATGATCCCGTCGATTACCGTGCTCGGGCTGGCGCTGGGGGATCTGCTGTACGGCGCCGTGCTGACCGAAACCGTCTTTGCCTGGCCGGGCATGGGCGCCTGGGTGGTGACGTCCATTCAGGCGCTCGATTTCCCTGCCGTGATGGGCTTTGCCGTCGTGGTTTCGCTGGCCTACGTGCTGGTTAATCTGGTGGTCGATCTGCTTTACCTGTGGATTGACCCGCGAATCGGGCGCGGAGGTGCCGAATGATGTTAACGCAGGAAACGCCCGTCCCGGTTAAAACCGCCAGACAACGCATCAGCTGGGCAAAGCTGTTCTGGATGCTGCGTCAAAGCCCGCTCACGATCGTTGGCGGCGTCATTATGCTGGTGATGCTTTTCATTATGGTGGCCGCGCCGTGGATAGTGCCGCACGACCCGAACGCGCTGGATCTGACCGCCCGCCTGCAGGCGCCTTCTGCACAGCACTGGTTTGGCACCGACGAGGTGGGCCGCGATCTGTTCAGCCGCGTGTTGGCGGGCAGCCAGCAGTCCATTACCGCCGGGCTGGCGGTGGTGATGATTGCGGGCGGCATCGGCTCGCTGCTGGGCTGTCTGTCCGGCGTGCTGGGCGGGCGCGGCGACGCCGTCATCATGCGGGTGATGGACATTATGCTCTCCATTCCTTCCCTGGTGTTGACCATGGCGCTGGCCGCCGCGCTGGGGCCGAGCCTGTTTAACGCCATGCTGGCAATTGCGATAGTCCGCATTCCGTTCTACGTCCGCCTGGCGCGCGGCCAAACCCTGGTGGTGCGCCAGTTTACCTACGTGCAGGCCGCCCGCACCTTTGGCGCCTCCCGCTGGCATTTGATCCGCTGGCATATCCTGCGTAACGCCCTGCCGCCGCTGATCGTGCAGGCGTCGCTGGACATCGGCAGCGCCATCCTGATGGCCGCCACGCTGGGGTTTATTGGCCTGGGGGCGCAGCAGCCGACCGCCGAATGGGGCGCGATGGTGGCCGTCGGCCGTAACTACGTTCTGGACCAGTGGTGGTACTGCGCGTTTCCCGGTGCGGCGATTTTGATAACCGCCGTGGGCTTTAACCTGTTTGGCGACGGTATCCGCGATCTGCTGGATCCGAAATCGGGAGGAAAACAGTGATGACCGATCCGGTACTCAAGATTGAAGACCTGCATCTGAGCTTCCCGATTTTTCGCGGCGAGGTTCACGCGCTGAACCACGTCTCGCTGGAGATCGGCAGGGGTGAAATTGTCGGCGTGGTGGGCGAATCCGGTTCGGGTAAATCGGTGACCGCCATGCTCGCCATGCGTCTGCTGCCGGAAGGCAGCTACCGCATTCATCATGGTCAGGTGAAATTACTCGGCGAAAATGTCCTGACGGCATCCGAGAAACAGCTTCGCCAGTGGCGCGGCGCAAAGGTGGCGATGATTTTTCAGGAGCCCATGACCGCCCTCAACCCGACGCGGCGAATTGGCAAACAGATGGTCGAGGTGATCCGCCAGCATCAGCCGCTTTCCCGGCATGAGGCGCAGCAGAAGGCGATTACCCTGCTGGAAGAGATGCAAATCCCGGATGCGAAAGCGGTCATGGCGCGCTATCCGTTTGAGCTGTCCGGCGGGATGCGCCAGCGGGTGATGATCGCCCTTGCCTTCTCCTGCGAGCCGGAGCTGATTATTGCCGACGAACCGACCACCGCGCTGGACGTCACCGTCCAGCTGCAGGTGCTGCGCCTGCTGAAGCACAAGGCACGGGCCAGCGGCACCTCGGTGCTGTTTATCAGCCACGATATGGCCGTGGTGTCCCAGCTCTGCGACAGAATGTACGTGATGTATGCGGGCAGCGTGATCGAGAGCGGTGCCACGCAAACGCTGATCCACCAGCCTGTGCATCCCTATTCCATTGGACTGCTGCAGTGCGCGCCGGAAAACGGCCAGCCGCGCGCCCCGCTTCCCGCCATCCCCGGCACGGTCCCCAACCTCATCCAGCTTCCGCAGGGTTGCGCGTTCCGCGAGCGCTGCTTTGCCGCCGGGGCGAAATGCAGCGAAACGCCGCGCCTGCAGCCCCATGGCGCAGAGGGCCAACAGGCCGCCTGCTGGTATCCACAACGGGAGAAAGCCCATGTCTGATGTACTGCTGGAACTGGATAGCGTGCACGTCAATTTTGCAGCGCGTAAAAACTGGCTGGGCCGCGTGACGGAAAAGGTCCATGCGCTTAACGGGCTCGACCTTGAGATCCGTCGGGGAGAAACGCTGGGTATCGTCGGGGAATCCGGCTGCGGGAAAAGCACGCTGGCCCAGCTGCTGATGGGCATGCTTAAGCCCAGCACCGGCGCCTGCCAGCGGGCGCACCATGCGGGCGGCATGCAGATGGTGTTTCAGGATCCGCTCTCCTCGCTCGACCCGCGCCTGCCGGTCTGGCGCATCATCACCGAGCCGGTTTGGGTACAAAAGCGCAGCAGCGAGCGCGACCGCCGCCAGCTGGCTGAAAACCTGGCGCTGCAGGTGGGCATTCGCCCGGAGTATCTCGACCGGCTTCCGCACGCCTTCTCCGGCGGGCAGCGCCAGCGCATCGCCATCGCACGGGCGCTCTCGTCCGATCCGGATATCATCGTGCTTGATGAACCCACCAGCGCCCTGGACATCTCCGTGCAGGCGCAGATCCTCAACCTGTTGGTGGCCCTGCAGCAGCAGCGTAATCTGACCTACGTGTTGATCTCGCATAACGTCTCGGTGGTCAGGCACATGAGCGACCGCGTGGCGGTGATGTACCTTGGGCAGATTGTGGAGCTGGGCAGCGCCGCACAGGTGCTTGGGGAGCCGCGCCATCCTTACACCCGTCTGCTACTCGATTCGGTTCCCCGCACCGGTGAACCGCTGGATGAGACGCTGGCCTTACGCAAAACGGAGCTTCCCGGCAACCGTCATCTGCCCGAAGGCTGTTTTTTCCGCGACCGATGCCCGATGGCCGCGCAGGGGTGCGAGCGTCCTCAGCCGTTACAGCCCTCTCGCGAGGGCCGTGACGTCCGCTGCTGGCGAAGTCTGGGTTAAATTTGCGCCATCCCGCCGTCCACGAACAGCTCGGTGGCGTTAATAAAGCTGGCCGCGTCGGAGGCCAGAAACGCCACCGCTTTCCCCACCTCACCGGGCGCGCCTAAACGCCCCAGCGGTACCTGCGCGGCCAGCGCGTCGTACAGCCCCTGGCGGTGCTCTTCCGGCACCAGATCGCCGAGGCCAGGGGTTTTGATCGGGCCCGGGCTGACCACGTTGACGCGGATCCCACGGCCCTGCAAATCCAGCGCCCAGGAGCGGGCAAAGTTGCGCACGGCGGCCTTACTGGCGCTGTAGACGCTAAAGTTTGCCGTCCCCTTAATGGAGACCGTCGAGCCGGTCAGAATAATCGACGATCCGGCGGAGAGCAGAGGCAACGCCTTCTGCACCGTAAACAGCACCCCGCGGACGTTGGTGCCAAAAATCCGGTCAAACTGCTCTTCGGTGATCGCGCCCAGCGGCAGCATATCCCCGCCACCCGCATTGGCGAACAGAATATCGAGGCGGCCTTCTTCTTTGGCTATCCGGGCATAGACCTCGTCCAGATCCGCCAGTTTTGACACGTCCGCGCGAATGCCCACTGCCGTTGAAGCAATTTCTGCGACCGCCGCTTCAAGCTCGGCCTGACGGCGTCCGGTGATATACACCTTCGCGCCCTGCGCCGCCAGCTCCTGCGCCGTGGCAAGACCAATGCCGGTGCTGCCGCCGGTGACCAGTGCGATTTTTCCTGAGAGAGTCGTGTTCATGTCATTTACCTTTTGTTGGGTTTGCGTTGGACAAACTTTAGCCCTTGCAGGATTAGTGAAAAACCGGCAAAAATGAAAATGACTATTCACATACAGAAATAATAAGAGGTCATCATGGACCAGCTCATGGCGATGCGCGCCTTTACGCGGGTCGTGGAATCCGGAAGCTTTACCCGCGCGGCGGACTCGCTGAATATGCCGATCGCCACCCTGAGCAAGCTGGTCAAATCGCTTGAGGCGCACCTGGATATACGCCTTCTGCACCGCACCACTCGACGGGTGGTCGCGACGCCTGAAGGGATGGAATACTATGAAAAAGCGCTCAGGGTCTTGATAGATATCGAAGACATCGACACCGCGTTTCGCATTTCCCGCGCGACGCCAAAAGGGCATCTGCGGGTTGATATAGGCGGATCCACCGCCCGCGACGTGCTTATCCCCCTGCTGCCGGATTTTATGCGGCGCTACCCGGAGATCCGCATCGACCTTGGGGTAGCCGATCGTCCGGTGGATCTCATCAGCGGTAACGTAGACTGCGTCATCCGCGGCGGGCCGCTGAACGACTCTACCCTCATCGCCCGCCATATTGGCAACGCCGAAATGGTCACCTGCGCGACGCCGGGTTACCTGAAAAACCATGGCGTTCCGGCCTATCCGCAGGAGCTGTGCAACGGCCACAAGCTCATTAGCTACCTCTCGCCCGTCACCGGGCGGGCATTTCCGTTTCGCTTCAGAGAGAACGGCGAGACGCTGGAAATCAACGTTCCGCATTATCTCGGCGTAAATGAAAGTAATGCCCATCTGGCGGCTGCCGCGGCGGGGCTGGGGATCGTTCAGACCTTTGAGTATTCGGCAAACGCGTATTTACGGGCGGGAACGCTGACGGCGATTCTGAGCGACTGGCGCCCTGCCGCCTATCCGTTTCATGTGGTTTACCCTCAGAACCGGCATCTGACGCACCGTCTTAAGGTGTTTATTGCGTGGCTGGCGGAGGTGTTTCCCGCCGCGCTGAAGGGATAGCCGGGCGCAAACCCGGCTGCGGTTTAATTAAGCTTATAGTCCAGCGTAATCTCAGCCTTCAGGAGCTGCGATACCGGACAGCCCGCTTTTGCTTTCTGAATAATGCCATCGAACTGCTGGGGGGCGATGCCTGGAACGGTGACCTTGCTTTTCAGGGCAACCTTTGTGATGGCAAAGCCGCCGTCGGTTTTATCCAGAGAGACGTCCGCCGTGGTATCAATAGAGTCAGCGGTATAGCCCGCTTCACCGAGCATCAGCGACAGCGCCATCGAAAAACAGGCCGCATGTGCCGCGCCAATCAGCTCTTCGGGGTTGGTCCCCTTTTCGCCCTCAAAGCGGGTATTGAAACCGTAAGGCTGTTGATTGAGAACGCCGCTCTCGGTGGAAACCGTCCCTTTACCGCGCTTAATGTCGCCAGACCAGTGTGCCGAACCGTGCTTATGAATAGTCATTCTTGCTCTCCTTTTGGCTTACAAAGGGTTAAGTATAGACTACGCATCTGACCCACTCTGGAACACAGACAATTCCAGGACTTTCACCTGCTGAACCGACAAAAAGGATAATGATATGGCGCTAAAAATCAGCATGGCCGTTGCCCTGACCACACTGGCGGTATCGCTGTCTTCACTGGCGAAAACGCCGGAGAATTTTATCTATACCAGCTCCGGCGAGCTCGACGCGGTGTTTCCGCTCGTTGCGCGAAGCGATGTCGGCGGGGTGCAGATCGTTTACAACTGGCGCTTGCTGGAGCCCGGCAAAGACAACTATGACTTCTCGCGGATAGAACAGGATCTGGCACGCGTTAAAGCCGCCGGAAAAAAACTCTTTATTCAAATCCAGGATCGTTTCTTTGAGGCGGACGCCCGCTACGTGCCGGACTATCTGATGCACGATAAGCAATACGGTGGGGGGATTGCGCCGCAGTTCGATAACCCCGGAGAAGGCAAGCCTGTCGGTTCCGGATGGGTGGCGCGTCAGTGGGATCCCGCCGTGCGCCAGCGCTACCAGGCTTTGCTGGCCGCCATCGCGAAACGCTTTGATGGCGAGGTGTATGGCGTAAACCTGCCCGAAACCGCCATCGATCTCGACGAAAAAAATCCGCCCGCCGGGTTTACCTGCGACAGCTATTTCGCTGGAGAAATGGAAAATCTGGCCTTTGCGCGAAAGGCTTTTAAGAAATCACACGTGGTGCAATACGTGAACTTCTGGCCGTGCGAGTGGGATAATGACCACAACTACATGGGCCGTCTGTTTACGTATGCCAGCGCCAACAATGTCGGTCTGGGTGGGCCGGACATTGTTCCCAACCGCAAGGCACACATGAAGAATGCCTATCCCTTCTTCCATAAAAATAAACAGACGCTGCCGCTCATCGCCATGGCGGTTCAGGAACCGACCCTGACCTATAAAAATCCTGAGACCGGCAAGCCCTTCACCAAAGCAGAATTTGATCGGTTCGCGGAAAATTATCTCGGGGCGGATATTATTTTCTGGAGCACGTCCTCTCCCTGGCTAAAGGCAAAATAATCACCCGTAAACCCTACTCTTAAGCCAGGTAGCGGGCCAGTTCGTCGAGAAACACGCGCAGCGCGGCAGGCTGATATTCCCGTGACTGATAAATGCCATGGATGGCAAGCGGTTTCGGCTCCAGCGCCTCCAGTATCGGTACCAGCAATCCCTGATCCAGCGCGGCACGCGCCTCGCGCTCCGGCAGCATGGCAATACCGCAGTGCTTGATCGCCGCGTCCATCAACAGTGAAGAGATGCTGGCGCTCAGGTTGCCGCTGACGGCCACGCTCAGGCTTTCCCCTTCTGGCGTCAGGAAGTGCCAGGACTGCCCGGCAAAAAAGCTGTAGTGCAGACAGTTGTGCTGCGCTAATTCTTCAGGGCTGACGGGGGTACCGTGCTGTGCCAGATACGCCGGCGAGGCGCAGAGCACCGAGCGGCACTCCCCCAGCCGGCGGGCAATCATGCCGGGTTCAGGGTTATCGGTAATACGTACGGCGACATCAATGCGCTCTCCCACCAGGCTTATCGGGTGGTTGTTCACGTCCAGCTCAATGCGCAGCTGCGGGTAGCGCGAGAGCAGACCGGGCAGCACCGGCGCAATCAGATGCATTGCGGTAAAGTGCGCGCAGGCCACCCGCAGGGTGCCGGACGGCAGATCTTTTTCCGACTGGCCTTCAATTTCCTGTGAGATCTGCGAGAGCGTCCGCGTTTTTTGCAACACCTTTTCGCCAGCCGCGGTCAGCGTCAGCTTGCGCGTGGAGCGGTTTACCAGCCGCGTGCCCGCCCATTTCTCCATCTGTTCAAGGTATCGGCTGACCATCGGGCGGGAAATACCCAGCGCGCGGGCTGCAGCGCTCAAACTCCCCAGCTCGCATATCCGGTTGTAAACCTGAGCGGCAATAACGCGATCCATATAAGCTCCATTTGCTCGATTTATGAAACTAAGCATGTCTTGTTTCAGGAATTCTGGCAAATGCAAATATCCGTACAATAAAGACATTCCTGAACAACAGAGACAACAGCATGAAATTCACTCACCTTGCCCTGCTTTCCACCCTTTTCACACCCGCTGTTTTTGCCGCGCCGTTGACCATTGACACCTATAATCCGCAGGAGAAAGGCATTTTCGCTGTCTCCTCCACGCTGGTTTCCGGCCCGAAAGAAGCCGTACTGTTTGACGCGCAGTTCAGCGTGAAGGATGGCGAAGCGCTGGTAGAGAAAATTCGCCGCAGCGGTAAAACCCTGAATAAGATTGTGATCACCTCCGGCGATCCGGACTTCTATTTTGGCCTGCAGCCGCTGGTCAAAGCCTTCCCGAACGCCAAAGTGGTGGCCACGCAGCACGTGGTTGACCACATCAAGGCCACCAAAGACGCCAAGCTCGCCTTCTGGGGTCCACAGATGAAAGACGGCGCACCGACCGAGCTGGTCGTCCCGCAGGTGCTCGCCTCCACCACGTTTATGGTTGACGGTGAGAAGATCGACATAGAACAGCCTGACAGCTACGCGGCCTATGTGTGGATCCCGTCAGCGAAAACGATCCTCGGCGGCACCGGGGTAGCCTGGGGTATTCACGTCTGGACGGCAGACACCCAGACGGCGGAAAGCCGCAAGCAGTGGCAGGAAACGCTGGTGAACATGGCGGCGCACAAACCCGAGCGCGTGATTCCGGGTCACTATCTGGGTACCCCGCCAGCCGGGACAGGGGCGATTGATTTTACCCGCGACTATCTGCAGCATTTTGAACAGGCGTTATCGGCACATAAAGATTCTGCGGGCGTCATCAGCACCCTGAAAAAACAATATCCAAACCTGGTCGAAGAGAGCTCGCTGGAATTAAGCGCTAAGGTGAATACTGGCGAAATGAAGTGGTAATTTAAATTCTGCTCCTGCTATATTTTCGTGATAGCAGGAGCACCGTTATAATATCCTCTCAACAGCACTTCGATTAACCCCCACATTTCAAAAGCGCATAAAAGCATGCACTTATGTCATTTTTATTTCTAAGATGAATCTGAACCACAACCGGGAAAATATTTGCCATTCTGTTTATGAATTAAATTTTTTGCGAGCCGTACCATTAAACAGAAAACGACACGGAGGCAGCATGTTTACTTATTACCCGGCTAATACCGCAGCAGCACAACCTGAACTCGTTAACGCGATTGCGCAGGGTCTTCACGCCGAGCACGGTGCTGTGACTGAAGATGACATTTTGATGGAACTGACCAGGTGGGTGGAATCCACAGATAATGACATCCTCAGTGACATCTACCAGCAGACCATTAACTACGTCGTCAGTGGGCAAAACGCACCCTTGTAAAAACCTGCTAAGCTGGATCTGCAACCTAAGGGGTTACATTTCGTTTGCGTAAGCAAACTGGTCCTTAAAACTATCAACAGGATTGAGGAGTTAACATGAAATCAAACCGTCAGGCACGCCATATTCTGGGACTGAACTACAAGCTTTCGAATCAGCGTAAAGTGGTGATTGAAGGCGACCACGAAACGCAGGTCACGCACGCCACCGGCAGAAAACGCCACGCCGGCAAGTAAGTTTCAGACTGAGATCCAGAACACCATCGGTAATCCCGGTGGTGTTTTTGTTTATGTGTTGCGGTAATTAATATTTAGCTCCTTTATAATACCGTCGGACCGCATCCCATCGCACAGGCCAGAAAGATGACAAACAGCAGTGTCAGGGACGGATCTTCATAAAAAGAGTGAGTGACATGGACAACAAACTGAAAAAACATCGTTCCTTATACATCCCATACGCAGGACCGGTTTTACTCGAATTCCCCCTGCTCAACAAAGGCAGCGCCTTCAGTATGGAAGAGCGCAGCAGCTTTAACCTGCTGGGTTTACTGCCGGAAGTGGTTGAAACCATTGAAGAACAGGCAGAGCGCGCGTGGATCCAGTATCAGGGTTTCAAAACTGAAATCGACAAACACATTTACCTGCGCAACATTCAGGACACCAACGAAACCCTCTTCTATCGCCTGGTGCAGAACCATCTCGAAGAGATGATGCCGGTGATCTACACCCCTACAGTGGGTGCGGCCTGCGAGCGCTTCTCAGAGATCTACCGTCGCTCCCGCGGGGTATTCATCTCCTATCAGAACCGTCACAACATGGACGATATTCTGCAGAACGTGCCGAACCACAATATCAAAGTAATTGTGGTGACCGACGGCGAACGTATTCTCGGCCTCGGCGACCAGGGCATTGGCGGGATGGGGATCCCCATCGGTAAACTCTCTCTCTATACTGCCTGCGGCGGCATCAGCCCGGCGTATACCCTGCCGGTCGTGCTGGACGTCGGCACTAACAACCAGCAGTTGCTAAACGACCCGCTCTATATGGGCTGGCGCCATCCGCGTATTACCGACGACGAGTACTATCAGTTTGTCGACGACTTCATCCAGGCAGTGAAGCACCGCTGGCCGGACGTTCTGCTGCAGTTTGAAGACTTCGCGCAGAAAAACGCGATGCCGCTGCTGAACCGCTATCGCGATGAGATCTGCTCCTTTAACGACGATATCCAGGGCACCGCGGCCGTGACGG
The DNA here is from genome assembly GCF_058354585.1 of Enterobacter sp. Taxon_8. Classification (NCBI taxonomy): domain Bacteria; kingdom Pseudomonadati; phylum Pseudomonadota; class Gammaproteobacteria; order Enterobacterales; family Enterobacteriaceae; genus Enterobacter; species Enterobacter sp. Taxon_8. Next base: position 2,177,311 of record NZ_CM177989.1, on the reverse strand, counting down.
TGGGTACGCTTATCGCCGCCAGCCGCGCAGCCGGCAGCCAGCTGAGCTACCAGAAAATCGTCTTCCTGGGCGCAGGCTCTGCGGGCTGCGGTATTGCCGAGCAGATTATCGCCCAGACCCAGCGCGAAGGCTTAAGCGAAGAGCTGGCCCGCTCCCGCGTCTTTATGGTTGACCGTTTCGGCCTGCTGACCGACGGCATGCCGAACCTGCTGCCGTTCCAGACGAAGCTGGTGCAGAAACGCGAAAACCTGAAAAACTGGGATACCGACAACGAAGTCCTTTCCCTGCTGGACGTGGTGCGCAACGTGAAGCCGGATATTCTGATCGGCGTTTCCGGGCAAACCGGTCTCTTCACCGAAGAGATTATTCGCGAGATGCACAAGCACTGCGAGCGCCCTATCGTGATGCCACTTTCCAACCCGACCTCCCGCGTGGAAGCAACGCCGCAGGACATCATTGCCTGGACCGAAGGTAACGCGCTGGTTGCGACCGGCAGTCCGTTCGACCCGGTGGTGTGGAAGGATAAAACCTATCCGATTGCGCAGTGCAACAACTCCTATATCTTCCCGGGCATTGGACTGGGCGTCATCGCCTCCGGCGCGTCCCGCATTACCGATGAGATGCTGATGTCGGCGAGCGAAACCCTCGCGGGCTACTCTCCGCTGGTCAACAACGGTGAAGGGCTGGTGCTGCCGGAGCTGAAGGACATACATAAGGTGTCGCGTGCAATCGCCTTCGCGGTAGGTAAAATGGCGCAGCAGCAGGGCGTGGCGGTGAAAACCTCTGCCGACGCGCTGCAGCAGGCCATCGACGACAACTTCTGGAAGCCTGAATACCGCAGCTATCGCCGTACGTCGATTTAATCCGCTCCGCCCGGTGGCGCTTCGCTTACCGGGCCTACGGGCCGGGTGTTTTCCCTCTCCCTGTGGGAGAGGGTCAGGGTGAGGGCAACAGACCGCACCATCGAATACCCACTAGCCAAACCCCTTTTCCCCCGCTACACTCCATTCATCCATTAACCCACTGAATATATAAGGAGGCCAATTATGCTGTATCGTGAAATTTTCAATGTTTCACATACATTTGGCGATCGCACCAGCTCAAGCGTTATCGGTATCGTGCTGCGATAACTTCTGCTTGAGCGAAGACACCAACCCCTGAAATCCCTTCTCTCGGGCTTACTGAGTTATCGTCAGCGATGTTTGACGAGGCATAAACATGCCTGTAACTCTTGGGTAAGCAACAATGAGCACTTTACTCACTGCACAATCTTTACGCGTTGATACGGCGTTTGGCACGCTCTTCGACTCACTCTCCTTTACGCTGAAAAAAGGCGACCGCATTGGTCTGCTGGGCGACAACGGCTGCGGCAAAAGTACGCTGCTGAAGGTGCTGGACGGCACGGACTCCCCTGCGGCCGGAACGGTAGCGTTGGCCGGGCACTGCCTGATGGCGCGGGTGGAGCAACATCTCCCGGACGCTATTTTTCCGCTGACCATGCTGGATGCCGTCCTGGCCCAGTTGCCCTCAACTGAACGGGACAGCCTGCGCTGGAAAGCCGAAACGCTGCTGGCAAGCATGGGCTTCACGCCGCAGGATATGTTGCTGCAATCCTCCACGCTGAGCGGCGGACAGCACACCCGCCTGCTGCTGGCGCGGGCGTTGATTCACGAGCCAGACCTGCTTCTGCTCGATGAACCCAGCAACCACCTTGACCTGCCGACCATGCTCTGGCTGGAACACTTCCTACAGAACTGGTCGGGCAGCTTTGTGCTGGTCTCGCATGACAGACAGCTGCTGGATGCCGTCACCAACGGCAGCTGGATCCTGCGTGATAAAACGCTGCACTACTTTGCCCTTCCCTGCACGGCGGCACGCCAGGCTCTTGACGCCAAAGATGAAAGCGACGCGCAGCGCCACAAGGCGGAGCAAAAGGAGATCGACCGCGTAACCGCCAGCGCCAAACGTCTGGCGACCTGGGGCAAGGTTTACGACAACGAAGACCTGGCCCGCAAAGCCAAACAGATGGAAAAACAGGTCGAACGGCTCAAAGAGAGCCAGACCGCGCTCACGGCGGGCAGCCCGTGGACGCTAATCCTGCGCGGCGACGCGCTGCGGGCGGACCGTCTACTGGAGATGGAAAACCTCGGCGTCCCGCCCGCGCCTGGGCTACCGCCGCTGTTTAACATCGAAACGGCGCGGCTGAAAAGCGGCGATCGCGTGGCGATTGTTGGTCGTAACGGCTGCGGCAAATCGTCACTGATGAAGCTTATCTGGCGACATTTTACGGATGAACCGGCGGAAAGCGGGCTGAAAATCCATCCGCGCGTGTCGCCTGGCTACTACGACCAGACGCTTCATCAGCTTGCAGACAACGCCACGCTTCTCGACGCGCTGGAGCCTTTCGCACCGGATCCGCAGAATCGCAAAATGGCCCTGATAAGCGCCGGGTTCCCGTGGTCCCGCCACGGGCAAAGCGTCAGCACGCTCAGCGGCGGTGAGCGTTCGCGCCTGCTGTTCGTGGGCCTGACGCTTGCCCGCTACAGCCTGCTGATGCTGGATGAGCCAACTAACCACCTCGACATGGAAGGCAAAGAGGCGCTGGCGCAAACCCTTCAGCAGTTTGAAGGCGGCGTTCTGCTGGTCAGCCATGACCGACAGTTAATTAGCCAAAGCTGTAACCGTTTCTGGCTGATTGAAGAGGAAAAGCTGAGCGAGTGGCACGATGCAGAAGCGGTCTTTGAGCGTCTGCGTGAAAGCGCGGGGCTGGTGACATCCACCGCACCAGCTATCACCGCTTCGGCGGTTCAATCCTCGCCGTATGACGATCTGCTCGAACGGCTGGTCGCACTGGAAACGCTGCTGGAAGACGATCTGGCGCGTAAGCCTAAGCATCAAAAGCCGCAGCTGCAGGCTCAATGGCGTAAAGAGATTAAGGAGATAGAAGCACAGCTGTAAGTCTGCGCCCGGCGAGTCTCTCTCGCCGGGCCAGTATTTTCCCCCTAAATTATTAGAGGAACGCCGTATTCTTATTCTGAAAATGGATTAAATAATGACATTATGTTGCCGTTGCCTTGCATTACAGCGCCAAACCACTAATCCTTGAGGAGTATTACACCTGCTATGCAGATACTCATCATGAACAAGGAGATACACATGAAGGCTGCTGTTGTCACTCAGGATCATCAGGTTAATGTCACCGAAAAAACCTTGCGCCCGCTAAAGCACGGGGAAGCTCTGCTGAAGATGGAGTGCTGTGGCGTATGCCATACCGACCTCCACGTGAAGAACGGTGATTTTGGCGATAAAACCGGGGTTATCCTGGGCCATGAAGGGATTGGTATCGTAAAAGAAGTCGGCCCAGGCGTGAAATCGCTGAAAGTCGGCGACCGCGCAAGCGTGGCCTGGTTCTTTGAAGGCTGCGGGCACTGCGAATATTGTAATACCGGCAACGAAACCCTGTGCCGTGACGTGAAAAACGCCGGTTACTCCGTTGACGGCGGCATGGCGGAAGAGTGCATCGTCACCGCGGATTATGCGGTAAAAGTGCCGGACGGTCTGGATTCGGCGGCGGCCAGCAGCATCACCTGCGCCGGGGTCACCACCTACAAAGCGGTGAAGGTGTCCGAAATCAAACCAGGCCAGTGGATTGCGATTTACGGTCTGGGCGGTCTGGGCAACCTCGCGCTGCAGTACGCCAAAAACGTCTTTAACGCCAAAGTCATCGCGCTTGACGTTAACGACGAACAGCTGAAGCTGGCGGCCAGCATGGGTGCGGATCTCACCATCAACTCCCGCAGCGAAGATGCCGCTAAAATTGTGCAGGAGAAAACCGGCGGCGCGCATGCTGCAGTCGTCACCGCCGTCGCAAAAGCGGCCTTCAACTCGGCGGTAGATGCCGTGCGTGCCGGTGGCCGCGTGGTCGCCGTTGGCCTGCCGCCGGAAGCGATGAGCCTGGACATTCCGCGCCTGGTGCTGGACGGTATTCAGGTGGTGGGTTCGCTGGTTGGCACCCGTCAGGATCTGCAGGAAGCGTTCCAGTTCGCCGCTGAAGGCAAGGTCGTGCCGAAAGTCACGATGCGTCCTATCGAGGACATCAACGCCATCTTTAAAGAGATGGAACAGGGCCAGATCCGTGGCCGTATGGTGATTGACCTGCGTTCATAATCACCCACCGTTCAATTACCGCTCCTGACAGGGGCGGTTTTTTTATAGCCATTTTCCGGCAATCCTTATCTTAATTCCTTTGTTCCCTTGTTTTCCCCCGCGCCCGATGATGAATCCGACGCTAACAAGAAGATAACAAAGGAATTCACCATGCAAACCCCATTTCGTCTGCCGCTGCTGACGGCGCTGATTCTGACGACCACCGCAGCGTGGGCAGCAGATGCGCCCGTCAAAGGCGGCACTCTGATTTATCTGGAGCAACAGGCGCATACCAACCTTTACCCGCCTGCCGGCGGCTTCTACCCGAACGGCGGCATTCTGAACCAGATCACCGACAAACTGACGTGGCAGAACCCGAAAACGTTACAGGTGGAGCCCTGGGTAGCCGAAAGCTGGACCACCAACGCCGATAAAACCGAATACACATTTAAGCTGCGTCCCGGCATCACCTTCTCCGACGGCACGCCGCTGGACGCCAACGCCGTAGCGAAGAACTTTGATACCTACGGCTTAGGCAACAAAGCGCAGCGCCTGCCGGTGTCAGAAGTGATCAATAACTACGATCGCAGCGAAGTGGTCGACCCGCTGACCGTGAAGTTCTACTTCAAAAAACCGTCGCCGGGGTTCCTGCAGGGCACCGCCACGATTGGCTCGGGCCTGGTCTCGCTCAGCACGCTGAAGCGCAACTTTGAAGAGCTGGGTGACGCCCGGCATATCATTGGCTCTGGCCCGTTTGTGGTGAAGGACGAGAAGCTGGGTCGCGAAGTGACGCTGGAAGCGCGTAAGGACTACCAGTGGGGACCGAAAAACCTGGCGCAGCAGGGGCCGGCCAATCTGGACGGCATCAAGTTTATCGTGACCCAGGAAGACAGCGTGCGCGTCGGCGCCCTGCTGGCCGGTCAGGCCGACTTTATTCGCCAGGTCCAGGCGTATGACGAAAAGCAGGCGACAGACCAGGGCTATAAAATCTACGCCGCCCCAACGCGCGGGGTGAACGACAGCATCAGCTTCCGCCCGGATAACCCGCTAGTCTCCGATATTCGCGTGCGCCAGGCGCTGCTGCATGCCACCAACGCAAAACAGGTGGTCGAGACCCTCTTCTCGGCCAACTATCCGCAGGCGAAGTCGGTGATTGCCGATTCCGCCGCCGGTTTTGTCGATCTCAGCGACAAATTGACCTTTGACCCGGCAAAAGCCAACCAGCTGCTGGACGAGGCGGGCTGGAAAGCGGGCAGCGACGGGATCCGCGCCAAAGACGGCCAGCGGCTGGCGCTGACGGTGTACGAATCCCTGCCGCAGCCGCAAAACAAAGAGGTGCTGCAGCTGGTTGCCCAGCAGTGGCGACAGGTGGGCGTGGCGCTGAGCGTGAAGGCTGGTGACGCTGGCAGCCGCACGCTGGATAACCTTGATCCGCTGAAAACCCCGTTAACCGTCTCCGAAGTGGGACGCGCCGATCCGGACGTGGTGAAAAGCATGTTCTACCCCGCTAACCGCGACGCGCTGCTGCAAAAAGGCGGCTCCAGCGACAAGGTCAAAAGCTTCCGTGACGACAAGCTGAATGCGCTGCTGGTAAATATCTCCTCAGAGATCGATCCGCAAAAACGCCTGCAGCTGACCGGCGACGCCCAGCGCTACCTGCTGGATAACGCCTACGTCATTCCAATTTTCGAGGAGCCGCAGGTCTTTGCCGGTGCGCCGTGGCTAAAAGGCGTCAATTTTGAAGCGGTCGGCCGCCCGTCGTTCTACGGCGCGTGGATTGAGAAACACTGAGGAGCTGACGATGCGCCACGCACTTCTTCAACGCTTTGGGCACGGGCTGCTGGTACTGTGGGCCGCCTTTACCCTCTCGTTCGTGTTGCTCCAGGTGCTGCCGGGCGACGCGGTGCTGATTAAATTTCAGAACCCGGACCTGGGCTTAAGCCCGGCGCAAATTGAGGAGATGCGAGTGGCCTACGGCGCGGACAGCCCGCTGTGGCAGCAATACGGCCATACGCTGCTGGCGATGCTGCTCGGGGATTTCGGCTATTCGTTACAGGCCGGGGTGCCGGTCAGCGAGCTGATTGCCAGCAATCTGCCGGATACCCTGAGCCTCGCCCTGCCCGCCTTTTTACTCGCGGTTCTGCTGGCGTTTGCGCTGGCCTTTGCGTCGCGTCTGCCGGGTCTGCGCTGGCTGAGCAATACCCTCCAGTCTCTGCCGGTCCTGTTTATCTCCTTACCCACGTTCTGGCTGGGGATTGCCCTCATCCAGCTCTTTTCTTTTCAGCTGCGGCTGATCCCGGTGATTAACCCGACGCCGCTGCAGGGGCTGATCCTGCCGATCGTGACCGTCGCGATCCCGATCTCCGCCCCGCTGGCACAAATCCTGATGCGCAGCCTCGACCAGGTGGCGACGCAGCCGTTTGTTGCCGTAGCCCGGGCCAAAGGGCTGAGTGAAACCGCCGTGCTGTGGCGTCACGTGACCCGCAACGCCCTGCTGCCTGTCCTGAACATTGCCGGGCTGCTGCTGGGCGAGCTGATTGCCGGGGCGCTGATCACCGAAACCGTTTTTGGCCGCAGCGGGCTCGGGCAGCTGACCCAGCAGGCGGTGAATAACCAGGATATTGCCGTACTTCAGGCGGTAGTGATGATTTCCGCCCTCGGTTTTGTCCTGATCAACCTGCTGGTGGACCTGCTTATGCCGCTGCTGGATCCCCGTCTGCAAACTGTTACCGGAGGTGCATCATGAGCCTGGTCGATTACGCTGCCGCCGCGCGAAAACGCGTTCCCGGCTGGCAGGGCGTCGCGTGGCAGCCCGGACTGTGGCTGGCATGGGCGGTAATTATCATTGCGATTTTCGCCGCCGTGGCGCCCGGCCTGTTAACCCACTACAGCCCGATTGAGGGCATCGCCGGAGCGCAACGTCTGGCGCCGCAGGCGGGACACTGGCTCGGCACCGATCAGCTTGGCCGCGATGTTTACACCCGTATTGTGTACGGTGCGTCCCACTCCCTGAGCGCGGCGCTCGCCGCCGTCACGATGGGGCTGGTGGTCGGCACAGGTCTGGGGGTCATCGCCGGAGCGTTCGCCGGACGCGTCGAGTCTTTCCTGATGCGTTTTGTCGACGTGCTGTTGTCCATTCCGTCACTGCTGCTCTCGCTGACGGTTATTATTCTGCTCGGGTTTGGCACCGTTAACGCCGCCATTGCCGTCGGCGTGGCCTCCATTGCCAGCTTCGCCCGCCTCGCGCGCGGTGAAGTGGTGCGCATCCGCCATACGGATTACGTCGAGGCGGCGTTTGGCAGCGGCGGGACGTTCCTGGCGGTGCTGTGGCGACACATCCTGCCCAACGCCTTAACCGCCGTCCTTGCCTTTGCCACGCTGCAGTTTGGTCAGGCTATCCTGGCCCTTTCAACGCTGAGCTTTCTCGGCTACGGCACCCCGCCGCCCGTGCCGGAATGGGGCTTATTGATCGCCGAAGGCCGTAACTATCTCTCTACCGCCTGGTGGTTAACCACCTTCCCCGGCGTGGTCGTCATCGCCGTCGTGCTTGCCACCAACCGTATCAGCCAGCAGTTCAGCGGAGGCCTGAAATGACCGTACTCTCGGTAGAAAACCTGACCATCAGCTACCGTACCGCGCGCCAGTGGCGCGAGGTGGTGCATAACGTCAGCTTTACCCTCAAGCGAGGGGAAATGCTGGCGTTTGTCGGCGAATCCGGATCCGGCAAAACGACCACGGCACAGGCGATCATTGGCCTGCTGGCGGATAACGCCCGTCGCGATGCGGGGAAAATCGTGCTCAACGGCGAGGAGATTAGCCGGTGGTCAGCGAAGCGTCTCGATACCCTGCGCGGGGCGCGAATCAGCCTGGTTCCGCAGGATCCGGGTAATTCACTCAACCCGGTGAAGACGATCGGTGGTCAGGTCGGGGAAATTATTCAGCTGCACCATAAGGTGACTCGCGCCCAACGCGACGAGCTGGTGCTTGCCCTGCTGACAAAGGTCGGCCTGAGCCACCCCGAACAGCGCATGAAGCAGTATCCGCACCAGCTCTCCGGCGGAATGAAACAGCGCGTGTTGATTGCCATCGCGATAGCGCTGCGTCCGGACGTCATCATTGCCGATGAGCCCACCAGCGCGCTGGACGTGACGGTGCAAAAACGCATTCTTGATCTGCTGGATATCCTGCGCCGGGAATCGGGTACTGCCGTTCTGTTTGTCACCCACGATCTGGCGCTGGCCGCTCAGCGCGCGGACAGGCTGCTGGTTTTTCGCCATGGTGAGGTTCAGGAGCACGGCGACACCGCCGACATCGTTCGCACGCCGCAGCACGCCTACACCCGCCAGCTGCTGAGCGATCTCCAGGGCCAGCGCCTGACCATCGCCCCGGTAGCCGGCCTGCCGCTCGCGTCACCGGCCATTCGCGCCCGCGCCATCAGCAAACGGTTCTCGCTGGGCAAAGATCATCAGCTTCAGGCGCTGGACCGGGTGACGTTTGACGTCAGGCGCGGCAGCACCCATGCGCTGGTCGGTGAATCCGGCTCGGGGAAGACCACCCTCGCCCGTATTTTGCTGGGTTTTGAACAGGCCGACAGCGGACAGGTCATTATTGATGACATTGATGCCACCGCCCTCAGCCGCGAGGCCCGTCGTCAGCTGCGCCAGAAGATCCAGTTTGTTTACCAGAACCCGTTCGCCTCTCTCGATCCGCGTCAGACGCTGTTTGACATCATCGAAGAGCCCCTGAAGAACTTTTCCCGCCTCGCGAAGGCTGAGCGAAAGGTGCTAGTGGAAACCGTGGCGCAGCGGGTTGCGCTGCCCGTCGAACTCCTGACCCGCACCGCCAGGGAGCTATCAGGCGGTCAGCGCCAGCGCGTGGCCATCGCCCGGGCGCTGATTCTGGAGCCGACTATTCTGGTGCTGGACGAAGCCACCTCCGCGCTGGACGTCACCGTGCAGGCGCAGATCTTGGCACTGCTTCAGCAGTTACAGCAGCAGCTGGGATTAACCTACCTGTTCATCACGCACGATCTCTCCACCGTTCGCCGGATCGCCCACAGCGTCACGGTGCTGCGCAGCGGTCAGGTGGTCGAACAGGGCGACGTCGAAACCTTATTCACGTCGCCACAGAACGACTATACCCGCGAGCTGATTGCTGCCATTCCCCATTTTTCACCCGCTACGGAGGAGTTCGCATGACGCGAAAACGCCTGGGATTTTTCACCCGCCTGCTTGACGACGCCACGCCGAAGGAGCGCTATCGTCTGGCAACCGAACAGATCCGCCACGCCGAACGCCACGGTTTTGACAGCGCCTGGATTGCTCAGCACCACTTCCATGAGAATGAAGGCGGCCTGCCGTCGCCGCTGCTGTTTCTGGCCCACGTTGCGGCGCATACCGAAACCATTCGGCTGGGTACGGCCATCATTACCCTGCCGATGGAAAACCCGCTGCGTGTGGCGGAAGATGCCGCGGTGCTGGATTTACTCGCCGATGGACGTCTCGAAGTCGGTTTTGGTTCGGGCGGCACGCCGACCTCTTTCCTGCCGTTCGGACTGACTTTTGAACAGCGCGGCGCGGCCTTTGCCGACCATCTACATGTGATCCAGAGCGCCTGGCGCGGGGATTCGCTCACCCATCCGGATAACCACCTTTACCCGCCTGCACCACAGCTGGCTGACCGGATCTGGATTGCCACCTTTTCCGTCGACGGTGCCGTTCGCGCCGCGCGGGCCGGACACGGTTTAATGCTCTCCCGCACGCAGCCGCGCCCGGCAGACCAGTTGGATTTACCGCTCGACGCGATCCAGAACCCGATTGTGGATGCCTACCTTGAGGCGCTGCCCGCGGGCATCGCACCGCGCATTCTTGCCTCACGTACCGCGTTCGTCGCCGACAGCGATGACTATGCGCTGAAGGTTGCGACGCCGGGCCTCACGAAACAGGCAAAGCAGCATCGCGCTGCCGGACACGCGGTTAAAGGTGACACCGTCACAGATTTTCGTCGCCAGTTCGACGCCCACATCGGTTCGCCCGAGACGGTGCTGCGTTCGCTGCAGGCCGATTCCGTTCTCCGGCGCGCCACGGACATCTCATTCCAGGTCCATTCGGTCGAGCCCACCCATCGCGACACGCTGCGCTCTATCGAACTGATCGCCGAACATATTGCCCCCCACATCCTTTGAGGAGACACCTATGTCATTAAGTCACGACATTCTCGCCGAGCTGGCGGAAATTAAACCCGGTTCCCCTCTGGCAGAGGCGCGCGCCACGCGGGACGCCGCCACGAGACACGCGCAGGGCAGCTACGAAATCTTATTTACCCAGCAGGACAGCGATTTTGCGCTGGACGAACGCTTCGCCGTCGCGGCAAAAGTCGCCAGGTGGCACAACGCGGAGGCGCTGGCCGCGCACTATGCGGGGTTTGGCCTGGCGGACCCGACCTCCGACCGTCTGACCCCGGCGCTGAACTTCGCGCGCCTGCTGACCTTCTCCCCCGTCGAAGCCACGCCCGCATCGTTAAAGGCGCTGTCCCAGGCGGGATGGAGCAAAGAAGGTATCGTGACCCTGGCGCAGCTGATCGCCTTTGTCAGCTTCCAGAGCCGACTGATTGCCGGGCTGCGGCTGCTGAACGACAGGCCAGTCGCCACAAGCGATGCCCCGGTGGCGGCAGGCGTCTGGCACACGACCGCAACCACGGCCACCGGCAAGGCGGCTCCCGTCGCCTTCACCCAGCAGGAACTGGGCTGGGAACCGTGGATCGCCGCCAAACCGCTGGCGGATTTTCGTGATGACGAGGTTGCGATCCTGGCGAAGTTTGGCCACACCGATTCCGACTATTTCCGCCTGCTGGGCCGCAACCTGCCGGTGCTTGAACAGCGCACGCTAACGGATAAAGGGATTTTTTATACGCCGGGAGGATTGCCGCGCGCCGAGCGCGAGCTGGCCGCAACGGTCGCCAGTAAAATTAACGGCTGCATCTACTGCGCATCTGTCCATGCGCGGAAAGCCAGCCAGCTGTCAAAGGATGACGCTGCGGTAGAGGCCCTGCTGGCCGTGCGTCCAGGACAATCCCTGAGCGAGGGACAATCTGCGCGCTGGCAGGCGGAGATCAATTTTGCGGCGGCGCTATCGGTTACGCCTCCTGCCGCCACGCCGCTGCACCTTGCCGCGCTTGAAAAAGAGGGGCTGGACACCTTAGCCCAGCTTGACCTGGTGCAGTCCGCCGCGTTCTTCGCCTGGGCGAACCGACTGATGCTGACCCTGGGTGAGCCCTGGCTTGCCTGAATTCGATCAGGCTAGCGCGTGAGCGTTAGCCTGAGCCCGTCTGGCCCGCAGGTAACCGTAGATCAACAGCGCGCTCATGGCCGAGAACGAGAGTATCGCCGCAGGCAGCGTGACGTAGCGCCAGCTAAAGCCGAGGGTAATCATCATCCCACCAAAGTACGCCCCGATCGCGCTGCCGAGATTAAACGCCATCTGCCCTCCGGCCGCCCCCAGCATCTCGCCGCCCTTCGCATTTTGCAGAAGGAGGATCTGCAGCGGCGCAGAGAGCGCGAACAGACCGGCACAGCAGATAAAGCCCATCACCAGCGAGGCCGTTTTCAGTTCACCACAGGCAAAAAGCAGCAGCAGCGAGGCGACAATCACCATGTCGGTGGTGGCCGCAATGCGCAGCGGACTAAAACGCCCCGAGAGCTTGCCGCTCAGCAGATTGCCCAACACCATGCCAAGGCCCATCAGCATCATGATGATCGTCATCATGCCTTCGGAAAAGCCAGAAACGTTGACCATAAACGGCTTAACGAAGCTGAACCACGCGAACACACCGGCGTTACCAAACATGGTGGCGGCAAAAATCAGCCAGGGCTCCGGTTTCTTCAGGAACTGGAACTGTTCGGTCAGTTTAATTTCTGATTTGTCATGAATGTCCGGCACCCAGATCAGCACCGAGAGGATCACCAGCGCATCGAACAGGGCTATCAGGAAAAAGGTATAACGCCAGCTGAACTGGTGCCCGAGCCAGGTCCCCAGCGGAACGCCCATCAGGTTGGCCACGGTCATCCCGGCGATCATCCCGGCCACCGCGACCGTCACCTTCCCCGGCGGCGCAATTTTGGAGAGGATTATCGCCCCGACGCCAAAAATGGCGCCGTGCGGGAAACCGGAAATCAAGCGCCCGGTCGCCAGCCAGAAATATGACGTAGAAAACGTAAACAGAGCGTTCCCAACCGCGCACATGGCAACCAGAAACAGCAGCGTAGTTTTTAAGGAGAACCTGCCTGAGAAAAGCGCCACAATCGGGGCGCCAATCACCACGCCGAAGGCGTAAAACGAGATCATATTCCCGGCGGAGGGAATCGAAATACCGGTGTCATGCGCCAGCTCGGTTAACACGCCCATAATGCCAAATTCGGCCATGCCCAGGCCAAATGTGCCAAGCGCCAGCGAAAATATTGTCTTTTTCATGCCTCAACCACGGGTTAATCACTCGCAGCGGGCATTATTGAATAATCTTGTATGGTGAGCCAGTTCAAATCAGCTGGCTGGCAGGTTAATCCATTAATTCAGGAGTTTTCTCCAACCGCGACACGGGGCAATGGAAAACAAAAAGCCCCGGCAGGCGTCAGGGCTTTAAAGGGTTTAAGGTCTGGTTTTTACGGTGTGCTTTCTGCCGCTGCTTTAGCGCGTGTAATCGCGCCAGCATTGAAAATTGGGTGCTCGTGATTGTTCGTTACGTCACGAACGCGGTAAATTTTCCATGCATCATCTTCACGACGAAGAAATACCTCCAGGTGAATGCTTCTCCCGTTACCCGCCCCTTCAATAACCTGGACTGCTTCACCGTTTAAAAATGGTCTGGCGTTTTCCACTCGTAACGCAGGTATCCATTCACGAGAATAATCTTGGGCATACGTAAAATAGTCAGACTCTATTAACTCTTGTTCAGAGATTTCCTGAATGGTATTAATGCGAACAATCGTATCAGCAGAAACATATTTACGCAGTTCGTCGGCAGGATAAGGCCTGGCTTCATCGCTGCCGAATACGGAAAGATAGGATTTATAAAATGATTCAGTAGCGTCTTGTGCGCTACGTTCTTGATTGGCAGCCGAACTACATCCCACCAGCAACAAAACGAATGATAAAAATATTCTTTTCATCAGTGCATCCTCAGCACATTCACTATGAGAGCACCCCAGAGCGTGTGAAGGAGATAAGAAACCCCAGCGTCTTTATTCCAACTCATTCTTAGTTCCTTTAAGTAAATAAGAATGAAATTATCACATTAACCACATATAGAGCGTGGGATTAAATGTGCTGATTTTATTGCATCTGCATAGGGAAACAGGTGCTAAGCACCTTCGTTAATACCTCTGTATCTGCTTAAAAAAGTGTCGTGACATTAATTACCTAAAAACAATACGCATAATATCAGGTGGATTACACTTCATAGTGCGGCCTCGCTTTTTCCGCACCGGACAACCTGAGGATGACAATTATGGGAAGTAAAAAGAAAGCCCCCGTCGCTGTTGATGTCGTATCGAATGCACCGCTTAAGACCAAAGAGTATGAAAAAGAGCTCCGCCGCCTGCACGTCGAACTGGTTAAGCTCCAGCAGTGGGTCGTCGCCAAAGGGTTAAAAGTGTGTATTGTTTTTGAAGGACGCGATGGTGCAGGCAAAGGCGGCACCATTAAAGCGATCACCGAGCGCGTCAGCCCGCGCGTGTTTCGCGTTGTTGCGCTCCCTGCCCCGACGGAAAAGGAAAAAAGCCAGCTCTACTTCCAGCGCTATGTGCCCCACCTGCCTTCGGCTGGCGAAATCGTGATCTTCGATCGCAGCTGGTATAACCGCGCGGGCGTGGAACGGGTGATGGGGTTCTGCACGGAGGAACAGGCGGAGAAATTTTTGGACGGCGCGCCGGTTATGGAAAAAGCGATGGTCGATGCCGGAATTATCCTGCTGAAGTACTGGCTGGAGGTGACGCCGAAAGAGCAGGAGCGGCGCCTGCGCGACCGTATTAACGATGGTCGTAAAATCTGGAAGCTATCACCGATGGATATTAAATCCTTTAACCTGTGGGATGAGTATACCCTTGCGCGCGACGCCATGTTTGAAGCCACCGATACCGCCTGGGCGCCGTGGTTTGTGGCGCGTTCAGAGGATAAAAAACGCGTGCGCCTGAATATTATTTCGCATCTGCTTTCGCAGATACCGTATAAAGAAATTCACGTCGACAAGGTGGATTTACCGAAGCGCAAAATCGGCAAAGTCAAACCCACAAAATACCCGTTCCGCTATGTGGAAGAGCGGTTCTGATTTAAAAGAATAGGCCCGTGCAAGCGCAGCGCCGCCGGGCAGAGCCGACGGCGCAGGTCTTACTTCAATCCTTCCGTGCTTTCCTGTTTCGCTTCCAGCCGTTCCACATCACGATACCAGCGCGGATGGTGTTTCTGCGCCCAGCGGCGGCTCACCTTCCCTTCAATCATCCCTTTGATTGACCCTTTTACCCAGAACGCCATATACATGTGGATCAGGATGGCATGAATCAGAATGATGGCCGACGTGGCGTGGATCAGCAGCGCGTAGCGAATCACCTGTATCGGGAAATAGTGCGCAAAATACGGTCGCCAGATGATTACCCCGGTCACCAGCAGCACAAAAATCATGCTCATGATGGTCCAGAACATCATCTTTTGCCCGGCATTGTATTTCCCCACCTTCGCGACTTTGTGCTCGTTGCCCTTCAGGACTTCGACGATCCCTTTCACCCACGGGATATCCTGCTTGTCCGGGATGTTATGGTGGACGAAGCGCACGAACATAAACATCAGCACCACGAAAATCAGCACGCCGAAGAACGGGTGCAGAATGCGCCCCATCTGCGGCGTACCGAAGGTTTCGGTCAGCCACTGCAGGGTCGGGAAGAAAAATGAAATCCCCGACACCGCCACCAGGAAGAAGCAGATAACTACCGTCCAGTGACAGGCGCGGTCGACAAACTTTGTGCGCACTATCATTTTCGACTTACTCATGGTGTTCCTCCTCGTCCTCGTCCACCTCTTTGTTTGGTCCGATACCGATGTAGTGATAAATCAGCCCAGCGAAGGTGGCGATAAAGCCCGCCGCGGATAGAGGCTTTAGCGCCCCTTTCCAGAGGTTAATGGAGGTATCGATCGCCGGATCCTTCGGCAGGTTGTGGTACAGCTCGGGCTGGTCGCTATGGTGCAGCACATACATCACGTGCGTACCGCCCACGCCCTGCGGGTTGTAAACGCCCGCATTCTGGTAACCTCGTGCTTTCAGCTTGTCGACCCGCGCCTGCGCCACGTCCAGCATCTCTTTTTTGGTGCCGAAGTGGATTGCCCCGGTCGGACAGGTCTTCACGCAGGCAGGCTCCTGCCCGACGCTGACGCGGTCCACGCACAGGGTACATTTGTATACCCGGTTATCCTCTTTATTGAGTCGCGGGACATTAAACGGACAGCCCGCGATGCAGTACCCGCAGCCGATGCAGTTGTCCTGCTGGAAATCGACTATCCCGTTGGCGTACTGAATAATCGCGCCGGCAGACGGGCACGCCTTCAGGCAGCCCGGATCTTCACAGTGCATGCAGCCGTCTTTGCGGATGAGCCACTCCAGCCTGCCGTTCTGGTCGGTTTCGCTAAAACGCATCACCGTCCAGGATTTGGCGCTCAGATCCGCCGGATTATCGTAGACCCCAACGCAGTGCCCCACCTCGTCGCGGATGTCGTTCCACTCCGAGCACGCCACCTGGCAGGCCTTACAGCCCACGCAGGAGGAGACGTCGATAAGCTTGGCGACCTCTGCCTTGTAGTCCCGCGCGCGGGGCGCGGGCGTTATCGGGTTAGTCGCGGAGCGTTTGATAACGTCTTGTGTTTCCATCGCCATTGAATCGCTCCTTACGCTTTCTCGATGTTGACCAGAAACGCCTTGTACTCCGGCGTTTGCGAGTTGGAATCCCCGACGTTTGGCGTGAGGGTATTGGCGATGTAGCCTTTCTGCGCCCCCCCTTCAAAGCCCCAGTGCAGCGGGATACCGACGGTTTCCACCTGCTGGCCGTGCACGTTCAGCGACTGCAGGCGGCGGGTGACCACCGCCACCGCGCGGATAAAGCCGCGCTTGCTGCTCACCTTCACGCGATCGCCGTTGGCAATGCCTTTCGCCTTCGCCAGCGTCTCGCTTATCTCCACAAACTGTTCCGGCTGCGCGATGGCGTTAAGCCGCGCGTGCTTGGTCCAGGTATGGAAATGCTCGGTCAGGCGGTAGGTCGTTCCCACGTACGGGAATTTGTCCTTTTTGCCCAGGCGCAGGACGTCGTCTTCGTAGATACGCACCACCGGGCTGGAGACCACGTTCGGGTGCAGCGGGTTTGTCCCCAGCGGCGTTTCCATCGGCTCGTAATGCTCCGGGAACGGCCCTTCCGCCAGCTTGTTTAGAGCAAACAGACGTCCCAGCCCTTCCGGCTGCATAATAAACGGCCCGGTGCTGCTGCCCGGTGCGGCGGTGCTGTAGTCCGGGATATCGTTCCCCGTCCATTTCGCCCCGTTCCACTGGATCAGCATGCGTTTCGGATCCCACGGCTTACCGTTCACGTCGGCAGATGCGCGGTTGTAGAGCACGCGACGGTTCAGCGGCCACGCCCATGCCCAGCCCAGGGTGTTGCCCAGCCCGGACGGGTCGGCGTTGTCGCGGTTGGCCATCTGGTTGCCCTGCTCCGTCCAGCTGCCGGTGTAGATCCAGCACGACGATGCCGTGGTGCCGTCATCGCGCAGCAGCGCAAAGCTGTTCAGCAGCTGGCCCTTTTTCGCCACCAGGTTGCCGCTCGGGTCATACAGATCCGCCAGCGCCACGCCGTTGTTCTCTTTGGCGACTTCCTCTGACTCAGGACGATCCGGCTGCTTGTAGCTCCAGCTCATCTTCAGCAGCGGCTCCGCGCCTTTACCGCCTTCGGTGCGGTACATCTCGCGCAGGCGGTGGTAAATCCCGGCGAGGATCTCGCCGTCGTTACGCGCTTCGCCCGGTGCGTCCTGGCCTTTCCAGTGCCACTGCAGCCAGCGGCCGGAGTTGGCAATGGAGCCGTCCTCTTCCGCAAAGCAGGTGGACGGCAGGCGGAACACTTCGGTCTGAATCGACGCCGGATCGACATCGTTTGATTCCCCGTGGTTCTGCCAGAAGGTGGAGGTCTCGGTCACCAGCGGATCGATAACGACCATGTACTTCAGCTTGCTCAGGCTGCGAACGACTTTGTTTTTGTCCGGGAAAGAGGCTACCGGGTTGAAGCCCTGGCAGATATACCCCGTGACGTCGCCCTTATCCATCATGTTGAAATACTTGATGACGTCATAAGCCTGATCCCACTTCGGCAGCCACTCAAAGCCCCAGTCGTTCTCTTTCTGCGCCGCATCGCCGTAGAAGGATTTCATCAGGCTGACGTAGAACTTCGGATAGTTGCTCCAGTAGTTCACCTGGTCCGGCAGCGTCGCTTTTGGCGTATTGGCCTCAAGATACGTTTGCAGATCCGTCTGCTTTTCAGACGGCAGCGTCAGGTAGCCCGGCAGGCTGGTCGAGAGCAGGCCGAGGTCGGTTAAGCCCTGAATATTGGAGTGACCGCGAAGCGCGTTCACGCCGCCACCGGCCATCCCCATATTGCCGAGCAGCAGCTGGATCATCGCCATGGTGCGGATGTTCTGCGCGCCCACGGTGTGCTGCGTCCAGCCCAGCGCGTACAGGAACGTGGTGGTTCTGTCGGCGGCGCTGGTGGAAGCCAGCACTTCACACACCTTCAGGAAGTCCGCTTTCGGCGTGCCGCAGATGTTTTCCACGACGTCCGGCGTATAGCGGGAGACGTGCTGCTTCAGCAGGTTCCACACGCAGCGCGGATGCGTCAGGGTGTCATCGCGCATCGCATAGCCGTTTTCATCGAACTGATAGTTCCAGGACGTTTTATCGTACTCACGTTTTTCGGCGTCATAGCCGCTAAACAGCCCGCCATCGAAGGCAAAATCATCCCGCACCAGCAGGTTCGCGTTGGTGTAGTGCTTAACGTATTCCGCGTTGATTTTGTTGTTTTCGATCAGGTACAGCAGCACGCCGGACAGGAACGTAATGTCCGTACCGGAGCGGATCGGCGCATAGATATCGGCCACCGATGCCGTACGCGTAAAGCGCGGATCGACGACGATAAGCGTCGCATCGTTGTTGTTTTTCGCTTCCATCGCCCAGCGGAACCCCACCGGATGGGCTTCAGCGGCGTTACCGCCCATCACCACCACGACATTCGCGTTTTTGATATCAACCCAGTGGTTGGTCATCGCACCGCGACCAAATGTTGGAGCAAGACTTGCTACCGTTGGTCCGTGTCAGACGCGCGCCTGGTTGTCTACCGCCAGCATGCCGAGAGAGCGCACAAACTTTTGCGTCAGCATGCCGGTTTCATTACTGGCCGCAGAGGCACACAGCATCCCGGTGGAAAGCCAGCGGTTGACCGTTACGCCCTGCGCGTTCTTTTCAATAAAGTTGGCATCGCGGTCGGCTTTCATTAACGCTGCTATACGGGAGAAGGCCTCATCCC
Source organism: Enterobacter sp. Taxon_8 (assembly GCF_058354585.1). NCBI lineage: Bacteria > Pseudomonadati > Pseudomonadota > Gammaproteobacteria > Enterobacterales > Enterobacteriaceae > Enterobacter > Enterobacter sp. Taxon_8. Next base: position 2,158,569 of record NZ_CM177989.1, on the reverse strand, counting down.
AGGAGATACGCTGCCATTTATCAGAACCCGGCGCGCGGTATTCCGGGTAGCGCAGGCGGTTTTCGCTGTGAACGTAGTCCAGCAGCCCCGCCCCTTTCGGGCATAACGCCCCGCGGCTCACCGGATGATCCGGATCCCCTTCAATGTGGTAAATCGCTTCTCTGGCGTTCTTCGCGCCATCGCCCAGGCTATACATTAAAAGCCCACAACCCACGGAGCAGTATGTGCAGGTGTTACGGATCTCTTTAGCGCGCAGCAGCTTATAGTTGCGTGCCTGAGCCAGCGCCATTTTGGGGGCAAATCCCAGCATGGCTGCCGTTGTTCCGGCCATACCGCCCGCGCAGATTTTAAAAAATTGTCTGCGGCTGACGTCCATTGTTGTCCTCGTTATCTGAAAACATTTCGCGCCGCAAACTAACAGCAAAGCCCCTGATTTTTTTGCGTCAAATCAAGGTCCTCTGCCTTCCCCCCCTTAATAGTCACCCCCGGAACATTTCATTACCCCTTTTTGATTAACGGTTTAAGAGAATAATTCACGACAGCGACAGGCGTAATACGATACATTTTTCCTTTGATTTTTATTGCGATGACCAAGTAATGGACAGAAAGAGAGCAACGCTTATTGGGCTGGCGGCGATATTGTTATGGAGCACCATGGTCGGCCTTATTCGCAGCGTGAGTGAGGGGCTTGGGCCGGTAGGCGGTGCGGCGATGATCTACACCCTCAGCGGATTACTGTGTCTGGTGACGGTAGGATTTCCTGATATCAGGCGGTTTTCACTCCGCTATCTTATTGCCGGCAGCGTTTTATTTGTCAGCTACGAAATATGTCTGGCGCTGTCGCTGGGCTATGCCGCAACGCGCGCTCAGGCGATTGAAGTGGGTATGGTGAATTACCTTTGGCCAAGCCTGACGATCGTATTTGCGATTTTGTTCAACGGGCAAAAGTCTACCCTGTGGGTGCTCCCCGGCCTGGTCATTTCGCTGCTGGGCGTCTGCTGGGTATTGGGCGGCGAAGAAGGATTACACCTTGAGGAAATAACCCGCAATGTCGTTTCCAGCCCTCTGAGCTACGCGCTGGCGTTTGCCGGGGCCTTTATCTGGGCCGCCTATTGCACCGTCACCAGCAAATTTGCGAAAGGACAAAACGGTATTACCCTGTTTGTTTTGCTGACCGCGCTAAGCCTGTGGGTGAAATATTTTCTGAGCGATCAGCCCGAGATGGTGTTCACGCTTCCGGTGGTGGTGAAGCTCGTCATGTGCGGGATCGCGCTTGGGTTTGGTTACGCCGCATGGAATATTGGCATTCTGCACGGGAACGTCACGGTTCTGGCTGCCGTATCCTATTTTACCCCCGTGCTCTCTGCCGCGCTTGCCGCCGCGGTGCTAAGCTCTCCCCTTTCATTCTCGTTCTGGCAAGGGGCGCTGATGGTCTGCGCCGGGTCGTTGCTCTGCTGGTACGCAACAAGACAATAGCGCCTCTCCAACGGCCGGGTTAATTTCAACCCGGCAACATAATTAACATAAATTTAAAATGTGATCGCACCTCAGAATATTTATCATAATAATAGAGCGTCTGTTTAAGTTCGGTTTATATTGAGCGCCTTCTGTAAAGCCACCTGAAGCGAGTTGACGTAAACTGACAACCCAGTGAAATTAGTCAGTGATAAATATTAACGCTCTGGATAGCATTACCTGCAATAATTCAGCCCTGGCAGCTTTAATGAAATATACGAAATAGACGTTGAAAAATTAAATCAACCCATTGTTTTTAAAGAGAAGCAGGCGATACCCCCCTGCCAAACCATCGGAAATTGCGAAATTTAACGCAATAGACTAAAACCATCAGAAATTATCTTAAAAGCAATAATCCCACTGACTAAATAACCATTAATCGTATAAATTCCGGCCATATTGTTTGAATAACCGCCTTCTCGCACGATCGAGATCACACTAATTGAAATTATCTCTAATATTTTGAAACTTATTATTGAAATAAGACTACGAGATTCTTAAAAATAGCATGCCATTGACGAACAGCCTCGTTTAGAAATCGTTCACAGTGGTTCAGGAAATACTGAAAAAAAATTATAAGGAATATTTAAGATGAAACTTAAATTAGTTGCAGTGGCAGTCACTTCCATGCTGGCAGCAGGCGTTGTTAACGCTGCCGAAATTTACAACAAAGACGGTAACAAGCTGGATCTGTACGGTAAAGTAACAGGTCTGCACTATTTCTCTGATGACGCTGGCGCAGATGGCGATAAAACCTACATGCGTATCGGCTTCAAGGGCGAAACCCAGGTTAACGATCGGCTGTCCGGCTACGGCCAGTGGGAATACCAGATCCAGGGTAACAAAGACGAAGGCGACAACCAGTCCTGGACCCGTGTGGCGTTTGCAGGTCTGAAGTTCGCGGAAGCAGGCTCCTTTGATTACGGTCGTAACTACGGCGTAATTTACGACGTGACTTCCTGGACCGACGTTCTGCCAGAATTCGGCGGTGACACCTACGGTGCCGACAACTTCCTGCAGTCTCGTGCAAACGGCGTTGCGACCTACCGTAACCAGGACTTCTTTGGTCTGGTTGACGGCCTGAACTTTGCTCTGCAGTACCAGGGCAAAAACGGCAGCGTAAGCGGTGAAAACACCAGCGGCCGCAGCCTGCTGAACCAGAACGGCGACGGTTACGGCGCGTCCCTGACTTACGATCTGGGTGAAGGCTTCAGCGTGGGTGGCGCAATGTCCTCTTCACGTCGTACCGCTGACCAGAATGCGGCTGGCGTATACGGTGAAGGCGACCGCGCGGAAGTGTACAGCGGTGGCGTGAAATACGACGCGAACAACATTTACCTTGCGGCGCAGTACTCTCAGACCTATAACGCAACCCGCTTCGGTACCTCTAACAACAAGCGTACCGACATTTACGGCTTTGCAAACAAGGCGCAAAACTTCGAAGTTGTGGCTCAGTATCAGTTCGACTTTGGCCTGCGTCCATCCATTGCTTACCTGCAGTCCAAAGGTAAAGACATCGAAAACTTCGGCGACCAGGATCTGGTTAAATACATCGATGTTGGCACGACCTACTATTTTAACAAAAACATGTCCACCTACGTGGATTACAAAATCAACCTGCTCGACGACAACCAGTTCACTCGCCAGGCAGGCATCGGTACCGACAACATCGTTGCGCTGGGTCTGACCTACCAGTTCTAAATCTTGTCTGTACAAAAGCCAGCTGCACAAGCTGGCTTTTTTTATCTCCCTCTTTTACCCGCCAGACGACTCCCCACCCGCCGCCCGACGCAGCCAGTTTTGCAGCAGCTTGCCGTCTTCAGTCATCTCTGAGTCAGTACGCACGCAGAGGTAATAGTCGCGCCCGTCATCAATCGGCAGGTCAAATATCTTCACCAGTTCGCCGCTCTCAAGATAAGGCGCAATCAGCGGCTCACGCATTAACGCACACCCCAGACCAGCCTGAACGCCCGCCAGCGTCAGCAGACCATCCTCAAACATCGGACCGCTGCGGCGCACGGGGCGCTTCACCCCCTGTTGTACAAACCACTGCGCCCATGTGCTGCGCTCCTCATCGTGCAGCAGCGGCATTTGCAGCAGTTGCTCGGGCGTGTCGATATGGCCGTGAATGCGCAAAAACGCGCGGCTGCACACCGGGACCATCTGACCGGAAATCAGCTTTTCGCTTTGATAGCCCGCCCACTGCCCGTTGCCAAAACGAATCGACATATCCGACGCGTCGCTCAGATAGTTACGATGGTTGGCATACACCACGTTGATCTCCGTTTGCGGATTGGCGCGCATAAACGCAGGCAAACGTGGGATAAACCACCCCATACCAAAAAGTGGGATCAGGCTGATGGTGACCTGACGCGTTTGCGCCTGCTCCGCCAGGTGCTCCGTCGCCTGGCGCAGCACGTTAAACGCCGCGCGGATAGAGCGGTAATATTCCCGCCCGTGCTGGCTCAGCACCAGCCTGCGCCCCTGACGCTCCGTGAGCGGCATTTGCAGATACCCTTCAAGCACCCTGAGCTGATGGCTAACGGCCGACGGAGAGATGTCTAGCTCCTGCGCGGCCAGCGTGACGCTGCCCAGCCGGGCGATGGCCTCGAACGCACGTACGGCCCGAAGCGGCGGATCGTTTGCCAGTCGGCTTTCTGCATACGCCGCCAGGCTCGCCAATTGTTCTGTTTTATTCATATGTTGATTTCTTTAGGCTTTTCACTCAAAAGCAGGCATTAACTATTTTCTTATAATTCATAAAGATAAAACAATATTTATTTATCATAAGAAATAATAGATGCGTATTTTACAATTTAATTCATTTATTGGATGGTAGCCGCAGAACGAGCACTTTGCGGGTACGGACGTTGGATACACTCATACAACAACTGATCAACGGTGTGATGCTGGGCAGCATCTACGCGCTGATCGCGCTGGGCTATACCATGGTGTATGGCATCTTGCGCATTATTAACTTTGCTCACGGCGATATTCTGATGGTCGGTGCGCTCACCACGCTCTCCGCCATAAACGCCCTGAATACCACCTTTCCACACATGCCGCTGCTGTTGCAGCTTGGCGTTGCCCTGGTGATTGCCATGGCCGTTTGCGCCCTGCTGGCAATAGCCGTGGAGCGCTTTGCCTACCGTCGACTGCGCAGCGCACCGCGCCTGGCACCGCTGATCTCGGGTATCGGCGTCTCCGTCCTGCTGCAAACCGTGGCGATGATTATCTGGACGCGCAACCCGCTGATGTTCCCGCAGATCCTGCCGATGGACCCTATCGCCGTCACGTCCGGCAGCGGAGCGCACCCGCCCGCCATCGTGACCGTTACCGGTATTGTCACCGTGGCGCTGGCGTTGGCGGTGATGACCGGGCTGTGGCTGCTGGTCGAATACACCCGTCTGGGGCGCGGCATGCGCGCCGTGGCGGAAAACCCGCGCGTGGCCACGCTGATGGGGGTTAACCCAAACGCCATTATTACCCTGACGTTTGCCATTGGCGGCGTGTTCGCCGCGCTGGCAGGCGTAATGATGGCGAGCAACTACGGCAACGCCAGCTTCTCGATGGGCTTTTTGCCCGGGATCAAGGCCTTTACCGCCGCCGTGCTGGGGGGCATTGGCAACATTCGTGGCGCCATGATCGGCGGGATACTGCTCGGCATTATCGAAGCGCTGGGCGCGGGCTACCTGGGTGAACTGACCCACGGCGTATTTGGCAGCAACTATCAGGATGTCTTTGCCTTTATGGTGCTGATCCTGGTGCTGGTCTTCCGTCCGGCTGGCCTGATGGGCGAGCGCGTGGCGCAAAGGGCGTAAGGAATACCATGACAACACTTCAACTCCAGACTCCGGCGACGACGCGCAAATTCTGGTCAGGCATGAGCCTGTTCTGCCTCGCGCTGCTGGTGGCGCCCGTGGTGGCCACGCAGCTTGGCGGCAACTACTGGGTGCGCGTTATCGACTTCGCCCTGCTCTACATCATGCTGGCTCTGGGGCTCAATATTGTGGTGGGCTATACCGGCCTGCTGGACATGGGCTTTATCGCCTTTTACGCGGTTGGCGCCTACCTGGCTGCGCTGATGGCCTCCCCACACCTGCTGGAGGTGTTTCCTGTTCTCGGCGTCTGGTTCCCGGACGGGCTGCACACCTCGTATCTGCTCATTATTCCGCTGGCTGCGCTCGTCGCTGCAGTCTGCGGGATTTTACTGGGAGCGCCCACGCTGAAGCTACGCGGAGACTACCTGGCGATAGTGACCCTTGGCTTCGGCGAAATTATCCGCATCCTGATGCGCAACCTCGACCGTCCTGTGAACATCACCAACGGCGCAAAGGGCATAACCGGAGTGGATACGCTGAACCTGTTCGGCCTGAAGTTTAGCGGCGTCTACCACTGGTTTGGTTTCAAAGTACCCGCCCTGTGGCTGTGGTACTACCTGCTGATGCTGGTGATTGTGGCGATTATTTTTGTCTGCCTGCGCCTGCAGCATTCCCGTATTGGTCGCGCCTGGCACGCTATCCGCGAGGATGAAGATGTGGCCCGCGCGATGGGCATCAACGTGCGTAACTATAAGCTGCTCGCCTTTGCGATGGGGGCCTCCTTTGGCGGCGTAGCGGGTGCGCTTTTCGGCGCGTTTCAGGGATTTGTCTCGCCGGAATCCTTCACGTTACAGGAATCCATTGCCGTACTGGCGATGGTGGTGCTGGGCGGTATGGGGCACATTCCGGGGGTGATCCTCGGCGCGGTACTGCTTACCGCCCTGCCGGAACTGCTGCGCAGCCAGGCAGCGCCGGTTCAGCAGGCGCTGTTCGGTACGGTGCTGATTGACCCAGAAGTGCTGCGTCAGCTGTTTTACGGTCTGGCACTGGTGCTGGTGATGCTGGTGCGCCCGTCCGGGATCTGGCCGGTACGCCACAAGGAGGCGAAAGCATGAGCCTGTTAACCGTACGCAACATGACAAAACGCTTCGGCGGCCTTACCGCCGTGGATGACGTTTCCATTACCGTGAACAAGGGCGAGATCTACGGCCTGATTGGTCCTAACGGGGCGGGGAAAACCACCTGTTTTAACCTGATCACCGGGCTTTATCCGGCGGACAGCGGCGAATTCTCCATTGCCGATAAGCCCTATTTTCCAAAGCACATTGAGAAAGTCACCGCCGCCGGGATCGCCCGCACGTTTCAGAACGTCAGGCTGTTTAACGAGATGTCGGTGCTGGAAAACGTGATGGTGGGCCGCCACGTGCGCACCCGTAACGGTCTGTGGGCCGCGCTGAGCCGCCACAAACGCGCTCGCGAGGAAGAAAAGCAGACCCGCGAACTGGCCTGGCACTGGCTGGAGTACACCGGCATTGCGCATTTCGCCCACTCTCGCGCCTGCGATCTGGCCTATGGTCATCAGCGTCGCCTTGAGATCGCCCGCGCGCTGGCAACGGATCCGCTCCTGCTGGCGCTGGACGAGCCCGCCGCCGGGATGAACGCGGCGGAAAAAGTGGCGCTCGGCGAACTGCTCATCCGCATCCGCGATGACGGCAAAACCCTGCTGATGATTGAACATGACGTCAAGCTGGTGATGGGCATCTGCGATCGCCTGACGGTGCTTGATTACGGCAAAACGCTCGTCAGCGGCACGCCGGAAAGCGTGCGGCGCGACCCGGCTGTAATCGCCGCCTGGCTTGGAGGTCACGCTCATGTCTGAATTGCTGAAGGTGGAACGTCTGGACGTGCATTACGGCGGCATTCAGGCCGTACGCGATGTCTCCTTTACCCTGCGCGAGGGCGAGCAGGCTACGCTGATCGGCGCGAACGGCGCGGGGAAAAGCTCCACCGTGCGCGCCATTACCGGGCTGGAAAGCTTTAGCGGCAGTATTGAATTCAGCGGTAAAGCGGTGCGTAAACAGAGCCCGGAGGCCCTGCTTCGCGACGGACTGGTGATGGTCCCGGAGGGCCGCGGGATCTTCTCCCGCATGACGGTACTGGAAAACCTGCAGATGGGCGCCTGGCTCAGGCGTGACACTGTCACCGTTAAGCGTGAAATGAACGAGGTGTTCGAGCGCTTCCCGCGCCTGGGTGAACGCCAGCATCAGCTTGCCGGGCTGCTTTCCGGCGGCGAACAACAGCTGCTGGCCCTTAACCGCGCCCTGCTCAGCCGCCCGCGCCTGCTGATCCTCGACGAACCGTCGATGGGCCTTGCCCCGAAGATGGTCGAGAACATTTTTGCCGTCATCGCCGGGCTGCGCGAGCGCGGCGTCGCCCTGCTGCTTATTGAACAAAACGCCCGTCTCGCGCTGGAAGTCACCGACAGCGCGTGGGTGATGGACAGCGGCAGCATTGTTCATCATGGCGAATCGACAGCGCTGCTTAACGATGACCAGATTGCACAGATTTATTTGGGCGAAATGCCCGTTTAACCACACCAGCCAACATCAGGGAAATACCATGAAAACAGTAAAAATCAGTGCGCTCAGCGCCGCTATTCTGCTCGGTAGTTTTGCCTCCACGTCCGCGTGGGCCGCCGACGGTGAAACCGTGGTCATCGGTCTGGCGGGGCCGCTGACCGGCCCGTCTGCCCGTATCGGTAAAGATCTGGAGAACGGCGCGCAGCTGGCAATTGACGACATTAACAAGCAGCACCCGACCATCGGTGGCAAAGCGGTGACCTTCAGGCTGCAGTCCGAAGACGATCAGTCCGACCCGCGCACCGCCGTAGCCGTCGCACAGCGTCTGGTGGACAGCGGCGTGGCGGGCGTGGTCGGTCACTGGAACACCGGCACCAGCATTCCAGCGGCCCGCGTTTATCACGATGCGGGCATCGCACAGGTGGCACCGGTCGCGACCGGTCACGCCTATATCAAACAGGGTTTTGACACCAGCTTCCGCGTGATGGGCCACGACGATGACGGCGGCCAGCTCGCCGGCCAGTACGCGGTGAATACCCTGAAAGCCAAACGCATTGCGGTGATCGATGACCGTACCGCCTTTGGTCAGGGACTGGCGGACCAGTTCATTAAATCGCTGGAAGCACAGGGCGTGAAGGTTGTCGATCGTCAGTATGTTGATGACAAAACGGTGGACTTCAGCGCCGTGCTGACCGCCATCCGCAGTAAAAACGCCGATCTGATCTTCTTCGGCGGCGTCGACAGCCAGGCCGCACCGCTGGCCCGTCGCATCAAACAGCTGGGCATGAACGCCACGCTGATGGGCGCAGGCGGATTCGTCAGCCAGACGTTCCTCAAGCTGGCGCAGAAAGAAGGCGAAGGTGTGGTGGCGCTGGAGCCGGGTCTGCCCGTTGACCAGATGCCGGGTGGAAAGGCATTCGAACAGGCCTATCAGTCCCGCTACCACACCCATATCGAACTGCACGCCCCGTTCGCCTATGACGCTACCCGCGTGCTGGTTGCGGCAATGGAAAAAGCAGACTCCGTTGAGCCCTCCGACTATCTGCCAGCCCTGCGCGCCATCAGCTATTCCGGCGTCACCGGGCAGATTGCGTTTGATAAAGAGGGCAACCTGAAATCGCCGTCGTTCACGGTCTATAAGGTTGTCGACGGCAAATGGCAGCCGCAGACCGTGCTGGGCGGCGCAAAAGCGAAGTAACGCAGCGAGGCAATGTGATGAGTGATAATAACGAGCTGGGCATTCTCGCCCGCCGCAAAATTGAAGCCGAAATTATTAAGCCAATTTATGAAATCCTGGTGCGCGAGATAGGGAAAACCCGCGCCCAGGCGGTGATTGGCGAGGCTATTGAGCAGGCCGCAATTGACGCAGGCAAAGCGTTTGCCAGCAAAGAGCCCAACATCGCGGACGTAAAGAGCTTTATCGCCCTACAGTATCTGTGGGAGAAAGATAATGCCCTGGACGTGAAGGTGATCGACGCCGACGACCAGCAGTACAACTACAACGTCACCCGCTGTCGCTACGCGGAGATGTATCACGAGATGGGGCTGGGCGAGATTGGTCACCTGCTCTCCTGCGCGCGCGATGAAAAATTCATCGTTGGCTATGCGCCGGACGTGAAGCTGACCCGCACCACCACAATCATGCAGGGCGGTTCGTGCTGTGATTTCCGCTACCGCAGCACTAAGGACAAGACATGATCCGCGTCAACGCCGAAAGGCTGTGGTCAACGCTTGAGATGATGGCGCAGATCGGCGGCACGCCCGCCGGTGGCGTCACCCGTCTGGCATTGAGCGAGGAAGATCGTATTGCGCGCAACCTGCTGCGCGACTGGGCGCTGGATGCCGGTTTTACCTGTGACGTCGACAGCATGGGCAATATGTTTATCCGTCGCGCCGGGAAAAAACCGCAGCTTGCCCCGGTCATGACCGGTTCGCACGTTGATACCCAGCCGCTGGGGGGGAACTACGACGGTGTTTACGGCGTGCTGGCCGGGCTGGAGCTGCTGCGAACCCTTAACGATAATAACGTTGAGACCGAGCGTGACGTTGTGCTGGTGAACTGGACTAACGAAGAAGGCGCGCGCTTTGCGCCAGCCATGCTCTCATCAGGGGTCTGGACGGGACAGTTTAGCGAAGCCTACGCCCATGCCCGCGCGGATATCGACGGTATCACCGTAGGTGAAGCGCTGGAGAGCATTGGCTACCGGGGTGAAGCCCCTGCCCGCGCGTTTCCGGTTCACGCCTGCTACGAACTGCACATCGAACAGGGCCTGATTCTGGAAGATGAAGCCATCGATATCGGGTTAGTCCGCGCGGCCATGGGCCAGCGCTGGTTTACCCTGACGCTGGACGGATTTGCCGCCCACGCGGGCACCACGCCGATGCACAGCCGCCGCGACGCGCTGACCGCCTTCGCCGAGCTGGCGCTGAAGGTGGAAGAGATTGGCTATCGGCATGCGCCGGACGGACGTGCGACGATCGGTATGGCGCAGGTTACGCCAAACTCGCGCAACGTCGTGCCGTCTCGCGTGGTATGCAGCGTGGAGTTTCGCCATCCGGCGCAGGCGGCGCTGGAAGCCATGGAGGCAGCGCTGCATAAGGTAGCTGAAAGCCTGAGCCTGCGCGGCGTGTTGGCTCTCGTTGAACGCATTTTTGACTACGCGCCCATCGCGTTTGATGCCGAATGCCTGGCGCGTTCCGAGAAGGCCGTGGCGGAACTGGGCTATTCGTCGAAACCGATGGTCTCCGGTGCAGGACACGACGCCTGCTATGTCAGCAAAATTGCGCCCGCCAGCATGATCTTTATCCCCTGCGTGAAAGGCGTCAGCCACAACGAAGCGGAGAGGATCCTGCCAGAGTGGTCGGAAAAAGGGGCGAATGTGCTGCTGCATAGCGTCCTGTCCGCGGCCCAGGAGAGCTAGAACGGCGCGGAAGCAGCCCTGCTTTCGCGCGACGCTAGACGGCAACGCGGCGGCTGATTTCAACCACCCGATCGCTGGGAAGGTGGTAGTGGTTGATGACGTGCGTGCAGTTGCGCTTCATGAAGGCAAATATGTGCCGTTGCCAGGCCGCCATACCGGCCCCGCCTTCGCCTGCCACAATGGTTTCATGCCCGACATACCAGGTGGCGTCATCGGTGGCAAAAAGCGCGTTAATCTCGCTAACGCCCTGCAGCAAACGCGGGATATCAGGGTGTTCCATAAAGCCATACTGCGCAACGCCGTGCCAGTAGCCCGGCGCGCGCTGTTCCACCCTGATACGCTGCTCTTCCCCGACGTAGGGAACGTTGAGAATATCAATGGTCAGCGACAACACGTCCTGCTGTAGCGCCCGGTTTCGCGCGACGTGCCAGCGCATTACCGGAGGGATATTGTTCTGCGTGCGGGTCAAAAAGACGGCAGATCCCGCCACTCTGGGCACCGTCTTTTGCTGAAGCTGAGCAAAGAACGCGTCCACGCTGACGCCCTTCTCGCCCACCGATGCGGATACCGCCTTAACGCCGCGGTGCCAAATCAGCATCACCGTACAAATCGCTGCGGCCATCAGCAGCGGTATATAGCCGCCTTCCAGGACCTTTATCAGATTGGCAAATAAGAATGTGGCATCAATTACCAGAAAACAGAGGGCGATAACCGCGCTGCTGGCCAGGCTCCAGCGCCACACTTCCCGCATCGCCACAAACAACAGCCCCGTAGTCATCAGCATGGTTAATGACACGGCAATCCCGTACGCCGCTGCAAGCTTATCTGAGGATTTAAAGAACACCACCAGCCCGATGGTTACTACCATCAGCAGCCAGTTGATTATCCCGATATAAATCTGACCGTAGCTTTCTGCCGCCGTCTGCTTGATGCGTAATCGTGGTAGCCAGCCGAGCTGAATCGCCTGACGCGTCATGGAAAACGCGCCGGTAATAATCGCCTGACTGGCGATGATCGTCGCCAGCGCGGCAAGAATGATGAGCGGTACCTGCAAGGCTGGCGGACAGAGCGTATAGAATAGATTTTGTTTGCTGTCGGCACCGGCCAGAATCAGTGCTGACTGACCAGCATAGTTGAGCAGCAGCGAAGGAAAGACGATGCCGTACCAGGCAAGCCAGATGGGCTTTTTGCCAAAATGCCCCATGTCTGCATACAGGGCCTCGGCCCCCGTCACGCAGAGAAATACGCCGCCCAGGACCAGGAAACTGGTGTACCCGTTTGAAAACAAAAACGCGATGCCGTACGCAGGATTGAGGGCCAGCAATACCGAGGGGTGCTGAACGATCCCCCGCACGCCCAGAGCCGCAATCGCCAGAAACCACAGCGCCATCACTGGGCCAAATATCTTCCCTATGCGGGCGGTACCAAAAGGCTGGATCAGGAACAGCGCCAGCAACACCGCCACCGTCAGGGGTAATATGTACGGCTGGGACTCCGGAATGACCATCTCCAGCCCTTCCAGAGCGGAAAGCACGGAGATGGCCGGGGTTATCGCGCCATCTCCGTAAATTAACGCGGCGCCGATGAGGGCAGCAAAAATGACCCAGCGACCGCCTTTGCCTTTTTCCACCAGAAGCGACATCAGGGCCATAATGCCTCCCTCACCATGATTATCAATTCGCATGGCGAAGGCGGCATACTTGATGGAGGTCACCAGGATAAGCGTCCAGGTAATAAGAGAGAGCAGGCCCAGGATGACGCCTGGCGTAGGGTCATGCTCTGAGAGCGAAAGCACCGTCCGGAAGGTATAAAGCGGGCTGGTGCCGATATCACCAAAAACGACGCCCAGCGCGCCCCCCGCAAGCAGGGTTAACCGGGAAAGCGGTTGGGACGCATCACTGCTGTGGCGAGAGCTCATATTTTCCAGCAAGAGTCAGATAATCCTGTAAAAAACATAGCCCATCAGCCCCGCCCGCGCCAACCGCTCGCCCTGTTTTACTGCGCTGTTTACTGCGGATTGACCTTCGCCAGGCTAAACCAGATCCCCACTGCCAGCAACAGCAGCATTCCGCCCGCGCTGCCCAGCGCCACGCTGTGGGACATAATAAACGCGCTTTTCGCCGCCTCAATCACCGGCTCAGCCAGATGCGGCGTCAGGTTCTGCGCCACCTTCATCGCTTCACCAATCGATGACGAGGCTTTGACGACGAGCGAGGCGTTCAGCCCCTGCGGCAGCTCAATCGACGCCGAGAAGCTGCGGGTCAACAGCAGGCCAAAGATCGCAATCCCCAACCCGGCCCCCAGCTCATAGGACATGGTTTCAATCGCCCCTGCGGCGGCGGCTTTCTCCTTCGGCGCGGCAGCCATAATGGCGGAAGTCGAGGCCAGCAGCGCGCTGGCGGCACTGAAGCCGAGCAGCACCATCAGCCCCCACGCCTGCCACTGCTGCGTGCTGAAGTCGAGCGTCGACAGGCCGATAAAGCTGACGGCGCTAAGCCCCATGCCCCCCGCAGCGACAATGCGTAGCCCCAAACGCCCAACCAGCACGCCCGCGATCGGCCCGCTGAACCCGCTGGCGACCATCACCGGCAGCATAAACATGCCCGCTTCAAACGGCGTAAAGCCGTGAACAAACTGCAGCTCCTGGGCCATCAGCAGCTCAAACCCGACCAGGGCAATCATGGCGGTCATCGCCATCACCACGCCGCTCAGAATGATGCGGTGACAGAACAGGCGCATGTCGATCATCGGCACGCGGGCGCGCAGCTGAATACGCACGAAGATAAACAGCAGCACCGAGCCGGTCACCAGCGCGGAAGCTACCAGCCACGGCGACAGCGCGCCTTTTAGCGCGGTTTTGGCGCTGTAGACCAGTAGCAAAATCGCCACGATCAGCATGATGGCATGGCTGATATTCAGCGGCTGCTCCGGGCGTCCCTGCTGAGGAGGGACAAAACGCGCGGCCAGCGAAACCACCACCAGCACAATCGGCACGTTGATTAAAAACACCGATCCCCAGTAAAAATGCTCCAGCAGCATACCGCCGATCAGCGGGCCAAACGCCGCCCCGCCGGAACCGACCGCCGCCCAGACGCCGAGCGCGATGTTGCGATCTTTCGCGTCGGTAAACAGCGTGCGGATCCCCGCCAGGGTGGCAGGAATGATCATTGCAGCACCGATCGCCAGCGAGGCGCGCGCCGCGATCAGCCATCCTGCTGAAGGGGCAAACGCTGCCGCCAGCGACGACAGGCCAAACAGCGTGCTGCCAATCATGAGCAGTCGTTTAAAACCAATCCGGTCACCCAGGGCGCCCATCGGCAGCACCATACCCGCCATCACCAGCGAGTAGATATCGATGATCCACAATAATTCGTTACCGCTGGCGCCCAGCGTCATGCTCAATGTTGGCGCCGCCACGTGCAGCACCGTCGCGTCAATCGCGACCGGGATATACACCAGCACGATAATCACTAACGCTAACCACTGACGAAACATAAATTTCCTTTTCATTTTAAACCTGGACACATGTCCAGATTGCGATCCTACGTAAAGTTGAACGCGTGTCCAGCTTTTTGTTACACTCGTTTCGTTCCCATTGAGAGTGAGTAACGATGCGATATCTGAGCAAGGATGAACGGCGCGAAGCCATCTTACAGGCCGCCATGCGCGTGGCGCTGGCCGAAGGACTGGCGGCAATGACGGTACGCCGCGTTGCAGCTGAAGCCGGGGTTGCGACCGGACAGGTTCACCACCATTTTACCTCCGGCGGAGAGCTAAAATCGCTGGCCTTCGTACGGTTAATTCGCGAGCTGTTGGATGCGGATGTCGCGGGTAAACAGGCGGGATGGCGGGAGCAGCTTCATGCCATGCTCGGCAGCGATGACGGCAGGTTCGAGCCCTATATTCGCCTGTGGCGCGAAGCGCAGATCCTGGCCAGCCGCGATGCCGATATCAAAGGCGCCTATGTAATGACCATGGAGATGTGGCATCAGGAAACGGTGGCGCTGATCGGCGCGGGAACGGAGGCCGGGGTATTTCGTCCTGGCGATCGGGCAGAAAATATCGCCTGGCGCTTGATTGGCCTAGTATGCGGTCTTGACGGGATGTATATCTTAAACATGCCCGAAATGGATGAAACCGCGTTTAACAATCATCTGGATAAATTAATCACCCTCGAGTTATTTACTCCCCCGTCTCAGAAGTGAAGTTGTCGGGGGCCAACAGCCCCCTCTTTGCGCATTATTTCCCGGCCTGAGGATGTGTATCAAAGCCCGCCATTACCGCCGTTAGCTCCGCCAGGGAAAATCCGTGTTTTGCATCGTCAACGCCCAGTCCAAAGCGTTCCTGCATCAGCTGATAAAGCGCCTCGGCATCCGGCAAATGGATCTGCTCCTCCACATGGCCATTCTGCCAGTGGGTAAAGTTGAAGTTGGTCAGCGTCAGCTTGCCGCCGTCCGGCAGATGGCGACACATCAACAGATGATGACGGAAATGCGACTGCGGCCAGTGCGCCGACCAGAAATTCCCCATCACGTAATCGCTGAAATACTGCGTAGTCAGGTCAAACTGGTACATCGACTGCCAGTGCTCGTGGTGACGGAACTGCAGCACCCAGTCGTTGCCCTCGCTCAGCAGACGGTACAGCCCGTGCGGAGTCTCCTGTTCTTCATTAGCGAGCAGGCGAATCGGCGCCGTCAGCGTCTGGCCGCCAAACCCGACATCGGCTATCCAGCGCTCACCGTTAAGCTCAACCAGCAGCAGGCGATGCGTGCGCGGCGGCATTTGCGGCGGACTCGCTAATACCACGCGTCCCAGCACGCTGCGCACCGTAAATCCGACCTCACGCAATACGCGCTCGAACAGGCCGTTTTGCTCAAAGCAGTAGCCTCCGCGACGTGCGGTGACCAGCTTGTCAACGAGGCACCGATCGTCAAGCTGGATTTCGCGCGGCAGAACGACATCGATATTCTCAAAAGGGATCGCACAGTTGTGATGTAAATGCAGCGCGCGCAGGGTATCGATATCCACCCGTGTCGGCTGCGTACAGCCGATGCGGGCGAAATAGGCGGTCAGGAATGGGGACATGCATCAGTTTCCTTTAATTGTGATGTTCTGTTTATAAACTAATTTTACCCACTCACTTTGATTTACGTGCTTTTTCGCCATAATCATCGGTGTAGATGAGGAGATCCTATGAGCCACTTTCGCCCTGTTGAATTACGTCATGCCAGCCGTCTGCTGAACCACGGCCCTACTGTGCTTATCACCAGTCGGGATGAAAGCCTCGACAGACGTAACGTGATGGCCGCCGCATGGTCAATGCCCGTTGAGTTTGAACCGCCGCGCATCGCGATCGTCGTGGATAAAAGTACCTGGTCACGCGAGCTGATCGAGCGCAGCGGAAAGTTTGGCATCGTCATCCCCGGCGTGGCGGCGGCCAACTGGACATACGCGGTCGGTAGCGTCAGCGGGCGCGATGAAGACAAATTCAACTGCTACGGGATCCCGGTGGTGAACGGTCCTGAGCTTGGCCTGCCGATGATTGAAGAAAAATGTCTGGCGTGGATGGAGTGTCGGTTACTACCCGTCACCTCCGTGGCAGAAAAATACGATACGCTGTTTGGTGAAGTGGTTTCAGCGGCAGCTGATGAACGCGCGTTTGTCGCCGGACGCTGGCAGTTTGACGGGGATAAGCTTAATACCCTGCATCATCTTGGGGCCGGGACGTTTGTGGCGAGCGGGAAAATGGTGAAGGCGCTGGATTGAGAAAACCCTCCCCCAATTGGGAGAGGGTGACCGCATTACTTCGCACGACGCGCAATAATTTCATCCGCAACATTCCGCGGGGCTTCCGCAAAATGATGGAACTCCATCGTATACGTCGCGCGTCCCTGGGACATCGAGCGCAATGTCGTGGCATAGCCAAACATCTCTGCCAGCGGCACGTCAGCGCGAATAATCTGGCTTCCGTACTGCTCCGCCATCCCCTGCACCATACCGCGACGTGAAGAGAGATCGCCCATGATGTTACCGGCGTACTCTTCCGGTGTTTCCACCTCCACATGCATGATCGGCTCAAGGATCACCGGGTCCGCCCTGCGGGCGCCCTCTTTAAAGCCGAGGATCGCCGCCATGCGGAACGCCATCTCCGAGGAGTCAACGTCATGATACGAGCCAAACGTCAGCGTCGCTTTGACGTCTACAACCGGATAGCCGGCCAGCACGCCGCTGTTCATCGCTTCCCGCAGCCCTTTCTCAACGGACGGAATAAACTCGCGCGGAACCACGCCGCCCTTAGTGGCATCTTCAAATTTAAAACCACTTCCAGGCTCCAGCGGCTCCAGGCTCAGCACCACATGGCCGTACTGCCCTTTGCCGCCGGACTGACGGACAAATTTGCCTTCGATATCCTTCACCGTTTTACGCAGGGTTTCACGGTAGGTTACCTGTGGGCGGCCAATGTTCGCCTCGACGCCAAACTCACGCTTCATGCGGTCGACGATGATCTCAAGATGTAGCTCACCCATCCCGGAGATAATGGTCTGGCCGGACTCTTCGTCAGTATGCAGGCGGAAAGACGGATCTTCCGCCGCCAGACGCTGCAGCGCGATCCCCATTTTCTCCTGATCGCCTTTGGTTTTCGGCTCAATCGCCAGCGAAATCACCGGATCCGGGAACTCCATGCGCTCAAGCGTAATGACGGCGTTCGGATCGGTGAGCGTGTCACCGGTGGTCACATCCTTCAGCCCAACGCAGGCCGCGATGTCTCCGGCGCGCAGTTCGTCCACCTCGTGACGATCGTTGGCATGCATCAGCACGATACGCCCGATACGCTCTTTCTTCCCTTTCACCGGGTTATACACCGCGTCGCCTTTACGCAGCACGCCCGAGTACACGCGGATAAAGGTCAGCTGACCAACGTACGGGTCGCTCATCAGCTTGAACGCCAGGGCCGAGAACGGCTCATCATCGCTCGGATGACGCTCCGCGTGCTGCCCTTTTTCATCCACGCCATCAATGGCCGGCACGTCCAGCGGCGACGGCATAAGCTCAATCACCGCATCGAGCATGCGCTGCACGCCTTTATTTTTGAACGCGCTGCCGCACAGCATCGGCTGGATTTCGCCCGAGATAGTGCGAATACGCAACCCTTTGATGATTTCCGCTTCCGTCAGGTCGCCGGTTTCCAGGTACTTATCCATCAGTTCATCGCTGGCTTCCGCAGCCGCAGAGACCATTTTTTCACGCCACTCCTGGGCGGTGCTGACTAAATCATCCGGCACGGGCGCATAGGTAAACACCATGCCCTGCGTCGCATCGTCCCACAGAATAGTGCGCATCTTGATGAGATCCACCACGCCGGTGAAACGATCTTCTGCGCCTACCGGGATGACAATCGGCACCGGATTGGCCTTCAGGCGTTCCTGCATCATCCGCACGACGCGGAAGAAATCGGCACCCGGACGGTCCATTTTGTTAACGAAGGCCAGACGCGGAACGTGATATTTATTGGCCTGACGCCAGACGGTTTCCGACTGAGGCTGCACGCCGCCCACGGAGTCATACACCATCACGGCGCCGTCGAGCACGCGCATGGAACGTTCCACCTCAATGGTGAAATCCACGTGCCCCGGTGTGTCGATGATGTTGATCCGGTGCGGTTCATATCCTCTGTCCATACCCGGCCAGAAGCAGCTGACGGCCGCCGAGGTAATCGTGATCCCGCGCTCTTGCTCCTGCGCCATCCAGTCTGTGGTTGCCGCGCCATCGTGTACTTCACCCAGCTTGTGGCTCATCCCGGTATAAAACAGGATGCGCTCAGTGGTGGTGGTTTTACCGGCATCGATATGCGCGGAGATACCGATGTTGCGATAACGTTCGAGAGGGATGGGTCGGGGCATGATATTTCCTTAAGTCTTATGACTTGTTTGTGACGACCAGGATGGTCGTGCATTCGTTCGTTTGCTATAATAGTCCTATTGTACGAGTATTATCGAACTATTTTTTAATGGTTGACCTATTGTTGATATAGCTCAATCTGACGCCATACGCAGGAAAACGATGATCCCAAACCACCCTGAAACTGAACAAATATTGCTGGAAAATGTGCTGTTTGCCCTCGGCAATCCGCTCCGGCTGTCGATTATTCGCCGGCTCGCCGATGGCAGCGAACTCAGCTGTAACGCGCTGCGTCCGGAAGACGTGGTGAAGTCCACGATGACACACCACTGGCGCGTACTGCGCGACAGCGGGGTCATCTGGCAGCGTCCGCAGGGGCGGGAGAACATGATTTCGTTGCGAAGAGAGGATCTGGATGCCCGTTTTCCAGGGCTGATGGAGATACTTTTACAGGCCAAATCATAAGGACATGCCTGTTTTTTCCTGAAAAATGCCCCGTACATATTTGAGGGGGGCATTACGTCAGCGAAGGGATTTATCTAACCTGCATACGATATTCAATCATTCCACTTTTCTTCGCAATCCAGTCGTACAATCGTTGCCCGCGATAATTGGCTTCATGCGTATGCCAGTAAAGGTGGCTGGCGTGATGTTTTCTCGCTTCTCTCTGAACATATTCTATTAGCTGTTTGCCAATGTGTTTGCCCCTTACGGCTTCGCAGACGTATAAATCTTCGAGGTAGCAGTAATCGCTCTCAGCCCAGGTCGAGCGGTGAAAAAGATAATGCGCAAAACCCACTATGTCTCCATTACATCGTGCTACCACGCAGAATAGCGGCTCAACGGGGCTGAAAAATCGCTGCCAGGTTCGTTGAGTGACGGCCCCAGAGAGGTCGACATTATAAAATTCCTGGTATTTACTCCACAGTGGCATCCAGCTTTCAAAATCATGTTCTTTAACTGCCTCAATTGTCACGCTCGTATTATTCATATTGCCTCTTTGGTCACCCGTTTATTCGTTTCAGGAAGAGTGTATTCGCTGAATGGCACGTTTTGCCCCGCCAATTTTCATCATGAAGGCAGACCAATTTTTCATCCTGCTACAGGCACTATTGCTTTAGAATCAAGAGACGCAGAGGAAAAGTGGACAACGTAATGTTTAAGCACGCGCAGCTAGAAACGGTTAAGGCATGGATTATCGACCCCGCTAACGGATCGCTACCGCTTCATGAAAGGATCCAGAGAGCAATACGGACGCTAATACTGGAAGGGGTATTATCTCACGGTAAGGCCCTTCCTGCCTCACGCGCTCTGGCGGCTTCTCTCAGCGTTTCCCGGGATACCATAGAAGCGGCCTACTCCAGCCTGCATGCCGAAGGTTTTATTGAGAGACAAACAGGCAGAGGGAGCTTCGTCTCTTCCAGCGCGCGTTTTTTAAAACCTCGTCCCCGGCAGCATCAGCCAACCGCTGAGATACGAAAAGCAAAACTCAGCGTCCGTGGAAAGGTCATCTATGAAAGCGGCGGGATCCGCGAATTTTCCTCCCCTCGCCCCCTTGCGCCCGGCATTCCTGAAACCCGCATGTTTCCCATTTCGATCTGGGAGCGTCTTCAGCGACAGGTGCTGAAGGAGTTTCAGCACCAGGCGTTAGAGCAAAGTCCACCCCAGGGTATAGAGCGCCTGCGACGGGCAATTGCGGAATACGTCAATCTTGAGCGCGGGACGCGCGCGAGGGCGGAACAGGTCATCGTTCTGACAAGTTCTCAACAGGCGCTCGCGCTCTGTTCCCACGCGCTGATGGACGCCGGTGATGGCATTGTCATTGAAGATCCCTCCTATCAAGGGGCACACAAAGCGTTCAACGCTGCAGGGCTTCGCTGTATTCCGGTTCCTCTTGATGAAAAAGGCATCTCGGTTGACGGGCTTAATTCTCTGACCGAGCCAGCCAGGGCGATCTACCTGACGCCTTCTCATCAATACCCTACCGGGGTGACGCTCTCTCTTGACCGACGACTGGCAGTTATTAAATGGGCAAACCGTTACGGAGCCTGGATCATTGAGGATGACTATGACAGTGAGTTTCACTACGAAGGCAAGCCTATGGCCAGTCTTCAGGGGCTTGATACGTACAACCGGACAATTTATATAGGCACGTTCACCAAGTCTCTGTTCCCTGGGCTACGTATTGCCTACACGATCGTCCCCTCAGAACTGATAGAGCCCTTTACCATGGCGAGGACGTTAATGGATGGCCACACCGCCTCAATAACCCAGCTGACGCTGGCTAAATTTCTGGAGGGGGGCCATTTTGGCGCCTATGTTCGTAAGATGCGGAGTATTTACGTTGCTCGTCGAGACGCGCTGGCAAGTATGATGGACGAATATCTCTCCGAATATGTTACCTGTGAAACGCCTGCGGGCGGAATGCAAATGCCTTGTCACCTGAAGCACGGAATATCCGAGAAAGAGATAGCCACCGCCGCCCGCCGCGCGGGTGTTGATATGCTTGGGCTTACCGATTTATATGCAGGTCCCCCCGCGTCCACCGGTTTTTTGATGGGATTTGCAGCTTACACGGAAAGGGAAATAGAAGACGCTGTGAAAAAACTGGCCGCAATTTTCCATCATGTTTGATGCCGTCGACGGGTAAGAGACTGACACTCATTCCGGGCGAGCAAGGCTATAGGCTGGGATCCGCCGGGTTGTTTTGGTGAGCGTATCAAACACCTCGGCGTTGGACGTCACTATCCGCATCCCTGTTTTGCGTAGCCGTTGTACATCGGCCGCGATACGCTGAATGCCAAACCAGAAAAGTCCGTCGAGCGCGGTTACAGACAGCCCGTTTTCCAGCGCCAGCTTGAGGCGTTCCTTTGGGGCTTTAACCTGCTGGGCAATTTGCCGGTAAGGCAGTTCGTTACATCCTGTTGCGTCACTACGATGGATACGCGTTTTCAGCTGATAGGTAAACTCGTCAGGTATGCCGTCCAGATCCCTTTTAAGGCTATAGACGCAGCCAAAGCGCTTGCCGTTAAACAGAACATTTTTCTGGCTGAGCTGAAGCTCTTTTCTGACAACGTCTATCAGCTGAGGCGCACGGGTAAGGAGTAGCCTGAAGGGCAGCTCGAAGCTGGTGACGTAATCCACATTAAGCAGCGCGAGACGCAGACGATCCTCTGCACCGGACTGTTGCTCACGACACTCCTCCATCACCTCTGCCCACTGGCGCGTCAGGCGCTCCGGTTCGGCGGCTTCGGTAAGGAGGTATTTTTCAATCTGATAATCAACTCTTCCGGTCATCGTGTGGTATCCCGTCACTGTGGATGCGGTAATTCTATACAGCGCGGTGAGTTTTATAAAGGACTGAACCGCAGCGACATCCTGAAAATGTCGTTGCGATTCAGCATCCTGACGTATCGGATCAATTCGCCATAATCCAGCCCATCAGCAGCGTGGCGAAAATCACCGTCGACGCGCCGCCGATGCGGGTGGCGATCTGTGCGAACGGCATGAGCGACATCCGGTTAGACGCGGACAAAATGGCCACGTCCCCCGTTCCGCCCAGCCCGCTGTGGCAGCAGGTCACAATGGCCGCTTCCACAGGATACATATTCAGACGCGACGCGATAAAGTAGCCGCTCAGCGCCATCGCAATCACAACCGAACCGCATACCACCACGTATCCCACCGAAAAGACCGACACCACGCTCTCTAGCGGCACGTATAACATCCCGAGGCCGATCATCAGCGGCCAGACCAGCGCAGCCGAGACGAATTTATAGCAGCTATGCGCGCCCTGCTCCATTGAGGCAGGGATCACCCTGAAGTATTTACACAGAACGGCAATCAGGATCATCAGCACCGGGCCGGGAATGTGAACCAGTTTTTCAAACAATCCGCCGACGATGAAAAACGCGCACACCATCAGCAATCCGCCCCCCATCAGATGAAAATCCGTCTGCTGCGTGCTTTGCGCCCCGGCAAACAGGCTGGCGTCGTCTTTACTCCGCGTAAGCATGCCATTTCCCGAAAGCGCAGGACGTTTCGCGCCGAGACGCGCCAGCGAGCCCGCACAAATAATGGCGAAGATATTCCCGACAACCGCAGCGGGTGCCAGCTGTGCAACGTAGACGTCGGGCGTCTGCCCCAGTATCGCCGAATAGGCCAGGGACAGCGGCAAAATCCCCTCGCCGATCCCGCCGCCAATGATGGGCACAATGATGAAGAAGAAGGTGTGGTAAGGCGTATAACCAAACAGTGAGCCCACAATGAGGCCGCTCAGCACGGCCATGCATGTTCCCGCCACCAGCGGAACAAACATGCGCATCATCCCCTGGATCAGCAGCACCCGATTCATCCCCAGAATGCTGCCGACTACCAGGCAGGCGATGACGAAATAGAGCAGATTCGCCTCTTTCATCAGCAGATGCACGGTATCAAGGGTATGTTTCCCGAATACGCCAAAATAGACCAGCACGGAGGGGACCATCAGGCACAGGATCGCCGGGCCGCCGATATCTTTGAGTACCGGGATTTGACGCCCCACTTTGGCAAACGCGAAACCGAGGGTCATGATGACCGCGAGACCACCTATCATATTTTTCGGCAGCAGCCCTGCCCAGGCGGACGTCGCCACAATGGCGGCAATCCCGACGAACAGCATCAACGGGACCGTGCCCACCTCGGTATTGTTGAGCCCAAAGGCGAAACGCGAGGTAGACAGCTCAGAAGTCGGTACAGGATTATCTTTCATATAATCACCTGAAAATTGTGTTCGGATATACAGAGAAAGGAATAAACTGGAGCTATTCCTGATACGAATAAATGTTTTTAAATATAAATAATGACTTAGATGGCCTTTTCTTAAACCAGGCTCAATATGAAATTATCACGAGCCTGCCGGGAGAAATGTGAACAATACGGCCCTTTATCTTTAAATAACTTAATTCATCATTAAGTAACTAAAGTTATTTATGATGACCAGCATCGCTTTCTTGCGCCTTATCAATATTTGACGAAAGTATTAGTTATTCAACTAATGCAATCTTTTTGAAATTAATTAAACCAGAGAGAGTGTGACCCTTGTCACTCCTGCCCTGCTTTCTAAGCGCTAGATTAGCGCTGCAATAAAACACATAAAATACCCTACAGGAAATACTATGCCTTCATTACTATTACAGTCACTGTTTCCACTCGTCTTTATTATGTTACTTGGATGGCTAAGTGGAAAGTTGGGATATTCCCGGCGTGAAGATGCAAACGTCATGGCAACCGTGGTGATTCGTTTCGCCCTTCCTTTTCATCTTTTTATTGGTGCATTGCATACCGATCCAAATAAAATTAAGAACCTGACCTTTATGGCCGTTTTGGTGGTCGGTTTAATGGGATCGTATTTGCTGACCTTATTTATTTCACGCTACGTTTTTCGCCACGATATCAAAACCAGCGCCATTCAGTCTCTGGTTTGCGCCTTTCCTGATATGGCCTACTTTGGCGCACCGGTTCTGGCGGTATTGATTGGGCCGGAAGGATTTATCGGCGTGCTGATCGGCAATATTATTACCAGCGTTATCATGATCCCCCTGACTATCGTCCTGATTCGTATGGGTGATAAAAGCGGTCATGATGGCCTGGAGGCGCTGCATCCGGGCGCGATGATCGTGCAAAACCTCATCAAAGCGGCACGCAACCCTATCGTCTGGATCCCGGTCTCCGGCGTATTGCTCAGCCTGGCCGGCGTGCAAATCCCTGCTATTCTCAGCATGCCTATTGAGATGGTTGGCAAAGTTTCAGGCGGACTGTCCCTGTTTGCCCTCGGCCTGCTGTTTTACGGCGAACGTCCAAAACTGAACGTGCAGACATTTACCAATATCAGTATTAAAAACTTAATTCAGCCAGCAATGATGGCCGCCGCCGGGCTCGCCTTTGGCCTGAGCCATACCTTACTACAGCAGGTCGTAATTATTGGCGCAACACCTTCCGCGATTGCGGCGGGGATGTTTGCGTTGCGCAGCGATACCTATATTGATACCGCATCCTCTTCCATATTAATTGGCACGGCCATCGGGGTCGTGACCGAAGGCATCATGATTTATTTAATCTCTTAATCTGTTTTGTTAAAAAAATTCAGGAGTTAACCATGTCCCGGAAAGAAGTTCTGTACACCCCCTATAACGGTGCCGTATTGCTGGAAAACCCGCTACTAAATAAAGGCCTCGCATTTATTAAAGAAGAGCGTGATAATTTTAATCTGCATGGATTATTGCCGCATAACGTTGAAACCATTGAAGAGCAAACCGAGCGCGCCTGGGTGCAGTTCTGCCATTTTAAAAGCGATATTTCGCGTCATGTTTACCTGCGAAATATTCAGGACACCAATGAAACTCTCTTTTATAACCTCTTGCGTTCGCATCTGAAAGAGACGTTACCGATTATCTATACCCCGACGGTCGGTGAAGCCTGCGAGCATTTCTCCACGATTTATCGACGCGCGCGCGGCCTGTTTATTTCATGGCCTAACCGCCATCGTATTGATGAGATGCTGCAAAGCTTTTCGCGTAACGACGTTCGCGTGATAGTGGTAACGGACGGGGAACGTATTTTAGGCCTTGGCGATCAGGGTATCGGCGGGATGGGCATTCCAATTGGCAAGCTGTCGCTTTATACCGCCTGCGGAGGGATCCACCCGGCCTCTACCCTTCCGATTATGCTGGATGTCGGCACCAATAATCAGCAACACCTCGACGACCCGATGTACATGGGCTGGCGCCACCCGCGCATCAGCGACGACCAGTACGCTGAGTTTATGGATATGTTTGTCAGCACCGTTAAAGCGCGCTGGCCCAACGTTCTCCTGCAGTTTGAAGACTTTGCGCAGAAAAACGCCACGCGACTTCTCCAGCGCTACCGCAACCAGCTGTGCTGTTTCAATGATGACATCCAGGGCACGGCAGCCGTCACCGCCGGTACGCTGATGGCTGCGGCCCATGCCGCGGGTACGCGCATTCGCGATCAGCGCGTGGTCTTTTTGGGCAGCGGCTCTGCCGGGTGCGGGATCGCTGAAAAAATTGTGGCGCTGATGGTGGACGACGGCCTGACCGAGTCCGAAGCCCGCAGCCGGATCTTTATGGTCGATCGCTTCGGCCTGCTGACCGACGACATGACAAACCTGCTCGATTTCCAGAAAAACCTGCTTACCGCGCGCGATGCCGTTTGCAGCTGGCAGGTGGACGCGAAGAATATTTCCCTTCTGGACGTGGTGAAGAACGCGCATCCCACGGTGATGATCGGCGTTTCAGGCCAGCCTGGGCTGTTCAGCGAAGAGATCGTCAAAGAGATGCATCGCCATTGTCCGCGCCCCATCATCATGCCGCTCTCGAACCCGACCTCGCGGGCGGAAGCCCAGCCGCAGGATCTTATCGCCTGGACACAGGGTGCCGCGCTGGTGGCCACCGGCAGCCCGTTCGCTCCGGTATTCTGGGAGAATACGCACTACGAGATCGCCCAGTGTAACAACGCCTATATTTTCCCTGGTCTGGGGCTTGGCGTGCTGGCCTGCAACGCGCGCCGGGTGACGGAAGAGATGCTGATGGCAGCAAGCCGCAGCCTGGCCGCACAGTCTCCACTGGTGACCACGGAAAGAGGCGGACTGCTGCCGCCGGTAGATCAGATTGAAACGGTTTCACGCCAGATTGCCGTCGCCGTCGCCCGGGCCGCCATTGAACAAGGCGTGGCGCCGTCTTTAGATGATGAAACCCTGATGGCGCGCATTGAGAAGACCTGGTGGCAGGCAGACTATGCGCCGTACCGCCGTTCTGCGCTGTAGCGCTGGTCATGCCCTCACCGCAGGGTGAGGGCATTGCTGAGGGTTTAGTGCTGTACGCCTGAGCGGTCAGAAAATTCGCTGGCGGAGAGAATATCACCCCGTGTAGCCGCCTGTTTCTGGCGAGCATAACGGTCAGGTACACCTTCAGGTCGCGTTTTGAAGCGACGGTGCAGCCACATATATTGTTCAGGCGCCATGCGTACGGCCTGCTCAATTGCCTTGTTCATCTGCGTCGCCACGGCTTCTTTATCGCCGCCCTGCAACGCCTCACTGATATCTTCCAGAATAATCAGCTCGTAGCCGGTGCCATTCGCCCTGCGCCGCGGCACAAAGGGTATGACGGCAGGGTTAGCGCTTTTGACCAGCATATAGCTGCCCGCCGTCGTCGCGGCATCCGGCACCGCGAAGAACGGCACAAACACGCTGTTGGTTTTGCCATAGTCGTGGTCCGGGGCGTACCACAAAATTTCATTCTGCTTCAGCGAACGGATCATTCCCTTTAAATCATGGCGATTGAGCATGGTTTTGTTGGAGCGCAGGCGCCCGCGCGTCTGAAGCCAGTCCAGCAGGGCATTATTATTAGGACGATAAACCCCGATACCGGGGTTAAGCATGCCAAATATCCGCGCGCCCAGCTCAAGCGTCAGAAAATGCATTCCCACCAGCACCACGCCCTTTCCTTGCGCTCTGGCTTTCTCCATGTGCTCATAACCCGTTACGGTAAAGCATTTCCGCACTCGCCATGCAGGCCAGAACCACGCCATCCCGGTTTCGATTACCCCCATTCCTACCGATTCAAAATTACGCTGCAGCAATGACTCTCTCTCCACCTTTTTCATCTCCGGGAAACAGAGCTCCAGGTTGCGGCGTGCAATCTCGACGCGGCGCGGAAGCAGGCGCATCGCCAGTCTACCCAGGCCATAACCGATTCTGAACAGAAGCGGATAAGGGAGCAGCATGATGAGCCACAGAGCCGCAATGCCGGCCCAGCTTAGCCAGTAACGGGGATGAAGAAAGGCGAATGAAAAACGGGGTAATTTTGTCATCAGAAAATTATCCTTTAACGTGTCTGTCCTTAATTGATTCTGTTGAAGATCTTTCCTAAGGATGAATAATATGCCAGTCAGAAAAGTTAATTGTAGCGGATAAGACAAAACGCATTTTTATCGATTTTTGCGAAAAACGGGAAATCGAGCCGGGGAGGATTTATTCGCCCCCCGGCAGAAGATCTTACATCGAATACCCGGGCTTCTTAATAAGCTCCTCCAGCTTCGGTCCAATTTCGGTATCCCAGACCTGCGCCTTCCAGTCTTCAGGCGCGATCTGCTTCAACGCCACCGACACGGAACTGTCTTTACTGTTGAAATGGCGAATAATCACGTCGGCAATATCTGCCGCCAGTGCATCTTTTTGTTCGTCGTTCAAATCACGGGGAAAACATTTGATATCTACGTGTGGCATGTGCAGGCTTCCGGTTGTGAATGAGGGTTCCACGTTATCAGATAATTTTGTTTGCCTTTAACACCTTGTGCAGTTCCGGTAGCTGACATACGGCGTCCGCAATCGCCGTGAATTTAGGGGCATTTTCGGCAAACCAGGCGTGACGGGGCCCCCAGGTGCGCGCCACCACAATATACACATCGAGCAGCGTCAGCCGTTCCCCCAGCGCAAACGGGGTAGCCTTAAGCTGGCTTTCGAACCACAAATAGAGGGACTTCCGGTATTCGATGCAGTTTTTCTGCAGCTGTTCGGGCGCATCCGGCACCCAGCGTTCGGGATAGTCTGCATAGGTAAACGTGGGATAGACGTTGGCTACGAACCAGATGAGCAAACGCTGAAACTGCTGACGTTCAGCCTGCCCCACGGGCGGGGCGAGATCGGGACACCGGTCGAGCACCATCAGGGCAATCGCCGCCGTTTCGGTCATGATGGCACCATTTTCCAGCTCCAGCGTCGGCACCTGGCACAGCGGATTGAGCTTGTGCAGTAATTCACGCTGCGGACCGGGCTGGTCAAACCCGTCCACGTTGATAAATTGATAAGGGATATCAGCCAGGGTCAGCATCACTTCACCGATCGCCGAGCCCCAGCCGGGTACGCCATAGAGTTTAATCATGTTGCCCCCTCGGGAATGAAAACCCTAAGTGTAGAGCACCCTTAGTAGGTTATCCCAGGCGGGTTGACATCCGATTGCGCCACCGCTTCGCCCTGCTCGCCCCAGCGAGCCAGCACCTTCTGGTACTCTCCGCGCTTAATCGCGCCGTCCAGCGCGGCCTGCAGCGCGTAAACCAGCTCATTGCCCTTTTTAGTGGTCGTGGCAACAAACGCCTTCTTCGGCCCTAACCCCACGACGCGGGTTTTGCCGGTGAGCGCGGCTTTCCAGGATGAAACCGACTGAGGGCCAAAGAACACATCTGCCCTGCCGGACTGGATATAGAGATTGCCCGAGGCATCGTCGTGGAGATAGACCGGCAGCGCTGGCGCCCGCCCCGCCTTTTTGTTCTCTTCGTTCCAGCCCAGCAGGATGCGCTCCTGATTGGTGCCAGAGCCAACAATCACCCTTTTTCCGGCCAGATCTGCCGCGCTTTTGATTGACTGAATCTCGCTGGTCGATTTCACCGAAAACGCCAGCGAATCGACGCGGTAGGTCGCAAAATCAAACTTCTCTTTACGCTGTTCGGTCACCGCAATGTTCACCAGCGCCACGTCGTAGCGCCCGGAAGCGATCCCCAGCGGCCAGTCTTCCCACGCCGTCGGCACCAGCTTTAGCTTCAGCCCCAGGCTGCCCGCCAGCAGGCGGGCGATATCCGGATCGCTGCCAATCCGCGTGCGGTTATCGCTGGCCAGCAGCGCCAGCGGCGGGGAGTTCAGCATCGAGACGGCGACCGTCAGCGTACCCGGCTCAACGAATTTATAACCGGCGGGGATCTTCGCCACGGCCTGCCGATCCACCGTCACCGGCAGCGGCTGCTCGTTAGCTTGCAGATCGATGCTGGCGTGGCTCGCCGTCGTAAAAAGTAGCCCCGCCAGAAGTCCGTATTTCATCTGCGCTCCTTACAGCACTTTTGACAGGAACTGGCGCGTTCGCGCGTGTGACGGACGGTTTAACACCTCGTCACTGCTGCCCTGCTCGACAATTTTTCCGTCGACCATAAACACCACCTGATCCGCCACTTCCCGGGCAAAGCCGATCTCGTGAGTGACCACCACCAGCGTAGTGCCGGAGCGGGCCAGTTTTTTGATCACGTCCAGCACTTCCCCCACCAGCTCCGGATCCAGCGCCGAGGTGGGTTCATCAAACAGCATCACGCGTGGACGTAACGCCAGCGCGCGGGCAATGGCAATACGCTGCTGTTGCCCGCCGGAAAGATGCCGGGACCAGGCATCGGCTTTGTCCCGCAGCCCGACCACGTCCAGCAGGCTGTACGCTCTTTCCACCGCCTCTTTTTTGCTGAGCTTTTTATGCGCGATGGGCGCCTCAATCAGGTTTTCCAACACCGTGAGGTGCGGAAAGAGGTTGAAGTTCTGAAAAACGTAGCCCACGTTGACGCGCTGTTTGAGGATCTCTTTCTCCTTCAGCTCGTAGAGCTTGTCGCCCTGACGACGGTAGCCAATGTAGTCCCCGTCAATCTGAATAAAGCCTTCGTCGACGCGCTCCAGGTGGTTAATGGTGCGCAGCAGCGTCGATTTGCCCGACCCGGACGGCCCGAGAATGACCGTCACGGAACCGGGCGGGATCTCAAGCGAAACGTTGTCGAGCGCCTTATGGCGTCCAAAATACTTGCTGACGCCGGTAATCGAGATATGTCCTTCAGGAGAGGCTTGCATGGATAGGCTCCTGTGCTGTCGTGGTGGTGACGGAACGGATACGACGAGCGGCACGGTTCTGATTAACCGCAGAGCGGCGTTCGCTGCGGGCAAGCGCGCGTTCAACACCGTACTGGATAGCGGACAGGACGGTGGTGATCGCCAGATACCAGGCGGCACCGACCATCAGCAGCGGGATCACCTCCTGCGTGCGGTTGTAGATCATCTGAATGGTATAAAACAGCTCCGGCATCGCCAGGACGTACACCATCGCCGTGCCCTTGGCGAGGCTGATGATTTCATTGAAGCCCGACGGCAGAATAGTGCGCAGCGCCTGAGGCAAAATGATGCGGACCGTGCGGCGCCAGGCCGGCAGGCCGAGCGCGGCGGCGGCCTCATACTGCCCGTGATCGACCCCGAGGAATCCGCCGCGAACGATCTCGGCGGTATAGGCGCTCTGCACCAGGGTTAACCCCACCACTGCGGTAGAGAACTGCCCCAGCACGTTGATGGTTTCAAAGCTGCCCCAGGTGATGCCGGTAAACGGCACGCCGAGCGAGAGCGTATCGTAGAGATAGGAAAAGTTGTACAGGATAATCAGTACGACGATCAGCGGCAGCGAGCGAAACAGCCAGATGTAGGCCCACGCCAGGCTGCTCAGCAGCCAGGAAGAAGAGAGTCTCGCCAGGGCCAGCATGCCGCCAAACACCACGCTCAGCGCGGTACCGATCAGCGTCAGCAGCAGGGTCTGCCCGACGCCTTCGAGGATCACCGGGTCGAAGAACCAGCGGGCGAACACCGCCCACTCCCAGCGCGGGTTAAAGGCGACTGACTGAATCACGACCGCCAGGACAAACAGCGCCACCGCGGCGCCGACGGCCCGCAGCGGATAACGCGCCGGGACCACCTTAATGGTTTCAACGTTGCTCATCGTCGTTCCTCATGCGGTTTTACTGAACACTTCGCGTACCAGCGTTTTAGTGAATCGCAGCCGACCGTCAAACGGCGGCTGGCTGTACTCTTCCGGATCGCGGTTTAGATCGAACTGCGCCTGATAGCCCTGGCTGAGATAGAGCCTGACCGCTTCCGGCTGGCGAAAGCCGGTTGTCAGGTAGATCTGACTGTACCCTGCCAGCACCGCCCTGCGCTCAAGCTCCTGCACCACGCGCCCGGCAAGCCCCTGCTGACGCAGGGTTTTGTCCGTCCAGATGCGTTTGATTTCTGCGGTGCGTTCGTCGAACGGTTTGTACGCGCCGGTGGCAATAATCTTCCCGTCGCGCTCCAGCACGATAAACAGCCCCTGCGGCGCTAAATACCACTCGGTGAGCTCAATTTCCGCATCTTTGGAGAAGTAGTCCCCGTAGCGGGCCGCATATTCCCCGAACAGCCCCTCGATAATGGGCTGAAGCTCGGCATCTTCCGGTGAAACATCACGAAATCGTTCGCTCATCACGCCTCCTTAATCACCCAGGCCCGCCGGGTTCACTTCTGACTGAGGAATGCGCTCAACCCCTTCACCCCAGCGGTTCAGCACTTTGTCGTAATCGCCGTTTTTGATGACGCCGTTCAGCGCGGTTTGCACCGGCTCAACCAGCCCGCTGCCTTTCTTCAGCGTGACCGCGATGTGCGCAGCCTTCGGCCAGCCGCCGTCGACGCTGCCTACCAGTTTGGTTTTCCCGTTCAGCGCCGCTTTCCATGCGCCAATCACGTTCGGACCAAAGTAGGCATCCGCGCGCCCGGACTGCAGCGCCAGGGTTTGGGCGGCATCGTCTTTGGTATAGATCGGGGTAAAGGGCTTCAGTCCTTTCTTCAGATTTTCAGCATTCCATGCCAGCAGGATGGCCTCCTGATTGGTGCCAGAGCCGACGATAATCCGCAGCCCGGCAATGTCTTCCGCCTTCTGCAGCGACGTAATCGGGCTGGTGGATTTCACATAAAAGCCGAGGGAATCCTTCCGGTAAGTGGCGAAATCAAACTTCTCTTTACGCTCTTTGGTGACGGTTATGTTGCTGATGGCCGCATCGTATTTCCCGGACGCCACTCCCAGGGGCCAGTCTTCCCAGGAGGTTGGCACTACGTTCAGCTCCAGCCCGAGGCTGTCGGCGACCAGACGGGCGACGTCAACCTCGCTTCCCAGCAGCGTTTTGTTGTCGTCGGAGAAAACCGTCAGCGGCGGTTGATTGAGGCCCGCCACCGCCACGGTAAATTTCCCCGGCACGGCAAAGCGATAGTCTTTCGGCAGCTGTGCCACCGCATCATTGTTTTTGGCGGTATTAATCGGCGTTTTATTGGCCTCAATGCTCACGCCGGTGCCGTTAATATTGACGTTCTCTGCCCAGACGGCAGGGGTAAAGGCCAGCGCGAGCGCCAGAATAAGCGATGATTTCTGCATAGCGGGGTTCTCTTTTATTGTTGTGTGTACTGGTTTTTCGGTTGGTCTAAGCCAAGGCTTTCGCGCAGCGTGGTGCCCGGGTAGTCGGAACGGAACAGGCCGCGGGCCTGCAGAACAGGTACCACCTGGTCAACAAAGCGCGGGAAGGTGTCCGGCGTGCCGCCCTGAATGATGAAGCCGTCTGCGGCATAGCCTTCGAACCAGGCCTGCAGACCATCGGCTACCTCTTCCGGCGTACCGGAAAAACGCGGACGCGGCGAAGCGGCTTCAAGGGCCACCTGACGCAGGGTTAAGTTGCGCTCTCGGGCATTACGCTTAATTTCATCGGTGGTGCTGCGGAAGCTGTTTTTGCCTAAGTCGCCGATATCCGGGAACGGCTCGTCGAGCGGATACTGGCTGAAATCGTGATGTTCAAAATAGCGTCCGAGGTAATTGAGGGCGTCGTTAATCGACACCAGCGCCGCCGTGGTCTGGTACTGATTTTCCACGTCATCGGCGTCTTTACCCACAATCACGCTGACGCCCTGGAAAATATGGAGATCCGAGGCGCGGCGGCCGTTTGTTTCCAGCTGCTGTTTTACGTCCTGATAAAAGGCTTTTGCCTCGTCGAAGGTCTCGTGGTGGGTGAAAATGGCGTCGGCATGTTTCGCCGCCAGTTTTTTCCCGTCGTCCGACGCCCCGGCCTGAAATACAATCGGGCGACCCTGCGGCGTGCGGCCAATATTCAGCGGACCGGCGACCTGGAAGAAGTCACCGTGGTGATCGAGCGTATGCAGTTTGGCCGGGTCAAAAAATTGACCGCTCTCTTTGTTGCGGATAAACGCGTCGCCTTCCCAGGAATCCCACAGCCCTTTCACCACGTCGAGATACTCATCGGCAATGCGATAGCGCAGCGCGTGTTCGGGGTGTTTTTCGCGGGAAAAGTTCTTCGCCGACCCTTCCAGCGGCGAGGTCACCACGTTCCAGCCCGCGCGGCCGTTACTGAGGTGATCGAGGCTGGCAAACTGGCGCGCCGTGGTGAAGGGCTCGCTGTAGGAGGTGGATAAGGTTCCCACCAGTCCCAGGCGCGAGGTGATGCTGGCCAGTGCGGAAAGCACGGTTAACGGTTCAAAACGATTCAGAAAATGAGGGATCGATTTCTCGTTAATATAGAGACCATCGGCCACAAAGAGAAAATCGAGCTTCCCTTCCTCGGCCTTTAACGCCGTCGCTTTCACGAAGTCGAAATTAATACTGGCGTCGGCGATCGCCGCAGGATGGCGCCACGCGGACATATTTCCGGATGCACCATGCAGAATGGTGCCCAGCCGCAGTTGTCGGGTTGCAGACATATTTACCTCTCCTGAATTAAACGTGTTGCAGGGCTTTTTCCGCAAGCTGTGCAAAATAGCGGGCAGCGGGCTCAATCAGTGCTTCATCAGGGTTGAAGGCCGGGTGATGTAAACCAAACGGGCTGTTGCTGCCAATGCTGACAAACGCGCCGGGAACTGACTGCAAATAGACCGCAAAATCTTCCCCGCCCATATGCAGTTCCGCGTGCCGGGTTTCATATCCGGCGTCACGCGCGACCGAGGTGGCAAAATCAGCCCAGCGCTCATCGTTCACCAGTGCGGTAGGCCCGGCATACCAGGTGATATCAATCTGCGCGCTGAAGGCGCTGGCAAACCCGGCGGCGATTTCACCCACGCGGGCTTTCACATTCTGCTGCACTTCCGTGCGATGGGTGCGCAGCGTGCCTTCCAGCTCGACGCTTTCCGGCAGCACGTTCCAGGTGTTGCCGCCCGCGATGCGGGTCACGCTCAGCACCACCGAATCCAGCGTGTTGACGTTGCGGCTGGCGACGCTTTGCAGCGCCGTCACCAGCTGGCTTGCCAGCACAATGGCGTCGTTGCCTTCGTGAGGACGCGCGGCGTGCGCGCCTTTACCGGTAATGCGGATCACAAAGCGGTCGACGTTGGCATAGAACGGCCCGCCGCGCGTGGCGAACTCACCGACCGGCAGGCCGGGCTCGTTGTGCATGCCGAAGATTGCGCTGACATCGCGCAGGGCACCGGCGCGCACCATGCTCTTCGCACCGCCAAAATTCTCTTCGGCAGGCTGAAACAGGATCCGCACCCGGCCGTTTAGCGAGGCTTCTCGCTCTTTCAGCTTTAACGCGGCGCCGAGGATCACGCTGGTGTGGATATCGTGTCCGCAGGCGTGCATTACGCCTGCACGCTGCGAGCTGAACGGCACGCCGCTGCGCTCTTCAATCGGCAGGGCATCAATATCCGCCCGTAGCGCAATCAGTTTGCTGCCCGAGCCGATTTCCGCCACCAGCCCGGTCGACAGGTCGTAAGGCTGCAGGGTAATCCCGGCATTCGTCAGCCACTGGCGCAGGCGCGTTGTGGTCTCCACTTCCTGGCCGGACAGCTCCGGGTTCTGGTGCAGTTCGCGACGCCAGGCAATCAGCTGTTCGCCAAAGCTCATACGGTGACCTCCTTGTTAAGACGCGCCTCGGCCAGCAGACGCAGCGACGCGACGCGCGTTGCTCCCTCCGCCACCGGCGTGTCGATGATAAATTCGTCAATGCCCCACTGCTGATGCAGCGCGTTGAGCTGTTCCAGAACCGAATCAGCGGTGCCCGCCAGCAGCGACT
The DNA here is from genome assembly GCF_058354585.1 of Enterobacter sp. Taxon_8. NCBI lineage: Bacteria > Pseudomonadati > Pseudomonadota > Gammaproteobacteria > Enterobacterales > Enterobacteriaceae > Enterobacter > Enterobacter sp. Taxon_8. Next base: position 2,123,175 of record NZ_CM177989.1, on the reverse strand, counting down.
GCGCGCGACGTGCGATGCGCACCGGCTCGCTGCCCGCCTGGCGCGCAAACGCGTAGGCCTGCTCTTCGCTGGCCACGGTGACACGCTGTCCGTTTGCCAGCTCAACGCCCCACACTTCGACCTTCTGCGCCAGCGCGTCTGCTTCGGCCTGCGTTGGCGCGACGATCGCCTGCACCGCCACAATCACGTCCCGTGCGCTGTGCTTACGCCAGGTCGATACCACCTCGCGCAACAGATCCGGATCGCCGTTCAGGTGCGCGGCAAACACAAAGTTCCAGTCGAGCCCGGCGGCCAGCAGCGCGCTATCGATACTCGCGCCCAGCAGGAAACCCTCAGCAGGCAACGGCGGCAGCGGCGTGGCGCGGACGGCCTCTTCATTTGACTGATGCTCAGGACGGATCCAGCGATCGAGCTGAGCCAGCTGTTCTGCAAAGCTGCCCTTTTCCTGTTGATTCAGGCCCTGCTGCAGCGCGCGGGTTGAGAGCGGTAATCCGCCGGGGGCTTTCCCGACGCCGAGATCGACGCGGCCAGGCGCCAGCGCGGCCAGCACGTTGAAATTCTCAGCGACTTTATAAGGGCTGTAGTGCTGGAGCATCACGCCGCCAGAGCCAACGCGAATGCGCGTGGTTTGCCCGAGGATCCAGGCAATCAGCAGCTCCGGCGAAGGGCTGGCAAGCTGTGGGGTGTTGTGGTGTTCGGCAATCCAGAAGCGGTGATAGCCCAGATTTTCTGCCTGCTGCGCCAGCGCCAGGGTACGCGCCAGCGCATCGGCAGCCGTTTCGTTTTCAGCGATGGGGCTTTTATCCAGAATGCTGATTCGCCATGACATGTTGCGTTCTCGTTTGACTTAACATGTCGACATTATTAAAGGCGCATTTCACCACTGAGAAACAATTAATTTACATTTAGTTTGCCGGAAATCAGATATATAAAACCATGCTAAGAATAAGACTTTAAGGAGGCGATCAGCGTTTCCACCTGCTCACGACGGGTAATGCGGACGAAGCGAATATGGCTGTATTGCGGGTTTTGCAGATCGGCTTCATAGCGCGTGCGGTTATTACGCCAGGTTTTGATCGTCCAGATGATAATGGATTCTCTGCTGAAGAACGCGCGCCGGAAACTCTCTTTATTTCCCGTTCCGGGCCAAAGCTCGTGTTTATGCCAGGCCCGTTTTATTGCTCGGGTAACCGCCTGCCTGAGGGTGCGGGTAAACCCGTAATCCACCCACACCACCACGTCTACATTGCGCCATTTCACCGGTCGCGTACGGTTGTAGTTTCCGTCGAGCACCCAGTCTGGCGAAGCCTGTAGCGCCTGCTCCAGCTTTTCCTGAAACTCATCGTCCGGCGTGCCCTGCCAGTCAGCCTGCCAGTAGAGTCTGTCCATCTCGATACAGGGAATAGACAGCGCGGTCGCAATCTGCTTCGCCAGCGTGCTTTTTCCGCTCCCGCTGGTTCCGATGACGTTAATTTTCACCTCAGCCTCACTGTGTTAACGAAAACTGACCAAATGATAGCGTTTTCATCCTGTTAACGAAACGCTATTTCAGCATGACAATTTTTCCAGAGTGACGATCTCCCTCTTGCAGTTTGGGTTATGTCATTTATTTGCATCGCCATCCAAAAATGCCCCTGAAAATATTTTCATTTTTATTACATCCGACAAAATTAACAGATTAAAAATAATGAACGGTGGGTATTTCAGGCTGTCAGAATTTCAGAGAGAATAAGAACAAGACAGTTATAAAAAATAATCACCCTCATCTTGCCGGAGCATTTTCCGGTTGTTTTTTATTCTTGCACATCACCATGGAGTTACTCATGAGGCGTAACACTCCCGTTACACAAAACGAGTATTTACTTAACGATGGTTCGACGTTAATGTCGACCACCGATACAAAAAGTCATATTACCTACGCTAATTCCGCTTTTATTGAAGCCAGCGGATATAAAGAAGAGCATCTTTTGGGCGAGCCGCATAACCTCATCCGCCATCCCGACATGCCTGCCGAAGCGTTTGGCGACATGTGGTTTACCCTGCAGCAAGGTGAGACCTGGACCGGGCTGGTGAAGAATCGTCGTCATAATGGCGATCACTACTGGGTGCGAGCAAACGTGACGCCGGTCTGGCAGGGCGGCTCCCTGACGGGCTATATTTCCGTGCGAAATAAACCCACACGCGAGGAGATTGCGGCCAGTGAAAAACTCTATACAAAAGTGCGTAATAACGAATTAAAACATTACCGTTTTTATAAAGGATTGCTGGTTCGACGCGGTTTATTTTCATTTATCTCGCTCTTTAAATGTCTCAGCACCCGTAAACGAATCCATCTTGGTATTGCGACGACGGCGTTACTCTCCTGTCTGGCCGTGTATTTATTTCCTGATAAATTTGTGCAATCGGCAAGTCTGGTGCTGTTGTTTACTTCCCTGGCTTATTATCTTCATGCGCAGATCGCCAGTCCGTTAAAATCCATTGTGCAACAGATGCAGCGCGTGGTTTCAGGACGTAAAACGGACTATTACCATTTTGACAGGATCGATGACATCGGGCTGATGATGCGCCTGGTGAATCAATCAGGTTTGAACCTGAATTCGCTGGTTGACGATGTCGGGGCGCAAATCAGCGGAATTAGCACCATCAGCCAGCAGGTTGCCAAAGAAGGTGCGGCGCTACAGACGCGCTCTGAAGAAACAGCAGACTTTCTGCAGCAAACCGCGTCGGCAGTAGAAGAGATTGCCAGCGCGGTGAAGCAGACGGCGGAAACCGCGAACGAGGCGATCCAGATGGCCGATCGCACCAGCGACAGCGCACACCGCGGTGAAGCGATGATGAAAGAGACCATCGGTATGATGCAGTCCGTGTCGCAGGATAACAGCCAGATCGTTGATATTATCAGCGTTATCGATCGCATTGCCTTCCAGACCAACATTCTTGCGCTGAACGCTGCCGTTGAAGCGGCGCGTGCGGGTGAAGCCGGGCGCGGTTTTGCCGTGGTGGCGGCTGAGGTGCGCAATCTTGCGCAGCACTCCGCGACGGCGGCGAAAGAGATCAAAGCGCTGATCGAGAAAAACGTCGCCAGCGTCAACGCTGGCGTGCAGAAAGTGGAACAGACCGAAACGCAGCTGACGGTTATGATCGACAACGTGCTGCGGGTCTCCTCCCTGATTAAGGAGATCGGCCACGCCACGCAGGAGCAAACCCAGGCGCTGACGCTCATCAACGCATCCATCTCCCGTATCGGCGCAATGACCCACAACAATACGGGGATGGTGGATAACGTCACTCACGCCGCGAATCACCTGACGGAGCGCACGACGCGCCTTAAGCAGGCGATTGCCGTTTTTGGCGGTTAGCCGTTCGGGGTCTGTGAAGCCTGAGATTATTTTTGTGCGTTATCGCAGATCCGTCACCCGCCTGTTACCGTTTCATGTTAACGGCGGGTGCTCTGAGGTAACCCCAATTTATACCATCTGGTAATAATTAAGATATTCTGATGATTAAATAATCAACCTCGCGATTGTTTTGACTAAAAACTCATCACGATTCAGCGTGTTGTGATCCCCGTCTGCTCTGACCACACGATTTCCTTCGACGTGCATCACTTTCGGCACGGTTATATTTTGCGTCGCTTATGAATTGCAGGTAGGATGCCTCGCCATGTTTCGCCTTATCCATACGCAGAATGACTGGGAAGGCGACATGTGTTTGCGCAGAAGCAATCGTTTGTATTGCTCTCTGCCAGGCAGGACTATCACGATAATGGTTCAGACAGGCAAACAGGTAACTCAATGAAAACAAGCAATAAAAGCGCAGCCGATCATCACGCTGCTAAACGTCGCTGGTTGAACTCCCACGAAGAGGGCTACCACAAAGCGATGGGCAACCGTCAGGTTCAAATGATCGCCATCGGCGGCGCTATCGGAACGGGTCTGTTTTTAGGTGCTGGTGCACGCCTGCAGATGGCTGGCCCGGCTCTCGCCCTGGTCTATCTGGTGTGCGGGATCTTCTCTTTCTTCATTCTACGCGCGCTGGGCGAACTGGTACTGCATCGCCCTTCCAGCGGCAGCTTCGTCTCTTATGCCCGTGAATTCCTCGGTGAAAAAGCCGCTTACGTTGCGGGCTGGATGTACTTCGTCAACTGGGCAATGACCGGTATCGTCGATATCACCGCCGTAGCGCTGTATATGCACTACTGGGGCGCGTTTGGCGATGTGCCGCAGTGGGTCTTTGCGCTTGGCGCGCTGGCGATTGTCGGCACCATGAACATGATCGGCGTGAAGTGGTTCGCGGAGATGGAGTTCTGGTTTGCGCTGGTAAAAGTACTGGCCATCGTGGTGTTCCTGGTCGTGGGTACCGTCTTCCTCGGCAGCGGCAAGCCGCTGGACGGCAATGCCACCGGCTTCCACCTGATAACCGATAACGGTGGATTCTTCCCGCACGGTCTGCTGCCTGCGCTGGTGCTGGTTCAGGGCGTCGTGTTCGCCTTCGCCTCCATCGAGCTGGTGGGCACCGCAGCAGGGGAATGTAAAGACCCGCAGACCATGGTGCCAAAAGCCATTAATAGCGTGATCTGGCGTATCGGTCTGTTCTACGTCGGCTCCGTGGTGCTGCTGGTTCTGCTGCTCCCGTGGACTGCCTATCAGGCGGGTCAGAGTCCGTTCGTGACCTTCTTCTCTAAGCTGGGCGTGCCTTACGTTGGCAGCATCATGAACATCGTGGTCCTGACCGCAGCGCTCTCCAGCCTGAACTCCGGTCTTTACTCTACCGGCCGTATCCTGCGCTCCATGTCCATGGGCGGTTCTGCGCCGAAATTCATGTCGAAGATGAGCAAGCAGCACGTGCCGTACGCCGGTATTCTGGCGACGCTGGTAGTGTACGTATTCGGCGTATTCCTGAACTATCTGGTACCGTCTCAGGTATTCGAAATCGTTCTGAACGTGGCGGCACTCGGGATTATCGCGTCCTGGGGCTTTATCGTGGTCTGCCAGATGCGTCTGCGTAAAGCGATTAAAGAAGGCAAAGCCGCTGACGTCAGCTTTAAGCTGCCTGGCGCGCCGGTGACCTCCTGGCTCACCCTGCTCTTCCTGTTCAGCGTGCTGGTGCTGATGGCGTTCGACTACCCGAACGGCACCTACACCATCGCGACCATTCCGCTGCTGGCCGTGCTGCTTATTGCGGGCTGGTTCGGCGTGCGTAAACGCGTTCATGAAATTCACAGCACCGCGCCGGTTCATCCTGATGATGAAAAACACGACGCGCCGCTGGTGGAAGAAACCTCGCGTTAAGCATCCGGTAAGCATTAAAAAGGGAAGGCAAATGCCTTCCCTTTTTTTATCTTACAGCGCGATACGAATGACATCGTCAGGCTGGGTGGCTTCCTGCTGGCGGGTGGATTTTTGCTTCACCGTCACGTACAGGGTTTTGCCATCCGCAGAGAGCGCCAGGCTGTTCGGGTAGACCGGCGTGTCGAACGTTTTAGTCACCTTATACGTTTTCGCATCTATCACGCTCACCTTGCCGGCTTCACGGTGCGTCACATAGGCTTCATTGCGGGCCGGGTTAAACAGGACCGCCAGGGATTCCGGCGCGGCGATTTTCGCGATCACGCTGCCGTCTTTCAGGCTCACCACCAGCACTTCCGGCTGCTTTGAATCAGTCAGGAACGCACGCTGACCGGCTGTGTCGAGGCTCAGGTTCAGATAGAAGTGCTCTTTCCCGTCATCCTGCACTTTTTTACGGCTCAGGATTTTGTTCGTGGCCGTATCAATGGTTAACAGCTCGCCGTCCGCATTCGTGGTGTACAGACGTTTCGCCTGCCCATCCAGCGCCAGGCCGGTGCTGTAGGTGCCCGTATTGGCAATGGTCTCTTTTAGCTTCAGCGTGGCGCCATCCACCACCCAAATCACGCTCTCTTTACCGACACCGGTGATGTAAATGGTGTTGCTCGCGTCGTCCGCCACCAGCTGGCGCGGCTGCAGCGGTTTGACGGTTTCGCTGCGTTGACGCCCGTCCAGCACCAGCCGCCCTTTTACGTCACCCGTTTTAGCATCAATCGCGGTTACCGCGCCGTTGATCGTATTGCCGAACCACAGCGTTTGGGTCGCATTGTCAATGGTGGCACCAAAGGGCTTGAGATCGCTATGGATCGCCTGCGTCACGTCCAGCGTGACCGGATCAAGACGGTAGACAACTCCGCCCTTATCGGTTTTACGGCTTTGCGAGGTCGCCACCCACAGCGCATTCTCCTGCTGGCTGACCGCCATTTCATACGCCCCTTTGCCCACCGCTTTACGCAGCACCTCTTCGGCGGCATGCACCTGGAACGTCCCGGCAAGCAGTAAAGTGGCAGACAGCAGTGACAGGCTCAGACGCGGTGAGCACAGATGACGTAAAGACATAACAATTCCTTTTCTGAAAAGTGGGGTTGGGCTGACATCACTTCCGGCAGACAACGTCATGGCATTGCCTTTTGATAATGAGAATAGTAATCATTAATGTGTTAAATGTGGAGTTTTTCTTTCCCGCTTCGCCTTCCATTAACGCAATGTGCGGTTATAGTTTTCAAAACTTTTACAAAACCTTTAACATATATGGACATGTTCCATTTGGTTCGTTTACATACCACAACCGGTTTTATTCATGAAAATCATTTCTGCCCGTAAGGCTTCTCTCCCGCTGCTGCTGGTTCCTGTTATTTTTACGCCGCTCACCGCAATGAGCGCGGAAGAACAAACCATGATCGTCAGCGCCACGCCGCAAACCGTATCGGAACTCGATACACCGGCCGCGGTCAGCGTCGTCAATGGCGACGATCTGCGCCAGGCCGCGCCCCGCATTAACCTGTCTGAATCCCTTGGCAGCGTACCCGGGCTGCAAATTCAGAACCGTCAAAACTACGCCCAGGATCTCCAGCTTTCGATGCGCGGATTTGGTGCCCGATCAACGTTTGGCGTGCGCGGTATCCGTATGTATGTCGACGGTATCCCTGCCACCATGCCGGACGGTCAGGGCCAGACCTCCAACATCGATCTTTCCAGCGTGGAGAGCGTTGAAGTGCTGCGCGGCCCCTTCTCAGCCCTGTACGGCAACGCCTCCGGCGGCGTGATTAACATCAACACCCAGACCGGTAAGCAGCCGCCGACCATTGAAGCCAGCAGCTATTACGGCAGCTACGGTACCTGGCGCTACGGCATGAAAGCCACCGGCGCGATGGGTGATGGCACCCACGCGGGCGATGTGGATTACACAGTTTCCACCACCCGTTTCACCACCAAAGGCTACCGCGACCACAGCGGCGCGCGGAAAAACCTCGCTAACGCCAAACTGGGCGTGCGCATTGACGACGTCAGCAAGCTGACGCTGATTTTCAACAGCGTGGACATGAAGGCCAACGATCCGGGCGGGCTGAGCTATCAGGAGTGGCAGAACAATCCGCGTCAGTCTCCGCGCGGCGACCAGTACAACACCCGCAAGACCATCAAGCAGACCCAGGCCGGTATGCGCTACGATCGCCAGCTCAGCGCTCAGGACGACCTGAGCGTGATGATGTACGCCGGCGAGCGTGAAATGACGCAGTACCAGTCGATTCCGTATCAGCCGCAGCTAAAAGCCTCCCATTCCGGCGGTGTGATTGATATGCAGCGCCACTATCAGGGCGTGGATACCCGCTGGACGCATCGCGGCGAGCTGCTGGTGCCGGTGACTTTTACCACCGGTCTGAACTACGAAAACCTGAGTGAAGATCGTCGCGGCTATGAGAACTTCGTGATGAGCAACGGCGTGCCGGACTACGGCGTGAAGGGTGATAAGCGTCGAAACGAACGTAACCTGATGTGGAACGTTGACCCTTACCTGCAAACGAGCTGGCAGCTGACGCAGAAACTCTCTGTTGATGCGGGGGTGCGCTACAGTTCGGTCTGGTTTGATTCCAACGACCATTACGTTACGCCGGGCAACGGTGATGACAGCGGTGACGCGAGCTATCACAAATGGCTTCCGGCCGGTTCCGTGAAGTATGCGGTGACGGACGCATGGAACCTCTACGCTGCCGCAGGGCGTGGGTTCGAAACGCCAACCATCAACGAGCTCTCCTATCGCGCCGATAACCAGGGAGGCCTCAACATTGGGCTGCAGCCGTCCACCAACAATACGTATGAAGTGGGCAGCAAAACCCGAATCGGCAACGGCCTGCTGACGGCGGCGCTGTTCCGCACCGATACGGATGACGAGATCGTGGTGGACTCCAGTTCAGGCGGCCGCACAACCTATAAAAATGCCGGGAAAACCCGTCGTCAGGGTGTGGAAGTTTCCCTCGATCAGCAGTTTGCTGAGAACTGGAAGCTGAAGATGGCGTGGACGTATCTGGATGCCACCTACCGGACTAACGTCTGCAGCGACGCAGACTGTAACGGTAACCGGATGCCGGGTATTGCCCGCAATATGGGTTTCGCTTCGTTTGGCTGGCAGCCGGAGGAAGGCTGGTACGCGGGCACGGACGTGCGTTACATGAGCGATATCATGGCCGACGACGAGAATACGGCGAAAGCGCCGTCGTATACGGTGGTCGGGCTGAACACAGGGTACAAATTCAACTACGGCAGCTGGGGCATGGACGTCTTTGGCCGCGTCGATAACCTGTTCGATAAAGAGTACGCGGGCTCGGTTATTGTCAACGAGTCTAACGGTCGTTATTACGAGCCTGCACCTGGCCGTAACTACGGGGTCGGGCTGTCGGTCTCTTATCGCTTCGAGTAAGCTAAAAGAAAAGTTTATTTGATTAATGAAATAACGCTCCTGATGGCAATAAACCATCAGGAGTTATTCACCGGATAAATAATTAGGTGCGAAATATAGTCGCCCTGCTAAATAATCTCTTAGTTAAAATATTGTCGCTGTAAAAGCAAATTCGCTTCATCAATCACCTTATCAATCGCCTTCTGGCAGGCAACAACATCTCTTCTCTCAAGGGCGGAAAGGAGTTCGTCATAGTGATATGTCGAGGCTTTGATATCGTTAAGCTCCTGATGCAGATAGTTCATACAGGGCCCGATGCGCACCCAGAGCTGCTCAATTAATGCATTAAGCGTAGGCATTTCCGCATACTGATACAGCGTAAACCGGAAGACGCGATTCGCATGCAACGCCTGCTGGACATTCCCGTTGCGCATGGCCTCATGGAAGGCCTCCGACAATTTGCGCAACGCCTCCAGTTTGCTATCAGACATATTCCGACAGGCTGCGGCGACCGCCATTGGCTCAAGCTGTTTTCTTATGGCGTTAATCTCGTTATAGCGCTCCAGCGTAACCTCCGGAACCAGAAATGCCTGCGCGGGCGTAGCGTGTAATGCCCCTGATGACACCAGGCGCAAAAGCGCCTCGCGAACAGGGGTAATACTGGTTCCTAATTTATCGGCAATTTCTTTCGTAATCAGTCGTGCCCCAGGTTTGAGTGAGCCTGTAATTAACGCTCCTTTCAAACTGAGTTCAACTTGCATAGTAAGACTGACCCTTTGGGCTTTTTCTAAGTGATCCAAATCAAGCATGTGGAATTCCTGTAGCTAAAACTTAATGCTATTTTTAAACGCCAGTTTTAATAAAACGGCGCTGGTCCGATATATCCTGTATCGTCATGCCTGGTGGTGGGAGATACGTAAAAACAGCAAAAAAAGCAAATTTTGTTTTTTTATCGTTTTCGGGCTCATCCGGGATGATGGCGCGAAAAGCTATGTCCAGTAATTAAAGACAATATATCGTATCTTCACAAATAAATATGGCGGGAAACCCCGCCATATTGCTGTTTATTTATTGTCACTCGCGACGCGAATCACGACTTTGCCGAAGTTTCGTCCTTCCAGCAGGCCAATCAGCGCCTCGGGGGCGTTCTCCAGCCCGTCCGTTACCTGTTCGCGATAGTGGATTTTCCCCTCCTGCACCCAGCGCCCCATCTCTTCCTGGAACTCCTTAATGCGGTGCCCGTAATCCTGTCCGATGATAAAGCCCTGCATACGAATGCGTTTCTTCAGGATGGTCGCCATCAGGAGCGGCAGGCGATCCGGCCCCTCGGGCAATCCCGTCGCATTGTAGCCGCTTACCAGACCGCATACCGGCACGCGCGCGGAGGTATTGAGTAACGGCAGCACGGCGTCAAATACTTTTCCGCCAACGTTTTCATAATAGACATCAATTCCTTTCGGGCAGGCGTGCTTCAGTTGGTCGGCAAAATCGGCCGCGTGATGATCCAGACACAGGTCAAACCCGAGAACCTCAACGGCATGGCGGCATTTCTCTGCGCCACCGGCCACACCAACCACCCGACAACCCTTGATTTTGCCGATCTGCCCGACGGTCGCGCCAACCGGACCGGTTGCCGCAGCCACCACCAGCGTTTCACCGGCTTTCGGTTGCCCGATATCCAGCAGCCCCATATAGGCGGTAAAGCCCGGCATACCCAGTATCCCCAGCGACCAGGAAGGATGAGACGGATTTTCGCCCAGCTTCACAAGGCCGCTGCCGTCCGAGAGGTCATACTCCTGCCAGCCGCTGTAGCCCAGCACCCATTCACCCGGTTTGAAATCGGGATGATTTGACTGCTCAACCCGGCTGACCGTTCCCCCCACCATCACCGCACCCAGCTCAACCGGCGGTGAATAGGATGGCGCATCGCTCATGCGCCCCCGCATGTACGGGTCCAGCGACAGCCAGACGGTACGAAGCAAAAGCTGCCCCTCAACAGGGGCTGGAACAGGCTGCGTTTCCAGACGAAAATTTTCCGCCACCGGCGCGCCCTGAGGACGAGAGGCCAGCACCCAGCGGCGATTTTGCGAAACAGATTGATTCATCAGGATCTCCTTCTGGTACAAATGTTATTACAGCCTGGCTCACGATCGGCGTTATCGCATTAGCATTACGAGCCGGACTGGTTAAGCCGTACAACCAGATAGATGCAGGTTTCATTCGTTTCGTTGATGAACCGGCAGTCATTTGGCGGCCCCAGTTCGAGACAGTCGCCGGCGTGCATTTCGTGGCGAGTGTCGCCCTCCTGAAACACCAGCTCACCGGACTGCAGCCAGATAAGCTGACGCGCCAGCGCGTAAGAAGAGGCAGGCATCGGAACATCGCTGCCCGCAGGCAGTTCAACCTGAACAAGGTCGATGGGCAGATCGGTGCGGGGAGAAACATGACGGCGCAGGTAGTGCGTCTGCGGATCGCGCCAGACGGGCTGGTTTGCAAGGCGCAGCAGCTTGCCTTCCTGCATCTCGGCCCGGGCAATCAGCGTGGACATGCTGATGCCAAACGCGCCTGACAGGCGGGCAAGCAAGGTGGCCGTCGGGCTACTGTCCCCGCGTTCAATCTTGTGGATCATGGCGCGGGAGACGCCTGCCCGGTCGGCCAGCTCGCTCAGGGACCATCCGCGAGACTCACGCTCCAGGCGAATTCTTGCGCTAATCCGTTGATTCATCGTGTCTGTTATGGTGTTCATGACGTCATACTATAGTGAATGAAGAGCATTTCAATGGGCTTTTGATAACAAAAAAATATGGCTTATGCCGTAGCGTTCGAGCTATACGATTGTGTAATATCGTAGCCAAAGCGTAACACTATAGTGAACAACACACAGAGGTTTAATCATGATCGTTCGTCATGCCTGCAAAGAAGACTGCGCTGCGATAGGAGAGATTTACAACCACGCGGTGCTGCATACTGCCGCGATCTGGAACGATAAAACCGTCGATACCGATAACCGAATCGCCTGGTTTGAGGCACGCACTCTCGCGGGTTACCCGGTTCTGGTAAGCGAAGAGGACGGCGTGATTACCGGCTACGCCTCTTTCGGCGACTGGCGCGCCTTCGACGGTTTTCGTCATACGGTTGAGCACTCGGTCTACGTCCACCCGGAACATCAGGGAAAAGGCATTGGCCGCACGCTGATGATCGCGCTGATAAACGAGGCCCGCGCCATCGGTAAACACGTGATGGTGGCCGGGATTGAAGCGCAAAACCATGCCTCGATTCACCTCCACGAAACGCTTGGTTTTGTCACCACGGGGCAGATGCCGCAGGTGGGAACCAAGTTTGGCCGCTGGCTGGACTTAACCTTTATGCAGCTGCAGCTGGACGAGCGCAGCGATCCGGACGCTATCCCATGAATCAGTCACTGACGCTGGCGTTTCTGGTGGCGGCGGGAATTGGTCTGGTGGTGCAAAACACCTTGATGGTGCGTATCACCCAGTCCTCCTCCACCATTCTCATCGCGATGCTGCTGAACTCCCTGGTCGGCATTGTACTGTTTGTCAGCATTCTGCTGCTGAAACAGGGCGTCGCCGGGTTCAGCGAGCTGGCCGCAACGGTTCGCTGGTGGACGCTTATCCCGGGGCTGCTGGGTTCGTTTTTCGTGTTTGCCAGCATCAGCGGATATCAGAACGTTGGCGCGGCAACGACCATCGCCGTCCTGGTAGCAAGCCAGCTGATTGGCGGGCTGGTGATGGACGTGCTGAGGAGCAATGGCATTCCGCTGCGCGCCCTGATTGGCCCGGTGTGCGGTGCGGTGATGCTGGTGGTCGGGGCATGGCTGGTGGCGCGACGCCAGTTTTGAACGTTACAGTATGGTGCCGCCTTTCGTCAGCTGTTCCTCACGCGCGTCCATCTCCTCTTTATGCTGCTTACCGTGGTGCGAAATCGCGGTGCGCAGACGCTGCTGCTGGGTATAGCGATCTTCACGACTGAGCTCAGCATCATCGCTTAATTCGATCAGCAGCTCGTTCATGTGGGTAATCACGCTCTCTTCGATGGCGGCATCGACGCGGGCGATAACTTCATTTAAATGTGACATTGTCACTCCTTGTTATGTGCCCGGTAAGCGCAGCGCCACCGGGCAAACGATCAGTTCAGCTTTGCCTTAGAGAAATCGCTGCCCATCAGGCTCACGCTGTATCCGGTCACGTTGCTGCGGGTCGCGTAGAACGTTTTCCCGTTTGCCAGTGCGATCCACGGCGCCTGTTGGTAGAAGATCTCCTGCGCCTGGCCGTAGAGTTTCGCGCGCTCGGCCGGGCTGCTGGTCAGCTTCGCTTTTTGCACCAGCGCATCATACCCCTTATCGCACCAGCGCGCGGCGTTTGAGCCGGTTTTAATGCTGTTGCAGCCCAGCAGCACATCGGCGAAGTTGTCCGGGTCGCCGTTATCGGACATCCAGCCAAAAAGCGCGGAGTCATGTTCGCCTTTACGCATTCCGGAGAGATATTCGCCCCACTCGTAGGAGACAATTTTGGCTTTAACGCCGACTTTTGCCCAGTCGCTCTGGATCATCTCTGCGATACGGCGCGAGTTCGGGTTATACGGACGCTGAACCGGCATTGACCACAGCGTGACTTCCGCGCCCTTCTCCAGACCCGCCTGCTTCAGCAGGGCTTTCGCTTTTTCAGGATCGTAGCTGTAGTCCTTCAGGTCTTTATTGAAGCCCAGCATATTTGGCGGGATCGGCGATTTTGCCACCGTGCCCGATCCCATAAAGACCGCATTAACGATGGCCTTCTTGTCGGTCGCGTAGTTAAGCGCCTGACGCACCAGCACGTTATCGAACGGTTTTTTCTCTGTGTTGAACGCCAGATAGCCGACGTTCAGCGCATCGACCGAGTGCAGCGTCAGGTCTTTGTTGTTCTTAATGGCGTCAAACTGAACCGGGGATGGCGCAGGAATAATCTGGCACTCGTTGGTCTGCAGCTTCGCCAGGCGGGTTTCCACGTTTGGCGTAATGGAGAAGATGAGATGCTTCGTCGGCACTTCGCCTTCCCAGTAGTTCGGGTTTGCGACGTAGCGGATCAGCGAATCCACTTTGTACTGCTGCAGCACGTAAGGCCCGGTACCAATCGGCCAGGTGTCCACGTTCTCAGGCGTGCCTTTTTTCAGCATCGCGTCGGCGTATTCGGCGGAGAGAATGGAGGCGAAATCCATCCCCCAGTCGGCCAGAAACGCGGCGTTGGGTTCGCTGAGGGTGAACTGAACGTGATAATCGTCGACCTTTTTAACGTCCTGGATCAGCTTATCGAGACCCACATCGTTAAAGTATTCGTAGTTGCCCTGCGACACGTTGTGGTACGGGTGTTTAGGGTCTTTCTGACGCATGACCGAGAAAATAACGTCATCGGCGTTAAAGTCGCGCGTCGGTTTGAAATATTTATTGCTGTTGAACTTCACCCCTTTGCGCAAGGCAAAGGTATAAGTCTTGCCGTCCGGCGAGATTGTCCAGGACTCTGCCAGCGACGGCACAGGGGTGTTTTTCACCGGGTCGAAATTGATCAGGCGGTTGTACAGTACCTGAGAACTGGCCACAAAAGACGGGCCAGAGCTGGCGATTTGCGGGTTGAAGGACTCGGGGGACGCTTCAGAACAGTAAATAAGGGTGTCGTTGTTTGCCGCCCATGCGGCACCGGCTGGTAACAGCGCGCTCAGCGCAAGGGCGAGCAGTGTTTTCCCTGTAGACATGGTTATAACCCTGACAGTTTTATTATATAGGACAGTAATAACAGCACAGGCGTTTTGACCTGGCAAATAACGAAACACTATCAGGTTATTCTAAAGCCGCGTTTTTTGCTGTTTTAACCGCCAGTGCCCAAAAAGATGATTTGCCTTAAGTGCCATTATTCGTCAAGCACAACCGTCACTTTCTATGCCGCAAGAAATCGGCCCTTTTAGCGTCTCTTCCCCCGTTTGGTTGCTTCCTCATTTCGTTAAAGTAACGGTGTGAAGAAGTATATGGGATCAAATCGTGGCAAAAACTCTTTTACGCAGCGGTAACCTGGATGACTTTCAGGCCGTTGGCGGCGGCGGACAAGCCGTTTTTGAATCAGCGTTACAAATCCGGGAAGCGCTCCGGTTGCGCAAACAACAGGCCATCGTCGACTGTCTGGCGATCCCTCAGGTCAACGACAGCGGTGACCGCGTGGACTGGTATTCTCCCGTTGAAGGGAGCGTAACCAGCTGGAAAGCGGCAGATGAAGATGACCGCTATCGCGCCCTGCGCTATCTGGAAAACACGCTCGCCAGCGTCGAGTCGTTAAGCAAGAAATGCCTCCAGTCCCCCAAAACCGCGCAGCAGCTTTTTGGCTCTCTGCTGTCAAAGGCGTTTCAGTTCCCGGGTGAAAACTTCCTCTTCCTGGTGGACGGAAAGCCTGTCATCAGCTTCTGGGGCTTTGTAAACCTGAACGAAAATGCGCGCGACGATGTTCTCGACTGCCTGCGAGAATCGCTGGTCCCTGAGCCTGCCCCCGTTGTGATTGAAGATCCTGAGCCCGAGCCTGAGCCAGAACCGGTTGTAGCATTTGAACACGCCGACGAGCCGCTGATCGCCCCTTCCACGGTGGTGCGCATCACGCCGGAAGATTTGTATGAGCCAAAGCCAGCCCCGGCGGTTGCGCAACCCGCTCAGGAACTAGCTGTGCCGATCGTCGCGAAAAAACGTCGTGTTCCCCTGTGGACGCTGCCGGTTGCTGCCGTGATCGTTGCCGCCATTGCCGCACCGCTGCTGTGGCCAAAACAGTCGCCTTCCGCTGAGCCCGCACCGGCGCCCGCACCAGAACCCGTCGAGATTGCGCCAAAGCCGATCAAAGCGGTTGAGCCGCTGGCGATGAAACTGCCGCTGCATCAGGCAGAGGTGCTGGCGAACAAAGAAAAAGAGCCTGCTCCGGCGCCTGCGCCACAGCCTGCCCCGGTGGTGATTGTCGCCATCCCGAAAGATGCCATGGTGATGGAAGCGAATCAGGTGAAAGCGGGATCGACGCGTTTCCTGAACGGTACCTGGCGTGCGGTTCTCGACGTGAAAGATCCGGTCACCGGCAAACCGCCGTCAATGCGCTATCTGATCCAGAACAATAAAGGCTTCGCCCGGGTTGTCCATGGCGACAACGTCGTCTGCCGCGCGGAGGTCTTCTCCGGGCTGCACAGCAACGGCGAGCTGATGATTAAAAGTCGCGGTACTGCCCGCTGCACCGACGGTTCCCGCTACCCGATGCCGGAAGTTGCCTGTAAAGCAGGCGCCAGCGATATCGCAGAATGTCGCGCCCGTTATGATGCCAATACCGTCGTTCCACTGACGTTCAAGAAAGCAGGTGCCTGATTCTATGCTGGTAAATCTTTGCGACTATAAACAAAGCGTCACGCTTATTGCCAACAGCGGCGTGCAGTTCCTTGATTTCGGTCTGACGCCGCAGGACACCGCCAGCAACGGGCGCTTCGTACGTAAAACCGCGAACGGCCCGCTTTTGCGACTCGATTTCGACCTTGTTAACGGGCGCTATACCCTGCCGGGAACGAACGGCGGGCAGCCTGAAGTGGTTAAGCCGGAAACCACCATCCCGCTGCATCAGTCCCTGGCGGTGCTGGACGGCGTCTGGCTTCCGGTTCCGTTCCTGCGCTTCAACCCGCCGCGAACCTTCGTTGAGGGGCCGGATAACTGGGCGCGCGTTCAGGTGCGCAGGCTGGATACACCCGACACGGCGGGCAATACGCACCGCGTCACTCTCGCCCTTGACAGCCAGATTGCTGACCACGCCACGTCCGCCCTTTCCCCGGTCGAAAACGATATTCTGAACGGGACCCGTTTCGCGCTGGCCTGGCGAGACAAGGAGGTTGAAAGCTTCCTCGACCAGACGTGGATTGACGGCTGGCTGCGCGAGGCATTTACCCAGTATGCCGACGGCGTTGAAAACCGCTCAGAACGCGATCTCCAGCAGGCGATGCGCGGTTTTGAATATCAGGCCCACTGGCTCAACCTGATGACCATGCTCGGTGAACAGCTCACCGTGCCGGAAGTGAAATTTGTAACCCATACGCTCAGCACGCCTGCCATTCCGGTCGATCTGATCCTCGACGTGGGCAATACCCACACCTGTGGCGTCATTATTGAAGACCACGGCGATGCCAACGATGGCCTGCGCCAGACCGCCGAGCTGCAGGTTCGCTCGCTAAGCGAGCCGCAGTTCCTGAATGCGCCGCTGTTCACCAGCCGTCTCGAGTTTTCGGAAGCGCGTTTTGGCAAGCAGCACTTCTCGGTTGAAAGCGGTCGCGAAGATGCCTTTGTCTGGCCGTCCATTGTTCGCGTGGGTGATGAAGCCCGCAAGCTGGCGATGCAGCGCCTGGGGACCGAAGGCAACAGCGGCATCTCGAGCCCGCGTCGCTACCTGTGGGATGAAACGCCGGTCGTGCAGGACTGGCGCTTTAGCCAGATGAACAGCAAGACCCAGCGTGAACCGCTTGCCACCGCGTTTCCGCTGATGAACCTGATGAACGATGACGGCGAGCCGCTCTTCACGCTGCCGCAGGACGAGCGGCTGCCGGTCTTCTCGCCGCAGTACAGCCGCAGTACGCTGATGACCCACATGCTGTGCGAGCTGCTGGCGCAGGCGCTGGGGCAGATCAACAGCGTCGCCACGCGCTTACGTCTGGGATTCCCGGCGTCGCCGCGCCAGCTGCGCACGCTGATCCTGACTCTGCCCTCCGCCATGCCAAAGCAGGAGCGCGAGATCTTCCGTCGCCGCATGTTTGAAGCCATCGCCATCGTCTGGAAAGCGATGGGATGGCACCCGCAGGATGAGGATTTTGTCACCCGCAAACAGCAGGAAAAAAGCGTGGTGCCGGTACCTGAAATCCAGATGGAGTGGGATGAAGCCAGCTGCGGTCAGCTGGTCTGGCTGTATAACGAAGCCATCTCCCGCTTTGGCGGCCAGACCGAAGCCTTCTTCGCCTCTCTTGCTCGTCCGGACCGCGAACCTGAGCCGGGTAGCCAGCCGGGCCGCGCGCTGCGCGTAGCGTCCATCGACATCGGCGGCGGCACAACGGATATGGCGATCACCCATTATCAGCTGGACGACGGTTCCGGCAATAACGTCAAAATCACCCCTCAGCTGCTGTTCCGTGAAGGATTTAAGGTCGCGGGCGACGATACGCTTCTGGACGTGATTCAGCGCTACGTGTTGCCCGCGCTGCAAACGCAGCTGCAGAAATCCGGTATTGCTGATGCCTCGCTGCTGATGGCCTCGCTGTTCGGCGACTCCGGGCGTATTGATACCCAGGCCGTACTCCGCCAGCAGACGGCGCTGCAGCTCTTTATGCCGATTGGCCATGCCATTCTTGCCGCGTGGGAATCGAGCGACGTTGACGATCCGCTGGCCGGTCTGCATGCCACCTTTGGCGATCTCCTGCCGCAGAAGCCGACGCGCAACGTGATGAACTATCTGCAGCAGGCGATCGATCATGCCCTGCCTGCGTGCTCTGACGCTTTCGACCTGTTCGCCGTGCCGCTGCACGTCAGCTTCCGCGAAATGCAGGATGCGATGCTGGCCGGGCAGTTTACGCTGGCCTCCCCGCTGCACGCGGTGTGTGAGGCGATTTCACATTACAGCTGCGATATTCTGCTGATCACCGGACGCCCCGGCTGCCTGCCCGGCGTGCAGGCGCTCATTCGACATCTGCAGCCGGTGCCGGTCAACCGTATCGTCTGGCTGGATAAATACCAGGTACATGAGTGGTATCCGTTCAGCCAGCAGGGGCGCATTGGCAACCCGAAATCGACAGCCGCCGTCGGGGCCATGCTCTGCAGCCTGGCGCTTGACCTGCGCCTGCCGCGCTTCAACTTTAAAGCCGCGGACATTGGCGCGTATTCCACCGTGCGCTATCTGGGCGTGCTGGATAACACCGTCAATACCCTGCGCGAGGAAAACGTCTGGTACCAGGATATCGATCTGGATAAACCCGGCGCGAAGCTTGACGCGCGTCTGCACTTCCCGCTGCGCGGTAACGTGACTCTCGGCTTCCGCCAGTTGGCGAACGCGCGCTGGCCCGCCACGCCGCTCTACACGCTCAGCATCAACTCGGCTGAACTGGCGAAAGCCATTGCCGGTGACGGCGTGCTTAACGTGCGGCTCAGGCTCTGCGGCGGCAGCAAGCAGGAGGGGCCGGAGGCCTTCGAGCTGAGCGATGCCTGGCTGCAGGACGGCACGCCTGTTGCGTCTGACGCATTAACCTTCAAATTGAATACTTTGGCCGATCGCCGACACAGCGGTAGCCACTACTGGATCGACAGCGGGAGCGTATACCTGAAATGACAGCGACGACGACCACCACTCAGGCCTTAATTGGGTGGATTAATGAGACGCGCCTGAACGCCCCTGTGCTGGATAACGATGCCGACGCCCTGCTTGCCCGCATCAACGCGGCGCAGGCCCGGGAGCAGGTCATTGAACGCGCCATGACCCGCCAGAGCAGCGTTGGGCTTTACGGCCATTCGCAGAGCGCGAAAGCGCACCTGCTGTTGTCTCTTTGCGGCAGCGGTAATGGACGCCTGAACGTGACGCCGGGCCAGCGCACCTTTGACTATTTTTCGCATATCAATCCGGGACATGCCCTGACCAACATGGCCGTCCGCTTTACCCGTGAAAACACGGAGGTGGCGGATGAGGCGTTCCCGCTGCGTCTGAGTCTTGTCACCGAGGCCGAGCTGGTACAGCTTTTTATTGCCCGTACGACCCTCCATCCACAGATGCGCGCGGTGGATAAAGCGGTCATTGAGACACGTCTGGAGAAGTGGCGCGGGCTGCGCCAGCCGCAGAGCGTGCCCGGCATCACGGCTCAGGAAGTGGGGACGATTGCCCGCTTCTGGCAAAGCACGGTTCCCGCAGCTAAGCAGCAAATTGATGATGCCCTGTGGCATGAGTTTGCCCAACTGGTACCTTCTCTCGATCTCAGCACGCGAGCCAGCGTCTGGTCGCTGCTCTGGGGCGAGCAGCAGGAGTTGACCCAGCAGTGGTTAAAACTGGCCCATGTGCTGCACCAGACCAGCCATGCCGGCGATCTTGCTGCCCCGCTTAGCCTGCTGGTGGACAGCTTTGGGCTGCCGGGTGAAGGGTTCCTGACGCACGACGGCGCGTTAGACCTTCAGGGCGCGCAGGAGACGCTGCTTCATCCGCTGAATAGCGGTGAAATGCTTAACGCCATCAGCATCCCGGTCGACGTGCTGGCATTCCTGACCCGCGAGCTGGTGCTGCCGGTTGAGAACGGGGCTCTGGATAACGTCGATATTATTGATATTCCGGTTTTTGAAGATAACCGTGCCGATCCGCTACGCCAGGCAAAATCCCAGTGGCTTCTTGAACATTACCGTCAACAGCTTCAGCCGGATGTGCTGGTGATTTGCAACGCGACGGCACAGCACGAACAGACGGCCAAAAAAGCAAAAGTGTTAATGAACTGGGTGAAGGAGACGCAGCCTGCTGAAGAATCTGCCCTGCCGGGGCTGGTGTGGGCGATCACCCCGCATGACGCCCGCTTTACTACCCGGCAGAATCTCGATGAAGCCGTACAGCATCTGCTCGGAAAGCCGGGTTTACGCTGGGGCACGCTGCAGGCGCTGGACAGCCACAGCATGCAGCGCGTCATCGAATGGCTGTCTCAGGCCACGTTACCCGCGCAGCGACAGCAGCGTCTCGGCACGCTGAAAAACGCGCTGCGTCAGGAGCTGTCGGCGCTGATGCAAAGCTATCTGGCACCGCTGGTTGAAGAACCGGGGATAAGACGCGCTCAGGCGGAAAACATGGTGCGCATGCTGCAAAGCAGCGCCGCCCGCCACGGCGAACTGCTTGAAGGCATGCTGCCGCCTCTGAAAGCCTTTGAAACGCTGCTCGCCGTTCAGCAGCCTCGCGAGGAGCAGGTTAACGGGCTATTTACGGATACCATTGACCTGTTTGCCGAGAACGCCCAGGAAAGCACTGGCCTGTTCCAGACAAAAGACAAAGCGCGTCTCGCGCACCGAGTCTGGATAAATCATCTGCGCCAGTGGAGCCGCAACGAGGCGACCGCCGCCCGTCTTGGGCTGGATCCTGAGGTGTTACAGCAAATCGCGGATGTGCTGGTCGTCACCAGCTACCGGCTGGATCTGCCTCAACAGCTTCAGCGCATTGTCGAAGCGGATAAAAGTAGCGCGGCACAGCTGCATGCCGTGATGGGCAATTTCGTTGGCTGGCTGGGTTACGACCAGACGCCCGTGGCGACGCGTCCGGCAAGCCGCATCCGCAAGGGCCAGGCCATCTTCGTCACGCCGGTGGTCAGCAGCGCCGAGCCTCGTTTGACGCGCCTGGGAGAACAGCCTGTACATGCGGCCACCGCGTACGTTTACGACTGGCTGGTCGCACTCTATAGCCGCGCGATAGAGAACATTGATTACCAGCACCCGCATGATGTTCAGCCTGACGCACGTCAGGCACTACGGGATTTAATAAAGTAGCCGCCCTTCTTGCCGGGTGGCGCTGCGCTTACCCGGCCTACATTTAGCAACGATGATAAATCGCACAATAATCACATCGTCATACATTCGGCTAAGGCCCGCGCCAGCGCAGAGGGGTTTTCCCACGACATCGAGTGCCCCGCCGCAGGGATAATTTTTACCTCAACGCCCTTTTGCTTCAGATTATCCACATCGTCATCCGGCAGAGAGAGCTCGCCAAAAATCAACGTTACCGGGCAAGGGAGTGACAGGAACAGCGCTTCCCACTCGGGCTCAACGCCCGCCACCAGGCTCGATGCGCCCCGCCAGACGGCATACGGCGCATTACTCTGCAGGCACCCGGCCCACGCCGTTTTTTCTGCGCTAAGCATGGCGTCATAACCCTGCTCCAGAAACTGTAGCTCGGTTTGCGCTGCAATAGTCCGGCTGAACATGCCCCCACCCGCGTGGAAATTGGGCTCTGACACCATCAGTCCCTTCACGCGCGACCCCAGCAGCCCCGCCGTTTCGATAGCGATACTGCCGCCCATGCTGTGGCCGTATAACCAGAAGGAATCCAGCTCAAGATGGTCAATCAGTTCCGCGACAACGTGCGCCTGGTCAGTGGTTTTATAGCTGTAGTGCTCAGGCTTATCGCTGTAGCCGCTGCCGGGCAAGTCGATGAGAATCGCTCTGCGCGCGCCAAACAGCGGGTCATGTACGACGCGGGGATATTCGTAGGAAGAGGCGCAGCCCAGCCCGTGAATAAACACCACGGGATCGCCGGTGCCGGGCAGGTCATGCCAGCGCACGGTGCAACCGGCCTGCTGCGAGTAAAAACTGTTCATAAGCACTCCTTTTTATGATGCACTGTGTATTTATACAGTTACCACATCAGGAATGCTATGTTCATCTTTTAAAACTGGAAGCGTGCTTCAGAAAAGCGAGACCAGCAGCGCAACGGGAAAGCTCATTGGCCAGGTTGACCCCACCAGAAAAGCGCTGAGCAGGCGGATACGTTTGCGGTCTTTAGAGAGGAACCAGGTGATTAATGCGCAGATGGAAGCCATGATTGCGTAAAAAACCAACATCTTTTGATACAACGTCATTCTGTATACCAGAGCCGAAAAAATAACCGCACGCAATATGCGTCATATGTTGACACAGATCAAGTTTTTTCGTTACAGAATAACCACTTAAAAATTACGGCTAATAACAATTGAGTATCTTTCGTAACACGTGTGGCGGGCAAGGAGAACGCCTGGCCGCGCATGCGGCCAGGCTGGGAGGATTAGTGTTTTATCATGACATGCCGCACGACCGTATAATCCTCAAGCCCGTAGACCGACATATCCTTCCCGTAGCCCGATAGTTTCATGCCGCCGTGCGGCATTTCGCTCACCAGCATAAAATGGGTATTCACCCAGGTGCAGCCATACTGCAGGCGCGCGCTCAGGCGATGGGCGCGGCCCACGTCTTTGGTCCAGACCGAAGACGCCAGGCCGTATTGCGAGTCGTTCGCCCAGGCCAACACCTGCGCCTCATCATCAAATTCGGTGACGCTCACCACCGGGCCAAACACCTCGCGCTGCACAATGGCATCTTCCTGTTTGGCCCCCGCCAGCAGGGTTGGCTGGAAGTAGTAGCCCGCCCCCTCTTTTTTGCTGCCCCCGGTCACGACGGTGATGTGGCTCAGGGCTTTGGCTTCATCCACCGCTTTGCACACGCGGGATAAATGCGCCGCCGAACTCAGCGGCCCCAGCTCGGTTGATTCGTCCTCGGGTGCGCCCATTTTCAGGCTAGCAACCGCGGCACCCAGTTTTTCCACCAGCGCGGCGTAAATGCCCTTTTGCGCGTAGATACGACAGGCGGCGGTACAGTCCTGCCCGGCGTTGTAGAAGCCAAACGTCCTCACCCCTTCGATGACCGCATCCAGGTCGGCATCATCAAACACGATCACCGGCGCTTTACCGCCCAGCTCCATGTGGGTGCGTTTAATGGAGGACGCCGTATGGCCGATGATATGTTCCCCGGTAGCAATTGAACCGGTCAGCGAGACCATACGGACTTTTTCATGTCCGGTAAGCGGATCGCCGACCGTTTTGCCCCGACCAAACAGCACGTTAAGAACGCCCGCCGGGAAGATATCTTTTGCCAGCTCTGCCAGCTTAAGCGCGGTCAGGGGCGTAATCTCAGAGGGCTTAATCACCACGCAGTTCCCTGCCGCCAGCGCGGGTGCCAGTTTCCAGGCTGCCATCATCAGCGGGTAGTTCCACGGTGCAATAGAGGCAACCACGCCCACCGGGTCGCGGCGGATCATCGACGTATGGCCGTCAAGGTACTCTCCGGCGGCCAGCCCGTTAAGGCAGCGGGCGGCCCCGGCAAAGAAACGGAAAACGTCAACCACCGCCGGAATTTCATCACCCAGCGCGCAGTGCAGCGGCTTACCGCAGTTGAGGGATTCGAGCCGGGCAAACTCCTCGCCGTGGGCTTCAATCGCATCCGCCAGCTTCAGCAGGCTCTCGGCGCGGGTTTTCGGCGTCGTTTGTCCCCACGCCACAAAAGCACGGTCGGCCGCCTGAACCGCCGCGTCGACCTGGGCCGCTGACGCCTCAGCAATCTCCAGCAGCACCTCTCCGGTGGCCGGGTTATAAACCGGCTGTTTCTCACCCTCTCCGGCAACCAGTTCACCGTTTATCAGCAGATGTTTTTGCATAGCATTTTCCTGTTGAATTCACTGTTATTTCCCGCTGCCGGCAATGTTTTCGCCGTCGCGGGTTAGCCACCAGGCTCCCAGAATGGGGATAGTTGTCACCAGCATCACCAGCAGAGCCACGACGTTGGTGACCGGCACGTCGCGCGGACGCCCGAGCTGGTTGAGCAACCACAGCGGTAACGTGCGCTCGTGTCCCGCCGTAAATGTTGTGACGATTATCTCGTCAAACGACAGGGCAAACGCCAGCATACCCCCGGCCAGCAGCGCTGAACCCAGATTGGGCAGCACCACATAGCGGAAGGTTTGCCATCCGTCGGCCCCGAGATCCATCGACGCTTCCACCAGGCTCCAGGAGGTGCGCCTGAACCGGGCAATTACGTTGTTAAACACCACCACCACGCAAAAGGTGGCGTGTCCCACCACGATGGTGAAAAAGCCCGGCTCAAGGTCGATCGTTTTGAAGGCCGTCAGCAGCGCCAGGCCGGTGATGATGCCCGGTAACGCAATCGGTAACAGCAGCAGCAGAGAGATCGCATTCTTGCCAAAAAACTCGCTTCGCCACAGCGCCGCTGCAGCAAGCGTGCCAAGCACAAGGGCTATCGCGGTGGAGAGCGCGGCAATCTGAAGTGACAACGTCACGGATTCGATAATATCGCCGCGCCCCGCCGCCACGCTAAACCACTTCAGCGTCAGCCCCTGCGGCGGAAAGCTAAAGGCAGCGTCTTCGGTGTTAAAGGCATAGGTTGCGATAATCAGCAGCGGGAAGTGCAGGAAGATGACGCCTCCCCACGCTGCCACTTTGAGGAACAGCGGTGCGCGTTCAGAGTGCATCGAATGCTCCCAGACGTTTCACGAACGCCAGATAAAGAGAAATAAGCACGATGGGTACCAGCGTGAACGCGGCGGCCATGGGCATATTGCCAATGGCACCCTGCTGCGAGTAGACCATGTTACCGATGAAGTAGCCCGGCGGCCCCACCAGCTGCGGAACGATGAAATCCCCCAGCGTCAGGGAGAAGGTGAAAATGGACCCCGCCGCAATGCCCGGAATGGCCAGCGGCAGAACGACGTAGCGAAAGGTCTGGCGCGGGCGCGCGCCGAGGTCGGCCGAGGCCTGCAGCAGCGAGGCCGGCAGGCGTTCCAGCGCCGCCTGGACAGGCAGGATCATAAACGGCAGCCAGATGTAAACGAAGACCAGAAACCGTCCCAGCCCGGAGGTGGATAAGGTGTTGCCGCCAATCGCCGGGAGCGTAAGGAGTGAAGTCAGGATCGGTTCCAGCCCCATATGGTTGAGAAACCATTGCGCCACGCCGTCCTTCGCCAGCAGCAGCGTCCAGGCGTAGGCTTTGACGATATAGCTCGCCCACATTGGCAGCATCACGGCGATATAGAAGAAAGCCTTCCACTTGCCGCGGGTGTATCGCGCCATGTACCAGGCCATCGGGAATGCGAGAATAGCGCTGGCAATCGTCACCGCAATCGCCATCGTTAAGGTTCGCAGGATGATGTCGTAGTTAGCCGGGTTGAAAAGCGCCTGAATGTTCGCCAGCGTCAGATCCGGCGTGACCGCCATGGTGAAATCGTCAAAGGTGTAGAAACCTTGCCACAGCAGCGTCAGCAACGATCCTAAATAGACGATGCCAAACCACATGAGCGGCGCGAGCAGAAGCAGGAACAGGCCGAGCGACGGTTTTCGCCAGAACAGCGCCGTCATGCGGCTGAAGCGGCCGTGCGAGGCGGAAGGATGCGCGACACTCATAGACATTTCACCTCTCCTCGTGCAGGCGAATCATCGCCTCGCGTGACCATGACGCCATCACCGCCTGCCCCGGCGCAATGCCGCTCAGCGGCGAGGTTTCACTGAGATTGGCCTGGCTCACCAGCAGTTTGGCGCCATCGGCAAGCTTCAGCTCCAGCCGCGTGGCCGCCCCCTGATACTGAACGGCCTGCACGATGCCCTGAACCTGAACGTCTCCGCCCTCGTTAAGACGAATATGTTCCGGACGCAGGGAATAGCTACCTTCCATACCGCAAATTTTCTGCGCTAGTCCGGCATCAAAGACGTTGGAAGTGCCCACAAAACTCGCGACAAACGGCGTGCGCGGACGCATGTAGAGATCGCGCGGGGTGTCCACCTGCTCGATGCGCCCGTTATTAAACACCGCCACCCGGTCTGACATTGAAAGGGCCTCGCCCTGATCGTGGGTGACAAAAATGAAGGTGATGCCGAGTTCCTGCTGAAGCTTCTTCAACTCGAACTGCATCTGTTCACGCAGTTTGAGATCGAGCGCGCCCAGGGGCTCGTCCAGCAGCAGGACGCGCGGCTCATTGACCAGCGCGCGGGCGATGGCGACACGCTGCCGCTGGCCGCCGGAAAGTTGCGAAGGTTTGCGGGCAACGGCAAAACTCAGGCCCACTTTTTCGAGGGCATCACGGGCCCGCGCATGGCGTTTTTTCTTGTCGATGCCTTTGACCATCAGCCCGTAGGCGACATTGTCGAGGATCGACATATGCGGGAACAGCGCGTAATCCTGAAAGACGGTGTTTACATCCCGCTCCCAGGGAGGCAGTTCGCTCGCCTCTTTGCCGAAGATAGAGATCGTCCCGCCTGACAGCTGTTCAAAACCGGCAATCAGGCGCAGGCAGGTGGTTTTGCCGGAGCCCGAAGGCCCCAGCATGGAGAAAAACTCTCCGTCACGAATCGCAATGGTGACCCCATCCACCGCCCGTACGTCGCCGTACAGACGGGAAACATTGTTAAACTCTACCGCGTACGTCATGTTCTGCTCCCGGGCAATTAACGACCGCCCATGATGGCGATGTAATCCTGCGTCCAGCGGCTGTAAGGTACAAATTTGCCGCCTTCGGCGATGGGGGTTTTCCAGAACATGATTTTGTCGAACTCGTTATAACCGTTTGTTTCACAGCCTTTATCGCCCAGCAGCGTGCTGGCTTTACACCCTTCCGGCACCACGGGCAGGGAGCCAAACCATGCTGCCAGATCGCCCTGCACTTTCGGCGTCAGCGACCAGTTCATCCACTTGTAGGCGCACATCGGGTGTTTTGCCTGCGCGTGCAGCATGGTGGTATCCGCCCAGCCGGTCACCCCCTCTTTCGGGAAGACGGTTGCAATAGGCTGGTTCTCCGCCTTCAGGGCATTCGCCTGATATGGCCAGGCGCTGGAGGCCACGACGCCCTCGTTTTTGAAATCGCTCATCTGGACGGTGGTGTCGTGCCAGTAGCGGTGAATCAGAGCATGCTGGTCGCGAAGCACCTTAAGCACGGCAGCATACTGTGCTTCGGTAAGCTGGTACGGGTCTTTGATACCCAGCTGCGGCTGCGTGGCTTTGACGAACAGCGCGGCATCCGCGATGTAAATCGGGCCGTCATACGCCTGCACGCGTCCCTGATTGGTTTTCCCGTCCGGCAGATCCTGTTTTGTAAAGACCACGCTCCAGCTGTCAGGCGGCGTCGGGAAGGTTTTGGTGTTGTACATCAGCAGGTTTGGCCCCCACTGGTACGGCGTGCCGTAGACTTTCCCGCCGACGTTAAACCATTCCCCTTTCACAATACGTCCGTCGAGGGTTTTCCAGTTGGGGATAAGGTCGGGGTTAATCGGCTGGACGCGTTTGCCCATGATCAGGCGCAGGGAAGCGTCACCTGATGCGGTGACCAGGTCATATCCCCCTTTCGCCATCAGGCTGACCATTTCATCCGACGTGGCCGCCGTTTTGACGTTCACCGCACACCCGGTCTCTTTTTCAAACTGGGTGACCCAGTCGTAGTTTTTGTCCGTCTGTCCGCGTTCGATGTATCCCGGCCAGGCGATAATATCCAGTCGACCTTCCCCGTCGCCGATGACCTTTGGTGGTTCTGCGGCTTGCGCTGTCATGATAGTCATGCCGAGCGCGCACAGGCTGCTGCGGGCAAATTTTTTGCTCATAAGGGTTACTCCTGTCGCAATGAAATTTAGCGGCAGCCGTGCCGTAAAAATATCTCCCTTATTAAACGTAGACCGCGCGAATGCGCCGCACCGTTCGGCTTCAGGAAATTTCATCAAGGTGTGACCGAGGGCGCATTCCCCGTTAACTGGATTATAGACAAGGAGTTAGCCGCGAGAGACGGTATGCAGATTTCCTATGACAGGGCACCGCGAAATATTCACAGTGCCGTCATCAGGATAAGAAATGAATATTTAAAAAACGAAAAAAAGATTATTCAAGCATCGTGCTAATTAATTTGCCTAACTGAATGACCGCCTGCTCTTCTCGCTCTCCCCAGGCCCACGACGTATTAAACCGGAAGAACGGCGTCCATGCGTCGGAGGTGGAAAACATCTTTCCGGGGGCAATGCTGATGTGGTGCGTTAAGGCTTTTTCGCTCAACAGCCCCGCGTCCAGATGCGCCGGAAGCTCCAGCCATAAAAAGTAGCCGCTGTCGTTATGATGGATTTTGACGCCGGCAGGCATATGGCGCAAAAGGGACTGCCAGGCCTGCTGCTTTCGCTCGGCGAGCGTACGCCGCAGGCGGCGCAGATGGGCGTCGTAGCGTTTCGTCGCCAGGTAATCAACCAGCGCCAGCTGCACAGGTGAGCTTGTGGAGAGCGTGCTCATCAGCTGCAGCTGCTGAATACGTCGCGCGTGTTTTCCTGCCGCAACCCAGCCGATGCGAAAACCGGCCACCAGACATTTTGAAAAGGACGAGCAGTGCAGCGTCATATCCTGACGATCCCATGCTTTAGCCGGAAGCGGTTTTTCGCGCCCAAAATAGAGCTCGCTGTAGACGTCGTCTTCAATCAGAGGAACGTTGTGCTGCGTTAACAGGGCGACAAGCT
Organism: Enterobacter sp. Taxon_8; assembly: GCF_058354585.1. Taxonomy (NCBI): domain Bacteria; kingdom Pseudomonadati; phylum Pseudomonadota; class Gammaproteobacteria; order Enterobacterales; family Enterobacteriaceae; genus Enterobacter; species Enterobacter sp. Taxon_8. The sequence continues at coordinate 2,094,372 of NZ_CM177989.1, read as the reverse complement.
GCGCTTTTTTTTCCGCGCTCAGCGTGAAGCCAAGCGGGTTCTGACTGTTGGTCATTATCCAGCAGGCTTTAACCGGATACTCCTTCAGCGCCTGTTCAAGGGCATTCAGGTCAATCCCTTCGCGGACGTCCGTCGCAATCGACAACGCTTTAAGCTTCAGGCGTTCGAGCGCCTGCAGCGCGCCGTAGAAACAGGGGTTTTCGACTATCACCCAGTCGCCCGGCTCGGTCACCGCCTGCAGGCTGAGATTCAGCGCCTCGAGCGCGCCTGCGGTGATCACGATCTCTTCCGGGGAGATGTTCATCCCCTGCTGCGCGTAACGGCGGGCAATGGCGTGGCGGAGATCGACATTACCCGGCGGCAGGTTCTCAATCACGCTCATCGCCATCGCGGTTTTGCTGACGTTCGCCAGCGAGCGGTTGAGCTGCTGCAGCGGGAAAAGCCGTGGGTCGGGAAAGGCGGAGGCAAAAGGGACAACGGACGGGTCGCGGCTGGCCTGTAAGACGTCGAAGATGTAGGTGTTAATATCCACGACTTCGTCACGCATCACCTGGGCAGGTGGAGCAGGCTGATGTGCGGTCGGGCGCGAGGCAACGTAATAGCCCGACTGCGGTCTGGCGACAATGCGCCCCTGACTTTCCAGCATCTGATACGCGTGGCCAACGGTCATAAAACTCATGCCGCTGCTCGCCACCTGCTCTCGCAAAGAAGGCAGCTTATCGCCCGGCAGCCATACGCCGAGCTCTATCTGCGAGATAATTTGTTGCGCCAGACGCTGGTATTTTTTCATCAGATTCTCCTTGTGGCTGACAGTGTATATCAGCAGGAGAAAAAGAGAAGATTTAGCTAACTGTTATAGTTCGGGAAATGAATTACTTACGGTACTCGGTAACGTGGCTTTGCGCCTGACGCGCAGCGGCCAGGTGATCGAGCGTTATCATCGACGATTTGCAAAAGATGCATTTCGCGCCGAGTGGGTTTTTCTCAGACACATCAAAGACTGAGGTACGGTACTGCGAGCCATGACAGCATGGGCAGCGGAAATGAATATAAGAAGTCATAAGATTCTCCTGTAAACGTAAAAACGTAAATTACTAATGGGCCGATTGGGCATAATGGTTTTAAACAAAACGAATCGGAATGTAGATAAAGACCCAAGAGAGGCTGCGGAGAGGCACAACGTGATGAGAACTGCTTTATAAAACTACGTCAGATATTTATTTGGACTCAAAACCAGAAGACCATTAACGCACGGCGTTGACGACAAAGCAAGCTGTTTTATGTGTAAAATGCATAAAAATACAGTTTTGAACTGTGATGCTCACATTACAGTGGGATATTGATTAAGCCTATAGCTACAACCAAGTACATAACCCCATGAAATATAAATAATTTAAATGCCATTTTTTGCCTAATTGGCTTGCCCGTTCTGGAGTATTAAATTACTCACAAATACCATTGACTTAATGAGAAAGGAGCTTTACATGGCAATCCCAGCATATTTATGGATAAAAGACGATGGCGGAGCGGATATTAAGGGTGCGGTTGATATACAGAATCGGGAAGGAAGCATAAAAGTTAATGGTTTTTCCCACAATCTCAGTCTGCCTACAGATGGTCTTACGGGAAAAATCACCGGTACCCGCAAACATTCATCCATAATCATACAAAAAGACTTTGATTCATCGTCACCGTATCTTTATAAGGCAGTTGCAACCGGTCAAACTCTTAAATCGGCTGAGTTTAGATGGTACAAGATTAATGATGCGGGGCAAGAAGAAGAATACTTCAACATGTTTCTTGAAGGCGTGAAAATCGTCGGTGTCTCACCAATGATGCATGACACAAAAGATCCCACAAAGGAAAAACATAATCACCTCGAGTGCGTAGAATTTCGATATGAAAAAATCACCTGGAAACACTGTGACGGTAACATTATGTTTACCGACAACTGGAATGAGAGACCGCAAGCATGAGGTACCCAACTTTAGCGGTATCTCCTCATCCACCTTATGATATTTCATCTTTCTCTCCGCCAGGCGTTAATATTATAAATAATATGATGCTGGCAAGATTTCATCGAGGCCCATCAGCACTAACATATGAGTGGTTTTACCAACAGGTCAGGTTACATGGCCCATGGGATTATAAAACAAGAATAGTCCGCCAATACGAGAATTTTGGTAATTTTCACTATGGTGCAGTTGGTACTGCGGCTGGAATATCTGCCTCCATTCTTTTACGTGCTGCAGGCTAGGCGCAGTCAAAGTCAGGGAATGGCAACTCAAATGATGGACACTGGTATGGTTCCCCTCCTTTTGGGGATGACCCGAATGATCAACTCTGGATAAAATGCGGAATAGACTATGCAGCAAGAACGGGGTTTTAAAAAACGCTATATACTCGCACCTGTATTTTTCGCACTCGCCTACGCAGGATGGGTTTTATTTTTCACCAACTTCCCTGTCGAACAAGAATTACATTCAAAAGTGAACGTTAATAAGTGGGCTGTTTTGTACGTCACACAAGCTAATGGAGGAGCCATGACATCCTTTACCTATCATTACTATTTATTAGATGCAAAAAGAAGCGAAGAAGATTTTTTAACGCATATCGATCAGGCCACGCCATTCATGGTGACTAACGATCCTGCGGTGAAAATCGATGTTAAAGACGATGGTGTATATCTGCGTGTTCGAGGTGACGTATACTCTTTCCATAATACGTCTAAACTTGCCAATATCCTTCTGAATGCATCACCATATTGATGGCTATGGCAGCTCATTTATTATTCGTCACATCAGTAAAGGTGCTTACTGGATGTTCAAAAGCGCGAAAACTGTTATAGCAAAATAAGCTTGGTCTGTTTCTGCCCCCTCCCCCAGACGCGGCTTAGAATGGCATCGACATAATTACATCGCGGAGTTTTGCATGTTTGGTTTGGATGCGTTTCACCTTGCGCGGATACAGTTTGCCTTTACCGTATCCTTTCACATTATTTTCCCGGCCATTACCATTGGTCTCGCAAGCTACCTTGCCGTGCTCGAAGGGCTGTGGCTGAAAACAAAAAATCCGGTCTGGCGCTCGCTGTACCATTTCTGGTCGAAGATTTTTGCCGTCAACTTTGGCATGGGCGTGGTCTCCGGGCTGGTGATGGCCTACCAGTTTGGCACCAACTGGAGCGGCTTTTCGCAGTTTGCGGGCAGTATTACCGGCCCGCTTCTGACCTATGAAGTGCTTACCGCCTTCTTCCTCGAAGCCGGGTTCCTCGGCGTAATGCTGTTCGGCTGGAACAAGGTCGGACCGGGTCTGCACTTCTTCTCCACCTGCATGGTGGCGCTGGGGACCATTATCTCTACCTTCTGGATCCTCTCTTCAAACAGCTGGATGCAGACCCCGCAGGGCTATGAGATCGTCAACGGTCAGGTGGTGCCGGTGGACTGGTTCGCCGTGGTGTTTAACCCCTCCTTCCCTTACCGCCTGCTGCATATGTCGATAGCCGCGTTCCTGAGCAGCGCCCTGTTTGTGGGCGCATCCGCGGCATGGCATCTGCTGCGCGGGAATAATACCCCCGCCATCCGGGCGATGTTTTCGATGGCGCTGTGGATGACGCTGATTGTCGCCCCCATCCAGGCCATGGTTGGCGATATGCACGGGTTGAACACCTTAAAGCACCAGCCCGCCAAGATAGCCGCGATTGAAGGACACTGGGAAAATCCGCCGGGTGAGCCTACCCCGCTGCTGCTGTTTGGCTGGCCGGATATGGAGCAGGAGCGCACCCGCTTTGGGCTGGAGATCCCGGCGCTGGGGAGTCTCATCCTGACGCACAGCCTAGATAAACAGGTTCCGGCGCTGAAAGAGTTTCCAAAGGAAGACCGCCCGAATTCCACCATCGTCTTCTGGTCGTTCCGCATTATGGCGGGTCTGGGCATGCTGATGCTGCTTCTTGGGGTAACGGCACTCTGGCTGCGATATAAAAAGCGCGTTTATTCGTCGCGCCCCTTCCTGTGGTTTGCGCTGTTGATGGGGCCATCGGGGCTGATTGCCATTCTGGCCGGGTGGATCACCACCGAAGTGGGCCGCCAGCCTTGGGTGGTCTATGGGCTCCAGCGAACGAAGGATGCGGTTTCTGCCCATGGTGATTTGCACATGAGCGTGAGCCTGCTGGCCTTCTTCGTCGTCTATACCTCGGTATTCGGCGTGGGTTACAGCTATATGGTGCGCCTCATCCGAAAAGGCCCGCAGCCGCATGAATCTTTCGCCACCGAGTCCGACGGACGTCCGGCGCGCCCGCTTTCTGCCGTCACAACTGAACATAAGGAGCAGCCATAATGGGTATCGATCTTTCCATTATCTGGTTTGTGATCATCGTTTTCGCCACGCTGATGTATATCGTCATGGACGGTTTTGATCTGGGGATTGGCATTCTGTTCCCGGCAACGCAGAACGCCGACGATCGCGACGTAATGGTCAACAGCGTCGCGCCGGTCTGGGACGGAAATGAAACCTGGCTGGTGCTTGGCGGCGCTGCGCTGTTTGGCGCATTCCCACTTGCCTACGCGGTGATCGTGGATGCCCTCACCATTCCACTGACGTTAATGCTGATCGGACTTATTTTCCGCGGGGTGGCATTTGAATTTCGTTTTAAGGCCACCCCGGCGCACCGTCCGTTCTGGGATAAGGCGTTTATAGGTGGTTCCATTCTGGCGACGTTTACCCAGGGCGTGACGGTGGGCGCCGTCATTAACGGCTTTACCGTCACCGGCCGGGCCTATACCGGCGGCCCCTTTGACTGTTTTACCGCGTTTAACCTGTTTTGCGGCGCCGGGCTGGTGGTGGCCTATGCGCTGTTAGGCTCGACCTGGCTGGTGATGAAAAGCGAAAACGCGCTGCAGCAGCGGATGCGCGAGGTATCGAAAACGCTGTTAATCGTGCTGCTGGCGTTTATTGCCGCCATTAGCCTCTGGACGCCGCTGGCACAACCGGCCATCGCCGCGCGCTGGTTTACGCTGCCGAATCTGTTTTATCTGCTGCCGGTTCCTGCTCTGGTGGTGATTTTTAGCCTGTACCAGTGGCGCTGCCTGAATAATCCCGCCAGCCATAGCCGTCCGTTTATTCTGACATTGGGGCTGGTATTCCTCGGCTTTAGCGGGCTTGGGATCAGCATCTGGCCGCATATTATTCCACCGTCGATCACCCTTTGGCAGGCCGCCGCACCGACGCAAAGCCAGGGCTTTATGCTGGTCGGCGCGCTGTTGATCATTCCCGTTATTCTGGTCTACACCTTCTGGAGTTACTACGTATTTCGCGGAAAAGTTCAGCATGGGGAGGGTTATCACTGATGCAACAACCGGTCTGGAAAAGATTACTGTGGCTGGCCATTATCTGGGGCGGCAGCGTACTGGCACTGGCTGCTGTCAGCATGCTCTTCCGTATGCTGATGACGGCTGCAGGGTTTAAATCGCATTAACATCATTCCGGGCAACCGCTGCGTTGCCCTGTTCCCCCGCACTTTCAGATAAACCCCATTAACGCATGGCAGCGTATCGTTACACTGGAAAAAGATTCACAGTGTTTATAGTTTGAGAAGAAAAATGAAAAAGCTCATCGCGTTAAGTGTTATCAGTCTTGTTCTTACCGGCTGCGTTAATCCGGGTAAAGCCTCCGTTCAGCCGGAGCAACTTCAGAATCACCGCTTCGTGCTGGAAAACGTGAACGGTAAGGCCGTGAAGACCGCGACAACGCAACCTGAGCTCAGTTTTAGCGCGCTGCCTGATATCAGCCTGGTGAATAACATCAGCGTTTCCGGCCAGATGTGTAACCGTTTCAACGGACAGGGGAAATTGTCCGAAGGCGAGCTTAAGGTTAAAACGCTGGCCATGACGCGCAAGCTTTGTACTGAACCGCAGCTGAATGAGCTGGATCAGGCCATCGGCGACATGCTGCGCAAAGGGGCGCAGGTCGACCTGACTGAGGACCAGTTAACGCTGGCGACAGCCGATAAAACGCTGATGTTTAAGCGTGTAGAATAATCAGTAGTTACCGCAGCTTCCAACGGCAAGCGACTGTTCGCTACAGCGTTTGCCGTTTGGCAAGGCGCACATCCCAATAGCAGAACCATCAAGCTGGCGAGCGACAGACAGCGAACCGCCAATCATTGCGCAGTTAGCCTGACCAGCGCTGGACATCGCCGCTTTCATTCCCGGCGCCACGTGGGCTGCCGTTGCCTGCTGAACGGGTTCACTGCTACATGCCGACAACAATAATGCGGCACACCCTACCAAAAACGCTGAGCGCATGCTTTCTCCCCCATAAATGATGCGAAACCTATGCATAATAGGCATCACAGCCCATGTCGTCGAGAGCGAAAGTGCGTATTTATGCGCTCCGGAAACAATTTCTCGCAATTTTTTCGCCAAAAGTTTGATCTACTCATTGATGGCGAGAATACCAAGGACACAAAAGCGAAAATCGTAAAATCCCCCGTTTGCTAGAATACACAGATAATATTCAGGGTTTGTTGCCGTAATACAGACCCCTATTTTTTGCGCAATGTAAGGGTGTTGTCCTATGCAAACTATTGACGGTAATGGTGCAGTTGCCTCAGTCGCGTTTCGCACCAGTGAAGTTATCGCCATCTACCCGATTACGCCAAGTTCTACCATGGCCGAGCAGGCGGATGCCTGGGCTGGTAACGGGTTAAAAAACGTCTGGGGCGATGTCCCGAGAGTGGTAGAAATGCAGTCTGAAGCCGGTGCGATTGCCACGGTGCACGGCGCGCTGCAAACCGGCGCGCTTTCCACGTCGTTTACCTCATCTCAGGGATTGCTGTTAATGATCCCTACTCTTTACAAACTCGCCGGTCAACTGACCCCCTTCGTTCTGCACGTTGCGGCGCGTACCGTTGCCACTCACGCGCTCTCTATCTTTGGCGATCACTCTGACGTGATGGCGGTACGTCAGACCGGCTGCGCGATGCTGTGCGCCAGCAGCGTTCAGGAAGCCCAGGACTTTGCCTTGATTTCGCATATCGCCACGCTCAAAAGCCGCGTGCCGTTTATTCACTTCTTTGATGGTTTCCGAACCTCTCACGAAATTAACAAAATCGTCCCGCTGGCTGACGAGACAATCCTGAATCTGCTCCCGCAGGCGGACATTGACGCGCACCGTGCCCGGGCCCTTAATCCGGAACACCCGGTTATTCGTGGCACATCGGCAAACCCGGATACCTATTTCCAGTCCCGTGAGGCCACGAACCCGTGGTACAACGCGGTTTACGACCATGTTGAACAGGCTATGAATGACTTTGCCGCCGCGACCGGTCGGGAATATAAACCTTTTGAGTACTACGGCCATCCGCAGGCGGAACGGGTCATTGTGCTGATGGGGTCGGCCATTGGCACCTGCGAGGAAGTTGTTGATGAACTGCTGACGCGCGGCGAAAAAGTTGGCGTGCTTAAGGTGCGGCTCTATCGCCCGTTCTCGGCCAAACATCTGCTTTCGGCTCTGCCTGAAAGCGCGCGCGCTGTGGCGGTGCTCGATCGCACTAAAGAGCCGGGCGCGCAGGCGGAACCGCTGTATCTGGATGTGATGACGGCCCTGGCAGAAGCCTTTAATCAGGGCGAACGTGAAACGCTGCCGCGCGTGATCGGAGGTCGCTATGGGTTATCGTCCAAGGAATTTGGGCCGGACTGCGTGCTGGCGGTATTCAACGAACTTAGCGAAGCGAAGCCCAAGCCGCGCTTTACCGTCGGTATTTATGATGATGTGACGAATCTGTCCCTGTCGCTGCCGGAAAACACCCTGCCCTCGACCGCCAAACTTGAGGCGCTGTTCTATGGTCTGGGCAGCGACGGCAGCGTCTCCGCGACCAAAAACAACATCAAAATCATCGGTAACTCCACGCCGTGGTATGCCCAGGGGTACTTCGTTTACGACTCCAAAAAGGCAGGCGGCCTGACCGTTTCCCACCTGCGCGTGAGCGAACAGCCCATCCGCTCTGCGTATCTTATTTCTCAGGCTGATTTTGTTGGCTGTCACCAGCTGCAGTTTATCGATAAATACCAGATGGCCGAGCGCCTGAAGCCTGGCGGTATTTTCCTCCTGAATACGCCATACAGCGTGGATGAAGTCTGGTCTCGCCTGCCGCGGGAAGTGCAGGCGGTGCTGAACCAGAAAAAAGCCCGTTTCTTTGTGGTGAACGCGGCGAAAATTGCCCGCGAATGTGGCCTGGCCGCGCGCATCAATACCGTTATGCAGATGGCCTTCTTCCATCTGACGAACATCCTGCCGGGCGACAGCGCGCTGGCGGAACTGCAGGGCGCGATTGCCAAAAGCTACAGCAGCAAAGGACAGGAATTAGTCGAGCGTAACTGGCAGGCGCTGGCGCTGGCGCGCGAGTCGCTGTATGAGGTAGCGCTGCAGCCGGTCAATGCCGCAAGCCCGAACCGCCCTCCGGTGGTGTCCGATGCGGCGCCTGATTTCGTTAAGACCGTGACGGCGGCGATGCTGGCCGGTCTGGGTGATGCCCTGCCCGTCTCTGCGCTGCCGCCGGATGGCACCTGGCCGATGGGCACCACGCGCTGGGAAAAACGTAACATCGCCGAAGCGATCCCTATCTGGAAAGAAGAGCTGTGTACCCAGTGCAACCACTGCGTTGCGGCCTGCCCGCACTCTGCCATTCGTGCCAAAGTGGTTTCACCGGAAGAGATGGAATCCGCGCCTGCGAGCCTGCATTCACTGGATGTGAAATCCCGCGATATGCGCGGACAGAAATACGTTCTGCAGGTCGCGCCGGAAGATTGCACCGGCTGTAACCTGTGCGTCGAGGTCTGTCCGGCGAAAGACAGGCAGGATCCGGAGATCAAAGCCATCAATATGATGTCGCGTCTGGAGCACGTTGAAGAGGAGAAAATTAATTACGACTTCTTCCTGAATCTGCCGGAAATCGACCGCAGCAAACTGGAACGTATTGATATTCGCACTTCGCAGCTGATCACGCCGCTGTTTGAATACTCCGGCGCCTGTTCAGGCTGCGGTGAAACGCCGTATATCAAGCTGCTTACCCAGCTGTACGGTGACAGGATGCTGATTGCCAACGCAACCGGCTGTTCGTCTATTTATGGCGGTAACCTGCCCTCCACGCCCTACACCACCGATGCCAACGGTCGCGGTCCGGCATGGGCAAACTCGCTGTTCGAGGACAACGCCGAATTTGGTCTGGGCTTCCGCCTGACCGTTGATCAGCACCGCGCACGCGTGATGCGCCTGCTGGAGCAGTTTGCCGGGCAGCTCCCTGCCGGGCTCAATGACGCGCTTCATGCGGATGCAACGCCAGATGAACGTCGTGAGCAAGTCGCCGAGCTGCGTCAGGCGCTTCAGGGCGTGGCGGGAGCTGAGCAGCTGCTGACCGACGCGGACGCGCTGGTCGAAAAATCGATCTGGCTGATTGGCGGTGACGGCTGGGCTTACGACATCGGCTTTGGCGGGCTGGATCACGTGCTGAGCCTGACCGAAAACGTCAATATCCTGGTTCTGGATACGCAGTGTTATTCCAACACCGGCGGTCAGGCATCGAAAGCGACACCGTTAGGCGCTGTGACGAAATTCGGCGAACACGGCAAACGCAAGGCGCGCAAAGATATCGGTGTAAGCATGATGATGTACGGTCACGTTTACGTCGCGCAAATCTCGCTGGGTGCCCAGCTTAACCAGACGGTAAAAGCGATTCAGGAAGCGGAAGCGTATCCTGGCCCATCGCTGATCATTGCATACAGCCCTTGCGAAGAGCATGGCTACGATCTGGCGCTCAGCCACGACCAGATGCGCCAGCTGACCGCGACGGGCTTCTGGCCGCTGTACCGGTTCGACCCGCGTCGTGCTGATGAGGGTAAATTACCGCTGGCACTGGATTCGCGTCCGCCGTCAGATGCCCTGGCCGAGACCTTAATGCAGGAACAGCGCTTCCGTCGCCTTAACGCGCAGCAGCCGGAAGTGGCCGAACAGCTCTGGAAAGACGCCGCGGCCGATCTGCAAAAACGTTATGACTTCCTGGCGCAAATGGCGGGTAAAGCCGAAAAACCGACCAGCGACTAGTACCTCTGCCCGGCTTGTCCGGGCATATTTTTGCCATAAAAAAGCCCGGCGCATTCACACCGGGCGAATCCATATAATCAATGAATATCTATTTTGTTTACTTAATAGTATTCATGTTAATTATGGATGAATGATCTTAAAGGCATATAACGCATCAAGGTTACCTTAATTAACGCCCGATTAATAATTTCAATTTAATATGCTTAACTTTAAATCATTCATCAAGTCAATGACCGTTTCGGTTGATTTATTCGGTTTAGATTTTACTTAGTTCGTAACAATTATATTTTATTACTCTCGCAGCGGAGTGATTTAGCATAAGACAACTTTCTCATTCTGAAAGTTCAACAGTTAATTAAATAAAAACAACCACAATGGAATATCAAAATGCAAAGAAAAGTACTGGCCCTGATGATTCCGGCTCTGTTAATGGCTGGCGCAACTCATGCAGCAGAGATTTATAATAAAGACGGCAACAAATTAGATCTGTACGGAAAAGTAGATGGTCTGCACTATTTCTCCGACGCTAAAGGCGCTGACGGGGATCAAACCTACATGCGTCTGGGCTTCAAAGGCGAAACCCAAATCAACGACATGATGACCGGCTACGCGCAGTGGGAATACAACATTCAGGCAAATAACACCGAAGGGTCTGATAATCAGTCCTGGACGCGTCTGGCCTTCGCGGGCGTCAAAGTGGGTGACTACGGCTCCTTCGATTACGGTCGTAACTACGGCGTGCTGTACGATGTGGAAGGCTGGACCGATATGCTGCCTGAGTTCGGCGGCGACTCCTACTCTATAGCCGACAACTTTATGACCAGCCGCGCCAACGGTGTGGCAACCTACCGTAACACCGACTTCTATGGTCTGGTGCAGGGCCTGAACTTTGCGCTGCAGTATCAGGGCAAGAATGAAGACGCCAGCAACAACCAGGAAGGCACCAACAACGGTCGCGACACGCGTCACGAGAACGGCGACGGCTTCGGTATCTCTACCACCTATGACTTCGGCATGGGCATTACTGCAGGTGCGGCGTACACCTCTTCAGACCGTACCAACGAACAGGTCATGAATACCACAGCGGGCGGTGACAAAGCGGATGCGTGGACTGCGGGTCTGAAATATGACGCCAATAACATCTATCTGGCGGCAATGTACTCTGAAACCCGCAATATGACCCCGTATGGTGATAAAACCGATTCCGTTGCGAATAAAACCCAGAACTTTGAAGTGACCGCCCAGTACCAGTTCGACTTTGGCCTGCGTCCGTCCCTTTCCTACCTGCAGTCGAAAGGTAAGGATCTGGGCAACGGTCAGGGCGATCGGGATCTGGTTAAATACGCTGACGTAGGCGCGACCTATTACTTCAATAAAAACATGTCCACCTACGTTGATTACAAAATTAACCTGTTGGATGAAGATGACAGCTTCTACAAAAACAACGGCATCGGCACGGATGACGTCGTAGCGTTAGGTCTGGTTTACCAGTTCTGATTGTCAGAGCCCGCATCATGGTGCGGGCTCGCTTGTTTTTGAAGTAAGTCACAAGAGATAGTGTCAGAAAGGGATTGGTTGAGGGAAAGTTGAAAGAAAGCTGGTTAGACTACGGAGATAGCCCTTTTCCATTAAGGATAACAGCGTTGTTCGGTCGTGTATCTCTTGCCGTTCTTACCCTTTTAGCATTGGTGTGGATGGCGTTAATTTTTGATTTTGGTGATATTGTCGGGCATCTCGGCGCGCTGTTAAACCATCTGGATGGCAGTTGACCGTTTCCCTGGAAACAAAAAGCCACCAGCAGTGCCGGTGGCGGATATACGCATAGGTCGCGTTATTTTTTCACAGGTTGAGGCTTTTTATCGCCTGATTCAGGGGCCTCACGCGGATCGTCTTTTTCAACACAAAGCATAGTTTCTCCTGTATCAGATAACCATTCTCCACTATAGCCAGGCTGATTAAAGAGTGGCCAGGCGGCAATCATGCCTGCTGTTCACCTTTCTCGCGAAAAGTGAGATAGCCAAATACGCCACTTTCTCCATCCATGGGATGGTTAACCCCGTCCATCACCTTCACCTCTGGAAAATCAAATGGTGAAACGTCTTCAAAACAGGCGACATTCACACCATATTCGTTTGGGTTAGAACGCCGCTGATGGAACGTGTAAATCCCGCACACCGAGCAGAAGAAATGCCGTGCCGTTCCCGTGTTAAAGCGGTACTCGGTGAGCTTATCCTCACCTTTGGTCACCGTAATCCCAGACAGCGGCGCAGAAACGACGACAGCGCCTCGCATTCGACAAAAGGAACAGCTGCAGCGCCGCGCGGTGTTGAGGCCATCAGTAAGTTCAACGGTGAATGCCACCGCGCCGCAGTGGCACTTCGCATTTCGTCTTTCAGCCATGGGCTATACCCCTTTTCTCACGAGCTCGGCCGCTTTAACGAAAACCTCGTCTTCTACACCATCGCCTTTTTGCCTGCCGAGTCTGACCAGTTCATCCACTATACTGTTGCGATGGATCGGTTTTTGCGCTGAAACCAGCCCAATAACGGCGGCCCCAATCGCCAGCCCCACTAATCCGGTTTGTTCATCTTTGTTTTTCATATTCATGCTCCTGGTACAACAAACAAGGGTAGCAGGAATATGGTAAAACGGAATGCCAGACACATGATCTGTGAATAATATTTAAACAGTTCAAACAGGTACGACTTCTAAAATCGACAGATACGAACGGGTGTCTATTATTTTGTTTAGCTTCAGACGAGTCTTTTCAAACAAGGTCTGATACTCAGACTCTGTTCTTGCCCGTCCTCCATCAAAGCTTGTTAACAAAAGAAGATCAATTTCAAATCGTCCCTGTTCATTATTTTCTTTTTTAATAAGTGGCTCAAAAATTAATAGCCTGGAGTTTTCTTTCATAGCATTTCTGCAGCATTGAAGTATCTGAATGGCCTTTTCATCAGGCCAGTCCATCAAAATATACTTAAGCAGGTAAATGTCCGCTACAGGACAGGCTTCAAAAAAGCTCCCATTAACGGTCTACCATCGACGATTATCATTTAACAGGTGCAGTCGATTTCGCTCAAGCACATCTTTTTGATCGAAAAGGATCCCCTTCAGGGTCGGATTTCGACGTAAAACAGCCAGCAATAAGTTACCCAGCCCACCGGCGATATCGGCAACCACGGCGTTTTGCGGGAACGAATAGCTATCTGCGATGGCTTCATTTTCCACGGATGACATAGAGGCCATACCCGCATGAAAGATGTTGCTGTCAGCCCCACTATCGTCATGCTGCCAGTATTCGTAAAAAGGCTTGCCAAACAATTCATTAAAGACAGGTTTGCCTTGCAATATCTCATCCATTTTTGCCGCTGGCTGCCAGAATGTCTGGTCTGTCAGCATGAGCACTGCTGCACGCAAGGAAAATTCATGCTCAGAACAGAGGAATTGTGCTGATTGGCTAAGGCTGTATTCAGCGTCAGATAATTCGTTGAAAACTCCACGAGAGGACAATAAGCGCATGATCCGATGAAGATAGTCGCCATCGACATTAAGCTCCTCCGCCAGTTGCGTAACGGTTTTTTTTCCTTCAACCAGACGATCTGCGACCCCTAATACCGCGACAGCCCGAAGTGCTGCCTGCCAGACAAAACCCATGCTTTGCTCTAACAAACACATTCCTTCTTTACGGCTTAGTAAATCCAGACTATTACGTTGTGACATTTTCTGCTCCTTACCAATAAAGATGTGTTGAACAACTAAAAAGTTGCTAACAAGCGTAAGTCTGGCAGTGAGCTTTATCCATAATTTCAGCAAGGTTTACTTCTGCTGTTTCGTATTGGTTTGCATACAGTACATTTAAACACGTAAAAAAACAGGGCCACTTACCCTTCATTTTGATTAGTAATGCGCAGAAACTATTACTTTATAAATGATTGTCTTACATCCAAAAAATCCTGTGACAACACAGGCATTCTCTATTTAGAATCTCGGCGTCAGCCCATACTTTGGCGTTTTGATATTTGCAGCCCAAACCTTGATATTGTTTTGCAACAGAATAGTGAAATCTGATTTTAAATGCGTCACCATTCCATTGACGCTGTCCGCATCAACCACAGAAAAATGTTCAATTCTATTTTGCCCTACCTCAACACAATAATATTTTGCGGGCAGCTCCTTACCATTAACATTTAGCGACTGGTTGTTTTCACCACAACGGCCTTCAGTAATAAATGACACCAGCAAGTTAGCGGATTTCCTCCCTGGCTGAGAAACACTCACCATGACCGGGAAACCTTCCGAGGTCTGTGTCATATCATAAAGGACGGCATTTTTCATATACCAGGTATTATATTCCCGCTCCTGAAAAGCAGACCAGGAAGGCGCAGAAAAGACCACCAGCACTGCCAGTATAAGAGATTCTATTTTCATGGGATGTTGTCGTCCGTGTTGTTGCACGTATTATTCAGATTGTGCAAAAAACAGCAACCCCTTAAGAAAAGCCCTACTACTATTGGCAGTAACGGAGGGATTAATACAAAGAAGAATAAGAAGATAAATGGTAAACCACCGCCATCATGGCGATGCTGACCACGACGCTGATGAAAAAGTACGTTTTGAAAGGCTGCTTTTGGGTTTTATGGCGAAAGAGCTGTTGCCCCACAATGGCGCCAGGCCAGCCACCTGTTACGCCAAATACCAGCAAAGTAGCTTCCGGCACCCTGCGCATCCCCTTCCGCGCCGCCATTTTATCGGCGCCATACATGACTATTGTCAGCAGATTGATCAGCAGAAACCAGATTACCAACGGATTCGGAGTCAACAGGCTAGCAATAGCAGCGAAAATCAGTAGTACATAGCAAAAGCGATTGAGAGTCATTGTTCTGGTCACAGGCTGTTAAACGGTTTTCGACGGCATATGATACCCAAAACAGGTAAAGTTTACTTCTTTAAAACAGGGTGAATGCCTGGCGCTTTACTGATTAACATTTAAACTGCATTAATCAGTAAAGCATCCTTTCATTATAATCGTGCAGTTTACATATTTTTCTTAAAAAAATATTCTGAAACGGCTCACTGCAAAAACACATTGTGCGTGCATCCCTTTAACAAAATAAAAACGAATGCAGTGGCTGTGTAAACAGACGGGTAAGAAATATTGATGGAGATCAATTTATAAAACAAGCAGATAATTTTTAGCCGCGTCGTGTCATGCCCAGCGTTTAGCATTACAGTTGAACACAATTAATTTGACCAGATGGTCAATGAATAACAAAATATCACCGTAGTTAAAAAATAATATCTGCATTCCTTTAGGGGGGTGATGTCCCCCCATTTTTCCGATGTGATAAACCTCATTCCACCATTATCTTCACTTTTGGTTTCGACAGAAGGACTTTTACCAGTTCCTTAAACGGCGTGGGTTTGTAGAAGAAGAAACCTTGTAAGAACTTGATGTGGTTATGGGTGAGATAATCAAGTTGCTCTTGTGTTTCAACACCTTCCGCCACAATACTGATTGATAATTTTTTTGCCAGTTCCAGTACCGAATCCAGTATAACGGTTGAGTCCTCACTGGCATTAACCCTGGCAACAAAGCTTTGGTCGATTTTAATGTAATCGATATGCAGATCCTGCAGGTAGGACAGACCAGAATACCCCGTACCAAAATCATCAAGAGCAATGGCAAATCCAATCTCATGTAGCGCATTGAGGGTCTTAACGAGATGGTCATCGATATCGAGAGGTTCACGCTCGGTCACCTCAATGACCAGGTTAAGATCCTGTCGAGTAAAGCTTTGCTTGTAATGGAGACACTCTTCAACGAAGGTGGACGCAACGATATGGGACGCGCTGAAGTTAATACCGACGTGGAACCCTTCTGGCAGCAACGTAGAGATCGAATTCATATGCGATGCAACCTGACGCATTAAGCTCTGAGTTAAGGGAATGATTAAGCCTGATTTCTCCGCGAGAGGAATAAATGAAGCCGGAGAAATAAACCCTGACTGTGGATGCTTCCATCTGGCCAGCACTTCCACACCTCGTAGCGCCCCCTCTTTGCCGCTGACTACGGGCTGGTAATACGGAATAATTTCATTTCTGTATATGGCGGTACGCAGTGACTCTTCCGGTGAAACATCCTTAGAAAGATATCGCTGAAGAATATAAGCAGAAAGAGACGATATTATCAGCAGGAATAACACTACGCCTCCGGCTCGATTGAGTAATCTCTTAATACTAAAAAGAGGTGGAGAATTAAATTGTACCGAGAAAGGAAAAGCTGAGGCCTTGACCGTTAATACCTCTTTCTTCGTATGGTCTACCGTAGTCACATCGCCTGTCAGGCCTAAAAGGGTATTGCCTACTCTTAGAGAATATTCAACGCCGTTTAATGGCATATCCAGCGCATCCCGGATATGGCTATCACTTATACTAACGATGATTCGGCTTCCGGCGTGGGTTGTCTGGTATAAGAGAACCGGAAGACCGTTGACGGTACTCCCCGAAGGAACCAGGAGCAATGATGACTCAGGCAGCACTGAGCTATTGACCAACAATACGCGGTTTCCCGGTAATGAGGAGCACCAGACCGCGTTATTTTTCAGAATAATGATCGTTCTCAGGTGAGGCTGTAATGCTGCCTCGGTACCCAGCCGATATTGCCCTTCTGCATCACACTCATTCTCGGCAAGTTGCATTGCCATCTGAGTCGCATGACGGGCTTCTTTAAGAATAACGTTCATGTTCCGTACGACGTAGCGCGCCTCTGCCAGGCTGTCAGCACGTGCAGAATACCAAACCTGTAAATTGATGATAAAAACGCCGAGCAAAAACATTGTCGTGGCTGCAGCTAAGGGAATAGATGCATGGCGCATTTAGGGTTCTCGATTTGAGTAAAGTTGCCGCTTCAGCGATCCTGAAGTGATTGAATTATCTTCGTCTTAAGCATGGTTGATAAAGAAATAAATACCATATCAGGCGTCAGAAATTTTCTCGCAAGCCAGATGGAGTGGAAACAAAGGGCCGCCGAACGGCAGCCCTGGTGGATAAGTGTTTATTAGTACCGCTTTATTGTATTGATCGGGGTTCTTTCTGACCAGTCAGGTCGCTCGCCAGCCATGATGGCACGCTGTTGCGTTGGCGTCACAGACTGCGTAATTTCTGGCATTGACTTGTATTCGGGTTGCGTAGGTGGATTGAGAACAAGATCGGAGCTACAGCCTGATAACAGCAAAACCGCCAATAGTGATGAATTAAATTTGAACACGTGCCCCCTTCCAATGGGATAAAGTTATAAGATAAAGCATGGTGATGATTGCATCCTGGTGACACGTTAATGATATACAAAGCCACGCGCCTGGCTGAAGACAGCAGATTCACCACACAGATAACCCCATAAGGTTATATTTAGTCGGGCAATACGCGCAACGCTTTGTTTTCGTACCCACCAGAGCAAAAAGGTGGAAGGGAAGCCGAATACGCTTCTAATAT
The DNA here is from genome assembly GCF_058354585.1 of Enterobacter sp. Taxon_8. Taxonomy (NCBI): domain Bacteria; kingdom Pseudomonadati; phylum Pseudomonadota; class Gammaproteobacteria; order Enterobacterales; family Enterobacteriaceae; genus Enterobacter; species Enterobacter sp. Taxon_8. The sequence goes on along the minus strand of NZ_CM177989.1, from coordinate 2,076,783 downwards.
CGAGGGGGGTTATGCTAAAAACGCTACTTCGTTTCTTTTAGTCAAATGTTAAGAAGGATTTTGAATGGTTAAGGTTGAGGAATTAAAAACGAAGTACCCAGGCGCAGCGGCCTGGCAAATGGGTGACAGCCCGGAACTGGCGAGCAAGCTTGCGGACCTGATTAAAAAAGGAATCAAAACGGCCACCTGCGGATCTTTTGCCTCGTACTCGCAGGATGTGTCTGCACCGCGGGTGGGTAGCTACAACATAATCCTTGATGGACAAAACGTCCCGGTCTGTGTGATCAGGCTGGTTTCACAGCGGCTGGTGCGTTTTTGCGATGTTACTGAAGAATTCGCTCGCAAAGAGGGTGAAGGTGATTTAAGCCATGAATACTGGCAGAAAGAGCATCAGCGATTTTTCGTCTGCGAAGGTCATTTTTCTGAAGATATGGAACTGATCGCAGAAGAATTTGAATTGGTTGATGTGCTGTAAGCGGAGATTAAGTGGCCAGGATGGTACCTTCGCTGAATTCGTTCCGGTAAAAGACAACGTAAGTTCTCCTCGCGCTGGTCCTCATGGGAGCATCAAAACCTGCGATTTGTTTTTATGCCCAGAATGCGCAGGGGCACACAGAAAGCCTGCTACGCTTTTCGCGTATCGGCTCCGGATTTAATGAGCTGTAAAACGTGCTGGTATTCGTCGCCGGAATCCGTACCATACGCGGCATACAATGTTTGCCCCTGCTGGCTCCGAAGGTAGTACTCAATGCAAGAGAATCAAGAGATTAACAAAAAAGAGCAATACAACCTCAACAAACTGCAAAAGCGACTGCGCCGTAACGTGGGCGAAGCCATTGCAGACTTCAACATGATTGAAGAAGGCGACCGCATCATGGTTTGCCTGTCAGGGGGTAAAGACAGCTATACCATGCTGGAGATCCTGCGTAATCTCCAGCAAAGTGCGCCAGTGAATTTTTCCCTGGTGGCGGTCAACCTTGACCAGAAACAGCCGGGTTTCCCGGAGCACATTCTGCCGGAATACCTCGAAAAGCTGGGCGTTGAGTACAAAATCGTCGAAGAGAATACCTACGGCATTGTGAAAGAGAAAATCCCGGAGGGGAAAACCACCTGCTCACTCTGCTCTCGCCTGCGCCGCGGCATTCTGTATCGTACCGCGACGGAGCTGGGCGCGACCAAAATTGCGCTGGGCCATCACCGCGACGATATCCTGCAAACGCTGTTCCTGAACATGTTCTACGGCGGCAAGATGAAAGGCATGCCGCCTAAGCTGATGAGCGATGACGGCAAGCACATTGTGATCCGCCCTCTCGCCTACTGCCGCGAAAAAGACATTGAGCGTTTTTCTCAGGCGAAAGCGTTCCCGATCATTCCATGTAACCTGTGCGGCTCTCAGCCGAACCTGCAGCGTCAGGTAATTGGCGACATGCTGCGCGACTGGGATAAGCGTTATCCGGGTCGTATCGAAACCATGTTCAGCGCGATGCAGAATGTCGTCCCTTCCCATCTCGCGGATGTGGAGCTGTTCGACTTTAAAGGCATCAACCACGAGTCAGAAGTTGTGAATGGCGGGGACCTGGCGTTCGATCGGGAAGATATTCCCATGCAGCCAGCGGGCTGGCAGCCGGAAGAAGATGACAGTCAGTTTGAAGAGCTGCGTCTGAACGTGCTTGAAGTGAAGTAAACGATTAGCGTCTCAGAAAAACCGTCTGAGACGCTTCATTCTTTATTTCAGCAGACGTACGCGACAGGTTTTACCCTTAATTTTCCCGTTTTGCAGCTGCTTCCATGCCTTATGGGCAACCTTCTGGCGAACCGCGACATAGACATGCGCCGGATGGACCGCAATCTTACCGATATCCGCCCCGTCCAGCCCCACATCCCCGGTCAGCGCGCCTAATACGTCACCTGGACGCATCTTAGCTTTTTTACCGCCATCAATGCACAGCGTCGCCATTTCAGCCTCCAGCGGCACAAGGCTAACGCCGGCCGGTGCATTCACCCAGTTCAGCTTAATCTGCAGCATCTCAGAAAGAATATTGGCGCGCTGCGCCTCTTCAGGTGCGCAGAAGCTGATGGCCAGTCCGCTGTTTCCCGCGCGCGCGGTACGGCCAATACGGTGCACGTGTACTTCAGGATCCCATGCCAGCTCAAAGTTCACCACCAGCTCAAGCGATTTGATATCCAGACCGCGTGCAGCGACGTCGGTTGCGACAAGAACTCGGGCGCTGCCGTTAGCGAAACGAACCAGCGTCTGATCGCGATCGCGCTGTTCCAGATCGCCATGCAGCGACAATGCGCTCTGACCGGCGGCATTCAGAGCATCACAGACCGCCTGACAGTCTTTTTTGGTATTACAGAACACCACGCAGGACCCAGGCTGATGCTGGCTCAGCAATTTCTGCAGGAGCGGGATTTTACCCTGCTGAGAGGTTTCAAAGAACTGCTGCTCGATGGCGGGCAGCGCATCAACGCTGTCGATTTCAATGGTGAGTGGATTTTTCTGCACGCGACCACTGATGGCGGCGATGGCTTCGGGCCAGGTCGCAGAGAACAGCAGCGTCTGACGATCGGACGGTGCGAAACGGATCACCTCGTCAATCGCATCGCTGAAGCCCATATCCAGCATCCGATCGGCCTCATCCATGACCAGCGTTTGTAACGCATCCAGCGAGACGGTGCCTTTTTGCAGGTGATCCAGCAGGCGTCCGGGCGTGGCGACAATAATGTGCGGCGCATGCTGGAGTGAATCACGCTGGGCGCCGAACGGCTGTCCGCCACAGAGGGTTAAAATCTTGGTGTTGGGCAGGAAACGCGCCAGGCGACGCAGTTCACCCGCGACCTGGTCTGCCAGTTCGCGGGTCGGGCACAGTACCAGAGACTGGGTCTGAAAAAGCGCCGCATCGATATGCTGCAACAGGCCAAGGCCAAATGCCGCCGTTTTCCCGCTGCCCGTTTTCGCCTGTACGCGTACGTCACGGCCCTCGAGGATGGCGGGCAACGCGGCCGCCTGAACAGGCGTCATCGTGAGATATCCCAACTCGTTGAGGTTAGCGAGTTGGGCGTCGGGCAGGACATTCAGGGTAGAAAAAGCGGTCACAATTGTCTCTCGTGGTGATCTTAGCGGTCAGATGGCGCGTATCCTCGCAGATCTCGCGGTCCGATGCGACAATTTAATCGGTTCTTCATCGGGCGGCGGGTCGGGCATTGGCTGCGGACGCGGTATGGGATCGGGCATGGGCACCGGATCGGTGGGGATGGGATCGGATTGACGTGAATGTTGCAGTAGCAGAGCGTAAAGGATGCTCATCATTCCCTCCAGAATTGGCTGTCATCCCTTTTAGGGTAGACGCTGAGAATCAGGAGGCAAAAAAAAGCCGACTATGAAGTCGGCGTCGTACGAATCAATTGTGCTATGCAGTAATTCAAAAAAGGAAGTAAGACAATATGGAGCGCAACGCCCATCGCTTGACGTTGCATTCACCTGCGGGAGTAATATTGCACCTTACGGGGTAGATGTTTATTGACTTCGCTCAATTAAAAGAGCGTTTTAATCCCGGAAAAAGAGGAAAAAAAGCGTAAATTTACAGCCATTTACTACGATGCAACCACCATGCAACACCCCCAATCAAAACAACTAACATCACGCAAAAGGCCGTAAAGCCGTAGCGATAAGCGCCCCCCGGAATACCGCCCAGGTTGACGCCAAACAACCCGGTCAGAAACGTGCTCGGTAAAAACACCATCGCCATCAGGGACATCGTATAGGTTCTTCTCGCCAGAGATTCCTGCATTACCTGCGCGATTTCGTCCGCCATCACCGCCGTTCTGGCAATACAGGAATCTATTTCATCCAGCCCGCGGCCCAGCCTGTCGGCAATATCCTGCATTCTGCGTCGCTGATCGTCATTCATCCAGGCGAGCCTTTCGCTGGCAAGACGCGCATAAACGTCGCGCTGCGGCGTCATATAGCGGCGCATCACAATCAGCTGCTTACGAAGCAAGGCCAGAAAACCGCGCGGCGGGATCTGCTGATCGAGAAGGTTATCTTCCAGGTCGATGATTTTGTCGTGCAGCTCTTCGATGAACTCACTCGCGTGATCGGTAAGCGCGTCGCACACGTCCACCAGCCAGCTGCCGCAGTCGGTTGGCCCGGTGCCCTCTTTCAGATCGTTGACGATGTCATCCAGCGCCAGAACTTTTCGCTGCCGGGTAGACACAATCAGCCCATCGTCCATGTAGACACGCATCGCAACCAGCTGATCCGGGCGTTCATCCGTGCTGCCGTTAATGCAGCGTAGGGTGATCAGCGTCCCGTCACCCATTCGGCTCACGCGGGGCCGCAGGCTTTCCCCCGCCAGCGCATCGCGCACGTTATTAGGCAAGAGCGGAGTCGAGGCCAGCCAGTCAGCGCTGTCCGTGTGGGTGTAGTTCAAATGTAACCAGCAGGGATGCGCGCTATCGATCGCATCATTATCTTCCAGCGGTCGCGCACCGCCGCGACCATCCAGCACCCACGCAAAAACTGCGTCAGGAACGTTAAGTTCAGATCCTTTAATGCTTTCCACAGCGCCTCCGCCTTTTTAGCTCTTTCGGTGTCAGTCTAGCCTCCATCAGGGCTTAATCAACAACTATGTTTTCCATCGCGCTGAAATCGCTCAGGAAATGAACATGCTGGCAAGAGGCAAAAAAAAGCCTGGCACGCCAGGCTTTGAGGTTTAATCAGAGAGAGTGTTCTGGCCGGTGGAGGAAGGATGGCGAGCCGCCAGGTAATGAGGAAGAAGGGTTCTGGTCAAGTCTGAAATTGCGCGTTCTGGCCTGCAGCTCAATCACCTGATTACGCAGTACATCAGAGGAGCCGTTGAGTTCCTCTGCCATTGCCACGTTACTTTGCGTGACCCGCTCCAGCTCAGATAGCGCCAGCGTGATCTGAGAAATACCTTTCTCCTGCTCAGACGTCGACGCGGAAATTTCGTCCATTAAGCGGCTGACATTCCCTGAACCCGTTACGATTTCATGCATATTTTTCTCTGCCTGTGACACAACGCTGGCTCCCTGCGTGACGTTACTGCTGGTGACTTCAATCAGCGTTTTGATATTCTTCGCGGCCTCTGCGCTGCGGTGTGCCAGGTTTCTTACCTCTTCCGCAACCACAGAAAAACCCTTGCCATGATCGCCCGCCCTTGCCGCCTCAACGGCCGCGTTGAGCGCAAGAATATTCGTCTGGAACGCAATGCCGTCAATGAGCGAAATAATCTCCGTCATCTGCTGCGCACATTCGGTAATGGACTGCATATTGCTGGCGACCTGTCCCATCAGCTCACCGCCTTTGCGCGCCTGCAGCGTCGCCACATTTGCCTGCTCGCTCGCCAGACGCGTGTTATCGGCATTGTTTTTGGTGCTCGCGGCCATTTGCTCCATGCTGGCTGCGGTTTGCACTAATGATGCAGACTGCTGCTCGGTTTTCACCGAAAGCTGAGCGCTACGTTGCGAGAGTTGATCCGATAAGGTCATGGCGGTTTGCGATGACGCCCTGATCTCACGTACAAGCGTCGCAATATTACCGGAAAGGCTATTGATCCCGGGGATGAGTCGGCCCGCACAGTTATTGCCAAATTCAGGGATAGATACACCAAGGTTGCCTGCTGTCACCTCTTCAATACTTTTCTTCACCGTATTGATCGGCGTCACAAGATACTTCGTCATGTAGACCCAGAGCAAAAATAGTGCAACGAAATTGATGGCATTAAGCGAAATAAAGAGAGAGGGATTGCTGGAAAATAGAACAACGACACCTGCACTTACCAAAAAAAGAGATAAAAGGAACCCGATAATAAAGGTCCTGACACTAATATTTTTTAGCATGATAATACCCACGTTTTATATTTAAGTCGGCACTTAGACTTATAGCATTGGCCCAGAAGTTTTTCATCGCAAACAACGCTTGTTTTTTGTTTCGCCGTTAGCATCCTGAGATTTACCTTAAGTCAGATTAAAAGAGCGTATTAGTAAAAATGTTCTACTCAGCATGCTGCAATACTGGTTTCCAGCCATGTTAAGCGATAGTATCGCCCGCGGTGAGACGATACGATCGCACTTATATTTAAGGAGCTTTGCTACTGTTATTCGTTCTTGTTTAGCAATGCTTAATACATTAACAAAAAGAATATATTTTATATTCTTGATGAGTTTTAGAGTATTAATATGACTGGTCATTATTCACGATAAATAACTAATATGGTTTGAATGCGCATGTTCGTTGCCCGATAAAGATGTACCCGGCAGGCGAAATCGGTAACCCTCTCAGGCGTGGGATTGCATAATGCTCAATATATCGTGGGACCCTGTGTTAATCGCTATCTCTTATCTGGTGGCGTTTATTGCCTCATTTGTGGCGCTGGACAGCGCCGGAAAGATCCCTCTCTCCAGCCGAAAGGCTGCACTCTTCTGGCGGATTGCCGGTGGGGTCACGCTGGGTATTGGCATCTGGTCGATGCACTTTATCGGCATGCTGTCGATGCAAATGCCCATGATGATGAGCTACGACCTCTGGTTAACCCTTGCGTCACTGGGCGTCGCGGTGATTGCGTCGACAACGGCGCTTAATATTGCCGTCACGGGTAAAAAACTTTCCCCTTTTCGACTGATCTTTGCCACGACGCTCCTGAGCGCTGGCGTGGTGTCTATGCACTATATCGGTATGGCAGCCCTGATGTCGGATGGCAGCATCATCTGGGATCGACGCATTGTGGGGTTATCAGTGGTCATTGCCGTTGTTGCCTCAGGTACGGCGCTGTGGCTGGCTTTCCGACTGCGCGATAAACATAAAGGCGTCTTTATCGATCGCATTATCGCAGCCTTCGTCATGGCTGCCGCGATTTGTGCGATGCATTATACCGGCATGAGCGCCGCGCAGTTTCAGGAAATGTCGCATGCCGTCCCCGGAGGGATCGGCGAGCTGGGTTTATCCATCTGGGTTTCAGTCACCACGCTCTGCCTGCTCGGCGTTATGTTAATCATTTCACTTATCGATTCTCACCGGCGCACCGGCCGGCTGACGGATAATTTGCAGCAGCTCAACCGTCAGCTAGAGCTGCAGGCGCGTTTTGATGCGCTCACCGGGCTCGCAAACCGTCACCAGATGGATCTCCGCATGCAGGACTGTCTGCGCAGCGCGCTGCTGAGCAAGAAGCCATTTGCGGTTATTTTCCTGAACGTCGATCACTTCAAACGCGTTAACGATACGTGGGGTCACAGCGTTGGTGATGAGCTATTGATCGCTGTCGCGCAGCGCATCACGGCAAGGCTCACGCGTGAGATGACCCTGGCAAGACTGGGAGGAGACGCCTTTATCCTGCTGGTGCCTGAATGTGATGACGACAAGCTCAGCGCCCTGCTCACCGCGTTGCTCGAAGATGTACGACGCCCTCTGTCGATATGCGGACATACGTTAAGCACGACGATCAGCGCGGGCGTCAGCCTCTATCCTCAGGATGGCGAAACGCTGCATGAGCTGAAACTCAAGGCGGATGCAGCTTTACACCGCGTCAAGGAAGATGGCCGTAACGGCTGGGCGATTTACCGGGCCGAGATGTCAACAGCGATCCCGGCGAAACCCGGCTTTCTGCAGGAACTCTCGCAGGCGCTTGAACGGGATCAGTTTGAACTATGGTATCAGCCAACCTGGCATGCGGGAGAGAAAACGATTCATGGTTTTGAAGCCCTTCTGCGCTGGCGACATCCAGAGCAAGGCGTTGTATTGCCCAATCTGTTTATCCCCTCGCTGGAACAAACAGGCTTAATTATTCCGGTAGGTAACTGGGCCATTGAAGCGGCATGCCGACAGCTTCATTTCTGGACTGAACAAGGGTTCAGCCAGTGGACGTTGTCGCTCAACCTATCCCCCGTTCAGTTCGAACAGCCGGACATTTTCCAGATCATCTCGTCGATGCTGGAAAAATATAACCTGCCTCCGTCCCGACTGATCCTGGAGGTAACGGAAAGCACCGCGCTTAAAAATCTCGACCGCAGCATTGAGTTGCTTAACGCGTTTAATCATGCGGGGATCGTCGTCTCGATTGATGATTTTGGTACGGGCTATTCCAACCTGCTGATGCTTAGCGTGCTTCCCGCAAAAGAACTCAAGATCGACAGAAGCTTTGTCACATCGATGCTGGGAAATGAAAAAAGCTACAAGCTGGTCGAGACCATAATCAGTATCGCCCGGACCATGGAGATGAATGTGGTGGCAGAAGGGATCGAGACGGAAGAACAGGAGACGGTTCTCACCCGTCTCGGCTGCGATTACCTGCAGGGGTATCTTTTCTCCCGGCCCTTACCTGCCGAACAGGTACCGTGGCTACTGCTGCAGATAAACTCAGACAAACAGATTATCCCCACTAATAAAATTCAAACGGACCCCGCATTTATTTCACAAAAAAATCATGCCTGACGGGGTTAAGTGGAGTATGTTTCAAAGGAGTACACGCGAGTCAATTCTGACATGATTGTCAGGCACATGTTGTCGATGAACAGGAAACGCCTATGTCGCAACCTTGTTTTGATGCGTTGAATGTAATTAAAACACCCGTGTGGCTCGTTTCACCCGTGTCGGAAAAGATCATTTTTGCGAATGTGGCAGCAAGGCAGCTCATGGGGGATAAAACCCTCGAGGACCTGCGCAAAGGGATCTATTCAGCCAGGGCGCAACCCCTCCTGACGATGTATGTACCTGAACTGAAAACAGAGCAGGAGATCGTCGAAATCTGGACGGCTAGCCGGGATGGACAGGACACGCCGTTAAGCTGTCGGCTCTCGCTCGCCCACTACGCTCCCTGGGGAGATGTGATTGTTTTCGAAGGCATCTCCCAACAAATGTTCTCAGGATTGAAGGCAAGCCGTTCCGCCACCTATCGACGGAAAAAACAGGGTTTCTATGCGCGCTTTTTTCTGACCAACAGCGCCCCGATGCTGTTAATCGATCCGGCCCGCGACGGGCAAATCGTCGATGCAAATCTGGCCGCACTCAATTTTTATGGTTACTCACATGATGACATGTGCAGTAAGCATACCTGGGAAATCAATACGCTGGGGCGAGATGTGATGCCCATTATGACTGCGATTGCAGCGCTGCCCGGTGGTCATAAGCCGCTCAATTTTATTCACCGCCTTGCCGATGGAACCACCCGCCACGTTCAGACGTATGCCGGGCCCATTGAGATTTACGGCGACAAGCTGATGCTGTGCATCATCCACGATATCACCGAGCAAAAAAGGCTGGAGCAGGAGCTGGAACATGCCGCGTTACGTGACTCCATGACGGGACTACTCAACCGGCGCCAGTTCTACGCAATTACCGATCAAAGCAACCGGAATAAACTTCCTGCGCAGCAGCAATTTAGCCTGCTGCTGGTGGATACCGACCATTTCAAAAACATTAATGACCTGTTCGGTCATCTGAAAGGCGATGAGGTTCTAATCGCCCTTTCCCGAACGCTGGAAGCCTGTAGTCGGGAGGGCGACATGGTGTTCCGCTGGGGTGGCGAAGAGTTCGTTATCCTGCTGCCGCGTACCTCTCTCGATACCGCCCTGCAGATTGCCGAGTTAATCCGTGCAGCCGTTGCACGCATCACGATTCCGGGCTTGCCGCGGTTTACCGTCAGCATTGGGGTGGCGCGGCACAATCAGGGAGAGAGTATTGACGAGCTGTTTAAGCGTGTGGACGATGCCCTGTATCGCGCTAAAAATGACGGACGCAATAAAGTCCTTGCTGCATGAAACTGGAGTATCCGGAAAAGCCCCGCTACAATGCCCACCTCGAATCAATTAGCTTCAGGTGGGTAAAAGCAGCAATGGGAAAAACTGAAATAATACTCACCTTTATTATTTTGCTCCTTATTATATTTGGCTTCTGGTTTATTTTTAGCGGTGAGATCTGGTATCTCGTAGAATTCCTTGAAAATAGCCTTTACCCGACCTTCGACGCACTGTAACGCACGTTTAATCGCTTGTTTCACCTACCGAATATGTCAGGTATCTGCTTGTCTTACTGCCGCGTAAAATATACGGCGTTATCATCCAACAACGTTGATAACGAATCATTTATTCATTTGCTTATGTTGCCCGTGCTCTGACGGGCTTTTTTATTTCCGGCAATTCAGCCATGCCAGGCTATATCTTAATCATCTTTATTGAAAAAGGTGAGGAATGATGAGCAAGAAGATCCTGATGCTGGTTGGCGATTACGCCGAAGATTACGAAACCATGGTGCCTTTTCAGGCTTTGCAGATGATTGGCCATCAGGTTGATGCGGTCTGCCCCGACAAACCGAAAGGCGACTACATCATGACGGCAATCCATGATTTTGACGGTGCCCAGACCTACAGCGAAAAACCCGGTCACCGCTTTACCCTCAACGCCGATTTTTCAACCGTAAAGGAGCAGGATTACGACGCGCTGCTCATCCCCGGCGGGAGAGCCCCCGAGTATCTGCGGCTAAATGAGGACGTGTTAAAGCTGGTACAGGCATTTGACGCCGCGCGTAAGCCGATTGCTGCGGTGTGCCACGGCCCGCAGCTGCTTGCTGCCGCGGGCATTCTGAAAGGACGAACCTGTAGCGCCTACCCGGCCTGCGCACCTGAAGTACGTCTCGCGGGTGGACACTACGCCACTATCGGCATCGATCAGGCCCATGTAGACGGCAACCTGGTGACGGCTCCCGCCTGGCCTGCGCATCCGCAGTGGCTGGCGAAGTTTAGTGAGTTGTTAGAATAGCCCACCTCTGCTCCCGCCAGCTCCGCATGGGCGGGAGCGATATCTCAGACAAAGCCAAAAAAATAGTATGTATGGAGCACTGGTTAGCAGGGAATTATTTACTCATTCTGGCGACGCCATTGCGCTTCTCTCTCTCGCTCCTTTCTTCGAGCTTCTTCTTTTTTACGATACAGCGGTGGATAATAAATATTTCCCCAGTCCCATTTGCCGAACCAGACATTCATCAGGGCGCTAAATACAATGATAAGGACGATATAAAATATAACAAAACCCTCATCACCACCCAGATTAAAAAGATCGCTGGCTAAGGAATGCTGAGCGTGACTGAACCAGTGCGGATGGTAATCAAGTATCATAAAAAACAGGATACCAAAAAGTAAATCGCCAACTTTGAATCTTTCAGTGAATTTACTGCGCCAGGCGGAATCATGTTTTTCATAGTAATTAAGTAAAAACTGATTGTTCTCTTCCAGTGCTAAATCAAGGACTTCTCTTGAGGGTACCTTACCCGGGTATCTCTCGTAATCGCTCTGCGGGCGAAGAATATCCGGAAAGATGCTGCTGTATATGATCTCATTCAGCACTTGCCTGAAGAGACTGGCGACAAAGGGCATGAGGGTTGTGGCTATCAGCCCCAGAGCCGCCAGCGCGACGCAGAAGAAACCAAGGTGTTCGGTCCAGCTAATGGCCTGTATGGGCCAGGTCAAAATCCCCTGTCCGCTGTAAGCCAGCAGCGCCAGATCGGCGAAAAGGACAATATAAATAAAGCGTATAATCCACTGCCATTCCCAGATTTTATCCATAATGCCTAAGCCTGCCGGAAAAGAGGGTTTATCTTTCTTTTCTTCCGTCATAATTTATCCCTGCGATTATATGTAAAACAGACATCTTTTCTGGAATAAAGAAACTGGCGCTAAATGCGCCAGTTCTTAATGTACTCTCATTAACGACAGTTACCACATAATCCGGGCTCGTCAGTGCTTCTCAATATACATGGTCCGGCTATACGCCACGTCTTCCGGGTTATTAATCGGATATCCTTTCACCCAGGGCTTAATCAGGCGACCGTTGGTGTACTGATAAATTGGCGCGATAGGTGCTTTCTCCATAAGGATTTTCTCCGCCATGTTGTAGTCCGTATTACGCGCTTTCGCCGTGGTTTCCAGCGTCGCCTGGTGAATAATTTTATCGTAGGCCGGATCGTTATAACGCGAGATATTGCCGCTGTGGGTTGAGGTCAGCAGGGACAGGAAGGTCGAAGGCTCGTTGTAATCACCTACCCATGACGCGCGGATCACATCAAAATTGCCGGTGTTGCGGCTGTCGATATAGGTTTTCCACTCCTGGTTTTGCAGTTTGACATCCACACCAAGATTTTTCTTCCACATGGACGCCACCGCAATGGCGATCTTCTGGTGGTTTTCCGACGTGTTGTACAGCAGGTTCAGCTTCAGCGGACGCTGAGGACCGTAGCCTGCGGCCTGGAGCAAGGTTTTCGCCTGAGCGTTCAGCTCCTGCTGCGACATCTGCTCGAACGGTGAAGGGTCAGGGGTGAAACCCGCCGTCACGTCAGGGGTGAAATGCCAGGCCGGCTTCTCGCCGGTACCTAACACCTTCTCTGCCATAATGCGGCGATCGATAGTCATACTCAGCGCAAGACGCACCCGGGCATCGGCCGTCGGGCCCTTTTGCGTGTTAAACGCATAGTAATAGGTCCCGAGCTGGGGCGGCGTATAAACCTGTCCCGGAATGTCCTTCAGGAGCTTCTGATACATGTTTTTCGGGAACGATTCGGTGATATCGATATCCCCTGCCAGATAGCGCTTAGTGGCGGACGATTCCTGATTAATCGGAATAAAGGTCACTTTTTGCAGGACGGTTTTCGCGTTGTCCCAGTAGTGCGTATTCGGAACGACAACCAGTTTTTCATTCACCACGCGGTCGTTCAGGACGTAGGCGCCGTTACCTACCAGAGCGCCCGGACGCGTCCACTCCTTACCGCTTTCAACGTTCGCTTTTTGCACCGGATAGAAGGCGAAGTTCGCCGTCAGGTTGCTAAACCACGGGAGCGGTTTGTCCAGCTGGACGCGTAAGGTTCTGGCATCCACCGCCGTCACTCCCAGGGTAGCTGGCGCCGCTTTGCCATCAATAATGGCCTGCGCGTTGTTGATGCCTGCCAGCGCCGCAAACCAGGCAAACGGAGACGTGGTTTTCGGGTCAACCAGACGCTGCCAGCTGTAGACAAAATCCTGCGCGGTGACGGGCGTACCGTCAGACCATTTCGCGTTATCGCGCAGGGTAAACGTCCAGATACGGTTATCGTTGCTCTGCCAGCGCGTCGCCACGCCCGGGGTCAGCTCCCCTTTCTCGTTCTGATTCACCAGCCCTTCGAAAAGATCGCGAATCACCTGAATCTCGGGTAATCCCACCGCTTTTGCCGGATCGAGCGAAGCCGGCTCGTCTTTAATATGCCTGACCAGCTCCTGTTTTTGCGCCAGTACCGTGCCCTGGGGCACATCAGCAGCGTACGAGAGTGTAGAGAGTCCGCACAGGTACAGTGCAGCGCAAAGACGCGAAACAGGATGCTTCATAAGATCCCCTTTAATGAATTCAGGTAACAAGCAGATGCGTAATTATTTGTTTCGAAACAGAGAAATGCAAATACCTTACGCCTGAATAGTGATTTGAGGCAATTCTCAAGCGTTACGGAAACTATTTGATTAACAGCGGGTTTTGCACAACACTGCCAGTAGAGACTTCTTTATCAGGATTTCGTATGGCAATCACCCGACCACGAGCGGAGCGCGGGGCCTTTCCGCCGGGCGCTGAGCAATATGGCCGCTCATTTTTAGGCGCATCGCTGATCTGGTTCCCGGCGCCCGATGCCGATCGCAACAGCGGTTTGATCATTGCCGGCACGCACGGAGATGAGAACTCGTCCATCGTCACGCTTTCCTGCGCGCTGCGGACGCTGACGCCTTCATTGCGACGTCACCACGTGATTCTTGCCGTCAATCCGGACGGCTGTCAGCTGGGATTACGGGCGAATGCGAGGGGCGTTGACCTGAACCGTAATTTCCCGGCGGCAAACTGGCGCGCCGGCGAAACGGTTTATCGCTGGAACAGTTCCGCCGAGGAGCGGGACGTGGTGCTGCTGACGGGAGACAAGCCCGGCTCCGAGCCGGAAACGCAGGCGCTGTGCCAGCTTATCCATAAGATCCACCCCGCCTGGGTTGTCTCCTTCCACGATCCGCTGGCCTGCATTGAAGATCCGCGTCATTCCGACCTGGGCGCGTGGCTGGCGCAGGCTTTCGCCCTGCCGCTTGTCACCAGCGTGGGCTATGAAACACCCGGATCGTTCGGTAGCTGGTGCGCCGATTTGAGCCTGCCCTGCATCACCGCTGAATTCCCGCCGATTTCCTCCGACGAAGCCAGCGAAAAATACTTAAACGCGATGATGGAGCTTCTGCGCTGGCAGCCTCAGAGATGAAGCACGCCGCTGGTAAAATTAAGCGCCGGTGAAACGTCAACCGCCAGCCACGTCGGGCCGTCCAGATCGGCGAAACGGACCTGATTGACCAGCGGCAGCGCCGCGCCGATCGCCCGTGATGTGCAGAGCATGCATCCCAGCATCAGGGAAAAGCCCTGCGCCTGCGCTTCCGCCGCCAGGGCCAGCGCCTCTGTCAGCCCGCCGGTCTTGTCGAGCTTGATATTGACCATCTCATAGCAGCCCTTAAGCGCGCTCAAATTCTCGCGGGTATGACAGCTTTCATCCGCACAGACGGGCAGCGGATGGATAAAATTCTTCAGCGCCGCATCATCCTTCGCTGGCAGAGGCTGCTCCAGCATCGCCACGCCCAGGTCAGCCAGCAGCTGGCATCGGGCGGCAAGCCCCTCGGGATGCCACGACTCGTTGGCGTCAACAATCAGCGTGGCCGAGGGAACCGCCGAGCGAATGGCAACCATCCGCTCGCTGATCAGGCGATCGTCGAGCTTCACTTTTAACAGCGTGGCCCCGGCGTCATAGAGCGCTTTTGCGCTGGCGGCCATCTGCTCCGGCTCACCAATCACGACCGTTTGCGCCGTCACGATGGACTCCGGCAGCGATTCACCCAGCAAGGACGTCAGCGATTGCTGCTGCTTGGCGGCCTCAAGGCTCCAGAGCGCACAGTCGATGGCATTGCGCGCTGCCCCGCCGGGTAAACGCTGCTGTAACGCCTCGCGCGTGAGCCCTTTTTGCAGCTCAGGCACCAGGGTCATGATATGCGCCATCACCGACGCGACACTTTCTCCGTAGCGAGGGTAAGGCGTACATTCCCCAACGCCTTTAAACCCCTCTTCTTCGATTTCGACTACGACCACGCTGGCTTCACTTCGGCTGCCGCGGGAGATCACAAAGGGGGTATGCAATGGCCAGGCTTCTTCATAGACCTTAACGCTTCTCATCACTGACTCCTTGCGGCCCGGAAAGGCGAAAAATTTGGTTTGCCGTGTTATCCGCTGATGGCATACACTAGCCCCGACGTTAACTATATGTAAACAGGAAGATATCTATGTCACAACTCGTTCATTTCCAGGGCAACCCGGTTGCTGTTGCAGGTTCCATTCCGCAGGCTGGCAGCAAAGCGCAGGCTTTTACTCTGGTGGCTAAAGATCTGTCTGACGTCACACTGGCTCAGTTTGCGGGTAAACGCAAAGTACTGAACATTTTCCCAAGCATTGATACCGGCGTTTGTGCCGCGTCCGTGCGTAAATTCAACCAGCTGGCGACTGAAATGGACAACACCGTTGTGCTGTGCATTTCCGCTGACCTGCCGTTTGCCCAGTCCCGTTTCTGCGGTGCTGAAGGCCTGAGCAACGTTATTACCCTCTCCACCCTGCGCAGCGCAGATTTCCTCGAGAAATACGGCGTCAGCATCGCGGAAGGCCCACTGAAAGGTCTGGCAGCACGTGCCGTACTGGTTCTGGATGAAAACGACACCGTTGTCTTCAGCGAACTGGTTAACGAAATTACCACCGAGCCGGATTACACTGCCGCGCTGGACGTGCTGAAAGCATAATAAGTACTTAGCATTCTATACAACTTATTCTCAACCTCGCCGCGGCGGGGTTTTTTATTGCGCTAAAGCTGAATCGTTAAAGCATAAATGCACAAAAATCACATTAATCATGCAATAACTTAGAGAACATGTAACATAAGCGTGATCAAGAACGCATAATAATCGTTAAATTTCCCTATTTTCATCCCCAGTGAAGCACATCACATTTCCCTTTCTGCCTAAACATTAGATTTGCTTACGAAAGAAAATAATCGTTTCAGCAAAAAGGATAATATATGAAGATTAAATTCGCTTTTACGCTCCTTGCGGTACTGATTTCTGGCCATGCAGCGGCTAAAACCTGGGTGCTGACAAGCGCTGAAAGCAGCGTAGAGAAAGGAAACTGGAAGATTTCCAGTGATGAGCTGAAAGTTAAAGATCGGACGTTCAGCATTGAGCAAAAAGTCTTACACGGTGGTAAACAGGAAGGCAGCAAAGTCATCATAATTAGCAGCAAAGATGGCCTGACAATTACCCTGAGCCCGACCCGCGGGATGAACCTTCTGCATGTAGAAGGCTTTGGCACCCGACTGGGGTGGAATTCGCCCGTTAAAGAGGTTGTTAACCCGGCTTATATCAATCTTGAAAGCCGCAACGGTCTCGGCTGGCTGGATGGTTTCAACGAAATGATGGTGCGCTGTGGCTATGAGTGGACCGGGCACCCGGTCACCGCGGACGGGCAAATTTACACCCTGCACGGCAGGGCCGGTAATACCCCTGTTTCGCAGGTCGAGGTTGAAATCGCGGATGCCGCCCCGCATGAGATCCGCGTTCGCGGTTTGATCAAAGAGAGCACGTTTAAAAAATCGGATCTGCAAACCATGACCGAACTGCGCTACGTTCCCGGAACCAACCGGTTCAGCCTGCACGATGTTCTGACAAACCATGCCGATTACCCTCATGATTATCAAATCATCTATCACAGCAACTTCGGCACGCCGATCCTAGAGGAAGGCGCCCGTTTCCTTGCGCCTGCGGCGAGCGTGAGCCCGTTCAATGACTACGCCAAAGCGGGGGTTAACGACTGGCAAACCTATGCCGGGCCGACAAAAGGCTTTGATGAGATGGTCTTTAATATTAAACCGCTGGCAGACAATAACCACGAAACGCTCGCGGCGGTGGTCAATAAAGCCGGTGATAAAGGCGCGTCAATCCAGTTTGATACCCGCCAGCTGCCCGTGCTGACCTTATGGAAAAACACCGACACGCTGAAGCAGGGCTACGTCACGGGCATCGAACCGGGCACCAGCTACGCCTACCCCGTCACGATTGAACGCGAGCAGAAGCGGGTTAAGCAGCTGCAGCCCGGTGCCAGCGCGCAGTTTGATCTGACCTACACCCTGCTCCACAGCCCGCAGCAGGTGAAAGAGGTTGAAAGCAGGATTGCGTCGATTCAGGGCGAGACAAAAACAGAAATCGTTAACACGCCGATGGCGAAGGAATAAACGTAAAGTAAAAAGCCTCTTTGCAGAGGCTTTTTTGTTATTCGTCACCTTTCTTATGATTCAAACCGTACTCACGCAGCTTGTTCGCGATCGCGGTGTGCGAGACACCAAGGCGTTTTGCCAGCTTGCGGGTGCTGGGATAGCTGCGGTACAGCTGCGTCAGCACTGAGCGTTCAAAACGGCTGGTAATATCATCCAGCGAACCTTCCATCGCCTCTTCCCCTACCGATACCGTTCCGGCGTCGTAATCCGGCAACAGGATATCCTGCGGGCGCAGTTCATACCCTTCAAGCTGGGTCAGCGCGCGATAAACGGCGTTTTTGAGCTGACGAATATTGCCCGGCCAGCCGTAGCGCATGAGCACCGTGCCAAGATCGGCTGACAGCTTCGGACGCGGCACACCCTGCTCGTCGGCAAAGCGGGCGACGAACAGCTCCGTTAGCGGCATGATGTCCTGCGGACAATCGCGCAGCGGCGGAATGTTCAGCGTCAGGACGTTGAGGCGGTAATAGAGATCCTCGCGGAAGATCCCCTTTTGCACCAGTTCAACCAGGTTTTTCTGGGTGGCGCAAATGACGCGCACGTCCACATGCACTTCGTGATCCTCACCGACGCGGCGGAAGGTTCCGTCGTTCAGGAAGCGCAGCAGCTTAGCCTGCATACGTGGCGACATTTCGCCAATTTCGTCCAGCAGCACGGAGCCGCCGTTAGCCTGCTCGAAGAACCCTTTCTTACCTTCCGGCGCGTGACCAAACAGCTCGCTTTCAACGGCATCTTCCGGAATAGAGGCGCAGTTAAGTGCCAGATAAGGCTTAGCCGCGCGCGGACTCGCCAGATGCACCGCATGAGCCAGGAGGTCTTTCCCTGTGCCGGTGTCCCCGGTTATCAGCAGCGGCGCGGTCAGGCTTGCGAGCTTACGCGCCTGATCAACCACATGA
This sequence comes from Enterobacter sp. Taxon_8, assembly GCF_058354585.1. Classification (NCBI taxonomy): domain Bacteria; kingdom Pseudomonadati; phylum Pseudomonadota; class Gammaproteobacteria; order Enterobacterales; family Enterobacteriaceae; genus Enterobacter; species Enterobacter sp. Taxon_8. Next base: position 2,058,528 of record NZ_CM177989.1, on the reverse strand, counting down.
CGCATTTTCGGGCTGACGGCAATAATCTGGCTGAACGCGCCAACGTCCTGACTGGAGAGGTTTTGCAGCTGGCGACCCATGCGTAGCGTCGAGCGCAGCATGATCACCGCCCCGGTGAGCATGCGAGTGTTCCCTTCCCCTTTCAGATAGACCGGCGTGATCTCCATCAGGAAATTCTGCCCGTTAATCACCACATGCTCGCTAAGCGTGTTCTGCGGATTGCTGTCCAGCCAGCGCTGGAAGTTAAAGCCGGGGATCAGCTGCGCGGCGTTATGATTGCTGAGCTTCTCCTGGCTCTGCGCGAAAAGCTGGCAGCTCGCGTGGTTAACGCGCTCAACTTTGCTTTTCAAATCCAGGGAGAGGAACGGTTCAGGCATGGCCTCCAGCAGCGCGCTCAGCGCCAGGTGCTCACGTTCAGAAGGCATCCAGGGAATGGTGCGTACATCCGTAACGCCAGCGATACGGCGGATTTCCGCCATCAGGCTGCTGAATGTATTAAATTCAATTTCGGCAAAATTGAGGTAAATTCGCCCGACAGGATCGATCTCAATGCCACGTAAATCAATGCTACGTAAAACAAGAAGATCGAGTAATTCGCGGGTCAGACCGAGACGGTCTTCACAGAAGACTTCAAGACGCATGGGAAATTCACCGTTTTAAGCCAGTAACAGTAAAATGATATGTCAGAACACGGTGATCGGGAAGATGGCTGTCAACAAATATTGACAGCCAGGACGATTAGTGAACAAAACCTCATGGAGCCGGTTTTTTATTGAGCGTCTCTTTGAGCTGGCCGATCAGCTCGCGCCTGAAATCCCCCAGTCGCGGCTTATCGCCGTCAATCCAGGGTAGCGGACGGCAGACCTCCATCGCTTTAATCCCCAAACGCGCCGTCAATAATCCTGCGCCAATCCCCTGGGCGGCACGAGCAGAAAGACGCGCCGCCAGATCCTGCGACATCCAGTCCATTCCCACTTCGCGCACCAGCTCACTCGCCCCGGCAAACGCGATATTGAGCAGGACCAGCTTAAACAGCCTGAGCCGACTGTAGTAACCCAGCTCTATGCCGTAAAGGTTCGCGATACGGTTGATCAGGCGCAGATTACGCCAGGCGATGAAGGCCATATCAACCAGCGCCAGCGGGCTGACGGCAATCATCAGGGTGGATTCTGCCGCAGAACGGCTAATCTCGCGCCGCGCCTGGGCATCCAGCACCGGCTGAACCATGTGGGAGTAGAGCGTCACCACTTCCCGATCGTTCTGGGTCTCATGGATGGCGGCGTACCAGCGCTGAAGCGCCGGGTGCGACTGATCGATTCCGGCCTGGCTGGCCAGCTTTTCACAGAAGGCACGGCCTTTGCCGGTGCCGTGACTGTGGAGCAGATCCCGCGCTTCATCACGCTCGTGCGCGCGCTGGCGCAAACGCCAGAGCCGACGCCACTCGGTGGTAACCGACCCGATGCCCGCCCCCACAATCAGCGCGCCTGCGGCACATCCGCCGAGCGCGACCCAGTCCTGAGTTTGCCAGGCATTCATCGTCCACTGCACGCCCTGCCCAACCACGCTTACGCCAAACAGCGCCAGACCGGCGGTGACCATCCTGCGCCACAGGCTTCGTTTTGGACGCAGAGCGGCTTCCACAACCGCCTCTGCCGGACCTTCCTCAACGGCGGGCTCCTCTGTCAGGGCCGGGGAAAAGTTATCGGCCTGCGTGCCGCTGAACGTCTGCGCGGTTTTGAACGCCTCCTGAGGGTCGTGCTCAAGCGTTCCGGTAAAGTCTATGCGCGGTTTTAACGGTTCCGTCATCGCAATTTATCTCCAATCAAAAACTCCAGCGCCGCATCCAGACGGATGTGTGGTAAAGGCCTGTCGACACTCATTGCCTGCGGGCGGAAGGCTTCAAACTGGAAGCCCTGGTTCTGCCAGAAGGCCTGACCCGGCAGCCGCGCAGGCACTTCGCCCGGATAGACGGTAAGCGGTTCACCGTCGCTGAGCCGGTTCCCGCGTAATGCCGGTATTTTCTCGCCGTTAAGATCAATCAGCCCGCTTTGTGTCGCCTGCACGGACGCGAGCCCAAGGCAATCCATGCCGATCCCTTCGAAGGCGGCGTTTTGCCAGGCGTCCTGCACCAGCTGCTGCAGCAGCGATACCATATTGGCATGCTGGTCGACCGTGACGTGATCGGCCTTCGTGGCCGCAAAGAGCAGTTTGTCGATCACCGGTGAGAAAAGACGACGGAACAGCGTCCGCTGCCCATAGTGAAAACTTTGCATCAGCTGCGTCAGCGCCAGGCGCATATCGTTGAAGGCCTGCGGCCCGCTGTTGAGAGGCTGCAGGCAATCCACCAGCACAATCTGACGATCAAATCGCAAGAAGTGGTTTTTATAGAATCCCTTGACCACTTTTTCACAGTAGTAATTGTAACGCTCGCGCAGCATCCCGGCGTTAGTGTGCCTGTCGGCCTGCGCCAGCTTCGACTCACCCACCCCATCCACATCCGGCCAGGGGAAGAACTGAAGCGCAGGTGCGCCCGCTAAATCACCCGGCAGAACAAAGCGACCCGGCTGAATGAAGTGCAATCCTTCCTGTTTACACTGGTGCAAATACGCCGTCCAGGCGTCGGCAATGGCCGCAAGACGGTTTTCATCTGCTGGCGCAAGCGGGTCCAGTCCTTCGCAAAGCTGTCGCCATTTGGCCGACCACCCGGCGCGCTGCCCCTGCAACAAGCCCGTCATCTGGCGGGACCAGCTGATGTAATCCTGCGCCAGCATCGGCAGGTCGAGCAGCCATTCGCCGGGATAATCGACGATTTCAAGGTACAACGTGGAGGTATCCTTGAAGTGGCGCATCAGGGATTCATTCGAGCGAAAACGCAGCGCAAGACGAATTTCACTGACCCCTCGCGTCGGGGTCGGCCACGCGGGCGGATCGCCATACAGCTGCGCCAGCCCTTCGTCATAAGTAAAACGAGGAATACCAAAATCGCGCTGAGGGACGCGCTTCACGCCCAGCAGACGTTCTTCCCGCACCGCGCTGAGCAGCGGCAGACGCGCGCCGGCGTGCAGGTTCAGGAGCTGGTTTACCATCGCGGTGATAAACGCCGTCTTACCGCTGCGGCTAAGCCCCGTCACGGCCAGACGCACATGGCGGTCAACGCCACGGTTCACCAGTGAATTGATTTCGTTTTTAAGTCGCTTCATCGCCGTCCTTCGTTGCCTGGAAGCCTTGAATGCATGGCTTCAGAATACAATAAATGGGGGCAGATCGTTGATTATCAATTCTTATTTATTGCTATTGCCGTTTTCTCTCCAGTAAGATGAACGGCATTGCTGTCAGTCCGGAGTGAGTAAGGTGTATGTCACCCACCATCTATGATATCGCACGGGTTGCGGGCGTATCGAAATCAACCGTTTCCCGCGTTCTGAATAAACAAACGAATATTTCTCCCGAAGCGCGTGAAAAAGTGCTGAAGGCGATTGACGAATTAAATTATCAGCCCAACAAACTGGCCCGCGCCCTGACCTCTTCAGGCTTCGATGCCATTATGGTTATTTCGACCCGTTCAACCAAAACCACTGCCGGAAATCCTTTTTTCTCAGATGTCCTGCATGCCATTACGGCAAAAGCGGAAGAAGAAGGATTTGACGTTATTTTACAAACGTCAAAAAGCAGCGAAGACGATCTGCTGAAATGCGTGAATAAAATAAAACAGAAGATGATCAAAGGGATCATTATGCTGAGCTCACCGGCAAATGAATCCTTTTTCACCACGCTGGATGCGTATGGCGTACCGGTAGTAGTTATCGGCAAAGTCGAAGGTGAGTTTCAGAATATTTATTCCGTCGACACGGATAATTTCCATGACAGCGCCACGCTGACCGAAACCTTTATTAAAAACGGACGCCGTAAAATTGCCTGTCTGCATGCCCCGCTTGATTATCATGTTTCGATCGATCGTCTTGCGGGCTATAAAGCCAGTCTGGAAAAGCACCATATTGCCCTCAACCCGGACTGGATCAGGGATGGCGGTTATAGCCATGAGAGTGCGCTTACTGCGGCTCTGGAGCTGTTGTCTTCATCCACGCCGCCCGATGCGGTATTCGCTACCGACAGCATGAAGTTACTCAGCCTCTATCGTGCGGCGGATGAGTTGAATCTGATGATTCCAGAGCAGGTGGTGATAGCCGGATACAGTGACCCGATGCTGTCTCTCATTTTAACGCCCGCACCTGGCGGGTTTGATATCCCCACCAGAAAGCTGGGGGAAGAGAGCTGCGATCTACTTTTCAGGCGTATTGCAGGTCATCCCGCCCCGCAAAAAGTGCTGGTTGATACCCATTTTATACTGGCGGCCTCGCTGCGCTAAAACCAGGGGCAGTTAGCCCCTGGAATAAACACGATCAGAAAGCGTAATTTACGCCAACGCCCGCATAGTGGAAGCGGTCGTTTTTACCCTCGTCATGGTTTTCCCATTCATAGGCGTATTCAAGCGTCATGGATAAACCGTTATTGAAGTTATAGGCGTACTGCATACCCAGGCGGTTGAAATTATGTCCTTCACGCTCGGGATCGTCCCGCCAGTCCCAGTTCGACCAGCGATCGAGCCCCAGTCGTGTGTAAGGCGTTAAGGTGGTCTGGCCTAACGAAATTGGCAGATAGGCACGAATTTCCTGGGTGGAGAATTCTCCGTTATTGCGGGAACCGTCCATGTTGAACCCGCGTTCTAAATAGTAATTCACTTTAGCAGCAAAGGTGTCGTTAATGGTCCAGGTAAAGCCCGTTTCGGTTTCGACGCGGCTGTCTGAATAGCCGGTTTTTTCCAGATCGTTAGCAAACTGATACATGGCAAACCAGCCGCCAAAACGCCAGTCGTCGGTTAATTTTATATCCCAGTCAGGCTGAATTTTGTAGCGCTGCATATTAGCGCTGCCGTCTCTGGCGCCGTGTTCATCTTTAAAGTGGTAGCCATAATTACGGAAGCCTCCGGTCAGACCGAACGTAAAATCATCTGTTCCGATAAAGCGATAGCGTAATTCAAATTCAGGACGATCGAAATAGGTGCCACGGGTCATGCTGCTATAATCAACCGGCCCTTCCTGATACATCGCCAGCGAAATAGTCCAGGCATCCCAGGTCGCATTAAACCACACGGAAGGTTCATATAACCCGTCTTTATCCTCCCCCTGGCCTTCGACGTTTTCTATTTCATACATCGCGCCAATATTAAATTCCCACTTTTTAGCGCTTTCTGTTGCGTGTGCGCAGCTAACCCCTGCGCACAGCACGAGCGCAGCACTTTTTAGTAGAGTACCCATCAAATATTCCCTTTATAAGTAACAAACAAAAAAACCGGAAATGGGTATTTCCGGCGAACACCTTTCTTATCTAATAGCCGCTTCGGTTTCAGCGTCGAAGAAATGGCACTTATTCATATCGAACTGGATGCCGATATTATCCCCAGCGGCATAATCATTCGCAGCGCCAGCACGAACAACCAGCTCATGACCGCCAACGGTGGCGTAGAGCATGAACTCCGCGCCGGTCAGTTCGGCTACGCTGACTTTCGCCTCGATATTTTTACCGCTGCTCTGCAGAGTGAGAATATCTTCCGGGCGGATCCCAAAGACCACGGCTTTGCGCTGATACCCTGCGGCATTCAGTGAAGCGAGCTTGTCTTCCGGGATCGCCAGACGCAGCGTTTCCGTAACGAAATAGCGGTCGTCGATAGCACCGCGAATGAAGTTCATGGCTGGCGATCCAATAAACCCTGCGACAAACATGTTTGCCGGTTCGTTGTAAACCTGCTTAGGTGCACCGACCTGCTGAATAATGCCGTCTTTTAAGATCACGATGCGGGTCGCCATCGTCATGGCTTCCGTCTGATCGTGGGTCACGTAAATCATGGTGGTGTTAAGCTTCTGATGCAGCTTGCTAATTTCAGCCCGCATCTGCACGCGAAGCTTGGCATCGAGGTTTGAGAGCGGTTCATCCATCAGGAACACGCCCGCCTCACGTACGATCGCCCTGCCTAACGCCACGCGCTGGCGCTGGCCGCCGGACAGCGCGCCGGGTTTACGCTTTAGGTATTCACGTAATCCGAGGATCTGTGCCGCCCAGTTAACGCGCTCTTCGATAACCGCAGGCGCAATTTTTTGCATCTTCAGGCCGAACGCCATGTTGTCGTAGACCGTCATATGCGGATAAAGCGCATAGTTCTGGAATACCATGGCGATATCGCGTGACTTGGCGGGCACATCGTTCATACAAACGCCGTCAATCACCAGTTCGCCAGCGGAGATCTCCTCCAGACCGGCGATCATGCGCAGCGTCGTGGATTTACCGCAGCCTGAAGGCCCGACGAAGACGATGAACTCCTTGTCTTCGATTTCGAGATTGAAATCCTTAACCACGTGGACCTGGTTATCATAGATTTTCTGAATGTTTTTCAGAGACAGTTGAGCCATTGTTAATTCCTTATCAATACGTCCGGGATGCCCAAAACTCGGTAAGGCATTTCCAGGTCAGTTCCCGCGTTGAATGAAGCTGTAGTCCCGCATGGTTCAGGCCAGAACCCACCCCAACCGACAGCATGCCCGCCGCGTTGATCGCCGCTACGCCTGCAGGTGCATCTTCGATGCCCATGGCCTCTTCAGGACGCACATTCAGGCCAGCACAGGCTGCAAGGAAGATCTCCGGATCTGGCTTTGAGCGGCGAATACGGGAAGCATCGGCGCAATAATCGAAGGCCTGATAAATGCCCAGCGCGTGCAGGATCCCAGGGGCATTCAGGGAAACGGAGGCGAGTCCAGTTTTGACGTTCGCTTTACGTATATCCGTCAGCACGTCACGAATACCCGGAAGCAGTGAATCTTCCGTCAGCGACGCCAGAGACTGGACATAAAGCGCGTTTTTTTTCGTCGCCAGCGCGAGGCACTGCTCATCGCTAAACATCCCCTCTTTCCCGCCATGCTTCAGGATGCGCTGAAGGGAATCCATGCGGCTAATTCCCTTCAGCTGTTCATTAAACACTTCGTCGAAGGTGATGCCGATTTCGTCAGCCACTGCACGCCAGGCCAGAAAATGGAGGTGTGCGGTATTGGTGATAACACCGTCCAGATCGAATACAACAGCCTTAAGCGTCATGGCGCCCCTCCGTGGTAGCGGTCCCATTTACAGGTGCAAGAAAATCCTTATAAGCGCATACCTTGCGCACCGATACGCGTAGCGTCTTGCCCCACAGCGTCAGAGTGACAGGTGTCGTCGTTTCAATGGTTAACACCTCATTTTCATAGGTGAAGTGCAGCGTTGCGTTCCGCCAGCGCAGGGGGAAAGCAAGCCTTCGCCAGTGGGCAGGCAGGCTGGGCGCAAGGTGTAGCTCCCCTTCCACAATCTGCATACCTGCAAATCCCTGAATGACGCCGGACCAGATAGCGCCGGTCGCTGCGGCATGAATACCGTCATCGCAGCTGTGTGGATCGTCCCCAAGGTCAATGGCGACGCCATCACGCCAGAAGGCGTATGCACCTTCGGTGTCACCACAGCGGGCGGTCACAATGCCGTGTATGGCCTTACTCAGCGAAGAGTCATGGATCGTGCGGGGCTCGTAGAAAGCCAGATTGGCGGCACATTGCTGTGGGGTAAACCGCTCCGGCAAGAGGTAGGTAAGCATTACCACATCAGCCTGCTTCAGGATCTGCATGTCGTTTACTTCCGCGCGGGAGTAATCGAGCAGAATGGTCTGCTTCCCTGCTTTTGCTTTATAGCGGCTGAGATCAATGGCTGGTTTCGCCATGAAGGTATCATCCTGCGGGATCACACCGTCTGAATTGGCCTCCGGCAGCCATAAGCGCGTCAGGAACCGCGTGGCATTCTCCGTAAAACGCGCATCTTCACGCCCAAACTGCGCCATAAACCGGCGAGCGCAGGCGACGTTGTGCCAGGCCAGATAGTTGGTATACGCGTTGTTATTCACATGCTCGGTATATTCGTCAGGTCCGATGACGTCATGGATTTCGAGGCGACCATTGATTTCCGTGGCGCGGCCCATCCAGAACGCAGCAGTTTCCATCAGCAGCGTCAGGCCTTCATTTCGCATAAAGGCATCATCGTGTGTCGCCTGCCAGTAAGCGACGACGGCCCAGGCAATGTCCGCCACGATGTGGTGTTCTGCCAGCGCGGAGGCCACCTTCTGGCGCATGCCGGTTCGGATGTTGATAGCCGCGAACTCCGGCGTTTCCTCTTTGCCGCTCGAGGCGCTCTCCCACGGGAAAAGTGCGCCCGGCCAGCCGTTGCGGCGGGCTTTTTCCCGGGCCCCGGCCAGGTTAAGCCAGCGATAGCGCAGAAGATTGCGGGCCACCTGAGGACGGGTGAAAAGATGGAAAGGCAGCAGGAATATTTCGGTATCCCAGAAGACGTGTCCTTTATACCCCTCGCCGGTCAATCCCTTAGCGGCAATGCTGCTTCGATCATCATGGGCGGGCGTCATGGTGGTCAGATGCCAGACGGCATAGTCCAGCGCCATCTGATCGTCAGGAGCAGCAGAAGCCACTTCCACCCGGGCGTTACGCCATACGTCTTCCCATGCGCAGGATGAACTCTCCAGCAGCGAGGCATACCCCCTTGCCGCACAAACCTTGAGATCCGCCAGCGCCCTTCGCGCGAACGACTCCTGCGAAAGGGCTTTATCGCTGCGATGGGCAACCCAGACAATCTTATCCAGAGTGACAGTGTCACCTTGCGGTATCGTCAGGCAATAGTGCGCAGAGACCCGACGATTTTTGGCGGTGAAGCAGCTGTCGCTCTTCGCAGAGAGCTGACAAAACGCCGAAACAACAACTTCCGACGCCCGGTTCTGCGTTTCATACACGCCCTGCATATAGTGCTGGTCGAACACCCTGACGGAAATTTCATCCAGATGCTGCCGGCCGGTATTGGTTTGTGTCGCATCAATGCCGGTTTTCATCACCACCTGTGAGGCAGCATCAAGCGGGGTGATCGCAAGCTGCATGGCCACCAGCGGCAGCTGATCCAGAGAGACAAAACGGCGACTCTCCAGTCGATAGCGTTTCCCGTCGGGCGAGCGCCAGATGACGCTGCGACGAAGTTCGCCATTAGCAAACGCCAGCTCGCGCTGCCACTCGAGAATGTCCCCCGACAGAAGGGTAAAATTTACCCCGTCCAGCTCAACCTCAATACCGGTGATATCGGGCAAATTGACCAGCTCAGTGGTCTCGTTGCGACCAGCACGATGATACAGACCCGCAAGATACATGCCTCGGGTTTGCTGGGTGTAATCCTCTTCATGCGCAGCGCGGATCCCCATGTAGCCATTACCGCAGGCCATGATGGAGGCGTATTTATTCAGACTGTGCGGACAAAAGCCCGGGTCGGTTAATACAGACACGTTTAGCATAACGTCACGCTTCCCCCTGTTTCTGCTGATTCATACAGCGCGGCGACAAGCTGCTGGATAATCAGCCCCTGCTCCGCATCAGCGATCATGACGGGCTCTCCCTGCACATGGCGCACGAAGGCATCCATACTGCGCAGGTGGCGTTGGTCGTCAGCCTCTTCGCGCTGGGTAAGAGTGTGTAAAACACCAGCTTCGTCGTTGTAGATGTGCGCCGGGAACAGCGTGGCACCCGCCTTTTCTCCACAGAATGCGACGTTCATGATCGATTGCTCGCGGATATTGAGCGCAAACGACGTGTCCAGACGCAGAATGCCGCCGTTGCAAAATTCAATCGTGCCAAACAGAGCATCTTCCACGGTAAACTGCGTGGGATCCCATGCGCCAAACTGACCGCTGCTTTTACGGTTGCCCAGCCTCTGATAGCTATGCGCGGTCACCCGTTTTACCGCCGGGAACCCCAGAACATACATTGCGGCATCAAGCATATGGATGCCGATATCAATCAGCGGACCACCGCCCTGTAGCGATTTATTGGTAAAAACGCCCCACCCTGGCACACCGCAGCGACGCAGCGCCTGCGCTGACGTGAAGTAAATTTCTCCGAGCGTTCCGTTCATTACCGCATCGCGCAGCAGCTGAGTATCCAGGGCAAAACGATGGTGAAAATCATACGCCAGCACTTTTCCTGCCTTGCGCGCAGCCAGGCGCATCCGATCGGCCTCCTGCGGCGTCATAGCAGGCGGTTTTTCACACATCACATGGCAGCCTGCTTCCAGCGCTGCCATGACGTGCTCGAAATGAAACCGGTTAGGCGAACAGACGCTCACCGCATCCGGCTTAACCGCCTCGAGCATTTCTCGCGCATCCTTCCATGCCGAGGGAATACCATGACGTTCCGCAAACGCCCGAGCCTGTTCAGGGTGGCTGTCCATGACAGCCACCATCTGAACATCACTGCGCGTGGCGTAATACGAGGCGTGCACTTTATCCGCGACCTGCCCGGCGCCAATGATGGCGACGCGCAGAGGCGAAGGTGTAGAAGCACTCATCACGCTCGTCATCCTTAGCATTTACGCAGATAAGTGAGCGAATCCCGGTATGCCTGAGCCGGATCATCGGCGCGAACACGGCACTCATATACCACGTAACCCTGATAGTTATCCGCACGCAGCTGATCGAACAGGCTGGCAAAATCGAGGCTGCCGCTGCCCGGCTGGTAGCGGTGATTATCGGCGATGTGCACATGGCCAAGCAGATCGCGGTTCCGATGCAGCGCATCCGTCAGCGAGTCTTCTTCGATGTTCATATGATAGAAATCGCCGATGATCTGCACATGCTTCAGGCCGTTCTCTTCGATGTATCGACGCGCGTCTGCCAGGGTATTAATCATATGATCCTGATAGCGGTTCAGCGGCTCCAGATAGACGGTGGTTCCGGTGCGCGCTGCCACCTCATCCAGCCAGCGCAGCGAAGCACTCACCGCTTTGCGGTCGCCTTCAAGGCTGCGTGGAGAGGTCATTGGCGGCAAACGGAAGGTAAACATTCCCCAGGCTGCAGGCACAATAATGCCCTTGCCGCCCACTTCGGCCAGGGCTTCCAGAATGCGTTCAATCTGGGCTAAACCGTTCAGACGACGCTCTTCGATAAAGTCACCGATCCAGCCATCGTATCCACCGCAGGCCGTCGTCACTGGCAGACCAGTGGCTTTGATGGCCGCTTTCACCTCGGCGAGGTTTTCCACCAGCAGCTTGCCGTCAATTTCGTAGCCATCAAAACCCATCGCTTTGATGTACTCGAATTTCTCCATGATATTGACCGGGAAAAAGCCCTGGTTCTGTGTTGCGATTTTCATGATTTGCTCTCCTTAGCTTAAAAAGTGACGCCCATTTTGATGCTCAGTTCCGGATGCTGGTCCACATATTTCATGTAGCTTTCAGCGCTGGTGGTGAAGGTCACGACCGGGTCGATCAGATCTTCACAATTGAGATAACCGTTCATCAGCAGTTCCCAGCAGGTCTCTTCGATACGCTTGCGGCTCCAGCGCGGATAGTCCGGGTTTGGTTCGCTGCAGGCGCGGGAGAAGACAATCTTCGCATTATTGAAATGCGCTTCACGGCCGAGGTTAAAGCCTTCAGCGAACGGTTTCGCGAAGGCTACGTAGGAGATGGTGCCGCCGTAGGCGAGCCCGCGCAGCGCGGACTGCAGCGCATCGGCAAAACCACTGGTTTCGATGATCACGTCCGCGCCCTGCTTGCCGGTCAGCTTTTTGATTTCCAGGCCGACATCGGTGCCGATTGGGTTCAGGCAGTGGTCCGCGCCGTGACGACGGGCGATCTCGCAGCGGTGTTCGATTGGATCAACGCCGATAACCACTGACGCACCGGCTTTTTTAGCCAGCTGAATCGCAATCTGCCCGATTGCTCCCAGACCGACCACGACGACAAAGTCGCCCACGCGGACGTTGGCATCACGCACGCCGCTCATGGCGAACTGCGCCGGATCGTAGCAGACGGCGTTCTTCCAGGACGCGCCCTGCGGCATTTTACGCAGCTTATAGTTGTTCACCGCGTTGACGATGACCGTTTCCTGCAACGGGCCGTAGCAGCAGACAAGATCGCCGATCTGGTAATCCGTCACGTCCGCACCGCATTCAATAATGTCGCCAACAACCATGTTACCCAGCTGGAACTTACCGAACTCAATACCGCGCGCTGCGCCCTCTTCACGCGGCGTGAACATCTGCCACTCTGCGTTGAATTCTTCATCAATAAACGGGCTGGCGGCGCGGAAATCCACCACTTCTGTACCGTGTTTCGGCGCGCCAAAACGGGCGCGAATTTTTACTTCATGGACTGCAACCGGACGATCTTCATATTCCACCAGCGCCGCCACGCGTGGCGCTGTCGCAACTAATTTTTTCATGACTGACTCCTTGTTAATATTGGCCGCCTCAGCCCTTCACGCCACCGGCGGTCAAACCACTTTTAATAAACCGTTCAGACAGGGCGTACATGATGACCACCGGAAGCGCCGTCACCAGCGATGCCGCCATCATGCGACCCCAGATATAATCTGGCGTGCTAAAGAGCGTATTCAGCCCGACCGGCAAGGTGAAATTGCCAGAGCTGGACAGGAAAATTGACGCAAACAGGTAGTCGTTCCACGCCACCATAAAGCAGTAGACAAACACCGATACGAGCCCTGAGATCGCAAGCGGGACGGTGATGCGAAAGATGATTTGCAGGCGGTTGAGGCCGTCCATCATCGCGGCTTCTTCGATTTCGTCCGGGATGGTGTCGAAATAGCTGCGCAGCATGAACACCGCTGTCGGCAATGTCTGGGTCACCATGGTGACGATCAGCGCCAGCTCGGTGTCGTAGATCCCGAGGGCAGTGATGATTTTGAACAGCGGCACCACCAGCAAGATCCCGGAGAACATATAGACGGTGTAGAAGCTTGCATTGATCGTCGTGCGTCCTTTAAAACGCAGTTTGGACAAGGCATAAGCGCCCAGCGTGCCGAGAAATACGGCAATCACCGAGGAGGTCAGCGATACCACCATGCTGTTTTTGAAGTAATCCACAAACGGGAAGATCAGCGGGTTAAAGATGTCGATGTAATGCTGCAGCGTCCACTCCTGGGGCAGAATGGTCGGATGGAGCGAGATTGCCTCTTTCGCACTCTTAAACGACGTCATTAGCATCACGAAGAACGGGAACAGCGTGATAACCAGAAACACCGCCAGCCCCAGATAAAAACCAATACGGCTCAGTACGCGTTTATTTGTTGCCATTGAGGTTTACCCTTTTTCTGGTCAGCAGAATCACCGCGAAGATGATCACGAACAGCACGACGGAGATCGCCGCAGCTTTACCCAGGTCATTGAAAGCGAATGCGGTTTTGTAGAGGTAGACGCCCAAAATATCGACCTTAGTAGTCAACAGGTAGACATCCGCAAACATGTAGAACATCCAGATAGTGCGGAGCGTCACCACCGTTGCCAGCACCGGCATAATCGCGGGCAGCGTAACGATTCGAAAACGCTGCCAGGCATTCGCGCCGTCCATTTCCGCCGCTTCATACAGGGATTTATCAATGGTCTGTAAAATCGCCAGGAATGAGATAAACGCGTACGGGAAGTAACGCCAGATGGCGAACAGCACCACCAGTACAAAACTGCTGCCAGGATTGTCGAACCACAGGGGCGTCTGGTCATAAAGATGCAGCAGGTCAACGCCCAGATAGTTCACGATGCCGTAGCCGTTGTTGAACATGTATTTCCATGCAAACACCAGCGAAATGGACGGGGTGACGTAGGATAAAATCACCAGTGAACGTGCCGTTTTCCGCAGACGAAACTCCCGGTTAAAGAAGATGGCGACGGCAAGCCCCAGCCCGGTACTGCCGAGCACGACTAGCGCGGTGTACCAGAACGTCATCCACAGCGAGTGCCAGAAGGCGGCATCGCTGAGGATGCGAATGTAATTATCCAGCCCGACAAACACAGCGCTAATGCGCGGGTTAAGCGGCAGTCGTAAGAAACTGATTTCAATATTGGAAATCATTGGCCAGGCCACCAGGCCCACCAGCAAAATCAGGCTGGGGGCCAACAGCAGCATGGCGAAAGGCATATCTGAACGACCAGAAAACAACGTCTTCATAATTTCCTTCCGCAGAGCGCTCCTATCGTTGTGAAATAAGATCAGTCAGTCGCTTCTGGCTGCTGCTTAACGTTGTATTAAGGTCCTTCTGCCCCACCGTGACGTTATGCACCATGGAACTGATAATGCCGGAGCCCGTTACATCGCCCATGCGGGTGAAGTTTTTATCCCCAACCGCGCCAAATACCTGCACGTTCGGGAACTGCGCAATCAGTTCATAAGGCAGTTGCCCAAACGCTTTAATCACGTCGTTGTTTTTCCAGGCATCGGTGCCCACCACTAGCTTGTTCACCGGCAGTGCCGCGCCAGGCGACATCATGACCCAGTCCGTCGCGTTTTGAGCCTGTTCCATCCAGGTCACAAACTTCTCGGCCGCTTCGGTCTCCTCTTCAGTTTGTCCGGTGGTGATCGTCAGGGAGGTGATCATGCCGTACACCGCCGATGACTTTTCAGTCGGGACAACGAAGCCCAGGTTAGAGGGGTTTCCGTCCTTGTAGACGGCAGGCAGGATGTAGGTGGAGTAAACCGCCATAGGCGCTGAACCGTTCATGAAGGCGTCTTTGATCTCCATGACATCGTTTGAACCCGGCATGGTGGTCGCGGCCAGCGCTTTATAAAACGCCAGGGCTTTTGCCATTTCCGGGGTATCGATATCGACGTTCCCTTTGGCATCAAACACGTTTGCGCCGCCGGAAAGCGCAAACTGAGAGAACGACTGCTCGGTCATCACGCTTTCAGCTGTCGGCAGCGCGATGCCGTAATGCTTTTTAGCCGGGTCGTTAAGGCGCTGGCTGGCTTGCAGTAGCTGTTCCCAGTTATGTGGCTCCTGAATGCCCGCCGCGGCCAGCACATCTTTGTGATACCAGACGCCGGAAAGCCAGGCGCTGACCGGCACGCCCGTCCAGGCTGAACCGTCTTCCGTACGAACAACACGCAAGATGCCGTCATAGAAAGTGTTTTCGCCCACCGCTTTAATGGCTTCGCCGATAGCTTTGCGATCCAGCAGCTGTTCCTTGTCCATTACTTTTGCGTAGTCATGGCTGACCTCAATCACTTCAGGCAGCGCGCCGGTTCTCGCCAGCGTAATCACCTTGGTATTGTAGGCATCCTCTTCCACCGGTACCTGTTTTACCGTGATGCCAGGATTCTCTTTCTCGAACTTTTCGATCAGCTTCGTGATAACCGCCTGACGCTCCTGCTCGACTGATGAGTGCATAAACTCAATAGTGACAGCGGACTTTTTGTCATCCTTACAGCCTGATAACAAAGCGCACGAAACCAGTGCTGAAATCAGCACAATTCTGGGCATTTTCATTTTTAAGGTCCTTTTTAGTTTTCTTTAATCCACAACACCTGCCATGGATGTAGGGTCAGCGTTTTATCTGTAATAACTTCTCCTGAAATCAAATCCGTTCCGGATTGAATATCGGAACCCACCGTTTGAATGCCATCACTGAAATTAAACAGCGCCGTTATTTTCTCGCCACAATCCGCCACGCGAACGATTTTTAAAACATGTTCACCTGACGCACTAAAATAAGCCTGACTGTCAGGGTGGAATGCTTTTTCCGCACGTCGCAGCGCGATTAACTGGCTTAACGCACAATAGACCTGATAACGCAGACTGCTTTTATCTTCAAGCGCACTATCAATTTGTCCTGCGGTATATTTCTCGCGATTTATCGCACGGTTATATCCCAGGCGTTTAACACCTGTATAATCATTACGGGAGCCGAGAATACTCTGGATATAAACAGCAGGCACGCCGGGGAAGCTTAAGAGGACGGCATGCGCCAGAATAAACCGGGCAATGCGTTCGCTATCATGACTTTCTCGCGTACTCAAAGCATCCAGATAGGTCACATTAATTTCATACGGGCTTCGTGTGCCATCCGGGTTATTTTTCCAGTTAACCAACGCACCTTCAGCCTGAAGTTTTTCCACAAGCGAGAGGATTTCCGACTCGGGTAAAATTCCGCGTAACGGATTCAGACCAATCCCGTCATGCGAGGCCAGGAAGTTAAACCAGGTCGTTTTCGTAGAAGGCAACGTCAGCGACGTCGCCCACTGGCTCAGCGTACGGACGTCCTGAGAATGCACCGCGTGCAGCACCAGCGGCGGCAAAGAGAATTGATAAACCATCTGCGCTTCATTTTCACCGTCACCGAAGTAAGCAACGTTATCTTTATGCGGAACATTCGTCTCGGTGATAAGCACCGTGCCCGGGGCGACAGCCTCGGTAATGGCGCGGAAAAGCTGGATGAGCTGATGGGTTTGCTTAAGATGGATGCAGGTTGTTCCGGGTATTTTCCACATGAAGCCCACAGCATCCAGACGAATGTATCGCGCCCCTTCAATTAGGTAATGCAGCAGCACGTCCACCATCGCAATCAGTACCTGCGGGGAGGCGAAGTTGAGATCAACCTGGTCCTCGCTGAAGGTGGTCCACAGGTGTCGCACGCTGCCGTCATGCAGCGTGAAAGGCGTAAGAAGCGGTAAAGCACGCGGACGCGTCACCGCGGATAAATCTGTTTCAGGATCGACAGAAATAAAGAAATCGCTATACCCAGGAATTTGCTTCAGGTAATTAGCGAACCATTTACTTTTGGCTGACATATGGTTACAGACGAAATCAAACATTAAACTGGCTGACTTTTTTAATTCGGCAACGTCTCGCCACGTTCCGGTTTCCGGTGCAACCTCATGATAATCAATAACAGAAAACCCGTCGTCCGAAGACCATGGATAAAAAGGCAAGAGATGGACATGAGAAAAAGAATGAGAAAGCCACCTGTTATAAAAACGTGTAAAAACAGGCAGCGCCTTCTCCCCTTTCGCTGAAAACTGATCGGCATAGGTGATCAGGACAACGTCTTTTTCATCCCAACCCGTTTTACGTTTTTCCGTAATAACAGAAGCGGCCTTTTCAATATTTTCCAGAAGCACATTAAGATGGGCTTCAGAAAACGTTTCTCCGTAAACAAAATTAATGATCTCTTTAATTTTTGTATCCATTTCATTTTCCATGGTAGCGGTCCCACGGAGTGGCAATCTACTCCCATGAAAAATATCTGTCAACGGACCAGAAAGGAGAAAAAGGTGATTGCAAAGCAGCTCAGCGCAATATTGTGAGCTGCCGCAAAGAAAGAACGGGGAAAAGAGGAAATGCGGTTAACCGTCGCCAGTCCCTCCCCCGTCAGGGAAAGGGCTAACGCCAACGGGAATTATTGGGATAAGTAGCGGCGAGAAAGCCGTTTTGCCACCTTTTGCAACAGCGGTTCGAGCGCCACGGCCAGCACCATTCTGACCGGCTTGCGGGCAACGGATTTAATTGCCCAACCTGCCACACCTGCCGGGCCGAACCGTAACGCGGTCAGCAGGACCAGTTTACCTGCGATTTTCAGGCCGGGTTTTACCTTCTGACCGGCCTGTTGCCAGTGTTGTTTCATCTCATCTCTCTCTTAAAGCTGACGAAAGCGACTTCTCAGCGTAAACGTATCCGAGGTGACATAGCGTTCCATTTCCCGTAGCCGCTTCTCACTGGCGGCGAGTTGCTCATCAACGGCATTGAGAAGATCGCTGCTGGTCGGGGCTCCCTCCGCAGCCAGCTCTCCTTCCGGCATCGGGTCAAGAACAAACGACAGCACGATATAAGCTACCAGGGTGATAAATGCCAGACCAAAGAAGATCGACAGCACCGTCACCACGCGTACCAGCTTAACCGGGACGTCAAGATAATGAGCCAGCCCGGCACAGACGCCGCGCACCATGCCCTGCTGTGGAATTCGCCACAGCTTTTTGTTCAGATTCAGTCCAGACATTAACGGTCCCTCCAGTTTGGATGTTCAGCATCCAGGATGGCTTCCAGCGCCTGAATGCGTTCGCGCATTTTGTTCGCCTCATCGGAGAGCTGTACCAGACGCTGTTGTTCACTCTGGGAGAGTTCGCCCCGAGAAGAACGGTTGCTGTAGTGCAGCCATAGCCAAATCGGCAAAACGAACAGCACGAAAATTGTCAGGGGAATGGCCAGAAAAAGCGCGCTCATGTGTACTCCTTGTCTTATGATGCGGCACGCTCAGGTGCCGCAGGAATTATTATTGGTTGTCTTGCTTCATTTTGGCTTTCAGTGCCGCCAGCTGCTCGCTGATTTCATCATCAGCCTTCAGGTCGGCGAACTGTTGATCCAGCGACTTCTGCTTGCCGATGCCATGGCTTTCGGCTTCCGCTTCCATGTGGTCGATACGACGTTCAAACGATTCAAAACGCGCCATCGCTTCATCGAGCTTACCGCTGTCCAGCTGACGACGCACGTCGCGGGAGGAGCTTGCCGCCTGGTGACGCAGGGTCAGCGCCTGCTGACGCGCGCGGGTTTCGCTCAGTTTGTTTTCAAGCTCACCAATCTCTTTCTTCATACGGGTGAGCGTGTCGTCCACCAGCGTCACTTCATGCTCGAGCGTCGCGACCATATCGGCCAGCTTCTGTTTTTCGATCAGCGCCGCACGGGCCAGATCTTCTTTATCTTTGCGCAGCGCAAGTTCCGCTTTTTCCTGCCATTCGTTCAGCTGAGCGGTAGCCTGTTCAATGCGACGCGTAAGCTGTTTTTTCTCCGCCAGCGCGCGGGCGGAGGTTGAACGCACTTCAACCAGCGTGTCTTCCATCTCCTGAATCATCAGACGCACCAGCTTCTGCGGATCTTCCGCTTTCTCAAGCAGTGAGTTGATGTTGGCGTTCACGATGTCGGCAAAACGAGAAAAAATACCCATAATCAAATCCTCATAGTTCTGTTATCGGGCTATGCCCTGCTGTACTGATAATACAAACATCATGCCAACTTTTTATCTTATTGATTTCACTGAGCCTGATTGATTTTCATGCAATGAAGGTTTACTCTTTCTTGGTGAATATCGCTAAGGAGTGGTTAATTTCATCATGCCTGGATACAAAGACAATTTACTCGGCGAAGCAAATAGCTTTCTCGAAGTGCTGGAACAGGTCTCTCGCCTGGCGCCGCTTAACAAACCGGTGCTAATCATCGGCGAGCGCGGTACGGGTAAGGAACTCATCGCCAACCGTCTGCACTATTTATCCGGGCGCTGGGACGGCCCCTTCATTTCCCTGAACTGCGCGGCGCTGAATGAAAACCTGCTCGACACCGAGCTCTTCGGCCATGAAGCGGGTGCGTTTACCGGTGCCCAGAAACGCCATCCAGGACGCTTTGAGCGCGCCGACGGCGGTACGCTGTTTCTGGATGAACTGGCAACCGCGCCCATGCTGGTGCAGGAAAAACTGCTGCGCGTGATTGAGTACGGCGAGCTGGAGCGCGTCGGCGGTAGCCAGCCGCTGCAGGTGAACGTGCGCCTGGTGTGCGCCACTAACGCCAACCTGCCGGAGATGGTGGCGGAGGAGAAATTCCGCGCCGACCTGCTTGACCGCCTGGCCTTTGACGTCGTTCAGCTTCCTCCGCTGCGCGAGCGCAAAAGCGACATCATGCTGCTGGCAGACCAGTTTGCGATTCAGATGTGCCGCGAGCTCGGACTGCCGCTCTTCCCCGGCTTCAGCGATTATGCTCGGGAGACGCTGCTGGCTTACCACTGGCCGGGAAATATCCGCGAGCTAAAAAACGTCGTGGAGCGTTCCGTCTATCGCCACGGCAGCAGCGAGACCGAGCTGGACAACATCATTATCGACCCTTTTCAGCGCAGCGCGACTCCGCTGCCGGCACCAGCGTCTTCAGGCGATCTCCCCTCTCTGCCTCTCGATTTACGCCAGTTCCAGCACGAACAGGAGAAACAGCTGCTGGAGCACAGCCTTAAGACGGCGAAATATAACCAGAAACGGGCGGCTGAACTGCTGGGTCTGACCTACCATCAGTTAAGGGCATTGCTTAAAAAGCATCAAATGCGCTGACAATATCAGCACTTACCATAGACATTTTTACGAAGCAGGCGTAAGTGCGATACACTTTGCAGATCGAACCTAAAAACCTTAAAAATTATGCGTCTGGTTTTATCGTCCTTTTTTGCACTTGGTCTGTTTAGCAGCCTGGCCTTTGCCGCGCCCGGGCAAACGCCGCAGCCTGACATTCGTGACAGCGGCTTCGTCTATTGCGTAAGCGGCCAGGTGGATACCTTCAACCCGCAAAAAGCGGGCAGCGGCCTGATCGTGGATACCCTTGCCGCGCAGCTTTACGATCGTCTGCTTGACGTCGACCCGTACACCTACCGTCTGGTGCCCGAGCTTGCGGAAAGCTGGGAAGTGCTGGATAACGGCGCAACCTACCGTTTTCACCTGCGCGATGATGTCGCGTTCCAGCGCACGCCGTGGTTTACCCCCTCGCGCAAGCTGAATGCGGATGACGTGGTCTTTACCTTCCAGCGTATCTTCAACCGCAACCACCCGTGGCATAACGTTAACGGCAGCAACTTCCCCTATTTTGACAGCCTGCAGTTTGCCGACACCGTGAAAAGCGTGCGTAAGCTGGACAACCGCACGGTTGAATTCACGCTGACGCGCCCGGATGCCTCCTTCCTCTGGCACCTGGCGACCCACTATGCATCCGTCATGTCGGCCGAATACGCGGCTCAGTTGACGAAAAAAGATCGTCAGGAACTGCTCGATCGCCAGCCGGTCGGCACCGGTCCGTTCCAGCTGACCGAATACCGCGCCGGTCAATATATTCGTCTGCAACGCCATGAACACTTCTGGCGCGGTACGCCGCTGATGCCGCAGGTGGTGGTCGATTTGGGTTCTGGCGGGACGGGGCGTCTGTCGAAACTGCTCACCGGGGAATGCGACGTGCTTGCCTGGCCCGCGGCCAGCCAGCTCACGATTTTGCGCGACGATCCGCGCCTGCGCCTGACGTTACGTCCCGGCATGAATATCGCTTATCTGGCCTTTAACACGGATAAGCCGCCGTTGAATAACCCTGCCGTTCGACACGCTCTGGCGCTGGCGATTAACAACCAGCGCCTGATGCAGTCGATCTACTACGGCACGGCGGAAACCGCCGCCTCAATTTTACCGCGCGCCTCGTGGGCCTACGACGGTGAGGCTAAAATTACGGAATACAATCCGGCAAAAGCGCGTGAACAGCTGAAAGCGCTGGGGGCGGAAAACCTGACGCTGCAGCTTTGGGTGCCAACCAGTTCCCAGGCGTGGAACCCGAGCCCGCTCAAGACTGCCGAACTGCTGCAGGCGGATATGGCGCAGGTGGGCGTCAAAGTGATCATCGTACCGGTTGAGGGCCGTTTCCAGGAGGCGCGCCTGATGGACATGAATCATGATTTAACCCTGACCGGCTGGGCTACCGACAGTAATGACCCGGACAGCTTCTTCCGGCCGCTGCTGAGCTGTGCGGCGATAAACTCGCAGACCAACTACGCCCACTGGTGTAACCGGGAGTTTGACGCCGTGCTGCAAAAAGCGCTGTCTTCCCAACAGCTGGCCTCGCGCATCGACGCCTATGATGAAGCGCAGAAGATCCTGGCCCAGGAACTGCCGGTGCTGCCGCTGGCTTCTTCCCTGCGTCTTCAGGCCTATCGTTATGATATTAAGGGCCTGGTGCTGAGCCCGTTCGGCAACGCCTCGTTCGCCGGCGTATCGCGTGAAAAAGACCAAGAGGTGAAAAAACCATGATTATTTTTACCTTGCGTCGTCTCCTTTTGCTGCTGGTGACGCTCTTTTTCCTGAACTTTGTCGGCTTCAGCCTGAGCTATTTCACGCCCCACGCCCCGCTCCAGGGGTCGTCGCTGTGGGATGCCTGGCTGTTCTGGTTTAACGGGCTGCTGCACTGGGATTTCGGCGTATCCAGCATTAACGGGCAGCTTATTTCCGATCAGCTGAAAGAGGTTTTCCCGGCCACGATGGAGCTGTGCATTCTGGCCTTCGGTTTTGCCCTGATGGTCGGGATCCCCGTAGGCATGCTGGCCGGGATTTATCGCAACAAATGGCAGGATAAGTTTATCAGCGCCCTCGCCCTGCTCGGCTTCTCCATCCCGGTCTTTTGGCTGGCGCTGCTGCTGACGCTTTTCTTCTCGCTGACGATGGGCTGGCTGCCGGTTTCGGGTCGTTTTGACCTGCTGTATACGGTTAAAACAGTGACGGGCTTTGCCATCATCGATGCGTGGCTGTCCGATTCCGTATGGCGCCACGAGATGATCGTCAGCGCCCTGCGCCATATGGTATTGCCGGTGCTGACGCTGGCGGTTGCGCCAACAACCGAAGTGATCCGCCTGATGCGCCTGAGCACCATCGAGGTGTTTGACCAGAACTATGTCAAAGCCGCCGCCACGCGCGGACTGTCGCGCCTGACCATCCTGCGCCGCAACGTCCTGCACAACGCGCTGCCGCCGGTTATTCCGCGCCTGGGATTACAATTTTCCACCATGCTGACGCTGGCCATGATCACCGAGATGGTCTTTAGCTGGCCAGGCCTGGGGCGATGGCTGATTAACGCCATTCGCCAGCAGGATTATGCCGCTATTTCTGCGGGTGTGATGGTGATTGGTTCGCTGGTCATTATTGTTAACGTGTTGTCCGATATTCTGGGTGCCATGGCTAACCCATTGAAGCATAAGGAATGGTATGCCTTACGATAACGTATACAGTGAAAAGCGCACGCCCGGCGTGCTGCGTACCGTGTGGCGTAAATTCTATGGTGACACCACGGCAATGATCGGCCTTTATGGCTGCGCCGGTCTGGTATTGCTGTGCGTCTTTGGCTCGTGGTTTGCGCCGTATGGCATTGACCAGCAGTTCCTCGGCTATCAGCTGCTGCCGCCGTCCTGGTCGCGCTACGGCGAAGTATCTTTCTTCCTGGGAACGGACGATCTCGGACGTGACGTGTTGAGCCGCCTGCTGAGCGGTGCGGCCCCGACGGTCGGCGGCGCATTTGTGGTGACGCTCGCGGCAACGATCTGCGGGCTGGCGCTCGGTATTTTTGCGGGCTCCACGCATGGTCTCCGTTCGGCGGTGCTTAATCACATTCTGGATACGCTGCTGTCAATTCCGTCCCTGCTGCTGGCGATCGTTGTTGTTGCCTTTGCCGGTCCGCACCTGTCGCATGCCATGTTCGCCGTCTGGCTGGCTATCCTGCCCCGCATCGTGCGCTCGGTTTACAGCATGGTGCATGACGAGCTGGAAAAAGAGTATGTCGTCGCCGCGCGTCTGGACGGCGCGACAACCTTCAACATTCTGTGGTTTGCCGTACTGCCCAACATCGCCGCCGGGCTGGTCACTGAGATCACCCGCGCCCTGTCGATGGCGATCCTGGACATCGCGGCGCTCGGCTTCCTTGACCTCGGCGCGCAGCTGCCGTCGCCCGAATGGGGGGCGATGCTTGGCGACGCGCTGGAGTTAATTTACGTGGCGCCGTGGACGGTTATGCTGCCGGGTGCGGCCATCATGGTGAGCGTGCTGCTGATCAACCTGCTGGGCGACGGTATTCGCCGTGCAATTAACGCGGGGGTGCAATAATGCCGCTTCTTGATATCCGCAACCTCACCATTGAATTCAAAACCGGTGAAGGCTGGGTTAAAGCCGTCGATCGCATCAGTATCACCCTCGCGGAGGGTGAAATTCGCGGGCTGGTGGGGGAATCCGGCTCAGGAAAAAGCCTGATTGCCAAAGCTATCTGCGGCGTGGCGAAAGACAACTGGCGCGTGACCGCAGACCGTATGCGGTTTGATGATATCGACCTGCTGCGCCTCTCCCCCCGCGAGCGGCGTAAGTTGGTCGGGCACAACGTCTCGATGATTTTCCAGGAGCCGCAGTCCTGTCTCGACCCTTCCGAACGCGTGGGTAAACAGCTGATGCAGAACATTCCCGGCTGGACCTACAAAGGCCGCTGGTGGCAACGCGTTGGCTGGCGCAAGCGTCGCGCCATCGAGCTTTTACACCGCGTCGGGATCAAAGACCACAAAGATGCGATGCGCAGCTTCCCTTACGAGCTGACCGACGGCGAATGTCAGAAAGTGATGATTGCCATCGCGCTGGCCAATCAGCCGCGCCTGCTGATTGCGGATGAACCAACGAACGCGATGGAACCCACCACGCAGGCGCAAATTTTCCGCCTGCTGTCGCGTCTCAACCAGAACAACAACACCACCATTTTGCTGATCAGCCATGACCTGCAAATGCTCAGCAAATGGGCGGATAAAATTGACGTGATGTACTGCGGGCAAACGGTCGAAACCGCGCCGAGTGAAGATCTGATCACCGCGCCGCACCACCCGTATACGCAGGCGCTTATCCGCGCCATTCCGGATTTTGGCAGCGCCATGCCGCATAAAAGCCGCCTGAATACCCTGCCCGGGGCGATTCCACTGCTGGAATCTTTGCCGATAGGCTGTCGTCTGGGGCCGCGTTGCCCTTATGCACAGCGTAAATGTATCGAGACGCCACGCCTGACCGGGGCAAAAAATCATCTTTACGCCTGTCATTTCCCGCTGAACATGGAGAGAGAGTGAAATGGTCGAAACCTTGCTGGAAGTGCGCAACCTGAGTAAGACCTTTCGCTACCGCACGGGGCTGTTTCATCGTCAAACCGTCGACGCGGTGAAGCCGCTGAGCTTTACGCTGCGTGAAAAACAGACCCTGGCGATCATCGGCGAGAACGGTTCCGGGAAATCCACCCTGGCGAAAATGCTCGCCGGCATGGTTGAACCGACTGCAGGCGAAGTGTTGATTGACGATCATCCTCTGACCTTCGGCGATTACTCTTTCCGCAGCCAGCGCATCCGCATGATCTTTCAGGATCCGTCTACCTCGCTTAACCCACGCCAGCGCATTTCGCAGATCCTCGATTTTCCGCTGCGTCTGAACACTGACCTGGAGCCGGAGGCACGACGTAAGCGCGTATTCGAAACCCTGCGTATGGTTGGGCTGTTACCGGACCACGAAAGCTACTACCCGCACATGCTGGCACCCGGTCAGAAACAGCGCCTGGGTCTGGCGCGTGCGTTGATTTTGCGGCCAAAAGTGATCGTTGCGGATGAAGCGCTTGCCTCGCTGGATATGTCGATGCGCTCGCAGCTGATTAACCTGATGCTGGAATTGCAGGAAAAACAGGGGATCTCGTATATCTACGTCACCCAGCATCTGGGAATGATGAAACATATCAGCGATCAGGTGATGGTCATGCACCAGGGTGAAGTGGTTGAGCGCGGCAGCACCGCGGATGTGATGGCCTCCCCGCTTCATGAGCTGACGAAACGACTGATTGCGGGTCACTTTGGTGAAGCATTGACCGCCGATGCATGGAGAAAGGACCGCTAAGCGCGACGGCAAACAAAAATCGCCCCACTAAATTAGGGATTAAATAGACTTCATTCGCTATTTAATCCTTTACTCTTTCGTCTCCATCCCTGCTCCATATTTTATGCAATATCAATCAACAGTTCTTCTCCAGAATACCGGGACATTACGGAGGAGAAGAAATGAACACCACTACCTATGTTCTAAAATATACCGAGTATCTCATCAGAAAATGCCGTTCTTTTTTAATGTCGGATCTGCACTTTCATACTATCAGGCTAAAGAAAATATCCGGGAAAAGCCCCGACATTAAATCCCCCACTACGCTGAGTGAAAAAATATGCCATCGTCTGGTCTATGACCATAATAACTTCTACACCATGCTTGCCGATAAACTCGCCGTTCGGGCCTACGTTTCCTCCAGAACAACGCGCGTGAAAACGGTGCCATTAATTGGCGTTTATACCCGGGCGTCGCAGATTGATTTTTCAGTACTCCCTGACAAATTCGTCCTTAAGTGCAATCATGACAGCGGCAGCACAATAATATGTTCAAACAAAGCGCAATTTAACGTCAGGGATGCGTGTAAAAAACTGAGTCTCGCGTTAAAGAAAAATCTCTACTACACCACGCGCGAATGGCAGTACAAAAATATTACGCCCAGTATACTCTGCGAGCCGTTTGTCGATCTCTTCGATGATGCTGACAAAAACACAACGCCGGAAATGCTGAGGATCCATTGCTTTCATGGCGTTGCGCACTATGTTGAAGCGGATTTTACGGATAATAACGGCCAGGGTTTTATCAACGTTTACGACAGGCACTGGAACTTACAACCCTTCCAGATGGAATATCCGAATACACCGTTAGCGCCGGGCGAACCGGTCTTGTTCCGAGAGGCGTTGCTGGCATCCCAGGAGCTGGCGGATGGCATTGACTACTGCCGCGTTGACCTTATGCTAAAAAAAGATGAAATCTATTTCAGTGAAATAACCTTAAGCCCGAGACGCGGTAAACTGACGATTACCCCGCAGGAATGGGATGCTAAGCTAGGAAAAATATGGCATTTATCGCCGGCAGGCACATTTGACCTGCCGCTCACACTCACGAGTCGGGCCAGGTGAGTTTAAATAAAGAGTGGTTTTGCTTCGATAAGGTATAGGTAACATCGCCACCATGCGCCAGCATGATGGCTTTTACCACCGACAAGCCCAAACCACAGCCTTCCGGGTTCAACTCTCTGGCACCATTATCGCGCTGAAAGGGCTGAAATAAGAAATCATGAAACTCCCCTGGAATACCAGGTCCCCCGTCCTGAATAAGGATATAATTGCCTTTATCAGAAACGCCATTTTTCACGATGAGTGTGCGCGAGGTTGAATAGTGTAAGGCATTATCAAACAAAACGGTCAGACACTGATTGATGCGTAATGGATCGAATACGCATTGCTGATCCCTCAGTTCTGTTTTGATGGTAAATGCCTTACGGTTGAACTCGGGCATGAAGGTATCGAGCGCATTCTGTATTTCCCCTTTAAGATCCGTTCTGGACTGGCATAACGAGTATCCCGCCCCGCCATCCGAACTGATAACCCGGAGATCTTCAATCAGACGGGTTAACCCTTCCGTCTGTTTGAGAAGGTTATTAAACAGAACCGGGTCCGGGGTAAAAACACCGTCAACCAGCCCCTGAAGCCGTCCACGTAAGATCGTGACCGGGGTTCTCAGCTCGTGCGCAATCGCAGCATTCCAGGATTTCCTCTGTATATCCAGCGTCTGTAATTTTTCCGCCATTTCATTGAAATCCGTCACCAGGTGATTGATCTCACCCAGCCGGGAGCTGGCGCAGAATGCCCGTGCGTCAAGATCGCCCTGTGAAATCTTTTTCAGGCTGGATGCTACCGCGTTTAGCGGGGTGAGTATTCGCGATGAAAGTTTGACCGTGAAAAAGAGTGCGATAATCAGACTGATCGTCGTCGCGGTCCCAATCCACACCCAGTCCCACATCGTCATCTGCTCGTCATCGCCCGCAGCAGGACCGCCCGGGAGGTGATCCAGAATAAAGGAGTAAAAAAACCAGGAGCCCAGTATGGCGATGGCAATTATCGTAAACGTCAGCAACAGCATATAGGTTAAGATCTGACGACTCAGGACAGACTCTTTGTTCATTTCTTTTCCCCAAGCCGGTAACCCAGGCCTCGTATGCTCTCGGGAACGCCATAAAGGCCAGCAAGTTCCAGTTTTTTACGCAACTTGCTCATATGGCTGTCGACCGTTCTGTCGAGCGTATCCCCTTCCGGCAGACACGCGTTGAGTAGCTCTTCGCGTGAGCAGACCTTTCGCGGATATCTCACCAGGTATGTGAGCAATTTAAATTCAGTCGTCGTTAATACCGGGGAGACAACCTCTGCCCCCACGGTGACTTCCACGTAGAAGTCATCCGGGTAGACCGTAATAAATGGCGTTCTGAGCGGCTGGGAACCCGCCTGCTGAAGCGCGGGTTTTGTCCTGCGCAGCACCGCCTCAACCCGGGCGACGACTTCAGAAGGGTTGAAGGGTTTGATCACGTAATCATCCGCGCCCAGCCTCAGCCCCATGAGCTTATCGACATCCTGATCGAGAGCGGAAACCATAATGACGGGGACAGCGCTTTCCTGACGAAGCGTGGTAAGTACGCTCCAGCCGTCACATACGGGCAGGTGAATGTCCAGCAATATGAGATCCGGTTTATGGAGGCGATTGAGCGTTATGGCCTGCTCGCCCTGCCTGGCTCTGAGCGTTTTCATTCCCGAACGCTCTAAGTAGCTCATCAGTATATCGGCGATTTCGTCTTCATCTTCAACAATAAGGATCAGCGTATTTTTGTGCATTTTATCTCCGTGGGTGAAATCCCTTTGAGCACGCTATCAGATATCTTTAGCACAATAAGACACGGCCTCCGCGAAAAAGTGCCGTGGTCACGAAAATTTCCAGGTTGATTTAAATGCCCGGTTATTTCTCCACACAGCCTACACATTCAGTCAATAAAGACTCGACAATGTCCGCGCATAATCGCTATTGAGGCATAGTCCTTTGTGCATTGCGCGTTGCAAATTACCACTGTTTCTTCAAGATTTTATGAAGTTGGCTGAAATAATGAACATGGAACTTTCTAAATATTTCTCTCCTAAAAAACTGGGTATATATTCCCTGTTCCTGCTGCTGTCGTGGGGATTACTTTATACCTGGCTGGTACTGGTGCACAGAATGGATGAAAAAGTCGCCTCGACGCTGCTCTCTTCACCCATTATCTATGGCTGCATCGCATTTTCAGTGGTCTCTCTGATGATCCAAAATAAAGCCGGCGCGTTGACTGAGCTACTCGTCGTCGCCTTCTGGCTGATGATGATTTTTGTCTATCTCATTATTACGTTCACCGTACTGTTAAACGCGATGCCCGATATCGAAGATCTGATCTTTTACTACGAGTGTTATTTGATCATTTTTTTTGGCGGAGCACCGCTGTACCTCATTATGAGAATGATTTGAGCCGCTGCTCCACACGTCCTCCATAAACCGCCCATGTCCGCTAAACAGGCGCGCGGTAGAATCTCTACCTCACTCTTTCACACAAAAATAACTCACTGAAAAGTCTGACATGACTTACCCATAATGATGAACCGTAATAATAATTTTCGTTCTTCTGAACCTGCCGGTATGATGCGCTCGCTTAAAAAACTCGCGATACGGCACCGAAAAAAACTGGCTGTCACTTTCTTCCTGGTGGTGGCCGAAAACGTGACGTTTTTACTTTATCCCGTTCTGGCTGGCATCGCGATAAATGCCATCCTCGCCGGTGAAACGCTTAACGCCGCGCTGTATGGCCTGATGGTGCTTTGCATGTGGTTCATCGGTGCGGCCAGACGAAGCGTAGACACGCGCACGTTTGCACGCATTTATGCCGGACTCGCGGTTTCCGTCGTCCTGGCACAGCGCAAATACCAGCTTAACCATTCGGCGATCGCCGCCAGGGTAACGCTCTCGCGCGAATATGTGGATTTCTTTGAAATGCACCTTCCCCTGCTGATTACCTCGCTGAGCTCACTTTTTGGTGCCGCAATCATGTTGTTGTTTATTGAATTTTGGGCCGGCGTCATGTGCTTTGCGATTGTATTTATCCTGCTCGGATTTGTCTCAGAATATGCCCGTAAAAATGAATGGCTGTTCATGCGCCTGAATAATCGGCTGGAAAAAGAAGTGGATTATGTCCATAAGGCGGGCACGGCCACGCTTCACCGACATTACTCCACGCTGGCGCGTTTACGTATCGCATTATCTGACCGCGAGGCGTGGGGCTATTTGTGGGTTGGCGTGCTTGTTGCCGCGCTTTTTACGCTGACCATCGTCTGGATGACGCGCTCAACCGGCATCACCGCCGGACATATTTACTCGGTGATGACCTATATGTGGATGTTCGCAACGAGCCTCGATGACGCGCCGCAGCTTCTTGAGAAATTTTCGCAGCTCAGGGATATCGGCAAGCGCGTATCCACTGATGATGAAATTCACGTAACCGGACGTTAATTTAATGCCGCATTTTTTTATTGAACGCCCCGTTTTCGCCTGGGTAGTAGCGCTTTTTATCGTTCTGGCAGGACTCCTGTCTATTCCCCGTTTACCGGTTGCGCAGTATCCGGCGGTAGCACCGCCTGGAATCATTATTTCCGTCAGTTATCCGGGGGCCAGTCCCGATATCATGAACACGTCGGTGGTATCGTTAATCGAGCGCGAAATCTCTGGCGTAGATAATTTGCTCTACTTTGAATCATCCAGTGACACAACCGGTTCGGCATCGATTACCGTCACGTTTAAACCGGGCACGGACATCAAGCTGGCGCAGATGGATCTGCAAAATCAGATTAAGATCGTCGAGCCTCGTCTACCTCAGGCGGTAAGGCAAAACGGGATTAACGTCGAGGCCGCTAATTCGGGTTTTCTGATGATGGTGGGGCTTAAGTCCACGACAGGTCAATTTGAGGAAGCCGACTTAAGCGACTATTTTGCCCGAAACGTCAGTGACGAGCTTCGTCGCGTGCCCGGCGTAGGGAAAGTTCAGCTGTTTGGCGGCGAAAAAGCGCTACGAATCTGGTTGGATCCGATGAAGCTCCACACCTACGGCCTTTCGGTGAGCGATGTGCTTACCGCTGTTGGCCAGCAGAATGCCCTCGTTTCGCCCGGTAAAACGGGAGATGAGCCAGCATCTGAAGGACAAGGGGTAACGTATCCCATCACGGTGAAGGGACAGCTCTCCTCGGTAGAGGCGTTCAGGAATATCACCCTGAAATCTGACGCATCCGGCGCCCGCCTGAAACTGTCCGACATTGCGCGGATTGAATCTGGTCTGCAAAGCTACGCTTTTGGTATCCGCGAAAATGGCGTGCCCGCAACGGCGGCGGCAATCCAGCTCTCGCCTGGCGCCAACGCAATGAGTACGGCTTCCGGCGTACGGGCTCGCATCGACGAACTTTCCCGGGTGTTACCCGAAGGAATGGCGTTTACGATCCCCTTCGATACCGCGCCGTTTGTGAAACTTTCTATCATGAAGGTTGTTCAGACATTTGTGGAAGCGATGGTCCTGGTCTTCCTGGTTATGCTGCTGTTTCTGCACAAGATACGCTGTACGCTTATCCCGGCGATTGTTGCTCCCGTCGCCCTTCTTGGCACCTTCACCGTGATGCTGTTGAGCGGCTACTCCATCAATATTCTGACGATGTTCGGCATGGTGCTGGCGATAGGGATTATCGTTGATGATGCCATTGTGGTCGTAGAAAACGTCGAACGGCTGATGGAGGAAAAAAGCCTGTCCCCGCGTGACGCCACGCGGCAAGCCATGCAGGAAATCACCCCGGCGATTATTGGCATCACGCTGGTGCTGACCGCCGTCTTTATCCCCATGGGGTTTGCTGAAGGATCCGTCGGGATTATCTACCGACAATTTTGTATTTCCATGGCGGTCTCCATACTGCTGTCCGCGTTTCTTGCCCTGACGCTGACGCCTGCCCTGTGCGCAACGTTACTCAAGCCGCATAAGGCAGGAAAGAGCGGAGGCGGACGGTTCGCGGTCGGGTTTAACGCGCGCTTCCGCTCGCTTACCGCCTGTTACGAAGCCGGGCTGGGTGCCGTTCTGAAGCGAACTGGACGTATGCTGCTCCTGTACGTTGCGCTATGTGCTGCGCTGTTTTTGGGGATGTCTTCCTTACCGTCGTCCTTTCTGCCGGACGAAGATCAGGGCTATTTTATGTCTTCAATCCAGCTGCCTTCTGATGCCACCATGCAGCGTACCCTGCACGTGGTTAAAAAATTTGAAGGGGAAATTGCGGCCCGGCCGGATATTGAAAGCAACATTATGATCCTGGGGTTTGGATTTTCAGGTTCAGGACCGAATTCGGCTATGGCCTTCACCACGCTGAAGGACTGGAAATATCGGCAGGGTTCGACGGCCCAGGATGAAGCCGACCATATACAGGCCAGCATGGTGAACGTCTCTGATGCCGTCACGATGAGCCTGCTCCCGCCGGCCATTTCGGATATGGGCACCTCGTCGGGCTTTACCTGGTACGTGCAGGACAGAGCGGGACTCGGCTACGAGGCTTTAAAGCGAGCTGCCGATGCGCTGGTCCTGCAGGCCAATCAGCGTCCTGAACTGAGTGACGTGTATATAGACGGTCTTCCGGAAGGTACAAGCCTTGCGCTACAGGTGGACAGAGAAAAGGCAGAAGCGATGGGCGTTTCATTTGATGAAATCAACCAGACGCTCTCCGTCACCCTGGGCTCAAATTACGTCAATGACTATACGAACAGCGGCCGCGTTCAACAGGTGATTATTCAGGCCGATGCGCCCTACCGAATGCAGCCTGAGCAGATACTGAAATTATCAGTAAAAAACCGGATGGGTCAGATGGTGCCGGTATCTACATTTGCCACGCTTTCCTGGAACGTTGCGCCGCAGCAGTTGACGCGTTATCAGGGATATTCTGCTATTCGCATTACCGGCAATGCGGCGTCGGGAGAGTCCAGCGGCACCGCAATGAAGGTCATGGAAGGCTTATCCAGGAGCCTGCCTCAGGGTATGGCTGGCGAGTGGGCCGGGAGTTCGCTACAGGAGATAAAATCGGAATCTCAGCTTCCGGGCCTTATCGTCCTGTCGATACTGGTCGTATTTATGGTGCTCGCCGCGCTGTATGAGAGCTGGTCTATCCCATTCGCGGTCATGCTGGTCGTTCCACTGGGTCTTATCGGCGCGGTAGTAGCGGTGTCTGTCGCCGGCATGACGAATGACGTTTTCTTCAAGGTGGGCCTGATTACGCTCATCGGCCTGTCGGCCAAGAACGCCATTCTGATTGTCGAATTTGCCAGGCAGCTCCATAGTCAGGGGCAGCCCCTGCTGGCGGCAACCGTTCATGCCGCCAGCCAGCGCCTGCGCCCCATTCTGATGACATCGTTAGCCTTCACTCTGGGGGTTGTTCCGTTGATGCTGGCCAGCGGTGCGAGCGACAGTACGCAGCATGCCATCGGTACCGGAGTCTTTGGCGGCATGATTAGCGGCACGCTTCTCGCAATCTTCTTCGTACCGGTTTTCTTTATCGTTATTGTGCGTTTCATCGACAACATCAGAAAAGCGTGAATACCCTTGCGGGATCGCGCTTCCTCGCTGGTTGGATGAGGCGAAGCTGTTGCCGGGTGGTATACTGGACGAATGCTGAAATTTTGAGCCCCCGCGAGTCCGCGGCGCATTCTTCGGAGCAGGCGTCTTCGGAGAACAGCGAGAAATATCGTGACACAAGGGGCTGTGAGTGGGCTATAATTTCGAGCTAATTTCGAATGATTTTGAAATACTGCCTGTAACACTATGAATTACAAGGCAAAATTAGCAATGAATATAAGGATTAAAGCTATGGGTTTTCTTTCCGGTAAGCGCATTCTGGTGACTGGCGTTGCCAGCAAACTGTCCATCGCATACGGCATCGCACAGGCAATGCATCGCGAAGGCGCTGAACTGGCGTTCACCTATCAGAACGACAAGCTGAAAGGCCGTGTTGAAGAGTTTGCCGCGCAGCTGGGTTCCAGCATCGTGCTGGAATGCGACGTTGCACAAGACGAAAGCATCGACGGGATGTTTGCTGAACTGGCAAAAGCATGGCCGAAATTCGACGGTTTCGTTCACTCCATCGGCTTCGCTCCTGGCGACCAGCTGGACGGCGACTACGTAAACGCAGTTACCCGTGATGGCTTTAAAATCGCTCACGACATCAGCTCCTACAGCTTCGTTGCGATGGCGAAATCCTGCCGCGCGATGCTGAACCCGGGCGCAGCCCTGCTGACTCTGTCCTACCTGGGCGCTGAGCGTGCTATCCCTAACTACAACGTTATGGGCCTGGCGAAAGCCTCTCTGGAAGCCAACGTACGCTACATGGCGAACGCAATGGGTCCTGAAGGCGTGCGCGTTAACGCCATCTCTGCAGGTCCTATCCGCACCCTGGCGGCTTCCGGTATTAAAGATTTCCGTAAAATGCTGGCTCACTGCGAAGCGGTTACCCCGATTCGTCGTACCGTTACCATTGAAGATGTGGGTAACTCTGCAGCATTCCTGTGCTCTGACCTTTCCGCGGGTATCTCCGGCGAAGTGGTTCACGTTGACGGCGGCTTCAACATCGCTGCAATGAACGAGCTGGAAATTAAATAAGCTGTGACTCTCTTCCCGCACGGGAAGAGAGTTTCCCCCCTCCCCTCCCTTCGTTATTCCGTTCTGCTATTTGTTATCACCTAACAATATTTTTCCCTTTATCTGCCTTACGCCAGGATATTGATCGCCATTTTGAGATCAAGGAACGCACATGGAACAACGCCGTTTTTCCGGCAAAGGCCACTGGTATCACGAGACCCAGTCAAACCACGCGCAGACTGATGTTCTGCCCCTGGTGCCCGAAGCCGCTAACGTCGACGATCGTTTTTTGCTCGATTTAGCCTTGCCTGATGAGATTGTCGCCGCCTGTTCTGGCTGGCTTGCTCCTGCCAGAGCCTTATGCCACCAGCTGTTTCCGCTCTCGATTCCCGTGAACCGCCTGCATACGCTCAGCGCCTACGATCGGCTCAGTACCGCGCTAACGGTCGCACAGGCCTGCGGCGTTCAGCGGCTCTGTAACCACTATGCCGCCCTCCTCGCTCCGCTTCCCGGCCCGGACTCCTCGCGCGAAAGCAACCGACGTCTGGCGCAAATTACGCAGTATGCCCGCCAGCTTTCCAGCTCTCCTGATGTGATCGATGATAAAGCCCGCAACCAGCTTGACGAGGTGGGCCTGTCCACGTACGACATCGTGGTAATTAACCAGATTATCGGCTTTATCGGTTTTCAGGCGCGCGTGGTCGCAATTTTTCAGGCCCTGCTGGGACATCCTGTTCGCTGGTTGCCGGGACATCATATTCAGCCGCACACGCTCCCCGCTAGCCACGATGCGTGGACGCCGCTTTTACCTGTCGTTGAGCTGCGCTATGCGAATGCGCATCAGCTTGAGTCCTTGTCCCGCTGGCAGGCTGAACCCGCGCTTGAGGCGTTGACGCCGGTTCTTTGTCATGAGCCGACGCTGCTCGATCTGACCGGCGAAATCCTGTTAAACACTCGCGAAGAGATCCCACTGACTTCCACCGAACTTTCAGCGGCGCTCGAACTGCTGACACGCTCTCCGGACCGCTTCAGCGCCGCGCAGTTTACCCCGATCACGGATCAAGGGCTCACGGGCGAACAAGCCATCACGCTGCTTACCCGGAGTGCGTTTGATGGCTGGCTTAATCGTCTGAAAGTCGCGTTTGGTAAAGAGGAATAACCACACTCATTACCCAAAGACCGCTTGCTGAGACAGTGAGAATCGCGTAAAACTGTCAGCCGCTCAATGGCTACGAAAATAGAACATTATGTTTCAGGACAACCCGCTGCTAGCGCAGCTTAAACAGCAACTGCATTCCCAGACGCCGCGTGCAGAAGGGGTCGTAAAAGCCACGGAAAAGGGCTTTGGCTTCCTTGAGGTTGACGCGCAGAAAAGCTACTTCATTCCGCCTCCGCAGATGAAGAAAGTGATGCATGGCGATCGCGTCATGGCCGTCATTCATACCGAGAAGGACCGCGAGTCTGCCGAGCCGGAAGAACTGATCGAACCGTTCCTGACCCGTTTTGTGGGTAAGGTACAGAGAAAAGACGATCGTCTTTCTATCGTGCCGGATCATCCCCTGCTGAAAGATGCTATTCCCTGCCGCGCCGCCCGTGGCGTTGAGCATGATTTTAAAGAAGGTGACTGGGCCGTAGCAGAAATGCGCCGTCATCCTCTGAAAGGCGATCGCGGTTTTTATGCTGAACTGACCCAGTTCATCACCTTTGGCGCCGACCATTTCGTGCCATGGTGGGTCACGCTGGCACGCCATAATCTTGAAAAAGAAGCGCCGAACGGCGTAGCGACCGAGATGCAGGATGAGGGTCTGACCCGTCGCGATCTCACCGCGCTGGAGTTTGTCACCATCGACAGCGCGAGCACAGAAGATATGGATGACGCGCTGTACGCTGAAGAGAGCGCCGACGGCAAACTGCATCTGACCGTTGCCATTGCCGATCCCACCGCATGGATTGCCGAGGGCAGCAAGCTGGATGACGCGGCGAAAATCCGTGCGTTCACCAACTACCTGCCGGGCTTCAATATTCCGATGCTGCCGCGCGAATTGTCAGACGATCTCTGCTCGCTGCGTCCAAATGAAGTGCGCCCGGTCCTTGCCTGCCGCATGACTATCGCCGCAGATGGCGCGATTGAAGACGATATCGAGTTCTTCGCCGCCACTATCGAGTCGAAAGCCAAGCTGGCCTACGATAACGTCTCCGACTGGCTGGAAAATACCGGTAGCTGGAAACCTGATTCCGACGCCATTGCCGCGCAGATCCGTCTCCTGCATCGCATCTGCCTGAACCGCGGCGAGTGGCGTAAAACTCACGCGCTGGTGTTCAAAGACCGCCCGGATTATCGCTTTGTTCTGGGCGAGAAAGGCGAAGTGCTGGACATCGTGGCCGAACCGCGACGCATTGCAAACCGCATCGTTGAAGAGGCGATGATTTCCGCCAACATCTGTGCCGCACGCGTGCTGCGCGACAAACTGGGCTTTGGCATTTACAACGTTCACACCGGGTTTGACCCGGCGAATACCGAAGCGCTGGCGGCCCTGCTGAAGAATCACGATGTGCACGTTGATCCGGAAGAAGTGCTCACGCTGCCGGGCTTCTGCAAGCTTCGCCGCGAACTGGACGCGCAGCCGTCAGGTTTCCTGGACAGCCGCATTCGTCGCTTCCAGTCCTTCGCTGAAATCAGCACCGAGCCTGGGCCGCACTTTGGTCTTGGCCTTGAAGCTTACGCCACCTGGACATCGCCGATCCGTAAGTATGGCGATATGGTTAACCACCGTCTGCTGAAAGCGATTATCAAAGGTGAAACCATTGCCCGTCCTGAGGAGGACACCACGCAGCAGATGGCCGATCGTCGCCGTCTGAACCGCATGGCGGAACGTGACGTCGGGGACTGGCTGTACGCACGCTTCCTGCAGGATAAAGCAGGTACGGATACCCATTTTGCCGCAGAGATCATCGATATCAGCCGCGGGGGTATGCGCGTCCGTCTGGTCGATAACGGCGCTGTCGCGTTTATTCCTGCGCCATTCCTGCATGCGGTTCGCGACGAAATGGTCTGTAGTCAGGAAAACGGTACCGTGCAAATTAAAGGTGAAACAGTTTACAAAGTCACCGACGTGATTGACGTTAATATCGCCGAAGTTCGCATGGAAACCCGCAGTATTATCGCGCGTCCTGTCGCCTGATAACCGCTTACATTGTCGGTCTTTTCGTTTCGGAAGGGCCGACAATTTTTATTTTAATCCTCGCCACAAAATCATTATTTTTCCTTACTATTTTCAGTATCCCTTCGCCTAAAACCGCCATAATTATCTACAGTAAAAGAGTGTTGTTATATTCGGTTGCATGAATTTTTATACGCTCAGTATCCTTTTTAACCTGACTCGTTTTATTATAAGAAAGCAGGGAAAAACAACAGGTTCACTTCGGTTTTGCCGCTGTTTCTCAACGGAAAAGTCGACAACAAATGAATAATTTGTGCGCTAATGAACAGCTGCGGGAGAAAACATGATGGACGATCTGGAGCAGAATTTGCTGTTTCGCTACATGGGGACTCACAGCCCGTGGTGGCGCTTATCAGCTGACAGCAACGCTCTGCACCTTTCCACCAGCGAAAATGCCGATGTCACTCAGGTCGTGGCGCTGGACGATGAACAGGCCGATCTCATCCGTCATTTAACCGTTATTACCTCCAGCATTTCCATGTCGCTCTCCCTGTACGGAGAAGATGTCCCGGTGCATCTTGTGGGCCGCAAAATTACCCGTAACGAGTGGGCCGGAACCGCTTCCGCCTGGAACGATACGCCCTCCGTGGCGCGCGATCTGGCTCAAGGGCTCTCTTTTGCGGAACAGGTTGTCTCTGAGGCCAACTCCGTCATTGTTATTCTCGATCGGCACGGCAATATCCAGCGTTTTAACCGGCTTAGCGAAGAGTATACCGGCCTGAAAGAGCAAGAAGTGATTGGCCAGAACGTGTTTAAGCTGTTTATGAGCCGCAGCGAAGCGGCCGCTTCAAAGCGCAATATTACCGGTTTTTTTCGCAACGGCAGCTCCTACGAAGTCGAACGCTGGATCAAAACGCGTAAAGGGCAGCGGCTGTTTCTGTTCAGAAACAAATTCGTTCACAGCGGCAGCGGTAAAAATGAAATTTTCCTTATCTGTTCCGGGACAGATATTACCGAGGAACGCCGCGCTCAGGAGCGGCTGCGCGTGCTGGCCAATACCGATACCATCACCGGCTTGCCAAACCGCAATGCGATCCACGATCTGATTTCTGACGCCATCGTCAACCGCGGCGACACGCAGGTAGGCGTGGTGTATCTCGATCTGGATAACTTTAAAAAGGTCAACGACGCTTACGGGCATATGTTTGGCGATCAGCTGTTACAGGCTGTCGCCCTCGCCATTTTGAGCTGTCTGGATGAGGAACAGGTGCTGGCGCGACTGGGCGGTGATGAGTTTATCGTCATGGCCACCAATACCTCACAGGGCTCTCTGGAGGCGATGGCGTCGCGCATTTTAACCCGTCTGCGCCAGCCGTTCCGAATCGGTCTGATTGAGATTTATACCGGCTGCTCTCTGGGTATCGCCCTCGCCCCGCAGCATGGTAGCGACCGGGAAAGCGTCATTCGTAACGCCGATACCGCCATGTACACCGCCAAAGAGAACGGCCGGGGCAAGTTCTGCGTCTTCTCACCCGAGATGAACCAGCGCGTATTTGAGTATCTCTGGCTGGATACCAACCTGCGTAAAGCACTGGATAACGATCAGCTTCTAATCCACTATCAGCCCAAAATAACCTGGCGTGGGGAAGTCAGAAGCCTTGAAGCACTGGTCCGCTGGCAATCACCAGAACGCGGCCTGATCCCGCCGCTGGAGTTTATCTCTTATGCCGAGGAGTCGGGGCTGATTGTGCCGCTGGGCCGCTGGGTGATGCTTGATGTGGTTCGCCAGGTGGCAAAATGGCGCGATAAGGGAATTAACCTGCGCGTGGCGGTGAACGTCTCTGCACGACAGCTGGCCGACCAGACTATCTTCAGCGACTTAAAGCAGGCGCTGAAGGATCTGAATTTTGAATACTGCCCTGTCGACGTTGAGTTGACCGAAAGCTGTCTTATCGAGAACGAAGAGCTGGCGCTGTCCGTGATCCAGCAGTTCAGCAGACTCGGGGCGCAAATTCATCTGGATGATTTTGGCACCGGCTACTCTTCTCTTTCGCAGCTCGCCCGCTTCCCTATCGACGCCATTAAACTCGATCAATCCTTTGTCAGGGACATTCATAAGCAGTCTATTTCCCAGTCACTGGTGCGCGCTATTGTCGCCGTGGCGCAGGCGTTAAATCTGCAGGTAATTGCCGAAGGTGTGGAAAATGCAAAAGAAGACGCCTTTCTGACCAAGAACGGCGTCAACGAGCGGCAGGGTTTTCTGTTTGCTAAGCCGATGCCCGCTGCCGCATTCGAGCGGTGGCTAAAACGATATCAAGCGCGAAATCAACGTTAACTGGCTTTACGCAGACCCGCCGCGTGATGGCGGTTTTGCAGCGTGACCAGGCGCTCCATGTAGGCGATATCTTTCGGCTCCAGGCAGAAAGCAGCATCCACCCAGTCTTCCGTGATGTCCATCAGTTCACTGCGGGGCAATTGCAGAACGCGGGTACGGGCGCGCAGCATCGCCCTTACGCCGTTCAGTTTTGGCCGGAGCGTATCGATGAAGGTTCGGGTGGAGACATAGCTTTGTCCGGGTTCAAACAGGACTTCCACCAGCCCGTGCTGCTCGTACCATTCAGCCGTATGGGATTCCCCTTTGTAGATGAGTTCCTCCGCCAGCTTCATGCCTGAACGGCGTGCAACCAGGGAATATCCTCCCATACCCGGAAACAGGTTGAAGGCTATCTCCGGGAAACCTAAACGGGCATCGCGCTGAGCCAGGACGAAATGGTGCGCCAGAGCGGCCTCAAAACCACCTCCTAACGCACTGCCCTCGACCATTGCCAGAGTGATGGCTCCCGTATCAAACCCTCGTGAGGCCGCATGGACGCAATCAACGCAGGCGCGCGCGTACGCCCGCAACGCTTCCCGACGTCCGTTCTGAATGCACTCGACGAAGAACTGTAAGTCACCGCCCACATTGTACATCTCCGGAACCAGCGATCCGGTTACCCAAAAATCAACCGCAAAGCCAGACTGGCGAACCAGCCATGAAAAGTTCATGATCTCCTCAATTAACGCATGGTTAAAGCAAGGTCGCGGCTGAGCCCGCAGCATCATCCAGACGGTGTGACGCTCCGCCTCGTAATAACCCGACAGCTGCGTGAACCGTTCAGTGTCGGTAAACAGTGTACAGGTAGGCTGATTGATAACTGTCATAGTCTAATTCCTCTTATAAAAAAGCGCGTTGCGCGCAGTTTTAGACTAATCCACTCATTAAGCCTGCTACATGAGGGGGAATAAATTTATCACTTACGTTTATGTAATTTAGTTATTGCATTTTTTCCCTTCTCTTTTGACCCTAATTTCTGCATCATTGAAAATATTAACTTTTCGCGCCTGGAGTGAGATTATGTCGACTATTGACGCACAAGCTGTAGCACAACGAATTGATACCGTGCTGGATATCCTGGTGGCAGGCGATTATCACTCTGCTATCCGTAATCTCGAGATCCTGAAGTCTGAACTTCTCGCTCAGAATGGCGCTGACAATACGCCTGAAAACGGACAGCCAAAAGCGCCGTGGGAAGTTTAACCCCACCGTCTCCGACCTCGTTTTGCTTTATTAAATGGATGCTATGAATTCCCGACAACAACTCATTTTGCAGATGGTCATCGATCAGGGACGCGTAAGCGTAGTCGATCTCGCTAAAACCACTGGCGTTTCTGAAGTCACCATCCGTCAGGATCTTAATCTGCTGGAAAAACAGAGCTACCTGCGTCGCGCGCACGGATATGCTGTCCCTCTGGACAGTGATGACGTTGAGACGCGCATGATGAACAACTACGCGCTCAAACGTGAACTGGCTGAATTTGCCGCGTCCCTGGTGAACAACGGCGAGACCGTCTTTATTGAAAACGGCAGCAGTAATGCCCTTCTGGCGCGCACGCTTGCCGATCAAAAAGACGTGACCATCATCACCGTCAGCAGCTATATCGCGCATTTGCTCAAAGAGACGCGCTGCGAGGTGATACTGCTCGGCGGAATTTACCAAAAAAAAAGCGAAAGCATGGTAGGCCCGCTGACCCGTCAGTACGTCCAGCAGGTTCATTTCAGCAAGGCCTTTATTGGGATTGACGGCTGGCAGCCGGAGACAGGTTTTACCGGCCGGGATATGATGCGCTCCGACGTGGTGAATGCCGTGCTGGAAAAAGAGTGTGAAGCCATTGTGCTCACAGACAGCTCTAAATTTGGCGCCGTTCACCCTTACACGATGGGCCCCGTTTCACGCTTTAGCCGTGTGATTACCGACGAGCGGTTGAGCGACGCGCACCGTAATAAACTGGAAGACAGTGGTCTGATCGTCAATATTATTAAAACCAGCGCCTGACTCCCCTCCGCGCCCGAACTTCGGGCGCATACGCCTTTCTTTCTCTGAGATGATTCTTAACCCTGCTTTAAGAGTTTTTACCTGTTTAACCTGCATTAAAGTCGTAAAATTACTGTTAGCGATATAACAGGAAGTGACTATCACCTGCGTGATGAAGTAACGCCTGCGCGACCAGCTTTCACGGGAAAAAGAATTAAGTATTCGGTTCGTCTATACTTAATGCGTACATCTTTCCGTGAATCGATAATTCAGGAGAAAGTATTATGACCTTAACCAGCAAAAAATTAGCCGCCGCTGTTCTGGCAATCACTGTAGCAATGTCCCTGAGCGCGTGCTCTAACTGGTCTAAACGCGACCGTAACACCGCTATTGGTGCCGGTGCCGGTGCTCTCGGTGGTGCAGTATTAACGGATGGTAGTACGCTGGGTACATTAGGTGGCGCTGCTGTCGGTGGTATTATCGGTCACCAGGTTGGCAAATAATAATTATCCAAGCCTTCCCCGGTAATGCGATATTTAAACGCATTTCAGGTCTGACATACGCACGTATATAACACGAGCCACGGCATTTGCCGTGGCTCATTTATTTTAGCCGCCTGCCAGTTTGACTTTCATACCTTTGGCTTCCAGCAGAGATTTAATTAAATCACGTTTATCACCCTGGATTTCAATAATGCCGTCTTTCACGGCACCGCCGCAGCCACATTTCTTTTTCAGTTCGGCTGCCAGCGCTGTCAGTTCAGCATCATCAAGGTCAATGCCGGAGATAAGACAAACCCCTTTTCCTTTTCGTCCACTGGTCTGGCGCTGGATCCGAACAATGCCGTCCCCCTTTGGACGTTCCACTTTCGCTTTCGGTTCGTCAATACGCCCGCTATCGGTTGAATAGACCAGGCGGCTGTTGGAATCGGTCATTACGCCCCCTTCTTCAGCGATGCGTTAATAGCCTTAAGCGTCTCAGCCGGGTTTGCAGACTGCGTCACCGGACGCCCAATGACCATGTAGTCAACGCCTGCAGCCAGCGCCTGCTCAGGCGTCATAATGCGGCGCTGATCGCCCACGTCGCTGCCTGCAGGACGGATACCCGGCGTGACGAGTTTAAAATCCTTGCCCAGCGCTGATTTGAAACGTACCGCTTCCTGCGCGGAGCAGACGACGCCATCCAGGCCGCAATGCTGAGTCAGACGCGCGAGACGTTCGGCATGCTCCGCGGGTGACAACGTCACACCCAGGTCGCGTAAATCATTTTCGTCCATACTGGTCAGCACGGTGACCGCAATCAGCAACGGTGCATCTTTACCGAACGGCAGGAGCGCCTCACGGGCAGCGGTCATCATTCTTGCCCCACCCGACGCGTGGACATTAACCATCCATACGCCCAACTCTGCGGCTGCGGCAACGGCGTGCGCCGTGGTATTCGGGATATCATGGAATTTCAGATCGAGGAAAACGTCAAAGCCGCGCTGCTGCAGATCGCGAACGATTTGCGGTCCAAACAGCGTGAACATCTCTTTGCCAACTTTCAGACGGCAGTCGCGAGGGTCAATGCCGTCGACAAACGCCAGTGCAGCGTCACGCTTATTGTAATCAAGCGCAACAACAACAGGAGAATCCGTAATTACTCGGGAAGTGGAGGATGTAACAGACGTCATGACCAGCCCTTTTCGTCTATGGGCGCGCAGCGGCGCGGAACAGATAAACGGCCAGCATTCTACCTGCCGTCGTCGCAAATTGACAGAATCCATTTATTTCCCTGACAGGCCAGCAAACCGCACGGTGTTGAGAAAGCGTTAAAAGCCACCAGTATGTTGTAACTAAAATAAAGGCTTTTAAAAAATTACTGCC
Organism: Enterobacter sp. Taxon_8; assembly: GCF_058354585.1. Taxonomy (NCBI): domain Bacteria; kingdom Pseudomonadati; phylum Pseudomonadota; class Gammaproteobacteria; order Enterobacterales; family Enterobacteriaceae; genus Enterobacter; species Enterobacter sp. Taxon_8. The sequence goes on along the minus strand of NZ_CM177989.1, from coordinate 2,015,123 downwards.
CGTCCAGGCCACGGATTGGCTTGATAGTGGACCAGGCGCGGCAGGAAGGACAGTGCCAGTAGAGCGTATACGCGGTAAAACCACACTTCTGACAACGATAGCGTGGCTTGCTGCGCACCTGCTCGCCAACCATGTCGCGCAGCACCATCAGGCTCTCTTTGGCGCGCCCTTCTTCCGCGTCGTTAAGGTGGTAATCCATCAGCTTATGGAAGACCCGCATGGTCGGATGACGCTGCAGCTGACGCGTAATGTAAACCTGCGCGGTGTCGCTTCCCTCATACTTCTCAACGACGTCTGAGAGCATCAGTTCAGCGGTGGCGCCGGTGTTCTCTTCCACGCAGCGACGCAGGAATGCTACCCACTCTTCCTGCTTATCCAGCTGCTGATAGCAGGTTTGCAGCATTTCCAGCGTTTCACTGACCAGCTCTTTGTCCTGGTCGATCACCCGCAGCAGGCTTTCAACGGCTTTGGCGTAGTCGCCATTCGCCATAAAGACGCGCCCCATCATGATGGAGATTCGCGCGCTGTTGCGGTCCGCGGCGGCACCTTTCTTCAGTAACGCCATGGCTTTGTCCATGTCGTCATTGCCCATCTGCTGAAGCGCAAGCTCACAGTAGAAATGGGCTATCTCAACGCGCTGCTTATCTTTCCCCAGCTTCACCAGACGTTCAGCCGTATCAATGGCTTTCTGCCAGTCGCTGGTGGCCTGATAAATCTGCAGGAGCTGCTGCAGCGCGCCGATGCGGAACTCTGTTTCATCCACCAGCTGGGAGAACATATCTTCAGCACGATCGTACAACCCCGCGGCCATGTAATCCCGCCCCAGCTGTTGCACTGCAAGTAGACGTTGATCGTAGGTCAGAGAGGCGCTTTCCATCAGCGTCTGGTGAATACGAATGGCGCGGTCAACCTCGCCGCGCGAGCGGAACAGGTTTCCAAGGGTGAGATGCGCTTCAACCGTCCCGGTATCCTCTTTCAGCATATCGAGGAACAGGTCTACCGCTTTGTCCTGCTGATTGCTCAGGAGGAAGTTTACCCCCGCAACGTAGTCGCGGGAGAGCCGATTGGCCTCATCCTGTTTTGTTTGTTGCGCACTTCTGCGGCCCATATACCAGCCATAGGCTGCGGCTACAGGCAAAAGCAGAAACAACAACTCCAGCATAGTCGATTATTCCTTCACGACCGGCACGCCAGAGCTTTCCGGGATGTCAGACGCAGGGGCAATGTTATTTTCAAGTCGCTTAATTTTACGTTCAGCGCGCGCAAGCGAAACACGGACTTTCAGCCAGAACAGACCGCAAACCAGCCAGCCAATGGCAAAGCCGGCAGCAAATAAGACCGCCAGCAGGCTCGAGACGCGATACTCACCCTGAGCCAGCAGATAGTTAAACGTCACCTGCTGATCGTTTTGTGCACCCAACGTGACTGAAATGACAAAAATCGCCAATACCAGTAAGAAAATGAGTAAATATTTCACATTACTTCCCGTTATGTGGTTCAAGCGAATAAAGTGTGTTCAATTCACCGCAATCAGCCTTATAAACTACCATTTTAGCGACGAGCGCGAAACGGAAAAAGTGACGCGCAGGTCATGGATCTATGGGCAAAATACGGAATATCAACCGTCAGGCGTCGGTTTGGTCCCTTTCGGCTATTTCTGCTTTCTCTTCTGGCGGTGGCGTTAGCGGGCCGCAGAATCGTTCAGTGAGCCAGGTCGCCAGCACGATCAGCAACCATGAGATGAGCGTGGCGACGACCAGGTCGCGCGGCCAGTGCATCCCCAGCAGCAAGCGGCTTCCCATAACCCCCGTCGCCCAGACCAGTAAAATCGCGATCGTAATCGTTCGACGCCTAGGCCAAAGCAGCCCAACCCCCAGCAACGCCCAGCTGGCCGCAAACATGGTGTGACCCGAAGGAAACGCGAACCCCGTCTCTTTCTGCCAGTGTTTACGCAAGAATTTCGGGATATCCTGCTGTTCCGCAAGCTGTTCTTTTACCAGCGCGCCACGATCTTTACGCTTTAAATTGTAGAACTCATCCACCGGAACATGATGGGTTTTTTCCAGCCAGACGACAAAAGGACGCGGCTCCTGAACGCGATCTTTCACCCAGGACTTCACCCCCTGACCGACAATGATAGCGCCACCGAGGATAGCAAAGAGCATCAGTGCCGCACGCAGGCGAAAGCGCAGGCACCACAGAAACCAGGCGCACAGGAGTACGTGGGTAATTATTCCCCATGGCTGGGTGACCGTTTCCGTTATCCAGTATAAGGTTTTCAGCCACATGGCATTATGCCCGGGCTGCCACATCCAGCCTGAAAGCCATACGGTCAGAGGCATAATCAGTAAAATGGCCGCACCTGCTGCCGTACGTCTGGCGATTGAAAGCATGTCTTCTCCTTTTTCGCTAAGCGTCACAATCATAACTGAAATTAATCCTTTGGGTGGATATGTCGGATCGTGCGTTTAACGTTCATATAGCATGGTGCCCATTAGGCGAACCTGCTGAGCTTGTGGCAAAATGAACTGATACAGAAAGCAAAACAGGGCAAACGCACGAAACGTGTCAGCCTACTCTGGAGAATCACATGCAGCTTAAACGTGTGGCAGAAGCCAAACTGCCAACCCCCTGGGGCGATTTCCTGATGGTGGGTTTTGAAGAACTGGCAACCGGACAGGATCATGTCGCGCTGGTGTATGGCGACATTTCAGGGCAGACGCCGGTTCTGTCCCGCGTCCATTCAGAGTGTCTCACCGGCGACGCGCTGTTCAGCCTGCGCTGTGATTGTGGTTTCCAGCTGGAAGCCGCCCTGTCTCATATTGCAGAAGAAGGCCGCGGCGTGCTGCTTTATCACCGTCAGGAAGGTCGTAATATAGGCCTGCTAAATAAAATTCGCGCCTACGCGCTTCAGGATCAGGGCTACGATACGGTTGAAGCAAACCATCAGCTCGGCTTTGCCGCTGACGAACGCGACTTCACCTTGTGCGCCGATATGTTCAAGCTGCTGGGCGTGGACGAAGTTCGCCTGCTGACCAATAACCCGAAAAAAGTGGAGATCCTGACCGAAGCGGGGATCAACATCGTCGAGCGTGTACCGCTGATTGTCGGCCGTAACCCGAAAAACGCCCACTACCTTGATACCAAAGCAGCCAAAATGGGCCATCTGCTGAAAGAGTGATGCTAAAAAGCCCGGCACGCGTGCCGGGCTCGTATCATCAATCCAGCATCTTACGAATCACATAATGTAAAATGCCGTCGTTCTGGTAATAGGTCAGCTCGGTTGCCGTATCTATACGGCACCGGCAATTCAGCACCTCGGTTTTCCCGTCTGCACGGGTTAACTTCACCGGCACCGTTTTACCCGGCTGCAGGCTTTGCAGACCGCTAATCTCAATCAGCTCTTCCCCGGTCAGGCCCAGCGTTTTACGCGTCACGCCCTGCGGGAACTCAAGCGGCAGGATCCCCATACCGATCAGATTCGAACGGTGAATACGTTCGAACGATTCGGCGATGACCACGCGAACGCCAAGCAGACGCGGACCTTTCGCCGCCCAGTCGCGGCTGGAGCCGGAACCGTACTCTTTCCCGGCGATCACCGCCAGCGGCGTACCTTCCTGCTGATATTTGACCGCCGCATCATAAATCGACACGACTTCCGTCCCCGGCAGATGACGGGTCATGCCCCCTTCCACGCCAGGTACCATTTCGTTACGAATGCGGATGTTGGCAAAGGTCCCGCGCATCATCACCTCATGGTTGCCGCGACGCGATCCGTAGGAGTTAAAATCGCGACGCTCGACGCCCCGGCTCTGCAGGTAACGGCCCGCCGGGCTATCGGCTTTGATACTCCCCGCAGGAGAGATATGGTCCGTCGTGACGGAATCTCCCAGCATCGCCAGGATGCGCGCGCCGTGGATATCCTTAAGCGGTGCCGGCTCGGCCAGCATCTCATCAAAGAATGGCGACAGACGAATATAGGTCGAGTCATCCTGCCAGCCATAGGTATCCGAACCTGCAATGTTGATGGCTTTCCATTCCGGCGTGCCTTCAAAGACTTCCGCGTATTCTTTACGGAACATCTCGGTAGAAACCTTCTCAACGGCCAGCGCGATTTCACGCGATGATGGCCAAATATCTTTCAGGTAGACAGGGTCATTCTTGCGATCGTGACCAATCGGATCGGTCGCCAGGTTGATATTCATGTTCCCTGCCAGGGCATATGCCACAACCAGCGGCGGCGAGGCGAGCCAGTTGGTTTTCACCAGCGGGTGAATACGCCCTTCAAAGTTTCGGTTACCGGACAGGACCGCGCCTACCGTCAGGTCACCCTGCTTGATCGCCGTTTCAATGGGTTCAGGCAGCGGGCCGGAGTTACCAATACAGGTCGTACAGCCGTAGCCCACGAGGTTAAAGCCCAGTTCGTCAAGGTACGGCGTCAGTTTGGCCTGCGCCAGGTAATCCGATACCACTTTGGAACCCGGTGCCAGCGAGGCCTTGACCCATGGCTGAGGTTTTAGCCCAAGCTCTACCGCCTTTTTAGCCAACAAACCAGCCGCCATTAACACGCTTGGGTTCGAAGTGTTGGTGCAAGAGGTAATGGCTGCAATAACTACCGCGCCATCCGGGAGCTGATACTGATGTCCGTTCAGAACATAGTCTACGGGGCGATGGTCTTTCTGCGCCACGTTCACCTCCAGCGCATTGCTGGCGGCAAAGGCTTTTGGCACGTCACTCAGCGCAACCCGATCCTGCGGACGTTTCGGCCCGGCGAGGCTCGCCTCGACGCTTCCCATATCGAGTTCTAGCGTACTGGTGAAGACCGGTTCATCACCCGGGTTTCGCCACATGCCCTGCGCTTTGGTATAGGCCTCCACCAGCGCGACCTGCTCTTCGCTGCGCCCGCTAAGGCGCATGTATTCCAGCGTGACATCATCAATGGGGAAAAAGCCACAGGTTGCACCGTATTCCGGCGCCATATTGGCAATGGTGGCACGGTCGGCCAGCGGCAGCGAATCCAGACCATCACCGTAGAATTCGACAAACTTGCCCACCACACCATGCTTACGCAGCATCTGAGTGACGGTGAGCACCAGATCGGTGGCAGTAATGCCTTCAGACAGCTTACCGGTAAGCTTGAAGCCCACCACGTCAGGAATAAGCATGGACACCGGCTGGCCGAGCATGGCCGCTTCTGCTTCGATACCGCCGACGCCCCAGCCCAACACGCCCAGACCGTTAATCATAGTGGTATGGGAGTCCGTGCCCACCAGCGTGTCCGGATAGGCGACCCACTCTTTATCCTGCAACTCACTCCAGACGGCTTTCCCCAGATATTCAAGGTTAACCTGGTGACAAATACCGGTACCCGGCGGGACCACGCTAAACCGGCTGAACGCCTGCTGTCCCCACTTCAGGAATACATACCGCTCGTGGTTACGTTCCATCTCGAGACGCACGTTCTCGCCAAAGGCGTCATCATCGCCAAAGCGGTCAACGGTTACGGAGTGGTCAATGACAAGGTCAACAGGGGAAAGCGGATTCACTTTTGCGGTATCTCCGCCGAGACGCTTAACGGCCTCGCGCATCGCGGCTAAATCAACGACGGCAGGGACACCGGTAAAGTCCTGCATCAGCACCCTGGCCGGGCGATAGGCGATTTCTCTGTCGGCATGGGCATTTTCAAGCCACCCTGCCAGCGCCTTGATATCATCGAGGGTGACAGAGTCACCGTCCTGCCAGCGCAAAAGATTTTCCAGTAAAACTTTCAATGACTTGGGTAAACGCGAAATGTCCCCAAGCGTTCTGGCAGCCAGCGGCAGGCTGTAGTAATGCCAGGTTTTATTTTCTGCCTGTAATGTGTCCTTACTGGCTTCGCGTAGGGTTAACGACATAAGCTCCTCCTTAATCACAGAGATGCCCCGACAATCATCAGGGCCGTAATTAAAGATAACACAAAGATGTCGTAACGTTTTGATAACAACCCAAATTGATAAATTTAGGATTGGTCCCGAACGGGAAAACAAAAAACCCCGCCGTAGCGAGGTTTTACAATTTAGTGGAGGGCCAACCAGATGAGCTGACTCCAGAACAGAATCGACACGGTAAAAACGCCGATCCATGACCAGTATTTGTGAGACGTCATGTTATTCATCATAGGGACACCAGGCATTATTTATAAAAAGTTCCGAGGTTTGTCCTCAGTGCTATATTGCTGATGTGTATTTATTAAAGAGTACAAAAGTGCAGAGTCGATATTCAGACTATTTGCATCATTACGCAATAAACTAAATTATTGTTTTTTGGGTTCGTCTTCTGCGAACACATCAATAAACGCTTGCTGCTGCGGCGTCAGTTTCCAGGACGCGGGTACAACAGTCGCAGGTGCTTTACGCCCTCTGTGGCCGTTGTCACGATGCTGACACATCTGTTTTACCGTTTCTGTACGTACCGTCACTGCCATATTCAACCCCAATATTTCCAGGCCAGGAGAGCAACCACCACCCAAAACAGGGTAGAGACGAGAAAGACCGCCAGCCAGGCTTTACGCTTGAGCGCAGGATCCCTTTGCGGTTCTTCACTTCCTGAAGGCATTGCTAACCTCATACAATCGACATCGCTTATCATTTAGGACCAAACAATTGGTACAATTAATCATCTGTTGAGATAAATCCTAAAGAAACTTTAGCCGAAAAGCCAGTGAATTTACGCACCGGAAGGTATGAAATATTCATTCTTTTGACCAGAAATAAATAATTGAAAAGAAAAATTTGCGAAGGCGTAAATTAGTTTCTACTTTTGTCGCCAATTCACGACATTATAACCTTACTGACTAAATGGATAATGACATTATATGACAGGGGATACGTAGATGATGATAATTCTAATTTAGCTTTGAGGCGTTATTTCGGTATCTTTCCCTTAGGGAAAGATACCGGGTGTGATTATTTTTCGGGGAGTTTGATGTCTTTAAACATCTCTTCAATATCTTCATTTGAGCGTAATGCAACGGCGGTATCAACAACGTCACGCGTTAAATGAGGGGCAAAGCGCTGAATAAAATCATACATATAGCTGCGCAGGAAGGTGCTACGACGGAAGCCAATCTTAGTGGTGCTATGACTGAAAACATCGTGCGCATCAAGACGCACCAGGTCAGGGTCTGACACCGGGTCCACCGCCATGCTGGCAATAACACCCACCCCCAGACCAAGCCGCACATAGGTCTTAATCACGTCGGCATCCGTCGCGGTAAAGACAATTCGCGGCGTTAACCCTGCCCGGTTAAAGGCCGTATCAAGCTCGGAGCGTCCGGTAAAGCCAAACGTATACGTTACCAGGGGATATTGGGCCAGCTCTTCGATAGTGACCGACCCTTTACCTGCCAGTGGGTGATCGGGGGTCACCACGATAGAACGGTTCCAGTGGTAGCACGGGAGCATCACCAGATCGTCATAGAGGTGAAGCGCTTCGGTGGCGATGGCAAAGTCTGCATTCCCCTTGGAAACGGCTTCAGCGATTTGCGTTGGCGACCCCTGGTGCATATGCAAAGAGACGCGAGGATAACGCTCTATAAAGCCTTTGATGACGCCGGGTAACGCATAGCGCGCCTGAGTATGCGTCGTGGCAATATACAGCGAGCCTTTATCAGGCCAGGTATGCTCCCCCGCCACAGACTTAATCGCATCGACTTTAGAGAGGACTTCCCGCGCAATGCGGATGATTTCCTGCCCCGCAGGCGTCACCTGGGTAAGATGCTTACCGCTGCGGGCAAATATCTGGATACCTAGTTCATCCTCCAGCATACGAACTTGTTTGCTGATGCCCGGTTGCGAGGTATACAACCCCTCGGCGGTAGAAGAGACGTTAAGGTTATGATTCACCACCTCAACGATATAACGAAGCTGCTGTAATTTCATGCCAGACCATCCGATTTAGCGCATGCGGTCAATCGCTTAAGACGATTTAATAATAAGAAACAGGTTAACTATAACCACTATATCATTTATAGCCTGACTGTATAGTACGGAACAAAAAATAATAACAAGGCAATAAAAAAGGGCCGGAAATCCGGCCCTTTTACAGGTAAGTTACGGTAAGGGAAGATTATTTCTTGCCTTCAACCCATTTGCCATCGACAAAGAAAGCTGACCATCCCGTCGCTTTACCCTCTTTCTCGGCCGCAACATACTGCTGCTTGGTTTTACGGCTAAACCGCACCACGGTTTTGTTGCCTTCCGGATCCTGCTGTGGCGCATCGGCCAGATAACGCAGTTTCTCAGGCAGACGATCGCGGAAGCGATGCAGCTCTTCCACCAGCGGCGCGCGCGTTTCACGCGATTTCGGGAAGGTGTTGGCGGCGAGGAAGACACCCGCAGCGCCGTCGCGCAGCACGAAGTACGCGTCGGATTTCTCGCACGGCAGCTCTGGCAGCGGAACCGGATCTTCCTTCGGCGGAGCCACTTCACCGTTACGCAGAATTTTGCGCGTGTTTTTACACTCGTCGTTAGTACACGCCATGTACTTACCGAAACGCCCCATTTTCAGGTGCATTTCAGAACCGCACTTCTCACACTCCACAATCGGGCCGTCATAGCCCTTAATGCGGAACTCACCCTCTTCGATCTCATACCCGTCACACGTTGGGTTATTACCGCAGACGTGCAGCTTACGTTTTGGATCGATCAGGTAGCTGTCCATTGCCGTGCCGCATTTCTTGCAGCGGCGTTTGGCACGCAGCGCGTTAGTTTCCGCATCGTCACCTTCCAGCACGTTGAGAACTTCGTTCTCTGGCACCAGGTTGATGGTGGTTTTGCAGCGCTCTTTTGGCGACAGCGCATAGCCGGAGCAGCCAAGGAATACGCCCGTCGTGGCAGTACGGATCCCCATCTTGCGACCACAGGTTGGACAGTCGATGCTGGTCAGAACCATCTGGTTAGGCAGCATGCCGCCCTCTTCAGGATCTTTCTCCGCTTTTTCAAGCTGGTCGGTGAAGTCGCTGAAGAAGCTGTCGAGTACCTTTTTCCATTCCGCCTGATGGCTGGCAACCTGGTCGAGGCTGTCTTCCATTTGCGCGGTGAAATCGTAGTTCATCAACTCGCGGAAGTTAGCTTCCAGACGGTCGGTGACGATCTCACCCATTTTTTCCGCATAGAAACGGCGGTTTTCAACGCGCACGTAGCCACGGTCCTGAATCGTCGAGATGATGGACGCGTAGGTCGAAGGACGACCAATACCGCGTTTTTCCAGCTCTTTCACCAGGGACGCTTCACTGAAGCGCGCAGGCGGCTTGGTGAAGTGCTGGGCTGGCACGAGGTCAACCAGCGAGAGTTCATCCCCTTTGTTCACCGCCGGCAGCGTTCGGTCTTCATCGCCTTTACGCAGCGCAGGCATCACTTTCGTCCAGCCGTCAAAACGCAGGATACGACCGCGAGCTTTAAGACGGAACTCACCCGCGCCTACGGTCAGCGTGGTGGAATCGTACTGCGCTGGCGTCATCTGGCACGCCACGAACTGGCGCCAGATCAGCTGATACAGCTTCTGCGCGTCGGCTTCCATATCCTTCAGCGATTCAGCCAGGACAGAGACATCAGAAGGACGAATCGCTTCGTGCGCTTCCTGAGAGTTCTCTTTGCTGGCAAACTGGTTAGCGCTTTCCGGCAGGTATTTCTTACCGAAGTTGTCGCTGATGTAGCCACGCACCATATTGACCGCGTCCTGGCTTAGGTTGGTCGAGTCGGTACGCATGTAGGTGATGTAGCCCGCTTCATACAGACGCTGGGCCATCATCATGGTCTTCTTCACGCCATAACCCAGACGCGTGCTTGCAGCCTGTTGCAGGGTGGAGGTGATAAACGGCGCACCAGGCTTACTGCTGGTCGGTTTGTCTTCACGTTCCAGCACCTGATAGCGTGCCTTTTCAAGCAGCGCCACGGCGGCCATAGTCTGGTCGCGGTTTTCTGGACGGAAAGGCTTATCGTTCTGATGGCTGACCTGCAGCGGCAGAGCGTCACCGCCCGGCGTGGTCACATTGGCGTCAACTTCCCAGAACTCTTCCGGGACGAAGGCTTTAATCTCGCGCTCACGCTCAACGACCAGACGCACGGCGACGGATTGCACACGCCCTGCGGACAGGCCACGGGCAATCTTCTTCCACAGCAGTGGAGAAACCATGTAGCCCACAACGCGGTCCATAAAGCGACGTGCCTGCTGGGCGTTTACACGGTCAATATTCAGTTCGCCCGGCTTCTCAAACGCCTGACGAATCGCATTCTTCGTAATTTCGTTAAACACTACACGGCTGTAGCGTTTGTCATCACCACCAATCACTTCCCGCAGGTGCCACGCAATGGCTTCCCCTTCGCGGTCAAGGTCGGTTGCGAGATAGATGTGGTCTGCTTTTTCAGCAAGCTGCTTCAGCTCGTTAACGACTTTTTCTTTCCCTGGAAGCACTTCATATTGTGCATCCCAGTTATGCCATGGGTTAACACCCATGCGGTTGACAAGCGCGCTACGTTCATCCTTTTTAGGCTTTTTAGCCCCTTTGGTGGAGGTAGAGTCTGCGCTCTTTTTGCTGGCTGAGCCACTGGTCGGCAAATCGCGGATATGACCAACGCTGGACTTAACCACGTAGTCATTACCCAGATACTTATTGATCGTTTTGGCTTTTGCCGGGGACTCAACGATGACGAGAGCTTTACCCATATTCACCTTTACCTAATTTAATTCTTCCAGGAATACGCCGCACGTTGATTTCCCTTCCGCTGACGACGAGCCAATGATATTGCGACTGCGTCAGGAGATATCAACCCCTTTGTCTTACCGGGCGTTAAAGAAAAGACGCCCAGGTGATTGAGTTCTCGGGTATTTTTCTCACATCTCGTGTAATTCGTGACGAATTCCCGGTTGAATGTCAAGCAATTCTGTTGCCAGAATGACGAAAGCGCACACTCTACCTGATAAAATTCGTTACGCAACTTTATTAGCATGCAAAAGCAAATCCCGCCAGCCAGGCCCCTGCAGCTTATCCCCTCACATTACAGGGGAAATTTGCCCCCAAAGCGCCCCCGGCGTAGACTATTGTCACTGTTTAAGGAGTGGATTATGCAGAATACGACCCAACCTATTGACCGAGCCTCTCTGCTTATCGAAGCAAACAAGCTTATCCGTGACCATGAAGATACGCTGGCGGGTATTGAAGCCACCGGCGTAGAACAGCGTAATGGGGTGCTGGTTTTCAGCGGCGAATACTTCCTTGACGAACAGGGGTTGCCGACCCCGAAAAGCACCGCCGTGTTTAACATGTTTAAATATCTGGCGCATACGCTTTCAGAGAAATATCACCTGGTCGATTAACGCAAAACGCGAGGCATGTGCCTCGCGTTTTTGTTTACAACAGCGGTTTTTGTCCGCGCTGTAGCCAGCGCAGCAGCAGGCGGTCAGCACTTTCTGCCGCACTGTTGGTAAAGCGGTCCATCAGTCGCTTGCGCTGAGCAAAGCGGACGCCTACCAGTTCCCTACCTTCCATCAGGTTGAGCAGCAGATCGTCGCTGGTTCCGACTTCATCTACCAGCCCTTTCTCCTGCGCCTGAACGCCGTACCAGTGCTCACCCGTCGCGACCAGCTCAATGTCCAGCGTCGGGCGCATACGGTGCACAAAATCTTTAAAGAGATGATGCGTTTCGTTGAGATCCTCACGGAATTTTTGACGCCCTTCCTCCGTGTTTTCCCCCAGCAGCGTCAGGGTGCGTTTGTACTGACCCGCCGTGTGAAGTTCGATATCAATCTCTTTATTTTTCAGGAAGCGGTTAAAGTTCGGGATCTGCGCAACCACGCCGATCGAGCCAATAATTGAGAACGGCGCGGCAACAATTTTGTCCGCCACGCAGGCCATCATGTAGCCACCGCTCGCTGCCACTTTATCCACGGCCACGGTCAGCGGGATCTGTTTTTCACGCAGGCGCTGCAGCTGTGAGGCGGCCAGCCCGTAACCGTGAACCACCCCGCCCGGGCTTTCAAGGCGCACGACAACCTGATCCTGCGGTGTCGCCACGGCCAGAACGGCAGTTACCTCCTCCCGCAGAGAAGAAACCTCATGCGCATCCATACTGCCTTTAAAATCGAGCACATAGACCCGTGGCGTGGCCTTATCCTGCGGCGCATTGAGTTTTGCTTTTGCTTTTGCCGCTTTAGCTTCCTGTTTATGCTTTTTCTTCTGCGCTTTCAGCCAGAGTTTCTGTTGATGACTATCAAGCAGCGCCAGAGACATATCATCCTGCATCTCTTTATACTGCTCGCTCAGGCGGGTGATGCGTAACTCCCCACGCTGACGCTTGCGCTGCGTCAGGTTGACAATCAGAACGGCAACTACCGCAATGGCAACCACCACCGTCGCGATTTTGGCCAAAAACAACCCATATTGAGAAAGTAATTCCACGCGTTCCACCTTGATTTAACCACGAATCTTTCACGGCAGTGTACAACAGCCCTGCCCATGCGTCTCGCTCGTGACATTACCTCTGCGAGCCGCCTTCAGGAATCCCCGGGCTGGTCTTTAAATATTTGCAAATTGTTAATTTTACTGTAATGCGTCCTGTAGACTGATTGAATTATCAGGCGAATTCGGGCATAAAGCCGAAAAGTCATCATAAAGGCGCCATTGCGTTACCGGTCGCCTGAGGAGTCACCGTGCATTATCAACCGCAAAAAAATCTGCTGCAAAACCGGATTATTCTTGTCACCGGTGCCAGCGACGGGATTGGTCGCGAGGCGGCCCTGACATACGCCGAATATGGCGCGAACGTCATTCTGATTGGGCGCAACGAAGAAAAACTGAAAAGCGTCGCTCAGGAGATTGAGTCGGTATCTGGTACGCCAGCCCCGTGGTATACCCTCGATTTACTGACCTGCACGCCCGCAGTGTGCCAGGAATTAGCCCTGCGCATTAGCGCTCACTATCCGAGACTCGACGGCGTACTTCATAACGCCGGCTTGTTAGGTGAAGTGCGTCCGATGGATGAACAGGATCCTGATATCTGGCAGCAGGTGATGCAGGTCAACGTCAACGGCACGTTTTTCCTTACGCAGGCATTGCTTCCTTTATTACTCAAATCCGAGTCAGGGTCTCTGGTCTTTACCTCTTCCAGCGTTGGTCGTGAAGGACGTGCAAACTGGGGAGCCTATGCCGTATCCAAATTCGCGACCGAAGGCATGATGCAGGTACTGGCGGAGGAGTATCAAAGTCGCCATCTGCGCGTAAACTGCATTAACCCGGGCGGTACGCGCACCAAAATGCGCGCCAGCGCGTTCCCGAGCGAAGATCCGCAGAAGCTGAAAACCCCGGCAGACATTATGCCGCTCTATCTCTGGCTGATGGGCGACGACAGCCGCCGCAAAACCGGGATGACCTTCGACGCCCAGCCGGGCCGTAAACCAGGAATTTCGCAATGAGTGAAGAACGTCATCAGCAGCGCCAGCAGCGTCTGAAAGAACAGGTCGATGCGCGCGTCGCGGCAGCACAGGACGAGCGAGGGATCGTCATCGTCTTTACCGGCAACGGCAAAGGCAAAACCACCGCCGCGTTTGGCACCGCTACCCGCGCCGTCGGCCACGGGCAGAAGGTCGGCGTTATCCAGTTTATTAAAGGTGAGTGGCCTAACGGCGAGCGTAATCTGCTTGAGCCCCACGGGGTTGAGTTTCAGGTGATGGCGACCGGATTTACGTGGGACACCCAGAATCGTGAAACCGACACCGCCGCCTGTCTGGCCGTCTGGGAGCACGCTAAAAGAATGCTGGCCGATCCTTCACTCAATATGGTTCTGCTGGATGAGATCACCTATATGGTCGCCTACGACTATTTGCCGCTGGAAGACGTGCTTAATGCACTGAAAGACCGTCCCGCCCATCAGACGGTCATCATCACGGGCCGCGGGTGTCATCGGGATATTCTGGAGCTGGCAGATACCGTCAGCGAGCTGCGTCCGGTTAAACATGCGTTTGATGCGGGCATCAAAGCGCAAATTGGGATTGATTACTAAAGAAAAAAGCCCGGTGACTTCACCGGGCTTTTACGTTAACCGTTGTTATTACGGCTGCCGGAGCGGCGGCTGCTGCTCACCTGGCTGTGACGCTTCACCGCACGGCGAATCTGGTTCGCCTTCATGCGGCGACGATCTTTCTCCACCGCCACTTTAGAGGTGGTTTCCGGCGTCAGGCCGACCAGCTCGCGCAGGTAGTTGGTTTGGGTCAGATCCAGTTCGGTATAACCCCCACGCGGCAAACCTTTCGGCAGCAGGATGTCGCCGTAGCGGACGCGGATCAGGCGGCTAACCTGCACGCCTACCGCTTCCCAGAGACGACGCACTTCGCGGTTGCGGCCTTCGGTCAGGGTCACGTTGTACCACTGGTTAATGCCTTCCCCACCGGTAAACTTGATGGTTTTGAACGCCGCAGGACCGTCTTCCAGCTGAACGCCACGCGAGAGATCGCGCAGTTTATTCTCATCAACCTGGCCGAACACGCGCACCGCGTATTCACGTTCCACTTCACGGCTTGGATGCATCAGACGGTTTGCCAGTTCACCATCGGTGGTAAACAGCAGTAGACCGCAGGTATTCACGTCCAGACGACCAACGGCAATCCAGCGAGCGCCACGCAGTTTAGGCAGACGGTCAAACACCGTCGGGCGACCTTCCGGGTCATTGCGGGTACACAGCTCGCCTTCCGGCTTATAATAAGCCAGCACGCGGCAGATCTGCTCAGCGGACTCTTTCACGGAGATAAGATGACCGTCGATACGGATCTTCAGCCCCGGTACGATTTCTACGCGGTCACCCAGCGTGGCGATTTTACCGTCCACACTCACGCGGCCCGCTTCAATAATGGCTTCGATTTCACGGCGTGAACCGTGGCCGGCACGCGCCAGCACTTTCTGTAACTTCTCGCTCATTGAGCTTCCTCAGGTGTCGCCTTCACAGGCGTCGAACAGGCACTAACAAATCTATATAAATCAATGCGTTAGCATATTTTACTGAATGCCATTATACGCGATGTTCACCACGTTGTAACCTACTTTGTTGTACAGCGTGTTCACCACTTAAAACTTTGCCTATGATTAAGTTTTAAACAAAAAAAGGGGCGTAACCGTCACGATCAGACCGTCCGAACAGTGCAAATACACCAGGACATTCGAGGAGGATCAACTCCCTCTTTACTGCTTGTAACGAATTTCAGTTTCACTTAAGTCTAATACTTGTTGCGCATGTGGTTATTGTTTGTAAAATGACCACGATGATTGTTTCCATAACAAGTAGAGGGACTTATGCAGCAATACACCAACGAGATCATGCCTGAACTCCGGGAATCCTCTTCACAGCCACCCTATGACGAGGAGCTTTTGTCACTTTGCGACGACAAAACCCGGAAAGAACTTGAAGAAATAAATGAACAGTATTTAAGCCGCCCGTTAGCTCACATTTTCCGGTTTGCAGTCGTTGGAAGTCTGACCCGTCGCGGCGGGGTCATTCGCCACGCTTCAGGCAGTGCGACTACAGGAGGGCTACAAGTTGCTCGGGTTGGTGACAAGGTTGTATATGCTGATGGCAGCGAGGCCACTATTATTTCCGGTGCTGGCAAGGCCCGAATCATGCAGGGCGCATCCGCTGCACTCGTTGGCAGTATGCTTGATAATGGCGACGAAATAATCTCAACACCACAATCCAGAAGCAGGCTGGTATTCCGTGAAGGTGACACACTCCCGGAAGGATTCCTGACCATGCCAGAGAGTAAGCACTAATGGGAGTCAAAGGTTACTTTCTGTTTAGAGGTGATAAGACTGTTTGCGGCGGAAAAATCCTTGAAGGATGTACCGATCATCAGTTTTTCGATAAAGACATGGCTTGCGAAGGTCATAAAGTGACCTGCGGCAAACATCCTGGATATTACCGTATTTGCGGCGGGCTTGAAGACGACATACATGGTAAAAGGATAGCCGGAACGCTACACAGCTTTAGCTCCTGCCCATGCAAATCGAAATTTGTTCCATCAAACTGGGATGATGATTATGAGCTTGGTGGAGAACCAACAGTAACGCACATCGATCTATCTCATCTCGTCGCGATGCCTGTGCTTCCGGGGCCTATTGCAGATCCTAAAACTGATAACTTTGCTGACACCTGCAAGCCAGAAAATAACCCGCTATTGAACGGCGTTTACCTCTGGACTGAAACCACGGACGCAGGACATGCGTTCGTTTCCGTACATCAAGACAATTCGATTTATCTCTATACCTATGGTCGCTACGGCAGAACGGGCCCAGGGAATTTAACTGGTGATGGAATTTTAAACTTTCTGCAAGGTGAAGATGCGAGGGTTTACTATAGAGCAGAGTTGTACCGGATGGGCGCAAGAGCGTTTCGAATAGATGATGCTGATCCGACGAAAACAAGGCAGTTCTTTGAAGATCTTTGGAATAAGGGTGAACCAGCGATTCGCACATCGGAAATGAAAGAAACAACCCAACGCAGAGGCCGCACAATTGATGAGTACGATGTAACAGGAAACAACTGTACCACTCACTCTGTCGAAGGGATTAAGTTTGCTGGTTCAAGGGTATTCGAGCACAACTACACATCTACTACGACGCAGATTCCTATAGAATCCGAAGAAGATTTCACAATCCCTGTCTCATTGCAACGTTATCTTGAGTCAAAAAGTTCTGACTTCTCATCAATGACAGTTGTTGAAATGACAGGCGAGTTTAAAAAAATGTATCCCAACAAGGATAATTTGCCGCGATACCAAGAGTCGCCAAAGGGTAAAGTTCAGCACATTGCAGCCGAAGCAGCGGCTACAGGCGATTCATTATCACAGTATTCCAGCGGTACTTTTGGCGGTGTATTAGGTGGATCTTATGACGTTGACGAATAGGACTAAAACCATTCTCCGATGGGGAGGGATTTGCATTGTCAGCGTAGGTTACTTCCTCGGACTGTTTGTAGCCTCGCAAGCATTCGCGGTTTTCTCTGAAAATCAGACTCTTGTCTCAAATCCTGTTCCATTGAAAGAGTATTACCAAGCGGTTGATTCACTTGGTCAAGCTACAAGCGGTGTTTTTGATGCAGCAATTTATGGTTTCGTGATCAGTGTACCTCTGATCCTACTTATCTTCAAAAAGGTGAGATGACCGCCAAAGGCTGGACTCC
The DNA here is from genome assembly GCF_058354585.1 of Enterobacter sp. Taxon_8. Classification (NCBI taxonomy): domain Bacteria; kingdom Pseudomonadati; phylum Pseudomonadota; class Gammaproteobacteria; order Enterobacterales; family Enterobacteriaceae; genus Enterobacter; species Enterobacter sp. Taxon_8. The sequence goes on along the minus strand of NZ_CM177989.1, from coordinate 1,997,922 downwards.
ACCAGCCTTATTTCCCGTTGGTGAGGTAGTTTTACCAACTTATGCAATCAACCACCTGAAGTAAGTCTCTCAACGGTGGCCTATGCGTGTACCTTGCGGTGATACCTAACGATTGAGTTCTGGAGTGTCCGACGCAGAACTGCACCATTACGGGCAAGACTTTTGTCATTGCCTCTGAAATGAAAGTGTGACGAAGAGCATGGATCACCCTCTTCTGTCCAAACTCATTAAACTTTTGTATGTTGCAATGAGCCATAATGCTGTTCCATTCAAGCCCGATCTGTTCATAGGTCGGCAAATCACCGAAAACAGGATCGGAAGATTTGAGCGATTTAATACGCGCTAAAAGTAACTTTTCTAAGACTGCGTTTAGTGGTATCTGCCGTACAGCCTGATCAGTTTTGCCGCCGTCAATGAAAATATACCTGCGCCGCGTTTCCTCATCTTTTCGAATGTGCTCTTTGCGGATAGCAGCGATTTCGCCCCGGCGTGCTCCGGTATATATCAGAGTCAGAAAATAATCACGTCGCCAATCGGCGCAAGTGTTCAGATGCTTTACAAGGCGCTGCATCTCAGGTTTAGAGTAAGAGCCGCCCTTGTTTTCCGTTACCTCGTATTTGATACCTTCTGTCGGGGCTTTCTCTAAATTGTCCTTTTCATCTTTCAGGAAGTCTTTGAAGAATGAGGAGTAAATCTTGAGATGCTTTTTGACGTTGGCGCTGCTCATCAAATCCTCTTCCGGCACATCAAAATCAATGCACTCTATAAGCGTCATTTCGCAGTAAGGCTTTCTATTTCGACGAGGAAGATTTTCAATAACGGTAATAGTTTGCCGTAGGTGCTGCTTCGTGATCGCTCCGACAGGAAGATCACCGATAACATGCATCAACACATCATAGAAACGCTGGTTTTCGTTGGCGACAGTCGCCGCCCAGCCCTTTCCTTTCTCAGTGGTAAACATTTTCCATGCAACAGAGAGCAGAGGCGTAGCGTTACTTTCAGGCTCAACAGTTGGCACTACAACCTGTTTAGTTACTGGATTCTTCAACCGTTCGGCTTCTGTTAGCTTAGATTGCATCTCATCGACCAAAGTGCGATATCGAACAAGATCACCAGAATAGAAAGCATCGTAGGCTTGCTGGAGCATAGCCTGATGTAAATCAATCTGCCCCGCCACCTCGTAAGCCTGTTCTACATCACTTTGGTCAAAGGAAACCTTCTTCTTAAACAAAGTGGCAAGTAGCATTCGCGCTGTTGAATCATCGCCGCTGTACACCCTATTCAGATGAACATCCGCGCGGCCTTTCGCCTCAGTCACACTGGTAGTCGGAGAGATCGCAGCATCAGAATCAATCTGGCGCTGGAGCCGTCCAAGTTCAGGCATTCGTTTAGCCTCATCAACGCCCATCCGCAACCAATCCAACAGATAAGTATCGAAATCGCGCTGAGTGGCCTCTCTGAAACCGTCAATGTGCATTTTGAACTGTTCGACGGACAGCGAACAATTTTGAACAAGGGGGATGTAAGCACTTAGACGTGACATTGTAACCTCGACCGCTTGCAATGAATCTGTGCCGAGGCTACGACGGAAAAATGTTCCGTCGGGAAGTCGAAAGTTGATGTAGTAGACGTTACCGCGCTTCGTCGTGAATCGAGGATGTCTGTTGTACACTCTGTTCCTCATTGCGTTGACCCTTTTGTTTTACATATCATAAGGTTAACGCCAACGCTTTGATTTAACATGGAAATTTAGCGCCTTCACAGGCGTCGAATCAGGTCAAAAGAGGGCCGAGCCCTGCTTTGATGGCCGCGTAGTATATCTGCTTATACCATTACAAGAAAGGCTTTACGTCACCCACGCCTTCTCGAATCACTTCCGGTGCATCTTCGGTTAAGTCGACCACGGTGGTCGGCTGCTGGCCGAGATAACCGCCGTGAATAATCAGCTCGACCACCTTCTCCAGACGATCTTTGATCTCTTCCGGATCGGACTCGGTAAACTCGCTGCCTGGCAGCATCAGCGAGGTAGAGAGCATTGGTTCACCGAGGGTTTCCAGCAGCGCCTGCGCAATCGGGTTCGACGGCACGCGCATGCCGATGGTTTTACGTTTTTCCTGCAGCAGACGACGCGGCACTTCTTTGGTCCCTTTCAGGATGAAGGTGTAGTTGCCCGGCGTGTTGTTCTTAATCAGGCGAAACGCCACGTTATCGACATAAGCATAGGTCGACAGCTCAGAAAGATCGCGGCACATCAGGGTAAAGTTATGGCCGTCCGGCAGCTGGCGAATACGGCAAATGCGTTCCATCGCCCCTTTATCTTCAATTTTGCAGCCCAGCGCGTAGCCGGAATCGGTCGGGTAGACAATCACGCCGCCTTTGCGGACGATCTCCACGGCCTGGTTAATCAGGCGTGGCTGCGGGTTATCCGGATGGATATAGAAAAACTGACTCATACTTCCCTCTCTTCAAATTGCTGCGGCTGTTCCCAGAGCTGCCAGACCGGCTCAACGCCAGCGGGCAGCCAGAGCTTGCGCCCCAGTTCGATCCAGGCGCAGGGCTGATGGAAATCAGAACCCTGTGACCCAAGCAGGCCGTACTGTCGGGCATAGGTCGCGAGCTGCGCGCGCTCGTTGGGCGCCTGCTGACACTGGGCGACTTCCATCGCCTCACCACCGTTTTCGGCAAAGTGCGCCAGCAGCCTTTTCAGCCATTTAGCAGAAAGATTATACCGCCCCGGATGGGCCAGCACGGCCTTACCGCCAGAATGATGAATCACATCAATAGCTTGTTTTATTGTACACCACTGTGGCGGAACGTATCCGGTTTTCCCGCGCGCCAGATACTTTTTAAAGACATCCGCCATCGTCGTGGCTTTACCCGCCTCTACCAGAAAACGGGCGAAATGACCGCGCGTAACCGCCCCGCCGTTCGCCAGCTTTTGCGCACCTTCCAGCGCGCCAGGAATATGTGCCTTTTCCAGACGCTCGCCGATCATCTCTGCGCGCTGGTTGCGGCGCGTTTTTTGTTCTTGCAAAAACTCAATAAGTGCCGGATGGTCTATATCGATGTTCAGGCCAACGATATGAATCTCATGGTTTTCCCAGACGGTCGAAATCTCGACGCCGGACACCAGATTGAGTGCCAGCCCGCAGCGGGCAATCTCGGCGCGCGCTGCCGGAATGGCATCCGTCGTATCGTGATCGGTTATCGCCAGCGTGCCGATGCGCATTTCAACGGCACGATGAACCAGGGCTTCGGGTGTCAGCAGGCCATCAGAGGCCTGAGTATGGCTGTGTAAATCATAAATAATCGCGTAGGTGGTATCGCTCAAAGCACTTCCCATAACAGGTTGAAGACATCCGAAACCGCCATGATACCGACTTAACGTGAAATTCTGAAATCAAGGGTTGACAACACGCCATCGAACTAGTTAACTAGTACGCAAGTTCACACGAGAAAGGTATCTGAAAATGACAGCGCATTTCACTCTGCACGGTTGGTGGCGTACTTCCTGATCTTCGGGCAGTGTCACGCGTCTGCGAAATGCAAACAGATACCCAGCCCGCTTCCAAGCGGGCTTTTTTTTGAACAGAAAATGAGAACAATATAATGCAAACAGCCAAACCTCATCTCGAACTGCTGACCTGCGAGGCGGCCTACCGCCACAACCCGACCGCGCTGTTTCATCAGGTGTGCGGGGCACGCCCGGCAACGCTGCTGCTGGAATCTGCGGACATCGACAGCAAGGACGATCTCAAGAGCCTGCTGCTGGTCGACAGCGCGTTGCGCATTACCGCTCTAGGTGACACTGTCACAATTAAGGCTTTGTCAGACAATGGCGCATCGCTGCTGCCGCTGCTGGATGCCGCCCTGCCGTCAGGCATTGAAAACGAACGTCATCCAGAAATGCGTATTCTGCATTTCCCGCCGGTTAGCCAGCTGCTGGATGAAGACGCGCGCCTGTGCTCCCTTTCCGTCTTTGATGCCTTCCGCCTGCTGCAGAACCTGGTCACCGTTCCACACGATGAGCGTGAAGCGATGTTCTTTGGCGGGCTGTTTGCCTACGATCTGGTCGCTGGCTTTGAAGATTTACCGGAAACCGAGCAGGGCAATCGCTGCCCGGACTATTGTTTCTATCTGGCCGAAACCCTGCTGGTGATCGACCATCAGAAACAATACACCCGCATTCAGGCCAGCCTGTTCACGCCTTCGACCGCTGAGAAAAACCGTCTTGAGCATCGCATCGCGCAGCTTCAGCAGCAGATGACGGAAGCGCCGCCTGCGCTTCCGGTGCAGCGAGTGGAAAAAATGACCTGCGATGTGAACCAGACCGACGATCAGTACGGCGCCGTGGTTCGCCAGATGCAAAAAGCGATTCGCGCCGGGGAAATTTTCCAGGTTGTACCGTCCCGCCGCTTCTCGCTGCCCTGCCCGTCTCCGCTGGCAGCCTACGACGTGCTGAAAAAGAGCAACCCGAGCCCGTACATGTTCTTTATGCAGGACAACGAATTCACGCTGTTCGGCGCCTCGCCGGAAAGCTCGCTGAAGTACGACGCCACCAGCCGCCAGATTGAAATTTACCCGATCGCCGGAACCCGTCCGCGCGGACGACGCGCCGATGGCTCGCTGGATCGCGATCTCGACAGCCGCATCGAGCTGGAAATGCGTACCGACCACAAAGAGCTCTCCGAGCATCTTATGCTGGTTGACCTGGCGCGTAACGACCTGGCACGCATTTGCACCCCGGGCAGCCGCTACGTGGCGGACCTGACCAAAGTTGACCGCTATTCGTTCGTGATGCACCTGGTTTCCCGCGTGGTCGGTGAGCTGCGCCACGACCTCGACGTCCTGCACGCCTACCGCGCCTGCATGAATATGGGCACCCTGAGCGGCGCGCCGAAAGTGCGCGCCATGCAGCTGATTGCCGCCGCCGAAGGGCGTCGTCGCGGCAGCTACGGCGGCGCGGTGGGTTACTTCACCGCCCACGGCGACCTCGATACCTGCATCGTGATCCGCTCCGCCTATGTAGAAGACGGCATTGCCACCGTCCAGGCGGGAGCCGGGATTGTTCTTGATTCCGTTCCGCAGTCTGAAGCTGACGAAACGCGCAGTAAAGCCCGAGCGGTCCTTCGCGCCATTGCTACCGCACACCATGCACAGGAGATTTTCTAATGGCTGACATTCTGCTGCTCGATAATATCGATTCCTTTACCTACAACCTGGCAGATCAGCTGCGTGCGAATGGCCATAACGTCGTTATCTATCGCAACCACGTGCCGGCCCAGACTTTGATTGACCGTCTGGCAACCATGCAAAACCCGGTGCTGATGCTCTCTCCTGGGCCTGGCGCACCGAGCGAAGCGGGCTGTATGCCGGAGCTGCTGACCCGTATGCGCGGCAAGCTGCCGATTATCGGCATCTGCCTCGGCCATCAGGCGATTGTTGAAGCCTACGGCGGCTACGTTGGCCAGGCGGGAGAGATCCTGCACGGTAAAGCGTCCAGCATTGAACATGACGGCCAGGCAATGTTTGCCGGGCTGCCGAATCCGCTCCCGGTCGCGCGCTACCACTCGCTGGTCGGCAGCAACATTCCCGCCGGGCTGACGATCAACGCCTCGTTTGAAGGGATGGTGATGGCGGTGCGTCACGACGCGGATCGCGTCTGCGGGATGCAGTTCCATCCGGAATCCATCCTGACCTCTCACGGTGCTCGCCTGCTGGAACAGACGCTCGACTGGGCGTTACAGAAGCTGGAGCAGACCAACACCCTGCAGCCGATTCTGGAAAAACTGTACCAGGCGCAGACCCTGAGCCAGCAGGAGAGCCACCAGCTCTTCTCCGCCGTGGTTCGCGGTGAGCTGAAGCCGGAACAGCTGGCGGCCGCGCTGGTGAGCATGAAGGTCCGCGGCGAAAGCCCGCAGGAGATCGCCGGTGCCGCTACGGCCCTGCTGGAAAATGCCGCCCCGTTCCCGCGCCCGGACTATCAGTTTGCCGATATCGTCGGTACCGGCGGTGATGGCAGCAACAGTATCAATATTTCAACCGCCAGCGCCTTCGTAGCGGCAGCGTGTGGTTTAAAGGTCGCGAAGCACGGTAACCGCAGCGTGTCCAGCCGGTCAGGTTCTTCCGATCTGCTCGCCGCATTCGGCATTAATCTCGATATGAACGCCGAACGTTCCCGTGAAGCGCTGGATGACCTGGGCGTCTGCTTCCTGTTTGCGCCGAAGTATCACACCGGTTTCCGCCACGCGATGCCGGTTCGTCAGCAGCTTAAAACCCGCACGCTGTTTAACGTGCTCGGCCCGCTGATCAACCCGGCGCACCCGCCGCTGGCGCTGATCGGTGTCTACAGCCCGGAGCTGGTCCTGCCGATTGCCGAGACGCTGCGCGTGCTGGGTTACCAGCGTGCCGCCGTGGTGCACAGCGGCGGAATGGACGAAGTGTCACTGCATGCGCCGACGCTGGTGGCCGAACTGCGCGACGGTGAAATCCTGAGCTACCAGCTCGAAGCCGATGACTTTGGTTTAACTCCGTATCACCAGGAAGCGCTGGCAGGCGGTACCCCGGAAGAAAACCGTGACATTCTGACGCGCTTATTACAAGGTAAGGGAGAGGTCGCTCATGAGGCCGCCGTTGCCGCCAACGTCGCCATGCTGATGCGTTTGCACGGTGAGGAAGACCTGAAGGCCAACGTTCAAAAAGTTCTGGATGTACTGCGCTCCGGTGCAGCTTACGATCGCGTTACCGCACTTGCGGCAAGAGGGTAAAGAATGCAGACCGTTTTAGCGAAAATCGTTGCCGATAAGGCCATCTGGGTGGAAGCCCGCAAGCAACAGCAGCCGCTTGCCAGTTTTCAGAACGATGTCGTCCCTAGCAGCCGTCGTTTCTATGACGCCCTGCAGGGTGCGCGCACCGCGTTTATTCTTGAGTGCAAAAAAGCGTCCCCGTCCAAAGGCGTTATCCGTGACGATTTCGACCCGGCGCGCATTGCCGGTATTTATAAGCATCATGCCTCAGCCATCTCCGTGCTGACGGATGAGAAATATTTTCAGGGCAGCTTCGATTTTCTGCCGATCGTCAGCGGCATCGCGCCGCAGCCGATCCTGTGCAAAGACTTTATTATCGACCCTTATCAGATTTGGCTGGCGCGCTTTTACCAGGCCGACGCCTGCCTGCTGATGCTCTCGGTGCTTGACGACGAGCAGTACCGCCAGCTCTCTGCCGTCGCGCACAGCCTGAAAATGGGCGTGCTGACCGAAGTGAGCAACGAAGAGGAGCTGGAGCGCGCGATTGCGCTGGAAGCCAAAGTGGTCGGCATTAACAACCGCGATCTGCGTGACCTGTCTATTGACCTGAACCGCACGCGCCAGCTGGCGCCGCGTCTGGGCGCTGGCGTCACGGTGATCAGCGAATCCGGCATTAACAGCTACGCCCAGGTGCGCGAGCTGAGCCACTTCGCCAACGGTTTCCTGATTGGCTCCGCCATGATGGAACATGACGATCTCAATGCGGCAGTGCGTCGCGTGCTGCTGGGTGAAAACAAAGTCTGCGGCTTAACTCGCGAACAGGACGCCCAGGCCGCGTATGAAGCCGGAGCGATTTATGGCGGGCTGATTTTTGTGGATTCCTCTCCTCGCGCGGTTAGCGAAGAGCAGGCGCGTAAGATCATCGCCGCGGCACCGCTCAGCTATGTTGGCGTGTTCCGCAATGCGGATATCGCCGAGGTGGTTGAAAAAGCCGACGCGTTATCCCTGAGCGCGGTGCAGCTGCACGGCGATGAAGATCAGGCCTATGTCGATGCCCTGCGCGACACGCTGGCGCCGCAGGTGCAAATCTGGAAAGCGCAAAGCGTTAGCGATACGTTGCCCCCGCGTAACCTGAACCACGTGGATAAATACGTTCTCGATAACGGCCAGGGCGGAAGCGGCCAGCGTTTTGACTGGTCTCTGTTGAACGGCGAAAAGCTGGACAACGTCCTGCTGGCGGGCGGATTAAGCCCGGACAACTGCGTAGAAGCCGCGAAAACCGGCTGCGCAGGCCTCGATTTCAATTCAGGCGTAGAGTCCCAACCGGGTATCAAAGATGCCAGCAAGCTGGCCTCGGTTTTTAAAACTCTGCGTGCATATTAAGGAAGAGAAGATGACGACATTACTTAACCCGTATTTTGGTGAGTTCGGCGGGATGTACGTCCCGCAAATCCTGATGCCCGCGCTGCGCCAGCTGGAAGAAGCGTTTGTGAGCGCACAGAAGGATCCGGCATTTCAGGCTGAATTTACCGACCTGCTGAAAAACTATGCCGGCCGCCCAACGGCCCTGACCAAATGCCGCAACCTGACGGAAGGCACGAAAACCACGCTGTATCTTAAGCGTGAAGACCTGCTGCACGGCGGCGCGCATAAAACTAATCAGGTGCTGGGCCAGGCGCTGCTTGCGAAGCGTATGGGCAAAACCGAAATCATCGCCGAAACCGGCGCAGGCCAGCACGGCGTGGCCTCGGCGCTCGCCAGCGCCCTGCTCGGCCTGAAATGCCGCATCTATATGGGGGCGAAAGACGTTGAGCGTCAGTCTCCGAACGTCTTCCGTATGCGCCTGATGGGTGCGGAAGTGATCCCGGTGCACAGCGGCTCCGCGACGCTGAAGGATGCCTGTAACGAAGCGCTGCGCGACTGGTCCGGCAGCTATGAAACCGCGCACTATATGCTCGGAACCGCGGCGGGCCCGCACCCGTTCCCGACCATCGTGCGCGAATTCCAGCGCATGATCGGGGAAGAGACCAAAGCGCAGATCCTTGAAAAAGAGGGTCGCCTGCCGGATGCGGTGATCGCCTGCGTCGGCGGCGGGTCAAACGCCATCGGCATGTTCGCAGACTTTATCGACGACACCAGCGTGGGTCTGATTGGCGTTGAGCCTGCCGGTCACGGCATTGAATCAGGTGAACACGGCGCGCCGCTGAAGCATGGCCGCGTGGGGATCTACTTCGGCATGAAATCCCCGATGATGCAGACCGATGAGGGCCAGATTGAAGAGTCTTACTCTATCTCTGCCGGCCTCGACTTCCCTTCCGTCGGGCCGCAGCACGCCTATCTGAACAGTACGGGTCGCGCGGACTATGTCTCCATTACCGATGACGAAGCGCTGGAAGCGTTCAAAACGCTGTGCCGCAGCGAAGGGATCATCCCGGCGCTGGAGTCTTCACACGCTCTGGCCCATGCGCTGAAAATGATGAAAGACAATCCGGAAAAAGAACAGCTGCTGGTGGTAAACCTTTCCGGACGCGGTGACAAAGATATCTTCACCGTTCACGATATTCTGAAAGCACGAGGGGAAATCTGATGGAACGCTACGATAACGTATTTGCAGAACTGAAATCCCGCCAGGAAGGCGCGTTCGTTCCCTTCGTCACCCTGGGCGACCCGGGCCCGGAACAGTCGCTGAAGATTATCGACACCCTGATTGAGGCCGGTGCCGACGCGCTGGAGCTGGGGATCCCGTTCTCTGACCCGCTGGCGGATGGCCCAACCATTCAGAATGCGACGCTGCGCGCGTTTGCCTCTGGTGTGACGCCAACCCAGTGCTTTGAGATGCTGGCGGCAATTCGCCAGAAGCATCCGACCATTCCCATTGGCCTGCTTATGTACGCCAACCTGGTGTTCAACCGCGGTATCGATGAGTTTTACGCCGAGTGCGCACGCGTAGGCGTCGACTCCGTTCTGGTCGCCGACGTGCCGGTCGAGGAGTCCGCGCCGTTCCGCCAGGCTGCGATGCGTCACAACGTCGCCCCGATTTTCATCTGCCCGCCGAACGCGGATGACACACTGCTGCGCCAGATAGCCTCTTACGGGCGCGGATACACCTACCTGCTCTCCCGCGCAGGCGTGACCGGTGCCGAGAATAAAGCCGCCCTGCCGCTGCATCATCTTGTGGAAAAGCTGGCCGAGTACCATGCCGCGCCGCCGCTGCAGGGCTTCGGGATCTCTTCTCCGGATCAGGTCACAGCGGCGATTGACGCGAAGGCTGCGGGTGCCATCTCCGGCTCTGCAATTGTGAAGATCATCGAGAAGAACGTGGATAAACCCGAGCAGATGCTGGCCGAGCTGAAAGCGTTTGTGACTGCCATGAAGGCGGCGACGCGTAAAGCCTGACCCCTCCACCGTCTGGCACCCCTGCCAGACGGTTACCCTTTCTTCCCCGCCATCAACAAAGGATTACGTCAAAATTGATCCTTTCGATATTTTCGGTGTGAATGGCTTTTCAAACTGTTATGTAAGCGTATGATCTGGACTCTTTTTTATCTTTAATCCTTCTGAGTTCAGAGGCTTATTCATGTCATGGCAATCCTTCAAACAGACTTACCTGGTTAAGTTCTGGTCACCCGTTCCGGCTGTTATCGCGGCTGGCATTCTCTCTACCTACTATTTCGGCATTACCGGCACCTTCTGGGCCGTGACCGGCGAGTTCACCCGCTGGGGTGGTCAATTGCTGCAGCTCGCTGGCGTGCATACCGAAGAGTGGGGTTACTTTAAACTCATCCATCTGGACGGCACGCCGCTTAACCGCATCGACGGGATGATGATCATCGGCATGTTCGGCGGCTGCTTCGCGGCGGCGCTGTGGGCAAACAACGTTAAGTTGCGTATGCCCAAAAGCCGGATCCGCATTCTTCAGGCAGTTGTCGGCGGTATCATTGCCGGGTTTGGCGCCCGTCTGGCGATGGGCTGTAACCTGGCCGCTTTCTTTACGGGGATTCCTCAGTTTTCGCTTCACGCCTGGTTCTTTGCCGTCGCCACGGCCATCGGCTCTTACTTTGGCGCAAAATTTACCCTGCTGCCGCTGTTTCGCATTCCAGTGAAAATGACCAAAGTCAGCGCAGCGTCTCCGTTAACCCAGAAGCCCTCTCAGGCACGCCGCCGTTTCCGTCTCGGAATGCTGGTCTTTTTCGCTATGGTGGCATGGGCGCTGTGTACAGCTCTGAACCAGCCCAAACTCGGTCTGGCGATGCTGTTCGGCGTGGGTTTTGGTCTGCTCATTGAACGCGCGCAGATCTGCTTCACCTCCGCGTTTCGCGATATGTGGATCACCGGCCGCACGATGATGGCGAAGGCGATTATCGCCGGGATGGCGGTCAGCGCCATCGGCATCTTCAGCTATGTTCAACTGGGCGTCGAACCGAAAATCATGTGGGCCGGTCCTAACGCGGTCATTGGCGGCCTGCTGTTCGGCTTCGGGATCGTGCTGGCCGGCGGGTGTGAAACCGGCTGGATGTACCGTGCCGTCGAAGGTCAGGTGCACTACTGGTGGGTGGGTATTGGAAATGTGATTGGCTCGACGGTCCTGGCGTACTTCTGGGACGATTTGTCCCCGGCGCTTGCCACAAGTTGGGACAAGGTCAACCTGCTGAACACCTTTGGGCCTCTCGGCGGCCTTCTGGTCACCTACGCCCTGCTGTTGGTTGCTTTTTTACTGGTCGTCGCACAGGAGAAACGTTTCTTCCGCCGTGCGAGCGTTAAAACAGAAACGCAGGAGAATGCTGCATGAAAGAGATCGTGCCTGATTATCGTCTGGATATGGTTGGCGAGCCCTGTCCATATCCGGCGGTGGCTACGCTTGAAGCGCTACCGCAGCTAAAGAAAGGGGAAATTCTGGAGGTGGTGAGCGACTGCCCGCAGTCCATCAACAACATACCGCTGGATGCAAAAAACCACGGTTATACGGTGCTGGATATCCAGCAGGATGGCCCAACCATTCGCTATCTGATTCAAAAATGATCGCTAAGGGCCTCACCAGGGGCCTTTATCGTATTGAATTATAAGACATCTTGATCCACGGCAAAAACGCGATTTTTGACTTAAGTAAAATCTCATTTCCCTTTTGAAGGAGGTTTTCGCGATTTGATGTATTTACGAGCTTTACTGGTTTTCGCCTTATTGATTCCCTTCCATGCGCTGTCCCTGAATTTCTCTTCCACCTTCCTGCGCCTTGATTGTCCGCAAAGAGGACTTGTCGAGGTTATTCTGCACGTCTATGACCATACCCAGGAACGGTGGCGCGGCCATTTTGAAACCGGCGCGGGACATAAACGTGCGGGTGATACCGAAATTATCCCGTTTGCCAATGGCGATATTCTCTTCCATTCCCTGTCCAGCGACGCTTTCAGCTATTTATATGATGGGGAAACGATCCTGAGGCACTGCGTAAAGCTTGATGAGCGGCCGGTTTATCCGTCGTTTTGAAGTGAGCAAAGCAAACTGGCCACCCTGTGGCCAGTTTGACGGGGGATCAGAAACGATAACCCGCAGAGAACATAAACACCCACGGATCCAGTCGCGTGTTGATGCTTTGCTGCTGACCGCCCGCCTTGAAGCGTACGTCCGTATCAATATCCATATACCAGACGGAGGCGTTAATTAACCAGTCGCGGTTAATCAGGTAATCCAGACCGACCTGCCCCGCCATGCCCCACGAATCTTTCAGGCTAAGGTCAGTCAGACCGGCCTCTTTACCGGTATCGTTAAACTTCTCGTCAAAGAAGGTGGTGTAGTTCACACCAGCGCCAATATAAGGGCGCACCTTGTTGCTTGAGTCGCCAAAGTACCATTGCGCCATCAGCGTTGGCGGTAAATGGTGAACCGTTGCAATATCACCGGTTGCGCCCAGACCCACGCGATGACGGAACGGCGTTGCAGCAAGAAGCTCAACACCAACGTTTTCCGTCGCCATATAGGTGAACGTTAACCCTAACTGGGTGTTATTACTGACGTTAAAACCGCCCATACCCAGCACGTTATCCGATCCTTCAGTTGGGCGAACCGTAGCCGAACCGGCACGAATAAAGAATTCGCCTGCTTCATGCGCGTACGCGCCGCCAGAGAGACTGCTTAATACAAGGGCTGCCACCGCTAATTTTTTCATATCCGCTCCATCGTTGTGGTTTTAATCGCGGATGAGAATATACTCACAAAAGGGTAATAAGTGATCTGCCACAGATCACATTAAAACCAGTAACTTAACATTCATTGATCTGGGTTAATTTTTTGTGGCGCGTTCAAAAGCGATAAGTTGTTTCCATGTCAATTTTTGGCATTTCACGGTTACAAAATTTTCCCTTTCCCCCCTCTTGCTCTTCCTCTGGCGGCTGGATAATTTATCGCTCTCACAAATTGATTTGATGCGTTCTTCTTTTGCAGGTGTGCCATGAGTGATATCAACCCGTGCATGACGTGCGGAGCCTGTTGTGCGTATTTTCGAGTCTCTTTCTACTGGGCCGAAGCCAGCGATGGCGGCGGTACCGTTCCGGTTCATCTCACCGAGCCGTTAACCCCCTTTCTGCGCTGCATGAGCGGCACGAACCAAAAGCAGGCTCGCTGTGTGGCGCTACAGGGTGAGCCTGGGGTCTCTACCCGATGTTCCATCTATGAGGATCGCCCCAGCCCGTGCCGGGAATTTGCCATGTCGGGGGAAGATGGCCAGGTCAACGAAGCCTGCAATCGCGCACGCGCACGCGTGGGATTACCGCCGCTTTACAAAGATATGCTTTTCCATACAAGCCTTGATGCTGCCACAGCAGGTGCATCCGGTGTACAATTGCCGGCTAATTAACACCTGCAATACTCAAGGAGAGTGCATGTCTATCACGGCGAAGTCTGTCTACCGTGACACGGGAAACTTTTTCCGCAATCAGTTCATAACCTTTTTACTGATCGCGTTGCTTTGCGCCTTTATCACGGTGGTGCTGGGTCATGCGTTTTCACCGAGTGAAGAACAGATTGCCAGCCTGAGCCAGGGCGACCATCTTGCGGGTAGCGTGGGGTTGTTTGAGCTGGTGCAAAACATGACGCCGGAACAGCAGCAAATCCTGCTGCGCGCCTCTGCCGCGTCCACCTTCTCGGGCCTGATTGGTAATGCAGTTCTGGCGGGCGGCGTTTTGCTGATGATTCAGCTGGTATCGGCGGGTCACCGGGTCAGCGCCTTACGGGCGATTGGTGCCAGCGCGCCGGTCTTACCTAAGCTGTTTATCCTGATCTTTTTGACCACCCTGCTGGTGCAGATGGGGATAATGCTGGTCGTGGTGCCGGGCGTACTGCTGGCTATCGTGCTCTCGTTTGCGCCTGTGATGGTCGTGCAGGATAAGATGGGTATTTTTACCGCGATGCGCAGCAGCATCCGACTGGCATGGGCTAATATGCGTCTGGTGGCGCCTGCCGTGATCGGCTGGCTGCTCGCCAAAACGCTCCTGCTGTTGTTTGCGCCGAATTTTGCGGTATTAACGCCGAACGTTGGCGCGGTAGTGGCGAATACGCTGAGCAATCTGATTTCAGCGGTGCTGCTGGTCTATCTGTTCCGCCTGTATATGTTAATTCGTCAGTAATCCTGAGGCGGGTGGCATCGCTGCCTCCCGCCCCGCTCAGAAGATGGAATCACAGAATGAAGCAGTTTCTTGATTTTTTACCGCTCGTGGTCTTTTTTGCTTTTTATAAGCTGTACGATATTTATGCCGCGACCACTGCGCTGATCGTTGCAACGGCTGTGGTCCTGATCTATAGCTGGGTTCGCTACCGTAAAGTCGAAAAAATGGCGCTGGTCACCTTCGTCTTGGTCGCCGTATTCGGCGGACTGACTCTGTTCTTCCATAACGATGAATTTATCAAGTGGAAAGTGACCGTGATTTACGCCCTGTTTGCGGGCGCATTATTAATCAGCCAGTGGGTGATGAAAAAACCGCTGATCCAACGCATGCTGGGCAAAGAGCTGACGCTGCCTCAGGAAGTCTGGTCCCGTCTGAATATCGCGTGGGCGGTCTTCTTTATTCTCTGCGGTCTCGCTAACATCTATATTGCTTTCTGGCTGCCGCAGAATATTTGGGTCAACTTTAAGGTCTTCGGCCTGACCGCACTGACCCTTATCTTCACGCTGTTAAGCGGCGTATACATTTATCGCCACATGCCGCAGGACGACAAGCACTGATTAATGACTGACCAGAACGTCAGCGACAGGCGTTCTGGTCTATTCTCTCTGCTGTAAAATCATAGTAGCATCCCGCCTGAAGTCTTCCGTTACGAGTTAAAACAATGACAACAACTAACGCCCCGCAGGGCGAACTGGTTTTACGCACACTGGCAATGCCCGCTGACACCAATGCCAATGGCGATATTTTTGGCGGCTGGCTGATGTCGCAGATGGATATGGGCGGCGCAATTCTGGCAAAAGAGATCGCCCACGGGCGCGTGGTGACTGTGCGAGTGGACGGCATGACCTTCCTGCGCCCGGTTGCGGTAGGTGATGTGGTTTGCTGCTATGCGCGCTGCATCAAACGCGGCAATACCTCTATTTCAATTAACATCGAAGTGTGGGTTAAGAAAGTCTCTTCTGAGCCGATTGGGCAGCGTTATAAGGCCACTGAGGCCCTGTTTATTTATGTCGCAGTGGACAGCGAGGGTAAACCTCGTCAACTTCCGCAGGCCTGATCGACAGGCAAAAAAAAGCCTCCTTTCGGAGGCTTTTTTTATTCCATCTGCGCCCCGCCGTTCAGGCGGAAAACGATATTCACAATCAATCCGCTGCCCGGCTTGCCTGGCTCATAACGCCATCTGCGCATTGCAGATTTCACTTCGCGCTCAAACATATTAGAAGGCTGAGCGGACAAGATTTCCACGTTATCCACTCGGCCATCCGCAGTCACGTCAAATTTCACCCTCACGCGGCCTTCAATACGCAAAGCCTGAGCTCGCGCCGGATACTGAGGCTGGTTGCGGCTTACGGCACGCGGGCCCGCTGG
Source organism: Enterobacter sp. Taxon_8 (assembly GCF_058354585.1). Lineage (NCBI taxonomy): Bacteria > Pseudomonadati > Pseudomonadota > Gammaproteobacteria > Enterobacterales > Enterobacteriaceae > Enterobacter > Enterobacter sp. Taxon_8. The sequence goes on along the minus strand of NZ_CM177989.1, from coordinate 1,982,150 downwards.
CGCACTCACCGTTGGCTTTGATGTCGTTGCCGTATTGTTCATCACCGGACGTGAAGGCGCTGTATTTTCAACCGGCTGGGTCGCACGCGGTTCAACCGGACGTTCCTCACGTTTCGGACGCTCCTCCACCTTCTTCACCGGCTTTGGCTTCGGCTTAGGTTTTGGCTTCGGTTCAGGCTTGTGGATCACCACCGGAGCTTCCTTCGGTGGCTCCGGAACGGGCTCGGGTTCTGGCTCAGGTTCAGCCACCGGCTGTGGTGGTGGAGGGGCAACCTGCGGCGGTTCGAGGTCCGCTGGCGAGACCATCGTCACCGAAATCGGCTGCGCGGGCGCGGGCATTTCAATAACCTGATGAACCGAGGTATACAGCAAACCCGCCACAACAGCACCGTGAATCACGACAGAAAGCAGCGTCGGCCAGGGAAAGCGGCGAGTTAAATCAAGGGTCATCGAAGTCATATTCATCAACGTTAAAAAACCGAACCATGATTTTAAATGCAAATAGCAATCATATTCAATAAGACACTTTGTTCTGGGGCAACTTTAGCGCCTGAGAGGCCAAAAAAGGCGCAGTCAGATCAGGGTATTAACATTGTTTTTATTTTACATTGCAGTCGTTTGCCCTTTCACATAACGTAACTGACACTTTTACCGGTTAAGGAGCTTCGCCGTGTTTTACGTAATTTACTCTGAAGATGTTGCTGATTCGCTCGAAAAACGCCAGTCTGTGCGCCCTGCGCATCTGGCACGTTTGCAGCTGCTCCAGGATGAAGGCCGATTACTGACCGCTGGCCCCATGCCCGCAGTCGACAGCAACGATCCGGGTGCTGCCGGTTTTGCCGGCTCCACGGTTATTGCTGAATTTGAATCCCAGGAAGCCGCTCAGGCCTGGGCTGACGCAGACCCGTACGTTGCAGCGGGTGTGTATGCAAAAGTGACGGTGAGACCGTATAAAAAAGTGTTCTGATACCGAAGCGGCTCCGAAAGGAGCCTTTTTTATGGTGGCGATTACGCGTCACTGTACCGGGTAAACTGCTGTTCTGTAATCAGGCTCCCCCACTGCTCGCCTTCCCACTCCTTTACCAGCGTAAACCCAAACGACTCGTACAGACGCCGGGCGGCGGTCAGCTTATTGAATGTCCAGAGGTGCACAGCAGAAAAACCGGCCCTGTCGCAGAACCGCATCGCTTCATTCAGCAGTTTTTTCCCCACGCCGTGTCCCCGACAGCCATCATCAAGAATAAACCAGCGAAGATGGGCTTCACCCGGAGCCAATTCCTCGCCATCGATCGCCACCGAGCCGACAATTTTGTCGTTGAGTACTGCCAGCCAAATCTGGTTACAGGGCTTCTCCAGTCTTTCACTGAACTCGGCCAGCCCTGAAGCCACTTTGGCCTCGAAGAAGCGACCAAAGTTATGCTCCCGCGAATAATAACTGCCATGCATCTCCGCAATACGGCCAATCATGCCGGGGATGTACCCCTGCACTATCTTCAACTCGTCGGGCTGCATATCGTTACCCCCCTCACGGCATGCCAGCAGCGCGTTGGCATAAAGGGAGAGCCCCTCAGAAATGGTCTGCTGCTGCGCTGGAGCAAGACCCTTTATTGCTGTGACCACGCGCTCGTTGCTGAAGGCATTAATTTTGCTGACCGTCTCGTGACCTTTCGCGGTCAGCCTGAGGCTCTTTGCTCTCGCATCCTCAGTAGAAATGACCTCCTCAAGTTCGCCCGCGGCAATCAGGCGAGCCAGCATCCGGCTGACGCTGGACTTTTCCAGGCCCAGCAGTTGCACCAGCTGACTCGCCGTCATCTCCTTACGCAGAGCAATTTCGACCAGAGTATGGACGGCCGAAGGCGAGTAATTCGTTGAGGCCAGGGTAGACCCCATAAAACCTAACTCTCGCACCATCAGGCGCGAGGAACGTCGAATAACACTGACTACCGGGGTTTCGCTGTGCATGTTATGTCCTCACCATTTAGTTGTACTATACAACTAAATGGTGAGGGATTGTCAAACAGAATAAAAAAGGCTCCCGCAGGAGCCTTTCAAATCATCAATGCAGCGACGCTAATCTCGCCGCAAACCCGACAAACAGCAGCCCTATTAGCCCGTTCCCCAGCTTTGCCAGTTTCTTTTTTGTTTTCAGATAACGCGTGACAAACGCGCCGGAGAAGATCAGGAAGCTCATGTACATAAAGCTTATCAACTCCAGCGTAGTCGCGAGGATCAGGAAAGAAGTGCCGGTACTCTTCGCATTCACGTCAATGAACTGAACGAAGAACGATACGTAGAACAGAATCGCTTTGGGGTTGGTCAGGCTTAACACCAGGGAACGTTTCATGATCATACTGGCAGGTTCGGGGCCGCTCTCATGCGCGTTTTTTTGACGGTTTACCACTGACCAGAGCATTTTGCCCCCCAGCCAGAGCAGATAGAAAGCCCCGAGATAGCGCACGATATTAAACAGTACCGGCGTGGTCTGGATTAATGCCGCGACGCCCGCCCATGCGAGAAACATCAGCACCGCATCGCCAATAAATACGCCCGTAGCGGCGAGATACCCTTTTTTAACACCGTGACCGATCCCGGTTTTTAGCACGAACAGGGTATTCGGTCCTGGCACCAGAACGATAAAAAATGCGCCAACAACATACGTCCAGAAATTCAGTACGCCAAACTCCGCAAACACTTCTCCCTCCTTTTGCTAAACACAACAGGAACAACGCTGCAAATACGCTATCCCCAAAAAATCAGACGCTATAAAATCAGCGGGCACCAGTTACGGTGCCCTCATGTTTCTCAGATATCCTGGACTGCGAACAGCAACGCATTGCGGTGCCGCGTCAATCCACATTTTCTGATGGCGTGAATACGCATATTGCGGCGGGATTGTGCTTCCAGCCAACGAGCCTTGCGACGACTCACCTGTCGCAACATGCGCCAGCGCCCTACTTCTGTTCTACTGCGCTTCATGTCTACAACTCTTAAACTAACTGAGCCGCCATTATAAACCCAACCCGGCAGCAAACCAGCGCTTTTACCTGGCGTTTTTATTTGCCAGATGAATCCTGATGCGTACACTCATAACAATACGCTTTCAAAAGGATTTTTTTACCTATGACAACCTTCTACACCGTGGTGAGTTGGCTGGTCATTCTGGGATACTGGCTGTTAATCGCGGGTGTGACATTACGCATCCTGATGAAGCGCAGAGCCGTACCCTCTGCCATGGCCTGGCTTCTGATCATTTACATCCTCCCGCTGGTGGGAATTATTGCCTATCTCTCTTTTGGTGAGCTTCATCTTGGTAAACGCCGTGCCGAGCGCGCCCGTGCCATGTGGCCCTCCACCGCGAAGTGGCTGAACGATCTTAAAGCCTGCAAACATATTTTTGCCGAGGAGAACAGCAGCGTCGCCTCCTCACTGTTTAAGCTGTGCGAGCGCCGCCAGGGGATTGGCGGCGTTAAGGGCAATCAACTGCAGCTGCTGACCTCGTCTGACGACGTCATGCAGGCGTTAATCCGCGATATTCAGCTGGCTCGTCATAATATCGAGATGGTTTTTTATATCTGGCAGCCCGGCGGGATGGCTGACCAGGTCGCTGAGTCGCTGATGGCCGCCGCGCGGCGCGGCATTCATTGCCGCCTGATGCTTGACTCCGCGGGTAGCGTGGCATTTTTCCGTAGCCCCTGGGCGGGCATGATGCGTAATGCCGGGATCGAAGTGGTTGAAGCGCTGAAGGTGAATCTCCTGCGCGTGTTTCTGCGCCGGATGGATCTCCGCCAGCATCGCAAAATGATCATGATCGATAACTATATTGCCTACACCGGCAGCATGAACATGGTCGACCCGCGCTTCTTCAAACAGGACTCAGGAGTAGGTCAATGGGTTGATTTGATGGCGCGAATGGAGGGGCCGATTGCCACCTCGATGGGCATCGTTTATTCCTGCGACTGGGAGATTGAAACCGGCAAGCGTATCCTGCCGCCGCCGCCGGACGGCAATATTATGCCGTTTGAGGAGGCCAGCGGTCATACCATTCATACCATTGCTTCCGGGCCGGGCTTCCCGGAGGACTTGATCCATCAGGCGCTGCTGACGGCAACCTACTCGGCGCGTGAATATCTGATCATGACGACGCCCTACTTTGTCCCCAGCGACGACCTCCTGCACGCCATCTGTACAGCCGCGCAGCGCGGTGTCGATGTGAGCATCATTTTGCCGCGCAAAAATGACTCTCTCCTGGTGGGCTGGGCCAGCCGGGCATTCTTTAGCGAACTGCTGGCCGCCGGGGTGAAAATTTACCAGTTTGAAGGCGGATTGCTCCACACCAAGAGCGTGCTCGTCGACGGTGAGCTGAGCCTGGTGGGCACGGTCAACCTGGATATGCGCAGCCTGTGGCTCAACTTTGAAATCACGCTGGTCATTGATGATGCCGGCTTTGGCGGCGATCTCGCGGCGGTGCAGGATGATTATATCTCCCGCTCGCGTCTGCTGGATGCCAGACTGTGGGTAAAACGTCCGCTGTGGCAGAGAATTGCCGAACGACTGTTTTACTTCTTTAGTCCGTTGCTGTAAAACGTGCCCAACGATGTTAAACAGGTAGTCATCATGGAAATGGATCTGAACAATCGCCTGACCGAAGACGAAACGCTCGAGCAGGCCTATGACATTTTTCTCGAACTGGCGGTTGATAACCTCGATCCCGCAGACGTGATCCTTTTTAATCTGCAGTTCGAAGAGCGCGGCGGTGCCGAGCTGTTTGACCCTTCAGAAGACTGGGCTGAGCATGTGGATTTCGACCTGAACCCTGACTTTTTTGCCGAAGTGGTAATTGGGCTGGCAGATGAAGACGGTGGTGAAATTAACGATATTTTCGCTCGCGTCCTGCTGTGTCGAGAGAAAGACCATAAGCTGTGCCATATACTCTGGCGCGAATAATAAAAAAGGCTGCGATTGCAGCCTTTTTTATTTACTCCGGCAATTTATTGCCACAGCGATGACAAAACCGCGCGTCGTGTTCATGTTCACCCTGCTGGCAATGAGGACACTTGCGCTGCTGCTTGCGGCTCTGAAACGCGCTGCTCATGTGTGTGGTAATAAGTCCAGTCGGAATGGCAATCACCGAATAGCCAATCAAAATCAGCACTGACGCCACAATGCGGCCCAGCGGCGTGTGGGGAGTAATATCACCATAACCCACGGTCGTGACGGTCACAATCGCCCAGTAGACGGAGGCATTGAGCGTCGTAAAGCCATATTTGGGTCCTTCTATTAAATACATCAGCGCGCCAAAAACAATCATGACGATGGCGATAAACGAGTAGAACAGAATGAGCTGATGCCGTGCGCTGACGATTGCACTCCAGAACACGCGTAATGAGGGCATAAAACGCAGTAATTTCAGAATACGTAATACGCGAATAACGCGCATCGCTCGCCAGGCAAAGACATAGCTCAGGCTGATTTCCGGCCACAGCCACATGACGTAGAGCGGCAGAATGGTGGCTAAATCAATAAATCCCCAGAAGCTGAAAACATATCGGGCCGGGTTGGGCCAGGCTATTACCCGGAGGAGATATTCAGCGGTAAAAACCAGGGTAATCGCCAGCTCAAGCCAGACAAAGATGTGCCATTCGTCAAACGTCAGGTGATATTGCGTCCCGGCACCCGATTCAATAAAGATGACGACCACGCTGAGAAGCGCAAATAAACCGCAAAGACCTTCGAAGCGTCGTCCGGATACCGTTTCAGGATCGAATAAAAAATGATAAAGCCGCCGACGGGCTGACGTGAATAAACGCGACACGATTACCTCGCAAAAAATAAGGGCTGACATCATGTCAGCCCTTGCGATTATAACGGGTCTACTTTCAGGCAGGAAACCGCATGTCGGAAACTGCCTTCCAGAACCGGACGCGTTTTCGCGCATTCCGGCCCGGCCATTGGGCAGCGCGTGCGGAAGACGCAGCCCGACGGCGGGTTAATCGGTGAGGGCAATTCACCTTCCAGCAGCTGGATGGTCTTATTCTTTTCCAGATCCGGATCGGGGATTGGCACAGCGGACATCAGCGCTTTGGTGTAAGGGTGCAGCGGATTGTGGTACACCTCGTCATAGGTACCCAGCTCCACGGCGTGACCCAGATACATCACCAGCACGCGGTCTGAAATGTGTTTCACTACGGCCAGGTCATGCGCGATGAAGATCAGCGACAGCCCCATTTCACGCTGCAGCTTCTGCAGCAGGTTAACCACCTGTGCCTGAATGGACACGTCCAGCGCGGAAACCGGCTCGTCGCAGATAATCAGCTTCGGCTCGAGGATCAGCGCACGGGCGATACCAATACGCTGGCACTGGCCGCCGGAGAATTCGTGCGGGTAGCGGTTGATGAGGTTAGGCAACAGGCCGACTTTCATCATCATCGCCTTAACGCGATCGCGCACTTCCTGACGAGACATCTTCGGATGATAGGTCCGCAGCGGCTCGGCAATAATCTCGCCGATGGTCATACGCGGGTTTAACGACGCCAGCGGATCCTGGAAAATCATCTGGATATCGCTGCGCACCTCGCGCCACTCGTCGGGTTTCATGCCCAGCAGATCTTTACCCAGCCAGGCCACTTTGCCGTCGGTCGCTTTTACCAGACCGATAATGGCGCGCGCAAAGGTCGATTTACCGCAGCCGGACTCTCCGACCACGCCCAGGGTTTCCCCTTCGTACAGGCGCAGCGTAACGCCATCCACCGCTTTCAGGGTCTTCGACGGCTGCCAGAACCACTGTTTTCCGTCTTTAATGTCGAAATGCACCTTAAGGTCAGCAATTTCGAGCAGCACGTTGCGTTTTTCATCTAATGCGTTCATACCAGTTCCTCCTGCGGCTTAAAGCAGGCGCGCAGACGGCCTGGTGCAAACTCTTCCAGCGGCGGAGCGCTGTTGCAGATTTCCATCGCGTGCGGGCAGCGCGGCTGGAACGGACAGCCTTTCGGCAGGCGCAGCAGGTTTGGCGGGTTGCCAGGAATGGTGAGCAGGGATTCCCCTTCCGCATCAAGACGCGGCACCGCGTTCAGCAGGCCAATGGAGTACGGGTGAGCTGGCTGATAGAAGACATCGCGCGCTTTGCCATATTCCATCGTTCGCCCGGCGTACATTACCAGCACTTTGTCACAGATGCCCGCCACCACGCCCAGGTCGTGGGTAATCATGATAATCGCCGTGTTGAACTCACGCTTCAGCTCGTTCAACAGGGTCATGATTTGCGCCTGAACGGTAACGTCCAGCGCGGTAGTAGGTTCATCGGCAATCAGCAGCTTAGGCCGGCAGAGCAGCGCCATCGCAATCATCACGCGCTGACGCATACCGCCAGAGAACTCGTGCGGGAACATGCGCATGCGCTTGCGTGCCTCCGGCATTTTCACCGCATCGAGCATTTTGACCGACTCTTCAAAGGCTTCGGCTTTGCCCAGACCTTTGTGCAGCATCAGGACTTCCATCAGCTGCTCACCAACGCGCATGTACGGGTTCAGAGAAGTCATCGGATCCTGGAAAATCATCGAGATCTGTTCGGCGCGCAGCTTGTTCAGCTCTTGCTCCGGCAGGTTAAGGATTTCACGACCGTTAAATTTCGCGGAGCCCCCAATCACGCCGTTAGCAGCCAGCAGGCCCATTAACGCAAAGGCGGTCTGAGATTTCCCGGAACCGGATTCACCGACGATGCCGAGCGTTTCACCCGCGCGCAGGTTGAAGTTGAGATCGTTCACGGCGGTGACATCCCCGTCCGGAGTCTTAAAGGTGACGCGAAGATCTTTTACGTCCAGCAGAAGGTCGCTCCGCTGCTGCGCCTGTGGCGCGGTTGCCGTTTCAATAATTGTCATGACGGCGCTCCTTAACGGTCTTTCGGGTCGAGGGCATCACGCAGGCCATCGCCGATAAAGTTAAAACAAAACAGGGTAACGACCAGGAAACCCGCCGGATAAAGCAGCAGCCACGGAGACACTTCCATTGAGTTTGCGCCATCGCTCAGCAGCGCGCCCCAGCTGCTCAGCGGCTCTTGTGTACCGAGACCCAGGAAGCTCAGGAAAGATTCAAACAGGATCATGCTTGGCACCAGCAGCGAGGCATAGACCACCACCACGCCCAGCACGTTAGGAACGATATGGCGAACCACGATATTGCCGGTAGAGACACCGCCGACCTGCGCGGCTTCGATAAACTCTTTGCGTTTGAGGCTCAGCGTCTGGCCGCGAACAATACGCGCCATATCCAGCCATGACACCATCCCGATGGCCACGAAGATCAGCAGGATATTCTGACCAAAGAAGGTCACCAGCAGGATGACGAAGAACATAAACGGGAAGGAGTTAAGGATTTCAAGCAGACGCATCATCACCGAGTCCACTTTGCCGCCAAGGTAGCCGGACAGAGAGCCATAGAGCGTCCCCACGATCACCGCCACCAGAGCGGCAGCAATACCGACCATCAGAGAGATACGGCCACCGATAGCGACACGCACCAGCAGATCGCGTCCGGATGAATCCGTGCCAAAATAGTGGCCTGATTCCATATCCGGCGCGCTGGACATCATGCCCCAGTCGGTGTCGAAATAGGTAAATTGCGACAGCATCGGCGCCAGGATCACAAACAGCGCGATGATCACCAGAACCACCAGACTCGCAACCGCCGCGCGGTTGTGCATAAAGCGACGGCGCGCGTCCTGCCAGAGGCTACGACCTTCCACTTCCAGTTTTTCACTGAAGTTTTCCAGCGCCTCGCTGTTTTTCTTACTCAACATCATGGCGTGCTCCAGTTAGTAACGGATTTTCGGGTCGATGACGGCGTACAGGACATCAACGATAGCGTTAAAGAGAATGGTCAGCGCACCGACGAGAATAGTCAGGCTCAGTACCAGCGAATAGTCGCGGTTAAGCGCGCCGTTAACAAACAGCTGGCCGATGCCCGGCAGGCCGTAAATTGTTTCGATAACCATCGAGCCGGTAATGATCCCGACGAATGCCGGTCCCATGTAGGAGAGCACGGGCAACAGTGCCGGCTTAAGCGCGTGGCGGAAGATAATCCGACGCATCGGCAGCCCTTTAGCACGCGCGGTACGAATGAAGTTCGAGTGCAGCACTTCGATCATTGAACCACGGGTGATACGCGCGATACTGGCGATGTACGCCAGAGATAATGCCACCATCGGCAATATCATGAACTTCAATGCCCCGCCGTTCCAGCCGCCGCCAGGCAGCCACTTCAGCGTAATGGCAAATATCATCACCAGTAATGGCGCAACAACGAAGCTGGGTATGACTACCCCGGTCATCGCCACCCCCATTACGGCATAATCCCATTTGGTATTTTGTCTGAGCGCGGCGATAACGCCTGCGGTGACCCCGAAAACGATCGCCAGAATGAATGCCGCAGCACCCAATTTCGCCGAAACCGGGAAGCTGGAGGCCACCAGGTCGTTAACGGAATAGTCTTTATATTTAAATGACGGTCCAAAATCACCGTGGGCCAGCTGCTTCAGGTAATTGAAGTACTGGGTGGAGATAGGATCGTTCAAGTGGTATTTCGCTTCGATATTCGCCATGACTTCAGGCGGCAGCGTACGCTCACCGGTAAATGGACTGCCCGGCGCAAGACGCATCATGAAGAAGGAAATCGTGATGAGAATAAATAGCGTTGGAATCGCTTCAAGACAGCGACGTAGGATAAATTTCAACATTGCCCGTACCTTCTGGCGTGTGCCTATATTATGTGACGTTGGTTAGACACCGTGGGGCGAGCATGCCCGCCCCACTCATTGCCATTAATGCTTGATAATATACAAGTTTTTAACGTAGATATTATCCATCGGGTCTTTACCGGTATATCCACCTACCCAGGGTTTCACCAGACGGGCGTTAACGTAGTAGTAAACCGGAACGATCGCGGAATCTTTATCCAGCTGCTGCTCGGCTTTAGAGTACAGTTCAGTACGCTGTGCTTCGTCAGTGGTTTTCAGCGTGTCGGCGATCAGCTTGTCAAACGCCGGGCTCTTATAGTGCGCGGTGTTGTTTGAGCTGTCACTCAGCATGGTGTTCAGGAAGGAGGTCGGTTCGTTATAGTCCGCACACCAGCCAGCACGCGCCACGTCAAAGGTGCCCTGATGACGGCTGTCGAGGAAGGTCTTCCACTCCTGGTTCTCCAGCTTCACGTTCGCGCCCAGGTTCTTTTTCCAGATCGAGGCGACGGCGATAGCCAGTTTTTTGTGCAGATCGGAGGTGTTGTACAAGAGGCTGAAGGTTAGCGGCTTATCTGCGGTGTAGCCCGCTTCGGCCAGCAGTTTCTTCGCTTCCGCGTTACGCTGTTCCTGAGTCTGTTTGAACCACTCTGGCTCGGTCAGTTTTGCGCCATCGGTGTATGGAGGGGTATAGCTGTACGCCGGCAGATCGCCCTGGTTTTTCACTTTGTTGACGATGATATCGCGATCCAGTGCCAGCTTCAGCGCGGTACGAACACGTACGTCGGTAAACGGTGCTTTCTGGTTGTTGATTTCATAGTAATAGGTGCACAGGTACGGATCGACGTGAACTTCTTTAGGGATCTCTTTCTTCAGTTTCTGGAACAGCTCAATCGGCATGTTGTTATAGGTCATGTCGATTTCACCGCTGCGGTAGCGGTTAACGTCAGTCACTTCGGACGAAATTGGCAGGTAGGTCACCTGATTAATAACGGTTTTAGCGTTGTCCCAGTATTGCGGGTTACGCTCAAGCACCATACGCTCGTTGACCACCCAGTCTTTCAGCTTATAGGCACCGTTGGTCACGATATTGGCAGGCTGGGTCCATTTTTCACCAAATTTTTCCACGGCGGATTTTGGTACCGGAGAGACGGACGGGTGAACCAGCAGCTTATAGAAGTACGGAACAGGTTCGCTCAACGTCACTTCAAAGGTATTGGCATCGATCGCTTTTACGCCCAGGTCGGTAACAGGTTTTTTGCCCGCGATGATGTCATCAATATTGGCAATGTGGCCATATTGCAGGTAGCTCGCATACGGAGAGGCGGTGGTTGGATTCGCCAGACGCTGCCAGCTATAAACGAAATCTTCGGCTGTGACCGGTGTACCGTCGGACCATTTCGCATCTTTACGCAGATGGAAGGTCCAGACTTTGAAATCTTTGTTTTCCCATTTTTCTGCTACACCCGGCGCCGGGTGGCCGTCTACGTCTGTTACCAGCAGGCCTTCGAACAGGTCGCGGTTAACGTTAGACTCAGGAACACCTTCAATTTTGTGCGGATCAAGAGACTGAACTTCCGCACCGTTGTTACGCACCAGCGTCTGTTTCTCAGCCAGTTGAACACCTGCAGGAACGTCCGCAGCCATTGCAGCGTTGCCCGCGATTAGCGCAGTTAAAATCCCCGCCGCTACCAGATTTTTTTTTGTGATGATGGACATTGTGTTGGTACTCCACTCATTATAATGACTGGCCTTCGCCAGCTGTGTAATCCCCTGTTGGGGCCTGTACAGCGCAGGAGTTTTTTTTGCTGCTGTCAGGTTCTTCTTTTACTGCTTGCTATCACCGACTTTTTTATTACTGACCGCTCGTATGGCCGTCTTGCGTCGATTCTTAACAGGCCTCCCCTGTTTGAGACCTGCGATGGATATCTGAGAAGAGAACCATATGAAAATAATTCTCATCTGCTTGTTTTATGCTGCAAAATATTAGGCCGGAAAGTATCAAATGGCGTAAACGCGCGCCAATACATTTTGCAAATTTGTTAAGCAATTCTCTTTTACGGTGAGTACCGTATCGTTGAGGGCAGCCTTGCCGGATATCGAACATCACTAAAAAAACATGATATTCAATAGGATAGAGAAAATTATCTCTACAAGCGCGTCGCTGCGCTATCATCGAGTGATTTTGTACAAAAATTTAACAACTGGTTATTATTTAGCACATTCATCTAGGGGAATGTTGAAATTACTAATATCATTTCGGTTATCTCTCAGCAAGCCCCAGAGTATCATGTGAGTAAAATAACAGAGCGATCGAAGATTTTCTGTGCAGGCGGGTTTTAAGGGGATTAATAACTTATTGAAATACAAGTAATGAACATTATTAGTAGAATTTATTATGATATGTGAGCATTTCAACTTTAGTTATAGGATTTACTGATAATGACGTAAAAAAACGGAGCCGTTGCTCCGTTCTTTCATACGAAATATCAGTGCAGCAAACCGGGGAAAATGCTTTTAATTCCCGTCACGATAAATTCAATCCCTAACGCCATCAACAGCAGGCCCATGATACGCGTTATGACGTTAATTCCCGTCTGCCCCAACAGGCGTACAAGCCAGGGTGCCATGCGGAACACTCCCCAACAGCAGAGCGCAAAAATAGCAATGGCGACGGAAAAACCAATCAGGTGCATCAGGCTATGGTAACGCGTGCCCCAGACAATGGTTGAACTGATGGCGCCAGGGCCAGCCATGAGCGGTAAGGCCAGTGGCACCACGCCAATACTTTCGCGGATGGCGGTTTCTGACTTCTCCTGCTTGTTCTGTTTATCCTCGCCCAGCTTACCGCTGATCATGGACATAGCGATGGTCACGACCAGGATCCCACCCGCAATGCGGAAAGAATCAATTGAAATCCCGAACAGCTGAAGAATCGTGTCTCCGAGAAAAAGGGAGGTCAACAATATGATAGCGACCGACAGGTTAGCGGTAAGGTTGGTCTTGTTCCTGGCCGCCGCCGTCTGGTAACTCGTCATACTAATGAAGACTGGAATGATCCCCACCGGGTTGACCAGGGCAAACAAACCAATAAAAAATTTAAAATACGTTGGAAAATCAAAGAGCGTTTGGATCACGTTTTGCTCCGCTTATACACATGCCCGGGACTGACAATTTGTCGTGAGAAATCGCGCTGAAGATACCCTTTTTATCAGCATACTTCACTTGAAATCTGTACCAAAACGTTATCATTTCAGGATGTTAAACAGATGTATAATCAATGATAGTGCTGCTTCCAATACTTACTTAATTATTTAACACTGGAAAAATCTCAAAGAAATAACCCTGCTGAAAGGTATCAGCTTGGGGAAAAATTGACACAGATCATGATTTCAGTACTCAGAAGTGAGTAATCTTGGTTACACCCCCAGGGAGGTCACCTGACAAAAAGGGATGATGCTAAGGTAAGGCTCTTTTAGTAAATTAGTGTGCTGACGCAGAAAGTAACTCTTTGTTTTACTTTGTGTTACGCAAGTCGTATCGGCTCTGTCTATACTGTGTGACGTATCGAGCGCTGGTTTACTAAAAGAGTTTAAACATTATCAGGAGAGCATTATGGCTGTTACTAATATCGCTGAACTGAACGCCCTCGTCGAGCGCGTTAAAAAAGCCCAGCGTGAATATGCCAATTTCACCCAAGAACAGGTTGATAAAATCTTCCGCGCGGCCGCACTGGCTGCTGCAGATGCTCGAATCCCTCTCGCTAAAATGGCCGTTGCCGAATCCGGCATGGGTATCGTGGAAGATAAAGTGATTAAAAACCACTTCGCTTCCGAGTATATCTACAACGCCTATAAAGATGAGAAAACCTGTGGCGTGCTGTCCGAAGACGACACCTTCGGTACCATCACCATCGCTGAACCTATCGGCATCATCTGCGGTATCGTTCCGACCACTAACCCAACGTCTACTGCTATCTTCAAATCACTGATTAGCCTGAAGACCCGTAACGCAATCATCTTCTCTCCACATCCACGTGCGAAAGATGCGACTAACAAAGCTGCGGATATCGTCCTTCAGGCGGCGATCGCTGCTGGTGCACCAAAAGATCTGATTGGCTGGATCGACCAACCTTCCGTTGAGCTCTCCAATGCGCTGATGCATCACCCGGACATTAACCTGATCCTGGCGACCGGTGGTCCTGGCATGGTTAAAGCCGCATACAGCTCCGGTAAACCAGCGATCGGTGTTGGCGCCGGTAACACACCTGTTGTTATCGACGAAACCGCTGACATCAAACGTGCCGTTGCGTCTGTACTGATGTCTAAAACCTTCGATAACGGCGTTATCTGTGCATCTGAACAGTCTGTTGTTGTCGTAGACTCTGTTTACGACGCCGTTCGTGAACGTTTCGCCAGCCACGGCGGCTACCTGCTGCAGGGCAAAGAGCTGAAAGCAGTTCAGGACATTATCCTGAAAAATGGCGCGCTGAACGCCGCTATCGTGGGTCAGCCAGCGTACAAAATCGCTGAACTTGCAGGCTTTACCGTCCCGGCTACAACCAAAATCCTGATCGGTGAAGTGAAAGTTGTCGACGAGAGCGAGCCGTTTGCACACGAAAAACTGTCTCCTACGCTTGCCATGTACCGTGCGAAAGATTTCGAAGACGCGGTAGAGAAAGCTGAGAAGCTGGTTGCCATGGGCGGTATCGGTCACACGTCTTGCCTGTACACCGACCAGGATAACCAGCCAGAACGCGTCGCTCACTTCGGTCAGATGATGAAAACTGCGCGTATCCTGATCAACACCCCTGCTTCCCAGGGTGGTATCGGTGACCTTTACAACTTCAAACTCGCACCTTCCCTGACTCTGGGTTGTGGTTCCTGGGGTGGTAACTCCATCTCTGAAAACGTTGGTCCAAAACACCTGATCAACAAGAAAACCGTTGCTAAGCGAGCTGAAAACATGTTGTGGCACAAACTTCCGAAATCTATCTACTTCCGCCGTGGCTCACTGCCAATCGCGCTGGATGAAGTGATTACTGATGGCCACAAACGTGCGCTCATCGTGACTGACCGTTTCCTGTTCAACAACGGCTACGCTGACCAGATCACCTCTGTGCTGAAAGCGGCTGGCGTTGAAACTGAAGTGTTCTTTGAAGTTGAAGCTGACCCTACCCTGAGCGTTGTACGTAAAGGTGCTGAGCTGGCTAACTCCTTCAAACCAGATGTGATTATCGCACTGGGCGGTGGTTCCCCAATGGATGCCGCGAAAATCATGTGGGTCATGTACGAGCACCCTGAAACCCACTTCGAAGAACTGGCGCTGCGCTTTATGGATATCCGTAAACGTATCTACAAGTTCCCGAAAATGGGCGTAAAAGCCAAAATGATCGCGGTAACCACTACTTCCGGTACCGGTTCAGAAGTTACACCATTTGCGGTAGTAACAGACGATGCGACAGGTCAGAAATACCCGCTGGCTGACTACGCGCTGACCCCAGACATGGCTATCGTTGATGCAAACCTGGTCATGGAAATGCCTAAGTCACTGTGTGCGTTCGGTGGTCTGGATGCGGTAACTCACGCCCTGGAAGCCTACGTTTCTGTACTGGCATCTGAGTTCTCTGACGGTCAGGCTCTGCAGGCTCTGAAACTGCTGAAAGAAAACCTGCCAGCGTCCTACAATGAAGGGTCTAAAAACCCGGTAGCACGTGAACGCGTTCACAGTGCAGCAACCATCGCAGGTATCGCGTTTGCCAACGCCTTCCTGGGTGTTTGCCACTCAATGGCGCACAAACTGGGCTCACAGTTCCACATTCCTCACGGTCTGGCGAACGCCCTGTTGATCAGCAACGTTATCCGTTATAACGCTAACGACAACCCAACTAAACAGACTGCTTTCAGCCAGTACGACCGTCCACAAGCACGTCGTCGCTATGCTGAAATCGCTGACCACCTTGGTCTGAGCGCACCGGGCGACCGTACTGCTGCGAAGATTGAGAAACTGCTGGCATGGCTGGAAAGCCTGAAAGCTGAGCTGGGTATTCCTAAATCTATCCGTGAAGCAGGCGTTCAGGAAGCTGACTTCCTCGCTCATGTAGATAAGCTGTCTGAAGATGCCTTCGATGACCAGTGTACTGGTGCTAACCCGCGCTACCCACTGATCTCCGAGCTGAAACAGATTCTGCTGGATACCTACTATGGTCGTGAGTTCAAAGAAGGTGATGTTGCCGCTGTGAAAACAGAAGTTCCTGTCATCAAAGCTGACAAGAAAGCGAAGAAAAGCGCTTAATTGACAGCAGCAGATGAAAAACCCGCCTTATTGGCGGGTTTTTTTATGTCTGAATAACAAGACTGACATTATTTTCTGTTGTCGTGCTGAATCGCCGTCAGCGAGCCTACAGACAACGCTTCTTTATAATGCTTACGGCAGACCGAAACATAGCGTTCATTACCGCCTATCACCACCTGCTCACCATCTGCATAAGGTTTACCGGCCTGGTCAAGACGAAGCACCATACTGGCTTTGCGACCGCAGAAGCAGATTGTTTTCAATTCAACAAGTTTATCCGACCAAGCAAGCAAATACTGACTCCCGGCAAAGAGCTCACCGCGAAAATCCGTGCGCAGACCGTAACAAAGAACGGGGATATCAAGCTCATCGACCACTTCTGACAGGGCATATACCTGTTCACGCGTCAGAAACTGGCTCTCATCGACCAAGACACAGTGAATCGGCTGCGCAGCATGTTCTGCATGAATGTCTTCAAACAGATCGGTTTTCGGGTTAAAAAGCCTCGCAGGCGACGAGAGTCCTATTCTTGAGCTCACCTTACCTGCGCCAAAGCGATCGTCAATTTCAGCCGTATAAACAACGGTACGCATCCCGCGCTCCTGGTAATTGTACGAGGATTGCAGCAACGCGGTGGATTTCCCGGCATTCATTGCCGAATAGTAGAAATAAAGTTGTGCCATTGGCCGTAAAACCCTAATCAATGTGTAATATTCCCGATGAGTCATTGTACCATATTTTGTCTGGTCATCAGCGATGTAGCACACAGGGGAAGCGTTTCAGCGCGGAGTTTACAACCTTCTTTTCATGAAAATAACCCGTTAAAACATGTAGTAAACGCCCTCTCCTCGGCCAATATGTTATATGTTCAGCAAAACATAACACTGCTTTTTATAGTGGAATCCCCGTTCATTAAAATTCACTATTTATTAACTATTTCAGTCTTAACATCACGGAGGGGAACTAATACAAAAGGCTGATATTTCTCCGCCGCAACTATAATTCCTGCGGGAAATGTCACAAAAAAAAGACACAATCGACCGGGTTAAGCAGCTTCCGGTGATAACAACCGAGACTGCCGGGTGATGAAATTTAAGTTAGCGTAATTAATAATAGCGCCTTTATTTAGTATTTTTTGAATTCCTTACATTCCTGGCTATTGCACAACTGAATTTATGGCTCTATTATTAGGTCAACAAACCACCCCCCATTATAAGTTTGAGATTACTACAATGAGCGAAGCACTTAAAATTCTGAACAACATCCGTACTCTTCGTGCGCAGGCAAGAGAATGCACCCTCGAAACGCTTGAAGAAATGCTGGAAAAATTAGAAGTTGTAGTTAATGAACGTCGTGAAGAAGAAAGCGCTGCTGCGGCTGAAATCGAAGAGCGTACTCGTAAACTGCAGCAATATCGTGAAATGCTGATTGCTGATGGTATCGATCCAAATGAATTGCTGAACAGCATGGCTGCCGCTAAAACCGGTACTAAAGCCAAGCGTGCGGCACGTCCTGCTAAATATAGCTACGTTGACGAGAACGGCGAAACTAAAACCTGGACTGGCCAGGGTCGTACTCCTGCTGTAATCAAGAAAGCGATGGATGAGCAGGGTAAACAGCTGGACGACTTCCTGATCAAGGATTAATCGAGCCATATTCAGAAAAATCCCGCATATTGCGGGATTTTTTTTAACCTAAATTTGTCGCATACATCCTCTTACACTCTGTCATAAAGCATTATTTAGCAATTTCATCGACTGTACTTTCAGACAGGTTTTTGGGAGTGTTATGGGCATAAAAAAACCGGTGGGCAATGCCTCACCGGTTTCGAACATTTACAACCGTGGCTTATTTCTTAATACCTACGCTCTCTTTGAGCCAGGTTTTAAATTCTTCACCAAGGGTATTGTGGCGGATACCATATTCAACAAATGCCTGCATATAACCGAGCTTATTACCGCAGTCATGGCTCTTACCTTTCATATGGTAGGCCTCAACGGTCTCTTTCTCGATCAGCATATCGATGGCATCCGTCAGCTGGATCTCATCACCCGCGCCTGGAGGCGTTTTAGCCAGCAGAGGCCAGATTTCAGCACTCAGGACATAGCGACCTACAACGGCAAGGTTTGAAGGCGCTACGTCGGCTTTAGGCTTCTCTACGACACCAACCATTGGCACACTTTCGCCCGGCTCAAGGTTAACGCCTTTGCAGTCAACCACACCGTATGCCGTTACGTCTTCAACAGGCTCAACCATAATCTGGCTACTGCCGGTTTCGTCGAAACGTTTGATCATTTCGGCCAGGTTATCCTGAGAAAGATCGGATTCGTATTCGTCCAGAATTACGTCAGGCAGAATTACCGCTACAGGCTCATCACCTACAACAGGATGCGCGCACATAACAGCGTGGCCCAGACCTTTAGCCAGGCCCTGACGAACCTGCATAATGGTGACGTGTGGAGGGCAAATAGATTGAACTTCTTCTAAGAGCTGACGCTTAACACGCTTTTCCAGCATGGCTTCAAGTTCAAAGCTTGTATCGAAATGGTTTTCGATAGAGTTTTTAGATGAATGCGTAACCAGCACAATTTCAGTGATGCCGGCTGCGATACATTCATTAACGACATACTGGATTAATGGCTTATCAACCAGAGGCAGCATCTCTTTAGGAATCGCCTTAGTTGCTGGTAACATCCTGGTCCCCAATCCCGCTACCGGGATAACGGCCTTTCTGACTTTCGAATTTAGGGCAGCCATTCAAATTCTCCTGAGCTGTTCAAGTTTTGAACTTTTATGCAATAAATAACGCGTTGAGTATATCAGCCTCGCCCCGCAGTCCGGGTCTGAAAAGAACGCGTTGCCGATCAATTAGGACAAATACGCATGAATCTGGGCAGCGATAGTAGCACTCCCCGTAAAACACAGGTAAAGCAATCTTAAAATTAAGATCCAATTGCTTATTCCGTGGACAACATTAAGCGTAGCCGTCCCCCGGCGCCCCAAATTTGGCACTGCCAGGAGGAACAGCGGTGGCTAATTTGATTAAGATAAGCCGTTCCCAATGTCCCAAGCGGCACGCCGTTACTCACCTGAATATGATGTTCACCGGTATTCAGTGAAGCGTTGAGACCTGCTGAGACGAGGATCAGATTTTTTAAACCGCTGTGGTAATAGCCGACCAGCAGCGGGAACTGTCCGGGTAAATTGGCCTGACGAAAAAGCTGGTTTACTTGTTTGAGTAAACTGCCTAACTCCGGTAGCCGTTGTCCCTGATGCGATAACTGTTCCTGCAACAAACCATTAAATAGCGCGCGAAGAAGTAACGCGGCTAATACACCGTTATCCCCTGCCCGGGTGACATCCAGAGAATAAAACGCAAGGTCGGTATCAGATAAAGGTGCGATATCCAGCACCAGTCCGGGCTGGTCAGCCGCCACCAGCTGGCGATAATTTACGCGACAGTGTGAAATAGTTTGCTGTACAGGCGGCTGGAGCTCTTGCAATAGTTTCGCCGCAGCAGGCGGATTACTCACCAGGGCATCCCAGTCCTGGAAAAGACGTTCCTCTTCCTCTACCCGGGAATTAAACATATTGGGATAAAGGCACGCCAGGACCGTTTCACGCAGCCGGTTCAGATCCTTGACCGGTTTAAGCAGAATATCCTGGACGCCAAGACGTAATGCTTTGGCAATATCCGCCATATTCTCTGTGGCCGAGATCACCAGAATCGGCGTCTGGTTACCTTCGTTACGCAGATGTTCAACCAGCTTCAGTCCATTCATGCGCGGCATCGCTATGTCGCAAATCATCAAATCGGGCGTAATGCCGATCATTTTTTCCAGGGCGTCGATGCCATCTTCTGCCAGTGACGTCATTGCGCCCAGCGAGGATAACCACGAATCCAGTAGCGATCGGAAAACGGGCTCGTCTTCAACAATCAAAATGTGTTTTCCGGCCAATGGCTGCGTCATGGTTCCTCCCCTGGCTGACAGTAACTAAATAGTGGCATGCGATCGGCACTATCGCCTGTCAGATTTTGCTGAAGTAGTCAAAAAAAGGTGCTTAACGTGCGGTCTGCACAAAAGGCAACAATTCGTCTATTTTCTTTTCGACGGCTAACGAGCCCGCTGCGATGGCGGCCTCAGCCCGATGGAAATCAAGAGTAGAGATTTGCGGACAGTACGGCTGAATAAGGATATCCGGAGGGTCGCCTGCCATACGGTTACGTTTAAGGCGATTCTCGAGTACCTGTATTGACGTGGTCATGATTTCTATCGCCGTCGGCGCGGTAACCGAGCGTCGCGCGGCCATACGCCCGATTCTGCCGCGCAGGCGCTCGTGCCAGGCAAGTTTCTCGCCCTCAGCATCTTCTCTCTGCAGATTGACCGGCATGAGATCCTGTTGCATCAGGTGGGCATCGTGCTGCAGATCGACGGCAATTACGATATCCGCCCCCATTGCACGGGTCAGAGAGATGGGAACCGGGTTAACGACGCCGCCATCGACAAGCCAGTAACCGTTGTGTGGGACAGGCGCCATGAGCCCCGGCATACTGCAGGAGGCGCGCACGGCAAGATGGATATCCCCTTCGGTTAGCCAAAGTTCGCGTCCTGTACTGAGGTTCGTCGCGACGGCGCCGAAAGGCATCTGACAATCAGTGAAGTCTTCAAGAGGCATAACCTGGCGGAACTGGTTAAAAACGCGTTCGCCGCGCAACAGTCCACCACGCTGCCAGGAGAGGTCCATCAGACGCAGCACGTCCCAGTAGCTGAAGGAACGCACCCAAGTCTCGAGTTCCGTAAGCTTTCCGCACGCGTAAGCGGATCCGACAAGCGATCCGATTGAACATCCTGCGACAATATCTACGTCAATGCCCATCTTGTTTAAGGCATTAATCACGCCGATGTGTGACCATCCCCGGGCTGCACCTGAGCCCAGCGCCAGTCCAATTTTAACCTTTCTCATTAGCCCTGTTTTACTTCCCCTGGATTCCTGACATAGCGTCAACGCAACAGCTCAGTTAACATAGTGCTACCCGAAGCGTTTTACGCCTTTATTTTTTGTTCCAGGAAGAGAATCGTGTCTCAACTCTGCCCTTGTGGTAGCGCTCTGGAGTATAGCCTATGTTGCCAGCGATATCTGTCTGGCGATCAGGTTGCACCAGGCCCGTCACACCTCATGCGTTCACGTTACACCGCTTTTGTGATCAAAGACGCAGACTACCTGATTAAAACCTGGCATCCCTCCTGCCACGCTGCCGAATTCAGAAAGGACATCGAAGCCGGCTTCGCGAACACGCAGTGGCTCGGCCTCACCGTCTATGAATCCTCAACTGGCAGTCATGTTGATGAAGGTTACGTCAGCTTTGTAGCCCGTTTTAACGAGAATAATAAACCGGGGGCCATTATCGAACGTTCCCGGTTCTTAAAGGAAAGCGGGCAGTGGTATTATATTGACGGAACGCGCCCACAGTTTGGTCGTAACGATCCCTGCCCGTGTGGTTCAGGTAAAAAATTCAAAAAGTGTTGCGGGCAGTAATGCCTGACAACCCAGACTTCGCAAATACAAACAGGATTTCCCGGCGATGCAATCATTACAACGTAAAGTTCTGCGCACCATCTGTCCCGATCAAAAAGGGCTGATCGCACGAATTACCAACATTTGCTATAAACATGAACTGAATATCGTGCAGAACAACGAGTTCGTTGACCACCGTACCGGCCGCTTCTTTATGCGTACCGAACTGGAAGGTATTTTCAACGACACCACTCTGCTGGCCGATCTGGACAGCGCGCTTCCGGAGGGTTCCGTGCGCGAACTGACTCCAGCCGGTCGACGCCGCATCGTGATCCTGGTGACCAAAGAAGCACACTGTCTTGGCGACCTGCTGATGAAAGCAAACTACGGCGGTCTGGACGTCGAAATTGCTGCCGTTATTGGCAACCACGAGACGCTGCGCACGCTGGTCGAACGCTTTGATATTCCGTTCGAGCTGGTCAGCCACGAAGGCCATACGCGTGAAGAACACGACGATTTGATGGCCCAGGCCATTGAAGCGCATAACCCGGACTATGTGGTGCTGGCGAAATACATGCGCGTGTTAACGCCATCTTTCGTGGCGCGTTTCCCGAACAAGATCATCAACATTCACCACTCGTTCCTGCCGGCCTTTATTGGTGCGCGTCCATACCACCAGGCGTACGAGCGTGGCGTTAAGATTATTGGCGCGACAGCCCACTACGTGAATGACAACCTGGACGAAGGTCCCATCATCATGCAGGACGTGATTCATGTGGATCACACTTACACCGCTGAGGACATGATGCGTGCAGGGCGTGACGTTGAGAAGAATGTGTTAAGCCGCGCGCTGTATCAGGTGCTGGCCCAGCGTGTCTTCGTTTACGGCAACAGAACCATCATTCTTTAATCTTTCGGAAAATGAATTGATTAGCTTTGCGCCTTTACGGATAAAAAGCAGGCAAACAGCTTCATTTCCCTAAAGGAATGCTTTACAGGGGCGTCTCATTTGATATGATGCGCCCCGCTTCCAGCAGGAAGCAGGCCAGTAAAAAAGCATTACCCCGTGGTGGGGTTCCCGAGCGGCCAAAGGGAGCAGACTGTAAATCTGCCGTCATCGACTTCGAAGGTTCGAATCCTTCCCCCACCACCATCTCTCAGCACGACCTCAAAATTTGAATTACCCCTGGTGGGGTTCCCGAGCGGCCAAAGGGAGCAGACTGTAAATCTGCCGTCATCGACTTCGAAGGTTCGAATCCTTCCCCCACCACCATCACTTTCAAACGACACTTAACATTCTGCTCGCACCGTGCATCATGTATTTCCGCAAGGGGAAGGATGAGAAGCTTCGACTAAGGTTCGATTCGAGCGCAGCGAGAAAGCGTTGCCGCAGGCAACGACCCGAAGGGCGAGGCGCAACGCGCCGAGTAATCCTTCCCCCACCACCATCACTTCCAGCAACATCCCAAGTCATATTAAAACCAAACACTCAACCGAATCCGCCTCTGTAGGCCGGGTAAGGCGCAGCCGCCACCCGGCGAAAAAGGGCTACATCGGCGGCAAACGACGCCTGACCGGTGAACTTTTCACAATCGACGTATTACACTGGGCATGTTCCGCCAGCCCATCCAGCAGCGCATCAAGCTGTTCGATTGACCTCACCACCAGCCTAATCACAAAACAATCTTCCCCGGTCACCTTGTCGCTCTCAATACACTCCGGCATCGCCTGAATGTACTTATCCACCT
Organism: Enterobacter sp. Taxon_8; assembly: GCF_058354585.1. NCBI lineage: Bacteria > Pseudomonadati > Pseudomonadota > Gammaproteobacteria > Enterobacterales > Enterobacteriaceae > Enterobacter > Enterobacter sp. Taxon_8. The sequence goes on along the minus strand of NZ_CM177989.1, from coordinate 1,958,867 downwards.
TATGCAACAGACCCGGTAAGGGGCGAACCCGTACCAGCGCCTGCAGCGTATACCCCAGCGCCGCCAGGTTCACCCGTGCACCATAACCCTCAATCACACCGCGCTCTTCCAGCCTTTTAAGACGTTCTGCCGTGCTGGGAGACGTCAGACCGATGCGGCCGCTGAGCACCTTCAACGACATGCGCGCATCCTCAACCAGGCAGGCTAAAATTTGTCGGTCGATATCATCAAGAAGGTAATCCATCGCTTTCACCTAATTTTAAAAAGCCATTACTGCATTTCACCTTATCTCATCCCTGTAAAACCCGACAGCGATTTTCGACAATAACGTCATTACTCAGGAGGTGGATGATGCGTGATTTACATAAAGGCGTCTGGCAAATGAGCCTGGCGATGTTAATTTCCGGCTCTATCGGTGCGTTTGTTTTGCTCAGCGGCCTGCCGGTGACGGAAGTGGTGTTCTGGCGCTGTCTTATCGGGGCAATGGCGCTTTTTATTTTTATCCGGGTGAGTCAAAAGCCCTTTAGCCCCCTCACCCGCACCTCGCTGATGCTGGCTATGCTCGGCGGCGTAGCGCTCGTGGTGAACTGGCTGCTGCTCTTCGCGGCCTATGAACGGATCTCGATTGGTCTTTCGACCGTGGTCTATAACACCCAGCCGTTTATGCTGGTCCTGATGGGGATGTTTTTAGGCGAGCGCGTCAGCCTGGTGAAATGGGGCTGGTTGTTCCTCGCCTTTGGCGGCGTGGTGATCTTGCTCTCCAGCGAGCTGACCGGCGCGCATGGCAGTGAATGGCTCGCCGGAATCGGCCTGGCAATGGCCGCGGCCTTCTTCTACGCGCTGACGGCAATCATTGCGCGCAAGCTGAAAACAATCGCGCCGCAGCATATTGCCTTTATCCAGGTGCTGACGGGCGTCGTGATGCTTTTGCCGTTTGCCAGCATGCCGTCATTTTCAGGTGATTTTCCCTGGCCTACCCTGCTGACGCTGGGCATCGTCCATACCGGCATTATGTACCAGTTGCTCTACAGCGCGATCCAGAAGCTGCCTACGCCCATTACCGGCTCCCTGTCGTTTATCTATCCGGTGGTGGCGATCGTTGTCGATAATCTGGTGTTCGGACACTCGCTGAACCTGACGCAGCTGGCGGGCGGCGCGCTGATCCTTTTTGCTGCAGCGGGCAACAACCTGGGCTGGGGCGAAAAAAAACCCCGCGAGTGCGGGGTTGGCATCAAAACGGCGAATTAGCGACGGGCGCGCACAATCTGGTATTTGCGCGTCAGGTACTCTACCGGCGCGCTCCAGATGTGGACCAGGCGGGAGAACGGGAACAGCACAAACAGCGTCATTCCCAGCACCAGGTGAACGCGGAAGATAAACGCCACGCCGTCCAGGTGCTCAGACGCTCCGCCGTGGAAGGTCACCACGGACTGCGCCCAGCCGACCAGCTTCATCATTTCGCTGCCGTCCATATGCTGTGCCGAGAACGGAATGGTCAGCAGGCCCAGCGCACACTGCACCATCAGCAGGGAGAGGATCAGAATATCCGCGGCGGTCGTGGTCGCACGGACGCGCGGGCTGAACAGGCGACGTTTCAGCAGCAGCAGGCCACCGACTAAGGTCATCACCCCGCAGGCACCGCCGGCGATCATCGCCATCTTCTGCTTCACCTCAATCGGTAGCCATGCTTCATACATCCAGTGCGGCGTCAGCATCCCCAGGAAGTGACCGGCAAAAATGCCCAGAATACCGATGTGGAACAGGTTAGAGCCCACATGCATCCCTTTACGATCCAGCATCTGGCTGGAGGCCGCACGCCAGGTGTACTGGCCGTAGTCGTAGCGCAGCCAGCTTCCCACCAGGAACACGGTGCCCGCGATATACGGGTAAATGTCAAAGAAGAACATATTCAGGAAGTGCATTAGTGCCGTCCTCCGTTAGAGATATTCAAATATTGCGGGGCAACCGCGCCGGCAAAGCGACGCTGGTGGGCGGAGATTTCAGACTCGCCGCAGTTCTGGTCAGCAAAGAATTTCACCTGCTCTTCTTCCCAGACCGCATCCAGCGCTTGTGGAGTATCGTCCCGTGCTTCATCCGCGATTTTCTCCGCCACTTTTTCACTGTCGACCGAGGCGTTGGCCAGCTTCACCAGCAGATCGAACAGCACCGCATAGCGGCTCTCGCGCTGCTGAAGGCGCGCGCCGAGCAGCGCCAGGATCGGCGCGATGTCCTGCAGACCACCCAGCGCCTCCTCTTTCGGCAGCTGCGCCAGATACTCCAGATAGAGCGGCAGATGGTCCGGCAGCTCGCGGCTGTCGAGCTGCAGGCCGTGCTGTTCGTACTGGGCCATCAGGTCCACCATCGCCTGACCGCGGTCGCGGGATTCACCGTGAACGTGTTCAAACAGCAGCAACGAGGTTGCGCGCCCCCGATCAAACAGCTGGCTGTAGTCCGCCTGGGCATCCAGAAGGTCGCGCGCCAGCAGATCGCGGAGGAAAACGCCAAGCCGCTGGGCATCGTCTTTATCCAGGTTTTCAGATGACGCGAGCGCGTCAAAGAGCTCCTGCTGATGCTGCGCAAGCGCAGCATCCGGGTACTCGAGCAGACGCGAAACAATGACAAGTTCAATCATGAGTGCGGCTCCGTTTTACTGGTCACATCCATGGCGTCGATGCGGCGGCTGTTGAACAGGTTGAATTTACTGTCTGACCCGTGGCAACCGTCGCCAAATGTAAAGCCACAGCCATTTTTTTCCGGGAAGGCTTCGCGGGCCAGCTCTCGGTGGCTGCTCGGCACCACGAAACGGTCTTCGTAGTTGGCAATCGCCAGATAGCGGTACATCTCCTGCGCCTGCGCTTCGGTCAGGCCGACCTCTTCCAGCGCGCGGGTATCGGTTACGCCATCCACGGTTTCGGCACGCTTGAAGTGGCGCATTGCCAGCATACGCTTCAGCGCCAGCAGTACCGGCTGGGTATCACCGGCGGTCAGCAGGTTGGCCAGGTACTGAACCGGGATACGCAGGCTTTCCACGTCCGGCAGAATGCCGTTACTGCCCAGTTCGCCCGCGTCAGCCGCAGACTGAATCGGCGACAGCGGCGGCACGTACCAGACCATCGGCAAGGTGCGGTATTCCGGATGCAGCGGCAGGGCCAGCTTCCAGTCCATCGCCATTTTGTACACCGGAGACTGCTGCGCCGCGTCAATCACGCTCTGCGGAATGCCGTCCTTCAGGGCCTGCTCAATGACCTTCGGATCGTTCGGATCGAGGAACACGTCCAGCTGACGCTGATACAGATCTTTCTCGTTCTCGGTGCTCGCGGCGTTTTCAATCGCGTCCGCGTCGTACAGCAGCACGCCGAGGTAGCGAATACGGCCTACGCAGCTTTCGGAACAGACGGTTGGCATCCCGGCTTCAATACGCGGGTAGCAGAAGATGCACTTCTCTGACTTGCCGCTCTTCCAGTTGAAGTAGATCTTTTTGTACGGGCAGCCGGTGATGCACATACGCCAGCCGCGACACTTGTCCTGGTCGATCAGCACGATACCGTCTTCTTCACGCTTGTAGATCGCGCCGCTCGGGCAGGTCGCCACGCACGCCGGGTTGAGGCAGTGCTCGCACAGGCGCGGCAGATACATCATGAAGGTGTTTTCGAACTGGCCGTACATCGCCTTCTGCATATTCTCGAAGTTCTGGTCTTTGGCGCGTTTCTCGAACTCGCCGCCCAGAATCTCTTCCCAGTTTGGACCGCTGGTGATCTTGTCCATGCGCTGACCGGTGATCAGCGAGCGAGGACGGGCAATCGGCTGGTGTTTGCTTTCCGGCGCGTTGTGCAGGTTCTGGTAGTCGTAATCAAACGGCTCGTAGTAATCGTCGATGCCCGGCAGGTGCGGGTTGGCGAAGATTTTTCCCAGAAGCCAAGCGCGGTTGCCCATGCGCGGCTGCAGCTTGCCGTTGATTTTACGGATCCAGCCGCCCTTCCACTTCTCCTGGTTTTCCCAGTCGGTCGGGAAGCCGGTGCCCGGTTTACTTTCCACGTTGTTGAACCAGGCGTATTCCATACCTTCGCGGCTGGTCCAGACGTTTTTACAGGTGACCGAGCAGGTATGGCAGCCGATGCATTTATCCAGATTCAGCACCATGCCGACTTGTGAACGAATTTTCATTTTACGCTCTCCTGTACCTGGTCATTACCTTCGCCGTCTAACCAGTTAATGTTCTTCATCTTACGTACCACCACGAACTCATCGCGGTTCGATCCTACGGTGCCGTAGTAGTTAAAGCCGTAGGCCAGCTGTGCATAACCACCGATCATGTGGGTCGGCTTAGGCGTAATGCGGGTCACGGAGTTGTGGATCCCGCCGCGCTGCTCGGTAATTTCTGACCCCGGCAGGTTAACGATACGTTCCTGCGCGTGGTACATCATGGTCATCCCGGCCGGTACGCGCTGGCTCACCACCGCACGCGCCGTCAGGGCACCGTTGCTGTTGAACACTTCGATCCAGTCGTTATCTTCAATACCCAGGTCTTTGGCGTCCGTTTCGCTCATCCAGACAATCGGACCGCCGCGCGACAGGGTCAGCATCAGCAGGTTGTCGCTGTAGGTGGAGTGGATACCCCACTTCTGATGCGGCGTCAGGAAGTTCAGCGCCTTCTCAGGGTTACCGTTCGATTTCGCGCCCATCACCGCTTTCACGGAGCGGGTGTCGATTGGCGGGCGGTAAACCAGCAGGCTTTCACCGAAGTCGCGCATCCACTGGTGATCCTGATACAGCGACTGACGGCCTGACAGGGTGCGCCATGGGATCAGCTCGTGAACGTTGGTATAACCCGCGTTATAGGACACGTGCTCATCTTCCAGGCCTGACCAGGTCGGGCTGGAGATAATCTTGCGCGGCTGGGCCTGAATATCGCGGAAGCGGATTTTCTCTTCCTCTTTATTCGTCGCCAGGTGCGTATGGTCGCGACCGGTGAACTCGCTCAGTGCCGCCCAGGCCTTCACGGCAACGTGGCCGTTGGTTTCCGGTGCCAGGGTCAGGATCATCTCCGCCGCATCAATTGCCGTATTGAGCATTGGCTGGCCTTTCGCCGGGCCGTCCGCTTTGGTGTAGTTGAGCTTGCGCAGCAGGTCCATTTCGCTCTGGGTGTTCCAGGCGATCCCTTTCCCGCCGTTACCGATTTTCTCCATCAGTGGGCCGATAGAGGTAAAGCGCTCGTACGTTGCCGGGTAGTCACGTTCAACCGGAATAATGTGCGGCGCGGTCACGCCCGGGATCAGGTCGCATTCGCCTTTTTTCCAGTCCTTCACGTCCAGCGGCTGCGCCAGTTCGGCGGCAGAGTCGTGCTGGATTGGCAGCGTCACCACGTCGGTCTCTTTGCCCAGGTGACCTACGCAGACTTCGGAGAATTTCTTCGCGATGTCTTTGTAGATCTCCCAGTCGCTTTTCGATTCCCACGCCGGGTCAACGGCGGCAGACAGCGGATGAATAAACGGATGCATATCCGAGGTATTCATGTCGTCTTTTTCGTACCAGGTCGCGGTTGGCAGCACGATGTCGGAGTACAGGCAGGTGCTGGACAGACGGAAGTCGAGGGTCACCACCAGATCCAGCTTGCCGTCGAGACCGTTGTCTTTCCACTCCACCTCTTCCGGCTTCACGCCGCCCTGCTTGCCGAGATCTTTCCCCTGGATACCGTTTTCAGTACCGAGCAGGTACTTCAGCATGTACTCGTGGCCTTTACCGGACGAGCCCAGCAGGTTGGAGCGCCAGATGAACAGGTTGCGCGGGTGGTTTTTACCGTTCTCCGGCTGTTCCGCCGCGAAGCGGATTGAGCCATCCTTCAGCGATTGCACGGTGTAATCCACCGGTGACATACCCGCCTGCTTCGCCGCTTCCGCAATGCGCAGCGGGTTAGTGCCCAGCTGCGGTGCCGACGGCAGCCAGCCCATGCGTTCAGCACGCACGTTGAAGTCAATAAGGTGGCCGCTGTAGCGGGATTTATCCGCCATCGGCGAGAGCAGTTCCTGCGCGGTGACCGTCTCGTAGCGCCACTGGCTGGAGTGGTTATAGAAGTAAGAGGTGCTGTTCATGTGGCGTGCAGGACGCTGCCAGTCGAGGGCAAACGCCAGCGGCTGCCAGCCAGTCTGCGGACGCAGTTTCTCCTGGCCAACGTAGTGCGCCCAGCCGCCGCCGCTCTGACCGACGCAGCCGCAGAAGATCAGCATGTTGATCAGGCCACGGTAGTTCATATCGAGGTGATACCAGTGGTTCAGACCGGCACCGACGATGATCATCGAACGGCCGTGCGTTTTGTCCGCGTTTTCTGCGAACTCGCGTGCGATACGGGTAATGTGCGCGCGAGGAACTCCGGTGATCTGTTCCGCCCAGGCCGGGGTGTAGGCCTTCACGTCGTCATAGCCGGTTGCGCAGTTTTCATCGCCCAGGCCGCGCTCCAGACCGTAGTTCGCCATGGTCAGGTCATAGACGGTGGTGACCAGCGCGGTAGAGCCGTCGGCAAGCTGCAGGCGTTTCACCGGCAGCTTGTGCATCAGTACGTTTTTCAGTTCAACCTTGTTGAAGTGCTCGGAACCTTCGCCGCCGAAGTACGGGAACCCGACCTCGGCGATCTCGTCCTGGCTACCCAGCATGCTGAGGCGCAGCTCAGTCTCTTCGCCGGTGGTGCCGTTACGTTGCTCAAGGTTCCACTTGCCCTTCTCGCCCCAGCGGAAGCCGATAGAGCCGTTTGGCGCCACCAGCTCGCCGTTGCTGTTATAGGCAACGGTTTTCCACTCTGGGTTATTTTCCTGACCCAGCGCGTCCACCAGATCGGCAGCACGCAGCGTACGCCCTGCGGCATAGTAGCCGTCACGCTCTTCCAGCATGACCAGCATTGGCATGTCGGTGTAGCGGCGGACGTAGTCGGTGAAGTACTGGCTTGGCTTATCAAGATGGAATTCGCGCAGCATGACGTGGCCCATCGCCATCGCCATCGCGGCATCGGTACCCTGTTTCGGTGCCAGCCACAGATCGCAGAGCTTGGCGATTTCCGCGTAGTCAGGGGTTACCGCCACGGTTTTAGTGCCTTTGTAACGGACTTCGGTAAAGAAGTGCGCATCCGGCGTACGCGTCTGCGGCACGTTAGAGCCCCAGGCGATGATGTAGCTGGAGTTGTACCAGTCGGCGGACTCCGGCACGTCGGTCTGTTCGCCCCAGGTCTGCGGAGACGCTGGCGGCAGGTCGCAGTACCAGTCGTAGAAGCTCAGGCAGGTACCGCCGATAAGTGACAGATAGCGCGCGCCGGAAGCGTAAGAGACCATCGACATCGCCGGGATTGGCGAGAAGCCCGCCACGCGGTCAGGACCGTAGGTTTTCACGGTGTAGACGTTGGAGGCGGCAATCAGCTCGTTCACTTCTTTCCATGAGGAACGCACAAAGCCGCCGCGGCCGCGAGCCTGCTTGAAGCTTTTCGCTTTATCCGCGTCTTCAATGATGGAGGCCCAGGCATCAACCGGATCGCTGTGCTGCGCTTTCGCTTCACGCCACATTTTCATCAGACGCTTGCGCATCAGCGGATATTTCAGACGGTTAGCGCTGTAGAGATACCAGGAGTAGCTGGCGCCACGCGGGCAGCCGCGCGGTTCATGGTTTGGCATATCCGGGCGGGTGCGCGGATAGTCGGTCTGCTGCATTTCCCAGGTCACCAGACCATTTTTAACGAAAATCTTCCAGCTGCATGAGCCAGTACAGTTCACGCCGTGGGTCGAACGGACGACTTTGTCATGCTGCCAGCGCTGACGGTAACCGTCTTCCCAGTCCCGGTTGGTATCCAGAACCTGGCCGTGCCCATCGGCAAAAGTTTCACCCTTCTGTTTGAAGTAGCGAAACCGGTCCAAAAATTTGCTCATCGGGTATCTCCTGTATGGAGCCTGTGGCTCTCTAAATCGACATTGCTGATTTGCAGCGAAGGTAACGCCCTGAAAGAGGGGGAGAATTGATAACGATCAAGACGAGGAGGGACTCTCAGGCGAGGGGTTACACCGAATACCACCAAAGCGGTATCTTCAAAAAATCCATATCAATATGAAATACAAGGTTAATTTTATTTCATCGTACAAAAAGCCAGTCGAAATTTAACATCTCAGGTATTAAGGGGTAGACCCACCTGCAAAGCGATGGCGATCGCAGTGTCACCGCAGGCGTCCGCCGTAAAAGCCGTAAGTATGTTGTAACTATTATTCAGGCAAAAAAAAACGCGGCCCGAAGGCCGCGTAAACGGATAATCACACTTACTTATTTTTCTTGGTATTTCGGCCATATACCAGCCACGTAATCACAACGCAGGCGATATAGAAGACGAGGAAAACTTTCATGGCGCCAGCCGGAGAGCCGGTCAGATCCAAAGAGATACCGAACGCTTTCGGGATAAAGAAGCCGCCAATCGCGCCGATGGCTGAGATAAAGCCCAGCGCCGCAGCCGTATCCGTCGCCGCTTCGCGCATTGCCTGCTCTTCGCTCCCGCCCTGCGCCTTCACGCGATCCATCGTCAGCTTACGGAAGATCACGGAGATCATCTGGAAGGTGGACGCACTCCCCAGCCCAGCCGTCAGGAACAGCACCATAAACACACCGAAGAAGGCGATGAAGTTACCGCCCTGCCCGTCGGCCGGCAGCGTGAGGAACAGCAGCGCGCAGAAGACCGCCATCACCACGAAGTTAACCAGCGTCACGCGGGTACCGCCCAGGCGGTCAGAGACCATGCCGCCCAGCGAACGTGCAAGGGCACCAATAAACGGCCCGAAGAAGGCAAAGTGCAGGATCTGAATCTCCGGGAACTGCGTTTTCGATAGCATTGCGAAGCCCGCCGAGAAGCCGATAAACGAACCGAAGGTGGCCAGATACAGCAGCGCCATCACCCAGAGGTGTCCACGCTTCAGCACCGGCAGCTGTTCGCTCAGCGACGCCTTCGACGCGGACAGGTCGTTCATAAAGAACCAGGCTGCGAGGGTGAAGACCACCAGGAAAGGTACCCAGATCCAGGCGGCGTTCTGCAGATAGAGGGAAGAACCATCCGCCTGCTCAACGCCACCGCCGCCAAAGGCCGCAAAAATAGAAACAGAGATCGCCAGCGGGGCAATCAGCTGCATCACGCTCACGCCCATATTGCCCAGACCGCCGTTAATACCCAGCGCGCCGCCCTGCTTCGCTTTCGGGAAGAAGAAGCTGATGTTTGCCATGCTGGAGGCGAAGTTCGCACCCGCAAAACCGCACAGCAGGGAGATAATCACGAACACGCTGAACGGCGTAGAGGTATCCTGCACCGCGAAGCCGAGCCAGACGCAGGGGACGATCATGATGCCCGTACTGAATGCCGTCCAGCGACGGCCGCCAAAGACCGGCACCATAAACGCGTAAGGCACACGCAGCAGCGCGCCTGACAGCGACGGCAGCGCGGTCAGCATAAACAGCTGATCGGTCGTAAACGTAAAACCCACTTTCGGCAGGTTTACCGCCACCGCGCTAAACAACATCCATACGCAAAACGCCAATAACAAACACGGCACGGAAATCCAAAGATTCCGGCTTGCTACACGATGGCCGCGCTGTTGCCAGAACGCCGGATCCTCTGGACGCCAGTCTGTAATAACGGCACCATTTTCCCTTTCGGGAGCGGATGAGTGACTCATAGACACCTCTGATTCTCGAATGATGCTGCAAACATTAGGGTTTTAGGGCGGCGGTAAGTTGATATAAATCAAAGGAAAAGTGGGAGGATTTGCGGCGCAAAATAAGGTCTCACCCTTAGTGAGTAGGCTAATTCGGTAAAAAAGACGTGGTTTTTCACGGCACTGACGGTTCCTGGCTACTCCCACCTCCTTCCCCCTACTCCGTTGGCAATTTAGGGGTAATCCTTTATTGGTATGGGTATACTCCAGGGTATGCACCAGAATAGCGCCATTCCTGCAAGCAGGCCACGTCAGGAGCACGCCACCTCTATGTTAAAAAGATGTTTATCTCCGCTGACGCTCGTGAATCAGCTAGCCCTGATTGTTTTGCTGTCCACCGCCATCGGCGTGACCGGCATGGCGATCTCCGGCTGGCTGGTACAGGGAGTACAGGGTAATGCGCATGCCATCAACGAGGCAGGCTCGCTACGCATGCAGAGTTATCGCCTGCTGGCGTCGGTCCCCCTGACGCAGGACGATCGGCCTCTGATTGATGAAATGGAGCGCACGGTCTTCAGCCCCGAGCTGGAAAACGCCGCCATCCGCGCCGGTCAGCAGTCCCAGCTTAACGCCCTTCAGGGTTACTGGCACACCCAGCTGCAGCCCGGGCTGAAACAGGCTCGCAGCACGGAAACCGTTGCGCAGGACGTTGCGGGGTTCGTCTCACGTATTGATGCGCTGGTCTCCGCTTTTGACCAGACGACCGAATTACGCATCGACCGGGTGGTGATGGTGCACCGCGCAATGGCGCTGTTTATGGGGCTGCTGCTGATCTTCACCATCGTCTGGCTCCGCGCGCGGCTGCTGAACCCGTGGAAACAGCTGCTGGCGATGGCCCGCGCGGTGACCGCACGCGATTTTACCCAGCGCACGCACATCAGCGGGCGCAACGAGATGGCCATGCTTGGCCAGGCGCTCAACACCATGTCGGCAGAGCTCTCCGAGAGCTACGCGGTACTGGAACAGCGCGTTCAGGAAAAAACGGCGGGACTGGAGCAGAAAAACGAGATCCTCTCCTTCCTGTGGCAAGCCAACCGCCGTCTGCACATGCAGGTGCCGCTATGCGAGCGCCTCTCTCCGGTGCTGAACGGCCTGCAAAATCTGACCCTGCTGCACGACCTTGAGCTGCGCGTCTACGACGTGGAAGACGAAGATAACCATCAGGAATTTACCTGCCAGTCGGATATGTCGTGCGATGACAAAGGCTGCCATCTTTGCCCTCGCGGCCTGCCGCCGCTGACGTCCGGCGGCACCACCCTGAAGTGGCGCCTGACCGACAGCCACACCCAGTACGGTATTCTACTGGCAACGCTGCCAGCCGGGCGTCATCTGAGCCACGACCAGCAGCAGCTGGTTGATACGCTGGTCGAACAGCTAACGGCCACGCTGGCGCTCGACAGGCATCAGGAAAAGCAGCAGCAGCTGATCGTCATGGAAGAGCGCGCGACCATCGCCCGCGAGCTTCACGACTCGATCGCCCAGTCGCTCTCCTGTATGAAAATGCAGGTGAGCTGCCTGCAGATGCAGGATGCAGAGATGCCGGAAAGCAATAAGCAGCTGCTTAGCCAGATCCGCAACGAGCTGAACACCTCCTGGGTGCAGCTTCGCGAGCTGCTGACCACCTTCCGCCTGCAGCTGACCGAGCCGGGCCTGCGCCCGGCGCTGGAGGCCAGCTGTCACGAATTTAGCGCCCGGCTGGGGTTCCCGGTGAAGCTTGACTACCAGCTGCCGCCGCGGTTTGTCCCCTCCCATCAGGCCATACATTTACTGCAGATCGCCCGTGAAGCGCTGAGCAACGTGCTCAAGCACTCCGGCGCGACGGCGGTAACGGTCACCGTCAGCCAGCACAACAACCAGGTGAAGCTTACGGTTCACGACAACGGCCGCGGCGTGCCGGAAAATGCCGAACGCACTAACCACTATGGTTTAATTATTATGCGAGACCGCGCCCAAAGCCTGCGCGGTGATTGCCAGGTTCGCCGGAGAGAGACGGGCGGCACGGAAGTTGTCGTCACCTTTATTCCCGAGAAACCGCTTACAACTGCTCAAGGAGAAACCCATGACTAATCAGGAACCGGCATCCATCCTGTTGATCGACGACCATCCGATGCTGCGTACTGGCGTAAAACAGCTGGTCAGCATGGCACCCGATATCACCGTGGTTGGCGAAGCCAGCAACGGCGAACAGGGCATTGAGCTTGCCGAATCCCTCGATCCCGATCTGATCCTGCTCGATCTGAATATGCCCGGCATGAACGGTCTGGAGACCCTCGACAAGCTGCGGGAAAAATCGCTTTCCGGGCGCATCGTCGTCTTTAGCGTCTCGAACCATGAAGAGGATGTGGTCACGGCGCTGAAGCGCGGGGCGGATGGTTATCTGCTCAAAGACATGGAGCCGGAAGACTTGCTTAAGGCGCTGCAGCAGGCTGCGGCGGGCGAGATGGTTCTCAGCGAAGCCTTAACGCCGGTGCTGGCCGCCAGCCTGCGCGCCAACCGCGCCACCTCTGACCGCGACGTCAGCCAGCTAACGCCGCGCGAGCGCGACATTCTCAAGCTCATTGCCCAGGGGCTGCCGAACAAAATGATCGCCCGCCGCCTGGACATCACGGAAAGTACGGTCAAAGTGCACGTGAAGCATATGCTGAAGAAAATGAAGCTTAAATCCCGCGTCGAAGCCGCGGTGTGGGTGCATCAGGAACGCATTTTTTAAGGGCTACTCATCCGGCAGCAGCTTCCAGCGCGGATCGTCGTCAGGCAATGCGACCAGCGGCTGCACCACCGCAAGCGCGATCTCATTGGACGAGACGCGCTGGCCTTTCTCATCTTCCACCACCGCCGACAGGTGCCAGCGGTTTGTCGCCCCTTCGCTGTCATCCCAGGCAGGCATAATCACGCTCCAGCCGTCTGTGCTGTTGCTTTTCGCCGGTGACGTCAGGCTCAATGCCTGCGTATCCCCCTGCCAGTGGATCTGACGAATGCCGTGCGTGCTGCGGACCTGGAGCTTCAGCATGACGGTCTCGCCCCCTTTCAGATCCCACGGAGGCGTTGCCAGCCACACGGACAGCGTTTTGCGCTGACGGAACTCCATCACCGGCAGGCTATTGCGCTCCGGCGAGTCGTAGCGGCTTCCGCGCAGGGATCGCGTGGCGGCGACTTCACCGGCGGAAAGCTGTTTCACCAGCGGCACGCCAAAGCGATAGTTGAGCTTCAGCCCGAGGTTATTCTGGCTCTCGCCGCTTTCGCCCTGCTTGTGCCCGGCAGTCAACGTGACCAGCGGGACGGGGGTGTAGTTAAGCCCCAGATTCACCGCTACCGGATTGTGGTAGCCGGTTCCGCTGTTGAAGAGATCGACGTTATCGCCAAAATATTGCTCGAAGCTGATGCTGGTGTTCAGGTGATGGAACCACGGCAGCCAGGCTTTAGCGGTGACGTCATAGCCGCGCGCCATGCGCTGCTCCTGGAGGTCAGAGCGATCGCGCCAGCCGGCAAAGGGCTGATAATAGTTGGCTGACAGGCGCAGATTTTCCCCCCACACTTCCGCGCCCAGCCCTGCACGCTGCAGGTTTTCATCCAGCAGGTTATCGTAAAAGGTGTTGTAACCCAGCAGCCATTTCCCGGCGACCCAGCGCTGGCCGATTCCAGCGTTACTCACCAGGCCATCCGTCTGCTGGGTCAGGCCAAGCTGGCTCCAGCTCAGATAACGGTTGTTATCGTTCCACGGGATAAACCAGTTCCCGCTGCTGCCGTTAAATTTGCCGTCGTTATCCACCAGCAAGTTCACGCTGGCGTTCCCCCAAGGCGAAAGCCAGGATTCAATCTGCTGGTTCACTTCGCCGCTTACCGCGTCGCGCACCTGGCCAAACGCGAACTGACGCGCCTGCTCGCCGGTCGTCAGTCCATTGTCGGTCATGCTGGCTTCACCAAAGGCTTTCGCCATTTCGGCCAGATGCTTCTCCCCCTCGCCGGTTGGCGCCGCCATGCCGAGGTCGGGCAGATTATCCCCGTCATTATCAAAGGGATTTTGTGCCTGCTGGATAAAGGAATTCGGCGCACCGTGAACGGCTCCGACCGTAAGAAGGGGGAGTAAAAACAGCAAACGAATGCGGGACGATACAGCCATCAACGTCGTCAATAAGAACCTGTGTTTATGAATAAACTCTTATTATGTTAACGCGATAAGCCCTGAAATGCAGTCCTGACGGACATTTCAGGATTATCCTGAAACAGCCCTTTCAGCTCCGGCACGCAGGAACCACAGTTCGTACCACAGCGCAGCTTCGCCCCCAGCGCGTTGACGGAATCACACCCTCCGACGATCGCCTCCCGTATCGCATTCTCCCCGACGCTGAAACAGCTGCAGATGATGCGTCCCGGATCCGCTTCCTTCCCGACGCTCTGTCCGTTCAACAGGGCGTGGCGTTCTGAGGCCAGCACGGGTGGGGATTGAAAAGCGGCCTCAATCACCGTATGCGCCAGCGCCGGTAACGCAGTGCCCTCCCAGAAGCCCAGCATCAGCTGGCCTTCATGCCAGGCCAGCACGCTGCTGCGTTCGCCGGTTTGGGCAACCTGCAGCTGCCAGCCCCGGACGCCGGCGTATTCCATTACCCACGACAGCAAAGGTTTATCGCACGCCACCGTCAGACGTGAGGCTTTGCGCCACCAGTAAACCGAAGAAGGCATTTCCGGCCATTCCCTGGCATAGAGTTCCCCCTGCCAGGCAGGCTGCCACGGCAGAATTCTGACCGCGGTTTGTTTACTCTCCGGCTGGCCCGAAACCGGATCGCAGCGCCCTTCCACCAGCGCATTCACCTTTCCCTGGCGGGCAAACTCAGCGTTCCAGTGCATCGGGGCAAACGCCTCGCCTTCCCGTATCCCGTCATTGATTCGTACTCTGACGACCATCACGCCGCGCGGCGAGCTAATTCGCGCCAGCTGGCCGTCGCACAGGGAAAGCCGAACGGCGTCTGCGGGGCAAACCTCAACAAACGGTTCGGCGATATGCTGCATCAGTCTGGCTACGTATCCCGTTCGGGTCATGGTATGCCACTGATCGCGGATGCGCCCCGAGTTAAGAATCAGCGGGTACAACGCGCTGACAGTCGCACTGTGCGACAGAGGGTTAACGGGAACAATGTTTCGGCGCGGGAAATCCCCCGTCGGCCACTGATAAGGCTCAAGCTGATCCCACTCCTCACGGGTTAGCGCAGCCAGGTCATGAAGATTCAATGCCCGCGCGCCGTCATTTTCAAAGGCCGTCAGCGCCGCATGTTCGCAAAAAATCTCGTGCGGATGTTGCCAGGCAAAGGCCTCGCCGTAGCCCAGCCGCTTCGCTACCTGCGCGACGATCCACCAGTCCGGCTTCGCCTCGCCCGGCGCAGGCAGAAACGCGCGCTGGCGCGAAATGCGCCGCTCGGAATTGGTCACCGTCCCGTCCTTTTCTCCCCAGCTCAAAGCCGGAAAACGGATATGGGCGAGCCGGCTGGTGTCGGTATCGTTCATCACCTCAGAGACCATCACCAGCGGGCAACCCGCCAGCGCCTGACACACCGCGTGGCTGTCCGGCAGCGACACGGCGGGGTTGGTGCCCATAATCCACACCGCCTTCACCTCACCGCGGGCAATGGCGTCAAACAGCTCCACCGCCATCAGCCCCGGCGTCTGCGCCAGCCGTTCCGTTCCCCAGAAACGCGCCACCCGCGAAAGATCGTCCGGCTCAAAGTTCATGTGTGCCGCCAGCTGGTTCGCCAGTCCGCCCACCTCCCTTCCGCCCATCGCGTTTGGCTGTCCGGTCAGCGAAAACGGGCCGCAGCCCGGACGGTTGAACTTCCCGCTGGCAAGATGAACGTTAATAATAGCGTTACACTTGTCGCTGCCGCTGGCGGACTGGTTGATACCCATGGTGTAGAGCGTAATTGCGCGAGGCGCGGTGATAAACCAGTCGTAAAAGGTACCAATGTCTTCTGACGGAAGATCGCAAAACGCCGCCACGCGCTCAACGGGCCACTCATCCGTTCCCTGAATCACATTAAGCAGACCGACAAACAGCCCGGCGTCGCTGCCGGGGGCGAGCGCCAGATGCAGGTCAGCAATATCACAGGTGGCGGTTCTGCGGGGATCGATTACCACCACCTTCATCTGCGGATTGCTGTACTTTGCTTGCACCAGCCGCTGATACAGCACCGGATGCGTCCAGGCCGCGTTTGAACCCACCAGCACCACCAGATCGCTGTTTTCCACATCCTCATAGCTGCACGGCACCACGTCTTCGCCAAAGGCGCGCTTGTAGCCCACCACCGCCGAGGACATACAGAGCCGGGAGTTAGTATCGATGTTTGCCGCACCGATAAATCCTTTCATCAGCTTGTTGGCGGCGTAGTAGTCCTCGGTAAGCAATTGTCCGGAGGCGTAAAACGCCACCGCCTGCGGTCCCCATGTGTCGATAATCTCCCGCAGACGCTCCCCCGCCGCGTTCAGCGCCTGCGCCCAGTCCACCTCAAGTCCGTCAACAGCGGGGCGCAGCAATCGCCCCTGTAACCCCGTCGTTTCCCCCAGGGCCGATCCTTTCACGCACAGACGTCCCAGGTTCGCAGGATGGGTTTCATCTCCCCGAACGCTGACCGCTTCACCTTCCACGCTGGCAACTACGCCACAGCCGACCCCGCAGTAGGGGCACGTTGTCCGGGTTTCCGTCATGAAGCCTCCGCACGCATTACCAGGGCGTCGCTGCCAACCCATACCTTGCCGTTTTCAATTTTCACCGGCCAGGCGCGCACCGCGGGTTCGCCGTTCTCTACCTGACAGCCGTCGCGCAGGCGAATGCGCTGCTTATACAGCGGTGAAATCACCACCGGCTCGCCCGCTGCATCGCCAAGAATGCCGCGTGAAAGCACGTTAGCATTACCGCCCGGTTCCCGATCGTCGAGGGCGTAAACGGTTTTGCCAAAACGGAAGAGCGCAATCGGCTTACGTCCAAGCCGCGCGCCGATGCCCGCCTGCTCGGGGATATCGTCGATGCCGCAAATTTCCTGCCAGCGCTTGCTTTCATCCGGCGCGGTGTCGTTCACCGTCGTGCGGAACAGCGCCAGCCGGTTGGGATCGTTAAGCGTTGTTTGCCATTCGCACTGATAGGTTTCCACCACCCGGGCCATCTCCTGCTCCAGCTCGTGGGCGATACCCAGGCTGTCGTTGAGGATCACCTCCCGCAGGTAGTCGAGACCGCCTTCCAGGTTATCCATCCAGGTGCTGGTGCGCTGCAGGCGTTCCGCCGTGCGGATGTAGAACATCAGGAAGCGGTCGACGGTGCGGATTAACGTTTCGTCATCCAGATCGCTGGCGAAGAGATCCGCATGGCGCGGCTTCATCCCGCCGTTGCCGCAGAGATAGAGGTTCCAGCCTTTATCGGTGGCAATCACCCCAACGTCTTTGCTCTGCGCCTCCGCGCACTCGCGGGTGCAGCCGGAGACCGCCATTTTGATTTTGTGCGGCGCGCGCAGCCCCTTGTAGCGGTGCTCAAGCCTGACCGCGAGGCCGGTGGAGTCCTGCACCCCGTAGCGGCACCAGGTTGAACCGACGCAGGATTTCACCGTGCGCAGGGATTTCCCGTAAGCGTGCCCGGTTTCAAACCCGGCCTCGACCAGCGCCTGCCAGATCATAGGCAGCTGTTCAAGAGTGGCGCCGAAAAGGTCGATACGCTGCCCGCCGGTAATTTTGCTGTACAGGCTGTAGCGTTTCGCAATCTGCCCGATGGCGATCAGCCCGTCCGCGGTCACTTCCCCCGCCGGCATGCGCGGCACGATAGAGTAGGTACCGTCTTTCTGGATATTGGCGAAGTAGCGGTCATTGGTGTCCTGCAGCGGCAGGTGTGCCGGTTTCAGCAGATACTCGTTCCAGCACGAGGCAAGCACTGACCCCACCAGCGGCTTACAAATTTCGCACCCGTGTCCCTGTCCGTAGCGGCTGATAAGCTGGTCAAAGGTGCGAATATGGTTGACGCGCACGAGGTGGTAAATCTCCTGGCGCGAGTACGGGAAGTGCTCGCAGATGTCCTTTTTCACCTCCACGCCCTGCTCAGCCAGCTGGAACTCCATCACCTGCTTCACCAGCGCGCTACATCCCCCGCAGCCGGTCGCCGCTTTGGTGCACTGCTTAACGGCGCCGATATCCGTCGCGCCCGCGCTCACCGCCCGGCAGATATCGCCCTTGCTGACGTTATGACATGAACAGATTTGCGCGCTTTCCGGCAGCGCCGCCACGCCGAGCGCTTTCGGCGCGCTGCCTGACGACGCGGGTAAAATCAGCGTTTCCGGCTCTTTTGGCAGGGCTATCCCGTTAAGCATCATCTGCACCAGCGTGGCGTATTCGCTGGCGTCACCCACCAGCACGCCACCGAGCAGCGTTTTGCCGTCGTGGCTGACCACGATTTTCTTGTAGATTTGCTGCGGACCGTGCGTCCACTGATAGCTCAGCGCCCCCGGCGTGCGCCCGTGAGCGTCGCCGAACGAGGCGACGTCCACGCCGAGCAGCTTGAGCTTAGTGCTCATATCCGCGCCGGCGAAGGTTTTATCCTCACCCGCCAGCGCGGCGGCGGCCACCCGCGCCATCTGATAGCCGGGCGCGACCAGACCGAAGATTTTCCCTTCCCACAGCGCGCATTCGCCGATGGCCAGCACGTCCGGATCGGAGGTCTGGCAACCGTCGTCAATGCAAATCCCGCCGCGTTCGCCGATAGCCAGCCCGCTGCTGCGCGCCAGCGCGTCCTGGGGACGAATGCCGGCAGAAAAGACCACCATGTCCGTTTCAAGCTGTTCGCCATCGGCAAAGCGCAGCACCAGCCCGCCGTCCGCCGTGGCGATCTCCGTTGTCGCTTTACTGGTGTGAACGCCGACGCCCAGCGCCTCAATTTTCTTGCGCAGCATCATCGCGCCGTCGTTGTCGAGCTGGACCGCCATCAGGTTAGGCGCAAATTCCACCACGTGGGTTTCCAGCCCGAGCTGCTTCAGGGCATTCGCCGCCTCCAGCCCGAGCAGGCCGCCGCCAATCACCACGCCGCGGCGCGAGCCCGCCGCGTGCGCCGCAATGTTGTCCAGGTCGTCAAGGGTGCGGTAGACAAAACAGCCCGGCAAATCGTTGCCCGGCACGGGCGGCACGAACGGGTATGATCCGGTCGCCAGTACCAGCTTGTCCCAGTGGGTTTCGTGCCCGCTGGCGGTACGCACCACGCGCGCGTCGCGATCGATAGCGACGACCTGCTGCGACAGGCGAAGCTCAATGCCGTTGTCGGCAAAGAAATCCCCCTCCACCAGCGAAAGCGACGCCGCGCTGCGGCCGCCAAAATATTCCGACAGATGCACGCGGTCATAGGCGGCATAGCGCTCCTCGCCAAAGACAACGATCTGATACTGCTGATGCAGATTGCGGTTAACGCAGTCTTCGAGGAAATGATGGCCGACCATACCGTGCCCAACCACCACCAGAGTAGGTTTTGTCATAGCATTGTGTCCTGCAACCTGCGGTTGCGTAGTGAAACGATCGAACAGCCAGTCCGCGTGGGCGGGCGCAGCCGTTGCCAGTAAATCGGTAAATGTTGCCGCGCTGCGGCAGTCGCCCATCAGCAGTACGCCAGCCAGCGCCCTCTGATTGATCAGTAAACGGCGATAGTGACGGGTCAGCGGATCCCATGCGCTCCAGACCACGTCGCCCTCCCGCTCTGCCGCGCGACCGAGGCTGAACAGCTCCACGCCGGTCACCTTGAGGCGTACGCCGTTGTCAGTCAGGACAAACGGCGCGGTGACGTCCCCCGCCAGCCGCGCGGCAAGGATATCCGCCTGCGCCAGACAGGGGGCGACCAGGCCAAACGTCTGGCCGTCAATTTCGCAGCACTCGCCAATGGCGTAGACGTCCGGCTCGGAGGTTTGCATCTGGTGATCCACCACGATGCCGCGCGCGCAGCGAATGCCGCTGGCCTGCGCCAGCGCGACGCTGGGCTGCACGCCGGTCGCTAGCACCACGCGCGCGGCGGCGATACTGCGTCCGTTAAGCAGCGTCACGCTATCTCCGTTCACCGCTGCGATGCCAGAGACGAGCTCACAGCGCACGCCCCGCGCCGCCAGCGCCTCTTCCAGCAGCATTCCCGCCTGCCGATCCAGCTGCTGCTCCATCAGCCACGGACCGCGATGAACAAGCGTGACCTCGTCACCTGAACGCGCCAGCGCTGCTGCCGCCTCAACCCCGAGCACGCCGCCGCCCAGCACCACCGCAGGACCGACGATCGCCTGAATGGCCCGGGTATCTGCCAGGGTACGGAACGTGAACACATGCGGCGCATCGCAGCCGGGGATTGGCGGAATAAAGGGCGTTGATCCGGTGGCAAACACCAGCGCATCCCAGTCCAGCGTGCGGGCGGCGGTTTGCACTTCCCGCGTGTCCACGTTTACGGCGATCGCCTTTTCGCCCCGCAGCAACGTCACGCCGCGCGCCTGGTACCAGTCGTCATCCTGAAGACAGATGTCTGCAGCCTGCTTTTCACCGCCCAGCACCGGCGAAAGCTGGATGCGGTTATAGGCATGTTCCGGCTCGTCACCGATGACGGTGATAGCGAAACGACCTGCAGCACGCCCGGTGAGCGAGGCAATCAGCCGCGTAGCCGCCATGCCATTTCCGATAATGACCAGTCGCATCAAAGCCCCCTCGCTACGCCGCTTTTGGCTGCTTTTCATAGAGGAAATGAAGGATCTGCTGGCGCATGTGGTGATAGCGGCTGTCGTCCGCCAGCTGCACCCGGTTGCGCGGGCGCGGCAGATCGACGCGCAGGATCTCCCCGACGGTCGCCGCCGGGCCGTTGGTCATCATCAGCACGCGATCGGAGAGCAGCACCGCCTCGTCCACGTCGTGGGTAATGAGCACGATGGTGGTGTTCAGCGCCTGCTGGATCTGCATTACCGAGTCCTGCAGATGAGCGCGCGTCAGCGCATCGAGCGCGCCGAAGGGTTCATCCATCAGCAGCACTTTCGGCTTCATCGCCAGCGCGCGGGCAATACCGACGCGCTGCTTCATGCCGCCGGAGATCTCCCCCGGACGCTTGTGCAGAGCGTGCCCCATCTGCACGCGGTCGAGATTGTGTTCAATCCACTCCCGGCGCTCAGCCTTGCTCATGCTGTGGCGAAACACGTGATCTACCGCCAGGGCCACGTTGTCGAAGCAGGTGAGCCACGGCAGCAGCGAGTGGTTCTGGAACACCACCGCGCGCTCCGGCCCCGGCCCGGCGATTTCGCGGTTGTCACAAATCAGCCCACCTTCGGTCGGCAGGGTAATACCGGCGATGAGGTTCAGCAGCGTCGATTTGCCGCAGCCAGAGTGCCCAATCAGGCTCACGGTTTCGCCCTCGTGGATATCAAAAGAGACGTTCTGCAGCGCCAGAAACTCGCCGCTGGCGGTGGAAAAACGCTGGCTCACGGCCTGGACCTGAATTAATGGTTTCATGTTCGCTCCTTATTTTTCCTGCCAGCTAAAGCGCCGGGCGATCAGCATCAGCCCCTGCTCCAGCAGCAGCCCGACCACGCCAATGATGACGATGGCGATGAGAATGTTTTCGACGTTGAGGTTGTTCCACTCGTTCCAGATCCAGAAGCCGATCCCCAGCCCTCCGGTCAGCATCTCGGCGGCGACAATCACCAGCCAGGCGATGCCGATGGAGAGGCGCACCCCGGTCAGCACCGCGGGCAGCACCGCCGGGAAGAGAATGCGGCGCAGGATGGTCCACTCGGAAAGCTGCAGCACCCGGGCAACGTTGAGGTAGTCCTGCGGAATGCGGCGCACGCCTTCGGCGGTGTTGATCACCATCGGCCAGATAGAGCAGATAAAAATGGTCCAGCTCGACGCGGGCTCCGCTTTCTGGAACAGCAGCAGGCCGATGGGCAGCCAGGCCAGCGGGCTAACCGGGCGTAACAGCGCGATCAGCGGGCCGAACATGCGCGAAAAAAAGGTGAAGCGGCCAATCAGGAAGCCGAGCGGGATCCCGGCGAACGCGGCCAGGCCAAAGCCCACCGCCACGCGCTGTAATGAAGCGAGCACGTTCCAGCCGATGCCCATATCGTTAGGCCCGTCGCGATAAAACGGATCGGCAAACAGAGTAATGGCGGAATCAAGCGTGCTGAGCGGCGTCGGGAAACCTTTGCTGTTAATCGCCGCCAGCTGCCACAGCACGACCAGCAGTCCCAGACCGATTAATGCCGGAATGATGCGTTGAATGATCGCGTTAATCCGACGCGCAAACGTCGGCGTACGGCGGCGAACCTGCACCGGAGGGAGGACAATCACCTCCCCACTCTCTGGCGTATCTGGTGATTTCGTCTTTTGCAGATGCTGCATAATCAGGCCCCTTTACGATGAATGGCGAAACGGCTGGCGTATCCTTCCGGGTCGGTACCGTTCCAGACGGTGCCGTCCATCAATGTGCTGCTGCGTAATGGTGAAGTCGGTGTGGTGATGCCCCCCACCGCCGTGGCGGCATCCTGCCAGACAGCGGTCTGGTTAATGCGCTGTGCAATAGCCGCGTAGTCCGGCGCGGATTTGAGCAAGCCCCAGCGGCGGAACTGGGTTAAGAACCACATACCGTCGGAGAGATATGGGTAGCTGACGGCCCCCTCGTTGAAGAAACGGATCGGGTGCGCGTCCTGCCAGCGCTGGCCCAGGCCGTTGTCGTACTCGCCGAGCATTCGCCCGGTGAGAAACTGTTCCTTGCAGTTGAGCCACGCCCGGTGGGAGAGGATCCGCGCGGTCTCGCGCTTGTTTTCCGGGGAGGCTTCGATCCAGCGTGCGGCCTCCAGGACCGCGCTGACCAGCGCCCGCGCGGTGTGCGGGTTTTTCTCCACCCAGTCGCGACGCGTGCCGAGGATTTTTTCCGGATGGTCGGCCCAGACAGACTGTGACGTCGCGGCGGTAAAGCCGATGCGGTCGTTAATCGCCCGCGCGTTCCACGGCTCGCCGACGCAAAAGCCGACCATGTTGCCAATGCGCATGTTCATCACCATCTGCGGCGGCGGCACCACCACCGTGCGCACGTCGTCAAAGGGGTTAATGCCCGCGCTGGCCAGCCAGTAGTAGAGCCACATGGCGTGCGTCCCGGTCGGGAAGGTGTGCGCGAAGGTGTAGGTGCCGGGCGCCTGCTGACCAATTAGCTTTTTCAGCCCGTCAAGGTCTCGAACGCCCTTCTCCGCCAGATCGCTGGAAAGCGTAATCGCCTGGCCGTTCTGATTAAGCGTCATCAGGTTTGCCATCTGCTGCGGCTTACCGGCAATGCCCAGCTCCAGGCCGTACAGCAGGCCGTAGAGAATGTGCGCGGCATCAAGCTCGCCCGCCACCAGCTTGTCGCGCACCGCCGCCCAGCTCGCCTCTTTGGTGGGCACGATGGTAATGCCGTATTTTTTATCAAAGCCTTTCAGCGCCGCGATAACCACGGGCGCGCAGTCTGTCAGCGGGATAAACCCGATGCGCACTGTTTCCTGCTCCGGTTTATCCGAGCCTGCCGCCCATGCGGCCTGCATGATACCCGGTAACAGCATTGCGCCACTCGCCAGCATGCTGGCCTGCAAAAAACGCCGTCTCGACAAATCCGCCATGACCACTCCTGAATAAAAACCAAAAAAAAGCGCCCACGATGCCGAAGCACCAGTGGACGCCTTTATCCCGAAGACGAATGCACCGCCGTTGGCGCATCGTCAAAAATGGTTAATCTGATCATGCAAAGCGAATGCCAGGTTTTAACACGCGGTTTTCGCGGTGTATCCCGCTTTACCCTCAGGTTTACGCACCTCAATCAGGCACAAAATGCCCGCTAACCGTGCAGCTACTCCTTTGGTATTACCTGCCACAAATTCTTCACCATGAGCAGCGCGCGGGCGATATCCACCATCCTTTGGTTCTTATCCATCGCCATTTTGCGCAGCGCCGTCCAGGCCTGTTCCTCACTCATATTCTGGTGGGTCATCAAAACGCTTTTCGCTTTATCTATGACTTTGCGCTCTTCAAGCGTATCGCGCAGCGACGCAAGCTGGCGCGAGAGCTGTTCTATCTCACGCGCCTGCTGGCGTACCAGGGTGAGCAACGGTTTTTCCGGGTACTGTATCAGCGGATCGTCCTGCTCATCGGCGGGAGGCACGTACTCATCGTTACGGTAAATACGCTCGTCCACCGCCGTCATCAGATCGGCGATGAGCGTCTCCTCCAGCGCGCGCAGATGCTCAAGGCGCGCGGTTTGCAGCGCAAACCAGGCCAGTGCGGTATGGCCGTTATCGGCGGCGGGCTGGCGGGTGCAGGCCACCCTTCGTAGCTGTTCCGTTTCACGATCGGGCTGGCAGTTTAAGGCAAAGGTGGCCTGTACCTCAGCGTGGCTGTGCGAGAGAAAGATTTCAAAGCAGGCCTGCTGCCCGTCGATGCGGTCAACCAGCCTCTGGCGAGTCACATCATCGAAAAAACCCTGCGTGAAGCCAATCGCCCCCAGCGCCCGCTCCTGTCCCGCCAGCTCTTTCCCCTGCATCAGGCTATACAGGGCGACAAAACGCCCGGCTATTTGCGGATCGTCAATGCTGTCATTAAGCTGCGGTACGATACTGAGCAGATGGCGAAGCATGCGGGAGTAGTGTTCCATCGCCTGCGGTGCCGTTACCGTTTGCTGAATAACTCCTTCGCGCAGCGCGGGAAGCATATCCAGGCTCAGGAGCGCGCCGCCGATGCGTTCACAGACCGTACTTCCCGGGATCGGCGACTGTTTTTCAAGAATCACATAAAGTGCAGCGAGGTTTTCATCCACCAGCGCCCGGCTGGCTTTGCATTCGGGGGCGTAAAGCTTACCCTGTGAGCAGAGCCAGACGTTGGACGCCCCACGCTCGCACTGTAACATGTGCACCAGTTGGCTAATGCCGTGCACAAGCTCGCCAAGCTGTGCCAGCTTGCTGAGCTGCTCCCGGCGCATCATCTTTGCGCGCTCGAGCCATTCGGCAGCGCCTGGCGAAATGCCAGCCATTAATGTCATGCTTTCTCTCCGGAACAGCGAAACTCGGGAAAGCTAAGCAATATTCGTGCCTTTATAAGAACAGGAGTCAACATGCAAAAGATTGTGATCGTCGCCAACGGTGCGGCCTACGGCAGCGAATCCCTTTTTAATAGCCTGCGCCTGGCGATTGCGCTGCGTGAAAAAGAGAGTGACCTCGCGTTACGACTCTTTTTAATGTCGGACGCGGTCACCGCGGGGCTGAAGGGACAAAAACCGGCCGAGGGCTATAACATTCAGCAGATGCTGGAGATCCTGACCGCGCAAAACGTGCCGGTGAAGCTGTGCAAGACCTGTACCGATGGCCGCGGTATTACCGGTCTGCCGCTGATTGATGGCGTAGAGATTGGTACGCTGGTTGAGCTGGCCGACTGGACGCTGTCCGCGGATAAAGTATTAACTTTTTAATAATAAACCCGTAAAAATATTATTTTCTTATGGACGCGGTTTCAGCATCAAGTTTACCTGCGGGGATGCCGATAGGCATGGAAACAACACAGCAGGTATTTCACTTATGTTCAGATCGATTCGTGCACGCATCATCGCGACGACGGCAGGCTGTCTGGTCGTCGCACTTCTCCTTAATACCGTTATTAACTTCCAGGTCACGCGCCAGGATAACCAGCAGTCCCAGCGCGATATTCTGACCAGCACCAGCGCCAGCCATAACATGGCGATTGCCGACTGGGTAAAAAGCAAGATGGCGGTGATCGCCTCAGCGCAGACCGTTGCGCTGAGTGACGATCCGGTTCCGGTGTTTAAACAGCTTGCGCAGGCGGGTGGCTTCACCAACGTTTATGTTGGCTACGCCAGCAAAACGGCGAAATTCTCTGAACCGGCGGGTGTCCCGGCAGACTATGACCCGACTATCCGCCCGTGGTATCAGCAGGTGGTCAGCACGGACGGTCCGGTCGTCACCGCGCCCTACGTTGACGCGGGGACCGGCAAACTGGTGGTAACCTTCGCCGTGCCGGTAAAAGAGAATGGTACGCTGAAAGCGGTGGTGGCGGGCGATGTGGCGATGGACAGCGTGGTGGCTAACGTGCGCGGGATCCATCCAACACCGGCCAGCAGCGGGTTGCTTCTGAACAGTGACGGCAGCGTGATTGCCGCTAACGATCCGGCGCTCACGCTTAAACCATTCGCTGAGACGATCAAAGGCATTGATTTTGCTGCACTGAAAAGCGGTAACCTCGTCGACGGAACGCTGAACGACGCTGAAAAAACCTTCGTGGCGACAGCCGTGCCGGGTACAAACTGGCTGTTAGTCGTCGCGCTCGACAACGGTGATGCCACCTCCGGCATGCGTTCCCTGCTTAAAGCCTCGGCGATTTCGCTGGTGATCCTGGCACTGCTGAGCGCGGCCATTGTGCATTTCCTGATTGCCCGCCTGCTCAAGCGTTTGTCAGACATTCGCGACGCGATGCACAACATTGCTAACGGGACTAACGATCTGTCCCAGCGCCTGCCGGACAACGGCGAGGACGAGGTTGCGCAGATTGCGCAGGCCTTTAACGCCTTCAGCGATAAGCTGTCGGTGGTGATGGTGCAGCTCCGTGATGCCAGCGAGTCGGTGAAAAACGCCGCTCAGGAGATTGCGGCGGGTAACCAGGATCTTTCCGGACGTACCGAGCAGGCCGCATCCAGCCTGCGCGAGACGGCCAGCGCCGTGGAGCAGATCACCGCCTCCGTGACCCAGTCGAACGAATCGGCGGCAGAAGCGAATGACCAGGCGAGCAAAGCCTCAGCGGCCGCTGCGCGCGGCGGCGAGGTGGTATCCCAGGCGATCAGCACCATGCAGTCCATCGAAGTCGCGTCGGCTAAAATTGGCGATATCACCAGCGTGATTGACGGCATTGCTTTCCAGACCAACATTCTGGCGCTGAACGCCTCCGTCGAGGCGGCGCGTGCGGGTGAGCAGGGACGCGGGTTTGCCGTGGTGGCGGGCGAAGTGCGTAACCTGGCGAGCCGCAGCGCCCAGGCGGCGAAAGAGATCAAATCGCTGATCGATTCCACCACCGACAGCGTGGCCACCGGCTCCCGCTACGTGCACCTGGCCGGGGAAAGCATGGACGAGATCCGCTCCAGCATCGGCAGCGTCTCCGGCATTATGCGCGAAATTTCCATCGCCACCAGCGAGCAGATGAAAGGGATTCATGAGATCAACCACGCGGTGACCCATCTCGACAGAATGGTTCAGCAGAACGCCGAGCTGGTCGTGGAATCCGCCGCCGCTGCGGGTGCCCTGCAGAGCCAGGCGGGCGACCTTGCTGAAACAGCCGGTCATTTCCGCATTTAATTTTCTGGCGGCGCGCGTTTAGCGGGTAAAACGCGCGCCAGCTGAAATTTTGAGGAATTTTGTCATTTTTGTTTAATCGTTATGCCATTTTTTGATCAAAATCAGCATCCCACCCCCTCCCCTTTGGTGTTATGCCATGAGTGAATTGTGAACAACATCACGCTCGGATATGGCTGCAGGGAGAGCGTTGTTTAAGACTACGGGGTAAAAAATGGCACTGGTAAAAACAAGTTTGAAGCTGTTTGGCGGGGATACGGTGGTGGTGCGTTGCTCAGAACGCTGTCGTATTCATCTGATGAGTTCGAAAGCACAAAAACAGTCCCAGGCGGATATTCTCACCGTACAGGATGATAAGGCCTGGCTTACAGTGCCCTACACCGGCACATGGGATGTGCTGATTGACAGCCACAGTCAGTCTCTGGAGCATTCCATCAGCTACGTGGCAGCATAATATTAAACGCCCGGCAAGCCGGGCGTAATATCAGGCAAAACCCGGTCGCAGCGTGCCGTTGAGCGGGTTCCCTTCCAGCAACGCCTTCACCTTCACCACCAGCTCATTCAGACAATCGTCCTGCATGCCGAGGCGGGTCAACTCCTGATCGAGGGAGAAGAGATACTGCGCGTTGGTACCCAGCGGTCCGCTGGCAGCGGCTATTAACGGAGCAATCACCTGCGTGCGGGTATCCGCTTCATACAGCGGATGGCGCGGGTCCATGATAAACACCAGCGCATTGACGGTGCGTCCGTCGTCCAGTTCCAGCTTGCACCAGCTTGGCATGTAGCAGCCGGTGATCATCTCGCGCTTCCAGAGCAGCGTAAGCTCCTCTTCCAGCGTGGCATCCGGCAGGCGATACGCCACGCCAGTGGTGCGCCCGCCCTCTTTCAGTGCAAGCATGCGCCCGGGCTGGCACGCGCTGCCGCGTCCGGCCGTCAGACGCAGGCAAAATGCGCGGTGCCAGCCAGGCAGCGTTCCCGTTGCCGATTCGACAAATTCGAGCGCCGGGTTCCACATCAGGGAACCGTAGCCAAAAATCCATACCGGGCCATCATCCGGGCGGCAGGCAAGCGTGGCAGCGAGCGACGCCGCACGTTGTTCAGCTGACCAGAGAAGCGATTCCTCAATAGCACCAAATGCCGTCTTACAATCTGCCTTCATTAAGAAATCACGCGTTAACACTTTCCACCTCCGCCACTGCATGCTTCCTTGCGACATCTGTAATTCGCCTTCCCGGCCTTAGGTGCTGGTCATTTTGCCAGCAGTTGAATAACGATAAGCAATTAGCGGACCAGTTGCAATACAACGGCAGTTCAACCGCCTGAAAAGTCAAAATGAAGGTAGCGAATTATTTCACGGCTATTTCTTTTTATGCCATTTATCGTCGTCTCCTTTTTCATATTCATGTTTTACGGCGGCCCAGGCGACTTTGTGGGCCGTCTCTTCACGGCTGGCATCATCCCGGCGATCTTCCTTGTCTTTGTATTGATCCCAGGCACTGTTAAACGCCTCTTTATAGATATCCTGCGCGTGAGCGGGCAGCACGTTTTGCACGTTATCGGGTAATTCGCGTTTCGTTTTATATGGCATCACTCACCTCTCTTTTACTTAAAGAGATAAGTGTGGACGACGATATGCCAGCGTGCCACCCGGCCTTAATTTATGGATTAACATTACATGTAATTAGTTGTTGTTTAATAAATATTATGTGAAAGCTGTCAATTACAGGAGTCAGGCGTTAAATTTATGAAAAAGGGTAAAATTAAGTAAAAAATTAAGGGTATTTAACAGAGATCTGTTAATTTAATGCCCTCAAAAATCTATCTATAATTACAAGCACCTGCATTGATGGAGAAGCACATGACAGCAACACACGAGGCGGTAAAGACCCGCCACAAGGAGACGTCACTCATTTTCCCGGTTCTGGCACTGGCTGTGCTGCTCTTCTGGGGAAGCAGTCAGTCACTGCCAGTGGTGGTTGGTATCAATATTCTTGCCCTGGTCGGCATCTTAACCAGCGCATTTAGCGTCGTTCGCCATGCGGACGTCCTGGCCCACCGTCTGGGCGAGCCGTATGGTTCTTTAATTCTCAGCCTTTCCGTTGTTATTCTCGAAGTTAGCCTGATTTCCGCGCTCATGGCGACCGGCGATGCCGCGCCGACGCTGATGCGCGATACGCTTTACTCGATCATTATGATTGTGACGGGTGGTCTGGTGGGCTTCTCTCTGCTGTTGGGTGGGCGTAAATTCGCGACCCAGTATATGAACCTGTTTGGCATCAAACAGTATCTGATTGCCCTCTTCCCGCTTGCCATTATCGTGCTGGTCTTCCCGATGGCGCTGCCGGGTGCAAACTTCTCCACCGGTCAGGCGCTGCTGGTCGCGCTGATTTCCGCCGCCATGTACGGCGTGTTCCTGTTGATTCAGACCAAAACGCACCAGAGCCTGTTTGTGTATGAGCATGAAGACGACGGCGACGACGATGATCCGCACCACGGTAAGCCGTCGGCCCACAGCAGCGCGTGGCATACGGTTTGGCTGATCGTGCATCTGATTGCGGTGATTGCCGTTACAAAGATGAACGCTAACCCGCTGGAGACGCTGTTAACCGAGCTGAACGCGCCGGTGGCGTTTACCGGCTTCCTGGTGGCGCTGCTGATCCTGTCCCCTGAAGGGCTGGGCGCGCTGAAAGCGGTGTTGAATAATCAGGTGCAGCGCGCAATGAACCTGTTCTTCGGCTCCGTGCTGGCGACGATTTCACTCACCGTACCGGTGGTGACGCTGATTGCCTTTATGACCGGTAACGAGCTGCAGTTTGCGCTGGGTGCGCCGGAGATGATCGTGATGGTAGCATCATTGCTGCTGTGCCAGATTTCGTTCTCCACCGGGCGCACCAACGTGCTGAACGGAGCGGCGCATATGGCGTTGTTTGTTGCGTATCTGATGACGATATTTGCGTAAGAATGGGCCGGTGCGGGCTGATGCCCCCACCCCAACCCTCTCCCTGGCGGAGAGGGAGGCATAAAAAAACCCGCCGAAGCGGGTTTTTTTATTATTTGCTGGTATCCAGCTCGTCGAAGCTCTTCACCAGATCGTCAATCGCTTTGATCTGTTTCAGGAACGGCTCAAGCTTATCCAGCGGCAGCGCGGATGGACCGTCGCATTTTGCGTTATCCGGATCCGGGTGCGCTTCAATGAACAGGCCAGCCAGACCGGTTGCCATACCGGCGCGCGCAAGTTCGGTCACCTGAGCACGGCGGCCGCCGGACGCGGCGCCAAACGGGTCGCGGCACTGCAGAGCATGGGTCACGTCGAAAATCACCGGAGACTGGTTAGAGACGTTCTTCATTACGCTGAAGCCCAGCATATCCACGACCAGGTTGTCGTAACCGAAGTTTGCACCACGGTCGCACAGGATGACCTGATCGTTACCACCTTCGATAAACTTATCGACGATGTTACCCATCTGGCCCGGGCTGACGAACTGTGGTTTTTTCACGTTGATCACGGCACCGGTTTTCGCCATCGCGGCCACCAGGTCGGTCTGGCGAGCCAGGAATGCCGGGAGCTGAATCACGTCCACCACGTCTGCCACCGGCTGCGCCTGGGAGGCTTCATGCACGTCGGTGATCACTTTCACGCCAAAGGTCTGCTTCAGCTCCTGGAAAATTTTCATACCCTCTTCCAGGCCCGGGCCACGGTAAGAGTTGATGGAGGAGCGGTTGGCTTTGTCAAAAGAGGCTTTAAACACGTACGGGATGCCCAGCTTCTGGGTCACGGTAACGTAGTGTTCGCAGATACGCATGGCGAGATCGCGGGATTCCAGCACGTTCATGCCGCCAAACAGTACGAACGGCAGATCGTTTGCTACCTTGATATCACCAATGCTAACCACTTTTTGTTTCATAGGATCGCCTTATTCAGGTATGAATCGGAATTAAGATTAATGCAGTGTAATTTGTTTGTGCGAGATCGCGTTGATCTGCGCACGAATCATTTCGCTAATGGGGTCTTCCGGGCACTGCTCGACGAAATAGCTCAGATCGTTCAGCGCCACGTGCTCGCAGTCGAGCTGGGCATAAATCAGCCCTCTGTCGCGGATTTCGTACGGATCTTCCGGGTTGAACTGCAGCAGTACTTCACTGGCGCGCAACGCCAGCTCCATCTGACGCTCTTCCATTAACGCGGACTTTAGCGTGTCCAGCAGCTTACGAATGACCTCTGCGTTATCCGCCTCGTCGAGATCTTCGTTGAAGAGTTCAGCCACCGGGCTAATATTGCCTTTCAGCCATACGTCCAGCGTATGTTCATCCAGCGTGTCGCCGTTGAAAGGATTAATGAGCCACATTTCGCCGTCCAGCCACTCAGCACGCAGGATCATCTGCGTCGGGAAAATGACCGGGACCAGCGGAATATCCAGACGGTGC
The DNA here is from genome assembly GCF_058354585.1 of Enterobacter sp. Taxon_8. Lineage (NCBI taxonomy): Bacteria > Pseudomonadati > Pseudomonadota > Gammaproteobacteria > Enterobacterales > Enterobacteriaceae > Enterobacter > Enterobacter sp. Taxon_8. Next base: position 1,927,378 of record NZ_CM177989.1, on the reverse strand, counting down.
GCGACCCATAGCAAAATAGAGCCCAGCGCCACGGCGCTGCCCTGACGATTTTTTAAGACCTGGTCCAGCCATAATGCGTCAGACAGGCGATACACGCCCCGCGTGTCGCAGAAACCCCATTCGCCGTAGAAAAGCTCCAGCAGCTTCTCTAATTGCCAGTCTTGCGGGCGAGCCTGATTAATCTCTTCACGCGCCAGGCTGACCAGATTCTCCAGCTCATCGTAGACAAACTGCGACGTAAAATCGTCGCGAATCATCTCTGAAATCAGGATCATGCCATCGCAAAGCGGCACTTTATTAAATTCGAAATCGGCTAAGGACCTCATGACTTACCCCAGTAACGGTATTCTTGTGGTGGCGAGTTTAATGATGATGTACAGCACCACCAGACCCAGCAGAAAGGCGATAAACCCGACCTGCTGGCTGCGCGGACGACGACGCCCAAGCGCGATAAAACCCAAAACGATGTAGATGATAACGCCAAACAGCTTTTCAGTCAGCCATGCGCCTTTATCAGTAAATGGCAGATAGCCGGTCTTCCACATAAGCCCGGCACCGGAAAGGAGCAACACCGTGTCGATACAGTGTGGCGCGATACGCACCCAGCGGGCATCCATCAGCGGATTGTTGCTGTAGCGCCACCAGTAACGGACGATGAAAAAGGTGATGGTCAGCGCAACGGAAATCAAGTGGACGGTAATAAGTACGGTAAACAGGCTCATAACCACTGCCCCAGCGTCAGGCGCTCGTTGCCGCCGTAGTCGCGGCAGGTTTCAACAGCGGCGTAGCCTGCTTGCATAAACAGCGCTCGCACGGCTTCCCCCTGCGTCCAGCCATGCTCCACGAGCAGCCAGCCACCGGGAAGTAAATGTTTTCGTGACGTTGTCACAATGTGATCAAGATCGGCTAATCCCGCGTTGGCAGCAACCAGTGCCGTGAGCGGTTCAAAGCGAACATCTCCCTGCGCAAGGTGCGGATCATGTTCGTCGATGTAGGGAGGATTGCTGACAATCATCGCAAATGAACGATTCTCAAGCGCGGCAAACCAGCTGCTTTGCAGCACCGTCACGTTACTGAGCCCGATTCGTTCCACGTTACGCTGCGCCAGCGTGACCGCATCAGGCATCACGTCCACCGCCGTAACGGTGCAGTCCGGCCGCTCGCTGGCGAGCGCCAGCGCGATGGCCCCGGTACCGGTACCGAGATCGAGAATGCTGCAGGCCTCCGCAGATAAACGCGCCAGCGCCTGTTCAACCAGACACTCGGTGTCCGGACGCGGGATCAGCGTTGCCGCCGAAACGTACAGCGGTAACGACCAGAACTCGCGCTCGCCGACAAGGTGCGCCACCGGCTCGCCGGTTTTACGGCGGGCAAGCAGCGCGGCGAGCTGTGCTTCCTGTTCCGCGGTCAGTTCAGTTTCGCCGAAGGCCAGCAGGTACGTGCGGGCTTTACCCGTCACATGCTCAAGCAAAATTTCGGCATCGCGTTTAGGGCTTTCACTTTCGGAAAGCTCACCGGCAGCCTCACGTAACCAGCGCTGAAAATCCATTATTCCTGCTCGGACAGTGCCGCCAGCTGGTCGGCCTGGTATTCCTGCACGATAGGCTCAATAAGCATGTCCAGCTTGCCTTCCATCACCTCGTCCAGACGGTACAGCGTCAGGTTGATGCGGTGGTCGGTTACGCGCCCCTGCGGGAAGTTGTAGGTGCGGTTTCGGTCGCTGCGATCGCCGCTGCCCAGCAGGTTACGACGCGTGGATGCTTCCGCCTGCTGGCGTTTCGCCATTTCGGCCGCGTGGATACGCGAGCCCAGCACCGACAACGCTTTGGCTTTGTTTTTATGCTGGGAACGCTCGTCCTGACATTCGACAACTATACCGGTTGGCAGGTGGGTAATACGAATGGCGGAATCGGTGGTGTTAACGTGCTGACCGCCCGCGCCAGAGGAGCGGAAAGTATCAATACGCAGGTCCGCCGGATTGATGTCCGGCAGTTCCGCTTCCGGCAGCTCCGGCATCACCGCCACCGTACAGGCAGAGGTGTGAATGCGGCCCTGAGATTCGGTGGCCGGTACGCGCTGCACGCGGTGACCGCCGGATTCAAACTTGAGACGTCCATACACGCCGTCGCCGCTGATCTTGGCGATAACCTCTTTATAGCCACCGTGTTCGCCTTCGTTGGCGCTCATGATCTCCACGCGCCAGCGACGCGACTCGGCGTAGCGGCTGTACATGCGGAACAGATCCCCGGCAAACAGCGCCGCTTCGTCACCGCCGGTACCGGCGCGAACTTCCACAAAGGCGTTACGCTCATCGTCCGGATCTTTCGGCAGGAGAAGTACCTGAAGCTGCTGCTCCATCTCTTCAGAACGCGCTTTCGCATCCTGCAGCTCTTCCTGCGCCATCTCGCGCATTTCAGGATCGTCGAGCATCATCTGCGCGGTTTCGATATCTTCCTGAACCTGTCGCCAGTCGGTAAAGCATTTAGAAACATCACTTAACTGCGCGTATTCACGTGAAAGCGCGCGAAAACGTTCCTGGTCCGCAATGGTCCCGGCATCCCCGAGCAGCGCCTGTACTTCTTCATGGCGCTCGTGCAGAGCTTCCAGTTTAGCGACGATAGAAGGCTTCATAGGCGTAAGTGCACCTTGTCTTAGAAAATGGGTATAAGGCGCTATTCCAGCCCGAGGCTGTTGCGCAGAATAGTCAGGCGTTCATCATCCCCGTCACGGGCGGCCTGCTGAAGAGATTTGGTTGGAGCATGGATAAGGCGGTTGGTCAGTTTCCACGCCAGATCCTGCATAATTGCGTGCGCGTCACCGCCCTGTTCAAGGGCCGCTAACGCTTTGGCAGTCAGGTCGTCACGCACCTGCTCCGCCTGTCCGCGATACTCGCGGATGGTCTCGCTGACGCTTTGCGCGCGCAGCCAGGCCATAAACTCACTGGTTTCCTGCTCAACGATGGTTTCCGCCTGAACCGCCGCCGCTTTACGCTGGGCAAGGTTGTGCGAAATGATGCTTTGCAGGTCATCCACGCTGTAGAGGTAGGCGTTAGGCAGCTTGCCCACTTCCGGCTCAACATCGCGCGGGACGGCGATATCCACCAGCAGCATCGGCTGATTACGACGGGACTTCAGCGCACGCTCCACCATCCCTTTTCCGATAATCGGCAGCGGGCTGGCGGTAGAGCTGATGATAATGTCCGCCTCTTTCAGGCGTTCATCGATGTCGCTCAGGGCAACCACCTCTGCCCCCACTTCATCCGCCAGCACCTGCGCGCGTTCGCGGGTGCGGTTAGCGATGATCATCTTTTTCACTTTATGCTCGCGCAGATGGCGCGCCACAAGTTCGATGGTTTCGCCCGCGCCCACCAGCATCACGGTGACGGTAGAAAGGGATTCAAAGATTTGGCGCGCAAGGGTGCAGGCCGCGAAAGCAACGGAAACCGCACTGGCACCAATGTCGGTTTCGGTTCGCACACGCTTCGCCACGGAGAACGACTTCTGGAACATGCGCTCCAGCTCGCTGGCCTTCAGATGCCCTTTTTGTGAATCGGCAAACGCTTTTTTCACCTGACCGAGAATTTGCGGCTCGCCCAGCACCAGCGAATCCAGACCGCTGGCCACGCGCATCAGATGGCTGACGGCATCGTTGTCCTGATGCCAGTACAGGCTGTTACGCAGCTCGTCTTCGTTGAGATTGTGGTAGTCGCATAGCCAGCGGATCAGCGCTTCGTGCAGGTTGTCCTGCTCTTCCACGCTTAAATAGAGCTCGGTACGGTTGCACGTCGAGAGCACCACGCCACCCTGCACCATCGGCTGTGCAAGCAGGCTGTCCAGCGCCAGGTCAAGCGTATCCGGCGAAAACGTTACGCGTTCTCGCAGCGAAACCGGGGCTGTTTTGTGGTTGATACCGAGTGCTAATAGGGTCATGTTGAGCGGGAGTAGTACCAGCGTTAATAAGGTTAGCAGAACGCATCATACAGGATGCGCGAGATCAATAAAAGAGACAGCCCCCTTTCGGAGTAATAGGTTACACAGCGCTTTGAGATAATTTGAACGTAGACGGTAGCCCCCTTCGACGCTAGCATTAACAGTCATAACTGCAACGTATCTCAAGGATTTGTCCTCATTATGACCCGACTGATTCGCCTGCTGCCGCTGGCAGCACTGGTTCTGACCGCCTGTACCGTCACCCAACCAAAAGGCCCGGGCAAAAGCCCTGATTCACCGCAGTGGCGTCAGCACCAGCAGGACGTCCGTAATTTGAACCAGTACCAGACCCGCGGCGCTTTCGCTTATCTCTCTGACGAACAAAAGGTTTATGCCCGCTTCTTCTGGCAGCAGACGGGGCAGGACAACTACCGCCTGCTGCTGCTGAACCCGCTGGGCAGCACCGAGCTGGAGCTTATCGCCAAACCTGGCGAAGCGCAGATCACCGATAACAAAGGCCAGCACTATACCGCGACCGATGCCGAAGAGATGATTGGCAAGCTGACCGGGATGCCTATCCCGCTCAACAGCCTGCGCCAGTGGATCCTGGGCCTGCCGGGTGACGCCACCGACTACACCCTGGACGACCAGTACCGTCTGAGCCAGGTGAACTACACCCAGAACGGCAAAACCTGGAAAGTGGTGTACAGCGCCTATGACAGTAAGAGTAAACCGTCGCTGCCATCGAATATGGAACTGACTCAGGGAAGCCAGCGCATTAAGCTGAAAATGGACAACTGGATCGTTAAATGATGACCCAATGGCCCTCTCCGGCAAAGCTAAACCTGTTTTTATACATTACCGGCCAGCGCGCTGATGGCTATCACACGCTGCAGACGCTGTTTCAGTTTATTGACTATGGCGACACGATCTCCATTGAACAGCGCCAGGACGGGCAGATTTGCCTCCTGACCCCGGTCGAGGGCGTAGCGCATGAGGACAACCTGATTGTGCGCGCAGCGCGTCTGCTGATGAAAGCCGCAGCGGAATCGGGTCGCCTGCCTGCGGGAAGCGGCGCGGATATTCGTATCGAGAAACGTCTGCCGATGGGCGGCGGTCTGGGCGGTGGCTCATCCAACGCCGCCACCGTGCTGGTTGCGCTGAACCATCTCTGGGGCTGCGGGCTGTCGAAGGATGAACTGGCAGCACAGGGCTTGACGCTGGGGGCTGATGTCCCGGTGTTTGTGCGCGGTCATGCGGCCTTTGCCGAGGGCGTGGGGGAAATCCTCTCCCCTGTAGAACCGCCGGAAAAATGGTACCTGGTTGCCCATCCTGGCGTAAGCATTCCGACCCCGGTCATCTTTAAAGATCCTGACCTGAAAAGGAATACCCCGGTTCGGTCAATAGAAACGTTATTAAATTGTGAATTCAGCAACGATTGCGAGGATATCGCAAGAAAACGTTTTCGCGAGGTTGATGCGGTGCTTTCCTGGCTGTTAGAATACGCGCCGTCGCGCCTGACTGGTACAGGAGCCTGTGTCTTTGCTGAATTTGACACCGAATCCGCCGCTCGTCAGGTGCTTGAGCAAGCGCCGGTTTGGCTGCATGGTTTTGTAGCACGTGGGATGAACACCTCCCCCCTACAGCAGGCCATTCTGGCGCAGACTGAGTTTCGGTGACAACGTCACCCTGTTCCAGACGTTGCATCGCGCTCTTTAATACACCGCCTGGATAGCCTTTGCCTGGCCCGCACAGTTTACGGCGAACGCTATCCACCACTGGACGCATGCCTGAGGTTCTTCTCGTGCCTGATATGAAGCTTTTTGCTGGTAACGCCACCCCGGAACTAGCACAACGTATTGCCAACCGCCTGTACACTTCCCTCGGCGACGCCGCCGTAGGTCGCTTTAGCGACGGCGAAGTCAGCGTACAAATTAACGAAAATGTACGCGGTGGTGATATTTTCATCATCCAGTCCACCTGTGCTCCAACGAACGACAACCTGATGGAACTGGTTGTTATGGTCGACGCTCTGCGTCGCGCTTCCGCAGGCCGTATCACTGCTGTAATCCCTTACTTCGGCTATGCACGTCAGGACCGTCGCGTCCGTTCCGCGCGTGTGCCAATTACCGCTAAAGTTGTCGCTGACTTCCTGTCAAGCGTCGGCGTTGACCGCGTACTGACCGTTGACCTGCACGCTGAGCAGATCCAGGGCTTCTTCGACGTCCCGGTTGATAACGTATTCGGCAGCCCAATCCTGCTGGAAGACATGCTGCAGCTGAACCTGGATAACCCAATCGTGGTTTCTCCGGACATCGGCGGCGTGGTACGTGCCCGTGCTATCGCTAAGCTGCTGAATGATACCGACATGGCGATCATCGACAAACGTCGTCCGCGCGCTAACGTTTCTCAGGTGATGCACATCATCGGTGACGTGGCTGGCCGCGACTGCGTGCTGGTCGACGACATGATCGATACCGGCGGTACGCTGTGTAAAGCAGCTGAAGCGCTGAAAGAGCGTGGTGCCAAGCGCGTGTTCGCGTACGCGACTCACCCGATCTTCTCCGGTAATGCGGTAAACAACCTGCGCAACTCCGTCATTGACGAAGTTGTAGTATGCGATACCATCCCACTGAGCGACGAGATCAAGGCACTGCCAAACGTGCGTACCCTGACCCTGTCCGGGATGCTGGCCGAAGCGATTCGTCGTATCAGCAACGAAGAATCCATCTCTGCAATGTTCGAACACTAATCGAACACGGCCTAAAAACCCGCTGCGGCGGGTTTTTTTGTCTCCGGGTTTTATTTGTATGATTAATGCCTCCTTCACCTGCCATTCATATGACAGATGATGCGCATACGGATGATAGATAATTGTGAAAAACGTAGCCTCCTCACATGTTCTGCCCTTTCGCGCCCTCATCGACGCCTGCTGGAAAGAGAAGTACACCTCGTCACGCTTTGTCCGTGACCTGATTGCCGGGATCACCGTCGGCATTATCGCCATCCCGCTGGCGATGGCGCTGGCAATTGGCAGCGGCGTTGCGCCGCAGTACGGTCTGTACACCTCGGCCGTTGCCGGGATCGTCATTGCCCTGACGGGCGGCTCGCGCTTCAGCGTATCCGGCCCGACTGCCGCCTTTGTGGTGATCCTCTACCCGGTTTCGCAGCAGTTTGGTCTGGCAGGCCTGCTGGTCGCCACCCTGATGTCCGGCGTCTTTTTGATTCTGTTTGGCCTGGCTCGCTTTGGTCGCCTGATAGAGTACATTCCCCTTTCCGTGACGCTGGGGTTTACCTCGGGGATTGGTATCACCATCGGAACCATGCAGATTAAGGATTTCCTCGGCCTGCAGATGCCCCACGTACCGGAGCACTACCTGCAAAAAGTGGGGGCGCTGTTTATGGCGCTGCCGACTGCTAACCTGGGCGACGCCGCCATCGGGATTGTGACGCTGGGCACGCTGATCGTCTGGCCTCGTCTGGGGATCCGTCTGCCGGGTCACCTGCCCGCGCTGCTGCTGGGCTGCGCGGTGATGGCCATCGTCAATATGTTCGGTGGTCACGTCGCGACTATCGGCTCGCAGTTCCACTATGTTCTGGCGGACGGTTCACAGGGTAGCGGCATTCCGCAACTGCTACCGCAGCTGGTGCTGCCGTGGGACATGCCCGGCTCCAGCTTTACCCTAAGCTGGGATTCCCTGCGCGCCCTGCTTCCCGCTGCGTTCTCGATGGCGATGCTGGGAGCGATTGAATCCCTGCTCTGCGCCGTCGTTCTGGACGGCATGACCGGCACCAAGCACAAAGCTAACAGCGAACTGGTCGGTCAGGGTTTGGGGAACCTCGTCGCGCCGTTCTTTGGCGGTATTACCGCAACGGCAGCCATCGCCCGCTCTGCGGCCAACGTGCGCGCGGGTGCAACGTCACCTGTTTCGGCGGTTATCCACTCCGTGCTGGTGATCCTTGCCCTGCTGATCCTCGCCCCGCTGCTCTCCTGGCTACCGCTTTCCGCCATGGCCGCCCTGCTGCTGATGGTGGCCTGGAACATGAGTGAGGCGCATAAGGTGGTGAACCTTCTGCGTCGCGCGCCGAAAGACGACATAATCGTGATGCTGATCTGCATGTCGCTGACCGTGCTGTTCGATATGGTTATCGCCATCAGCGTCGGGATCGTGCTGGCTTCTCTGCTGTTTATGCGCCGTATCGCGCAGATGACGCGCCTTTCCACGGTTAACGTCGAGGTGCCTGACGATGTGCTGGTGCTGCGCGTGATTGGCCCGCTGTTCTTCGCCGCGGCGGAAGGTCTGTTCAGCGATCTTGAGTCCCGCATCGCGGGCAAACGGGTTGTGGTGCTGAAATGGGATGCCGTACCGGTGCTGGATGCCGGCGGTCTGGATGCCTTCCAGCGCTTTGTGACACGTCTGCCGGAAGGCTGCGAGCTGCGGGTGAGTAATCTGGAGTTCCAGCCCCTGCGCACCATGGCGCGTGCGGGTGTCCAGCCTATCCCTGGCCGACTCTCCTTCTATCCTAACCGTGAAGCCGCGCTAGCGGATATGTGAGTTATCTGATGCAGAGAAACGTCTCTGCATCATCACTCCGATCGCCTGCTGGAGCCATGCAAGCACGGTAGGCGTCATCCAGGTTCCTTTCATCAGGTGCGGCTCCTGCTGCATGGCGGCGCGAAACTTTTGCTGAGTTTCCGGGCTGGTGCCCGCGTAGGACTGGAACAATGCCAGCCAGTTTTCAGCCAGCTTTTGCGCCTCCTCCGAGGCAGGATCGATATTTTCCCGCTGCGCCTGATGCAGTTTCGCCACCAGCGGCGGCCACTCCATCATACGGTCAAAATAGTGCTTCCGGGTAAAGGCCATCTCCTCGGCAGAAAGATATTTCTCCCAGATAATCAGCTTCGACTCGGCAAACGCCCGCGTAATGTAATCGGTCATCTCCGGCGTGATGCCGGTCTGCGCCTGCATCTGCGGTTCAACGCTGTGCATCTCGTTCAGCCGGGTGAGAAACTCCGGCTTGCCCGCCGTGTCCTGCTCCAGGCGTTCCATCCAGCGCGTCGCCAGATCCATCGCCCGCGCGTCCGTAGCGGGTATACCGTGTTCCAGCAGCGTGTTGGCCTCTGCAACCAGCCCTGACCAGATAGCCGCCAGCGCATCCTTCTGCACCGCAAACGGCAGCTGCTGTAACTCTTCTTTGCTAAACCAGCGATCGTACATATTCATTAACTCCAGAGTCTGTAGCCAGGATTCCAGATCAGGCGTCGCATCGTCGAGAAGCCCGGCTCGCAGCTCCACCAGCCGGTCGCGCAGCGTATGTATGCTGCGCAGCTGTTTATCCAGCAGCGTGATTTGCGCATCGAGTAACTCGGTTAACGACAGCGACTCCTGCTCCAGGAAATCCCTGATTTCAGCAAGTTCCAGCCCCGCTTTTGCCAGCGCCTGGATCATGTGCAGACGCTGGACATCCGCCAGGTTGTAAAGCCGGTAACCTGCCGCGCTTCTGGCAGAAGGCAGCAACAACCCTGTTTGCTCATAGTGGTGCAATGTCCGCACGGTGATCCCGGCACGTTTCGCCAGCTCACCCACCTGAATCAACATAACTGCTCCTTTTTCTTTGCCAGTGGCGCCACTCTGGAGCCTTACGTTACGTGAGGGTCAACCCCTGATGCAAAAAAAAAACGACTCCCTCGGGAGCCGTTTCGGTGTTCTTTATCGCAGCACTAGCTGTGCTTATGCTGGTCGCGACGACAGCGTTTGTCGTAGTGGCGCACCCACCAGTATTTATCGCACACTTCCTCATGTCCGCTCATGCGTGCCCCGGCGAGCCACAATACCGCACCGAGGAAGATGCTCAGTATCGCGCCATGGGCGAAGTATTGCGGGAGATCAAGCTGCGGCAACTGGTTCAAAATGGAATAACCCACGCCGCCTACCATCACGAACAGCCCCAACCCCATCAGCACGTTACCGAGTAACGAAGCGTTTTTGCGTTTCATGTGTCACCTCCGGAACTTTGGGTTGTCATGGGAAAAGCCCCTAATCCTTGTGTGTAAAGTATAGACAACGCCCCTTTTATGAGTTGCGTGAATGATCACAATTACAGATAACTCCCAAACAAAAGTTTACAAATAAGACTTTGAACAGCTTGAAATTCTAATTGTTCAAATCAGAAATTATTCGTATTTCGCCGAGAAGATCGCAGAATTTTGTCAAGCGGCGCGCCAGACAGTAAACTACGCGCCAGATCTGGAACCCATTAGGAATTGAATCGTGACGATTAAACTGATTGTCGGCCTCGCCAACCCGGGCGCAGAATATGCGGCTACCCGCCATAATGCCGGTGCATGGTACGTCGATTTGCTGGCCGAGCGGTCACGTGCGCCCCTGCGTGAAGAACCTAAATTCTTCGGGTATACCTCACGTATCAACCTTGCAGGCGCGGACGTTCGCCTGCTGGTACCCACCACGTTTATGAACCTGAGCGGTAAAGCCGTGGCGGCGATGGCAACGTTTTATCGCATCAATCCGGATGAAATTCTGGTCGCCCACGATGAGCTGGATCTCCCCCCTGGCGTGGCGAAATTCAAGCTTGGCGGCGGCCACGGCGGCCACAACGGTCTTAAAGACATCATCAGCAAGCTGGGCAATAACCCGAATTTCCACCGTTTGCGCGTGGGAATCGGCCATCCGGGCGATAAAAACAAAGTTGTCGGTTTCGTGCTCGGTAAGCCCCCGGTTTCCGAACAGAAACTGATTGACGAGGCGGTAGACGAAGCGGCGCGCTGCACTGAAATCTGGCTGCAAGATGGCTTAACCAAAGCGACAAACCGCCTGCACGCTTTTAAAGCGCAATAATCCGCCCGATACGGCTTTTTTACCGCGCGTCATGCGGGTTACGTGTATAATAGGCGTAGTTATTTACTTTTCATCAATCGGTTATCGTTAACGGATTGATTATCAAGATATTAAGGTGATTTAGAAATGGGATTCAAATGCGGTATCGTCGGTCTGCCAAACGTGGGCAAATCCACCCTGTTTAACGCGCTTACCAAAGCGGGTATCGAAGCGGCGAACTTCCCGTTCTGTACCATCGAACCTAACACCGGCGTTGTGCCAATGCCGGACCCGCGTCTGGACCAGCTCGCGGAAATCGTGAAGCCGCAGCGCATTCTGCCAACCACCATGGAATTCGTGGACATCGCGGGCCTGGTAAAAGGCGCATCCAAAGGTGAAGGCCTGGGCAACCAGTTCCTGACCAATATTCGTGAAACCGAAGCGATCGGCCACGTTGTGCGCTGCTTCGAGAACGACAACATCATCCACGTAAACAACAAAGTGGATCCGGCTGACGACATCGACGTTATCAACACCGAGCTGGCGCTCTCTGACCTCGACACCTGCGAACGCGCGATTCACCGCGTGCAGAAGAAAGCCAAAGGCGGCGACAAGGACGCGAAAGCGGAACTGGCTGCGCTGGAAAAATGTCTGCCACAGCTGGAAAACGCCGGCATGCTGCGCGCGCTGAAAAACCTGACTGACGAAGACAAAGCGGCGATCAAATACCTGAGCTTCCTGACCCTGAAGCCAACCATGTACATCGCCAACGTTAACGAAGACGGTTTCGAGAACAACCCTTACCTCGACAAAGTGCGTGAAATCGCCGCGGCGGAAGGTTCTGTGGTTGTTGCCGTGTGCGCTGCCGTTGAATCCGACATCGCCGAGCTGGACGATGCCGACCGTGAAGAGTTCATGGCCGAGCTGGGTCTGGAAGAGCCGGGCCTGAACCGCGTAATTCGCGCAGGCTATGAGCTGCTGAATCTACAGACCTACTTCACCGCTGGCGTGAAAGAAGTGCGTGCGTGGACGATCCCTGTAGGTGCGACCGCGCCTCAGGCGGCCGGTAAGATCCACACCGACTTCGAGAAAGGCTTTATTCGTGCGCAGACTATCGCGTTTGAAGACTTTATTACCTACAAGGGTGAGCAAGGCGCGAAAGAAGCAGGCAAGATGCGTGCGGAAGGGAAAGATTACATCGTTAAAGATGGCGATGTGATGAACTTCCTGTTTAACGTTTGATTGGTTTTGAATGAAAAAATCCACGCTTTGGCGTGGATTTTTTTTCATAAATTACCGATTTTACGCCTTCTTGTGCAGATAGAACTCAAGGTATTTTTTAGGTCTATCCTGAAACGCACGCTCTTTGCCGTAGTTATAAGCATCGTTGAAATATTTATACGCTTCATCGAATTGATTCAACTCGTAACAGACCATGCCGAGGTCGATTGATGGTGCGGTGTCTATATCCGATCCACGTGTGCGCAAAGTCGTCTCTCCCCATTTCTTCGCCTCATCGTAATCCTCAAGATCAAAGTAAGCGCTGTACATGCACGCAGCGATCCAGTTAGCAAATTCCGATTCAAACTTTGGCTCAGGAAGAGCTTGCCAGGCTTTTTGGTATTGCTCTAAAGCTTCGGCGTATTTTTGGTTGTCGTGAAACTCGTTTCCTTTTTCTACAAGAGATGTAACTCTTTTTTCATCGAATTTATAGCATACATTTTTCATATATTTATTCATTATCATTCGAAAAGAGACCTCCTTGCCTATATAAAAGGGATATAAGCAATAAATGCCTTCAGAAGCATGGAGGTCTCTAAAAGAGTAAGTTTTTATTGTTAACTAACCAAAAAAGAAATATTTAAAAGCTTTTGCCTCAACATCCTTAAGCTTGCTTTTTAGCATTAAATCGATATCTTCCAGAAAGTCCTCTCTGAAATTAAAATCATCATCTGTAGCATCACCATCATATTTACTTTGTTCTATCTCAATGGCAGAACAAAAAGCATCCAAAAAGTCGGCTAACGAATTGGAAATAATGAAATTTCTTTTTTGAATACTACCATATACAGGAGATGTAATATTTTGGGTATCACAAAAAAGAACATCTCCATTTCTTTCAGCAAAGATTATATATTCATCGCGCCAGGTCGGGTCATTTTGAACTCGCCAGCCTGATAACATTTCATTAAGCTCTTGGGGCTCAACAATCTGTATAAAGAAAGTACCATCAAATGTTGGGTGGTCATTTAAAATCAAATGGCTATAAAAAAAACGAATTTCGCCATTTAAATTCACTGGAAAAGAAGTTTCATTTTCATCGTCTGTATAGTCTATCTCTCCCATATTTAAATCATTCATTTTGAATTTGCTAACAAAGTCTTGGACTGCATTTTTTATGTTCATCTTTCCCCCTATAATTGCTTACATCGTTGTCTGGATTTTAGTGTTCTTTCTCTATCAATTAAGCGTCCGCGCGTCGAGTTTTTAGTATTCCCTCTATGTCCTTGATCACCATGGACATGCTCATTGAACTTGTCGGGATGGTTATGATTTTTCAAGAAAACAATATTCCTCGGATCACCTTGCCATTTAGAACCAAGTGTACCATTGCCTTCTACCGAGTTGATATGATGCCCAGTATAGCCTGCCCGTGACATCACGGAGGTAAGACTCTTGTTCGGAGTCTTCAATATTAAATCTCTCTCTTGCGCTGTCCAATTCCTGGTGCCAGCCCCACCATCCTGCAATAAGGCTTTTTCTTGTACCCATGCCCTAGAGATAGCAGAGCTTCTAGCTCCGTTTTGAGCAGAAAGAGAATCGTGTGGGCGGTAGCGAATCAGATCTTCAGGAGTTAACCCCCACGGATCCACCCACCCCAGCGCATTGGGCGCATACTGGTAAAGGTTTATCCCCCCCGCCAGCCCTATCGGGTCCTGCTGCGTAAACCGCCCGCAGTCCGGGTCGTAATACCGGAACAGATTGTAGTGCAGCCCTGTCTCACGGTCCAGGTATTGCCCCTGCATGCGCAGGTTCTGAGAATATCCTGATACCTGCGACTCGCTTTCCCGCAGCAGCTTGCCCCAGGCGCTGTTCACCCCTTCCCAGCGCACCTGCCCTTCGATATCCGTCATCCGCTCCGGCGTGCCGTTCGGCTGGCAGTGGAACCAGAAGATCTCCGGAGCATTAACGCCATCAATACGCGCCAGCGGATCGTAGCTGTCCTGATCGCTGTAGACGTAGGTCAGCGGCACATCCCCGTGCACCTCCTGCAGCAGACGGAACCCTTCCCAGACAAACCGGGTGGTGACCGGCTTGCCGGTTGGCTGTCCGCCCAGCATCTGGCGTCGCGTTTTACTGATGCGTCGCCCGAGCGGATCGTAGCGGAAGCTGACCTGCGTCTGCGGTTTGTTGCGATCCCGCGGCTGGCTGATGACTTCCGTCAGGCGATGTTCGCCGTCGTAGCGGTAGTGCCAGCGCGTCTGGCCGTTATCCTTCTCCACGGTGCGGCCGTGGATATCATACCGCCAGCGAATGCCGTTCAGCTGAGTCAGGCGGTTGTGCGTGACCTTCTCAGCAGATCCTTCCAGCGGGTTACCGGCAGCATCCCAGCGCCACTGCTCCTGGCCGGGCAGCGTGCCGTCCTGAACGAGCAGGCGCCCGGCGCTGTCGTACTGCCAGCGGTACCAGTTGAACGGGTTATCGTCCCGCTCTTCCCGCACCAGGTTATTGCGATAGTCGTAGTCCCAGCGGCGGGACCAGCGGCGCGGCGACGGACGCTGGGCATTGCCGGTAAAGACGTCCCGGCGATGCAGTCGGCCAAGACGATCGTATTCGCTGCGGGTGGTCAGCAGCCCCTGGGTGCGGCCGGTCTCCCGGTGGAGTTCGTCGCGGGTAAAGTCGGAGACCGACAGCTTATCGAGAGCAATGCTGAGCAGATGCCCGCTGCCGTAGTAAAACTGCTTGAGCTCGCGACCATCGGGCAGCGTGACGGAGGTGCGGTTGCCCAGCGTGTCATACTCCCACGCCAGCTCGCCGTGCTCGCCCGCTTCGCGCGTCACGCGACCGAGCGCGTCATACTCAAAGGCAAGCTCCTGCTCTGCCTCGGTGGTCCACGCGTCGGCTGCAAGTGCAGGATGCAGCCCAATCCGGCTTAATAGCCCGGACGGCGTGTAATGGTAGCGGGTCTGCCCCTCCGGCGTGGTGCGGGCGACCAGCTGGCCGCTCGCGCTCCAGGCGAAGACGTGGGTGATGGCCTCCGGATGACCGGCGGCAAAGGTGCGCGCTATCGTGCGCCCGCATGCGTCGTAGCGATACTGCGAGGCCACGCCATCGAGCCCCACCTCTTCCAGCAGCAGCGAATCTGGCCCCCAGCGAAACTGATACGCTTCGCCGTTCTCGTTTTCCAGGGCAATCAGACGCCCGCGGCTGTCCCAGCGGCGGCGCACCTCTTCCCCCTGCGTATTACGGGTGGCGGTTAAGCGCCCCGCCTCGTCGTATCTGAACTCGCTCTCTTTCCCGTCGGCGCCCGCGTGCTTCACCGGCAGGCCACGTTCGTTCCATTTGAGCGATTCAGTCCAGCCTTCCGGGCGATCGAGCTGCACCGGACGCCCTGCGGCGTCGTAGCGGTAGCGCGTCTCTTCCCCGTCGGCGCCAGTCTCAGCCTCCAGCCAGCCCAGCGGGTGATAGCGATAGCGGGTAATACGCCCGGAACAGTCGGTCGAACGTACGATCTGCCCGGCCTCGTTGTACTCCTGGTAACGGCTGTTCCCAGCGGCATCGACCTCTTCCACGACCTGGCCAAACTCGTCCCGGCGCAGCTGCGTCGTCTGCCCCATCGGGTCTACCACGCGCTTGAGCCCGTGATGTTCGTCGTACCAGAACCGGGTGGCGCTGCCGTCGGCTTCAATAATGGCCGCAGGAAGCGCGCGGTGCTCCAGCCAGGTGGTGGTGCGGGTATTGCCGTCGGCATCGGTCTCCTGCACCCGGTTGCCCATCTCGTCGTAGACGAAGGTAACGGCGTTGCCGAGCGGATCGATGCGACGCGTGAGAAGCTCGTTTTCGTCCCACTCGTAGCGCCAGTTTTCACCGCGCTCGTCAACGTAGCGGACAATAAGATTCTGCGCGTTCCAGTAGTGGCGGCGCGTCTGACCGTCGTAGTGCTCGACGGTCGTCAGCCCGGCGGCTAAATCGTAGCTAAAGCGGCACCCGTCGCCGGTGCTGGTACGGTTTTCCACCACGCGCCAGTGGTCGAATTTTTGCCACCGGTATTCGCTCTCCAGACCGCCCGGCATCCGGTGCCAGACCATCAGGCCGTGGTCGTTGTAGCGGTATTCACGCGTCACCACGCCTGAGGCATCCGTCGCGCTCGCCAGCTGGCCGCGCGCGTCGTAGCCCCACTGCATCAGCGGCCAGGTCTGGTTGCCGTCGAAATGGCTGGCTGCGGTCACGCGCTGCGGGAAACGTTCATCTTCATAGCGCAGGGTGACGTCGATTGCCCGCGGCTCGTCATGAATACCAGTCAGCCTGCCGTGCTCGTCCCACTCCGTCAGCAGCGCGTTGCCGTATTCGTCGCTGAGGGAGGCCAGACGCAGGATGGAGGGGTTCGCCCGGGTTGGTTTATACAGACGCCACACCGCGCCGTCATCGTCGGCAATCGCCACGTCGCCGCTCTCGTTGCGGCGGATAATAATGCCTTCGCTGATGCTGTAAAATGCCCGGTCGACCGGCGGCAGCTCGAAGCTCAGCTCGCGCCCGGTTTCATCGAACCAGGTCGCATTGTTATCTTCCAGCGAGAGATAGCTGTCAAAGGTCGTTGCCCAGCCCAGGCCGAACAGCCCTTCGCGGGTAGTCAGGCTGTTGTAGCTGCGCTGCCAGCGAAGCGGGAAGCGCCCCGGCAGCGAGAAGTCGAGCTCATCGTCGTCGTTCAGCACCTTCACGCCGGTGGCGGCGTGGACCGGGTGCGAGGAGCCAAACACGGCGTTGACCGCCATATCGGCCAGCATCCCGCCGCCGGCCGCGGCCAGCGCGCAGGGCATGTTTTTCAGGATCTTGCCCGGACGCCCGCGCAGCAGGGAGAGCGCAATCATCCCCAGCGCCAGACCCGGCGTTTTACCGCTTTTGATATCGCGAACCGTGAGCGTATCCCCGCCGATGATTACGTTCGGGGAAACATCGTCGGACACGGTACCTTCGCAGGTGGTGCGATCTTTCGCACGCACCGCGGGCTGCCCGTTGATGAAGACGCTTTTAGAGCCTTCCGCCAGATACTGCGGCCCGGAGTGCTTTTCGCACGCCACCTTGTCTTCTTCCAGCGGCGAGGTTCCGGCAGCGGCAGAGGCGACACTCGGCTGCCACATTTCGCTGCCAAACTGTCCGGCGGCGGAAAGCAGCATGCCCGCGTAATCGGCAAAGCTGCCCGGCGACTGCGGCTCAGGTGAAGGAGTATCTGCGGGCGTCAGCGTGCCTGCCGCGCGTGCGGCGGGGATTGCGTTGGTGAGAACGTTACTGGAACCGGTCGTGATTTTACCCGCAGGCGACGGCGGGAAAAGCGCATTACCTAACCCCTCAGCGGCGTTGCTGATATCGTCGGTGATCCCCGCGACGTTCGCCAGCACGCCGCCAATGATGCCGCTTAACAGACAGCTGGATCCAATTGCTGCCACGCCTGCAGCTGCTGCCCCGGCCCCCAGCAATGGCGCCGCTACGGTTGCTGCTGCGCCTACCGCCGCGCCGATCACCGCATAGGCGGCACCTTCCGCCACAATGCTGGTGATGTCAGCAAAAATGCTGGAGTGAATAATCTCGTCGCCCTTACGGGCCGCGTTGTTATCGCTCATGCCTTACACATTCCGGTTGTCGTTTAGCGTCAGACTCTGCTTAAGCGCGCTCCAGCGCACCTCGTCCTCTTCGGTAAAGGCTCTGAGTGCCGAGAGGGTAAAAATCATCAATACCGGTTTGCCCGGCGTCTGCACGGCCAGCTGTTTTTGCCACAGGCGCTGCCCGTTACGGTCAAACGTGGTCTCAACTTCCAGCCCGTTAATGTTGCCGTCAGGCCCGGCCTTTACGTTCCTAAATTCGCTCTGGGCGATCTCACCCATCTGAGGTCGCAGTACATCCCACTGGCGGTGGAACTCTTGTTCATAGTCGCTGCCATTGGGGATCACGCCACGGCTGACCACCACGGACAGCCCGCTTTCGTCATCGCGAATAATGTTCATGCTGTTATCCTGCCAGGCAGCAGGAAAAAGGGAAAACGAACCTTCCTGGAGGGTGTATTTCATAAGTGAACTCGGGATGATTAATATTGTGAGAAACAAAAAGGCCAATCCATGCTGGCCCTTTGGCTGGCTGTTTTATTATTTACGCCATTGACCTGACTGTTCGACTAAAACCTGGCTGCCTTTGCTGACAACCAATTTCGCGGGCTCATACGTCACGGTATAAACGATCTCGCCATTCTTGTACGTTGAACCGATTATTTTACCTGCGGAATCGTGCAACGTTTTTCCCTTTAAGGAGATCGTACTGTTATCGCTTTTTCGCACGCCGAGATAGAGCATCTCGTCACATTCGCTCTCAAAATGACCGCACCTGTTTTTCAGCGAAATAGCGAACTTTTCGGTATCCAGTTTTCGGGTTTCAGCGTGATGAACCGAAGCGGCTTTACGTAACGTATAGCGCTAGCGCTGTGGAGCATAATCATTTCCTTTTTGAGGAGGCGTTACCAGACGCCATTCCATTTCACTCCCCTTTATTTCCAGAACAGCCCGTCCGCCTGCGCCGCCTGCCCAAACCCCGTCAAACGCAGGTCTCGACTGGCTGTTCGTTGCAAACTGCATCGTATTGAACCTGGCGGCCCATTGCTGGATATCAACATTAATACCCGGGCTATTATCAGAGGATTGGTAATGGATTACGTCCGACTCCGAAACCACCCAGGCCGCAAAGATTTTGCCGTCAGGATTGATAACCAGCGCTGACGCGTTCTCCAGATAAAGATCTTTTAGCCAGCCTTCAACAAACAATCCTCCACCTGTGGTGGTATGCGGTTCGCCGAAGACGTCAAAGTTATCAATAAAGGTTTGGTAGTGATTTCCCAGCAGCGTCCTGAGATTGTCTGTCACTTCACTGTCGTTAAGGATGCGACCTACCGTATCGAGCTTATTATATTGCGATAATTCAAGTGCCGATGACGTTTCAACGACGCCTGTCAATAAAGCCGTGAACAATACGACTGCCAGATATTTTTTGGTCATAAATTATTCTTGAGAATCATTTTTGTAATTCATCGTTATTTTTATAACGTTGCCGCCTTTATCTCAAAAGAGAGCAATTCTTTATCCAATTCGTAGGTAATCCACTGCTCCCCCGCATCATTGTCGACCTGACCGGTACCGTATGCGCTGTTCAGTTCCTTTCTCGTTGAACCCACATGGACACCACGCGGCGTTGCGAATTCTTCGGCAGTAAGCGTAATCTGCGACACGATATAATCATCAACGCTTCGTTCAGCTTTATCCCACCAGAGATTGGAAGTGAATATCTCTACTCCAGCGTTTTGATGCTGAAAGAATTTATATTGGACTCCATCAAAAGGAACCTCACCGGTAAAACTACCTTCCACCGGCACGCCAATTTTACGGGCAATATCAGGCGTCCATCTGTCGCCCAAGGCGACAGGCAGGTCTTTGATCTGTACTGAAAAATCCTGTTTAGTCAGAATGGATGGCTTACCTTGAGCGAAAACCACATTGCTGCCAGGACAGCTAAACATCAGGACCGAACAAAGAAATATTGGCGTATGTTTTTTCACGTTAATCGTCATTTATTAAATGTGTATGGCCATTATCCCCCTGAAGAAACCGTCAGGACATGAGTGCAGTATTTCTTAGTCGGCGCTAATGACGACTGAACCCAGACAGTGAGGATTTTTCACGGTGAAGCTGAAGCTCACTTTTTGTCCATTCATATCTTTTCGGGCTGTATAGCTGGTCACTTCGTTCTCCGAACGGCCGCGCGGATAATCAGTTAACCTCAGCTGCGGATAGCGCTTTTTAACGGTATCAAGCGTTATGCATTGACCTGAGGAAGGTGAAAAATTCAGTAAAGGCGCCATGCCGTCGTTTTGTTTGCTTAAACGTAACCCAATTGCGGTTATGTTCGTTCCATCAGCGAGTTTGATATCGTCGGCATTGTAGAAATTGATATATTCATTTTGCCTGGTCATCTTAAACGATAACGGCGCGTTACTAAGGGTTGTAACGGATAACGTCTTAAGCGATGCACTCATCCCGGAAATAAACATCCAAAGATCCTTTTTCTGTGCATCACCTCCAGCCATTCCCGTCGTTAGTAACGCGATAAGCACCGCACCTGCTTTACTCATCTTTGGCCGTAAATTTCGCCTGCACCGCCGCATCAATATCCCCTTTATGCCCCGATCCCGGTGCCGTGGTGCCCGGTTTTGTACCAGAGGTATTCAGATGCAGCTTACCGCCAGTGGTGATATACCCATCCCCTTCCACGAAGAAGTTAAATTCTTTACCGATCAGGTTAATCTTGCCGTTAGCATTCAGCTCAATGGCACTCTCACCGGAGACCAGCCGCAGCTTCGTCCCGGAAGCAATGACGTACTGCTCCACCGCCGCATCCAGCTTGCCTTTCCCCGTCAGGATCTCGGTGCCACCTTTCACGGCCTGAGTCTGATTCGCTTCCACGCGATGCAGTTCATTTTTCTTCACGTAATGGCTGCGCTCGCCGCCGACGCTGTGCGTTTCATCATTTTTAACGCTGGTGTCCATGTTACGCTCGGCCTGGATCCACACCTGCTCTGCACCCGCTTTATCCTCAAAGCGCAGGGCGTTGGCGTTGTCCACGGAACCGTCTTTCGTGCGGCTCATAAAACCCATCTGCGTCGCCGCGGCAGGCAGCGCCCACGGCGGCATGCTCGCGTCGTTGTACACGCGACCGGTAATAATCGGCCGGTCCGGGTCGCCGTTGATAAAGTCCACCACCACCTCATCGCCGACGCGCGGGATCTGCACCCCGCCGTAGCCCTGGCCCGCCCACGCGCTCGACACGCGCACCCAGCAGGAGCTGGTGTCATCGCCCTTCGCCAGGCGGTCCCAGTGGAACTTCACCTTTACGCGGCCGTATTTGTCCGTCCAGATGCTCTCGCCGTTCGGCCCCACCACTTTTGCGGTCTGCGGGCCGTAGGTGCGCGGCCACGCCGTGGTCTGCGCCGGACGGTACACCACCGCCGACGGGATCACCGTGAAATCGGTGCGGTGAATGGTCTCCCCCTCGCCGCTGGCGTAACGGTTCTCTTCAAAGTGATAGCCCGCCGCCGTGACCAGATACTCACCGTTGTCGCTGAAGAACGGCGCGTTGGTTAACGTGAAGGTGTGCCCTGGCGCAATCCCCGCCGCCGTGGCGGTGGCCTGAATCTGCTGATGCTCCACCTGCCAGCGCTCCTGACGAATGCGGGCATAGAACTCCCCGTGCCCTTTGTCCACAAAGCGCCCCGGCCAGTCGTACACGTCGATGCTGCCCGGCTTCGGCGATGCCGGGTTCTGCTGGGCCTGGAACAGCCACGCGTTCGGCTTGCGGAAGTCATAGTCGTCGAGGCTGTAAATCCCCGGCGTCACGCTGTCCTCCAGCGCCCACTGGCTGATGCCCTCTTCATCCGTACTGCCGCCTGACGGCGTCTGGTGGTAAGGAATAACCTCATAGCCGCTGAACGGCTGATGCTGCGTGGCGGCATCGGTCAGCACCAGGGTGTGTTTGTCCGCCTCATGGCGGAAGTGATAGGCAATCCCCTCCAGCTCCATCAGGCGGCTGATGAAGTCCAGGCTCGACTCCTGATACTGCACGCAGTAGTCCCACACCCGGTAGCTGCCGGTGAGTTTATCCTCAACGTTAACCTGATGCTCACCCAGCAGGGTTTTCACAATCTGCGGCACCGTCTGGCCCTGGAAAATACGCAGGTTACGGTCGCGCTTCATCGGCCACAGGTCCGGCTCCACCGTCAGCTGGTACACCGCATAGCGGGTGCCCGTCAGCTCAACGGCGCTGACCGCCACGCGGGTAATTTTGCCGTTAACATAGCGGGACGTCAGCAGGTTCTGCGTCGGGATAGCCACCGTGACCGGCTGGCCCAGCAGCTTGCTGCGGTCGATGCGCGCGTCCGTGCCGAGCACGGTCAGCGTCAGCGCGAACGACTCGGACATCGCCTCGCGGCCCGTCAGTTTCCAGAACAGAAGCCCCTCCACCGGGAGCTGAACGGTAATTCGGTTGAGCATAATCTTTATTCCACTATGGACTAATCTCGGTGTTCATTGAGATATTTTTTAAATCGTGCTTATTTAAGCCATAAACCTGAAAACATAAGGACGCTACCCAGGGAAACTACGCTTTTAGCAACGATAAGTAAGCAAGGCGCAACAACGCGTGTTATAGACGATATTGCTTCATAATTTTCAGCATTGTATTTTTTGTGCCCTCCTGTAATCCCGGAAAAGATCGTACAGAGCAGCACAACGGTAACTTTTAGTCCCCATACGCACAGGAAAGACATGGAAAAGATAATCGAATAGTGTTTCGCCGTTGCGACGGAGAATAATGACATTGACAGCGCGAGCCATTTCAATGTAAAGCCAATAACAACCGTAACCGCTAGCACCAGAACGAACATCACACCAGCAAGGAACCATTGTTTTTTGTTGAACAAATCCTTTCCATTCCAGATAAGTGCTAGCGTCCAAATCATAAAAATAAAAAAGAAAAACAAATGCATCATAATATCCCGCATTTACTTATTTTCATATCCTGGCATTGCTGGCATCTAACTAACCTCTTTATATCAGCCTGTACTGCCAAACCAGATGCCATAGAGCATCAAGATACAGCCTAACGAGGCGAGACATTTTGCTACCAGGTGTAATTTGGCCCCATACCGGGCAGACAGAGACGATAGTTTTAAATACATTTCTTTGGTATTATACCGTTTATGAAATCGCATAATACTCTCGAAAATAGCATTCAACATCACAACAAAAAATTTCGACAGTAACATTGCCACCAGGGATGCCGGTAATATTAATGCTATCGCCCGCGCGCTTTCTCTGTCCAGTAACGGGGTTAATTT
This sequence comes from Enterobacter sp. Taxon_8, assembly GCF_058354585.1. Taxonomy (NCBI): domain Bacteria; kingdom Pseudomonadati; phylum Pseudomonadota; class Gammaproteobacteria; order Enterobacterales; family Enterobacteriaceae; genus Enterobacter; species Enterobacter sp. Taxon_8. Next base: position 1,904,465 of record NZ_CM177989.1, on the reverse strand, counting down.
TGATACGCCAATTAAAATGAGTGTCAATGCAAGCGCACCAACCAACACTGAAATGAATTTAATTCGAAAGTCTCGCCACTCTTTTAGGGTGTAAAGATCTTTCCCGTTCCAGATATAGACTAAGGCGATGAGTATAAAAATTATAAAGCCAGTCCATTTCATTATTTCATCTTTTATCCATGCTTTTTGCCAGAGTAAAAAACAGCCACTACTTTTCTTCAGATTTATGACACGGATATCCTTCCGTGCCATAGATGATGAACAATTTCTAAGCGATGTATTCAGGAGCTCTATCGAACAATTCACCTGCCATTGTAGCAATCCGTTCGTATTGAACGAGTTTGTTTTTCCACTCCTTCGGAATACCGGAGCACCCATATAATGCCCCAGCTATTTGTCCCGCCGTGGCCGCAACGCTGTCAGCGTCATCGGCAAGATTGGCAGCCAGCAGAATCGCATCCCGGAAATTATCAGTATTCCATACGGACCACATCGCGGCCTCAAGCGTATCGATTACATAACCACTTGAACGAATCTGATCGCGAGTTTTTTGCTTATATTCACCCGCGTTGATAATCATTACACGTGGCTGTAGCGGCATGACGTGCGGAGAAAAAACAAAATCTTTATTGCTACCGTTAATCATATGCACGAGCAAATAACTTAAATACTGTGTGCTATTTATTGCTTCCGCGGCTCCATGCGTTGCTATACTTTGTTTTTTAGCCTCATAAAACGCTTTACTTAATGACTTTCTAAAAAAAATAGAGACAGGTGCTTGCCTGATGATGGAAGCATTACCTGCAGTTTCTGGTGCTGTATTACCGTTCCACCCGGGACCAACAGTTAAATATTGCTCTAAAGCAAACCGAGTTGTATTTCCTATATCAAAACAGACGCCATTTGAACTATTATAACCATGCTGATACCATTCCAGAAGTTTATTCCTGAAGCATATAGTATCAGCATCACCTTTCTCAAGAAGCGTTTCCGCAAGACATAATGCCATGGATGTATCATCCGTCCATTCACCTGCGCGGAGTCGAAATGGCCCACCACCTATCATATCTTTGACATGTGCTTTGTCACGAGGTAAAAATTCGAGCGTCGTACCTACAGCATCTCCAACAGCAAGACCTATAAGCGCACCGACAGCACGGTCTCGCGATTCCGCTAGTGAGATGTTACATGATGGCGTTAAGTCCCATTGTTTTTGTACATCACTATTCGAGGATGATTCTAAGGGTTTATTATCATAAATATACTGCAGCCTCCGCTGGACGGAAGGATTGCTAATCGGTAAGTATTCGCGATATTTATCCACATATTTTATCAGGGCATGCAAATTGGTATGTAAATCTATCATCCATCACCTAAAATATAGTTACATTCAATATCGTAACCTAAAACTCATCAGGATATTTCATCTTTAGGTTTTGTTGTTTTATTGTGTAATTGGCGTCAACCTCGTGCGGTAGTCTAACCTTTAACCCTCGACGTATTTGATCCACAATAAACCAGGCATCCGACAACCTTTCGAAAAACAACTCATCAGAATTATCAAACTCCTTCGCTGCAAACATACCGAAAGTCATTTTCCATAACTTTGCTTTATCCTTTTCCTTGCCTTCGATTAAGTCCCGTAAAAATATTAATTGTTGTACAATAGAGTCGTACATTTGTAAAATCGGGGCGTGAGAATTACGATTCGTGACGTCTGCATATCTCTTTTGTGCTAAAGTTAATGCTTTATCAACATAACCAAAGGTTGTCATTTCATTCATTGCAGTAGATTCAGTTAAATTGAAATACGACACCTTAGTGCGAGTTGTTTTATCACCTCGCTTCCCCCTATTAATTCTAACTATAAAAAATTATCCTCAGGTGCTCTATCGAATAACTCACCTGCCATTGTGGCGATACGTTCGTGTTGCACGAGTTTATCTTTCCACCCCTGCGGGATACCGGAATAACCATATAATGCTCCCGCTATTTGTCCCGCCGTCGCCGCAACGCTGTCAGCATCATCGGCAAGATTGGCAGCCAGCAGAATCGCATCCCGGAAGTTGTCAGTATTCCATACGGACCACATCGCGGCCTCAAGCGTATCGATAACATAACCACTTGAACGAATCTGATCGCGAGTTTTTTGCTTATACTCACCCGCGTTTATGATCATTACACGCGCGCACAGTGGGAAAATATGAGGCGAAAAAGCTTCTTCTTTTTGATAACCGTTAATTAAATAGTGCAATACCAATCCGAGAAATTGGCATGCGTTAATTGATTCTACCGCGCCATGCGTTGCTCTACTCTGAGCCTGGGATTCGAAGTAAATCGCACGCAGCGATTTTCGACGAAAGATAGATACCGGGGCTTGACGAATAACCCCAGCATTACCAGCAGTGTGTTTCTCTGTATTGCCATACCAGGAAGGTCCGACACGCATATACTGTTCAAGCGCGAATCGCGTCGTATTCCCGATATCGAAGCACCGACCATTACTGCTATTATCTCCGTTAAGATACCATTTCAAGAGATATTTTCTAAGCACATCGGTATGCATTCTTTTTTCTGAAAGATAAGTCTCTGCCAGACATAATGCCATGGACGTATCATCTGTCCATTCACCAGGTTTTAATTGAAAAGGCCCGCCACCAATCATATCCTCTACATGTTCACTGTCTCTTTTCTTAAACTCAAGAGTGGTGCCGACGGCGTCCCCGGCTGCCAAACCGACCAGCGATCCAAGTGCCTTATCACGTGAAACATCTTCAGTTATGGTTAAAGGTAATGTTGCATCCCATGAGTGAGATGAATTCGACGCATCAAGACTAGTGTTTCTTCTTCCATTACGGATATTAATTGGCATGTAGCTACGATAACGATCGGCATAACGATTGATTACCGAGTCTTCACTGTGAAGATCTTCCATTATGCATTCTTTATAAAAGGATTAAACCAGGGAAACTGCGCATGACAGATTATAATCTATCATTCTCTCTTTTTTTCCGTGAAACAGAAGACTTAATTACATTAAAAAATGGAGATAGCAATCAAGTGTATATGATAGTTACAGCAAAAAAGTGTTAACGATACCGGACAATCACATTTAAAAATAAAAAAAACTGCCTATCACTTACGATATCTTTTTTGCCTTTTCAGGTACTCTACGTCTTGCTCATGGGGAAGAATAACCTTCAATCCTTGCCCCATCTGCGAGGCTATATAATTAGCATTGGACAAATGCTGAGCAAGTTCGGCATCGGTAGTATCAAACTCTTTAGACGCAAGCACTCCAAGATTCAATGTGTGTAATTTACTTTTATCTTTTTCAGCACCAGTTAGAATAGATTTAATATAATCCAACTGATTTTTCGCCATAACATATAAAGAAAATGTAGGATTTTGTTCTAATCGATTATTAATTGCATCAATAGCATCATTTATATAATCTAGCGCGGTGTAATTTTCTTTATTCATGAGCCACCTTAAATATATCCTTTTCGCTTGAAAGCATCTGTATTGCCCCACCTTTTGTCTGATAGGGTACATCTTTCACTGACCAAGTATCAAGTGCGGGCAAAGAAGTACTACGTAACATTTCAACTTTTTGTTGTGAAACATACGGTTTTGCTACTTTATCAACAACTTGATCAGTGCCATAAATAGTACCTTTTGGATTGATACCCAACTCTGTTGGCTCAACATCTTCTCGAAGAGCATACCAGTTTCCCTGTCGTCCTCCTGGCACTTGGTTTTGATAGAGTGTTTTATTTCTGTTTATTGTTTCAACACTCACTCTATTTGTATAGTCAATGCCATTATCAAAGTCACGAATCTGTTGCGGAGTGAAGCCCTTAGATTCGAGCCAGTTTCTTGCCAGCTCTTTATTTCCTCTGGCTGTAATATCTCTATTGAGATCGCCCGTGCGTCCAAATTTTTCATTAAGTTCAGCTCTTCGGGCCGAAATATTTGGCTTAACCGGTTCGAGAACAGGCTTACCAGCCCGCCACGCATCAAACCTTGCCCCTCCCTTCATGCCAGCCCCGCCGCCGATAACAGAGCCAATCAGCATCCCCCATTTCTGACCGTCGCTGCCTTCGCCAAACAGCATTCCACCCGCGTAGCTACCCACAGTGCCACCGCCCATCGCACCGAGGGTACTCAGAAGTGCGATTGCCGGACTGGCCAGCACCGCCATGGCTCCGGCACCAACGGCGAGCATCGTCCAGTTAACCCATTCCGGGATTTCAGGACTTATTTCATCGGTCTGAACCTTGCTTCCACCGATAATAACATTACGCGATCCCTGACTAATCTCGGCGCTGCAAGTCAACTTATCGCCTGTGCGAGAGGCGGGAAAGTTATTGATGTAAACTTTTATCGAACCTTCCGCAACCCGTTGCAGGCTACCGCTGTGCTCATCACACTCTCCGGCTGACAGATGAGCGCGGATAGCCTTTCAGCTGTTGATAAAGACATTGGGTGAACCTTCTTTTAGCGTACCGGTGGTATGGCGTGGAGCCCATGACATACTGCCGAGGAGCTCACCCAACCCACCCGCAGCACATGCCCCAGCCGCAACGGCAGAAACAGCAACCAACGCGGTCCCTCCTGTGACGACAACGGCAGCTGCGCCCAGAATTGCCCCACCAACCAATCCTGCGATCATCCAGCCTTTTGAGGCTGTATGAGCAATCTCATCATCTACGCGAGCGGCCAGACATTCGGACATAACTATTCGGCTCGCTGTGCCATCAGATACCCACGTATCCGATCGGGTGTATTAAGTTGGTCAGAACCAGAGACCTGGCGGCATACGGAAAGCTGTGAAAGTAGGTGATGTGATTTGTCTGCGAAAGTCGTCCAGAGCGCGTAACGAAGGGGTTGGCTGTCCGGAACGGGTGCAATACTGAGTGGTTTACCCTGTTTTTCAAAAAGCAAATATTGCCCCTCTTTCGCCCGCTGAAGCGAAAGATGTCCATACAGTTCCTGAATGTTTTCAAAGACACTCAATTCCTTACTCTCACTATCAAGCGCAAAAAATGGCCCCTGGCTGTCGGCAGCGAGCATTTCTCTAGTTTCAGTCTGAGCCGGTTTGTGGAACTTAATACTGCGGATAATTTCCTGATATTGATTATGATAATAATCGCTAAACTCGCCCGGGCAAGTACCGATATAACACACCATCTTTTGGCCGCCAGGATGGTCACCGAGCAAAATAACGGTCTGCCTCTGGAAAATGATCGCATTATCATTTTTGAATTGATAAAAAAGCTCAACCGCCGGGAGACCATCAACAGAGGTCATCTGCGAGGATTCGAGACGAAAGTCGGGCACCGTAATTTCCAGTTCACGTACCAAACGGGTTGCCGCATCATGGACTTTATCTTCGTTTTTAGCACTCGCACGAGAAACAACAAAAGTAAACTCGCTGGCTCCGTTATCACTCAGGGTAAATAAATTCATGGTTCTGTCTTTAAAAACATCGGGTAAGGCAAGGGATGCTTCCTGAAGAATATATTCAGCCATTCGGGTTACTCTTATTTATTGCCATTAATAACAAAAAAACTATCCACTTCCTGCTGGATTTCACCCTGAAGGGATGCGCCAGGCGGATCGATGACATTTTGTCCATCATCAGGGTTCAAATGTAATTCGCCGGAAAGCGTATTAATTTGCGCATTCTCTTTTGCAGTAAAGTTAAAATTATTCCCAATGATATTAACGCTGCCGTCTTTTGATAGCTCGATAGCACTTTCACCACATTCAAGTCTCAGTGTATTACCTGCGGAAAGGATAAAATTGTTAACCACTTTATCGTTTCGACTGTTACCCGTCAGGCATATCACATCGCCTTTAATCCCTGATTTCTGATTTTTCGCTACCCGTAAGGTTTCATCTTCGCCAACAAACTGAGTGCGATTTTTTTCAGTAGAATGCGACTCGTCGTTTTTGACGTTAATATCCAGATTCCGCTCGGCCTGGATCCACACCTGCTCTGCGCCCGCCTTGTCCTCAAAGCGCAGGGCGTTGGCGTTGTCCACGGAACCGTCTTTCGTGCGGCTCATAAAGCCCATCTGCGTCGCAGCGGCAGGCAGCGCCCACGGCGGCATGCTCGCGTCGTTGTACACGCGACCGGTAATAATCGGCCGGTCCGGGTCGCCGTTGATAAAGTCCACCACCACCTCATCGCCGACGCGCGGGATCTGCACCCCGCCGTAGCCCTGGCCCGCCCACGCGCTCGACACGCGCACCCAGCAGGAGCTGGTGTCATCGCCCTTCGCCAGGCGGTCCCAGTGGAACTTCACCTTTACGCGGCCGTATTTGTCCGTCCAGATGCTCTCGCCGTTCGGCCCCACCACTTTTGCGGTCTGCGGGCCGTAGGTGCGCGGCCACGCCGTGGTCTGCGCCGGACGGTACACCACCGCCGACGGGATCACCGTGAAATCGGTGCGGTGAATAGTTTCACCCTCGCCGCTGGCGTAGCGGTTCTCTTCGAGGTGGTAACCCGCCGCCGTGACCAGATACTCACCGTTGTCGCTGAAGAACGGCGCGTTGGTTAACGTGAAGGTGTGCCCTGGCGCAATCCCCGCCGCCGTGGCGGTGGCCTGAATCTGCTGATGCTCCACCTGCCAGCGCTCCTGACGAATGCGGGCATAGAACTCCCCGTGCCCTTTGTCCACAAAGCGCCCCGGCCAGTCGTACACGTCGATGCTGCCCGGCTTCGGCGATGCCGGGTTCTGCTGGGCCTGGAACAGCCACGCGTTCGGCTTGCGGAAGTCATAGTCGTCGAGGCTGTAAATCCCCGGCGTCACGCTGTCCTCCAGCGCCCACTGGCTGATGCCCTCTTCATCCGTACTGCCGCCTGACGGCGTCTGGTGGTAAGGAATAACCTCATAGCCGCTGAACGGCTGATGCTGCGTGGCGGCATCGGTCAGCACCAGGGTGTGTTTGTCCGCCTCATGGCGGAAGTGATAGGCAATCCCCTCCAGCTCCATCAGGCGGCTGATGAAGTCCAGGCTCGACTCCTGATACTGCACGCAGTAGTCCCACACCCGGTAGCTGCCGGTGAGTTTATCCTCAACGTTGACCTGATGCTCACCCAGCAGGGTTTTCACAATCTGCGGCACCGTCTGGCCCTGGAAAATACGCAGGTTACGGTCGCGCTTCATCGGCCACAGGTCCGGCTCCACCGTCAGCTGGTACACCGCATAGCGGGTGCCCGTCAGCTCAACGGCGCTGACCGCCACGCGGGTAATTTTGCCGTTAACATAGCGGGACGTCAGCAGGTTCTGCGTCGGGATGGTCACCGTGACCGGCTGGCCCAGCAGCTTGCTGCGGTCGATGCGCGCGTCCGTGCCGAGCACGGTCAGCGTCAGCGCGAACGACTCGGACATCGCCTCGCGGCCCGTCAGTTTCCAGAACAGAAGCCCCTCCACCGGGAGCTGAACGGTAATTCGGTTGAGCATAATCTTTATTCCATCTAGCTTATGCGATTCAGAAAAGAGGTTCGCATCTATGCATGAGCGTCATTTATATATCAAAGTGAATGAGTTTTTTCTCTTTTGCCCATTACGTAAATGAGAGAATATATCTTCAGAAACTCCGATATAACAAACAACCCTAAATTCACCCACACATTTGAAATACCAAACACACTTATCAGAAGTGGGAAAAGAGAAACCGAACATCTGAATGAAATGAGACGAAAGACTTCCTGAATAAGGGCAAACTTAATCGCAACATTTTTTCTCTTAAAAAACATCCAGGCCGAAGCAAAAAGAGAAAGCAACAAAAGCAAATCAAATATAAAAAAGAGGGTTACGATAAAGCTGTAACCGCCTCCTGAAATGACATCTGAGTTCCCTGTGAACGCGATGATATCTGAAATGAAGGGGATCCTGTCCTGGCGAAGTGAATTTATAGCGTAAAGCAAGATAGCCAGTACATCCATACATCCCCAGAAATACCATAATTTACTTTTTAAATTCATAATCCTCTTCTCTGACTCCAGGTATCCATTGCCATGATTTACCACTTACTGCCCAGGCATCATCGCTCTCAAGGTATTTCTGATAAATGGATCGTTGTTCTCCGAATCGTCTAATTACAGATTTTTCAGATATCAACGCGCGTGATACTCCGTCCAGGTCTGCGGGTAGTGCTGTCCAGCGCTGGATTTTATCGCGCGACGTATTCATGTAATCTTTACCGTCCGATCCAAACACCCGTCCCTCGTCCCCCATGCTCGTCAGGCGATTAATCGCCATGATCACAACATTTTTTGTGCCATGATAATCATCTTCCACAGTTTTCCAGTAACCCGGTCCGTAGTAAGCGGTCGATGGAATAAATGAATCACGCGTTGGGGCTGGTTTTCCAAATAGAGCGACATTGTTTCGGTAACGTTCGAGGATGTAACTCACGAAAGCTGAGCTGTACATCTTCTCATCTACACAAAACAACTCTCCTGACTCAGAGATGGAAAAGGGATATATGGCTTTTGTCCGTTGACGGTGGTCTGTTAAAACTACTTCTCCTGAGTCAATTAACCGTTCAATTTTACTAAGATTTTGTGCGTAGAGAGGATCAAACACGGCATTAGGATTAAATTCGAAGCGACGTCGCAACGTTAAACCATCAATGCTGTGAAATGGATTTAAAGCACCGCGCACCACAACAAATTCACGTCCTACGTCGCTCCGCGCATAAACAGGAGAGACAATCTTTTCGAATTCCTTTGGATGAAGCCTCTGGCTTCGAAGATCGTACACTTCCATAGTTTCTCCTGTTTATATTTCTACGGATTCACCAGCCAGGTGCCCGGCCTGGTGATATCCAGCGTCTGGCCACGCGTTCTTCCGTTGCCCTGCAGTTCAATCTTCACCTCACCGGCCGGCAGCTTGAGCGACGCATAACCGTTGGTCGCTGGACGGAGCGCTTTTTGCTCGCCGTTCACTTTCAGCGTTTCGCCATCAAGGATGCGGATATAGACCAACGCAATCGGGCTCTCGACAGGCGGTGGCGTCTGCTGTGCCGTCGCCTGCTCGCTCACCTTCGCCGTTTCCGGCTTCACGTCTGGCGCGTTTGCGACGGTTTCGGTTGGACGCGTCTCGCCCGGTGTCTGTGCAGCCTGCTCAGGGGCATCGTTACCGCCGCTGAACAGCATCGCCCCGGCGATAACCCCTACCAGCACGCCTGCGGCAACCATGCCCGGGATCTTGTAGCGGCGCCAGTCGAGCAGCGAAGCCGGTTTCTCGTCTTCAACCGGAACCAGCATCGTGCCGGGCTTTTTCGCCGTCAGCACGTCGTTGATCCCGGCGACCGGCATCTCTATCAGCGCGGCGAACTCGTCGATTGACTGCGGACGATCCTCCATGTGCAGCGCCAGCGCACGGTCAATGGCCTGCAGCAGCGGAATGGAATAGCCCTGCGGCATGATTTCCACCAGCGGTTTGCAGGTATCCTGAATAGAGCGCACCACGCTGACCGGCGGCGGAGAACCCACAATCAGCGTACGCAGCACCGCGCCGAGGGCGTAAATGTCCGTCCACGGGCCCTGCTCGCTTTCGTTGTCGTCGGTGTACTGCTCAATCGGGGCAAAGCCCGGGCGCAGCATGGTTTCCGTTTCGTCGGAGAGATTACCGATGGTGCGGCGCGCGGAGCCGAAATCAAGCAGCACCGGCAGGCCGTTATCCTGGATCTGAATGTTATCCAGAGAGATGTCGCGGTGCAGGTAGCCTTCGTTGTGGATAGTCTTGATCGCGCCAAACAGCATCGGCAGCGTGCGGCGGATCCAGGCTTCGTTAATCAGCTCCGGCTTTTGTTCGCGCAGGCGCGAAAGCGTGGTGCCGCTGTAAAACAGCGTCCCCATGTAGGCCGTGTCGTTTTGCACCCAGAAGCGCAGGACGTGCAGCAGGTTCGGGTGGTTAAAGCGCGCCAGCAGACGGGCTTCCTGAATGAAGCTGTTCAGGCCTGCGGAAAACGCTTTGCCAAAGCGCTCGCTGCGCAGCACCAGGGTCATGTCGTCGCCGCGCACGGCGAGCGAGGAAGGCATAAATTCTTTGATAGCGATAGTGCGTTCGAGCTGGTGATCCCACGCGCGATAGACGATGCCAAAACCCCCGCCGCCGATCACCTCTTTGATTTCAAACTCGTTGAAGCGGTACCCGACCGGGAGCGCGTTTGGGACAGTCCGATTGTTATCATTATCCGTCATCTTTTACAGTTCTCTTGATGATTATTACGCGGCAAACTGACAGTGAAACTCGCCCTGCTCGCAGGTGACGTGCAGACGTCGGTACTGCTCGTCGCTGCGGCTGGCGGTAAGTAAGATCTGGCTCATCTGAGGCAGCAGAGTGTTGGTCAGAATAGCGTCCACCATGCGTCCCCCGGACTCCACCTCGGTACAGCGCTGAACGATCTGTTCCACCACGCTGTCGTCAAACTCAGAAATTATGCTGTGATTCTCTTCCAGACGACGCTGAATGCGCTTGAGCTGCAGGCGAACAATCTGCCCCAGCATCTCGTCGCTGAGCGGGTAGTAAGGCACTACCAGCAGGCGGCCCAGCAGCGCCGGAGGGAAGACCTCCAGCAGCGGCTGGCGCAGCGCGCCGCTTAACGCCTCAGGCTCCGGCATCAGGTCCGGATCGGCGCACATGGCGCTAATCAGCTCGGTGCCGACGTTGGACGTCAGAATAATAATGGTATTGCGGAAATCGATGTGGCGTCCCTCGCCGTCTTCCATCCAGCCTTTATCAAACACCTGGAAAAAGATCTCGTGGACGTCCGGGTGCGCTTTTTCAATTTCGTCCAGCAGCACCACGCTGTAAGGACGGCGGCGCACGGCCTCGGTTAACACGCCGCCTTCACCATACCCTACGTACCCCGGAGGCGCACCTTTTAAGGTGGAAACGGTGTGCGCTTCCTGAAACTCACTCATGTTGATGGTGATGACGTTCTGCTCGCCGCCGTAAAGGGATTCGGCGAGCGCAAGCGCGGTTTCAGTTTTACCGACCCCGGACGGTCCGCAGAGCATAAAAACGCCCACCGGCTTGTTGGGATCGTCCAGCTTCGCCCGCGAGGTTTTCACGCGGCGGGCAATGAGATCCAGACCGTGACGCTGGCCGATAACGCGCTGGTTGAGCGTGTCTGCCAGGTTAAGCACCGCGTCGATCTCGTTTTTCACCATCCGGCCCAGCGGGATCCCGGTCCAGTCGGAGACCACCGCGGCGACCACGTTTTCATCTACAGCCGCAAACAGCAGCGGTTCATCGCCCTGAAGGGCGTTCAGCGCCTGCTGCTGCTCCGCCAGCTGGCTGCGCAGATCGGCGCTATCTTCATCACCCGCCGCGAACAGCGCCGCGCGCAGGCGAATAATTTCCTGCACCAGGCTGCGTTCTTCTTCCCAGCGCAGGGCCAGGGCTTCGCGTTTTGTTTCATACGCGTCGCGTTCTGCGCGTAACGTCGTCACGCGCTCGGCGTCGCCGGCCCCCACGCGCGCTTCGCGTTCAGCAATCTCAATTTCCACGTCCAGCGCGGCAAGGTGGCGCAGGCAGTCTTCGAGCTGCCCAGGTGGCGCGCTCTGGCTGACCGCGACGCGGGCGCAGGCGGTGTCGAGCAGCGCAACGGCTTTGTCCGGCAGCTGACGCGCCGGGATGTAACGATGCGACAGCTTCACCGCCGCGCTGACCGCCTCGTCGAGCAGCAGGACCTGATGGTGCGTCTCCAGCGGCGACACGGTGCTGCGCAGCATCAGAATAGCTTTCGCTTCATCCGGCTCGTGCACCTGCACCGTCTGGAAACGACGGGTCAGCGCCGGATCTTTCTCAATGTACTTTTTATATTCTGCCCAAGTAGTTGCGCCGATGGTGCGCAGCTGGCCGCGAGCCAGGGCTGGCTTCAGCAGGTTCGCCGCATCGCCGGTCCCCTGCTGGCCGCCTGCGCCAATCAGGGTGTGTATCTCATCGATAAACAGAATAATCGGCGTGGCGCTGGACTGGACTTCGTTAATGAGCGCCTGCAGACGGGCTTCAAACTCGCCTTTCATGCCTGCGCCCGCCTGCAGCATGCCGATATCCAGCAGCCACAGCTGAATATTTTGCAGCGGCTCCGGGACGTCGCCGTCGGCGATGCGCAGCGCCAGCCCTTCAACAACGGCGGTTTTGCCGACCCCTGCTTCCCCGGTCAGCAGCGGGTTGTTCTGACGGCGACGCATCAGGATATCCACCATCTGGCGGATCTCCTCGTCGCGCCCGACAACCGGGTCAATCTTCCCTTCCCGGGCGCGGGCGGTCAGGTCCTGGCCATACTGGGCCAGCGTCCCCTGTGCAGCCGGTACCGCACCCGCCGGTGCGTCGACGGCGGCAGCGGCCTGCTGCGTCTCTTTGCTGTTGGCGCAGATGGTATCGAACTGCTCAATCAGCACCTCGACGTTAAGGCGGGTAAATTGCGCCGAAATGCTTTTCAGCACGTTGGCCAGGTTCCAGGTTTTCAGCATGCCGATCAGCAAATGGCCGCCGCGAATGCGGCTGACGCCAAACTTCAGCGAGCCGAAGACCCAGGCGCGCTCCACGGCGCTGTCGATATGTTCGGAGAGATCGGAAACTGAACTGGCGCCACGCGGAAGGACATCCAGCGCGGCCACGATATCGCGCGTCAGCTGCTGTTCGTCGAGGGCAAAGTGGCGGATGACCTGCTGCAGATCGCCATCCTGCTGCTGCATCAGCTGATGCAGCCAGTGCACCAGCTCCACGTACGGGTTGCCGCGCAGCTTGCAGAACGCAGTGGCGCTTTCCAGAGAGGTAAATAACAGCGTATCCAGTTTGCCGAAAAGCACGGCACGGCTAATTTCTGACATGTTAGTTTCCATTAACAATGATTCGGTATACGGAAGGATTACCGCTCTGCGCGATACACCAGATCGCCGCGCGGGACAGGCTGCGGCTGAATGCCCAGCCAGGTGTTATAGCCTAATCGCCCATGACTGCCGAGCGTGGTGCCCTGCACCGCGTCTTCGCGCAGGATCACCCGCGTTTCCCATTCAAATTCTACCCCAGCGTACTGACGCACCCAGTCGCGCAGCTCGGTGACCCACGCTTCACCCGGCAGAAAGCGGTTGTACTCCTCCGCGCTCAGCGGGCCAATCTCGATGCGAAACTTATGCTGCACGTCGCGGACGGCGACGCCGAGAAAGGCCGATTCACCCATGCGCGGCATGCGGCGTCCTGCTCCCAGCTGCGCCTGCTCGCGCGTGGAGAGGGGCATCCACTGCGGCACGTTGCTAACCAGTTTGACCGGCGCCTTAAAATAGCCGCGCAGGATCTTCTCCAGCCCCTCGGGATCCCGCCCGTGGCGGGTCAGGTGCCCGGCGTGGGTAAAGCGCGCGTGCGAGCTCAGGCTGCCTTTGTTCATCTGCCCCGGCTGGCCCATGCCAATCAGCGACGCCAGATAGCCCTCAAAGCGCTTGTTATCAGCACGATCCAGGGAGACGGTAGGCTGCGCATCCGCCCAGGCGCGGTAAAACAGCAGCGCAAGACGGTGATGGAACAGATCGGCAAACGCGCTGAGGCTGGTGTCCTGATGATGATAAATACGCTCGCGGGCGTACTCGGTCATATGGACCGGGAGCGGGCCGTTCGGGCCAAACAGGCCGAAGCTGAGGATAGACACCTCGTGCAGCCCGCTCTCTTCCCGCTGACGTACGTGGGCCAGCGTCGACGGCGCAAAGCTCATCGACGGCTGCTGGCCGATGCGCAGCGGTTCAAATTTCGGCAGCGGCGCGCGTCCCAGCGGGTAGCGCTCGCCGCCCTGGGCATCAATGCGCCTTAACAGCTGAAACAGATCGTAGCGCCAGGGCGTCTCACGGACGCCGTGCCAGAACGCGTCCGGCAGCCTGGTCAGGCGATGCACGCGCAGCGGTGCAGTGGCAGCGTCACTCATATCAGCGCCCTTTTACCCATGCGCGGCGCCCAGTAGCCAATCTCGCCGCGCTGCTGACTTTTCAGGGTGAACTCCGTAAAGCTGTTGATAGACACCAGGCGGGCAAAGAGGCGCTCCATCACGCTACCGAAGAGCCACGGGCTGGCCCCGGAAAAGGCTCGCTCATCCACCGTCAGGGTAATGCCGATCCCGCGGGCGAACACGACCGGGCCGGGTTCAGGCACGCGGCGGTGAACCGGCTCCAGCACGCAGTGGCGCACCCCCTCCACCTGACGCGCAACGGGCGTTTCGGCCAGGTTGGCATAAAGCCCTAACAGCTGGCGCAGCGCGGCCGCCCCCTCTTCGTTTTCGCTGTCCATCAGGCTGAGGTAGTTCATCTGCAGCTGGCTGATAAGCCGCCAGGTGCTGAACCCTTCCGCCAGCGCCGGACGCGGCGGCGTCGGCCCTTTACGCAGGGTGAGGGATTTCACCGGCATGGAGTCCGCCACAATGAACTGCCCGAGTTCCTGCTGCAGCATCAGCGGCAGGTCGCGGCTGGTGCAGAGCACCTCGGCAGAGATATAGCGCAGGTTCTCCTGCCAGGGGGCATGCTGTTCATCCACCAGTGAAACAAACACCTCCGAGCCGATATAGCCGGTACGGGTGCCGTAGCGCAGGGCGTGCTCGGACAGCACGCGCTGCTCGCGTCGCAGCGAAAAATAGGCCCCGTAGTTGCCCGCATCGCCGCTCCAGGTGCTCCAGAATGGACGAAACGTCTGGTCATCGCGCTGGCCGTCCGCGCTGCCATAAATTTTTTTGACCGTGTAAATTTCATAATCCAGCGGACGAATGTTATCGACCACCAGATGGTATTCATGCTGGCAGTCATTCAGCTTCTGACGCGCCGCGACCTTGGGAAACAGGTTGATGACCGGCGTACAGTGCAGCGCCAGATGGCTGGCATCGACCACGCGCTCCAGCTGTTCATCTGACTTATCCAGCAGAATGAAGATGTCGAAGGCTTTTTCGCCTTCACAGCGCTGGATCAGCGTGCTCAGACCGCTCAGGCTGATGAAGCGGAAGCGGGCCGGAAACGCAAAG
Source organism: Enterobacter sp. Taxon_8 (assembly GCF_058354585.1). Lineage (NCBI taxonomy): Bacteria > Pseudomonadati > Pseudomonadota > Gammaproteobacteria > Enterobacterales > Enterobacteriaceae > Enterobacter > Enterobacter sp. Taxon_8. The sequence continues at coordinate 1,889,438 of NZ_CM177989.1, read as the reverse complement.
TACTCCTGCAGCAGGCGATAGCCGTCAAAGTTGCGCAGATCGTCCGGCAGCAGCGCCTGGTCAGGCTCAAAGCCCTCCTGGCGCAGCGCATCTGACGCCAGCAGCTGTCGCTGCGGCTGCGGACTGACCGTCTGACAGACGATCCCGGCGTGGTGCTCCATCACCAGCTCCAGCAGCTTCAGCGCTTCAATGTCCGGACCGCCGAGGAAAAATTCCAGGCGGTCGAAATCCAGGTGCCCGAGGTTTTGCGGGCCGTCGCAGGCAATGCGGATCCGCAGGGCGCTGCCGATCCCCCGCTGGCTCAGTCCCAGCTGCGCCAGCGGCAGATCGGCGGGGACGCCGCCCAGTTCAACCTTATCGATTTTCAGCGGCAGCAGGTTGACCTCGTGCGCCGTGGTATAGCTGCAGGTCACGCCGGTTTTTTTCAGCGCCAGGCTGTCCATCATGGTGCCACGCGGGACAATAAAGCCTTTGCTCAGGTCGCCCCGGCTGCTGTCGGGCTCAATCTCCGCAATCGCCATCGACGGCGTGGGCGCGAGATAGTTAGGCGCGATCATCTCCAGCAGACGCTGGGAGAAGCGCGGAAACTCCGCGTCCATTTTCATCTGCACGCGGGAAGTCAGGAAGGCGAAGCCCTCCATCAGACGTTCGGTATACGGGTCCGCCACTTCGATGCCGCGCATGCCCAGCCGTCCGGCGACTTTAGGGTAGCGTTCGGCAAACTCGGCCCCCATTTCGCGCAGATAGGCCAGCTCGCGGTTGTAATATTCGAGCAGTTTACTTTCCATGATTACCCCGCATCCTTCAGTTCAAAATGGCCGTTTTCCAGATCGACATCGGTACGAAACAGAAACTCCAGCGGGTACGGCACGCACCATAAACGCCCTTTGATCTCGATGGAGAGCACGTTGTGCAGATCCAGCGAGGAGGTATCCGACACGCAGCGAACCTGCAGCCCCTGCGGCAAAATGCGCGGCTCAAAATTAATGATGGCCTCGGTGAGCTTGCGCTGAATATCGTGCCATTCGATGTCCGACATTCTTTTCCCGGCCAGCGGCGCGACGCCGAAGTTGACCACCGAGCGGTTCACGTGCGGCAAGGCGCTCAAATCGCCGGAGGCATCGTGGTTGATGGTGTTAAACAGCCACTGCAGATCGCGCAGGACGTTGCGGCGCAGGGCGGCGTGGGTGATCAGATTGCTGTTGGCCGACTCGCGCTTTTTTTCCGGGTCGTCATCGGTAAGGCGATCGAGCAGCGAGGGCTGCATTTTGTCGCGCGCCCCCACCTTCTCCTGCTTGCTGCGGGCTTGCCAGCCGCTGCGCAGCAGATCGCCTTCGCCAGCGGGATTACTCATCGGCTCCATCCGTCGCAAACGTCACGAGGCTCAAGGACAGCAGCGGGCTTTCGCTTTGCTCGCTCAGCCAGGCTTTCTGGCCCCTGCCTTCGTAAAGGGTACCGTCTTCGTCGAGCGCCTGCCATTCGGTGGTGCGGCCTAATTTGACCGCATCAGCGGCATCGGCAGCAAAAGGATAACGCGCCGGGATCTGACACACCTGCTCCGTACCGTCGGTCAGGCGCACAAGCGCGTGACGCCAGACCAGATCGGTGACGCTGGCAGGCGCCTGGAAACGGATCTCCGCGATAGCGTTAAACGGCAGCCAGAAATAGCGGCCGTTCACTATGGTTTCGCAGACCGGGCCGAGACGGGCATCGCCGTCCATCAGCCAGTCAAAAGCCTGCGTCTCCTCGTTTTCGAGGGTGATGTGACCCGCAGTGGCCTGCGCCTGTTCAAGGGCTTCAAGACGCAGCGCATGCGCGCGCTCGCCGTCCTCGCTCAGCGCCGCGGCAAGAGTAGTCAGCCACGGCCACTGGGTTTCAGGCATGGCCGGACGCGCCTGTCCCGCCATCACCTGCGCGCGCTGCTGCTCGCCCTGAATGGACTGCTCCAGCAGCGTGACGGTAGGTTTCGCCTGAGGCTTCAGCGCCAGCCAGCTTTTCAGCTGGGTAAGAGCCCGCGTCCAGTTGCCGCTGAGGGTTAAAAACTGCACAAACGCAGCGCGAAGGTCGGCATCCGCCGGACGGGCTTTGATTTCAGCTTCCAGACGCGCCAGCGCATCGTTGAGCGACTCGCCCGCCAGGTGTTGATAAAGCGTATTCATAGCCATTCCTTAATTCGCCGCGCGCCATGCGCCGACGGCCGGATCGCGCAGCTGAGGACGCAGGGTGTCAATCAGAACGATATTCAGCGGAGTACCCGGTGCGACCCAGGCGCTCCACGTTTTTTTCACCGCCGCGATACGCGCCTGCAGTTTTGCGTCATCGCTGGCGATTTCACGGGAAATCTCCACCGCTACGGTGCCGTTGCTCTTCCAGCTGTTCAGGCTGTTATCGTAAGGCAGGATCATCCAGCTCTGGTCGCTGTTTGGGGTGCTGAATACCATGCGCTCTTTGTTGACGGAGGTGATCAGCGCGTTTTCCGGGTCGGCGCTTTGATTTAGGCCGGTCACCGGGAAACCGTGGATGTACGTCACCGCCATCTCTTTCTGTCCGCCGTTGCGGGACTGCGAAACTACGGTGTGTCCGCTCAGCCAACTGCCGTTGCCGCAGCGGGTGGTGTCAGAATCCGGAATAAAGAGCGCCGGAGCAGAGGCGCCCCCTTCCCAGAAGGTGCGCAGGTGGCAGCCGTCCTGAAGCGTAAACTCCTGCCACGGCGTACGGTCGGCGGCAACGGTGCGGGAAGCCACATTTTGATCTGGCGGCATTAACGTGCCGCTGGCTGTGGCAGCGGTGACGGTTGCGGCAGGCGTGGCCTGCTCCTGTTTCACCACCAGCGCCCAGTCCTGCGCTTTGCCTGCGGTGCCCTGCGCCAGCGTGGTACCTGCCGGATCGTTGAGCGTCCAGCTGAGTTTATTCACTTTGCTGCACTGGTGTTCCAGCAGTGAGCCAAGACGCGGTACAAAGTTCTCCAGCACGGAGACGTCTTTCTTGCCGTTCGCCACAATGCGCAGCGCCACCTCAGGCTTACACCAGCTCTGCGGCGTGTTGTCTTTGATGTTGTCGATCCAGATATCCAGCTTCTGCGCAGGAGACTGCACGATGCGGAAATTTTCAGCCTGCGCGGTGGAGGTGACCGCCAGAAGTGCCAAACCCGATAGCCAAAGTTTCATATCGTTCCTTGTGTGTCTAATCAGTTCCGCAGGGAAGAAATTGTGCTGCGTCAGAGAGGGTGTGCAGCAAAGTGGTGTCCTGAGGGTTGCCCATCCATACCGCCAGGGCAGTATAGTTATCCTGAGCATTCCCCTCCTGCTCGCCATTCTTTTGAATGATTTGGTTCATTAAGGTGAGCCACTCCTGCGGCGTATTCACCATGTGCAGCGACTGCTTCATTTGCTCTTCGCTGACGCCGTGCCAGAACCCGTCGGTGCAGAGTAAGAATGCATCGCCGTCTTCAACCTGCACCACATCGCTGTAGCTCGCTTCCGGCCCGCCGTTTTCAATCCCGAGCGCCAGATAGAGCAGGTTGCTGTTCAGGTTGTCGGTCTGGTGTCCGGCATCTTTCATCTGCTGCACCAGGCTGTGGTCGGTGGTCACATGCCACAGCCATCCCCGGCGGAACAGGTACAGGCGGCTGTCTCCGGCATGCGCCCAGTAGGCCAGGCCGTAATCACGGTCAATGAACAGACTGACCAGCGTCGTGCCCATCCGGCGATAGTCCTGAACGGCCTGCTGCTCGCTGAGGATGGTGCGGTTCGCCGTCTGCACGTAGTCGCGGATGTGCTGCGCATTAAGATGTTTGTCGCCATCGAAGCGGGAGATAATGCTGTTGCGTGCCAGCTCTGCAGCTACCTCACCGCCCGGCAGGCCCGCGATGCCGTCGCAGACGACAAAGCAGGCTGAACGTTCCCCTATGGTTTCTCCCGTCTGATCCTGGTTGCTGGCGCGCGTCCCCTGGCGGGAGAGAGAAGCCGTTGCGATATTCATTTGTCTTCCGATCCGCTCTGTGAGTCTTTGTACTGATTCACCTCCATGTCGTACGCATGAAGGAAGGCCTCGCCGAACAGGGTGTGGAAGTCATCCTCAATCTCGCCCGCCGTCTCGCCATAGCTGCGAACAAAATAGTCCCACAGGGCGGCTTTGCGGCTGCCCGGCAGCGCCAGACGTGAGGTCATGCCGTTCTGCTTCGCCTGCTCTTCCAGCTGCTCCGGGTTAAAGGACTGCAGCATCGCGGCAATGATGGCGCGGATGCCGGAGATCATACCCAGCTGGTGCGCCTGCAGATCGATCAGCGCGTCGCGCACGGATTTGGTCGGCGGCATAAAGCCCGGCATCGGGGTGCCGAACATCTGGATCAGCACGGTTTTGCCGGTCGGCAACAGCTTGAACGGGTTGTTGGCATCGTCCAGCACCATGGTCATATCGGCTTTTACGCCGCGCTTGAGGATGGAGCGCGAGGAGAGCAGCGCCACGGTCCCCTGAGAGAACATACCGAGGATCTGTCCCAGCTGACGCATATTTTCACGGTCAAACTGCGGAACGGGCTGCATTTCGCTCAGCCCCATGCCTTCCAGCAGCGCCTCCAGAAGCTCGCCCTGCAGCACTTCGCCCTTCTCACCGCTGTTTGCCGTGGCGGCTGGGGCGGCGGCGTTATTGACCGGGTCGATGCGAAGACGGCCCTTAGGGGCCTGGGCGCTGCTGCGCGCAACGGCCTGCGGCGTAGGCATGGTGAAGCCTGCGTAATCCGGTCGCGCGGGCTCTTCTTCAGCGCGCGGTTCTTCCTGCGGCTCAGGGGCGAACAGCGGAGAATCGGCCAGCACGTCCTCTTCCTGCTCAGGCTCCGGCACTGGCGCAGGCTTTTCGTCGACTATGTCATCCGGATGGGTTAACGGCGCGCCGCCCATCAGCCCGAGCGGGTCGTCATTACGCGCGGCTGGCGCGCTGGCCTTGCCGCCAAACAGGGCCAGCGGATCGAGCTCATCCGTCGCCTCGTCTTCTGGCTTAACGGGGCTCGTCTCGCCCGGCGGCACCAGCGTTGACGGGGTGACGTCGTCAAAAATACTCTCTTTTTTGAACAACGCTTCGTCGCTGAACAGCGTGTCCGGGTCAACGTTCTTACGCTCAAGCCTTGGATCGCTGTCGTTGAACATCGCCAGCGGATCTTCAGCGTTACGCTCCGGGGCCGCTGGCTGGGAGAATGGATCGTGCGATGCAGCTGGCTGCGGTTTTGTACGGTTGCTGGAGATGCTGTCGGAGATGGAGAACTCCTGCATCAGGCTATCCCAGATTTCCGTTGGCACGGCGGTCGGCTCGGCCTTCCCGCGCGGTGCGGTGCTCGCCGGCTTCGGTTGCGGAGCGGGCGCGGACGCGGCTGCCGGACGCGCCTGCTGATGCATGCTGGCGGCCATACGGCTCACTGGCTGCGTATCGTGGATCAGTTCGGTGACTTCGATACGGTAGTCATCAATACCGAGAATGTCGCCATCCTGCAGCTCAACCTGACGCCCTCGCTCCAGCGGAATGTCATTTAATACCACGCGGGTGACGCTGCCACGGTTGGTCACGCGGCATTCGCCCTGGGCGTCAACGTGAACAATGGCCTGCAGACGAGAGATGGTGCGGTCATTGTCCGGCAACACCAGATTGTTATCCGTACCGCGCCCAATGGTGCCGCCCGGGGCGTAAAAATCACAGCTGCTTTGCGGCGGCTGATGACCGGGTTTTGTAGAAATAATCGTGAATCGCATGGCGTATTCCTGCTGGTATGATTAGCGCTCAAACGCTGCCGCTCTCGGGGCGAGAACGGCGGCGTTTGGGGTTAACACATTCTATTCAGTCTGCGTAAGCTTAAACTGGCCTGAAGGACCTTCCTGTAAGGTGAAGCGGGCAGCATAGCGAACAGAATCGTTTTTCCCTGACACTTTCAGAGCAACATCATATTCTCCGGCTTGCCACGCAATCCCCTGCCACTGGTGACACTGTTGGGTCGTTAACGTCACTTCAGGGCTAAACGTTGACGGCGGCGATACCGCTTTCCACTCATTTCCCGCGCGTTTCATTATGGTGGGCGAATGGCTGGTGACAGGCGCGTCTAACCCGGAGTTAGCGGGAATAGCAAAGCAGGGTTCGTTGTTCTTTAGCGTAACCGAAAGCGACTGATATTGTGCAGGATGAGATACACATGCACTCACCGTTAATGCGATTGCTACAACACTGAGTAACTGTTTCATAACCATACCCGCCGGTCTTTAGGATTTTGAATAAACAACGATAATACCTGCAGGTATTTATCCTTCAGGTCGGGGCCGATTATTCCCTCAAACCCAGCAATGTTTCGGAAATCATCCAGGCCGTAATTTATCAAATAATAAAAATCCGAAATGATAGAAGCCTGCTGCTCCATACCAAAGTCCGATAGTTTTTTATCGGGGGGCAGAGAATAATTATAACTTGCTGCCCAACTGAATGCGCCTCGGGTTCGAACATTCATTCCAATCTGATGCTGCAATACATGCACCATTTCGTGAATAAACCAGTGTTTATATCGCGGAACCTCTATTGAAAAGTCATCCCGATAATGCGGCTCGCGAAAATAGAGCTCACCATTGGGGGTCATCGCGACATCTGTCGACTGCATATTAAACGGCAAATAGCTTTTATTATGGACTTTTACTTCTGAATACTTTATTGCGTCACCAAAAACCGAGCGCGCCAGCGCTATTTCGCCAATGGTGAGAGGACGGGCGCCTCCTTCCTGCAAACTTGCCATGCTATCTTCCTTCCCGGTTGATAATGACCGGGGAAACTCCCCGGCCACATACGCAATTACGCTTCTTTGTTTTCTTTGATGTTCCAGCCAGCGCTGCTTTCAGCACCCTTACCACCAGACGTGGTCTGCTCCCAGTACTGCTGTTTCACTTTCGCAGCCTGGAACGCATAGGTCACACCAACGGTATCGCCGTTGTCTGCACCGGTGTACTGAACAGAGGTGACCAGCACATCTTCCAGCGTGATGCGGGAGTATTCCACCTGCTGGCCGCCGGCTTTACAGACGGACAGCTCAACTTTGGTCAGGTGTTTACCGCTGGCGCAGTGTTTCAGGATAGCGGTGGTGGATTTGTCGATCAGCGCGTTAACGTGCAGGTCGTTAAAGTTAACTTTACCAGCACCGCCGCCACCGCCAACGCTCATATTACCTGGCTGGGAAGCACCCCAGGAGAAGGAGGTAATATCAGTCCAGCCGGTGTGGTTAGAATCTTTAGATTCGCCCGTAACACCCTCGACCTTCAGAAACATATCAATAGCCATAATATCTACTCTTCGTGGATGAACAATATTGCTTTCGAAAAAGCACTTATATGGCAAACAGGAAAGCATGGGGCTGAATAAAACCGTCCATATTTTACCTCTGCCTCATATCAAATGACCCGTGTCATTTGACAGTCTTACATTCCCCCGCAATAACGGAACGAATGTGAAGTCATTATTACCGTGCGTTATTCTGGAACTTGTTAAGGACGGCATTAACAACTTAGCCGTCTTTCTTGCCGGGTGGCGCTGTGCTTACCCGGCCTACATTGAGAAAAAATATCAATGGGTTGCACGTTTCATCGTAGGCCCGTGCAAGCGTGGCGCCGCCGGGAGAAACTCACAAAACGCATGTTGCTCTTACGCGTCTTTCGTCTTCAGCGACGGCAGTTTAGATACCAGACGCAGAGAAACGGTCAGACCTTCCAGCTGGTAGTGTGGGCGCAGGAAGAACTTCGCGGCGTAGTATCCCGGGTTGTCCTCAATCTCCTGCACCTGCACTTCCGCAGCCGCCAGCGGTTTACGGGACTTGGTCTCCTGGGAGGAGTTAGCCGGGTCACCGTCGACGTAGTTCATCACCCAGTCGTTCAGCCAGCGCTCCATCTCTTCGCGCTCGCGGAAGGAGCCGATTTTGTCGCGCACGATGCACTTCAGGTAGTGGGCAAAGCGGCAGCAGGCGAACAGGTACGGCAGACGAGAGGCCAGACGCGCGTTGGCGGTGGCATCCGGGTCGTGGTACTCGGCCGGTTTCTGCAGGGACTGCGCGCCGATGAAGGCAGCAAAGTCGGAGTTTTTGCGGTGAACCAGCGGCATAAAGCCGTTTTTCGCAAGCTCAGCTTCACGACGATCGCTGATGGCGATCTCGGTCGGGCACTTCATGTCCACACCGCCGTCATCGCTCGGGAAGGTGTGGCACGGCAGGTTTTCCACCGCCCCGCCGGACTCCACGCCGCGAATCGAGGTGCACCAGCCGTACTCTTTGAAGGAGCGGTTGATGTTGGCGGCCATCGCATACGCGGCGTTCGCCCACGAGTAGCTGTTGTGGTTCGCGCCGTCGGTCTGCTCTTCAAAGTCAAAGCTGTCGACCGGGTTGGTGCGAATGCCGTACGGCAGGCGCGACAGGAAGCGCGGCATCACCAGACCCAGATAGCGGGCATCTTCGGATTCACGCAGCGAACGCCAGGCGGCGTATTCGGTGTTCTGGAAGATCTTGGTCAGGTCGCGCGGGTTAGCCAGCTCCTGCCAGGACTCCATCTGCATCACGCCCGGTGCGGTACCGGTGATAAACGGACAGTGCGCCGCAGAGCCGATGCGCGCCATTTCCCCCAGCAGCTCAACGTCCTGCGGGCTGTGGTCGAAGTAATAGTCGCCGACGATGCAGCCAAACGGCTCGCCGCCGAACTGACCGTACTCCTGCTCGTAGATTTTTTTGAAGATCGGGCTCTGGTCCCAGCCCACGCCCTTGAAGCGCTTCAGGGTGCGGCCCAGCTCCTGCTTGGAGATGCTCATAAAGCGGATCTTCAGCATCTCGTCAGTTTCAGTGTTGTTCACCAGGTAGCTCAGACCGCGCCAGGCGCTCTCCAGCTTCTGAAACTCTTCGTGGTGAATGATCTGGTTTACCTGCTGCGAAAGCTGCTCGTCGATACCGGCAATCAGGTTCTGAATGGTACGGTAGGTATCGTTCGAGAAGGTGACGGTATTTTCCAGCGCCTGCTGCGCCAGGGTTTTGACCGCGCTTTCTACAGCGGAACGCGCCTGGTCGGTTTTCGGGCGGAACTCTTTGTTCAGCAGCGCGCTGAATTCATCCTGGCTGAACGCCTGACCCGCCTGCTGCTCGTGTTGTTGAGTCTGGTTGCTCATCGATTATTCCTCGCTACCTTTCGCGCTTTCGTCATTTTTCGGCAACTGGCTCAGGGATTTGAGCAGCGTCGGATCCTGCAGAATTTTTGCGATCAGCTCTTCCGCACCGTTTTTACCGTCCATATAGGTCAGCAGGTTGGAAAGCTGGGTACGCGCTTCCAGCAGCTTGTTCAGCGGCTCAACCTTGCGGGCCACCGCATCCGGCAGGAAGTCGTCCATGCTGTCGAAGGTAAGATCTACGTTGAGCTTACCTTCGCCGGTCAGGGTGTTATCCACCTGGAACGCCACGCGCGGCTTAAGCGCCTTCATGCGTTCGTCAAAGTTGTCGATGTCGATTTCGAGGAATTTACGCTCGTCGACGGCCGGCAGGTTTTCAACCGGTTTGCCGACCAGATCGGCCATGACGCCCATCACAAACGGCAGCTGAATCTTACGTTCTGCACCGTAGATCTCTACGTCGTACTCGATCTGCACGCGGGGGGCACGGTTACGTGCGATGAATTTCTGCCCACTGTTACTCATTGCCATGATGTTCTCCATCAAAGATGCGCGGTGAAGGTGAAACGGCAGGCTCCATGCCTGTCGTCATAATGCCTGGACGCGTTATTCGCGGCGCCCAAAGATGTTTTCAAGTTGGTTAACGCCGTCTGGCGCCAGGTCGCGAATAATGTCCATAAAGTTGAGTTCTGACAGCCGCTGCACCCGTTCAATCATCAGCGGTGCGGGGTGGCTCGGTTCGTACTGCGCAAAATACTGTTTTGCTTTTTCCAGCATCAGCTGCGCGTCGGCGCGGCTGGTGACCTGCACGCTGCGCCAGTCGGTGACCGGCTGAGCGGGCTGCGCTGCCGACGACGGCTGCTCTGCCTGTGGTTCTGCATGCGCCTCACGGTTCGGCAGCAGCTTGCTGATGTCGGTTACCTGACACGCGCTTGCTACCAGTCCGACGGTTTTAAGCAGCTGCTCCATCTCGGGCACGCCGCTTTCACCGAGATGCCCGGTGAGCAGCTCGCGAATGGCCAGCAGCCGTTCGTTGATGACGATAACCGCTGCGGTCCCCGGCTGGTCGCCGCGGGCCAGCTCGTCAATCAGCCGCGGACGCCCGCCGGGATAGTCCGGGCATTCGGTTTTACTGCCGTCCAGCAGGGCCTGAGCATCCCGGAGCGAAATTTCATCGCCGTTTGAACGCAGCAGCGAGGCGTTACGCACGGCGATGGTGAGGTCGGACTTATCGCTCAGCCCTGCCAGGGCGTTAATGCGGTAGAACGGGTCGGTTTCGCCATACTCTTCCAGCAGCGGATAGAGCGTCTCCCAGTAACGGGCGATCGCCTCCTGCACCAGCAGTAATCCGTCCGCGTAGCCCGCAAGCCCGCGACGGCGGGTCCAGGCATGGGTTAACGCCAGCAGGACGCGAAGATCCTTGGTGCGGGTCAGCAGGCTGGTGGCGTATTTTTCCACCGTGTTCCAGTCAGCTGGTTCTGCCGGAATAATGGTGTCGCCAAACTGCTGTTCCGCTTTCCCAAGACTTGCCTGATTCATGCTCTGGAAGTCGGCGTCGTACTCCAGGTTTTCGCCACAGGGTTTTTCGGGACTTATTGGCGCGAGAAATTCTTCGATATTCATGAGATCCCTGCTTATTCAAACATAGGCGGATAGAGACCGTGACGGCCCGGACGAGCGCCCCCTGCCGGGTCGAACAGCAGGGTGAAAAGCTGCCCGGTAAAGTTACCGCTGTGCACGTGGGTGTACAGCGGGTAGCCGTCGCAGCGGTTGGTCCACCAGTAGCTGGTCTGACGCAGAGGATCAAAACATTCAGCCGCCTGAGGCCAGCCCAGCGTGCTCTGGCCGTCCTCGTCATAGCCAATCACATCAAGTATGTCGGAACGCTTTTGCGGCTCGACCGGCTGCGGCGCCGGAATGGTCATCAGCATTTCGTCGAGCTGCGAGGCGGAAAAACTGTTGCGCACCGCGTGCAGCCCCAGGCGCCCAATCTGCTGATACCAGCTTTCGGCCTGGCTGAGCAGGCTGGTCGACCATTCGGACGGCGCGAAGCTCAGCTGAAGGCAAACAGGATACTGTCGGCCAACGCTGTCGCGGCCGGGCAGCAGACAGCCCATCTGGATCATCTGGCTGCCCAGCATGGGCGGTACCACAAAATTCCAGACTGGCGCTTTCTGAAACTGGCGCTCGCCGCTGCGCTGCTCTTCCTGCTGCCAGGCCAGCAGGCCGACCTGGAACCAGTGTGACCACTGGCGCTGTAAAGTGTCAGGAAAGCGACGCTGCAAAAAATCTCCGGCGCTGGGTAACTTGCCATACCAGCTGTAGCGGTTCATCGCAGGGGTATTCGTCATACGGCTGTCCTTGCGGTTATGGGCATGAGAAACGGGGAAGCTGGAACGGGTTACGAATGCTGTTTGGCGCAAACTCCAGCGTGACCTGATGTCCGTCGACGTTGAAGGTGGCCTGACGGCTCAGGCTACCCGCCCCCGGGCTGGTGCTCGCTTTATCAAAGAAGCGGTTCAGCGCCCAGGAACCGTTGGTCACCAGCGTCGCCGTGCTGCCGTTCGTCAGCCCCAGCTGCATGCGCACCTGGTTGGTGCCGCCCGGCCCCGGCCAGTTCATGATCTGCACGGCCTGCGGGCCGTGGCTGTAGCGCAGCAGCTGGCCGTCAACGTCCAGCGTCAGGTTCAGAATGGAGTTATCCATTCGCACGGTGCGAACCGTCACCTTAAAGGACGGCGTGGTTGCGCCGTTAGCAAAGAAGGCGTCGCGAATCGACTGGGCCTGCTGGAACGGTCTCAGGAGCCCTTCACTGCCCGGCAGCGTTTTACCGTCGATGCCCGGCATAAAGCGCCAGTTTGCCTGGGTGGTGTCCACTTTGCTGGTCAGGTTATCGCGAAAGAAGGTATCCATCAGCCCGGTCCCCGGTGCAAACATGCGCGCGAGATCGTCAGGGGTGACCTCGGTGCTGGCGCTGCGCACCAGCGGGTAGCGACCGGCAATTGCCTGGCGGCAAAAACCGCCCACTTCAACGTTAATCCGCTTCCGTACGTTTTCCAGGTCACGACGCTGGGTATCGCTGCTGGCGCCCACAGCCATGTTGCTGAACATGGTTTGCAGCCCGCCCGGCAGACGACCGGCGCTGGCCTGCAGGCGGCTGATCGCCTCCCCGCCCGGCGCCGGCATGCCGCTGTTGGCCGCATCCTGAACGGCGGTCAGGTAGCGATACAGCTCATCCACCTGCTTGAGAAAATCGTCAAACACGATGGTCTTCCCGCCCTTCTCCAGCGGCTGGGCCAGCTCAATCATCGGCGCGTAGTGGTCGGTCACCAGCTGCTCCGGCGCCTGGGTAACCGCGGCGGCCTGCGTCGGCGCATTGTCATTATTACTGAACAGCGCTTCCAGCGTGCGGGTGGCGCGGTTGCTTTGCGCCTGCGCTTTACCCGCATCTTCCGGCGCTGGCGTATCGCGGGAGAGCGTCAGGACCTGGCTCAGGTTCTGCACCAGACGGCGCAGCGGCGAATTGGCGCCGGAGAGCAGGCGCGCGGTGTTGATGCGCTGGGAAAGATCGGCGCTGTTGTTCAGCTGAATGTCGGCGAGGAAGCGATCCCAGTTTGCGATAAAGTCGCGCATGTAGAGCTGGCGCACGGCGTTGTCGATCTGCTGTTTATCCTCCTGCGCCGTCGCGGCCCCCAGCACCCAGGCGTCGTCCTCGTGCAGAGCGGTGGTTACGCTGTCAATCTGGCCGTTAAAGCTTTTCCAGTAGCCGTCCGGCGTATAGAGCCCCGGTACGCCTTCGCTGACCGGCTTGCCGCTTTTGCGGGAAAATACCAGCTCGCTCTGCGGCCCGCCCAGGTCGGAAAGGGAAACCGGCTTCAGGTTTTCATCATGCTCCAGCAGGCGCTTGAGACGACCGTACACCCGCGTGGAGAGCGGCTGCTGGCCGATCATCGCCCTTTCGCGGGCAACCAGCGATTCGTCCTGCGCGTACGGCGAGGCCTGAATTTTCGGCTCCAGCAGCTGCGTCAGGTGCCATTCAAGCTGCTGCAGCTGCGCCTTCGTGACGTTCTGCGGCAGATTCCGCTGCAGGTTGAGCATCACCCACGAATGCAGGAATTTACCGTCGTAGTGCTTTGGCTGATAGAGCATCTGATAGGCTTTCAGCGCTTCATAGCTGTATTCCACATCGCTGCCGTTGTCGTTACGAAGCCAGGTGGTGATGTGCATGGCAACGGCAGGGAGCAGCATCTGATCCAGCGCTTTCTGATACAGCGACTGCGAGGCGTCGCTGACGTCATCCCCGCGATAGAGTCCCATACGGCGGGATACCGGCGGATCGTTGACATCAAACGCGTCGCTTTTCGGCAGGTCAACCAGACCGTTCAGCAGCGGCAGCAGATCGAACAGGTCACGCTGGGTCTGGTTCTGTAAGGCTTTGCTCTGCTGGTCCAGCAGCGGCACCTTCGCATCCACCTCTTCCAGGTAGGCCTTGTTTTTGGCATAGCTGGTCAGCCACAGACCGCCCAGGATCACCAGCAGGGCCAGCAGCGCCGCGTAGCCGGACCATATCACCGCCCGGTTGCGCAGCTCCCACCAGCGGTTTTCGCCTGCGATCCCGGCTTCCTGGAAGATGACGTTTTGCAGCAGGTTCTTAATGAAGAAACTCTGGCCTTTTGCGCCCGGGATTGGCGCTTCTTTGCTGACTGAATCCCAGTTATCCGCCTCTCCCCCTTCCGGCAGCGACAGCGCGCGGTTCAGTTCGCCCATCACGCGGTCGAACGGCATGCCTTCCTGCGTCCCGCTGGCGAAGTAGATCCCGCGCGGAGAGAACTCGGTTTCGAAGTTGGAGCGGGCGAAGACGGTGCTCAGGTAGTCCGCCAGCAGCGGACGCAGCGCGGCGAACTCCTGCGGGAAGAGATACGCTTCTGCGCGGGTTTTCGCGTCATGCTCTTTCAGCATGGTTTCCGGCAGCCCGGCATCGAGGCGCTGCTGCAGCAGAGAAAACTCCTGCTGGAAGTTGCCCATCAGGTCGTAATCGGCGTGTTTGGTTTGCTCCCACGGCAGCGTAAAGCCCCAGATCTGGTCGCGCTGCGCTTTATCGTAGTCGGCAAACCAGGCGCGGAAGCCTTTAAGCAGGTCGGCCTTGGTCACCAACACGTAGACCGGGAAGCGGATACCCAGCTGTTCATGCAGCTCGGACAGGCGCTGGCGCAGGTTCACCGCCTGCTGGCGGGACGCCTCGGCAGACTGGGTCAGCAGGTCCGAAATGCTGATCGTGACGATGACGCCGTTAATCGGCTGGCGGCGACGGTACTTGCGCAGTAACCCCATGAACTGCAGCCACTCACCGGCATCCTGCGCCTGCTCGCTCTCCTGGGTGGTATAACGACCCGCGGTGTCCAGCAGCACGGCCTCGTTGGTGAACCACCAGTCGCAGTTACGCGTGCCGCCAATACCCCGCAGCGCGGTCTTACCGAAGCGGTCGGCCAGCGGGAACTGCAGCCCGGAGTTGACCAGCGCCGTGGTTTTACCGGATCCCGGCGCGCCGATAATGACGTACCACGGCAGCTGATAGAGATATTGCGTGCTGAAGCGCTGCGTCCACTGGGCGCCCTGGCCCGCTTTGCTGAAGTGCGCTTTTTTAAGCATCTGCGCGGCTTCATCAAAGCGGCTGGCGAGGATCTGCTCCTCGCTGTTCAGTCGCTTCTGCGGATCCGCCGCTTCCTGGCTGGCGGTGTTCTCCTTGAGCTTGTCCATCAGCTTGCGGTTCAGCCAGGCATTATAAAGGCGCGGCAGAATATGGCCCTGCGCCCACAGCAGGTAGACCACGGCGATACTGATGATGCGGTTCTGTTCGGATTCGAGCGGTCGGGTGTCCACGATGGACAGCAGAGGGCCAATCATCCAGATCACCGCCGCCAGCGCCGTTACGCCGAGGAAGCTCCACAGAATGCGGTTGGTCAAAATGGAAAGAAGTGTAGTCAGCATTCCTTAGTTTCCTTGCGGCAATCCGTTCAGCTCGGCCTGAGTGTTTTCAGGCGACACCAGCAGAGTAATTTCCACACGGCGGTTTCGGGCGCGGTTTTCAGGCGTCGTGTTTGGCGCCACCGGGTTAATCTCGCCCCGCCCTTCCGCTTTCACGCGGCCAGGCTGAGAGAGGCTTCCCTGCAGCATTTTTTGTACCGAGCGGGCGCGTTCCAGAGAGAGTTCATAGTTGGAGGCAAAGCGCGCGCTGCGGATCGGCACGTTGTCGCTGTAGCCCACCACCAGAATTTTGCCGCTGACGTTATTCATCGCCTGCGCAATGCGGCTGATGACCGGTTCATAGCGGTCGCGCACGACGGTCGAGGCAGAGGCAAACAGCCCGTCGCCTTTCAGGATAACGACGCTGCGATCCGCTTCGTCTTTCACCGCGACGAGGCCAGCCTCGATCTCCGGTTTCAGGAAGCCGCGAAGGTTAAGCACCGCCGGTAGCTGACGGGCCGGTTGCTGAATAGTGGTTTCCGGCAGCTGGGACTGGTAAATCTTCGCCAGCACCGGGTTGGTGCTGTCGCCAAGACGCCAGTTAAGCACGATATAGAAGAGACAGGCGATAAACCCGGCCAGCGCCACGCAGGCCCACAGAGGAACCATCGGCCGCCAGAGCTTACGCAGCACGGGACGATCTTCCGGATGGGGAGAAAGCGGCGGCGGATAGCTGCCGCGCACGCCGCGGATCATCTGCCACAGCCGCTGCTTGATGGTCTCAAGCTGGGTGCGGCCGTTATCCAGAACCCGATAGCGTCCCTCGAAGCCCAGCAGCAGGCAGTAGTTGATCATCTCCAGCAGCAGAATGTGCTCGCGCGGGTTCTGCGACAGGCGCGCCAGCAGCTGGAAGAACTTCTCGCCGCCCCAGGTTTCGTTATGGAACGTCACCAGCAGACCGTTGCTGGACCAGACGCCGCTGCTGCCCCAGGGGGTGAGCGCGGCGGCCTCGTCGAGCGCCGTACACAGGCAGTAACGTGCCCCGACGATCACTTCGTAGGGGAGCCCTGCCTGCTGGCAGCGGACTTCAAAACGGCGAATTTCATCGATCAGGCGCTGGCGTAACGCCACCTGATCGTCATGGGAGACCGAATGACGGATCTGCGGAATCGCATTGAGCAGCGGATTGGCGGCCGCCACCAGCTGATTGTTGCTACTGGCCCCGGTAAACGCGGCATCGCTGCCGGTGTCCTGTCGTTCCTGCATATTAAGCGCTCGCTTTATTATTCTGTCGGGCTACGGATGGCCCAAAACTCCATATCCAGCCCCGGGAACTCCCCTGCAAGGTGCAGGGCGAATGCGCCGGACTTATCCATCTCGTGCCACAGCTCGCTGCCCTTCTCGAGCTCGAAGTAGCTGTAGCCGGCATGCCACGGGATCTGCGGCGGCGCGACCGGCATGGCCCGCAGCATAATACCCGGCAGCTGAAGCTGAACCAGATCGCGGATTTTCGACACCGGTGCGACCTTCATCTGCGCCGGGAAATGGGTTTGCAGGTGTTCGCCCGGCACGTTGGCTTTTACCGCCAGCACGAAGCCGAACTCACGCACCATGCTGGTTTCAGGCACCGTGGCGATGTTGAGGCCGTGAGAGCGCTCGTTAAGCGGGATCTGAATCGCGTGGTCTTCCATCACCAGCGACAGCCCCTGACGCAGCATCAGCATCAGCTTGCTGAAGCAGTTTGCCAGATCGTCATGATCGTAAATCGGCAGCACGCTTTCGGCGGTCCGCTGCGACGTCCAGGTGGCAAGTTCGGTCGCAAACGGCAGCCAGCTGCGCCAGAGCGTTTCCGGATGCAGCAGCGGGAGGGTTTTTAAATGAGACACCTCGCCCAGATGACGGTTAACCAGCGACAGCAGCGTGAACTCAATCAGTTCAGAGGTATTAAAGCGACCGGGCTGGCGCAAACGACCGCCAATTTGCTGGCTGCGCTGTACCAGCAAGCCGTGCAGATCGTTGATCATGCTGTAGATCTGCGGGCTGTTGTTGGCATTGAGCATCGGCGGGATGTAGCTGTTGTCGAGCCGCACGTGGTTGTCGTTACGTTTCTCCGTCACAAACGCCACGCCGATGGCGGTCCATTCTGCCGTGAGGTCTTTTTCCAGCATCAGGGTCAGACGCAGGCGGCCAAACTGAACGGTGGCATCTCCCACCGACATGGCGTTGTCGTCTTCCACCTCTTGCTCGAAAGCGATAAAGCGCGCCAGCGAGGCTGCCTCTTCGCTAAAGATCACCTCTTCTCTCTCGCCACGACGAACCGGCAGCGCGAGCACCACCTTTTCGTTAGTGAGATTGTCAGGAATTTTCAGCGGTACAGGGCCGTTGCGCCCGTTACGGACCTGGAAAAAGGTGCCGTCCGGCAGCAACCCACTGCAGTAGCTCAGGGCTATGCATCCCTGACGAAGCATCGCTTCATCCAGTTCAACGTCAAGAAAGCCCCAGAGATACGATCGCTGCAGCGCGCCCCATTCACGAACATGGTTGAGCAGATAGCTTTCAGTCCGCTGAAAATGGTGTGGACGCAGGAACATGCCTTCGGTCCAGACAACCTTTTCTGCTTTCGTCATGATGATGTATTTCCTGTTTTGAAGCGCGTTACTGGCTGATGACCCGAATGCCGTTCACGTCGAGAAAAACGTTGGCCTGGAGTTCATCTGCGGACCATTTCCAGAACTGGTAGATATGATTTTCGCCAGGCACGGGCAGAGGAAGTGAAACGCGCCATTTTTTGCCATCCAGCACCTGATACTCCGCCATCACGCCGATGTAGCGGGCCTCCGGAGAGCTTTGCCCGCTGAGGGTTTTGGACAGCTGTCCCGGCATCAGGAAAAACACGTCGCTGTTCAGCAGATTCGCGCCAAGCGTGGCTGACGCGTTGTTCTGCAGGGAGTAAAAGTCGCTTGACATGAAATCCGCATCGGATTTCAGCAACAGCACCCGGACCTTAAGCGGCGCAGATTCATTGATTTGTGGATGAGCCTGAAACTGCAGATTGTAGCGGGAGGGGTCGCTGTGTGAAGACGACGTACAACCACTGACCAGGGCGAAAACCACCGCGTAAAAGAATAACCACAGCTTATGAAAATTTTTATTATTCATAAAAATGCGCTCATTAAAGCCGTTTAGTTCAGGATCCAGGTACCGTTAGCGCTGTCTTTGCAGGCTTTGCTGTTGCCATCGACATCGACACAGGTCGCTTTTTTACGCGTCTTCGGACGAATAGCCTGTTTACGCACGGCGGCGTCGTACAGGTCGGCCTTGATCACGGCGCGCATCGGGACGTAACCAATCAGCTGCTCGTTACCTTCATCGGCAAGCGCCATCCAGTAGTGTTCAACCTGACCCAGCACCACGTACGTTTTTCCGGTATCAAGAGTGCGGATAACTTTACCGCCGAAGTCAGGGCGGCTCATCAGAGAGGCCGGATACATAGCACGATACGGCTCGTTGACCGGCGTGAACTCCGCCGGCGGGGTAACAGCGTGACGGTGGGTTAAGGTGACGCCGTTGACCTGACTGGTCTCGATAGTATCGTCGTTGATCACAGGTTTCTGCGGCGCTTTACAGCCCGCCACCGCCATTACAAACAGAAGTGAAAACAGTACGCGCATTTTCATATGCTTTTCCGTAGCGATATTTCGATGATGAAGATAAGGGGGTGAAGTTTGACTTAAGTGCTATTGTTAAAATAGCCAGGATATTTTCGGGGCGTTACTATTTTAAGGGCATAGCTACCGCACGAGCCCTTCAGAATAAGGCCCAGCGTCTTCCTGACATATTTTGACAAACGGTAAGCAAGTTTACATGAGCTTTGCCTCAATTCAATATTTACCGTTGCGTAACTGTTGCTAAATGAAGCAGTCGGAAAATTATAGGATTAATCCTATGAAAACACCCGACATAGCCCAAACTCTCTTATTTCCCTACCAAAATACACTGCAACTTAATGTTTTATATACCAAAAACACAAAAGAGAAATACTTTCATTAACGCAATACTGCTATTATCGCCACTACCATAATTAGTAGAATTTGCGTATTGATGAGGTCAGCAGAATATATCAACGATGAATTATTTGTTGCACTAACAGAGTATCTTTAATATCGATCGGACTCTAAGACTTGAATGTGACTATTTCACTTATGTTGCAGGGCGTTAATTTCACGCCTAAAAATAACTTTATATTTCTCGTTATGGCAATTATCCCGTCAGGCCTAAATTTTATCCATTAATCATTAAGCCTGAGTTAACCTTCCTGACCTTATAGCAGCCGAAAATGCTCGCGATAGCCCGCCAGCTGTGAATGTTTTTTATTGTCACCGCTCAAAGGCTTCATTCGAAACTTTATTGGTGCTACATCCTCTCCTGCTCGCCCCATCTATCTTGCTTACCATGCGATAGATAAGATTTATTATTAAAATGATAAAAAATCGTTATAATTTCTTTAAATATTTCAACACCAGACCCTATAAACAACTGTAATAAAAAGAATTTAAGTTAAAGCATCTTTTCGTACCGTACGCGCGTCGCCATCCGGTCGTCATTGCTTTCGCCTATCGTTCTTTGCAGCGCTTTTAGGGGTTCAGACGTTGTGTGACCGAACAAATCAGGAGTGGGTATGAACAAGAAAAGACGCTCGGTGCCGGGTATCAGACACTATGACGGTCCTGCCGGCGGCTGGGGCGCATTGAAAGCGACGGCCATTGCAGTACGTACCCAAATGGATACCCTTGATGCCCCCGCGACGCTGCTGCGCACCAACCAGCCTGACGGCTTTGACTGCCCGGGCTGCGCGTGGCCGGATAAAGAACACAAATCGACCTTCCAGTTCTGCGAGAACGGCGCCAAAGCGGTGACCTGGGAAGCCACCAGCAAACGCGTTACCCCCGCGTTTCTGGCCGAAAACAGCGTCTCCTCGCTGCTGGCAAAATCGGACTTTGAGCTGGAAGGTTACGGTCGACTCACGCATCCCCTGCGCTATGACCGGGCAACCGATACCTTCCGGCCCGTCGCCTGGGACGAGGCGTTTGAACGCATCGGCGAAGTGCTGCGCGGGCTTGAACCGGACCAGGTTGAGTTCTATACCTCCGGACGGGCCTCTAACGAAGCGGCGTATCTGTTCCAGCTGTTCGCTCGCGAATACGGCACCAACAATTTCCCCGACTGCTCTAATATGTGTCACGAGGCCACCAGCGTCGGTTTGCCGCGTTCGATTGGCATCGGGAAAGGCACCGTCTCGCTGGATGATTTCGACAAGACCGAGCTGGTTATCTCCATCGGTCACAACCCCGGCACGAACCATCCGCGAATGATGGGCACCCTCCATGAGCTGGCCCGCCGCAACGTGCCGATTATCGTCTTTAACCCGCTGCGCGAGCGCGCCCTCGAACGTTTCGCCGATCCGCAAAGCGTGATTGAAATGGCAACTTACGGCTCTACGGATATTGCCTCAACCTACTTCCAGGTAAAGGCCGGGGGCGACGCCGCCGCGCTGAAAGGCATAGCTAAACACCTGCTTGAAATGGAGGCCGAACGCGGCGACGTGCTCGATCGCGCGTTTATCGCCGAACATACCCAGGGCATTGAAGATTTCACCGCCGATATCGCACAGACCCGCTGGGACGAGATCGAGCGGGAGTCAGGTCTCAGTCAGGCGGCCCTCAAAACGGTAGCCGAGGCCTATGCGAAATCGAATGCCACCATCATCACCTACGGGATGGGCATTACCCAGCACAATAAAGGCACGGCCAACGTCCGCCTGATCGCTGATCTGCTGCTGCTACGGGGGAATATCGGCAAGCCCGGTGCGGGAATATGCCCCCTGCGCGGTCATTCAAACGTTCAGGGGAACCGTACCGTCGGGATTAGCGAGAAACCCACGCCGGCCTTCCTGAACCGTCTGAAGGACGTTTTCGGCTTTGAGCCGCCGTCTCACCATGGACACGATGCGGTGCAGGCCACGCAGGCGATGATCGACGGCCGCGCGAAGGCGCTCATCTGCCTCGGGGGTAATTTTGCGGTGGCGATGCCCGATCACGAACGTGGTTTTCCGGCGATGGGTAACCTGGACTTGAGCGTGCACGTCGGCACCAAGCTGAACCGTACCCATCTGCTGGTGGGCAAAGAGACCTTTATTTTCCCGTGTCTTGGCCGTACCGAGCTGGATGTTCAGGCTACCGGTCGTCAGTCCATTACCGTCGAAGACTCGATGTCGATGGTCCATGCCTCATCCGGCAAGCTGAAACCCGCCTCACCGTTACTCCGTTCGGAACCGGCTATCGTCGCCGGCATGGCGAAAGCCACACTGCCGGAAACCCGCGTGGACTGGCTGATGCTGATTGAGGATTACGACCGCATCCGCGATCTGATCGAGCAGACCATCCCGGGCTTTGAGAACTACAATGCGCGGATCCGCGTTCCCGGTGGCTTCCGTATGCCGCTGCCGCCCACGCAACGCATCTGGCCAACGGCGACGGGAAAAGCGATGTTCTCGGTGTTCGACGGTGTTCACGAAAACGCCAGCGGCGAAGGTGAGCATGTTATGCGGCTAATCACGCTGCGCAGCCACGACCAGTACAACACCACCATTTACGCCCTTGACGACCGCTACCGTGGCGTATTTGGCCGCCGCGACGTGTTGTTCATGAACGAGGACGACATGGCGCAGTCAGGGCTGGAACATGGCGACCGCGTGGATATCGAAACCGCCCTCCCCGGCAGCGTTCAGCGTCTGAAAGACATTACCGTGGTGGCGTACAACATCGCGCCGGGGACCGTCGGCGCCTATTATCCGGAGGCCAACGTGCTGGTACCGCTGGATTATCTGGATAAGGACAGCGGTACGCCGTCGTATAAATCCGTTCCGGTTCGCATCACCCTGCGCTCTAAAGAGATCCGCATGCTGTAAGGTAGTTCGCGCAGAGAAAAAGATGGATATTAAACAGTTAAAATATTTAATCGCGCTCGACGAGACCCGCCATTTTGGCAAGGCGGCCTCGCAGTGCAACATCACCCAGCCGACCCTCTCCATGCGCATCCGCAGCCTGGAAGAGGAGCTGGGGCTGGTGCTGATTGTTCGAGGACAGCGCTTTGAAGGGTTTACGCCGGAGGGTGAACGCATACTCGCGTGGGCACGCGCGCTGCTGGCCGCGCACGACGGGCTGCAGGCGGAAGCGGCGCTGTGCAAAGGCCAGGTGGTGGGCGAACTACGTCTCGGGATGGTGCCGCTGGCGAGCGTGGATCCGATGATCTTTATTCGCCTGCTGACCCAAAAATATCCGGAGCTGACCTACAGCCTCTATTCCATGTCCTCCGCACAGATTGCCGACGGCGTCAGCCGCAATCAGCTTGAGCTGGGAATTTGCTACCTCAACAGCTTCGACACCAGCCTGTTCGATATTATCCAGCTACCCAAAACCAAGATGGGCCTGCTGCACGACGTCCGCCATTTCCAGCTCGGCCAGGAGACGTTGACCTGGCGCGATCTGACAGATTTTCCGCTGGGGTTTCTGACTAAAGGGATGCATTACCGGGCGCATATGGAGGCCAGCTTTAAGTCTGCAGGCATCGAACCGGCGTCCGTTTTCGAGAGCGACTCCACGTTTCAGATCATCCAGGCGGTGCAAAGCGGCGTATGCTGCGCCGTGATGCCGCTGAATAACGGTCTGGAAGATCTGAACAGTAATTTCAGGATTGTCCCCATCGCCGACGCGAATATTGAGGCCCCTGTCGGCCTGATTATGCGCAGGCAGAAGCCCGTCTCCTCGCTGGCGCTGCGCTGTTTTACCGACGCGCAGGAGATTTATCACGCCAACAATGAGGCGTAGGCCTGGCGCGTCACCACGCTAAAACCGTCAATCAGCACCGCGCCGCGCACGGCCCGATATTCCGGCAAACTCACCAGCGCGCGGAGCGCATCGCGAAGGGCGTTCAGGGTCTCAGGCGAGGCGTGGGGCGAGGTAATGAGCGGCAGCCCCGGCGTCAGAGGGGTATGGTCAATCACCGCCAGCCCCGTCAGTCTTTCCGGCTCGTGACGCTGCAGTAACGCCCATGTCACGCAGTCGATGGCCGCGATATCCCCTGCCCCGCGTTTGACATCGATCAGCGACTGGCGATGGCTGCCGCTGAAGGACGTTTGCGCGAAAAATGGACTGTTGCTCACCAGGGGAGCGACTATTTTTCGCAGCGCATTGTAGCCGGACTGCGAATCCGGAGAATTACAGACCGCACGACATCCGCGAAAATCCGCCAGCGTGAGATGGCGATCCTCCTCGCGCACCACCAGAAAGCTGCGGTACTGGATCCCTTCGCAGCCAGGTGCCACGTAGTGAAAACAGCCGACCACCTGCACGTCCGGAAGCTGGGTAACCAGCGGATAACCGCAGGTCTGGCTGAGGACAAGCGCAGGCTGTCGCCAGTGGGTCAGCAGATCGGACTCCGGCCAGCCGGGATCGCGATCGACGGACACACCGCGCGCAGCCAGCAGTCCTTTTACCGCCAGCCAGAGCGCAAGGGTGTCGGCGCGATCCACAGCATACATGGGAAACGCCAGCAGGTTACTCATACCCTTCCCCCTGTTGTTTTCCTGGGTGAACGGTGACGTCAACGGGCCTGCCCCAGAACTGACGCAGCCATTCACCATAGCCTCTGACGAGAAAACCGTGGTTTCGCTGCCGGTACGCCTCCCGGTTTTGCTGGTAGATCGCCTTCAGCCCGTACCAGGGTACGCCCGGCAGATCGTGATGTACTGAATGGTAGTTGAGATTCAAAAACAGTACCCGCCAGAATAGCCCGGCCTCGTTAATGACGGAGCGCGCCAGCGGATCGTCCGCCGCGCGATGTTCGAAAAACGATCGGACCTTGGTCAGCGCCAGCGCCGGATAGCTGACTGCCAGCACGAACCAGAAGGGAGAAAAACCGACGTGCGTCATCCAGGCGAAGAGCACCACCAGCAGCAAAGCGTGCACCAGCCACATCGTCATTGCGCGCAGGTGAAGGTGACGAAATGCCGCCGCGGCGCTGCCCAGCGTCTGAAGGATATCCAGCAGCGGTGCCAGCATCAGCCGTCCGGCAAAGGTATTCCGGGCCCTGATAAGCCGTTTCTGCCAGGGAGAAAAGCGCGCCCAGCTCTCGTCGGTAAAATAGTACGACTCCGGATCATCCACCGGATGGGTCAGGCTATGGTGCCGATGATGGGCGAGATGGGAGTCCCGGTACAGGCCGTACGGATACCAGACCGCCAGCGGGAGCGTGCCAAACAGCTGGTTCAGCCAGGCAAAACGGGTGGGATGCCCGTGGATCAGCTCATGCTGCAGCGACATGTACCAGGCGGTAAACCCGATGAGCAGCAGCGTGGCGGGCAGCAGGCCCAGCGTTTGCCAGAACGCCAGCGTGGTAAACCAGCCTGCATAAATAGTGATAATCAGCAGCCACGTGGGCAGCTCGCTTCGCCATAAAAAACCCGATGCGTGGTGGCGGATTTGTTCGCGTTGTTGCGGATGTAAATAGAGGGAGCTTCGTTGACTCATTCCTTCAGACGCCGTTTCGCCAGAGATAATTCTCTGACGATCGGGGAAAACGCCTGAAATAACAAAGAACATTAATCGCTTTGCTTTGCCAGAAACGTGGGGGTCATGCGCTCCTTGACTTATTCTGCAATAAAGGTACTTTTCAGGACATGAAAAAGATCCTGATTATTGTTCCCGACGGCGGCATGCTGTTTGAAGCCGCCGGTATCGCCGACATTCTGATGCAGGCCAACCGGCTGCATCCGGAAGGGCTTGCGCAGCCCCGCTACCGGATTATCATCGCCACCACGCAGCCTCACCAGGTGATCCACGGCCAGTCCGGCCTGAATTTGCTGGCGGACTATCGCCTGCCGGAGCTGGATCCGCGTGAACCGCTGGATACCATTATCATCACCGGGCGCGGCATGAACGAGCAGGAGAGCACGGCGGTGGTTGACTGGCTGCACCTCGCTGCGCCGCACGCCCGGCGGGTAGCCTCTATCTGCGGCGGCGCGATGCTGCTGGCCCAGACCGGCCTGCTGGACGGTCGCCGCGCGACCACCCACTGGCGGCTGCTGGAGACAATGCAGACACAGTACCCGTCAATCCGGGTCGAAGGCGGCCCGCTGTACATTCAGGACGGCCCCATCTGGACCTCCGGCGGCGTCAGTTCCGGGTTCGATCTGACCCTGGCGCTTGTAGAGGACGATTACGGATTTACCCTCGCCCGCGACGTCGCGCAGGATATGGTGATGTACCTGCGCCGTCCCGGCGGGCAGCTGCAGTTCAGCCGCTACAGCCTTCAGCAGCCCGGCACATCCGGTCCGATAAGCGAACTGCAAACCTGGATCCTGCAGAACCTCACCGCCGATCTGTGCGTGGAAAATCTGGCCGAGAAAGCGGCAATGAGCCCGCGTAATTTCACCCGCGTGTTTACCCGCGACGCGGGAGTCTCTCCCGCCCGCTATGTGACCGAAGCGCGCCTGGCCGCGGCCC
This sequence comes from Enterobacter sp. Taxon_8, assembly GCF_058354585.1. Lineage (NCBI taxonomy): Bacteria > Pseudomonadati > Pseudomonadota > Gammaproteobacteria > Enterobacterales > Enterobacteriaceae > Enterobacter > Enterobacter sp. Taxon_8. The sequence continues at coordinate 1,863,753 of NZ_CM177989.1, read as the reverse complement.
GTCAGCTGCTTGAGCAGACCCATGACTCCCTTGAGCGCGTTGCCGAGCAAAGCGGGTTTGGCACCAGCATTAACTTGCGCCGCATCTTTGAGAAACAGCTTCACCTCACGCCCGGCGAGTACCGCCAGCGCTTCCACTGCCGCAAGATGGCGTAATCTGATCCTTTTTTGTCGTTTACGCCAACCGGCCCGACGCCTACAGTGACTCCAGACAACAGAGATAAGGAGTGCACCATGGTTAAGGTCGGTATTAACGGTTTCGGCCGTATCGGACGTAATTTCCTGCGCGCGGCGCTGGGCAACCCGGCTCTGCAGATTGTGGCCATTAACGATCTGACGGACAGCAAAACCCTCGCCCATCTGCTGAAGCATGATTCCCTTCTGGGCACGCTGCCCGCGCCCGTTGAAGCGGGTGACGGCGCGCTGCAGGTAGACGGCCAGCGGATCGCCGTATTTAGCGAACGCGATCCGGCGAATATCCCGTGGCGTGAAGCTGGAGTAGACGTGGTGATTGAGGCCACCGGCTTCTTTACCGAGCGAGAGAAAGCGGCGGTGCATATCACCCACGGCGGCGCTAAGCGCGTGATCATTTCCGCTCCCGCGAAAAACGATGATCTGACGATTGTGATGGGCGTCAACCATGAGCAGTACGATCCCGCCAAACACGCGGTGGTAAGCAACGGGAGCTGCACCACGAACGGTCTGGCGCCGGCCGCTCAGGTGCTGCACCAGCAGTTCGGGATTGAGCATGGCCTGATGAACACGACGCACGCCTACACCAACAGCCAGGCGCTGCACGATCAGCCGGAAAAAGATCTGCGCGGCGCACGCGCGGCGGCGCTGTCGATTGTGCCTTATTCAAGCGGTGCGGCGAAAGCGCTGGGGAAAGTGATCCCTTCCCTTGACGGCAAACTGACCGGGTACTCCCTGCGCGTGCCGGTGCCGGTGGTGTCGATTGTGGATTTAACGGTAACGCTGAGCCGTCACGTAACCGCCGAAGAGGTGAATGACGCGTTCCGCAACGCGGCCGCCAGCGGGCCTCTTAAAGGCATTCTGGGCTATAGCGATGAACCGCTAGTTTCCAGCGACTACCAGGGCGACCCACGCTCCTCAATTATCGACGGGCTTTCAACGCTTGTGATTGGCGGGAACATGGTAAAGATCCTGGCGTGGTATGACAACGAGTGGGGCTTCTCTAACCGCCTGGTGGATCTGGCGGTGCTGATGGATAAGAAAGGGCTGTAAGCCTGATGCCGGGTGGCGCATGCGCCCACCCGGCAAATAATTCAATCCGCTTTCACTTTCACGCCCATAAACACAATCACCATCGCCGTTACTAACAGGAAACCGCTTCCCGCGAACACGCCGCTGGCACCGTTGAGGTCAAAGACCGCCCCGCCCCCGGCCGCACCGGCACTGATTGCCAGTTGAATTGAGGCCACCAGCAGCCCTCCTGCACTTTCGGCTTCATCCGGAACGGTAGTGGCAAGCCAGGTTGACCAGCCCACCGGAACCAGACCAAATGCAAAGCCCCACAGCGCGACCAGCAGCCCGTCCAGCATCGCCAGATGACCAAAGGCGACCATCATGAGCGCGAGAACGCCCATCGCAAACGGTACCAGCGCCAGCGTCAGGCGCAGATTGCGTGCCAGCAGATGCCCTGCAACAGAAGTGCCCACAAAGTTGGCGATACCAAAGCCCAGCAGGATCAGCGAAATGGCCTCCACGCTCGCCTGCCCCACCGTCTCCAGGAACGGACGCAGGTAGGTAAAGAAGGCGAAATGGCCGCTGAAGATCAGAATGGTCGCCAGCATGCCGCCGATCATTCCCGGACGACGCAGCACGCGGAACAGCGTACTCAGGCTGCCGCTGCTCTCCGGCTTCATGGACGGCAGCACCCAGAGCTGCCACAGCAGCGCCAGCATGCTCGGCAGAATGCAGAGTATAAAGACGTTGCGCCAGCCGATCAGGCTGCCCAGATAGCTGCCGAGCGGCGCCGCGACCACCGTGGCAATTGATACGCTGGAGAAGATCACCGCCAGCGCTTTCGGCACTTTATCTGCCGGAACCAGACGCATCGTAGTCGCCGTCGACATCGCCCAGAATCCCCCAATGGCTACCCCCAGCAGCAGACGCCCCATCAGCAGGACGTGCAGGTTGGGCGCAAAGGCCACCAGCAGGCTGGAGATAATTTGCAGCACCGAGAAAAACATCAGCACCCAGCGGCGGTCAATACTTTTGGTGGCAGGCGTAATCAGCAACCCGGTGACCAGCGCCACCAGCGCGGTGGCGGTGACGGCCTGTCCGGCCATTCCCTCGGTCACGCCCAGGCTCGCGGCCATGGGCGTTAACAAACTCGCCGGCAGAAATTCTGCCGTAATCAAACCAAATACTCCCAGCCCCAGTGAATAGACGGCCCGCCAGGCGGGTTTTGCAGGCGCTACCGCCTCGCTCGCCGCGACACATGAACTCATCTGTTGATCTCCCGTTATAAAAATGTGACTACTGTCGCAAAAGAATAGAAGGTTCACCCTGGACGATCTATGACATATAATCTCCACTTATTGATTATTCGTCCGGAGTTGTGCCATGACCGTACAGTCACCCGATCTGATCAGCGAACTTTTACGCGGCATGCGTCTGTCAGGCGTGAAATACCGGCGGATCCAGGCCAGCGCGCCGTTTGGCGTCGCTTTTCATCAGGCGCCCGGCCGGGCACAGTTTCATTTTGTGAGCCACGGTAGCGCCCTGCTGCGCATGGAGAGCGGTGCAACGTTCGAACTGAGCGGTGGCGACGCCCTCTTTATTCCCGGCGGGAATTCCCACGCCCTGCTCTCTGACGAGCAGGCCACCATTACGCCCATCAACGCCTTCCCGAGCGAGCCTATCTGCAGCTCGGTGTGTGCTATCACCTGCGAGCCCTGCCCGGAAAGCGAGAATACCCTCATCTTTAGCGGGTGCATGGATTTTGAGCTGGGCGGGATGCAGCCGCTGATCAAAGCGATGCCGGAAGTGATGATGGTCAGCCGGCTGATGTCCACCTGGCCGGAAATTCATCCGCTGCTGGCGGCGATGGAGCGGGAATCCGCGGCGCGTCAGGCCGGGTATGCCGGGATCCTTGCGCGCCTTGCCGACGTGGTGGCGGCATTAATCGTGCGCGGCTGGGTTGAAGGCGGCTGCGGTAAAGCCACCGGCTGGGTGCAGGTTCTGCGCGACCCGCGCCTGAGCCGGGCCATTTACGCCATGCACCAGCAGCCAGGCCTGAACTGGAGCGTCGCGGATCTGGCAAAAGAAGCGGGCACGTCCCGCTCCGTGTTCGCCGAACGGTTTCTGGCCGCGACGGGAACCACTCCGGCAAAATATCTCAGCGAGCTGAGAATGCGGCTGGCGATTCAGTACATTCGGCATGAAAATCAACCCATTGAAACCGTCGCGCTGCGGCTGGGATACGGCTCCCTGGCGGCCTTCAGCCGGGCATTCAAGCGCATTATTGGACATGCGCCGGGCACGCTGCGGGAAGCCAGCCAGACCGCGGAAGAGGTCTGAAAGACCGGCAATATTTAACGCGAAGCGGGCAATATTCGTCTAAGGTTTTCAGGTGATTGACAACAGCGGTCACGCTGTTTAGTGAAGACAGGAGACGAACTGATGATAAGACCTCGTACACTACGCCCCGCGTTTTTGCCCCTTGCGTTAGGCGGCGCGCTGCTCGGCGTAACGACACTGGGATATGCCGACGATAGCCCCGCAGCCCAGACAACCTCACCCGATATTTTGCTGGGCCCTCTGTTTAACGATGTGCAGAGCGCCAAACTGTTTCCCGATCAGAAAACCTTTGCTGATGCCGTCCCCAAAAGCGACCCGCTGATGATTCTGGCGGACTACCGGATGCAGCACACGCAGTCCAGCTTTGACTTACGCCACTTTGTCGAGATGAACTTTACGCTCCCTGCGGAAGGGGAAAAATATGTTCCGCCTGCTGGACAAAGTTTACGTGAGCACATTGACGATCTCTGGCCCGTGCTGACGCGCACCACCGGTAAAGCCAGCAACAAATGGGATTCCCTTCTGCCGTTACCGAAACCTTACGTTGTGCCCGGCGGACGTTTCCGCGAGGTTTACTACTGGGACAGCTATTTCACCATGCTGGGCCTGGCAGAGAGCGATCATTGGGACAAAATCAGCGACATGGTGGATAACTTTGCCTATGAGATTGACACCTTCGGCCACATTCCCAACGGCAACCGCAGCTATTACCTGAGCCGATCCCAACCGCCGTTCTTCTCGCTGATGGTGGAACTGCTGGCAACGCACGACAGCGATGCGCTGAAGAAGTATCGTCCGCAGATGGAAAAAGAGTATGCCTACTGGATGGACGGCGTTAATGCCCTTCAGCCGGGCCAGGCCAACAAGCGCGTGGTGAAGCTGGACGACGGCGCTGTCCTCAACCGCTACTGGGACGACCGCGATACCCCGCGTCCGGAGTCCTGGCTTGACGATGTGAATACTGCCAAAAGTAACCCTAACCGACCCGCGACCGAGATCTATCGTGATTTACGTTCCGCCGCGGCCTCGGGCTGGGACTTTAGCTCCCGCTGGATGGACGACCCGCAAAAGCTCGGCACCATCCGGACCACCAGCATTGTTCCCGTGGATCTCAACGCCCTGATGTTTAAGATGGAAAAACTGCTGGCGCGGGCAAGCCAGGAGAGCGGTGACGCCGCCAGCGCAAGTAAATACGAAGCGCTGGCTACGGCGCGTCAGAAATCCATCGAGAGCCACCTGTGGAATGATAAAGAGGGCTGGTACGCGGATTACGATCTGAAGAGCAAGAAGGTACGCAATCAGCTCACCGCCGCAGCCCTGTTCCCGCTTTACGTGAAGGCGGCGGCGCAGGATCGTGCCGATAAAGTCGCCGCGGCAACCTCGTCGCGCCTGTTGAAACCGGGCGGGATAGCGACCACCACCGTAAACAGCGGCCAGCAGTGGGATGCGCCAAACGGCTGGGCCCCCCTGCAATGGGTGGCTGCGGAAGGGCTGCAGAATTACGGGCAAGAGAAGGTCTCGATGGACGTGACCTGGCGCTTCCTGAAGAACGTTCAGCATACTTATGACCGGGAAAAGAAACTGGTTGAGAAGTATGACGTGTCGACCACCGGTACGGGCGGCGGCGGCGGCGAGTATCCGCTGCAGGACGGCTTCGGCTGGAGCAACGGCGTGACGCTGAAAATGCTGGATCGGGTCTGCCCGAAAGAGAAACCTTGCGACAGCGTGCCGGAGAATCGGCCTGCGGCGAATGATGAGGCTGCGCCGGTAAAAGCGACGGCGCAGTAAGGGAGTAATGCCGGGTGCGGCTACGCCTTACCCGGCCTACATTTTGAACTCACAGGGAGTTACCTAGAAGCTGTAACTCGCCCCTAGCTGATACGTCCTGTCACGCCCAATCCAGCAGTTGGTCGCATCGTAGCAGGTCAGCGTCTCTTTGTTGGTGATGTTCTGCGCGCTGGCCTTAAGCGTCAGCCCTGCCAGGGAAGGCAGGATCTCGCCCATCCGATATGAAGCCGCCAGATCGTACTGGGTGGTGCCGCCCAGCTTACCCGTATCGTTAGCCGGAGAGATCTCCATTGGCCCGGTGTAGCGTGCGCCTGCGCCCAGCATCAGCCCTTTCAGCGCGGTGCTCTCAAAGGTGTAATCCCCCCAGAGGTTAAAGGCATTCTCCGGGACCTGCGTCGGACGTTTACCTTTGTACTTGTCATCTTCCCTGTTGATCGCGTGGGTGTACGCATAGTTGGCAATCAGCGTCAGGTTGTCCGTCGGACGGCTAATGGCGGAGAGCTCTGCCCCTTTAGATTCCACTTCCCCGGTCTGACGATAGTTCAGGAAGCCCGGATCGGAGGTGACGACATTTTTCTGACGGATGTTAAACACCGAGGCGGTAAAGGTGGTAGCGTAGTCGGCCAGCAGATATTTTACCCCGCCTTCCACCTGCCTGCTGGTGGTTGGCTTAACGTCTTTCGCCACGAGCGTGCCCTGCGGCGACACCGGCGCAAAACCTTCGGAATAGCTGATAAACGGCGAAATCCCGCTATCGAAGGCGTAAAGCGCGCCCAGGCGTTTGGTGACGCGATCCTGCGACACCCAGGCCTTATCACCGTTTTGCAGGTAGTTGGTGGTGACGGAGCGGTAATCATCGTAGCGCAGGCTGCCCAGCAGGTTGAGACCGCCAAACTCTACCTGATCCTGCAGGTAGTAACCGTTTTGCTGATAGCTGAGGCGGTTTTTCTGGGCGGTATAGAGCCCCAGCGCGCTTTCCTGGATTTGCGAATAGTCAGGATGCCGCATATCGATACCCGGCGTGGCCGACGCGTAGCGGTAGTGGAAGTGGGAGTTCAGCTTCTGGTAGTCAAACCCGGCCAGCAGGTGGTGTTTCCACTCGCCCAGCGCAACGGTTTTGGTCACCTGGTTGTCAATGTTGAAGCTCTGCAGATCTTCATCCGTGGTGTAGGCAAAGCGGTTGAGCTGATAGACCTCGCTTCCCGTCCCCGTTGCATACACGCTGCGCTGATGGGTATCGACATCAAAATAGCGCGCCTTCTGATTAAAGCCCCAGCCGCTGTCAAATTCATGTTCAAAGCTGTAGCCCAGCATCCACTGACGCTGCTTAAACCCGCTCCACTCATCACCGGCGTAGTCGCGCTTGCCCGCGTATTTCGAGCGCAGGTAGGCGAGCGGCAGCGGGTTAGACGGCGTCAGGCTCGGGGTGTTTTGCGCCAGCGCGTCCAGGGTAAGGCGGGTTTTGCTGTCGGGTTGCCAGGCAACGGACGGGGCAACCAGGTAGTTTTCATACCGGGTGGAGTGCGGCTGATCGTCGTTTTCCGTGGCTTTGCCCAGCAGACGGTAGTTCCAGTTGCTGTCGGCAACCTGCCCGGTTGAATCGAGATAGCCCTCTTTCAGATTACGGTTTCCGGTGTTAACGCCGATTTCGGTTCGGGCTTCACGCTGCGGTTTTTTGCTTTGAATATTCACCAGCCCGCCCGGTGAACCGCCGCCGTAAAGTACCGATGAGGGGCCTTTCAGGATATCAACGCTGTCAATCAACAGCGGATCGATTCGCGCTTTGGTATTGCCGGTAACGTTATAGGGCAGCTGCAGCCCGTTGTAGAACTCCTGGTCGACGGTAAAGCCACGAATTTTATATTCGCTCATGTACGACGTATTCCCCCGCACCTCGGTTGAAACGCCCGGAGCATAGCGCAGGATTTCATTCACGGAATTAGCATGACGCTTTTCAATTTCCGGCGCAGAGACGGTCGTGATGACCTGCGGCGTTTTACTTTCGGCAACGGCCGATTTCGTGGCGCTGTTCGTCCAGGCCGGCAGCGCGCTGCCCTGCTCTGAGCCGGTGACGACGATAGTGGATTCTTCGGCGAATGCCGGAACATGCAGTGCGAGCGTGACGGCGCCTGCCAGGGCGCATAGCGTAAAACGTGAGGTATTCATAATGTCGTCTTGTTGTTAGATGCAATACGGAACGACAATTATTATCATTTAGATTAACAAATCAATACGCAGGCAAAAAAACGGCCCTCCTCAGAGAGCCGTTTATGTGAATTTATGCTCGTCGCAGTAACCTGAATATGCCCAGCACCACAATGGCACCCACGACAGCGACCAGAAAACTGTGCAGGTCGAAACCACTTATGTTGCCTCCAAAACCAAACATCGTCGCCAGCCAGCCGCCCACAACCGCACCAACGACCCCGAGTACACAGGTCAAAATAAAACCGCCGCCATCGTTTCCCGGCATGATCAGTTTAGCGATAGCGCCAGCAATAAGACCAAAGATAATCCAGGCGATGATACCCATAGCGATGCCCTCTTGCAGGTTTAACGCATGCGCAGAAAACCTTCTGCACAGCTAACTTAAGTATAGGTCATCGCCGGAAAACCATTTTCATCTCACCGACTTATCTTTGGTTAAACAGGCAAAAAAACTCACCGGTTTGTATTAAGTTTCATTGCAGATTGCCGATAACGCTAAGACAGTCTGTCATCAATCAAGGAGCCATCCGGCGTGAGTCATTACAGTGAGCAGTTCCTCAAGCAAAATCCGCTGGCTGTATTAGGGGTATTACGCGACCTGCAAAAAGGTGAAGTGCCGCTGCGCATCAGCTGGTCGAATAATCAGTTCATCAGCAAGATCCTTGACGCCTCGCAGGATCGGCTGGTGATTGATCTAGGCAGTCAGGAGTACGAAAACCGCGCGGCGCTGAAAGCGGAGAACATCGCGGTGATGGCCGAAACGCAGGGGGCCAAAGTGGAGTTTGTCCTGTCGCGACTGGAACTCAGCGAATACCAGGGACTTCCGGCTTTTGTGACCCCCCTTCCGACCAATCTCTGGTTTGTTCAACGTCGTGAATATTTCCGCATCAGCGCCCCGCTCCATCCCGCCTATTTTTGTAAGGCCAAAATGCCGGACAAAAAAGAGATCCGCTTTCGCCTCTTCGATCTGTCGCTTGGCGGCATGGGCGCACTGATGGATACGCCGAAACCCGACGGGCTGGTAGAGGGCATGCGGTTTACGCAAATTGAACTGGATATGGGTGGCTGGGGTCGCTTCTATTTCGATGCGCAGCTGATTGCCATCAGCGACCGCACCGTCGTGGACAGCAAAAACGAAACCATCACCACGCCGCGTCTGAGCTTCCGCTTCCTGAACGTCGGGCCAGGCGCAGAGCGTGAGCTTCAGCGTATTATCTATTCCCTGGAGCGGGAGGCGCGGGAACGCGCAAATAAAGTCCTGTGAAGAAATCGGGCAGCGTGACCGCCGCCCGTCTGCGGCATTACATGGCATCCATCGCTTTCTGTACTTTCCAGATATAACGAGGCGCCTGTGGTGCCGGATGATTTTTCGCCACGTGTTCAAAGAATTCGTCTTTGTCCATGCCGTTAATCTCTTCAATCGCCTCTTTGCGGTCAGAAGAGAAGGTTCTGAGCAACGCGCCGGCACCGTTAACGTAAGACACCACCAGCGCGTACTGCATCACCTCCGGATCCTTAATGCCCTTCAGCACGCCATGCTCCATGATGCTCAGATAGGCCGTGCCCATTGAAATGTTGCGTTCCGGGTTCTTCAGCTCGCTAGTCGACGGCTGGCCGCTCCAGCCCATATAGCGGTAAACTTCTTTCCCCGCCGTTGACGCTTTAAGCTGCATCAGGCCCACCGCGTTGGATTTGCTGACGAGGGTGGGATTACCGCCTGACTCCACCGCGATGATCGCCGTGATGAGGCGCGGACTGACGCCCCAGGCCTTCCCGGCTTGCTCACTGATCGGCATCCACTGCATGGCCCGCTTCACCGGCACTTCCGGGTTCCAGGGCGGGTTTTGATAATCATGTTTTGAACTACAGCCAGCGAGCAACACAATCAAAAAAGCAAACCATCTCAATTTCACGTCATCTATCCTTATAGCCGGTCATTGCGGTGCGCCGCTCTTGAAGCAGGCGGCGAATAAGCGGCATGATATAGACAATTAGTTTCTCATTCAGCAAGGATTTGCCATGTCTCAGTTTCATCTCATCGCGCCGTCGGGCTACTGCATTAACCAGGACGCGGCGCAGCGGGGCGTTCAGCGTTTACTGGAGTCGGGCCACCAGGTAGAAAATCAGACAATTATCCCCCGCCGCCAGCAGCGTTTTGCCGGTACCGAAGCGCAGCGGCTGAATGATATCAATAGTCTGGTGAGCCTGACGGGCGAAAACCGGATTGTGCTGGCGGTGCGCGGCGGATATGGTGCGAGCCGGTTACTGGAGAGCATTGACTGGCAGGGGCTGGCACAGCGTCAGCAGCAGGATCCGCTGCTGATCTGCGGCCACAGCGATTTCACCGTCATCCAGCTTGGGCTGCTGGCGCTGCATGACATTATCACCTTCAGCGGCCCAATGCTGGCCGGTAACTTCGGCGCACCGGAGCTGGATGCGTTTACCGTGGAACACTTCTGGCGCGCGCTGCGCAATTCCACCTACAGCGTGGAGTGGCAAGGCAATGGACCGCACTGGGAATGTGAAGGTCAGCTCTGGGGCGGTAACCTGGCGATGCTGGTCTCGCTTATCGGCACGCCGTGGATGCCGCAAATCGAGGACGGCATTCTGGTGCTGGAAGATATCAACGAACATCCGTTCCGCGTCGAGCGCATGCTGTTGCAGCTCTATCATGCCGGTATTCTTGAGCGCCAGTCCGCAATTGTGCTGGGCAGCTTCAGCGGCTCTGCCCCGAATGACTATGACGCGGGTTACTCCCTGGAAACCATGGTTGAGTTCATTCGCTCGCGGCTGGATGTTCCGGTCATCACCGGTCTGGATTTTGGTCATGAGCAGCAAACCGTGACCCTGGCGCTGGGTGCGCACGCCTCCCTGATCCACAATGATTCAGGCAGTCGGCTGACCATCAGCGGCCATCCTGTCATAAAGGCATAAAAAAGCCGTTATACCCCCTTAATAAAACGCTGTTGCCGTCGTTAATATGTTAGGGTTTTAGTAACAGCGTTAACATTGAGGTGGGAGTAAGAGAACATTGGATGCCGCAGCGATAATCAGCCTTTTCATTCTGGGTTCGGTCCTTGTAACCAGCAGTATTTTATTAAGTTCATTTTCATCGCGTCTCGGCATACCTATTCTTGTCATTTTCCTCGCCATCGGCATGCTGGCCGGCATTGATGGTATTGGTGGTATCCCATTCGATAACTACCCTTTCGCCTACATGGTGAGTAACCTCGCGCTGGCGGTGATCCTGCTGGACGGCGGGATGCGCACCCAGGCAAGCTCCTTCCGCGTGGCCTTAGGGCCCGCGCTGTCGCTCGCGACGGTTGGCGTGTTGATTACCTCAGGCCTCACCGGAATGATGGCCGCATGGCTTTTCCATCTCAACATCATGGAAGGTTTGCTGATTGGCGCGATTGTTGGCTCAACCGATGCGGCAGCGGTGTTTTCCCTGCTCGGCGGAAAAGGGCTTAACGAACGCGTCGGCTCCACGCTTGAAATTGAATCCGGCAGTAACGATCCGATGGCGGTGTTTCTCACCATCACGCTGATTGAGATGATTCGGCAGCACGAGACGGGCCTGAGCTGGATGTTCGTCTGGCATATCCTGCAGCAGTTCGGGCTGGGGATTGTTATTGGCCTGGCGGGGGGATACCTCTTACAGCAAATGATCAACCGCATCTCCCTGCCCGCGGGGCTTTACCCCCTGCTGGCGCTGAGCGGCGGCATTCTTATTTTTGCCGTTACCACCGCGCTGGACGGCAGCGGCATTCTCGCCGTCTATCTCTGCGGTTTCCTGATGGGCAACCGACCGATCCGTAACCGTCATGCCATTTTGCAGAACTTCGACGGCCTGGCCTGGCTGGCACAAATTGGCATGTTCCTGGTGCTGGGCCTGCTGGTTACGCCTTCGGACCTGCTGCCGATCGCCGTTCCGGCGCTGCTGCTGTCCGCGTGGATGATCTTCTTCGCCCGTCCGCTGTCGGTATTTGCAGGACTGCTGCCGTTTCGCGGCTTCAACCTGCGCGAGCGGGTCTTTATCAGCTGGGTGGGCCTGCGCGGCGCGGTACCGATTATTCTTGCGGTCTTTCCGATGATGGCCGGTCTGGATAACGCCCGGCTGTTCTTTAACGTGGCGTTCTTCGTGGTGCTGATTTCGCTGCTGTTCCAGGGAACGTCCCTCGGGTGGGCGGCGAAGAAAGCCAAAGTCGTGGTGCCTCCCGTGGGCTGGCCGGTCTCTCGCGTGGGGCTCGATATTCACCCAGAGAATCCTTGGGAACAGTTTGTCTATCAGCTGAGCGCTGACAAATGGTGCGTGGGGGCCTCGCTGCGCGATTTGCACATGCCGACTGAAACGCGCATTGCCGCCCTGTTCCGCGATAATGTCCTGCTGCACCCTACAGGCAGCACCCGCCTGCGCGAAGGGGATATTCTCTGCGTGATTGGCCGCGAGCGCGACCTGCCCGCGCTGGGCAAACTGTTTAGCCAGTCGCCTCCGGTGGCGCTGGATCAGCGTTTCTTCGGCGATTTTATTCTGGAAGCCAGCGCTAAATTTGCCGATGTGGCGCTGATTTACGGCCTGGATGAAGGGCTGGAGTACCGCGACAAGCAGCAAACGCTGGGGGAAATCATTCAGCAACTGCTGGGGGCGGCCCCTGTTGTCGGCGACCAGGTGGAGTTCGCCGGGATGATTTGGACGGTTGCGGAGAAAGAAGATAACGCGGTCAGGAAAGTCGGCGTCAGGCCGATGGAAGATGAAGCGGAGTAGCGGTTTTTTTGCCGGGTGGCGCTTGCGCCACCCGGCACTAATACTCGTTACACCGTCACAACCGGCACTCGCGGAGCCAGGGCACACATCAGTTCATACCCCACCGTGCCCGCAGCGGCAGCAACGTCATCAATCTTGATTTCGTTACCCCACAGCTCGACCGGTGAACCGATGCCCGCCTGCGGGCATGGCGTCAGGTCAACGGCCAGCATATCCATTGATATGGTGCCCACCGTTCCCGTGCGAACCCCATCGACCCAGACAGGCGTGCCGGTCGGCGCGATGCGCGGGTAGCCGTCGGCATAGCCGCCCGCCACGATGCCAATCCGCTGTTCGCCCTTTGCCCGGTAGCGGCTGCCGTAGCCCACCGTGTCGCCGGCCTTCAGGGTTTGCACGCCAATGATTTCGCTGCGCAGGGTCATCACCGGCTTCAGGCCGCTGTTGGCGATGTCCTGCCACTGGCCCGAGGGTGACGCACCGTAAAGAACGATCCCCGGACGCACCCAGTTGTAGTGCGCCTCAGGATGCCAGAGCGTGGCCGCCGAATTTGACAGCGAGCGCGGGCAGTCCAGCCCTTCTGCCGCCTGCTCAATGCGGACCATGGCATCGGCAATGCCGTCCGGTTTTTCCGCGTCGGCAAAATGGGCCATCAGCGTCATTTCGCCCACGTTTTTCATGGCGCGCAGCTGCTGCCAGACCGTATGCACGCGCTCAGGCTGGAAGCCCAGGCGGTTCATGCCGCTGTTCACCTTGAGGTAAATATCCAGCGGCGCGTGGAGTTTCGCATCCTGAATCGCCTTAATCTGCCAGTTGCTGTGAACGCTGGTGGTCAGCCGATATTTATCCAGCAGCGGCAGATCGTCCGCGTGGAAGAAGCCCTCCAGAAGCAGTATCGGCCCTTTCCAGCCGCGCTCGCGCAGCAGAATGGCCTCTTCCAGATTCAGGAGCGCAAAGCCATCGGTGGCGCTCAGGGCGCTCCAGATACGGTCAATACCGTGGCCGTAGGCATTCGCTTTCACCACAGACCAGACGCGCGAACCAGGCGCCGCCCGGCGAACAATTTGCAGATTATCCTTCAGGGCCTGCAGGTTCAGCTGGGCCAGAACAGGACGGGACATGACAACTCCTTAGCTATGCGCGCCGTGCAGGTGCTGTGGACGCGACGGCGTAAACCCCGATTGATAGCGCGCGGCGCTTAAATCGTCAAACGGAATGGCCGGCGTGCGCCCGGAAATCAGGTCGCTCAGCAGCTGGCCCGATCCGCAGGCCATCGTCCAGCCAAGCGTGCCGTGTCCGGTATTGGTCCACAGGTTTTTGAACGGCGTGCGCCCCACGATCGGCGTGCCGTCCGGGGTCATCGGACGCAGGCCGGTCCAGAACGTCGCCTGCTCAACAAAACCTCCTCGCGGGAAGAGATCGCCCACGACCATCTCCAGCGTTTCCCGACGCGGTTTCAGCAGCTCGGTGTTGAAGCCGACGATCTCCGCCATGCCGCCTACGCGGATGCGGTTATCGAAGCGGGTAATGGCGATTTTGTAGGTTTCATCCAGAATGGTCGACACCGGAGCGCCGCTCTCTTCTTTTACCGGAATGGTCAGCGAGTAGCCCTTCAGCGGGTAGACCGGAATATCGAGAATACCTTTCAGCATGGCGGTGGAGTACGAACCAAACGCCATCACGTAGGCATCGGCTTTGATCACCTCCTCGCCGCACTTCACGCCGTAAATTTTTTCCCCTTCCGACAGCAGCTTGTCGACAGAGGTGTTAAAGCGGAATTTCACCCCCGCCTGTTCGCACATTTGCGCCAGACGCTGCGTAAAGAGCTGGCAGTCGCCGGTTTCGTCATTCGGCAGGCGCAGGCCGCCCGTCAGCTTATGCGCAACTTCCGCCAGCGCCGGTTCAACCTGGCCTAGCTGGCTGGCTTCCAGCAGCTGGTAAGGTACACCGGCATCTTCCAGCACGGCGATATCGCGGGTGGCATTTTCGTACTGCTGCTCGGTGCGGAACAGCTGCAGCGTCCCGCCCTGGCGGCCTTCATACTCAATACCCGTCGACGCGCGCAGCGCTTTCAGGCAGTCGCGGCTGTATTCCGCCAGGCGCACCATGCGCCCTTTGTTCTCCATGTAGTGGCGGGTGTCACAGTTGCGCAGCATCTGCCACATCCACTTGAGCTGGAACTGCGTGCCGTCAAGGCTGATGGCCAGCGGCGCGTGGCGCTGGAACATCCATTTAATCGCCTTCAGCGGAACGCCCGGCGCTGCCCACGGTGCCGCATACCCCGGAGAGATTTGCCCGGCGTTCGCCGCGCTGGTTTCAAGCGCAGGACCGGACTCACGATCGATAACGGTGACGTCATGTCCCGCCTGACTTAAATACCAGGCGCTGGTTACCCCAACGACACCACTTCCCAGTATGACAACACGCATAGCCACTCCATTATGTGTAAAAGAACAATCTTCTAATTACAGATTGATAACCTAGTTGAAAATATTATTCAACATACGACTTTTTTATGGTGACTTACCTCACACATCCCCCAGCATCAGGGGATAGTGCTAATTTGGGATCTCCTGCTGCGCGTTATTTTTAACCAGCATAAAATGCTGATGGACACCGTTTTTTTGCCGTATCAAAAACGCGAAATCGCAAAGAAAAAATTTCTGCCCCAGCACGCTTTTTAACACGTTGATCTATGCTTGAAAGGAGGCTCTCCAGACAGAGAGAGCACCCACAACGAGGGCGCGCTAATGGCTACTATTGATTCCCTGAACAAGGACAACACACGTCTGAGCGATGGACCCGACTGGACCTTCGAGCTGCTGGATGTTTACCTCGCCGAGATCGACCGGGTCGCAAAACTGTACCGCCTGGATACCTATCCCCATCAGATTGAAGTCATTACGTCCGAACAAATGATGGACGCCTACTCCAGCGTCGGGATGCCGATTAACTATCCGCACTGGTCTTTTGGTAAGAAATTCATTGAAACGGAGCGGCTGTATAAGCACGGGCAGCAGGGTCTGGCGTATGAGATCGTCATCAACTCCAATCCGTGTATCGCCTATTTAATGGAAGAGAACACCATCACCATGCAGGCGCTGGTGATGGCGCACGCCTGCTACGGGCACAACTCCTTTTTCAAGAATAACTATCTGTTCCGCAGCTGGACGGATGCCAGCTCCATCGTCGATTACCTGATCTTCGCCCGTAAATACATTACCGACTGCGAAGAGCGCTACGGCGTGGACGAAGTGGAAAAACTGCTCGACTCCTGCCACGCGCTGATGAACTACGGCGTGGACCGCTACAAACGTCCGCAGAAAATCTCCCTGCAGGAGGAGAAAGCCCGGCAGAAAAGCCGCGAAGAGTATCTGCAAAGCCAGGTGAACATGCTGTGGCGCACCCTGCCGAAGCGTGAGGAGGAAAAAACGATCGCCGAAGCGCGTCGTTATCCGTCCGAGCCGCAGGAAAACCTGCTCTATTTTATGGAGAAGAACGCCCCGCTGCTAGAGCCGTGGCAGCGTGAGATCCTGCGTATCGTGCGCAAGGTGAGCCAGTATTTTTACCCGCAAAAGCAGACGCAGGTGATGAACGAAGGCTGGGCGACCTTCTGGCACTACACTATCCTCAACCATCTGTACGACGAGGGGAAAGTCACCGAGCGGTTCATGATGGAGTTCCTCCACAGCCATACTAACGTGGTGTTCCAGCCGCCCTACAACAGCCCGTGGTACAGCGGCATTAACCCGTATGCCCTTGGCTTTGCCATGTTCCAGGACATTAAGCGTATCTGCCAGTCGCCGACGGAAGAAGACAAGTACTGGTTCCCGGATATCGCCGGGTCAGACTGGCTGGAAACGCTGCACTTTGCGATGCGCGACTTTAAGGATGAGAGCTTCATCAGCCAGTTTATGTCGCCGAAGATCATGCGTGACTTCCGCTTCTTCACCGTGCTGGACGATGACCGCAACAACTATCTGGAGATTTCAGCAATCCATAACGAAGAGGGATACCGTGAGATCCGCTCTCGCCTTTCCTCCCAGTACAACCTGAGCAACCTTGAACCGAATATTCAGGTATGGAACGTCGATTTGCGCGGTGACCGCTCCCTGACGTTGCGCTATATCCCGCACAATCGCGCGCCGCTGGATAAAGGGCGTAAAGAGGTGCTGAAGCATGTGCATCGCCTGTGGGGATTTGACGTGCAGCTGGAGCAACAGAATGAAGACGGCAGCGTCGAGCTGCTGGAACGTTGCCCGGCGCGGTTGAATACGCTGTAGCGCCACCCGACGAAAAAAAACCTCTCATACGAGAGGTTTTTCTTTTAGCGGGTCTGAATCGCTAAATCACCCGGCAGCGTTTTCTGCATACGGTGCCAGATTTCACCGGAATCGTGACCGTAGCGGCGCACCGTCTCATAAACCTGATCGTGCAGGCCTTCGGTACAGAGCTTGCTCAGCTTATGGTAGAAGCCCAGCGCCAGGCTGCGGGCTTCCGGATTGGCAAAGTAGTGGCGGCCAATGCGGGTATAGAGCCCTTTCATACCGTTGAGGATCAGGCCGTAAACCGGGTTGCCGGAGGCAAACGCCAGGCCGCGAAACACGTTGTAATCGAGGGTGGCAAAGGCATCGGCATGATCTTCCACCTCGTTCGCGCTGGCCAGCACCGCAAGGGCGTCTTCCGGATGCTGACGGAAAGCTGTACGAATAAAGATCGTCGCGATGTTGGTGCGAACGGAGAGCAGATTATCAATGAGCTGCGGCACGCTTTCATGGTCGAGACGCGCCAGCGTTTCAAGAATGTTTAACCCGGATGTTTCCCAGAAGTTGTTTACTTTCGTAGGCTTACCATGCTGGATCGTCAACCAGCCATCGCGCGCCAGCCGCTGAAGCACTTCACGCAGCGTGGTGCGAGTGACGCCAATCAGTTCAGAGAGTTCGCGTTCAGCCGGAAGAATGGACCCCGCAGGGAAACGATTATTCCAGATGCTTTCAATGATGTACTCTTCCGCGAAACCCGCCGGGCTCTGCGCCTTAATGACCATAGTGAGATTTCCATTACACAGCTTTAGCAAATTGGACTCATCATACCAGAGGCAGCCAGTGGCAGGTAGCGCGGCAAAGAGAGAAAAGAGGGATCGCCGTTTCATTTTTGTGAAATTTACAATGCCGCCTCATCCGCCTCCAGGCCGCATTTTTTGCGTATACTGATGTTTTGTCTTACTTGACGGGAAGGACGTCTGTTGTGGAAATTTCTTTTGGGCGCGCGCTGTGGCGCAATTTTTTAGGTCAGTCTCCTGACTGGTATAAGCTGATACTGCTGGTTTTCCTGGTCGTTAATCCCATCATTTTTAGTGTGAATCCCTTTATCGCCGGCTGGCTGCTGGTGGCAGAGTTTATCTTCACCCTGGCCATGGCGCTAAAATGTTATCCCCTGCTGCCGGGCGGATTGCTGGCGTTTGAAGCCGTCGTCATCGGCATGACCAGCGCCGAACATGTCAAAGCAGAGCTGGCGTCAAATCTCGAAGTGCTTCTGCTGCTGATGTTTATGGTGGCGGGCATCTACTTCATGAAACAGCTCCTGCTGTTTATCTTCACGCGCCTGCTGCTCAGCATTCCGTCAAAAATGTTCCTCTCGCTGGCGTTTTGCCTTGCCGCCGCCTTCCTGTCGGCCTTCCTGGACGCGCTGACGGTCGTCGCGGTGGTGATAAGCGTCGCGGTTGGGTTTTACGGTATTTATCACCGCGTGGCCTCCTCTCGTCCGGGTGAAGATTTGCAGGATGACAGTCACGTCGATGCGCATAACCGTGACGTGCTGGAACAGTTCCGCGCGTTTCTGCGCAGCCTGATGATGCACGCTGGGGTCGGTACCGCGCTGGGCGGCGTAATGACCATGGTGGGCGAGCCGCAAAACCTGATCATTGCCAAAGCGGCGGGCTGGCACTTCGGTGATTTCTTCCTGAGAATGGCCCCGGTCAGCGTACCGGTGCTTATCTGCGGCCTGGCGACCTGTCTGCTGGTGGAAAAATTTCGCCTCTTTGGCTATGGGGCCCAACTCCCGGAGCCGGTACGTCAGGAACTGCATAAATTCGATCTGCAGAGCCGACGCCAGCGGACCCGCCAGGAGACGCTGCGCCTGATTGCTCAGGGGATCATCGGCGTCTGGCTTATCGCCGCGCTGGCGCTTCATCTTGCCGAAGTGGGGCTGATAGGCCTGTCAGTCATTATTCTCGCCACCACCTTTACCGGCGTGACGGACGAACATGCCATCGGTAAAGCGTTTACCGAAGCCCTGCCGTTTACCGCCCTGCTGGCGGTGTTCTTTGCGGTCGTGGCGGTGATTATCGACCAGCATCTCTTCGCGCCGATTATTGCCTTTGTATTACAGGCGTCACCGGATGCTCAGCTGTCGCTGTTTTACCTGTTTAACGGCCTGCTCTCGTCAATCTCAGATAACGTCTTTGTCGGGACGGTCTACATCAACGAGGCCAAAGCCGCTATGGAGCAAGGCGTTATCAGCGCCAGACAGTTTGAGCTACTGGCCGTGGCGATCAATACCGGCACCAACCTTCCGTCGGTGGCGACGCCAAACGGCCAGGCCGCCTTCCTGTTCCTGCTGACCTCCGCTCTCGCGCCGCTCATACGTCTTTCTTATGGCCGGATGGTGTGGATGGCGCTGCCCTACACGCTGGTGCTCACGATCGTGGGATTGCTTTGCGTCAAAATTACCCTCATTCCCTGTACGCAATGGTTGATACAAGCGGGTATACTTGCGGCGCAGTAAACTATGCATCTCGGGCAGTTCGCTGCCCGTTTGCCTTTTCGCACGATAAACATCCAATTACGTTTTATTTCGCCAGGTACAGGTGGCGTGAAAAACGAATTCGTTTACACTGCGCTTTCTAAGCATGTTCCAGGGAAATGATTATGTTGAGATTTTTAAACCAGTGCTCCCGCGGTCGCGGAGCGTGGTTGTTAATGGCCCTGACCGCCTTTGCGCTGGAAATGGTCGCGCTGTGGTTCCAGCACGTAATGGGACTGAAACCTTGCGTGCTTTGTATTTACGAACGCTGCGCGCTGTTCGGCATTATGGGGGCGGGCCTGGTGGGCGCAATTGCGCCGAAATCGCCGCTTCGCTATGCCGCTATTGCGATCTGGCTCTACAGCGCCTGGAAAGGGATTGAACTCTCCTGGCAGCACACCATGATGCAGCTGCATCCGTCACCGTTTATGACCTGCGATTTTGCCGCCCGCTTCCCGAGCTGGCTGCCGCTGGATAAATGGCTGCCGCAGGTGTTTGTCGCATCCGGTGACTGCTCCGTTCGTCAGTGGGAATTCCTGATGCTGGAGATGCCGCAGTGGCTGGTAGGCATTTTTGCCGCCTACTTCATCGTGGCGCTGCTGGTGCTGATCGCTCAGCCGTTCAAACCGAAGAAACGCGATCTCTTTGGGCGCTAAGTTGCCCGGCGGCACTTCGCTTGCGCGGGCCTACGGTTTTGTAGGTCGGGTAAGCGCAGCGCCACCCGACACAACCGCGCATAATAAAAAACCCGCTTCGGCGGGTTTTTTAATCTCAACGGGTCGGGTGATTCATGATGTGATCTTCCCAGTCCCGCACCTCGGACTCTTTCACCGCAATGTGGCGCACAGAGATACGCTCGCCGTGCATCGCCGCTTTTGAACCGGTTAACAACGGATGCCAGTCAGGCAGACCTTTCCCTTCCGCCAGCAGGCGATACGCGCAGGTATGCGGCAGCCATTCAAACGTCGGCAGATTATCCCGGGTTAACTTTATGCAGTCCGGCTCAAATTCAAACCGGCGCTCATAGTTGCGGCACTGGCAGGTTTTAATGTTTAGCTGCTTGCAGGCAACGTTGGTGAAGTAGATTTCATCCGTATCTTCATCCATCAGCTTGTGCAGGCAGCACTGCCCGCAGCCGTCGCACAATGATTCCCATTCCGCGTCAGTCATGTCGTCGAGAGTTTTGCTTTGCCAGAAAGGGATGTCGTTCATCAGGATGTCCACACGTCAAAAGAAAGCGCACCTTATAACGAGTCTGGCACGTTGTTGCAAGTTTTGCCGCCCTCTTCAGGCGGCAAGATGGGATTACAGCACGCGGGTTTTCAGCGACAGACCGTTAAAACCGACCTCCAGCTCGTCACCGCTCACGAGCGGGCCAACGCCTTCCGGCGTGCCGGTCAGGATCACATCACCCGGTTTCAGGGTAAAGAAGCGGCTCATGTAGGCGATCAGCGGCACAATCTTATGGATCATGTCTGCCGTGGTGCCCTGCTGGCGGATCTCGCCGTTAACCTTCAGGCTGAGTGGGGTATCCTGCGGATCGCCGGTAAATTCGCTCACCGGCACAAACGCCGAGATCGGGCAGGAATTATCAAACCCTTTGGCTTTTTCCCACGGCTGCCCTGCTTTCTTCATTTTTCCCTGCACGTCACGCAGGGTCAGGTCCAGCGCCACGCCGTATCCGGCAATCGCTTTCTGAACATGTTCTTCTGAGGCCTGGCGAAGCGTTGCACCAATCAGCACGGCAAGTTCCACTTCGTGATGCACCGAGCCGAGCCCCTGCGGCAGCGCCAGCGGCTGGCGGATATCGCAAAGCGCCGTTTCAGGCTTAATAAACAGAACCGGCTCTTCTGGCGTCGCGCTGCCCATCTCCTGAATATGTTTTGCATAGTTGCTGCCTACGCAAACCACTTTGCTGACGGGATAATCCAGTAATGCACCTTGCCAGTTATGATGTTGATACATGGTCGACCCCTAAACGGTTGATGTGTTGTGCGCAAAAACAGTTGAGGCTATTTTTTACCGTTCGCCTCAAGATGCTGTTTTAATAAATTCTCGGGTGGCGGTGGAAGCTGTAAATAATAGCCCTGCTCGGCTAAGGCCGTTTTCACTTTATCCAGATCGGCATTAATCAGTTTCTTACGACCATCAAGCGGCAGCAGCATAGCCAGCTGTGGTCGGCCAAAGTTCTTCATTAATTCTTCAGGCACGCGTGAAAAATCGTCTTTCTTTTCGACATAAAGATAGGTCTGGTCACGGCTTGTACTTCTGTAGATCACACAAAACATGTTTTTACTCTGAATTAATGGGTGGTTGCTTGCCTCAATATACTCCTGACTATAACATGCCTGATACTCTTCGGAATATCGCAGCGAGTGGTTGCGGTTAATAGCAAATTGAGTAAGGCCAGGATGTCAAACACGCCCATCGAGCTTAAAGGCAGTAGCTTCACCTTATCAGTGGTACATTTGCATGATGCAAAACCCGAGGTTATTCGTCAGGCGTTAGAAGACAAAATCGCCCAGGCTCCCGCCTTTCTGAAGCACGCCCCTGTTGTGATCAACGTCAGCGGTCTTGAGGCGCCGGTAAACTGGAAACTTCTCCAGCAGGCCGTCTCCTCCACCGGACTGCGTATCGTGGGCATCAGCGGCTGCAAAGATTCTGAGCTGAAAGCGGAAATTGAGCGTGCGGGGCTGCCCCTTCTGAATGAGGGCAAAGAAAAAGCCTCGCGTGCGGCCCCCGTTGCCGTCGAAACACCCCCTCCTGCGGTGCAAAACGTTACTACCGTCACAAAAACGCGAATGATTGATGTGCCGGTTCGTTCCGGTCAGCGCATTTATGCACCAAACTGTGATCTGATTGTTACAAGCCACGTCAGTGCTGGCGCTGAGCTGATTGCAGATGGCAATATTCACGTATACGGTATGATGCGTGGACGTGCGCTCGCAGGTGCAAGTGGCGATCGAGATGCGCAAATATTTTGTACTCACCTGACGGCGGAACTGGTGTCCATCGCAGGTGAATATTGGCTGAGCGACAAGATCCCAGCCGAATTTTATGGCAAAGCGGCTCGCCTGCTTCTGGCAGACGACGCGTTGACCGTTCAACCGTTGAATTGATCCCTTTTTAACAAGGAATTTCTATGGCACGCATTATTGTTGTTACTTCGGGTAAAGGAGGCGTTGGCAAGACCACCTCCAGCGCGGCCATCGCTACTGGTTTGGCCCAGAAGGGAAAGAAAACCATCGTTATCGACTTCGATATCGGTCTGCGTAACCTCGACCTCATCATGGGATGTGAGCGTCGCGTCGTGTATGACTTCGTGAACGTCATTCAGGGCGATGCCACGCTGAACCAGGCGATGATTAAAGACAAGCGCACCGAGAACCTCTACATTCTCCCGGCATCTCAGACGCGTGACAAAGACGCCCTGACCCGTGAAGGGGTGGAAAAGGTGCTCGACGATCTGAAAAAAATGGATTTCGACTTCATTGTCTGCGACTCCCCTGCCGGCATCGAAACCGGTGCCCTGATGGCGCTCTACTTCGCTGATGAAGCGATCATCACCACCAACCCTGAAGTTTCATCCGTGCGTGACTCAGACCGCATTCTGGGGATCCTCGCCTCTAAATCCCGTCGTGCGGAAAATGGCGAAGACCCGATTAAAGAACACCTGCTGCTCACCCGCTACAATCCGGGCCGCGTGAACAAAGGTGACATGCTGAGCATGGAAGACGTGCTTGAGATCCTGCGCATTAAGCTGGTCGGCGTTATCCCGGAAGATCAGTCCGTGTTACGCGCCTCTAACCAGGGCGAGCCAGTGATCCTTGATACAATGGCAGATGCAGGTAAAGCTTACGCCGATACCGTTGACCGTCTGCTGGGAGAAGAACGTCCTTTCCGCTTCATTGAAGAAGAGAAGAAAGGTTTCCTCAAACGCCTGTTCGGAGGATAAGTTATGGCATTACTGGACTTTTTTCTCTCGCGGAAAAAGAACACCGCCAACATCGCAAAAGAACGTCTGCAAATTATCGTTGCGGAGCGTCGTCGTAGCGACGCCGAGCCTCACTACCTGCCGCAGCTGCGCAAGGACATCCTGGAAGTGATCTGTAAGTACGTGCAGATTGACCCGGAGATGGTGACGGTGCAGCTGGAACAAAAAGACGGGGATATTTCGATTCTGGAGCTGAACGTGACGCTCCCGGAAGCGGAAGAGTCGCGTCCGTAGGTTTGTGATTTCATAGCCCCGGTAAGCGCAGCGCCACCGGGGGAATATGCCGGGTTTATCACCCGGCATATTTTTTATCGCGGATAGCCTTCCAGCAGCGTATTCAGGCGATCGGCCATCAATTCCCCGCGCCATCCCGCCATCATTTCCGGCACGCCATTCTGCGGCTTCAGCTTCCAGTGCCAGTTCAGCAGCTGGTTAATCTGACGACGTGAGGCGAGCAGTTCCGCGCTCAGTTTGCTTTCGGTTGCAACTGCCTGCACCAGCGCTTTGATGTCCTTGAAAGCCTTGCGATAGCCCGGCATGTCCATCAGGTTCAGCAGCGGTTCCGGCAGCGCATCTTCCGGCAGCTCCTGCGCTTTTGCGACCAGCGCCAGCAGGGTTTTACCGTGGAAACGGATCTCGCTGCCCGAAAGCCCAATGCTGTCAAGCTCGCCGAGGCTGCCCGGCATATAGCGCGCCACCGCCCAGAGATGCTCTTCACGGACGACGAAGTTAACGGCCAGGTCGCGCTCGCGTGCTTTACGCAAGCGCCAGTCTGCCAGCAGCTGCAGGCATGCCAGCTGACGCGTTCGCAGCTGCCAGGCGTTGCTGATATCGCGCCATGCCTCTTTCGGATCCACCACTTCCTGACGGCGCTGCTGGGTCATTCGGCACTCGTCCAGCGCAGCAGCGAGCCATCCGGAGGCTTCCGCCTCTTTCATCAGCTGTCCGGCGATCGGCAGCAGGTAAAACACGTCTGCCGCCGCATATTCCAGCTGGCGTGCGGTTAGCGGACGCGCCAGCCAGTCGGTGCGGGATTCACTCTTATCCAGCGTCAGGCCCGTATACTCCTCCACCATGGCGGCAAAACCCCACGACAGCGGACGACCGCTGAACGCCGCGAGGATCTGCGTATCAATCAGCGGCTGAGGCATGATGCCAAAGGTGTTCAGAAAGACTTCCAGATCTTCACTGCCCGCGTGCAGGTATTTCGTCACGGCGGTATCGAGCAGCAGGTCACGCATCGGCGTCCAGTCGGTAATGCCGAGAGGGTCGATCAGCGACACGTGTTTACCGTCGTACATCTGAATCAAACCCAGCTGCGGATAATAGGTTCGGGTACGGACAAACTCGGTATCCAGGGCAATGGCAGGAAAGTCGCGCGTCACTTCGCACAGCGAAGCCAGCTCGTCGTTAGTCGTGATCATCTGGTAATTCAAAACGGATTCTCTTTTGTTTGCGCCCATAAAAAACGCCGGCTTAACCGGCGTCTGGGCGATTAGCGTGAAGCTCAGGCCTTATTGTCTACTTTGGCACGGGCTTCGTCACGTAATTCTCGTCGTAATATCTTCCCGACGTTGGATTTCGGCAACTCGTCGCGGAATTCCACCAGCTTCGGCACTTTATAGCCCGTCAGCTGACGACGACAAAACGTTATCAGCGCTTCCTCGGTGAGAGAAGGATCTTTCTTGACCACAAATATCTTCACCGCTTCACCGCTGCTGCCGGAAGGCACCCCTACTGCTGCCACTTCGAGTACGCCGCTGTGCTGCATAACCACGTCTTCGATCTCATTCGGATAGACGTTGAAGCCGGAGACCAGAATCATATCTTTCTTGCGATCGACAATACGCAGGAAGCCTTCCTCATCCATCACCGCGATGTCACCGGTATGCAGCCAGCCGTCTTTGATGATTTCGTCGGTCGCGTCGGGACGCTGCCAGTAGCCCAGCATCACCTGCGGACCTTTGACGCACAGCTCACCCGGCTCACCCGGCGCAACTTCATTATCGTTATCATCGACCAGTTTCGCTTCAGTGGAAGGAACGGGCAGACCAATGCTTCCGCTGTGATAGTCGATATCATGCGGGTTAACGCTGACCAGCGGCGCGCATTCCGTCAGGCCATAGCCCTCCAGCAGATACTGACCGGTGAGCTTCACCCAGCGCTCGGCAACCGCCTGCTGGACCGGCATGCCGCCGCCCGCAGAGAGGTGCAGCGTGGAGAAGTCCAGCTGCTGGAACTCTTTGTTATTAAGCAGCGCGTTGAAAAGGGTATTTACCCCGGTCATGGCGGTGAACGGGTATTTTGCCAGCTCTTTCACCAGTCCCGGGATATCGCGCGGGTTGGTGATCAGCACGTTTTGACCGCCGAGCTCAATAAACAGCAGGCAGTTCATGGTCAGTGCGAAAATGTGGTACAGCGGCAGCGCCGTAATGACCAGCTCTTTGCCGGGATGCAGCAGCGGCCCGTAGGTTGCGTTGACCTGCTCAAGGTTCGCCAGCATGTTGCGGTGGGTCAACATAGCGCCTTTCGCCACGCCGGTGGTACCGCCGGTATACTGCAGGAAGGCGAGATCTTCTGAGACCACTTCCGGCTTGACGTACTGCATCCGATAGCCCGCATGCAGCGCCCTGCGGAAGGAGATAGCGTCCGGCAGGTGATATTTTGGCACCAGACGCTTGACGTATTTGACGACAAAGTTAACCAGCGTGCCTTTGGCGGTAGAGAGCTGGTCCCCCATGCGCGTCAGGATGACGTGTTTCACCTGGGTTTTGTCGACCACTTTTTCCAGCGTATGGGCAAAGTTGGACACAATGACAATCGCGACCGCGCCGCTGTCGTTAAGCTGATGCTCCAGCTCGCGCGGGGTGTACAGCGGGTTGACGTTGACGACAATCATCCCGGCACGCAGGATACCGAACAGCGCCACCGGGTATTGCAGCAGGTTTGGCATCATCAGCGCGACGCGGTCCCCTTTTTGCAGCCCCAGCCCTTCCTGAAGATACGCCGCAAACGCCCGGCTGCGCTCCTCCAGCTTACGGAACGTCATCACCTCGCCCATATTCACGAATGCGGGCTGGTCCGCGTAGCGCCTTACCGAGTGTTCAAATAATTCCACCAGGGATTGATAACGGTCAGGATTGATCTCAGCAGGAACATCTGCGGGATAACGGTTAAGCCAAACCTTCTTCAATGCATCACCTCTGAAATGAGTGTTCGTCGTCATCACAACCCCGATAATAAACAGTTTGTTAACATTATATTAACTCAGCGTACCAGTTTATTAATTGTTCAGATTTAAGGTTGCGAAGCGCGTCACTCTTTTTTTTCGTTTTATCCGTAAAAAAACAGAGACAGCGGCTGAGCCGCTGTCTCTTTTCTAACAATAACAGTAAGTTACTCAGTAACGATCGTCTGTACCTGTGC
This sequence comes from Enterobacter sp. Taxon_8, assembly GCF_058354585.1. NCBI lineage: Bacteria > Pseudomonadati > Pseudomonadota > Gammaproteobacteria > Enterobacterales > Enterobacteriaceae > Enterobacter > Enterobacter sp. Taxon_8. The sequence continues at coordinate 1,837,226 of NZ_CM177989.1, read as the reverse complement.
AGGTCCCGGGTTATACCAGCCCCAGCCCGGGTAGCCGTAACGATAAGGATGCGGACCCCACATCCACGGATCGATCGGCTGAGGCGGCATGATCACCTGCTGTGCTAACCGCCAGCGCTTATATCCGTTGACCTGCATGGTCATAAATTTATACGGCGTGCTGCCGATTTTGCCCTGTACGGCGCCGGTAATCGGCCCGACAACGGTCACTAGCTGTCCGCGAAAATCGACCGGATCGAGGAAACCACTCACGTCCGCGTAGATACGCCCGCGAGAGGCCTCGCCCAGTACAGGCCGCGCGCCGCTGTCCAGCGGAACGGTTGCGATCTCCAGGCGGGTTTTCCCCTGCTGGTTTTGTACGTCTATCACCTTACCGCCAAAGCGCGCTTCCTGGCCGACGTACAGCTCAGGGGCATTCATCACCCGAACCAGATCCTGCTGTGGCGTCGGGCTGGTGCCCTTAATCGCATCAGGAACGGAAACGCATCCGCTCAGTGCTATGGCAACTGCGCCTGCCATAATAAGGCGTACTACTTTAGTCTGGACCGCCATGATGCGACTCCTTTTTCTCAGTTCCTGTTACTGAGATTCACTCGCGGCCCGGAAGTTTCTTCCACGCAACGGTGTTTCGCAAATAAACCGGCTCCGCGTGTTCAACGGCCACGGTTTTGCCTGCTGCGAGCAGCTGGCTGGCAATCGGAAGCATATCTTCCGCAGCCGGCAGAAGCATGTTGCCGTCCACCAGCGTCAACCCGGTGTCGTTCGCCATCTCAGGCCACGCTGGCCAGCCGGTGCCGACGGTTGCCCACTCGCCTGACAGCTGCTTCAGTCGTTCAGTGACCGCTTCCGGCTTAAGCACGGCTTCCGTCTCTTCACCGTGCCACACGCCCTGCTCGTCGCGGGTGTATTCGGCCCAGTAAACTTCGCCCATGCGGGCATCAATCGCGGCCAGCACGCGCGTTGCCCCGGTCATGCGCCATGCTCCCTGCGCCATGGTGGCGAGGGTAGAGACGCCGATCATCGGCAGTTCGGCGCCCAGCGCCAGCCCCTGCGCAATGCCAATCCCGATACGTACGCCCGTAAAGCTTCCGGGGCCACGGCCAAAGGCCAGCGCGTCGAGGTCGGTTAAAGAGGTGTTGCCCTGGGTTAAAATGGCTTTTACCAGGGGCAGAATGCGTTGGGTGTGTTCCCGGGGGCACTCTTCGAAATGGGCAGAAACAGCACCGTCGTTCAACAGAGCGACAGAGCAAGCCTCTGTCGCGGTATCAATAGCCAGAATTCGCATCAGTCGTCGCGCTCTCGCAAGGGTCAGTCACAAAATGGCGCGCATCTTAGCACACTCCGGGGTAAATTACTCCGCCGTTGGATTTGCCAGGAAACGCACCGCGCGTTTTATGTCCCGCGTCCGCGGCGCGGGCGGCAGGCTTGCAAGGAAGGTTGCCCCGTAAGGACGCATCACCAGCCGGTTATCGCAAATGACCAGCACGCCCCGATCGGTGACGTCACGGATTAGGCGCCCTACCCCTTGCTTAAGGGTAATGACCGCATCCGGGAGCTGAACCTCATCAAACGGATCGCCGCCGCGCAGGCGGCAGTCTTCCATCCTCGCCTTGAGCAGCGGATCGTCCGGGGAGGTAAACGGAAGCTTATCAATGATCACGAGCGAGAGCGTATCGCCGCGCACGTCCACCCCTTCCCAGAAGCTGCTGGTGGCTACCAGCAGGGCATTTCCGGCGCTGACAAACTGCTGGAGCAGCTGACCTTTGCTGGTTTCGCCCTGCAGCAGCACCGGCAGCGTCATGTTGGCGCGGAACTGCTCGGCGAGGTCGCGCATCATAGCGTGAGAGGTGCAGAGCATAAAACAGCGGCCGTTGTTGGCCTCGATCATCGGTTTTAACATCGCGGCCAGATGGCGCGCCGCACCCGGCTGGTTCGGCAGCGGCAGATTACGGGGAACACAGAGCAGCGCCTGCTTTTCGTAATCGAACGGGCTGGGCAGGAGCAAGGATTCCGCCTGCTCAATGCCGAGACGCTCGGTGAAGTGATGCAGATCGTCATTCACCGACAGGGTTGCCGAGGTGAAGATCCAGCTTCCCGGCTTTTGCGCCATCACCTCTTTAAATTTATCCGCCACCGTCAGCGGCGTGAGCGCCAGTGTGAAATGCCGCGAAGTGCATTCATACCAGTAGCTGTACCCCGGCTGATTGATCTCTTTAAGCCGTTTGAGCCGCCCGCGATACAGCGTGGCGCGCTCGAAGGCCGCGTCCAGCAGGGCGGAACGTCCAAGCGACAGTTTCGCCACGTCGTAGCAGAGTTCAAGGGCATCATCGAGCAGCAGCAGCGCGCGCTGGATGTCTTTGTCCGCCAGCAGCTCGCGCAGGTTGCCGCGATAGCCCGGCTCGCCGAGCTGTAAACGGAAATCCTGCGCGCTCTGCGCCAGACGGTCGGCGCACTTCTGCAGCTGCTGGGTATCTTTGAGTTCGGTCCGGTAGGCAATGGTGAAATCTTTCGCCAGATCCTGCAGCTGGCGGCTGGAAAGCGACTGACCAAAGTACTGGCTGGCGATATCCGGAAGCTGGTGGGCCTCGTCGAAGATCATCACGTCCGCCTCCGGAATCAGCTCGCCGAAACCGCTATCCTTGACGACCATATCCGCGAGGAACAGATGGTGGTTCACTACCACCACATCCGCATCCATCGCCGTTTTGCGCGCTTTCACCACGAAGCAGTCTTTATACAGCGGACAGTCGCTGCCGAGACAGTTGTCGTTAGTGCTGGTCACCAGCGGCCAGGCCGGGGAATCTTCCGGCACGCTCGCGCAGGTGCTGATATCGCCCTCTTCCGTCTGGTTCGCCCAGGCGCGAAGAATAATGACGTCGCTCAGGGTTTGCACCGGCAGGTCGCCGCCCGCCAGCGCCTGCTGCTCAAGACGTTCCAGGCAGAGATAATTAGAGCGTCCCTTCAGCAGGGCTAAACGGCCTTTGTATTTCAGCGCCTTGGCCACCGTGGGCAAATCGCGGCTGTAGAGCTGATCCTGCAGCGCCTTCGATCCGGTGGAAATGATCACCTTTTTTTTGGCCCGCAGCGCCGGAGCAAGGTAAGCATACGTTTTACCCGTGCCGGTTCCGGCTTCGACCACCAGCGGCTGAGTCTTATCAATGGCGCGTGCAACGGCATGCGCCATCTGGCGCTGAGGTTCACGGGGTTTGAAGCCGGGAATAGCCTGCGCTAATTGACCTTCAGGGGAAAAATCGTCTGCCACGGTGCTCTCTCACTGTATTTTTGCACAGGGATTATGTCAGCCCATCCTCTCCTGTGCCACCCCAAATAGTGACGACACGAGAACAATATGGCAGTCTTGCCGCCTGACGACGAAAAATAACGAGGAAACGTTTATGACAATTGTGCGCATTGATGCCGAAGCCCGCTGGTCTGATGTGGTTATCCATAACCAGACGCTCTACTACACCGGCGTACCGGCTAACCTGGATGCGGATGCGTTCGAGCAAACGGCTAACACTCTGGCGCAGATTGATGCGGTGCTGGAAAAACAGGGCAGCGACAAATCCCGCATTCTGGATGCGACGATTTTCCTGGCAAACAAAGATGATTTCGCGGCAATGAACAAAGCCTGGGATGCGTGGGTTGTGGCGGGTCACGCGCCTGTACGCTGCACCGTACAGGCCACGCTGATGAAGCCGGAATACAAGGTAGAGATTAAGATTATCGCGGCGGTTTAAGCACGATTACTCTTCATCTTCATCCTCGAAACGCGCCACGATCCGCTCGCCGGTATGCGTGGCGCGCAGTTCTTCCGCCACCTGGGAAATCGCCTGTCCGCTGCTCATCCCCTGGGACATCAGTTCCTGAATTCGCTCAACCGCTTTCTGCTGCTGTTCATGGCTCAGAGAAGGTAAACCTGCAAACATCGTCAACTCCTGCTAAATTATTCGCGCTAATTATTTCACGCTGCCCGGTAGTATGCCACACATGAACATGCGCTTCCCCACTGTTATTACCCTGCCCTGGCGAACAGACGCCGCTGAATACTGGTTTGCCCGCCTGAGCCATCTTCCGTTTGCGATGCTGCTGCACTCCGGTCATGCGGACCACCCCTACAGCCGCTTCGACATTCTGGTGGCCGATCCGCTAAAGACGCTGACAACCGATGACCTGTCCTTAACTGGCGATCCGCTGGCGCAGCTTCAGCAAGCCATTAACGCGCTGGGCTTATCAGCCGCGCCGAACCCGGACTTCCCTTTTCAGGGAGGCGCGCTGGGCCTGTTTGGCTACGATCTGGGTCGCCGTTTCGAAGCGCTGCCCGAGCATGCGCAGGCTGATATTTCCCTGCCCGACATGGCCGTGGGGCTGTACGACTGGGCGTTAATTGTCGATCACCAGAAAAAAACGGTTTCCCTGCTGAGCCATCATGACGTGAAGGCGCGTCTGGCGTGGCTTGAATCGCAGCAGCCTGCACCGGCACAGACGTTCACATTGACCTCCGGCTGGCGCTCAAATATGAGTGCAGCGGAGTATGCCGAAAAATTCGCTCGCGTTCAGGCGTACCTGCAAAGCGGTGACTGCTATCAGGTTAACCTCGCCCAGCGTTTCCAGGCGACGTATCAGGGAGACGAGTGGCAGGCGTTTACCCGTCTTAATGCCAGCAACAAGGCGCCGTTTAGCGCGTTTGTGCGTCTGGAACAGGGTGCAATACTCAGTCTGTCACCCGAGCGATTTATTCATCTGGCCGAGGGCACGATTCAAACCCGTCCTATTAAAGGCACCTTGCCGCGTCTTGCCGATCCCGACGCCGATCGCCAGCAGGCGGAAAAACTTGCCGCCTCGCCGAAAGACCGCGCCGAGAACCTGATGATTGTGGACCTGATGCGTAACGACATCGGCCGTGTCGCCGAACCGGGCAGCGTGCGCGTGCCGGAACTGTTTGTCGTCGAGCCTTTCCCGGCAGTGCATCATCTGGTCAGCACCATAACCGCGCGTCTGCCCGCCTCTCGCACCGCCTGCGATCTGCTCCGCGCCGCGTTTCCGGGCGGCTCCATCACCGGCGCGCCAAAGGTGCGGGCGATGGAGATCATTGATGAGCTGGAGCCGCACCGCCGCAACGCCTGGTGCGGCAGCATCGGCTATATCAGCCTGTGCGGCACCATGGATACCAGCATTACCATTCGCACGCTGACGGCCTGCGACGGAAACCTTTACTGTTCGGCCGGGGGCGGTATTGTTGCCGACAGCCAGGTCGACGCGGAATATCAGGAAACCTTTGATAAAGTTAACCGTATCCTGAAACAACTGGAGTAATCACGGGTGGAAAAAGAGAACCTGACGCTGGATGATTTTTTATCTCGATTTCAGCTACTAAGACCACAGGTCAACCGCGAGGCGCTGAATCAGCGTCAGGCGGCCGTGCTGATCCCGGTCGTGCGTCGCGCGCAGCCGGGCCTGCTGCTCACCCAGCGTTCTCCCCATTTACGCAAGCACGCGGGTCAGGTCGCCTTTCCGGGTGGCGCAGTAGACAGCTCCGACGCCTCGCTGATTGCCGCCGCGCTGCGTGAAGCGCAGGAAGAAGTTGCCATTCCGCCTGAGACGGTGGAGGTCATTGGCGTGCTGCCGCCCGTAGATAGCGTCACCGGTTTTCAGGTCACGCCGGTGGTAGGTATTATCCCGCCGGACCTACAGTATCACGCCAGCGTCGATGAAGTCTCTGCAGTGTTTGAAATGCCGCTTGAAGAGGCGCTCCGGCTAAGCCGTTATCATCCGCTGGATATTCATCGACGAGGGCATGACCATCGGGTCTGGTTGTCCTGGTATCAGCATTATTTTGTCTGGGGCATGACGGCGGGCATTATTCGTGAACTGGCGTTGCAAATCGGCCTGAAGCCTTGACTATACTTTACATTCCATCCTTTTTCGCAGGTTTGCGATCCGCGTCGCGCTATTAGCAAAACCCATCGTCAACCATTAGTTTAATTCATGTGAATAGTTAAGCCGAGGTCGGTGTTCCCTCTTACACTATGCGCAGTTATAACATCGTTACTGGAACCCCGGTAACCCTGTCAGGAGTGTGAAAGTGATTAGTATATTCGACATGTTCAAAGTGGGAATTGGCCCTTCGTCTTCCCATACTGTTGGCCCGATGAAGGCCGGTAAACAGTTCGTCGATGATCTGGTCGAAAAAGGATTACTGGAAAGCGTTACCCGTGTCGCCGTGGATGTTTACGGCTCGCTGTCATTAACGGGTAAAGGCCACCACACCGATATCGCCATTATTATGGGTCTGGCAGGCAATATGCCGGATACCGTTGATATTGATGCCATCCCGGCATTCATCCGCGACGTGGAAACACGCGGCCGCCTGCTGCTGGCAAACGGCCAGCAGGAAGTCGATTTCCCGCAGGATGACGGCATGCGTTTCCGTAGCGACAACCTGCCGCTGCATGAAAACGGCATGACCATTCACGCTTACAGCGGTGAAAAAGAGATTTACAGCAAAACGTACTACTCCATCGGCGGTGGCTTCATCGTGGATGAAGAGCATTTTGGCAAAGATAGCGTCGGCGACGTCAGCGTACCGTACCCGTTCAAATCGGCTACCGAGATGCTGGGCTACTGCAAAGAGACCGGTCTTTCACTGTCCGGCATGGTGATGCAGAACGAACTGGCCCTGCACAGCAAGAAAGAGATTGAAGACTATTTTGCCAACGTCTGGCAAACCATGCGCGCCTGTATCGATCGCGGGATGAACACCGAAGGCGTTCTGCCGGGTCCACTGCGCGTGCCGCGTCGTGCCTCCGCCCTGCGCCGTATGCTGGTGACCACGGACAAGTTTTCCAACGACCCGATGAACGTGGTCGACTGGGTAAACATGTTTGCCCTGGCGGTTAACGAAGAAAACGCCGCCGGTGGACGCGTCGTGACGGCGCCAACTAACGGCGCGTGCGGTATCGTTCCGGCAGTGCTGGCGTATTACGATCACTTTATTGAGCCCGTGACGCCTGATATCTACATCCGCTATTTCCTGGCGGCAGGTGCCATCGGTGCGCTGTACAAAATGAATGCATCCATCTCCGGTGCTGAAGTAGGATGTCAGGGTGAAGTTGGCGTTGCCTGCTCCATGGCGGCGGCGGGCCTGGCAGAGCTGCTGGGCGCAAGCCCTGAGCAGGTCTGCGTGGCGGCTGAAATCGGTATGGAGCATAACCTCGGTCTGACCTGCGATCCGGTCGCGGGCCAGGTGCAGGTGCCGTGCATCGAGCGTAACGCGATTGCCTCGGTGAAAGCCATCAACGCCTCACGTATGGCGATGCGCCGTACCAGCGAACCTCGCGTATCGCTGGATAAGGTGATTGAAACCATGTACGAAACCGGTAAAGACATGAACGCGAAATACCGCGAGACGTCCCGTGGTGGCCTGGCCATTAAGGTGCAGTGCGACTAATACTGCTTTTCGCCCATCTGCAACGGATGGGCGAATTTCCCTCTTCTTTCTCGTCTCCTTCTGCTTTCCCCACTACACTTTCACTGTTGCGTCCGGCTTTTGTGGCTGGTGGCTTATCAGGCGACCGTTCATGCAAACTGCACAAACGATCATTAAAAACTATCGCCGAAAACGCGTTATCGTCTGTGTCACGGTTGCGCTCCTCACGCTCATCCTGACGTTAGGCATTCGCTTTATTTCGCAGCGCAATGTTAACCAACAGCGGATCCTCGATTTTACCAGCCACACCGTTCGCGCCCTTGATAACGTCCTGCTTTCTTTAGAGAACCGCCGCAGCGTGCTGCAGCCCCTGGTGGGGCAGCCCTGCCCGCAGGCGCACCTCGCGCTGCGAAAGCAGGCAGCCATTTTGCAGACGGTACGCTCCATCGCCCTGATTAAAGACGGTATTCTGTACTGCTCGAGTATTTTCGGCAGCCGCAATGTGCCCGTTCGCGACTTCCTGAAAGAATTACCCGCCAGCACAGCGAAGCTGATTTTATCGAGCGACCAGTGGCTGCTTAAGGGTAGCCCGATATTGATCCAGTGGTATCCTGTTTCTCAGGACGGTGAAGCAGGCGTCATCGAGATCATTAATATCGATCTGATCGCCAAAATGATTCTGGAGCCCCAGCGCCCGCTCATCAATGACGTGGCGCTGACCGTAGGCGATCGCTTTCTGCGCTATGGACAACGCGTCAGCGACAGCCTGACGTTTGATAAGGAAGGCTCGCTTTTCCAGCAATCATCAACCCGAAATCCTTTCACCATTACGGTCAGCGGGCCAGGCCCTGGAGAGTTAGCCTTAAAAAGCCTGCCAGCCCAGCTGCCTCTCGGGCTTATGCTGAGCCTGCTGCTGGGCTATCTCGCCTGGCTGGCAACGGCAAACCGGATGAGCTTCACGTGGGAGATCGATATGGGGATTGCGGGCCGGGAATTTGAGCTTTTCTGCCAGCCGCTGGTGAATGCCCGTACCCAGGCGTGCACTGGCGTGGAGATCCTGCTGCGCTGGAATAATCCGCGTCAGGGATGGATCTCTCCGGAAGTGTTTATTCCTCTGGCAGAAGAACATAACCTGATTGTCCCCCTGACCCGCTATGTGATCGCCGAAACGGTGCGCCAGATAGGCTACTTTCCCGCCAGCGCCGGTTTTCACATCGGCCTTAACGTCGCTGCCAGCCATTTCCGTAACGCGGTGTTGATACAGGACCTGAACCGTCTATGGTTCAGCGCCAGTCCGCGCCAGCAGCTGGTGATTGAGCTAACGGAACGGGATGCGCTGCTGGATGCGGATTATCGCATCGTGCGCGAACTGCATCGCAAAGGGGTGAAGCTCGCTATCGACGATTTTGGCACCGGCAACAGCTCTCTCTCCTGGCTTGAAAAGCTGCACCCGGACGTGCTGAAAATTGACCAGTCCTTCACCACCGCCATTGGTACAGACGCCGTGAATTCAACGGTGACGGATATGATTATTGCGCTGGGCCAGCGGCTGAATATTGAACTGGTTGCTGAAGGGGTCGAGACAGAGGAGCAGGCGCGCTATTTGCGCCGCCATGGCGTGCCTGTTCTGCAGGGCTTTTTCTATGCGCGGCCGATGCCGCTACGGGATTTTCCTAAGTGGCTGGCGGGAAGCGCGTCCCCGCCAGCGCATCATAACGGGCACATCGTGCCCTTAATGCCGCTGCGCTAAGCCGGCTTACTCATCTTCGTCGTGGGCAGATTGTTCTTTAACAATACGCACCATATCAACGCGATAGTCGTTGGCTTCAACGATCGTAATGTGCAGCGGCGAAAGCTCGATCACATCTCCGACGCGCGGGATTTGCCCGTTAACCGCGATAACCAGACCGGCAACGGTCGCGATGTCTTCTTCATCGTTGATGACGTTTTCCAGCCCCAGCGTATGCGAGAGCGCGTGCAGGTCGGTGGTACCTTTAACCAGCCAGCCTTCACCGTCGGCAACGATCTCTGGCGTTTCGTCTTCATCCGGGAATTCACCGGCAATCGCTTCCAGCACGTCCAGCGGCGTGACCAGCCCCTGCACCACGCCAAACTCGTTGGTGACGATAACAAAGCTACCGCGAGCGCGGCGCAGCACCCCGAGAAGGTTGATCGGATCCAGCGTTTCCGGTACGACAATCGCAGGCGATGCGGCAGCAACGGCTTCCACGTTGACGCCCTCTTCCAGGGCCACCAGCATCTCTTTCGCCCGCACGACGCCGATGATCTCATCCAGCTCGCCGCGACAAACCGGGAACAGGCTGTGCGGTGAAGAGAGCAGCTGCTGGCGAATTTCATCCACGCTCAGGTTAGCATCGACCCAGCTGATTTCACCGCGCGGCGTCATGATGCCGCGCAGCGAGCGGGAGGCCAGAGAGAGCACGCCGTTAATCATGTAGCGTTCCTGTTCTACAAACGCCCCTTCAGGCACCGGAACCGGGTTGTGGTTTTCGGAATCAGACTGAACGTTCACCTGACGGCGACCGCCCATCAGGCGCAGAATGGCATCTGCGGTACGGGCGCGCAGCGGCTGATTTGACTGCTGCTTAATAAAGTTACGACGCGCAATCTGGTTGAACAGCTCGATCAGGATCGAGAAGCCAATCGCGGCGTACAGGTAGCCTTTTGGAATATGGAAGCCAAAACCTTCCGCCACCAGGCTCAGACCGATCATCAGCAGGAAGCTCAGACACAGCACGACCACCGTCGGATGCTGGTTGACGAAGCGCGTCAGAGGCTTTGAGGCCAGCAGCATGACCGCCATCGCAATGACGACAGCCGCCATCATTACCGGCAGATGATTCACCATGCCGACCGCCGTGATCACCGCATCCAGCGAGAAGACGGCATCAAGCACCACAATCTGCAGCACTACCACCCAGAAGCTGGCATAACCTTTACCGTGCCCATCATCGTGCTGACGGTTTTCCAGCCGCTCGTGTAGCTCCGTCGTCGCTTTGAAAAGCAGGAATATCCCCCCGATCAGCATGATTAAATCACGCCCTGAGAAGGTGTAATCCATGACGGAGAACAGCGGTTTGGTCAACGTGACCATCCAGGAGATGACGGAGAGCAGTCCCAGTCGCATGACCAGCGCCAGCGAGAGACCAATCAGACGCGCTTTATCACGCTGTTTTGGCGGCAGTTTGTCCGCAAGGATGGCGATAAACACCAGGTTATCAATGCCGAGAACAATCTCGAGCACTACCAGCGTGAGCAATCCCACCCAGATTGACGGGTCCATTAAGAATTCCATGACAAGCTCCTGCTAAAGGAATGACGAAACGGTGCCCCACTCAACGTGGGCAAAACAGAGGTAGACAGAGTCGATACGTGGCGAGGATCGCCGGTGAATAAGGCGCGAAATGGCCTGGCAGATGACTGACGTCGGTGACGGTCCATATAGTGGGCTGTAGCCCTATACTCCTGAACAATTAAACGGAGGCTAAACATATCAGAGACAATGTGTTTTTAGCAAAGATTTACGTTCCTTTGCAAAGTTCTGTAACACAGCGGCTTTACTCTACGGATAAATCTCTAACGCGAGGCTAAATTACGGATCTTCATCACATAAATTATTTTTTCACTATCTAAAATAATTCGCGGAAGTCTTAGTTTTTTTGAACTCTAACCCTTATCTGAATCGATTCGGTTCGCCAATACGATTCTCAGTACGGCTGCCTGGCAGGCGTATTAATGATAATAAAAGGAGGTAGCAAGTGACCATTGCTATTGTCATAGGCACACATGGTTGGGCTGCTGAGCAGCTACTCAAAACGGCAGAGATGCTGTTGGGCGAGCAGGAAAACGTCGGCTGGATCGATTTCGTTCCCGGTGAAAACGCCGAGACGCTGATAGAGAAGTACAACGCTCAGCTCGCGAAGCTGGATACCAGCAAAGGCGTGCTGTTTCTCGTTGATACATGGGGCGGCAGCCCGTTCAATGCCGCCAGCCGCATTGTCGTCGATAAAGAGCACTATGAAGTTGTCGCCGGGGTCAATATTCCCATGCTGGTGGAAACCCTCATGGCGCGAGACGACAATCCGTCCTTCGATGAGCTGGTTGCGCTGGCCGTTGAAACCGGTCGCGAAGGGGTAAAAGCCCTGAAAGCACAGCCGGTTGAAAAACCTGCCCCTGCGCCTGCTGCGGCACCAAAAGCAGCTGCACCGGCAAAACCAATGGGCCCGAACGATTACATGGTGATCGGCCTTGCGCGTATTGATGACCGCTTAATCCACGGTCAGGTTGCCACGCGCTGGACCAAAGAGACCAACGTTCGACGCATCATCGTGGTCAGCGACGAAGTGGCCGCCGATACCGTACGTAAAACCCTTCTGACTCAGGTTGCTCCTCCTGGCGTTACCGCGCACGTCGTGGATGTCGCCAAGATGATTCGCGTTTACAACAACCCGAAATACGCGGGCGAACGCGTGATGCTCCTGTTCACTAACCCGACAGACGTTGAGCGCATTGTTGAAGGCGGCGTGAAAATCACCTCCGTGAACATTGGTGGTATGGCATTCCGTCAGGGCAAAACGCAGGTCAACAACGCCATTTCAGTCGATGCGAAAGATATCGAGGCATTCAACAAGCTGAATGCGCGCGGTATTGAACTGGAAGCCCGTAAGGTTTCCACGGATCAAAAACTGAAAATGATGGATTTGATCGGCAAAGTTGGGAAATAAGCCCCCGCCGGTTCTCATATAAAGTTTATGTAATAGGAGAAGTGCAATGGAGATTACCACTCTTCAGATTGTGCTGGTGTTCGTCGTCGCATGTATTGCGGGTATGGAATCCGTACTTGATGAATTTCAGTTCCACCGCCCTCTGGTAGCCTGTACGCTGATTGGGGCCGTTCTGGGTGACATGAAAACCGGTATCATCATCGGTGGTACCCTGGAAATGATCGCCCTGGGCTGGATGAACATCGGCGCGGCAGTTGCGCCCGATGCCGCGCTGGCCTCTATCATTTCTACCGTTCTGGTTATTGCCGGTCACCAGAGTATCGGTGCAGGTATCGCCCTGGCGATCCCGCTGGCAGCCGCAGGCCAGGTGCTGACTATCATCGTTCGTACTATCACCGTTGCCTTCCAGCACGCGGCGGATAAGGCGGCCGAAAACGGCAACCTCACGGCACTGTCGTGGATCCACGTTTCATCCCTGTTCCTGCAGGCGATGCGTATCGCGATCCCGGCGGTTATCGTGGCGATCTCTGTCGGTACCAGCGAAGTGCAGAGCATGCTGAACGCCATTCCTGAAGTGGTCACCGGCGGTCTGAATATCGCGGGCGGTATGATCGTGGTCGTCGGTTATGCGATGGTCATCAACATGATGCGGGCAGGCTACCTGATGCCGTTCTTCTACCTCGGCTTCGTGACCGCTGCCTTCACCAACTTCAACCTGGTTGCACTGGGTGTTATTGGTGCGGTAATGGCGATTCTCTACATCCAGCTCAGCCCGAAATATAACCGCGTCGCGGGTGCCCCAGCGCAGGCTGCTGGTAACAACGATCTCGATAACGAACTGGACTAACAGGTGAGCGAAATGGTTGATATGACAAAAACTACCACCGAGAAAAAACTCACTCCGGGTGATATTCGTGGCGTGTTCATCCGTTCTAACCTGTTTCAGGGTTCATGGAACTTCGAACGTATGCAGGCGCTCGGCTTCTGCTTCTCCATGGTTCCGGCGATCAAACGCCTGTATCCGGAAAACAACGAAGCGCGCCGTCAGGCGATCAAGCGTCACCTGGAATTCTTTAACACTCATCCTTACGTTGCGGCTCCGGTTCTGGGCGTAACGCTGGCGATGGAAGAACAGCGTGCAAACGGCGCAGAGATCGACGATGGTGCCATCAACGGTATTAAAGTCGGCCTGATGGGTCCGCTGGCCGGTGTCGGTGACCCTATCTTCTGGGGTACCGTGCGTCCGGTCTTCGCAGCGCTGGGGGCAGGTATCGCGATGAGCGGCAGCCTGCTTGGCCCACTGCTGTTCTTCATCCTGTTTAACGCCGTGCGTCTGCTGACCCGTTACTACGGTGTGGCCTACGGCTACCGTAAAGGGGTGGACATCGTTAAGGACATGGGCGGCGGCTTCCTGCAGAAACTGACTGAGGGGGCGTCAATCCTGGGCCTGTTTGTCATGGGAGCACTGGTTAACAAGTGGACGCACGTGAACATCCCGCTGGTGGTATCGACCATCACCGGTCAGGATGGTCAGACCCGCGTCACCACCGTGCAGACGATTCTGGATCAGCTGATGCCGGGCCTGGTGCCGCTGCTGTTAACCTTCGCCTGCATGTGGCTGCTGCGTAAGAAAGTGAACCCGCTGTGGATTATCGTTGGCTTCTTCATCATCGGTATCGCGGGCTACGCTGTCGGCCTGCTGGGTCTCTAAGTTTCAACGCTATTGGCCGGGGGCTTGCCCCCGGTTTTTTTTATCTGGAGGATGAATGACTGTCACGGACATCGTACTGGTTCTATTTATTGCTGCCCTTCTGGCTTACGCGATCTATGACGAGTTCATCATGCCGCGCCGTCACGGCGAGACGCTGCTCTCCCTTCCCCTTCTGCGACGCGGGCGCGTGGATGCGTTTATCTTCGCGGGTCTCATCGTTATTCTTATTTACAATAACTTCACCAGCCATGGTGCAATATTAACCACATGGTTATTATGTGCGCTGGCATTAATGGCTGTTTATCTGTTCTGGATCCGTACGCCGAAAATCATTTTTAAATCACGCGGATTTTTCTTCGCCAATGTATGGATAGAATATAACCGTATTAAAGAGATGAATTTGTCGGAAGACGGCGTGCTGGTGATGCAATTAGAACAACGCCGCCTGCTTATTCGGGTGAAGAATATTGACGATCTGGAAAAGATATACAATTTACTCCTGAAAACTCAATAGCTTAGATATATAGCAACGGCTATATTCTGCGTTTGTCTTGTGCAAGAAATATAGCCGTTGCTATATCCCATTCGTTAATTTGATCTCTATTTGTTAACGATATCTTCACGCTTAAAGACAAATGAAAATCGTTATCAACAAACGTTTTAAATAATGCCTCCTCATTGTTGTTTTATATTCTCAAAATATGTTAAGGTTGCGCCCGTCGTTGGGGAGTAGCCGATTTCCTGTTTACAGGAAATGTACGTGTCAACATACTCGTTGAAAAACGTGGCGCGTACGGATCGCTTACTGCACATCTTATGTGCATTGGGATCAGGCGAGACCATAGATACATCAACTGCTGTTTACTGGGGGCAGTGATGTGTCATATGGATATCCCCGGTCTGGACGCTGTTATGAATATCTCCGCTACGATCCTCCTCGCTTTTGGCATGTCCATGGACGCATTTGCTGCATCCATCGGAAAAGGCGCCACGCTTCACAAACCTAAATTCTCAGAAGCCCTGCGTACCGGCCTGATTTTTGGTGCGATCGAAACGCTGACCCCGCTTATCGGCTGGGGACTTGGCATGCTCGCCAGCCAGTTCGTGCTGGAGTGGAACCACTGGATTGCCTTCGTCCTGCTGGTGTTCCTCGGAGGCCGAATGGTCATTGAAGGTTTTCGCGGCGGTGATGAAGATGACGAGGAGCCGCAGCAGCGCCACGGATTCTGGCTACTGGTCACCACGGCAATTGCCACCAGCCTTGATGCGATGGCCGTCGGTGTCGGTCTGGCATTCCTGCAGGTCAATATTATCGCCACCGCGCTGGCCATTGGCTGTGCAACCCTGATTATGTCCACGCTGGGCATGATGGTCGGACGGTTTATCGGCCCGTTGTTGGGTAAACGCGCAGAGATCCTGGGCGGGATTGTGCTCATTGGCATTGGTGCCCAGATCCTCTGGGCACACTTCGCCGGTTAATCTTCGCGCTGCCAGACGTGGATGCTGAAATCCGTCTGGCAGTGAAATATTGTGTGTGCAGCTAACGTTCCCCATACTTCCGGTTTTGCCCGCCATGCGAACGGCGTCATCTGCAGCAACGCGGTGGCCTCTTCCCCTGTGAGCGACATATCATACGCCACGGTTTGCTCCTGCTTCAGGCTAAAACCGGCCAGCTGTTCAGAATGAGGGGCATGCAGACGTACTTCGTCGTAGATCAGACCTTTCAGCTCCATCAGATGGCGCGGGCCCGGCGTCACGGTGATAACCCATCCGCCCGGTTTCACCACGCGAGCCAGTTCTTCCGCTTTGCAGGGCGCGTAAATGCGGATAACAGCATCCATGCTGGCATCATCAAACGGCAGTCGGTGGCTGGATGCCACGCAGAACATCACTTCCGCGTAACGCTTTGCCGCCGCACGAATGGCCACTTTCGACACGTCCAGACCGAATGTGTTTAGACCCTTATCACGGGCAACCTCTGCAAATCGTGCGGTGTAGTACCCTTCCCCACAGCCGATATCCAGCACGGCGGTGGCTGAAGCAGGCAGTATGTCATTCACCATATGCGCGACGGCCTCCCGCAGCGGCAGATAGTGCCCGGCATCAAGAAACGCGCGACGCGCCTGCATCATCTCTGCACTGTCGCCTGGATCGCGGGAACGCTTATGCTGCACCGGCAAAAGATTCACATAGCCTTCTTTTGCCATATCAAACTGATGCCCCTGCGGACAGGTATAACTTTTATCTGAGTGCGTCAGGGGCGCGTGGCAAAGAGGACAGCTGAAGGACATGGTGACTCCGGAGCATAATCAAAGGGCGAAGTGTACCGCTATTCGCCCTGGTTATAAACGCCCGGTTAACGCATAACGATTAGGTGATCGGAACCCGCCGGTAGCCCGTCAGGTTTCACATTTTCCAGACGCAGCACGTTACCCATAATTTCACTGAAGACAGGCGCGGAGACGGCCCCGCCGTAGTAGGCGCCATTTTGCGGATCGTTAATGACCACCACCAGGGCAAATCGCGGATCGCTGGCAGGCGCAACGCCGGCAGTATAGGCGACGTATTTATCGACGTACTTCCCGCTATCGTCAATTTTCTTCGCCGTACCGGTTTTCACCGCCACCCGGTAATCACGAACGGCCGCCTTCACGCCCCCGCCGCCGGGCAGCGCGACGCTCTCCATCATGTGCTCCACCTCGTGCGCAATCTCTTCCGGCATGACGCGGTGCCCGATAACGGGTGGATCGATACGCGTAATCGAAAGAGGTCGCTCGAGCCCGAAGCCGCCAATCGTGGCGTAGACGTGAGCCAGCTGGAGCGGCGTTACCATCAACCCGTAGCCGAAGGCAAAGGTCGCCCGGTCGAGCTGGCTCCAGTATTTACGCTGGGGCAGCAGCCCCGCGCTCTCCCCCGTTAAGCCAAGCCCCGTATTCGTACCAAAACCAAAGTTTCGATAGGTATCAATAAGGTGCTGGACAGGCATCGCCAGCGAAAGTCGGGACACGCCGGTGTCGCTCGATTTTTGCAGGATCCCGGTCATCGTCAGTTCAGGATAATAGCCCACATCGCGGATACGATGCCCGTCCAGGGTATACGGATGAGTGTCAATCACGCTGTCGGGCTGAACCAGACCCTGCTGCAGGGCCGTCATCAGCACCAGCGGCTTGACGGTCGAACCGGGCTCGAACGTATCGCTGATCGCGCGGTTGCGAAAATCATTTATCGTCGCACCTTCCCGATTATTGGGATTGAAATCCGGATAGCTCGCCATCGCGAGTATTTCCCCGGTTGGGATATTAATGAGCACCGAAGCACCCGACTCGGCCTTATTCCAGGCCACGGCATTATCAAGCGCATCTTCAGTAATGGTCTGCAGCCGCTCGTCAATACTCAACTGAATGTTATGCGCTGGCGAGGGTGCCACTTCCGTCAGGTTTTCAACCACGCGACCGTAGCGATCTTCCCTTACCTGCCGAACTCCGGCCTTGCCGGTCAGCTGCGCGTTAAAGCTTTTTTCCATGCCTTCAATGCCCTGCCCGTCAATATTGGTGAAGCCAATCAGGTTCGCTGCCACATGGCCTGCAGGATAAAAACGGCGGGATTCATCGCGTAAATTGATGCCGGGCAGATTCAGCTTATCGATCCACTTTGCCTGTGCGGGATCGACCTGGCGGGCAAGATAAATAAAACGCCCCTGCGGGTTGGCGTTAATTCGCGCCGAGAGTGTGCCCAGGGAGAGATGCAGCGCATTTGCCAACGCCTGCCAGCGTTCATCAACGCCAACGCCTCCTTTTGCCAGCACCGTTTTAGGATCGGCCCAAACGGCCTGGACAGGCACGCTCACCGCCAGGGGTCGACCTGCGCGATCCATTATCATGCCGCGCGGCGCATCAATCGTCAGCTGGCGGAGGGATCGCATATCTTCCTGCTTTACCAGATTGTCAGGCTTGATGATTTGCAGCCAGGCAACACGGCCCAGCAAAAAAGCCAGACTACAAAAAATCGCTAAGCAGAGCAGTGCAAAACGCGCCGGCGTGAAATTGCCAGCGGTCGTAATCATTTTCTTCTTCACCTGAACCCCAGGACTGTAAAACAACGCCCTGATTTAACGGGAAAAGATGCGTTATGGGTGGCAAAACAGTGCTACTAACCTCGCAGCTTTGCAACAAGTTACTAACAAGACCGCGAATGGTAATATTTTGAAAGATAAGGGACATAAAAAAGCCCCGCGGTATGCGAGGCTTTATGTCTGAGAGTGAAGTGCTAAGCGCTTCAGTCAGCAGCGGTTCGATCAGATAGCAGTTACGTTAACTGCAGCTGGGCCTTTCTGGCCGTCCTGAATTTCGAACTCAACGTTCTGGCCTTCAGCCAGAGTTTTGAAGCCGTTACCCTGGATTGCAGAGAAGTGTACGAACACGTCTTTGCTGCCGTCAGCAGGAGTAATGAAACCAAAACCTTTAGACTCGTTGAACCACTTAACTTGACCTTTAATCTTTGCCATTTTGCAAAATTCCTTAGAGTGTTTTCTTAGCCCGCAGGCATTAACTGAGATAAAACTGAGACATTACTGCATGAGGCACTAATATAAGGTTCGGCAGAGAAGCGGTATTCAACGACAACGTGTTTACTCAGGACTTCTTTACTGAAAATGCCACACATAAACAGAACTGTACCTCGTTTGACCCAAAACGTGTTATCACACACTATGTTTAATATGGCAAGCCATTTTTAAACATGTCTCGATCCGCCGCACAAATTCGAACAGTGCCTGTCAGGTTTTGCACAATTATGCGCATCATGTACAGACAGCCCTGCTGCGTAACAAAGACCCAGCATTGCTTGCACAACCGCTGTAATCTAAGACTTTTTTAACATAGCTCAATCATTACGAACCGTCCAGCAACCGGGAAAAGAAATCTTACGTCTTGATTGAGTTAGAACAATTTGTGAAAACTTATGCTTAAATCATTGTAACGCGACCAAATTGTTTCAGAGAAAAAACACTGTTAAAAAACCACTTCCGTCTGTATTAAAATGCACCAGTTAATAAAACAGCGTTATGCACCAAAATAATGAAATTTTTATGACTCTGCATCAAAAGAAGGCAAGCAAAACGTTTCGATAAAAATAAAACATTCCTGCGAGCGTTTACATCAAGAATATATGCAACAATTTAACGCTTCGTTTATAAGGATAAATATTCACCAATTTTCAGTATCCTGAAAGAATGATTAACTGGTGCTAAATTATCGAGCGCGTTAGTTAACTCCTGCACAGGTTCATCTAGCGCTTCATCTGCCAGTTCAAATACGCCCCAGTGGATGGGAAACGTCAGTGGACAGCCCAGCTGCTGCCACAATGCCACCGCAGATTGCGGATCCATATGATGGACAGCCATGAACCATCGTGGGGCATAGGCACCAATCGGTAAGGCGGCAGCATCTATCTGGCCCAGGCGTTCAGGAATCAACAGCAGCTCAGGTGAATAGCCGGTATCACCGCTGAACCAGAAACGGTGATGCCGTCCTTCCATCACCCAGCCGCACCACAAGGAACGATTGCGGTTCCATGGCGTGCGCATGCTCCAGTGCTGTGCCGGTACGGCGGTCAGCGTCATCCCCTGCCAGGTGAAACTCTGCCACCAGTCAAGCTCAACTACGCGTTTTGCTCCCCGACGACGAAACCAGTCGGCCAGACCCAGGGGAACAAAAACACTAACGTCGGGAAAGCGCTTGAGAATTCGGCGAATGGTCGCGTCATCAAGATGATCGTAATGATTATGGGAGATGACGACCGCATCAAGCTGATGAAGTTGCTCGACAGACAGTACGGGAGGCGTTTTGCGCTGTGGTCCCAGGAAAGGGAGCGGAGAAGCGCGCCGTGAAAATACCGGATCGGTAAGGATAATATTACCGTCCAGCTGCAGCAACACGCTCGCGTGTCCGAGCCACCATACCCCATCTCCATGAGGTTGCGTGAGCTCTACAGGTTGCCACCAATGTTGGATAAAATCTTCATAACCCAGCGCAGGTGGTTTCGGTAAACCGGCCTCTTTACGCGCTTTACGCCAACGGTCAATGTCGCCGGGTTGATGTCCGACAGGGAGGGTATTACGAAAACCGTTCGGGGTATGATGTTTCAGGGAGGGGTCATACCAGGGGTTTTTCCAGACCACAGCCACCTCCCAGGACAAAAAGATTAACGCTCAGCCACCAGGCGGATAAAGTCATCTTCGTCTTTGTTTTCTTCGACGACCGCGTCTTTCGGCGCGTCTTTCTCTTCCGGTTCGTTAGCCTCACACAGACGGCGTAGCAGCGCATTCTGACGTTTTTGCTGATCGAGCAGCGCTTCCAGCAGTTCGATCTGCTCGTTAGTCCGGGAGCTGGCTCGGTTCACGAAAAACCAAATGACCAGACCCACGAGCAGAACAACCAAAGAAATCATCAGGGATGCTATATTCAGCAGCCCTGAATTCAGTAACTCACCCATTTCACCACCTCAATAAAAACGTCTATTTTACCACTGGCGCGAAGGAAGGAAATCACGTTGAGAAAAAATGTCTCTTACCACGGAATAAACTTGTTGATTGCGCAAACGCCGCTAAAAAACTGTACATCCTGATCGCACATCACATTGATCGTCTGCGTCCATAACACCACGCACGCTATCAGCACGATAACCAGAATCACCCAGCGTATTTTTTTCACTCCACACTCCGTCTTAAAACCTGATGTAGCGAGGTTATCACGCTTATCTTAAACAAGGACTAACTGTGCCTCTATCACGCTTTTTTTCAGAATCATGCACTTGTTTCATCACGTAAACACATTACGCTAGCATTACGATAACAACGATAAAAGAGGTAATGATGCGCTTTATTGTTCGAACAATTATTGTACTCGCCCTTGTCTGGATTGGCCTTCTGTTATCGGGCTATGGCGTGCTCGTGGGGAGCACCGAAAACGCAGCCGGGTTAGGCATTCAGTGTAAATATTTAACAGCACAAGGAATGAGCACAGCCCAGTATCTGCATACTGACAGCGGGATCGTTGGCTTAACCCACTGCCCTGTACTGCGTAAAACATCCGTCGTGATTGATAATGGCTAATCAGTCTGATTATGACGCAAAAAAACGCCGCATCAGATGCGGCGTTTTTTACGAAGAGGGATTAAAACGGGTATTCGTGATATCCCATCTGTGCAGAAATTTTACGTGCGGCAGTGTGCAGAATAGCCACATACTCATGCAAACGCTCTTCAGAGAAGCGTAAGGTTGGGAAGGAGATACTTAAGCCCGCAATCACCACGCCAAAGCGGTCAAACACCGGAACGCCTATGCAGCGCAGCCCCTCTTCCTGCTCTTCATTATCTTCGCCATACCCCTGCTGGCGTACGTGATCCAGCACCGTTAACAGTGCGTCTGTGCTGGTAATGGTTCGTGAGGTACTTTGCTTGTATTCAACGCCTTCGAGGATCTGCTTCACTTCCTCACGATCGCGCCACGCCAGCAGAACCTTACCAATTGCGGTACTGTAGAGCGGGTTGCGACGACCAATGCGCGAATACATGCGCAGATTGTACATGGAGTCGATTTTATGGATGTAAACAATACTGTCTTCATCCAGCGCACCGAGATGGATGGTCTCTTTAGTCAGACGAGAGATTTCGCGCATCTGAATATCAGCGCTGCGGATCAGGTCAACATTTTGTAGCGCGCGGGCACCCAGTTCAAACAGCTTCAGCGTCAGAGAATATTTTTCAGATTCGCCTTCCTGGGCGACATAGCCCAGCGACTTCATGGTTTGCAAAAAGCGATATACGGTGCTTTTAGACATCATCACGCGCTGCGACAACTCTGTAATACCTATTTCACGCTCTTCTCCCAGCGCCTGTAAGATGCCAAACACCTTCAGCACGGAAGAAACAGAATCTGGCTGTTTATCCAAATCCGCAATAGCCATTTACCACCTCATAGAGAGTGTTTTATAAAAATCAGAACCGGTTTTTATTATAAGTTCCCGTCATGTCACCTGCAATCAATCCGCGTTTACTTCGTTACAAATCTGCGACATATCGCGGCTGTAACAATGCTAAAATAGTTATCCTGAGAATAATTTCACGCTGAGCTTTTTTAATCTTAATGGAAAAGACCCTTTCCGATGGCCTGCCTTTACCCCTGCGGTATGGCGCGATAGCCACCATCATTATCGGTATCTCAATGGCCGTCCTTGACGGCGCAATCGCGAACGTTGCCTTGCCAACCATCGCCAGCGACCTGCACGCCTCTCCCGCCAGTTCGATATGGATAGTTAATGCCTACCAGATTGCGATCGTGGTTTCCCTGCTCTCGTTCTCTTTCCTGGGCGATATGTTCGGTTACCGTCGGGTGTATCAGTGCGGTCTGGTGGTTTTCACCTTCACGTCCTTGCTATGCGCCCTTTCGGATTCACTGCATACCCTGACGCTTGCCCGCATTGCGCAAGGTTTTGGCGGCGCGGCGCTCATGAGCGTAAACACGGCGTTGATCCGCTTAATTTATCCGCAACGCCATCTGGGGCGCGGCATGGGGATAAATTCTTTTATAGTCGCCGTCTCTTCTGCCGCCGGACCAACCATTGCGGCGGCGATCCTTTCCGTTGCGTCATGGCAATGGCTGTTCGCTATTAACGTGCCGCTGGGTATTGTCGCCATCTTCTTTGCCCTGCGCTTTCTACCCGCTAACGGTCCCAAAAGCACCATGCCGCGCTTCGACGTGGCGAGTGCGGTGATGAATGCCCTGACCTTTGGCCTGCTGATTACGGCGCTGAGCGGCTTTGCGCAGGGACAGTCCCTGATGCTTACCGGTGTGGAGCTTATCGCCCTGCTGGCGATCGGCTTCTTGTTTGTTCGCCGCCAGCTCACTCTCCCTGTGCCTTTACTGCCCGTTGACCTGCTGCGTATCCCCCTCTTTTCCCTCTCCATTTGCACGTCCGTCTGCTCCTTCTGCGCCCAGATGCTGGCCCTGGTTTCTCTGCCCTTCTTTTTGCAGAGCGTGGTAGGCCGTTCAGAAGTGGAGACCGGCCTGCTGTTAACCCCCTGGCCGCTGGCGACAATGGTGATGGCGCCGCTGGCAGGTTACCTCATTGAACGCGTCCATGCCGGTTTACTGGGAGCATTGGGGCTTGCGGTGATGGCGACAGGCCTTTTCGCGCTGGCTCTGCTACCGTCATCGCCAACCGATCTGGACATCATCTGGCGCATGATCCTGTGCGGCGCAGGGTTTGGCCTGTTCCAGTCCCCTAACAATCACACCATCATCACCTCCGCGCCGCGCCATCGCAGCGGAGGTGCCAGCGGCATGCTGGGAACCGCGCGCATTCTGGGACAAAGCAGCGGCGCAGCGCTGGTCGCCCTGATGTTTAACCTCGCCGGGCAAAACGGCAACCATGTTGCGCTTCTCTCCGCGGGAGCCCTTGCCTCGCTCGCGGCGGTCGTCAGCGGCCTGCGTGTGACCCAGCCCAGAGTTCAGGCATAAAAAAAGCCGGGCGGAGTGTTCTCCTGCCCGGCTTAGTAGGGTTCTTTGCCTTACTTCAGGTATTCCCCACTGCGCAGCGCTTCAATACGTTTATCCAGCGGCGGGTGAGACATAAACAGCTCGCTCAGCGATTTGGACTTACCGTTAATGCAGAAGGCCATCATGCTGTTCGCTTCCTGCGGCTCATAGCTGGTTTTCAGGCGCTGCAGCGCGGCAATCATCTTCTCACGACCAACCAGCTTCGCCGAGCCGGCATCCGCGTGGAATTCACGGTGGCGGGAGAACCACATGGTGATGATGCTGGCCAGAATACCGAATACCAGCTCCAGAACCATCGAAACGGCGAAGTAGATCAGCGGGTTGCCGTTGCTCTCTTCACCTTCGTCACGGTTTCCGCCCATAAAGCCTGCCGCGATCTGCGCCAGAATACGGGAGATGAAGATCACGAAGGTGTTTACCACGCCCTGAATCAGGGTCATGGTCACCATGTCACCGTTGGCGATATGGCTGATTTCGTGGGCAATAACCGCTTCGGCTTCGTCACGGCTCATGTTCTGCAGCAATCCGGTGCTGACGGCCACCAGCGACGCATCACGACGGGCGCCCGTGGCGAAAGCGTTAATGTCCGGGGCATGGTAAATCGCCACCTGCGGCATGGCGATCCCTGCCTGACGGGATTGCTGAGCCACCGTATTCATTAGCCACTGTTCCATATCGTTACGCGGCTGTTCAATAACCTCACCACCCACCGATTTCAGTGCCATCCACTTCGACATCAGCAGGGAGATGAACGAGCCACCAAAACCAAACAGCAGCGCCATAATCAACAGACCCTGAACGCTGCTCGACTGAATTCCTGTCAGGCTTAGCACGAGCCCGAAAACCACCATAACCGCCAGGTTGGTGAGCAGGAAGAGCGCGATTCGCATCATAATTTTCTTTTTACCTCAGTTTAACAAAACGCACTATGCGATTACCCACATCGTATGGGTATTGCGGCTATTTTCAAGCATCAAACGGGCGTAAGTCACCAGAAAGACACAACTTTACACAATTGGAAATCTGACTGACGGAAGGATGCAGAACAAAAAGAAACAGGCACAATTTCTTGTGCCTGTCAGGAGGTTATTTTGCCGGAGCGGGCTGTACGGCAGGTTTCTCTTTTTCCTGATTCGCCAGGTCGAGAGCGATATGCACCGTCTCGTCCAGATACGGATCCGGCTCCTGGTAATCTTTTGGCAGATCGTCCAGTTTCTTGAGAAGAGGCTTACCTTCGCGCTTGAAGCGATCGTTGATACGCGCCAGGCGAGTTGCGTCGTCTTCGTTGTTCTCTTTCTCACGCTGTGCGTAATTCAGAGAAACAATATTCCGCTTATCTTTCAGGGCATTGAATCGTGCAATATCCTTCATGATGTACTGGAATTCCGGATCCTTCGCGATGCGGTCGTTATGCGCTTTCAGCAGTTCAGGGCCAAACTGGGTCATATCACCCGCCTTCACGTAAGTCGCGGCATTGATGCTGTCCCACGGCAACGCGTTATCTTCAAACTTCTCGCCGGTTTCCGTCTCCTGGGTGCCAGTCGGCATGATGATGTCCGGCGTGACGCCCTTACGCTGCGTACTGCCGCCGTTCACGCGGTAGAATTTCTGAATGGTGTACTGAACCGAGCCCAGCGCAGGCCATTCCGGACGCAGCATCTGATCGTAAATACGATTCAGAGAGCGGTACTGCTGAACGGTGCCTTTCCCGAAGGTTGGCTCACCGACGATCAGCGCGCGGCCATAGTCCTGCATTGCAGCGGCAAAGATCTCAGACGCGGAAGCGCTGAAGCGGTCAACCAGGACCACCAGCGGGCCTTTGTAGTAGACCACACCGTCGTTGTCGGCATCTTCGCGCACTTTACCGTTGTTATCGCGCACCTGAACCACCGGGCCAGATGGGATGAACAGGCCAGAGAGTGAAACCGCTTCCGTCAGCGCACCGCCGCCGTTACTACGCAAGTCGATGATGATGCTGCTAACGTTCTGCTTTTCAAGCTTCTGCAGCTGAACTTTCACATCGTCAGTCAGCCCCACGTAGAAGCCAGGAATATCCAGGACACCTACCTTCTCTTTACCCACGGTTTTCACCGACATTTTCACCGCGCGGTCTTCCAGACGGATACGCTCGCGGGTCAGGGTAACAATACGGGTTTTGGTGCCTTTACCGGCAGGCAGAATTTCCAGACGTACCTTGCTGCCTTTCGGACCTTTGATCAGCGCAACTACGTCATCGAGACGCCAGCCGATCACATCGACCATGTTCTGGCCGGTTTGTCCAACACCCACAATGCGATCGCCTACGCTAATCGCCTTGCTTTTGGATGCCGGGCCACCCGCGACCATTGAATTGATCACCGTGTAATCATCGTCCATCTGCAGTACCGCGCCGATACCTTCCAGAGACAGGCTCATTTCGGTATTGAACTGCTCAGTGTTGCGCGGAGAGAGGTAGTTGGTGTGCGGATCGATTTCGTGCGCGAAGGCGGTCATCGCGAGTGAGAAAACATCCTCGCTGTTGGTCTGCGCCAGACGACGAATAGCAAATTTATAACGACGCGTCAGCGTGTCACGGATCTCTTTTTCGTCTTTGCCGGTCAGCTTGAGGCTCAGTTCGTCGTATTTAACTTTGCCGTCCCAAAGCGCATTCAGCTCGGCTTCATCTTTTGGCCAGGGCGCTTTACTGCGATCCAGATTAAAGGTGTCGTTGCCGGTGAAGTCCATTGGACGTTCCAGCACTTTAAGCGCGTACTGATAGCGTTCAAAACGACGCTTTTGCGACAGGTTATAGAGATCGTAGAACAGATCCAGCTTGCCTGAACGCAACTCGTCACCCACCTCGGATTTGCGCTTAGCGAACTGCTCGACATCGCTGGCGAGCAAAACGTTATGGCTGTAATCCAGCAAGTTCAGATAGCGGTCAAAGATTTTGGCCGAAAAGGCCTGATCGAGATCGAACTGACGATAGTGCGAGCGGGTAAAACGTGAGGTCACGCGCTCGCTCACCGTCGCGTGCTGCGTCTCTTCCTTGAGTACCGGAATTTGATCAACACGCGTGATATCGTCCACTGCAAAAGCGTGACCTGTTATAGCAAACAGACCCGCCAGCGCGGTGAGCTTAAAAAAAGTGTTCATGCCAGGCTTGGCCTCCGTTTCAGAACAACAAGTGTTCTGCGCGTACAATCATTGACATACCAGAAGTCAGCTGTACACGAACGCCATCTTTGGTGATTTCCAGTACGGTGGCGTCCATAGCATTGTTACCCGCTTTTACCTTCAGCGCCTGACCCACGCTCAGAGCGTTAATGTCAGAAACCGGCGTATGGCGCGGCTCTTCACGAGGGGCACGCGGGGCTTTTGCTGCTGGTTTGTCTGCACGCGGTTTGCGATCGTTATTATCGTTACGGCGCGGCGCAGGGCGTGGTTTACGCTCACGACGAGGCGCTTCTTCCTGGCCGTTTGCCGCGGCGGCTTCGCGTTTTTTCGCCTGCTGTTCTGCACGTTGTGCCTGAACGCGTGCTTTGGCTTCTTCAAGCTGCTTGCGCGCGTGCTCAACGTGCTGCTCGTCCAGCTCACCGCAAGGGTTGCCGTCGAGGTCCACGCGGGTAGCGCCTGGTTTGATACCGTACAGGTAACGCCAGCTCGAAGTATAAAGACGTAAGGCGGAACGCAGCTGAGTTTTGCTGAGGTTCATTTCCCCTTCAACACGCGCCACCAGATCCTGAAAAATACCGACTTTCAGGGGACGAGCTTCACCTTCCGCGCTGAAGCACTGCGGGAAACGCTCGGCCAGAAATGCGATAACTTCTTTACTGCTATTCAACTTAGGTTGATTTTCCATGAAATTTCCTGATTACAACGGACGTTGCCAACAAGCGCAGGCATGAACAGGCGTCATTATAATGACGCTATCAGTAAATGCTACGTTATCCGTTGATTATCCTGCGACGCTCGCAAAGAATTTTTGATAATCGGTTGCAGCGAGTACGTTTTCCAGATTCGCCACCAGCTCGCGCAGCCCCTGTTCGTCCTCGGTTGTAAAGCGACTGAAGACCGTACTGTCGATATCCAGAACGCCAATAATCTGATTTTTGACCACCAGCGGCAAAACGATTTCAGAATTACTGGCAGCATCACAGGCAATGTGTCCGTCAAACGCATGGACATCTTCCACACGCTGGACCTGATTCTCTGCCACCGCCGTGCCGCATACGCCACGCCCTACCGGAATACGCACGCAGGCCAGTTTGCCCTGGAAAGGACCGAGCACCAGCGTTTCACCTTCCAGAAGGTAAAAGCCGGCCCAGTTTACGTCAGAGAGACGTTCAAACAGCAATGCGCTAGTATTTGCCAGAGTGGCTAAGAAGCTGGTCTCACCCGCCATCAATGCCTTAAAATCGCGGTTCAGATCCGCGTAGAATTCTGTTTTGTTCATTATTCAATCACTTAGTTGTCTTACAAATTTACCGCATAGCCTATTAAAATAAGCATTAAATGCGCTCATGCTCAAGATGAATCCGTTCATGAGTTATTATAACTTTCAACAATACTTATTTGTGCGCAGCTGATGGCCTTAAAAACAACCAAAATTACGCCGACGAGAAAGATAACTGTCCATACGGTAAGCGAAGCTTTGCCTCGTGCACATTATCAGCGTTGCCCCCAGTGCGATACGCTTTTTATGTTGCCGAAGATGAAATCGCACCAAAGTGCCTTTTGTCCTCGCTGCGACGCTAAAATTCGCGATGGTCGCGACTGGTCGTTGACCCGCCTCGCCGCCATGGCCGTCACCATGCTGCTGTTGATGCCCTTCGCCTGGAGCGAACCGCTGCTGAAACTCTACCTGCTTGGCGTGCGCATTGACGCCAACGTGCTGCAGGGTATCTGGCAGATGACCCGTCAGGGCGATCCCATCACCGCCGCCATGGTGCTGTTCTGCACCGTTGGTGCGCCGCTGGTGCTGGTCGCCGCCATTGCCTATCTTTGGTTTGGCAATATTCTCGGCATGAACCTTCGCCCGGTGCTGCTGATGCTGGATAAACTCAAAGAGTGGGTGATGCTGGATATTTATCTGGTCGGCGTGGGCGTTGCGTCAATAAAGGTACAGGACTATGCCTTTTTGCAGCCCGGCATCGGACTCTTTGCCTTCATCTGTCTGGTATTGCTGAGCATTCTGACGCTGATACACCTGAACGTTGAGCAGCTCTGGGAGCGATTTTACCCGCAGCGCCCCGCCACCCGTCCCGATGAAAATCTGCGCGTCTGTCTGGGTTGCCACTATACCGGGTTACCCGACCCGCGCGGACGCTGCCCGCGGTGCCACATTCCATTAAGGCTGCGTCGAAACAACAGCCTGCAAAAATGCTGGGCGGCGCTGATCGCCTCCCTGGTGTTTCTGATCCCCGCCAATATGCTGCCTATTTCCATCATTTACGTGAATGGCGGACGTCAGGAGGATACTATCCTCTCCGGGATTATCTCCCTTGCGCACAGCAATGTCGGGGTGGCGGCGATCGTTTTTATTGCCAGTATTCTGGTTCCCTTTACCAAAGTGGTGGTGATGATTACCCTGCTCATCAGCATTCACTTAAAGTGTGAACAAGGCTTACGAACCCGCATTCTGCTTCTGCGATTCGTCACCTGGATTGGCCGCTGGTCAATGTTAGATTTGTTCGTAATTTCGCTGATGATGTCTCTCATCAATCGCGACCAGTTACTTGCTTTTACAATGGGACCCGCGGCTTTTTATTTCGGCTCTGCGGTGATATTGACTATTCTTGCTGTGGAATGGCTGGATAGCCGCTTACTTTGGGATGCACATGAGTCAGGAAACCCCCGCTTCGCCGACTGAAGCGAGAATTAAAACAAAACGCCGCATTTCGCCATTCTGGTTGCTGCCCGTCATCGCCCTGATGATTGCAGGCTGGCTTATCTGGACGAGCTATGAAGATCGCGGTAGCACCGTCACCATTGATTTCCAGACCGCCGACGGCATCGTCGCCGGGCGAACGCCCGTTCGCTTCCAGGGGGTTGAAGTGGGTACGGTTCAGGACATCTCTCTTGGAAAAGGGCTGAACAAGATTCAGGTGCGGGTCAGTATTAAATCTGACATGCAGGATGCCCTGCGCAGTGAAACGCAGTTCTGGCTGGTGACGCCAAAAGCCTCTCTGGCCGGTGTGTCCGGGCTGGATGCGCTCGTGGGCGGTAACTATATTGGCATGATGCCGGGTAAAGGAGAGCCGCAGGATCACTTTGTTGCCCTGGATACACAGCCGAAGTACCGCCTCAATAACGGCGATTTAATGATCCATCTGCAGGCGCCGGATCTCGGTTCTCTGAACAGTGGCTCACTGGTCTATTTCCGCAAAATCCCGGTTGGCCGTGTGTACGATTACGCGATCAACCCAAATAAACAGGGCGTCACCATTGACGTGCTGATCGAGCGTCGCTTCACCAATCTGGTGAAAAAAGGCAGCCGCTTCTGGAACGTGTCCGGGGTGGACGCGGACCTCAGCCTGAGCGGTGCGAAAGTGAAGCTGGAGAGTCTGGCCGCGCTGGTTAATGGTGCCATTGCCTTTGACTCCCCGGAAAACTCAAGCCCTGCCACCGCTGATGATTCATTTGGATTGTACGCTGACCTGGCGCACAGCCAGCGCGGCGTGATCGTCAAACTCGCCCTGCCCGATGCTAAAGGGCTAAAAGCGGGTTCAACACCGCTGATGTATCAGGGATTGCAGGTTGGTCAGCTCACCAAAATGACGCTCAACCCGGGCGGCTCGGTCACCGGCGAAATGACGGTCGACCCGAGCGTGGTCGATCTCCTGCGCGAGAAAACGCGCATCGAAATGCGCAGTCCAAAGCTCTCTCTGAACGATGCCAGCCTCAGCACGCTGTTGACCGGCAATACGTTTGAGCTCATCCCTGGCGAAGGTGAACCCCGCAATAGCTTCGTGATTGCGCCGGCTGATAAAGCCCTGCTGCAAAAGCCGGGCGTAGTGACGGTCACGCTGAATGCGCCAGAAAGTTACGGTATCGAAGCCGGACAGCCGTTAATTTTACACGGCGTGCAGGTTGGTCAGGTGCTGGAGCGTAAGCTCTCCGCGAATGGCGTGACTTTCTCGGTCGCCATCGATCCGCAATACAGCGACCTGGTGCATGGCGATAGCAAATTCGTGGTGAACAGTCGCGTCGACGTGAAGGTGGGTCTGGACGGCGTGGAGTTCCTCGGCGCCAGCGCCAGCGAATGGGTTAACGGCGGTATCCGCATTTTGCCGGGGAATAAAGGCCCCGTGCGCGACAGCTATCCGCTGTATGCCAACCTGGAGAAAGCGGTTGAAAACAGCCTGAGCGATCTTCCTACCACCACGCTGACCTTAAGCGCCGAGACGCTGCCGGACGTACAGGCGGGTTCCGTGGTGCTGTATCGCAAGTTTGAAGTCGGGGAAGTGATCACCGTTCGACCCCGTGCGGACGCGTTCGATATCGAACTGCATATCAAGCCGGAGTACCGCAAGCTGCTGACGCCAAACAGCGTCTTCTGGGCCGAAGGCGGCGCGAAAGTTCAGCTTAACGGTAACGGGCTAACCGTACAGGCCTCTCCGCTGTCACGCGCGCTGCGGGGGGCGATTAGCTTCGATAACCTCAGCGGTGCGGGCGCGAATCTGCGTAAAGGCGATAAGCGTATTCTCTTCCCATCCGAGACCGCCGCCCGCGCGGTGGGTGGGCAGATTACCCTGCACGCCTTTGATGCCGGCAAGCTTGCGGAAGGCATGCCAATCCGCTATCTGGGCATTGATATCGGGCAGATCCAGAAGCTGACGCTGATCACCTCGCGCAACGAGGTGCAGGCCACTGCCGTGCTCTACCCGGAATATGTGCAGACCTTCGCCCGCACCGGCTCGCGCTTCTCGGTGGTCACGCCGCAGATCTCGGCCGCTGGCGTTGAGCACCTCGACACCATTTTGCAGCCGTACATCAACGTTGAGCCAGGCCAGGGCAATGCCCGCCGTGATTTCGAGCTGCAGGAAGCCACGATCACCGACTCGCGCTACCTTGGCGGCCTGAGCATCGTGGTGGAAGTGCCGGAAGCGGGCTCGCTGAACATCGGCACTCCGGTACTATTCCGCGGTATTGAAGTGGGTACGGTCACGGGCCTGACGCTCGGTACGCTCTCCGACCGCGTGATGGTGGCATTACGTATTAGCGAACGTTACCAGCACCTGGTTCGAAATAACTCGGTATTCTGGCTGGCATCCGGCTATTCGCTGGACTTTGGCCTGACGGGAGGCGTGGTGAAAACCGGCACCTTCAACCAGTTCATTCGCGGCGGTATCGCGTTTGCCACGCCGCCGGGAACGCCGCTGGCGCCAAAAGCGCAGCCGGGTAAACACTTCCTGCTGCTCGAGAGCGAACCAAAAGAGTGGCGCGAATGGGGAACCGCCCTGCCGCGTTAATCTGACAGGCTCCGGTGTCAACGCACCGGAGCCTTTATGCTACACTGCGCACCTGAATTTTTCCCTGTGGTGTGCCCGTGGCTCAAAACTCCGTATTTCTTCCCGAACAATTCCTGGCGCAGATGCGCGAGGCGCTTCCTTCTCACCTGTCGTTAGACGATTTTATCGCCGCCTGCCAGCGTCCGTTACGCCGGAGTATTCGCGTCAACACGCTGAAAATCAGCGTCGATGATTTTCTGGCGCTGGTCGCTCCGTACGGCTGGCAGCTTACGCCGGTACCGTGGTGCGCTGAGGGGTTCTGGATAGAACGCGATGACGAAGCTTCACTGCCGCTGGGCAGTACCGCTGAACATCTGAGCGGTCTGTTCTATATTCAGGAAGCCAGCTCGATGCTGCCGGTTGCCGCCCTGTTTGCCGATGGCAATTCGCCAGAGCGCGTAATGGATGTTGCCGCCGCGCCCGGCTCAAAAACCACCCAAATTGCCGCCCGTATGGGTAATCAAGGGGCGATCCTCGCCAACGAGTTTTCCGCCAGCCGCGTGAAGGTGTTGCATGCCAACATCAGCCGCTGCGGTATTCATAATGTTGCCCTGACGCATTTCGACGGACGCGTGTTTGGCGCCGCCCTGCCGGAAGTCTTCGACGCCATTCTGCTGGACGCCCCCTGCTCAGGCGAAGGGGTGGTGCGTAAAGATCCCGATGCGTTAAAAAACTGGTCAGTTGAGAGCAACCTTGAGATCGCGGCCACGCAGCGAGAGCTGATCGACAGCGCATTCCATGCCCTGCGCCCCGGCGGCACGCTGGTTTATTCGACGTGCACCTTAAACCGCGATGAGAACGAAGATGTCTGCCTGTGGCTGCAAGCGCAATATCCGGATGCGGTCGAGTTTCTGCCGCTCGACGATCTGTTCGCCTCAGCACAGGAGGCTGTCACCCCGGAGGGGTTCCTCCATGTTTTCCCGCAGATTTACGACTGCGAAGGGTTCTTTGTGGCGCGTCTGCGTAAAACGCAGGTGGTGGCTCCCCTGCCCGCACCTAAATTCAAGGTCGGTAACTTCCCGTTTTCCCCCCTTAAAGGTCGAGAAACCGCACAGCTTGAAGCCGCCGCTAAAAAAGCGGGACTGGTCTGGGATGAGAGCCTGCGCCCCTGGATGCGTGATAAAGAGATATGGCTGTTCCCGGCACAGATCGAGCCGCTCATCGGAAAGGTCCGTTTTTCCCGAATCGGGATCCGCCTGGCGGAAGTGCATAATAAAGGGTATCGCTGGCAGCATGAGGCCGTAATCGCCCTTGCCGGACGCGACAATACCTTTGCCCTGACGCATCAGGAAGCCGAAGAGTGGTACCGTGGTCGCGATGTCTATCCGGAGAGCACGCCATCAGGCGATGAAGTGATTGTAACGTATCAGGGATACCCGCTGGGCCTGGCAAAAAAGGTCGGCTCAAGGCTGAAAAACAGCTATCCACGCGAGCTGGTTCGGGACGGTCGGCTGTTTACCGGTAACGATCGCACGGATTGATAAAAAGCGCATTTTTTTACTGGCGATTTTGCTCTCTTTGTCTACGATCAAAAATGGGTGGCCACACTGGTCATACCAGATTTTTGACAACCGACCCGGAGAGCACTATGACGAAAACCAGCGTGCGTATTGGCGCTTTTGAGATCGACGACGCAGAGCTGCGCGGCGAAGCACAAGGCGATCGAACGTTAAGTATTCCCTGCAAATCCGACCCGGATTTGTGCATGCAGCTTGATGCATGGGATGCAGACACCAGCGTCCCGGCAATACTTGATGGCGAACATTCAGTCCTTTACCGTGAGCATTACGACAGTAAAACCGATGCCTGGGTCATGCGTCTTGCCTGACCTAAAGAGAACCCGCCCGAAGGCGGGTTATTTATTACTGCAGCTGAGCCAGCGTAAAGTAACCGTCAAATACGGCACCCGTATCAATGTAGTGGAGATTGTCAAAATCATACCTTCTGTCGACGGGCGTATGTCCGAACCAGAAATGATCCGCGCCGCTGATGCCCTCTCCTTTACCCACCATAAACCCCATCAACCGATCGCGGTTCCATAAGACGCGCTGGTCACTGACAGGTTTTTGCCAGCGGTATTCCGCGGCCGGATAATCAGCATGGGCAATCACATTAAGACCGTTCGCACAGGTTATCTCGATGATATGCGGTAAGTCGCGACAGGCGTCAAGCAACGACAGTGCAAGCTGTTGCCGATCGCGTTCAAGATGCGAAAACCACATTCCGCCATTCATCATCCAGAGAGAAAAATCGTTATTATCCAGACCGTCGAGCGCCATTTGCTCATGGTTTCCCCGCACGGCACGAAACCATTTTTCATTAATTAACTGCAGGCATTTAACGCTATCAGGGCCACGATCGATCATATCCCCGACAGAAATAAGTAAATCCTCATACGGATTAAAATGACGGCGTTTAAGTTCATCCATAAGCCACTGGTAGCAACCGTGTATATCGCTGACAACCCAGACGTGACGCCACATTCCACCTTCAATTCGCTGATACATAGCACCTCCTTTAAACAGTATAGCTGCCGCAGAAAAGTCGACGGACAGGCGTGGTCATCACGAAATCAAACAAACGGTAAACCAAACAGAAATAAAGATCCTCGCGCTATTAATCCCCTTTTCCTGGCTCTTTAGAATAAGGGCAGAAAAAAAGAGGGGTCTTCACGTGTCTAATACGCACCTGCATAACGATGTTTTCTATCCGCATCGCACAAATATTATTTCCGAGCTGGTGAACGGCAAACGCGTTCCGGGGCCGATCTGGCGCAAACGCGAATATCGCCTGAAGTTCCTGTTACGTTCGCTGGTGTTCTGGTCTTCTACACATCGCATGCTGGAAACCCTTTCGGGTCGCGACGATTTTGACAGGCTGCTGGCCTCTCAAATTACATTGCCGAGCAAGACCCACCGGCAGTACCTGATGCGCGGCCTGACGGCTAACGATCGCGCCGACGCTATCGTTAACCATTATTACTGGATTGACAGCCTGAAAGAGAGCGGTCTCGCCCAGGCCCTGACCAGCCCGCAGGAACAAGCCGTTGCGCAGTTCCATGCAAAAGACGGTGTAACCTATACGGTCAATGCTTCCTCTGCGGGGAAAGCCGAGCGCGAAGGCGAAAGCACGCTGTGGCTACGCGACAACGAGGACACGCTGCTGGCCAGCCTGACCTTTAGCGTCGCGCGCAGCAATGGTCAGCAAGTCATGGTGATTGGCGGGCTTCAGGGACCCCGCCGCTGCGTATCGCGAGACGTCATTAAACAGGCCACCCGCGCCTGTCATGGTCTTTTCCCCAAACGGGTGTTGATGGAAGTCCTCTTCCAGCTGGCTGCGCAGTCATCCGTCCGGGCGATTTTTGCCGTCAGCGATGAGGGTCACGTTTTCCGCGCGTTGCGGTATCGCCTGAGCAAAGGTCGCCATTTCCATGCCAGCTACGATGAATTTTGGGCATCGCTGGACGGTAAAAAGCTCTCGGCCTTCTGCTGGCAGCTGCCGCTACAGATGGAGCGTAAATCGCTTGAAGAGATCGCCAGTAAAAAACGTGCCGAATACCGCCGCCGCTTTGAGCTGCTTGATGAAATAGAGGTATCCGTTAAGTCCCACTTTTAGCCTGGCTGGCGTCTTCGCTCACTGCATAGTGGATGCAATCTATTTATAGGATGAATAATAAAGCAGTGTACTATTGCGCAGGGCGAGTGCGCTCAGTTAGCATTGCGCGAAATGATACCGGCGAATGCGTTGGAAAAAGCGCAATGTGGGCGCAAAAATGAGGGACTTCGGTAATGATCTATGACTGCTTCTTATATTACGACGAAGATATGCTTCTCGAAATCAGGCTGAACACGCTAGCGGACGTTGTCGATCGCTTCGTTATCGTTGAGTCAACGCATACCTTTACCGGTAAAAAGAGGCAGCTGCATTTTGACATTAATAAATACCGTCAGTTTAAAGATAAAATTATCTACGTTGTGCATGATAAAGAACCGATTACGAAAGCCGCTGAAGAATCACATCCGGCCCGAGAGGTGATCCCGGGTTTGCCAGAGGGAATGGTAGTGGATGCGTGGGCAAATGAAGCCGCGCAGAGGAATGCCATCATGCAGGGTTTGTCCCATGCCAGCGATGATGATTTGATTTTAGTTTCCGATGTGGACGAGATATTTTCACCTCAGGTAGTAGCATCGATAAACCCCAAAAAGCTCTGCACTACTATTTATCAGAATTTTTATAATTATCAGTTTAACCTGCAGGTTTTTAATACAGATAACACGCCAAGAAAATGTAAATTACCGAGAGCCACCCAGTATAAAAATCTCGTTAACTTCTTTGGCGGTGAACCTGAATCATTCAGGAATCTTAAACGCACCCGAAGTGTTAAAAACTGGTCCTGGCTAAAGTGGAACTGGTTCAAGATTAACAACCGCATCATTGAAAATGGTGGGTGGCATTTCTCATGGGTGATGACACCCGAGCGCATCTCAGAAAAAATGTCGACCATTTCCCATACTGAATACGATCTCCCTGAGTTTAACAACCCGGAACACATCATGAAGGTCATTAAAAACGCGGAAGATATCTGGGGGCGGGACAGGACGTTAATCAGGCAAGAGCTAACGGTTGAAAACTTCCCTGAGTACATTGTCCAACACAAAGACAAATTCAGCGCGTTCATTATTTAACTTAAGGGTTGCCCTTTCGAACGTCAGGAGGCGTTTGCTCAGCGGTCGCTCGGCCACAAAATTTTAACAAAGATCCCAAAAAACCCTGGACGCACGCGGTCCTGAGTATGTTATGGTTTAGACAGGATATGGAAAGTTCGAGAAAGTTTCGGATGATGTCGAGTCAGCACCGAAAAATGCTTTAAAAAACATACAGATAAAAAGAGACCGAATACGATTCCTGTATTCGGTCCAGGGAAATGGCTCTTGGGAGAGAGCCGTGCGCTAAAAGTTGGCATTAATGCAGGCTAAGTCGCCTTGCCTTTTAAGAATAGATGACGACGCCAGGTTTTCCAGTCCACAGCTAAAGCGGTCGGAAAAAAAGCGCCAGAGCATCATTAAATGTGAAAAACCGCAGTGCTTTCGCAAGCATCTGCGGTTTTTTATTGGAAACCCGAACGTTAGCAGAGCTTGTCGGCGCGCTCGATAAACGGTGCCAGACTCATTTTTTGTCCCGGATGCGACGGGTCATCGATCTGAATAATGCTAATCGGCTGTCCGCTGCTCTTTCCGCTGGCTACCTGCTGCTCTGCGATATCATTCAGCGGATATTGCACCAGCGTGCTCGGGTTGATCGCATACAGCGCATGGCCCGGACGGCAGGTCAGCATCACCTCTTCGCGATTGAAAGCCCATTTGTCCTTACCCACTTCAAAACGGCTGACGGTGATAACCTGCGGTGCGGCAAGCGCGCTCCCCGTACAGGCCAGCAAGATGAGAGAAAGTACTGTCTTTTTCATATGATATTTAACCTTATCAGAAGGGTTCCCAGGTGGCGAACAGACTGACCGTTGCCAGCACCAGCGCTCCCAGCACCACTTCTGCCTGCGTCATCCTGATAAAAATCTGTTGTGCTCGCCCGCTCTCCGGACGAAACCGTGGCACCAGAAAATACCGATTTGCCAGCGCAATTACCACCATCAACGCCACCAGCGCACATTTGAACAACAAAAACTGTACGTAACCAGCCTGCCAGGGAATATGGACACCCAGTATCATGAGCGCATTGATCGCTCCGCTGAGCAGCACGCCCGTGACGGCGTAATGGCCCACGCGCGAAAAGCGCATCATGGTATAAATGGCGGCATTCTGCCAGCGTCCTTTAGCCAGGCGCATGCAGAACAGCAGAGGCAGTAATCCGCCAAGCCAGGTTGCGGCGCAGATCAGGTGAAAAGCATAATTAAGACGCTGCAACGCCCCCATCGGACCGTCGTTCATTGCCGCGTGCCCTACCCCAGCCAGCAGAATAAGCTGGCCCATCGTAAGCAGCAGCAGCCGCGAACCTTTCAGCGGTGCGAGCCATGCTGCGCCGACCGTGGTCGCAGCGAGTATGATTTGCCACAGCCAGACGCCGCCAAACTGCGTCCTCATTACGCCGTACCAGACCTGCGGGGCAAACACATCTCCCCAGCCGTTACCCATCAGTCCGCCCTGAAGCATAAACATCAGGAGCGCTGCCGCCAGGCTCATTAAGGCCGCCACTTTCTGCTGCAGCTGAAATCGCCGGGACATCAGGCGGTGGAGAGAGGAAGGCGCAAACCAGACGCTGTAAAGCGCGTTGCCAAAAACAAGCATCAGCGCCCCGAAATGGATAAAGCGCAACCCGATATAACACAGCGCCAGCATGCTATTTCACGCTAAAGTGATAGCTGCCTTTGGTTTTATGGCCGTCTACGGAGACGACATGCCAGTCTACCTGGTACGTTCCTGACGTCAGCGTTTGTTCCAGCGGAACGGTGAGTTGCGCCTTGTTCTTTTCGTCGCGCGTGGCGGTTCCCGTTTTGATGACCTGCTTTTGCGCATCCGTTACCACCACACCGCTAAACCCCGGTTCGATGCCTTCTGAAAAATTCAGCGTAAGTGCCTGCGGAGCGCTCACCACGCTGTCCGCTGCCGGGCTCTGCTGTTTAAGATGTGCATGTGCCAGCGCGGAGGGCGCCATCATTGTCGAGGCCACAAAAACCAGTGCGCATACCGCGCGGGAGGCGGAGAAACCCATCGCAATCATTCCTTTTTGTTATGTCTGTATGCTAAAGAATAACGCTGTATAATAAACGAGTCGAGGATCATCCTGCCTCCGCTTGTCATCGTCGTGCAATCGCGGTAACGTTGCCGCCGCAGAAAAAGGAGAAGGTAATGAAGATCAATCTGGCCGCCCTTCCGCAGGACGAGATGGATAAAGTGAATGTCGATCTCGCTGCCGCTGGCGTCGCGTTCAAAGAGCGTTACAACATGCCTGTCGTGGCTGAAGTCGTTGAACGGGAACAACCCGCCCATCTGCGCGACTGGTTTCGCGAAAGATTAATCGCCCACCGTCTCGCCTCGGTTAACCTCTCCCGTTTACCGTACGAACCTAAAGTTAAATAAGCTTAACGAGTCGTTACACTTCCTTACGCGGAATCTGGCAGGATAAGAAAACCCTGATAAATTTAGGTGTATTCTTAAATCCCTGCGACTCAGTGTATAAGGAAGTCACGATGTCACATTGGAACATAGCGGCAGCCCAGTATGGCGGGCTGCATCAGAGTGTGAATGACCATGTTACGCACCACCTGCGCTTCATCGCCGAAGCCGCACGGCAGGGGTGCGATCTGCTGGTCTTCCCTGAACTCTCCTTAACGGGCTCTGGCGCGCCGACGCTACCTCCCCCACCCGATGACGCGCAGCTGGAGCCGCTGCTTAACGCGGCACATTTTTACCAGATTACCGTTATTGCGG
Organism: Enterobacter sp. Taxon_8; assembly: GCF_058354585.1. NCBI lineage: Bacteria > Pseudomonadati > Pseudomonadota > Gammaproteobacteria > Enterobacterales > Enterobacteriaceae > Enterobacter > Enterobacter sp. Taxon_8. Next base: position 1,797,851 of record NZ_CM177989.1, on the reverse strand, counting down.
GACTCCCCCTGGTTCAGGATGGGCAGAGACAGAAAGGTCTTGTGCTGTTTTCGCCTGCTTGCCATCGCATTTTGCGCTATCCGCAAGGGCGCGGAGCCAGCCTGGTGCCGGGGGACAAGCACCTTAGCATCATTGATGCACATCCCGACTCTCCCAATCTCGATCCCAGAGCAACGCTTGTTACCAGCTGCCAGTCGGTGGGGGATAATCGCTGGCGGCAGTCCATCAGTAACCTGCAGCGCTTCGCGCATAAATATGCTATTGCGGTGCTAATGGCGAATGCCTGCGGCGGCAGCGCGCTATGGGATGATAAAGGCCAGCTGATCGTCCGCGCGGATAAGGGCGAGCTTCTGGTGACCGGCACGCTCGGCGGAGAGGGTTGGCAAGGCGATATCATTCCTTTAGGCTAGGCGTTTTAAGCTCAGGAGTTTTCAATGCTGCGCGTCATCGATACCGAAACTTGCGATCTTCAGGGCGGAATAGTGGAAGTGGCCTCTGTCGACGTGGTTGATGGTAAAATCGTCAACCCAATGAGCCATCTGGTGCGTCCCGATCGCCCCATCAGCCCCCAGGCGATGGCTATCCATCGCATTACAGAATCGATGGTGGCGGATAAGCCCTGGATTGAAGAGATCATTCCGCACTACTACGGTAGCCCGTGGTACGTCGCGCATAACGCCAGCTTTGACCGCCGGGTGCTACCTGAAATGCCGGGCGAATGGATTTGCACAATGAAGCTGGCGCGTCGTCTCTGGCCGGGCATTAAATACAGCAATATGGCGCTGTACAAGTCCCGCAAGCTCAGCGTTCGTCCCCCTGAGGGGCTTCACCATCACCGCGCCCTGTATGACTGCTATATCACCGCCGCGTTACTGATTGATATTATGAATATCTCAGGCTGGACACCGGATGATATGGCGACGATCACCGGACGCCCCGCGTTACTGACCACATTTACCTTTGGTAAATATCGCGGGAAGCCGGTGTCTGAGGTAGCGGATAAAGACCCGGGCTATTTGCGCTGGCTGTATAACAACCTCGACAGAATGAGTCCGGAACTGCGCTTAACGCTGAAACATTATCTGGGCGACGCTTAACCCTCCGCACGGCCTGGCAGCGTGTCCTGCGCCAGGCCAATCAGGAAGGCATATTCCAGGGCAACCCCTTCGTACGATTTAAATCGTCCCGATTTCCCGCCGTGTCCGGAGTCCATATCGGTACACAGCAGCAGCAGATTGTCATCGGTTTTCAGCTCCCGCAGCTTTGCCACCCATTTTGCCGGCTCCCAGTACTGCACCTGAGAATCATGCAAACCGGTGGTGACCAGCATGTGCGGGTAGGCTTTCGCCTCCACGTTGTCGTACGGGCTGTACTCTTTCATATAGCGGTAGTACATCTCATCCTGCGGATTTCCCCACTCTTCAAACTCCCCGGTGGTAAGAGGGATTGATTCATCGAGCATGGTCGTGACCACATCGACAAACGGTACCTGCGCGACAATCCCCTTAAAGCGGTCGGGACGCTGGTTGATAACCGCCCCCATCAGCATGCCGCCCGCGCTGCCGCCCATGCCAAAGCAGAGTTGCGGATCGCCATAGCCCTGCTCAATCAGCGCATCGCAGACGTCGAGATAATCATTGAAGGTGTTTTTCTTTTTCAGGAATTTCCCGTCTTCATACCAGTGCTGGCCCAGCTCACCGCCGCCGCGAATATGGGCTATGGCGAAAACAAAACCGCGATCGAGCAGGCTTAATCGGCTGCTGCTGAAATCGGCGTCCATGCTTGAGCCATACGAACCGTAGCCGTAAACCAGGATCGGGTTTTTGCCTTTCTGAAAATGGGCTTGGTGATAGACGAGCGAGACGGGGACCTCAACGCCATCCCGGGCGGTGACCCAGAGGTGCTCGCTGCGGTAGTTTTCAGACTCAAAACCTTTTACCTCGGTCTGTTTAATCACCTGGCGCTGCCCGGTATCCATGTCCAGCTCAAACAGGGTGTCCGGTGTGGTCATGGATGAGTAGCCGTAGCGCAACCGCGATGATTCGGGTTCGGGATTGAATCCAATCCACGTCACATAGGCCGGGTCGTCGAACGCAATCCCGACCACTTCCCGCGTTTTGCGGTTGATTTGCCGGATACTGGTCAGCCCGCGCTGGCGCTCTTCCACTACCAGCCAGTCGGTAAACAGGGTGAACCCTTCCAGCATCACCTGATCACGCGCGGGGATAAGCACCTCCCACTTGCGTTCATCGCGCACTTTGGTTTTATAGAGACCAAAGTTTTTGCCCTCACGATTGGAGCGCAGATAAAAGCTATGCTGGAAGTGATCCAGGCTGTACTCGTGATCCTTGCGGCGCGGCAGGAAACAGAGCGGCTGGGCGTCAGGCAGTTCGGCATCCAGCAGCAGAACTTCCGACGTCGTCGCGCTGGCAAGGAAGATAATCACATAGTGGCGCGAGGAGGTTTTATGCAGGCTGACATAGAACGTTTCGTCTTTCTCTTCATAAACCAGCTCGTCGTCAGCGGAGTCCGTTCCCACGGTATGCCGCCATACCTGATAAGGCAGTAGCGTCGAGGCGTGCTTTTTGACGTAGTAAACCGTCTCGGAATCATTCGCCCAGACAAAATCCGGGGACACATTTTCCAGCATTTCCGGATACCAGTTGCCGCTCTCCAGATTGCGAAACCGCAGGCCGTACTGACGGCGGGAGAGATAATCCTCCGCAAGCGCCATCACCGCATTGTCAGGCGAAATGGACATGCCGCCCAGGGTATAAAACTCGCTGTGGGCAGCGCGCTGGTTGGCATCCAGCAGAATATCCCACTCGTCCCATTCGGCGCTTAACACCGACTGACGCTGGTAGATGGGATACTCATTTCCGGGCTCGTAAATATGGCGATAGCGATAGCCGTTTTTGGTCCAGGGCGCGGAGATATCGCGCTGCGGAATACGCTGCACCATTTCATTCAGCAGCTGGTCCTGAAGCGTCTGCTGGCTGGACATGACCTTGCGGCCATAGTCGTTTTCCTCGTGCAGGTAGTCGAGCACCTCTGGCTGGGAGCGCGAATCGTCCCGTAGCCAGTAATAGTTGTCTATACGCGTATCGCCATGCGTGGTGATCGCATAAGGTATACGTCGGGCTTTCGGTGGCATGTCATCATTCTTTTTCGTTTTACACCCTATAAGGTTGGCAAAACCCACGCATGATGCAAGCGAAACAGGGTCGCAACGGCGAGAACTATCCCTGTAACGCCTGTTTTTGTTCCCGGATATCCCGCTCAATGCCTTCGCGCACGTCTTGTGGGATCTTTAACGCATCGCCCAGGGCGTTAAGGTAGCTCCGCTCCATAAAGTGATCGATATCGATGGCGGCACAGCTGAGGAAATAGAGTTCAAGCGCCTCTTCCTCATTTTTCACGCTTTGTGCCAGACGCTGCGGCTCCAGAGGCTGTTCGATGGCCTGCGCCACCAGCGTTCTGCCCTTCTCTTCAACGCCGGCTTCACGCAGCTGCTGCTCGATCGCCAGTCGTTCCTTATCGTCGATATGTCCGTCACTTTTCGCGGCAAAGACCAGCGCCAGGATCAGCCGTTCGGTACGCAGATCCAGCGGCGAGGTGTGCTCGCCGTAGTGTGGTTCATCACTGTGCGCGGTCCTAACCCTGTCCTTGTATTTGTTCCATAGGACGGTACCCGCAATGGCGCCCCCACCGGCCAGCAGTGCGCCTGTCCCGTACTTTGCCAGCAGCTTGCGCGAGGATTTATTCGCGACCAGCAGGCCTGCCAGTCCGCCTAGCGCCCCGGGTACCAGCAGTTTGCTCAGGTCCCGCTCGCCAGACGATGTTTTCTGCCCTAACAGGGATTGCAATTGATTTAGCCAGCCAGACATGATTTCCCTCACTTAACGGTGAACATGATCCACAGCGTAAGCGAGCAGGCGTCAGGAAATGTCTGGACGGGCTAAAGAAGCGCAAATTTCTTCTCCCCTCACCTGGCCGTGTACAAGACAGACGCAAACGTTTTCGTTTATACTGCCCGCAACTTTTTCAGGGGGATTGTTATGATTCGTTTAGGAACCGCGCTGCGACCTGCGGCGACGCGAGTGATGCTGTTGGGATCGGGCGAGCTGGGCAAAGAAGTCGCCATTGAGTGCCAGCGTTTAGGCGTTGAAGTGATTGCCGTGGATCGTTACGCCGACGCGCCAGCCATGCACGTCGCCCATCGTTCTTATGTGATTAACATGCTGGATGGCGATGCCCTTCTCGAGCTGATTACGCGCGAGAAACCTGATTTTGTCGTGCCGGAAATTGAAGCCATTGCCACCGATACGCTGATCGCGCTTGAGCAGGAAGGCCAGCTCGTGGTGCCCTGCGCGAAAGCCGCAAAGCTGACCATGAACCGCGAAGGCATTCGTCGCCTGGCGGCAGAAGAGCTGGGATTGCCCACGTCGAGCTATCGTTTTGCTGGCGATAAGGCTGCATTCCTGCAGGCTGTAGACGAGATTGGCTACCCGTGCATCGTTAAGCCGGTGATGAGCTCCTCCGGTAAAGGACAGAGCTTTATTCGCGACAGCAGCACGCTGGACAAGGCGTGGGAGTACGCCCAGCAGGGCGGCCGCGCCGGCGCCGGTCGCGTCATCGTCGAAGGCGTCGTGAAGTTTGATTTCGAGATCACCCTGCTGACCGTCAGCGCCGTTGACGGCGTCCATTTCTGCGACCCGATAGGCCACCGCCAGGAAGATGGCGATTATCGCGAATCCTGGCAGCCGCAGCATCTGAGCGCCCTGGCGCTGGAACGTGCTCAGGAGATCGCCCGTAAAACCGTCCTGGCGCTGGGCGGCTATGGCCTGTTTGGCGTGGAGCTGTTTGTGTGCGGCGACGAGGTGGTTTTCAGCGAAGTTTCCCCTCGCCCGCATGACACCGGCATGGTGACGCTGATTTCGCAGGATCTCTCCGAATTCGCCCTGCACGTGCGAGCCTTCCTCGGCCTGCCCGTCGGCGGTATCCGTCAGTACGGCCCGGCCGCCTCGGCGGTGATCCTGCCGCAGCTAACCAGCCAGAACGTCACGTTTGATAATGTCGACGGGGCGGTGGGTGCCGGGTTGCAGGTACGTTTGTTCGGCAAGCCGGAGATTGACGGAACCCGGCGTCTTGGCGTGGCGTTAGCCACCGGGGATAACGTTGACGACGCCGTGGCGAGAGCCAAAGCGGCCGCAGCAAGCGTTAAGGTAACGGGATAAAAAAACGGGCCGTAAGGCCCGTTTTTCATGCGACGAGAGACTTACTGCTTCGCGCCTTCCACCGCTTCGCGAGCAAGTTTTGTGATGCGATCCCAGTCGCCCGCTTCCAGCGCATCCGCCGGAACCAGCCATGAGCCACCGATGCACAGGACGCTTTTCAGTGCCAGGTAGTCACGGTAGTTGGCAGGAGAGATGCCGCCCGTCGGGCAGAAGCGTACCTGAGAGAATGGACCCGCAATCGCCTGCAGCGCTTTGGTGCCGCCGTTCGCTTCAGCCGGGAAGAATTTAAACTCTTTCAGACCGTAGTCCATGCCCAGCATCAGTTCAGAGACGGTGCTGATACCCGGGATCAGTGGAATAGTGCCTTCGGTCGCGGCTTTCAGCAGCGACTCGGTCAGACCCGGGCTGATGGCAAACTGTGCGCCCGCTTCGGTCACTTCAGCCAGCTGTTTTGCGTTCGTCACGGTACCCGCACCGATGATGGCGTCCGGCACTTCTTTGGCAATCGCGCGAATGGCATCCATCGCGCAGGCGGTGCGCAGGGTCACTTCCAGAACGCGAACGCCACCCGCAACCAGCGCTTTCGCCATCGGTACAGCGTGCTCCAGCTTGTTTACCACGATAACCGGCACGACAGGGCCAGTGGTCAGGATTGATTCTGCACTTGTTTTCCAGTTTTTCATCAGAGTTTTCTCTCGCCAGATCGTTAAAATCAAGTCGTCTTAAAACGTAATACAGGTAGCGCCCTGCTCCGCACCGGAGAGTTTCTCACGCAGCGCGCTGAACATTTCGCGTCCGGTCCCCACGCGCGATGCGCTTAGGTCAGGAATATGGGGCTGACGTGCCGCCAGCTCGGCGTCATCGACCAGCAGGGTTAACTCACCTGTCTGACCGTTCACGCGGATCGTGTCACCGTCACGTACTTTCGCCAGTAAACCGCCGTCGTAAGCTTCAGGCGTCACGTGGATGGCTGAAGGCACTTTACCGGATGCCCCAGAGAGGCGTCCATCGGTTACTAACGCAATTTTGAAACGGCGGTCCAATAATACACCAAGTGGTGGCATAAGTTTATGTAATTCTGGCATCCCGTTAGCTTTAGGCCCCTGGTGACGCACCACCACCACGCAGTCTTTATCAAGCAGGCCGGCGTCAAAGGCAGGTAATACGTCGTGCTGGCTTTCAAACACCACCGCCGGCGCTTCGATAATCTGGTTCTCTTCCGGTACTGCAGAGGTTTTCATCACCGCGCGACCGAGGTTGCCGCTCAGCACTTTGGTGCCACCGTGAGGAGAGAAAGGTTTGTCGATAGTGGCAATCACCTGCGCATCAAGAGACGCGCTCGCCCCATCACGCCAGTCCAGCTCGCCGTTGTTCAGCCACGGCTCCTGGGTGTAGCGCTGCAGGCCAAAGCCAGCCACGGTATTCACGTCTTCATGCAGCAGACCGCCCTTCAGCAGCTCGCGCATCAGCAGCGGTACGCCGCCCGCGGCCTGGAAGTGGTTAATATCCGCCGGACCATTCGGGTACAGGCGTGCCATCAGCGGCACCACGGAAGAGATCTCGGAGAAGTCATCCCAGTTAATCAGAATGCCCGCCGCACGCGCCATAGCCACCAGGTGCATGGTGTGGTTGGTTGACCCCCCGGTTGCCAGCAGCGCGACAATCCCGTTGACGATGACTTTTTCATCGACCATTTTACCCATCGGCATCCATTCGTTGCCGTTTCCGGTCAGACGCGTAACCTGACGGGCCGCGGCCTCGGTCAGCGCCTTGCGCAGCGGCGCATCCGGCTGGATAAAGGACGAGCCCGGAAGCTGCATCCCCATAAACTCCACCACCATCTGGTTAGTGTTAGCCGTACCGTAGAACGTACAGGTCCCCGGCGCATGATAGGACGCGGCTTCCGCCTCCAGCAGCGCCTGACGGTCTGCTTTCCCTTCCGCGTACAGCTGGCGGATACGCACTTTTTCTTTGTTCGGCAGGCCGCTTGCCATTGGACCGGACGGCACGAAGATAGCAGGCAGATGCCCAAACGACAGCGCCGCCATCACCAGACCCGGGACAATCTTGTCGCACACGCCGAGATAGAGCGCGCCATCAAACATGTTGTGTGAAAGACCCACCGCCGCGGACATGGCAATCACTTCGCGGCTCAGCAGGGAGAGCTCCATACCGTCCTGACCCTGCGTTACGCCGTCGCACATGGCGGGTACCCCACCCGCGACCTGGCCCACCGCATTCACGCTGTGCAGCGCTTTACGGATGATATCCGGGTAAACCTCATAGGGCTGGTGCGCGGAGAGCATATCGTTATAAGCGGTAATGATGGCGATATTGTTACGCAACATGCTTTTCAGCGACGCTTTATCGTCAGGCTGGCAGGCGGCGAAGCCGTGCGCCAGGTTACCGCAGGCCAGCTGAGATCGGTGGACGGTGTTGCTCTTTGCCTGCTCAATCCGGGCGAGGTAGGCCGAACGGGTCTCTTTCGAGCGCTCAATAATGCGCTGTGTTACGCGTAACAATGTCGGATTCATAAAAGCTCCTCTCATTTATCTGTCCGGGCTCGGGAGTTTACAAAGTCGCTGGCAGTTGTTAACAACGCTGAAACGCTTGCTGTCCGGAGCTCAGGGGCAAAATCACTTCCGGCAGTGTAATAAAAAAAGCTCCGCGGGTGAATCCACGCGGAGCTTAAAAGTTGAAAATTGTGCCACTAGCTGTGTTAGATCATGTTACCGGTAAAATAACACTTTCGGGCTAGCGGATTATCTTACTCAAACTCGTTCCAGGAGCGGCCATCGCGGGTGATCATCGCCACCGACGCGACAGGTCCCCAGGTGCCCGCCTGATACGGTTTTGGCGCATCCTGATCGGCAGCCCAGGCTTCGGTGATGGAGTCGACCCATTTCCATGCTTCTTCCACTTCATCACGGCGCACGAACAGCGCCTGAATACCGCGCATGGTTTCCAGCAGCAGACGCTCGTAAGCATCGGCCAGGTGCGTCTGGTTGAAAGTTTCGGAATAGCTCAGATCCAGCTTGGTGGTCTGCAGGTTGTGTTTATGATCCAGGCCCGGTACTTTGTTCAGGATCTGGATATCCACGCCCTCGTCCGGCTGCAGACGAATGGTCAGTTTATTTTGCGGCAGTTCCTGCCAGGACTCTTTGAACAGGTTCAATTCCGGGTTCTTAAAGTAGACAACCACTTCGGAACATTTGGCCGGCAGACGCTTACCGGTGCGCAGGTAGAACGGAACACCCGCCCAGCGCCAGTCGTCGATATCCACGCGGATCGCCACGAACGTCTCGGTGTTGCTGGACTTGTTCGCGCCCTCTTCTTCCAGGTAGCCTGGCACTTTTTTGCCTTGCGCAAACCCGGCGGTGTACTGGCCGCGAACGGTCTTCTCGCGCACGTTGGAGCGGTCGATGCGGCGCAGCGACTTCAGCACTTTCACTTTGGCGTCGCGGATGCTGTCAGCCGTCAGGTCAGACGGAGGAGACATGGCAATCATGCACAGAATCTGCAGCAGGTGGTTCTGGATCATGTCGCGCATCTGACCGGCCTGGTCAAAGTAACCCCAGCGGCCTTCAATCCCCACCTCTTCCGCCACGGTGATTTCCACGTGGTCGATAGTGCGGTTGTCCCAGTTATTCACAAACAGGGAGTTAGCGAAACGCAGCGCCAGCAGGTTCAGAACCGTCTCTTTACCGAGGTAGTGGTCGATACGGTAGACCTGGCATTCTTCAAAGAACTCGCCCACCTGGTCGTTGATTTCGCGCGAGGTTGCCAGCGACGTACCCAGCGGCTTCTCCATCACGACGCGCGCCGGTTTGGCGTTCAGTTTGGCTTCGCCCAGACCTTTGCAAATGGCGCCGAAGGTGCTTGGCGGCATGGCGAAATAGTTAATGGTGACACGGTTTTTCTGATCCAGCATCGCGCCCAGGCGGGCGAATGCGCTGACGTCATTCACGTCCAGGTTGCAGAAATCGAGGCGTCCACTCAGGGTATCCCACAAACTTTCATCAATTTTTTCTTTCATGAAAGTTTCGAGCGCCTCGCGGACGACTTTGGTATAAGCGTCCTTGTCCCAGTCGGCGCGCCCTACACCCAGGATACGGGTATCCGGATGAATTTGGCCCGCTTTCTCCAGTTGATACAGGGAAGGCAGCAATTTTCGGCGTGCAAGATCGCCTTTCGCGCCGAAAATGACCAGGTCACATGCCTGGGCTGTTTGCGTTACCGCCATGTCATTCTCCTCAGTTGGATCACCTGGTGCTTCTGCCAGGTATCGTTGTAATTTTATTACAATGCACTGTACTGCTTTTACGTCATTCCCGAAACCATTTGCGCTTATCGTCGCGCGCGATACCGCGATTTTTCACCCTTCGGATGATTTCGACGGCTTAATGACGCAACAACCGTCGTTTCTTTGCGCAACAGGGTCATAGCAAAACCCGACACCGATCAAGTAATGAAAAAAAACAACAACATTATCTTGTCTATTGTTACCCTTAATGGAAGCCACAAGGGTAATATCGGCTAAATCGAATCTCGATTTCATCAATTTATGAAATCGTTTACACCCATGAGCGTCCTGTTAACATGAACATGCTGGAAAAAATCCAGTTTCAACTGGAACACCTTAGCAAATCCGAGCGTAAAGTGGCCGAGGTCATTATGGCCTCCCCCGCTCAGACGATTCATTCAAGCATCGCCGCTCTGGCACAGGAAGCGGGTGTTAGCGAACCCACGGTCAATCGCTTTTGCCGCAGTCTGGAAACGCGCGGCTTTCCTGATTTTAAACTGCATCTGGCACAAAGTCTGGCTAACGGCACCCCTTATGTTAATCGTAATGTGGATGAAGACGACAGCGTTGATGCCTATACCACGAAAATTTTTGAGTCGGCCATGGCTTCGCTTGACCACGTCCGTCAGTCTCTGGACATGAGCTCCGTGAATCGCGCGGTGGATTTACTCACCCAGGCCAAGCGAATTGCGTTCTTTGGGCTCGGGTCGTCGGCGGCCGTCGCGCATGACGCCATGAATAAATTTTTCCGCTTTAACGTTCCGGTTATTTATTCCGATGACATTGTGCTGCAACGCATGAGCTGTATGAATTGCAGTGAAGATGACGTCGTGGTACTGATTTCGCATACCGGCCGCACCAAAAGTCAGGTAGAGCTGGCGCAGCTGGCCCGTGAAAACGATGCCATGGTGATTGCCCTCACTACAGCCGGCACGCCGCTGGCGCGTGAGGCAACGCTGGCAATCACCCTCGACGTGCCGGAAGACACAGACATTTATATGCCGATGGTCTCCCGACTGGCCCAGCTCACCGTGATTGACGTGCTTGCGACCGGTTTTACCCTACGTCGCGGGGCAAAATTCCGGGATAACTTGAAGCGGGTCAAGGAAGCGCTGAAGGAATCGCGTTTTGATAAAGAATTGCTTATAAAGAGCGATGTTCCCTGATAGTTGATAACGAATACGTCACGAATAATGACGATGTAACGATTTACGGCATTCGGTCCCCTCGCCGCTGCCTTGCAGCAGATGAAGGCCGATTCAATGTTCACGCAACACCAAAGTTGTTTCAGTCAACGGAGTATTACATGTCCAGAAGGCTTCGCAGAACCAAGATCGTAACCACCTTAGGCCCGGCCACCGATCGCGATAATAATCTCGAAAAAATTATCGCCGCCGGTGCCAACGTGGTACGTATGAACTTCTCTCACGGTACGCCAGAAGACCATAAATTACGTGCCGATAAAGTGCGTGAAATTGCAGCAAAACTGGGCCGTCATGTTGCTATCCTCGGCGATTTGCAGGGTCCAAAAATCCGTGTATCGACCTTTAAAGAGGGTAAAGTTTTCCTCAATATCGGCGACAAATTCCTGCTTGATGCCAACCTGGGCAAAGGCGAAGGCGATAAAGAGAAAGTTGGTATCGACTATAAAGGCCTGCCGGCTGACGTGGTGCCTGGCGATATCCTGCTGCTCGACGACGGTCGCGTACAGCTGAAAGTGCTGGAAGTTCAGGGCATGAAAGTGTTCACCGAAGTCACCGTTGGCGGCCCGCTCTCCAACAATAAAGGCATCAACAAACTGGGTGGCGGCCTCTCAGCAGAAGCGCTTACCGATAAAGACAAAGCGGACATCGTAACTGCCGCGCTGATCGGCGTTGACTACCTGGCCGTCTCCTTCCCGCGCTGTGGCGAAGATCTTAACTATGCGCGTCGCCTGGCACGTGATGCAGGCTGCGATGCTAAAATCGTCGCTAAAGTTGAACGCGCGGAGGCCGTTTGCGATCAGGATGCCATGGACGATGTGATCCTCGCCTCTGACGTTGTCATGGTTGCGCGTGGTGACCTGGGCGTGGAAATCGGCGACCCTGAGCTGGTCGGTATCCAGAAAGCGCTGATTCGTCGCGCACGTCAGCTGAACCGCGCGGTGATCACCGCCACTCAGATGATGGAATCGATGATCACCAACCCAATGCCAACCCGTGCGGAAGTTATGGACGTGGCCAACGCCGTGCTGGACGGTACGGATGCGGTGATGCTCTCTGCGGAAACCGCTGCGGGCCAGTATCCGGCAGAAACCGTGGCCGCCATGGCGCGCGTCTGCCTGGGCGCTGAAAAGATCCCAAGCATCAACGTCTCTAAACATCGTCTGGACGTGCAGTTCGACAACGTGGAAGAAGCGATTGCGATGTCTGCGATGTACGCGGCAAACCACCTGAAGGGCGTTACCGCGATCATCACCATGACCGAATCTGGCCGCACCGCGCTGATGACCTCTCGTATCAGCTCTGGCCTGCCAATTTTCGCCATGTCCCGTCACGAACGTACCCTGAACCTGACGGCGTTGTACCGCGGCGTGACGCCGGTTCACTTCGACAGCACTAATGATGGCGTAGCTGCAGCGCACGATGCCGTAAACCTGCTGCGCGACAAAGGCTATCTGGTGTCCGGTGATATCGTTATCGTGACCCAGGGCGATGTGATGAGCACCATCGGCTCAACCAACACCACGCGCGTTATGACCGTCGAGTAATAACGTTTGTGTTAAAAAGCCCTCTCCGTCTGGAGAGGGCTTTTTTTATTTCCTCGGATAAAGCTCTTTGCGTTTGTAGGGCTCTGTTTCACCCGGTTTACGCGTTTTAAGCAGCTTCAAAATCCACGTGTACTGTTCGGCATGCGGCCCCACCAGGATCTCCACCTCTTCGTTCATTCGACGCGCGATGGTGTGGTCGTCCGCGGTGAGCAGATCGTCCATCGGCGGACGGACCTCAATACTCAGGCGATGCGTTTTGCCGTCATAGACCGGGAATAGCGGGATCACGCGGGCACGACAGACTTTCATCAGTCGACCAATCGCGGGGAGCGTCGCTTTATAGGTCGCAAAGAAATCGACAAACTCGCTGTGCTCTGGGCCGTGGTCCTGATCCGGCAGATAGTAGCCCCAGTACCCCTGACGTACCGACTGAATGAAGGGCTTAATGCCATCGTTACGCGCATGCAAACGTCCGCCAAAACGACGACGCACCGTGTTCCAGACAAAATCGTAGATTTTATTTCCCTGGTTATGGAACATCGCCGCCATTTTCTGGCCCTGAGACGCCATGAGCATCGCCGGAATATCAACGCCCCAGCCGTGGGGGACAAGGAAAATGACTTTCTCGTCATTGCGGCGCATCTCCTCGATGATGTCCAGCCCTTTCCAGTCAACGCGATCGACGATTTTATCCGGCCCTTTCAGCGCCAGTTCCGCCATCATCGCCATTGCCTGCGGGGCAGTGGTATACATCTCATCAATAATTGCCTCACGTTCGGCGTCGCTTTTCTCAGGAAAACAGTAGTAGAGATTAATCTGCGCGCGGCGGCGAGCGCTCTTGCCTAAACGCCCGGCCAGACGGCCAATTTTCCCCAGAACTGGGTCTCGGACGGAAGCCGGCAGCAACGCCATCCCCGCAAAGGCGTAAACACCAAGCCAGGCGCCCCAGTTGCGCGGATGGCGAAAGGATTTTTCAAACTCAGGAATGTATTCAATATTGTTTTTTTTGGTTTCCATGCTGGATCCAGGGTCTGATGAAGCAAAATTTTATTCAGATAGTGTAGCGAGGCAGTCGTCCCCGCACAAAAGAAAAAGCCGGCGTCAGTGTGCGCCGGCTTTTTTAACAAAAACAGAGGGCTTAGTTCAAGCTCAGCTGCGGTATCACCTCTTTCACCTGCGCCAGATAATCAGTACGATCTTTACCTGTCAGGCCTTCGGTGCGCGGCAGTTTCGCCGTCAGCGGGTTCACGGCCTGTTGGTTGATCCACACTTCATAGTGCAGATGCGGGCCGGTAGAGCGTCCGGTATTGCCGGAAATCGCGATACGGTCACCACGCTTCACCTTCTGGCCCGGTTTGACCAGCAGCTTGCGCAGGTGCATGTAGCGGGTCGTATAAGTACGACCATGACGTACCGCGACATAATATCCGGCGGCACCGCTACGCTTGGCCACCACCACTTCTCCATCCCCTACCGCCAGTACCGGCGTACCCTGCGGCATGGCAAAGTCAACGCCACGGTGCGGCGCGACGCGCCCGGTTACCGGGTTCAGACGACGCGGGTTAAAGTTAGAGGAAACGCGAAACTGTTTTGCCGTCGGGAAGCGCAGGAAGCCTTTCGCAAGGCCCGTACCGCTGCGATCGTAGAACTTACCGTCTTCGGCACGAATCGCGTAATAATCTTTACCTTCAGAGCGCAGTCGGACGCCCAGCAGCTGGCTTTGCTCGCGCTTGCCGTCCAGCATCTCGCGTGACATCAGGACGGAGAACTCATCGCCCTTCTTCAGCTTGCGGAAATCCATCTGCCACTGCATGGCTTTGATCACCGAACTGATTTCAGCGCTGGTCAAGCCTGCATCGCGCGCGCTGGAGACAAAGCTCGCGCCCACGGTGCCTTTCAGAACGCTGTTAACCCAGTCACCCTTCTGCATTTCGCTGGTCATCTTGAAACCGTTTGCAGTGCGATCGTAGGTGCGGGTTTCGCGGCGGGACATTTCCCAGGTCAGACGCTGGAGATCGCCATCCGCCGTTAATGTCCAGGAGAGCTGCTGTCCGATTTTCAGATTACGAAGATCTTTATCCGCAGCCGCCAGCTGGCTGATATTGCCCATGTCGATGCCGTACTGGTTCAGCACGCTGCTCAGCGTGTCACCGGTAGACACTACATATTCGTGGATACCCGCTTCGTTCTCGGTTTTATCGTCCAGTTCATCCTGCGGGATAGCTTCATCTTCCTGAGCCGCCTGGTCGATAGGCTCACTGGCTTCAGGCAGCAAAGAACGGATTTCGCTCTTTTCAAGCTCAATGGTTTTGATGATAGGGGCAGAACTCGGGTGGTACACATAGGGCCGCCAGACGGCGACCGCTAAGGTGAGTACTGTAAGCGACCCCAGCATAACGCGGTGGGGTCGAGGCAGATTGTTAAATGCCAGGGCGACAGAGCGGGCTATCTGTTGCACGTATTCACTTCCTCGTTATTCTCCTTTCAGGCAGCTCGCATACTGGTTCGCCAGTTGGCTGAGGAACTGCGAATAGCTCGCTTTGCTCAACTGGATATTCGTACCTAGCGGGTCAAGGGTTCCCATGCGCACGGATGTTCCCCTGGCCACGGCTTCTACGACCGCTGGCCTGAACTGTGGCTCAGCAAAAACGCATGTCGCTTTCTGCTCAACCAGCTGTGTTCTGATTTCATGTAAACGCTGCGCACCAGGCTGAATTTCAGGGTTGACGGTGAAGTGGCCCAGCGGGGTCAAACCGTAGTGTTTTTCGTAATAGCCGTAGGCGTCATGAAACACGAAATACCCTTTTCCTTTCAACGGTGCGAGCTCATTACCCACCTGCTTATCGGTTGCGGCTAATTGTGCCTCAAAATCCTTCAGGTTGGCGTCTAGTTTGGCTCGACTTTGCGGCATAAGTTCCACTAATTTGTCATGGATTGCAACCGCTGAAAGCCGCGCTATCTCTGGGGATAACCAAAGATGCATGTTGTACTCGCCGTGATGGTGATCTCCATCACCTTTTTCACCGTCTGCAGCATTGTGGTCATGTTCGTCGCCGTCGTCATCCGCCCCTTTCATGAGCAACGGTTTCACGCCGGGGAGGTCGGCAATCGCGACCTGTTTTTCACCCGCCACCTGTTTTGCTGACTTCTGCATGAACGCTTCCATTTCAGGACCAATCCAGACGACTAAGTCCGCGTTTTGCAAGCGTTTTACATCTGACGGGCGCAGGGAATAGTCATGCTCAGATGCACCATCAGGGAGCAGAACCTGGGTCTCCGTTACGCCGTCTGCAATGGCGGACGCGATGAATCCAAGTGGCTTAAGCGAAGCGACAACCGCAGCGTTAACATCTTGTGCGGTTGTCCCCCAAAGGGCAGCAGATAATGCTGCGAAAAGAAGCGTATTTTTATGTAACATAATGCGACTAATCATCGTAGTGAATGCGTGGAGTGTGATATTATAACATTCGTTGACTTCTTCAAGCTTAAAATGACATGACGACATTGGTTTCTCTTGAAAATATTTCGGTCTCATTTGGCCAGCGCCGCGTCCTCTCTGACGTGTCGCTGGATCTGAAGCCCGGCAAAATTCTGACGCTTCTCGGCCCCAATGGCGCAGGTAAATCCACCCTGGTACGCGTGGTGCTGGGTTTGGTCGCACCCGATGAAGGCGTGATTAAGCGTGAGGAAAAATTGCGTATTGGCTATGTGCCGCAAAAACTTCATCTCGACGCCACGCTGCCGCTGACGGTCAGCCGTTTCCTGCGTCTGCGCCCCGGCACGCGTAAAGCCGATATTCTCCCGGCACTGAAACGCGTGCAGGCGGGCCATCTTGTCGATGCGCCGCTGCAAAAACTGTCCGGCGGTGAAACTCAGCGTGTTTTACTTGCCCGCGCGCTGCTAAGCAGCCCGCAGCTTCTGGTACTGGATGAGCCGACTCAGGGTGTGGATGTGAATGGTCAGGTTGCGCTTTATGATTTGATCGACCAGCTACGTCGCGAGCTCGATTGCGCAGTGCTGATGGTCTCCCATGATCTCCATCTGGTAATGGCAAAAACCGACGAAGTGCTGTGCCTCAACCACCATATCTGCTGCTCCGGTACGCCTGAAGTCGTCTCCATGCATCCGGAGTTTATCTCCATGTTCGGCCCTCGTGGCGCCGAGCAGCTTGGCATTTATCGTCATCATCATAATCATCGCCATGATTTACAGGGACGAATCGTACTGCGTCGGGGAAATGGACACTCATGATTGAACTGTTACTGCCCGGCTGGCTGGCCGGGATTATGCTTGCCTGCGCCGCGGGCCCGCTCGGCTCGTTTGTGGTATGGCGCAGAATGTCTTACTTCGGTGATACCCTGGCGCATGCGTCCCTGCTGGGCGTGGCTTTTGGTCTGCTGCTGAACGTCAACCCGTTCTACGCGGTGATTGTGGTCACGCTGCTGCTGGCGGCCGGTCTGGTCTGGCTGGAAAAACGCCCTCACCTCGCCATCGATACCCTGCTTGGCATCATGGCGCACAGCGCCCTGTCGCTGGGCCTGGTGGTGGTCAGCCTGATGTCGAACATCCGCGTGGATCTGATGGCCTACCTGTTCGGTGACCTGCTGGCCGTGACGCCGGAGGATCTCATCGCTATAGCCATTGGCGTGCTGGTGGTGCTCGCTATTCTGTTCTGGCAGTGGCGGAATTTACTGGCCATGACCGTCAGCCCGGACCTGGCGTTTGTCGACGGCGTGAAGCTGCAGCGCGTTAAGCTGCTGCTGATGCTGGTGACGGCGTTAACCATTGGCGTAGCGATGAAGTTTGTCGGCGCGCTGATTATTACGTCGCTGCTGATCATCCCTGCCGCTACGGCGCGTCGTTTTGCCCGTACGCCTGAGCAGATGGCCGGCGTAGCCGTGATCGTCGGGATGATTGCGGTAACGGGTGGACTCACCTTCTCGGCGTTCTATGACACGCCTGCTGGGCCGTCCGTGGTGCTGAGTGCTGCGGTGCTGTTTATCTTCAGTATGATGAAGAAGACCGCACAGTAGTGGGTATGTCCCCGGTGACGCTTCGCTTACCGGGGCTACAAATTATCGCTGCTTACGGCATTGCCGGTGGCGTAATACCGAAATGATTCCACGCCCGCACCGTCGCCATACGTCCACGCGGGGTGCGCTGCAGGAAGCCCTGCTGAATCAGATACGGCTCCAGCACATCTTCAATCGTCTCACGCTCTTCACCAATAGCCGCCGCCAGGTTATCCAGCCCGACCGGGCCACCAAAGAACTTGTCCAGCACCGCCAGCAGCAGCTTGCGGTCCATGTAATCAAAACCTTCGGCATCGACGTTCAGCATGTCCAGCGCCTGGGCGGCAATCTCGGCGGAAATCGAACCGTTGTGCTTTACCTCTGCAAAGTCACGCACGCGGCGCAGCAGGCGGTTGGCGATACGCGGCGTACCGCGGGAACGCTTCGCCACTTCAAACGCGCCCTCTTCGCTCATTTCCAGCCCCATATAGCGGGCGCTGCGGCCAACGATGTGCTGGAGATCGGCAACCTGATAAAATTCCAGACGCTGCACGATCCCGAAACGGTCGCGCAGTGGAGAGGTCAACGACCCGGCTCGCGTCGTTGCGCCAATCAGGGTAAACGGCGGCAGATCGATTTTGATGGAGCGCGCGGCCGGACCTTCGCCGATCATGATATCCAGCTGGTAATCTTCCATCGCCGGATAGAGCACCTCTTCTACCACCGGTGAGAGACGGTGGATCTCATCGATAAACAGCACGTCATGTGGTTCGAGGTTGGTCAGCATCGCAGCGAGATCGCCCGCCTTCTCCAGCACCGGGCCGGAGGTGGTGCGCAGGTTAACGCCCATCTCATTGGCGACGATATTCGCCAGCGTGGTTTTGCCTAAACCGGGAGGGCCAAAAATCAGCAGGTGATCGAGCGCATCGCCGCGCAGTTTTGCCGCCTGGATGAAAATCTCCATCTGGGAACGAACCTGCGGCTGGCCAATGTACTCATCAAGCAGTTTTGGGCGAATCGCGCGATCCACCACATCCTCTGCCTGAACAGTGCCTGCCGAAACCAGGCGGTCTGCTTCTATCATCCTTTACCTCACAATGCAGCGCGCAGCGCTTCACGAATCAGGGTTTCACTGCTGGCGTCCGGTTTGGCAATTTTGCTCACCATACGGCTGGCCTCCTGAGGTTTATAGCCCAGCGCCACCAGCGCGGCAACCGCTTCCTGCTCGGCATCATCATCCGTCGCAGGCGCACCTGGAGAGGTCAGTACCAGATCGGCCGCCGGCGTGAAGAGATCGCCATGCAGGCCTTTAAAGCGGTCTTTCATCTCGACAATCAGACGCTCTGCCGTTTTCTTACCGATGCCCGGAAGCTTAATCAGCGCCGCAGGATCTTCGCGCTCAACAGCATTCACAAACTGTGGTGCAGACATGCCGGATAAGATCGCCAGCGCCAGTTTCGGCCCGACGCCGTTGGTTTTAATCAGCTCGCGGAACAGCGTGCGTTCCTGCTTGTTGTTGAAGCCGTACAGCAGCTGAGCATCTTCACGCACCACAAACTGAGTAAAGACAATCGCCTCTTTGCCCGCGTCCGGCAGCTCGTAGAAGCAGGTCATCGGCATATGGACTTCATAGCCCACGCCACCCACTTCCAGCAGCACTAACGGGGGTTGTTTTTCAATGATGATGCCTCTGAGTCTGCCTATCACGTGACGCTCCTGCGTTCTGGAAGAAATTAACTGCCGACATAATAAAAAAAGGCTGGATAAACATCCAGCCTGATTTGTCATTATCGTAACCTGCCTCGCGCCAGATTGAGCCGCGACTCGCTCATTTGCATCGCGTTCTGGCTCACGTGACAGTGGGTAATCGCAATCGCCAGCGCATCCGCGGCATCGGCCTGCGGGTTCGCAGGGAGCTTCAGCAGGGTACGCACCATGTGCTGCACCTGACTTTTCTCCGCGCTACCAATACCCACCACCGTCTGCTTAACCTGACGCGCCGCGTATTCAAATACCGGCAAATCCTGGTTCACGGCAGCGACAATGGCAACGCCACGAGCCTGGCCGAGCTTCAGCGCCGAATCGGCGTTTTTCGCCATGAAGACCTGCTCGATGGCGAAATAGTCCGGCTGAAACTGGGTGATGATCTCCGATACGCCCGCATAAATGAGCTTCAGGCGCGACGGCAGATCGTCAACTTTGGTGCGGATACAGCCGCTGCCCAGGTAGGTTAACTGGCGTCCCACCTGACGGATAACGCCATAACCGGTGACGCGTGAGCCTGGGTCAATCCCGAGAATAATCGACATCACGCGTCTCCTGTAACGGATTTATACGCTCTCATCAGAGAGTCGCTGCAACCTCATCAGAGATTTCACCGTTGTGGTACACTTCCTGCACGTCGTCACAGTCTTCGAGCATGTCGATCAGACGCAGCAGTTTTGGTGCGGTTTCCGCATCCATGTCCGCTTTGGTGGACGGGATCATGGAGACTTCAGCGTTGTCCGCTTTCAGGCCTGCCGCTTCCAGCGCGTCGCGCACGGCACCCATCTCTTCCCATGCGGTATAAACGTCGATAGCACCGTCGTCGAAGGTCACTACGTCTTCCGCACCGGCTTCCAGCGCCGCTTCCATGATCGCATCTTCGTCGCCTTTCTCGAAAGAGATGACGCCTTTTTTGCTGAACAGGTACGCAACGGAACCGTCAGTGCCCAGGTTGCCACCGGTTTTGGTGAACGCGTGGCGCACTTCCGCAACGGTACGGTTACGGTTGTCGGACAGGCACTCAACCATCACCGCCGTACCGCCAGGACCGTAACCTTCATAAATGATGGTTTCCATGTTCGCGTCTTCGTCACCGCCCACGCCACGTGCGATTGCACGGTTCAGGGTGTCACGCGTCATGTTGTTGGACAGCGCTTTATCAACCGCCGCGCGCAGACGCGGGTTAGACGCCGGGTCGCCGCCGCCCAGACGCGCTGCCGTCACCAGCTCGCGAATGATTTTGGTAAAGATCTTACCGCGCTTGGCATCCTGTGCCGCTTTGCGGTGTTTGGTGTTGGCCCACTTACTATGACCTGCCATAAAAATATCCTCAAAGAGCGCGCCTTTTCAGGCAGCGTTAATTACAAATTCTTCAATCGCCTGCCGGTTGCTCCACGACTTGGTCAGCGCGGCAGCATCCGCCGCATTCACCCAGCGGTAGGTCAGGTGTTCGGTAAACACGATCTCCCGTTCATGGGGGAGCGCGAGACAGAACCACGATTCCGTATTGCGCTCGGTACCCGGCGCGTAGCGATGACGTAAATGGCTAAAAATTTCGAACTCCACCGTGCGCTGACAGTCCTTCAGGGTCAGTTGCTCGCGGGCAACGTCAATGGCGACCTCTTCCTTTACTTCACGCGCGGCGGCCTGCGGCGCGGTCTCCCCCTCTTCCAGACTGCCGGTAACCGACTGCCAGAATTCAGGGTCATCACGCCGCTGCAACATCAGCACCCGCTTCGTGTCTTCTGCATAAATGACCACCAGGACCGAAACGGGGAGCTTATATGTCATATCAGTTTTTCTCTTCCTTCTTCACCACCTCAATGCCCAGCTCAGCCAGTGCGGCCGGGTTGGCAAAGCTTGGCGCTTCGGTCATCAGACACGCTGCGGCAGTGGTTTTCGGGAAGGCGATAACATCACGGATGTTATCGGTGCCGGTCAGCAGCATGGTCAGACGGTCAAGACCAAAGGCCAGACCCGCGTGCGGAGGCGTACCGTATTTCAGCGCGTCCAGCAGGAAGCCGAATTTCTCGCGCTGCTCCTGCTCGTTGATGCCCAGGATGCCGAACACGGTCTGCTGCATTTCACCGCTGTGAATACGCACGGAACCGCCGCCCACTTCGTAGCCGTTAATGACCATATCGTAGGCGTTGGCGACGGCCTCTTCCGGTGCCGCTTTCAGCTCTGCCGCCGTCATCTCTTTTGGCGAGGTGAACGGGTGGTGCATCGCGGTCAGGCCGCCTTCACCGTCGTCTTCAAACATTGGGAAGTCGATAACCCACAGCGGCGCCCATTTGCTCTCGTCGGTCAGGTTCAGGTCTTTGCCGAGCTTCAGACGCAGCGCGCCCATCGCATCCGCAACAACTTTCTTGTTATCTGCGCCGAAGAAGATCATGTCGCCGTCCTGCGCGCCGGTGCGCTCAAGGATCGCTTCCACGATGTCCGCGTTCAGGAATTTCGCGACCGGGCTGGTGATACCTTCCAGACCTTTCGCACGCTCGGTCACTTTAATATAGGCCAGACCTTTAGCGCCGTAGATCTTGATGAAGTTGCCGTAATCGTCGATCTGCTTACGGCTCAGTGCTGCACCACCCGGTACGCGCAGGGCCGCCACGCGACCTTTCGGATCGTTAGCCGGGCCGGAGAAGACGGCAAACTCAACGGCTTTCACCAGGTCTGCAACGTCCACCAGCTCCATCGGGTTACGCAGGTCTGGTTTGTCAGAGCCATAACGACGCTCGGCTTCCGCGAAGGTCATGATTGGGAAATCGCCCAGCTCAACGCCTTTAACGTCGTTCCACAGGCTACGCACCAGGGCTTCCATCACTTCACGCACCTGCTCAGCGGTCATGAAGGAGGTTTCCACATCGATCTGGGTAAATTCAGGCTGGCGGTCAGCACGCAGGTCTTCGTCGCGGAAGCATTTCACGATCTGATAGTAGCGATCGAAGCCGGACATCATCAGCAGCTGTTTGAACAGCTGTGGAGACTGCGGCAGCGCGTAGAATTTGCCTTTATGAACGCGGGATGGGACCAGGTAATCGCGCGCGCCTTCCGGCGTGGCTTTGGTCAGCATCGGGGTTTCGATATCAAGGAAACCGTGGTCATCCATAAAGCGACGCACCAGGCTGGTGATTTTCGCACGGGTTTTCAGGCGCTGAGCCATTTCCGGGCGACGCAGATCCAGGTAGCGGTATTTCAGACGCGCTTCTTCAGTGTTGACGTGGTTGGAGTCCAGCGGCAGCGCTTCAGCACGGTTAATGATCGTCAGATCGGACGCCAGCACTTCAATGGCACCCGTCGCCATGTCGGCGTTAACGTTTTTCTCGTCACGCGCACGCACGGTGCCGGTGACCTGAATGCAGAACTCATTACGCAGCTCAGAGGCCAGCTTCAACGCATCAGCGCGATCCGGATCGAAGAACACCTGAACGATACCTTCGCGGTCGCGCATATCGATGAAGATAAGGCTACCAAGATCACGACGACGATTGACCCAACCACACAGGGTGACCTGCTGTCCGACGTGGGACTGACGCAGCTGCCCGCAATATTCTGTACGCATGAGATATCCCTTAATTAGCCGCAGGCTAAATGTCGCCTGGTATGCAGGCTACTATGTCGCAGCTTTCTGTATGTCACAACTGGATGAAAAAAGGCGGCTATTATACTGGAAATTCCGCCGGACGATAAGAGCGAACCACGGCCTGGCGGTCGTTTGCTGCACTCTTATTGCGCATTCTCACAAAAATTAACAAAATTATCCGCCCAGGAACAGGCCATCACGTCGTATGGTGTCCGGAAGTGATTCATTTAACGGGAGTAACGATGTTAACACTTGATGCCAGTAAAACCGCGCTTGTCGTGATT
The DNA here is from genome assembly GCF_058354585.1 of Enterobacter sp. Taxon_8. NCBI lineage: Bacteria > Pseudomonadati > Pseudomonadota > Gammaproteobacteria > Enterobacterales > Enterobacteriaceae > Enterobacter > Enterobacter sp. Taxon_8. The sequence continues at coordinate 1,774,916 of NZ_CM177989.1, read as the reverse complement.
GATTTACAGGAAGGCATTTTGCCCTTCGCCGGCGGCCCGCATACCGCGGACGATGTAGTCAGCCGCGCCGCTCGCCTGGCGGAAACCTGTCGTGCCAGCGGTGCCCCGGTTGTCATGGTGCGCGTCGGCTGGTCTGCTGATTACGCCGAAGCGTTAAAACAGCCCGTTGATGCCCAGGCTCCTGCACGCGCCCTGCCGGAAAACTGGTGGACGTACCCGGCCTCACTGGGTAAACGCGACAGCGATATTGAAGTGACCAAACGTCAGTGGGGTGCATTCTACGGCACCGATCTTGAACTGCAGCTCCGCCGTCGCGGCATTGACACCATTATCCTGTGCGGTATTTCCACCAACATCGGCGTGGAGTCGACTGCCCGCAACGCGTGGGAGCTGGGGTTTAATCTGGTGATTGCCGAAGATGCCTGCAGCGCGGCCTCCGCGGAACAGCATCAGGGCAGCATGACCCACATCTTCCCGCGCATCGGCCGCGTGCGCAGCACGGATGAGATTGTCAGCGCGCTATGATGTATGTCGGTTTACCCCAGTGGTCGCACCCGAAATGGGTGCGCCTTGGCATCACCGGCCTTGAGGAATATGCCCGGCACTTCAACTGTGTCGAGGGTAACACCACCCTGTATGCGCTTCCGAAAGCCGAGATTGTTGCACGCTGGCGGGAACAAACGACCGACGACTTCCGCTTCTGCTTCAAGTTTCCGGCGACCATTTCTCACCAGGCCGCGCTGCGCAACTGCGGCGATTTGACCGAAGAATTTTTCGCGCGCATGTCACCGCTGGCAAACCGCATCGGCCAGTACTGGCTGCAGCTTCCGGCCGTCTTTGGCCCGCGCGACCTGCCCGCGCTGTGGACGTTTCTGGACGCCCTGCCCCGGGAGTTTACCTACGGCGTTGAAGTCAGGCATCCTGAGTTTTTTGCTAAGGGCGAAGCGGAAAAAGCGCTCAATCGCGGCCTGCTTGAGCGTTCCGTTAACCGGGTGATCCTCGACAGCCGTCCGGTGCACAGCGCTATCCCGCATAGCGAAGCCATCGTTGAAGCTCAGCGTAAAAAACCGAAAGTACCGGTTCACGCCATCGTGACCGCACATAACCCAATGGTCAGGTTTATCGGCAGCGATAACATGCAGCAAAACCAGGCGCTGTTCACCGCCTGGCTGGAAAAACTGGCATCGTGGGAACACACCACCACGCCGTATCTCTTTTTGCACACGCCGGATATTGCCCAGGCCCCCGAACTGGTCGATGCTCTATGGCAGGCCTTGCAGGCTGCGGTGCCGTCCGTGGGAAGCGCCCCTTCCATCCCACAACAATCTTCTCTTTTTTGATATCACCCCCTATCATAGTGAAGTGCCATCTGCCAAAAACAGGGAGTTTGTATGGTCAGCGCGCTGTATGCGGTGTTAGGTGCATTACTGCTGATTAAGTTTTCATTTGATGTTGTGCGCCTCAGAACGCTCTACCGCGTCTCCTACGGTGACGGCGGGTTTTCAGAGCTACAAAGCGCTATCCGCATTCATGGCAACGCGGTTGAATACATCCCCGCAGCCCTAATCCTGCTGCTGTTTATGGAGATGAATGGCGCAGAAACCTGGATGGTGCACATCTGTGGCCTGCTGCTTATTGCTGGCCGCCTGATGCATTATTACGGCTTTCACCATCGCTTAATCCGCTGGCGTCGTTCCGGCATGAGTGCAACCTGGTGTTCACTTTTGCTGATGGTGCTGGCTAACCTGTGGTATATGCCGTGGGAGTTGGTTTTCTCCCTCCATTAGCGCACAATACGCCACTTTATTTTTCCCGGATTTTTACGTTATGTCAGATCGCGACACGCTTTTTTCCGCGCCTATCGCCAGCCTGGGCGACTGGACCTTCGATGAACGGGTAGCCGAAGTCTTCCCGGATATGATCCAGCGCTCTGTTCCCGGTTATTCCAATATTATCTCTATGATCGGCATGCTGGCTGAGCGCTTCGTTCAACCCGGCACGCAGGTCTATGACCTGGGCTGCTCGCTCGGCGCGGCAACGCTGTCGGTTCGTCGTAACGTTCACCACGAAGGCTGCCGCATTATTGCCGTCGATAACTCCCCGGCCATGGTTGAGCGCTGCCGTCGCCATATTGACGCGTACAAAGCTCCTGTTCCGGTAGACGTGGTGGAAGGTGATATCCGCGAGATTGAGATCAATAACGCGTCTATGGTGGTGCTGAATTTCACGCTTCAGTTCCTGGTACCGGAAGACCGCCAGCTGCTGCTGGACAAAATTTATCAGGGGCTGAATCCTGGCGGCGCGCTGGTGCTCTCTGAGAAATTCAGCTTCGAAGATGCCGAGGTTGGCGAGCTGCTGTTCAATATGCACCACGATTTCAAACGGGCGAACGGCTACAGCGAGCTGGAGATCAGCCAGAAGCGCAGCATGCTCGAAAACGTGATGCTGACGGATTCCGTAGAAACCCATAAAGCGCGTCTGAGCAAAGCCGGTTTTGAGCACAGCGAACTGTGGTTCCAGTGCTTTAACTTTGGTTCGCTGGTAGCGCTGAAAGCGGGGAAACCGGCATGATCGAGTTCAGTAACTTCTATCAGCTGATTGCCAAAAACCAGCTCTCCCACTGGCTGGAAACCTTGCCCGCGCAGATTGCCGCCTGGCAGCGGGACCAGCAGCACGGCCTGTTAAAGCAGTGGTCAAATGCAGTGGAGTTTCTGCCCGAACTGACCCCGCATCGTCTGGACCTTCTGCACAGCGTCACCGCAGAGAGTGAAGAACCGCTTCCGGCAGGTCAGATCAACCGCATCGAAACGCTGATGCGTAACCTGATGCCGTGGCGCAAAGGGCCGTTTTCACTTTACGGCGTGAACATCAATACCGAATGGCGCTCGGACTGGAAATGGGATCGCGTCCTGCCCCACCTTTCCGACCTGACCGGGCGCACCATTCTGGACGTGGGCTGCGGCAGCGGTTACCACATGTGGCGCATGATTGGCGCGGGCGCGCATCTGGCGGTAGGTATTGACCCGATGCAGCTGTTCCTGTGCCAGTTTGAAGCGGTACGTAAGCTGCTGGGTAACGATCAGCGCGCGCACCTGCTGCCGCTGGGCATTGAGCAGCTGCCAGCTCTGAAAGCGTTTGATACCGTGTTCTCCATGGGCGTGCTTTATCACCGCCGCTCCCCGCTTGAACATCTGTGGCAATTGAAAGATCAGCTGGTCAGCGGCGGCGAGCTGGTGCTCGAAACGCTGGTTATTGAAGGCGATGAACACGCCGTTCTGGTGCCGGGCGATCGCTACGCGCAGATGCGCAACGTTTACTTCATCCCTTCCGCGCTGGCGCTAAAGAACTGGCTGGAGAAATGCGGGTTTGTGGATGTGCGGATTGCCGATGTCAGCGTGACCTCAATCGAAGAGCAGCGCCGCACCGACTGGATGATCACCGAATCGCTGGAGCAATTCCTCGACCCAACCGATCACAGCAAAACCATCGAAGGCTATCCGGCCCCGATGCGTGCGGTGTTAATAGCGACTAAGCCGTAGTCTTTTAGTCGGGTGGCGGCTGCGCCTTACCCGGCCTACTCGTAGCACGTTTTCTCCGAAATAGTTCAAGTTGCAGCGAGGCAGCCAACGCAGCTGCGGCTTGAAATATGAAGGAGAAAAAAAGGCCCCTGTGTAATTGGCAGGGGCCTGGTACAAGCAAGCATCATATTGGGCGACATGATGCGCGGTAAAAATCGGTACGTTGCTACACGTGATGGCGCTCAATCAGCGACTTCATTTCCGCAACCGACTCTCCCTCTACGCCATAGCGTGAATACTCATCCGCTTCAGCATCCGTCGACATTGACAATCCTGTATTGCGATAACGCATGGGCGAAGGTATCCATTTCCCCGCGGAGCTGTGCAGCTCTTCTACCCCGGCGTTTAAAAACCGTTCCAGATTGCTGGCGCGGACTCCCGCACCCGCCATTATTATTGGAACACCAGAATGTGCTTTTAGTTCCGTAATTAATTGCAGTCCTTTTTCAGCTGACGCCTGCTGACCCGATGTCAGGATGCGCGCCACGCCAAGTTCTCCAAGCGTTTCAAAGGCCTGAAGCGGATCTTTACACATATCAAATGCGCGATGAAAAGTGACGGCCATCCCCTGCGCGGCGCTCATAATCTGACGCATACGCGGTATATCGATATTGCCGTCTTCATCCAGCAGCCCGGTCACCAGCCCTGGAAACCCCAGGTCCCGAACGAGGGCGATATCATCAAGCATGGCACTGAACTCGCCCGCCGTGTAACAAAAATCACCGCCGCGCGGACGAATAATTGGGTGAACGGGAATAGTGACGGCCTGACGGGCTGACTTCAACACGCCGTAAGACGGCGTCAACCCGCCCTCCTTGGGTGCCGCGCACAGTTCAATGCGGTCAGCCCCGTGCTTTTGCGCGGTCACGGCACACTCCACGCTGTAACAACAAATCTCCAGCAGCGCCATTTAATCCTCCTGAAATTCCACTAAGCGAAACATCATGACACGCCGTTCGTTTTCGGTCCCGGCGTGAACTCACATCTCTTATGCTTCACTGGCAACGATCTGCTCAATGGTCCACGGATGAAACTTCACCGTAACCTGTCCGTCAGTAACGGCCAGCGTCGGGTTAGGTAACCGCTCGCGCTCGCCTTTGGGAGAACTGGTCTTCACAAAAATTCCCGGCTGGCTTAAGCCTTCGTCCGCTAACAGGGCCAGCGCGCGCGCGTTTAACGTCTCCGGCTCACCCGGCAGGACAATCTCGATATGTTCCCAGCCTTCGTGCGGATAGCGTTTCTCGCCCGGCCACGGCAGTTCAACCACGCTGAACTGCCAGTGCGCCACGTTCACCGGCTCATGCAGTTTGAACAGGCAAATGGGGCGGCCATTAATGATATTCTCGGACAGTAACTCGCCGCACTGTTCGAACCCGCGACGCCAGCGCTCGGCGGTGGCATTCTGATGACAGCGCAAAGAGATATGATCGGCCTCAAGCGGCGCAATATCCAGACCCAGACGGGTGGCAAGTTCTGTGAACGCCTGGGTGAAGCGCGGTAAATCTGCGGAAATATCATGCAGTTCGTCAATGGATTGCCAGTTCGCCATAAGTCATTCTCTTTTCATGTCGCAAAGCCGCTAATTTACTCTGTTGCCCTGTTTTGACCAACCTCAGAAACCGGCTTTTTGCGACTGCATGATTATGCACACCTTCACTGCCTGGATTCTGAGCAATCTTCAGCCCCGCACTGCTGACGTCAGAAGGCATTTGCAGTATACTCCCGCCCTAAATTCTTTAACTGGCGCGGGCGGTTGTAAGCCCGCATCAAAAACGTAAGGTATCCAGGTGAATATTCAGGCTCTTCTCTCCGAAAAAGTCAGTCAGGCACTGATTGCCGCAGGTGCCCCTGCGGATTGCGAACCGCAGGTTCGTCAGTCAGCAAAAGTACAGTTTGGCGACTATCAGGCTAATGGCGTGATGGCAGTGGCTAAAAAACTGGGCATGCCGCCGCGACAGCTCGCTGAGCAGGTACTGACGCATCTGGATCTTTCCGGCATTGCCAGCAAAACCGAAATCGCCGGTCCGGGCTTTATCAACATCTTCCTTGAGCCTGCTTTCCTGGCAAGCCACGTTGACGCGGCGCTGAAATCCGATCGTCTGGGAGTGTCCCAGCCGGAAGCGCAGACCGTCGTGATCGACTATTCTGCGCCGAACGTGGCGAAAGAGATGCACGTTGGCCACCTGCGCTCCACCATCATCGGTGATGCCGCAGTGCGCACGCTCGAGTTCCTCGGTCACAAGGTGATCCGCGCGAACCACGTGGGCGACTGGGGCACCCAGTTCGGCATGCTGATCGCTTACCTGGAAAAACAGCAGCAGGAAAACGCGGGTGAAATGGCGCTGGCGGACCTGGAAGGGTTCTATCGCGAAGCCAAAAAACACTACGACGAAGACGAAGCTTTTGCCGAACGTGCGCGTAGTTACGTGGTTAAACTGCAGGGCGGCGATCAATACTTCCTCGAAATGTGGCGCAAGCTGGTTGACATCACCATGTCCCAGAACCAGCTGACCTATAACCGTCTGAACGTCACCCTGACCCGCGATGACGTAATGGGTGAAAGCCTGTACAACCCAATGCTGCCCGGCATTGTGGCTGACCTGAAAGCGAAAAACCTGGCGGTGGAGAGCGAAGGCGCAACGGTTGTGTTCCTTGATGAGTACAAAAACAAGGAAGGTGAACCGATGGGCGTGATCATCCAGAAAAAGGATGGCGGCTATCTCTACACTACAACCGACATTGCCTGCGCGAAATACCGTTACGAAACGCTGCATGCCGACCGCGTGCTGTACTACATAGACTCCCGTCAGCACCAGCACCTGATGCAGGCGTGGACCATCGTGCGTAAAGCCGGTTACGTGCCGGACAGCGTTCCGCTGGAACACCACATGTTCGGCATGATGCTGGGTAAAGACGGCAAGCCGTTCAAAACCCGCGCGGGCGGTACGGTGAAACTGTCAGACCTGCTGGACGAAGCGCTGGAACGCGCCCGTCGTCTGGTGGCCGAGAAGAACCCGGACATGCCGGCCGACGAGCTGGAAAAACTGGCCAACGCCGTGGGTATCGGTGCGGTGAAATACGCGGATCTCTCCAAGAACCGTACCACCGACTATATCTTCGACTGGGATAACATGCTGGCGTTTGAAGGTAACACGGCGCCATACATGCAGTACGCCTACACCCGCGTGCTCTCGGTATTCCGTAAAGCCAGTATCGACGAAAGCGTGCTGGCGACTGCCACCGTGACCATCACTGAAGATCGTGAAGCACAGCTGGCGGCGCGTCTGCTGCAGTTCGAAGAGACGCTGACGGTTGTCGCGCGTGACGGTACGCCGCACGTAATGTGTGCTTACCTGTACGACCTGGCGGGTCTGTTCTCCGGCTTCTACGAGCACTGCCCTATTCTGTCTGCGGAAAACGAATCGGTTCGCAACAGCCGCCTGAAGCTGGCGCAGCTAACGGCGAAGACCCTGAAGCTGGGTCTGGATACCCTGGGTATCGAAACCGTAGAACGCATGTAATACAAAAAACCCGGCAATCGCCGGGTTTTGTTTTTGCAGTCCTGGTAATCCAACCGTCAGCGATAGTTCACGATGACGGAATTGCTCTGCACCTTCAGAGCCGGAATCAAACGTCCCCCACCCGGCACTTCCCAGATGAAACGCAAAGGTTCAATAGCCGGTACGCCGTTGAACGCCTGCGTTGTCCCATTTTCGCCGTCGATTTCGGTACAGCGCGTCTGAGAGCAGAGGCGCACCCGCAAGCCCGCTGGCGTAGGGCCAATCAGCCGGTAGTTCCAGACCACAAGGCCCATCTGTCCGGAGACCTCTTCTGAAGGCGCCAGCGGGTTAGACGACATAGCAACACCGCGGTTACTGAGGATCACCCCCATGCTGCTCGCCTGCCAGGTGCCTCCCCCGGCAGCCTGCGCCGCCAGCGGGAAGAGCAACATCCAAAGCCATTTACGCATTATTTTCCTCCAATCGTCGCGGTCATGCGGATATGACGGTTATCCGACAGCTCCAGATTCGACAGCACGACCAGCTGGTTCAGGCTACGACGCAGGAAGCGGGACAGCAGCGGACGCAGCGCGTGGTTCACCAGCAGCACCGGCGGCGCGCCGAGCATCTCCTGACGCGCCAGCGCCTCCTGCGTTTGCGCCAGCAGACGGTCCGCCAGGCCCGGCTCCAGACCGCCTCCGCCCTGCAGAGCCTGCAGCAGCAGACGCTCAAGCGGCGTATCGAGGCCGATCACCTGCACTTCCCCGGTTCCCGGGAACCACTGCTGGGTAATGGCGCGTCCCAGCGCCACGCGCACCACCGCCGTCAGCTCGTGCGGATCGCTTTGTATCGGCGCGTGTTCGGCAAGGGTTTCCAGAATGGTGCGCATATCGCGGATCGGCACCTTCTCGTCGAGCAGGTTTTGCAGCACCTTGTGCAGCGTGGTTAAGGTCAGCACGCCCGGGACCAGATCTTCCGTCAGCTTCGGCATCTCCTGCGTGACGCGGTCCAGCAGCTGCTGCGCTTCCTGACGGCCAAACAGCTCCGCCGAGAATTGCCCAATCAGGTGATTAAGATGGGTCGCCACCACGGTACTGGCTTCAACAACCGTATACCCCTGGATCTGCGCCTGCTCTTTCAGGGCGCTTTCAATCCAGATAGCGGCCAGGCCAAAGGCCGGATCGATAGTTTGCTCGCCCGGCAGCGTGCCTGCGGCGGTGCCGGGGTTAATCGCCAGCCAGCGGCCCGGATAGGCATCACCGCTGCCAATTTCGACACCTTTCATCAGGATACGATAGCGCGCGGGCGGCAGGTCCATATTGTCGCGGATGTGTACCACCGGCGGCAGGAAGCCCATATCCTGCGCGAATTTTTTACGGATACTGCGGATACGGCCGAGCAGCTCGCCGTCCTGCTGGAAATCGACCATCGGGATCAGGCGATACCCGACTTCCATTCCCAGGGAATCTTCCAGCTGAACGTCGTTCCAGGTCGCTTCGACGGCCTGGGTATTCTCCGGCATTTTGACCTGAACAGGTTCAGCTGCCGGTTTGGTTTCACGGCCACGCATCCACCAGGCAAGCCCCAGCAGCCCCGCCGTAAACAGCAGGAAGACGAGGTTTGGCATCCCCGGCACCAGGCCGAGCAACCCGAGAACCGCAGCGGCCAGCAGCATCACGCGCGGGTTGCTGAACAGCTGGCCCACCATCTGCTCGCCAACGTCCTGATCGGTGCTCACGCGGGTCACAATCACACCCGCCGCAGTGGAGATAACCAGCGCCGGGATCTGCGCGACCAGACCGTCACCGATGGTCAGCAGCGTATAGCTTTCCGCCGCGTGGCCCATGTCCATCCCATGCTGCAGCACGCCCACCAGCAGGCCGCCGACCACGTTAATCACCATGATCAGAATGCCCGCGATGGCGTCACCGCGCACAAACTTACTCGCACCGTCCATGGAGCCGTAGAAGTCCGCCTCCTGCGTCACCTCCGCACGGCGTTTTTTGGCTTCATCTTCGGCGATAAGACCGGCGTTCAGGTCGGCGTCGATCGCCATCTGCTTGCCCGGCATCCCGTCGAGCACAAAGCGCGCGCCCACTTCCGCAATACGCCCTGCACCTTTGGTGATGACCATAAAGTTGATGATCACGAGGATGACGAACACCACGATACCGATAGCGAAATTACCACCCACCAGAAAGTGGCCGAACGCCTCCACCACTTTACCTGCAGCTGCCGCCCCGGTGTGACCTTCCATCAGGATGATACGCGTGGACGCCACGTTCAGCGCCAGTCGCAGCAGGGTGGTAAACAGCAGAATGGTCGGGAACGCGGCGAACTCCAGAGTACGCTGGGTGAACATCGCCACCAGCAGCACCATAATGGAGAGCGCAATATTGAAAGTGAAAAGCAGATCGAGGATGAACGCCGGAAGCGGCAGTACCATCATCGACAGAATTAGCAGGATCAGAATCGGCCCGGCCAGGATCTGCCATTGGGTCGATTTCAGGTTGCCGGGCAGGCGCAACATTGCCACCAGATTAGCCATCAGTGTCCTTCTCGTTCATAAAATCCAGCGCGGCAGGCACCGGAAGGTTCTCAGGTTTCACAGGCCGTTGACCGCCGGCCAGACGCCAGCGCTTCAACTGCCATACCCAGGCCAGCACTTCCGCCACGGCGGCGTAGAGTTGTCCCGGGATCTGTTGTCCAATATCCGCATGGCGGTAAAGGGCACGCGCCAGCGGAGGGGCTTCCAGGATCGGCACGCGGTGTTCCGTGCCGATTTCCCGGATGCGCAGCGCGATCAGCCCTGCCCCTTTCGCCACCACTTTCGGCGCGCTCATTTTGTTTTCGTCATAGCGCAGGGCAACGGAATAGTGCGTCGGGTTGGTGACGATGACGTCGGCCTTCGGCACATCTTCCATCATGCGGCGACGGGCGGCGGCACGCTGCATCTGGCGGATACGCCCCTTCACGTGCGGGTCACCTTCCATCTGCTTATATTCGTCACGGATGTCCTGACGTGACATGCGCAGCTTTTTGAAGTGGGTATAAAGCTGGAAGATCACGTCAAAACCCACCATCGGGATAATGCTGAGCACCACCAGCAGTGCGCAAAGCCCGACCAGATTCAGCGCGTTGCTCATCGCGGTGAGAGGCGATTCGCTGATGAGACGCATCATTTCCGGCCAGTGGTACCAGAGGTAAAACCCCGCAGAACTGCCCATCAGCACCGATTTGAGAATGGCTTTGAGCAGCTCGGCCCCGGTCTGAGCAGAGAACATTTTCGCAATGCCCGGCAGCGGGTTCAGTTTGGAAAATTTCGGCTGCAGCGATTTGGCACTAAAAACCAGACCGCCGAGCATCACCGGCGAGACCAGCGCGACCAGCACGACCCCGGTAATCAGGGGCAACAGCGCGACCATGGCCCCTTTAATCAGTTGAATAATCTGGCTGAGGATCAGATTCGGATCGTTGACCATGCTGTGGTCAAAACGCAAGCCGGTTGACAGCATTCCCGCCAGCTTGCGGGCGAGCGACTCCCCGCCCCACCAGATAATGCACACGCCTACGATAAGGATCAGCAGGGAGGTCAATTCTCGGGATCGGGGGATTTGCCCTTCCTCACGCGCCTTTTCTAGTCGGTGGGGTGTGGGGGCTTCCGTTTTGTCGTCGTTCTCTTCTGCCACAGTGCATGCTCAGCCCATTACGTCACGGGTATCATGCCAGCGCAGCGGAAATCCAATGGCGGGAAAAGCCCGTTTATTCGGGCTCTTTTCGGTGATTTTGTCGCAAACCGCCTCAGGCGGCGTAACCTCCTGAGGCGGAAAGGACTATCAGAAGCCGAGGCTGTCCAGCAGGTCGTCTACCTGATCCTGGCTTGCCACAACGCCTGCCTTGGTGGCGTCGAGCTGCGGACCATTGAGCAGGCTTTCGTTCTCGCGTTTTGGACGGGCTGCTGGTTCCGGAATGTTCTCCAGCAGAACCATCAGCAGCTGGCGCTCAATCTCCTGGATAACATCCATCATGCGCTTGATGACCTGACCGGTCAGGTCCTGGAAATCCTGCGCCATCATGATGTCCAGCAGCTGGGCGTTGGTGAAGCTGGTGTGGCCCGGCACATCGCCCAGGTACTGACGAGTATCCGTCACCAGCTCGCGGGCATCAGCCAGCTCGATAGGGTTTTCAAACCACTCGTCCCAGCGTTTGCTCAGGGCTTTCGCCCCCTTTTCCATCGCATCCTGGTGCGGCTGTGATGCTTCAACGCTGTTCAGCGCACGTTCCGCGGCCTGAGCGGTCATCTGCACGACATAGTCCAGACGATCGCGGGCATCAGGAATCGCTTCCGCCGCTTCGGCAATTGCCTGATCCAGACCCAGCTCGCGCAGGCTGTCACGCAGCATGCGCGTCAGGCTGCCGATGCGGACGATGATATCGCTCGGCGAGTGTTCTTCAACGGGTTTCATAGCAGGTTGCAACATTTCCATCACCTCACATGCCGAGTTTCTCGAAGATCTTACCGAGCTTCTCTTCCAGGGTTGCCGCGGTGAATGGCTTCACCACATAGCCGCTTGCGCCCGCCTGTGCAGCGGCAATGATGTTCTCTTTTTTCGCTTCTGCAGTGACCATCAGAACCGGCATAGAGGCCATTCCCGCATCGGCACGAATGGTTTTCAGCAGTTCCAGACCGTCCATGTTTGGCATGTTCCAGTCGGAGATAACAAAACCAAACCCGCCAGCCTGCAGTTTGTTCAGCGCATCAACGCCATCTTCTGCTTCTTCAACGTTGTTGAAGCCCAGCTCTTTCAGCAGGTTGCGTACGATGCGACGCATGGTGGAAAAGTCATCCACAACCAAAAACTTAAGCTCTTTATCCGCCATAAAATAATACTCCTGAGTCAAATACGTATTGCCTGTCCGGCACTGATTTTCGCCAGCATCTGCTGGCTTACCTGGCTAAGATCGACCACTTCGCTCACGCCACCCATATTGATGGCCTCGCGCGGCATGCCGAACACCACACAACTTGCTTCATTCTGCGCAATCGTCCAGGCGCCAGCCTGGTGCATTGCAAGCATTCCGGCGGCACCGTCGTTGCCCATCCCCGTCAGGATCACCCCAACGGCGTTGCGCCCCGCATGTTTCGCCACCGAATGAAACAGCACATCCACCGACGGACGGTGCCGGTTGACCGGCGGTCCGTCATGAATTTTGATTTGATAGTTAGCGCCGCTGCGCGCCAGCTCCATATGCTTGTCGCCCGGCGCGATATAGGCATGCCCCGGGAGCACGCGCTCGCCGTCTTCCGCCTCTTTCACGCTGATCTGGCACAGCTTGTTCAGGCGTTCGGCGAACGAACGGGTAAAGCCTGGCGGCATATGCTGAGTGATCAGAATACCCGGACTTGAAAGCGGCAATGGCTGGAGTACATGACGAATTGCCTCTGTTCCTCCGGTTGACGCTCCAATGACCAGCAGTTTTTCCGAGCTGAGTAATGGACCGGCCTTCAGGGTCGCCGGCGCGGCCATCGGCGTGTGGGCGGCAAGCTTCGCACGCGAAGCGGTGCGGATCTTCTCGGCGATCATCTCGCTGTAGGCCAGCATCCCTTCGCGAATGCCAAGCTGCGGCTTGGTGACAAAATCCACAGCCCCCAGCTCCAGCGCGCGCAGGGTGATTTCAGATCCTTTCCCGGTCAGGGAGGAGACCATCACCACCGGCATAGGCCGCAGCCGCATTAATTTTTCGAGGAAATCGATGCCATCCATGCGCGGCATCTCGACATCCAGCGTTAGCACATCGGGGTTATATTTTTTAATTAAATCCCGCGCTACCAGCGGATCGGGCGCGGTTGCCACCATCTCCATGTCGCTGTGGCTATTGATAATTTCAGTCATGATCTGACGCATCAGCGCTGAATCATCGACAGACAACACCCTGATTTTACTCATGCTTTTTCCTTACTCAGCGCATATACCGTTTGCCCACGCAGGCTAAACTCACGCACGAGGTTGCTGAAGTTTTCCGAGTGCCCGGCAAACAGTAAACCGTCAGGCTTGAGCAACGGAACAAACCGACGCAGAATGTCCTGTTGCGTCGTTTTATCAAAATAGATCATGACGTTACGGCAAAAAATGGCGTCGAACGGCCCCGGCACGTTGTACTGCTTATCCAGCAGGTTAACGGGCGCGAATTCGACGCAGTTCGCCAGCTCCTGGCGTACGCGCACCAGGCCTTCATGCGGGCCCGTCCCGCGCATGAAATAACGCTGCAGCTGCTGCGGCGACAGCGTTTTCAGTTCATCCTGGCGATAAACACCGTTACGCGCCTTCTCCAGCACTTCAGTATCGATATCGCTGGCGTAGACCTTCCAGCGTCCCGGCGTCATTCCCAGCGTATCGGCAAGGGTGATCGCCAGCGAGTACGGCTCTTCACCCGTCGAGGCGGCCGCACTCCAGACGCGATACTCCCCGGTGCGACGGCGCGCATGCTCGGCCAGAACCGGGAAGTGGTGAGCTTCACGGAAAAACGCCGTCAGGTTGGTGGTTAACGAGTTAATAAAAGCCTGCCACTCGGCGCTGTTCTGGTTCGCCTCGAGCATGCTCAGATAGCGGCCAAAATCATCCAGCCCCAGCGTACGCAAGCGCCGCACCAGACGGTTGTAGACCATGTCCCGCTTATGATCCGCAAGCACGATCCCCGCACGCTGGTAGATTAACTGACATATCCGACGAAAATGCGCGTCGGACAGCGCGAGGCGCTGTGTCATCTGCAACAATAATGACGTTTGCCCAGGGGGCATTGGTGATGTCATAGCGCCTTCTTAATTACATTCAGGATACAACTGGCACGGCCTGCGACCGCCCGACTTCTGTTACTGCTTCAACGTGCTCTTTCACATTAAATACCGCGACCAGTCCGGTAAGACGATCCGCCTGGCTGGCCAGCTGATCGGTTGCCGCTGCCGCTTCCTCAACTAACGAGGCGTTCTGTTGCGTCACCTGATCCATCTGGCTGACCGCCTGGGCAACCTGCTCAATGCCGCGACGCTGTTCATCCGACGCCGAGGCAATTTCGCCCATAATGTCGTTAACCCGCGTCACGGAGGTGACGATCTCGTGCATGGTTTTCGCCGCCGTATCCACAAGCGTTGAGCCCTGCTGAACGCGCGAGACCGACTCTTCGATCAGGACCTTGATTTCTTTCGCCGCGTTGGCGCTGCGGCTCGCCAGGTTACGTACTTCCCCCGCCACCACCGCAAACCCGCGCCCTTGCTCACCGGCGCGCGCCGCTTCCACGGCGGCATTCAGCGCCAGAATGTTGGTCTGGAACGCGATACCGTCAATCACGCTGATGATGTCGCCAATTTTCTGCGAGCTGGTGGCAATCTCCTGCATGGTGCTGGCGACATGGGACGCCTGGTCACCGCCTTTCTTCGCCGTCATCGCCGCCTGTTTTGACAGGTCAGACGCCTGACGCGCGTTATCGGCGTTCTGGCTTACCGTTGCCGTCAGCTGCTCCATGCTGGCCGCCGTCTGCGCCAGCGAGGCCGCCTGCTGCTCGGTGCGGGACGACAGATCGTTGTTACCCGCCGCAATCTCAGAGATCCCGGTGTGCATGGCATAACTGCCCTGCCGCACGTCGCTCACCGTTTCCCGCAGCGAACCCTGCATCGCCTTCAGGCTGGCAAAGATCGCCGAAATTTCGTTCTTGCCGAACACCGCCACCGGACGCGCCAGGTCGCCTTTTGCAATACTGTCGAAATGGCTGCTGACGATCGCCAGCGGCTGCACAATCATTCTGCGCGACCAGAGCAGCGCCCCGCCGGTCAGCAACCCTGCCAGAATCACCACCACGGCGAAGATGACGCCCGACATGTGATAGCTTTGACGGCTCTGGTCACCGGCACGCTGTACAGACTGGTTAATATCCTGCTGCCAGGCGTTAAAGCTGCCGTCAAACGCTGCCTGAGACGCCTGGACCGGTGCGGTCATAAAGTCCGACAGCTGGTTGTTCTCAAGCCACGTCGCCTGGTGGTCCAGATCGCTGTACCACTGCTCAAAGTTCGTCTTCATGGCGGCCTTCAGCGCTTTCTCTTTCTCGCTGTCGGCGGCCTGCGCCGTAAAGGCTTTAAACTGTGCGTCAGCCTGTTTCAGGCTGTCGCGCGCGGTTGCCATCAGCGCTTTAATGTCATCCGGCGGATAGCTCAGCGCGGTTAAGGTTCCCGCCTTGTTCAGCGCAGTGCTTGCCTGCAACAGCACGGCACGCGTTTGTGCCAGTGCGGAGCGCTGCTGATTACTCGCCTCAACTTCCTGCAAATTCTGATAGCCATCGCGAAACGCCCAAAAAGACAACCCGTTACTGCCAACCTGCAACACACCGCAAAGGATCAGAATCAAAAACAGTGTGGTCGAGATACGAATACGATTTAACATCCACGCTCCCATCAAGCGGCAAGCAGCCGCGGTTTAATTGTCAGTCAAAATGTTTCCCAGTTTTCATCTTGTCCGGTCGTCGCGGTACGCGTACGGAGTGCAGCCTGTTCAGCGGCTGGCGCGCGGTACGTCGCCTGCGGAGTGACCGTGTTTCCAGCGAGTGAAGCGAGACGAAACGCCGAGACGGCCATCTTCAGACGGCTCGCCTGGTCTTCCAGGGCAGCGGCCGCCGCAGCGGACTCCTGCACCAGCGCGGCGTTTTGCTGTGTCACGCGATCCATTTCCGATACCGCCAGGGCAACCTGGTCGATACCACGACTCTGCTCATCAGACGCAGAGGCGATTTCCCCCATGATGTCCGTCACGCGGGTAACGGCATTCACGATGTCATTCATGGTCTCCCCGGCACTTTCCACCAGCACGGAGCCGGTATCCACGCGGGAGACAGAGTCTTCAATCAGCGACTTGATCTCTTTTGCCGCGTTGGCGCTGCGGCTGGCCAGATTGCGCACTTCCCCGGCCACCACGGCAAAACCGCGTCCCTGTTCGCCCGCTCGCGCCGCTTCCACGGCGGCGTTCAGCGCCAGAATGTTGGTCTGGAAAGCAATGCCGTCGATGACGCTGATGATGTCGGCGATTTTCTTCGAGCTGTCGGCGATTTCGTGCATGGTTTTCACTACGCCATCTACCACGCGTCCGCCGCGCTGCGCCGTCTCGGAGGCGCTTTCTGCCAGCTGAGACGCCTGGCGGGCGTTATCGGCGTTCTGCTTCACGGTCGCGGTGAGCTGCTCCATGCTGGCGGCCGTCTCTTCCAGGGCGGAAGCCTGCTGTTCGGTACGGGATGAGAGATCGTTATTCCCCATCGCAATTTCGCTGGTGCCGGTGTAGATAGCCTCCGACCCGTTACGCACGTTGGCGACGGTTTCGATTAACGAACGCTGCATATGGTCAACGCTGTTTGCCAGCTCGGTGATCTCATTGCGCCCCGAAACGGTCAGCGTTTTAGTCAGATCGCCGCCGGCAATTTCACGAATGTGGTCAATGACGCGCCCAAGAGGATTCAGCAGGATATGGCGAATGCCGTACCAGACCGCGACCAGCACGATGACCAACGCCAGCGCCATTACGGCCATCTGCCATTTCGCAAAGCGGTAGTCATTCTGACTTGCCGTAAAGGCCGAGTGATAGAGATCGCCACTGGCCTTCGCGTATTCCCCCAGCGCCGCGCCGAGTGCGTTTTGCATCCCCTGCGTCGGCTGCGCGAAATAGGCGTCCATATTTCCGCTCTCCAGGAACTGAATGAGCTCTGTCAGACCGGTATGGTAGGCATTGTATTTTTCATCGATGTTCTGGCTCACCTGCTCCATAGCAGGCTGCGGGGCGATCTTTTTGAAGGCGTCGTAATGTTTCGCGGCGTCAGCGAGGGTGGCACGGGCATTTTTCAACAGATCGGTTTTCGCGCTGCTCTGCTGATTGTTAGGGTCCATCATCATGCGCGCGGACGAGCGGCTCAGGTTGATACGCGTTTGCAGCATCAGATCCCACGTCGACGTGAGTTCACTCTGCTGCAGGCGGAGATCGTTCGAGGCCGCGAAACTGTCCTGGTTCTGTTTTAATGACGAGAAAAAAAGCCCGCCGGAGATGAGCTGAAGAAGTGCGAAAATGACCAGCACCATCATGAGCATTGTGACAACGCGGATACGGTTCAACATACAACACCTTCTCATAGATTTATTAACGGTGTTATCGGCACAGCCCACAGGAACTTTACATTTGCGAAAGGGAAAAGCGCGGGGTTAAAACGCCACGTCGACAATAAGCGTGTCGGTGTAGGTTCCGGCAGGAGGCGTGGCCTGACTGGTCAGGACTTTCGCGGTGTAGTTGTAGGTGCGCAGTAAACCGTCGGCACTTACCTGCGACGACGTCGCGCTGGACCAGCGCTCGCTGCCGCTGCCGCCCCAGCGGTTACCGGTGGCTTCCTTATAGATGTCGTAGCTCATGGCGTTACTGCCGCTCACCATGCGCCGCACGTTGTTCAGCGCGTTGGCACCGTTATTAATGCCGATGGTATACGTACTGCCTTTGGTACAGGTGACGGCAATCGCCTGCGAGACGGTAGGGAAACTTTGCACCAGCGCCGCGCTGTTGAAGTTGACGTCCGGCGTGGTCATGGCGCTGCAGTCGTTGGTGACGGTCATATCTAACAGGATGGTGGTTGTCGCGGTTCCCGTCTGATTGATTGTGCAAGCGCCGAGCGCGCCCACGGAGCAGACGCTGTAGTTAACGCTGAAGGTTAACTGCACCTGATATGGCCCGGCAGTCACGTTTTGCCCGGCGACGGTGCGGAAATAAAGCGGAATGTTGTACTGCTTTGATCCCAGTAACCCCAGCAGGGTATTCCCGCTCCAGGTATACGATTTACTTATCTGTACCTCGCTGCTGCTCGCGCACCCCGATAGCCCGCACAGCCGGGTGGGGATCACGTCGGTGATGGCCGCATTATCCGTGCGTTTCATCGTGGCCCGGCTGCTGCCCGAAACCGATGCCGCGGTGTAGGTCAGCGTTACCGAGTCGCTGGTCAGCAGATTCAACACGGCATCGCAGGCCACCACCAGCGTGCCGGTGGTTTGAACTTCCCCGGTTCCGCTGAGCGCGAACGAAGTGACGCTGCCAAACGACGCATTAACCGTACTGACGGTACACGCCGCCCAGCCGCCGCCGGAGAAAAGCAGCAGGATCAACAGCAGCAGGCGCGTCATGGCTCCTCCCGACAAATCAGCGGCCCGTAGGTTTTTAGCTTGTGCTCCGGATTGGCCCCCACGGTTAGGGTGGCCTTGCAGCGTTTACCGTCAGGTGCAGTCACCTCGAGCGGGTTCACATCGCTGAGATTTTCCAGCCATGCGATGCCGTCATACCCCACCACCGCATTGCTGCGCGAGACCCGTCGGACCTGGCTTCCCACCGGCAGCGCCTGGCCGCGCGCATCATGCAAAATGACGCTTGCCACCCGCTCCTGCTCCATCGGGAAATCGACCAGATAGCCGCTGTGGCGGCGGATCGCTATCCGCCGTTCGGTCTCTTTCAGACGGGTATCCGCCGGCAGATTCAGGGTATCAATCCGGTAGCTTGCCGGATAATACGCCGACACCCCGCTGATCAGCAGGTAGCCGTTATTATTGGTTTTACCGACGGGCTGGTTCTCATAGCTGACGGGCACATCCGGGTGGCCGTCGGTACTGATAACCACAAATGCATCGTTGATCTTATTCGCTGCAAACAGCTCGCCGTCCATCAGCACAATTGCGCCCATCGCCTCGCCCCACCAGGTCATGGTGTCCCTTTCGCCATAGCCGCCGCCCTGCAGCTCTATGTTGTTATTGCGCCAGCCCAGCGTAGCCTGTTGATAATCGCTGGATCTTGACTGGTTGGCCCAGGCCATGTTCCAGCTGAAACCGCCGTCAGAAGGCATAGAGTGGTTGTAGTTAATGCGCTGGGTACTGCCGGCATCCGGGGTATTTTCAACGGTGACGGCAGCGCTGTCGCGTGCCCCCAGCGGCACCTGCAGCGACAGCGCGACCGTCCAGTCTCCCCGCTGCTGGTCCCGGCTGCCGGCCAGGTAAATGCTGCTCGCCCCCCACAGGTTGCGGCTCCAGGAGAGATTGAGCAGCTCGGTTTTTTGACTGTCAAAACTCTCCACGCCGATCCAGGCCGCACCAACGTTGCCGTACTGCCCCAGATTGAAGGTCAGCGAATACTGGTCCGTATTACGGCTGAAGCTGGCGATGGGCTTATCGTTTTCGTCATATACCGTCGGCTGATCGTAGAGGGCCAGATTGCCAAAGCCGCGGTTGCGACGCGTGTGTTGAGTGGCGACGCTAAATTCGCTGGTACTGTACTGGTAACCCCAGTTGATTTGCCCGCCCGCATCCCCGCGCATGCGGCTCTGCGAGTAAGAGGTATTTACCACGCCAAACTGGCCGAGTTTTATTACCGTCCCCGCGCCACCCAGCGCCAGCTCCTGCGCCCCTTCTGCATGCCCTTCCAGCGTTAGCCAGTCCGTCACCCCGTAGCGATACGAGCCGCTGCCTGCCGCCGAGCCGTAGTCAAAATTCTTGATACCGTAATTACGCCGCAGGCTGCCGAGCGTCACTGCGCCGTCGCTCAGCCCTTGTTTAAGTAAGTCACTGGTGACGTAAAACGGGAGCGTGGTGCTTACCTGGCGTCCCAGCGCATCCGTTGTGACGAGTACCGCATCCCCGGCGCCGTTGATATAGGGTAAATTAGTCAGGGTGAAGGGGCCGGGCTGAAGCTGGGTCGAACCGGAGCGATAGCCGTTGATAAAAAGATCGACCGAGGTGGGAACCGCGGCTTCCCCTGCGAACTCGGGCAGCGGCCATGTCACCAGGTCAGGTCGCAGGGAGAAATCCCGCCCTACGCTTACGCCCCCCATCCGCACGCTGGAGCTCCAGCTCAGGGCATCGCTGATCACGTCCCCGACGCTCCAGCTCATCGCGTCATCTTCGTGAGTGAACAGCAGGGTCGTATCATAGCGGACATACCCTTCCTGCTGGCCGTCATTACCGGTGAAATTTTCCCGCGCGTAACCGGTGGAGGAAAACGAGCCGTTCTCGTTGAAGTAGCGGAACTCATGCCAGAGCGACGCCTGACCGCCGATATGTTCCGTGTGGTTAGTGTAGAGATCGTAATTCAACAGCGCCCCGCGGCCAAAGTGCGGTTTGGCCTGCGCCGTTTGCCCGCTAAAAGACGTCACGCGGGCCGTCACCCAGTCACGGGGCACGGTCAGCAGCAGGCGCTGCGCGGCGCTGTCATACTCGACCCGAACCTGAGCAAGCGAGGAGAGATTCACCTCTCCGGTAGGAACATGCGCCGGGGGCAGCCCCGCGCGCAGCAAATCGGCGCTTGAGATAAAGAAAGCGCCTTTACGCTGCGTTACGGGCACGACCAGACCGGTATCGTAGTGGTTCAGCACGAGGGCAAGCTGGAAAACCGCTTCATCATTTATCGTCTGCGCCTGCGGAGGCGGCGGCAAACTGTCGTCGCCGGGCTCGGCCAGGGTCGCGGAACTGACGCAAAGCAGTATCATCATCGCCGGCTTCAGTTGACGGGCGTCGACTGCCATTGTGCGTCCCTGGCATTAATCTGTGCGCTCATCCGCTCTGGCTGACGAACGCCAGCGGGTATGGGCCAGCTGCGGGTGCTGCCCGGGAGGACGTAACCCAGTAGTCCTTCCGCTACCGTGCGTTTCTGCCCTCCCTGCTCCAGCGTCACCTGGCTCAGCCTGACATGGACATCCCCCCGATTTCTGACCTCCAGCACAGGCTGCCCCTCCGCGCGCGTCACACGCCAGCTCAGGTTTTGGGTTTCCGCCAGCGCGTGATGCGCGCCCTCTTTGATGGTTCGGACCCCCTGTCCATACACGAACAGAGGGATGGAGTAACGCATCTGCAATTTGAGGCCGATGGTGGGTTCGGCTTTTGCATCAGGCTGGGGGATTTCATCTACGATAATCCGGTAAGCCTGTTCGACGCCCGCGGGAACCGCAGCCTGTTTGATAAGGCGAATAAGCTGCTTGCTGCCTGTGCCAATCGTGACGATGGGCGGGCTGGCGACCACGTCCTGCTGCGAGGTATATCGCTCGTGTCCGTCCTCCTGCTTCCAGCGCACGATGCGGACCTGCATCGTCGTGGCGCTGTTTCCCTGGTTCTGGATCCACAGTTCAGTGGCGTTGGCGTCCGCAGCAAGCCACGGGTCGATAGGCCAGAGCAGAATGGTGGCTGCCGCCTGCGCCTGGCCGGCAACCGCCATTCCCAACGCGCCCGCCAGACAAACGGGTCTGAAAAATGGCTTCATCAACACTCTCCCTTTATTACCATGACAAGGTCACGGTGAGCTGATCGGAATAGGTTCCCGCCGGGCTAAACCCGGTCAGTAGCGCCACGCCAAAAAGCGGTAGCGCAATGTTATTGCTGTTGGTATAGGTCACCGGTATCGCCTGGTTGACGCCAATTTCACTGTTTGCGGCCAGCGAGCTGCTGCTGTAGAGCCGGTATGGCACCAGCTCTGTTCCACCGGACCGCTTCATGCGGCGAACGGATGAATAATTCTGGCCGCCATTAATGCTCATGCTCAGCGACACGCCCGGCGTACAGGCGATAGACAACGCCCCGTTTGGCACAAAGCTGGTGCTGACCGGCGCGCTCTCAACGCCGTTATGGCTGCCAAAATCCAGCGTACCGAGAAGCCCTCCGCTACCGGTGGCCACCGCGCACCCCGGAACAATCGTCGCGCTGACCTTAAAGGACTGGGATGTCACCGCATCCGCTGCGGGCATCATGAGCAATCCGGCGATCAGCGCGAAAAAAGGCTGCACGATTCCCTCTGCGCGATTGCGCAGACCAGTAAGAGTTGCCTTCATGGCGGTGCAGGGCTAATAGGTGACGCTGACGTTTATCGTGTCGGTGTAGGTGCCCGGGACGACCGTCACGCTGTTACCGCCGCCGGTAATACGTCCGTAGAGGGTGTAACTGTCCACCCCTCCCGCCGTAGAGGCGATCGGCAACGCGGCGTTATTGGCAATCACGCTGTTAAACCCGCTATCGCTGTACAGGCTGTATGCCACACCCTGAGCCGCGTTGGCGGTGTTAACCAGATAGCGCGCAGGTGTTCCCGGGGTGCCGACAACGGTGCCGGGGGCGGTAGAGTTGGTGTTGCCGGTGATCGCCACCGTATAGCTGGCGGTTGTACATTGAATGGTGAAGGTGTTTCCGCCGCTGGCGCCGGTTAGCTGCGTGGTCAGAGTGGAAAACGTTGCGGGATGGGTACCGAAATCCAGTGTCCCGAAGTTAATGCCGTTTTGCGTGGGCGATCCGTTTATCAGACAACCATTCGTGAGCGTCAGCGTCGCCCCGATGGTGCCGCTGCTGGTAACGGCCAGCGCCTGATGGACCGTTGCCGCAGTCAGTAAGGTGCCTGCGCAGATCAAAAGGAGTTTTCTTTTCATTTACCGCCCTCCAGAAGACGTCTCCGTTCCCTTGCCACGTTTTATTTTTGTCGTTCAAGATGTTAGCCCCGCTTAATGTTCCTCTGAGGGGGGTTATTGAGAATTTAGTTTACGGATATCGCTTCGACCACCTGCCATACAACGCATAAGCCATATGTCTTATTGACTAATTTTCCCTATAAATAACAGAGAGTTAAATTAAAGTAAGCAGCAATTTTATTATATGTGAAGAGAATATATCCATTAAAGTGTGACGGCGATCACAATATATCGTCTGCACATTAACAACAAAATTAATAAAACTTAAAAAGGAGTTGTATCCCCCTACACTTTGCGTCAATTTATGTGCCGAATAATTTCCTGCGTCGTAATAAAAAATTTATATGTATCGACGCGGGCTACATCTGAAGCGCATAGAGGGTCTTTTTTCGTGGCAAGTGCAAACAAACTCACACTCTTCATCGTGATATTCATGCTGGCGGGTATTCTTTCAGGGGCAGCAATTCATGAGTATGCATCTGCGGATGCCATCAAAGCCTGGTCGGATAATATTACCCTTCTGACCGATATTTTCCTCCGTCTGATTAAAATGGTCATTGCACCGTTGGTCTTTAGTACGCTCACCGTTGGCATTATGAAGCTGGGCGAAACTTCCACCATTGGCCGCGTCGGCGGTAAAGCGATGGTGTGGTTTATCAGTTCATCCGTGCTCTCTATTCTGGTCGGACTGTTTATCGTCACGCTGGAGCATCCGGGGAGCGGTCTGAACCTGACGATCCCTACCGAGGCGGTAGATACCGGTCTGGCCGTTGGAGGCATGACGCTGAAAGCGTTCCTGTCGCACACCATTCCAACCAGTATCGCAGGGGCGATGTCAAACAATGAGATCCTGCAGATTGTGGTGTTCTCGATGTTCTTCGGCATTGGCGGCGCGTCGCTGGGACAGAAATTCAACGCCCCGCTGGTGGCCGCGCTGGATGTGGTTTCCCATATCATGCTGAAGGTAACAGGTTACGTGATGTACGTTGCGCCGCTGGCTATTTTCGCGGCGATTTCCTCCGTCATTGCCACGCAGGGTCTGGGCATTCTGCTGAACTACGCCTCGTTTATTGGTGGCTACTATGTTGCCATTCTTCTTACCTGCATGGTGCTGCTGGCCGTGGGTTACATGGTGCTGAAAAAAGAGGTGTTTCGCCTGGTCAGCATGCTGAAAGACCCTGTTCTGGTGGCGTTTACCACCAGCAGCTCTGAAGCCGCCTATCCTAAAACGCTGGAACAGCTGGAGCGCTTTGGCTGCTCGCGCAACATCGCCTCTTTCGTTCTGCCGATTGGCTACTCCTTCAACCTGGTGGGTTCGATGGTGTACTGCTCATTCGCCTCGATGTTTATCGCGCAGGCATACAACATTCACCTCAGCTTCTCTGAAGTGACGGTGCTGATGCTGACTCTGATGCTGGCGTCGAAAGGGATTGCAGGCGTACCGCGTTCTTCCCTGGTGGTGCTGGCAGCAACCATTCCGAGCTTTAATATTCCGGTGGCGGGTATTCTGCTCCTCATGGGGATCGACCACTTCCTGGATATGGGCCGTTCCGCAATTAACGTTCTGGGGAATGGTATTGCGACCGCGATGCTGTCGCAGAATGAAGGTGCGCGGGAAGCGGACGCTGAAGCTGAGCTGGTAAAGCAGGAAGCGTAAGGTGAAAAAAAGGGTGAAGCCTGATGGCTTCACCCCAGCCCTCACCCTGTGGATGAGGGAGCAAATACAAAAAACGGCAACCTCGGTTGCCGTTTTGCATTTACTTACGCGACGTGACTCGCGGCGATGTCCAGCAGCGCCATCTCATCGCTGTTCAGCAGCTTCTCAATGTTCACCAGAATCAGCATACGCTCGCCGAGCGCGCCCAGTCCGGTCAGATATTCGGTCGACAGCGTGACCGCAAACTCCGGTGCAGGACGAATTTGGTCAGAGGTCAGGGAAAGCACATCAGATACGCCATCCACCACGATACCTACTACGCGCTGCCCCAGATTCAGAACGATCACCACGGTGTTGTCGTCGTAGTCAACGTCGCCCTGGCTGAACTTCACGCGCAGGTCCACGATTGGCACAATGACGCCACGCAGGTTGGTGACACCTTTAATAAACGCAGGCGTGTTAGCGATGCGGGTAACCTGGTCGTAACCACGGATTTCCTGCACTTTAAGGATATCGATGCCGTACTCCTCATCGCCTAAAGTGAATACCAGGAATTCCTGCCCTGATGGCTCGCCCGCCAGTTTCGTTACATTACTCATACCGGTCATGTTATTACCTTCTACTTAATCAGGCGGCTGTGTACGCCACACGTTGTTCACGATTTAATCCCTGAAGCGCCGACACGTCGACGATCAGCGCCACGCTACCATCACCCAGAATGGTGGCGGCAGAAATACCCGGCACTTTGCGGTAGTTGCTTTCGAGGTTCTTCACCACCACCTGGTGCTGACCAATCAGCTGATCGACCAGCAGCGCGTAGCGGCGGCCCGCGCTTTGCAGGATCACAACGATGCCCTGCGTGGCCTCGGTCTTCGCCCCGTCCACTTCGAACACTTTCCACAGTTCCACCAGCGGCAGGTACTCACCGCGCACTTCGAGGACGCGCTCGCCGCCCGCCAGCGGATGCAGATCTTCTTCACGCGGCTGCAGGGATTCCATCACGGCGTTCAGCGGCAGGATAAAGACTTCGTCCGCCACTTTGACCGACATCCCGTCGAGGATCGCCAGCGTCAGCGGCAGCAGGATGCGAATGGTGGTGCCGGACCCCTGTTTAGACTGGATCTCAACGTGGCCGCCCATCTCCTGGATGTTACGTTTCACCACGTCCATGCCAACGCCGCGTCCGGAGACGTCGGTCACCTGCTCCGCGGTAGAGAAGCCCGGCGCGAAGATCAGCATGCCCACTTCTTCGTCGGTCATGTTTTCATTGACCGCCATCCCCTGCGAAATCGCTTTTGCCAGGATGCGCTCGCGGTTAAGACCCGCGCCGTCGTCGGTCACTTCGATGCAGATGTTTCCGCCCTGGTGTTCCGCAGAGAGGATCAGGTTTCCGACCGGGGATTTACCGGCGGCAATGCGGTTTTCCGGCAGTTCGATCCCGTGGTCGAGGCTGTTACGCACCAGGTGCGTTAACGGGTCAATAATGCGCTCGATCAGGCTCTTATCCAGTTCGGTTGAGCTGCCCATCAGGGTCAGTTCAATTTGTTTGTTCAGCTTGCTGGCAAGGTCGCGGACCAGACGCGGGAAGCGGCTGAAGACATATTCCATCGGCATCATACGGATGGACATGACCGATTCCTGCAGGTCGCGGGCGTTACGCTGCAGCTGACCCATGCTGGTAATCAGGTCGCCGTGCGTGACCGGATCCAGTTCGTTAGAACGTTGCGCCAGCATCGACTGGGTGATCACCAGTTCGCCAACCAGGTTAATCAGCTGGTCAACCTTCTCAACGGCAACGCGGATACTGGTTGACTCGCTGGAGCGAGCGGCAGGTTTCTCACCACGTCCACCGGGTGCCGCAGCCTCTTTTGGTACGGCCTTCAGCGCCGGGGCCGCAGGTGCCACAGCCGGTGCGGCGGCCTGAGCCACAACAGCCACCTCTTCCGCAGCGGCAGGGGCGTCAACCGCAGCAGTTTCGGTTTCGAAGGCAATCTGGTCAGCTTCAATCACGAAGCACAACACCGCTACGATATCGTCCTGGCCAATACCGTCATCAAGCGTCGCGGCCAGGCTGTCTTTGCCTTTTACCACGTTGCTTAACTTCGCCAGGTTGCCCAGCTCTTCTTCCAGCAGGTTAACTTCATTCTCTTTGAGGCGTGACAGCACAACGCGCAGTTTTCCCGCCTGTGCAGCGGCTGGCGCGGCCTCATCGACAGCAACCGCATCGACAACGCTCAGTTTCGCCGCAGGGACAACGGCTGCAGCGACCTCACCTTTTGCTTCCAGGGCGAGCTGGCGCAGCGCATTGCAGATATATTCAAAGCTGGCGGCATCAGGCTCTGCCGAACTTTTATAGGCGTCGAGCTGTTCCTGCATAATATCTTTGGTTTCCAAAAACAGGTTGATAATGTCGGTATTGAGCTGCATCTCACCGCGTCGTGCTTCATCAAGCAGGTTTTCCATTAAATGGGTCGTTTCCTGCAGGATGGTAAATCCAAACGTTCCGGCTCCGCCTTTAATCGAGTGCGCCGCACGGAAGATGGCATTGAGCTGCTCGGAGTCCGGTGCTTCGGGCACCAAATCGAGCAAGTGTTGCTCCATATCGGCCAACAATTCGTCGGCTTCATCAAAGAATGTCTGGTAAAAATCGCTAATATCCATGCTCACGCTATCACCTCGGATTGGCTGGTGGCGATGTTGGAACGGCAGCCGAAGGAACGGCCCCAGGCTGTTTTAAATCGTCCAGTGACTCATTCTGACTTTCGGCGTTTTCATGCAGGATGGCCTGCTCCGCCTGCTGGTTCAGCACTAAAAGACTGATACGACGGTTGATGGCATCATCCGGCCCGCGGTCGGAAACGCGCATGGTTGCGGCCATGCCGACTACGCGCAGTACCTTGCCATCATCAAGCCCACCTGCCACCAGCTCGCGACGCGAGGCGTTGGCACGATCGGCAGAAAGCTCCCAGTTGCTGTATCCCTTCTCCCCACTGGCGTACGGGAAATCATCCGTGTGTCCTGACAGGCTGATTCGGTTAGGAATGCCGTTCAGCACCGGTGCAATGGCACGCAGAATGTCGCGCATATACGGTTCGACTTCCGCACTCCCGGTTTTAAACATGGGGCGGTTCTGGCTATCGATAATCTGAATACGCAGCCCTTCCTGCACCAGGTCGATCTTCAGATGCGGGCGCAGCGCGCGCAGTTTCGGATCTGCTTCAATCAGCTGATCGAGATCGCCACGCAGTTTCTTCAGGCGCGCCTGCTCCATCTTTCTTTTCAGCTCGTCGATGTTCGGCTCTTTTTTCACCTCACCCTTCTGCTGGGTGTAATCATCGCCGCCGCCCGGGATCGGGCTGTCGCTGTTAGAGATACGCGGCCCGCCGGCTACCGCCGTTGCCAGCGGCGTGCGGAAATATTCGGCAATCTGGATCAGTTCTTTTGGGCTGGAGATGGAGATCAGCCACATCACCAGAAAGAACGCCATCATTGCCGTCATAAAGTCGGCGTACGCAATTTTCCACGAGCCGTGTGCGCCATGCCCGCCGCCCTTGTGCTTGCGTTTTTTTACGATGACGATCGGATGGGACTGGTTTTTCATGCGTCCTCAGTTGTCGTCTGTTGGTTTGGGTTTTTCACCGCACGCACGTGTTCTTCAAGCTCGATAAACGACGGACGCTCGCTGGAGTAAAGCGTTTTACGGCCAAACTCAACCGCGATCGGTGGCGCGTAACCGTTGAGGTTAGAGAGCAGCGTAATCTTCACGCACTGCATCATTTTGGTGGTTTCGGCGCTCTTCTGGCGCAGAACGCTTGCCAGCGGAGAGATGAAGCCGTACGCCAGCAAAATACCGAGGAAGGTTCCCACCATCGCGTGGGCAATCAGCGCACCGAGCTCGGCTGCCGGACGGTCTGCCGAGGCCAGGGCGTGAACCACCCCCATCACCGCTGCAACGATACCGAATGCCGGAAGCGAGTCGCCGACCAGCGCCAGGCTATTGGCCGGCACTTCTGATTCGCTTTCGTGGGTTTCGATCTCTTCGTCCATCAGCGCTTCGATTTCGAAGGTATTCATGTTGCCGCTGATGATCAGTCGCAGATAGTCGACGATGAAATCCAGCATCATGGCGTCAGCAAGAATGCGCGGATAGCTGGCAAAAATTTCGCTCTCTTTCGGGTTTTCGATATCCCGTTCAAGCGAGAACATGCCCTGCTGACGCGACTTCGCCATCAGGCGATAGAGCAGTGCCAGCAGATCCATATACATGCTTTTCGTGTATTTCGAGCGACGGAACAGCAACGGAATTGCTTTCAGCGTGCCCTTAATCGATTTACCGTTGTTACCAACGATAAAAGCCCCTACCCCTGCGCCGCCGATGATAATAAGTTCAGCCGGTTGATAGAGTGCTCCAAGGTGCCCGCCGGTCATCATGTAACCGCCGAAAACTGTACCGAGAACTACCAGGTAACCTAATAAGATAAGCACGACATCATCCTTCCGCTAGTGACTATGGCAAGGATGTCCAGCTCGCAGCGTTGACCGATTGCGGGGTAAAAAAAAGCAGCGGTAATTGCTTACCGCTGCTGGAATCTTTCCCACACGTTCGGGTTAAACAGCCTGTTCGATCTGTTCATCCAGCAGTTGTGGAATAATATCGGCAGCATCCCGGGAAAGTTTACGTCTTTTTACTGCGCGGGATGGAGGCTGACATAAACTACAGGCGAAGCTGCCTGCAGGTTGATGAGCATGGGTAATAAAATTGCCATCGCAGCAGTTGCAGCGCGACAGTTCAAGCATTCCGCTCTCAACAAAACGCACCAGCGTCCATGCGCGGGTCAGCGCCAGCAGAGGGCCTTCTTCCTGCTGTGGGCATTGTTCAAGGTAAAGTTTGTATGCTTTGATCACGGCGTCAACGCCGCTACACAAACCGGTTTTGAGAAGATACTGCCAGGCATTACAGAACATGGAAGCGTGAATATTCTGCTCCCACGTCATAAACCAGTCGGTAGAAAACGGCAGCATGCCTTTCGGCGGGGGACTACCACGTAACTCTTTGTACAGTTTGATGAGACGACCACGGCTCAGCTGAGTCTCGCTTTCCAGCATTTGTAAACGAGCACCCAGTGTAATCAGCTCCATGGCCAACTGTATGTCACGCGCTTCCTGAACAATGCTTTTCTCGCTCATTGCTAGGCCCTTTTCTTACGGGCTACGTCATCAGGCTGGCTGATTTCGTTAAGCAAGCGAGTGGAGAGAAGAATACCGGTATGGATCTGTTGAAGATCGTCCACACGGGACTCCTGCGTCAGACGCGTTATTGTCTGTGAATCATCGAAACGGAACTGGCAAACCAGTTGATTCGTTTCAGCCAGTTTAACCATCTGCGGGAGGGTTAAGCCGCCCAGCATGGTTGCCATTTCTTCGTTAATACCCAGACGAAACATCGCGGACGCCTTGTCCTGACTAATCAAACGCTGCGCGAGCAGTAAATACGACAAATTGATGTCATAGATATGTTTTAGCAACTCGGATGTATGCATTGTTCCCATCCCGAATAACCAACTATTATTTTTATGCGGAAAGACCGCACCCCGTGATGTCGCCGGGAAATCACCCGGTATAAAAAAGAAAAGGCTAAATGCATAGTTGAATTTAGGTTTGTATTCACTGAAACCGTAAGAGAGAAACCGCGAATGCGTCTCTTACATGATTTATCATTTCTTACAAATAACTAAGATTTTTCCTAATTCGACGCAAACTCTACTCGTCAGTTTTGCCACATACAATCCAGCTACCCTCAAATTTAAAAAAAATGTGATCTGCGTCACACAATTTAAGTGAATATGACCCATAAATCCATCAGTATGACTTGTAATTTGCTCACTTATTAGCCAATTGGAACTATTTTGTATTCTTAAATGACGAATACTCATGCAGATGGCTTAAAAGAACTGGCACGTTACATGCTTGCTCTGTCATGAACCTCTGTCTGAAACATTCACGCCAGTTGACTCTGCGTAAAACATTTTTCTTACCGTGAAAAAACAGAGAGTTATGAGGGCAGTCTCAAAACACTGTTTCACACTGAAATTATTAGAAATGACTTTGTAACGCTTAAGAAGGATTAAACATTGAAAACATGCATTTGTGTGATGTTCGTTAAGTTGTTAATTTTTTTCATTTAGGCGCATTTTTCAGTTATTCTTCTAATAAGAATAATTAATGAATAATTATGATAAGCTTCACACTAATGTCGCATTCAGCTCTTGCAGAAGTGGAGATTTCGCGGTAAAGGTGGTTAAACGCTGTCTTTCAGACATCTAAGGAGTGCGCCATGAGTTACTCCCATCTTCTTGTTTCCGTAGCAGTTTCTCCCGAAAGCCATCAGCTCGTCGCCAGAGCCGTTTCCATTGCCAGGCCCCACAATGCCCGCATCAGCCTTATTACACTGGCCGCAGAGCCTGAGATGTATAATCAGCTGGCTGCCCCCATGCTGGAGGATATTCGTGAGGTTCTGCAGGAAGAAACGCAGCAATTTCTGCGTGAATTAGTGGAAAAGGCACAATATCCGGTTTATGAGACAATTATTGCGACCGGGGAGCTTAACGCCCATATTCTCGACATGTGTCACAAACAAAATATTGATTTAGTGATTTGCGGGAATCATAACCACAGCTTTTTTTCGCGCGCAGCCTGCGCGGCGAAATCTATTGTCGCATCAAGCCAGGTCGATGTTCTGTTAGTGCCGCTTGGGGGGAATTAACCCCCCAGCGGAAAATCAGGCAAGTTTAGGGAAGGTCGCGATCTTTTTTTGCAGATCGCCTTCATGGCTTTGCGGAGCGATGTCCCGGAGATCCTGAATAAAACGCGCCTGCCAGTGGTTAATGTCGTTCTTCCGGATCGTCTCCATCATGTCGGCATGGCGGGAAATACGTTCCGTGAGCGGCATTGTCAGGGCACGATTCAGCGCGTTAGCCACGTCATCCCTGTCGTAAGGGTTAACAATAAGCGCAGACGTGAGCTCATTTGCAGCCCCGGCAAACTGGGAAAGCACCAGAACCCCCGGGTCGGCAGGATCCTGGGCCGCCACATACTCTTTCGCCACAAGGTTCATCCCGTCGCGCAGCGGCGTGACCAGCCCAACGTCCGCATAGCGGAAAACCTTCATCAGGATCTTACGGTCAAAGTGCTGATTCAGGTAAAAGAGCGGCGTCCAGCCCAGCTGGCCGTAGCGGCCATTTATGCGCCCTGCCTCTGTTTCCAGCTGGTGGCGAATATCCTGATAGGCCTGAACCTCACCGCGCGACGTCGGCGCGATCTGGGTATAGCGGATTTTACCGTGGTGCTGCGGATATTTATCCAGCAGCGTTTCATACGCCAGGAAGCGTTCCGGCAGCCCTTTGGAATAATCAAGGCGCTCAACCGAGAAGATATTTTTCACGTGCTTAAGTTCATTCTTAAGCTGCGCAAGCTTCGGCGGCAGCGGACCTGAGGCCTGCTCCGCGATCTCGTCTGGTTCAATTCCTATTGGATACACCTCGGTGTGGAAGGTTTTGCCCCAGGCCGTGTGAGTTTTTCCGCCTTTTGTCACCAGACGGGCTTTCCCTGAGATGGAGTCAAGGAATGCCAGGCGGTCATTTTCCGTCTGGAAGCCAAGCAAATCGTAGTCACACAGCGCCTCCAGCAGCTCTTCATGCGGCGGCAGCGCGGTAAAAATTTCCGGCGTCGGAAAAGGAATGTGCAGGAAGAAGCCAATCCGGTTATTCACCCCCCTCTTTCGCAGCTCTCTCGCGAAGGGTAGCAGGTGATAATCGTGGATCCATAAAATATCGTCTTCTTCTATTAATGGCAGCAGTTTATCCGCCAGCAGTGCATTCACGCGCGAGTAGCCTTCGAAGGATTCACGCTGAAATTTGACCAGGTCAAGACGATAGTGAAACGCGGGCCACAGGACGGCATTCGAGAACTGCGAGTAATACTCGTCATAGTCTTTCTCTTTTAATGCAAATGAAGCCCACGTAATGTTTCCGCGCGTCACCTTTTTAAGCGGCTTCTCTTCTTCACTGATTTCCCCACTCCAGCCAAACCACAGCCCGCCAGCGGCTTTCAAGGCACCTAACACCCCTACCGCCAGGCCACCTGCACTGGCTTTTTTGTCATCAGGCGGTGCGATTCGGTTAGAGACGACGACTAAGCGACCCATAATGGTTTCCCCCTTTGCTTTGCGCTATTTGTTGTTGTTGCTGGTTAGCGATGTCAGATATCCACTGCCAGACGCTGGCGACATCCGCCAGTCGCCATTCGGCAACGGTGTCACCAGGCCCCACCTTGACGGCGATACCTCCGGCCTGATTCACCACGCGAAACCCGGCCTCATCGGTCAGGTCATCCCCTAAGAAAACAGGCGTCCGGCCCTTAAATGGTGCCTCCGCCATAAATGCGGCGATGGCTGAACCTTTATTAATCCCCTTCGGTTTTAACTCGACTACGCATTTGCCCGGCTGCAGCGCCAGCAGTGGATGCGCATCCGCAACCGTATGAGCAAGCGCGAGCACGGCATCTTCGTGCTGCGGCGCCTGACGATAATGCAGGGCAAAGGCCATGCCTTTGGCTTCCAGCTCGGTGCCGGGCAGTACGGCCAGCGCTGCAGAGAGCTGCTTATGCAGCGTTTGCGTGAGTGCGTCGGGGAGTGAAACGATATGCGTGTGATCATGGATGTCGCGGCGCTCCGCTCCGTGTACACCGGCCAGCGGAAAGTGGTAAGGACTGGCGAGCATATCCAGCTCGGCCATTGAGCGCCCTGATATCAATGCCAGTGCTCCCTCGTTCATGAGCGAGAGCTGATGCAAATCCTGTAACACCGCCTCCGGAATAGACACCTGATCGGGGTGCGGTTTTATCCCGGCGAGCGTGCCGTCGAGATCAAAAAAGAAAGCATAATGTCCGGGCAGTACAGGCGGTGCGGTTAACATGTCAGCCACCCTTTTCCTCCTTACGGTTTACGAGAGGTAAACGCCTTTACCTCTTTCATAGCCATGTAAGTATAGACAGTGTGACGTGGCTCGCCATTTGACAACCGCCCCGCCAGTTTTACTGGCGGGGCGGTTCAGGGGTCAACTATGGTTATAAGTTGAGCAATAAAAGACGGAAAAAAGGGTTACACGGTACGCTTCGCTTTTTGCTTGTAACGGTCGAAAATCACCGCTGCCAGCAGGATCAGGCCACGTACCACGTACTGAGAGAACGGCGAAATATTCAGCAGGTTCATGGCGTTCTCCACCGTGCCTAAAATCAGGATACCGGCCACAACATATGAGATTTTTCCGATGCCTCCCTTGAGGGAAACGCCCCCTAAAACGCAGGCCGAAATGACGATCAGCTCATAACCGATAGAGGTCATCGGCTGGCCGCTGGTCATACGCGAAGCAAGAATAATCCCCGCGGCGGCAGAAACCAGCCCTGAGAGCACAAAGATAATAATCTTGGTTCGCACCACCGGTACCCCTGCCAGGCGTGCCGCCTCTTCATTACCGCCGATCGCCAGCGTGTTACGGCCAAAGGTGGTTCGGTTGAGCAGGAAGCCGAACAGGATCAGGCAGGCCACGGTCAGCCAGATAGGCGCGGGCAGACCCAGCCAGTTGGCGTAACCCAGGGTAAAGAAGCGCTCGTCTTCAATCCCCACGGCTTTACCGTCGGAGATGATATAGGCCAGCCCGCGGACAATTTGCATTGTCGCAAGTGTGGTTATCAGGGCGTTAATCTTCAGGCGAGCGATAACAAAACCGTTCACCAGACCGCTGATGACGCCGAGCAGCAGCCCGGCCAGGACGCCAATCCACAGGCTCTCCGTCATGTTGATCACCACGGCCGTTGTGACGCCCGCACAGGCAATCACCGACGCCACCGACAGGTCAAAATCGCCGGAGGCCAGACAGAACAGCATACCGCAGGCCACCATCCCGGACATGGAAATAGCCAGCCCCAGCCCCTTCATATTAATGAAGGTGGCAAAGTTAGGAACAAAGATCGCGCAGGCGAGGAACAGCGCGGCAAAGACCACAAGCATGCCGTACTGATCCCAGATACGCCCAAAACTCAGCGCCGATTTCGATTTCGGCGCCCCGGATGTAGTAACAGAGGACATCATTAACTCCTTACTCAGGCGACAGCCTGGCTGACTTTAGGCATGGCGAGATTCAACGCCTGTTGTTCATTCGCCTGTTCATGAAGTAATTCACCGGCAATTTCGCCTTCACGCATCACCACAATGCGGTCGGCCACGCCAAGCACCTCCGGCAGATCGCTGGAGGCGAAGAGCACCGCCACGCCGCGTTTTGCCAGTTCATAGATCACGTTATAGATCTCGTGTTTTGCCCCCACATCGATACCGCGCGTCGGCTCGTCCAGCAAAATCACCTTCATATCCTCTGACAGCCAGCGGCCTAAAATGGCTTTCTGCTGATTTCCGCCGGAAAGATTCATGATCAGCTGTTCCGGACCCGGCGTTTTGATATTCAGCGAGCGAATATGGTGGTCGGCGTTGCTCGACTCCCAGCTATCGTTTATCAGGCAGCCTGCGCGAATAAACTTGCGGCGAGCGGAAATATTGATGTTGTCGCGTACCGAATGCACCGGAATGATCCCCTCTGCTTTACGGTCTTCCGGGCAGAGCATCATGCCCGCCCTGATCGCGTGGGCCGGTTTCTGAATATCTATCCGCTCGCCGTCAATGGAGACCTGCCCATCGGTAATACGAGTGCCGCCGAACAAGCCTTTCATTAATTCACTACGCCCCGCGCCCACCAGACCAAACAGGCCGACGATTTCGCCGCTGCGAACCGATAACGAAATCGGCGTTCTGACGCCCGGTGCTTTTACGCTATCCAGGCGCAGGCGTTCCGGACCGTACTGGCGCGGCTGCCAGTGATAGATGTCACCCAGCTCGCGTCCGACCATTGCCTGAACCAGCTGGTCATGGTTCACCTGCGCCATGTCGGTAAAGGTGCGCACATAGCGTCCATCTTTAAACACGGTGATGGCATCGCTCAGGGCAAAAATCTCTTCCATTCGGTGCGAAACGTACAGGATCGTACGCCCTTCCTGACGCAATTCGCGGATCACGCGGAACAGATTTTCGATTTCACGCTTAGAGAGCGAACTAGTGGGTTCATCGAAGGCAATAATTCTGGCGTTACGCGCCAGCGCCTTGGCAATTTCAACCATCTGCCACTGGCCGATGGAGAGATATTTCAGCGGCGTCTGGGGATCGACGTCCAGACCCAGGTGTTTAAGCTGCAGCCCCGCTTCATAATTAAGTAGCGAACGATTCACCACGCCGCCTTTATGCGGGAGCTGTCCTAGATAGATATTTTCCGCCACGGTCATCTCAGGGATGAGGTGCAGCTCCTGATAGATAATGGCAACCCCTGCATTGAGCGCCGCCGTGGTATCGGCAAACGCCACCTCTTCGCCGCGAATGGCCAGCGTGCCGGTCGTGGGCGCGTAGTTGCCGCTGAGGATCTTCAACAGCGTGGATTTACCCGCGCCGTTTTCCCCCATCAGGGCGTGAACCTGGCCGGCATAGCAGTCGAAGCTGATATCGGTCAGCGCGTTCACACCGGGGAAGGTTTTCCCGATGCCGAGAAAAGAGAGATACGGATCAGACTGTTGCATAACGTCTCCGTGATTCCTGTAGTGTGTACGTCTGGCCCCTCACGATGTATGAGGGGCGCAATCACAGCGTATTACTTACCGCCCAGTCCTTTTTTCGCCAGCTCCTCTTTGAAGTTGTCGCGGGTGATCAGCACCACGTCGGTCACTTCGGTAAATTTCGGCGGTTCGGCCCCTTTGGTGACCCAGTTGTAGAGCATCTCACTGGATTTGTAGCCGTGAACGTCCGGGCTTGGCAGCAAAGAACCGTAGAAACCGGTAGCCTGCGCTTTGGACAGTTCGCTGACGGCGTCAACGCCGTTGATGCCAATCCCGATCACGTCAGGCGCTTTGAAGCCCTGGCCTTCCGTCGCACGAACCCCGCCCAGCACGGTGTTGTCGTTCATACCGACCACCAGCCAGTGTTTGACCTCCGGATGCTGGACGAGCATAGAGTTCGCGGCGTCGAAAGCGCCTGGGATATCGTTGGATTTGGTTGGGACCTTATAGATCTGTTTTTCCGGGAAGCCGGCCGCTTTCAGCGCATCCATTGAACCGGTAGTACGACGACGTGCGGTGTCCAGCTCGTCAGCCGTGATAGCCATCACCGCGGTCTCTTTGACATCCCAGCCGCGCTTTTGCATCTCTTTATAGAGCTCCTGGCCCTGGCGTTCGCCGATTTTTGTCGCCGCCATCATGACCAGCGGGACGGTATCCATCGGCTTGCCTTTAGCGTTGACGAACTGATCGTCAACCGCGATGACCTTCATGTCGTAACCGCGCGCCTTCGCCGCAATCGCCGATCCCAGCTTTGGATCAGGGGTACAGATAACGAAACCTTTTGCACCGCTGGCCGCAAGGCTGTCGATGGCGTTCAGGGTTTTTTCGCCGTCAGGCACGGCGATTTTAATGACTTCAAAACCTAAATCTTTCCCGGCTTTATCTGCGAATTTCCACTCAGTCTGGAACCAGGGCTCTTCGGGCTGTTTTACCAAAAAACCGAGTTTTAAATTCTCAGCGATAGCGGATTGTGACATAACGGCAGCCAGACCGATGGCCGCCAGCGCTTTAGTAAATTTGTGCATGGTAAACTCCAGCTTTAGCATTCTTTTCTGTAGGGAATAAGTGCGTGCTTCTTATTTAATCGGACTTAAAACAAGGCATTAGCGCTTACCTCGTCATAAGCGTTATTGCTGGTGATAGTTTTAGCGGGAAATTAATCATCCATAAGAGAGCCCCATCACACCGCAGAATTACAGTAATTGCGTACATAAATTCAGCGAAAAATGACATAAAAAAGACAGGATTTGTCAGACAAATAGAAGGGGGTTAAGCAGAATTATCCATAAGATTAGCCAAGATATCCCTGATGCCCATCAGCGGGCAAAACGGCACCTGGCGTTAAACGGGTTCAACATGTTTTTCATCACGAATGTACAATGCACCTGAAAAACGTTATTCCGCAGAATTTGATTTAGCGCAATTTTATTGACACATCATATATTCGAAACGATTAAACCGTATTTCTGTTTTTCACGGAGTAATATTCCAACTTAATATCTCCGAAAGAGTAACAGTGCACTCTCACGGTAAAAACCATTAATTATTAGCATCTTAAATAAACTCCATTCGTGGCGAGCTAATTTTATTTCTGTACTATATTAAACTTTGTAATGTATGGTAAACACAGCCTAATTAAGAGTTTTCTTAGACCAAAGACAAGGGTATGCTTATTTATATCGAACACAGGAAGTGTATTTCGGTCGACTTCGGTCACGGCAGAATGTGTATTTCTGCTCTTTTCTTCATATTTGCCTGGCGCTCAGGTTAAGCAACGGACATCACGTCCCACGGTCAATAAGGATATGAGTATGGCTACCCAAACGATGATGCAAAAACTTAACGCGCAGATGAACCTTGAGTTCTACGCCTCGAATCTGCACCTTCACTTAAGTGCATGGTGTGCCGAGAATAGCCTCACGGGATCTGCCACATTCTTTCGCTCTCAGGCGCAAAGTAACGTCACTCATATGATGCGTGTCTTTAACTTCCTGAAAGCCGCAGGGGCAAATCCTGTCGTTAAAGCTCTTGATGGGATCAACGAGAACTACTCTTGCCTGGAAGAACTGTTTCAGAAAACGCTTGAAGAGTATGAACAACGCTGCAGCACCCTCAGCAAACTGGCCGATGAAGCCAAAGCGCAGCAGGACATTACGACGCTCAGATTCTTACGCGATATGGATAAAGAGCAGCAGCAGGATGGCCTTCTGCTGAAGACGCTGGCGGATGAGATCCATAATGCGCAGCAGGCGGGTTTATGTCCTGAGCAAACCGACCGTCATCTGCTCGACATCGTGGCGGTGCAGCACCACTGAGTTTTTTAATCTGCTCCAACCGGGCTGAGGGTTTCCCAAGAATTTATTAACCTGAAGCGATGAATTTTGTTTCAGGCAAGTGAATAACTGACAGCGATGTCCTGGTCCGGCTGTAAATCGCCGAAGCGTTTCCGTAAGGCCGGGGCGAGGCGCAGGGATGCGCCGAGAGGGTGTGGCCTGCAGGGATGCAGGCTCATGCCCGACCCGATAGCCTGAAGGAATAAGCTGAGGGCACCGCGAAGCGGCGATTTACCGCCGGGAGCCCGGGTCGCCAGGGCGGCGGCGATTGAGCCGCCCTGGCACGTTCACCGGTCATGTCGTTAAAGAGTAGCAAGGAACATGAAGTGAACGGAATGACCACCACAGCCGTATGTTCCCCCTCACCCCAGCCCTCTCCCTCAAGGGAGAGGGAGTCGTCCGTGCAGGCATTGTTTTGTGGGGATCCCTCCTCCCACCTGAGGCAGGATTCCTTTTCCCATCTCCAACCATCTGCTTTTGCTGAAATTTAACAAATCAGATCTGGCTCCCAATGATTAACCACACAACGTGTGATGATTTATTTAGTTACATAATCATTGACGAGGGAGCATCATGATCACCATTGAGTTTGTTGTCATTCTCCTCTGCCTGCTGACGGGTACGCGTTTCGGCGGAATGGGGCTTGGGTTAATCAGCGGTATTGGTCTTTTTATTTTATGTTTTGTCTTTGGTCTGCAGCCGGGTAAACCGCCGGTTGACGTTATGCTGACCATCCTTGCGGTGATTGGCTGTGCCGCTACCCTGCAAACGGCGGGCGGTCTCAACGTCATGATGCAGTTTGCTGAACGTCTTCTGCGCAAACACCCGCAGCACATCACCCTGCTCGCCCCTTTCACCACCTGGATGCTAACCTTTCTGTGCGGCACCGGGCATGTGGTCTACACCATGTTCCCCATCATTGCGGATATCGCCCTGAAAAAAGGGATCCGCCCGGAGCGCCCTATGGCCGTGGCATCGGTCGCGTCGCAGATGGCGATCACGGCCTCCCCCGTTTCCGTTGCCGTCGTGTCGCTGGTCTCCATCCTGGCGGCCCAGCATGGGCTCGGCCACGCGTGGGGGATCCTGGAAATACTTGCCGTCTCGGTTCCCGCTTCACTTTTTGGCGTGGCCATAGCGGCCCTGTGGAGCTTACGCCGCGGGAAAGATTTGGCAGACGACATGGAGTTTCAGGAAAAGCTGAAAGATCCTAAGCAGCGAGAATTTATCTACGGCGGAACGGAGACGTTAATGAATCAACGTTTTCCTAAACAGGCCTACTGGTCCACGTGGATTTTCTTTGCCGGTATTGCCGTGGTCGTTTTGCTGGGGGCATTCCCTGAACTGCGCCCTGCCTTTGAAGTGAAAGGTAAAATGACGGCGCTGTCGATGAACCTTGTCATTCAGATGATGATGTTAATTGCGGGCGCGGTGATGCTGATGGCCTGCAAGGTCAATGCGTCGGCCATTTCCAACGGCGCGGTGTTCAAAGCCGGTATGGTCGCGATCTTCTCGGTGTTCGGCGTGGCGTGGATGAGCGATACCTTTTTTCAGGCACATCTCGAGGAGTTAAAGCTGGCGCTGGAAGGCGTGGTGAAAAGCCACCCGTGGACGTATGCCATTGTACTGTTTCTGGTGTCAAAACTGGTGAACAGCCAGGCGGCGGCGCTGACGGCCGTTGCGCCTATGGGCCTCATGCTGGGCATCGACCCGAAAATGCTGATCGCCTTTTTCCCGGCATCATACGGCTATTTTGTGCTGCCAACCTATCCAAGTGATTTGGCCTGCATCGGCTTTGACCGGTCAGGCACGACCCGCATCGGGAAATTCATAATCAACCACAGCTTCATTTTGCCAGGGCTGATTGGGGTGAGCTGCGCGTGCGCGGCGAGCTACCTGCTGGTCCAGACGTTCTTCTGACAGCATCAAAGGGCGACACGTACCGTCGCCCATTTCCCTGCTTAGTGGGATTCACCCTGCGGCGTGAATCGCAGCTCGATCAGCGCGATGGCTTTCTGGATCGCACGAAGCGTTACCGGATCAGCGGCAGCAGGATGGCTGGCGAAATCGATGTTTTTGAGCTGGGTAGACATCTTCTCGCGCACTTCAACCGGCGCAATCACGTCCAGAACATCAAGGATTTGTTTGATAACCAGCTGACAGGCGACAACGTCAGAGACCAGTTCCTGATCGGCGCTCAGGTTTTGTGACATGGGGCTTTCTCCTTATTTAAAGGCCGCCATATTAGCAAAACACGCCCCCTGACATCTCCCCTTCAACGCCTGCAGGTATAAAAAAACCTGCCGAAGCAGGTTTTTTATCAGAACATGGCGCCCGGCGGCACGTCTTTGAACGTGCGGCAGTAATTGGCCCACATGCTTTTCAGGATTTTGCGCAGTTTCACGATGAGGCTCCATTAACTTGTTATACAACTTTATTGTCAATGTACCTATAATATGACCACTGTCACAAAAATCAATATTTTTGTGACATGCATCACAATTTTATCCGCATGTGGCCTGACAGCGTTAATCCCGGACCCGTTGCAAAGAGTGAGGGCAGATTGTCCGGCTATTCCAGGCATTGCAGCGGGCATCTGCGGGTACGATAACGTATTTCCATCCACTCAGAGCGAACCATGAAAAGAGTCATTGTAGCCGGCACAATCCTGCTGCTCGCGGGGTGTAGTATTAACCGCCAGGCTGAAGTCAGTAGTCTCGATGCCCCAAACGGCATCGTCCGCCTCGACTACGGCCAGGCAGCGCTGCAAAATGCATATTCCGATGAGTATGTGAATAACGGCACGGCGGCAAAAGCGTGTCAGAGCATGGGGTATGCCACCGCCTCAGCCTATGGTCAGCCCATTAAAACCTGTACCCTGACAAGCGGTTCTCTGTGCCTGAACGAGAGCGTGACTATCCAGTACAAATGTATGGGTTACGCCGTTAATCCTAAGTCAAATAATCCGTGGTATTAATCGAAGCTGCCAGCGTGTGCTGGCAGTTTATTTCATTACGAACAAAAATAATTCTCATTAATACATTATAAAAATCGCCAATGCGTTTTATTCCCATTCGTATTTTGAATAAATAAAATAATAATTTTACGTTTTGCAAATAATTAAATAACAAATTATAGTGTCGCTCATTGTGGACCAGAAATAATAATCCGGAGCGTCACCATGCTGAAAACTGAAATGATCGACAAGCTCAACGCACAAATGAATCTTGAGCTTTTTTCATCCCTGCTCTACCAGCAGATGAGCGCCTGGTGCAGCTACCACAGCTTCGAAGGTGCGGCCGCGTTTCTGCGTCGTCACGCTCAGGAAGAGATGACCCACATGCAGCGTCTGTTTGATTATCTGACAGATACGGGCAGCCTGCCGCGCATTGACACCGTGGCCTCAC
The DNA here is from genome assembly GCF_058354585.1 of Enterobacter sp. Taxon_8. Taxonomy (NCBI): domain Bacteria; kingdom Pseudomonadati; phylum Pseudomonadota; class Gammaproteobacteria; order Enterobacterales; family Enterobacteriaceae; genus Enterobacter; species Enterobacter sp. Taxon_8. The sequence goes on along the minus strand of NZ_CM177989.1, from coordinate 1,733,243 downwards.
CGTTTGCTGAGTATAATTCTCTCGATGAACTGTTCCGCGCCACCTACGAGCACGAGCAGCTGATCACCCAGAAAATTAACGAATTGGTTCATGCTGCGATGACCAGCCAGGATTATCCAACCTTTAATTTCCTGCAGTGGTACGTCGCTGAACAACACGAAGAAGAGAAGCTGTTTAAATCCGTGCTGGATAAATTATCGCTGGTGGGGAAATCCGGTGAAGGTCTTTACTTTATTGATAAAGAACTTTCCACTCTCGATACTCAGAATTAATTTCAGCGCGGTGCCGGTTTCCGGCACCGCGTTAATTTACCTTCCCTCCCCCGCATCGAAATACCCATTTTATTCCCTGTACGCCCTGTTTACGTTACGCCTGAGCGTCGCCCCACGTCATAGAATTGCCGGCAGCGCAATTCGTAAACTTTTAATTACAGTACTTGTAACGGTGATTTGACGAGTTACGGCTTTTCCCTTACTCTGCGCCGCAGATTTGTCGCGGTTAAGAAGCGTTGTAGAGGAAAGCGTGAAAAACAGAACCCTGGGAAGTATTTTTATCGTCGCCGGAACGACAATTGGCGCAGGAATGCTGGCCATGCCCCTGGCGGCCGCGGGCGTGGGATTTGGCATGACCCTGCTGCTGCTGGGCACGCTTTGGGCGCTGATGTGCTACACCGCCCTGCTGCTGCTTGAGGTTTACCAGCACGTGCCCGCCGACACCGGCCTGGGTTCGCTTGCGGCGCGCTATCTGGGACGCTACGGCCAGTGGATAACCGGCTTTAGCATGATGTTCCTGATGTACGCCCTGACCGCCGCCTATATCAGCGGCGCCGGGGAACTCATCGCCTCCAGCGTCAACGACTGGTTTGGCTCTGACATTACCCCTGCGACGGGGGCTATCTTCTTTGCGCTCATCGGCGGCGGCGTGGTCTGCGTGGGGACATCGCTGGTCGATCTGTTTAACCGCTTTCTGTTCAGCGCCAAAATTCTCTTCCTGATTATCATGCTGGTGCTGCTGGCCCCGCACGTGCATAAGGTCAACCTGCTGACGCTGCCGCTGGAAAAAGGGCTGGCGCTTTCCGCGATCCCGGTCATATTCACCTCGTTTGGCTTCCACGGCAGCGTGCCAAGCATCGTCAGCTATATGAACGGCGATATCCGCAAGCTGCGCCGCGTCTTTGTTATCGGCAGTGCCATTCCGCTGATCGCCTATATTTTCTGGCAGCTGGTGACGCTGGGCAGCATTGACTCCTCAACCTTTATTGGGCTGATGGCGCAACATGCTGGCCTGAACGGTTTTTTGCTGGCGCTGCGCGAAGTCGTCACCTCCCCGCACGTGGAGCTTGCGGTACACCTGTTTGCCGACCTGGCGCTGGCAACCTCGTTCCTGGGCGTGGCGCTCGGCCTGTTTGATTACCTGGCCGACCTGTTCCAGCGTCGCAATACCGCGGCCGGACGGTTGCAGACGGGGGCCATCACCTTCCTGCCGCCGCTCGCTTTTGCGCTGTTTTATCCACGCGGGTTTGTGATGGCGCTGGGCTATGCGGGGGTGGCGCTCTCTATCCTGGCCCTGCTGCTCCCTTCCCTGCTGGCATGGAAGAGCCGCCAGCAGCATCCGCAGCAGGGTTACCGCGTGGCGGGGGGAAAACCGCTGCTGTGCGTGGTGTTTTGCTGTGGGGTGGTGATTATTCTGGTGCAGGTGTTGATTGCAGCCGGGATGCTGCCGGAAGTGGGATAACAAAGGTTTAAGGGGAAACTTTCCGCTTTATTAGGGAGAGATTCCCCTTTAATCAATCCCTTATATTACGATTATCACCATCCGGAATGCTGTCGTTAAAATTAATGCTTCATTCATCATCACATCCCCATGTGCTCATAAGCTTTGTCACCATAATAAAAGGTAAACAATGTCCCCATCCCAAGGAATAAACCTATTAACAGAACCGCCATTATCGTTATAAACCAGCCGGACAGAGTTTTACCGTCGTCACCAGCGCTGGCAATGATTAACATCAGCCCAAAAAACAACATCAGACCGCCAATCCCGCCAGCTTGCCACGGCAACGTATATCTTTTTTCTTCGGGGTAATCGGGTTGGCAGGTCAACCGGGAGGATAGCGCGGCCATGGCAAAATGGTTCTGTGCGGACGCGGCCACAAGCTGATCGCCCTGCCCGTACATAATCGCATCAGCGGCCAGCGTCAGCATCAGCCACTGATAACCGGCAGAGCGCTCACCGAGCGAAGCCTCAAGCTCCAGCCTGTCCGGCACCGCTTTGTTCTCGTCCAGCACTTCCAGCAGCGGATACTTCTCTGTGCGGGATAACCCGGTATACCAGAGTTGCTTAGGCTTGCTGACGGTTTCTGTCCTCAGATAAACGGGCATTTTACTTTCTACGTCTGTGACACCCGTCATCGGCTGATAAAAATAAACCGGTTTTTCTCCTGCTGTTTTGACGTAGTCGTTCGTGAAGAAAAGTGCCGTAACATTTTCCATCTGTTTAGATGCTTCTTCGTCAGAATGCAGATCGACACAGATAAGCAGCCGTTGAACGACGTAGCTTTTTCGACAGATTTATCCATTCCGTGACTTGCGTATAGTCCGGGCATTCAGGTAAAAAAGTGATTTTCTTCGTCGCGATCGCAGAACGTTCAAGCACGCGCCGGAGTTCATCGCTACAGGATTCATCCCCGCCCCGAACCCACACCAGCGCTTCAATCTGCTGGTACCGAGAAAGTTTCCCTGCCGTGGGCTCCAGAACGCGGGATACTGCCTGCCCGGCCCTCGTGAAATCGAACGATTCTTCCAGCTCGATTTTCAACGGCATTTTAGCGGCCAGCGGAAACTCTCCCTCAAGTTTCAGCATTCTCAGTGCCAGTTCCTTTGTTGCCTTTGGTGGAGTGAGTACGGACCAGCCAGCAAGGGTAATATTCCCCCTGGCAAAGCTGACAACCTTGTATTCCTGCCGGGCGGCAATCAGCAGCCTCGTTTCCATGTAGTGCCTCATGCCGTGATACACGACAGACCACATCTGAACGAACCCCGTCAGAAAAACAACCGGAATAACCACGGACTGGGCAAGAAAATCGAGATCAACATGTTTATTACCCGGCCAGGTGACTGCCCGAACAGCAATACCGATAATCACGACGATCACATATAGGATAAAAACTGCCAGATAGGGGTAGTCTTCTTTAAATTCGTCCTGTTCAGGATACAACCACCAGTTCATCACACAGCCCCCGCAACAGGTAGCGTGGTCCGGATAGCACAACCACACGCCGCTTTACAGCCGTCCACGACCACACCGCGGCCGTTCATCGTCCAGGTTGGGTTACAATCATTAATAGGGAACGTCCCTTTATGCTCCGTACACGTCACTTCATCGCCTTTCAGAGCCACAGGCAGGCCCATAAATTGCGCGCCTGACGCCTTAATCACTTTCCCGCCGCTTACCAGCGGGTCATTGAGTCGAATTACGCCGTTCATCACTTCATTCCTTTTAGTGAGCTTTCATTGATGCCATACTTGCAATACCAACAAGAGGCAAACTAATTAATTGCAATGGCGATGTAACAATATCCACAGCAAGAGTAACAGGGTATAAGAGCGCACCAGCGACAGCTGGGGATGTAGACGTACTTTTCTTGTAAAATGCAATTTTGACTGGCTGATAGAACATTAATACTTTGCTATTATCTTGTTGGGTATTTTTCTTATGAATACTACCAGAAAGGAAACGTACTGTTAGCTCACAATTGTTATTGCTATGGCAAATAAAACCATGCTGTTTCAATGAATTACGGACGCCATCAATTAACGGGGCATTTTTATACAGAATATAGATACTTCCAGAAAACGCATTACCCTTTTGTGAAATCACAAACTGTTCTTCGCCGCGCGCTGTAAGGCTTTTTTTATCAATTGAGTCATCATTTAGAAGACTTACAATTGAATCGCCCCCACTAGATAGTAAATAATCAAAATTTTTACCAATAAAAACCCAACCTTCCTTTTTATTACTGTCAATACCTTTGGAGAAGCCAATAATTTCATCATTGCTATATGATATTGATACGTCCTTTCCATCACCAATTTTCTGGGAAAGCGAGTAGGTCAAACATCCAGATAAACTGGTGCAAGCCACCAGTAAAAACAAAATGTTACATGCTAACACGTTAATGTCATATATTTTAATAAATTTCATATCCTACGTCCTTTTAAGTTAATAACTTTTCCGCCCAGCATCTATATCGCAGCGCATATGGTCCCAGCCGGTGTAGCCTTTTACTTCCGGGACTTTATCGGGGAGGCCCTGATAGTTCGTTTTAAACTGCGCCGTATTCTCTTTCAGACCTTGCTTGGTGATGTAGTCCAGCCCCCAAGCTGGGCCAGGAAATCGAGGTTCCAGCTTGCCGTTTACTTTGCTCCCCATACCATCATCCACGGTATACTCAATCCCTGGACCACCGGGCAGAATACGCGGGTCATCAAACGGTTTTGACGACATATACAGCCGGTGTTTCGTCTGTAAAAAACCCTGATCGTTGACGACTGTGAAAGAAAGAACGTCTTCATAAGGAGGACCATCATCACCATTTGGCTCATTGTGACCGGGTGCAATACCTACAGAATGCCAGGTTTGTCCGTAGTCTTTGGACACCATAAACCCACCAGCGCCCCAGCCTGTTATTGCAATATATCGTTCTGACGGATGGATAAATTTGCGGGTAAATAATCGGTAATACTGGCTGACTGGTTCGGTATGAATACCTCTCTTCGTATCCGTGTACCAGAGTTCACCTTCGCAGTCCCAGCCTTTCAGCTCCAGATAGCGATGATCGTCAAACCGATAAACCACCTGCGTCGGCGGCTCTTTCGCCTGGCAACCCGCTGCTATAAATACAGCTGCAGCTGTCAGACCTGAGCATAATCCTTTCATGCTTTATCGCCCCGCATCCATATCGCACCGCATATGGTCCCAGCCGGTATAACCCTTTATTTCCGGTACCCTGTCAGGAAGATCCTGATAGTTGGCTTCATGACTCATTATTTTTCCAACAAGTCCTTCTCGCGTGAAGTAAATCAATCCCCAAGCCCATCCTGGTGCTTCCGAAGTAATACTGTCTTTTTCCCCATTAGCAAGGCTATAAAAAATACCCGCCCCTCCAGGCAAAATACGCGGGTCATCAAACGGCTTTGATGACATATACAGCCGGTGTTTCGTTTGCAAAAAACCCTGATCGTTGACGACGGTAAAAGAAAGAACATCTTCCTGCTGTGGGGCATTCATTCCATTAAGATCATTTTCACCAGGGGAAAACAGTGCATCATGCCAAGTCTGACCGTAATCTTTCGAAACAAGAAAACCACTTACATCCCAGGTCGGAAGCGCAATGTAACGTTCTGATGGATGCACATATTTTTTGGTAAATATCCGGTAAAACTGGCTGACTGGCTCCGTGTGGATACCCCGCTGTGTATCCGTGTACCAGAGTTCACCCTCGCAGTCCCATCCCTTCAGCTCCAGATAACGATGGTCATCGAACCGGTACACCACCTGCGTCGGCGGCTCTTTCGCCTGGCAACCAACTGCCATAAATACAGCTGCAGCTGTCAGACCTATGCATAATCCTTTCATGCTTTATCGCCCCGCATCCATATCGCACCACATATGGTCCCAGCCGGTATAGCCTTTTACTTCCGGTACTTTATCGGGGAGGTCCTGATAATTGGCCTCACGGCGCATAACCTTTCCTTGTAAACCTTCCTGCGTAAAATAAACCATCCCCCAAGACCACCCTGGGGCATCTGGCGTAATTTCATCCATTTCACCGCTGTCTAAACGATATTTAATCCCCGACCCACCAGGCAAAATGCGCGGGTCATCAAACGGCTTTGACGACATATACAGCCGGTGTTTGGTCTGCAAAAAACCCTGATCGTTGACTACGGTGAAAGAGAGAACATCTTCATAAGGCGCACTATCATCACCATTGGGTTCATTTTCTCCTGGGACAAACTGTGCAAGTTTCCATGTCCGACCATAGTCCTTCGATACCCTGAAACCATCTGTCCCCCAAATAGGTACAGACATATATTTTTCTGAAGGATGAATAAATTTACGCGTGAAGATCCGATAAAACTGAAAATAAACCTGAGAATGTATAGCCCTCTGCGTATCGGTGTACCAGAGTTCACCTTCGCAGTCCCAGCCCTTCAGCTCCAGATAGCGATGGTCACTGAATCGGTAAACCACCTGCGTCGGCGGCTCCTGGGCTTGACAAGCCGCTGCCAGAAAAATAGCTGTGACCGCCAAGCCTGTACATAATCCTTTCATATCTAATCCTTAAGCCAGCTGGCTGTCACTTTTAGGTTTTGGCATTTCCCATTGCAATAATTTTACTTCCTGGAAATCTTCCGGCCTGGCGGTTCCCGTCTCAATATCCATCAGGTTACGTGATCGCGGCCGGATACCGGCATAATCATTTTTCACACCGAAGTCACCCGCAGGCAGCACCTCATCGGGTTTATTCATAAAATCTTTTGTAGAGGCCGTTGGCAATCGACCCGATTTGTAATATTCCCTCGCATATTGATTACCGCTTTGAGGATCACGCCAGTCTGCACGGTGTAACAACCCTTCCCAGAATTTACCGGCTTTGTAGTCAAACGACTTACACTGACCAATTGCAAGGTCGAACGCCATCGCGTGCGATGGTGCAAACTCGCTCATGACAATTGACGAATGCTGGCTGTAGCTTACCGGGTCAACTTTTTTCCATTCTTTTTCAAGTTCTTCACGGGTTTTCAGCCAGGTAATGGACAACACAGGGTAATCTTTTGAACCAGTTACTTCCCCGTGAATAACGGTATGCCCCCGGTCAAGGCTTTCCCCCTTCAGCTCATCTGGTGTTAAAACATGCCCAGGCTTCCAGCTAATACGCTGATAACTGTTAAGCATATACATCGCAGAATCCGTGCGCTTAATGGCACTGGCTTTAGCTGAATAGGATATGTAGGCGTCTGGGCTATCCGGGTCGATATAATACGTATACGGCTTGTCACTCGTTTCAGGGTCATTATCAGGATGGTTATCCTGACCCTGTAGTTTGAAAATAAAGGGCTCTGGCAATTCTTCACCGTTTATCACTACGTCATGGGCTCGGTAGCTGGCATTCGGGAGAAACGAATATTTTGCATCCCCATCTTTTCGTTGTGGCAACGCAAAGGGTTTAGTGTCAGGTGCTTTTCCTACTTCGCCATGCTGATAAAAAACTCGCTGGAACAGGTTAGGAATAACACTGGCTATTTTTTGGGGGATACCACCCCAGCCGAACCCCTGCACATTCTCAAGTGACACAACACCATCGTTCGGGCAGAAGTAGTTGTACACTTTGCCGTTGTTGTTCAGACAATATCGATCATCACCCCGCAGCGGGTTATCTGAAGGTTTACGCAACGTACAGGAGGCTTCCAGGGTCAGTAATTCATCCTCGTCTAATTTTCCTCCCCCTTTCCACTGGGTATACATCAGGCTACAGAAATTTTTGAATGTCTTCTGTCTGGCGGCATCCGTCTGTTGGTATCCGGGCTGAATATTTTCAGCCACGCGGGACTCCAGTGAATAAGGGGAATGATTCAGAATGACGCAGTTCACCGGATTCTGTCCTGCCTGTTTTACCAGCATATTTGCCAGCATGGTGATGATGGTCCCCTGGCTGTGCGCCACGATGTTAATAACATCATGTTTAGTTGCCTCTTCGGTTCGGATTTGTAAAATCAAATCAGCGAGGCGCTGGGCAGCAAAAAACTGATAGATTCGGTGGGGGTTTTCATAGATAGGGTGAGTGTAATCCCCGTCATTCATATGCAGTGATGCAAATCCCGCAGCCGCCAGAGCCACACCACCCGCCCCCGGCCCAAGCATGTCGGGAATATTGGTTGTGGCGTTCGCGAAGGTACCGCCCCCTTTGGCAAAGTTCGCTTCCAGCGCATTACCAAAGTTATCGTTCTGGTACTTAAACGCACCTTTTCCGTCATTACCCAGATCGGCTTTTTTATCAGTATTATCTTCCTGATAGGCATCGTACGGCAGGTGAGCCTGGTCCTTCAGCTTACCCACTTCATCCCGGTACTGCTTCTGATCTGCTTTATAGTCGTCATGCGTAACAGGCTTATACCCCCAGTAAAACGGGATAACCGGTGAACGCCCGGGACGGGTGATTCTGTAGTCCCCCCATTCATGGGTGTAAAAGTCTGTGCGGCCAAGACGTTTACTCAGGCCCGCGATAATGCCCTTCTCCTGGTTCTGGTACGCTTCGCCTACATCATTCACGCCGTGGACCAGAATAACGATCCCCGGCATCGGGCGCGGTACGCCCACACGGCAGGTCTGAGCAACTTCCCCCAAATCCCTGTGTACAGGAATATCCCCTTCTGATATTACCCGTGGCGCATACGGGCTTTTCCTCGCTTCCGTCATTACAGTAACTCCATTTTGTAGGTATCCAGGTCATCGGCATCGAGTAACGATGAATGACCGTTGCTGTCCGTGACACCCTCAACCACGTTTCCGGCCGAGCTGGTCAGCCTGAATTTTTTGTTTGCGAGAATTTGTTCCGGGTCATCTCCGGCGTGCAGCTGGTAGCGGAATTTGAATGCGCCCTTATTGAACGGCGGGACCGTGACCTGCGCGCTTTCCGGACCGTCATACTTCAGGTTGGGTCCTTTAAGTTCGATTCCCGTTGGCGAAAAGATGGTGACCAGCCCGTTCGGACTGACTCGGATCCCGCCGCCGCCACAGACCAGCTGTATGCCCTGTTTGGCACTGCCGTTCAGCTGCCCGGCGGTGCTCGCCATCGTGAAATCTTTCTGCGAGAGCATGTGCATGGCACCACGCTGGGCCTGCGTCGTGATATCCCCGGCACCGGCAATCATCTGGATGCCGAGCTTGCGGACGAACAGCGAGAGTTTTTCCCCCACGGTCAGCGAGAATTTTTTCACCACGTTCACGCTGGCATCCTGACCTGCTGTCGCGATCAGGTCTTTCCCGGCGGACAGCTGCAGGCTCTGCGGGGTGACGTGTGCGGCACCTTTTTCGGCATACGCCAGAATGCCCGGCCCTGTCAGCTGGTTCAGCACCCGGGCCAGCTGGTTTTGCTGATCGGTATCCACATTCCCGGCACCGGCCGTTAAGGCGCTTTGTTGCAGCGTCATCGCCAGCGACAATGCTTTTTCCAGCTGCGCGATGGCGGCCGTCATATCCAGCTGTTGGCCCTGCGCGCGGGGCTGGGCCTCTGTGGTAATGAGTACCCCTTTGGCGGCACGCAGCGCCATCCAGTCATCGGTGCGGGCTTCCACGCCCTGCCCGCGTTTTTTCCCCGTGGCATCGACCAGGTGGCCGACGCTGACCTGTCCCTTGCCGTGCTCCGTGGAAATCTTGATATGTTCCTCACCCCGGCGATCCTCAAGGCGGATTTTGTTCGAGGCGGCCGTGCGGATCACGTTGCGGGTATCGTTGCGGTTTGTGACCAAATCCGGATGGCTGCCGTCATGCATGACGTGCGCGATATACGGCCTGTCCGGGTCGCCGCCTTCAAAGGCGACTGCCACCTCCGTCCCGTCCAGCAGCGGGAAGTGAAACCCAAACACATCCCCGCCGTACGGTCTGCCCAGACGCATCAGCGCACTTTCAAAGCCGTCACGTTTTTCATCAAGGTCAAAATCAAACTTCACGCGGTAGCGACCCTGCGCATCGACTCCGGCATACGTGGGATCGCGATTAATGGCCGCTACGCGGCCGGGCACGGTTCCGGCTATCACCGGACGCGGCAGATAGTCCGGACGGTAGCTGTAGCCGTGCAGATAGGGAATGCCCTTCAGGACGGCGCGATAGTGCTCCGCGCGGCTGCCGGAGAGCGTCATCGTGGTGACAACGAATCCAGGCTTAAACCCGGCAGGAATATCGCCTGTCAGGTTAAACATCACGCCCGGCAGCAGTTCCGGATCGCTGGTCGTCACCCCCAGCACGCTCTGATTGTTCAGCAGACGCTCATAGCGCAGGCGCGCGTAAAACGTAGCCGTTTCCGCCTCCTGTCCATAAAAGTCGCCTTCACTCAGAAAATGATCGGCGTAGTGGTACTGTTTGCCGCGGGTTATCCCGTCAGGAATGTCGTTGTCGGTAAGAGTTTTATCCGCCTGCGGGGAAAACGGATCGCGATAGTTGTAGGTGCGGACCAGCACGTTTTCGGGAATGAGCTGGTAGCGCTCTTCAAGCTCGGTAACGTACTCTTCATGACTGGTCATGCCCGAATTAGGAACGTATGGCAGCTTTTTATCGCTGAATACGTAGCGACGGCCCCCGTCGCCAAAAATCACCACCGTTTCGGCCGGTACCTTGTCGTGATTTTCAAAGCGAAACCAGATCCCGACTTCGGCCAGCAGGCGGCGGATAAACTGGAGATCGGTTTCTTTCCACTGGATAACCATTTCCCGCAGCGGATAGCTGAAGCCCAGCTGGTCGAAATCGATGTTGTAACCCTGAAAATACCCGCTGTCCTTCATTAACTTCGTGACAAGCTCAGGCACGGTCATGTCCATGTACACGGCCGAACGGTAATTTCGGCCCATCAAGGCCAGTTCATGCTCCAGCACACATTCATACAGCGTTTCATCGGCGGACGACTTCAGACGGGAAAATGACGTGATTACGCCATTTATCTGCCGCACCGGCAGCCAGGGATCCTGATGATGCCAGCCTGCTCTCGGATTCGGGGCACGCAGAATAAACTCGGCCATCTGGTTAAGGACGTCTTTAACCGCGATGTTCGGTGTTGAGCTGGTAAAGCGAATAGTATAACGGTAAGGTTTACTGAGTTCTTCTTCCCCGCTAAACGAGAGAACATCAGATAAAACGGTTTTATTTCTGGGAAAATAAAGTAAATAACGATTCAGTGTATCCTGATATTGAACCGTGTCTGATTGTCCTGCCATCGTCAATTATCCTTTTGAACAACCGATAAGATTAATCAAAATATACGCCCGGAGGCCGAACATTAAAACCTTATTTCACAGGAAGGGATAAAGGATTTAATTTATTCAACGCATAAATAAGCGCAAAATAAACATTCATGAATTAAATGAAAAGATAAACACCAGAAAGATATATGACAATACAAGAATACAACTAAGCACTTCGGGGTGTATAGATCAAAGATATTCGATGAGCAACAATAGACATTCAGCTTATTCTCGGTCTGCTACGCCTTGCCATATAAGGGGCCTCGACGGCCCCTTATATCGTTCACAGGTTAAGAACGTATTACCTTCTACTGGTCTTAAGGTGAACGAACCAAAGCCACAAAAATGTTTCAGTGCAAACAGCAGCTCTTAAACTTCTTCCCGCTGCCGCAAGGACACGGATCGTTACGCCCGACCTTCGTGCCGTTCACAATCGGCTTCTTCGCTTCCGGCTGCTGCGGGTTGTTTACCCAGTAATTATACAGGCGCAGCGCCGCAGGCTGGATGCTCTCGATGCTGGCGATATATTCCTCTTCGGACAGTTCATCCAGCTTGTCGCTGTTCTCTTCCGTCCCGTGCAGCGCAATCACATCAAGATCGGCCTTCAGGGCTTCCGGCAAGGCTGACCAGTCCGTCAGAGCCACACCGCGCATGTAGCCATAGCACCACTCTTCCACCACGGTATAACTCTCACCGTCCACATCGTTATAGCCAAACATCGGTTCGAACTGATCCGGGTATTCGCTCAGACGCTCGGCAATATCGTTCATGTGCTTAAAGCAGAGATCGATAAAACGGTTCATCTCACGATCGTTTTTCCAGCGCGGAATGTACTTCTCGCCCCCCCACACCGCCACCAGCCAGGCATCTGGCTCAACGACAACAGGACCGGAAAGCACTGCGGTAAGCATGCCGTCCAGTTCGGACACGTCAATCACGGACGCGTCATCATGACCGTAAGACATTAACGTCTCTTCAAGCCACGCCATTTCGCTTTCATTCAATGGGCCTTCAGTCATCGCTGATACTCCTGCAAAAAAGGAAACGATCCTAACACATATCTCACCCCTCTCCGGGCTGAAGTTTAGGTCTTTATTGCTGCAAAAACGTGCAAACCGTGACCTTTGCACAACTTATGGGCTTTATTGTTAACGATATGTGATCTCCGCTGTAATTTCTTCTCCTCCCCTAAGGCGGCATAACGCGGCGCTCTATACTCAAACATGTCACATGCCCGTCAATGGGTTAACCATTCTGGCAACGTTTTTGCTTAACGTTCTTCGCGCGTCTCTGCGCAGGGAAATCTCGCCGTAATATGCAGGATGCCGTCTGTATCTTGTTCGTTTAGTGCATTTTGTTCTTGCTCGTGTTTCGGATTGGCTGCGCCGTCGGGCGTTCGGGTTTACGCCGTGGTGCAAAAACCTCTTTGCTAAGGAACATAATAATGTCGCTGAAATTTATCAGAACTCCTCTTTCTCTTGTGTTGGCCGGTTGCCTGGTGACGGCGTTTTCCGCCCGGGCAGATATTGTGATTGGCGTGGCCGGGCCGTTCACGGGTCCGAATGCCACCTATGGCGATCAGTACTGGCACGGCGCAACGCAGGCCGCTGAAGACATTAATGCCGCAGGCGGCATTAATGGCGAGAAGATCAAACTGGTTCAGGGGGATGATGCCTGCGAGCCCAAGCAGGCCGTGGCCGTCGCTAACCGTTTAGTTGACCAGGATAAAGTCAACGCCGTGGTCGGCCATTTCTGCTCCTCTTCCACCATGCCCGCCTCCGAGGTGTATAGCGACGCAGGTATTATTGCGATTACCCCCGGCTCCACTAACCCGCTGATTACCGAACGCGGTATGAGCGACATGTTCCGCATGTGCGGCCGCGACGACCAGCAGGGCCAGGTTGCCAGCGACTTCATCATCGACAAGCTGAAAGCCAAGCGCGTGGTGATTATTCACGACAAAGACACCTATGGTCAGGGTCTGGCTGACGCCACCAAAGCGGCGCTGGCGAAACGCGGGGTTCAGGATGTGATGTACGAAGGGTTATCCCGCGGTGAAAAAGACTTTAACGCGCTGGTCACCAAGATCGGCGCGCAAAAACCGGACGTCGTATTCTTCGGTGGCTGTCACCCGGAAGCCGGTCCGCTGGTTCGCCAGATGCGTGAACAGGGCGTGCAGGCCAAATTCTTCTCCGGTGACTGTATCGTCAACGAGGAGATGGTGACCGCGGCGGGCGGCCCGCAGTACACCAACGGCATTTACATGACCTTCGGTAAAGACCCGCGCCTGATCCCGGACGGTAAAGCGGTAATCGAGAAATTCCGCGCCGGTAAATTCGAGCCGGAAGGTTACACCCTTTACTCCTATGCCTCCGTACAGGCCATTGCCGCGGCCTTCAAGGCCACCGGCGGCAAGGACTCTGCCAAAGCCAGCGAGTGGCTGAAGGCCAATTCCGTCGACACGGTGATGGGCAAAAAAGCCTGGGACAGCAAAGGCGATCTGAAAGTGTCTGACTACGTTGTTTACCAGTGGGACGACAAAGGAAAATATAAGGAAGTGCAGTAACGGGACGGAGTCACGCTCAACGTCGGCGGGCCTACCCGTCGGCGCGTAATAAACATCAGGCTGCGCGTCTCGCGCGGCCTATAAAACGAGCGCGCTAAGATGAGTACATTCTTCCTGCAACAGTTAATCAATGGCTTAACGCTGGGTTCCGTCTACGGCCTGATCGCCATCGGCTATACCATGGTGTACGGCATTATCGGCATGATTAATTTCGCCCACGGCGAAGTGTATATGATTTCCGCCTATCTCTGCGCCATTGGCCTGGCGCTGCTCTCGTTCTTCGGACTGCAGTCCTTCCCGCTGCTGATCCTCGGGACGCTGGTGTTCACGATTGTGGTCACCGGGGTGTACGGCTGGACCATCGAGCGTATCGCCTACAAGCCGCTGCGTAACTCCACGCGCCTGGCGCCGCTGATCTCCGCCATCGGGATGTCGCTTATCCTGCAAAACTACGCGCAGCTGAGCCAGGGCCCGCGCCAGCAAGGGGTGCCGACCATGCTGGACGGCGTGATTCGCCTGCATCTGGGCGACGGGTTCGTGCAGATAACCTACACCAAAGTGTTTATTCTGTTGGCCTCGTTTGCCGGCATGCTGGTGCTCACCTGGATAATCAATCGTACCCGGCTGGGGCGAATGTGCCGCGCGGTCCAGCAGGATCGTAAGATGGCCTCCATTCTGGGGATTAACACCGACCGGATTATTTCGCTTGTCTTTGTTATCGGCGCGGCGATGGCGGGCCTGGCGGGGGTACTGATCACCATGAACTACGGCACCTTTGATTTCTACGTCGGGTTCGTGATCGGCATTAAAGCCTTTACGGCGGCGGTACTCGGCGGCATCGGCTCCCTCCCTGGCGCCATGCTCGGTGGCCTTATCCTGGGCGTGGCGGAAGCCCAGTTCTCGGGCATGGTGAACTCGGACTATAAAGACGTCTTCTCGTTCGGCCTGCTGGTCATGATCCTTATTTTCCGTCCCCAGGGACTGCTCGGGCGCCCGGTTGTGGCCAAGGTGTGAAGGAGAGAATGATGACATCACACGGCTTTTCACTTAAACGCTGCATGCTGGACGCGATCTTTTCCGGGCTGGTTGCGCTGATTATCTTCGGTCCCATCGCGGGCGTGGTGCTGGACGGGTACAGCTTTACCTTCGCCGGGCAGCGCCTGGCCTGGATGGTTGGCACCGTAATGCTCGGACGTTTTCTGTTGAGCGCCTTTTTAGGTACCGCCGCGGGCGCCCGTTTCCAGGCACGCTTCGAAGCCGATAGCGCAGGCGTATATGTCCGTCCACCGGAATACAAAAGCCGCATGCGCTGGATTATTCCTCTGGTGATTGCTCTTGCGATTTGCTTTCCGTTTGTTGCCACTAAATATGTGCTGACCGTCGCCATTCTCGGGCTGATCTACGTGCTTCTCGGTCTGGGGCTGAACATCGTCGTGGGTCTGGCCGGTCTGCTGGATCTGGGATATGTCGCGTTCTACGCGATTGGGGCGTACGGTCTGGCGCTGGGGTACCAGTATCTCGGCTTAGGCTTCTGGAGCATGCTGCCGCTGGCGGCGATCATGGCCGCCGCCGCAGGCGCCCTGCTCGGTTTCCCGGTACTGCGCATGCACGGTGACTATCTGGCCATCGTCACCCTCGGGTTCGGGGAGATTATTCGCCTGATACTGAACAACTGGCTGACCTTCACCGGCGGACCCAACGGCGTGTCGGCCCCTCCCCCCACTTTTTTCGGCCTGGAATTTGGACGACGCGCGAAAGAAGGCGGCGTGCCCTTCCACGAATTTTTCCACCTGACCTACAACCCGAACATGAAGTTTATTTTTATCTACGCGGTGCTGTTCCTGGTGGTGATGCTGGTGCTCTACATTAAGCACCGCCTGACGCGAATGCCGATTGGTCGGGCGTGGGAAGCGCTGCGTGAAGACGAAATTGCCTGCCGCTCAATGGGGCTGAATCATGTTCTGGTTAAGCTTTCCGCCTTTACGCTGGGCGCGTCGACCGCGGGCATTGCCGGGGTGTTCTTCGCCACCTATCAGGGGTTCGTGAATCCTACCTCGTTTACCTTCTTTGAATCGGCACTGATCCTCGCCATTGTGGTGCTGGGCGGTATGGGCTCTACGCTTGGCGTGGTGCTGGCCGCCTTTGTGCTCACGGTAACGCCGGAACTGCTGCGCAGTTTTGCCGAGTACCGCGTCCTGCTGTTTGGCATGCTGATGGTGGTGATGATGATCTGGCGTCCACGCGGTTTGATCCGCATCAACCGCAGCGGGTTTGCCGTGCGTAAGGGCGTCGCACCATGAACGGAACGATACTACGCGTTGAACATCTGATGATGCACTTCGGCGGGATTAAAGCGCTAAACGACGTCAACCTGGACGTGCAGCGTGGCTCCATTACCGCCCTGATTGGGCCAAACGGGGCGGGAAAAACCACCGTGTTTAACTGCCTGACGGGCTTCTACAGAGCCTCCGGCGGCAACATTTTGTTTAATACCCGCCATAAAACGACCAACGTCATTCAGGTCCTCGGGCAAAAATTCCAGCCCGGCGACTGGATTAACCCCGCGCAGCTCGGGCAGCGTCTTTTCTACAAAATGTTCGGCGGAACCCACCTGGTCAACCGTGCCGGGCTGGCGCGCACGTTTCAAAATATCCGTCTTTTTCGCGAGATGTCGGTCGTGGAAAACCTGCTGGTGGCGCAGCATATGCGCGTTAACCGCAATCTGCTTGCCGGGATCCTGAATACGCCGTCCTACCGGCAGGCAGAAAGCGACGCCCTGGACAGAGCCTTCTACTGGCTGGAAGTGGTAGATCTGGTGGAGTGCGCCAATCGCCTGGCGGGAGAGATGTCCTACGGCCAGCAGCGGCGACTGGAAATCGCGCGAGCAATGTGCACCGGGCCGGAAATGATCTGTCTGGATGAACCCGCAGCCGGACTGAACCCGGTTGAAACGCATAAGCTCAGCAGCATTATTCGTTTTCTGCGGGATCATCATGACATAACGGTATTACTGATTGAGCATGATATGGGGATGGTGATGGAAATTTCGGACGACATTATCGTGCTCGACCACGGCGATGTGATTGCCAGGGGGAAACCCGAGCAGATCCAGCATGATGAAAAGGTCATTGCCGCCTACCTGGGCACGGATGAAAGCGAGGTCTCCCTATGAGCGAACCGCTGCTGGCTTTTCGCGAAGTGGATGTCTTTTACGGCGTCATTCAGGCACTGAAGCAGGTCTCCCTCGAGGTGAATAAGGGGGAAACCGTGGCGCTGATTGGCGCAAACGGCGCGGGAAAATCGACATTGCTGATGTCCATCTTTGGCCAGCCGCGTATTCGCAGCGGGCAGATCCTTTTCGGCGGTGAAGATATCAGCCATAAATCCACCCACTACGTCGCGTCCGGCGGCATTGCGCAGGCGCCGGAAGGCAGACGAATTTTTCCGGATATGACCGTTGAAGAGAATCTGCTGATGGGGACCATCCCCATCGGCAGCCAGTTTGCGGCTGAAGATATGCAAACCATGTTTGACCTTTTCCCTCGCCTGAAAGAGCGGCGCAAGCAGCGCGCGATGACCATGTCCGGTGGCGAACAGCAGATGCTGGCGATCGCCCGGGCGCTGATGAGCCGTCCGAAGCTGCTGCTGCTGGATGAACCGAGCCTCGGTCTGGCGCCGATTGTGGTGAAACAGATCTTCCAGACTCTGCGCGAGCTGGCCCGTAACGGCATGACTATCTTTCTGGTGGAGCAGAATGCGCATCACGCGTTGAAGCTCTCTGACCGCGGGTATGTGATGGTAAACGGACAGATCAGGTTGACCGGCAGCGGCGAGGAGCTGCTGGGGAATCAGGAGGTGAGGAAGGCGTATTTGGGCGGGGTGTGATTTGATACCTGCCGAATGCGCTTATACAGTGATGGACCATTTCGGCACATAAGGAATAGAAGAACTGGAGGATACCTTAGTCGATATCGCCTCTTTATTTAGATTGCTTCCGGCAATTCTTACAGGTTTGCTAGTAAGGAAAGTAGTAAAACGAATCTAATTTATGAGCCTTCAGGGGTAGCGTCGAAGGATTCTTTTGACCCGGAAACGCAAAACCCCTAATCGTAGGATATCCAACTTTCGGGGTTCACTTCATTTCGGTAGTCACACGATAACGTCGTTAAATAAAACTGTCGTCGTCATTGCTGTAGTCGTCATCTACATCGTCGTTCTGCCAGACGTCGTTATTACTGCCGAACGGATCGTTCTGGTTGAGGAAACGGGTGTCAGAGACGTTATTAACATCGCCGTATTGATTACCGACAAACGGTTCACCACCGACGGGCATTGTCGGCTCTTCGATGATGTTCACGATCTCTTCCGGCCGCGACTGATGGAACATGCTGGTAAGCATCTCAGCAAGCGCGATGCCACCTGCCACGCCAGCGGCTGTCTGGAGCGCGCCAGCCATAAAACCACCGCCGCGAGTAGCCGACGCTGGCGCCCGAGAGTAATCCTGCGCCGGCGGCTGTTGCGGCTGGGCATTCCAGCTGTTGTCTGGCTGCGGGTTACTTTTCCCGCCACCAAACAGGCCGCCGAGGAAGCTGCCGCCCGTCGAGGGTTTGCTTTTTTGCGCGGCTAATTCGCTTTCAAGCTCCAGAACCCGGGCCTGCAGGCGTTTCAGCGCCGCTTCCTGAATCAAAATCGACTGCGCCATATAGTAGGGGGCCGCAGGCTGCTGTCTGACAAATTCAGCGATCTGACGCTCTGCATCTGCATCCCGTTGGCTGTTTTGTTGTCCGGCCTGTTTAAGACGCTCGAAAAGGCCGTTGATAAGCTGCTGTTCTTCATATTGCATGACAATAACCTTCCGCTCTCCAGGGTGGATACCAACCAGTTTATCAGCGGCGGCAACCTGTGTCTGGTGAGTGAAATGTTTGTTTAAGATTGGTTGCAGGTTAGCTGAAAATCGCCCTGCTTCCCGGGCTTGATATTAGGGAGTTAGGCTTAACGTTCTGGTATGGCAGCAAATCCTTGGGCACAGCAGGATCGGGATGATGATGAGATATGATCACTTCGCGCTAAGCCAGGGGCACAAAAAAACCACCTTTCGGTGGTTTCACGACACTGCTTATTGCTTTGATTATTCTTTGTTTCCCATGGTAGCCGGAGTGGGACTTGAACCCACACAGCGCGAACGCCGAGGGATTTTAAATCCCTTGTGTCTACCGATTCCACCATCCGGCCAGGGAAGAAAGTGGAGGCGCGTTCCGGAGTCGAACCGGACTAGACGGATTTGCAATCCGCTACATAACCGCTTTGCTAACGCGCCGTAAAACTTTTCAAACTGACACCCGCTACTGCGCATGTCTTTAATCTGGAGCGGGAAACGAGACTCGAACTCGCGACCCCGACCTTGGCAAGGTCGTGCTCTACCAACTGAGCTATTCCCGCATGTCATCAAGTAAATGTCTAACCACTTGATTTCATTATCGTCCGGCTGACTGTGCCGCCGTTCGATGCGTTGCATTCTACTGATATGACGTTATGAGTCAACGTTATTTTTTGCATCCCCGGATCGTTTGCTGAAAATTACGGCGAAACGATCACTGATCAAGCAAATCCCCTCGGGCAGCGTTCAAATATTGCAGCATTGACCACAGCGTCAGCACTGCCGCTACCCACAGCAGGCCAATTCCCGCCCACTCAACCCAGGCGTTCGGACGCCAGAGCATCCAGACCAGCGCCGCCATCTGCGCCGTCGTTTTCACTTTACCAATCCACGAGACCGCCACGCTGCTGCGTTTTCCCAGCTCCGCCATCCACTCGCGAAGCGCAGAGATAATAATCTCACGGCCAATCATGGTTGCCGCAGGCAGCGTCACCCACCAGGTATGATAGTGCTCGGCCACCAGCACCATGGCAATCGCGACCATCACTTTATCCGCCACCGGATCGAGGAAGGCGCCGAAACGGGTGCTTTGATTCCAGCGGCGCGCCAGATAGCCATCAAACCAGTCTGTTACCGCTGCGATAAGGAAGATCAATGCGCACGCAAAGGGTGCCCAGACAACCGGCAGGTAAAACGCCAGCACAAAGAACGGGATGAGTACAACACGAAAAAGAGTGAGCAACGTAGGGATATTATATTGCATAGTGACGGTAACTATTTGTTGTCAGTAAAATTTAGCTCTATGTTGCTACAGAGCCCTCAATGTTTCAACGAGTAGTAGATCTTTTCTGCCAGCCCTTGCGAAATACCCGGCACTTTTGCAATTTCCTCCATGCTGGCGTTGAGTAATCCTTGCAATCCGCCCATATATTTCAGCAGCATCTGGCGACGTTTTGGCCCCACGCCTTCAATCGTTTCCAGGCTACTGGTATTTTTCACCTTCGCCCGTTTTTTGCGGTGACCGCTGATGGCATGATCGTGTGATTCATCGCGAATATGCTGGATGACGTGAAGCGCCGGCGAATCCGGCGGCAGGCTGAAGCCCTCACCTTCCGGCTCGAAGAAGAGTGTCTCCAGCCCGGCCTTACGATCGGCCCCTTTTGCGACACCCAGCAGCAGCGGATGTTTTTTATCCCAGCTGACATCAAGCGATTCAAATACCGCTTTCGCCTGCCCGAGCTGTCCTTTCCCACCGTCAATCAGGATCACATCCGGGATTTTGCTCTCCTCAATGGCTTTACCATAGCGACGACGCAGAACCTGATTCATCGCCGCATAGTCATCGCCCGGCGTGATGCCGGTGATGTTATAGCGACGATACTCGGCGCGCAGCGGGCCGTTAGCATCGAACACCACGCAGGACGCCACCGTCTGTTCCCCCATCGTATGGCTGATGTCGAAACACTCCATCCGTTTCACTTCCGGCAGCTTCAGCAGCGTTGCCAGGGCCGTTAAACGCTGGTGCACCGTCGACTGCTGCGACAGCTTAGTGGTGAGCGCCGTCGCCGCGTTGGTGCGTGCTAGCTTCAGATAACGCGCACGATCGCCGCGCGGTTTGGTTTGTACATTGACCCGACGCCCCGCCAGCTCAGAGAGCGACTCGCCCAGCAGGGTTTTATCGTCAAGATTAAAATCGAGCAGGATCTCAGAAGGCAGCGTGCGCATCTGGCTCCCCTGCAGATAGAACTGGCCGACAAAGGTTTCCACCACTTCACCCAGTTCGGTACCGCCAGGCACTTTCGGAAAATAGCTGCGGCTGCCGAGCACTTTGCCCTGGCGAATAAACAGCACGTGCACGCAGGCCATCCCGGCGTCAAAGGCTACGCCGATAACGTCGAGATCGTCACCGGTATTCGAGACAAACTGTTTCTCAGTGACTCTGCGCACCGCCTGGATTTGGTCGCGGATCCGTGCGGCCTCTTCGAACTCGAGTGCGGCACTGGCTTTTTCCATCCGCGCGATAAGCTGCGTTAAGACCTGATCGTCTTTTCCTGCTAAGAACAGGCGCACATACTCCACCTGCTGAGCATACTCCTCTTCACTCACCAGCCCGGCTACACACGGCCCCAAGCAGCGACCAATTTGGTACTGCAGGCACGGGCGCGAGCGGTTACGGTAAACGCTGTTTTCACACTGGCGGATTGGGAAGATTTTTTGCAGCAGCGCCAGCGTTTCACGCACGGCATAGCCGTTAGGGAACGGCCCGAAATATTCACCCTTTGCATGTTTCGCACCGCGGTGCATGGCGAGGCGCGGATGGGTGTCGCTGCTCAGAAAAATAAACGGGTAGGATTTATCATCACGCAACAGGACGTTATAGCGCGGCTGGTAGAGCTTAATATAGTTGTGCTCTAACAGCAGCGCTTCTGTCTCCGTGTGCGTGACGGTGACATCAATATTCTGGATGAGTGAGACCAGCGCTTCGGTCTTACGGGAGGCCAGGTTGCTGCGAAAATAGCTGGAGAGACGTTTTTTAAGATCTTTTGCCTTCCCCACGTAGATAACCGTACCGCCAGCGTCATACATGCGATAGACGCCAGGCTGGCTGGT
This sequence comes from Enterobacter sp. Taxon_8, assembly GCF_058354585.1. Lineage (NCBI taxonomy): Bacteria > Pseudomonadati > Pseudomonadota > Gammaproteobacteria > Enterobacterales > Enterobacteriaceae > Enterobacter > Enterobacter sp. Taxon_8. The sequence goes on along the minus strand of NZ_CM177989.1, from coordinate 1,711,672 downwards.
TACGGTTTTCAGAAATGTTATTGAATCGAACACATCACTCACTGACTTAACAACGTCTCCGCATTACACAAACCATGCCGGATGGCCAGATGCGTCAGTTCCACATCACCATGAATGTTCAGTTTACTGAACATACGGTAACGATAGCTGTTGACCGTTTTCGGGCTGAGATTCAGCTGTTCCGAGATCTCATTCACCTTCTGACCTTTAGTGATCATCAGCATAATCTGCAATTCACGCTCGGACAAACTGGCAAACGGTGATTCGGTTTTCTCGGGCTCGATCTGGCTCAGGGCCATCTGCTGTGCGATGTCGGAAGCAATGTAACGCTGTCCGGCATACACGGAACGGATCGCATTGACGACCTCCTGCGGCGCAGCACCTTTACTCAGGTAGCCCGCGGCGCCCGCCTGCATCACTTTCGCGGGCAGTGGGTTTTCGGTATGCACGGTCAGCATGATGACTTTTGTATCAACAAAAGTACGCGCGATTTTGCGTGTTGCTTCAAGACCACCGATACCGGGCATGTTCATATCCATCAGTACCACATCTGCCGAGTTTGTGCGGCACCATTTTACCGCATCTTCGCCACAGCACGCCTCACCGGCAACTTTAATACCTTTAATATCTTCAAGAATGCGTCGTATCCCTGCGCGCACCAGTTCGTGGTCATCAACAAGAAGGACGTTGATCAAAGGAAATGTCTCCAGAATAGGGATAACGCTACTGAGTGATAATTTGGTTTATATTAACGGTTTTCCTCACAAGATTAAAACGTTAAAAAACCGGCTATTCGATTTTGCTCTCGTTTTTGGAAATTAGGCTGTACAGTCCGTGGAAAGAGAGACCATGCAGTCAGGGCTTTTGCAGCTTTTTTTAAGCATCTGTATTCAAAAAGTTACAAAAAACTTGCAGGCTTTTCCTGCAAAAAAACAGATCTCAAATTTTTGTAACAATAATTAACGGCAAGCGAACCGGGCATAAACAATTAATAGCCTTTAACGGCGGTTAAGTTTACCGGTACGTTCTGTTTACGCAATTAAACACCCACGTAAAAGTACAAAAAACAACCACTGCATTTTTTGCTTCAGCTTGTGGTATACTCCGCCGCCTTGACTTTCGTCGTCGCGCTTTAGCGCCGTTTAATAATGAGGAAAATAAATGAGCACACCTGAATTTGCCACTGCGGAGAATAACCAGGAACTGGCACAGGAAGTAAACTGCCTGAAAGCATTGCTAACGTTGATGCTGCAGGCGATGGGCCAGGCTGATGCCGGTCGTGTGATCATTAAAATGGAAAAACAAATCGCGGAGATGGAAGACCAGGCTGAATCTGCGGTATTTGCTAACACCGTTAAGCAAATCAAACAAGCCTACCGCCAGTAACAAAAAACGGCTGGATGCAGTGCATTCAGCCGTTCCCTCGTCTGTCACGCAGAACGTATTATCCTGTCAGATCAGCCCCGTTGCCGCCGCGTAACACGCAATCTGGGTTTTGTTAGGCGCATTGAATTTCTTCTGCATATTTTTCTGATGGAAGTTAACGGTATTCTCTGAGATAGAGAGAATGATCGCTATTTCCGCTGACGTCTTCCCTTCCGCAGTCCATTTCAGAATTTCGCGCTCGCGTTTACTGAATTTCATTTCTGGCGGCATGACCATCTCATCTTCAAAACGCGTCAGAGAGGTTAAAGCCATTTGCACCAGCATTTGCAACCGCAGTTCTATTTCCTCATGGGCAAATGGCCCTTCCTTAAGACTCGTACGAGATACTGACAGGAAGCCAAGCGCGTGGTTAGGCAGCATCAGGCACTGCGTTATTCCCGCGCGTAAACCGTGGTCCTGGGCGCTATGCCATAATTCCTGCGCCTCGGCAAATAATGCGTCTGTCCAGGGTAGATGACCCTGGATGAAATTTTCCGCTTTTAAAACCGGATCGATAGCGAAATAGTTCGCGGAATGATATTGCGCCATCCACGGCTTTGGATAAGTAGTCTGCAAAGAGATTTTAGGGCGCGTAAAGGGCACGGGATGCCGCACGCAGAGCGCGTAATAATCGAATTCCAGCGCCTGAGTTTGCCTCTCTAGCTCCTGATATACCTCATCGGTACTCGTCAATTGCTGAAACCGGAGTGAGCAGTCCCGTCGCCAGTTGAAAAAGTCTGAATCCTTCATACTTACTAAATGAAGCCTCTGAAAAGATAATCATTATTATGGTGAATATAAACTAACACATAAAACTTTTTTCTAACTGCAAAATATCGGCAATAGCCCAATTAACTTTAGTATTCATAAGGTTTATCCGAGCTGGGCGGAATAAAAAATCAAAGGACGGCGCCCGTAGGGAGAATAATTTGCTCCAGCCTAAATTTCTGGAGCAAATTAGTGCATAAATGCTACTGCATGAGGAATTTTTCAAGGAACTGACGGGTTCGCGGCTGTTGAGGATTGGCGAACAGACTTTTCGCCGGCCCCTGCTCAACAATCCGACCCTGATCCATGAAGATGGCTCTGTCAGCAACATCGCGTGCAAAGCTCATTTCATGCGTTACGATCACCATCGTCCTTTTTTCCTGCGCCAGCTGGCGAATGGTGTTCAGCACTTCACCCACCAGTTCAGGATCGAGCGCGGAGGTCGGTTCATCAAACAGGATCACGTCAGGACGCATCGCCAGCGCGCGCGCTATCGCCACGCGCTGCTGTTGGCCGCCCGACAGACGGCGCGGATAGCTGGTCTCTTTTCCCGCCAGCCCGACTTTGGCGAGCAGTTCGCGCGCGCGCGCCGTCGCCTCCTCTTTTGGCTCACCTTTAACGATAACCGGCCCTTCGATAATGTTCTCCAGCACCGTTCGGTGCGGGAAGAGATTAAAGTTCTGGAAAACGAAACCGACATGCTGACGCAGGCGGCGAATTAAACCTTTCTGCTGGCTGATTGATTTCCCTGTATCAATCGTTATCTCGCCTACCCGGATGGTGCCGCCTTCCGGCTGTTCAAGCAGGTTAATGCTGCGCAGCAGCGTCGTCTTTCCCGAACCGCTCGGTCCGATAATCGCCACCACTTCCCCCTGCTCTACTTCCAGATCGATCCCGTGGAGCACCGTTTGACCGTGGAATTTTTTCACCAGGTTTTTGACGTCGATAGCACTCATTTTGGATCACGCTCCTGGCGGTTAAGCTGGTTTTCGAAGTAGTTTTGCAGAGCAGACAGTACCGTCGCCATCACCCAGTAAATTAGCGAGGCGGCCAGATACATGGTAAAGACTTCAAGCGTGCGCGAAGTAATAAGCTGTGCCTGACGGAAAAGTTCCGGAACCTGAATCGTTGCTGCCAGGGAAGTATCTTTCACCAGGCTAATAAAGCTGTTGCTGAGCGGCGGTAGCGCCACGCGCGCCGCCTGAGGCAGAATGGCCCGGCGCAGCGTCTGCCATGGCGTCATCCCGATACTGGCCGCCGCTTCCCACTGCCCTTTGTCAATGGAGGAGATGGCCGCACGCAGGGTTTCAGAGGTGTACGCCGCGGTATTGAGAGACAGACCAATCATCGCTGCCGGAATCGGATCCAGCTCGATACCAAACTGCGGCAAGCCGTAGTAGATCATAAAGAGCTGGGCGATGAGCGGCGTACCGCGAAACACGGAGATATAAAAACGCGCCAGCCAGCGCACCGGCAGGATGGGCGACATGCGCATTAAGGCCAGCACAAATCCCAGAACCAGCCCAAAGAACATCCCGCCGATACTGAGCTGTAACGTAAATACCGCACCTTTCAGCAGAAACGGCAGAGAATCAATAACCAGTTGAATACTTTCTTGCATTATTATTTTTCGACCTGATTTTTAGACATGAGGATGGTAGGCAAACAGAGCAGGCGCCCCGCCGGTATGGACAAATAAAATCGGCCCTTCATCCTTAAAGCGTTTCTGCGCAATGCCGTCAATCAGTCCGGCCATCGCTTTGCCGGTATAGACCGGATCGAGCAGTATGCCCTCGAGGCGCGCCAGCAGCTTCACCGCTTCCATGCCCTCTTCGTTAGGCGTACCGTAACCCGGCGCAAAATAGTCATCCCAGAGCAGAATATCGGCCTTTGCCTTCAGCTCCAGCTGCTCTGCGACCGCCTGCTGTAGCGTAACCACTTTTGGCTTTTGATCCGCGACGCTGCGGGACACCGTCACCCCAATAAGCTCGACGTCCGGCAGCAGTTGTTCGAGCCCCACCGCCAGCCCGGCATGCGTGCCCGCGCTTCCGGACGCGACAACCACGGAGGAGAGGCTCACTGCGCCCTCGCACTGCTGCGCAATTTCCAGCGCACTTTCCACATACCCCAGCGCGCCCAGCGCGTTCGAACCGCCGACAGGAATAACGTAGGGGCGGAACCCCTGCGCTTCCAGACGCGTCGCCAGCTCGTCGAGCTGGGCGGCCGGATCGGTCAACGCATCCACCATTTCTACCTGCACATTAAACAGATCCAGCAGCAGACGGTTACCGTTGGTGAGATAGTTTTCTGCCAGCGTGCCAATCGGGTTTTCCAGCAATGCCACGCAGTGGAGCCCAAGCTTTGCCGCCACGGCCGCCGTCTGGCGAACGTGGTTGGACTGGATGGCCCCGGCAGTAATGAGCGTATCCGCGCCTTCGCGCAGGGCGTCAGCAGCCAGAAACTCCAGCTTGCGCAGCTTGTTGCCCCCCATCGCCATCGGCGTCACGTCATCACGCTTAATAAAAATATCGCGCCCTAAATAATCAGAAAATCGCGGCAGGTACTCCAGCGGCGTCGGCGCGCCGATGAACTCCAGGCGGGGAAAGCGCGTTAAATTCTGTAGTGACATGGGTTCTCCGGTAACTCTGACAAAATGTGATATTTTTCATTATGCACGCAGACGCGAAAGAAATAAAAAAGGCGCTTTTAAAAGCGCCTTTTTTTACGGCAGAAACTTATTTCGTGACGTCTGCACCGAACCACTTCTCGGAGAGCGCTTTCAGGCTACCGTCTTTTTGCATGTCAGCAATCGCTGAATCAATCGCTTTAACCAGGTCTTCGTTACCTTTACGAACGGCAACGCCTGATTCCTGACGAGAGAACGCATCACCCGCTACCGCCAGGGTATTGTTGGTTTTCTTCACCAGATCCAGCGCGGCCAGGCGGTCAACCAGAATGGCGTCGATACGGCCCACGCGCAGATCCTGGTATTTCGTCGGGTCGTCATCATAGGTGCGGATATCCACGCCCTGCACGTTCTTGCGCAGCCACTCTTCATAGTTAGTACCCAGACCGACACCGACTTTCTTCCCTTTCAGGTCCGCGGCAGTTTTAATCCCGCCTTCGTTGCCTTTCTTCACCAGCGCCTGAATACCGGACACGGTGTACGGCGTAGAGAAGTCATATTTCTTCTTACGCTCGTCAGAAATGGTCACCTGATTGATCACCACATCAATACGTTTGGAATCCAGCGACGCCAGCATACCGTCCCACTTGGTCGGTTTCAGGGACGCTTTCACGCCGAGGTGCTTCGCCAGCTCTTCAGCAAACTCCACTTCAAAACCGGTCAGCTTACCGTCATCGCCCTGGAAGCTGAACGGAGGATAGGTTCCTTCCAGCCCGACCAGCAGCGTACCGCGCTCTTTTACTTTATTCAGCAGGTTTTCTGCGGCGAACGTTTTCACGCTCATGCCCGCAACCAGCGCAACGGCCATAACACCCATCAGCGCCTGACGACCCAGAAGTGCAAATTTCATAAATACCCCGATATAGTGGAATTTTTACGTAGTGTAGAGAAATCGCCTGCAACGTCAAAGGCGACTGCGCTACATCTTATTCTTTTTTAATATATATCAGAAGTTGTTCCGGCGTGGGCTTTCTGCTTTATGGCACCCGGCATTTGTACCTTGTATTGCGCATACTTGCGCAGCGCAATTCGGTAGTTGTTGGTGCTGGTCGCAGGCAGCCACGGCTCAAGATTTTCATCCAGATAACCGGTTTTCAGCAGATCGCGAGAAATATTGTTTACGGTCAGATGTTGCCCAAGGCGGCGCAGGCGAACGACATATTCGCGAACGGTGCCGTGGCTCATCTCCGTTTGTTCAAACAGGAACTGTTTGAAGCCGATAATATCGAAGAAGTCGCTTTGCTCTTTGCAGTGGAGATCCCCACAGAAACGGCAAAGCGCCACCCACTCTTTTTGCTCTTCGAGCCATGCTGCTTCGTCCATCAACGTGTCGAGACGCGAAATCGCAATCTTATTGACGATTTCGCCCCGGCGAACCAGCGTGATACGATCGAGTAACTTGTTACAGTGGGCGCAATGCGTCTGGCTGTGTTTAAAGTCTTTCAGGTAGCGGCTTAAAGGCCGTCTTTTAGATTGCTGCACCGTCATGATAACTCCTGGTTGTCAATACGTTGTGCGGCATTTTTAAGGTGAATCAATCACCTATAACTTACCCAGCTTGGTTCGTAAGCGTTTAATGGCCTGGCTGTGCAGCTGGCTCACCCGCGACTCTCCCACCTCCAGAACAGCGCCAATCTCTTTGAGGTTAAGCTCTTCCTGGTAATAAAGGGTCAATACCAGCTGTTCGCGTTCAGGCAGAGCTTCAATAGCCTCCATGACGCGCTGGCGTAAATTCCCTTCCATTAAATGGTGTAACGGGTTTTCCTGCTGGTGCTCGTCCGTCACCAGCTCGATGCTATCGCCATGCTCTTCTCGCCACTCGTCATATGAGAAGAGTTGGCTATTATTGGTATCGAGCAACATCTGACGATACTCTTCAACAGCAATGCCAAGACGTTCCGCCACTTCGGTTTCCGTTGCGTTACGTCCCAGTTCCTGTTCCAGCTGCCCCATCGCATGCGCCACTTCGCGCGCGTTGCGGCGAACACTGCGCGGCACCCAGTCGCGGCTGCGCAGCTCGTCCAGCATCGCACCACGAATACGCTGAACTGCGTAAGTCGTAAATGCCGTTCCTTGCAGAGCGTCGTATCGGTCAACTGCATTCAATAACCCGATACCGCCCGCCTGTAGCAGATCGTCGAGTTCCACGCTCGCCGGCAAGCGCACCTGGAGGCGCAATGCTTCGTGACGCACCAGCGGGACATAACGCTGCCACAGCGAGTGTTTATCCATTACACCTTCAGCGGTATAGAGTGAATTCACGATAAACAGCCCTGCGTTAGTTGAGTTATCGGCATGATTATCCGATTCTGCAGGGCGTTCAATTGGATGAAAAAGGGGGATAAAGTGAGGTTATTCTGAGGTTGCCCACAACAGGGGCAACTTTTCTGCCTAAATTAACAGTTGTAACAATGAAAGATCGTCGCCCAGTTTGACGCTATCTATATGTTGATGAAAGAGCTTTCCTGCTTCCTGATTATGCTGGCTAAGGGAGTGGAAGCTGTAAATAACATCAATGATATTATCTTGTTCAATTTTCCCCGCCACGAGTGCCTGACCGGCAAGTAACGTTTTAAGGAAATAGAACTCCGCAACGATTAAATAAAGGTTATTCAACATGCTGCGGCCGTTGTTCTGCGGGAAGCCCTGCTCCCACAGTTTGTATTTAAAAAAGTTCTTGAATAAATGGTCATTGGTCGCCAGATAACTGCCCGCCACATCGCGCCAGACGGACTCGATGTTTTCCATGACCTTCTCTGCCGGCACGCTGTCACCCGCAGACTCAAATTGTTGATAAAGCTGGGTAAAATAACTGTTTAATACCGCACCGCCGCGGGCTGTTACTTTCTTCGTGAAGTAGCTCTGGATGAGCGAAATTAACGCGAACTTCAGGCTGTAGTTCTGATTAAAGCCGCCTAATTCCGTTTTGATTTTACCGCTCACCAGTTCGTTAACCAGTGAGAAATAGACCGTTTCGAGCGTGCCGATATTCTCTGCGATATTATCGAGCTTTTCCGCCACCATGAGGAATTTCACTACGGCGTAAACCTGTTCTTCAACGCTGACGCCCTCAACGCTGAAAATATTCTGGCAGAAGAGATTGATGACCTTGGCCTTCAAATCAATCATCGGCGCATTATTGACGTCCTGCTGAACAATGACAGATTCCATCAACGACATAGACTCCCGATCGTTCAACAGAAGTCGGGTCACTTCCGGACACGACAGGTTCAGCGATTTTTCGATTTCAGTTTTATAGACCCGGCTTGTCCGTGGAAATGTCGAACAGGTTGGGCTTAAGGCCTGGACGCCCATGGCGCCATGAACAGAACAGAGTTTTTCCGTATCCATAAACGGACAGTTTTTACTTTCCGTATGGAAAATCACTTCCCCCCAGTGGTCATAGTTTTTTTTGGTGACTTTTATCGCCGTTTTCGCCGTCTGACGAATCGCGGCATTTTTACTGTTCAGATAGCGATTAACGGAGGATTTATCAAACGCGATGGTCCAGCCCTGGCAACAATGTTCACGGCATTCCCCACCGACACATGAAAAATCTGCGACCAGCTTTGGTTGAGTGACACTGATTTGTTTCACAGGCGGATTCTCAAATAGCAGAGATAAAAAAACCCCGCCGAAGCGGGGTTTCACGCGTAAAATTAACGCAGCAGAGACAGAACGGTCTGTGGAACCTGGTTTGCCTGAGACAGAACAGAAGTACCAGCCTGCTGCAGGATCTGCGCGCGGGACATGTTGGAAACTTCAGTTGCGTAGTCAGCGTCCTGGATACGGGACTGAGCAGCAGACAGGTTGTTAGAGGTGTTGTTCAGGTTGTTGATTGCAGAAGTGAAGCGGTTCTGCACAGCACCCAGACCTGAACGTGCTTTATCAACTTTAGCGATAGCTGCGTCGATGGTGCTCAGGTCGGTAGCGGTCATCGTTTTCAGGTCGATTGCGTTCACGCCCAGGGTAGTGGTGTCAGCTTTAGCACCGCTCAGGTCCAGATCGATGGTGTCGCCATCGTTAACGCCAACCTGAATTTTAACCACGCCAGCTGCACCAGCAGAACCGTCCAGCAGTTTGATGCCGTTGAAATCAGTTTTGCCCGCAACACGGTTGATTTCAGCCAGACGAGCGGTAACTTCATCCTGCAGAGAAGCCAGGTCAGAGGTGCTGTTGGTGCCGTTGCTTGCCTGAACAGCCAGTTCACGAACGCGCTGCAAGTTGTTGTTGATTTCGTTCAGAGAGCCTTCAGCAGTCTGCGCCATGGAGATACCGTCGTTGGCGTTACGCGCAGCCTGGTTCATACCTTTAATCTGAGCGGTCATGCGGTTTGCAATCGCCTGGCCAGCAGCATCGTCTTTCGCGCTGTTAATACGCAGACCGGAAGACAGACGCTCGATAGCAGTGCCCAGAGAAGACTGAGATTTATTCAGGTTGTTCTGAGTGGTCAGGGACAACAGGTTAGTATTGATAACTGCCATAATTTTCTTTCCTTCAAAAATTGGGTTTTAGGTCCGGTGCCTAACACTCACAGCGTCTCTCACCGTCAACAAGGTTATCGACGGGTCCCCAAAAGACTTTAGAATCAATTTTGAAAAAATTACAACCAGCTGATTATTAAAAGATTTATTTTTAAAAAATCAATTAAGGTCCAACAGAGCGTTATTATTTATGCTTTTTTAACGCGCAAAGAGATGACTAAAAAGGCACACACTTATTCGTGTTTTCAAAGCGCAGATAATGATCCTAAAGTGCAATCCTTTCATTTACCCCGCCAGGACGCGTCTATTCTTTGGATTATTTTTTTCTCACCATCGTAAACTTTTACGTTGAGAGGCCGATAAGAGTCCTGAACTACTTTCGTATTTTAAGGAAAATATGCATGGCTACTATCAGTAACCTCGGGATAGGTTCTGCAGGACTCGGGGATTTATATAATCAGTTGGATGCAGCAGAAAGAACCAAGCTGACGACGATTACTTCCCAGCAATCAACGTATAACGCGCAGTTAAGCGCTTACGGCAAGCTGCAGAGCGCCATGACATCGCTGCAGACCGCGACCGCTGCGCTGGGTAAAGCAACCACCTGGAACTCAACGTCCGTTAGCAGTACCAATACGGCCTTTACCGCCACGACAACGGCTGACGCATCTGTCGGTTCCTTTGTTGTAAACGTCAACCAGGTTGCCAAGGCACAGGCACTCACTACCGGCTCCTATGCAAACAACACTGATCTGCTGGGCGATACGACAGGTACAACGCGTAAAATCACCATCACCCAGCCGGGCACGAAAACGCCTTTAGAGGTCACCCTGGCGGATGGCGATACGTCTCTGGCCGGGATCGCGAGCGCCATTAATAAAGCGAACGGCAACGTCACCGCCAGCGTCATTAAAGCGAAAGACGGTGATTACCGCCTGATGCTGTCATCAAAAACCACCGGTACGGATGGTGCGATGACGGTAAGCGTCACCGGCGACGCCAAGCTGCAAAGCGCAATTGGCTACGATTCCGCCACCAAAACGGGCGCGCTGACGGTGAACACCGATGCGCAGAACGCGATTGTGGTAGTGAACAACATCTCCATCGAGCGCCAGTCGAATACCATTACCGATGCCCTGCCTGGCGTGACTTTCTCGCTGAAAGCAGAAAGCAAGGCAGATGAAACATTAGAGGTGACTCGCGCAACGGATGCTAACCAGAAAGCAATCACGGACTGGGTCACGGCGTATAACTCGCTGCAGTCCACCATTAACAGTCTGACGAAATATGTTCCGGTTGATGCTGGCTCCGGCAGCCAGTCAGCCAGCAACGGGGCGCTTGTTGGTGATGCTAACGTGCGCGGGATCCAGTCTCAGCTGCGCGGTCTGCTGACCGAAGTGCAGAGCGGCTCGGTACAGATCATGGCCCAGCTGGGAATTACCCAGGACCCGGTAAAAGGTTCTGACGGTACCGTCGGTAACCTGAAAGTCGATACCGATAAGCTGAAAAAAGCGCTGACCGATAACCCTAACGCCGTACAGCAGTATTTTGTCGGTGACGGAAAGAAAACCGGTATGGCCACCCAGATGAACAACACGCTGACCACCATGCTCAGCACCAGTACCGGCAGCGCCGGGGTGATCCAGAACGCGAAAGACGGGATCAACAAAACGCTAAAAACGCTGGGTGAGCGTTACGATGCTATGGAAGCCACTATTGATGCCACCATGGCGCGTTACAAAACCCAGTTCACCAGTCTGGACGTATTAGTCACCAAAATGACCAATACAGCCAACTACCTGACCCAACAGTTCTCACAAAAGTAGTCGTAGCCTTCAGGAGTGGATATGTATAAGACCTCTGGTGTTCAATCCTATCAGCAGATAGGAGTCGAAAGCGCAGTCATGAATGCCAGTCCACACCAGCTGATTGTCATGTTATTCGACGGGGCGCATAGCGCCCTTGTTCGCGCGCGTTTGTTCATGGAAGCCGGACAAATTCGTGAGAAAGGCGAAGCGTTAACGAAAGCCATCAACATCATCGACAACGGTTTAAAAGCAGGACTGAACATGGAGGTTGAGAGCGAGTTATCCGGTAATCTTGCCTCCTTGTACGAATATATGGTTCGACGTTTGTTACTGGCGAATGTCAGCAACGACGTAGACGCAATTGTTGAAGTCGAGGGTTTATTAAACAACATTGCGGATGCGTGGAAGCAAATCGGCCCCAATGCGTCCTCTATTTCAGGATAATTTTGATGAATAATCCCAGCGCAGCGCTTAGCCACTGGCAGGCGTTACATGCTCAGAGCATTGCTATGCTCAATCTCGCACATTCTGGTCAATGGGATGCGCTTATCGAGCAGGAAATGCATTACGTTCAACTGGTGGAAAAAATTTCGCAAACACCCATCATGTCATGCCCTCCGGCTCAGGTTGAGCAAGCGCGTGCGCTGCTGGAAATGATCCTTGAAAATGAGAATGCGCTAAAGGCTCTGCTGAAAGTCCGGATGGACGAACTGCGTAATCTGATTGATCAAACCGGTAAACAGCAATCCATCACGTCTACCTATGGAAAGCTGTCCGGGAATATTCTTTATCCAGAAAGTTTGACCCGCGACACACAACTATGATTTCTTCATCCATACTCCAGAAGTCTGCCAATGGCTTCTGGAGCAAGGATGATGAAAAACCCCACCCTGTTACAATGTTTTCACTGGTACTACCCTGCTGGCGGTGAATTGTGGCGAGAGGTCACGGCGTTAGCTCCCAATCTTAACGAAATCGGCATCAACATGATCTGGCTGCCGCCCGCCTGTAAAGGGGCATCCGGCGGGTATTCTGTCGGCTATGACACCTATGACCTGTTCGACCTTGGCGAGTTTGACCAGAAAGGCAGTATCGCCACGAAATACGGCGACAAAGCACAGCTGCTGGAGGCCATTGATGCCCTCAAGAGCAACGACATTGCCGTGCTGCTGGACGTGGTGGTCAACCACAAAATGGGCGCCGATGAAAAAGAGCCCGTGCGCGTTCAGCGCGTGAACGAGCAGGACCGCACGCAAATCGATGACGAGGTCATCGAGTGTGAAGCCTGGACCCGCTACACCTTCCCTGCCCGCGCCGGGCAGTATTCGCAGTTTATCTGGGACTACAAATGCTTCAGCGGCGTCGACCACATTGAAAACCCCGATGAAGACGGCATCTTTAAAATCGTCAACGACTACACCGGCGAAGGCTGGAACGATCAGGTTGATGATGAGATGGGCAACTTCGATTACCTGATGGGCGAAAATATCGACTTTCGCAACCACGCCGTGACCGAGGAGATCAAATACTGGGCCCGCTGGGTCATGGAACAGACGCGCTGCGACGGTTTTCGTCTGGACGCCGTCAAGCATATTCCCGCCTGGTTCTACAAAGAGTGGATTGAGCACGTCCAGGAAGTTGCCGACCAGCCGCTGTTTATCGTGGCGGAATACTGGTCCCATGAGGTGGATAAACTTCAGGCCTATATTGACCAGGTCGAAGGCAAAACCATGCTGTTTGATGCCCCCCTGCAGATGAAATTCCACGAGGCGTCACGTCAGGGCCGGGATTACGACATGAGCCAAATCTTCACCGGTACCCTGGTGGAAGCCGATCCGTTTCATGCGGTCACCCTCGTCGCGAACCACGATACTCAGCCTCTGCAGGCGCTGGAAGCGCCGGTCGAAGCCTGGTTTAAGCCGCTGGCCTACGCGCTGATCCTGCTGCGGGAAAATGGCGTGCCCAGCGTCTTTTATCCGGATCTCTTCGGCGCCAGCTATGACGACGCGGGAGGTGACGGTGAAACGTACCATATTGATATGCCGGTCATTGAGCAGCTTCACGAGCTGATCCTCGCGCGCCAGCGTTTTGCCCACGGCGTGCAAACGCTGTTTTTCGACCATCCAAACTGCATCGCCTTCAGCCGCAGCGGTACGGAAGACGATCCCGGCTGCGTGGTGGTGATGTCGAACGGGGACGACGGTGAAAAAGTAATTTGTCTTGGAGAAAACTACGGCAACAAAACGTGGCGGGATTTTCTCGGCAATCGCGAAGAAACCATCACCACGGCGGCGGATGGCGAAGGGACGTTTACATGCAAAGGCGGAAGCGTGAGCGTGTGGGTAATAGAGGAAGCGCTGTAGAACGGGAAACGTGCGGCCTGATGCCCTCACCCCGTCCCTCTCCCACAGGGAGAGGGCGCAAACACCAAAAACGGCAACGATGTTGCCGTTTTGCTTTTACCCTTAGGGCAGCTTACTCTCCAGCGGATTCTTGCTCAGGTAATCGGCACACTCAACCGTTGGGCGATCGACCTTCTGCAGCTCCAGCCCGTCGTACTCAAGCGTCGAGCCATCGCGCTCCAGCGGATAGATATCCAGCTTACGCGTCACGTTGTAATAACTGTCTGAACGCAGCATGATTTTACCCGGCACGGCAATCACGCGCTGCCACTGACGGCAATCCAGCGTATCGCCCTCCTCCGTCACCACCAGCGTGGCAATCGCCTTCGGGCTGACCATGTTGCTCTGCGGCCCTTTCGACTGCCAGTATCCCGCCAGCTGCGCCGGGACAGGATGCTTGATCACGTCTTTATAATTATCGACCTGAACGCACCCGGTCAGTGCCAGCAGCGCGCCAGCAATTGCTATTTTTTTCATCATCTTTCCTGCATTCGAAGAAAAAAATATTGTGGCATTAAAGCGCTGCGGCTGCCAGCGGAGATCGACAGGTCTTAAACCTGCATCCCCATCACTTCCTGATAGGCCGACACCAGCTTATTACGCACCTGGATCCCCATCTGCAGGGAAACCGAGGCTTTTTGCAAATCGGTCATCACATCATTCAACGCCACGCCCGGCTCGCCGAGGGTGAACTTCTCGGCCTGAGTGCGCGCAGCGGTCTGGGTATCACTGATACGGTCAAGAGCGGCATGCAGTTGCCCTGCGAAGCTGATGCTCGGCTGCTGATCTGCCACATTCTGATTACGGGCCGTCATTGCCGTTGCCTGCAGCTGACTGATTACCCCTTCAATGCCCTGTATAGCCATGACTCTCCCCTGGATGGTTTTTTACGCGGTCAAGACTAACAGCTTGTCAATAAGATAATGGCGGTAAATAGCATGAAAAAACCAGGTTATTTGACGCATAGAAAATCACGAATCATCAAATAATGGCAGGGCCATCAATATGGAACTTTTGTCGTGTTTGCCGACCCGGGAGTCAGTTTTGTTTCTCTACACGAATAACGTAAACCACCAGGATTTAAGAGGTGCGCAATGAGTGCAACAGCATCGACAGCGCCGCAGAATAAATCACTCGAGTGGATGAACCGCCTTCGCGCGAATCCTAAAATCCCGTTGATCGTGGCAGGCGCTGCCGCAATTGCGATCCTTGTAGCGATGGTCCTGTGGGCGAAAAGCCCTGATTACCGGACGCTCTACAGCAATCTTTCCGATCAGGATGGCGGCGCCATCGTCACCCAGCTTACCCAGATGAACATCCCTTATCGCTTTGCCGATAATGGCGGTGCGCTTGAGGTACCGGCAGATAAGGTGCACGAACTGCGTCTGCGTCTGGCTCAGCAGGGGCTGCCGAAAGGCGGCGCGGTGGGCTTTGAGCTGCTGGATCAGGAAAAATTCGGTATCAGCCAGTTCAGCGAGCAGGTGAACTACCAGCGCGCGCTGGAAGGTGAACTGGCCCGCACCATTGAAACATTAGGCCCGGTGAAGAGTGCCCGCGTGCATCTGGCGATGCCTAAGCCTTCCTTATTTGTCCGCGAACAGAAATCACCTTCGGCTTCCGTGACCGTGAACCTCGAACCCGGCCGTGCGCTGGACGAAGGGCAAATCAGCGCGGTGACGCACCTCGTCTCCAGCGCCGTGGCCGGTCTGCCGCCGGGTAACGTGACGCTGGTTGACCAGAGCGGTCACCTGCTGACGCAATCCAATACCGCCGGTCGCGATCTGAATGACGCGCAGCTGAAATATGCCGCCGATGTCGAAAGCCGTCTCCAGCGTCGTATCGAAGCGATCCTGGGCCCGGTAGTGGGCAACAGCAACGTGCACGCGCAGGTAACCGCCCAGATCGACTTCGCGAATAAAGAACAAACTGAAGAACAATACAGCCCGAACGGCGATGCGGCTCAGGCGGTGATGCGTTCGCGCCAGATCAACACCAGCGAGCAGATTGGCGGTGCAAACCCGGGCGGCGTGCCGGGCGCACTGTCTAACCAGCCTGCCCCGGCTAACGCGGCGCCGATCTCTACGCCGCCGGCTAATCAGCAGAACGGTCAGCAGACTAACCAGCAGACCACCTCAACGGCGAATAACAGCGGCCCACGAAACACCAGCCGTAATGAAACCACGAACTACGAAGTGGATAGAACGATTCGCCACACTAAGCTGAACGTGGGCGATATTCAGCGTCTTTCCGTTGCGGTAGTGGTGAACTACAAAACGCTGGCGGATGGCAAACCGTTGCCGTTGACCGCCGAGCAGATGAAGCAGATTGAAAACCTGACCCGCGAAGCGATGGGTTACTCCGAGAAGCGCGGCGATACCCTCAACGTGGTGAACTCACCGTTCAACTCGGTTGACGAGACCGGCGGTGAACTGCCGTTCTGGCAACAGCAGGCGTTTATCGATCAGCTGATGTCCGCAGGACGCTGGCTGCTGGTGCTGATTGTCGCGTGGCTGCTGTGGCGTAAGGGCGTTCGTCCGCAGCTCCAGCGCCGTGCTGAAGCCGAAAAAGCGGCTCGCGAGCAGATGAATGCGCGTCAGGAAACGGAAGAAGCGGTTGAAGTGCGCCTCAGCAAAGATGAACAGATGCAGCAGCGTCGTGCTAACCAGCGCATGGGCGCTGAGGTCATGAGCCAGCGCATTCGCGAAATGTCAGATAACGATCCGCGCGTCGTGGCGCTGGTCATCCGCCAGTGGATGGGTAACGAACATGAGTAATACGCTTACGGGCACCGATAAAAGCGTCATCCTGCTGATGACCATTGGCGAAGATCGTGCGGCAGAGGTGTTTAAACACCTCTCCCAGCGAGAAGTGCAAATTCTCAGTGCGGCCATGGCCAACGTGCGTCAGATCTCCAACAAGCAGCTGACCGAAGTGCTGGCAGAGTTTGAACAGGAAGCCGAACAGTTTGCCGCGCTGAACGTCAACGCCAACGACTACCTCCGTTCCGTGCTGGTCAAGGCGCTGGGCGAAGAGCGTGCCTCCAGCCTGCTGGAAGACATTCTGGAAACCCGCGATACCGCAAGCGGTATCGAAACGCTCAACTTTATGGAACCGCAGAGTGCCGCCGACCTTATTCGCGACGAGCACCCGCAGATTATCGCCACCATCCTTGTCCACCTCAAACGTGGTCAGGCGGCCGATATTCTGGCGCTGTTCGAAGAGCGTCTGCGTCACGATGTGATGCTGCGTATCGCCACCTTCGGCGGCGTCCAGCCGGCCGCACTGGCGGAGCTGACCGAGGTGCTGAACAACCTGCTCGACGGCCAGAACCTCAAGCGCAGCAAAATGGGCGGCGTGAGAACGGCGGCGGAAATCATCAACCTGATGAAAACGCAGCAGGAAGAGGCCGTCATTACGGCGGTTCGCGAATTCGACGGCGAGCTGGCACAGAAAATCATCGACGAGATGTTCCTGTTCGAAAACCTCGTCGAAGTGGACGATCGCAGCATCCAGCGCCTGCTCCAGGAAGTGGATTCCGAGTCGCTGCTTATCGCCCTCAAAGGCGCCGAGCAGCCGCTGCGCGAGAAGTTCCTGCGCAACATGTCTCAGCGCGCGGCCGATATCCTGCGCGACGACCTTGCCAACCGCGGCCCGGTTCGTCTGTCTCAGGTGGAAAACGAACAGAAAGCCATTCTGCTTATTGTTCGTCGTCTGGCGGAAACCGGCGAGATGGTGATTGGCAGCGGAGACGACACCTATGTCTAATGAGCTGCCGTGGAAACGCTGGACGCCGGACGATCTGGCTCCTCCCCTCTCCGAGTTCACGCCAGCCGTGATACCGACCGAGGAGCTTGACCCGGACGTCGAGCAGCCCGAGCTGAGCGAAGAAGAGCAGCAAGCTCAAATGCTGGCTCAGCTGCAAATGCAGGCGCACGAGCAGGGTTACAATGCCGGTCTGAACGAAGGCCGGCAGAAAGGCCACGAGCAGGGATATCAGGAAGGTCTGGCGAAAGGGTTAGAGCACGGTATCGATCAGGCGCGCCAGCAGCAGGCGCCGATCCATGCCCGCATGCAGCAGCTGGTCAGCGAGTTCCAGCACACTCTTGACGCGCTGGACAGCGTGATTGCCTCACGACTGATGCAGATGGCGCTGGAAGCCGCGCGTCAGGTGATCGGCCAGACGCCCGTGGTGGATAATACCGCACTTATCAAACAAATTCAGGGTCTGCTTCAGCAGGAGCCGCTGTTCAGCGGGAAACCTCAGCTGCGCGTCCATCCGGACGATCTGCAGCGCGTGGAAGAGAGCCTGGGCGCGACGCTGAACCTGCACGGCTGGCGTCTGCGCGGCGACCCGTCGTTACATCACGGCGGCTGCAAAGTCTCTGCCGATGAAGGCGACCTGGATGCCAGCGTTGCTACCCGCTGGCAGGAACTGTGCCGCCTGGCGGCACCGGGAGTCGTCTGATGACCGCTCGCCTCACCCGCTGGCTCACCACGCTCGACAACTTTGAGACGAAGATGGCGCAACTGCCATCTGTTCGTCGTTATGGGCGACTCACGCGCGCCACCGGGCTGGTTCTCGAAGCCACCGGCCTGCAGCTGCCGCTGGGCGCGACCTGCGTGATTGAGCGTCAGGACGGTCTGGAAACGCGCGAAGTTGAAAGCGAAGTGGTCGGGTTTAACGGCCAGCGCCTGTTCCTGATGCCGCTTGAAGAGGTGGAAGGCATTCTGCCCGGCGCGCGCGTCTACGCCAAAAACATTTCTGGCGATGGGCTGCAAAGTGGGAAACAGCTGCCGCTTGGCCCTGCCCTGCTGGGCCGCGTGCTGGACGGCAGCGGTAAACCGCTCGACGGCCTGCCCTCCCCGGACACCACCGAAACCGGTGCGCTGATCACCCAACCGTTCAACCCCCTGCAGCGTACCCCTATCGAGCATGTGCTTGACACCGGCGTGCGCCCGATTAACGCCCTGCTCACCGTGGGACGTGGACAACGTATGGGCCTGTTCGCCGGGTCTGGCGTGGGTAAATCCGTTCTGCTCGGCATGATGGCGCGCTATACCCAGGCCGATGTGATCGTCGTGGGGCTGATTGGCGAACGTGGTCGTGAAGTAAAAGACTTTATTGAAAACATTCTGGGTGCGGAAGGCCGTGCCCGCTCGGTGGTAATTGCCGCGCCGGCGGACGTGTCGCCGCTGCTGCGTATGCAGGGTGCCGCGTACGCCACCCGCATCGCCGAAGATTTTCGTGACCGCGGCAAGCACGTGCTGCTGATCATGGATTCCCTGACCCGTTACGCGATGGCGCAGCGTGAAATCGCGCTGGCCATCGGTGAGCCACCGGCGACCAAAGGCTACCCGCCTTCGGTCTTCGCCAAACTTCCTGCGCTGGTGGAACGCGCGGGGAACGGCATCAGCGGCGGCGGCTCCATCACCGCGTTCTACACGGTTCTGACGGAAGGCGATGACCAGCAGGACCCGATTGCCGACTCCGCGCGCGCAATTCTTGACGGTCACATTGTGCTGTCGCGTCGTCTGGCCGAAGCCGGGCACTACCCGGCCATCGATATTGAAGCCTCTATCAGCCGCGCAATGACGGCGCTGATAACCGAGAAGCACTACGCCCGCGTGCGTAACTTCAAACAACTGCTTTCCAGCTTCCAGCGCAACCGCGATCTGGTCAGCGTGGGGGCGTATGCCAAAGGCAGCGACCCGATGCTCGACAAGGCGATTAGCCTGTGGCCGCAGCTGGAAGCATTTTTGCAACAAGGCATTTTTGAACGCGCCGACTGGGAAGATTCAATTCAGGCACTGGAGCTGATTTTCCCGCAGGTGTAACACAGGTGGAGGGCGAAGGTCATGGCGCAAAACAGCGCGTTATCAACGCTGAAAGATCTGGCTGAGAAAGAAGTTGATGATGCCGCATTGCAGCTTGGCGCAATGCGACGCGGGTGCCAGCAGGCTGAAGAACAGTTGAAGATGTTAATCGACTATCAGCATGAATATCGCACCAACCTCAATACCGATATGACACAGGGCATTGGAAGCCAGCGCTGGATTAACTATCAGCAGTTTATCCAGACGCTGGAGAAGGCGATAGATCAGCATCGCCAGCAGCTTAACCAGTGGACCCAGAAAGTCGATACCGCGCTGAATTTCTGGCGCGAGAAGAAGCAGCGGCTGCAGGCCTGGCAGACTTTACAGGACCGACAGATCGCGGCAACGACCCTGGCGGAAAACCGTCTGGATCAGAAGAAAATGGATGAGTTTGCCCAGCGCGCATCAATGAGGAAACCGGAATGATCACACTGCAACAACTGCTGATGAGCGACAGCGACCTGTCAGGCGGCACGCAAACAGGGAAAGGCACCGACGGTGCTCAGGACTTTCTCTCTCTGCTGGCGGGCGCCCTGTCGGACGCAACGGGCAAGGGCAAAGATGCGCCGCTGACCCTGGCTGACCTGAAAGCCGCCGGCAGTAAACTGTCAAAAGTGGCCCAGGACGCAAAAGGTGATACCACCCTGCAGGCCAAAATTGCCGACCTGCTCTCGCGCCAGACGGCGCTGAATGGCGATGAAACGTCGCCCGTCACGTCGCTTGATACGCTGGTTTCCGGGCTGGTGCCGCTGTCTAAGGGCGACGCGCTGAAGACGATCAATGCCGCGAACAGCAAAGATGACGGTAAAAGCGAGCTTAGCGAAGAAGAACTGGCCGGATTAAGCGCGCTGATGGCGATGCTGCCTCACCAGCAAACTACAGCCTCTCGCGCGGCAGGCAGTGAGGGCGTTTCCGCCACCTCAACGCTGAGTTCCGCGACGCTTTCGCAAAACGGCGTGGGCCAGCCGTCCCTGAACGCGTCCGCGGGAAGCCACGATAAAGCGCAGAGTTCTACGCCTTATCAGAGCCAGGCGAAAACCAACGAACCCGCTCTGTCGGGCAACGTGCCTGCTACACCGGCCGTGGCCGCGGCAGCAGAGAAGCAGGAGCTCGCCAGTTCGTCCTCCTCATCATCACCAACGGCCACCCTGGCACCGATTATGTCCAGCCATGCGACCAGCCAGACGGCCGCTACCGTTGCCACCGCGCCGGTGTTAAGCCAGCCTCTGGGAACCCACGAGTGGCAGCAGTCTCTGAGCCAGCACATCACCCTGTTCACTAAGCAGGGCCAGCAGACGGCAGAGCTGCGCCTGCACCCGGAAGATCTGGGTCAGGTGCAAATTTCGCTTAAGCTGGATGACAACCAGGCCCAGCTGCAGATGGTCTCTGCGCACAGCCATGTTCGTGCAGCGCTGGAAGCCGCGCTGCCGGTACTGCGGACCTCACTGGCGGAAAACGGCATTCAGCTTGCACAGAGTAGCGTCAGCAGCGAGAGCTTCGCCGGGCAGCAGCAGTCCTCATCCCAGCAGCAGCACCAGGCTTCGCGTTCCGGCAACACCGGCGGTTTTAATGAAGAAAGCGATGAGTTGCTGCCTGTTCCTTCCGCCCTGCAGTCCGCAGCGCGCGGTAACAGTGCCGTAGACATCTTCGCCTAAACGCCAGAGGTAGCGTGATTATCCCCGTCTTTTCCACGCTTTGACGACAGCAGGACACGGGATAATCACCTTATTAAGCTGTACCGAAACAGGAAGCTCGTATCAGATGACTGACTCCGCTATCACCAAAAAAAGTAAGCGTTCCATCTGGATCCCGCTGCTGGTGTTGATCACGCTCGCCGCCTGCGCTACCGCGGGCTATAGTTACTGGCGTATGCAGCAGGAACCGACCACCGCTGCGGCCAAAGCTGAAGCACCTCCTCCGCCGGCTCCAGTGTTCTTCCCGCTGGATACCTTCACCGTCAATCTCGGTGATGCGGATCGTGTGCTTTACGTTGGCATTACGCTGCGCCTGAAAGATGAAGCCACCCGTTCACGTCTGAACGATTACCTTCCTGAAGTGCGTAGTCGTCTGTTGCTGCTGTTCTCTCGTCAGGACGCTTCAGCGCTGGCCACCGATGTGGGTAAGCAAAAGCTGGTCGACGCTATTAAACAAACGCTGGCGACCCCGCTGGTAAACGGCCAACCTAAGCAGGAAGTCACTGACGTTCTGTATACAGCATTCATTCTGCGGTAACGACATGGGCGACAGTATTCTTTCTCAGGCAGAAATCGATGCGCTGCTCAACGGCGACAGCGATAAAAGTGATGATCCGCAACCGGGCATTGGCGGCGATAGCGATATTCGTCCCTATGACCCGAATACCCAGCGTCGCGTGGTACGTGAACGTCTGCAGGCGCTGGAGATCATTAACGAACGTTTTGCACGTCAGTTCCGTATGGGGCTGTTTAACCTGCTGCGTCGTAGCCCGGATATTACGGTCGGTGCGATCCGCATTCAGCCGTACCATGAGTTTGCCCGCAACCTGCCGGTGCCAACCAACCTTAACCTGATTCATCTGAAGCCGCTGCGCGGCACCGGTCTGGTGGTGTTTTCGCCAAGCCTGGTGTTCATTGCGGTGGATAACCTGTTCGGCGGCGACGGGCGTTTCCCAACCAAAGTAGAAGGTCGTGAATTCACCCACACCGAACAGCGCGTCATTAACCGCATGCTGAAGCTGGCGCTGGAATCATACAGCGACGCGTGGAAAGCGATTAACCCGCTGGAAGTGGAGTACGTCCGTTCTGAGATGCAGGTGAAATTTACCAATATCACCACCTCCCCGAACGATATCGTCGTTAACACGCCGTTCCACGTGGAGATCGGTAACCTGACCGGCGAGTTCAACATCTGCCTGCCGTTCAGCATGATCGAACCGCTGCGCGAGCTGCTGGTTAACCCGCCGCTGGAGAACTCCCGCAACGAAGACCAGAACTGGCGTGAAAACCTGGTCCGCCAGGTCCAGCATTCGCAGCTTGAACTGGTGGCGAGCTTCGCCGATATCCCGCTGCGGTTATCTCAGATCCTGAAATTACAACCCGGCGATGTTTTGCCGATAGAAAAACCCGACCGCATTATTGCCCATGTGGATGGTGTCCCCGTGCTGACAAGCCAGTACGGCACGATTAACGGTCAGTATGCGTTACGCGTTGAGCACTTGATCAACCCGATTTTGAATTCGCTGAATGAGGAACAGCCCAAATGAGTGACATGAACAATCCGTCCGATGAAAACAGCGGAGCACTGGACGATCTGTGGGCTGACGCGTTAAACGAGCAAAAAGCGACCCCGGCCAAAAGCGCAGCGGATGCCGTATTCCAGCAGCTCGGCGGCGGTGACGTCAGCGGCACGCTGCAGGACATCGACCTGATCATGGATATCCCGGTTAAGCTGACCGTTGAGCTGGGACGCACCCGTATGACCATTAAAGAGCTGCTGCGCCTGACGCAGGGTTCCGTGGTGGCCCTTGACGGTCTGGCCGGTGAGCCGCTGGATATCCTGATCAACGGCTATCTGATTGCCCAGGGTGAAGTCGTAGTGGTTGCCGATAAATACGGCGTACGCATCACCGACATCATTACCCCGTCTGAACGTATGCGTCGTCTGAGCCGTTAAGCATGAAAACCCAGGCAACAATATCACAGCCTTCTGCCGTTCCCGGCTCACCTCTGCTCCAGGTGAGCGGGGCGTTGTTCGGTATTATTGCCTTTATTCTTATCGCCGCCTGGCTGGCAAAACGCTTTGGCCTGGCGGGTAAAACCGCCGGTGCCCGCGGCCTGAAGGTTAGCGCCAGCACCACCCTGGGTCCACGCGAACGCGTGGTCATCGTCGAGGTGGACGATGCGCGTCTGGTTCTGGGCGTAACGGCCTCAAACATCAGCGTATTACACAAGCTGCCGCCCGCTCCTGTTGTGGTGGACGAGCGCGCAGAGGCCCCTGCGGATTTTCAGTCCGTCATGAAGAGTTTGCTTAAGCGTTCCGGGAGATCCTGATGCGCCGTTTGTTATCCCTGACGCTTGCGGGCGTTGCCCTGTTTGCTCCCGCGGTCTATGCACAGCTGCCCGGTCTGGTCTCAACCCCTCTCGCGGGTGGTGGGCAAAGCTGGTCACTTCCCGTTCAGACGCTGGTGTTCATCACCTCGCTGACGTTTATTCCGGCCATCCTGCTGATGATGACCAGCTTCACCCGCATCATCATCGTTTTCGGTCTGCTGCGAAACGCGCTGGGCACCCCTTCCGCTCCGCCAAACCAGGTTCTGCTCGGGCTGGCGCTGTTTTTGACCTTTTTCATTATGTCACCGGTGATCGATAAGATTTATACCGACGCCTATCAGCCGTTCAGCGAAGACAAAATCTCCATGCAGGAGGCGCTCGACAAAGGCGCACAGCCGCTGCGGGAATTTATGCTGCGCCAGACGCGCGAAGCCGACCTGGCCCTTTTCGCCCGCCTGTCCAACACCGGCGAGCTGCAGGGACCGGAAGCGGTGCCAATGCGTATTCTGCTGCCCGCCTATGTTACCAGCGAGCTGAAAACCGCGTTCCAGATTGGCTTTACCATTTTTATTCCGTTCCTGATTATCGATCTGGTGATCGCCAGCGTCCTGATGGCGCTCGGGATGATGATGGTGCCGCCCGCGACCATTGCCCTGCCCTTTAAGATCATGCTCTTTGTACTGGTCGACGGCTGGCAGCTGCTGGTCAGCTCGCTGGCGCAGAGTTTCTACAGTTAAGGAACGGCAATGACACCCGAATCGGTCATGATGATGGGCACGGAGGCGATGAAAATCGCGATTGCCGTTGCCGCGCCGCTGCTGCTTGTCGCGCTGGTTACCGGTCTGATTATCAGTATTCTGCAGGCCGCCACCCAGATAAACGAAATGACGCTGTCATTCATCCCGAAAATCATCGCCGTGTTCGTGGCGATCATCGTAGCCGGGCCGTGGATGCTGAACCTGTTGCTGGACTATATGCGCAACCTGTTTACCAACCTGCCGTATATCATCGGCTGACCTGACGATGCTGCACTTCACCAGCGACCAGTGGGTTCAGTGGCTCGGCGTCTACTTCTGGCCGATGCTGCGCATCATGGCGCTGATCTCCACCGCCCCCATTCTCAGCGAGAAATCGATACCCAAACGCGTCAAGGTGGGACTGGGGATTATTATCTCCATTATCGTCGCGCCCTCTCTGCCCCCCGTGGATATTCCGATCTTCTCGGCGAACGCGGTGTGGGTGGCCTTGCAGCAGGTTATGATTGGCGTCGCCGTCGGCTTTACCATGCAGCTGGCCTTTGCCGCCGTGCGTACCGCGGGGGAACTGATTGGCCTGCAGATGGGGTTATCTTTTGCCACGTTTGTCGATCCCGGCAGTCATCTCAACATGCCCGTGCTGGCGCGCATTATCGATCTGCTCGCCATGCTGCTGTTCCTGTCGTTCAACGGCCATCTGTGGCTAATCTCCATGCTGGTGGACACGTTCCATACCCTGCCGATTGGCGAAAACCCGGTGAACAGCAACGCTTTCCTGGCGCTCACCCGAGCGGCGGGGCTGATCTTCCTGAACGGGCTGATGCTGGCGTTACCTATCATCACCCTGCTGCTGACCGTCAACCTGGCTTTAGGTTTACTCAACCGAATGGCGCCGCAGCTTTCGGTGTTTGTCATTGGTTTTCCGCTGACGCTGACGGTCGGAATTTTATTAATGTCATTACTGATGCCACTGATCGCTCCCTTCTGTGAACATTTATTCGGCGAGATATTCAACCTGTTAGCGGATATTGTCAGCGAGCTGCCACGTAAATAATATCCCTCACTGTTGCTATTGTCTTTCTGAGGATATTCCTAAAATAAAATGCGAAAAACATCTTCCAGGATATATCTGACGCGGTTTAATTGTTTCTAACCACCTCACAATACTTAATATTTACTTTACTTTAAGAAGATTCCTGGCAAATTATACGTAACTTTACGGGATAGTGAGTCCGCCTGAAAGTCTTTGTCATGCTCACAGGTTTATTATTTTTTTCCATCCCGTATGGCTGTTTTGAGCTCTCAGGCAGATGGTGAATTATCGTTACGCATTGAGTGAGGGTATGCCATGTCAACGATCATTATGGATTTATGCAGCTACACCCGGCTAGGGTTAACCGGGTACCTGGCAAGCAGAGGGGTAAGAAAGAGAGACATCAACGATGCACACACCGTTGACGAACTCGCAGCCGCTTGTGACGAACTAAAACCAGGCGTGGTGTTTATTAATGAGGACTGTTTCATTCACGATCCAGCCAACAGTCAGCACATTAAGCAAATCATTAATCAGCATCCAAAAACCCTGTTTATTGTTTTTATGGCGATCGCGAATATCCATTTCGATGAGTATTTGTTGGTCCGTAAAAATTTATTGATCAGTTCTAAATCGATTAAACCCGAGTCGCTGGATGACATTTTGGGTGATTATTTGAATAAAGAAGTTAAAAATGTAGGAGCGGTTAACTTACCCACCCTATCATTAAGCAGGACTGAATCAAGTATGCTGCGAATGTGGATGGCGGGACAAGGAACTATTCAGATCTCCGACCAGATGAATATTAAAGCGAAAACCGTTTCGTCACACAAAGGAAATATTAAACGGAAAATTAAAACGCATAATAAGCAAGTGATCTACCATGTGGTACGCCTGACCGATAATGTGACGAACGGGATTTTCGTTAACATGCGTTAGTCGCTTAAGACCCTGTGCACCCTACCTTTGATCTCTGGCCTGGCCAGAGATTTTTGCTTCTGCAGAGGATGTCGGGCCGCGATGTGCTCCCCGACGCCATGTTAGTCTGCTTTCTCAACAAAGATACCGTCAGGATGCCCCAGTTCGTTAAAAAACCAAATGCCGAGCGGGTAGTCTTCCAGTGATACCAGGTACATTGTCCCTTCACTAAACTCTTCAATTGCCAGCACCACACCCGGGCGGCGCGGCCCACCGTCCGTTTTAACGGTTACCCGATCGTTGACCTTCATACATTCCTCCTCTGGTTTTGAGCCAGTGTAGAACAAAACGCAAAAACACACATCGCCGTCCGGCGTGAATGGCGTTTTTATACACAGGCTATACTTAACCCTGGACACGTTTGCAGGTTGAAAGAGGAGTCCCGCAATGAAGACCGATAAAGAGTACAGCGACACCATCAAGCGCGAAGTCGAGGTGGATGTCGATGCCCTGCTGGCCGCCATCAATGAGATCAGTGAGTCAGAAGTCCGCCGGTCGGACGACAATTCGGACCGCGTCATTGTCAACGGAAGGGATTATCACACCTATCGTGAGCTGGCGGAGGCCTTCGAGCTCGATATTCACGACTTTAGCGTGTCTGAAGCCAATCGTTAGGGCGAAAAAAATCCCGGTCATGGGGATGACCGGGATCAAAACTTGCTTATGCAAGAAGCACTTGAAAATTCGTTACACCAGGAAATCTGATGTACAAGCCACACTATCCCCAACGAATTTGTCTGACAAGCATATATTCTTATGATGAATATAATATTTTTAACATAATGCTTTTCGCTATGAGCAATAACATACGCCGAATGCGGGTTTGCCAGGGAATACTCTCATTTCTCCTGTTAACAATTCGGTTATTTTTTAGGAATTTTCTTAGATAAGGACGCAGCCGTTACCGGGAGCCACTATGCCTTCACTGCGGGATAACTTGCTGATTTTTTCTGACCTGGACGGCTCGTTGCTGGATATTCATACCTATGAGTGGCAACCCGCCATGCCCTGGCTGGACAAACTGCTGGATAATCAGATTCCGGTCATTCTCTGCAGCAGCAAGACCGCGGCAGAGATGCTGGATATCCAGCAGGATCTTGGGCTTGAAGGCTTGCCTTTTATTGCCGAGAACGGCGCGGTGATTCAGCCTGACGTGCGCTGGGATAAGGTTCAGCGCCAGACCAGAGGGATGACGCACCGGGATATTCGTCCTCGGATCGAGCAGATTCGTCTGCAGACGGGCTTTAAATTCACCACCTTTGACGATGTGGATGAGCACGTTATCAGCGAGTGGACCGGGCTGACGCGCTACCGTTCGTCGCTTGCCCGCAAGCATGAAGCGTCCGTCACGCTCATCTGGCGCGATACCGACGAGAAAATGGTTCAGTTTGAAGAGGAACTGGCGAATATCGGCCTGAAATGCCTGCAGGGTGCGCGGTTCTGGCATATTCTGGACGCCCGCTGCGGCAAAGACGTAGCGGTGAACTGGCTGATTGAACAGTATGGCGAGCAGGACGAGATCGAGCCCACCACGCTGGGGCTCGGCGACGGTCCTAACGATGCGCCGCTGCTCGACAGCGTTGACTTCGCGGTGGTCATCAAGGGGATTAACCGCCAGGGCATCACGCTACGGGATGATAACCCTGCCCGCGTTTATCACACCCAGCAGCCCGGCCCGGCAGGCTGGCGGGAGGGGCTGGATCACTTCCTGTCCTGATTTCGCCACATGACCCGGTTACGCCCGCTCTGCTTGGCCTCATAGAGCCGGACGTCCGCCACGGACTGCAGCTGCTCAAAATCGTAGTTACCCGCTTCATCCGCGCTGCTGACCCCCAGCGACGCGCTGATGCGCAGGGTCGTGCTCTTCTTCACCAGAATCTCCTTACTGTTGATTCGGCAACGAATGCGATCCGCGACGCCTCTCGCCTCCTCCAGACCAATCCCCGGCAGGACGACGCAAAACTCTTCCCCGCCCACACGCCCTGCCACATCATTCTTGCGTAACGCGCTGGCAATCAGTCCTGCCGTGTGGGAGAGCACCTTATCACCGGCCTGATGGCCGAAGCGGTCGTTGATGTTTTTAAAATGGTCGAGATCGATCTGAATCACCGAGAACGGCAGCGACTGCTGGCGACAGGTTTCTGCCAGCATTTTTGCGCGGTCGAACAGCGCGCCGCGATTATTCAGTCGCGTAAGCGGATCGTGCCAGGCCTGCCACTGGAGGGAGTGCTGAAGCGTATACATGTTACTCACCATCCGGCGGATCACCAGCCACGAGATCAACAGCATGGCGGTAAAGAGCGCCCACAGCAGCGCCAGTACGATACTGATGCTACCGAAGTCGTCCTGTACCCCTTCATGCAGAGTGTGGATCCGCAGGACGACGCCATCGAAGTGATCGAGCCGCTCC
Source organism: Enterobacter sp. Taxon_8 (assembly GCF_058354585.1). Taxonomy (NCBI): domain Bacteria; kingdom Pseudomonadati; phylum Pseudomonadota; class Gammaproteobacteria; order Enterobacterales; family Enterobacteriaceae; genus Enterobacter; species Enterobacter sp. Taxon_8. The sequence continues at coordinate 1,683,021 of NZ_CM177989.1, read as the reverse complement.
CAGGTAATAAACCGGCTCCCGAGGCGGATACCGCCGCCGGTATCATGCTCAATCGCCTGGGCAATCTGCGCCGCTTCGCGTTCGTCAAAATGGTTAACCGGGCTTCCCGCGTGGGCTGAGGTGGCGATCATATTTAGCCGGGTATCGTACAGCTGATACTCTCCCTCCGTTCGATCTTCCGTCGCATCGGCCAGCAGACGCTGCATCGTGCTCAATGTAAAGTCCATCGCCACGACGCCGTACCAGTAACGATCGAAATAGATGGGGACGCTGGCGGTGATCGTTCGTTCATCCCCGGTCCAGGATGAAGGCGTGGAGATAAACCAGCGCACGGCGCGGGCGCGGTTGTTACGTTCTGACTGCTGGGTAAACCAGGACTGCGTGACCAGATTATAATAGCGGGCAGTAATATCACCCGCCCGATCCGGCGTATCCGTGGAAAGGAAAAATCCGGCGCGGGAGACGTAGATCACTCGCGCTTCCGTTTGCGCTCTCGACGACGCCAGTCTGAGCAAATAGCCCACTTCGAGCGCGGCAGAAATTTCATGGCTTATGCGTTCAGCGTCCCGATTGAGAAGCGTGGTTTTTTCGACAAAGGCGTCCGAGACCCCGTTAATGGGAAGGGTACGTTTTTTATCAACGGCAAGCTGCCAGGTGGGGAGCATGCGGACGGTATTAAAGCGTGACACCGCATCCTGTAAGACTTCAAAGGCCAGCGGCGTCTCGATTGCGTCATGCATGCCCTGGCGAAATAACAGCAGCCTGTCGATGCTGTTCTGTAACTGCCTGTCCAGAGAACTGGCCACCGTATCCAGATGATTGCGCTGGCTGGAGATGTATGCCTCTTCCAGCACCACCACCTCACGCCAGGTAAGTAGAGTGGAAAATACCAGAACGATCATAAAACAGAGATTAACAATCCGCCCCGGATTGCTACGCTTATGCAGCCATTGCAAAAAAGATTGTCTTACAACAAAGGTATCGCGCTGCACACACACTCCATGATCGCTACCTAACACCCAGTACTTGAGATAAAAACGCCCGGCAAAGCCGGGCGTTATGTGATTAAGCCTTGTCCCGCTTGTGCTGCCCGTCACCCGGCTGAAGCTCATCTTCACGAAATGCTTCCCGCTTGATGCTATAGCCATCGTGCCACCGGCATTCCACCATTCCGCTGGAATACCCGGTGACGATCATACGTGGGCCGCCCTTTTTAGGCTTAACTTCATCACTGACCAAAAAGACCATACCTGCCTCCTGTATCAGGGTGAAACTGTTTCAATTTAGACGAGGAATGGTCTTTTTGCATCCTGCCGCGGGTAACAATTAGTGCGACGTGCCGCGAATTTTCTCAACCAGCTTCACCGCCGCAACGACGATAGCGCCAATGATAAAGCCCAGCACCAGATTCAGCAGGGTGGGCAGAATCGCCGCGATAACGGCCCCCTGCGTGGAGGAGAAATGCTCGATGGCATGGTGCAGGGGCGCAATACCGTGAACCACAATTCCGCCGCCCACGAGGAACATCGCCAGCGTGCCCACCACCGACAAACTCTTCATCAGCCAGGGCGCCAGCACCAGCAGGCTTTTGCCGATGCCTCTTGCTACCGCGCTCGACTTTTCTTCCAGCCAGTAGCCAATATCGTCCAGCTTGACGATTAGTCCCACCAGACCGTACACGCCCACGGTGACCAGAATCGCAATGCCGGAGAGGATCAGCACCTGGTTCAGAAGCGGCGCGTCAGAGACAATCCCCAGCGTAATCGCGACGATTTCCGCAGACAGGATAAAGTCGGTCCGAATGGCGCCCTTGACCTTATCACGCTCGAAGGTTTTCGGATCCTGCGCGGCCAGCGCTTCAAGACGCTGCTGGCGTACCTCCGGCGTATCGCTCTGCTTGCGCGCGCTAAAGGAGTGGAGCACCTTCTCCACACCCTCGAAGCAGAGAAATGCCCCACCGATCATCAGCAACGGCGTGATGGCCCAGGGGATAAAGGCGCTGATCAGCAGCGCCAGCGGCACCAGGATCACCTTATTCAGGAAAGAGCCTTTCGCCACGCCCCACACCACCGGCAGTTCACGGTTTGCCCTCACCCCACTCACCTGCTGGGCGTTCAACGATAAATCATCGCCCAGCACGCCTGCGGTTTTTTTCGCCGCCAGTTTCCCCATCACTGAAATGTCGTCCAGTAAGGTGGCAATATCATCCAGCAATGTTAATAAGCTACTTCCTGCCAAAATCTTAATCCTTCATTTTTTGGTAATTAAGTGAATAGTATGGAGCAAAAGCGCCAACCCGGAAACAGGCACCTTACGTCAACAAAAAATTCACATCTGCCACACAATTAAAGGGCTCGCCAGCGAGATAGTTTTCGCGTTTACTATCAGCGAACTTTTTATTTCGTCGTGAGGGATTATGCGTTTCCGGCAATTGCTACCGCTCATCGGGGCACTCTTTTCGCTGTACATCATCTGGGGGTCAACCTACTTTGTCATTCGCATCGGCGTGGAAAGCTGGCCGCCGCTGATGATGGCGGGCATTCGTTTTCTCTCGGCGGGCATCCTGCTGCTTGCCTTCCTGCTGCTGCGCGGGCATAAGCTTCCCCCGCTGCGTCCGATGCTAAATGCCGCCCTGATCGGCCTGCTGCTGCTGGCTGTGGGGAACGGATTTGTGACGATTGCCGAGCACCAGAACGTACCGTCCGGGATCGCCGCCGTGGTCGTTGCCACCGTACCGCTGTTTACCCTGTGCTTCAGCCGCCTCTTTGGTATCCGCACCCGCAAGCTGGAGTGGCTGGGTATTGGGATTGGCCTTGCCGGCATCATTCTGCTGAATAGCGGCGGTAACCTGAGCGGGAATCCGTGGGGTGCAGTCATCATCCTGATTGGCTCGATGAGCTGGGCGTTTGGTTCCGTGTACGGTTCGCGTATCGAACTGCCTACCGGCATGATGGCGGGCGCAATCGAGATGCTTGCCGCCGGGATTGTACTGCTGCTCGCCTCCATGCTTACGGGAGAAAAGCTGACAACCCTGCCGCCGCTGTCGGGCTTGCTGGCGGTAGGCTACCTGGCGCTGTTCGGCTCTGTCATCGCCATTAACGCCTATATGTTCCTGATCCGCAATGTCTCTCCGGCTGTCGCCACCAGCTACGCCTACGTTAACCCGGTCGTGGCCGTGCTGCTCGGGACAGGTCTGGGGGGAGAAACGCTCTCGCCAGTGGAATGGATTGCATTAGGGATCATTGTGTTTGCCGTCGTGCTGGTCACGCTGGGCAAATATTTGCTGCCGGCAAAACCGGTAGTCACGCCTTGCGAGGCGGAGAAACCGTAAGCAGGTGAATGCCCTGCGTGTCGATCTGCGCGGTCTGGCCGCCGCCGCAGATCCACTCTTCAAGCCGTTCGGTCAGATCGGTATCATTCAGCTTTAATCTGCCTCTCAGCGCACACTCCCAGACAATCAGCACCCGCCAGCCTTGCTCAATAAGCGTCGAGAGGTCCCGCTCGTCGCGCTCGACGTTTTTAGCAATCTTATCCAGCCAGAAATCGGTGCGCGTCGCGGGGACTTTAAACAGGTAGCAGTCGTGATGGTGCCAGAAACAGCCGTGAGTAAAGATGATGCACTGCCAGGCGTCGATGACGAAATCGGGACGCCCCGCCAGGGCGGGATCCTGGACGCGGAAGTCAAACCCCGCCTGCGTCAGCAGCGCGGCCAGGCGCTTTTCAATCGCGGTGTCACGCGTGCCGATGGCACGCATGTTTTTACTGCGCGTCGCCTTATCGTGAACGTCCGTCATTGACGGCCTCACTCTGGCGGAGCGCCACCGCCTGCCTGATGCGCGAGGCCAGCAGCTTTGCGACCGCCGCAAACGCGGGAACGACCACCGAATTACCAAACTGGCGGTACGCCTGGGTATCCGAAACCGGAATGCGGAAACCGTAGCCTTGCGGCGTTTCAAAACCCATCAACCGGGCGCATTCCCGCGGCGTTAAGCGTCGCGGACGGTGACGCTGGTTGTGCGGATCGTCGAAATCTTTTTCACCCAGCGCTTTGTCCCAGCCTCTGTCGATCAGGATTTCCGCGCCGTCTTTGTAGTAGCGAGCAGACAGCGTGCGGGTGACGCTGTGCGGATCGTTAGGGTTTACCATCCCAAAGCCGAAGCCGTTGCCTTTCGCCTGGTGCTTCTTGGCATAGCGGTAGAGGTATTTCCACAGCACCGGAGTCAGGATAAATTTCGCGTCGACGACCGGTTCCAGCAGGTCCGCCACGGTGGGACGCCGCTCGGGATACAGAGAGGGAATATCCCGCAGGGTAAAATCGCCTTTCAGATTGAGATCGCGACGGAAGCCCACCAGCACGATACGTTCGCGATGCTGGGGCAGGAAATGTTTCCCATCAATAATTTTAGGATCGTCCGCGCCCATGTCCTGTGAATCGGCCACGTCATAACCCAGCTCATCCAGGGTTTGCATGATAATGCGGAAGGTTTTCCCGCCGTCGTGGCTTTTTAAATTTTTGACGTTTTCCAGCACAAAGATGGGCGGGCGGCGGGCGTCAATAATGCGCGCCACATCAAAAAAAAGCGTTCCCTGCGTATCGCACGCGAAACCGTGGGCCCGTCCAAGGGCATTCTTTTTGGAGACGCCAGCCAGCGAGAACGGCTGACAAGGGAAGCCTGCCAGCAGCACGTCATGCGCCGGGATCGTCTGACGAATGTGCTCGGCGGCCTGTTCATCGCTCACGCCGCTTTTATGGCTCAGGGTCACATCGCGGATATCCGCGTTGAAATGATGCTCGTTCGGATCGCAGTACCAGTTAGCTTTGTAGGTTCGTACGGCATGTTTGTTCCACTCGCTGGTAAACACGCACTGTCCGCCGATGGCTTCAAAACCGTGCCGGATGCCGCCGATACCGGCAAAAAGATCGATAAAGCGGAAGGCATAGTTCGGGTGCGCGGCAGAAGGACGCGGAAGCAGATTTTGCAGATAACGATACTCGCCTTCACTCAGGCGACGCCCTGCTCGCTCGCTGGTCAGCAGGCGTTTAAGGATCGCCGGGCTCCAGTGGCTCTCGCCGTGCGCCACCAGCAGGCTGGCCAGCGTTTTAGCATCATAGATATCCAACAGCTGGCGCAGTAAGGCCTGCACCGTTGCCGTTGTTTTCTCAGCCTGCGCGGGCGCGGGCTCTGTCACTGATCGATTTTCCTGCATTCTTTTAACCGGAGAATAAAGACTGGGAACAGATTACCACAGTTCAGTTGCGCAAACTGCGACGGAAACGGCTCAGCACCTGGCTATCCAGCCCGAGGCAGTCGCCGTGTAATTCGGCGCTGAGTTTCGCCATAAACTGGATCAGGAAATCGGCATTGTGACGTGCCAGTTCGCGGCCCATGTCCGTTTGCATTGTATCAGGCAATCGCAGCAGCTTGGTCTGAAAATGGTCGAGGGCAAACGCACGGTCGTCGAGGGGACGCGCATCGGCGAAGGGATCGTTAGCATCAAAAAGCGACACGCCCAGCGCGCCCGAGACGGCAAAAACGCGCGCCAGGCCGATAGCGCCTAACGCTTCCAGCCGGTCTGCATCCTGCACAATTTTGGCCTCCATGATCTGCGGCGCAATCCCGGCGCTGAAGCTGTGCGCCTCAATCGCGTGCCCGACGGCGGCAATATGCTCTGGCGGAAAGTCCGGGAAGTCGTGGCGCAGAATGTCGCTCGTCTTAAGCGCCGCGAGCCGTGACGACCGGCTGCGTTCAGGATGGTTTTTCGGCAGGCTGACAATATCGTGAAAATAGCATGCGGTCAGAATCACCAGCGGCTCGACCATGTGGTGAACCATGATTTTTTGCGCCGTCATCCAGACCCGACGAAAATGCGAAATATCATGTGCGGTATCGTCGGTGCTGTGATTCTCCTCGAGCCAGTGCTCAAATCGTTGCTGCCACCGGGCAAGTTCCATCGTCATGTCCTGTCGTCTAAAAGAGAAAGAATTATAACACAGGCAAATTAAACCAATTAAAAAATAGAAATTCGAAATACTTAATAATAATTACACCCTATAAATTCAAGCAACTAATTCACGGGAAAAATAAAGAGAGCAAATGAAATATTTTGCAATATTTAAAAGGTTTTAATTACATTTGTTTTTAGAACTAAATAACACATCCTGGAATAGTATCCACCCTGTAATTGCGGAGAGTGATTACATATATTCATATAAATTATCTTTCAAGGGAATATATAATGAAAAGAAAAGTTTTGGCAATTATTGCACCTGCATTATTAATTGCAGGCATAGCAAATGCGGCTGAAGTTTACAACAGCAATGGCAATAAACTCGACCTGTACGGTAAAGTAGATGGTCTGCATTATTTCTCTGACGACACGGGTTCAGATGGCGACGTAAGCTACGTTCGTCTGGGCTTCAAAGGCGAAACGCAGATCAACGACCTGCTGAGCGGCTATGGCCAGTGGGAATATAATATTAAGGCTAACAAAACAGAGAACTCAGGCAATCAGTCATGGACACGCCTTGGCTTCGCTGGTCTGAAATTTGGTGAATACGGTTCATTCGACTACGGTCGTAACTACGGCGTGGTTTACGATGTTGAAGGCTGGACCGATATGCTGCCTGAGTTCGGCGGAGATTCCTATACCTATACCGATAACTTTATGACCGGCCGTACAAACGGTGTTGCAACCTACCGTAATAATGATTTCTTTGGCCTGGCTCAGGGCCTGGATTTCGCTATTCAGTATCAAGGCAATAACGAAAGCGCCTCTAACGATCAGGAAGGTACCAACAATGGCCGTGATATCCGCAAAGAAAACGGAGACGGTTGGGGTATTTCAACCTCCTACGATTTCGGTATGGGATTCAACGCCGCCGCTGCATATGCTTCATCTGACCGTACCAACGACCAGGTTACCAAAACAACAGCCGGTGGTGACAAGGCTGACGTCTGGACTGTTGGCTTGAAATACGATGCCAACGATATCTATCTGGCAACCATGTATGCAGAAACCCGCAATATGACGCCTTACGGTGACTTCGGCGTTGCTAATAAAACTCAGAACTTTGAAGTGACAGCACAGTATCAGTTTGATTTCGGCCTGCGCCCTGCGATCTCTTTCCTGATGTCTAAAGGTAAGGATCTGAATTCCTTCTACGGAAGTGATAAAGATCTGGTGAAATATGCTGACGTGGGTGCGACCTATTATTTCAACAAAAATATGTCCACCTATGTTGACTACAAAATCAACCTGCTGGATGAAGATGACGATTTCTACAACGCGAATGGCATCAGCACCGATGACATCGTAGCAGTCGGTCTTGTTTATCAGTTCTAATCCCCAAAATACCAAAGGCCGCAATTGCGGCCTTTTTTATTTCTTCATTTTTATTATGGCGCTTCCTGCAGCGCCACCCGAATAAACCCGTTATTCTGCGCCAGCAGTTCATGGGCCTTCCACGCATCCAGCCCTGTGAGCACCATCAATACCGCCGTTTTACAGTGATGGTTACAGCTCTCCAGCGCGGCTTTAGCCTCCGCCCGGGAGCATCCCCCCGCTTCCATCACAATGGCGATTTGGCGTTCGGCCCATTTGGTGTTGCTTGCCTCAAGATCCACGCGCAGGTTGCTGTAAACCCGTCCGGTCCGAACGGCCAGCCCTGTAGCGATCATTGAGAGGATCATTTTCTGCGCAATCCCCGCTTTGGTGTTGATATAGCCTGCGACGACATCGGCACCCAGATCCGGAGCGATAACCATGCTCGCCAGATGCGCGGCTTCACTTTGCGCATCGCCGGTAATGATGGCCACCGGCGAACCCAGCGACCATGCATGGCGCATTGCCCCCCAGACCCACGGCGTTTTTCCGCTGACGGTCACGGCCAGCATCATATCGTGTTCACCAAACTTAATGGCCTGCAGATCGGCAACGCCGCGCTCGTAGCTCCCTTCCCCTTCTTGTGCCGTAACGGCAATCACCGGGGTTTTGCCCGGCGCATACTCATCGGTAACCTGTTGCGCAACGCGCCCAGACGGCCCCGCGCCAACGATGACCAGGCGACCGCCGTGGCTGAGCGCCGCGGCGGCGTTGTCTACCACGCGTGCAATAGTATCTAAACAGGGGGTAATAGCAGCAGAAATGAGTGCATCATCCTGGTGAATGACTTTCAGCATGTCCAGCGTGGACAATCTATCAATATTCATCGTGCTGGCGTGCCGTCTTTCCCTGACCGAACCGGTAAGCATAACGCTCATAAACAGCCTCCTTATTATGAGTACCCATACACTATAAAGTGTTTTATATAGATGACCTGCGAGGAGGGTCACGAAAAGAGGACCAAATCCACGCCTTTACATGGCTTTAAGAAAAGCGCGTCATCGGCGATAATTACCCCCTTTCTTAATCATCGCGGAGTGTTGATGAGCGATTTGCAGCCTTTCCTTCCGACGCGCAAGCGCCCCATGAAACTCAATACGCTGGTCACGCTGATGGTATGCGCGATTATTGCCTCTGTGCTGCTGGTGGTCTTTGCGCTCTACTCAGTACAAATCACTCGGGCGACCCGCGATGATGTTAAAGACACTGCGCTCGGCATTGCCCGCACCCTCGCCGACAGCCCCGAGATACAGCGCGGCCTGATGCAGGCACCGCAGGAGAATATTATTCAGCCTATCGCCCAGGCGGTGACGAAGCGAAACGATCTGCTGTTCACCGTGGTCACCGATATGCGCGGGATCCGCTATTCACACCCGAACGAGGCGCTGCTGGGGCTGCATTTTATCGGCGATGATTTAACCCCTGCGCTGGAAGGCAAAGAGAACGTATCGGTTAACCGGGGCGCGCTCGCCGAAGCGCTGCGCGTTTTTACGCCCGTCTACGACGGCCAGCACGAGCAGATCGGCGTGGTGGTAGTCGGTATCTCCCTGAATAAGGTTGAAGAGCAGATTGCCCGCGGGCGGCTAAACGCCGTCTGGACCATTTTATTCAGTATTTTTATGAGCTCCATGGCAATTTGGGGTCTGGTGCGGGTACTGAAACGCATCCTGTTCGGGCTCGAACCTTACGAAATTTCCGCCCTGTTCGAACAGCGTCAGGCAATGCTGCAGTCGCTTCGCGAAGGGGTTCTGGCCGTCGATATTCACGGGCGCGTGACGATGATCAACCAGACCGCCAGAGAAATATTGCTTCTCCCCTCCGGCAAGCAGACCGAAAACGCCAGCGCGCCCCTGCTGGCCAGCCTGCGTGACGTCTCGAAGACGGGCGTTGCGCGCCAGGATCAGGAGATCAGCTGCAACGGTAGGCTATTGCTGTGCAACATGGTCCCCGTGAAAAGTCAGGATCGGGTGATCGGCGCCATCACCACCTTTCGTGATAAAACGGAAATCAGCCAGCTGATGCAGCGTCTGGACGGCATGGTTAACTACGTCGATGCCCTGCGCGCCCACACCCACGAGTTTATGAATAAACTGCATGTGATACTCGGCCTGCTGAATATTAAGCGCTACGACAAGCTGGAAGAGTACATTCTCCAGACGGCACATCATTACCAGACGGATATCGGTACGATACAGAGCAAGGTAAAATCCCCGGTGGTTGCCGGGTTCCTGCTGGGTAAAATCAACCGGGCGAAAGAAGCGGGCGTCACCCTGACGCTGGCGGATGAAAGCCAGATACCGGATACCGCAAGTGAAGAGCAGGTCGCGGTGCTGATCACCGCGCTGGGCAACCTCATTGAAAACGCGCTCGACGCGATGGAAGGACAGCAGGAGGGCGAGATCGGCCTGCTGCTGCATTATCAGAACGGCTGGCTCAGCTGTGAAGTCAGCGACGATGGCCCCGGCATTGATCCCACTCAGCTGGAGTCTATTTTTACAAAGGGCTTCTCAACAAAAGGTGAAAACCGCGGCGTTGGGCTGTTCCTTGCTCGCCAGCAGATTCAGAACCTTGGCGGCGATATCTCCGTCGAGTCTGAGCCCGGCGTATTTACCCAATTTTTTGTTCACATCCCCTGGGATAGCGAGAGGAAAATCGCGTGATAAATGTGTTAATTGTCGATGATGACGCCATGGTGGCCGACCTCAACCGTCTGTACGTCAACCGCGTTGAAGGCTTTACCTGCTGTGGCGTCGCCTCCACGCTAAACCAGGCCGAGGCCATCATTAATGACCCCAGCCATCCTGTCGATCTGGTGCTGCTGGATGTCTATATGCAGCAGGATAACGGGCTGGATCTGCTGCCCGTCATTCGCGCATCCGGCCGCCCAATCGACGTGATCATGATCACCTCGGCCGCCGACGCCGCCACGATCCAGACCTCCATTCACTACGGCGTGGTGGATTATTTGATCAAGCCGTTCCAGTTCCCGCGCTTTGAAGAGGCGCTGAACGGCTGGAAGGCAAAGCATAGCCTGATGGGGTCGCATCAGTATTACGAGCAGGCGGACGTCGACCGGCTGATCCACGGCGGGGCACCGGAACTGGCGGACAGCAAAAAGCTGCCGAAAGGGTTAACGCCGCAAACGCTTCGCACGATTTGCCAGTGGATTGACGCACACCCGGAGACGGAGTTTTCTACCGACGATCTGGCAAACGCGGTCAATATTTCCCGCGTGTCCTGCCGCAAATATCTGATCTGGCTGGCGCAAATCAATATTCTGTTCACCAGCATTCACTACGGCGCCACCGGGCGTCCGGTGTATCGCTACCGCCTCCAGCCGGAGCAAACGGGCCTGCTCAAGCAATACTGTCAGTAACGCGGTAGGTATCATCCAGCAGGGTAAAGCGGAAGTGGTGTGCTGAAGAGAACACCACTTCTTTTGTTTTGGTCACAAAGATCGCTTCTATGTCGGGACGCGCGCGCAGCGCAGCGCGGCCCTTCTCCACGCCCATGCCGTACATCAGCGTGGTCCAGATATCGCCGTCGATGGAATCTTTTGAAATGATGGTCACGCTGTCCAGTTCGTTATCGAGCGGGTAACCGGTGCGCGGATCGAGAATGTGGTGATAGCGTTTGCCGTCTTGTTCAAAGTAGCGCTCGTAAGTTCCCGACGTGACGACGGACAGGTTCTCTACGGTCATAGTGCCGATCAGCGCGTCACCGGCGAACGGTTTTTTCAGCCCAACGCTCCAGCCCCCTTCCGGGGAGCCTAAGGTCTGAATGTTTCCGCCGAGGTTAATCAGCCCCAGTTCCGCGCCCTCTTTATGCAGGTAATCCCGCACCCTGTCGGCGATATAGCCTTTGGCAATCGCCCCCAGATCGATCTCCATCCCCGCCCGGGTCAGAAACACGCTGCTGCTGGCCTCATCAAGGAGGACATCCTCGGGGCGGGTAATCGCCAGCAGCGAGGCGATTTCATCGGCAGGCGGAACGCTGTCCCCCTGAAAGCCAATTTTCCAGCGCTTCACCAGCGGACCGATCGCCAGGTTAAAGGCGCTGTCCTTGAGCAGGCTTGCCGCTTTTGCACAGCGGATCAGATCAAACACCGGCCGACTGACGGTGACCGGATGCTGGCCCGCCGCATGGTTGATGTCCATCACCTGCGAGTGCGCGCGGTTGACGGTGAGCAGGTCTTCATACTGTTTGATCAGGCGAAACACGCGGGACGCGAGGGCTTCGTCATGGGAGAAGAGCTTCAGGAGGATGGGAGACCCCATCAGGACGGCGGAGTAGCTGTAAACGCGATGGCTATCAGGCATGGCAGGAGTCCTCAGCTGTAGCCCCCGGCTGGCACCGCGCCGCCGGGGAAAATGCCGGATAGCGCTGCGCGTATCCGGCCTGGGAAGCAGGTGCCTTACATCTTTTTCGAACGCAGAGCCGCCTGATGTCCTGCAAGGGTACCAAAAATAATGATATCTGCCACCGCGTTACCGCCGATACGGTTAGCACCGTGGATCCCGCCGACCACTTCACCGGCTGCAAACGCGCCTGGCAGCACGTTGTGGTTGCTATCCAGCACGCAGGTTTCGGTGTTGATGGTCACGCCGCCCATGGTGTGGTGCACGCCCGGTGCAATCTGAATGGCGTAGAATGGCCCTTCATTGATGGGCGCACGCAGCGCGGTGGTACGACCAAAGTCGTCATCGTGCTGTTTTTCAACGAAACCGTTGTAACGTTCCAGGGTCGCCAGGAAAGCGTGGTGATCCATACCGAGCGCTTCCGCCAGGGCTTTAGGCGAGCTGGCGCTGGTCACGAAGCCTTTGGCAATGTACTCATCCGCAGCTTTGTTTTTGGCGCGTACGTGCTCGTCAAAGACGATGTAAGCGTATTTCTCCGGCAGCGCGATGATTGACGCCGAGACTTTATCGCGGGTCGACATTTCGTTGTAGAAGCGTTCCCCTTTCTGATTGACCAGAATCGCCCCGCCCCCGCGGATGGATTCGGAAATCAGGTACGAGGTTTTCTGCTCTACGGTTGGGTGAATTTGAATCTCGCCCATATCGACAGTGCCAGCTCCGATGCGCTCAAGTAGCGCGATACCGCCACCGGTCGCCCCTTTGTGGTTGGTGGTGACGAAACCTTCCAGATCCGGACGGTATTTCACGACCATCTGGCTGTTGGCGCTGAAGCCGCCTGTGGCGACAATCACGCTTTTCGCTGCCACGGTGATGGTTTCATTCTCTTCGGTGGTCAGGCGCACGCCGGTGACTTCACCGTTTTCGAAGATAATGTCGCTGACGGAGGTATCCAACATTACCTCGATGTTGCGTTTGTTGACGTTACGCACCAGGCCGCTAATCAGGTAACCGCCCACCGCAGAACCGTCTTTTGGACGGTGAGTACGGTCAATGCTCATCCCGCCGGTGGTGGTGATGTCGTTCAGCATGATGCCGCGGGTTGCCAGCCACTCAATCGCCTGCGGCGCGTTCTCGACGAAGCGGCGCAGCAGTTCCGGGTTGTTCTTGTTGCCGCCGCCTTTCAGGCTTTCCTGGTAGAACAGCTCTTTGCTGTCCTGAATGCCCTTCACGCGCTGGAAGCGGGTTTCGGCAGCGTTCATACCGGCAGAGGCTTTAATGGTGTTCCCGCCGATGGTCGGCATTTTCTCGACGATCAGCACGCTCGCGCCTTCGTCGTGAGCCTGAATCGCCGCCGCCAGCCCGGCGCCGCCGCTGCCGACAACCACCACGTCCACGCTGCGGGTTTCGTTCGGGTCAACGCCCTCTTCCGCGGCCAGCGCTTTGCTGGATTTCAGCATCGCTTTAGAGACCGCTTTCTTCACCGCTTCACTCTGGCTGGTTGCGCCGGTGATGGCATCCACGTGCGGAGTATTAGCATCCAGAATGCGGGTACGGATCTCTTCAAAGCTGGTGACGAACTCAACGTCTTCGCTCGGGCCGGAGGCCAGCTCGATGTCCGCAATGCGGTCGGTTTCCAGGCTGACGTTAATCACCAGTTCGTTAGCGTCATCCTGCACTTTCTCAGCAAAGGTACCCGGTTTGAATTTTGATTCGCCCATGCTCATGTCGCGGATCATCGCTTCCACCAGCGAGAAGCGCCACAGCGGTTCAGGAATGTTCAGCGCCTCGCGCTGGGTGCTGTCCATAAACAGCTCAAGGCTTTCGCCGGCCGCGATGCGGTCTGTCCAGTCCGGATAAGCGATGGTGGCGCGGCCAACGGCAATCAGGTCGTAGCCGTGTTCAAGCGCTTCATTGGCATCGGCGGCATTCACTACGCCGCCCACGCCCATCACCGGAACCTGCGCCAGCGTTTCAGAACGCATCGCGCAGTATTTTTCGATAAGCGGCGTCGGGTCCTGGGTGTCGACAATGGAAGGACGCAGGGTCGCGCCGACGGAGAAGTGCAGGTAATCCACGCCGCGCGCCGCCAGTTTTTCCAGAAGGTACATGGTGTCTTCAAAGCGGATGCCCGGCACTTCAAGCTCTTCAGGGGAGAAGCGATAGCCAATAATAAAGGCGTCGTCCGCGTACTGGCGCACCATTTTGTGGGTGATATCCAGAACCGCCAGCGGGAACTTCGCGCGGTTATCGCGGCTGCCGCCCCACTCGTCGTCACGCTGGTTAGAGTTTGGCGAATAGAACTGCTGAATCAGATAGGTGTTCGCCCCGTGGATTTCCACGCCGTCGAAGCCGGCCTGGATCGCGCGGCGCACCGCTTCACCAAACTTGCCGATCATGCCTTCGACTTCTTCGCCAGTCAGCGCCACTGGCGTTGCTGCGCCCTCACGCGGCGCGGCAACAGCGCTTGGGCCAACCGGCGTACGGCCACCGATCAGTTTCGGGTCAACCATGCGGCCGCCGTGGTAGATCTGCAGCAGGGCCTTTGACCCTTTGGATTTAATCGCCTCCGCGATTTTCGCCAGCCCGGCAATTTTCTCGTCATTATCAATCCCGATCGCGCCCGGGAAGGCGAGGCCGAGATCGTCAACGAAGCAACACTCCACAATGATGGTGCCGATGCTGCCGGAACGAGCACGATAGTACTCCACCAGTTCGCTGGTAACGGTGCCGTCGTAATAGCCGGTACAGGTGGTCATAGGGGCCATTAACAAACGGTTTTTCAGTTCAGTGCCATTCGGTAATGTGAAGGGGCTAAGAATGCGTTCGTTAGTGCTCATAATAGAAACTCCAAACTTTTAAAAAATTAAGAATTCGTTATCGGAGTGATTTTTTTGTTCGTCGTTATTTGCCGATGTCATGATATTAATATAATGATTTTTTTAGTTTCTAAAGTTATTACGTTAGTTAATAAACTATTTAATCCCTGCAATAACACAAATAACACATTGGTGTTAGCGAATGTAATTTAGTCATTCACAATAATTTAAAATTCGTTAAATAAAAATTGGTAAAACCAATTTCCATATCACATACAAAACCATAAAAAACAAGAATATAAAAAAACAAAGAAAGCATAAATGTTACGAAAATGATAAAGCAAACCAATAAAACAGGTAATACCCACATACGCCTGAGTGGTTATTAATAAAAGCATAAAAATAACGCTGCAATTCTGTTTTTTTGATCGCGATCAATAGTTATGGCATCCAAAGGCGCAATATAAAAACATCATCAATTTTTAATTTAGCGCATCTACAAAAGCGTTAAATTGCTATTACTGAAAATACAAAATTGCACCTTTAATAACTAAAAAAAGCAAAGAAACTTAAGAAAGTGATTTTGTTTTTCAGTTCGACCGAATCTTTGACAACTTAAGACGTGAAACTATGAATACAAAAACTGCTGTAACGCCCCCTGTGGCGAACCAGGCATCAAATGGAAACGCAAAACGTCTGCTGATGATGGCACTGCCCGTCATCGTCGCCGTACTGCTGCTGTTTGTTCCGGTACCGGAAGGACTGCCTCCTTACGCGTGGCACTACTTCGCAATCTTTGTCGGCGTGATCGTCGGTTTGATCTTCGAACCCCTGCCAGGTGCGGTGATCGGTCTGACCGGCGTGGTCGCCATTGCCCTGTGCAGCCAGTGGGTGCTGTTTAGCCCTGAACAGCTGGCCGATCCGAAATTCAAGCTGGCAGGCGCCTCCTTTAAGTGGGCGGTGAGCGGGTTTGGTAACTCTACCGTCTGGCTGATTTTCGGTGCCTTTATGTTCGCCGCAGGCTATGACAAAACCCGCTTCGGCCGCCGTCTGGCGCTGATTCTGGTGAAATACCTCGGCCGTCGCAGCCTGACGCTCGGTTACGCAATTACGTTTGCTGACCTGCTGCTGGCGCCGTTCACCCCGTCCAACACCGCGCGCAGCGGCGGGACCATCTACCCGATCATCGCTAACCTGCCGCCGCTGTACGGTTCAAAACCTAATGACCCAAGCGCGCGTAAGATTGGTTCGTACCTGATGTGGGTGGCGATCACCGCGGCCTGTATCACAAGTTCAATGTTCCTCTCCGCCCTCGCGCCAAACCTGCTGGCCCTGGCGCTGGTGAAAAGTACGGTTGGGATTGATATCTCCTGGGGCACCTGGTTCCTCGCCTTCCTGCCGCTGGGTATTCTGCTGATTCTGACCATGCCGCTGCTGGCCTACTGGTTCTACCCGCCTGAAGTGAAGGTCAACAACGAAGTGCCGCTGTGGGCGACCCGCGAACTGGAAAAACTCGGCAAACTGTCCCGCAATGAAATTCTGCTGCTGGTGTTCGTGTGCTGCGCGCTGCTGATGTGGATCTTCGCCGCCGCGTGGATTGAACCGGCTATGGCTGCCCTGCTCATCGTCGGCCTGATGCTGTGGACCGGCGTGCTGGAGTGGAACGACATCACCGGTAACAAAGCCGCGTGGAACACCTTCGTCTGGTTCGCCACCCTGGTGGCGCTGGCGGACGGTCTCTCCTCTACCGGCTTTATCAGCTGGCTGGGTAAAGAAGGCGGTCTGCTGATGAGCGGTATCTCTCCGGGCGTGGCGACCATCGTCCTGCTGCTGGCGTTCTACCTGCTGCACTACCTGTTTGCCAGCACCACCGCGCACACTACGGCGCTGCTGCCAGCGATGCTGACCATCGCCTCCACCATCCCGGGCATGAATATGGAAGTGTTTGTTCTGCTGATGGTGACCTCGCTGGGTGTGATGGGGATCATCACCCCGTACGGTACTGGCCCAAGCCCGATCTACTACGGTAGCGGCTACCTGCCAACCAAAGACTACTGGCGCCTCGGCACCATCTTCGGTGCCATCTTCCTGGCGGCCCTCCTGCTGATTGGCTATCCGTGGATGTCCATGATGTTCTGATTCCTGACCGCCGGACTTCTCCTCCGGCGGTTTTATTTTTTGTGGAGCAATACGCTATGTCAAACAAACCGTTTATCTACCAGAACCCCTTCCCTCTTTCGCATGACGACACCGAATACTACCTGCTGACCAAAGAGCACGTCTCCGTTACCGAGTTCGAAGGCCAGGAAATCCTGAAGGTGGAGCCGGAAGCCCTGACCCTGCTGGCGCAGCAGGCCTTCCACGACGCCGCGTTTATGCTGCGTCCTTCCCATCAGAAGCAGGTTGCCGCCATTCTCAACGACCCGGAAGCCAGCCAGAACGACAAATACGTTGCCCTGCAGTTCCTGCGTAACTCTGAGATCGCGGCCAAAGGCGTGCTGCCGACCTGCCAGGATACCGGCACGGCGATCGTCATGGGTAAAAAAGGCCAGCGCGTCTGGACCGGCGGCGGTGACGAAGCGGCGCTGAGCCAGGGGGTTTACAACACCTACATTGAAGACAACCTGCGCTACTCCCAGAACGCTGCGCTGGACATGTATAAAGAGGTGAATACCGGCACCAACCTGCCCGCGCAGATTGACCTCTACAGCGTGGACGGCGACGAATACAAATTCCTGTGCATGGCAAAAGGCGGCGGTTCTGCCAACAAAACCTATCTCTACCAGGAAACCAAAGCGCTGATCACCCCGGCTAAGCTGAAAAATTACCTGGTTGAGAAGATGCGTACCCTGGGGACAGCAGCCTGCCCGCCGTACCACATTGCCTTTGTTATCGGCGGAACCTCGGCGGAAGCCACGCTGAAAACCGTGAAGCTGGCCTCCACGCGCTACTACGACGCCCTGCCAACGGAAGGCAACGAACACGGCCAGGCGTTCCGCGACGTTCAGCTCGAACAAGAGCTGCTGCAGGAAGCACAGAACCTCGGCCTCGGCGCGCAGTTTGGCGGTAAATACTTCGCCCACGACATCCGCGTGATCCGCCTGCCGCGCCACGGCGCGTCCTGCCCGATTGGCATGGGCGTCTCCTGCTCCGCGGACCGCAACATCAAAGCGAAAATTAACCGCGACGGGATCTGGATTGAGAAGCTGGAGCACAACCCGGGCCAGTACATTCCGGAGTCACTGCGCCAGCAGGGTGAAGGCGACGTGGTCAGCATCGATCTGAACAAGCCGATGAACGAGATCCTGGCGCAGCTTTCCGCACACCCGGTCTCTACCCGCCTGTCGCTGAACGGGACCATCATCGTGGCGCGCGACATCGCCCACGCGAAGCTGAAAGAGCTAATCGACAACGGTGAGGAACTGCCGCAGTACGTCAAAGATCACCCGATCTACTACGCGGGCCCGGCCAAAACGCCGGAAGGCTACGCGTCTGGCTCGCTCGGCCCGACCACGGCGGGACGCATGGATTCATATGTGGACCTGCTGCAGTCCCACGGCGCGAGCATGATCATGCTGGCAAAAGGCAACCGCAGCCAGCAGGTAACCGACGCCTGCCATAAGCACGGCGGCTTCTACCTGGGCAGCATTGGCGGCCCGGCGGCGGTGCTGGCGCAAAACAGCATTAAGAGCCTGGAGTGCGTCGCGTATCCGGAGCTGGGAATGGAAGCCATCTGGAAAATCGAAGTCGAGAACTTCCCGGCGTTTATCCTGGTGGATGACAAAGGCAACGATTTCTTCCAGCAGATCCAGAACCAGCAGTGTAAAGGCTGTTCACAGCGCTGAGTGCTTCCATACGTTCGGCAGGAGCGACAGCGTTTCAGCGATTGTGCTGCGCTTGTCGCTCCCCGGCTTCCAGATGGTGACCATCGTCTGACCAATTCCCTGGCTGCCCACTTCGGTGTGCAGCCTTTTTACGTTTTGCCACTGCCCGGCGTGAAAATGCGTCGGTAAGAATCCCCAGCCGCAGCCGCGCTCCAGCAGACCGCGCAGCATCTCCGGCTCATTGGTAAAGAGGGTATGCCCGGAAATCTGCAGGCGGCGCGCCACCGGCTCGTCCGAGGCGGGGTGCATGACGACCTGAGGTACCAGGGAGAGATCGAGCAGCGACAGAGGCGAAGAACGGTCAGCAAACAGCCCGCTGGCGGCATAAAAATCCATATCGATGGCACCCAGGGCACGCCACTCCATATCATTGCCCACGCTGCGGTTGCGTGCCTGGCAGATGGCCAGATCCGCGTCGTTGTTCGCCAGCAGCCGTTCCGATTCATCCCGCGAGGCACAGATAAGGCTCAGGCGGATTTTTCGTACCGCCATTTCAGCAATCACCCCATGCAGAAAGGCTCTGGGCGTAAAAGGATCGTAGACCAGCGTCAGGTCCTGCGTGGCACCGTGCGGCACCTCTCTGGCAAACGCCTCAAAGGCTTTTACCTGCCGCATCAGCAGGTGCGCCTGGCGCTGAAGCTGTTCCCCTTCGGGCGTGAGCCGCAGGGTGCGGCCGTCGCGAATAAACAGCGCGTAGCCCAACCCATCCTCAAGAAAATCAACCAGATCGCGAAGCGTCGTTCGGTCCTTCTTCAGCGCCACCGCGGCTTTACTCAGGCTCCCGTTCTCGGCCACGGCGGTAAATGCCTCGAGCTGTGCAAAAGAGTAAATCAGTCCCGCCACGCTACGCTCCCTCTGTTTTTTGGGGGGATTTTCCCCCGCTATGCGTTTTTTATTATAGCTCCGGGGTTTTTAAACTGAAGCCGTTCCTAACCTGTAAGAGACGGATATGAAAAACAGAAAAGTAAACCATGCCCTGCTGGCGGGCCTTATCTTCAGCACCCTGATCTCCCCTGCGGCAGTGGCCGCCTGTAAAGGCACCGACCTCAGCGCTTGCCCTGCCCCCTTCGACACCACCCTGCCTGACACCCATAAGATGCTCACCTGGAGTCAGGCCGATCGCGTGGTGGGCTTTCGCAATGACTACCGCAACTACGCCGGGGACGTTTTCCGCCACGGTAGCGCCGTGCCGCTGGAAATGTCGGACAAGCCGCTCACGGACGCACACTATCAGGTCAACGGCAGGCGCTACGGCCTTAAGGACTACCTCCAGCGGCAGAACGTCAGCGGCATGCTGGTGCTGAAGGACGGCAAAATCGCCTGGAAGTATCTTGGAGAGGGCAATACCGACTCGACGCTCTGGACCTCGCGCTCGGTTGGGAAATCGGTGGTATCGGCGCTGGTGGGCGTAGCCCTCAAAGAGGGAAAGATCCACTCGCTTGACGATCGGATCACGCGGTATGAACCCGATCTGAAAGGCACCGCGTGGGACGGCGTGACGCTCAGACAGCTGATCACCCATACGTCCGGCGTGGCCTGGAACGAGGATTACACCAACCCCCACTCCGACTTTGCGCAGCTCACCGAGTGCGAGGCGAAGCCGGGTACCTATGACTGCGTGCGCAAGCTGGTGAAGGGGCTGCGCAGGGCGCATCCGGCCGGAGAGAACTGGTCTTACTCTTCGGGCGGTGCCTGGCTGCTGGGTGACGTGCTGGAGCGGGCCACCGGCATGACGCTCGCAGCCTATCTGGAGAAAAGCATCTGGCAGCCTTACGGCATGGCGAGCGACGGCGTGTGGCATGCCTACAGCAAAGGCCAGCACGACGTCGGCGCGCACGGCTTTAACGCCACGCTGGAGGACTGGGGACGCTTCGGGCAATTTATCCTGAACAACGGTACGCTGCCGAACGGTAAGACCATACTGCCGGAAAACTGGATCAGGCAGTCGTCAGACTGGACGAAGGCCAAAGGCTCGGTCTCAGACGCCCATCCCGAGGGGCTGTACGGCTATCAGTGGTGGAACAATGAAGTGCCCGCCAACGCCACGGGCGTAGAGCCGACGGCACAGGATTCGCTGAAAGGTTCGCTCTGGGCGCTGGGCATTTTCGGGCAGATGATCGTGGTGAACCCAAAGGAAAATCTGGTCATCGTCCAGTGGTCTATCTGGCCGCAGGCGGAACCGTCCTTCAGCGCCCAGCCGCTGGAAGCCTCTCTGATGTTTAGCGCGATTGCCAGGGCGCTGCGCTAAATTGCATCCGCCGGGTAATGAAGCGGTTACCCGGCTCATTCTGAAACGCGCCTCTGCGCCACATCACAAAATCGCAATATCAGAGACTTACAGAATATTGGTGAATAAAAAGCCAACGGCTTGTTAAGTTATTGTTGCCATTAATTGTATTTATTCGTCGGATTATATTCATGCAAGAAATGCATCAGTCGATGCGGCATTTGCGCTTATCTAATTCCTCATCCTGATCCAGTTTTCAGAAACAGACGCGTAAAACGTCAACAATAAAACTGGAGATAACCATGTTTTCCTCAACCTCACCTGCAACCGTACGTTCGAAGGCGGGCGCCATACTTCGCGTCACGTCCGGCAACTTTCTTGAGCAATTCGATTTCTTTCTGTTCGGCTTCTATGCCACCTATATCGCCCACACGTTCTTCCCGGCAAGCAGTGAATTTGCGTCGCTGATGATGACCTTCGCGGTCTTCGGCGCGGGCTTTTTGATGCGTCCCATCGGGGCCATCGTGCTTGGCGCCTATATCGACAAGGTGGGGCGCAGAAAGGGGCTGATCGTCACGCTGTCCATCATGGCGGCGGGGACGTTCCTGATCGTGCTTATCCCCTCTTATCAAAGCATCGGTCTGTGGGCGCCGCTGCTGGTGCTGACGGGCCGTCTGCTGCAGGGCTTTTCCGCCGGCGCGGAGCTTGGAGGCGTGTCGGTCTATCTGGCTGAAATCGCCACGCCGGGCCGCAAGGGTTTTTACACCAGCTGGCAGTCCGGTAGCCAGCAGGTCGCCATTATGGTCGCCGCGGCGATGGGCTTTGCGCTGAATGCCCTGATGGCGGAGAGCGCCATTCGCGAATGGGGCTGGCGCATCCCGTTCCTGTTCGGCTGTTTAATCGTGCCGTTTATCTTCTTCCTGCGCCGCAAGCTGGAAGAGACGGAAGAGTTCAGCGCGCGCCGCCAGCATCTGGAGATGCGTCAGGTCTTTAAAACGCTGCTTGGCAACTGGCAGGTCGTGGTCGCGGGCATGCTGATGGTGGCGATGACCACCACCGCGTTCTATCTGATTACCGTCTACGCACCCACCTTTGGTAAAAAGGTGCTGATGCTGAGCGCGTCGGACAGCCTGCTGGTCACGCTGCTGGTGGCGGTTTCTAACTTCATCTGGCTGCCGGTGGGCGGTGCCCTGTCGGATCGTTTCGGCCGCAAGCCGGTGCTGATTGCCATGACCCTGCTGGCGCTGGCGACCAGCTACCCGGCCCTGACGCTGCTGGCGAGCGCCCCCAGCTTCTCCATGATGCTGAGCGTGCTGCTGTGGCTCTCCTTCCTCTACGGCCTTTATAACGGCGCGATGATCCCGGCCCTGACGGAGATTATGCCTGCCGAAGTGCGCGTGGCGGGCTTCTCGCTGGCTTACAGCCTGGCAACGGCGGTCTTTGGCGGCTTTACCCCGGTGATGTCCACCGCGCTGATTGAATACACCGGTGACAAAGCTTCGCCTGGCTACTGGATGAGCTTCGCCGCGGTGTGTGCCCTGCTGGCCACGCTCTACCTCTACCGCCGCCGTGCGGTATCGCTGCAAAACACCGTCAAGTCACAGGGGGCAGTATGAAACGCACTTATCGCTATACCGCCAGCGCGCTGGTGCTGATGTTCCTGAGCGTCAATGCCTTTGCCCAGGACGTAAAGGTCATGATCTCAGGTGGCTTCAAAGCCGCCCTTGAAAAACTGGCTCCGGAATATGAACGCCAGACCGGGGATAAAATCGTGATCATCCCCGGCCCCTCAATGGGCGCTACGCCGCAGGCGATCCCAAACCGCTTGGCGCGCGGCGAGAAGGCCGACGTGGTGATTATGGTGGGCGATGCGCTGGAGAAGCTCGAAAAAGCCAGCCAGACCCAGCCGGGTTCGCGAACTGAACTCGCGGACTCTCCCGTTGGCATGGTGGTGAAAAAAGGTGCGGATGTCCCTGATATCAGCAGCGAGGCGGATCTGCGTAAAACGCTGCTGCAGGCCAGCTCCATCGCCTACTCTGACAGCGCCAGCGGCAGGTACGTCAGCCAGACGTTGTTCAAAAAGCTGGGGATTGAAAAAGAAGTGGCGGGTAAAGCGACAAAGGTCGAGCGTATTCCGGTCGCCTCAGAAGTGGCAAATGGAAAATACACCCTCGGTTTCCAGCAGGTTAGCGAGCTGTTGCCGGTTCAGGGCGTCACCTTTGTCGGGAAAATCCCTGACAATGTGCAATACATCACGCGCTTCGCGGGCGCGGTTACCCGCCATGCAGAACATCCCGGGGAGGGGAAAGCACTGTTGACCTATCTTGCCTCACCGCCCTCACGCGCCGTCATCGAGAAGACGGGGATGATCCCCGTTACGTCCGGCGATACTGCTCGGTGATCTGCTTTTCCAGTTCAGCCGCGATATAAGACTGGATGCGCCCCCGGCGCCGGATAAGCCCTACGGTGCGTTTGACCTCCGGCGCCACCAGCGGCAGATGCGTTAGCAGCGTGTGCTCTGAGGTCGGCATTGACATGGCGGGAACGGCAGCGATGCCGATCCCCGCCTCAACCATACCGAGCATCGTGGTAACGTGGCGCGTTTCGCAGACGCTGGGCCGCTCGGGAACGATATCCCCCAGCATCCGATCGAGCAGGTTACGGTTACCTGACGTTTTATCGAGAGAGATATAATCCTGCTGATAAAATGCCTGCCACGTCAGGTGACTCTTCTGCGCCAGCGGATGATCCTTTCTGCACGCCGCGACGTAGACATCCTCCACAAGCGGGAAAAATTCGATTTCAGACGGCAGGTTTCCTGCGAAGCAGATACCAAAATCCGCCTGGCTTCGGGCCACGGCGTCAATCACATTCCCCGCGCTGCTGTCGATGAGCTTAATGCGCACGCGCGGATAGCGAGACTGAAAGCGACGGATCATATCAGGCATAAAGTAACAGGCGGCGGAAGGTACCGTGGCAACCGTGATCAGCCCCGTCCGCTCTTCGCTGGCTTTATCGACATCCGCCAGCATTGACTCAACGTTGTCGAGCAGCTGCGCGGAGCGCTCGGCAAAGTTTTGCCCGTATAACGTTAAGGCCACGCGGCGGGTGGTACGATCGAACAGCCGGTTTCCCAGCGCGGCTTCCAGCTTTTCAATCCTGCGGCTCAGCGCCGACTGGGATAAACAGATAGATTCAGCGGCGACACGGAAGTTACCGTATTCCACTAACGCTCTGAAAGCATAAAGATCGTTAAGGTCAAAATTCACGGGCATAGCGTCTGGATGTCCTGTCGGGGAATACGCAACAAAGTCAAAAATAATAGCGTCTTACTGAACCACCGCAACCTGTACGGCGATGAAATAGGTCAGAGGTCGTTGAGATGCAGGCGAACATACCCTGCACGATCGGCAATGGCCTGCCGCTCCTCTTCCTTCATGTCCGCAAGCTGTTTAAAGACAATGCCCAGGCGGGGATTGTTACCCAGACGCGCCTGATTGCGCGCAAAGAAATCCCAGTAAAGTGCATTAAAGGGGCACGCCAGCTCCCCAGTGCGCTGGTTATGTTGATACCGGCACCCCTGACAGTAATTACTCATCTTATGAATATATGACGCGCTCGAGACGTAGGGTTTACTCGCCAGTAACCCGCCATCGCCAAACTGGCTCATGCCGAGGGTGTTGGGCAGCTCCACCCATTCGAAGGCATCAATATAGACCCCCAGATACCATTCATGAACCGCCTGCGGCGACAGG
Organism: Enterobacter sp. Taxon_8; assembly: GCF_058354585.1. Lineage (NCBI taxonomy): Bacteria > Pseudomonadati > Pseudomonadota > Gammaproteobacteria > Enterobacterales > Enterobacteriaceae > Enterobacter > Enterobacter sp. Taxon_8. Next base: position 1,658,598 of record NZ_CM177989.1, on the reverse strand, counting down.
CCGCTGAGCAGGCTAAAGTTGCCGATGACCATCAGGCGCTGGATATGGTGGGCGTAAGCCTCCGTGAGCGACTGCCCAATAGCATGTGACAGGCAGCGCATCTGCGTCCTGCCGGTCCAGAACCAGTCCGGCAGCGGAGCGTGCTGGTCTAAGGCATTCAGCTCCCGATAGCCCGGCATCTGCGACCAGTAGATCCCACGCACGTACTCCCGCCAGCCGAGAATTTGTCGGATAAACCCTTCAACGGCGGGCAGCGGCGCATGGCCCGAACGCCATGCCTGCTGGGCGGCTGCGACCACTTCCCGCGGATTAAGCATTTTAGCGTTCAGCGCGAATGAAATTAACGAGTGGAAAAGAAAAGGTTCCTCCGCGTGCATCGCGTCCTGCCAGGCGCCAAAATGGGGGAGCACGTGAGTGATAAATTCCTCAAGCCTGGCTTTGGCTTCCGAACGGTTAAGCGGCCAGCGAAAATTGTCGGCCTGCGGTTCGCCGAAGGTCTTTACCCCACAGCGTTGGATCTCCGCCCATAAGGCTGAATAATCGTGGCCGGGACGCGAGTCGCCCGGCGCGGGCGGCTCGCCGGACCAGCGCTTGCGATTTTCGGCATCGAAATTCCATTTACCTCCCTCCGGCTCGCCTTCTGATGTCAAAAGAATGCCGTGCTGACGACGCATTTCCCGGTAAAAGTACTCCATTCGCCAGCTTTTGCGTGAAGCAAAGAACGCGCTGACCTGTTCCCGCGTGGTGAAAAAATGCTCGCTGCTGACGCAGGCCGTTTCAACGGAGGCCGTCTTCGCCCACGCCTGCAGCTGCGTATCCAGACGCCATTCGTCGGGCTCCTGCCATATCACCCTACCCGCGCTGTAATGCGCGACAAGCGCGTTGAGATTGTCTTCAAGCGCGCCGCGGTTTGAGCCGTCAGAGAGCCGGACATACCTCATCCGATGCCCCTTCTCCTTTAATGCAGAGGCAAACGCGCGCATGGCGGCGAAGATAGCGATAACTTTCTGGGCGTGATGAAGCACATAGGCGGTTTCGGCCCGGAGTTCCAGCATCACGTAAATGACGTTCGGACTGCAGGTATCAAACCAGCTGTGATGCGGATTAAGCTGATCGCCCAGGATCAGACGCAGCTCGGTCAACGGTGGCTCCTGCGACAGCGCTCGGAACAGTATTTAACCTCATTCCAGCATTTAGCCCATTTCTTGCGCCACGTCATGGGTCGCTGGCAGTGCACACACAGCCGACTGGGCATGTCCTGCTTGTTACCTTTAAAATCGCTCATCTTTTCAATACCGTACTGATTTCTTCACTGAACCTGTGGATGAAGGCTACGACAGACTTCACAAAATGAAGGTGATGCCCGCAAACCGCTACCCACCGCTACGTACGAATGATAGTTTATTCAGGCTGGAATTGTCGCAGTGCGCGATTTTCTGGCATCTTAACCGAACCTGACTTTCCCATTTTTGTTCAAGTAACGAGTTTGCGAGCAAAGCGATGATAAAGTGGCCCTGGAAAACGAATGAAGCTGGCCGGGATATGGCGCTGCCATGGAATGACGCGCTGACAATCCCTGTTCTGGCTAATCTTAAGCCGGATGAACAAGCGAAACTGGTTCAGCTTGCGGATCGTTTTTTACAGCAAAAACGCCTGGTTCCACTGCAGGGTTTCGAGCTCGATCCGCTTAAAAACGCCCGCATCGCCCTGCTTTTCTGTCTTCCGGTGCTTGAGCTCGGCATTGAGTGGCTGGACGGTTTCCACGAAGTGCTTATCTATCCCGCACCTTTCGTGGTGGATGACGAATGGCAGGACGATATCGGGCTGGTGCACAACCAGCGCGTGGTGCAGTCCGGACAAAGCTGGCAGCAGGGGCCGATTATTCTGAACTGGCTCGACATTCAGGACTCGTTCGACGCCTCCGGTTTTAACCTGATTATCCATGAGGTAGCCCACAAGCTGGATACCCGCAACGGCGATCGCGCCAGCGGCGTTCCATTTATCCCGCTTCGCGAAGTGGCGGGCTGGGAGCACGATCTGCACGCGGCGATGGATAACATCCAGGATGAAATAGACCTGGTCGGCGAAAGCGCGGCCAGCATTGACGCCTATGCGGCAACCGACCCGGCCGAGTGCTTTGCGGTGCTCTCGGAGTATTTCTTCAGCGCGCCCGAGCTCTTCGCGCCCCGTTTCCCGGCGCTGTGGCAGCGTTTCTGCCAGTTTTATCAGCAGGATCCCCTGCAGCGTCTGCGGCAAAATGAGGAGTCTGGCGGCCATTCCTCCCGCCAGATCCATTAAGGTTTTTCAGCAGGGGGACGCTCGGTTGACCGTACCCCTATGCTCAACGCTAAAAACAGCAATGCCATTCCCCATGCGGCTACCGTTAAAGACTGCTCGCCGTAAAAACGCGTCACCACGGGCACCAGCAGCGCGCTGACGCCGTAGCCTAACGTGTGGCTGGTGGCGATAACGCCCGCCCCTTTCCCGGTGGTCAGCCTGTCGTTAAGCAGCAGCTGGTAGCCCGGCGTGGCCATCGCCGCCCCGAGTGACGTGATAACAATCCCCACGTAGAACAGCGCTAAACCGGCGACAGTCATCAGCCCTAGTCCTGCCACCATCAACACCGCCGCGATGCAGAGCAACGTCATCGGGGTGAAATGCTGCGGGCGGACCACCAGAAACTGTGCCGCGAGCGTGGCCAGCGCGGCAAGGCTCAGCAGAAACGCGACATGATGGCTGATCTCCCGGGCGTTGCCGTCCAGCAACGGGCTAAGATGCGGCGACAGGCCAAGCTGCATCAGGCTCACCAGCGCCGCCAGCAGCAGCGCCAGCAGCAGGAACGGCAGCATGGAGGCCTGCAGACGGGTTGCCTGGTGAGCTACCGGCGGCAGCGGCGGATCAGCGACTTCGCGAAGCACCAGCAGCAGAGCGATAAGCGGCGCAACCGCCATCAGCCAGAGCGGCGCCACCGGATTAACGCTGAGCATCAGCGCCGCCAGCGGCGGGCCGAGTAAACGCCCGCAGCTGAGGCCGGAGCTTATCGTCGCCAGCGCGGCCATTCTTTTCTCCAGTCCCGCACGCTGAATTGCCCACGTCTGGGCTGCAGGCACCAGCCCCGAGACCGTCAGTCCGTAGAGCAGGCGCGAGAATATAAGCCCCGCCAGCCCCCAGACCGTATCCAGCCTTCCGGCCGCCATCGCCCAGACCATCAGCGCCATCACTACAAAACTGGCCAGATAGCCGCCCAGCGAGGCGAGCATCACGTACTTACACCCCTTTCGCTCGCTTTGACGCCCCCACCAGGGCGATGCGGGTAAAAAAAGCATGGATCCAAACATCAACAGTCCGGCCCAGACCGAGAGCGACAGCCCGGTCAGGTTCACCAGCTGCGGGAGCATCACCAGCAGGCCGTTTTGCCCGACACCTAATAAACCCGCACATAACGCCAGGGGCCAGTTGGCTTTTGAGGTGACGTTTTCGGTCAATATTTCAGAGTCAGCGCGCATGAGAATGTGAACATAGTGTCAATAAATGTGTGGAAATTATGAAATTTATGAAAACAAATATTGCAAAAATGGTTGCGAGTGTAAACAGAATGAATATCATAACGAGAATTATTATCAATCATGGAATGAGGTACATCTATGCGTGCTCTGCTCCGCGCCGCCGGTACAGACGTTGCAGCCCAGTGTTTTTTAAACGCCCTGTTGCGCGAAACGAAGGACTGGCGCTATCTCCCCGCTACCGATGCGGATGCGCTATCTGAGATCCATATCCCGCTTTCCCAAACCCAGGCGCTTCGGGTACCGGTACGCTATTTCTCTCCCACCCAGCACCATCAATACCGTTTCCCGGCAACGCTGATTCATAGCAAGAGTGATAACGGTGACGCCGTCACATTCTCTCAACTGGTTGATTTAATTATTGAAAAACCGTCCGTAAAAGGCTCGCTGGATGCCGATACGCTGGCGCGTTTTAAGCAGCGCGTTCTCGAAAGCCATGTCCACACCTGGCAGGCGATTGATTTACGCCACGGCTGGGCAACCCTGCGCGATAAGCCGCTGACGTTTGCCGACGCGGAACAGGCGCTGCTGGTCGGCCATGCGTTTCACCCGGCACCGAAGTCGCACGAGCCGTTCAACGAAACCGAGGCGCGTCGCTACCTGCCTGATTTCGCCTCCCGCTTCCCGCTGCGCTGGTTTGCCGTTGAGAGCACACTCGTTGCCGGCGACAGCCTGAACGTCTCCCTGCGTGAACGTCTGCTGCGCTTTGCGGCCCAGAGCGCGCCCGAGCTGCTCGGCCACTTCACCGACACCCGTTGGCTGCTGCCGATGCACCCGTGGCAGGCCGACTATCTGCTGGAGCAGGACTGGTGCCAGCGTCTGGCGGAAGACGGTTCACTGCAGGACCTGGGTGAAGCGGGCGCACAGTGGCTGCCCACCAGCTCCTCCCGCTCGCTGTACAGCGAGACCAACAGCGACATGATTAAGTTCTCCCTCAGCGTGCGCCTGACCAACTCCGTGCGCACGCTGTCGGTGAAAGAGGTGAAGCGCGGCATGCGCCTGGCGCGTCTGGCAAAAACGGAACGCTGGCAGGAATTACAGGCGCGCTACCCGACCATGCGCGTGATGCAGGAAGACGGCTGGGCGGGCCTGCGCGATGACAGGGGCGTCATTCAGGAAGAGAGCCTGATGGCTCTGCGCGTTAATCTGCTGTTCGATACGCCAGACACCCAGACCAACGTGCTGGTGAGCCTGACGCAGGCCGCGCCGGACGGCGGTGACAGCCTGCTCGCTGCGGCGGTGCGCCGTCTGAGCCAGCGTCTTGATTTATCGCTCGCTCAGGCCGCCCGCTGCTGGCTGGACGCCTACTGCGACCGCGTATTGCTTCCGCTGTTCAGCGCCGAGGCGGACTACGGTCTGGTCCTGCTGGCGCACCAGCAAAATATCCTCGTTGAGATGCAGCAGGATTTCCCGGTCGGGCTGATCTATCGCGACTGCCAGGGCAGCGCGTGGACCGAAAGCGCCGACGCGTGGCTGAAAGAAGCTGGCGAAACTGAGGTGGAAAACCGCTTTGGCGAGAGCCAGCTGCTGCGCTACTTCCCTTACTACCTGCTGCTGAACTCTACCCTTGCCGTTACCGCCGCCCTTGCTGCCGCCGGTTTTGACAGCGAGGAGAGCCTGATGTCCCGGGTGCGCGACGCGCTGGCGGAACTGCGCCGCACGGCGAAGCAGACCCGCTGCCTCGACTACGTGCTCGACAGCCCGACCTGGAACTGCAAAGGCAACTTCTTCTGCTACCTGCACGATCGCAATGAAAACACCATCGCCGATCCGGCGGTGATCTATTTCGACTTTAGCAACCCGTTCTACAAGGAGAAGGCGTGATGGCTATCGCGAATATCGTCCATTCCGGCTACGGCTTTCACTGCACCGCAACGGATCGCACCCTGCCGCTGGCGTTGGGTCTCGACGGCAGCGCGGTGCTGGAGCGTCTGAAGGGGATCCCGGACGGCTGGTTGATGGAAGCTCTGGATCAGCTGTTTGTGGCCGCCCCCGCGCTGACCGGCATTACGTTACCGTGGGCGGACTGGCAGGATGAACCACAGGCTCGGGCGCTGTTTGGCCTGGCCCACGGAGATTATCTGGCGCGCGATGCCTTCTGGCAGTTGCCGCTGTGGCTGAAAGGCGAACGGCATCAGGCGAGCGGCGGAATGCAGTTTGACGAGAGCCGTCAACTGTACTTCCCGCTGCGCCCTCACCGCCCGCAGGGCGAAGTGTATCGCCGTTACGATCCGCAGATTAAGCGCACCCTCAGCTTCCGCGTGGCCGACGTGGCGCTGGACGGCGAACGTTTTACCCGCTGGATGAACAACCCGCGCGTGAACGCCTTCTGGGAGATGGCGGGCCCGCAGGCCGAGCAGGAAAACTACCTGCGCCGTCAGCTCGACTCGACCTACTGCTACCCGGTTATCGGCTGCTTCGACGACCAGCCGTTCGGCTATTTTGAACTCTACTGGGCGGCGGAAGACCGCATTGGCCGCCACTACCGCTGGCAGCCGTTTGACCGCGGGCTGCACATGCTGGTGGGCGAAGAGAACTGGCGCGGTGCGCAGTATATCCGCAGCTGGCTGCGCGGTCTGAGCCACTACCTGTATCTGGATGAACCGCGCACCACGCGGATTGTCGCCGAGCCGCGCTTCGATAACCAGCGCCTGTTCCGCCATCTGGACTCTGCCGGTTTCGACACGGTGAAAGAGTTCGACTTCCCGCATAAACGCTCGCGCCTCATTATGAGCCAGCGTCACCGCTTCTTCAGCGAGGTGGGCCTGTGAACGCGCTCTGGGAAAAAGTGAACCGCGAGATGGTGGCGAAGATCCTCGCCGAGCTGGAGTATGAACGCACCCTGCGCGCCGAGCCGCTTGCGCCTGACGCCTGGCGCATCACCATGGGCAACGAGTCCTGGCAGTTTTGCGCCACGCGCGGGATCTGGGGCTGGTTGCATATCGACCCGAACAGCCTGATCGCCGCCAGCGGTGCCGCCGTGGAGGCGGAGCGCGCGCTGCTGCAGCTGGCGAAGGTGCTGGAGATGAGTGACGCGCAGACGGCGGAGCACATGGAAGATCTCTACGCCACGCTGCGCGGCGACATACAGCTGCTGCAGGCGCGTGACGCGCTGGACGCGGACGCGCTGATCCACCTCGACCCGGACGAATTACAGTGCCTGATGCGCGGTCACCCGAAGTTTATTTTCAACAAAGGTCGCCGCGGCTGGGGTCTGGACGCGCTGCGTCAGTACGCGCCTGAGTATCGCGGACGTTTTCGTCTGCACTGGGTTGCCGTTCAGCGGGAGCATCTGGTCTGGAGCAGCGACGCCGATTGCGATATCAGCGCCCTGCTGGCCAGCGCCATGGACAACGCCGAGCGCGCCCGCTTTGACGCCCGCTGGCAGGCGCTGGGTCTCAACGACGGCTGGCTGCCGGTGCCGCTGCACCCGTGGCAGTGGCAGCAGAAGATCGCCATTCATTTCCTGGCGCAGCTGGCACGCGGTGAGATGGTTGAGCTGGGCGAGTTTGGCGATGAGTACCTGGCGCAGCAGTCCCTGCGCACGCTCACCAACGCCAGCCGTCGCGCGCCGTTTGACATCAAGCTCCCGCTGACGATCTACAACACCTCCTGCTATCGCGGTATTCCGGGCAAATACATTGCCGCCGGGCCGCTGGCCTCGCGCTGGCTGCAGCAGCAGTTCGCCAGCGACGCCACGCTTGCCCGCTCTGGCGCGAAGGTGCTGGGTGAGCCCGCTGCTGGATACCTGTCGCACCCGGGCTATGCGGCGCTGCCGAAAGCGCCCTATCGCTATCAGGAGATGCTGGGCGTGATCTGGCGGGAAAACCCGTCCTGCTATCTGCAGGACGGCGAACAGGCGGTGCTGCTGGCGGCGCTAATGGAAACCGACAACGCCGGGTGTGCGCTGATCGACGCGTGGATCAGTCGCTCCGGGTTAAGCGCCGACGCATGGCTGGAAAAGCTGTTTGAGGCATCGGTGATCCCGTTCTATCACCTGCTCTGCCGCTACGGCGTGGCGCTGATCGCCCACGGCCAGAACGTGACGCTGGTGATGAAGGACTATATCCCGCAGCGCATCCTGCTGAAGGATTTCCAGGGCGATATGCGCCTGGTGGATGAAGATTTCCCTCAGGCCCAGAGCCTGCCGGAACAGGTGAAGGCCGTCACGGCGCGCCTGAGCGCGGATTACATCATTCACGATCTGCAAACCGGCAACTTTGTGACGGTGCTGCGTTTTATCTCACGCCTCACGCTGCAAAGCGGCGTCAGCGAAACGCGTTTCTATCAGATCCTCGCCGGGGTTCTGCACCGCTATATGGCCGCGCACCCCGAGCTTGCCGATCGCTTCGCGAAGTTCGACCTGTTTAAGCCGCAGATTATTCGCGTGATCCTCAACCCGGTCAAACTGACCTTCTCCGAACACGACGGCGGCAGTCGCATGCTGCCGAACTACGTCACCGATCTTGATAACCCTCTTTTTCTGGCCTCCCGGGAGTCAGCGCAATGAAAACCTATGATTTCATCGGCATTGGTATCGGCCCGTTTAACCTCAGCATCGCCGCGCTGGCGGAAGGGCTGGACGGCTTTAGCTCGCTGTTTCTTGAGCGCAAACCGCACTTCTCCTGGCACCCGGGGATGATGGTGCCGGACTGCCACATGCAGACCAGCTTCCTGAAGGATCTGGTCAGCGCCGTTGAGCCGACCAACCGCCACAGCTTCCTGAACTACCTGGTGCAGCGCAAAAAGTTCTATCGCTTCCTGACCACCGAGCAGCGCACCGTCTCCCGCGAAGAGTTTGCGGACTACCTGTGCTGGGCGGCAGACAACCTCACCAACCTTGCCTTCAGCCAGCAGGTGCAGCAGGTGAACTTTGATGAGAAAAGCGGCCTGTTTGAGGTGGTGACCCAGCGCGACCGCTTCCTGGCGCGCCACGTCTGCGTGGGGATTGGCAAACAGATTAACCTGCCGGACTGCGTTACGACACAGGACGATACCTGCTTCCACGCCAGCGAGATGATGCTGCGCACGCCGGATCTCACCGGCAAACGCGTCACCGTCGTCGGCGGCGGCCAGAGCGGCGCCGACCTGTTCCTGAATATTTTCCGTGGCGAATGGGGCCAGCCGCTGAGCCTGAACTGGGTCTCGCGCCGCAACAACTACAACGCGCTGGATGAAGCCGCCTTTGCTAACGAGTATTTCACGCCGGAGTACGTGGACAGCTTCTCTACGCTCGGTGAAGAGGCGCGTCGTCAGATGCTGCACGAGCAGAAAATGACCTCCGACGGCATCACCACCGAGTCCCTGCTGGCGATTTACCGCGCCATGTACCACCGCTTTGAAGTGCTGCGTGAAAAACCCTGGGCGCACCTGATGCCGTCCCGCTCGGTGACGGCCCTGACGCGCCTGGAAAACGGCCAGCGCCTGAGCATAAAGCATCATCTCGACGGCGGCCGCGAGCAGCTGGAGAGCGACGTGACGATCTTCGCCACCGGCTATCGCGCCGTGCAGCCTGCGTTCCTCGCGCCGCTGTCTCACCGCCTGCATCTGGATACGGACGAAGCCTTCTGCATCAACAACGATTTCACCCTCGAATGGGATGGCCCGCAGAGCAACCGCCTGTTCGCCGTGAATGCCGGGATGCACCGTCTCGGCATTGCCGAACCCCAGCTCAGCCTGATGGCCTGGCGTGCGGCGCGAATTTTGAATCGCGCGCACGGCGACGAGCCGTTTGAGCTGGCTACCACCCCTGGCGTTATCCACTGGCGAAGCACCACCAGCCCGGAGAACAGTCAGGTTTTTAAATCCTTAGCAAAAACCACCGAGTACTGACACACACAATCAGGGTCAACATAACAATGAAACGTTCTCATCTTTGGGTTTTAAATCCTTGCTTGCTTGCAATGCTTTCTACCTCTGCGTGGGCGGAAGAACAAAAGGAAGAAAATATCGTGGTCTCCGCCAGCCGCGCGCACCGCAGCGTGGCGGAGATGGCGCAGACTACCTGGGTCATTGAACGGGCTGAAATTGAACAGCAGGTTCAGGGCGGGAAAGAGATTAAAGAGGTGCTGGCACAGCTGATCCCGGGCATGGACGTCAGCAGCCAGGGCCGTACCAACTACGGCATGAACCTGCGCGGCCGCTCCATGATGGTGATGGTGGACGGCGTTCGCCTGAACTCGTCCCGCAGCGACAGCCGCCAGCTGGACTCTATCGATCCGTTCAACATTGACCGTATCGAAGTGATCTCCGGCGCCACGTCACTCTACGGCGGCGGCAGCACCGGTGGCCTGGTGAACATCGTCACCAAAAAGGGCCAGCCGGAGACCGAGGTCGAGTTTCAGACCGGGACAAAGAGCGGCTTTAACAGCCATAACGACCACGATGAGAACGTGTCGGGAGCGGTCAGCGGCGGCAACGATAACGCTTCCGGTCGTCTGTCGGTGTCGTATCAGCGCTACGGCGGCTGGTATGACGGCAACGGCAACGAGGTGATCATCGATAACACCCAGACCGGATTACAGTATTCTGACCGTATTGACGTGATGGGCACAGGCACCATTAACATCGACGATCACCAGCAGCTGCAGCTGACGACCCAGTACTACAAGAGCGAGTCCGACGGTAAGCATGGTCTGTATCTCGGGAAGAACTTCTCGGCGGTCACGGGGGATGCGACCGCGTACAACAAAGGTAATCTGGATTCTGACCGCGTACCGGGTACCGAGCGCCATCTGATCAACCTGCAGTATTCCAATACCGACTTCTGGGGCCAGGATCTTGTTGCGCAGATTTATTATCGCGACGAGAGCCTGACCTACTATCCGTTCCCGACCCTGACCAAAGGCGTGGTGAGCAGCATCGGCGCGTCGCAGCAGAAAACCGATTTTTACGGCGGCAAGCTGACGCTGAACAGCAAGCCGGTGGACGATTTAACGCTGACCTGGGGTGTGGATGCCGACCACGAAACCTTCGACGCCAACCAGCAGTTCTTTAACCTGAGCAAGGCCGCGGCGAGCGGCGGCATGGAGCTGGATAACGCCTACAACGTGGGCCGCTACCCGGGCTACAGCATCACCAACCTCGCCCCGTTCCTGCAGGCCAGCTACGATATTGACGCCATCACCCTGAGCGGCGGCGTGCGCTACCAGTACACCGAGAACAAGGTAGACGATTTTGTCGGTTACACCCAGCAGCAGGCCATCGCCACCGGGAAAGCAGCCTCCGCCGACGCGGTGCCGGGCGGTAAAACCGATTACAACAACTTCCTGTTTAACGCCGGGATCCTCGGTCGCCTGACCGAACAGCAGCAGCTGTGGTTTAACTTCTCCCAGGGCTTCGAAATTCCGGACCTGGCGAAGTACTACGGCTCCGGCACCTATCAGCTCAGCAACGGTCACTATCGCCTGCTGAACAGCGTCAATGTCAACGACTCGACGCTGGACGGTATCAAGGTCAACGCTTATGAGCTGGGCTGGCGCTACACCGGGGATAACCTGCGCACCCAGGTCGCGGCATATTACTCGCTCTCGGATAAAACCATCACCATCAACAAGACGGATATGACCATCAACCTGGAAGACGACAAGCGTCGTATCTACGGGGTGGAAGGTCAGGTGGACTATTTCTTCACCGACAGCGACTGGAGCACGGGCGCGAACTTTAACGCCATCAAGTCAGAAACCCGCGAAAACGGGAAATGGGAGAAGCTGACTGTTGACAGCGCCAGCCCGTCGAAAGCCAGCGCGTGGGTCAACTGGGCGCCGGGCGACTGGACCCTGCGCGTGCAGAGCACGCAGACCTTTGACGTGTCAGACTCCGACAGCAAGAAGATTGATGGCTATAACACGGTCGACTTCCTGGGCAGCTACGCCCTGCCGGTGGGTAAGGTCAGCTTCAGCGTGGAAAACCTGCTGGACAAAGACTACACCACCGCCTGGGGCCAGCGCGCGCCGGGGCTGTATAGCCCAACCTACGGTGCACCGGGTCTGTATACCTATAAAGGCCGTGGACGGACGTTTGGTCTGAACTACTCCGTACTGTTCTAATCCTGCGCGCCGCCTGCGGGCGGCGCATTTCGCTGTGTAATTTCAACGCAAATTTACTATAAAATCAGCGATTTGCTGAAATTGTCGGCAAACGAACAAAAAGCGCGTTTTCACCCTTTGACAAGGCGAACTGAGGTCGCTACTATGCGCCTCGTTCACACGATTCCTCTGTAGTTCAGTCGGTAGAACGGCGGACTGTTAATCCGTATGTCACTGGTTCGAGTCCAGTCAGAGGAGCCAAATTTGAAAAGCCTGCTTTTGAAGCAGGCTTTTTGCTTTTCTGCGTCCGGAAATTTGTCGGGTGGCGGCTTCGCCTTACCCGGCCCAGGGGACCCTGGGGCACGGTAAGCGCAGCGCCTCCGGGCAATAAACCGCTGCTCTCATCATTTTTCCTCTGTCTTATTTTCGACTGGCGGAAAGACCAGTAATACTCAGGGCAGCCTGGCAATCACCTTAATTTCAAACTGGAACCCGTACAGCCACGTCACGCCGACCCCGGTCAGCGTAGGGTAAGGCGCTTCCCCCCAATATTCTGGCAGGATACTCCAGATTGCGTCGAGGTTTGACTCGGGATCGACGACAAAGAGGGTCACGTCAACCACGTCATCGAACGTGCAGCCCGCAGCCGCGAGGACAGCAATAAGATTATCGAAGGCCAGCCTGACCTGCGCTTTCAGATCGGGCTCAGGCGAACCATCCTCGCGGCTACCCACCTGCCCCGAAACAAACAGGAAACCGTTGGATTTGATGGCCGGTGAATACCGATTGCGCTCATAGAGCGCCTGGCGTCCGAGGGGAAAAACAGCTTCGCGTGTTGTCATGTTTGTACCTTTGAAATAGGGCGAAATCAGCCCGTTGAACATAAAGACACTTTACAGGTGCAGGTTCGGGCGGATAAACAAGCGACTTTGTCCATCATTGTTTGTAATATCCAAACAATCGGTGAAAAGAGAGGACAAGGGATGGATCGTTTCGACGCGATGCGCGCCTTTGCTCGCGTGGTGGAGGCAGGTAGCTTCACAAAGGCTGCCCAAACGCTTCATATGAGCAAAACTACAGTGACGCAGCTCATTCAGCAGCTCGAAGCGCGCCTGCGCGTCAAATTGCTCCATCGCACCACCCGCAGGCTCGGCGTTACTCCTGATGGCGCGGTCTACTACGAGCGCGTCATCCGCCTGCTGGCGGACATGGAAGATGCTGAAAACAGCCTGTCCAGTGCGACGATGACGCCCAGGGGACGCCTGCGGGTAGATGTGCCGACTCCTCTCGCCCGCCTGGTGCTGGTGCCCGCGCTACCGGCTTTTCACGCACGCTACCCTGAAATCCAGTTCGACATGGGCGTGAGTGACCGGGTGGTGGATCTGATCGGCGACAACGTGGATTGTGTCGTGCGGGGCGGCGAAATCAACGACCAGTCCCTGATCGCACGCCATGTCGGTGATTTGCAAATCGGTATTTACGTCGCACCGAGCTATGTGGAACGCCTCGGCGCCCCTGCGCACCCGCGAGAGCTGGAAAATACCGACCATCGCATAGTGGGATTCTTATCCTCACGCACCGGTAAGATTGATCCTCTGGTACTGCACGATGAGAGTGAACATATTGAAATCACGGGCAACTATGTACTTGCCGTGGATGATGGCAACGCCTACCTCGAAGCTGGGCTAGCGGGATTGGGCGTGATTGCGCTGCCGGTCTATATGGCGGCAGCACATCAGTCTCGCGGTGCCTTGATTCCGCTATTTGAACGCTGGCGTATTGCTCCAATGCCCCTGTACCTGGCATTTCCGCCGAACCGCCATGTCAACGCCAGACTGCGTGTTTTTATTGACTGGATCGTTGAGTTGATGCAGCAGCATATCCCCACTACTTACAACAAGTGACGACATCCCTGCCCTCTGATTCGGTCAGCGCAGCGCTGCCGGGCAAGCCAGCAGCTATATCTGATAATCAATCGCCACTTCTTCCGGCTCCATGACCTGACGTTTAATCTCATCCACCGACAGCCCGGCATTGCACAGCTCGATAAAGCGCCACACATAGTTGCGCTGCAGCTGCCCGCGCTTCAGGCCAAGCCATACGGTGTTGGCGTCAAACAGATGACGCGTATCAAGACGCACCAGGTTACCGTCTTCGCGTTCTCCGCTGGACTGTTCCGCCACCAGACCAATGCCCAGACCCAGCTCGACGTAGGTTTTGATCACATCAGAATCCTGCGCGCTCAGCACGATGTCCGGCGTTAACCCTTTACGGTTGAAGGCTTCATCAATACGCGAGCGTCCGGTGATCCCCTGGCGGTAGGTAATGAGCGGCCATTTCGCAATGTCTTCCAGCGTCAGGGGAGAGACCTGATTGAGCGGATGATCGACCGGGAGTAATAAGCTGTGGTACCAGCGGAACCAGGGGAACGCCACCAGCAGCGGGTCGTTGCTCAGGCGTTCGCTGGCTATGCCGATATCCGCCCCACCGTTTTGCAGCAGCACTTCAATTTCCTGCGGCGTGCCCTGAATAAGCTCCAGACGGACATCAGGGAAAAGTTCGCGGAACGCTTTAATCACCGGCGGCAGGCTGTAGCGCGCCTGGGTGTGGGTAGTGGCAATAGTGAGCACGCCCGAGGCGTCGTTAGTGAAGAGATCCGCCAGACGACGCACGTTGCTGGCCTCGTTGAGGATCCGCTCTGCGATGGTGAGCAAAGCCTTACCCGGCTCCGTCATGCCGAGCAGCCGCTTGCCGCGACGGATAAAGATTTCTATGCCCAGTTCCTCTTCCAGCTCGCGGATATGGCGGCTGACGCCGGACTGGGAGGTATAAAGCATATTGGCGACCTCGGTCAGGTTGTAGTCCCGCCTGGCCGCCTCACGGATAATTTTAAGTTGCTGGAAATTCACGATTCACTCCGGCGCATCTGACATAGCTCTATTGTTAGAGTCTGCCGCGCTGCAGAACAAATAATAAAAACCAGCATCTTATGCTTTTATGGAATATCAGCTCACGAGCTGGAGTTCACGGTTCTCAAGCGACGGCTTGCTGACCAGCGACATTAAAATTTCTTTTACCGCCTGCGCCTGCGGCGACAGCGAACCGCGAGCAGACATGTTCAGCGACAGCGGCAGGCTCATGGAAGGCGTGGTGATCCGCGCCATCCAGCCGTTTGCCGCGCTGCACAGCGAGCGGGCTGCGGATTCCGGCAGCACGGTCACCCCCATCCCGCTGGCAATGGCCGCGGTGAGCGTGGAGATTGAGTCAATTTCACCGATGATTTTGGCCGTCAGGCGGCGCAGGGAGAACGCTTCGTCCACGCGCACGCGCACGGCGCTGTAGTCGCGCGGCAGATAGAGGTTCATCTCTGCCACGGCGGTAAGGTCTACGCTCTGACCCGGACAGTCGCGGGTGCCCACGAGGTAGAGATCTTCTTTCAGCAGCGGCTGGCTGGTGATCCCGGCGACCGGGGAGCGATCGTAAAGAACCGCCATATCTAACTGGCCGTTGAGCAGTTTTTCATTCAGTACGGAACCGCTGTTTTCGTGCAGATAGACCAGAACTTCAGGCAGCTCGGCGCGGACGGCCTGCAGCAGCGGCATGGTAATAGAGGACGCGGCCGTTCCCGGCGCCAGGCCGATAGAAACGTGCCCGCTCAGTGTCTGGCCTACGTTGTTCACCGCCAGCTGCGCCTGTTCACACTGACGAAGAATGGTGCGCGCGTGGGTATAGAGGATTTTGCCTGCTTCCGTTGGCGTAACGCCGCGTTTGGTACGAATCAGTAGCTGCTGATCCATCTCGCCTTCCAGAGTAGCCACCTGCTGGCTCAGCGCAGGCTGCGCGATATGCAGCACTTCTGCCGCTTGAGTCAGGCTGCCGATATCGACGATTTTTACGAAGTATTTCAGTCGTCTTAAGTTCATTTTGCCCCCTGTTCGAAATGCTGTGCCGGAACCGGCTGTCGTTGTTGAACAGGTTTTGCAATATGAATGCCACTTTTACCAGGCGGTCTGAATTGGGCGCTAAGCGCCTGAAAATAAGGAAACCTAATCATGGAGGGGGGTTTTATTACCGAAACAGCAGTTTATGATCTGCCCCATTAGGGGTATACCCGCACCATGACGGTGCATTCCGCTGCCAAAAACATCACTTTGCCGATTTTGTCAGCAAACGATCAAAAGGCGTAGATCCACCCTTTGACAAGGCGAACGCAGGTCGATAATATGCGCCCCGTTCACACGATTCCTCTGTAGTTCAGTCGGTAGAACGGCGGACTGTTAATCCGTATGTCACTGGTTCGAGTCCAGTCAGAGGAGCCAAATTTGAAAAGCCTGCTTTTGAAGCAGGCTTTTTGCTTTCCTGCGTCGGGTAAAATTGTCGGGTGGCGGCTTCGCCTTACCCGCCCTACGGGACTCGTGTGTCCCCGCACTATGCCTTTACATGCCAAGCTTCACCGGCATCCCGGACCGCCGTTCCAGTTCGGCTCCTGCCCCCTCGTTTATCAGCTGCGTCCGCTGCGCGGCGGAGATGGGCAGCGGCACTTTCCGGGTCGATTCAAATTCCGCGCGGTTGCGTGATAATGGCTCGTGAACTTCCACCCAGCGGCTGCCGTCCGGCTCGGTGGTGACTTTAACCGGCCTGTCGATAAGCTGCACGCGGGTTCCTACGGGAACGTTATCGAAAAGGTATTTGATGTCGTTATTGCGCAGACGGATACAGCCCTGGCTCACCCGCAGCCCGATGCCGAAATTCGAGTTTGTGCCGTGAATGGCATACAGCCTGCCAATATAAATCGCATACAGGCCCATCGGGTTATCCGGCCCGGCGGGTACGAATGCCGGAAGCGTTTTCCCTTCTGCCGCATAGGCACGGCGCGTGTTCGGCGTCGGAGACCAGGTTGGCCCCTCCTGCTTACGCTCAACGGCCGTCACCCAGTTACGCGGAGTTTCGCGTCCGGCCTGACCGATACCGATGGGCAGTACTTCAACGGTATTGCCGCCTGGCGGATAATAGTAGAGACGCATTTCCGCGGCATTCACGATAATGCCCTCGCGGACGGTGTCGGGCAGAATCAGCTGCTGAGGGATCGTCAGCCGGGTGCCGGATTTAGGCAAAAAAGGATCTACGCCCGGGTTTGCTTCCAGCAGGTTGCTCAGCCCCTGCCCGTACTGCGCGGCAAAGGCTTCCAGAGGCAGCTTGTTACCTTCAGGAACGGTGATGATAATCGGGGTTCCCACCAGACGACTGCCTTCCGGCGGTAGGGTATAGGTTACGGCAAACGCGCCGGGTATAGCGGCACACAGCGCAAGGACGAACCAGGTCAGTCGCATCATAATTTCCTGTGCTCAAAAAAGAGAAAGCCCGGGCTCAGGCAGGCTTTCTCAGTTTACGCTATTACGCTTCGGTTTTGCGCCACCTGCGCGTCAGCACTTTCTCCGCCTCGACAATAAGGAACATCACAAAACCAATCAGCAAGGTGATGACCCAGTAGCGGAACGGCAGCGCTTCGGTGCCAAACAGCATCTGCATGAACGGTGCGTAGATGATAAGAAGCTGTAGCGCCAGCAGTACGCCGCTCACGATCCAAATCCCTTTATTCGCCAGCAGGCCTTTGCTCAGCGAGAAGCCATCATTAACGCGGCAGTTAAGCATGTAGAACCACTGCGCGGTCACCAGGGTTTGCAGCAGCACGGTACGGATAAATTCCGCCGAATAGCCGCGCGGCTGTAGCCACGCTTCCAGCACGAAGGCGCTAATGGCAATCATCAGACCGACAAACACCACGCGCCAGATGGCATAGCCATCCATCACATGCAGATTCGCCTTACGCGGTGGGCGGTTCATGATGTCCTTCTCACCCGCTTCAAACGCCAGGCCAAACGACAGCGTTGCCGACGTCGCCATGTTCATCCACAGGATCAGGACCGGGGTGAGCGGGATCAGGTTCCCCGCCAGCAGCGCGATGATGATCAGCAGGGCCTGCGCGATGTTGCTCGGGATAACGAACAGAATGGTTTTTTTCAGGTTATCGTAAACCCGACGTCCCTCGTGCACCGCACTGGCAATGGTGGCAAAGTTGTCATCCGTTAACACCATGTCGGCGGCTTCCTTGGTGACTTCCGTCCCCTTAATCCCCATGGCGATACCCACATCCGCCCGCTTGAGCGCCGGGGCATCATTTACGCCATCCCCGGTCATGCCCACCACTTCCTGTTTACTTTGCAGGGCCTGCACGAGGCGGAATTTATCCTCCGGGCTGGTTCGGGCGAAAATATCGTACTGCTGCGCGGCGTCGCTCAGCTGACGATCGTCCATTGCCTCCAGCTCGCGTCCGGTGATAGCGCTTGCGGCGTTACCAATCCCCAACATTTGCCCGATGCTCATGGCCGTTTGCGGGTGGTCGCCGGTGATCATTTTCACGCGGATCCCGGCCTGCAGACAGTCGGCAATCGCGGTAATGGCCTCCGGACGCGGCGGATCCATCATTCCTGCAATACCCAGCAGGATCACGCCATCATGGAGGTCCGGGTGATCCAGCTCGCGCTGCCCCTCGCGGGCAGGTTTCCAGGCCGCAGCTACCATACGCAACCCTTCCCGGGCATACTCTTCAATCTTTCCTTCCCAGTAAGGCTGATCGAAAGGCTGCAGTCCGTCATTCGTCTGCTGGTACTGGCAGAGGCGGAACAGGACGTCCGGCGCGCCGGTGATTAAAATCGCCTCTTCTTCGCCCAGCCGGTACAGGGTGGACATGTATTTATACTGCGAATCAAACGGGATTTTACTGCGCATTTCGGTATCAAGCGGTGGAAGCGGAATTTTCGCCGCCAGCACCTTCAGCGCGCCCTCGGTCGGACCGCCGGTGATTTTCCACAGCCCCTGCTCGTCTTTGATCAGCTGGCTGTCATTGCAAAGGTCGATTGTACGCAGGTAGCGTTCCAGCAGGGAACCCTGCGTCACGCTGACGGGCGTCGGGTCATCTACGGGGTGAATATTCCCCACCGGTTCGTAGCTGTCGCCCTCCACGCGATAGGTCGTGTCAGCGGTAATCACCGCTTTGACCGTCATTTCATTCATCGTCAGGGTGCCGGTTTTATCCGAGCAGATGACCGTCATCGCACCCAGCGTTTCCACCGTAGGCAGCTTGCGAATGATGGCCTTGCGTCGCGCCATGGCCTGTACGCCAAGCGAAAGGATGATGGAAATGATGGCCGGCAGGCCTTCCGGCACGGCGGCAACGGCGAGGCTGATAAGCGACAGCACCAGTTCAGAAACCGGCATATCCCGGAACAGGAGGCTAAAGACAAACAGCGCCACCATCATCACCAGGATAGTAATAAAGATGGTTTTACCGAGCTTATCCATCTGCACCATCAGCGGCGTGCGGTGCTTTTCAATGTCGGACATCATCTGATTGATGTGGCCAAGCTCGGTCTCGCCCCCGGTTGCCACCACCACGCCTTTACCGCCGCCGGAGCTAACGGTGGTGCCTGAGTAGAGCAGATTATACCGGTCACCTAACGGCAGTTCCCCGCTTAACGCATCGCTGTTTTTCTCAACAACGGTGGATTCGCCGGTCAGGATGGCCTCCTCCACGCGAAGGTTATGCGCTTCAATCACGCGCAGGTCCGCAGGGATACGATCCCCGGCACGGATCACCACGATATCTCCCGGCACCAGCGCCGTGGTGGGGATCGTTTCATGATTCCCCTGTCGTACCACCACGGCTTCGCTGGAGAGCATATTGCGAATGCTCTGCAACGATTTTTCAGCATTGCTCTCCTGGATATGGCCAATCAGCGCGTTAATGATGGCAACCCCAAGGATCACAAACATGTCTACCCAGTGGCCCATGAAGAGCTTAAGCAACGCGGCCACCAGCAGAACGTAAATTAATACATCGTTAAAATGCGCCAGGAAGCGCAGCCAGGCGGGTTTGCCCTTTTTTTGCGGCAACGCATTCTCACCATGCTGCTGAAGTCGGGCTGATGCCTCAGTGCCGCTAAGTCCTTCCAGAGTGGAGTGGATATTCGACAGGGTTTCGTCAACGGTTTGTTGATAATACGGACGTTCAGGTTTTCCTGTTTTCATCGTTCCTTCCTCAGGTTCTATTCAGAAATCACCTTGCTTTCATGTAATTAACGAATAACGAAAACAGGAACATGGGCGTAACGGACAATACTTGCCGCCTCCGAACCTAACAAATGGGTTTGAATATTGGGATTTCGAGAGCCGACAATAATCGCGCCAGCAGCAAGTTCATCCGCCAGCTTAATAACCTCATCACGAACATTTCCGCTACGAACATGGAGATGAACACGATCTTCCGGCAGATTCAATTTTTTGACCAGGTCAGACAGTTTTTCTTTCGAATTATTAATCATATATTCATCCATCTTGCGCGCATCTGAAATAAAACCGCGCGTCAGTTCGGCTGAAAATTTGGGCATGACGTGCAGTAAATGAATGTCACCCGATGCGCTTTGCGCCAGAAACTGTGCATGCTGCAACGCTTTATCCGCCAGGCTTGTCTCGTAGACATCCACCGGAACGAGAATGTTTTTATACATATCGAGCATCCTTTTTATAACCAACACGAGAGTGAATGAAGCAAAAAAACGCATTAAATGCAGGGGGTTGCCCTTAATGCCAGTTACGGTAAAAAGAGATGGATGATATTAAACGTAGCACAGGAATATCAGGTTTAGCGCTTGCCCACTGATAATGGTTATTTAACATTTATCTTTTCGCAGACTATGCTCATAGTCAGCCACCGCTTCCGGCTCATGGAGGAATTTATGTATGGTTTAAGCCTGATCCGCCTGGGTATGTTTATCGCGCTTGCTATTATCGCCAGCACGGCGATTGGTTTATTTACCTATATGGTCGTCACTGTTCTGGCTGAATAGTGTCACCCCTGTCCAGGTTATGGAATAAATAAAACAGTTATTTATTAGGGGAATACAGTGAACCGCTACCTCTCTCTTTTACCGTTCGTTTTGTTAACGCTCACGGCGTGCGACCCGAAACCCAAGCAAGCATCCCCCCTGCCCAGGATGGTAAAAGTGGCGGAGGTGACGGTTCCCGGTCACGCCCAGCAGCGCGTTTTCCCCGCCCGCATTGAATCGGGCGATGCCACAGACCTTTCCTTCAAGCGCGCAGGCCAAATTGAAGCGCTCGATGTGCGTCAGGGCGCAGTCATCAAGCAGGGTCAACAGCTTGCAAGATTGAATGCCCGTGAAGCCCAGCAACGGGTTAATGACAGACAAACGGCGGCGAAGCTGGCCCAGAGGCAATTCGATCGCTTCCAGACGCTGGCGGGCCGCCAGGCGATTTCGAAAGCAGAAATGGACGTGCAGCGCGCGAACCGCGATTCGGCGAATGCGGCGCTACAAATTGCCCGAGAAGAGCTGAATCAGATGACGCTCGTCGCCCCCTTCAGTGGGACGGTGGCCAGCGTACATGTCCGAAACCATCAGGTGGTGTCAGCCGGTCAGCCCATCGCGACGTTAACCCGCACCGACCTGCTGGACGTTGTGTTTAGTATTCCTGAGAACCTGTTTAAGACCTTTGATATTCGCAACGCGCAGTATCGCCCCGTGGTGAGAATTAACGCCATTCCGGATCGGGAATTTACCGCCGTCTACAAAGAGCACTCGGGCAGCAGCGACAGCAATACCCTGACCTGGCAGGTGATACTGACCATGCCGCGACCAGATGATTTTCCCGCCGTCGGTGGCGTAAGCGGTACGGTGACCATCAATTTAACCAACCTCCCTGCTGGCGCAGGCGCTCAGGCGCTGGTCGTACCGGTTGAGGCCGTCTTTAACCCGGACAACAGCCCGCGCAATGAGCCGCACGTCTGGGTCGTGGCAGGAGAAGGCGACGCGCTCCATCTTGAAGACCGCAAGGTCAGCGTAGGTCAAGTGAGTAGCGAAGGCGTAACGATCGTCAGCGGACTTAAAGCGGGCGAACGCGTGGTTGCCGCAGGCGTTGGGGAACTCCATGCTAACCAGCCGGTGCGTATCTGGACGCGTGAACGGGGACTGTAATGGATATTTCTCGTCAATTTATTAATAACCCCGTACGCGTCTGGCTAACGATTCTGCTGCTGGGCATCGGGGGTATTTTCGCCCTGTTAAATATCGGCAGGCTGGAAGATCCCGCCTTTACCATCAAAACCGCAGTGGTGGTCACCCACTACCCCGGCGCATCCGCTCAGCAGGTTGAAGAAGAGGTGACGCTTCCGCTGGAGAATGCCCTCCAGCAGCTGCCTTATCTGGACAACGTGAGCTCCATCTCTTCAAACGGTCTGTCGCAAATCACCGTTAACATTGCGTCACGCTATCACTCGAACGAACTGCCGCAGATTTGGGATGAACTGCGCCGCCGCGTTGGCGACGCCTCGCGTCAGTTCCCGCCCGGCGTCGTCACGCCCTTTGTAAATGACGATTTCGGCGACGTATTCGGCTTCTTCTTCGCCATTTCCGGGGATGAATTCAGTAATCCTGAACTGGTGAGATATGCGGAACAGCTGCGCCGCGAGTTAATTCTGGTTCCCGGGGTTGCGAAGGTCGCCATCGGCGGGGCCATTAGCCAGCAGGTCAACATCGATATCTCTCTGACCAAAATGGCCGCGCGCGGCATTACGCTGAACCAGCTTTCCGCTCTGCTCAGCAGACTTAACGTCGTTTCCAGCGCCGGAGAAATCACCTCCGGCAGCGAATCCATTCGTCTGCACCCGACCGGTGAATTCGAGAATCTTGATGAACTGGCTGATCTCATCATCACGCCTTCCGGCACCGGGGCGGCGACGCGTCTGCGGGACATCGCCACGCTGTCGCGCGGGCTAAACGAATCGCCGGCCAGTATCTACCATGCCAACGGCAAAAAAGCCGTCACCATGGGCGTCTCGTTTATTCCCGGCGTGAATGTGATCGACGTGGGCCACGCGCTGGAGGCGAAGCTAAACCAGATGTCGGCGGAAAAACCGGCAGGCATACAGATAGCCCTGTTTTACGATCAGGCAGCCGAAGTGGGCCACTCTGTTAACGGTTTTATTATTAACTTTCTGATGGCGCTGGCGATCGTCATCGGCGTGCTGCTGATCTTTATGGGGGTGCGCAGCGGGATAATCATCGCGGTTTCTCTGGCCCTTAACGTGCTGGGTACGCTGCTGATTATGTATCTGTGTGGCATTGAGCTGCAGCGGATCTCGCTCGGGGCGCTGATTATTGCCCTCAGCATGCTGGTGGATAACGCCATCGTGATTGTCGAAGGGGTGTTGATTGCCCGGCAGCAGGGCTCACCGCTGTTAACCGCCGTTAACACTATCATCCGCCGCTCCGCCCTGCCGCTGCTGGGGGCGACGGTGATCGCCATCCTGGCGTTTGCGCCTATCGGGCTGTCGCAGGATTCAACCGGGGAATACTGTAAATCCCTTTTCCAGGTGCTGCTGATTTCCCTGATGCTGAGCTGGTTTTCGGCGCTCACCCTCACCCCGGTGCTGATTAAGTGGTGGTTGTTTAAAAACGACAGCGCGCCGGACAACGCCGACGAGTCAGATCCTTACGACAAACGTCTCTACCGCCTCTACCAGCGCCTGCTTAACACGCTGCTGCACCATAAGGCACCGACGCTGGTAGTGATGGCCGCCCTGCTGGCCGCGTCTGTCTGGGGGTTTGGCGCGGTGCGGCAAAACTTTTTCCCGTCGTCCAATACGCCGATTTTCTTTGTCGACCTGTGGTTACCCTACGGGACCGATATCAAATGGACCGAGAAAATGACCGGCGATATTGAGAAAACCATCACGGGCCAGCCCGGCGTGGAAACCACCGTCTCTACCATCGGTCAGGGGAGCATGCGCTTTATTCTGACCTACAGCGGACAGCGGCAGTACAGCAACTACGCGCAGATCATGGTGCGCATGGATGACCAGCGCAACATCTCCGCTCTGACGCGCTACGTGGATGAGTACATCGCGCGAAACTACCCGCAGGTCAACGCCAGCACGAAGCGGGTGATGTTTGGACCCTCCGGCGACAGCGCCATTGAAGTGCGTATTAAAGGCCCGGATCCTGACAGGCTGCGCCTGATTGCCAGCCAGGTGGACGATATTCTGGCGCGCGACCCGGCCACGGGGAGCGTCCGAAACGACTGGCAAAACCGCAGCAAAGTGATCCGTCCGCAGTACGTCGCCGCGCTGGGACGCGAGCTTGGCGTGGATAAGCAGGACGTCGACAACGCGCTGGAAATGAATTTCTCCGGCAGCCGAGCGGGGTTGTATCGGGAAGGCAGCGACCTGCTGCCCGTGGTGGTGAGGCCCCCGGAAAGCGAAAGGCTGGATGCCAGCCACCTGAACAACGTGCTGGTGTGGAGCCAGGCGCGGCAGCAGTATATCCCGCTGAGTAACGTCGTCAGCAGCTTCTCGCTGGAGTGGGAAGATCCGCTCATCCTTCGACGCGACCGCTCGCGGGTACTGACGGTTCAGACGGACCCGGACCCGCTGAGCCAGCAAACCTCCGGCGATATTCTCGCCCGCGTCAAGCCGCAAGTGGATGCCCTTACCCTGCCACATGGCTACAGCATCGAGTGGGGAGGCGATGCGGAAAACTCCAGCGAAGCGCAGCAAGGACTATTCACAACGCTGCCCCTCGGGTATCTGGTGATGTTTGTCATAACGGTGCTGATGTTCAGCTCTGTAAAAAATGCCGTCGCAATCTGGCTGACCGTACCGCTGGCGCTGATTGGCGTCACGCCAGGATTTTTAATTACCGGGATTCCCTTTGGCTTTATGGCGCTGATAGGTCTGCTGAGCCTGAGCGGAATGCTCATCCGCAACGGCATCGTGCTGGTGGAAGAGATTGAACAGCAGAAAATGCAAAAGGATCAGCACAGCGCGATCGTTTATGCCGCCACCTCGCGCCTGCGCCCTATCCTGCTCACCGCGTTCACTACCGTACTTGGCCTGGCTCCGCTACTGCTGGATGTTTTCTTCCAGAGCATGGCCGTTGTGATTATGTTTGGACTGGGGTTTGCTACAATCCTGACGCTGCTGGTACTCCCCGTGATCTACGCGTGTTTCCATCGTAAGGACGAAGCCAAACAACAATGAATGCGACAGGGCTGAACATTATCAAGACGCTGGGCTGTATGACGGCGGTGACCTTCTTTACCATCTACAACACCTGGGATCATTATGATTATGACTATCACTGGATCCTGGGGTTTTTAACCTTTATCTCGACGATTGCCACACCGCTGTTTTTTGTGGTGTCGGGCTATCTCGACGGACAATCGCGGCACGGCACGCGCTGGCAGCTGGGTAAAATTAAAAGTCTGGTGATTGTTTTTCTGTTCTGGATAACGATCTACTACCTGTGGGAACCTTATCAGCGCGGGTATTTAATCCAGCCCTGGTTCGTGTTCGCCTTTGTCGTAATTTACACCTTCCACCCGGTGGTTGAGTGGCTTAGCCAGCGAAGAGCGCTGTTCAGCGGCGTAATTGCTGCCCTGCTGTTCTTTTCTTACGGCTACGATCTGCTATCGGCGCTTTATCCTGAAACGCACGTCCTTTCTCTTTCACCGCAGTATCGGCTGTGGACGTGGCTGCTGTTTTATCTGACGGGGCAACTTTTCTGCGACCCTAAAATCGCCGAGTGGATAAGCCGCAAAAATGTAGTCAGGGCGGCGGTTATCGCCATCCCGTTTATCTATCTTTTCACCTGGTTTTACGAGCGCCACTTCTTTTTTGCCCTGTTTAAGGCCGACAGAAACGCCTTTATTCTCACCGGCTCGCAGATCTACATCCTGATTATTGCCCTGGTGATTGCGGCGAACGGCGTGCGCTTTCGCCGCAATGCTGAGTTCAAGGAGTCCATTCTGGCCGCCATCAGCAAAACGATGACCGGCGTATATATTGTGCACTACTCGGTGTTTCATCTGCTGACGGCGCTGATACCGGTGACCTCTCTCGGAATGAAGCTGGCGCTGATTGTGCTTACGTTCGTCACCTCTGTTCTCTTCTCCATGCTGGTATTGTCTAACGCCGTGGCAAAAAAGGTGATCACCCTTTAAAAGCCTAAGCGCAGCCAGGCAAAAAGCACGTTGCCGTTGTTATAGGTTCCAGGAATATAGGTGAACTGGACGGTAACGCGCTTGTAGCCGGCAGAGAACAGCGGGAAGATAAACGGTAGCGGGACATAGTTTGCAAAATCATCTCGCGCCGTGATGCCCGCTGCAGCACCGAGCCCAAGGCGGAAATCTTTGGCATTATCCAGATACCAGCCCTTCTCCCAGCCATAGCCCATCGCGGGCTGCCATTCGTTGTGCGAGTCCTTGAACATCATCGCGAAAAGCGCGCTCCAGTTGCCCTCTTCGTTATAGCGGGAAACGCCCAGGCCACCGCCCCACGGCATTTCGTTGTACTTATCGGTTTTTTCTTTGTCGTACATAAAGCGAGCGTGCCAGCTCAGAAACGGCAGGTACAGATCGTAACGTTGAGGCTGCTCCCAGGTTTGCGAAATATCGTCCGTCAGCGCGTTCCACCAGCCGCTGATACGCTGTTCACCATAGACGTTGGGCTCCGCATGAAGCGGTGCGACGAATAAAAACAGAATCATCCAGAATGCCGAAAAGGTGCGTTGCATCGTTATTCCCTCAGCTTAACTCACGCGCGGTCACTATTACTGTAAACCATTCAGCCTTTAACGGAGCCAGAAGACACAATTATATCGCTGCAGGCGAAGATGAAATTTATTTATTCAGCACCTTCAGGAAAGATAAAAACGTTTTCTCGGGCGTTTTGTCGCGGTAGTCTCATAGGTTCCGTTTATATGACGGCGCAATGTGAGTGACCTTTTCTTATACCAATAATTAAAAATTAGTACGGACAGGACAACTATGGACTCCACCCTCATCTCCGATCGTCCCAACGAGGAGACCCCTTCGCTCAATCGTGCCCGCCGCGCCGCACTCGGCAGCTTCGCGGGTGCCGTCGTCGACTGGTATGATTTTCTGCTTTACGGCATTACCGCCGCGCTGGTGTTTAACCGCGAGTTTTTTCCTCAGGTCAGCCCCGCGATGGGCACGCTCGCCGCGTTTGCCACCTTCGGCGTCGGCTTTCTGTTTCGCCCGCTGGGCGGTGTGATCTTCGGCCACTTCGGCGACCGCCTGGGCCGCAAGCGCATGCTGATGCTCACCGTCTGGATGATGGGGATCGCCACCGCGCTTATCGGTATTCTCCCCTCGTTTGCCTCTATCGGCTGGTGGGCACCGGTACTGCTGGTCACCCTGCGCGCCATCCAGGGCTTCGCCGTAGGCGGCGAATGGGGCGGTGCGGCGCTGCTGTCCGTTGAGAGCGCGCCGAAGCACAGGAAAGCGTTTTACAGCAGCGGCGTGCAGGTGGGGTACGGCGTAGGGCTGTTGCTTTCCACAGGGCTGGTATCGCTCATCAGCCAGCTCACCACCGACGAGCAGTTCCTGAGCTGGGGCTGGCGCATTCCGTTCATCTTCAGCATCGTGCTGGTCATTGCCGCGCTTTGGATCCGTAACGGAATGGAGGAGTCGGCAGAGTTCGAAAAGCAGCAGGAAAAACCGGCCGCTAACAAAAGACTTCCTATCATGGAAGCCCTTGTCCGGCACCCTGGCGCTTTTCTGAAAATTATCGCCCTGCGCCTGTGCGAGCTGCTGACGATGTATATCGTCACCGCCTTTGCCCTGAACTACTCGACGCAGAATCTCGGCCTGCCCCGTGAACTGTTCCTGAATATTGGCCTGCTGGTCGGCGGGATCAGCTGCCTGACTATCCCCTGCTTCGCCTGGCTGGCTGACCGGTTTGGTCGCCGTCGCGTTTACATCACCGGCGCGCTGATTGGAACCCTCAGCGCCTGGCCGTTCTTTATGGCGCTGGAGGCGCAGTCTGTTTTCTGGATTGTTTTCTTTGCCATCATGCTCGCTAACATCGCTCACGATATGGTGGTCTGCGTGCAGCAGCCGATGTTTACCGAGCTGTTCGGCGCCAGCTACCGCTACAGCGGCGCGGGCGTGGGCTACCAGGTCGCAAGCGTGGTTGGCGGCGGGTTTACGCCGTTTATTGCCGCTGCGCTGGTGACCTTCTCCGGCGGCAACTGGCACAGCGTGGCGATTTATCTTCTGGCCGGTTGCCTGCTGTCGGCGGCAACGGCGCTGCTGATGAAAGAGACGAGCCACCGCTGATCTCACTTTTGTTTCACAGGCGTGTGACATACTATCGGGTAGAGTCGCACACCTGTGGAACAAGGAGACAGAGATGAATAATAAGGGCTCCAGCCTGACCCCGGCTCAGGCGCTGGAAAAACTCGACGCGCTGTATGAACAGTCCGTCAACGCGCTGCGCAGCGCCATCAGCGAATACATCGAAACAGGGAAACTCCCCGACCAAAAGGCCAGAACCGAGGGCCTTTTTGTTTATCCATCGCTCTCTGTGACCTGGGACGGCAGCGCCAGCAGTAATCCCAAAACCCGCGCCTACGCCCGTTTTACCCACTCCGGCTGCTACAGCACCACCGTCACCCGCCCTGCACTTTTCCGCCCGTATCTTGAAGAACAGCTTACGCTTTTGTACCAGGATTACGGCGCGTACATTTCCGTTGAGCCCTCGCAGCATGAGATCCCTTATCCGTACGTGATTGACGGTTCGGCGTTAACCCTTGACCGCTCCATGAGCGCGGGGCTGACCCGCCACTTCCCGACCACCGAGCTTTCGCAGATTGGCGATGAAACGGCAGACGGGATTTATCACCCGGCCGAATTTTCTCCTCTGTCGCACTTTGACGCCCGCCGGGTCGATTTCTCCCTGGCGCGCCTGCGCCACTACACAGGTACACCAGTCGAACATTTCCAGCCGTTCGTGCTCTTTACCAACTACACCCGCTACGTTGACGAATTTGTCCGCTGGGGCTGCAGCCAGATCCTCGACCCCGAAAGCCCGTATATCGCGCTCTCCTGCGCGGGTGGTATCTGGATCACCGCGGAGACCGAAGCGCCCGAGCAGGCTATCTCCGATCTGGCGTGGAAAAAACACCAGATGCCCGCCTGGCACCTGATCACCGCCGACGGTCAGGGCATTACGCTGATCAACATCGGCGTCGGCCCGTCAAACGCCAAAACCATCTGCGACCATCTGGCGGTACTGCGCCCCGACGTGTGGCTGATGATTGGTCACTGCGGCGGCCTGCGTGAAAGCCAGCTGATTGGCGACTACGTGCTCGCCCACGCCTATCTGCGCGATGACCACGTGCTTGATGCGGTCCTGCCGCCGGACATCCCAATCCCGAGCATCGCCGAAGTGCAGCGCGCGCTGTACGACGCCACCAAAGAGGTGAGCGGCATGCCGGGTGAAGAGGTCAAACAGCGCCTGCGCACCGGTACGGTCGTCACGACGGATGACCGCAACTGGGAGCTGCGTTACTCAGCCTCCGCGCTGCGCTTCAACCTGAGCCGCGCGGTGGCGATCGATATGGAGAGCGCCACCATCGCCGCGCAGGGATATCGCTTCCGCGTTCCGTACGGCACGCTGCTGTGCGTTTCCGATAAGCCGCTGCACGGCGAAATTAAGCTGCCCGGCCAGGCCAACCGTTTCTATGAAGGGGCTATCTCAGAGCATCTGCAAATCGGCATTCGCGCCATCGACCTGCTTCGGGCGGAAGGTGACAGACTGCATTCGCGCAAGCTGCGCACCTTCAACGAGCCGCCGTTCCGCTAATAACGATAAGGAAAAACAATGTCCAGCACATCACCGCTCTCTGCCCTGCGCCACTGGCTTGAGGCCAGCCATCTCGACGGGATGATCGTCCCGCGCGCGGATGCATGGCAGAGCGAATACTGCGCGCCGTACGACGAAAAGCTGGCCTGGCTGACGGGCTTTGACGGCTCTGCCGGCGTCGCGCTGGTACTGAAGGATAAAGCGCTGCTGTTCGTTGACGGGCGCTATCAGGTCCAGGCCCGCGTTCAGGTGAATCTGGACGAGATTGAAATTCACCACCTGCACAACGAGCCGCTGGCAGACTGGCTGACGGCAAACGTCGAGGCGGGCACTCGCATCGGTTTTGACCCAATGCTGATGACGAATACCGAGTTTACGCAGCTGTCTGCCACACAGTGCGCGCTCGTGCCGCTGAACGCGTCACCGTTTGACGCCTTATGGACCGATCGCCCTGCCGCACCGGCGGGGCTTATCCGTGAAATGCCGGTTGCGATAAGCGGTGAAAGCAGCGAAGACAAACGTCAGCGCGTTGCCGCCGTGCTGGCTGCAAACTATGCCGATTATCTCGCCGTTACCCTGCCGGATAATATCGCCTGGCTGTTAAACGTTCGTGGCGCGGATATCCCATACAGCCCGGTACCGCTCTCCTTTGCCCTTCTTGGACGTGACGGTCACGTTGAGTGGTTTGTTAACGACAACAAGCTCGGCGCCCTGCCTGAATACGTCCGCAGTGCGTTCACCATTGCGCCACAGAAGGCCTTTGTCGAACGCTGCCAGCAGATTGCTGAAGGCAAACGGGTGATGGTGGATGCCGATTCCGCGCCGGTTGCCCTGCGCTTCGCCATTGAACCCCGGGGGGAGATTGTCTGGCGGACCGACCCCATCACCCTGATGAAAGCCACTAAAAACCCGGTAGAACTGGCAGGCTATCGCGAGTGTCATTACCAGGACGGTGCCGCGTGGGTCAACTTCCTCGCCTGGCTGAGCCGCGAAGTGCCGCTGCGCGAGGCGGCAGGAGATCCGCTCACCGAGCTGGAAGTCCAGTCGCAGCAGCTGGCGTTCCGTAAACAGCAGCCGGGGTTCATCGAGCAGAGTTTTGCGACCATCTCCGCCTCTTCGAGCAATGCGGCGATGTGCCACTATCATTCGAGCGAGGCCAGCAATAAGCCCATCGGCCATGACCATTTTTACCTGAACGATTCCGGCGGTCAGTACGTTAATGGCACCACTGACGCCACGCGCACGCTGGCATGGGGTCAGGTCGACCCGGAGCAGCGCCTGCACTACACTGCCGTGCTGAGAGGCTTCCTGTCGCTGATTACCCTGCAGTTCCCTTCCGGGACTCAGGGACATCAGCTGGATGCGTTTGCGCGTCGCCCGCTGTGGGAGATGGGGCTGGATTACGATCACGGTACGGGGCACGGCGTGGGGCACCAGCTGCTGATCCATGAGAACCCGCATCGCATCGCCAAAAAGGTTAACCCGTGGCCGCTGGTAGCGGGCAATATCATAACGATTGAACCGGGATACTATCTGGGCGATAGCCACGGTATTCGTATTGAAAACCAGGTGGAGGTTGTGGAGAGCCGACCGGGATTCTGCAGGTTTGAATCTCTGACGCTGATCCCTATTGATTTAAGCCAGGTCGAGCTGGAACTGTTGAGCGAGCAGGAAAAGCAGTGGCTGGATGCGTATCACCAGCAGGTGCGTGAGGCGCTGTCACCGCTGGTGAACGGCGATGCGCGTTCGTGGCTGGAAGAGGCGACGGCACCGGTTCGCGTGTAATTTCGTGCGGTCTGGTGCCCTCACTCCACCCCTCTCCCACGGGAGAGGGAGTTAACACTAAAAACGGCAACCTGGTTGCCGTTTTGCATTTACCTTGCGCAGAAAAGCAAAAAGCCTGCTTCAAAAGCAGGCTTTTCAAATTTGGCTCCTCTGACTGGACTCGAACCAGTGACATACGGATTAACAGTCCGCCGTTCTACCGACTGAACTACAGAGGAATCGTGTGAACGGGGCGCATATTATCGATGCTCCCCCGGGATGTCAAAGGCAGAATGCATATTTCCGATCGTTTGCCGAATTATTCTCCACTTCGCGCAATTGTCAGGCATTTTTCCGCGGATATTTCCACAGCCAGCGCCCGCTGACCATCCGCCAGTAGAACAGCGCCCCACGTACGGCCCAGTCGAGGAACATCCCCAGCCAGACGCCGACCACTCCCCATCCGAGCATTACCCCGAGCGTATACCCCGCCACAACGCGACATCCCCACATGCCGAGCATCGAAACCCACATCGCAAAGCGGGCGTCGCGCGCCCCCTTCAGCCCGGCGGGCAATACCCATGAGGCCGCCCAGATGGGCATAAAGGCCGCGTTGAGCCAGATGAGGATCTTAACGACCTCTTTAACGTCGTCTTCGTGGGTATAAAACGAGGCCATCAGCCCGGCAAAGGGCGCAGTTCCCCAGGCGATCAGCGTCAGTCCAATGGTCGACAGCCAGAAAACATGCCGCAGCTGCCGCTCCGCCTGGCCTATCTGCCCTTTCCCGAGCCGTTTACCGGTGATGATGGTCGATGCCGACCCCAGCGCGTTACCCGGCAGGTTAATCAGCGAGGCGATGGAAAAAGCGATAAAGTTACCGGCGATCACGTCGGTGCCCATCCCGGCGACAAACATCTGCGTCAGCAATTTCCCGCCGTTAAACAGCACCGACTCAATGCTCGCAGGAATACCGATCCCCATCACTTCCCAGATAATGGCGAAATTAAAGGGGCGGAAATAGCTTTTCAGCGTGAGGCGCAGCGAGGGAGTGATCCCCGCCATCAGTACCCCGATGATGGCTGCCGCACCGATATAGCGTGAAATGGTTAAACCCAGTCCGGCACCGACGAAGCCCAGCCCGTCCCACGAGAACACGCCGTAGATCAGCACGCTGCTGATAATGATATTGAGGATATTCATCCCGCCGTTGATCAGTAGCGGAATTTTGGTGTTGCCCGCCCCGCGCAGCGCGCCGCTGCCAATAAGGGCAATGGCCGCTGCCGGATAGCTTATGACGGTCATCTCCAGGTAGGTCAGCGCCAGGTCTTTAACCTCGTTCGTGGCCTCCCCGGCGACAAAGTCGATAATCTCTTTACCAAAATAGTGGATCACCGCCGCCAGGACGCTCGAAAAAATGATCATGATCATCAGCGACTGGCGGGCCGCCTCGCGTGCACGTTTGGGATCCAGCTTGCCGAGGCTAAAGGCCACCACCACCGTCGTCCCGAGGTCTATGGCGGCAAAGAACGAGATCACCACCATGTTAAAGCTGTCCGCCAGCCCAACCCCAGCCATCGCCTCTTTACCCAGCCAGCTCACCAGAAAGGTGCTCAGAACCCCCATCAGCAGAACGCAGGTATTTTCCAGGAAGATAGGCACAGCAAGAGGGGTGATTTCACGCCAGAACAGGACACGATAGCTTTTACGTTTTGCATACCATGGCGTGCGCGTTATCGCCTGGCGTAAGGAGGCAGTGACGTTCAAAATGGACCTTAGCGAGAAAAGTTGAAACTCCATTTCAAATGATGGGGGACAAATGCTAATCCTGCAAAGTATTTTCCAGAAAAAGATGTGTGGATTTACAACAAACTGACGATAGAATCAGCAATCGGTCGATTTTCCCTAAGATCAGGTTTGACAAAACTTTTTTCGCCGCTAAGATAAGCCTCCACAACGATTCCTCTGTAGTTCAGTCGGTAGAACGGCGGACTGTTAATCCGTATGTCACTGGTTCGAGTCCAGTCAGAGGAGCCAAATTTAAAAAGCCTGCTTTTAAAGCAGGCTTTTTGCTTTGCGGATGAGGGAAAATGAACGCTCTGTTTGTCTACGGCACGCTGCGCCCGGGCCACTCTAATGCGCATATTCTTGAGAACATCGGCGGCGAATGGCTGGCCGGTTCCGTATCCGGCACGTTTTACGAACGCGGCTGGGGTGCTGCGGCGGACTTCCCGGGGATCGTGCTCCACCCTGATGGTCCCCGCGTCGAAGGCTATCTGTTTATCTCTGATAACCTTGCCGCACACTGGCAAATGCTGGATGAATTTGAAGACGGCTATGACCGGGTTGAGGTCACCGTGACCACCTCTGAAGGCAAGCAGGTTCAGGCCTGGATTTATCAGCTGCACCCGCGTTCTGAGTCATAAAAAAAAGCTCTCTGTCACCAGAGAGCCTTTTTCACGATTCGCTGCGATTACTCGCTTTTTGCTTCGCCGTTTTTGATTTCGCCCATCACTTTCAGCTTCTTGGAGATGTCGCGACGCTCTTTGGACAGCTCTGCGTTTTTGATGATGTAGTCATCAACGCGGTCTTCATAGTCGCTCTTCATGCTGGCGATGATGCCCTGGATAGCTTCAACGCTCATGCCTGGCTTGATGTAGTCGCTCAGGTTGTCGAGCAGCAGAACACGTTTCTGGTTGTCACGGATCTTCTTCTCAACGTCCTGGATTTCACGCTGCAGTTTGTTTTTGCGGCGGAACAGGCGGACGAATTCCAGAACATCCTGGAACGAAGGCTTGGTAGTTTCCATTTTTACACCCCTGATAATGTGAGATTCGGATTCGTTAAGGCAACCGTTGTAACAATAACCTTACTGACAGCGGCTGCGAATGACAATGAGTATATCGTTTAAAGCTATCATAACCCCAATTGCTGCTGAATCGAAGCAGCAGCCGTCACATACGCCTTTTATTTGCGCAGCGCCCGGCAAATAAGGTGCGATAACAGCTCAAGCTGCCGCGCCAGTTCCATGCTCAGCCAGACGTAGCCATGAATAGGCGTTTCAGCCACGTTATCGCTCTGGCGTTCATTGATTAACTGCTTCAGCTCCGCGACGATCTCATTCAGTCGCTCGCTGTTGGCCAGTATCGGCTGCGGGTTGCCTTCATAAAGCGCATGAGCGATGGTCAACAGCGTTTGCTGCGTCATCTGCTGAGTCTCTTTGAGGGTCTGCGCATTAAGCATCAAAAGATGGCTGGGACGCGAAGCCCAGTGGGCGTTGATTTGCAGTTCAAGCATGCAGACCAGGTTGCGGCTTACCGTCTGGATAGCTTCGAAAATCGATTTTTGAATGCGGGTTTCTTTGCTGGCGGGCGTGATCAGGCCGCGCATTTTAACCACGTCGTTAAGGATGGTTTGCAGGTGCTTTTCCAGCCGCGGGCGCTCGACCAGATTAGGGGAAAAACCGGCCTGATAAACGCGGTTAAAGGCGGTAACGTAGTTAGCCATCTGAATACGCCAGTGCAGAAAAGCCCGCTGCGGCCAGATACCGGTAAAAAGCATGGCCAGCAGTGACCCCAGGATGACATCCCCGCTTCGCCACAGCGCCGTGGTCATATCCCCGGCGGGCGCCCCGACAACCACCGCGAGAGTAATACCAATCAGCAGCGCCTGATAGGGCTTTTTGCCCAACGCCAGCCAGCCGCAGAGGAACATAGCGGCACCGCACCATGCCAGCATCACCGGAAATGAGATGAGCTCCAGCTTCAGCGCAATAAGACCCAGGGCCGAGCCAAGAACAGTCCCGCCAATTCGTTCAAAGGCGCGCGGAACCACGTTCCCCCAAAACGAGATGGGCCCCATCACCACCACCAGCGTGATCAGCGGCCACGTCCCTTCCGGAACGTCCAGCAAACGGACCAGTACAAACGTCAATACGAAAGCCAGCGCGATGCGACACCCGTGCACAACGCGGTAATGTTTATACAACCGAATTTCAAAAGGAGTTAATGATTTGTCGGGACGCACACCCGCTCTCCAGCTACACGGCAAACCACAATTGTACTGTGTTTTCAGCCGGGCGGATCGATCCCGGCTGAAAAACCCTTCATTTAGCAGGCTTAAACCGTTTTATGCTCGACGGCGATATACATTTCGATATCCCAGTAACCGTCCGCATTGCCGTCATTGAGATAGCGTTCGAAGCAGGGCTTTAGCGCCATCTGGTATTTATTGTCCTGCAGCAGGGAATTGAAGAACTGATACCAGGGCGTGGCGAAGTCGTAGTTTTCCACGCGAGCCGTCGCCACGGCATAGTCCCCGGCCGCGATTTCCGTCATCATGACGCCTTCGCTGTTTTCCGGAATAACGAAATCGTCCGGTACGGTAACGGCCGTATCACAGCGCAGTTTTTCTGCCGGGACTTCATCCGGGTTATCGTAATAGACCGCAACCCACTCCAGCGGCTCAATGTGACGCCCGTCAACCCACATGACCAGCTGTTCAAAGCCCTGCTTTACCGTGTGTTCCCACGGGCCGACCAAATGAAAACCGGCAATCTTACGTTTCTGTTGCTGCTTAATGCTGTAGTCCATGCTGCCTCCATTTATTACTGTATATTTATACACTATAAAACTGGATTATCATTATCAGCAAACGAGGAGTGTTTATTATGTGAGCAGACTCGCAACCCTGCCAGTCTGCTCAGCAGGACTTATAGCGTGTGATGCAGGTAATCGCTCAGTCGAGAGAACAGGCCGCCTTTATCAACGGCTTCCAGCGTTACCAGCGGCCAGTGGGCTACCACTTTGTCGCGGTCATAGAGCTGGATTTCTCCGACCCGCTGATGCGCGGCAATCGGCGCTTCCAGCTCTTTTTTATCCAGCACGTATTTGGCTTTGATGTTCGGCACTTCCGCTTTCGGCAAGGCCAGCCAGAAGTCCTGGTCGGTTCCCAGTTTCACCTGTTCCTTGTCGCCGTACCAGATGCGCTCCGTCCCCACTTTTTTTCCGCTATGCAGGATCTGCACCGTATCGAAATTCTGCTGTCCCCAGTGCAGCAGTTTTCGGGCCTGGTCCTCACGCCCTTTCGGGCTGTCCGCCCCCATCACCACAGCGATTAAACGGCGCTGGCCGTCTACGGCAGACGCAATCAGGTTAAAGCCAGCCCCCGAGGTATGCCCCGTTTTAAGGCCGTCCACGTTCATGGTTTTATCCCACAGCAGGCCGTTACGGTTTTGCTGGGTGATCCCGTTCCAGGTCAGGCTCTTTTCGCTGTACATATGGTAAAACTCAGGCTCGCCGTGGATGATGGCCCGGGAGAGTACGGCCAGGTCATAGGCGGAGCTGTGCTGGCCCGGCGCGTCCAGCCCGTGGACGGTTTCAAAATGCGTATCGCGCAGGTTCAGCTTCTGCACGTAGTCGTTCATCATTTTCACGAACTGCGGCTGCCCGCCCGCCACGTGATCGGCCAGCGCCACGCAGGCGTCGTTGCCGGAATCGACTATCAGGCCGCGGCTCAGATCGCGCACGGAGACGCGATCGCCCTCTTTCAGGAACATCAGCGACGAGCCGTCAAAAACCGGGTTACCTTTTGCCCACGCGTCACGCCCTACGGTGACAATGTCGTCCGGCGTAATGCGGTGGCTATCAATGGCCCGATCAACCACATAGCCCGTCATCAGCTTGGTCAGGCTCGCCGGATTACGTTGTTGATGTTCGTTGCCCGCCGTTAAAATCTGACCAGTCGTGTAGTCCATCAGCACCCAGGAGCCAGCCTGAATGGCCGGAGGCTGCGGCGAAAAATCCAGTGGTTCGGCCGCAAAAGCAGATGAGACACTCGAAGCGAGTAAAGAAACAGCAATAAACAGACGGCGTTTCAACGGTATATCCTCAGGTCAGTAAAAATCGATGACCTTTTTACGGGAGTTCTGATGTCGTTACCTGGCTTAATTGCAAAAAAATGTGACAGAACGCAGATTTTTCTCTGAAGCTGGCGCGCAAATTTGCCACGCGGCGGTGCTTTTTATTCGGTCTGACCCGCGCGATCGTTTACCATAGTGACGTCATTTTTTAACAGGATGGTATTACTGGTGTCTGACTCTGCCGCTCGCCCGACTTTTTTGTTCCACGACTACGAAACCTTTGGCACTCACCCGGCGCTGGACCGACCGGCGCAGTTTGCCGCCATCCGTACCGACGACGAATTCAACATTATTGGCGAGCCCGAGGTCTTTTACTGCAAGCCTGCGGATGACTACCTGCCGCAGCCCGGCGCGGTCATGGTTACCGGCATCACCCCTCAGGAAGCGCGGGAGAAAGGCGTTAACGAGGCAGAGTTCGCCCGACGCATCCACGATCTGTTTACCGTCCCCAATACCTGCGTGGTCGGTTACAACAACATCCGCTTCGATGACGAAGTGACGCGCAATATCTTTTATCGCAACTTCTACGATCCCTATGCCTGGAGCTGGCAGAACCGCAATTCACGCTGGGATTTGCTCGACATCATGCGCGCCTGCTACGCCCTGCGTCCTGAAGGCATTAACTGGCCGGAAAATGAGGAAGGGCTGACCAGCTTCCGGCTGGAACACCTGACGCGCGCCAACGGTATCGAGCACAGCAACGCCCACGACGCGATGGCGGACGTCTATGCCACCATTGCCATGGCGAAGCTGGTGAAAAGCGCACAGCCCCGGCTGTTTGAGTATCTGCTAAGCCATCGCAGCAAGCAGAAGCTTATGACCCTTATCGACGTACCGCAGATGAAGCCGCTGGTGCATATTTCCGGCATGTTTGGTGCATGGCGCGGCAATACCAGCTGGGTTGCCCCGCTGGCGTGGCATCCGGACAACCGTAATGCGGTCATCATGGTGGACCTGGCGGGCGATATTTCACCCCTGCTGGAGCTCGACAGCGATACCCTGCGCGAACGTTTGTACACGCCAAAAAATGAACTCGGCGATCTGCCCGCGGTGCCGGTCAAACTGGTGCATATAAATAAATGTCCGGTACTCGCTCAGGCGAACACGCTGCGCCCGGAAGATGCAGACAGGCTGGGCATCAACCGTCAGCACTGCCTCGATAACCTGAAAGTGCTGCGCGAAAACCCGCAGGTGCGCGAGAAAGTGGTTGCTATCTTTGCCGAGGCGGAACCATTCGTGCCGTCTGAAAACGTGGATGCCCAGCTCTATAACGGCTTCTTCAGCGATGCCGATCGCGCGGCCATGAATATCGTTCTGCAAACCGAGCCGCGTAACTTACCGGCGCTTGATATCACCTTCGCCGATAAGCGCATCGAAAAGCTGATGTTTAATTACCGCGCGCGTAATTACCCGGGAACCCTGGATGAAGCAGAGCAGGAACGCTGGCTGCAGCACCGTCGCAACGTATTTACCCCAGAGTATCTGCACAGCTATGCTCAGGAGCTGGAAATGCTTTATGGCCAGTATGAAGGGAATGCTGAGAAACAGGCACTGTTGAAATCCCTGTTCCAGTACGCGCAAGAGATAGTCTGAAAGTCAGAAATAAAAAAACCGGAGGCGATGGTCTCCGGTTTTTTTTTGCCCTGCGGCGCTGCGCTTACGCGGGCTTACGGGTTATGTAGGTCGGGTAAGGCGTAACCGCCACCCGACACAGTCTTACGCGACGTCTTCGTACTGCGGAACCGGGTTACGGAAGCTCTTCGTAACGCAGGCCAGGTAAATCAGGCCGATACCCGCCCAAATCAGGCCAAGCACCATCGAGCTCTCTTCCAGGTTAACCCACAGCGCGCCCACGGTCAGGGCACCACACATCGGCAGGAACAGATACTGGAAGTGATCTTTCAGCGTTTTGTTACGCTTTTCACGGATCCAGAACTGAGAGATAACCGACAGGTTAACAAAGGTAAACGCCACCAGCGCACCGAAGTTAATCAGCGCCGTTGCCATCACCAGGTCAAAGTTAATCGCCAGAAGCGCGATCGCACCGACCAGGATAATGTTCATCGCCGGGGTACGCCAGGTTGGATGCACGTAGCCGAAGAAACTTTTCGGGAATACGCCATCGCGGCCCATTACGTACATCAGACGCGCAACGCCTGCATGCGCGGCCATACCGGATGCCAGTACGGTGATGGTGGAGAAGATCAGCGCGCCAACCTGGAACGCTTTACCCGCCACATACAGCATGATTTCTGGCTGAGACGCATCCGGATCCTTGAAGCGAGAGATATCCGGGAAGTACAGCTGCAGGAAATAGGTCGAGAAAATAAAGATCAGACCGCCAATCAGCGCCGTCAGGAAGATGGCACGCGGGATCACGCGCTCTGCATCCTTCGTTTCCTCGGACAGGTTGCTGATCCCGTCAAAACCGGTAAAGGAGAAGCACAGAATGGTTGCCCCGGTAATCATCGGGATCACATGCGCATCACCAGACCAGAACGGTTTGCTGCTCGCCAGCGTACCAGCGCCTTCGCCGTGGAACACGCCATAGATCACCATGCCAAGAATAACGGCAATCAGGACAACCTGAAGCACAACGATAACGGAGTTAAAGTTGGCAACAGACTTAATGCTGCGCAGGTTGAAGGCCGTCATAAAGGCCACCAGCGCCACGACGAACATCCAGGATGGAATCGATGGCACCAGCGCTTCAAAATAGATTTTTGCCAGCAGAATGTTGATCATCGGCGCGAACAGGTAGTCGAGCAGCGAAGACCAGCCCACCATAAAGCCAACCGTCGGGCTGATGGATTTCTGTGCATAAGTGTAGGCGGAACCGGCAGACGGATAGCGGCGAACCAGCTTACCGTAGCTCAGCGCGGTAAAGAGGATCGCAATCAGCGCGAAGCCGTAAGCCGTCGGCACATGACCGTCTGTGAGGCCTGATACGATACCGAATGTATCGAACAGCGTCATCGGTTGCATATAGGCCAGGCCCATCATAACAACCGGAATCAACGTAAGCGTTTTACGTAATTCCACGCGAGAGGTGTTTGGAGTTGCGTTATGCGACATAGTTATTCTCCTTTAAGGTGATAACCGCCACGTAAGCGAAAAATTGCCCCATTTGTTTCTTCCTCAGCGACAACAACTGTCGGATTTTAGTAAATATCTATCCGGTACGAAGCCCGGCCTCTTGGTTTTTAGTTTCGTTTCGTACATGCAAAAAAAAATAACCGACGCCTTTTATATCGTCGATTATTCATTTGGTTGCAGCGGCGGCATTTTGCCCCACATCGGATACAAAAGGCAATACTTTGCAACGCAGCGGGTAATTTTCTTTTTGCTAACTGGCTGATTTCTCGACGCTGCCCTGAGCATAAACAGCGGCGATAGCACTATTTGCTAAAATTTCGTCGCGCCACCAGGCACTGGCCAGCCCGGCGGTCTGTTCATTCCAGCCCACCCACACCGACTCATGGCTGTTTTGAGCAAGTACCTGTTTTTCAACAAGCGCACCGCTGTCAATAAACCTCTGCGCCAGATAGCGGGGCAAATAGCCGCAGCCCAGGCCGCTTATTTGCAGCTCCAGCTTGGTTTTAAAGTCGAAAACGGTGATGGCCTCCTGCTCATCAAGCAGCTGCGAGGAGGCCGAACATTCCGGACGAGAGCTGTCCCCAACCACGATGGCGCGGTAGCCTTTAATCATACGACGGTTAAGCGGCTCAGGCTCCTGAGCCAGGGGATGATGGGGCGCCACGGCAAATACCTGCTCCAGCACGCCCAGCCGGGCAAAACCAAAATCGCTCAGCTGGGGAGGCTCATGGAGTGCACCGACAAAAATATCCGCCCTGCCCTGCGTTAAAGCATCCCAGGAGCCACCCAGCACGCCGTTGATAAAGATAAGACGGGTCACGCTGTGGTGTTGATAAAAAGCTTCAATCAGCGGCGTCAGGAGAGAAAACGGAAAGGTATCATCCACGCCAATAACCAGCTCGTTTTCCCATCCCTGATGGAGCTTAACGGCCTGTTTTTCCAGCTCGCGAACGGTATGCAGAACTTCGCGGCCTTTTTCCAGCAGCATCTGTCCGGTTCGGGTAAAACGTGCGCGGTGCCCGGAGCGATCGAGGATCTGAATATTGAGATCGCTTTCCAGTTTTTGAACGGTATAGCTCAACGCAGATGGGGTTTTGTAGAGCTTTGCCGACGCAGCGGCAAAGCTCCCCTCTTTTTCCAGTGCATCCAGAATAATAAGAACATCCAGCAGCGGTTTCATGCTCGCCCCCTTCTGGTGTGCGATCGTCTCCGCTGCGGATCTTATTCCATGGGCATCACCAGCGGATCGGGATACTGATACTCAAACCCCAGCTCATGACAAATGCGATTGCCATCAACAATTTTGCCCTTGCTGTCATCTTTTGCCTCACTAAAGACCGGCGGAGCCAGGCCAAGCTGACGTGCCATCAGCGGGTAAAAGGTGCTGCGCGCCGGATGAGACGGTGCACATATATTATAGATGTGTCCGCCTTTCGGAGCCTGTAAGAGTAACTCAATCGCGCCAATAACATCCTCAAGATGGACAAGATTCACGCCATGCTGGCCGTCTGGCGCCGTCTTTCCGGCAAAGAAGCGTCCCGGATGGCGTCCAGGCCCCACCAATCCTGCCAGACGCACGATATCAACCTGCGTGCCGGGAAGATTATGCAGCCAGTCTTCCAGCTCTTTCAGGACCTGACCGCTCGCCGTAACGGGACGGCGCTCGGAGCTCTCTTTTACCACACCTTCAGCATCGCCATAGACCGACGTCGAGCTGGTGAAAACAATGCGCGGTACGTGATGCGCCAGCGCGCTGTCGACAATCTCCTGCATCGCCTGCAGATAAAATGATTCGCCCGGTCCGCTGCGCCGCGCGGGCAGCGTAATCACCAGCGCATCCACGTTCATCAGCGTGTCCAGATCGTCCGCATCACACACCAGTTCCGGCTCCAGACGCAGTTCAACGCCATCAATACCGCACATGCGCGCCGCTTCGACCCCATCTCGGGTGGTCTTACTCCCGGTCACCTGCCAGCCTTTCGCGGCTAATGACATCGCCAGCGGCATTCCCAGCCATCCTAAACCGACAATCGCGACCTTTTTCATGCGAATTCTCCTGACTCTTACTCGTCTTTCATAAGGCTACGCCAGCCCGGCAGAACACACAATTCATAGCATCAATATGAAATGAATTAATGATCAAAAAAAGCCCTTGCAATATGTCGCACAACTGGTTTAGGTTAAAAGACATCAAATGAATAAGCATTCATCGAGAATTTATATGACACGCGTTCAATTTAAACACCACCATCATCACCATCATCCTGACTAGTCTTTCAGGCGATGTGTGCTGGAAGACGTTTGGATCTTCCAGTGGTGCATGAACGCATGAAAAAGCCCCCGGAAGATCTTCTTCCGGGGGCTTTTTTTTGGACCGAATTCAGACAGGTTAAAACAGGTTAACGAGGAATAAAGAATGTTAGATAACTCACGTTTACGCATAGCTATTCAAAAATCAGGCCGTTTGAGTGACGATTCACGCGAACTGCTGGCCCGCTGCGGGATTAAAATTAACCTGCACACCCAGCGCCTGATTGCTCTGGCTGAAAACATGCCCATCGACATTCTGCGCGTGCGTGATGACGATATTCCCGGCCTGGTCATGGATGGCGTCGTTGACCTCGGCATCATCGGGGAAAACGTGCTGGAAGAAGAGCTGCTGACCCGCCGCGCGCAGGGCGAAGATCCGCGTTACTTCACCCTGCGTCGTCTGGACTTCGGCGGCTGCCGCCTGTCGCTGGCAACGCCGGTTGATGAAGCCTGGGACGGCCCGGCCGCGCTGAACGGCAAACGTATTGCCACCTCCTACCCTCACCTGTTAAAGCGTTATCTGGATCAGAAAGGCGTGCAGTTTAAATCCTGTCTGCTGAACGGCTCTGTTGAAGTGGCGCCGCGTGCGGGCCTGGCGGACGCCATCTGTGACCTGGTCTCTACCGGCGCGACGCTGGAAGCGAACGGCCTGCGCGAAGTGGAAGTGATCTACCGCTCCAAAGCGTGCCTGATTCAGCGCGACGGCGAGATGGCGGATGCCAAGCAGCAGCTGATTGACAAGCTGCTGACCCGCATTCAAGGCGTCATTCAGGCGCGTGAGTCCAAGTACATCATGATGCACGCCCCAACCGAGCGCCTGGATGAAGTGATTGCCCTGCTGCCGGGCGCCGAGCGCCCAACCATCCTGCCGCTGGCGGGCGATCAGCAGCGCGTGGCGATGCACATGGTGAGCAGCGAAACCCTGTTCTGGGAAACCATGGAAAAACTGAAGGCGCTGGGTGCAAGCTCCATCCTGGTGCTGCCGATTGAGAAGATGATGGAGTAATGGCCATGAGCTTTAACACAATCATCGACTGGAATACCTGTAGCGACGCACGGCAGCGCGAGCTCCTGATGCGCCCGGCGATTTCCGCCTCTGAAAGCATCTCGCTCACCGTGGCAGAGATCCTGGATAACGTCAAAGCCCGTGGCGATGACGCGCTGCGTGAATACAGCGCGAAGTTTGATAAGACGGAAGTCGGCGCATTACAGGTTACCGAGCAGGAAATCATTGATGCCAGCAATCGTCTGGGTGACGACATCAAGCAGGCAATGGCTGTTGCGGTGAAAAACATTGATACCTTCCACACCGCGCAGAAGCTGCAGACCGTAGATGTCGAAACCCTGCCCGGCGTGCGTTGCCAGCAGGTAACCCGCCCGGTTGCGTCCGTCGGCCTCTATATTCCCGGCGGCTCTGCGCCGCTTTTCTCCACCGTACTGATGCTGGCG
Organism: Enterobacter sp. Taxon_8; assembly: GCF_058354585.1. NCBI lineage: Bacteria > Pseudomonadati > Pseudomonadota > Gammaproteobacteria > Enterobacterales > Enterobacteriaceae > Enterobacter > Enterobacter sp. Taxon_8. The sequence continues at coordinate 1,614,732 of NZ_CM177989.1, read as the reverse complement.
ACTCCCGCGCGGATTGCCGGGTGTCAGAAAGTGGTGCTGTGCTCGCCGCCACCGATTGCCGACGAGATCCTCTACGCGGCGAAGCTGTGCGGCGTGCAGGCGGTCTATAAAGTGGGTGGCGCGCAGGCGATTTCGGCCCTGGCGCTCGGCACGGAATCCATTCCGAAGGTCGACAAAATCTTTGGTCCGGGCAATGCGTATGTGACCGAAGCCAAGCGCCAGGTCAGCCAGCGTCTGGACGGCGCGGCCATCGATATGCCTGCCGGCCCGTCTGAGGTGCTGGTGATTGCCGACAGCGGCGCAACGCCGGATTTCGTGGCATCCGACCTGCTTTCACAGGCGGAACACGGCCCGGACTCGCAGGTCATCCTGCTGACGCCGGACGCCAATATGGCAAAACGCGTGGGCGAAGCCGTTGAGCGTCAGCTTGCCGACCTGCCTCGCGCCGAAACGGCACGCCAGGCGTTAGCGGCCAGCCGCCTGATTGTGGCGCGCGATCTTGAGCAGTGCATTGCCATTTCTAACCAGTACGGCCCGGAGCACCTGATTATTCAGACCCGCAACGCGCGCGATCTGGTCGACAGCATTACCAGCGCGGGCTCGGTGTTCCTCGGCGACTGGTCACCGGAGTCAGCGGGCGATTACGCCTCCGGCACCAACCACGTGCTGCCAACGTACGGCTACACCTCAACCTGTTCCAGCCTCGGCCTGGCGGATTTCCAGAAGCGAATGACCGTGCAGGAACTCTCCCGCGAAGGGTTTGCCTCACTGGCCTCGACCATTGAAACCCTGGCTGCCGCCGAGCGCCTGACCGCCCACAAAAATGCCGTTACGCTGCGCGTTGCAGCCCTGAAGGAGCAAGCATGAACATTGAAGAATTAGCCCGCGAAAATGTCCGTCGCCTGACGCCTTACCAGTCTGCGCGTCGTCTGGGCGGAAAAGGGGATGTCTGGCTGAATGCTAACGAATTCCCGACTGCGGTGCAGTTTGAGCTTTCGCAGCAAACGCTGAACCGCTATCCGGAGTGTCAGCCGAAAGCGGTTATCGAAAACTACGCGCAGTACGCGGGCGTGAAGCCAGAGCAGGTGCTGGTCAGCCGCGGCGCGGATGAGGGCATTGAACTGCTGATCCGCGCGTTCTGCGAGCCGGGCAAAGACGCGGTAATGTACTGTCAACCTACCTACGGCATGTACAGCGTCAGCGCGGAAACCTTCGGCGTGGCGTGCCGCAACGTGCAGGCGCTGGAGAACTGGCAGCTGGATCTGCAGGGGATTGCCGACAATCTCGACGGCGTAAAAGTCGTGTTTGTCTGCAGCCCAAACAACCCGACCGGGCAGATTATTAACCCGCAGGATATCCGCACCCTGCTGGAGATGACGCGCGGTAAAGCGCTGGTGGTGGCCGACGAAGCCTACATCGAGTTCTGCCCGCAGGCGACGCTGACGGGCTGGCTGGAAGAGTATCCGCATCTCGTTGTGCTGCGCACGTTGTCAAAAGCCTTCGCCCTCGCGGGCCTGCGCTGCGGGTTTACGCTGGCGAATAAAGAGGTCATCGACCTGCTGCTGAAGGTGATCGCCCCGTACCCGCTCTCAACGCCGGTTGCCGATATTGCGGCACAGGCGCTGACGCCTCAGGGGATCAACGCGATGCGCGAGCGCGTGGCGCAAATCCTGGAGGAACGTCAGTATCTGGTGACTGCCCTGAAGGATATCCCGTGCGTGGAGCAGGTGTTCGACTCGGAAACCAACTACATCCTGGTACGCTTCACCGCATCGAGTGCCGTATTTAAATCTTTATGGGATCAGGGCATTATCTTACGAGACCAGAATAAACAACCTTCTCTGAGCGGGTGCCTGCGCATTACCGTCGGCACCCGCGCAGAGAGCCAGCGCGTGATTGACGCCCTGAAAGCGGAGAAAGTATGACCCAGAAGATCCTTTTTATCGATCGTGACGGCACCCTTATTTCGGAGCCACCAGCCGATTTTCAGGTCGATCGATTCGACAAGCTGGCCTTTGAACCGGACGTGATCCCGGTGCTGCTCAAGCTGCAAAAAGCCGGATACAGGCTGGTGATGATCACCAATCAGGATGGTCTGGGTACCGACAGCTTCCCGCAGGCAGACTTTGACGGCCCGCATAATTTAATGATGCAGGTGCTGGCCTCTCAGGGCGTGGTATTTGATGAGGTGCTGATTTGCCCGCACATGCCGGCCGACGAGTGCGACTGCCGTAAGCCAAAGGTGAAGCTGGTTGAGCGCTACCTGGCTGAAGATGCGCTGGATAAAACCAACAGCTATGTTATCGGCGATCGCATCACCGATATTACGCTGGCGGAAAACATGGGCATCGCGGGACTGCGATACGACCGCAACAACCTGAACTGGACGATGATTGGCGAGCAGCTGACAAAACGTGACCGCTACTCGCACGTTGAACGTAACACCAAAGAGACGCAAATTGATGTGAAGGTCTGGCTGGATCGCGAAGGCGGCAGCAAGATCCACACCGGCGTGGGTTTTTTCGACCACATGCTGGACCAGATTGCCACCCACGGCGGTTTCCGCATGGAAATTACGGTAAAAGGCGATCTTTATATTGACGATCACCACACAGTGGAAGATACCGGCCTGGCGCTGGGTGAAGCACTGAAGCTTGCGCTCGGTGATAAACGCGGCATCAACCGTTTTGGCTTTGTCCTGCCGATGGACGAGTGCCTGGCGCGCTGCGCCATGGACATCTCGGGTCGTCCGCACCTGGAATACAAAGCTGATTTCACCTACCAGCGCGTCGGCGATCTCAGCACCGAAATGGTGGAGCACTTCTTCCGTTCCCTGTCCTACACCATGGGACTGACGCTGCACCTGAAAACCAAAGGCAAGAACGACCACCACCGCGTGGAGAGTCTCTTCAAAGCCTTTGGTCGTACCCTGCGCCAGGCAATTCGCGTGGAAGGTGACGCCCTGCCTTCATCGAAAGGAGTGCTGTAATGAATGTGGTGATTCTGGATACCGGATGCGCCAACCTGAACTCCGTAAAATCGGCCATTGCTCGCCACGGCTACGAGCCGGTGGTGAGCCGTGACCCGGACGTGGTGCTGCGAGCCGACAAACTCTTTTTACCGGGCGTAGGTACCGCGCAGGCTGCAATGGATCAGATTCGCGAACGCGATCTGATCGATCTGATCAAGGCCTGTACCCAGCCGGTGCTGGGCATATGCCTGGGCATGCAGATCCTGGGCCGCCGCAGCGAAGAGAATAACGGCGTTGACCTGCTGGGCATTATTGACGAAGACGTGCCGAAAATGACTGACCACGGTCTGCCTCTGCCGCATATGGGCTGGAACCGCGTGTACCCCAAAGCCGGCGACAGGCTGTTTCGCGGCATCGAAGACGGCGCGTATTTTTACTTCGTGCACAGCTACGCCATGCCGGTGCACGTGAATACGATCGCCCAGTGCACTTACGGCGAGGCGTTTACGGCAGCCGTGCAGAAAGATAATTTCTTCGGCGTGCAGTTTCACCCGGAGCGCTCTGGCGCCGCGGGCGCGCAGCTGCTGAAAAACTTCCTGGAGATGTGATGATTATTCCCGCGTTAGATTTAATTGACGGTACGGTTGTCCGTCTGCATCAGGGTGATTACGGGCAGCAGCGAGACTACGGAAACGATCCGCTGCCGCGTCTGCAGGATTATGCCGCCCAGGGTGCACAGGTACTGCATCTTGTGGATTTGACTGGCGCGAAAGACCCGGCGAAACGCCAGATCCCGCTGCTTAAACAACTTGTTGCGGGTGTTGATGTGCCGGTACAGGTTGGCGGCGGCGTGCGTACGGAAGATGACGTCGCGGCGCTGCTGGACGCTGGCGTGGCCCGCGTGGTGGTAGGTTCAACCGCCGTGAAAGATCCTGAGACGGTGAAGGGCTGGTTCCGCCGCTTTGGCGCCGACGCCCTTGTACTGGCGCTGGACGTGCGTATTGACGAACAGGGCAACAAGCAGGTGGCCGTCAGCGGCTGGCAGGAAAACTCCGGCGTGACGCTGGAAGAGCTGGTTGATATCTATCTGCCCGTTGGCCTGAAGCACGTGTTATGCACTGACATCTCCCGCGACGGCACGCTGGCTGGCTCCAACGTCTCGCTTTATGAAGAGGTTTGTGCGCGTTATCCGCAGATAGCGTTCCAGTCTTCCGGCGGTATCGGTGATATAGGCGACGTAGCCGCGCTGCGCGGTACCGGTGTGCAGGGTGTGATTGTGGGCCGGGCTTTGCTGGAAGGTAAATTTACTGTGACGGAGGCGATTCAATGCTGGCAAAACGGATAATCCCTTGCCTGGACGTACGTGACGGCCAGGTCGTGAAAGGCGTGCAGTTCCGCAACCACGAGATCATTGGCGACATCGTTCCGCTGGCAAAACGCTATGCTGATGAAGGCGCAGACGAGCTGGTGTTCTACGATATTACCGCGTCCAGCGATGGCCGCGTGGTTGACAAAAGCTGGGTGGAACGCGTGGCGGAAGTGATCGACATTCCGTTCTGCGTGGCGGGCGGAATTAAGTCCGCTGACGACGCCGCCAAAATCCTCTCGTTTGGCGCCGACAAGATTTCCATCAACTCCCCTGCCCTGGCCGACCCGGAGCTCATTACCCGCCTCGCCGATCGTTTTGGCGTGCAGTGTATTGTGGTTGGGATCGACACCTGGTATGACGCCGCAACGGGCAAGTATCACGTCAACCAGTACACGGGGGATGAAAGCCGCACGCGCGTGACGCAGTGGGAAACGCTCGACTGGGTGCAGGAAGTGCAGAAGCGTGGCGCTGGCGAGATTGTCCTCAACATGATGAATCAGGATGGCGTGCGTAACGGGTATGACCTCGAACAGCTGAAAAAAGTTCGTGAGGTCTGCCACGTTCCGCTGATTGCCTCCGGCGGCGCGGGCACCATGGAACATTTCCTGGAAGCCTTCCGCGATGCGAACGTGGACGGCGCGCTGGCCGCTTCCGTGTTCCACAAGCAGATTATTAATATTGGTGAGTTAAAAACGTACCTGGCCGACCAGGGCGTGGAGATCAGGGTATGTTAACAGAGCAACAACAGGCGCAGCTGGACTGGGAAAAAACGGACGGATTACTGCCGGTGGTTGTCCAGCATGCAGTCTCAGGCGAAGTGCTGATGCTGGGGTATATGAATCAGGACGCGCTGGCGAAAACGCTCGCCAGCGGCAAAGTGACCTTCTACTCCCGCACGAAACAGCGCCTGTGGACCAAAGGCGAGACCTCGGGTCATTTCCTGAATGCAGTGAGCATTACGCCAGACTGCGATAACGACACCCTGCTGGTGCTGGCAAACCCAATCGGCCCAACCTGCCATAAGGGCACAAGCAGCTGCTTCGGCGAGGCGAGCCACCAGTGGTTGTTCCTGTATAAACTGGAAAAGCTGCTGGCAGAGCGTAAAACGGCTGACCCTGAAAGTTCGTATACCGCAAAGCTGTACGCCAGCGGAACCAAGCGTATTGCGCAGAAGGTAGGTGAAGAAGGCGTTGAAACCGCGCTGGCCGCGACGGTGCATGACCGCGAGGAGCTGACGAATGAAGCGTCGGACCTGATGTATCACCTGCTGGTGCTGCTGCAGGATCAGGAGCTGGATTTGACGGCGGTGATTGAAAATCTTCGCAAACGGCACAAATAAAAAAACCGGGGAATATCCCCGGTTTTTTTATCTGCAAATCAGGCTTTTGGTTTGTAGTTGCGCAATGCGTTGCGGCCAAGCACCACGCCAGAACCAATCATTCCGCCCAGTAGCACGGCAAGAATCAGGATCACGGCTTTTTTCGGGCTGTCACGGCGAACAGGAAGATCCGGCTTCATGACATAACGATAAACGTGGATTGTGTCCGGGTTTACGTTCAGATTCTGGATATCAAGGAGATTTCTTCGTGTCTGATAATAGGCTCTTGGGAAAACCAACGGGAGAGAAGCTTCGTTGTCAATCATTGATTTCAGCCCCTCACTTCCCAGCAGGAACATCGTTTCCTGAGTTACCTCCTGGGTTTGCTGAAGCTGAGGCGAGGTAATTTTCGCCGCTTCAGCGTTCTTCAACGCCTCAGCAATCTGTTTGATACGCAGATCTTTCTGCTCCTGAGCGACCTTCTCCTGGTTTTTCAGAGAATCGTTCAGGGTTTTTATCTGCGCTTTGATGTTGTCATTAAGATCAGCAGCGAGTTCTTTAGCCGTTTGCTCATCAACCTGCTGAATGTATTGCGCCAACTGCTTTTGTGCGGCTTCTGCGGATGTACTTGTATAGGAAACGCTTAATGGTAGCGCTTGCCCTTTAACAGCAGGCTCGATGGTGAGCTTTTCAGGCTCTGCCTGATTGTCCAGCGCCTGAGATAATGCAGAGAAAGAGGCACTAAAACGGTCAATAGCGCGCGTTTGATTGTCAAGCATTGAAGGCGCTGCGGTACCATAAAGAATATTCAATGCATTGGAGTAGCTGGCAATCTGAGCTGCGTCAGGTTGTGCAATAATTGCACTTGAGGTCCACTTTTCTTTTGCAACGGATAAAAATCCAATTGCCAGGGCGATAGAAACAACGACAAAGGCTGCTATCACCCATTTTCCACGCCATAGCTGCAGCACTAAATCAAGTAAATCAATTTGCTCAAGCTCGTTACCTGGAGCGGCCTGGTCATTCTTGTTTTGCGTCATACAATCCCTAACTGGTAAAAAAAGGGCAAACATAATTAAGTTTGTATAGTTTAACGATTACTGGCGATTTTTCTATAAGAATCCGATGAGTAATATCGGAAAGATGGGTTATGTAACTAACCCCCTTCGCGCTATCATAGACGCCATGTGATGCGTTACGGCATCTAAAGAATAAGGTTTATGAGGGAAGCTATGAAATTTTTGGTCACGGGTGCCGCAGGTTTTATCGGTGCGAATGTCAGTAAACGCCTCCTTGAGGCTGGTCATCAGGTTGTCGGTATCGATAACCTCAATGAATACTACGATGTCAACCTGAAGCTGGCACGCCTGGAACTGTTAAAATCTGAGCGTTTCACCTTTCACAAGCTGGAATTAGCCGACCGGGAAGGTATGGCCACGCTTTTCGCGGCTGAGAAGTTTGATCGTGTGATTCATCTTGCCGCGCAGGCGGGTGTACGCTACTCCCTGGAAAACCCGCACGCGTATGCTGATGCCAACCTTATTGGGCATCTCAACGTGCTGGAAGGCTGTCGCCATAACAATGTTCAGCATCTGCTTTATGCCTCATCCAGCTCCGTATATGGCCTCAACCGCAAGATGCCCTTCTCGACTGACGATTCCGTGGATCACCCGGTTTCGCTTTATGCCGCGACCAAAAAAGCCAATGAGCTGATGTCGCACACCTATTCGCATCTCTACCACCTGCCGACAACTGGGCTGCGCTTCTTTACCGTATACGGTCCGTGGGGACGCCCTGACATGGCACTGTTTAAGTTTACCAAGGCGATGATTGAAGGCAAAAGCATCGATGTCTATAACTACGGTAAGATGAAGCGCGACTTCACGTACATTGATGATATCGCTGAAGCCATTATTCGCCTTCAGGATGTTATTCCTCGGTCAGACCCAAACTGGACCGTTGAGGCCGGCTCACCTGCGACCAGCTCAGCGCCTTATCGGGTTTATAACATCGGCAACAGTTCACCAGTAGAGCTGATGGACTACATCACCGCTCTGGAAGAGGCCCTGGGTAAAAAAGCGGAAAAAAATATGATGCCACTCCAGGCCGGGGATGTTCTGGAAACCAGCGCCGATACCCAGCCACTTTATGATGCGATCGGATTTAAACCGCAAACCTCGATTAAAGATGGGGTGAAGAACTTTGTAGACTGGTACAAACGTTTCTATAAAATTTGAATACATTCAATATGTCTACGCAAAAAGGAACTGCTATGTCTATTCCAGTAATTCACCAGACAGACCTTATCGTTGGTCGCTCTGTTAAACTTCGAAATGTTAAAGCCGATGATGCAGCTTTCATTGTTGCGCTGAGAACGAATGAGAAAAAGGGGCGATTTATAAGCACCACCTCTGATGATATTAAAGCTCAGGAGAAATGGATCGAAAGTTATCTTAAAAGCGAGGGCCAAGCCTACTTCATCATTACCGACCTTGAAGATATACCTTTTGGAACGGTAAGAATTTACGATCAGCAGCAAGATTCTTTCTGCTGGGGATCATGGGTCATTCATGAGGATGCACCTTCACACTTTGCAATTGAATCGGCACTTCTAGTTTATTATTACGCTTTGAAATTAGGATTTACCAGTGCCCACTTCGACGTTCGTAAAGGTAATCTTTCTGTCCTCAGATTTCATGAGCGTTTCGGTGCTGTTCGTCAAAAAGAAACTGAAGATGATGTTCTTTTCACCATTTCGAAAGACAGCATTCTGCACTCAATGAAAAAATTTAAAAAATATCTTCCTGAGCGCATTTTAATCAAATAAGAAACGTTTAACTGCTCTAAGCTTAGAGATTAAAAAGGACAGCTCGTAACAGGCTGTCCTTTTAAGCTAAATTGTTCTCTTAATCACTACCGAAGAGATCTCGGGTATAGACTTTGTCCGCTACGTCAGCCAGTTCTTCAGCCATGCGGTTTGAAATGATGACATCGGCTTCTTTCTTGAATGCATCCAGGTCGCGGATCACACGAGAATTGAAGAACTGATCGTCCGGCATGGCAGGCTCATAGATGATAACCTCAACCCCTTTGGCTTTAATGCGCTTCATGATCCCCTGAATAGAAGAGGCGCGGAAATTATCGGAACCACTCTTCATGATCAGACGATATACGCCCACCACTTTGGGTTGACGCGCGAGGATGGAGTCGGAGATGAAATCTTTACGGGTACGGTTCGCATCAACAATCGCCGAAATGAGATTATTCGGCACCGCCTGATAGTTTGCCAGCAGTTGCTTCGTGTCTTTTGGCAGGCAATAGCCACCGTAGCCAAATGAAGGGTTGTTATAGTGGTTGCCAATGCGTGGGTCGAGACATACCCCTTCAATAATCTGACGGGTATTCAGTCCGAGGCTCTCTGCGTAGCTGTCCAGTTCATTGAAATAAGCCACTCGCATTGCCAGATAGGTATTCGCGAAGAGCTTGATCGCCTCAGCTTCAGTGGAGTCGGTAAACAGCACCTGAATATCTTTCTTCAGCGCCCCTTCCTGTAGCAACGCAGCAAAACGTTCAGCGCGCTCAGAACGTTCGCCAATAACGATACGCGAAGGGTGCAGGTTATCGTAAAGCGCTCTCCCCTCACGCAGGAATTCCGGCGAGAAGAAGATATTATCAATACCGAATTTTTCTTTAATGGATTTGGTAAAACCGACAGGGATGGTCGATTTAATCACCATCACCGCATCAGGGTTGATCGCGATAACGTCTTTGATTACCGCTTCTACCGTTGAGGTGTTGAAATAGTTGGTTTTAGGATCGTAGTCAGTAGGCGTCGCAATGATGACGTAATCCGCATCGCGGTATGCATCTTCTTTATCTGTCGTGGCGCGGAAATTCAGCGTTTTATGGCTGAGATAGTCCTGGATTTCTTTATCCACAATCGGCGATTTTTTCTGATTAAGCATATCCACTTTGGCCTGCACGATATCCAGCGCAACCACTTCATGATTCTGAGCAATCAGAATGCCGTTAGAAAGACCGACATACCCTGTTCCGGAGATTGTTATTTTCATTCGCTAATGACTTCTGTGAGTTAACTGTACTGATGGCCGCCAGACCATCGCGATAAACATAACTGTTGGGCTTTGTACCTCCTGGGAAACTGAACTGTCAAGGCAAACCAGGAGTAATCACTACGAGCGGGGCGAGATTCAGACAACTTCGAATAACAGGCGACATTTTTTGCATAAAAAAACCCGGAGACAGGCTCCGGGTTTTGATGACAGCGAGTAAGCTAACTTATTCCATCCATTCGGTATGGAACACGCCTTCTTTATCGGTACGTTTGTAAGTATGCGCACCGAAGTAGTCACGCTGTGCCTGAATCAGGTTAGCCGGCAGAACAGCCGCACGGTAGCTGTCGTAGTAGGCTACTGCAGCAGAGAAGGTCGGAACCGGGATACCGTTCTGGACAGCGTAGGCAACCACATCACGCAGCGCCTGCTGATATTCGTCAGCAATTTTCTTGAAGTACGGTGCCAGCAGCAGGTTGGCGATACCGGAGTTTTCAGCATAGGCATCGGTGATTTTCTGCAGGAACTGCGCACGAATGATGCAGCCCGCGCGGAAGATCTTCGCGATCTCACCGTAATTCAGATCCCAGTTGTTCTCGTCTGATGCCGCTCGCAGCTGAGAGAAGCCCTGCGCGTAAGAGACGATTTTACCCAGGTACAGTGCACGACGCACTTTTTCAACGAATTCGGCTTTATCACCCGCTGGTTTAGCCTGAGGGCCAGACAGCACTTTAGATGCCGCAACGCGCTGCTCTTTCAGGGAAGAGATGTAACGCGCGAAGACGGATTCGGTGATCAGTGACAGCGGTTCGCCCAGATCCAGAGAGCTCTGGCTGGTCCATTTACCGGTGCCTTTGTTCGCTGCTTCGTCCAGAATCACATCAACCAGGTATTTACCTTCTTCATCTTTTTTAGTGAAGATATCTTTGGTGATGTCGATCAGGTAGCTGTTCAGTTCGCCTTTGTTCCACTCGGTAAAGGTTTCAGCCAGCTCTTCGTTAGAAAGGTTAAGACCGCCTTTCAGCAGGGAATAAGCTTCAGCAATCAGCTGCATGTCGCCGTATTCGATGCCGTTATGCACCATTTTCACATAGTGACCGGCACCGTCAGGACCGATATAAGTCACACACGGCTCGCCATCTTCTGCAACAGCAGCGATTTTAGTCAGAATAGGCGCAACCAGTTCGTATGCTTCTTTCTGGCCGCCAGGCATGATGGATGGGCCTTTCAGAGCGCCCTCTTCACCACCGGAAACACCGGTACCGATGAAGTTAAAACCTTCAGCAGAAAGTTCACGATTACGACGAATGGTGTCCTGGAAGAAGGTATTACCGCCATCAATGATGATGTCACCTTTTTCGAGGTAAGGCTTCAGGGAGTCGATAGCTGCATCGGTACCTGCGCCCGCTTTCACCATTAACAGGATACGACGAGGCGTTTCCAGAGACTCAACGAACTCTTTCACCGTATAGAAAGGAACCAGTTTCTTGCCTGGGTTCTCGGCAATGACTTCTTCGGTCTTATCACGGGAGCGGTTGAAAACGGAGACGGTATAACCACGGCTTTCGATGTTGAGCGCCAGGTTGCGCCCCATCACTGCCATACCGACAACGCCGATCTGTTGCTTGGACATTACATACTCCTGTCAGGTGTGGTTCTCAGCAAGTACGGCTGAGTATTTCATACTGCTTGGTATCTTAGCGGATAGATGTCTTGCGATAAACGTTTATCTTAACTTTTGTTTTTTAAACGCACTTTTAGAAAAATGCCCCATCAAATTATAATTCATTTACGAAGAGCTGTTGAATATAATAATGATAGAAATGAGACGGGAATAAGCCTTAAGGGTATTCTGATTGATAAGTTCCTAATCAATTCAAAAAAATTAAGATAGCCTGTTTTATAAAAATTAACCTGTGCAGTGAACTCTGATTTTGCATATTTTAAGCCTGAGCGTCGAGCCGCCATCCCATTTCCAGTTCTTGCATAAACCAGCGTTTCAGGTAAATTAGCAGTAATAACACCATTTTGAATCATTCTAATCCATAGCGCATAATCTTCATATAAATACTCGCGTTGGTAACCACCAGCCGCTAATACCAAGTCCTTTTTGAAGGCTACAGCCATATGGTTAAAAGGATTTCTCTTTTTGGAAAATTGTAAAATCTTTGAATGTGTCAATGGTAGTTTGCGATAGGCGTAAACATCATCAATCGACTCCCTGAACTCTCCGATAGTTGAACTCAACAAACCTATTTCAGGGTTATTCTCAAAGTATGACACTTGTTTCAAGAAACGGTCTTTGTGACATATGTCGTCAGTATCCATTCTAAAAACAACATTATGGGTACACGACTTCAACCCAATATTTAACGCTTCACCCAAGCCCACATTATTTTCAATTTTCACGACCTTTATGGGCAATTTTTCAGACCATTTGATTGTACACGCAGTCAATTCGGTAGTGACTGGACCATCGAAAACAATGACGATTTCATTAGGCAAGTAAGTTTGATTACACAAACTGGCAAGGCATGCATCCAAATAATCTGGCGATTCTTTTATATAGAGAGATAGTAAAACACTTATTTTCATGAATAATCCCAAATAAAAAACATCATTTATTTCGTGATGCTATCTGTAACCACTCAAGGAAACGTGCAATTCCAGAGTTGATATCTGTGTAGTTGTAAGGACCAATTTCATCTAATATACGCCTATTGCAGAGAATATTAGACTTAATTATATTATCGTTAGGGATATAGTTAATTCGAACATTATAATTTGGTAAGTGCTGACGAACAGTCGTTAAAATTGATAAAGTCGACTCGCCAGTACATGAGCCTATATTATATACATTATGGAGCGGATTTTCTATGCAAAAAAGCGAATAGAACATATTAACGAAATCTTTTATATATATATAATCCCTTACCTCATTTCCACTTCCCCAAACATCAACTACCTGACCAGAAATTATGCGCCCAGTAATTATTGAAATCAATCCTTGATTGCCTGTTAAGGTTTGATGAGGTCCATAAGGATTTGAAGGTCTCACAATCAGATATTGTTTTTTCTTTCTGGCACCACATGACATTACAAAAGCTTCAAGGTCTATTTTGCTTTTGCCATAATCGCAGACAGCTTCAAGATTTTCATCTTCATGATGGGGCCTTTCACTGCTTTTATATACCCTTCCTCCCGAAGAGAAAAAAATAAAACGTTTAACAAGATCAAAAACTTCATTTATCAAATATTTATTATCGTCCAGCAGTGACTGATAATTGTTGACTTTTGAATTCACAGAGAAAGTGTTTATTAGGTATATCGCTGTGTCTATTTCAAGGCTTTTAATATATTCCTTTTTATCATTGATACTAGTTAAATCAGCTTCAATAAATATAATTTTCTCTTCGAAACCTAAGGGTCTATTTCTGCCATAGACAATCACATCGTAATTATGTAGTAAAAAGTGCTCAATGAGGTTAATCCCAATAAATCCCGCACCTCCTAATATAAGAATCTTTCTTTTCACATATTCCTCTTATATAATTCTGTATAAATCGATTCGGAGTGATTAACGAGCGAAGGCCAATTATGTTCTTTTATAATATATTCTCGAGCACAAGTGGACATATTATCTATTAAACTGCTATCCATTTTGAGTACAGATAAGATTAACTCAGCGACGCCATTAACCGTTGTCTCACATTCCCATCCAACTTGGTGCTTTTCGATAATAGTCGTCATATTTACCCCGCGAGTCACAAGGCATGGCAAACCAGCGTCCAAAGCTTCAAGTATAGCCATTGGAAACCCTTCATATCGTGAAGTTAAAATAAAAATATCTTTATCATATAGCATAGAATTTTTATCTTCACCATATATGGGGCCATTGAAAATCACTCCAGAAAAATTAAGTTTTTGAATTCGATCAATAAGTTGACTTTCCTCATTTTCATTCCCTTTACCATAAATAGAAAGATCTAAATTATTTACGCCATATTTTTCTTTCAGTAGTTCCAAAGCATCTAGGAGAATGTCGGTGCCTTTATGCGAGAAATCGATTCTAGAAAGATAAACAAACTTATATGGTTGGCGTTTCTTTCTAAGTTTTTTTTCCGATACCTGAATACTTGAAAGGCCATTACCTTCATAAAAGAACTGAGAATTCCATTGAAGAGAATTTTTAGCTTCATCTTCATTTGTAAAAATGATAGAGCTAGCATTTTTAACAAAACGCTTAAAGAAAAGAAAATTAGCCAACGTTTTTTTTATAATTGATTTTTTTTGTGCACTAATAATTAGACTGGAGTGAGGTTTAATAAAATACTTCTTTCCACGTGACATTATCTTCTTAGCAAGTCTAGTATATTCGTAAAAATACAACCCGTGGAAAATAAACAAATTATAGTCATCAAAAATTTTATCATCGACATCATATTTATTGATAACTTCAAACTCAGGTGAATTATATATATCATTAATGCAGAAAAGTGCACTCTCCATATTTTTGCTGTATTTATTTTGCATTTCTATCATTTCTGGCAGCAAACGACCAATACCATTCGAACTTTCTATTTTATTCCCAACGATATGCAATACTTTCATATAATCACCAAAAGATTCTATAATTACTCATAAAAAAATCAACTTAACTTTTTGTTTTTTTTAATTTAAAAAATGATTCAATGATTTTAATCGTTGCAAGGTAAAAAATCATTAACACGATCATACAAAACCAAGACTTGAAGAAAAGAAAATATGAAAAGTCATTTACGATCGGTAAAGTCAGAATAGATACGATGTAAACGCAACTAGCATATGCTCTATCAATCTTACTAAAAATTTCTTTAAGGAAATATAAACCAATTATATTCAAAGCCACGAAAAATGGGCCAAGTATCAAAGAAACATCACCAAAAATCGACCAAGCGTGAGCTTGGAAATAACTATTTGAATTGACCCATGCATCTCCTGCAGTAGGAAAAAATATTGTTATAATTTCGGCTGCCGGATCTACTGCATATACACCAAAAAGTCCTCCTAATGGCATCCCATAAGCAATACGAGAAATATCCGGAGTCAGTGCCTGATAAATCATAAAAGACCCTTCAGTCTGACCTATAAACAGCCTGGCTAATACAGAGTCAAATACTTCTCCTAAAGGTATATTATGCAAAAGTATAAAGAATGAACACAAGAGCATTAGACTTATTGCGGGAATAATAGTTATAATTAAATAATTGATACGTTTTGTTGATTTCAAATAAAGAATAAAAAGAATAAAAAGCACAACGATAAGCTTAGATTTCTGCATGTCGTACATGCTATATATTATTATTAACAAGAGATTAATGCGGAATAGTAACCTACTATACAAATATTTCTTTTTATGACAATATGAATACACGAGTGAAATATAAGGGAAATATACAAATATATAACCAATAAACAAGCCTCCAAATCCAACTTCATTTCTGAGGATTTGGGCTTTCGCCAAAGCGGCACCATCAAAATCTCCTCTCATTGCCATCAAAAAAGGAACATCACCAACCGAAAATATCTTTATAAAAATTACCACAAAGGAGAAAAAAGTAATTAACTTAACACGTAGATGAGTTGTATTTAAGTTTGTAATATCAACATCAAATCGGCAAATGTAAGACGAAAGAGAAACCATAAGAAGCAGAATTGATATTGAGAGATATGTATACCTGAATGTTTCTATTTTACTTTCGTCAGTTATAAGTGTATCAACGCCGAACGACATAGGGTAATTAAAAAAGGCCACTAATATTGTGCCGGGAACAATCTCTATAAAGAGAGCTAAAAGGAAAAGTGCTCCCAATACTGTTGGTCTGAAGCTAAAAATACGCAACTGAAAATTTGCAAATAAAGTAATTATCGCAAAAAATAGCAACAACATAACATTAATAGCCATCTGTATCTCTCTACTTCACTAGAATTTTTTTCGCAAAATTAAATAATTTATAAGGCCTTATTAGAAATATTAATTTTTGCACAACAAGATATGGCACAGTTACTTTATTGCCAAAGAACCTTATCCAGAGTGTTTTTTGTTTAAAGAGTAAAAAATCATCCCATTTTTTTAGTAGCATTCGTGAAGGCAACAATGGCCAAATCTTTTCTTTCTGAAAAGAATATAACGATTGTAGGTATAGCATATTGCCGATTCTACTTCCTTGCTGCGACAGAGAATCACCCTTGCGATAAAGAACAGTGTTCTCTTCCATATAGGAAAACGTTAAGCCACTTCTTAGACATTTAAGCCAAAGAGGATAATCTTCGAGCATTGGATATGACTCATCAGCATAACCAACATATTCCAACACATCTTTACTGATGAACCCTGTTGGAGCAAGCAAGTAGCACTCAGAAAGGATGTATTTAAGTTGCAATGGCTGTTTAGCACATATTTTCAGTTTATCATGTTTAATCGGCTCACCATTTCCACCAATCGTAAAAGGTATCATATCAGAAAAGACAATTTTAGCTGAGGAGTGATGAGTAATATATTTTACATTTAATTGTATGCATTCAGGTAATAACAAATCATCAGCTGCAATGCTTTTTATCCATGAACCTGAGGCCAATTTCCATGCCTGATTACAATTAGCTGCAACTCCTTTATTATTTTCATGAGAGACGATTATTATATCTTTAAAAAGATGTTTATTTTGCTCTTTCCACTGCTGAGCAATAGAAAGCGTATTATCTCTCGAACCATCGTCTGAAATTATAACTTCAATAAGTTTTTTCTTATATGTCTGGCGCGTAATACTATTTAAAGTTTCAGCAATAGTCTCACCTGAATTATAAGAAATAACTGCTATTGTGATTATTTTATTGGTATCTGCATCGGTCATGTGAAGCCTATTTTTATTTAATCTTAGTCAATATTCCGTTTCTAGTAACATATATACCAGACACTAAAATAGATTTATTCACAAGCGAATTAGCACCGATAATGACATTATCCGCAATATTTACACCTTTTAAGATTACTGTATTAGAACCTATCCAACAGTTAGCACCAATCATAACAGGTGAAGTTACAAAATCATTTTTGCTTACAACGTAATTCTCATCTATTGAGTGGTCATGATCGTAAACTTTAACCCCCTCACCGAAAATAGTATTTTCACCTATCTGAATATGATGCAAGCTATTAAATGAACAATTATTATTGACAAAACAATTTTTTTTGAAAACCAATATGCCCTGACTAACGAAAAAACTCACATTGTTTCTGGATGATAAATTACTAATATCTAAAATAGAATTATTAACGACTGTAATAATCAAACCTTTACCTAACTTTGGAGAGTTAAATCTGATCGTATTTTTAGTGAATATCTTTAACAGAAACAGATATACTATATTCAATGTAGCGTGATATGCTTTAATAATGAAATTCAAATGTTTTTTCCTATATTAAAATTCGTCTAACATTTGTAATTATAATGATAGCATAAAATATATAACTGATTAAATAAGCATAATTAGCCCCATTTAACAAAAAAATAGGGATCAATATATATGATAAAGCTACAAACATTATACCAAAGAAAATTTCAGTAAATAAATACCATTTCACTGCACATCGTGACAACATAGGAAATGCATATAACCATGCGGTTATTTTTACCACATCCCCACATAACTGAATAGAAAAGAGATCTCTTGCCTCGCTAAACTCACTTGTGAACAATATATGAATCAAGATATCTCTAAATGCATAAACCATTGCCGCAATTAAAGATACAATAGGGACAATTATTTTGGCAGTTGAGGTAACCTCTTCCATAATGCTGTCTGCATCACTTAATTGAGACAACTTTGGTAAATAATAGGTGCTCAGTGCAATAGTGATCACACCTAAGTAAACTTCAGAAATTTTCCATACAGATTGCCAGAGACCTGTTCCCTGCCAGCCCGTATGTTGCACCAAAACATTTCGGATAATCAGCAATGCTACAGGCATGACCAGAGCACTCGTCATCGCCATAAGCACATATTTACCAATGCCATTGAATGCTGATAATTTAATATGCCCGATAAAGTTTTTTATCTGCATCCATTTTTGTTTTATATTAACCAGAAATATAACTAAACCAATCAATGCTGTTTGAATTGTCGCAGCTATAATTGCACCTTTTATATTATAACGAATGATCAATAAAATCATGACGACACTGGAAATCATCACAGATAGGAAATTTATAGCAATGAAGCGTCTATGATTTTGAAAGCCATTAATTATAGATAGTAAAAGGGTACCCAGTGCCGAAAACGGTAACAATAGTACTGTTAAAGTAATAACCCAATGAAATTGAATATTACCAAAAAAATATTCAGATAGTTTATCAGATGCTAGTAAAGAAAAGGGTAGTAATATAAAAAAAATAGCGAGCACCCAAATTAAAGAAGCTCGCCACCAAGGCGAGCATTCATTATAACCACTCTTGCTATATTCGGATGTATACCTTACTACTCCGTTACTTACAGGTGCATTGATGACCCCTGTCAAGGCAGTTACAAATCCTTGAATCTGCCCAAGGAGGGCCATTCCAGACGGCCCTGTATAAATCGCAACTACCTTTGCAATAGCAAATCCCATAGCCATTTTTGCCAAGGTTAAAACACCAGTTGAGGCGGTTACTTTTAAAAGTTTTTTCATCCCACAAAACCATTTAAGGCATTGATTACGATATTAATTTCTTCTTCTGACATCGTCGGGTCCATGGGAATGGATAAGACTTTAGCATGTAAACTTTCTGTCAAAGGTAATGAAATGTCCTTCATCTCATTGTAAGCACTTTGCTTATGAGGTGGTACCGGATAATGGATGAGTGATTGGATATTATGTTTATTAAGCCAATTCTGTAATTCTTCTCGATGATTAGTTTTCACTACAAACAAATGCCATACGTGGTTTTCCATATTTTCAATATACGGCAACTCGAGCAATGGATTTTTTATTTCAGAAAGGTAACGTTGCGCTATGACCTGCCGAATTTTAATATCCTCTCCCAACTTGTTCAGCTTTACACGTAAGATAGCAGCTTGTATTTCATCAAGACGACTATTAACGCCTTGATATATATTTAAATACTTTTGCTCTGAACCATAATTCCTCAATGCTTTTAATACATTATATAATTCTACATCATCTGTTGTGATAGCCCCTGCATCCCCCAGAGCTCCCAGATTTTTGCCCGGATAAAAACTGAAACCAGCAGCATCTCCCCAGCTCCCAGCTCGTTTCCCATCAATTTGAGCGCCGTGAGCCTGAGCACAATCCTCAAGGACGAGTAGATTTTTTTCGCGGGCGATCTCCATAATTTCTTTCATTGGAGAGATTTGGCCATAAAGATGCACAGGCAAAATGACCCTTGTTTTATCTGAAATTGCTGCACGAATATTTCTTGCGCTTAAATTGAAAGTATCTTCATCTGGCTCAACTAGAACAGGAATAAGATCATTTTCTGTAATAGCCAATACAGAAGCTATATAAGTGTTACCTTGGACAATAACCTCATCACCACTTTTCAATTTTCCCATTTCTTTCCATGCTCTGAGTACCAGAATAAGAGCATCCAGTCCATTCGCAACCCCAAGTGCATAATTAGCTTGACAATATTCTGAAAACTCTTTCTCGAAAGCCTTAAGTTCCTCACCCAGAATGTACCAGCCTGAATCAATCACTTTCTCGATGGCACTGAGTATTTCATTCTTTTGACGGTTATTAATCTTTTTGAGATTTAAGAAGTCAACCATTTTGCACCTTTATTTACGTAGATTATGAGTTAATAGAGAATTAGAATCGAAGATCATCAATTACTTGGCACAAAGACGATTCATTTCTGCTGCTGTTGTGCTAAATTTTTAAAAACAGAATAGTCTCTAATATAGTCTAATTCTTCATATTCCATATCCGCTAGTACCATCAGAACACAATCTTCCGTAAAGTCGGTCATTTCTCGCCAAATAAATGAGTCGATAAGAAGGCCCTGCGTCGGATTATCTAATAAAACACTAACACGCTCTACGCCATCATCAAGTATAAAACGACAACTTCCCTTAACTGCAATTGCAACTTGTTTTAGCTTTCGATGCGCATGAAAACCCCTAGTTACACCTTTCTTAGTATCAAAAATATAATACACCCTCCTTATATCAAAAGGGATATTATTTTTTCTTTCTAAAGATACTAATGCGCCTCGTTCATCGCCATGAACCTGAAGAGGAATAAAATCTATTTTCATATATGATTTGCCAACTTCATTAAATATTGTCCATAATGATTTTTGCTTAAATTACTTCCTAATTTAAATAAATCATCTTTGCTTAACCACCCATTGCGCCATGCTATTTCTTCAGGACACGCAACCATCATGCCTTGACGTTTCTGAACAGTTTCAACAAAACTACCAGCTTCAATTAAACTATCATGAGTACCCGTATCGAGCCATGCAAAACCTCGCCCTAATAACTCAACATTTAAATTATTATTATTAAGGTATATTTCGTTAACAGTTGTTATTTCCAGCTCACCTCTGGATGATGGTTTTATATTTTTCGCAATGTCGATTACATCGTTATCATAGAAATAGAGGCCCGTCACTGCCCAGTTTGATTTCGGTTTATCTGGTTTTTCTTCAATACTCAATACCTTAAAATTGGTATCAAACTCCACCACTCCAAATCGCTCAGGATCCATCACTTGGTAGCCAAAGACCGTTGCACCACTGACTCTGTTACTTGCCATTTGCAGTTTTGGTGTAAAGCCTTGACCAAAGAATATATTGTCGCCTAAAACAAGGCAAACAGAATCATTACCAATGAATTCCTCACCAATTATAAATGCTTGAGCTAGGCCATCTGGACTTGGTTGAATTGCATAATTCAGATTAATTCCAAACTGTCTTCCATCACCTAATAGTCTGACAAACCCATCCTGATCCTCAGGTGTCGTAATTATCAATATATCTTGTATACCCGCCAGCATTAATACCGATAACGGATAATAAATCATAGGCTTATCATATATAGGGAGTAGCTGTTTAGAAACCCCCATAGTAATTGGGTAGAGTCTTGTTCCAGATCCACCAGCAAGAATGATGCCTTTCATTTATTATTATCCCCATACTGTTTTGAAAGCCATGAAGCATATGCTCCACTTTTAACATTACTCACCCACTTCTCATTCGCGAGATACCACTCCACCGTCTTACGAATTCCGCTTTCGAACGTCTCCTCAGGCTTCCAGCCCAGTTCAACGCCAATTTTATGCGCATCAATCGCATAGCGCCGGTCATGACCTGGTCGGTCAGCCACATACGCAATCTGATCGCGATATGACCCCTCTTTCGGCACAATCTCATCCAACAGATCGCAAATCGTATGTACTACGTCCAGGTTCTGCTTCTCGTTATGCCCACCGATATTGTATGTCTCCCCCGGTTTCCCCTGAGTGACAACTGCGTACAATGCACGCGCATGATCTTCCACATACAGCCAGTCACGGATCTGATCGCCTTTACCGTAAATAGGGAGCGCTTTACCGTCCAGCGCATTCAGAATTACCAGCGGGATCAGCTTTTCCGGGAAGTGGTACGGACCGTAGTTATTCGAACAGTTGGTGACAATAGTTGGGAAACCATAGGTACGCAGCCAGGCACGAACAAGATGGTCGCTTGAGGCTTTTGATGCTGAATACGGGCTGCTGGGCGCATAAGCCGTGGTTTCGGTGAAGAGCGGCAGCTTAGTTGATGCCGGATGCTCATCAGGATGTGGCAAATCACCATACACTTCGTCGGTAGAGATATGATGGAAACGAAACGCTTTCTTCGCCTGTTCCTCCAGCGTTGACCAATACGCACGAGCGGCTTCCAGCAGCACATACGTGCCGACGATATTGGTTTCGATAAACGCAGCCGGGCCGGTAATAGAACGATCGACGTGACTTTCAGCGGCCAGGTGCATCACCGCGTCAGGCTTATGCTTTGCGAAGATGCGATCTATAGCGTCTTTATCACAAATGTCCGCATGTTCAAAGGCATAGCGGTCGCTTTCGCTGACTTCACTAAGCGACTCAAGATTACCGGCATAGGTCAGCTTATCCACATTGACGACATCGTCTTGGGTATTTTTAATAATATGTCGTACAACTGCTGAGCCGATAAAGCCGGCCCCCCCCGTCACAAGAATTTTCACGTTATCTGTTCCGTCTAGTGTATATGTCTGGATACTGGCGTTCTGAAACCTGAGCTTGTATAAGCGGTTTCAGAAATTGAGCACGCTACCGCCCCTGGCTTAACAGCTACCAGTGCACTGAGCGATGTTTGATTAAATGATTTTTCTTGTCTGTTTACAGACAAAAAACTGCCGTTAATTGTCGTCCTAAACGACCTCAGAAACAAGCACAAATCGCTACAAAGCGGTCCAGGAGCAGTCTGGATAACTCTATGTAAATATTGGATTTATAACAAAAAACGGCAGTCATCATTTTGGTTGGATATTAACACACCAAAATAATGACTGCCGCTTGCTCAGGTCGGAGACAGAAATATCAGTCGTTAGCCAGCAGCTTCTCAATGCGGCTTCTGAACTTCGCCCCTTCCTTCAGGTTACGCAGGCCATAGTTCACGAACGCCTGCATATACCCCATTTTCTTACCGCAGTCGTAGCTGTCGCCGGTCATTAACATCGCGTCGACAGACTGCTTCTTCGCCAGTTCGGCAATCGCGTCGGTCAGTTGAATACGATCCCAGGCGCCTGGCTCAGTTTTTTCCAGTTCTGCCCAGATATCTGCGTTCAGAACGTAACGGCCTACGGCCATCAGATCTGAATCCAGCGTCTGTGGTTGATCCGGTTTTTCGATAAACTCAACGATGCGGCTCACCTGCCCTTCCGTCTCCAGCGGTTCTTTGGTCTGGATGACGGAGTACTCAGAAAGATCGCCTTTCATGCGTTTCGCCAGGACCTGGCTACGGCCGGTTTCATTGAAACGTGCTACCATTGCCGCCAGGTTGTAACGCAACGGATCGGCAGAAGCGGTATCGATGATGATGTCCGGAAGAACAACAATGAATGGGTTATCACCCACAACCGGACGGGCACACAGAATAGAGTGCCCCAGACCCAGCGGCTGCGCCTGACGGACGTTCATAATGGTCACGCCCGGTGGACAAATAGACTGTACTTCCGCCAGCAGTTGGCGCTTAACGCGCTGCTCAAGCAGCGCCTCAAGTTCGTAAGAGGTGTCGAAGTGGTTTTCTACCGCGTTCTTGGACGAGTGAGTAACCAGGACGATTTCTTTGATCCCTGCAGCAACAATCTCGTCGACAATGTACTGAATCATTGGCTTGTCGACGATCGGCAGCATCTCTTTTGGAATGGCTTTTGTGGCCGGCAGCATATGCATGCCCAGGCCTGCTACCGGAATGACTGCTTTCAAATTGATCATTATCTCTTCCACCTTAATATGGTTGACGAAGTATAAACTGTGTCAGGAAAAATGCCTGTAGAAGAAAGTCTACTTCGTCGAATGCAAATCACGTTTGGCTCATAACTCTGATTACTAAAGCTCATTACGCTATAAGTGTGACCCATAATCGTCGGAAACCCTACCAATAAAGAAGAAGAAAAACGTGTTTCCGACAAATCCCAGATTCTAAGTCATTACTCCGAAACGAACGTGATGTCATCTTTCTTCTCATGTACGAACTCATACTTCAACGTACGGTCCAGCCCTTGAGATAAGGTATAAGGCGCTTTAAAACCTGAGGCGTGCACTTTCGTCGCATCAAATTGAGTGGTGGCACAGAATTTTTTGACACGCACGGAACTGATCGCATACTTCTTTCCGGTGACTTTGCTAAGAATATCAAAGCAATAACCGCCAAGCATCCCTAAAGGATAAGGGAGATGAACTGATGGGATTTTTTTGCTAAGGCTCTTTTCTACCTCGGCAACGAGCTGATTCATATTCAGATCGGGTTTATCTACATAGTTGTATACGTCGTAACCAGGTTTGACGTTGCTCAATCGGAATTTGATAAACTCAACAATATTACCGACATAAGCCATAGACTTATAGTTAGTTCCGGCACCTACCATTGCGAATTTTCCACCCGCAATTTGCTTAAGAAGATTGAAGACATTGCCTCGATTGCGTTCACCAAAAATGACCGTTGGACGAACAATTGTCAGAGATCGCTCTTCTGGAGCTTTGTTGAACCATTCGCGCAGTACCTCTTCCGCCTGCCACTTACTTTTACCATAGTGGTTAAAAGGATCGTGCGGGTGAGATTCATCAGGATTGACTTTATTTAGACCATAAACGGCAACTGAGCTGGTAAAAATAATGTTCTTAACATTATTTTTTTCCATAGCTGCCAGTACGTTACGCGTTCCCTGAACGTTTACATCGTAGTAAAGCGAGGTTGGGCTAACATCATCACGATGTTCGGCAGCGAGTAATACTACCGTGTCGAAACCGGCAAGAGCATGATCGAGTTGCTCCTGATTGCGTACATCTCCGGAGACAGTAATCTCAGGGTAGAAATGGCTTTGCTGCTTGTCGAAGTTGGTAACATCAAACTCAGCCTTAGAAATCTCGATCAAACGAGTCCCAACGAAACCGGACGCGCCAATAAACAAAACTTTATCGTTCATAAACCACTCAGTGCGTTATGTGTGTTTGGCAAACCTCCGGTAATCACTGTATTCCCTGAGGTATCGCTAAAGATAAGACAGAACTGACGAAAATGTGGCACGGATTATAAACCCTAAAATCGCTGAGTTCAGTAACAAATTTTAGGGGTTACCGCGCTCTCAATGAGATGTGACGTCAATACTTACTTTCTGAAGGAAGGAAGCGCAAAGTTCAGCCTTTCCACATTCACTACCTGCTGGTCGACCCGGTCAATATCCACCGAACTCTGCCCCTTCTCATTTACAGCTTTTATATTCGCCAGTGACAGCAACGTCTCGTCTTTCGCCATAAACTTGCCCCGCACATCCTTGCGCAGGTCGAAGTTGATCTTCAGGGCAGGACCCACGGCGGCTTCCTGCATCACATTGATATTGCGTAAGAAAAGATGCTGTGGCTTGTTGTGCAGTTCCAGCGTTGCACGCTGCATTTCCACATTGGTTATCGCCACAAACGAGGTAGCGTTACCGGATGAAATCTGTATTCCGCGCAATTTATATGCAAGCTGGCGGTTATCGAGGTGAATATTGTTGAGCTTGAAGTTCTGCGGGATGGACAAATAATCGCCTTTTATTACCCCATAGCCGATCAACATTCCGGCACTGTTAACCATGTCGACATTATCAATAATGAAATTATCACAGCCATAAATGGCCACGGTGGCGTTGTCTATTCCCGCTTTTTTACTGAAGTCGGGAGTAATATTTTTGGCTTTGATATTACGAATAACAAAATGCTTACCGTTTTCAACGTGCACCAGCTGGCGACAGTTGCTGCCGGTGATGTTTGCCACCACGAAGTTCTTAACGGTTTGTTTTTCCGGGTAGTCGTTGTCGTAGGTGCTGCCGGCGAGGCCAATGCCGATGCCCCAGTTGATTTTGCCGTTGGTGCAGTTGATGTTGTCGATAACATGGTCGGAGATCAGAATATTGCGATCGTTGATGGCGACGTTCCACTCGATTGCATCGCCCTGCAGATGGCTAAATTTGCTGTTGGTGATGCGGGCGCCATCCACCTGGTTATGGAAACCCTGGCGCAGAATGGCGTAGTTGGCCTGGCTCACGCTAATGTTATCAATCAGCAGATTGCGCATCACGCTGGGTTTCTTGCCGCCGATATAGATCTGCGTCACCGGGCCAAAACCGCTCATGGCCAGCCCTTTGATAACGCAGTCAGAGCCGCGAACGTCGAGCGTAATGTTCTCCGTGCGACCAGCACCTTCGCCTATCACTTTGCTGCCTTCCTGCAGAACAAAGCGGCCGCGCCCGTTGCCGGTTAACGCCCCGCGGATCAGCAAGGTTTTTCCGTCGGGAATGAAAATACCCGTATTGATGTTTTCGCAGGTGAGCCCGGCCGGGACCACGACGGTGTCACCATCATTAAACGCCTGCTTAAAAGCGGCGATCCAGTCGTTGTTATTGTACTGATTAACAGAGACCGTTCTGCCGCTTGCCGCCCGCGCAATTCGGGACGACAGCAGCGGCGTGGCCGCCAGAACGGACAGAGAAGAGACAAAGGTGCGTCGGGTAATCTTTTTCAGCATACATCCTCGGCGTTAAAGCGTTTGCAGCAGGCTCGCTAGCTGGCGGTTAATCACCTGCTGGTTAAAATCGGTTTCCACTTTTTGTCGGGCGTTATGGAGCACGGGCTCCAGCGCCTGCTGGTCAATATCGCTGAAGGCCGCTAATCGGTCCGCAAGGGCCATCGCGTTATTCTCCGGCACCAGCCAGCCGGAATGGTCAGACTTAATCAGCTCAGGGATCCCGCTGTGCAGGGTTGATACCACCGGAATACCGACGGCCATCGCCTCCATCAGCGCCACCGGAATGCCTTCCATGTCGCCATCGGCCCCCGTTACGGAAGGCAGCAGAAATACATCTGCCTCATCAAGCATGACCTTGACCTCGTGGCTCGGCTTGAAGCCGGGCATCTCTACGACATCTTCCAGCTGATACTGTTCGATCAGCGTGCGCAGCCGACGCTCCCACGGCCCAATGCCGAGAATGCGGTAGTGGAAATCCACCCCGCGCGCTTTCAGCTGGCGGCAGGCTTCAATCGCCACATGCAGCCCTTTCTTCTCGGTCAGACGGGCAACGGAGATGATCTGCAGCGGTTTACCCGGCACCTTCACCGGACGGCGAGTGAAGCGCGTTAAGTCCACGCCCATGCGCGAAACGGCAATTTTCTCACCCGGGCAGCCCATGTTTTTCAGGCGTCCGGCCCACAGTTCGCTGATGGGCAGCATCATGTCGCCACGCCGGAAAAGCTGCTGGTATTCCGGAGTGTAGTGGTTCAGCACTTCGCGGCTGGAAATGTCGATGCCGTGGAAGATGGTAGCAATTTTACCGTCAATCACGCCCAGTTCGCGCAGCTTCGCGGCGGTGACGCCCGCTGGGCCAAAGTGGGCGATAAATACGTCAGCACGATACGGCTGCGCCGTTTGCCCGCAGATGGCCGACAGGATCAGATTGCGAGATTCCGAACCATAGCGGGAAATATTCAGCGCTCGCCACGTCGACGCGCGGTGGATCCCGCGCAACGTCTGGCTGGCCCGGTGGCGTAGCTTGCTCAGCTTCCCGGACGGCTCATCCTGCAGCCAGCGGGTTTTAGCCTCCAGCCCATACTGGGTATATGCCGCATGGGTATTTTGGGTATCGCCCTTTTGCAGGGCGATAATCTCCACGTCATATCCCATATCGATAAACGCGGTGATTTGGTTCAGGACAAACGTTTCAGACGACAGCGGAAATTTCAGTAAGAAGAAACCAACCTTCATTTCCCCTCCCGCACGCGGTCAAGTACCGATTTCACCATTCCAATGCCTTTTTCGCGCTCGGCTTTCACCGCAACGGCCAGACGCTCGTTGATCGCAGGCAGCTGGCCGAGCGTATCCCCCACCATCGCGCCAAGGGAACCATCCAGCAGATGACGAATATCCACGGCCATTTCCGGCATACCGAGCTGCTGCATGATCCCGGCGGACTTGTGTTCGTAGTTGATGGCTATGGCAGGCGTGCCAAAGTTCATGGAGATAATCGCCGAGTGCAGACGCGTGCCGACGGTCAGGTCGCAGGCGGAGAGCAGCTTGCCCATCTCCAGGTCGTTCAACTCATCCATCACCACATGATAGCGGGACGGATCGTTCACCAGGTTGCGCAGGTTCAGCGCCACCATACGATCGTCTTTGTTGTAGCTGTCGATGCCGGTACAGGTGGACAGCGCCAGCACCTGGTACCCGCTGTCCAGCACGCGGTTCACCACGTCGGCGAACGCTTGCTCATACGCCGCCTGCGTCGTGCCTAAACGTTTATCGAAGGGCGCCAGCTCGCGCAGGGTAATCGCGACGGTTTTCTGTTTCGCCGCCACGTCGAGCCAGTGCTGCACCGCGTAGCTCGGCTGGAAGCTGTCGTCCTGGTGATCCACCAGCCAGGCGGTGTCCACGCCGTGCTCAACTTTTGACGTGTCAATCTCGCTGCGCTTCATCATCTCAAGGCTGACCGACTCACGCAGGATCAGCGCGTCGCAGTGGCCGAAGACATAGTTTGCGAGCTGGTTAAACTGCGGATCCTGGAAAGGCCCCACGCTGTGGCCAATCATAAATAGCGGCTTTTTCGCCATGAACGTGCAGAGCGCATGCTCAAACTGCGGCACGCCGTAGAGATCGACGAAGAATGAACCGCCGACCTGGATAATGGCGTCATAGCCGGACAGCAGACGAACAAAGTCAGTGAAGCCCTGCGCGATGGCGATGTTGCGCAGCTTGCCGGTATCGGTCACCCGGGAAAGCAGCACCTGATGCTGGTAGCGACGACGCAGCACTTTTTTCACGCGGCCCATCACGCCCGCGGCGTTGTTGTGCTGTTTCATCTGGCTGTAGAGCGGGTCGCCCATCACCGGGCGGTTCAGTAACCAGGATGAGCTGACCGGATAACGGCTCATCACGTCCACTTCGGTCTCAGGCTTAAGGGTGTTAATTGCATCCAGTAAACCGCGCAGGATGGCGCTGTCGCCACGGTTGCCGCAGGTATGGTTGCCAAGAATTAATAATTTCATAATGGCCTCTTAAATAACTAGCCTGCGCGAAGCAGCGTTTTCATTTTTTCGTTACGGCAAAACTGGCGCTTCATCTCCACCACCAGCGCATTGCGTGACAGCACAATCATCACGCCAAATGCCAGCGCGCCCGCGGCAACCTGCACCGCCAGCAGCGCGGCCAGCGGCAGGTGACCGCTGAGGATGATGCCCAGGCCGTAGCTCACCGCCAGGGTCGGCAACGAGAGATAGAACGGCAGCCACAGGCTCAGGATGTACTGACGGTAGCTGGAGCCCAGCACCGGCTTGATCATGATGAAGTAGCTCAGAACGGTATTGACGATCTGCACCAGCAGGAAGCCCAGCGTGACGCCGATGGCGCCCGCCATATGCCCGCCGACGATAATCGCCGGAATAAACAGGAAGGTTTTGAACACGTTGAACTTAAAGCTGATATCCACGCGCGCTTTTGCCATCAGCAGGGAACCAATCGGATTCCCCACGGAGCGCAGGAGCCCCACCACGCACAGCAGCTGCAGGATCGGGATGATGCCGTTCCACTTCTCGCCAAACACCAGCGGCACGAAGTTGCTGGAAACCACCATCAGCCCCAGCAGCACCGGGAAGTTAATAATCCCCACCACGGAAAGCAGTTTGTAGAAGTTGACGCGCAGCTTCTCGGTGTCGTCCTGAATCTTGGCAAACGCCGGGAAAAGGACGCGGGTGATTATCGGGTTCAGCTTCATCGGCGGCACCACCGCGACGTTGTAGGCCAGGTTGTAGCCCCCCGCCACGCTCGCGCCGAGAATACGCGCCAGCACCAGCGTCGACAGGTTGGTATTCACATAGTTGATGATACTGTCCGCCGTCAGCCACGCGCCAAAGCGCAGGTTGGACGAGACGGACGCAAGAGAGAAATGAAGCCCGGGACGGTAAATTTTGCGGCCAAAGTAGCCGAACAGCAGCGTACGCACGGCAGAGTTAACCAGGTATCCCAGAATTGCGGTCATCGCCAGCGGCCAGAAATGGGCGCTCACGACGGTAAAGGTAAAGCCCGCCAGCACGGCGCTGGTCTCGATCATGCCGATCTTGTTGAACTCCAGCTCTTTCTGCATCAGCGCGCGGAACTGCTGCCCGTGGGGGATCACCACGAAAGCAAACGACAGCGTGCGCATCAGCGGAGCGAGATCCGGGTTGTGCAGCACGCTGGCGATGGTATCGCTCAGCAGGAATACCAGCACGAACACGAAAATCCCCAGCCCCACGTTCAGCCAGTAGAGCGTGGTCAGCTCCAGATGGCTGATCTCTTTGCGCTGGATAATCGAATTGGCGATACCAAAATCAGACAGCGTATCGGCCAGCGCGATAATCACCAGCGAGACGGTCAGCAGGCCAAACTGGTGATTATCAATAATGCGCGCCAGCACGGTCATCTGCACCAGACCGAGGCCAATGATGACGATGGTCGCCATCGCTGACCATTTGGCCCCGCTGATGGTTTTTTCACGTAAGCTCATCTTAGTACGCCGCTTTGTTCACGAAACCTTTGAAGATGGTCAGAAAAACAATCTTGATATCGAACCAGATACTCCATTCACGGATGTACTCCAGATCGAATTCGATGCGTTTTTCCATTTTTTCCAGCGTGTCGGTTTCGCCGCGCCAGCCGTTGATCTGCGCCCAACCGGTAATGCCCGGCTTCACCTTATGGCGCAGCATGTAGCCTTCAATCAGCGAGCGGTACTGCTCGTTATGCGCCACCGCGTGCGGACGCGGGCCAACAATCGACATTCCCCCGGTAAAGACGTTGATAAACTGCGGCAGTTCATCCAGCGAGGTACGGCGCAGGAAGTTCCCCACGCGGGTGACGCGCGGATCGTTCTGCGTCGCCTGGGTCACCACCTTGTCGTTTTCCATCACCTTCATGGAGCGGAATTTCCACACCATAATCGGCTTACCGTCCATACCGTAGCGGGTCTGGCGGAAAATAACCGGGCCGGGAGAGCTCAGCTTCACCGCCAGGGCAATGCAGCACAGCACCGGGGAGATGAGCAGTAAAATCAGCGAGGAGAGCACGATATCTTCCACGCGCTTGAGCACGCGGTTAATGCCCGACAGCGGAGTGTCGTACAGCGGTACCACCGGCACGCCGTTCACCTCTTCAATGCGTGAATGAAGGATGTTGAAGGTAAAGACGTCCGGGATGAGGATCACCGAACAGGTAGTGTCCGCCAGCTCGCGCATCAGCTGCTTAATGCGGGATTCGTCTCTCATCTGCATGGCGATGTAGACGTTGTGAATTTTACCGGCTTTCGCGTCTTCAATAAGCTGTTCGTAATTGCCCGCCCAGTCCGACGGCACGCCGCCCGGCTTCGCGTCGTGGTAAATCCCGACCACTTCAAACCCTAACCACGGCTCTTTGCGGAAGCTGTCGAGCAGGACCTTACCAACCGGCAGATCGCCCGCTACCGCAACGAAGCGACGGTTATAACCGCGGTTACGCAGCCAGCCCGCGCCGAAACGGATCAGGGAACGGCAGACCACCATGCCGACGCTGGTGATCAAATACCAGCAGAGATAGGTGACGAGGCGATTATCAAAATCATGGCTGAAGGCCACCAGGCCTGCGCTGAAGATCAGGCTCAGGGTCCAGTTCTGCAGCAACAGCATCAGTTCAGTGGTCATTTTGACGCCGCGCCACGAGCGGTAGAAATCGGTCATTCCGCCGATCATCTGAAACACGACCAGCGCAATCAGGGCCATCAGCAGATGCATGTATAAGAACGGCAGCCCGCCTATCCGACACACCGCCCACAATCCGCCGACCATGATGGTGATATCAGAAAAACGCTGCACCATAGAGATTAACGATGCATTCGTTCTCGCTCGTTCGCGTTTTTTTAGATTCGTCATCGTTGTTCCTGTATTCGGTTCCCCCTCCCACCGGGAGGGGCAAGTATTACTGATTCAACAGCGCCAGAATGTCCTTCGTTCGGGCTTCCATCAGCGCGGTGTCAGCACGAGACTCCACGTTCAG
The DNA here is from genome assembly GCF_058354585.1 of Enterobacter sp. Taxon_8. Classification (NCBI taxonomy): domain Bacteria; kingdom Pseudomonadati; phylum Pseudomonadota; class Gammaproteobacteria; order Enterobacterales; family Enterobacteriaceae; genus Enterobacter; species Enterobacter sp. Taxon_8. Next base: position 1,583,189 of record NZ_CM177989.1, on the reverse strand, counting down.
GCGCACCACCGGCTCGGTATTGGACGAGCGCAGGTTAAAGCGCCACTGCGGGAACGCCATGCTGATGCCGTCCGTACGGTCAATTTCCAGCGCGTGAATCGCAAAGTGCTGCTCCACGCGCGCAATCGCCCTGGCCGGCTCCGCCAGCTTGCTGTTGATCTCCCCGCTCGCCGGGAACGCCGCCATACGGTCGCGCACCAGCTCGCCCAGCGTCTGCCCCTTCAGGCACAGCAGTTCGGTCACCAGCAGCCACGGGATCATCCCGCTGTCGCAGTAGGCAAAGTCACGGAAGTAGTGGTGGGCGCTCATTTCGCCGCCGTAGATGGCGTCTTCTTCGCGCATGCGCTCTTTGATGAAGGCGTGGCCGGTTTTGGACATCACCGGCGTGCCGCCTGCCGCTGACACCACGTCGACGGTGTTCCAGGAAAGGCGCGGGTCATGAATGATTTTCGCACCCGGGTTTTTCTCAAGGAACGCTTCCGCCAGCAGGCCGACAATGTAGTAGCCCTCGATGAACTGCCCTTTCTCGTCGAACAGGAAGCAGCGGTCAAAGTCACCGTCAAAGGCGATGCCCATGTCCGCGCCGTGCTCAATCACCGCGTTGCGGGTGTCGTCGCGGCACTCCGGCAGCAGCGGGTTAGGAATACCGTTCGGGAAGTTGCCGTCCGGGGTGTTGTGCACTTTCACGAAGGTCACCGGCACGTTCAGGGCCTTAAAGCGCGCTTCCAGGGCATCGACAACCGGGCCGGCCGCGCCGTTGCCGGAGTTAATCACCAGCTTCAGCGGCTTCAGGTTTTCCACGTTGATGTAGCCCAGCAGGTGGTCGATGTACTCTTTCTGCAGGTTGATTTTTTTGTAGCTGCCGCGCTTCGCCTCGTTCACCGGCGGGAAATCGTTGGCTTCCGCCAGGCGCTGCACGTCACGCAGGCCGGTGTCGCCGCTGATAGGACGGGCGCCCGTGCGCACCAGCTTCATCCCGTTGTAGTCCATCGGGTTGTGGCTGGCCGTCACTTCGATACCGCCGTCCACGCCCAGGTGGAACGTGGCAAAGTAAATCTCTTCGGTTCCGGAAAGGCCGATGTCCAGCACGTCCACGCCCGCATCCTGCAGCCCTTTCGCCAGGGCCAGCTTCAGGGATTCACTGGTCAGACGCACGTCACCGCCCAGCACGATGGTCTGCGGTTTTAAGTATTCGCCGTACGCGCGGCCAATGCGCCACGCGATGTCTTCATTCAGCTCTTCGCCCAGCCTGCCGCGAATATCGTAGGCTTTAAAACAGGTTAATTTTTCCATGATGACCCCTTTTTCAGGCAACAGTCGGCCCTGACCACTAAATGGCCAAATTGATTTTTTTGTCATTCGCAGGCCCGGTAAGCGTAACGCTACCGGGCATAATGCAGAGTGCTACACCCGCCCGTAGCGGTCCTGGAAGCGCACGATATCGTCCTCTTCCAGATACGAGCCGGAGCGCACCTCAATTAAGTCGAGAGGAATTTTCCCCGGGTTCTCCAGACAGTGCGTCGCCCCCAGCGGAATATAGATGGACTCGTTTTCGCCCAGAAGTTTGACTTCACCGTCGATAGTGACTTTAGCGGTACCCGCAACCACCACCCAGTGCTCGGCGCGGTGATGGTGCATCTGCACCGACAGCCCCTCGCCCGGCTTCACGGTGATGCGCTTCACCTGATAGCGGTCGCCTGCGTCGATGGAGTCATATTTACCCCACGGACGGTAGACTTCGCGGTGAATGTGGTGCTCGTGGCGTCCATCCGCCTTGATCTTCTCCACCACTTTTTTAACGTCCTGCACGGCGTTACGGTCAGCAATCAGCACCGCGTCTTTGGTCTGGACCACCACCAGATCCTTCACCCCAACCGTGGTGACCAGGCCGGACTCGGCGTAGACGTAGCTGTTTTCCGTTTTGTGGCTAATGACATCGCCGTGGTGGACGTTACCCTCCGGGGTATGGGCGCTGATCTCCCACAGGGAGGACCAGGAGCCCACGTCGCTCCAGCCTGCATCCATCGGTACCACAACGGCGTCCGCCGTGCGTTCCATCACCGCGTAGTCAATCGACTCTTCCGGGCAGGCGAGGAACGCCTCTTCATCCACGCGGATGAAGTCGAGATCCGGGTCCACCACCGCCATCGCTTTCTCGCAGGCGTGCAGAATATCCGGGCGATATTTGCTCAGCTCTTCCAGATAGCGTCCGGCGCGGAACAGGAACATCCCGCTGTTCCAGTAATACTCACCGCTGGCGACATACGCCTGCGCGGTTTCCAGATTCGGTTTTTCAACGAACTGCGCCACGTCAAACGCCACGCTGTCGCCTTCACCCGGCGTCACGTTGCCGCGACGGATGTATCCGTAGCCGGTTTCCGGCAGATCCGGCACGATGCCGAAGGTCACCAGCTTACCGCTTTCGGCGTAAGGAATGGCCGCACGCACCGCGTCGCGGAAGGCCTCTTCCTGCTGGATGACATGGTCTGCCGCCAGCACCAGCATCAGCGGGTCACAGTTCGGGCTGCTGCGTTTTGCCGCCAGCGCCGCCAGGGCGATCGCAGGCGCAGTGTTGCGTCCGGCAGGCTCCAGAATGATGTTTTCTGTAAGTTTGTTCAGCTGACGCAGCTGCTCGGCAACAATAAAGCGGTGCTGTTCGTTACAAATCACCACCGGGCTTTCACACTCCACGCCGTGGAGACGGTTTACCGTCGTCTGCAGCATGGTGAGATCCCCTTTCAGGCAGAGGAACTGTTTTGGATAGAGCACGCGGGACAGCGGCCACAACCGGCTACCAGAGCCACCAGCCATCACAACCGGATACAAAGTGGTTTGACTCATGATTTATCCCCGTATATCTGCAATAAATTGGCTCAGCACGTTCTCTTTCTCGAGCGTGCGTTCGGCATATTCACGTGCCACCGTGTTCACTTTTGGCATGGCAAGTGCTTGCTCAATTCCGGTCACCAGCGCCGGAACCGATTCCGGCTCCACGCACACGGCAATCCCCGGATAGCTGTCGCACAGCTGGCCTAATTCAGTTTCGGCTTCGGCCGTAATCACCGCGTTGCCGCCCACTGCCAGAATGTTGGTCAGCTTGGACGGCAGCACCGCGTCAGCCGCGCCGCGTTTTTGCACTACCAGATGGCAGTCGCCCATCTTCAGCAGCGCAGGCAATGCCTCGTAAGACTGAAGCGGGAAGAATTTCACGTTGGTCAGGCCGCGTTCGCTGACCATTTTTTCCAGACGCGCTTTCCCACCGCCCTGCCCGACTATCACAAACGTCCATGGATGTTCGTTCAGCTGTTGAGCCGCCTCGATCACGCTCTCCAGCCCCTGCTTTTCGCCGATGTTGCCTGAGTAAAGAATGATTTTTTGATCTTCAGGCAAACCGAGCTGCGCACGCAGCGCCTGAGCGTCTTGCTCAGTCACGTCGCGAAAACGCGCCACTTCGGACCAGTTCGGGAAGAAGATCACCTTCTCCGCCGGGACGCCTTTCTCCTGCGCCTTGTTCATCATCGAGCGCGAGATAGTTGAGACGTAATCCACGTTGTGTAAGCCACTGCGTTCAAAGGCGCTGGCGAGCTTCGCCACCTTTCCACCTTTGCTTTTGCCTGCCATCCCCAGGCCCAGCATGGCGTCCACTTCATAATCCTGAATGTGCAGCAGGGTGCGCGCGCCGGAGAGTTTGCCCAGCAGGCGCATGCCCGGCGTGCAAAACAGCGTCGGCACCACGCCGATAATGCGATCCGGCTTCCAGCGACGCTGCGCCATCAGCGGGAAGAAGCTGCTCAGAGCAAAGCTGCCGAGATGAATCAACCGCTTCAGCGTCGAGGGCTGCTTAGGCACATACAGCGGGCAGCGCCAGACGGTCGCTGCACCCTCTTCGCGACGGTAGCGCCAGCTTGAGTAGCGCTCCCCCACTTTCCATTCCGGGTAGTACGGCGGCGCGGTAATGACCCGCACGTCATGTCCCTGGCTCGCCATCCACTCGACCATCTCGCCGGTGTATTTCCCGATGCCGGTTAATTCCGGCGAGTAGTTGATTCCGTATACGAGGATCTTCATAAGCCCGGCACCCCGGACTGACGTTCAGCGAGGAAATAGGCACGACTGTTGTCATGCACATTGTCGCTCGCCAGCAGCGCCTCTGGCGTCTGCCAGCGGTAGTCGTCGTGCTGAGAATCAGGCAGACGCAGGTCTGCCTCACTCACCTTCAGGCGGAACCCCAGCACGATGTAGTGCGTGGTGAACCCGGTGCCTGAAAAGTTATCGTCATAGAAGTGCTGCCAGACCCCGTAAAACTGGCCCGCTGCCATCGGCAGCTGCAGACCCAGTTCCGCCAGAGTGAGACGCTCAAACGCATCGGCAAGCGTCTCATCCTTTTGCACGCGCCCGCCGGGCACGAACCAGAAGCCCTGCGCAGGACGGTTGGTTCGTTTCCCCAGCAAGAACTCGCCGCGTTCGTTCTCCACGATCAGATCAATTGAGATGAGCGGAGTGGAACGCACTACCGTGGCAAAATCTTCCTGACTTAAAAACATCGTTACCCCCGGAAGCGGTGCTGGTTTTCCAGGAACCACTGGTAGGTACTGGCCAGACCCTGCTCCAGTGACACCTCGTGATACCAGCCCAGCTGATGCAGACGGGTCACGTCTAGCAGCTTGCGCGGCGTGCCGTCCGGTTTCGTGGCGTCAAACACCACGCGGCCTTTATAGCCCACCACCTGCGCGATGGTTTGAGCCAGCTCGCGAATGGTGCAGTCCACGCCGGTACCGACGTTGATGTGCGACAGCATCGGCTCGGTGTTCTCCTGCCACACCTCGCGATCCAGCTCCATCACGTGAATGCTGGCCGCAGCCATGTCGTCCACGTGCAGGAATTCACGCATCGGCGTACCGCTGCCCCACACCACCACGTCCGGGGCGTTCTCGGCAGTCGCCTCGTGGAAGCGACGCAGCAGCGCCGGGATCACGTGCGAGTTGCTCGGGTGGAAGTTGTCGTGCGGTCCGTACAGGTTGGTCGGCATCACCGAACGATAGTCGCGGTTGTACTGACGGTTGTAGGACTCGCACAGCTTGATCCCGGCAATCTTGGCAATCGCGTACGGCTCGTTGGTGGCTTCCAGCGTGCCCTGCAGCAGCTCGCTTTCGGCGATCGGCTGTTTCGCCATTTTCGGGTAAATACAGGATGAGCCGAGGAACAGCAGCTTGTTCACGTTGTGCAGATGCGCCGCGTGAATAATGTTGCTCTCAATCATCATGTTTTCGTAGATGAAATCCGCCGGGTAGGTGTTGTTGGCAACAATGCCACCCACCTTAGCCGCCGCCAGATACACCTGGTCAATGCGTTCGTTCGCAAAGAAGTCCTGTACCGCACGGCTGTCGAGCAGGTTTAGCTCGTCGCGCGTGCGTACAACCACTTCGACGTCACCGCGCTGTTCGAGCAGGCGTTCAATCGCGGAACCCACCATTCCGCGATGACCGGCGACAAAAATACGTTGTTTTGTCATTCTCAGGACTCCAGCGCGATGGCAACCTCGTAGCCATGAGACTTGAGCAGGGAGTGTTTTTTCGCTGCTTCAAGATCTTTGGCTACCATCTCGGAAACCATCTCCTGCAGAGTGGTTTCTGGTTTCCAGCCCAGCTTCTCGTGCGCTTTGGTTGGGTCGCCCAGCAGGGTTTCTACTTCAGCAGGACGGAAGTAGCGCGGGTCAACCTGCACAATCACGTCGCCAGGCTTCACGCCCGGTGCGTCATGGCCGGTCACGGAAACCACGATGCCCTTCTCTTCCACGCCGGTGCCTTCGAAGCGTAGCTTGATGCCCAGCTGTGCCGCGGCCATTTCAACGAACTGACGAACGGAGTACTGCACGCCGGTCGCGATCACGAAGTCTTCTGGCTGTTCCTGCTGCAGCATCATCCACTGCATTTTCACGTAGTCTTTGGCATGGCCCCAGTCACGCAGGGAATCCATGTTGCCGAGGTGCAGGCAAGACTCCAGACCCTGCGCGATGTTGGCGATAGCGCGGGTGATTTTGCGGGTCACGAAGGTTTCGCCACGACGTGGAGATTCGTGGTTGAACAGAATGCCGTTACAGGCGTACATGCCGTAGGATTCACGGTAGTTCACGGTGATCCAGTAGGCGTACAGTTTTGCCACCGCGTACGGAGAGCGCGGGTAGAATGGCGTGGTCTCTTTCTGTGGGATTTCCTGCACCAGACCGTACAGCTCAGAGGTGGATGCCTGATAGAAACGGGTTTTCTTCTCGAGGCCCAGGAAGCGAATCGCTTCCAGCAGACGCAGCGTGCCCATGGCGTCAACGTCAGCGGTGTACTCCGGGGATTCGAAGGAGACCGCAACGTGGCTCATCGCGCCCAGGTTGTAGACTTCATCCGGCTGCACTTCCTGCAGGATACGGGTCAGGTTGGAGGTATCGGTCAGGTCGCCGTAGTGCAGGTGGAATTTCGGGTTCGCCGCGTGCGGATCCTGATAGATGTGATCCACACGTTCGGTGTTGAAAGAAGACGCACGACGCTTAATACCGTGTACTTCATAACCTTTTTCCAGCAGTAATTCTGCCAGGTAAGAACCATCCTGCCCGGTAACGCCGGTGATGAGAGCGACTTTAGACATGTTTATATTCCTCTACTTATGAATTTAATCAGTTTCAACGCGTTCGCGTATCACCACTGCGGGGTTGCCACGGCAAACTTTATTTGCCGGTAGCGATTTAAAAACGCTGCTGCGGGCACCGACTACCGTGCCATCGCCAACAGATACACCCGGTGCAACAAAAACATCCGTTGCCAGCCAGCATTTTTCGCCAATCACAATAGGCGAGGCGGTAATATCAAAATGCTGACTCATAAAGTCATGGCTTCCGGTACACAAATAACATTTCTGTGAAACCACCGAATTTGCGCCAATCGTAATCTCGCCAAGGGTATATAACACCGCGTCATCCCCTACCCAGGCATAATCCCCGAGCGTTAATTTCCACGGATAGGTAATTTTCACCGAAGGCCGAATGACTACGTTTTTTCCTATTTTTGCGCCAAACAGGCGCAATAAAAATGCTCGCCAGCGGTACAGTATTTGCGGTGACCAGGCAAATAAGGTGGCCTGAACGGCCCACCATAGCTGCACTTTAATACCGCCCGCCCCCCGAAAACCTTTCGGTACGGAGAAACCGTTCAGATCCTGCATTACGTTTCCTTATATTCAGGCTTTGTTATATAAGGCTTTCGTTTTACTCGTGGTGCGCACGCGTAAAAAATAAGACAACTCCGCCCAGAACCCCGGCACGCGTAATATTTTACGTTGTACGTTTTTGGCATCCTGGCACAACTCCAGATTATTCGAGGTTGACACGCCACCCATCGAAAATTCAGATACCAGCCCTTTCATTCGGCGGAACGGGTAACCTGACTTATACAGACTGGCTGCCAGCGCATAATCGGATGACACTTTATACTGCAAATCATAAGGCTGTTTTTTCAGACCTTTTACCGGAAAGAAAATGGCCTGATGGCTGGCGGGCAAACTATGGTAGATATACCAGCCCGGCTTCGCGCTGCGGCACACTTTATGTCCGTCGCCAAAATCAAGCAGCGCATCGCCAATATACATGGCGTCCTCTTTCTGGCGCGCCAGCTGACGGGCAAACAGCGCCACGTCGTCATGGAAAATATCACCCGAATTCAGGAAGATGGCATAACGGCCTTGCGCCATATTGATGCCTTTGTTCATCGCATCGTAGATGCCTTTATCTTTCTCGCTGATGTAGCGTAAGTTGAACTCACCGTTGAGTTTTTCCAGAAACTCCGCCGTGCCATCGTTCGAGCCGCCGTCGACCACAATCCACTCAAAGGTGAGGCTTGGATCGCGCGCCAGGTTGCGCAGCGAGCGCCAGGTTTTTACCACCCCTTCGTAATTACGAAAAGCGACAGTAATGACGCTAAGAAACATAAATCACCTCATTTCGTCATACGTGCGTAATATTAAGCGCTTTGCGCAGAATAAACGGACAGACAATCAAGAAAGCATATTCCGGGCTAAATATTGACCCGGTAAAAAACAGCGACACCGGCGTAAACAGATAAAGTTGTACGCGAAAGTTCTGGTTATCACCAAACGCGTTAATCATCATTTTGAAAACTTTAAACAGATACCACAGCGTCAACAGTACGGCGAACCATGAAAAATAAATAATTAACAGATACAGACCATTGTCTATGGTTTTACCGACATCCGCACCGTTAAAGATTCCGAATGATGCAACATATTCGTAAAGTGAGCCGAATCTTACCACCCCATCAATATGGGTTAAGGAATAACCCACCATCACCAGTGGCCCAATGATGCGATAATAGGACGAAGACCCTTCCGTTCCCAAATCACCCAGACGTTCTGAGATGTACGGGAAGGCAAATATCACGCCTACCATAAATACCGTCAGGGAGATAATCGCCAGCGGCAGTTTTTTCTTAATCGCATCTTTGTTCAGGTACTGGAACGCCCACTCCAGCAGGTAAAACAGGATAAATGTCATTACCCCTGAGAACGATCCAGACAGAACAATTCCTGCAAGAATCATAGCATCGGTCTTAGGCGTTTTGATACCAAACTGTTTGATGCTGAGCCAAATTGAGATTAACGCCAGAGCGAAAAACGCCGGTTCAAAATAGAGGGCCGTGGTACGCTTCCCGCCGAACTTGATGAAGTTCAATACATAGCTGTTGCTGTAAATGAGATATTTCGAAATTATCTCCATCAGGCTACTGCCGCCGGTAAGAATAATTTGCGCCATCTCCATGGCAGCAAGCATAACAATTAACGCAACGGCAATATAAAAGAACCTGAGGATTTTCCGATAATTGTGCGGAGAAATCGTTTTGAAGCGAATACTCCAGACCATTCCGATAATAATAACGATATAAACAAACAGCATGGTCGAGGTGACGTATTTACTGGCATCCAGCGACTGGCCAAAGATGTAGTTAAACAGCGTCAGGCCCGTGCCCAACCCTAAGGCAATCATCAGCTTCTTAAGGTTGATTTTATCGACATACAGCAAAAGCAGAACGGGCAAGAAGGTGACGATGGTTATCGGGAAGCTTTCGCCGAGCTGGGCAATTTTGACGTTGACCAGCAGGTAGATCAGCGGCAGCAGCAGATAACTACAGATTCTGATAGAACGAGACATACTCCTCCAGCATCTGTTGTCCACTGTAGGCCTTGCGGCTGCGGTTGCGGAACGATTCCAGGTCAGTGCCAAAAACGGCCTGAGCGATCTGCGCCTTCTGCAGCTGAACCAGAGGCAGAACCTCCTGCTCCGCAAAAGTTTTGCCGCCGGATTTTTCCAGCACTTCACGTGCCGCATCGCTGTGGGTGGCAATCACCGGCACGCCGATGGAGAGCGCTTCACAAAGGATCAGCGGATAGTTATCCACGCGTGAACTGAATACCAGCGCATCCATTTCATTAAGCGCGCTCATCAGCTTGCGCTTATCGGTTTCAAACCCGTGGTTCACCACGTTAGCCCCTTCGAACGGGGAAAATTTGCCGAAGGTATGAAGCTCAATTTTGTCACCCAGCGCCATCATGTCGCGCACCAGCTGCTGGTTGGTTTTCCCGTCGTAGCGCAGGTCATGCGCAACGATAGCGATTTTCGGTTTGCCCGCGGTTTCTGCCACCGGCGTCAGCTCGGCGAGAATGGCTTCCGTCGCCACGTCGATGCCGTTGTTGATAATCTGACAGCGCCCTGCCCCGTACAGGCTGTTGAAGGCATCGGCCACGTGCTGGCTCGGGGAGATAAACGTACAGCCGAGCGACAGCATGTCGCGGAAAAGCTGGCGCTTTCCGGCGACCAGCTGATGCGCGCGATCCACCTTCACCGGCGGATAGTTGCTCAGCGTCGGGCATTTCTGGCAGTTGTTTTTCCAGCCTTCGCAGCCGTCGGTAAACGCGCAGCGCCCGGTTACGCTCCAGTGATCGTGCAGCGTCCAGACGAAGCGGGTGTCGGGCTTGTGGGCCTGCACCTTCTGACAGAACGCCACCACCTCTTCCAGATTCAGCCAGTAGCTGTGCAGCACGTGAAAATGCAGCACAACCGGGCCGGTGGTACGGGTTACCGTGCGGTACAGCGTGTTCAGGTTGCCAAACAGATCGCGGTTAAACAGACGGAACAGCGCAATGTTAGCAATCGAGGTCAGGCGCGGCGTGTGCTTATGTACCTGCGGGAAATTATCGTGGCTAACGCTTTTCTTGCCGCCTTTGCCATAGCCGTAAATAAAACGAGACTGGAGTCCTTTTTGCAGCGCGCGCTGGTGCAGATCCAGCGCCACGCCTGCCGCGCCGCCTTCTGCGAGGCGTACGTTAAATTGCAGAATGTTCATTTAATCACCTTCACGCGGGCTTTTTCTCCCACCACCAGCGCGTTATCCGGAATGCTGTCCAGCACCACGCTGCCAGCACCAATCGTGACGTTATTACCAATCGTAATGTCACCGATGATCACCACGTTCGCGCCCAGCTCGACGTTATTGCCGATAACCGGGCAGGCCAGGCTGTCCGGCCCGCGGTTGCCAATGGTCACCCCATGGCGGATGGTGAAATCATCCCCGGCGACCACGAACTTGTTGATCACCACCGCATAGCCGTGATGGATGGTAAAGCGGCGGCCAATGGTGGCAGCGGCCTGAATTTCATAGCCAAAAAAGCATTCGGTAATGATGCGGTACAGCACCAGCACGGGTGCCGCCCAGATGTTGTTCAGGACATTTTTCTTACGCCACACCGAGCAAAAGTGCGCGATGCGGTACGCCAGAACCATGCAGCACGGACGCAGGCTCCAGCTGTTAGCGCGGCAATCTTCCAGAAACATTATTTCCCCCGAAGTCCATCAGCCAGACGCTTACCGTTACGCACGGACAGCAGCGTCAGCAGCGTGCGCCAGTTCATGCGCTTATTGCGGATCTGATAGAGGGTAAAGAGCTGATATTTACGGCTGGCACGGTCAAACTTGTCCTTATGCTTGCGGTAAAAATGGAAGTAGCCGGAGAACTTCTTCGGCGAGGAGGTGATTTGCATCTCCCCGTGGTTGATGTGCAGGATTTGCGTAGCCTCTTCCACTTTCCACGGCTCGCCGTATTCCACCACCATTCGCAGGAAGATATCGTAATCCTGCGCGGCCTTGAGTTCGGTATCGAACAGGCACTCTTTGAAGCGCCACGCCCAGGTGAATACCTGGTTACCAATAATGTTGCGCTTGTAGAACAGGCGGCGTGAGTACGGTGATTTCGGGTACAGCGGCAGGCTGGCGGGCTGCGAGTAGACCTCGCCCTGGCAGACATAGTCGTTGGCGTACAGGAAAGCGTGCGTAACCAGCTGTTCTTTATGCGACAGGAAAATAGACAGGCGGTTAGGCGTCCATTCGTCATCGTCGTCGATTCCGGTGAGATACTGCCCTTTGGCCTGCATAATCGCCTGATTACGCACCGCACAGGCGCCGGAGTTGATGGCGTTGTGGGTATAGACCACCCGCGGGTCGTTGAGGTCAGTCACAAACTTTTGCAGCTGTTCATACGAGGAAGAGCAGTCATCAACGATGATCAGCTCCCAGTTATCGTAATCCTGACGTAACACCGACTTGATTGCGCGGATCGCCAGCTGCTGACGATTCCATGTCGGCATATAGATTGAAACTAAAGGGCGTTGTGTGGTCATGATCTTCCCCTGATCCCTCACCCCGCCCCTCTCCCCTCGGGAGAGGGTTAGGGTGAGGGGGATTGTTATTTGCTGTCAGACTTATATTCGTACTCGTAATACCCGTAATCCTGGTACCCGGTCGCGCGGCGGAAGATGGAGTTCAGGATCACCCCTTTCACCTCAATCCCGTTCTGCTCGAAGCGGCTCAGGCTGGTTTCTACCTCTTTCAGGGTGTTCACCGCGTAACGCGCTACCATCAGCGTGGTGCCCGCATGGCGGCCAACGACGGCTGCGTCGGTCACGGCCAGAATCGGCGGCGTATCGATCAGCACCAGGTCGTAGTTTTTGCTCGCCCACTCCACCAGTTCGGTGAAGCGTTCGCTCATCAGCAGTTCGGACGGGTTAGGTGGCACCTGACCGCGTGGGATCAGATCGAATTTCGGCACCGTTGTAGGTTTCGCGCTCTGGCTGATGTCACCTTTACCGAGCAGGATTTCCGACAGACCGTTAACGTTGTTGGTGCCCAGCAGTTCGTGGGTGTAGCCCTTACGCATATCGCAGTCGATCAGCAGCACGCGCTTGTTGGTCTGGCTGACAACGGCCGCCAGGTTGGCGCAGACGAAGGTTTTACCGATTGACGGGCTAACGCCGGTTAACATCAGGACGTTGTTTTTGGCCTGCATCATCGCGAAGTGCAGGCTGGTGCGCAGGCTGCGGATCGCTTCGATAGCAAGGTCTGTTGGGTTACCCACCGCCAGAAGCTGGCTCTGTTTGTAACGCTTAACGCCCTTGATGGTTTTCACGCTGTCACGGGATTTTTGCCACTCAGACAGCGGAATGCTGGCATAGACGTTGATACCGCTCTCTTCCAGCACCTGCGGGCTTTCGATTCCGCGGTTAAACAGCGAACGCAGCAGTACACCGACGATGGAGAGCATCAGGCCGAGAATAATGCTGCCGAGAATAATCAGCGCTTTCTTCGGCTTCAGCACCCCTGGCTGGGTAATCGCCGGATCGACGATACGCACGTCACCGACGGTACTGGCTTCGGTGATTTTCAGCTCCTGCTGCTTGTTCAGCAGCTGCATGTAAACCTGCTGTCCGGACTCCACGTCGCGGGTCAGACGCACGATCTCCTGCTGCGTTTTCGGCATCGCGGTCACGCGGTCATTGAGCTTCGCCTTCTCCTCTTCCAGCGTACGGCGTTTCTCCAGCAGCGTGCGGTAGGCCGGGTGGCGTTTGGTATAAAGCTTGGAAATTTCCGCCTCTTTGAAGGTCAGCTCGTTGAGCTGCGCATCAATGTTGACCATCGAATCAAGGACTGATTTTGCCTCCAGCGGCAGGTCAACGGAGTCTTTATCCTGACGATAAGCGTTCAGCTTGTTCTCGGCTTCATCCAGATGGGCGCGCACTTCCGGAAGCTGTTTTGACAGGAACGCCAGGCTTTTCGCCGCTTCCGCCGACTTACGCTCGACGTTCTGCTCAAGGTAGTTGCGGGTAATGCTGTTCAGGATGTCGCGGATTTGATCCTTATCTTCACCGGTAAAGGTCATGCTCAGCACGCCGGTGTCCTTACCGTTTTCGGTGACGGTCAGGTTGTTTTGCAGATTGTTGATCATCCCCAGCGTGGAGAATTTGGTGACGGTGAATTCACCGCCCTCCTGGGCGTTAATCGCGCTGACCATCATGCTGACGCCGTCTTTGGTCAGCATCTGCCCCACTTCACCGCGGGCGCTAAAACCTGCGTCGCTGGTTAGCTGATACTGTTTCGGGCCAAGCACCGTCAGGGTAAACGTCTGATCGGCAGCCCCTTTCGGCAGCACGAAGTCAGTGACTTTCACCGTGTCATTGCTTCGCCCCATCAGACGGTCCCAGCCGGCACCAAAGACTGGGAAGGTATTTTTGGTAACGGAGATATCGAGCCCGAGATCGTGAACCGTTTTACCCAGCACCAGACGTGACTGGATGAGCTGAATTTCAGCGTCGGATGCCGGCGGCTTGTTCGCCAGCGCGGAGCCGATATCCTGCACCAGCGAGTTACCGGTATTCTGCTCGATCTGCACCAGCGCGTCGGCGCTGTAGATAGGGGTGGCGAACAGCGTATAAACGACGGCCGCCGCGGCGAATACGGCGGTAATGCCAAGCACCCACCACTTTGCCTCTACAACAGTGCCGACCAGGCGCCCAATATCAATTTCATCACTGCCCGAAGTCGGGGCGGCAGAAGGTCTTGTTTTTTCTGTCATTGTTATCCCTGCTGAACTTTCAGTGCCTGCGCCCACTGTTGGGCAGACTGGTCAAGTAAGGTGTAAACCGCCTCAAAGGCCTCATGGCTTTTGCGATACGGATCGGGGATTTCACGTTCATTGTCCCAGTGACCAAACAGCATCACCTTGCCGCGCATCTCCGGAGCGATATCGCACAGCGCATGAATATGGCGTTTTTCCATCGTCAGGATCAGGTCATACTCCCGGCACATGCGGCCAGTGACCTGGCGGGCCACGTGACCGTCAAGAGAGAGGTGATGATCCCGCGCTACGCTCGTTGCGCGCTCATCGGCACCTTTACCGACCAGTGCACCCAGCCCTGCCGAATCAACGGTCAGTTCGGGCTGGTAGTGTTTCAACAACCGCTCAGCCGTAGGGGAACGGCAAATGTTCCCCACGCATACCACCAGAATTTTGTTAAACATCGCGGATTACCAGGTATGAATGTCGCGCGCCGTATCCGTCATGTAGCGAACGCCACTGATGGTTGGCAGCAACTGGTTGATCAGACGGTTCCAGCGGGCAACCGGCGCGGTGGTGACGTACACCACATCGTATGGCTGGAGACGGAACTCCGTCGCCATCACCAGAGAGGTCGCATCGGACATATCCAGCTGGTAGATGTTGGCAATCTTGCCTTTCGCGCTGCCCTCACCTTTCAGCGGACGGATCACGAAGATACCGGTCGCGTTAGAGGTCGTCAGATCGATACCCTCAGCATTGCCCAGCGCTTCGGTCAGCGTCATACCGCTGAAGTCCATCTTGAGGGTGCTCTGTTTCTTCACTTCACCCATCACGAAGACTTTCAGATCGTCATTGCGCGGCACGTAGAGAATGTCGCCCGGATAAAGCAGGCGGTTCTGGGTCAGATCGCCGTTTTGCATCAGCGCCTGCAGCGAAATGCGCTGCTCCTTCCCGTTGTGGGTGAGCACGACGTTGCGCCAGTCGGCGCCGTCGGTTAACCCGCCCGCGGCGTTGATGGCATCCAGTACGGTCAGAGGAACGTTGGTGATGGCCTGCTGGCCGGATTTGTTCACCTGGCCGGAGATATAGGCTTTTTGCGAGCGGAATGCGGCGATATTAACGTCCACCTGCGGATCGGCGATGTACTGCGCTAAGCGGCCGGTAATATCACTACGGATCTCGGCAAGCGTTTTCCCCGCAACATGGACTTTTCCAATGTAGGGATAGAACATGGTGCCATCTGACTGCACCCAGTTACCGGTGTCGCTTGAGCTGCGGTACTGGCCCGCAGGCGTGGTCAGTTCGGGGTGGTCCCAGACGGTCACGTTGATCACGTCACCCGGCCCCACTCGATACTGGTAGGACGCAATTTCCTGGTCCAGCGACATATTCGGCTGGGCAACATTCGGACGTGGACGTAATTGTTCGACCAGACGAGGCGTAAGTGGATAAACATTCACCATTTTGTCGAGATCAAAATCGGCATCCTGTTGCTTGATCACATCCTTACCCATTGTTGACATATTGCTGCCGGGAAAGACCGTGCAACCACTCATCAAGGTCACAGACACCAATAATGGCATCAATTTCATTTTGGATTTCATCATTGATTATTTATCACTTTGGCAGAGTAATTATCCTGTGCAATTTAAATAAGCTCGAGTCGTATTGGGTTTCAGCATGCAGTTAATCAAATAGAAATATAACTGGCATCAGTCCTAAAAAAAGCTTATTCATCCATTGGCTCTTGACAGAATAATCGAGGCTGATTCACACGCTTTCAGGCACGCTACCGCCCTTGGCTTTCAGTTACCAATCCACTGACTAAACAATGTGTTATGGATAGAAACCCTCTTGAGCAAGGTCTTCTGGAAATATATCAGTCGCTTGAGAAACCCGACGAATAATGAATAAACATCCCTGAAGACCGAACATTAATAGCAACACCGAGATTTAACATTTGATGCTGGGAGAATTGTTGCAGCTAACCTAATAGCAGGCAAGGAGACAACTGTCCTAATATCGGTTTTTAAGATTAATATTAAGAGCAAATTTTTGACCTTTTAGGATTTTCTTTATATTGACAAAATGAAAGTAAAAATCATCACCTGCGATATATCCTAAAATGCTTTCCCTGTAATTAAATATACGTATTTCGCTTATTTACAGATTATTGAGAATGCTCTCTTTTTTACCCGTCGTATTAAGAGAAATCTCAGCCCGGCATTGCAATTTCCCCCAGCTTTATCCATGATCGAAGTGTGACATTTGTCATATTACAGAAGGTATTGCTATTACTATGGAATGGATTGCCGATCCCTCAATCTGGGCCGGGCTGGTTACGCTGGTCGTCATCGAGCTGGTGCTCGGGATTGATAATCTGGTCTTTATCGCCATCCTCGCTGAAAAACTGCCTCCTTCCCAGCGCGACCGCGCGCGCGTAACGGGTCTGCTGCTGGCAATGGTGATGCGGCTACTGCTGCTGGCCTCTATCTCCTGGCTGGTGACGCTCACTCAGCCTCTGTTCTCCATTCACGGTCTGAGCTTTAGCGCCCGCGATCTGATCATGCTCTTCGGCGGGTTGTTCCTGCTGTTTAAAGCCACCGTGGAGCTCAACGAGCGGCTGGAGGGCAAAGACAGCGAGAACCCGACCCAGCGCCGCGGGGCGAAATTCTGGCCGGTGGTGGCTCAAATCGTGGTGCTGGATGCGGTCTTCTCCCTTGACTCGGTGATCACCGCCGTCGGGATGGTGGACCACCTTGCGGTGATGATGGCCGCAGTCATTATTGCCATCACGCTGATGGTAATGGCCAGCAAGGCGCTGACCCGCTTCGTGAACAGTCACCCGACCATCGTGATCCTCTGTCTGAGCTTCCTGCTGATGATTGGCTTTAGCCTGGTGGCCGACGGCTTTGGCTTCCATATTCCGAAAGGCTACCTGTATGCCGCCATCGGATTCTCCGTCATGATTGAAGCGCTTAACCAGCTGGCGATATTTAACCGCCGCCGCTTCCTTTCCGCGAATCAGACCCTGCGTCAGCGCACGGCCGACACGGTTATGCGCCTGTTAAGCGGTAAGAAAGAGGATGCCGAGCTGGACGCCGAATCCTCCGCCATGCTGGCCGATCACAGCGACGGGCAGATCTTTAACCCGCAGGAACGGCTGATGATTGAGCGGGTGCTCAATCTCAATCAGCGGACGGTTAGCAGCATCATGACATCGCGACATGACATTGAACATATCGACCTGACGGCCCCGGAAGCGCACGTTCGCGCCCTGCTGGATAAAAACCAGCACACCCGCGTGGTGGTGACCGGCGGTGAAGAGGAAGATGAGCTGCTGGGCGTGGTGCACGTTATTGACCTGCTCCAGCAGCAGCTTCACGGCGAGCCGCTCAATCTCCGCGTCCTGGTTCGCCAGCCGCTGGTATTCCCGGAAGGGCTACCGCTGCTTTCCGCCCTGGAGCAATTCCGTAACGCGCGCACGCACTTTGCCTTTGTAGTAGATGAGTTTGGTTCAGTGGAAGGGCTGGTCACGCTCAGCGACGTGATGGAAACGATCGCCGGTAATCTGCCTAACGAGGTGGATGAGATTGACGCGCGCCACGACATTCAGAAAAACGCAGACGGCTCCTGGACGGCTAACGGCCACATGCCGCTGGAAGACCTGGTGCAATACGTGCCGCTGCCGCTGGATGAAAAACGGGAATATCACACCATTGCCGGCCTGCTGATGGAGTACTTACAGCGTATCCCGCAGCCGGGAGAAGAGGTTCAGGTGGGAGACTATCTGCTCAAAACGCTGCAGATTGAAAACCATCGAGTGCAGAAGGTTCAGCTCATTCCGCTGCGGGATGAAGAAGAACTGGATTTTGAGGTATAAAAAAGCCGGGTGGCGCTTCGCTTACCCGGCCTACGATGTTCGGTTTTTGTAGGCCGGGTAAGGCGAAGCCGCCACCCGGCGCAACGGACATCACAGCTTATCCAGCAGCTTCTTCACATCCTTGCCGTCCTGTGAATCTTTATTACGATCCGCCCAGCCGCTAAGCCGACGTTTCGCTTCATCCTGCAGATGCTTGCGCAGGATCTGATCCACCTGCAGGCTGTAATTCAGTGCCTGCCATTTGCCGTATACGGTCAGCGGGACCGGCGTCTCTTTCAGGAAGTCGATGAGCTTGCCTTCACCCTGCCAGCCGGAAAGTACCCGAACGTTAAAGCGCGTATCCGCCGTCTCTTTCACCAGATCCAGCTTGCCTTCACCGGTCACTGATAAGAGTGAAGAGGCGCCCTGCATTCCGTCGAGAGTAAGCTGGCCGTTGTCCAGAGTCAGGTCCGCGGTGAAGCTCTCGAGGCGGGTGGCGCTGTCGTAGTTATCCTGGGCTTTTACATCGCTGCTGCGCTCAACCGCCTGCTGCACCAGCTGCTGGAAGTTAAGCCCTTCCATACGGGAATTTTTCAGATCGAGATGCGCCTGCCCCTGCCACTCGCGGCGGAAAGCATCGGCATCAATTTGCGAACCTGAGAAGTCACCCGCGAGCGTCAACTGCCCCGTCAGGGATATCGGGTAGTTAAAAGCCTTCAGGATGGTGCCTATCTCAACATTGTCGAGACGCGGCTGGAATTCGGCGCTGGCAACGTCTTTACGGACATCCAGCGTACCGGGCAGCGAGAGGTTCCCTGCGCCCATCTTACCGCTCAGTTCGGAGATCACCAGCAAACCGTTATGGTTAAACATCTGGCTGCTCACGTCGGTAAAGTCCATGCCTCGCCAGCGCAGGCTATTGGCTTTCAGCAGAATATCCGCTGTGAATCCACGCAGGGCGTTATAGTCAGGTTGATCGAGATTAGACGAGATAACCGGACGTGATACCGGTGCCTGGCTTTGCCCCGTCTGCGTGGCATCGCTGTCCGTGGCGCTGGCTGGCAGAGGCGGCAACAGGTTTTCAAGGTTGAGCCTGTCAAACTGCAGATTCAGCACCCACTTCGGCTTCTCTTCGAGCGTGACGCTCGCCTGCCCCTTCAGGCTACTGTCATTAGCCTGCAGGTTGAGATTATCCAGCTCCAGCTGTTTTTGTTCTTCGCGCCATACGGCCTGCAGCGTTCCCTGCCCGGCGATACCCTGGGCGGGAAGATCGGCCCCCGTCAGCTGCCAGTTAAGCTGCTGGATATCAGCCGTGAGCTGATGCGGGTAGTCTGACGCATTCACATTCGCATTCAGCGACAGGGTCAAATCACGCTGATCGCGATTCACGCGCCCGCTAAACTCTACCGTCGCAAAGTGGTGAGCATCCTGTTCCATCTGTAGGTTAATGTCGCGAACGGTCACCTGCTCCTGGTGTTCATGCTGGAAAACCAACACGCTATCGGCAACTTTCAGCTTGCCGATATCAAAGGACCAGCCAGTATCGGACGGCTCATCAGGCAGGGTATTCTCGCGCGGCGCGACCGGCGCATTTGCATCACGCACGGCTTCGGTTTGTGGGGTGAGCTGAATCACCGCGCCTTTCAGCATCACCTGCTTAACCTGCAGCTGATGGGAAATGAGCGGGATCAGCGCCACATCAAGGCGCATGTTGTCTGCGGACACCAGCGGCTGGGACGCTCCCGGCGCGGTGAGCGACATGCGGCCAGAGAGAATGCTGAGCTGCGGCCAGACGTGCCAGCGCAGCGGCCCGTCAAGATTCAGTTGATAACCACTGCGTGCCTCGACCTGCCGCACCATGTAAGCGCGGAAATCGTTGGGGTTAACCAGCAGAACCAACGCCGAAAGGCCAGCCACCAGCACCACCAGCAAAATCATCAGCGTTGTCAGAACTCTTCTCATGGCATCCTCAATGGGCTAACGATCAGTCTTTATCAATGCGGCTGGCAACCGCGCCCTGCTGGTCGCGATATTTTGCGTCCTGGCGACGGTTATAAGGACGATCTGCCGGGCCTGACAGCGGTTCAAAACTTAACGCGCCGATCATCATTCCCGGCCGCAGCGCCAGCGGCAATTTACCGGCATTGAAGAATTCCAGCACAATACGCCCCGACCAGCCTGGATCGATACGGTGCGCGGTCACGTGAACCATCAGCCCCAATCTCGCCAGCGAAGAACGGCCATCAAGCCAGCCGACCAGGTCCGCAGGCAGGGTTACAGATTCAAACGTCACCGCCAGGGCCAGTTCACCCGGATGCAGATAGAAAGCTTCGCCCTCGTCGATAACGATTTCGTCACTCATCACACGATCGAGCGCAGCGCTGACTTCGTCCTTCGGCCCGCTGAGGTCAATGAACGGTGCGGTATGGCCGCTAAAGGTGCGGAATTTATTCCCCAACCGTACATCAACGGTCACACCATTGATACGCTCAATGGGTGGACGTGGGGTAATAGACAAACGGCCTTCATCCAGCCAGGCTTCTATATCGCGATCACAAAGACGCATGGCACTTTCTCCTTTCATGCATCGTACCCTGAGACGATAAGCGCTCAGGGTAAAACCAGGTTATCTCTGAACGGTACACAATTCACGCGGCTTATTCAAAAAACTGGCTGATTTTCGCTTTTAAGATATCTATAGCAATGCGGTTTTTACCCCCGCGCGGCACAATGATATCGGCGTATTGTTTGGATGGCTCAATAAACTGCAGGAACATCGGGCGAACCGTTTTCTGGTATTGCGCCATGACGGAGTCCATCGAACGGCCGCGCTCATTCACGTCACGCTTGATGCGGCGCATCAGGCAGATATCCAGCGGAGTATCAACGAAAATCGAGAAGTTCATGGATTCACGCAGGCGGGCGTCGGTCAGAAGCAGGATGCCTTCGAGGATAATGACCTTTTTCGGCTCGATGCGGATGGTTTCCTGGGTGCGGGTGTGTTCTACGTAACTGTAAACGGGCAGTTCAATCGCCTGGCCGCTCTTGAGCGCTTCTAAATGCTGGAACAGCAAGCTGTGATCCATTGCATTTGGGTGGTCATAGTTCGTTTTAACGCGCTCTTCCATCGACAGATGGGATTGATCTTTGTAATAGCTGTCTTCGGGAATGACGCCGATATGCTCATCACCTACTTGTTCACGCAGTTCGCGATAAAGCGTACTGGCAATTAGACTTTTACCTGAAGCCGATGCGCCGGCGATGCCTATAATGACGCACTGATGAGACTTATCAGTCATAAATTTAGCGACCTGATTAACCTGGATGTTAAGGAAGGACGACGCCGGAGCGTCAAACGCGGCAATTATAGGGATTTCGCGGGCGTGATACCAGTCGAATGCACAGGTTCTGCGAGACTGGCTTAAAAGTGACGTATTATTCCCTGAGTGAAATTTAAATGAGCGTTTTTTCAGCGTTTAACCGTTTTTTTTCACGGAGCTTCTATTTAATAAGTCTGTGGTGTCAAATTCTGAGCGGTCACCATATGAATTGTAAATTGTTTGTACTAGCATAAACCAAATTATCAAATTCACGCGTTCGGACATCTTCCCTGACGGCATGGCGTCTCTGGATAAAGCGGTAATGAATAAACAATACCAGCGGGTTTTGGTTACCACCCCACATCCTTTAATACGACTTGTCTGTCTGGGCCTGGTCACCTTTATCTTTACCTTATTTTCGCTGGAGCTCACCCGGTTCGGCACCCTGCTGGCCCCGCTCTGGTTCCCCACCGCCATTATGATGGTGGCGTTTTATCGCCATGCAGGAAAAATGTGGCCGGGAATCGCCCTGGCCTGTTCGTTCGGCAATATTCTGGCCACATGGATGCTGTTTTCGTGGGGATCGATAAACCTCACCTACACCTCAATTAACGTGGTTGAAGCCTTTACCGGTGCGTTATTGCTGCGCAAATTGCTGCCGTGGTACAACCCGCTGCAGAATCTGAATGACTGGATCCGGGTGGCCATCGGCAGCGCCGTGATACCGCCCCTGGTGGGCGGCGTCCTGGTGTCTCTGCTGGCGCCCGGCCCTGAACCAGCGCGTAATTTCTTCGTCTGGGTGTTGTCTGAAGCCATTGGCGCGCTGGCGGTGGTACCACTGGGACTGTTGTTTAAACCGCATTATCTGCTGCGCCACCGTGACCCGCGATTGCTGCTGGAAACCCTGACCACCCTGGCCGTGACGCTGGCCCTCAGTTGGGCAGCCATTACCTGGCTGCCGTGGCCTTTCACCTGCGTTATCGTTTTGCTTATGTGGAGCGCAGTGCGCTTGCCGCGAATGGAAGCATTCATGGTGTTTCTTGTCACCGTGATGGTTGTGTCGCTGATGATTGCCCGGAACCCGGTGGCGCTGACAACCCAACACGTCGGGCCGATGTTGAACGCCCCCTGGCTGCCGTTCCTGATGCTGCTCCTGCCTGCCAACGTGATGACCATGGTGATGTACGCCTTCCGCGCCGAGCGCAAGCACATTACCGAAAGCGAGGAGCGTTTCCGCAATGCGATGGAGTATTCCGCCATCGGTATGGCGCTGGTCAGCATCGAAGGTAAATGGCTACAGGCTAACAAGGCGCTGTGCAATTTCCTCGGTTACAGCCAGACGGAGCTCCAGTCGCTGACCTTCCAGCAGCTCACCTGGCCGGAAGATCTGAATACCGACCTGGAGCAGCTCGAACAGCTGGTCAACGGCGACATCAACACTTACACCCTCGAGAAGCGCTACTACACCCGCGACGGGGAAGTGGTCTGGGCGCTGCTTGCCGTCTCCGTCGTGCGCCATGCCGACGGCTCGCCGCTCTATTTTATCGCCCAGATTGAAGATATTAACGACCTGAAGCAGACCGAGTGGGTCAATAAACGCCTGATGGAGCGCATTACGCTTGCTAACGAAGCGGGCGGCATCGGCATCTGGGAGTGGGATCTCGAGCCAGACATCATCAGCTGGGACAAGCGGATGTTTGAGCTGTATGAAATCCCGCCGCATATCAAGCCTACCTGGCAGCTCTGGCACGATACGATGCTGCCGGAAGATCGTGCCCACGCTGAGAAGGTGCTGCGGGACTCGCTGATATCCCGTCTGCCGTTTAAGCTGGAATTCCGCATCCGCGTGAAGGAAGGCGTGCGCCATATTCGCTCCCTGGCGAACCGGGTGCTCAATAAGCAGGGCGAAGTCGAACGGCTGCTCGGTATCAACATGGACATGACCGAGGTTAAGCAGCTTAACGAGGCGCTTTTCCAGGAAAAAGAGCGGCTACACATCACGCTCGACTCTATCGGTGAAGCGGTGCTGTGCACCGATATCAACATGAACGTCACCTTTATGAACCCGGTCGCTGAGAAAATGAGCGGCTGGCTGCAGACCGAAGCTATCGGCCAGCCGATCCTGAAGGTGTTGCATATCACCTTTGGTGAAAAAGGGCCGCTGATGGAGAATATTCACAGCGGCGATATGTCCCGTTCTGATATCGATCAGGACGTGGTGCTGAACTGCCGTACCGGTGGTAATTTTGATATTCATTACAGCATTACGCCGCTCAGCACGCTGGATGGACAGAATATTGGCTCGGTTATCGTGATTCAGGACGTGACAGAGTCGCGCAAAATGCTGCGCCAGCTGAGCTACAGCGCCTCCCACGATGCCCTGACCCATCTGGCAAACCGGGTCAGCTTCGAAAATCATCTCAAACGACTCCTGCAGACCGTTCGCGAAACGCGACAGCGCCATGCCCTTGTCTTTATCGATCTCGATCGCTTTAAAGCCGTCAACGATACGGCGGGCCATGCGGCGGGCGATGCCCTGCTGCGGGAACTCTCTTCTCTGATGCTGACCATGCTCCGCTCCAGCGACGTGCTGGCGCGTCTGGGCGGGGATGAGTTTGGGTTACTGTTACCGGACTGCAATATTGAAAGCGCGCGCTATATTGCCGGTCGCCTGATTCATGCCATCAACGACTATCACTTTATGTGGGAAGGCCGCCTGCACCGGATCGGCGCCAGCGCAGGTATCACGCTGATTGATGAAAATAACCATCAGGCGTCGGAGGTAATGTCGCAGGCGGATATTGCCTGTTACGCCTCAAAAAACAACGGGCGCGGTACTGTGACGGTTTACGAACCCCAGCAGGAGCGGGATCACAACACGCGCAGCATGATGTCGCTTGATGAACAGTGGCACATGATTAAAGACAATCACCTGATGATGATCGCCCGCAGCGTCGCCTCCCCGCGCATCCCGGAAAGCAGTAATTTCTGGCTGCTTTCGTTACGCCTGTGGACCAGCCAGGGTGAAGTACAGGAGGAGCATGCCTTCCGCTCGGGCCTGGCGGAGCCTGAGCTTTTGCACGCCCTCGACAGACGTATCTTTAGTGAATTTTTCCGTGCCTTCGCCGCGCAGGTGGCCAGTAAAGGCATGGGCGTGGCACTGCCGCTTTCCGAGGCCGGTTTAGCCAGCGTAACGCTGGTCGATGAACTTCTCGAGCTGCTGGATAAAAGCCCCATGCCGGGCCGTCTCCTGCATCTGGTTATCTCTGCCGACGTGGTGTGCAGCCCGGATAAAAACCTGCAACGGGGTCTGCAAAAGCTTCGCCAGGCGGGCTGCCGTGTGATCTTCAGTCAGATAGGACGCGACATGAACGTCTTCACGCACCTGAGCCCGAACATGGCCGACTATCTGATGCTGGACGCAGAGGTGGTCAGCAACGTCTATGGCAATCTGATGGATGAGATGATGGTGACCATTGTTCAGGGCCACGCCCAGCGTCTGGGAATGAAGACCATAGCAGGGCCGTGTAATCAGCCCATCATGATGGATACGCTCTCGGGCATCGGCATTGATTTTATCTATGGCGACACTATCGCCGAGCCGCAGCCATTAGATCTTCTGCTAAACACCAGCTATTTCGCCATCAACTGACGGTGCCCAGCCGTCTGTATACCAGATGTGCAGCAGCGCGTAGGAGCGCCACGGTTTCCAGCGTTCGGCATAACGACGAATTTGCGCGGGCGTCATTCCTGCGAAGCGTTGCTTAATCAGGTAATCATCCGGCAGAAACACATCTTTCGCCTGCCAGCCGCGCAGGGCCAGATAATTTGCCGTCCAGCGCCCCATCCCCGGCCGCTGCTGTAGCGCCTTCATCCCCTCTTCTATATTCACGGGCGGGAAAAGCGGAAACGTTCCGTCGATAACCGACTGCGCCAGATGAATCAGCGACTCCGCGCGTTTTACGGGCATGCCCAACGCTTTCAGCGCCAGCGGGTCCGCTGCCGCCAGCGCCTGCGGCGTGGGGAAGCAGAGATACCCCGGGCAATCCGCCACCGGTTCGCCGCATAACGCCACCACGCGCGACGCCAGCTTCGCCGCCATCGCCACGCTCACGAGCTGCCCGAGGATCGCCCGGACGCCCTGCTCGTACGCATCCATCGATCCCGGCAAACGTAAGCCCGGCCTTGCAGCTCCGAGATCGCCCAGCGTATCCGCTATGTGCTGCGGGTTGCAGGAGAGATCGAACAGGCGTTCTATGCGCTCGAGGCATGCCTGCGCAACCGGAATCAACCCCGGACTGAGCGTAACGGTCAGCGTATGGGCAGCGATATCCGGCGTCACGCGAAATATTCCCTGATGCCCTTCGCAGGCAAAACTGCGCTCGTAGTAGTCGTTTGTGACGGTTTCAATGCCCGTCACCGCACGCGCGCCAAGAAAGCCAAACATCCACTGCCAGTCGTAAGGGGGAAGCCAGTTCAGGGTGTACATCGTCTCTCCTTTTGGGTTCTTCACAGCATAAACGGAAAGGTCCTGTTTCGCCTTGCTTTCATATTCCTGTTGTCGCCATGCGGACATTTCGTTAAAGTCTCGCCCCTTCTCACCGGCATGGGGATTCATCGTGTTTATTGGATTTGACTACGGTACGGCAAACTGCTCGGTTGCGATTATGCAAAACGGGCAGCCACGGCTCCTGAAAATGGAAAAAGAGAGCACGCTGCTGCCGTCTATGCTCTGCGCACCGACGCGTGAAGCGGTGAGCGAATGGCTGTTCCGCCACCACCAGGTTCCGGCCACGGCGGCGGAGACCCAGGCGCTGCTGCGCCGGGCGGTCAGCTTTAATCGCGAGGAAGACATCGACGTTTCGCCGTCCAGCGTGCAGTTCGGCCTCTCTTCGCTCGGGCACTACATTGAAGACCCCGAAGAAGTCTATTTCGTTAAGTCGCCAAAATCCTTCCTCGGCGCCAGCGGCCTGAAGCCGCAGCAGGTCGCGCTGTTTGAAGACCTGGTGTGCGCGATGATGCTGCATATTCGCAATCAGGCGCAGACGCAGGTCACCGATGCGATTACCCAGGCGGTGATTGGCCGCCCGATCAACTTCCAGGGGCTGGGCGGCGACGAGGCCAACCAGCAGGCGCAGGGGATCCTTGAACGCGCGGCGCACCGCGCAGGCTTCCGCGATGTGGTATTCCAGTATGAACCGGTTGCCGCGGGGCTGGACTTTGAAGCCACGCTGACGGAAGAGAAGCGCGTATTAGTCGTGGATATCGGCGGGGGCACGACGGACTGCTCGCAATCGATCAACGTTTACCGCCACTAAAAAATACTATTCAGATTGTTCGATGAAAGAAAAAACATTCAGTTGCTTGCTTAGCATCCCTTCAATGAGTGTTTGTAAATTTTCCCTTTCTCTGGTGATTTCGGGTATGAGCTTAAGTGCCATTTCTACCCTTGGATCTTTTGAAATATTGAATGTAAGTTCAGTGTGAGCTTTACTTTCATCATTTTCATAAACGTTAAGATTCCACATACCAAAGACTATATTGATTAGTGTTAATAGCTCTTGATCCTTGGTTACTATGTTTTTCATGTGCGTTCTAATTTTATCTATTTCTTCACTATGTTCTTTCTTAACATCCCATGAAAGTAGTTTTAAGTACTCAAGTTCAGATACAAACTCAGTATATATTTCACTTTCTTTTTTAATCAAACCAACATAGTTTGAAGCCATTTTTTTCATAGAACGCACATCTTTATAGGTAGTAACTTCTTTTTCTACGAATGAAGAAAACCAAACATTAAAGACGCTAACATGTAAAGCTGGTACAAAATCCTTTCTGATATCTAATAGATGTACGGAAAGGATTTTTACGCATCTATCAATAACTTTATCTTTAGTAGCATCACGCTTCCACCTTTTAGCAAAAACTAAACCCATAATAGCCGCAAATGCCATAACAACATTTGCTAAAGCACTTATTGAATCAGATAACTTATCAGTTTTAACAAAACAAAGTACTAAAATGACACCAAAGAAGAATGATAAAATGGGCTTTAAATTTTTACTAAGAAACTTAATAATCAAAGTAAATGTTGTTGTATATTTCATATTAGCAACCATTATTAGTATCGTTCTCAAAAGATTAACAGCTTCATCCATTGCTTATCAAGAAATAAATCATCAAAAACAAAAAAGCCCCATAAGGGGCTTTCTTATTAGTTACCACTAAGTAACAAAACGATGATTCTGATAATGTCAGATAGTGGGAAAGAGAATAAAACAATACCAAAGTAATCTAAGATAGGTACTAAGATATAGTTATAAACAAGAATGAAAGTACACGCATAACCCAAGAATGATCTCCAGCCTCTACCAGCTTTGATCTCTTCACGGTTTGTTTCCTGTGCTTCATTCGTTTTTTCTGTTTCAAGTTCGTCTTTTGACTTAGCAACTTCGGTTTTATTCTTAGTAAAAAGGCTAATCCCTGATTTGATAAGGTCAATGATAATACTTAACATATGTTATCCTTGTATTTGGCAAACACAAGAAACTACGCGATGACCTTTAAAAATGTGGTTGTAAGATAATAGTACCTTTACTTCTACTTGTTCTTTTAGTAGTTCAATCATCAATACATCATCTTCATTTACTTTAGGTGTTGTATGATAATGAAAACTATATACGACTAAATCGCCTTTTGTTTTATCTACTTTCTTTTTTATGAGCTTACTACCAGATAGTGCTTTATCATATGGTAAGGTAACACTTACAGGTTGTATTGTCTGAAAAGAAAAATCTGTTAGTACAGAATGATCATAACATGGGAAATTTTCTAAGTTATCCATCTTACTTCCTCCAACGGTAATCAAACGTACCGCGTAATGTTCTTAATTGTTCTATTACTTGCTTCTCGGTTTCATCATAGAAATCAAACAATGGTTTTCTACCAACGGAACCATAATAACCAATCACCCTTTGTTCACGTGCCAATTTAGGATTACGTTTAGAGGATTTCTTGGTAGTGTCGATTAAGTACGTGTTACCGTTCCTACTCTTCACCTTTTTGTATTTATCACTCTTGGTTCTCGAACGTAGTTGTGTAATGTTACCTTGCTTAGTTAACTTAGCATTCTGATACGGTATGATCTTCCCTTCATTAACATTCTTATATGCCGGATCAAGAACGTACTTTAGATATGATGCTTGATTAGGTAGTAGGATGATCTGGTTAACTGACTTGAACTCACTTATCTTTCTAAAGTTAAAGTACATACTTTTTCCAGTAAACGCGACACCACCACCCGCTACATCATTATCAAGTTTTCTTTGAATGTGCTGTGTAACTATACGCATACGGCTACTTAATTCTTTTTTAAATTCTTGTCCTATCTTTGGGCTATTCTTGTTTATGAATCGCTTCATATCATTAGGACTATTGCCACCCTTCCATGCCATATTACCTATTCCCTAACATCGCTACTAAATCTTGTAATACATTGAATAAATCACGTCTGTTCTTTGGTAAACGTGCTTTACATAGAATTGCCTTGTTTAGATTGTCTGGATGTAAACCAAAGTATGAGATCAACGCCGTTTCAATAATGCTTGCTTCTGCGTCTGATTTAACACAATACAAAATCTTCTTTGTATAATCCATGCCAGCATCAATCATAGCATTCACTGTCTTACTACTACCTGTGTAGTTTTTCCAGTTAGATTCTACAGAAGTAACTTTTAGTTTATCTATGCTTTTAACTTTTTGATAAATCATTTTCTTCCCATAATAGAATTCACCTGTTTCTGGAAACTCTATGATGTAAACAAAAGATGTATAGTTGCCGTCTGTTACGTCTGCAATATCCCATTGGTCTTTATCGAACATTTCCCAATTCTTATTAATGCGTCCTGCCATTAGTAAATACCTTTTTAAAATTAACTAAAGGTATTTATGAAGATGGATTTAAAAACACGATTAATAGAATATGAGGGTTCACGAGCATATCAAACACGTATGGGATACTTTCGCAATGACAAGTACTACCCTTATAAAGATACAGAAGGATTCTTAACTGTAGGATTCGGGCATAAAGTACTACCAAATGAAAACTTCACTAATGGTATTACTGAGATTGAAGCACTTCGACTACTTGATAAAGATATAGCCATAGCAACAAGCCAGCTAAGTAAACTAAACCTAACCATTCCTAAAGATTGGCAAGACTTCATGATCATCATGATTTTTCAACTTGGCCTATCTGGAACGATGAAGTTTAAAAAGATGATTCAAGCACTACGTGATGCCAACTACACGGAAGCAATCAAACAAGCAAAAGATAGTTTATGGTATCGTCAGACACCAAATAGAGTTAATGCGATGATCGCACAACTAACTAATAAGTAAAAAAAGGGATAGTATCAATTACGGTACTATCCCTTTTTAATTACTGCTTTGATTGTTCAAGAATAGTAATAATCCTTTCAAGTTTGATATCCAATTCGTGAATTTGAATTTCAAGGTTTCGCAAGGTTTCTTTCATCTTGTCTTGTTCGTCGCTTAGACGTGTAATGTTACTATCTTGTACCGCAATGGTAGTTTCAAGGTAGGATACACGACTTAATAAATCAGTAGTATCCTTTGTATTGTCACGGAAGATAGTATATATAACACCCAAACCACTAATAACTAAAGCAAGAATTGTTCCCATACCCATTTAGTATTTCCCTATATTATATAATCGTGGTAATAGTATTTATTACGCGTTATATAAAGGTTGATCTCCCGCTCGATATATAAACGCATTCAATAATGAAGGTACATTAAGTGAAGCTAAACCAGAACGCGATGTAGTACACATAACATAGATATAATTCCAGTTACCACGACCAACACGAGGAACAAAGATACCATTGATTGGGAACGTATATGGTGTGTTATGTCCTTCATTACCAGCATCAACGAAAGCTAAGTTTGTTAAACCAATACCATCACCACCCATACGAATATAGAAGTACTGACGCTCAAATGAAGTAAGTGTAATAGTCATATTACTATCAAGGATACGATCAAAATCCTCACCACGTATACGCAACGCTACATAATGTTGGTTTGCTACTGGATCATTAGCGGCCTGACCACCTGATACACTATGTGAACCAAAGATAAACGGCACTGATACTATACCTGTAGACTGAGGGCGGCAAATATCACCTACGATACGTGAGGCACTTAGAGTACCAAGAATGTTACAGTTTTCATTGATAGTAACGTTGTTGAGTACCCCGCTGTTCGCAAAAATAGTACCGCGAATAGTAGCGTTACCAAAGTTGGCTGTACCGTTCTTGTTAATCATCCAACCATTCACACCATCCCAATTACTTGATTGTATCTGCTGGCTGATCTTCGCTGAGTCGATTACACCATCCATAATGTGAGCGTTACGGATTGCGGCATTGGCAATCTTAGTATTATCAATTGCTGCGTTTTGAATCTTGGCGGTAGTCACTGCTAAATTGTTAATTTGGGCTGTATTGATACTTGCATCAGCTATTACTGCTGAGTTAAGAAATACTTTCCCATTTTGAACAACAAGAGGATAAACCCTGTCTGATAATTTGGCACTGTCCGTACTGATAACACTAAAGCGATCCGCCATTACGGTAAACACAGAGGTTTTGCCATCATTGGCTAATGCCATTCCTGATACGTTACCATTGTTAGTTGCTTGTATCTGCCAGCGTGAACCAAGTTCATCTACGATCTGTTTCTCAACAATGCCAGTAGCCTTATCACTGTTAAGTAGACTATCAATTACTGATTCGTTTAATTTGCTGTATGGAACCTTCGTGTTCTGGTTAAAACCGATAGTAGGCGACCATACAAGTTCATCCTGTCCGAACACGTCATAGGCTGCTACTCGTGCGAACCATGAACCATCTTCGATACCAAACGATGCTGAATAGCGGTTAGCACTGCTAAAGTACTTTGTAGCTGAGCTAAAACCCTCATCAAGTGCGATTTGAAGCACTATCCCCGCATAATCTGGTACGTTTGATTCAGTCCAGTCAATGAACACGGAATCATAACCACTCTTCAAATTGATACCTAACAACTGTGGGTGTTGTGGGTTACTAACTTCAATCTGAACTTCTTCACTATAGATACCAGTACCCCAACCATGAGCTATGATCCCAAACACACGGTAACGGCTAAGGCCATCACTGGTATTCATTGAATATGAGTACGTCCAGTTGCTTGTAGTGGTGTAGTACGATGTGATGTAGTTCCTGTATCGGTCATACACACGTATTTCATAGTGTTTGAAGAAATCAGCAAAGGTTTTACCATTAACGGCTATGTTAGCCTGATCATCCCAACGTAAAATAAAATCTTGAGCATATGTCTGGTTTAGACCTACATCATCATTCACCATGTCAAGGTTAGTTATCTTCGGTAATGCGAATATAACTTGTGGTGTTTGATTATAGATAGCTACTAATTCCGATGAATAACCTAATGTGTTATACGCCTCAATAGCAAAATCGTACTGTACACCATATAGAAGATTTAATATCTCAAAACTCGTAGAGTACTGCCCTACATTACCCACGTTGATCCAAACACTGGAATCACTGCGTTTATAACGAATCTTATAACCACGTACAGTTGTATCCTGTGATAAATCCCAGGTTAATAGAACGGTGTTACCTGATGCCGTTGCCCCTAAACGTTGAGCCTGTAGGTTACTTGGCGGTTCTACGTATGTTGGGTTAGGTAGATTGGTCAATCCATCTTGTGGGAATTGTCCCGGATCTTTTCCTTGATAAATTCCATCATCATATGAAATCGCGGTGATCTGGATAATGCCTGCTTTGTCTACGGTCATTGGTACAGTACGTTGAATACATCTGTACTTTTTATTACTAAATCCAGCTTCTTTAAAATCAATTGTAAACACATCATATACTTTCATATCTGTCACATAGGTATTGAAAGTAATCGTGTTCGTAATGTACTTAGATTTTAGTAATTCAATGTTACTAAGAATAGCAAGCTGATTTTTATCCTGTACCCAAAGATAGTTTAAATCCTTCTTAATAATATAACCATCTTTAGCAATGGATGCGTTACTAATGGCATCACTTGGATAACGGATAATATCTT
Source organism: Enterobacter sp. Taxon_8 (assembly GCF_058354585.1). NCBI lineage: Bacteria > Pseudomonadati > Pseudomonadota > Gammaproteobacteria > Enterobacterales > Enterobacteriaceae > Enterobacter > Enterobacter sp. Taxon_8. The sequence goes on along the minus strand of NZ_CM177989.1, from coordinate 1,550,904 downwards.
GTGAATAGTCATTCCCTGGGTTTGTATAGGTACTGTCCATTGTATTAAAATAGTCAGACTTAGAACCCGTTGTGATATTCACACTGCCAATAATATTTGTTTCATCAAAATGTACACTTGGAATATCAGGAGCATCAACGGTTAGATAGTACTTACCGTTTGATTCATAAAGTACACCCCCAAATGTTTGTAGAATATTTTCAATGTTTTCCTTAAAGGATTTATCATATTGAATATTACCATTGGAATAGAAATGATTCTGAGCACAATAGTTTGCCATATTACGGAAACTGGTAATATCAATATCATTAGGATCAAGCCCAAAACCAAATTCTGTATTAGTGATAAAGTCATATAGTTGGCTTGGTGGGTTTGAACTTGGTTTACGTACATTATCAGTTAGGTCATAGATCATACGTCCACGCATTTCTACCGATAATGTATAGTTCTGGTTCGTTAGAATCCCATCAATCAATGAATCGTTGGTTTTCTTGATTACGGTACAGATCTGTACAAGACCATCACCACGCATGTTGTCAGTCCATTGACTACCGCCATATTGACGGGCAAGCGTCATAGAACCACCGTAGGACGGCTTACCAAAACGTACCTCAATCTGTAAGTATTTGCGGTACTTCTCAATCATCATTGAGGTAGGTACGATCCCTTCTGTGGTGATGTACGCACCATCCATGAGTACAGGAGCATTATCAAAATAGATCTGCTTGATTACGCCTTGTGATTGTTCCCCTGGTACTTGCCCGATTTCACCGATACTGATCGCGTGAACCGTACATAACTGGTTTGAAATACCTTTATAGACGTTCTGCCAAACGACGATAGAGCCTAACTTGTTATAGGCTACCTCTGTTGCGTTGCGGTTAGAACCGCCGTATGAAATCGGTATACCAGTACTTGGTGATGTTGATCGGGCATTGTTACTACCCGTACTCGGATACGTTACCCCCATCTGGCCTACATTCATCATCTGTGATGAACTAATGTAAGATAGTGCTGCTGTACCAATACCTATAGCTACTACTGCTGCTAAAGCTAAACCTGCTGCGTATGCTGCTGCCGCTGCTGATGCCCCTGCGATAATAGCTACGGCAACTGCTGCTACTGCCATAGTTATTCCCCTTTAAATCTGTATATTTTGTCTTTTTCATTTGGGATATATTGAGAAACGATATAGTTAGATTTATCTTCTGATAAAATTACTACTTTCCCACGCCAATAAACTGTACTGTGACCTGATGAAATGATGATATCCCCATCAAGTGGTTCAGTTACTAACTGGCCTTTTTCTTTACACAATAGATGTAGAGTAGAATAACTACAGTTTGCTTTTGCGTATTTTCTACCTGCTGTTGGTGTTGTGTATTTCTGATAGATTTCATCACGGTAATTACTACCTGTGATCATATCAATGACTGTTAGCACCATGATATGACAATCATTAGTACCGTACACTAACGGCTCACCAACTAAACCACTTAGGTACTCTGTTATAAATCCGTTTTTCATTATTTCTTACTACTCTTCCAGAATTGCTCTGAACTATTTAGTATTCCGATTAGGTCAAAGAACTTATCACCAGTGTGTAATGATTGGTGTACTGATGTACTGGATAACAGGCGTTGTGTTTGGTCTAACTTCTTCCACAATGAATTTAGATTTACTGTTGTTTCATTTGTGGTATTACCTGCTGTGTTGTTAAAGTCAGAACTAAAGTAATCAATGTAACCACTAAACATACGATAGGCATATAAAATACCCCCTGTAGCTGGGTTAACAATGCCCATCCAGATATTAACTTTGGCATCATTCCACAATCCACGTAACGCCATAGAAAGATAATCCTGGCTTACATTACTTACTTTCAAAGAAGTACCGTTATTGTTGATTTGGTTCTTTTCTACATAGTTAGCAAATGATGAATCAAGGAAATCAGGTACAGACTTATAGTTAATTCCATTATAGTTCTGATCGGCAATGGCATCAGTTAGGTATATGTTACTTCCGGTAGGTGGAAGTACATCTATGAGCTTTACCATAACACCACATTGATAAAGTTCTTTCTCTGTTAGTACGGTTTTGTTATCGCCTCGTGTAAGGTTCCAGTACGCGACAAGATCCGCATTAGTTAGTACATTACTTGGAATAGACATAAATTAACCTCTGATGTTTTCGGTTGCATTTATTGTCACTTCCATAATGTTTGTACTTGGCATCTGATATGCTGCGTTCTGTGGTGTAAGAATAAATGAACCTTGAATATTGTCATATTTCATTATTTCCCCAAGTTGGATGTTTTTGATTAATCCAGGGAAGATAGTAATCACGTTGCCAGTGTTGGCTATGATTCGGTATAATTTTTGGTGTCCGTTGAATTGAACTAACGTACCAACTTCAAGTGTATTAGCATTAACGGCAATGGATGTTGCCCCCGCCTCCCTTGCTGCTGTTGCCTGTACTTGTGATGTTTGAGTACCGTTGTATGTACTCCACCATCCAAGAGGCATAGAGAACGGTTTACCCTGACCATATAAAGCATAGAAGTTAGCGAGTTCAGCACGGTTCATCTTGTTCAAGGTAACTTTGAAACTAAGGGTAAAGTACTGCGAACCAACAACACGTGTAATAGTTTCACCTGTCCATGTTTGGTTTTGGTATTGGGGTATATTGTCCGTTAACATGAAATCACTAATAAGAGTTTTATTTAACATATTATTATTCCTTTAATAGTTAGCCCACAATCCATGTGGGCTATATGATATTTATACGTTATTCTTCTGAGATTTACGTGTTGCCTGAACAATAGTATCAGCGTGTTTATCACACATCTTTTGGAAATCTGAATCTGATATTTGACCATTACTATTAATAATTAACGGTGCGTCAATCTTAATATCACCAGATTTACTACCATCCTGATTACTCAAGTATTTTGTTAAATCCTGGTTTAGTGATTTACCTACTACACGTTCACCTTTTTCAAGATTGTATGTACCAGTACTTGGTAGTGAATCCCAACCATCATGGGCTTGCCCCTGGATAGCTGTACCTTTGATAGTACGGACAATGGACGCACCTTGAGCTGCTACCTGTAGACCTGCTGCGATCCCCATAGGCCACCCAAGTTTGATAGCTTCGGATATGCCCTGCTGGATATTGATAATACTCTGTGCAATTGCAATACCTTTGCTTACGGCAAAAGCTGCCTTAGCCGCTGCTGACGATTCACCGAAAACCCCAGCCATGATAGTTCCTACATCACCTGCCCCCGCTTGCCACATACCTAAAGTACTGGTTAGTGCGTCTGCGGTTAATCGACCACGTTTCATATCGGCGTTGGCCTGAATCGCTGTTAGCTGATCCTGGTACTCCTGGAACCCAATTACTTTGGCATCGTATAGAGCTTTAGCCCCATCCTGGTTCTCTTGCTGTTCAGTGTTCACTTGCTGTACTTTCGTTGGATCTGGTGAGAAGTCTAATGGGTTTGTATACCCTAATCCCTGACCTGCTGTGTCACCTGTCCACGTCTTACCCGCTGCTGCTGCTTTGGCTTTAGCCTCTGGTGTGGCATTCGGATCACTGGCAATTGCGGCAATGTTTTGTGCTTGTTTTAAACGGTCTGTTTCAGCAAGCATTTCATCAACCATAGTTTTGTACTTAGTCGCACGGCTTTTATATTGCTGATCTAACATTGCTGTAATTTCAGTTTCACTCTTACCAGCTAATTTACCTGCTGTACTGATACGTTTTTCAATTTCATCTTGTTCATAGTCAAAACGAGTAATACGTATCTGAGCTTCGTTAGTACCGATCTGTGATAGCGTTTGTTCTAATAGAGCTTTTGCTCGTTTAGTTTGTTCATTAAGTTTATCTTGTGCGGCTTTTGCTTTCTTAGCTGCTGCTTCGTCTTTCTTAGCTTTATCTTCACGTGCTTTGTCTTCATCGGCTGTTAGACTTTTTACTAACTTCTCGCGGTTAGCTTTATAACCTTCATCAAGTTTAGCTAAATCGGCATTCATTGCCGCTTCATCACCCTTATATGCACGTACTAAAGAATCTTTAATAGTTGCTCGTAGTTGTTTGTGAGTAGCATCAAGTGTATCAATCTGTGCTTGTGTCTTCTGCTTAGCTGAAAGATAAGGTTTCAACGCTGTATCAATAACACTTCTATCTGAGCCTTTATTGTATTCTTCTTTCTGTTTATCAAGTAGATTATGTGCGGCATCAAGATTAGCTAAAAGATTCTCAAAGGTTTTGTTATTAGCTTCTTGTTGCTTCTGCTGATCTTCTACCATCTGAGCACCATAGATAGAAGAGTTTTTTTGTATCTGCTGTTGGTACTGTTTTTGGTATTCCTGTACGGCCTGTATACCCTGCTTACTCGTAGCTGCTGCGGCTGCTGCCACTGGCTTACTGTTGAGTATCTTAGTCATTAGATCAAGAATATCAGCAAGGCTTTTAGCAACAGGGGCAAGTGTTGAATTTCGCCACGCATCCCACGCCCTTGATAGATTATTAGTTGCCGTTCTATATTCTTCAAATTGTCGTGATTGCTCTGCTGTTAACTGTATAGTTTCATTAGCAAGGCTATTTTGGTACTCTTGTTCAGTACTGAATTCTCTATATACAGTCATGCGTTTAGTAGCATCGTTAGCTACGGTTTCCATCATCTGTACAATCTGAGCCTGACTAAAGCCCATTTGCTTAGCTTGATAGTAAATCTTAGCAATAATATCTTCACCGTTTTCTGCTGCTTTCTGTAACTCAAACATATTCAACTTCAATGGTTGAATTACATCGGTTAGCATAGAGCCAGCGTTATTCGTGATAGCATCGCCTAACTTATCCTTAGCATCTTTCATCTGATCGGCTACTTGATCCATAGTCAGACCAACACCCGCAAACATATTAGCCGCCTGTTGTATCTGTACTATGCCCGTTTGTGATAGTGATGCTGCCTGAAAGACTTCAAACGCCTTTTCTGATTGTGCTTGTACGTTGGCTAATGTGGCGGCAATGGCGATACCTGCCACCCCTACCGCACCAGCGAAACCAGACATAGCTTTAGCCGTGGTTGATAGTCCGGTATTGAAACTACCGAACACACCGCCAGCACGATCCCCAAAATCACCTATATCATTTGCTGCGTTTTTTAATGATTTTTGTAATCCAGATTCATCACCTGTGATTTCAAATATCATTGATTGTTTATTATTGTTTGCCATTAGGCTTTACTCCCATCCAATTAAGCATGTTTGCTTTTTGTTGTTCTGCGATCTTCTTCTCCCTCTCTGCTTGTTGTTCAGCTAAGGTTTTATTTGAAATAATGTTCAATGAATCGAGTTCATATATACTAAATTTCGGTATATCTTCTTTCTTGATATTGCCAGTACTTAACCATATTGCCTGTAGTAGTTCTGTATGCCTGATTTGTTCAATTTGTGATGAATCAGGATCAACCGATTCTTTGAAAACTAATAGGTAGAAGAAAAGCAAAACGGGCATAGTGTAGAGATCATCCACACTACACCCGCTGTTATACAATAAAGATAGTGATAGTCTGAGAATCGGATCGCGTCTTACTTTGCCTCTACATCCTCAACATTAAAGGATTTGGCAAACACATTACCGATCTCGGCATTTAGTTTTAGTTGTACTGTTAAATCTACATTCTGTTCAACTTGTTCAGGTGAATCAAAAATCTGTTTACCACTTTCATCAACCACACAATAGAAGATCGCTTTATATGGATCTGAAACTTCTGCATGTTGGGTAATAGTTGGTAGTTTGATGTATACAGTACATTCTGGTGTTAGTACTACTGGTGTTAACTTCACACCAATAGCATTCATAAGATTAGTAAAATCCATTTCGCTTTATCCTTGTTAGTTGGTTTGTAGTATTTAGTACTTACGCACCAGTAACTTCACCAACCGCAATTGGAGCACCAGTAACGGAAACAACGAAATCACGAGTAACCACGCCGTCAAAATCCCCGTTCACAACGTCAGAGCTAACGTAACCATTGACGATGCTGTAATAAGCCGCACCATCTTGATCATCAATATTCTGATAGTAGGTTACTTTAACCTGGATTAGGGTTTGTGCTGCTGCGGCTGCCGCAAGCATTTCTTGACCTGTCGCACCTGGTTTCCAGTTAACAGTTAGAGTTAGATCCGGTACTGAACGAGAACCAAGCAATTTCTTAGCGTACTGTTGACCGAACGTGTTCACACTAACAACGTTAGATTCCGCACCTGCCGCTGATGGAAAAGCACCAACTTCTTCAACAACAGTAAAGGTAGTTGCCTGACCGCCACCCGCTGGAGCATTAGCGATTTCAACTTTTACATTATTGCCTACAAAAATAGAATTAAAAGCCATATTTAATATTCCTTTATATATTTGGGGCATCAGTCCTTGATACCCCTTCTGTTTATTTATATATGTTGGTTGTAGTACTTCATGTAAAGTGCTAAACCTCTTAGTAGTTCACCTGTATAGAATCCAAAGAACATAGAGTTGTTCTGTGGTGTTGTAGGTGTTCCACTTCTGATAGCTGATGACCAGCCACCATTCATTACGTGATTAGCTGAAACTACGTTATAGTTCTGTTGAATTTCCGCGAATAGTAAATCAAGTAATTCGTGATCTGGATAACCTGCTATTGCCATCATTGAAGCACCAGCAAGCCACAAACCAGACATATGACCTGTAAAGCCATCATAGATAACTTCACCTGTATCTTTAAATCGTGTTGGTGCGTGACCATCATTATTTTTCATGAACCACTTTAAGTAATTCATCCAGTTCTTACAGTACGTAATAATGTTCTGTGGAATCGCATAATCACCACGTTGAAATAGTTCATGCACTACGTCACATCCTGCAAAGAACGCACGAGGTTCATAACCTGACCATGCTTCTTCGTACCAGTGCTGCATAATGAATTGATCCGGTTTACCATCAGGGGCATATGCTAAAGCGTCCTGACGGTTCCACACATAAGCCTGAGCACACGGACCAGGTAAAGTAGGATGGAATTTATTAGTAAACCAGTCCTGAGCATCACATAAGAACTTAATACTATTATTTAGTCTGGTTTGATCAATTGTAGTTCCTTTGAAACACCATATAGCAGGCAATTGATAACCAGGATATGGTAATCCACGCCAACCGGAATACAATTGAGCATATGGATCTGTGATGTTACTGAATGGTATTAGTCCTGGTGTATATGAAAGGCTATCAAGCATGTAATTACGAATTACACAATCACCTAAACGTGCTGTATATCCATTACCAGTACTATCATTGAATGTTAAACTTACTAATACTGAATAATCACCTGTACCACCATCGTTATAAAGTGCTGGTAAATCGTTAACACAATACCAGTCAATACGTCCTGAGACACCATCAACCGGATCGGTATCAAGTAATAGTGTAAACTCTGTACGTCCTGTTAGTGTTGGTTGTCCTGGCTGTTCATCACCTTCTCCATGATCCGGTTGATAAGAACTCAATTTAAAATCCAGTACATTAAACGTTTGTGTTACCCATGCCCCGTTACTTGCTGGTAGCATAGCCCACCAACGCCAACCAAGATCATCAACAATACGGATATTAAAATCATCAGCATATGTTCTGTATGTGAAGCTGTTTAAATCCTGTGTTTCATCATCAAAGATCCAGAAACCAACTGTAGAACTACCGTCAGAATCCATAGTAGTAGAAATCACGTTGTCATAGTACGTTCCAGCGATACCGGAAACATATTGTAAGGTAGTTACTGTATTATCCCCATAATCAGAAATCATACGCATATCTGCTGTTAAGTACTGTCCACCGTCTGGTTTAGCAATACGTGTAAAATGGTTCATCGGTATATCCATTGATATAATACTGTTGTCAGTATTGGTAATGGGTAAACCACAACGGTATCTAATAGCACCATCTTCTGTTTTAGTTTTATTCACTGTCATTGCTACAGCAAGGCTTAATGGTTTGCCAGTAGTATCAACACCACTATATTCAACATGGAAAGTTGAACTATTATTGAATTTGAACCATATAGATTGTTGTTCAAGTGTTGTTTGTGCTGAGGCACTTTGATTAATGACTATATAGCCGTCTGAATCACGTGAATATGATGCTACTTGATTACTCGGATAGAAATAATCATATGAAATACCATCAGTAAACGGCGTTATAGCAAGTGTACTTTTACGAAAGAACATATCAAATTTATCAATATCGGAATATCCAATACATGTAAGTAGTGAGTTCTGCCATGCTAAGTAATAGATACGCTCGCCTGTGATATCCCATAGTAGCTTTGCCGCCTGACAGAACCACAATTCAGCATCTGATGCGTTATCAGCGAAATCAAGTGAACCGTAGTTATCAATGGGTACGTTTACTGGCCTGTTGTGCCAACGTTCATTACGCCCCATCAGATAACCACCCTCTGATACAGGGTTCTTCGTGGCGTAGTTGAATCGGTAATTACCGTTTATAGACGTGTCCTTGAGCTGGACTGTACCGATCTGGCTTGTTAGTCCTTCTGCCAGTACATCACCATTGCTATCTACCTTGCGGCCTGTACGGTCAACAATCCAATCAACTTCATACGTAGGTGCTTTAGTATCCCAATCTATGGAATCTTCATTAGCTAACCATGCGTAGGCTGTTGCGTTTACCTGATTCCAACCAAGCCCCGCTCTTTCGGGAAAGGCAAACCATACAGCATCGAGGTATTCACCGTAGTTAGGTGAACCATGAGGTATCTGTGTTTGTCCGTTCGTCCATGTGAACAATACGCCCTTGAACCCGCCGTGAGTTGGATACTCTGGATCTAATGGGTAATGTGCCAGTACTGGAGCCTTACCGTTACAGATCCAGTTACAACGCAATGAACCATTAGGTGGATCGGGAAACGCTACACCACGGAAGAACGCCATATGATAGGCGTTGAAAAAGTCTTTAGCACGTTGTAGGTAGTACGGTTCTTTGGTTGCCTGATACGCATAGATAGCACCAAGAATTGCTAAGGATTGCCCTTCTGTGGTTGCGTCGCCATCCGGTTGAGCCTCCCATCCAGTTTCCGCGATAAAATGCCTGTTGTTACATATAACGTTCTGTGTGTTTAGTACATAGTGATCTGTTTTATTATCATTAACTAAACCCGTATTACGTTCTAAAAATTTCCAATGCCCTTCAATCATCTGTTGGGCATTGCTGATATTTTGTTTTCTTATCATTCTTGTAGATCCGCCATTAGTAAGGAGCCGTACCAGGTACTTCCTCCATCTATTGACAAGAATTGAATTACATCAATTGAATCTTTCGTAAAGGTTAATACTGGTTCACGCCCATAAGACCATTTAACATTAGAAGGCCATGAAATTTTATTTGCCCCTGTTCCTTGTGTTAACAACATCGTGATAGTTTGACTGTTTAAGTTACTTCCACTCGCATTTATAACACTGAGTTGTGTTACTGGTGCTGTTAGAGTTGCTTTGAAAACACGTTTACCATCAGACATATCAAGTTCTAATGTATCTTCTACGTTATTTATTGTTAGAAGGTCTTGAGTGATAGTTACTTTGGTATCAATGTTCGCTTGTAGTGAGGCATCTTTGGCATCAATTTGTGCTTTTGAATACGTTCCAACATCGTTATAGTTCAAGGTTACGTTACTGTTTAAAGCATAACCGTTAATCGTAGTGATACGTAACGCGAACAATCCGTTGCTTTCAGTACGGGAATATACATCACTAATATCTGCCGCTACCAATTGAATGTTAGTACCAGATAATGGCTTGTTATTGATTAAGAACGTTTTAGGCACATAAGTACTATTACTATATGCTAATGATGCCATATCAGTAAGTTGTGCTGCGGTTAGTGTGATATTGCTACTTAAAGGCAATCCATTAATAGTAACCGTTTTAGCTACAAAGGTATTATTAACCTGAGTCTGTGAATACACATCAAGAATATCTGCTGCTACTAAGTTCAACGCCGTTCCTGATAATGCGTGTCCGTTTAACTGGAATACTTTCGGTACTACGTTTGAATCAATGTAGGTCTTAGAGTAAACATCACTAATATCTGCTGCTACCAAAGTAATGTTAGCTGTAAGTGCTTTACCATTGACAGTACGTGTGATTGGTACGTAGTTACTGAGATCGGTAGCGGCTGCCGCACCAAGTTCTGTTAGCGTAGGTTTATCGGCACTGGTGTAGACCTTGTACCATGCCCCATTACTTGCTGTTGAGAAGTTACGAAAGTTGAGTACTGGCGTACCGGTTTTGCTCATTACAAGTTGAGTACCGTTAGAACCATCAAGGTTAGTGATACCCAACATATCAACACCTGTTGGTGCGTTGGCTGCTGCGATCTTAACGAATGAGTTACCGTCACGGCCTTGATAGCTTGGAAACTCGTTACCATTCGAACCAACACCCCAATCACCGCGATAGAGTTCAACTACTGATTCATCAAGAATACCTGCTGATACCTGGCTTTCTGATGTGAATACGTAAGAGCGGGTAACGACCTGATCCAGATCCGACGTATCGGCAACGCTGGATAAGTAACCGTTGTAAAGCACATAGTTTACGGTAGTATCGTTTAAACCTTCATCAAGCATTTCTACCTTGACCTGTACTAATTGCTGAGAATCAACAACAGAATCAAGTACGGCGTTTTCACCTAGAATATAGTTAACTGAAATAGTCATATCACCATATGAACTATCACCCGCTACTTTAGAGGTGTAAGTACTATCATATGTTTCTACAGTTGACACAGAAGTTGATTCACTAAAACTTGGAAATGCTGAAAGGTTTTCTACTTGAACAAAAGTACGGGCATTTGGATCAACGTTTGTTGTATCGGTATTAATCCATACTGTAGTTAGATTCCCTAAAAATGTTTGAGCCATAATTATTCCCCATAGCTAAAAGATAGAGTTTGCGTGTGTACATAAGCGGTTTCCGTTGCTTCGGCTTGAGTAGTCATTAGGCTATCTTCAATACGGATATTGAATAATGGCATTGGAAGTTGCTGGTTTAGTTCATCAAAGAAACCAGATGTATAAAGTGCTTCAAGAATCTTTTCTATTTCATCTGAAGCACTTTTAAATGATTGTCCGACAGCTACAAACTCAACTCGAAATTCACATAAATTTCTAATAGTTGAAGGTACGATTTGATTTTTTACAATTTGATTTGCTTTAGCTATCTGTGTACGTTGTACAGAAGAATCACCAATGTAAACCATTGTAGTATTATCTACTGATGCTTTTGATGGATATTGTAAATTAACAATCACTGCTAATTTATTAATCAAATACTTTCTTATTATATAGTCTGCCGTGAACATATTATATTTCCTCTTCTAAATCGATCTTGCGAACATAGTGATAGTTAGAGATACCGCTCGTATCATCATCTATTCTATTTACTACGTATTCGGTGTTATCAATCGTGAAGGTGCTATTTAGTTTAATTCCTGACTTAGCACTAAAATATGTTACGGTAGTTTGACTATCATCGAAAAAAAGCTCGTCTTGTTCAAAAATTGCGGTAATCGTTATTGATACACCATCTTGAACAATGACGAGCTTTTCACCAAAAGCATTTAATAGATACTCTATTTGTGAGTTACTAAAAAATGCTCTCATTTGTCACCCTTGTATTAAGCTAACTTAAGTACTAGGAATGCTTCATCGTGTGCTAGAGCATGAGCCTGGAAGCTAAAGGTACGTAGAACGATACCCATAGAGTTACGCTGAGTTGTATCGTCACGATCCATAGTTACTGAACCCCATTGAGCCATAACGATATTTGACCAATCACCGAAAACAATAGCACCTGCGGCAACTTGAGTAGATTCAACAATACGTACTGAGTCAGCTAGGATACCATCACCCATATAGCCTTGTAGCAAGTACTTAGCAGAGGTGTTAGAACCATCTAGAGTAGTACGCAATACAGCAGCGGTAGTAGGGTGTACAATAGCAACTACGTTTTCAATACGGACGTTAGCAGCAGCTAGAGTAGCTAGAGCACTAATAACATCGGTTTTGGTTAGAGCAGCAGTTAGGGTTACTTCTGGAGCCTTAGCAACAACATCAGCAAGAATTAGACGTTCTAGTTTTAGAGCAGCACCCTTCACCATCGCATCTTGAATATACTGTTCAGCAGTACTAGCAGATTTAATTAGAGTACGAGTTAGTTCAACAGAACCAGTAAAGATTTCTGGCTTTAGAGTAATCTTCTCAAAAGCAGCGTTATAAGATGGTGATGGAGCACCTTCAGTAACATATCCGAAATTATCGGTGAAATCAGAAGATAGTTTAGGTAGAACTAGATTACCTTCACCCTCTAGATTTGAATATATTTGTACAGGTAGATTCGCAAATACTGATTGAGCACGTAGCACATCAATATAAGAATCAGCATATACTTCTTTAACTAGAGCAGCACCGCCAACAGTAGTAGAAGTACGAACGAAATCGCTCGCAGGGATTTCAGTTTTACCAGCAAAATTACCTTCACTTAGTGAACGAATTAGGCCATTTAATACGGATTTTTCCATTTTGATTTCCTTATCATGATTAGGATTTGTTTTTGTATTTAGTGTGCGTTTGAAGTCCTCAACTGAAATTCCATTTTCAATTGCTTCAGACACATCAATATTTAGAACTACGCCGATTGATTCCAATTCACGTTTACGTTCTACTTCATCGGTAGAATCTTCTGATTCAGAATTAACAGTACTTTCTTGTACTTCTTCGCGTGTTTCTTCAACTTCGATTTTATTTATCATTCGTTCAAGCAAGTCTGGACGATTTGAAATTTGTTCTAATAGTTCTTCATCGCTCATACGCACTTCTTCAGTTTCAGTAATTTCTTCTTCTAGGGATTCTTCTACTTCTTCTTCAGATTCAAGTTCAGTACTAATTACTTCTGATTGTTCTTCAATTTCAGGTTCAGTACTTTCAATTTCGTTATCATCTTCCATGATTGTATCCTTCTGGTTGTCATCATTGTTATTTATCAATGAGCGACCAACACCAGCAGTACAATCAGCAGGTACTGTTACCAGAGATATTTCATATGGTGTGAAACGAGTTACATAGATAATATTACCTTCAATACGGTAATCGTTAACTGTGTAGCCAAAGCTAATATGTGTTAATACGCCTTCATTGATTTGTTCCCATTCTTTTTCTGAAGCATTTGAAATCTGTAATACAGCACGACCTACTTTATCTGAATCAATACGTGCAGATAGAACCCTTCCAATCAAATGATCTCGATCATGATTGAAAAGTACTGCCCCTGAATTATTCAAACGCGATAGGTCTACATTTTCTGGATTACATAGAAGTATTTCGGTATATACCTTTCCTTCAATTTCACGTAGTACGCCAGCTTCAGAACAAAAAGCAACTTCAACGGTACGATTATCAGAATTAATCGCCGTTGGTAGGGTTAGTTCCCTCGTCTGGTTTTTGTTTTTCATTTAGAACTTCCTTGTTCATATTTTTCTCATTTTCTATTTCTTGAATTACAACACGTGGATCACCACCCATTTCACTAATTACCTGTGTACGGGATTTCAAACCAGCATCAATTGCAGCTACTTCACATTGGATATCCTTCAATGGATCAAGTGAAATAGGTTTAGTAGGAATATAGCGAGCACATACAAGATCGTCGAAATCAGAAAAACTTAATTTCAACTTACTATTATTTAGCATTTCGTTTTTTAACCAAGCCGTATAAATGGGCTTGAGTACTTTATTTATAAGTACATTAGTTCGAGTACTGAATGTTGTAGCTTGTAAGCGTTCAGCAAGTTTCGCAGCACTAAATGACGCATCAGCAGTACTACCCAATAGGGATTGCTTAGTTACATTCAAACCCATTGAAATATTATCAAATAGTACATCTGTGAATTCCGCTATACCATCGACACCATTACGAGGATCAACTGATTTAACATCTTGGTTAGCATTTAATTCAAAGATTGCACCAGGTTCTAAGTACTCATTATAAATCGCAGTATCTTGTTCACCTTCAGTTAGTGCTAATTCATTGTTGTTCCCATTATTGGTAATGAATGTGGTTACACTGGCTGAGATTCGTTTAGCAAGTAATGCCGCTTCCTGGAAGTTCTTTAGGTCTGCTAATACTTTAGTACTGGCAATTAGATCCGGTATACCTCGTTCCTGTGTAGCATCATCCATGACATAGTAATGTAGGATTTCACTTGCTGGGACAACTTCATAACTCGTAGCATCATATGTATATGTTACTGGATTATATTTAGCGAAATAGTAGTTTACAGGTTGACGGTACTTGTTATATTCAATTCCATTACTAATATATCCATCTGCCAGTACTGCGTTATTCAACTGAGTCAATCTAGCAGAATCAATAATTTCAATTTTGATAGAACGGTTGAAATTATGAATACGTACAAACGCTTCACCATCACGGCAACGATGTTTTTCTAGTACTTGTGCGAATAGATCAAAAGTCATTGATCCATCAATAGAGAATTTACTAGCATCATATGCCCAACGATCAAATATTTTTTCTAGTTGTTGGTTAATGGTATGTTTGGTTTCTTCATCAACATCAATATCTACAGATGGTTTTACATAGATACCATTACTGCCTACAACACCATCTACAGAAAGCATCATATACTTTCGTGCGATTGGGTTTACTAATGTTGCATCACGTGATTGATTACGCCATTCTGATAAATGCCATTTAATGATATTATTAATACTTACTGAATTTGTACCGACACCAAAGCCGAAAGTATTAATACCATTACTAGTTGTACGAATCTGGTTTAAATCACGTTGTAATGTTTTACCAACATGTTCACGGACTTCATTAGTTTTCTGTACTGGTTTTGGTTGTTCAGGTTGTTTTTTCTTAAACCACATTAGCGAGTACCCCAACGATTTGGATAGTTAGGATCTCGGAATACAGTCATACTCTTAAATGGTTTACTAGAACCAGATGTAGATTGACCATTCATTTTAGCCCATAGAGAATTAGCACGTTCAATATAACGAGCACGGATTGCTTCTAAGTTCGCTAATGACTCACTAACTAGAGCTTTATTATTAATTGTAATGCTGTAGTTAGCACCACCTTGTATTTTTGCTTCAATTACCGCTTCGATCTCTTCAATCATCTTACGAATACGTGCGTATTCTTCAGTATGTTTTGTTGGATCGACTACTTCACATTGGGAAGTACTGGCAATGCCATTAGTAATAGTTGTACAGAATAGTTTTTCTGAAGCAACGTTAGTTTCAAAGGTGATAGTAAATGATTGTTCACTATCACTAATGCTGTTATCTAATGTAATTGAATTACCAGTACTGATATATGAAATAACGAAAAGTGTTTTAGCAGGAATTGTTACAAGATAATCATATGGGTTTGAAACCATATAAATCTTTTCTGGTAAAATTGCCATTGGATATCCTTATCATATTACGTTTTTCCAAACCAGTTTGAACCCACACCAGTACGCCTAGAACGTCTGGTACTTTGGGTAGGTTGTGATTCTTCTGGTTTATTTATCTTTTGTGGTAATGATTTGGCTTTATGTTCGCGTAGTTTTCTAAACGGTTGCGTACCTAATTGTGATTGGGAATACACGATTGCGATCATTCCATAGACCAGACAATCTAGAGCCTCGTTTCTCTTCTGCCCTTTCTTTAGTCGCCATACTAACTTACCACCAGCAGGTTTTAGTTCTTCAGAGGATAATTGTTCAAAGTAATCTGATGGTAGAGTACTGGAAAAGCGTAATTGTATTGGTGCGTTTTCTGCTTCAGTACTGAGCATCAAGTTTAAAAGTTTACGAATAGTATTTTTTTGTTCATGAACATTTAGGATCTGTAGTTTATATCCCGCCTGTGTACTCTGTTTGAATAAGTCACTTGTAGTACTGCTTGAACCTTTGATTGGATGAAACTTAGCCCAACGTGCGGTAAACTTTTTAACTGTATCTGTAGCGTTACCGTTCGATGAATCCACGAATACGGCAAGTGTAGGTACTATTCGACCGTCAATACTTCGGAAATCTTGACGACAAAACTGATCTAAGTCCTTCCATGCTTGAGATTCAATCTTTGTACAGTCATGACCATAGAAGAATTCATGACCAAGTACATAAATGTTCTTTTCATCAAAGCCTAATACAGTAGCTTCCAGGCGATCTAATTGTTGGTCTACTGCTATTGTTATGCCTAAAGTACTTTCAGGTATTTTATGTAGATTAAATTCATCTTCACGTAATGATTCCAATCGTAGTATATCTAGTTCTTTTGCGTATTCATCTTCATAAGGTAATCCCAATTCATTATTATAAAATGTTTGAAGATTGAAATTATAAAGAGCATCGGCAAACTTACTAACCATTTCAGAAATAGTATTCAATGGGGAATACATACGTGATATTTGATAGCCAACTACACCCGGATCACCATCAGTACTTGTAGCTATCCATCGACCGTTATCAATCATTTGGTGGCGTGTATGTTCGTCTATCTCTTCCTGACAATGGGGGCAAATTAAACGAGTTGTAGTACTGTCTGGTATCGCTCGCCCGTTTTCAAGTTGCTTAAATTCAAAGGCTACTTGTTCCCATTCAAAAGTATACTCATGACCGCAAGTGTGAGTAACAAACCAACGGCGTTTATCGGATAAATTATATTCTGAGTTAATTAGATCATCTTTATATAATGGTGTACTTGAAATCACTACCAGAGCATCATCACCGAAAGTACTTGTTCGTGCTTCGGCTAATTTGATTGGATTGCCCTCCTCTGTAATACCAACATTTGATACTTCATCTAGTAGTACTACCCTACATGTAATACCGCGTAGGTTCCCTGGAGTATTCAAGTTAAGCCAGTATACGAAAGTACCGTTGACCATTTGTGTTTGTTTGGCGTTATTAGCGGCGTTCTTATCGTTCTTATCTGTTACTAAAGGCTTGAGTACTTCACTCGTTTCAATAGCTGGTAGGAATTTACCATCCTTGAATTTCTTTACTTCAGCTTCAGAACTACTACCAAAAGCAAAATTACATGGGTTATTTGCCATGAGGTGGAAAGATATTGATTGTAGAATGGTCGTCTTGAGTAGTTGTGAACATGATTGGAGTACAATTTTTTTTGTCGATCTTTGTTGAGCTATATCCATTGGTTCTCGTTGGAAACTAAATGGAACCCAATCAAGCCCCATATTCGGTCCATCAACAAACTTAACTACACCATTACTAATCCATTCACTCGTTTTCTGTATCTTCGGTGGCTGTATCGTCGGGAGTACTCTCTTTAGTACTTTCGTTAATTTCTTCTTGTTCGTTTCCATGTTCTAGTATTTCTTCATCCGTGGGTAGTTCAAATTCCATGCTTCCTAGCTGAAATAAAGTACTATCAATATGTTGTTTTAATATATCTCTTAAATCTTTCGCGTCTGTCTGAGCAAATAGCTCTAAGTATGTTTTACTTGGGATTGCCCTCATCGCGGTTTTAACTTGAAATAGATATTCAGTTAGTACTTGTTCAAGATATTCAGTACTAACTACTGTTCCATGCTTAATCTGTAATTCAAGTTCAGATAATGCCGCCTCTGCCTTTAGTTTACGTAGGCGTTCTTGATCTATTTGTTCGCGGGTATCGGTATTACGCAATGGTAGAATTACGTTCTGTACTATCCATGCTCGTGTATCAGCTTCTTCAGTACCTTCACCTATTGGCATACCCTGTGCTTTCCATTCGCGAACGGTGGATTCGTTGTATCCGTACTGCTTCGCAAGCTGATTCATGCTAATGTTCTTATTCATCTGTATAACGTTTCGCCTCTTTATTATTTTTTCACATATATTTAAAACAAAGTGCGTCGAAATCTACGCAGTGTTTTAAGGTCCAAAGAGAACCTATTTTGTTTATTTACCATTTTTGGTGATTGAAATATTTCAGTACTTCATGATAATCTTTTCGATCTACACACATACGAGGTTAGTTTTATGCTGGCTGCGATCTTAAAGTTCTTTGAGTTGTTCACAAAGTTGCCAAAGTCTGTTCAAGAGCAAATCATCAACGCTATTATTCTTACTTTGACATTTGGTTTTAAACGTTTTTTTAAAAAGAAAAAAGAAGAAGATTTACGGAAAGCTACTGAGGAAGCAGTAACACCACAACAATGGAATACCACAGCGGCTGCTGTGAGTAATCTCATGCCTTCTCTTTACTCTCAAAAGAAAAAAGAAGAATTTGCTAACTCAGTTGTTGATTTAATTAGAAGTAATTCATTCATCAAAGAACTTAGTTCTCGCATCGAAAAGATTAATGCTAATGATGAAGAAATTTATGTTGCTTTGTGCTCTATCGAAACTAAAAAGCTAATCATAGAAATGCTTGAAAAGAACACCAAATAAATGATAGCAATTGATTCCAGAATGACAATTTTATAGTTCTTTTTATCGCAAGGAATGAATATGAATCTACAAGCAAGTCTGTTCATAGCCGCAGCAATAGCTATAGCTGCCTATCAATGGGTTAAGCATAAAGGTACGAAAAAGAATTGGGAGAAAGGTAGTATAATTTTTGTAGGCTTATTACTGGCAATACCTGTATTTTTTGTTTCCTCTATTGCAATTTTTGGTATTTGGGGGCAGGAAGGTCAAGCAAAAGAAGATGCTCAACTGGCAGCACGTAAAGCGGAAGAAGATAAAAACCCGATTGGCTACGCAAAAAATCACCATAATCCTGTTTATGAATGTCAGCGAGCTATCGAGAAATTAGCTAAGTATGATTTTAAATGGAAGGATTCGATTACCAACCCTGCTTTTGTAACTTACGCATGGGTTAGTAAAGATTCAAGAGTGATCGAAATGTATGGTGATCAGGCTCAAGCTCAGAATGGATTTGGTGCGTATAAGAATGTCCAGTATTCATGCAAATTTAATGGCGAAACTGGAGAAATATTATCTTATAATTTCAATTAATTGTTAATTGATGCCCTACCAAGCTTGGAATTGGTAGGGCTTCATTTACTGAGATCTATAGCAAACTATTAACTTTATGGAAAGGAACTGAACGGTATAGATAGCCTTGAACCGCCGTTACTCCAGCATCGCGTAATACTGGTAGCTCTTGGCGTTGCTCTACTCCCTCTACGATTACATAGGGGCAGTACTTCATGATGTTCTTCATCAGTACGTTGAATGTGGGTTTCTGTACTTCCTGACGGTAGAACGCTCTATCGAGTTTTACCGCCTCATAGCATCCAGTAGTTAACGCCGCTACGTTAGCCTGACCGGAACCAAGATCATCAAGGAACAAGCGATAGCCAACGTTTAACAATGTTCTGAGTATCGGATGTTCAATACCCTTTTCAAGACCTTCAAAATCTTCTGAGATCTCCAGCCTCACAAACTCCAGTTTATCCAATAACTGAATAATATCCCTGTCAAAGACACATAGCCGTGCCTGTACGGTATCAACGTTAACGGTACAGAAAAGCCGGTTATCCCTGAACCAGGCCGCATAAACTTCTACGGCCTCTAATTGTTGTTTCAGTAGTTCCTTCTTCCCTTCAACCGTCATAGCCATGATGAAGTACTTACTGTTCAGCACTGGCAGATCTTCACGATGGAAGCGGGTTAACAGTTCACAGCCTATGAGCTGGCCTGATGTTGTCATGATTGGTTCTGCTATGAAGGTTGTATTGATCATCCCTGTTTATCTCTAAAATTGGTTAATGATCAATTATTGATCGTTTTTAGATATCAATAAAAGACTTACCATACTAAAGAAGATTACTTAACTTATTGAAAATGATCGTTTTTATCTATTTTATGGTGTTTTATTTGGTACTGTATATAATTACAGTATTCTTGGTTTTGTTTGGAGGGTTAAGGAATGGGCAATAAGAATGGTTACGATCCATCCATACGTAGAGGTGTTCACCAGTTCTCACACGCTGGGGTATGGTTCACTGTCTGTTATTGGGGGAGTGCTCTTGATAAATTCAAGTTTGGTGATCGGGTGATATTTGAAGGTTCTGTAGGCGGGGTGTTCTGGCTGGGAACGGTTGAAAGGGATTGCTTTGTACTGATTAGCGAAACGCCATTTAAAAATGTATTGAACGCTGTGAGTTACCTACATGCTGAACAACGTGTGATTGAACAACATGGTGATGATTGGTTTTGTGGACAAGAAGAACTACCGTTTTAATAGAAAGCCCCTTTCTTGAGGGGCATTTATTTAATTTGATACTTATTCTTTGTTCAACATTTCTCGGAACAGTCCTGTGTGAATACTGGCTACTACTAATGAAGCAACAGCAATTGCTGGTTTGAGTTCTATCAATGTCGCCTCATCATCACCAAAAACAAGGTAGGAAACAATAAAGCCAATAACATATACTGCCCAAGAAAAAATAAACCAGTAAATGATACTTAATATTCTTTTGATGCTATTACTTTCAATACTAAACATTTTAGCGATTGGGACGGTGAGTAAGCCAACCAGCATACCTACCCAACCGTAGAGTACTGTAGCGATCATCCCGATTATGAATACAGCAGAATCCCCTGTGAATGTTGAGACATATCCGTCTTCTCTTCTAACAGTCAACATCACTAAAACACCACCCAATATAGAGAGAACTGCCAATGCTTTTGTACCAGTGAATGTACGTTTAATGCTGGCTTCTGTAATTGCCATATCATCAGTCCTTAATGAATTGTTGTACCGAATAGCCTACTTCGCCGGAATGACCGAACGACACGAATCCATGATCCATAACCTGTACGTTACTTATTGACATCGGTTCTTCAACCGTAACGCAACTACCAGCTTTAACCATCTTCAACATAACGCCCTGATCATTAGTCGAGATGGCACTAATCATCTTCATAAGATTACCGTAGCTGTCGCAGTAAAAACCCTCAGTGATAGTTGCGGCCTGTGACGAACCTGCCATGAATAGTACTGCTAATAATATTTTTTTCATATTTGTCCTTTAATGCCATCTGTAACGGTAGACAGTAAATTAAGGCAATCCACCTTAGCCACTACAGTATCGGCCTTAAGTGGAATTTCTTTAATGCTTAGAATGATACTCACGCCACACCTACGGAAACAAACCATAACCCCATTGTAGATGTGACGTGAACGAGTGAATATACAATGAAAAAAGCCCACTGTGTTAGTGGGCTTCTTGTCTTATACAGTTTTGTATGCTTTGGTTACTTGCTCTTTAAAATCTGCTTCATCGCCGTTAGGGTACTCTTTCAGCCATTCGTTGAAATACTCGCTGCTCTGAGCATTCAAGCGGCCTTTCTGGTTCATGTGGAAGGTGTGTTTCTTCCACTTGGCGTTGATTGGGTAGGCTTCTGCGTACTGTGGGCTATAGGCACGTAAGAACACTTCAACGTTTTCCATAGACTTATCTTTAGCGATGATCTCTTGATATACCGGATCTTCACGTAAGGATTTCTTAATCACTTTATTGGTAATGGTGTACGTTCTGTGTTCGTCCTTGTCCTTGTCGAACAACGTTACATCAAAGGATTTATTACCATTTGGTTTAGCTGTGGTAGAGCCTGTAGCGGCTGCTGAAGCAACATTACCACCAAGCACAGAAAGCAGTTCATCAACAGAACTAAAATCAGTTGATTCCTTAACCAGTGATTCTAACAGCTTGCGAGCGTTGGCCTGTTTGCTTTCCTGGAGATCCGCAACATAGGTTTTCAACTGCTGTAAGTTGTCAATCAGGGTATCAACATCTTCCGGTTTGACTTTAACCAGTGCGGCACGGTCTTCATTGTTAGAACTCAGCATACCCACATTAAATTCTGAGTTGTTCAGTTTACTTAAAATTTTGGCTGTGATAGTTGACATAGTGCGTCCTCGGTCAATGCGATCGATAGTTGATTGATTTGAGTTAGATTATCGATTTTGAGTATCGGTTAAACTTTTGATAACTTCAATTACTTCTTCAAGATGAAGATCATTTTTATGATCCTGCCGTTTTGAAAGCAGGATGATTATTGATCATCTAGTTACTAAGATCTATCTATTTTTTTTAGATTTCTTATTTGGTTTTAGTAACTCTGATATCATTGATACAGTTAATTCTTTGTTTTCCCTATGTAATGATAAAATTGTGAATGCCATTTCTTTTTGTTTACTGTCAACTTTAGTAGGTAAGCCATTCAATAGAGTCTTAGATGCTAAGGTTAGAACCTCGCCTGTGCTAAGGGTTACGCTTGAGTAGTCAGGTCTTAGTTGTAAGTAGCATTCTACCCCATCAACCGTGTAGTACAGCTTTATGTTTTTAGTATTGTTGTTTATGATTCGCATAGTTCTTCAATGAGCCTTGTAAAGAGTTTTACGGCTTTTATCATGTCCTCTAAGTCTGGGTTTATCAGTAGTTCCTGAAACATAGCTGCTTCATCATCTTCTATAGTTAAGTACCTATTAGTATCTAAAGGTTCAGTATGGAATGATGAACGGCGTTGTATCTCAAGGTTTGAATTACCATCTGTTTCAATCCTTATGTTGTTAGTTACATAAAGAAAGTAGATAGTATCATCTTCGTAGTGTGTGAATTCAGTTCTAAGCATATTGTAATCCTCATAGTAGGTTAGTATTGCTAACCTTTTATGTATTTACTAACATCTCTAAAAACTCACACTTTATGATAATGTACTTTGGCTAATTCCACTGCGTTTAAGATAGTATCATCCGTTAAAGAATGTTTGTGTAGTTCATCATCAGTCATTTTAATTAAATCATCAATGATGTAGTGTTTCATAATGGGTAGTGATTCTGTTGGCGGTGTTGGATAGTACATAAATACTACTTCGCGTTCTTCTTGTACTGCCATTACATCACCAATAATTTCATAATTGTAACCGTTTATAGTTTGCTTATTCATAAAGTAACCTCTTATATTGTTTTACTTATTTACTAATATCGTCCAGATAGAAGATGGTAATCAAGGCGATCATCATCATCTAAGTTAGTGAGTTCGATTTGTTCCCTGAATCTGTAACATGTTTTAGCATCATTAATACGCCCTTCTGGAGCATCGCCAATTATGCGTAGTCCGAACACTTTTTGATTGGTTATCTCATAAGAACCGTCTACAGCCTTGATTCTGTACATGTCCGGTGTCCATTCGAATAGAATCCCGCTTTCAGCATACAGTGCTATCTTTGTGATACTGTCGTTTTCATCATAGAGTGTGATTTCAACTAATCTAATAGTATCTTGGTTTTCATCTATGATTTCCCATGTGCGTAAATGTTTGTTGTCCATAACTATTCCTTAGTTGTTGGTTATAACAGTATTTACGCTTCATATCTGAGGCATACGGCCTATATCGTTCATGTCTCGCTCTTTGTATGCCTTTAGAAGTACATGAAGAGGAAAAATGTACGCAGAAAAAGATCTCTATTATAAAGAATAATTATTGTTTTTTCTGCGTACAAAATCCATCAGGCCGCCATATCACGACCATTCAAACATAGCTGTTTCTTTTACTGGTTCTGGTTCGTTGATCAAGTTGTAACCCATATCCAATAGTTGTTCATATAGTTCATCAGTTAGTACTGATTCATAGTGTTCACTGTTGCCTTCTGGAAGTGAGTTTGTACTTATAGTAGTACGGTAATACTTGTTTTTAGTATGAATTAGTTTTTCGTCCATTTCATAATGTAGTAGTTTAGTCTTGTGTTTGAATAACATCATTTCTGAGTACTCAAAGTGATTGTTACGGCTTCTGAGTTCGTATAGTCTTCTATCTGGATTAGTTGTGAATCCAAGTTTGATTAGACATAAGCCAGTATGAATGTTACGGGCTAGTGTCATGTAAATGAATTGTTCATTCATGATTTGTCCTCTATGAAGAGGCAATAAATAGTTCGTCAAAACATGGGGCGGTCTTCGGACTGCCTTTTTTATTGCCGTTAGTTTAGTTTGCGTGTCCTACGTCGTTTTGCTTTAGAAGTACATGAAGAGGAAAAATGTACGCAGAAAAAGATCACTATTATAAAGAATAATTATTGATTTTTCTGCGTACAAAACCCATCAGGCCGCCATACGTAGGCTTAGGAGGCGTTCACGGATCGCATTTACTGTCTTGTCAGTACTGGCATTGAATGCTTCACTAGGGGTTGGCTGTTCAATTTCAAAACCAGTTAGGTTTGTATACTTCACTGGATAGACCTGATAGCGATCCGTTCCTTTCCAATCTAAGTACGCCTTGAATACTGCGTTTGTGTCTTTGTTTACTCTCTTTTCTTTCCTTTTATCTAATGTGATATAGCGATTGATTATACGTGCTTCACAACCATCTTTAGCTACTAGTTGACCACCACGCCATTCTACAACTTTACACCATTCTTTATTCTTTCTCATTTCGGTTTCATCACCTTGAAAGAATTCAGTTAGAGTAGTTTTGATTGCTATTCCAGCAAGTACTGACATATCTATTACATTCAAAGTGTCATCCGGGCAATCAGTTGCTATATAGCGTAGCATTTGATTTCTAATGTTAGTATGATGATCTACATAGTTGAAATCAGGCCAAACACGTTTTCTAATGAATTCTTTATCTTCAACCATTCCATTTACTACAAGTTCTATTTGTTCACGCTTCAACCCTTTCTTTAGTAGTGTATTGATACTTTCAACTACATAATCATATTCTTCATCCCCAGCATACTCAAACACACCAGTACGGAAACTTTCTGTAATCGAAGCAATACGTTTATTACGTTCTTCTTGTTGTTGTTCCTTCATTGCTCGTTTCCCCTCTTTGAGTACTTCAGCAATTCCAGAATCACCTGAAACTAACATACGTGGATTGACATTGAAATCATAACCCATCATACGTTCGGCAAATAGTACAGGATCTAGTACTGCTTGCTTCTCTCTATGTGAGTAGTATTCAGCATCGATTGAAATGGAGTTTACAATGAATGAATCTGATTCTTTATCATATTTCAAATGACTACCTTTCACTTCTTCATGATAGGCACTACGCAAGTACTCTTTATACTGAACTGAGTTATCTTGAGAATTATAAAATGTATTGATTACATCTGCGAATCTTTGAGCACTAGCAGTAAAGCCGCTTATATCAAAATCAGCTATTTCTCGTACTTCTGTGTTTGGAATGAAGTAATGAACATGCTTCACATACCCTACGTTACGGAATCGGTTTGAAAACTGTTCAATAACATCTGGATCTGTATTTCCGAAAATGAATACATCTACCTCATTTTGTATATCTTCAATACTTAGTCCTTCACGGATTGAGTTAGTACCAAATATTACAGACCATTGATTACCCATCTTACGAGTACGATAGAGTTCTAATACATCATCATTTGCTTTCTCATCAGCATTGACTACAAGAGCATCATCACCATAGCGTTCTGCTAATTGATTACATACAGCCTTATCATTGATTAGTACGAGCTTCTTACGTCCATTATCCTTACGTGTATGTAGAAACGCTTCAAACGCTGCTAGACCGTTTTTATCATAGATATAGGTATCTAGTACCTTCATCGCTTGCTGTGCCTTGTAAACGTTATAGAAGCGGTCTATTTTGATACTTGTTATGTATTCAGGCTCAAACGTTCCAGACATTAGAATCACTGACTGATAGTACTTGAAGATACTTACTAGATCCCTGATGGCTGATGCCTTATAGTTATAGTCCATGTATAAACCGTGTGCTTCATCAACAACTAAGGTACGTGTACTAAAGTATGACTTATCAAACGTACTGTTTACCTTGATTACTCGTGCTTGCCATGTATCGATATTGGCAGCACCTTTATCAATCTCACTTTGTTTGATTGCTATGAACGGTACTGTAATATCTACATTTGGCATATTGATAAAACCAGTAGTTTTACCAGTACCTACTGAAGAATTTAGACCTATGATACCACCATTGAAATCAAACTCTTTTATATAATCACTGATGAATTCACCAGATTTCAATGTTAGTTGTTTTGAATATTTCATAATAACATCCTATTGTACTTGGCGTTACTTCCTGTAACCGCGTTCCTACTCATTGTGTGGTTAGTAGACAACCATAATATAATTTATCCTTTTACCACCATTTACTACTCAAATGATGTAATGACCTTTAGTTAGTAAATATTGCGAAAATGTTTACTTTTTAAGCCTAAAATTAGGGCGTACTTAACGCCCTTGAATCATTAGGATAGTTAGAAAGTGTTGAATTGCTTCTGATGCTGTTTTGAATTCACCTGTTGCTATTTTAGCTTCAATCCATTGTTCAGTAGTAGGATTGACACGAACATAATATGTTTTATCTTTTACGTTTTTATTTTTCACACTTGGCCTCATATTGCGTTTTTAGTAATTCCCGAAATATAAAAGTACCCCTTTAATGTCACGAAAAGGGGTAACTTTGTATAGGAGGAGATTACATGAATCGTTTTTACACCCGACGGTGATACTAAGCATTTTTTGCTTACGTATTATTTATCAAATTCTTTTCAATACTATCAGTTATGGAGAATGGGATTACTTCATTTAGATAGGATTCAGTGCTACGCTTTTTTCGCCACTTCGCACCGTCAACTTTAAGTGTGTTGATATACTACTATTATAGCACATAACCATAATCTGTTTCAGAAATCTTCAATATTTTTCATGTTCTAGATTACTTTGATAGAGCACCATATGAAGATAATCTATAGATCATACCATAATAATCAATCTCGTTTCAGAAACTTAGTTAGTTTTCTTTCTACTGCTGGTATCTTAAGTGGAAGTAGAAGTACTACCAGAATCATAAAAAAGAAATTCAGTACTATGAACATTGGGAATAGTACGAACATGTAGATTAGTGTAGCGAGTATCTCAATTAGAAAATTAGTCATTTATGTTTCCTCCTGTATCTGACTATTTGTAGTATTTAGTAGATACAGGAGAAAAACACCCTCAAATACGATTCTTTAGTATCTCTTGTGCTTGGTCTACTGCCTGTTCTATTATTTCTTTCCAAACTTCAAGAGCAAACTGATCCCACTCTGTAAACTTATCCCCTTTAATATCCCAAGTACCACCAGTTAGATCGATGGTTACAGAATCAGATTCATATATAAGATCATTTGTAAGATGGCTACGGCTAAGTAACTCACCAGTTTTTGAATCAATGAATATCAGATGTGAAACAACATCTGTATAGTACTGTAGTTGTACGGTGATAGTTCTATCCATACGACCTACTTTCATATACTTTATGATTTTACGTAGTTCTACATTCACATCCTGCCGTAACTCTACTTCTTCCTGATTCAGTACCCTTTTCAGATCTGGATTGAAAGTAACGTTATCAGTACCCGCTTTTACATAACTGTTCAGTTCACCCTGAACTTCATCACGTACTGCTTTCTTCTTCTTAATGGCACGTACAAGAGCAAGTACCATATCTTCATCACTTGATTCTAACTCACCTTCAAGTTCTGCTATCTCACGCTCAACAGCTACCAGACGAACACGACATTGATTCATAGCTTCCATGTCAGTATTACCCGTGTATATACGCTGCCAATCCATCTGTGAGAGGTTTTCTAACATAGTACGCTCAAATGCTTCATACGGTATACCCACGCTGTTACAGGCTTTCTTATGGCGTTTACCGAGGCATACATAGAACAACTTACCATGCCCGTTCTTATCGGCTACCAGTGCTTCACCACAAGAACTACAACGGCTAACACCATTGAAGATGTTACGCATGTATTTTGTAGTCTTCTTTACCTTAGAACCTTCTTTCTCTGAAATCATTGCCTGTACCTGATTGAACAACTCACGAGGTACAACAACCGGATAGGCATCATCTATGATTTCAACGGGTACATAGGTTTTAACTTTTCCGTTCTCAATGATCTTATTTCCCTGATCATCAAGTACTGGAATCGGCTTACGTGTTTTACCCATCACCATACGCCCCGTAAGACGTTCATCACGCAACACTCTATGTAAGGTGATGGTAGTCCACGGTTTACCGTTATCGAGTCTCTTAGCCGCATTCAGGCGACGTACAAGGGCACTATTACCATGCCCTTCAAGATACATTTGATGGATGTATAAAAGGGTTTCAGCTTGCTTTTCATCAAGCACGTACTGACCATCTTTAACCGTTAACCAGCGTGGACACACCTTGCTAACTGCCCTGCCTGAGTCTTTCAACTTGTTAGTACGATTAGCCCATGACTTAGTAGCCATATCACTTTTACGTTTAGATTCACTGTAGGCACGACTAATACTCATGTTAAGGATCGTAGCGGATTCAGGTATCTTGTTACTGAAACACATACCGGATTCAACTTCGATAATATCAATGCCGTTAGTAATTAACGTACTGAGCTTGTTTGACGCTTCGTAGTTAGACATACGAACCAGGCGGTCAACGTTCTCACAGATTAAAACACCACTTGTGATACGTCCTGAAACTACATCTTTATAGAACCGTCCAAGACTGCTATTAGGCTTCCAGTTGTTTCCTTTGTAGGCACTCTTTCCAAGATCGGATTCAAGTACTTCAAAATCTTCTACATCAAGTTGATATCCAAGACGGCTATCAATGGTTGCGTACTTGAGGAAATCGGTTACTGTCTGTACCTGGCGATCAATACCAAAACCCTTTGTTTGTTGGAGTGTACTGATCCTGCTGTAAAGGTATGATTTCATGACTATCTTCCAGTATCTTTTCTTGGCGTACATTGTATCACAACTGCTCGCTGCTGCTGATGGGCCCCGAATGGCATAACCGTCGCGATCGTGAAAACAGCCTGCTCGGACACAGCGGCTGCCGCGTAGGCGGTAACGATCTCGATATCGCGCTGGCATTCAAAAGCCTGATGCCGCTGCTCGGCATGGGCGGTCAGACGGAAAAAGGCATCGCCCTGCCGATCCTGCCGTGGTGGAATGCGATTGCTATCAACGATGTGCCTGCGCAAAGTGATTTTTATAGCACCGCCAACGGCCGCTTCCTTAACGATCTGGTTCGCGATGCCCAGGACGCCAAAAAAGTCGCCCTCCTCTATAAAGTGTGGCGCCAGCGTCTGAGCTACCGCGTGGTGCGTACCGCGGAAGAGAGCAAAATCGCCCTTTCCGACCGCGCCGAGCATGCGGTCTCCCTGCCGTTCATCAGCGACGAACTGGCCACCGCCATTTCGCAGGACGGTCTGGAGACGGCGCTTGCCCAGCCGCTGCAGCGCATTCTGGAACAGGTGCAGCTGGCGCTGGAGAACGGCAAAGAGAAGCCGGACGTCATCTACCTGACCGGCGGTAGCGCCCGTTCACCGCTGATTAAGAAAGCGCTGGCCGAACAGCTGCCGGGTATTCCGATTGCAGGTGGCGATGATTTTGGTTCCGTTACAGCCGGTCTGGCGCGCTGGGCGCAGGTGATGTTTAGCTAGCGTTGTTGCGGTGCGGTCTGGTGCCCTCACCCCGGCCCTCTCCTAGAGGGAGAGGAATAAAACATCAAAAACGGCAGCGGATGTTGCCGTTTTGCGTTTACCTCCATTCAGACCATTCCTGACAGTCTTCCATATTTCCTCCATTTTTCCGCTGTGTTAGCTGACTAAACTAGTATCATTCCCCGAAGTCTTCAGGATGAGAACGTATAACGATGAAAGGCAGTAACAAATCCCGCTGGGCAATCGCCGCTGGCATCATTGTGGTGGTCCTTGCCGCCGCATGGTACTGGCACAGTCAATCCGCGAACTCCGCCGCTCCCGCCGGTGCCACCGGTCAGGCTCAGCGCCCCACGGGCGGAGGGCGTCACGGCATGCGCGGCGGCACCCTGGCGCCGGTTCAGGCGGCGACGGCGGTGAATAAAGCCGTTCCTCGCTATCTCACTGGTCTCGGGACCATTACCGCCGCCAATACCGCCACGGTGCGCAGCCGCGTCGACGGCCAGCTCGTCGCGATCCACTTCCAGGAAGGTCAGCAGGTCAAAGCGGGCGATCTGCTGGCGGAAATCGATCCGAGCCAGTTTAAGGTCGCCCTCGCCCAGGCGCAGGGACAGCTCGCGAAAGACAAAGCCACTCTCGCCAACGCCCGTCGCGATCTGGCCCGCTACCAGCAGCTGGTGAAAACCAACCTTGTGTCTCGTCAGGAGCTTGATACCCAGCAGTCGCTGGTCAGCGAAACGCAGGGCACCATCAAAGCCGACGAAGCCGCCGTTGCCAGCGCCCAGCTGCAGCTGGACTGGAGCCGCATCACCGCGCCGATTGACGGACGCGTCGGCCTGAAGCAGGTCGATATCGGCAACCAAATCTCCAGCGGCGACACCACGGGCATCGTGGTGATCACCCAAACCCACCCGATTGATTTAGTCTTTACCCTGCCGGAAAGCGATATCGCGACCGTCATGCAGGCGCAAAAAGCCGGTAAAGGCCTGGTAGTGGAAGCCTGGGACCGCACCAACAAGCAGAAATTGAGCGAAGGCTCCCTGCTCAGTCTGGATAACCAGATCGACACCACCACCGGCACCATCAAGCTGAAGGCGCGCTTTAATAACCAGGACGATGCCCTCTTCCCGAACCAGTTCGTCAATGCGCGCATGCTGGTTGCGACCGAAGAAAACGCGGTGGTGATCCCCACCGCTGCACTGCAGATGGGTAATGAAGGCAACTTTGTCTGGGTGCTCAACAACGACAATAAGGTCAGCAAGCATCTGGTAAAAACCGGTATTCAGGACAGCCAGACGGTGGTCATCAGCGCCGGCCTTTCCGCAGGCGACCGCGTGGTCACCGACGGTATTGACCGTCTGACCGAAGGGGCCAAAGTGGAAGTGGTTGAACCTGCGAAACAGGGAGAGAAATCCTGATGCAGGTGCTGCCGCCAGGCTCTACAGGTGGGCCATCACGCCTGTTTATCCTCCGTCCTGTCGCCACCACGCTGCTGATGGTGGCGATCCTGCTCGCCGGGATTATCGGCTATCGCTTCCTGCCCGTATCGGCGCTGCCGGAAGTGGATTACCCAACCATTCAGGTGGTGACGCTCTATCCCGGTGCCAGCCCTGATGTCGTGACGTCCGCCATCACCGCCCCGCTTGAGCGCCAGTTCGGCCAGATGTCGGGGCTAAAACAGATGTCCTCCCAGAGCTCCGGCGGCGCATCCGTCGTGACGCTGCAGTTCCAGCTGACGCTGTCGCTGGACGTCGCCGAGCAGGAGGTGCAGGCGGCCATCAACGCCGCCACCAACCTGCTGCCGTCGGATCTGCCTAACCCGCCGGTCTACAGCAAGGTGAACCCGGCGGATCCGCCGATCATGACGCTGGCCGTCACCTCCTCCGCGATGCCGATGACCCAGGTAGAGGACATGGTCGAAACGCGCGTGGCGCAAAAAATTTCTCAGGTTTCCGGCGTCGGCCTCGTCACCCTGGCGGGCGGTCAGCGCCCGGCGGTGCGCGTCAAGCTGAACGCGCAGGCCATCGCCGCGCTGGGGCTCACCAGTGAAACCATCCGCACCGCCATTAGCAACGCCAACGTCAACTCGGCGAAGGGCTCGCTGGACGGCCCAACCCGCGCCGTGACGCTCTCGGCGAACGACCAGATGCAGTCCGCCGACGAATATCGTCAGCTGATTATCGCCTACCAGAACGGCGCGCCGGTGCGTCTGGGCGACGTGGCGACCGTAGAACAAGGTGCGGAAAACAGCTGGCTGGGAGCCTGGGCCAACAGGCAGCAGGCGATCGTGATGAACGTGCAGCGCCAGCCGGGCGCGAACATCATCGAAACCGCCGACAGCATCCGCACCATGCTGCCGCAGCTGATCGAAAGCCTGCCGAAATCGGTCAGCGTGAAGGTGCTTTCCGACCGCACCACGAATATTCGCGCGTCGGTCACCGACACCCAGTTTGAGCTGATGCTGGCAATTGCGCTGGTCGTCATGATCATCTATCTGTTCCTGCGTAACGTTCCGGCAACCATTATTCCCGCCGTCGCCGTGCCGCTCTCGCTGGTCGGCACCTTTGCGGTGATGGTGTTCCTCGATTTTTCGATCAATAACCTGACGCTGATGGCGCTCACCATCGCCACCGGGTTCGTGGTGGATGACGCCATCGTCGTCATCGAGAACATCTCGCGCTATATCGAGAAAGGCGAAAAACCGCTGGCCGCCGCGCTGAAGGGCGCAGGGGAAATCGGCTTTACGATTATCTCGCTGACCTTCTCGCTGATCGCGGTGCTGATCCCGCTGCTGTTTATGGGCGATATCGTCGGGCGGCTGTTCCGCGAGTTTGCCGTGACGCTGGCGGTCGCCATTTTGATC
Organism: Enterobacter sp. Taxon_8; assembly: GCF_058354585.1. Lineage (NCBI taxonomy): Bacteria > Pseudomonadati > Pseudomonadota > Gammaproteobacteria > Enterobacterales > Enterobacteriaceae > Enterobacter > Enterobacter sp. Taxon_8. Next base: position 1,518,473 of record NZ_CM177989.1, on the reverse strand, counting down.
TCCGCCGTGGTGTCGCTGACTCTGACGCCGATGATGTGCGCCCGCATGCTGAGCCACGAGTCCCTGCGCAAGCAAAACCGCTTTTCGCGCGCCTCCGAGCGCATGTTCGAGCGCATTATTGCCGCCTATGGTCGCGTGCTGGCGAAAGTCCTGAACCATCCGTGGGCAACGCTCGGCGTGGCGCTCGGCACGCTGGCGCTCAGCGTGATGCTGTGGATTTTCATTCCGAAAGGCTTCTTCCCGATCCAGGACAACGGCATTATCCAGGGCACGCTTCAGGCCCCGCAGTCGGTCTCCTTCGCCAATATGGCGCAGCGCCAGCAGCAGGTGTCTGAAATCATCATGAAGGATCCGGCGGTCGAGAGCCTGACCTCCTACGTGGGCGTCGACGGCACCAACCCGTCGCTCAACAGCGCGCGTCTGCAGATCAACCTCAAGCCGCTGGATGAACGCGACGATCGCGTCAACGCCGTCATTGAGCGTCTGCAAAACGCAGTCGCGCGCGTGCCGGGCGTTGAGCTTTACCTGCAGCCGATTCAGGATTTGACCATTGATACGCAGGTCAGCCGCACGCAGTACCAGTTCACGCTGCAGGCCACCACGCTGGATGCCCTCAGCACCTGGGTGCCGCAGCTGGTGAACAAGCTTAACACCCTGCCCCAGCTCTCCGATGTTAGCAGCGACTGGCAGGACAAAGGGCTGGCGGCGTACGTTAACGTCAACCGCGATACCGCCAGCCGTCTGGGTATCACCATGGCGGACGTGGACAACGCCCTGTACAACGCCTTCGGTCAGCGCCTGATCTCCACCATCTACACCCAGGCGAACCAGTACCGCGTGGTGCTGGAGCACAACACGGAGAACACGCCCGGCCTGGCGGGGCTGGACTCGGTGCGCCTGACCAGCAAAGACGGCGGCATTGTGCCGCTGAGCGCTATCGCCACGGTGGAAGAACGCTATACCCCGCTGTCGATCAACCATCTGGATCAGTTCCCGTCCACCACCATCTCCTTTAACGTGCCGGACAACTATTCTCTGGGCGAAGCGGTGGAGGCCATTCAGGCGGCGGAAAAAGAGCTCAGCTTCCCGTCCGATATTCAGACCCAGTTCCAGGGCAGCACCCTGGCGTTTCAGGCCGCGCTGGGTAACACCATCTGGCTGATCGTGGCGGCGGTCGTGGCGATGTACATCGTGCTCGGCGTGCTGTATGAAAGCTTTATCCACCCGATCACCATCCTCTCTACCCTGCCGACGGCGGGCGTGGGGGCACTGCTGGCACTGATGCTGGCGGGCAGTGAGCTGGACGTGATTGCCATCATCGGCATCATCCTGCTTATCGGGATCGTGAAGAAAAACGCCATCATGATGATCGACTTCGCCCTGGCCGCCGAGCGCGAGCAGGGCATGTCGCCGCGCGATGCGATTTTCCAGGCCTGCCTGCTGCGTTTCCGTCCGATCCTGATGACCACGCTTGCCGCCCTGCTGGGCGCGCTGCCGCTGATGCTCAGCACCGGCGTCGGCGCGGAGCTCCGTCGTCCGCTGGGTATCGGCATGGTCGGCGGTCTGCTGGTGAGCCAGGTGCTGACCCTCTTCACCACGCCGGTGATCTACCTGCTGTTTGACCGCCTGGCGCTGTGGACCAAAAGCCGCTTCCCGAAACGTGAAGAGGAGGCGTAAGTGAAGTTTTTCGCCCTCTTCATTTATCGCCCGGTGGCGACGATTTTAATCTCGCTCGCCATTACCCTCTGCGGCGTGCTGGGCTTCCGGCTGCTGCCGGTAGCGCCTCTGCCGCAGGTGGATTTCCCGGTGATCATGGTCAGCGCTTCGCTGCCGGGCGCCTCACCGGAAACCATGGCCTCGTCGGTTGCCACGCCGCTGGAGCGTTCGCTCGGGCGGATTGCGGGGGTCAACGAGATGACCTCCAGCAGCTCGCTGGGCAGCACGCGCATCATTCTGGAGTTCAGCTTCGACCGGGATATTAACGGCGCAGCGCGCGACGTGCAGGCGGCCATCAACGCCGCGCAAAGCCTACTGCCGAGCGGGATGCCGAGCCGCCCAACCTACCGCAAGGCCAACCCGTCCGACGCGCCGATCATGATCCTGACGCTGACCTCGGATACGTACTCGCAGGGGCAGCTGTACGACTTTGCATCCACCCAGCTGGCGCAGACAATCTCACAAATTAACGGCGTCGGCGACGTGAGCGTTGGCGGGAGTTCCCTGCCCGCGGTGCGCGTGGGGTTAAACCCGCAGGCGCTGTTTAACCAGGGCGTGTCGCTGGACGACGTGCGCTCCGCCATCAGCAACGCCAACGTGCGTAAACCGCAGGGGGCGATTGAGGACGGCAGCCACCGCTGGCAGATCCACACCAACGACGAGCTGAAAACCGCGGCGGAATATCAACCGCTCATCATCCACTATAACAACGGCGCGGCGGTGCGCTTAAGCGACGTTGCCAGCGTCACCGATTCGGTGCAGGACGTGCGTAACGCCGGGATGACCAACGCCAAGCCGGCGATTCTGCTGATGATCCGCAAGCTGCCGGAGGCCAACATTATCGAGACGGTGAACAGCATTCGCGCCCGTCTTCCGGACCTGCAGGAGACCATACCGGCGGCGATCGATCTGCAAATTGCCCAGGATCGCTCCCCGACCATTCGCGCCTCGCTGGAAGAGGTCGAGCAAACGCTGGTGATCTCCGTCGCGCTGGTGATCCTGGTGGTCTTTCTGTTCCTGCGCTCCGGCCGCGCGACGCTTATTCCGGCGGTGGCCGTGCCGGTGTCTCTGATTGGTACCTTTGCCGCCATGTACCTGTGCGGGTTTAGCCTCAACAATCTGTCGCTGATGGCCCTGACGATTGCGACGGGCTTCGTGGTGGATGACGCCATCGTGGTGCTGGAGAACATTTCCCGCCATCTGGAAGCGGGCGTGAAGCCGCTGCAGGCCGCGCTGCAGGGCACGCGCGAGGTGGGCTTTACGGTACTCTCCATGAGCCTGTCGCTGGTCGCGGTTTTCCTGCCACTGCTGCTGATGGGCGGGCTGCCGGGCCGGTTGCTGCGCGAGTTTGCCGTCACTCTCTCCGTCGCCATCGGCATTTCGCTGGTCATCTCCTTAACGCTGACGCCAATGATGTGCGGCTGGATGCTCAAGCGCAGCAAACCCCATTCGCAGCCGCGCCGCAAAGGCTTTGGCCGTTTCCTGATGGCACTGCAGGAAGGCTATGGTAAATCGCTGAAGTGGGTGCTGAACCATACGCGTCTTGTCGGCCTGGTGCTGATGGGCACCATTGTGCTCAACGTCTGGATGTATATCACCATCCCGAAAACTTTCTTCCCGGAACAGGACACCGGCGTGCTGATGGGCGGCATTCAGGCGGACCAGAGCATTTCGTTCCAGGCGATGCGCGGCAAGCTGCAGGACTTTATGAAGATCATTCGGGAAGACAAAGCCGTGGATAACGTCACCGGCTTTACCGGCGGGTCACGCGTCAACAGCGGGATGATGTTTATTACCCTGAAACCGCGCGGCGAGCGCAACGAAACCGCCCAGCAGGTGATTGACCGCCTGCGGGTGAAGCTCGCCAAAGAGCCGGGGGCAAACCTGTTTTTGATGGCCGTTCAGGATATCCGCGTCGGCGGGCGACAGGCGAACGCCAGCTATCAGTACACGTTGCTCTCGGACGATTTGGCCGCCCTGCGCGAGTGGGAGCCGAAGATCCGCAAGGCGCTGGCCGCCCTGCCGGAGCTGGCGGACGTCAACTCCGATCAGCAGGACAACGGTGCCGAGATGGCGCTGACCTACGACCGCGAAACCATGTCGCGGCTGGGTATTAATGTTGAAGCCGCCAACAGCCTGCTGAACAACGCCTTCGGCCAGCGCGAGATCTCCACCATCTACCAGCCGATGAACCAGTACAAGGTGGTGATGGAAGTTGACCCGCGCTACACCCAGGACATCAGCGCCCTGGACAAAATGTTTGTGATTAACAACGACGGCAAGGCGATTCCACTCTCCTACTTCGCCAGCTGGCAGCCTGCCAACGCGCCGCTGTCGGTGAACCATCAGGGGCTTTCGGCGGCATCGACCATCTCCTTTAACCTGCCCGCCGGTTCGTCACTGTCTGAGGCCAGCGATGCTATCAACCGCGCGATGACCCAGCTTGGCGTGCCGTCCACCGTGCGCGGCAGCTTTGCCGGCACCGCGCAGGTGTTCCAGGAGACGATGAATTCGCAGGTGATTTTGATTCTGGCCGCCATCGCCACGGTTTATATTGTGCTGGGCGTGCTGTACGAGAGCTACGTTCACCCGCTGACCATTCTCTCGACGCTGCCGTCGGCGGGCGTGGGGGCACTGCTGGCGCTGGAGCTGTTCGGCGCGCCGTTCAGCCTTATCGCGCTCATCGGGATCATGCTGCTGATCGGCATCGTGAAGAAAAACGCCATCATGATGGTGGACTTCGCGCTGGACGCCCAGCGCAACGGCAATCTGTCGCCGGAAGAGGCCATCTTCCAGGCCTGCCTGCTGCGTTTTCGTCCGATCATGATGACCACCCTGGCGGCGCTGTTTGGCGCGCTGCCGCTGGTGATCTCGGGCGGCGACGGCTCAGAGCTGCGCCAGCCGCTGGGGATCACCATTGTCGGCGGCCTGGTGATGAGCCAGCTGCTGACGCTGTACACCACGCCGGTGGTCTATCTGTTCTTCGACCGCCTGCGGCTGCGCTTCTCGCGTAAAAACAGAACCACGGTGACCGAGTAAATGACCGATCTCCCCGCTAACGTTCGCTGGCAGCTATGGATAGTCGCTTTCGGCTTCTTTATGCAGTCGCTGGATACGACCATCGTCAACACCGCCCTCCCCTCCATGGCGAAAAGCCTGGGGGAGAGCCCGCTGCATATGCACATGGTGATTGTCTCCTACGTGCTGACGGTGGCCGTGATGCTGCCCGCCAGCGGCTGGCTGGCCGATAAGGTCGGCGTGCGGAACATCTTCTTTACCGCCATCGTGCTGTTTACCACCGGCTCGCTGTTTTGCGCCCAGGCCAATACCCTCGACCAGCTGGTGACGGCGCGCGTGCTGCAGGGCATCGGCGGGGCGATGATGGTGCCCGTCGGGCGGCTAACGGTGATGAAAATTGTGCCACGCGAGCAGTACATGGCGGCGATGACCTTTGTGACCCTGCCCGGTCAGGTGGGGCCGCTGCTGGGTCCAGCGCTGGGCGGCATTCTGGTGGAGTACGCCTCCTGGCACTGGATCTTCTTAATCAATCTTCCTGTTGGCATCATCGGCGCCATCGCCACCCTGACGCTGATGCCGAACTATAAATTGCAGACCCGGCGCTTTGATTTCTTTGGCTTTATCCTGCTGGCGGCGGGCATGGCTACGCTTACCCTGGCGCTCGACGGGCAAAAAGGGCTGGGGATTTCGCCCCTGACGCTCGGGCTCCTGATCGCGCTCGGCGTTACCGCCATACTGTGGTATCTGCGGCATGCCAGAGGTAACGATAAGGCGCTGTTCAGCCTGAACCTGTTTAAAAACCCTACCTACCGTCTGGGCCTGTCTGGCAGCTTCGCCGGACGCATCGGCAGCGGGATGCTGCCGTTTATGACGCCCGTTTTTCTGCAAATTGGCATGGGCTTTTCGCCGTTCCACGCGGGCCTGATGATGATCCCGATGGTGCTCGGCAGCATGGGGATGAAGCGCGTTGTGGTGCAGGTGGTCAACCGCTTTGGCTATCGACACGTGCTGGTGGCCGCCACGCTGGGGCTGGCGCTGGTCAGCCTGCTGTTTATGGCCGTGGCGCTGATGGGCTGGTACTACGTCCTGCCGCTGGTGCTGTTCTGTCAGGGGATCGTCAACTCCATGCGCTTCTCGTCGATGAATACCCTGACGCTGAAGGACCTGCCTGACGATCTGGCGAGCAGCGGCAATAGCCTGCTGTCGATGATCATGCAGCTCTCAATGAGCGTGGGCGTCACCATTGCCGGCCTGCTGCTCGGCATGTACGGCCAGCACCATCTCAGCGTCGACACGCCGGTGGCGCATCAGGTCTTTTTGTATACCTACCTCAGCATGGCGGTCATCATCGCCCTGCCCGCTTTCATCTTCGCCAGAGTGCCGGATGATACCAGCAAGAACGTCGTGATTAGGCGCGGCAAAAGGAGTGGCTCATGAAATTCTGGCGTCCGGGTATTACCGGCAAGCTCTTTGTAGCGATCTTCGCCACCTGTATCGTCCTGCTGATCACCATGCACTGGGCGGTGCGGGTAAGCTTTGAGCGCGGCTTTATTGATTACATCAAGCATGGCAATGAACAGCGTTTACAGGGCTTAAGCGATGCGCTGAGTGAACAGTACGCCCAACACGGCAACTGGCGTTTTCTGCGCAATAACGACCGCTTTATTTTCCAGATCCTGCGCTCGCTGGAGCACGATACCGGTGACGATCGCCCGGGGCCGGGCATGCCGCCGCACGGCTGGCGCACCCAGTTCTGGGTGATCGACCAGGATATGCGCCCCCTGGTTGGGCCGCGCGCGCCGATACCGCCGGACGGCACCCGGCGGGCGATTAAAGTCAATAACGCCACCGTTGGCTGGGTCATCGCCTCCCCGGTGGAGCGCCTGACGCGCAACACCGACATCAACTTTGACCGCCAGCAGCGCCGCACAAGCTGGCTGATTGTAGCCCTCTCCACGCTGCTCGCCGCGCTCGCCACCTTCCCTCTGGCACGCGGTCTGCTCGCCCCGGTAAAACGGCTGGTGGAGGGTACGCACAAGCTCGCCGCCGGGGATTTCACCACCCGCGTCGATACCCGCAGCCAGGACGAACTGGGCAAGCTGGCGCAGGACTTTAACCAGCTTGCCAGCACGCTGGAGAAAAACCAGCAGATGCGCCGCGACTTTATGGCCGATATCTCGCACGAGCTGCGCACCCCGCTGGCGGTGCTGCGCGGCGAGCTCGAGGCCATTCAGGACGGCGTGCGCCAGTTTACGGCCGAATCGGTGGCATCACTGCAGGCGGAGGTGGGTACGCTCACCAAGCTGGTGGACGATCTCCATCAGCTCTCCATGTCTGACGAAGGCGCGCTGGCCTACCAGAAAGCGCCGGTGGACGTGATTAATATTCTGGAAGTGATCAGCGGCGCGTTCCGAGAGCGGTTTGCCAGCCGCAACCTGAAAATCGACCTCTCCCTGCCGGACAGCGCGGTGGTGTTTGGCGACAAAGACCGACTGATGCAGCTGTTCAATAACCTGCTGGAAAATAGCCTACGCTACACCGACAGCGGCGGAGGGCTGCACATCTCCGGCAGGCAGGAAAACGGGCGCTTTGCCCTCACCTTCGCGGATTCCGCCCCCGGCGTGCAGGACGCGCAGCTGGAAAAACTGTTTGAACGTTTCTACCGTACCGAAGGCTCCCGCAACCGCGCCAGCGGCGGCTCCGGCCTGGGGCTGGCGATTTGCGTTAACATCGTCGAGGCGCATAATGGCACGATCCGCGCAGCCCATTCGCCTTTTGGCGGGGTTAGCATTACAGTAGAGTTACCTCTGGAACGGGATTTATCGAGAGAAGTATGACCGAGTTACCGATTGACGAAAACACGCCGCGCATTTTGATCGTTGAAGACGAACCCAAGCTGGGACAGCTGCTAATCGACTACTTACGCGCGGCCAGCTATGCCCCGTCCCTGATAAGCCACGGCGACCAGGTGCTGCCGTACGTGCGCCAGACTCCGCCGGATCTGATCCTGCTGGATTTAATGCTGCCGGGCGTTGACGGACTGACCCTGTGCCGGGAAATTCGCCGCTTCTCCGACGTGCCGATCGTCATGGTCACCGCTAAAATTGAAGAGATTGACCGCCTGCTGGGGCTCGAAATCGGCGCGGACGACTACATCTGCAAGCCCTACAGCCCGCGCGAGGTGGTAGCCCGCGTGAAGACCATTCTGCGCCGCTGCAGGCCGCAGCGCGAGCTTCAGGTGCTGGACGCTGAAAGCCCGCTGATTGTGGATGAAAGCCGCTTCCAGGCAAGCTGGCGCGGCAAGCTGCTGGACCTGACCCCTGCGGAGTTCCGCCTGCTCAAAACCCTCTCCCACGAGCCGGGCAAAGTCTTCTCCCGCGAACAGCTGCTGAACCACCTGTACGACGATTACCGCGTAGTGACCGACCGCACCATCGACAGCCATATCAAAAACCTGCGCCGCAAGCTGGAAGCGCTGGACGCCGAGCAGTCGTTTATCCGCGCGGTGTATGGCGTGGGGTATCGCTGGGAAGCGGATGCGTGCAGGATTGCCTAGCCAGCAGAGGGTCAATCCAGGCCGGGTAAGGCGAAGCCGCCGCCCGGCACAATAACTTTACCTCCCTGCCCCGCAGCGCTACAATGCCCGCCCTTAATGTGGGGGATCTCCCCTTACCGCTGCACCAGGTGTACGCGGATCTGACCTGTCATCAGAACGAGAACAAACATGTTTAAACCGGAACTCCTTTCCCCGGCGGGAACGCTGCAAAATATGCGTTACGCTTTCGCCTATGGCGCCGATGCCGTGTATGCGGGCCAGCCGCGCTACTCGCTGCGCGTGCGTAACAACGAATTCAACCACGAGAACCTGCAGCTCGGCATCAACGAAGCGCATGCCCTGGGCAAAAAATTCTACGTGGTCGTGAACATCGCGCCGCACAACGCCAAGCTGAAAACGTTCATCCGTGACCTGAAGCCGGTGGTCGATATGGGGCCGGACGCGCTGATCATGTCGGACCCGGGTTTAATCATGCTGGTTCGGGAGAACTTCCCGGAGATGGATATTCACCTCTCCGTACAGGCTAACGCCGTCAACTGGGCGACGGTGAAGTTCTGGAAGCAGATGGGGCTGACCCGCGTCATCCTGTCCCGCGAACTGTCTCTGGAAGAGATCGAAGAGATCCGCACCCAGGTGCCGGATATGGAAATCGAAATCTTCGTCCACGGCGCGCTGTGCATGGCCTACTCCGGCCGCTGCCTGCTTTCTGGCTACATCAACAAGCGCGACCCGAACCAGGGCACCTGCACCAACGCCTGCCGCTGGGAATATAACGTCCAGGAAGGCAAAGAGGATGACGTCGGCAACATCGTCCACAAGCACGAGCCTATTCCGGTGACCAACGTTGAGCCGACGCTGGGCATCGGCGCGCCAACCGACAGCGTGTTTATGATTGAAGAAGCCAAACGTCCGGGCGAGTATATGACCGCCTTTGAAGACGAGCACGGCACCTACATCATGAACTCGAAAGATCTGCGCGCCATCGCCCACGTCGAGCGTCTGACGCAGATGGGCGTGCACTCCCTGAAGATTGAAGGCCGCACCAAATCCTATTACTACTGCGCGCGTACCGCGCAGGTGTACCGTAAAGCCATCGACGATGCGGCCGCCGGTAAACCGTTCGATACCAGCCTGCTGGAAACCCTGGAGGGTCTTGCGCACCGCGGCTATACCGAAGGCTTCCTGCGCCGTCATACCCATGACGACTACCAGAACTACGAGCACGGCTACTCCGTTTCCGAGCGCCAGCAGTTTGTCGGTGACTTCACCGGCGAGCGTAAAGGCGCGCTGGCGGCCGTCGCGGTGAAAAACAAGTTCACCAAAGGCGACAGCCTGGAGCTGATGACCCCGCAGGGCAACATGAACTTCACGCTGGAGCATCTGGAAAACGGCAAAGGCGAAGCGATTGAGGTCGCGCCGGGCGACGGGCATACCGTCTGGCTGCCGGTTCCGGAAGAGGTGGAGCTGAAGTTCGCGCTGCTGATGCGTAACTTCAACGGTGAAAGCACCCGAAACCCACACGGCAAATAGTCAATCAGGGAAATTTTTTCGCGCTGGGATAATTCTTAGAATCGGATCACATACCGCTTCGTTCAATACGGGTATTATCCCCCCGCTGAAAAACATAACCCATAAATGCTAGCTGTACCAGGAACCACCTCCTTAGCCTGCGTAATCTCCCTTACGCGGGCTTATTTTTTGCCTTCTCTCTCCTCAATCCAGGCAATGAGTTCGTCGATTTGCTTCTCTGAGAACACGGCGATCCCATGCTCAGCGAGCAACGATGCCGCAACCCCCCTCCCCGCTTTATGTATGCCGCGAAACGATCCGTCATAAATAAACTCGCTGCCGCACGTTGGGCTGCCATCGGTTAACAATGCAGCGCTACACCCCGACTCCTGAGCAGCGCGTAGCGCAAGCCAGGCTGCAAGCTGATAATGTGCGGTCACATCCTGCCCGGTATTTTCAATAATTCTGGCTTGCCCGCGCATTACGTCTTTCCCATCAGCAGACATAATCTCTGCCGGAGGACGCGGTACAGGCAGCCCGGCAGCCAATTCAGGACAGTGGATAACCAGACGTTGTTCCTGTTGCCAGCGAGCGAGTTGCGCGTTCATTCTCGCTTTTTCACTTGCGTTATAACGAACCCTGAAGCCCATCAGGCACGCGCTTACCAAAATTTTATTCATCATCACTTTCCTGTGATTAGTCCATATCATCGCTGGAGTGTAACGCGCTTTCGGGCATATTTTGTTCCTTTCATCCTGTTCTTACCCGCTTTTTTCCTCTCTGCTATACACTCTTACTAACGCTAAAAAAGGGAGCAGCGCGGATGGCAACCTATCCAGACAGTTTATTGATTCTCAATGGCAAAAGTGCAGGCAACGATCTGTTGCGTCAGGCAATTCGCGGCTTGCGCGACGACGGCGCGCGCATTCACGTCAGGGTGACGTGGGAAAAAGGCGACGCGGCACGCTATATCAATGAAGCCCTCGGGCTTGGCGTTGAGACCATCATTTCCGGCGGCGGCGATGGCACTATCAATGAGATTGCCTCAGCGCTAATAGACCTGCCCCCGGCAAACCGCCCGGTGATGGGCATTTTACCGCTCGGCACCGCCAATGACTTTGCCACCAGCGCCGGGATCCCGGAGGAGTTAGAGAAGGCGCTCCAGCTGGCGATCCTCGGTAAAGCCACCGCCGTGGATATTGCGCAGGTGAATGATAAAACCTGCTTTATCAATATGGCGACCGGCGGGTTTGGCACGCGCATCACCAGCGAAACGCCGGAAAAACTGAAGGCGGCGCTGGGCGGCGTGTCGTATCTGATCCACGGTCTGATGCGCATGGATACCCTCAAGCCTGACCGCTGCGAAATTCGCGGCGAGGATTTTCAGTGGCAGGGTGACGCGCTGGTCATTGGCATTGGCAACGGGCGTCAGGCGGGCGGCGGTCAGCAGCTGTGCCCGGAGGCGCTGATCAATGACGGTCAGCTACAGCTGAGGATTTTCACGGGCGACGGCCTGCTGCCCGCGCTGTTTACCACGCTGACGCAGCCGGAAGAGAGTCCAAATATCATTGACGGGAAATCGGCGTGGTTTGAGGTAAATGCCCCGCACGGGATGACGTTTAACCTCGACGGAGAGCCGTTAAGCGGAACACAGTTCCGCATTGAGGTGTTGCCCGGCGCGCTGCAGTGTCGGTTGCCGCCGGACTGTGTGCTTTTGCGCTAATGGTATTGCCGGGTGGCGGCTACGCCTTACCCGGCCTACACTTCGCCCTCAGGTCAGGCAATCGTGACTTTGCTGTCCAGATAGACGTCCTGCACCGCATTGATCAGCTTCACGCCGTCGGCCATCGATTTCTTAAACGCCTTACGACCCAGGATCAGCCCCATGCCGCCCGCGCGTTTGTTAATAACCGCCGTACGCACCGCGTCTGACAGGTCAGTATCGCCGCCCGCCGCGCCGCCGGAGTTGATCAGCCCCGCGCGGCCCATATAGCAGTTCGCCAGCTGGTAGCGCACCAGGTCGATCGGGTTATCGCTGGTCAGCTTGCTGTAAACGCGGTCATCGGTGTAGCCAAAGTTTACCGCTTTATAGCCGCCGTTATTCTCGGCCATTTTCTGCTTCACGATGTCTGCGCCAATGGTCGCCGCCAGATGGTTCGCCTGGCCGGTCAGGTCGGCCGACACGTGGTAATCCACGCCGTCTTTTTTGAACGCCGAGTTACGCAGGTACGCCCACAGCACGGTCACCATGCCGAGCTCATGAGCGCGCTCAAACGCCGCAGAGATCTCTTCAATCTGACGACGGGACTGTTCAGAGCCAAAGTAAATCGTCGCCCCAACGGCAACCGCCCCCATATTGAACGCCTGCTCGACGCTGGCGTAGAGCGTCTGGTCATATTCGGTAGGGTAACTCAGGGTTTCGTTGTGGTTCAGCTTCACGAGGAACGGAATGCGGTGGGAATAGCGACGCGAGACGGAGGCCAGCACGCCGTAGGTGGAGGCTACACAGTTACAGCCCGCTTCAATCGCCAGTTCAACAATGTTCTTCGGATCGAAGTAGAGCGGATTCGCCGCAAAGGAGGCGCCCGCCGAGTGCTCAACGCCCTGGTCTACCGGCAGAATCGAGAGATATCCGGTGCCGCCGAGCCGCCCGGTGTTATAGAGCGTCTGCATATTTCGCAGCACGGCAGGGGGACGGTTGTTATCGACCATCACGCGGTCAACGTAATCATGACCAGGCAGGTAAAGCTGGTCGGCTGGAATGGTCATACAACGATGCTGTAAAAGGCTGTCGGCGTCTTTGCCAAGCAACTGCGCAATATCAGTCATGTGATACTCCCGTAAGTCCGACGTCGTGTCGGTGTGTGTTTATCCAGTCCCATTATTTATGGGCAGACTAAGCCTGGTACCGACTTAACAGATTTTCCACCCATTGCATTTTTTTTCAGCACAATCTGCTGGCTCGATTCGTGTACAACAAAACTGTTACATTGATCAAACAATCGCCACAAAGGTATTTAAAAGGTATTATTGAATGGTATGTTAAAGGCGTACCCTCTCTGACATGCAGGATTAAAAAATGAAAACGAAAGTCCAACTGTCATTCATGATGTTTGTTGAATGGTTTATCTGGGGCGCGTGGTTTGTGCCGCTGTGGCTGTGGCTGAGCAAAAACGGTTTTACCGCCGGGGAAATCGGCTGGTCTTACGCCTGTACCGCCATTGCCGCTATCCTCTCCCCGATTCTTGTCGGATCGCTGACGGACCGCTTCTTCGCCGCGCAGAAAGTGCTGGCGGTGCTGATGTTTGCCGGCGCGATTCTGATGTACTTCGCCGCACAGCAAACCCAGTTCAGCACCTTCTTCCCGCTGCTGCTGGTTTACTCCCTGACCTACATGCCCACCATCGCGCTGACCAACAGTATTGCCTTCGCGAACGTGGATGACGTCGAAGCCGATTTCCCGCGTATCCGCGTGATGGGCACTATCGGCTGGATCGCCTCCGGTCTGGCGTGCGGGTTCCTGCCGCAGATGCTGGGCTACAGCGATATTTCCGATACCAATATTCCGCTGCTGATGACGGCCGCCAGCTCCGCCCTGCTCGGCGTCTTTGCCCTGTTCCTGCCGAACACCCCGCCGAAAAGTACCGGCAAGCTGGACTTCAAAGTGATGCTCGGGCTGGACGCGCTGATCCTGCTGCGTGACAGAAACTTCCTCGTGTTCTTCTTCTGCTCGTTCCTGTTCGCCATGCCGCTGGCCTTCTACTACATCTTCGCCAACGGCTATCTCACCGAAGTGGGGATGAAAAACGCCACCGGCTGGATGACGCTCGGCCAGTTCTCCGAAATCTTCTTTATGCTCGCCCTGCCGTTCTTTACCAAACGCTTTGGTATTAAGAAGGTCTTACTGCTGGGTCTGATCACGGCCGCCATCCGCTACGGATTCTTCGTTTACGGCGGAGCGGAACAATACTTCACCTACGCCCTGCTGTTCCTCGGGATTCTGCTGCACGGCGTGAGCTACGACTTCTACTACGTCACCGCGTACATCTACGTGGACAAAAAAGCGCCGGTGCACATGCGCACCGCCGCGCAGGGCCTGATTACGCTGTGCTGCCAGGGCTTTGGTAGCCTGCTGGGTTACCGCCTGGGCGGCGTGATGATGGAAAAAATGTTCGCATACAAAGAGCCGGTGAATGGGCTGACCTACAACTGGGCCGGAATGTGGACGTTTGGTGCAATCATGATTGCCGTGATTGCCGTGCTGTTTATGCTGTTTTTCCGCGAATCGGACAAAGAGATCGCCGCCATTGCGGTGGTTGATGGCGATGCCGCGCTGACACAAGGGGAAGTTAAATGAAACAAGAACGTGTTCTCGGTGCCCTTTACGGGCAGGCTTTAGGGGATGCGATGGGCATGCCGTCGGAGCTGTGGCCGAGAAAGCGCGTAAAGTCGCACTTCGGCTGGATCGACCGCTTTTTACCCGGCCCGGCAGAGAATAATGCGGCCTGCTATTTCAAACAGGCAGAGTTTACTGACGATACCTCAATGGCGCTGTGCCTGGCTGACGCGATCGTTGAGTGCGACGGGGAGATTAACGCGGACGTTATCGGCAAGCATATTCTGCACTGGGCGCTCGATTTCGATGCGTTTAATAAGAACGTGCTCGGCCCGACCTCCAAAATCGCGCTTAACGCAATTCGTGACGGCAAGCCGGTCAGCGAGCTGGAAAACAACGGCGTGACCAACGGGGCGGCGATGCGCGCCTCGCCGCTGGGCTGCCTGCTTCCGGCCACGCGTCTGGAACACTTTGTTGAGCAGGTGGCGCTGGCCTCCAGCCCGACCCATAAATCGGACCTCGCCATTGCCGGCGCGGTGGTGATTGCGTGGGCGGTTTCCCGCGCCGTCGACGGCGAAAGCTGGCAGAACATCGTCGATGCTCTGCCGGGTATCGCCCGCTATGCGCAGGAGATGAAAACCACCACCTTCAGCGCGTCGCTGGCGGCGCGTATTGAGCTGGCGCTTAAGACCGTACGGGAAGCCAACGGCATCGACTCCGCCAGCGAGCAGATTTATCAGCTTGTCGGCGCAGGAACCAGCACCATTGAGTCCGTCCCGGCGGCCATTGCGATGGTCGAACTGGCGGAAACCGATCCGAACCGCTGCGCCATTTTATGCGCCAACCTGGGCGGCGATACGGACACCATTGGCGCAATGGCGACGGCCATCTGCGGCGCGCTCCACGGCGTCCAGGCAATTGACCCGGCGCTGAAGGCCGAGCTCGACGCCGTTAACCGGCTCGATTTCGGTCACTATTGCGAAAAACTGCTGCACTATCGGGAGCAAAGGGAGGGCGTATGAATGCATTTGCCCAACGTCTCGACACCCTGCACGCCACGAGCCCGGTGACGGTGCTGGGCGCAGCGGTGATAGACGTCATCGCCGACGCCTACGCCCTGCCCTGGCGCGGGTGCGATATCGAACTTAAGCAGCAGGGCGTGAATATCGGCGGCTGCGCGCTGAACATTGCCATCGCCCTGAAGCGGCTCGGCATTACGGCGCAAAACGCTCTGCCCGTCGGTCACGGCGTCTGGGCGGATATTATCCGCAACGCCATGGCGAAGCAGGATCTGCACAGCGCCGTGGAGGCCGATACGGGCGACAACGGCTGGTGCCTGGCGCTGGTTGAGCCTGACGGCGAACGTACCTTTATGTCCTTTAGCGGCGTGGAGAACCAGTGGCAGCAGCGCTGGCTGGATGCGCTTTACGTTCCGCAAAACAGCCTGGTTTATTTGTCCGGCTACCAGCTGGCATCGCCGTGCGGCGAGCTGCTGACACGCTGGCTGGAGGGATTACAGGACGTGACGGCATTGATCGATTTCGGCCCCCGCATCGCGGATATTCCCGACGCGCTGATGGAGCGGATTATGGCCTGCAGGCCAATCGTGTCGCTCAATCGTCAGGAAGCGGAACTTGCAGCTGAAAGATTAGGTGTGGAGTCTGAAAACCTGGGTGAAGTGTGGCAGCAACGCTTCGGCGCCGCGCTAATTGTGCGCCATGATAAAGACGGTGCTATGTGGTATGACGGTGACGCCTCGGGCGTTGTTCCGGCGTTCCCGGCGACGGTTGTGGACACCGTTGGTGCTGGCGACAGCCACGCGGGCGGCACGCTGGCAGGGCTGGCAGCGGGATGGTCGCTGGCAGACGCCGTTCTGCTGGGGAATGCCGTGGCGTCCTGGGTGGTCAGCCACCGCGGCGGCGATTGCGCCCCGACTCGTGAGGAATTACTCCTCGCATACAAAGACGTATAGATCGCTGCGACAGTAGCTGATGCTGTACTCAATCGGACGGTGCTGCTGGTCAAGCGCAACCTGCTTGATCACCAGCACCGGTATTTTTTCATCCATCTTTATGTGCGCCTGAAACTCGCTGTCCGGCATGCGGGCGCTCACCCTTGAGCGGGTGCGCTGCGGGAAGATGTTCTGACTGCGGAAGTAGTCGTACAGCGAAATGCCAATTGCATCCGGATCGGGAATTAACCCGACCGGGACCCAGGACTCTTCAATCGACACCGCATCGTCATCCACATAGCGAATGCGCTTAAGTAAAAAAACCTCGCTGTCCGGGGAGATCGACAGGTGGTTAGCCACCTCTTCCGGGCATTTCACCACACGCTTGTTGACCCACAGCGTATTGGGCTTTTGGCCGCGCAGCACCACCTGCTGCGAGAACCCGCGCGCCTCTTTCAGCGAATATTCAAAGATGTTGTTGATTTGCGTGCCATATCCACGGGAACGCGTCACCACGCCCTCTTCCTCCAGCGCCTGCATTGCCCTTCGCACGGTAATGCGCGACACGCCGGTTAACTGGCTCAGATCGCGCTCGCCGGGCAAAATATTCCCGTGCTCCAGCATGCCGCTTCGCACCGCATTTTTTACCGTTTCGGCAAATTTCAGGTACAGCGGCGTGTTGTCCGGCGCGGCGATCCGTTCATTCAGTTGAGCGATTAACCGGGTATGCGCTTGTTCCATCTCTGTTTTCTCAGGCGTGGTGTTTCCTGCCAGTATACTGGGTTACCACCATGCATGAAAATGATGAACCGGCCCAATACCGTGACCGACTTCCAGAGTATCGGCTTTTGCCAGCGCCGCCGAGAGCCAGGCTTTCGCTTCGCTAACCGTATCGGCCCAGCCTTCATGCCGGGGACGCAGCGCCGCCAGCGCGGCGGAGAGCGTGCAGCCCGTGCCGTGGGTGTTTTTGGTCTGCACGCGCGGCGCGGTAAAACGTACTTCGCCATCGCGGGTAAAGAGCCAGTCCGGGCTTTCAGCGTCGTCAAGATGACCGCCCTTCATCAGCACTGCGCCGCAGCCCATCGCCAGCAGCGCGTTTCCCTGCGCTTTCATCTCGCGTTCAGTTTGCGCATGCGATGTGCCTAACAGCGCGGCGGCTTCCGGCAGATTGGGCGTGATAAGCGCCACCTGCGGCAGCAGTTTTGTACGCAGCGTCTCCACGGCGGAGGCCGAAAGCAGCGGGTCGCCGCTTTTTGCCAGCATGACGGTATCCAGCACCACGTTTTGCACCTGATAGCGTTTAAGCCGCTCGGCCACCGCTTCCACAATATCCGTCTCGGCCAGCATGCCGATCTTGGTGGTATCGATGCGCACGTCGCTGAACACAGAATCCAGCTGTGCGGCAACAAAATCTGGCTCGATACGGTAGACCGACTGCACGCCGCGCGTGTTTTGCGCCACCAGCGCGGTAATGACCGAGCAGCCGTACGCGCCAAGGGCCGAGAATGTTTTGAGGTCAGCCTGGATACCCGCGCCGCCGCAGGGATCGGTGCCGGCAATGGTCAGGGCGTTAATCCGCTTCATGCCTGCTCCTCCAGCGTATAGAGCGCGTCGAGGAACGCGCTGGCAAAACTGCCCGGGCCACGCGACTGCGCAACCGCGACCGTTCCGGCTCGCTTCATCCATCCGCAGACGGCAGCAATGTTATCCAGCCGGTCACCCGGCAGCGAACAGTTCGCCGCCACAACGGCAGAAAGCGCGCATCCGGTGCCTACCACGCGCGTCATCAGCGGATCGCCGCCGGTAACCGTTCGGGTACGTTGCCCGTCCGTGATGTAATCCACCTCGCCGGTGACGACCACAACGGCATTGGTCTGGCGGGCCAGCGCCTGTGCAGCGGGCACCGCGCTGGCGGCGGTATCGGTCGTATCAACGCCGCGCCCACCCGGGCTCATCCCGGCAAGAGCAAGGATTTCAGAGGCATTGCCGCGAATGGCAGCCGGTTTCAGAGCAAGAATTTGATGGCAAAACCGGGTGCGGAACGTCAGGGCGCCCACGGCAACCGGGTCCAGCGTCCAGGGCTTGCCTGCAGCCACCGCGCTTTCTATTGCCCGACGCATCGCCTGGGCACGCGGCGAGGTCAGCGTGCCAACGTTAATCAGCAGCGCATCGGCGATGCCGGCAAACTGTTCAGCCTCTTCGGCCTCAATCACCATCGCGGGTGATGCGCCAAGCGCCAGCAAAACGTTGGCCGTGAAGGTCTGTACGACATCGTTGGTCATACAGTGGGTCAGCGGAGAACGGGTTCGGAAGTGGTGTAAAACGCGTAAATTGAGCAGGTCAGGCTGCATGGTTTCGCTCCTGCCTTGCGTGAAGAAGCGATGACCGGGAAGGCATCTGACTTCCCTACGCTGGCATTATCCAGATCAGGTAATACGGGTATTTCTCAGCCTTCACGAAGAAGGGCACCCCGAGTCAAAATAAACAAAATCAAAAGCTTGCGATTAACGTCCCGTTAATCGCTGTTCTGGATCATGCCAGCGGGAAGCCAAAGACTCAACCCTAAAAAATGCTCTGTGTGCCAGCTTATGTCCCAGGTTGTGGCTCATAGTACCAAACACCGAACACAAAAAAGGCCGGGTTTCTCCAGCCTCAACAGCACAATTGAAGATGCCTTCACAAACCTATTTACCTAGATATGCTTTTACCTTAGCGGTGCCATTACCAACAGCTCTAACAGCAGCCCTAAGCTGAGATTCAGTAACATCCAACGCTTGGGTCCAATATGCCACTTCCCAAGATTCACTCAAGCTGATGAAACGTTTATCTTCTGGCTGCCGACGCTGTAAGTTATCTGCCATTTGGTTTGTCCTGAGTATTACAAGCTTATGCCTGCACACTACCTATATGACTTCTCTACCACTTCGTAAACGGTCAGTTATCAAACAATTGACACTGGTCATAAAACCAGTAAAAACTTTTTTTTCCGAGCTTGCTAAGCTTGCCGCTTCGCTTCTATCATAACTACTACATATTGTGTTTATTGATATAACAAATACAATATATCCAAAAATCCATCCCGTGAATAGGTGTTGAAATGGCGAACAATGATAAGCAATCCTCGAAAGATGTAGCTCATCTGGCAGCAGAGACTCTAAACAACCCAAACGCCTCTGCGATTCAGAAAAGTTTAGCGGGTTCGGTGCTATCACAAGCAGGAACAAAAAATCAGACTGGCGCGAACATGGAAGCCAAAGCATCAGCAGCTTTGAAAAACCCACGTTCAAGCGAGGTTATTAAAACCTTAGCTGGTTCGGTTGTTTCTCAATCGAATAAAAAGCGCTAAAAAAGCCGGGATTAACCCGGTTCTCATGTTTTCAGTTTCCGTTGTCGCTGTTCGCTCAAGTAGTACCTAATAGTGCTGTCGAATCCATGCGTATGGATGTGGTCAAGCAGGTTGGAACGACTACACCCCAGCCGACGCGCCAGCGCTGACATGTTGATAATCGCATCATCGCCCTTGCCATCTAGGATCCACTGCATCAGCGGCATGTTGCGAGTAACCATCTATCACTTTGTTACAACTGCTCATTTACTCGCCAGCCCCAAAAACCTACACTTTCATTAAGGATTTCAAAGCAACACAAGGATAAAAATAAATGGCTATTGGTCACTACTTATTCAGGGGCGATAAGACTGTTTGCGGTGGTCGGATTATTGAAGGATGTACCGATCATCAGTTTTTCGATAAAGACATGGCCTGTGAAGGGCATAAAGTGACGTGTGGTAAACATGCGGGTAGATTCCGCATAGTGGGAGGGCTTGAAAACCAAGACATACACGGTAAAAGAGTAGCCGGAACACTGCATAGCCGTAGCTCTTGCCCCTGCAAATCACGTTTTATTCCGTCCATCTTCGACACTTACGAATTTTCTAAAGAACCAGCAAAAGCCGAAACCACCCAATCTCACATCGTTGAATTTCCCGTTCTCCCTGGCCCGATTGCCGCTCCTAAAACTGATAGCTTCGCTGACACCTGTAAACCAACAGATAACCGGCTATTGAAAGGCGTTTACATCTGGACTGAAACAACAAGTGCAGGTCATGCTTTCGTTTCGGTGCATGAGAATAACTCGATCTACCTTTACACCTATGGACGCTATGGACGCACAGACAGAAGCACGCTAACCGGAGATGGGATTTTAGACATCTTCCAAGATGAAGATGCACGGAAGTATTACCGTTACGAACTTTATGAAATGAGTGCTCGTGCATTTCGGATTGATGATGCTGATCCTGAATTAATCCGTAAGTTCTTCGAAAAATTATGGAATAACGGTGTATCACCGATTCAAACACCAAAGATGCAGGACGGCACAATACGTAGAGGCCGCACGATTGATAAGTATGACGTAACTGGGAATAACTGTACTACTCACTCAGTCGAGGGGATCAAGTTTGCTGGTTCAAAGGTATTCGAACACGGTTACACCACCAGGACTACACAGCTACCAATTGAGATAGAAGAAGATTTCACTATCCCGGTATCACTGCAAAGTTACCTTGAAAAAAAGAGTGCAGATTACTCCTCAATGCTCGTCGTCGAGATGACAAGTACGTTCAAGCAGCAGTATCCAAACATTGAGAACAAAAGCCCTCAACCAATTGGGGGAAGTGCAAAAATCCAACAAGTATCGGCTGATTCTGCTGCTGTTGCTGGCTCAATTTCTCCATACTCAGGCGGCACAGTAGGCGGATCGTTGGGAAGTACATACGATGATGAATAAAAAGTTCTGGATCAGGTGGGTTAGCATTGCGCTGATCTGCATAGCGTATTATGTAATCGTGCTGTATTTCGATCTGGTCTTCGCACTTAACTTTTCAGAGACAATGAGCCAAGGCGGGGAGTTTACGCCTTCTCAATTCACGTGGTTTATTAAGGAACTATCGCAAAATCACTCTGATTCAGCGTTGGCCTCCATTGTTGGTTTCGCTGTTTGCGTACCTCTGATTCTGCTCATCTTCAAGAAGGTGAGATGACCGCCAAAGGCTGGAGGTCTCCAGCCTTTTCCCCTTACCCTTTCCCCACTTTTAGATAATAGAAGCATAAAGCCCGTTGGTGGTAAGACAACGCGCGGAGCCGTTAAGATTCCCAACACAAGCCGTCAATCACATAAGAAACTGAGGACAAGGGGAACGTATGCAGGTAGCGCCTAGTGATTTCTGAGGCGCTTTTCTCATGTCCTACCACTTGTTGCAAGTGCGCCAGGTTACCAAACCAACCAGCGAAAAAGGTTTAAATCATGGTATGCCGGAAACTATGCACTAATCGCCGCTGCCCATAATCATCAAGGTACGGAATACCAAGCTGATCTCTAATATCTCCTAAAACTTTGCCGATCTTCGGCATGTTCTTACCCGACACAGGAGAGAAGAATATCTTTTTCTATTGGCGGTTCACAAAATCGAGGAACCCCCACTCGATCAGTTTGGGATGTATCGCCACCTGCCTTGTAGCGTTCTCAGTTTTACCCTGTCCTCCTTCAGCGATCAGGAGATAGTGCCGCTGGCTATCTTCATCAAGTTTGATCTGTGATTTCTCCAGCTTGGCGGTCTCCCCTCTTCTGGCTCCCGTGTACGCCAACAGCAAGGTGATCCACTTCTGCCAGCCATCAGGCTGTTTTCGTGCCCATCCCACAAACTTTCTCATTTCTGCTGCACTGCAAGTTCCAAACCTCGCTTTCGACGGTGCGGCGACTACTCCATCAGTCGGAGATTTAACCAGAATATCTTTATTGTCAGTCAGGAAGGTTTTAAACAGCGATTTGTAAATTTTCAAATGCTTGTGGATAACTCAGCGCCAACCAAATCTTCTGACGGAACATCATCACACCCGATGAGTTGATGAACCGTCATCGGCCGATAAGGCTGCACAACACGCCTAGGCAGGTTTTCTACAACTTCCATCACCTGCTTAATGTCCTGCTTTGTAATCGTGGTTACATCAGTTGATGAACCCAAGACAATCAACAGGATCTCCATAAAGCGCTCATTGGCCTGCGAGATTGCCTTCGTCCAGTTCAGGGCCTTCTCTTTTTTGTACATATTCCAAGCGCCAGCCAGTGTTCATTCTGTTGCTTTAAGCGGTTGCAGAAGTCAGAAAGACGTTGACCAAACTGAACCGGGTGAATGGTTCCACGTTTGACTAATGGAATGGATGGAAATGCAAATGACATCAAGAGTTGCGCGTGGCTGTGGCTATCTGTCTCTAACGACCGACAGAAATATTTATGACCCGGCAGGCGAAAGCTGACGTAGTAGATCCCGTTACGGATAATGGTGTGATTGATCGGGGTGTGTCATTTTGTTTGTCTCTGAGAGTGACAACATAAAAAATGAAGAGAAAAAACCATGCAAATCTTTGATTCATATCTTAGATGATCGCCGGGACTACGCTGACATTATCCAGATCAGGTAATACGGGTATTTCTCAGCCTTCACGTGGAAGGGCACCCCGAGTCAAAATGCTTTTAAAACAATGATTTATTAAAATCATTGTTCTCAATCAGTGTAACCGTGGCCACAGGGCAGGCGCAAGGAGTTTTGATTTATCACGGCAGCGTTCGCGTTATGAATCTTCCTAAACACTTTTTCGCTAGCATCTTCAACATAAATATTTTTTCCTGGTATATCCCGGAACAAAAATGAGCTGAGTTCATTTTCATTCGAAGCTGACGAAAGGTTCGATAATAAATAATCGGCAAAAACCCATAAATTTACATAAACTGTTATGTGTATTATTAACCCATTTTAATCAAAACACTTAAATACAATTAATGTATTGGTGTTTTATATCTAATTTCACTCCCATCCATTATGAAATGGCTATCTTATTGTATTATAAGATTATTACGCCAGGTCTTTCTGGATCGACTCGTTTAGCTATTCCTGCTATTTATGATTTAGATCAATAATCAAAATTACACATTCATAGATAGTTACTGCACGTTACGAAATAAGTTATCAAACCAAAATCATCAACCTTATTATCGAATTTATACAGATATAACAAGACGTTGTATCTTCCCGCCAGGATAGCGCCCTTACTTTATTTTTTCTTGTAGTGATGATGAGAGCTTTAAAATGAACTATTTAAATACAACAGCTATCGCTGTTTTTGGTTTTGTGTTCGCTGGTTCAATGAATACTGCAAATGCTGCGGAAGTAAACGTAAACCTTGACGATAACGTCAATAATCCAGGTGCTCACATTCAAATTCAGGGTACCGATAAAACCGCCTACAACCTTGATAACATCGAGGGGAGTAACATTAAGCAAGACGGGCAAATCTATAACCTTCAGGGCGATATTGACAGAGCAAATACAGCTATTAATAAAGCACAAGATACAGCTAACACCGCTCAAGATGGCGTAAATGCTAACACTCAAGCTAACGCTATCCTTAATCAGAAAATCGACGATTACAAAGCAGATCAGACAATCACTGATAACAAACAGAATATATTGATTGATAACACTAATAATAAAGCAGATGCGGCTTTACAAGGCGTTATTACTAACGGTCAAGCAATCATTGATACAAACACGAGAGTAGATAAAACTGACATCACCGCGACCAATGCGAACAACAAAGCAGACGCCAACACTCAAGCGCTAGCAAGTAAGGTCGATAAAAGCATTTTCAACGCCGATCAGGATAGACAAGATCAAGCACTTCAGGATGCCTCTGGCAAAGCGACTCAGGCATTTAATACGGGCGCATATGCGCAATCTTTAGCTGTCGATGCACAAACGGTAGCCGCAGCGAATAAAGCTGCTGTTGCTACCGTTCAGTCACGCCAGCAAACACAGGAAGCGACGATTCAGAATCACAGCGCACAATTAGCGAATCATGAATCACGTATTACTGCGTTAGAGAGTCAAAATAACGCTAAGTTCTCTTCTCTGGAGAATCAGCAGAATGAGGATCGTAAGGAATATCGTGCTGGTATCGCTGGCGCTGCTTCTCTTGCTGGTTTGCATTACGTTGATACAGATAACGCGGTTGCCGTCGGTGCTGCCAACTTCAAAGATGCGCAAGGTTATGCAATCGGCTACCGTCATAAGTTCGCTGAGAATGTAGCTGTTACCCTCTCTACATCAGGTACATCCAACGGCAATGAAATTGTTGCGGCGTCCGCATCTTACGGATGGTAATGTTACAGTATTAAAATATAATGCCAGTGAGCTAAAAAAATCGCCCATGAGTTTTAATCAGCTGGCTATAACTCAATACATTGCTGCTCGCAAATAAAATGACAAAGTACATTTTTATCTCCGTTGTTTTGTATCTCACTTTTATTTTATTAGGGATATGGATCGGCTTGATGTTAGGCACCTATATTTATAATTGCAATTACTGAGGCAATAATGAAAAAGTTAATGATGATAGCGGCTGTATTATCTCTTACTGCGTGTTCCTCACCAGCGCAACGGATGGCGGATTGTCAAAGCAAGGGGGTGAGTAAAGACGCTTGTTATATTGCAGAGCAAAACCGCACATCAGCCATTAACGCTGCTGCAGAAAAACAGGCTTTGGAGAATGCTGCTCAACTTGCACAATCAGCACATAAGCATTTTCCTGAAGGCTGCACTCAGGTTATGGATGCTGCTGGTCGTTGTGACAGCAAGACTGCCAAAGCAAGCGGCGATGTTAAACAGTTTTCAGGTGAAGCGGATCGCGTTATGAATAAGCCAATATCTGATGCTGCTGAATATCTGCTTTCGAAAGGCTGGAAGCCAAATAAGGGTTTATGGCACAAGGGTAGCTATATTATGCAGCTGGTTGTCGAAAAAGAGAGAGTCGTAAACGCACAATTATCAAAAATGTGATCTTAGGACTACGCTCCCTCCTGATAAGATTTACATAGCCCCATTTGTATGGGGCTTTATTTTAGCTCATGACTAAATACAGATTTACTCTAACTGCCACGCCCCGCCATGAATAAGCGATGCTCCTCCCGTCCAGGCAAATAACGCCAGCTCGCGGCAGTCGGCATCAGGATAAATACGGCTGCTGAGGCACGCCTCACCTTCGTTAACAAACACTTCCACCGAAGAGCAGTCAAAGAACAGGCGCAGGCTGAGCGCGTCGTTCAGGTTAAGCGCGACGCTTCGGGTACCGCACAGGCCATACTGTGGATAGTGTCGCTCCAGCACCAGGCGCTGCATCTGGGCATCAACATAGAGGCGTAGGCCGTCGCCGAGACGAATGCCGTATTGCTCCGCGCTGCTATTCGTGCAATCCCATTGCAGAATGACCTCCATCGCATCGCAGTGTTCCACCAGCGTCATCTGCTGGTTATTAAGTGTACTTATCGGCCAGGGGAACCACGCCCCGCGCAGGGCTTCAACTTCTCTGGCCGGTCGCATTTGCAGATGGTTATCCGCACTCAGCGTCAGCTCGCGCGGTAAAGAAAGCATACCCGCCCAGCCATCCTGCTGTTCCGGCAGGGGCGATTCCCACATGTCCAGCCAGCCGATAACAATACGGCGGCCGTCAGGAGTCAGGAAACTTTGCGGCGCATAGAAATCATGCCCGCGATCCATCTCCACAAACTCACCTTCAGGCACAAAGGGCTGATCAGGCTGCCATTCACCTACCAGGTAGCCGCTCTGGAAAAGATTGCGATGATTAAATCCGTCTGCGGTGAGTCCCTGAGGTGAGAACATCAGCACGCGTTTACCGTTGAGGGTAAAAAAGTCCGGGCATTCCCACATATAACCCATCTCTTTTTCAGCCACCGCGAGCACGCCCCTGTCCTGCCACTCGCGCAGATCGGCAGACCGGTACACACGCACCTGGCCCGTATCTCCTTCGCGCGCACCCACGACCATGTACCACCACGTCCCTTCACGCCATACCTTCGGATCGCGGAAGTGATGCAGCCCGGGCGGTGTATTAATGACTGTCCCGTGCCGCACAAACTGGATGCCGTCACGGCTGGTTGCCAGGCACTGAACCTGGTAGAGATTAGCCTCATCGCCAGGATCGCCGTGGAATTTGTGGCCGGTGTAGATCAGCGCCAGCATGTCGCCATCCACCACCGCCGAGCCAGAAAAACAGCCGTCCTTGTCGTCTGGCCCTTCCGGGGCGAGAGCAACCGGGAGGTGTTCCCAGTGAACTAAATCCTTGCTGCGCGCATGGCCCCAGTGCATCGGCCCCCACTGGGTCGAATACGGATGATGCTGGTAAAACGCGTGATACCAGCCGTCAAACCACACCAGGCCATTAGGGTCGTTCATCCAGCCAGCTCGCGCAGCGAGGTGGTAACGGGGATACCAGCGCAGGTTAAGCCCTTCGCGTCTGGACTGAAGTTCCTGTTCTGCTTTCGTAATGGAATACGTCATTTCTCTACTCTTTGATCAGATGGTGGAAGGTTGCGGCATGAGCGGGTCAGAAGAGGACTTACCCGAGCGCAACAGGAAGATGGAGATAAACGTGGTGCTGAAGACCAGTAGCCCCATGATGAGATAGGACTGGGCAAAGCCGTATTTCTCATAGCTGTAACCTGCCAGCGGCGACAGCACCGAGGCAATCACCGAGCTTGTACAGGCAAAGCCCACCAGATAGAGGGTGGAAGAGAGTCGCTTATCAAAATGCAGGCTGTTGTATTTAAAGATGGAGACCAGCAAAACGGGCAGCTCAACCGCGTGCAATAGCTTGGTAATGGAGATCAACACCGGTCCCTCAACCAGACCCGATGCCACCATACGCATCGCCATCACCATTCCGGCGAAAATCAGGCCGTTTTTCGCACCGAGACGATTCACCAGCCACGGGGCGCAAAACATGCCCGCCGCCTCAAGGAAAACCTGGAAGGAGTTGAGATAGCCGTACATGGCGTTTCCTTCCTGCAGCGTCGGGAACTGTGAGGAGAAATAGACCGGGAACTGCTGGTCGTAGACGCCATAAATACAGGTGCCGATAACAAAAAACACCAGCGCCCAGAACCGCGGTAGCGTCAGCAGGCGCAAGGCATCTTCCAGCGTGACCTTACCGCCGGATACCGCCTCCTGCATGGCGTGCGGGGCCGAAGAGACTCTTAGGCGCGCCAGCAAAACAAAAAACACCAGCCCGGCGCAGCTCGCGACAGCAAAGTTCAGCTTCGGGTTAATGTTAAACAGGAGCCCCGCAAAAAAGGTTGCCGCCGCCCAGCCCAGCGATCCCCACATCCTCGCCTTGCCGAACTCAAACTGGCTCTGGCGGGCCACGCGCTCGGTATAGGACTCCAGTACCCCTATTCCGCCGTTAAACGTCAGCCCGATATAAATCCCACCGAAAATACTGCCGAGTAACACGTTAATTTGCAGCAGATAACCAAACATCAGGAAGGCCGGGCCAGAAAGAATGAGCAGGCTGGTCAGAAACCAGAGCAGGTTTTTGCGCAGGCCGAGCTTGTCCTGAATGAAGCCGTAGCAGATTTGCGCGCACAGCGCGGAGACGGACAGCACAGCATAGATGACTCCCGTATCCCCTGCCTTTAACCCCACCTCCTGATGGAGCCAGATAGAGAGCAACGAGCCGGAAGATGACCATGTGACAAAAAAGAAAAACAGTAATGCGCTTAATAAAGGGTAGCTGTGAGAGTGATGCGTTTTCATCATGACATTCTCATATTGGAGTAATGACATTATGGTAACGTTAACATTTATGCTTTCTCATCCGGTTTGGCGGAAATTTAAGATGTTAATCACGAAAGTTAACGTTAACATTGATAGAATGAGATCGCGATCAAATATTCATCACTGGATTAAATATGGCCTGGCCTGTGCATCAGCCTTCCTTTTACATCAGCGACTTAGTTGTATACCCTTTCCCGCAGAGCATTAACGGAGTAAGAAAATGGCTTCCCTGAAGGACGTCGCAAAGCTGGCTAACGTATCGCTGATGACGGTCTCCCGCGCGCTGAATAGCCCGGAGCGCCTTAAACCTGAAACGCTGGCGCGCGTTCAGCTGGCTATCGAGCAGACCAGCTACGTTCCTGACCTGTCCGCCAAGAAAATTCGCGGCGCGCATGCCTCGCCTAAAACCATAGGCGTACTGGCGCTCGATACGGTGACGACACCTTTTTCGGTGGAGATCACGCTGTCAATTGAAGAGACGGCCAGAATGCACGGCTGGAACAGCTTCGTGATGAATATGTTTACCGATGACAACCCGGACGCCATTGTCGACCTTCTTCTCTCTCATCGGCCTGACGGAATTATCTACACCACCATGGGGCTACGTCAGGTTCCTCTCCCGGCTAAACTCCTCACCCTTCCCTGCGTGCTG
This sequence comes from Enterobacter sp. Taxon_8, assembly GCF_058354585.1. Taxonomy (NCBI): domain Bacteria; kingdom Pseudomonadati; phylum Pseudomonadota; class Gammaproteobacteria; order Enterobacterales; family Enterobacteriaceae; genus Enterobacter; species Enterobacter sp. Taxon_8. Next base: position 1,490,050 of record NZ_CM177989.1, on the reverse strand, counting down.
GCCAACTGCGAAAGTGACGGCGAAAAGGTTGCCAGCTATATTCCCGATGATGAACAGGGGCAATATACCGCCGTGCGGGCGTTACTCGCGCAGGGTTATCGACGCCCTCTCTGCCTGCATTTGCCTGCGGGGCATCTGGCCACAACCCGTCGTCGTCAGGGGCTGGAGCGTGCATGCCGTGAAGCGGGGCTCGATCCGGACGGCCTGGCGCACAGCTATATGGCACCCGGCGATGAGCACTATCGCGACATTCCGTCAGTATTGCTGGCTCACATCCTGAATGGCATTCCCCGATTCGACGCGGTTATCTGCGGCAACGATCGTATCGCGTTTATGGTGTATCAGACGCTGCTGGGGCAAGGGCTTCGCATACCGGAAGATGTCGCCGTTATCGGCTATGACAATATGGTGGGCATTGGAGAGTTGTTCCTGCCGCCACTCACGACGGTTCAACTGCCGCACTATGAAATTGGTCGCCTGAGCGCCCTGCATATTATTAACGGTGAAGAGCATCTGGAAACCACGCGCGTAGAAAGCCCATTTTTACTGCGTGATTCCGTTGCGCATGTAACGTAAGCCTGCTTTTTTGCCCATGACGCAAAAACAGGGAGCGTCCCCCCTCTTTTTTGCCGTTCGATGGCACGTTTTGTCACACTCTTTTCTGTGTCTTTACACACCGGGTAAACGGGCCGTAACGCGCTGTTTTTATTTGGCATAAAATGCAATTTTCTTTTTAAAAATGGGGATATTTTCTCCCCACAGCCGCCTGTCACAAAACAGTAAACAAATTAACCATTGAGCCCCGTGGCAAAAGGCTCTATATTGGCGGCGTTTTTTTCAGGCCCCCATCTGTTTTTTAACTTTTTATTCAATCGTGGCTCATAACGAAGCGGCGGTTGTAGGAGTGATATGATGACGGATAAAGTCCGTATTGACACCGTAGATGCCCACAAAAGCAACGAAACCTATCTGGCCCGTCAGGCCGAGTTTGAATCTAACGTCAGGAGTTATCCGCGCAAACTGCCTTTAGCCATCACTAAAGCAGAAGGCGTGTGGATCACCGATGCAGATAATAAAGAATACCTTGACTGTTTAGCAGGCGCGGGGACCCTTGCGCTTGGCCATAACCATCCTGATGTGCTGAAAAGCATCCAAAATGTCATTACCAGCGGCTTGCCGTTACATACCCTGGATCTGACTACGCCTCTGAAAGACGCGTTTTCTGAATACCTGCTCTCTCTGCTGCCTGGTCAGGGCAAAGAGTACTGCCTGCAGTTCACCGGTCCATCCGGTGCTGACGCCGTTGAAGCGGCGCTGAAGCTGGCGAAAAAAGTGACCGGTCGTAGCGGTATCATCAGCTTCTCTGGTGGTTACCACGGCATGACTCACGGCGCACTGTCCGTGACCGGCAACCTGTCTCCGAAAGAAGCGGTTGACGGTATGATGCCAGAAGTCCAGTTCATGCCTTACCCGCACGAATACCGTTGCCCGCTGGGTATCGGTGGTGAAGCGGGCGTGAAAGCGCTGACTTACTACTTTGATAACCTGATCAACGACGTTGAAAGCGGCGTGCGTAAGCCTGCTGCGGTGATCCTGGAAGCCGTTCAGGGCGAAGGCGGCGTGAACCCGGCTCCGGCTGAGTGGCTGCAGCGCATCCGTAAAGTGACTCAGGAACACGGCATTCTGCTGATCCTCGACGAAGTTCAGGCTGGCTTTGCCCGTACCGGTAAATTCTTCGCCTTCGAACACGCGGGCATTGAGCCAGACATTATCGTGATGTCTAAAGCCGTAGGTGGCGGTCTGCCGCTGGCCGTGCTCGGTATCAAAAAGCAGTTCGACGCATGGGCGCCAGGTCACCACACCGGTACCTTCCGCGGCAACCAGCTGGCGATGGCAACCGGTCTGACGACGCTGAAAATCCTGAAAGACCAGAACATCGCAGGCAAAGTGGCTGCACAGGGCGAATGGCTGAAAGGCCAGCTGAAAGAGATGGCGAAACGCTATCCTGTTATCGGCCACGTGCGCGGCCTGGGCATGATGATCGGTATTGAGATCGTTAAGCCACACGAAGCCGCTGACCACATGGGCTGCTTCCCGGGCGACGGCGAGCTGTCTGCACTGATTCAGAAGAAGTGCTTCGAAGCCGGTCTGATTCTGGAGCGCGGTGGCCGTAACGGTATCGTTCTGCGTCTGCTGCCGTCTCTGCTGATCAGCGACGAAGAGCTGAAAATCTTCCTGGATAAATTTGAGCAGGCACTGCTTGCTGCGGGCGTTCGCCCGGCGTAACCGGAGTTATTGATTACGATGTCTGATTCAAACCCAATTTTGTTCTCCTCTGCGCAGAGCATTGAAGCTTATCAGCAGGCGATCGAACAAAGCACTCAGGCTGTGATGCAGTGGCTGAAACAGCCTGAGATGTACCAGGGCAAAACGGTCGCAGAACTGCGCGACCGTATTAAGCTGGATTTCAACCCGAAAGGGCTGGGCAACGAAGCGGCGATTGAACGCGCCGTGGAGTTCTTCCTGAAAGACAGCCTGTCCGTTCATCACCCGCAGTGTGTGGCGCACCTGCACTGCCCAAGCCTGGTCGTAAGCCAGGCGGCGGAAGTGCTGATCAACGCCACTAACCAGAGTATGGACTCCTGGGATCAAAGCCCGTCCGCAACCATCATTGAGATCAAACTGATCGAGTGGCTGCGTACCCGCGTGGGTTATCAGGCTGGCGACGCGGGTGTCTTCACCAGCGGCGGTACCCAGAGCAACCTGATGGGCCTGATGCTGGCGCGCGATGCGTTCTTTGCGCGTCAGGGTCATTCCGTTCAGCAGGACGGCCTGGTAGGCGATCTGCGTAAGATCCGCGTACTGTGCTCCGAGAACGCGCACTTCTCCGTGCAGAAAAACATGGCGCTGATGGGCCTGGGCTACCAGTCCGTGGTGCAGGTGAAAACGGACGAATTCTCCCGCATGGATCTGACCGATCTGGCGGCGAAAATTGAGCAGTGCAACGCGAACGGCGAGCAGATTCTGGCGATCGTCGCAACGGCAGGTACAACCGATGCCGGTGCTATTGACCCGCTGCGTGCAATTGCAGAGCTGGCCGCTAAGCAGAACATCTGGGTACACGTTGATGCGGCCTGGGGCGGCGCGCTGCTGATGTCTGAGCAGTATCGTCACTACCTTGACGGCATTGAGCTGGTGGATTCAGTGACCCTGGACTTCCATAAACAGTTCTTCCAGACCATCAGCTGCGGCGCGTTCCTGCTGAAAGAAGCGCGTCACTATGAGCTGATGCGCTATCAGGCGGCTTACCTGAACTCTGAGTTCGACGAAGAAGCAGGCGTGCCTAACCTGGTCTCCAAATCGCTGCAGACCACCCGTCGTTTCGACGCGCTGAAGCTGTGGATGAGCCTGGAAGCGCTGGGTCAGGAGCAATACGCGGCGATCATCGATCACGGCGTGACCCTGGCACAGCAGGTTGCGGCCTACGTGAAAGCTCAGCCTGCGCTGGAACTGGTTATGCAGCCGCAGCTGGCAAGCGTTCTGTTCCGCTTCCGCGGTCAGGTGCAGATGGATGACGCTGGCATCGCCCTGCTGAACCAGAAAATTGGTGACGCGCTGCTGGAATCCGGCCGTGCGAACGTCGGTGTGACCGAGCATAACGGCGTGACCTGCCTGAAGCTGACGCTGCTGAACCCAACCGTGACGCTGGAAGATATCAAAATCCTGCTGTCTCTGGTTGAGCGCACCGCGCAGGAAGTTCTGGCTAAGTAACACAAAACCCCTCTTCCGCCGGAAGAGGGGTTATCTTTACAGCCCTGCCCACCACATTCTGATTTTCAATCCCCAGTAGCTCGTCCAGCCCGTTGTGGTACTAACAACGTTCCCCTTCGACACAACCACCAGCGTTGGCGTGACGCTCACATGCCACTGCTGCGACAAAGCACCGTTTGCATCGTTAATCACCGGCATTTTCAGCTGTTTCTTATCAACCCAGCGCGCAAGCTTTGCATTGTCACCAGAGCGCATGGCGATACTCACCACGTTCCCGCCCTCGTCTGCCAGCTGATTAACCGCAGGCGTCGTGTAGCGGCAAATGCTGCACCAGGTGGCCCAAACATAAATCAGCAGCGGGCGCTCCTGGCTGAGCGCCGCGATATCGTGAATGTTGCCGTCGATGCTCTGCATCGGTGTTGCGCTAAAACTGGCGGGGAGCATCGGTTTTCGATATTGATCCACACCCCACACTACGGCCAGCGTCAGCAGAACGAGTATTATCCCTTCCCGCGCCCAGCGGCGCAGTCGATTGATTTTGCGGTTATCCATTGTGACCTCGTGTTTTAACGAAGGTCATCTTAGCGGGCATTACACCACTATGCTGTAAAGAAGTGTCGCGTCTGTTTGCTGGTAAAGATCTTTTCATCGATGAGGCTTACCAAACGGAAAACGGTTATCAGGTAGGTTCATTTTTGTTACATTTTTTTTCGAACAAGCCATAGTCTGATATTTAAAATAGGCAGGTTGCCGTATTGTTGACAGGCAAAATCAAACTTAAAAACCGTTCAACTGGAGAAAAAATGGCTAAGTGTAAATGGCTGCTTCTGGGTGTCGTGATGTCTCTGGCAAGCGCGGCGAATGCAGCACCACAAGCGGCATCCGGCATCAAGGCCTATGAAGAACAAGAGTTCATCGCTGACTTCACGAAATTCAAAATTGGCGACACGGCGCCGGCGCAGTATCAAACGCCGGAGTACACCATCAAACAGTACCAGCTGCGTAACCTGCCGGCTCCGGATGCCGGAACCCACTGGACCTACATGGGCGAGAACTATGTGCTGATCGGCGATGCGGATGGCAAAATCTACAAAGCCTACAATGGAGATATTTTCTATCACCGCTAATACCATCCTGATTCGCCCCTGGCAGGAAAGCGATCGCCCTTTCCTGCGCACGCTTTTCCTCCACGCCCGGCGTGAAGCCTGGCCATGGCTGGACGGTTCAGACTGGCAGCTTGAAGACTTTGACGCGGTAACGCGTGACGAAGTGATTTGGGTTGCCACGCAGAACGGCCATCGCCTGGGTTTTGCTTCTGTCTGGACGAACGATAATTTCCTGCACAACCTGTTTGTAGATCCGCAGTATCAGAGCATGGGCGTCGGGCATGAGTTGCTTGAACACGTGCAGAAAACGTTTACCAGTACGGGTTCACTTAAGTGTCTGGTGAAGAATGCGCGGGCTATTGCGTTTTACCAGCGGCACGGCTGGCACATTGAGGCGACGGGTGATTCTCCGGACGGAGAGTACTATCTGATGCATTATCGGCTAGAGTAAGTCAGGTGGCGCTTCGCTTACCTGACCTACAAAACCGTATTTCGTAGGCCGGGTAAGGCGAAGCCGCCACCCGGCAATCCAGCGCTGGGGAATTACACCGCGCGGAACGCGATTTCGCCCGGGATCACTTCGCCCTGCCAGTAAAGCTGCGCCGCAACGCGTCCCGCCAGCTGGCGATACATATCTGCAAATTCGCTGTCCGGACGGCTGACGACCGTCGGTTTTCCGCTGTCCAAATCTTCACGCAGGGTAATGTGCAGCGGCATCTGCCCAAGCAGTTGGGTGTGATACTTCGCGGCCAGTTTTTCTGCGCCACCGGTACCGAAGATAGCTTCGTGGTGACCGCAGTTGCTGCAGATGTGCATGCTCATGTTCTCAACGATACCGAGCACCGGCACTTCCACCTTCTCGAACATTACGATGCCTTTTTTGGCGTCGATCAGCGCGATATCCTGCGGCGTGGTAACCACAACGGCACCCGTGACCGGAATGTTTTGCGCCAGCGTCAGCTGAATGTCACCGGTGCCCGGCGGCATATCCAGTACCAGATAATCCAGATCCGGCCACATCGTCTCCTGCAGCATCTGCAGCAGCGCTTTGCTGGCCATCGGGCCGCGCCAGACCATGGCGTTATCGTCAGTCACCAGATAACCGATGGAGTTGGTCGCCAGACCGTGAGCCATGATTGGCGCCATGTGGGTGCCGTCCGGCGAGGTTGGACGCTGGTTTTCCGCACCCAGCATGTTCGGAATAGACGGACCGTAGATATCCGCATCCAGAATGCCGACCTTTGCCCCTTCCGCCGCCAGCGCGAGCGCCAGGTTAACGGCGGTAGAGGATTTCCCTACCCCACCCTTACCCGAGCTGACGGCAATGATATTTTTCACGCCGTTCACGCCAGGCTGGTTTTTCACGCGCTTCAGCGTGGCGATGCTGTGGCTCAGCTTCCAGTCAATCGCCTTCGCGCCGGTAATGCGCAGCAGCTCAGAGCTGGTCTGCTCTTTCAGTGCGTCAAAGGCGCTGGTCCAGACGAACGGCATCTGCAGCTCAATGTGCAGGGTATCGTCCAGCCAGGCAACGTGGTGTAACGCTTTCAGCGTAGTGAGATTGTGCTTCAGGGTTGGATGCTGAAAGTTAGCCAGCGTCCCGGCGACCATTGCTCGTAAGGCTTCCGGTGATTTGGCCTGGGATTGAGAACTCATCCCGACTCCTTTGTTCTTGTGAATAAGACCTTAGATGAACAAGTTTACCTGAAAGGCCGTGGTTTGTGCTTACTTAATAATGCCCCTTTTGGTAATATCGAAAACCCTTTTCACAGTTAAAAGAAGTAATGCCTACTATGACTCAAGTCGCGAAGAAAATTCTGGTAACGTGCGCACTGCCGTACGCCAACGGCTCAATCCACCTCGGCCACATGCTGGAGCATATCCAGGCTGATGTCTGGGTCCGTTACCAGCGAATGCGCGGCCACGAGGTTAATTTCATCTGTGCGGACGATGCCCACGGCACGCCTATCATGCTGAAAGCGCAGCAGCTGGGGATCTCCCCGGAGCAGATGATTGCCGAAATGAGTCAGGAGCATCAGACTGATTTTGCTGGCTTTGACATCAGCTATGACAACTATCACTCCACGCACAGCGACGAAAACCGCGAGCTGTCGGAGCTGATCTACACCCGTCTGAAAGAGAATGGTTTTATCAAAAACCGCACCATCTCTCAGCTGTACGATCCGGAAAAAGGCATGTTCCTGCCGGACCGTTTCGTCAAAGGCACCTGTCCGAAATGTAAATCCCCGGACCAGTACGGCGATAACTGCGAAGTGTGCGGCGCAACCTACAGCCCGACCGAGCTTATCGAGCCGAAATCCGTGGTTTCTGGTGCCACGCCTGTCATGCGTGACTCCGAACATTTCTTCTTCGACCTGCCGTCCTTCAGCGAAATGCTGCAGGCGTGGACCCGCAGCGGCGCGCTGCAGGAGCAGGTGGCGAACAAAATGCAGGAGTGGTTCGAATCCGGCCTGCAGCAGTGGGATATCTCCCGCGATGCGCCGTACTTCGGCTTTGAAATCCCGAACGCGCCGGGCAAATACTTCTACGTCTGGCTGGATGCGCCAATCGGCTACATGGGCTCCTTCAAGAACCTGTGTGACAAGCGTGGCGACACCGTGAGCTTCGACGAATACTGGAAGAAAGATTCCACGGCAGAGCTGTACCACTTCATCGGTAAAGACATCGTTTACTTCCACAGCCTGTTCTGGCCGGCCATGCTGGAAGGCAGCAACTTCCGCAAGCCAACCAACCTGTTCGTACACGGCTACGTGACGGTGAACGGCGCGAAGATGTCCAAGTCCCGCGGTACGTTCATCAAAGCCAGCACCTGGCTGAACCACTTCGATGCGGACAGCCTGCGCTACTACTACACCGCGAAGCTCTCTTCCCGCATCGACGATATCGACCTGAACCTGGAAGATTTCGTGCAGCGCGTGAACGCGGACATCGTCAACAAGGTGGTGAACCTGGCCTCCCGTAACGCGGGCTTTATCGCCAAACGCTTTGACGGCGTGATGGCGGCTGAACTGGCTGACCCTGCCCTGTACAAAACCTTTACCGACGCGGCAGCTACCATTGGCGACGCGTGGGAAACTCGTGAGTTCGGTAAAGCCGTGCGCGAAATCATGGCGCTGGCCGACCTGGCAAACCGCTATGTGGACGAGCAGGCACCGTGGGTTGTCGCTAAACAGGAAGGTCGCGATGCCGATCTGCAGGCGATCTGCTCTATGGGCATCAACCTGTTCCGCGTGCTGATGACGTACCTGAAGCCGGTTCTGCCACAGCTGGCGGCCCGTGCCGAAGCATTCCTGAACACCGAACTGACCTGGGATGCCATCCAGCAGCCGCTGCTCGGCCACAAGGTGAACACCTTTAAAGCGCTGTACAACCGCATCGAGATGAAGCAGGTTGAAGCCCTGGTGGAAGCGTCTAAAGAAGAGGTTAAAGCGGCTGCGGCACCGGTCACCGGCCCGCTGGCAGACGATCCGATTCAGGAAACCATTACCTTCGACGATTTCGCTAAAGTCGACCTGCGCGTGGCGCTGATTGAGAACGCGGAGTTCGTGGAAGGCTCTGACAAGCTGCTGCGCCTGACGCTGGATCTGGGCGGCGAGAAGCGTAACGTCTTCTCCGGCATCCGTTCAGCCTACCCGGACCCGCAGGTGCTGATCGGTCGTCAGACCGTGATGGTGGCGAACCTGGCGCCGCGCAAAATGCGCTTCGGCATCTCTGAGGGGATGGTGATGGCTGCAGGCCCTGGCGGGAAAGATATCTTCCTGTTAAGCCCTGACGAAGGCGCGAAGCCTGGCCAGCAGGTGAAATAACAAAAAAGCCGGAGATAATCTCCGGCTTTTTTTATGGTTTAGGATGATGCACCCGGTGGGTCAGCCCGCGCAGGAAATTACGCAGGAACTGGTCGCCGCACTCGCGGTAGTTTTTATGATCCGGCGCGCGCATCATGGCGGTGACTTCCGGCACGGATACGCGGAATTTTTGCTCGGTCATGATCGCCACGATATCGTCCGTTTTCAGCGAGAACGCGATACGCAGCTTTTTCAGCACCGTGTTATTGTTCACGCGACGCTCCAGCGCCAGCTCTGGCGCGGCAGGATCTTTGCCACGCTTATCGTAAATCAGGCCGTTCAGGAAACCGGACAGAATGATATCAGGGCAGCGGACAAAGCCCTCTTCGTCTTCTTTAGTCATCCACGTGTCAAAACTCGCAGACGTGGATTCCATGTCGGACAGCGCAAGAATGCGCACCATGTCGTTATTGTTCGCTTTCAGGGTGTAGCGCAGGCTACGAAGAATATCGTTACTTAGCATAGAGCCTTCGAATGTCGATGATGCAATGGCGCGCAGTGTACCAGCTTTACAGCCCAATCGCCTCTTTCAAACTCTTCAGGTAGCGGCGGCTGACGGGTACCGTTTGCCCGGCACGCAGCACCAGCTCGGCCTGGCCGTTATCTTCCAGGCGGATCTCCTTCAGGTGCGCCATGTTCACCAGATACTGGCGGTGGCAGCGGATCAGCGGCGTGCGGCTCTCGAGCGTGCGCAGGGTCAGCTCGGTAAATCCTTCGTTCCCTTCCGCGCTGGTGACAAACACCCCGCTCAGGCGGCTGCTGACGAACGCCACATCATCCATCTGCAGAAGATAGATCCGGCTGTGCCCGGTGCAGGGGATAAACTTCAGCGGCTGCTGGTTCTCCGGCAGCAGCGTGACGTCCTGTACGGTTCTTTCCTGGCGTAAACGGGTGAGCGTTTTTTCAAGGCGCTTCTCTTCGATCGGCTTGAGCAGATAGTCAAACGCGTGCTCCTCAAAGGCCTTAACGGCATATTCGTCGAACGCCGTCAGAAACACGATGTAGGGACGATGTTCCGGGTCGAGCATGCCGACCATCTCCAGGCCGCTGATTCGGGGCATCTGAATATCAAGGAACAGCACGTCCGGGCGCAGCTTGTGCACCGCGCCGATGGCCTCAATGGCGTTGGCGCACTCACCCACAATCTCAATATCCGGCTGCTCCTGCAGCAGAACGCGCAGGTTTTCCCGTGCCAGCGGCTCATCATCCACAATCAGCACTCTTAACATGCGTTTTCCTCCAGCGGCAGTCGTACGGTAATACGGGTAAATCGGTCGGGCTCGCAGGCGACGGTAATGCCACAGTCATCGCCAAAATGGGCGCGCAGGCGTTTATCCACCAGGCTCATCCCTAAACCGCCGGAGGCGGAAGGCTGGTAAAGCCCGGCATTATCTTCAATATCCAGCACCAGATGGTGGTTAAAACGGCTGGCGGCAATGGTTATCTCCCCTGTACCCAGAAGCTGTGACGTGCCGTGCTTAATGGCGTTTTCGACAATAGGCTGCAGGGTAAAAGCCGGGAGGTGCTGATACGCCAGCTCGTCCGGCACGGAGAGCGTCACCTGCAGGCGCGACTGGAAACGCGCCTGCTCAATCTGCAGATAGGCGTTCACGTGCTCAATCTCGTCGGCGAGGGTCACGATCTCAGACGGCCGCTTCAGGTTCTTGCGGAAAAAGGTCGACAGAAACTGCACCAGCTGCGCGGCCTGATCGCTGTCGCGGCGGATCACCGCTTTGAGCGTGTTGAGGGCATTAAACAGGAAATGCGGGTTGACCTGGGCATGCAGCAGCTTAATTTCAGACTGCGTCAGCAGGGCTTTCTGCCGCTCATACTGTCCGGCGAGGATTTGTGCGGACAGCAGCTGGGCGATCCCCTCCCCCAGCGTGCGGTTGATCGAGCTGAAAAGACGGTTTTTTGCCTCATACAGCTTGATAGTCCCCATCACCCGCTGATTTTCCCCGCGCAGCGGAATCACCAGCGTGGAGCCCAGCTTGCACTGCGGATGCAGCGAACAGCGATAAGGCACTTCGTTACCGTCGGCATACACCACTTCGCCGGTTTCGATGGCGCGCAGCGTATAGGCTGAGGAGATCGGTTTACCCGGCAGATGGTGATCGTCCCCTGTGCCGGTAAAGGCCAGCAGCCGCTCGCGGTCGGTTATGGCCACCGCGCCGATATCCAGCTCCTTGTAGAGCACCTGCGCGACCTTCATGCTGTTTTCTTCGTTAAACCCCTGGCGCAGGATCCCTTCGGTCGAGGCGGCGACCTTCAGCGCCGTGGCGGAAAACGCCGAGGTGTACTTCTCAAACATAGCGCGCTTGTCGAGCAGAATGCGCATAAACAGCGCCGCACCCACGGTGTTAGTCACCATCATCGGGGCGGCAATACTGTTGACTAGGTGCAGCGCATCTTCAAACGGACGCGCAATGAGCAGAATGATCGCCATCTGCGCCATTTCGGCCACAAAGGTAATGGCTCCGGCGGTGAGCGGGCTGAAGACTTTATCCGGACGGCCGCGCTTAATCATATAGCTGTGCACCAGGCCGCCGAGCAGCCCTTCCACGATCGTCGAGATCATACAGCTCAGGGCCGTCATCCCGCCCATGGAATAGCGATGCAGCCCCCCGGTTAAACCGACAAGGCCACCGACGACGGGACCGCCCAGCAGCCCGCCCATCACCGCGCCGATCGCGCGCGTATTGGCAATAGAGTCTTCGATATGGAGACCAAACCAGGTCCCCATAATGCAGAATATGGAAAATACGACGTAACAGAGGAACTTGTGCGGCAGACGAACGGTAACCTGCATCAGCGGGATAAACAGGCGCGTTTTGCTCATCAGCCAGGCAATGACAAGAAACACGCACATCTGCTGAAGCAACAACAGCACCAGATTAAACTCGTACATACTCAAAACCGCACACGCTAAAAACGCGTAACATACACTGATGCGGGGTTACTTTCTTTGAAGCATTCCAAAAAAGCACAAAATCGTGTCCGTTATCACACCTTTTTCTGAATATCGTGCATGCTTCGCATTGTTTGTTCAAAAATCAATCAGTCCTTCCTGGTTCGCAAAAGTGGGTCTACAGTTAAGCTGGGAACGCGTAAGCCAGGGGGCGAATATGGCGTTTTACACGATAGGTGAAGTGGCACTCCTTTGTGATATCAATCCCGTTACCCTACGGGCGTGGCAGCGACGGTATGGATTGCTCAAACCGCAAAGGACCGACGGCGGGCATCGCCTTTTCAATGAGGCCGATATTGACCGCATCCGCGAGATTAAGAGCTGGATCGACAACGGGGTGCAGGTCGGCAAAGTGAAGTCTCTGCTGAGCCACGACGACCCGGACACGCAGCACCTCTGGCGCGAACAGCAGGAAACCCTGCTGCGGCTCCTGCAGGCGGGCAATCTTCAGCGCCTGCGCGCATGGATAAAAGAGCAGGGCCGCGACTATCCGGCACAGACGCTGATCTCCCATCTTTTCATCCCGCTCCGTCGACGCCTGCAGTGCCAGCAGTCCACCCTGCAGGCGCTGCTCAGCATGCTCGACGGGGTGCTGATCAACTATATTGCCGTCTGCCTTGCCTCAGCGAAGAACAAAGCCGGAAAAGATGCGCTGGTAGTGGGCTGGAACGTGCACGATACCACCCGCCTGTGGCTGGAAGCGTGGATTGCTACCCAGAAGGGCTGGCGCGTGGATGTTCTGGCGCACTCGCTGGCTCAGCTTAAGCCTGAGTTTTTCGACGGCCAGACCCTGCTGGTCTGGTGTGGCGAAGTGCCGTCCGCCACGCAGCAGCAGCTTCTGATGGAATGGCGAGAAAATGGTTACCCGGTTTATTCCCTTGGGCCGGATGAGCCATAACGGCATTTAATGGTTCATTAACAGCTGCGCTTCACCGTATAATTGTTCCGTTAACAACAGGAGCACATGATGAAGGCAACCAAACTGGCCATTATTACCCTTTTTGTCCTGATGGCCGTGAGCGGTATCGGCGGCGTAATGCTGGCAGGGTACTCGTTTATTGTTCGCGGCGGTGTCGGCTGAGGTACAGCGCCAGCCGCTCAAAAAGGCGATCGACGACGATGGCCGCCAGCGCGACCAGCACCGCACCCTGCACAATATAAGCCGTATTAAACCCGCTCAGGCCGATAATGATCGGCGTTCCCAGCGTATTGGCACCGACCGTCGACGCAATGGTCGCCGTCCCGATGTTAACGATGACCGACGTGCGGATCCCGGCAATAATAACCGGCGCCGCAAGCGGCAGTTCAACCTTGCGCAGCCGCTGGCCGCGACTCATCCCCATCCCTTCTGCCACGCTCAGCACTGCCGCCGGTACCGCCGCGAGGCCCGCCAGCGTGCCCTGCAGCACCGGCAATACGCCGTATAGAATCAGCGCAATGATGGCGGGCTGCTGACCAAAGCCCATCACCGGAACCGCTATCGCCAGCACCGCCACCGGGGGAAACGTCTGACCAATGGCCGCAATCGTCTCCACCAGCGGGCGAAACTCCCGACCCGCAGGCCGCGTGACCGCGATGCCCGCCCCCACGCCCAGCACGATCGCGACAGCACTTGAGAGCGCAACCAGCCAGAGATGCGCCAGGGCGAGATTAATAAAGCTCTCCTGCTGATACACCGGCCGCGGCAGCCCGGGAAAAAGGCTGTTAAACAGCGCCGCGCTGTGGGGCATCAGAAACAGCAAGGCGATAAAGAGCGCTACCAGCCAGAGGAGCGGATCACGCAGAGCCTTCACGCGTCACCTCCCCGGCCAGCAGATCGCGAAAATGTAAGGTTCCGCACGGCGCCCCCCGGTCATCCGAGACGGGCAATACCTCGCACTGTCGCGCGACAAACGCGGAGAGGGCATCCCGCAGGCTCATCTGCGCCTGTAGCGGTTCGCCGCTCACCGGCACCTCTTCCCGTCGCATATAGTCGCTGACCGTCCGCAGGGAGAGCAGCCTGACGCCCAGCTCGCTGCGGCCAAAAAACTCGCGCACAAAGTCGTTCTTCGGCCAGGTTAACAGCTCAAGCGGCGAGCCCTGCTGCACCACTTCGCCATGATCCATCAGCACCAGATGGTCGGCCAGGCGCAGGGCTTCATCAATATCGTGCGTCACGAGAACGATCGTGCGTCCGAGAATGCGGTGAATGCGGGTCATCTCCGCCTGCAGCGCCCCGCGCGTGACCGGGTCCAGCGCGCCGAAGGGTTCATCCATTAGCAGTACCTGCGGGTTGGCCGCCAGCGCGCGCGCCACGCCCACGCGCTGCTGCTGCCCGCCGGAAAGCTGGTGCGGATAGCGATCGCGCAGCGCGGGCTCTAACCCCAGCAGGGACATCAGTTCATCCACCCGGTCAGCGATTTTTGCCCGCGACCATTTTTCCAGCTGCAGCACGGTGGCGATGTTCTGCGCCACCGTCCAGTGCGGAAACAGGCCGATAGACTGAATGGCATAGCCCATCCGACGGCGCAGCTCCAGCACCGGCAGGCTGCGGATCTCTTCTCCGGCAAAGCGAATCAGCCCGCTGTCATGCTCAACCAGACGGTTGATCATCTTCAGCGTGGTGGATTTTCCCGAGCCCGAGGTGCCAATCAGCACGGAGAACGCCCCCTCGGCAAAGTTCAGGTTCAGATGGCTCGCCGCCGGGCGACCGGCAAAGGTTTTACTGACATCATGAAATTCAATCATTGGCTCTTCTCCCGAGCAGCGCGAGCCATAAGGCAAACAATGCGTCGACGACCACCGCCAGCGCAATCGTGGGCACCACGCCCAATAGCACCAGATCCAGAGCGCTGCTCAGCAGCCCCTGGAACACCAGTGCGCCAAAGCCACCCGCGCCAATCAGCGCCGCAATCACCGCCATGCCGACGGTTTGAACCGCCACCACACGCAGGCTGCGCAGCAGCAGGGGCAGCGCCAGCGGGAGCTGAATCTTCCAGAAACACTGCCGCGCGCTCATTCCCATCGCATGGGCGCTTTCCAGCACGTCAGGTGCGACCTGACCTAAGCCCGCCACCACGCCGCGCACCAGCGGAAGCAGCGCATACAGCACCAGCGCGATAAGCGCGGGCGTTAACCCCGTCCCGGCGACACCGAGCGTACCGAGCACCGGGAATGACTTCACCAGCCCCGCCAGCGGGGCAATCAGCAGGCCAAACAGCGCAACGGATGGAATGGTCTGGATAACGTTGAGCACGGCAAAAACCCCACCCTGGCGTGAAGGATGGCGATAGCACCACATGCCAAGGGGGATCCCAACCAGAAGCGCCGGAACGAGCGTACCGAAGAGGATCGTCAGGTGCTGCGCGAGGGCATCATCAAACACCTCCTGACGGTTGGCGTACTCTTTTAACAGCGAGAGGTTGTTCAGTTCCCCGCTGAACAGCAGGAGTAAAGGAATACACCATATCTGCGCATTGAGCACCCAGCGCCAGACCGCGCTGGCGATGAGTCGACGAATGGCATCGCTGCAGGCCAGCAGACATAGCGCCAGCCACAGCCACAGGCCGCTGCCGATAGTGGTTCTCGCCAGCGGACTTTCCGCCGATGCCATATGCGTCGCCGCCAGTCCGGCGCTCCAGAACAGCACGATGAAGAGCCCTTCAGAGAGGAGCAGCGTCAGCCACTGCGCCGGGCGTCCCTGCCAGATCGACAGGATCACCCACGCGCTCAGCGACGCCACAAGCCACCCCGGCGTAAACGACCAGACCTGCCAGAGCGCTTTGCCCTCCCCCGACATCAGGCGGTTTGGGGCAACGTTGACAAACGGTAACGCGACCGCCGCGATGGCCACGCAGGCCAGCAGCAGCAGGACGCGGTTATGACATTTTATTGGCACAGCCCTTTCCCGTTACTTCACAAGCCCTTGTTGTTTCAGGAAGTCGGCGGCCACTTTTTTGGCATCCAGCCCCTCGACGGCAATGCTGGCATTCAGCTGCTGCAGCGTTTTTTCATCAAGCTTTTCGAAAACCGGTTTGAGCCATTCGGCAATCTCCGGATAGGCTTTCAGTACCGCCTCACGCACGACCGGGGTCGGAGCGTAAATCGGCTGTACGCCTTTAGGATCGGTCAGGGTTTGCAGGCCGAGCGCCGCCACCGGGCCGTCGGTGCCGTAGGCCATTGCCGCGTTAACGCCGGAGGTTTGCTGCGCCGCCGCTTTGATGGTTACCGCCGTATCCCCGCCCGCCAGCGAGAGCAGCTGAGCCTGGTCGAGCTTGAAGTCGTAGGCTTTTTCGAACGCCGGAAGCGCGTCAGGACGCTCGATAAACTCCGCGGACGCAGCCAGCTTAAAGTCGCCCTTCTCTTTCAGGTAGCGGCTGAGATCCGCCAGAGAAGTCAGCTTCCCTTTCTCCGCCACGTCCTTGCGCACGGCGATAGTCCAGGTGTTGTTGGCCGGTGCCGGGGTCAGCCAGACCAGCTTGTTCTGTTCCGCGTCGAGTTTTTTGACTTTCTCATACCCGGCTTTGGCGTTTTTCCATGCCGGATCGTTTTCATCTTTGAAGAAGAATGCGCCGTTGCCGGTGTATTCCGGGTAGATATCCAGCTCGCCGGATGTAATCGCGCCGCGCACGACGGGCGTGGTGCCGAGCTGGACTTTATTGACCGTTTTCACGCCGTGACTTTCCAGCACCTGCAAAATAATATTGCCGAGCAGCGCGCCTTCGGTATCGATCTTTGAGCCCACTTTTACCGGCTCCGCCGCCTGTAACGGCAGGCTCAGCGCCGCCAGTAACACCGCAGATCCCAACATCCCCTTTGCAATCGTCATTCCGCTATCCTCATTTTTTTGCTGCCTTTTTCAGAGGCTTGAGAGAAAAGCGTAGCTTAAAACGGCGGAATTAACCGTCAAAATGCCTTTTTAGCATAAGGTAAGACGCCTCCCCCGCAGGACGGGGGGAGGCAAAGGAGGGAAAGGTTACAGCAGCTCGAACTCGCCTTTATTCACGCGGGCGGAGTCCACGCCGATAAAGACGTTAAATTTGCCTGGTTCCGCATCATATTTCATCTGCTGGTTCCAGAACTTCAGCGCATCCACGTCGATCGGGAAGCTGATGGTTTTGGTTTCCCCTGGCTTGAGGTTGACCTTCTCGAAGCCGCGCAGCTGCTTCACCGGACGGCTCATCGACGCGGTAACATCCTGCACGTACATCTGAATCACCGTAGCCCCTTCGCGCTTGCCGGTGTTGGTTACCTCGACGCTGGCGGTAACGTTGCCGTCACGCTTCAGGGTCGGCGCCGACATTTTCACGTCAGAGACCTTGAAGGTGGTGTAGCTCAGGCCGTAACCAAACGGATACAGCGGGCCGTTAGCTTCGTCGAAGTAACGAGACGTGTACTTGTTCGGCTTGTCGGCATTGTACGGACGACCGGTGTTCAGGTGGCTGTAGTAAACCGGGATCTGCCCGACGGAGCGCGGGAAGGACATCGGCAGCTTGCCCGACGGGTTGTAATCACCAAACAGCACGTCGGCGATGGCGTTACCGCCTTCGGTACCGGCGAACCACGTTTCCAGAATGGCGTCAGCCTGCTGGTCTTCTTTCACCAGCGCCAGCGGGCGACCGTTCATCAGCACCAGCACCAGCGGCTTGCCGGTCGCTTTCAGAGCAGCGATCAGATCGCGCTGGCTCTGTGGAATCGTGATATCGGTACGGCTGGAGGCTTCGTGCGCCATACCCTGCGCTTCCCCCACGACCGCGACCACGACGTCAGACTGCTTAGCGGCGTTCACCGCCTCGTCAATCATCTCCTTCGGCGTGCGCGGATCGACCTTCACCGCTTCCTCGTACTGGTTAAGGAAGGTCACGATGTCTTTATCGTTGGTGACGTTCGCCCCTTTGGCATAGACCACTTTGGCGTTTTCACCGACGGCACTCTTGATACCGGTCAGCACGGTCACGGACTGGTCAGCCACGCCCGCGGCAGACCAGCTGCCCATCACGTCGCGCTTGCTGTCGGCCAGCGGGCCCACCACGGCAATGGTGCCGGATTTTTTCAGCGGCAGCGTGTCGAGGCGGTTCTTCAGCAGCACCAGGCTTTCGCGCGCGACGTCACGCGCCTCTTTGCGGTGCAGGCGGCTTTCAGCGTTGGTATCTGCCGGGTCAGAGTCTTTCGGGCCCAGATGGCTGTACGGATCGTTAAACAGCCCCATGTCGTATTTCACGTTCAGCACGTGGCGAGCGGCATCGTCCAGCTCCGCCATCGTTACCTTGCCGCTCTTCACAAGCCCAGGCAGGTATTTGCTGTAGTACTCGTCGCTCATGCTCATGTTGATGCCGGACTTGAGCGCGACGCGCACCGCGTCTTCCGGATCGGAGGCGGTGCCGTGTTTGATCAGCTCTTTAATCGCGCCGTGGTCGGATACGGTGATGCCCTTAAAGCCCCACTGGTCGCGCAGCACGTCTTTCAGCAGCCAGGAATCGGACGTCGCAGGCGTGCCGTTCAGCGAGTTCAACGCTACCATCACCGCGCCGCTGCCCGCATCAAGCCCTGCCTTGTACGGCGGCATGTAGTCGTTGAACAGGCGCTGCGGGCTCATGTCGACGGTGTTGTACTCTTTCCCACCTTCAACCGCGCCATAGGCCGCAAAGTGTTTGACACTGGTCATCACCGAGTAGCGGTCCGCCGGGCTTTTACCCTGCATCGCTTCCACCATGGTTTTACCCATCGTGGAGGTTAAGTACGTATCTTCACCAAAGCCTTCCGAGCCGCGGCCCCAGCGCGGATCGCGCGAGACGTCCACCATGGGCGCCCAGGTCATGTTCAGGCCGTCGTCCGCCGCTTCATAAGCAGACACGCGCCCGACGGTTTTCACCGCATCGAGGTTAAAGGAAGACGCTAAGCCGAGGCTAATCGGGAAGACGGTACGCTGGCCGTGCACCACGTCATAGGCGAAGAACAGCGGAATCTTCAGGCGGCTGAGATCCATCACCTGGTCCTGCATCTTGCGGATATCCTGGCGGGTGACGGTATTAAAGATGGCCCCTACCTGCCCGTCTTTGATCATCTCGCGGATGGCCTCTTTCGGGTTATCCGGGCCGACGCTGATCAGACGCAGCTGGCCGATTTTCTCATCGACCGTCATTTTCTTGAGCAATTCCGTGACAAACGCATCCCGCGCTTCAGGCGTGAGCGGGTGATTGCCAAACAAATCCTCTGCCAGCGCAGGTTGCAGCGCCAGGCTGACGGCGACACCTACAGAACATAGCCATTTCATGTCGTTTTACTCTCTCATCAATAACCGCCGGACGATCTCGGCCATACCGTGCGAAAAGCGCAGTGTGCCACAAACCCTCTGAACGTTGCAGGGTTATTCTCTGATTTTTCTCGTGAATACTCGACCGCTTAACAGTTAATCGCGCTATGCTTTACAGCGAGAAATTTGCCCCACCACAAGGAGTGGAAGATGTCTTCTGTTCGAACTGACGATAACAAAGCATTTATTAACGAACTGTCGCGCCTGGTTGGCTCCTCTCACCTGCTTACCGACCCGGCTAAAACCGCCCGCTACCGCAAGGGCTTCCGCTCCGGTCAGGGCGAGGCGCTGGCGGTGGTTTTCCCCGGCACGCTGCTGGAACTGTGGCGCGTGCTGAGCGCCTGCGTCGCGGCCGACAAGATTATTTTAATGCAGGCGGCCAACACCGGCCTGACCGAAGGCTCCACGCCGAACGGCAACGATTACGATCGTGACATCGTGATTATCAGTACCCTGCGTCTCGACAAGCTGCACCTGCTGGATAAAGGTGAACAGGTGCTCGCGTTTCCCGGCACCACGCTTTACTCCCTCGAAAAAGCGCTTAAGCCGCTGGGCCGCGAACCGCACTCGGTGATTGGCTCCTCCTGCATTGGCGCCTCGGTGGTCGGCGGGATCTGCAATAACTCCGGCGGCTCGCTGGTGCAGCGTGGCCCGGCGTATACCGAGATGTCGCTGTTCGCCCGTATTGACGAAAACGGCAAGCTGACGCTGGTGAACCATCTGGGAATCGATCTCGGCGTGACGCCAGAACAGATCCTCAGCAAGCTTGACGACGATCGCGTGAAGGACGAAGACGTGCAGCACGACGGCCGTCATGCGCACGATCACGACTACGTGACCCGCGTCCGGGATATCGACGCCGATACGCCGGCGCGCTACAACGCCGACCCGGACCGCCTGTTTGAATCCTCCGGCTGCGCCGGGAAGCTTGCCGTTTTTGCTGTGCGTCTGGATACCTTCCCGGCAGAGAAAAAGCAGCAGGTATTTTACATCGGTACCAATCAGCCTGAGGTTCTGACGGAAATCCGCCGTCATATTCTGGGCGAATTCAGCAATCTTCCGGTGGCGGGCGAGTACATGCACCGGGACATTTACGACATCGCCGAACGTTACGGCAAAGATACCTTCCTGATGATCGACAAGCTCGGCACCGACAAAATGCCGTTCTTCTTCACCATGAAGGGCCGCACCGATGCGATGCTGGAGAAAGTGTCGCTGTTTAAACCCCACTTCACCGACCGCTTTATGCAGAAGCTGGGCAACGTTTTCCCGGCGCATTTACCGGAGAGAATGAAAACCTGGCGCGACAAGTACGAACATCACCTGCTGCTGAAAATGGCCGGGGATGGGATTGCCGAAGCGCAGTCCTGGCTGACCGAATACTTCAAAACCGCCGAAGGGGATTTCTTTGCCTGTACGCCTGAAGAGGGCAGCAAAGCCTTCCTGCACCGTTTTGCCGCCGCAGGCGCAGCCATCCGTTACCAGGCGGTGCATTCCGAAGAAGTGGAAGATATTCTGGCGCTGGATATCGCCCTGCGACGTAACGACACCGACTGGTTCGAGCATCTCCCGCCGGAAATCGACAGCAAGCTGGTGCACAAGCTCTATTACGGCCACTTTATGTGTTATGTCTTCCATCAGGATTACATTGTCAAAAAAGGGGTCGACGCACACGAACTGAAGGAGCAGATGCTCGCCCTTCTGCGTGAACGCGGCGCACAATATCCTGCGGAACATAACGTCGGACATCTTTATGAAGCCCCTGACGCACTTAAGCAGTTTTATCGCGAGAATGACCCTACAAACAGCATGAATCCCGGCATTGGTAAAACAACGCGGAAGAAATACTGGAAAGAGAGCGCAGACGCGGAGCAGCGCATAACGCAAACGTCTGATTAATTCCTACAGCCAAATTTGAGAGATTGTTAAGCGCTCCTTAATCGTAATAGAGTAACTGCTTATCGCCGGAGAAACGTTTCTCCGGCTTTCTATAACGAGGAGCAGGCACATCATGTCGGCTGTTGATGTTTTATCCGAGACCGAACTGGAAGTGCGCGACGCCCTTCCCGATGATGTGCATGCTATTGCCGCGATCTATGCCTGGCATGTGCTTCACGGGCGCGCGTCGTTTGAAGAAGTCCCCCCCACCATCGACGAAATGCGACATCGTATGAAAAGCGTGGCTGAGCACGGTTTACCGTGGCTTATCGCGCTTTATCGCGGCATCGTGGTGGGCTACTGCTACGCCACGCCTTACCGTCCGCGGCACGCCTACCGCTATACCCTGGAAGAGTCGATATACGTTGATGCCAGCATTACCGGGCGCGGTTTTGGCTCGGCACTGATGGATGCGTTGATTGAACGCTGCGAGCAAGGGCCGTGGCGGCAGATGATTGCCGTGGTGGGAGATGGCAATAATAATGCCGGCTCGTTGCGGCTGCATAAAAAGCACGGCTTCGAGATTGTCGGTCAGCTGCGCAGCGTAGGCTATAAGAAAGGCGACTGGCGGGATACGGTGATTATGCAGCGTCCGCTCAACGATGGTGACTGGACGCTGCCGGAATAAACGCAGAGCGGTCTGGTGCCCTCACCCCGGCCCTCTCCCACAGGGAGAGGGAGAAAACATAAAAAACGGTAACATGCGTTACCGTTTTGCTTTTACCTAATCGTTCTGCGCCGTCGCCATCTGCTCGGCTTTCTGCTTTTTATACGTCAATGCCGCGGCCGGTACAGGCTGCACTTTTCCGGTTTCAATCCAGGTGCGCAGGCGGCTCGCGTCCGCGAAGTGGGTATATTTGCCGAAGGCATCCATCACCACCAGCGCCACCGGCTTACCGTTAAACACGGTGCGCATCACCAGACAGTGTCCTGCCGCGTTGGTAAAGCCGGTTTTCGTTAGCTGAATATTCCAGTTATCGCGGTAAACCAGATGGTTAGTGTTGCGGAACGGCAGCGTATAGGCCGGGTTCGCAAAGGTCGCCATCTCTTCACGGGTGGTACTGAGCTGACCAATCAGCGGATACTGTTTGCTGGCAATCAGCAGTTTCGTCAGATCGCGCGCCGTGGAGACGTTGTTGATCGACAGCCCCGTCGGTTCAACGTAGTGCGTATTGTTCATCCCCAGCGCTTTGGCTTTCGCGTTCATCGCGCGGATAAAAGCGTCGTAGCCGCCCGGATAGTGGTGCGCCAGGCTCGCCGCCGCGCGGTTTTCAGACGACATTAGCGCCAGCAGCAGCATATTTTTACGGCTGATTTCACTGTTCAGCCGCACGCGAGAGTAGATCCCTTTCATCTCCGGCGTGTGGCTGATATCTACTTTTAGCTTTTCGTCCAGCGGCAGATGTGCATCAAGCACCACCATCGCGGTCATTAATTTGGTAATTGAGGCGATCGGGCGCACCAGGTCCGGATGGCTGGCATAGATCACCTTATTGGTGTTGAGATCGACAATCATCGCGCTGCCGGACGCAATTTGCGGTTGAGCAGCGGCGGCGCTCACCGCGGGCGTTTTGGCGACGGCCGGCACGGCAGCGGACGCGCCCAGCAGCAGCGCCAGGCTAAGTAAAGAGACTCGGAATTTCTGCATGGTGAGACTTCTGATAATTATTCACGCACGTCATGACGTACACCGCCTGTATCAACGGATAAACACAGGCTGGCTTCGGCATCATAGCGGTCACCGGGCGTTGTCGCCAGCGGATAATCGTGAACAGATGCTGCATTGCTGGCATTTACGCCAGCAATGCAGTGAACTCAGAAGAGACGGTATCCGTAACCCCAAAGAATAACCGTCAGCGCCAGTAGCGCCTCCAGCACCAGCACCCCAATGGCGAGTGTTGAACTGGAAAAACTCAGGCCTTCTTCTTTATTGATATTCAGGAAGGTTGGAACCCCAAGATACAGCAGATACCCGGTGTAAAAGAGGGCAATGGTACCGATCAGCGCGCACAGCCAGACCAGTGGATAGAGCGCAACAATACCGCTTAAGAACAGCGGGGTCGCGACATACCCGGCAAAGACCATACAGTGCGCCAGCGATGGACGCTGCGGATAGTTACGCGCCATCCAGTGTATGACGCGCCCCATAACCGCCACACCCGCCAGCATCAGGCCATAAAAAACGATGGCCAGATAAAGCCCGGTAAACCAGGAAAGCTGAACTACGGTGCCGTCACCGAAGTTCCAGCCGATTTGTGTTGTTCCGATAAAGGCGCATATTACCGGCACCGCAGCCATCAGCAGCACATGGTGCGTGTAATGATGCGAGACCGTTTCGTTCTCACTTTTAATGACATGCATTTCACGATCGGGATGGGAGAAAAGTCCCCAGACATGGTTCATAGCGCCCCCTTGTTGTCGGCCCGTCAGCGATACCTTAAGTATAATGCAGGCTTTAGATTATTTTATGTACAGTGGGAAATTTCCGTTGATTTCCCCGCTGTTGATTCATGGGGTATATGATTAAACGAGGTACGCTGAGGGAGATAACATTTACGTAATGGATATTAACGCACTCATTGAACAATATGGCTATGCCGCGCTGGTCATCGGCAGCGTAGCAGAAGGTGAAACCATCACGCTGTTAGGGGGCGTCGCCGCACATCAGGGATTACTGAAGTTCCCGCTGGTCGTTGCCGCGGTCGCGCTGGGTGGAATGATTGGCGATCAGCTGCTCTACTTTCTGGGGCTGCGCTTTGGGCCAACGCTGCTTAAACGCTTCGCAAAGCATCAAAAGAAAATCCGCCGCGCTCAGCGGCTGATTCAACGTCATCCCTATCTGTTCGTCATTGGCACGCGCTTTATGTATGGCTTTCGCATTATCGGGCCGATACTGATTGGTGCCAGTCATCTGCCGCCAAAAATTTTTCTGCCGCTCAATATTGTGGGCGCGGTTGCCTGGGCGCTGATCTTTACGACGCTCGGTTACGCAGGGGGCGAAGTGATTGCGCCATGGCTGCATAATCTCGACCAGCACCTGAAGCACTGGGCGTGGTTGATTCTGGTGGTTGTGGCGGTGATTGGGGTTCGACTGTGGCTGAAGCACCGGGAAAAGACGCGGGATGAGGAGTGAGTGCGGTCTCCTCCCCTCACCCCAGCCCTCTCCCTCAAGGGAGAGGGAGAGGGAGAGGGAGAAAGGTTACTACCCCTCCGGCTTAAACTGCGGGTTCGCCAGCATAAAACCCCCGTCGACGATAAACGATTGCCCTGTGGTATAGCTGGCGTCGCTGTCGCAAAGCCACGCCACCAGGCTGGCAATCTCTTTAGTGTGGCCCGGCCTTGCCAGCGGTATTTCCGGCATTGAGCCTTCCTTCACTTCGCTGTCGTCCATGTCATTCATCGGCGTGGCAATGGCACCCGGCGCGACGGCATTCACCAGAATATTGTGCTTAACCAGTTCCATCGCCATGGATTTGGTTAACCCGCCGAGCGCATGTTTTGCCGCCGTGTAGGCGCTCGCCTCCGGCAGCGGCGTGTGCTCATGCACCGAGGTAATGTTCACAATTCGCCCCCCTTCCCCCTGCTTCACCATCTGCCGGGCGGCAATTTGTGAACAGAGAAACGCGCCGTCCACGTCGACGGTGAAAATATTCCGCCAGTCGTCAAACGGCATTTCAAGGAACGGCGCTTTGGTCATCGCACCCGCATTATTGACCAGCACGTCCAGCCGGCCAAAACGCGCAATCAGCGTTTCAATAGCCTCTGCGCCTTCCGGCAGTGTGCTTAAGTTAAGATGGATAGCCTCTGCGCGCTGCCCCTGCGCTTCAACTTCGCGGCAGGTTTCCAGCGCCCCTTTTTCATCCGAATGCCAGGTGACGCCAATATCAAACCCGCGCTCTGCAAGCATCAGCGCCGTGGTTTTACCGATCCCGGAATCCGATGCGGTCACAATCGCTACTCTGGTCATACTCACCTCCTGAAAAACTGCAAAGAGGTAAGTATAGATAATGACCTTTTTTAGCCATGATGATAGCCACCGCCCAGCGCCGAGGTCAGCTGCAGCGTGGCGTCGACATACTGCCCCTTTAACAGTAATCCTTCGAGGTGTTCTTTGAGGGCCGGTATTCTGGCTTCACTGACCCGAGAGCCCGCAACGATCCCCGCGCTGAAACGCGCCTGGGCAAGCGCCACAACACGTGCCGCATCTTTTTCAACCTGCTGCTGGTGGCTGTTCTTCGCCGTCAGCGTTTCGACTTCACTGGCCGTACGTGCCACCTGATTGACGGCTTCGACCACCGCTTTGTTGTAGTTCGCCACCGAGAGATTATTCTGCGCCTGTGCGATATCCAGGCTGGCGTTCAGCCTGCCGCTGTCGAAAATCGGCAGCGTCAGCCCGGCGGTCATGCCCATCTGCTGCGCGGAAGAGCGGAACAGATCGCTCAGGTGCAGGGCATCCTGCTGCAAGAATGCCATCAGGTTCACGTCAGGGTAGAAAGCCGCTCGGGCAGCCTCCACTTCGCTCATAGAGGCTTCGATATACCAGTGCGCCTCCTGAAGATCCGGACGACGTGCCAGCAGTTCATAACCGAGCGTCGACGGTAACGAGGCTTCCACCGTCGGCAAGGCGTGCCGCGTCAGCGTCACGGAAGAGGCGTTCGTCAGCGCGACCAGGCGCGCCTCAACGGCTTTCATCTTCCCGTTGACTTCTGCCAGCTGCGCTTCGGTTTTGTTGGCGTTGATATCCGTTTCAACGCCCTCCACGGAGGAGGTGATGCCGTGTTGATACAGCTCGCGATCGGCCCCGATAATATTGTCCTGCTCATGTTTGATCTGGGCGAGAACCTCCCCCACGGCGGCCTGCGTTTGCCACTCCCAGTAGAGCCGCGCCACGCTGCTGGCCAGCAGCTGACGCGTCTGCTCCAGCTCCGCTTTTTGCGCATTCACTTTGCCAATCCGGGCCTCGACCCGGGCGCGATTTTTTCCCCAAAGATCGAGATCCCAGCCTGCGGTCAGGCCAAAGGTGCCGTTGGTATACCACGGCCCGGTGGTGCCTGCAGCCGGGTCGGTAAAGGCAAACGGTCCCATCAGCCCTTCGGAGGACATTTTCTGACGTTCCGCATCGGCGGAAAAATTAATCTGCGGACCGTCGGCTGCCATTACGGCTTTGGCCTGGGCTTCGGCAAGCGTAATGCGCTGACGGGCAATCTGCATATCCGGCGCATCGCTTAATGCTTTCGCAATAAGGCCGTTAAGTTCGGGATTGTTATACTCTTTCCACCACTCATTTTTCGGCCAGTCGGTATGACGAAGCTGCGCATTCACCGACGCCGCAGCGGTTTGCGTTTTAATGGGAGATACCGTGGCATGTTCAGGCGCACAGGCTGCCAGAATAAAAACGAAGGGAGCACTCAGAGAAAAAATAAGAGAACGTTTCATGACGCCATAAACTCAAAAAATAAAGGCGCACGTTACGCTCAGTGTCGTTCATTTTTTTAGTAACGCGTGGCAATCCGCAAATTGTCATACATCTTAATACACGGAAATTTATTCCTAAAAATAATGATTAAATTTAATACATTCATGCCAACCATAAATACGCTGCTACACTTATTCAGGACATACATGAGCGGGAGAAGGGAATGAAAATATTACTGTGGGTTATTTTGATTATATTTCTGATAGGTCTCTTAGTGGTTACCGGTGTATTCAAGATGATTTTCTGATTCCTTTGCCCGGCGCATCGCCGGGCAACGTCCTCGATATCAGGCTTTCAGCGAAGCACCTTTCGTAGCAATAACCTCTTTATACCAGTAGAAGCTCTTTTTGCGGCTGCGCGCCAGCGTGCCTTTTCCACTGTCATCGCGATCGACGTAAATAAAGCCGTAGCGCTTAGAGAGTTCAGCTTTAGACGCGCTCACCAGATCGATTGGCCCCCAGCTGGTATATCCCATCACCTCAACGCCGTCATCAATTGCCTCACGCACCTGTACCAGATGGTCGTTAAGGTAGCTGATGCGATAGTCATCCTGCACCACACCGTCCGCATCCGGTTTATCCTTCGCCCCGAGGCCATTTTCCACGATAAACAACGGCTTCTGATAGCGATCCCAGAGCACGTTTAACAGGGTACGCAGGCCGATGGGGTCAATCTGCCAGCCCCATTCGGAACTTGCCAGATGCGGGTTTGGCACCATGCTCAGGATGTTGCCGCGCGCCTGCTGGTTGAGAGCTTCATCCGCGGTAACGCAGCCCGTCATGTAGTAGCTGAAGGAGATAAAATCGACGGTCGATTTCAGCGCCTCGCGGTCGGGGTCCGTGACCTCAAGCTGAATACCGCTGTCGCGGAAGAAGCGCTGCATATACCCCGGGTAGGCGCCGCGGCACTGCACGTCGCCAAAGAACTGCCAGGTGCGGTTTTCCTGCAGCGTCTTCAGAACATCTTCCGGCTTGCAGGTCAGCGGATACATCAGGCCGCCCAGCAGCATGTTGCCGATTCTGGCATCAGGAACGATCTCGTGGCAGGCTTTCACCGCCAGCGCGCTGGCAACCAGCTGGTGGTGGATTGCCTGATACACTTCACCTTTGCTGCTGGTTTCCGGGAGGCCCACGCCGGTCATCGGCGCGTGCAGAGACATATTGATCTCGTTAAAGGTAAGCCAGAGCTTCACCTTCACTTTGTAGCGCGCGAACACGGTACGGGCATAGCGTTCAAAGAAGCCGATAGTCTGGCGGCTGCCCCACCCGCCGTACTGCTTCACCAGCCCCCACGGCATTTCGTAATGCGACAGCGTCACCAGCGGGGTAATGTTGTGCGCAGCAAGCTCGTCAAACAGCCGGTCGTAAAACGCCAGCCCCGCCTCGTTAGGCTGCTGCTCATCGCCGTTCGGAAAAATGCGGGTCCAGGCAATGGAGACGCGCAGGCAGCTAAAGCCCATCTCAGCGAACAGTTTGATGTCTTCCGGATAGCGATGATAGAAGTCGATGGCAACATCCTTGATGCCGCTGTCACCCGCCACGCGCTCAACCACCGGGCCAAAGACACCGCGCGGCTGAACGTCTGAGGTGGACAGCCCTTTTCCCCCTTCCAGATACGCGCCCTCTACCTGATTCGCGGCAACCGCGCCGCCCCATAAAAAATCGTCCGGGAAAGTTTTCATCACGTTCTCCTGTTATTGATGGCTTACGCTGAGTAACGGCGCACCGGCACTGACGGACGTTGCCGCCACGGTCACCACGTCGCGATACTCATCGCTGTTACTGATAATAATCGGGGTCGCCAGGTCGTATCCGGCATCGATGATCGCCTGTCGGTCAAACTCCAGCAGCAGATCGCCGGGCTGCACTTTGTCACCCACCTTCACGTGGGCGGTAAACGGCCTGCCGTCGAGCTTCACGGTGTCGATACCCACGTGGATTAACACTTCAATCCCGCTGTTGCTAAGCAGGCCAATGGCGTGTTTGGTCTGGAAAAGAGAGGCCACCACGCCGGCAAACGGGGCAACCACTTTGTTATCGGAGGGAATAATCGCGGCACCGCTGCCCAGCAGGCCGCTGGCAAAGGTGGTATCCGGCACCTGGTCGAGCGCCAGAACGGTGCCGGTCATCGGTGCCAGCACATCGTTTTCGCCCGCTGGCGCAACCGCCTCGGGCGCTGAGCGTGCTGGCATACCCGCCGCCAGCGTCAGGCCGCAGCTCAGCACCAGCGCCACCGCGGTGCCGATAATGCCGCCCCACAGCGTGGCGTCCACGCCGCCAGGCGGGATCATCTGGGCGACAGTAAAGATATTGGCGAAGCCGAAAGAGTAAACGTGGGTGTCGCTGAAGCCGACAATCGCCCCGCCGATAGCCCCCGCCACGCAGCCAAAAATAAACGGACGGCGCATCGGCAGGTTTACGCCATACACTGCGGGTTCGGTGATACCGAAAATACCTGCCGTCACGGATGAACCGGCCAGCATTTTCTGACGCGCATCGCGGGTGCGCAGGAAAATGCCCAGCGCCGCCCCCACCTGACCAAACACCGCGGGCAAGAGCATGGGCAGCATGGAGTCATGCCCCAGCACCGCCAGGTTGTTAATCATCAGCGGCACCAGCCCCCAGTGCAGGCCAAAAATAACGCAGACCTGCCATAGCGCGCCCATCGCCGCACCCGCCAGCCACGGCGCCAGAACGTAAATACTCTGATAGCCGTTCGCCAGCAGCTGGCTCAGCCAGGTCGCCAGCGGCCCGATAACGAGGAAAGTCAGCGGCACGGTTACGCCCAGACAGATCAGCGGCGCGAAGAAGTTTTTCATCGAAGAAGGCAGCAGCCTGGTGCTCTGTTTTTCAAGCCAGCAGCTCACCCAAGCGGCGAGAATAATCGGGATCACCGACGAGCTATAGTTGAACCAGGTGACAGGGATGCCCAAAAAGGCGTCCGACACCGCGCCCGGCTGCTGGCTGGCGTTAAACGCCGCAATCATTACCGGATGGGTGAGCGCCCCACCGATCACCATGGTAATAAACGGGTTGCCGCCGAATTTTTTCCCGGCGGTATAGCCCAGCACCATCGGGAAGAAGAAGAACAGCGCGTCGCTGGCGGCAAACCAGATTTTATACGTGCCGCTCCCGGTCGTGAGCCAGCCGCATACCACGGCCAGCGCCAGCAGCCCTTTCAGAATACCGGACGCGGCCAGAATGCCGATAAACGGGGTAAAGATGCCGGAGACTATGTCAATCAGACGGCCCAGCAGGTTACCCTTTTCACCCTTCTCTTCCACGACAGGGGCGTCATCGGTAAGACCTGCTTCATTGCGCACCGCCTGCCAGACGTCGTGAACGTGGTTGCCAATCACCACCTGAAACTGGCCGCCGCTTTCGACCACCATGATCACGCCCGGATTTTTCTTGAGCCCTTCCGCATCCGCCCGTTGATTGTCTTTCAGTTTGAAGCGAAGCCGGGTTGCACAGTGCACAAGACTGACGATGTTCTCTTTTCCGCCAACGTGGCCGAGAATATCCTTCGCTAAAGCCTGGTATTCCATCTCGATTTCCTTACATCCGATGCCCGCAGGCACCTGTTGACTGAGTACAAAAAATAAAAAAACCCGAGAACGGCCTTCTGACGAAGGCCGCGCTCAGGTTTTGCCTGCGAAGTGCAGTAACAATCCTGTTTGAGGCTTAACGCCCCTCTTTTCTCACCCGCTCGATATGAATGGCGAGGAACATAATTTCTTCGGTTGTCAGCTCACGCTGATAGCTTTTGTTCAGGTGCTGGGCGATTTTCTCGGCGCATTTCCACGCTTTCGCGTAGTTGTCTTTTACTGCCGTATGCAGCGAGACATCGTCATCTTCTACCACGGTGCGGGTGAGCATCCGCTGGGCAAAAAACTTCAAGTGGGTGACAAAACGCTGATAGCTGAGCGACTCTTCGTCATACTCAAGCTGCAGCTGATACTTCACCAGCTGGAGGATCTCCTGCATCACCCGCGTCACGTGCATCACCTCCGGCATTTCGCTGTTCAGCTGCGCGGTGACCAGATGCAGGGCGATAAAACCGGCCTCATCCTCCTCCAGTTCGACGTTCAGGCGTGTGGCGATAACGGCCCGCGCCTCCTGCCCTAACTCGAACTCCTTCGGATACAGCCGTTTAATATCCCACAGCAGCACGTTTTTGATGGCCAGCCCGTTCTTCTGCCGCTCAATCGCAAAGTAGCAGTGATCGGTGAGGGTGATATACAAGCTCTCCTGCAGCTTGCCCAGCCGCTGCGTCGCCAGCCCGATGATGCGATCGCAGGTGGTCATCACCTCCAGCGGAATTTGACTCAGCAGCTCTCCGAGCCGACGCACCAGTTCATCGCTTTGTAATGCAAACACCTTTTCAACCAACGCGGTATCCAGCGCTTCACCGACGCGCTTCTGAAAGGCCAGCCCACGGCCCATCACCACCTGTTCACGCCCGCGCTCATCCTGAACAACCACCACGTTATTATTGAGTATCTTGGCGATTTTCATCGGAACCCCAGAAACAAAAAAACCTGACCTCCGGCAGATGCCAGAAAATCAGGTTTTGCCTGCCTAAGCAGTAACAATCCAGTTCTGGCACTCTATCAGTTTCATTCGTAGCCTCAATGCGTCACGCGTCAGAAACGTGACGCGGATCGAACTTGCTACGGTGATATCAGAAGGTCACCACCGTTTTCAGCTCGGTGACCCAGGCATCCTGGGTGCGGCTGACCCCGCCGGGATGATGCCAGTACTGAATGCCCGGCTGCAGCTCGAGCCATGACGCCGGACGAAAACGGTAGTAAAACTCACCGTTCAGGGAATGGCCCGGCACCGGGTGATACGCCGGATTGTCATAATCGCTTACGCCGCTCAGGCTGTTCAGGTAACGCTGGTTGCGGGCGTACTGGCTGCTCATATCAATCCAGGTTAAGCCAAAGCCAATCCAGTCTTCCGGTCGCGCATCAAACAGCCCGCGGTAGCGCAGCGAGGCGGCGTAAACCTGGTGCATGTAGTTACTGCTCTGATCCGCAAGGCTCATGCTGAACGAGGTACTCAACCCACGATTCGGATCGTCCTGATGCTGCGTTAGCTGCTGGTTCAGTCCGGCGTACATAAACCAGGTCCGGCTGTGCGTATCGAATCCGTCCGGGTCCGTCGCCCCCGCCCCACCCGATTTGCCGCGATAGAGATCGGTTTGCGGCGCGTTGGTAAACACCACGCCCAGGTTGTACGCGCCCGGCAGGCCGTTAATCAGCGGACGCGCTTCGATTTCAACCGGCAGTAAGATCCCTTTGCTGCCCTTCGTCGACCAGCTCCACGCATGGCTGCGGCTGGCGGCCTGCGGATTCTGCTCCATCACGCCGCCTTTTAAGGTCAGCGTCGGCGTGAGTTTATAGGCAAGCGTGGTGCCCCAGGTGTGCACGTTCCAGTTGTTCCAGGTCAGCGAGTTGGCGGACTTTCCGCCGCACTGGGACAGCAGCTGGAAATCACAGGGGATAATTTGATCGAAGGTTTGCACCTTGTTCATCATCCCTATGCGCCAGGTCAGACGCCGGTTGTCAAAGCTGCGGGCAAAGGTCAGCCAGCCCAGACGGGTAATCGACTGCCCGCCCCAGCTCTCCTGGGTCAGATCGTTGAAGTTGACGCGCGGATCCTGCACGCGTTTGGTGGTGAGATCGTCATTGTGGTTGCGGTTAACGATGTTTCCCTCGATACGCGCGTCCGGGATACCGGTCCAGCGCTCCAGGTCCTGGTTGAAGGTCAGCGCGAACTGGTCAATATAGGCCACGTGGGAGTCGTGGTTATAGCCACCGCCGCCGTTCCAGCCGATCTCATTCAAATAGCCGAGATTGTACGTAAAGCCGTTATCGTTGAGAATTTTACGCACACCGAGCATATTGCCGAGAAGCGGCGCCGGTGGAGCCTCAAAACCTAGTACCGTACCGTTCCAGTCTTGCGCCATCGACAGCGGGGATATCGCCAATAAGGCGAACGCATAGAGTTTATTTTTATATGCCATGATAACAACCTGTGATTGAGTATTGAGTGCGTAACCGGCCCCAGGAAATTTTTCTATTTCCTGTCGATAATTCATTTTTTAAAATCATTAAAAAGCGCTAAGCCAAATGTCTCTCCTGCGTAAACGACAGGCAAAAAAAAACCTAAGCGCTCCACAGCGAAAATGCTGTGAAACGCTTAGGTTTTGCCTGTTAACCAGTAACAATCCTGCGTTGAAAACAGTGGCACCTTAACACCGTCGCGCCACGTTGAAAACCTGAACTGTTTTCTGTTTTAAAAAAGTGTGAGCAATTTAACGCTTATTATTTCGACTGAATTACCCGGGCAATATCAGCCGACGTCTGTAAAGTACGAATCTCCTGAAATAACCCCAGCGCTTCATCGTACTCTTTGCGTAAATAACTCAGCCACTGTTTAACACGCGCGACGTGATACAAACCGGTATCGCCCTGCTTTTCCAGACGGCTGTATTTTTGCAGCAGCGTGACGACGTCTGACCACGGCATTCGCGGCTCGTTATATTTCACCACCCGGCTGAGGTTGGGCACATTCAGGGCGCCGCGACCGATCATTACCGCATCGCAGCCGGTGGCTTGCAGACAGGCCTGCGCGCTCTCGTAGTCCCAGATTTCGCCGTTAGCGATCACCGGAATAGAGAGGCGTTTGCGGATCTCGCCGATCGCATGCCAGTTTATGCGCTCGGCTTTGTAGCCGTCTTCTTTGGTGCGGCCATGCACCACCAGCTCGGTGGCTCCGGCCTGCTGCACCGCATCGGCGATTTCAAACTGCCGCGCGTCGCTGTCCCATCCCAGGCGCACCTTAACCGTCACCGGCAAATGCGCGGGCACGGCCTCGCGCATGGCTTTCGCGCCGCGATAAATCAGCTCAGGATCTTTCAGCAAGGTCGCCCCGCCGCCGCTGCCGTTCACCAGCTTCGACGGACAGCCGCAGTTGAGATCCACCCCGTAAGAGCCCAGCTCAACCGCGCGGGCGGCGTTTTCCGCCAGCCATTCAGGATACTGGCCGAGCAGCTGAATACGCACCAGCGTGCCGGAAGAGGTCCGGCTCTGGTTGTGCAGCTCGGGGCACAGACGGTAGAAGGATTTTACCGGCAACAGCATATCGACCACGCGCAGAAATTCCGTCACGCAGAGATCGTAGTCGTTCACCTCGGTCAGAAGCTCGCGCACGAGGGAGTCGAGCACGCCTTCCATTGGGGCCAGTAAAACACGCATAGCAGTACCTGTGAAAAAAGACGCGCTATAGTAGCCGCTCTCTATATCGCTGGGAAGCGCTTCTGTTCAGGGAGAAAGTCAGCCGGCGTTGCCCCGACAACGGCGCGAAACGCCGCCGCAAATGCCGCCTGCCCTGAAAACCCCAGCATCCAGGCCACCTGCTTAACCGGGTATCCGTTGGCGAGCAGGTCCAGCGAGGCACAAATCCTTGCGCGCTGTCGCCAGGCCCGGAAGCTAAAGCCAGTATCTTTGATAAACGCGCGTGAAAATGTGCGCTCAGACATCGCGGCCCGTTCCGCCAGCCTTTCCAGAGAAAGATCCCAGAGATTGTTGGCAATGATGTCACAGGCAACGCGATGTAAGCGCTCATCCACGGGCATCGGTAATTCGGCCGAGATTTGCTGAGCTTCACTGAGAATATCGAGCAGCAAAACGGCCATGCTGCGCTGAGTGGCTGGCCGGTATTCCGCACTGAACAGCCCGGCAATCAGCTCTTTGAACAACGCTGTCGCCATAATGACGTAAACCTCTTCTTTCCGTTTAAAAGATCCGCATTGCGATATCAGAGCAGGGCTAAACCAGACCGCCCGGAGCTCCGTTGCGGATAACACGCTGTAGGTATGCTCCTGAAAGGGAGGGATCCACAGCGCGCGCTGCGGCGGTATGACCCAACGCTTATTGCCGGTTTCGACCAGCATCACCCCTTTGATGGCAAACAAAAGCTGTCCCTGTGAATGCTGGTGAGGCGGATCCACTTCGCCGCGCGTATAGCTAATAGCCCCTCTGGACCATCCGATGTCATCGTCATGAATTGGCGTTTTATCGATAACGGTTGGCATTTCACATTCCTCCCTTCCACTTATGATGCTGCTTGTACATGTAACCGAAGAGAGACGCAATGCACATTCAATTTATCATTCATGAACATTTCGAAGCGCCGGGCGCCTATGAAATCTGGGGGAAAAGCCGCGGCCATACTCTGAGCTACACCAGAGTTTATCAGGGCGATCCTTTACCCGAGGAGCTGGGGACCACGGACCTGCTTATCATCATGGGAGGCCCGCAGTCCCCCGCTACCACGCCTGAGGAATGTCCCTGGTTCGATGCACAGGCGGAAAAGACACTCATCAGCCGCGCGATAGAGGCAGGTAAAACGGTGATAGGCGTTTGTCTTGGCTCGCAGCTTATCGGCGAAGCGCTGGGGGCAGCGTTTTGCCATAGCCCGGAAAAAGAGATCGGCAAATTTCCCGTCAGGCTCACCGATGCAGGCAAGGCGAACCCGCTGTTTGCGGATTTTGGCCACGAATTGAACGTCGGTCACTGGCATAACGACATGCCAGGGTTGACGCCGCAGGCTAAAGTGCTGGCTTACAGCGAGGGCTGCCCCCGTCAGATCGTGGAATATGGCGAACGGGTTTACGGTTTTCAGTGCCATATGGAGCTGACGCCGGAGGTTGTAGAGTTGCTGATTGAGCATTCGCAGAATGACCTCCGCCGCGCGGGTGAATTCCGTTTTGTCGAAACGGCGGAAAAACTCCGCTCGCATGATTATCGCGAAATGAACCAGGTGCTGTTTTCTTTTCTCGATAAACTGACCGCCTGACGCTGATGCCTTCTCTGGCGCGTTACTTCGCCAGTGCAATTCCTTTCCTCTAAACTATTGCCTGCACCAGTAAGATGATACCGGACGTTCCATTCCGGAATGTCTGGTATGCTCAAAATTCATGATGTGATCCGTGGCACATTTTTAGGTTTAATTGTATGATGAATGCGTTTCAGCAAGGACTATAACCATGAGCAAAACATTGAACATTATCTGGCAATATCTGCGCGCATTCGTCCTGATTTACGCCTGCCTGTATGCCGGGATTTTCATCGCGTCACTGCTGCCCATCACCATTCCCGGCAGCATTATCGGCATGCTGATCCTCTTCGTGTTGCTGGCGCTGCAAATCCTGCCTGCAAAGTGGGTCAATCCCGGCTGCTTCGTCCTCATTCGCTATATGGCGCTGCTTTTCGTGCCTATCGGCGTCGGGGTCATGCAGTATTTTGATTTGCTCAAGGCCCAGTTCGGCCCGATTGTTGTCTCCTGCGCGGTGAGTACGCTGGTGGTTTTCCTGGTCGTGAGCTGGAGTTCGCATCTGGTGCATGGCGAACGTAACGTGATTGGGGAGAAAACAAAAAAATGATGGCCAATATCTGGTGGTCGCTGCCGCTCACCCTCGCAGTATTCTTCGCCGCACGTAAGCTTGCCGCGCGTTTCAAAATGCCGTTGCTGAACCCGCTGCTGGTGGCAATGGTGGTGATTATTCCGTTCCTGCTGCTCACCGGCATCCCTTACGAACGCTACTTTGCCGGCAGCAAAATTTTAAACGACCTGCTGCAGCCCGCCGTTGTGGCGCTGGCCTTTCCTTTATACGAGCAGCTGCACCAGATCCGCGCCCGCTGGAAATCCATCATTACCATCTGCTTTGTCGGCAGCCTGGTGGCGATGATCACCGGTACGTCGGTGGCGCTGTTGATGGGGGCCTCCCCGCAGATTGCCGCCTCTATTCTGCCTAAATCTGTGACCACGCCTATCGCGATGGCGGTTGGCGGTAGCCTCGGCGGTATTCCGGCAATTAGCGCAATGTGCGTTATTTTCGTCGGTATTCTCGGCGCGGTGTTTGGCCACAGCCTGCTGAACGGTATGCGCATTCATACTAAAGCGGCACGAGGTCTGTCGATGGGGACAGCTTCCCACGCCCTGGGCACTGCCCGCTGCGCGGAGCTGGATTATCAGGAAGGGGCGTTTAGCTCGCTGGCGCTGGTGATCTGCGGAATTATCACCTCCCTGCTGGCCCCGTTCATTTTCCCGCTGATTCTGGCGGTGATGGGCTAAAATTTGCGATGCGTCGCGCAAATTTCATTTTGCTTTCATAAGTTGCATACATAATGAGAAGTGGATCACATATAAAGCCCTGGCGGCTCCGTAAACTACCGATCCATTAACCTTTATGAGGCAAACGCCATGCACCCACGTTTTCAAGCTGCTTTCGCCCAGCTTGCAGAGAATTTGCAGTCAGCCCTGGCTCCCGTTCTGGCAGATGCACACTTCCCCGCCCTGCTGACCGCGGAGCAGGTCACGATGCTGAAACAGGCAACGGGACTGGACGAAGACGCGCTGGCTTTCGCACTGCTACCCCTGGCTGCCGCCTGCGCGCGGGCCGATCTCTCCCACTTCAACGTCGGGGCCATTGCGCGCGGCGTCAGCGGTACCTGGTACTTCGGCGGCAACATGGAGTTCCTGGGCGCGACCATGCAGCAAACGGTTCACGCCGAGCAGAGCGCCATCAGCCACGCCTGGCTGCGCGGTGAAAAAGCGCTGAGCGCCATTACCGTTAACTACACTCCGTGCGGCCACTGCCGTCAGTTTATGAACGAGCTGAACAGCGGGCTGCAGCTGCGCATCAATCTGCCGGGCCGCGCGCCGCACACGCTGGGCGATTATCTGCCTGACGCATTTGGTCCGAAAGATCTGGAGATCAAAACGCTGCTGATGGACGATCAGGACCACGGTTACGCCCTGTCCGGCGATGACCTGAGTCAGGCAGCGATTCGCGCGGCGAATAAAAGTCACACGCCATACAGCAAGTCCCCGAGCGGCGTAGCGTTGCAGTGCCGTGATGGCCGAATCTTCACCGGCAGCTATGCGGAAAACGCCGCGTTTAACCCAACGCTGCCGCCGCTTCAGGGCGCGCTTAACCTGCTGAGCCTGAACGGCTATGATTATCCTGACATTCAGCGCGCCATTCTGGCTGAAATTGCCGATGCACCGCTGATCCAGTGGGATGCCACCGCCGCAACGCTAAAAGCGCTGGGCTGTACGACGATTGACCGCGTACTGCTGGCGTAATCCTTCCGGCGGGCAAAAATGCCCGCCCGTTTGCTGAAAAACCCCTCAGTTGAGTCGCTGTTTCTTGCGCTAACCAGGCGGGTAAAGTAGCCTGAGTTAAATTTCTTCCACGAACGAGCCATCTGCATGTTAAAGCGCGTTTTTTACAGCCTGTCTGTCCTGGTCGGCATACTGCTGTTGATCGTGCTGGGTCTTGACCGCTGGATGAGCTGGAAAACCGCCCCTTACATCTTTGATGACCTGCAGGACCTGCCGTATCGTCAGGTTGGCGTGGTGCTTGGCACCGCCAAGTATTACCGCACCGGCGTAATCAATCAGTATTACCGTTACCGCATTCAGGGCGCGCTGAACGCCTACAACAGCGGCAAGGTGAACTACCTGCTGCTGAGCGGCGATAACGCCCTGCAAAGCTACAATGAACCGGTGACGATGCGTAAGGACCTGATTGCGGCGGGCGTGGACCCTGCCGATATCGTGCTCGACTACGCCGGGTTCCGCACCCTGGACTCCATCGTGCGCACGCGCAAAGTCTTCGACACCAACGACTTCATCATCATCACCCAGCGCTTCCACTGCGAGCGCGCGCTGTTTATCGCCCTGCATATGGGCATTCAGGCGCAGTGCTACGCGGTGCCTTCGCCAAAAGATATGCTGAGCGTGCGCGTGCGCGAGTTCGGCGCCCGCTTTGGTGCCCTGGCCGATCTGTATATCTTCAAACGCGAACCGCGCTTTTTAGGCCCTCTGGTGCCGATTCCGGCGATGCACGAAGTGCCGGAAGACGCGCAGGGTTACCCGGCCGTCACGCCTGAGCAGCTGCTGGATATGCAGAAAAAAGAGAAATAGCAGGGCCGCCTTTATACTTTCTTTACGGCCGGCCTGACGCTTTTTATCTCCCCTTTACGTCTGCTCTTTTAAGCTGAGTTCATTGCCGCTACGGCTTCATTGAAGAATGACTATGAACTCGATAATGAATGCGTTTTTCCTCAAAAGTCTCCGCCCCTACTTTAACTTTCCCGGTTTATCACTCCCTGGCGCACTTACTTCTGGTCTCTGGCTGGATGAAAAAATAGACGCCCTGCAGCACAACGTTGCCGTGGAAGTGGCCGATTATCTGGAACGTTACCCGCAAACGAAACATGTTGACGTTTATCTGAACGATATCAACGGCACGATGCGCGGCAAGCGCCTCTCGGTAGAGAGCATGCTGAATCTGGAAAAAGGCTGTTATTTTCCCCTTTCCGTTTACTCGATGGATCAGAAAGGAAAAATTGCCGCGCCGCTTCATGATGAACCCGACCGGCTGTGCGTCCCGGTCGCCGGCTCCCTGCGCCCCTGTCCGCAGGATCCGGAGCACACCGCGCAGATCATGCTGACGATGAAGGACAGCGACGATAACCCCTGCCCGCTTGAGCCGCGCGCGATACTGCAGAACGTCGTGGCCCGCTTCCACCAGCACGGCCTTTTCCCGGTCATTGCCCCGGAAATCGAGTTCTATCTGACGGGACAGAGCGAACGCGATCCGCAAAATCAGGGCTGTTTTCACATGGATACCTCGTCGGCGCATGCGGCGCTGTTTGACGAGCTGGAACAGCTGGCCCACCTGCAGCGCATCCCGCTGTCAGGGGTCGTGGCGGAAGCCGAGTCCGGACAGTACGAATTAAACCTGAAGCACAGCCATCGCGTCGTTGAGGTCTGCGATAACGTGCTGGCGCTTCGTCGCCTGACCCGTTACGTTGCTGAAAAGCACGGTCTGCAGGCCAACTTTATGGCTAAGCCTTTCAGCCAGCTGGCCGGCAGCGGTTTGCACTTCCATTTCAGCCTGAACAATCGTCACGGCGAAAACGTCTTTGCTTCCCCGGTGAACGCGCTTAACAGCATGATACGTTTGTGCGTCGCGGGCCAGCTGGCGCTGATGCCCGCCTCCGTCGCCATTCTTGCGCCAGGCGTCAACGCGTTTCGTCGCCTGCGTAAAAGCCTGACGGAACCCGTCTTTAACTCCTGGGGCTATAACACCCGCTCCGCCGCCCTGCGTATTCCCTGCTCGGATGAGAGTAACCGTCGTATCGAGTACCGGCTGGCCGGGGCCGATGCGAATCCGTATCTGGTGGCGGCCACTATCCTGACCGGCATGCTGTACGGGCTGGAACATATCGACGAGGGGGATCTCCCTGAACCGCAGCACGACCAACCGGAACTGCCGCTGTTCCAGCAGGAGGCGATTGAGGCCTTTGCCCGCTGTCAGTATCTCACCGACAGCCTGGGCGATGCCTTTTCCGAACAGTGGGTCGCCTGCAAGCTCTCTGAACTCGACTGGTTTGAGCGCATTGTGACCAGAGAGGAGTCCCATCTGGCATAGAGCATAAAAAAAGCCCGCTCGGTGAGCGGGCCGGATATGGAGAGAGACGATTACTTCTTACGGGCGTACTTCAGTGAATCCAGCGCAACCGCGAAGATAATGATGGCGCCCTTGATGATGTACTGCCAGTACGGGTTCACGCCGATATAGGTCAACCCGTAGTTGATGACGGTGAAAATGATCACACCGGTCACCACGCCCAGTACCGTACCCACACCGCCGCTGAAGGAGACGCCGCCCACCACGCAGGCTGCGATCGCATCCAGCTCATACATGAAGCCGAGGTTGTTGGTTGCAGAGCCGATACGGCCCGCTTCCAGCATCCCACCGAAGGCGTAGAACACGCCGGAAAGGGCATAGATGATGAGCAGGTTCAGAGCTACGTTAACGCCGGAGACTTTCGCCGCTTCCGGGTTACCGCCGATGGCGAAGATGTTTTTGCCGAAGCGCGTTTTGTTCCACAGGATCCAGACGAAGGCCACCGCAATCAGCGCATAGAAGGTGATGTACGACAGGCGGAAGCTGCCAAGCGCAATAAACCCTTGCGTAAAGGTCGAGAAGCCGCTGTCAAAGCCTGAGATTGGCGAAGCGCCGACGAAGTCGTAGTACAGGGAGTTGATACCGTAAACGATGATCATCGTACCCAGGGTGGTGATAAACGGCGTCACGTTCAGGTAGGCGATGATAATTCCGTTGATCAGACCAATCACCGCACCGATGGCGCAGACAATCAGGATCACCACGAAAATCGGCATGGTGGCCATTTCCGGGAAGACCTTGTTAGCGTTTTCCATCGACTGCAGCAGAGTTGCCGCGATAACCGCCGCCAGACCCACCTGGCGACCGGCAGAAAGGTCCGTCCCCTGGGTCACGATCAGGCCCGCCACGCCCAGCGCAATGATAATACGCACGGAGGACTGGGTCAGAATGTTACTCAGGTTCAGCAGGCTTAAGAACGTAGGGTCCTGGAAAATGATGATTGCCAGCAAGACTAAAAGAACAACGTAAATACCGCCTTCTTTCAGGTAAGTGAGAAAACTTTTTTTATTTAACGCACTCATGAGGAGCCCCTGATCTTAAAGGTGCAAAGACGCAAGACGCAAAATTTCGTTTTGCGTTGTCGTTTTGGTGTCAACAATACCGGCGACGAGACCATTGCTCATAACCAGAATACGATCCGTGATCCCTAACAATTCCGGCATTTCGGAAGAAATAATAATGATCCCTTTATTCTTTTTCGCCAGCTCGGCAATCAGCTGATAAATTTCAAACTTCGCGCCGACGTCAATACCGCGGGTAGGTTCATCCAGCATCAGAATTTCTGGCTGGGTTAATAACCAACGGCCGATAATCACTTTCTGCTGGTTACCGCCTGACAGCGAACCAATTTGGGTGCGATGGCCTGGCGTTTTCACGCGCATGGAGTCAATCACCCATTGGGTATCGCTTTTCATGCGGGAGTTATCCAGCAGCCCGACTTTGTTTTTGTAATTGCGAATGTTAGAAATTAACGAGTTAAAGTTAATATCCAGATAAGCATAAATACCGGTCGAACGACGCTCTTCCGTCACCAGCGCGAAACCATTATTAATAGCTTCGTTGGCGTTGTGGTTGTTAATTTTCTTACCGTGCAGCGTAATAGTGCCTTCGGCTTTCTCACGGATACCGAACAGGGTTTCCACGATATCGGTACGTTTTGCCCCGACCAGGCCGGCAATCCCCAGGATTTCACCTTTATGCAGGTCGAAGGAGACATCGCGTATAGACGGCTGACGTAACGAGGTCAGGTTGCGCACTTCCAGAATCACTTCACCCGGCTTGTTTTCTTTGTCAGGGAAGCGCTGGTTCAGGGAACGGCCGACCATCATGGCGATGATCTTGTCCATGTCCAGCCCTTCCAGCGGCTGCGTGGCAATCCACTGACCGTCGCGCAGGATGGTGATCTCATCGCACAGCTGGAAGATCTCTTCCATTTTGTGGGAGATGTACACAATGCCGCAGCCGCGATCTTTTAGCTTACGAATAATGGTAAAAAGGTGGTTAACCTCTTTTTCCGTTAATGACGATGTCGGTTCGTCCATGATGACGATTTTCGCATCATAGGAGAACGCTTTGGCGATTTCGATCATCTGCATCTGGGAGACGGATAATGTTCCCACGCGGGCGCGCGGATCGATATCAATATCCAGCTCGTCGAAAATCGCTTTGGTGTCGCGATACATTTTGTCCTGATCGACAAAGACACCTTTGGTTGGATAACGTCCCAACCACATGTTATCCATAACTGAACGCTGCAGCACCAGGTTTAATTCCTGGTGAACCATCGAGATACCGTTTTCCAGTGCTTCTTTCGCTGAATGGAAATCGATCTCTTTCCCCTGAAAAAGAATGCTGCCAGAATCTTTTTGATAGATCCCAAAAAGACATTTTAATAATGTTGATTTACCCGCACCGTTCTCCCCCATTAAGGCATGAATAGAGTGAGGACGAACTTTTAAATTAACATTATCGAGTGCCTTAACGCCGGGAAATGACTTGTTGATACCGCTCATTTCCAACAGGTATTCACCGGATGACTGAGTTGTTGTGCTGACCATAATTATACCTTGTTGGCCTCGCATATCGCGTTATAAAAGGGCGCAACGAATTGCGCCCAGTGGAGACAGTACCGCTAACTTATTTACCGATAAACTCAGCCAGGTTGGACTGGTCTACGCCCACGTAAGGTACGCGAACGATTTTGTTGTCAATTTTCCAGTTGGTGCCATCTGCCGCGCCTTTGCCATCGGCGAGGTTTTTCGCCAGATCGAAGGTGGCTTTCGCCTGGTTGTTGGCATCGTTCAGCACGGTACCGGCCATCGCACCGGATTTAACCAGCGCCAGCGCTTCTGGCAGTGCATCCACGCCGAATACCGGGATTGAGGATTTGTTGTGTGCTTTCAGCGCTTCTACCGCACCCATTGCCATCGCATCGTTGTTGGCGATAACGACTTCGATTTTGTTGGCATTAGGGCCGGACAGCCATGCGTCCATCTTATCTTTCGCCTGAGCGGTATCCCACATCGCGGTATCTAACGCCAGCTGCTGGGTTTTCAGGCCCTTGTCGTTCAGCTCTTTGATAACGTAGGTAGTACGCGCTTCAGCATCCGGGTGGCCTGGCTCGCCTTTCAGGAGCACGAACTGAATCTGACCGTCTTTATTCAGGTCCCAGTTCGGGTTCGCCGCCCAGTGTTTCGCGATCAAATCGCCCTGAATAATACCTGACTCTTTGGAGTCAGTACCGACGTAATACGCTTTGTCGTAGCTATCCAGCGCCTTACGGGAAGGTTCTTTGTTGAAGAAGACGATCGGCACGTTCTGACCGCGCGCTTTTTCAATGACCGTGCCTGCTGCAGCCGGGTCAACCAGGTTGATGGCCAGGGCTTTCACGCCTTTCGCCAGCAGAACGTCGATCTGGTCGTTCTGTTTGGACTGGTCATTCTGGGAGTCGTTCATCAGCAGCTGAACGTCTGGCGCTGCTTTCGCATCTTTCTCAATCGCTTTACGCACAACAGACATGAAGTTGTCGTCGTATTTATATATGGTCACACCAATACGGGTATCCGCAGCGTGCGCTGCTGCACCAAAAAGCATGCTTGCCATTACAGCAGACAGGGTCAACACCTTCTTATTCATGGTATCTCCGGTTTTTTTATGCAGGGTAGTTCTTGTGAATAACGATCGGCGGGCAGGTGTTAATAAAACGTTACTGACAGCCGAAGTTCACTTATAAAATTTCTCTCTTCCGTGTTCGGTAACGCTCCAGAAATGCGTTTTATTCGTTGTTTGCGGCACATTGGCTATAGTGAAAGTGAATAATCACTGTTACATAGCGTTTCAGCCCCTAAAACGCTGACATCATAGTCAGCGCCTTGTTAAGATACTGTGAATTTACTCACAGATTGAAAACGGTTACATCACCTGATCTAATCAGTTAGTGATCGGAACCACAATTTGCCGGGCCGCGACGGAGTGGCGACGTACTAAAGTCGGCATGAAACAGTGCGTTGCGCCCGGATCCAGCAGCCCTGCCGCTCCCTGTAATGCCAGCTCAGTCGCCAGTTTCGCCATAGAGGCAATGGGGTAGCGCACCGTTGTCAGCTGCGGGTCGGTGTAACGGGCAATCGGGATATCATCAAAACCAATGAGTGATAAATGCTGTGGCACCGCAATGCCGTTATCCTTCAGCGCCGTCAGGGCGCCAGCCGCCATGCTGTCGTTATAGGCAAACACCGCAGACAGCTGCAGATTGCGGCCCAGCAGCTCCACCATTGCCGCCTCACCGCCCTGCATGTCCGGCGTGCCGGTCCCCACCCAGCTCTCGGATGGCGTAATGCCGTGCTCTTTCAGGGCATTTTGCCACCCCTCGCGCCGCAGTTCGTCATCTTCAATTTGATGGCTGGAGGCCAGATAACCGATCCGCTGATGCCCGTTGTTGATGAGCATTTTCGTGGCCATCATGGCGCCGCTGACGTTATCCAGCCCGACGCAGCGGTGGGCATAGCCGGGGACAATGCGGTTGATCAGCACCATGCCCGGGATCTGCTCCATCAATCCGGTTAGCTCTTCATCGCTCAAGGCTTTTGAATGGACAATCAGGGCGTTACAGCGCTGGCGGATCAGCACTTCGATGGCATGGCGCTCTTTTTCCGCCTCATGATAGCTATTACCGATCAGGACATATTTCTGATGCTGCTGTGCCACCATGTCGACCGCTTTCACCAGCGCGCCGAAAAAGGCATCCGAGACATCCATCACCACCACGCCGATGGTGTCGCTGACCTGCGTCGCAAGCGCCTGGGCATTGGCATTTGGCCGGTACCCGAGCTGGGTCACGGCTTTCATTACGGTTTCTCGGGTTTCAGGGCTGACCAGCGCGCTATTGTTGAGCACGCGTGAGACGGTAGCCACAGAAACGCCCGCCTGACGGGCGACGTCACGAATGGTGATCATATTCACCATCCTTCAAAGGATTGCAGCAACTCACA
Source organism: Enterobacter sp. Taxon_8 (assembly GCF_058354585.1). Taxonomy (NCBI): domain Bacteria; kingdom Pseudomonadati; phylum Pseudomonadota; class Gammaproteobacteria; order Enterobacterales; family Enterobacteriaceae; genus Enterobacter; species Enterobacter sp. Taxon_8. The sequence goes on along the minus strand of NZ_CM177989.1, from coordinate 1,445,095 downwards.
GACACCCCCTGTGTTTAGCAAGGTGGCTATTTTGGCAGCGAGAGAAAGGGGACTACGTGAAGAAGCTCACAGTCATGAAAACGCTTACATCCGTTTTGTTAATGATTGTGATCCAGATCGTTATCTGGATGTGTTTTTCAATGATACCCCTGAAGCATATGCGGTTAACTGACGCCACACCCACTCCAGCGGTCCCTGGCGGAAATAGCGTAGCCAGAGAACAGAAAACGCCAGGTTTACCACCCAGACCGGAATAACAAACGCCAGCAGCGTAAGGCGGTCGAATTTCATAAACAGGCCAAAGCGATAGAAAAGCGTGGTGCATATGAGCGTTTGCAGGAGATAATTGCTCAACGCCATTCGGCCCACGCAGGCGATAGCGCTGACAATCCACAGGCGGGAAAGCGTTGGCCAGAAGCCATAGATCAGCGCCGCGTAGCCGATGGTCTGGAACGGCGCGCTCAGTTCACGCGGCACCTGGAGCAGAAACGCGCACCAGCGGTAATCCCAGTGAATATGCCACTGCACAATCACCGCCGGGAGGTTAATCAGCACGCCGAGCAGCACCAGACCGGCGCCGGTACGACGATAGTGACGCAGGCTGAATTCTCCTTTCAGCCAGCCGGTGCGCATCAATGACGCGCCCATCAGCATCATGCCCGCCAGCTGCCAGCCGTATTGCGCGCCCAGCGCAAGGAGGTTGTCCCCCAGCATATCCGCACGGTTGCTTATCGCTTCCGTACCACCTTTCAGCTTCCAGAACTGTTCGTACTGCAGGTTAGCGGCATCCGGGATCCATGAACGGTTTGTCGCCTCGCCGGAGATCATCCCCAGCAATAGCAGGACGCCAAGCCCCATCACATACAGCATCACGCCGGTGTTAAACAGGCTTTTTACGCTGTGCGCATCGCGAATGAGACGCCAGCAGATGAGCCCGACTAACCCATACGCGAGAAGAATATCGCCGTCCCAGAAGAACAGGCCGTGGATAAAGCCGAGGAGAACCAGCAGCGTCAGGCGCGACTGGATCCAGCGCGTACCGCGCTTGAGGAGAAGCTGCAGGCCTGCGCCAAACAGCAGGGCAAAGAGCGTGAGGAATTTGACCTGCGCAAAGAGATCGAGGATCGCCCACGTCCAGGCATCGCTGCGCGTGATGTCGCCATACCACGCAGGATTGAGATAAGCCGCCTTCGGCAAACCGAAGGCGGCGATATTAAGCAGCAGGATACCGAGAATGGCGACGCCGCGAACAAAATCGAGCGTGACGTTTCGCTCCATGGTCCCTGCCCTGTAAGACTTAGTTGTGATGACGTACGGCGCGCAGGAACTCCTGGCGGGTATTCTGGCTTGACTTAAACAGGCCGCCCAGCGAGGTGGTGGTCGTTGCACTGGTCGCATCACGCACGCCGCGCGCCTTCACGCAGTAGTGAACCGCGTCGATAGAGACGGCCACGTTATTGGTGCCCAGCAGCGTTTGCAGCGCGGTCAGGATCTGCTGCGTCAGACGCTCCTGCACCTGCGGACGCTGGGCAAAGAACTGCACGATGCGGTTGATCTTCGACAGGCCAATCACCGTATCTTTGGGGATATACGCCACGGTCGCTTTACCGTCGATGGTCACAAAATGGTGTTCGCAGGTGCTGGTCAGCGTGATATCGCGCACCGTCACCATCTCATCCACTTTCATCTTGTTTTCAATGACGGTGATTTTCGGGAAGTTGGCGTAATCCAGGCCGGAGAAAATTTCGTCGACGTACATTTTCGCGATGCGGTGCGGCGTCTCCATCAGACTGTCGTCACTCAGATCGAGATTCAGCAGCTCCATGATTTCGGTCATATGACCGGCAATCAGACGCTTGCGGGTTTCATTGTCCAAATCCTGTACGGGCGGACGCAGTGGCGTTTCAAGACCGCGCGCAACCAGGGCTTCGTGGACCAGGGCAGCTTCTTTACTGAGTGATGACATTTTGTTCTCCTGCAGGTGTGGCGTCTTTTGCCCTCGTTGTGGCAAAAGTATGCGCTCATTGTGCGTGAGGCGACGCACATAATCCAGTATTCACGACGATAATTATTGCAATTGCTGTTGCCTTTCAGCGTGACGATTCCAGACCAGGGCTCCTCCAACGAACAGCGCCATGCCCGCCAGCCCCAGCGCCGGCTCCAGCCGGTGGGTAAGCCAGGTTGATAACGCCGAGGTGACCGGCCCAATCAACTGACCAATTGCATACCCGGTGGTGAGCAGGCCTGCCATATAGCGCGTGTGGTTTGGTGCCAGCTCGCGGCCGTATAAAAGAGAGAGCTGCACGGCACACAAAAAGCCGCCGCCCACCAGCAGCCCGCCCGTCAGCAGCCCGCCAATCCCCGGCAGCAGCCAGGCCGCCAGCACGCCCGCCCCCTGTAACCACAGTACGATAGCCAGCCTGCGGTTAGCCGTTGAGGTATGGCGTAAAAGAATACTGAGCGCTATCCCCACCACGGCGGCGATACCAAAAATCGGCCAGACGAACTGCGCAAACAGGCTGCCGGGAAAACGCACCGCCGCCATTTGCGACAGGAATGTCGCCGGGAGGATATAGCCAAACCCGGCCAGGCTGTAGCTCCAGACCAGGCGCTTTAAATCCGCCGTCAGCACCAGCGGCTCTGGTGCGGTGCCCGGTCGATGGAGCTGCCCGGATCGCGGCAGGTAGCGCGCCACCAGCGCAATCAGCACCAGCGCCAGCACGCCGTAGATTTGCCATGCCGCCCCGGCCGAAAGGGATTTCGCCTGGATGTAGACGGCGAGCAGCCCGCTCAGGGCAATGCCCGCCCCCGGTCCGGCAAATACGGCAGCGCTCAGGCCCGGTTTACCCAACTGCCCAAGCCGTTCGTTAGTCCAGGCGGCAATCAGTACCATCGACCAGCCGCTCATGCAGCCAATCACAAAACGCAGCAGGCCGTGTACGACGGCGTTATCCGCCGCCGCGGAGAGCAGCGTCAGCGCCACCGCTCCGGTGATGCCAAGCCAGAGGCGCGTTTCCACAAAGCGGTGCGCGCGCATGGCATCCCATGCGCCCACCAGATAGCCCAGATAGTTCATCGCCGCGACCAGACCCGCGCTGGTCAGCGTAAGCTGCCCGGCAGCAATCATCAGCGGCACCTGAGGCGTAAAGGCAAAGCGCCCTATCCCCATCGCCACCACCAGAACGACAAACCCACTGAGCGCAATACGCAGCGCCATGACCGCTCCAATTGTTAAAGAAAAGTAAATTTATGATGCAGCATCTGGCCGTCAGGCGAAAGTGAAAGTTGCTCACAGGTCAATGAAAAGGCTGTATTATGGTTTTTATGAATACGCATTCTCATTAAGGAGCCCTGCATGGAACTGCTCGAAGAGCACCGTTGTTTTGAAGGTCGACAGCAGCGCTGGCGGCATGACTCCACCGTCCTGAACTGTGCGATGACGTTCAGCATTTTCCTGCCGCTGACGGAAAATCCGCCGGTTCTGTTCTGGCTTTCAGGCTTGACCTGCAATGACGAAAACTTCACCACCAAAGCGGGGGCGCAGCGTATTGCTGCCGAGCTGGGTATTGCGCTGGTGATGCCTGACACCAGCCCGCGCGGCGATGATGTGGCCGACGATGCGGGATACGATCTGGGCAAAGGCGCCGGGTTTTATGTCAATGCGACCGAGCAGCCCTGGGCGCGCCATTACCGCATGTATGATTACATTCGCGATGAACTTCCTGCGCTGGTGCAGTCGCAGTTTGCGGTTGGCGAGCGCTGCGCGATCAGCGGCCACTCCATGGGCGGACACGGGGCGCTCATCATGGCGCTGAAAAATCCGGGAAAATACGTCAGCGCGTCGGCATTTGCGCCAATTGTGAACCCAACGCAGGTGCCGTGGGGGCAGAAAGCCTTCACGAACTATCTGGGTGAAGATGAAGCGAAATGGCTGGAATGGGATAGCAGTGCGCTGATGCTGGCCAGTAACTCAGTAAATGCGATTCCGATGCTTATCGATCAGGGCGATGCGGATCAGTTCCTCGCCGGACAGCTGCAGCCTGCGGTGCTGGCAGAAGCGGCACGTCAGAAGGACTGGCCGCTGACGCTGCGCATCCAGCCGGGATACGACCACAGCTATTATTTTATCGCGTCCTTTATTGAGGATCATCTCCGCTTCCATGCGGAGCATTTATTCGGCTAAGTGCAGCCGATTGCCGGGTGGCGGCCTCGCCTTACCCGGCCTACATTCGTGGATTTTGTAGGCCCGGTAAGCGAGGCGCCACCGGGCATCCAGGCTACATCAGAACTTATAATCCACGCCGACAAAGTAGCGACGGCCATCTTCCGTGTAGCTGTAATCGTCGCGGCTCAGATCTTTGTCCAGCAGGTTCTGCACGCCCGCACGCAGCTTCACGCTTTTCGTCGCCTGCCACGCGGCGCCGGTATTCCAGATGACATAGCCACCCGGCGTTGGAGCGCTGCTGGTCAGCGCGCGTTTCTCACCGGTGTAGTTACCCTGAACATAGAACGACCAGTCCTGCGTTGCCTTCCAGTCAACGGTCCCGTTGGCGGTGTGGAACGGCAGATCGGACAGCGGCTTGTTGCCGCCGTTGCTGATATCACGACCGTCGTTGTAGGTGTAGTTCAGCGTCACCTTCCAGTCTTCAGCAACCGGGAACTTAACCTCTGTTTCCACCCCGCGGATGCGCGCCTTGTTAACGTTGTAGTAGCGGAAAATCGGTTCACCGTCCGCATTCAGGCCAACGTAGTTAGGGTAGCCCTGGGCCTGTTTCGCATTGGCCGTACGGCTGATGCTGATGCGGTCATCGACGTTATTCTGGAAGGTGGTGACGCTGGCCTGCACGCCCTCTAACCAGCCCTCTTCCCCGCTGTAGTAGAGACCGAATTCGAAGCTCTCGCTGGTTTCCGGTTTCAGGTCGGGGTTACCAACAATCTCACAGGCACCGCGGCACGAGCCGGTGACCCAGTCCGGGCTCAGCTGCAGCAGTGACGGCGCTTTAAACGCGGTCGCCCAGCCCCCTTTCACCGTTACGGTATCGGTCGCGTTGTAGACCAGATAGGCGCGCGGGCTCCAGTGGTCGCCGTAGGTATCATGGTCATCCATACGGATGCCGGTGGTCAGCGCCAGAGGTTCAAAGATACGCCACTCATCTTCAAGGAACAGGGCATACTGGCTTGTCGACGTACTGCTGCTGGAACCGCCCGTCAGGTTGACAGGATCCTTCAGCTTATCGTGACGCCATTCGCCGCCGAAGGTCAGCAGCTGGTTGATTTCGCCCAGCGGCAGCACGTATTTCCCGTCCACCGCGTTGCTCTCGGAGGTGATCGGATTGCTGTTGCCCGGGTTCTTGTTATCTACCTTTTCGCCGTAAACCTTCAGCTCGCTGTTGCCGACGCCCCAGCGGCCGTTGTGGCTGAGCGAGTAGTTCTGCCGCTCAAGGCGGTTTTTGTCGAGGGAATCCGAGTCACGATCCTGACGGTCGAAGCCGTAGCCCGCCGTAAAGTCGTGGTTTTCAGACGGTGTCCAGGCGAACTCCACATTCGCATCGCGGCTGGTGAAGCCCTCAATGCGCGGCGTTTCACCGCTCGCCGTGGTAGAGGACTTCTGCTGACCGTCTTTCTCACGCTTCGCGAGGCTACCGTAGGCTTTCAGCCCCAGCAGACCGTCCACCAGCGGACCGCTGGTATAGAACTGACCGTTATACGTGTCGCCACGGTCGCGATGTTCCTGAATTGTGGAATCGGCGCTCAGGGTGCCCGTCCATTTCTGGCCGATTTTTTTGGTGATAATGTTCACCACGCCGCCCAGCGCATCGGAACCGTACAGAGAAGACATCGGTCCGCGCACCACTTCGATTCGTTCGATGGCGTCAACCGGCACCCAGTTGAGGTCGAAATCATTATGGCGGAACACCGCGTTACGGGAATTGACGCGCTTGCCGTCGATCAGGATCAGCGTGTAGCTGCTGTCCAGTCCACGGATACTTACCCCTTTACGGTTGTCCCCTTCGCTCGTGAGCTGAACGCCCGGCACCTCCCGTAACACATCTTTCAGGTTCTGAACGGGTTTGCGCTGCAAATCTTCCTGGGTAATCACGCTGATGCTTGCCGGTGCGTCTTTCAGGTTTTGCTCGGTCGCGGAGGCCGTGACAACCATTGTGTCGCCGGATTCCGCTGCGATAACAGGCAGGGCCAGGGACATTGCGGACGCACAAAGTCCTCCCCTGACGAAGGGATTCAACCTAAACATTCCATATCTCCATGAGGTAAATACAACTAAATCAAATCATCATTGCTCACAGCGTCTTCCCTGCCGCCCACATCTGCGGTGGGTCGGTGACACGCTTATTTGTGATAACAATAAAGCAAACGATAATTATTATCAATTAAATTGTTAAGAAATATATCTTTGTTTCAGGATACGGGAATAAAAAAACCCGCTCGAATGAGCGGGTTAAAAGAGAGGAAGTGCGGTTATTGTTTAAATCGTTCCGGGAATTCCATTTCACTGTAGCGAACGAATTTTGTTCCTTTCGTCAGCTTGTAGCCAAACCAGATAACGAGGAACAGCGGAATACCAATGTAGGTCGCCGTGACGGCGCCCCAGTCAATGGTGTCCGCCAGGAACGCTTCATAGTTCTGTCCCAGGGTAATGATCAGGCACAGAATGAAGGCGAAAATGGGACCCAGCGGGAAGAACCCTGAGCGATACGGCAGCTGGTTAACGTCATAACCCTGTTTGACGTAGCCACGGCGGAAACGATAGTGGCTAATGGCAATCCCCAGCCAGGCAATAAAGCCCGTCATCCCGGAGGTGTTAAGCAGCCACAGGTACACCGTCTGGTTGCCAAACATAGAGGTCAGGAAGCACAGACCGGCGATCACCGTAGTGGCGTACAGCGCGTTACGCGGTACGCCGCCACGGGACAGCTTCGCGAAAATACGCGGCGCTTTACCGTCGCATGCCAGCGTGTAGAGCATACGGGTGGACGCGTACATCCCGGAGTTACCGGCTGAAAGCACAGCGGTCAGGATAACGGCGTTCATCACTGCCGCGGCTGAAAGCAGACCGGCGTGCTGGAAGACCAGCGTGAACGGACTGACGCTAATGTCTTTAACGTCATTACGCAGCAGGCTTGGATCGGTGTACGGAATGATCAGGCTGATAATCAGGATCGCGAACACATAGAACAGCAGGATACGCCAGAAGACCTGACGAACCGCGCGCGGAATATTCTTCTCCGGGTTCTCTGACTCACCGGCAGCGATACCAATCAGCTCGGTCCCCTGGAAGGAGAAGCCGACAATCATCGCCACGCCAATCATTGCCGACAGTCCACCGGCAAACGGCGCATCGCCTGTTGTCCAGTTACTCCAGCCCGCAGGTTCTGCGCCTTTGAAAATACCAACGATCATCGCCACACCGACGACGATAAAGATGATGACGGTTGCCACTTTGATCAAAGAGAACCAGTATTCCGCTTCGCCGAAACCGCGCACGGAGATGTAGTTCAGCAGGAAAATAACGGCCAGGAACAGGGCGCTCCAGATCCAGCCCGGCGTATCCGGGAACCACCAGTTCATCACCAGCTGTGCGGCAACGAGGTCAACGGCGATAGTGACCGCCCAGTTGTACCAGTAGTTCCAGCCCAGCGCGAAGCCAAAGCCTTCTTCAACGTATTTTTGACCGTAGGTCGAGAACGAACCGGATACCGGCATGTACGCGGCCAGTTCGCCAAGACTGGTCATCAGGAAGTACACCATCAGGCCAATCAGGATATAAGAGAAAAGTGCCCCACCCGGGCCTGCTGCCGAAATCGTTGCGCCAGAGGCAACGAAAAGACCTGTACCGATGGAGCCGCCAATGGCGATCATCGTCAGGTGACGCGCCTTGAGTTCACGACGTAGCGTGGGCGCTTCTGTGGTTTTAATTTCTGAAACCATATGAAAATGCTGTCCATTTAATAAATGAGGCGCGATTGTAGCAGACGATCCGCGTTCCTTCCGGCAGAAATACTCAGTTATAAGAGAGCTTCATGACTCGGCCAGGATTATAAGTAAAGCATAATTTTTCCCTCTCCCCTTTGGGGTGAGGGGAAGATTACATCTCGCAATACCGCAGAAAACGCTGCAAAGAACTGGAAAGGTGTTTCTGACGATGATGAATGCACCACAGCGTGCGCACCAGTTTCGGGAGCGGGATGGGGATTTCAACCAGCGATCCGGTCTCCAGCTGTTCGGCAATAACGCGCCGGGAAAGACAGCTGATGCCGAGCCCGTGGCGCACCGCGTGCTTGATGGCCTCAGAGTTCCCAAGCTCCATCCCTAACTGGAAATGCGGCAGATGAGAAAGCAGCAGATAATCGACAATTTCACGCGTGCCGGAGCCCTGCTCGCGCAGGATCCACTGCGCCTGCGCCAGGCGCTCCAGCGTCACCTCGCCCTGCAATAACGACGAGGCCGGGGAGGCAAACACCACCAGCTCATCTTCCAGCCAGGGCTCGGCAATAATATCGACGTTATGGCAGGGTCCTTCGATGAGGCCGATATCCACGCGGAAGTCGATCACCGCGTTGATGACGTCCTGGCTGTTCCCCACGCTCATCTCCAGCGGCAGGGTCGGGAAATCCCGGCGGTAGCGGGCAATCACTTCCGGCAGGATGTAGTTCCCGATGGTGCTGCTGGCGTAGACGCGGATCGCACCGTTATCTTCGCGGAACAGCTGCTCGATTTCGATAGCCTGCTCCAGCAGCGCCAGCGCGCGTGGATAAAGAAGACGACCGTGCTCGTTGACCACCAGACGCTTCCCTACCCTGTCAAAAAGCTGAACGCCCAGCTGTCCTTCAAGATCGGTCAACGCCGCGCTGACCGCAGACTGCGAGAGCGCCAGCATTTGTGACGCCTGGGTCGTCGAGCCGCTTTTCAGCACCTCGGCAAATACTTCCAGCTGACGCAGAGTAATGTGCATGGTTGCTTACCACTTATACAGATTGATTATAAGTATATAATCAATTTTATTTTTAAGCCAGGGCGCCGTAACCTTTAGCCAGACAAAGGAGAAGGTTATGTCAGAAATCACCTTACAACATCATCGTACAGTGTGGCACTTCGTGCCGGGTCTAGCGCTCAGCGCCGCAGTAACCGCCGTCGCGCTATGGGGCGGCAGCATCCCGGCCATCGCAGGCGCAGGTTTCAGCGCGCTGACGCTGGCCATTCTGCTGGGCATGGTCGTGGGTAATACCATTTACCCGCATATCTGGAAATCCTGCGACGGCGGCGTGATCTTTGCCAAGCAGCATCTGCTGCGTCTTGGGATCATTCTTTACGGCTTCCGTCTCACCTTTTCGCAGATTGCGGATGTGGGCGTGAGCGGGATCGCCATCGACGTCCTGACCCTGACCAGCACCTTTTTACTGGCCTGCTTTATCGGGCAGAAAGTCTTTGGCCTGGACAGACAAACCAGCTGGCTGATCGGTGCCGGGAGCAGTATCTGTGGGGCCGCGGCGGTGCTGGCAACGGAACCCGTCGTTAAAGCCGAAGCCAGCAAGGTGACGGTGGCGGTAGCGACGGTGGTGATCTTCGGTACGCTGGCGATTTTCCTCTACCCGGCCATGTATCCGCTGGTTGCCCACTGGTTTAGCCCGGAAACCTACGGCATCTATATCGGTTCGACCATGCACGAAGTGGCCCAGGTGGTGGCGGCAGGACATGCTATTAACCCTGAAGCCGAAAACGCGGCTGTGATTGCCAAAATGCTGCGCGTGATGATGCTGGCGCCGTTCCTGATTTTCCTTGCAGCACGGGTTAAACAGCTGGCACCGGCGGACAGTAATCAGAAAAGTAAAATCACCATTCCATGGTTTGCGATCCTGTTTATCGTGGTCGCTATCTTTAACTCCTTCCACCTGCTGCCCAAATCGGTAGTGGATATGCTGGTGACGCTGGATACCGTACTGCTGGCGATGGCCATGGCGGCCCTGGGGGTGACCACACACGTCAGCGCGCTGAAAAAAGCCGGTGCGAAACCGCTGCTGATGGCGCTGGTACTCTTCATCTGGCTGATTGTCGGCGGCGGCGCGATTAACCTCGCGGTCCATAGCCTGATGGCATAAACCACTACATCCTTCTCCTGTTAACCCGCTATCATAGGCATTTCGGGTTAACAGGAGTCCCTTTATGAAATATGTTGGAGCGCACGTCAGCGCTGCAGGTGGCCTTGCGAATGCCGCCATTCGTGCCGCCGAAATTGAGGCGACCGCTTTCGCCCTGTTCACCAAAAATCAGCGCCAGTGGCGCGCCGCCCCGCTCACCGCCGAGGTGATTGACGATTTCAAAGCTGCCTGTGAGAAGTACCACTACGGGCCAGGTCAGATCCTCCCTCACGACAGCTATCTTATTAACCTCGGGCACCCGGTTGAAGAGGCGCTGGAAAAATCCCGCGAGGCGTTTCTTGATGAAGTTCAGCGCTGTGAGCAGCTTGGGCTGACGCTGCTGAACTTCCATCCTGGCAGCCATCTTATGCAGATCGATGAAGATGCCTGCCTGGCGCGCATTGCCGAATCCATCAACATCACCTTGGACAAGACCAAAGGCGTCACCGCGGTGATTGAGAATACCGCCGGTCAGGGCAGCAACCTCGGCTTTAAGTTCGAACATCTGGCGGCGATTATCGACTGCGTGGAGGATAAATCCCGCGTTGGCGTGTGCATTGATACCTGCCACGCGTTTGCCGCCGGCTATGACCTGCGCACCACCGAGGCAACGAAAAACACGTTTGATGAGTTCGAGCGCATTGTTGGCTTTAAGTACCTGCGCGGAATGCACCTCAACGATGCGAAAAGCGCCTTTGGCAGCCGCGTTGACCGCCACCACAGCCTGGGCGAAGGCAACATTGGCCACGATGCGTTTCGCTTTATCATGCAGGACGCCCGCTTCGACGGTATTCCGATGGTGCTTGAAACCATTAATCCGGATATCTGGGCAGAAGAGATTGCCTGGCTGAAGGCTCAGCAAACTGCTGAACAGGCGGCATAAAAAAAGCCGGGTGCATAATGCGACCCGGCTTTTTTATTATTTATCGCTTACGCTGCTTTTGCCACAACTTCCGCTTCCGGACGTTTCAGCACCGCGTAAGAGAGACCCGCCACCAGCGTACCGGCGACGATGGCCAGCAGGTAGCCCAGTACCGGCGTGATGGCGCCAGGGATCAGCAGAACAAACAGACCGCCGTGTGGTGCCATCAGCTTCGCGCCAATCGCCATGGAGATCGCCCCGGTCACTGCACCACCCGCGATACAGCACGGCAGTACACGCATTGGGTCACGGGCCGCGAACGGAATCGCGCCTTCGGTGATGAAGCACAGACCCAGCACCAGCGCAGCTTTACCGCCTTCCTGCTGCGCTTTATCGAACTTACGACGGGCAATAATCGTCGCCAGGCCGAGCGCCAGAGGTGGCACCATACCTGCCGCCATGATCGCTGCCATTGGCGCGTAGGTCTGGGTACTCAGCAGGCCAACACCAAAGGCGTACGCCGCTTTGTTTACCGGACCACCCATGTCGGTACACATCATGCCGCCGAGAATTGCCCCCAGCAGAACCGCGTTCGCGGTACCCATGGTTTGCAGCCAGTGGGTCAGACCCGCCAGGATGCCTGCAACCGGCTTACCAATCAGGTAAATCATCGCCAGACCGACCACCAGGCTGGAAATCAGCGGGATGATCAGAATCGGCTTCAGCGCTTCCATACTCTGCGGCAGCTTGAGCTTCGAGCTGATGAGCTTCGCGACGTAACCGGCCAGGAAGCCCGCGATAATACCGCCGATAAAGCCGGAACCGGTGCTTACGGCCAGCATACCGCCGATAAGACCCGGCGTGAGGCCAGGACGATCGGCGATGGAGAAAGCAATAAAGCCTGCCAGAACGGGTACCATCAATGCAAATGCGGAACCGCCACCAATCTGCATTAACGCAGCGGCCAGCGTGCCTTGCTCTTTAAACGCGGTAATACCAAATGCGAACGAGAGCGCGATACACAGACCACCCGCAACCACCATCGGCAGCATGTAAGACACGCCGGTCAGCAGGTGACGATAGGCGCCTGCGGACTCTTTCTTACCTTCCGTCGCGGTTTGACGCGCGCCAGTTGCCTGATACGGCTTCGCTTCCACCAGCGCTTTATCAAACTCCTGCGCAGTCTTTTTCAGCGCCAGGCCGGTAGACGTGCGGTACATTGGCTTACCGGCAAATTTCGCCAGGTCCACTTCGATATCCGCCGCCACAATCACCAGATCGGCTTCAGCCACTTCTTCAGGGGTGATAGCGTTGCCAGCACCGACGGAGCCGCGCGTTTCAACTTTAACCCACCAGCCGCGTTTTTTCGCTTCGGTTTCAATGGCTTCAGCTGCCATAAAGGTGTGAGCCACGCCCGTCGGACAGGCCGTCACCGCAACAATGCGTTTCGGGCCCGTGGCCGCAGCCGGTGCCGTCGCGACGGGCGCGCTGTAAACAGACGCGTGACCTTTCGCTTCGCTCAGGAACAGTTCCGGATGAGCCACCGCGCGATTTATATCGCCCAGCCACACTTTTTTGCCGTTCAGCGCACTGTCAGCCGGGATTTTGTCGCCCAGGACAATGGCCAGTTCGGCATCGCCAGGGTTATCAGTCATCTCGAGATGTGCTTTGTTCGCCGCCGCTCCCAGCAAGGTCTTCGCCATATAGGCGCGAGCCTGTCCGAGACCGGAGTCAATGATCAGCAGCGTTTTCATTATTCCTCTCCTGCTGTTAGTTAAAAGGTTTTAAGTCAACGCGCGCCATCATCGCGGCTAACTGGGTACGATCGGTAATACCGACATTGCTCTGGCTTACGGCCAGGGCAGCAACGGCAGTGGCAAGACGTAAAGTATGTTCACTGGATTCACGCATCAGCAGGCCGTAAATCAGGCCGCCAACCATTGAATCCCCTGCGCCAACGGTACTCACAACTTCCATTGACGGCGGTTTGGCGATCCATTCGCCAGACGCGTTAACCCACAACGCGCCTTCTGCACCAAGCGAGATAACCACGTGAGCGATACCTTGCTCGCGCAGCGCATGGGCAGCGTCAATCACATCTTTTAGTTCTGGCAGCTTACGACCCGCCCAGATTTCCAGCTCGCGGCGATTCGGCTTCACCAGCCACGGCGAGGCTTTGAGACCCGCGACCAGCGCGTCGCGGCTGCTGTCAAAAATAATGCACGGGCACTGGCTGCGAAGGCGCGTCATCCAGTCGGTAAACGCTTCAGGGCTCACGCCGGACGGCAGGCTACCGCTGACGCAGACCATGTCAAACTGACCCAGCCAGGTCAGAGAATCGTTAACAAAACGCTCCCAGTCTGACGGCGTCACTTCGAAGCCAGAGAAGTTCAGATCGGTCACTTCACCGTCTTTCTCAGTCAGCTTAACGTTGATACGGGTACGGCCCTGAACAACCTGAAAACGGTTGGCAATGCCCAGCTCGCTGAACAGCTGCTGGAAACCGTCCTGGTTATCTTTACCGAGGAATCCCCCCACGGTGACGTCGATACCGAGATCCTTGAGCACTTTCGCGACGTTAATCCCTTTGCCCGCAGCATGCAGGCCAGTGGTACGCACGAGGTTGACTTCGCCGCGCTCAATTTCCGGGCAAAATCCTACCAGGTCATAAGCCGGGTTCAGCGTAATAGTCGCAACACGTCTGCTCATTATGCGCCCTCCCCCAGACCCGCCGCGATGGCGTCGCCAATCGCTTTCAGCGCCTGTTCAGCATCAGCACCCTGCGCGGTGAAACGCAGACGGTGACCTTTCTTCACGCCCAGCGCGACAACTTTCATCAGACTACGGCCGTTGGCCGGTTTGCCCGTGCCGTCAAGATTCGCCACGGTGATCTCACTCTCGAATTGTTTAATGGTATTCACCAGCATGGTACCCGGACGGGCATGCAGGCCGTGTTCGTTACGCACCACGAACTCCGCAGTTTGCACGTCATCCGTCAGCACATCATCACTGGTCAGCAGTGCCAGCACGGTGGAGGCATCAGCGTTCAGCAGTTTTTCAGCTTTGTTGTTCAGCAACAGGTCGCCCAGACGCTTCAGCACGGAAACCGGCTGTTCATCAGCCATCGCCACGGTCACCAGCATGGCCGCGCGCTCGCCTTCTACGTCAAACGCGTTGGCCGCGCGGCTCACGGCGATAGCGCTGCGCAGGTTGCCTTCAGCACTGTCGTTCAGCCAGATACCCTGACCCAGATTCAACGGCTTATCGTTAATCACGCGCGTCACAAAGGTGGCATCCGCCGCGCCGGCTTCTTTCAGACGACCGGCGTTCAGCGCCTGCAGCGTCACCAGATCGGAAGCAACCACGTCCAGCGTCAGCGTTTCATTATCCAGTTTCAGCGCTTCGCTCTGTTTTTCGCCCATCAGCAAGGCGCGCAGCTCTTCCGCTGTGGTGGCGGACTTAAGCTGTTCAGCCACCGCGTCATCACTCAGGACATGCGTCAGCTGACGCAGCAGACCTAAGTGTTCATCGCTGCTGGCCGCGATACCGATAGCCACATAGGCCACCTGACCGTCGCCCCAAAGCACGCCCTGCGGGAACTGATAAACCTTAACGCCGGTTTTCAACACCTGATCGCGGGTGTCGGTTGTGCCGTGCGGAATGGCAATGCCATTGCCGAGGAAGGTTGAGGTCTGCTGCTCGCGGGCCAGCATGCCGTTGACATAGCCGTCCGCGACGTTACCCGCCTGCACAAGCGCAGCGGCAACCTGGCGAATAGCCTCTTCTTTATCCCCGGCCTGAGCGCCCGGGTGGATATCCTGAACAGATAACTGGAACATGGTTCTCCACTCCTGCTGAAATTGAATCGTTTCAGCTTTAATGAGAAAAAATGCGCTAGCCTGCTCCGTTTGTTTAAACAAGATAGCGCTGAAACGTTTCAAAAAGTCTTGCGCTTTCTGCAATACCTTGCAAGTAAACTCGTCTTTCTGATGTCAGAATTTAGAGATACAGCACATTTCTTCTTCGTTCAGCTGAATTTTGCTGAAATTCAGCAAGTCAGTTTCAGCTAAGGTCAGCCGATGTGGTTGTAAGATGAAATGCCATTTTGATTTTTCGTGGCATCATTGACCGCGCCCACTGTTTTTTTTTAGCTGACGGCGTACACTCCGCCCCTCTCTGCTACTCGCTAATTATAAAACATGCATAACACCCCTGCGGCTGCCTCGCCGAAGCCCTTTGATTTAACCTCAGCGGCCTTCCTGATTGTTGCCTTCTTCACGGGCATTGCCGGTGCGTTACAGACGCCGACGCTGAGCCTATTTCTGACAAATGAGGTTCATGTTCGTCCGGCGCTGGTTGGCTTCTTTTTTACCGGAAGCGCCATCATCGGCATCCTGGTCAGCCAGTTTCTGGCGCGACGCTCCGACAGAAAAGGCGATCGTAAAAGCCTGATCGTTTTCTGCTGCCTGCTGGGGGTCATGGCCTGCGTTCTGTTTGCCTGGAACCGCAACTACTTCATTCTGCTCTTCATCGGGGTATTCCTGAGCAGCTTTGGCTCAACGGCGAACCCCCAGCTGTTCGCCCTTGCTCGCGAACACGCGGACCATACCGGACGTGAAGCGGTGATGTTCAGCTCTGTCCTGCGTGCTCAGGTGTCGCTGGCATGGGTGATTGGCCCGCCGCTGGCCTACGCGCTGGCGATGGGTTTTGGCTTTACGGTAATGTACCTGAGTGCCGCTGTCGCGTTTGTGGTATGCGGCGCGCTGGTGTGGTTCTTCCTGCCGTCCATGCGCAAAGAGCCCAAAGTGGCAACGGGCGTGCTGGAAGCGCCGCGCCGTAACCGCCGCGATGCCCTGCTCCTGTTTGTTGTCTGCACGCTGATGTGGGGCACCAATAGCCTGTATATCATCAATATGCCGCTGTTTATTATTGATGAACTGCACCTGTCGGAAAAGCTGGCGGGAATCATGATGGGCACCGCGGCCGGGCTTGAGATCCCGACCATGCTCATTGCGGGCTATTACGCAAAGCGCTTCGGAAAGCGTTTTTTAATGCGCATTGCCGCCTTCGCCGGTCTGCTGTTCTATGTCGGTATGCTGACGGTACATACGCCGGGGCTATTGCTGGCGTTACAGCTGCTGAACGCCATCTATATTGGCATTCTCGCGGGGATAGGCATGCTCTATTTCCAGGATTTGATGCCGGGCCAGGCAGGCTCTGCCACCACCCTTTATACTAATACCACCCGCGTGGGGTGGATTATCGCCGGCTCAATGGCCGGTGTCGTGGCAGAAATCTGGAACTATCACACGGTATTCTGGATTGCGCTGGTGATGTGTACGCTGACGATTGGCTGTCTGGCGAGGATTAAAGACGTTTAAGGTGCGGTGAGCGCCTCAAGCTCAAGAAGGTACGTCATCGCCTGCTCGCGCGTGCTGCCGCACATTTCGGCCGTGGGCTGAAGACCGGAGCAAACTTTCGGTCGCAACGGTGAGCCAAAGATCTTGCAAAGATTATTTTCCGAGAGCTGAACGCAGCGGGTATTGGCAGGCTTGCCGTCCGGCATTCCAGGAATGGGGCTTGAAATGGACGGTGCAGTACAGCACGCGCCACAATCGGGACGGCAATCCATAAATGCTCTCTTTCGCTGACGATGGCCCGCGTAGTCGGGCATCGCGCGCACAGTAACACCTTTTGCGTATTGATAGCAAAAGCCACGAATTCCACTTGCCTGAAAGGCCGCGCGCGAGTAATTTGGCGCGATATTTTTTACCTCCCGTAAACAGGATTACTGCAATGCCAAGAGCGAACGAAATTAAGAAAGGTATGGTGCTGAATTACAACGGCAAACTGCTGATTGTGAAAGATATCGACATTCAGGCACCAAGCGCCCGTGGTGCAGCAACGCTGTACAAAATGCGTTTCGCCGATGTGCGTACCGGCCTCAAAGTGGAAGAACGCTTCAAAGGTGACGATATTGTCGATACCGTGACCCTGACCCGTCGCTATGTTGATTTCTCCTACATCGACGGCAACGAATACGTGTTCATGGACAAAGAAGATTACACCCCGTACATCTTCACCAAAGATCAGATTGAAGAAGAGCTGCTGTTCATTCCTGAAGGCGGTATGCCTGACATGCAGGTTCTGACCTGGGACGGCGTGCTGCTGGCGCTGGAACTGCCTCAGACCGTCGATCTGGAAATCGTTGAAACGGCACCCGGCATCAAAGGCGCATCCGCCAGTGCCCGCAACAAACCGGCTACCCTGACGACCGGCCTGGTTGTGCAGGTGCCGGAATACCTCTCCGCTGGCGAGAAGATCCGCATCCATATCGAAGAAAAACGCTATATGGGCCGCGCTGACTGATTGCGGCATTTGTCGGGTAGCGGCTTCGCCTTACCCGACCTGCAAAAACACAAAAACCGGCTCTCAGGCCGGTTTTTTTTATTGTTGGTCCGGTGGCGCTTACAGAAGCTCCGGATACTTCGTCATCTTCAGCGCCAGCTCAACGCCACGCACTTCCGCCATCCCTTTAAGACGGCCAATCGCAGAATAGCCTGGGTTGGTTTTCTTACGCAGATCGTCCAGCATCTGGTGGCCGTGGTCAGGACGGAACGGAATAGGACGCACATCGCCAATCTGCTTGCGACGCGCCTCTTCGGCCAGAATGGCGTCTACCACCGCCACCATATTCACATCGCCGCCCAGGTGAGCCGCCTCGTGGAAGGTTTTTGGGTTCTCTTCACGGCAGGTCGCGCGCAGATGCGTAAAATGAATGCGGTCGCCGAAGGTTTCAATCATCCGCACCAGATCGTTATCTGCCCGCACGCCGTAGGAGCCGGTACACATGGTGAAGCCGTTATAGATGCTGTCGACCGTCTCTTTCAGCCACTGCATATCTTCAATTGTGGAAACAATGCGCGGCAGGCCGAGAATGGGACGCGGTGGATCGTCCGGGTGCACGGCCAGGCGAACCCCTACCTCTTCCGCAACCGGCACGATAGCGCGCAGGAAATACGCCATGTTTTCACGCAGCTGGTGCTTATCAATATTGCCGTATTCCGCCAGGCGGGCGCGGAACTGATCCAGCGTATACCCCTCTTCGGCACCCGGCAGGCCCGCAATAATATTACGGGTCAGCTTTTCGATGTCCGCGTCGCTGGCTGCATTGAACCATTCGAGTGCCTGCTGCTGCTCTTCCGCGGTGTAATCCGCTTCAGCGCCAGGCCGTTTCAGGATGTGCAACTCGAACGCTGCAAAGGCAATCTGATCGAAACGCAGCGCTTTTGAGCCGTCCGGCATCTGATATTCGAGGTCGGTTCGCGTCCAGTCGAGGATGGGCATGAAGTTATAGCAAACCGTATCAATACCGCAGGCCGCGAGGTTACGAATGCTCTGCTGATAGTTAGCAATCCAGGTCTGATACTCCCCGGAATGGGTTTTGATATCTTCATGAACAGGAATGCTTTCCACCACAGACCAGGTTAATCCCTTCTCCGCCAGCAGCGCCTGACGCGTCTGTATTTCCTCTACCGGCCAGACCTGACCGTTAGGAATATGATGCAGCGCCGTGACGACACCCGTTGCGCCAGCCTGACGCACATCATCAAGAGAAACCGGATCGTTCGGCCCGTACCAACGCCAGGTTTGTTCCATTGCCTCACCCTCTTAAGTTGTTATACCAATATGCGTTACTGCAATGACGACTACCATACATGTTTGCCGTAAAGGGTCAATACACCGCCACACATTGATTGATCAAACTCACATAACGGGGATATTTACGGCTCACCAATTTTATTTGCTGTCATATAACTTTACACTGGCATTGTTAATTAATGGTTAATCAGGTGTGTATCTCATGAAGACAATTGCCTCTACCGTCCTTCCTGCCGGGGTTCAGCAACCTCGCTACGATCGCCAGTCATTACGCTCCCGCATCGTTCACTTTGGCTTTGGCGCGTTTCACCGTGCGCACCAGGCCTTGTTAACAAATAGGGTGCTGAATGAAAAAGGCGGCGACTGGGGGATTTGTGAGATTAGCCTGTTCAGCGGCGACGCGCTGATGAGCCAGCTGCGCGCGCAGGAGCATCTGTTCACCGTGCTGGAGAAAGGGGCTGAAGGAAATGAGGCGATTATCGTCGGCGCCGTCCATGAGTGCCTGAACGCAAAGCTGGACTCCCTGCCCGCCATTATTGAGAAATTTTGCGAGCCTCAGGTCGCGATTGTATCGCTCACCATCACGGAAAAAGGCTATTGCATCGATCCCGCGACCGGAAAACTCGATCTGAATAACCCCCGGATCGTCCACGACCTTGAAAACCCCTCAGAGCCACATTCTGCCCCAGGGATCCTGGTCGAAGCGCTCCACCGCCGCCGCGAGCGCGGTTTGCCTGCGTTTACCGTGCTCTCCTGCGACAACATCCCGGATAACGGGCACGTGGTCAAAAACGCGGTGCTGGGCATGGCGCAAAAGCGTTCCGCGGCGCTGTCTGAATGGATTGATAGCCACGTGAGCTTCCCGGGAACGATGGTTGACAGAATTGTTCCCGCCGCGACGGAAGCATCGCTTGCGGAAATCACCGACGCGCTCGGCGTTGAAGATCCGTGCGCCATCAGCTGCGAACCGTTTATTCAGTGGGTGGTGGAAGATAATTTTGTCGCAGGCCGTCCCGAGTGGGAAGTGGCGGGTGTCCAGATGGTGCAGGATGTTCTGCCGTGGGAGCAGATGAAATTACGCATGCTCAACGGCAGCCACTCTTTCCTGGCGTATCTGGGGTACCTCGCGGGCTACGCGCATATTAATGAATGCATGGAGGACGCGGCGTTCCGTGAAGCCGCCCGTCGGCTGATGCTGAACGAGCAGGCCCCCACGTTACGGATTAAGGATGTCGATTTCACCGCCTACGCCGATAGCCTAATTGAACGCTTTGCCAACCCGGCCCTCCAGCATCGGACCTGGCAAATCGCGATGGACGGTAGCCAGAAGCTGCCCCAGAGAATGCTTGACGGGACCCGCGTTCATCTTGAGCGAAATACGCCGTGGCCGCTGCTGGCTCTGGGCGTGGCCGGCTGGATACGCTACGTCAGCGGTATCGACGACCGTGGCAATGCGATTGACGTTCGCGATCCCCTCAGCGATAAAATCCGCGCCATCGTCAACGCCAGCAGCGACGCCGACCGCGTTAACGCGCTGCTGGGGCTGAGTGAGGTCTTTGGTCACGATCTCGCACAAAACAGCGTCTTTGTGGAGACTGTCCGCCAGGCATACCAGCGCATTATCCGCAACGGCGCACGTCAGGCTGTTATCGAAACGTTAAATATTTAACGATTATTGCGCTTAACGCGAACGGATGAGGCCTCCGTTCGCCCTTCCCCTTCTCACAGGTCACGTTTTTCGCCAGGATAGAGAGAATAGTGTTATAGCATCACAATTCTGATCTGGAGCGCACGTGACCAAAACCAACCTCATCACCGGTTTTCTCGGCAGCGGTAAAACCACCTCAATTCTCCACCTGCTGGCGAATAAAGATCCGGCCGAGAAGTGGGCCGTGCTGGTCAATGAATTTGGCGAGGTGGGCATTGACGGCGCGTTGCTGTCATCCAGCGGCGCGATGATTAAAGAGATCCCCGGCGGGTGCATGTGCTGCGTCAATGGCCTACCTATGCAGGTCGGCCTAAATACCCTGCTGCGTCAGGGCAAACCTGACCGCCTGCTGATTGAACCTACCGGGCTGGGTCACCCTAAGCAAATCCTCGATTTACTAACCGCCCCGGTTTACGAGCCGTGGATCGATTTGCGCGCCACCCTGTGCCTGCTCGATCCGCGTCAGCTTCTGGATGACAAGGCGGTGGCAAATGAGAACTTCCGCGATCAGCTCGCCTCCGCTGACGTTATTGTCGCGAATAAAGCAGATCGCGCCACGGCTGAAAGCCAGGCCGCGCTGGATGCGTGGTGGCAACATTTTGGCGGCAATCGCACGCGGGTGCAGACCACCCAAGGGAATATTGATAGCGCCCTGCTTGACCTGCCTCGTCTGAACCGCACCGAGCTGCCCGCCAGCGCGGAGCATTCGCACAGTCATCCGGTTAAGCAGGGTCTGGCAGCCCTGAGTCTGCCGGAACACCAGCGCTGGCGTCGTAATCTGAATAGCGGCCAGGGATATCAGGCCTGCGGATGGATTTTTGATGCTGAAACCGTTTTTGACACCATCGGGATCCTGGAGTGGGCCCGTCTTGCGCCCGTCGATCGCGTGAAAGGGATCATGCGCACCCCGGACGGACTGGTGCGGATCAACCGCCAGGGCGACGATTTCTTTATTGAAACGCAAAACGTGGCGCCGCCTGACAGCCGTATAGAGTTAATTAGTGCGGTTAACGCCGACTGGAATGCCCTCCAGTCCAGTCTGTTGAGGATTCGTTTAAGTTCGGGCGGCTAACGTTGCCCCAGTTTTCACTCTATGCAGAACGTTATGACAACTCGATTTCCCCTGATATTACTGCTTAATGTCGCCGGTCTGGCGCTTTTCCTCTCCTGGTATATCCCGGCAGATCATGGTTTCTGGTTCCCGCTGGATTCTGCCATTTTTCACTTCTTCAATCAGGAGCTGGTGAAGAGCAACGCGTTCCTGTGGCTGGTGGCAATTACCAACAACCGCGCCTTTGACGGCTTCTCGCTGCTGGCGATGGGCTGCCTGATGCTCTCTTTCTGGCTGAAAGAGGACAAAGCCGGGCGTCGGCGTATTCTGATTATCGGTCTGGTGATGCTGCTGTTTGCTGTCGTCATTAACCAGCTGGCCACCGCGATTATTCCGGTTAAGCGTTCCAGCCCAACGCTCTTTTTCACCGATATTTATCGCGTCAGCGAACTGCTGCATATTCCAACAAAAGATGCGTCGAAGGACAGTTTCCCTGGCGATCACGGCATGATGCTGCTTATTTTTTCCGCAATTATGCTTCGCTATTTCGGCAGAAAAGCGTTTGCCATAGCCCTGATTATTTTTGTGGTTTTTGCCTTCCCGCGCGTAATGATTGGCGCTCACTGGTTCACCGATATTGCCGTCGGTTCGCTCTCCGTTGCGCTGATTGCGCTGCCGTGGTGTTTGATGACCCCACTGAGCGACAGGATAATAGCGCTGTTCGATCGCTATCTTCCCGGCAGAGCGCAACAACAATTAAACAAATAACTAACCTAAATTAACGTGAGCTATCAGGGATCGACATGATCCCCGATAGCCTTTCCGCCACGATCTTTTCCCAGCGTCATATTCTTGTCATCACATTCATGATAAAAATGAAGCAATTGCGCGATAAAGCCTCGGATCTGTCCGCATTTTAAGCAATTACGGATTTTTACTTTCTGTATCACATTTTCTTATAAAAAAAAGGCTTTTTTTTCTCGCAATACCCCAGGCAATCGGTTAATCTCGAACTCGTTTTGCCCCATAGAGATAATTATTTCGCTGGCGAATAATTTTGTGCGCTGTACCACAAATGTGACCAGAAAGAATTGTCTCAATGTGAACAGATAATTAGTCTCGTCACGTTTGGCATTTTTATAACGATATTTGTCGTTAAGGACTTCAAGGGAAAATAAACAAAATGGTCAAATCTCAACCGTTTCTGAGATATATCTTACGGGGGATCCCGGCGATAGCAGTCGCGGTACTGTTGTCTGCATGTAGTACATCGAACACCGCAAAGAATATGCATCCTGAGACGCGTGTTGTGGGAATGGAAGATTCCTCGTCACTGCAAGCCTCTCAGGATGAATTTGAAAATATGGTACGTAATCTGGACGTGAAGTCCCGCATTATGGACCAGTATGCTGACTGGAAAGGCGTGCGTTATCGTCTTGGCGGCAGCACAAAAACAGGTATTGATTGTTCCGGTTTTGTACAGCGTACATTCCGCGAGCAATTTGGGTTAGATCTTCCGCGTTCAACCTATGAACAGCAGGAGATGGGCAAGTCGATTTCACGTACCAAACTGCGCACCGGTGATCTAGTCCTGTTCCGTGCCGGTTCTACAGGTCGACATGTTGGCATCTACATTGGTAATGACCAGTTCGTACATGCCTCCACCAGCAGCGGTGTCACCATTTCCAGCATGAATGAACCGTACTGGAAGAAGCGCTACAACGAAGCACGCCGCGTACTGACCCGCAGTTAATATGACTATCGTATCGTTGGTTATCCCTTGGCTGGCGATATGATGAAAAAAAGCACTGCTTCGGCAGTGTTTTTTTTTGCCCGTTACACTGAATACATCCAGCGGCATTTCAGGAATTACGACGTCTATGTTCACCCGCTATTTCTCCAGCAATCGCAAGATACTGATCCTCAGCATCATCACAGGCCTGATCGCCGCCCTGCTCCTGGGTTCGTTGCAATTTTTCTGGAGCTACCACAAGCGGGAAGTCAAATTCGACACCCTGATCCACGATGTGAGCATCTATATGGAGAGCTATTTCGATGAGTTAAAAAATTCTATCGATGTGCTCCAGCCGCTCACGTTAAACAATTGCCACGACGTAAATCAGGAACTCACTTCGCGCGCTGCCTTTAGCGTTAACGTTCGCGCATTCCTGCTGGTCAGAGACAAAATGGCGTTCTGCTCTTCTGCTACGGGTCCGATGAATTCCCCAATGGAGGAGCTGATACCTGAGCTGCACATCGACAAACAGATTGATATGGCGTTGCTTCCCGGCACTCCGATGTTGCCCAACAAGCCCGCCATTGCAATCTGGTACCGTAACCCGCTAGTGAAGGACGGCGGCGTATTTACCTCAGTGAATCTCAACCTGACGCCTTACCTGCTCTACACGGCTCGCCAGGACGAATTTGCCGGCATCGCCATCATCATTGGCGATCATGCGCTGTCAACGCGGTCCAGCATGCTGGTCAACGCGCACGATCTTCATGAAACGCCGGCCCGTACCGCAACGCTGAAAGACGTTCCCCTGACCATAAATCTGTATGCGGACGCCTGGACCAGCGATGAAATTCTTTACGCCCTGTTCTTCGGGCTGGTATGCGGCATTTGTGCCGGCTCGCTCAACTACTATATCCTCAGCATTCGCCTCAACCCGGGTAAAGAGATTTTGAGCGCGATTAAGCGCGGCCAGTTTTATGTAGTCTATCAGCCCGTCGTCGATGCTAAATCGCTCCAGATGACCGGGCTGGAAGTACTGATGCGCTGGAAACACCCAACAATGGGGGAAATTCCGCCCGACGCGTTTATCAATTTTGCCGAAGCGCAGAAGCTCATTGTCCCGCTGACGCTGCATCTTTTTGACCTTATCATTCACGATGCTCCCGTGTTACAAACGCTGTTACCTCCGGGCGCAAAGGTGGGCATCAACATCGCGCCGGGGCATCTGCATGCGGAAAGCTTCAAGGACGATATGCGCACCTTCAAAGCGTTACTGCCGCCAGATTACTTCCAGATCGTGCTGGAAATTACCGAGCGCGATATGCTTAACCATCGGGAAGCCAACAGCCTCTTCGAATGGCTGCATAACGAAGGGTTTGAAATCGCCATTGATGATTTTGGTACCGGCCACAGCGCGCTGATTTACCTTGAGCATTTCACCATGGACTACCTCAAGATAGACCGCGGATTTGTTAATGCGATAGGGACTGAGACGGTAACGTCGCCGGTGCTGGATGCCGTTCTGACGCTGGCAAGACGACTGAATATGTCGACCGTCGCCGAAGGGGTAGAGACACCGGAACAGGCCGCCTGGCTGCGCGAACACGGCGTTAATTTCCTGCAGGGATACTGGATTAGCCGCCCGATGCCGCTGGCGCAGTTCCGCGAATGGCGGCCTGATATTTCGGCCGAGGGTGATTAATTTCACATTGCCCGTGACGTCACTTATTATTCAGCTTAACCGAGCCGGTCTGTAAAGAGGGAGCTGCCGCGAGATGCTTATGCGCTTTATGTTGCTGATGTTGGCATTCACGAGCCTGTCCAGCCAGGCGCAAGCCATCAAAGAAAATATCGCCTTCGCGGTGATTGGCGAGCCGAAATACGCGGTCAATTTTACGCACTTCGATTACGTCAACCCTGCCGCGCCGAAGGGCGGAAAGGTCACGCTTTCCGCCACGGGAACCTTCGACAACTTCAACCGCTTCGCCCTGCGCGGCGTGGCGGCCGCGCGGACGGAATCGCTTTACGATACGCTCTTTGTCACCTCTGATGACGAGCCCGGCAGCTACTATCCGCTTATTGCCGAGAACGTGCGTTACGCCGATAACTTCGCCTGGGCGGAGATCTCCCTTAACCCTCGAGCTCGTTTTCATGACGGTACGCCGGTTAAGGCCAGCGACGTTGCGTTCACCTTTCATAAATTTATGACCGAAGGCGTTCCCCAGTTCCGCATCGTGTATAAAGGCGCGTCGGTCAGAGCCATTGCGCCGCTTACCGTGCGCATCGAGCTGAGCGAACCAAATAAAGAGAACATGCTCAGCCTGTTCTCGCTGCCGGTGATGCCGGAATCGTTCTGGAAAAACCACAAGCTGAGCGACCCGCTTTCCACGCCTCCTCTGGCTGGCGGCCCCTACCGCATCACCGACTGGCGCATGGGGCAATATGTCGTCTATTCCCGCGTCAAAGACTACTGGGCAGCCAATCTGCCGGTAAACCGCGGACGCTGGAACTTCGACACCCTTCGCTATGATTACTACCTTGACGATAACGTGGCGTTTGAAGCGTTCAAAGCGGGGGCCTTCGATTTACGGGTCGAGAGCAGCGCCAAAAACTGGGCGACCCGCTATATCGGCAAAAATTTCGCCAAAGGCTATATCGTCAAAGACGAGCATAAAAATGAGTCTGCGCAAGACACGCGATGGCTGGCGTTTAATATTCAGCGTCCGGTATTTAATGACCGCCGGGTGCGGGAAGCCATCTCCCTGGCCTTTGATTTTGAGTGGATGAACAAAGCGCTGTTTTACGGGGCTTACAGCCGCGCCAACAGCTATTTCCAGAACACGGAATATGCCGCGCGCGATTACCCGAAAGCCGACGAGCTGATTCTGCTGGCACCCCTTAAAGCAGAGGTACCGCCAGAGGTGTTTACAACGGTGTTTCAGCCGCCGGCTTCAAACGGTGACGGTTACGACCGCGACAACCTGCTCAAAGCCAGCAAGCTGCTGGATGACGCGGGCTGGCATCTGAAGAATCAAAAACGTGTTGATGCCAAAACGGGCAAGCCACTCAGCTTTGAGCTGCTGCTCTCGTCCGGGGGCAACGACCAGTGGGTGCTGCCGTTTAAGCACAATCTTGAGCGGCTGGGCGTGACCATGAACATTCGCCAGGTGGATAACGCGCAGATCACCAGCCGCATGCGCAGCCGTGATTACGACATGATGCAGCGCCTGTGGCCCGCCCAACCATGGCCCAGCTCGGACCTGCAAATCTCCTGGGCCTCCAGCTACATCGACTCCTCGTACAATGCGCCGGGGGTAAAAAGCCCGGCGATTGACGCGCTGATTGCGAAAATCGTGGCGGCGCAGGGGGATAAAGAAAAGCTCCTGCCGCTCGGGCGCGCCCTCGACAGGGTCTTAACCTGGAACTACTACATGCTGCCGATGTGGTATATGGGCGAAGATCGCCTTGCGCGCTGGGATAAGTTCTCCGTGCCTGCCGTGCGCCCTGTCTACTCCCTGGGCTTTGATACCTGGTGGTATGACGTTAACAAAGCCGCCAGACTTCCCGCTGAGCGGCGATAAGGAATCATCATGGGTGCCTATCTTATCCGTCGTCTCCTGCTGGTCATCCCCACCCTGTGGGCCATCATCACGATTAACTTTTTTATCGTGCAAATTGCTCCCGGCGGCCCGGTCGATCAGGCGATTGCCGCCATTGAATTTGGCAACAGCGGCGGCATGCCCGGCGGCGGCGGTGAAGGCATGGGCGCAAGCCATGCGCGAACCGGCGTAGGGAATATCAGTGAAAGCCATTATCGCGGCGGACGCGGGCTGGATCCGGAAGTGATCGCCGAGATCACCCACCGCTACGGCTTTGACAAACCGATTCACGAGCGCTATTTCAAAATGCTCTGGGATTACATCCGCTTTGATTTTGGCGATAGCCTGTTTCGCAGTGCGTCAGTGTTAACGCTGATCAAGCAAAGCCTGCCGGTTTCGATCACGCTGGGGCTGTGGGGAACGCTGATTATTTATCTGGTCTCTATACCGCTTGGGATCCGCAAAGCGGTGTATAACGGTAGCCGCTTCGATATCTGGAGCAGCACGTTCATTATCATCGGCTATGCCATCCCGGCGTTTCTGTTTGCCGTCCTGCTGATCGTCTTTTTTGCCGGGGGAAGTTATTTTGACCTCTTCCCGCTGCGGGGGCTGGTCTCCGCCGATTTCAGTTCCCTGCCGTGGTATCAGAAAATCACCGACTACCTCTGGCATATCACACTGCCGGTTCTGGCCACGGTCATTGGCGGGTTTGCGGCCCTGACCATGTTGACCAAAAACGCCTTTCTCGATGAAATTCGTAAGCAGTACGTTGTTACTGCCCGCGCCAAGGGCGTGAGCGAGAAGCAGATCATGTGGAAACACGTGTTCCGCAACGCCATGCTGCTGGTAATCGCCGGGTTTCCGGCCACGTTCATCGGCATGTTTTTTACCGGCTCGCTGCTGATAGAGGTCATGTTCTCGCTCAACGGTGTGGGGCTGCTGGGCTATGAGGCTACCGTATCGCGCGATTATCCGGTGATGTTTGGCACACTCTATATTTTCACCCTGATTGGCCTGCTGCTGAATATCATCAGTGATATCAGCTATACGCTGGTCGATCCCCGAATCGATTTTGAGGGCCGCTGATGCCGCGTTTAAGCCCCGTCAATCAGGCCCGCTGGGCCCGTTTTCGCCACAACCGCCGCGGCTACTGGTCGCTGTGGATTTTTGCCGTGCTGTTTGCCTTGAGCATGTGTTCGGAGCTGATCGCCAACGACAAGCCGCTGCTGGTGCATTTTAACGATCGCTGGTACGTGCCGGTCATCGCCAGCTACAGCGAAAGCGACTTTGGCGGCCCGTTCGCGACACGGGCGGAATATCAGGATCCGTGGCTTCGCCAGCAGATTGAGCAGCACGGCTGGGCGCTCTGGGCGCCGGTGCGCTTTGGCGCAAACAGTATAAACTTCGCTACCACGGCCCCCTTCCCTTCCCCGCCCTCCGCGCAAAACTTGCTGGGAACGGATGCTAACGGCGGCGACGTGCTGGCACGCATCCTGTACGGCACGCGAATATCGCTTCTCTTTGGGCTGATGCTGACGCTCTTCTCCAGCGTGATGGGTGTTGTGGCGGGCGCCGTTCAGGGTTACTACGGCGGGAAAATTGACCTGTGGGGCCAGCGTATCATCGAAGTCTGGTCTGGTATGCCAACGCTGTTTCTGATCATCCTGCTTTCCAGCGTCGTACAGCCCAACTTCTGGTGGCTATTAGGCATCACCGTCCTGTTCGGCTGGATGGCGCTGGTCGGCGTAGTGCGGGCGGAGTTTCTGCGCACCCGCAATTTCGACTATATCCGCGCCGCGCAGGCGCTTGGCGTTAGCGACCGGAGTATCATCTTCCGCCATATGCTGCCTAACGCCGTAGTGGCAACGCTCACCTTCCTGCCGTTTATTCTGTGCAGCTCCATCACCACCCTCACCTCGCTGGATTTTCTCGGTTTCGGGCTACCGCTGGGTTCCCCGTCGCTAGGCGAACTGCTGCTGCAGGGTAAGAACAACCTCCAGGCGCCGTGGTTAGGCATCGCCGCCTTTCTTTCCGTGGCCGTGCTGCTGTCGCTGCTGATTTTTATTGGCGAAGCCGTGCGCGATGCCTTTGATCCGAACAAGGCGGTATAAGATGACCCAGCCTCTTCTGAGTATTGATAACCTGTCGATTGCTTTTTCAAAGCAGGGTGAGACGCACACCGTGGTCAACGATTTATCGCTGCAGATCCAGCCCGGGGAAACGCTGGCCCTGGTGGGTGAGTCGGGTTCAGGCAAGAGCGTTTCGGCGCTCTCCATCCTGCGGCTGCTGCCTTCTCCGCCGGTGAGCTATCCGCAAGGGGACATTCTTTTTCACGGCCGTTCGCTGCTGCATGCCGACGAACATACCCTGCGCGGCATTCGCGGCAACAAAATCGCGATGATCTTCCAGGAGCCGATGGTTTCACTTAACCCTCTGCACAGCCTCGAAAAACAGCTTTATGAAGTGCTCTCCCTGCACCGAGGGATGCGCAAAGAGGCCGCGCGGGGAGAAATTCTGGATTGTCTTGAACGCACAGGCATACGCAATGCGCCCAAACGGCTGAATGATTTTCCGCATCAGCTCTCCGGCGGCGAACGCCAGCGCGTGATGATCGCCATGGCCCTGCTGACGCGCCCCGAACTGTTGATTGCCGACGAGCCCACAACGGCCCTGGACGTGACGGTACAGGCGCAAATATTGACGCTGCTGCGGGATCTGCGTGACGAGCTGAACATGAGCCTGCTGTTTATCACGCACAACCTGAGCATTGTGAGAAAGCTGGCCGACAGCGTCGCGGTGATGCAAAACGGACGCTGTGTTGAACAGAATACGGCGTCCGCGCTGCTGAGTGCCCCACAGCACCCCTATACGCAGCGCCTGCTCGACAGCGAACCCTCCGGCGACCCGGTTCCTCTCGATGCGGACAGCACGCCGCTGCTGCGCGTTGAGGATCTGTCCGTCTCGTTCCCGATCCGTAAAGGTATTCTGCGCCGCATTGTCGATCGCAACCCGGTGCTGAAAAACCTCCGCTTCTCGCTGCGCCCGGGTGAATCACTGGGGCTGGTGGGCGAATCCGGCTCGGGTAAAAGCACCACCGGTCTGGCGCTGCTGCGCTTAATCGCCTCGCAGGGGGAAATCCTCTTTGACGATATGCCGCTGCACCGCTGGAACCGCCGCCAGATGCTGCCCGTGCGTCCCCGCATGCAGGTGGTGTTTCAGGATCCCAACTCCTCGCTTAACCCACGGCTCAGCGTGTTACAGATTATCGAAGAGGGTCTGCGCGTCCATCAGCCCGGCCTGAGCGCGCAGCAACGCGAGCAGGAGGTCATGCGGGTCATGACCGAAGTGGGTCTAGATCCCGAGACGCGCCACCGCTACCCTGCGGAATTTTCCGGTGGGCAGCGCCAGCGTATCGCCATTGCCCGCGCGCTGATCCTGAAACCGGAGCTGATTATTCTGGATGAACCGACGTCATCGCTGGACAGGACCGTACAGGCGCAGATCCTGGCGCTGCTGAAAGGGTTACAGGAAAAGCACCGGCTGGCCTATATCTTTATCAGCCATGATTTACAGGTGGTGCGGGCGCTATGCCATCAGGTGATTGTGTTGCGTCAGGGAGAGGTGGTCGAGCAGGGTGATTGCCAGCGCGTATTTAGCGCGCCAACGCAGCGCTACACGCGCCAGCTGGTGTCGTCAGACTAGCGCTCAGAATGGATACTGGCCGGAGAAAGGCTCTGCAATAGCAACGCCAAAATTTTTCAGGCGGCAGGTAGCAGCAAACTCGTCCTGGCTTTTCACAAACAGGCACGGCTCACCTTCGCACTCCAGTACGGAGCTGTCCACTTCGATATCCGTCAGGGCCTGACTGAGACGCTCCATCACCCGCCAGGCATTTTCGTCGCTCGGGCTCAGCAGCTTGAGCGCCACCAGGCAGTTTTCACAGCCCGCGACGTTTTGCGGAATCGGTTCAACTTTCGAACCAGCAAAACCCGCCGACCAGCGATAGCTCTGGGGCAAGCGATGGACAATAGAAAGTTGTAATGTATTCACGTTCGTTCCCCGGAAGCAAAATTTACTTCACAATTTATTTACATTTATAGTAACACATCATCGCCAGCCTGCACTATTCAGCACTTTTTTATCGGTATTCAGGCTCGCGTCGGCGCTATATGTACCCGTTTCTGCGATCTAACTCAACCTTTTTGAATACAATGATGTGACTTTTTACACAAATAGATTTTACATAAAATAAACAAACACGGAATAAACGAACGGGGGTTTGGTTGATATGCATCAACAAAAAAGGCCCTTTCGGGCCTTCTCTGCGTTTTAGTGGGCCGCTTTTCGCGGTCGACTGGCGTAAAGATAGAAGAGTATCGAGCTGGTTGCGCAAAAAGCCATCGCCCACAGCATCGGCCACGCCGTCGTAAAGGCGGCCATCGAAAGCATCGCTCCGACGATAGCGCCGATGCCGAAGCGGAACGTCCCTGCCAGAGATGATGCGGTTCCTGCCATGTGCGGAAACTCATCCAGGATCACCGCCATCGCATTGGACGACACCATCGACACGCAGCCAACAAAGGCCGCCACGCCGACCACCAGCGCCCAGAAGCCCACGCCCAGAAACGCGCTCACCACCAGCCAGATCGCCATCACAAACTGGATCCACAGCCCGGCGCGGAACATGTTCAGCGCCCCCACCCGCCGGACAAAGCGGCTGTTGATGATGGTCATGATGAACAGGAAGACGATGTTAAGCGCAAAGTAATAGCCGAAGTGCTGCGGCGAAACGTGGTTCAGCTCGATATAGACAAACGGCCCGGCGCTCAGGAAGGAGAACATTCCGGCGAAGCTGAACCCGCTCGCCAGCATATAGCTGAGCACGCGCTTGTGGCGAAACAGCGAGGCAAAGTTGCCGATGGTGGTACGGATGTGAAACTTCTGGCGGCGCTCGACGGGAAGCGTTTCATCAATAAAGAAGAAGATCATCGCGGAGGCCAGCAGCGCGGCCAGGGCCAGGATCCAGAAAATCACATGCCAGCTGAACCACACCAGCACCGCACCACCGGCCATTGGGGCCACCAGCGGCGCAATCGTCGTCACCAGCATGACAAACGACATCATGCGGGAGAACTCTTCTTTGGGGTAGATATCGCGCATCAGGGCGTTAATCACCACGCTTGCCGCTGCCGCCGCCAGACCATGGAAGAAACGCATGACAATCAGATGATCGATAGTCTGCGCCAGCGCGCAGGCAACCGCAGCGGCCGCAAACACCAGCGTCCCGCCCAGAATGACCGGCTTGCGTCCAAGGCTGTCGGCCATCGGGCCATAAAACAGCTGGCCGAGGGCAAAGCCGAGAATATAGGTGCTGAGCGTCATCTGCGCGCTGCCCGCCGGAACGCCAAACTGCGCGGAAATGACCGGCAGCGCGGGCAGGTACATATCGATAGACAGCGGCATCAGCATGGCCAGCAGGCCAAGAATGAAGACGATTTTGAACGACGAGTGTGGCCTGGTGGTCACAGAGTTCTCCTGAAATTAGTGCGAAGGCAGACCGACGCTGGCGATCTCTTCTTCCGTTAACGGGCGATATTCGCCAGGCGCCAGGTCGGGATCGAGTTCAATCGCACCAATCCGTTCGCGATGCAGGCCAACAACGTGGTTCCCCACCGCGGCAAACATACGTTTCACCTGATGGTAGCGCCCTTCGCTGATGGTCAGGCGGACCTCCGTCGGGGTGATGACTTCGAGCACCGCCGGTTTGGTCAGATCTTTTTCATTATGCAGCTGAACACCTTTCGCGAAGTGCTCTGCCGTGTCATCCGACACCGGTGACTCCAGCGTCACGAGATAGGTTTTCTCGCAGTGGTGGCGTGGAGAGGTGATGCGGTGCGACCACTGACCGTCGTCGGTCATCAGCACCAGCCCGGTGGTGTCGATATCAAGTCGGCCTGCGGCGTGCAGCTTGTGCGCCACCGGCTCGTCGAGGAAATAGAGCACCGTCGGGTGATCCGGATCGTCCGTTGAGCAGACGTAGCCTTCCGGCTTATTGAGCATGAAGTAGCGCGGACCGTGCTGCTGGGCCAGCGGATTGCCGTCATACTCCACCTGATGGTCAGGTTGCAGTTTGAACGCGCTGTCTCTCACAATGTCGCCATCCACGGTAACGCGGCTGGCGCGAATTTCGCGCCCGGCAATAGCGCGGCTTACGCCGAGTTGCTGAGCGATAAACTTATCAAGTCGCATGAAATCTTTTTAGCCTTAATGGTGCAGGAAGTCGGACAACAGGTCCGAAAAAAGAAGCAGTCTGGAACGGTTCAGTATAATGGTCTGGTTGCGCCACTCAAGGGAAAAAGTTTCGTGGCATACTATGTGCGGAATAACGAAACCGAGACCCCATGACTTTTACACTTCGTCCCTATCAGCAGGAAGCCGTTGACGCCACCCTCGCCTGGTTCCGTAAACATCGCGAGCCGGCGGCGATTGTGCTCCCGACCGGTGCAGGCAAAAGCCTGGTCATTGCCGAACTGGCGCGTCTGGCCCGCGGCCGCGTGCTGGTGCTGGCGCACGTTAAAGAGCTCGTCGCGCAAAACCATGCCAAATATTGTGCACTTGGGCTGGAAGCCGATATTTTCGCTGCCGGGCTGAAGCGTAAAGAGAGCCACGGCAAAGTGGTATTTGGCAGCGTGCAGTCGGTGGCCCGCAATCTGGACCTGTTTCGCAGCGAATTTTCGCTGCTGATTGTCGACGAATGTCACCGCATCAGCGATGACGACGACAGCCAGTATCAGCAAATCCTGTCCCACCTGAAAGAGGTGAATCCTCACCTGCGCCTGTTGGGCCTGACGGCGACCCCGTTTCGTCTGGGGAAAGGCTGGATCTATCGCTACCATTATCACGGCATGGTGCGCGGCGATGACAAGGCCCTGTTTAGCGACTGCATCTACGAGCTTCCGCTGCGCTACATGATTAAACATGGCTACCTGACGCCACCTGAGCGGCTGGATATGCCGGTGGTGCAGTACGATTTCAGCCGCCTGCAGGCGCAGAGCAACGGGTTATTCAGCGAAGCGGATCTTAACCAGGAGCTGAAAAAGCAAAAGCGCATTACGCCGCATATCATCAGCCAGATAGAGGAGTTCGCCGCGACGCGCAAAGGGGTGATGATCTTTGCCGCCACCGTTGAGCACGCGCGAGAAATCACCGGGTTACTGCCCCCCGGCGACGCGGCGCTCATCACCGGCGAGACGCCCGGCCCCGAGCGCGACCGCCTGATTGAGGCCTTTAAAGCCCAGCAGTTCCGCTATCTGGTTAACGTATCGGTATTGACCACCGGCTTTGACGCCCCGCACGTCGACCTGATCGCTATTTTGCGTCCGACCGAATCGGTCAGTCTGTATCAGCAAATTGTTGGCCGCGGCCTGCGTCTGGCGCCGGGGAAAACCGACTGCCTGATTCTGGATTATGCCGGTAACCCGCACGATCTCTATACGCCTGAGGTCGGCGCGCCAAAAGGGAAAAGCGACAACGTGCCCGTGCAGGTCTTTTGCCCTGCCTGCGGGTTTGCCAACACATTCTGGGGCAAAACCACCGCCGACGGCACGCTGATCGAGCATTTTGGCCGCCGCTGTCAGGGCTGGTTTGAAGATGATGAAGGGCATCGCGAGCAGTGCGATTTCCGCTTCCGGTTTAAAAACTGCCCGCAGTGCAACGCCGAAAACGACATTGCCGCTCGCCGCTGTCGGGAATGCGACACGGTGCTGGTTGACCCGGACGACATGCTCAAAGCAGCATTAAAGCTGAAAGATGCGCTGGTACTGCGCTGTTCCGGCATGGCGTTGCAGCCCGGCGCCGATGAAAAAGGTGAATGGTTGAAAATCACCTATTACGATGAAGACGGGGCGGACGTCAGCGAGCGCTTCCGGCTCCAGACGCCTGCCCAGCGAACGGCCTTCGAACAGCTGTTTATTCGCCCGCACACCCGCACCCCGGGGGTGCCACTGCGCTGGATCACCGTGGCGGATATCGTGCACCAGCAGGTGTTATTACGCCATCCGGATTTTGTGGTCGCCCGCAAGAAAGGCCAGTTCTGGCAGGTGCGCGAGAAACTCTTTGACTACGAAGGTCGCTTCCGTCGTGCCAATGAATTGCGCGGTTAGCGGGACTTTTCATTGATGTGGGGGGCATTTGAGTATAAAATGCCGCCCGCTTCACATCCGTGAGGCAGAACACTCACCTGCTGCTGGGTCGCCTGTAGTAGGGTTTTAAATACAGAGAGAAATCAATGTTTACTATCGAAGCAGAAGTACGTAACGTGCAGGGTAAGGGTGCGAGCCGCCGCCTGCGTACCGCTAACAAGTTCCCGGCTATCGTTTACGGTGGCGAAGCTGCTCCAGTTGCAATCGAACTGGATCACGACAAACTGTGGAACCTGCAGACCAAAGCTGAATTCTACAGCGAAGTTCTGACCATCGTTGTTGGCGGTAAAGAAGAAAAAGTGAAAGTTCAGGCTGTTCAGCGTCACGCGTTCAAGCCAAAACTGACTCACATCGACTTCGTTCGCGCGTAATCGCAAACCTGTCGAAAAAAACCCCGCTTCTGCGGGGTTTTTTGTGCCTGCTATTTACCGCCCGAGGTGCGGCGCTGAAGCTGATCGCGCAGATTCGGCGGCGTGCCCTTAATGGTCAGCGTATCGGTGGCCGGATCCCAGAAGATACGTTCACCCAGCAGCATCGCATCAAAGTTAATGGTTAACCCACCGCCGCTGCCGGCAAACTTGGTTAACTGACGCAGCGTGCTGCGATCCGCCGGGAAGCTCTCTTCAAGCTCATAGCCCTTTTCTGCGGTAAATTCCTGGAAGCTGACTTCGCTGACGCCCGCCAGCTCTTTTGACAGCGACTCCAGCTCAATCTCTTCCCCTGCCTGCAGCTGTTCGTTGCAGTAGCTGTAAACCTGCTGACGCACCGTCTGGCGCTCAGATTTATCGAGCTGCGCTTCTGCTGTGAAATCGTCAACCGCCTGGAGCAGCCCTTTGTTCTGCGCTTTGGCGTTAAGCCCTTCACTGGCACCGAGGAAGTCCATAAAGAAATCCGCCACTTTGCGGCCCACGCGTCCCTTCAGGAAAGTCAGGTAGCGGGTCGACTCCGGGTTGGTTTCCCACTCGGTCAAATCAATACGCGCCACGATATCCGCATGGTTAATGTCCAGATAATGCGTCGAGCTGATATCCAGCTGCTCGTTCACGCGCATGCTGCTTAAGTTATTCAGCACGGTAACCAGCAGATACTCGACCGCCAGATAGCGGTAGTGGCAGAACAAGACAATCCCGCCGTCGGCGAACGGATATTTAGCCAGCTCGTCGCGCAGACGCCCGGTTGCCGCACGGCTAAACGCCAGGAAATCCTCTTCACCCTGGCGCTGCAGGCGCAGGCTATCGGCCAGTTCGCTGTCTTCGCTGAAAAGACCATAGGCTTTATTTTTGGCGCTGTAGACGCGATGCAGCTCTGCCATCATCTCCACCACGGTCGCCGTGGGTTCCAGTAACGAATCGCGCAGCACCACTTCAAGGGTTTGCTCATCACGCTTGATAAGCTGGTGCAAGGCAATCTGGTTGATTTCCAGACTCATGATAAACTCTCCTTTTAGACCGGGCGGTATTCAACCACCACCAGGACATGTGTGCAACAACAGATAAAAAAGGGGAAAAAAAGCTGTTGCTACGGTAATATGTTGCCCTTTCATCAACAAACTGATTTTGATTTATGCCACAACATTCCCGCTACAGTGATGAACACGTTGAACAACTGCTCAGTGAGCTGGTCAACGTACTGGAAAAACATAAAACGCCGACCGATCTCTCCCTGATGGTTTTGGGAAATATGGTCACCAACCTGATTAACACCAGCGTTGCTCCGGCTCAGCGTCAGGCGATCGCAAAATCTTTCGCCCAGGCTTTACAGTCGTCCGTCAGCAACGACCCGGCCCATTAAGGGATACGAACAACATTTTATGGTGACGAATCGTCAGCGCTACCGTGAAAAAGTCTCCCAGATGGTCAGCTGGGGGCACTGGTTTGCCCTGTTCAACATTCTGTTGGCGACGGTCATTGGCTGTCGTTATCTGTTTGTCGCAGACTGGCCAACAACGCTAACCGGGCGTGTCTACTCCTGGATAAGCGTTGTCGGTCACTTTAGCTTTTTGGTTTTCGCCACCTATCTGCTGATCCTGTTCCCCCTGACGTTTATCGTCATGTCGCAGCGTCTGATGCGGTTCTTATCCGCCATCCTCGCGACGGTGGGGATGACGCTGCTGCTTATCGACAGTGAAGTGTTCACCCGCTTCCACCTGCATCTTAACCCCATCGTCTGGGAACTGGTGATTAACCCCGACCAGAACGAAACGGCCCGTGACTGGCAGCTGATGTTTATCAGCGTCCCGGTGATCCTGTTGATTGAGATGCTGTTTGCGACGTGGAGCTGGCAAAAGCTCCGCAGCCTGACCCGGCGACGCCATTACGCGAAGCCCGTCGCCGCGCTCTTTTTCGTCTCCTTTATCAGTTCGCACATCATGTATATCTGGGCGGATGCGAACTTCTATCGCCCTATTACCATGCAGCGTGCGAACCTGCCGCTCTCGTACCCGATGACGGCCCGTCGTTTCCTCGAGAAACACGGCCTGCTTGACGCTCAGGAGTACCAGCGCCGTCTTATCGAGCAGGGTAATCCGGAAGCCGTCAGCGTGCAGTATCCTCTGAGCGATCTACGCTATCGCGATATGGGGCGCGGGCAAAACGTCCTGCTGATCACCGTTGATGGCCTGAACTATTCCCGTTACGAGAAGCAGATGCCTGTGCTGGCCGATTTCGCGAGTCAAAACGTCTCGTTTACTCAGCATATGAGCTCCGGTAACACAACCGACGCGGGCATCTTTGGCCTCTTCTATGGCATTTCAGCCGGATACATGGACGGCGTACTCTCTACCCGCACGCCTGCGGCGCTGATCACCGGGCTGAATCAGCAGGGCTATCAGTTAGGGTTGTTCTCATCCGATGGCTTTAACAGCCCGCTCTACCGCCAGGCGCTGCTGTCCGATTTCTCACTGCCAGCGGCACAAAATCAGTCCGATGCGCAGACCGCCGGCCAATGGATAAACTGGCTTCAGCGCTACGCGCAGGAAGATAACCGCTGGTTCTCATGGGTTGCCTTTAACGGCACAACGCTTGCTAACAGCAATAAGAGTGATTTCGCGCGCCGCTACGGCCGCGCGGCGGGTGATGTTGATGCGCAGATTGGCCGCGTGCTTGACGCGCTACGTGAGTCCGGCAAGCTGGATAACACCGTGGTGATCGTGACCGCAGGCCATGGCGTCCCGTTAGGTGACGAGACGAAGAGCATGAGCTGGTCACGCCCGAACCTGCAGGTTCCGCTGGTGATCCACTGGCCTGGCACCCCGGCACAGCGCATCAATATGCTTACCGAGCATAAAGATGTGATGACTACCCTGATGCAACGCCTGCTGCATGTCAGCACGCCAGCGAACGAGTATTCGCAGGGACAGGATCTCTTCAGCGCTGCGCGCCGCCATAACTGGGTCACGGCTGCCGGGAATGACACGCTGGTGGTGACCACACCGAAGCTGACGCTGGTGCTGAACAGTAACGGGAATTATCAGACGTATAATCTGCAGGGTGAACGGTTGAAAGACCAGAAACCGCAGCTGAGCCTGCTGCTGCAGGTCCTGACGGATGAGAAGCGCTTCATCGCTAACTGATTAATAATAAACCAGTTAGCGACAGATTCCCTTGCATTCAAAACGGAATCGAGTAGTATTCTTTTTATGCGTCGGCACGTAGCGCAGCCTGGTAGCGCACCGTCATGGGGTGTCGGGGGTCGGAGGTTCAAATCCTCTCGTGCCGACCAAAAATATACTGAAAACCAGCCTGATGGCTGGTTTTTTTATTTCGCCTCGTCCGGGGTTTTGCGCAGATACACCAGCGTAGCCAGACAAATCACCGCTCCGGCATAAAACGTATATTCCGCGCCAAACGTTTCCCATATCGCGCCGGCTCCCACGCTGGCGATTAATAATCCCACGCCGCTGACCAGACTAAAAATACCGAAAGCAGTGCCGCGCAGATCGGGCGGTGCGGTTTTAGCGATCATTGCCGCCAGTAATCCCTGGGTCATACCCATATGTACTCCCCAAAACGCGACGCCCAGAAGCATTCCAGCCCAGTGGGTGCTCAGCGCCAGCACAACATCTGCCCCAATCAGCATCACCAGACCCCACTGCAGTAATCGGGTGTGGCTCATCCCGTCCGATAACTTGCCAAACGGATAGGCAGAGAGGAAATAGAGCAGATTCATGGCCACCATCACCAGCGGGATCAGCGCCAGCGGCACCCCCGACTGCTGTGCGCGCAGCACAAGAAATGCTTCACTGAAACGTGCGAGCGTGAAGATGGCTCCCAGGCCAATGACCCACCAGCAGCCTTTCCCGAGACGCCTGAGGTTCTCTTTTTTGATGGGGTTCGTGCGTTTATGTTCGACGGGCGTTTTCGGCTCATGCAGGCCGAAGAAAAGCAGCGCCACGGCGAGCACGCCGGGGATCACCGCGATCCAGAAAATCGTGCGGAAGTCATCGTTCCACAGCAGCATTAATCCTACGGCCAGCAGCGGCCCGAGAAATGCGCCGACGGTGTCCATCGACTGACGCAGCCCAAAGGCCGCGCCGCGAAGTTCCGGCGGCGTAACATCAGCAACCAGCGCATCGCGCGGCGCTCCCCGTATCCCCTTCCCGACCCGGTCGATTAAGCGCGCCCCAAGGATCATGCCGGAAGAAGAGGCGATAGCGAACAACGGTTTACTCAATGCGCCAAGACCGTAGCCCAGAACCGCCAGTCCTTTACGCTTGCCCAGATAGTCACTGATGGCGCCGGAAAACACCTTGATAAACAGCGCCGTAGCTTCAGCCAGACCTTCAATCAAACCAATGAAAATAACGCTGGCGCCCAGCGTCGTCACCATAAACAGCGGCAGCAGGCTGTGGATAATCTCCGAGGAGATATCCATTAACATACTGACGCCGCCCACCACCCAGACTCCTTTCGGGATCCGGCTGAGCGTTGCAAACCGGGATAACATTGCGCATCTCCTGCTTCATGTTGCACTGTCTTGTCCGAAACAGAATATCCTGGAAATGCGAATAAAAATTATTAGACATAAAAAAAGCCACCCCGCAGGATGGCTTCGATATCGCAAATCGGCGTCTAGTGTTTATCACGTCCGCCCAGGAAGAAAATGCCCAGCGGGATGGCCAGCAGAACGGTGAACACCAGGCTGTAGACAAAGATCATCGCCGATTGCAGGACATACATGCTGGTTGTCCAGGCAGAGAGAGGAATGTTGTACTGTTCGATGACGCCAACAATGGTGGCCCGCCCCACGCACGCGGCAGCAATCATAAACACAACCAGCAGCGCCAGGAGGAACTTGCGGCCTTCAGGCGTTTTCAGTTTTGCACGAACCATCTCTCTTCCCTTTTACAGATGAATAACATTATAGAGGGTCTAAAATAACACAAACGCCTGCCGGACTCCACGCCAGTACAAATCTCTACTTAAGTGGCAAATATGTGGTTTATTGCGCTATTAATATTGAAAATGTAAGTAAATAACACCAACCATTCATAATTGATATGTTAACCTGTGCAGGATCGTTTTGACATAAAGGAATGACAATGAAAAACGCACCTAAATTTGCCATCGCACTCATCGCCGCCGCATGTGTCAGCACCAGTGCTTTCGCCAGCGAAACACCTAAAGAGCAGCCGCTGGAAAAAGTCGCCCCGTACCCGAAAGCGGATAAAGGGATGAAGCGTCAGGTGATCCAGCTACCGGCACAGCAGGATGAAGCGAATTTCAAAGTGGAGCTGTTGATTGGCAAGACGCTGGAAGTGGATTGCAACCAGCATCGTCTGGGCGGTCAGCTGGAAAGCAAAACGCTGGAAGGCTGGGGTTATGACTACTACGTCTTTGATAAAGTGACCTCTCCGGTCTCCACCATGATGGCCTGCCCGGACGGCAAGAAAGAGAAGAAATTTGTGACAGCGTATCTGGGCGACAATAGCCTGCTGCGCTACAACAGCAAGTTGCCGATCGTGGTTTATACGCCTGAAAACGTGGAAGTGAAGTATCGCGTGTGGAAGGCTGAAGAGAAGATTGAGCAGGCTGTCGTACGTTGAAATTAAGTCGGGTGGCGGCTTCGCCTTACCCGACCTACAAAACAACACCGAACATAGGCCGGGTGGGCGTCAGCGCCACCCGGCTTTTTTACCTTACAGCGCGATATCCGCAACCGGTTTGTTTTCCGGCTGAGGCTTCAGCTCCGCTTTCGGCGCAGCATCCGCAGCCTGCGGTTTGATGTACTGCAGCTGCAGTACGCGGCTGGTGTATTCCAGCTCCTGCTCCGTCGCGTCCACGTTACCGTTCAGCTTCGTGCCGTAGGATGGAATAATGGTTTTCAGCTTCGCCTGCCATTCCGGACTGGCGACTTTATCTTTAAACACTTTTTCCATCAGGTGCAGCATGATTGGCGCAGCGGTAGACGCACCCGGTGACGCGCCCAGCAGCGCGGCGATTGTGCCATCCTTATCGCTCACCACTTCGGTACCCAGACGCAGCACGCCGCCCTCTTTCGGATCGCGCTTGATAATCTGCACGCGCTGACCCGCCTGCCACAGACGCCAGTCTTCTTTCTTAGCCTGAGGATAGTACTCTTTCAGCGCTTCGAAACGATCGTCGTCAGAGAGCATCACCTGGCTAATCAGGTATTTCACCAGATCGAAGTTATCCAGACCCACGTCCATCATCGGCTTGACGTTAGAGGTGGTGGTTGCGCTCAGCAGATCCCACAGGGAGCCGTTTTTCAGGAATTTAGTGGAGAAGGTCGCGAACGGTCCAAACAGCACCACGCGTTTGCCGTCAAGCATACGGGTATCGATGTGTGGAACGGACATTGGCGGCGCGCCCACGGAAGCCTGACCGTACACTTTTGCCAGATGACGATTCACCACTTCCGGGTTATCGGACACCAGGAACTGACCGCCGACCGGGAAGCCCGCGTAGTCGTCAGCTTCCGGAATACCGGACTCCTGCAGCAGCTTCAGCGCCGCACCGCCCGCACCGATGAAGACAAACTTCGCCTTGATGACGTGTTCAGCTTCATTGTTTTTCAGATCGGCAACGGTCACGCTCCAGCTATTATCCGCGTTGCGCTTGAAACCGCGCACTTCGGTGCTGAGCTGCAGATTGAAGTTCTCTTTTTTCTTCAGAGACGTCACCAGCTGACGGGTAATTTCGCCGTAGTTAACGTCAGTACCAATTTCGGTACGGGTCGCCGCCACTTTCTGGTTCGGGTCACGACCTTCCATGACCAGCGGAGCCCACTCTTTAATCTGCGCGTGGTCTTCAGAGTATTTCATCCCGCGGAACAGCGTGCTCTGCTGCAGAGCGGCGTAGCGCGCGCGCAGGAAGTTGACGTTCTGCTCGCCCCACACAAAGCTCATGTGCGGCACGGTGTTGATGAAGGAGTGCGGGTCGTGCAGCACGCCGCTGTTGACCTGATGAGACCAGAACTGGCGAGAAACCTGGAACGCTTCGTTGATTTCTACTGCCTTCTCGATACTAATGGAACCGTCCTTTTTCTGCGGCGTATAGTTCAGTTCCATGAGTGCCGAATGGCCGGTACCGGCGTTATTCCAGCCGTTCGAACTCTCCTGCGCCACGCCATCAAGGCGCTCGACCATGGTCATAGACCAGTCCGGCTGCAGTTCTTGCAGATAGGTTCCCAGCGTGGCGCTCATGATCCCGCCACCGATTAAAAGGACGTCCGTTTCCTGCTCTTTTGGTGCGTCAGCTTTCGCCGCCATGGAGACGGTGTTAAGCCCCACGGCCAGAGAAAAGAGCATGGCAGTCATTTTTTTCATAATTTATGCCTTAGTGTAAAAGTGCTTGATGCGTGGAAATTGCAGGTGAAAAAAGCTGCGGGGGCACGGTAACAACTTTTAAATATTGTTTAAAGGTTACGAAATTATTGTAATTGTGAAATTTAATGATGGATTGTTTGTGAGGAATTAGCGATGCGTCTGGTAAAGCGCGGTTTTACTGGCTAGTATGTTGCGTTTTGTGATCGCGCGCACGGAAGCCTGCCCTAACCAGCGAACTGTTATGTCCTTACCCCATTCTGCTGTATCCCCCGAAGAGCGCGTAGCCAACGTGCTGCGTTCCCCTAAGAAGCTGACGCGCGAAACGCTGGCAGGCGTGATTACCGCCCTGGCTCTGATCCCCGAAGTCATCTCGTTTTCGGTGGTCGCGGGCGTTGACCCGAAGGTCAGCCTGATCGCTTCCGTAGTGCTGTGTCTCGCCCTGTCCGTACTCGGTGGTCGTCCGGCTATGGTCACGGCAGCGGCCGGTTCCGTGGCGCTGGTCATTGGCCCGATGGTGCATCAGCACGGCGTGCAGTACATTCTTCCCGCCGTGCTCATGGCTGGCGTGATTCAGATTCTGTTTGGCGTGCTGGGCATGGCAAGGCTGATGCGCTTTATTCCCCAGTCGGTCATGACCGGGTTTGTTAACGCCCTGGGCATTTTGATCTTCTTAGCTCAGGTGCCGCATTTCTGGAGCCGAAGCCCGCTGATTGTGGGCCTGTTCGTGCTGACGCTGCTGATCGTGCTCTGGGTGCCGCGATATATCAAAAGCATCCCTTCCCCGCTGATTGCGATTTTGCTGTTAACCTTGTTTACCGT
This sequence comes from Enterobacter sp. Taxon_8, assembly GCF_058354585.1. Lineage (NCBI taxonomy): Bacteria > Pseudomonadati > Pseudomonadota > Gammaproteobacteria > Enterobacterales > Enterobacteriaceae > Enterobacter > Enterobacter sp. Taxon_8. Next base: position 1,401,518 of record NZ_CM177989.1, on the reverse strand, counting down.
TTCAACCGGGCAAAGCCTGCCGACCGTGGGCGATGAAGGCTCAATGAGCGGCAGTTTGCCGGGACTTAGTGAACTTCTGGTCCCCCTCAATTTACAGACGCTGAGCATTATCTGGCCGTGCGCGTTGAGCATCGCCTTTGTCGGCCTGCTGGAGTCCCTGCTCACGGCAAAGCTGGTGGATGAACTGACCGCGACACCGTCAAGTAAACGCCGCGAAAGCATTGGATTAGGCGTCGGCAATATTCTGGCCGGATTTTACGGTGGTATTGCAGGCTGCGCGATGATAGGACAAACCATCGTTAACGTGGAGATGGGGAAAGGCCGAAGCCGCATTTCAACCTTCGCTGCGGGCATCGTGCTGCTGATCCTGGTGACGGCGCTCAGCGAGGTGATGGCCAACATCCCGATGGCGGTGCTGGCGGGCATTATGGCGATCGTCGCCGTCAAAACCTTCAGCTGGCACAGCCTTCAGCCCGCCGCGCTGAAAACGGCCCCGATAGCGGAAACGGTCGTCATGCTGGTCACCGTTGCCGCCACGGTATCAACCAGCAATCTGGCAATTGGCGTACTGGGCGGGATTATCGTCATGGCACTCCTCCCCGCCCGCATTAAGCGTCGGCTTAAAGAAGAAAAATCGTCGCCAGTCCAAGGAAAATAAAGAAACCGCCGGTATCGGTGATGGCGGTGATCATCACGCTCGACCCCACCGCGGGGTCGCGCCCCAGTTTGGTCATGGTCAACGGGATAATGACGCCCATCATCGATGCCACCAGCAAATTCAGCACCATCGCCAGCATCATCACTCCGCCTAACGCCATATCGTCATACAGCCACCAGGTGATGCCGCCCATAATGCCGCCCCACACCAGGCCGTTGATCAGCGCCACGCCCATCTCTCTGAAAATCAGAAAGGCGAAGTTGCCGGGCTGAATATTTTCCAGCGCCAGCGCGCGGACGATCATGGTGATGGTCTGGTTTCCGGTGTTGCCGCCAATCCCGGCCACAATCGGCATCAGCGAGGCCAGCGCCACCAGCTGCGAAATAGTGTGTTCAAAGCCGTCAATCACGCGGGAGGCGATAAACGCGGTACACAGGTTAATGGCCAGCCACGCCCAGCGCGTTTTCACCGCCTTGCCGACGGAGGCATGGACGTCATCTTCCGCGCTGATCCCTCCGAGCGCACGCAGATCGTTATCGGTTTCTTCGTAGACCACGTCAACGATCTCGTCGATGGTCAGACGCCCCATCAGTTTGCCGACGGAATCCACGACGGCAGCACTCACGAGGTCGTCACGTTCGAAGGTTCGCGCCGCTTTCTCCGCATCGTCTTCCGGGGAGAAGACCATCGGCTCGTTTTCCATCACCTCGCTCACCTTCCGCTGGGTGCTGTTGAGCAGGATGGTTTTCAGCTCCAGCTCGCCGAGCAGGGTTTTGTCCCGGGAGGTGACAAACAGTTTATCGGTGTTGTCCGGCATTTTGCCCAGGCGACGCAGATAGCGCTGCACGGTACCGAGCGTCACGTCCGGTCGCACCGTGATAACGCCGAACTCCATGATCGCGCCGACGCTGTTTTTCTCGTAGTGCATCACCTGACGCACGCGCGCCCGCTCCTCCGCAGGCAGTGACGCCAGCAGGCGACCGGTCAGGTTTCGCGGCAGGTGCTGAACGAGGTAAATCTGCTCGTCGATATCCAGCGTTTGCAGAGCGTCAAGAATATCCCGGTCGCTCATCTCGTCAATCAGGTCGTCCCAGACGTTTTCGGAGGCCTCAAGCAGCACCTGTCCGCGCTCGTGATCCTGTACCAGACGCCAGAGGGCGTGACGTTCTTCCGAGGGAAGCGCTTCAAGGGTGTCCGCCAGATCCGGCGGGGGTAAGTGAGCAACCAGCGCACCTACCTCAGCAATATCGTCGGCCAGAGTGCCGACATCATATTGCTCAGCCAGGGTGAGTTTGCCTAATAGCGTAGAAGTGACCGCTTTATCGGTCGTGAGGAGCCAGATGAGTCGCGCGCGCTCCTGGTCACGCTGTCTGGCGCTGTTTTTCTTTAATACCGACATCAATCATAAATCCATTAAATGAGTTGGGGTTAAGCATAGCGCGGGGATATGTAAATAAGAATAAACAACGGGCCGGGATGGAGAAAAAAGCGGCATTACGGCCATGATCTCTCCCCTCTCCCTGTGGGAGAGGGTTTGGGTGAGGGCATCAGGCCGTACGCGCCACCGCGTCACGCGATGCCGCATCGCGCTCTTCACCGGTCAGCTCGCTCAGCCTGCCGTCGCGCATCTCCAGCAGGCGGTCAGCATGAATGAAGTAGTGATCGTCGTGGCTGATGGCGAAAATGGTTTTGCCCATCTCCTGCATCAGCGGCAGCAGCACCTGATAAAATTCGCGGCGGAAATGCGGGTCCTGATCCGCTGCCCACTCGTCGAGCAGGATGATGTCACGCTCTTCCGCCAGCGCCAGCAGCAGCGCCACGCGCTTTTTCTGCCCTTTGGAAAGCTTCAGGTTGAGGATCTTCCCGTCCTGTAACTCCAGCTTGTGCGACATCTGCAGCTGCGCCAGCCATTTTTCCACCAGCGCCGGATTAGCCTGCTGCCCATCCGGCCCCAGCAGCCGATCGAACAGCCAGACGTCGGTGAATACCGCCGAGAAAAGCTTGCGGTAATCTTCGGGTTTCTCCGCGCTCAGCGCCCTGCCGTCAAGCAAAATCTCGCCCGACTGCGGCTGATAAAGCCCGGTGAGCAGCATAGCCAGCGTCGATTTACCGCTGCCGTTGCCGCCAATCAGGAACAACAGCTCGCCGCGGCGGATCGTCAGGTTGATCGGCCCCACGGAGAAGGCGCTGTCCTGATAGCGGAACGTGACGTTACGTAGCTCGAGCGTCTGCCAGTTCGGGAAGGCCTGCGGGCGCGGAAATTCTGCCTGGAACGGCGCGAGATCGAATTTTTTGAGCTTATTAAAGGCCACCTGCGCACTCAGTAAGGTGGGCAACGCGCCGACCGCCGAGAGCAGCGGCGTGCGCAAAAACAGCAGCGTCAGTGAGTATGTTGCCGCTACGTTAGTGTCCGACCAGCCCAGGCTGTTCGCCATCCAGAATACCAGGCCAATGGCACCCAGCATCATAATGTTTGACCAGTTCACCGCGCTCAGGTGGAAGGTATCGGCGCGAATAATGTGATGCCGGTATTCGCGCGCGTCCGGAATATAGAGATTGTTAAAGATATACTCGGCGCGCTCGCGGTTCAGGGTGAGTTCTTTACGCCCTTCCAGTACCGTCTGGTAATCGTTATAGAGCTTATCTTCGGTTTCGCGTAGCACCGCCATATGTTTATAGACGCGCGACACCAGCATAAAACCGCCCCAGATGGTGATGGCGATCCACAGTGCAGTCACCGCCAGCATTTTGGTGGAGAGCCAGGCGAGATAGGCCGCCGAGCCAAAGGTCAGAATGATCCCCTGCACCAGCTCCGGCAGACGAACGAACGCGATGGTAATGGCGCGCACGTCGCTGGTCAGCCCCGCCAGCAGGGAGGCGCTGCCGAGCTGCTCAACGCGCTCTATTTGGGTGTCCAGGATCCGCTTGATAAACTCACTGCGCAAACGAAAAACGAAATGGTGGCCGAGCGCGGTCAGCGCCAGCTGTGAGCCGAGCGTAACCGCCATCAACAGCAGCAAAAGGCCAAGAAACTCCGGCAATACGGAGAGCGAGGTGTCGACCATTTCTATCAACCGCACGTTAATAAATGCGATCAGGCCAATACCCAGCGCGGCGCTGGCAAGGCTTAACGCCATAACGGCGATGAAGGGCCAGCGATACTGACGCCAGACGAGGAGAAGTAGTTGCATGCAGGCAATCCGGACAATAAAAATCAGCCAGCAGTGTAAACTGCCCTGCGCGGACATCAAGAATAATTCTTATTTTAGTTTATTCATCCCCGCCTGACGGAAGGTCAGATTAAAGCGGTACTCACCCGTGAGGGGGTGGACGCCGGGTTTCAACGGCTGAATGCCGTGATAATAAAGCCGCGATTCCCTGCCCCACACCACCACATCGCCATGTTCCAGCATGATGCGTTTGAGCGGATCGTTGCGGCGTAATCCCCCAAACTGGAAGACGGCGGGCAGACCTAACGATACCGAGACGATAGGCGCGCGCAGATCGGGTTCATCCTTATCCTGATGCAGCGAGAGCTTTGCGCCAACGGCATAGCGGTTAATCAGGCAGGCATCGGGCCGAAAGTCAGGATACTCGGCTGCCCCGGCGGCCTCATGGCAAAGCGCCTGAAAAACCGCAGGCATCGGAGGCCAGGGCTGGCCGGTCGCAGGATCGTTCGGGGCATACAGATAGCCCCGCTCGTTCGTCGCCCAGCCCAGTTCGCCGCAGTTGGCCATGGCCACCGACATGGTGTAGCCGCCCGGCGTCACCATATGGCGAAACGGTGAAACCGCTGTGACCTCTTCAATTCCGGCAAGCAACGCCTCCGCACGGGAGAGAGCAAAGCGACGCAGGATAACCGCCCCCGGCGCAAGCGGCTCCTGCCAGGGTTCAGCATCCGCAAAAAGATCGAGCATTATCCCTCCTGACGTTTCGCCTCACGTTTCAGTAATAGCGCTTTTCGCGCCGTTCCCCAGCGGTAGCCCGACAGCACGCCGTCGTTGCGAACCACGCGATGACAGGGGATCACAATTGCCAGCGTGTTTGCCGCACAGGCTCCGGCAACGGCGCGTACCGCCCTGGGCTGGCCAATCGCCTGCGCCACCTGCTGGTAACTTGCCGTTTCGCCGCAGGGAATGTTGCGAAGTGCCTGCCAGACGCGCTGCTGGAAAGCGGTTCCACGAATATCCAGCGGCAGCGCAAGCGGTACATCGCGATTATCAATACTGGCAATGACCTGGTGGATCCGCTGCACAAAGGCGTCATCCAGCGGCGCGTGCGTAGCTTTTGGAAATTGCGTGGCAAGCTCTGCGGTTACTTCAGCATCGGTGTCACCCAGCAGAATCGCGCAGATCCCCCGCTCGCTTTCGGCGACCAGACAGCGTCCCAACGAACAGTCATCGATGGCGTACCGCACGGCCACCTCTCCTTTACGGTACTGCTTCGCCGTCATGCCTAATGCATCGTTGGCTTTACGATAATAGCTGCTGCTGTCGGGAAATCCCGCCGCCAGCACGGCGTCGGTAATTTTGTCTCCCTGCGCAAGCGCGGTGCGCAAACGCTGACCCCGCACCGCCAGCTGCCAGGCTTTTGGCGTCATGCCCGTCACCGACTTAAACAGGCGGTGGAAATGGAAAGGACTCATGGCAACCTGCTCCGCCAGCTTCTCCAGGGTTAACGCAGGATCCTGCTCCAGAAGCCGGCAGGCATGTTCCACTTTTGCCAGCTTCTGCGCCTGCGGATCGCGTTTGTCCGGCATGCAGCGCTTGCACGGGCGAAACCCTGCCTGAGCGGCATTATGGGCATCAGGATAAAAACGGACATTTTTACGCAGCGCGTGGCGGGCGCGACATGACGGACGGCAGAAAATACCCGTTGTCTGCACGGCGAAGACAAACTGATCGTCAGCGAGCGGATCGCGGGCCAGTACGGCCTGCCAGCGATCCTCATCGGTAATTAAGGTTGGGTTTTTCATGATCGGCTCCTCGTATAAGCATACATAGAGCGTGCCTGAGCGCCACCGATAAAAAACCCGCAACCTTGCTTTTTAATTTTTGTCGCTGACCAGGAAACTGTTGAACTGCGGCGAGCTCCAGGTTTTAAACCCGTCGCCCTCTTTAACAATCATATAAACCGCCAGCCCTTCCTGACGGACCACCTCTTTAGCTTTTTCCGGGCCGAGAACCATTAACCCGGTATCCCAGGCATCCGCTTCCAGCGCGGTGGGGGCAATGACCGTCACTGAGACCAGATTATGCGTGATGGGGCGCCCGGTCTGCGGATCGATAACATGTGAAATACGCTTCCCGTCAAGCTCGTAATAGTTACGATAGCTTCCGGATGTACTGATGCCATGTCCGTTGATATCCACTATCGCCTGCACGGCATTTTGCCGATCGGTTGGTTTTTGAATCGCTACGCGCCACGGCTTATCGCTGGCGTTCATGCCCCGACTGACCAACGCGCCGCCAACCGAGACCAGATAACGGGAAATCCCTTCCTGCGCCATCAGTGCAGCAAGATGATCCGCGGCATAGCCTTCCCCGACCGTCGACAGGTCGACAAACAGATCGGGGATATCTTTTTGCAGGTACTGCTGCCCGTACTGGTTGATCACCGTCAGATGCTGCAGCCCCGTTCGGGCGCGGGCGTCATCAATGGCCGCCTGTTCAGGCGTCTTCACCGGCTGTTTATTCGGGCCAAATCCCCAGAGGTTCACCAGAGGGCCGACGGTCACATCCATCGCCCCGTTAGTTTTGTAACCCACGCGTATGGATTCAGTCACGATATCGGCCATCGCCTCGCTCACCGGCCACAGAGAGGTACTGGTGGAGAGATTAAAGCGCATCAGCGCCGAGTCATTTTTATAGGTTGAGAGCAGCTGATCGTCGGCGTCCAGCTGCGCCTGAATTTTGCCGCGAAGCTCATCCGTGCGAGTTTTATCGAGGTTCATCACGCTTACGCGCCAGAAGGTTCCCATCGTTTTGCCTTCGAGCACCGTCGCGGCGGGTGCATCGGTTTTCGCCACGGGCGCGGGATCGTCACACGCGGTCAGGAAAAAAAGCATAGCCAGAAAGCTGGCGCGTAAAAAAGTCATGTCCATTCATTATTATCCTCATGCCAGGGCGGCAAGAGTACACCAAAACGGGTGAGTAGTGAGAATCGGGGAAGCACAAAAAAGGGGCCATCAGGCCCCTTACGTCACACGATAAAGCGATTAGAACTGGTAAACCAGGCCCAGCGCTACGATATCGTCAGTACCGATACCCGCCTGACGGGTGAATTCATTTTCATCAACCAGGTTGATTTTGTAATCCACATAGGTGGACATGTTTTTGTTGAAGTAGTAAGTCGCACCAACGTCAACATATTTCAGCAGATCCTGATCGCCGTAACCTTCGATGTCTTTGCCTTTAGACTGCAGGTAGGCCACGGATGGACGCAGACCGAAGTCGAACTGGTACTGAGCAACCACTTCGAAGTTCTGCGCTTTGTTAGCAAAACCGTAAGCGGTAGTCGGGCTGTCGCCATTAGAGGTACCGAAACGGGTTGCGTTGTAGGTCTGGGAGTACTGCGCTGCCAGATAGATGTTGTTGGCATCGTATTTCAGGCCACCAGAATAGACTTCTGCGTTATCGCCATGACCGTAAACGCTTGCACCGTTCTGATCGGCAGTACGTTTGGAGGAGGACATTGCGCCACCTACGCTGAAGCCTTCGCCCAGGTTATAGGTCACGGAAGCACCGTAGCCGTCGCCGTTCTGTTTCAGCAGGCTGCGTCCACCCACGTTTTCACCGCTTACGCTGCCGTTTTTACCCTGATACTGCAGAGCAAAGTTCAGACCATCCACCAGACCAAAGAAGTCCTGGTTACGATAGGTCGCAACGCCGTTTGCACGGGACTGCAGGAAGTTGTCTGCGCCGTAGGTATCGCCACCAAATTCTGGCAGAACGTCAGTCCAGGAGGTTACGTCGTAGATTACGCCGTAGTTACGACCGTAATCGAAAGAACCCGCGTCACCGAATTTCAGACCCGCGAACGCCACACGCGTCCAGGCATCATTTTCGCTTTCGGAGGTGTTGCCCTGGATCTGGTATTCCCACTGGCCGTAGCCGGTCAGCTGATCGTTAACCTGAGTTTCGCCCTTGAAGCCGAGACGCATGTAGGTCTGGTCGCCGTCGGCACCCTTGTCGTCAGAGAAATAGTGCAGACCATCGACTTTACCGTACAGATCTAATTTGTTGCCATCTTTGTTATAAATTTCGGCCGCATTTGCTGCGCCTGCCACCAGGAGTGCTGGTACCAGGAGGGACAGTACTTTAACTTTCATTTTATTAACCCTCTGTTATATGCCTTATAATTGCCACTGCTTACTGGTTAACCCTCATTAACCAGTCGGCAATTTCATTCTCCGCAAAATTACAGAATAATCCATTGCGAATATGATACGAAAACTTTGAAGATGTTTCATTTATCTATCAACATGTTTCAAAATGTAAATATCAAGGAACTTTTACAAAGCACAAATAGCTTAGAAAATTAGCACTTATAATCAAACGAAAAATACAACGCATATAAATCAATAGTTTACAATAAAATCCGTTACAGCACTGAATGACAAAACAAGATCGCACCTAATCTCTAAAATAACTCTCGCTATCATCATTAACTTTATTTATTACCGTCATTCAATTTTGAATGTCTGTTTATCCCTAATTGAGCCGAATGCTTCGCATTCGGTTTTTTTTACCTTTCTTTACGTAACTTCTCATTTTTTGTGCTACCGATCCGAAATTGTAACGACTATTAACTAATTTCTCACCGGCTATCCTTCTCTGGCACGCAAATGATATAGCGCTTAATTTCTTGTTAATTCGTGCTATTTGCTGGCTTAGCGCACTTATTATTTGTACGCGCACGGCGAGTTTGTACACGTTTATTGCTCCATCCACCGCCGATATTGTCCAGTGAAAAAGTCGCCTCTTCCCGGACAGTGGCGCTGGAAATTCAGTTATTACCCTTTATACTGCCCTATCGCCACAGAGCACGACCACAACGGGTTAAAGATATCAATGAGTCAGACTGAAACCACCGCCCCGAGCAAATTCTCCCTCCTTCCCGGGAGCATCACCCGTTTCTTTCTTCTTTTGATCGTTGTGCTGTTAGTGACCATGGGGGTGATGGTACAAAGCGCGGTTAATGCATGGCTGAAGGATAAGAGCTATCAGGTCGTCGATATCACCCACGCCGTCCATAAGCGCATAGATACCTGGCGCTACGCCACATGGCAGATTTACGACAATATCGCGGCCGCACCTGCCTCCTCGTCCGGAGATGGACTTCAGGAGACGCGGCTTAAGCAGGATGTCTATTACCTCGAAAAACCGCAGCGTAAAACCGAGGCGCTTATTTTTGGCTCTCATGACAGCGCGACGCTTGAGATGACGCAGCGTATTTCGACCTATCTGGATACCCTCTGGGGTGCCGAAACGGTGCCATGGTCGATGTATTATCTGAATGGTCAGGACAACAGCATGATCCTGATCTCTACGCTGCCGTTAAAAGATCTCTCTTCCGGTTTTAAAGAGACCACCGTGGGCAGCATCGTCGATTCTCGCCGGGCAGAGATGCTGCAACAGGCGAATGCGCTTGATGAACGTGAGAGCTTCTCTTCTCTGCGCCGTCTGGCATGGCAAAACGGTCATTATTTTACTCTGCGCACCACGTTCAACCAGCCAGGACATCTGGCGACGGTGGTCGCCTTCGATTTACCGATAAATGATTTAATCCCACCGGACATGCCGCTCGATAGTTTCCGTCTGGAGCCCGACAGCAGCACTCAAAACATGCGTGCGGCATCTGACAAAGAGGCCGCAGAGAGCGTATCGATCTCCTTTAACGGCTCGAAAATCGAAATTGCCTCATCCCTGAACTCGACCGGTATGCGTCTGGTGTGGCAGGTGCCGTTTGGCACGCTGCTGCTGGATACCCTGCAAAATATCCTGCTGCCTCTATTGCTGAATATCGGTCTGCTGGCGCTGGCCCTGTTTGGGTACAGCACCTTCCGTTTCCAGTCGGGGCGTCAAAGCGACGCCTCTGCGGTTCCTGCCGGCACCAGCAATGAGCTGCGCGTATTACGCGCGCTGAATGAAGAGATTGTTTCCGTGCTGCCGCTTGGGGTCTTAGTTCACGACCAGGAAGCGAATCGTACGGTGATGAGCAACAAAATTGCCGACCATTTGCTGCCGCATCTTAACCTGCAGAATATCACCACCATGGCGGATCAGCACCAGGGGGTGATTCAGGCCACCATCAACAATGAACTGTACGAGATCCGCCAGTTCCGCAGCCAGGTGGCTCCACGCACGCAAATCTTCATCATCCGCGATCAGGATCGCGAAGTGCTGGTGAATAAAAAGCTCAAGCAGGCTCAAAGGCTGTATGAGAAAAACCAGCAGGGGCGCGCCGCATTTATGCAGAACATTGGCGATGCCTTCAAGCAGCCGTTAAAAACGCTGGCGACCCAGGCGGCGGCGTTAAATACGTCAGAAAGCCACCAGCTTGCCTGTCAGGCCGACTCGCTGGTCAGAATGGTTGATGAGATCCAGCTGGCGAACATGCTGGAGAATGATTTCTGGAAGGGAACGCCAAGCCTTTTCTCTATTCAGGCTCTGATTGATGAAGTGGTTCCGGAAGTCCTGCCCGTGATTAAGCGCAAAGGGCTGCAGCTGCTGATCAATAACAATCTCCCGGCAAATGACGAACGCCACGGCGATCGTGAAGCGCTGCGCCGCATACTGTTGATGATTATTCAGTACGCGGTGACCACCACGCAGATTGGCAAGATCACCCTTGAAGTCAGTACGGAAGAGTCGGCAGAAGACCGCCTGACGTTCCGCATCCTGGACACCGGGGAAGGCGTCACCACGAGTGAAATTGATAATCTGCACTTCCCGTTCCTGAATGACACGCAAAGCGATCGCTACGGCAAGGCAAATGCCCTTACCTTCTGGCTATGCGATCAGCTGGCGCGTAAGCTCGGCGGCCATCTCAATATCAAGGCCCGCGAATCTCTCGGCACCCGCTATTCTCTGCACGTGAAAATGGCCGCCAATCCGCAGGAAGAAGATGAAGAACGTCTGCTGGATGATGTCGTGGTGATGGTCGATGTAACGTCGAACGAGATCCGCAATATTGTCGTTCGCCAGTTAGAAAACTGGGGGGCGGCCTGCATCACGCCGGATGAAAGACTTGCAAGTCAAGAATTTGATCTGTTTTTAACTGATAATCCGTCTAATCTTACTGCCTCCGGCTTGCTTTTAAGCGATGATGAGTCAGGCGTGCGGAAAATCGGCCCTGGCCAGCTGCGCGTCAACTTTAATATAAGCAATGCGATGCAGGAAGCTGTACTACAACTAATAGAAGAGCAGCTGGCGCAGGAAGAGATAGCGGAATCCCCGCTTGGCGGTAATGAAAATGCCGAGCTTCACGCCAGCGGATACTATTCACTCTTTGTTGATACAGTACCAGATGATGTTAAGCGGTTGTATACTGAGTCCGCTGCGAATGATTTTGCAGCGCTGGCACAGACAGCACACCGGCTTAAAGGGGTGTTTGCCATGCTTAATCTGGTTCCCGGCAAGCAGTTATGTGAAACGCTGGAACATCTAATTCGTGAGAAAGATGCCTCTGGCATTGAAAAATACATCAGCGACATTGACGCCTACGTCAAAAGCTTGCTGTAGCAAGGTAGCCTTATACATGAACAATATGAACGTAATTATTGCCGATGACCATCCGATTGTACTGTTCGGTATTCGCAAATCACTTGAACAGATCGAGTGGGTGAATGTAGTCGGTGAATTTGAAGACTCTACAGCACTGATCAATAACCTCCCAAAGCTTGATGCGCACGTGCTCATTACCGACCTCTCCATGCCTGGAGACAAATACGGTGATGGGATCACGCTCATCAAATATATTAAACGCCACTTCCCGGATATCTCGATCATTGTTCTGACCATGAACAACAACCCGGCGATCCTGAGCGCGGTACTGGATCTGGACATCGAAGGGATTGTGCTGAAACAGGGCGCTCCGACCGATCTGCCAAAAGCGCTCGCAGCGCTGCAGAAAGGCAAGAAGTTCACGCCTGAAAGCGTTTCTCGTCTGCTGGAAAAAATCAGCGCGGGTGGATACGGTGACAAACGTCTGTCTCCGAAAGAGAGTGAAGTTCTGCGCCTGTTCGCAGAAGGTTTCCTGGTGACCGAGATTGCCAAGAAGCTGAACCGCAGTATTAAAACCATCAGCAGCCAGAAGAAATCAGCGATGATGAAGCTGGGCGTGGACAACGATATTGCACTGCTGAACTATCTCTCCTCCGTCACGCTGAGCGCAACGGACAAGGATTGATCCCGACGGGTGTGCGGCCTGATGCCCTCACCCCATCCCTCTCCCACCGGGAGAAGGGGAAAAACATAAAAGGCCCTTGCGGGCCTTTTTTATATTCTGGTTTTTCTCACGCGCTCCGCGTAAATCGACAAGGTCTGCTTCAGCACGTCCAGCGTCACCGGTTTGGACAGACAGCTGTCCATCCCTGACTCCAGACAGCGCTGCTTCTCTTCCGCCAGCGCGTTCGCCGTTACGCCCACCACCGGCAACGTCAGGCCAAGCTGCCGGATGCGCTGCGTCAGACGGTAGCCGTCCATGTTAGGCATGTTGACGTCACTCAGCACGATATCAATATGATTCTTACTCAGCACGTTCAGCGCATCCACGCCGTCATTGGCGGTTTTGCACTGATAGCCCAGCGATCCAAGCTGGTCAGCCAGCAGGCGACGGTTAATTGGATGGTCATCCACCACCAGAATCATCATATCGTCATTCACCGACGCCAGAGACTCCGGTGACGGCAATCCGCCCGCGCCGTCGCTCTCTTCCAGTTCCACTTTGTAGATGCGCGCCAGCAGGCTCAACAGCTCGTGCGGGGTTGCGACACTGTGTACCCATTCTCCTGGCGCACGCTCAACCGGGATACCGATGTGGCGACGGCAGAAGAGCACTGACCCTCTCCCCTGCCACGGCAGCTCCAGCATCTCGTCGGCGATCAGCACATCGTCCACGTCCGGCGTTTGACCTTCATAGCGGCACACTCTCACTCCGCTGTGGGTAAGCAGCGCCGTCAGATAGTCATTCAGCGAGGCGTTATGCACCGCCAGCCAGCAGCGCTTGTCGCTCAGCCCGTCTACCGTCGCTTTAGCCGGATATTGCGCCGAATAAAGCGGAATGCGAATGGTGAACTGGCTGCCCATGCCGGGCTCGGTATCCACGGAGATATCGCCGTCCATCATGCTGACGAGCTTCTCACAAATCGCCAGCCCCAGTCCGGTTCCCTGGAAGTTACGCTGCACACCGGTACCGACCTGGAAGAACGGGTCGAACAGACGAACCACCTCCTTCGCCGGGATGCCGACCCCCGTGTCGCGCACGCGAATGCTCAGGTAATCCCCCGCCCGGCAGACGTGCAACACAATACAGCCGGTATCGGTGAATTTGATGGCGTTGCTGAGCAGGTTAGAGATGACCTGCTGCAGGCGCATCGGATCGCCGTGCAGCGTCAGCGGCACGTCCGGTTCGATAAAGCAGTAGAGCCCCAGCTGTTTACGCACGACCAGCGGCAGATAGTTGGCGCTGATGTGGTTCATCACCTCGCGCGGTGAGAATTCCCGCGGCTCAATTTTCAGCTGCTCAGACTCAATTTTAGAGAAGTCGAGAATATCGCTAATGATTTTCAGCAGCAGGCTGGAGGAGTTGTTCATCGCCGTCACCAGTCTGTCGACTCCTTTCGGCAATTCCTTCGTCTGCAGCAGATCGAGGTTACCGATAATCCCGTACAGCGGCGTACGCAGTTCGTGGCTTACGGTCGCAAGGAACATGGATTTCGACTGACTCGCCTGCTCTGCGGCCTGCGCCATCTCCTGTAACGACTCTTCCATTTTCACGCGTGCGGAAACATCCACCAGCACGCAAATCGCCACGTTTTCATTGCGATAGCGGGAGTGCACGAAGCTGATCTGCAGATTGGTGTGCGTACTGGTCAACACGTCGACGAAGTTAACCTGCTGGCCGCAGATAATTTGCGTCAGCCTCTGCCGGTCTTCATGCGTCAGCATGTTCAGGTAGTTATGCGCCAGTTCATTACTCAGGATATTGGTTCCGTCCTGGGTACGCAGAATACAGATCCCCACCGGCGCCGAGGCGACAATCTTGCGGTTAAACTGCTCGTGTTCCTCGAGCCGCTGGGCGTCGCTTTCTGCGGGAATAAAGATTTTCCGCTCATACATGCGCGCCAGCGTGAACAGCGCGCCCCCCGCCAGCAGGTTCAGCAGAATCGCATTCATGATAAGAATGCGTATCCGCTCAAGCACCATATCCACCGGCAGCGAATAGACGATACTCAGCGACGAAGGCGGCAGGCTCTTCTTCAGGACCAGCTCGCGGAAACCCGAGGTATAGCCAAACCACGACCGCTCCTGCATCCAGTGTGGTTCGACGTTTAGACGGTTATCGGGCCCGGCAAGCGAGATCAGTTGATGACCATTTTCATCCAGAATGGTCACCCCCATTGGCAGGCTGCCCGGGGTGAAGAAGTTCTCCATGCGAATGGTCTGCTCAATCCCCATCAGCGCCTGCAGGCGATTGCCCAGATAGACCGGCGTCAGGGCGTAAAAATACCCCACGCCCGGGCGCGGGCCCTGGCTCACCCAGAAGATGTTATTCCCGCGCTCGTCCTGCGGCGCATTGCGGTATTTCACAATACGTTCATGCAGGCTTTTCAGCGCATCATCACGCTCAACGGGCACATCGCGCAGGCCAAAGTCAGCCATGCAAAGATTCTCGCTGCCAATCAGGAAGACGCGGTTCAGGTCATAGGCGGCGGAGAAATTGTCGCGCCAGTAGCGCATAAACCAGGCAAGGGATTCCAGCGACCCGCGCCAGGTATTGCTCATGGTGGAGCAATCGGAATCCGGGAACAGCGGCTGGAAGTCCGGGACCTCGGTTTTGTCATCACGCCCGCGAAGCGCAAGGATGCCGTTTTCCGCCGTCAGACGATTTTCGGCAATATACTTCAGCTCCTTCATGACGTCAGACGTTCGCTGAATGTAGCGCTGGGCCTGGTCGGAGCTTAAGTTAAACTCCTGGCGGATCTCCGCTTCTTTCTGGTGCAGGGCGTTAACGATGTAAAACACCGAGAACAGGGCCACCAGCAGCCAAAGCAGGAGCGCCAGCGCCCGAAACAGATAGCGAGAGACTTTCAGCGTAGTACGAAAGGAGACGAGGTATTTCAAGGGGGCGAGGCTCCGCCGTCGGGGTCAAAAGAATGTGGTTAAGGTAGCGGTAAACGCGCCAGGTCGCAACGTTGACTTATCTGCTAATGCAAAAGAAAAGGGCCGGAATCCGGCCCTTTTTTGCATCAGGAGACATTACTCGTCAGCGTCATCCGCTACGTCATCGTCGGTGTCGGCTTCCGGCGCGATATCATCATCGCCTTCCGCAACGCTGCCGTCGATGGAGTCGAGCTCTTCGTCATCCACCGGCTCGGCAACGCGCTGCAGACCCACTACGTTTTCATCTTCCGCTGTACGGATGAGGATCACGCCCTGGGTGTTACGACCCACCACGCTGATCTCAGACACGCGGGTACGCACCAGCGTACCGGCATCGGTGATCATCATGATCTGATCCGCATCGTCCACCTGCACCGCGCCGACAACGGAACCGTTGCGCTCGGTCACCTTGATGGAGATAACGCCCTGCGTACCGCGAGACTTGGTTGGGTATTCCCCTTCCGCCGTACGTTTACCGTAACCATTCTGCGTCACGGTCAGGATAGCCCCTTCACCGCGCGGAATAATCAGAGAAACAACGCTGTCTTCGCCAGCCAGCTTGATACCACGAACTCCCGTCGCGGTACGGCCCATTGCACGGACGGCGTCTTCTTTGAAGCGCACCACTTTACCGGCCGCAGAGAACAGCATGACTTCATCAGATCCCGAGGTCAGATCCACGCCAATCAGCTCGTCACCTTCGTTCAGGTTCACGGCGATAATACCGGCAGAACGCGGACGGCTGAATTCGGTCAGCGCGGTTTTCTTCACGGTACCGCTGGCGGTCGCCATAAAGACGTTCACGCCCTCTTCGTACTCGCGTACCGGTAGAATAGCGGTGATACGTTCGTTCGCTTCCAGCGGCAGCAGGTTAACGATTGGACGACCACGCGCGCCGCGGCTTGCTTCCGGCAGCTGATAGACTTTCATCCAGTACAGACGACCGCGGCTGGAGAAGCAGAGGATCGTGTCGTGGGTGTTCGCCACCAGCAGGCGGTCAATAAAGTCTTCTTCTTTAATACGTGCTGCAGATTTACCTTTACCGCCACGACGCTGTGCTTCGTAGTCCGTTAACGGCTGATACTTCACGTAGCCCTGGTGAGACAGGGTCACAACAACGTCTTCCTGGTTGATCAGGTCTTCGATGTTGATGTCCGCGCTGTTGGCGGTGATTTCGGTGCGGCGCTCGTCGCCGAACTGATCGCGGACCAGCTCCAGCTCTTCGCGGATCACTTCCATCAGGCGCTCTGCGCTGCCCAGAATGTGCAGCAGCTCAGCAATCTGTTCCAGCAGCTCTTTGTATTCGTCGAGCAGTTTTTCATGCTCAAGGCCGGTCAGTTTCTGCAGACGCAGATCCAGAATCGCCTGGGCCTGCTGTTCCGTCAGGTAGTACTGACCGTCACGTACGCCGAATTCAGGTTCCAGCCACTCAGGACGCGCTGCGTCATCGCCCGCACGTTCCAGCATCGCGGCGACGTTGCCCAGATCCCACGGACGGGAAATCAGCGCAGTTTTCGCTTCTGCCGGGGTTGGCGCACGACGGATCAGTTCGATGATCGGGTCGATGTTGGCCAGCGCAACCGCCAGCGCTTCAAGGATGTGCGCACGATCGCGCGCTTTGCGCAGTTCGAAGATGGTACGACGGGTCACCACTTCACGGCGGTGACGGACGAACGCGCTCAGGATCTCTTTCAGGTTCATGATCTTCGGCTGACCATGGTGCAGCGCAACCATGTTGATACCGAAGGAGACCTGAAGCTGAGTCTGGGAGTACAGGTTGTTCAGGACAACCTCACCCACCGCGTCGCGTTTGATCTCAATCACGATGCGCATACCGTCTTTGTCAGACTCGTCACGCAGCGCGCTGATGCCTTCAACACGTTTTTCTTTTACCAGCTCGGCGATTTTTTCAATCAAACGCGCTTTGTTCACCTGATACGGGATCTCGTGAACAATAATGGTTTCACGGCCGGTTTTAGCATCCGCTTCCACTTCGGCGCGGGCACGGATGTAAATCTTGCCGCGGCCGGTACGGTACGCTTCTTCAATGCCGCGACGACCGTTGATGATCGCCGCCGTCGGGAAGTCCGGGCCCGGAATGTGTGTCATCAGCCCTTCAATGCTGATGTCTTCATCGTCGATATAGGCCAGACAGCCGTTGATCACTTCCGTGATGTTGTGCGGCGGAATGTTGGTTGCCATACCGACCGCGATACCGGAAGAACCGTTAACCAACAGGTTCGGGATCTTGGTTGGCATCACATCTGGGATGCGCTCGGTGCCGTCGTAGTTATCGACGAAATCAACGGTCTCTTTTTCCAGGTCGGCCATCAGCTCATGAGCGATTTTCGACATACGGATTTCCGTATAACGCATCGCAGCAGCGGAGTCGCCGTCGACTGAACCAAAGTTACCCTGACCATCTACCAGCATGTAGCGCAAGGAGAATGGCTGCGCCATACGAACGATGGTGTCATAAACGGCGGTATCACCATGCGGGTGATATTTACCGATGACGTCACCGACGACGCGGGCAGATTTTTTATAGGCTTTATTCCAGTCATTGCCCAATACGTTCATGGCGTATAGTACGCGACGGTGTACCGGCTTCAGGCCATCGCGGACGTCCGGCAGCGCACGGCCAACAATGACCGACATCGCATAGTCCAGATAGGAGCTCTTCAGCTCTTCCTCGATGTTAACCGGTGTAATTTCTCTCGCAAGGTCGCTCATCTAACCGCTATCCCTCTACTGTATCCCGGATTCAAAGGTCGCAAATTATAACACAGCCGAGGTGATTGAGGTAAACCTATACGCTTTATTCACGGGGATTGCCTGATATACTCCTTTGTCTTGCTAAATAAGGAGTAAAAGCGCCCATGAATGCCGAAAAATCCCCGATGGCTCACAACGTTGACCACGAAGAGATTGCCAAATTTGAAGCGGTGGCGTCCCGCTGGTGGGATCTCGAAGGTGAGTTCAAACCGCTGCATCGCATTAATCCGCTGCGTCTGGGCTATATCGCGGAGCGTTCCGGCGGCCTGTTCGGTAAGAAAGTGCTCGACGTCGGCTGCGGCGGCGGCATCCTCGCGGAAAGCATGGCGCGCGAAGGGGCGAACGTCACGGGCCTGGATATGGGCTTTGAACCTCTGCAGGTTGCCCGTCTTCATGCGCTGGAGTCTGGCATACAGGTAGACTACGTGCAGGAAACCGTGGAAGAACACGCGGCAAAACACGCCCATCAGTACGATGTGGTGACCTGCATGGAGATGCTGGAGCACGTACCTGATCCGCAGTCGGTGGTACATGCCTGTGCAAAACTGGTGAAGCCGGGCGGCCAGGTCTTCTTCTCAACCATCAACCGTAACGGTAAAGCGTGGCTGATGGCCGTCGTTGGCGCGGAGTATGTACTGCGCATGGTGCCGAAAGGGACGCACGACGTGAAGAAATTCATCAAGCCTGCGGAGCTGTTAAGCTGGGTTGACCAGACGTGGCTCAAAGAGCAGCACATCACCGGCCTGCACTACAATCCGCTAACCAATAAATTCAAACTCGCACCGGGCGTTGATGTTAACTATATGTTGCACACAACCGCCAAAAACGACTAACGTCATTCGTTATTCTTATAAAGATTGCGCGACATCATGTTGCGCAATTCTGACCTCCCGTTGAAGAAATCAGCACTCGATCAAATTTTGAATTTTTTTTCTTAATTATTGACATGTCTTCCAGGCCTTACGGTACGAGGACTTAGCCTTTTTTACCCTTTCACAACCTCAATTTAACGCCAAAATCAACCCTTGTGCTGAAAAGATTCGATACTAGAATACTCACCATATAGCGTTTTTCTTATCGCAAACCCCCTACATGTAGTATTTATCCACAGAGTTAGTCACAAGACGGATCTGTGGATAAACGGGGGATATTTTTTATTTCACGGACAGGTAAAACCCACATGAATCAGAGTCTGCTGGTGACAAAGCGCGACGGTACTACCGAGCGTATCAATCTGGACAAAATCCATCGAGTTCTCGACTGGGCAGCAGAAGGACTGAACAACGTATCTATCTCCCAGGTTGAACTGCGCTCCCACATTCAGTTCTACGACGGCATCAAAACGTCTGATATTCACGAAACGATCATTAAAGCAGCGGCAGACCTCATCTCCCGCGAAGCACCGGATTATCAGTACCTCGCTGCACGTCTGGCGATTTTCCACCTTCGTAAAAAAGCCTACGGTCAGTTTGAGCCGCCGAAGCTTTACGATCACGTGGTGAAAATGGTTGAGCTGGGCAAATACGACACGCATCTGCTGGAAGACTATACGGAAGAAGAGTTCGAGCAGATGAACGGGTTTATCGATCACTGGCGCGACATGAACTTCTCCTACGCGGCGGTGAAGCAGCTCGAAGGCAAATACCTGGTTCAGAACCGTGTAACCGGTGAGATCTACGAAAGCGCCCAGTTCCTCTACATTCTGGTGGCTGCCTGTCTGTTCTCTAACTACCCGCGTGATACCCGTCTGGATTACGTGAAGCGTTTCTACGATGCGGTCTCCACGTTCAAGATTTCTCTGCCGACGCCGATCATGTCTGGCGTGCGTACCCCAACCCGTCAGTTCAGCTCCTGCGTACTGATCGAGTGTGGTGACAGCCTGGATTCCATCAACGCCACCTCCAGCGCCATCGTGAAATACGTCTCCCAGCGTGCCGGTATCGGCATCAACGCCGGTCGCATCCGTGCGCTGGGCAGCCCGATTCGCGGCGGTGAAGCGTTCCACACCGGCTGTATCCCGTTCTATAAACACTTCCAGACGGCCGTAAAATCCTGCTCTCAGGGCGGCGTGCGCGGCGGTGCTGCGACCCTGTTCTATCCGATGTGGCACCTGGAAGTGGAAAGCCTGCTGGTTCTGAAAAACAACCGTGGCGTGGAAGGCAACCGCGTGCGTCACATGGACTACGGCGTGCAGATCAACAAGCTGATGTACACCCGTCTGCTGAAAGGCGAAGACATCACCCTGTTCAGCCCGTCCGACGTCCCGGGCCTGTATGACGCGTTCTTTGCCGATCAGGACGAGTTCGAGCGTCTGTACACCAAATACGAAAAAGACGACAGCATCCGTAAGCAGCGCGTGAAGGCGGTAGACCTGTTCTCCCTGATGATGCAGGAACGTGCCTCTACCGGCCGTATCTACATCCAGAACGTTGACCACTGCAACACCCACAGCCCGTTCGATCCGGTGGTTGCGCCAGTGCGCCAGTCTAACCTGTGCCTGGAGATCGCCCTGCCGACCAAACCGCTGGAAGACGTGAACGACGAAAACGGCGAAATCGCGCTGTGTACGCTGTCCGCGTTCAACCTGGGCGCGATTAAGAGCCTGGACGAGCTGGAAGAGCTGGCCGTGCTGGCGGTTCGTGCGCTCGACGCCCTTCTGGACTACCAGGATTACCCAATCCCGGCCGCTAAACGCGGTGCGATGGGCCGCCGTACCCTGGGTATCGGCGTGATCAACTTCGCCTACTGGCTGGCGAAAAACGGCAAGCGTTACTCTGACGGCAGCGCCAACAACCTGACGCACCAGACGTTCGAAGCGATTCAGTACTACCTGATGAAAGCGTCCAACGAGCTGGCGAAAGAGCAAGGCGCGTGCCCGTGGTTCAACGAAACCACCTACGCGAAAGGCATTCTGCCAATCGACACCTACAAGAAAGACCTGGATGCGATTGTCAGCGAGCCGCTGCACCTCGACTGGGAAGGCCTGCGCGAGTCCATCAAGACTCACGGCCTGCGTAACTCCACGCTCTCTGCCCTGATGCCGTCTGAGACCTCTTCGCAGATCTCTAACGCCACCAACGGTATTGAGCCACCGCGCGGCCACGTCAGCATTAAAGCGTCGAAAGACGGCGTGCTGCGTCAGGTGGTACCGGATTACGAGACGCTGGGTGACAACTACGAGCTGCTGTGGGAAATGCCAAACAACGACGGCTACCTGCAGCTGGTGGGTATCATGCAGAAGTTTATCGACCAGTCGATCTCTGCCAATACAAACTATGACCCGACGCGCTTCCCGTCAGGCAAGGTCCCGATGCAGCAGCTGCTGAAAGACCTGCTCACCGCCTACAAATTTGGCGTGAAAACCCTGTACTATCACAACACCCGTGATGGTGCGGAAGACGCGCAGGACGACCTGGTGCCGTCAATTCAGGACGATGGCTGCGAAAGCGGCGCATGTAAGATCTAATGAAGGGCGGGGATATCCCCGCCTTTATTTCGTAAGACAGGACACACTCATGGCATATACCACCTTTTCACAGACGAAAAACGACCAGCTCAAAGAGCCGATGTTCTTCGGCCAGCCGGTCAACGTGGCACGCTACGATCAGCAAAAATATGACATCTTCGAAAAGCTGATTGAAAAGCAACTCTCCTTCTTCTGGCGTCCGGAAGAAGTGGACGTATCCCGCGACCGTATTGACTACCAGTCGCTGCCGGATCACGAAAAACATATCTTCATCAGTAACCTGAAGTACCAGACGCTGCTGGACTCCATTCAGGGACGTAGCCCTAACGTGGCGCTGCTGCCGCTGATCTCGATTCCTGAGCTGGAGACCTGGGTGGAAACCTGGGCATTCTCCGAGACCATTCACTCCCGCTCTTACACGCACATTATCCGCAACATCGTGAACGATCCGGCGGTTGTGTTTGACGATATCGTCACCAACGAGCAGATCCAGAAGCGCGCGGAAGGCATTGCTCACTACTACGACGAGCTGATCGAGATGACCAGCTACTGGCACCTGCTGGGCGAAGGCACCCACCACGTGAACGGTAAAACCATCACCGTGAACCTGCGCGCACTGAAAAAGCAGCTGTACCTGTGCCTGATGAGCGTCAACGCGCTGGAAGCGATCCGCTTCTATGTCAGCTTCGCCTGCTCCTTCGCCTTTGCCGAGCGCAAGCTGATGGAAGGCAACGCCAAAATCATCCGTCTGATTGCCCGTGATGAAGCCCTGCACCTGACCGGCACCCAGCACATGCTGAACCTGCTGCGCAGCGGTACGGACGATCCGGAGATGGCGGAAATCGCTGAAGAGTGCAAGCAGGAGTGCTACGACCTGTTCGTGCTGGCCGCTCAGCAGGAGAAAGAGTGGGCAGACTACCTGTTCCGCGACGGCTCCATGATTGGCCTGAACAAAGACATCCTGTGCCAGTACGTTGAGTACATCACCAACATCCGCATGCAGGCTGTTGGTCTCGACCTTCCGTTCCAGACGCGCTCTAACCCGATTCCGTGGATCAACACCTGGCTGGTGTCCGATAACGTGCAGGTTGCGCCGCAGGAAGTGGAAGTCAGCTCTTATCTGGTCGGTCAGATTGATTCTGAAGTCAACACCGACGACCTGAGCAACTTCCAGCTCTGATGTCACGCGTCACGTTAAGTCTTTCCGGCACTGAGGTACTGTGTCGGGAGGAGCACCCTTCTCTGCTGGTGGCGCTTGAGGCGCATCAGGTAGAAGTAGAGTACCAGTGTCGTTCCGGCTACTGCGGCTCCTGCCGTTGCCGTCTGGTCGCCGGCCAGGTGGACTGGCTGACCGAGCCGCTGGCCTTTATCAACGAAGGGGAAATTTTGCCCTGCTGCTGCCGGGCAAAAGGCGATATAGAGATCGAGATGTAAAAAAGGGCCTTACGGCCCTTTTTTCTATTTTAAGAACGTCACCGCTTTATCCGGGAAATCCGTAAACAGTCCGTCCACGCCCGCCTGCTTATACAACACTTCATAAAGCTGATTCACGTCCGTGGCATATGGCGGCAGCTGGTCTGCACGCACGGTATACGGGTGCACCTGCATCCTGCTGGCGTGCGCCTCTTTCACCATCGCAGTCAGCTTCACGTGACCAGGCGTTGAACCTTCCGCCACCAGCATGTGGTAATCCGGCCCGATGCCGTCGGCGTACTGCGCAATCTGCTTCATCGCGCCCGGCTTAAACATCCAGTCGTAATTGTAGTTCACCCACGTTCCGTCCGGCTGCTTCTCCTGGGTTTCATTCCAGTCGGTATAGGCAATCAGCTGCACCAGATTGAGATCCATCCCCATCTTCGGCTCCAGCTCGGTTTTGATGCGCTTCAGCTCGGCGGCATCAAAACACTGCAGGTAAACTTTGTCCTTCTTGCCGGTGTAGCCGTACTGCTTCAGCACCTCGAGCGTCTTCGCGGCAATATCTTTTCCTTCCTGATGGTGGAACCACGGCGCTTTGATTTCCGGATAGATGCCGATGTTTTTACCGGTTGAGTGGTTCAGCCCCTGAACAAACTCAATCTCTTCCTGGAAGGTATGAATGCGGAAGTCAGATTTGCCCATCGGGAAACGTCCCGGATAGACCTGCACCTTCTTGCCGTTTTCGATCTCGAAGCCCTCGGTAAACTTCAGGGAACGGATCTCCGCCAGCGTGAAGTCGATGGCATAGAAGCGGCCATCTTTGCGCGCGCGGTCCGGGAAACGATCCGCCACGTCCGTCACGCGGTCAAGATAGTGGTCATGCAGGACGACCAGCTGGTCGTCCTTCGTCATCACCAGATCCTGCTCCAGGTAATCCGCACCCTGCGCATAGGCCATCGCCTTCGCCGGCAGCGTATGCTCCGGCAGATAGCCGCTGGCGCCGCGGTGGGCAATAACAATTTTATCCGCCGCCAGCGCGGAGCCTGTCATCAGGCCCGCCAGCAGCAGGCCGGTTGCAAGTTGGGTAAATTTCATCGCTAAGCTCCTTATTGACGACGCGCCAGCACTTCCGCGTGGTGACGTTTCTCACCGATCATCACAACAATCAGCAGCAGTACCGCCAGCACGCTGCCGCCGATCATCACCATAAAGCCGCCGTCCCAGCCGAAGAAGTCAACGGTGTAGCCCACGATGGCGCTCGCCGCGACCGAACCGCCCAGGTAGCCGAACAGGCCGGTAAAGCCCGCCGCCGTGCCCGCCGCTTTTTTCGGCGCCAGCTCCAGGGCATGCAGACCGATCAGCA
Organism: Enterobacter sp. Taxon_8; assembly: GCF_058354585.1. NCBI lineage: Bacteria > Pseudomonadati > Pseudomonadota > Gammaproteobacteria > Enterobacterales > Enterobacteriaceae > Enterobacter > Enterobacter sp. Taxon_8. The sequence goes on along the minus strand of NZ_CM177989.1, from coordinate 1,377,453 downwards.
TCACCGGACCGTAAATCAGGAAGCCGATGACGATCATGCAGGCCATATCTACTGATGGGTTGCCCGGCGGGTTGAGCCAGTACACCACGGTAGCAATGGTCACCAGCGTCATAAAGAAGACGCCCGTCGCGCCGCGGTTGCCTTTAAACACCTTGTCCGACATCCAGCCGCAAAGCAGCGTGCCCGGGATCCCGGCATATTCATACAGGAAATAGGCCCAGGAGGATTTATCCAGCGCGAAGTGCTTCACCTCTTTCAGGTAGGTTGGCGACCAGTCGAGGATGCCGTAGCGCAGCAGGTAAACGAACACGTTCGCGACCGCGATGTACCACAGCAGCTTGTTCGGCAGCACGTACTTCATGAAGATCTGTTTCGCGGTCAGTTCTTCTTCGTGCTCCTTGCTGTAATCATCCGGATAGTCGTTTTTGTACTCTTCAATCGGCGGCAGGCCGCAGGACTGCGGCGTGTCGCGCATCAGGGCGAAGGCAATAATCGCCACCAGAATGGCGCCAAAGGCAGGCATATAGAGCGCCGCATGCCAGTCGTTGAACCAGGCCATCCCCAGCAGGAACAGCAGAGGCGGAATACCGCCGCCCACGTTATGGGCGCAGTTCCACACCGACACGATGCCTCCGCGCTCTTTCTGCGACCACCAGTGCACCATGGTACGCCCGCACGGCGGCCACCCCATCCCCTGGAACCAGCCGCAGAGGAACAGCAGCACGAACATGATGGCAATGCTGGAGGTAGCCCACGGCACAAAGCCCATGAACAGCATGACCGCGGCCGCCAGGATCAGACCGGCGGGCAGGAACACGCGCGGATTCGAGCGATCCGACACGGAACCCATGATGAATTTGGAAAAACCGTAGGCGATGGAGATCCCCGACAGCGCGAACCCCAGATCGCCACGGGAAAAGCCCTGCTCCACCAGATACGGCATGGCGAGCGCGAAGTTTTTACGTACAAGGTAGTACGCCGCGTACCCGAAGAAGATCCCCAGGAAGATTTGCCAACGCAGACGGCGATAGAGCGGATCTATTTCTGCCTCTGGCAGACGCGCCCTGTGCGGCGCAGGTTTGAAGATACTGAGCATAACAGCCTCCGTGGCCTTGAAATGAATGAGCAGGTGGCTCGCACCTGAATTCCAGAGGCGGGGATGTTAAGAAATCACGGTGATTGTTACTGTGAATCAACGCACAGATTGTTACAGAAATATGACAGAATGCGCAAAAAAGCGCATGAAATCACGTTTCACTTTCGAATTCCGCGCGTTTATGTTCGAAATCAAACAAACCACACAATTGATATGGCTAAATGATAAAAAACGAACATAGAGGGTAAACAATGACCAGTCACGATCCTCGTTATAGTGATGTGATAATCATTGGTGGTGGCGCAACCGGCGCCGGGATCGCGCGCGACTGCGCCCTTCGCGGCTTAAGCGTCACGCTTCTGGAACGCCATGATATCGCCACGGGCGCAACCGGGCGTAACCACGGCCTGCTGCACAGCGGCGCCCGGTATGCGGTCACCGACGCTGAATCCGCGCGCGAATGTATTGCTGAAAACCAGATCCTCAAGCGTATCGCCCGCCACTGCATTGAGCCGACTGACGGCCTGTTTATCACTCTTCCCGAAGATGACCTTACCTTCCAGGACACCTTTATTACCGCCTGCTGTGCAGCGGGCATTCAGGCTGAGGCCATGGATCCGGTTCTGGCGCGGCGGCTGGAACCGTCGGTTAACCCGGCGCTTATCGGCGCGGTTAAAGTGCCTGACGGCACCGTTGACCCCTTCCGCCTGACTGCCGCCAACATGCTGGACGCCCGCGAACATGGCGCTCACATCCTGACCGGACACGAAGTGACCGGGCTTATCCGCGAGGGAAACCGCATCTGCGGCGTACGGATTGTTGATACGCAATATAACGAACACAGCGAACTGTATGCCGCCGTAGTGGTCAACGCGGCGGGGATCTGGGGGCAGCGCATCGCGGAATACGCGGACCTGTCGGTGCGCATGTTCCCGGCGAAAGGCTCGCTGCTGATCCTCGACCACCGCATCAATAACCACGTAATTAACCGCTGCCGCAAACCGTCAGATGCCGATATTCTGGTGCCGGGTGACACCATCTCATTAATCGGTACGACCTCAACCCACGTGGACTATAGCGAGATTGACTACAACCGCGTAACCGCCGAAGAGGTCGACATCCTGATGCGCGAAGGGGAAAAACTGGCCCCGGTGATGGCGCAGACGCGTATTCTGCGCGCCTACGCAGGCGTGCGTCCGCTGGTCGCCAGCGATAACGATCCGAGCGGGCGTAACGTCAGCCGGGGCATTGTGCTGCTCGATCACGCCGGGCGTGACGGCCTGGACGGGTTTATCACCATCACCGGCGGCAAGCTGATGACCTACCGCCTGATGGCCGAGTGGGCGACCGATGCCGTCTGCCGCAAGCTGGGCAATACCGAACGGTGCGTGACGGCAGAACAACCCCTGCCCGGCTCGCGTCAGTCCACCGAAAAAACGCTGCAAAAAATCATCTCCCTGCCCGCGCCGCTGCGCGGATCCGCTATTTACCGCCACGGCGACAGAACGCCGCAGTGGCTCGGTGAAGGGCGCCTGAGCCGCAGCCTGGTGTGCGAGTGCGAAGCCGTCACCGCCGGTGAGGTGCAGTACGCGGTGGAAAATCTGACGGTTAACAGCCTGCTCGATCTTCGCCGCCGCACCCGCGTCGGAATGGGTACCTGTCAGGGCGAGCTGTGCGCCTGTCGTGCCGCCGGACTGCTGCAGCGCTTTCATACCACCACCGCTACCCAGTCGCTCGATCAGCTCAGCGCGTTTTTAAACGAGCGCTGGAAAGGCATCCAGCCTGTCGCCTGGGGCGATGCCCTGCGCGAAAGCGAATTTACCCGCTGGGTCTACCAGGGGCTTTGCGGTCTTGAGAAGGAGCAACGCGATGAAATTTGATACCGTAATCGTCGGCGGCGGGCTGGCAGGCCTGCTCTGCGGCATCAGGCTCACCAGGCAGGGGCTGCGCTGCGCCATTATCACACGGGGCCAGAGCGCCCTGCACTTCTCGTCGGGCTCGCTGGATCTGGTGGACGAAACGTACCGCGATAAGCTGCCGCCGGAGCACCCCTATCACCTGATTGGCGCGCACAACGTTGACCGCTTTGCGCTGGAAACCGAAGCGCTGCTGGCGGACTGCGGCGCGCGTCTGAAGGGGAGCGCCCGGCTCAATCACCAGCGCGTCACGCCGCTCGGTACCTTACGCTCTGCCTGGCTCAGCCCGGAGGAGGTGCCCGTTGCGCCCTTCAATGCCGCGCGCGTCCGGGTCGTGGGTATTAGCGGTTTTTTGGATTTTCAGCCCCATCTCGCGGCGGCGTCGCTTTGCCGCCAGGGGATCAATGCCGAAACGGCAGAGATAGAACTACCTGAGCTTGATGTCCTGCGCGATAACCCGAGCGAGTTTCGCGCGGTGAATATCGCCCGATTTCTGGATAACGAGGACAAATGGCCGCTGCTGTATGACGCGCTCAGGCCCCTCAGCGACAGCTGTGACGCCCTGCTGATGCCCGCATGCTTTGGCTTACGCGACAACCGGCTCTGGCGCTGGCTATCGGATCGTCTGCCCTGCTCGCTCGGCCTGCTGCCAACGCTGCCTCCGTCCGTACCCGGCATTCGTCTGCATACCCAGCTCCAGCGCCAGTTTGTCGCACAGGGCGGCGTGTGGATGGCGGGTGATGAGGTGAAAAAAATCACCCTGACCGACGGCGCGGTGAGCGAAATCTGGACGCGCAACCACGACGATATTCCGCTTCGTGCGCGCTATACGGTGCTGGCAAGCGGCAGCTTCTTCAGCAACGGGCTGCTGAGCAGCCGGGAGGGTATCCGGGAAGCTATTATGGGACTGGATGTTCGCCAGCATGCCTCCCGCGCGGACTGGTATCAAAGTGATTTCTTCTCGCCGCAGCCCTGGCAGCAGTTCGGCGTGATTGTCGATAACCGGTTACACCCGCAGCTTGCCGGTAGACCCGTCAGTAATCTCTTTGCCATCGGCTCGCTGCTGGGCGGGTACGATCCTATTGCTCAGGGGTGCGGTGGCGGAGTCTGCGCCGTCACGGCGCTGTATGTGGCAGAGCAGATTAGCCAGCGCACGGAGGCTGAACAATGAACGATACCCGTTTTGAAAGCTGCATCAAATGCACGGTGTGTACCACCGTCTGCCCGGTCAGCGGCGTGAACCCACGCTATCCCGGACCAAAGCAGGCCGGACCGGACGGCGAGCGTCTGCGGCTGAAGGACGGCAAGCTGTACGACGAGGCGCTAAAATACTGCATCAACTGCAAACGCTGCGAAGTCGCCTGCCCGTCTGATGTGAAAATTGGCGACATTATCCAGCGCGCCCGGGCACGCTACAGCGCGCAAAAGCCGTCGCTGCGTGACGCGATCCTGAGCCATACCGATCTGATGGGCTGCGTCTCTACGCCGTTTGCCCCGCTGGTGAATGCCGCGACCTCCCTCAAACCGGTGCGCCAGCTGCTGGATGCCACGCTGAAGATAGACCATCACCGCAGCCTGCCGAAATATTCTCACGGTACGTTCCGCCGCTGGTATAAATCCGTCGCGGCGAAACAGGCGCAGTACGCCGAGCAGGTGGCCTTTTTCCACGGCTGCTACGTGAATTACAACCACCCGCAGCTGGGTAAAGACCTGCTGAAGGTGCTGAACGCCATGGGAACGGGCGTTCAGCTACTGAATAAAGAGAAGTGCTGCGGCGTACCGCTGATCGCCAACGGGTTCACCGATAAAGCGCGCAGGCAGGCTCAGAGCAATGTCACCTCCCTGCGCGAAGCGATTGTCGATAAAGGTATTCCGGTGCTGGCGACCTCTTCCACCTGTACCTTTACCCTGCGCGATGAGTACCCGCATCTGCTGGACGTGGACAACACCGGACTACGCGAGCACATCGAGCTGGCGACACGTTTCCTGTGGCGCAAGCTGGACAGCGGGCAGACGTTGCCGCTGAGGGAATTACCCCTGAAGGTGGTGTATCACACACCTTGTCATATGGAGAAGATGGGCTGGTCGCTCTATACGCTGGAGCTGCTGCGGTTAATCCCGGGGCTGGAGCTGACGGTGCTGGACTCGCGCTGCTGCGGGATTGCGGGAACCTACGGCTTTAAGCGTGAAAACTACGAAACGTCGCAGGCGATTGGCGCCCCGCTGTTTTGTCAGATTGAGGAGAGCGGCGCGGATATTGTGGTGACGGACTGCGAAACCTGCAAATGGCAGATTGAGATGTCCACCAGCAAGCGCTGCGAACATCCGATTACGCTGCTGGCAAAGGCGCTCGGCTGAACATGGCCGGGGCGAAAGGCCCCGGCACAGGCGTTACTCCACGAACAGCGACTCAACCACGTTAATCCAGCCGTGCTCGCTGGCCACCTCTTTGCCATTCAGCCAGCGGCGTAGCATGTTCAGCGCCATCATGGCGCATACCTCCTGACGCACCGCCAGGCTGTGGCGGGTAATGCTCATTTTCACCCGCAGGGCGTGGGTGCCCTCGGGCGTCGCCAGCGCGAAGTTGAGGTGTTCTTCATCCAGCCCGCCGACGAACAGCGCCAGACCGGCAAAATGCTTCACCCTTCTCTCGGACGCCCAGCGGGCGGTCTGCGCCAGGGTCTCCTGCTGGAACGGCACAACTTCGCTGGCCAGCAGCGGCGCGTTGACGCGCGACAGCTGCAGCGCCAGCAGGCCACCGGTGAACTGCTCGCTTAAGGTCACGCTGAGCTGACGCGCCTGCAGATGCTTCGCAATCTGCGCGGGCAACCCTTCCGTACCTTCAAAGATCAGGCTTTCGCCAGCCACGCGCTGCACCTCGGGCCACAACGCCAGCATCGCCTCTTTCTGCTCGGCCGGGCCTGTCAGCTTAAGTTCAATGATCGGCATGGAGGAGCGATAGCCCATGGACACGCCAGGCGGCAGCGGAAGGTGATCGAGGCTCTGGGCCAGATCGCTTTCCGAGCGGCCAAAGGTGGTCAGACGCAGGCACAGCGGCGGTTCCGGCAGGGTAAAACGCTGGCGAAGGCGCGGCAGGATCTGCTGCTCGACCATCACTTTAAATTCTGAGGGCACGCCCGGCGTGAAGAACATCAGGCAGCGGTTCAGCTGCATGGCAAATCCACACGCGGTACCCACCGGGTTATCGACCAGCTCGGCGCTGGCGGGAATTTCAGCCTGTTTGCGATTGCTGGGGGCCATGACGCGGCCACATTCGGAGAAAAAGCGCTCCATCTGCGAGAGCCACGCCTCATGCAGCACCAGCCCTTCGCCTTTTGCGGTCGCGGCGGCCAGCGCGCTGAGATCGTCACTGGTAGGGCCGAGCCCACCGTTCACAATCAGCACGTCACAGTGCTCACTGCGTTCACGCAGAATAGCGACCAGTGACTCAAGATTGTCGCCCACCGTATTGCGGCGCGTTAACGGTAATCCTTGCTCAAAGAAAAGATCGGCAAGCCAGGCAGCATTGGTATCAATAATTTGTCCATGCAGCACTTCGTCGCCGGTGGATAACATCTCCACGTTAATCATTATGTTCTCCCGCTTATTTGGTCAAAACACTATAACGCAAACGCGGGGTGGATAAGAGAGAAACTGGCGCGACAGAATGCCGCGCCGGAGTGATTAAAAGCCTGCGCTGACGCCCACGTACGGGCCGTCGGCCAGCGCGTTGTCGCGGTTGCCGTCTTTACCGGCCAGGTTCAGATAGCGATAGCCTGCTTCGATGGTGATTGGACGCATAATGGTCCAGCGCGCGCCGGCGTTAGCCTCTTCATAGCTTTCGATACCGCTTGAGAGGGAGTCCGGCGAATAGTAGTACTCACCAAACAGGCCGAAGCTGTCGCCAATTTTCCACTGCAGGCCGCCGCCCACTGCCGCCGCGTACCCTTCGTCACCGTCATTTGGGTTGGTATAGATACCTTTACCACCGACGGTGGCCAGGAACGGGCCTAGAGGAACGTTGAGACCCAGGCCGAGGCTGGCCGCGTCGCCGTCATCATCGTTATGCGTCCAGCCGCCGGTCATCGCCAGACCCGAAGTCTCGGTACCCATGCCAAAGCCAAGGTGGGTATAATCCTGACCCGCCGATCCGTTAATGCTGATGGCGTTAGCCGCCGCAGATACAACCATCAGGCCTAAGCCCACTAATGCCACTTTTTTCATTGTCGTGATCCCGCACAATTATTATAAAGAAGTCCCAAAACCGCGAGATTTTAACCGGAGTCTCCCGGGGATCAAGCACTCTGCGTGCGGCAGGTCATTAGATTGTAACTATTTGAAACGACTATTATCCCTTCAGCGATGCGTTCACCCACTGCTGCAACGCGCGGCGCGAGACTTTAATACCGCCATTTTTGAGTTCGGTCGGCAACAGCAGCCAGCGGACGGGTTGCTCAAAACGCGCCACCTTATCCCTCACCCAGTCAGGTAAACAGGTGATATCCGTTCCCGGCTCACACTCCACCACCGCCACCGGACGCTGCCCAAACTCAGCGTCGTCCAGCGGAACAATAAACACCTGGTTAACCTGCGGGTGCGTGGCGATAACGCGCTCCAGCGATTCCGGCTGGATCCCTTCTCCGCCGCTAAAAAAGAGGTTGTCCATGCGGCCCAGGATCGTCAGACGGCCGTTATGCCATTCGCCGCTATCGCGTGTGGCGAACCATCCCTGCGCGTTGGTCAGCGGAATCAGTTCGCCATCCCGCCAGTAGCCTGAGGCCATGCTTTGCGCCCTGATCCAGACTTCCCCGTTGACCACCTGAACCTCTCTGCCCGGCAGCGCATAGCCCACGTCCGGCTCGCCGTCCGCCTCTTTCGCGCAGACGGTAGAGGCAAACTCGGTCAGGCCGTAGCCGCAGAAGGTGCGTATATCCTGTTCTCGCGCCTGTTCGGTCAATTCAACAGGGATGGCCGCCCCGCCCAGCAGCACCGCTTTCAGTGCAACATGCTGGTGTGCATTAAGCAGACGCCAGAGCTGGGTTGGCACCAGCGAGGCGTGGGTACAGCCGCACAGCGCCTCCGCCAGCGGCTGTTTCTCGCGCACGGTTAACCGCGCGCCGGCCTGCAGCCAGCGCCATAAAATCCCTTGGCCGGAAACGTGAAACAGCGGCAGCGAAAGCAGCCAGTCGTCGTCTTCACCGTAGGGCATCAGCGACAAAACGCCGCGCGCGCTGGCAAGATGGGCCTCGCAGGTATGGACCGCCGCTTTCGGCAGCCCGGTGGAGCCGGAGGTCAGCGTCATGGACGCCAGCCGCGCCGGTTGCCACGCAGCGCAATACGCATCTGCTGTCTCGCGCATGCTCAGGGCAGGAAGACAGTCGTAGCTGCCATCCAGCACCAGCGCAAAGCGCAGCGTCATCTGCGGGAGCAGCACGCCCAGCAGCGGGCGCGGCAGCTGCGGATTCACGGGAAGAATACGCGCTCCGCACTGGAGCAGCGCCAGCCACGCCAGCAGGGTTTGCGGGTGGTTATAGGCCAGCAGCAGCACGCCGTCGCCCTCCTCCACGCCCTGCTGGTGAAACCCCGCCGCAAGGCTGTCGACGCGCGCGCACAGCTGTTGCCAGGTAAACGTCTCGTCGTTCAGCCTCAGGGCAGGCTTATCGGCAGACAGCGCGCGCCAGTGCCGCCACGGCCAGTCGGTAAAACTCATTGCAGCGGCTCCAGCGCCGTAACGTCGAGGCACGGCAGCGCGCTGTCCGGCCACGGGCGGAGAAGCTGAGCCTGCATCAGGTTCAGCGTGTCGAGACCAGGGACCGTGTCAGGCGTTAACCAGGCGGCAATGCGCGCCAGCTGGGTTAGCCCAAGGCTGGACTCAATCGACGAGCTGATGACCGCCGTCAGCCCTAAGGCGTGCGCCGCCGCGACCTGCTCGCGCACTTTCGCCAGGCTGCCGGTCAGCGTTGGTTTAATCACCACCGCGCTGACGCCGGGTTCGGCGACAAATTCAAAATCGGCCTCGCGCAGGCTTTCATCCCAGGCGATGGCAATCCCCGTTTCGCGGGCAAACGCACGCGAATCCTCCCGCGTCTTGCACGGTTCTTCGAGGAAGGCAATGCGGCTGCGGTACGCCGGGTTGACGTACTTCGCAAACTGCTGCGCCTTGAGCGGCGTCCAGGCACGGTTAGCGTCCAGACGCAGATGAAGGTCGGGGATCGCCTCCAGCAGCAGGTTGGCGACCATGCCGTCGCGCACGGCTTCATAGAGACCGACTTTAATTTTCGCCACTTTCTCCCCCGGCATGGCGGAGAGCAGCGCGAAGAGTTCGTCCGGATCGCCCGTGCAGAGCGGTGCCGCGCGGTAATTCCCCGCTTCCGGCAGGCTGCCGTCCAGCTCCGCGAGCGCGCAGCTGATACCAAAAGCCGCGGAAGGCACATCCGGCAGCGCCGGATTTGCACCCTCGCGCCACGCGTCCGCCCACGCAAGCAAGGCCGTCTGCGCGACATCCAGCGACTCCATGCTAAAGCCCGGCAGCGGCGAAATCTCGCCCCAGCCTTCCCGCTCGCCCTGCTGCAGATGCACGAAGAAGCCGTCACGGGTTTTTAACCGCCGCTCACGCAGCACCACGCCCGCGTCCATCGGTATCTGCCAGCGGTAAACTTGCGCGCGACGCATTACGGATTCCGTTTGTATTTGCTGAAGTCCGGCTGGCGTTTTTCGTTAAACGCGTTGCGCCCTTCCTGACCCTCTTCGGTCATGTAGAACAGCATGGTGGCGTTGCCCGCCAGCTCCTGCAGACCCGCCTGACCGTCACAGTCGGCATTGAGCGCGGCCTTCAGGCAGCGAAGCGCCATCGGGCTGTTTTGCAGCATTTCACGGCACCAGCGCACGGTCTCTTTTTCGAGATCGGCAAGCGGCACCACGGTGTTCACCAGGCCCATATCCAGCGCTTCCTGCGCGTTGTACTGACGGCACAGGAACCAGATTTCGCGGGCCTTTTTCTGACCGACGATGCGCGCCATGTAGGAGGCCCCCCAGCCACCATCGAAGGATCCCACTTTCGGGCCCGTCTGGCCGAAGATGGCGTTCTCGGCGGCAATAGTCAGGTCACACATCATGTGCAGCACGTGGCCGCCGCCGATGGAGTAGCCCGCCACCATCGCCACCACCGGTTTTGGACAGGTGCGGATCTGACGCTGGAAATCGAGGACGTTCAGGTGGTGCGTACCCGCGTCGTCCTGGTATCCGCCGTAGTCACCGCGCACTTTCTGATCGCCGCCGGAGCAGAACGCTTTATCGCCTTCGCCGGTCAGGACAATCACGCCGATGTTATCGTCGTAGCGCGCATCCGCCAGGGCCTGAATCATCTCTTTCACGGTCAGCGGACGGAAGGCATTACGCACCTGCGGACGGTTAATGGTGATTTTAGCAATGCCGTCGGTGGATTTGTGGTAACGAATGTCGGTGTAGCCTTCGGAGCAGTCTTGCCATTCAACCGGTGCATAGAGCATGTTTTCATCAGGGTAGATCATAGAGTGTCCTTTATGCGAAGACGCAGTATCTGAGCCAGACTCGCGGTAACCGCATCGGGATTTTCCCGGTGGGCGTTGTGTCCGGCGTTGGGAATTGCATGGAGAACAGCGTTCAGCTCGGCGGCCAGGGCCGCAAACTTCTCATCACGTTCGCCAAAGAGATAATCAAAAGTGAAATCGCGTGCGCTAAGCGCGACACGCAAATCGGGCTGCACGGCCAGCGACGTCGCCTCGAGCATCATCGCCAGCGTCGCGCCGCTGTTCTGGCTGCGCAGGGTAATCAGCGCATCGCGCTGGGCGTCCGTAAGGGAGGCGAAAACGGGCTGTTGGTACCAGTCAGCGAACACGTTCTCCAGCGGTTCGGTACGAAAACGCGTTGCCCAGCGGCGATCGGATGCCAGCCGGGCATTTCGCGCATCGGCATCCTGCAGGCCCGGATGCCCTCCCTCCACCACCACGCCCTGCAGCCCCTTCGGCTGCTGGCAGGCATGGAACATCGCAATGCGGCCGCCGAGGGAGTACCCGACAAGCCAGAATTTAAGTATGTTGTAACTAAGCAGGGTTCGGGTGAGCAACGCGCTCATCTCGTCAAACCCCTTCACACCCAGATTCCGGGATCCACCGTGCCCCGGCAGATCCAGATATAGCCTGGGATAATCGCTAAGTCCTTCACCGACCCTCTGCAACTCGCGACAGTCACCCGAAAAACCGTGCAAAAAGACCAGCCAGGGATAGCCTGGTTTTCCGGCCTGCAGCACGCCCGAAAGGATCACAGCTGGCTCACCTGCGCCAGCAGGCTTTGCAGGGCCTGCGCACCGTCAGCATCGTTCACCACAAGCTCAATCAGCGTCGCGCCCGGCTGTTTCCATGCGCTGTTTAACGCCGCGTCCAGCTGTTCCCAGCTTTCCGGGCGATGGTATTTCAGGCTAAACATCGCCGCGGCGTGTTCGAACTGCACGTTCTGCGGCATCAGATAGAAACGCTCGCGCTCGCTCTGGGGCGTAGGCAGCAGGGAGAAAATCTGCCCACCGTTGTTGTTGACCACAATCAGCACAAACGGGGCTGACGCCTGACGCAGCAGCGCCAGCGCGTTGAGATCGTAGAGCGCGGAGAGATCGCCCACGATCGCCAGCGTCGATTTCGCGCTGGCGCGCTGCACGCCCGCCGCCGTGGAGATCAGCCCGTCGATGCCGCTGGCGCCACGGTTGCTGTATACCGGGTAGCCCGCGGGCAGCTTCGAAAAAGCATCAATCAGCCGCACGACCAGGCTGTTGCCGACAAACAGCTGCCCCTGCTCGGGCAGGTACTGGCGAATACGGTGTGCCAGCCCGGCTTCGCTAAACGCTTCACAGTGCGCTTTGGTTAGTTCCCACGCCTGGCGCGAAAGGTCCGGAATGGCCACCGCCCAGGGCTTGCGTTTTTCAGCGGGATGGAGCGCCAGCCAGGCGTCGATAGAGCTGACGAGACGACGACCGCGGTGGTGCGCCGGGTCAAGCCGCCCTTCCAGCGCGTCCACCAGCCAGTACTCGTCCGGTGTGCAGGTCGCCTGCCACTGCAGTAACCGTTTGCCGGTCAAGCTCGATCCAAGCTGGACCACAATCTGCGCCTGCGCCAGTTCGGTGACCGCTTTGGCATTACCCAGCCAGAGATCGGCGCACGGCAGCGGCTGACCGGTCTGGGAAAGCACGTCGCCTATCAGCGGCCAGCCCAGGGTTTGCGCCCATTCGGCAACCAGCTTGCCTTCAGAGGCGCTAATGCGCCCGGCGATAACCACGCCGCGCTTCTGCCGCCAGAAGAACCAGTCGCGCTGTTTCGCGCTCTCAAGGTGCGTCTGCTCGCGCAGCCACGGTTTTTCACTCTCCCACCAGTCGCCGAGGGTCTGCTGCCAGTCAAGACCCGTGTCGTCCAGCTCACCGTACAGCGGCTCGGCAAACGGGCAGTTGATATGCAACGCTCCGCGACGCAACGTCTCCATGGCGTGATCGACGGTGGAGACCAGCCAGCTTGCCGGAATATCCTGGGTGGGACGGGGCAGCGAAATCGTCTGCGAAGGATGCGAAGAAAAGAGTCCCGGCTGGCGAATGGCCTGATTGGCGCCGCAGTCGATAAGCTCAGGAGGACGATCGGCCGTCAGTAAGATCAATTTTTCACCGGTTAACCCGGCTTCAATCAGCGCCGGATAGAGGTTCGCCACGGCGGTACCGGAAGTGACAATCACCGCCACGGGTTCTTTGCTGACTTTCGCCAGACCCAGCGCAAGATGGCCGAGGCCGCGCTCATCAAAGTGGGTGTGGTGAATTAACGCCCGGTTTTCGGCTGCCGCCAGCGTCAGCGGCGTTGAGCGAGAACCCGGTGCAATACACACGTGCCTGACGCCGTGGCGCGTCAGGGCTTCAAGGATCACCGCCGCCCAGCGTCGGTTAAAAGAACTTACTGACATGAGATTGTCCGGTATCAAGAATGCGACACAGTATAAATAATAGAAAAAAATGGAATTTTGATATGAATCGGGATTGCGCGAATCTGTATTAATCCCTTAGGAGCAGAGAGCGCAATCCGGCGGCTTTGTTTTCAATCTCCTGCCACTCCTGCTCCGGGTCAGACCCGCTGACGATACCGGCGCCGGCGTAGAGCCGCAGGGAGTCCTCCTGAACGCGCGCGGAGCGCAGCGCCACGCAGAACTCACTCTGCTCGGGGGATAAATACCCGGCCGAACCGGCGTACCATTCGCGGTTAAAGGGTTCAACCTTCTGAATAAACTCGCGCGCAGGCTGTCGGGGTAATCCGGCAACGGCCGCGGTCGGCTGCAACATGAGCAGACACTGCTCGTCATCAGCCTGTTTAAGCTCGGTCCAGATACAGCGGCGCAAATGCTGCACTTTACGCAGACGTACCAACTGGGGGGGCAGTACCTCGAGCGTCTGCGTGGAGTGCTGAAGACGCTGGCAAATATCCTCCACGACCAGCATATTTTCACGCTGGTTTTTATCATCGTTCAGCAGCCACTCGCCGAGACGCTGCGCCTGGCTATCATCGCTATGGCTGGCGACGGTGCCCGCCAGCGCTTCCGTACGCAGCAGCGTGCCGCGCCGCCGCCACAGACGCTCGGGGGTCGAGCCGAGAAACGCGTTGCTGGCGTCGAAAATCATGCAGAAATGGTAGCAATGTAAATTCAGGGCCCGGCTGGCTGCCATCAGCGCGACGGGGTTTACGCGCTGTGTAAAACGAATATCGGTTGCCCGGGCGAGAACCACTTTTTCAAATTCACCGCACGCAATGGTCTCTGTCGCCCTGCGGATAAGCGTCAGCCATTCGGCCTGCTGCGGCAGATGGGTTTCGTGCTCTACCTGAACGGACAGCGGGCGGATAGGCCTTGCAGGACGGAGCTGCTGTAAAAAATCCAGCGCAGCGCGGGCATCTTCCTGAAGAGAATAATTGCTCCACAGCTGCAGGCGCAGCGTGGCGTTGCCGGCGGTACGTCGCCAGAGCAGCCGCGGTAAAAAGAGGCTCCCCTGCTCCGGATTAAAAGCGTTCAGGCCGCAGATACGGGTATCTTGTGCCGCGTTTTGCTCGCGCAAAAACTGCGTGGCTAACGCCAGAGAGGAAAATTGTGTAACAGCCCCCAGCGCAGCCAGCTCTTCATCGCCGTTACGCTGTTGCCAGTAAAACTGCGGATAGCACTGCTGAGCCCCAAGCCAGGCGAGAGGGTCGAAGGCGTCGTTTAACGGGAAAGAGACGTCGAAATGACGTAAGCCGGGTGTTGCGGGTAACGCTTGCGAAAGCTGGGTACGCAATTGCTCCAGCGCGAGGAAAATCGAATTCACGCGAACCTCTCCCTGTTAAAACCTCGTATTATACGGGGTACTGACGATAAATAGCAGTACCCACGTATAGGGAGTGGTTAAGCGGTTTAGCGACGGGCCAGCAGCAGCCCCAGTACCAGCCCTACGGCAGCCCCCACGCCAATACCCTGCCATGGTTTTTCATGCACGTAATCATCGGCACGATACACTGCTTTTTTGGCGCGGTAGTAGTAGGTATCAGACGCATGGCTGACGCGGTTTTTCACTTCATGCAGCGCCTGCTCGGCGCGGGCTTTTAGCTCAATATATTTCTGATCGGCAGGGTCGCCCGAGGAACGTAACACCTCTTCCAGCGTTTCGCTCAGTAAAGCCAGGTCGTCGTCGATACGGGTATCCCAGGATTGAAATGACATATTTTTCTCCATGTTAGTACACCAGTCCGCTAACTATAGCCAACGACTCGCTATTACGCCTGCTTCGCTTCTCGCGCCATGCCGACGTGGGGAATGCCATCTTCATCGTACACATCGGTGACCGGCACGAAACCAAAGTGGCCGTAGAAGGACTGCAGGTGTGCCTGCGCGCCCAGGTATAACGCCTTGTCAGGCCACTGTTTCCGGCACGCATCCAGCGTTTTTTCCATCAGCTGATAGCCCAGCTTTTCGCCGCGCGCCTTACCGCTGATGATGACGCGGCCAATGACGACAGGCTCAAAATCGTCTTCGCTTTTCAGAATCCTCGCATACGCCACCAGCTCGTTATTCCGCCAGCCGAGTATATGGCGGTTCTCGCCAACGAGATCATCGCCGTCGATGTCCTGATACGGGCAGGTCTGTTCAACCACAAAAACTTCGCAGCGCAGTTTCAGCAGGGCGTAAAGTGAATGAACGGTGAGGTCACTATGGTGTAAATCTTGCCACTGGATCATGTCAGTCTCCTTCCTGGGGTTCATCACGTTATACTAAACCCCTCCCCGTTCGGCAAAGGGCTGATTGCGTTATGGAACTGATTTTTCTGGGTACGTCCGCTGGCGTGCCAACCCGCTCACGGAACGTGACGGCGATCCTTCTGGATCTTAAACATCCCACCCGCGGCGGGCTGTGGCTATTTGACTGTGGTGAAGGGACGCAGCATCAGCTGTTACACACCGCTTATCACCCCGGCAAGCTGGATAAAATTTTTATCACCCATCTGCATGGTGACCATCTGTTTGGCCTTCCCGGCCTGCTGTGCAGCCGCTCGATGGCCGGTAACGCCAACCCGCTGACGATTTACGGGCCTGCGGGTATTCGTGAATTTGTTGAAACCACGCTGCGCCTTAGCGGGTCATGGACGGATTATCCGCTGGAGGTCGTTGAAATTAGCGAAGGCCTGGTTTTCGATGACGACGATTATAAGGTGAGCGCTCAGCCGCTCAGTCACCCTGTCGAGTGCTATGGCTATCGCATTGACGCGCATGACAAACCCGGCGCGCTGGACGCCGCCGCGCTGATGGCCGATGGCGTCAAACCCGGGCCGCTGTTCCAGCGCCTGAAGCACGGTGAGACCGTCACGCTGGAGGACGGGCGCGTCATCAACGGCCAGGATTATCTCGCCGCACCGCAGCCCGGCAAAAAGCTGGCGATATTTGGCGACACGGCCCCGTGCCCGGCAGCGCTTCAGCTTGCCCAGGGCGTGGATGTGATGGTGCATGAAGCAACGCTTGAAACAGCGATGGAAGAAAAAGCCAATGGCCGGGGCCATAGCTCTACACGTCAGGCGGCGCAGCTTGCCCGTGACGCGGGCGTCGGGAGACTCATCGTCACCCATGTCAGCTCGCGCTACGACGCGCGGGGCTGTGAAAAGCTGCAGGCAGAGTGCCGCGCGCTGTTCCCGGAATGTGAGCTGGCCGAAGATTTCGCTCAGGTCAGCGTTTAGTCCTTCATTTTTCCCTCAGGATGCCGATAACGATTAAAAGGTCAGCATTTCTCTCGAGGGTAGAATGGATAATTTCCAGAAAGATATTGATGACAGGGCGAATCTGACCCTGTCGAACCGTTTTGAACTGTTGCTGTTCCGTCTTGGCACTTCTCTTAACGAAAATAAATCCGAGCTGTTTGGCATTAACGTTTTTAAGCTGCGTGAAATTGTGCCGATGCCGGAGTTCACGAAACCTGCCGGGATGAAGTCACCGCTGATGGGAATGGTGAATATTCGCGATCAGGTGATCCCGGTGATCGACCTGGCCGCCGTGGCGGGCTGTAAGCCCACCACCGGGCTGAATATCCTGCTGATCACCGAATACGCGCGCAGCGTGCAGGCGTTTGCCGTGGAGTCGGTTGAGAACATCATGCGTCTGGACTGGAAGCAGGTGCACGCGGCGGAAACCGCAGTCAGCGGTCGCTACATCACCAGCATCGCCTGCCTGGATGAGAAAACGGATACCAACGATCTGGCGATGGTGCTGGACGTTGAGCAGATCCTGTACGACATCACTCCGGCCAATCACGATCTGCACGCCACGAATCTGAAGACCACCAAATTCCATATTAAGCCGGGCGCTGTCGCCATCGTTGCGGAAGATTCCAAGGTAGCGCGCTCGATGCTGGAGAAAGGTCTGCAGGCGATGGAGATCCCCGCGCAGCTGCATATCACCGGCAAAGATGCGTGGGAGAAAATTGGCGTACTGGCCGCTCAGGCGCAGGCCGAGGGAGTTCCCATCACCGATAAGATCGCGCTTGTGCTGACCGATCTTGAAATGCCGGAGATGGACGGCTTTACGCTGACGCGCAAAATCAAAACCGACCCGTTCCTGAAAGACATTCCGGTGGTGATCCACTCTTCCCTTTCCGGTAACGCCAACGAAGACCATATTCGTAAGGTGAAAGCGGACGGGTATGTGGCGAAGTTTGAGCTAAACGAGCTGTCGTCGGTGATTGAGGAAGTGCTGGACCGCTCGATGAAGAAGATTGACGGGCCGCTTATAAGCAGGAAGCAGCTGGCTTAAGTCTGGTGCGGGCTGGTGCCCTCACCCCGTCCCTCTCCCACAGGGAGAGGGCGAAAACCATAAAAAAACCCGCCTCGGCGGGTTTTTTGTTTTACATCAGCGGCATCGCTCGCTGCACGATATCAATCAGCGGCTGCGGATAGATACCGAAGATCAGCACCAGCAGCGCCGAGATAAGCACTACGATACCACCGGCGCTGTACTGCCAGTTGGTTGGGGCATCACGGTTGAGCTGCTGAGGCGCGCTAAGGTACAGGCTCACGGCCACGCGCAGGTAGTAGTAGAGACCAATCGCGGAACCGATCACCACGCCCGCGGTCAGCCACCACAGGTGCGCCTGCACACCGACTGCCAGCACGTAGAATTTACCGATAAAGCCAAGCGTCATCGGGATACCTGCCAGAGAGAGCATCATCACGGTCATCACCGCAGACAGGATCGGACGGTGCCAGAACAGTCCACGGTAGGAGAACAGTGAATCGGCATCCGGACCACGGTACGGGCTGGACATCAGGCTCACCACGCCGAAGGCGCCGAGACTGCTGAACAGGTAACCGGCCAGATACACGCCCACGGTTTCCATCGACATCTCGCCGCTCTGCAGCGCAATCAGCGCCACCATCAGGTAGCCCAGATGAGAGATAGACGAGTAGCCCAGCAGACGCTTGATGTTGGTCTGGCTCAGCGCCATCAGGTTACCGAAGATGATGGAGACGAACGCGATAATGCCCAGCACCACGCGAACCGCTTCGCTGTCACCTACCGGCGCGTACAGGAACAGACGCATGACCACACCGAAGATAGCGATTTTGCTCGCCGTCGCCAGGAAGGTCGACACCGGAGCCGGAGCGCCCTGGTATACGTCTGGCGTCCACAGGTGGAACGGCACCAGAGAGAGTTTGAAGCCAAGGCCAACAATCATCATGCCCAGACCCGCCAGCAGCAGCGGCTCATGCAGCATGCCATCGCCGAGGCTCTTGCCGAGCGCCATGAAGGAGAGATTACCGGACTGTGCGTACAGCAGCGCAATACCAAACAGCAGGAACGAGGATGCAGCAGCAGACAGAATAGTGTACTTGATGCTTGCTTCCAGGGAGCGCTTCTGACGGAAGGCGTAACCAATCAGGCCGAACAGCGGCAGAGATATCAGCTCAATGCCGAGGAACAGCGCGGCCAGGTGGTTCGCATTCGCCAGCAGAATGCCGCCCAGCGCGGCAATCAGAACCAGCAGGTAAAACTCTTCTTTATTGTCGTTGTAGCCTTCGAGCCACGGGTACGCAAAGGTACAGGTTGCCAGGCTTGCCAGCAGCACCAGTCCGGTATACAGCATGGCGTAACCGTCAACGCGCATCAGCGGGGTGACGTCCATCGCCCCACCCTGACCAACAAACCAGAGAGAGACTAACGCGGCGTTCAGGCCGATGACCGACAGCGTGGCATTCAGGAAGTGATTGCGTCGCCACGCAATGGAGAGCATCACAACCACCACCGTCAATCCGACGATCAGCAGCGGTAGCAGCGCGATCAGTTGTTGTGGAGTTATTGTCATGGCGAATTACGGCCTTGTAGTAGAAGCAGAATTAACAAACCACTGCTGGATGTTACCCATCGCGCTGTGCGAGGTATCCAGAATCGGCTGCGGGAAGAAGCCCAGCAGCACCAGCAGTACGACCAGCAGCAGGATGATGAACAGCTCACGCAGCGACATCCCCGGCAGTTCTTGTGCAGCAATTTCGCTCTTCGCTTTACCGAAGTAAGCGCGGTGCAGCATCGCCAGCGAGTATACGGAAGCGAACACCAGACCAAACGTGGAAATCACGGTAATCACCGGTACCACTTTGAAGCTGCCGAACAGAATCATAAATTCGCCGACGAAGTTACCGGTACCCGGCATCCCCAGGGTAGCCACCGCGAAGAACATGGAAAGCGCTGGCAGCCACTTAATTTTGCTCCACAGACCGCCCATCATACGCATGTCGCGGGTATGCAGACGTTCGTACAGCTGACCGCACAGGATGAAGAGGCCGGCTGCAGACAGACCGTGCGCAATCATCTGGATCACCGCGCCCTGGTACGCCAGCTGGCTGCCGGTGTAGATAGCAATCAGCACGAAGCCCATGTGGGAAACGGAGGTGTAGGCAATCAGTCGCTTGATGTCGTACTGGGTGAAAGCCATCCAGGCACCGTAGAAGATACCGATCACACCCAGCCACATGGCAATCGGTGCGAACTCTGCGGAGGCGTTCGGGAACAGCGGCAGAGCGAAACGCAGCAGGCCGTAGGCCGCCGTTTTCAGCAAGATGCCCGCCAGGTCAACGGAACCCGCCGTTGGCGCCTGAGAGTGTGCGTCTGGCAGCCAGCCGTGCAGCGGAACGACCGGCATTTTCACCGCGAACGCGATGAAGAAGCCCAGCATCAGCAGATATTCCACGCCGTGTGACATTGGGGTCTTCAGCAGGTCTTCGTAGTTGAAGGTCCAGGTGCCGGTCGCATTGTGGTGAACAAACACCAGCGCCAGAATGGCAATCAACATCACCAGACCACTCGCCTGGGTATAGATGAAGAACTTGGTTGCCGCCGTGATACGCGTTTTACCGTCGGACGCCTTGTGGCCCCACAGCGCGATCAGGAAGTACATCGGCACCAGCATCATCTCCCAGAAGAAGAAGAACAGGAACATGTCGATGGCAAGGAACACGCCGATTACGCCGCCCAGGATCCACATCAGGTTCAGGTGGAAGAAGCCCTGGTATTTTTCGATTTCTCGCCAGGAGCAAAGTACCGCCAGAACGCCGAGCAGACCGGTCAGGACCACCATCAGCAGTGAGAGACCGTCAATCGCCAGGTGGATCGTAATGCCGAAACGCGGGATCCACGGCAGGATGAACTCAGACTGCCACTGCGGAATGCCCGCAGACTGGGTCAGTGAGTAACCGCCCTGCAACCACAGTTGCAGGCCAAGCGCGAGCGTCAATCCCATGGTGATCAGCGCGATCCAGCGCGGCATCTTCACGCCAAAGCGTTCAGTCTGCCAGCACAGGAAGCCGCCGATGAAGGGAATTAATATTAGCCAGGGTAGTAACATGGCGATTTACATTCCTTTTTAAGGCCCCCAGCAGGGGCCTGATTTTCAACGAATTCGAATAAAATTCACTTAACGATCAACGCAACACCATCAGCAGCGCCAGCACGACAACCGCACCGATGCTCATGGACGCCACATACCAGCGCAGGTAACCGTTCTCGCTGTACAGCAGGCCTTTACCTGCAAAGCGGGAAAGGATCGCCGGGATATTCATCAGGCTGTTCAGCGGGTCGCGCTTCAGCAGCCACGCGATGCCCAGGAACGGCTTAACGAAGATCATGTCGTACAGCCAGTCGAAGCCCCACGCGTTGTACCACCAGGTGCCCAGCAGGCGGCCCGGCGCACTGTTGGCCACGGCAGTGACCAGCGTACGTTTGCCCAGCCACAGCCATGCAGCGATCAGGATGCCCGCGATAGCGACCACACCGGAGGTGATTTCAAGCGTCAGAACGCGACCGTGCTCAAGCTCGGTGGTGTCCGGCAGTACGCCCTGCAGCGGTGGCACAATCATCGCGCCAACGAAGGTGGACAGTACCAGCAGCACAATCAGCGGCAGGTGATGGGTAATCCCCTTCCCTGCGTGAGCGTGAATTTGTTCTTTACCGTGGAATACGATGAAAATCATACGGAAGGTATACAGGGAGGTCATGAACGCGCCGACCAGACCCGCAACCATCAGATTGATATGACCATTCGCCATGGCACCCGCAAGGATTTCGTCCTTACTGAAGAAGCCCGCGGTGATCAGCGGCAGTGCCGCCAGCGCCGCGCCGCCCACCAGGAAGCAGACATAAACCAGCGGAATGGACTTACGCAGTCCGCCCATCTTGAAGATGTTCTGCTCGTGGTGGCAGGCCAGAATCACGGAACCGGATGAGAGGAATAGCAGCGCTTTAAAGAACGCGTGCGTCATCAGGTGGAAAATGGCCGCGTCCCACGCCTGAACGCCCAGCGCCAGGAACATGTAACCAATCTGGCTCATGGTGGAATACGCGAGAACGCGCTTGATATCGGTCTGCACCAGCGCGGCAAAGCCTGCCAGCACCAGCGTGACCGCACCGACGATACCCACCAGATGCAGAATTTCCGGGGTCATCAGGAACAGGCCATGGGTACGCGCAATCAGGTAAACACCGGCGGTAACCATGGTCGCAGCGTGGATCAGCGCGGAGACAGGGGTTGGACCCGCCATCGCGTCTGCCAGCCATGTCTGCAACGGCAGCTGCGCGGATTTACCCACGGCACCACCCAGCAGCATCAGCGTCGCCCACCACAGCATGTTGTTGCCTGCAGCGAAGTGCGCTGGCGCCAGTTCCACCATTTCGCGGAAGTTCAGCGTGCCCAGTTCGTTGTAAAGAATGAACAGCGCGAAAGCGAGGAAGACGTCACCCACGCGGGTCACGACGAACGCTTTCATGGCCGCTGCGCCATTCTTCGGATCGGTATAGTAGAAACCGATCAGCAGGTAAGAACACAGACCTACGCCTTCCCAGCCCAGATACATCAGCAGCAGGTTATCGGCCAGCACCAGAACCACCATGCTGGCGATAAACAGGTTGGTGTAGGCGAAGAAGCGGGAGTAACCCTCTTCACCGCGCATATACCAGGAGGCGAACATGTGGATCAGGAAGCCAACGCCGGTGACCACGGAGAGCATGGTGAGCGAGAGACCATCCAGCACCAGGTTGAAGCCGATGTTGAAATCACCGACCGACATCCAGGTCCACAGCGGTACGCTGAAAGGCTGACGCCCGTTGTTAAAGAAGTCGATACCCGCATACGCTGTCACCAGCGCGGCCAGGCCAACAGAGCCCATGCCGACGGTCGCAGACAGATTCTCAGACCAGCGGCCGCGAGAAAACGCCAGCAGTACGAAGCCAATCAGCGGAAAAATAATGGTTAAGGCAAGCATGTTCATCCACGCAACTCACTTACTGAATCGATGTTCAGATTCTGGCGGCGACGATGGAGCTGCAGCAACAGCGCCAGGCCAATACTCGCTTCGGCAGCCGCGAGGCTGATGGCGAGAATGTACATCACCTGACCATCGGTCTGGCCCCAGTAGCTTCCGGCGACCACGAAGGCCAGCGCGGAGGCGTTAATCATGATTTCCAGCCCGATCAGCATAAACAGCAGATTGCGGCGGATAACCAGACCGGTCAGACCCAGAACGAATAAAATCGCAGCGAGGATCAGTCCATGTGTTAAGGGGATCATGCGCGCTCCTCCGTTTTTCTTTTCGCGCGGTCGTCAGTGCGGTTGCTCAGCACCTCGCCAGCACGCTCTTCGCGGCCAACGTGGAAAGCCACAACCAGACCTGCCAGCAGCAGCATTGAGGCCAGTTCAACCGCCAGAACGTATGGGCCAAAGAGCGTGATACCTACCTCTTTCGCGCCAATCGGCGTGCCATCGATGCCCTGATCGTTAACACCCAGAATGGCGTAAACGATCACCACCAGCATGATGGCCGACAAAATTGCCGGGCCGATCCACACCTGCGGTTTTAACCACTGACGTTCCTGCTCAATTTCAGAGCCGCCCAGGTTCAGCATCATCACCACGAACACGAAGAGCACCATGATGGCTCCGGCGTAGACGATGATTTCCAGCGCACCGGCGAAGTGCGCGCCCAGTGCGAAGAACACCCCGGAAATGGCCAGCAGCGAGATGATTAAGTACAGCAGCGCATGCACCGGATTGGTGTGCGTGATCACTCGCAGCGTAGCCAGGATGGCGATAAGGCCACAGATATAAAAAGCGAATTCCATTGCCCTCTCCTTACGGTAACAGGCTCTTGACGTCGATAGGCTTAGCTTCGTTCTCTGCTTCACCCTTATCTTTGCCGTCGATTGCCATACCCGCCATCCGGTAGAAGTTATATTCCGGGTATTTGCCCGGACCGGAAATCAGCAGATCCTCTTTCTCGTACACCAGGTCCTGACGCTTGTACTCACCCAGCTCGAAGTCTGGAGTCAGCTGAATCGCCGTGGTTGGGCACGCTTCTTCACACAGACCGCAGAAAATGCAGCGTGAGAAGTTGATGCGGAAGAACTCAGGGTACCAGCGGCCGTCTACCGTCTCGGCTTTCTGCAGAGAGATACAGCCTACCGGACACGCTACCGCACAAAGGTTACAGGCAACGCAGCGCTCGGAACCGTCCGGGTCGCGCGTCAGCACGATACGGCCACGGTAGCGCGGCGGCAGATATACCGGCTCTTCCGGGTACATCCGGGTTTCGCGTTTGGCAAACGCGTGCAGGCCGATCATCCAGATACTGCGTACCTGGGTACCGAAGCCTACCAGTAATTCTTTTAAGGTCATGGTCTATTGCCCCTTATGGCTGCTGCCAGAGAATGACAGCGGCCGTTACCAACAAGTTGACGAGCGTCAGCGGCAGGCACACTTTCCAGCCGAAGGACATTACCTGGTCATAACGCGGACGCGGTAACGCTGCGCGAATCAAAATGAACATCATCATGAAGAACGCGGTTTTCAGCGCGAACCAGATGAACGGCGGTAAGAACGGGCCATGCCAGCCACCGAAGAACAGCGTTACCATCAACGCGGAAATGGTGACGATACCGATGTACTCGCCCACGAAGAACAGACCGAATTTCATACCGGAATATTCGATGTGGTAACCGTCGGCCAGTTCCTGTTCGGCTTCTGGCTGGTCAAACGGGTGACGGTGACACACTGCCACGCCCGCGATGGCAAAGGTAATAAACCCAAAGAACTGCGGAATAACGTTCCAGATGTCGGCCTGGTTGTTGACGATGTCGGTCATGTTGAATGAACCAGCCTGCGCCACCACGCCCATCAGGGAGAGACCCAGGAACACTTCGTAGCTCAGCGTCTGCGCGGAAGCACGCATCGCACCCAGCAGCGAGTATTTGTTGTTACTGGACCAGCCTGCGAACAGCACCGCGTAAACCGCGAGGCCTGCCATCATCAGGAAGAACAGAATGCCGATGTTCAGGTCAGCGACCACCCAGGTCGGGCTGACCGGAACGATAGCAAATGCCAGCAGCAGCGAGGTGAAGGCGATCATCGGTGCCAGAGTAAAGATCACGCGGTCAGAGAAGCGCGGGATCCAGTCCTCTTTAAAGAACATCTTGATCATGTCCGCGACCAGCTGGAGTGAACCACCCCAGCCCACGCGGTTCGGTCCGTAACGGTTCTGGAACAGACCGAGCAGACGACGTTCACCAAAGCTCATGAACGCGCCGCAGGTGACCACCACCAGCAGGATTACAATCGCTTTCAGAATGCTCAGCAGGATGTCGATAAGATCCGGCGTTAACCAACTCATGCTTTTGCCTCCTGCAGATTATCAAGACGCGCACCCGCCAGAACCGGAGCGATGCCTGGCATACCCATCGGCAGACCCACCTGCCCTGCTGTCAGACTTTCAGAAATAATCAGCGGCAGGCTGATGGTCTGGCCGTCATAGCTAAAGGCGATGTTTGCACCCGCGTTAACGCCAAGCTTCGCGGCATCAGCCGGGTTAAGCTTGATGTACGGCTGCGGCATACGGGTCTGGAAGACCGGTGAACGCTGGGACAGCTCGTCGCTACCGAACAGGTGGTAGTACGGGGCAATACGCCAGCTACCGTCCTGCGCCTGGAAGCGCGCCGGTACGGTGGTGAAGAAGTCCAGACCGGTTTCGGAGGCTTCAATCAGACGCACGCCCGGATCGCCGTGGCGCAGGGAGCCGCCCACTTCAGCCTGGAACTTGTTCCATGCCTGCGGGGAGTTCCAGCCCGGTGCCCATGCGAACGGGATTTGCGAACGCGGCGCAGACGGCTGGTTGTTCCCTTCCATCGAGAAGGCGAACATGGTGTCTTTATCCTGCGGCTGGCGCGGTTCGTGCACGCTGATGTTGGCACGCATCGCAGTACGGCCACTGTAACGGTGCGGTTCACGTGCCAGTTTCTGGCCGCGAATGCGGAAGCTTGCTTCAGGCGCGGCATCTTTAATGCCTGCCAGCTGAGGCAGTTTTTCGACTACCGCGTCGATAACGTGGTCGAGCTGCGTCCAGTCCACTTCACGGCTCTGCACGGTGCTGTGCAGGGAGTGCAGCCAGCGCCAGCTTTCCAGCATCACGGTGTTGCTGTCGTAGTACGCCGGGTCATAAACCTGGAAGAAACGCTGCGCGCGGCCTTCGTTGTTGATAACGGTACCGTCGCTTTCTGCGAAGCTTGCCGCAGAGAGCACCAGGTGCGCTTTGTCCATAATCGCGGTGCGCTGATGGTCAATCACCATCACCAGCGGCGCTTTGGAGAGCGCAGCGTCAACGCGAGCGGCAGAAGCATGACGATGCAGGTCGTTTTCCAGCACCACCACGGCGTCAGCGGCACCGGATTCCAGTTCGCTTAAGGCTTCTTCCAGCGAGCCGCCGCCAATCATGCCCAGACCAATGCTGTTCACCGCACGGGCAATCATGGTCACGCCGACGTCCGCACCACGGCCTTTCAGAGCTTTGGCCACGTTGGCTGCCGCCTGAATGATCTCCGCGCTACCGGCGTTGGTACCGGAAATAATCAGCGGCTTCTTCGCACCTGCCAGTGCCTGAACAATCACGTCGACCTTGTTTTGCAGGTCGCGATCCAGCTCAACGGCCGGTGAGCTGTTGTCCAGCGCGTGGGCAATCGCAAAGCCGAGGCGCGCCTGATCTTCAACCGGTGCGCAGTAGGTCCACGCCGCGATATCGTCCAGACGGGTGTTGTCGACGTTGGTCACAAACAGTGGATGCTTCGCGCGCTGGCCGATGTTCAGGATCGCCGCAATCTGCCAGTCAGCCACTTTCTGCGCCGCTGCCATTTCACGTGCTTTACCCTTCACCGCCTGGCGAACCGCCAGAGCCGCGCGTGCGCCGGTCTGCGTCAGGTCTTCACCCAGCACCAGGACCGCATCATAGGATTCGATTTCGCGCAGCGCAGGGGTATGGATACCGCCTTCACGCAGCACTTTCAGTACCAGCTGCAGACGTTCCTGCTCGCCCTGGGCGATACCGGTATAGAAGTTTTCCGCCCCAACCAGCTCGCGCAGGGCGAAGTTGCTTTCGATGCTGGCGCGCGGAGAGCCGATACCGATCACTTTCTTCGACTGGCGCAGAATGTCTGCCGCGCCCTGCATCGCCTGTTCAGCGTTCAGGGTAATGAAGTCGTCGCCACGGCGTTGAACCGGCTGACGCGGACGGTCCTTCAGGTTCACATAGCCATAGCCGAAACGACCGCGGTCGCACAGGAAGTAGTGGTTAACGGTACCGTTGTAACGGTTTTCGATACGACGCAGTTCGCCGTAGCGCTCACCCGGGCTGGTGTTGCAGCCGAGGGAACACTGCTGGCAGATGCTTGGCGCAAACTGCATGTCCCATTTACGGTTGTAACGCTCGGAGTGGGTTTTATCCGTGAATACGCCGGTCGGGCAGATTTCTACCAGGTTACCGGAGAATTCGCTTTCAAGCGTACCGTCTTCCGGACGACCGAAGTAGACGTTGTCATGCGCGCCATACACGCCCAGATCCTGACCGTCCGCGTAGTCTTTGTAGTAACGCACGCAGCGGTAGCAGGCGATGCAGCGGTTCATTTCGTGAGAGATGAACGGCCCCAAATCCTGGTTACGGTGGGTACGCTTGGTAAAGCGATAGCGACGGAAGCTGTGACCGGTCATCACGGTCATATCCTGAAGGTGGCAGTTACCGCCCTCTTCACAAACCGGACAGTCGTGCGGGTGGTTGGTCATCAACCACTCCACCACGCTTTCACGGAACTGTTTGGCTTCTTCGTCATCAATCGAAATAAAGGTGCCTTCGGTGGCTGGCGTCATACAGGACATCACCAGGCGACCACGCGTGTCTTCCGCGTTTTGATATTGCTTCACCGCACACTGGCGGCAAGCACCGACGCTGCCCAGCGCCGGATGCCAGCAAAAGTACGGAATATCGAGGCCAAGAGACAGACAAGCTTCCAGCAGGTTGTCCGCCCCGTTGACTTCGTATTCTTTGCCGTCTACATGAATCGTAGCCATTAGCATGCTTCCAGTTGGCTCAGTCGAAACCGAGCGTTAATCAAAATTCTTGTCGTTACCAGCGCGCTTTCAGCAGGTTCGGCTGAATACCATTGATCGAATGGGTATTGCTGAACGGCTGCTTGATGCCTGCTTCGAATTCGTCGCGGAAATATTTAATCGCGCTCTGCAGCGGCTCGACGGCACCCGGTGCGTGGGCGCAGAAGGTTTTACCTGGCCCTAAGAATCGACACAGTTGCTCAAGCGTCTCGATATCGCCAGGCTGGCCTTCGCCACGTTCGATTGCACGCAGGATCTTCACGCTCCACGGCAGACCATCACGGCACGGTGTACACCAGCCGCAGGACTCACGAGCGAAGAACTCTTCCAGGTTACGCACCAGCGAGACCATGCCGATCTCGTGGTCGACGGCCATCGCCAGCGCCGTACCCAGACGGCTGCCTGCTTTACCAATGCTTTCGAACTCCATCGGCAGGTCAAGGTGGGCTTCGGTCAGGAAGTCCGTCCCTGCCCCGCCCGGCTGCCAGGCTTTAAATTTCAGGCCATCGCGCATGCCGCCGGCGTAGTCTTCAAGAATTTCGCGTGCGGTGGTACCGAACGGCAGCTCCCAGACGCCAGGATTTTTAACGCGACCGGAGAAGCCCATCAGCTTGGTACCGGCATCTTTGCTTGAGGAGATGCCCTGATACCACTCCACGCCGTTGGCGAGGATAGCCGGAACGTTACACAGGGTTTCGACGTTGTTTACGCAGGTCGGTTTACCCCACACGCCGGAGCTTGCCGGGAACGGTGGCTTGGAACGCGGGTTCGCACGGCGACCTTCCAGGGAGTTAATCAGCGCGGTTTCTTCACCACAGATGTAACGCCCGGCACCGGTGTGCACGAACAGTTCGAAGTCAAACCCGGTGCCCAGGATGTTTTTACCCAGCAGGCCCGCTTCGGTGGCTTCGGCAATCGCGCGACGCAGGTTTTCCGCCGCTTCGATGTACTCACCGCGCAGGAAGATGTAGCCACGGTACGCTTTCAGCGCGAACGCGGAAATCAGCATGCCTTCCACCAGCAGGTGCGGCAGCTGCTCCATCAGCAGACGGTCTTTATAGGTACCCGGCTCCATTTCATCGGCGTTACACAGCAGGTAACGGATGTTCATGGATTCGTCTTTTGGCATCAGGCTCCACTTCAGACCGGTGGAGAAGCCCGCGCCGCCGCGGCCTTTCAGGCCAGACTCTTTTACCGCGTTAACGATGTCGTCCGGCGCCATGCCGCCAAGGGCTTTACGCGCACCGGCATAGCCGTTTTTGCTCTGATATTCGTCGAGCCATACCGGCTGTTTGTCATCACGCAGACGCCAGGTCAGCGGATGCGTCTCAGCAGTACGAATTACAGTTTTCATTTGTACTGCTCCAGCAGGTCAGGAATCGCTTCCGGCGTCAGATGGCTGTGAGTGTCCTCATCAATCATCATGGTCGGCCCCTTGTCGCAGTTACCCAGGCAGCAGGTTGGCAGCAAAGTAAAGCGTCCATCGAACGTGGTCTGGCCCGGCTTGATATTGAGCTTCTTCTCAATCGCAGCCTGGATGCCCTGATAACCGGTGATGTGGCAGACAACGCTGTCACAGTAGCGGATCACATGGCGGCCAACCGGCTGACGGAAGATCTGGCTGTAGAACGTGGCTACGCCTTCTACGTCACTTGCCGGAATACCCAGCACTTTCGCGATCTCATAGATCGCCCCATCCGGCACCCAACCACGCTGTTTCTGTACGATTTTCAGCGCTTCAATGGACGCCGCACGCGGGTCTTCGTAGTGGTGCATCTCGTGCTCAATGGCGGCACGTTCTGCTTCACTCAGCTCAAAAGCCTCGGTTTGTGGTTGTTGATTCTCGTGCATAATTAGCGGTCCACATCTGACATAACAAAATCGATACTACCCAGATACACAATCAGGTCGGAGACCAGACTGCCGCGGATGGCGGACGGGATCTGCTGCAGGTGCGCAAAGCTCGGCGTACGCACGCGGGTACGGTAGCTCATGGTGCTGCCGTCACTGGTCAGGTAGTAACTGTTAATACCCTTGGTCGCTTCAATCATCTGGAAGGATTCTTGCGCCGGCATGACCGGACCCCAGGAAACCTGCAGGAAGTGGGTGATCAGGGTTTCGATATGTTGCAGCGTGCGCTCTTTCGGCGGCGGCGTCGTCAGCGGGTGATCCGCCTTGAACGGGCCTTCCGGCATGTTGTTGAGGCACTGCTCAAGGATGCGCAGACTCTGGCGCAGCTCTTCTACTTTAAGCATCACGCGGGTGTAGCAGTCGGACACGCCGCCGCCCACCGGAACTTCAAAGTCGAAGTTCTCGTAGCCAGAGTAAGGACGGGCTTTACGCACGTCGAAATCAATACCGGTCGCACGCAGACCTGCACCTGTCGTACCCCACTCCAGCGCTTCTTTCGCGCCGTAGGCAGCAACGCCCTGGGAACGACCTTTCAGGATGGTGTTACGCAGCGCGGCTTTCTCGTAAGAGGCCAGACGTTTTGGCATCCAGTCGAGGAACTCACGCAGCAAACGGTCCCAGCCGCGCGGCAGATCGTGGGCCACACCGCCGATACGGAACCAGGCCGGGTGCATACGGAAACCGGTAATGGCTTCTACCAGATCGTAGATTTTCTGACGGTCGGTAAAGGCGAAGAAGACCGGGGTCATCGCGCCGACGTCCTGAATGAACGTGGAGATGTACAGCAGGTGGCTATTGATACGGAACAGTTCTGACAGCATGACGCGAATCACGTTAACGCGATCCGGCGTAACAATACCGGCCAGTTTCTCAACGGCCAGCACGTATGGCATCTCGTTGACGCAGCCGCCGAGGTACTCGATACGGTCGGTATACGGAATGTAGCTGTGCCAGGACTGACGCTCGCCCATCTTCTCAGCACCACGGTGGTGGTAGCCGATGTCCGGAACGCAGTCGACAATCTCTTCGCCATCAAGCTGAAGAATAATACGGAATGCACCGTGCGCAGACGGGTGGTTTGGACCGAGGTTGAGGAACATGAAGTCCTCGTTGTCGGTTCCGCGCTTCATGCCCCAGTCTTCCGGTTTGAAGGTCAGCGCCTCCATCTCCAGATCCTGCTTGGCTTTAGTCAGCTCAAACGGATCGAATTCGGTTGCACGTGCCGGGTAGTCTTTACGCAGCGGGTGGCCGGTCCAGGTCTGCGGCATCATGATGCGCGTCAGGTGCGGATGGCCGTCGAAGGTCATGCCGAACATTTCCCAGGTTTCACGCTCATACCAGTTGGCGTTCGGGAAAAGTTTGGTGATCGTCGGCAAATGCATGTCGTTTTCAGACAATGCCACCTTGAGCATGATATCCGTATTACGGTCTATTGAGATCAGGTGGTAGAAAACGGAAAAGTCCGCAGCAGGGAGACCCTGGCGGTGGGTACGCAGACGTTCATCCATGCCGTGTAAGTCAAACAGCATGACGTACGGTTTTGGCAATTTCTTGAGGAAATCGACAACTTCCAGCAATTGCTCACGCTTCACCCAAACAACGGGTACCCCGGTGCGGGTAGCCTGAACAGTAAAGGCATCCGGCCCAAAACGGTTGCGCAGTTCGCCAATGACTGGGTCATCCAGATGATCCCGGGTCTGCCAGGCGGCTTCTTGCGCGGTTAAGTCGGTCATATTGTTCACCATTGCAAATGGTCCGTGGTGACTGTTGAGCCTGGCTTCGCGCTATTTGAGTAGTGATATGCGAAGGTGTTCTCCAGGCCTACAGGCGCAATTTAAATTTCGTCAGGCGTACGCAGGTTGGTGACGGCAATACGTTCACCACGTTTACGCTCGCGCTCAGACTGCATGTTCGCGCGATACACACCCTGATCGCCAACAACCCACGACAGTGGGCGACGTTCTTTACCAATAGATTCCTGCAGCAGCATCAGCGCCTGCATGTAGGCTTCCGGACGTGGCGGGCAACCCGGGATGTACACATCCACTGGAATAAATTTATCTACGCCCTGTACGACGGAATAGATGTCGTACATACCGCCAGAGTTAGCACATGCCCCCATGGAGATAACCCATTTAGGCTCCAGCATCTGGTCATAAAGACGCTGAATAACAGGTGCCATCTTGGTAAAGCACGTACCGGCTACCACCATCAGGTCAGCCTGACGTGGGGAAGCACGCAGTACCTCTGCCCCAAAACGCGCAACGTCATGCACCGCAGTGAATGACGTCACCATTTCAACGTAGCAGCAAGAAAGGCCAAAGTTGTAAGGCCAGATGGAGTTCTTACGACCCCAGTTGACCATATCGTGCATGGCATGTTCGAGTTTGCCCATGTACACGCTTTTATTGACTTCTTGCTCCAGGGGGTCGGTTACGATCTCCTGTTTTTGCAGGGGGTAACGGTCATTCTCACCGTTAGGATCTATGCGGGTGAGCGTATAATCCATCTTATTGCCTCGCTGTTACTGCTGACGATTAGAGATACTGTTTTCCGGGTTGATGTGTTCACGACGTGAACGCGCAGGCGTCCAGTCAAGCGCGCCAATACGCACCAGATAAACCAGACCGGCCAGTAGCACTAAAATGAAAATTGCGGCCTCGACAAAGCCCACCCAACCACTTTCGCGGATGGACGTTGACCATGCGAAAAGGTAAAGCGCTTCCACGTCGAAGATGACGAAGAACATGGCTACCAGATAGAACTTGGCAGACAGGCGTAAGCGAGCGGAACCTACTGAATCAATACCTGATTCGAAAGGTGTGTTTTTGTGCCTTGCACGGGCGCGACCGCCCAGGAACCAGCCGCCGACTAACATCAGGCAGCACAGGCCAATGGCTACAATAAGAAAGATTGCGAATGCCCAGTGATGAGCGATGACTTCAGTGGATGTTGACATACTCATTGCTTACTCATCAAAAGTGATACCAACGACACTGCTCTTGCTGGCAGATGGGCATCACATCGATTCATGGGGAGGAACAAATAACCTTACACTAACTGTCAGAAATGAGACGTAGACAGCAAAATGATGGGGTTTTTTACTCCTTTCTATAACCTATTGTCAACTTTAACAAAGGTTTCTTCACATTAAATTACATCGAGCGATTCTCATTAACATTTGGTGCCCTTTAACCCTGGTGGGTGCATGACTTTCCGTCAAATGTATGTTGTTGAATCGTGTCCGTTTCGGAAGTAAAAAAAATAACCCTCCTATTTTGACAGGATTTGCCAACGATTCCTCCCCCCAAATAGGAGTATTTTCTTGATCTGTGACACGCTTTTGTTAATTCAACCAGGAAAACGGCAACATATTTCCTGTTTTTTTAACATGAGAGGGATATGGATGAAGTTAGAACGGAAAACGGACAATATGTAAGCAAAATCATTTAGCTTATTGATAAATAGAGAGTATCCTGAAAATCCATATGTTATAAGCGGATATTATTGCTAAAAAAAAGCCACTGCATGCGAAAATCACACGAGTGGCTTTTTTTTACACTTACATTTTGTTACCAGAATTTTGAGCTGGCGATCACTCAAAATCCCCTTCAACGATCAGGGAATCATCCCCCCCTTCGGAGGTAACGCGCTCGAACTGCCACGGGTTATGGTAGTTTTCCATCGCGTCGAACACCACCTTTGCCAGCTCGTTATGGCTGGACGAATTGTGGCAGAGCAGATATTCCGTATCCGGCAGCGCAGGCAGGCCATCGGACTTCCCCAGAACGCGCAGATCGGGGCTCATCATCTCTACCGGACGCGCCGTTACACCCAGACCGGCCTTCACGGCTGCACGGACCGCTGGTAACGTGGAAGCCACATACGCCAGACGCCACGGAATGTTGGCCTCATTCAGCGCCGTGAGCACCATATCGCGAAACGGGCTCGGGTCATCCAGTAAGACCAGTGGCACCGGTTCCCCTTTTTGCAGCACGTATTCGGCTGCACAATACCAGTGCGTAGGCGATGTACGCAGCGTCAGGCAATCAAACTGCCCGGGACGATGCGTAGTCACCACCAGGTCGACTTTATTCTCATTTAACATCTCAACCATAAAAGCATTACGCTTTACGCTAACGTCCAGTGCAAGCTTCGGATAAACCGAACTGATACGATTGAGAAGAAACGGCAATATTGTATCCGCTGACTCATCAGATGCGCCTAACGTTAGCACCCCTTGTAGGTTGCTAAACATTAATGACATACATGCTTCATCATTAAAGCGAAGAATTTTCCTGGCATAACCCAGAAGCTGAATACCGTGTTCCGTTAAGAGCTTATTACGCCCATGACGCGCAAAAAGCTCTTTACCAACCAGTTGCTCCAGCCGCTGCATTTGCTGGCTGACGGCGGACTGAGTTCGGCAAACGGCGGCAGCAGCTGCTGCAAAAGTGTTGAGATCGGCGACCGCAACAAACGTTCTCAGCAGATCGAGGTCGAGATTCATTATCGGACGATTTGCATTTATCATATCTATTCACTTTCAGGTTGCTCGTGCGGAGCTGCCCGGGTTGAAGCTGTGTGTAACAGTTAAGCAATTCCCTCTGAAGGTTTTCCCTCGCATCCCGGCCCGGCAGACTGCCTGACAGATAGTTATTGTGCTGCTTTATATCAACAGTCAGAAAGCACGTTTCATGACGTTATTTTTATTCTCTTAAACGTTCAGGATATTTAGATGTTCGCAGGTTTATGTAAATTACATTAAAGGTATAACACCTTTTCTGCCATCTTTATCGCAGCGCTGTCAACGTAGCAGGAGATGTTCGACACATTCCAGCCAGAGATAACTCCAACAATAACAATCAATTAATTCGGAAAATCAGTTACAGATATACAAAAACCGTGTATCTGCCCCCTGCTTTCCTGTAAGACATCTTAACCCAAATCCACTTTATTTATAAGTCTTATTGCAATATTGAGGATTAAAGAAGAATGTTAAGCTTCTAAACTAATTTTATTAAAATTAACTAAAGTTGCATTTTATAGGTTAATAATAAATAAATTTTAATTTAGATTAAGACCATTCATTAATGGCACTTAACATTAATTTCACATGAGTAACTTTTAGCCACATTATGCTTTTACAGGAACATTCCTCAAGCATTCAGGATTTACGAAAAGTCACTCAGGGTGATTGCTACCGTCGTCCGGCTCACCACTTATTTTATTCAGCACAATATACAGGATTTTGAAAAATTAATAGCACATTCGACCCATCCTGGTACCGTAAGTGCAACTTTAAGCCAGTATAAAAGCGAATGTGCAGCGAAAAAGATTTATCAATTTTTTGCTGCCGGCACAAAATCTTCTACTGCACACCCTTCAAAACGAAGCGAGGGGGGAGTACATTATTCCGTGCTGACTTCCACGGCAGGGAGCGGCAATAATAGCGAAAAGGTTAAAGGTTCATGTCCCCTATCGAAAAATCCAGCAAGCTAGATAACGTCTGTTATGACATCCGCGGCCCGGTTCTGAAAGAGGCAAAACGCCTTGAAGAGGAAGGCAACAAGGTTCTGAAACTCAACATTGGTAACCCTGCGCCATTTGGTTTTGAAGCGCCGGATGAAATTCTGGTTGATGTGATCCGCAACCTTCCTACTGCACAAGGCTATTGCGATTCAAAAGGACTTTACTCCGCACGTAAAGCCATCATGCAGCACTACCAGGCACGCGGCATGCGTGATGTTACCGTTGAAGATATTTATATTGGCAACGGCGTCTCCGAACTGATCGTGCAGGCGATGCAGGCGCTGCTGAACAGCGGGGACGAAATGCTGGTTCCCGCACCGGACTATCCGCTGTGGACGGCTGCAGTATCCTTGTCCAGCGGTAAGGCCGTGCACTATCTTTGCGACGAGTCCTCCGACTGGTTCCCGGACCTCGATGATATTCGCGCAAAAATCACGCCCCGCACGCGCGGCATCGTGATCATTAACCCGAACAATCCAACGGGTGCGGTATACTCAAAAGAGCTGCTGATGGAGATCGTCGAGCTCGCCCGCCAGCACAACCTGATCATCTTTGCCGACGAAATTTACGACAAGATCCTGTACGACGCGGCACAGCACCACTCAATCGCAGCGCTGGCCCCGGATCTGCTGACCGTCACCTTTAACGGCCTGTCTAAAACCTACCGCGTGGCCGGTTTCCGTCAAGGCTGGATGGTATTAAACGGTCCGAAAAAGCACGCCAAAGGCTATATTGAAGGGCTGGAGATGCTGGCCTCCATGCGTTTATGTGCCAACGTTCCGGCGCAGCACGCAATCCAGACGGCGCTGGGTGGTTATCAGAGCATTAGCGAGTTCATCGTGCCCGGTGGACGCCTGTACGAACAGCGTAACCGCGCGTGGGAGCTGATCAACGATATTCCGGGGGTTTCCTGCGTGAAGCCGAATGGGGCGCTCTATATGTTCCCGAAAATTGACGCGAAGCGCTTCAATATTCACGATGATCAGAAAATGGTGCTTGATTTCCTGCTGCAGGAAAAAGTGCTGCTGGTCCAGGGCACGGCGTTTAACTGGCCGTGGCCGGATCATGTGCGCATCGTGACGCTGCCGCGCGAAGATGACCTCGAAATGGCCATCAGCCGCTTTGGTCGCTTCCTCTCTGGTTACCATCAGTAATCTTAAAATCAGGCTACTTCGGTAGCCTGATTTGCATCTTCCCTCCCCTCCCCGCACAATGAACGCCTGTCGCAGTGAAGACAAAAGGTATCCTATGAGTCAGAGTCATTTCTTTGCCCACCTCTCCCGCCTGAAACTCATCAACCGCTGGCCGCTGATGCGCAACGTGCGCACAGAGAACGTGTCAGAGCACAGCCTGCAGGTTGCCATGGTCGCTCACGCGCTGGCCGCCATTAAAAACCGCAAATTCAACGGTCAGGTCAATGCAGAGCGCATCGCCCTGCTGGCGATGTACCACGATGCGTCAGAAGTGCTGACCGGCGACCTGCCTACTCCGGTGAAATATTTCAACTCGCAAATTGCGCAGGAATATAAGGCCATCGAGAAGATTGCCCAGCAGAAGCTGATCGACATGGTGCCGGATGAGTTGCGCGACATCTTTGAGCCGCTCATCGATGAGCATCAGTACACGGAAGATGAAAAGTCGCTGGTCAAACAGGCCGACGCGCTCTGCGCCTATCTGAAGTGTCTCGAAGAGTTGTCCGCAGGGAATAACGAATTTTTACTGGCAAAAACGCGCCTGGAAAAAACTCTGGAATCCCGCCGCAGCGAAGAGATGGATTATTTTATGCAGGTGTTCGTACCGAGCTTCCATTTATCGTTGGATGAGATCAGTCAGGATTCGCCGTTGTAATTTTTCGCCGGGTGGCGGCTTCGCCTTACCCGGCCTACGTTTCTGCACTCACGCTTAAAACGGGAACAGGACCGGTATCAATACCACGCACACCACCATCACCAGCACGGTGAACGGCACGCCCAGCTTTACGAAATCGCTGAATCGATAGTTCCCCGGCCCCAGCACCAGCGTGTTTACCGGAGAAGAGACCGGCGTCATAAATGCCGCGGAAGCGGCCATCGCCACCATCATCGCAAACGGGTACGGCGAAACGCCCATGGACTTTGCCATCGCCAGCGCGATAGGCGCCATCAGAACCGCCGTCGCGGTATTCGAGATAAACAGACCGATGGTGGCGCACATGATAAACAGGCAGACCATCATCAT
The DNA here is from genome assembly GCF_058354585.1 of Enterobacter sp. Taxon_8. NCBI lineage: Bacteria > Pseudomonadati > Pseudomonadota > Gammaproteobacteria > Enterobacterales > Enterobacteriaceae > Enterobacter > Enterobacter sp. Taxon_8. The sequence goes on along the minus strand of NZ_CM177989.1, from coordinate 1,340,307 downwards.
GTACGGCCCATACCCGCCGCCGACGTCCATTAAGCCTTTAACGATCAGATCCACGCCACCGGTTTTTTGCAACGCCAGGGCGAAAGGCATCATCCCGACGATGAGAATAATGCTCGGCCAGTGAACGGCTTTATAGGCGCTTTCGGCGTCAATACAGCGGAATTTACCCATCAACAGGCAGGCGATGATTGCCGCGACCGGATTGGGAATTTCATCGGTCAGCATCAGCGCGACCATCAGCACCAGACAAAAAATAGCGTGAGGCGCCTGGCTGTGCGCAGGCGACGCGTCGCTCTCCTCAACAGGCATGTTGAGCACCACAAAATCGCGTCCTTTTTGCCCTAGCTGGCTAATCAGCTTCCAGTTACCGACAACCAGGAAGATATCGCCCAGCAGGATCGGCTCATCCACTACCGCCCCTTCTATTGCTACGCCATCGCGCTTCAGCCCCACGACGTTCAGGCCATAGCGGGTTCGGAACCCCATTTCCCGCACGGTTTTGCCCAACAGCTCCGATTCAGGGATGAGCGATACTTCGGCCATGCCGACATCCAGCGCCTGATCGGAGAAATACTCCCCGCGCAGCACCATCGGCTCCAGCAGCTGTTCGCTGCAGAACTCGCGCAGGTCCACATCGGCGGTGGACATATCAATCAGCAGGACGTCCCGCGCGCGGAATTCCGACACCCCGTTGACGTTGACGATCACCCGACGAAAACGACGCCAGCGCTCTACGCCGATCACGTTCGCGCCATACCGCTCACGCAGCTTCAGGTCATCCAGCCGCTGTCCCACCATCGGCGAGCCGGGGCGAATAGCCAGACGGCGCGCGCGCCCGGTAAGGCGGTACTCTTTAATCAAATCGCGGAAGGTGCGTCGCTTCCATCCTTCTTTATTTTTGTCCTGTCTTTCACCTTTAAGGGCAAAACGGGTCAGCAGCATGTAGACCACGCCCATTACAAGAATAACCAGCCCAAGCGGGGTGACGCTGAAAAAACTGAAGCCCTCAAATCCTTCCCGGATCAGCTCGCTGTTGACGACCAGGTTCGGCGGGGTTGCCACCAACGTCATCATTCCGCTGATCAAACCGGCGAAACTCAGGGGCATCATCAGGCGCGACGGCGAGCTCTGCATCCGCATGGAAACGCTCAGCACCACCGGGATAAAGATGGCGACCACGCCCGTGGAGCTCATAAACGCTCCCAGCCCGGCGACGGTCACCATCAGGTAGATCAACATTTTGGTTTCGCTGCTGCCCGCCACTTTCACTAGCCACGACCCCACAATAGTCGCCACGCCGGTGCGCACCAGCCCATCACCAATAATAAACAGGGCTGCAATCAGGATAACGTTGGGATCGCTAAACCCGGAGAAGGCTTCCGGCAGCGTGAGCGTACCGCTCAGCACAAACGCGACGATGACAAACAGGGCGACGGCGTCCATGCGTACCTTGCCCGTTGCAAAAAGAAGGATGGCGATTAAAAGCAGGCTCAGGACCCAAATCAGTTCACCGTTCACAACATGTCCTTGTCAGTGGGAGATGAGAAATTTTGCCATAAAAAAGCCCCATCAGCGTGGGGCTATATCATGGGTTTACATTTTTAGCGAGACGGTTACAACACCATCAGAGGCTTTCGAAACAGCCAGTGCCGTCAGTGAATCGAGCACCAAATCTGCCTCCTCCAGGCGGGGAGATCCCGCCGGAACGTTAACGGCGATGACGTGGCTCCCTGCGTTCAGCCCGGCCAGTACGCCTGCCGCCGCATCTTCCACCACCACGCACTCTGCCGGGTCGAGGCCCAGCAGTTCAGCGCCCAGTAAAAATGCATCAGGTTCCGGTTTACCCCGCTTCACGCGCTCCGCCGTAATAAACACGTCAGGCGTCGGCAACCCTGCCGCCTTGTGTCGGGCGTGGGCAACCGGTACGGAACCGGAGGTGACGATAGCCCACGGGATCTGCGCCTCGTTCAAATGCTCAAGCAGTTCGCGCGCGCCTGGTAATGCGGTGATGCCGTCAGTATCGGTGGCTTCAATATGCTCCAGGTATTTGAACTCCGCCTGAATTTCGTCCTCAGTGCGTCCGGCCAGGAAGTGCCGTAGCGAGGTAATGGCCTGTTTGCCATGGATAAAATTCAACACGTCCTGATGGTCGATGCCATGTCTGTCAGCCCAATGGCACCATGAACGCTCAACAACCGGCAGCGAGTCCACCAGCGTACCGTCCAGATCAAACAGAAAACCTCTACACTGCACACGCACCTCCGTCAGGCATTAATGATTTGTTGAATTTCGTTGCTGCTTAAATGGTACTGACGCGGACAGGCATGCCACGCGCTCAGCATGCGCTGATACTTATCCCACATCGGGGTCTGCGCGTTGAAGCCGTGGGTGCCCGCGTCAAAGTGGGTATAACGCCCTTCCGTATTCACCATAAAACGAACATAGCTCAGATAACGCGCTTCCGTTGCGGCATCAAAGCCTAAAAAGGTCACGCGGCGCTCGTCAATCGACTGCCGATCTTTGAGATTCGTCCATGACACGTGCAGAGCGTGATACATCTCCATAATGTCGATCACGATGCGGCAGGTTTCTTCTTTCAGCTCGCCAAACTCGCGGTCCAGTTCACGCATTTGCAAACCAAAGCCGCGTTCGACGATGGTTTGCAGGCGGCTGTAGCGCGCAGCGTTATCGGGATCAAGCATAGTCATCATCTTGTACTGGTTAGACAAAATCAGACGTTGAGCATGGGTCATTTCCATCTTTCGACTCCTGTAGCGCATTGCACTTAAAAAAAAGACACGGTAACTGATTGTTACTGTGCCTTCTTTTCGTCGTCGTTTCGATGATCAATCACAAATCATCGAGGAATGTTTTATCCAGTTGCTTAAAAGCACGCTTTAACGTGTCCGCCAGCGCCTGGTAATCCGGCTTGCCTTCAATCGGAGCGAGCGCCTGCCCGGCCTCTTCCAGCTTACCGCGCACTTCATAAAACCAGTGTAAAATAGAAGGTGGAAGTGGGGTGATGGACCGTTTACCTAACCACCACAGGCCCTGCATCGGCAGGCTTAATGCGAAGAGCGCCGTGGCGACGGCAGGTCCAAGCTGCCCACCCAGCGCAATCTGCCAGCACAGCGTAAAGACAGCGACAGGCGGCATAAAGCGAATCGCATAGCGCGTGGCACGGATGGTGCGATTCTCAATAAACATCGGCGCAAGGCGCTTTTCCATTGGCCACGTCTTTGCATAATGCTGTCCCCGACGAAACAGACTGAAGAAATTTACGGACGGGTTCTCTGGTGTCGACATGGCTGTACCTCAACTTCACATATAAAAATTAAAATTTTCGTGCAAAACCACAACAAGCTATGACAACGTTCAAAATATTTTGTCATCTCTACCCCGTATCGGGTATCCTGTGCCAGCCTGATAGGGCCATAGACGAGAATCATTAGCTCGTCAAATTATTGCATATTATGCCATTGGCTGAAAATTGTGCAAAATGGCATAAAATCATAGTTATTTCTTCCATCATGCCACAATGTTCGTTTGGCATGATGTTAATCATAAATGTCCGAGTCATCATGCGTTACGCTGTTAGACTCACTGACGTTTTTTTAGCCACGTATCAATAATAGGTACTTCCATGTCGAGTAAGTTAGTACTGGTTCTGAACTGCGGTAGCTCCTCACTGAAATTCGCCATCATCGATGCGCTCAACGGTGACGAATACCTCTCTGGTTTGGCCGAATGTTTCCATCTGCCTGAAGCACGCATCAAGTGGAAGATGGACGGCAGCAAACAAGAAGCGGCTTTAGGTGCAGGCGCCGCTCACAGTGAAGCGCTGAACTTTATCGTTAACACTATTCTGGCACAAAAACCAGAACTGTCTGCTCAGCTGACTGCGATTGGTCACCGTATCGTCCACGGCGGCGAAAAATACACCAGCTCCGTCGTTATCGACGAATCTGTGATCCAGGGCATCAAGGACTCTGCGTCCTTCGCACCGCTGCACAACCCGGCTCACCTGATCGGTATCGCTGAAGCACTGAAATCCTTCCCGAATCTGAAAGACAAAAACGTGGCCGTATTCGATACCGCGTTCCATCAGACCATGCCGGAAGAGTCTTACCTCTATGCCCTGCCATACAGCCTGTACAAAGAACATGGCGTACGTCGTTACGGCGCGCACGGCACCAGCCACTTCTATGTGACTCAGGAAGCGGCAAAAGTGCTGAACAAGCCGGTTGAAGAACTGAACATCATCACCTGCCACCTGGGCAACGGTGGTTCTGTTTCGGCTATCCGCAACGGTAAATGTGTTGATACCTCCATGGGTCTGACCCCGCTGGAAGGTCTGGTGATGGGTACCCGTTCCGGTGACATCGACCCGGCGATCATCTTCCACCTGCACGACACCCTGGGCATGAGCGTTGACCAGATCAACAAAATGCTGACGAAAGAGTCTGGCCTGCTGGGTCTGACCGAAGTCACCAGCGACTGCCGTTACGTTGAAGACAACTACGCAGAGAAAGAAGACGCTAAACGTGCAATGGACGTTTATTGCCACCGTCTGGCGAAGTACATCGGCTCTTACACTGCGCTGATGGAAGGACGTCTGGACGCGGTTATCTTCACCGGTGGTATCGGTGAGAACGCGGCAATGGTTCGTGAACTGTCCCTGGGCAAACTGGGCGTTCTGGGCTTCGACGTTGATCACGAGCGTAACCTGGCTGCCCGCTTCGGCAAGTCTGGCTTCATCAACAAAGTAGGCACCCGCCCTGCTCTCGTTATCCCAACTAACGAAGAACTGGTCATTGCGCAAGACGCGCACCGCCTGACTGCCTGATTCCACACCGCCAGCAATGCTGGCGGTGCTGTTTTGTAACCCGCCCAATTGCGGCGGTAACGAAAGAGGATAAACCGTGTCCCGTACTATTATGCTGATCCCTACCGGAACCAGCGTCGGCCTGACCAGCGTCAGCCTTGGCGTTATCCGTGCTATGGAACGCAAAGGCGTTCGTCTGAGCGTCTTTAAGCCAATTGCCCAGCCACGTGCCGGTGGCGATGCGCCAGACCAGACCACCACCATCGTGCGCAAGAACTCCAATCTGCCAGCGGCCGAACCGCTGAAGATGAGCCACGTTGAATCTCTCCTCTCCAGCAACCAGAAAGACGTGCTGATGGAAGAGATCATCGCCAACTACCATGCTAACGCGCAAGACGCGGAAGTGGTGCTGGTAGAAGGTCTGGTTCCAACCCGCAAACATCAGTTTGCTCAGTCTCTGAACTTTGAAATCGCGAAAACCCTGAACGCAGAGATCGTTTTCGTGATGTCTCAGGGCACCGACACCCCAGAGCAGCTGAACGAGCGTATCGAACTGACGCGCAGCAGCTTCGGCGGCGCGAAAAACACCAACATCACCGGCGTGATCGTCAACAAGCTGAACGCGCCAGTGGATGAGCAGGGCCGTACTCGCCCTGACCTGTCCGAGATCTTCGACGACTCTTCCAAAGCGAAAGTCATCAAAGTTGACCCGGCTAAGCTGCAGGAATCCAGCCCGCTTCCAGTTCTGGGCGCGGTGCCATGGAGCTTCGATCTGATTGCCACCCGTGCAATCGATATGGCGCGCCACCTTAACGCCACCATCGTTAACGAAGGTGACATCAACACTCGCCGCGTGAAGTCAGTAACCTTCTGTGCGCGCAGCATTCCGCACATGCTGGAACACTTCCGCGCAGGTTCCCTGCTGGTGACCTCCGCAGACCGTCCAGACGTGCTGGTTGCAGCGTGCCTGGCCGCGATGAACGGTGTGGAAATCGGTGCGATCCTGCTGACCGGTGCCTACGAGATGGACCCGCGCGTGAGCAAGCTGTGCGAACGCGCGTTCGCCACCGGTCTGCCGGTCTTCATGGTGAACACCAACACCTGGCAGACCTCCCTGAGCCTGCAGAGCTTCAACCTGGAAGTGCCGGTTGATGACCACGAGCGTATCGAGAAAGTTCAGGAATACGTTGCTGGCTACATCAACGCAGACTGGATCGAATCCCTGACCGCGACCTCCGAGCGCAGCCGTCGTCTGTCTCCTCCAGCATTCCGTTACCAGCTGACCGAGCTGGCGCGCAAAGCGGGCAAACGCGTTGTTCTGCCAGAAGGCGATGAACCACGTACCGTTAAAGCAGCGGCTATCTGTGCAGAGCGCGGCATCGCGACCTGTGTGCTGCTGGGTAACCCGGATGAGATCAACCGCGTAGCAGCCTCTCAGGGCGTTGAGCTGGGCGCTGGCATTGAAATCGTTGACCCAGAAGTGGTTCGCGAAAGCTACGTGGCCCGTCTGGTTGAGCTGCGTAAGAGCAAGGGCATGACCGAAGCCGTTGCGCGCGAGCAGCTGGAAGACAACGTAGTGCTGGGCACGCTGATGCTGGAGCAGGACGAAGTCGACGGTCTGGTTTCCGGTGCGGTTCACACCACGGCGAACACCATCCGTCCACCGCTGCAGCTGATCAAAACCGCGCCAGGCAGCTCTCTGGTTTCTTCCGTGTTCTTCATGCTGCTGCCTGAACAGGTTTACGTTTACGGCGACTGCGCGATCAACCCGGATCCAACTGCAGAGCAGCTGGCCGAGATCGCTATCCAGTCCGCGGACTCCGCGACCGCTTTCGGTATCGAGCCGCGCGTGGCGATGCTCTCCTACTCCACCGGCACCTCAGGTGCAGGTAGCGATGTAGAGAAAGTGCGTGAAGCGACCCGTATTGCGCAGGAAAAACGTCCTGATCTGATGATCGACGGCCCGCTGCAGTACGACGCCGCGGTTATGGCTGACGTTGCAAAATCTAAAGCGCCGAACTCGCCGGTTGCAGGCCGCGCTACCGTGTTCATCTTCCCGGATCTGAACACCGGTAACACCACTTACAAAGCGGTACAGCGTTCTGCCGACCTGATCTCCATCGGGCCAATGCTGCAGGGCATGCGTAAACCTGTGAACGACCTGTCTCGTGGCGCACTGGTAGACGATATCGTTTACACCATCGCGCTGACGGCGATCCAGTCTTCGCAGCAGCAGTAATGTTAAAAAGCCCGGTGGCGCTAGCGCTTACCGGGCAAGAAAGGCGATCACTTAACCGGTCGCCTTTTTTATTTACAGCAGCTCGCGCGCCGCCGATACAATGTCATGTGCCGTCAGGCCATACTCTTTCTGCAGAAAATCCTGCGTCCCCACCTGGCCATAACGCTCCTTAACGCCCACCCGCCGCATCGGCACCGGGCAGGTTTCCACCAGCACTTCCGCCACCGCCGACCCGAGGCCGTTGTGAATGCTGTGGTTTTCACAGGTGACGATGCGCCCGGTCTTCTCGGCGTAGTTTTTCACCAGCATCCGGTCGATAGGCTTCAGGGTAAACATGTCGATGACCGCCGCGCTGACGCCCTCCTGCTCAAGCTGGCGCGCGGCTTCCAGCGCTTCCGACACCATGATGCCGTTGGCAATCAGGGTAATATCGGTTCCTTCGCGCAGCACGTTGCCTTTGCCGATTGTGAAGGTTGAGCCAGGCGCATACACGCTCGGTGCCTGCTTACGGATGGTCCGTACCCAGTAAAAGCCGTCGAGATCGATAAGCTGGCGCAGCACGTCCTCGAACATAACCGCGTCGGTCATCTCCAGCACCACCGAATGCGCCAGACCGCGCACGATGCCCATATCCTCAAACGACATATGCGTTCCGCCGTTGTGGCAGGCCGTCACGCCCGCGTCTGAAGCAATCACCTTCACGTTGTTTCGCTGATAGTCCAGAGACATAAACAGCTGGTCAAAACAGCGGCGGCTGGCAAAGGCGGTGAAGGTGTGAACGAACGGCTTGCGTCCGGTAAGCGACAGCCCCGCCGCCGTGCCGATGACGTTGGCCTCCATAATGCCGCAGTTAATCACGTGCTGCGGATAATCGCGCGCTACGCCGTCCATCGCCATCGAGCTCATCAGGTCTGCTTCGAGCGCAATGATGTCGCTTCCGGCCTCAATCTGTTTTGCCACGAAGCCAGCGTAGACCTTACGCATCTCAACGGCGTCTTTCTGTCCTGCCGGTGCAACCTTAATCATGTGAAGCCTCCAGTTGGCGAATCGTTTCGTTGAGGGCCGCTTTGCTCTCCGCGGTCAATCGCAGGTGGTGCGAGTTGCTGAGCTGCTCCAGATACGGCACCCCCTGGCCTTTGATGCTGTCGAGGATGACGACTAACGGACGCGCATCGGCTGCCAGGATCCGCGACGTCACTGCCAGCAGACCCGGAATGTCGTCCCCCTTCACCGTCGCCACGTCAAAGCCAAAGGCGCGGAATTTCCCCTCCAGGTCGAACGCGCTGATGATCTCGTCCAGCTCGCCGTCGAGCTGCTGTTTGTTCCAGTCGACAAATACCGTCAGGTTGTTCAGGCGATGGTGAGCAATAAACTGGAATGCTTCCCAGCACTGCCCCTCGTTCAGCTCGCCGTCGCCGACGATGCAGAAGACCCGATTCGGTCGCCCGGCCAGCCTGTGCGACAGCGCCATACCGCCGGCGATGGAAATCCCCTGTCCCAGCGAACCGGTGGTAGCATCTACGCCGCGCGTTTTCAGGCGGTCCGGATGGCTCGGCAGGCGCGTGCCGTTCTGGTTTAGCGTGCTTAGCTCTTCCACCGGGAAGTAGCCCTTGATTGCCAGCGTGCTGTAGAGCGCCGGGCCCGCATGGCCTTTCGACAGGACAAAATAGTCTCGCTCCGGCCAGTCCGGATCCGCCGGGTCGATTTTCATCACCGCGCCGTAGAGCACGGCCAGCGTTTCAACCACCGACATGCTGCCGCCATAGTGTCCAAAGCCCAGCTGCGTCAGCGACTTCAGCGTCTCAAGACGGATCTGACGCGCGAGTTCGGTTATCTCTTTCTCATTCATGATTTGGCTCCGGTGTTTTCCTGCGCGTTACCGCCTGCAGGTTTGTTTTTCGCGAAGATGTTGTACGCCACCAGCAGCGCAAACAGCGCCACGACCAGCCCGGTGATGGCCAGCGGCGACAGGAAGCGCGCCAGGTTGCCGAGCACAATCCCGACCGCGCCGAAGTCGGCGTCCGAGAAGGTGGTGTTGGCAAAACCAATGGCGCCCAGTACCGGCAGCAACAGGACCGGCAGGAAGGTAATCAGCAGGCCGTTGGCAAACGCACCGATCATCGCCCCGCGACGTCCACCGGTGGCGTTACCGAACACGCCCGCCGTTGCGCCGGTGAAGAAGTGCGGCACGACGCCCGGGAGGATCAGCACCCAGCTAAACTGACCGCAGATGAACAACCCCACAATCCCGCCGAGGAAGCTGAACAGGAAGCCAATCAGCACCGCGTTTGGCGCATAGGGGTACACCACCGGGCAGTCCAGCGCAGGACGCGCGTTCGGCACCAGTTTCTCCGAGAAGCCGGTAAAGGCCGGGACGATTTCTGCCAGAATCAGGCGTACGCCCTGCAGGATAATGAACACCCCCGCCGCAAAGGTGATTGCCATGATGATGGCGTAGACGAGGTAGTTCTGGCCGGCGCTGAAGGTAGCCTCGACGTACTCGCGCCCGGCGCTCACCGCCATGATCAGGTAGATAATCATCATGGTCAGGGAAATGGAGATCGAGCTGTCGCGCAGGAAGCTCAGATTCTTCGGCAGGTTCATCTCTTCGGTTGAGCGGGAGCCTTTGCCGGCCTTGCTGCCAATCCAGCCCGACAGCACGTAGCCCAGCGTGCCAAAGTGGCCGAAGGCAATCTCATCGTTGCCGGTAATGCGCTTCATGTAGCGCTGCGCAATCGCCGGGAAGAAAGCCATGATCAGGCCGAGGATCAGCGAGCCGGTAAAGACCAGACCCACGCCCTCAAAGCCTGCTACCGTCAGGATCACGCCAATCATGCACGCCATGTAAAACGTGTGGTGCCCGGTCAGGAAGATGTACTTCAGGCGAGTAAAGCGCGCGACGATAATATTTGCCACCATGCCGAAGGCCATAATCAGCGCGGTCGCTGCACCGTATTTTTCCAGCGCAATGGAGACAATCGCTTCATTGTTTGGAATAATGCCCTGAATCGTAAAGGCGTGTTCGAACATACCGCCTAAAGGATTTAATGACCCGACCAGCACGGTGGCACCGCCGCCCAGTACAATAAAGCCCAGAATAGTTTTAATGGTTCCTTTCACCACGTCCGAAAACGCTTTTTTCTGCGCAACCAGACCAATAAGCGCAATTAAACCGACCAGCACCGAAGGGACTTTTAAAATATCAACAACGAAATTCAGCGTTTCAAGGATAAACATATCCACCTCGCCTTATCAGGGTTATTGTCTTTCGAACCAGGCGCGCAGCTGCGCTTCAAGTTCGTTGATGTCGATGATGTTGTTGATCACCACCAGCTGGCTTTCCGGCACGCTGGCGCTGGCCGCAATGTCTTTTGCCATCACGAACAGATCGGCCGCGCCCGGCGTGGCCGAGGAGAGATCGGAATGTTCAACCTCAGCCTCAATCTCCAGCTTTTTGAGCACCTTTTTTATATTCATTTCGACCATAAAACTGCTGCCCAGGCCAGAACCGCAAATAGCCATGATTTTCATTGTTGTCCCCTTATTTTGAGTAGAGTACGCCCCATCACGCTGACGCATAATGTTGTGAAAAACCGGATTACAGAATTAAATCAGAAGCGGTTAATAATTGTTTTAATTTCCTCCCGCGTATTCGCCTGATGCAGTTTCTCCATATCCTCGTCGCTGGAAAATAATTCCGCGAGTCCGGATATCATTTCAATATGGCTATGTTTGTCCGGTGCCGCGAGCATGATAATCACATCGACAGGGTCAAACTCACCGGCACCAAACGAGACGCCCTGTTTTAGTTTTAATAACGACAACCCCAGTCCTTTGGCGCCTTCCTCCGGCCGCGCATGCGGCATCGCCAGCCCTGGTGCCAGCACATAATAAGGTCCTAACGTGTGGTGCTGCTGAATGATGGCCGTGACGTATTCAGGCTCAATCACCTGCAAATCCAGCAGCGGCTTCGCGCACAGCTCCAGCGCCTGCGGCCAGTTTTCCACGCTATCCTGCAGCGTGATGGTTGTATCATATATCCATTTTTTGAGCACTTTTTACTCCCGCGACACGCTAAAGATGAGCAAACTTTATTCAACACATCGCTGGATGACTGCGATCGGGATCACAAAGATAGCGCTACCAATCGTTAACATGCAGAAATGTGATAGCGCTATCAAATTACATTCACGGCGCTAAATCACAGCAAAAAAAGGGATTTAAGGCGTATACTGCCTGTCACGTGAAGCGAAGGAAATGAAGAACGCGTCTGGTCAGCAGGAAGGTGTATGTCTCTAACCCGAAAACGGCGCAGTACTGGTAAAGTGACACTCGCCGATGTCGCACAGCTTGCCGGTGTGGGCACGATGACCGTGTCCCGTGCACTCCGCACGCCCGAACAGGTTTCCGATAAACTACGAGAAAAAATTGAAGCTGCCGTGCAGGAGCTGGGTTATATGCCTAATCTTGCCGCCAGCGCGCTTGCCTCGGCGTCGTCGTGGACAATAGCCATGGTGGTGCCCAACCTCTCCGAAGCCGGCTGCTCGGAGATGTTCGCCGGGCTACAGCAGGTGCTGCAGCCTGCCGGGTATCAGATCATGCTGGCAGAATCCCAGCATCGCCTGGAGCAGGAGGAGAAACTGCTGGAGACGCTGCTGGCGTCGAACATTGCCGCCGCTATCCTGCTCAGCGTTGAACATACCGATACCGTTCGCCACTGGCTGAAAAACGCCTCTATTCCGGTGATGGAGATGGGCGCCATGCGCGCCGACCCGATTGATATGAATATCGGGATTGATAACGTAGCGGCCATGTATGAGCTCACGGAAATGGTGATTAAGCGCGGCTACCAAAATATTGGCCTCCTGTGCGCCAACCAGGAGCAGTGGATTTTCCAGCAGCATCTGCAGGGCTGGTACAAGGCCATGCTTCGCCACCATATGTCGCCGAACCGGGTCATTAACGCGGCGATGCCGCCGAGCTTCTCGACCGGCGCGGCGCAGCTGCCCGAGTTCCTGCTGGCGTGGCCGGAGCTGGATGCGCTGGTATGCGTCTCTGACGAGCTGGCCTGCGGCGCGCTATACGAGTGCCAGCGCAGGCGAATCAAAGTGCCGGACGATCTGGCAGTGGTAGGGTTTGGCGATAGCGACGTGAGCCGCGTCTGTCAGCCGCCGCTGACGACGATGGCGGTGCCGCATCGTAAGATTGGAGTTGAAGCCGGGAAAGCACTACTGGAGCGACTGATTGGCGGCGACTGGCGCGATCAAAAGCCCATCGCGTCCAGTCTGTGTCTGAGAGAGAGTTGCTGAAGCTTACTCAGCCTCTTCCTCTTTCTCTGATTTGGTCGATTCGTTTTTGGCGTTGCGGGTCATCCACAGCGCCAGCGCTTTTAATGAATCCGGCGTAAACTCGTCGCAACGCGCGGTAATTTCTTCCGGCGTCATCCAGCAGACTTCACTCACCTCTTCTTCCTGCAGGGCAAACGGGCCGTGAGAAACGCAGCTAAACAGCCCGCCCCAGACGCGACAGTTTTCGTCTTCGAAATAGAACTGACCGTGCTCGGCAAACGGCACGCCGGCGATGCCTAATTCTTCTTCCGCTTCACGACGCGCAGAATCCAGCAGGACCTCATCCGCCTGGACGACACCGCCTGCGGTGGCATCCAGCATACCCGGGAGAAAATCTTTGGTGTTCGTGCGGCGCTGGACCAGAATTTTGCCCATACCGTCATGCACAACGATGTACGTTGCGCGGTGACGCAGACGCTCCGCACGCATTTGTTCGCGGCTGGCCTGCGCGATCACTTCATTCTCTTCGCTGACAATGTCAACCCACTCTGTACTTGCCAAATGACTCTGCTCCACCATCGGGAAACCTTCTCTTCTAAGCGCTCTTTCGGCGCGTTTGCAGTTGAGGTGTAACTTACGGATTAATCGCTACCTGCGCAATAACTTGCTGATCATTAAGTGCGATAACGCTCAGGGTATTTCCTTCCAGCATGCCGTAGCTCGCAGGATATCCGCCTTTTGGGATGCTGACCGAGCCCGGATTAAAGTGATAAATCTCACCGCGTTTTTCCGCAACCGGAATATGAGTATGACCGTAAACCAGGACATCGCCAGCCGCGAGAGCCGGGAGATTATCCGGGCTGAAAAGATGTCCGTGGGTCAGGAACAGGCGGTGTTGTTCGAGCAGCACCTGCTGCCACGGCGCGGTAATGGGAAAATGCAGCAGCATCTGGTCCACTTCGCTGTCACAGTTGCCGCGAACGGCGATGATGCGCGAGGCATACGGGTTGAGTTTTTCCGCGACCCGCGCAGGGTCATAGCCTTCCGGCAGCGCGTTGCGCGGGCCGTGATTCAGCACGTCGCCCAAAATAATCAGCCACTGTGCACTGCTTTTCTCAAACAGGGAAAGGACACGCTCGGTTGCGGGCAGCGATCCATGGATATCCGACGCAAACATCAGTTTCATCAGTCACACCTCGGTAAAACAGACTGCCCCCATCATACCTTAAGCGTCTGGGCTTATCAGCCCGCGCGCTTAGCCGAGAGTGCCACATAGCGCTGCACGGAGGCACGCTGCCACTGAAACGTAGCATAATCCACCAGCAGCTGCGGCACCTCATCACCGTTGAGGATCAGGCGGTTTAGCATCAACGCCAGATCGGCGTCGGCAATGCACCACTCGCCAAAAAGATTCGGGTTGCCATGGGCAAGCAGCGAGGTGGCGGTTTCAATCAGTTTCTTCGCGCTTTCTACACCTTCTGCGCTCAGCGCCGGCTTTTTCACCCCGGCAAACACGACGTCCGTCGAGCGTTCGACGCGAATCGGCACCAGATCGCTACGCAGCCACGCCTGGATCTGCCGCGCCCGCGCGCGCTTTTGCAGATCGTGAGGATAGATACGTTCCCACTCCGGGGGGGCGAACCGATCTTCCAGATACTCATCGATCGCCGACGATTCGCTCAGGGCAAAACCGTCAATCTCCAGCACCGGCACGCGTCGGGTCAGGTCGTAACCCTGCCACTGTGGTTTGAGATGTTCACCGCCGTCGAGATCAACGGTCTTCAGCGTAAAGGTGAGCCCTTTTTCGGCCAGCGCAACGTATACGCTCATAACATAGGGAGAAAAGAAATTCGCATCGGACCACAACGTGATGACGGGCTGGTTCATAACATCCTCATAGGCTGATCGGTTTTTACTCAACATATAATCTCTTTGCCTCGCTGTCACTTGATGAAAACTCACGATTTACAACAACCACCTATACTCATTTGTCATGGCACCACTATTCGCATGGACAGGAGTTGAGAATGATCGACCTTTATTACGCCCCTACCCCAAACGGCCATAAGATCACCCTCTTTCTTGAAGAAGCCGAGCTGGATTACAGGATCATTCGCGTGGATATCAGCAAAGGCGAACAGTTCAGCCCTCTCTTTCTGGCTATCTCGCCGAATAATAAAATCCCGGCCATTATTGATAACCAGCCGGCGGACGGGGGCAGACCATTGAGCCTGTTTGAATCCGGTGAAATTTTGCTCTATCTGGCGGAGAAAACCGGCAAGCTGCTGAGCGGCGAACTGCGCGAGCGTCACCATACCCTGCAATGGCTTTTCTGGCAGGCAAGCGGGCTGGGCCCCATGCTGGGACAAAATCATCATTTTACCGCTTACGCCCCGCAGCCTATTCCTTACGCGATAGAACGCTATCAGGTTGAGACTCAACGGCTCTATGACGTTCTGAACCGTCGGCTGAAGAAAACGCCGTGGCTCGGGGGCGATCATTACAGTATTGCCGATATCGCCTGCTGGCCGTGGGTGAATACGCATGAAAAACACCGCATTGACCTGGCCGCTTACCCGGCGGTGAACAACTGGTTTGAGCGCATCCGGACCCGCCCGGCGACCGAGCGGGCGATGCAAAAAATCCAGCAAATTTAACCCGGTATGAGGCTGGGTGCCTGTGAAGCTCTCATGTATTATGGGCAGGAAATACTGACACGGAGAAGACCTGCAATGTCACAGCCAGACGCTATTATTCGCATAAAAAATTTACGCCTGCGTACCTTCATCGGCATCAAAGAGGAAGAGATCGCCAACCGTCAGGATATTGTCATTAACGTGGTAATTCACTACCCCGCAGACAAAGCGCGGGCCAGCGAAGACATCAACGACGCGCTGAACTACCGCACAATCACCAAAAACATCATCCAGTACGTTGAGAATAACCGCTTTTCTCTGCTGGAAAAATTAACTCAGGATGTGCTCGATATCGCACGCGAACATCACTGGGTCACTTATGCTGAAGTTGAGATCGATAAACTTCACGCCCTGCGCTACGCCGATTCCGTCTCCATGACGTTAAGCTGGCGGCGCCAGGCGTAAACCTGGAGGTTGTATGAAGATTTTGCTGACCGGCGGTACAGGCCTGATTGGTCGTCACCTCATTGCGCGTCTGCAGGCCTTGCATCACGACATTACCGTGGTCACGCGCAGCCCGGAGAAAGCGCGCCAGGTGCTGGGGGCAGGTGTTGATATCTGGAAAAATCTGGCCGAGCAGCAAAATCTGGACGGCTTCGACGCCGTCATTAACCTCGCGGGTGAACCCATCGCCGATAAGCGCTGGACGGAAGAGCAAAAACAGCTGTTGTGCAGCAGCCGGTGGAACATCACCGAAAAGCTGGTCGAGCTGATCCGCAATAGCCGCACGCCGCCTTCGGTGCTGATTTCGGGTTCCGCAGTGGGCTACTACGGCGATCTTGGCGAGGTGGTTGTAACCGAGGAAGAGCCGCCCCATAACGAGTTTACCCATAAGCTCTGCGCCCAGTGGGAGCGTATCGCCTGCGCGGCGCAGAGCGAGCGGACCCGCGTCTGCCTGCTGCGGACCGGTGTCGTTCTCGCGCCGAAAGGCGGCATTCTGGCTAAGATGCTTCCCCCTTTCCGGCTCGGACTCGGTGGCCCCATCGGTAATGGTCGTCAGTACCTGGCCTGGATCCATATCGACGATATGGTCAACGGGATTCTCTGGCTGCTGGATAACGATCTGCGCGGGCCGTTCAATATGGTTGCGCCGTATCCGGTGCGTAATGAACAGTTTGCCCACGCGCTGGGGCATGCCCTGCACCGTCCGGCAATTTTGCGCGTGCCTGCGACGGTTATTCGCCTGATGATGGGTGAAGCGTCTGTTCTGGTATTAGGCGGGCAGCGGGCACTGCCCAAACGGCTGGAAGCGGCCGGGTTTGCGTTCCGCTGGTATGAATTAGAAGAGGCGCTGGGGGATGTGGTGCGGTGAATATGGTACAGTGACAGGCCGTGTTCCGAAGATATGGCGTAACAATGGCAACCATCACCACACCCCGGCTTTACCTCACCCCTTTCGAACCCACTGACTGGGCCTTCTTCCGCTCGCTACGAGAAGATCGCAGTATCATGCGCTACATGGCCGCCATCGCGCCGGAAAAAGAGAATCGACGCGTGTTTGCCGCGCGACTCGCTGCTGCTCATGTGTTTGTCATTCGCTCCCGGAATGATGATACGCCGCTGGGCGATATCGGCCTGCAAATCAGCGCAGAGAATCGTGAAGAGGCGGATATCGGCTATACGGTTGTACCTGCCGCGCAAGGGAAAGGTATCGCCAGCGAGGCGCTGCGCGCGGTGTGTGATTATGCGTTCAACCAGACCGGCGTGAAAGCGATTAACGCGTATGTCCTGGCGGACAACGGCGGGTCGGTGCGGGTGCTGGAGAAAGTCGGGTTCGTGCGTACGCAGGTGCTGGAAAAGGCGTATGAGATTGACGGCGTGCGCTATGACGACTGGGTGTACAGGTTGGAGTGCGGTGCGGCCTGATGCCCTCACCTCGCCCCTCTCCCACAGGGAGAGGGGAAAGACAAAATCTACTTCAACGACCCCTTCAGGAACTGTTGCAAACGCGGGCTTTGCGGGTTCGCCAGCACTTCGTCCGGGTGCCCCTGCTCTTCAATTTTCCCCTGATGCAGGAAGATAACGTGGTTCGAGACGTTACGGGCGAAGCCCATCTCGTGCGTCACCACCACCATCGTTTTGCCCTCTTCGGCCAGCTTCTGCATGATGCGCAGCACTTCGCCAACGAGTTCGGGGTCCAGCGCGGAGGTCGGTTCGTCGAACAGCAGCACCTCGGGTTCCATCGCCAGCGCGCGTGCGATGGAGACACGCTGCTGCTGACCGCCGGAGAGATGCACCGGGTATTTCATCTGCTGGCGCTCGTCGATGCCCACTTTCGCCAGGTATTTCACCGCGCGCTCGCGAGCTTCATGCTTGCTCAGGCCCAGCACCTGAACCGGCGCTTCCATCACGTTCTCCAGCACCGTCATGTGGCTCCAGAGGTTGAAGTGCTGAAAAACCATCGTCAGGCGGGTACGCAGCAGGCGTAGCTGATTTTTATCCGCAACCTTCAGCTGTCCGTCTTTGTCACGGACCAGGTTAATATTCTGCCCGCTCACCACAATCGAGCCTTCGCTCGGCTTTTCGAGGAAGTTAATGCAGCGCAGGAAGGTACTTTTCCCCGAGCCGGATGAGCCGATGATACTGATTACGTCGCCAGCATTTGCCTGCAGCGACACCCCTTTCAGCACTTCATGTTCGCCGTAGCGTTTGTGCAAATCAATAACGTTTAATTTGTTCTCAGCCATCATCTTTCTCAGTGCGTCGAAGAAGGTTTTATATGCTGCAACCAGCGTTTTTCAGCCTTACGGAACAGGCTAATCAGAACATAAGAGATAATTAAATAGAGCACCGCCGCAATGCCAAACGCGGTAAACGGCTGATAGGTCGCGGAGTTAATATCGCGCGCGATTTTGAGCAGATCCGGCACCGTCGCGGTAAAAGCGAGCGCGGTGGAGTGCAGCATCAAAATCACTTCATTACTGTACGCCGGTAACGCAATACGCAGGGCCGACGGCAGAATGATGCAGCGGTAGAGTTTCACCGACGAGAAGCCGTAGGCCCGCGCAGCTTCTATCTCACCGTATGGAACCGAACGAATCGCCCCCGCGAAAATCTCGGTGGTGTAGGCGCAGGTGTTGAGCGTCAACGCCAGCACCGTACAGTTCAGACCGCTGCGGAAGAACGCATTCAGCATCTCAGTGCCTTTTACGATCTCAAGCGTATACATCCCCGAATAGAACACCAGCAGCTGCACGTACAGCGGCGTACCGCGAAATACGTAGGTGAACAGCCAGATCGGGAACTGGATGAATTTATTGTTCGACACGCGGCCAATGGCGAGAAACACCGCCAGAATACCGCCCATCACCACGGAGGAGATCAGCAGCCAGAGGGTAATCGCCACGCCGGTAAAGCGGTAGCCATCTGTCCACAGCAGCGATTTCCAGTATTCCTGAATAATCTCAATCACAGGTCAGCCCTCTTCACACCCACGGAGTAGCGACGCTCGAGAAGAAGCAGCACACCATTGGAGACGGTCGTAAAGACCAGATAGATCACGCCGCAGACCACCGCAAAGTAGAACGGCTCCCAGGTGCTCTTGCCCGCCAGCTGAGTCGCTTTCACGACGTCTTCCAGACCGAGCAGCGAGACCAGCGCCGTGGCTTTAAGGATAACCTGCCAGTTGTTGCCGATGCCCGGGAGCGCATAGCGCATCATGGCCGGGAACATAATCCGACGAAACGTTTGTGAAGAGGTAAAACCAAATGCGGTTGCCGCCTCAATGTGGCCTTTCGGCACGGCCATGTAGGCGCCGCGGAAGGTTTCGGTGAAGTAGGCGCCGTAGATAAAACCGAGGGTAATAATACCGGCCACCATTGGATCGATATCAATTTGTCCCATGCCCATCGCGTCCGTTACGCTGTTCAGCGCAATCTGCAGACCGTAAAAGATAAGCAGCATCAGCACCAGATCGGGAACGCCGCGAATAAGCGTGGTGTAGCCTTCAAAAATCAGCGCCAGCGGTTTGTTAGCCGAAAGCTTCGCCCCTGCGCCTGCCAGACCTATCAGCACCGCCAGCACCACGGAGCTGATAGCCAGCTCAAGGGTGACAAGCGCGCCCTGTAAAATAACGCCAGAAAATCCGTACAGCATACCGCGAGCCCTGTCGTATCGTGAGTGGTGGAACCGTGTCTTTTCCCCTCCCGCAGCGGGAGGGGCCGCACGTTATTTGACGGGGCGATTAGCCGCCGTAAACATTAAAATCAAAGTACTTTTTCGCCAGCTTGTCGTAGGTACCGTCAGCACGCATTTCAGCGAACGCTTTGTTCAGCGCCTCACGCAGCTCGTTGTCTTCTTTGCGCAGGCCCATACCGGTGCCCACACCAAACAACTTCACGTCCTTAATGGACGGGCCGCCAAACTTGTAATCTTTACCCACCGGCGTTTTCAGGAAGCCTTCGCTTGCCGCGACTTCGTCCTGGAATGCCGCATCAATTCGGCCTGCCGTCAGGTCAGCGTAGATATTTTCCTGGCCCTGATAGGAGACGATTTCAATCCCCTTCGGCGCCCAGTGTTCGTTGCCGTAGGTTTCCTGCGTGGTGCCCTGCAGCACGCCGACGCGTTTGCCTTTTAGCGACTCCAGCGTTGGCTGAATGTCAGAAGCTTTAGCTACCACCAGACGTGAATCGGCCGCATAGAGTTTGTCGGTGAAGGCAATCTCCTGCTGGCGTTTTTCGGTGATGGAGAGCGAGGACATGATTACGTCGATTTTTTTCGCTTTCAGGGACGGGATCAGCGCATCCAGCGGGTTCTCAACGTAGGTACACTGTGCTTTGATGCGTTTGCACAGCTCGTTGGCCAGATCGATGTCAAAACCGACCAGTTCACCCTTTGAATTCTTCGATTCGAACGGCGCATAGGTTGGATCGGTACCAATTCGGATTTTCTGCGGAATGGCTGCGAATGCCGCGGTGGCGCTGGAAAAGGCCAGTACCAGAGATAGTGACAACACGAGTTTTTTCATATTTATCCTCAACAAACTGTCTTCATACGGGATTTTTACGACGACGGGGTGGTGCTAATGTGCCATTAATCCCCTCTGCCAGGCAAAGACTAATGCCCTTCAGGCGGGAATTTTTGCATTATAAATGCGTAAGTATGCACAAAGCGATCCAATACAGTGCATTTAACGCACTGTATTGGGTCAACCGCTCCCGCAACGCACCTCTCCGGTGCGTTACCGCCAGGTGTTATTCACCGTATACGTTGAAGTCGAAGTATTTCTTCGCCAGTTTGTCGTAAGTACCGTCTTTACGCAGCTCTGCAAAGGCTTTGTCGAAGGCGGCTTTCAGCTCGGTATCATCCTTACGCAGGCCAATACCGGTGCCGTCACCAAAGTACTTTTTGTCTTTTACAGACGGGCCAGCAAACGCGAATTCTTTGCCCGCAGGCTGCTTCAGGAAGCCTTCGCTCGCGGCGACTTCATCCTGGAATGCAGCATCCAGACGGCCTGCCGCCAGGTCAGAGTAAATCAGATCCTGGTTCTGGTAAGCCACCACGTCTACGCCCTTCTCACGCCAGTTAGCATTGGCATAGCCTTCCTGCGTCGAGCCCTGAAGCACGCCGACGTGTTTGCCCTTCAGAGAGTCGATGGTGGGCTTAATCGGGGAGCCTTTCGGCGCAATCAGGCGAGAATCCGCGGCGTAGAGCTTGTCAGAGAAGGCAATCTCCTGCTGACGTTTTTCGGTGATGGAGAGAGAAGAGATAATGGCGTCAATTTTCTTGGCTTTCAGCGACGGGATTAACGCGTCAAAGTCGCTGCCCACCCATGTGCATTTCACCGCAATGCGCTTGCACATTTCATTACCCAGATCGATATCAAACCCTACGAAATCACCTTTCGCATCCTTGGAAGAGAATGGCGCGTAGGTTGCGTCTGTACCGATACGAACCGTCTGTGGAAGCGCTGCGTAGCTACCTGCTGCCGCACTTAACCCCACGAGCAAAGACAGAGCCAGAACCGTCTTCTTCATACATTTACCCTCAAGTACCGTGATTTTATTATGTATTGTGTTGTGTGTTGTGTTGCAGGCTTCATCTTGCAGGTCTTATGCCACATTGCCGTCTGGTCAAAACTTCGACGTTAAATATGTTAATAAAACGTTGCGATATTGCCTTAATGGTGAAAGATAGCAGGTCTGCCGAACGAACCGGAAAGAGAAAAAGGGAAAAAACGAATTAAATGTCGAGGATATGATCGCCGTTGCATAATTGCCCTGAAACAGGGCAACTTGTCTTTTCATGCACCTGTTTTGTGCACAGATTCAGGCTCCCTGCCAGCGGCTGAAGAGATCTTCGGGCAGGTCGATGTCAAACTGATCCAGCACGCGGTTAACGGTCTGATTAATCACGTCATTCAGCGAGGTCGGGCGATGATAGAACGCGGGTACCGGCGGCATGATGACAGCCCCCAGCTCCGCAGCCTGCGTCATTAAGCGCAGATGGCCCAGGTGCAGCGGCGTTTCCCGCACGCACAGCACCAGGGGACGCCGCTCCTTCAGCACCACATCCGCCGCGCGCGTCACCAGGGTGTCCGTATAGCTGTTCACAATGCCGGAGAGCGTTTTAATTGAACAGGGCAGGATAACCATGCCGGCCGTTTTAAACGAGCCTGAGGAGATGCTGGCAGCGATATCACGGGCATCGTGAACGACATCCGCCAGCGCCTGAACATCGCGCAGGGAGAGATCGGTTTCCAGAGAGAGGGTCTGCCGCGCCGCCTGGCTCATCACCAGATGGGTTTCGACGTCCGCCACGCTACGCAGAACCTGTAACAAACGTACGCCGTAAATCGCGCCGCTGGCGCCGCTGAGCCCAACAATGAGTCGTTTCATGATTTTTGCCCTTACTGATTTCAGGGCAGACTGTGCAGGATTTTGCGGGGAGTTGCAAGTGAGGGCATTCGCCCTCACCTGCCGGAGCATCAACCTTCGTTGTGCATCTCTAAGCTTTCGAGATCGTTCTGCAGCTGGACGGCTTTGGCGTCGTCGTTGCGCAGTGAATCAAGATAGTCGAGGTACTGCTGGTCAACGTCTTTGGTCACGTAAATACCGTTAAACACGGAGCATTCAAACTGCTGAATTTCCGGATTCTCGGCACGCACCGCGTCGATGAGATCGTTCAGATCCTGGAAAATCAGGCCGTCGGCACCGATGATCTGGCGAATTTCATCCACTTCACGACCGTGAGCGATCAGCTCGTTGGCGGTTGGCATATCAATACCGTACACGTTCGGGAAGCGAATCTCCGGCGCAGCAGAGGCCAGGTAGACTTTCTTCGCACCCGCTTCGCGCGCCATCTCGATAATCTGCTCAGAGGTGGTGCCGCGAACGATGGAGTCATCCACCAGCAGAACGTTCTTGTCGCGGAACTCCGCGCGGTTGGCGTTCAGCTTGCGGCGCACGGACTTACGGCGCAGATGCTGCCCCGGCATGATAAACGTGCGGCCAACGTAGCGGTTCTTCACGAAGCCCTGACGGTATGGCTTATCCAGAATGCGGGCGATCTCCAGCGCGATATCGCAGGAGGTTTCCGGGATAGGAATAACCACGTCGATTTCGAGATCGTCCCACTCGCGGGCAATCTTCTCGCCCAGCTTGGTGCCCATGTTGACGCGCGCGCTGTAGACGGAAATCTTGTCGATGAAGGAATCCGGACGGGCAAAGTAAACGTATTCAAACAGGCACGGGTTACTGACCGGGTTATCGGCACACTGGCGGGTAAACAGCTGACCCTTCTCGGTGATGTAGACCGCTTCGCCCGGCGCAACGTCGCGCAGGAATTCGAAGCCCAGGGTATCCAGCGCCACGCTTTCAGAGGCAACCATATATTCAGTACGGCCATCGCCAAGGTCGCGCTTACCGAGCACCAGCGGACGAATGCCGTTTGGATCGCGGAAGGCGACCATACCGTGACCGATGATCATCGCAACGCAGGCGTACGCGCCGCGGATCTGACGGTTTGTCGCGGCAATCGCGGCAAAGATGTTGTCTGCTTCCAGCGGGTAGTGACGGAAGTTATCCAGCTCGCTGGCAAACACATTGAGCAGGATTTCAGAATCAGAGGTGGTGTTAATGTGGCGACGTTTCTCTTCGAACAGCTTTTTACGCAGCTCATGTGCGTTCGTCAGGTTGCCGTTATGGGCAAGGGTGATGCCATACGGTGAGTTGACGTAGAAAGGCTGTGCCTCGGAGGCGCTGGAACTGCCAGCAGTAGGATAACGAACGTGACCGATCCCCATATTACCTTGCAGACGCTGCATATGGCGGGCTTCAAACACATCGTTTACCAGGCCATTCGCCTTGCGTAAACGGAAGCAGTTGTTTGCATCAATGGTGATGATACCCGCAGCATCCTGCCCACGGTGCTGAAGCACCGTTAACGCGTCATAAATCGACTGGTTTACCGGCATGAAACCGGCGATACCGACAATACCGCACATTCGTCTTTTCCTCGTTAAGCCACATCTCAGGGTTTATGCCCTGGGCAAAAAACTCGACGAGCTTTGCAGATAGTCAAAGAACCATCTGATGATGAAGCTGAACTCTGGAATGAGCTGCGATTTCTGCCAGTCTTCGCTTTTGGAGAACCCGGTGAAGGTATCCAGGAAGAACAGGATCGCGGCCACAATCAGCACGCCTCGCAACGCTCCGAAACAGATCCCGAGCACCCTGTCCGTTCCTGACAGACCGGTTTTCTCGACCAGCTGACCTATCACGTAATTCACGATAGCGCCGACAATCAGCGTTGCGATAAACAGCACCGCGATGGCAATTCCGTTTCGGACCAGTTCATCTTCAAAGCCCGTGAACCAGACAGACAGGTAAGTGTAGTAATGACTGGCGACAAAGAAAGCACAACCCCAAGTCACCAGCGATAACGCTTCACGAACAAAGCCACGGATCAGGCTAACCAGACAGGAAAAACCAATCACCGCTATGATGGCGTAATCAATCCAGACCATATGTGTCCCACGATTAAACGCCCTGTCATCCAGTTCGGGGCGAATTCTAACAGAAAAAGAAAACGTTTGCGTAGGGATTTCCTTCCCGCGCGTAAATAAAAAAGGCGCTGAAAAAATGTTCAACGCCGTGGCTTATCGCCTCTCTCTTAAAGGAGCAGGTCGTACTTAGTTTGCGCTGTAGCCCATCACCACACCGCTCAGGCCGGAGATCTGCTTCAGCTCACCCAGCGACCCTTTCAGTTTGTCTTTAGACGCTTCTGGCCCCACGAGGATACGGGTAATTTTACCCTGCACCGGCGTGGAAGGTGAAGTGTAAACACGGTATCCCGCACTTCTCAGTTTGCTCACGACCTCGTTGACTTTGTCGGCGTTTTTCAGCGCACCGAGCTGCACCACGTAGGCTTTACCCGTTGGGGCAGCAGCTTCCTGCTGCGCCGGTTTTGCTGGCGGTGGGGTTTCTGACGCCGCGGCGAGCTGTTCTGCCGTTTTATCGCGCTGCGGTTTCGGCTGCGGCTTCTCAACCGGCTTCGGTTTTTCAACCGGTTTAGGCTGCTCTACCGGCACCGGATCGATATCGCTGCTGCTCGCTGCCGCCAGGCGAGACGGATCGAGCGACGGTGCTGCGGCATCGCCCGCGCGCACCTCTTCCGCCGCCCCTTCCGGTGGCTGAGCAGGGAGCGCCTGCGTCGCCGCGGGCAGCATATCCGGCTCATCGCGGTCACCCGGTTTAGGCACCAGCGGAATAGCGGCAAACTCATCCTGATAATGCTTTTTCTGCCCGTCGAGCAGCCCGGGAAGAATAATCACCCCGAGCGCGACCAGCACAATGGTTCCTGTTAAACGGTTCTGAAACTTACTCGCCACCGGTTCTCCCCGCGTCCATCACTTCCATGACATGTGCCACCGTGTGGAATGAACCACACACCAGCACGGTATCTTCTGGTTTAGCATCCGCCATCGCGGCATGCCAGGCCTGAGCCACGCTACTGTAGATTGCGCCTTTGCCGAGATGTTCCATCAGCTGCTCGGCCTTCGCGCCGCGCGGCCCCTCCAGAGGAGCACAATACCAGCTATCGACCACACTCTCCATGCAGGCCAGCGTCCCGCCGATATCTTTATCATGAAGCATACCGATAACCGCCAGCACGCGCCCGGTTTTTGGTAACGATTTGAGACGTCCCGCGAGATACGCCGCCGCATGCGGGTTATGCGCCACGTCCAGAATCAGGCGCGGTGACTCGCTGACAATCTGGAAACGCCCGGGCAGAATTGCGCTCTGAATGCCGTTGCGGATTGCCTGCTCGCTCACCACCAATCCGCTGGCGCGCAGTGCCGCCAGCGCGGTGGCCGCGTTCGGCTGCGGAACCTGCGGCAACGGCAAGTTATCCAGTGCCCCCTGCGCGTCGCTAAAGCACCAGGCGTTGTCACGCACTTCATACTGCCAGTCAACGCCGCGGCGCAGCAGACGCGCGCCCTTCTCATTTGCTACGTCTGCAATGGTGTGTGGCATATCCGGCTCGCCGACCACGGCGGGTTTATTTGCACGGAAAATACCGGCCTTCTCGCGGCCAATGCTTTCACGATCCGGACCCAGCCAGTCGATATGATCCAGCGCGATGCTGGTAACCACCGCCACATCTGCATTCACGATATTGGTTGCATCAAGACGTCCGCCGAGGCCAACCTCAAGGATCACCACATCCAGCTGCGCCTGTTTAAACAGCCACAGGGCCGACAGGGTGCCGTATTCAAAATAGGTTAATGAGATCTCGCCGCGCGCGGCTTCAATTTCCGCGAACGACGCCGTATGCGCGGATTCCGGCAGTTCGCGATTTTGCACGCGAACCCGCTCGGTGTAGCGGACCAGGTGTGGAGAGCTATAAACGCCTACCCTGTAACCGGCCGACATCAGGACGGACTCCAGCGTGCGGCAGGTCGTGCCTTTACCGTTGGTCCCTGCGACGGTGAACACGAAAGGTGCCGGTTTGAGCACATCAAGACGCGCGGCAACCTGGCTCACCCGTTCAAGCCCCATATCGATGGTTTTACTGTGCAGGTTTTCCAGATAAGAAAGCCACGCGGCCAGGGGCGACGTGGCTTGGGGAATGCTTTTATTTTCCATAATGCCCGGTTGTCATTAACAGATTAGAAAGCAAAAGGGCAGCGCCAACCGGCCCTGCCCTTTTCAGTTATCAGGCCTCGGGTTCCTGATCCGGTACCACCACGCCTTCGCGCGGCTCATCCGGGTTTGGCGCTGGCAGATTCATCAGCTTCGCCAGGATGCTCGCCAGCTTCAGGCGCATTTCCGGACGGCGGACGATCATGTCGATGGCGCCTTTCTCGATGAGGAACTCACTGCGCTGGAAGCCCGGCGGCAGTTTTTCACGAACGGTCTGCTCGATAACGCGAGGACCCGCAAAGCCGATCAGCGCTTTTGGCTCAGCGACGTTCAGGTCGCCCAGCATCGCGAAGCTCGCGGAGACGCCGCCCATGGTTGGGTCGGTCAGCACGGAGATGTACGGCAGACCGCGTTCCTGCATCTTCGCCAGCGCTGCTGAGGTTTTAGCCATCTGCATCAGAGACATCAGCGCTTCCTGCATACGTGCACCGCCGGAGGCAGAGAAGCAGATCAGCGGACAGTTATCTTCCAGCGCCTGCTCAACGGCACGCACAAAGCGCGCACCGACCACGGAGCCCATTGAGCCGCCCATAAAGGAGAACTCAAACGCAGCGGCAACAACCGGCATCCCATGCAGGGTGCCTTTCATGACGACCAGCGCGTCTTTCTCGCCGGTCTCTTTCTG
Organism: Enterobacter sp. Taxon_8; assembly: GCF_058354585.1. Taxonomy (NCBI): domain Bacteria; kingdom Pseudomonadati; phylum Pseudomonadota; class Gammaproteobacteria; order Enterobacterales; family Enterobacteriaceae; genus Enterobacter; species Enterobacter sp. Taxon_8. The sequence goes on along the minus strand of NZ_CM177989.1, from coordinate 1,313,490 downwards.
TGCGGAGGCCAGACGATCTTTATATTTCTTGGAATCGCGGAACTTCAGCACGTCTTTTGGCTCAAGCTCGCTGCCCAGTTCTACCAGAGAACCTTCGTCCAGCAGGCTATGCAGGCGGTTGCGCGCCGACATACGCATATGGTGGTCACACTTCGGACACACCTCAAGGTTGCGTTCCAGCTCTGCGCGATACAGAACCTGACCGCAGCTATCACACTTCGTCCATACCCCTTCAGGAATGCTCGCTTTGCGCGTTGGGGTAATGTTGCTTTTAATTCGTTCAATCCAGCTCATTGATAACCTTTCTGCCTGAACCTGGTCGTATGCCAGTTTTGCTATAAGAGGCGAATAATGCCATTTTTGCCTCCAACAGACCATGAATGTTGCACATTAAAACATAACAGCCCGAAACTTTGGATAAAAAAGTGGTCGAACCGCCAGCGTGCATTTACTTCGCTTGTTTTGCCGCCGCACGTTTGTGACGAATAATTTCGATAACGCCAGGCAGTACGGAAAGCACAATAATCGCTACAATCAGTAACTTAAGGTTTTCCTGAACCACAGGGAGATCGCCAAACAGGTAGCCTGCGTAGGTAAACAGCAGTACCCACAGCAGCGCCCCCACGACGTTATACATGGCAAAATGACGATAGGACATATGTCCCATTCCCGCCACAAACGGTGCAAATGTGCGCACAATAGGCACAAAACGCGCAAGGATAATGGTTTTACCGCCATGGCGTTCATAAAACGCATGGGTTTTATCTAAATAGCTGCGACGGAAAATTTTCGAATCCGGATTGCTGAAAAGCCGCTCACCGAATACGCGACCAATCGTATAGTTGACCGCATCACCGACAATGGCGGCAATTACCATCAGCACAACCATAAGATGCACGTTCAGGTCATTGGTGGGTAACGCCGATAACGCCCCGGCAACGAACAGCAGTGAATCCCCTGGCAGGAATGGGGTAACGACCAGACCGGTTTCACAAAACAGAATGAGGAACAGAATGGCGTAAACCCAGACGCCGTACTGCGCGACCAGCTCCGCCAGGTGAACATCAATATGCAAAATGAAATCAATCAGAAAACGTATTACGTCCATATTGTCTAAGCCCTTATTGCACCTTTGTTTAGTCCGCTAAAAACAGCGGGCCCATTGGCGGTTTCGGCAGGTCAAATCGTTCCGGATAGTCTACTGAGACCAGATACAATCCTTCCGCTTTCGCCGTGGCTGCCGCAAGCGTTCTGTCCTTCGCTGCCAGCAGGTCTGCAATCCAGCTCTCCGGCTGGTGTCCGGCACCTACTTCCATCAGGCTGCCCACAATATTCCGAACCATATGATGTACAAAGGCATTGGCTTTGATATCCACCACCACATACGCGCCAAAACGGCTGACGTTGATGTGCATGACGTTGCGCCACGGCGTACGGGATTGACACTGCACCGCACGAAACGACGTAAAGTCATTTTCACCAATCAGACACTGCGCCGCGCGATGCATACGTTCTGCGTCGAGCGGTTCATAAAAATGCGTCACGCCCTGGCTCAACACAGCCGGACGCAGGCGCTGGTTGTAGATGACGTAGCGGTAACGGCGCGCCGTGGCGCTGAAGCGCGCGTGAAAATCATCCGGCACAGCTTTCACCCAGCGCACCGCAATGTCACCAGGTAAATTCGCATTTACGCCCAGCGTCCAGGCGGCATCCTTACGCACGGCGGTGGTTTCAAAGTGAACCACCTGCCCCGTGCCGTGAACGCCGGCATCCGTACGGCCTGCGCACAGGACGTTAATCGGCTCGTTTGCCACCTGAGAGAGCGCTTTCTCCAGCTTCTCCTGAACGCTGCGCACCTCATTTTGACGCTGCCAGCCATAATATTTACTGCCGTCGTATTCAATACCGAGGGCAATTTTATGAACCGGCGTTTGTTCCACGTCTGACATCAGTACAGGTACTCCTGCACCAGTTTTTCAGCGATCTTGACCGCCATCAGCGCGCCGCCGAAGCGAACGTTGTCGGCAACGGACCAGAACTGGACCTGCTCCGGCATACCGTAGTCGTTACGCACGCAGCCAACGGAAAGATGCGCGCTACCGGTAGCATCGCCTACCTGGGTCGGGAACTCGCTCTCTTCAGAGAGGACGATGTCTTCCCCGCGGCCAAACGCATCGCGCGCCTCTTCTGCAGCCAGCGGACGCAGCGCTTCAAAGCCGACCATCTGCGCATGACCGTAGAAGACCGGGGACTGTACGACGCTTGCGGAGATCATCAGGCCATCGTCCTGCAGAATTTTACGCACCTCATCGACGATACGGCGCTCTTCGCGCACGGAGCCCTCGCGATCCGGCAATAGCGGCAGCATGTTGAACGCCAGCTGGCGGCCAAAGAAATCATCTTCATCAATTGGAATGCCGTTCAGCAGCTTCGCGCTCTGCCCGGCCAGCGCGTCAACGGCCTTTTTGCCGTTTGCGGACGCCGACAGCAGGCTGGTGACGGTAATGCGCGACAGGCCGCCGTCGTCGATCAGCGGTTTCAGTGCAGTCAGCAGCTGGCTGGTCAGGCTGTTCGGCACCGCAATGACGTTACGGTTGCGGTAGTCAGCCAGCACAAACGTGTTCACGTCCGGCACCACCAGCGGCACATCCGGCTCCATGGAGAACAGGCCGCTCAGGTCAATCACCAGGCAGCCTGCGTTGGTCGCCTCTTCAACGTACGCCGCAGTGGCTTCAGCACCTGCAGCGAAAAACGCCAGCTGCGCCTGCGTCCAGTCGAACGCCGCCGCATCCTGAACCATGACGGATTTACTGTTAAAACGCAGATGCTCACCCGCGCTATCGGTACGCGCCAGCGCATAGATATCGCCCACCGGGAACTGACGCTCAGCAAGCGTTTCGAGCAGGGCTTCGCCCACGGCACCCGTGGCACCTAAAATGGCAATGTTCCAGCCTTCAGACATGGTGGTTTACTCCAGAAATAAAAAAGCGTCCCTGTCGGAGTATCCGACAGGGAGCATTAAGAAGACATTAATGCGCCGGGTGATGAACGGCGTTAAACCCCAGCTTGTGCAGCAGCGTCGCCGCCGGGGCGTCGTCGCACATCACATACAGGGAAGACCACTCGCGGCGCTCAACGTAGTTCTTGCGCAGCTTATCAAACTCGCCCGGGATCCCCGCCACTTTACGCAGCAGCGCATCATCGCGGCGCACATCATACACCAAATGCACCAGCCTTTTCAGCGTTGCCTGATCGAGCGGGCCGTGGAGAGTAATGCGGCCAAATTCAGGTGCGGGGAGTAAGGTATCCAGCGCCACCTGCTGCGGATGGCCGATAAACGCGCTGTAGGCCTCGAAGACCTGCGTCGTGCCGCGGGCTTTCCCTTCGAGGGTATAACCGGCGATATGCGCGGTGCCCACGTCCACCTTGTTAAGCAGCTCAACGTTGAGGTCCGGCTCCGGCTCCCAGACGTCCAGCACCACGCTGAGATCTTGTCCTTCGTTCAGACACGTCAGCAAGGCGGCGTTATCGACTACCGGACCACGACAGGCATTTATCAGAATAGTGCCAGCCTTCAGACGGCGAATGAGCGCCTCATCGGCAAGATGCAGCGACTTATACGGCCCCTCTTTAAACAGCGGCGTGTGGAACGTCAGCACGTCACACTGTTCAACCAGCTCGTCCAGCGAGCGGAAATCCCCGTCCTCGCCGTTGTCTTTGCGCGGCGGATCGCACAGCAGAGTGCGGATCCCTAACGCTTCCAGGCGCTTTTGCAGGCGCCCGCCGACGTTACCCACGCCGACAATCCCCACGGTGCGGTCTTTCAGCGCAAAACCGTCGCGCTCGGCCAGCATCAGCAGCGAGGAGAAAACGTATTCCACGACTGCAATGGCATTGCAGCCCGGTGCGGCGGAAAAACCGATTCCGGCCTGCTTCAGCCATTTATCATCCACATGATCGGTCCCTGCCGTTGCGGTCCCAACGAACTTAATCGCCTTACCGGCGAGCAACGCCTCATTTACTTTGGTCACCGAGCGCACCATCAGGGCGTCGGCATCGTCCAGTTCGTTGACCGGGATCGGGCGACCAGGAACAGCCTTTACGTTACCCAGGCGGCTAAACAGCTCACGGGCGTAAGGCATATTTTCATCAACGAGGATTTTCACGTCTGAGTACCTGTTTGAGAGGAAGAAAACCTGCCAAGTGTGCCATAATCTGGCCGCCAGGCATATACGTCTGCCAGGTTTACGCTGAGTTTTGACTTTAAGGATTTTTGACGATGCAGCCCATTTCAGGTACGCCGCCACGCCCTCCGGGTGAAGGCCCGGTCACGCCAAACGTTGCCGGTGAACAACCGCTATCCACGCAACAGCGCACCGTGCTGGAGCGACTGATCACGCGCCTGATTGCGCTGACTTCGCAGCAGAACGCGGAAGTCTGGGCCGGGGTAAAGCATGATTTAGGCGTGAGAAACGACGCACCGCTGCAGTCGCGCCATTTCCCGGCGGCCGAACAAAATCTGAACCAGCGTATTACGACCGCGCAGCAGAACCACACCACCCGCCAGATTGTTTCTCAGCTGACGGAGCTGCTGGGTCAGGGAAATAACCGCCAGGCGGTAAGTGATTTTATTCGCCAGCAGTATGGTCAGACCGCGCTGGGCCAGCTGACGCCCGACCAGCTCAAAACCGTGCTGACCCTGCTGCAGAATAACGAGCTGTCTATTCCGCAGCCACAGGTGCGCCCGGCGACCGAGCGTCCGCTGCTGCCCGCGGAGCACAATACGCTCAAGCAGATGGTGACGAAGCTGGCAGCGGCCACCGGCGAGCCGACGAAGCTTATCTGGCAATCCATGCTGGAGCTGTCCGGCGTGAAGGCGGGTGAGTTAATCCCGGCCAAACAGTTTACTCATCTGGTGACCTGGCTTCAGGCGCGCCAGACGCTCAGCACCCAGAGCGCCCCTACCCTGCATACCGTCCAGGCCGCGCTGAAACAGCCGCTTGAGCCGCACGAGTTCGAGGTGATTCGGGATTACGCCCAGCAAAACTGGCAGGCCACGCCGCAGACGGTACTGACCACCGCGCAGGTGCAGGATCTGCTCAACCAGATCTTCGTTCGCCGCGCAGAGCGTGAAGGCGGCGTGCCGGAGGTAAGAAACATTCAGCCGATCTACAGCCCGCTGTTTGCGCCGGTCGTGGAAACCTTCAGAACGCTCTCCGCGCGTCCGGGGTTGATGTTTATTGCGCTACTGATTGCACTGGCGATTTTCTGGCTGGTTGTCTGAGGTTTGGCCCGGTGGCGCTGCGCTTACCGGGCCTACAACGGCTCAAGCCCTGCGAAACGCCATCAGCGTCACAATAATCCCAACCACCGCGGAAACCGCACCTGCCAGGAAGACGGACGGATAGCCAAACGAGGTGGCTAACACCCCGGCCAGCGGTCCGGTTACCCCGTATGAGATATCCTGAAACGCCGCATAGCCGCCCAGCGCCGTACCGCGCACCTGCGGGGCTACGCGCTTCACCACTTCAACACCCAGCGCCGGGAAGATCAGTGAACAGCCGCAGCCGGTCAGCGCCGCACCAAGCAACGCAACGGAAGCCACGGGAGCATTCCACAGCAGCAGCAGACCGATGGTCTCAATCACCAGCGACGCCACCGCCACCTTCACGCCGCCAAAGCGATCCGGCATCCAGCCGAAGAAGACGCGCATTAGCACAAACGCGCCGCCAAAAGCGGTGAGCGTAAAACCGGCCATCGCCCAGCCACGGCTCATAAAATAGAGCGAAACGAACGTCCCAATCACCGCAAAACCCACGCCCTGCAGCGCCAGGCCAAGACCCGGCTGCCAGATTTGGCCTACCACGCTCCACAGGGAAGAACGCTCGCCTTTGTGCGCGGGCACCTTACGCACCGAGCCGTTAAACGCCCACGCCAGCAGAGGTAAAACCATGGTGGTTGCGGCCAATGCCGCAAATCCAAACTGGCTATTGATAAGCAGCCCAAGCGGCGCACCGGCAGCCAGCGCGCCATAGATGGCCATACCGTTCCAGGACATCACCTTACCGGAACGAGCAGGCCCCACCAGCCCCATTCCCCAGGTCAGGGTGCCGGTCAGCAGCTGGCTTTCACCGAAGCCAAGAATTAAACGGCCCAGCACCAGCAGCGCAAATTTATACGCGGCATCGACCGGCAGTAGAGCCGCCAGCAGCCAGGCGCCGCCCGCCAGCCCGCAGGCAAACATGCCCTGCAGCGCCGAGCGCTTGGCACCGTGCTGATCCGCCAGCCGTCCGGCGTAGCCGCGGGTTAATACCGTGGCTAAAAACTGAATGCCCACGGCAATGCCGACCATGGTGTTGCCATAGCCCAGTTCCTGATGAACGAAAAGCGGGATCACCGGCAGCGGCAGGCCAACGGTCATGTAGGTCAGGAATACCGCAAAGGCGATACGGAACAGCGAAACGTTCGCTGAAGGGGTTGTTTCTGTTTGAGTTACTGCAGTCATGCTTTACTCCGAAATGAAGAGTAAGGCGGGAAAATGCCACGCCCCCTCTACCTGGTTATCAGGATTAAGGCGCGTTGGTTGACGTTAAACGCTTACGCATTATCGTGAGGATAATGTTGAGGGGGGAAGTTTGCCTGTGAGATCAGCCGCTTGTCAATGCATAAAAAAGGGAGCCTTATGGCTCCCTTTCGGAATCAAACTTAAAACTTATGCTTTCAGCTTACGCATAACCAGCGTGGCGTTGGTACCACCGAAGCCGAAGCTGTTTGACATGACGGTAGTCAGCGTCGCTTCCGTTGGTTTGGTCACGATGTTCAGGCCGGCAGCCTGCTCGTCCATCTCTTCAATGTTGATGCTTGGCGCGATAAAGCCGTTTTCCAGCATCAGCAGAGAGTAGATCGCTTCCTGCACGCCAGCCGCACCCAGAGAGTGACCGGTCATGGCTTTAGTCGCGGAGATCGCCGGGCTGTTGTCGCCGAAGACTTCACGGATCGCACCCAGCTCTTTCACGTCGCCTACCGGAGTAGAGGTACCGTGGGAGTTCAAGTAGTCGATTGGGGTGTCAACGCCGTGCATCGCCATCTTCATGCAGCGCACCGCGCCTTCGCCGGATGGCGCAACCATGTCGGCGCCGTCAGACGTTGCACCGTAGCCAACGATTTCAGCGTAGATGTGCGCGCCACGTGCCAGGGCGTGCTCCAGCTCTTCAACCACAACCATACCGCCGCCGCCCGCGATGACGAAACCGTCGCGGTGCGCATCGTAGGTACGGGAAGCTTTGTCCGGAGTCTCATTGTACTTGGTGGACAGTGCGCCCATCGCGTCGAATTCGCAGGCCATTTCCCAGCCCAGCTCTTCGCCGCCGCCAGCAAATACGATGTCCTGTTTACCCAGCTGGATCTGCTCAACAGCATTACCGATGCAGTGCGCGGAGGTCGCACACGCGGAGCTGATGGAGTAGTTCACACCGTGGATTTTGAACGGGGTCGCCAGGCATGCGGAAACCGCAGAACCCATGGCTTTAGTAACCACGTACGGACCTACCGCTTTCAGACCACGCGGGCTACGCATTGCGTCAGCACCGAATACCTGCGCTTTAGATGAGCCGCCGGAACCGGCAATCAGACCCACGCGCGGGTTGTTCTGATAAACCTCTTCGCTCAGGCCGGAATCTTTGATCGCTTCCTGCATGGAGAGATAAGCATAAATAGAGGCATCGTTCATGAAACGAACCACTTTGCGGTCAATCAAACCGGTGGTGTCCAGTTTGACGTTACCCCATACGTGGCTGCGCATACCTGAATCTTTAAACTCTTCAGAGAAAGTGATCCCGGAGCGTCCTTCACGCAGAGATGCCAGGACTTCCTGCTGGTTATTACCGATGCTGGAAACAATGCCCAGGCCAGTAATCACTGCACGTTTCATTCAATACCTCTGTAAGTCGCACTATAGTAAGTTTCGAGTCGCACAATAGCGTACACTTGTACGCCGAACAAGTCCGATCAGACATTTTCTGCGGAAATTTGCACCGATGGACTCACATCGTTAAGATCGTGCCACTGCCTGTCAGACGAGTAACTTACGTGAAACAAAACGCTATACAACCCGCCAACCTCGAATTCAACGCTGAGGGTACACCTGTTTCCCGAGATTTTGATGACGTCTATTTTTCTAATGATAACGGACTCGAAGAAACTCGCTATGTTTTCCTCGACGGAAACCAGCTCAGCACCCGCTTCCCGGAGCATCCGCGGAGCCTGTTTGTGGTCGCGGAAAGCGGATTCGGTACCGGGCTCAATTTTCTGACCCTCTGGCAGGCGTTTGACCAGTTTCACGCTGCCCACCCTGAGGCTACGCTACAAAGATTACATTTCATCAGTTTTGAAAAATTCCCGCTCACCGCGCACGATCTGCGGCTCGCTCATCAGCGCTGGCCAGAGCTTGGTGCTTGGGCGGAGCAGCTTCAGGCGCAGTGGCCACCCCACATCGGCGGCTGCCACCGTCTGATTCTGGACGGCGGACGCGTGACGCTGGATTTATGGCTTGGCGACATCAATGACCTGACCGATACGCTCGATGATTCGATGAATCAGACGGTGGACGCCTGGTTCCTTGACGGCTTTGCCCCCGCCAAAAACCCGGACATGTGGAGCCAGCATCTGTTTAGCGCGATGGCGCGGCTGGCGCGCCCGGGCGCAACGCTTGCCACCTTCACCTCGGCAGGCTTTGTCCGCCGCGGACTACAGGAGGCGGGCTTTACCATGCAGAAAACCAAAGGTTTTGGCCGCAAGCGCGACATGCTGGTCGGCAGAATGGAGCAGACTCTGGATATCCCCGCCAGTGCTCCCTGGTTTGCGCGCCGCGCCAGCGCATCACGTGAGGTGGCGATAGTTGGCGGGGGGATCGCCAGCGCTCTGCTGTCTCTCGCGCTTCTCCACCGCGGCTGGCAGGTCACGCTCTACTGTGCTGACGACGCGCCAGCACGCGGCGCGTCCGGCAACCGCCAGGGGGCGCTCTATCCGCTTTTAAGCGCGCACGACCCGGCCCTGTTCCGTTTTTTCCCGGCAGCGTTTACCTTCGCTCGTCGCCTGTACGATGCCCTGCCGGTGGCGTTTGACCATGACTGGTGCGGCGTGACGCAGCTCGGCTGGGATGAAAAGAGCCAGCAAAAAATCACGCAGATGCTGTCGCTGGGTCTGCCTGACGAGATTGCCCGTGCGGTAAGTGCGCAAGAGGTGGCAGAGACCGCTGGCGTGGAAACCGGGTGTGGGGGCATTCAGTATCCGCTCGGCGGCTGGCTGTGCCCGGCTGAACTGACCGCGGCAGCCATTGCCCTGGCGCAGTCGCGCGGGCTGACGGCGCATTATGCTCGCAAGGTTGAATCGTTGAGCCGGACAGAACGCTGGAATCTGCGTTTTGCCGATGGCAAAGAGGCGAGTCATGCCAGCGTTGTGCTGGCAAACGGGCATAACATCAGCCAGTTTACCCAGACAGAGTCATTGCCGGTTTATCCGGTCGGCGGCCAGGTAAGCCATATTCCTTCCGCGCCTGAACTGAGCAAACTGCGTCAGGTGCTGTGCTATGACGGCTATCTGACGCCGCAAAATCCGTCTAACGGCCACCACTGCATCGGGGCCAGCTATCATCGTGGCGAAACGGATATGCGCTACAGCGAAGCGGATCAGGCCCAGAACCGCCAGCGCCTGATTGACTGCTTCCCGGATGCGGCGTGGGCGAAAGAGGTTGACGTCAGCGAGGGTGACGCGCGCTGCGGCGTGCGCTGCGCCACCCGCGATCATCTGCCGATGGCGGGAAATGTGCCGGACTATGATGCGACGCTTGAGGTTTATCAGGACCTTGCTAATAACCGGGATAAAGCGGTGAGCGCTCCGGTTTATCCGGAACTGTATATACTCGGCGGGCTGGGTTCTCGCGGGCTGTGTTCTGCGCCGCTGCTGGCCGAAGTCTTAGCAGCACAAATGAGCGGAGAGCCGATTCCGCTGGACAGAATTACGCTTGCGGGCCTGAATCCGAATCGATTGTGGGTGCGGAAACTGCTGAAGGGGAAGAAGATTAAATAGGGTGCGTTCCGGGGCCCTCACCCCGCCCCTCTCCCACAGGGAGAGGGTGGTGAAACACTTACTTCGCTTTTGCCTGCTGGAACAGGTTGTCCCACATGCCCAGCACCAGAGACTGGTCGCGCGGAGAGAGTTCCCCGGCCTGAATGGCTTTCTCCAGACTGCGGGTCACTTCTTCGTGAACGGCGTCGGCAGAGTGATCGTCCCCCGCTTCAAGCTCGGCTACCGCGAGCGTCAGGTGACCACGCAGATAACCGCTGGCGAACAGCTCATCATCGCTGGCGTGTTCCACCATGTCATCAATTAACGCCAGAATGCGTGATTCAAATTCTGCGATCATCTTCTTTCCTCTGTTAAAGATCTTCCGGCCAAGGGAAGCATTCCGCCGCGATCGCCGGCGTGTGGTAATAATTCTGTAAGGCCTCGATCAGGCGCGCCGGACGTTCCGGGATGCCTTTCTCAAGATATTCCATCACCTGCGCATGCACGCGGCGCTGGAAGACGATACGGTCTGGCTCGAAGTCGCCTTCGAGGTTGTCACAGCTGACGTTGAACGGGAAACCCGCCGCGACGCAGAACAGCCATTCCAGCGCCTGTGGTTTGACTTCCACATCTTCAAACTGCCCCTGCGTCGCGGCGTCACGTCCGTCCGGGCAGTACCAGTAACCAAAGTCTACCAGCTCGCGCCGCGCTTTTCCGGCGATGCACCAGTGCGAAATCTCGTGCAAGCCGCTGGCGTAAAAGCCGTGGGCAAAGACGATGCGGTTATACGGAACCTCGTCATCTGCAGGAAGATAGATCGGTTCGTCGTCGCCTTTAATCAGACGGGTATTAAAATCGTCAGCAAAACAGCCGTCGAAAATCTCAATCAGCTGTTCGTATTTATGCGTACTGTTCATTAGTGTATCCCCAACCAGGTGAGGATCTCCTGTCCATGGCTGTCATAAAGTAGTTTGGCGCTCATCACGGCCGAGACGATGACGATCATCGGGCGAATCAGTTTTTGCCCTTTGCTTAATACCAGGCGCGAGCCCGCGCGCGCGCCCAGGAACTGCCCTGCCATCATCACAAACCCGGTTGCCCAGATAACCTTGCCACCAATGATAAACAGCAGCAGGCCGCCGACGTTCGAGGTGGCGTTGAGCACTTTGGCATGGGCGGTGGATTTGGCGAGGTTAAACCCGGCCAGCGTCACGAACGCCAGCGCGTAAAACGAGCCTGCCCCCGGGCCGAAGAAACCGTCGTAAAAACCGACGCAGCCCCCGGCAATCAGGGCAAACGGCAGGCCGTGAAGACGACGCTGGCGGTCTTCCTCACCGAGCTTTGGCATCAGCAGGAAGTAGAGACCGATGCAGATAACCAGAACCGGCAGGATCTGGCGCAAAATATCCGACTGCACGTGCTGCACCAGCAGCGCGCCCGACGTGGAACCAATAAAGGTCATCAGGATATTGAGCTTCTGATCGGCCAGGCTCACCACCTTGCGGCGGATAAAATAGAGCGACGCCGAGAGCGAGCCGCCGCAGGCCTGAAGCTTGTTGGTGGCAAGCGCCTGCGCCGGGCTCATGCCCGCCGCCAGCAGCGCGGGTACGGTTAATAACCCGCCGCCGCCCGCAAGGGCATCAATAAAACCGGCCAGCATGGCCACGAAGAACAGCACCACCAGCAGCAGCGGTGACACCATAAACAGATCGACGAAATTATCCATTAAAGTACATGCTCATCCAGTAGCGCCTGGCAGGAAGGCGGCAGCGGAGGCGGTATCTTCTTCTCAGGCTTAGAGGTTCCAGGTTTTGCCGGTTCAAACCAGCTTTGCAGTTCCGCACCGCAGCCATCGCCTGGCGGAGGTAGCGGCTGATCTTCACATTCCAGGCTATTCGCCGGGCAGCGCAGACGAACGTGCATGTGCGCACGATGCTGGAACCACGGCCGCACTTTGCGCAGCCAGTCACGATCGATTCCGGCATCCAGACAGAGCTGCTGCTTGATGGCCGGGTTAACGAAAATCCGCGTGACGTCGTTATCTTCTGCCGCCAGCTTGATCATGCTGGATACGTCCCGCGTCCACAGGGACGGCACAACGCGCTTGCCGTCGCTCGCCACCAGATCCAGCGCCTGCGGTTTCAGCAGTTGGGCTGCGGTCCAGCGGGCTTTCGGCAGCTGCAGGAAGATATCCACATCCAGTCCGGTCTGGTGACTGGCGTGTCCACCGTTAAAACGACCGCCGGCAGGCATCCCCATATCGCCGATCAGCATCGTGCCCAGCCCCAGGTTATGAACCTGGTTTCCCAGTCGCTGAATGAACAGCACCAGATCCGGGTGGCCGAAGTAACGACGCTGGTCGGTACGCATCACCTGATAGGTCTCCGATTGCAGCGGAAGTTCCTGCGCGCCCACGATACAGCCGTTGGAAAAAGCGCCGATCGACTGCGCGCTCCCCGCCACCGGATGGGTGATTTTTTGCCACGGTGTGGCGGCCAGACTGGCTCCACTGGCCAGCAGCGCCAGCAGAGCAATTGCGGTTTTTTTCATGTTTACCAGCGTGGAATGGTGGTCGTCACATCCGCATTCTGCGCGCGCTGGCGCAGGAAGTGATCCATCAGCACGATCGCCAGCATCGCTTCTGCGATCGGCACCGCGCGGATCCCCACGCACGGATCGTGACGTCCTTTGGTGATCATCTCAACTTCTTCGCCATCGCGGTTAATCGTGTGGCCCGGCACGGTAATGCTGGAGGTTGGCTTCAGCGCGATGTTGGCAACAATCTGCTGCCCGCTGCTGATCCCGCCCAGGATGCCGCCCGCGTGGTTGCTCTGGAAGCCCGCTTTCGTGATTTCGTCGCGGTTCTGGCTGCCGCGCAGGGATACCACGTCAAAACCGTCGCCAATCTCAACGCCCTTCACCGCGTTGATGCTCATCAGCGCGTGGGCGATGTCGGCGTCGAGACGGTCAAATACCGGCTCGCCCCAGCCTGGCGGGACGCCATCGGCCACCACGGTCACTTTCGCCCCGATGGAGTCGCCCTCTTTTTTCAGGCCGCGCATCAGTTCGTCCAGCGCGTCCAGCTTGTCGGCATCGGCACAGAAGAACGGGTTTTGCTCGACCAGATCCCAGTCTTTGATCGCCAGCGGAATGTCGCCCATCTGGGTCAGACAGCCGCGGATAACGATGCCAAATTTCTGCTGCAGGTATTTTTTGGCAATGGCGCCAGCCGCCACGCGCATTGCGGTTTCACGGGCGGAAGAGCGTCCGCCGCCGCGATAGTCGCGGAACCCGTACTTTTGTTCGTAGGTATAGTCGGCGTGGCCCGGACGGAACACGTCTTTGATGGCGCCGTAGTCCTGGGAGCGCTGATCGGTGTTTTCGATCAGCAAACCGATGCTGGTGCCGGTGGTGCGGCCTTCAAAGACGCCGGAGAGAATTTTGACCTGGTCCGGCTCGCGACGCTGCGTGGTGTAGCGAGAGGTGCCCGGACGACGACGGTCGAGGTCGTGCTGTAAATCGGCTTCGGTCAGTTCGATGCCTGGCGGTACGCCATCAACGATACAGCCCAGCGCCAGCCCGTGTGACTCGCCAAAGGTGGTCACGCGGAATAACTGTCCAATAGTGTTTCCTGCCATCACGGCTCCGATGTTGTTGTTTGTGTTTGAGCGTTGTGAAACGGGCCGAAGCCCGCTGGATTAATCTTTATAGATGCTGAAGTGTTCGCGCGCGTCGAGCAGCTGCGCTTTGGTCAGCATAAAGACGCCGTCACCGCCGTTGTCGAACTCAAGCCAGGTGAACGGCACATCCGGGTACTGCTCTATCAGATGTACCATGCTGTTGCCCACTTCACAAATCAGAACGCCGTCGTCGGTCAGATAATCCGGCGCGCAGGCCAGAATGCGGCGGGTCAGCTTCAGGCCGTCAGAGCCAGAAGCCAGACCCAGCTCCGGCTCGTGGCGGTATTCGTTCGGCAGATCGGACATATCTTCCGCATCGACGTACGGCGGGTTGGTGACGATCAGATCGTACTGCAGCGTCGGCAGATCGCGGAACAGATCGGAGCGAATTGGCGTAACGTGATGGATCAGGCCGTGCTCTTCAATATTGTGTTCGGTCACGGCCAGCGCGTCGGTGGAGATATCGACGGCGTCCACTTCCGCTTCAGGGAAGGCGTACGCGCAGGCAATCGCGATGCAGCCGCTGCCGGTACACATATCGAGAATGTGCTGCGGCTGATGGCCGATCAGGCCTTCAAAGTGGTTGTTAATCAGCTCACCAATCGGCGAGCGCGGCACCAGCACGCGTTCATCGACATAGAACTCGTGGCCGCAGAACCAGGCTTTGTTGGTTAGATAGGCGACCGGAATACGCTCGTTCACGCGACGGATCACGCGCTCAACGATGCGGTGTTTTTCGCTGGAGGTCAGGCGCGCGGTGCGCATGTCTTCCGGGATATCCAGCGGCAGGTAGAGTGACGGCAGCACCAGCTGCACGGCTTCATCCCATGGGTTATCGGTACCGTGACCGTACCAGATATTGGCGGCGCTGAAGCGGCTAACCGACCAGCGCAACATGTCCTGTATGGTATGCAGCTCGTTTACTGCTTCATCGACAAATATTTTATCCACTCTTTCCTCCAGGGCATGCTCGCATAATTTTCGGCGGCTAGTTTGCCATGAAGACGGCGATAAATCAGCAATGACGCGTCGCGCTTGAGGTTAAAAAATGCGTTTAGTCGGGTACACTATCGGAAATACGAGATGAGAATGACGAATGAAAAAGAAAACATCGCTCAGCGAGGAGGATCAGGCGCTCTTCCGACAGCTGATGACCGGGACGCGTAAGATCGCGCAGGACACCATCGTTCATCGCCCGCAGCGTAAAAAAATCAGCGAAGTCCCGGTCAAACGCCTGCTGCAGGAGCAGGCCGATAACAGCCACTATTTTTCAGATGAATTTCAGCCGCTGCTTAATACGCAAGGGGCTGTTAAGTATGTACGCGAAGACGTCAGCCATTTTGAGCTGAAAAAATTACGCCGCGGGGATTATTCGCCGGAGCTGTTTCTCGATCTCCACGGCTTAACGCAGATGCAGGCCAAACAGGAGTTGGGGGCATTGATCGCCGCCTGCCGTCGCGAACATGTTTTTTGCGCCTGCGTAATGCATGGCCACGGTAAACATATTCTCAAGCAACAGACGCCCCTGTGGCTGGCGCAGCACCCGCACGTGATGGCTTTTCATCAGGCACCGAAAGAGTACGGCGGAGATGCCGCGTTGCTGGTGTTGATTGAAGTGGAAGAGTGGCAACCGCCAGAGTTGCCCTGACAGAATGGCGGGAAGCACATTGCACCCCGCCATATCGCACGTCACGTCAGATCGCTTTTGCCATCTTCAGGTTGCACGGACTCATTTGCCAGTTGAAGACACCTTTGCCCGTTTCGTCGAGAGAAACATTGGCAATAGCGGATGTCGTGAACATAGGCGGGGTCTCGCCAGGGCAAAGCTCAGATACCAGATAGCCAACCAGTGGCAGGTGGGAAATGACCAGCGCTGAAGCGACACCTTCATTGCACAGCGCCTGAAGATAAGCGCTGACAAGGCCTACATCGCCACACGGGGTGAGTTCAGGGAGAACATCCACGCTGGATGGTAGGTTCATACACTCCCCTACCACGTCCAGCGTCTGTTCTGCACGCAGGAACGGACTCACCAGAACGCGTTCGATGTCCACTTTTTGACCGTTAAGCCAGGTCGCCATCAGACGAGATTCGTCGCAGCCACAGACGGTCAAAGGACGTACTGAGTCACTGGCGGCATCGAGTGCCGCGTCGCCGTGACGCATGATAAAAACTTGCATATTGCACCGCTTTTGTTAACCAGAATCACCGGCGTTAACTACCCGCGATAAATGCTGAGAGGTAGAAAACCCGATGGCCGGGCATTGTGCCTGATCCATTCGGTGAATGAAACGCTGTTTTTTACCTCAATGGCGTAAGTATAGTCAATCTCTGTTTACAAAATCGCCAGAACAGGTTCCTTCACCTCAGGATTTACCCTTCTTTGACCTCAGCTTACGAGGACAGTTTCCCTTGCTGGCCAAAATGTCTGGCCCCGTTCCGCCATCTGCAATAATTGGTCACACGGTGTAAACCGTGGACCATACTGCGAAGCCAGACGTTGCAGGATTGCAACCACTTCACCCGCGCCGAGCGTATCCATGTAACGGAACGGGCCGCCAAGGAACGGCGGGAAACCAATGCCAAATACCGCACCAATGTCTCCATCGCGCGCGCTCTTGATCGCCTGCTCACCAAAGCAGCGCGCCGCTTCATTGAGCATCATCATCACGCAGCGCTCAGCGCACTGAACGGCGGAGAGTTTTCCCTGACCAGAAGTCGTAATAAGTCCATAAACCGAAGGGTCGACCTGTTTCCTGCTTTTACGCCCTTTCGCGCCGTAAAGATAGAAACCGCGTTCATTTTTTCTGCCTTTGCGATCGTCCTTCAAAATCGCAGAAACAATATTTGCAGGTGGGCTGAAACGATCGCCATATGCGGCTTCCAGCACTGGTATAATTTTAGTGCCGGTGTCTATTCCCACCTCATCCAAAAGTTGGATTGGACCTACGGGGAAACCAAACTTTACCAGCGCCTCGTCGACGTGCTCGATCTTCTCTCCCTCCGTCAGCAATCGCATGGCTTCATTAATATAGGGAGCCAGAATGCGGTTAACGTAGAAGCCGGCCTTATCTGCTACTACGATCGGCGTTTTCCCCTGCTTCTTCGCAAGTTTGACTACCGTGGCGATGGTTTGCGGACTGGTCGTCGCGTGTGGAATGACTTCCACCAGCGGCATTTTTTCGACCGGGCTAAAGAAGTGCAGCCCAATCACCTGCTCCGGACGCGCGGCTTTCGCCGCGATATCGCCAATCGGTAATGACGACGTATTGGAAGCAAAAATGGTATGCGGAGCACAATGTTGCTCAACGTCTGCCACCATCTGCTGCTTAAGCGCCAGATCTTCAAACACGGCTTCAATCACCAGATCGCGGTGCGCAAAACCGCTGTAATCCGTCGTACCGGAGATCATCGCCAGGGTTTTATCACGCTCGCTTGCTTTGATATGGCGGCGTTTCACCTTTTGATCAAGGTTCTGCCAGCTGTACTGCAGCGCGTGGTTGATACCCTTCGGATTGATGTCTTTGATACGTACAGGTAATTTGCCTTTGCTGGCGGTAACAAAAGAGATACCGCCGCCCATGAGCCCCCCACCCAGTACGCCAATGGCACGCAGCGGTGCAGGCTCAGCCTCGCTGCCGGGATCTTTTTTCACGTCCGTGCTGGCGAAGAAGATGCTGCGCAGCGCCTGTGACTGCGGCGTCATCGCCAGTTCGCCGAAGGCTTTGGCCTCCGCGGCATAGCCGCTGCTGCTTCCCTGCGACAGCCCGGTTTCGATCACTTCCAGGATCCGCTTTGCCGCCGGGTAGTTGCCTTTGGTTTTTTGTTCAGTCTTTTTGCCCACCATGTTGAACAGAAGCGTTCTTCCCAGCGGGCCAGCCAGCACGCGCTCGCGTACCGGCAAAGGACGTTTTGCCTGACGCCCTTTCAGCGCCAGCTCAACGGCGGCCTCCAGCAAAATGGACTGCGGCACGACGTCATCGACCAGACCGGCTTTTAGCGCCTGACGGGCACGCAGCTGTTTACCGGTCAAGATCATCTCCAGCGCCGTGCTGACGCCCACGAGGCGCGGCAGCCGTTGCGTTCCGCCGGAGCCAGGCAGCAGGCCCAGCTGCACTTCCGGCAGGCCCAGAATGGTTTTTGCATCGTCAGTACAAATCCTGCTGTGACATGCCAGCGCCAGCTCAAGCCCGCCGCCCAGACAGGCGCCGTGGATCGCTGCGATAACCGGGATCGGCAGGCTGTTGATCTCCGACATTACCTGCTGGCCCTGACGCGCCAGCTCTTCGGCTTCCAGTGCGTTTTGCGCCCGGTCGATCATGTTGATATCCGCCCCGGCGATAAAGTTGTCGGGTTTGGCAGAGATAAACACCAGGCCGCGAATGGCTTTGTTTTCGCGGATCTGCTTTAGCATCGCGCGCACCTGAACACCAAATTCGGCCTTCAGGGTATTCATCTTTTCATCAGGCACATCAATAGTGATAACGGCCACGTTATCGAGGCGAACCGTCAGATTAAATGCAGATGGCATATCCATTATTCAGCCTCCAGAACCATTGCTGCGCCAAGGCCACCCGCCGCACAGGCGGTAACGAGGCCAAACCCGCCGCCCCGGCGACGGAGTTCATGTAATGTTTGCGTGATCATTCGCGCACCGGTGGCGGCAAACGGATGACCGTAGGCGATAGAACCACCCAGCACGTTGAACTTACTCTGATCCACTTCGCCTGTGGCATGGGCGCGGCCCAGCACATCGCGCGCGAAACGCTCGCTTGCCAGTAGCTGAACGTTTGCCAGAGTCTGCGCGGCAAACGCTTCATGCATATCAATCAGGGTTAAATTAGCCATCGTCAGCCCCGCGCGCTCCAGCGCCAGCGGCGTCGACCATGCCGGACCTAACAACATGTCCTGCCAGACATCAATGGCGGTGAAGGCATAGCTGCGTAAATAGCCCAGGGGAGTGATGCCCAGCTCTTTCGCGCGGGATTCGGTCATCAGGATCACGGCGGCGGCCCCGTCCGTCAGCGGCGTACTGTTCGCCGCCGTCACCGTGCCGTGCTTGCGGTCAAACGCCGGGCGCAGCTTTGCGTAATCCGCCAGCGTCGAGGTGCCGCGAATATTGTTATCTTCCGCAAGCGGTTCGCGATAGGGCGGAATGTAGGCGGTCATGACCTCGTCGGTCAGCTTGCCTTCCGACCAGGCTTTTGCCGCAAGCTGATGCGAGCGATGCGCCAGCGCATCCTGCTGTTCACGGGTAATGCCGTAGGTTTTCGCCATCTGCTCGGCGGTATCGCCCATGCGCAGGCCAGTGGAGTATTCCGCTACGGCAGGTGGCACGGGCATCAGATCGCGCAGACGTAAACGTGAGAAGAGTTTGAGTTTCTGACCCGTCGTACGGGCTTTGTTGGCATCGACCAGGATACGCGCCAGCTTTTTACTGACCCCAATCGGCAGCACCGAAGAGGAGTCTGCCCCGCCCGCAATCCCGGCGCGGATAGTCCCCGCCATCAGGCTTTCGGCGACGTTCGCCACGGCCTGGAAACTGGTTGCGCAGGCGCGACTGACGCTGTAGGCATCGGTGTGCACATTCATCCCGGTACCAAGGACGATTTCCCGCGCAATGTTGGGGGCTTCAGGCATCTGCACGACCTGACCGAACACCAGCTGTTCGATGACCTCAGGCGGAATTTCGCTGCGAGCCAGCATCTCCCCCACTACCATTTTCCCCAGGTCAACGGCCGGTATGCCATGAAACGCCGTTGCCTGACGCGCAAATGGCGTTCGCAATCCACTGACTATGGCAATGCGATCGCCCTGACGGGTAATTAGCGGTAATGCCTGACTCATAACACTCCCCTGTAAAAAATTTTTCGCAAACATAAAGTGGTCTGACCTGATAATAGTCTTAACCATTTTTTTACATTCAGCCAATCGGGGAAACGAAAAAGTGCGAGCTAAAACACAGAGAAGAAAAAGAAAATGCCCCTGCATGGCAGGGGCATTTGTGCGGTTTGTTGCCGGGTGGCGGCGTTGCCTTACTCGGCCTACACGATCGTAGGCCCATGCAAGCAAAGCGCCGCCGGGCAAAAAGGATTAACGCAGACCCAGCTGGAAAATCAGCGTTTCTGCTTCGCAGGCGAAAACAAAGTCGATGTCCAGCTTCACGCCGCCTTCCACTTCGGTAAAGGTCGACTTGATTTCACACGGATCGGATTCAACATCACGCGCACGCTTGCTCAGCGCGGCCAGGGTCTCTTCCGCTTCGGCACGGTTAGTGAACACACGGCTGTAAGACGCGGTGCAATCGGAGTTGTCCATGATGGTCCCAACATCCATACAGCAGCAAACCGGGGTTTCATCAGCACTGCATTTACTCATAGCTCAATTTCCTCTGTATTCGCGCAGCGCGCGAGATAAACACGATGCTGATATTTTACGCCCCGGCGCGGGCTCTCTCCAGCCGTTAATGGCGCAAAAACGGATAAGTGACCAATATCACACTAAAAAATGATCCAGAACAAAAACCACCCTTTTGGGTGAGTCGCGATGGTCACAATTTTGCCAACCAGATCTCGTTTCGCGAAACATGTTTGAAAATATTAATAAACAAACTTGCAACATTCTGGCTGGTCAGACCTATACTCTGGCCACTGGTCTGATTTGTCTGTCATACCTCAGACCCTACACTTCGCGCTCCTGTTACGGTATGTAACAATTATTGAATAAAAATAACTCAATGAGGTTATGGTCATGAGCCAGAAAACCCTGTTCAACAAGACTGCGCTGGCAGTCGCAGTGGCACTCGTCTCCACTTCCGCCTGGTCAGCGGGCTTTCAGTTAAACGAATTTTCTTCCTCTGGCCTTGGCCGTGCGTATTCCGGGGAAGGCGCTATTGCTGATGATGCGGGTAACGCGAGTCGTAACCCCGCGTTGATCATGATGTTCGATCGTCCGACTTTCTCTGCCGGTGCGGTTTATATCGACCCTGATGTCAACGTTTCTGGTAAGTCGCCTTATACGGGTGCGAGCCTTAAAGCGGACAACATTGCCCCAACAGCATGGATCCCCAACCTGCACTTCGTTGCGCCCATTAACGAACAGTTTGGCTGGGGTGCATCCGTAACGTCTAACTACGGCCTGGCTACCGAGTTCAATAACAACTACCCGGCTGGTGAATACGGCGGTAAAACAGACCTTACTACGCTGAACCTCAACCTGAGCGGTGCGTATCGCCTGAACGATAACTGGAGCTTTGGTCTGGGCTTTGATGCCGTTTACGCCGATGCCAAAATCGAACGTTATTCCGGGGAACAGACTGCGCGCCTGCCTAAAAACAGCAATAAAATTGCCAGTCTTGAAGGTGATGAGTGGGGCTATGGCTGGAACGCCGGTATCCTCTACGAGCTGGACAAAAACAACCGTTGGGGCCTGACCTATCGTTCCGAAGTGAAAATTGACTTCGACGGCGATTACAAGAGCGGCATCCTGACGCCTGTGAACAACCTGGTTCCTGGTGCGGGTACAACCATTCCTTGGGGAACGTCCAACCAGACCGTTCCAGGTTCACTGTCACTGCATTTGCCAGAAATGTGGGAAGTGTCCGGTTACAACCGTGTTGCGCCGCAATGGGCTATCCACTATAGCCTGGCCTATACCAGCTGGAGCCAGTTCCAGGAGCTGAAAGCGACCGGAACCAATGGCCAGACGCTGTTCTATAAGGACGAAAGCTTCCACGACGCCTATCGTATTGCGTTGGGTACCACCTACTACTACGATAAAAACTGGACATTCCGCTCCGGTATCGCATTTGACGACAGCCCGGTTCCGGCAGACAAACGTTCCATTTCCATTCCGGATCAGGACCGTTTCTGGTTAAGCGCGGGCGCGACGTATGCGTTCAACGAGAATGCATCCATCGATGCGGGCGTATCTTATATGCACGGTCAGAAAGTGACGTTCCAGGAAGGCCCTTACGAGTTTACCTCTGAAGGTAAAGCCTGGCTGTTCGGTACGAACTTCAACTACGCGTTCTAATCGCGACAGAATCAAAAAAGGTGAGCATTGCTCACCTTTTTTATTTACTCAGAATCGATATCTTTTAGTTCGTTCTCGATCGCCTTCGCGTTTGGATTCTCTTCCGGCTTCAGCTTACCGCCGTTGGCAATAAAGTCATGATTCTGGAAGTACGCTTCACGTACCATAATGTACGGGTCAGAAGACTGGCGCAGCAGGCCATCAGAGTCGAGCAATTGCGCGCGGGTTTCAATCCCTTCTACCGTCCATTTACCCACCGACAGCGGCCAGGTCAGCCATGACAGAACCGGATACAGCGTATCGACCATATCACCGCCGTCATCACGCACGGTGAAGCTGCCATAGAACGGCAGATGAACGTAAGGGCCGTAACCGACACCATAATGCCCCAGCGTACTACCAAAACGGTGCGGCTGTTCACGCTGAAGTTTCGGGTTCGCCATGCCTGCGACGTCAATAAAGCCGCCCATCCCCAGAATGGAGTTCAGGAAGAAGCGGGTAAAGTGGACCATCCCCTGGTAGGGGTCGCCCTGCAGGAAGTAGTTCACCATTACCGCAGGCTCTTCGAGGTTGCTGGTAAAGTTACTTAACCCGTTACGCGCGGGCTGTGGAACATAATCGCGCCATGCCACTGCCACCGGGCGAACCACATACGGGTCCAGCACGTTGTAGTTTAAGCTATACATGGAGCGGTTAAATCCTTCGAGAGGATCGGAGCGGCCCGTTTGCTCCCCAGAGCTGGCGCAGCCCACAAGCATCGTCGCGCCCAGCGCAAGCGCCGACAGCCGAAGTTTCATAAATATCTCCCTGTTCAGTATGGCTATCGTTGATTGCCATCCGTAACGGAGCCTGATGCTCCGTCTGTAAACGTGCAAGCGATTGTAACAGCACGTTTACCGATGTCTATGAGCACAATTACGGGCAGTAACCAGCGTGACTCTGATCTCAGCATAGCCTGGCTTTTAGAATTCGTTTCGCTGGCAATTTTATAATGCCTTTGAAAGAGATGTATCACCTTTGTTGTCATTGCTGCCAATTTAAGAGCATCCCCACAGGCATCCCGACAAAAGCCGCTACGCTTAACAGAAAGATCAATCTCCGGGAGCATATATGAAAGAAGTGGGCGAAGAAAAAATTGGCGAGAGCAATGAGGAACTTGAAATTGAAAGCGAGGAGAAAGCGCGCGGCGAGAAAATAGAAATTGACGAAGATCGCCTCCCTTCCCGCGCGATGGCCATTCACGAGCATATCCGCCAGGACGGTGAAAAAGAGATGGAGCGCGACGCGATGGCTCTCTTCTGGTCAGCCATCGCTGCAGGGCTCTCAATGGGAGCATCTCTGCTTGCGAAAGGGATATTTCATGTGCAGCTGGAGGGCGTACCCGGCGGTTTTTTACTCGAGAACCTCGGTTATACCTTCGGCTTTATTATCGTCATCATGGCCCGCCAGCAGCTATTTACTGAAAACACGGTGACCGCGGTTCTGCCGGTGATGCAAAACCCCACACTCGGGAATTTCGGTTTATTGATGCGGCTCTGGGGCGTGGTCCTGCTGGGAAATATCATCGGCACGGGCATCGCGGCCTGGGCGTTTGAATATATGCCGATATTTGATGAACCCACACGGGATGCGTTTGTAAAAATCGGCATGGATGTAATGAAAAACACGCCGGTCGAGATGTTCTCGAATGCCATCATCTCCGGCTGGATTATCGCCACGATGGTGTGGATGTTCCCTTCAGCAGGCAGCGCCAAAATTGTCGTGATCATACTGATGACCTGGCTGATTGCGCTGGCGGACACCACGCATATTGTGGTCGGGACCGTTGAAATCCTCTATCTGGTCTTTAACGGTACGCTTCACTGGAGCGATTTCTTCTGGCCGTTTGCCCTTCCGACGCTGGCGGGAAACATCTGCGGCGGAACGTTTATCTTCGCGCTGTTAAGCCACGCCCAAATCCGTAACGACATGTCGAACAAACGCAAAGCTGAGCTTAAGGCACGGGAAAATGATGATAAATCGACAAAAAAATCGACCTGAATGGTGACTCTTTGAGCAGTCAGGCGGCGATGCGCTTAACGCAAAGTGTAAATAAGGCTATACTCGTGCCGCCTCGTCCCCTTAGTTAAATGGATATAACGAGCCCCTCCTAAGGGCTAGTTGCAGGTTCGATTCCTGCAGGGGACACTTTACCCTCCCGCTTATTTCTGCACATCGCTTCTTCACACCCGCATTCATTGAGCAGAAAAATCCTGTTTGATTTGAGCATAACGCGTTGCCAGCTGTCTTAGACGCAACTCCAGCTGGGTCTTTTCGGCTTCAGGCAGCGCGCTTTCAGCACTATGCTCTGACAGGCGTCGGAGTTGTTCTTCAGCCGGTATGGTTTGGTTAAAGGACTGTATAGCTGAAAAAACCACCGATTTAAGCTCACTTACCGTGATATATTTTCCTTTTTGCTCATCCAGACTACTCAGCCTATGGCTCAGTTGCTGAAGCTTCATCATTCCCTGATACCAGCTGTTCATGGAATCGACAGGCAACGCTGCCGAGTTAAATTTTTGCTTCCACTGCACGGTGAGCGACTTCGCTTCCTCCGGCTGCAAAGTCTGGAGTTGCGCTAACAACTGAAGGCTGTAGGAAATATTCCAGTCTGGTGGCAGCTTATCCAGTCGGGCAAGCTGCTGCTGCGTTTCGGTGATAAACGTGGACGGAATGGTGCCTCGCTGCACTAACGCGTCTTGCTGAACAGGAGTAAGCACTTCCGGTAACGGCGCCAGCGAGGCAATGGCCTGAGTCGTTAAGGGATCCGGTCTCGACAGAAAGCCCCCTCCCCACGCCACGGCGAGGCTGACCACCAGCACAGAACACATCCCGGCGAGAAAGGGTTTCCATGGTCTGACAGACCCTTGCGCAGTCGGACGATCCTTTGTATCCGGCTGATTTTCCTGCTGCACAACGTAGACCCATTTCACTTCGCCAATCGGTTCTGCCCTCTCCTGAGGTAACTCGCGACCGGGCATTATGATCGCATTCAAATCTGATGCGTCATTACCGCTTTCCAGCCGTGCAGCACTTGAACGTATCAACGTTCGTAACGTATCGAACTGGCTAAGGTGTTTGAGTTCGAGGCGCTGGAACACCGCGCTCAGGCTGGCAAGCAACGCTTCGGCACTATAAAGCTCACGTAGATGGCTGTTGTTCAATGCAAGCATGCGCATGCGCTGCTGCAGGCGCTGGCTCAGGCCACTAAGGATTTCCAGACGAGCGTGTAGCGTCTTCGGCCAGAAAACGTCCCACTGGCGGCTAATCAGGGCCTCCAGAATTGCCAACCCTTCGTTCAGGCCAGCTAATCCAGACAGGTGAGTACGGGCAAGGGTGTACCAGGCCGCAGTCTGCAACTCCACACCGTTTTGTTCAAACAGAGAGAGACCGAGTTTTTCGACATATTGCCAGTTCACATCCGGGCGAGCAGGATGCGTAAGCTTACTGAGTTCATCGCGAAGGGCGGCGTAATCTGGCAGCGTACGCGGGTCGCCGCCGGTTTTTAACGTTATATGTGTGGTCATCCTGAAGGGCCTGCATATCCGTGTAGTTAATTTCGTCAGTTGAGATGTAAGGCTATTTTGCGATTAAAAATGCAGTGACTAATAAAAGGAATGAATGTTATCGCTATGGCAGCAGCGCTAAAATCAGGCTGTAAAAAATGCCTTCATCAAATAGTTGTCCTGAACGGGATGAGATATCAGGGGGCGTAAAGATCCAGCCATTTACGCTCCCCACACGCATGAACAGGCGTCCCTGAGAAATCACCTTATCCCCGGAACAGAAAGTCACCTCGACACAACCAGCTACGCCCTGTCCATACAGAAAGATCGGCATAAATCTGACCGCTCGGCTGCCATAATGCAGAACGATACCGGAAATCTCAAAAGCCCCGCCCTCCACCAGCAGATCCGGAACGGATACCGTCAGTGGCTCCACATTCAGTCCCGTATCTGTCAGCCACGCGTTCATCTCATCCTGAAGCTCAGCCATTCGCTGGCGAAACTCTGCAATATCAGCCTGACTCCTGCTGATTGCAGGAACAGGTGCAGGTTGTCTTGCCTGCAACTTCTTCAGGAACTGTGATTTTACGGACATGATGTTATCGGACCTTATATACGGAGAGTGGTGTCGAGATACTGCTGTTGCCTGAGATGCCTTAACAGGACCCGCCCTTCGGGCATAAATTCAGTCCCGTAGCGCACCAGGCCAATCCCTTTAAGTTCAGCGTCAATGGCATAGCGCAGTTCACCGGGGACATTCTGTTCCAGCAGGACAACGGTTATTTTTTTCAGGCGTGGTTCATATTTGAGCAGGACAGCAGACAATGTTCCCATAAGCTCATGGGCCGTTCCCGGCATGCCCTGCAGGATTTTGGTCATGTCCGGAAGGCCGTAGTCAGGCAGATGCGCCAGCGTGCCGGCGCGGCAGTTAAGGATACGCTGCATGTTATCAAGTACCGAGAGGATGACCTGATTTTCCTCACTGACCTGGTTGAGGTTGAGGCCGCCTGTAAAATTTCCGGTCAGCATTTCATACAGCGAAGGCGTGTTATGTCCGTAGGGCATCAGTCGTCCTTAAGCGGTTGCAGCGTCAGAGAGTTATCGCCTGCTTCCAGAATTCGCGGTTTATCCGGATCCAGGTCACTGCGTTTAATAACCTGCTTCCAGGCGTTGTTGTCCATATCCGGATGGCGGAACAGCCCTACCACCGCGACAAACTGCGTCTCTTCTTCCATTGGCATATCAAGGTTTGCATCGCCACCCGGTTTCACCACGACATCACGACTGGCCAGCATGTCGTCTTTCAGGATGGTGGCATCATCCTGAAGCAACTGCTGATATACCACCTTATCAAAGGTTTTGCGGTCTTTGAGCTGATAAACCCTTACCACCACCGGCTGAGACAGCGAGTTACTTTCACGGGAGTCGGTGTTCAGCGCCTCGCGCGCGGTGAAATCCAGATGCAGGATTTTAATTTTTTTATAGAACACTGAATTGAACGCCGATTTGGTTCCGTCGGTGACGCTCTGCGTTACCCCACAGCCAGTTAGAGAGAGTGCTATCAGCGGCATCAGCCAGCGCGTAGTCTTAATTAAACTTGTACGTAACACGTCGGTTTCCTTGTTGTGATTTTGCAGGCTCCAGACCGCTGTAATAACCCAGCTCTGTGGTAAAGGTCTCAGGAATATCATCCGGTAGGCTATCACCGTCAGCGCCCAGCACGCCGTTCAACCCCAGCCAGAAAGGATTTTCTCCAAGCGGTGGAACGGCCAGCAGACGTACGGAAGTGGTCAGGGTAATTCTGGCCTTAAACCGCCAGCCCAGATACACCCGTAGCATTACCAGGAAATCCAGGTACAACTGACCATCCGGTTTCCAGCCCTGCGCTTCCTGTTCGTTGTCCGTCGCGAGAGCAACCAGCAGTTGGCTGCCAGCATCCATCGCTTCGTCACCCAGAGGCGTATTGCCATCAAGCAGAAACTCTTCGTCACCGTAAAAACCCAGCGGCCTGTCAATCTCCAGAGGCCGGAGGCAATACGGACTCACCTGCACCGTCGTCTCGGGCGCCAGCAGGCGCACCAGTGCCTGCATCCCTTCCTGAGTTTTACCCGGCTGCTGCAAAACCCCCAGCAGAGCCAGAAAGCGCGACACTGGCGTGGCAATATGATTTGCCGTGCCCGGTATCCCCAGCCCCACCAGTCCCAATAACGACTGCGAAATGCTGTCGGTCCCTCCAGGCTCAAACGTGGCCGGATACGAGTATTTACGCCAGACGCGATAAAACTGCGTCAGGATGCGGTGACTGAAAATATCCAGAAAGCCCTGCAGCGCCTCGTGCCCTTCCCGGCGCTGGGTGATGTCATCGAGGTAGGCCGTTGGTAAAGGCGAATCAACGCCGTACATCCCCATAAAGGTTGTGCGGATGAGCGGTGGCCTGCTGTCATCATCCTCGTCATACTCGACAGCCTTCAGCTCGCTCGCCGGGAACCCCATCCCCGGATGCGGCGCAAACCGCACCGGGTCATCCGCCGGATGGCTGGTAGAGCCCATCAGCGGCCTGCCCGGATTACGCTTCTCCAGTAGCTGGCATAAACGATAAAAGTTGATGCGGTGAAGATCGGCCTCCAGCCGCGGGGTCAGCCGGGAATACGGCGATTGTGCTTCTCTTCCCATTCCAGGCGCTCTCCGGTCGGTTGCAGAATAATAATCAGGCGGTTAAACAGATAGATATCGGTGTAGAGCGCGAAGAAGCGGCTCAGCATCTCGCCAAACAGACAGATATCGCCGCGCCCGGCAAAGCCGTTGCTCTCAAGCGTCACCTCAATCTGCACGCCGCGTACCAGGTAGCCCTGCTCAAAGCGTTCCGTTTCACTGTGCTTCACATCGATAATCGCCTCCAGACGACGGCGGTTCATCTCGCTGTCAGTCCACTCGTACAGCGCCAGCGTGCCGCGCAGCACGTCGGCATTGTCCATCATCGACAGGAAACCGCTGCCGAGATGGCTCAGCACGCGCCAGTGAAAGCGATCCTGTGCCGGGGGATAACAAGGCAGCGTCGGCGCACACAGGTTACGCACGGCGATACTGGCTGAAGTGGTTTTCATCACTGTATCAAGCACGGTACTTTGCAACGCTCTGCGAGGCAGTTGGCCATTGGTGCCGGTTAGCGTCAGCGACAGGCTTTCATCCTCCGGCACCGTGTGGTTATCAAACGCTTCCCCCCCCAGGATAAGCCAGGTGTTATGCAGTCCGGAGGGACCTCGGCGCACGCGGGTGTGGTAGTAATATTCCGGGGCTTCATGGCGCATCATTCCGCCTTTGTGACGGAAGCTGGAGAAAGGCACGTAGGTATGCTGGCTCGATGACATCACAGAATCGACCGCGTATATCTCGGTATGGCCATCCTGCACGCGCATCGGGCGCAGCATGTATTCGGTCTGCAGGGAGTTGAGCGTCAGCGGGTCAGATTCCAGCGGGAACAGGTTGATCACCGGCACACAGTTCAGGCGCAGATGCTTTTCGATAAAGCTGAAATCATGCTCCCAGCGCTCCGCCAGTACCACGTCAATTTCAAACCAGGGGAGCTCAGCCGGAAAGACCACGGTCTCCAGCCCACGCAGCCCTGTGAACATGAATTTTTCACGGAAGGTGAAGTACTCCAGCAGCAGTTGATAGCCGCTAAAGCTGCTGCTTCCCTTCGGCCACAGGTCATCGTCGTCGCCGAAACCCAGCGCGGTGAAATACCCGTCGAGCGGTCTTCTGTCCATGTCTCCCGGCATCCGCAGCCAGAGGCGGGCCGTGTTCATGGTAAAGGCCTCATGCATGGCGCAGGCCAGCGGTGCATCAGCGTTGAAGTAGAACGGGAGCTGGCTGAGATCGACACGGCTCCAGTCGGCGAGATGACTGCAGTTAAAGCGCAGCGTGATGACCGAACGGCCATCTGGATCGGTCGCCAGTCGGGCACTCTCAAGCGACAATGGCTGAAGGGTAATCTCTTTGGTGGTGGTGTACCGGCAACGCGTGCCTTTCTCACCGATCGGCCGCGAGTTCACCTCAAAGCCTTTGACGATGCGCATCTGCTCTTTCATCTCACGCCAGTCAGGGGTGAATTCCACCACCGACATGGACGGAATGGTACGCAGGTAATGCGGCCACAGCAGGCTGACCAGCCCTTCGGTCAGTTCAGGCAGGTCGTCATCGAGCTTTTCGCGCAGCCGGCCCATCAGGAAGGCAAAGCCCTCGAACAGCCGCTCCACGTAAGGGTCGCGCGCCCCTGCTTTATCGAGATTGAGCATTGCCGCCTGCTCGGGGTGAGCACGCGCAAACTCTTCACCGGCTTCCAGCAGATATCGCATTTCAGCGTCATAATAACGCAGGGTTAAATCATCCATATTTATTTCTGCTCAATAATTGCTGAATGAATAGTATTATCTGAATAAAATTGTGCTGATGATGTTCCTGAGGAAAGGAACATCTTATTAATTACCACGCTGCCCACATACCGATGGTGGTAGTACATACTCAGTGGCCATCCCCGGCATCCATCCATCAGGACGGCCGGTGCATTTCACATAGCCTTTACTCTCAAGAGTCGAAGTGTACGCAAACGAAAAGATGACAGAACTGACGATAAAAACACCTACCAGACCAATAAATACTCTGCTTGTTTTTTTACATTTAATAACCGCCTGTTCCTCGCCGTACCGCATAGCCAAATACCAATATATACATGGAAATATCAGAATAATCGGAATCATTAGCAAAGCGGAAACTGTTGGTGAAAATACAATGTCACTTCCAAACCCAAATAACTCACTATATGCATCAATTGCGAACCACAAAGAGCCTATTGAGGAAACACACCAAATAATAAGGTTACCAAAAAATCTATGTTTAGGACTCATAAATCAATCACCTGCGATGTTAGGTCGTCAATGTATGACGCAGATAGACGGATCTTTAACATAGCGGGTTGCAGTTCCTGCCATCCAGCCCGAAGGAACACCATTACAACGGAGATATCCCTTGTTGAGCAATTCTTGGGGGTACAAACAGGAAAATAACACTCCTAATACTACGATAGCAATGCAACTCCACTTCAAATAAGAAACATAATTATCCATTGTTTTGAAAGCAAAATCCTTCCCCTTAACAATCATCAGAATAAAATAAATAAGTGGAAAAATCATCACAACAGGCAAGGCAATTAATGCAATGCTTAACCATGAGAAAACAATGCTATCTTCGAAAGAGAAGTATGACTGAAATATACTATTTCCAAGATAAATACTCAGCACGCATAAGCCGAGGATTATTACTATAGCAAGAAAAGGTCGGATTTTTTCTTCAAACATCAGTACAATCTCCGTTGAATACTCGTCAGATTATCCCGAATATAATTTCGAACCTCCTCAATAATCACATTCTTTCCTCTAATTAACATTTGCTCAGCAAACATTGCCCCAAGATCCAGTAATCCCTGTTCAGCCTCTCTGGCTTTGTTTGCAAATTCTTGTTGTGCTGACTCTATATAGGCTACAACCTTGTCAGTCGCACCAAATTTTTCATCAAGAACATTTAAGGTAATGGCAGCAACACCGCCAACGACGACAACTATTGCTAAGTTTGCAACGATCCATGGAGTTACCAGAACCAGTCCCCCCCCCAAACGACAGCAGATGCTATACCAATTTTAACTGCATCTGTTGCCAGACTACCAATAAATTCAGCGAAGGAGGTTTCATCATTCATAATGTAATCGATAGTGCGATATGCTGCAGCCACATAAAAAGTTAATCTTGCACCTTCTATGATCGATTTCGCCAGACCATACTTGCCTATGCCTATATCTACAACCTTAGGGTTCTTTGCAGAAAAAACTGGCGCATTTAATATTTTCCTAACCCCTGGGTAGCCACTGATTTTAATCAATTCTGTGCCTTTATGATTCACATATACCGTGGCCTTTATCCCAAAACTACCTAACTGCCCCACCAACATGGATGTTGTGACGACATCCTTTATATTTGTACCATAGTTAACAATTATTTGACCTGGTGTGCTTTCAGTTATCGCAATCCAACCGTATTTCCACGCCCCCCAGGATGACAATATCTCAAACACTTCGGGTAAAGTTAGTAACATGATGTCTTGGTTATTTTTCTTAAACATCATTCTTAACTTTTCATCAGGTAAATCATGTGTGTTTTTTAACACAGGGTAATCAGATACGAATCCCGTTGGCTTTTGCTCACCGGTCAGATAACCAGGCAACTCAGGAGAAGTCTGCGCCGGGGCCGCTGTAAAGCCTGCTGCCGATTCCCCAGCGGAAGCTCCACTGCTCTTCTCGTATGTATCATCCATCATTGATGGAATAAACCTCGCCTTGCAGGGGCAAGTACTATAGCTGTCGAGGGTTCCGGCCATTCGCCGGTCATGAATAGTATCGTTGTCGATGCCGCCGGCTATCTTGAATAGTCCGGCATGCTTCCCGCAGGTCACACTGTCCTGCTCCCGCGCTACAGGTTTATCAAACAGAGTGTGATCCTCTGCGCCCGTGGTGATTTTCCCGCCGCAGGTCGTCTTGTCGCCCTGCACCAGGTAAAAGCCTTCTGCTGCCATATTTTTCCCTTTAGCTGAATTCTGTCCGGGTTATCCGCAAAGCACTGCACTGCTGGCCGGATCGAGCGCAATCAGACCGGACAGAAGCAAATCCATCTCGGGCTGAAGCCGTGATTTATCAGTTTCACTTCGTGTGGCTTTCATGCGCAGCAGTCTGAGGCGACGTGATTTCACTTCAAACAACAGCGCAGGAGTCCACTGTGTGAGGGTGATTGACTGTGCTGCACCATCGAGCTCACCCAGCAAATGCAGCGCCAGTTCATTCTTACCTTTCTGCTCGGCCACACGGGCCATCAGCAAACGCAGCAGCCATTTGTCTTTCGTGGAATCCGCACCCGGGCGCGTCTGGAGCCAGTGGAGTGTGGCGTCCAGACCGTCAGTGTCCGCTTTCTCCAGCGCTTCCGGCTCAAGAGCCAGAATATCGTTATTATCCCCACTGTCGGCACTGACTGGTTCATCCCGCCAGCCGGGCATATCGTCGAGCACGCTCTGATTTATCCAGTTGAGCGTGACCTCATCGGCAAACGGCGTACCGTCGTTAAAGGCCAGCGTTTCAAGACCGGTAAGGCGGCGCAGCAGTCCTTTCAGGTCGGCGGCGATGATATCGGCCAGCACATCTTGCCCTGACTTCACCAGGGCCTGATGGATATACCACTGCAAATCCAGCCAGAGGTGATTGGCGCCACGCGAGAAGGTGCTGTCCGCCTGCTCCAGTATCTCCAGCCAACTCTGCTGCAGGTACAATCGTTTGAGCATGGCCCGCTGGTCAGCTCGCGGAGGTTCGATACGCGTTTTCCCTTCGGCATCCGGCGCAGGGATCGCTCTCAGCGTGTCATGACGTAAGCTTTTCATGAGCCGGTGTGCGGCAAGCCAGCCATCGGGCTGCTCGCGCAGATATCCCGTCAGGGTACGGGCCTGGGCCAGCAAATCCTGACCGGAGGTGATGCGGTTCAGAACCGGCGCATCTGACTCGGTCGCATGCGTAAAGGGCTGTGACTGCGCCTTATTCCCTGCGTTCTGCGGTACCACGGCATCCACACCACCGGCCTTCATCAGGCGAGACTCCAGCCCGCTGTAAAGGGCATTCAGCTCTGGCCGCGATGCTTCCGGCTCGGTCTCCAGACGGGTACTGATGAGCAGCAAGGCCCCGGCTGTACGCTGTGCATCCTCGCGGATGACCTCCGGAAACAGTGACAGACTGTCCAGGACACGGCTACCGGCAAGCCATTCCAGTGCAGCCTTGCGGCTTCGGTCCCGCTGCGGGTGAAGCAGCATGCCGTAGCGCTGCAGTAATCCCGCCAGCAGTTCAAGCCCTTCGGCAAAGCCGGCTTCGCCATCCTGGTGAAGCCGCGCCCAGCAGTAATACGTTGCAACCCGGATGTCTTTGGCCGTGGTGGTCAGTAACTTTTCAGCAAGCGTGCATATCAGTTCGGTATCAATCCCGGAGAGCTTATTAACCTCTTCGCGGATACGCTGAAAATCATCGTCATATCCCGGGTCTTCCCCTGTCGGACTGGCAACGCTTAACGGAGCAAGCCAGGGCTGCCAGTTATCCGTGCGCGCCTGCGCCTGTTCACGCAGTTGAGCATCGTCAGCCTGACAGGCGGTAACCAAATTCTGCAATGTGCTCATTATTCGACGCCCTCCATGTCATTGTTTTCCGTATTAGCCATCAGCGCCTGAGCGGTGGCCGCGCTGTCGACACTGAATATCTGATCCGGCAGCGTGAAACCGCGCAGATCCAACAGCGCCAGCGGGCCTTTTCCAAGTTGTGAGCGCAGCACCCACTGCAGGGTGCGACCGTCCGGGGCGGTAAAGCTCATCATCCACTGGCTGCGGTCCAGCTGCTGACGCTTGCTCAAGTCCAGCCAGCGGATAAAGCCCCAGGTCCCGCTGTAATCCCCGAACAGACGCGCACCGGCGTTGACCGTGGTCCATGTCAGCATCGTTCCCGGCTTGTACGTGTCTCCCGGCCAGCGGAAGCTTTGCCACTCGGCCATCTGGTTGAAATAGTGCAGCTTTTGTCCATCAATGGTTAGCTGCGTCTCCACCACCTGCGGCACAGGACGCGCCTGCAGCTCAAAGCTGATGCCCTGGCTGCCATCGGTGAACAGGATGTCTGACAGCTGGCTCAGCTGGTTAATGGCCCGCAGGAAGGCCGGGTTAAAGTTCAGCCCCTGGCTGTTGACCTTATCCGGCACCCACTGGCTGCCCTCTTTGTGCAGCACACCGTTGAGCTCTGTCGACAGGAAGCGCTCTATCCGTCCGCTGTCCTTACGCACAAATTCAGCCAGCATCGGTAAAGAGGCATCACTTTTGCTGGCGGCAAACGGGAAACGTCCGTCAAAGGCAGTTTGCCAGTTCGCGACAACCGAGCGGCTCCATTTGTCATTCAGACTGGCTGCCGACGGCTGAAGCACGGTCTCCCAGGCCTGGGTCAGCGGCTGCACAAACATTGTGCTGCCAAATCCGCTCCACTCCTCGCCAAGACTTGCCGAAATCAGGCTGCCGTATTGCTGAGTGTCGGTGAGGTCCACGCTTTTGCCCTGGAACACGGTCTGCGCCAGGGTCTGCATCATTGCCTGCGGGTCAGAAGCGCTGGCCACCTGCTGCAGCCGCAGACGCACGCGGGTGATGCGGGTCAGATACGTCTGCAGACTCAGGGAGTTGTCCGCCGACATGACGTTGCTGCCCGTGTTTTTACCCAAAAGCTGAAGCAGCGGACCGAAAGTTTCATCCAGTGGTCCCCGGGGACCTGTTGCTGACTGGTCAATTGCGGGTTTGTCTTTTCCACCAACCAGCTCTTTGGCCGATTTGATGAGGGAGTCCGAAAGACCTTCGCTTTGCTGGCCTGTCTGTCCCTGCCAGGCGAGGGTATTCATCAGGGCAATCAGTGGCGACTGGCGGACATCGCTCATCAGCGTCAACTGGTCGGTAACGTCCGCAATATTGTTTGCCGGATTAAGTCGCAGGCTGTTAAGGAAGCTCAGCCAGCTGCCGGCAAAGTCGGTGAAGTAGCGTTGCGTCAAACGCGCTTTCAGAGCTTCCGGCGACAGGTCTGAGGAAACGGCTTTCCGGCTGTCACTCAGCACCCAGTCAATTTCATCGCGGCGCGACGTTGCCGCCTTCTCAATGGCCTGCTGAATGCCCCCTTCCCAGGCCTGGCGGGTAAACATGCCCGGCACCACTTCGTCGGTAGTGAACAGCCGACGCGCATCGGTACCGCTGGTCATATCCTCCAGGGAGACATCGGCGAAGTTACGACGCACTGACTTGAGCATATTTTCATACAGTGTGCTTTCAGCGTTACGACGCCCGATTTGCTGCAGCAGCACCTGTCGACTCTGGCTGACCAGCTGCGCATCCGGTGTGATTTTCCACTGCGGCTGCTCAGGCAGTTCGGTGATGTAGAAGGCCCACAAATCCGGCGCCAGGCTTTGCCACAGGCCGGTTGAAATACCCATTCGTGTCGGCTGCACGGTTTTCAGGGTCTGCGCATAAAACGCGCCGTCAACCTTATCCGGACGGGCCATCATCAGCCAGGCTTTCAGCTGTTCATAGCCCGGCTTCGCCAGTTGTGCACGCTGGTCGCTGTTGGGGGCAGAGTTTGCCAAAGCGCTGAGTTTTTGCGTGAGGGCCGCATTAGCCGGGTCGCGAATCAGGCGGTTATTCGCCACCCCGTACCAGGGCAGCATCGCATCGAGCAATTGCGGAGTATGGTTCAGACCAAAGCGCTGATACCAGGGGGCGCCTTCCTGAATACGGTGCTGCAGGCGGCCGGCGTCATTACGCAGGGTATGCAGAGCCGTGAGCTGGTAATCCGATACGGAAGGATGCTCCACCAGCGCATGCGCCTGCTCGGCAACAGAGATTATCTGCATGCGGTTGACCGCGAACGACAGCAGTGTACCCGCTCCCCAGATACCGATGATGGTCATCAGCGTCCAGGCCAGCGTCTGTTCCCAGGCCATACCGACCCGGCGGCCACTTACGCGGATGCAGTCATCAACGATACCCTGCCATGTTGCGGGCAGGGCAAGGGCATGGCGTTGTGATTCGGGGATATATTTCTCAGCGTCGGCAGGTGCAGCACTGGCTGTTTCTCCTGCGGTAGCGGCGGGTTTATTCTCCGGCAGGCTGAACATCAGGCCTCGCAGCGGAACGCGCTGCTGAGAGGCGGCCAGCCATGGCACCAGTTGCTGAGCCCAGCGGGCGATGCCGCCGTCTTTAAGGTGCTGGCCCAGGCGCAGCAGGAAGTCGTGGCCATTGTTCTCAGCGACCTGACTCACGCCCTGCGTTCGCAGGGCCGGCAGCATCAGCTCAAGCTGGCGGGTAATATCGTCGGGCTTAGCACGCAGTGGGAAACTGGCCCCGACCGGCTGCTCAGTACGTTTTGCCTGCGACCAGGTGCTGTCGCACAGCTGCCACAGCCAGACCGGGGCGGAATAACGGAGCAGTTCGCTGATTTTTTCCAGTCCGCGTAAATTGTTGTCGCTGATTTGTGGGGTCAGATTAAGCGACTGCGGCATGACGCGGACAATACAGTCCAGTGGACGCCCGCGACGCAGTTTACGCAGCGCGGCGTATTTTTCCTTATCGGGCTCAGCAGTCAGACTGCCGCCGTATATCAGAACGGTACGGTTACCTTCAAGCCACTGGTTTTCCTGCAGGCTAGGTACCAGTAGTTCGATTGCCGCCTCATCGCCAGTGATTAACAGCAGACGGGTTTTACGACGCCAGTAAAGGCCAATACGGGAGCGGAGATGTCCCCGGATCTTGTTACACATGACCACCGCAGGGTGAACAGGCGCTTTATCATTTTCCCGCTTCTTTTTCTCATCATCACCGTTGGTGTTGTCGACAAGCTTATTAAACTCCTGTTTGCCGGCATTGCGTACCGCCGCCAGAAGCACTACGGAAACGATAAGGGCGCAGCCTGAAATACATCCGCCGGCAATAAGCCAGTAAATTTGCTGCTGACTTCCGTCTTCAATCCCGGCTATATCCGGATGCTTCCAGACCATGGAAGTCATAACAGCTAATAGCAAAAAGAAAATCAATGCGACAGCAAGATAGCGGCCTTCCGTAGTCTTCGGTGCTAAAGGTAGCTTCACGGATCCATCTCCTGTCGGGAAGCAATCGGGGTAATGAGCGTGCTCCACAGCACATTCTGTGTGGTATCACCGCAGATAATCATCTGTGGTAACTGAGTTTGTCGGGCGATTACGGTAGCGGCAGCGATAGCCAGCCAGGGGGCCGCGGCACCGGCATGTCCCATAGATGTATCGAGCGAAATGACGGCTTCGTCCTCTACAGACTGCGCAGGGTGCGCATTCTGGCACGCAATAACTTCTGCACGCTGCTCACCTGTCAGCCCGGCAAGCCATAAATTTTTGACGATATTTTCTTTGAGCGGTACGTTATAGGCAGCCATGTTCATCCCCTCCCTCAGCTCACCGGTTGGAGAAGCATCTGGCCGGTGGAGCAACGCGAGAGGTTCGAGTGCCTCCTGGGTCAGGCGGTTGCCAAGAAGCAGAGTAACGGCTGCTTCAGCAGTATTGTTTGAAACAACCGGATCAATCTGGAGGCCAACAATCAATAACATCGCATCGTCTTTAATGCGGTGATCAAGCCAGTGGTTGACTACCCCCGGCCCATTGCTGTCTGTGTACTCAAGCGCACAGGTTATGCCACTCTCCTGCCAGGCTTCCTGCCAGATATTTCTGACAACAGGGAAGGACAGAGATGACGAGACATCGAGGATGACAACAAGCGAAGCGTTCTCAGGAAACTGGTGAGCTGGAAGATCGGCAATAAGCTCAGAGAACAAACGTGAGATAATCAATCCAGGAGTATCTTCTGGTTCTGCCGTAATACGGCTCAGCCTCCTGCTTTTTTCGCCTTTCCAGTCCGACTGCGAAATGATAATGCTGTGATTATTGAGCATATCATCAGCGACAGGACGCTGTTCGTCTTCCTGATGGGCTGTAATAAATGTCGTATTCAACACCTGAAGCGCACGACGAGCCCTACGAGTCTCACTCAGGATCCATTGCTCCCGACGCCGGTCAAAACCATTCGCCTTGCTGTCCTGTAATGACCAGACCAACATGCGAAAACCGAAAGTTACAATCCAAACAACAGCGGGCGTACCAATAGCGACCAACCAGAAGTGGTTGTTATCGATGTATCGCCCGAATATACGCATGAAGATCACGCTGATGACCAACATTGCCACCAGGACAGCAAGCCAACGTGTTTTTTTTGGTGTGACCGGTCGTGGATAACATTCAGGGAGATGCTTTAGGGAATAAAACATATTTTCTCAGCCAAATAACTACAATAAAACGTCGAACACTATATTTAACAAACTTTAAATCAGATGCCCCAGCAAATTTTTTGCAAGAGAGCATCTAAGAATAAAAC
Source organism: Enterobacter sp. Taxon_8 (assembly GCF_058354585.1). Classification (NCBI taxonomy): domain Bacteria; kingdom Pseudomonadati; phylum Pseudomonadota; class Gammaproteobacteria; order Enterobacterales; family Enterobacteriaceae; genus Enterobacter; species Enterobacter sp. Taxon_8. The sequence continues at coordinate 1,275,119 of NZ_CM177989.1, read as the reverse complement.
TTATGAAGTTATAATGTTTTGGTCTTTTTACCAGATTTTGACAACTGATATACTTCTTCAATTAAATATTTATTTTTATCCAAAACCAGGTGATATTCAAAATAATCCATATCAGCGGCCGTATCTCCAAATCTGGACGACACCTCTGTTTTAATTATAACCTCTTGACCATTTTTTGTAGTGCTGAGTATTTTTTCTCCATCGGCAATATGCAACGAGTATTGACCATAGACATCATAACCAATCCTGCTTGTAGATTGAGTGCAATACTTATTAAGTAATTTAATGTACTCATCTTTTGCCTGAAAACCAGTATCTTCACTTAGATTTTGCGTAGCTTCTTCATTCCACTGCTCATAGTCACTTATAAAATTAATAACTGTCTGTTGAGGAGTAAAGTTTGGATTTGAACTCATAGCAAATGCAGAAAAGGTCATCGACACAAATAACACGATTAGCAATTTTAAATATTTCATATTTATTCCTTAATAGCAAAATAATCGGCTTCTTGTTCTGTAGAATCGTTAAGCACATACCACGCATGCTTAAACGCAGGCCACCTGACGTCCTCAAACGCCATTCTCCCTGGATTTATTCTCCTTGTAACCTCTTCTGCATCGTTATGAGTCGCACCTTGATCAGCCCAAAAGTTTATACCTAATTTTCCTGAGGCTACAAGTCGCCCATTGCGACTTATATATTTTTGCTTACTGGACCAGTAATAACCTCCGGCATCAAATGCAAAAAATGCATCCTCTACAATCAGATCATTATGGGGTTCAGTAGTGAAATAATTAGAACCTGAACCTTGCCGATATTCACTGTAATGACCATAATTAGCCCTTCCAGTTAGATGAATAGATCCTCGGCCTTTAAATCTAGCACCATCACCAGTCAATGTATTCCCTAACTTATGACCCTGATCCGTGCCCGGGTCGTAGTGTACAGAAAAGTAGTTCGCAGAGCCTAGCTCGACTAAACTATCGAACCGCCCAGTTTCAGCAGCCATCTGACCGAAGAAGTGTGAAATTCTGATTGGTGTATTAATTCCATATTTATTTAGTATTTTGGGGAGAGCCTCATTTATCGCCGCTGGACGTTTAACATCCCCTGCACTGTTCATGCCCTCTCCTGTTAATCGCTTTGTTAGTTCATCAATGGTTAATGGATGTCGACGATCATAAACAGACACAGGTGATTTTTGATACTTTCTCACCAATTTAATAATATCGTTCAGACTGAGCCAACTGCAAAGTCTCATGTGAGCAATAAAATCTACAGGGTTGAAATGCCACAATCTTCCGCAACCGAGAGCTCCTGAATCAAAACACAGCGCTTCTGCGTGTTGCTTGAATTTGCCATAGTCTTCCTCACTCATTAGCGTACGTTCATTTGATTGCTGCGACCCGGGAACCTGCCATATGGCCGTTTTTTCCGGCGTACACTGCTCCCAGGGCAGACCGGTCATCAACCATTTATATCTGGCATCTATTGTGCTTTTTTCCCACTCGAATGGTAAACAGCAGATAAGTCTGTTGCTTTGAGATTCGTACCTGCCTTCTTCCTGCAACTTTCTTATGACCGCCGAATTACACTGACTGTGTGTATCGTTGTCATCATCAACCAGCAACCATCCCGTCCAGTGGGGGAAATCTGCATCGCTAAACTTTTTGACATCGGGAGCGGCAAGATTTACCACCCCTGTTCCACCTGGATACCTAACCGTCATCCATAACGGCGCATCTGCCGGCACCAGCGTTTCATGCTCGGTATTGATTACACGGCCAAAACGAAGCAGCTCAAATCCGGCACTGGGGCTCTCCTTATAATTCCGCATAGCGATTTTATAAAGATTGTATTCATAATCTTCACCATCGGCGTTAACCAGCGGCTCGCCCAGCAGATCATACTTCCCGTCAGTCTGTGTATTCTTCTGTCGGGTCACCATCGTACAGTTGCCATGCGCCAGGGTCATGCTGACATACAGAGGCGCACTGCTGGTATACAGCTCAGAAAGCCCGGTCAGGGAAGTACTGTTATTTGTGGGTGCTTTGTCGTAAAACGTTGTCCCTGCTGGCAGATAAAAATGGATATCACCGTAAACCGCATCAGTGCGACCATCTTTCGAAATATCCAGTTCCTTCGTTTTTCGTCCCACCAGTTTACTGATGTTGTCATCATCGCAGAAAACCTGGAAGTGAAATTCATTCTCCCCGTCAGTCATTCCGCAAGAGCCAATCGGGTCTTTCCGGTAAATTTTGGCATCAGCTTTTATTTCTGCTTCCAGAAACTTCAGATGCATATACAAAGAGTAAAAAACGACCTTACCGTCATCTCCGGAACCAATTTCTGTCTCATGTTTCAGTAAAACATAGCCATCATCCGTCCCCCTTACAGGGGCATACTTTAGTGGGAACTGGTCTCTTTTTTCTGGCGGGGACGGCTTGCGGAACGACACCACGGTTCCCTCAGCAATTGCCCTCACTTTCTCCGGCGTTGTGCCTGAATCCGTATGTGATATATGAATGCCCCCATGCCAGGACTCTGATGCATTGAGAGGATATCCCCGGCGAGCATTGACAGGCATCATCGCTTCAATCCAGTCTGCGTCAGACTGAGTCGCCTCTTTATCTCTCAGAAACGGAGGACTGATAATCATGTTTGACTCCTTGTCAGGAAAAGCTGAAGTTACTGGAAATCTTCACTGAATTTTATTTAGCACATTCTTCAGCGTATTTCTCATCCACAGACAAATTCTCGAGGTCTTTTGTTTTAATTTTGCCTGCAGCTAGTTTTGAACTAAAATTTTTTGAAAAGCAAAAAAAACCATCAGAATAAAAATATACTTCTTCAGTTTTATCTGGTGTATCACCTTCTGACTGATATAAAGCCTCGGTCACATACCATTTAATATTTTTGTTACCTTTAATAATCTGCATTCTATCGATCCCGAGGCATTGTTCAGAATTTTCGGCATATCCAGATTTATAATTCCTGTTTGGCATGAGATATTGATCATTAACTTTGAGCACTACGTTACACCGACTGTATGGCTCATCTTTACCAGGTAGTCCTTCGCGATTAAAAAAAATGGGTAAGCGTTCCCTTTACCTAACTTCTGGAAAATATAATAAGGCGGGAAACCGGTGTCAGGTGCATCAATTTGATATACTTGTGATAGGCCATAAGGTTCTCCATCCTTGAAGGTATAGCTTTTAACTGCCGATGATAAATCTATATCATTCGCAGACGCACCCAATGAAAAAAAATTAATGGCACTAACAAAACCTAACAGTAAAATTGTATTATCCATAATTAACCGCCATCTCACTTGCCCTGTCAGGTGTAATCAATAATGATTTTTACAGTACTACGACCTTTTTGTACTTCAACTGTTTTTTAGTATATGTGATTACAGTATCATTAGCTTTTAGGTGTTTTATCATCAACAAACCCAAAACTTTACCAATTTATATTCATTGTCTCGAAAAGTGATTCAACTTCATCTATAAAAAAGATCTTATTCTTCTGAGTGTATTTTATTGGAGTAGAACCATACACTGCAGCATAGTTATCTTGTGAGTAAAAATATATATCCCTGACGATGCTGATTGGTTTGTTGTTTTCATCCTCGAAGATAATATCAGATACAACCACCCCCCCTTTATCCTTTGGAGTGAACTTTATTTTAACAATCGGATTCAATGCTTCAATATACTTATCACTCCCACCCTGTTTCACAATATCATGAATTGTGCTCTTTAATTCATCCTTATCATATCCATACGTTTTAGTTGATTCATCCCATGTCAGATAGCTTGCTCCGCCAGTTGGATTTGCCTCTGATGTAAGGATGAATGTATCTTTTATTCCTTTGTATTGAATTGGAACGGGCTTATCACGACATTCGGAATCAGAAGACGCTTGCATAATAGCAGAATAATTAAAACCTCCAGTGTCAAACGTTATCGTCTTACAATAATCAATATTTTTTGCATAAGTACTTGCAACGACTCCCATTGCAAGAATGGCAGCCATGATTTTAATTTTCATATATGCACCTTCAACCTAAAAATTTAACATTATCATTTGGAGAAACACTATCATTTAAAGCGTAAAATGCGTGTTCAAAACAAGGCCATCGGCTACCATCTAGTCCATTACTCCCGCCATTCACACACTTAGTTACTGCCTTAACTTCTGCATAAGTAGTCCCTTGGTCGGCCCAGTAATGTATGCACAATGGGCCCCAGTTAACTAATTTCTTATTTTGCACCTTCATTCTTTGCTTCTGAATCCAATAGAATCCACCGGCATCACAACAATAATAGGATGACGAAATTAAAGTTTCTGCACCTGCTGAACTTATGAACTTCTCGCTACTGCCTTTGTATTCACCATACACCCTATAATTAGTCCTGCCTGTTAGCTGTATAATTCCACGGCCTTTAAATCTAATACCATCTCCAATTTGATCGTTACCAAGCTTTTTCGCAAGTTCGTTTTTATTATAATGTTTTGCATCAAATTCAGGTTCATACTTATCAAAGTATGAGTCTTTCCCTTTTTCTTCACATTCGCTAACCCGACCCGTTTCGCAATATATTTGTGATAAAAAGTGAGCCAATCTAATTGTGCTATTTACACCAAAATTTCTCATTGTCAATGCTAAGCTTTTTCTCATTTCTGATGGCCGAATAAATACCCCTGTTGATTTTTCTTTCTTTTGATTCAGGTGTTCAATTACTGTTTTTTCCGTCAACCGCCCTTCTTCTCTTAAAGAAGATTCATTTTTTACGGTTTTTCTGATCGTTCTAATAAAGTCCTGTTCACTTAGCCAATTACATTTCCGGAAAAGACTGATAAATTCAACAGGGTGAAAGTGCCATAATCGACCAGAACTAAACGCTCCGGCATCAAAACACAGCGCTTCTGCGTGCTGTTTGAACTTGCCATAATCTTCCTCATTCATCAGAACGCGGTCCTTTTTTTCCTGCGTACACTGCTCCCAGGGCAGACCGGTCATCAACCATTTATACCTGGCATCTATTGTGCTTTTTTCCCACTCGAACGGTAAGCAGCAGATAAGCCTGTTGCTTTGAGTTTCGTAACTGCCTTCTTCCTGCAATTTTCCGATAATCGCCGAACTACACTGGCTGTGGGTATCAGTGTCATCATCAACCAGCAGCCATCCCGTCCAGTGGGGGAAATCTGCATCGCTAAACTTTTTGACATCGGGAGCGGCAAGATTTACCACTCCTGTTCCACCTGGATACCTAACCGTCATCCATAATGGCGCATCTGCCGGCACCAGCGTTTCATGCTCGGTATTGATTACACGGCCAAAACGAAGCAACTCAAATCCGGCACTGGGGCTTTGCTTATAATTCCGCATAGCGGTTTTATAAAGATTGTATTCATAATCTTCACCATCAGCGTTAATCAGCGGCTCTCCCAACAGATCATACTTCCCGTCGATTTGCGGATTTTTTTGCCGGGTCACCATCGTACAGTTACCTTTTACCAGGGTCATGCTGACATACAGAGGCGCATTACTTGTATAGCGTTCAGAAATACCTGTAGTGGAAGTACTGTTGTTCGTTGGAGCTTTATCGTAAAACGTTGTACCTGCTGGCAGATAAAAATGGATGTCTCCATAGACAACATCAGTGCGACCATCTTTCGAAATATCCAGTTCCTTCGTTTTTCGTCCCACCAGTTTACTGATGTTGGCATCATCGCAGAAAATCTGGAAGTGAAATTCATTCTGGCCATCAGTCATTCCGGAAGAGCCAAGTGGGTCTTTCCGGTAAATTTTGGCGTCAGCTTTTATCTCAGCTTCCAGAAACTTCAGATGCATATATAGAGAGTAAAAAACGACCTTACCGTCCTCTCCGGAACCTATTTCTGTCTCATGTTTCAATAAAACATAGCCATCATCCGTTCCTCTGATGGGGGCATACTTCAATGGGAACTGATCTCTTTTATGTGGCGGGGAGGGCCTGTGGAACGATACCACCGTCCCGTCAGCTATTGCCCTCACTTTCTCTGGTCTTGTGCCTGCATCCGTATGCGATATATGGATCCCACCATGCCAGGACTCTGATGCATTCAGAGGATATCCACGGCGTGAATTGACAGGCATCATCGCATCAACCCAGTCTGCGTCAGACTGAGTGGCATCTTTATCTCTCAGAAACGGAGGACTGATAATCATGTGTTGACTCCTTGTCAGGAAAAGCTGAATTTGCTGGAAGGTTCCGTAGTTTCTGGTGCCACATTAGGGAAGTCTTTTGGATCATCGGCCTTATCTTTTCGCCCGTAATGACCGGCTTTGGTCCGGTATTCCCCCTGAGTGGCTGACTCAATACCATTGGCATCAAGCGTGATATAACTTCCGCCTCCGTTAATCGTGACTTTTTTCTTCGCAGTTATATGGATTTCGTCTTCGGTGCTGATGAGATTTAGTTCGCCGCGGGCTATTAGATCCATCAAATCATTCTGCGCCTGTATTTTCACTGGCCCCTGGTTCGCGATGAGCTTGATCCCCAGCTTACGAACAAACACGCTCAGGGCATTACCTACCCCGACGAACAGATTTTTCACCACGCTGACGTCGGCATTTTTACCGGCCGTGGCTATCAGGTTCTGCCCGGCTGATACCTGCAGATGTTGTCCGCTGGTCAGCGCCATTCCATCCGGTGCACTGAGCAGCAGCACTGATTTTTTGAGGTCTGTCAGCTGCTGTTCCAGCAGTTTGATTTGCGCCTGGAGATCGGCCGGGTTCGCGGTTGCCTTCTGCGCATCATCGGAGATAGACGTCATCTGCTCCCGGGCATCACCCAGATTGCTGACCGCAGGCTGCATCTCCAGCACCTGACCCTGCGCTTTCATCTGGCCATCAGCGCTGATAAATATCCCTTTCTGCGCCCGGATGGCACCCCAGCTGTCCGTCCTGAGCTCAAACCCCTCCCCGCGCTGCTGTTTCTCACTGTCAACCAGGTGGCCGAGGTTCAGCTGACTCTTCCCGCCGTACTCCGTGCTGACCTTGATATGCTCTTTTCCGCGCTCGTCATCGAGGCGGATTTTGTTGTTCGCCGGGGTGCGCAGGACGTTGCGTTTGTAGTTCCGGATGGTGACGTGGTCGCCGTGCGCCGAGTCGTGCAGCACGCCGGCAATGTACGGCCGGTCCGGGTTACCGTCCTCAAAGCCAATCGCCACTTCGGTGCCCGCCAGCAGCGGCAGGTGCAGACCGTAAGTGTCCCCTGCATACGGACGGGACTGGCGCACCCACAGGCTCTCGAACCCGGTTTCCCAGTTATCACGGTCAAACAGCATGTTGACGCGATAGCGGCCGTCTTTATCGATGTGACCGTAGGTGTCGTTCTCGGTGGTGCTCGTGACGCGTGCCGGCAATGTACCGGCCATCACCGGGCGTGAGCCAGGCTCAGGACGGAAACTAAAATCAGTGCTGTCCGGGATGCCGTCAAACCTGACGCCAAAGTCCTCATCACGACGTGCATAGCTGTGCATTGCCGTGACGACCACGCCCTGAGCAAAGACCTCTGCCACTTCATACCCGCCGGTGACTTTCAGTACCTGACCCGGAGAGAGGGTCGGGCAACTGGTGATGGCATGAGTCTGCGTCTGGCCATTCAGATAACGCTCATGACGAATGCGGGCAAAAAAGGCTCCGGACTCCGGGGCCGGATTGCGGTCGTAGGTGCTGCCCGCTGTCAGATAGTTATCCGCATAGTGATAGGCATCACCATAGGTGGTGGCATCCCCGCGAGTCGCATCGACCTGGGTGTTCATGTCATCCGTGGCCTGACGGTAGTTGTAGTCCCGGGTGCTGACCTGCTTCTGCACCACGTTATGATGGCATTCCATGCCCCAGACCGAGTCCACGCCTTTGGAATGCTGACCCGACGGCGGCACTGATGGCAGGGTCAGGCCTTTCTCGTAACCCTGCTGGCTGTCGTAAAACTCCACCACGTCGATGTTCAGGCGCGTATCCGTGGTAAAGCGGAACCAGATACCGACCTCACCCAGCAGGCGGGTGATAAAGTGCAGGTCATCCTCGCCGTACTGCATCACCTGCTCACGACGCGGGTACTCTTTTGAGAGTGAGAACAGAAAATCCTGACCGCGCATGTTATGACGCTCGCGCAGAATTTTTTCCACGATTTGTGGGACCGACATGTCCTGATAAATGGCGTTCTGGTGCGAACGATCGAGCAGCGCCAGGCGTGGCTGCAGCGTCAGGGCATAGTGGGTTTCATCTTTTGAGGTGTTGAGACGTTCAAAGCCGCTCACCACCCCCTGAAGGGTTCGCACGGCCTGCTGCATCTTGATGCCGTAACCCTGGTCCACCGGGGCCTGCAGCGTCAGGGAGGCTGCTTTCATCAGCATCATTTCTTTGCTGATGGCATGGTCAGCGCTTGTGAATTCAATACGGTAACTGAACGGCGTGCTCAGGGCTTCATCGCCTTCAAACGCCAGTACATCAAGTTCCGACGCGCAGCCTTTCACCGAAAGCAGGTGGTGGCTGTGGCTGAATCTTATCGGGGGATTAGTGCTCATAGTATTCCTTCACATCGGCAGAGAAATTATGCTCTAGAAAAATAAACATGCATTAAGTCAGTTACTACTTGATCTTTATCGTATATTGCTTATAAAAGTCTTTACCGGAATACATTGTGCCAAGAGTAAATCCAGAAACAGTTACGCGATAATCACCTGACTTTTTCGGGATCCCAGATATGATGATGCGATGGTAATTTTTGTTTACTCCATCCTCTCCACCAAAACTATATTTTATTTCTTCCGGATTCCATGCTAACCCTGAGTCGTTCGGGATTATACTCACCGATACGCTGGATTCATTAACAGCCCCGCCTTTTATTTCAATGACATCCTGATAATTGTGATTAACGGTTGCAACTTTGAGAACGTTTTTTCCAGGAAGGACTATTGGGTGAGTGCCTGTGCAACCGCACGCAATAAGGATTAAGGCATGAATAAAATATTTCATTTATCTCAATAAATTGAAAACCACGCTTCCAAAAACGTGCTTACGGACATATTCCAAATCTTTGTTTAGCTTGATTCGATTTTTAACCGTACTGCATGAAAAACAGATTAGTTTTATCGTTAATTTATTTTAGAACATTAACCTCATATTTTTTTTCAAAATATTGCCCTGCACTAGCAACCACCCCGCCCCTAATACTGATTATTACAACCCCTTGTGATTTAGGTTTGCCTTGTATGGTAAAGTTATTATATATATATCTTGTATAATACTTTTTTTCAGAAAATACTAAACTTAATCCAGAATTTGATGGGTGAATTTCATAACTCAAATCAACAACCGGCCCTGAGCCTCCGGAGATAGTGATTGGAACAGAATATTCTTGACCAACATGTCCATCAGGTAACTCATTTGGCTCAAATATAATATGGTTACTACACCCAGCCAAAAACAAAAAACAAAAAACAAATACGCGACGTTTATTCATTCTAATCATGGTATTTTTGTAAACACCATCCCCCCAAAAGTATGACTTAAGAACTCACCTAACGTCAATGATGTTCGTAGTGAATTATCTTTAACTTCACCCCATGAAAAAAGTCTCAACGACACAATTTCTTCTAAATTCGTTTCGTTAGTAATTCGTTGTCCGTTAGCTAGCTTTAACTCTCCATCCCAAACTATCCAGTGATCTTTGAATGGGACATCAGCGCCTTGTTGGAGCATACCCGCAGAGATCAAGCTTAAAATATGAACATCATTACTCATTAATGAGTTTAACTTACAAATATCACTTAAATTACTATGGTACATACTTATATTGCTAAATATTTTATGCGCACCTGCACTCAACATCCACTTTTCAATATCACCCCACAATGTAATTGCAGATACTTTATCCCCGACTGACTCATATTTTAACAAATTATTAGATGAATCACGCAAGCTTGCCATGGTAATCCAATCAATTGCGGAAACTCGGGGATGACTCAGCCCTGCGAACAAATCGCTTACTTTCATTGTGTTAGAACTTGGCTGGAGCAAAAAAGATCCCAACATTCCTTTACCATAACTCCATAGATCCCAAACTAGCTGCTCATAAACATCATATCGATCCATCATTAAACAATAGTAAAATGCTGCTGGTCCACATAACATAGAGTAATACTGGTTTGGATAATACTCTCCTTCTGGGTTTAATAGAGAAGCAGCCTTTCTGGCATCAAGCTCATTCTTTATAATGTTTTTTGTAAAAGGATCTAACGGGTCTCCAATTGGATGTTCCAGTGAGACAAAAAATCTTGGTTGGCAAGTAATTTGTACATTATGGATATTATCTTCACCTTTATCATTCACGGGTTTTGTCTGAGCTTTAGTCTCAAAATAACAGACATTTTCTCGTTTATTTTTTGAGTAGGCTTTCCCGGAGGCTATTTCACCCAGTGTATACATTTTTTTTACCGGGGATGAAAGCACCGAAATCAGTTTACCACCGTGTTTGCGATATAAGTTAATTTCTAAAATGTAGATCACTGACAAATCATCATCAGTCTCATTCGTATCATGAGGCTGAGTATAATAACTTGGGTCTACAGGTTGTTGTGCCACTGACAACAGAACATGCTTTTTATTATTGGCATCCGTTTTATATACATCAAGGTCATAAAACAGATCGGATACTGGTACATTTGATTCAATTTTTGTATATATCTTATACTTAGGCATTGATAACTCCCGGCATCATATGCAGTAACACATCCTGAGTCTGTGCAGAAGTAAACAGCCTCGTATACCCCTCACCATCACTAACACCTTCCAGTACTGAGCCATCAGCCAAAAATGCCCTGTAAGGAGTATTGAGCATTGGTGTTCCATTATCATCTGTGCACAAATAGCGAATATTGTGGCTGCCATCATCAATAGCATTCGCTAACGGTGAAATATCAGGCTTATGCTGCGCTCTCGTTTGTCTGGCATAATGCCCTGCTCTTGTCCTGAAATCTCCCATCGTCGCTGATTCAATGGCATTAACATCCAGAGTGATATAACTCCCACCACCATTTACCGTCAGCTTCTTCTTCGCGATGATTTTGATTTCATCCTCCGTGCTGACAATGCTGATTTCTTTACGTGCCAGCAATTCCATCAGGTCGTTTTGCGCCTGTACCTGCACCGGCCCCTGGTTCGCGATGAGCTTGATCCCCAGCTTACGAACAAACACGCTCAGGGCATTACCCACCCCGATGAACAGATTTTTCACCACGCTGACGTCGGCATTTTTACCGGCAGTGGCTATCAGGTTTTGCCCGGCTGATACCTGCAGATGTTGTCCGCTGGTCAGCGCCATTCCATCCGGTGCACTGAGCAGCAGCACTGATTTTTTGAGGTCTGTCAGCTGCTGTTCCAGCAGTTTGATTTGCGCCTGGAGATCGGCCGGGTTCGCGGTCGCCTTCTGCGCGTCACCGGAGAGGGATGTCATCTGCTCCCGGGCATCCCCCAGATTGCTGACCGCCGGCTGCATCTCCAGCACCTGGCCCTGTGCTTTCGTCTGCCCGTCAGCGCTGATAAAAATCCCTTTCTGTGCCCGGATGGCTCCCCAGCTGTCGGTTCTGAGCTCAAAACCCTCACCGCGCTTCTGCTTCTCCGCATCCACTAAATGTCCGAGATTCAGCTGACTCTTGCCGCCGTACTCCGTGGAGACCTTGATATGCTCCTGGTCGCGGCTGTCATCAAGGCGGATTTTGTTGTTCGCCGGGGTGCGCAGGACGTTACGTTTGTAGTTTCGGATAGTGACATGGTCACCGTGCGCCGAGTCGTGAAGTACGCCAGAAATGTACGGTCTGTCCGGGTTACCGTCCTCGAAACCAATCGCCACTTCGGTGCCCGCCAGCAGCGGCAGGTGCAGACCGTAAGTGTCGCCGGCATACGGGCGGGACTGGCGCACCCACAGGCTCTCGAACCCGGTTTCCCAGTTATCACGGTCAAACAGCATGTTGACGCGATAGCGGCCGTCTTTATCGATGTGACCGTAGGTGTCGTTCTCGGTGGTGCTCGTGACGCGTGCCGGCAAGGTGCCAGCCATCACCGGGCGTGAGCCAGGCACCGGGCGGAAACCAAAATCGGTGCTGTCCGGGATGCCGTCGAAGTTAACGCTAAAGTCTTCATCACGGCGCGCATGGCTGTGCATCGCCGTGATGACCACGCCCTGCGCAAACACGTCGGCCACTTCATACCCGCCGGTGACTTTCAGCAACATCCCCGGAAAAAGCGTCGGACAGCTGGTGATGCCCTGCGCCCGGGTCTGACCATTCAGGTAGCGCTCATGCCGGATACGGGCATAAAACGCCCCGGACTCCGGGGCCGGGTTGCGGTCATGCGCGCTGCCCGGCGTCAGGTAGTTATCCGCCCAGTGATAGGCATCCCCGTACGTGGTGACATCCCCGCGGGTCGCATCCACCAGGGTGTTCATGTCCTGCGTGGCCTGACGGTAGTTGTAGTTCCGGGTGCTGACCTGCTTCTGCACCACGTTGTGGTGGCACTCCATGCCCCAGACTGAATCCACGCCTTTTGAATGCTGGCCCGATGGCGGTACCGACGGCAGCGTCAGACCTTTTTCATACCCCTGCTGGCTGTCGTAAAACTCCACCACGTCAATGTTGAGGCGCGTGTCGGTGGTGAAGCGAAACCAGATACCGACCTCACCCAGCAGGCGGGTGATAAAGTGCAGGTCGTCCTCACCGTACTGCATCACCTGTTCACGACGCGGGTATTCTTTTGACAGCGAGAACAGAAAATCCTGACCGCGCATACCGTGGCGCTCGCGCAGGATTTTTTCCACGATTTGCGGAACCGACATGTCCTGGTAAATGGCGTTCTGGTGCGAGCGGTCGAGCAGCGCCAGACGTGGCCGGAGCGTCAGGGCGTAGCGGGTTTCATCTTTTGACGTGCTGAGGCGTTCAAAACCGGTCACCACGCCCTGAAGGGTGCGCACGGCCTGCTGCACTTTAATGCCGTAACCCTGGTCTACCGGGGCCTGTAGCGTCAGCGAGCCGGGCTTCATCAGCATCGCCTCTCTGGCGATAGCGTGGTCAATGCCGGTGAATTCAATACGGTAGCGGAACGGCGTGCTAAGAGCCTCATCACCTTCGAAAGAGAGCACGTCGAGTTCTGTGTCACATCCCTTCACCGCCAGCAGGTGGTGGCTATGGCTGTATCTTAATGGAGGATTATTACTCATGCGTCCACTCCCTGTTTCACATCAAATTCCAGCCCGCTCCCCTCTTCCTCACTCCAGCTAAAACGTAATGACTGTGGTTTCAGTTTTGCGGCCATATGGGTCAGCAGTTGCTGACTGAGCACCGGCAGAATTTGCTGATTGAGCAGGCTGTCGACGTTACGCGCACCGGTATCTGGCAGCAGGCAGGCTGAAGTCAGCGCATCATAAAGACTTTCATCAATGTGCGTGCTCAGGCCGTAGTGTCGATGCAGACGCTTGCTAACCTGTGAGAGTTTCATTTCCACGATGGTACGCATGGCTGCTTCCGAGAGAGGGCGGTAAATCACGGTCTGGAAGCGGGCCAGCAGCGCCGGCTGGAAGTGATCGCGCAGTATCGGACGCAGCAGCTCGTGAAGATCGCCTTCGCTGGCCTCCGGCTGTTCGTCAAGCAGCTGCATCAGGTGGTCGCTGCCGAGATTCGAGGTCATCAGAATGACGGTGTTGCGGAAGTCGATTTCACGCCCTTCTCCGTCGCGCATAAAGCCGCGGTCAAAGACCTGGTAGAACAGGTTCATCACGTCGCGGTGGGCTTTTTCGACTTCATCGAGCAAAACCACGCTGTACGGACGCTTGCGTACCGCTTCGGTGAGAATACCGCCCTGACCGTAACCGACGTAGCCCGGAGGGGAACCCTTCAGCTGGGAAACCGTATGCGGCTCCTGGTATTCGGAGAGGTTAATCGTAATGAGTGACTTCTCACCGCCGTACATGACATCGGCCAGCGCAAGCGCGGTTTCGGTTTTCCCCACCCCGCTCGGTCCCACCAGCAGAAACACGCCCTGCGGACCATTCTCGGAAGTGAGACCCGTTTTTGCCGCACGCAGACGCTGGGCGATGGCCTCAAGCGCCACATCCTGTCCGACCACACGTTTACCCATTCCATTTTCAAGGGTCAGCAGTTCGGTCTGCTCATCTTTCATCAGCGATGACAGCGGCACGCCTGTCCAGTCAGCAATCACGTTTGCTACCGTGCGTACATCCACATCCACGGAGAGCAGCGGGTTGCTGTGCTGCATGCCGTTCAGTTCCTGCTGCAGCGCGTGCGTCTCGCTTTGACGGGAGATGTCCTGGCGGCTTTCCAGCAGTTGTTCGGTGAGTTTCAGTTCCTGCCCGTACTGCGTTTCAAGCTCATCGAGGGCAACGATAAGAGCGTTCTCTTCCTGCTCAATGACGGTCAGGCGTTCACCATGGCTCTGATTGCCGACAGCAATATCTTCCAGCAGCGCCTGCTTCTCCATTTCAAGAGAGGTAATCTGCGAGCGAATGCAGGTCAGCTGTTCCGGTACCGTGTCGAGGCTCATTCGGACGCGCGCTGCGGCGGTGTCGAGCAGGTCAACCGCCTTGTCCGGCAGCTGGCGGCCCGTCAGATAGCGGCGGGAAAGCGTAACAGCAGCGCGCAACGCATCGTCGGTAATGTGCACGTTATGGTGTTCGGCATAGCGGGATTTCAGACCACGGAGCATCAGGCAGGCGATGTCATCGTCAGGCTCATCGACTTTTACCATCTGGAAACGACGCTCCAGGGCCGCGTCGCGCTCGAAGTATTGTTTGTATTCAGACCAGGTGGTGGCCGCAATGGTACGCAGTTCGCCACGCGCCAGCGCCGGTTTCAGCAGGTTCGCTGCATCGGCGCCCCCCGCCTGGTTGCCCGCGCCGATGATGGTATGCGCTTCATCAATAAATAGCAGGACCGGGGACGGGGATTGCTGCACCGCATCAATGACGTTTTTCAGACGCTGTTCGAACTCGCCTTTCACGCCTGCACCGGCCTGCAGGAGGCCCAGATCAAGGGTACGCAGAGTGACCGCTTTCAGTGATTCAGGCACATTACCCTCGGCAATACGCAATGCCAGACCTTCAACCAGTGCAGTTTTCCCCACGCCCGGCTCGCCGACCAGAATCGGGTTGTTTTTGCGGCGACGAGAGAGGATGTCCACCATCTGGCGTATTTCTGTGTCGCGGCCAAACACAGGATCGATCTTCCCTTCCTTCGCTTTGGCGGTGACGTCGAGGGTGAATTTATCCAGCGCGTTCTGCAGCGCAGGGCTCAGCTCCCCCTCTTTCATTTCCACGCCAGCCGGACGCCCGACAAACTCCACCTCACCACCGTGGCTCTGTGCCAGCTCGGCTTCGTGCTGCATTTCCGGACGTTCATCCGATTGCGCATCCAGCAAAGGTCGCAGGCGCTCCAGCTGGCTCTGACCAAGCGTTAACAACGGCCAAAGGCCGTCACAACGTGCCAGTTTCGGTTTTTCCACCAGGGCCATCAGCAGATGGACGCTGCGAATGTGCTCTTCGCCATGGAGTGAGGCCAGTAGCCAGGCTTGCTGCATCAGAGTCTGGATGTCCTCTGAGAGCTGGGGCCGATGGCGCACGGAGCGAGGTTGTCTGTCGAGCCAGCCGAGCAGATCCTGCCAGATGCCATCCATATCCCATTCATAGCGACGCGCCAGCACCGTCAGGTCACCCTCCCCCTGCTCCAGCAGCTTCAGCAGCCAGTGCTCCGGCAGAATTTCGGCATGGGCACGGGTCTGACAGAGCGAAGCTGCGCCTTCCATCGCTCGGGCACAGTAAGGGTTCAGACGACGTAACAGGATGGCTGGATTTTCCATGAGATTCTCTCTTTGTCGGTTCCTGGACACGCTACCGCCCCTCGCTGTTCACCAAAGCGCATAAGGTCAGGCAGGCAGATTGTTTTCTTTGCTGAGTGCCCGCATCTCAGGCACTCAGCAAAAAACTGCGGACAGGAAAACCTGCCCGCATCAGGATTACGCCGTGGCGCGTTCGTTCCAGGAATCGGAATGAATGATGTTGCCGTCTTTGTAGGTCCAGGTGATTTTTTCGTAACGCAGTTCAACGCGTTCAAGGTGGTTGTGCTTCTCTTTAGAAGGATCCTTGATGTCATACATTTCAGGATTCACTTTCACTACCTTCACGTTTTCCAGTTTGGTGTTGAAGTACTCCACTTCCTGACCCGCGTCGTTGATTTTGTACCACTTGAACTCAGCGGATTTCAGGGTCTGACCGGTGGTCACCGCCTTGTACAGGTACGGGCTGGAGGAATCGATTTCCTTCGTGAACAGGAACGGCGTGTGGATGCGGGTGCCGGTCAGCTTGCCGGTGTTGTTGTCGGTCGGGATGTACAGATTATGTTCCTGAGCGACCACTTCGATGCTGCCTTCACGATCCTGAACGTCAACAGACCCTTTGATGTCCGCGCCGCCGTCGTCCTTCAGCCAAAGATAAACAGGAATTGCCATGGAATTACTCTCCATTGTGTAGTGAAGCGCCATCATCCTGCGATGACGCCGGGTGTTTGCCGGGTATCTGACAGGCGTTCGCCTGCGGTACCAGACTAATTTCGACACGGCGGTTAAGCGCACGCCCTTCCGGGGTGTCGTTGGTTGCGACAGGGCGGCTTTCGCCATAGCCCTGCACCGCAAAACAGCTTTCCGGCACGTCGCCGGTGTCACGCATCCAGCTGCGCACTGCTTCGGCACGCTTCAGAGACAGCGTCTGGTTCAGTTGCGGATTGCCGGTGTTATCGGTATGCCCTGACACGACAATCAGCCAGCCCGGCTTCGCTTTAATGCCAACCAGTGAATTCACCAGCATTTTGGTAGAGCCGGCTTTCAGCACGAACTTGCCGGTATCGAACAGCGACATGCTGTCCAGCCTTACTATTTTCGGAACTGGTTTTGGGGCTGGCTGCGGTTTAGGGGGCGGCGGCACATACGAGCGGATCGCTTCCAGAAGGGGCATCCGTAGACGTTCTCCCTGATAAAGCCCCAGACCCAACCGGGCCGGTACACCGTTACGTGCATAGTCATCCAGCAGCGCCGCATTCTCGCGAAGGACCGCAACGGCGGTAGCCTTCGGGCCATAATCATCGATGGAGAGGCTGTCGTAACGGGCTATATCGAAGCTCACGCGATGCAGCAGCTGGCGATTGTTCCAGCCACTGCTGAGCAGCGCGGCGATGGCCGCCAGGGTGAAAAGACCAAGGGCGCAGCGCCAGGTGCGGGTCCGGGGAGTAAGTCCACTTCCTTCCGGTAACAGCGGCAGGATGAAATCCGGGAAGGGTGATATCACCGTACTGTCCGTCCCTACCGGTTGCCAGCCGGCTACCTGCTGCATGGCAGTATGACGCGATAACCACGTCGTCCAGGCAGAGGACGCACAGCTTCCGGCAAGAATCGGCCCCATTCCCCACAGCAACGCTGCAGGTGCAATGGCCGGAACATCAGGATTCTCATCGATGAATACCGCCTGGACATGCTGATGGAACCAGCTCATCAGGCTATTCATCAGCACCTGCTGCTGCATCACAGGCGCACCACCAGTGGTGACCCACGCGGCGATCGAACAAGGCGCATTAGACTCACGCCAGACAGTGCACCCTTCACCCGGAATAGCGGCCTGCCAGAGCATGTCATCCGTCATCGCGCTGCCGATCTGACCATTCAGAATCAATGGCACAGAATGTCCCGTTTCTTTACGCAACTGGCTGATTTGCCAGCGCAGAGCCAGCAGACGACTTGTCAGGGCTTCGCTGTCGACGTGTTTCTGCGGGCAGACACTGACCATCACCGACAGCTGACGCCCCCAGTCCGGATGCTGCCACAGAATCTGACGGGCTACATGTTCCAGATCCTGATGGTCCTCAACGCGGATCCAGCATCCCTGCGTGACCATCAGTTCCGGTGACCGTTGCGGCCAGGTCAGAGGCATATCGCCACAAACCAGCACCACGGGTTGACGGTAAGTGGTTTCAGGAAGGTCATCCAGATGCAGGGTGACGTCATGCTCCCGACGAAATCTGGCGATATACCAGAACGCGACGATAATCCCGAACATCGCCAGCAAAACGAGCACTGAAGCCAGCCGGGATACCGGCAGAAAAGCCAGACAGACCACGGCACTCAGCAGGGCGGCCCACAGCGCAAGAACGCGCTGTTGTACAGGACTCATTTTGCGACTCCCGGCAACAGGGTCAGCAGCATCTGATCGAGCCAGCGATCCAGTCCCCACCAGAGCGCGACAATAACAATCACGCTCAGGCCTATGCGCGCGGGCCATGACGCCAGCCAGCCCCCCGCCCCGCGCCCCGTGCGGCTTTCTGCCAGAACAGGGTGAGTCTGCGGATAGCTGAACGGCGTAACACGTTCATTGAGGGCGCTGACCAGCTCCTGGCGTTCCGGATCGTTCAGCGAGCGAAAGTTGCCCAGAAATCCGAGCATCATTACACGCTGGAAACAGGTCAGTACGGCATTGTCTGATGCAGGTTCACTCAGCACATCGCGCATCCTGTCACACAAAGTGTCACCCGCGTCCATTGTGCCAAGGAAGTGTCCCTGCAGAGGAATGTCATACCACTGCACACAGGCATCATCCTCTACACCGCGCCCTTTGACCGCCTCATCAAGCAATGCACATTGTGCAGTGAGGATATGCTTACAGCTGGCTTCATCGAGTTCACTCGCTTTCAGTTCACGCTGAACGCGTTCCACATCAGCGATACAGCGTTCCCACAAGACCCGACCTTCTCCTTCCTGAAACTGCGGGCCATGGCGAAGGCTGATTACCTGAAGCCAGGTATCCTGCAGCAGTGCGTCAATATCAACAGACACGACCGCGCCGTGTTTACGTTCACTCATGTTCTCAATACCGCAAAGAGTTCAAGTTCAGGCTCGCCGAGCATGCCCGGGACGTAAAACATACATGTCCCACTCTGGAGCATTTCAGTCGCCAGAGGATGGGAGAGATCGAGACTGAAATACTGATTTTCCAGGCGAAGCGGAATGGCAGCCGGCACATGCCGCAGTGGCACCAGGGGCACCCCCACCCGTGATGAATTGACGATACTCCTGACATGGTCAGGGCTGCCGACCTTACACTGACGTGGGAACTGTTCCTGCAGCTGTGCCACCGGCATCGGTGAACGCACTGAGAGGTAATAATCCGCCCCTTCGCGCAGACGCGGGTCATGCAGGCGAGCCTGCCAGAAGTGCAGCCGTGGGTCATAGTCGAGTGCCAGGGCCACCACCCGTGACGGCAGGCTGGCTTCAAGCAGATCGCCAAGCAAGTCAAACAGCGGTGGAAACACTGCATTGAGTTGCTCATGATGCCAGGCCGGAATGGCGCTCACCTGATGCTCCAGGGAGAAGGTCAGCAGGCTCCCCGCCAGGCGAGAAAGTTCCGGATATAGACGCTCCGGTGGGCTTTGCGGGTATCGCTGAAACTGTCCGAGCACGGGCTCGGCGCTGTTCAGCGCATTTAGCAGCCAGAACAGTGATACATCAGCCACGGCGAAGTCTGCCATACGCTCATTGCTTTCACGCCGCATTGCCATCAGACGGCACAGTCGGGCCCGCAGTTGGGTCATCAGCTGTTCCAGCTGAGTTACCAGCCAACGGCTGCCCTGGAGGGTCAACAACGGAGGGAGAAACGTCTCATCCAGTAACCACATCCCCTGTGAGTCCTGCTGCAGGCGGGCGACCGGACAGGTCAGATAATCGCTGTTGTTCTGATGCGCAAAACGCAGCGTCAGTTCCGGCTGCATCACGGCAATCTGACGAGTGTCTTCCCCAAAGGTATTGCGTACATCCCGCCAGCGCTGACGATATCGCACCGGACGCTCGGCCACCTCATCGGGTTTCAGGCAGTTGCCGCCGTTCGCCCGCAGTAGCGGGAGCGCCAGCACCACCGTCACCTCCTGCGATTCGCTTTCAAGCGACAGTACCGGTGGCAGCGAATCAGCATTGTTTGTATCAATCAGCGTACCGTCCTGAAAACGGACATGCAGATGACGGGCCTGCAGACGTCCAAGCCTGAGAGCTTCCGGCTCGAAGGTAGCATTTATAACCCCCCACGGGCAGGAGAGGCCCAGCCGGGCAATACACTCGGCAGACCAGGCCGCATAAGCGACCTGTTGCTGAAAATGCTGGGGAGCGACCATAATGCCCCTACCCCATAACGGTTGTTCCGTTTTCATCGGCTTCCTGCCTGTTATTACGATTTCGCTTTCGGCATCTGGGAAACCAGCGACAGGTTGACGTCCATCCCTTCCACCTGGAAGTGTGGAATCGCATACAATTTCACGCGGAAGAAGCCTGGGTTATCTTCAATATCTTCCACCACCACTTTTGCATCACGCAGTGGATGAGACGCCTGCAGCTCGTCGCCCGGATCGGTCATTTCTGTCACCAGACTGCGGACCCAGGTGTTCAGTTCCAGCTCCAGTAGTCGACGATCCTTGGTGGTACCGATGTTCTCGCGCTGAATTAGCTTCAGGTAGTGGGCGATACGCGACAGCAGGAAGATGTACGGCAGACGCGCATTGATACGGCTGTTGGCCGTTGCATCAGCGGTGTCATACAGCGCCGGTTTCTGAGTGGAGTTTGCTGAGAAGAAGCAGGCGTAGTCGCGGTTTTTGTAGTAGGACAACGGAATAAAGCCCAGATTCGCGAATTCGAATTCACGCGTTTCAGGGATCATCACTTCGCTCGGTATTTTTACCTGATTGCCTGTCCCCAGATCATAAAGATGGATAGGCAGATCCTGAACCGCACCGCCGGCCTGCGGGCCACGGATTTGGACACACCAGCCGTTATTAATAAAGCTACGCACCATGTTGGAAGCGAAGGCAAACGACGCATTCGTCCACAGGTATTTGTCGTGATCCGGACCTTTGACTTCTTCAACATAGTTGAAGCTGCGAACCGGAACGGTATCCGGGCCATACGGTAAACGTCCAAGCACGCGGGGCATCACCAGACCGATGTAGCGAGCGTCGTCCGTATCGCGGAACGATTTCCACTTGATGTACTCTGCGCGGTCAAAATAGTTACCTATATCTTTAATCGCCGCGACGTCTTCCATGGACTCCTTGAGGAAGAATTTCGGGCCTGCTGAGCCGATAAATGGCATATGTGCAGCCGCAGATACTTTAGAGATGTTGCGCAGCAGAGCGACATCCTGCGCTGAAGCATCGAACTCATAAGCGGAAATCAACGCCGCGATCGGCTCGCCGCCAGGGGTATCATATTCATCAATGTAGGTGTGTTTATACAAACCACTCTGGATGACTTCCGGGCTGTCTTCAAAGTCCTGGCGCAGCTCTTCTTTAGACATGCTCAGAAGCTCGATTTTCACGTTCTGGCGAAAATCTGTTTTATCAATCAGCGACTTCACTCCGCGCCACAGGCTCTCAACCGACTGAAACTCTTCATGGTGCATAACGGCGTCCAGCTGGCGGCTTATCTGGTAGTCGAGCTCAGCGATATGGTGATCGATCAGGCTTTTATCCAGTTTTTCGACCTTCGAGCCTGCCTTGGTCAGGCATTCCAGAAAGACCTGCATACCTGCGGTCAGACGCTCGTCTGCGGTCGCATCCGACATCGCCTGCGCATCTTGCCAGATGTCCAGCGCGCTCAGCTCAGAGACAGGGTTCAGATTGATTTTCTCAAACAGTGAGGCGTACACCCCACCCACAGCAGGGCGTTCCAGCACCACGCTTTCCCCGCCAGCAGTATTATTTTGTACAGACATGAGCATTCCTTGATTAATCCGTTAAAACAGCATGATGATTAAGGTTTTTTTGAAGCCAGCGCGGATAACTCATTTCGCAACTCAGCACTAAGCGTCTGGTCAAGAACGATTTTCTCCAGCTCTTTTCGGAAAGTCTGGTTATCCAGCAGGTTGGCCTTCAGATCGCGGAGCAAGTTGCGCATTGCCAGCATCGCCTTCAGCTGTGGAATTTGGGCCGCCACCTGCTCTGGCGTGAAATCTTTCATGCTCTGGAAAGTCAGCTGAATGTTGTCCTCACCGCCATCTTCAGACAGCGTATTTTTAACGGCCAGATTAACTTTTGGGGAATATTCGGAAAGAACGCTATCAAAATTATTTTTGTTGATATTAACTTTTTCACGCTCCGATATTGGTGCAGATTCCTGTCCATTACTGAAATCACCTGTAACAAGCAATTTCAAGGGTAATTCCATTTTCTTGCTTGCTCCGCCAGTATGCAGGTCAAGCTTCAGGTTAATACGTGCCTTAGGCACCTCATTCTGAAAACTGTCAGCCATTTAATCATCCCTCTTTGTTTAGCTATGCCAACTTCACGGTATCGTTCTTGATGCGCAATAATAGAATATTGATCGAAACAAAATCAAATACACAGATCATTTATCCATGACAAGAATTTTCTTAAGAATTTTCCTCTAATACATTATCGCAAATTGCCTAATTAACTCAGAAAAAGAAACTGCTCTTTTCGCACAAATCGAATATTTGTATCGCAGAAGGGATTGCAGCCAGAGAGATGTTAATAAAAACATCTTGTTTTGATTTGCATCACAGCACCACGCCAAAAAACGCTAAAGAACTGCAATATCTTATTGCGGCAAGATTAAAAGGGGAACGTAATCGAGGAAAGAAGGCGACCACTCCATTGACAGCATGAATAATACTTAAGAATTTTCATAAAGAAAATTCTTAAGTATTATATGAAGGGGTAAATAAACGCGTAAATATTAAATTTGGCGAAAATCAACGACGCATTTTTTTCGTTACGCTTTCTTTCTGAACGCTAACGCTACTGCGTTCCGCTGAGGCAGGAAAGGCGCTTTCCATGTGAAAGTCGATAAAATCTGTAAAATCAAGGACCTCTCGGACTGCCGCTTTTTTAATCAAAAACGAGTAATAGCACATATCGTATAACGGTGCTACATTACGTCGCCCGCCCAAATCAGCAGTGGCCAGGCAACGCCGTAAAGTTCGGTAAAGCCTGCAACCATCACCTTGAAGAACGGTCTTATCGGCACGTCGTATCGCAAACTCTGCGCTACCTTTACAGGCTTCATATAGGTTCTACTATTTTGTCTCAATCCAAATTTCAACGCGCGTTTTTACACCCGCGTTACTGGTTTACATGGTTTGGTCTTGGCGTACTCTGGCTGCTGGTTCAACTTCCATACCCGGTCCTGCGCTTGCTAGGGTCGAAACTGGGCAGCGCTTCCCGCGTTTTCCTGAAACGTCGCGAATCCATCGCGCGTAAAAATATTGAGCTTTGTTTTCCGCAGTACAATGCCGAAGAGCGCGAAAAACTCATTGCTGAAAACTTCAAGTCTATCGGCATGGCGCTGCTTGAAACGGGCATGGCCTGGTTCTGGCCGGATGAGCGTGTCCGCAAGTGGTTTGACGTGGAAGGACTGGATAATCTGAAACGCGCGCAGATGCAAAAACGCGGCGTGATGGTCGTCGGCGTTCACTTTATGTCGCTGGAGTTGGGTGGCCGCGTGATGGGGCTTTGTCAGCCAATGATGGCAACTTACAGACCGCACAATAGCGCTCTGATGGAGTGGGTGCAAACGCGTGGCCGCATGCGTTCCAATAAGGCGATGATCAGTCGTAATAACCTGCGCGGTATGGTCGGCGCTCTCAAGAAAGGAGAGGCCGTCTGGTTTGCACCCGATCAGGATTATGGACGTAAAGGCAGCAGCTTTGCCCCCTTCTTTGCGGTGAAAGACGTTGCGACGACTAACGGTACCTTTGTCATTTCTCGATTATCGGGCGCCTCCATGCTGACCGTGACGATGGTGAGAAAAGCAGATAAATCAGGCTACCGTCTGCACATCTCCCCTGAAATGGCTAACTATCCGGAAAACGAGTGCGAAGCCGCAGCGTTTATCAATAAAGTCATCGAAATTGAAATCATGCGTGCTCCAGAGCAGTATCTGTGGATGCATCGTCGTTTCAAAACACGCCCTCTTGGCGAAGCCTCGCTCTATATTTAAGCTCTTCATGAAGGTTAGTTTCGCTAAGAAACTAACCTTTTCAATCACCTGTCTTCCCGCTGAAAACCCGTCACTCATTGCGTCGCTCAAAGTGAATTTATTGCGTTGTGAAATCAAACTGTCGCCGTTCCACGACACTCGTAAGTAGCGGAAATTATTTAAAAAAATCCCTCTTGTCACCCTTCATTTTTAGGCGTACATTAGCGCCGTCTGGCAACAGGAAAGCACAGAATTCTGAGCTGGAGTCGGCGGCGTAACGGGAAAATTCTCATTTTCGTTTTGACCGGATTTCAGCTCTCTATAATCAGGTGGACTCTGTTTTTAAATGCGTACCACAAGATACGCGGAGCGATGAAACGTGAAATATTTCTTTATGGGCATTTCGGTGATTGTTTTAGTCTGGGCCGGAACCTTTGCCCTGATGATTTAGTGAAGAACATGCAGTCAAAAAAACAGGAGCCATCGGCTCCTGTTTTTTTATGTCATGACGATGCGGGATGTTCTGCGACGCTCTTTGAGGTGAGAAGACCATCGGCCCGGAACATACTCTTGATGCCCCTCACCGCCTGACGAATACGGTCGCTGTTTTCAATCAGGGCAAATCGCACATGGGTGTCGCCATAATCACCGAATCCAATGCCAGGCGAGACACACACCTTTGCATCCTGAAGCAGTTTTTTGGCAAACTCCAGCGATCCCATCGCCGCATACGGTTCCGGAATTTTTGCCCAGACGTACATGGATGCCTTCGGCATTTCCACCATCCAGCCCGCCTCATGCAAGCCTTTTACCAGCACGTCACGGCGGCGCTTATACTGGGCGGCAATCTCGTGAACGCACTGCTGGTCGCCCTCCAGGGCAGCGATAGCCGCGACCTGCAGCGGCGTGAAGGTGCCGTAATCGTGGTAACTCTTAATGCGCGCCAGTGCGCTCACCAGCGTTTTGTTACCCACCATAAAGCCAATACGCCAGCCCGCCATGTTGTAGCTTTTCGACAGGGTAAAGAACTCTACCGCCACGTCACGCGCGCCCGGGACCTGCATAATCGACGGGGCTTTCCAGCCGTCATAGACGATGTCAGCATAGGCTAAATCGTGAACCACCAGCACGTCATAACGCTTAGCCAGCGCAACCACTTTCTCGAAGAAATCAAGCTCCACGCACTGCGCCGTTGGGTTCGACGGGAAGCCGAGGATCATCATCTTCGGTTTCGGATAACTTTCACGAATCGCACGTTCCAGTTCGTTAAAGAAATCGACACCTTCCACCAGCGGCACAGAGCGGACCTGGGCGCCGGCAATCACCGCGCCGTAGATATGGATCGGATAGCTTGGATTAGGCACCAGCACCGTATCGCCATGATCCAGCGTAGCCAGCATCAGGTGTGCCAGCCCCTCTTTCGAGCCGATGGTGACAATCGCTTCACTTTCCGGATCGATATCAACCTGATAGCGATCCTGATACCAGCGCGAGATCGCGCGACGTAACCTGGGAATACCGCGAGAGGTTGAGTAGCCGTGCGTATCCGGGCGCTGGGCAACCGTGCAGAGCTTCTCAACGATATGCGGTGGCGTTGGGCCGTCAGGGTTACCCATGCTGAAATCAATGATGTCTTCGCCGCGCCGACGCGCAGCCATTTTCAGTTCAGCTGTGATATTGAAAACATAAGGGGGGAGACGATCGATACGCGTAAAACGGCGTTCAGGACTGAATTCAGCCATAGATTCCTCAGATTAACGTTAGCGCCCGGACCGTCCGAGCGACGTTGCCACCGATGTGGCATGTTTAGAAAATAACCTGAAAAAAATCATGCTGTCGAGAGGGAAGTGAAAAAAAAGCAATCGCCTGAAAACCGGAACCCTGCTGTGACGAAAAGCGGAAGCCCCTGTTTCAGGGTTGGCTTTCTGATAGCTGTTATTTAACAGGATGATATCAAAACAGTTACCTGACGATACGCAGGCTATAAAAAATCAGGACGTGTCCGTTACCGACAGACAATCCCCTTTAGAAATTATGGTTTTTCCTCATTTGATAAACCTGACGGATAGCTGGTCAATACGCGCCAGGTTTTTTATCATGGTTCTTTCCCGTTTTCCCAGGTCTACTCGTGCACGAAATATTTACTATGCTGCTGGCGGTTTTTGACCGTGCGGCATTAATGCTGATTTGCCTGTTCTTCCTCATTCGCATTCGCCTGTTTCGCGAGCTGTTGCACAAATCCGCACACTCGCCAAAAGAGCTGCTGGCCGTTACCGCTATCTTTTCCCTGTTCGCCCTGTTCAGCACCTGGTCAGGCGTGCCGGTAGAGGGTTCGCTGGTTAACGTGCGCATTATCGCCGTGATGTCCGGCGGAATTTTGTTTGGCCCGTGGGTGGGCGTCATCACCGGCGTGATTGCCGGAACCCATCGCTATCTGATTGATATCGGCGGCGTGACGGCGGTGCCCTGCTTTATCACCAGCATTATCGCCGGGGTGCTATCCGGCTGGATCAGCCGCAAAATCCCGAAAAAACAGCGCTGGCGCGCCGGGATCGTGGCGGGCATGGTGTGCGAAACGCTGACCATGATCCTGGTCGTTATCTGGGCCCCCACCACCGCGCTGGGGCTGGATATCGTCTCGAAAATCGGTATTCCGATGATTCTGGGCAGCGTGTGCATCGGCTTTATCGTGCTGCTGGTGCAAAGCGTTGAAGGCGAAAAAGAAGCAAGCGCCGCACGTCAGGCCAAGCTGGCGCTGGATATCGCCAACAAAACGCTGCCGCTCTTCCGTCACGTTAACGCGGAATCATTGCGTCAGGTCTGCGAGATCATTCGCCACGACATTCATGCTGACGCTGTCGCCATCACCAATATTGACCACGTGCTGGCCTACGTCGGCGTGGGGGAACACAACTATCGCGACAACGATGACACCATTAGCCCGACCACCAGACAGGCGATTAACTACGGTAAAATCATTATTAAAAACAATGATGAAGCCCACCGAACGCCGGAAATCCACTCCATGCTGGTGATCCCGCTGTGGGAGAAAGGCGTCGTGACGGGTACGCTGAAAATTTATTACTGCCACGCGCATCAGATCACCTCGACGCTGCAGGAGATGGCCATCGGCCTGTCGCAGATTATCTCGACTCAGCTGGAGGTTTCGCGGGCAGAACAGCTGCGTGAGATGGCAAATAAGGCAGAGCTTCGCGCGCTGCAGAGCAAAATCAATCCCCATTTCCTGTTTAACGCGCTGAACGCGATCTCCTCGTCCATTCGTCTTAATCCGGACACCGCGCGCCAGCTGATTTTTAATCTGTCGCGCTATCTGCGCTACAACATCGAGCTGAAAGATGACGAGCAGATCGACATCAAAAAAGAGCTGTATCAGATAAAAGACTACATCGCGATTGAGCAGGCGCGCTTTGGCGACAAGCTCACGGTCATTTACGATATTGATGAAGAGGTCAACTGCGTGATCCCGAGCCTGCTTATCCAGCCGCTGGTCGAAAACGCGATTGTTCACGGCATTCAACCCTGTAAAGGCAAAGGGGTGGTCACCATCAGCATCACCGAAAGCGGAAACCGGGTGCGGATTGCCGTGCGCGATACCGGCCACGGAATTGATCCTAAAGTCATTGAGCGCGTCGAGTCTAACGAGATGCCCGGAAATAAAATCGGCCTGCTGAACGTACACCACCGGGTCAAGCTGCTTTACGGCGATGGACTGCACATTCAGCGTCTTGAACCGGGCACCGAAATTGCTTTTTACGTCCCGAATGAGCGCTCTCCGGTCCATTCGACAACATCACTGTTGCCCCAGGTGGAGTAACCCATGAAAGTTATTATTGTCGAAGATGAAATTCTGGCTCAACAGGAGCTAACCTGGCTTATCAACACCCACAGCCAGATGGACATTGTGGGTACGTTTGATGACGGTCTGGACGTGTTGAAGTTTTTGCAGCATAACCGGGTCGACGCCATTTTTCTGGATATCAATATTCCGTCGCTGGATGGCGTATTGCTGGCGCAAAACATCAATCAGTTTGCCCATAAGCCGTTTATTGTGTTCGTTACCGCCTGGAAAGAGCACGCCGTAGAGGCCTTCGAGCTGGAGGCGTTTGACTATATCCTTAAGCCTTACCAGGAATCGCGGATTGTCAGCATGCTGCAAAAGCTGGAGGCCGCATGGCAGCAGCAGACAGCCCCTGCTAACGCCAGCCCAACGGTAAGGGACAACGACACCATCAATCTGGTCAAAGATGAGCGCATCATCGTGACGCCGGTCAATGATATCTACTATGCCGAAGCCCATGAAAAGATGACCTTTGTCTATACGCGGCGGGAATCTTACGTGATGGCGATGAACATCACCGAGTTTTTCAGCAAGCTGCCTGCGTCGCACTTTTTCCGCTGCCACCGCTCGTTCTGCGTGAATTTAAACAAGATCCGCGAGATCGAACCGTGGTTTAACAACACCTATATCTTGCGCCTGAAGGATCTGGATTTTCAGGTGCCGGTGAGCCGCAGCAAGGTGAAAGAGTTCCGCCAGCTTATGCACCTGTAAAGAAAAAGCCCTCTCCCGCGGGAGAGGGCCAAGCATCAGAGAATCTGACCGAGAACCTGACGCAGGTGGGCACCCGACCCCAGCAGGCCCGGGTTATCATGCACGATCAAATAAACCGGGATGTCCTGTACGTAGCTTCTGAATCGCCCTTTATCCTCAAACCCGCCGCGGAAGCCGGAGGCTTTGAAGAACTCCAGGAAGCGCGGCACAATTCCGCCCGCGATATAAACGCCCCCGAAGGTACCCAGCGTCAACGCAAGGTTGCCGCCGAAGCGTCCCATAATCACGCAGAACAGCGACAGGGCACGACGGCAGTCAATGCAGCTGTCCGCCAGCGCGCGTTCGGTAACGTCTTTTGGCTGTAGATTCTCCGGCAGACGACCGTCTGATTTCACAATCGCCCGGTACAGGTTCACCAGTCCCGGACCTGAAAGGACGCGCTCGGCGGAGACGTGGCCGATCTCAGCGCGCAATTCTTCGAGGATAATGCCCTCTTCTTCGCTGTTAGGCGCAAAGTCCACGTGACCACCTTCACCCGGCAGGCTCACCCAGCGCTGAGCGACATGCACCAGATGTGAAACGCCCAGGCCGGTACCGGCCCCGTAGACCGCAATCGGCTTACCCTCGACCGGTTCAGCGCCGCCAAACTGGATCAGATGCTCCGGCTTCAGCATCGGGATCGCCATGGACACCGCGGTGAAGTCATTGATGATTTCAAGATGCGCAAAGCCGAGGTTTTTTCTCATTTCGGCGATGGAGAATGCCCAGGTATGGTTGGTCATGGCGACCCAGTCGCCGGTTATCGGGCAGGCAATTGCGATGCAGCCATCTTCAACGCTCACCTGATGTTCTTCCAGATATACGCGGACAACGGCCTCAAGGCTTGGATAATCCAGCCCGGAATAGGTTTTCGCCCGGGAAATTTCACCACTACTTACATCGCATAATGCGAGGCGCGCGTTCGTGCCGCCCACATCACCTACCAACGCATACTTTGTCATTCTTCAACTGCTCCGCTAAAGTCAAAATAAATCTTTGGGACACTGTAAATTCAAGGCGTGATAACAACAACGACCGGAAGGTGAATGCCCGTGGATTATCGATCTTCGTCACAGAATAACTTTACCGTTTCAGCACCTTTTGCACTATTGCCATAAGGCTTAATGTGCAAAGTAACGTAATACCGTTTTGTACAAGGAAATCATCATGCTCCACCCGCGAGCCAGAACCATGCTATTGCTGGCCATTCCGGCGCTCATCATTGGCGTGGTTTCAAGTCTGGTGCTCATTGTCGTGATGAAAGTCGCGTCGGTGCTGCAAACACTATTATGGAACGCGCTTCCTGCAGGACTGGGCGTCCCCGTTGATTCTCCTGCCTGGATCGTTGGAATGCTGACGTTAACCGGTATAGCGGTGGGTCTGGTGATCCGTTTCAGTCCCGGCCATGCCGGCCCCGATCCGGCACAGGAACCGTTGATTGGTGCCCCGGTTGCGCCCTCGGCGTTGCCAGGGCTAATCATTGCGTTGATTCTGGGCCTTGCCGGCGGCGTCAGTCTGGGTCCTGAGCACCCGATTATGGCCGTGAATATTGGCCTGGCGGTTTTTCTCGGTTCACGCATTTTGCCTCGCGTCGGCGCGCTGGACTGGACCATTCTCGCCTCCGCAGGCACCATCGGGGCGCTTTTCGGCACGCCCGTTGCGGCAGCACTGATCTTTTCGCAGACGCTCAGTAGCAATAACGACGTCCCGCTGTGGGATAAGCTGTTTGCGCCGCTGATGGCCGCAGCAGCCGGGGCGTTGACCACCAGCCTGTTTTTCCATCCCCATTTTTCACTCTCCCTGCCCCACTACGGCCAGATGCAAATCGCTGATATTTTCAGCGGCGCCATCGTCGTCGCCATCGCCATTGCGCTGGGCATGGTGGCAGTGTGGTGCCTTCCACGTCTGCATCGGCTGATGCATAGACTCAAACACCCGGTGTTGATTCTGGGAGCCGGCGGTTTGATCCTCGGTATCTTAGGGGCAATCGGCGGGCCGGTGACGCTGTTCAAAGGTCTGGACGAGATGCAGCAGCTGGCCTTCAGCCAGGTATTTAGCGTCTCCGACTATCTGCTGTTTGCCGTAATCAAGCTGGCAGCGCTGGTGGTGGCGGCCGCCTGCGGTTTCCGCGGTGGACGCATCTTCCCGGCGGTCTTTGTCGGCGTCGCGCTGGGGCTGATGCTGCACGAGCATGTCGATGCGGTCCCTGCGGCGATTACCGTCTCTTGTTCTATTCTGGGGCTGGTTCTGGTGGTCACGCGCGACGCCTGGCTAAGCCTGTTTATGGCGGCTGTAGTCGTACCAGATTCGACGCTTTTCCCTCTGCTTTGTATCGTGATGTTGCCCGCCTGGCTCCTGCTGGCGGGCAAACCGATGATGATGGCCTGGCGAAACGACAAATAATCAGGCGCTATTGCGCGCTTCCAGCGCTTTGGTAATCGCCCCCAGCAGCGGCGGGATATCCGCTTTCGGCAGCATCACCTCAATCAGCGAGAGCCGCTCGTGGTGCGCCACTTTTTCAAGGACGTCCGCCAGCTGCTCCGCTTCACTGACCCGCCAGCACTGGGCCTGAGGATCAAGGCTCAGTGCCTGCGGGATTTGCGTCCAGTTCCATAGCGCAATGTCGTTATAGCGTTGCTCAGGCCCATGGATCGCTCTTTCCACCGTATACCCTTCGTTGTTAAGGACCAGAATGATGGGGTGTTGTTTATCCCGCAGCATCGAGCCGAGCTCCTGGATGGTGAGCTGCGCCGCGCCATCCCCCGTCAGGACAATCACGCGCCGGTTCGGGCAGGCCGTCTGTGCGCCAAATGCCGCCGCCAGCGTGTAACCGATCGATCCCCACAGCGGCTGGACGATAAAATTCACGTCCGCCGGCAGACGAAGGTCGATCGCGCCGAAGGCCGAGGTGCCCTGATCCGCAAGAATGATGTCTCCCGGACGAATAAACGTCTGCAGCGTTTGCCAGAAATTCGCCTGCGTCAGCGAGCCATCCGGCTGCGGGTAGGCCATCAAGTTTTGAGAGGACGGTACGGGCGTACCGTGCACGTGCTGTTTACACAGCTCCACCAGCGTTTCGATTGCCTGAAGCATGGGGATGCCGGTAAACCAGATATCACCAACGCGTGAAGCATGAGGCTGAACTTCTATCGTTTGTGCCGGGGTGAGCTGATGCGTGAAGCCGGCGGTAAGGGTATCGGTAAATCGCGTCCCGATGCACAGCACGATATCAGCCCCTTCAATCGCCTCTTTTACCGCGCCAGCGCTCGCCGATCCGCTGTAGGTGCCGTAAAAACCAGCGTGACGTTCGTCAAATATTCCTTTGCCCATCAGCATGGTGGCATGTGCCATCGGCACGTCTTTAACCCATTTCTGTAGCGCATGCTTCAGGCCATGGCGCAGGACAAGGAAATCGGCCAGCAGCGCAGTACGCTTGCTTCTGGCAAGCTTGTTCTCAGCGGCCTCCCGGAACGCTTTCAGGCAGGCGCTATCGGCATGCGCATGGCGGAGCGTGAGAGCGCTTACAGGAGGCGTGGCGGCCTTTTTTGCCACGTCGGCAGGCAACATCAGATAGCCGGGGCGACGCTCCCGGAGCATAGTGGTTAACACCCGGTCGATTTCATAGCAGGCGTTTTGTTCGGTCAGGATCGCCTGTGCAGCAGTAATCGGCTCGCTCATATGATAAAAATGACGAAACTCACCGTCGCCCAGCGTGTGGTGCAGTAGCTCCCCTCTTTGCTGTGACGCCATACCCGGCGCCCCCACAATATGCAGTACCGGAACATGTTCGGCATAGCTGCCCGCAATGCCGTTCATGGCGCTTAACTCTCCTACGCCAAATGTCGTCAGCAGCGCGGCGAAGCCCTTACATCGGGCATATCCGTCCGCGGCATAAGAGGCGTTTAACTCGTTGGCACAGCCCACCCAGCAGATATCGGGGCTGTCTATCACGTGGTCGAGAAACTGCAGGTTATAGTCGCCCGGCACGCCAAACAGATGATCGGCTCCACAATCTGTAAGACGGTCCAGCAGGTAATCGGCGACGCAGTATGGGGTACGCATGAACAGGTATCCTTCTAATGTTGACCTCACCTTGAGTATTAAATAAGCGTGATGGCTGTCCAGAATTGGCGATAAGAAGGACATGGAAAGAATGCTTTACAAAAAAGGCTGCGCTATGCTGCTTTTTTTCACGTAAATGTAAACGCATACACTGATTTTACACTTCAGCGCCAGAGGTTACGAAAATGGGTTATCAGCCGGACAAAAATCGTTACGGGACAATGGAGTATCGCCGCTGTGGGCAAAGCGGGCTCAGGTTGCCCGCCATCTCGCTCGGGCTGTGGCATAACTTCGGTGATACCACCCTTATCGAAAACAGCCGTCAACTTTTACAGCGTGCGTTCGATCTGGGCATTACGCATTTCGACCTTGCCAACAACTATGGCCCGCCACCGGGATCGGCCGAACGTAATTTCGGCCGTATTTTACAGGAGGACTTCCTGCCCTGGCGCGACGAGCTAATCATCTCAACCAAAGCGGGCTATACCATGTGGGAGGGTCCTTACGGCGACTGGGGGTCACGCAAATACCTGCTGGCAAGCCTCGATCAAAGCCTGAAGAGGATGGGGCTGGAGTATGTGGATATCTTCTATCATCACCGTCCTGACCCGCAGACGCCGCTGCTGGAAACCATGAAAGCGCTTGACCATGCGGTGCGTCAGGGGAAGGCTCTGTATGTTGGATTATCCAACTACCCCGCTGAACTGGCCCGCAAGGCGATTGATATCCTTGACGATCTCGGTACGCCCTGCCTGATCCACCAGCCGAAATATTCCCTGTTTGAGCGTGCGCCGGAAGAAGAATTGCTGGACGTGCTGCAGGAAAAAGGAGTCGGCTGTATTCCCTTCTCGCCGCTGGCCGGTGGGCAACTGACCAACCGCTATCTGAACGGCATTCCCACAGACTCACGCGCGGCAAGCGGCAGTCAGTTCCTTAACCCCGACCAGCTCACCGAAGAGAAGCTGGAGAAGATTAGAAAGCTGAACGCCATGGCGGAAGAGCGCGGCCAGAAGCTGTCCCAGATGGCGCTGGCCTGGGTATCACGTCATGAGAGTGTGACCTCAGTGCTGATTGGGGCGAGTAAAGCGGCTCAAATTGATGACGCCGTGGGGATGCTGGCAAACCGCCATTTCTCTGTGGATGATTTGGCCCGTATAGACGCGATCCTGAGCAGTTCAATATAAAACCGTTTTTAGCAAAAAGTGCTCTCCCCCAGGAATTCGGAGTTGAGGCGATGATACGAAGCTTTACCAACTCGTAAAATTGCGTTAACAGGCCCACCAAAGGCCCCGATCGTGAAGGAGAAAGAGTATGTTCAGGTCACTGATTCTTGCAGCGGTATTACTGGCTTCGGCGCCGCTGATCGCCACTGCGGGCGAAATCACCCTGTTGCCATCAGTAAAATTACAAATTGGCGATCGTGACGACTACGGCAGATACTGGGACGGCGGCTACTGGCGCGACCGTGACTACTGGCACCGTCATTATGAATGGCGCGGCGATCGCTGGTGGAAACATGATAACGGCAGACACCGCGGCTGGTATAAAGACAACGCGTATGAGCGCGGCTACCGTGAAGGCTGGAACGATCGTGACGACCGTCGCGGCGGCTGGGGTCGCGGGAAAGGTCATGGTCACGGCCATCACCACTAATAAAAAAGGAGCCATGGAGGCTCCTTTTTTTGTTAAAGACCCAGTGCGGTTCCCACCAACAACCACAGGTTCAGCGCAACGACCACCACCACGATGGCCCATCCTGTTCGTTTTACCAGCGTTGAGTTAACCAGCTCGCCCATCAGAGTTTTGTTGCTGGTAAAGATCAGCAGCGGCACCAGCGCCAGCGCGATACCAAAACTCAGCAGAACCTGGCTCATGACCAGAATTCGCGTTGGGTCGAGACCCATCAGAATCACCACAAATGACGGTAGCATGGTGACGGAGCGACGAACCCACAGCGGAATGTGGAAGCGGACAAACCCCTGCATCACAACCTGGCCTGCCAGCGTGCCCACCACCGTAGAAGAAAGGCCGGCAGCTACCAGGCTGAGACCAAATATCGTGGCGGCAGCATGGCTCAGCAACGGCTCCAGCGTGAGATACGCCTGGTCGAGATCGGCAATACCGGTATGACCGTTAAAGTGGAAAGCCGCGGCTGCAGTCGCCATCATCGCCAAGTTTACAAACCCTGCGATGGTCATAGCGATCGCGACGTCCCACTTGGTGGCGGAGTAACGCTCTTTACGCGTCCCACCGTGGAGATGCTGCGTCAGCGAGGAGTGCAAATAAATCACGTGCGGCATGATGGTCGCCCCCAGCACCCCGGCGGCCAGGAACACCGCTTCCGACGTTGGCAGGCTTGGGATCGCCATCCCTTTACCGAGCTGTGCCAGATTCGGCTGTGAGAAAATCAGCTCGACAATGTAGGCCGCCGCCACAAAAAGCAGCAGACCACCAATCACCTTCTCCAGCGGCTTTTGACCCCGACGCTGCAGCATCAGGATGAGGAAAGTGGCAATCCCGGTCAGCACCGCCCCTTGCAACAGCGACACGCCCAGAATCAGCTTAAAGCCGATCGCTGCACCGATAAACTCAGCGAGGTCAGTAGCCATGGCGATGATTTCAGCCTGAACCCAGTAGAGCCAGACGGCGGGACGCGGGTAATGGTCGCGAATTTGCTCCGCCAGGTTTTTACCCGTCGCAATCCCCAGCTTTGCGGAGAGCATCTGAATCAGCATCGCCATCAGGTTAGCCCAGACCACCACCCACAGCAGCTTATAGCCGAAGCTGGCCCCGGCCTGAATATTGGTCGCAAAGTTTCCTGGATCGATATAGCCAATGGCAGCGATGAACGCAGGTCCCATTAATGCGAACCGCAACTTGCGCGCGGCTCTGCCACTGCTACCCTCTACGCGACTGTTTGTCATTTCTGCCTCTGAAATATAGCCTTTGCTATGTTTAATGCTATCAAAATGAGAATGGTTATCAAGATCATTTATAAAGTTTGCAGTGATTTCTCTGATAGCTTTGAACGATAGACGGGCGGGTAAGTGGGGCGATCTAACCGAAACTGAAATCGCGCATGCTTTTGTGAAGACTAGCACACAAACTTAACTTTTCACGCATTTACCTAACATTACAAAAATGTATTGTGGATCACTATTTTTGAGACTCGTCACAGGATGTAACTATAGTGTGTCCTCGATCTCGTTTTCTTTTCGGTTGTTACATAGAATGTGCACGAAAATTAAACCTGCCTCATATTTGGAGCAAATATGGACCGCGTCCTTCATTTTGTCCTGGCACTTGTTGTCGTTACTGCACTTGCATTGCTGGTCAGCACAGACCGCAAAAAAATTCGTATCCGTTATGTTGTTCAACTGCTGGTCATTGAAGTTTTACTTGCGTGGTTCTTCCTGAACTCCAACGTAGGCCTCGGCTTCGTGAAAGGCTTCTCCGAAATGTTCGAAAAACTGCTCGGATTCGCCAACGAAGGGACCAACTTTGTCTTCGGTAAAATGAACGACGAAGGTCTGGCGTTCTTCTTCCTGAAGGTTCTCTGCCCTATCGTCTTCATCTCCGCGCTGATCGGTATTCTGCAGCACATCCGCGTTCTGCCGTTCGTGATTCGTGGAATTGGCTTCCTGTTATCCAAAGTGAACGGTATGGGCAAGCTGGAATCCTTCAACGCCGTCAGTTCCCTGATCCTCGGTCAGTCTGAGAACTTCATCGCGTATAAAGATATTCTCGGCAAGATGTCCCGCAACCGCATGTACACCATGGCGGCAACCGCAATGTCTACCGTTTCCATGTCTATCGTGGGCGCGTATATGACCATGCTGGAACCAAAATACGTGGTTGCTGCGCTGGTTCTGAACATGTTCAGCACCTTTATCGTTCTGTCGCTGATCAACCCGTACCGCGTTGACGCAAGCGAAGAGAACATTCAGATGTCAAACCTGCACGAAGGCCAGAGCTTCTTCGAAATGCTGGGTGAGTACATTCTGGCCGGTTTCAAAGTCGCGATTATCGTTGCCGCCATGCTGATCGGCTTCATTGCGCTGATTTCTGCGCTGAACGCCCTGTTCGCTGCGGTGCTGGGTATCTCCTTCCAGGGGATTCTGGGCTACATCTTCTATCCGGTTGCATGGGTGATGGGTGTTCCGGCTCACGAAGCGCTGCAGGTGGGCAGTATCATGGCAACCAAGCTGGTTTCTAACGAATTCGTTGCAATGATGGATCTGCAGAAAATTGCCAGTACGCTTTCTCCGCGTGCGGAAGGCATTCTCTCCGTGTTCCTGGTCTCCTTCGCGAACTTCTCGTCCATCGGGATTATCGCGGGTGCGATTAAAGGTCTGAACGAAGAACAGGGTAACGTGGTATCTCGCTTCGGCCTGAAACTGGTTTACGGCTCTACGCTGGTGAGCGTCCTGTCAGCGTCCATTGCGGCACTGGTCCTGTAACGTTTACCGTGAAACAAAAACCGGGAGCCAGGCTCCCGGTTTTTTTATGTCCGTAATTCTTCCAGCGGTTTGGGTTTGCCTATCAGGTAGCCCTGCAGGTAATCCACACCGAAGCGGAGCAGCATCTCCCGCTGCGCCGGTGTTTCCACATATTCCGCGACGACGCAGAGCGATTTTGTCTTTGCCAGATTACACATCGACTGCACAATCATTGCATCCATGTCGTCTGTACAAATGTCTTTCACAAAGCAGCCGTCGATTTTAATGATGTCCGCCTGCAGGCGTCTGAGACGCTCATAGTTAGCGTAGCCAGTACCAAAATCATCGATGGCAATACGGAAACCATACTCCCGCAATTGCTGAATATTGTTGATACTCGTGCCTGAATTTGAGAAAGCCTGCTCTTCAGTAATCTCAATCACGACTGCCTGAGGCGCAACGCCGTACCGTTCAAACAGCGCGCAAATCTCGGTCGCCACCTCTTTTTGCATCAGCGTCAGCGGCATCAGGTTGACGGAAAAACGGGCGCCAGCGTGCGTTGCAGGGTTATCGCGCAGCCACACCAGTAATTTTTCCATGACGCACATATCAAACCGGTGGCTGAGGTTGAACTGCGCAATCAGCGGAATAAAGCGGTCAGGGGTAATAATCTCCCCCTCGCTCTCCATTCGCGTCAGGATTTCATAGTACCCGCTCCCGTCCGCCTTCTGGATCGGCTGCGCATACAAATTAAACTGCCCCGCCTCAAGCGCATGCTTAATCCGGGCCAGCATCAGGACACGCTCTGTCGTTTGCCCTGATGCCACCTCAAGACTATTCGTGAGCGCGAGTACGTTTTGCTCTCCGCAGGCCTGTTCTGCCAGCCAGCTTAGCTGCCCCAGCGTGTGATGCAGTTTCTCACCGTCTTCGACCATTCCCCATGACGCGCCAAACTCAATATCCAGCCCGGTGTTGTTCCAGAAAATCTTATTGCTGTTGAGCCGATCGACCATATGCTGGAGACGTTCAGCAATTTCCGGCCCGAGCAAGACCAGCACCAACTCGCTTCCGGGAAGCTGGAAGAGCATCTCATCTTTTTGCAGGAGCGGCTGGAGCGACGTGGCGATCGTTCGTTTGCAATGGACCCGCATGATAATCCCGTAGTGGCGGCTCAAAAACTCCAGATTATCCATGCGCAAAATGCACACTTTGGCATCCGGATGAATTTCAAGGTAATCCTCCAGCGCACGAATATTAGGCAGACCGGTAAGAGGATCGGTCAGCGCCCTGTCCTGCCAGCCCCGCTTCAGCCACTCGCTGCGCTGGTAAATGCGAGACATGTAAAGCAAACAGATGGCGAAAGAGATCAGCACGGAGAGGATAAAGGAGAGCGAATGTCCCGATTCCACCCCGTTAAGGAAATTATAGTTGTATGTCAGCAGCAGGAGCGCTGATGTGGCCCACAGCAGAGAAATCAACGCATAGGTCAGGCGGCTTATCGCTAAGGTAAAAAGAATAAATATCAGCGGCATCAAATAGCCCGCAATGACCGGTGACTCAAAAGGACCACATAAAATGACAAGAATGAAGCTTAAAAGCGCTAACCAGACAAAAATATATAATGGATTCTTGTGATAAAACACGGGCTTCACGCTTCGCCGCCAGAAGGTGACGGCATAACGAGGATTAATTATCATTCTTAACGGGTAATAGAACATCATGGTAAAAATCAGCGCCGCGCATATCAGGCTTTGAATATCCACAACGTTATAAATTACCGTACCTTCGCCGAAATAGGTCGAAATTGTCACCGGAAAATCAAAGAAATAGCCTGCCATATACATCGACAGCTTAATACCTAATGGCACGACAAAACCGAGCCAGAATATACGAAGCCCGATGTGTTTGTTAGGGATACTGTAGCGCCAGCGCTTGCCCAGCATAAGGCGTAGCAGGCCGCACCCCGCGAATAACGCAAGGGTCTGACAGAACAGTAAAACTGGATATTGTAGCGGCGCTAAATTAATATAGAATAAATTAGTGACAGTAAAACCTAACAGAATGGGAAGAATTGCTCTGCGCCCAAATATCAGAATGACCGCCAGCATAACGCTGAGTGGCAACCATGCTAAATAAACGTCGTGACCATTAACAATTGCGCGTGGAGAAAGATAACGGGAGACAGGCACCGCAATCAGGCAAAGTGCCAGGGCAATCATAAATATCTTTACATTATCATACGTTTTTTTATTCATTAATCAGGGACGTTATTTTCCAGGAGAATCATTGACCGGATGGATAATAGGTTTATTAATTGCGCGAATCAAGTTCAAGTCTATTTATAGACCGGTTTATTGATTACGATTGAGGCGAGGTACAGAAATACCTTCTTTTTGATAACAAAATGCGGTAAAGGGCGTTACAAACAGATAAAAAAAACCCCCGTCATTCGACGAGGGTTTACAATTTTGGTGGAGCTAAGCGGGATCGAACCGCTGACCTCTTGCATGCCATGCAAGCGCTCTCCCAGCTGAGCTATAGCCCCACATATGACTTTACTAACCGCACTCTGTTGGGTTCAGAGTTTGGTGGAGCTAAGCGGGATCGAACCGCTGACCTCTTGCATGCCATGCAAGCGCTCTCCCAGCTGAGCTATAGCCCCATCGTAAAGCTGTCATGTTGACGGGCGGCATAATATGAATTCCGCTGCGGAGTGTCAACGGCAAAATCAATTCCAGCTATTCAATCGCCGAAAAATCATGCAAATGAATCACTTTGCGAGCCTGCTCGCAGTCAGGAGTTAAGCCTGTCACGTTTTCACGTTAAAGGGTGCTATAAAATGAGCCGCTAATTAACCCCACAGATATTCAGGAAATTGCATGATCAAGGAACGAATGACGCCAGAAGAGTTAGCCCTCCTCACTGGCTATAGCCGACAGACCATCAATAAATGGGTACGCAAAGAGGGTTGGATTACGTCACCTAAACCAGGCGTCCAGGGCGGGAAAGCGCGTCTGGTACATGTGAACGAAAAAGTCCGTGAATTTATCCGCAGTGCACGTCGGGCAAGCGAAACATCCGAACTGCCAGAAGGCGTCAGTCATGATAGTTCACTTCACACCCTGCTCCTGACGCTAGCCAATGAAATGACGCCGGAAGAGCAGAAGCAGATGACATCGCTATTACTGCGAGAAGGGATCACCGGATTGTTGCAACGTTTAGGGATTCGCGATCGGGACTGATATGAAAAGATTACGGAGCAAAATGACCACGGAAGAGCTGGCGGAGAGTTTGGGCGTCGCCAGGCAAACGGTTAATCGTTGGATACGCCAGCAGGGATGGAAAACCGAAGGACTCAACGGCGTGAAAGGCGGTCGCGCGCGGCTCATTCATGTCGATGCGCGGGTGAAGGAACATATTATGAGCCTCCCGGCAATTCGTACCACTCACGAGGTTTACCATCTCGCGGAGGCCACGTCTTCCTACAATACCCCCTCTTCAAACCTGTATCCGGGCATTATTGAGACGCTGGAGAGTATGACTAAGCCGGAGCAGAAGCGTCTGGATGCGTTATTGAAGCGCGAAGGCATACACGGATTTCTTAAGCGTCTGGGTATTGCAGAAGAAGAAGCATAAACAAACGGCAGGTTCCCCTGCCGTTTGTTTTATCTGAGACGTTATTACTGCTGATTTTCTCGTTCAGCGATAAAGTTCAGCGCCTTGTTAATGCGCGCCACGCTGCGTGATTTGCCGATGGCATGAACCGTTACGTCCAGCGCCGGAGACTGACCCGCTCCGGTCACCGCAACGCGCAGTGGCATACCGACTTTACCCATGCCGACTTCCAGCTCGTCTGCCGTCGCCTGAATGGCGTGATGCACATTCTCAGCGGTCCATTCGGTGAGCGCAGCCAGCTTGTCACGCACCACTTCCAGCGGCTGACGCGCAACCGGACGGAGGTGTTTCTTCGCGGCGTCCGCGTCGAACTCAGCAAACTCTTCATAGAAGTAGCGGCAGCTTTCAGCAATCTCTTTCAGAGTTTTGCAGCGCTCGCCGAGCAGTTTCACCAGATCCGCCAGCTCAGGGCCAGTGCGGGTATCAATATTTGCCTGCTCAATGTGCCACTGCAGGTAAGTCGCTACATATTCTGGCTGCATGGTATTGATGTAGTGATGGTTCAGCCACTGGAGCTTGTCGGTATTAAACGCGCTCGCTGATTTGCTGACAGAGCTCAGAGAGAACAGTTCGATCATCTCTTCACGGCTGAAGATCTCCTGGTCACCGTGAGCCCAGCCCAGACGCACCAGATAGTTCAGCAGCGCTTCTGGCAGATAACCGTCGTCGCGATACTGCATGACGCTGACCGCGCCGTGACGTTTAGACAGCTTTTTCCCGTCGTCGCCGTTGATCATGGAGACGTGCGCATAAACAGGCACAGGGGCGTTCAGCGCCTTCAGGATGTTGATCTGACGTGGCGTGTTGTTGATGTGGTCTTCACCACGGACAACGTGAGTAATTTCCATATCCCAGTCGTCAACCACCACGCAGAAGTTGTAGGTTGGGGAACCATCGGTGCGGCGGATGATCAGATCGTCCAGCTCCTGGTTGCTGAATTCGATCGGGCCACGGATCTGGTCGTCAAAGATCACAGACCCCTCTTGCGGGTTAGCAAAACGCACAACGCAAGGCTCATCAGCAGCATGCTCGCTGTGGTCATGGCGGCAGCGGCCGTCATAACGCGGCTTTTCACCATTCGCCATCTGCTCTTCGCGCAGCGCATCCAGACGCTCTTTGGAGCAATAGCACTTATACGCCGTGCCCGCGACCAGCATTTCATCAATGACGGCGTTATAGCGGTCAAAGCGTTTGGTCTGGAAATAAGGGCCTTCGTCCCATTCCAGATTCAGCCAGTTCATCCCATCCATAATGGCTTCAATTGCTTCCGGCGTGGAGCGCTCAAGATCGGTGTCTTCAATACGCAGCACGAACTCACCTTTGTTGTGGCGTGCGAAAAGCCAGGAATAGAGAGCGGTACGTGCACCACCGACGTGCAGATAGCCTGTCGGGCTCGGCGCGAAGCGAGTTTTGATTTTCATGAAATGGCCTTACGTTATAAAGATGCCGGCAATCGGCAAATCCTGGGGAAAAAACGATGGGCAATATTCTATCACTGTGCGGCGATTCCTCAATGTTGATCCCTTTATCGTGACCGAGTTTGCGATTTTTGTTTAGAAATCATGCGCCACAGCCCGTTTCGCGATCGTTTTGCTTAATTTTACGACGAACGAATAAAAACT
Organism: Enterobacter sp. Taxon_8; assembly: GCF_058354585.1. Taxonomy (NCBI): domain Bacteria; kingdom Pseudomonadati; phylum Pseudomonadota; class Gammaproteobacteria; order Enterobacterales; family Enterobacteriaceae; genus Enterobacter; species Enterobacter sp. Taxon_8. The sequence goes on along the minus strand of NZ_CM177989.1, from coordinate 1,232,627 downwards.
TTAGAAAATGCGTTGACTCATTTTCAACTCTCCCTATAATGCGACTCCACACAGCGGGGGTGATTAGCTCAGTTGGTAGAGCATCTCCTTTACACGGAGGGGGTCGGCGGTTCGAGCCCGTCATCACCCACCATCTACTTCGGTAGACCCGCAGTGTAGATAAGAATTGAGATTGGGCGATTAGCTCAGTTGGTAGAGCATCTCCTTTACACGGAGGGGGTCGGCGGTTCGAGCCCGTCATCGCCCACCATTCTCACCTTATCGCAGCAGTTCCGAAATGGGCGATTAGCTCAGTTGGTAGAGCATCTCCTTTACACGGAGGGGGTCGGCGGTTCGAGCCCGTCATCGCCCACCATTTCGGGTCGTTAGCTCAGTTGGTAGAGCAGTTGACTTTTAATCAATTGGTCGCAGGTTCGAATCCTGCACGACCCACCAATGTAAAAAGGCGCCCTAAAGGCGCCTTTTTGCTATCCGCAGTTTGTCTACTTCCCTGCCTTCAACGTCGCAATCAATACTGATTGTGTATCGATGCAACTCCCTGCCAGATATGGCAGTTTTGCTCAAGCTAATCCCATTGGTGCCGATACTTCTGTTTTATAACGCGAGGAAAAAGTATGACGACCATTCAGGCTTCAACCCAACAGATTCAAACCAGCGGCGCGAGTGGAACTTCGAGCAGTAACGATATCTCTGCGCAAATCACCCGCATTCTCGACAAGATCAAAAAACTGACCCAGCAGTTAAAAGAGCTGTCGAACAGCCCCATCAGCACCGACGAGAAGAAAAAGCAGCAGGAACTTATTCAGACCCAGCTCAAAGTGCTGCAGGCTCAGCTCGCGGCGCTGCAGCGCCAGCAGGCCGAAGAGGCCCAGAAGAAGCAGGAACAAAAACTGGGCAAAGTGGAAGGCGTGAATAGCCCGTCAGACAATAATCAGATTGATATCTACATCTGATCTTCTGATGCGTTAAACAGTGGGTCGCGTATGCGGGCTTCGGTTAATCGTTGTGCCTGGATACGCACCACTTCCCAGATAGCCTGCGCCGCCCCCGAGAGTGAACGATTTTTTCGCCGCACCAGCATCAGCTTTCGCTCGACAACGGGCGTTAATCGCCTGACGGCCAGTCTGCTTCCCTGCGGCAGGGGGAGCGCCAGGGCGGGCAATACGCTGATGCCAATGCCGGCTTCCACCATGGGAAACAGCGTCGCCGGGTGACCAATCTCCTGCACGATTGTTGCCTTTACGCCCTGATTCATCAGCGCGGAATCAATCAACGGACGGCTGCCCGAGGCATAATCCTGTAATACCAGATTCGCGCCCTGCAGGGACTGCCAGCTGACCTCCGGCAACGAGGCCAGCGGATCGTCGTCACGGCAGAGCAGCAAAAAAGGCTCAGAAAGTACGCTTTCGCACGCCAGATCGCTTGCCTGACCGGGATCGATAACAATACCAAAATCGACATCCCCCTGGCGGATGCTCTCCAGCACCCACTGTTGCGGCCTGTCATGCAGCACAAAATCAATGTCCGGGTAGCGATGGCTTCCCTCGGCAATACACTGAGGTATAAGGTGTGCGGATATCGTCTGGCTGGCCGCGACCCGCACGGTACCCGAAAGCTGCTGGCCCAGCCTTCCCACGTCTCTGAGCGTGCTGTTGAGCTCATCCAGCAACCGTTCAAGGCGCAGAGCCAGCTGCTGCCCGGCTTCGGTCAGCACCACTTCTCGCGTGGTGCGGTCAAGCAACCGGACGCCAGTCTGATTTTCCAGCTCTTTCACGCTGTGGCTAACCGCCGACTGGCTCAGGCCAATCATCTCTCCTGCCCGGCTAAAGCTACGAGCCTGCGCCACGGTGACAAAAACACGAAGCTGACGGAGTGAATAATTCATCTGTTTAATTCATGAATGGATGCAATAAATCAATTTTATTTCTCAAATGGAAAAAAGCACAATAGCGTCATCTGTTTTCAGGAGTCATTATGAAACTATTTCGTATTGTTGATCCGTTTACGCTCACCCTGGTAGTTACCGTTTTACTGGCCTCTTTCTTCCCCGCTCGCGGCGGTTTCGTTCCGTTTTTTGAAGGGCTGACGACGGCCGCCATCGCGCTACTGTTCTTTATGCACGGCGCAAAGCTCTCCCGCGAAGCCATTATCGCGGGCGGTAGCCACTGGCGACTACACCTGTGGGTGATGTGCAGCACGTTCATTCTGTTTCCGATCCTCGGGGTGCTGTTTGCCTGGTGGGCGCCGGTTAACGTCGACCCGGCGCTTTACACCGGTTTCCTGTATCTCTGTATTCTTCCGGCCACGGTGCAGTCCGCGATTGCCTTTACCTCTCTCGCGGGAGGGAACGTGGCGGCCGCGGTCTGCTCGGCATCGGCATCCAGCCTGTTAGGGATTTTCGTTTCGCCGCTGCTGGTAGGCCTGCTGATGAACATGCACGGTGCGGAAGGTAACCTTGAGCAGGTCGGCAAAATCTGTCTGCAGCTGCTGCTGCCGTTTGTGCTGGGGCATCTTTCCCGACCGTGGACCGGCGCGTTTGTGGCGAAGCATAAAAAATGGATTTCAAAAACCGACCAGACCTCGATTCTGCTGGTGGTTTACTCCGCCTTCAGCGAAGCGGTCGTAAACGGGATCTGGCACAAGGTGGGGGCAGGCTCGCTGCTGTTTATCGTGGTGGTCAGCATCGTCCTGCTGGCGATTGTTATTGCCGTTAACGTCTTTGTGGCACGCAAATGCGGCTTCAACAAAGCGGATGAAATTACGATCGTATTCTGCGGTTCGAAAAAGAGCCTGGCGAACGGCATCCCGATGGCCAACATTCTGTTCCCGACCTCGGTGATTGGGATGATGGTGCTGCCGCTGATGATTTTCCACCAGATCCAACTGATGGTCTGCGCGGTGCTGGCGCGTCGCTACAAGCGCCAGACCGAAAAGCTGGCACAGGAAGAGACCCGCGCCGCGAAGGCTTAAGTTAAGGACGTTTCAGGGGCTGCACCAGCTGAGTCAGCCCCTCGGTTTTGATCAGTAACGTGATAGCCATCAGCTCGCCCAGTCGCCCTGCCGGGAATTCATCCTTACGGGCAAACCACAGCAGATACTCCTCCGGCAAATCAATCAGCCTGCGGCCCTTGTATTTACCGAACGGCATCTCGGTATTGGCGATCTCAACGAGCTGCTCTTTCTCCACGTTACTCTCCTAACAGACGCATCATTTCCACTTCGTCGATAACCTCAATGCCGAGCTCCTGGGCTTTCGCCAGCTTAGAACCCGCCGCTTCTCCGGCGATCACCAGGTCGGTTTTCTTCGACACGCTGCCCGCCACTTTTGCCCCCAGCGCCACCAGACGCGCTTTTGCATCGTCGCGTGAAAGCTGGCTCAGGCTGCCGGTCAGCACCACCGTTTTACCGGCGAACGGGCTGTCGATCTCTTCAGCGTTAACCACCACCGGCGCGGGCCATTTAATGCCCTCTTCCAGCAGTTCGCCGATGACGTTACGGTTGCTCTCTTCGGCGAAGAAGTTAAAGACGTGCGTGGCGACGACAATACCTACGTCCGGGACTTTCTGCAGCTCCTCGATGCTCGCCTTTTCCAGCGCCTCCAGCGTACCAAAGTATGCTGCCAGACCTGCTGCGGTTGCTTCACCCACTTCACGAATGCCCAGCGCGTAGAGGAAACGGGCGAAAGTCGTCTCTTTTGCGGCTTCCAGCGCGTTAACCACATTCTGGGCAGACTTTGGTCCCATGCGGTCCAGACCGGTCAGTTTACCAGCGGTCAACCTGAAGAGGTCCGCTGGCGTGTGGACGTACTCTTTCTCAACCAGCTGATCGATAATCTTGTCGCCCATGCCGTCAACGTCCATTGCGCGACGGGAGACGAAGTGCTTCAGTGACTCTTTACGCTGCGCGCCACAGATTAAGCCCCCCGTACAGCGGGCCACCGCTTCACCTTCCACACGCTCAACGTCCGAACCACACACCGGGCAATGGGTTGGGAAGACAACCTCGCGCGTATCATCAGGACGTTCTGACTCCACAACGTTAACCACCTGCGGGATCACGTCCCCTGCGCGGCGAATCACCACTTTGTCACCAATGCGCAGGCCCAGGCGTTCGATTTCATCGGCGTTGTGCAGCGTGGCGTTACTCACCAGCACGCCCGCCACCTGCACCGGCTCCAGACGGGCGACCGGTGTAATAGCCCCCGTTCGACCGACCTGGAACTCCACGTCGCGAACGAAGGTCATCTGCTCCTGGGCAGGGAACTTAAACGCCACCGCCCAGCGCGGCGCGCGCGCCACAAAGCCCAGCTGCTCCTGCAGCGCCAGTGAATTCACCTTGATGACGACGCCATCAATATCAAAACCGAGCGTCGGACGGTCCTCTTCCACCTTGTGGTAGAACGCCAGTACCGCTTCCGGCGAGTCGCAGAGCTGGACGCGATTGCTTACCGGCAGGCCCCACGCTTTAAACTGCAGCAGGCGTCCGAGGTGCGTATCCGGCAGCTCGCCGCCCTCCAGAATACCCACACCGTAGCAGAAGAAAGTAAGCGGTCGCTTCGCGGTAATACGTGGGTCAAGCTGGCGCAGCGAGCCCGCCGCCGCATTACGCGGGTTAGCAAACACTTTCCCGCCGGTGCGACGAGCCTCTTCGTTAATTTTCTCGAAGCCCGCCTGCGGCAGGAACACTTCGCCGCGCACTTCCAGACGAGCAGGAATGTTGTCACCCTGCAGCCTCAGAGGGATCGCGCGGATGGTACGCACGTTGGTGGTGATGTCTTCGCCCGTCGTGCCGTCGCCACGCGTCGCGGCACGCACCAGCACGCCGTTTTCATAGAGAAGACTGACCGCCAGGCCATCCAGCTTGAGCTCGCAGCACCAGGTGAGAGAGTCGCTGCTTTTCAGGCGATCCTGCACGCGCTTGTTAAACGCGAGGAAGCTCTCTTCATCGAAGACGTTATCCAGCGACAGCATCGGCACTTCATGACGCACCTGGCTGAAAGCGCCCAGAGGCTCAGCGCCGACACGCTGGGTGGGGGAATCCGGCGTGATGAGTTCAGGATGCTGCGCCTCTAGTTCGCGCAGCTCGCGCATAAGGCGGTCATACTCCGCATCCGGCACTTCCGGCGCGTCCATAACATGATAGAGGTATTCATGATGGCGAAGCGTGGTTCGCAGTTCAGTGAGTTGTTGTTCGATTGAGTCCATATCGCACCATCAATGAGAAAAAACCCCCGACATGCGGGGGTTGAGGAGGAGTTGAAGTCAACGCGGCGATTACGCGTTAGCTTCCTTAACTTCGCGGATGCGGTCCTGATACTCGCGCAATTTCTGCGGGGTCATCATTCGACGCTGATCGTCGAGCACCACGCCACCGACTTCGTCAGCGATGTGCTGAGCGGACTGCAGCATCAGCTTAAAGTTTTGCAGTTCATCACCGTATGACGGCACCTGCATAAAAATAGTGACGCCCGGGGTCACGAAATCACCGGTCATTTCCGGATCGAAGGTGCCAGGGTTAACCATGTTGGCCAGGCTGAACAGCGCCGGACCGCTACCGTCAGGGCTCAGGTGGCGATGGAAAATATTCATATCGCCAAACTTGAAGCCTGCCTGTTGAATACTGTTAAGCAGCACATCGCCATTGAGATGGCTACCGTGATGCGCGGCCACGTTCATGATGATCACCGCTTCTTTACGCTGCGGTTTTTCAACAACCGGCTCTGGCTCTGCAACGGGCTCAGGCTCAACGTGCGGGGCCGGAGCAGGCTGAGGCGCAGGCTGTACGTGAACAGGCTGCTGCGGTTGTTGTACCGGCTGAGCAGGTTGTTGCTGCACGGGCTGCTGAACCGGTTGCTGTACCGGTTGATGTTGAACCGGCTGTGGCGCAGCAGGCTGCTGATAAACAGGCTGTTGCGGCGGCTGGCGCACCGGCTCTTCCACAGGTTGCGGCGCTGGCTGGCGCGGCTGTGCAGAAGCATACGGCGGTTGATACTGGTGCTGCGAAGGACGAGGCGCTTCATGCTCCCCATGGCCTGCGCCGGGCGCAGTATTGACCCGATGAACACGAACTTCACCCACGCCGTCGTCATCGCTGCCGTCGATGTCATCTTCACTGTCATCGTCGTCACGACTGGACTTCATGCGCTTCAGTGGGCGATCGCGAAACATCGATGAACGCTCTTTACGGCTGGTCCAGAAACCATGTACCAGTAAAGCGATTATGGCGATCGCGCCAACAATGATTAATATCAGACGCAAATCCTGCATCATTATATTCTCTGTTGTTCTAACACCTTGCCACCACGGCAAACATTTACTCACTAAGAGTATTTGCCGTTTACGTCAAGTGCAAGTGTGTGCAGAGCATTCACAGCATAAAGATGAAGGAAATCGTGCTTTTTGCTGGTTTTTCGAACATTTCCGAACTGGTCATTGCTCAGTAAGTGGATAATATAGGCGGGCAATTCCACTGGTTGTGTAAAAAGGAGTACAGCCTGGCTATGGTTTCAACATCTTCTTCCCCCCCGCGCAGCGGCGTCTGGTATTTTTCTCAGGGCTGGAAACTGGTCTCCCTGCCGGGGATTCGACGCTTCGTCATTCTGCCGCTGTTGATCAACATTATTCTTATGGGCGGCGCGTTCTGGTGGCTGTTTACAAAGCTGGAGAGCTGGATCCCGTCGCTGATGAGTTACGTGCCGGACTGGCTGCAGTGGCTTAACTACCTGCTCTGGCCGGTGGCGGTGATCTCCGTGCTGCTGGTGTTTGGCTACTTCTTCTCGACAATTGCAAACTGGATAGCCGCACCGTTTAACGGTCTGCTGGCGGAACAGCTGGAAGCGCGGCTTACCGGTGCGACGCCGCCGGACACAGGGATATGGGGGATCATGAAAGACCTCCCTCGCATTATGAAGCGCGAATGGCAGAAGTTTGCCTGGTACCTGCCCCGCGCGCTCGTGCTGCTTATCCTCTATTTTGTGCCAGGCATTGGCCAGACCGTGGCACCAGTGCTGTGGTTCCTGTTCAGCGCCTGGATGCTGGCCATTCAGTACTGCGACTATCCTTTCGATAACCACAAGGTACCGTTTAAAGAGATGCGCACCGCCCTGCGCAGCCAGAAGGTCGCCAATATGCAGTTTGGCGCACTGACCAGCCTGTTCACCATGATTCCCTTCCTGAATCTGTTCATCATGCCCGTCGCCGTTTGCGGCGCGACGGCGATGTGGGTCGACTGCTACCGTGCTAAGCACGCGTTATGGAAATAATGCAAAAATGTGTAAAGCAGGGGTGGCTTATGCCGCCCCTTATTCCATACTGATCCCCATTATTTCCTTGCAGTATATAGATATGCGAATTCCTTACTTCCCCCTACCTGCTCAACAGGTATGCTGGGTCGGTATCCCAATTTCATACAGTTAAGGACAGGCCATGAGTAAGATTTATGAAGACAACTCGCTGACTATCGGTCATACGCCCCTGGTTCGACTGAACCGTATCGGTAATGGACGCATCCTGGCGAAGGTCGAATCACGTAACCCGAGCTTCAGCGTTAAATGCCGTATCGGTGCAAACATGATTTGGGATGCTGAAAAACGTGGCGTACTGAAGCCTGGCGTTGAGCTGGTGGAACCGACCAGCGGCAACACCGGTATTGCTCTGGCCTATGTTGCTGCTGCGCGCGGCTACAAGCTGACGCTGACTATGCCAGAAACGATGAGCATCGAGCGTCGTAAGCTGCTTAAAGCGCTTGGCGCGAACCTGGTGCTGACCGAAGGCGCGAAGGGCATGAAGGGCGCCATTCAGAAAGCCGAAGAGATTGTGGCCAGCGATCCGGCGAAATATCTGCTGCTGCAGCAGTTCAGCAACCCCGCAAACCCGGAAATTCACGAGAAGACCACCGGTCCGGAAATCTGGGAAGATACCGACGGCCAGGTTGACGTCTTTATCTCCGGTGTGGGTACCGGCGGTACGCTGACCGGCGTGTCACGCTATATTAAAGGCACAAAGGGTAAAAAAGACCTGATCACCGTTGCCGTTGAGCCGACTGACTCACCGGTTATCACCCAGGCCCTGGCCGGTGAAGAGCTCAAACCAGGCCCGCATAAAATCCAGGGTATTGGCGCAGGCTTCATTCCGGGCAACCTGGATTTGAAGCTGATCGATAAAGTGGTCACCATCACTAACGAAGAAGCCATCTCTACCGCGCGTCGCCTGATGGATGAAGAAGGCATTCTGGCGGGTATCTCTTCCGGTGCGGCCGTTGCGGCAGCGCTCAAGCTGCAGGAAGACGAAGCCTTTACCAATAAGAATATTGTGGTTATCCTTCCGTCCTCGGGTGAGCGTTACTTGAGCACCGCACTGTTTGCCGATCTGTTTACCGAAAAAGAGCTGCAACAGTAGTGCCAGCATGTTAATAACGCGTAAAAAAGCACCTTTTCAGGTGCTTTTTTGTGGCCTGCTTCAAACTTTTACCCCTCCTGGCATTGCTTCACCCCGTTGGGTCTGGTATTTAAACCAGCAATTATTTTGATGCGTGAAATTAATCGGTGAATGAAATAGCCTTGCTGAATCGATTTTATGATTTGGTTCAAGTCTTGCTTTCGCTGCATAATGTTTAATGACGATCGAAACGTCAGCGCTAACAATACAGGCTAAAGTTCAGTCGCCAGGCTAGACTTTAGTTCCACAACACTAAACCTATAAGTTGGGGAAATACAATGTTCCAGCAAGAAGTTACCATTACCGCTCCGAACGGTCTGCACACCCGCCCTGCTGCTCAGTTTGTTAAAGAAGCAAAAGGCTTTTCTTCTGAAATCACTGTGACTTCCAACGGCAAAAGCGCGAGCGCAAAAAGCCTGTTCAAACTGCAGACTCTGGGCCTGACTCAGGGCACCGTTGTCACCATCTCTGCGGAAGGTGAAGACGAGCAGAAAGCAGTTGAGCATCTGGTAAAACTGATGGCTGAGCTCGAGTAAGTTTCCGGGTTCTTTTAAATATCAGTCACAAGTAAGGTAGGGTTATGATTTCAGGCATTTTAGCATCCCCGGGTATCGCTTTCGGCAAAGCATTGCTGCTGAAAGAAGACGAGATCGTCATCGACCGGAAAAAAATTTCTGCCGACAAGGTTGATCAGGAAGTTGAACGTTTTCTGAGCGGTCGTGCCAAGGCATCTGCGCAACTGGAAGCAATCAAAACTAAAGCTGGCGAAACTTTCGGTGAAGAAAAAGAAGCCATCTTCGAAGGGCACATCATGCTGCTCGAAGATGAGGAGCTGGAGCAGGAAATCATAGCCCTGATTAAAGATAAAGGCATGACGGCCGACGCGGCTGCGCATGAAGTTATCGAAGGTCAGGCAACTGCCCTGGAAGAACTGGATGATGAATACCTGAAAGAGCGTGCGGCTGACGTACGTGACATCGGTAAGCGCCTGCTGCGCAACATCCTGGGTCTGGCCATTATCGACCTGAGCGCAATTCAGGATGAAGTGATCCTGGTTGCCGCGGACCTCACCCCGTCTGAAACCGCACAGCTGAACCTGAAAAAGGTCCTCGGTTTCATCACCGACGCGGGTGGCCGTACCTCCCACACCTCTATCATGGCGCGCTCTCTGGAACTGCCTGCCATCGTGGGTACCGGTAGCGTCACCTCTCAGGTGAAAAATGGCGACTATCTGATTCTGGATGCCGTAAACAATCTGGTTTACGTCAACCCAACTAATGAAGAGATCGATAAACTGCGCGCGGTTCAGGAGCAGGTTGCGACTGAAAAAGCGGAACTCGCTAAGCTGAAAGACCTGCCAGCTATCACCCTTGACGGCCATCAGGTAGAAGTATGCGCAAACATCGGTACCGTTCGCGACGTTGATGGCGCTGAGCGCAACGGTGCGGAAGGCGTAGGTCTCTATCGTACAGAATTCCTGTTCATGGACCGCGACGCGCTGCCAACGGAAGAAGAGCAGTTTGCTGCCTATAAAGCCGTGGCTGAAGCGTGTGGCTCTCAGGCGGTTATCGTCCGTACTATGGACATTGGTGGCGACAAAGAGCTGCCGTACATGAACTTCCCGAAAGAAGAGAACCCGTTCCTGGGCTGGCGTGCGATTCGTATCGCGATGGATCGTAAAGAGATCCTGCGTGACCAGGTTCGCGCGATCCTGCGTGCCTCTGCTTTCGGTAAACTGCGCATCATGTTCCCGATGATCATCTCTGTTGAAGAAGTGCGTGCACTGAAGAAAGAGATCGAAATTTACAAGCAGGAACTGCGCGACGAAGGTAAAGCGTTTGACGAGTCAATCGAGATCGGCGTAATGGTGGAAACACCTGCGGCGGCGACTATTGCGCGTCATTTAGCCAAAGAAGTTGATTTCTTTAGTATCGGCACCAATGATTTAACGCAGTACACCCTGGCAGTTGACCGTGGTAATGATATGATTTCACATCTCTACCAGCCAATGTCACCGTCCGTACTGAACTTGATCAAGCAAGTTATTGATGCTTCTCATGCAGAAGGTAAATGGACTGGCATGTGTGGTGAGCTTGCAGGCGACGAACGTGCTACACTTCTGTTGCTGGGTATGGGTCTGGACGAATTCTCTATGAGCGCCATTTCCATCCCGCGCATTAAGAAGATTATCCGTAACACGAACTTCGAAGATGCGAAGGTGTTAGCAGAGCAGGCTCTTGCTCAACCGACAACGGACGAGTTAATGACGCTGGTTAACAAGTTCATTGAAGAAAAAACAATCTGCTAATCCACGAGATGCGGCCCAAATTACTGCTTAGGAGAAGATCATGGGTTTGTTCGATAAACTGAAATCTCTGGTTTCTGATGATAAGAAAGACTCCGGAACTATTGAGATTGTTGCTCCGCTCTCCGGCGAGATCGTCAACATCGAAGACGTGCCGGATGTAGTGTTTGCTGAGAAAATCGTTGGTGATGGCATTGCTATCAAACCAACTGGCAACAAAATGGTTGCTCCAGTTGACGGCACCATCGGTAAAATTTTTGAAACCAACCATGCGTTCTCTATCGAATCTGATAGCGGTATCGAACTGTTCGTTCACTTCGGTATCGACACCGTTGAACTGAAAGGCGAAGGCTTCAAACGTATCGCGGAAGAAGGCCAGCGTGTTAAAGTTGGCGACCCAGTAATTGAATTCGATCTGCCACTGCTGGAAGAAAAAGCCAAGTCTACCCTGACGCCGGTTGTTATCTCCAACATGGACGAAATCAAAGAACTGATCAAACTGTCTGGCAGCGTCACCGTGGGTGAAACCCCGGTTATCCGCATCAAGAAGTAATTCTTGCCGCACAGAAAAATGGCGCCTTCGGGCGCCATTTTTGTTTATGCCGGGAGGATAAGCTCGTCGTAGCCTTTCGACTGGGTATAAAGCATCACGTCAGTCACCCGATCGCCGGCCATGCGAATGGCATCTGCAACGGTTTTCCCCTCTACAATTCCGCTCACCAGCTCTGAACAGAACAGGTCGCCCGTCCCTTTCAGATCGGTTTCTACGCGCGGGTGCGCGCTGACGGTCACGCCCTCATTCGTCACCAGTACCACGTGGATGTTTTGCGGGTCGTCTGCGACCGGCGCGCTGGTGATCGCCACCCATTTCAGGCTGTCTGAAAGCAGTCCCTGTGCCGCCGCGATGGCGCTTTCCGGCGTGCGGCACGGTTTGCCGCTTAACACTTCCAGCTCGTAGACGTTTGGCGTAATCCCCTGCGCCAGCGGCAGCAGGTGCTCCCGATACGCCTGCGGGATATCCGGCTTCACGTACATCCCGCTGTCGATATCTCCGATAACCGGGTCGACCAGCACCAGCAGATCAGGATGCTGAGCTTTGACCGCCTTCAGCCACTGCGCCAGCAGGACGATCTGGCTGGCATTTCCCATATAGCCGGTGGTAACCGCCTTAAGCTCGCGCAGGATCTCGCGCTCTTCCAGCGCCTTCAGGTAGCCGCTGAACCACTCATCGGGGATCACGCCACCATAGAAGGTGTCATAGTGTGGCGTGTTGCTGAACAGTACCGTTGGCACGGCGGTGACGTTCAGCCTGTGGGTTCGAATATTAGGAACCGCAATGCTGTTACCCACGCTGCCGTACACCACCTGCGACTGTACCGCGACAATATCAGTTTGCTGCGCCCGGGTATTATCCCGGAATAGAATCATCTCCATGACGCTTAAATCCCCGCCCCCTGCGAATAACTCTCTTCACCAAAGACGCCGGTAGACAGATAGCGATCGCCTCGATCGCAAATAATCGCCACCACCACAGCACCCGGGTTTGCCTGCGCTACCCGAATCGCGCCCGCTACCGCGCCGCCCGAGCTGACGCCGCAGAAGATACCTTCGCGTACGGCCAGCTCACGCATGGTATTTTCCGCCTCGCGCTGGTGAAGATCCAGCACCTGGTCCACAAGCTGCGCATTAAAGATGCCGGGCATATACTCCGCCGGCCAGCGGCGAATGCCCGGAATGCTGCTCCCCTCTTCCGGCTGCAGGCCCACAATGGTGACGGCTTTGTCCTGCTCGCGCAGAAAACGCGATACGCCGGTAATGGTGCCGGTGGTGCCCATGCTGGAGACAAAATGGGTAATTCGCCCGTCGGTTTGCTGCCAGATTTCCGGGCCGGTGGTGGTGTAGTGCGCGTACGGGTTGTCCGGGTTATTAAACTGATCGAGCAGTTTACCTTCGCCGCGCTCGGCCATTTCTAACGCCAGGTCGCGCGCGCCTTCCATCCCCTGCTCTTTGGTCACCAGAATCAGCTCGGCCCCGTAGGCACGCATCGCGGCGCGGCGCTCCTGGCTCATGTTGTCAGGCATCAGCAGCTTCATGCGGTAGCCTTTCAGCGCCGCAATCATCGCCAGGGCGATACCGGTGTTACCGCTGGTGGCTTCAATCAGTACGTCGCCCGGCTTAATCTCGCCGCGCTTTTCAGCCTGGACAATCATCGACAGCGCGGCACGATCTTTTACCGACCCCGCCGGGTTATTGCCTTCGAGTTTGACCCAGATTTCGCTGCCGTTAGCCGGCCCCATGCGCTGAAGTTTGACCAGAGGGGTGTTGCCGATGGTGTGTTCGAGTGTATTCACGTTTTTTACTCAATAAAAAAGCCGGGTGGCGTTTCGCTTACCCGGCCTACAAGACGCAGTGATAACTGTAGGCCCGGTAAGCGCAGCGCCACCGGGCGATAAACATCCTAATAACCTATCAGGCTGACTCCGCCAGAGCAATATCCTCGCGCGTCTCGATGCGCTCCTTCCCGTGATAAATCCGGGCATGCTGCAGCCCGACAAACAGGCGCTCCCCCCGGTGCGGCGGGACGTCGTCGCGCATGACCACGGTCAGCGGCTCGGTATACCAGCCCAGCGGCTGTACCACCAGTTGGGTGTAGTGACCTTTAGGGCTCGCTTCCAGCACCTGCACCGGCAGCGGTGAATCCAGACTGGTTCGGCGGCTCACGTCCACTTCCCACGGACGCAGGAACAGATCGACCGGGCCCTGGTGCGCGGAGGTATAGCCCAGCGGCCAGCGGTGCGCGCCCACGTGGAACTGACCGCCGCGAATAGTGCCCTGCAGACGGTTCACCTCGCCCATAAACTCCAGCACGAAGCGGGTCGCCGGTTCACGCCAGAGCTGCTCCGGTTCGTCAACCTGCTCAATGTTGCCCTGGCTCATGACCACCACGCGATCCGCAACTTCCATCGCCTCTTCCTGATCGTGGGTCACGAAGACGCTGGTGAATTTCAGCTCTTCATGGAGCTGACGCAGCCAGCGGCGCAGCTCTTTACGCACCTGCGCATCCAGCGCGCCGAAAGGCTCATCCAGCAGCAGAATTTGCGGTTCAACGGCCAGCGCGCGAGCCAGCGCCACGCGCTGTTTCTGCCCGCCGGACAGCTGGGCCGGGAAACGATCCGCCAGGTGAGCCAGCTGCACCATCTCCAGCAGTTTGGTCACCTTCGCCTTAATGGTTGCCGCATCCGGGCGCTCGCGACGCGGCAGCACGGTAAGCCCAAACGCGATGTTGTCAAACACGGTCATGTGGCGGAACAGCGCGTAATGCTGGAACACAAAACCCACTTTACGATCGCGGGCGTGCAGGCGGCTCACGTCGGTGCCGTGGAAGCGGATGTGCCCGCTGGTCTGGTGCTCAAGCCCGGCGATAATACGCAGCAGCGTGGTTTTGCCCGAGCCGGACGGCCCCAGCAGCGCCACCATTTGTCCGGAAGGGATATCCAGCGAGATATCATTCAGCACCTGGGTGCGACCAAAAGACTTCTTAATATTGGCAATCTCAATGCTCATGATTTCCCTCCTGATGCTGACGTTTTTCCTGATTTTCTAAACGCCACTGCACCACACTCTTCAAAAACAGGGTCAAAATGGCCATCAGCGTCAATAACGCTGCGGCAGTAAACGAGCCGATGGTGTTGTAGTCCTGCTGCAGCAGTTCAATCTGCAGCGGCAGCGACAGGGTTTCACCCCGGATAGAGCCGGAAACAACGGAAACGGCACCGAACTCGCCAATCGCGCGGGCGTTGGTCAGCACCACGCCATAAAGCAACGCCCAGCGGATATTCGGCAGCGTCACGCGGCGGAACATTTGCCAGCCCGAAGCCCCCAGCAGCACCGCCGCTTCGTCTTCGTTGCTCCCCTGGCTTAACATCACCGGCACCAGCTCGCGCACCACAAACGGGCAGGTCACGAAGATGGTGACCAGCACCATGCCCGGCCAGGCGAACATGATCTGCAGGTTATGCGCATCCAGCCAGCCGCCCAGTGGGCCGTTGGAGCCGTAAAAGAGCAGGTACACCAGGCCCGCCACCACCGGCGACACGGCAAACGGAATATCCAGCAGGGTCAGCAGCAGCTGACGTCCGGGGAAGTTAAAGCGCGTCACCAGCCACGCCAGCAGGGTCCCGAACACCAGGTTCACCGGGACGGTGATCAGGGCAATCAGCACGGTGAGCCAGATGGCATGGAGCATATCCGGGTTCGCCAGGTTTTCCAGCGCGGGCATCAGACCCTTGCTGAACGCCTGAACGAAAATATAAATCGTCGGCACGACGAGAATGAGGGCGGAAACCAGCACGCCCGCCCCAATCAGAAACCATTTACCCCAGTTGATGCGGGGCGCATCGTATCGCTTCAATTGCGTAACTTCCGCCATCAGTGACCTACCACACGTCGACCAAAGCGACTTTGCAGAGTGTTAATCGAGTACAGCAGCAGCAGCGAGGCGGCGAGGATCACCGAAGCAATCGCGCTCGCCGCCGGATAATCAAACTCCTGCAGGCGGATGAAAATCATCAGCGAGGTCACTTCCGTTTTCCAGGCGATGTTCCCGGCGATAAAAATCACCGCGCCGAACTCACCGAGGCTGCGGGTAAACGACAGCGCGACACCTGCCATCAGCGCTGGAGAGAGCTCCGGCAGCACCACCTTGCGGAAGCTCTGCCAGCGCGTGGCGCCCAGCGTTTCCGCCGCTTCTTCGTATTCCGGACCCAACTCTTCCAGCACCGGCTGCACGGTACGTACCACAAACGGGATGCTGGTGAAGGCCATCGCCACCGCGATACCGAGCCAGGTGTAGGTTACTTTGATATCAAATCTCGCCAGCCACTCGCCGTACAGCCCGTTTACAGAGAAGAGCGACGCGAGGGTTAAGCCTGCCACCGCCGTCGGCAGCGCAAACGGCAGATCCATCAGGGCGTCAAGCAGCGTGCGACCCGGGAAGCGATAGCGGGTCAGGATCCACGCCATCAGCAGGCCAAACACGCCGTTAAAAATGGAGGCGACAAACGCCGACAGCAGCGTCACCTTATAGGCCGCCACCACCTGCGGGTTGGTGACCACGTCCCAGTACTGCGCCCAGCTCATCTGAGCAAGCTGCATCACCAGCGCGCTGAGCGGCAACAGCAGGATCAGGCAGACGAACAGCAGGCTGGTCCCGAGGCTTAAGGTAAAGCCCGGCAGGACGCGTTTTGTCGAGACAGCAAACATTACTTATGCCCCGCCGCCAGCAGTTTGTCTAACTCACCGCCGCTGGCAAAATGCGTTTTCATCACATCAGGCCAGGAGCCAAAATGGTCTTCCACGCGGAACAGCGCGGTCTGCGGGAATTTATCTTTCAGCTTGTTCATCACGTCCGGGTTGTTCACGCGGTAGTAGTAATCGGTAATGATGGTCTGCGCCTGAGGGCTGTAGAGGTAGTTGAGATAGGCTTTTGCCGCTTTCTCGGTACCGTTCGCCTGCACGTTTTTATCCACCCATGCGACCGGGAACTCGGCCAGAATGTTGGTTTTCGGGATAACCACCTCAAAGCCCTGCGCTTCATACTGCTTGCGGATGTTATTCACTTCCGATTCAAAGCTGATCAGAACATCGCCGAGACCTCGCTCCGCGAAGGTCGTTGTCGCCCCGCGGCCGCCGGTATCAAATACTTCGACGTTTTTCAGGAACTGGGTCATGAACTGCTCGGTTTTGGCTTTATCGTTACCGTCAGCCTTGTCCGCCGCGCCCCACGCGGCTAAATAGGTATAACGCGCGTTACCGGAGGTTTTTGGGTTCGGGAAAATCAGCTTCACGTCGGAACGCACCAGGTCGCTCCAGTCGTGGATATTCTTAGGGTTGCCCTTACGCACCAGGAAGCCCATGGTGGAGTAGAACGGCGAGCTGTTGTTCGGCAGTCGGCTCTGCCAGTCCGCCGGGATGAGCTTGCCTTTGTCGTGCAGGATCTGCACGTCAGTCACCTGGTTGTAGGTCACGACGTCCGCTTTCAGTCCCTGAAGAATGGCCAGCGCCTGCTTGGACGAGCCGGCGTGGGACTGCTTGATGGTGAGCTTATCGCTGTTATTGTCTTTCGCCCACTGCTGTTCGAACGGGGGATTAAGGGCGGCAAACAGCTCGCGGGAGACGTCATACGAACTGTTCAACAGTTCAGTCGCCTGCGCCTGTGCCACCAGCAGTAAACCTGCCAGCGCCAGAGTTCCTTTTTTCAGTACAGTAACGGCCATTGCGCACCCTTATAAATGTGATGACTATCTTATAGTCATAATATTTATAACGGGGATGAAAGGAGTAACGGTTTTATATACCGTTTGGTGATTTAGAAGCAGAAAAGGGAATAAGGGTGAGGCCTGGTGCCCTCACCCCGGCCCTCTCCCGCAGGGAGAGGGAGAAATGCCATTACAGCGCTAGCAAACGCTCAACGGACGGCGCAAAGTAGTAGCCGCCGGTCACCGGTTTGGTGAAGCGCAGCATTGCGTCGCGCTTGCCGTCGGTATCGCCGAACATGCTCAGCAGCTGCTGCTCGATGTTATACAGGCGCGCGCAGTAGGCGCAGAAGTAAAGGCCGTGCGTTCCGCTTGCCGTACCGTACGGCAGGCTCTGGCGGACAATCTTCAGCCCTTTGCCGTCTTCTTTGAGGTCAACGCGGGTCAGGTGCGAGGTAACGGGACGGTCGTCGCCGTCGATCTCTTCGTTAGCCTCTTTCGTACGGCCAATCATCATCTCCTGGTCGTGCACGCTCATGCGGTTAAGCTGCTTGAGGTTGTGCTCCCAGCGCTGCACGAACACGTAGCTGCCGCCCGCGTCCACGCCATCTTTGATTACCGCGACTTCACGACGCGTCTCTTCCCCTGCCGGGTTTTCGGTTCCGTCGACAAAGCCGCTCAGATCGCGCTCTTCGACCCAGCGGAAACCGTGAACTTCTTCCTGCACCTCGATGCTGTCGCCAAAGGCCGCCACCGCCGCCTGCGCAACCGAGAAGTTCACGTCGTGACGTAAAGAAAGGATGTGGATCAGCACGTCGTACTGGGTCGCCGGAGCCAGGCCTTTGCCGTAAGGGATGAAGTCTTTCAGCTCTTCCGCCCCTTCCCCGCCGCTCAGCTGACGCCAGACGTTATTGCCAAAGGCGACAACGGCGCCGAGGTGTGCTTCCGGGAATTTGGCCTGGAAGGTCGCCAGTTTATCAATAAACGCTTTGCTGGCCGCACGCAGGGCATCCACGTCCCCTTTAACATTGGCTTCAATCCAAATCGCCGCGCGGCAATGTTCTGGCAAAATGCCACTCTGAACCTGAGACATCGCTCCTCCTGAAATAAAGATGCCACGTCAGCGTGGCATTGATGGCGGGTATTATACCCGGATTTCAGCGAGGCGGTTTGCTCAGGCGCAAATTACTGCTTCCAGAGTATTTTGCTCACTTTCCAGCTCTTAAGCGTGTCGTCAGACGGCATCAGTCCTTCCGGGCCGCTCCAGGTGCCGGTGAATACATAGCTGATGTGCTGGCTGCCTTCAGCCTTACATTCCACCGCAACCTTGTCGTCAGACGGCACGCTGGCGCAGTTGCCAAAGGCCTGCTTATAAAGATCGCTAAACGGGGTCCCCACCTTCACACCGCTCGCCGTCGGAATATCTTCATCCATCACCGCAATTCGGTTGACCGTGCCTTTATCACCGTTAATCACCAGCGCCAGCTTGTCGCCCTTCAGCGCCTCGTAGTAGCGAACAATATTGCCATTCTCCGTTTTCATGCCGCTGCGCAGGCGGTAATCACTGCTGAGCGCATCCTGGATAGCATTCTGATCCAGCGCCGTCGCGGCGGTAATTTTCCCCACGCCCTGCTCGGTTACTTCCGTTGATGAGCCAAACCAGTTCCACGGATACGCAGCGGACCAGTTAATGGAGGAGAGCGTCGAACAGCCGGTCAATGCCAGCGGGAGAGCGCATAAGAGTAAACGCAGCGATTTCATTGAAACGTCCTTACTTGTTAAATCAACGCTTGTTGGAGTGCGACATCGGCAAAAAGTGCCGGATTAATCATCCTGAGGCGCAAAACAGGCGCGAAGACGCGGGTTGGTCATCAGCCACAGCAGCGCCACAATATCAGCAACCACCAGCGCAACGCCGGAGCCCGTCAGCGGTTCACCGTACCACCAGAGAACCGGCTGCCATAAGAGCAGCGCAGTCTGGGCAAGGATTAGCAGCCAGCGAAGCGTGCGCCAAAAACGAGGGATCAGGTGCCGTCGTCCGCTACACAAAAAAGCCACCACCGCCGGTACGCCCGGCAGTAAGCCGAGCCAGAAAGCATCGTGATCGGGATAAAAAAGATTCAGCAGCGTATCGCCCTGCCCGCGCGACGCGGCGGCCATCACAAACAGCACCCAGGTACGGGCCTGGAGCAGCAGAACGCACCAGAATAAAAAGGGCAGCCTGACGCGGCCCTGCGCGTCATAGTCTGCCGGATGAATCTCAGTACTCTTCATCTTCGATCAGACGCTTTCCCAGATTCAGCACGTCAGAATGCTCGTAGCCCAGACGCTCATACATGCCCAGCACCACATCGTTATCTTCCCGCACCATAATCTGGATTTTCGGGCAGCCGCGAGCGATCAGCTTCTTCTCGAGCCGGTTAAGCAGCGCATTGGCAATGCCGCGACCACGGTATTCCGGATGGACGCCCAGATAATAGGCCGAGCCGCGGTGGCCGTCGTAACCGCCCATTACCGTCCCCACAACCTCACCGTTGACTTCCGCGACCAGAAACAGACTGACGTCGTGATTCACCTTACGTTCGATATCCATTTCCGGATCGTTCCACGGACGCAGCAGATCGCAGCGCTCCCAAAGGGTAATCACCTCTTCGAAATCTTCCTGGCGAAAAACGCGTATCTCCATGGTATTAACCGCCTTTTCGGGTTTAAAAACTGTGATTATGGCGCGAAGCTCGCCTTTAGCCAATAACCGGGGAAAATCTCGCCAAAATTTGGCATAATGTCACTTTGTCACGTATTGAAATGAAAAGTAAAACAATTCTCAACATGGACTGTCGTAACGGGAAACACGATACGATATAACACCAGGACCCCATTTTTTAGTATTCAGGCCGCATGAGCACATTCAAACCATTAAAAGCACTCACATCGCGTCGTCAGGTTCTCAAAGCGGGGCTGGCGGCCTTAACGTTAACGGGTATCGCAAAGCAGGCTCAGGCGAAAGACGAGAGCACGCTTAAAACCAGTAACGGACACAGCAAACCGAAAACCAAAAAGCCGGGCGCGAAGCGTCTGGTGATGCTCGACCCTGGGCACGGCGGCATTGATACCGGCGCCATCGGCAAAAACGGGTCGAAAGAAAAACACGTCGTGCTGGCGATTGCAAAAAATGTGCGGGCGATTTTACGCAGTAACGGCATTGACGCCCGTCTGACGCGCTCTGGCGATACCTTTATTCCGCTGTATGACCGCGTAGAGATCGCCCACCAGCACGGTGCGGATCTGTTTATGTCGATTCACGCGGACGGCTTTACCAACCCTTCTGCGGCAGGTGCCTCGGTATTTGCGCTTTCCAACCGCGGCGCCAGTAGCGCCATGGCGAAATACCTCTCCGACCGCGAAAACCGGGCGGATGAAGTCGCCGGGAAAAAAGCCACCGACAAAGACCACCTGCTACAGCAGGTGCTGTTCGACCTCGTGCAGACGGATACGATCAAAAACAGCCTGACGCTTGGCTCGCACATCCTGAAGAAGATTAAGCCGGTGCATCGCCTGCACAGCAAAGGCACCGAGCAGGCGGCGTTCGTGGTCCTGAAATCACCGTCCATCCCGTCCGTGCTGGTGGAAACCTCCTTCATCACGAACCCGGAAGAGGAGCGACTCCTTGGCACCACGGCATTTCGTCAGAAGATCGCCAACGCTATCGCCTCCGGCATTATCAGTTATTTCAACTGGTTCGATAACCAAAAAGCGCACTCCAGGAAACGTTGATGAAACCCGATGCACAACTGGTCAAAACTTTCCTGCTGCAGCTGCAGGATGAGATTTGCCAGAAACTGGCCGCCGCAGACGGCGGAGAATTTCAGGAAGATACCTGGCAGCGCGAGGCCGGCGGCGGCGGGCGCAGTCGCGTGCTGCGTAACGGCGGCATCTTCGAACAGGCTGGCGTGAATTTTTCCCACGTTCACGGCGACGCCATGCCCGCGTCTGCGACGGCACATCGTCCTGAGCTGGCGGGCCGCAGCTTCGAAGCGATGGGCGTCTCGCTGGTGGTGCACCCGCACAACCCGTTCGTGCCAACCAGCCACGCCAACGTGCGCTTTTTCATTGCGGAAAAGCAGGGGGCCGATCCGGTCTGGTGGTTTGGCGGCGGTTTCGACATGACGCCCTACTACGGCTTCGAAGAGGATGCCGTACACTGGCACACCACCGCGCGGGATCTTTGCCTGCCGTTTGGCGAAGACATTTACCCGAAATATAAAAAGTGGTGCGACGACTACTTTTACCTGAAGCATCGCGACGAGCAGCGCGGCATCGGCGGACTGTTCTTTGACGATCTCAACACGCCTGATTTTGATACCGCGTTCAGCTTTATGCGCGCGGTGGGTGAAGGCTATACCGACGCCTATCTGCCCATCGTCGAACGCCGTAAAAACACCGACTACGGCGTGCGCGAACGCGAGTTCCAGCTCTACCGCCGCGGGCGCTACGTGGAGTTCAACCTGGTGTGGGATCGCGGGACGCTGTTCGGCCTGCAGACCGGCGGGCGCACGGAGTCAATTCTGATGTCGATGCCGCCGCTGGTGCGCTGGGAGTACTGCTACGAGCCAAAAGAAGGCAGCCCGGAGGCTGCCTTAAAAGAGTTTATTCAGGTTCGGGACTGGGTGTAACCCTCCCCTCACCCCGGCCCTCTCCCAAAGGGAGAGGGTTAGGGTGAGGGTAAAAATTACAGCGGCTGCGTCTGCGCCTCAACCACCGCCAGCGCCACCATGTTCACGATACGACGCACGGAGGCAATCGGCGTTAACACGTGCACCGGCTTCGCCACGCCCATCAGCACCGGTCCTACGGTCACCCCTTCAGAGCTGGAGACGCGCAGCAGGTTATAGCTGATACGCGCCGCTTCCACGTTCGGCATAATCAGGATGTTTGCCGATCCTTTCAGCGGGCTGTCCGGCATACGTTCGTTACGGATGCTCTCCACCAGCGCGGCATCGCCATGCATTTCCCCGTCAATCATCAGCTCCGGCGCACGCTCGCGCACCAGCGCCAGCGTCTCACGCATTTTGCACGCCGCCGCTGATTTGGACGAACCGAAGTTAGAGTGCGACAGCAGTGCCACCTTCGGCTCGATACCGAAGCGGCGCACGGTCTCGGCGGCCATCACGGTGATCTCCGCCAGCTCGTCCGGGCTCGGATCGTCGTTAACATAGGTGTCAGCGATAAAGGTGTTCCCGCTCGGCAACAGCAGGGCGTTCATCGCCCCGGCGGTATGGACGCCGTCGCGATAGCCGAAGATCTCCTGCACCACGCTAAAGTGCTCGTGATAATCCCCGATGGTACCGCAGATCAGCGCATCCGCCTCGCCGCGATGGACCATGATCGCGCCGATCACCGTCGTGTTGCTGATGACGGCTTTCTGCGCCTGCTCCTGGGTGATCCCCCGACGCTTCATGATCGCGTAGTATTCGCTCCAGTACTCTTTGAAGCGCGGATCGGATTCGTTGTTGACGATCTCGAAGTCGACGCCCGGCTTAATCTGCAGGCCCAGCTTCTGGATACGCATTTCAATCACGCTCGGACGACCAATCAGGATCGGTTTCGCCAGGCCTAATGTGATCAGCTCCTGGGTGGCGTGCAGCACGCGCGCCTCTTCCCCTTCCGCTAGCACCACGCGCTTCGCGTCGGCGCGCGCCTGAGAGAAGATCGGCTTCATGAACAGGTTGGTTTTATAGACAAACTCGGTGAGTTTATCGACGTACGCGTCGAAGTCGTGAATCGGACGCGTCGCCACGCCGGAATCCATTGCCGCTTTGGCAACGGCTGGCGCAATTTTAACAATCAGACGCGGGTCGAACGGTTTTGGAATGATGTAGTCAGGGCCAAAGCTAAGATCCTGATCGCCATAGGCTGAGGCAACCACTTCGCTCTGCTCGGCGTGGGCCAGCTCCGCGATGGCGTGAACGGCTGCAAGCTTCATCTCTTCGTTGATCGCCGTCGCGCCGACGTCCAGCGCGCCGCGGAAGATGAACGGGAAGCAGAGCACGTTGTTGACCTGGTTCGGGTAGTCCGAACGGCCGGTACAGATGATGGCGTCTTCACGCACCGCTTTCGCCAGCGGCGGCAGAATTTCCGGTTCCGGGTTGGCCAGGGCCAGGATCATTGGCGCACGCGCCATCTTCTTCACCATCTCCTGGGTCAGCACCTTCGGACCCGAGCAGCCGAGGAAGATATCCGCGCCGTCAATGACGTCCTCAAGCGTGCGCTTGCCGTCGTCTTCTACCGCATACGCCGCTTTGGTTTCCGCCATGTTCGGCTCGCGGTCTTTATAAATAACGCCCTTGGAGTCACAGACCACAATGTTGTGTTTCTGCATACCCAGCGCCACCAGCAGGTTCATACAGGCGATGGCCGCGGCGCCGGCGCCGGAGACCACCATGCGCACGTCGGAGAGGTTTTTCTCAACCACGCGCAGGCCGTTCAGAATCGCAGCGGTGCTGATAATGGCCGTACCGTGCTGGTCATCATGGAACACGGGAATATTCATACGCTCGCGCAGCTTCTGCTCGATATAGAAACATTCCGGCGCTTTGATGTCTTCCAGGTTGATCCCGCCGAAGGTAGGCTCCAGCGCGGCCACTACGTTGATGAACTTGTCAGGATCGAGTTCATCCACCTCGATATCGAACACGTCGATACCGGCGAATTTCTTGAACAGCACCCCCTTGCCTTCCATCACCGGCTTACCGGCCAGCGCGCCGATGTTGCCCAGCCCCAGCACCGCCGTGCCGTTAGAGATCACGGCGACAAGGTTGCCGCGCGCGGTGTATTTGTAGGCCGCCAGCGGGTCTTTTTCGATTTCCAGACACGGGGCAGCTACGCCCGGGGAATAGGCCAGTGCCAGATCGCGCTGAGTTGCCAGCGGCTTGGTTGGGGAGACCTGGATTTTGCCCGGGACAGGGAACTCGTGAAAATCGAGGGCACTCTGTTTCAACTGCTCATCCATCTTATTTTTCCTTTCACGTATCGGTCAAAAGGGTGACGTAAGCGATCCTGATGCACACCCTGGTGTGCCGCCTAGTATCGCCTCAGGCCGCCTCCTAAACTTTGAAGGCAGCCAAACTCTCACCATCACACATTAAAAATTGTTATCAATTTATAACAGCCATGTTACCCGTCTCAAAAGCAATGCCTCCCCCGTCTGCTATGCTTTTTTGTTAAGTCCATCATGATTTTTCCAGAAGTGTGAACTAACGCACTCATCTAACTCTTTTATTTCCAAGGAGTAATCATTTATGAACCAGCTAGACGGCATCAAACAATTCACCACGGTGGTGGCAGACAGCGGCGATATCGAGTCGATTCGCCACTATCAGCCGGAGGATGCGACCACCAACCCTTCGCTACTGCTCAAGGCTGCCGGGCTTACCCATTTTAGTCATCTGATTGATGACGCCATTGCCTACGGTAAAAAGCGCGGGAAGACGCAGGAGCAGCAGGTCGCCGAAGCCAGCGACAAGCTGGCGGTTAATTTTGGTGCGGAAATTCTTAAAAGCATCCCGGGCCGCGTCTCGACCGAAGTCGACGCCCGCCTCTCTTTCGATAAAGAAAAGAGCATTAACAAGGCGCGTCGCCTCGTGGAACTGTACGAGGAACAGGGGATAGATAAATCACGCATTCTGATCAAGCTCGCCTCCACCTGGGAAGGCATCCGCGCGGCAGAGGTACTGGAAAAAGAGGGCATCCACTGCAACCTGACGCTGCTGTTCTCCTTTGCCCAGGCGCGCGCCTGTGCCGAAGCGGGCGTGTTCCTGGTGTCACCGTTTGTCGGGCGCATCTACGACTGGTACCAGGCGAAACAGCCGATGGATCCGTACGTGGTGGATGAGGATCCGGGCGTGAAATCGGTACGTAATATCTACGACTACTACAAGCAGCACCGCTACGAAACCATCGTGATGGGTGCCAGCTTCCGCCGTACCGAGCAGATCCTCGCCCTGGCAGGCTGCGACCGCCTGACAATTTCACCCAACCTGCTCCAGGAGCTACAGGACAAAGAAGAAACGGTGATCCGCAAGCTGGTGCCGACCTCCACCGTTCTGCCAAAACCGAAAGCCATGACCGAAGCGGAGTTCCGCTGGGAGCACAACCAGGACGCCATGGCCGTGGAAAAACTGGCGGACGGTATCCGCCAGTTCGCCGTCGACCAGCGCAAACTAGAAGATCTTCTCGCCGCCAAACTTTAACCTTGCCACGGAGTGAACTATGTCCCGTAAAGAGCTAGCCAATGCCATCCGCGCCCTCAGCATGGATGCCGTGCAGAAAGCCAATTCCGGCCACCCCGGCGCGCCGATGGGCATGGCTGATATAGCCGAAGTACTGTGGAACGACTTTCTGAAGCACAACCCCAATGACCCCACCTGGTACGATCGCGACCGCTTTATTCTCTCCAACGGTCACGCCTCAATGCTGCTCTACAGCCTGTTGCACCTTTCCGGCTACGATCTGCCGCTTGAGGAGCTGAAAAACTTCCGCCAGCTGCACTCCAAAACCCCGGGGCACCCGGAGATCGGCTATACGCCGGGCGTGGAGACCACCACCGGGCCGCTCGGCCAGGGGCTGGCAAATGCGGTCGGGCTGGCGATTGCCGAACGCACGCTAGCGGCACAGTTCAACCAGCCGGACCACGAGATTGTCGATCACTACACCTACGTGTTTATGGGTGACGGCTGTCTGATGGAGGGGATCTCCCATGAGGTCTGCTCCCTGGCGGGCACCCTGGGGCTCGGCAAGCTGATCGGGTTCTACGATCACAACGGCATCTCCATCGACGGGGAAACCGAAGGCTGGTTTACCGACGACACGGCAAAACGCTTCGAAGCCTACCACTGGCACGTGGTGCATGAGATCGACGGTCACGACCCTGAGGCAGTGAAAAAAGCGATTCAGGAAGCGCAAAGCGTGAAGGATAAACCGTCCCTGATTATCTGCCGCACCACGATCGGCTTCGGCTCGCCGAACAAGGCGGGTAAAGAAGAAGCGCACGGCGCGGCGCTGGGCGAGGAGGAAGTGGCGCTGACCCGGAAGAAGCTGGGCTGGAAACATCCGCCGTTTGAGATCCCGAAAGAGATCTACCGGGCATGGGATGCACGCGAAGAGGGTGAGAAAGCGCAGCACGCATGGAACGATAAATTTGCCGCCTACAAAAAAGCGCATCCTGAACTGGCGGCCGAGTTTTCCCGCCGCATGAGCGGCGGCCTGCCGGAAGACTGGGACGATAAAACCCAGGCGCTGATTGAAAATCTGCAGTCCAACCCGGCGAAAATCGCCACCCGTAAGGCGTCGCAAAATACCCTGAATGCAATCGGCCCTCTTCTGCCCGAACTGCTCGGCGGATCGGCGGATCTGGCGCCGAGTAACCTGACTATCTGGTCGGGTTCGAAATCGCTGAAAGAGGACATCGCCGGGAATTACATCCATTACGGCGTGCGCGAGTTCGGGATGACCGCGATTGCCAACGGCATCGCCCATCACGGCGGCTTCGTGCCCTACACCGCCACCTTCCTGATGTTCGTCGAGTACGCCCGTAACGCGGCGCGCATGGCAGCGCTGATGAAGGCGCGGCAGATTATGGTCTATACCCACGACTCCATCGGTCTGGGAGAAGACGGCCCCACCCACCAGGCGGTTGAACAGCTGGCGAGCCTGCGCCTGACGCCGAACTTCAGCACGTGGCGTCCCTGCGATCAGGTCGAAGCTGCGGTGGGCTGGAAGCTGGCGGTAGAACGCCACAACGGCCCAACGGCACTGATTCTGTCGCGCCAGAACCTGGCGCAGATTGAGCGTACCCCGGAGCAGGTGAAAAACATCGCCCGCGGCGGCTACATCCTCAAGGACAGCGGCGGCAAGCCGGACGTGATCCTGATTGCCACCGGCTCCGAGGTGGAAATCACGGTGAAAGCGGCGGAGAAACTGACCGCCGAAGGCCACGCGGTGCGCGTGGTGTCCCTGCCTTCTACGGATATTTTCGATGCCCAGGATGAGGCGTACCGCGAATCGGTACTGCCCTCAAACGTCGCAGCGCGCGTGGCGGTGGAAGCCGGTATTGCCGACTACTGGTACAAATATGTGGGTCTGAAAGGGGCGATTGTCGGCATGAGGGGCTACGGTGAGTCCGCCCCTGCCGACAAGCTGTTCCCGTACTTCGGCTTTACCGTTGAGAACGTGGTTGAGAAGGCGTTAAGCGTGCTGTAGCGCGGTCTGCGTGCCCGGTGGCGCTACGCTTACCGGGCAAAACTAGCGCGTGATCCACAGCGTGGGCCAGGCATCTGGCCCGTTCCAGTTATCACAGCTGGGCTCCTCGGCGTAGCGCACCAGGCGGAATCGCTGTCCGTCAAAACGCCAGCGCGTCTGGACTCCGCAATCGCCCAAACCGCGCCCCAGCGCCAGCGTTGTCAGCTCGCGCGTCTTTTCATCGAAGCTGGCATTCATCAACTCCATTTCGCTCCCGTCGCCTGACGGCGTAAACGGCAGACGCAGCCTGACGCTGCGTGCGGTGAACGGTTTTTTACGTGATACCAGCCACGCCAGATCGACCGTGTTATAGGCCCCCGCCTCGCAGCTGACGATCAGCAGCGCTTTCTCATCGGTTAACGCGGTGACGCGCACTTCACGGCGGTTAGGATCCAGCGAGCACTGGCTGCTGTTCATCCGTCCGGTACCATAGTCCAGCAGGTCGTTCAGTTCGGCGTGGGAGAGTGGCGTCGGGGTCGGATTGACGACCGCCACCTTTTTTAAGGCGGGTGCAGGCGGAACGCTTAACGGCGGATCGTCACCTTTCTTGATCCACGCGGTTTCGCTGCCGACGCGCTTTTGCTGCGCATCAATGAACAGTAGTGCGGCCTTAAGCCCTGTCAGTGAAATGACCTGCTTACCGCCGCGCAGGGTCAGGGCCTTCCCTTCCTGGATATTTTTCAGAAAGGCGGTGATGGTGGCCGCATCGTCCGTTTTCAGATGCCATGGCGTGAGCTGCCAGCGCTGTTTGTCCAGCTTCAGAGGAACGCTATCCAGCAGCAGCCGGGGGGCAATCTCTGGCTCTTTGATCGAGGGTGTATCAAGACCGCCAAGATCGAT
This sequence comes from Enterobacter sp. Taxon_8, assembly GCF_058354585.1. Lineage (NCBI taxonomy): Bacteria > Pseudomonadati > Pseudomonadota > Gammaproteobacteria > Enterobacterales > Enterobacteriaceae > Enterobacter > Enterobacter sp. Taxon_8. Next base: position 1,204,497 of record NZ_CM177989.1, on the reverse strand, counting down.
ACGCAGCGTGGCATCCGTTTTCGCCCCGGCGCTACGGGTGAGCGTCATGACCAGACCACGGTGTTCACCCGTGTTGCGTGCAAGGCAAAAATTCTGGTTATTGCAGGTTACCTGCCAGTCGGAGAAGGCTTGCTGGGCAGGTGCAGCCCGCACCTGCGGCGCGAGGAGCACACAAAACAGGTAAAACAAAAAGACGCTGTAGCGCATGAATGACACAATCCCGGAACGAAAACGCTTAACTGGGCAGTATCTTCGTGTTCCCGGCGGGGTTGCTCAATCGGATTTATCAGATATACCCGAAAAATGCACTACATCCGCTCGAAAGCAGCGTTCATCAACCCGGTCGTCTGTAAATACTGCAGTAATATCACTGCCTTACCATCCCTGATTTCGCCTGAACGCATCATCTCCAGCGCCCGGGCAAAAGGAAGCTCCAGCACTTCAATATCTTCATCCTCTACGCCACCGCCCCGGTGCGTGCGCTGGGCGTCACTGTATTCGGCAATGAAGAAATGCACAATTTCCGTTACGCCGCCCGGCGACATAAACAGCTCGAAGACCTTTTTGACCTCACCCACTTCGAAGCCGGTTTCTTCCACGGCCTCTTTGCGGATACAAACTTCCGGCTCATCGTCATCAAGCAGGCCCGCGCAGGTTTCAATCAAACGTCCATCAGGGTTGCCATTAACCCATGTCGCCACCCTGAACTGACGGATTAGCACCACGCTCTGCTTGTCACGGTTATAGAGCAGAATGGTCGCTCCGTTGCCGCGGTCGTAGACCTCGCGTTTGTGGCGGATAACCTCACCATTGCTACGTGTAAGATCATAGGTGATGTTACGCAGGACAAAGTAGTTTTCAGAGAGAATTTTGTCTTTGATAACGTCAATTTTCAGGGTCATACGGGCTCCACAACACAATGAGTCGTCCTATACTACGCCGTGAATCCCGCTTTGTCGCCCGCCGGTTTAATGATGTTTTGGCGCGTTAACCCCAAGCCAGTCGAGGATCCCTTGCGCGGCATGGCGCCCTTCCGCCATTGCGGTTACCACCAGATCCGCGCCGCGTACCGCATCGCCCCCGGCGAAGATCTGCGGGTTGGTCGTCTGGTAACGGTAGCGGCTCTCGACAGAGGCCACGATCCGCCCCCTGTCATCCGTTTCGACACCCTGCGCCTGCAGCCACGGCATCGCGTGCGGGTTAAAACCAAACGCCATGATGACCGCATCCGCGGCCATCACAAACTCGCTGCCCGCCACCGGAACCGGTCGCCGCCGTCCCTGCGCATCCGGCTCTCCGAGCTCGGTTCGCAGCATTCGGATACCGTTGACCTTTCCGTTCGGATCCAGCGTCAGCTCAACCGGCTGGACGTTAAATTCAAACGCCGCCCCCTCTTCACTGGCGTTCTTCACCTCTTTCTTCGAGCCCGGCATGTTGGCCTCATCCCGACGATAGGCGCAGGTCACCTTCGCCGCCCCGTGGCGTAACGCGGTTCGGACGCAGTCCATCGCGGTATCGCCCCCTCCAAGCACCACCACGTTCAGGCCATGGGCGTCGATGAACGGTTCGCTGGCCGTTGCCTCCAGCCCCATAACATGGCGCGTGTTGCCCACCAGGAAAGGCAGCGCGTCGTAGACACCTGGCGCGTCTTCATGTGGGATACCCGCCTTCATCGAGCGATAGGTTCCCACGCCAATAAACAGGGCGTCGTAATCGTGCTTTAACTGCGACATCGACACGTCCTGGCCCACCTCGCAGTTAAGCTCGAAGCGGATCCCCATCGCGGTAAATATCTCTCTGCGCCGCGCGAGCAGCGATTTGTCCAGCTTGAACGCCGGGATGCCAAAGGTCAGCAATCCGCCAATTTCCGGGTGCCGGTCATAGACCGTCACGCTCACGCCGCGGCGCGCCAGCACGTCGGCGCACGCCAGCCCGGCAGGCCCCGCGCCGACGATCGCGACGCGTTTACCTGACGGCGTGACGGCGGACATATCCGGCCGCCAGCCCATCGCCAGCGCCCGATCGGAGATATAGCGCTCGATGTTGCCGATGGTCACGGATCCTGCCTCTTCACGTATTGTGCAGGCACCCTCGCATAATCGATCCTGCGGGCAGACGCGACCGGTAATTTCAGGTAAACAGTTAGTCTGATGAGAAAGCTCGGCCGCGCCGGCGATATCTCCCGCGTTGAGGCGCTCGATCCATTGCGGAATGTGGTTGTGCAGCGGGCAGGTCCACTCGCAAATGCTATGCTCTCCGCACTTCAGGCAGCGCGACGCCTCGCGGGCGGCCTGTTCGGCCCGGAATGGCAGGTAAATTTCGTTAAAATGGCCCACGCGTTCTGCAGCAGCCAGCTTGTCGGGCTCGCCGCGTGGCGCCGTCGCCTGCATCTGCTGCAGTTTGGTACGCGGCGCGTCCACGCCGACGACCTCCGCATGCCAGGGCTGCGCCTCCAGGCAGGCCGTGCGCTGTCGGCGCGATTTCGCCAGGTTATACAGCGCGGCAGGCGTTACCAGAGAGAGGACATCCGCCGGGCAATTTTCGATACAGGCCGGGCCGTGTGGACGCGTCAGACAGAGATCGCATTTATTCGCCGAGGCCTTCACACCGCCGTTGTCGAGCGGGGTGACGATAATCTCCATCGTGCCAAACGGGCAGGCCACCACGCAGGCCTTACAGCCGATGCATTTTTGTTGATTCACCTGTACGCTGTCATCGCATTTGCTGATGGCGCCGTTCGGGCAGCTTTGCGCGCAGGGCGCGTTTTCGCAATGATGACAGGTCACGGGGCGGCTCTTCTCGCCAGCTCTCAGGACCGTGATACGCGGATGAAAATGGCGCTCGCTCACGACATGCTGCTCATCGTTGTGCGCCATCACGCAGGCCACTTCGCAGGCGTGACACCCAATGCACTGCTGGCTGTTAGCCATAATAAAACGATTCATAACCACACCTGTTTTTGGTTCAATAACCTTTCTCTTTATAAGAGTATGGTATTTACGCATCACGGTGCGATCGGGCAACGTTCACATGACTGAAGCGCCCAATTATTTCCAGTGAACCTGTGGCAGATCAATTTTATTCAGAGAGCCGTTCTGTGACCGTTAAACGACCCGTTTCCGGAAGCCTTGCCTGGGCTTTCTTTTCGATCATAGCCCTGTCCGTGCTGACCAGCACCGTCGCGCTGCTGACGCTGGCAAGCAGCCAGCGCGATGCCGAAGCCATTAATATCGCCGGTTCGCTGCGCATGCAGAGCTATCGTCTGGGCTACGAAATGCAGCGCAACAGCCCTTCCCTTGCGGCACATCGCGAGAGCTGGCAACAGACGCTCGGCGCGCCTGCCCTGCAGAAGCTGAACCGCTGGTACGTCCCGGACAATGTGAAAGCACGCTATCAGCAGCTGCATGTGGCCTGGCAGGAGATGGATGCGCGCATCGCCCGCGGCGACAGCGCGTGGTATCAACGCAATATTGAAGATTTTGTCGGCCGCATTGATGCCTTTGTGCTCGCCCTGCAGCACTACACTGAACATAAAATTCAGACGGTCACCCTGCTCTCGCTGGCTGGCGCACTCGGGATCCTGCTGCTGACGCTGTTTACTCTGCGACGCATCCGCCGCCAGGTGGTGCTACCGCTGAATAACCTGGTGGCGGCCAGCGAACGCATTGAGCGCGGCGAGTTTGCCACGCCTGCGCCGGATAGCGCCCTGCCGAACGAGCTGGGTCAGCTTTCGCGCGCCTTTAACCACATGTCAGCCGAGCTCGATACGCTCTACCGTTCGCTCGAAGCCTCGGTTGCGGAAAAGACGCGGCACCTGCACGAAGCCCACCAGCAGCTCGACATGTTGTTCAAGTGCTCGCAGGCGCTGAATACCGGCCAGATAGACAGCCACTGCTTCCGGCATATCCTGCAGATTGTCCATGACTATACGCAGATGAATTATCTGGAACTGCGCACCAGCGACGACTGGCGGCTGTGTGAAGGGACGGAGGCACATGGCACTCCTCTGCAAAACCTGCCGGTACTGATGCAGGACACGCTCTACGGCGAGCTGCGCTGGCAAAGCGAGGCGGACAGCGTCCCCCTTCCGCTGATGAGAAGCGTGGCGACTATGCTCGGGCGCGGGCTGTACTTTAACCAGGCGCAAAAGCATTACCAGCAGCTGCTGCTGATGGAAGAGCGCGCCACCATTGCCCGCGAGCTGCACGATTCGCTGGCGCAGGTGCTGTCGTATCTGCGCATTCAGCTTGCGCTGCTCAAACGCGCCGTGCCCGAGGAAAATACCCCGGCGCAGACCATCATCACCGACTTCTCCCGCGAGCTGAACAATGCCTGGCAGCAGCTGCGCGAGTTGCTGACCACCTTCCGCCTGACGCTGAACCACGCGAACTTACCCGCGGCGCTGCAGGAGTCCCTCGACGTGCTGCAGAGCCAGACGCAGGCCAAACTGCATCTGGACTGTCGTCTGTCCTCGCTGGCGCTCGATGCGCAAAAGCAGGTGCATTTGCTGCAGATCGTCCGCGAGGCCGTGTTGAATGCCATTAAGCACGCGCAGTCCAGCGAGATCACCGTAAGCTGCGTGACCTCAGTGGACGGGACGCACAGCGTCAGCATTCGTGACAACGGTATTGGGATTGGCGAGGCCAGCGAGCCGCCGGGACATTACGGCCTGAATATTATGCGCGAACGCGCGCAACGGCTCGGTGGGATGCTGCACTTTTCGCAGCCGCAAAACGGCGGCACGCTGGTCAGCGTGACGTTTCCGGCGCCCACGCCGTTAACGGGTAAATAACGGTAAAGAGGGAAGCGCAGGGAAAAGCGCATGATAATTTACATTATCTCCTTTATTTCTCCACGTTTGACCTGGGCCTTACCGCTAAAGTTATGCGGGCAATAAACAATAATGACGTGCAGCAAAACGAGGTCACACTTTCATGGCGAATTTTTTTATCGATCGCCCCATTTTTGCCTGGGTGCTTGCCATCCTGTTGTGTCTGACGGGCGTCCTGGCGATTACTTCACTTCCCGTTGAGCAATACCCCGACCTGGCACCGCCGAACGTGCGCGTCACAGCAAACTACCCCGGCGCGTCGGCACAGACGCTGGAAAATACCGTCACGCAGGTTATCGAGCAGAACATGACGGGTCTGGATAACCTGATGTACATGTCCTCGCAAAGTAGCGCCACGGGACAGGCGACGGTGACCCTGAGCTTCAAGGCGGGCACCGACCCGGACGAAGCGGTGCAGCAGGTCCAAAACCAGCTGCAGTCGGCCATGCGCAAGCTGCCCCAGGCGGTGCAGAACCAGGGTGTAACCGTGCGTAAAACCGGTGATACCAACATATTGACCATCGCGTTTGTCTCGACAGATGGCTCAATGGATAAACAGGACATCGCGGACTACGTCGCCAGTAATATTCAGGATCCCATCAGCCGGATTAACGGCGTCGGAGATATTGACGCCTACGGCTCACAATACTCCATGCGCATCTGGCTCGATCCCAACAAGCTCAACAGCTATCAGATGACGGCGACCGACGTAACGAATGCCATCAAAGCCCAGAACGCCCAGATTGCGGTGGGGCAACTGGGGGGAACGCCTTCCGTTGATAAGCAAGCCCTGAACGCCACCATCAATTCGCAATCCCTGCTGCAGACGCCGGACCAGTTCCGCAACATCACCCTGCGCGTGAATCAGGACGGGTCGGAAGTGCGTCTGGGCGATGTCGCCACGGTGGAAATGGGGGCCGAAAAATACGACTACCTTAGCCGCTTTAACGGCAATCAGGCTTCCGGTTTGGGGATTAAACTGGCCTCCGGCGCGAACGAAATGGCGACAGCAAAACTGGTGTTAGACCGTCTGGACGAGCTTTCACAGTATTTCCCGCACGGGCTGGAGTACAAAGTCGCCTATGAAACCACCTCCTTCGTTAAAGCCTCCATTGAGGACGTGGTGAAGACCCTGCTGGAAGCCATCGCGCTGGTGTTCCTGGTCATGTACCTGTTCCTGCAAAATTTCCGCGCGACGCTGATCCCCACCATTGCAGTCCCCGTGGTGCTGCTTGGGACCTTTGCGGTGCTTTACGCGTTCGGGTATAGCATTAATACCCTGACGATGTTTGCGATGGTGCTGGCAATCGGCCTGCTGGTGGATGATGCCATCGTCGTGGTTGAAAACGTCGAGCGCATCATGAGCGAAGAAGGGCTCTCTCCGCGCCAGGCGACGCGTAAATCCATGGGTCAAATTCAGGGGGCGCTAGTCGGTATCGCGATGGTACTGTCGGCTGTCTTTATCCCGATGGCCTTCTTTGGCGGCACCACCGGGGCGATTTATCGCCAGTTCTCGATCACCATCGTCTCGGCGATGGTGCTCTCCGTGCTGGTCGCGCTGATCCTCACCCCCGCGCTGTGCGCCACCCTGCTGAAACCGCTGCATAAAGGAGAGCATCGCGGGCAGAAAGGGTTCTTCGGCTGGTTTAACCGCATGTTCGACCGCAACGCCGCGCGGTATGAATCTGCCGTTGGGCGTGTACTCCACCGCAGCCTGCGCTGGATGATGGTTTACGTCGTGCTGCTGGGCGGGATGGTGTGGCTGTTCCTGCACCTGCCCACCTCGTTCCTGCCGATGGAAGACCGGGGGATGTTTACCACCTCGGTGCAGCTGCCGAGCGGCGCAACGCAGCAGCAGACGCTGAAAGTAGTCCAGAAAGTGGAGCAGTATTTCTTTACTAAAGAGAAAGATAACGTCGTATCCGTCTTCTCTACCGTCGGTTCCGGGCCGGGCGGGAACGGGCAGAACGTCGCCCGCATGTTCGTCCGCCTGAAGGACTGGGACGAGCGCGATACCAGAACGGGAACATCATTTGCCATCATTGAACGCGCGACCAAAGCCTTCGCGCACATCAAAGAGGCGCGCGTCTTTGCCAGCAGCCCGCCGGCAATCAGCGGCCTTGGCAGTTCCGCCGGGTTTGACATGGAGCTGCAGGATCACGCCGGTGCGGGACACACGGCGCTGATGGCGGCACGCGATAAGCTGTTAGCGCTGGCGGGCAACGATCCCGGCCTGACCCGCGTTCGCCATAACGGTCTGGATGACAGCCCGCAGCTTCAGGTGGATATCGATCAGCGTAAGGCGCAGGCGCTGGGCGTATCGATCAACGATATCAACGATACCCTGCAAACGGCGTGGGGCTCGAGCTATGTGAATGACTTTATGGATCGTGGCCGCGTGAAAAAAGTCTATGTCCAGTCCGCCGCGCCGTTCCGCATGCTGCCGGATGATATTAACCGCTGGTTTGTCAGGAATAACGCTGGCGGCATGGTGCCGTTCTCTGCCTTTGCGACTTCGCACTGGGAGAGCGGATCGCCACGCCTGGAGCGCTATAACGGCTACTCTGCGGTTGAAATCGTCGGGGAAGCCGCGCCGGGCGTCAGCACCGGTACCGCCATGGACACTATGGAAAAACTGGTGCAACAGCTGCCCGCCGGTTTTGGTCTGGAGTGGACGGCCATGTCTTACCAGGAGCGCCTCTCCGGGGCACAGGCTCCCGCACTTTACGCACTCTCTCTGCTGGTGGTCTTCCTCTGCCTCGCCGCCCTGTATGAAAGCTGGTCGGTCCCGTTCTCCGTCATGCTGGTCGTGCCCCTTGGCGTCATTGGTGCCCTGCTCGCGACCTGGATGCGCGGTCTGGAGAACGATGTTTACTTCCAGGTGGGTCTGCTCACCGTGATTGGGCTGTCGGCGAAAAACGCCATTCTGATCGTTGAGTTTGCCAACGAGATGAATGCCAAAGGCCACGAGCTGATGGCGGCCACGCTGCACGCCTGCCGTCAGCGCTTACGCCCGATCCTGATGACGTCACTGGCGTTTGTCTTTGGCGTACTGCCGATGGCAACCAGTACGGGAGCAGGCTCCAGCAGCCAGCATGCCGTCGGGACGGGGGTCATGGGCGGCATGATTTCGGCCACCATCCTGGCCATTTATTTCGTTCCGCTATTCTTTGTGCTGGTGCGTCGTCGCTTCCCGCTAAAGGAACGTGCTGAGTAAGTGATTGAAATAAAAAAAGGCGGCTTTATCGGCCGCCTTTTTACTGTGTGATTAATTCACACTATGGTTATTTTACTTATTTTAGTGCTCTTGCAATTCTTACTGAATGTCATTTACGAAGCATGCCTTCGATAAAATCTTTCCAGTTCCCCAGTTCACGTTCAATCATAACTACCTCTCTTATTATTATGCGCATTCTACAAAAACGGGCCATCATTGTGAAGACTATTTAACCAATTGCTGTGATTGTAACCCACGTCCTGCGGGGATTTATGATAAATATGAACGGTGAGACCTCAATTTTTTGTGACGGCCAGCAATATTTTGAAATAACCCTACGGATGGGTGAGTTTTATTTTATTTGCTGAGTTTATTGGGTTTTTAAAGTTTATGGACATCTATGCTTAAATGGTGAAAGAATATTCAGCGCACAGATGTGAGTTGAATTAATATAAAGTGTAAATCCAGACGATTCCTGAATGTGTTATATTCCACTTAAGGATATATCTTCGAATTTACTGAACATTTAATCATCATAAGGTCAAAAGGATTCACCATGGTTGTGATGTACGGCATTAAAAATTGCGACACCATCAAAAAAGCCCGTCGATGGCTGGAAGCGAACGGCGTGGAGTACCGTTTCCACGATTACCGCGCCGATGGGCTTGATGCAGAATTTCTGCATAGCGCTATCCGCGAACTGGGCTGGGAAGCTCTGCTGAACACCCGCGGTACCACATGGCGTAAACTGGACGAATCTCTGCGCGCCAGCATCACCGATGCCGACAGCGCGGCAAAACTGATGATCGAGATGCCGGCAATTATCAAACGCCCATTGCTCTGCGCGCCAGGGCAGCCTATGCTGCTGGGTTTCAGTGAAACCCTTTATTCCGACTTTTTTCGTTGAGGTGTAGTTTATGTCATGCCCGGTCATTGAGCTGACTCAGCAGCTTATTCGCCGTCCTTCCCTTAGCCCGGACGACGCAGGTTGTCAGGCTCTTATGATTGAACGCCTGCGCGCCATCGGTTTTACCGTTGAACGCATGGACTTTGGCGATACCCAGAACTTCTGGGCGTGGCGCGGACAGGGCGAAACGCTGGCCTTCGCCGGGCATACTGACGTCGTTCCCGCCGGTGACGCGGACCGCTGGATTAACCCGCCGTTTGAACCGACCATTCGCGACGGCATGCTGTTTGGTCGCGGCGCGGCAGACATGAAAGGCTCTCTGGCGGCGATGGTCGTGGCGGCAGAGCGCTTTGTGGCGCAGCATCCCAACCACAAAAACCGTCTCGCGTTTTTGGTAACCTCCGACGAAGAAGCCAGCGCGCACAACGGTACCGTGAAGGTTGTTGAAGCGCTGATGGCACGCAACGAGCGTCTCGACTACTGCCTGGTCGGTGAGCCGTCCAGCACCGAAGTGGTGGGTGACGTCGTCAAAAACGGACGCCGTGGCTCGCTGACCTGTAACCTGACCATTCACGGCGTTCAGGGGCACGTTGCGTATCCGCATCTGGCCGATAACCCGGTCCACCGCGCTGCGCCAATGCTGAGCGAGCTGGTGGCGATTGAGTGGGATAAGGGCAACGAGTTCTTCCCGCCGACCAGCATGCAGATTGCGAACGTCAAGGCCGGGACCGGAAGCAATAACGTGATCCCGGGGGATTACTTCGTCCAGTTCAACTTCCGCTTCAGCACGGAACTGACCGATGAAATGATCAAGGCGCGGGTTGTCGCCCTGCTGGAAAAATATCACCTGCGCTACACCGTGGAGTGGTGGCTTTCCGGCCAGCCGTTCCTGACGCAGCGCGGCAAACTGGTGGATGCGGTGGTGAACGCCATCGAGCACTATAATGAAATTAAGCCACAGCTGCTGACAACGGGTGGCACCTCAGACGGACGCTTTATCGCCCGTATGGGTGCTCAGGTTGTCGAACTGGGGCCAGTGAACGCAACCATTCATAAAATAAATGAGTGTGTCAATGCGGCAGATTTGCAACTGCTGGCCCGTATGTATCAACGTATTATGGAGCAACTCGTCGCCTGACGAACGCTCTGAGAGGAATAGCGAATGGATTGGCTTTCAAAGTACTGGTGGGTTCTGGTGTTGGTTTTTCTGGTCGGCGTACTGCTTAACGTGATTAAAGACCTTAAGCGCGTGGACCATAAAAAATTTCTCGCCGACAAACCGGATCTTCCCCCGCACCGTGATTTCAACGACAAGTGGGACGATGACGACGACTGGCCGAAGAAAGACCAGAAGAAGTAACCGGTCCGTATCCCCTCTCCTGTGGAGAGGGGATAACCTCACATAAACTCAACAATATCATCGTTATCCGGCTTACCGCCGCTGAGCGCTTCATCAAAGTAGTGCTTCGGTACGGTATAGCGTAAACGATCGAGCGCAAACTGCATGCTGCGGTCGTCAATGGCGTGGCCCAGATCGTCAACGATATCCAGCGTCACATCCCCACCTTCCCGAATCAGCGCTTCCTGGGCAGCAACCGCATGCGAGAGCTCAATCACCCGGTCTTCACCGCCGTGGATTAAGTGGATCGTGGTCTGCGTGGTTGCGCTTGTTGGTAACGTCGCAAAACGGCCGTTAAACGCAATCACCCGTGACACCAGACCCGGGTGCGCCTTTACGCTTTCCAGCGACATGATTGACCCCTGCGAGAAGCCAATCAGCGCGGTCGCCTCGGCACCCACGCCGCTCTGCTGCTGCCAGTAGCGGACAACGTCGATAAAGGTCGGCATGATGGCGTCAATGCGCGCCTGACGGTTCTCTTCCGTCACGCCCTGAACCGAGAACCACTGGCGCCCGTTCGGGCCGCATGGCTCTACGCCACCGATGCTGACAATCAGCGCTTCGGGGAAAACGGGCGCAAACCAGCTGCCAATCTGCCCCATATTGACGGCATTATCGCCAACCCCATGAAACAGAAGCAGTAACTGTTTAGCCGGTTTGTCAGGGCTTTGAACAACAAAATGATCGTGTTTCATGGTGGTCTCCTTAATAGATGACCTGGATTCTACGCCTCCCGACGTGAATGACCATGCCACTTTACTGAAGAAGTCATTGAAAAAATTGCCATTGCAAAATGTCTTCCTTCAACTGCTGGCAGCGGGGATAATCAAGGCTTTCAAGCGCTTGCGCGGTTTCACTGCGCAGCTTTGCCAGCAACGCTTTTCGCCCGACGTCTTCCGTTTTTCCTGCCATTTTCCCACGCAGGGCCGGAAGCGGCATGTCCACGGCTAACAACAGCCGCGTCAGCGCGGCAACCGAGGTTGAAAACGCCCGGTGTGCAAAAGCAAACCCCGCCAGCTCCAGCCAGTCGTCACTATTAAGGGTAGCTTCCCATCGGTCTTCCACGGGGATCTTTTCACCGTTCCAGGCAGACAGGACGCGCATATCCCGGCACAAACGCTGATGTTCCTGCGCGCACAGCCGACGCCCTGCCTCGCTAAGCGGCAGCAGCGCCATCGCCGTGTAGCAGCCGCTGCTGGCTTCACGATGGCTGCCCATCCGCACCAGCACAAAGCCGCACTGCTGCCAGAAATGCCAAAGTTCATCGGTGTAACCAAAGCTCACCGACAGATAATCTTCGCCGCAGGCGCTGCGAACAAGCGCCTGGCCAATCCCTTCCCGCTGACGGCGAGGGTGCACGGCAATGCGGGTCACCCGCCGTCCTCTGAGCGTCGCCGCCAGCGGAGAGCCGCCGTGTGCCGCCAGAGACTGCGCCACCAGGTTCCCGCGCGGACGCCGGAACCCCGCCCACACGGCGCGGCTAAGCTCAGGGGACAGCCCGCCCTCCTCCACCAGCCATAGCGCCCCGGCGATAACCGGGTTCGTTTCGGCAACGGCAAACTGCTGCCCGGGCGCGTCCATCATGCGGCGCAAATCGAGCGGCGAGGTGCGGTAATGCGCCGCGCAGAGGAGCTCATACACGCTCGCGGCAAGCGCCGGGCGGCTTTCCCATGCCGTCGGCGCCAGAGACGTTAAGTGCACCTCTCCTTCCGGGCGACGGTCGATCAGCGTATCGTCAAACAGCAGCGCGCTGGCGACGATCCGCTCAAGCGGGCAGCCCGCCGCCCAGCGCACAGGTGTAGATAAGCTGTAGCGCTGCAGCCCGGCAAACCGACCGCAGAATTTAAGCAAAAATCCCCGGCCCGTCCCTTCATAGCCTTGCACCGTGGTGGTTAACAGCACGCGGGGGAAACGGGCAACTAACTTTTCCAGCAGAGGTCCGGGGATCGCAGCGGCTTCATCAACAATCAGCCAGTCTGCCTGGCGTGAAGAGGCAAGCAGCGCGTCCGGGGCCATAAAATGAAAACGCTCTCCGGCAAAGCGGGCGATGATATCCGTTGCCCCCTTCGACGGCGCGGTAACCACGGCGCTGCCAGCAATGCGGCTCAGCAACATTCCTGCCAGGGCTGATTTTCCGCGCCCGCGCGCGGCGGTGACGGCCACGATGCCACCCGACATCCCCTGCAGCACATCCAGGATCTCAGCCTGTTCGCGCTGCGGGGCGCCGCTGGCAGGCTGCCAGTCTGGCGCGTCGGGTAAAGGCGGAAGGGATAACGCGCGGCCCTGAAGCCAGACAATCGCGTCGGGATCGGCTGCAATCGTCCGGGAGAAATGGTGGACAAAATGCGGCGTGGCTATTGCTTCCGCGCTGTCGCTCCAGCGCAGTGAATCGCTGTCTGGCAACCCGGCCCACGCGTCGAGTGGCGGAACCCGCAGCACCAGAAGGCTTCCGGCGCTCAGCGTTCCGCTCAGGGCGGCAAACGCGGCGACATCAAACCCGGCGCTGGCGTCAAAAACAGCATGCCGGAACTCGCGTCCCAGCAGGCCGCTGATGGCTTTTGAAGGATGTTCGTCAAGCCAAACCCAGTCTCCGGGCAGGGCAGCACGCAGGGCAAGCGCCTGGGTTAACGTCCACTGCGCCTCGCCGCTGAGCACCACCAGCCGACGATGGCCGGTGCGCTCAAGCTCGCGTATCAGCTGTTCAAACGCCAGCATTACATCGCTTTACCGAAGGTATTACACTGCGCCGGGTCGCCGCTGTCGAAGCCGCGTTTGAACCAGCTGTAGCGCTGCTGTGAGGTACCGTGAGTGAAGCTGTCCGGCACGACGCGCCCCTGGCTCTGCTGCTGAAGACGGTCGTCACCGATAGCCTGAGCGGCGTTTAACGCCTCCTCAAGATCGCCGGATTCCAGAACGCCCTGCTGCTGCATGCTGTGGCCCCAGACGCCCGCGAAGCAGTCCGCCTGCAGCTCCATTTTGACGGACAGTCGGTTAACTTCTGCCTGCGAGGCATTTTGCTGCAGCTGGCGCACCTTAGGCTCAATCCCCAGCAGCTTTTGCACGTGATGGCCGACTTCATGCGCGATCACGTAGCCCTGGGCAAAATCACCGTCAGCGCCAAGCTTGCGTTTCATGTCATCGTAAAAGGAGAGATCGATATAGACGGTGCCGTCCGCCGGGCAGTAGAACGGCCCCATCACGGACTGTCCGGTGCCGCATCCGGTGCGGGTTGCGCCCCGGTACATCACCAGCTTCGGCTGCTGGTAGGTACGCCCCATCTTCTCAAACAGCTGACCCCAGGTGTCTTCCGTTGTGGCGAGGATAACGGAGGTAAATTTGGCCGCTTCATCTTCATTCGGGCTGATGGAGTGCTGAGATTGCTGCTGTTGCAGCGGCTGACCGGTCATCAACCCTGTGAGGTCAACGCCGTAATAACCCGCGACTAAAACCACAATCAGCAGGATGATGCCGCCCTTACCGCTGGGTAACCGGAAGCCGGGTCCCCCCATTGAAGGACCGCCGCCGCCATCACTGCGTCTGTCTTCTACATTGTCACTTTCACGACGCCCTTGCCAGCGCATAACCACCTCTAACTATTCCATTTATAATAGCTATGATCGTAGGCGGTTAACGGCAAGATTACCATAGGAAACAAAGGTAAGACGCCAAAGGATGCGAACATCCTTTGGCAAGTGAGGGAGTTAGTCGAGCTTAACGCCTAAACGGTGAGCAACCGCTTCGTACGCTTCAATCAGGCCACCCAGGCTCTGGCGAAAACGGTCTTTGTCCATTTTATCCAGCGTTTCTTTATCCCACAGGCGGCTACCGTCTGGTGAGAACTCATCGCCCAGCACCACTTCGCCTTTGAACAGACCAAACTCCAGCTTGAAGTCGACGAGGATCAGGCCCGCGTCATCAAACAGTTTTTTCAGCACGTCGTTGGCTTTGTAGGTCAGCTCTTTCATGCGCGCCAGGTTCTCTTTGTTCACCCAGCCGAAGGTTTCGCAGTAGGAATCATTGACCATCGGATCGTGCATGGCATCGTTTTTCAGGAACAGGTCGAACAGCGGTGGATTCAGTTCGATACCTTCTTCAATGCCGAGACGCTTCACCAGGGAGCCCGCCGCACGGTTACGAATAACGCACTCAACCGGAACCATATCCAGTTTTTTCACCAGACATTCCGTATCGGACAGCAACGCTTCCATCTGGGTCGGGATACCCGCTTCGGCCAGTTTGGTCATAATGAAGTGGTTGAACTTGTTGTTCACCATGCCTTTACGATCGAACTGCTCAATGCGTGCGCCATCCCCTGCTGACGTATCATTGCGGAACTCGAGCACCAACAGATCCGGGTTTTCCGTGCTGTATACGGTCTTCGCTTTGCCACGATACAACTCAGCTTGCTTCTGCATCTTCATTACTCCTGGTGTGATGATTTGTGTTCAAAACTGGGGATATTATGCCACGCACACGTTTGCGTGGCACTAAAATAAAAAGGGCTGGATTCACCAGCCCTCGTATTTATTTGCTGAATGCTGCCTGGAAGACAGCGACCAGCGCATCGTTCTGCGACTGGGTCAGCGTGTGACCTTTTGGATCGATAAACTGCAGACTGCTGCGGTTATCTAGGTCGCCTACCTGAATCTTATAGTCACCGGAGGCAAGCTGTGGATCTTTCGCGCCCAGTTCCTGCCACGCGCTGTCGGAGAGCGGCTTATAGGTTGCCGTCATGCTGCCGGTTGAACGCGTGCTGTCGGTCACTTTCATGCCCACTTTTTCCAGCGTTGCTGGCAGACGTTGCCAGGTCTGGTTAAACGGTGCACGCACTACCAGCATTGGCAGGCCGGTATCATCCGCGCCGCTCTGAACATCGAAGGTCACACCGTTACGGCTCTGCGCAGCGTTGGCGGCATCGGTAGCGGTCTTATCCAGACCTGCGGCAATCACGTTCAACATTTCGGTACTGTAACGCTGCAGGGACGCGGCATCCGCAACCGGTTTACCCGCCTGCTCCAGGTTCAACAGCTTAACGTTGACCGCCTGCTGATAACCCTGTGGTTTAACGGAGACTTGATAGCGACCGCGGTACTGCTGGTCTTCATCCAGACGGTTCCATTCGATCCAGTCGGTGGTTAACGTCTGGCTGGCGTCATCGCGTTTATCGATGGTGTAGTTCTTCGACTGAATGACGCTGACAACCTGCGGCCAAAGATTGCTACCGCGCGCGCTCTCAACCATCAGAGACGCCGTATCACCGGTGAACTGGGTACGCGCCCCGCTAACCAGCGCCAGAGGCTGTGCTGGCGGACGAATATCAAGCGCTTTACCGACCAGGCCGCTGCCGTTGGTCACGGGAATATTATAATCGCCGTTCTGAATCGGCAGGATCATACCAGCCGGTGCGTGAAGTTCAGCAAGCGGGGTTGCATCCAGATAGGATTCATCACCGCTCACCTGGCGCTTGTAGCGCGAGTCTGAACTACAGGCAGCGAGCAGCATAACAAGCGAAACACTCGCAACCTTCGCCAGGCGCGACTTCTGTACTGAATAAGCCATCAAATCTCCCTAAACTCTACAGCAAACCGGCATGCTTCAGCGCAGCCCTGACGATATCACGACCGTGGTCGGTGATCGGTGTCATTGGCAGACGCAGCGTATCGGTTGCTACAAGACCCAACTCCTTGCATGCCCATTTCACTGGGATCGGATTGGGTTCGACAAATAATTTATTGTGCAGCGGCATCAGACGCTGATTAATGACGCGCGCTTCATCAAAATGACCTGCTGCTGCCAGTTTGCACATTTCAGCCATGTCGCGCGCCGCAACGTTTGCCGTTACGGAGATCACGCCATGGCCACCGAGCTGCATAAAGTCCAGCGCGGTCGCATCATCACCACTCAACAGGATAAAGTCGTCTGAAACCAGCTCTTTGATCTGATGAACGCGGCTTAAGTTCCCTGTCGCCTCTTTAATACCGATAATATTTTTTACTTCCGAGAGACGACCAACGGTTTCCGGCAGCATATCGCAACCGGTACGGGACGGCACATTATACAGAATTTGTGGCAAGTCAGTATGTTCAGCGATGGCTTTGAAGTGCTGGAACAAACCTTCCTGAGTAGGACGGTTGTAGTAAGGAGTCACCGTCAGACAGCCAACGATGCCGCTGTCGTTAAAACGTTTGGTCAGGCTGATAGCTTCTGCGGTTGCATTAGCCCCTGTGCCCGCGATGACCGGAATACGTCCGTCAGCCAGTTCCAGGGTCAGCATCACCACATCGCCGTGCTCGTCGTGGCTCAGCGTTGCGGATTCACCGGTAGTCCCTACCGAAACGATCGCCGAGGTTCCGTTGGCGACATGGTAATCAATGAGCTTCTTCATGCTTGACCGGCAGACATTACCTTTTTCATCCATCGGTGTAACAAGCGCGACAATACTTCCCGTGAACATGAGCCATCCTCTGTGCGAACAAGAGCCTCAATGTTACGTTTGGAACTGTAATAAAAGCAAGCGACCTGAGGCTCTCAGGCGGTTGTATGCATGTTTTTTTTATGCTTTCCTTAGGAAGACTTAACCATGCAAAGGAAGAACAGGTTTGACAACCTCATCACAACATTACCTGGTTATCACTGCGCTGGGTGCCGACAGGCCGGGTATCGTGAACACCATCACCCGCCACGTAAGCAGCTGCGGCTGTAATATCGAAGACAGCCGTCTGGCGATGCTCGGTGAAGAGTTCACATTTATAATGTTACTTTCCGGGACATGGAACGCCATCACGTTGATTGAATCGACCCTGCCGCTGAAAGGGGCCGAACTGGATTTGCTGATTGTCATGAAGCGCACCACTGCGCGTCCGCGTCCGGCACTGCCTTCTACCGTCTGGGTACAGGTTGAAGTGCCTGATTCTCCGCATCTGATTGAGCGTTTCACGGCGCTTTTTGACAGTCATCAGATGAATATTGCCGAACTGGTTTCCCGTACGCAGACAAGCGATGACCATGGTCTTCCGGTGCTGTTTATTCAAATTACCGCGCACAGCCCTGCCTCACAGGATGCGTCAAATATCGAGCAAGCGTTCAAAGCCCTCTGTACAGAATTAAACGCGCAGGGCAGTATAAGCGTCGTCAATTATTCGCAGCACGAACAGGATGGAGTTGAGTAATGAACCCACTGAAAGCCGGTGACATCGCACCGAAATTTAGCTTACCGGATCAAGACGGCGAGCAAGTAAATTTGACCGACTTCCAGGGACAGCGTGTTCTGGTCTATTTCTACCCGAAAGCCATGACCCCCGGCTGCACCGTACAGGCCTGCGGCTTACGCGACAACATGGACGAGTTGAAAAAAGTCGGCGTGGAAGTGCTGGGTATCAGCACCGATAAACCAGAAAAGCTGTCACGATTTGCTGAAAAAGAGCTGCTGAACTTCACGCTGCTTTCCGATGAAGATCATCAGGTATGCGAGCAGTTCGGCGTCTGGGGCGAGAAGACGTTTATGGGTAAAACCTACGACGGCATCCACCGCATCAGCTTCCTGATTGACGCTGACGGTAAAGTTGAACACGTGTTTGACGACTTCAAAACCAGCAACCACCACGACGTGGTGTTGAACTGGCTGAAACAAAGCGCCTGATAAACAGCAAAACGGCAACCCAGGTTGCCGTTTTTCATGTTTTCTCCCTCTCCCTGTGGGAGAGGGTCGGGGTGAGGGCATCAGGCCGCCCCCCTCTACTTCTCTTCCACCGCCGGCACATCCGGCCACGCGTGGACCACGGCTTTAATCAGCGTTGCCAGCGGAATGGCGAAGAACACGCCCCAGAATCCCCACAGCCCGCCGAAAATCACCACGGATAAGATAATCACCAGAGGATGCAGGTTCACCGCTTCGGAGAACAGCACCGGCACCAGCAGGTTACCGTCCAGGCCCTGAATAATCAGGTACACCGCGAAACAGCTCCAGAACTCAGTCCCCAGCCCAAACTGGAACAGCGCGACCCCAACAACCGGAATGGTCACCACAAACGCGCCTATGTACGGGATCAGAACCGACAGCCCCACCAGCACCGCCAGCAGCAGCGAGTAGTTCAGGCCGAAAATCAGGAAGCCAATCCAGGTCGCTACCCCCACGACAATCATCTCCAGCACCTTGCCGCGAATGTAGTTGGTGATCTGCTGGTTCATCTCTTCCCAGACCTGCCCCGCCAGCCCGCGATTGCGCGGCAGAATACGGCGCACGGCGTTGAGCATTTGATCTTTATCTTTCACCAGGAAGAAGACCATCAGCGGCACGAGCACAAGGTAAACCGCCAGCGTCAGCAGTCCGACCAGGGACGCCAGAGAGTATTTCACCACCGAATCACCCATCGTCATGATGCGGGCGCGCATATTTTCGGCCATCGCGTCGATAATTCCGGCATCCATCAGGGCCGGATAACGGCGCGGCAGCGTGGCGGCAAAATCAGACAGCTTGTTCAGCATGCCGGGCATGTCGCGGATCAGGTTAATTCCCTGCTGCCAGGCGACCGGCATCACCACAAAAGCCATTAACAGCAGGATGCCGACAAACAGCACCAGCACGATGCTGGTCGCCCAGCGGCGGGAACAGCCGATATGTTCCAGACGCGCCGTGGGCCACTCCAGCAGGTACGCCAGCACAATCGCCACCAGCAGAGGGGCGAGCAGGCCGCTGAAGAAGAACAGAATACCGAACCCGGCAACCAGAATAACCAACAAAGCAATGGCTTCCGGGTCGCTGAACCGACGCCGGTACCACTGCATTAACATTTCGAGCATACAACCCTTCCCTGAATCGAATGGCGGGAGTGAGACGGTGAATTGTATCTAACTGTCACAAAAAAGACTTTCGCTTTTTGTATCCCGATCGCAATCCGCAAAACCCTGATGAATGGGATTTTCTTCATGCTACAACACGGCTACACTCGCAGGGCAGCAGAGATGAACGATATGCCGGTTCATCGGTCAAATTAGCACATCCAACATACAGGACAGTGGTTATGTTCAGGCAATTGAGAAAAACACTGGTTGCAACACTGATTGCCGCGGTGACGGTCGGTCAGGTGTTGCCCGCTTTTGCTGACTCGTCCGATTCATTGCCGGACATGGGCACCACAGCAGGAAGCACGCTCTCTATTGGGCAAGAGATGCAAATGGGGGATTACTATGTTCGCCAGCTGCGCGGCAGCGCCCCGCTGATCAACGACCCTTTGCTGGTGCAGTACATAAACGGGTTGGGGATGCGTCTGGTAGCGCACGCCGACTCGGTAAAGACCCCCTTCCATTTCTATTTAATCAATAATGACGAAATCAACGCCTTCGCCTTCTTTGGCGGTAACGTGGTGCTGCATTCGGCGTTATTCCGTTACTCTGACAACGAAAGCCAGCTGGCCTCGGTAATGGCGCACGAAATTTCGCACGTCACACAACGTCACCTGGCGCGTGCGATGGAAGACCAGAAACGTAACGCTCCCCTCACCTGGGTGGGTGCACTGGGATCGATTCTGCTGGCGATGGCCAGCCCGCAGGCCGGGATGGCAGCGCTGACCGGTACGCTGGCGGGAACACGTCAGGGGATGATCAGCTTTACCCAACAAAACGAGCAGGAAGCGGACCGCATCGGGATTCAGGTGCTGCAGCGCTCGGGCTTTGACCCGCAGGCCATGCCGAGCTTCCTGGAAAAACTGCTCGATCAGGCGCGTTACTCTTCCCGTCCGCCGGAAATCCTGCTGACGCACCCGCTGCCTGAAAGCCGACTATCGGACGCGCGTAACCGTGCAAACCAGATGCGTCCTGTGGTGGTCCAGTCTTCGCAGGATTTCTACATGGCGAAAGTGAGAACCCTGGGAATGTACAATTCCGGGCGTAACCAGCTCACCAGTGACCTGCTGGATACCCTGGCGAAAGGCAACGTGCGTGAGAAAAACGCCGCGCAGTATGGTCAGGCGCTTCAGGCGATGGAAGCCAGCAAATACGACGAGGCGCGTAAAGCGCTGCAGCCGCTTCTGGCTGCCGACCCGAACAACCCGTGGTATCTCGATCTGTCGACGGATATCGATCTGGGGCAGAAGAAAACCGCCGATGCGATTAACCGTCTGAAAGGGGCGAAAGACGTCCGTACCAACCCGGTGCTGCAGCTTAACCTGGCGAATGCTTACCTGCAGGGCGGCCAGCCGGGTGAAGCGGCGATTATCCTGAACCGCTACACCTTTAATAATAAAGACGATCAAAACGGCTGGGATCTGCTCGCTCAGGCGGAAGCCCAGCTCGGCAACCGCGATCAGGAGCTTGCGGCGCGTGCCGAAGGCTTTGCCCTGGTGGGCCGCCTCGATCAGGCGATTTCCGCGCTCAGCAGCGCCAGCTCGCAGGTCAAGCTCGGCAGCCTCCAGCAGGCACGTTACGACGCGCGTATCGATCAGCTGCGCGGCCTGCAGCAGCGCTTTAAGCCGTACGAGAAGATGTAATAAAGGAGAATTCACGTCATGACAGACGCCGTAAAGATTTATCACAACCCTCGCTGCTCCAAGAGCCGCGATACCCTGAGCCTGCTGAAGTCTAACGGCGTGGAGCCGGAAGTGGTGCTGTACCTCGACACTCCACCTGACGCGCAAACCCTCCGCCAGCTGCTGCGCATGCTGGGAATGGGCAGTGCTAGAGAGCTGATGCGTCAGAAAGAAGATCTGTATAAGTCGCTTAACATGGATGACAGCCGTCTCACCGAGTCTGAGCTGATCCAGGCGATGGTTGAAAATCCAAAGCTGATTGAGCGCCCGATTGTGGTGGCGAACGGCCAGGCGCGCATTGGACGTCCGCCGGAAGACGTGCTCGAGATCCTCTAATCGTTACGCCGCAGCGCTTCAAGAAAGGCCTGCGGCGTACTCTCTCCTAACTTTTTCTGCGCTTTTCCCCGGTTGTAAAATTCGCACAGCTGGATCAACAGCTCGCCTGCCGGCTCACTGTTCAGGCGTGGAATGATTTCACAGAGCGGCTGAGCAACCTGAACGGCGGAGTATTGCTGCGGATGCACCGTAACGGTGGTATTACGCTCCTCTGGCTTCACCTCGAAACCAAAAGTCTCAATAGATTGAATATCAGCCGGACAGGCTTCCAGCGCGTCGTGCGCCCAGCGGGCCAGCAGCTGCGGAGAAGTGCCCGCGTACAGCCGGGCGTAGCACCAGCCGCTCACCGGTTCACGCGCCCAAA
Organism: Enterobacter sp. Taxon_8; assembly: GCF_058354585.1. Lineage (NCBI taxonomy): Bacteria > Pseudomonadati > Pseudomonadota > Gammaproteobacteria > Enterobacterales > Enterobacteriaceae > Enterobacter > Enterobacter sp. Taxon_8. The sequence goes on along the minus strand of NZ_CM177989.1, from coordinate 1,182,920 downwards.
GTAGATGCTGTTCTCCGCCATCGTCCATATGCAGAGACAGGGGCTGATGATGTAACAGAAGTTTTTGCGGCACGATACCTGCCTTGAGCGCCTTTTTCCCCTGCAACGGAGCCCCTCTTTGTTGCGCAGAGGTAGGTTTGAGGTAGCGGTTCAATGTCGCCCGGGATACGGGGATCCCCAGCACGCCGTTTACAATCTGCAGCAGTTCATCAAGCGGCGCTCCCGAGACGTCACGCAGGACATTCACCAGTGCGATCTGCTCTTGTCTCAACGCTTTGTGTATCACTTTTGGCGTTGTGTGGTTGTCCGAAATCTGCTCGCGGTTGCGCCAGCGCCTGACGGTAGTGACCGAAATGCCCAGCTCAGCGGCAAGCTCTCTGTCGCTTTTATCTGACTGCTGAAGATAGCGACGGATGCGCGGCGTCGTGGTGGCATTAGCATGCAGTTTAATTTCCATCGCAAGTCCTCAGAACTAATCTTATGAGATTTATACTACAGTAGCGATTGCTTTGTGACCGATTTCACCTTTCGCTCGCCACGCTTCACTGATAATTCCCAGACATAACACAACCAACACCCCTCAATCTTGTACGGAGTTCACAATGAACAATGTTCTGGGATTTCTTGAAGCAAAACTGATGCCGCTGGCGGCCAAAACGGCCCAGCAGCGTCATCTCGGGGCCATTCGCGGCGCCTACGTATCCTTCATGCCGTTTATCATCGTCGGCTCCGTTCTGCTGGTGATCTCGTCATTCCCGAATCAAGCCTATCAGCAGTTTATGTCTCAGGCCTTTGGTGAGAGCTGGAGCGCCATTATTGAAATTCCGTTCAACGCGGTGTTCTCCACCATGTCGCTGTTCATCAGCTTCCTGGTGGCCTTCCGCCTGGCGGAACACTACGGCGAGGATCGCATCTCCTGCGGCATCCTGGCGCTGGTCGCCTTTCTCATCCTGACGCCCTTTATCAAAGTGGCGGAAAACGGCGGTATTACCGTCATTCCGGTGGAGTGGATTGGCAGTAAAGGGCTGTTCGTGGCGATGATTGGTTCTCTGCTGTGGACGGAACTGTTCTGCTGGCTCAAGCGCAAAAAACTGGTCATCAAAATGCCGGACGGCGTGCCGCCGGCGGTGCAGGAGTCGTTCGCGGCATTAATCCCGGCCCTGCTGGTGATGATTCTGGTGCTGGGTATCCGTATCGTGTTTGAAAACACCCACTACAACACTATCCACCAGTTTATTTACGAAGTAGTGGCCACGCCGGTTCGCCACTACGGTACCTCATACTTTGGCGCGCTGATGACGGTGTTCAGCATCACCATTCTCTGGTCAGTGGGCATTAACTCCGGCTCGATGATTAACGGCATCATTCGCCCGCTGTGGATGGAGAACCAGACCGACAACATCGCGGCCATTCAGGCTGGCGCCACGCCGCCGCACATTATCACCGAACAGTTTTTTGACATGATCTGGATGGGCGGCGCGGGGGCCACGCTGTCGCTGGTCATTGCGATGCTGATTTTCGCCCGCAGCAAAAACATGCGGGAAGTGGCGCGCCTCGGCGCCGGGGCGTCAGTGTTTAACATCAACGAACCGATCCTGTTTGGCCTGCCGGTGATCATGAACCCAATCATGCTTATCCCGTTCAATCTGGTGCCGCTGGTGCTGGTTACCGTGCAGTATGCAGCGATGAAGATTGGCGCGGTTGCCGTCACCACCGGGGTGTTTATTCCCTGGACGCTGCCACCCGTTATCAGCGGTTTTATCGTTACCGGGCACCTGAGCGGCAGCGTGATGCAGCTTATCAACCTGCTAATTGGCGCCATGCTGTACCTACCTTTCATGCGTATCGTGGACAAACAGTACCGCGCGGCGGAAATGGTCACCGTTACGCAAACCGACACCACCCTTGCAAAACAGGAGTAAAGCATGTGGGGAATTATCGCGACCTGGAGAATGGCGCTTGAAGGCGTCACCGAGTCTGCATCTGCGCTGGCTGCGGGGAAACCGGTCTCGGCAGCGGTGGTGGATGCCGTCGCCGCCGTCGAAGATTTTCCGTTTTATAAATCCGTCGGCTACGGCGGGCTGCCCACCGAAAATGGCGAAGTGGAGCTGGACGCCGCCTACATGGACGGCGATACGCTGGCGTTTGGTGCCGTGGGCAACCTGGTGGATATCGCCAACCCGGTGCGGGTGGCGCATGCGTTAAGCCGCCAGCGCTACAACAGCCTGCTGGTGGGCCAGGGCGCGCGCGAATGGGCGCTGAGCCAGGGCTTTGCCGACAAAACCATGCTCACTGACCGCGCCTTGCAGCACTACCGCAAACGCTGCCGTGAAACGCTGGATAAGGGCTTAAGCCCTTACGACGGGCATGACACCGTCGGCATTATCGGCCTCGATAAGCAGGGCTCGATGAGCGTCGCCACGTCCACCAGCGGCCTGTTCATGAAAAAGCGCGGTCGACTCGGGGATTCGCCCATTATTGGTTCCGGATTTTACTGCGACAGTGAAATCGGCGCTGCCACCGCCACGGGCGTCGGTGAAGATCTGATGAAAGGCTGCACCAGCTACGAAATCGTCCGCCGCATGGCGCAGGGCATGACGCCCCAGCAGGCTGCCGATTCGGTAGTGTTCGAACTGGAAGACAAGCTGATGTCGCGCTTTGGGCGCGCGGGCGATCTCTCAGTGGTGTGCATGAACAACAAAGGCGAATTTGGTGCCGCCACCAACATCAAAACCTTCTCGTTTGTGGTGGCGACGGCTCGCCAGCCTCTCACCGTTTTTCGTACCGAACGCCTGCGGGAGAAAACGCATTATCACGCGGTAGACGATGAGTGGATGCAGGCCTATGCCGCGCGGATCCGCGCGCCGATTGAGGAGTCATGATGATTACGTATCAGTTTATCAACGCGCTTTCTGACGCGGCTCCGCAGAGCCATTTGATTGCGTCCGCCACCTGTACGCATTTGCCCGAAACGGCGCTGGTCGCAGAAATGCGCGAGTCTGCCAGCATCGCTGACACCCGCTTTGGCTGCGCCCCGTTTGCCCGGATCACTCTGCTGCCCGATGCGCTCTGGCAGGATAGCCTGACCGAAGGATTACTGACGGCGCTGCGCCCGCTGCTGGCCTCGCCCGTCAGCCCCGAGCTGATACTGGACGTTACCGATATCGACGATGTGGTGCTGGCGCAGGTGCTGCGTTTTCTCTTTAATCAGGCGCACAGGCTAAGCGATCTGAAGCTGAAGAAAACGGATGAATCGACGGTGCGCCTTACGCACATTACTGCCCTTTGCCTGCCGGAACAGCAGGCAAAACTGGAGGGAATCTTCCGCCAGCAGCAGGCCATCGCCCACGGAATGGTCGCTGCGCGACGGCTGGCGGATATCCCGTCCGACCGATGCACGCCGCAGTTTGTGGTGGAAGAGGCGCAAAAACTGTGTGCCGCCTTCCCTTTTCTGCGCTGCGAGGTGTTGGATGAAAAGCAAATCGTTGAGCAGAGTCTGGGGCTGCTGCACGCCGTTGGCAAAGGGGCGACCTGTCCGCCGCGCCTGCTGGCGATCCATTATGACGGCGTCAACGACGGCCCGGTGCGCTGCTATGTGGGAAAAGGCATAACCTTTGATACAGGCGGCCTGTGGCTGAAGGAAGGCGCGGGCATGTATACCATGAAATACGACATGTGCGGTGCGGCTAACGTGCTGGGCCTGATGCTGACCGCCGCAGAGCTGGCGCTGCCCGTACGCATTATGGGCGTGCTGGCACTGGCGGAAAACGCCATTGGCCCGGACGCCATGCAGCCCGGAACGGTGGCGACGGCCTGCAACGGCACCACGGTTGAAATCAACAATACCGATGCCGAAGGCCGACTGGTGCTGGCAGACGCCATCGCCTGGGCCAGCCAGCGCCATCCGCAGGCGCGCTATATTATTGATATGGCGACCTTAACCGGTGCGGTCGTGAAGGCGCTGGGGTATGAATTGAGCGGATTAATGACGCAGGATGAACCGCTGCGCGCGGCGCTGACGCTGGCGGGCAAGCAGAGCGGCGATGAAGTGTGGTCCCTGCCGCTGGATGCGCGGCTGAAAAAACAGACCGACAGCGCCATCGCCGATCTGTGCAACACGCCGACCAATAATGCAGCAATCAGTGCTTCGGCAGCGTGGCTTCTGCACCACTTTTGCCCGCCGACAATCCCGTGGGCGCATCTGGACATCAGCGGTACGGCGCTGTGGCGCGGAAACGGACGGAGCGTGGCATCGGGAAGACCGATTCCACTTCTGGTTGAGCATCTAATTGGGGATATTTAGCCGCCACCGGGCGAGAAAATTCAAAGCTTGAGAATATCTTTCACAAACGGAATGGTCAGCTTGCGCTGGGCGGTAATGGAGGCGCGATCGAGCTGATCGAGCGTGTCAAACAGCGTACGCATTTCGCGATCCAGCCGCTTGAGCAGAAAGCGGCCCACGTCTTCCGGCAGCTCAAATCCGCGCTGTTTTGCGCGCAGCTGTAACGCCTGAAGCTTATCTTCATCCGACAGCGGCTGGAGCTTGTAGATTTGCCCCCAGTCCAGACGAGACGCCAGATCCGGCAGCCCCAGATTCAGCTGTCGCGGTGGACGATCGCCGGTGATCAGCAGCCGGGTTTTGCCCGACTCCAGGATGCGGTTGTAGAGGTTGAAGATCGCCATTTCCCACGGCTCGTCCCCCGCCACGCACTCGATATTATCGATGCAGACCAGCGAGAGATGTTCCATTCCCTCCAGCACCTCAGGCACGAACCACGTACGTTTATCCAGCGGCACGTAGCCTACTGCATCACCGCGCGCTGAAAGCTCCGCGCAGGCGGCATGCAGCAGATGGCTGCGCCCCGCGCCTTCGCGTGACCAGATATAGATGTATCCGCTGTGATCCTGGCGCAGCACGTTTTGCAGTGCAGCCAGTAAAGAGGGGTTATCACCCGGCCAGAAACTCGCGAAAGTTTCGTCGTCAGGGAGATAAAGTGGCAGAGAGAGCTGTGCCGGTCCGTTCAGAAATACCTCAACCAGAGATCCTACGTAAAATCGGAAAGGAGTTTAACACGGAACCTGCAAGGAGAGAACCGGGCGATCCCTCGCCCGACTTTTCGATCAATGTGACGCTTTTTCGCTTTCGTCCGCGTCCAGTACCACCTCTTCAGGGCGGATCACCGAGATCAGCTTGAAGATCAGGCTCAGGCCAACGCCGACGATGGTCGCCAGCGCCATGCCCTTCAGCTCGGCCGCACCGATGTGCACCTTCGCGCCGCTCACGCCGATAATCAGGATTACTGAGGTCAGGATCAGGTTCTGCGCCTTGCTGTAATCCACTTTGGATTCAATCAGCACGCGAATACCGGAGGCACCAATTACCCCGTACAGCAGCAGAGACACGCCGCCCATCACCGGCACCGGGATGATCTGAATCGCTGCCGCCAGCTTGCCGACGCAGGAGAGCAGAATGGCGATGATCGCCGCGCCGCCGATAACCCAGGTACTGTAGACGCGGGTAATCGCCATCACGCCGATGTTCTCACCGTAGGTGGTGTTTGGCGTTGAGCCAAAGAAACCGGAGATAATGGTGGAGAAACCGTTCGCAAACATGGAACGGTGCAGACCCGGGTCACGGATCAAATCGCGCTTAACGATGTTCGCCGTCACCACCAGGTGGCCGACGTGCTCCGCAATCACCACCAGCGCCGCAGGCAGAATGGTGAAAATCGCAAACCATTCGAAGCGAGGGGTGTAGAAGGTTGGCAGCGCGAACCAGTGCGCCTCGGCAATCGGAGTGGTGTCCACCACGCCCATCGCGAAGGAGAGCGCGTAGCCCGCCAGCACGCCGATCAGGATCGGGATTATCGCCATAAAGCCGCGGAACAGGACGGAGCCAAACACCGTTACGCCCAGCGTAACCAGCGAGATGATAATGGTTTTGGAATCCGGTGACTGGCCGTCAGCAGGCAGCAGACCGGCCATATTCGCCGCCACACCCGCCAGTTCAAGACCGATGACCGCAACGATGGCGCCCATCGCCGCAGGCGGGAACATCACGTCCAGCCAGCCGGTACCGGCTTTCTTCACAATGAAGGACACCACGCAGAACAGGACGCCACACATGATAAAGCCGCCCAGCGCGACTTCATAACCCAGCGGCAGCAGCAGCAAAACCGGCGAGATAAACGCGAAGCTCGACCCGAGATACGCCGGGATTTTGCCTTTACAGAGAAAGAGGTACAACAACGTACCGATGCCGTTGAACAACAGCACGGTTGCCGGGTTAATGTGGAACAGGATTGGCACCAGCACGGTTGCGCCAAACATGGCGAACAGGTGCTGCAAACTAAGCGGGATAGTCTGTAAAAGCGGCGGTCTTTCACTCACCCCGATAGCACGGCGCGTCATAGTGTTTTCCTCTGAGTAGTATTGTTGTTGGTGTTTTATTCAAAAAAAAGCCGACTATCAAAGTCGGCTTATTTATCGTTATTCGATTATTTCGTACCAAAGATCTTATCGCCGGCATCGCCGAGCCCCGGAATGATGTATCCGTGCTCGTTCAGGCCCTGGTCGATAGAGGCGGTATACAGCTCAACGTCCGGGTGCGCTTTTTCCAGCGCCGCGATCCCTTCCGGAGCCGCAACCAGCACCAGCACCTTAATGCTGTTACAACCTGCATTTTTCAGCAGGTCGATGGTGGCGATCATCGAACCACCGGTCGCCAGCATCGGGTCAACCACCAGCGCCATACGCTCGTCGATGTTAGACACCAGCTTCTGGAAGTAAGGAACCGGCTCAAGGGTTTCTTCGTTACGGTAGATCCCGACCACGCTGATGCGCGCGCTTGGCACGTGCTCCAGCACGCCTTCCATCATGCCGAGACCGGCACGCAGGATTGGCACCACGGTAATTTTCTTACCTTTGATCTGCTCAACCTGCACCGGGCCGTTCCAGCCTTCGATGGTGACTTTTTCTGTTTCCAGATCGGAGGTCGCTTCGTATGTCAGCAGGCTGCCGACTTCAGATGCCAGTTCGCGAAAACGCTTCGTGCTGATGTCATGCTCACGCATCAGGCCCAACTTGTGTTTAACGAGTGGGTGTTTCACTTCCACAATCTTCATTCTCTTTCTCCTCTGAGGCGGCGTCCGCAAAAAAATCGCGGGATTATACCGCTTTTTTCGGATTAGGCCATACCCATCTTGCTTGACGTATATCAAGCAAAGTGATTTAGAGACAAAAAAAACCGGAGGCGAGACTCCGGCTTGGGTGCGGGTTCTGCCCGGTGACGCTGCGCTTACGCGGACCTACGTGTAGTGTAGGTCGGGTAAGCGTTAGCGCCACCCGGCAATTACAGGCTATCGCCGTTGCTCGCAATTACCTGCTTATACCAGTCGAACGATTTCTTCTTGCTGCGGTTCAGCGTGCCGTTGCCTTCATTGTCTTTGTCGACAAAGATAAAGCCGTAGCGTTTTTTCATTTCGCCCGTACCGGCAGAAACGAGGTCGATACAGCCCCACGGGGTATAGCCCATCAGATCCACGCCATCTTCCTCCACCGCTTTTTTCATCTCGCGGATGTGGGCGGACAGGTAGTCAATGCGGTACTGGTCGTTCACCGTGCCGTCGCTCTCCTGCACGTCGATCGCGCCAAAGCCGTTTTCAACGATAAACAGCGGCAGCTGATAGTGATCCCAGAACCAGTTTAGGGAGTAGCGCAGCCCCACCGGGTCAATCTGCCAGCCCCAGTCCGATTTCTGCACGTACGGGTTAGTGACCAGGCTCTTGCTCTCGTCGTAATCCAGCTGCGGGTTATCCGCCGTCGCCTTGGTGGCGAAGGACATATAGTAGCTGAAGCCGATGTAATCGACGCAGCCCTGCTTCAGCGCGGCTTTATCTTCTTCGGTAATATCCAGCGTGAAGCCGCGACGCGCAAAGTAGTTGAGCAGATGCTGCGGGTACCTGCCGCGCACGTGCACGTCGGTGAACCAGTAGCGGCGGTGCATGGCATTCATCGCCATCATCATATCGTCCGGCGCGCAGGTGAGCGGGTAGATAGGGCACATGGCAATCATGCAGCCAATCTGCAGCGACGGGTTAATCTCGCGCCCCGCCTTCACCGCCAGGGCGCTGGCCACCAGCTCATAGTGCGCCGCCTGGAACATCACCGGCTCACGGTCTTCACCCGGCGCGTACTTCAGCCCGGAGTTAGTGAACGGCGCAAAATCTTCGTGGAAGTTGGCCTGGTTGTTGATCTCGTTGAAGGTCATCCAGTACTTCACTTTATGCTGATAGCGCTGGAATACCACTTTTGCAAAACGAACGAAGAAGTCGATCAGCTTACGGTTGCGCCAGCCGCCGTATTCCGTGACCAGATGGAAAGGCATCTCGAAGTGAGAAAGGGTGATAACCGGTTCGATGCCGTACTTCAGGCATTCGTCGAACAGATCGTCATAGAATTTCAGGCCAGCCTCGTTAGGCTCAAGCTCGTCGCCTTTCGGGAAGATCCGCGTCCAGGCAATAGAGGTGCGGAAGCATTTGAACCCCATCTCGGCAAAGAGTCTGATGTCTTCTTTATAGCGGTGGTAGAAATCAATGGCTTCATGGTTAGGGTAATTTTTCCCCTCCAGCACGCCGTTGGTGATTTCACGCGGCACGCCGTGCGCCCCCGCGGTCATGACATCGGCAACGCTCACGCCCTTGCCGCCCTCTTTCCAGCCGCCTTCCAGCTGGTGCGCCGCAACGGCCCCGCCCCACAGAAAATCTGCTTTAAATCCTGACATTCGCTTTCCCTCATTCTGCGTTATTTTCTGCAAAAACAATTACAGAAACCGGTTTCAGTTCGATGATGTGCAAAGGGCATAGCTGTTGCAAGCAGTTCTCAGAAACCGGTTTCATTTTCGTGAACAGAGTCAAGTTTGGCTGCATTCATAAGGCACACAGAAAAAAAGATCCCCACGTCCAGAATAGGCTCGCAAACGTTTGCCTGGACTGTTAGAATTGCGCCGATTTTTCTTACTAGCTATGCAATCGCGTGGGGATTTAAGCCGTGACCAACAAAACTTCTCTCAGCTACAAAGATGCCGGTGTTGATATTGACGCAGGTAATGCGCTGGTTGACCGAATCAAAGGTGTGGTGAAAAAAACCCGCCGCCCGGAAGTGATGGGTGGTCTGGGTGGATTCGGCGCACTGTGCGCGCTGCCGCAAAAATATCGTGAACCTGTTCTGGTCTCGGGTACTGACGGTGTAGGCACCAAGCTGCGCCTGGCGATGGATTTAAAACGTCACGACACGATCGGTATCGATCTGGTCGCGATGTGCGTGAATGACCTGGTGGTACAGGGCGCAGAGCCGCTGTTCTTCCTCGATTATTACGCGACCGGCAAACTGGACGTAGATACCGCGGCAAGCGTGATTAACGGTATCGCCGAAGGCTGTCTGCAGTCTGGCTGCGCGCTGGTCGGTGGTGAAACCGCAGAAATGCCGGGCATGTATCACGGCGAAGATTATGACGTCGCGGGCTTCTGCGTCGGCGTAGTAGAAAAATCAGAAATTATCGACGGCAGCAAAGTGGCCGATGGCGATGTGCTGATCGCGCTGGCCTCCAGCGGCCCGCACTCTAACGGCTACTCCCTGGTGCGTAAAATCCTCGAAGTGAGCGGCTGTGACCCGCTGACGACCGAACTCGACGGTAAACCGCTGGCCGACCATCTGCTGGCGCCAACCCGTATCTACGTGAAGAACGTGCTCGAGCTTATCGAGAACGTCGACGTTCACGCCATTGCCCACCTGACCGGCGGCGGCTTCTGGGAAAATATTCCGCGCGTTCTGCCGGACAACACCCAGGCGGTGATCGACGAATCCTCATGGCAGTGGCCAGCCGTGTTTAACTGGCTGCAGACCGCGGGCAACGTGAGCTCTCACGAAATGTACCGCACCTTTAACTGCGGCGTGGGCATGGTTATCGCCCTGCCGGCAAGCGAAGCGGATAAAGCAGTGAAGCTGCTGACGGAGAAAGGTGAAAACGCGTGGAAAATCGGTACGATTAAAGCCTCCGATTCCGAACAGCGTGTGGTCATTGAATGAAAAACATCGTGGTGCTCATTTCCGGCAACGGAAGCAATTTGCAGGCCATCATAGACGCCTGCAAGCAGAAGAAAATCAACGGCACCATTCGGGCAGTATTCAGCAACAAGGCCGACGCGTTCGGCCTTGAGCGCGCGCGGGAAGCCAACATTCCCGCGCACGCGCTGGAAGCCAGCCAGTTCGCCGGACGTGAAGCCTTTGACCGCGAGCTGGTGCATGAGATTGATGCCTACGCGCCGGACGTAGTCGTGCTGGCGGGCTATATGCGCATTCTGAGCCCGGCTTTTGTAGAACACTTCGCCGGACGTCTGCTGAATATTCACCCTTCTCTTCTGCCGAAATATCCCGGCCTGCATACCCATCGTCAGGTTCTGGAAAATGGCGATGAGGAGCACGGCACCTCCGTGCATTTCGTTACCGACGAGCTGGACGGCGGTCCGGTTATCCTGCAGGCGAAAGTCCCGGTCTTTGACGGCGATAGCGAAGAAGACGTGACCGAACGCGTGCAGACCCAGGAACACGCCATTTACCCGCTGGTGGTAAGCTGGTTTGTCGACGGACGTCTCGAGATGCGCGACGGCGCTGCCTGGCTGGACGGCGTTAAGTTACCTCCGCAGGGCCATGCGGCGGAAGAGTAGTTTAATATGTCGGGTGGCGCTTCTGCGCTTACCCGACCTGCCTGATGCATTACCCGAATGTCCCCTCCCCAACCCTTTAAATTCCTCAACAAAAAAAATAACTGTCATACTTTTCTGGCACTGTTGGACATATCGTGGAAATGCTCGCCATAATAAGGACGAGACGGATTTACCACGTCCTGTGATTGAACTGGAGTGTGAGCTGTAATGGGTCAGGAAAAGTTATATATCGAGAAAGAGCTAAGCTGGTTAGCATTCAACGAACGTGTACTCCAGGAAGCGGCAGACAAAAGTAACCCGCTGATCGAGCGCATGCGTTTTTTGGGTATTTATTCGAACAACCTGGATGAGTTCTACAAAGTTCGCTTTGCCGAGCTGAAAAGACGCATCATCATCAGCGAAGAACAGGGCTTAAACTCGCACTCGCGGCATCTGCTGGGCAAAATCCAGTCCCGCGTGCTGAAAGCCGATCAGGAATTTGACGGCCTGTATAACGAACTGCTGCTGGAGATGGCGCGCAATCAAATCTTCCTGATTAACGAACGTCAGCTTTCCGTTAACCAACAAAACTGGCTGCGCCACTACTTCAAACACTATCTGCGCCAGCACATTACCCCCATTCTGATCAACCGCGAAACCGATCTGGTGCAGTTTTTGAAAGATGACTACACCTACCTGGCGGTGGAAATTATTCGCGGTGAGTCTATCCGTTACGCGCTGCTGGAGATCCCATCCGACAAGGTGCCGCGCTTTGTGAACCTGCCGCCGGAAACTCCGCGCAGACGCAAACCAATGATCCTGCTGGATAACATCCTGCGCTACTGTCTGGACGACATCTTCAAAGGCTTCTTCGATTACGATGCGTTAAACGCCTACTCGATGAAAATGACCCGTGACGCCGAATATGACCTGGTGCACGAGATGGAAGCCAGCCTGATGGAGCTGATGTCATCCAGCCTGAAACAGCGCCTGACGGCTGAACCGGTGCGCTTCGTCTATCAGCGCGATATGCCGGACGCCATGGTGGAGATGCTGCGTGAGAAACTGACCATTTCGCGCTATGACTCCATCGTTCCGGGCGGTCGTTACCACAACTTTAAAGATTTTATTGGCTTCCCGAACGTCGGCAAAGCCAATCTGGTAAACAAGCCGCTGCCGCGCCTGCGCCATCTCTGGTTCGATAAATTCCGCAACGGATTCGACGCCATCCGCGAACGCGATGTCCTGCTCTACTATCCGTACCACACCTTCGAGCACGTGCTGGAACTGCTGCGTCAGGCCTCGTTCGACCCGAGCGTGCTGGCGATCAAAATCAACATCTACCGCGTGGCAAAAGATTCCCGCATCATCGATGCGATGATCCACGCGGCGCACAACGCCAAAAAAGTCACCGTGGTGGTTGAGCTGCAGGCGCGCTTCGACGAAGAGGCGAACATTCACTGGGCGCGTCGTCTGACGGAAGCCGGTGTGCACGTTATTTTCTCCGCGCCGGGGCTGAAAATTCACGCCAAGCTGTTCCTCATCTCTCGTAAAGAGGGCGATGAGGTGGTGCGTTATGCCCACATCGGTACCGGGAACTTTAACGAGAAAACCGCGCGAATTTATACCGACTACTCGCTCTTAACTGCCGATGCCCGCATCACTAACGAAGTGCGCCGGGTCTTTAACTTTATCGAAAACCCGTACCGTCCGGTGAGCTTTGACTATCTGCTGGTCTCGCCGCAGAACTCGCGCCGTCTGCTGTACGATATGATCGATAAAGAGATCGCCAATGCCCAGAAAGGGCTGTCGTCCGGCATCACGCTGAAGCTTAACAACCTGGTCGATAAAGGGCTGGTGGACAGGCTGTATGCGGCGTCCAGCTCCGGCGTACCGGTTAATCTTCTGATCCGCGGCATGTGCTCGCTGATCCCGGAACTGGAAGGCATCAGCGACAATATTCGCGTGATCAGCATTGTTGACCGCTACCTGGAGCACGATCGGGTCTATATTTTCGATAATGCGGGTGATAAGCAGGTCTATCTTTCTTCGGCAGACTGGATGACGCGCAATATTGACTACCGAATTGAAGTCGCGGCACCGCTGCTGGATCCGCGCCTGAAGCAGCAGATCCTCGACATCATCGAGATTCTGTTCAGCGATACCGTGAAAGCACGCTATATCGACAAAGAACTCAGTAACCGCTATGTACCGCGCGGCAACCGCCGTAAAGTGCGGTCGCAACTGGCGATTTACGACTATATCAAATCACTCGAGCAACCCGATTAACCTATGCCGATAAATGATAAGACCCCACGCCCGCAGGAATTCGCCGCGGTCGATCTTGGCTCTAACAGTTTCCACATGGTCATCGCCCGTGAGGTGGATGGCGCGCTGCAGATCATCGGTCGTCTGAAGCAGCGCGTACACCTGGCGGATGGTCTTGATGAACGCAGCATGCTCAGCGAAGAGGCGATGGAGCGCGGGTTAAACTGCCTGTCGCTGTTTGCTGAGCGCCTGCAGGGCTTCTCGCCCTCCAGCGTGTGCATCGTGGGCACCCACACCCTGCGCCAGGCCCTGAATGCCCCTGAGTTTCTCAAGCGGGCCGAAAAGGTGATCCCCTACCCGATTGAGATCATCTCCGGCAACGAGGAAGCGCGTCTGATCTTCATGGGCGTCGAGCACACCCAGCCGGAAAAAGGGCGCAAGCTGGTGATCGACATCGGCGGTGGTTCTACGGAGCTTGTGATCGGCGAAGACTTTGAGCCGCGCCTGGTGGAAAGCCGCCGTATGGGCTGCGTCAGCTTCGCACAGATGTATTTCCCGGGCGGTAGCATCACCCGCGAGAACTTCCAGCGTGCGCGGATGGCGGCCGTCCAGAAGCTGGAAAACCTGGCCTGGCAGTACCGTATCCAGGGCTGGAACGTGGCGCTTGGCGCGTCGGGTACCATCAAAGCGGCGCATGAAGTGCTGCTGGCGATGGGTGAAAAAGACGGGTTTATCACGCCCGAACGCCTGACATTGCTGACCGAAGAGGTGCTGAAGCATAAAAGTTTTGACGCCTTAAGCCTGCCGGGGCTTTCCGACGAGCGTAAGGTGGTCTTCGTTCCGGGGCTGGCCATCCTCTGCGGCGTGTTTGATGCCCTCGCCATTAAAGAGCTGCGCCTTTCCGACGGCGCGCTGCGCGAAGGTGTGCTGTATGAGATGGAAGGCCGCTTCCGCCATCAGGATATTCGCAGCCGCACCGCGCAAAGCCTGGCTAACCAGTACAACATCGACCGCGAGCAGGCGAAGCGCGTGCTGGACACCACGGTGCAGATGTACGAGCAGTGGGAAGAGCAGAATCCGAAGCTCGCGCACCCGCAGCTTGCCGCGCTGTTAAAATGGGCCGCAATGCTCCACGAGGTGGGGCTCAACATCAACCACAGCGGGATGCATCGCCATTCGGCCTACATTCTGCAAAATAGCGATCTGCCTGGCTTCAACCAGGAGCAGCAAACCATGATGGCGACCCTGGTGCGTTATCACCGCAAAGCTATCAAGCTCGACGACCTGCCGCGCTTCACGCTGTTCAAGAAAAAACAGTTCCTGCCGCTTATACAGCTGCTGCGTCTGGGCGTACTGCTCAATAACCAGCGCCAGGCCACCACCACGCCGCCCACGCTGAAGCTTAAAACCGACGACCATCACTGGACGCTGAGCTTCCCGCACGACTGGTTCAGCCAGAACGCGCTGGTCCTGCTGGACCTGGAAAAAGAGCAGCAGTACTGGGAAGCGGTCACCGGCTGGCTGCTTAAAATTGAAGAAGAGAGCGCCGACGTCGCCGCGTAACGGTTCAGGCGTCCGCGCAGGACGCCTCAGCTTCCAGCAGCGACTCAAGCGGCGCCGGTCTGCCAATCAGATAGCCCTGCACATAATCGATGCCTAGCGCGTGAACCGCGCTACGTATCTCTTCGGTCTCGACGTACTCCGCCACCACCAGCATCTTCTTCATGCGCGCCAGATGGCAGATAGACGCCACAATCTGATAATCCAGGCTGTTGTTGACGATATTGCGGATAAAGCTGCCGTCGATCTTGAGAATATCCGCATCCACGCTTTTCAGCCGCGCATAGCTCGCATAGCCGGTGCCAAAATCATCAATCGCAATACGTACCCCCATTTTCTGCAGCTGCCGGAGGATGTGTTGCGCCTGCTCCGCATTGCAAAAGGTGCTGCACTCCGTCACTTCAAAGATTAGCTGCCACGGCTCAATGGCGTATTTCGCCAGCAGGCGGCTCACCTCAAGCGGAAACTGCACCCGACACACGGTCGACGGGGCCAGATTAATGGCAAAGCGCTGGCCGGGCAGTCTTTCGCGATGCGCGGCGAGAAAGCGCAGGGTGTGCTCGAGCACCCACAAATCTACCCGAGAAGAGAGACCAAACTCCTGCGCGACGGGCAGGAACTGGTCGGGGGAGATCAATAGCCCGTTGATATCCGGCATCCGGAGCAGGACTTCGTGATAGCAATCGCCAC
Organism: Enterobacter sp. Taxon_8; assembly: GCF_058354585.1. Lineage (NCBI taxonomy): Bacteria > Pseudomonadati > Pseudomonadota > Gammaproteobacteria > Enterobacterales > Enterobacteriaceae > Enterobacter > Enterobacter sp. Taxon_8. The sequence goes on along the minus strand of NZ_CM177989.1, from coordinate 1,167,699 downwards.
GCATGCCGCGAACGGGTTGAACCAGCAGGGTGAATTCGTCGTTATCAAGCGCCTTTTGCAGGCGGCTCATCATCGCGACTTTATCCTTCAGGTTGCGCTGCAAATGGACGGCACCCCGCTGCTGAAGATTTTCCGGATGGTTGGAGGCGAGCGACAGGTCGGCAACCACGCCCAGCTCGCCCAGCACCAGATAAAGATGGTTAACCGGGGACCGGACATAGCAATAGCTCACGCCCACCTGCGGCTGCAGCGGCATGCCGTCCCAGACAAAGCGGAACTGCTTGATATGCTCGTCCAGGGTTTCAATTCGCTGCTGGTGCGATTCCGCGTTGAGCCGCACCGCCATGTCATACCCGGTGAGGTGATACACCTGCTCGTTGGGCTGGAGGGTACCGTTTACCCACTGCGCCAGCTGCTGCTTGTACTGAATCCGCAGCAACACGCCGTAATTTCGACCCAGAATTTCCAGCTCCGGAATACGCAGCAGGCAGAGCGCCGACCACGGGTTTTTCGCCAGATCGCGCGACAGCGCCCGCAGGTTAGGCATATGGACGACCGGATCGAGCAGCGCCAGCCTGCGCGAGCGTTTGTTCACCGCGCGCTGCCGGGTTGCCAGCATCGACATATAAATCACCACGAACGAGAAGACCAGGTAACTGGAAGAGGTGATCGCCAGCTGAATGTCATACCCCGGGTTCACCGGGATATAGCGGTAAAAATAGTGAATAGATACCAGCAGTATCGGCGTCCAGATTAGCGAAATCAGCTTATAGCCAAAACGCATCGCGCCCCAGAGCATCACCGGCATGAGCAGCGACAGGGTGTAGTTCGTGGTGAAAATGGAGCTGTTTTCATTCATCGGGAGCAGCAGCAGCGTAAGCAGCCCGCCTAGCGCAATCGCCCACATCAGAAACTCAATGACCGTCACCTTTTTATCTATCTGGGAACGGATCTGCGAGAAAAGGCTTTTGAGATAGCGCGGATGGCGAATCAGGCGGATCAGCAGATAGCTCAGCGGCACGCCCGTCAGCCCGCTGACCAGCAGCGTCTGATAGTTGATGAGCGTGCGAATATTAAGAGGGTTTAATCCCGCAAGGCTCTGCCGGCTCTCATACACGCCTAAATACACCGCAAACTGAAACAGCACCAGAAATAGCGTCGCGGGGCAGAAGACCTGCCAGAAGATGCGCTGCGCCATCAGCCGGATGTCGCCGTATGCGGTCATATTCCGTCTGGGCGCAAACCCCCGGTAGCCGCCCCAGCTCAGCACTAAAGGGACGACAAAATGGAGCATACCAGCGACCGTTTCGAACATGCCGACCGAGGGGTAATAGCGGATAAACAGCGACAATACGATCCCGGGCAGCGCTTCCAGCCCAAAGAACATCATCAGCGAAAGCAAAAATGAGAGGGGTAAATAATAGAGTGCCGCAATGCCGTCTCCCAGCTGCGTGAAGGTATTCGCGATGCTCAGTACGGGAAGCAAAACCACAGGCAAAATAAGCGGCAATGCCCACCAACGGTTTTCATTTTTTTTCAGGAAAGCGAGAATGTTCATAGATGCCCGGTTAAACCCCTTTCGCTCCAGAGGGAAAATAAAGACAGGCATCCAACCTGACGTACGCGCCGCCCGGCGGCGTGCGGGGCGAACTGTGTGGAGGAAGGATTTTAAATATAAGGGCCGGGAATCCGTTGACTTAAATCAAACTACTTTACGCAAATTACTCTTTGTGGCATTTTTTTTGAAATAATTTTCTTCATATTATCAATATGGTAAATGCATTAATTAAATTCAATAACATTAATAAATGTATACATTGACGGTTATTTACACACTGCAGAATTGACCCCTTCTTCCCGCTGTGCCTTAATATCCTTATCGCCCAAAAGGGCTTACCCAGGATAAACAGAGTGAGTCAGGTCACGCGTATGCGCAAACGACATCGATTTAACACCCGAATGACCCGCATCATACTGCTCATCAGCTTTCTGTTTTTCTTTGGCCGCTTCGTTTACTCCTCGATTGGCGCCTGGTACCACCATCAGGACAAAACCCAGTCGCAGCAATCCAGCCTCACCGTCGACACCGCTGACCGCTAAACCGCCGAAGGATGCTGCACGAGCCGAATAATGGCCGCTATCCCTTTGCTGAGGATTTTATCCTGTCGCATCACCACCGCCAGCTGCCGCTGCAGCATGGGCGTAAGCGACATCACGCATAGCCCTTCGCGATCGCCATCCTGTTCTACCGCCATTCGAGGCACGATGCTGTAGCCCAGTCCCGCGCGAACCATGCGTTTGATCGCCTCGATGCTGCCAAGCTGCATCACCGGTGCGATCGTTAATCCATTAGCCGCAAACCAGCCATCGATCAGCGTCCGGGTTCCGCTACCTGATTCAAAGGCAATCAGCGGCTGAGCGTGCAGCGCATCCGGGGTAAAGTCTCTGAAAACATCCTTCAGCTCCGGCGAGGCGATAAAAACAAACTCTTCGTCCATCACCGGCATGACGTCCAACGCCTTGCCACTCACCGGCAGCGTGACCAGCCCCATATCGAGACGGTTCTCTTCGATGGCCCTGACGATATCGCGGGTGTTGCCCGTCGTCACCCCTACGTTCAGGAGCGGATAGTCGCGTCGTAGCTGCTCCAGCAGAGGTGGCAGAAAATGAATGCAGGCCGTTGCCCCCGTGCCAAGCGTAATAGTGCCGCTCACATCGTGGCTGAATGCGCTCACCGACCGAATGGCGTCATCCACCACCTGCTGAATACGCTCCCCATGCGCCAGCAATGCCTCTCCGGCTGCCGTCGCCTTTATCCCTCGCCCGGTACGCTCCACCAGCCGCGTTTGCAGAAACTGCTCCAGCTGGCGTATTTGCAGGCTGACGGCGGGCTGGGAGATACCCAGCACATCCGCTGCTGCTGAAAAGCTGCCGCGCTGGATCACCAGACGGAAGGTGGCGAGATAGCCCAGATTAAGCGTCGTCATTCAAAGTTTCTCTTATACCGCGCATAAGGTTGCAGCCCTGCCAGCACAATACCGCGCCCGTTATGCTCAGGACAACTGCATAGCGGAATGAACACTCATGGAAATACCTGCCCTGCCACACCGCCTCGCCCTCACAGCCGGGTGCAATCAGCTCATCAACTGGGGGATCTCGTTTTATATGCCCGGCACCTTTGCGCTGGCCATTTCAGCCGACCGGGGATGGTCATCACCGCAGATTTACCTCGGCCTGACGCTGGCGATGCTGGTGATGGCGGCGGTTTCCCCTTTTGTCGCCCGCCTGCTGGCACGCTTTGGCGGTCAGAAGGTGGTGGTGGGCGGAACGCTGCTGATCGCCGCAAGCTGTGCCTGTATGGCGTATACCCGGACGCTTTATGGATGGTACGGCGCCTGGCTGATCACAGGCGTGGGAATGCGCCTGTCGCTGTACGATGCGCTCTTCGCCGCGCTGGTCAACCTCTACGGACAACAGGCGCGAAGAACAATCTCGCGCGTCACGCTGGCGGGCGGGCTGGCCTCTGTCGTCTTCTGGCCGCTGGGCGATGCGCTGCTTCACGTGATGCGCTGGCAGGACGCATTACGCATTTATGCCCTGCTTGGCCTGCTGAGCGCGTTGCTGATCCGCACGCTTCCCCGGCAGCGGCTGACGGTGACGACGAAAATCGCCGCACCGCCGCTGAACAACGAGCGCCGAAACGGCTGGCTTTATGCCGCCTTCATTGCCCTCATCACCTTTGTCTCTAACGGCACCTCCACCCATCTGCCGGAGTTTATTGCCCACTACGGCCTGCCGGTCGCTATCGGCATGCTGTGGGGAATCGGCCAGACAGGCGCGCGCTCGCTGGAGGTGCTGGCGGGGGCTCGCTTAACGCCATTCACATTAACGCTTTTTACCGCTCTCGCCATGCCGCTCTGTTTTCTTGTTGGGTTGAGCAGCGCCCTGTTTGTCTGGTGTGCGGCCGGCTTTGTGCTGGGCTATGGGGCCATCAACGGGCTGGTTACCCTTGTCAAAGCCACCCTGCCGCTGGAGCTGTTTAGCGCGGAAAGCTATGCCCGCCGCACGGGCATGCTGCTTATCCCCGGTCAGCTTTTGGCCGCAGCCTCACCGTATGCCTATGCGTGGCTAAATAAAACGCTGGGGATCGCGGGTGTAATGGGGGTGTCGACGGGCCTGACGCTGCTGATTGCCGGGCTGGCGATAGCCATTGTGCGCCGTCCCGGGAGGCAAACTGTATCGCACTGTATCCCGCGGGCCACGGTGACAAACGGGTACAAAACGCCCCCTCCGGCAAATATCTCCGATACATAAAAATGGTTTTCTTTCCCTGTCGCCATTGAGAACTGATGAGGAGAGAGAGCAATGATTCGTCGCTACGTACTTTTCCCCCTGCTTGTCCTGACATCCGTCGCAGGTGCCCAGGCCACTCCCCTGGACAATCTGAGCGCCGCGGACGTTAACGGCCCCGCCGCCGTTGCCCCGCTGGCGCAGCCGCAGCCGCCTGCAAAACTGATCGTCGATCCGCCGCTTGCCGGGCCGCTGAGCAAAGGCGCGGTGTTTATCCAATACCGCGCCGAAAATCTTCGCATCGAGCCGGTATTCGGGCCCGACGCGCTCAAGGTCACCCCGCGCATCGGGCACATTCACGTGGTGGTGGATGATGCGCCGTGGCACTGGGCTGACGCCAGCGGAGAGCCGGTGATCCTGGTGGGGCTGCCCGCCGGTAAACACAAGGTGACGATAATTCTGGCCGACCCGACACACAAGCCGCTCGACCACAAAACCGTTGAATTCACCGTCCCGCCCCACGCGGCGGTCCACCATTTTTAAGGAGTCTGAAGATGAAAGCACTGTCTGTAGTCACGGCAGGCCTGCTGGCGCTTTCCGCCAGCGCCTTTGCACAGGGTAAAACCAGCGTCGTGCTGGTTCACGGCGCGTTTGCCGACGGCAGCAGCTGGAATAAGGTGATTGCCCTGTTGCAGAAGCAGCACGCCGAGGTCATTGCCGTCCAGCTCCCGCTCACGTCGCTCAACGATGACGTTGCCGCCACAAAGCGGGCCATCGCCCGTGCGCAGGGTGACGTGGTGCTGGTGGGCCACTCCTGGGGCGGCACCGTGATTAGCGAGGCGGGAAACGATGCGCGGGTAAAATCGCTGGTGTACGTGGCGGCGTTCGCCCCGGATTCCGGCCAGTCGACGGCGGACCTGGCAGGAAGCTACCCTGCACCGCCGGGTAGCGCGGGCATTGCCAAAACGGCGGACGGCTATTTATACCTGCCGACGGAAGCCGTCAGGAAGGATTTCGCGCCTGACGTGAAGCCAGCCATTCAAGATACGATTGCAGCCACGCAGGGGCCAATTAAGGCAGAGGCGTTTGGTGAAAAAGTCGTCCACGCGGCGTGGCATGACAAACCGAGCTGGTATGTGGTCAGCAAGAATGACCGAATGATCAACCCCGATCTTGAACGGGCGATGGCGAAGACGATCCACGCGAAAACCACCGAGGTGGCGGCAAGCCACGTATCGATGGTGAGCCAGCCGCAGATCGTTGCCCGGACGATTGAGCAGGCGATTGAAGCAAAATAATATTTTGTAAATTGTAGGCCGGGTAAGCGCAGCGCCACCCGGCAAATAATAGCCTCAGTGCCCGCTATCCCCGGGATAATCGCGATTAATCCACGCGTGGTCCTCCTCCCAGGTGAACATCCATTTGCGCACCGGCCCGGCCATCACGTTGAGGTAGTAGCTGTCATACCCGGCCATCGTCGCCACCGGGTGGTAGCCCTTCGGCACCATCACCACGTCACGGTTATAGACCGCCATACACTCATCCAGCGTTCTGTCGTCGGTGTAGACGCGCTGCATGCAGAACCCCTGCTCCGGGTTGAGGCGATGGTAGTAGGTCTCCTCCAGATAGGTTTCCTGCGGCGGGTTATCCGTGTCATGCTTGTGGCTCGGGTACGAGCTGGTGCAGCCCTCGTTAGTCCAGACCTCCACCACCAGCAGGCTATCGGCGGGCCTGTCTTCCGGCAAAATGTTGTGCACATAGCGCTGGTTGTGACCTTTGCCGCGCGCTTCACCGTCGATATCCTGCGGCGCAATCAGCCGCGTCGGATAGGTGCCCTTGCCCGGCGCGGCGCAGACCGCCAGCTCAAGCTTCGTCAGCGCCTTCACCTGCACCGTCTCCTGCGGGGTGACGTACACCGCCCACGGCTTGATGCGCTCGAACGGGCTCATCCGCCCGCCAATGTCGGTAAACTGCGCGGAGGGCGTGCTGATGGAGGCGCGCCCGGCGACCAGCACCAGACAGCGCTCTTCGCTGACGGCGGGCAGCGTCAGCGTCTGCCCCTCCTGCAGCTCATACGCCTCAAAGCCGACGTACCCCCACCCTGCGCTTTCCGGCGTGACGGACTGGGTGCGTCCCTCCGCGTTCGGCTGTTGCCAGCGTGATAGCAAACGTGACATGTCGCCTCCTCAGATAAGCCCGGCGTCGCGCGCCAGGCGGCTCAGGTTGTTGTACCCCAGACGGGCGTAGGTAAGCGGATGGGCAATGGCCGGATCCTGCTCCGCCTCGACCACCAGCCAGCCGTGATAGTCCTGCGCCTTCAGCAGCTGCATAATCGGCGGATAATCCACGCAGCCGTCGCCCGGCACCGTAAACACGCCGCTCAGTACCGCATCAAGGAAGCTGGTTTTACGGTTTTTCACGTCCGCCAGCACGTCGGCACGCACGTCTTTGCAGTGAACGTGGTTGATACGCGACGCCCAGCGCTGCGCCACCGCCAGCGGATCGGCCCCGGCAAAGGTCAGATGGCCGGTATCGAGCAGTAGCCCCACCGCGTCGCCGGTGTGGGTCATCAGGTTGTCCACGTCGTCGGCGGACTCAATCACCGTGCCCATATGGTGATGGTAGGCAATCTGCACGCCCTGCTGCTGGGTGTAGCGGGCAAATTCGGTAAGCTTCTCGCCGTACTCCTTCCAGCGTGACTGCGGGAAGCGCGGGCGCAGATGCACCGGCGTCTGTTGCTCGCCGTGAATGCAGCCGCTCACTTCCGCAAAGACCAGCACCTTCGCCCCCAGCTCGCGCAGCAGCGTCAGGTGGGACTGCACGGCGGCGATCTCCTCCTCCACGCTGCGATCCAGCAGGCGGCCGGAGTACCATCCGGAGACCAGCTGCAGGTCATGGCGCTGAAGGATGGGGCCGAGCAGGCGCGCTTCGCGCGGGAACTTATTGCCCAGCTCGAAGCCGGCGAAACCGGCCTCTTTACCTTCGCTCAGGCAGGTCTCCAGCGACGTCTCTGCGCCCAGAGAAGGCAGATCGTCGTTCGTCCACGTCAGCGGGTTAATGCCCAGTTGTACACTCATTGTCGTCTCCATTATGCGTGTCCGCGCTCGCGCCACCAGGCGATAAGCTGCAGGTAGTTGTCCCTGATGCGCGCCACCAGCTGCGCATCGTCAATATCGTGTTTCAGCCACGCGCGGGAGGCATCGCCAAACAGCGTGCGCCCTACGGCGAAGCCTTTCACCAGCGTCTGACCCGCTGCGGCTTTAAAGTCAGCGCGCAGCTGTTCCGCCGGGGCGTCCAGGCCGAGGATCACTACCCCGCGGCAGTGCGGATCCCGGCGTTCGATAATCTCGCTCAGCGCCGTCCAGCCGTCGGCGGAGAGCGGCGGCAGCTTCCACCAGTCCGGGTAAATGCCGAGGTTGTAGAAGCGGGAGATAGCGCGCAGGTAGAGCTCGTCGCTGCGCGGCATGGTCGCGGGCAGGATCACCTCCAGCAGCAGCTCGTGCCCGGACCGGCAGCAGGCGTGGTACACCTCGGCAATTTTCTGCTCCTGCTCCAGGCGCAGGCCGTGGGCGTCTTCCGGATGGAAAAAGACCAGGCATTTCACCACGTGCTCCTGCGGCCAGCTGATGAGCTGGGTGCCGATGTTGCCATGCTCCATCTCCAGCGGACGCGAGCCCGGCAGCTCAATGGGGCGGCCAATCCACCACCCTTCGCCGGTAATGGCGTTCAGCGCGTCCTGACCAAAGGTGCCGTCGCACAGCAGACCGGCTTTGCCCTCCAGCCCGGCGCGGCTCGCCGCCTCGCGGCTGGCCTGCAGGATCAGCTGCTTCAGCGCCGGAATGCGCTTAAGCGACGCGCCGCACTGCATCGCCATATCCTCAAGCTGGCTGCGGTGGTCGAAGGCCATCACGCACAGCTCCGGCCACTCGCGGCGTCGGGTGGTCACCCGGTGGAGATGGTTAAGACGCGGGTCGAGATCCGGGCGCGGCACATCTGCAGCGCGCGAAAGATAGTCATCCAGCTCGATTTTGCTCGGCATCGCCGGGGCGCAGCCGTGGCGCGAGACCACCAGCGCGCCGCAGGCGTTGGCGTAGCGGCACGCCTGCTCCCAGCCCTCGTCGTTCAGATAGCCGCGCAGCAGGCCGGACATAAACGCGTCCCCCGCGCCGAGGACGTTCAGCACCTCCACGCGCACGCCGGTCACCGTCAGGCCGTCGTCCAGCCGGGACGGAATGGCGTCGGTGTAGACCGAGCAGCCGAGCGCGCCGCGTTTGCAGACCAGCGCTGCTTCACTGACGGCGCGCACCTGCTCCAGCGCCTGCAGGGTATCCGTGCTGCCGCCCGCAATGTGAAACTCCTCTTCGGTGCCGACAATAACGTCGAAGAGGTGAAGCACCTCCTGCAACTCGCGGGTGACCTTATCGGCGGCGATAAAGCGCGTTTCCCCGTCGCCTAAGGCGGTCAGCCCCCACAGCACCGGACGGTAGTCGATGTCCAGCACCGTGCGCACGCCATGACGGCGGGCATAGCCCAGCGCCGTCAGCACCGCCTCGCAGGTCTGCGGATGAGAAAGGTGGGTCCCGGTGATGGCAAGACAACGTGCGGAGGCAATGTAGCTTTCGTCCACATCGCTGGCGGTAATCGCCATGTCCGCGCAGTTATCGCGATAAAAAATCAGTGGAAAGGTGTCCCGGTCTTTAATGCCGAGTAGCACCAGCGCCGTTAGGCGTTGTTTATCGGTAATCAGATGGCTGGTATCGCAGCCCACCTGGTTGAGCTCTTCCCGCAGGAAGCGGCCCATATGTTCATCGCCGACGCGCGCCAGCATCGACGAGCGTAAACCCTGACGGGCGGTGCCGTACGCCACGTTGCCGGACGACCCGCCGAGATATTTGGCGAAGCTCGACACATCCTCCAGACGGGCACCAATCTGCTGGCTGTAGAGGTCTACCGCCACGCGGCCCATGCATATCACATCAAACTGCTTTTCCACGTTGATACCTCATCAGACAATGTCGTTCACGTTCAGCCAGCGGCCTTCCCGGTGCGAGAGCGCAATCGCGTCCAGCACGCGCGACACCTTCCAGCCCTCTTCGAAGTCCGGCCACATCGGCGCGTCGGCGGCAATCCCGTCTACCAGATCGCGCACCTCCACCGTTTTTTGATCGTTAAAGCCAATCCCGTGTCCTGCGCCCATGCAGAACGCGGCGTAGTCCGGGTGCGCCGGGCCGACGAGTAAGGTCCGGAATCCCTGACGGTTCACCGGATCGTCATGCCGATAGAGCTTCAGCTCCGCCATGCGCTCCTGGGTGAAGCTGATGGCGCCTTTCGTCCCGGTGATGACGTACGACAGCCCCATCTTGCGGCCGCAGGCGACGCGGGAGGTTTCAATCACGCCCTGCGCCCCGCCCGCGAAGCGCACCATCGCGTGGGCCTGATCCTCGTTTTCGACGGCAATCATCTCCGACGATCCGGCCTTCGCCGGGCGCGCCGGGACCACGATCTTCAGATCGCCGCAGACCTGCTCGATATCCCCAACCAGGTACTGGGCCATGTTGACGATGTGCGCCGCGAGGTCGCCCAGCGCCCCCAGCCCGGCGGTCTCTTTAAAGCAGTGCCAGTGAATAGGCGACAACGGGTCGGCCATATAGTCTTCGTTGTGGGTGCCGTAGAAGTGGATCACCTCGCCTATCTCGCCGCGGGCGATAATCTCCTTCGCCAGCTGCGCCGTCGGGTTCTTCATGTAGTTGAACCCCACCAGCGTTTTCACCCCGGCCCGCTTCGCGGCGTCAACCATCTCCCGCGCGTCGTGGGCGTTCAGCGCCAGCGGCTTCTCCGAGTAGACGTGCTTGCCGTGGCGGATCGCCTCCAGCGCCATCTCTTTATGCAGATGGTTGGGTGAGCAAATATCCACCACATCAATAGCCGGGTCGGCCACCAGCGCCCGCCAGTCGCCCGTGGAGCGGTTGAAGCCAAACGCCTGCGCGCGCTCTGCCGCCAGCTCCGGCGTGACTTCCGCCACCATCTCGCGCACCAGCCTGCCGCGCAGGTTGAACACCGTTGGGGCCTGGGCATAGGCGATAGCGTGCGCCTTGCCGATATACCCGGTGCCAATTAATCCAATACGAACCTCTTTCATCGTGATCCTCACAGTGCGCCGCGACGGCTCTTGGCGTAGGTATCAAACGCCACCGCCAGAACGATAATTAATCCGGTGATAATCTGCTGGTAGTAGGCCGAGACGTTCATCAGCACCAGGCCGTTAATCAGAATCCCCATGATGATGGAGCCGATAATGGTGCCGCCGATGCGCCCGTAGCCGCCCATCAGCGAGGTACCGCCGATCACCACCGAGGCGATGACGCGCAGCTCAAAGGAGATCCCGGCCACCGCCTCGGCGCTCCCCAGACGCGCGCTCAGGATGAAGCCCGCCAGTCCCGCCAGACAGCCGATCAGCACATAGACGCTGACCAGCACGCGCTTGACGTTCACCCCCGCCAGGCGCGCCGCCTCCGGGTTACCGCCGATGGCGTAGACGAAGCGGCCCCAGCGGGTTTTATGCAGCGCCAGATAGCCGCCGAGGGCGACGATGGCGAAGATCCAGATCGGAATGGAGATGCCGAGCAGCTCCCCGCGCCCCCACCAGCGGTAGCCCTGATCGAAACCGGCAATCGGCGCGCCGTCGTTGATCACCAGCGTCAGGCCGCGCCAGATGGTCATCCCGCCGAGGGTCACGATGAACGGCGGCAGGCGCAGGCGTGTTACGCCCAGACCGTGCAGGAATCCAATCGCCGTGCCCATCGCCAGACAAATCCCCAGACCAATCAGCCAGCTCATGCCGCCCCAGGCGTTCGGGTCGACGGTGGTGAAGTTGTCGCCCTTAATCACGTACGCCGCGGTCATGGCGCAGACCGCCAGAATGGAGCCGACGGAAAGGTCGATCCCGGCGGTCAGGATGACAAAGGTCATCCCCACGGCCATGATCCCGTAGATGGAGACTTCGGTCAGGATGTTGAAAATATTGCGTTCAGAGAAAAAATTGCTGTTCTGCGACTGGAAGAAGATCAGCAGCAGGATCATGAAAATCAGCACCCCGAAGCGCTCGAAGAAGGCGATGGGATCGATGCGTCCGGCGCGTTTGACCGGGGCCTGCGTTTTAGAAATCATCTGCGTCATGAGAAACTCCGTTATGCCGCGTTCAGGGCGTTGTGGTTGATGGCCATCATCGTCATCAGCCGTTCTTCGTTAGCGTCGTCACCGTGGATCTCGCCGGTCACTCGCCCTTCGCTCAGGGTGATGATCCGGTCTGACACCGCCATCACTTCAGGCAGATCGGAGGAGATCACGATCACCGCCACGCCCTTTTTCGCCATGTCAAACAGCACCTGGTGCACTTCTGATTTGGTCCCCACGTCAATGCCGCGCGTCGGCTCATCTACGATCAGCACCCGCGGGTTGAGCGCCATGCAGCGCGCGAGGATCACCTTTTGCTGGTTACCGCCGGAGAGCTTGCGCACCTCCTGCGCGCTGTTGACCATTTTGATCTGCAGCGCCTTGCGGTAGGACTCGATCAGATCGTCCTCTTTGCGGGTGTTCACGAACCAGCGCCACTGCAGCAGCGAGGAGAGGCAGGAGAGCGACAGGTTGTCGCGAATCGACAGCCCCAGCACCGCCCCCTCTTTTTTGCGGTCTTCCGGCACCAGCGCCACGCCCTGATCGAGCGCATAAAGAGGGTCGCGCGGCTGGTACGGCACGCCGTCCAGTTCAAAGCTGCCCGAGGTAAACGCGTCCGCGCCAAACAGGCAGCGGGCCACTTCGGTGCGCCCGGCGCCCACCAGTCCGGCAATGCCTAAGACCTCCCCGGCGTGAACGTGGAAGCTGATGTCATGCAGGGCTATGCCGTGCGGATCCAGCGGCGGCTTTTCGCGGCTCAGCCCCTTCACCGCCAGGCGGACGGGTTTATCCTCATGATGCGTTTCGCTGGCGGGACGGCGGTTAAAGGCCACGTCGCGACCGACCATCAGGCGGATCAGCTGTTCGACGTTGGTCTCCGCCACCGCGCCGGTGCCGGTGAAGCGGCCGTCCTGGAAAACGGTGAAGCGATCGCAGAGCTGGAAAACTTCGTGCAGACGGTGGGTAACATAAATAATGCTTACGCCGCGGTTTTTAAGCTCCCGCACCACGCGATGCAGGCTTTCCACCTCGCTATCGCTCAGCGCGGCGGACGGTTCGTCCATAATGATTAGCCTGGCGTTGAGGGTCAGCGCCCGGGCGATCTCCACCATCTGCTGCTGGGCAACGCTCAGACGGGCGACCGGCGTGGTCGGCGCAACGTTCAGCTGCAGATAGTCGAGAATGACCTGCGCTTCCTGATTTACCGCCTTTTCGTCGACGATCAGGTTGCGTTTACGCGGCTCGCGCCCGAGAAACATGTTTTCCGCGACGGTCATGTTGGGCAGCAGATTAAATTCCTGATAGATGGTGATAATGCCCTTGTTCTGGCGCTCCACCGGGGAGTCGTCCACCGGCAGCGTTTCGCCGTTGAACCAGATATCCCCGCGGGTTTGCGGCTGCGCCCCCGCGAGCGCCTTCAGCAGCGTGGATTTACCCGCCCCGTTTTCCCCCAGCAGGGCGTGGATCTCGCCCGCGCCGACGGTCAGCTGGGCGCTGCTTAACGCCCAGACGCCGGAAAAGCTTTTTGCCAGGTCGGTCACTTTCAGTAAGGGTTGCGACATCGGTCTGCTCCTCCTTTAGAGTGAGCCGCCGCGCCAGCGGCGGCTGCGGATAAATCAGTTACCGGCCTCACCGATACGCTCAGCCTGCTGCAGGTTTTCTTTGGTGATCAGCGTCGGCGGGTAGTCGGCCCCGGTGATGGCTTTTTTCTCGCGCACGTTGGCCACCAGCTGGCTCATCGCCGTCTGCACCGCAAAGCCCGGACGCTGATCCGCCGTCACCGCCAGCCAGCCGTCGCGCACGCGGGCCAGCGCTTCCGGTACCGCATCAAAGCCGGTGACCAGAATTTCGCCCGGCTTCACGCCCTGGCTCTGCAGGGCTTCAATCGCCCCCAGCGCCATGTCGTCGTTGGCGGAGAGGATCACCTGAGGACGCTTCGGCAGCGAGGGCAGCACGCTTTCCACGATGCGCATCCCTTCAGAACGCATCCAGTTGCCGGTCTGATCGGCGACGATCTTGTACTTATCCCCGCCTGCCTTCAGGCTGTCGCGGATCCCTTTGGTGCGTTCGATGTTGGAGGAGGAGCCCGGCTGGCCGGTCAGCAGAATGATCTCCGCCCCGTCGGGGTATTTGGTTTTAACGAAGTCGCCAATCGCCTGGCCGCCCTTGTAGTTGTTGGCGCCAAAGTGCGGCACCTTCTTCTGGCTGTCGACGGAGCGGTCAAGGGTGACCACCGGCAGCTTCGCATCCTGAATTTCATCCACCGCGCTGGAGACCGCGTTCACATCGTTCGGGGAAACGATAAAGCCCTGCGCCCCGCGGGTGATGGCATTTTCCAGGTCAGCAACCTGCTTCGGCGAGCTGCCCTGCCCGTCCAGTACCTGAAGCTTCACGCCCATCTCTTTTGCGGCTTTCACCGCCGTGCGCTGCATGTGAACTTCAAACGGCATGGCCAGGTTTGGCGTACTGAAAACAATTTGCTCGTTTTCGGCGAGGGCGGCCCCGGACGTCATGGCGATGAGGGCGGCTACGATCAGTTTTTTCATTATTATGTCTCTCTGTGTAGGGTAGTTGTGTTTAGAGGACGATCTCGCGCTGGCTGCGCAGTGACTCCAGCGCTTTATCCGCGAGGTACAGCGCACGTTCACCATCATCGCCGCTGCAGTCAGGCACCGCTTCGCCGCGCAGGACCGCGACAAAGTGTTCCCATTCCGCGGCGTAAGCGGATTTGTAGCGCTGCAGGAAGAAGTGTTCCGGCAGCGCGCTGGTGCAGCCCTGTTTGCCGTAGTGCTGCACCTGGTTTTCCAGAATGTTGCCCGCGCACAGCAGCCCTTCGGAGCCGTGCAGCTCCAGGCGCTGGTCGTAGCCGTAAGATGAGCGGCGGCTGTTGACGATGGTCGCCATCGCGCCGGAAGCGTATTTCAGGACGATAAACGCGGTATCGATGTCCCCCGCCTCGCCAATCGCCGGATCCACCAGGTTACTGCCCTGGGCATACACCGACACCGGCTCTTCGCCCATGATGAAGCGGGCCATGTCAAAGTCGTGAATGGTCATATCGCGGAACATGCCGCCGGAAACGCGCACGTACTCCGCAGGCGGCGGAGACGGGTCGCGGGAGATGATGAGCAACGATTCCGGTTTGCCGATGCACCCGGCCTGCGCGTCGGTTTTCACGCGGCGGAACTGCGGATCAAAGCGGCGGTTAAAGCCGATAAACAGCGGCACGTCATACTCTTTTACCACCTTCAGGCAGTCGCGCACGCGGGCGAGGTCGAGGTGGACCGGCTTTTCGCAGAAGATGGCCTTGCCGTGGCGGGCGGCCATTTCAATCAGGTCCGCGTGGGTATCGGTGGCGGAGGCGATCAGCACGGCGTGAACGTTAGGGTCGGTCATCGCCTCGTTCAGGCTCTGCTGGCGGGCCTGATACTGCGTGGCGAGACGGGTGGCAAATTCCTGATTCGGGTCAACCACGGACCAGAGCGTGGTCGCGCCGTGGCTGGCGATGTTAGCTGCATGTACCTGGCCAATTCGGCCAGCGCCCAGTAAAGCAATGTTAAACATAACGGCTCCCGGTGTTGGTGAATGCTGTGAACTAACGACCCTATAAATAAAACATTTATTTCATTTTTATAAATAGTGAAAATTATGTTTTTGAGTGCGGGTTAACACTTTTGAGATGAATGAGATAAATTTTGTTATCAATCTCACAACATGGCGGGAGGGATGTCCTCGCCATTACAAAGGGGCGAGGGAGAAAAAACCGCACCGATCCGTCCCCTCTCCCTGTGGGAGAGGGTTAGGGTGAGGGGAAAACAAAAATGAAATGAAAATTTCGTTACGAAAAGAAAACTCAATACTGCCGGGCTTTTTTCACCTGCGCCTGCGTTTGCTCAGCGGCCTCACGCACGGCAGACGATTCCGCCACCTGCGCATCACCGGTTCGCCACCAGGAGGCGTAGTCGTGGGTCATGGTCTTCGGCAGCACCTTGATGTCCAGCAGCGTCGGGCCCGGATGGGCGCGTGACGCCTCCAGCGCCGCCAGCAGGCTTTGCTCGTCGTGCACCCGCCACGCGCGGCAGCCGTAGCTCTCCGCGTTTTGCGCAAAATCGACCTTCACCAGCGGACCGTCAAGCCGTCCGGTTTCCGGGTTGCGATGGCGGTTTTCCGTGCCAAAGCTGCCCATACCGTGCCCCATCTGCAGGTTGTTAATGCAGCCGAAGCTGGCATTATCAAACAGCAGAACGGTGACCTTAATGCCCTCCTGCACCGCGGTTTGCAGCTCGGAGTGCAGCATCATGTAGGAGCCATCCCCCACCATGGCGTATACCGGCTGCTCGGGTCGGGCAAGCTTCGCGCCGATGGCTGCCGCAATCTCGTAACCCATGCAGGAGTAGCCGTACTCCAGGTGATAGCTGTCCGGCGTTTTGACCTGCCAGAGGCGCTGTAAATCGCCCGGCAGCGAACCGGCCGCGCCCACCACGATGGCGTTATCTTCCACATGCTGGTTGATCAGCCCCAGCACCCGCGTCTGGGTCAGGCGGGTATTGAGCGCCTCGCCGTACTCCGCCAACTGCGCGTCCAGGTGCCCCGCCACTTCGGGCGCGTCGTCAGGACGCCACTGGCGATCCCACAGGCGGCGGCACTCGTCGCGCCAGGCGGATTTCGCCTCAGCGATCGCCTCTCCCCAGCCGCTGCGGTAATCACCGAGCGCGTGGGTCAATGCCTCGAGCCCGGTTTGAGCGTCGGCAATCAGCGCCGTGGCGTCCAGCTTCAGGGCGTCAAACTCGGCCACGTTCAGCAGCAGAAATTCGACGTCCGGATGGGAAAAGAGCGCCTTGGAGCCGGTGGTAAAGTCGGTCAGGCGCGTGCCGATGCCAATCACCAGGTCAGCCTGCGGCGCGAGCTGGTTGGCCGCCATTCCGCCCGTCACCCCTACGCCGCCGAGGTTAAGTGGGTGGTCACTTACCAGCGCCCCCTTTCCGGCCTGAGTTTCGGCAAACGGCAGCTGCAGCGTCTCGACAAATTCGCGAAACGCCTCATGTGCGCCGGAATAGCGCACGCCACCGCCGCACACCACCAGCGGGCGACGCTTGCGGGCGATCAGCGCCCGCGCCTGCGCCAGACGCTGCGGATCGGGCGGACGACGCTCGATGTGGTGCACGCGACGCGCGAAGAAGCTCAGCGGGTAATCCCACGCTTCCCCCTGCACGTCCTGCGGCAGGCAAATCGTCACCGCACCGGTATCTGCCGGGTCAGTAAGCGTTCGCATCGCGCTAAGCATTGCGCTCATCAACTGCTCGGGGCGGTTAATGCGGTCCCAGTAGCGGGAGACCGGACGGAAGCAGTCGTTGGTGCTGATGCTGAGGTCGTGATACTGCTCGATCTGCTGCAGCACCGGGTCCGGCTGGCGGCTGGCATAGATATCGCCCGGAAGCAGCAGCAGCGGGATGCGGTTCGCCGTGGCGGTTGCCGCGGCCGTGACCATATTGGCGGCGCCCGGCCCGACGGAGGAGGTGACGGCAAAGATGCGCTGACGGCGGTGCTGTTTGGCAAATCCCGTCGCCATATGGGCGATGCCCTGCTCGTTGCAGCCCTGCATCACCTGCAGATGGCCGGGATCCTGCTCCAGCGCCTGGCCAATGCCCAGCACGTTGCCGTGCCCAAAGATGGTGGCGACGCCCTCCACGAAGGGCGTTTCGTTGCCATCCACGCTAACGTACTGTTGATTAAGGAACCGGACCAGCGCCTGAGCCATGGTGATACGTTCGGTTTGCATAACGCCTCCTGTCAGCCCAGCGTCGGCATGGAGAACGCAGCGCCTGTCTCCTGCTGCATTTCCGGCCAGCGCGCGGTGATGGTTTTCATTCGGGTGTAGAAGCGCACGCCGTCGCTGCCGTGGACGTTGAGCGCGCCGAAGATGGAGCGCTTCCAGCCGCCGAAGCTGTGGAATGCCATCGGCACCGGGATCGGCACGTTGACGCCCACCATGCCCGCCTGCACCTCTTCGCAGAAGCGGCGCGCGCAGCCGCCGTCGCGGGTGAAGATTGCCGAGCCATTACCATATTCATGGCGGTTAATCAGGTCCACCGCGCTGGCGTAATCTGCTACGCGCACCACAGAAAGCACCGGACCAAAAATCTCTTCTTTATAGATGGTCATCTCCGGGGTGACGTTATCGAACAGCGTCGGCCCGACGAAATAGCCCTGCTCGTGGCCCTTCACGCTGAAGCTGCGACCGTCCACGCGAAGCGTCGCCCCCTGCGCTTCTCCGCTGTCGATGTAGCCCAACACCTTGCTGCGGTGCGCGGAGGAGATGAGCGGCCCCATTTCGTTTTCCGGCGTCTGGTCCAGCCCCGGCCCGACGCGCAGCGCGGCAATCTGTTTTTCCAGCCGGGCGCAGAGGTCATCGGCGGTGTTATCGCCCACCGCCAGTACCACCGAGAGCGCCATGCAGCGCTCGCCCGCCGCGCCGTAGGCCGCGCCCATGATGGCGTTGGTCGCCATCTCCATGTCGGCATCCGGCATTAAAATGCAGTGGTTTTTCGCGCCGCCCAGCGCCTGACAGCGCTTACCGTGGGCGGACGCGGTCTGGTAAATGTATTCGGCAATCGGCGTGGAGCCGACAAAGCTCACCGCCTGCACGCGCGGGTCGGTCAGGAGCACGTCAACGGACTCTTTATCGCCCTGCACCACGTTGAAGACGCCGTCCGGCAGGCCGGCCTCTTTCAGCAGCTGCGCCAGCGCAAGCGCCAGCGAAGGGTCTTTTTCCGACGGTTTCAGCACGAATGTATTCCCGGTCGCCAGCGCAATCGGGAACATCCACATCGGCACCATCGCCGGGAAGTTAAACGGCGTGATCCCGGCGCAGACGCCGAGCGGCTGCATCAGCGAGTGGCTGTCAACGCCGGTCCCGACGTTCGCCGAGTGTTCGCCCTTTTGCAGATGCGGAATACCACAGGCAAACTCCACCACTTCCAGGCCGCGGGTCAGCTCGCCCACCGCGTCGGAGAAGACCTTGCCGTGCTCTTCGCTGATGAGGCGGGCCAGGCGATCCATGTTCTCTTCCAGCAGCGCCTTGAAGCGGAACATCACGCGCGCGCGCTTAAGCGGAGCATGACGCGCCCACGCCGGAAACGCCTGCTGCGCGGCGGCAATCGCCTGCTCCGTTTCCTGTGCCGTACTCATCACCACCTGGCGGATCTGCTCGCCGGTGGCCGGGTTGAAGATCGCCTGAACGCGCTGGCCTGAACCGGTGACACATTCGCCGTGAATAAAATTCGCTACCGTCTCCATCCTTAACCTCTCGCTGTTGATACGTGACTTGACCTGAACACTCTGTACTGAACACTATATATGAAACAAATATTCCATTTTAAGTTGAAATAAAATAAATGATGATTATTGTGATCAAGGATGGATTTTTATGTTAACAGCCAGCATCACTGACGCCGCGTGCGCTATTAAGGGTTCTCGGGCGAGGAAATGACTGAAGCTTCTGTTTCATTTTTGCTGCCAGATGGATGGCCGACATTTAAAAGACGCGGTTTTGCGTTTAGAATCATATGACTGTATTTGGGGGAAAAGATGACGACAGCAACCAGCCTGAACGAACTGCAGCAGCAAATCCGCGATCGCTACGATAGCC
Source organism: Enterobacter sp. Taxon_8 (assembly GCF_058354585.1). Lineage (NCBI taxonomy): Bacteria > Pseudomonadati > Pseudomonadota > Gammaproteobacteria > Enterobacterales > Enterobacteriaceae > Enterobacter > Enterobacter sp. Taxon_8. The sequence continues at coordinate 1,148,588 of NZ_CM177989.1, read as the reverse complement.
TGAGCAAGAGGCTGCAGCAGGTCTCCCGCTACGTGCTGGATAACACCAACAGCGTGGCCTTTGATACGGTTGCCGTTATTGCCGAGCGCGCCGACGTGCCGCCCTCGACGCTGATCCGCTTTGCCAACGCCTTTGACTTCACCGGCTTCAACGAAATGAAACAGCTGTTTCGCATGAACCTGGTGGAGGAGACCGCCAGCTACAGCGACCGCGCCCGGCTGTTCCGCGAAATGGAGAGCGAGGCCGTGCCGGAAACGCCGCTCGATATCCTGCAGGAGTTCGCCCGCTCGAACGCGCAGGCGCTGCAGCAGCTGGCCGCCCGCGCCGAGCCGGAGATGCTGGAGCGCGCAGTACAGCTGCTGGCCGAGGCCGACACCATCTACATCGCCGGACTGCGCCGCTCCTTTAGCGTCGCCGCGTACCTCACCTATGCCCTGAGCCACCTGGAGTGTCGCCCTATTCTGCTCGATGGCATGGGCGGGATGCTGCGCGAACAGATCAGCCGCATTAAGGCGCGCGACATCGTGGTGTCGATCAGCTTCTCGCCGTACGCGGAAGAGACGGTGATGGTCAGCGAAACCGCCGCCAGCGTCGGCGCGCGGCAGATTGTGATTACGGACAGCCAGATTAGCCCGCTGGCGACGTTCAGCGATCTCTGCTTTGTGGTGAAGGAGGCTCAGGTGGATGCGTTTCGCTCGCAGTCGGCGACGCTGTGCCTGGTGCAGTCGCTGGTGGTGGCGCTGGCGTATCGGCTGGGAGAGGGGAAGTAAGGCAATAAAAAAACCCCCTGCACAGGCAGAGGGTTTTGGGTTAATTCAGAGGGACATTATTCCCACTCAATCGTAGCCGGTGGTTTACCGCTGATGTCATACACCACGCGGGAAATACCGTTCACTTCGTTGATGATGCGGTTAGACACGCGGCCTAAGAAGTCATACGGCAGATGCGCCCAGTGCGCGGTCATGAAGTCAATGGTTTCCACCGCACGCAGGGAAACAACCCAGTCGTACTTACGGCCATCGCCCATCACGCCGACGGAGCGAACCGGCAGGAACACGGTGAACGCCTGGCTTACCTTGTTGTACAGGTCAGCTTTGTGCAGCTCTTCGATGAAGATAGCGTCCGCGCGACGCAGCAGGTCGCAGTACTCTTTCTTCACTTCACCCAGCACGCGCACGCCCAGACCCGGGCCCGGGAACGGGTGACGGTAGAGCATGTCGTACGGCAGACCCAGTTCCAGACCGATCTTACGCACTTCGTCTTTGAACAGCTCGCGCAGCGGTTCAACCAGGCCCATCTTCATCTCTTTCGGCAGGCCGCCCACGTTGTGGTGAGATTTGATGACGTGTGCTTTACCGGTGGCGGAAGCCGCAGACTCGATCACGTCAGGGTAGATGGTACCCTGCGCCAGCCACTTCACGTCGTCCAGCTTCAGCGCTTCTTCGTCGAACACTTCCACGAACACGCGGCCGATGATCTTACGTTTTGCTTCCGGATCGTTCTCGCCTTTCAGCGCGGCCAGGAAGCGCTGCTCGCCTTCCACGTGAACGATGTTCAGACCGAAGTGGTCACCGAACATGTCCATAACCTGCTGGGCTTCGTTCAGACGCAGCAGACCGTTGTCCACGAAGACGCAGGTCAGGTTTTTGCCGATGGCGCGGTGCAGCAGCATCGCGGTCACGGAGGAGTCCACGCCGCCGGAGAGGCCGAGGATCACTTTGTCATCGCCAACCTGCTGGCGGATACGCTCAACGGCGTCGTCGATGATTTTTGCCGGGGTCCACAGAGCTTCACACTGGCAGATGTCGCGCACGAAGCGCTCCAGCATGCGCATACCCTGACGGGTGTGGGTCACTTCCGGGTGGAACTGCACGCCGTAGAAGCGCTTTTCTTCGTTCGCCATGATGGCAAACGGGCAGCTTTCGGTGCTGGCAACGGTCACGAAGTCAGACGGGATGGCGGTAACTTTGTCGCCGTGGCTCATCCATACGTCCAGCAGCGGTTTGCCGTCTGCGGTCAGGGAGTCTTCGATACCGCGCACCAGCGCGCTGTCGTTAACCACTTCAACCTGCGCATAGCCGAACTCGCGCTCGCTGGAGCCTTCTACGTGGCCGCCCAGCTGCATTGCCATGGTCTGCATACCGTAGCAGACGCCAAATACCGGCACGCCAGCTTCGAACACGTACTGCGGCGCGCGCGGGCTGTTCTCTTCGGTGGTACTTTCCGGGCCGCCGGACAGGATGATGCCGCTTGGATTGAATTCGCGAATCTGTGCTTCCGTGACATCCCACGCCCACAGCTCACAGTAAACGCCCAGTTCACGCACGCGACGCGCCACCAGCTGAGTGTACTGAGAACCAAAGTCCAGGATGAGAATGCGATGTTTATGAATGTTTTCCGTCATTGACGCTAATTCCGAGGCAAGTGAAACAAAAACAGAGCGCCCGGCAGAAGCCGGGCGCGGAAACTTATCAGGAGCCCAGACGGTAGTTCGGGGACTCTTTGGTGATCGTCACGTCGTGAACGTGGCTCTCCTGGATACCCGCACCGCTGATGCGTACGAATTCCGCTTTAGTACGCAGTAGGTCAATGGTACCACAGCCGGTCAGACCCATACAGGAGCGCAGGCCGCCCATCTGCTGGTGAATAATTTCTTTCAGACGGCCTTTATAGGCAACGCGACCTTCGATACCTTCTGGCACCAGTTTGTCTGCGGCGTTATCGGTCTGGAAGTAACGGTCAGAGGAGCCTTTGGACATCGCGCCCAGGGAGCCCATACCGCGGTAAGATTTGTAAGAACGGCCCTGGTAGAGTTCGATTTCACCCGGGGATTCTTCGGTACCGGCCAGCATGGAGCCTACCATTACGGCAGCTGCGCCCGCTGCGATCGCTTTCGCGATGTCGCCAGAGAAGCGGATACCGCCGTCAGCGATAACCGGAATACCGGTGCCTTCCAGCGCTTCAACCGCGTCAGACACCGCGGTGATCTGCGGAACGCCCACGCCGGTCACGATACGGGTAGTACAGATAGAGCCAGGGCCGATACCCACTTTCACCGCGCTGCAGCCGGCGTCAGCCAGCGCGCGAGCACCTGCGCCCGTCGCCACGTTACCGCCGATGATCTGCAGGTCAGGGTATTTGGCACGGGTGTCACGGATACGCTGCAGAACGCCTTCGGAGTGGCCGTGAGAGGAGTCAATCAGCAGGACGTCAACGCCCGCTGCAACCAGCGCGTCAACGCGCTCTTCGTTACCGGCACCTGCGCCTACCGCAGCGCCAACGCGCAGACGGCCATGCTCGTCTTTACAGGCGTTAGGCTTACGTTCTGCTTTCTGGAAATCTTTAACGGTGATCATGCCGCGCAGGTGGAAGTTGCTGTCAACAACCAGCGCTTTTTCAACGCGTTTTTCGTGCATTTTTGCCAGCACCACATCGCGGGTTTCACCTTCGCGAACGGTGACCAGACGCTCTTTTGGCGTCATGTACACGCTAACAGGCTGGTTCAGGTCAGTCACGAAACGCACGTCACGACCGGTAATAATACCGACCAGCTCGTTCTCTTCGGTCACCACCGGGTAACCGGCGAAGCCGTTACGTTCGGTCAGGGCTTTCACTTCGTGCAGCGTGGTGGTTGGCAGAACGGTCTGTGGGTCAGACACGATGCCGGATTCATGCTTCTTCACGCGGCGAACTTCTTCTGCCTGACGTTCGATGGACATGTTTTTGTGGATAAAGCCAATGCCGCCTTCCTGTGCCAGGGCAATAGCCAGGCGCGCTTCAGTCACGGTGTCCATTGCCGCAGAGAGCATAGGAATGTTCAGGCGAATGGTTTTCGTCAACTGCGTGCTGAGGTCGGCAGTATTCGGCAGAACGGTGGAGTGAGCGGGAACAAGGAGGACGTCGTCAAACGTCAGTGCTTCTTTAGCGATACGTAGCATGGGCAATATCTCTGACCTGGGTGGTTAAATATTGCCGTGGCATTATACAGAGCGTAACCGATTGCATCTACACTTTTTTATAAAAAAGCTTGCGATTGCCTCTCAGCAGGTTACTATCGACTGAATAACTTGCTGATTTAGAATTTGATCCCGCTCACATGTTATCCTCTCAATCCCCCTCAATTTATACCGTCAGCCGCCTGAATCAGACGGTGCGTTTGCTGCTTGAGCAGGAAATGGGGCAGGTCTGGATCAGCGGTGAGATCTCTAACTTCACGCAGCCGTCCTCCGGTCACTGGTACTTTACCTTAAAAGACGACACCGCCCAGGTGCGCTGCGCGATGTTCCGCAATAGCAACCGTCGCGTGACGTTTCGCCCTCAGCACGGCCAGCAGGTTCTGGTTCGCGCCAATATCACCCTGTATGAGCCGCGCGGCGACTATCAGATTATCGTCGAGAGCATGCAGCCTGCGGGCGAAGGCCTGCTGCAGCAGAAGTATGAACAGTTAAAGGCCCGGCTCTCTGCCGAGGGGCTGTTCGACCAGCAGTACAAAAAGACGCTGCCCTCCCCCGCCCACTGCGTTGGGGTCATCACCTCGAAAACCGGTGCGGCACTGCACGATATTTTGCACGTGCTGAAGCGTCGCGACCCTTCCCTGCCCGTCATCATCTACCCGACCGCCGTGCAGGGTGACGATGCGCCGGGCCAGATTGTGCGCGCCATTGAGCTGGCGAACGCCCGTCAGGAGTGCGACGTCCTAATCGTCGGGCGCGGTGGCGGCTCGCTGGAAGACTTGTGGAGCTTTAACGACGAGCGCGTTGCGCGGGCAATCTTTGCAAGTCAGATCCCCGTGGTGAGCGCCGTCGGCCACGAAACGGACGTAACGATCGCCGATTTTGTCGCGGATCTCCGCGCGCCGACGCCGTCCGCCGCGGCGGAAGTGGTCAGCCGCAACCAGCTGGAGCTGCTGCGTCAGATTCAGAACGGCCAGCAGCGTCTTGAGATGGCGATGGACTACTACCTCGCCAACCGGACCCGGCGCTTTACCCAGCTTCACCACCGTCTACAGCAGCAGCACCCGCAGCTGCGTCTGGCGCGTCAGCAGACCGTTCTGGAACGTCTGCGTCAGCGCATGAACGTTGCGGTGGACGCGCAGCTTAAGCGCGCGATATCGCGCCAGCAGCGCGCGACCCAGCGCCTGAACCAGCAGAACCCGCAGCCGAAAATTTATCGCGCGCAAACGCGAATTCAGCAGCTGGAGTATCGTCTGGCGGAAACTATCCGTGCGCGACTGAGCACCACCCGCGAACGCTTTGGCAATGCGGTGACCCACCTTGAAGCGGTTAGCCCCCTCTCCACGCTGGCGCGCGGCTATAGCGTGACGACGGCGACGGACGGCAAAGTGCTGAAGCAAACCAAACAGGTGAGTACCGGCGATGTGCTGACGACGCGCCTGTCAGACGGCTGGGTAGAAAGCGAAGTGAAATCAATTAAACCGGTGAAAAAAACGCGTCAGCGTAAAACCGGATAATTCTTCGCCGGTTACTTACTATACTGCTGCTATTCCCTTTTTTAATAAGGAGAGCAGCATGACCCATCTTTATAGCGTGATTCCCCCGTATATTCTTCGTCGTATTATCGAAAGCGGTTCCGAACCGCAGCAGCGCTGTGCCCGCCAGACCTTAACCCATGTCCAGACGCTGATGGCCCATATGCCCGGCAAACCCGCCGCGCCGCACGTGAATAAAGCCGGACAGCTCGAGCGTGATATTTACGACGCGAAGCAGACCCAGGAACTACCGGGCACACAGGTGCGTTACGAAGGCCAGCCGTCGAACGGTGATATAGCGGTGGATGAGGCCTACGAGTATTTAGGTATTACCCATGATTTCTTCTGGAAAGAATATCAGCGCGATTCGCTCGATAATAAAGGACTTATTTTAACCGGTACCGTTCACTATGGCCGGGAATATCAGAACGCCTTCTGGAACGGACAGCAGATGGTATTCGGCGACGGTGACGGGGAAATATTTAACCGCTTTACCATCGCCATAGACGTCGTGGCGCACGAGCTGAGCCACGGCGTGACCGAGACCGAAGCCGGGCTTATCTACTTTGAGCAGTCCGGCGCGCTGAACGAGTCGCTGTCGGACGTGTTTGGCTCACTGGTGAAGCAGTACCATCTGAAGCAAACCGCCGATAAAGCGGACTGGCTGATTGGTGAGGGATTACTGGCAAAAGGCATCAACGGCAAAGGGCTGCGCTCGATGTCTGAACCGGGCACCGCCTACAACGATCCGCTGCTCGGCAAAGACCCGCAGCCTGCACACATGAAAGATTTCATCAAAACGCGTGAGGATAACGGCGGCGTGCACTTGAACTCCGGCATCCCCAACCGGGCATTTTATCTGGCGGCAACGGCGATCGGCGGCTACGCCTGGAAAAAAGCGGGTTATGCCTGGTACGACACGGTTTGCGATCGCAATCTGGCGCAGGATGCGGATTTTGAGGCCTTCGCAAAACTGACGATCGCGCACGGAGAGAAACGTTCCGGCGGCGACGTGGGGGCGGCCATTAAACAAGCCTGGGAACAGGTGGGAGTGTTGTAAATGCAGGTTCCGGAACTGACGGATGACGCCGTTGTTGAGCTGGCCCGGGAAGGCGGCGTCGCTTTTATTCCCAAGCTGAGCGGACAGCGCACCATCGCGCTCTCCTCGCTCAATGAGGCCCAGCGCCAGCGCCTGGTAAGCATCCTGGAGCAGGCCTTTCCGCGCGGCCAGCCGCCCGGGCAAGCCTCTTCACCCGGCAGCGGCGACCAGCGCTATTTCCGCATCCAGATTATCTGGACCGGGCAAAATCAGGCGCACTACGCCGATATCATCGTGCTGGTACCGGAGCAGGAAGCGCCCGAGTCGCTGGTCGAGCTGTGGAAGAAAGGCGAAGGCTGCGTGTGCGATTAACCTTCGGCCCGAACGAACTCCACGCGTTTTTTGGAGATAAGACCGTGGCCGTTCTGGCAGAAATAATCCACCGCCCCACAGGCTTTTAAGACCTGGAGTGGCTGATGGCACTCCGGGCAGCGGGCTTCAAGCGCAATATCCTTATTACAGCTCTCGCAGTGTGCCACCCCATTCAGAGGCTCAAGCGGTGCCCGGCAATCCGAGCAGGTAATCGTCATATTCTCTCCTGTTGGGTTTTATCGGGGCAAGATAACTGCCCCGCCAGGGTGAATTTTATCAGGCTTCAGCCGCCGGTTTAGTCTGCGCATTTTCCAGCATGCGGCGTACCGGAACAATGAGGACGATCAGTACCGCTGCACAAATCAGCAGCGCGATGGAGCAACGCGCAAAGAGATCCGGCAGCATATCAAGCTGGTCGGCCTTCACGTGGCCGCCAATCAGACCCGCCGCCAGGTTACCCAGCGCGCTCGCACAGAACCACAGCCCCATCATCTGGCCGCGCATTCTTTCGGGCGCAAGCAGCGTCATGGTCGCCAGGCCAATCGGGCTGAGACACAGTTCGCCGAGCGTCAGCATCAGGATGCTGCCCACCAGCCAGAACGGCGATACGCCCGCCCCACCGCTGCTCAGCACGTTCTGCGCCGCCAGCATCATCAGGCCAAAGCCCGCTGCGGCACACAGAATACCGATAACAAACTTGGTGATACTGCTCGGACGAATGTTCATGCTCGCCAGCTTTGGCCACGCCCAGCTGAACACCGGTGCCAGCAGGATGATGAACAGGGCGTTGATTGACTGGAACCACACCGCCGGAATTTCGAAATCGCCGATCATGCGGTTAGTGTAGTCGTTGGCAAACAGGTTGAACGAGGTTGGCTTCTGTTCAAACGCGGACCAGAAGAACGCCGCGGAGATCAGCAGAATAAAGCAGACCAGCAGCCTGGCGCGCTCTTTACGGTTCAGGCCTGCAAAAACAAACAGATAAATAAAGTAGAGGGCAACGGATGCAGCAATCACGTAGACCAGCACGCTGGCTACCGCGACCGGGTTAATCACAATCACGCCCTGCGCAATCAGCGTCACGAGCGTTGCCACGCCTGCCGCCAGCGCCAGCAGCCAAACGCCCACGCCGTTACGCTTCACCACCGGGCTGTTCCAGGTGGAGTCGAGGCCAACTTCGCCGTCATAGCGTTTCATGGCCGGAACGGCAAACACGCGGAAGATAATCAGCGCTACCAGCATCCCGATACCGCCAATACCAAAGCCCCAGTGCCAGCCGTGTGTTTTAATCAGCCAGCCGGAAATCAGCGGCGCGATGAACGAGCCCATGTTGATACCCATATAGAACAGCGAGAAACCGCCGTCACGACGCGCGTCGCCTTTTTTATACAGGGTACCGACCATTACCGAGATACAGGTCTTAAACAGCCCGGAGCCGAGCACGATGAACATCAGGCCGATAAAGAACAGGTTGTTCCCCATCACCGCCGAGAGCGCAATCGACAGGTGACCAAGCGCAATCAGAATCGAACCGTACCAGACGGCTCTCTGCTGGCCGAGCCAGTTATCCGCCAGCCAGCCGCCCGGCAGCGCGGCCAGGTACATGGTACCGGCAAAGATACCGACAATCGCCGAGGCGTTTTCTCGCGCCAGGCCCATCCCGCCGTCATAGACTGTGGCGGCCATAAACAGGATCAGTAACGGACGAATGCCGTAAAACGAGAAACGCTCCCACATCTCGGTGAAGAACAACGAACCGAGCGGATACGGGTGGCCGAAGAACGTTCGGCTCTCTTTTTGATTAACAGTGGATTGCATAATTCTCCCGAAAGGTATGTCGTCGTGCTTGTAAACACCAGCAGGTACGCCGGCCAGTTACGTATCTGGCCGATTTTTTACATGCGGCGAAAAGTTAGTTAACCATTTGATAACCAGGCGCTAGTTTTGTCTAGTACCGGACCCTGGACTTTAAGATGAAAATTCGACGATTGTCTACTTTCTTAGATTTAAACTTGGTTAAAAGTGAATAGTGATTGACTTCACACAGAGATAACCGGCGGTATGATTGGGCAAAAAAAAGCCCGCGATCATCGCGGGCTTTCGTGAGAGCAGCAAAGCTTATTTGCTTTTCTTAATGTGCTTAATCAGGCGCTTACGCTTACGCATCTGGTTTGGCGTCAGGGTGTTGCGCTTATTGGCGAACGGGTTTTCCCCTTCCTTGAACTGGATACGGATAGGCGTGCCCATCACGTCCAGCGATTTACGGAAGTAGTTCATCAGGTAGCGCTTGTAGGAATCCGGCAGGTCTTTCACCTGGTTGCCGTGAATCACCACGATTGGTGGGTTATAACCACCGGCGTGGGCGTATTTCAGCTTCACGCGACGACCGCGCACCAGCGGCGGCTGATGGTCTTCCGCAGCCATATTCATGATACGGGTCAGCATGGCGGTGCTCTGACGACGGGTGGAGCTGTCGTAAGCTTCGCGCACGGATTCGAACAGGTTACCCACGCCGCTGCCGTGTAGCGCAGAGATGAAGTGCACGCGAGCAAAGTCGATAAAGCCCAGACGGAAGTCGAGGGTCTCTTTCACCTGCTCACGAACCTCGTTGCTCAGGCCATCCCATTTGTTGACCACGATAACCAGTGAGCGCCCACTATTAAGGATAAAGCCGAGCAGAGAGAGGTCCTGATCGGAGATCCCTTCGCGTGCGTCGATGACGAGCAGCACGACGTTGGCATCTTCGATCGCCTGCAGGGTTTTGATAACGGAGAATTTCTCCACCACATCGGTGATTTTCCCGCGCTTACGCACCCCGGCGGTGTCGATGAGAACATATTCACGCTCATCGCGCTGCATCGGGATGTAGATGCTGTCGCGGGTGGTCCCCGGCATGTCATAAACGACCACGCGCTCTTCGCCCAGAATACGGTTAGTAAGCGTAGACTTACCTACGTTTGGACGACCGACGATAGCCAGCTTGATCGGCAGATCCTGCGGGTTGAAGTCGTCTTCAGGCTCTTCTTCTTCGCCCTCTTCTGCGTCTTCAAACTGCGCCCAGTATTCAGCGTCTTCGTCCACCTCTTCCGGCGGGTTCACTTCGTCAACCCACGGCAGCAGAACGGTTTCCAGCAGGCTGGTAACGCCACGGCCATGCGACGCCGCGATAGGATAGATTTCACCCAGGCCCAGAGACCAGAAATCCGCGATGGCCTGATCGGCATCGATGCCGTCGGTTTTGTTCGCCACCAGAAAGGTTGGTTTTTCGCGTGAACGCAGGTGTTTAGCGATTGCGGAGTCCGCCGGCATCAGGCCAGCGCGTGCATCCACCATGAACAGCACCACGTCCGCTTCTTCAATCGCCAGCAGCGACTGTTCCGCCATGCGGGTTTCCACGCCGTCTTCTGTGCCGTCAATACCACCGGTATCAATACAGATGAACTCGCGTCCTTCCACCTCTGCACGACCGTACTTACGGTCACGCGTCAGCCCCGGGAAATCCGCAACCAGCGCATCACGGGTGCGTGTTAAACGGTTAAAAAGAGTGGATTTTCCAACGTTAGGGCGCCCGACAAGCGCGACCACAGGTACCATGTTTGAAGCCTCATAAAATTCAAAATAACGTCGCTTTCGCGGCGTTTTTAAAAATGTCAAAACGGCTCCTGAGTGAACAGGAGCCGTTTAGTATACTACAACCGCCGGGTAATTAACGCGTGATCGCGTACAGCGTGCCGTCTTTTGCCTGAATCAGCAGTTTGCCGTCGGCCACAACCGGGTCGGTCAGGAAACCGGAGCTGTCGACTTTTTGCTGCGCAACAAAGCGGCCGTTATCCGGATCGATCCAGTGCATATACCCTTCGCTGTCGCCGACAACCAGGCTACCGTTGTACAGCGCCGGTGCGGTCAGCAGACGGTGCAGCAGGTCGCTTTGCGTCCACAGCGTTACGCCGCCTTCGGTGCTCAGGGCCAGCAGACGGTCGTTCTGGTCAACCATATAAATACGGTTACCCTCAACGATGAAATCGTTCACCGAGCCCAGCTCACGTTTCCACATGATCTGGCCGCTGCGCAGATCCAGCGCGGTCAGGTTGCCGTTATAGGCCAGGGCGTAAACCACACCGTTAACGATAACAGGCGTTGTATCCACGTCGCTCAGACGGTCAATTTCCGTTGAGCCTGTGGCCTGAGAGATACGCTGCTGCCAGATCATCTGGCCCTGCTGCATCAGCACGGCACTCACGCGACCGTTATCACCGCCCACAATGGCAGCACCAAATGCGGTAGCCGGGGCAGATTCGCCGCGCAGAGAGAGCGCAGGCATATCCAGGTTAACGGTCCATTTCACCAGGCCGTCCGCTTCGTTCAGCGCCTGCAGCTGGCCGTTGCTGGTATGAATCAGCACCAGGCCGTCGCTCACCACCGGACGAGAGAGGGATTCACCCGCCACGGTTGTTTGCCAGGCAATGGAGCCGTCGCTGCTGTTCAGCGCATACACCTGCGCCTTTTCGCTGCCCACGTAAACATGGCCACCGGCAACGGTCAGACCGCCAGACAGCAGTGCAGGCTTACGGGAGAACCAGCCGTCTTTTTCCGCCAGGTTAACGGACCACACTTCTTTCCCGTCATCGGCGTTCACCGCTTTCACGGTACCTTTGCGGTCAGCGGCATAGACAACGCTGTCTGCATACGCTGGATGAAGGTTGGAATAGAAATCACCAATCCCATTGCCCACGGAGACATCCCACGCGGTGGATGGGGTAAACTGGTTTTCAACCGTCGGCAGTGGGGACATTTTCACAACGTCTTCTTCGCCACTGAACAGTGAACAACCACTCAATAACGTAACAGAAAGCAGTCCTGGCAGAAGTAATTTACGCAATTGCATCGGGTCCCTCTCAGACGGACAAATTATTTATTTTCATCTGCATCATTTCGCTCAGCGCAGGTGAAGCATTGCTCTCTACGCCAGCTTGCCACGCTTTACGCGCGCCCGCTTTGTCACCTTTGCTCAGCAGTGCTTCACCGCGCAGATCGGCAACGATGGCAGCAAAGCCTTCGCCTTTGATGGTATCGAGCGTTTTCAGCGCATCGTCAGCTTTCTTCTGCTGAACCTGAATACGTGCCAGGCGCAGATTGATCACCGCTTTCAGGTTTTCATCACTGGCGGCAGCAAGGCCCTGAGACAGCTGTGCAGCGGCTTTATCCAGTTCGTTCTTATCAACGTACTGCTGAGCCACTTCCAGCGCAGCCAGTGCACCGTAGGTGTTTTTGTTGTCAGCCGCAAACTTTTCTGCCGCAGTCAGCGTTTGCGGCTGATCGGCACGAATTGCGCTCACGGTATTTTCATAGGACAGGGACGCGCCGCGCGCGGAATCCGCCTGATGATTGTTCCAGTAACGCCAGCCCACCAGCGCACCGACACCTAAAATAACCCCAACAACCAGCGCTTTGCCGTTTTCAGCAAAGAAGCGTTTAATCGCGTCGACCTGATCGTGTTCGTTCTCGTAAATTTCCACGCAGTCCTTCTCCTTAGCCCAATAGAGTGCGCAAGTGCGCCGCAACGCCGTCCTGCGTTACCGTTGTCTGCTCACCAGAGCGCAGGTCTTTCACCACCACTTCGCCGTTGGCCACTTCGGACTCACCCAGCACCAGTGCAATACTTGCGCCCCACTTATCGGCACGAGCAAACTGTTTTTTAAAGTTGCCGCCGCCATGGTTGGTCATCAGCTTAACGCCCGGCAGCGCATCGCGCACGCGTTCGGCAAGCTGCATCGCCGCAGACTGCGTTTCCGCGCCTGAGGCCACCAGGTATATATCGACAACGGAATCTGCTTTAAATTCCGGATTAACTGCCTGAACCAGCAAAACAAGTCGCTCAAGACCCATCGCGAAGCCAACAGCAGGTGCTGCGCGACCGCCAAGTTGCTCTACCAGACCGTCATAACGACCGCCCGCGCACACGGTGCCCTGAGAGCCGAGGCTCGTGGTCACCCACTCAAACACGGTACGGTTGTAGTAGTCCAGACCGCGTACCAAACGCTGGTTTACGGTGTAGGCGATGCCAGCCGCTTCAAGGAGCTTGCACAGGCCCGCGAAGTGTTCGCGAGATTCTTCATCCAGATAGTCACCCAGCGCAGGCGCATCGTTCAGCAGAGCCTGAACATCGGCGTTTTTGGAATCCAGAACGCGCAGCGGGTTGCTGTACATGCGACGTTTGCAGTCTTCGTCCAGCTTCTCTTTATGCTGTTCCAGGAACGCCACCAGCGCATCGCGGTAGTTAGCGCGGGCTTCCAGAGAACCGATAGAGTTCAGCTCAAGGGAAACGTGATCGGCGATACCGAGGGCGCGCCACCAGCGGGCGGTCAGCATAATCAGTTCGGCGTCGATGTCCGGGCCCTGCAGACCAAAGACTTCCACACCCAGCTGATTGAACTGGCGATAACGACCTTTCTGAGGACGTTCGTGGCGGAACATCGGGCCGATATACCACAGGCGCTGCTCCTGATTGTACAGAAGACCATGTTCGATGCCGGCGCGTACGCAGCCCGCCGTACCTTCCGGACGCAGGGTCAGGCTGTCGCCGTTGCGGTCCTCAAAGGTGTACATCTCTTTTTCAACCACGTCGGTGACTTCACCGATCGCGCGTTTGAATAACGGGGTCTGCTCTACAATCGGCAAACGGATTTCGCTGTAACCGTAGCTGCCGAGCACCTGCTTCAGCGTGCCTTCAATGCGCTGCCAGATGGCGGTTTCGCCAGGCAGATAATCGTTCATGCCGCGGATGGCTTGAATGTTTTTTGCCACGTTTATTCTCTTTCTATATACAAAAAAAACCCAAAGAATGGGTTCAATCATACATGGGAAGCGGCACGCTTCCCATCACGTTATTTTTCAACCTGCTGGATGCTGATACGCTGTGTCTCGTCCATCATGGCGGCTTTGGCGCGGATGCGGGCTTCAAGCTGGTCGATCATGTCGCTATTATCCAGACGATCTTTACGAACGCCATCTTCATAGAGACCACTTTTCTTGTTACCGCCGGTCACGCCCAGGGTTGACACCAGCGCTTCACCCGGGCCGTTTACCACACAGCCGATGATGGAGACGTCCATCGGGGTGATAATGTCTTCCAGACGTTGCTCCAGGGCATTCACCGTCCCGATCACATCAAACTCCTGACGTGAACAGGTTGGGCAGGCAATGAAGTTGATCCCACGCGCGCGAATACGCAGCGACTTCAGGATATCGAAACCGACCTTGATCTCTTCGACCGGATCGGCCGCCAGCGAGACTCGCAGGGTGTCACCAATCCCTTCTGAGAGCAGTAGCCCAAGACCGATCGCGGATTTTACCGAGCCGCTGCGCAGACCGCCCGCTTCGGTGATCCCGAGGTGCAGAGGCTGGTCGATCTGCTTTGCCAGCAGGCGATAAGACTCCACCGCCAGGAACACGTCGGACGCTTTTACGCTGACTTTGAACCGATCGAAGTTGAGACGATCGAGATGATCGACGTGACGCATAGCGGATTCGAGCAGCGCCTGTGGCGTAGGCTCGCCGTATTTTTCCTGCAGGTCTTTTTCCAGGGAACCGGCGTTAACGCCAATACGGATAGGGATATTTTTATCGCGGGCGCAGTCCACGACCATGCGGATACGCTCTTCGTTACCGATGTTGCCCGGGTTAATACGCAGGCAATCGACGCCGTATTCGGCCACTTTCAGTGCGATGCGGTAGTCGAAGTGAATATCCGCCACCAGCGGAACGCTGACCTGCTGTTTGATCAGTTTGAACGCCTCAGCGGCATCCATGGTCGGGACGGAGACGCGAACAATGTCCGCGCCTACACGTTCTAATGCTTTGATTTGGTTGACCGTCGCTTCCACATCGGTGGTGCGCGTGTTGGTCATTGACTGAACGGCGATAGGTGCCCCATCGCCGATTGGCACATTCCCAACGTAAATCCGTTTCGATTTTCTACGTTGAATCGGAGCCTGGTTATGCATGAAAAATCTCCCGCGTTGCCCGTCTGTTACTGTGCTGCTGATTGTTCGGCATTAACGGTAAGACGTGCAACCTGGTTAGTTCTGATAAAGCGGCTCAGGTCGACAGGTTTTCCTTGATACTGGATCTGTACCGCTGCCGGAGCGCCGATTTTAAGTTTATAAGGAGCCTGGCCGATTAGATTTAACGTGCCATCTTTACGCTGCAGGCCGCTGAACAGTTTTTTACCTGTCGCGTCAGTAACTTCCAGCCAGCAGTCGGCGCTGAAGTTCATCACCAGTGCGTTAGGATCGGCTGCTGTCGCCGTACCCGCCGGGCTGGTTGGCAAAGACGCTGCGGTATTGTCTGCAGGCTGAGTAGCCGCAGGCGCGTTCGCCGCCGTATCAACATTTGCCTGAGAAGGGGCAACAACCGCGTTTTGATCCTGAGCCTGCGGCGCAGCGGTGTCAGCCGTTGCTGCAGGAGCCTGTGCCGCACCGGTTGCAGACGCGTCTGGCGCTGCGGTCTGTGGTTCGCTGGAAGACGCCGCACCGTCGGTATTCAGCGGCACGCTCTGGGCGTTATCATTTCCGGCCTGGTTGAGTTCGGCGGATGATTGATCGGCCATGGTGGTGATCTCTTCCTGCTGCGCCTTGTGGTTTTGCCACCACCATGCACCGGTCAGACCGATCACCACAAACAGCACAAGCCATGTAAAGCTCATCAGCCAGCCGTCACGTTTTTTACGACGTTTCCCCAGAGAGAAAGTCTGCATCGGCGCAACTTTTGCTGCACGGACCGGCGCCTGCTTCTCCATCATTGGCAGTAATTCGTTTTCGGGGATATGCACCAGTTTTGCGTAAGAGCGGATATAACCGCGCAAGAACGTTGAAGCCAGATCGGCAGGCGCCTTATCTTCTTCAATATCGCGAACCGTGGAAACCTTCAGGCACAAGCGTTCCGCAACGGCTTGCTGGCTGAGTCCGAGTTGTTCACGGGCGTTGCGAAGACGAACGCCAGTGGAGAGTGCTTCATGTTGGTCGTGAGTGGCTTCAGTATTCATTCGCTACAACTACTGGTACGTGAAAAATAAGGGTTCAGGCGCCGGTGAGTCACAATGCCACCCGCACCGCGAAACTTCTGGTCAGTTAACCTTGAACAGAGAGTATAAGACTGTCAGCCCGGAGATGACAGTACAGCCCTGCCCGTACGGCTAAACTGTTGTTACGTCGTTACATACTGCCCGAAAGTCGGATGAAACGCACCGTAATTATTGATCAGTCATCACGAATCTGACTGATTATTCATAAGACTATGCTTCACGGCGCAGATAATGCGCCGTGAGTGCATAATAATCAAACAGCTTTAACCGCGATCGTCTCGCCCTGCATGCGTTTACGCAGGGTACGTTTGGTACGGTCAATAACATCGCCCGCCAGCTGTCCGCATGCGGCATCAATGTCATCACCACGGGTTTTACGCACGATGGTGGTGAAACCATATTCCATCAGCACCTTGGAGAAACGGTCGATACGGCTGTTCGAGCTACGGCCATACGGCGCGCCCGGGAACGGGTTCCATGGAATCAGGTTGATTTTGCATGGCGTATCTTTCAGCAATTCAGCCAGCTGATGCGCATGTTCAGTACCGTCGTTGACGTGGTCAAGCATCACGTACTCGATAGTGACGCGGCCCTGGTTGGCGTTGGATTTCTCCAGGTAGCGACGCACCGCAGCGAGGAATGTTTCGATATTGTACTTTTTGTTGATCGGCACAATTTCGTCACGAATTTCATCGTTTGGCGCGTGCAGGGAGATCGCCAGCGCGACGTCAATCATGTCGCCAAGCTTGTCCAGCGCCGGCACAACGCCAGAAGTAGACAGCGTGACGCGACGCTTGGACAGACCAAAACCGAAGTCATCCAGCATGATTTCCATCGCCGGAACGACGTTGGTCAGGTTCAGCAGCGGCTCACCCATCCCCATCATCACCACGTTGGTGATAGGGCGCGTGCCGGTTACTTTTGCCGCGCCCACGATTTTCGCGGCACGCCAGACCTGGCCGATAATTTCTGAAACGCGCAGGTTACGGTTAAAGCCTTGCTGCGCGGTTGAGCAGAATTTGCACTCCAGCGCGCAGCCAACCTGGGAGGAGACGCACAGCGTAGCGCGGTCTTCTTCCGGAATGTAGACGGTTTCAACGCGCTGATCGCCGACCGCAATCGCCCATTTGATGGTGCCATCAGCGGAGCGCTGCTCTTCCACCACTTCTGGTGCGCGGATTTCAGCCACTTCTTTGAGCTTGTTGCGCAGGACCTTGTTGATGTCAGTCATGTCATCAAAATTGTCGCTGCAGTAATGGTACATCCACTTCATGACCTGATCGGCACGAAACGGCTTTTCGCCCATCTCTTTAAAGAACTCGCGCATCTGCTGACGGTTCAGATCCAGCAGGTTGATTTTTCCATTTTTATTGGGAACCGCAGGAATGGCGACTTCGGAGGTATTCACTAATTCAGACATAATATTTACCGGCCTCGTTGTTACACGTTATGGCCCATGGAGGGTTGAATAGAAACGCCCCGGAAAGCGGTCTGCTCGTCCGGGGCGTTGCATTGTACAAAGTCTGGCGCAGGGATGCCACGTCTGGACGCGGCATTTACGAAAATAATGTGTAAACGAAACCGTTAAATTAACGGGTACGTGGACACACTTCGCCTTCAGCGAAGAAGAAAGCGATTTCGCGTGCAGCAGATTCAACAGAGTCAGAACCGTGGGTGCCGTTCTCGGTGAAGCTGTCTGCATAATCAGCGCGCAGAGTACCAGCCAGCGCGTTGTCCGGGTTGGTTGCGCCCAGCAGATCGCGGTGACGCTGCACTGCGTTTTCGCCTTCCAGCACGGAGACCACGATTGGACCGGAGGTCATGAACTCAACCAGGCCGTCAAAGAATGGGCGACCTTCGTGCTCAGCGTAGAAGCCGCGAGCCTGCTCAACGGTCAGGTGCAGCATTTTGGTGCCAACAATTTTGAACCCTGCAGATTCAAAGCGAGCGAAGATGCTGCCAATAACGTTTTTTGCCACCGCGTTTGGTTTGATGATGGAAAAAGTACGTTCAATAGCCATGATAACCTCTGTCAATGTTCTGTTGTTTTGCATACCTGAGTATGGTGTGGCGCGGATTATAATGAGCAATGGCGCCATTGCCTATGGATTCAGGTAACATTTTTTTAAAATAAGACGAGTTTTAGCAACAGCTCACATCAGAAAGCTTTTTTCAGGTCACTGCAGCGTAAAATTCACCGTCGCGACCTGCCCGGTCTCATCCATAACGAGTAACTGATAATCACCCGGTTTATCAAGCTGTAATGTGTAAACTCTCCCCTTCACATTCAGCGGTTCACCGTTCAAAAACCACCAGCGCTCACCGCTATTGCCGGTCGCCTGAAGCGGCAGCGAAACGCGGGGTTCCCCTGGCAGACGTTTGATGACGGCCCCTTCACGCACGCCGGTCAGAATGAGTGGCGCAGGTGCGTCCTGCGACAGCGGAGGACAGGTTGTTGATGAAGGAGGGACCCGTACCGCACGACGCTCGGTTGCGGGCAGCCACGGCTCCAGCGGCAGCGGCCAGACATCCAGGATCTTCTCTGTAGCATCCGGGCAATCTGCCGCCACGCGTTTACCTGATTTATCCAGCCAGACCGGGAAACGGATCCCGCGTATGCCTTCCTGTTCGGGCAAGAGCAGCGTGGGCGGTTCACTCCCATCCAGCAGCCAGGTCGACAGGCGACGTCGACAGTTTTCACTGCCTTCAGGCAGCGACTGGCCGCCCGGCCAGCAGATCACGCCCCGCCCGACGCTTGCCGGACGCGGATCGCGCGGCAGGCGGGCTTCGTCTACCGTTGAGCGCGACTGAAGCAGGTTATTGACCTGGTTTAATAGCGGCACCGCACTGGCAAACCCAAACTGTCCCGCCACGGGCGTGCCGTCCGGTCGCCCGGTCCAGATGCCTATCACGTAACGGGCATTCAGACCGATGGCCCAGGCATCACGGTAGCCGTAGCTGGTGCCGGTTTTCCACGCCAGCGGCGCAACCTGCGGTAGCGCATTATCCGGCAGCGGCTGCGCTTCACTGGCCAGAATACGGCGAATAATCCACGCCGAGCCCGGTGATAACAGCGGACGTTCAGTCAGCGGATCGCCCGGCTGCAGGCGCAGCCTTCCCGCTCTACCGTGTCGGGCAAAGGCGCTGTAGGCAGCGGCGATATCTGCCAGCCGCGCGCCTGCCCCGCCGAGGATCAGAGACAGATTTGGCTGCGCCCCCGCGGGCAGGATCAGCGGCAAGCCTGCATTGCTCAGCATCCCGGCAAATCGTTTTGGTCCGTAGGCTTCCAGCACCTGAACGGCAGGCAGGTTGAGGGAGCGCACCAGCGCTTCACTCATGCTGACCGGTCCATGAAAGCCGCTGTCAAAATTCCCGGGACGATAATCACCGGTTTTTCTGGGAACGTCCTGAAGCAGCGAGGCGGGATGGATCAGGCCATCATCAAGCGCCATGCCGTAGATAAAGGGTTTTAACACCGATCCCGGCGATCGGATCGCATTGACCATATCTACGTGGCTGAAACGCGTGTCATCGTTGATATCCACCGACCCCACCCAACCGCGCACTTTCATATCGGTATGATCGACCACGATCATCGCCAGCGAGCTGCGCGCCGGCAGGCGGGATTTCCAGTTCATCGCCAGCTCTTCCAGCTGCCGCTGCAGTCCGGCATCCAGCGTGGTGACTATTTTCGTGTCGCGACTTTTGCCGAGCATCATGCGCGCAAAGAGCGGTGCCAGCTGCGGCATCTGCCGGGGCGCCAGCCATACTGATTCTTCACGGGATTCTTTAACCTGCTTTGCGGACCAGACGCCCTGCGTCGCCATGCGGTCGAGCACTTTGTTGCGCGCCGCTTCGGCCCGTTCAGGCCAGCGGTCCGGGCGTAAACGACTCGGTGCCTGCGGCAGCACCGCCAGCAGCGCCGCGTCGGAATAGCTGAGCTGCGACGGCGGCTTGCCCAGATACGTCCAGCTTGCAGCCCCCACACCCTGCAGCGTACCGCCAAACGGGGCGCGGTTGAGATAGAGCGTGAGGATCTCACGCTTGGAAAGATGCCACTCCAGCTGCATCGCCCGCCAGAGCTGGCGAATTTTGCCGCCAACGGTGCGCGGATGCGGGTCCAGCAGTCGCGCGACCTGCATGGTGAGCGTGCTGCCGCCAGAAACCACTCTTCCGGAAGTGAGATCCTGCCAGGCAGCGCGTAGAACAGAAAGCGGGTTTACGCCGGGGTGATCCCAGAACCAGCGATCTTCATACTGGATCAGCGCCTCAAGATAACGGGGAGATACCTCTTCGATCGTCACCGGATAGCGCCAGATCCCATCGCTATCGGCAAAACGCCAGAGCGGCGTGCCCTTCTCATCCACCACCACCCGGGCAGGGTTAACCTCTTTCAGAGGCAACGGCCACAGGCGGTCGGCGGCGACAATTAGCCCCCATAAAACGAGAAGCGCTCCCGCCAGCCAGAGCCAGCGGGAGCGTGTCAAACGTGCCATTCGCATATTACGGAACAACAATCAGCGGGCCACTGGCCGCCCCCGTTGCCCGCCACTGCGGCACATACATGGACTCGACCATCGGAACCGGCACCTGGTAGGTTCCCGGCGTCACGGCGCGCGCCAGATAGACCAGCGTGACTGGCTGACCTTCATTTACCGGCACGGCGGCCACAAAGCGGTCGTCGCGGAATTCCATATGCTGAATGTCCGCCTGCTGCATCTGGCTGAGCAGGTTCTGTACTTCGCTACCGCTGTCCTGCAGGCTGGCGCTGCTGCTTGCCAGGTTCTGGTTTTCCAGCTCCAGACCCGCAGGGAGGAGATCCACCACCAGCGCATCCGGCACGTTCTGGCTGGCTTTAACTTCCAGCCACACCAGCACAAGCTCACCGCTCTTCAGGGAAGAGAGTGATTTAGTACTGCCGTCGGTTGCCAGGACATGACGTTCAACCTGCAGCACGTTCGCGCTCGGCTGAGGGGCGTATTCCGGATATCCGGTGCTGTCCAGACGCACCCACAGCGGAGTCGTGCCGGTATTGGTCACCTGCAGCGCGCCAAGCTGGTCGCCGCTCACGTTTTGTACCAGTGACTTATCGCCGCCTGATGCGGTCTCAGACAGAGAGGTTTTCGCCTGCCATGTACCGGACAAGGTTTGCAGCGAACGTCCGGCCAGGAACAGCGCGTTGCTCTCCTGCGTTGACAGCCAGCGCTGGCTGAAGGCCTGTTCAGACAGAGCATTCAGCAGCGTATTCTGCGCATCCGGCAGCAGCTTGTACTCCTCCAGCAGGGAGAGCATCAGCGCGTTATCGCGAAGCTGGCTGCCGTAATCGGCCATCCAGGTTTTGCTGTCGTTACGCGGTGTTTTGAGCGCCAGATCCAGCGCCTGCTGGCTGCGCGGCGCATCGCCCATCAGCTTGAGCGCCATGCCCAGCTGCATCAGCGGTAGCCCGGACGCCGCCTGAGCGTGACGTTCCCAGATTTCACGCAGCGCGCCCAGCGGTGCTTTTTGCTGACGTGCCAGCACCAGAGCGGCATAGGCCTGCACGGCAAATTTACTGGCCTGAGTATCGTCGCTGTAGCGAATGGACATCATGCCCGGATCCTGCAGGTAGCGCAGCAGGCGGCTATTGGCGTTATTCACCGCATCGGCAGGTACGCTGTAACCCTGCTCGCCCGCGCGCACCAGGAAGTCGGTCACGTAGGCCGTCAGCCAGTACTCTTCCGGACCGTTTTTATCCCACAGCGCGAACCCGCCGTCTTCACGCTGCATCTGCAGCAGACGGGAAATACCGATATCAATGGCGGCACGGCGCTTGTCATCGGTGTCGCCCTTGATGCCAAGTGCAGTAAGCTGCGCCGCGTTGGTGTAGAGCGACGGGAACAGGCCGCTGGCGGTCTGCTCCAGGCAGCCATACGGATAGGCCTGCAGCTCACGAATGTAGCGCGCCAGGTTGAGCGGTGGTTTTCCGCTCAGCAGCAGTTGCCCCTGCAGGGTGGCAGGAGAGAAACCGTTACTGTGCTGCGCCGGTGCGGTCCAGGATTCGCCAGGGTTCAGCATGGCACCGGTATTGACCGTCTGCGCCGGGAACGCCGGACGCACGCCGATTTTCCAGCTCTTCTGCTGTGGCGCAAAGGTCTCGCCCGGAAGCTGCAGGCCGGTAACCTGTGCTGTCACCTCACCGTCACCATAGCCTTCCAGCGCACGCACCGGAATAAAGAGGGTGGTTCGTGCCCCCGGAGGCAGTTGCACCGGCTGCGGCTGCCCGCCTTCCAGCGATAATTTGCCTGTTGCGGTCAGGGCAACGTTCAGCGTTTGCGGCTGGTCGGTCAGGTTGGTTAGATCCAGCGTCAGGCGTGAGGTGTCCCCACTTGCCAGGAAGCGTGGGGTATTAAGCTCGGTAATAACCGGCGCGGCCACAATAATCTTGCTTTCACTGCTACCGAAATCGTCCTCCGTCCAGGCCTGCGCCATCAGACGCAGCTCACCGTTGAAGTCTCCAATCGGCAGCGTAATCGTGCCTTCCCCGTTGGCATCCAGCGTGACCGGCTGTGCCTGCTGGGCAATGATGGTGACGTGGTTCACCGGCGGTTTGCCGCCGCGCTTCAGTTCATCCCCATCGCCACCGAAGCGCAGCGCGGCCAGGCGGCCCTGCCCTTCAATGACCTGGCCATAAATGTCGTAGATATCCGCGCCGTAGCGCTTCTGACCAAAGAAAGCCTGCCAGGGATCAGGCGTCACGTAATCGGTAATGTTCAGCACGCCGCTGTCCACCGCCGATACCAGGACGTTCACCTTCTGCGGCACGGCCCCCTCTTTCACGCTGGCTTTCACCTTCACCGAGAGCGTCTGGTTTGGACGCATTTTCTGTGGGTTATCGAGCGCAATATTCAGGCGACGGTTTTCGTCGCCCATCGGCAGATGCAGCAGGCCGACCGCGCGTTTCGGCGTAGCGGATTTTGATTTATCCCCAGGACGCACCACCAGCGTACTCAGATAAAGATCGTGACGTTTCCAGGCTTTGTCGACCGGGATAGCGAGATCAAGCCCGTTTGCCGGTACGTCGATCTCCTTCCACCACAGCGGCCCTTCGCTGGATTCGATCATCGCATAGCCCTTGCCTGCGGCCGGCGCTGCAATGTGCAGGTTGATGGTATCGCCTGGCTGATAGGCTGGCTTATCCAGCTTCAGCGTCACGCGATCAGGGCGTGCAGCTCCGGTGCCGTCACTGTTATCCTGCCAGCTGTACCCCGCCCAGAAGCGCACGCTGCTGACCATCTCATCAGGCGCTTTCACCTCCAGACGATAAGAGCCCCACTCCACCGGGAAGGTGACTTTACCCGTCTCATCGGCCTTGAGAGTTAGCTCCTGCTCGCCCTCGACCAGGTCTTTCTGATCGAACTGAGACTGCCAGCCTTCGCTCTCAGACCAGTTCCAGAAGTAGTCCCGACGCTCGCGAATCAGACGAACCTGTAACCCGGAAACCGCTTTTTTCGCTCCGCTGGCATCGGCATACACGATGTCGAAGCTGGCGTTGCCGTTCTCGTCAACAATCGGTTGGTTGACGGTGGTATCGGTGCGGTAGTCATAAACGGCTTTACTGGCGAACTGAGGACGAATCCCCGGCAACTCAGCCGCCGGCCAGATAGCCTGCTCAGCACGACGCGTTACCGGACGGCCGCCGGACTCCAGCAGGCTGGCCTGCAATATCAGCTGCAGCGGAGAATGCACCTCTTTCCACTGGCTTTCGGTAGAAACCTGCCCACGCCCCTGCTCATCGAGCGTAAGCTGCACTTCATCCAGGCTGCGGCTCAGGTTCTCTTCGGCGATATCGCCAAACTGGAAGCCCGGCAGCGCAGACACCGCGTCACGCAGCGGACGCAGGAAAAGCTGGCCCTGCAGAGAATTACCGTTGGCCGGTGCGCCATACAGGTAATAGCCCACCACGTTAAAGTCGACGTTATCCTGCGGTGATAGAGGCGTTTTTTGTCCGCTCAGGTTGAGCGCCATGCGCTCTGGCATGAAGTCTTCGACATGGAAGTCCCACAGACGCTGCAGGTTATCGCCCGTGTTGGCGCGTATATGCCACATGCCGGTCTGCGCTCCGCTGTCCAGCGTATAGTTAAAGCGATAGAGCCCGTTCTCTGGCTTGACGACAATGGTACGCGCGACCTGTCCATCCGGACGCAGCACGTCAAGCTTCACGGGCTGATCCGGAAGTGGCTTACCGTCACTATCGCGCAGCAGGCCGTTGAGGATCACCGTTTCACCCGGGCGGTAGAGATCGCGCGGGCCAAACATAAAGAACTGCTTGCTGTAGCCGGGGCTACCGGCAATATCGAACTCCGCCAGATCGAGCGCCGGTAGCTTGAGGTCAAGCAG
The DNA here is from genome assembly GCF_058354585.1 of Enterobacter sp. Taxon_8. Classification (NCBI taxonomy): domain Bacteria; kingdom Pseudomonadati; phylum Pseudomonadota; class Gammaproteobacteria; order Enterobacterales; family Enterobacteriaceae; genus Enterobacter; species Enterobacter sp. Taxon_8. Next base: position 1,124,231 of record NZ_CM177989.1, on the reverse strand, counting down.
CGTGGTCTGGCCGTCTTTGCTGGCCAGGATCAGCGCGGCCTCTTTGTCGGTTTCAAGCTTCGCATGGCCGTCGGCATCGCTGTTTGCTTCGGCAAGGGTCTGCCCTTTGTCATTAAGCAGGGTAACGGTAACCCCGGACTGCGCCGCCCCGTTTTCCAGGCTCTGGGTGAAGATGTCCAGGCGGTTATGATAACGGTGAGCGGACAGTCCAATATCGCTTAAGGTAAAGAGCGTCGCGGCGTTGCTGTAGTTGTAGTGCCCGGCCTGGTTCATGACCGCGATATAAACGCCAGACTGCTGGAGCGGTTTAATATCCTTCAGAGGCAATAGCAATTTTTCGCGCGTGTTGCGCGCCGGATTAAGATCGAATCGACCGGTGTAAACCAGTTCCGCCATCTTCAGCAGGTTGTCGGATTCCCAGTTGGTCAGCGAGTTACGGTACTCCCACTGACTAACAAGGGAGGCCAACGATTCAGGCTTCACGCGGTAAAAGTTGACATCGACATTGTTGACGTTGAGCGCCATAACCGGCAGACCTTCCACCACTTTACCCGGCAGCAGCGAGCCGCGGCTGGCAAAACCGACGGTGGGTTCAACGTCCCGGGTGGTCAGGGCTTTCTCATAATCAGTACCAAACGTCGCTTTGTTCAGCGCCTGCAGGCCAGGTTCAACGGTGACGACCAGGTTGCGGTTAGGCTCCAGATGGCGCAGGCGAAGCTCTTTCAGGTTAGGCGCAAGTTCCCACGCCCCGTCAACCTTGCCGCTTTTCTTATCCACGACATGCACTGTTTTCGCGAAATCCTGTTCAGGATTCAGCGGAACAGAAAAGGTCAGCACCAGCGTGGCAGCACCGTCTAGCTGGACTTCAGAGGCATCCAGCAAGGTCAGCGCTTTTCCCTGACTCTGGGCGGCCAGTTTAGCCAGCGTTTCAGCATTGGGCTTTTCCGCGGCTTTTGGTGTGGATGCGGTGGATGCCGCGGGAGCCGCAGCCTGAGATTTATCGTCGCTGTTATCACAGCCGACAAGCGTAAACGTGGTAAGCAGCGCAAGAGAGAGCGCGGCTAAGCGAAACGGTTTCATCCTTTGTCCCTGGCCCAGGGGGCCTGTTGGTCGTCGTCCGGATAAGTATTATCCGCAAGTTTCATTAATTCAAAAAGTCCAATTTTAGAGTCTGGAAAGCGCCTCGCAGAATGGCATCACGCCGCTACGCCGTGATGGAACCACGATCACAAGACATAACGTCACATGTTACTTTCCAGGTCATTTGTTTTTAAAACAATAAGATAGCTGGATAGACGTGCCTGAAGACTGCTAGTTTTATGACCATGACGCACCCCGAGTGCGCGGTTCAATAAGAGAGAAAGCCATGAAACGAGCCGTGAACGCCCTACAAAATTTCGGAAAATCATTGTACGGACCGGTACTTATCTTACCGATCGTCGGTCTGTTTATCGCCTTTGGTAACGTGCTGGGTAACGGTAATCTCGCGGAGTACCTGCCGTTTCTCGGACATCCTCTGATTCAGCATACTGGTCAGCTTATCGCGAAATCTGCCGTGTCGGTGCTGGTTAACCTGGCGCTGGTGTTTGCCGTCGGTATTCCGATTGGTCTGGCGACGCGTGATAAAGGCTATGCCGCACTGATTGGCCTGGTCACCTTTATCGTGTTCATCAACGCCATGAACGTCACGCTGCAGCTGCAGGGCGCGCTGGCGCCAGTTGCCCAGATGAAAGCGGCCGGACAGACCATGGTGCTGGGCGTGCAGGTGCTGGAGATGGGGGTCTTTGCCGGGATCCTGACCGGAGCGCTCTCCGGATATCTGTACAATAAATACTCCGGCGTACAGTTTAACGGCGCGATGGCGATTTACTCCGGCCACTGTTTTGTCGCCATTGTAATGCTTCCGGTCTCCATGCTGCTCGGCGTGGTGATGAGTGAACTGTGGCCCTTTGCCCAGCACGGCATTAGCGCCCTGGCGCTGGCCATCAAAGGTTCCGGACCGTTTGGCGTGGCCATCTACGGCTTCCTGGAACGTATTCTGGTTCCCACTGGCCTGCACCATCTGGTTTATACGCCGTTTCTCTATACCGAGCTGGGCGGTACGCAGGAGGTGTGCGGCGCAACCTATCAGGGCGCGCGCAATATCTACTTCGCCGAGATGGCTTGCCCGAACGTGAAGCAGCTCAGCAGCACGGTGGTGTGGGACGCGCGCGGCATCAGCAAAATGTTCGGCCTGCCTGCCGCCGCGCTGGCGATGTATATGACCGCAAAGCCGGAGCGTAAAGTCATTGCGAAAGCCATTCTTATCCCCGCGGCGCTGACCTCGCTGCTGGTCGGCGTGACCGAGCCGATTGAGTTTTCATTCCTCTTCGTCGCCCCGCTGCTGTTCGTGGTGCACGCGGTGCTGACCGGCATCAGCATGATGCTGTTCTCGCTGCTGGGCGTTCACGCCATCGGCGCCAACGGGATTATCGACTTCATCCTTTACAACCTGCCGCTCGGCACGGAGAAGTCCAACTGGCCGATGTACATCGTGGTGGGGCTGATCGTGTTTGTCCTCTACTTCGTGGTGTTCCGCTTCCTGATCCTGCACTTCAACATGAAAACGCCGGGCCGTGAGGATGACGACAAGGAAACGCGCCTTTACAGCAAGCAGGAATACCAGGCGAAGGGGAATAACGACGGGCTGGGCGAATCCATCGTGGTAGGTCTCGGAGGCCGGGAAAATATTCAGGTCGTGGATAACTGCTACACCCGCTTACGCGTCACGGTGAAGGACGTCGCCATTATCGACGAGCCGCGGCTGAAGGCGACCGGCGCGAAAGGGATTATCAAACAAGGTAACAACGTTCAGGTGGTCTACGGGCTGCACGTCAAAAAAATGCGAGAAGCCGTTGAGACGTTTCTCTGAAAGGAGCTAAAGATGTTTACACCCCCATTCATTCTGTCGATTGCCGGCGGCGGCAGCACCTACACGCCGGGTATTGTGAAAAGCCTGATGGTGCGCCTGCAGGATTTCCCTCTGGCCGAAATCCGCCTTTATGACATCGACGAGGCGCGTCAAAACACCATTGCGCCCGTCGTCGAGAAGGTGATTCGCGACCACAGTCAGAGCATCAAATTTACCGTCACCAGCGATCCGGAAGTGGCCTTCAGCGGCGCGCATTTCGTCTTCGCCCAGATGCGCGTCGGCCAGTATAAAATGCGCGAGCAGGATGAGAAGATCCCGCTGCGTCACGGCGTGGTGGGCCAGGAAACGTGCGGACCCGGCGGGCTTGCCTACGGCCTGCGCACGATCCTGCCGATGGTGGAGCTTATCGATCTGGTCGATCGCTACGCGCATGAAAAAGCCTGGATCGTGAACTATTCCAACCCGGCGGCGATCGTCGCGGAGGGCGTGCGGCGTCTGCGCCCGAACGCGAGGGTGCTGAATATCTGCGATATGCCGGTGGCCGCGATGCGCAATATGGGGGCAATTCTGGGTGTCGATCGCCACAAGCTGGAGGTCGACTACTTCGGCCTGAACCACTTCGGCTGGTTTACCCGCGTGCTGGTGGACGGCGAAGATAAGCTGCCCGAGCTGCGTAAGCATATCGCAAAGTTTGGCCTGCTGACGGAAGACGCGGCTAAAACCGATCCGCAGCATTCCGATCCTTCATGGGTGAAGACCTGGCGCAATATCAAGCCGATCATGGACAACTTCCCGGAGTATCTGCCGAACCCGTATCTGCAGTACTACCTGATGCCGAACCAGATTGTGGAGCATCAGAACCCGGACTATACCCGCGCCAATGAAGTGATGGACGGGCGTGAGAAAAAGCTGTTCGCCGCTGCCGAAGAATATAAGCGAACCGGGATCCTACCGGATGCCTTCCACGTGGGCGTCCACGGCGAGTTTATTGTTGATGTCGCCTGCTCGCTGGCCTTTAACCTGCGCAGCCGACATCTGGTAATGGTGGAAAACCGCGGGGCGATCGCCAACCTGCCGTACGATGCCGTGGTGGAAGTGCCCGCTTATATCACCGCCGAAGGCCCGGAACCGATTCGCTTCGGTCAGGTGCCGCTGTTCCATCAGACCCTGCTGCAACAGCAGCTCGCCTCGGAACAGCTTCTGGTGGAGGCGACCATCGAGGGCAGCTATGAGAAAGCCCTGCAGGCGTTCACCCTCAACCGCACCGTGCCGACCATGGAACATGCGAAAGCGATTCTTGACGAGATGATCGAGGCCAACCGCGACTACTGGCCTGCGCTGCAAAAAGCCTGGCAGGACGGCGAACCGGTGAAAAAATAGGGGCTTGCTCGCGAGTTGAACGTGGTTTGCTTGTCGGTGTCAGAAAAAACACCGACAATCCTTTTTTACGGAAAAGAATGGAGGCAACCCATGTCCACCTCATATTTTGTCGCTGCCGACTGGCTGATTGAGCACGGCGACGATCCGGAAGTTCAGATTATCGACGCGCGTATGGCCCCTCCGGGGCAAGAGCATCGTGACGTGCCCGGTGAATACCGTGCTGGGCATCTGCCGGGTGCGGTATTTTTTGATATTGAAGCCCTCTCCGATCGCAACTCTCCCCTGCCGCACATGCTGCCGCGCCCGGAAGCGTTTTCCGTGGCGATGCGCGAGCTGGGCATCAGCAAAGATAAGCACCTCGTTGTGTATGATGAAGGTAACCTCTTCTCCGCACCGCGCGCGTGGTGGATGCTGAAAAACTTCGGCGTGGAAAAAGTCTCGATTCTGGCGGGCGGGCTGGCGGGCTGGAAGCGCGACGAGCTGCCCCTTCAGCAGGGTGACGTAACGCTGCCGGAAGGCGAATTCGACGCGACCTTTGACGCCCACGTGGTAAAACGCCTGACCGACGTGCTGGTCGTGAGCCATGAAAAAACGGCGCAAATCGTCGATGCCCGCCCTGCTCCGCGCTTCAATGCCCAAGCGGATGAACCACGTCCGGGGCTGAAGCGCGGACATATTCCGGGCGCGCTGAACGTGCCGTGGGGCGATCTGGTGTTTGAGGGCGAGCTGAAAACCACCGACGAGCTGCGCGCTATTTTTGACCTGGCAGGGGTTGATTTACATCGTCCGATTATTGCCAGCTGCGGTTCCGGCGTGACGGCCTGCGTAGTGATTCTGGCGCTCGCCACGCTCGGCGTAAGCGACGTCACGCTCTACGACGGCGCCTGGAGCGAATGGGGTGCGCGAGACGATCTGCCTGTCGAACCCGCGAAATAATGGATAACCGCCTGGCCACGCTGTTAACGCGCGGGGCGTCGCTGACCCGCGCGGAGTATCGCGTCCTCGCCCACCTCACGGAGCATCCGCTGCTGGTGGGCAACATCACGGTTCGCGAGCTGGCGCAGGCGACGTTCGTTTCTACCGCCACTATTATGCGGCTGTGCCAGAAGCTGGGGTTCAGCGGCTTTAGCGAGTTTATCTGGCACTGCAAGCAGCTGCTCTCCGACACGCCGCATATTGCCGCTCAGGCGCAGTCGCGTCTTGAACTCCCGGTGCTGTTTAATCAGTTTATAGCCAACTATCAGCATACCTTTCAGTGGGTTACCCAGGAGAAACGCCAGCAGTTTGCTAACCTGCTGCGCCAGAAAGAGAGTTTCTTTCTCTACGGGGCCGGGTTTTCTTATCTGTTTGCGGAGTACCTGACCAAGAAGCTGCAGGTACTGGGCAAAACGGCGTTTATCTCCGGGCCGGGAGACAGCCGGAATATTTTCCTCAGCAACGCCGCCCGCTATCAGGTGTTTATTGCCGTCTCGCGCAGCGGCGAAACGGAACAGGTGCTGGATAAAGCGAGGATAGCCAAAAACGTCGGTATGACGATCGTCGCGTTTACCCGCGCCTCAGCCAATACGCTGGCGGGAATGGCGGACGTGCATTTTGCTCTCTATGACGAAGCGGTGCACTTCGCCGCCGAAGCCGCGGGGGTGACGTCGTTTGAGTCGAATCTGGTGCTGCTGATGGATTTACTGCTGCTGGAAGCAACGGGGTGATATTCACCCCGCCGTAATCAGATGATGCGGTTAGTTTTAAGATCGCGCAGGAAGCCGCCCCAGCGACGCTCGTAGAACGGGGTGATGTGCTCGGTAATAAAGTGGCTGATGCCCTTCTCACCGTTTTTCACCTGACAGATATCAATCGGCTCGTCGCCCGGTAGCGTGTCGGTTGCCACGCTGCCCGCCGCCTGAATGATTTCGTCGATATCGCCATCGGCTTCAATACCGATCAACAGCACCGGCTGTTCGTCCGCACGTTCTTTAATGGAGCAGAGAAACGCGCGCCGGACGGGCTTGAGCGTTTTGAACAGCGTCGTCAGGGAATCAATCATCTGCGCGGGTGGCTCGGCCACCTCAGAGAGCAGCAGCGTTTCGCCCCCTTCCAGCACTTCCTGCGTGCTGAGCGGGTTGCCCTCTTCGCCAATCAGGTGGCTGATTTCACGCGGCGTAAACTCTTTCCCGGTCGGCAGCTTCGCATTGAGGAACAGCGTCTGGCCGAGCGTCATTTCAAACAGAGTACGCACCGGCATCACCACGAACGCCTGTTCATCTTCTACCGCTTTCTGAAGCGCTTCCAGCGAGGTGAAGAACGGGATCACCGACGTGCAGTCGTCTTTCTCCCAGTGCAGCAGATCCAGCGCGCTGTCTTCTACGACCTGCTCACCTTCCGCGGCGGTGCCAGGAACCCAGACGGTGGATTCCAGCAGGGTGCGGAAAAATGCCGGACGGTGGGCGGGCTCGGTCGCCGCCTGCTCCAGCAGGGTTTCTAATTCGTTTTTGGTTTCGGACATAACAATTCCAGATGTCGAATTTCCCCCTCACCCCTGCCCTCTCCCATGGGGAGAGGGTTAGGGTGAGGGCAAAGAGCATTACTCAGCCGTCAGCAGGTTCGCCACGGTACGCACGCCCAGACCGGTCGCGCCCGCGGACCACTGCTCCACCGCCGCTTTACGGTACGTCGCGGAGCAGTCGATGTGCAGCCAGCCTTCGTGGTAGTTCTCAACGAAGTGGGACAGGAAGCCTGCCGCCGTGCTTGCACCCGCCGGGTACGCTGCGCTCGCGGTGTTGTTCAGCTCGGCAAAGTTGGACGGCAGCTGGCTGCGGTGGAACTCGGCCAGCGGCAGACGCCAGAACGGCTCGTTTTCCGCAGCGGCGCTTGCCAGCAGGCGAGCGGCCAGCTCGTCGTCGAAGCTGAACAGCGCGTGGTAATCGTTGCCCAGGGCGGTTTTCGCCGCGCCGGTCAGGGTCGCCATGTCGATGATCAGCTCAGGCTTCTGGGCAGACGCGTCGATCAGGCCATCGGCCAGCACCAGACGGCCTTCGGCGTCGGTGTTCATCACCTCAACGTTTTTACCGTTGCGGTAGCGAATAATGTCGCCCAGCTTGAAGGCGTTACCGCTCACCATGTTGTCCGCGCAGCACAGATACAGCTTCACGCGCTTTTTCAGACCGCGGGTAATCGCAAACGCCAGCGCGCCGGTGATGGTTGCCGCACCGCCCATGTCGGACTTCATGGAGTCCATGAACGCGCTCTGCTTCAGGCTGTAGCCGCCGGTGTCGAAGGTGATGCCTTTACCTACCAGGCAGGCAAAGACCGGCGCTGCTTTATCGCCGGTTGGGTTGTAGTCCAGCGCCAGCAGGACCGGAGGACGCTCGGAGCCGCGGCCCACGGTGTGGATACCCATGTAGTTCTGCTCGCGCAGGTCTTCACCCTTGGTGATGCGGTAGGACATTTTGTCGCCCGCCACGCCGCACAGCAGGTCAACCGCGCGCTGCGCCAGCTGCTCAGGGCCTAACTCTTCCGCCGGAGCGTTAATGGTGTCGCGTACCCAGTCGATGATTTGCAGGCGGCTTTCCAGCTCTTTCTGACCGGCTTCGTCGAGGTTCGCCCACTCAATTTTGCGGCTGCCTTTCGGCCCTTTGTAACCCGCCCAGAATGCCCAGCTGCGGTCGGTGTCCCACCCTTCGCCTTCCAGCGAGACATGCTTAATGCCCAGACCGTCAATTTTACGCGCGGCGCGCTGGATCAGGCCCAAATCATCGTTGCCCGTCAGGTGCAGGGTAATACCGTCGTTGTTGATGCTGTAGCTGGCTTTCTCGCCCCAGCGCGCGTCGGCGGGCTGCGTAGAGAGCGTAATCTTCATCGCTTCGGTCATTTTATTTTTCCTTATTAGCAACTAGCAAACGGGCCGCCTGAAGGCAGCCCGTTTTGTTATTTATTCTGCTTCATCTAACCAGACTAACAGAATCGCCTCCAGAATTTTTTCATTGGATGCGTTTGGATCGTCGTCGAAATCCTCTAAATCGCAGATCCACTGATGCATATCGGTGAATCGTACGGTCTTCGGATCGAGATCCGGGTTCGCGTCGTAGAGCGCTTCGCCGATTTCACGGCTGTCTGTCCACTTCAGTCCCATATTAATGCTCGCGTGCGTGGTTGATGGTGTAGCGTGGGAATTCCACGACCAGATCTTCATCGGTCACCGCGGCCTGGCAGCTTAAGCGGCTGTCTGGCTCCAGACCCCATGCTTTATCCAGCATGTCGTCTTCATCTTCGGTGCTCTCGGCGAGAGAGTCGAAACCTTCACGCACGATGCAGTGGCAGGTGGTGCAGGCACAGGATTTTTCACAGGCGTGTTCCACTTCGATACCTGCACGCAGGGCTACATCGAGAATGGTTTCACCGGTCTTCGCTTCCAGAACAGCGCCATCCGGACAGAGGTCCGCATGAGGCAAAATAACAATCTTTGGCATATTAAACCTCGTCCACGGACTGGCCTTTCAGCGCGACGCGGACAGATTTGTCCATGCGGCGAGCAGCGAAGTCCTGGGTTTGTTTATCAACGTTTTTAATGGCTTCTTCTATTGCGTCAGCGTCATTGCCTTCGGCCACGGCCCTTAAGCGCGCGGCAGCGTCGTCAATCACCTGGCGCTCAGCGGCGCTTAACAGCGCGGCGTCGGCAGCGAGCGCGCCGTTCAGGCTCTCCAGCACGCGTGCGGCTTCCACTTTTTGTTCCGCCAGCATACGCGCCTTCACATCCTGCTCGGCGTAGCTCATTGAGTCCTGAATCATGGAGGCGATTTCGCCATCGGTCAGGCCGTAGGATGGCTTGACCTGAATGGACGATTCCACGCCGGTGGATTTTTCCATCGCCGTGACGCTCAGCAGGCCGTCGGCGTCCACCTGGAAGGTGACGCGAATGTGCGCCCCGCCCGCAGGCAGCGCTGGAATTCCGCGCAGCGCAAAGCGCGCCAGAGAACGGCAGTCCTGCACCAGCTCGCGTTCGCCCTGCATCACGTGGATGGACATCGCGGTCTGGCCGTCTTTAAAGGTGGTGAACTCCTGCGCGCGCGCCACCGGAATGGTGGTGTTACGCGGGATCACTTTCTCCACCAGGCCGCCCATGGTTTCTAAGCCCAGCGACAGCGGGATGACGTCCAGCAGCAGCATTTCGCTGTCCGGCTTGTTGCCGACCAGAATATCGGCCTGGATCGCGGCACCTACGGCAACCACTTTGTCCGGGTCGATGGAGGTCAGCGGCGTGCGGCCAAAGAATTCGCCCACGCGCTCGCGCACCAGCGGCACGCGGGTCGAACCGCCCACCATGACCACTTCCAGCACCTCGTTCGCCTCAACGCCGGCATCTTTCAATGCGCGACGGCAGGCCAGCAGGGTGCGTTTCACCAGCGGGGCAATCAGATCGCTAAACTGGTCGCGAGAGATCTCACCCTGCCAGCCCGCAACATTGACGGTAACCGTCTGCGCATCGCTCAGGGCGATTTTGGCGTCGATGGCCGCATCCAGCAGTTCACGCTGTACGCGCGCATCGCTGCGATCGCTGATGCCCGCCTGCTCGCGGATGTAGTCCGCCAGCAGGTGGTCGAAGTCATCACCGCCCAGCGCGGAATCCCCGCCGGTCGCCAGCACTTCAAACACCCCGCGGCTCAGGCGCAGGATAGAGATATCAAACGTCCCGCCGCCGAGATCGTAAACCGCGATCACCCCTTCCTGACCGGAATCGAGGCCGTAGGCAATCGCCGCCGCCGTCGGTTCGTTCAGCAGACGCAGCACGTGCAGGCCCGCCAGACGCGCGGCGTCTTTGGTGCCCTGGCGCTGTGCGTCGTCAAAATAGGCCGGAACGGTAATGACTACGCCGTCCAGATCGCCGCCGAGCGTCGCCGTCGCGCGCGCCGCCAGCGCTTTGAGGATGTCGGAGGAAACGCGAATCGGGTTCAGCAGACCGGCCGCGGTCGCGATCATCGGCAGGCCGTTTTCACTGGCCTGCAGCTGATACGGCAGATGCGGGTAGCGGGTCTGAATATCGGCCAGCGAGCGGCCCATCATGCGCTTGACGGAGCTGATGGTATTCGCCGGATCGCGCGCGGCGTTAGCGCGGGCGTCATAGCCTACCGCGTGACCCTGCTGCTGGTAGTGGACCACGGAAGGCAGCAGATGGCGGCCCTGCTCGTCAGCCAGCGTTTCCGCCTGGCCGCTGCGCACGGTCGCCACGAGGGAATTGGTGGTGCCCAGATCGATACCCACCGCCAGACGACGCTGGTGCGGTGCGGCACTTAAGCCAGGCTCACTAATTTGTAATAAGGCCATAATTGCTTCCGAAATTAAAAATCGAGCAGCTTTTCTTCGAGTTGTTCAGCACTGCTTCGCAGTTTATCGAGAAAACGGAGTTTGCGCACAGTGTCTGCCGCCACGTCCCAGGTCTCGTTGTTCAGTTGCTTCACCATCTGCTGATGGCGGGTATCGAACATGCCCTTCACGCGCGTGATAAAGCTTTCCAGACGCGCTTCGTCTTTGGCCTGTTCAATCTCATCGAGCTCTTCGCGAAGCTCCAGCTGCTCCATCAGAAACGCCGTGTCGCGCACGGTGTGCTGTTCGCTCGCCAGATCAAAACCGTGGAGCGAGAGCAGATATTCAGCGCGCGCCAGCGGGTGGCGCAGCGTCTGCCAGGCCTGGTTGATGGTGGCAGAGTGGGAAACCGCAGCCAGCTGCTCTGCCTGAGTACCGCTCGCGAATTTGTCCGGATGGTACTGACGCTGCAGATCCTGAAAACGGATCGTCAACGCCTGGAGATCGATCGGGTATTGAGCGGGTAGTCCGAAGAGAGTGAAGTAATCCATAACAATCTCAGGGGTAGCCTGTTAGAACAAACCCCACGCGCAGCGGGTACGCCACGGTGGGGTTTCGGATGACGCGCGGTTAAACGTGGAAGCTTTCGCCGCAACCACACTCGTCTTTGACGTTCGGGTTCGTGAATTTAAACCCTTCGTTCAGGCCTTCTTTAACGAAGTCCAGCTGAGTGCCGTTGAGGAATTGCAGGCTTTTGCCATCGACCACCACCTTCACGCCCTTGTCTTCAAACACGGTGTCGTCAGACGCCGGTTCGTCAACAAACTCCAGTACGTAAGCCATACCAGAACAGCCGGAGGTACGTACGCCCAGTCGCAGGCCAAAGCCTTTACCACGGTTCGCCAGAAAAGAGCTTACTCGCGCGGCAGCGCTGTCGCTAAGGGTAATCGACATACTCAAACCTCAATTATTTTGCTTCACGTTTGCTTTTGTAATCCGCAATGGCGGCTTTGATCGCGTCTTCTGCCAGAATTGAACAGTGAATTTTCACCGGTGGCAGTTCGAGTTCTTCAGCAATATCCGTGTTCTTAATTGCCTGTGCTTCGTCCAGAGACTTGCCCTTAACCCATTCGGTAACCAGGGAGCTGGACGCAATTGCAGAACCGCAGCCGTAGGTCTTGAAGCGCGCGTCTTCAATGATACCTTCATTGTTGACTTTAATCTGCAACTTCATCACGTCACCACACGCTGGCGCACCGACCATGCCGCTTCCAACAGATTCGTCGCTGTTGTCAAAAGAGCCAACGTTGCGTGGGTTTTCGTAATGATCGATGACTTTTTCGCTGTATGCCATGATTGAATTCTCCTTATGTACCGATTAGTGATGTGACCATTCAATGCTGTTCAGATCCACGCCCTGCTTGAACATTTCCCACAGTGGAGAAAGGTCGCGCAGACGGCCAATGGAGTTGCGAACCAGCTTGATGGTGTAGTCAATCTCTTCTTCGGTAGTGAAACGACCTAAAGAGAAACGGATAGAACTGTGTGCCAGCTCGTCAGTCATACCCAGCGCACGCAGCACGTAGGATGGCTCAAGGCTTGCAGACGTACAGGCAGAACCGGAAGAAACCGCCAGGTCTTTCAGCGCCATGATCAGCGATTCGCCTTCAACATAGTTGAAGCTGACGTTGAGGATGTTCGGAGCACCCTGCTCGAGATCGCCGTTCAGATACACTTCTTCCATATCTTTCACGCCGTCCCACAGACGGTTACGCAGCGTGCGCAGGCGTGCCATCTCGGTTTCCATCTCTTCTTTTGCAATGCGGTAGGCTTCGCCCATGCCCACGATCTGGTGAACAGGCAGCGTACCGGAACGCATGCCGCGCTCGTGACCGCCGCCGTGCATCTGTGCTTCGATACGGATACGTGGTTTACGACGAACGTACAGCGCGCCGATCCCTTTCGGGCCATAGATTTTGTGGCCGGAGAAGGACATCAGGTCCACTTTCAGCTGGCTCAGGTCGATAGGCAGTTTGCCCACGCTCTGAGTCGCGTCCACATGATAGATGATACCGCGCGCGCGGCACATTTCGCCGATGGTCGCGATGTCCTGAACGACGCCGATTTCGTTGTTAACGTGCATGATGGAGACCAGAATGGTGTCATCACGCATGGCCGCTTCGAGCTCTTTCAGATCGATAATGCCGTTGCTCTGTGGCGCCAGATAGGTGACTTCGTACCCTTCACGCTCCAGTTGACGGCAGGTGTCCAGCACGGCTTTGTGTTCGGTTTTGCTGGTGATGATGTGCTTGCCTTTTTTCTGATAAAAGTTGGCTGCACCTTTGATCGCCAGGTTGTCGGATTCGGTCGCGCCGGAGGTGAAAACAATTTCACGCGGGTCGGCACCGACCAGGTCAGCAATCTGATTACGGGCGATATCAACCGCCTCTTCAGCATGCCAGCCAAAACGGTGTGAACGGGAAGCTGGGTTACCAAAGTTTCCGTCCAGGGTCAGACACTGCATCATTTTCTCGGCAACACGCGGGTCCACCGGCGTGGTTGCGGAGTAGTCGAGATAAATCGGTAATTTCATTGCTCTATAAACTCCGTACATCGCTTCAATGCAAGGAATCAGGCAACCGGCTGGATGTACGACCGAGTACACGGGGCGAGTCTTCGCCCCGGCCTGATTCTGAAATACTTATCGTTTTATTACGCGCGCAGTTTGACGTCGATAGCGTCCTGCGCGCGGGTGCTGCGTTGGGAATCATGGCCGTGCTGACGGCCCGATACGTCCAGAACTTCCTGGTTATTCACCAGCTCACCGAGGGTGATGTTGTTGAGGAAGCCGGTCAAACGGTCGCTCAGATCGCGCCACAGCGCGTGGGTCAGGCATTTGTCGCCGCCCTGACAGCCGCCTTTACCCTGGCAACGGGTCGCGTCAACGGATTCGTCAACTGCGCTGATCACTTCGCCAACTGCAATACTGCCCGCGTCTTTACCCAGCAGATAACCGCCGCCTGGGCCACGAACGCTGGAAACCAGTCCATTTTTACGCAGTCTGGAGAACAGCTGTTCCAGGTAAGAGAGGGAGATCCCTTGTCGTTCAGAAATATCAGCCAACGGAACCGGGCCCGCTTCGGAGTTGAGCGCAACGTCCAGCATCGCGGTCACGGCATAACGCCCTTTAGATGTCAGTCTCATGTCTTACTTAACCTCAAACTCGCCCCTGCCCGGGGTTTTTTATTGTAAAATGGGGGTATTGCATAGCAGGGCCAAGTCTGACATTCCTGACTAAAATGGTCAACTATTTACTTGACTGTTTTAGTCAGGTATTTAACCTTCTGTGCCTTCATAACCCAGGTGCGGGCTGATGCCCTCATCCCGGCCCTCTCCCACAGGGAGAGGGGGAAATCGACACTACTCTTTATTCTTCTGCTCAATCGACGCCAGAATCCCGCGCAGGATGTTCAGCTCCTGGCTTTCCGGACGCGCGCGGGTAAACAGACGGCGCAGCTTGTTCATCACCTGCCCCGGGTGGCCTTCGCGAATAAAGCCGGTTGAGAGCAGCGTCTGCTCCAGATGACCGTAGAAGCGCTCAAGGTCATCCACCAGCGGGTAAGCCGTCTCTTCTTTTGGCTCGACCTCTTTCTCCTGCGTCGCCAGCCACGCCATTCGTACTTCGTAAGCGATAACCTGCACCGCCATCGCCAGGTTTAGCGAGCTGTACTCCGGGTTTGCCGCAATCGCGACGTGATAATGACACTTCTGCAGCTCGTCGTTAGTCAGGCCTACGCGCTCGCGGCCAAACACCAGCGCAACCGGTGCCTGTGCTGCTTCCGAGACACTTTTCAGGCCGCATTCACGCGGATCGAGCATTGGCCACGGCAGCGTGCGTGAACGCGCGCTGGTACCGACAACGAGGCTGCAGCCGGCCAGCGCTTCGTCAAGGGTATCGACGATCTGGGCATTGCCGATTACGTCGCTGGCACCGGCCGCCAGAGCAATCGCCTGAGAGTCAGGCTTCACCAGCGGGTTAACCAGCCACAGGTTCGTTAAGCCCATGGTTTTCATAGCGCGGGCAACGGAGCCCATGTTGCCGGTATGCGATGTTTCAACCAGCACAATTCGAATGTTTTGCAGCATAATTTTTAATGTCTGAATTCAGTGTCTGAAGAATATTCGGGCATATTATCATAAACGGGAGACATAATCCGATCCCGCTGCTATACTCTGCGCCGATTTTCCTGTTCTTTAACATCCAGTGAGAGAGACCGATGCATCCGATGCTGACCATCGCCGTGCGCGCAGCGCGCAAGGCGGGTAATGTAATTGCCAAACACTACGAAACGCCAGACTCCGTAGAAACCAGCCAGAAAGGCAGCAATGATTTCGTGACTAACGTCGATAAAGCCGCAGAAGCGATTATTATCGAAACGATCCGCAAATCTTACCCGCAGCACACCATCATCACCGAAGAAAGCGGTGAACATGAAGGTACCGAGCAGGATGTTCAATGGGTTATCGATCCACTGGATGGCACCACCAACTTCGTTAAACGCCTGCCACACTTCTCTGTGTCTATCGCAGTACGCATTAAAGGCCGTACTGAAGTCGCCGTTGTGTACGATCCAATGCGTAACGAACTGTTCACCGCGACCCGCGGTCAGGGCGCACAGCTGAACGGCTACCGTCTGCGCTGCAGCAACGCACGCGATCTTGACGGCACCATTCTGGCGACCGGTTTCCCATTCAAGGCGAAACAGCACGCGACCACCTACATGAATATCCTGGGCAAACTGTTCACCGAATGCGCGGACTTCCGTCGCACCGGTTCTGCTGCGCTGGATCTGGCCTACGTGGCAACCGGCCGCGTTGACGGTTACTTCGAACTCTCACTGAAGCCATGGGATTTTGCAGCGGGCGAGCTGATCGCACGTGAAGCAGGCGCCATTGTTTGTGACTTCACCGGCGGCCATAACTATATGTCTACCGGAAACATCGTTGCGGGTAACCCACGCGTTGTTAAAGCCATGCTGGCAAACATGCGTGATGAACTGAGCGATGCGCTGAAGCGTTAATCCCGGTAATTCCCTCTCCCTGTGGGAGAGGGGATCCCAACTAAAACGGCCGTAATCCCCTTCCCACCGGCACCGCACTCATCCACATTGTTACCGCCGCCACCAGCAGAATGACCCCGCCCGCCAGCGCAAGCGTGGTCCACCCTACCTGTCGCCACAGCACCGGCGTTTTATTGCCGCTGAGTTTGACCGCCAGCTGACGGAAGCTGTGTACCAGCAGCGCTAACGACGAAATAGTGAGAGAGGTTCCTGCCGCCATCGCCAGCGCGGACAGCATGCCCCAGCCGAACACGCCAATCACCTTACTGAAAAGCAGCACCATGATGGCACCCGAGCACGGGCGCATACCCATCGAGAGAACAATCATCAACCGCGCGCGCCAGTCGTCGCCGTTCTGCAACTGTTCCTGCGTGGGCAAATGCTGATGCCCGCAGCCGCAGTGTTCATCATGAACGTGGTGCGGCGTAAAGGATTTGAACGTTGGCTTTCGCAGCAGCGCGCGCAGCTTTTTCAGCGCCCGCCAGCACAGGATCAGCCCCAGCACGCCCACCAGCGCGTAGCTGCCCTTCTCAAGCCAGAAGCTGCTCATGTGCAGCTGGCGCGCGGGAAGCTGTAACAGCGAAAGGACGACCACGACCAGCGCAATCGCCACGCCGCCCTGAAGCAGCGAGGAGGCCAGCGTCAGGCCGATACTTGATTTCAGCTTTGACGGATGGGTGGCGAGCCAGGTCGTAATGACGATTTTGCCGTGCCCCGGCCCCAGCGCGTGCAGCACGCCATAGATAAAGCTGAACGCCAGCAGGGAACCGCCCGCCTTTGTCGGATTCTCCGCCACCGCCTTCAGCAGACCGCTCATCTGCTGGTTGACCTCACGCTGCCAGATAATGCTTTTCATCATGACCTGCGGCCAGGCCTGCCAAAGCCACATCGCGCCGCAAACGGCGAACAGCAAAAAGATCGCCAGCGGCCAGAGGTGAAGCCAGCGGCGCTGTTTTCGAACCGGAGAGGAGATCACTGACATTGTAACGTCACCTCCTGCGCGAACTGTTTACCCAATTCCATGTCCTCTGGCGGGGCATCTTCCTTGTCGAGAGAGACCGCAAAGTTCAGCGTCTCTTCGCTGGGCTTCGGGGTATGAACGCCGATTTTGCAGCTTTTTTGCAGCGCGTCCGGCAGCCGCACGTCGCTGTCTTTGCCATAGCGCATGTCGACATAGTAGGTAGGGTCAAAGGTGGAAAAGCGGTACGTTTGCCCCGCCAGCGGCTGAGGGTGCGCCAGCGGGAGCACGAACGTCAGCACCGCCTGGTGCCCGTCGCGCGTCATCCCGTATTCCGTGGGTCGGTTCAGAAATTTGACCTTTTGCCCGTTATGCCAGAACTCGGTGAAATAGTGCTGGCCGAGCACGTTAGCCATCACTTCTGCCGCCAGCTTTTTCCATATTTCGTCACCGGGCTTCGCGTTTCCCGCATCATAGAGCAGATCGGCCGAGGTGATTTCATCCATCGTCCAGCGCATTTTCAGGCCGCTGAGCTGCGTGCCGTCGGTGACCAGCTCGGTCTGGAGGTCAATAAAACTGTGAGGGTGTGCGCTGGCGGTGAAGCTGATAACCGCCAAAAATAACGCCATCGCACTTTGTTTAACTGTTTGCATCAATTCCTCACGTCAAAAATTCTGTGATGTTCCCCAGCAATCCTGAATGAAAGGCCTGCCGGCGCGCTTTTCAGCGTTCATCCTTTAGCTATTCTTATCAAACATTCACACTGGATACCCGACAGATGATGACGACGCTTGAAATTCCATCTGTGCTTTCCAGTTCGCAGCGCCGCTGCCAGGTGCTTTTGATGCTTTACCTGCCCGATGCTGCCGTCACCGCACAGAGCATAATTGCTGCCAACGGCGTGGACGACGCGATGGCACGGCAAGATATAGCCGAGACGCGCGATGAAATCCAGCGCTATCACCGGCTGGATATCGTCACGCACCACGACGGCAGCTACCGGATTGAAGGTACAGCCCTGAATCAGCGTTTATGCCTGCTGCACTGGCTGCGACGGGCGCTGCGGCTTTGCCCGCAGTTTGTCTCGCACCAGTTTACCCCCGCATTAAAAACCGCGCTTAAACAACACGGCATCGCGCGTCCGCTTTACGACGATGCGAACCTGCGGGCGCTGATCGGCTTCTGCTCTCGCAAGCTGCAGCGCCAGTTTGAATGCCGCGACGTCCAGTTTTTACAGCTCTATCTGCAATACTGCCTTATTCAGCACCAGCTCGGGAATACGCCGCAGTTTTCTCACGTTCAGCGCAGCTGGACCCAGTCAAGAGGGGAGTATTTTACAGCGCAGGAGATCGTGCGCCACTGGAGACGGCGCGTCCCGCAGGGTGCCCACGGGGATGAACAGCTGTTTCTGGCGCTGCTGTTTATGATGCTCCGCACGCCCGACCCGGTGCTCGATAAACACCAGCAGGATCAGCGTTTGCGCCGGGCCATCGTACGCATGGTCGCCCGCTTTCGCTCGCAGACCGGGATGAACTTCAGCGATGAGCAAGGGCTCACCGATCAGCTGTATATCCACCTTGCTCAGGCGCTGGACCGCTCGCTGTTTGAGATCGGCATCGACAATAGCCTGCCGGAGGAGATCCACCGTCTCTATCCCCGGCTGTTACGCACCACGAAGGAAGCGCTGTTTGAGCTGGAAGCGGAGTTTGGGCTGCGTTTTTCCGATGAAGAGATGAGCCTCGTGGCGGTGATTTTCGGCGCCTGGCTGATGCAGGAGACCGATCTGCACGAAAAACAGGTGATCCTGCTGACGGGAGAGGATAAAGCCAGTGAGGACCTGATTGAACAGCAGCTTCGGGAGCTGACGCTGTTGCCGCTCAACATTCGCTATCTGACGCTACAGGCTTTTCAGAAAGAGGGGGCACCGCGCGAAGCCGCGCTGGTTATCACCCCCTACCCTACGGCCCTGCCGCTGTTCTCGCCGCCGTTGATTCATGCCGTTGAGACATTGAACGCGCAGCAGCAAGAACATATTCGCGCCATGCTGGAATCGTAGTTACGCGCGTGCGGCCACTTTCGGTCGAACAAACATTGCCGGTAGCGCCACCAGCGCCATTACCCAGAACACGCCATTACCCAGGTGCTGGTAAAGGAACCCCGCAAAGACCGTCATGATCGCGATACTGCCCCCCATGGCTACCGCCGAATAGACGGCCTGCAGACGAATAACGTCTCCGCCCTCGCGCGCTGCGATATAGCGCATGGCCGCCAGATGGCACACGGTAAAGGTGCCGCAGTGAAGGATTTGCGCCACAATCAGCCACGGCAGATCGGTCGTCCAGCCCATAATCCCCCAGCGCGCCACGCCGCACACGGCGGAAAGCAGCAGCAGGTCACGTGCGCCAAAGCGTCGAAACAGCTTCTTGCTCAGGGCGAAAATAATGACTTCGGCCACCACGCCCAGCGACCAAAGATAGCCCACTGCAGAAGCAGAATATCCCGCTCCCTGCCAGTAGATGGCGCTGAAGCCATAGTACGCCGCATGTGCCCCCTGAAGCAGACAGACACACGCCAGAAAACGCCAGCTCTGTGCAACCAGGCTCTGCCACGCGGGCCAGCCCGCGCTCTCCTGATGGCGACTTTCCCCTTGCGGCATCACTGACGGTCGCAGCAGCATGCCCAGCAGCATCGAGGCAATACCGATACTCAGCAGGGCAAGAATGGCGCGGTAATCGTAAAGGCTGACCAGTTTCCCCACCAGCGCAGAGCCAATCACAAAGGCGATAGAGCCCCACAGGCGCACGCGTCCATAGTCCATGGTGATCTGCTTTTGCCAGGTGTTCGCCAGGGCATCCGTCAGCGGTACCAGCGGCGAGAAGAACAGGTTAAAGCCGACCATCACCACCATCAGCCAGGCAAACTGGTGGCTGACCCAGAAGCAGGCAACAAAGACCAGGGTCAGCAGAGCAAGAATGCGCACGGCCTTGATCAGTAAGGAGGGATCGCTGACGCGCGGGGCAATCAGCAGGCTGCCGAGGAAACGCGCCACCAGCCCGGCCCCGAGCAGGACACCGATGGTCTCGGGCGTCAGGCCGATACCCTTAAGCCAGACGCTCCAGAAAGGCAGAAAAATGCCGTAGCTAAAGAAATAGGTGAAATAACTGAGCGCCAGCCAGCGCGTGGAATGCAAGACCATGAATCCCTCCCGAAATCGAGGCCATAGTCTGGCGAGAATATAAAAATTAAGCAAGTAGATAGCCTGCTATAAATTAACGAAAATTTAACATCTTGTGCAATCGTCTGGCTTATGGCAGGGAATGAAAATATGTATTACGTTTAAATTACTCCACTTGCAGAGGTTTTTCTGCCATGAACTCACTACGTTATCTCGATTTCGGCCAGTCACGTCACCTGCTGCTGCTCATTGGCCGCATCGCACTTGTCGTGCTGTTTATTATCTTTGGTTATCCAAAACTGACGGGGTTTAGCGGCACCGTACAATACATGACCTCGCTGGGCACGCCGATGCCCATGCTGGCGGCCATTATTGCGGTAGTGATGGAAGTGCCTGCCGCCATTCTGATCGTACTGGGCTTTTTCACCCGTCCTCTCGCGGTACTGTTTGTGTTCTATACCCTGGGCACGGCGATTATCGGTCACCATTACTGGGATATGACCGGTGATGCGGTCGTGCCGAATATGATTAACTTCTATAAGAACGTCAGTATTGCTGGCGCCTTTATTTTGCTCGCCATTGTTGGGCCGGGAGCTATTTCCCTAGACCGGCGTTAAGCCATAAAAAAAGGCCGCAAGCGCGGCCTTTTTTATTTCTGCAGGGCAGAGGAATTATGCGTAGACCGGGAAGCGTGCGCAGATATCCAGAACTTTACCTTTGACGCGCTCGATAACCGCTTCGTCATTGATGTTGTCCAGAACGTCACACATCCAGCCAGCCAGCTCTTTCACTTCCGCTTCTTTAAAGCCGCGGCGAGTTACGGCCGGAGAACCGATACGAATACCGGAGGTCACGAACGGGCTCTTCGGATCGTTTGGCACGCTGTTTTTGTTCACGGTGATGTTGGCGCGGCCCAGGGCAGCGTCAGCTTCTTTACCGGTCAGGTTCTTATCAACCAGATCCAACAGGAACAGGTGGTTTTCAGTACCGCCGGATACCACTTTGTAGCCACGGTTCAGGAACACTTCCACCATCGCTTTGGCGTTCTTAGCAACCTGCTGCTGGTAAACCTTAAACTCTGGCTCCATCGCTTCTTTCAGCGCTACCGCTTTTGCCGCGATAACGTGCATCAGCGGGCCACCCTGCGCGCTTGGGAACACCGCGGAGTTCAGTTTTTTGTACAGCTCTTCGTCACCGCCTTTCGCCAGGATCAGGCCACCGCGTGGACCCGCCAGGGTTTTGTGGGTGGTGGTGGTCACAACGTGAGCGTGTGGAACCGGGTTCGGGTAAACGCCTGCGGCGATCAGACCCGCAACGTGCGCCATGTCAACGAACAGGTAAGCACCGATGCTGTCTGCGATTTCGCGCATTTTTGCCCAGTCAACGATACCGGAGTAAGCAGAGAAGCCACCGATGATCATCTTCGGCTTGTGCTCTTTAGCCTGCTTCGCCATGTCTTCGTAGTCAATTTTACCGGACTCATCAATACCGTAAGGGATGATGTTGTAAAGTTTGCCGGAGAAGTTAACCGGGGAGCCGTGAGTCAGGTGGCCGCCCTGCGCCAGGTTCATACCCAGAACGGTATCGCCCGGCTGCAGCAGCGCGGTGTAGACCGCGAAGTTAGCCTGAGAGCCAGAGTGCGGCTGCACGTTTGCGTAGTCAGCGCCAAAAAGTTCTTTCGCACGGTCGATAGCCAACTGCTCAACGATATCAACATACTCGCAACCGCCGTAATAGCGTTTGCCCGGGTAACCTTCAGCGTATTTGTTGGTCAGCTGAGAACCCTGCGCCTGCATAACGCGCGGGCTGGTGTAGTTTTCGGAGGCGATCAGTTCGATGTGCTCTTCCTGACGTACTTTTTCCTGCTCCATAGCCTGCCACAGTTCGGCATCATAATCGGCAATGTTCATTTCACGCTTTAACATCCGCATCTCCTGACTCAGCTAACAAGTAAATTTTGGCCTGAAAAGGCAGTCCTGTTGGACGACGGGCAACAGTATAACTGATTAGTTCTGTGATAACAGGTCTTGACAAACGATTTTACGCAAACGTTTTCCTACCCGCCACGCAAGGGTTTGAGGAATAAAGCTCTCGCCCTTTCCAGCGGATTTCTTTTCAGGTTTGTGATGCATATTTTTCATCTTGCAAAGAACCATTTACAACGCAGGGGTATTTTTTATAAGATGCATTTAAAATACATCATTAAAGTCACATCGGAAGGAAGCAGCTATGCTCGACGCTCAAACCATCGCTACCGTAAAGGCCACCATCCCCCTGCTGGTGGAAACCGGCCCTAAACTCACCGCCCATTTCTACGATCGCATGTTCACGCACAACCCGGAGCTCAAAGAAATTTTCAACATGAGCAACCAGCGTAACGGCGATCAGCGTGAAGCGCTGTTCAACGCCATCGCGGCCTACGCCAGCAATATTGAAAACCTGCCAGCATTGCTGCCTGCGGTGGAAAAAATCGCGCAGAAACATACCAGCTTCCAGATCCAACCTGAACAGTACAACATTGTGGGCGGACACCTGCTGGCAACCCTGGACGAGATGTTCAGCCCCGGTCAGGAGGTGCTGGACGCCTGGGGTAAAGCCTACGGGGTACTGGCAAACGTGTTTATCAACCGTGAAGCGCAGATCTACAGCGAAAACGCCAGCAAGAACGGCGGCTGGAAAGGCACGCGCGCGTTCCGCATCGTTGAGAAAACGCCGCGCAGCGCATTAATCACCAGCTTCGAATTTGAGCCGGTGGACGGTCAACCGGTGGCCGATTACCAGCCAGGGCAGTATCTGGGCGTGTGGCTGAAGCCTGAAGGATTCCCGCATCAGGAGATCCGCCAGTATTCCCTTACCCGCAAGCCAAACGGCAAAGGCTACCGCATTGCGGTGAAGCGTGAGGACGGCGGTCAGGTTTCCAGCTGGCTGCACAACGAAGCTAACGTGGGCGACGTGGTGCATCTGGCCGCGCCGGCGGGCGATTTCTTTATGGCCGTTGACACCAATACGCCGGTCACGCTGATCTCTGCGGGCGTCGGCCAAACGCCGATGCTGGCGATGCTCGATACGCTGGCAAGATCACACCACGGGGCGCAGGTTAACTGGTTCCATGCGGCCGAAAACGGCGACGTGCACGCTTTTGCGGATGAGGTGAAAACGCTCGGGGCCTCCCTGCCGCGCTTCACCGCGCACACCTGGTATCGCCTGCCGACGGAAGCTGACCGCGCAGCTGCCCGCTTTGACAGCGAAGGTCTGATGAATCTTAGCCAGCACGAAGGCCTATTCAGCGCACCGGACATGCAGTTCTACGTCTGTGGACCGGTGGCGTTTATGCAGTATGCCGCGAAGCAGCTGGTTGAGCTGGGCGTGAACAAGGACA
This sequence comes from Enterobacter sp. Taxon_8, assembly GCF_058354585.1. Classification (NCBI taxonomy): domain Bacteria; kingdom Pseudomonadati; phylum Pseudomonadota; class Gammaproteobacteria; order Enterobacterales; family Enterobacteriaceae; genus Enterobacter; species Enterobacter sp. Taxon_8. Next base: position 1,101,014 of record NZ_CM177989.1, on the reverse strand, counting down.
ACATTCATTACGAATGCTTCGGCCCGCATAAGGTGCTGTAATGCAAAAAGCCCCTCAAACGAGGGGCTTTTTTCGTCGGATGGCGGCTGCGCCTTACCCGGCCTGGAAAATATTTAAATCGCCGCGTCGTCTTCTTCGCCGGTACGGATACGGATCACGCGCGCCACGTCGAAGACGAAGATTTTACCATCGCCAATCTTGCCGGTCTGCGCCGTGCGGATAATGGTGTCCACACAGGTATCGACGATATCGTCGCTGACCACGATTTCAATTTTCACTTTCGGCAGAAAGTCGACCATGTACTCTGCGCCACGGTAAAGCTCGGTGTGGCCCTTCTGACGACCAAAACCTTTCACTTCCGTCACGGTCATCCCGGTGATGCCGACTTCCGCCAGCGCTTCACGCACATCATCCAGTTTGAAAGGTTTAATAATCGCATCAATCTTTTTCATGGTGGGTCCTTAAACTCTTGCCTGTAAGCTGCCTCGTAATCGATTGCTCACAGTATCATATTCAAGCGAATTTTGCGGTACTACTCTTTAAAATCGTTCGCTTCAAGCTCATGACGTGACAGCAGCTTGTAGAATTCGGTGCGGTTGCGTCCGGCCATGCGCGCCGCGTGGGTCACGTTGCCTTTAGTGATCTGCAATAGCTTGCGCAGATAGTTCAGTTCGAACTGATTGCGCGCTTCTGCAAACGTCGGCAGAGCCGTGTTTTCCCCTTCCAGCGCCTGCTCCACCAGCGCGTCGCTGATCACCGGTGACGAGGTCAGCGCCACGCACTGCTCAATCACGTTCACCAGCTGACGCACGTTACCCGGCCAGCTTGCGGCCATCAGCCGCTTCATCGCATCGGTGGAAAACGCGCGCACGAACGGTTTATGGCGGTCGGCCGCCTGGCGCAAAAGATGGTTCGCCAGCAGCGGAATGTCTTCCGCACGTTCCGCAAGCGCAGGGATCTTCAGGTTAACCACGTTCAGACGGTAGTAGAGATCTTCGCGAAACTCGTTGCGGGCCATCACTTTTGGCAGATCGCGGTGGGTCGCCGAAATAATTCGCACGTTAATATCGATATCGCGGTTGCTGCCCAGCGGGCGCACTTTGCGCTCCTGCAGCACGCGCAGCAGCTTGACCTGCAGCGGCGCGGGCATGTCACCAATCTCGTCCAGGAACAGCGTGCCGCCTTCCGCGGCCTGGAATAGCCCTTCCCGGCTGCTTACCGCCCCGGTGAATGCGCCGCGGGCGTGACCAAACAGTTCGGATTCAAGCAGCTGCTCCGGGAGCGCGCCACAGTTAATCGCAATAAAAGCGTTCTTGCTGCGCGGGCTGGCGTTATGAATCGCCTGTGCCAGGATCTCTTTCCCGGTTCCGCTCTGGCCGTTGATGAGCACGCTGACGTCAGACTGCGCCACCATCCTCGCCTGCTCTAGCAGGCGCAGCATCACGGGGCTGCGGGTGACGATAGACTCCCGCCACGCCTCATCCCCCGCCGGAGCAGCATGTTCCAGCGCGCTGTCGATAGCCTTATACAGCGCGTCTTTGTCCACCGGCTTGGTCAGAAAGCTGAATACCCCCTGCTGCGTCGCGGCAACCGCATCCGGGATAGACCCGTGCGCGGTCAGGATAATCACGGGCATACCCGGCTGCTGCTTCTGGATCTCCGCGAACAGCTGCAGGCCGTCCATTTCATCCATCCGCAGGTCGCTTATCACCAGATCGATTTTCTCGCGGCTGAGAATTTTCAGCCCCTCCAGCCCGCTTTCCGCAGTCACGACGCTGTAGCCCTCACTCACCAGACGCATCCCCAGCAGCTTTAATAGCCCGGGATCGTCATCCACCAGTAAGAGATGGGCTGGTTTACGGCTCGTCATGCTTCACGTCCTCTTGTTTCGGCGTATCGCTGTCCGGCGCAGCGGATGAACTCCCCGGCTGATATTTACGCGACGAGAGCTGTCTTTCGATATCGGTCAGGTTCTCCAGCTTACGCGTCGTGGTATCCAGCTGGGTACGTAAATGTTGCTGCTGCTGACGCAGCGTATCAAGCTCGCTGTCGGTTGACTGTTGCAGCTTGCTGTAGCGGGAGCGCTCTTCAGAAAGCTGAAGCTGTAGCGTCTGGCCATCGCGCCAGAGCTGGTATACCGGGCGTACCTGTACGGGTAGATTGACCACAAACGTGTCCAGTCGGGTTACATTGACGCGGCGTTCGATGGGGGTGATTTTGGCATCAGCCAGCAAAATGCCGCGCTTGAAAGCGTCCTGCCAGGTGTCGTCGTCCAGCATCGCCGCCTTCGAGCGGGCGTCTACCGGCGCCAGACGCTGGGCGCAATCTATTCCACGCAGCCAGAAAAGCGGGTTACTTTCGACGTCATGCCCTGACAGGTTCCAGATGTCTTCGCAGCGGGTCGAGAGGAAATCGGCCAGCTGGTTATCGGGCCATTTATCTTCTTGTTTATCGCTAATGGCACTTTGCGGCACATGGGAAACACACCCAGCCAGAAATAAACAGGGCAGGCTCAGGCGAAGCGTGCTGCGGGAAAACACCGCGCGTACGGCGCGGGAAAAGACGTGTGACATACTCACCAGATATAGATTCATTTTATTGATTTTTCCGGCTCAGGGGCAGTTCAATACGGAAGCAAACATCCGAACGTTCGTCCGTGGCAATGTTTAGCTCACCCTGCATGCGTCGTATGCAGTCCCGGGCAATGCTCAAGCCCAGACCGCTTCCTTTCACCGCACCTTTCCGCTGATGACTCCCCTGGAAAAAGGGCTCGAAGATCATGGTTTTTTCGTCATCGGGGATCGGGGTGCCGGTGTTAGCGACGTCGATAAACACCCGGGAACCCTTCGTATAGCTTCGGATATAAATGTTACCGGATTCAGTACCATAGTGCACCGCATTGGAATAAAGATTATCCAGCACGCTCATTAGCAGCATGGGTTCAGCCAGACAGGTCGGCGCATTCAGCTCTACACCGGTATGCATCATTTTAGCTCTTGCTGGCAAGCTATGGGCGGATAACACCATATCCACCAGCGGTTCAATTTCGACGTTTTCCAGTACGACCGCCCCGTCAGCCAGCTTGCGGTTGTAATCCAGCAGTTGCTCAATCAGCTTCTGTAGATTCCGGCTGCTGTTATCCAGGATCTCGACAATTTCTTTCTGTTCGGGCGTAAGTGGCCCTGCCACTTCATCCGCCAGCAGCTCCGTTCCTTCGCGCATGCTGGCCAGGGGCGTTTTAAGCTCATGGGAGATATGGCGCAGGAACTGATGGCGCTGTGATTCGAGCCATGCCAGGCGCTCGGACAGCCAGATAATGCGCTGGCCTACGGATCGCAGCTCGCGGGGACCTTTAAAGGCGACCGTATCCCCGAGCGATTTCCCCTCCCCCAGGCGGTTGATCATCCGCTGGATACCCTTCACCGGGCCGATGATCATGCGGGTAAAGAGCAGAACCAGCCCGAGGCTCACCAGGAACAGCACCAGCGCCTGCCAGCCGAAGAACTGGCCGCGCTCGGCAATCTCCTGCTGAAGCTGCTGACCGCGGGAGAAAATCACCGTACGCGTTGACTGCACCATCTCGGTGTTGGCACTGGCAAAAGCTTCGAGGCGTGCGGCGGCGGCCGCATCCGGGCCGCTGTTACTGCATTGCAGTTGCGCGAGATCGTTCAGATCCTGACGTAACGCCTGATACAGCCTGTCGTCAGGCAAAACCCCCGCATGAGCGTCCAGCATTTCGCTGTAGCGTTTGCGCTGACTCTGATAAACCTTTTCCAGCGTTCGATCGTCAAGCACGCAATACTGACGATAGCTACGCTCCATCTCCAGGGCTGCGTTGGTCATCGCTTCACTGCGTCTGGCGTCGATGAGCGTCGTGCGGTTGGTCAATGCCGCCTGCGCGCTCAGCGCGTTCAGACTTTGCCACGCCTGCCAGGCAAGGATCAGCAGCGGCAGCAGAATCAGCAGGAAGGCCATCATGACGAGCTGCCGCAGGGAGCGGGGGAAAACGGGCCAGCGTTTCAACGCATTACTCTCTTAATGGGGGTTTACGCAGAGCGTAACTGAGTCTGCCCTTCAGATACAACAAAGCCGGGTAAAAACCCGGCTTTGTCATGGAATGAGGCGGTGCCTAACTCGACGTTTCGCCCTGGCCTGATAAAGCATCGCTATGATCAGTAGTTGGACGGCAGGCACCTTTTTGTGCGTCATTCGAAGTTTATGTAGCGCTTCCCGAAGGGGCTGACATAAGAAGGTGAATGAGCCACTGGTTAATATTATGCAACGCCCGTGCCAGAATGCAAAACAAAATGTTAACATATTGAAATATAATGTTTTTACTCGTTAAGCTTGTTAATTATCGGTTGAATGATTTTCAGGCTAAGTGTCGCTATTAAGCAACACCTTAACGGAAACCTTTCCTGCCATATATATATCAATAACTTAAATGTCTCTTTTTGGAGACACTTAAGTTGCCGGTCTGTCGCAATTATGCGACACAAATAAAAAAGCCCGGTTGAGCTTTCGCTTACCGGGCCTGGAAGGATGTGGGACTAAAACTTAACCCAATTGCTTACGCGCATTGCGGAAGATACGCATCCATGGGCTGTCCTCGCCCCAGTTTTCCGGGTGCCAGGAGTTGCTCACGGTGCGGAACACGCGTTCCGGGTGCGGCATCATGATGGTCGCGCGACCGCTTTCGCTGGTTACCGCCGTAATACCGTTGGCGGAGCCGTTCGGGTTAGCCGGGTAGGTTTCTGTGACTTTGCCGAAGTTATCGACAAAGCGCAGTGCCACCAGGCCTTTGCTCTCCAGCTGAGCCAGATGCGCAGCATCACGCACTTCTACCTGACCTTCGCCATGGGAAACGGCGATTGGCATCTGTGAACCGACCATTCCCTGCAGCAGCAGAGACGGGCTCTGGGTCACTTCCACCAGGCTAAAGCGCGCTTCGAAGCGGTCAGACTGGTTACGCACAAAGCGCGGCCAGGCTTCGCTGCCCGGGATCAGCTCACGCAGGTTAGACATCATCTGGCAGCCGTTACACACGCCCAGCGCCAGGGTCTGCGGACGGTGGAAGAAGGTTTCGAACTCGTCGCGCACGCGGCTGTTAAACAGGATGGACTTCGCCCAGCCTTCGCCTGCGCCCAGCACGTCGCCGTAGGAGAAGCCGCCGCACGCCACCAGCGCCTGGAAATCTTCCAGACCGGTACGTCCGGCCAGCAGATCGCTCATGTGGACGTCGATAGCATCAAAGCCCGCGCGGTGGAAGGCCGCAGCCATCTCAACGTGGGAGTTAACGCCCTGCTCGCGCAGCACCGCCACTTTTGGACGCGCGCCGGTCGCAATGTACGGCGCAGCGATGTCTTCGTTAATGTCGAAGGAGAGCTTCACGTTCAGGCCTGGATCCTGGTCATTGGCCTTCGCGTTGTGCTCCTGATCGGCACATTCAGGGTTATCACGCAGGCGCTGCATCTGCCAGGTGGTTTCCGCCCACCACATGCGCAGCGTGGTTCGGCTTTCGCTGAACACCGCATGGCCGTCTGCTTCAATGACGAAGCGGTCGCCCTGAACGGCTTTACCCAGATAGTGGACGCAGTCTGCCAGACCGTGCTTCGCCAGAATCGCTTCAACCGCATCGCGATCCGCTGCACGCACCTGAATCACGGCGCCCAGCTCTTCGTTGAACAGCGCAGCCAGACGGTCTTCGCCAAGCGTAGCGATGTTGGCTTCCACGCCACAGTGGCCGGTGAAGGCCATCTCTGCCAGGGTCACCAGCAGGCCGCCGTCGGAACGGTCATGGTAGGCCAGCAGCTTACGCTGCGCCACCAGCGCCTGAATCGCGTCGTAGAAGCCTTTCAGCTGCGCCACGTCGCGCACGTCGGCTGGCTTATCGCCAAGCTGACGGTAAACCTGCGCCAGCGCGGTGGCGCCCAGCGCGTTGTGGCCTTTACCCAGGTCAATCAGCAGCAGGGCGTTATCTTCAGTCGCCAGCTGCGGCGTAACGGTGTGACGCACGTCTTCCACGCGGGCAAACGCGGTGATCACCAGCGACAGTGGAGAGGTCATCTCGCGCTGCTCGTTACCTTCCTGCCAGCGGGTTTTCATCGACATGGAGTCTTTACCCACCGGAATGGTCAGGCCGAGGGCTGGACACAGCTCCTCACCCACCGCCTTCACGGCTTCATACAGGCCAGCATCTTCGCCCGGGTGGCCGGCTGCGGCCATCCAGTTTGCGGAGAGCTTGATACGTTTGATATCGCCAATCTGCGTCGCGGCGATGTTGGTCAGCGCTTCACCGACCGCCAGACGGGCAGAGGCGGCGAAGTCCAGCAGCGCCACCGGGGTGCGTTCGCCCAGCGCCATCGCTTCGCCGTAGTAGCTGTCGAGGCTCGCAGTGGTCACGGCGCAGTTCGCCACCGGGATCTGCCAAGGGCCGACCATCTGGTCGCGGGATACCATACCGGTCACGGTACGGTCGCCGATGGTCACCAGGAAGGTTTTCTCTGCCACAGCAGGCAGGTGCAGCACGCGGTTAACCGCTTCTGCCACGGTGATGCCCTGGCGATCCAGCGCTTTTCCCGCAGCCTTGCGGGTCTGCACGTCGCGGGTCATCTTCGGCGTTTTACCGAGCAGGACGTCGAGCGGCAGATCGATCGGCTGGTTGTCGAAATGTGTATCGCTCAAGGAGAGATGCTGCTCTTCGGTCGCTTCACCGATGACGGCATACGGCGCGCGCTCGCGGCGGCACAGCTCGTCAAACAGCGGCAGCTGGTCCGCCGCAACGGCCAGCACGTAGCGCTCCTGGGATTCGTTACACCAAATTTCCAGCGGGCTCATGCCCGGTTCATCGCTCAGGATGTCGCGCAGGTTGAAGCGACCGCCGCGGCCGCCGTCGCTCACCAGCTCCGGCATGGCGTTGGACAAGCCGCCCGCGCCCACGTCGTGGATGAAGAGGATTGGGTTGGCATCACCCAGCTGCCAGCAGCGGTCGATCACTTCCTGGCAGCGGCGCTCCATCTCAGGGTTGTCACGCTGCACGGACGCGAAGTCGAGATCCGCATCAGACTGGCCGGAGGCCATCGAAGAGGCCGCACCGCCGCCCAGACCGATGTTCATCGCCGGGCCGCCGAGTACGATCAGCTTCGCGCCGACGACGATCTCGCCTTTCTGCACGTGATCGGCACGGATGTTGCCAATCCCGCCTGCCAGCATGATCGGTTTGTGGTAGCCGCGCAGCTCTTCGCCGTTGTGGCTGTCCACTTTCTCTTCATAGGTACGGAAGTAACCGTTCAGCGCCGGACGGCCAAACTCGTTGTTAAACGCCGCGCCGCCCAGCGGACCTTCGGTCATGATATCCAGGGCGGTTACAATGCGCTCTGGCTTGCCGAAATCTTCTTCCCACGGCTGTTCAAAGCCCGGGATACGCAGGTTGGAGACGGAGAAACCGACCAGACCCGCTTTTGGTTTTGCACCACGACCAGTCGCCCCTTCGTCACGGATTTCACCGCCGGAGCCGGTAGCCGCACCCGGCCACGGGGAGATTGCCGTCGGGTGGTTGTGGGTTTCAACCTTCATCAGGATATGCGCGGGCTCCTGATGGAAGTCATAGCGCCCTGCTTCGCGATCGGCGAAGAAGCGGCCCACCTCGGAGCCTTCCATCACCGCGGCATTGTCTTTATAGGCAGACAGCACGTGGTCAGGGGTTTGCTCCATGGTGTTTTTGATCATTTTGAACAGCGACTTCGGCTGCTGTTCGCCGTCAATAATCCAGTCGGCGTTGAAAATCTTATGGCGGCAGTGCTCAGAGTTAGCCTGCGCGAACATGTAAAGTTCGATGTCGTTCGGGTTACGGTTGAGCTTAACGAACGCATCCTGCAGGTAGTCGATTTCGTCTTCTGCCAGCGCCAGGCCGAGACGCAGGTTGGCGTCGATCAGTGCCTGACGGCCCTGCCCCAGCAGGTCCACGCTCTGTACTGGCGCAGGCTGATGGTGGGAGAAAAGCTTCTGTGCGTCATCGAGAGAGGCAAATACGCTCTCCATCATGCGGTCGTGCAGCTCAGCCGCAACCGCCTGCCACTGCGCGTCGCTCAGGGTTGAGGCTTCCACGTAGTACGCCACGCCGCGCTCCAGGCGGTTAATCTGGCTCAGGCCACAGTTGTGGGCGATGTCGGTGGCTTTGGAAGACCAGGGGGAGATGGTGCCCGGACGCGGCGTCGCAAGGATCAGTTTGCCGGTTGGCGTATGGCTGCTGAGGCTTGGGCCATACTTGAGCAGGCGTTCCAGCTGTACGCGCTCCTCTGCATTCAGGGGGGCATTCAGGTCAGCAAAATGGACATACTCAGCGTAAATATTGCTTACCGGAAGGTCGGCCGCCTGAAAACGTGCCAGCAGTTTAGTGATACGGAAGGCAGACAGTGCAGGCGAACCACGCAGAATTTCCATCATAAGTCTCTCGTCTTCGAAGCGCCGGGGCGCTTACAGTGTGCGCAAGGGGGAAAACGGGCGTCATTATAGAGAATCCTGAGCGCCGACGAAACCGTTTGCGTCGAAATAAAATTTGCCCAGAGGTTTAACAATAGATGTGACCTGTCTCTCTAATTGGTTGCCAAGTGGCGCAAGTTTACGCAAAATGCCGCTCATTCAATGGCAAACCTTATTATTAACATGGCTACAGCAAACTGAGGCAACCGGCGTCGCAGAGAATTAACTAATTGAAAAAATTAAAGATTAATTATCTGCTCATCGGCATTGTAACGTTGCTGTTGGCAGTGGCCCTCTGGCCTTCTATCCCCTGGTTCGGCAAAGCCGAAAACCGTATCGCCGCCATTCAGGAGCGGGGGGAATTGCGCGTCAGTACCCTCAACTCCCCGCTCATTTACAGCGACATCAACGGCAAAATCATTGGTCTGGATTATGAGCTGGCACAACAGTTCGCCGATTATCTTGGCGTGAAGCTTAAAATCACCGTCCGCCAGAATATAAATCAGCTTTTTGACGACCTCGATAACGACGATGCCGACATGCTTGCCGCCGGGCTGGTGTATAACAGCGAGCGCAGCAAGAACTACCAGCCGGGCCCGACCTACTATTCCGTTTCGCAGCAGCTAGTTTACCGCGTCGGGAGCCTGCGCCCGCGCTCGCTGGCTTCGATTAACGATCGGCAGCTGACGATTGCGCCCGGCCACGTGGTGATTGACGACCTGCGTGAGCTCAAGGAGAAAAAATATCCCGACCTGAGCTGGACGGTGGATCCGAAACTCGGCACGACGGAGCTGCTTGAGCAGGTAAAAGACCAGAAAGTGCCCTACACCATTGCCGATTCGGTCGCAATCAGCCTGTTCCAGCGCGTGCACCCTGAAATCGCCGTGGCGCTGGACGTTACCGACGAGCAGCCCGTGACCTGGTTTAGCCAGCTTGATGACGATCAGACCTTCTCTGCCGCGATGCTTGATTTTTTCAACACCATCAATGAAGACGGTACCCTGGCGCGTCTGGAGGAGAAGTACCTCGGGCACGGCGATGACTTTGACTACGTTGACACCCGCAGCTTCCTGCGCGCGGTAGACAGCGTCCTGCCGGACCTGCAGCCGCTGTTCGAAAAATACGCCCAGGAAATTGACTGGAAACTGCTGGCGGCTATTTCGTATCAGGAATCCCACTGGGATACCCAGGCCACGTCCCCGACTGGCGTGCGTGGTTTGATGATGTTAACCAAAAATACCGCGCTGAGCCTGGGCGTGAATGACCGTACCGATGCCGAACAAAGCATCAGCGGCGGCGCGCGTTATCTGCAGGATATGATGGCCAAAGTACCGGAAACGGTGCCGGAAGAGGAGCGGATCTGGTTCGCGCTGGCGGCCTACAATATGGGCTATGCGCATATGCTGGATGCGCGAGCATTAACGGCCAAAACGAAAGGCAACCCGGACAGCTGGTCAGACGTAAAGCAGCGCCTGCCGCTGCTGAGCCAGAAGCCATGGTATAACAAACTGACATACGGCTACGCGCGCGGGCATGAAGCCTACGCCTACGTGGAAAATATCCGTAAATATCAGATTAGCCTGGTCGGGTATCTGCTGGAGAAAGAGAAAGAGGCGACGGAGGCCAAACGGCTGGCTCAAAGCTACCCTGTCGTGGCGCCGGACGAACTTAATCGCCCGACAGCTTCAATTCTGCCTTTTGCTGCTTTTTCTGCTGACGGCGCATTCGAAAGAAATCACTTAATAGCCCCGAACACTCTGGTGCAAGCACCCCGCCGATAGTCTTCACCTGGTGGTTCATCCCCGGGTGACCCAGCACGTCCATCAGTGAACCGGCCGCGCCGGTTTTTTCATCCCGCGCCCCGAAAACCAGAGTCCCGATCCGGCTGTGCACCATCGCCCCGGAACACATCACGCACGGCTCCAGCGTCACATACAGCGTGGTATCAAGCAGGCGATAGTTTTGCAGCACCAGACCGCCCTGACGAAGCGCCATAATTTCGGCGTGCGCGGTAGGATCGTGGCGGCCAATGGGACGGTTCCACCCTTCACCAATCACCAGGTTATTGTGGACCAGCACGGCGCCTACGGGCACTTCGCCCTCGTCCCAGGCACGCTGAGCGAGCGTTAGCGCGTGGCGCATCCAGTATTCATGATTGTATTCAGGGTTGGACAACGGTTGATACTCCAGTCGAAAAGCGGCGGCATTATACACACCCCTTATGGATAAGACTATTCGAGTTGCTGGAGTTCACCTGACGGCGTGACGCGCCAGCGATGCTGGCAAAAATAGAGCAGCGGGTTGTCCTGTTTGCTGTCGCTGTAGCCGCTGTACAGGCGCAGCGGCGTACCGATGCGTTTCTCCAGCTGGACCACTTTTTCATGCCCCAGACAGCGCAGGGTTAGCACCCAGCCGCCGTAACCGCGGGCAATTTGCGTGGCGATAAGATTCACGCGCGGAAGCCAGGGGGTATCAAAGTAGACCTGCTCCACAAGCGTCTGCGGGGAACCTGTAATCAGCCAGATGTCGGCATCGTTCGCGTCGAGGTAGCTGGTCAGGCGCGCCTGTACAACAGGAAAGGCCGCAACGTGACCGCGAAACCAGTGCGCAAAATCCTTTTCGAGCTGTTTGAGCCGCGCTTCGCTGTGCCCAAAGGTACATCCCCACAGCAGCAGACTCATCGGCCATCGCGCCGCACGGCCTTTCACCAGCAGCGCGATACCGATAACCGGTAAGAGCGGTAGCACGAGCAGCGCATTCAGAGGCTGACGCCGCAGCAGGTAACGCATAAACGTACCAAACATATCCTGCTGATGCAGCGTTCCATCCAGATCGAAAAAGACAACGCGACGCGCGTGATTTGCCAAACCTTACTCCTCTGGGTCGTTGAATCCTAATAGCCAGGTAAAAAGGAACCCGGCGATCACCGCTACTAAATAGCCTAACAGATAGAGCATCACTTTTCCGGTCACGATGGTTAATGCCAGCGGTAAACCGGAAAGCCCAAAGGTGATCACGGTGGCGACTTTCCAGTAGCTGATCAGCGCCCCGCCTACCGCGCCCCCCAGACAGGCCGCGAGGAACGGTTTACCCAGCGGCAGCGTAACGCCGAAAATCAGCGGCTCGCCGATGCCGAGCAGGCCGACCGGGAGCGCGCCTTTAATCATTTTCTTCAGACGCGCGTTGCGGGTTTTCATCAGGACGGCAATCGCCGCGCCGACCTGCCCCACGCCCGCCATCGACAGGATAGGCAGCAGCGCGTTATAGCCGTGCGCCTGCACCAGCTCGACGTGGATCGGCACCAGCCCCTGGTGCAGGCCGGTCAGTACCAGCGGCAGGAAGGTACCCGACAGCACCGCGCCAACCAGCAGCCCGCCGCGGTCAATCGCCAGAGACGCACCGTGAGCGATGGCTTCAGAGATCCACCCGCCTAACGGCTGGAGGGCCACAATCGCTACGCTACCGGTAATCAGGGTGGTCAGCAGCGGGTTGAGGATAAGCTCAATCGAGCCGGGCAAAATCGCTCGCAGCCTTTTCTCGATCCAGCACATCAGGATGACCACCAGCAGCACCGCAATCACCCCGCCGCGGCCAGGCTGAAGCGCCTCACCAAACAGCGTGATCTGCGCCAGCTGCGGGCTGGACAAGATGCCCGCCATCACGCCGCCCATCGCCAGCGATCCGCCAAACACCTTCGCGGTATTCACCCCAACCAGAATGTTCATGATGGCGAAAACAGCGCTGCCGAAGATCCCGAGAATCCCCAGCAGGTTCGGATACTGCGTGGCGAAATCCCCCACGATATCCGGTCGCTTGAGGATATTGATGATCCCGGTGATCAGGCCCGAGGCAATAAACGCCGGGATCAGCGGAATAAAGACGTTGGCCAGCTGTCGCAGCGCATCGCTCATCGGGGCTTTGTATTTGGCTTTCGCCTGCGCTTTAGTGCGCTCAGTATCGTCAATCGACACGCTCGCGCTAACGCCCATCAGCGCGCGCATGGCGTCAACAACCTGCGCCGCTTTCCCCGGCCCGACGATCAGCTGATGCTGCTGGCCCTGTTTCACGTAGCCGCTGACCCCAGACAATTGCTTCAGACGCGACACGTCAAGCTGGTCGTCGTCATGCACCTCGACGCGCACGCGCGTCATGCAGTTTTCGAGACGCTGAATATTTTTTTCCCCGCCTATCCCCTGAAGGATATCGCTGGCGAGCGCTGCTGTTTTGTCCATAGACGCCTCTGTTAGTTTTCTAATGCCGCCCGTAAGAAGCCGTTATGCGCATCGAGTTTTGCTCTCGCGGTCGCCGCATCCAGCCCGCTTAAGATCATCAGAATGGCAGGTTTAACATCATGATCGGTTTGTTTGAGTACCGCTTCGGCCTCTTCACGGCCTGCGCCCGTCGCCTCCATCACCATGCGGCAGGCTCTGTCCACCAGCTTGACGTTGGTGGCCTGCATATCCACCATCAGGTTCTGATACACCTTACCGAACTTAACCATCGCGCCGGTGGAGATCATATTGAGCACCAGCTTTTGCGCGGTCCCCGACTTGAGGCGCGTGGAGCCGGTGAGCGCTTCCGGCCCGACCACCGGAGAGATAGCGATAGCGGCCACCTGCGCAATCGGGGAGCCTGGATTACAGGAGATGGCCACCGTCGTGCAGCCGGTCTGGTTGGCGTATTCCAGGCCGCCAATGACGTACGGCGTGCGCCCGGATGCCGCCAGACCGACCACCAGATCCTTCTCCGTCAGATTCAGCGCCTTCAGGTCATCCTCGCCCAGCTGTTTGTTATCTTCCGCCCCTTCAACGGCTTTCAGCAGCGCACCGGGTCCACCGGCAATTAACCCAACGACCAGACCATGCGGCACCCCAAAGGTGGGCGGACATTCTGACGCGTCCAGAACTCCAAGACGCCCGCTGGTCCCCGCGCCCATGTAAATAATGCGTCCACCGGCCTTGAGGGCTTCCGCCGCCGCATCGACCGCTTTCGCCACATCGGGTAATGTCCCTTTCACTGCCTGCGCGACCAGCGTATCCTGTTGATTAAAGCGGTTAACCAGCTCCAGGGTGGAGAGCGCATCCAGATCCATGGTTTGCGGGTTACGCGTTTCAGAAACAAGTGAGCCAAGATTCATTTTTGTACCTCAAGAATTTTTAATTCATAATAATCACACTATAATGGAATATAAAATTCATTCAGGCGAGCAAAATTCGTATTTGCGCAGATAATCACATTTTCGCCAGGAGACCGTATGAACTGTTTAATTCGCATTCGCCAGCGCTACGCAGGCTTTGCCCAAAGCGACAAGAAGCTGGCGGATTTTTTGCTTTCTCAACCCGATCGCGCGCGCCATCTCAGCTCGCAGCAGCTGGCGAGTGAAGCCGGCGTGAGCCAGTCCAGCGTGGTGAAATTTGCCCAGAAGATTGGCTTTAAGGGATTCCCTGCCCTCAAGCTGGCCATCAGCGAAGCGCTGGTCAGCAACCCCAATCCGCAGTCCATGCCGGTGCATAATCAGATCCGCGGCGATGACCCGATGCGGCTGGTCGGCGAAAAGCTGATCAAAGAGAACGTGGCCGCCATGCATGCGACGCTCGATGTGAATACGGAAGAGAAGCTGATGGAGAGCGTGGCGATGCTGCGTAGCGCGCGGCGGATCGTTCTGACCGGCATCGGCGCGTCCGGACTTGTGGCGCGTAACTTTGGCTGGAAGCTGACGAAAATTGGCCTTAACGCCATCGTCGAACAGGATATGCACGCCCTGCTGGCGACCGTACAGGCGATGGATCCTGACGATCTGCTGCTGGCCATCTCTTACTCCGGCGAGCGTCGTGAAATCAACATGGCAACTGATGAAGCGCTGCGCGTCGGCGGTAAAATTCTGGCAATCACCGGTTTTACGCCGAATGCCCTGCAGCAGCGGGCCACGCGCTGTTTATATACCATTGCCGAGGAGCAGGCCACGCGCAGCGCGGCTATCTCGTCCACCAGCGCACAAATGATGCTGACGGACCTGCTGTTTATGGCGCTGGTGCAGCAGGATCTGGAGCGAGCGCCAGAGCGCATTCGCCACAGCGAAGAACTGGTAAAGAAACTGGTTTGACGCGTATAATGCCCGCCCAGTTTGTGTTGTTTCTGAGAATTTCCTGATGGCGCTGTTAATTACCAAAAAATGCATTAATTGCGATATGTGCGAGCCCGAATGCCCGAACCAGGCCATTTCGATGGGCGACAGCATTTATGAGATTAACAGCGACCGCTGCACCGAATGCATCGGCCACTATGAAACGCCGACCTGTCAGAAAGTGTGCCCGATCCCGAATACCATTTTGAAGGATCCGGCGCACGTCGAGAGCGAAGAGCAGCTGTGGGATAAGTTTGTCCTGATGCACCACGCGGACAAACTTTAACTTTCGATGATCACCGTCGCGCTGGCATAGTGGCGTTCATCCGCGATCGTCACGTGCATGTGATTCACGCCCAGCTTCTCTGCAAGCTTTTGCGCCTCGCCCCATAAACGCAGGCTTGGCTTACCCAGCTCATCGTTAAACACTTCAAACTGGTTGAACGCCAGACCGTTACGAATGCCGGTCCCGAAGGCTTTGGCCGCCGCCTCTTTTACCGCAAAGCGCTTTGCCAGAAAACGCACCGGCTGCTGATGCGCTTCCCAGATGGCCCATTCGTTATCGCTCAGCACGCGCCTTGCGAGGCGATCGCCGCTGCGGGCGATCACCGCTTCAATGCGGGCTATTTCAACGATATCGGTACCCAAGCCCAGAATGGCCATTACTGACGCGCTTCCTGCATCAGGCGTTTCATTTCTGAAACCGCCTCTTTCAGGCCGCTCATCACCGCGCGGCCAATGATCGCGTGACCGATGTTCAGCTCGTGCATTTCCGGAATGGCGGCAATGGCCTTCACGTTATGGTAGGTCAGGCCGTGACCGGCATTGACCTTCAGGCCCAGGCTTGAGGCGTACGTGGCCGCTTTAGCAATACGCTCCAGCTCTTTCGCCTGCTCGGCATCGTTTTTGGCATCAGCATAGCAGCCCGTGTGGATTTCGATATACGGCGCGCCCACGTCGGCTGCCGCTTTAATCTGGGCGAAATCAGCGTCAATAAACAGAGAAACCAGGATACCGGCATCCGCCAGGCGCTTGCAGGCATCGCGCATTTTGTCGAGCTGGCCGGCCACATCCAGACCGCCTTCGGTGGTCACTTCCTGGCGTTTTTCCGGCACCAGGCAGCAGAAGTGCGGCTGAGTCTCACAGGCAATGGTCAGCATCTCTTCGGTGACCGCCATCTCCAGATTCATACGGGTGTCCAGCGTCTGGCGCAGAATGCACACGTCGCGGTCAGTGATGTGGCGGCGGTCTTCGCGCAGATGAACGGTAATGCCGTCGGCGCCAGCCTGTTCAGCGATAAATGCCGCCTGAACCGGATCGGGATACGCCGTGCCGCGCGCATTACGCAGCGTGGCGATATGATCGATGTTGACGCCTAACAGTAATTCAGCCATGACAATCCTCGGTTTTCTTTTCGATTCTGTGGTCTAACGTTTCGGCACAAACTGCCTGAATAATTCGCGGCTCTTTAAGGGCTTGCCGCCAAGATACGGCTTGAGGGCAATCCGGGTAAAGCGTTTTGCTGCGCGCAGGGTATCCTGATCGGGAAATTCGCGCTCATACAGCGCCCGGAGCTGGCGCCCGGTAAAGGTGCTGTTGTCGATCACGACGCTGGCAATAAAGCCTTTTTCTTCGCGGTAGCGGTAGGTCATGGAGTCTTCCACTTCGTCACCGCTGCCCGCACAGTGCAGAAAATCGACCCCGTACCCAAGATGACCCAGCAGCGCCAGCTCAAAACGCCGCAGCGCAGGCTCGGGCGTGCCGGTTGCGCCAGCCAGCGCCTGGATACAGTGCAGATAATCAAAGAAAAGTTCAGAGAAGCGAGTCTCATGTTCAAGAACGCGAGAGATGAGTTCATTGACATACAGACCGCTGTAGAGCGTGATGCCGGAGAGAGGAAGCGCCAGGGAGACGGCTTCGGCGCTGCGCAGGGTTTTAACTTCCCCTCGCCCACCAAAGCGAACCAGCAGCGGCGTGAAAGGCTGTAGGGCGCCTTTCAGGTTAGAACGTTTGGAACGTGCGCCTTTGGCAACAAGGCGCACGCGGCCCGACTCTTCCGTGAAGACGTCCAGCATCAGGCTGGTTTCGCTCCAGGGACGACTATGCAGAACGAAGGCGCGCTGCCATCCTTCCATCATACTCGTCGTCTTGAGTTACTGGTCTTCGCCGTAACCGAGGCTGCGCAGAGCACGCTCATCATCGGCCCAGCCAGATTTCACTTTCACCCACAGTTCGAGGTGAACCGGCGCTTCGAACATCTCCATCATGTCCTTACGGGCTTCAATGCCGATGGTTTTGATCTTGGCGCCTTTATTGCCGATCACCATCTTCTTCTGCCCTTCACGCTCAACGAGGATCAGGCCGTTGATGTCGTAGCCGCCACGCTCGTTGCTCTGGAAACGCTCGATCTCCACCGTCACAGAATACGGCAGTTCAGCGCCCAGGAAACGCATCAGCTTTTCACGAATGATTTCAGACGCCATAAAGCGCTGAGAGCGATCGGTGATGTACTCTTCCGGGAAGTGATGAATCGCTTCCGGCAGATGCTTACGCACGATGCCCGCGATGGTGTCCACGTTCAGACCCGTCTCCGCAGACAGCGGAACGATGTCGAGGAAGTTCATCTGGCTACCCAGCCACTGCAGATGCGGCAGCAGATCGGCTTTTTCCTGCACGTTGTCCACTTTGTTGACCGCGAGGATGACCGGCGTTTTGCCGTCACGCAGCTTGTTCAGCACCATCTCGTCGTCCGGCGTCCAGCGGGTGCCTTCCACAACGAAGATCACCAGCTCCACGTCGCCAATTGAGCTGCTCGCCGCCTTGTTCATCAGACGGTTGATGGCACGCTTCTCTTCCATGTGCAGGCCCGGGGTATCGACGTAGATCGCCTGATACGCGCCTTCAGTATGGATACCGACGATGCGGTGACGCGTGGTCTGCGCCTTACGCGAGGTGATAGAAATCTTCTGCCCAAGCAGATTATTCAGCAGAGTGGATTTGCCAACGTTCGGACGTCCGACGATGGCAATAAATCCGCAATAGGTCTTTTCTTCGCTCATTCCAGCTCCAGCATTTTTAACGCCTGTTCGGCGGCAGCCTGTTCAGCCTTACGACGGCTTGAACCTGTGCCCACCACCGGTTCACTCAGGCCACTGACCTGGCAATGGATGGTAAATTCCTGATCGTGCGCTTCGCCACGAACCTGCACCACCAGATAAGACGGCAGCGGCAGATGACGACCCTGCAAATATTCCTGCAGACGCGTTTTCGGATCTTTTTGTTTATCGCCCGGGCTGATTTCGTCCAGACGGGTCTGATACCAGTTAAGGATCAGCTTTTCTACGGTCTGGATATCGCTGTCCAGGAACACACCACCAATTAATGCTTCGACCGTATCGGCAAGAATAGATTCACGACGGAAGCCGCCGCTTTTCAGTTCACCCGGCCCAAGACGCAGACATTCGCCCAGTTCAAATTCGCGCGCGATTTCCGCAAGGGTATTACCCCGAACCAGCGTGGCGCGCATGCGGCTCATATCCCCTTCATCCACACGCGGGAAACGATGATAAAGCGCATTCGCAATCACGAAACTTAAAATAGAGTCGCCTAAAAACTCGAGACGCTCATTATGTTTGCTGCTGGCACTGCGGTGGGTTAATGCCTGTTGCAACAACTCCTGATGATGAAAAGTGTAGCCCAGCTTCCGTTGAAGCCGATTAATTACGATGGGGTTCATGCGATACCAATAAATGAATGCGTCAAAAATGCAGCACACGAAACCGACCTGAGAAAACCAACGCGGTTTCGTGTGCCGTGGCACCCTTGCAGGGCCAACCTTAAACTTCGGGGGAATATTCTATACACAACGACAGGGGATGTCGTTAGTTCGAAGAGATTTATCGTGGAAATAATTCACGTAGCCGCTAATTAAAGCGGCTACGCGTTCATTTATTGAGAATTAATGGATTCCGCCGATACGATTCAGGCGTACACCGGTCGGCCACTCGCCTTCCTGTTTCTCAAAACTCATCCAGATGGCGGTAGCTTTACCGACCAGATTCGCTTCCGGCACAAAGCCCCAGTAACGGCTGTCCGCAGAGTTATCGCGGTTGTCACCCATCATGAAGTAATGTCCTGGCGGTACAATCCAGCTCGCCAGCTGCTGGCCCGGCTGACGATAGTACATACCCAGCTGATCCTGCGCGATTGGCACGGTGAGGATTCGGTGCGTCACATCGCCCAGCGTCTCTTTGCGCTCAACCAGACGGATGCCGTCCTCTTTGGTTTCACCTTTCGGTACCTGGAAGAATCCGCTGGTCGCTTCGCCGCCGTTACGACGGGCGAAGGTCTGCACAAAATCACTTGGCTCAACGTTTGAGTAGGTGATTGGCAGCGCGTTTTCGCATGCGGTACCGGAGCTGCAGCCCGGCTGAACGGTGACTTCTTTCGCAACCGGATCGTAAGTCACTTTATCACCCGGAAGACCTACCGCGCGCTTGATGTAGTCGAGGCGCGGATCTTCCGGATATTTGAACACCACGATGTCGCCGCGTTTCGGATGACCGGTTTCGATCAGCGTTTTCTGGTAGATCGGATCTTTAATGCCGTAGGCAAACTTCTCTACCAGAATAAAATCACCGATCAGCAGCGTTGGCATCATTGAACCTGATGGGATCTGGAACGGCTCGTAAATAAACGAACGTACCACCAGCACAATCGCCAGCACCGGAAATACCGAGGCGCCCGTTTCCAGCCAGCCCGGTTTCGGGCCGACTTTCTTCAGGGTTTTCGCGTCAATCTCATCGCCAGTGGCTGCCTGTGCGGCAGCCTGACGTTCGCGACGTTTTGGGGCGAAGATAAACTTATCCAGACACCACAGCAGACCTGTCACCAGGGTAGCAATGACCAGGATCAGGGCAAACATGTTCGCCATGCCAACTCCTTAGGGTTATTTGCCGTCTTTACCAACATGAAGGATGGCAAGGAATGCTTCCTGCGGCAGCTCGACGTTACCGACCTGCTTCATACGCTTCTTACCTTCTTTCTGCTTCTGCAGCAGCTTTTTCTTACGGCTGACGTCACCGCCATAGCACTTCGCCAGAACGTTTTTACGCAGCTGTTTCACGGTGGAACGCGCGATAATATGGTTGCCAATGGCCGCCTGAATCGCGATATCGAACTGCTGACGCGGGATCAGATCTTTCATCTTCTCAACCAGCTCGCGGCCACGGTAAGGCGCATTGTCGTTGTGGGTGATCAGCGCCAGCGCATCCACACGCTCGCCGTTGATCAGCACGTCCACACGCACCATGTTGGAGGCCTGGAAGCGTTTGAAGTTGTAATCCAGTGATGCATAGCCACGGGAGGTCGACTTCAGACGGTCGAAGAAGTCGAGCACCACTTCCGCCATCGGGATTTCGTAGGTCAGCGCGACCTGGTTACCGTGGTAAACCATGTTGGTCTGCACGCCGCGCTTCTCAATACACAGCGTAATGACGTTACCCAGGAACTCCTGCGGCAGCAGCATGTGACATTCGGCAATCGGCTCACGCAGCTCGTGAATATTGTTCAGCGGCGGCAGCTTGGACGGGCTGTCGACGTAGATCACTTCTTTCGAGGTGGTTTCAACTTCATACACTACCGTCGGCGCGGTGGTGATCAGGTCCAGATCGTATTCTCGCTCCAGACGTTCCTGAATGATCTCCATGTGCAGCAGACCGAGGAAGCCGCAGCGGAAGCCGAAGCCCAGCGCCGTTGAGCTTTCTGGCTCATAGAACAGGGAGGCATCGTTCAGGCTCAGCTTGCCAAGGGCATCACGGAAGTTTTCGTAGTCGTCAGAGCTGACCGGGAACAGGCCCGCGTAAACCTGCGGTTTCACCTTTTTAAAGCCTGGTAGCGCTTTATCTGCCGGGTTGCGCGCACCCGTCAGGGTATCACCCACCGGCGCGCCGAGGATGTCTTTGATGGCGCAGACCAGCCAGCCTACTTCGCCGCATGTCAGCTCGGTGCGGTCAACCTGTTTTGGCGTGAAGATACCCAGACGGTCGGCGTTGTAGACCTGTCCGGTACTCATTACCTTGATTTTGTCGCCTTTGCGCATGGTGCCGTTTTTAATACGCACTAGGGAGACAACGCCCAGATAGTTATCGAACCAGGAGTCGATAATCAGCGCCTGCAGCGGGGCATCCGGATCGCCTTCCGGGGCCGGAATATCACGCACCAGGCGCTCCAGCACGTCGGTGACGCCGACACCAGTTTTCGCGGAGCAGCGCACGGCATCGGTCGCGTCAATACCGACAATATCTTCAATCTCTTCCGCTACGCGCTCAGGATCGGCGGCTGGCAGGTCGATCTTGTTCAGAACCGGCACAACTTCGAGATCCATTTCCATCGCGGTGTAGCAGTTTGCCAGGGTCTGGGCTTCAACGCCCTGCCCGGCATCCACCACCAGCAGCGCGCCTTCACAGGCCGCGAGCGAGCGTGAAACTTCATAGGAGAAGTCAACGTGGCCTGGGGTGTCGATAAAGTTTAGTTGATAGGTTTCACCATCAGCCGCTTTGTAATCAAGCGTAACGCTCTGCGCTTTAATGGTAATACCGCGTTCGCGTTCCAGGTCCATGGAGTCCAGAACCTGGGCTTCCATTTCACGATCAGACAGGCCACCGCAAATCTGGATAATACGGTCAGACAGCGTCGACTTACCGTGGTCAATGTGAGCAATGATCGAAAAGTTACGTATGTTCTTCATATAGTTAAATAATTATGCCTTACGAATTCCTGGAGGCCGCTGTTCTTAGCCTGACGTTTTTCAGTGCGAAAACGCAGCATTCTACACTACATCCTCGCTACCTGGAAATGCACTTAGAGACTGGTATAGCGTGAAGAAAGGACGTTTTCTGTTTTAGGGTGTAAAAAAAGATAAAGCCCGATGGATCACCGGGCCTCAGAAGAGAGCGTTTCAACACGAAGCTGGTCTGGCGCCAGCCCAACGCTGAGAATGACAGGCTGCCACTCCTCGCGCGCGGCGAGTGTTGGGGAGAGACCTTTGGCAAGCCAGAATCCCCCTACGCCACCCAATGCGGCACCGCACATAGCGGCCACATCGGTACCAAACAGCATCTGAAACAGACCACCCATGATAAACAGGCCGACCAGCGGAGAGAGATACACCAGCATAGCGGAGCTGAGCAGGCTGCCTTCCGCGATGCCCAGTTCCACCTTCTGCCCGGCCATCAGCGGCTGTTCGCTTGGCACTGAAATCGTGTGCGATGTTTGTGGCCCGAGCTTGTTCAGCACGCGGCTGCCACAGCCAGCGCGGGATGCGCAGCTATTACATGAGGCTTTAACATCGCAGCTCACCAGCGCAATGCCGTTTTGCCACGAGACTACCGTCGCCCACTCTTTGATCATTGTGCGGCCCTGAATTTAATGCTGTCGGAGATGCGCTTCGCCGTTTGCGGAGGGAGTTCTCCCACAATGGTGATCTCTGCATTATCGCGTACCGTTGTACTCACCGTACGGCGCCCGGTACGCAGCATTTGTTCAGCGCTGTTTGCCGTTGCGCGATTGATATTCACCGAGAAGCTAAACAAACCATCTGAATAGAGGCGCGATTCCACCGGCGTTTCAATCGTTGGCAGCTGACGACGGCTGCTGGACACTTCGCTAAACCCTTGTGGGATCCAGGCAGGTACCCAGTTGAAATTAACGGAATCCCCGGCAGGAACAGAAAGTAGCGGCGGCAGGCTGGCCTTAGCCAGATTCTGCATGCTGTTGCCAACCTGATTGTTCACGCTGAAGGAGATAACGCGGAACTGTTCCAGCGTTTCACCGTCACGGTCAAGCAGGTCTACACGCATCGGGAGTTTAGTTTCAGCGTCGATCCAGACAATATAGCTGTAACGCGTTCCATCCCGGGCGACAACGCGGATCACCTCGCAAAGTCTGTCCGCAATACGCGTACGCCCTACCGAAATAAAATCGTAGTAAGGGGCAAGCCGTTTGAAGTCGGTGTAAATGAGTGACGGCAGGGAATCAACGATATAGTCGCCATTCAGCGTGAAAGGCTCCAGGCCGGGCTCGAAATAGCTGATTTCGTTACCACGCTGGACAACTTCCCGACGCGGACCATCCATCTGTAAAAGCTGGGCGAGCGGCTGGTTATCAAGACGGGCATGGCGATAGCGTAACGACTCGACGCCCTGCTTGTTGATGCTGATAAATGCCAACTCGTAATTGAGTGACTGGCTGGCCAGATTCATTTGCTGCAACAACGCCCCGGATGATACATCAGCCGAGGCGTTGGCAGAGAAGAACAGGCTACCCGCCATCAGAGACATGGCGAACCAAAGTTGCTTCATTACTGCGATTGCGTTCCTAAAGTTTGGTTTCCGGGCACCTGCACAGCAGCTTGCTGTGTCTGCGCCTGCTCAAACTGAAGCTGTTCAGAGTGCAGACGACGCTGCAACTCGTAATCCTGCAACATCGCATTAATGCGACGGCGCTGCTCCTGAACCTGCTGTTGCTGGCCGCCGCTGGCGGAAGCATCAGCCGGTACGCCCAGGCTTACCGGGCTGGCTTTGCCCATCATCGGCAGTGTGTTAAACACTGGCGCTTCTGGCTGCTGATTAGTTTCAGACTGAGTATTATAGTGCTGGACGCCAACAATAACTGCAAGCGATACGCATGCAGCCACACCCATTTGGGTAAGCTGGCTGGCCCACGGGCGCACCTTTTGCCAGAATGGCATTTTCTGCCACTGGTGAGGTGCGGGTTGAGCTTCAGGAATCAGCGGAGTGGTCTGATGAACAGGCTCATTCTCAATCGCCGCCATTACGCGGGCTGAGATATCGAAATGGAGAACCTCGCCGGTGTCACCGCGAAGGGTGTCACGGATGAGATGGTAACTCTCCCAGGTCTCTTGCATTTCGGGAGAATGAGACAGCTCGTTGAGCAGCTCACTATCTACCGTTTCACCATCCATTAAAGCGGAAAGTTTTTCTTTCTGCATGCCTAATACCTTTTCCAGTATCCCGCTATCGTCAACGCCTGATAAGCGGTTGAACTTTATTATCAATAGCTTCTCGCGCACGGAAAATTCGTGAACGTACCGTGCCGACCGGACAATCCATGATAGCGGCTATCTCTTCATAGCTCAGACCATCAAGCTCCCGTAACGTAATTGCCATGCGTAAATCTTCCGGGAGCGACTCGATCGTGCGAAAAACGATTTGTCTCAGTTCTTCTGACAACATTAAGTTCTCAGGGTTCGAAATTTCTTTCAATGCGCCGCCACTTTCGAAGTTTTCGGCGTCGATTGCGTCCACATCACTAGAAGGCGGACGACGGCCCTGAGCGACCAGATAATTCTTAGCCGTATTGACCGCAATACGGTACAGCCAGGTATAAAAAGCACTATCTCCCCGGAAAGAATCCAGCGCGCGATAGGCCTTAATAAAAGACTCTTGCACCACATCAGGCACATCGCCTGACGGTACATAACGGGAAACCAGGCTCGCCACCTTATGCTGGTAGCGCACCACCAGTAGGTTAAAGGCTTTCTGATCTCCCTTCTGGACCCGTTCAACCAGGACCTGGTCCGTTAACTGCTCGCTCATCCGAGGTAATGTCTCCCCAAACCTAAATTCCACGCGTTATCGAAACGCCACTCTAAAAATACCGCACTTTGAGCAAGCACAAGTTAGAGTGTCTGATCTTCAATAAGTTCCGTAACGCCTTTGTTTTTGTTCATCGCGCCGCAGACTGTTCATTTTCTCTCATTATAAGTCTGTTCACGATACGCACCAGTTTCTGACAAGAAACATCTTTTTCCCGCCAGAAGAGTAACGCAACACAGGCTTTATTTCACCACAAAATCTGACGCTAACGATCTGCTTCGCAAAATAATTTCACTCATTTACCCTCCGTTTACCTCAACTTAAGCGTTTAGCCATTGCAACAGTCGCTAAAAAAATACGTGCGATATATCGCATTCGAGTGCTATTCTGACTCAACACTGTTTAGTAAATTAAACAACAATCATGAACACAACACCTGAACTCCATTGTGATGTACTGATCATCGGCAGCGGCGCTGCCGGTCTCTCTCTGGCGCTGCGCCTGGCTGAGCATCAAAACGTTATCGTTCTGAGTAAAGGGCCGATAAGCGAGGGTTCCACGTTTTATGCCCAGGGTGGCATTGCCGCGGTGTTTGATGAGACAGACAGCATTGCATCCCACGTTGAAGATACGCTGATTGCCGGGGCCGGGATCGTGGATGCACACGCCGCAGAGTTTGTCGCCAGCAATGCCCGTCATTGCGTGCAGTGGCTCATCGACCAGGGCGTCTTATTCGATACGCAGGTTCAACCCAATGGTGAAGAGAGCTACCACCTGACGCGCGAAGGCGGCCATAGCCACCGCCGCATCCTGCACGCAGCAGATGCCACCGGAAAAGAAGTGGAAACCACGCTGGTTGGTAAAGCGCTGAACCATCCTAATATTCGGGTTCTTGAGCGGAGTAATGCCGTTGACCTGATTATCTCTGACAAGATTGGCCTGCCCGGCACGCGTCGCGTGGTGGGCGCCTGGGTCTGGAACCGTAATAAAGAGAAGGTGGAAACCTGTCAGGCAAAGGCTGTAGTACTGGCTACGGGCGGGGCCTCCAAAGTGTATCAGTACACCACGAACCCGGACATTGCCTCCGGAGACGGTATCGCTATGGCCTGGCGCGCCGGCTGCCGGGTGGCGAATCTTGAGTTCAATCAGTTTCACCCAACCGCCCTGTTCCACCCTCAGGCGCGCAACTTCCTGTTGACGGAAGCCCTGCGCGGCGAAGGCGCCTATCTGAAACGCCCTGACGGCACCCGCTTTATGCCGGACTTTGACGCCCGTGGCGAACTGGCTCCCCGCGATATCGTTGCTCGCGCCATCGATCATGAAATGAAGCGTCTTGGCGTGGACTGCATGTATCTTGATATCAGCCATAAGCCAGCAGCGTTTATTCGCCAGCATTTTCCGATGATTTATGAAAAGCTGCTCAATCTTGGCATTGATTTAACGCGCGATCCGGTGCCGATTGTGCCAGCCGCCCACTATACCTGCGGTGGCGTAATGGTTGACGATCATGGGCGTACCGATGTGGACGGACTTTATGCTATCGGTGAGGTCAGCTATACCGGGCTTCACGGCGCGAACCGTATGGCTTCTAACTCGCTGCTTGAATGTCTGGTGTACGGCTGGTCTGCCGCAGAAGACATCACGAAGCGCATGCCCTACGCCCGTGAGACTGAGCACCTGCCAGCCTGGGATGAAAGCCGCGTGGATAACCCGGACGAGCTGGTCGTGATCCAGCATAACTGGCATGAGCTGCGGCTGTTTATGTGGGACTACGTCGGAATTGTGCGCACCACGAAACGTCTTGAACGCGCATTGCGCCGCATCACCATGCTGCAGCAGGAAATTGATGAGTATTATGCCAATTTCCGCGTATCGAATAATCTGCTGGAGCTGCGCAATCTGGTGCAGGTTGCCGAGCTGATTGTTCGCTGCGCGATGATGCGTAAAGAGAGCCGCGGGCTGCACTACACCCTGGACTACCCGAATCAGCTTGCTGAGTCCGGCCCGTCGATACTCGCCCCGCAGGTTTACATAAACAGATAAAACGCCTGGGTCAGGGCAGTGTAATCTTCGGAATAACGCTGGTCTGGCCCACGGATCACCATTCGATCGTTAAAGCATTCCCCCTCTTTCGGCGAGAGCGCCAGCAGCACGCGGTGTGGCAGTCGGCCTTCCGTATCCGAAATATCGGTACGCAGGCGTAACGTCCAGCCAATCTCCTGCGCGATACCAATGAACGTGTTGCCGGTACTCTCAGGCAGGACCACGCAGAAAAAACCTTCTTCGGAGATAAGCTCGGCCGCACTGGTGAGCAGGGCCTTGTGATCGAGGGAACCGGTATAACGCGCCTGCTCACGCTCGGGGGTACCGCACTCAACGCCGGGCTCGTAGTAAGGAGGGTTGCTGACAATCAGATCGTAACGCGCGGTTTGTTCAGGCGCCCAGGCGAGCACATCTGCGCATTCCACTTTCATGCGGGCAGCCCAGGGGGATTCGGCTACATTTTCATTCGCCTGCTCTGCCGCCCCCGCATCAAGCTCGACGGCATCGATGGTGACATGCTCTTCCGTGCGCTGCGCCAGCATTAACGCCACCAGCCCGCTGCCGGTACCGATATCAAGAATACGCTTAACACCTGCGACAGGCGCCCATGCACCCAGTAAAATACCGTCCGTACCGACCTTCATGGCACAGCGATCGTGAGCGACAAAAAATTGTTTAAACGTAAAACCATCGCGGCGCAGCTGCGCTTTGAGTTGAGACATGTCGGAGCAACCTTCTAAGTGAAACTGGAGTAGCATAGGGGAAAGCGAAGTGGCCGAAAAGCGATATCCATACAAACAGATGAAGATTACAGCCGTAACGTCTATAATCAGCGCCCCACACAGAGGTAGAACATGACTGTAACGACTTTTTCCGAACTTGAACTCGATGAAAGCCTGCTCAATGCACTTGAGAGCAAAGGCTTTACACGCCCGACCGCCATTCAGGCAGCGGCCATTCCGCCTGCGCTTGAGGGCCGCGATGTGCTCGGTTCTGCGCCAACCGGCACGGGGAAGACAGCAGCCTATTTGCTGCCTGTGTTGCAGCATCTGCTCGATTTTCCACGTAAAAAATCTGGCCCGCCGCGTATTTTAATCCTGACGCCGACGCGCGAACTGGCCATGCAGGTGGCCGATCACGCGCGTGAACTCGCGGCAAATACCCATCTGGATATCGCGACCATCACCGGCGGCGTTGCGTATATGAACCACGCAGAAGTGTTCAGCGAAAACCAGGACATCGTCGTTGCGACGACGGGCCGCCTGCTGCAGTACATTAAAGAAGAGAACTTCGACTGCCGCGCGGTTGAAACGCTGATCCTCGACGAAGCCGACCGCATGCTGGACATGGGCTTCGCACAGGATATCGAGCATATTGCGGGTGAAACGCGCTGGCGTAACCAGACGATGCTGTTCTCTGCCACCCTCGAAGGTGAAGCGATTAAAGACTTCGCAGAGCGTCTGCTGGAAGATCCGGTAGAAGTGTCGGCGACGCCGTCCACCCGTGAGCGTAAGAAGATCCACCAGTGGTACTACCGCGCGGACAACCTTGAGCACAAGGTTGAATTGCTGAAACACCTGCTGAAGCAGGAAGATGCGCTGCGCACAATCGTGTTTGTGCGTAAGCGCGAGCGCGTGCACGAGCTGGCAGAAATGCTGCGTAACGCCGGGATCAATAACTGCTATCTTGAAGGCGAGATGGCGCAGATCAAGCGTACCGAAGGCATTAAGCGCCTGACCGATGGCCGCGTTAACGTGCTGGTTGCCACAGACGTGGCCGCTCGCGGGATCGACATTCCGGACGTCAGCCACGTGATCAACTTCGATATGCCGCGCAGCGGCGATACCTATCTGCACCGTATTGGCCGTACCGGTCGCGCGGGCCGCAAAGGTATTGCTATCTCACTGGTTGAAGCGCATGACTACCTGCTGCTGCAGAAAATTGGCCGCTATGTTGACGAGCCGCTGAAAGCGCGCGTTATTGACGGCCTGCGCCCAACCACGCGTGCGCCGAGTGAAAAAATGACGGGTAAACCGTCCAAGAAAGCGCTCGCGAAACGTGCTGAGAGAAAAGAGAAAGAAAAAGAGAAACCGCGCGTGAAGCAGCGCCACCGCGACACCAAGAATATTGGTAAGCGACGTAAGCCAAGCTCTGCCGCACCAGAGACGAAAACTGAAGAGTAAAAAAAAGCCGGGGAAATCCCCGGCTTTTTTATTCCCCCCCTGCAGAAGCCGTTACAGGCTTTCAGTAAAGGTACGGGCGATGACGTCGCGCTGCTGTTCTGGAGTCAGTGAGTTAAAGCGTACCGCATAACCAGACACGCGAATGGTCAGCTGTGGATATTTTTCTGGGTGCTCAACCGCGTCCATCAGCGTTTCGCGACGCAGTACGTTTACGTTCAGGTGCTGGCCACCTTCCACGCGCACTTCCGGTTTCACTTCCATTGGAATTTCACGGTACTCGATTTCGCCCAGTTTGTTCACCGGCACGATTTCATCTTCAGCAAAACCCGCTTTCGCAACGACACAGCGCGCTTCGTTTTTCTCGCTGTCCAGCAGCCAGAAAGAGTTGAGCAGATCGTCATTTGCAGCTTTAGTAATCTGGATACCTGTAATCATGTGTTGCCTCCCTTAGGCTACATTAACTGATGTCGGCCTCTCGCGGCCAATTGGTAAAACCATTGTTTCTTGTGTGTATATATATCATTCACACCCCGGTGATTTATTGATTTAAATCAACAAAAACACCAACCACATAAAGAGTGTGGTTTGAATTTATTGTTTTAGATCAATTTCACGACCTTACCAATTCAATTTTACCTGCACATTTTCAACATAAATTTAGCCACTTAGCGCACATTTCAGCGTGTAATTTTGCTCACCGGGTTTAAACAGGTAAGCTAGTGACAGATTGAGATTCGCAGGAGAGCGAGATGACAACACCTTTAACCTGGCATGACGTGCTGGCAGAAGAAAAGCAGCAGCCTTATTTTATCAATACGCTCAGCACCGTTGCCGCTGAGCGTCAGTCAGGACAGACGATTTACCCGCCGCAGAAAGACGTGTTCAACGCCTTTCGCTACACCGAACTGAGCGATGTGAAAGTGGTCATTCTGGGCCAGGATCCTTATCACGGCCCGGGCCAGGCGCATGGGCTGGCATTTTCCGTACGTCCGGGCGTGGCGATCCCCCCTTCTCTGCTCAACATGTATAAAGAGCTTGAAGGAACCGTGCCCGGGTTTACCCGGCCAAACCACGGCTACCTGGAAAGCTGGGCGCGTCAGGGAGTGCTGTTACTGAATACGGTACTCACCGTACGGGCTGGCCAGGCGCACTCGCACGCCAGCCTGGGCTGGGAGACGTTCACCGATAAAGTCATCAGCCTGATCAACGAGCATCGTGAAGGGGTCGTGTTTTTACTCTGGGGATCGCATGCGCAGAAGAAAGGGGAGATTATTGACCGTCAGCGCCATCACGTGTTGAAAGCGCCGCACCCGTCACCGCTGTCTGCACATCGCGGTTTCTTTGGCAGTAATCATTTTGTTCTGGCGAACGAATGGCTGGAAAAACGTGGCGAAACGCCCATTGACTGGATGCCAGTGCTACCGGCTGAGAGCGAGTAGTAATTGAATGTGCCGGGTATGCCCCGGCACATGAAGAGGCTTATGCCTTATTCTGACGCCACCACTCGGCCAGCAGTACGCCGGTAGCAACGGATACGTTCAGACTTTCTACATTGCCTGTCCCATCAATAGAGACGCTCAGATCCGCACTGGAGAGCGCCGCGTCAGACAGACCATCACGTTCCTGACCTAATACCAGCACCATTTTACGCGGCAGCGTTGCTTTAAACAGCGGCGTACCGGCATGGCTCGAGGTGGTCACGATGGAATAGCCCGCTTTACGGAACTGCTCAAGAGCATCCAGCACGCTGTCGCCGGTGATCGGCTGCACGTGCTCGGCTCCGCCTTCCGCAGTACGGATCGCGGCACCGGATTCCAGCAGTGCAGCATCCTGCAACAGCACGCCTTTCACGCCAAAGTGCGCGCAACTGCGCATCATTGCGCCCAGGTTATGCGGGTTGCCCACATCTTCCAGCGCCAGCACGCAGTCATCGGCATCCGCCTGGCTGACCCACTGCTGCACGGTCGTGCCGTTACGTTTTTTGATCAGGAAGCAAACGCCGCCGTGGTGTTCAGTACCGGAGGCTTTGGTCAGCTCAGCATCATCAACCACGTGGTAAGCTTTACGGTTCGCGGCCATCCAGCGCAGGGCTTCTTTGAAGCGCGGGGTTACGCTCTGGATAAACCAGGCGCGGACGATACACTCAGGACGGCTCTGGAATAGCGCCTGGCAGGCGTTCTCACCATACACGCGGGTCTCTTCCGCACGCTGGCGGCGCAGCACTTCCGGGTCGATAAAGCTTTTACCGCTGATACCGCCGTGATCGGCTTTTTCCGGCGTCTCATCGCCAGGGGCGCGAGAAACGGTACGCCACGGGGAGGCGTTATCACGTGAGAAGTCTTCCCGCGGACGGTCATCGCGTGGACGGTCACTACGCGGGCGGTCGGAACGCGGACGTTCATCGCGTTTACGATCGTCACGTTTGCGGTCATCACCGCGGTTATTTCTGTCATCGCGGGCGGGGCGACGGCCACCGTCAGCACGAGAAGAAGACGCCGGACGCCCGCCACCTTTTCCGGTACGCGGATTTTGGGTGCGTTTATCAGAGTCATCATCACTGCGGACATACATCACTTTGACCTTGCCGCTTTTGTTTTTCATTTCGTCGTTCATGCTTTTCTCCACCAGCGCTGCGCGAAGCGCGCAGATTACCCGATGTGCCAGCGCATAGCCATAATTTCGTACAAAAGCCTGTGACTATTGTTCTCATTGAATAAAACGCATTGTTGTTTCAAACAGGCTCATTGATAATATGTAACATATTAGAAACATTATCGGCGTTCCGCCGCTGTCCCACGGCTCTATCAGAGGTTAGTTATGAATACCGTATGTGCCAACTGTCAGGCTCTTAACCGCATTCCGGACGATCGGATGGAAGATGGTGCGAAATGCGGACGTTGCGGCCATGAATTGTTTGATGGCGACGTCATTAACGCAACGGGTGCTACGCTGGACAAACTCCTCAAGGACGATCTTCCTGTCGTGGTCGATTTCTGGGCGCCATGGTGCGGCCCTTGCCGTAGCTTCGCGCCAATCTTCGAAGATGTGGCCGAAGAGCGAAACGGAAAAATGCGGTTCGTTAAGGTCAACACTGAAGCTGAGCCCGAACTAAGCGCCCGTTTTCGCATCCGCAGCATCCCGACCATTATGATTTTTAAAAATGGTCAGGTGATCGATATGCTCAACGGTGCAGTTCCAAAAGCACCTTTTGAAAGCTGGTTAAACGAGTCGCTGTAACATTCACGGGGCACATCTTGTGCCCCGCTGCCGCCTCTGCGAAAATAGGGTTTTTCCTGCATTTCGCCCATGACTGATAACGCTGTTCTTCAACTACGCGCCGAACGCCTTGCGCGCGCCACTCGACCGTTCCTTGCCCGAGGCAACCGTATTCGCCGCTGCCAGCGCTGCCTGCTGCCGCTGAAGGTTTGCCTGTGCGAGACGCTGGCCCCGAGTTCGGCACAGAGCCGTTTTTGTCTGGTCATGTTCGATACCGAGCCGATGAAACCCAGCAATACGGGACGCCTTATCGCCGATATTCTCCCGGATACCGCGGCGTTTCAGTGGTCCCGCACGGAGCCCCCTCAGGCCCTGCTCGACTTAGTGGCTAGCCCGGACTATCAGCCGATGGTCGTTTTCCCTGCGTCATATGCAGGTATCGATCGCCAGGTGCTTTCGACGCCGCCATCCGGTAAACCGCCGCTATTTATTATGCTGGACGGCACCTGGACCGAAGCGCGAAAAATGTTTCGCAAAAGCCCGTATCTCGACGCACTTCCGGTGATTTCTGTCGATCTTTCCCGCGTCTCCGCCTACCGCCTTCGAGAGGCGCATGCTGACGGGCAATACTGCACCGCCGAAGTGGCGATTGCGCTTCTGGATCTGGCGGGTGATACCGCTGCGGCTGGCGCCCTGGGCAACCATTTCTCCTGTTTCCGGGAACGCTATCTGGCGGGAAAAACCGTTCATAAGGGCAGCGTCACAGCAGCCGAGACGGAAAGCGTTTAAAATCATCAGGTCGCTTGCATTCACAGGAGGCCTGCATGAGCCAGCGAGGGTTAGAAGCGCTACTTCGTCCTAAATCCATTGCCGTCATCGGCGCATCAATGAAACCGGATCGTGCTGGCTATCTGATGATGCGCAACCTGCTGGCCGGGGGATTTAATGGTCCCGTCATGCCCGTCACGCCGGCGTATAAGGCGGTTCAGGGAGTGCTTGCATGGCCTGATGTACAGAGCCTGCCTTTCGTACCGGATCTGGCCGTACTGTGTACAAACGCGAAACGGAATCCGGAGCTGCTGGAATCGCTCGGCAAGAAAGGCTGTAAAACCTGCATTATTCTCTCGTCTCCGCCTGAACAGAAAGCCGAGCTTCTGGCCTGTGCCAGCCGCTATCAAATGCGCATTCTTGGGCCAAACAGTCTCGGCCTGCTCGCCCCCTGGCAGGGCTTAAATGCCAGCTTCTCTCCGGTACCAATCCGCAAAGGCAAGCTCGCGTTTATCTCGCAGTCGGCAGCGGTATCGAACACTATCCTCGACTGGGCGCAGCAGCGAGAAATGGGATTTTCCTACTTCATTGCCCTGGGCGACAGCCTGGATATCGACGTTGATGAGCTACTGGATTTTCTGGCACGTGACGGCAAAACCAGTGCAATCCTGCTTTATCTTGAGCACCTCAGCGACGCGCGTCGTTTTGTCTCGGCTTCGCGAAGCGCTTCGCGCAATAAGCCGATCCTGGTGATCAAAAGCGGACGCAGCCCTGCGGCACAGCGTCTGCTACATTCTCATTCCGGCATGGATCCCGCCTGGGACGCCGCCATTCAGCGCGCGGGGTTGCTGCGGGTACAGGATACGCACGAGCTTTTTTCCGCCGTTGAGACGTTAAGCCATATGCGCCCGTTGCGCGGCGAGAAGCTAATGATCGTCAGTAACGGTGCCGCCCCTGCCGCGCTCGCTCTGGATGAGCTATGGCGGCGCTTCGGCAAGCTGGCAACGCTAAGTGAAGAGACGCTGCAGCGCCTGAAAGAAGCGCTTCCGACCAGCGTGACGCCCGGCAATCCGCTTGATTTGCGCGATGACGCCAGCAGCGATCGCTACATCAAGGCAATTTCAATTTTGCTGGATAGCCAGGATTTCGATGCGCTGATGATTATCCACTCACCCAGCGCGGTCGCGCCGGGCAGTGAAAGCGCGCGCGCGCTCATTGAGGCCGTACGCAACCATCCGCGAGGCAAATATGTCACCCTGCTCACCAACTGGTGCGGGGAGTTTTCTTCTCAGGAGGCGCGGCGCTTGTTCAGCGAGGCCGGGCTGCCAACCTACCGCACGCCGGAAGGCACCATCACCGCGTTTATGCATATGGTGGAATATCGCCGTAACCAGAAACAGCTCCGCGAGACGCCGGCGTTGCCCGGGAATTTGACGGCCAATACCGTTGACGTTCACAGGCTGTTGCAGCAGGCCATTGAAGAAGGCGCGACCTCGCTGGATACACATGAGGTCCAGCCGATTCTGGGCAGCTACGGGATGCAAACCCTGCCGACCTGGATCGCCAGCGACAGCGCTGAGGCCGTGCATATTGCCGAGCAGATTGGCTATCCGGTTGCCCTGAAGCTGCGCTCCCCGGATATCCCGCATAAGTCGGATGTGCAGGGGGTCATGTTGTACCTGCGCACGGCAACGGAGGTGCAGCAGGCAGCTGATGCCATCTTCGATCGTGTGAAAATGGCCTGGCCGCAGGCGAGGATCCATGGATTGCTGGTGCAAAGTATGGCCAACCGCGCTGGTGCTCAGGAATTACGGGTGGTGGTTGAACACGATCCCGTCTTCGGTCCGCTCATCATGCTGGGAGAAGGCGGCGTTGAGTGGCGCCCGGAAGAGCAGACCGTGGTGGCGTTGCCGCCTCTTAACATGAATCTGGCGCGTTATCTGATCATTCAGGCGATTAAAAGTAAAAAGATCCGCGGCCGGAGCGCGCTGCGTCCGCTCGATATTGCCGGGCTAAGTCAGTTCCTGGTGCAGGTCTCTAACCTGATTGTGGATTGTGCCGAGATCCAGCGGCTGGACATTCATCCGCTGCTCGCCTCCGGCAATGAGTTTACGGCGCTGGACGTGACTCTGGATATCGCATCATTTGAAGGAGACAGAGAGAGTCGCCTGGCAATCCGCCCGTATCCCCTGCAGTTGGAGGAGTGGGTTGAGATGAAAAATGGTGAACGCGCCTTGTTCCGCCCTATTCTGCCGGAAGATGAGCCCCAGCTGCGAGCCTTTATCTCTCAGGTCACGAAAGAGGATCTTTATTATCGCTATTTTAGCGAAATCAACGAATTTACCCACGATGATTTAGCCAATATGACCCAGATCGACTACGATCGAGAAATGGCGTTTGTTGCAGTTCGTCGCGCCGATAAGGGTGATGAGATCCTCGGCGTTACGCGTGCGATTTCTGACCCGGATAACGTCGATGCGGAGTTTGCGGTGCTGGTGCGCTCCGATCTTAAAGGCCTGGGTCTGGGAAGACGGTTGCTGGAAAAACTCATCAGTTATACGCGAGATCACGGATTGTTACGCCTTAATGGCATTACTATGCCTAACAATCGCGGTATGGTGACCCTGGCGCGAAAACTTGGGTTTGACGTTGATATTCAGCTTGACGAAGGTATTGTTGCCTTGTCCCTTAGTCTGACATCAGCCAGCAAACGCGAGTAAGCTACTGGAAATGTTACCCACTTTGGACGGGACTGGTGGTATCATTGTCCGCTTATGTTGTTTGCATAGTACAGACAACCCTTCAATGAACAGAGAAGATACGCACTGTGATGTTGTCAAAATTTAAGCGTAATAAACATCAACAACACCTTGCTCAACTACCGAAGATTTCTCAGTCAGTTGATGATGTAGAGTTCTTTTACGCTCCCGCTCATTTTCGGGAGACGCTTCTGGAAAAGATTGCCAGCGCCACACGACGCATTTGCATTGTGGCACTGTATCTTGAACAGGATGAAGGCGGGCGCGCGATCCTGAACGCGCTCTATGATGCCAAACGTCAGCGCCCGGAACTTGATGTTCGCGTGCTGGTAGACTGGCATCGAGCTCAGCGTGGCCGTATTGGCGCTGCCGCGTCAAACACCAATGCTGACTGGTATTGCCGTACGGCGCAGGAAAATCCTGGCGTCGATGTGCCTGTTTATGGCGTCCCGGTTAATACCCGTGAAGCGCTCGGCGTCCTTCATTTCAAGGGATTCATCATTGATGACAGCGTGCTGTACAGCGGCGCCAGCCTCAATGATGTCTACCTTCATCAACTCGATAAATATCGCTACGACCGCTACCATCTGATCCGTAATCCGCAGATGGCCGATATCATGTTTAACTGGGTTGATAAAAATCTGGTCCACGGCCGTGGCGTTAACCGCCTTGACGATCCCGAGCGTCCTAAAAGCCCGGAAATCAAAAACGATGTTCGCGCCTTCCGCCAGGAGCTACGTGATGCGGTCTATCATTTCCAGGGCGATGCGAACAACGAAGAGCTATCCGTTACCCCGCTGGTAGGACTCGGCAAATCAAGCCAGCTGAACAAAACGATCTTCCATCTGATGCCGTGTGCGGAGCAGAAACTCACCATCTGTACGCCGTACTTTAACCTTCCTGCCGTGCTGGTGCGTAATATCATTCAGCTGCTGCGCGATGGTAAAAAAGTGGAAATTATCGTTGGTGATAAAACGGCAAACGACTTCTTCATTCCTGAAGATCAGCCGTTCAAAATCATCGGTGCGCTGCCTTATCTCTATGAGATTAACCTGCGTCGTTTCCTGAGCCGCTTACAGTATTACGTCAACACTGACCAGCTGGTTGTGCGTCTCTGGAAAGATGAAGACAATAGTTACCATCTGAAAGGCATGTGGGTCGACGATGAGTGGATGTTGCTGACCGGTAACAACCTGAACCCGCGCGCATGGCGACTGGATCTGGAAAACGCTATCCTGATTCATGACCCGCAGCATGAGTTAGCCGCAAAACGTGAACGCGAGCTGGAGCTGATTCGCACACATACCACTGTGGTTAATCATTACCGCGAACTGCAGAGCATTGCCGATTATCCGGTAAAAGTTCGCAAGCTTATTCGCCGCTTACGTCGTATCCGTATCGACCGACTTATCAGCCGTATTCTGTAATATCCAGGCCCTGTCACCCGCAGGGCTTTTTTATGGAGCCCGTTGATGCGTATTCCTCTGTTACTGAGCATCCTTTTCCTGAGTGGCTGTAGCCATATGGCCAACGATAGCTGGTCCGGACAGGATAAAGCACAGCATTTCCTCGCTTCCGCGATGTTGTCCGCAGCCGGTAATGAATATGCCCAGCATCAGGGATACAGCCGGGACCGTAGCGCGGCGATCGGGCTGATGTTCTCAGTAGGTCTTGGGGCATCAAAAGAACTGTGGGATAGCCGCCCCGCAGGGAGCGGCTGGAGCTGGAAAGATTTCGCCTGGGATGTTGCCGGCGCAACGACCGGCTACGCCGTGTGGCAAATGGCGCGCTATTAAAGTCGGATACCTTTCCCTTTGCGATGCAGCATCAGGGAAACAATAAAAGCCAGAGCCCCCATACCCGTTACGTACCAGAAGAATGTCGTTTCGCTTCCCCATGACTTAAGCGACAACGCAACGTACTCCGCCGATCCGCCAAACACCGCGTTGGCTACCGCATAAGACAGCCCTACTCCTAACGCACGAACCTGCGCCGGGAACATCTCGGCTTTCAGTATCCCGCTGATTGAGGTATAGAAACTGACAATCACCATCGCCACCATCACCAGCGCAAAGGCGGCATACGGTGAAGAGACATGCTGAAGCGCAGTCAGAATAGGAACGGTACATAACGCCGACAGCCCGCCAAAAATCAGCATCGACGTACGTCGACCAATTTTATCCGAGAGCGCACCGACGATCGGCTGTATGAGCATAAAGACAAACAGCGCCACGGTCATGACCACGCTGGCGACGTTGGCGTGCATACTGGTGGTGTTCACCAGGTACTTTTGCATATAGGTGGTGAACGTGTAGAAACTAAGAGAACCGCCCGCGGTGAAGCCCAGCACCATCAGGAAAGCTTTGCGGTTACGCCACAACCCTTTGAATGTTCCCGCCTCCTTCAGCATCCGGACCTCTTTCTGAGAGGTTTCATCTAGCTGACGGCGTAGCCAAAGTGCAACGACCGCCAGTACTGCGCCCATTGCGAAAGGGATCCGCCATCCCCAGGCATGAAGCTGTTCGTCCGTCAGAATTTGCTGCAGGATCACCACCACAAGAATGGCCAGCAGCTGACCGCCAATCAGCGTGACGTACTGGAATGACGCGTAAAAACCTTTACGACCTTCCAGTGCAATTTCACTCATGTAGGTTGCACTGGTACCGTATTCACCGCCCACCGATAATCCCTGGAATAAGCGGGCCAGCAAAAGTAGCGCCGGTGCCCAGGTACCAATCGATGCATATCCCGGTAAGCAGGCGATCACCAGCGAGCCAAAGCACATCATGCACACCGAGATCAGCATAGAGGCCTTACGCCCGCGACGATCCGCAATGCGGCCAAACAGCCAGCCCCCGATGGGTCGCATCAAGAATCCTGCGGCAAATACCCCTGCCGTTTGAAGCAGCTGCGTTGTGGTGTTGCCGGAGGGGAAGAAGATATGTGCGAAGTAGAGTGAACAGAATGAGTAGACGTAAAAGTCGAACCATTCAACCAGATTCCCTGAAGAGGCGCTGACGATTGCCCATACCCTTCTTCGGGTATCACTGTGACCCAGCGTCCCGTTTGATGTCATGCTTTCTGTCATTGTGATTATGCTCCTGCCATAAACTGCGGCGTATTGAGCCAGGAGACTCAATAACCTCGTAAATGAAATGTTATAATTTTGTTATAAATCACATTGAGACAGAGATCACACATTCCATTAGCAGGATAAGGGATTAAGAGAAAGGCCAGAGTGGGAAAACAAAAGCAAAAAACCCCGCACCTTTCGGTACGGGGTTCTTCTATTTTGATGCCTGGCAGTTCCCTACTCTCACATGGGGAGACCCCACACTACCATCGGCGCTACGGCGTTTCACTTCTGAGTTCGGCATGGGGTCAGGTGGGACCACCGCGCTAAAGCCGCCAGGCAAATTCTGTTAATCTGTATCAGGCTGAAATTGATTGTTCTGTCTCTTCGCCAAAACACCTTCGGCGTTGTAAGGTTAAGCCTCACGGTTCATTAGTATCGGTTAGCTCAACGCATCGCTGCGCTTACACACCCGACCTATCAACGTCGTCGTCTTCAACGTTCCTTCAGGAGACTTAAAGTCTCAGGGAGAACTCATCTCGGGGCAAGTTTCGTGCTTAGATGCTTTCAGCACTTATCTTTTCCGCATTTAGCTACCGGGCAGTGCCATTGGCATGACAACCCGAACACCAGTGATGCGTCCACTCCGGTCCTCTCGTACTAGGAGCAGCCCCCCTCAATTCTCCAGCGCCCACGGCAGATAGGGACCGAACTGTCTCACGACGTTCTAAACCCAGCTCGCGTACCACTTTAAATGGCGAACAGCCATACCCTTGGGACCTACTTCAGCCCCAGGATGTGATGAGCCGACATCGAGGTGCCAAACACCGCCGTCGATATGAACTCTTGGGCGGTATCAGCCTGTTATCCCCGGAGTACCTTTTATCCGTTGAGCGATGGCCCTTCCATTCAGAACCACCGGATCACTATGACCTGCTTTCGCACCTGCTCGAGCCGTCACTCTCGCAGTCAAGCTAGCTTATGCCATTGCACTAACCTCCTGATGTCCGACCAGGATTAGCTAACCTTCGTGCTCCTCCGTTACTCTTTGGGAGGAGACCGCCCCAGTCAAACTACCCACCAGACACTGTCCGCAACCCGGATCACGGGTCTACGTTAGAACACCAGCCATTAAAGGGTGGTATTTCAAGGACGGCTCCACGCAGACTGGCGTCCACGCTTCAAAGCCTCCCACCTATCCTACACATCAAGGACCAGTGTTCAGTGTCAAGCTATAGTAAAGGTTCACGGGGTCTTTCCGTCTTGCCGCGGGTACACTGCATCTTCACAGCGAGTTCAATTTCACTGAGTCTCGGGTGGAGACAGCCTGGCCATCATTACGCCATTCGTGCAGGTCGGAACTTACCCGACAAGGAATTTCGCTACCTTAGGACCGTTATAGTTACGGCCGCCGTTTACCGGGGCTTCGATCAAGAGCTTCGCGTTGCCGCTAACCCCATCAATTAACCTTCCGGCACCGGGCAGGCGTCACACCGTATACGTCCACTTTCGTGTTTGCACAGTGCTGTGTTTTTAATAAACAGTTGCAGCCAGCTGGTATCTTCGACTGATTTCAGCTCCACCCGCAGGGGCTTCACCTACATATCAGCGTGCCTTCTCCCGAAGTTACGGCACCATTTTGCCTAGTTCCTTCACCCGAGTTCTCTCAAGCGCCTTGGTATTCTCTACCTGACCACCTGTGTCGGTTTGGGGTACGATTTGATGTTACCTGATGCTTAGAGGCTTTTCCTGGAAGCAGGGCATTTGTTACTTCAGCACCGTAGTGCCTCGTCATCACACCTCAGCGTTAATAAACGACCGGATTTACCTGGTCGTTCCGCCTACATGCTTAAACCGGGACAACCGTCGCCCGGCTAACATAGCCTTCTCCGTCCCCCCTTCGCAGTAACACCAAGTACAGGAATATTAACCTGTTTCCCATCGACTACGCCTTTCGGCCTCGCCTTAGGGGTCGACTCACCCTGCCCCGATTAACGTTGGACAGGAACCCTTGGTCTTCCGGCGAGCGGGCTTTTCACCCGCTTTATCGTTACTTATGTCAGCATTCGCACTTCTGATACCTCCAGCATGCCTCACAGCACACCTTCAACGGCTTACAGAACGCTCCCCTACCCAACAACGCATAAGCGTCGCTGCCGCAGCTTCGGTGCATGGTTTAGCCCCGTTACATCTTCCGCGCAGGCCGACTCGACCAGTGAGCTATTACGCTTTCTTTAAATGATGGCTGCTTCTAAGCCAACATCCTGGCTGTCTGTGCCTTCCCACATCGTTTCCCACTTAACCATGACTTTGGGACCTTAGCTGGCGGTCTGGGTTGTTTCCCTCTTCACGACGGACGTTAGCACCCGCCGTGTGTCTCCCGTGATAACATTCTTCGGTATTCGTAGTTTGCATCGGGTTGGTAAGCCGGGATGGCCCCCTAGCCGAAACAGTGCTCTACCCCCGAAGATGAGTTCACGAGGCGCTACCTAAATAGCTTTCGGGGAGAACCAGCTATCTCCCGGTTTGATTGGCCTTTCACCCCCAGCCACAAGTCATCCGCTAATTTTTCAACATTAGTCGGTTCGGTCCTCCAGTTAGTGTTACCCAACCTTCAACCTGCCCATGGCTAGATCACCGGGTTTCGGGTCTATACCCT
This sequence comes from Enterobacter sp. Taxon_8, assembly GCF_058354585.1. Classification (NCBI taxonomy): domain Bacteria; kingdom Pseudomonadati; phylum Pseudomonadota; class Gammaproteobacteria; order Enterobacterales; family Enterobacteriaceae; genus Enterobacter; species Enterobacter sp. Taxon_8. The sequence continues at coordinate 1,060,091 of NZ_CM177989.1, read as the reverse complement.
GCAACTTAACGCCCAGTTAAGACTCGGTTTCCCTTCGGCTCCCCTATACGGTTAACCTTGCTACAGAATATAAGTCGCTGACCCATTATACAAAAGGTACGCAGTCACACCACGAAGGTGCTCCCACTGCTTGTACGTACACGGTTTCAGGTTCTTTTTCACTCCCCTCGCCGGGGTTCTTTTCGCCTTTCCCTCACGGTACTGGTTCACTATCGGTCAGTCAGGAGTATTTAGCCTTGGAGGATGGTCCCCCCATATTCAGACAGGATACCACGTGTCCCGCCCTACTCTTCGAGTTCACAGCCTGTGTGCTTTCGTGTACGGGACTGTCACCCTGTACCGTGCGACTTTCCAGACGCTTCCACTAACACACAAGCTGATTCAGACTCTGGGCTGCTCCCCGTTCGCTCGCCGCTACTGGGGGAATCTCGGTTGATTTCTTTTCCTCGGGGTACTTAGATGTTTCAGTTCCCCCGGTTCGCCTCGTTAACCTATGTATTCAGTTAACGATAGTGTGACGAATCACACTGGGTTTCCCCATTCGGACATCGCCGGGTCAAAGGTTCATATCACCTCGCCGGCGCTTTTCGCAGATTAGCACGTCCTTCATCGCCTCTGACTGCCAGGGCATCCACCGTGTACGCTTAGTCGCTTAACCTCACAACCCGAAGATGTTTCACTTCTGATTGCGAAAATTTGAGAGACTCGAACACACCATTAAAGATGTGTCGTTTCAATTTTCAGCTTGATCCAGATTTTTAAAGAGCAAATATCTCAAACGTGACTCGTAAGTCAGTTTTGAGATATGACGGCAGGTGACTTTCACTCACGAACCAGCAAGTGGCGTCCCCTAGGGGATTCGAACCCCTGTTACCGCCGTGAAAGGGCGGTGTCCTGGGCCTCTAGACGAAGGGGACGTGTAGTCTCAATCGCAAGACGCCTTGCTATTTACTTTTCATCAGACAATCTGTGTGAGCACTGCAAAGGCAGGTTCTTTAAGGTAAGGAGGTGATCCAACCGCAGGTTCCCCTACGGTTACCTTGTTACGACTTCACCCCAGTCATGAATCACAAAGTGGTAAGCGCCCTCCCGAAGGTTAAGCTACCTACTTCTTTTGCAACCCACTCCCATGGTGTGACGGGCGGTGTGTACAAGGCCCGGGAACGTATTCACCGTAGCATTCTGATCTACGATTACTAGCGATTCCGACTTCATGGAGTCGAGTTGCAGACTCCAATCCGGACTACGACGCACTTTATGAGGTCCGCTTGCTCTCGCGAGGTCGCTTCTCTTTGTATGCGCCATTGTAGCACGTGTGTAGCCCTACTCGTAAGGGCCATGATGACTTGACGTCATCCCCACCTTCCTCCAGTTTATCACTGGCAGTCTCCTTTGAGTTCCCGGCCTAACCGCTGGCAACAAAGGATAAGGGTTGCGCTCGTTGCGGGACTTAACCCAACATTTCACAACACGAGCTGACGACAGCCATGCAGCACCTGTCTCAGAGTTCCCGAAGGCACCAAAGCATCTCTGCTAAGTTCTCTGGATGTCAAGAGTAGGTAAGGTTCTTCGCGTTGCATCGAATTAAACCACATGCTCCACCGCTTGTGCGGGCCCCCGTCAATTCATTTGAGTTTTAACCTTGCGGCCGTACTCCCCAGGCGGTCGACTTAACGCGTTAGCTCCGGAAGCCACGCCTCAAGGGCACAACCTCCAAGTCGACATCGTTTACGGCGTGGACTACCAGGGTATCTAATCCTGTTTGCTCCCCACGCTTTCGCACCTGAGCGTCAGTCTTTGTCCAGGGGGCCGCCTTCGCCACCGGTATTCCTCCAGATCTCTACGCATTTCACCGCTACACCTGGAATTCTACCCCCCTCTACAAGACTCTAGCCTGCCAGTTTCGAATGCAGTTCCCAGGTTGAGCCCGGGGATTTCACATCCGACTTGACAGACCGCCTGCGTGCGCTTTACGCCCAGTAATTCCGATTAACGCTTGCACCCTCCGTATTACCGCGGCTGCTGGCACGGAGTTAGCCGGTGCTTCTTCTGCGGGTAACGTCAATCGCTGTGGTTATTAACCACAACGCCTTCCTCCCCGCTGAAAGTACTTTACAACCCGAAGGCCTTCTTCATACACGCGGCATGGCTGCATCAGGCTTGCGCCCATTGTGCAATATTCCCCACTGCTGCCTCCCGTAGGAGTCTGGACCGTGTCTCAGTTCCAGTGTGGCTGGTCATCCTCTCAGACCAGCTAGGGATCGTCGCCTAGGTGAGCCATTACCCCACCTACTAGCTAATCCCATCTGGGCACATCTGATGGCAAGAGGCCCGAAGGTCCCCCTCTTTGGTCTTGCGACGTTATGCGGTATTAGCTACCGTTTCCAGTAGTTATCCCCCTCCATCAGGCAGTTTCCCAGACATTACTCACCCGTCCGCCGCTCGTCACCCAGGAGCAAGCTCCCTGTGTTACCGCTCGACTTGCATGTGTTAGGCCTGCCGCCAGCGTTCAATCTGAGCCATGATCAAACTCTTCAATTTAAGTTTGATGCTCGTGAATTAAACTTCGTAATGAATTACGTATGTTCACTCAGAGACTTGGTATTCATTTTTCGTCTTGCGACGTTAAGAATCCATGTCACTTTGAGTGCCCACACAGATTGTCTGATAAATTGTTAAAGAGCAGTGCAACGCGGCTTTCGCTCACCGTTGCGAGGTGGCGTATATTACGCTTTCCCGCTTCAGAGTCAAGCGTTTATTTACGCTGTTCTCTGCTGACCAGGCGGCGTGTGTGCCGTTGTTCCGTGTCAGTGGAGGCGCATTATAGGGAGTAATTCTGAACCTGCAAGGATAAAGTGAAATTTATTTACTGACTGCTCACTTTCCAGGCAAAACCAACTCCAGACCTCAATTTTCGCCTGGTTTTTAAACAAAAACGAGCCGCAAGCGGCTCGTTTTTGCGTTTTGTGACTTACTGCACTGCCACAATGCGATCGTCGTTGGCTTCCAGACGGATAACTTTGCCAGGAACCAGCTCCCCGGAGAGGATCTGTTGCGCCAGCGGGTTTTCGATCTGCTGCTGGATAGCGCGTTTCAATGGACGCGCACCGTACACCGGATCGTAACCGTTCTTACTCAGCAGCTTCAGCGCATCGTCGGAGATGTGAATTTCATATCCACGTTCTTCCAGACGTTTGTACAGACGCTGCAGCTGGATCTGCGCAATCGACGCAATGTGTTTCTCACCCAGAGGATGGAATACCACCACTTCATCAATACGGTTGATGAACTCCGGACGGAAGTTATGGCTTACCACACCCAGCACCAGATCCTTCATGTGGCTGTAGTCCAGTTCACCGAAACGTTCCTGAATCAAATCGGAACCCAGGTTCGAGGTCATAATGACAACCGTATTACGGAAGTCGACCGTTCTCCCCTGCCCGTCGGTCAGACGACCATCATCCAGCACCTGAAGCAGGATATTGAACACATCCGGATGCGCTTTTTCCACCTCATCCAGCAGGATGACGGAGTAAGGACGACGGCGCACCGCTTCCGTCAGGTACCCACCTTCTTCATAACCCACATATCCCGGAGGCGCCCCGACCAGACGCGAGACGGAGTGTTTCTCCATAAACTCGGACATGTCGATACGCACCATCGCATCGTCGCTGTCGAACATAAAGTTAGCCAGCGCTTTGCACAGCTCGGTTTTACCGACACCCGTCGGCCCCAGGAACAGGAACGAACCAATCGGGCGGTTTGGATCGGACAGCCCTGCACGGCTACGACGAATAGCGTTCGATACCGCCTCAACCGCTTCGTTTTGACCAATCACACGATTGTGGAGATCGTTCTCCATGCGCAGCAGTTTTTCACGCTCGCCTTCCAGCATGCGCGCCACGGGAATACCGGTCCAGCGCGCCAGGACTTCCGCGATCTCGGCATCCGTCACTTTATTACGCAACAGACGCATCGTTTTACCTTCTGACTGCGTCGCTATCTCAAGCTGTTTTTCCAGCTCAGGAATTTTGCCGTACTGCAGTTCAGACATCCGAGCCAGATCGCCCACGCGTCGCGCCTGCTCAATGGCAATTTTTGCCTGTTCGAGTTCAGCTTTAATGGTCTGCGTACCGGAAAGGGAGGCTTTCTCGGCTTTCCACTCTTCTTCCAGCTCAGAATACTGGCGCTCTTTATCGTCCAGCTCTTCATTGAGCATATCGAGGCGTTTCTTACTGGCTTCATCAGACTCTTTCTTCAGCGCCTGCTGTTCCAGCTTGAGCTGAATGATGCGTCGGTCGAGTCGGTCCAGCTCTTCCGGCTTCGAGTCAATCTGCATACGAATGCTCGACGCCGCTTCATCAATCAGGTCGATCGCTTTATCCGGCAGCTGACGGTCAGCAATATAACGATGCGAAAGCGTCGCCGCCGCAACGATGGCCGGGTCAGTGATCTGTACATGGTGGTGCAGTTCATAGCGCTCTTTCAGACCACGCAGGATCGCGATGGTATCTTCAACGCTTGGCTCGGCAACAAACACTTTCTGGAAACGACGTTCCAGCGCAGCATCTTTCTCAATATACTGACGGTACTCATCCAGCGTAGTGGCACCGACGCAGTGAAGTTCACCTCGCGCCAGCGCAGGTTTCAGCATGTTCCCGGCATCCATCGCGCCATCCGCTTTACCCGCGCCGACCATGGTGTGCAGTTCATCGATAAACAGAATGACGTTGCCTTCCTGCTTCGCCAGGTCGTTAAGCACGCCTTTAAGGCGCTCTTCGAACTCGCCGCGGTATTTCGCACCGGCCACCAGCGCGCCCATATCCAGCGCCAGTACGCGACGGCCTTTCAGGCCTTCCGGCACTTCACCGTTGACAATACGCTGCGCCAGCCCTTCAACAATCGCAGTTTTACCGACACCCGGTTCACCTATCAGCACCGGGTTGTTCTTGGTACGACGTTGCAGTACCTGAATGGTACGACGAATTTCTTCATCACGGCCGATCACCGGGTCAAGTTTGCCCTGTTCAGCACGCTCGGTCAGATCGACCGTAAATTTCTTCAAAGCCTGACGTTGGTCTTCGGCTCCCTGATCGTTCACGCTTTCACCTCCGCGCATGTTCTCAATCGCCTGAGTCACGTTGGCGGTGGTCGCACCGGCAGATTTCAGCAGGTCGGTCAAGGTACCGCGTGATTCAAGCGCCGCCAGAACAAACAGCTCTGACGAAATAAAGTTGTCCCCACGTTTTTGCGCCAGCTTGTCGCAAAGGTTCAGGACGCGCACCAGATCCTGCGACGGCTGAACGTCGCCGCCGGTCCCTTCGACCTGCGGTAAACGGCTCAGCGCCTGATCGATAGCGGTGCGTAACTGGCCAGCATTAATGCCAGCGGACGTTAATAAAGGACGTACCGATCCCCCTTCCTGATTCAGCAAGGCGCTCATTAAATGAAGAGGTTCGATAAATTGGTTGTCGTGCCCCAGTGCGAGGGACTGGGCATCGGCGAGAGCAAGCTGGAATTTATTAGTAAGACGATCCAGACGCATAACTCCTCCCATAACAGGTCAAATTTGCTACTGGAGATTAAATGAGGTCATCCCTCAATTATTCAAGGTTAATGACCTGAATTATGTGAAAAGAAAACGGCACGTGCCGGATCGTCTTGATTCTTTAGGTTATATCAGCCAAATGAAACTTGCCATACGGCCCGTCGTCTTGTCGCGGCGATAAGAGAAAAAATCATCCTTTTCGGTGAATGTACAGCGATCGCCGCCGAAGATCTGCGTTATGCCGACGCTGTTCAGCCGCTGACGAGCAAGCTGGTAAATATCGGCCAGATATTTATCTCCGGAAGGCAGGAAGGCGTCCGCCGCTTGCGGATCTTTAACCATAAAGGCTTCGCGAACCTCCGGCCCCACTTCAAAAGCGCGAGGACCAATGGCCGGGCCAAGCCAGGCCATAATATTGGCGGGCTCATCCTTAAAGCAGGCGACAGTTTCTTCCAGCACGCCTTCACACAGTCCACGCCAGCCCGCGTGTGCTGCAGCCACCTCGGTGCCTGAACGGTTACAAAAAAGTACCGGCAGACAATCCGCGGTCATTACAGCACAAACGGTTCCCGGAGTATTGCTGTAAGAGGCATCAGCACGTTTAGAAGCATAGGGTTCCCCCGTCAACTTCAGCACCGCCTTGCCATGAACCTGTTCCAGCCAGACCGGTTTTGAAGGCAGGTTCCCCGCAGCAAACAGACGCCTGCGGTTCTCTTCCACATGCTCCAGGTTATCGCCACAGTGTGCGCCGAGGTTCAAAGACTCCCACGCGCCCTGGCTAACACCGCCAGTGCGGGTTGAACTGCAGGCGGCCACGCCGGCAGGCAATGGCCACTCCGGGACAATCAGTTTGGTCATAACCAGTCCACTTGATCCTTATGTTCTTCGAAATCAACACGCATCGCGTCAATAAGGTCCACCATATCCTGCGGGATAGGCGCATGCCACTCCATCTGAATACCGGTGATCGGATGGTAAAGGCGCAGCATGGTCGCGTGCAGCGCCTGACGATCGAATTTACGCAATACGCTGATGAACTCATCCGACGCGCCCTTAGGCGGACGTGGACGACCACCGTAGACCTGATCCCCCACCAGCGGATGGGTGATGTGGGCCATATGCACACGAATCTGGTGAGTACGCCCGGTCTCCAGACGCAGACGCAGGCGCGTATGAATACGGAAATGCTCCATAATGCGATAGTGCGTCACCGCCGGTTTACCCATCGGATGCACCGACATATGGGTTCGCTTGGTCGGGTGACGGCTGATGGGCTCTTCTACCGTCCCGCCAGAGGTCATATGCCCAATGGCTACCGCCTCATACTCACGGGTGATTTCGCGCAGCTGCAGCGACTCCACCAGACGTGTCTGAGCAGGAACGGTCTTCGCCACCACCATCAGACCGGTAGTGTCTTTATCCAGACGGTGCACGATGCCCGCGCGCGGAACATCCGCGATCGGCGGATAGTAATGGAGAAGCGCGTTAAGTACCGTACCGTCAGGATTCCCCGCGCCCGGATGAACAACCAGGTCGCGCGGCTTGTTGATTACCAGAATGTCATCATCTTCATAGACGATGTCCAGTGGGATATCCTGCGGCTCGAAGCGGATTTCCTCTTCGATTTCAGCATTGATGGCGACAGCTTCCCCACCTAACACTTTCTCTTTTGGTTTGTCCCAGATTTTGCCGTTTACCATCACGCGCTGGTCAAGGATCCATTCTTTTATGCGTGAACGCGAATAATCAGGGAACAATTCGGCCAAAGCCTGATCTAAGCGTTGACCGAGCTGATTTTCGGAGACTGTTGCGGTGAGTTCTACTCGTTGTGCCATAAACTGCTTCTTCGTTTAACGTTGGGTTTTACGGCTTTGCCGTTTAATATAGTGTGCTATTGTAGCTGGTCTTAATCGGGAGCAGGAACAGAGTTTCTCCCGGACAAACATTTGAGGAAAGTCAAAACGTCATGACGCGCATGAAATATCTGGTGGCAGCGGCCACGTTGAGCTTGGCTTTGGTGGGCTGCTCCGGTTCAAATGAACAGGTCCCTGACAATCCGCCGAATGAAATCTATGCGACTGCACAACAAAAGTTGCAGGACGGTAACTGGAAACAGGCGATAACGCAACTGGAAGCGTTGGATAATCGCTATCCATTTGGTCCGTATTCGCAGCAGGTACAGTTAGATCTCATCTACGCATACTATAAAAATGCCGATCTGCCGCTGGCTCAGGCAACCATCGATCGTTTCATGCGTCTGAACCCGACTCATCCTAACATCGACTACGTGATGTACATGCGCGGCCTCACCAACATGGCGCTGGACGACAGTGCGCTGCAGGGCTTCTTCGGCGTGGATCGTTCCGACCGTGACCCGCAGCATGCGCGTGATGCCTTCAATGACTTCTCCAAGCTGGTGCGCGGCTATCCAAACAGCCAGTACGTGACTGACGCCACCAAACGTCTGGTGTTCCTGAAAGATCGTCTGGCGAAATATGAATACTCCGTGGCGGAATATTATACCCGCCGTGGCGCATGGGTTGCCGTGGTTAACCGCGTAGAAGGTATGCTGCGCGATTACCCGGATACTCAGGCAACGCGCGACGGCCTGAAGCTGATGGAAAATGCTTACCGTCAGATGCAGATGACCGCTCAGGCTGAAAAAGTGGCGAAAATCATCGCCGCGAACAGCAGCAACACCTGATTTTGCCTCAATGCAAAACGGCAGCCCGCAGGCTGCCGTTTTTTTATTCGTTTCTGAGCATTGCTGAAGCGCCTTAGCCTCAACACATCCTGTCAACTATGGCCCCAATTTATGCCTTCTACAAGGTAAATCTCACCTCTTCCTGCCCTGCCTCACAAAAAAGATTCCCTGACAAAAACCGACAAAATAACGTGATCTAAATCACACATTTTGACATTGGGTCGGGTATGCTGGAATCACCAAGACGGAAAGACAAGAGGTAAAATTTATGACAATGAACATTACCAGTAAACAAATGGAAATTACTCCGGCAATTCGCCAGCACGTCGCAGACCGTCTCGCCAAACTGGATAAATGGCAAACTCATTTGATTAATCCACATATCATCCTGTCCAAGGAGCCGCAGGGTTTCATCGCTGACGCAACTATCAATACTCCAAACGGCCATCTGGTCGCCAGCGCAAAACACGAGGATATGTACACAGCTATTAACGATTTGATCAACAAGCTGGAACGGCAGCTCAATAAAGTGCAACACAAAGGTGAAGCCCGTCGCGCCGCAACGTCGGTGAAAGACGCCAGCTTCGCGGAAGAAGTTGAAGAAGAGTAATCCTTTAAATTGAGTGTACCGCCAACGCGCCTTCGGGCGCGTTTTTTGTTTTTTATTGACAGGGTGAAAACAGTACGGGTACTTTAACGGTATCAATCGCAGGATGACTTTATGAAACTTACGCCGTTCTTCTTCGCATTCTTTTTTACCTTCCCCTGAACGGGAGGCGTTTCGTCGTGTGATAAAGAATGCGAAGACGAACAACAAGGCCTCCCACACCGGGGGGCCTTTTTTATTGATAACGATAAGATGAGACAGGCAACACTATGACACCGGAAAACCCGTTACTGGATCTGCGAGTAAAAATCAGCGCGCTGGATGAGAAACTGCTGGCGCTGCTGGCCGAACGCCGCGCCCTTGCCGTTGAAGTAGGCAAAGCCAAGCTGGACTCCCATCGTCCGGTCCGTGATATCGACCGCGAGCGGGATCTTCTGGAACGTCTCATTCAGCTCGGCAAAGCGCATCACCTCGATGCCCACTACATCACCCGGTTGTTCCAGCTCATCATCGAAGATTCCGTTCTGACCCAGCAAGCGCTACTGCAGCAGCATCTCAATAAAACCAATCCGCACTCTGCGCGTATCGCTTTCCTCGGGCCAAAGGGCTCCTATTCTCACCTGGCCGCACGTCAGTACGCTGCACGCCATTTCGAAGAGTTTATCGAGAGCGGCTGCGCGAAGTTTGCCGACATTTTTAACCAGGTCGAGACCGGCCAGGCGGATTACGCCGTGGTGCCGATTGAAAACACCAGCTCCGGCGCTATCAACGACGTCTACGATTTGCTGCAGCACACCAGCCTGTCGCTGGTCGGCGAGCTGACGATCCCTATCGATCACTGCGTGCTGGTATCCGGTTCAACGGACCTGAGCACGATCGAAACCGTCTACAGCCACCCGCAGCCGTTCCAGCAGTGCAGCCAGTTCCTGAACCGCTATCCGAACTGGAAAATTGAGTACACCGAAAGCACCTCGGCGGCGATGGAAAAAGTGGCGCAGGCTAATTCCCCCACCGTCGCGGCGCTCGGCAGCGAAGCGGGCGGCGCGCTGTATGGCCTGCAGGTGCTGGAACGCAACCTGGCAAACCAGACGCAAAACATTACCCGCTTCGTGGTGCTGGCCCGCAAGGCAATCAATGTGTCTGACCAGGTACCGGCCAAAACCACGCTGCTGATGGCAACCGGCCAACAGGCCGGTGCGCTGGTTGAAGCCCTGCTGGTGCTGCGTAATCACAACCTGATCATGACCAGGCTGGAATCACGCCCAATCCACGGTAACCCGTGGGAAGAGATGTTTTACCTCGACATCCAGGCCAACCTGGAGTCCGCTTCCATGCAGAAAGCTCTCCGCGAGCTGGGCGAGATCACGCGTTCCATGAAGGTGCTGGGCTGCTACCCGAGCGAAAACGTCGTGCCGGTCGATCCAATCTAACGTTCGATAAAGCGGCTTTTCTTCATCCCTGCCACGCCCACCGGCAGGGTGAAGATGGCCCCGGATAGCGGATATTTCGCCACCTCCTCCGCATCCATATTCTCCCGCGTGGTGGTAATAAACAGCGTTTTCATATCATCGCCGCCAAAGCAGACCATCGTCGGGCAACGCACCGGCATGCGATATTCTTCCAGCTGCTCCCCTTGCGGTGAAAAACGCGCGATGCGCCAGCCGTCAAACAGCGCGCTCCAGTAACAGCCTTCCACATCCATCGCCGCGCCGTCCGGTATCCCCTCGCCCTCTTTAAACTGACGAAACACCTCGCGCCTGCCGGGTTCGCCCTGCTCATCAAGCGGCGTACGATAGATCACACCGTTTGGCGTATCTGAGGTAAACATCCACTGCTTATCCGGGCTAAACGCTAAGCCGTTATGCCCGTGGATATCGCACTGGATCACCTTCGGCGTCAGGTCGTTGTCGATGCGCATCAGCAGGGCGCCGTTGTAATCTCCCGGCCCCCAGAACGTGCCCGCATAGAAGCGGCCCTGGTGATCGGTACCTCCATCGTTAAAACGCGCCAGCTGCGGGTTAGAGGGGTTATCACACACCTTGCGGCGCAGCAGGCCGTGTTTATCGGTCAGCCAGATACCCGTTCTCATCGCAACGATAAAACCACCCTGCTCGCGCAACGCGAAACAGCCCACCTCCTCGTGGAAAGAGAGTACGGTGTGTTCCGCCGTCGGCAGATGGTAGCGGTGGATCTCTCCTTCCAGAATATCGGCCCAGTAGAGCGCCTGCTCTTCGGCGCTCCAAGTCGGGCATTCAGGCAAATGCCCGGTGTAATTCAACAGCAGCTGCGGTTCGGCCATGACAGTTCCCCAAAATGAAAAAAGCCAGCATTGCTGGCTTTCAGTATATACATCATCGCATTACTGGCGACTGTCATTTGCCTGGCGCAATAAAGTCCGACTCTCATTCTGGAAACGCTGCGCGTAATCGCCAAACCAGTGTTCGACCTTGCGGAAGCTATCGATAAACGCCTGCTTATCTCCGTGCTCCAGCAGCGTAATGGCTTCACCAAAGCGCTGATAGTAGCGCTTGATCAGCGCCAGGTTGTTTTCAGAGGACATAATAATGTCCGCGTAAAGTTGCGGATCCTGCGCAAAGAGACGCCCGACCATCGCCAGTTCCAGACGATAGATAGGTGAAGAGAGCGCCAGAAGCTGTTCAAGCTGTACGTTCTCTTCCGCCAGATGCAGACCGTAGGCAAACGTGGCAAAGTGGCGCAGCGCCTGAATGAACGCCATGTTCTGGTCGTGCTCAACCGCGCTGATGCGGTGCAGTCGTGCCCCCCATACCTGAATCTGTTCCAGGAACCACTGATAGGCTTCCGGCTGACGACCGTCGCAGTAAACCACCACCTGCTTAGCAAGGCTGCCGCTGTCCGGGCCAAACATCGGGTGCAGACCCAGCACCGGACCCGTATGAGCAGCCAGCATTGCCTGCAGCGGACCATTTTTGACGGAGGCCAGATCCACCAGGATGCAATCTTTCGGTAAAGGAGGCAGCTTCCCGATGATTTGCTCCGTCACGTGGATCGGCACGCTGACGATAACCATCCCGGCATCTTTCATGAGTTCCGGAGCATGCGCCCAGTCCTCTTTTTCCAGAATGCGCACCTGATAGCCAGAAAGCGTAAGCATCTTTTCAAACAGGCGCCCCATCTGCCCAGCACCGCCGACAATCACGACCGGACGCAGGGAAGGACAGAGAGTTTTGAAGCCCTTGTCGTTTTCACTGGAATAGGACTCCCGCATCACGCGACGCAGAACATCTTCAATCAAGTCCGGCGAAACCCCCAGCGCCTGCGCCTCTTTACGGCGGGAGGCGAGCATAGAGGCTTCGCGCTCCGGGACGTAAATCGGCAGGCCGTATTTGCTTTTCACCTCACCGACTTCGGCAACCAGCGACATGCGTCGCGCCAGCAGATCCAGCAGCGCCTTATCCACTTCATCAATTTGATCGCGCAGTGCGGTCAATTCAGCAACCATAACTACCCTCTTAAGCCAGACGCGTCGCCAGCTGGCCGTTTAAATCTTTATGGATCTCACGCAGCAGTGCATCGGTCGTCTCCCAGCTGATGCAGGCATCCGTCACGGAGACGCCGTGCTTCATGGCACTGCGCGGTTGTTCAGATGACTGATTGCCTTCATGAATGTTGCTCTCAATCATCAGACCGATAATCGAACGATTGCCATCTTTGATCTGTGCGACCACGGATTCCGCAACCGCAGGCTGGCGACGGTAATCTTTATTCGAGTTACCATGACTGCAATCTACCATCAGTGCCGGGCGCAGTCCCGCCTGCTCCATCTCTTTTTCACACTGGGCCACGTCCGCCGGGCTGTAGTTAGGGGCTTTACCGCCGCGCAGGATCACGTGGCCGTCCGGGTTACCCTGCGTTTGCAGGAGGCATACCTGGCCTGCCTGGTTGATACCGACGAAACGGTGCGGCATGGCGGCAGCGCGCATGGCATTAATCGCCGTCGCCAGGCTGCCATCGGTACCGTTTTTAAAACCAACCGGCATCGACAGGCCAGACGCCATCTCGCGATGGGTTTGCGATTCCGTGGTACGCGCGCCAATCGCGGACCAGCTGAACAGATCGCCCAGGTACTGCGGGCTGTTCGGATCCAGCGCTTCGGTTGCCAGCGGCAGCCCCATGCTGACCAGCTCAACCAGCAGGCGACGCGCAATCTTCAGGCCTGCTTCTACATCAAACGAGCCATCCATGTGCGGATCGTTAATCAACCCTTTCCAGCCGACGGTAGTACGTGGCTTCTCAAAATAGACGCGCATCACCAGGTAGAGGCTATCGCTGACCTCCTCCGCTAATGCTTTAAATCGACGAGCGTACTCAATGGCGGCTTCAGGATCGTGAATGGAGCAAGGACCACACACCACCAGCAGGCGCGGATCGCGGCCGGCGATGATATTTGAAATGGTCTGACGCGAGTGCTCAATCTGAGCCTCCTGCGCGACGCTCAGCGGAAATTCTGCTTTCAGTTGATCCGGGGTAATTAAAACCTGTTCGTCAGTGATATGTACGTTGTTCAGCGCGTCTTTTTGCATGATGGCGATCCTGTAAAGCTCGTTTGCGATAGTTGTTTTCCTCAATGAGGTGAAACCACGATACCATAAAAAGTAAACATTTCAATCCAAAATACGTACACATTACTTTACACAAGCCAATTTATTGCAAAAATCAGCCGTCAAAAACGTAAAGTTTAAATTACAGACATATATTCTTAAGCCAGGCTATGCTGAAGAAAAAAGGAGAATGGCTATGCGTTCAATTGCTCTCATGCTGTTGTCGCTGTTTTTAACGGGCTGTCAGATCAATCCTTATACCTTCCAGCCCGACTGGACCAGTCCCTCCTGGTTTGATGCAGGTAAAGAAGACGCCATGAATGGCCTGCCGGTTAAAGATAACCAGACCCTGGCCGATAGTTTTAACGACACCCACGTTGATCGTAGTGAATATCTTCGCGGCTACGCTGACGGCCAAAAGAAAGTCTGCGAAGAAGGGTTTATTCATGCCTGGGGATTAGCGGGCAAATCTTTCCCTGCCAGTTGCGATACTGCCGAAAACGCGACAAAACTGCGTGCGTCATGGCAGGAAGGGATGGATGAAAGTATGCGTTCCAGCAGACTTAATTAAGTCTATTTTTATCCACCGAAAAATAAACAACTGTAGGATTTAGCTTAGGTTGGCCTGATGCTATTTCTGACATAATGACGGCTCTGATAAACAATGGTATTCTGCCCGCAACTCTCAAGGACATCTATTTCCGGAGCGATGTGGCGGATTCTGGTGAGAAATTTATTCTTGATCTCTTTTTTCCGACTCACTCTGGTGTTAATGCTGTTCCTTATGGTGGGCCCTGCGGCGGCAGGCACGCTTACGGAAACGGATAAATCGGTACGCTCGATTGTCTCAGGCATTGTGAGCTATACGCGATGGCCGTCACTTTCCGGGCAGCCTAAACTTTGCGTCTATGCCACTTCTCACTATACGCACGCGCTCAGCGGCGACGAAGGGCACAACGAGTTACCCTATACTCCCGTTATTGTACGTAACGATCAGGAAGCCCTGGCCGCGACGTGTGATGCGATTTATTTCGGGTCTGAATCACCGGCAAAACAACTTGAATTAATAAGTCAATATCAGGGCAGAGCGTTGCTATTAATCTCAGAGCAAAATCCGGAATGTGTAATTGGCAGTGCCTTTTGCCTGATGATCGATCGCGGCCAGGTACGGTTTTCCGTCAACCTGGATGCGTTGACGCGCAGTGGCGTAAGAGTCAATCCGGATGTATTAATGCTGGCACGGAATAAGCAGCATGGATAAAGATTTCACTTCAACGCCACGTCCGACGTTTAAAAGAACGTTGAGGCGAAACAGCATGATAAGCGTCATTATCACAATGACGTTAATATGGCTGTTGCTCTGTTTTGCTTCCGTCGTGACGTTAAAACAATATGCGCAAAAGAACCTCGAATTAACTGGCGCCACAATGAGCCACAGCCTGGAAGCCTCGCTGGTTTTCAACGACTCGCTGGCGGCCAACGAAACGCTTGCAGCCCTGGGCAAACAGGGGCAGTTTGCCGCGGCGGAGGTGATTAACGCGCATAAAAAGCGGTTTGCCTACTGGTCATGGAACCCGGAAGATAACAACGACACGCTGGGCGCACTGGTCAGCCGCTGGCTTTTCCCCGTACCGGTTGCGCAGCCCATCATGCATAACGGCTTAAGGATCGGCGAAATCCGCCTTACCGCGCGTGACAGTTTGATCAGCCACTTCATCTGGACGTCGTTTGCCGTACTTACCGGCTGCATTCTCTTTGCCGCCGTCGTCGCGCTTATCATTACCCAGTCTTTGCATCGTGGGATGGTTATGGCCCTGCAGAACATTACCGACGTCGTGCATGACGTACGCACAAACCGCAACTTCTCCCGCCGGGTGAAAGACGGGCGTATCGAAGAGTTTCACCAGTTTGGCGAAGACTTCAACAGTCTTCTGGATGAAATGGAAGAGTGGCAGCTGAAGCTCCAGGCGAAAAACGCCCAGCTGTTGCGGACCGCCATGCACGACCCGCTCACCGGTCTTGCCAACCGCGCAGCGTTTCGTAACAGCATTGCGGCCTTAATGAACGACCCTTCAGCCAGAACAAACTCGGCCCTGCTCTTCCTCGACGGTGATAACTTTAAGTTTATTAACGACACCTGGGGCCACGCGGCAGGAGACTGCGTGCTGATCGAAGTCGCCAGCAGGATGATGGAGTTTGGCGACAAACGTCATCAGTCTTACCGTCTTGGCGGTGACGAATTTGCCATGGTGCTGTACGGCGTTCACTCTGAGCTTGAGGTTCAACACATTTGTGCTGCGCTTTCGCAGCAGTTTATTCGTCCGTTTGATCTTCATAACGGGCAAAAAGCATCGATGTCATTCAGCATTGGCTTTGCTCTGGCGTGGGAAAATGCTTCCGTGGAAGCATTACTGGAGAGGGCTGACCGCAATATGTACCAGGTTAAAAACCAGCGTACGAAAACAATAAGTTAGAAAGGATACACTATGTTAAAACGTTACTTCGCGCCGTTAGTACTGGCCTCACTGGTTCTGGCAGGCTGTCAGTCGCCGCCGGAAGGAAAATTCACTCCTGAGCAAATTGCGGCGATGAAGTCTTACGGTTTTAACGAACTGAACGGTGACTGGTCGCTTGGCATGTCGGACACCATCCTGTTTGATAAAAATGACGCCAGACTGCGTTCTGAGAGTGAAACGCAGATCCAGTCCATGGCCTCTCGCCTGGCGGAAACCGGCCTGACCCATGCGCGAATGGACGGTCACACGGATAACTACGGGGAAGAAAGCTACAACGAAGCGCTGTCGTTAAAACGCGCCAACGCCGTGGCCGATGCCTGGGCAAAGGGGGCAAATATCCCGCGCAGCAATCTCACCACGCGGGGATTAGGTCAAAAATACCCGGTTGCGAGCAACAGTACCCCGCAAGGGCGCGCTGAAAACCGCCGCGTCGCAGTGGTGATCAGCACGCCATAGGGTTATTTAGCGGATGATTCGGCGAGCGTCACCCTGGTTGCCGCTCGCCAGCGCAGCCAGTCCACCAGAATAAACAGCGCCAGACTCACGCCCATGACCGGCAGGGCCAGCCCCAGCAGTACGCTGGTTATCAGCGTAACCCCTCTTCCCCATCCTGACAGCGCCAGCCAGCTCTGACAAAGCGTCTGTACCGGACTCACTGCCGATTGCGCAGGACGACGCATCCACCACATCCGGTATCCCCAGATAATGAGCACGCACAGGGCGAGGCCGAACGCCACGAGCAGCAGCTGATTTGCCAGGCCGAATAAGATCCCCATATGGAAATCCACGCCCCAGCGGGTCAGTTTTGCCATTAACGGGAAATCCTCGAATCGGGTTCTGTCCAGGACCTGCATTGTATGGGGATCAACCGCAACGGCGTCCACCTGAGTCGGCCAGCTGCGATCGATTTCCGTTACGGTCCAGGCACGATCCATTGTTTTCGCCGGGCGGATCTCCAGCTTGCTGGCATTAATCCCCGCGTTACGCGCCGCGCTTAATACCCCGTCAAACTGCGTCAAATCCATCGCCATTTCCGGCATCATCATCCCACCGTGATGACCGCGATGTTCGGCATGTTCATCCATAACCTCATGTTGGCCGGATAGCGTCGTGTTCACCTGCGGGGTGAGCCAGTTCATCTCTGCACGCAGCTTATCCACGTTCCCGCCAGCCCACTGGGACCAGGTCAGGCCGGTTGCGGAGAACAGCAGCATTCCACCCAGCAGAACCCAGCCCAGCGTCACGTGCACCCGACGCCGGTTCTGGAAGTGATTGTTGATCCGCCGTTTGGGTCGGGTATAAAACCACAGGGCAACACCGCCCAGCGCTGCAACCCACATCCACGAGGCCGCAAGCTCGCTGTAGAGGCGCCCAATGTCGCCCAGCATCAGGGACGTATGCAGGTAATCAATAGTCTGACGCAGCGGTAAAATCCCGCTGGTGCCGTATACCGTCATATCTCCCAGTACCGTCAGGCTTACCGGATCCACGAAGATAGCGCGGTTCTCCGATGACCCAAGTTTCGGGTCAGCGAACATCACGCGGGTGGTTTCGCCTTCAGCCAGCCCCGGACGAACGGCGTGCAAACGTAAATCTGATCCAACGGTTTTTTCCGCCACGGCGATTTGTTCGGCCAGAGGCTGCGGCTCGCCAACGGAATCCGCGTGGAGCGCGTGTCGGTAGAGCGCATTCTCCAGCTGCGGGGTCGCCACATACAGCGTCCCGGTCAGCGCGGCGAAGAAGATAAACGGGCCGACAAACAGCCCAACGTAGAAATGAAGGCGACGCAGCAGGTTTCCCCATGCCGCGCGCGAGGTGCAGGTAGTCATACTTTTCCTTTTTAAGGCAAAAAGTTATCGATTTTGTTTTTAAAGGGAAAAAGCAGACTGCCGCGGCGGCGCGCGGGTATCCGGGTAAAGCCAGGGGAAGAAGTGCCAGTGGTTGACCGCCTGACGCGGCGGCTTAACGCGAAGCCTCTGCAGCACCACGCTGAGCAGGACGATCAGCGCCAGCATCACGCCAGGGACATGCGCTAACAGCACGCAGTAGCCGCACGCTTCCGCATGGTCGACAGGCATCGAGTGCGGCATATCGCCGTGATGCTCGTCCATCGACATCATGCTCATGTCATGATGCATGCCCGGCATGGCGCTCATGGGATCTTTCTGCAACGAGACGGAGATCAGCGGCGCCACCACGATCAGCAGGATCGCAAACAGCGCGATCAATGCCGCTGCGCGTTTCCGGTCAGGCTGATGCAGTACGTTATCCACTTCCCCTCCACTCAAGAGGCAAGCATTGTAAATGATTTATGACGAAAGGGTTAACTCGAGAGGTGCGATGGGATAAAAAAAGGGCCAGCCTTTCGGCCAGCCCTTTCTAACAGGATGTCGCTTAAGCGAATCTTAGTTCAGACGCTCTTTAATACGAGCAGACTTACCAGTACGCTCACGCAGGTAGTACAGTTTAGCTTTACGTACAGCACCACGACGTTTAACAGCAATGCTGTCAACTACCGGAGAGTGAGTCTGGAAGACACGCTCAACGCCTTCGCCGTTGGAAATTTTACGAACAGTGAATGCAGAGTGCAGACCGCGGTTACGAATAGCGATAACCACGCCCTCGAATGCCTGCAGACGTTTTTTGGAACCTTCAACAACCCATACTTTCACTTCCACGGTGTCACCTGGACGGAAGGAAGGTACGTCCTGCTTCATCTGCTCTTGTTCAAGTTGCTTAATAATGTTGCTCATAATTTAATCTCTTATCCTGGGTAAACTGATATTCGGGAGCGTATTACGCATTCCCATCATGTTCATGCTGCTGGTGCGCGTGTTCAGTTTTGAACTCGGCCAGCAACTTTGCTTGCTCTTCAGTCAGAGCCAGGTTTTCCAGAAGTTCAGGTCTTCTAAGCCAGGTTCGGCCCAGCGACTGCTTCAAACGCCAGCGACGTATCTCGGCATGGTTTCCAGACAGTAACACTGCCGGAACTTCCATCCCTTCTAACACTTCAGGACGAGTATAGTGTGGACAGTCCAGCAATCCATCGGCAAAGGAATCTTCCGTTGCCGAAGCTTCATGGCCCAGAACACCCGGAATAAACCGGGCGACGGAGTCAATCAGCGTCATTGCCGGTAACTCACCACCGCTGAGAACGTAATCGCCGATAGACCATTCTTCGTCAATCTCGGTTTGAATTACGCGCTCATCTATCCCTTCGTAGCGCCCACAGACCAGAATCAGCTTTTGATTCGTCGCCAGTTCGCTCACGCCCGCTTGATCAAGCTTGCGTCCCTGAGGTGACAGATAAATCACCTTTGCGCCTTCACCTGCCGCGGCTTTTGCTGTGTGAATGGCGTCCCGTAAGGGTTGCACCATCATTAGCATCCCCGGTCCGCCGCCGTAAGGACGATCGTCCACGGTACGGTGCCGGTCATGAGTAAAGTCACGAGGACTCCAGCTCTGGATGCTCAGCAGGCCATTCTTTACTGCCCGGCCAGTTACCCCGTAATCGGTAATCGCGCGGAACATTTCAGGAAACAGGCTAATTATGCCAATCCACATAGCGCCGTCTTTTACCGTTTATCCGGAGAATTTAAAAACCAGGATCCCAATCTACTTCAATGGTTTGAGTAGTGAGATCGACTTTCTTGATAACCTGTCCATCGAGGAACGGGACCAACCGCTCCTTGATGCCAAATGCATCTTTCAGGTTTGCCTTAATGACGAGAACGTCATTTGACCCGGTTTCCATCATATCGATGACTTTCCCCAGGCTGTAGCCTTCGGTAGTGACCACCTGGCAACCCATAAGGTCTTTCCAGTAGTAGTCGCCCTCTTCCAGCTTTGGCAACTGCGACGAATCCACGACAATTTCACAATTAGTCAGCGCATTCGCGGCATCACGATCGTCAACGCCTTTCAGCTTGATGATGATGTCCTGATTGTGGTGACGCCAGCTTTCCAGCTCGACCTCTTCCCACTTACCGCCTTTCTGGATAAACCAGGGCTGGTAATCAAAAATGCTATCAGCGTCTTCAGTGGAGGAAAACACTCTGAGCCAACCACGGATACCGTAGCAAGAACCCATTTTTCCCAATACGATCGGTTCAACAGGTGCTTTACTGCTCATCATGACCACCGTGACAGATTAAGCTGCTTTGTTTGCTGCTTTGATCAGCGTAGCAACGCGATCGGAAACAATAGCGCCCTGGCCAACCCAGTGAGCGATACGATCCAGATCCAGACGAGTTTCTTCTTCTGCGCCAGCGGCCAGTGGGTTGAAGAAACCAACGCGCTCGATGAAGCGACCGTTGCGTGCATTACGGCTGTCAGTCACAACAACCTGGTAGAACGGACGCTTTTTAGCGCCGTGACGTGCTAAACGAATAGTTACCATAACATCCTCTTGTGTGAATAAAACAACCGGGCCCCATCGAGGAACGGAGCCCGGGTGTCATATTAAAAGCCCGAAAATTTTACTCATTTTCGGGCAAAAAGCAATCTCAAAAGCGATTAACGCCCTGGAAAACCGGGAGGCATCATCCCTTTCATCCCACGCATCATCTTCGCCATGCCGCCTTTCTTCATTTTCTTCATCATGCGCTGCATGTCGTCGAACTGTTTCAGAAGGCGGTTAACGTCCTGCACCTGCATGCCGCAACCGGCTGCGATACGGCGTTTACGGGAACCTTTGATGATGTCCGGGTTAGCGCGCTCTTTCAGCGTCATCGAATTGATGATCGCCTCCATACGCACCAGCACCTTGTCATCCATCTGCGCTTTCACGTTGTCAGGGATCTGGCCCATGCCCGGCAGTTTGCCCATCAGGCTGGCCATGCCGCCCATGTTTTTCATCTGACGCAGCTGCTCAAGGAAGTCGGTGAGATCGAACCCGTCGCCTTTTTTCAGCTTGCTGGCGAGTTTCTCAGCCTGCGCGCGGTCAACCTTGCTCTCAATATCTTCGATCAGCGACAGCACGTCGCCCATGCCGAGGATACGGGAGGCAATACGGTCCGGGTGGAACGGCTCCAGCGCTTCGGTTTTCTCGCCCACGCCGAGGAATTTGATCGGCTTGCCGGTGATGTGGCGAATCGAGAGGGCCGCACCGCCGCGGGCGTCACCGTCCACTTTGGTCAGCACCACGCCGGTTAACGGCAGCGCTTCGTTAAACGCTTTCGCGGTATTCGCCGCATCCTGACCGGTCATGGCGTCGACAACAAACAGGGTCTCTACCGGGTTGATAGAGGCATGCACCTGCTTGATCTCGTCCATCATCGCTTCGTCAACGTGCAGACGACCGGCGGTATCCACCAGCAGCACGTCGTAGAATTTCAGCTTCGCCTCTTTCAGCGCGGCGTTAACGATGTCGACAGGCTTCTGCGCCACGTCGGACGGGAAGAAATCCACGCCAACCTGCTCAGCCAGAGTTTCCAGCTGCTTGATCGCCGCCGGGCGATAGACGTCCGCAGAGACCACCAGCACTTTCTTCTTGTGCTTTTCGCGCAGGAATTTACCCAGCTTACCGACGCTGGTGGTTTTACCCGCACCCTGCAGGCCCGCCATCAGCACCACGGCCGGTGGCTGAGCGGCCAGGTTAAGCACCTGGTTCTCTTCGCCCATCGCCGAAACCAGTTCATTACGAACGATTTTGACGAACTCCTGACCCGGAGTCAGGCTCTTGTTAACTTCATGACCAACCGCCTTATCTTTCACGCGGTTGATAAAATCACGAACAACCGGCAACGCGACGTCTGCTTCCAGCAGCGCCATGCGCACTTCGCGCAGCGTTTCCTTGATGTTCTCTTCAGTAAGGCGTCCGCGGCCGCTGATGTTGCGCAGCGTGCGCGACAAACGATCGGTTAAATTATCAAACATTGTCTCTCGCCTGAGTAGAAACGTTGGGTCGCATTGAGCGACACATACACAGAATTTTGCCGGAGTATAACATGAAGGCGCCTTTGTTGTTATGCAACGGTTGGAGCAGGCGTCACGTAACGTTATACTGCTTCTCTTTCTTATTAAGACAACTGTCGATGCCTATATGCCTGTTTTCGCACTGATCGCCCTTGTTGCCTACTCTGTCAGCCTCGCGCTGATTATTCCCGGACTGCTGCAAAAAAACAGCGGCTGGCGGCGCATGGCTATTCTTTCTGCGGTCATCGCACTGATTAGCCACGCCTTTGCGCTGGAATCACGCATCATCCCCGGCGACGGCAGCGTGCAAAACCTGAGCGTCCTCAACGTCGGCTCGCTGGTCAGCCTGATGATCTGTACGGTAATGACCATCGTCGCGTCTAAAAATCGCGGCTGGCTGCTGCTGCCGATTGTCTACACCTTCGCGCTGATCAATCTGGCCCTCGCCATCTTTATGCCTAATGAGTTCATTACGCATCTGGAGGCGACGCCGGGGATGCTTGTGCATATCGGCCTGTCGCTCTTTGCCTACGCGACGCTGATTATCGCCGCGCTTTACGCCATGCAGCTCGCCTGGATTGACTACCAGCTGAAAAACAAAAAGCTGGCGTTTAACCATGAAATGCCGCCGCTGATGGTCATTGAGCGTAAGATGTTCCACATCACCCAGGTGGGTGTGGTGCTGCTGACGCTCACGCTCTGCACGGGCCTGTTTTACATGAAGAACCTGTTCAGCGTGGAGAATATCGATAAAGCGGTGCTCTCCATCATCGCGTGGTTTGTCTATATTGTCCTGTTATGGGGCCATTATCATGAAGGCTGGCGCGGTCGTCGCGTGGTCTGGTTCAACGTCGCGGGTGCGGGCATTCTCACCCTTGCCTATTTTGGCAGCCGCTTCATACAGCAATTTGCTGGCTAAGAAACAAAGGAGTTCCCCCTGGAACACATCTCTACCACCACGCTGATCATTACGCTGATCGTCATGGTGGTCATCTCCGCCTATTTCTCCGGCTCGGAAACCGGCATGATGACCCTGAACCGCTACCGGTTACGTCATCGTGCCAAACAGGGTAACCGCGCCGCACGTCGCGTTGAAAAGCTGCTCCGCAAGCCGGATCGCCTGATAAGCCTGGTGCTCATCGGCAACAACCTCGTCAACATTCTGGCCTCCGCCCTCGGCACCATCGTCGGGATGCGCCTGTACGGTAACGCCGGGGTGGCGATTGCCACCGGCGTGCTGACGTTCGTGGTGCTGGTTTTTGCCGAAGTGCTGCCGAAAACCATCGCCGCACTTTATCCGGAGAAGGTCGCCTACCCAAGCAGCTTCCTGCTGGCACCGCTGCAGATCCTGATGATGCCGCTGGTCTGGCTGCTGAACATGGTGACGCGCGTCCTGATGCGGATGGTGGGAATCAAAGCCGACGTCACTATCAGCAGCGCACTCAGCAAAGAGGAATTGCGCACTATCGTGAATGAATCCCGCTCACAGATTTCCCGGCGCAATCAGGACATGCTCCTGTCGGTGCTGGATCTGGAAAAGGTGAGCGTGAACGACATCATGGTGCCGCGTAACGAAATTGTCGGTATCGACATCAATGACGACTGGAAAGCCATCGTTCGCCAGCTGACGCACTCCCCGCACGGGCGCATTGTGCTCTATCGTGATTCACTGGATGACGCTATCAGCATGCTCCGCGTGCGCGAAGCGTACCGTCTGATGACCGAGAAAAAAGAGTTCACCAAAGAGGTGATGCTGCGCGCCGCCGACGAAATTTACTACGTGCCGGAAGGAACGCCGCTCAGCACGCAGCTGGTAAAATTCCAGCGAAACAAGAAGAAGGTCGGCCTGGTGGTCAACGAGTACGGCGATATCCAGGGGCTGGTGACGGTCGAAGATATTCTGGAAGAGATTGTCGGGGACTTTACCACCTCAATGTCGCCTTCCCTCGCGGAAGAGGTCACCCCGCAAAACGATGGCTCGGTGCTGATTGACGGCAGCGCGAACATTCGTGAACTCAACAAAGCCTTTAACTGGCATTTACCGGAAGATGAGGCTCGCACCATTAACGGGATGATTCTGGAAGCGCTGGAAGAGATACCGGCAGCGGGCACGCGGGTGCGCATTGAACAGTACGATATTGATATCCTGGACGTGCAGGACAATATGATTAAGCAGGTGAAAGTCCTGCCCGTAAAACCCCTGCGCGAAAGTATCGCGGAGTAAGGTTGTAGGCCGGGTAAGGCGAACGCCGCTACCCGGCACTACGGATTGCGAATTACGCTTTCGCTTTCGCCACGGTCACCATCGCCGCGCGAATGGTACGGCCGTTCAGGGTGTAACCTTTCTGCATTACGCCCAGTACTTTACCGGCTTCAATCTCTTCAGATTCAACCATCGCAATCGCCTGGTGAACGTTTGGATCCAGCGGAACGTCGGTATCGGCAATCACTTCCACGCCAAACTTACGCACCACGTCGAGCATGGATTTCAGCGTCAGTTCGATGCCTTCGATCATTGCCGCGTTGTCCGGATTCGCTTTGTCAGCCACTTCCAGCGCGCGATCGAGGCTATCGATCACCGGCAGCAGTTCGTTGACGAATTTCTCCAGCGCGAACTTGTGCGCCTTCTCAACGTCCTGCTCGGTACGACGACGCAGGTTTTCCATTTCCGCCTTGATGCGCAGAACACTCTCGCGTTCGCGATTCTGTGCTTCTACCAGCTGGGCTTCCAGATTCGCAATTTTTTCATCGCGCGGGTCCACCTGCTCAGCAGATGCGTCTGGCTCTACAGCCTCAACTTCATCGTGCTGTTCCGTGATAATTTCTTCAGGGGCTTGCCCCTCAGGCGTTTTCTGTTCTTTACTACTCATGAATTTCTCCGCGTTTTTCTGCATTCATCTCGCTAACTTCGCTTATTATGGGGATCAGTTTCCGGGATTCAAGGGAACAAGACAGATTGTCATCATTCATCAGGCACAAGGACCTCCAGAAAATGAATAATCATTTCAGGTGTATTGGGATCGTCGGGCATCCGCGTCACCCTACCGCACTAACGACACATGAAATGTTGTATCGCTGGTTGTGTAGCAAAGGCTATGAAGTGATGGTCGAGCAGCAGATTGCTCAGGAGCTGCAGCTGAAGAGCGTCAAAACCGGCACGCTGGCGGAAATTGGCCAACAGGCCGATCTCGCCGTGGTGGTGGGCGGCGACGGCAACATGCTAGGCGCGGCGCGCACGCTGGCGCGCTATGACATCAAGGTCATCGGCATCAACCGTGGCAATCTCGGTTTTTTAACCGATCTCGACCCGGACAATGCCCAGCAGCAGCTGGCCGACGTGCTGGAAGGCCACTATATCAGTGAAAAACGCTTTTTACTGGAGGCGCAGGTGTGCCAGCAGGACTGTCAGAAGCGCATCAGCACCGCGATTAACGAGGTCGTGCTTCATCCCGGAAAAGTGGCGCACATGATCGAGTTCGAAGTCTATATCGACGAAATCTTTGCCTTCTCCCAGCGTTCTGACGGGCTGATTATCTCCACCCCGACCGGCTCAACCGCCTACTCGCTTTCTGCCGGCGGCCCGATCCTGACGCCCTCGCTGGATGCCATTACCCTGGTACCGATGTTCCCGCACACGCTCTCCGCCCGCCCGCTGGTGATCAACGGCGACAGCACGATCCGTCTGCGCTTCTCGCACCGCCGTAACGACCTGGAGATCAGCTGCGACAGCCAGATAGCGCTGCCTATCCAGGAAGGTGAAGATGTGCTTATTCGCCGGTGTGATTACCACCTGAATTTGATACATCCAAAAGATTACAGCTATTTCAACACTTTAAGCTCGAAGCTTGGCTGGTCAAAAAAATTGTTCTGATTTTGCATCCAGGACTTTACTGTATATAAAACCAGTTTATACTGTATGAAAACACAGTTATGGTTTTTCATACAGGAAAACAATTATGCTGGCACAACTGACCATCAGCAACTTTGCGATTGTTCGTGAGCTTGAGATCGATTTCCACAGCGGCATGACGGCGATCACCGGGGAAACCGGTGCAGGTAAATCCATTGCCATTGATGCCCTCGGCTTGTGCCTTGGCGGCCGCGCCGAGGGCGACATGGTGCGCATGGGCGCAAACCGTGCCGACCTGTGCGCCCGCTTCTCCCTGAAAGACACCCCTGCAGCCCAGCGCTGGCTGGAACAGAACCAGCTTGAAGATGGACGTGAGTGTTTACTTCGCCGCGTGATCAGCAGCGACGGTCGCTCCCGCGGCTTTATCAACGGCACGGCGGTCCCACTCTCCCAGCTTCGTGAACTCGGCCAGCTGCTTATTCAGATCCACGGTCAGCACGCGCATCAGCAACTCGTCAAACCCGAACAGCAGAAAGCGCTGCTGGATGGCTATGCGGGTGAGTACGAGCTTACTCAGCTTATGGCCGAGCACTATCGCCAGTGGCATCAGAGCTGCCGCGAGCTCGCTCAGCACCAGCAGCAAAGCCAGGAGCGCACCGCCCGTGCGGAGCTGCTGGAATACCAGCTCAAAGAGCTGAACGAATTTAACCCGCAGGCGGGTGAGTTTGAGCAAATCGACGAAGAGTACAAGCGCCTGGCGAACAGCGGGCATCTGCTCTCAACCAGTCAGAATGCGCTCAACCTGCTGGCGGATGGCGAAGACGTGAACCTGCAGAGCCAGCTGTATAACGTCCGCCAGCTGCTTACCGAACTGGTCGGCATGGACAGCAAACTTTCTGGCGTCCTGGATATGCTGGAAGAGGCAGCCATTCAGATCTCTGAAGCCGGTGATGAACTGCGCCACTACTGTGAGCGTCTGGATCTCGACCCGAACCGTCTGTTTGAGCTGGAACAGCGTATCTCCCGTCAGATCTCGCTGGCGCGCAAGCACCACGTTACGCCGGAAGAGCTGCCGGGCTACTATCAGTCTCTGCTGGAAGAACAGCAGCAGCTCGACGATCAGGCTGACTCGCTGGAAACCCTCTCCCTGGCGGTGAGCCTGCACCATGAACAGGCGCTGGCCACAGCGCAAAAGCTGCATGAAATCCGTCAGCACTATGCTCAGGAGTTAAGCCAGCATATTACCGATAGCATGCACACGCTGGCGATGCCGCACGGCGTCTTCACCATTGACGTTCGCTTTGAAGAGAATCACCTGACGGCGGAAGGTGCGGATCGCATCGAATTCCGCGTCACCACCAACCCGGGGCAGCCGCTGCAGGCGATTTCCAAAGTGGCCTCCGGCGGTGAACTGTCGCGTATTGCGCTGGCGATTCAGGTGATCACCGCGCGTAAAATGGACACCCCGGCGCTGATTTTCGATGAAGTGGATGTCGGCATCAGCGGCCCGACGGCGGCGGTGGTGGGTAAACTGCTGCGCCAGCTCGGCGAATCAACGCAGGTGATGTGTGTCACCCACCTGCCGCAGGTTGCGGGCTGCGGTCATCATCACTTTATCGTCAGCAAAGAAACCGACGGTGAAATGACCGAAACGCACATGAAGCCGCTGGATAAACGTGCTCGCCTGCAGGAGCTGGCACGCCTGCTCGGCGGCAGCGAAGTCACGCGCAATACGCTTGCGAACGCGAAAGAACTGCTGGCGGCATAAACTTTTTTGGGATCTCAGGGTCATACAGAACAACAAAAACGCCGCCAGACCGGTTTCAAAGTGGGGCAAGGTCTATTATCATCGGCATATTACATATGAGCCGCGTTCTGCTCGGGCCCGAAAAGGAATCAAATCACTATGCGTTGTAAAATGCTGACCGCTGCCGCAGCGGTTCTTCTGATGTTGACCGCAGGCTGTTCCACTCTGGAGAAAGTGGTTTACCGTCCTGACATCAACCAGGGGAACTACCTTACCCCTAACGATGTGTCCAAAATCCGCGTGGGGATGACACAACAGCAGGTCGCTTATGCACTGGGAACCCCGATGATGTCCGATCCGTTCGGCACTAACACCTGGTTCTATGTATTCCGCCAGAAGCCGGGCCATGAAGATGCGACCCAGCAGACCCTGACGCTGACCTTCAGCAGCGCCGGTGTGTTGACCAACATCGACAACAAGCCTGCCCTGACCAAATAATCCGGTGTCAGAAATGCAAAAAGGTGCTCATTGAGCACCTTTTTTGTTTTGTGTTGATCCCCTCGCCGCTTTGGGGAGAGGGTAAGGGGAAGAAAGCGCTACTTGCTGGCCTTCTCCGCACGCTGACGACGCAACTCTTTCGGGTCGGCAATCAGCGGACGATAAATCTCCACCCGGTCGCCCTCTTTCAGCACATCGCCCAGCTTCACCGGACGGCTGTAAATCCCGACCTTGTTCTTCGCCAGGTCGATATCGCTGCGAAGCTCTAGGATGCCGGAAGCGCGGATGGCCTCTTCTACGGTTGCACCCTCTTCCAGCGTCACGCGCTGCAGATACTGCTTCTCCGGCAGCGCGTACACCACTTCTACAGCAATCTTATGCGACACTGTAAACCTCTTTGGCGCGGGTGGTGAACGCCTGAACCATATTCGATGCCAGCTCTTTAAAGATGCGGCCAAACGCCAGCTCAATCAGCTTATTGGTGAATTCGAAGTCAAGATGGAACTCAATGCGGCAGGCGTCAGCGCTCAGCGGCGTAAACTTCCAGCCCCCCATCAGGGTCTTAAACGGACCATCCACCAGATGCATCAAAATACTCTGATTACTGGTCAGCGTATTACGGGTGGTGAACGTCTTGCTGATCCCCGCTTTGGAGACATCCACCGCCGCGGTCATCTGCGTCGGGCCGGACTCCAGAACGCGGCTCCCGGTGCATCCCGGAATGAACTCTGGATAAGACTGAACATCGTTCACTAACTGGTACATTTGTTCCGCGCTGTAAGGCACAAGCGCAGTACGGCTAATCTGAGGCATAGCATTTCCCATGGTCACACAACGGACAAATAATAACATTTATCACCTGTTAAAAAAACGCTAAGCCTCCATCTCGTGCTAAGATAGCGCGTTAGACCTCACAGGACGCAATGAGGTGACTTTTTGAAATCAGATTACCGACGGCTTTACGACACTTATGACGAAGAAAAAAGCACATAAACCAGGCTCGGCGACCATTGCGCTCAACAAGCGTGCTCGCCACGAGTATTTCATTGAAGAAGAATTCGAAGCTGGCCTTGCGTTGCAGGGCTGGGAAGTAAAATCGCTGCGCGCCGGGAAAGCCAACATCGGCGATAGCTACGTGATCCTGAAAGATGGCGAAGCCTTCCTGTTCGGCGCAAACTTTACGCCGCTGACCGTCGCCTCCTCACACTACGTGTGTGACCCAACGCGCACGCGTAAATTGCTGCTGAACAAGCGTGAACTGGAATCCCTCTACGGACGCATCAACCGTGAAGGTTTCACCGTGGTCGCCCTGTCTCTGTACTGGAAAAACGCCTGGTGCAAAGTGAAAGTTGGCGTCGCGAAGGGTAAAAAACAGCACGATAAACGCACTGACCTGAAAGAGCGCGAATGGCAGTTGGACAAAGCGCGCATTATGAAAAACGCAGGGCGTTGATTCTGCACACTTATTGTACTATTCAATAAGTTAGCGTTCCGGGCTGGTATCCAGGAAGTGAAATCTGGTATACTTAGCTCAACACTATTGGGGCTGATTCTGGATTCGACGGGATTTGCGAAACCCAAGGTGCATGCCGAGGGGCGGTTTGCCTCGTTAAAAGCCGCAAAAAAATAGTCGCAAACGACGAAAACTACGCTTTAGCAGCTTAATAACCTGCTCTGAGCCCTCTCTCCCTAGCTTCCGCTCTTAAGACGGGGATCAAAGAGAGGTCAAACCCAAAAGAGATCGCGTGGAAGCCCTGCCTGGGGTTGAAGCGTTAAAACTAATCAGGCTAGTTCGTTAGTGGCGTGTCTGTCCGCAGCTGGCGTGCGAATGTAAAGACAAACTAAGCATGTAGTACCGAGGATGTAGAAATTTCGGACGCGGGTTCAACTCCCGCCAGCTCCACCAAAATTCTCCATCGGTGATTACCAGAGTCATCCGATGAAGTCCTGAAAGCCCGCACGGCGCAAGCCCTGCGGGCTTTTTTGTACCCTCAACATGTCCCGCGAAGTCCGTAAAATTTCCCGGCGACACAGAAACATCACGCCATTAAACATTATATCTCTCATGCTCAATGAGCCATTCTTTGCGTGAAATCCCCCCTCCATAGCCTGTCATCGCGCCATCTTTTCCTATTATTCTGTGACAGGGGATCACAATCGCAATCCGGTTGGCACCATTAGCTGCAGCGACGGCGCGCACAGCATTGGGCTTATTAAGCCGTAGTGAAATGGCCTGATAGTGTGAGGTCTGTCCATAGGGAACAGCACGCAACGCATGCCAGACGGATTGTTGAAAATCACTGCCCGGAGCATCTAAAGCCAGATCAAACTGTCGGGGCGTTCCGGCAAAATACTCGCCGATCTCTTTTACTGTCTGCCGGGTATGGCTGTTTTCGCCGGTGACGATTCTGGCGTTAAATAAACGCTGAATATCGCGGAATTCTGTTTCCAACATCCGGCGATCGGTAAACTCCAGCAGACAGACTCCCCGCTCTGTCGCGCAGACAAACATCGGTCCAAGCGTCGTGGTAAACCGGTGAATGACTATCACCTGGGTTGCCTGAGTCGGCGCTGCGCCAGTCAGCCGCTTGTAGGTATAACCAAAGCCGCTAAGCGATTCATAGCCATTGTCCAGCGCAACATCAGTCGCCGCTCGTCCACTTTTTAGCTCCTGCAGGGCAACGTTCACCCGCTGCATTCGCTGGAAAGCCTGAAAAGTGATGCCGTGATGTTGCAGGAACCAGCGCCTTACCCGCTCCGGGCTGATGCCATGCTGACGAAGCTCCGCGTCTGCTACACGGGATTTGATATCGCGCCTGACAAGCGCAAGCGCCTGCTCAACGAATAATGGCGCGCTGTGCGCATTTTCCGCAGGTCTGCAGACCTTACAGGGACGAAAGCCGTCCGCCAGGGCAGATTTGGCATCTTTATAAAATTCGACATTTTCGCGCTTGGGCTTTCGCGCCCGGCATACCGAAATGCAGAATACGCCAGTGGTTTTGACGCCAACAAAAAACACGCCAGTGTAGTCTGAAGCACGTTCAAGTAATGCCTGATACCAGATATCACACAGATTTTTATCGGTTATTTTCATCACCAAAAAGTCCTTCAAACGTCTGACGAGATCGGATCGCATGCATGACATCAATCAGCGTTGACTGCATCGCTGAATGAACAAAATTGCCCATTGAAATGCGGCTTACCCCTGCCCGTTTCAGCCTGTCGAATGACGGAAGATCGGGCATACACATGACATTCAAAGGCAATCCCGTTGCCTCTGCAATGAGGCTGATGTCTTTCTCTGAAGTCAGGCAGGGAACAAAAAGGCCGTCAGCACCTGCAGCTTTGTAGCGTTGACCCCGTAATATCGTCTCCTGCAACGCGTCTTCATGCCCGAGCAGGTAAGTGTCAGTCCGGATGTTCAGAAACAGGCTGTAATTTTCGCTTCTCAGCGTATCGCATACTGTTCTCAGGTTACGGGAAAAATCAGAGGCATCGTCAAGCTGACGAACCCCGTTTATGACTCGGCTGTCTTCGAGGTTAACGCCTGAGACGCCTGTCTGAGCAAGGCGCCGCAGATTGTCTGCTATCTCTTCGGCTGAATCACCATACCCTGCTTCCATGTCAACGCTCAATGGCAGGCTGCTGGCAGCCCGGATCCGGGTGACCATATAAAATAACTCATCAAACGGCACTCGCTGCCCGTCGTCATATCCCAGTGTGGACGCTATAGCTGCACTGGACGTTCCCAGAACCTGGTAGCCTGCTTTTTGCGCTGCGACAGCACTGGCGGCATCCCAGACGTTGGCGATAAGAAGAGGCTCATGCTGATAGTGGCGTTCTGCAAAGTTCATATTCATATCCTCTCGATAGATTGAAAATGAATCTAAGCACTCAGGAAGAACCTCACAACCGAAATTCAGACGACCATTTTTTAGCAAACGTCGTCTGAACATGGGGGGCGGAACAAACCAAAACCTTTCAGGCCCGGGCTCCGGCTTTCAGCATGGCTAAGCAGACGAGGCTCTCCCACATGTTCCCCGGTGAAAGCATGGAGCAGGTGACCCAGTGTTCCGGCGAGCACAATACGCTGAGCCATGATTTCGTCATAGTAGAGAGGGGCTACCACAACGACAAAATCGAGATCGGAGTATTTATCAAACCCGCCATGAACAAGCGAGCCGCCAGCGAGAAGGGAGTGAATCTGCGATCATTCCACCACAATCACTACGTCCAGCCCTGACAGAGCTCATTCATCTTCTCGCTTGAGAAGCTACCCTCTCCCTTTGACCAACATCAACGACACCGCCCCTCCCCCTATGGAGAATAAAAAAACACCCCCACCCAGCGCTACGGAATAGCCGCTCACCCCGGAAGGAGCCCCACCATGTACAGACCCATAACCGTCATAATATTCATTCTCCTGACCCTCGCCGCCCTCGCGGAAATAGGCGTTTTATCCCTTGGATAATCCTCAGGCGAAATACCCCTCATCGGGGCATGTTGATCTCATTACAGTTTTTTCCTAAAGCCATCCCGTTTCGCCTGTGCCATGCTGAATCACGCTCATAACCGATAACGTTAAATGAGGATATTATGAAAAAAACAATTATCGCATTATCTGCCGTTCTGCTGGCTTCCCCAGTATTTGCTGCGACCACACATGCAACTGACGATACCGTCGCGGCGGCGAACGCAAACGCCAACGAGGCGAAGCAAAAACTGCACGAAGAGCAGAACAAAGGTGAAGAGCTGAAACTGAAACAGAAGCATGCTGCGGAAGGTAAAAGCGAAAGCTTTGGCAGCAAGGTCAGCGAAGATTCCCAGAAAGCCTGGCATAAAACCAAAGAAGGCACCGAGAAAGGGTGGGATGCCACCAAAGAAGGCGCTGAGAAAGGCTGGAACAAAACCAAAGAAGGTGCCAGCGAGCTGGAAAAGAAAGTCACTGAGTAAATATTTATGCTCGCAAAAAGGTCGCGCTTGCGGCCTTTTTTATTTCTTCGAATATAATTAGCACCTCGGGCGTTTACGCAGTGCGCATTTATCGGAGAAACCACTATGTATCGCCTTTTGGCCTTTCTGGCCGTTCTGCTGTTATGCCCTTCCCTGCATGCCGCCCCGAAGAGCTACCTTATCGACACCGATAACACCGCCATTCGGCTGTCGTGGCATGCCTTCGGCGGTATCCTCTCCTGGGCGACATTCAGCGGCGTGACGGGAGCCGTAACGCTCAACCCGGAAAACGACGTCGACGATCATATTCACGTCACCATTCCCGTAGCGACTCTCGTAGCCTCAAACAAGCTGCTCACCTGGCAGCTCAAAAGCGACATGTTTTTTGAATCCGAGCGTTACCCGACAATCGAGTTCATCAGCTCTCGCGTGGTCGCCCAGGGCGACGGGCGGTTCAGGGTGTTCGGCACGCTGACCGTGCGAAACATTGCCCGTCCGGTGATCCTTGAGGCCATCGTGAAAAACCCGCATGCGCAGGCCCTCACGCTGGATGCCACCACCGCGATCTCGCGCGCGTCCTACGGAATGGATAAGTTTGCCCTGGTAGTGGACGATCGAATTGCCATTGCCATTGCGATTCAGACGAATAAAGTGCCGTCATCCTGAGATCAGGCGCTGTAGCTGCTCCGCGTTTCCCCGCAGATGTGACGGCGGGTTGCGGCCAATCAGAACAAACTGGTAGCCCGCATCCTGCCACCACGCCAGGTTCATGCTGTGCCGCTTCTCCTGGCGGAGCGAGGCCGTCGCCTTTTCATCAACAGGAGAGATACAAAGCGCCATCGGGCCGTAGTCGGCATTGATCCAGGCAATCTGCGCGATCGAGGTGGTTTCATAGCGCAGCATTCGCACCATTTTCAGCTCTGCCCCCTGAAGGACAAGCTGCGACATGTTCAGCTTCAGGCCGATGTCCTGCGCGGCCCGTTCCAGCCCGCGCTGCAGGACCGGCGTCGCGCTGTCCATATCCAGCAGCGTCTCGACGCTGTACAGGGACATATATTGCGCTTCGAGGTCGCGGATATGGGCATTCTCATCCGCAGGCGCAGCTGCGGGACGCAGCAGGTAGCCCAGACCGGAGCCAACCATCAAAAAGCTGACCGACGCGGCAATCAGCGCCCGCCTGCTGACGCCGACCGGCGAGGAGGATTGTGGATCGGGAAGAGCTGCCAGACGCGCTTGCATTGTCTCAAGAGGCGCGTCATCCAGCAGGGAAGCAAACGCCCCGGCGTAATCCTGGCTGCTTTTCATCAGTTCGTCGGTTCGTCCGGCGAGGCGTTCATCACGCTTTAACTGTTCTTCAAACTGCTGCGCGTCGGCGCGGCACATCTCGCCATCTATCCAGGCCACGATAGCGTCGTCGTTATAGGGCGGTACAAAACGGTGCGCGTTCAAGAGCGTTTCTCCTTTACCGGAGGCAGTGCGTCAGCGGATCTGGCAAGACGAGCCCGTGCCGTCGCCAGCCGGCTCATCACGGTTCCGATCGGCACCGCCAGAGTGTCTGCCGCCTCCTGGTAGGTAAAGCCTTCGACATAAACCAAAAATACCGCGTTGCGCTGGGCTTCAGGCAGCGCGTTGACGCGTTGCATCACCTTAAGGTAATGCAGGCGTGTCTCATCCTGTTCACGGGTGTCCGGTGCCATAAGCTCGTCGCTGGCCACAAATCCCTGCCCCTGACGCACGTGTCGTGCCCGAAGTTCAGAGATCCAGATGGAGTGAAGGATCGCGAACAGCCACCTGTCTATGCGTGTGCCCGGCGTATACTGGCTGCTTCTTTCAAGCGCACGCACGCAGGTGGACTGAACCAGCTCTTCGGCGATATCCCTGTTTCGCGACAGCACCAGCCCATACCGCCAGAGACGCGGCAGGTGTGCGGCTAACTGTTGACGAACCTCACGGGTAGCGATGTGTTTTCCCTCCACGAGAAAATCAGGATTCCGGATGTCCGTTGATAGCGGCCTGCAGGTCGCGATACTCCTCACAGGACTGACCACAAATACCGGCAATCACCTTCAGCTGTTCTTTCGCGAGGTCCGGGCGTCCTTTTACCATCCACGCTTCACCGAGATATTCCCGGGCTTTGGCATAATCCGGGGCGATAGCCAGCGCGCGCTGGTAGTAACCAATCCCTTCGTCCGTGCGGCCCAGTTTGCGCGTGGCGAACCCGCGGTAGTTCCACGCTTCAGCCGTATTGCCATTTTTCAGCGAATCAAGCAGGTTCAGCGCCGCCTGGTATTCTCCTTTCTTCGCAAGATGGTACGCATAGTTGGTTTTGTCCTGATCGCTGAGGCTGCTGCTCTTGTCCGGCACGCATTTCTGTGTGGCGCTGTCATACACCTGTCCGGAAGGACAATCGGGCGTTTTGCTCTCGGTACTATTATTGCCCATGGCCAGCGCCAGTGGGGACAGCAGGGAAAAAATCAGCACCGGGATCAAACGAAACGAGGTCGTGTTCATACAAAGCTCCAGGGTAAGAAGGAAGTGACGTCAGTTAACGCCCGACTGACGATTTTTATTCATTCTCCCCGTATTTTTTTTGTTGTCGCAAATTCATGCCGACATCGTAGCCGCAATGGAAATATATCAGGTTATTTTACCCTTTCCTTAACGCTATTCATTTCGCGTGATAGCAGAACTTTAACCCCGCATAAGAATATATTTCATTGTGCGAGTGATATAATATATTTTATATCAAAAATGTTACCCTAACTTAAATGCATATTAAGCACACTTAAACAACAACGTTAATCATTATATTGAAAATGTCCCCTACCAATTATCATACTGCGTTAATCATATTTATAAGCAGCATCAAAATGAAAAAACAAAAGCATACAAAACAATAACTTATGAAATTTAAATTATTAATACCCCCCATGTATTAATGCCCTCCTCATTGTTTTGGCACTTGTTTACGAAAGCTTAAGTTGCACAACTATCTTTTTCTGTCTATATCATTTTTATATTCCGAAAAATAATTCCTTTATTAAACACAGGGTTTTATAAGACACAAAACACCCATAAAAACTGTTCTCTTTTATAAGTCATTAGATTCGCTCTGATGTTGCCACTCTGAATTCTGGCGGGCATCGTGCGCGCTAAAAACGACGGTGAGTGCTGCGTTATAACAGCGACTGCGCCGGGGGCGCCCTTTACCTTCTGCAGAGATGGCTCGTCTTGCTCGCCGTTCATGACACATCTGCTGGAGTAATACCTAAATGAGCCAAATCTCTGTTATTTCAAAACTTACTGGCGTGGAAACGACCACGGAAGGCACACAGGTTACGCTGAGCCATTCCTCTGTCGTTGAGCTCCATGTCGAGCGAGCGAGCGTCTCCCACTTCGCGCGAAATGGTAACGATCTGCTGGTTACGCTCCACTCCGGCGAGGTGATCACCCTTAAAAATTTCTACGTCGCGGACGCGCAGGGCGTGAGCCA
This sequence comes from Enterobacter sp. Taxon_8, assembly GCF_058354585.1. Taxonomy (NCBI): domain Bacteria; kingdom Pseudomonadati; phylum Pseudomonadota; class Gammaproteobacteria; order Enterobacterales; family Enterobacteriaceae; genus Enterobacter; species Enterobacter sp. Taxon_8. Next base: position 1,023,679 of record NZ_CM177989.1, on the reverse strand, counting down.
GCTGGTGCTGCAGGACAGCCAGGGCGCATTATGGTGGATTGAAGATCCAACCGGAGCCGCCACGTACGAATCTATCGCGTCCACGGACATGCTGCTTGCGGCCTCCGGGAGCGATGCCGGTGGTGCCGCCATCTGGCCATGGGCCCTGGGCGGCATTGTCGCAGCGGGCGGCATCGCGGCGGCGGCAAGCACCGGAGGCGGCGGTGGTGATAATGGCAGAAGTAACAATTCGGCCGATCCGGATACGACTGCGCCGAACGCGCCTTCGGGCCTTAAGTTTTCTTCAGATGGCAAAACGGTCACCGGTACCGCAGAACCCGGCAGTACCATCACGCTGAAAGACGCGAACGGTAACGTCATTGGCACAGGAAAAACGGGCAGCGATGGCAATTTTACCGTCTCTCTCGACACGCCGTTGACCAACGGCGAGCAGGTGACCGCCACCGCGACGGATAACGCCGGGAATACCAGCCCGGGCACGAATCTTACCGCCCCGGACACCACTGCGCCCGATGCGCCAGCCATCACCAGCGTAACTGACGATACGGCTCCACAGACGGGGGCAGTCAGCAACGGTGGCAGCACCAACGATCAGCGTCCGCAGCTTACCGGCACCGGTGAAGCGGGCTCGACCGTGACGATTTATGACGGCGGGATCGCCATTGGTACGGCGGTCGTCGCCAGCAACGGCACCTGGACCTTTACTCCTTCAGTTGATCTGAGCGAAAGCACTCACCAGATTACCGTGCGGGCAACCGACGCCGCGGGCAACACCGGGCCTGCCTCGCCGGTGTTTACCCTGACGGTGGATCTTACTCCGCCGGACGCCCCGACCGCGATTGTGCTGACCGACGATACGGGCGCTATCAAGGGAACCATCACGTCGGGCGCGCCTACCGATGCTTCACTGCCGATCCTGGCGGGAACCGGCGAGCCCGGCGGAACCATCACTATTTACGATAACGGCGTGGTGGTTGGCACAACGACGGTGCTGCCCAACGGCACCTGGAGCGTAACGCCGAACGGTCCGCTTCCGGACGGGACACACTCCATAACCGTCACTGAAACCGATGCCGCCGGAAACCTGAGCGCGACCTCAGAGCCTGTCATCTTCACCGTGGACACCACGCCGCCGTTAGCCCCTGGAAACCTCGTGATTTCAAATGATGGCGGCACCATCAGCGGTACCGCAGAGCCGGGCAGCACGGTGACCATCCGTGAAGGCGGCGCACTCGTTGGCACTCCAGTTGTTGCCGATAGTCAGGGTAACTTCAGCCTGACGCTGACCCCGCCGAAGCTCAACGGCGAAATCCTGACCGCTGACGCCACCGATACGGCAGGCAACACGAGTCCTACCACCTCCGCGGCGGCACCGGATATTACTCCACCGCAGACGCCAGTTATCGTGTCGGTGGTTGATGACGTACAGGCCTCCACCGGCCCCGTGGGCCCGAACGGGATCACCAACGACCGGGCGCCGACCGTGAACGGGACGGGCGAAGCGGGCTCGACCATCACGATTTATAACGGCAGCGATGTCCTCGGTACGGTGGTTGTTCCCTCTTCCGGCCTGTGGAGCTTTACGCCGCCCGCACCGCTAACCGATGGCACGTACGTGCTGACGGCGAAGGCGACGGACCCCGCCGGTAACCCGAGCGGGTTATCAGACTCCTGGATAATTAACGTCGACGGGACGGCACCTGGCGCCCCGGTGATTTCACAAGTCGTGGACGATGTCCCCGGGCGCACAGGCACGATCGACCTGAATGGGACCACCAACGACACCACCCCGACGCTCAGCGGTACCGCCGAAGCAAACGCGACTGTCACCGTGCGCGTGGACGGTGTTGCTGTTGGTACGACCGTCGCCAATGGCCTTGGCGTATGGATCTTTACCCCTTCCACCCCGATCGGTGAAGGCCCCCATGAGCTTACCGCCGTCTCGACCGATGCGGCAGGCAACACCAGCGGCGTCTCCAACACCTGGACCCTGACGGTTGACAGCGTGGCGCCTGCTGCCCCGATCATCACCCAGGTGGTGGATGATGTGCCGGAACGCCTCGGCGCGCTCAACCCTAACGACAGCACTAACGACACCACGCCGACGCTCAACGGCACGGCTGAACCCGGCTCAACCGTCACCATCCGCCTCGATGGCACCGATCTTGTCACGGTTCCGGTTGACAACAATGGCGCGTGGACCTATACCCTCACGACGCCTCTTGTCAGCGGGCCTCATAACTTTACCGTTGTCGCCACCGATACGGCGGGTAACACCAGCCAGCCGTCAGGCGGCTTCAGCCTGACCGTCGATACCACGCCACCAGTGGCGGCAACCATCGGCACCGTGACCGATGACGTCGGCGGCGTTCAGGGTCCGCTCAGCAGCGGCGATACTACGGATGACACCAAACCGCAACTGCAGGGCACCGCTCCGGCCGATGCGACGATCACCATTTATGACGGCACCACCCTGCTCGGCACCGCCACCCTCGACGGCAACGGCGGCTGGAGCTTTACGCCCGTTACCCCGCTCACCGACGGCCCGCATTCGCTGACGGTTCACGCCACCGATGCCGCGGGCAATACCACCATCTCCAGCCCGTTTGTGTTGACGGTAAATACCGTCGCGCCTGTCACGCCGGACGTGCCGGCCATCACCGTCAATCCTGACGGAACAGAAACAACGCTGAACCCGGGCGAAACCACCCGCGACACCACGCCAACCCTGAGCGGTACCGGCACGGCGGGCGATACCGTGACGATCTACAACAACGGCCTCAAAATCGGCGATGCTGTCGTGGACAATACCGGCAGCTGGACCTGGACACCGCCATCCCCCCTGGCTGGCGGCACCTATGACATCACCCTGACCGTCACCAACGTCGACGGCACGGGCAACGAAAGCGCCCCGTCGCAGCCGGTTACCATCACCATTGATACCGAGGCGCCGGCTACGCCTGCGGCACCGACCGTCACCGACAGCGTCACCCAGATCACCGGCCCCGTACCCGATGGCGGAACCACCAACGATCCGCGCCCGGTGCTGAGCGGCACCGGGACGCCGAACGATGTCATCAACATCACTGACACCGTCAACGGCATATCGACCGTCGTGGGCACCGTCACGGTAGACAGCAGCGGCAACTGGAGCTGGCGTCCTGGCAGCGACATTGCCGAGGGCAGCCACGCCTTTACCGCCACCGCCACCGATGAAGCGGGCAATATCTCTGACCCGTCGTCAGCGATTACGATCATCGTGGATACCCTGGCGCCGGATATACCGGTGATTAGTGCAGTGGGCGGCGCGCCTGATGGTGGCTTTATCACAGATACCACACCGACAGTGGGAGGAACCGGCGTTAACGGTGAGACGGTGATCGTCTACAACAACGGCGTCGAGCTGGGTCGTGTCGTGGTGGCTAATGGAGAATGGAGCCTGACGCTCCCCACGCAAACGGACGGCCCGCTCAACATTACCGTAGCGGGAGTGGACGCAGCGGGTAACCTCAGCGCGCCGAGTTCAGTCTTTACCGTCACGCTCGATACCGTTGCGCCTGAGATCCCCGTCATTAGTGCGGTAGCCGACAGCCAGCTGTCCAGTAACGTGCTCTACACGAAGGACGGCACGCCAACTCTTACCGGGACCGGTGAACCCGGCACCACCGTTATCGTTTCCGTAGACGGCACACCGTCTACAGTGCTTGTGACGGTCCAGCCGGGCGGCACCTGGAGCTGGACCGCCGACACGACGTTGCCGGATGGTCCTCATACGTTCACCGTCTCTTCCAGCGATCCAGCAGGTAATTCCTCCGGTGATTCAGTACCGCTGAGCGTGACGGTGGATACTGCCGCACCTGCCGACCCGGTCAACATGGCTCTGGCTCAGGAAGGAACGCCGCTGACCGGTACAGGTGAAATAGGAAGTACTATTACCGTGAAAGATAGCGGTGGCACGGTCATTGGTACCGGCGTTGTCGGTAGCGACGGCAGCTTCTCGATTGCGCTGAGTCCGGCGCAGCTGGATCCGACCACGCTGACCGTGAACGCTACGGACGCCGCAGGGAATGCCAGCGCGGGCGTGCCTTTTGTCGTCAACGACTCGTCGCTTGAGCTGCCGCAGGTGCCCGTCATCACGGCGATCGTCGATGACGCGGATCCGGTAACTGGCGATGTGAAAGGCAAAACGACCAACGACACCACGCCAACGCTTACCGGCACGGCCGAAGCGGGCAGCCTGATTACCATCTATCTGGACGGTAGCGCGACGCCATTGACGACGGTGACCGCCGACGGCAGCGGCAACTGGAGCTATACGCCGGCGGCGCTTGGCGAGGGGCTGCACACCTTTGAAGTGACTGCGACCCTCAACGGCCAGACCAGCGGCCGCTCTCCGGCGGCCAGCGTCACCGTCGACCTCACCGCCCCGGGCACGCCAACTATCGGCGCGGTGATTGACGACGTCGGTCCGGGCACCGGCCCGCTGACCAGCGGCCAGACCACCAACGACAACCAGCCGACCCTCACCGGCACCGGCGCGGTGGGCGATACCATCTCCATCTACAACAACGGGACGCTGCTGGGCAGCGTGCTGGTAGGCAGCACCGGCACCTGGAGCTACACCACGCCCACCCTGGCAGAGGGCAACCATGTCCTGACCATCCGCGCGACCGATCCTGCGGGGAATCAGAGCGGCCCTTCGGCGGGCTTCACCGTCGTGGTGGACTCCGTTTCCGCCACGCCGGTCATCACCAACGTCACGGATAATGTCGGCAACGCCGCCACCACGGTGGTCAGCGGCAGCGAAACGAACGACGCCACGCCAACCCTTTCGGGGACAGCGGACGCAAACAGCGTGGTGACCATTTTCGACGGCGGCACCCAGATTGCCGTGGTAACGGCTGACGGCACCGGCGCATGGACGTTTACCCCTGACACCGCGCTCGGCGAAGGCTCGCACAGCTTCACCGTCCGGGCGACCGACCCGCTGGGCAACGTCAGCGCGGTCTCTGCTCCCTGGAGCGTGGTGGTTGATCTGACCGCTCCGACGGTTCCGACGCTGGATAATGTAAACGACGACGTCCCTGGCGGCGTCCAGGGTAACCTCACCAGCGGCCAGGTAACCAACGACAGCACCCCAACCATCAGCGGCACCGGGCTGGCGGGCAGCACTATCCACATCATGAATAACGGCACGCAGATTGGTACAACGACCGTTGACGGAAGCGGGAACTGGTCCTTTACGCCGACCGCGCCGCTGAGCGACGGCAGCTACTCCCTGCGCGCGTATGCAACGGATACCGCAGGCAACGCCTCGGCGAACTCATCGGTCTTCGCTTTTACCATTGATACCGCAGCCCCCGGCGTACCGGTGGTGACCAGCGTGATTGACGATGTCGGTCCGGTCACCGGGACGCTCACGTCGGGTAACAGCACCAACGACGCGCGTCCAACCTTCAACGGCACGGGCGAAGTGGGTTCTACCGTGCACGTGATCGTTGATGGCAACGAAATTGGCACTGCGGTGGTCAATGCCCAGGGCAGCTGGACCTTTACCCCGGGTACCGATCTGGGCGAAGGGCCACACGCCATCACCTTCAACGCCACCGATGCGGCAGGCAATACCGGCGGCACGACGACGCCGTTTACCCTGACGGTGGATACGGGCGTGCCGTCGGCGCCGATCATTTCGACCGCGGGTGACAACGTGGGCAGCATTCAAACCCCGCTCTCTTCGGGGCAGAGCACCGACGACACCACGCCGACGCTGAACGGCACCGCGACCGCCAACGCCACGGTCACCGTTTATGAGAACGGGCAGCCGGTCGGCACCGTTCAGGCGGACGGTACAGGAGCATGGAGCTTTACGCCATCAGCACCGCTTGGCAACGGCAGCCATACCTGGACCGCCACGGTCACCGATGCAGCGGGCAACGTCAGCCCGACCTCGCCGGGCTTTACCCTGATTGTTGATACCGCGGCACCAAACGCGCCGGTTATCAGCCAGGCGGTAGACGACGTGGGCAGCATCACCGGCCCGCTAACGTCCGGGCAAACAACCGACGATACCGTTCCGCGCCTTGTCGGGACCAGCGAACCGTTTGCCACCGTGAAAATCTATGAGGGAACTACGCTTGTCGGAACAGGCACTGCGGATAGCAACGGGAGCTGGAGTATCTTGCTCAACACCACGCTGACCGCGGGCGCGCACAGCTTCACCGCGCAGGCGACGGATGCGGCGGGCAATACCAGCCTGTCGTCCACCAGCTTCAGCCTCACCGTTGACACCACGCCGCCTGCGCTGCCGGTGCTGACCAGCATTCTGGATGACGTGGGCAATGCGGCGACGCCGGTTGCAAACGGCGGGTTCACCAACGACGCGCAGCCAACCCTCAGCGGCACGGCGGAAGCCGGGTCGACGGTGAAAATCTTTGATAACGGCGTACAGATCGGCAGCGTGACGGCGACCGGCGGCGCGTGGAGCTTTACGCCATCTCCGGCGCTGAGCAACGGCGCGCACACGTTGACCTTTACCGCCACCGATGCGGTGGGCAACGCCAGCGCACCTACCGCCGGGTATGTGATTAACGTCGATACCCTCGCGCCGGGCGCGCCGGTCATCAGTTCGGTGATTGATGATGTCGGCAGCGTTATCGGTCCGGTTACCGGTACGAATCCGACCAACGATACGCGCCCAACGCTAAGCGGGACAGCCGAAGCGAATGCCACGGTCAGGATCTACGATGGTATTACGCTGGTCGGCACGGTGACCGCCGATGGCAACGGCAACTGGACCCTGCCGCAAACCACCACGCTGACGCAGGGCACGCATAACTTCACCGCCACGGCCACCGATGCGGCAGGCAACACCAGCGCGGCGTCAGGCGTGACGACGATTATCGTCGATACGACCGCCCCAACGGCGCCGACCGGGACCCTCAACGCCGACGGTAGCGTCCTGACCGGGAGCGCGGAGGCGGGAAGTACCGTCACAATCCGCCTTGCGGACGGCTCGACGGTGACCGCCATTGCGGGCAACAACGGCACCTACAGCTACACCTTCATTAACAAACAGATCGAAGGCCAGACGCTGCAGATCACCGCTACCGACGCCGCGGGCAACACCTCCCTGCCGGGCTCCGTCCTTGCGCCGGTGTTGCCGCTCTCCGCCAGCAATAACGTTGAAGAGCTAAACCTCAGCACCACGGCGACCGTGACCAACAGCCAGTACAGCGACTACGGCTTCCTGCTGGTCGGCGCCGTGGGCAACGTCCTGACGCTGCTGGGCAATGACACGGCTCAGGTGAACTTCACGGTGGGCAACGGCGGCAGCGCGGATATCGTGGTGAATGCTAACGCTACGGGGGCGGTGCTCTCTCTGCTCAACACTCTTGAGCTGGTAGTTCAGCACTACGTCAACGGCGTCTGGACTACCGTGGTGGATACCGGCCAACCGCAGTTTGCCGATCTCCTGACCCTCGGCGCTACCGGCGTCTCACTGAACCTGACCGGGCTGGCCGACGGTAACTACCGCGTGCTTAGCTATAACACCAACCTGCTGGCAACCGGCTCCTACACCAGCCTCGACGTGGCGGTGAAAGAGACCGGCCCGGGTACGGTTACCGGCGATACCAGTCTCAACGGCAACGTGATCCTCGATACGGATCCGACCGCCGGCAGCGACAACGCGCCGGCCGGAACCACTATCTCCACGGTGACTAACGCGCAGGGCGTTACCACCAGCGTGAACGCCGACGGCACGGTGATCCAGGGCAAATACGGTACGCTGACCATCAACCGAGACGGCAGCTATACCTATAACCTGACCGACACCAGCGCTGCGGTCGTTGGCCGGACGGAGAGCTTCACCTACACCATCACCCATAACGGCGTCAGCGCGTCGGCGAACCTGGTGCTGTCTCTGGGTGCCGGTACGGTAATCAACGGCATTGTGGCAGTGGACGACACGGCCTCGCTGACCTTTGACACCACCGTGAGTGAGGTGAATAACGGCGCCTCGTCTCAGAACGGTATTACCCTGGTGGGCATTAATCTCGGCAGCACGCTGGGGCTTAACCTGCTGGACGACATGACCAACCCGATCATCTACAACGTGGAGGAAGGGACGACCCGCACCATGACCATCCAGGCCTCCGTGGGCGGCGTGGCGCTGGCGTCGGTGTTCGACCTGTACGTCTATAAGTTCAACAATGCGACCCAGACCTTCGAGCAGGTTCGCGTCGAGTCGGGCTGGCTGCGCGCCCCGCTGCTGGGGGGTACGTCACCGCAGCTGACGCTGAACCTGCCTGCCGGGGAGTATCTGTTCCTGCTGAATACCGCATCCGGGATCGCCGTACTGACGGCCTACACGCTTAACGTCCTGCAGGACCATGTCTACAGCGTGGCGAGCATCAGCGAAACCACCACGGGCGACGTGCTGGCGAATGATCCGGTTCCAGCGGGCACGCTGGTTACCGAAGTGAACGGCGTGGCGGTCAACAGCAGTGGAACCACCACCATTCAGGGAGAATACGGCACGCTGACCATCAATTCGTCCGGTCAGTACACCTATACCCTGAGAAGCGGCGTGGGGGCGGACCATATCAGCACGCCGGATACCTTCGTCTACACCGTTACCGCGCCTGACGGCTCGAAGGATACGGCATCGCTCAACATCACCCCAACCGCGCAGGCGATGAATGCGGTGAACGATGTCAGCGCCACGATGGACCTTACCTCGGTACATCACACGTCGGTCTACTCGGATACGACCGTGGGCACCGCCAGCTGGACGACGGCCCTGCTCTCGTCAACCCAGGGCAGCGGCAGCGGAACCTTCGTGGTCGACGCGAACACCGCGCTGCACAACGCGTCGCTGCATTTTAACGTGGCATCGCTGCTGTCGCTGACCGGGTTGACGGTGAACTGGTTTATCAGCGACGGCTCGGGCGTGATCCGCAGCGGCTCCTTCAGCGGGGCCTCGCTGCTGGGCGGCAGTATCGACGTCGCGCTGACCGGGCTGGATCTCAACGCCGGGACCTATACGCTGAACTTTACCGGTAGCGTCCCGGGGCTGAGCGTCGGAAACATCACCATTACCCCAAGCGTGAACGGCACCACCTACTCGCTGAGTAATTTCGACGTCACCGGCAGCCACACCGTCAACGGCAATATCTTTGACGGCACCGACTCCGGCGGCGTGCTGGATCAGCTCCACTCGGTGGATACCCGTCTGAGCGTGACCGGCTACAACGGCGTGACCACCACGCTGGATCCGTATACCGGCAGCGCAACGGTGAACATTGTCGGCCACTACGGCACGCTGGCGATCGGCGCTGACGGCCATTACACCTATACCCTCAACAGCGGGGTATCGCTCTCAACCATGACCTCGAAGGAGACCTTCAACTACACCCTGACCGACTCTGCCGGAAGAACGGACAGCGCCACGCTGACCATCAATATGGCGCCGCAGTTCATCAGCTCTGAGCATAACGACGCCATCACCGGTACGGCCTACGGCGATACGCTGATTTACCAGGTGCTGAACAGCACGGTGGGCAACGGTACGGGGGGTAACACCAGCAGTGCCGCGGGCGATCACTGGACCGGCTTCTCGCTGGCGCAAGGCGACAAAATCGACATCGGCGATCTGCTGGTGGGCTGGAACGGTAGCGCCGCGACGCTCGGGAATTATCTCCATGTCACTAATAGTAATGGCAATACCGTGATCTCCATCGACCGTGATGGTGCAGGGGGCACCTACACTAATACCACGCTCGTTACGCTTGATGGCGTTCAGACCACCTACGACGAGCTTGTTAACCAGCAACACATCATTACCTGATACAACCTGCAAGAGATGACCCGGGCGCGCAGCGCCCGGGCATAAATAATAAAGCCGTATTTTTTTATAGGGACATGACATGGGAATGAAGATGCCTTACTGGTGGCTCTCGTGCTGCCTGATATCTGTGCCCGCTTTCTGCGCAAATCCGGCGGCCACCATCAATACCGGACAGCTTCGCGAAACGCAGGAACTCCCCTCGCTCAACGGCCGCGTCGCACCTGCGGCTGGCAAAGCCGCCCCCGGTTCATTGCAGCTTGGCGATGCCGTTAACCGCGCCGTCACCTGGCACCCGGCCATCAGCGAAGCCGTGGGAAAACTCTACCAGCAGAGCGAAGAGGTAGACGTCGCTAAGTCAAAATACTATCCGCAGATTAATGCCGGCGTGGACAACGGTTATTCTCACGACGGCGACCAGAACGGCTTTACGCCGTCGCTGGTGCTTTCTCTCTCACAGATGCTCTACGACTTTGGCAAAGTGGCAAGCCAGGTACGCGCCGAGAGCGCCGGCGTTGCCCAGCAGCAGGCCAACGTGCTGGTGAGTATCGACACTATCGCCCACGATACCGCCGTCGCCATGGTGCAGGTGCAAACCTGGCAGCAGATGGTTGAGACCGCTAAAGAGCAGCTCGACGCCCTCTCCTCTATCGGCACGCTGACCCGCCAGCGTAACGACGAAGGGGCCACATCGCTCTCTGACGTGGTGCAGACCGATGCCCGAATCGAAGGCGCGCGAGCCCAGCTGATGCAGTACCAGGCCAGCCTGGACAGCGCCCGCGCCACGCTGATGAGCTTTCTCGGCTGGAACAGCCTGAACGCGATAAGCAATGACTTTCCGCAAAAGCTGGGCCGGAGCTGCGACATCGCCGAGCCGGACGACCGTCTGGTTCCCGCCGTTCTCGCCGCCTGGGCGCAGGCTAACGTCGCCCAGGCTAACCTGGACTATGCCGACGCGCAGATGACGCCAACCGTCTCGCTGGAGCCGGAGGTGCGCCACTACATGAACGATCGCTACGCGGGCAGCGACACGCGGGATCGCACCCAGTATTCCGCATGGGTGAAAGTTCAGATGCCGCTTTATCAGGGCGGCGGCCTCACCGCACGGCGTAACGCTGCCGGACACGCGGTGGAGGCGGCGCAGTCCACCATTCAGCGCACGCGTCTTGATGTCCGCCAGAAATTGCTGGAAGCCCGCAGCCAGGTGATGAGCCTGCAAAGCACGCTGCAAATTCAGGGCCGCCAGGAGGCGCTCAGCGCCCGCACCCGCGAACTGTACCAGCAGCAGTATCTTGACCTCGGCTCGCGCCCGCTGCTCGACGTGCTCAACGCCGAACAGGAGGTTTATCAGGCGCGCTTCACCCAGCAGCAGACCCTCGGTCAGCTGCACCAGCTGCAGCTCAACTGCCTGTATAACACCGGACAGCTGCGTCACGCGTTCGATCTTGATAACCGCACCATCCAGACCGTGGAGATCCAGCCATGAAGCAGCGTGATATCCCGCAAGGTGAAAACATGACGGATGAGGCGCTGGCGCAGTGGGCACAGGCCTTTGGTTTTGTTGCCACGCGCTATCGCGTCGCCTGCTCGCCCGGCGCGCTGATTGCAGGCGCACCCTGGCTGAAAGGCAAACCGATGGTGCCCGCCCTCACCCAGCTGGCCCGCGAAGCAGGGCTGTCGTTTCAGCTCCTTACCGACGATCGACAGGCGATCAACAGCTGGCGTCTGCCGGTTGCCGTAGCGATGAATGACGGCAGGATCGGCGTGATCGAGCATTTCGACGGGGACGATACGCTGGAAGTCAGCTTTTTCGACGACGAGACCTACACCAACCGGCTGTCGATGACGGCGATGCTGCCCGCTATACGCCACGTTATTGCCCTGCGTCCACTCGCCGCGCTGAAGGACAGCCGCGTGGATGCCTATATCTCCAAATATCGTCCGGACTGGCTCTACCGGCTGGTGATGCGCGATCTCCGCCCCTACAGCTGGGTGATGCTCGCCGCGCTGTTTATCAACGTGCTGTCGCTCTCCGGGATCGTCTTTTCCATGCAGGTCTATGACCGGGTGATCCCCGCCCAGTCCTACCCGACGCTGTACGTCCTGACCATCGGGGTGCTGATTGCCACCCTGTTTGGTTTTGTGCTGCGCGTGGCGCGCGGGCACATTATGGATCTGCTGGGCAAGCGCTCGGATATGCGCGTTTCGGATCGCGTATTCGGCCACGCTCTGCGGCTGCGCAACAGCGCGATCCCCCGCTCCACCGGCAGCTTTATCTCACAGCTGCGCGAGCTGGAGCAGATCCGTGAGATGGTGACCTCATCCACCATCTCGACAATTGTCGATTTGCCCTTCTTTTTACTGTTCGTGGTGGTGCTGGCGATCATCGCCCCGCAGCTGGCGTGGATCGCCCCGGTCGCGGCGGTGATCATGGTCCTGCCCGGCCTGCTGCTGCAGAAGAAGCTGGCGGAGCTGGCAAAGCAGTCGGCCCATGAATCAACCCTGCGCAACGCGGTGCTGGTGGAGAGCGTGCAGGGCCTGGAGGACATCAAGCTGATGCAGGCGGAAAACCGCTTTTTGCAGCAGTGGAACAGCTATATCCAGATCACCGCGGAATCCGGCCTGCGCACTCGTGAGCTGACGCAGAACCTGATCAGCTGGGGGATGACCATTCAGAGCCTGGTCTACGCCGGGGTGATTGTTGTCGGCGCGCCGATGGTGATCGACGGTACCCTGACCACCGGCTCGGTGGTCGCCGCGTCGATGCTGGCTTCCCGCATGATCGCCCCAATGGCGACGCTGTGCGGCGTGCTGGCGCGCTGGCAGCAGGTCAAAGCCGCAAAAGAGGGGCTGGACAGCATCATGCAGCTTCCCACCGAAAACCAGCGCGAGGAGACGCCGATCCGCCAGGACGTCCTGCGCGGACACTATCTTTTCGAGCAGGCGCAGTTCCGCTATCAGCCGGACGATCCGCGCATGGCGCTGCGCATTAATCGCCTGGAGATAAGGCCGGGAGAAAAAGTGGCGATCCTCGGGCGCAACGGCGCGGGCAAATCAACCCTGCTGCAGGCGATGGCGGGCGGGATGGACCTGGCGGCGGGCGAACTGCGGCTCGACGGCTTCAGCCTGCCGCATCTCGACGTGGCGGACGTGCGGCGCAACGTCGGCTTTATGACCCAGAACGCGCGGCTGTTTTACGGCACCCTGCGCGAAAACATCACCCTCGGCATGCCGCGCGCCACCGACGAAGAAATTTTCGAGGCGCTGGAGCTGACCGGCGCGGCGGGCTTCGTGCAGAAACTGCCCAAGGGGCTGGACTATCCGATCATGGAAAACGGCGTGGGGCTCTCCGGCGGGCAACGCCAGTCGATTCTGCTGGCGCGAATGCTCCTGCGCGATCCGAATATTGTGCTGATGGATGAACCCACCGCGTCGCTGGATGAGCACACCGAGCGGGAATTCATCCAGCGCCTGGGCGACTGGCTCGGGCATCGCACCCTGATCGTCGCCACGCACCGCGTACCGGTTCTGGAACTGGTGGAGCGCGTCGTGGTGTTAAAAGAAGGCATGCTGGTGATGGACGCGCCAAAAGCCCAGGCGCTGAGCAACAGCCGTATGCAGCAGCAACAGCAGCAGGCAGCAACCGGACGGGAGTGGAAAAATGAAAATCAGTCAGCGTGACGTGGCGGCAATGGACGATCTGGATAACGCCCTCGACTCCGAAAGCGGCTACACCGGCGCGCGCCGGATCGTGATCTTCTCGCTGCTAATGTTTGTAGTGCTGGGCGTCTGGGCATGGTTTGGCGTGCTGGATGAGGTGTCAACCGGTTCGGGTAAAGTGATCCCCAGCTCGCGCGAGCAGGTCTTACAGTCTCTCGACGGCGGGATCCTCACCGAGCTGAACGTCCACGAAGGCGATCAGGTGCAGGCCGGACAGGTGCTGGCGCGGCTTGACCCGACGCGTTCTGAGTCGAACGTCGGCGAAAGCGCGGCGCGCTACCGGGCCTCACTGGCCTCCAGCGCCCGCCTGTACGCCGAGGTAAACGATCTGCCGCTGAAATTCCCGCCTTCGCTGGCGAAATGGCCGGATCTGATTGCCGACGAAACCCGGCTTTACAACTCGCGCCGCGCGCAGCTGGAGGATACCCAGCGGGAGCTTCGCGCCGCGTTAGATCTCGCCAATAAAGAGCTGGCCATTACCCAGCGGCTGGTGAAAACCGGGGCCGCCAGCCACGTGGAGGTGCTGCGCCTGCAGCGGCAGAAAAGCGATCTGGAGCTGAAGCTCACCGACGTGCGCTCGCAGTATTACGTCCAGGCGCGCGAGGCGTTATCCAAAGCCAACGCTGAGGTGGATATGGTTTCAGCCATCCTCAAGGGCCGCCAGGATTCCGTCACCCGTCTGACGGTAAAATCCCCGGTGCGCGGGATCGTGAAAAATATCAAGGTGACCACCATCGGCGGGGTGATCCCGCCCAACGGCGAGCTGATGGAGATTGTGCCGGTGGACGATCACCTGCTGATCGAAACTCGCCTGTCGCCGCGCGATATCGCCTTTATCCACCCGAACCAGGAGGCGCTGGTCAAAATCACCGCCTACGATTACGCCATTTACGGCGGCCTGCACGGGGTCGTTGAGACGATTTCCCCGGATACCATTCAGGATGAGGCCAAGCCGGAGGTGTTCTATTACAGGGTGTTTATCCGCACCAGTCAGGATTACCTGGCCAATAAGGCGGGCAGGCACTTCTCGATTGTACCGGGGATGATTGCGACGGTGGACATTAAGACCGGAGAGAAAACGGTGCTGGATTATCTGATTAAACCGTTCAACCGGGCGAAAGAGGCGCTAAGGGAGCGATAGCCAATCGCCGGGTGGCGGCTGCGCATTACCCGGCCTACATCCCCCCAGGCCCTTGCAAGCGCAGCGCCGCCGGGCATTAAACCGCACGCCAGAACTGGAACCTGCCTCGGAGGATTAATCTTTAGTCATGCATCCCACTTCCCTTCAGCCATCGCCCAGGTAATATTAACCGCAGACGAAACGCACTTGCGCACAGTGCAGGAGTGCATTACTATTCAGTCAGCTTCACGGACTGGAGCTCGCCAGCATTATGATTAGTTATTTTCGGGATCATTGGCTTGAGGATTTTTTTCTTTACGGCAGATCGAGCAATGTTATCCCTTCAAATCTCGAAACAGCGCTTGCGAGAAAGCTCGATATCATCAGGGCAGCAACCTCGCACAGGGATTTGCGATCGCCACCGGGTAATATGTATGAAGCATTGAATCCTCCGCTGAAGGGCTATTCCTCCATCCGGGTAAACAGGCAATACAGGCTCGTATTTCGCTGGACAGAGGGTAAAGCAGAAGATCTGTACCTCTCTCCACACAAGTACACGCAACACAAGTGAGGCATCATCTATGACACTTCAACAGGCACTCCGCAAACCCACCACGCCGGGCGACGTGTTGCAGTATGAGTATCTTGAACCGCTCAATCTGAAAATCAGCGATCTGGCGGAGATGCTCAATGTTCACCGCAACACCATCAGCGCGCTGGTCAATAACAATCGCAAGCTTACTGCCGATATGGCGATCAAGCTGGCAAAAGCCTTTGATACCACGATTGAATTCTGGCTGAACTTACAGCTGAACGTTGATATCTGGGAAGCGCAATCTAACGCCAGGACGCAGGAGGAACTAAGCCGTATAAAGACCGTTGCGGACGTCATGGCTAAGCGAAAATCTGGCCAACCGGATGTAGCCTGACCCGAACAGGCGCGGAGATCTTACTCCGCCGGGCGAGGTGCGGCGCTGTTATACACGCCAATATAACGCGCAAATTTCCCAATAAACACACCGGCAAACACGCCGCCGGAGACGATCGCCAGCGCGCTCATGGCAGGCTGCTGCATCGTCTGGGGAGAGACTGCGCTCATCACGCCCAGCACATACTTTACCCCGAACGCCAGCATCATAAACGGCAGCGCGGTGTAGTCCGCCTGGCGGTAAATACTTCTCGGCGCCTCTGCGCGGGTGATAACCGCCTGCTTAATCAGAACATACCCCAGCGCGGCCCCGGCGAGGATCCCCGCCGTCCACAATGCGACTGTCCCGGGGGTTAACGTGCGGTAAACCACCAGATCGTAGATATCCCAGATTAGAAATATTGCCGGAATGATGGCAAGCCTCTCCAGCGAAACGGTGGCAGGCCTGCGGGCTTTAATGCCGCGAGAGATGAGGAAGATAAACAGCACCCACACCCAGACGGGCGTGTGCGTCACAACACCGATCAGAAATTCAAACATGGAGTTCTCCATGGACGATTGCGGCCCGTGCCGCCCTGAACGCGTATTGCGCATAACGGCAAAACCACCGTTATGCGCAGGTCTTTTACAGCGATTTTTTCAGGCGTTGAACCGCTTCCTTCAGCTCTTCATCCGTTGGGGTGACGAATGACATGCGCAGCGTTGAATGGTCTGGATCATTGCAGTAGAAAAATTCGCCCGGCACAAATACTACGCCGTTACTTAACGTTTTTTCCAGCCAGCGGGTGGTATTACTACCATTTTTCATATTCGCCCACAGGAACATGCCGCCCTTCGGCTTGTGGAAAGACATCACGTCGCCAAGCTCGGCCTCCAGCTCGGTTGCGAACGTCTGGTATTTCTGGCGATAGGCTTCGCGGATCGTTTTAATCTGAGCGGGCAGACGACCGGTTTTCAGGTACTCATACGTCATCAGCTGCGACAGCGTGCTGGTGTGCAGATCGGTGGTTTGCTTAAGGTTCACCACCGCGCGCTTCAGCCATTCCGGTACCACCACCCAGCCCACGCGAGTGCCCGGCGCGAGGATTTTAGAGAAGGTAGAGGTATACACCACGTTCTCTTCGTTGCCGATATCTTTGGCATGAGCAATTAACGGGCGGAAGACTTCATCGGTATAGTTAATTTCGCTATACGGATCGTCTTCGATGATCACGAAGTCATAGCGCTTCGAGAGTTCCACCAGCTGTTTACGACGCGCCTCAGAAAGCGTCACGCCGCCCGGGTTGCCAAACGTCGGGACAATATAGACCGCTTTGATAGTTTTATTTGCCACCAGCACTTCGAGCTCGTCGACCTTCATGCCGTCACCGTCGGTGCCGACGGATTCAAAATTCGCCTGCGCCAGGCCGAATACCTGCAGCGCAGCAAGATAGGTTGGACGCTCGACGACGACAATATCGCCCGGATTAATCAAAGCACGCGCCAGCACGTCGAGGGACTGCTGTGAACCAGAGGTCACGACCACATCATCCGCCTTACAGCGAATGCCTCGCCCCTCGCAAATACGCTGAATCTCTTCCCGCAGTCCCGGCACGCCTTCGGTCAGGCCGTACTGAAATGCCTCGCCAAAATGCTGAGATAACACGGCATCAGCGGCAATTTTCAGGCCTTCGTGATCGAACAAGGCCGGATTCGGAATCCCCCCACCGAGCGAAATGACGCCGGCCATTTTGCTATGTTTTAATAATTCACGGATGGCAGATGATTGCAGGCCCTGCGCGCTGCTGGCGAGTTTACTCACAGACATTCTTTGCTTACCTTCTTTTTTTATAGTGTGCCCAATCTTAGCAGAATATGGGCGATAAATTCCGTAAGCTTAGGCAGTTGACGTAAATCCTGACGCCACAATAAATGCACGGGTCTCGGCGCCGGAATATACTCTTCCAGCACCCGAACCAGCCTGCCGCTTTCCAGATCTTCCGCCACCAGCACCTCCGGCTGCAGCAGCAGTCCCGCTCCGGCTCTCGCGGCCATCCGGAGCCCGTAGCCGTCATTACATTTTAAGACCGCATCCCGCTTCCAGCGCACCTCGCCCTCGACGCCAGGCAGCCGCCACTCGTTGCGCGCGGTCCACACGCTGTGGGACAGGCAGAGATGATCCACCAGATCGGCAGGGGTTTGCGGCGTACCGTAGCGTGCCAGGTAGTCCGGCGCGGCGCAGATAACCATCCGGTAAGGGCAGAGGTATTTCGCCACCAGATCGTCGTTGTGAATGTCGCCAATACGAATGGCCAGATCGATACCCTCCTCCACCAGATCCACCATCCGGTTGGTGAGATCAAGCTCGATGCGCACTTCCGGGTAGCATTGTAAAAAAGAGGCCGTAAGCGGCGCGATCGCGCTGCCGCCAAACGAGGTGGGCGCCGTCACGCGCAGGGTGCCTGACGGTGCGGCGCGCAGGCGTTCCACGGCGCTTTCGGCGATCGCGACCTGCTCCAGCACCCGCTTCGCCTCGTCGAAATAGACCCGTCCGGCGTCGGTCAGGCTCTGGCGCCGCGTGTTACGCTCCAGCAGGCGGGTGCCAAGCTGGGATTCCAGCAGCGCAACGTACTTCCCCACCATCACCGCCGACATCTCGAGCCGTGCTGCCGCGCCGGTGAAGCTGCCGCTTTCAACCACCGCAATAAAGGTCTCCATGCTGCGAAGCTTATCCATATTCCAAACCTCTGGTTAGCAATCTTCTAACTTTAGCCCAGTTTATCCGTATTTTAATTTATTAAAGAATGAAGGCTCACAACAGAAGGAGTCGGCTATGAAAATCGTCATTATTGGTGCCAGCGGTACGGTTGGTCGTGCGGTAACGGAAGAGCTGAGTCGTCGCCACGAGGTCATCCGCGTCGGCCGCACGCAGGGCGACGAGCAGGTAGATATCACCTCTCAGGCGAGCGTTCAGGCGCTGTTCGAGAAAATCGGTCCGGTGGATGCCATTGTGTCCGCCAGCGGTGGCCTCTACTTTGGCCCGCTCGCGACCATGAAAGATAGCGACTTTAACCAGGGGCTACAGGATAAGCTGCTGGGACAGGTGCGCCTGGCGCTGACCGGCCAGCACTACCTGAACGAAGGCGGCTCGATTACGCTGATAAGCGGAATTGTGGCGCACGAGCCGATTGCGCAGGGCGTAAATGCCACCACGGTGAATGCGGCGCTGGAAGGGTTTGTTCGCGCCGCAGCCTGCGAATTGCCGCGCGGGATCCGCATCAACCTGATTAGCCCGACGGTTCTCACCGAATCCGTCGAAACGTACGATGGCTTCTTCCCGGGCTTCGAAAGCGTGCCTGCCGCGACGGTGGCGCAAGCCTATCGCCGCAGCGTGGAAGGCGTGCAGAGCGGGCGGGTATACAAGGTCGGCTACTAAGCCGTGCGCGCGGCGATCGGCACCAGCATCGGGCGTGGAAGCTGCGCTTACCCGGCCTACAGAAGTGCGGCCTGATGCCATCCCCCCTCTCCCACAGGGAGAGGGAGAAATGCACATCAACCCACAACGCCCCAGACGAGGTTGCCCTTGTGGAACGTTGCGGTACGCGGGGAAATGCGCGCCACGGCTTCGGCGGAACAGGAGGCGTCCACCAGCACAAAGCTGGCGTCATCCTGCACTTTCGGCCACACGCGCTCCCCTTTGTCGTTCAGCGGCAGCACGTCGCCGGTCGCAATCCCCAGCGCGCGGGAGAGCGTCTGCTCGTTCGGGCGGATGTAGAGCTGGGCGTAAAGATTGGCTTTCTCCAGCATGTCCCCCAGACCGTACGGCGACCAGTGGTCGATCACGCTGTCGGTGCCGGTCATCACAAACACGCCCTTGTCCCGCAGCTGCTTCAGCGGCATATGCAGGGTGCCAATCGGCACGGTCGAAGCGATGGTCACCTGCTGCGCCGCCATGCGGGTGGCGATCTCATCCACCTGCTGTTCGTTGAGCGTCGCCAGCGCGAAGGCGTGGCTGATGGTGAGTTTCCCCTTCAGCGCCGGCGTTTTCTCCACGGTTTCGACCATGTAGTTCACCGCCGCCACGCCCGCAGGGCTGGTTTCGTGCAGGTGAATGTCCACCCCTTTGTCGTAGTCCAGCGCAATCTGAAACATCAGATCGAGAGATTTCTCCATCGCGCTGTCGACGTTGGTTGGATCCAGCCCGCCCACGTAGTGCGCCCCGGCCTGCATCGCCTCGCGCATCAGCTTTTCAGAATTCGACAGCAGCAGCCCGTGCTGCGGGAAGGCGACGATTTCGCAGTCAAAACCAGGTTTGCGGCGCGCCAGGACCGCCTGCAAATTTTCCAGGTTTTTCAGACCGGAAACCGGCTCAATATTGCAGTGGCTGCGGGCGATGGTGGAGCCTTTCGACTGGATCAGGTCGATCAGCTTTTCCGCACGCTCCTGGGTGTAGGGCTGAAGCTCCGGCAACAGCTTTTGTTCCAGGCGGATCATATCCTGAATCGTGGTGCCCGCCGGGCGGTTGAGCGATCGCCACGGGCCGCCGTA
Source organism: Enterobacter sp. Taxon_8 (assembly GCF_058354585.1). Classification (NCBI taxonomy): domain Bacteria; kingdom Pseudomonadati; phylum Pseudomonadota; class Gammaproteobacteria; order Enterobacterales; family Enterobacteriaceae; genus Enterobacter; species Enterobacter sp. Taxon_8. Next base: position 1,003,540 of record NZ_CM177989.1, on the reverse strand, counting down.
GAAGGTTTTATCCAGGTGGATGTGCATGTCGCGCATTGCCGGGAGCATCAGCTTGTTGCCCGCATCGTAGTGCGGCAGCGTGACGTCGGCGTGGCGCTTGTTGTCGTGCAGGGCGACGATCTTCCCGTCCTTGATCTCCAGCGTTTTCAGCTCGGTACGGGTGCTCGTCGCCACGCCGCCGTGGAAGTTAAACCCGGCTTCGAGCAGCACGTTGTCCAGATAGTAATGTTTCGCGGTGATGGTCATCGGTTTACCCGTCTCGCAGAGTGGCTTTGCGGAGTCAGCAGCATACGCGACGGATCCGGTCGCACCAAACAGCGCGCAGGCGGTCACCATTTTACCGCTCTGGCTGATAAATTCACGGCGGCTTTTGTTTTCACTCATCTTATCTTCCTTCATTTACAATATGGGTACCGGTTTCCCCGCGCAGCGCGGCGGGCAGGCAGTCTGGCGAGGTGATGATCACCCGCTTGCCACCGTGGTGTAAAAATTCCAGCGAGGCGACGATTTTGGGCAGCATGCTGCCCGCCGGGAAATGACCTTCTTCCATGTAGTGCGTCATCTCCGCTACGTCGACGGTCTCCAGCGCCTGTTGATTTGGCTTACCGAAGTTGACACACACCTTTTCCACGCCGGTGGTAATCACCAGCACGTCGGCGCCGATCTCGCGCGCCAGCAGCGCAGTGGAGAGATCTTTATCAATCACCGCGTCGACGCTCTGGTAATCGCCCTGCGCCGAGCGCACCACGGGAATACCGCCGCCGCCCGCGCCGATCACCACGAAGCCTTTTTGCGTCAGTGTCTTGATCGCGTCGGCCTCGACAATGCGCAGCGGCTGCGGGGAGGCCACCACGCGACGATATCCCCGGCCCGAATCTTCAACAAAGTGCCAGTCCGGGTGCGCGAGCTGCAGTTCGTCGCGCTGCGCCTCGCTGAAGAACGCGCCGATCGGCTTCGTGGGGTGCGCAAAGCCGGGATCGTTTTTATCCACTTCCACCTGCGTGACGACCGTGACCGCCTTTTGCTCGCCGCGCGCGGCAAGGCGGTTGTTCAGCGCCTGCTGGATCAGGTAGCCAATGCCGCCCTGGGTGTCCGCCACGCAGTTTGCCAGCGGCGTCAGAGGGAGCCCTTCCCGCTCGTGGGCGATTTCAGCGCGGCGCAGATCCAGCCCCACCTGCGGACCGTTGCCGTGGGTAAGCACGATGTCATAGTCGGAGGCCAGCATTTCGAGCACCGACTCTGCCACCGCTTTGACCGCCTGCGCCTGATGTTCAACCGACTGGCTGGCGTTGTCTTTGATAATGCTGTTGCCGCCGATGGCAACGACCATAAGCTCTTTCATACGTGTTCCTTCGCAACATTACCCGACGCAGCGCTCGCAACTTCCCGGCTGTCGAGAAAATGCTTCACCACAAACATGCCGCCCATCATCAGATACGCGGTGACGAACATCAGCGAACTGCCTTCGGCAAAACCCACCACCGGGGCGTGGATCACCCCGAACAGCGCCAGCAGTGCCCCGCCCGCCGCGGCCACGGCTCCGCGCAGCGGTTTGTTGATAATGGCAAAGATGGCGATACAGCCCCACAGCATGCTGGCAAGCGGTGCCCCGTTCCCCAGATGGACTAATCCTTCGTAGTAGATCCCTTTGCTGTGCAGCACGTCGGTACCGATTTTGGCGGCATTCGTGCCCGCCGCTCCCATCACGCTGTTCATCATGGTCAGCGCCCAGTTGGCGATCCACGGGAACAGGCAGATGAAGATCACGGGCACTTCCACCTTCGGCGTTTCCCTCACCACCTGGTTGGCGGTGACCACGCCGATAAACACCAGAATCGGCACGATGGCGGTCATCGGAATGATGGCGAGCATAAACGCCCCCAGCCCGAAAAGCGGCACAATGAACATGGTCACGCCGGAGGCCAGCGTGTAGCCGATGCTGGCCCCCATCGCTTTCCAGCCGGGATGGCCGACGTAAACCGTCACCGGGAACGGGTTCCCCATCAGGCAGCCGAGCATGGAGGCCAGACCGTTCGCCAGCATGACTTTACGCGTCGGGTATTCATCCCCCGCCGCGTGGGCGCTTTCGATGTTCTCAAGGTCAAAGATGTAGTTCGCCAGCCCCAGCGGTACGGCAGAGGCAAGATACGGCAGCGCGTGCGGCAGGCCCTGCAGGAAGCCTTCTACGTGCACCTGCGGCGGGTTAAAGCCGAAGGATGACATGGACGCTTTAATCGCTTCCGGGCTCTGCAGGCCGGAGATCCACGCCAGTGCGGTACCGGCTATCAGCAACAGCAGGCCGGTAGGGATTCTGGCGAAAATCGGCTTTTTGCCGAACCAGTTGATGAAGATCAGCAGCAGGACGATGAACGATACTGTCGGCGCTTCAAACGCCTGCAGCATCGGGTTCATCGCCAGCAGCAGCAGTCCTAAACCGGACAGGCATGACAGCAGCACGGTGCGCGGGATCATCTTGCGGATGGTTTCGCCCAGGAATGAACCGCCCGCAAGAATCATCGCCTCAACGAAGCACCAGACCAGGCCAATCTGAATAGCAAACTCCGCATCGCCCGTTTGCTGATACACCGGCATCAGCACCAGGAAGGTCACGGTAAAAATTGACGGCGCGCTGGGGCCGGACGGCAGCGCGGTGACGTCCGTGCGCCCGGTCTGGCGCGCCATCTGCATGCCGAACCACGCGTAGCAGATACTCGCGGCCAGCACCGCCAGCCCGAAGGCCGGCGCGATGCGTCCATAAACAATCTCCTTCGGGATGCCGACGACAAAAATGAGCAACCCCATCATGGTCAGCAAATTGGTCAGGTTGTTGGTCATCAACCCGAAATAAGCCGCCCAGTCACCTCTTTTCCACTCCAGTTTCATGTTTTTCATGGATGCATGCCTTATAAAAAGTAGCGATCGCGGAAGGTCAACAGCGCCTTTTCAAAACAGCTAAACGGCGGGTGAACGATGCCCGCCCCAATCATGCCGATGCCCGCGTCTTTGTGTGCAATGGCGGTATTGATGACCGGCAGAATGCCGCTGCCAGCGACCTTCGTGATGTCGATGGCGGTTGGAATGCCCATAAACGAGAGCAGCGGAATGGTGACGTTCGGATTTTCGCCGAGGGTGATTTCGCGCATCTGGCGGGAGAAGTCGATGGCTTCCTCCACCGTCCCGCCCACCAGGGCGACAATCGCCGGGGCCGTCGCCATCGCAAAGCCGCCGATGCCGTAGGTTTCGGTGATCGCGCTGTCGCCGATATCCAGCCCGGAATCTTCCGGCTTATAGCCCGCGAACATCGGGCCGATCACCTGCTGCGCCGGGCCGGTGAACCACTGCCCCGGAAGCCCCGAAACGCGCAGGCCGAATTCGTAGCCGTTGCGCGCCATGGTGGTAACCACGGTGCTGTATTCAATGCCGTGGGCGGCGTCCAGCGCGGCTTTACACATCGCCATCCACGTCGGGCCGGAGAAGTAGTCGCTGCTGGCAACAAACTCGAACACCTCGCGCTGCTGCTCCACCGGATAGCCCGCCTGAATTAGCCCCGGCGTCAGCGCCTGGATCAGCAGCGTGGTGCCCGCGTTATTGCGGTTGTGGCACTCGTCGCCCATGTGCAGCGCCTGGGCCAGCATCAGGCGCAGGTCGATTTCGCCGATAATCTTCATCGCGTCGCGCAGCATCGGGCCGAGCACGTCGCGCATCCAGTTCAGTCGGTCAATGACGCTCTGGTCGTTGGCCCCCATGCGCAGGATCTTCGCCATCTGCTCGCTAAGGTTGGTGAACGCGCGGTTGCCGTAGGTTTTGTTCTCAACGATGTGCATAAACATCGACGCGGAGGTGACGCCCGCCATGGAGCCCACGCAGTCGTGCTCGTGGCACGGCGAGAAGGCGATCTCCCCGGAGGCGGCAAGTCGCGCCGCGTCGTCCAGATCCTTCGCCAGCCCTTCAAACACCAGCGCCCCGGTGACCGCGCCCTTCATCGCGCCGCACATGTTTTCCCAGGAGACAGGCGGACCGGCGTGCAGAATGGTGGTGCGGGTCATCCCCGGCACAACGTTAATCGCCTGGTCATAGCCCACCAGTACCGGATGAGACTGAATAATGCGCTCAAGGGCGATTTGGTTGGCGGCGGCGATTTTCTCCGCCAGCGGTTTTTCCGCCAGCTGGTCGAGCGCTTCAACGACCTGCATATTGCCCTGCCCCGGCGGCGTCCAGTCGAGCTGGGTCACGGGAACGTGCTGCTTTTTAAGATCGTCGCTGAACATCGCGAGACCCACGTTAATGACGCTCAGCGGCTGGTTAAATAAGGTGGTCATTATGCGTTCTCCCCTTTGCAGACAAATTCGCGTGCCAGTAATCCGGTATTGGTGCTGCTGCTGGCCCAGATGACGCCGGCGTCGGTCAGCAGCTGACACTGCTGCGCCAGCGACTGCGGATCCTGGTCGGTGCCGAGCACGTAGCCGAGGATCTCCAGCGGACGGTTATCGGCCTTCGCGATGGCCTGTGCTTCTTTAATGGCGTCGATCATCACGCCGACCGGATCCTCGTGGGCGCCGAAGCCGAGCACAAAGTCCATCACAATCACCCCGACTTCCGGGTCGCGAGCCTCCTGCAGCAGGCGGCTGATGCGGTTGGTCGGGTCAATCATCGGGTGCGGCTTGCCGTTGGTGAAATCGTCATCGCCAAAATCGAGGAAAGTGTGGGCTTTACTGACGCTGATGTCGCTCAGGCGCTTAGCCGGATCCGGCTGGATGTTGCTGTAAACGTCGTCGAATTTCGCAAGCGCGGCAAACATCGCCTCGTCGCACAGGGTGCCGCCGCAGAACAGGCCGCGAATGTACTTCTGCTGCGGGGTCAGGCGAGCGCGCACCTCTTCAATTAATGGCCAGTTGAGCGGGTGCAGATCGAGGGACTCTTTTTTGATGCCGGTGAGCAGGACGGCCTTCAGCGCCGCCTCTTTGGTGCCGCGCGCAAACTGAAGTCCGTCCTCATCGGCGGGCGGTTCATTGCGACCGAGGAAGCACGCGATCACGGGCTTACGACAGGCGCGCGCGCGGGCCAGCACTTTCTCCGCCACCGCTGGCGCGGGCGGCTTGGAGATCAGCGCAATCACTTCTGTACCCTCGTCGGCTTCCAGCATTTCAATGGCGTCAAGCATCATCAGGCCGCCGATCTTCTCGCTGAGATCGCGTCCGCCGGTGCCGATCAGCTGCGACACGCCGCCGCCGAATTCGTGAATACGCACGCTCAGCTCCTGGCTGCCGGTGCCGGATGCGCCGACGATACCAATCGGTCCGCGACGCACCGCGTTGGCGAAGCACAGTCCCGCGCCGTTGATGATGGCGGTGCCGCAGTCCGGCCCCATCATCAGCAGCCCTTTCCGGTGAGCGAGCTTCTTCAGCGCCAGCTCGTCGTCAAGCGACACGTTATCGGAAAACAGCATCACGTTGAGATCGTTTTCCAGCGCCTGACGCGCTTCGCGGGCGGCGAAGGTACCGTTGACGGAAATGACCGCGAGGTTACTGTCCGGGCGATGGGTTTTGGCGCTGGCAATCGTCGCGTAGCGCGCTTCATGGGAGCCCGCGCTCTCTTTACGCGTGAACAGCGCTTCAATAGCGGCCAGCGTTTCTTCATTCGCCGCGTCGCCTTTAATGACGATCATCAGGTCACCGTTTTTCGCCTCATTTAATTCCGGCGTTAAAAGCCCGAGGTTTTTTAAAACGCCCTTATTCATTTCCGTTGCCATGGCGACAAAGGCCTGTTCGACGCCCGGCAATTTATTGGCTTTAGTGGAAACGGACATTAATGATACGGAGTCAAAATAGGTGTTCTTTTTAATCACGATTTTCGTTGGCATTATTTGCACCTGTTCGCGGATAAAAGGGGGCCGCCGTCGTGCAAAATGCACGTCGGTAAAAATGTTTTATTTAATTAGCGGCCAGCCGGAACGGGCTGACCGACCGTCTTACGCGCCCGCCGCCGCCAGCAGGTCTGCAATCTCAGTGAAGCCTTTCTCCCGCGCCAGTTCGAGCGGGGTTTTGCCGTATTTGTCGGTCATATGCGGGTTCGCGCCGTGCTCGAGCAGCAGCTTCACGATCGCCTGCTGCTTTGCGCCGCCGTCGTTGAGTACGATGGCTTCCAGCAGCGGCGTCCAGCCGACAAAATTGGTGTGGTTAACGTTGATATCGGTTTTTTCCAGCAGCTCGCGGACGATCTCCACGTGCCCTTTTTCACTGGCAGGCGTAATGCCCACGCCGCCAAAACGCGTCAGACGGTCGAGATCCGGGTTCGCGGGTAATACCAGCCGCAGGAGAGTTAAATCGTTCGTCAGGCAGCTAATCAGGAAAGGGTTAAAGCAGGTCTGATCCTGTTTATCAATATCCGCCCCGGCGGCAATTAAGAACTCCACGCAGGCATAATGTTTTTTCAGGCTGGCAATAATAACGGCGGTTCTTTTCTGGCGGTTCGTGGCGTTAATATCCACGCCCTTCTCCAGACAGGCTTTTAGCGCATCGCTATTGCCCTCTTCTGCCGCCAGCAAAAATTCCGTAACCAGTTCAGTTGCAGACATATTCAGACTCCCGATGTTTTTATTTCTGTTGACCTGAGAATAGCAACAGCCTGGTCATAAAAGAATCCGCTTAAAAATGATTCATCGACAGACAATTCATTGTTGAGTTAAATTCAATAAACCGGTCAAAACGTGCGTCTGTGCAACCTTTTTCTTATGTTTAACCGCTTTTTAGCGCGTCAAAACGCATTATGCTTATGTCTGGAAAAGCCTTGTATGGCGCGGCATTGATGAAATAGCCAGAACTGTGATCGGCTTCAAATGCGTTGTAACGACGCTGTTAAAATATGTTCAAAACTGATGGCTGAAGGGAGTGAGATATGAATTCCATCTTTACCGAGGAGAACCTGCTGGCCTTTACCACCGCCGCACGCTTCGGCAGCTTCAGCAAAGCCGCCGCCGAACTGGGTGTAACGACCTCCGCCATCAGTTACACCATTAAGCGCATGGAGACCGGGCTGGACGTGGTGCTGTTCGTCCGCAGCACGCGCAGCATTGAGCTGACCGAATCCGGCTTTTACTTTTACCGCAAAGCCACCGACCTGCTTAACGATTTTCACGCCATCAAGCGCGGGATTGATACCATTTCACAGGGCATCGAGGCGCGTGTACGCATCTGTATCAACCAGCTGTTGTATACGCCGCGCCATACCGCGCGGCTGCTACAGGTGCTAAAAAAGCAGTTCCCCACCTGTCAGATTACCGTCACCACCGAAGTCTATAACGGCGTGTGGGACTCTATCATCAACAACCAGGCCAATATCGCCATTGGCGCGCCGGACACGCTGCTCGACGGCGGCGGAATTGACTACACCGAAATCGGCGCCATTCGCTGGGTGTTTGCCATCGCGCCGGAGCACCCGCTGGCGTTCGTTCCGGAACCGATCGCGGAAAGCCAGCTGCGCCTGTATCCCAACATCATGGTGGAAGATACCGCGCACACCATTAACAAAAAGGTCGGCTGGCTGCTGCACGGGCAGGAGGCGATTCTGGTGCCGGACTTTAACACCAAGTGTCAGTGTCAGATCCTGGGAGAAGGGATAGGTTTTTTGCCGGAGTATATGGCGCGGGAAGCGGTGGAAGACGGGCTGCTGGTGACGCGGCGTATCAATAACCCGCGTCAGGATTCGCGCATGCTGCTCGCCACGCAGCATGCCGCAACCGGTCAGGTCACGCGCTGGATCAAACAGCAGTTTGGCCCCCAGGGCGTGCTGACCGGGATCTACAGCGACTTACTCTGGCGTGCTTAGTTCTTACTCTGAATCCAGAAGGCATGGATAAGACCCGGGATGTAGCCCAGCAGCGTCAGAATAATGTTGATAATAAACGCCCAGCCAAACCCTTTGCCTAACAGCACGCCCAGCGGCGGCAACAGGATGGTAAAAACAATACGCCAAAAACCCATATCAAAACTCCGTGCAAGCTAATCCATTGAAAATAATAAAGAGAACCCTTTGTAAGCATAGCCAGCTTACCTGTCTGCGCCAGTTTTCTGCCCCGCGTTTACCCTCTTTTACGCTTGTGACGCTGGTTTAATATACCGGATTAGTTTAGCATTACCTTAATTAAGAAAACACTAAACTAATATGACTGAACTCGAACAGCTTCAGGCCAGCGCCGAGCAGGCCGCCACACTTTTAAAAGCGATGAGCAACCCGCGTAGGCTGCTGATCCTCTGCACCCTGTGCGGAGCGCCCGGCACCAGCGCGGGAGAACTGGCGCGAGCCACGGGGCTTAGTCCTTCCGCCACGTCGCAGCATCTGGCGCGCATGCGTGAGGAAGGTCTGATCGACAGTACCCGCGACGCGCAGCGCATTCTCTATTTCATTAAAAACGATGCGGTGCATCAGCTCATCAGCACCCTGAAAAAGCTTTATTGCCCGTAAGGAGCCGCTATGTCACTTCCCCTTATTTCGCCGCGCGAGGCCAGTGCCCGCATCGCTGAAGGCGCAAAACTGATTGATATTCGTGATGCCGATGAGTACGCCCGCGAGCATATTCCCGCCGCGCGGTCCGTGCCGCTGGGTACTTTACCCGGTGGACTTAAAACGCAGGCGGGTGAAACGGTGATTTTTCACTGCCAGTCCGGCGCCCGTACCTCAGGCAATGCCGATCGCCTGGCGCAGGCTGCCGTTGCCGCTCAGGCATTTGTTGTCGAAGGGGGCATTCAGGGCTGGAAGCAGGCTGGGCTGCCGACTGTCGAAGACAAATCTCAGCCGCTGCCGCTGATGCGTCAGGTGCAAATTGCCGCCGGGCTGTTGATACTCTGTGGCGTGGTTCTGGGCTATAGCGTCTCCAGCGGCTTTTTCCTGCTCAGCGGCTTTGTCGGTGCCGGGCTGCTGTTTGCGGGTGTGACGGGCTTTTGCGGCATGGCGCGGCTGCTTAAGGTGATGCCATGGAACCGACGTACCTCATAAGCAGTAATCGGTGAAATACGCTGTACCCGGCGTCATGCGTGGGCTAATGTGAAGATCGCTAAAACGATGAGGAGGTAATATGTTTTCTGTCGGTGATTATGTGCAACCGCGTAAAGGCGGCCCGAAACTGAAAGTGCTCGAAGTGAACGGTGACAGCATTGTGGCGGTCCAGGCCAGCAATGAGCAAGGCGAGAAATATACGCTGAAAGCCGCCGATGTTGCGCCGTATAGCGAAGAAGGTGATTTCGGCGTCTGCTGAACAGATAACCGGGCGGCATGTTCCGCCCGGTCAACGCATTAGATTAGAAAATCATCCAGTGATTTACCGTTTTCCAGCGCGCTGGCGATAGGCTTCGGCGTGCGGCCCTGACCGGTCCACGTTTTCTCTTCACCGTTCTGGTCAATAAAGCGATATTTTGCTTCACGCGGCTTACGCTTTTTCGCTTGCTTACCCGCCAGCGCCAGTTCAGAGCCCAGCAGATCGGTCGGTGAAATACCATCGGCTTTCATCAGTTCCAGCAGGGCATTAATTTTTTCCTGCTGCTCGGCGCGCTGCTGCTCTAATTCCGTCAGTTCACTCCGTTTCTCTTCAGTAACGACCCTGACCTTTTCCAGCATTTCCTCAAGAACGTCCAGGGATAATTCACGCGCCATGGCGCGCAGGGTTCGGATATTATTAAGATTCTGTAACGTCAAAGACATATTATTTGAAAACCTTTTCTTTGGGGTAAATAGATAAATCGCCGACAGAATAATTCATTTGAGTTGAAATATCTACCCAAGGGTCCGTATGGGCATCAGTGTAAATATATTAAAATCTCATTGCGAATAATAGCGCACGGGGCTGCCAGGAAACAGGGGTATCTAATCACCGCATTAATATAAATGGTCAACTTTACTCCAAATCACAGCATACTGCGCCGCTGTCATGAGGCGGATTCGTCGCCTGCGCCATCAATAAAACCAAGCTATTGATTTTCATATAAAAAAAGCCAAACGAGAGAGATTATAACGATCGGAGCAAAAAACGAACAACTTTAGAGAATATTGTGGACAAAAGGCGCTTAAATAAAAATTAATCACTAGTTGTCTGTTCAAACTCAGAGATATACGCTATACAAGTCAAACAAACCAACCTAAAGCACTATGCGCCGAAGGGAAATCGTTTCTTTTGTGTTCTTCTCAAGGAGTTCAGACATGTTCTCGCCGCAATCTCGCCTGCGCCACGCGGTGGCGGATACCTTCGCGATGGTTGTTTACTGTTCCGTCGTGAACATGCTGATCGAAATATTCCTCTCCGGAATGTCCTTCGAGCAGTCACTTTCTTCTCGTCTGGTGGCGATCCCGGTCAATATTATGATTGCATGGCCTTACGGTTTATACCGCGATGCGGTAATGCGTTTCGCGCGTCGAATTAGTCCTGCAGGCTGGGTGAAAAACCTGGCAGACGTCCTGGCGTATGTAACGTTCCAGTCGCCGGTTTACGTGGCCATTCTTCTGACAGTCGGTGCAGACTGGCACCAGATCGCTGCGGCAGTGAGTTCGAATATTGTCATTTCGATGCTGATGGGAGCCGTTTACGGCTATTTCCTCGACTACTGCCGCCGCCTGTTTAAGGTCAGCCAGTACAGCCAGGCTAAAGCGTGATGTGAAGCGACTGGCGCACGCCAGTCGCGGATTTACTATACGTCGCCAAACAATCCCTTCAAAAATCGCTCCAGCGCCATACGTGAACTGAAACCGTGCGGAATACCATAATGCTCATGCCGTTCACCGCCTAAATAGAGCGGAAATTGCTGATAATGATCGCAGGTTTTAATATCCGAGGCAGGCTCAGCAAATGACAGGCTTCTGTCTTTCAGCGTCGGGTGAATAATGAGAGCGGTACGTCCCATTCTTGCTTCGCGATTAACATAAACATAATTCTCGCCGCGGCGATATCCATACGCTTTTGGCGTCACCTCATCCATGGTGAATCCCTCTTTTTCAAGAACGCGTGCCACCTCGTCAGGTCGTAAATACATATCTTTTCCTCGTTATCTTTTCCTGCCCGGCAACCTTACAGTATTCAGCAATAGCAGGGCTTTCAGAATAGTCCATAAACTGCCGGATAACGCGTGATGCGCTTCAGATATTAAATTTCTGAACTAAACTGAACGGGAACACAAAATTACGGAGGATCGTATGTTTAACAGACCGAACCGAAACGATATTAACGACGACGCTCAGGATATTCGTAATGATGTCAGCCAATTAGCGGACACGCTGGAAGAGGTGCTGAAGTCCTGGGGAAGTGACGCGAAGGACGAAGCGGATGCCGCAAAGCGTAAGGCTCAGTCTCTGCTCCGTGAAACCCGCGCACGTTTAAACGGCCGCACGCGTACGACACAGGCTGCCTGCGATGCGGTCAGCTGCGCAACGACCTTCGTACGCGAGAAACCGCTCTGTACGCTCGGCACGGTAGCGGCAGTCGGTATCTTCGTGGGCGCTCTGCTTAGCCTGCGTAAATAACCCGATCGCGCATCGTTATCTGCCCCGGTGGTCAGTGGCTGCCGGGGCTTTTCTTTGCCTTCTCGCCTGTAAAACCCGTATAGCCTGCCCTGCCCCGCTGGGCTCATCATCGGGACATCATCAATCTAAATTTCCCATATCTTGTATGGTTGAAACTTAAGACAACTACATCTAGTATTCCTTTTAGGAAGACACACACAACCTGACGCGATGATTCGCGCCGTTCTCTCATTTTAAATGGAAATACGAATCATGAGCATTATTATTTACACTCGTAACGATTGTGTTCAGTGCCACGCGACCAAACGGGCGATGGAAAGCCGCGGCGTGGCGTTTGAGATGGTGAATATTGACCAGCAGCCCGAGGCCGCAGACACCCTTCGCGCGCAGGGTTTCCGTCAGCTTCCGGTGGTGGTAGCCGGGGAGACCAGCTGGTCTGGCTTTCGCCCGGACATGATCAACCGCCTCGCCTCGCAGGCCGCACGGGCATGAGCAGACTGGTGTTCTTCTCCAGCAGCTCGGAAAACACGCTCCGTTTTATTGAGCGCGTCGGGCTGCCTGCGGTGCGCATTCCGCTCAACGAGCGGGAGCGGATCCGAGTAGAGGAACCGTACATTCTGGTGGTGCCCAGCTATGGCGGAGGCGGTACGGCGGGCGCGGTACCTCGCCAGGTGATCCGCTTTCTGAACGATCCTCATAATCGCGGGCTAATCCGCGGCGTGATCGCGGCGGGGAATCGTAATTTCGGCGATGCCTTTTGCCGTGCCGGGGATGTCATCTCTCAAAAATGCGGCGTGCCGTATCTCTATCGCTTTGAGCTGATGGGGACGCAGCAGGACGTCGAAAACGTGCGTAAAGGAGTGAACGAATTTTGGCAACGACAACCGCAGAACGGGTGATCCAGGCGACGCCGGATTACCACTCATTAAACGCGATGCTTAACCTCTATGACCGGGAGGGACGCATTCAGTTTGATAAAGACCGTGAGGCGGTGGACGCCTTTTTTGCCGCCCACGTGCGGCCCAACAGCGTGACTTTTGCAAGCCAGAATGAACGTCTCGACCACCTGGTTAACGAGGGTTACTACGACGCGCGCGTACTCACCCGCTACGACCGTGCCTTTGTGGTGAAGCTGTTTGAACGCGCCCACGCCAGCGGTTTTCGTTTCCAGACTTTCCTCGGCGCGTGGAAGTACTACACCAGCTATACGCTGAAGACTTTCGACGGCAAACGCTACTTAGAGAGCTTTGAAGATCGCGTGGTGATGGTCGCACTGACCCTGGCGCAGGGCGATGAAGCGCTGGCGCAACAGCTCACCGACGAGATCCTCTCCGGCCGCTTCCAGCCAGCCACGCCGACCTTCCTCAACTGCGGTAAAGCCCAGCGCGGCGAGCTGGTTTCCTGCTTCCTGCTACGTATCGAAGATAACATGGAGTCGATTGGCCGCGCGGTGAACTCGGCGCTGCAGCTTTCCAAACGCGGCGGTGGCGTGGCGTTTCTGCTTTCTAACCTGCGTGAAGCGGGCGCGCCGATCAAGCGCATCGAAAACCAGTCTTCCGGCGTGATCCCGGTGATGAAGATGCTGGAGGATGCGTTCTCTTATGCTAACCAGCTTGGCGCGCGCCAGGGTGCGGGAGCGGTTTACCTGCACGCGCATCATCCGGACATTCTGCGTTTTCTCGATACCAAACGCGAAAACGCCGACGAAAAAATCCGCATCAAAACCCTGTCGCTGGGCGTGGTGATCCCGGATATCACCTTTAAACTGGCCAAAGAGAATGCCGGGATGGCGCTCTTCTCGCCGTATGACGTTGAGCGTATTTACGGCAAAGCGTTTGGTGACGTGGCGATAAGCGAGCTGTATGACGAGCTGGTAGCCGACGAGCGCATTCGCAAAAAATATATCAACGCCCGCGATTTCTTCCAGACGCTTGCGGAGATCCAGTTTGAGTCCGGCTATCCGTACATCATGTATGAAGATACGGTGAACCGCGCGAACCCGATTGCCGGGCGCATCAACATGAGCAACCTGTGCTCGGAGATCTTGCAGGTCAACAGCGCATCGGCCTACGACGAAAACCTCGACTATGCTGACATCGGCAAAGATATCTCCTGCAACCTCGGATCGCTGAATATCGCCCACACCATGGATTCTCCCGACTTTGGCCGCACGGTGGAGACCGCCATTCGCGGGCTGACGGCGGTGTCGGACATGAGCCACATCCGCAGCGTGCCGTCCATCGAGGCGGGCAACGCCGCGTCGCACGCCATCGGGCTGGGGCAGATGAACCTGCACGGCTACCTGGCGCGGGAGGGCATCGCCTATGGCAGTCCGGAAGGGCTGGACTTCACCAACCTCTATTTTTACACCATCACCTGGCACGCGCTCCACACCTCGATGATGCTGGCGCGCGAGCGCAACCAGCGGTTCGCGGGCTTTGAGCAGTCCCGCTACGCCAGCGGGGAATATTTCAGCCAGTATCTGGAAGGCGACTGGCAGCCGAAAACCGAAAAAGTGCGCGAACTGTTTGCTCTCTCCGGAATCGAGTTGCCGACGCGCGAAATGTGGCAGCAATTGCGGAATGACGTGATGCGCTACGGCATCTACAACCAGAACCTGCAGGCGGTGCCGCCAACCGGTTCGATCTCCTATATCAATCACGCCACGTCGAGCATTCACCCGATCGTGTCGAAAATCGAGATTCGCAAAGAAGGCAAAACCGGGCGCGTTTACTACCCTGCCCCGTTTATGACCAATGAGAACCTGGCGCTCTATCAGGACGCGTATGAGATCGGCCCGGAAAAAATCATCGATACCTACGCGGAGGCGACAAAACACGTGGATCAGGGGCTCTCGCTGACGCTGTTCTTCCCGGATACCGCCACCACGCGGGATATCAACAGGGCGCAGATCTACGCCTGGAAGAAAGGTATCAAGACGCTTTACTACATTCGCCTGCGCCAGCTTGCGCTGGAAGGCACCGAAATTGAAGGCTGCGTGTCCTGCGCGCTGTAAGGAGAAAGGATGAAACTGTCACGCGTGAGTGCCGTTAACTGGAACAAAATCCAGGACGATAAAGATCTGGAGGTCTGGAACCGTCTGACCAGCAACTTCTGGCTGCCGGAAAAGGTCCCGCTCTCCAACGATATTCCGGCCTGGCAAACCCTGAGCTACGCCGAACAGCAGCTGACGATCCGCGTCTTTACCGGCCTGACGCTGCTGGACACCATTCAGAATACCGTCGGCGCACCGGCTCTGATGAGCGACGCGCTGACGCCGCACGAAGAGGCGGTGATGTCGAACATCAGCTTTATGGAGGCGGTGCACGCCCGCTCTTACAGCTCGATTTTCTCCACGCTGTGCCAGACCAAAGACGTGGACGCAGCCTATACCTGGAGTGAAGAGAGTGAGTCATTACAGAGAAAGGCGGAGCTGGTACTGACGTATTATCGGGCCGACGAGCCGCTGAAAAAGAAAATCGCCAGCGTATTCCTGGAATCGTTCCTCTTCTATTCCGGCTTCTGGCTGCCCATGTACTGGTCGAGCCGGGGCAAGCTCACCAACACCGCCGATTTGATTCGGCTTATCATTCGGGATGAAGCGGTTCATGGGTATTATATCGGCTATAAGTATCAGAAAGGGCTGGAGAAAGTCAGCGAGGCAAAGCGCGATGAGCTTAAAGGCTTTGCGCTCGATTTGCTGATGGATCTGTACGACAACGAGCTGAGCTATACCGAAGAACTCTACGCCGGCACCGGCTGGGAGGAAGACGTGAAGGCCTTCCTCTGCTACAACGCCAACAAGGCGCTGATGAACCTGGGCTACGAGGCGCTTTTCCCACCGGAGATGGCGGAGGTGAACCCGGCGATTCTGGCCGCGCTGTCGCCCAATGCCGACGAAAACCACGATTTCTTCTCGGGATCGGGCTCATCGTACGTGATGGGCAAAGCGGTGGAAACCGAGGATGAAGACTGGGATTTTTAATGAACGCTAACGTTCGTTAATTTAATATAAACCCAACAATTCCCTCTCTAATATTTACAAAACAACTACACTGTAATTTCCACGTCATATTCGCCTGAATCATTCCAATTCAGGCGAAATTTCCCGATGCAGCAGCAAAAAATTGAGAAAAATTCAGATCACGCTCAGCCCTTTACTCATGGGAAATTCAGCCGTTTCGCTTCCCTGAAAATTCATGCCAAAAGTAAACCCAGGGTTGTCTCAGATTCTCAGTATGTTAGGGTTATGCCCGTTAACAATTTACCATGGTAATCATATCGGCATAAACAAATAACAGGACACTCTCTATTGCATGGCAATTAAATTAGAAGTGAAAAATCTTTATAAAGTATTTGGCGAGCACCCGCAGCGCGCATTCAAATATATTGAGAAAGGCCTCACAAAAGAGCAAATTCTGGAAAAAACCGGGCTATCGCTTGGCGTTAAAGACGCCAGTCTGGCCATTGAAGAAGGCGAGATTTTTGTCATCATGGGATTATCCGGTTCGGGTAAATCCACTATGGTTCGCCTTCTCAATCGCCTGATTGAACCCACCCGCGGACAGGTGCTGATTGACGGCGTAGATATCGCCAGAATATCAGACGCCGAGCTTCGCGAGGTGCGCAGAAAGAAGATCGCAATGGTGTTTCAGTCATTCGCGCTAATGCCGCACATGACGGTACTGGATAATACCGCCTTCGGCATGGAATTAGCCGGCACGCCGGCTCAGGAACGTCAGGAAAAAGCTCTGGATGCACTGCGTCAGGTTGGGCTGGAAAATTATGCGCATGCGTACCCGGATGAACTTTCCGGCGGTATGCGCCAGCGCGTGGGATTAGCCCGTGCATTAGCCATTAATCCAGACATATTATTAATGGATGAAGCCTTCTCCGCCCTCGATCCGTTAATTCGTACCGAGATGCAGGACGAGCTGGTAAAATTACAGGCTAAACATCAGCGAACCATTGTGTTTATTTCCCACGACCTGGATGAAGCCATGCGTATTGGCGACCGTATTGCCATTATGCAAAACGGTGAAGTGGTGCAGGTCGGCACGCCGGATGAAATTCTCAATAATCCCGCGAATGATTATGTACGCACCTTCTTCCGCGGCGTGGATATTAGCCAGGTCTTTAGCGCCAAAGATATTGCCCGTCGAACGCCAAACGGCATTATTCGTAAAACCCCAGGTTTCGGCCCACGCTCGGCGCTTAAGCTGCTGCAGGACGAAGACCGTGAATACGGTTATCTGGTTGAACGCGGCAATAAATTTGTCGGCGTTGTTTCCATCGATTCTCTGAAAACCGCGCTCAGCGAAAACCAGGGCATCGATGCGGCGTTAATTGACGCTCCGCTTGCCGTGGACGCCGAAACGCCGCTCAGCGAGCTGCTCTCTCACGTGGGGCAGGCGCCTTGCGCCGTACCGGTCGTGGGTGAGGAACAACAGTACGTCGGTATCATCTCCAAACGGATGCTGCTGCAGGCTTTAGATCGCGAGGGGGCAAATAATGGCTGATCAAACTAACCCGTGGGGCACCGCTGAAGCAGCGGACAGCGCTGCACAATCCGCCGACGCGTGGGGTTCCACGCCAGCACCCGCCGACGGTGGCGGCGCGGCAGACTGGCTCAATAGCGCACCCGCGCCTGCGCCAGAGCATTTCAACATCATGGATCCGTTCCATAAAACGCTGATCCCGCTGGACAGCTGGGTCACGGAGGGGATCGACTGGGTGGTGACGCACTTCCGCCCGGTTTTCCAGGGGATCCGCATTCCGGTGGATTACATCCTGAACGGCTTCCAGCAGCTGATGCTGGGCATGCCGGCGCCGGTGGCGATTATTCTGTTCTCCCTGATCGCCTGGCAGTTTGGCAGCGCCGGGATGGGGATCGCCACGCTGATTTCGCTGATTGCCATCGGCGCGATTGGGGCCTGGTCGCAGGCGATGATCACCCTGGCGCTGGTGCTGACTGCCCTGCTCTTCTGCATCGTCATCGGCCTGCCGATGGGGATCTGGCTGGCGCGCAGCCCGCGGGCGGCGAAGATTATCCGTCCGCTGCTGGATGCAATGCAGACTACCCCGGCATTCGTCTATCTGGTGCCGATTGTGATGCTGTTCGGCATCGGCAACGTGCCGGGCGTGGTGGTCACCATTATCTTCGCGCTGCCGCCGATTATTCGTCTGACCATTCTCGGGATCAACCAGGTGCCTGCGGACCTGATCGAAGCGTCACGCTCGTTCGGCGCCAGCCCGCGCCAGATGCTGTTTAAGGTTCAGCTCCCGCTGGCCATGCCAACCATCATGGCGGGCGTTAACCAGACGCTGATGCTGGCCCTTTCGATGGTCGTCATTGCCTCGATGATCGCCGTTGGCGGACTGGGCCAGATGGTGCTGCGCGGCATTGGCCGTCTCGACATGGGGCTGGCCACCGTCGGCGGCGTCGGCATTGTGATCCTCGCCATTATCCTTGACCGCCTGACCCAGGCCGTCGGTCGTGATTCACGCAGTCGCGGCAACCGTCGCTGGTATTCCACCGGCCCTGTCGGGTTACTCACCCGCCCATTTATAAAATAAGGAACAACGATGCGACATAACGTACTTTTTGCCACAGCGTTTGCCACCCTTGTCTCCACCAGCACGTTTGCGGCAGACCTGCCGGGCAAAGGCATTACCGTGCAGCCGGTGCAGAGCACCATTTCGGAAGAGAGCTTCCAGACCCTGATCGTCAGCCGCGCGCTGGAAAAACTGGGCTATACGGTTAACACGCCGAGCGAAGTGGATTACAACGTGGGCTACACCTCGATTGCCTCCGGTGACGCCACATTTACCGCCGTCAACTGGCAGCCGCTGCACGACGACATGTATGCCGCCGCCGGTGGCGACAAGAAATTCTATCGCGAGGGTACCTTCGTGACGGGCGCGGCGCAGGGTTATCTGATCGACAAGAAAACCGCCGATAAGTACCACATCACCAATATTGAACAGCTGAAAGATCCGAAGATCGCCAAACTGTTTGACACCAACGGTGACGGCAAGGCCGACATGATGGGCTGCTCGCCTGGCTGGGGCTGTGAAGCGGTGATTAACCACCAGAACAAAGCTTTCGATCTGGCGAAAACGGTCGACGTGAGCCACGGCAACTATTCAGCGATGATGGCCGACACCATTGCCCGCTTCAAAGAGGGTAAACCGGTGATCTACTACACCTGGACGCCGTACTGGGTGAGCGACGTGCTGAAGCCGGGTAAAGACGTGGTGTGGCTGCAGGTGCCGTTCTCTTCCCTGCCGGGCGAGCAGAAAGATATCGACACCAGGCTGCCGAACGGCATGAACTACGGCTTCCCGGTGAACACCATGCATATCGTGGCGAACAAAGCCTGGGCGGAGAAAAACCCGGCGGCGGCGAAGCTGTTTTCGGTAATGAAGCTGCCGCTGGCTGACATCAACGCCCAGAACGCGATGATGCACGCGGGCAAATCATCTGAAGCGGATGTCAAAGGCCACGTCGACGGCTGGATCAAAGCCCACCAGCAGCAGTTTGATGGCTGGGTGAAAGAGGCGCTTGAGGCGCAGAAGTAAAACATTTTCCCTCACCCTAACCCTCTCCCAAAGGGAGAGGGCCGGGGTGAGGGGATCAAACCGCACCCAACCTAAACCGCACAATCCATCACCCAACAATCCCCCAACTTTCACAATCATTAGCTATTATGGTTTCCGGAAAAATAATCACTCAACTAACGATTCCTGAAACTAATGACAAAAACAACTCAAGGGCTTAGCCCCGCACTCATCCTTTTAATGTCCGTGGCAACGGGTCTGGCCGTCGCCAGCAACTATTACGCGCAGCCTCTTCTCGACACCATCGCCCGCGCGTTCAATCTCTCCGCCAGCTCCGCAGGCTTTATCGTCACCGCAGCACAGCTAGGCTATGCCGCCGGGCTGCTGTTTCTGGTGCCGCTGGGCGATATGTTTGAACGCCGAATGCTGATCGTCTCCATGACCCTGCTGGCCGCCGGTGGGATGCTGATCACCGCCAGCAGCCAGTCGCTGACGATGATGATCGTCGGAACCGCGCTAACGGGACTGTTCTCCGTGGTGGCGCAAATTCTGGTCCCGCTCGCCGCTACCCTCGCCTCGCCGGAAAAACGCGGCAAGGTGGTGGGTACCATCATGAGCGGCCTGCTGCTGGGGATTTTGCTGGCGCGTACCGTTGCTGGGCTACTGGCAAGCCTCGGCGGCTGGCGCACCGTATACTGGGTGGCGAGCGTGCTGATGGTTGTTATGGCGCTGGCGCTGTGGCGCGGGCTGCCAAAAGTGAAGCAGGAAAACCACCTGAACTACCCGCAGCTGCTGGCCTCCGTTTTCAGCCTGTTCACCCAGGATAAGCTTCTGCGCACTCGCGCCCTGCTGGGCTGCTTCACCTTCGCTAACTTCAGCATTCTGTGGACGTCGATGGCGTTTCTGCTGGCCGCACCGCCGTTCAATTATTCCGAAGGGGTGATTGGCCTGTTCGGCCTGGCCGGCGCCGCAGGCGCACTGGGCGCGCGTCCCGCAGGCGGGCTGGCCGACAAGGGCAAATCCCACCTGACCACCTCCGCAGGACTGATTTTACTTCTGCTCTCCTGGGCGGCGATCTGGTACGGACACATTTCGGTGCTGGCGCTGATCGTCGGTATCCTGGTACTCGATCTCACCGTACAGGGCGTTCACATTACCAATCAGACCGTCATCTATCGCGTGAAGCCTGAGGCGCGTAACCGCCTGACGGCTGGTTACATGACCAGCTACTTCATCGGCGGCGCTGCGGGTTCGCTAATTTCAGCGTCGGCGTGGCAGCATGCGGGCTGGTCGGGGGTGTGTGCGATTGGGGCCATTGTTGCTACCCTCAACCTGCTAGTATGGTGGCGCGGTTACCACCGTCAGGATGCAATTAACTAACATTTACATTGAGTTGGCCTCTTAGGGTGTTAAGAGGCCCTTCACTCTGTTAATGTAAACGTAATCATTTATCCCAGAAATTTTAATGTGGGTGACATATTTACAATTGGCATGAATAGTTCAGACCCCCGTCCTCACATCCTCTCCTCAGCGGGTTCATACCCTACGCTTTCTGTGCTCACCGGGTCACGGACTTACCCGGCGCTTTCTGATGGTGACATAAGTTTGGCGGATATAACCGCACAAATAATTCATTTACATTATTTGTCACCGTCGTTACTATATCGGCTGTAATTAATGAGGTTATGCCCAAATGGATAGTTCGTTTACGCCCATTGAACAAATGCTTAAATTCCGCGCCAGTCGCCATGAGGACTTTCCGTACCAGGAAATCCTGCTGACTCGCCTGTGCATGCACATGCAGGGTAAGCTGCTGGAAAACCGTAATAAAATGCTGAAAGCTCAAGGGATTAACGAGACATTGTTTATGGCGTTGATCACGCTGGAGTCTCAGGAAAATCACAGCATTCAGCCTTCCGAACTGAGCTGCGCGCTGGGCTCCTCCCGTACCAATGCGACCCGTATTGCCGATGAACTCGAAAAGCGTGGCTGGATTGAGCGCCGCGAAAGCGACAACGATCGCCGCTGCCTGCATCTGCAACTGACAGATAAAGGTCACCAGTTCCTGCGCGAGGTGCTGCCACCTCAGCACAATTGCCTGCACAAACTCTGGTCTGTCCTCAGCACTGCCGAGCGCGACCAGCTTGAGCACATCACTCGCAAGCTGCTCACCCGTCTGGACCAGATGGATGAAGACGGCGCCGTTCTTGAGGCGCTGCGCTAACGCGACGACACGCTCACCATTCCTGATTCATAAGAAAACCGACAGGCCAGCACGTCACACTGCTGGCCTTTCTGACAACAGGTCGGCTCAGCCGATGTGAAAATAAGAAGATCGTGGAGAACAACAATGAGCGCAAATGCGGAGAGCACTACCCCGCAGCAACCGGCCAACAAGAAAGGCAAACGTAAGAGCGCCCTTCTTCTGTTGACCTTGCTCTTTATCATTATTGCCGTGGCATATGGGATCTATTGGTTTTTAGTACTGCGTCATGCTGAAGAGACTGACGACGCCTACGTGGCAGGGAACCAGGTACAAATTATGGCGCAGGTGTCGGGCAGCGTGACGAAAGTCTGGGCTGACAATACCGACTTTGTGAAAAAAGGCGATGTGTTGGTCACCCTCGATCCAACCGACGCCCAGCAGGCTTTTGAAAAAGCACAGACCGCGCTGGCCTCCAGCGTCCGTCAGACCCGCCAGCTGATGATCAACAGCAAACAGCTGCAGGCCAACATCGACGTGCAGAAAACGGCGCTGGCGCAGGCGCAGAGCGACCTGAACCGCCGCGTGCCGCTCGGCACCGCCAACCTGATTGGCCGTGAAGAGCTGCAGCACGCCCGCGATGCCGTTGCCAGCGCTCAGGCACAGCTGGATGTGGCCATTCAACAGTACAACGCCAACCAGGCGATGGTGCTGGGCACCAGTCTGGAAAACCAGCCCGCCGTACAGCAGGCGGCGACTGAAGTGCGCAACGCGTGGCTTGCCCTGCAGCGTACCAAAATCGTCAGCCCGATGACCGGCTATGTCTCCCGTCGTTCCGTCCAGCCAGGAGCGCAGATTAGCCCAACCACGCCGCTGATGGCGGTCGTGCCGGCAGACAATCTTTGGGTCGACGCCAACTTTAAAGAGACGCAGCTTGCCCATATGCGTATCGGCCAGACCGCGACGGTTGTCAGCGACATTTACGGCGATGACGTGAAGTACACCGGTAAAGTGGTCGGCCTGGATATGGGGACCGGCAGCGCCTTCTCCCTGCTGCCTGCGCAGAACGCCACCGGTAACTGGATCAAAGTGGTTCAGCGTCTGCCCGTGCGTATCGAACTGGATGCCAAACAGCTGGCGGATCACCCGCTGCGTATCGGCCTCTCTACGCTGGTGACCGTTGACACCGCCAACCGCGACGGTCAGATCCTGGCAAGCCAGGTGCGCAGCAGCCCGGCTTATGAAAGTAACGCCCGTGAAATTAGCCTCGATCCGGTCAACAAGCTGATCGATGACATCGTGAAGGCAAACGCCGGTTAATCCGAAGGTGAGCGTTATGCAACAGCAAAAGCCGCAAAAACCGCTGGAAGGGGCGCAGCTGGTCATTATGACCATAGCGCTGTCGCTGGCGACATTCATGCAGGTGCTGGACTCCACCATCGCAAACGTGGCGATCCCGACCATTGCCGGTAACCTTGGCTCGTCGCTGAGCCAGGGGACCTGGGTCATTACCTCGTTTGGGGTGGCAAACGCCATCTCCATTCCGATTACCGGCTGGCTGGCAAAGCGCGTCGGTGAGGTGAAGCTGTTCCTCTGGTCCACGGTGGCGTTTGTACTGGCCTCGTGGGCGTGCGGCATGTCCAGCAGCCTGACGATGCTGATTTTCTTCCGCGTCATTCAGGGGATTGTCGCCGGGCCGCTGATCCCGCTTTCTCAGAGTTTGCTGCTGAGCAACTACCCTCCCGCAAAACGTTCCGTCGCGCTGGCGCTCTGGTCGATGACCGTTATCGTCGCGCCCATCTGCGGACCGATTCTGGGCGGGTACATCAGCGATAACTACCACTGGGGCTGGATCTTCTTCATCAACGTACCGATTGGCGCCGTCGTGGTATTAATGACGCTGCAGTCGCTGCGGGGACGTGAGACCCGCACCGAACAGCGGCGAATCGACAGCATCGGGCTGGCGCTGCTGATCCTGGGTATCGGCAGTCTGCAGATCATGCTCGACCGCGGTAAAGAGCTCGACTGGTTCAACTCGCAGGAAATTATCATCCTGACCATTGTCGCGGTGGTGTCGATAAGCTTCCTGATCGTCTGGGAGCTGACGGACGACAACCCGATAGTCGATCTCTCGCTGTTTAAGTCGCGAAACTTTACCATTGGATGTCTGTGTATCAGCCTCGCCTATATGCTCTACTTCGGCGCGATTGTTCTGCTGCCGCAGCTATTGCAGGAGGTGTATGGCTATACCGCAACCTGGGCGGGTCTGGCCTCAGCGCCGGTCGGGGTGATCCCGGTCCTGCTGTCGCCGATAATTGGCCGCTTCGCCCATAAGCTCGACATGCGCCGTCTTGTGACGTTCAGCTTCATCATGTATGCGGTGTGCTTCTACTGGCGTGCGTATACCTTTGAGCCAGGAATGGACTTTGGCGCCTCTGCGTGGCCGCAGTTCATTCAGGGCTTCGCGGTCGCGTGCTTCTTTATGCCGCTGACTACCATCACGCTCTCTGGCTTACCGCCCGAGCGTCTGGCGGCCGCGTCTAGCCTGTCGAACTTCACCCGTACGCTGGCGGGCTCCATCGGTACGTCGATCACCACCACCCTGTGGACGAACCGTGAATCGATGCACCACGCCCAGCTGACCGAAGCGGTGAACCCGTACAACCCGAATGCTCAGCAGATGTATAGCCAGCTTCAGGGGATGGGAATGACGGAGCAGCAGGCGTCCGGCTGGATTGCCCAGCAGATCACCAACCAGGGGCTAATTATCTCGGCCAACGAGATTTTCTGGATATCGGCAGGGATCTTTATCATCCTGCTGGGGCTGGTGTGGTTTGCCAGACCGCCGTTTGGTGCCGGCGGCGGCGGCGGTGGTGCGCATTAATCCTCTGCGCTGGTAGCCGCCACAGGGCAACCGCCCCGGTTGTCCAGAACGCGACAGCGATTGTCAGTTTCGATAAAGCAGCGCTCCTGTAATCAATTCACGATAGTGAAAAGACAACAGGAGCGCATCATGCTGAACACACCCGCCGACAAGTACCAACCCTATCCGACCCTTTCCCTGCCCGACCGCCGCTGGCCGGAGCAACGCATCACCCGCGCGCCGCGCTGGCTCTCAACCGACCTGCGCGACGGCAACCAGGCCCTTGCCGAGCCGATGGACAGCACCCGCAAGCTGCAGTTCTGGGATTTGCTGCTGGGCTGCGGATTCAAAGAAATTGAGGTGGCTTTTCCTTCAGCCTCGCAGACGGATTTCAACTTCGTTCGCCAGCTGATTGAAGAGAACCGCATCCCGGATGACGTGACGATTCAGGTATTAACCCAGACGCGGGAAGATCTCATCCATCGCACTTTTGAATCCCTGCGCGGCGCAAAGCAGGCCACCGTGCATCTGTATAACGCCACCGCCCCGCTGTTCCGCCGCCTGGTCTTCGGCATGGAGAAAGCGCAAATCGTTGAGCTGGCGACGCGCGCGACGCGGCTTATTCGCCAGCTGTGTGAGGAAAATCCCGACACCCGCTGGCAGTATGAATACTCTCCGGAAACCTTCTGCTTTACCGAGCCGGAGTTTGCGCTGGAGATTTGTGAAGCGGTGGCGGAGATCTGGCAGCCGTGCGACGAACGGCCTATGGTGATCAACTTACCCGCCACCGTCGAAGTGAGCACGCCGAACGTCTATGCCGACCAGATCGAGTACTTCTGTCGCCACTTTAGCCGCCGCCGCGACGTCTGCATCAGCGTGCATCCGCATAACGACCGCGGTACCGGCGTCGCCTGCGCGGAGCTGGCCGTAATGGCGGGGGCTGACCGCGTGGAGGGCTGTCTGTTTGGTAACGGGGAACGTACGGGCAACGTCTGCCTGGTAACGCTGGCGATGAACCTCTACAGCCAGGGGGTTAGCCCGAATCTGGACTTTAGCGATATGAATCGGGTGGTGGAAGTGGTGGAAACCTGCAACCAGCTGCCGGTGCACCCGCGCCATCCGTGGGCAGGACGGCTGGCCTATACCGCCTTCTCCGGCTCGCATCAGGACGCGATCAAAAAAGGCTTTGATGCCCGCAGGCCAGGCGATCGCTGGGAGATGCCTTACCTTCCCGTCGATCCCCAGGACATCGGCTGCACCTACGAAGCGGTGATCCGCGTAAACAGCCAGTCAGGAAAAAGCGGCAGCGCATGGCTCATCGAACAGAATCATGGCCTGAAATTACCTCGCGCCCTTCAGCAGGATTTCAGCCTGCACGTGCAGCAGGAAACCGATCGCCACGGAAAAGAGATGACGCATAATGCGCTGTGGCAGCTGTTCAGCGCCCGCTACGGCCTGGTAGCAACGCCGCACTATGCGCTGCAATCCTACCGCAGCGACAGCCAGCAGGACGGCCAGCTGCGTCTGACGGCCAGCGTCGCCACACAGGGAGGAACGCGCCAGCTGGAGGGTCAGGGTAACGGTCTGCTCTCCGCCGCCGCTCACGGCTTAAGCCGCTGGGTCAACGCCCCGTTCGTGATAAAGGATTACCACGAGCATACGTTAGGCGAACGCAGCGACAGCCGCTCGGTGGCCTACATCCGCTGCCTGTTCCAGGACGGCAGCAGCCGCTGGGGCGTAGGCATTGACAGCGACGTGGCGCGCGCGTCGCTTCAGGCGCTGTTTAACGCCGTCAGTCGTTCTTAAAGTAATCGCTGGGGGAGACGCCCATCACCCGGCGAAACATCGCCGTAAAGGCGCTGTGGCTGCCGTAACCCAGATCCAGCGCCACGCGCAATACCGGCTGGCCCTGCGCCAGCCGCACTAAGGCTTCCAGCAGGCGCGCCCTTCTCAGCCACTCGCCGTAGCTCAATCCCGTCTGCTGCTGAAAATGGCGGTTCAGGGTGCGCTCACTCACGTTCATCATGCTCGCGGCCTGCGCGCTGCTCCAGCTTTCCCCCGGGTTTTGCCGGATTTGCAGACACAGGCGACGTAGCGCCTCACTTTCCGGCTCCGGCAGGTGAAACGGCAGCACCGGCATAGTGCGGATTTCATCAAGAATCAGCTCATAGACGCGCTCATCCCGGCTTCCGGGTGAGTACGATTCAGGTAAAGCAAGGCAGACGAGGATCAGTTCGCGCAGCAGCGATGTGATCTGCACGATCTGGCAGGTGGCCGGAAGATCGGCCCGCGCCAGCGGATCGACAAACAGCGTTCGCGCCGCCACGTTGCCGGTGATGCGAAGCGAGTGGCGAGTCCCCGCAGGCAGCCAGACGCCGCGACCGGGAGGCACAACCCAACAGCCTGATGCGGTATCCACCCGTACCACGCCGCTCAGGGTGTGCAGCAGCTGCGCGCAGTCGTGCTTGTGCCAGGGTTCGCTGTCACCATGAATGTAATCATGTGCAAACGGAACGAGGGGACGATGGATAAAGGAAAAAGTCGAAGTTGTGGTCATGGGTTAAACAACCCTCACCCTACCCTCTCCCTGAGGGAGAGGGAAAAGGTGCACTAGATGTGCAGTTCCTGCAGCTTTTCTTTTGGCAGGGCCAGCTCTTCGTTACTGTTCACGCGAACATCACGCTCGATGATGTGGCGCGCGATTTCCTGCGCTTCTTCCAGAGAGTGCATCTGGTAAGTACCGCACTGGTAAACGTTCAGCTCAGGGATCTGGTTTTGCTCTTTCACCTTCAGCACGTCTTCCATCGCCGCTTTCCAGGCATCTGCCACACGTTTCTCTTCAGGCTGACCAATCAGGCTCATGTAGAAACCGGTACGGCAGCCCATCGGAGAGATATCGATGATCTCAACGCCGTTGCCGTTCAGGTGGTCACGCATAAAACCGGCGAATAAGTGCTCCAGAGTGTGAATACCTTTCTCCGGCATCACTTCTTTATTTGGCACGCAGAAACGCAGATCGAAAACGGTGATCGTGTCGCCGTGCGGGGTGTGCATGGTCTTCGCCACGCGGACTGCAGGTGCTTCCATACGGGTATGGTCGACAGTAAAGCTATCTAATAACGGCATACGTCACCTCCGACAGTGATTTTTTTTAAAATAAACTGAACTCTTCTACAGAATGCGCGTCTGAGTATATGAAAGACGCGCATTTGTTATCATCATCCCTGAATTCAGAGATGTATATTTTGGCCACAGCGATGTGGCCTTTTTCTTTTCTGCTTAAGCCTGCTTCGCCAGAAACGCCTCAAACGACTCGGTATCCGCCGCTTCAACCTCTTTCTGACGCACCACGGACGCATCGCGTTCCGCGACAAAATCCGCTTCGCTCAGCACTTCTAACGGCTCCTGCATCAGCATTTCACGGTACTCCGCCGAAAGTGAGCGACCCGTACCACCAATGCCCTGATCGATCATAGAACGCAGAATACGCGCTGAGAATGTCAGTTCCGGGTTATCAAAGCACGCTACCAGCTGGTCGCAAATCTGTTGATATGCGTCGCCACCGTCGATGCTGTCCATCGTCCGGGCAACTCGCTTCAGATCGCGGAACAGATCTTTACCGACTTTCGTCAGCGGGAACTGTGCCGTTTCGCAGCCGATACCCAGCGTCAGACCCGGTTTACGTCCTTCCAGAATAACGCGGTTCCAGTTTGTTCGGGTACAGAGCAGTTCGTCTGAACTCATTTCCGGCGCATCCGCCAGCACGCACCAGACCATAAACAGATCCAGGAAGCGAACCTGCTGCTCATCAACGCCAATCGGTGAGAACGGGTTGATATCCAGCGAGCGCACTTCAATGTATTCGATCCCGCCGCGCTGCAGCGCATCCGACGGGGTTTCGCCGCTGCGCGTCACGCGCTTAGGACGAATAGGCGCATACAGTTCGTTCTCAATCTGCAGCACATTGCTGTTGATTTGCAGGCGCTTGCCGTCTTTTTCGAGGCCGATTTTCTCGTACTCTTCCGACGGGGTTTTGATCGCCCGCTTCAATCCTGCCACATATTCGTGCAATTCGTTAAACGTAATACCGAGATTGCTTTGCGATTTATTGGTATAACCGAGATCGCTCAGGCGCAGAGAGGTGGCATACGGGAGATAGTACATTCCGCACTCGGTCTTCTCGAATGGCAGCGTGGTCGGTTTCCCCTGCAGGAACGAAGAACAGATCGCCGGGGAGGCACCAAACAGATACGGGATCACCCAGCCGAAACGGTAATAGTTGCGGATGAGGCGGAAATAGCCCTCCGAGATCGCGTCTTTATCCGTTTCACCGCATTTCGCCTGCCAGAATGCCATTGGCAGCGAGAAATTGTAATGCACACCCGAGATCGTCTGCATCAACGCGCCGTAGCGGTTTTTCAGCCCTTCACGATAGAGCGTTTTCAGCCGGCCGATATTTGACGTGCCGTACTGCGCCAGCTCAATCTCCTGGCCCTGCTCGATATAGCACGGCATGCTGAGGGGCCACATACGTTCGTCGCCCAGGTTGCGCGCGGTGTAGCGATGGATATCGCGCATGATCGTCAGCATATGATCAATATCACCCTCTACTGGGGTGATGAACTCCAGCAGCGCTTCAGCGAAATCGGTTGTGATCCATTTATGTGTCAGCGCCGAGCCTAACGCCTTCGGGTGACCCGTTGTCGCTAAACTGCCGTCTGCGTTAACGCGCAGCGTTTCACGCTCAAGACCACGCTGAATACCCTTCAATGCCTGAGGGTGGTTTTCCAGCCAGGCCAGCGCCTGAGATACGTCCGGGATCAAATTGACCTCCCGCCTGTCAAAGTAATGTTACTCAGCATAATTGTAATGGTTGACGATTGAAGGTCGCGTATTCATTCCACCAATTAGTGCCACCACGTCATACCCTGTAGTGTTGCCCACGCCACGAGAACATAGCGCAACGCCTTGCCAAGGCACAAAAAAAAGAGCACCGGTCCCCAGGAGATACGCATCCATCCCGCCAGCAGACACAGTAAATCGCCTATTACAGGCATCCAGCTTAATAACAGCGTGGCAGCGCCATAGCGTTTTAGCCAGCCGACTGCCTTTTCCTGCCAGCGCGATTTTTCACGCAGCGGAAAGAAACGCCCAAGAATAACGTTAGTCAGCCCTCCAAGGCTATTACCCATTGTTGCTATTACTACAAGCAGCCAGGGCTGACTCACGCCGGACAATAGCATCGCCACCAGCACCACTTCCGAATTTCCCGGTAACAGCGTGGCGCTTAAAAAACTGCTGGCGAATAATGAGGCAAGTGACAGCGCGTCACTCACAGTAAGCGTACATCCACCGCATCCATTCCGGCATCACGCGCGGCCTGGATGCCGAAATCGGCATCTTCAAACACGACGCATTTTGCCGCCGGGACGCCCATTAATTCTGCGCAAAGCAGGAAGGTGTCCGGTGCGGGCTTGTGATGTTTAACATGATCGGCGGCGACCACGGCAGAAAAATAGTGGCGCAGGCCAAGATGATTGAGCAAAGCTTCTGCAATCGCACTTTCGCTGCCTGTTCCTACCGACATCGGGCGACGCCCGTGCCACTCTTTTACCACATCAATCAGCGGCAGAGGGCGTACGGTATCTAAAAGCATGGCTTTTACTACATCGGTTTTTTCGCGCGCGAGCAGGTGCGGGTCGAGATCGGCCTGATTCAGTTCAATCACGGCCTGTGCAATACGCCAGGTGGGAGATCCGTTGAGGGCAATCATCGCCTGAAGATCGAAACGCATACCGTAGCGGCCCAGGACGTCTGTCCAGGCTTGACGATGCGTGGGTTCGGTATCCAGGAGAGTGCCATCCATATCGAAGATCAAACCGTCATACTGTGCGTACATCGTGCTCTCGCTAAACGATTAACAAAGCATTACTTTATCGTAAATGGTGGTTTTTGTCGCTGACTGAGAGTGTGATTGCTGACGGAACGTCGAAGGAATAAACAAAGAAGGAGAAGATGGTGCATCCGGGAGGATTCGAACCTCCGACCGCTCGGTTCGTAGCCGAGTACTCTATCCAGCTGAGCTACGGATGCATCGGGAAATGCTTTCAGAAACAGTAAATGGTGCATCCGGGAGGATTACTCGGCTGCGCCTCGCCCTTTGGGCCGTTGCTAAAGCAACGTTATCCTCCCTGGTGCTTGCGATTAACCCGCAGACCTTGAAACAACAGCGTGGCTATTATCTCGGAGAATATGGTGCATCCGGGAGGATTCGAACCTCCGACCGCTCGGTTCGTAGCCGAGTACTCTATCCAGCTGAGCTACGGATGCATCAGGGTACTGCTTTCAGAAATAGTAAATGGTGCATCCGGGAGGATTCGAACCTCCGACCGCTCGGTTCGTAGCCGAGTACTCTATCCAGCTGAGCTACGGATGCATCGGGATTTACTACTGTACTGCTCGATATTCATATCACTTCTAAAGCAATATGAAGTAATAGATGGTGCATCCGGGAGGATTCGAACCTCCGACCGCTCGGTTCGTAGCCGAGTACTCTATCCAGCTGAGCTACGGATGCAAAATGGCGGTGAGGCGGGGATTCGAACCCCGGATGCAGCTTTTGACCGCATACTCCCTTAGCAGGGGAGCGCCTTCAGCCTCTCGGCCACCTCACCACACAACGCCTCTTTCGAGTGCTTCGAGCAACTCGTTAAGAGCTTCTCGTCGCTGCGTGGCGCATATATTACTTTCTGGGACTTATAAGTCAAACAATTTTCCAAAAGCTTTTATCGTTTGCACAAATCACACGCAATTCGCATGTAAAAGCCGCAAAGAGGGTGTTTTATAAGCGGATTTTGCAGGCTTCTTCACAGAAAACCTATGCAGAAAAGGCGGAGATAGGACGAGTTAAGGGTTATGGAGCGGTTAAAAAGAGAGCGATTGAAATTAAACGGTAACTTTGAGCAGGAAAAATGACAGGAGGGTTGCGTCTCGCCCGACAGCGAGACGCGACAATATCAGTAACTGGACTGCTGGGATTTTTCAGCCTGGATACGCTGGTAGATCTCTTCACGGTGGACAGATACTTCTTTAGGAGCGTTAACACCAATACGTACCTGGTTACCCTTTACCCCTAAAACTGTCACGGTGACCTCATCCCCAATCATGAGGGTCTCACCAACTCGACGAGTCAGAATCAGCATTCTTTGCTCCTTGAAAGATTAAAAGAGTCGGGTCTCTTGTATCCCGGCATTATCCATCATATAACGCCAAAAAGTAAGCGATGACAAACACGTAAAGTGTAAGCAGTCACGGCATCACATTCTGTTAAACGTAAGTTTAGCCGATATACACAAACTCAACCTGACTTTATCGTTATCGATAGCACAGTGAACAAGACGCCATAACGTTACCGCTATGGCGTCTGCTTGTGCTTTGTAGTTATTACAGTTTCGCGCTTACCCAGCTTTCAACGCTGGCCAATGCTGCAGGGAGTGCCGCCGCATCCGTACCACCGGCTTGCGCCATGTCCGGACGACCGCCACCCTTGCCGCCCACCTGCTGAGCGACCATACCAATCAGTTCCCCTGCTTTTACGCGGTCGGTCACATCCTTAGATACGCCCGCAATCAGAGAAACCTTACCTTCTGCCACTGTCGCCAGCACGATGACGGTAGAACCAAGCTGGTTCTTGAGATCGTCGACCATAGTACGCAGCATCTTAGGCTCAACGCCCGCCAGATCGCTGACCAGCAGTTTGACGCCCTTAATGTCTACAGCCTTGCTGGAGAGGTTTGCACTCTCCTGCGCCGCAGCCTGCTCTTTCAGCTGCTGCAGCTCTTTTTCCAGCTGACGCGTGCGATCCAGCGCAACGCGCACTTTCTCGCCCAGGTTCTGGCTATCGCCTTTCAGCAGTTGCGCGATATCGTGCAGCTGATCGCTCTGCGCATGCAGGCTGGCAATCGCACCTTCACCGGTCACCGCTTCAATACGACGCACGCCTGCCGCCGTACCCGACTCGGAAACAATACGGAACAGGCCGATGTCACCGGTGCGCGAGGCGTGTGTACCACCGCACAGCTCGGTAGAGAAGTCGCCCATGCTCAACACGCGAACACGATCGTCATATTTCTCACCAAACAGCGCCATCGCACCTTTTTTCTTCGCGTCCTCAAGATCCATGATATGAGTCTCGATTGGCAGGTTACGACGGATCTGCGCGTTCACCAGATCTTCCACCGCACGGATTTCAGACGGCTTCATCGCTTCAAAATGCGAGAAGTCGAAGCGCAGTACTTTGTCGTTAACCAGAGAACCTTTCTGTGCAACATGGGTACCGAGTACGTCACGCAGGGCAGCGTGCATCAGGTGGGTTGCCGAGTGGTTCAGACGAATGCGCGCGCGGCGAGCTTCATCAACGTTAGCCTGGACGCCCTCGCCCACTTTCAGAGAACCGGAAACCAGTTTGCCCTGGTGACCAATCGCCTGACCGTATTTCTGGGTGTCGCTGACGCTGAAGCTAAAGCCATTGCCCTTCAGTTCGCCTTTATCACCAACCTGGCCGCCGGATTCGGCGTAGAACGGCGTTTTGTCCAGAATGACAACCGCATCCTGACCCGCACTGATGCTGTCCACGGCTTTGCCGTCAACAAACAGGGCGGTCACTTTGCCGGTCAGTTCCAGCGCCTCATAACCTTTGAATTCAGACGCGCTATCAACGCGGATCATCGCGTTGTAGTCTGCACCGAAACCGCTGGACTCACGCGCACGACGGCGCTGCTCTTCCATCGCGGCTTCGAAGCCCGCTTCGTCAACTTTGATGTTGCGCTCACGGCAAACGTCCGCCGTCAGGTCAACCGGGAAGCCGTAGGTGTCGTACAGGCGGAAAGCGGTTTCGCCATCCAGCGTGTCGCCCTTGAGCTTCGCCAGCTCTTCGTCCAGCAGCGCCAGACCGCGCTCCAGAGTACGGGCAAACTGCTCTTCTTCGGTTTTCAGAACCTGCTCAACCTGCGCCTGCTGGCGTTTCAGCTCGTCACCGGCTGAACCCATCACGCCGATCAGTGGCCCAACGAGTTTGTAGAAGAAGGTGTCCTTCGCGCCCAGCATGTTGCCGTGACGAATAGCACGACGAATGATACGACGCAGCACGTAGCCACGGTTTTCATTCGACGGGATAACGCCGTCTGCAATCAGGAACGCGCAGGAACGAATGTGGTCCGCGATAACGCGCAGCGATTTGTTGTTCAGATCGGTCGCGCCGGTGACTTCGGCAACGGCTTTGATCAGGGTGCTGAACAGGTCAATCTCATAGTTGGAGTTAACGTGCTGCAGAACCGCGGCAATACGCTCCAGGCCCATACCGGTATCAACGGAAGGCTTCGGCAGCGGCTCCATCGTACCGTCGGCCTGACGGTTGAACTGCATGAAGACGATGTTCCAGATCTCAATGTAGCGATCGCCGTCTTCTTCCGGGCTTCCCGGAGGGCCGCCCCAGATGTGGTCGCCGTGATCGTAGAAGATCTCGGTGCACGGACCGCAAGGACCGGTGTCACCCATCTGCCAGAAGTTGTCGGACGCGTAAGGCGCGCCTTTGTTATCGCCGATGCGAATAATACGCTCGCGCGGGATCCCGACTTCTTTTTCCCAGATTTCGTAGGCTTCGTCATCGGTTTCATAGACGGTAACCCACAGACGCTCTTTCGGCAGGTTGAACCAGTTTTCACCGGTCAGCAGTTCCCACGCATATTGAATGGCATCGTGTTTGAAGTAGTCGCCGAAGCTGAAGTTACCCAGCATTTCGAAGAAGGTGTGGTGACGCGCGGTGTAACCGACGTTTTCCAGGTCGTTGTGTTTACCGCCCGCACGCACGCAACGCTGTGAGGTTGTGGCGCGGGAATAATTACGCTTGTCGAGACCAAGGAACACATCCTTGAACTGGTTCATCCCGGCGTTGGTAAACAGCAGAGTCGGATCGTTGTTCGGTACCAGGGAGCTGCTGGCAACAACCTGGTGTCCCTTACTATGGAAAAAATCGAGAAACGCCTGACGGATCTCAGCGGTGCTCTTGCTCATAATTATCCTGAAATCAAGCTAACGAAATGTCGTAGCCAGCCTGTATCGGTAAACCGTTGGACAGACCAGCTACTGGAAAAAGTGGGAATAAGATAAGTTTTCTTTAGTGGGAAGTAAAATCCCGCATGCGTTCAATCGGCAAAATTACGCCAGATATCCTGAATATCTTCCATCAGAAAGCCGCGGTAGAGCAAAAAGCGCTGGATTTTGACTTTTTCTGAAAATTCACGCGGCAGCGGCTCGCCGTACTTGCGAATCGCTTGTTCTCTTGCCAGTTCGCACCAGTCAATATCGCATTCGCGCATCGATTTTTCGATGGACTCCCTGGCTACCCCTTTCTGGTTTAGCTCCTGCCGGATGCGCGCGGGCCCGTATCCTTTACGGCCACGGCTGGCGAGAAACCGCGAGGCAAAACGCTCGTCATCAAGATAGCGATGCTCATAGCACCAGGCGATGACGCGGTCATAATCTTCCGCGGCGGCATCAATCTCTTCCGGGCCGTTTTTACTCATCACCGGCGCCGACAGTTTTCGCCGCAGCTCCTGTTCACTGTGGTCACGGACGGCCAGGATGCGCACCGCGCGATCAAGTAAGCGTGCATACGCGGGTCGACGTGTTGTCGGTTCACTCATAAAAAAACCTGCTGATTCAGAAATGCAAAAAGGGCCGCATCAGCAGCCCTTCATTGTTAAACGAGAGAATTAAAAGTCTTCGTTAGTTTCTTCAGCATCCGCGCTATCAACCGCGAAATCAGGCGTGGAGTCCTGGTTGTTCAGCAGAAGCTCACGCACTTTCTTCTCGATCTCTTTCGCCGCAGCCGGGTTCTCTTTCAGCCAGGAGATGGCATTCGCTTTACCCTGACCAATCTTGTCACCGTTGTAGCTGTACCAGGCGCCCGCTTTTTCAATCAGCTTCTCTTTCACGCCCAGGTCAACCAGCTCACCGAAGAAGTTAATACCTTCGCCGTAGAGGATCTGGAACTCAGCCTGCTTGAACGGCGCAGCGATTTTGTTCTTCACAACCTTGACGCGGGTTTCGCTACCGACGACGTTCTCACCCTCTTTCACCGCGCCGATACGGCGGATATCCAGACGGACAGAGGCGTAGAATTTCAGGGCGTTCCCCCCGGTCGTGGTTTCCGGGTTACCGAACATCACGCCGATTTTCATACGGATCTGGTTGATGAAGATCAGCAGCGTGTTGGACTGCTTCAGGTTACCCGCCAGCTTACGCATCGCCTGGCTCATCATACGAGCCGCAAGGCCCATATGAGAGTCGCCGATTTCGCCTTCGATTTCGGCTTTTGGCGTCAGTGCGGCAACGGAGTCGACCACGATAACGTCAACAGCACCAGAACGCGCCAGCGCGTCACAAATTTCCAGTGCCTGCTCACCGGTGTCCGGCTGAGAACACAGCAGGTTGTCGATATCGACACCCAGCTTACGGGCATACACAGGGTCCAGCGCGTGCTCGGCATCGATAAACGCACAGGTTTTACCTTCGCGCTGTGCCGCGGCAATGACCTGCAGCGTCAGGGTGGTTTTACCGGAGGACTCTGGCCCGTAGATTTCTACGATACGGCCCATAGGCAGGCCGCCAGCGCCCAGCGCGATATCCAGAGAAAGCGAACCGGTGGAGATGGTTTCCACATCCATGGAACGGTCTTCACCCAGGCGCATGATGGAGCCTTTACCGAATTGCTTTTCGATCTGGCCCAGTGCTGCCGCCAACGCTTTCTGTTTGTTTTCGTCGATAGCCATTATTACTCCTGTCATGCCGGGAGAAGCGACTGTGCTTCACCGTGGATTTCTGTTCTGTTGGTGCAATTATACTGTATGGTCATACAGTATCAAGTGTTTTGTAGAAATTGTTGCCAGAGCGTTTTTAACGCATATTCCGTTGCCTGACGACGCACGCTTTCGCGATCGCCGCTGAAGCACTCCCGGCGGGTGATGCCTTCGCCTTTAGAAGTAGCAAACCCAAACCAGACTGTGCCGACAGGCTTCACGTCGCTGCCGCCGTCCGGGCCCGCAATGCCGCTAATGGAAATTGCGTAATCTGCGCGCGCCTCTTTGAGCGCACCAATGGCCATCTCGATCACCACCGGTTCGCTGACCGCGCCATGCTGTTCAAGCGTGGATTCGCGCACGCCAATCATCTGTGCTTTAGCTTCGTTACTGTAGGTCACAAATCCGCGTTCAAACCAGGCGGAACTGCCGGCAATATCGGTAATCGCTTTCGCCACCCAGCCGCCGGTGCAGGATTCCGCGGTGGTGATTGTCGCGCCACGCTGCTTCAGCGCAAGGCCAACAATCTCGCTAAGCTGCATCAATTCATGGTCAGTCATTCTCGCTCCAGGCATCAGAAAAACGTGCTGCACAAGATAGCACTTTCTCGTCAGATGTGGGGATGCACTTCAGGTTTTACGAGGGAGCTTCAGAAAAAAGCCGATGCGGGCGCACCGGCCGTGGAAATGTTATTTCATGCTGT
Organism: Enterobacter sp. Taxon_8; assembly: GCF_058354585.1. Taxonomy (NCBI): domain Bacteria; kingdom Pseudomonadati; phylum Pseudomonadota; class Gammaproteobacteria; order Enterobacterales; family Enterobacteriaceae; genus Enterobacter; species Enterobacter sp. Taxon_8. The sequence goes on along the minus strand of NZ_CM177989.1, from coordinate 966,851 downwards.
CGGCGAGGGTGTTCACATTGTGGCGAAATGCCTTAACGTAGGTGTCTGCCACCCCGCCTTTTGCCGACAGAGCTTCCGGATACAGTTCGCCCCCCGGCTGTGCGCCCGTCGCCGACGCTATCTGCTTCACCAGACGCGGATCGAGCTGATTTTCCATAAACCAGGTTTTGACGCCGTCGGCTTTGATCTGATTGATAATCTCAGCAACCTGCGACGCGCTGGCCTCGCTCTCGGACGACAGTCCCTGCGGCGCCATAAACGTCACGCCGTAGGCGCGGCTGAAATAGCCAAACGCGTCATGGCTGGTCAACACGTTACGCTTCGCCTGCGGGATCTGGCTAAAGCGCGTTTTGGCCCAGCTATCCAGCTGGTTAAGCTGCGCGATATACGGTTTACCGGAGGCTTCCAGCGCGGCTTTGTCCTGCGGATCGGCTTTCACCAGCCCGTTCAGAATATTTTGTGCATACAGCGCCCCGTTCGCCGCGCTGTTCCACGCGTGCGGATCGGTCACGGTCTTTCCATCTTCCTCAAGCGTGTGAGTTTTCACCCCGACTGAGGCGACGACCAGCTGTCCTTTGAACCCGGAGGCCTTCACCAGCCGATCGAGCCAGCCCTCCAGCCCCAGGCCGTTCACCACCACCACATCGGCCTTGCTCAGCGCCGCGCTGTCTTTCGGCGACGGTTCAAACGTATGCGGATCGCCGTCCGGCCCCACCAGCGTCGTCACGTTCACATGGTCACCGCCCACCTCCTGCGTGATATCCCCCAGTATCGAAAAGCTGGTGACCACATTCAGCGTTTTCGCCATCACGCCGTGCGACATCATCCCCAGCGCGAGCGCCACTACTAATCCTGTTCGTTTCATCGTTTCCCCTTGCGTTAAAAAAGCGCGCGCAGGCTGCCAGCGAGCCTGCTTCGCGTGCCCAGTAAAATGGAAATAAAGAACAGCGCGCTGGCGGTGAGCACGATGGATGGCCCGGCAGGCAAACTCATTGCCCAGGAGAGGCTCAGCCCCAGCCATGCGCAGAAAATACCGCTGATGCCCGCCATCAGGAGTAACGCAGGCAGCGTGCGCACCCAGCAGCGGGCCGCCACGGCTGGCAGCATCATCAGCCCGACGGCCATCAGCGTGCCGAGCACCTGAAAACCAGCCACCAGGTTAAGAACCAGCAGCGCCAGAAACAGTCCGTGCAGCAGGCCGGGCAGCCAGCGGGCGTTCACCTGTAGCCAGGCGGTATCAAACGCTTCTGTGACCAGCCCGCGATAGAACAGCGCCAGCGTGATAAGGGTGAACATACACACGCCCGTAACAAACAGCGCGGCGTCGTTGTCCACGGCGAGGATGGAGCCAAACAGCAGATGCAGCAGATCGACATTCGACCCGCGCAGCGACACCAGCGTGACGCCCAGCGCCAGTGAGCCAAGGTAAAACCCCGCGAAGCTGGCATCTTCCTTAAGCGGCGTGCGTCGGCTGACCAGACCGGCCAGCAGCGCCACGGTAATGCCCGCGATAAAACCGCCAATACTCATCGCCAGCAGCGACATGCCGCTGAGTAAATACCCCACGGCAACGCCCGGCAAAATGGCGTGAGAAAGAGCGTCGCCCATCAGGCTCATCCGACGCAGCTGAAGAAACACGCCGAGCGCGGTAGTGCTGACCGAGAGCGCAAGGCAAACCACCAGCGCGCGACGCATAAAGCCGTACTCAATAAACGGCTGAAAAAAGAGATGCCAGATCATGCCACCCTCACCCGCTCGGTTTTCCACTGGGGCACGTCAGCATCCAGCCGCAGCGTTTGCGGGAAATGGCGCGACACGCGCTCGCTGTCGTGCAGTACCGCGAGCAGAGTTTGCCCCTGCATATACATCTCCAGCATCACGTCCATCAGCACGTTGCAGGTGGCTTCATCGACGCCGGTAAAGGGCTCATCCAGCATCACCAGCGGCGCCTGCTGTACCAGAACGCGGGCAAACAGCATGCGCTGGAACTGCCCGCCGGAGAGCTCATCGATGGTGGATAACGCCATGGTTTCCAGTCCGACGCGCTCAAGAGCGCTGGCAAGGCGCAGCCGCGCTTCGCGACGAAACCCGGAAAACAGCGAAATGCCCGGCCAGCATCCCATGCTTACCACGTCCTGTACGGTCAGCGGAAACTGCGCCTCCAGCGCGTGGCGCTGTGCCAGCCATCCGATTACCGGGCGCTTCCCCTGCCAGCGAAAGCCGCCGCTGACGGGAGGAATAAACCCCGCCAGCGTTTTCAGCAGCGTGGATTTCCCGCAGCCGTTAGCGCCGATAATGGCGGTCATGCTTCCGCGCTCAATCGTGCCCGAAAGGGGCCGCGTAATGGGCTGGCGTTCATAACCCGCGACCAGTTCATTCATCACAATCATGGCAATGCCACCGCCCAGCACACGGCCAGCCCAATAAAGACAACCAGCACCAGCGCCAGCAAAAGCCGAACCGGAGCAGACAGAGAGAAAAGGGACGTTGACATCTCGACACCAAATTAAACGTTATAACATAACAATAATAAAAGGTAGTTAAGATGTAAATGGCGGGTTTGCAGAGGGAGTGTGGCGAAATGTTTCTGCGGGAAATAGATGCGCGCGGATGCCCTCACCCCAGCCCTCTCCCACAGGGAGAGGGGGAATAAGGTGACTTACTGACTAAACGGTGACGCCGCCGGCACGCGGGCCTGCGATACCGCCAGCCCCAGCTGCCATACGGCCATCGCATAGTGGGTGCTGTGGTTATAGCGGGTAATGGTGTAGAAATTCGGCAGACCGTACCAGTACTGATAGCCCGTCCCGACATCCAGACGCAGCAGACTCACCTGATCGACATTGCCCAGCGGCTGGGTTGGCGTTAAGCCTGCCGCCGTCAGCTGTGCAACGCTGTATTTGGTTTTAAAGCCGTTTTCCAGCCCAAACGCCTCGCCGTTCGCCTGCACCGCCACCTGGCCGCCCGGCACCCAGCCGTGCGCCTTGAAGTAGTTCGCCACGCTGCCGATGGCATCCACCGGATCCCACAGGTTGATATGGCCATCTCCGTTAAAGTCGACGGCATACTGTTTATAGGACGACGGCATAAACTGGCCGTAGCCCATCGCGCCGGCAAACGACCCTTTCAGATCGAGCGGATCGTCCTGCTCGTTGCGCGCCATCAGCAGGAAGGTTTCCAGCTCGGAAGAGAAATACTCCGCTCGGCGCGGATAGTTAAAGGAGAGCGTCGCCAGCGCATCCAGGATGCGGGTTTTCCCCATCACGCGGCCCCAGCGGGTTTCCACGCCGATAATCCCGACGATGATTTCAGGCGGTACGCCGTACACCTGCCACGCGCGGTTGAGCGCCTCTTCATACTGATTCCAGAACGCCACGCCGTTTTGCACGTTGTCCGGAGTAATAAACTGCTTGCGATAGCGCAGCCACGCGCCGTTCGGCCCGCTCGGCACCTGGGCCGTCGGCGCCTGTCTGTCCATCAGACGCAGCACGTAGTCCAGACGCTTCGCCTGAGACAAAATTTCGTGCAGCTGCTGTCTGTCAAAGCCGTGTTTGCTCACCATTTTATCGATGAACTGCTCGGCAGCCGGGTTATTCGCGAAGTCGCCCCCCATCTGCATCATATTGTGCTGCGGCTCCAGCAGGAAGCCTCCGGAAGGCGCGCCTGCCGTTTGCTGAACGGCTTCGGTCTTAGGTTTGCTACTACAGGCAGACAGCAGAATAAGCGCAGGCAACAGCGCTGCATAACGACGCTTGAACATGAGACATCCATTTAACGGGTTCGATAAGAACCCAGTATGGTAAAGCATGCGCAACACCTCAAGGAAGCGGTACGCACCTTCCCTACGCAAATCCGCGCTTTTTTCCATCGAAAATCATTAACCCCACCAATAAACTTTCAAAATAATCCGTTTTTCTTTCATTGTGAGATCTAACTAACACTTTAAAACCTTTCAAAGTGATTATTATTAGCCCAGTCAGACAAAAACAAAAAAGCCCCACAGGAGAGAAGAATGATAGAAACCATCACCCACGGCGCCGAGTGGTTCATCGGGCTGTTTCAGAAAGGCGGAGAAGTGTTCACCGGCATGGTGACCGGGATCCTGCCCCTGCTGATCAGCCTGCTGGTGATCATGAACGCGCTGATTAACTTTATCGGCCAGCAGCGCATTGAGCGCTTCGCCCAGCGCTGCGCCGGAAACCCGCTGTCCCGCTACCTGATACTGCCCTTTATCGGCACCTTCGTGTTCTGCAACCCGATGACCTTAAGCCTCGGCCGCTTTATGCCGGAAAAGTACAAGCCGAGCTACTACGCCGCCGCCTCCTACAGCTGCCATTCGATGAACGGCCTGTTCCCGCACATCAACCCCGGCGAACTGTTTGTCTATCTCGGGATCGCCAGCGGCCTGACCACCATTGGCCTGCCGCTCGGCCCGCTGGCGGTGAGCTACCTGCTGGTCGGTCTGGTGACCAACTTCTTCCGCGGCTGGGTGACCGACCTCACCACCGCTATTTTCGAGAAAAAAATGGGCATCCAGCTTGAACAGAAGGTCCATCTTTCAGGAGCCACAGCATGAACCGGATCCGCATTGAGAAAGGCACGGGCGGCTGGGGCGGCCCGCTGGAGTTCGACGCCACCGAAGGCAAAAAGATTGTGTACATCACCGCGGGCACGCGCCCGGCAATCGTCGACAGGCTGCGCGAGCTGACGGGCTGGGAAGCGGTCGACGGCTTCAAGGAAGGCGAGCCGCCGGAAGCGGAAATCGGCGTGGCGGTGATCGACTGCGGCGGCACGCTGCGCTGCGGTATCTATCCGAAGCGCCGTATTCCGACGGTAAATATTCACTCCACCGGTAAATCCGGCCCGCTGGCGCAGTACATCCTTGAAGACATTTATGTCTCGGGCGTAAAGGAGGACAACATTACTCTGGTGAATGGCACTGCCGCGCCACAAAAAGCGGCCCCGCGCGAGTACGACACCAGCAAGAAGATCACCGAGCAGAGCGACGGCCTGCTGGCGAAGGTCGGGATGGGCATGGGTTCCGCCGTGGCGGTGCTTTTCCAGTCCGGGCGCGACACCATCGACACGGTGCTGAAAACCATTCTGCCGTTTATGGCGTTCGTCTCGGCGCTGATCGGCATCATCATGGCCTCCGGCCTGGGCGACTGGATTGCCCACGGCCTCGCCCCGCTCGCCAGCCACCCGCTCGGGCTGGTGACGCTGGCGCTGATCTGTTCCTTCCCGCTGCTGTCGCCGTTCCTCGGCCCGGGCGCGGTGATCGCTCAGGTCATCGGCGTGCTGATTGGCGTGCAGATTGGTCTGGGGAACATTCCCCCGCACCTCGCCCTGCCCGCCCTGTTTGCCATTAACGCCCAGGCGGCGTGCGATTTCATCCCCGTTGGGCTGTCGCTGGCCGAAGCGCGCCAGGACACCGTGCGCGTGGGCGTGCCGTCCGTGCTGGTCAGCCGCTTCCTGACGGGCGCGCCCACGGTGCTGATTGCCTGGTTTGTCTCCGGCTTTATTTATCAATAAGAGGTTCCTGCAATGACCGTGATTTACCAGACCACCATTACCCGCATTGGCCAGAGCGCCGCCGACGCGCTGAGCGACCAGATGCTGATCACCTTCCGCGAAGGGGCGCCTGCGGATATCGAAGAGTTTTGTTTTATCCACTGCCACGGCGAGCTGAGCGGTGAGCTGAAGGCCGGTAGCCAGCTTGAGCTGGGCGAGGCGCGCTATGCCGTGACCGCCGTCGGCGACGTGGCCGAGCAAAACCTGCGCGAACTGGGCCACATCACCCTGCGTTTCGACGGCCAGCCGCAGGCCGAATATCCCGGCACGGTTCACGTAGCGGGCCCGGTTCCGCAGGCTGTCACCCCAGGCTGCACGTTAAAATTTGTTGCGTAATTAAGGAGAAACACATGAGTCAGGTTGCCGTTGTCATTGGTGGAGGACAAACCTTAGGTGAGTTCCTCTGCCGTGGGCTTGCCGCAGAGGGCTACCGCGTGGCGGTAGTGGACATTCAGAGTGAAAAAGCCGCCCGCGTGGCGGACACCATTAACACCGAGTTTGGTGAAGGGATGGCGTACGGGTTTGGCGCCGACGCCACTAGCGAACAGAGCGTGATGGCGCTGGCCTGCGGCGTGGACGAGATTTTTGGGCGTACCGATCTGCTGGTCTACAGCGCGGGAATTGCGAAAGCGGCCTTTATCAGCGATTTCGAACTGGGGGATTTTGACCGCTCGCTGCAGATCAATCTGGTGGGCTATTTCCTCTGCGCCCGCGAGTTTTCCCGTCTGATGATCCGCGACGGCATTCAGGGACGCATCATTCAGATCAACTCCAAATCAGGAAAAGTGGGCAGCAAGCACAACTCCGGCTACAGCGCGGCGAAGTTTGGCGGCGTGGGGCTGACGCAGTCTCTGGCGCTGGATCTGGCCGAGTACGGCATTACCGTGCATTCGCTGATGCTGGGCAACCTGCTGAAATCGCCGATGTTCCAGTCCCTGCTGCCGCAGTACGCTACCAAGCTCGGCATCAAGGCGGAAGAAGTGGAGCAGTACTACATCGATAAAGTGCCGCTGAAGCGCGGGTGCGATTATCAGGACGTGTTGAACATGCTGCTGTTTTACGCCAGCCCGAAAGCCTCGTACTGCACCGGGCAGTCGATTAACGTCACCGGTGGGCAGGTCATGTTCTGAGTTCATTCCCCGGTGGCGCTGCGCTTACCGGGGCTACAACACCACGTAGGCCGGGTAAGGCGCAGCCGCCACCCGGCAATTAAAGGAGCCGATATGGTCACCGCACTCATCACCGTTGCCGCCCTCGCCTGGCTCTGCCAGATGGCGTTCGGCGGCTGGCAAATCCATCGGTTTAACCGCGCGTTTGATGCCCTGTGTCAGAAAGGTCGCGTCGGGGTCGGACGTTCCGGCGGACGCTTCAAACCGCGGGTCGTCGTGGCTATTGCGCTGGATGAAAACAATAACGTCTGCGATTCACTGCTCATGCGCGGCATGACCGTCTTTGCCCGTCCGGTGAAAATCCAGGCAATTAACGGCATTTCGTTGCAGGAATTGCAGCCTGATGTGATCTTTCCCCATGATCCACTCTGTCAGAATGCACTATCATTAGCGCTTAATCTGAAACATGGATAATTTCGTTGTGAAAGCTATAGACTTGCGAAATTATCATTTCGCAACCTAAGGAACGAAGCGCCTATGAAACCTCGTCAGCGGCAGGCGGCCATTCTTGAACATCTGCAAAAGCAGGGAAAATGTTCGGTAGAGGATCTGGCCCACTACTTTGACACCACCGGCACGACGATACGCAAGGATCTGGTATTGCTCGAAAACTCTGGCGCCGTCATTCGAACCTACGGCGGCGTGGTGCTCAATAAGGATGAAGCGGACCCGCCTATCGATCACAAAACGCTGATCAACACCCACCAGAAAGCGCTGATAGCCGAAGCCGCCGTAAAATTTATCCACGATGGCGACTCCATCATTCTGGATGCAGGCAGTACCGTTCTGCAGATGATCCCGCTGCTCAGCCGCTTTAATAACATCACGGTGATGACCAACAGCCTGCACATCGTCAACGCCCTGTCGGAGTTCGACAGCGAGCAGACCATCCTGATGCCCGGCGGCACCTTCCGCAAAAAATCGGCGTCGTTTCACGGTCAGCTGGCGGAAAATGCCTTCGACCACTTCAGCTTTGATAAGCTGTTTATGGGCACCGACGGCATCGACCTGAACGCCGGCGTTACGACGTTCAACGAGGTGTTCAGCGTCAGTAAAGCCATGTGTAACGCTGCACGGGAAGTGATTTTGATGGCCGACTCGTCGAAGTTTGGCCGCAAAAGCCCCAACATTGTCTGTAGCCTTGAAAGCGTCGATAAGCTGATTACCGACGCGGGTATCGACCCGGCGTTCAAAAAAGCGCTGGAAGAGAAAGGAATCGACGTGATCGTAACCGGAGAGAGAGATGAGTGATTTTCTGTTAGAAACGGGCCGCCAGACGCTGATGCTGGAGCTGCAGGAAGCCAGCCGCCTGCCGGAACGTCTGGGCGAGGATTTTGTCCGCGCTGCCAACACCATTATCCACTGCGAAGGCAAAGTGATCGTGGCGGGCATCGGTAAATCCGGCCATATCGGCAAAAAGATTGCTGCGACGCTCGCCAGCACCGGCACCCCGGCCTTCTTCGTGCATCCGGCAGAGGCGCTGCACGGCGATCTGGGGATGATAGAAAGCCGCGACGTGATGCTGTTTATCTCCTACTCCGGTTCGGCCAAAGAGCTGGATCTCATTATTCCGCGCCTGCAGGAAAAATCGGTTGCCCTGCTGGCGGTGACCGGGAAATCCCGCTCGCCGCTGGCGCTGGCCGCCAAAGCGACGCTGGATATTTCCGTTGAGCGTGAAGCCTGTCCGATGCACCTCGCCCCGACCTCCAGCACCGTGAATACCCTGATGATGGGCGACGCGCTGGCGATGGCGGTGATGCAGGCGCGCGGGTTTAACGAAGAAGATTTCGCCCGCTCGCATCCGGCGGGGGCGCTCGGGGCACGCCTGCTCAACAAGGTTCACCACCTGATGCGCACCGACGATGCTATTCCGCAGGTCAAACTCAATACCAGCGTCATGGACGCGATGCTGGAGCTCAGCCGCACCGGTCTGGGGCTGGTGGCGGTGAGCGATGACGACGGGTACGTCAAAGGCGTGTTCACCGACGGCGACCTGCGCCGCTGGCTGGTGGGCGGCGGCAGGCTGGAAACCCAAGTGTCGGACGCCATGACCAAAGGGGGGCTGACGCTGAACGCCGAGAGCCGCGCCATTGAAGCCAAAGAGGTGCTGATGAAGCGCAAAATCACCGCCGCACCGGTGGTGGATGACACCGGCAGGCTGTGCGGCGCCATCAACCTGCAGGATTTCTATCAGGCCGGCATTATCTAACCCTTCAGTCCCAGACGCTTCGCCAGCCGGTGCAGGTTGGCGACGTCCATCTCCAGCGCCCGCGCGCACGCCGCCCAGCTGCGGTTATTCTGCTCCAGCGCGCGGGTAATCATCCGACGCTGGAATTCTTCCGTCGCCTCGCGCAGATTCTCGTTTGCGCTCTCAGGCGCAGCAGCCTTCACGGTCGGGGCAGTTTCCTCATGCAGTGCAAAATGCCGCGCATGAATTACCACCTCATCTCCCGAACGCGTCGCCCGCGCCAGCACCACCGCGCGGTGGATCGCATGCTCCAGCTCGCGCACGTTGCCCGGCCAGCCGTAGCTTAGCAGATGCGACCTCGCACCCGGGCTCAGCACCACGCGGGAAAGCCCCATCCTGAGACGGCACTGCTCGCAGAAAAAGCCCGCCAGCAGCACCACGTCGTCCCCGCGCTCGCGCAGCGGCGGCACGGTAAGCGGGAACACGCTCAGGCGATGGAACAGGTCGGCGCGGAACTGCCCTGCCAGCACCGCTTCACGCAGGTCACGGTTGGTGGCCGCCAGCACGCGAACGTCCACTCTGTGGCTGCGGTCATCCCCCACGCGCTGGATGTCGCCGTACTGCAGTACGCGCAGCAGCTTGGCCTGCAGCGACAGGGAGAGCTCGCCGATTTCGTCCAGAAACAGCGTGCCGTTATCGGCCATTTCGAACTTGCCGCTGCGGTTGCTGATGGCCCCGGTAAACGCCCCTTTAACGTGACCAAACAGCTCGCTTTCCGCCACGCTTTCCGGCAGCGCGGCGCAGTTGAGGTACACCAGCGGGTTCACCGCGCGCGGCGACGCTTCGTGAATGGACTTCGCCACCAGCTCCTTGCCAGTGCCGGTCTCCCCGAAGATCAGCACGTTCAAATCGGAAGCGGCAACGATCTCAATCTCTTTTTTGAGCTGCGCCATGCCCGGAGAGAGGCCAATCATCTCCGTATGCGTGACCTGCTCAAACGCCGCCGGGCTGCCGGGAAGGATATTCTGGATCTCAAGCTGTTCAATCAGCAGCGCGTTGTTAAGCGCCCCGGCGGCCAGGGCGGCAATCAGGCGCAGCTCTTCGTCGCTAAAGGCATCGAACTGGTCCGGCGAAAGGCCGTCGAGGGTCAACGCGCCAATCAGATTTTGTCCGGCAAATAAAGGCAGGCCGATACAGGCGTGCACCTTCAGGCTCTCCTGGCCGGGAATAAGCCCATCGTACGGGTCGGGCAGATCGCTGTCCGCCGGAAAGCGCACCACGTCACCCGCGCGGGCGATAGTTTCCAGACGCGGATGGCCCTCAAGGGTAAAACGCCGTCCGAGCACGTCCTTCGCCAGCCCGTCGATAGCCAGCGGAATAAACTGCCGCCCCTCGTAGCGCAGCAGTGCGGACGCATCGCACTCAAGCACGTGGCGCAGCGTGGAGATCAGCCGCTGAAAGCGGTCCTGATGGCCGATACCGGTCTGCAGCTCAATGGCGATCTTCGCCAGCACGTCTACGGAAAAGCTCATAGTGACCTCGCTGTCATTTTGACAAAGCATGTTGTCATATTGACACTTCTTTTGATAGTCATAATGACTACCCACTACGAGGCACGGCAACATTAATTCATTAAAATCAAATAATTAAAAACTGGCACGCAACTTGATATAAGCAAATCATCTTATTTGAAAATGCTGTATTACGTAGAGGTTGCTATGTCTATTCTGGTTAAAAATAACATTCATTGGGTGGGTCAACGTGACTGGGAAGTGCGCGATTTCCACGGGACGGAATACAAAACGCTGCGCGGCAGCAGCTACAATAGCTATCTCATCCGCGAAGAAAAAAACGTGCTGATCGATACCGTCGATCACAAGTTCAGCCGCGAGTTCGTGCAGAACCTGCGCAGCGAAATCGACCTGGACGCCATCGACTACATCATCATCAACCACGCGGAAGAAGATCACGCCGGCGCGCTGACCGAGCTGATGTCTTACATCCCGAACACGCCGATCTACTGCACCACCAACGCCATCGACTCGATCAACGGCCACCACCACCATCCGGAGTGGAATTTCCACACCGTGAAAACCGGCGACGCGCTGGATATCGGCAACGGCAAGCAGCTGATCTTCGTGGAAACGCCGATGCTGCACTGGCCGGACAGCATGATGACCTACATGACCGGCGACGCGGTGCTGTTCAGCAACGATGCCTTCGGCCAGCACTACTGCGACGAACGCCTGTTTAATGACGAAGTGGATCAGACCGAACTGTTCGAACAGTGCCAGCGGTACTACGCCAACATCCTTACCCCGTTCAGCCGCCTGGTGACGCCTAAAATCACCGAGATCCTCGGCTTTAATCTGCCGGTGGAGATGATTGCTACCTCTCACGGCGTGGTGTGGCGTGAAAATCCCACCCAGATTGTGGAGCTGTACCTGAAATGGGCGGCGGACTATCAGGAAGACCGCATTACGATTTTCTACGACACCATGTCCAACAACACCCGCATGATGGCGGACGCCATTGCCCAGGGCATCAACGAAGTGGACCCGAACGTGGCGGTGAAAATCTTCAACGTGGCGCGCAGCGATAAGAACGAGGTATTGACCAACGTGTTCCGCTCTAAGGGCGTGCTGGTGGGCACCTCCACCATGAACAACGTAATGATGCCGAAAGTTGCCGGTCTGGTGGAAGAGATGACCGGCCTGCGCTTCCGTAACAAGCGCGCCAGCGCCTTTGGCTCCCACGGTTGGAGCGGCGGCGCGGTAGACCGCCTTTCCACCCGTTTACAGGATGCCGGTTTTGAGATGTCCCTCAGCCTTAAAGCCAAATGGCGACCGGATATCGACGCCCTGGAGATCTGCCGCCAGCACGGCCGCGACATTGCGCGGCAGTGGGCGCTTGCACCGCTTCCGCAAGCAGCGAAACCGGTCGAACAGCAGGGCACCTGTGCCTGCGCCGCTGCGGCTGCCGCCGACCTCGGCCCGCGCATGCAGTGCAGCGTCTGCCAGTGGATCTACGACCCTGAGCTGGGCGAGCCGCTGCAGGACGTTGCGCCGGGTACGCCGTGGAGTGACGTGCCGGACAACTTCCTCTGCCCGGAATGTTCCCTCGGGAAAGACGTTTTTGATGAACTGGCAACGGAGGCAAAATGAGCCACGGCATCGTCATCATCGGCTCGGGCTTTGCCGCCCGTCAGCTGGTGAAAAACATCCGCAAACAGGACGCCAGCGTGCCGCTGACGGTGATTGCCGCCGACAGCATGGACGAGTACAACAAGCCTGACTTAAGCCACGTGATTAGTCAGAATCAGCGCGCCGAAGATCTCACCCGCCAGACGGCGGGGGAGTTCGCCGAGCTGTTTAACCTGCGCCTGTTCCCGTACACCTGGGTCACCGACATCGACGCCGCCGCTCACGTTGTGAAAGCGACAGAGAAAACCTGGCAGTACGACAGGCTGGTGCTTGCCACGGGTGCCTCTGCGTTTGTGCCGCCGATTGAGGGCCGCGAGCTGATAATCACCCTCAACAGCCAGCAGGAGTATCAGGCCAGCGAAACGGGGCTTCGCGACGCGCAGCGCGTGATGATTGTCGGCGGCGGGCTGATAGGCACCGAGCTGGCGATGGATTTCTGCCGGGCGGGAAAATCCGTGACTCTGGTCGACCATGCGGCGAGCATTCTGTCGTCGCTGATGCCCGCAGAAGTAAGCAGTCGCTTACAGCATCATCTGACCGCCATGGGGGTACATCTGCTGTTGAAATCGCAGCTGCAAAGCCTGAGTAAAACCGAAGGCGGCATTCGTGCCATGCTCGACCGCAACCGCAGCGTTGAGGTCGATGCGGTTATCGCGGCGACGGGCCTGCGCCCGGAAACCGCGCTGGCGCATCGCGCAGGCGCCGAAATACAGCGTGGCGTGAAGGTAAATAGCTATCTGCAAACCACGCAACCTGATATTTACGCGTTAGGAGACTGCGCTGAAATTAATGGTCAGGTACTTCCCTTTTTACAGCCAATCCAATTAAGCGCGATGTATCTTGCTAAAAACCTGCTCGGCGGCAGCGCGCCGCTGAAATTACCCGCCATGCTAATTAAAGTAAAAACGCCGGAATTACCGCTGCATCTCGCAGGTGAAACGCAGCGTCAGGATCTGAGCTGGAAAATAACCCTCGAACAGCAGGGAATGGTCGCGCATGGCGTAGACAACGAGGGTCAACTACGCGCTTTTGTGGTCAGTGAAGATCGGATGAAGGAGGCTTTCGCTCTGCTGAAATTGCTACCTGCTTAACCCTGTTTTTGCCGGGTGGCGCTTCGCCTACCCGGCCTGCAAAAGGGTCATGCTTACTTAACCTTTGGATATTATTATTCACCGCCCCGATATCCCGGAGCTTTTTTTTACGAATCCTATTCATAAAATAAATGCAAAGCAGATATATCATCGCTATCAATCCCTTATTTATTATTTTCGTAAATACTTTAATGTGGAAAAGCTTAAAAACATCATCTCGATTTATTATTAACGCCCGCCCCAGCCTGAAAAGATATGAGCAGCCGGAGGTAAATCATGGCGAATTTTTATAAATAACTCAATTATCTTTCTCGCTATTTCACACAAGCGAAGAATGCGGAATATATTTTATTCCGCAAAAGTCCTATATTTTCAGCATTTTTTATCGGTATGCTGCTATGCGCCAGCCATTGAGGAAGTCGCGGAGGTTACGCTGTGCAGGAGCCGGATCAGGAACGCACCACCAGCGCGTCGTAGCCGCGCCAGCGGTAGTTGACCATGGAGATCAGCCAGCAGGCAACGAACAGCCCGACAACCACAAACCCGGCGTTGCCCAGGTTGTCGTTTACCGTGCCAATCAGATCCCACACGCCGCCGCTGAGGGCAAATTTGTCCATCAGCAGACCCAGCGCTTCCAGCCCGCCGATAAACAGCGCCACCACCACGGAGGTGCCGGTGATGGTCATGTTGTAGTAGAGCTTGCGCTGCGGCTTGTTAAACGCCCAGCCGTAGGCGCCGACCATCAGCAGGTTATCGAGGGTATCCACCAGCGCCATGCCGCTGGCGAAGAGTGCAGGAAAGATCATGATTGACCACACCGACATCCCGCTGGAGGCGCTAGCGGCAGAGATCCCCAGCACGCCAATCTCGGTGGCCGTGTCAAAGCCGAGACCGAACAGGAAACCCACCAGATACATCTGCCAGCTTTTATTGACGAGGCGGAAGGTTTTGCCAAACAGCCAGTTCATGACGCCGCCCTGGGCAGGCAGCGTGATGTCGCCCTGCACCGGCTGGCCTTTTTTCAGCGCCTGAAAACTGCGCCAGACTCCGCGCAGGATCACCATGTTCACCAGCGCCATCGCCAGCAGGAAGGAGGCGGAAACGGCGGTGCCAATCAGGCTGCCGGTTTCGTGGAACCATTCCATGTTTTTCTGAAACGCCGTGGCGGTGGCGGCAATAGCAATGGAGGCCAGCACCACGATGGTGGAGTGTCCCAGCGAGAACCACGCCCCTACGCCGGACGGGCGTTTGCCCTGCTGCATCATCTTACGCGTCACGGTATCAATGGCGGCAATGTGGTCGGCGTCCACCGCGTGACGCAGCCCGTAGCACCACGCCAGCAGGCTGGCGGCCATCAGCGCCGTGCTGCCGCTAAAGGTCTGCCATGCCCATCCCCAGGCCAGCAGGTTTGCCATTACCAGAGCCAGCAGCAGAAGCGCGGCGCGAGGTTCATTGCGTAACAGTCGTAACATTTTTAGTCCTTTGTAAACATGACCGGGCAGCGGCGACCACCGCCTGCCCGAAGGAGATCGCTCCGTCACCTGCGGGCAGGTGCGAAGGAAAAAGAAGCGTAAAGTCAGAAAGATAATGACGCAGGCGCGCGCGCAGCAGACGGTTGTGCAGCACGCCGCCGCTGAGACAGATTGTCGACAGCGACAGGCGTCGGGCATGGAACGCGGCAAGATGCGCCAGCCCTTTTGCCAGCGCGTCGTGAAATGCCCACGCGCGCTCGCAGGGCTCCGCCTGCCAGCTCAGCCACTGCAGCCAGAATTGCGCGAGGTTATCCACTTCCAGCGTCACCGGATGGTCAACACCCGTGCACTGCGATGCCAGGGCTTCCAGCCGGCAGGCCGCTTCCCCTTCGTAACGCTGCGTGTCGATGCCGAGCGCACAGGCAACCGCGTCAAACAGGCGACCACAGGAAGAAGCTCGCGGCGCGTTGATGCCACGCCGGATCGCCGTCGCCAGCAGCGGCCAGTTCTGGCGCTGTACCGCACGCGTTTCAGGGTACTGCTGCCAGTCAGGCACAAACGCCAGGCAGTGGGCGAGTAAATTGCGCCACGGCTGCCGCGCCGCCAGATCGCCCCCCGGAAGCGCAACGGCAGGCAGCCCGCCCAGACGCTCGCACGCGAGATAGTTCACCCGCAGGCACTCCCCGCCCCACAGCGCACCGTTCTCGCCCATGCCGATCCCGTCCAGCGTCAGGGCAATTGCGTCTTCGCCGTCGAGTGGCCAGCCGTTCTCCGCCAGGCACGCAGCCGCGTGGGCGTGATGATGCAGGACAGTTTCAACGGGCAGCCCCTGCACCTGCGCCCACTGACGCACGCGGTACCCCGGATGGGCATCGCATACAATGCGCTCCGGCTGAAAGCCGTAAATTTCCTGCATCGTCGAGAGCGCGCTGCGCCACTGCGCTTCGACACCCTCGTCACTGAGATCGCCAAAATGCTGGCTCAGCACCGCCTGGTTCCCACGCGCCAGGCAGAAGGTGTTTTTCATCTCCGCGCCGGTGCATAGCATGGCGGGGATATTCTCGAAACCCGCAGGCAGCGTAACGGCATCGGGCACAAAACCGCGCGCGCGGCGAAGCATCGTGCCGTCGCGATCCATCACCGAATCATCCATCCGCTGCAGGATATCGCGGTTGTGCAGCAGGAAGCCGTCCGCGACGTCGCCGAGCTCATCCAGCGCCTGCCGGTTGGTGATGGCTGGCGGTCTGCCGCTGAGGTTACCTGAAGTCATCACCAGCGGGCGCTGGCAGTCCATCATCAAAAGATGCTGCAGCGGGTTCGCAGGAAGCATGATGCCCACGGAATCCAGACCGGGCGCGATACCTTCCGGTAACGCGGGCAGCCAGGCTTTTGGCGTGAGCACAATGGGTGCAGCGGGTGATCGTAGCAGCGCCTGAACCGTCTCCGGCAGGTCATCCGCATGCGGGATCATCACCGCCAGCGGCTTAGACGGTCGCTGTTTGCGTGCCCGAAGCGTCGCGACCGCCTGCGGATTACGCGCATCGCAGACGAGATGAAAACCACCCAGCCCTTTAACCGCGACAATACCGCCGCTTTTCAGCATCGCCACCGCCGCGCGCAGCGCAGCCTCACGGGCAGCCGTGATGTTGCCCGCGCGCCATTCCAGCGCGGGCCCGCAGTCCGGGCAGGCTACCGGCTGAGCGTGAAAACGGCGGTCGGCAGGATTGCGGTACTCTGCTTCACACGGCACACAGAGCGGGAATGGCGCCATTGCCGTGGCCGGGCGGTCGTAGGGCATGGCGCGAATAATGGTGAACCGCGGCCCGCAGTGGGTGCAGTTGATAAACGGGTAGCGATAGCGGCGCTCGCCGGGGTTGCGCATTTCAGCAAGACATGCCGGACAGGTCGCGGCATCCGGCACTATCTGGGTGTCCATCGCCCCGCCCGCGCTGTGGCGGATGGTAAAGTCCTCCGGCACGTGCGCCCAGGTAAACGGCTGCATTTCCACGTGGTCAATGCGTGCCAGCGGCGGGCAGTCCTGATGCAGCCTCGCGGTAAAGGCCCCCCCATTACCCGCGAGGCGCACCAGCACGCCCTCTCCGTCATTGCAGACGTCACCGGTCAACTGAAGCGCCTGCGCCAGCTGCCAGACGAAGGGACGAAACCCTACGCCCTGCACTTTGCCGCGCACGCGCAGCTGAACGCCGTTGCTGCTCATACGGTTCAGAACAGCAGTGATGACGAGGTGTCGAACGCCGCGCGACGGCGCTTTTCGGCGCTCATCTGCTCAAGCTTGTCGCGATCCACGCAGACCAGCGCGTGCGTCGGGCAGGCTTCCATGCAGGCCGGACCGGCGTCGCGGTGGTAGCACAGGTCGCACTTGTTGGCTTCGGCTTTCTCCGCCCGCACGCTCAGCCCCATACCGCTGTTGCGCACCACCGGACGGACCACCACCTCCATCGCGCCATACGGGCAGGCGACCACGCAGGTTTTGCAGCCAATGCAGCGCTCCTGCATCACGTGCACAAAGCCTTTCTCGCGTTTAATCGCCCCGTTCGGGCAGACGTTCGCGCACGGTGCGTCTTCGCACTGGCGACAGATGGCGGCGGTGGAAATATTCACGCCTTTGATGACGTGGATGCGCGGCAGGAAGGTGTCAGGGGTAAGCGACGCGCAGTCCTGCTCCGCCTGATGGGAAACCACGCACGCCACTTCACAGGTACGGCAACCAATACACTTACTGGCATCGGCCATAATAAAACGGTTCATCTGCTTCTCCAGCATTACAGTTATGCGCGGAGATATTCATAAACCGTGCCAATAATTAACTTATTGATTTTATTTGATTTTAAAAATTAAAGCGGTGCCGTCATCGTCACTTATGACGATGACGGCTGTCGACATCAGCGGTGTGGGCCGTCAATTACAGAGTCACGCAGGACAAGCTCGCCGGAGAAGGTTTGTTGATACTTAAACTCGCCGCCGTCGAGCATGAAGATCAGGCGGCTGATGGTTTCTTTAATCATCTCCGTCACCGGAATACGCACGCTGGAAAGCGACGGCACGATGTAGGGCGCGATGGCCACGTCGTCGAAACCGATCACCGACACCGCGTCCGGTGCGGTCACGCCGCTGTCGTGCAGCTGCTTTATGGCGCCGATCGCCATGTCGTCATTACTCGCCACCAGCGCCGTAAAGCGTTCACCGCGAGCAAGCAGTTCGGCAACCGCCGCCGCGCCGCTGGCGGGGTTCCACTTCCCCTGCGCAATCAGACCCTCGCGCAGCGGAATACCGTGCTGCGCCAGCGCGTCCTTGTAGCCGGAGAGACGCTCAACCCCGGTGGGAGAATCCAGCGAGCCGGTGATAAACGCGATTTCCCGGTGCCCTTTCGCGATCAGCTGCGACACCGCGTCCTGGCTGGAGGCTTTATGATCTGACCAGACGCTGTGGCTGCTGTTTTTCCGCAGGCGACGGTTGAGCACCATTATGGGCTGCTCGCACTTCTCGACGATCTCATCCATTTCATCCACGCTCAGAAAACGCGGATAGATGATCACCGCGTCGCAGCGCATATCGAGCAGGTACTGGATCGCCTCGCGCTCTTCATCCGCGCTATGCTTGCCGTCCGCGAGGATCAGCTGCCGCCCCTTTTCTTCCGTCATGCGCGCGGCGTGAAACAGCAGTTCGCTAAAGTAGACGCCGTGATAAAGGGTGTTCGTCACCACCAGGCCCAGCGTCTGGGTACGTTTGGTAGCCAGGTTTCGCGCCAGCAAATTCGGGCGATAGCCGCTCTCTTCAATGGCCTGAAACACCCGATCTTTGGTTTCCTGGCTAACGTAGCCATTTCCCGACAGCACCCGGGATACCGTGGCTTTCGAAACGCCTGCCCGCTTCGCCACTTCCAGCATCGTGGTCATGTTGTTATTCCGTCTGAATCTGATGGAGCGCAGTGTACTGCACTGCAAAAAAATTGTCGCAGCGATGAAATCACGCTTTCGATACCCAATTGCGATCTGCATCACGAAACGAAAAAATGGTCAAAAAGCGATCTTGTTTCATTCATAGAAACTAATGATGATTATGTGGAACCGGTTTCCTACATTTCTCACAACAATAACAGGATCACATCCGATGGCCAAAAATTACGCTGCGCTGGCGAACGACGTCATCAGCGCGCTGGGCGGCAAAGAGAACATCATCGCCGTCACCCACTGCATGACGCGACTACGTTTCGTTCTGAAAGATGAAACCCTCACCGATGCCGCACGCCTGAAAAGCATCAGCGGCGTCCTTGGCGTAGTGCGCAACGACAACCAGTGCCAGGTGATTATTGGCAACACGGTGTCACAGGCGTACCGCGAAGTGGTAAGCCTGCTGCCCACGGAACTGCAGCCCGCAGTGCCGGAAGGACCGCAGAAACTGACGCTGCGCCGCATTGGCGCCGGGATCCTCGACGCGCTGATCGGCACCATGTCCCCGCTGATCCCGGCGATCATCGGCGGCTCGATGGTCAAGCTGCTGGCGATGATCCTTGAGATGACCGGCGTGCTGCCAAAAGGCGCGCCGACGCTGACTATTCTGACCGTCATCGGCGACGGCGCCTTCTTCTTCCTGCCGCTGATGGTGGCAGCCTCGGCGGCGGTGAAATTCAAAACCAACATGTCGCTGGCCATCGCCATTGCGGGCGTGCTGGTGCACCCGAGCTTTATCGAGCTGATGGCAAAAGCCGCGCAGGGTGAGCACGTTGAGTTCGCCTTTATCCCGGTGACGGCGGTGAAATACACCTACACCGTCATCCCGGCGCTGGTGATGACCTGGTGCCTGTCATACATCGAACGCTGGGTGGATCGTATTACCCCGGCGGTGACGAAAAACTTCCTCAAGCCGATGCTGATCGTGCTGATTGCCGCCCCGCTCGCCATCGTGCTGATTGGCCCGCTGGGGATCTGGATCGGTAGCGCCATCTCCGCGCTGGTCTACACCATTCACGGCTACCTGGGCTGGCTCTCCGTCGCCATCATGGGCGCGCTGTGGCCGCTGCTGGTCATGACCGGCATGCACCGCGTGTTTACGCCGACCATCATTCAGACCATTGCCGAGACGGGCAAAGAAGGGATGGTGATGCCGTCGGAAATTGGCGCCAACCTGTCGCTCGGCGGCTCTTCGCTGGCGGTGGCGTGGAAAACCAAAAACCCGGAGCTGCGCCAGACGGCGCTGGCTGCGGCGGCCTCCGCCATCATGGCGGGGATCTCTGAACCGGCCCTGTACGGCGTCGCAATACGTCTGAAACGCCCGCTGATTGCGAGCCTGATCAGCGGCTTTATCTGCGGCGCGGTGGCCGGTATCGCGGGTCTTGCCAGCCACTCGATGGCGGCACCGGGGCTGTTTACCAGCGTGCAGTTCTTCGATCCGGCCAACCCGATGACCATCGTCTGGGTGTTTGGCGTGATGGGTCTGGCAGTGGTGCTGTCGTTTGTTCTGACCCTGATACTGGGCTTTGAGGATATTCCTGTCGAAGGCGACGCCGAAAAAGCGCGCGCCCTGCAGACCGCACCGGTACAGAACAACGCAGCAAAAGCATAAATTGAAAGCGAGGTAAGAATGTCTGTTTTTCCACAAGGATTTTTATGGGGCGGCGCGCTTGCCGCCAACCAGAGTGAAGGCGCTTACCGTGAGGGCGGCAAAGGGCTGACGACGGTCGATATGATCCCCCACGGCGCGAACCGCCTGGCGGTGAAGCTCGGTAAGGAAAAGCGTTTTTCGCTGCGTGACGACGAATTCTACCCGAGCCACGAGGCGATTGATTTTTACCATCGCTATAAAGAGGACATCGCCCTGATGGCGGAGATGGGCTTTACGGTGTTCCGCACCTCGATCGCCTGGAGCCGCCTCTATCCGAACGGCGACGAACCGCAGCCGAATAAAGAGGGTATTGCCTTTTACCGCGCGGTGTTCGAGGAGTGCAAAAAATACAACATCGAGCCGCTGGTGACGCTCTGCCACTTCGACGTGCCGATGCACCTGGTGACGGAATACGGATCCTGGCGCAACCGCAAGATGGTGGATTTCTTCGCCCGCTACGCCCGCACCTGCTTTGAGGAATTTAACGGGCTGGTGAAATACTGGCTGACCTTCAACGAAATCAACATCATGCTGCACAGCCCGTTCTCCGGGGCGGGACTGGTGTTTGAGGAAGGCGAAAACGAAGACCAGGTGAAATACCAGGCCGCGCACCACGAGCTGGTGGCGAGCGCGCTGGCGACCAAAATTGCCCACGAGGTGAACCCGGAAAACCAGGTCGGCTGCATGCTGGCGGGCGGGAATTTCTATCCGTACTCCTGCAAGCCGGAAGACGTGTGGATGGCGCTGGAGAAAGACCGCGAGAATCTGTTCTTTATCGACGTGCAGGCGCGCGGCAGCTATCCGGCCTACTCCGCCCGCGTGTTCCGCGAGAAAGGCGTGGTGATTGTGAAAGATCCCGGCGACGACGAACTGCTGAAAAATACCGTCGACTTTGTCTCGTTCAGCTATTACGCCTCGCGCTGCGCCTCGGCGGATATGAATGCGAACAATACCAATGCGGCGAACATCGTCAAATCCCTGCGCAACCCGCACATTCAGGTGAGCGAATGGGGCTGGGGCATCGACCCGCTCGGCCTGCGCATCACCATGAACATGATGTACGACCGCTACCAGAAGCCGCTGTTCCTGGTAGAAAACGGCCTCGGGGCGAAAGATGTCGTTGATGAAAACGGCGAGATTAACGACGACTACCGCATCAGCTATCTGCGCGAGCATATCCGCGCGATGGGCGATGCGATTGAGGACGGCGTGCCGCTGATGGGCTACACCACCTGGGGCTGCATTGACCTGGTTTCGGCCTCAACAGGCGAGATGAGCAAGCGCTACGGGTTTGTGTACGTTGACCGCGACGACGCAGGGAACGGCACGCTGGAGCGGAAACGTAAGAAATCGTTCGGATGGTATAAGAAGGTGATTGCGAGTAACGGGGCGGATCTGGCGTAGCCAGTTGCCCGGTAGCGCTGCGCTTACCGGGCCTACGGTTTTGTAGGCCGGGTAAGGCGTAGCCGCCACCCGGCACTGCTCAGAGCGGAGAAAACCCTCCATCCCCAACCCACCCCGCCAGCCGCGAATACACCTCCTCCACCGCCGCCTTCACTGGCGGCGTCATCGGGTAATAAAACCCGACAATGTCCGGCTGGATCCCTAAAAACAGCACCTCGCCCACGTCACCTTTGATCTGATCCACAAGGTAGTTCAGCGGCATATTGTGGGTGGTCATCATAAACATCTCGGCGATGTCGTCCGGGTCAATCAGGCGGATCTCGCCGGGGTTGAGCCCCATATCGGTGGCATCGACGATTAACAGCCTGTCCGGACGCAGTTCGCGAATGGCGACCACGTCGTTTTCCGGCGCGCTGCCGCCGTCAATGACCACCCAACTGCCCTGCGGGTTGGCGGCGCACATCTCCGCCAGCAGCGGACCCGCGCCGTCGTCGCCCATCATGCTGTTGCCGACACACAGTAAAACGTCAGTCACGTAATCTCCTCACCATCAGGTAGATGGCGCTCTCCTGATGAATATCATGCAGCATGCCGAGCAGCGTTTTGCTCCACGCCTGCTGCTCGGGGGTTTGCCTGCCGAGCGCCGCGTCAAAGGCGTTGGCGAGCATGGCAATGTGGTTCACATCGATCACGATCTCGCCGTACTTCGGCACGCCTTCCATCTTGCGCCGCGCCGTGCTGCCCTCCTCCAGCGTGGCGATCCACGCCAGATATTCCGGCCACGGGCAGCTCAGCGCGGCCTCCAGGCAGTCAATCACCCCGAGGTGATGCCCAATCGCCAGGCTGTAATAGACCACCTGCTGCGCCGCATCCGGCGTGGCATCGTTCTCATCAATAAACTTACGGCTCAGCTGACTGAACACCACCGTTTCACTCATCGGATTCGCGCCTCATCGACGATGCTGTTCAGGTTCGCCACGATCTCATTGAGGCGCGGATCGTTTTCCGCCTCCAGCCAGCGCGCCACCTGATGGTCGCCCTGGCTCAGCAGGCGCAGATAGTCATCGGCAATCTGACGCCCGTAGCGATAGCCCGCCAGCCTGCGCGCCGTGCGGTCGACCTTCACCCGCAGCGGTTGCACCATGTCCGGGTGCAGAATGGCGGCAGGCTGGTTGTCCAGCTCGCCCGGCTCGCGGGCGTGGATTTTCTGCTCCAGCAGGCCGAGCGCCATGGCAAAGCCGTAAAGCGTAGCGGCGGGCGTCGGTGGACAGCCCGGAATGTAGACGTCCACCGGCACGATTTTGTCGGTGCCGCCCCAGACACAGTAGAGGTCGTGGAAGATGCCGCCGCTGTTGCCGCAGGCGCCGTACGAGATGCAGATTTTCGGGTCCGGCGCGGACTGCCAGGCGCGCAGCGCGGGCGAGCGCATGGCGCGGGTGACGGCCCCGGTGAACAGCAGGATGTCCGCATGACGCGGGGACGGTACCACCTTGATGCCGAAGCGCTCGGCGTCAAACAGCGGCGACAGCGTAGCGAAGATCTCGATCTCGCAGCCGTTGCAGCCGCCGCAGTCCACGCGGTAGACGTAGGCCGAGCGTTTGATTTTTTTCAGCAGCGACGCCTTCATGCTGGCGATGGATTCGTCCACCGTCATCGGCACCGGAATGCCGTTAGCGTCGCGCGGGCCCAGTAGGTTTTCCATCAGCTGGCCTCTCTCATGTGGCGGGTGATATCAATGCGGTCGGACGGCAGCAGGCACTTCTGACGCTTGCACGCCGGGCAGGTTTCAAAGCTTTCGCGGTGATGCTCCGCGCGGGCGTCGCCATTGTGCTGCAGCAGCGCGATGGCGTAGTCGATCTCTTTCTGCACGGCGAACGGACGCCTGCAGACGCGGCAGTTGCACAGCTCAAAGCGCGACTGCTGCAGAAAATCCTCTTTCTTCCACACCGCCAGCTCGTACTCCTGCGACAGGCGAATGGCGACCGTCGGGCAGACCTCCTCGCAGCGGCCGCAGAAGATACAGCGCCCGAGGTTAAACTGCCAGGCCAGCTCGCCGGTTTTGAGATCCGTTTCCACCGTCAGGGCATTCGACGGACAGGAGTTGACGCAGGCCGCGCAGCCGATGCACTGCTGCGGATTGTGCTCCGGCTTGCCGCGAAAGTTTTTATCCACCGGCATCGGCTCCAGCGGATAGCTGCTGGTTTGCGTGCCGGTTTTGATCGCTTTTTTGATAAAGGTAAACATGACTAATCCTTATTTCAGCGGCGAGTTCTTACGCTCGATGCTGTAGCGCTCAAGCTCTTTGTACGGCACCACCTGGCTTTTCTTCTTGCGCACGTCGACGACGGTCATGCGGTCGGTGCAGGAGTAGCATGGGTCGAGGCTGCCGATGATCAGCGGCGCATCGGAAACCGTGTTGCCGCGCAGCATGTAGCGCAGGGTTGGCCAGTTGGCGTAGGTGGCCGCGCGGCAGCGCCAGCGGTAAAGCTTCTGGTTGTCGCCGGTCATGCTCCAGTGAATGTCGTCCCCGCGCGGCGCTTCGGCAAAGCCGAGGGCAAAGCGGTTCGGAACGTAGGTGAAGCCCTCCACCATCAGCGGGCCGCCAGGCAGGTTATCAAGGCCGTAGTCGATCATGTTCAGCGCCGTGAACACCTCGTTGATGCGCACCTTGAGGCGAGAGATGACGTCGCAGCCCTGCTCGCTGTGCACGGTCATCGGCAGCAGGCCGTAGCCAACGAACGGGTGATCGGTACGGGTGTCGCGGGCGTGGCCGCTGGCGCGCACCATCGGGCCGACGTTGCTGAAGTCGCGGGCAATTTCCGGGTCAAGACGGCCGATGCCGACGGTGCGCTGCTCGATGTTTGGCGTGCTGAGCAGCATATCCACCAGCTCCTGCACGTCGCGGCGCATCTGCTGCGCCAGCTGGCGGGTCTGGATCATATCGTTTTTCAGCAGGTCGCGGCGGATCCCGCCGATCAGGTTCAGACCGTAAGTTTTGCGCGCCCCGGTGAGGATCTCCGCCATCTTCATCGACGCTTCGCGCACGCGGAAGAACTGCATAAACCCGGAGTCAAAGCCAACGAAGTGGCAGGCCAGTCCGAGGTTCAGCAGGTGCGAGTGCAGACGCTCCACCTCCAGCAGAATGGCGCGGATCATCTGCGCGCGCTCCGGCACCACGATCCCCATGCCGTTCTCCACCGAGGTGGTGTAGGCGGTGCTGTGGGCGAAGCCGCAGATGCCGCAAACGCGGTCGGAAAGAAACGTGACTTCATTGTAGCCCATGCGGGTTTCCGCCAGCTTTTCCATCCCGCGGTGGACGTAGAACAGACGGTAGTCGGCGTCGATAATGTTTTCGCCGTCGACGAACAGGCGGAAGTGGCCCGGTTCGTCGGAGGTGACGTGCAGCGGGCCGATCGGCACCACGTTGTTCTTCTTGCTGCCCAGCTCGTTGATGAACTCGTAAGTTTCGCTGTCGGTGGTTGGGGCCGGACGCTGGCGGTAGTCCATGCTGTCTTTACGCAGCGGATAGAGTTCGTCCGGCCAGTCGTCAGGCAGCACCAGGCGGCGCTCGTCCGGCAGGCCGACCGGCACCAGACCGTACATGTCGCGCACTTCGCGCTCGCCCCAGACGGCCGCGGGCACGCGCGGCGTGACGGACGGGTATTCTGGCTTATTCGGGTCGACCTCGACGCGCACGGTGATCCAGCACTTCTCGCCCTGCTCCATAGACATCACGTAGTACACCGCGTAGTTGCCGCACAGCTGGCGCTCGTCGTTACCGAACAGCACCGACAGCCAGCCGCCCTGCTGGTAGTAGAGAAACTCCACCACTTCCGGCAGATAGTTCACCTTAATGGTGACGGTTATCTGGTCTTTGGTTTGCCAGGACTCCTCCAGCACCACGCCGGGGAAAGCCTGATGCAATGCGGCGAGATACTGCTGACCTTTCTTTTCTTCAGACATAAATACTCTCTTTAATCACGCCACCAGCAAGGAGACGAACGCTAAAAATGCAAAACCAAACCCGGCCCAGGTGATGCGGGACGTTTCCACAAAACGCAGGCGCGCCATGCTGTTTTCGAACAGGGCAATCACCAGCACGCCGACCAGCAGCTTGAGGGCGGCAACCACGACGGCCAGCAGCAGACCGCCCGCGGAGAAGTGCGTCATCTGCCCCCACGGGAAGAAGACGCCGACAAACATCTGCAGCACCACCAGCTGTTTGAGGCTAATACCCCACTTCAGCACCGCAAAACCGTAGCCGCTGTACTCGGTGAGCGGCCCTTCCTGAAGTTCCTGCTCGGCTTCAGCCAGATCGAACGGCAGTTTGCCCATCTCGATAAAGGTGGCGAACGCGCAGGCGCACAGCGCCAGCACCAGCGGAATGGAGCGGGCAACCGGCCAGTGGTAGACGGCGTGGGTGATAAAGCTGATGTGGGTGGAGCCCGCAACCTGCGCGGCAACCCACAGCCCCAGCAGCAGGATCGGCTCAACCAGCACGCCGAGCATCGCCTCGCGGCTGGCACCGATGCCGGTAAACGGGCTCCCGGTGTCCAGGCCCGCAATGGCAAAGAAGAAGCGGGCGATAGCGAAGAGGTAGATAAGCGTGATCAGATCGCCGAGCGCCGGCAGCGGCGACGCCACCGTCACCACCGGCAGCGCGGTGGCGATGGTCAGCATCACGCCCACCATCACAAACGGCGTCAGACGGAAGACCCAGCCTGCGGCATTCGGCACCACGCTCTGGCGAGAAAACAGCTTGAAGAGATCGCGATACTCCTGGAGCACACCAGGGCCGCGACGGTTGTGCATCCGGGCGCGCGCCACGCGCGTGATGCCCGACAGCAGCGGCGCCACGGCGAACAACACCAGCGCCTGAAGAATTGCCAGTAACAGATTCATGTCAGGCTCCTCGTGAAATCACAATGACCACCAGCACCGCCAGTTCGATGACCGCCAGACGGCGGAACAGCGCGGGTGCGGCAGCGCTCTGCCAGCCGGGTACCCAGCCGACCGGGTTCAGCCAGTGGCGCAGCTTCAGCACGGCGGCAAAGTTTTCTTTTACCGGCATGGCGAAGCCGTGGGCGGTAATGACCATCGACTGTTCGTGTTCGTAGCCACAGGCCCACGCCGCACCGCGCGAGCGGGAGGCGAGCCGGTCGCGTTTGAAGAACATCATCAGGATGAGCGGTAGCAGCGGTGCGCCAATCAGCAGCAGCGCAATCATTGGCTGAGAGACGGTGGTATTCGCCACGGTCAGCGGCAACGGAATGGCGTTGCCCAGCAGCGGTAGCAGCCAAGGTGCAGCGACGCCGCCCGCAATGCAGCACAGCGCCAGCGCGACCACGCTCACGCCCATCAACAACGGTGCGCAGCAGGCGTTTTCCGCTTCGCGGGTGCGCGGCGCACCGAGGAAGGTCACGCCGTAGACTTTCGCCATGCACATCACCGCCAGCGCCCCGGTAATCGCCAGCCCGACCGCCAGCAGCGGCCCCAGCAGACGAGCGATAAACGCATTGCTCTGACCGAGGGCGAAGAAGGACTGATAGATCACCCACTCCCCGGCAAAGCCGTTCAGCGGCGGCAGTGCGGCCATCGCCATCAGCCCGACCAGCATCGCCAGTGAAATCACCGGCATCTTTTTGCCAATCCCACCGAGCTTTTCGATATCCCGATGGCCGGTGCGGAACCAGACGCTTCCCGCTCCAAGGAACAGGGTGCTTTTAAACAGGCTGTGGTTGACGAGGTGATAAAGACCGCCGATAAAACCGGCCGCAATCAGCGCCGGCTGGTTGAGCGCCAGCCCGGTCACGCCCGCGCCCATGCCAAGCAGGATGATGCCGATATTCTCCAGCGTGTGGTACGCCAGAAGACGCTGGATATTGTGCTCCATCAGCGCGTACAGGCCACCGACGAACGCCGTAATCATGCCGGCGACCAGCAGCACAACGCCCCACCACAGCGGCGGCTGGCCGCCGGTCAGCGTAATCGCCAGGATCCCGAACAGACCGACCTTCATCACCACCACAGAAAACAGCGCGGCGGCGGGCGCGGAGGCATTCGCATGCGCCTGCGGCACCCAGCCGTGCAGCGGAATGATGCCGGCGAGCAGGCCAAAGCCGAGCACGCCCAGCAGCCAGACGTCATTGCCCAGCGGATGCCCGTTGAGCACAGCGAAATCCAGCGTGCCGAAGCGCTGCCACACCAGCCAGCAGGCCAGCGCCAGCAGCAGCGTTCCGAGGCGTCCCAGCGCAAACCACAGCTTGCCGGAGGCGCTACAGCCCGTCAGGAACACGCCGCACAGCGCCATGATCTCCGCCATCACCACCAGCGCGCCGAGGTTGCTGGCGGTCACGGTGCAGACCGCCGTCGCCATCAGGAGGTTAACCAGCAGGCCGTTGGCTTTAGCGTGCGGGTGGCGGTGCCAGTCGATATTGAACAGGCTGATAAACACCCCGCACAGGCCAAACGTCACCAGCCAGATGGCGTTCAGCGGCGTGATCTCAACGGTGTGGCGAATCAGCGGCATCACGGTCTCTGCCGACTGGCCGCCGAACAGAACAACGCCGCCTGCCGCCAGCGTCATCAGGCTAGCGACCGCCCCGCCGAGCCCGGCGATCGCGCCGCTCAGGGTTTTATGGAATGAGAAGATCGGCGCCAGAACGGCGGCGGCCGCAAAACAGGCTACCGCGCTGGTAATCATCATCACCGCATTCATTTCGCCCCCTCGTTAAGCGCCTGTAGCAGAGAAAGGTCGCCAAAATCACTGTTGATGGTCAGCTCGCGTTTGCGCTTGCTGGTACGGGCGATGTCGCGAATGTTAACCAGAATCAACGCTTTCGTCGGGCAGGTCCGCACGCAGGCCGGGCCCTGATCATCGAAGCTGCACAGGTCGCATTTCACCGCAACGGCACGGATGCCGGGCACCCAGTCCAAAAGCGAGCTTACGCGCGCAGGCGCCGGCGGCGCGGGCGGGGCTTTTGGCGAGTTGGCATTCGCCGGGATATGCAGCGGTCGGCTGCCGGAAAATTCAATCGCGCCGAACGGGCAGGCAATGCCGCACAGCTTGCAGCTTACGCACAGGCTTTCGTTCAGCTGGACAGCGCCATCCACGCGGGTGATGGCATTCACAGGGCAGACACCCGCGCACGGGGCATCCTCACAGTGATGGCAGAGCTGCGGGGCAGACTCTTTTTCATTACGCATGACGTGCAGGCGCGGCATGGACTGCAGCCCATGCAGGCGATGCGTTTCCGAACACGCCGCCTCACAGGTTCGACAGCCAATGCAGACCGTCGAGTCAGCAATTACAAAACGGTTCACCGGGTTATCCTCTGGTGATAGTCATTTTTGTCGAAAAGCTGTCTTGTCGACACTTCTCGACACGCATGGGTCAGGCCACGTTCGCTGAGGTATTTCCGTCCATCAGTTGCTTCAGGTTGACCGGAAGATCGTGCTCAACGGCGGCGTACAGGCCGTTATAGACCGGCGCGATTTTTTCCAGATAGTGTTCCAGCACCTGCTGGCGATCGCGGTTGCTTACGTGGCCGTCCACCATGCCGTCGGCCATCAGCTGCGCCTTCGCAATACACTGTTTTTCGCCGTCTTTTGTCTCGAGGTAGTACTCAATGGTGTGGCTGTTGAAGTTGTCCGCCAGGGTAACGTTGATGGTGAAATGGCCGAACAGAACGAAGCGCATGTCGCCCTGCGCCGCGCAGCTCATCGCATGGTGAAGACGCGCTTTCGACAAGGTAATGCCCTGGATCAGAGAGTTGCAGTAAAGGTGCCACTGGTCCTGTAACTGTTGATGACGCTGCGCGATGTAATCCGCTTTTTCGCTGATTTCCCAAATAGTCATAAAAGGTATCCGTTTAATGGAGATAGCGGCTGTTAAGCAGATTCCATGCCAGTTTTTATCTTTATGATTTTCAATACATTTACCTTAAAAATTGCTGTCAACACCGCGGTGTCGACGTGTCATTTCGACAGCGTTGACATCGTCACGCCTTAACAAAAATCAAGCTGGCACTGTTATTGCATTACCAGGGCAATTCATTGAGGAGGCGTCATGCACGAAATCACCCTCTGCCAGCGGGCTCTGGAACTTATCGAACAGCAGGCAGTGCAAAACCACGCGAAGCGCGTCACCGGCGTCTGGCTGAAGGTCGGAGCGTTTTCCTGCGTCGAGACCAGCGCCCTGACCTTCTGTTTTGAGCTGGTCTGCCGCGGCACGCTGGCGGAAGGCTGCGAACTGCATATTGAAGAACAGCAGGCGGAGTGCTGGTGCGAGCAGTGCCAGCAGTACGTCACCCTGGTGTCATCAAAGGTACAGCGCTGCCCGCAGTGTCAGAGCACCGGTCTGCGCATCGTGGCGGATGACGGCATGCAGATCCAACGCCTCGAAATCGAGAAGGAGTAAAGTATGTGTAGTACCTGCGGTTGCGCCGAAGGCAACCTGTATATAGAAGGGGATGAACACCGCCCCCACTCCGCGTTTCGCTCCGCGCCCTTTTCCCCCGCCCCGCGCTCTGCGGCAGCCCTGACCGGCATTACCTTTGCGCCGCAACGCTCCGATGCGGGCGACCTGCATTACGGCCACGGCGAAGCGGGCACCCACGCGCCGGGCATGAGCCAGCGCCAGATGCTGGAGGTGGAAATCAACGTGCTGGACAAGAATAACCAGATCGCCACCCGCAACCGCGCCCGCTTTGCCACCCGCAAACAGCTGGCGCTGAACCTTGTCTCCAGCCCCGGATCCGGCAAAACCACGCTACTGACCGAAACGCTCAAGCGCCTGAACGGGCTTGTCTCCTGCGCGGTGATCGAAGGCGACCAGCAAACCGTTAACGACGCGGCGCGCATTCGCGAAACCGGCACCCCGGCGATTCAGGTCAACACCGGTAAAGGCTGCCACCTCGATGCGCAGATGATTGCCGACGCCGCCCCGCGCCTGCCGCTGGTGGATAACGGCATCCTGTTTATTGAAAACGTCGGCAACCTCGTCTGCCCGGCGAGCTTCGACCTCGGCGAACGACACAAGGTGGCGGTGCTTTCAGTGACCGAAGGCGAAGACAAGCCGCTGAAGTACCCGCACATGTTTGCCGCCGCGTCCATCATGCTGC
Organism: Enterobacter sp. Taxon_8; assembly: GCF_058354585.1. Classification (NCBI taxonomy): domain Bacteria; kingdom Pseudomonadati; phylum Pseudomonadota; class Gammaproteobacteria; order Enterobacterales; family Enterobacteriaceae; genus Enterobacter; species Enterobacter sp. Taxon_8. Next base: position 936,009 of record NZ_CM177989.1, on the reverse strand, counting down.
TGAACAAAGTCGACCTGCTGCCGTACCTGAATTTCGACGTGGATAAGTGCGTGGCGTATGCCCGCGAGGTGAACCCGGAGATTGAGATCCTGCTGGTCTCCGCCACGCGCGGCGACGGCATGGACGGCTGGCTAGACTGGCTGGAGAGCGAACGATGTGCATAGGCGTACCGGGACAAATTCACGCCATCGACGGTAATCAGGCCAAAGTCGAGGTCTGCGGCATCCTGCGCGACGTCGACCTGACGCTGGTGGGCAGCACCGATGAGAGCGGCGCCTCGCGTCTCGGCCAGTGGGTGCTGGTCCACGTGGGGTTTGCCATGAGCGTGATTAACGAAGCGGAAGCCCGCGACACGCTCGACGCCCTGCAAAATATGTTCGACGTGGAGCCTGACGTGGGCGCGCTGCTGTACGGCGAGGAGCGATAATCATGCGTTACGTTGATGAATACCGCGCGCCGGAGCAGGTGCTGCAGCTTATCGGCCACCTGAAAACGCGCGCAGCGCGGCTGGACTACACGAAAGAAAGGCCGCTGCGGATCATGGAGGTGTGCGGCGGGCACACGCACGCCATCTTCAAATTTGGCCTCGGCCAGCTGTTGCCGGAAAACATTGAGTTTATCCACGGCCCCGGCTGTCCGGTCTGCGTGCTGCCGATGGGGCGCATCGACAGCTGTATTGAAATTGCCAGCCAGCCCGACGTCATTTTCTGCACCTTTGGCGACGCGATGCGCGTGCCGGGGAAAAATGGTTCGCTCCTGCAGGCGAAAGCGCGCGGCGCAGACATCCGGATCGTCTATTCGCCGATGGATGCCCTGACGCTGGCAGCGGATAACCCCGCGCGCAAGGTGGTGTTTTTTGGCCTGGGGTTTGAAACCACCATGCCCGCCACCGCCATCACGCTGCAGCAGGCGAAAGCGCGCGGCGTCGATAACTTTTTCTTCTTCTGCCAACACATTACGCTCATCCCCACCCTGCGCAGCCTGCTGGAAGAGCCAGGCAACGGCATTGACGCCTTTCTGGCACCGGGCCACGTCAGCATGGTGATTGGCACAGACGCCTACGGTTTTATCGCTGAACAGTACAATCGTCCGTTAGTGGTCGCTGGTTTCGAACCACTTGATCTACTGCAAGGTGTCACCATGCTGGTTGAGCAGAAAATAGCGTCCCTGAGTACCGTGGAAAATCAGTACCGCCGCGTGGTGCCGGATGCGGGAAATGAACGAGCGCAGCAGGCGATAGCCGACGTGTTTAGCGTTGAGGGCGACAGCGAATGGCGCGGCCTGGGGCTGATTGCTGAATCCGGCGTGCGCCTGACGCCAGCCTATCGCGCGTTCGACGCCGAAGCGCATTTCCGCCCGCAGCCGCAGCAGGTTTGCGACGATCCCCGTGCCCGCTGCGGCGAGGTGCTCACCGGCAAATGCAAACCGCATCAGTGTCCGTTATTTGGCAATACCTGTAACCCGCAAACCGCCTTTGGCGCGCTGATGGTCTCCTCCGAAGGGGCGTGTGCCGCGTGGTATCAGTATCGCAACCAGGAGAGTGAAGCATGAATACGGTTGAAATGGCGCACGGCAGCGGCGGACAGGCGATGCAGCAGCTGATTAACCGGCTGTTTATGGAGGCCTTTAACAACCCCTGGCTCGCCGAACAGGAAGACCAGGCGCGTATTGACCTCGCCACCCTCACCGCGCAGGGCGACCGGCTGGCCTTCTCGACCGACAGCTACGTGATTGACCCGCTGTTCTTCCCGGGCGGCGATATCGGCAAGCTCGCCGTCTGCGGCACGGCGAACGACGTGGCCGTCAGCGGCGCCATTCCGCGCTACCTCTCCTGCGGGTTTATCCTTGAAGAGGGATTACCGATGGAGACGCTCGCGGCCGTGGTCAACAGCATGGCGCAGACCGCGCGCGAGGCGGGGATAGCTATCGTCACCGGCGACACCAAAGTGGTGCAGCGCGGCGCGGCCGACAAGCTGTTTATCAACACCGCCGGAATGGGCGCGATCCCCCCCGATATTCACTGGGGCGCGCAGCGCCTCAGCGTGGGCGACGTGCTGATCGTGACCGGCACGCTGGGCTGCCACGGGGCGACCATCCTGAACCTGCGCGAAGGCCTGGGGCTGGACGGCGAACTGCGCAGCGACTGCGCGGTACTCACCCCGCTGATTCAGACGCTGCGCGGTATTCCCGGCGTGAAGGCCCTGCGGGATGCCACGCGAGGCGGTGTCAACGCCGTGGTTCACGAGTTTGCGGCAAGCTGCGGGTACGGGATTGAACTCACCGAGCGCAGCCTGCCCGTTAAGCCCGCCGTTCGCGGGCTTTGCGAACTGCTGGGTCTGGACCCGCTCAACTTTGCAAACGAAGGCAAGCTGGTGATTGGCGTTGAACGAGCCGCGGCACAAGCTGTTCTTGAACAGCTGCAGGCTCATCCGTCAGGAAAAGAGGCGGCGATGATTGGTGAAGTGGTTGAGCGCAAAGGGGTGCGCCTGACCGGACTTTATGGCGTGAAGCGCACGCTGGATCTGCCGCACGCTGAACCCTTACCCCGTATTTGCTAGACCGCGCCACAAGCGGCCAGCATGGATTTTTTTTGCTCGTTTCTACTGGAAAGCACTATGCCGTATACACCGATGAGCGATCTTGGACAGCAGGGTCTGTTTGACATTACGCGCACACTTTTACAGCAACCCGATCTCGGCGCGCTGAGCGATGCCCTGACGCGGCTGGTCAGGCAATCGGCGCTGGCGGACAGCGCCGCGATTGTGCTCTGGCATAGCGGAACGCAGCGCGCGAGCTACTTCTCAACGCGTGATAATGGCAAAACGTTTGAATACGAAGACGAAACGTATCTCGCGCATGGCCCGGTGCGCCGCATTCTCTCCAGACCTGAAGTGCTGCACTGCAACTTTGCGGAATTTCAACAGGCGTGGCCGCGGCTCGCGGAGAGCAACCTCTATCAGCCGTTCGGGCATTACTGCATGCTGCCGCTGGCTGCAGAGGGCCAGATTTTTGGCGGATGCGAGTTTATCCGCACGACCGACCAGCCCTGGAGCGAGGCGGAATACGAGCGCCTGCACACCTTTACCCAGATAGTGGCCGTCGTCGCGGAGCAGATCCAAAGCCGAGTGACGAATAACGTGGATTACGACCTGCTCAGCCGCGAACGCGACAACTTCCGCATTCTGGTCGCCATCACCAACGCCGTACTCTCCCGCCTGGACATGGATGAGCTGGTCAGCGAAGTCTCGAAAGAGATCCACCACTATTTCAAAATCGATGCCATCAGCATTGCGCTTCGCGGGCATCGCAAGGGCAAGCTGAACATCTACTCCACGCATTATCTTGATGAAGCCAACCCGGCGCACGAGCAGAGCGAAGTGGATGAAGCGGGCACTCTTTCTGAACGGGTCTTCAAAAGCAAAGAGATCCTCCTGATCAACCTCAACGAGCAGGATCCGGTCGCGCCGTACGAGCGGATGCTGTTCAACACCTGGGGCAACAAAATCCAGACCCTGTGCCTGCTGCCCCTGATGTCCGGCAACACCATGCTGGGCGTGCTGAAGCTGGCACAGTGCGAGGAAGGCGTGTTCACCACCGCCAACCTGAAGCTGCTGCGTCAGATCGCCGAGCGTATCTCCATCGCGCTCGATAACGCGCTTGCCTATCAGGAGATCCACCGTCTGAAGGAGCGGCTGGTGGATGAAAACCTGGCCCTGACCGAACAGCTCAACAACGTGGACAGCGAGTTTGGTGAAATCATCGGGCGCAGCGACGCCATGTACAGCGTGCTCAAGCAGGTTGAGATGGTGGCGCAGAGCGACAGCACGGTGCTGATCCTGGGCGAAACCGGTACGGGTAAAGAGCTGATTGCCCGCGCCATCCACAACCTGAGCAACCGCAACAGCCGTCGGATGGTGAAGATGAACTGCGCCGCGATGCCCGCAGGGCTGCTGGAAAGCGATCTGTTCGGCCACGAACGGGGTGCCTTCACCGGGGCCAGCAGCCAGCGGCTGGGCCGTTTTGAGCTGGCAGACAAAAGCTCGCTGTTCCTTGACGAAGTGGGCGATATGCCGCTGGAGCTACAGCCGAAACTGCTGCGCGTCCTGCAGGAGCAGGAGTTTGAGCGCTTGGGCAGCAACAAGCTTATCCAGACCGACGTGCGGCTGATTGCCGCCACCAACCGCGACCTGAAAAAAATGGTCGCCGACCGAGAGTTCCGCAGCGATCTCTACTATCGCCTGAACGTCTTCCCGATCTTCCTGCCGCCGCTGCGCGAGCGCCCGGAAGATATCCCCCTGCTGGTCAAAGCCTTTACCGCGAAGATCGCGCGCCGGATGGGGCGAAACATCGACAGCATTCCTGCCGAGACGTTGCGTACCCTTTCATCCATGGAATGGCCCGGCAACGTGCGCGAGTTGGAAAACGTCATTGAACGCGCGGTGCTGCTGACGCGCGGAAATGTCCTGCAGCTCTCCCTGCCTGAAGTGACGCTGCCTGACGTGAGCGTGCCCGCCGCCGAGACGGCGAAAGAGGGAGAAGATGAATATCAGCTCATTATGCGCGTACTCAAAGAGACCAACGGCGTGGTCGCCGGGCCGAAAGGTGCCGCCCAGCGCCTGGGGTTAAAACGCACCACCCTGCTGTCGCGCATGAAGCGTCTCGGTATTGATAAAGAGAGCCTCATTTAAGGCCTTATTCCGGCGGTGTTTTTCTGACACCGCCTTTTGTTACCCTGCGCGATTGTCCCTCATTGACACAAAATCGTTTCCTCTGTATAAAATTCCGCCTTAATAATGAGTTTCATTTGCATCAAAAATAATTTTAATGAAGGGTATCGTTTCATGAAGAAGGTCATCTGCGCGTTAGGCCTGGCGGTTGCGTCGGTCAGTTCTGCTCTGGCAACCACATATCCTCTGACGATTGAAAACTGTGGCTATAAAGAGACATTCACCAAAGCGCCGGAACGCGTCGTGGCTCTGGGTCAGAATACCGTCGAAATTCTGCTCCTGCTGGGGCTGGAAGATAAGGTAAAGGCCAGCGCCTTCTGGCCGACGAAAGTGTTGCCGCAGCTCGCTGAACAGAACGCAAAAATCAAAACCCTGACGGTCGAAATCCCTACCCTTGAATCCGTGCTTGCGCAAAATCCCGACTTTGTCCCCGCCCAGACGCCACTGCTGCTGGGGCCGGAAAGCAAGGTCGCAAAACGCGACGATCTGATGACCCTGGGCGTGAACAGCTACGTGTCGCCGGGCATGTGCGCGACCAAAAAAGCCACCGGCGATATGTACGGCAGCCGCCAGAAGCTGTGGGATATGACGTATCTCTATCAGGAGATTGAGGACTTCGCCAAAATCTTTAACGTTGAAGACCGCGGTCAGGCCGTGATTGCCGATTTCAAAAAACGAGAGGCCGACCTGCGTAAGGAATTCGGCAAGAGCAAAAAAGACCTCTCGTTTGTCTTCTGGTTCTCCAGCTCCTCCCCCTCTGCGGACGCCTACGTCGGCGGTAAAAATAGCCCCTCCGGGTTTATTGCGAGCCTGATGGGCGGGCATAACGCCATCACCTCCGAGACCGAATGGCCAACCGTGGGTTGGGAAAGCATTATTGCCGCCAATCCGGATGTCATTGTGGTGTCCAGCCTCGACCGCAACCGCTGGGCGCTGGATAACGCGGAAGAGAAAATCAAATTCCTGAAAAGCGATCCGGCCGTCAGCCAGCTGGACGCGGTGAAAAAAGGTCATATCGTGGTGATGGACGGTCAGGCCATGAACCCGACGATTCGCACGATTTACGGGGCTGAGCAGGTCGGCGAACAGCTCAGAAAGCTGGGGCTGAACTGATGACCACCGCCGTTCTTCAGGCCCGGCAGAGCCTGGTTCTGACGACCTCGTGTTTGCTCGCCTTCGTCCTGCTATTTCTGGTTATCGCGCTGAGCGTCAGCGTCGGCGAACTGTCCATCCCGCTGGATAACGTGTTTTACGCTATCAGCAATAAAATGGGGCTCACCGATATTCCGCTCACTCGTATCTATGAGAGCGTGATCTGGGACTTTCGCCTGAGCCGCGCGCTGGTTGCGGCCTGCTGCGGCGCGGGGCTGGCCATCTGTGGTGCCGTATTGCAGAGCCTGCTGAAGAACGCGCTGGCGGAACCCTACGTGCTCGGCGTGTCCGCGGGCGCGTCGACCGGGGCGGTTTCTGTTGTCGTATTGGGGATCGGCACCGGTGCGGTGTCGCTCTCTGCCGGGGCCTTTGCCGGGGCGTTCGCCGCGTTTGCGTTTGTCGCATTTCTGACGAACGGCGCGCGCGGCGGGAATGAACGTACTATTCTGGCAGGCGTTGCCGCCTCGCAGCTTTTCAATGCCATTACCGCCTATACCATCAGCACCTCCGCCAGCGCCCAGCAGGCGCGCGACGTGATGTTCTGGCTGCTGGGCAGCTTCAGCGGCGTACGCTGGCCCGAATTCCAGCTGGCACTGGTCGTGGTGCTGATTGGATTAGCCATTTGCCTCTATTATTCCCGTGCGCTGGATGCCTTTACGTTCGGTGACGACGCCGCGGCGTCGCTTGGCATTGCTGTTCCCTGGGTGCGCCTGGCGCTCTTTACCACTACCGCACTTATCACCGCGACCATCGTCAGCATGGCGGGGTCAATCGGCTTTGTCGGGCTGGTGGTGCCGCACGTCATGCGCTTCCTGTTCGGGCCGCTGCACCGCACGCTGCTGATTGCCAGCGCGCTGGCAGGCGCGATCCTGATGGTGCTGGCAGACATTGCCTCACGCATGCTGATTGCGCCGCAAAGCCTGCCCGTCGGCGTGGTCACCGCGCTGGTTGGCGTCCCCTTCTTTGCCGTGATTATCTACCGTTCAAGGAATAAGTGATGAGCATCTGCGCGGAAAATATTACCTGGAAGGTCGGCAAAAAAGTCATCGTTAATGACGTCTCGCTGAAGGTGTCACGGGGCGAAACGGTAGGGCTGCTTGGCCCTAACGGCTGCGGTAAATCGTCTCTTTTACGTATCCTCGCGGGTCTGCGTCGCCCGGATGCTGGCCGCGTTACCCTGGACGGTCAGGACATCTGCAGCATCGCCAAAAAGCAGCTGGCGCGACGGGTGGCCTTCGTCGAGCAGCACGGTATGACGGACGCCAACATGCGCGTGCGCGACGTGGTGAAACTCGGGCGGATTCCGCACCACTCCGCCTTTTCCAACTGGAGCACGCACGATGACGAGACCGTCACCGCCGCTCTGCAGCGCGTGGATATGCTGGATAAAAGCGACCAGGGCTGGCTGAGCCTCTCCGGCGGCGAGCGCCAGCGCGTCCACATTGCCCGCGCGCTGGCCCAGACCCCGACGGAAATCCTGCTGGATGAACCGACCAACCACCTGGACATTCATCATCAGATGCAGCTGATGCAGTTGATCAGCGAATTACCGGTCACCAGCATTGTCGCTATACACGATCTCAACCACGCCTCGATGTTCTGCGACTCGCTGATAGTCATGCAGAAAGGGCAAATTGTGGCGACGGGGACACCGCAGGATATCTTATCCGAGTCATTGCTCTGGGACGTCTTCCGGGTCAAAACCAAAATCGAGATCTCACCGTTCCATGGCAAAAAGCACATTCATTTTATCGTTTAGGGGCGAGTGACCAACGATGCCCCTTCGCCCTGCCACCATGCTCTGGCCGCCCGTTTTACTGGGTAGCCAGTTTGTTTTTAACATTGGCTTTTACGCCGTTGTTCCCTTCCTGGCGATATTCCTGCGCGACGACATGCTGCTCTCCGGCGGGCTGATCGGGCTGATCCTGGGCCTGCGCACGTTCTCGCAACAGGGGATGTTTATCGTCGGTGGTGCCCTCTCGGACCGGTTTGGCGCGAAAATCGTTATCCTGAGCGGCTGTATTGTCCGTGTTTCAGGTTATCTGCTGCTGGCCTTCGGGGAATCGCTGTGGCCGATTATTCTGGGCGCGTGTCTGACAGGCGTGGGCGGCGCGCTGTTTTCTCCGTCTATTGAAGCATTGCTGGCGAAAGCGGGCACGCACAGCGAGGCGAAAGGTAAACGAAGCCGGGCGGAGTGGTTCGCGCTCTTTGCGGTTTGCGGGGAACTCGGTGCCGTACTGGGCCCGGTCGCCGGCGCCCTGCTAACCGGCCTGGGTTTTCGTCAGGTGGCGCTAGCGGGGGCGGGGGTCTTTCTCGTTGCGCTGGTGGTTCTCTACTTTTGCCTGCCCGCGTCACGCCACGCCGCGCAGACGCTAAAGCTCGTTCCCTGGTGGACGACGTTCCGCCAGCCCCGCTTTGTCGCCTTTATTATTGCCTACAGCTCGTGGCTTTTAAGCTATAACCAGCTCTATCTGGCGCTGCCGGTAGAGATCCAGCGCTCTGGCGGTAACGAGAAAGATCTCGGCCCACTCTTTATGCTGGCCTCCGTTCTGATCATCACCTTACAGCTGCCGCTGGCGCGTTTCGCCCGACGCGTGGGTGCGGTGAGGATCCTGCCGGTGGGCTTTTTGCTGCTCTCCGCCGCCTTTGCGAGCGTGGCAATATTTGCGTCGACGGCACCGCCAGAGGGCTGGCTGCGCCTGCTGCCGTCAGTCTGTTTCGTGACGCTGCTGACGCTGGGGCAGATGCTGCTGGTACCCTCGGCAAAGGATCTGATCCCGAGGTTTGCCGAGGAGTCCACGCTGGGGGCGCACTATGGCGCACTCGCCACCGCTGGCGGCATTGCGGTACTGGCAGGAAACTTGTTGTTTGGTAGCCTGCTGGATCGCGCGCTGGTACCCTCAACGCAGGCGATGTATCCCTGGCTGCTGCTGGCCCTTTTCCCACTCTGTAGCGCGCTGGCCCTGAACGTTATTTGCCGCCCGCTCAAAAGCTGAACCGGTCACTTTTTCGGACGATACTTTTCCGGCAGCTCCGGCACGGGACGACGGTCATCAATCAGATGGCGGACGGTCAGAATGGGGTGACGCCATAACATACGCGGGCCTGCCCAGCGCATAATCTGCTTCATCTCTTCGCGTTTTGCAGGCTGATAGCAGTGGACCGGACACTGCTTACAGGCAGGCTTTTCCTCACCAAAAGCGCACTTATCCAGGCGCTTATCGGCATAGGCATTCAGCGCCTGGTAGTGCCCGTCTTCCACAGAGGCCTGAGGACACTGCTTCTGATACAGCGCGATCATTTTCGCGATGGTCTCTTTTTCGCGAGATATTCGTTTACCGGACATAGCGACTTACCAAACAATAAAGTGCAAAAATAATACACCTTTCAATGCGGGATTTCAGTTGTTGCATGCGGTTTTCTGAAGCCTGATTCCAGTTTTATTCCTGCACCGCCCGGCAATCACTGGTATTTTATACAGTAATTAGTGATGACTTTTATCCGTGTTGTCAGGAGACCCTATGCAAGAACTCGCTATCAACAAACCCTATCGCCATTTAACAGTGGGATATTTCAGAAAGCGCCATGAAGACCGCAATACCAAGATACCGAAGCGTTACAGCGTGCATGCGGCGCTGAGCTTAAAAGGAGACTGGCTTGAACAGGCTGGGTTTACCACCCACTCCAGGGTTCGAGTGGGCGTAGAGCATGGAAAAATAGTCATTGAGTTAATGTCGGAAGATGCCTCGTAAAGCGACGACATTTTTCTGCGCCGTACCTTTTTTTCATGCGACAATAGAAGGAACAAACGGCCTCTGAGCCGCTCAAAACGGTTTATATTCAAAGAAATGGACATCATAACTCCATGAGCACACTCGACAATTTCGACGCACATACGCCGATGATGCAGCAGTATCTGAAGCTGAAGGCACAGCATCCGGAAATCCTGCTGTTCTATCGTATGGGCGATTTTTACGAGCTGTTTTATGACGATGCTAAGCGCGCATCGCAGCTGCTCGACATCTCGCTGACCAAACGGGGCGCATCGGCTGGTGAACCCATCCCAATGGCCGGTATTCCGCACCACGCGGTAGAAAACTACCTGGCGAAACTGGTGAATCAGGGTGAGTCTGTCGCCATCTGCGAACAGATCGGCGACCCCGCGACCTCAAAAGGTCCGGTGGAACGCAAGGTCGTGCGCATCGTCACGCCCGGCACCATCAGTGATGAAGCCCTGCTTCAGGAACGCCAGGACAACCTGCTGGCCGCGCTGTGGCAGGACGGTAAAGGCTTTGGCTACGCGACGCTGGATATTAGTTCCGGACGTTTTCGTCTGAGTGAACCGGCCGATCGTGAAACGATGGCTGCCGAACTGCAGCGCACCAACCCGGCAGAATTGCTCTACGCCGAAGATTTCGCCGAAATGGCGCTGATTGAAGGTCGTCGCGGGTTGCGCCGCCGTCCGCTGTGGGAATTCGAAATTGGTACCGCGCGCCAGCAGCTGAATCTGCAGTTTGGCACCCGCGATCTGATTGGCTTTGGCGTTGAAAATGCCCCGCGCGGGCTGTGTGCGGCAGGTTGCCTCCTGCAGTACGTAAAAGATACCCAGCGCACCGCCCTGCCGCATATCCGCTCTATCACCATGGAGCGCCAGCAGGACAGCATCATCATGGATGCCGCCACTCGCCGTAACCTGGAGATCACGCAGAACCTCGCGGGCGGCGTAGAAAATACGCTGGCGTCGGTCCTCGACAATACGGTAACGCCAATGGGCAGCCGTATGCTGAAACGCTGGCTGCATATGCCGATTCGCGATACCGCTACGCTGGTTTGTCGTCAGCAGACGATTGCCGCGCTGCAGGATCGCTATACCGAGCTGCAGCCTGTCCTGCGCCAGGTGGGAGATCTGGAACGTATCCTGGCCCGTCTGGCGCTGCGCACGGCGCGACCGCGCGATCTTGCGCGGATGCGTCATGCTTTCCAGCAGCTGCCGGAACTTCGTGCGCAGCTGAGCGACGTTGACAGCGCGCCGGTACAGAAACTCCGCGAAACCATAGGCGAATTTACCGAACTCCGCGAGCTGCTGGAGCGCGCCATTATCGATGCGCCTCCGGTTCTGGTGCGTGATGGCGGCGTGATTGCTCCGGGCTACAACGAGGAGCTGGACGAATGGCGCGCGCTGGCCGACGGCGCGACGGACTACCTCGATAAGCTGGAGATCCGCGAGCGCGAGCGTCTTGGGCTGGACACCCTGAAGGTGGGTTATAACGCGGTTCACGGTTACTACATTCAAATCAGCCGCGGGCAGAGCCACCTGGCACCGATTCACTACGTGCGCCGCCAGACGTTGAAAAACGCTGAACGCTACATCATTCCCGAGCTGAAAGAGTACGAGGACAAAGTCCTCACCTCGAAAGGGAAAGCCCTGGCGCTGGAAAAACAGCTGTATGAAGAGCTGTTTGATATGCTGATGCCGCACCTGGCCGACCTGCAGCTGAGCGCCAGCGCGCTGGCGGAACTGGACGTGCTGGTGAATCTGGCAGAGCGCGCGGAAACGCTGAACTACACCTGCCCGACCTTTACCGACAAGCCCGGCATTCGCATCACTGAAGGCCGTCACCCGGTGGTGGAGCGGGTGCTGAACGAACCGTTCATCGCCAACCCGCTGAGCCTGTCGCCGCAGCGAAGAATGCTGATCATTACCGGTCCGAACATGGGCGGTAAGAGTACTTATATGCGTCAGACGGCGCTGATTGCCCTGCTTGCCTACATCGGCAGCTACGTTCCGGCGCAAAACGTGGAGATCGGCCCCATCGACCGTATCTTTACCCGTGTTGGAGCTGCGGACGATCTGGCGAGCGGTCGCTCAACCTTCATGGTCGAAATGACTGAAACGGCAAACATTCTGCATAACGCGACGGAGCACAGCCTGGTGCTGATGGACGAAGTCGGACGCGGAACGTCAACCTACGATGGTCTGTCGCTGGCCTGGGCCTGTGCGGAAAGCCTCGCGAATAAAATCAAGGCCATGACGCTGTTCGCCACCCACTACTTCGAGCTGACGCAGCTGCCGGAGAAAATGGAAGGCGTGGCTAACGTCCACCTTGATGCGCTGGAGCACGGCGACACCATCGCCTTTATGCACACGGTGCAGGATGGCGCGGCAAGCAAGAGCTATGGTCTGGCCGTTGCGGCGCTGGCCGGTGTACCGAAAGAGGTGATCAAGCGCGCGCGTCAGAAACTGCGTGAGCTGGAAAGCCTGTCACCGAATGCGGCGGCGACGCAGATTGATGGTACGCAGATGTCGCTGCTGGTACCGGCGGAAGAGACATCGCCTGCTGTGGAAGCGCTGGAAAACCTCGATCCGGATTCACTGACGCCGCGTCAGGCGCTGGAGTGGATTTATCGCCTGAAGAGTCTGGTTTAGTTTTCTGCGGTCTTTGCCCGGTGGCGCAGCGCCACCGGGCTGTCTTTACAGCAGCGGCGGGATCGTTGGCACCTGCGGCGCCTCGTCAATATCCTTCTGCGTCATGCGGAACGCTTCAGGGTAATGCTCGCGGCTGGTACGACGCAACGGTTCGGTATCTCGCCAGGTATACAGACAATGCTGGCACTGGTAAACGGTCCAGACCCCTTTCACCGGCGACGTCGCCATCACTTCAATATGCTCATCGGCACAACGTGGACAAATCATCTTTTCCTCCTTATTGACGTGAAGCCAGCATCGCGGTCAGTTTTTCAGCCCAGGCTTTGGTTTCAGGCAGATCCTGTACCGGCTGGCTATAGTGGCCACGGGTGTCCGGTGCGACAGGCGTGGTCGCATCGATAATCAGTTTGTCGGTAATGCCCGCCGGACTGGATCCAGGATCGAGTTCCAGCACCGACATGTTCGGCAACTGCACCAGATCGCCTGCCGGGTTGACCTTCGATGACAGCGCCCACATCACCTGCGGGAGGTTGAACGGGTCGACATCCTCATCCACCATGATCACCATCTTCACGTAGCCCAGGCCGTGCGGCGTGGTCATGGCGCGCAAGCCGACCGCGCGGGCAAAACCGCCGTAGCGTTTTTTGGTGGAGATAATCGCCAGCAGACCGTGGGTATACATCGCATTCACCGCCTGCACTTCCGGGAATTCCGCTTTCAGCTGCTGGTAGAGCGGCACGCAGGTGGCTGGCCCCATCAGATAATCAATCTCGGTCCACGGCATACCGAGATAAAGGGATTCGAAAATCGGTTTGGTGCGGTAAGAAACTTTGTCGATACGCACAACCGTCATGTTACGACCACCGGAGTAGTGCCCAGTAAACTCGCCGAACGGCCCTTCAATTTCGCGCTTACGGCCTTCAATCACCCCTTCCAGGATCACTTCAGAACCCCACGGCACGTCGAAGCCGGTCAGCGGCGCGGTGGCAATCGGATATGGGCTTTCACGCAGCGCGCCGGCCATTTCATACTCTGACTGATCGTATTTCAGCGGCGTCGCGCCCATCAGCGTAATGATCGGATCGTTACCGAGGGTAATGGCAATCGGCAGGTCTTCGCCGCGCTCTTCGGCTTTGTGCAGATGCAGAGCAATATCGTGCATCGGTACCGGCTGCAGGCCGAGCTTGCGCTTGCCCTTCACTTCCATGCGGTAGATGCCAACGTTCTGCTTGCCGAAGTTATCCGGGTCAAGCGGATCGCGCGAGACGACGCACGCTTTATCGAGATAAAAACCCCCGTCGCCGTCGTTCAGACGGAACAGAGGTAGAATATCGAACAGGTTAATGTCTTCACCGTCCACCGTATTCTGCGCCCAGGCCGGGTTGGGGCGGCGCTCTGGCGCAATAGGAAATTTATCCCAGCGACGGATAAACTCGTCGATCTGCTTTTTCACCGGCGTGTTCGCCGGCAGCCCCATCGAAATGGCATGGTTCTGCCAGGAGCCGATGGTGTTCATCACCACGCGGGCATCGGTAAACCCGCGAATATTGTCGAACCACAGCGCGGGGGCGCCGTCACCGATGCGGCCGGTCGCGTTGGCTGCCGCCGCCAGATCGGGCTCGGCGTTAACCTCTTCCTCAATTTTCAGCAGTTGCCCTTGCTCATCGAGCGCCTGCAGGAAGCTTCTCAAATCATCAAATGCCATCTTTATTCTCCTGTGAAAAATGTTTCGCCTCCCGCAACCCGTTCCAGCGGCGCGCCTTTTTATGCTCCAGGCCAAACTGGTCAAGCACGCGGGTCACAATATGCTGGGTGATGTCATCGGCGGTTTGCGGATGGTTGTAATACGCAGGCATAGGCGGCACCATCGCCACGCCCATGCGGGAGAGCGCAAGCATATTCTCCAGATGAATGGTGCTGAGCGGCGTTTCACGGGGCACCAGCACCAGCTTACGCCCCTCTTTCAGCACCACATCCGCCGCACGGCCCACCAGCCCTTCGGCATAGCCCGCGCGGATCCCGGCCAGCGTTTTCATGCTGCAGGGAATGACGATCATGCCGTCGGTACGAAACGAACCGGAGGAGATGGTGGCGGCCTGGTCAGCCGGGCTATGGACAACGTCAGCCAGCGCAGCAACGTCCTGGGCGGTGTAAGGGGTTTCCAGTTCAATGGTGGTTTTTGCCCACTTCGACATCACCAGATGCGTCTCTACTTCCGGCATTTCCCGCAGCGCCTGCAGCAGCGCCACTCCCAGCGGAGCACCCGTCGCCCCCGTCATTCCCACGATCAATCTCATTCATCACCTCAATCATTTTGTTCGTGTACGAACATTATGAGTAAACTACTCCCGAATTCTTTTTCTGACAATATCGTTCGCATACGATCACACTAAATGCTAAAAAATGCCGCATTATCATCCCGGGCTTTAGCAGCTATCATAGGGGGTGATTTTTTCTGTCGGAGTGTTCATGGAACTAAGACAAGAGGCGTTCCACCTGTTACGTCAGCTTTTTCAACAGCATACTGCACGGTGGCAACATGCATTGCCGGAGCTGACCAAGCCGCAGTATGCGGTGATGCGCTCCATTGCCGAGCATCCGGGCATTGAACAGGTGGCATTGACCGAGGTCGCGGTCAGCACCAAAGCGACCCTGGCGGAAATGCTCAGCCGCATGGAGGCGCGTGGGCTGGTCAAACGCGAGCACGACCCTGCGGATAAGCGCCGTCGCTTTGTCTTCCTCACGCCAGAAGGTGAGGCCCTGCTTGCAGAGTGTAAGCCGGTAGGCAATGAGGTTGATGAGGCCTTTTTAGGCCGTCTTAACAAGGCCGAGCGAGAACAGTTCTCGGCTCTCATCAAAAAGATGATGCACGATTAATTCACGCTGGTGCGCATAAAATCGATAAAGGTGCGCACTTTCGCTGAGACATGCCGGGCATCTGGATAGACCGCATAGATGCCCTGCCGCGCAAAGGTATATTCCGGTAACACCTGGACCAGTTCTCCCGCATCAAGCGCACAGCGTACCAGCCATTCCGGCAGTAACGCCACCCCACCGCCTGCGAGCGCAAAAGCCATAAGGGCCTGAGCGCTGTCGGCAAACAGGCGCGGCGCTTTTTTTATCTCGAGCGTTTCAGGCGCGCCGCTGGCATTTTTCACCTGCCAGCGGAGCGGTGAGGCCAGGCGCTCGTGGATAATCCAGCCGGCCTGCGCCAGCTGCGCAAGAGATTCGATCGGGTTTCTCACAAGCCACTCGGGCGTCGCGACGGGGAGAATAGAAAAGTGAGAAATCAGTGCGGCGTGGTTGCGCGAATCGGCAAGCGTCCCCAGCCGGATGGCCACGTCAAAGCGCTCCGAGATAAGGTCTGCGTGCAGTGACGACGAAACATGTCGGACGCGAAGATCCGTGTGCTGCTGGCTAAACCTGGCCAGCAGCGGCACCACGACCCGGGAGCCATATTCAGGCGTGGTCGTGATCCGCAGTTCACCGGTAAGTCCCGCATGATTCGCGCGGACATCATCCTGCAGCCGTTCGGCCTCCTTCAGAAGCGCCACGCTGCGCTGATGAAAAAGCGCGCCCGCCTCGGTTAGCGTCAGGCGGCGGGTGGAGCGCAGCAGCAGCGTAACGCCCAGCTCATCTTCAAGCTGGCGGATATTGAAGCTAACCACCGCTTTTGTCAGCCCCATCGCCTCGGCGGCCGCCGTAAAACTGCCGGTGTCGGCCACTGCGATAAACATCTGCGTCCGCTGTAGGTTAACCATTATTACGCCTTATACTGTCAAAATATTTTTGACAGTATATCGCGCTTTGTCAGGTTTATCCGTGATTCCCGAGCCGATACGATACGCCACCTCACCGGAGGATCCACCATGACGTATCGCAGCAAAGTTGCCGTTGTCTATCTGCTGGGCTTTTTTCTTGATTTGATCAACATGTTTATTGCCAGCGTCGCCTTTCCGGCGATGGCTCACGCCTTTAACACCACGCCTTCTGCCCTTGCCTGGGTCAGTAACGGGTATATTGCCGGTCTGACGATGGCGATCCCGTTCAGCAGCGTGCTCACGCGCCGCATCGGGCCAAAGCGCGTCATCCTGCTTTCGCTTTTTCTGTTCAGCGCAGCCTCAGCTACAGCGGGCCTGTCTGCAACGCTGGAAACTCTGATTGCCTGGCGAGTGCTTCAGGGCGTGGGAGGAGGCTTACTGATCCCCGTTGGACAGGCGCTGACCTGGCAACAGTTCAGGCCTCACGAGCGGGCCCGACTCTCCTCGGTAGTGATGCTGGTTGCGTTGCTTGCCCCGGCCTGCTCCCCGGCTATCGGCGGCGTGCTGGTGCAGACGCTGGGCTGGCGATGGATCTTTTTCGCCACGCTCCCGGTGGCTATCGTGACCTTTGTTCTGGCCTGTCTGTGGCTTAAACACGAAAAACCCACGATGAACACGGCCAGACTGCTAAACCTGCCCTTGCTTGCGAACCCGCTTTTGCGTTTTTCCATGCTTGTCTATTTATGCGTCCCCGGCATATTTATTGGGGTGAACGTCACGGCCATGTTTTATCTTCAGCACGAGGCGAACATGAGCCCAGCCGCAACGGGAATGCTCATGCTGCCGTGGTCTGTGGCATCGTTTCTCGCCATCACGGCGACGGGACGTTATTTTAACCGTATCGGCCCCCGACCGCCGATCGTCATCGGCTGCCTGTTGCAGGCGGCGGGTATTCTGCTTTTGATTGACGTTAGCTCGTCAACGCTGTTGCCTGCCGTCGCGTTTACCCTGATGGGCGCGGGGGGAAGCCTGTGCAGCAGTACGGCTCAGAGCAGCGCGTTTCTGACAACGCGCCGGGACGAGATGCCGGATGCCAGCGCGCTGTGGAATCTCAATCGTCAGCTGAGTTTTTTTGCCAGTGCCCTTCTGCTTGCGCAGGTGCTGAACCTGGCGCAGGCGTGGCTGACACCACTCGCCGCCTGGCACGGGATGTTTATTTTTGCTGCAGGCATGACCTTGCTGCCTGTACCGTACGTTTTTCGTCTTAACAATACGCAGGTGCTAAATCAGCTGCGACAGGAGAATTCATGACGCCTTTCGAACACGACATTATCGACCTCCACATTGCGCTTGAAGACTGGTTAGGCAAAGGTGAAGGCGATCCCGACGCCCTGCTCGCTCGTTTCCGTCGCGATTTTCTGATGCTCCCACCGGGCGGTGTTCAGATCGACTATATCGGCCTGGCCAGTTTTCTGGAAAACCAGCGTGGAAGTCGTCCCGGACTGAAGATCGTCATTGACGAATTAACCACGATCCAGAGCGGCGAACGGGGTGCAGTGCTTCACTACCGGGAGACGCAAACCCGGCCGGACCTGCCCGTCAACGTGCGCTGGTCAACTGCGGTGCTTAATCAGGAAGGCGATCGGATAGTGTGGCGTCTGCTGCACGAAACGGCTAAGCCGTAGCGCAAAAGAAAAAGGCCCGTCTCACGACGGGCCTTTTTTGACGAAAGGTTGCTTATTCGCGGAACAGCGCTTCGATGTTCAGACCTTGCCCCTGCAGGATTTCACGCAGGCGGCGCAGACCTTCAACCTGAATCTGACGAACACGTTCACGGGTCAGGCCAATTTCGCGGCCGACGTCTTCCAGTGTCGCAGCTTCATACCCCAGTAAACCGAAACGACGTGCCAGCACTTCACGCTGTTTGGCGTTCAGTTCGAACAGCCATTTGACGATGCTCTGTTTCATGTCATCGTCCTGCGTGGTGTCTTCCGGACCGTTATCTTTTTCATCGGCCAGGATGTCCAGCAGCGCTTTTTCGGAGTCGCCACCCAGCGGGGTGTCAACGGAGGTAATGCGCTCGTTGAGACGCAGCATACGGCTTACGTCATCAACCGGTTTATCGAGTTGTTCGGCAATCTCTTCTGCGCTTGGCTCGTGGTCCAGCTTATGGGACAACTCGCGCGCGGTGCGCAGATAAACGTTCAACTCTTTGACGATGTGAATCGGCAGGCGGATCGTACGGGTCTGGTTCATAATAGCCCGTTCGATGGTCTGACGAATCCACCAGGTCGCGTAGGTTGAGAAACGGAACCCGCGTTCCGGGTCAAACTTCTCAACTGCGCGGATGAGACCTAAGTTGCCCTCTTCAATCAGATCCAGCAGAGCCAGACCACGATTGCCGTAACGGCGGGCAATTTTCACGACCAGTCGCAGGTTACTTTCAATCATGCGACGACGCGAGGCAACATCACCACGCAAAGCACGACGTGCGAAATAGACTTCTTCTTCGGCCGTTAGCAGTGGGGAATAACCAATCTCCCCAAGGTAAAGCTGAGTCGCGTCCAGTACACGCTGTGTGGCACCCTGCGATAACAGCTCTTCTTCAGCCAAATCGTTATCACTGGGTTCCTCTTCTACTAAGGCTTTTTCGTCAAAAGCCTCTACTCCGTTCTCATCAAATTCCGCGTCTTCATTTAAATCATGAACTTTCAGCGTATTCTGACTCATAAGGTGGCTCCTACCCGTGATCCCTGAACGAGACACCCTGGCTGGCATGCCCCGTCAAATTATCGCTGCGGCAAGTACTGCAGCGGGTTTACGGATTTCCCCTTGTAACGAATTTCAAAATGCAAGCGTGTAGAACTGGTTCCGGTGCTACCCATGGTAGCGATTTTTTGCCCCGCCTTAACTTCTTGTTGTTCCCGGACCAGCATTGTGTCGTTATGGGCGTAGGCACTCAGGTAATCATCGTTATGTTTGATGATAATAAGATTACCGTAACCGCGCAGAGCGTTACCGGCATACACAACGCGTCCATCTGCGGTCGCGATGATAGCCTGTCCTTTACTCCCTGCGATATCGATCCCTTTATTTCCCCCTTCGGAGGAAGAGAAGTTCTCGATAACCTTGCCGTCAGTCGGCCAGCGCCATGCAGAAATCGGCGAACTGGAGGTCATACTGCTGGCAGTCGGTTCAGTAGAGCTAACCACAGGTGCCGTAACCGGTGCTGTGACAGCAGTCGCAGTCCCTTTATTATTCGGCAACATTTTGTTAGCAGTCTGATCACCTGAATCCTCAGAATACGTAATTACAGGTTGTGAAGCAACCACCGTGGTGGATTTTTGTGCAGGCTTAACGCTGTTATTTTGAGCTGTTACATCGGCCGCTGAAACGGTGTTGCCAGGCGTAAGCGGCGTGCCCGTCGCGTTGCCCACCTGGAGCGTTTGCCCGACTTCCAGACCATATGGGGCCTGGACGTTATTGCGCTGCGCGAGGTCACGGAAATCGTTCCCGGTGATCCACGCAATGTAGAACAGCGTATCGCCGCGTTTCACGGTATAGGTGCTGCCACCGGTGTAGCTGCCTTTCGGAATGTTCCCATACTGGCGGTTATAGACTATGCGGCCATTTTGGGTCTGAACAGGTTGTTCAACTGGCTGAACCTGTACTGGCTGTGTAACAGGATGTTGCACAGGCTGAATTTGTGGTGTTTGCTGCGGTGCAGCCGTCCCCATTTTAGGTGGCGGCGTGATTAACATTCCGCTGGACGTGTTACCGGAGCCGCTGTTTCCGCCGACGGAACTCACGGGCGCAGGCGCGTTGTTTGAACTTGTACAGCCTGCCAGCCAGAGCGAAACCAGTGATAATGCCGCAACACGGCTGATGGTGAATTTAGGGCTTCCCGCGCTCATTTATCCCCCAGGAATGTGTTAACTACCAGTGACTTAAAATTTACCGTGATGGCACGAATCTTTCGCGCCACACCATACGCTGAATTTGCCTTAATAACCCTGGATAATTCCGAGTCTCAGGCCAACTCCCCCTTCACCAGAGGCACAAAGCGCACGGCTTCCACGGTGTCGATAATAAACTCGCCGCCGCGCCGACGAACGCGCTTCAACAACTGCTGCTCGTCCCCGACAGGCAGAACCAGAATGCCCCCCTCATCCAGCTGCGACAACAGGGCTGCAGGAATTTCAGGCGGGGCCGCCGTCACGATGATCGCGTCAAACGGGGCGCGCGCCTTCCAACCCTGCCATCCATCACCGTGTCGTGTCGAAACATTATGTAAATCAAGTTGTTTCAGGCGACGACGCGCCTGCCACTGTAAACCTTTGATCCGCTCAACGGAGCATACATGATGAACCAGATGCGCCAGGATCGCGGTCTGATACCCCGACCCGGTGCCAATCTCCAGCACGCGGGAGTCGGGCGTCAGCTCCAGCAGCTCCGTCATGCGAGCCACCATGTAAGGCTGCGAAATCGTCTGGCCCTGTCCGATGGGCAGCGCCACGTTTTCCCACGCTTTGTGTTCAAACGCCTCGTCTACAAATTTTTCACGCGGAACCAGGGCGAGCGCTTCGAGCACGTGCTCGTCGCGGATCCCCTGCGCGCGGAGTTGTTCCAGAAGAGTTTGTACACGTTTGTTTACCATTGCGCGTTCACTCCTGCGCGATCCAGCCAGCCCGACACCACATCATGCGCGCTATACGCGGTTAAATCTACGTGCAGCGGAGTAACCGAAACATAGCCTTCATCCACGGCGGCAAAGTCGGTATCCGGACCCGCATCGCACTTGTCGCCGGGAGGGCCAATCCAGTAAAGCGTGTTGCCGCGAGGATCCTGCTGCGGGATCACCTGATCGGCAGGATGTCGGCTCCCGCAACGGGTGACGCGGATGCCTTTAATTTCATCAAGAGGAAGATCCGGCACGTTGATATTAAGAATGCGCCCGGTACGCAGCGGCTCACGACCAAGCGCCCGCAGGATCGAACAGGTTACCGCGGCGGCGGTGTCGTAATGCGTGTGGCCATTTAACGAGACCGCCAGCGCCGGGAACCCCAGATGGCGCCCTTCCATTGCGGCCGCCACGGTGCCGGAGTAAATCACGTCATCGCCGAGGTTAGGCCCGGCGTTGATGCCGGAGACGACGATATCCGGACGCGGCCGCATCAGCGCGTTCACGCCCAGAAAAACGCAGTCGGTTGGCGTGCCCATCTGCACGGCAATATCGCCATTATCAAAGGTAAAGGTGCGAAGCGACGACTCCAGCGTCAGAGAGTTAGACGCTCCACTGCGGTTACGATCGGGCGCCACGACCTGCACGTCCGCAAATTCGCGGAGGTGTTTCGCCAGGGTCTGAATGCCTGGCGCGTGGATCCCGTCATCGTTACTCAGCAATATTCGCATAATCACCCGAGGTGTTGATAAGTTCCCTGACAACACTGGTGGCAAAGCTGCCTGCCGGCAGCCAGAAGCGTAACTCGACGGTCACGTCATCCCACCAGTTCCAGCTTAACTGCTGCGGATAGAGCAGCATCGCGCGGCGTGCCGCGTCGACTTTTTCCCGCACCAGCAAGGACTGCAATTCTGGCGCATCCGCCACGGCTGACTGCTCGGCGGCCAGGGCCTCCCCCTGGGTTCCCCAGTCGCCCGTACCGGGCAACGCGGCGGTAATCATCAGCGCTTTTGCGTCCACGCGCGACTGCACATCAGCCATCTCTTCGGCCGTTGCCACAAACCAGCTTCCGCGTCCCGCTAATTGTAGCGCATCGCCAACAACAACTTGATTCGCGTCCGGTTTTTTCAGCCTTTCGCTCACAATCTGATTAAACAACGCGCTGCGGGCCGCCGACAACCAAAAACTGCGTTTATTCCTGTCACGCACCGGTGCATCGCTTTGCGCCCAGCGCAGCGCGCCCTGCAGGTTGCTGCCGCCGATGCCAAAGCGCTGCGCGCCAAAGTAGTTCGGTACGCCGCGGTCGCTGATGGCGTTCAGGCGTTTTTCAACGTCTTCTCGGTCAGTCACTTCGCGCAGCACCAGCGTAAACGCGTTGCCTTTCAACGCCCCCAGACGCAGTTTGCGCTTGTGGCGGGCATATTCCAGTACCTTACAGCCCTCAAGCTCAAATTTGCTTAAATCAGGCATCGCATTGCCGGGAACGCGCGCGCAGAGCCACTGTTCCGTAACGGCGTGTTTATCTTTCTGCCCGGCAAAGCTCACTTCGCGGGCATGAATTTTGAGGAATTTTGCCAGCGCGTCGGCCACAAAGCGGGTATTGCAGCCATTTTTCAGAATACGCACCAGGATATGTTCGCCTTCGCCATCCGGCTCAAAGCCCAGATCCTCGACCACGAGGAAATCTTCCGGGCTGGCTTTCAGCACCCCGTTCCCCTGCGGTTTACCGTGCAGGTATGTCAGGTTGTCGAAGTCTGTCATTTGCTCGCCTTCACCAGCAGCGCCACGGCTTCACAGGCAATCCCTTCGCCACGACCGGTGAAGCCCAGCTTCTCGGTCGTCGTCGCTTTGACGTTCACGTCGTCCATATGGCAACCCAGATCTTCCGCAATAAACACGCGCATCTGCGGAATGTGCGGCAGCATTTTCGGGGCCTGAGCGATAATCGTCACGTCGACGTTGCCAAGGGTGTAGCCTTTCGCCTGGATGCGGCGCCACGCTTCGCGCAGCAGTTCACGGCTGTCCGCCCCTTTAAACGCCGGGTCGGTGTCCGGGAACAGCTTGCCGATATCACCCAGTGCGGCCGCGCCCAGCAGCGCGTCGGTCAGCGCATGCAGCGCCACGTCGCCATCAGAATGCGCCAGCAGCCCTTTTTCATAAGGAATGCGCACGCCGCCAATGATAATTGGGCCTTCGCCGCCAAAGGCGTGTACATCAAAACCGTGTCCAATTCGCATTATGCCTTCTCCTGATGGGTCGAACGGGTAAGATAAAATTCCGCGAGCTGTAAATCTTCCGGACGCGTCACTTTAATATTATCAGCACGTCCTTCAACAAGCTCAGGATGGAAACCGCAGTACTCCAGCGCAGAGGCTTCGTCCGTAATGGTCGCACCTTCGTTAAGCGCGCGCGTTAAGCAGTCGTGGAGTAATTCGCGGGGGAAAAATTGCGGCGTCAGCGCGTGCCATAGATCGACGCGATCGACGGTGTGGGCGATAGCCCGTTTGCCCGGCTCGGCGCGCTTCATGGTGTCGCGCACGGGGGCGGCCAGAATGCCACCCACTTTGCTGGTTTCGCTCAGCGACAGCAGGCGCGCAAGGTCGTCCTGGTGCAGGCACGGACGGGCCGCGTCATGGACCAGCACCCACGGCGCGTTACCGGCCGCCTGAATGCCTGCCAGCACGGAATCGGCGCGCTCGGCACCGCCATCGACAACGGTAATCTGTGGATGATTTGCCAGCGGGAGCTGCGCGAAGCGCGCATCACCCGGGCTGATAGCGATGATCACCCGCGTCACCCGCGGGTGCGCCAGCAGCGCCGCCACGGCGTGCTCGAGGATCGTTTTATCGCCAATAGAGAGGTACTGCTTGGGACATTCTGTCTGCATGCGCCGGCCAAAACCTGCGGCCGGCACCACGGCGCATACGTCCGAAAAAGTTACTGCCATGTCGTAATCCTGGGCCTGATTATCGATTATTTTGTGCTGAGCCCTGATTGCGTTTAGACGCATCCGGAACCAGACGATAAAAGGTTTCGCCCGGCTTAGTCATACTGAGTTCATTGCGTGCGCGTTCCTCAATCGCCTCTTGCCCGCCATTGAGGTCATCAATTTCAGCAAAGAGTTGATCGTTTCGCGCCTTAAGTTTGGCGTTTGTTGCCTGCTGAGCCGCGACGTCATCGCTTACCCGGCTATAGTCGTGCAGTCCGTTCTTACCGAACCACAGCGAGTATTGCAGCCAGATTAGCAAAGCCAGCAACAGCAGCGTTAGTTTACCCATCCTGCCCCCTGAAAAACGGCATCATCATCCCAAGACTTCCCCAGAGCACTACGCCGGGGTAACAGAGATGCCGCAACATCGCGGGCAAATGTACCACATTTTTTCCGCAGAATCGTCCTGCACAATATCGTTACACAGTTGGTTACGGTTTGAATTATGGCTGAAGTTAGCCCATGAGCCACAAAAATAACAGACCAAACATCAGAACCACCGTCACAATCGTGACCACAGTGCTGTAGAGGAGCTTACCGTTGAGCAGCGAGTGCAGCGCAATGCCGACGACAACCGCCACGGGCATCAACGCCAGAAAGAAAGGCCAGGTGTAGAGAAAGAAGAACAGCGTGTTGCCGCCGTAGATGAGAAACGGAATACCCAGCGCCAGCAGCCATGAGACGAAGCCAATGATGGCCCCAGGAAATGACCAGGTCGTTTCGTCGTCGGTCGCAAGCGGCTCCGACCCGGTGGTGGTGATGTAATGTTCACTGTTGCGCATAGCTAGTCCTGTGACCGTGACTCATCGTTCGGGAAGACAGCTCCCGAACGATACCGTCTCAGGATCTGATAATATCGTCCCGTCTGAGCAGGTCTAATAATTGGCTTACTAAATTTGTTACCAATTGTTGACCTTCCAGGTGAATTTCAGGCGATTCAGGCGCTTCGTATACAGCGTCAATTCCGGTGAAGTTGCGCAATTCTCCGGCACGCGCTTTTTTGTATAGCCCTTTCGGGTCGCGCGCTTCGCAGACCTCCAGCGGTGTATCCACAAACACCTCGATAAAGCGATCCTGACCGACGCGTTCGCGCACCATCTGGCGCTCGGCGCGGTGCGGAGAGATAAACGCGGTCAGCACCACCAGCCCGGCGTCGGCCATCAGGCTGGCGACTTCCCCGACCCGGCGGATGTTCTCTTTGCGGTCGTCGTCGCTGAACCCTAAATCGCTGCACAGGCCATGGCGCACGTTGTCGCCATCCAGCAGGTAGGTGCTTACGCCCTGCTGATGCAATGCCTCTTCCAGCGCGCCCGCCACCGTCGATTTACCCGAGCCGGACAGCCCGGTAAACCACAGCACAACCCCACGGTGACCGTGGAGCTGTTCGCGCTGGGCAACGGTGACCGGATGAGGATGCCAGACGACGTTCTCATCATGGGCGGCCATTACTTGCCTCCCAGCAGATCGCGCGCGCCCCAGTGCGGGAAGTGTTTACGCACCAGCGCGTTCAGTTCCAGCTCAAAGGCGCTGAATTCAGAGGCCACGGCAGCCTGTTTAATCGGTTCGCGTACCATACCGGCCCCGACGGTAACGTTGGTCAGCCTGTCGATAAAGATAAGACCTCCCGTCACCGGGTTCTGCTGATACGGATCCAGCACCAGCGGTTCGTCAAAGGTCAGATCGACCAGACCAATGCCGTTCAGCGGCAGCTCGGTGACGTCACGCTGGGTCAGGTTGTTGATATCCACCTGGAACTGAATGCCGTCCACGCGGGCGCGGGTTTTCTTGCCGGCAATTTTGATGTCATAGCTCTGGCCAGCGGTCAGCGGCTGTTCGGCCATCCACACCACATCCACGGACGCGCCCTGTACCGCCGCCAGCGTTTCCTGCGCGTCTACCAGGAGATCGCCCCGGCTGATATCAATTTCGTCTTTCAGCACCAGCGTTACGGCTTCACCGGCCCCCGCGTCCTGCAGGTCACCGTCAAAGGTGACGATGCGGGCGATGGTCGATTCCACACCGGATGGCAGCACCTTGACGCGCTGGCCAACCTGTACAGAGCCTGACGCTAGGGTGCCGGAGAAACCACGGAAATCGAGATTTGGACGGTTCACGTACTGCACCGGGAAGCGCATCGGCTGGGTGTCGACCACGCGCTGAATTTCAACCGTTTCCAGCACCTCCAGCAGCGTCGGGCCGCTGTACCACGGCATGTTCGCGCTTTGGGACGCGACGTTATCCCCTTCCAGCGCCGAGAGCGGCACAAAGCGGATATCCAGGTTGCCCGGCAGCTGTTCAGCAAAGGTCAGATAGCTCTGGCGGATCTCCTCGAATTTTTCTTCGCTGAAGTTCACCAGATCCATCTTGTTGACCGCCACCACCAGGTGTTTGATCCCCAGCAGCGTCGAGATAAAGCTGTGGCGACGGGTCTGATCCAGCACGCCTTTACGCGCGTCCATCAGCAGGATCGCCAGGTCGCAGGTCGACGCGCCGGTCGCCATATTGCGGGTGTACTGTTCGTGCCCCGGAGTGTCGGCAATAATAAATTTGCGCTTCTCGGTAGAGAAGTAGCGGTAGGCCACGTCAATCGTGATGCCCTGCTCGCGCTCCGCCTGCAGGCCATCCACCAGCAGCGCCAGGTCGAGTTTTTCACCCTGGGTGCCGTGACGTTTACTGTCGTTATGCAGGGAAGAGAGCTGATCTTCGTAAATCTGGCGCGTATCGTGCAGCAGGCGGCCAATCAGGGTACTTTTCCCGTCATCCACGCTGCCGCAGGTCAGAAAACGCAGCAGGCTTTTGTGTTGTTGCGCGTGCAGATACGCTTCCACGCCGCCTTCTTTGGCAATTTGTTGAGCAATAGTGGTGTTCATGGCGGCTCCTTAGAAATAACCCTGACGTTTCTTCAGCTCCATGGAGCCTGCCTGGTCGCGGTCAATCACGCGGCCCTGTCGCTCGCTGGTGGTCGACACCAGCATCTCTTCGATGATCTCCGGCAGCGTCTGTGCGCTGGATTCCACCGCGCCGGTCAGCGGCCAGCAGCCAAGGGTGCGGAAACGCACCATCTGTTTTTTAATCACTTCGCCCGGCTGCAGGTCGATGCGATCGTCGTCGATCATCATCAGCATGCCGTCGCGCTCCAGCACCGGGCGCTCGGCGGCCAGATACAGCGGAACGATCTCGATGTTTTCCAGATAGATGTACTGCCAGATATCCAGCTCGGTCCAGTTGGAGAGCGGGAAGACGCGGATGCTTTCGCCCTTGTTGATCTGACCGTTGTAGTTGTGCCACAGCTCCGGGCGCTGGTTTTTTGGGTCCCAGCGGTGGAAGCGGTCGCGGAAGGAGTAGATACGCTCTTTGGCGCGGGATTTCTCTTCGTCACGGCGCGCGCCGCCGAAGGCCGCGTCAAAACCATATTTGTTCAGCGCCTGCTTCAGCCCTTCGGTCTTCATAATATCGGTATGTTTGGCGCTGCCGTGCACGAACGGGTTAATGCCCATCGCCACCCCTTCCGGGTTTTTGTGCACCAGCAGCTCGCAGCCGTAGGCTTTCGCGGTACGATCGCGGAACTCGTACATTTCGCGGAATTTCCAGCCGGTATCCACGTGCAGCAGCGGGAACGGCAGCGTGCCCGGATAAAACGCTTTACGCGCCAGATGCAGCATGACGCTGGAATCTTTACCGATGGAGTACATCATCACCGGGTTAGAAAACTCGGCGGCCACTTCGCGGATGATATGGATACTTTCCGCTTCGAGCTGCCGCAGGTGTGTAAGACGTTTTTGGTCCATAACCGTTCCTTAAGCCAAATTTACAACAGAAGAACCAAAGCCTTCTGTATCGGTTGTGTGTTGGAACCAGGCGAGCGTGCTGTGCAGCTGCACCACTTCACCCACCACGATCAGGGCGGGCATAGGGGCGTCTTTCGCCAGGGTTGCAAGATGTTCCAGCGTGCCCGTCGCAACGTGCTGATCGACGCGCGTGCCGCGAGAAATGACGGCAACGGGCGTCGTCGCCTCGCGACCGTGCTGAATAAGCTGTTCGCTGATGTCCGCCGCCTTCATCGTGCCCATGTATATCGCCAGCGTCTGGCGGCTCTGGGCGAGATGCGACCAGTCGAACGGCGTGCTGTCCGCCTTGTAGTGGCCGGTCACAAAGGTGACGCTCTGGGCGTAATCGCGATGGGTCAGAGGAATACCGGCGTAGGCCGTCACCGCAGAGGCCGCCGTAATGCCGGGCACCACCTGGAACGGTATGCCCGCTTCGGCTGCCGCCTGCAGCTCTTCGCCGCCGCGGCCAAAGATAAACGGATCGCCCCCCTTCAGGCGCACCACGGTTTTGCCCGCTTTGGCGGCGTCAACCAGCATCTGGTTGGTGTCGTGCTGCGGCACCGAGTGCTCGCCAGCCCGTTTGCCCACGCAGATTTGCTCCGCGTCGCGACGGATCAGTTCGCGCACGCCGTCGGTGACCAGATGGTCGTAGAACACGACGTCCGCGTCCTGCAGCACCTGCAGGCCGCGCAGCGTCAGGAGCCCGGCATCGCCAGGCCCCGCGCCCACCAGGATGATCTCCCCGCCCGTGCTGCCGGGGTTATCCAGTTCATCCTCGAGGATTTTTTGCGCAGCCGTTTCATTGCCGGCATGCATCAGGCTGGCGAAGCGGCCGCGAAACACGCGTTCCCAGAAGCGACGGCGTTCCGTCACGCTGGTCAGGCGGGTTTTCAGGTGGCTACGCCAGTAGCTGGCTTTCTCCGCCATGCGCCCGAGGCTGGTCGGCAGCAGCGCTTCGATTTTTTCACGCAGCACACGCGCCAGCACCGGTGCGGTACCGCCGGAGGAGATCGCCACCAGCAGCGGCGAGCGGTCAACGATCGACGGGAAAATAAACGAGCATAAAGGCTGGTCGTCCACCACGTTCACCAGGCGGTAACGGGCCTGCGCGGCGTCGGAGATCCGCTGGTTCAGTTCACGATCTTCGGTCGCCGCAATTACCAGCACCACGCTGTCGATTTGTGACTCGTCGAAATCCGCCTCTGCAACGACCTGCACCTGGGCCCCTGCGCGCTGTAGAAACGCGATTTTGCGATCGGCGATTTCACCCGTGCCAACAACCAGCACCGGTTTCTCTTTAATCGCAGCAAATAAGGGCAGATAGTCCACAGGCAACAACTCACTAACAACGAGGAATAGAGGGACTATAGGGGGCGGCTTAGACCGAATGAAATTACGAATTGGAATGAGTAGTTACTCAATGGAATAACGCCATGAAAATGCTAATACCAAAAAGTGCTTAACGCGCGAAATTTCGGGCATTTAAGAGCAATTCAAATTGTGTATGGACGATCACAGTTTCATACTAGGCGGGTTATTATTTTGCTCTGTTTTTAAGGACTCACTATGTTTTCCGCAACGCGCCACCGTATTGCTGCCCTGGCGCTCGGCGTTTGCTTTATTCTTCCTGCTCAGGCAAAAAACCAACCTTATGGTGAAATCGCCAATATGCAGGCGCGGCATATTGCCACCGTTTTCCCTGGCCGCATGACCGGCTCGCCTGCGGAAATGCTCTCCGCGGACTATCTTCGCCAGCAGTTTGCTGAGATGGGTTACCAGAGCGACATCCGGTCGTTTCACAGCCGCTACGTCTATACCTCGCGAAATAAAACGAAAAACTGGCATAACGTGACCGGCAGTACGGTGATTGCGGCCCACGAAGGAAGCGCAAAAGAGCAAATTATTATTATGGCGCACCTTGATACCTACGCTCCGATGAGCGATGCCGACACGGATAACAACCTCGGCGGGCTGACGCTGCAGGGCATGGACGACAACGCTGCAGGCCTGGGCGTGATGCTCGAACTGGCCGAGCGGATGAAAGATATTCCAACCCAGTATGGCATTCGTTTTGTTGCCACCAGCGGTGAAGAAGAGGGCAAACTCGGCGCTGAGAATCTCCTTAAACGCATGAGCGCCGAGGAGAAGAAAAATACGCTGCTGGTGATCAACCTCGACAACCTGATCGTCGGCGACAAGCTCTATTTCAACAGCGGGCAGAGTACGCCGGGTACCGTGCGAAAACTGACGCGCGACCGTGCGCTGGCCATTGCCCGCAGCCATGGCGTTTATGCCACCAGCAATCCCGGCGGTAACCCGGATTATCCGCGAGGCACAGGCTGCTGCAACGACGGGGAAGTGTTCGATAAGGCGGGCATTCCGGTGCTGTACGTGGAAGCCACAAACTGGACACTGGGCAAAAAAGATGGCTACCAGCAGCGGGCTAAATCGAAAGCCTTCCCGGACGGGACAAGCTGGCACAACGTGATGCTGGATAATCAGCAGCACATCGATCGCGCGCTGCCGCAGCGGATTGAACACCGCAGCCGTGATGTAGTGAAGGTGATGTTGCCGCTGGTGAAGGAGCTGGCGAAAGCGGGGAAAGCCTGAGGCCGTTAAGCCCGGTGGCGGCTACGCCTTACCGGGCAAAAAGGTTATCACCCTTCGTGCAACCCGCACTCGCGCTTCAGCCCGAAGAATCGCGTCTCTTCTTCCGCCATTCCCGGTTCCCACTTACGCGTGGTGTGGGTATCCCCCACTGACAGATAGCCCTGATCCCACAGCGGATGGTACTTCAGCCCGTGTTTTTGCAGATACTGGTACACCGTCCGGTTATCCCAGTCGATAATCGGCAGCACTTTAAACACCCCGCGCTGCACCGCCAGCACCGGTAAGGTTGCCCGGCTGCCGGACTGCTCGCGGCGCAGGCCCGCAAACCACGTCTGCGCATTAAGCTCTTTCAGCGCCCGGTTCATCGGCTCGACCTTGTTAATCTCATTGTATTTCTCAATGCCCTCAACGCCCTGTTCCCACAGCTTACCGTAGCGCGCCTCCTGCCAGGCCGCGCTTTCCGTCGCGCGGTAGACCTTGAGGTTCAGCTTGAGCTTGTCCGTCAGCTCGTCAATAAACTGATAGGTTTCCGGGAACAGGTAGCCGGTATCGGTGAGGATCACCGGAATGTCCGGACGGATCTGATTCACCAGATGCAGGCTGACCGCCGCCTGAATACCAAAGCTCGACGAGAGCACATATTCTCCCGGCAGGTTTTCCAGCGCCCACGCCACGCGCCCTTCGGCGTCCAGCTTTTCAAGGTGGGCATTGGTTTCTGCCAGCGCCAGAATACGTTCGACTTTTGGCAGGTCATTAAGGGCGTTTAGATCGAGTTCGGACATAGTTACCTCTCGTGGTTACTCCCAGAAATCCCTTGCGGGATCGAGCACCGGGCGAATGATGCCCGCACGCACCGTAAAGTCGCCGAAGCCTTCACCCGCTTCGCGCTCTTTCGCCCAGCGCCCGACAAGCTCGTCGATGGAATCAAGAATTTCCGGCTCGGTGATGTTCTCGCGGAACATGCGCGGAATGCGCGTGCCGATACGGTTACCGCCCAGATGCAGGTTATAGCGCCCCGGCGCTTTCCCCACCAGACCGAGCTCGGCCAGCATCGCGCGACCGCAGCCGTTCGGACAACCGGTGACGCGCATAACAATATGCTCGTCCGGAATGCCGTGTTTTTCCAGAATCGCTTCCACTTTGTCGGTAAACGACGGCAGGAAACGTTCCGCTTCGGCCATCGCCAGCGGACAGGTCGGGAACGACACGCAGGCCATTGAGTTTTCACGCTGCGGCTTCACCGCATCCATCAATCCATGTTCGCGCGCCAGCTTCTCGATCTTCGCCTTCTGGCTTTCCGGCACGCCGGCAATGATCAGGTTCTGGTTAGCCGTAATGCGGAACTCGCCCTTATGGATCTTCGCAATTTCCAGCAGGCCGGTTTTCAGCGGACGCCCCGGATAATCCAGAATACGGCCGTTTTCGATAAACAGCGTCAGGTGCCATTTATTGTCGATACCCTTCACCCAGCCAATGCGATCGCCGCGACCGGTGAATTCGTAAGGGCGGATCGGCTCAAACTTGATGCCCGCGCGACGCTCCACTTCCGCTTTGAACGTCTCCACGCCCACGCGCTCCAGGGTGTATTTGGTTTTCGCGTTTTTACGGTCGGTACGGTTACCCCAGTCGCGCTGGGTCGTCACCACCGCTTCCGCCACGGCCAGCGTATGCTCCAGCGGCAGGAAGCCGAACTCGCTCGCGGTGCGGGCGTAGGTTTTCTTGTTACCGTGTTCGATGGACAGGCCGCCGCCCACCAGCAGGTTAAAGCCCAACAGCTTGCCGTTTTCGGCTATCGCCACGAAGTTCATGTCGTTGGCGTGCAGGTCGATATCGTTCTGCGGCGGGATCACTACCGTGGTTTTAAACTTGCGCGGCAGGTAGGTCTGGCCAAGGATCGGCTCTTCGTCAGTGGTCGCGACTTTTTCCTGATCGAGCCAAATCTCGGCATAGGCGCGCGTACGCGGCAGCAGGTGCTCAGAGATCTTCTTCGCCCACTCGTAGGCTTCGGCGTGCAGCTCGGACTCATACGGGTTCGAGGTGCAGAGCACGTTACGGTTCATGTCGTTGGCGGTCGCCAGCGCGTCCAGCCCGACCGAGTGCAGCATCTGGTGCACCGGCTTGACGTTCTTCTTCAGAATGCCGTGGAACTGGAAGGTCTGACGGTTGGTCAGACGAATGCTGCCATAAATCGTGTTTTCACCGGCAAACTTGTCGATCGCCTGCCACTGTTTGGTGGTAATCACCCCACCCGGCAGACGGCAGCGCAGCAGCATCGCGTGACGCGGCTCCAGCTTCTGCTCGGCACGCTCGGCACGGATGTCGCGGTCGTCCTGCTGGTACATGCCGTGGAAGCGGATCAGCAGGAAGTTGTCGCCTTTGAAACCGCCGGTGAGACCGTCATTCAGATCTTCAGCAATGGTGCCGCGCAGATAGTTGCTTTCCAGCTTCATGCGCTCGGCGTCTGTCAGTTTACCTTCGACCACCAGTGGCCCTGGATGTTTTTCGCTCATTAGTAGACATCTCGCTGATAACGGCGCTCAACGCGCAGCTCACTTAAAAATTCATCTGCCGTTTCGGCATCCATACCGCCGAATTCGGCAATCACTTCCAGCAGTGCCTGCTCAACGTCTTTCGCCATGCGATTGGCGTCGCCGCAGACATAAATGTGGGCACCGTCATTGATCCAGCGCCACAGCTCTGCGCCCTGTTCGCGCAGTTTGTCTTGTACGTATACTTTTTCTTTCTGGTCGCGAGACCAGGCCAGATCGATGCGGGTCAGTACGCCTTCTTTCACATAGCGCTGCCACTCAACCTGGTAGAGGAAATCTTCGGTAAAGTGCGGATTGCCGAAGAACAGCCAGTTCTTACCCGACGCGCCGTCTGCCGCGCGCTGCTGCATGAAGGCGCGGAACGGCGCAATGCCGGTGCCCGGGCCAATCATGATGACCGGTGTTTCCGGGTTTGCCGGCAGGCGGAAGTTGTCGTTGTGCTCGATAAAAACGCGCACTTCGCCCTCTTCTTCCACGCGATCGGCCAGGAAGCTCGACGCCCCACCCGCGCGCGCGCGGCCTTCGATGTCGTAGCGCACCACGCCGACGGTAACATGCACTTCACTCTCCACTTCGGCCTGCGAAGAGGCGATGGAGTACAGGCGCGGGGTTAGCGGACGCAGCAGGCCGATCAGCGCATCGGCATCCAGCTGAGCCGGAGAGAAACGCACCATATCGACAATCGGCGTCGTCGCGGCGTAATGCTGCAGCTTCGCCTTGTCGCCCACAAGCGGCAGCAGGGATTCGCTGCGCGTTAAGGTGGCATAATTTTCGACGATATTCGGGGTATTCACCGTCAGTTCGAAATGCCACTGCAACGCCTCGGATAACGGCAGCGATTTGCCGTCAACGGTGACAGGCTCGTCGCCTTTCAGCCACAGCAGCTCAACCAGCTCTTTCACCAGCGCCGGATCGTTCTGATACCAGACGCCCAGCGCATCGCCAGGCTGATAGCGCAGCCCCGAGTCGCCTAAATCGATTTCGATATGACGCACGTCTTTTTCTGAGTCGCGGCCGGTAATTTTCTGGTTCACCGACAGGCTCGCCGTCAGCGGCGCCTCTTTGGTGTACGGGCTGGTGTGGATGTCGTTGACAGCACCCGTCGCGGTGAACGCGGCCTGCGTCGAGGTCTCTTTCGGCACGCGCGCTTTTAGCACTTCAACGATGCGGGCGCGCCATTCAGCGGCGGCGGTCTGGTATTCGACATCCGCATCAACGCGGTCCAGCAGACGCTCCGCGCCCAGCTCCGCCAGCCTGCTGTCGAAGTCTTTGCCGGACTGGCAGAAGAATTCATAGGAGGTATCGCCCAGGCCAAAGACGGCAAACGCCGTCCCATCCAGCTTCGGCGCTTTTTTCGAGAACAGGAACTTATGCAGCGCCACCGCTTCTTCAGCAGGTTCACCTTCACCTTGCGTAGAGGCGACCACCACCAGCAGTTTTTCCGACGCGATTTGCTTGAATTTATAATCCCCGGCGTTGACCAGGTTCACGTTCAGTTTAGCGGCCAGCAGGTCGTCGCGCAGCGCTTCGGCCACGCGGCGGGCGTTGCCCGTCTGCGAGGCGGAAATCAGGGTAATGGCCGGAATCTCAACGGCCGTAGCCGGTGCACCCGCCACAGCGCCAGGCTGCTGATTGAGCATTCCCCAGAAATAACCGGAGACCCAGGCAAGCTGAGTGGGAGAAAAATCAGAGGTGGCAGCCTGAAGGCGCGCCAGTTGCTCCGGGTTCAGGGGAAGCAAATTTGAAGGTGGGGCCTGTGTTGTCATGCGTCGTTATGTTCCAGTAGCCAAGCGGACTTTAAGCGAATAAATCCAAACTGAAGATAAGGTTAACGGCGAGGATAATAACAATTAAAGAAGGGATGGAAATAATAAATAA
This sequence comes from Enterobacter sp. Taxon_8, assembly GCF_058354585.1. Classification (NCBI taxonomy): domain Bacteria; kingdom Pseudomonadati; phylum Pseudomonadota; class Gammaproteobacteria; order Enterobacterales; family Enterobacteriaceae; genus Enterobacter; species Enterobacter sp. Taxon_8. Next base: position 901,408 of record NZ_CM177989.1, on the reverse strand, counting down.
CCAAATGGACTAACCTGTTTTGGTTGTCATGCTTAGCGATAAAACCGATTAAATAATTATTTGAAATATAAGAACAAATAGCGATAAACACCCCGAATACGAGGCGGTGGACGCTCAGAGCCGTTTTAGTTAATGCTAAAAATTGTGCTTTCCGGTACTATGCGGCGGTTTTTTCCGCATTACTGAGAGCGATCATGTCCACCACACTGTTTAAAGATTTCACCTTCGAAGCCGCCCACCACCTTCCGCATGTCCCTGAAGGACATAAATGTGGCCGTCTGCACGGGCATTCGTTCATGGTGCGTCTTGAGATCACCGGTGAAGTTGATCCGCATACCGGTTGGATCATGGATTTTGCCGAGCTGAAGGCGGCGTTTAAGCCGACCTACGATCGTCTGGATCACTATTACCTGAATGAGATCCCGGGCCTTGAAAACCCGACCAGCGAAGTGCTGGCAAAATGGATTTGGGATCAGATGAAGCCGCTGGTACCGCTGCTGAGCGCGGTGATGATCAAAGAGACCTGCACCGCGGGCTGCATCTATCGCGGGGAGTGATTCTCCTCTTCCCCACGCACGTTTAGCGGCGTGAACTCATAGAGCACAAGCGCGTTACTTTCCAGCGATTCTGTAATTTGCCAGCCGTCATAAAGCCGTTCATCGCGTAAGGAAAGCGTTGGGCGCGCTTTGTGCGCAATCCAGCGCCACATCTCCTCATCAGGCCCGCTGTCGCTGTGTACTCCTTCCAGCAACGGATAGAGCGCACCGTTGTGCCGATCGAACAAATGGCTCTTAATGCGCCAGTGACCGCGCATTCCTCGTAGCTCAAGATGATACTGCTGGCGAAAACGCTGAATAAAGGCCTCCTCGCTGGAGAGCAGAGGATTGAAGACCACCACGTTACGCAACAGCAGTTGATATCGCCCCTGATGGCGGAGCAGCAGCACGCTCTTGTCGTTAACGAGCACCTCTCCCCGCAGACGCTGCCACAGCCAGAGTACCCAGTAGATGGGCCGTGGAAGGCCGTGATTATATTGAAGCGCAAGGCTTGATGTATCGAGGGTGTTGTTCGCCCTCGCTTCCCCCTGTAAACCAGAATTAAGCCAGAATCCCGCCAGCCATACCTGTTCTGAAAGCCCGAGCAGATTCTGCATCAACAGCGCACCGCGAAAAAACCAGCCGTTGGTCGCCCGCGTATTCCCCGTAAGAGTGTTCCATGAGAGTAACCATACCGGCAGCGTCCGCTGCCGCTGGCGAAGGGCGGCGAGGATCTGGCGGACCTTTAGCACCGGGTAATTTTCAGAAGAGGAAAGATGCGCGGGATCCAGCTGCGCCAGATCGAGCAGCTCGTTGGCATCTGCCGGACATGCGAGGAAATCAGCCTCGTCCAGAATGTCAGAACGGAACAGCGCGTCACCGCTCAGCTCGCTACCATCGGGGGAGAAGCGATGCCACACCCCAAATTTTGCCTGCGGAAGGTAGGCCCTCAGCGCCGCCCGCTGCGCCCGCCAGGCGTGCTCCTGGGTTTCCGCGTTTGCCTGGGGAGACCAGTGCATGACGACGTGCCAGCCAGCGGTAATGTCGGGCAAAAATCGGTTAACCGAAAGCTGCAAAAAGCGCGTCAGGAGATCGCAGCGGGTAGTGACCCCCGTGTGCAGCAGGACCGTCCAGCCTTTTTTCGCCACCCAGGTAAACAATTGCTGCAGATGATACCAACAGGCGTAGCCCGCCATTTGGGGATCGTCCCATCCCGTAGCGAACAGACGGCTGCTGAGAAAAGGTTCGGCGATATCAATGCCCTCAATCGGGATCGCCTCGTGTAGCGCCTCCAGATGCCGACGAACATCCTCTCGCAGCAAATCGTCTAGCTCGCGCAGGGTGATGACCAGCCGCGTGCGGCGCAGCGCGGAAGAGAGCGGATAAAGCTGCTGCACATCCAGTATCCGCTCCTGACACGGGGAGTAGGTTAGCGGCGAGGGTTCCCAACCGCGGGTCTCAGCGTCGTTAAGCAGGCTAAATAACGTATCTACCGCAACAGGGAAACGCTGTTCATCCACGGTCGTGCGCGGGCGGAACGCAAGGGGACGATGACGCCCGGCCTTACGAAACTCACCTGGAGACATATTGTGATAGCGCTGGAAACTATCGGTCATCATACGTGTGCTGGCAAATCCATTCTCCAGCGCAATCTGATGCAGAGGGCGGCTGGTGAGACACAGGGCGTCAGCCGCTTTCTCCAGCCGCAGGGCAGTGATGTACTGCATAAAACTAGCTCCCGTCTCTTTTCTAAAGAGACGAGAGAGCCACGCTTCTGAGACGAACTCACTCTCTGCGATTTCGGCCAACGTAATGCGGCGGGTGTAGCTGGCGTCGATCCGCTCCAGTACACGGGCGATGCGCTTGCTTACGTTGGCGTGCTGGTTCCGGGGTTTCTGGCGGACGGGCTGCTGAAAGCGACCAATCAGCAGCAGCAGGATCTCGCTCAGCCAGCGATTCGCCTCCAGCCGGTAGCGATGCGGATCGTTGACGAGCGTCACCACCAGCAGCTGGCGCAGCAGGTGCCGAAGCTCGTCACACTGCGGCCAGCGCCCGCCTGACTCCTCCGGAACCGCGTAATCATGGGCAAAAAAATCATTGTACAGCTGGATTACCCAGCGTCCGGATAGAACGACACGCAGAGTCACATTCGCGTTCTGGCTGATAAGCCTCCATCGCTGATGGCGGTTTATCACTACAAGGCCATTTGTCGGAACCCTTTCTAGTCCCGCCTCGGTTTGCAGTTCAGCTTGCCCTTCCAGCACCCACAGTATCGTCAGCAAATCGCCTTCATCCTGCGCGAACAGGCGAATGTCCTCAACGGCTATCGCAAACTCATTTCCACGATGTTCCATTCGCCCCCTCCACGAAGACAAAAAATGACGCACTCTTTTTTGTCATAACCGAATCGTATGAAAAACAATCAGAAAAAAGGCGTCGATTTACAACAAAAAAGGACATTTTCCGGCAATGCGATCGACATAAACTCGAAACTAACACCATTTGGCAGGAAAAGGATAACAAAAATGACACATCCAATTGTTGACGCGCTGCGAGGCTCCGAGGCTCAGTTCACTGAATTACGCCGAGAGTTTCACCGACATCCCGAAACAGGCTTCGAGGAGCACAAAACCAGCGACCGCGTCGCGTCACTCCTGGGGCAGTGGGGCTATGAGGTCCACCGGGGAATGGCCAAAACCGGGGTGGTCGGCACCCTTAAGGTAGGAAACGGCAGCAAACGTCTGGGTCTGCGCGCCGATATGGATGCGCTGCCGATGCAGGAAAATAGCGGCAAAGCGTGGAGCAGCACGGTTGAAGGTAAATTTCACGGCTGCGGGCACGATGGCCACACCACTACCCTGCTTTATGCCGCAGAGTATCTGGCCCGAACCCGCAACTTTAGCGGCACGCTGCATCTGATTTTTCAGCCAGCCGAAGAGCTGCTGTATGGCGGGCGCGTCATGGTTGAAGATGGCCTGTTTGAACAATTCCCCTGCGACCATATTTTTGGCCTGCACAACATGCCCTCCCAGCCGCTTGGGAAAATTGGCCTGCGCGATGGCGCCATGATGGCCTCCTCTGACACCGTTCATATTGAGGTGAACGGCGTAGGGGGTCACGGCGCCGTTCCGGAACACACCGTTGATGCCACGCTGGTTGCCTGCCATATCACCCTCGCCCTGCAGTCGATTGTGTCGAGGAATATCACCCCATTCCAGCCGGTCGTCGTAACCGTGGGCAGCATCCAGGCGGGACATGCCCCGAATATTATCAACGATAAGGTATTAATGAAGCTGACCGTGCGCACGCTGGACGAAGCGGTGCGTCAAACCGTCCTGCAGCGAATCCACGACATTGCCGTGGCACAGGCTGAAAGCTTCAACGCCACGGCCACGATCCGTCACGTCAACGGCAGCCCGGTGCTGCGCAATAGCCCGCAGGCCAATGACATGGTGCGCACGGTGGCGACCGACCTGTTCGGTCAGGATGCCGTCGCGTCGGTGAATGCCTTTATGGGAAGCGAAGATTTTGCGTTCATGCTCGAGAAAAACCCCAACGGCTGTTACTTCACCCTCGGCGCTGGCGATGAGCCGGACCGCTGCATGGTGCATAACCCAGGCTACGACTTTAACGACAAGCTTCTGCTTACCGGCGCGGCACTCTGGAGTGCGTTGACCGAGCACTATCTGCGCTGATTCGCACCAACCCCGGAGGGCCGCACGATGAGTACCGTACCCCTGACAGGCACACCGTCCTACGCCGGTAACGATCGGCTGCTGGCCGGTATTGTGATGAGCGTTCTGACCTTCTGGTTATTTGCGCAGTCGGTGATAAACGTTGTCCCGGCAATGAAAAACAGCCTCGCTATCTCCCTTGAAACCCTCACGCTGGCGGTCAGCCTTAGCGCCTTGTTCAGCGGCTGTTTTGTCGTTGCCTGCGGCGGCTTTGCCGATAAGTTTGGCCGCGTGCGTATGACCTACATTGGCCTCGCGCTGAGCATCATCGGCAGCGCCCTGCTTTTTTTCTCGTGGGAGCCGGTTCTGTTTCTGCTGGGGAGAGCGATACAGGGGCTGTCAGCGGCCTGCATCATGCCCGCCACCCTGGCGCTGATTAAAACCTGGTATCAAGGCAACGCTCGCCAGCGGGCAATCAGCTTTTGGGTGATTGGTTCATGGGGCGGCAGCGGGCTGAGCTCGTTTGTCGGCGGCGCCATCGCCACCACGCTCGGCTGGCGATGGATCTTTATTTTTTCCATGCTGGTGGCGGCGATGGCACTCCTGCTGATCCGCGGCACGCCGGAAAGCCGAAGCGACGGCGCACGTCGCCATAAGCTGGATATTGGCGGCCTGGTGAGTTTTGTCCTTATGCTGGTGCTGCTGAACCTGTTTATCAGCAAAGGCCACGGCTGGGGCTGGAGCAGCAGCCTGTCGCTGCTGGTGCTGGGGGGCTCCACGCTGGCAGCGGCCTGCTTTGTGCTCACAGGGCGACGCAAGGGTGACGCGGCGCTGATTGATTTTGCCCTGTTTAAAAACCGGGCCTACAGCGCCTCGGTATTCTCTAACTTTTTGCTCAACGGCTGCATTGGCACCATGATGATCGCCAGCATCTGGCTGCAGCAGGGCCACCGTCTGTCGCCATTGCAAACCGGCATGATGACGCTGGGGTATCTGATTACCGTGCTGGCGATGATCCGGGTAGGGGAAAAGCTGCTTCAGCGCTACGGCGCGCGCCTGCCGATGATGACCGGGCCGCTGCTGACCGCAACGGGCATCACGCTCATCTCCTGCACGTTTTTAAGCAAGGAGATCTACATCGTCACCGTCTTTCTCAGTAACATTTTATTTGGTCTGGGGCTGGGATGTTACGCCACGCCGTCAACAGATACGGCGGTGATGAACGCGCCAGAAAACAAAGTCGGGGTGGCCTCGGGGGTGTACAAAATGGGCAGCTCGCTGGGGGGAGCGATGGGGATCGCGGTTACCGCGTCGCTCTATGCGCTGCTGCTGCCGCTGGGCATGGCCAGCGCCGCACAGTATGCCCTCCTTTTCAACAGCGCGATGTGTCTCGCTTCGGTGGGAGTGACCTGGGCGTTACTCCTTTCAGGTCGGGCCCCGCGATAGGCGGGGCCACGAAAGGGTCAGGCAATATTCAGGTACTTGTGCGTCTGCATCGACAGGCGCCAGTTGCGCGCAATACAGGTTTCAATGCACAGGCGCGTCGCGTCGTCTTTCTGGCTAATCGGCTGTAGCGCAATGACGCGCTGCTTTTCATCCGTCAGCGTTGCCAGCAGTTCATCCAGCGCTTCGATATCACGCACGCGCCCAACCGGGTGCTTAATCTCATCCGCGCGTTCCAGCGCCTGAGACAGCACGTCATACCCGCCGCGCATATTCACTTTTGGCGATACCGTCACCCAGGTGGTGTGTGAACAGCGCACTTCATGGGTGCCGCTGGTTTCAATCTGGCAGCTGTAGCCGTTCTTTTCGAGCAGCTCGGTCAGCGGCGTCAGATCGTGGATGCAGGGTTCACCGCCGGTGATCACCACGTGACGCGCCGTCCAGCCCTGACGACCAATAATGGCCAGCAGATCTTCTGAACTGCCCGCGCCCCACTTATCGCTCTCTTTGGTTTTCGCCAGAATGCTAAACAGCGACACTTCCCGATCTGCGAGCTTATCCCACGTATGTTTGGTATCACACCAGGCACAGCCAACCGGGCATCCCTGTAAACGAATGAAAATAGCGGGAACGCCGGTAAAGTAACCCTCGCCTTGCAGGGTCTGGAACATCTCGTTAATCGGGTACTGCATAGTCATCTCAGTAAAGGGGATAAACGATAAGTATCGCAGATCCCCGCCGGATGGTCATGCTCCATCGGTGCTTTGCGCGCCAATCGCCGCCATAAAACGCTCGGTAATTTGCTGTGGACGGGTGATCGCACCGCCGACAACGACAGTATGCGCGCCCAGCGCCAGGCATCTGGCCGCGCGTTCAGGCGTATCCACGTTGCCTTCGGCAACCACGGGAACCGTCACGGCGGCCAGCACGGCCTTCAGGAACGCGCAGTCGTTCTCCGGAAGCGAATGGCCCACCGTTTCCGCCGTGTAGCCGTAAAGCGTGGTGCCGACGCAGTCGAAGCCCAGCGCCTGCGCCGTCACGGCTTCGTCCACGGAGGAGATATCCGCCATCAGCAGCACCGCGGGATAGCGTGAGCGGATGCGCGTGACCAGCGTTTCCAGTAATTCCCCACCAGGACGCTCCCGCGCCGTCGCATCAAGCGCAATGATTTCCGGAGAGACGGCCATGAGCTCATCCACCTCTTTCATTGTCGCGGTGATAAATACCTCACTTTCCGGGTAATCCCGTTTGATGATGCCGATAACAGGCAAAGAGACCTGCTGCTTAATGGCCTCGATATCCACCACGCTGTTGGCACGAATTGCGGCGGCCCCGCCCTGTGCCGCTGCCAGCGCCATTCGCGACATAATAAACGGGCTATGCAGCGGTTCATTTTCCAGCGCCTGACAGGAGACGACCAGTTTTCCCTTCAGGGTATCCAGTACAGTTTTCATTACGATAAGATCTCTTCCACTTCGTTTTTGATAATCGTGACGTGCGGGCCATAGATGACCTGAACACCGTTGCCGCGCACGATAACGCCGCGCGCCCCGGTGGCTTTCAGCGCCGAGTCATTCACTTTGCTGCCGTCCTTGACCGTAACGCGAAGACGCGTGGCGCAGCAGTCCACCTCTTCCAGATTGTCTTTTCCGCCTAATCCGGCGATCACCGCAGCGGCGCGTTCGTTTTGCGGCAGGCTGACCTCGTCAGCCATCGCCTCCTTTTCCCGACCCGGCGTGGCAAAATCAAAACGGTTAATCAGATAGCGGAAGGTAAAGTAGTAAAGGAAGAACCACGGTACGCCGACCAGCGGTACGAACATCCAGTTGGTTTTGGTCTCTCCCTGTAAAATGCCGAACAGCACGAAGTCGATGAAGCCGCCGGAGAAGGTTTGCCCGATGGTGATATGCAGCATGTGCGCGAGCATGAATGCCAGCCCGTCAAACAGCGCATGGATGACGTAAAGCACCGGCGCAATAAACAGGAAGGAGAACTCAATAGGCTCGGTAATCCCGGTAAGGAACGAGGTTAACGCCGCAGAGAGCAGCAGCCCGGCAACGCGCTTTTTGTTCTCGGGTTTTGCCGTGTGGTACATCGCCAGACACGCGCCGAGCAGGCCAAACATCATCGTAATAAAGCGCCCGGACATGAAACGCGACGTGCCCTCATAGAAATGCTGCGTGTTCGGGTCGGCCAGCTGGGCGAAGAAGATCCGCTGTGTGCCTTCAACCAGATGGCCGTTGACGATTTCACTCCCGCCAAGCGCGGTAGTCCAGAAAGGCAGATAGAAGATGTGGTGCAAACCAAACGGGCCCAGCATGCGGAGAATAAAGCCGTACAGCAGGGTGCCCAGATAACCCGTAGCATCCACCAGCCCGCCCAGACCAAAAATCAGCTTCTGGAAATGCGGCCAGACCACGGTCATGAGCGCACCGACGAGTATCGCCGCCAGGGAGCTGATAATGGGGACAAAGCGCGAGCCGCCAAAAAAGCCCAGGAACTGCGGAAGCGCAATTTTATTAAACCGATGATGGAGCGCGCAGGTCACCAGTCCAATCACCACGCCGCCAAACACGCCGGTTTCCAGCGTCTGAATACCCAGCGTCATGCCCTGCCCCACGGCCCCCGGGTTCTCATGCGCCAGTTTGCCGGTGAGGATCAGCAGCGCGTTGATGGTGGCATTCATCACCAGAAACGCGAGTAATGCCGCCAGCCCGGCCGTGCCCTTATCGCTTTTTGCCAGCCCGACGGCCACCCCAACGGCAAACAGCACCGAGAGGTTCGCAAACACGATGGATCCAGCGCTGCTCATGATGGTGAAAATGGCCTGCAGCCAGCTCACGTCTAAAAACGGATAGGCTGCCAGCGTGTTGGGATTCGATAGCGCGCCGCCTATCCCCAGCAGCAGACCCGCCGCAGGCAACACGGCAATCGGCAACATAAAGGATTTGCCAAAGCGCTGCGCTTTTTCAAACCATCCTCCTGAAGAAGCCCCACTGAATATTTGCATCATTTTTTCATCCCCTTATTAAACGATGAAAATTTTTACCATATAAATATTTAATAGTGAAAATTACCATCACAAACCAGGACGACGATCATACTTTTTCAAAATGACTGGCATCTTTCCCCCGCTTTCCGCCACACTAGTCGCAGAGAAACGCATTAAGGATCGAGCATGTCAGACCATGAAAACCTGCTGCTGAAGCTACGCCAGGAGGCTTCCGGGTACAGCCCAACACAACAAAAACTCGGTGAGTTTGTCCTCAGCGATCCAGCCCGGGTGCTCTACCTGACGATCACCGAGCTGGCGCGCGAGAGCCACACCAGCGAGGCCAGCGTCACGCGTCTTTGCCGGACGCTGGGCTGCAAGGGCTATAACGAATTTAAAATGGCGCTTGCGCTGGATATTCAGCAGGGCCAGCCCGCGCGTCAGGCGGGCGATGAGATTGATAACGTCGTGGATGAGTCGGTGCAGGCTTTGCAGGATACCGCCCGGCTCCTTGACCGCACGCTGCTTGAAAAGGCCGCACTGGCGCTGCACCAGGCGCAGTCCGTGCAGATTTATGGCGTTGCGGCCAGCGCGATCCTTGGGGAGTATCTCCACTACAAGCTGTTGCGGTTGGGCAAACCCGCGCAGCTGTTCAGCGATATGCACCGCGCGGCCATGAATGCGACAACGCTTTCAAAAGAGACCCTGGTCGTGGCTATCTCCAGTTCGGGTTCAACGCGGGATTTACTCCACGTGGTGAAGCTTGCCCGCAAGCGCGGCGTTAAGGTTCTGGCACTCAGCAATACGCCACGCAGCCCGCTGGCATCCCTGAGCGACATGCTGCTGGTTGCGGCCAAACCAGAGGGTCCCCTGAGCGCGGGCGCACTCAATGCTAAGGTTGGGGTGATGCTGCTGGTCGAGCTGCTGACCACGTCCATGATTGCGCTGGATGGTCATTACGGCGACGTTAGCCAGCAAACAGCCAGCGCCACGCTTCCCCTTTTGCTCTGAAAATCATTCGCAGGCTAAATAAATCGGCCTGCGCCTTATATTGTCTGATTTTCGTTAAGTGGGGTTTTCATCATTTATCCGGCAAATGTTTGGTGTAACAAAGTATTATATTTATTACATTTTGAATTAAGTCCACCATTCGGCACAGACCTTATATAATCAATTAAATTCAACGAGTTAAATTTTAAATTTTAATAGATTGAATTTTTACCATTGCGATAATGTCCAATATCTTCACCTGATTTCCTTTCCTTAAAATAAGCTTAAGACGCCACTGATTTCGGCGTTTTATTATTTAAATGCCGTTTACTTTTGCCCGCCTACAATCCGCCTCATCAATCATAATGAGACGGTATTAATGAAGATGTTATTGATTACAGGCGTGACCGGATTTCTGGGCGGTGCAGTTCTTGAAAAAATTCTGACCAACGATCAATCCATAGAACTCCTTTTGCTTGCGCGCGCCAGCGATCCGCAGAGCGGGCTGGAGCGCGTACTGGAGAATATGCGCAAGTTCAACGTTCCTGAGGACAAACTGGCCTCCCTGAATGTGGACAATATCCTGATTGGCGACCTCAGCCAGCCAGAAGCCTTCCTGAACGATCCCCGTCTGGATCGGGTCACGCATGTCGTGAACTGTGCGGCCGTCGCCTCATTTGGTAACAACCCGCTGATCTGGAAGGTCAACGTTGAAGGTACGCTCGCGCTGGCGCGTCGTATGGAGCAGGTCACAGGACTGCAGCGTTTCCTCCACGTCGGCACTGCGATGTCATGCACGCCGGAGCAGGATTCCCTGGTCGCCGAAAGCGCCGAATTCAGAGAGAATGCTGAACACCTGGTGGAATACACGTTTTCGAAGTCAACCATCGAACAGCTGATGCGCCAGGAGTGCCCTAACCTTCCCCTGCTCATCGCCCGTCCGTCCATCGTCGTTGGCCATACCCGTCACGGCTGCACGCCGTCGAGCAGCATTTTCTGGGTCTTTAGCATGGGCCTGATGCTGCAGAAGTTCATGTGCTCCATGGAAGACCGGATTGACGTTGTGCCGGTGGATTACTGCGCCGACGCGCTGTTAATGTTGCTTAACAGCAACGCGCGTCCGGGGGAAGTGGTGCACATTTCTGCGGGTGAAGAGAACAGCGTTCGCTTTGCGGATATCGATCAGGCGATGGCGCAGGCGCTGGAGAAAGCCCCCGTCGGGGATAAATATGCCCAGGTCAGCTACGAAACGCTGGTCCGAATGCGCCGCGAGTTGAAACATATTTTTGGCCCGTGCAACGAACGTCTGATGCTGAAAGCCATGCGGTTATACGGCGCGTTTGCCACGCTTAACGTGCGCTTCAGCAACGATAAGCTGCTGAGCATGGGAATGCCAAAGCCACCCCGGTTTACGGATTATATCGCCCGCTGCGTGCAAACCACTCAGGGACTGACCATTCCGGAGCAAATGGCGGTCGATTTTAAATAGCCAAAAAAAATGCCAGTCATTCGACTGGCATTTTCATTTTAAGGCTTAAGCAATTATGCCTGGCCTTTGATCTCTTTACGACCGTTGTATGGTGCTTTTTCACCCAGCGCTTCTTCGATACGAATCAGCTGGTTGTATTTAGCAACACGGTCAGAACGGCTCATAGAACCGGTTTTGATCTGGCCTGCAGCGGTACCCACAGCCAGGTCGGCAATGGTAGCGTCTTCAGTTTCGCCAGAACGGTGAGAGATAACCGCGGTGTAGCCAGCGTCTTTCGCCATTTTGATCGCAGCCAGAGTTTCGGTCAGAGAACCGATCTGGTTGAATTTGATCAGGATGGAGTTAACGATGCCTTTCTCGATGCCTTCTTTCAGGATCTTGGTGTTGGTTACGAACAGGTCGTCACCAACCAGCTGGATTTTGTCGCCCAGTACTTTAGTCTGGTATGCGAAGCCAGCCCAGTCAGACTCGTCCAGACCGTCTTCGATAGACACGATTGGGTACTGTTTGGTCAGGTCTTCCAGGAAGTGAGTGAACTCTTCGGAGGTGAACGCTTTGTTGCCTTCGCCAGCCAGAACGTATTTACCGTCTTTGTAGAATTCAGATGCTGCACAGTCCATCGCCAGGGTGATGTCTTTGCCCAGCTCGTAGCCAGCAGCTTTAACTGCTTCTGCGATAACAGCCAGTGCTTCTGCGTTAGAACCCAGGTTTGGCGCATAGCCACCTTCGTCACCAACAGCAGTGTTCATGCCTTTAGCTTTCAGAACTTTAGCCAGGTTGTGGAACACTTCAGAACCCATACGTACCGCTTCTTTCAGGGATTTCGCGCCAACTGGCTGAATCATGAATTCCTGAATATCAACGTTGTTATCTGCGTGCTCACCACCGTTGATGATGTTCATCATTGGTACAGGCATGGAGTATTTGCCTGGGGTGCCGTTCAGTTCAGCGATGTGCTCGAACAGTGGCATACCTTTAGCAGCCGCAGCCGCTTTGGCGTTCGCCAGGGAAACAGCCAGGATTGCGTTCGCACCGAAGTTAGATTTGTTTTCAGTACCGTCCAGATCGATCATGATCTTGTCGATGCCAGCCTGGTCTTTAGCGTCTTTGCCAATGATTGCCTGAGCAATAGGACCGTTTACAGCGCCAACCGCTTTCAGTACGCCTTTACCCAGGAAGCGAGATTTGTCGCCATCGCGCAGTTCCAGCGCTTCGCGAGAACCGGTAGAAGCACCTGATGGAGCAGCAGCCATACCAACGAAACCACCTTCCAGGTGAACTTCGGCTTCAACGGTCGGGTTACCACGGGAGTCGATGATTTCACGACCGATGACTTTAACGATTTTGGACATTAGATTTTCCTCAGTACAAGTTAAACTAAAACTCCAGACAAACAACGCGTACCAAAGGTACGCGTTGCCGTTCTAACTTTTTTTACTTCGCCTGACGCTTCTGGTAGTCGCTGGCGGCTTTAACGAAGCCTGCAAACAGCGGATGCCCGTCACGTGGCGTTGAAGTAAATTCCGGGTGGAACTGGCAGGCGACAAACCACGGATGGTTTGGCACTTCAATGATCTCGACTAACTGATCATCCCCGGAGCGTCCCGCAACACGCAGGCCCGCGGCTTCAATAGGTTTCAACAACATGTTGTTGACTTCATAGCGGTGACGATGGCGCTCGGTGATGACCGGCTCGCCATACAGCTTGCGAACCACGCTATCGTCAGTCAGCTGGCAGGCCTGTGCGCCAAGACGCATGGTGCCACCCAGATCGCTCTTCTCGGTACGGACTTCGACGTTACCTTCTTCGTCACGCCATTCGGTGATAAGCGCCACAACAGGGTACTTACAGTCTGGCACAAATTCCGTAGAGTTCGCGTTTTCCATTCCCGCTACGTTGCGCGCAAATTCGATCAGCGCAACCTGCATACCCAGACAGATGCCGAGGTATGGAATATTGTTTTCACGCGCATAGCGCGCGGTGGCGATCTTGCCTTCTACACCACGGTAGCCGAAGCCGCCAGGGATAAGGATAGCATCCAGATCTTTCAGGATTTCAACGCCACGCGTTTCAACATCCTGCGAATCAATCAGCTTGATGTTCACGGAGACACGGTTCTTCAGACCACCGTGTTTCAGCGCTTCGATCACTGACTTATAGGCATCCGGCAGCTCGATGTACTTGCCGACCATACCGATAGTCACTTCGCCTGCCGGATTGGCTTCTTCGTAAATAACCTGTTCCCATTCAGACAGGTTAGCTTCCGGACAGTTCAAGCTGAATCGTTTACAAATATAATCGTCCAGGCCCTGAGATTTCAACAGGCCCGGGATTTTATAAATGGAATCGACATCTTTCATTGAAATAACGGCTTTTTCAGGCACGTTACAGAACAATGCAATTTTCGCACGTTCGTTCGCCGGAACCGCGCGATCGGAGCGGCAAACCAGGATGTCTGGCTGAATACCAATAGAAAGCAGCTCTTTAACAGAGTGCTGAGTCGGTTTGGTTTTCACTTCACCTGCAGCGGCCATGTACGGCACCAGCGTCAGGTGCATGAACAGCGCGTGTTCACGGCCAATGTCTACCGCCAGCTGACGAATCGCTTCCAGGAATGGCAGGGATTCGATATCACCCACGGTACCGCCGATTTCAACCAGCACCACGTCGTGGCCTTCGCCACCCGCAACAATGCGTTCTTTGATGGCGTTAGTAATGTGCGGGATAACCTGAACGGTTGCACCCAGGTAGTCACCACGGCGCTCTTTACGCAGAACGTCGGAGTAGATGCGGCCGGTCGTGAAGTTGTTACGACGGGTCATTTTGGTGCGGATGAAACGCTCGTAGTGGCCAAGATCCAGATCGGTTTCAGCGCCGTCTTCAGTAACGAACACTTCCCCGTGTTGGATTGGGCTCATGGTGCCCGGATCGACGTTGATGTACGGATCCAGTTTCATCATGGTCACATTAAGGCCACGGGCTTCAAGAATGGCTGCGAGGGAGGCTGCGGCAATGCCTTTACCCAGAGAGGATACGACCCCGCCGGTCACAAAAATATAGTTCGTTGTCATGCTGAACCTGAGAAGTTAGGGTGAAACGATGGAATAACCAGGACGGGAAAGTAGTATACCCGAACACGGCCAGCGCCACAAACTTTCATTCTCCGTCTCCATTCCAGGCCATGACAAACATAAGGAGTGAGAAAATAGCCCCTTTTGGGTAAATGTTTTTGACGCAAATCAAGCGCTTGTCATTTAAAAAATCACACAAATTGCGCTTGATCGCAAAATTTCGTTAGAGATCAGATTCCTGGCGCTTTACTTCCTGCCAGACTTCTTCCATCGCGTCGAGGTCAATACCGCTCATTTCCAGGCCGCGCGAGGCGACAATCCGCTCTACTTCGCGGAAGCGGCGTTCGAATTTCAGGTTGGCTTTTTGCAGCGCCGTTTCCGCTTTTACACCCAGGTGGCGAGAAAGGTTGACGGTCGCAAACAGCAGGTCGCCCATCTCTTCCTCAAGCTTTGCTTCATCCACCACCGCCTGCTGCGCTTCATGCATGACCTCGTCAATCTCTTCGTGCACTTTATCCAGCACCGGGCCGAGAGAGGTCCAGTCAAACCCCACCGCGGAGCAGCGTTTCTGGATTTTGTGCGCACGCATCAGTGCGGGCAAGCTCAGCGGAATGTCGTCCAGCGCGGAGTGCTGGGATTTTTCTGCCCGCTCGGCGCTTTTGATCTGCTCCCAGCGGGCCAGGACTTCGGTGCTGGTTTCTGCGGTAGCGTCACCGAAAATATGGGGATGACGGCGCTCAAGCTTGTCGCTGATTGCTGCGCAGATATCGTCAAAGTTAAAGCGCCCTTCTTCCTGCGCCATTTGTGCATAGAACACCACCTGGAACAGCAGATCGCCCAGCTCGCCGCGCAGGTCGTCAAAGTCTTCGCGGGAAATGGCGTCCAGCACCTCATAGGTCTCTTCAAGGGTGTACGGGGCAATGGTAGCGAAAGTCTGCTCTTTGTCCCACGGGCAGCCGTTTTCCGGGTCGCGCAGGCGTTTCATGATGCCGAGCAGGCGGTCGATTTGAGTCATGGTTATGTCCTGATAAAAAAATGCCGGGTGGCGGCGTTGCCTAACCCGGCCTACGGAAGACGATGTTTAGCCGCCGTGCAGACGACGCGCGTCAATCACATCCGGCACCTGGTTCAGCTTGCCAAGCACGCGGCCCAGCACCTGCAGGTTGTAGATTTCGATGGTCATATCGATGGTGGCAAGCTGCTCGCGGGTATCGCTGCGGCTGGCGACGCCCAGCACGTTGACCTTCTCGTTGGCAAGAATGGTCGTGATGTCGCGCAGCAGGCCGCTGCGGTCGTTGGCGGTAACGCGCACCACCAGCGAGTAGCCAGCGGAATAGCTTTCCCCCCAGACCGCTTCCACGATGCGCTCCGGCGCATGGGACTGCAGCTCGGCAAGCTGGTCGCAGTCGGAACGGTGAATCGAAATTCCGCGCCCCTGGGTGATAAAGCCGACGATATCGTCCCCTGGAATTGGCTGGCAGCAGCGGGCAATGTGGTGCATCAGGTTACCGACACCCTCGACCACCACGCGGCCGTTGTCTTTACTGCGCTGCTGCGGCGCGTAGGTTTTCTGCTGCAGCTGCTTCAGCGCCGCAGCATCCTGCTCTTCCGCGCTTGGCTTATTGAACTGCGCCTGCAGGAAATTCACCATCTGATTCAGACGAATATCACCACCGCCAATGGCCGCTAACAGCTCGTCAAGCTCGTTGAAGTTGTAGCGCGGCAGCAGGAATTTTTCCGCCTCTTTCAGGCTTATCCCGATATGCTCCAGCTCGTCGTCGAGGATTTGGCGACCGGCAAGGATGTTCTTGTCACGATCCTGCTTACGGAACCAGGCGTGAATCTTCGAGCGCCCGCGGCTGGTGGTAACATACCCCAGGTTCGGGTTAAGCCAGTCCCGGCTCGGGTTGGGCTGCTTCTGGGTAATGATTTCAATCTGGTCACCCATCTGCAGCTGATAGGTGAACGGTACAATACGCCCGCCGATTTTCGCCCCGATGCATCGGTGTCCCACATCGCTGTGGATATGGTAGGCAAAATCAAGCGGCGTAGAGCCGGCCGGCAGGTCGACAACGTCCCCTTTCGGCGTAAAGACATACACCCGATCGTCAAAGACCTGGCTGCGCACTTCGTCGAGCATCTCGCCGGAATCAGCCATCTCTTCCTGCCACGCAATCAGCTTGCGCAGCCAGGCAATGCGGTCTTCGTGGCCAGAACGCGCACCGCCGGAGGTGCCTTCTTTGTATTTCCAGTGCGCGGCAACGCCCAGCTCGGCGTCTTCATGCATCTGTTTGGTGCGGATCTGAATCTCAACCGTTTTACCGCCAGGGCCAAGCACCACGGTATGGATAGACTGGTAGCCGTTCGGTTTTGGGTTGGCGACATAGTCGTCGAACTCATCGGGCAGATGACGGAAGTGAGTGTGTACTATCCCCAGCGCGGCGTAGCAGTCCTGCAGACGCTCCGCCACGATGCGCACGGCGCGCACGTCAAACAGCTCGTCAAAGGCGAGGTGTTTCTTCTGCATTTTGCGCCAGATGCTGTAGATATGCTTAGGCCGACCGTAGACTTCGGCGCGCACGTTCTCTTCTTTCATCGCCTGGCGCAGGCCGCCGACAAACTCCTCGATATAGTGCTCGCGGTCAATACGGCGCTCGTGCAGGAGTTTGGCAATCCGTTTATATTCCGCCGGGTGCAGATAGCGGAAGCAGTAATCTTCAAGCTCCCACTTCAGCTGACCAATCCCTAAGCGGTTCGCCAGCGGCGCATAGATGTTCGTACACTCTTTGGCGGCCAGCACGCGCTCGTCTTCCGGCGCATCCTTTACCTCTCGCAGGTGGGCAATACGCTCGGCCAGCTTGATGACCACGCAGCGGAAATCATCCACCATGGCCAGCAGCATCCGGCGAACGTTATCGACCTGCTCTGAGGAGACGGAATCGGTATGCGCGGCTTTAAGCTGACGAATGGCCGCCATATCGCGCACGCCGTGGATCAGCGCGACGACGGATTTGCCGACGCTGTCGCGCAGCACGTCTTCGCTGACCACGTCCGCATCCGCGAGGGGGAAGAGCAGCGCGGCCTGCAGCGTTTCGATGTCCATGTTCAGCATGGACAGGATTTCAACCATCTCAACGCCGCGCCACAGGAGAAGATCGGCGTCGGGATGCCCCTGCGTGGTGCGCAGACAATAGGCCCAGGTTTCGGTTAAGCGTTCACACGACTGCTGGCTGGAAATTCCCAGACTTGCGATCCATTTTTGTGGGTCAAACTCCCCAGCTTTATTGAGATGTGCACTTCTTACCGCAACCATTGTCCTCTCCTTTAGGGACCAGGGCCTGTCGAAGTCGACAAGCCAAACAAATTAGATGTGCTCGAACAACACCATCGATTCCAGATGCCCAGTGTGCGGGAACATGTCCAGCATTGCCAGACGCTGAATCTGGTAACCCGCGCTGAGTAATGCCTCGCTGTCCCGGGCAAGCGTTGCCGGGTTACAGGAAACATAGACCACACGCTTTGGCGCGAGTTTAATAATATGTGCCATCACGCCCGGGGCACCGGCACGTGCCGGGTCGAGCAAAATTTTATCAAAGCCCTGCTTTGCCCACGGCTGTTGAGTGACATCTTCCTCAAGATTTTGATGAAAGAATGTCACATTTTGCAAGCCGTTCTGCCGCGCGTTCTCCTGCCCTTTCGCCACCAGCGCCTCAACGCCTTCCACGCCGACGACGCTGGCCGCTTCTCGCGCCAGCGGCAGCGTGAAGTTGCCCATTCCGCAGAACAGATCGAGCACCCGATCGCTTTTCTGGACATCCAGCCACGCCAGCGCTTTCGCCACCATCTGCTGGTTAACGCCATCATTGACCTGAATGAAATCCCGCGGGCTAAACGTTAAGCGTAGCCCGTTTGACGCATACCAGGGTGCCTCACCGGTAACCTGCTCAAGTATCTCGCTTTGTGGTGCCAGGAAAAGCGCCAGGTCGTGGGAATGCGAAAAGCGTTCCAGTTTTTCGCGATCTTTTTTCGACAGCGGTGCGGTGTGGCGCAGCACCATCAGCGGGCCATTGTTTGCCATGACCAGTTCGACGTGCCCGAGATGGCGTACGCCGTCCAGCCCGGAGAGGCAGATGCGCACTTCCGGAAGCAATGCCTCAAGATGGGGCACCAAAATGGGGCACTGCTTCACGTCAACGATGTCGCTGGAGCCGGCTTTGCGAAACCCCATCTCCAGACGTTCCGTTTTTGGCTGATAGCTGAGGCTCAGGCGCGCGCGCCGACGATAGCCCCAGGGCTCGTCGGCAACAATTTCGTTAACGTCATGTTTGAGCAGACGCGCCAGCGCGCGGCTTTTACTTTTTTGCTGTAATTCTGTGCTCGCATGCTGTTGCTGGCAGCCGCCGCAAACGCCAAAATGCGGGCAGCGGGGCTTCTCGCGCTCCGGGCTATCGTTGAGACGACGCTTAACCTGTCCGCGCGCGAACTGACGTTTATCTTCCGTCAGCGTAATTTCTGCTCGTTCTGCTGGCAGTAAACCTGTTATAAACAGAGCCTTACCATTGTGACGTGCTACTCCCTGACCAAACGGATCGAGGTCCGTGGCTTCAACAGTAATGATTTCACGCGTCGTCACGCGTCGCTTTGCAGAGTAGAATTGCGCCATCGCCGAGATTTTTCTCACATAAACATAATTATCTTAATTGTCCCATAACGGAACGCCATGACCAACTACAGCCTGCGCGCGCGCATGATGATTTTGATCCTCGCCCCCACCGTTCTCATCGGTTTGCTGCTGAGTATCTTCTTTGTGGTGCACCGCTATAACGATTTGCAGCGGCAGCTGGAGGATGCAGGCGCCAGCATCATCGAACCGCTGGCCGTATCCAGCGAGTACGGCATGAACCTGCAAAACCGCGAATCCATTGGGCAATTAATCAGCGTACTCCACCGCCGCCACTCGGACATCGTACGCGCCATTTCCGTTTACGACGAACATAACCGGCTGTTTGTCACCTCGAACTTTCATCTCGATCCGGCGGCCCTGAAGATCCCGGACGGTACGCCGTTCCCGCGCCACCTCACCGTATTGCGGCGCGGCGATATCATGATCCTGCGCACGCCGATCGTGTCGGAAAGCTATTCCCCCGATGAGTCCGCGCAATCCGACGCCAAATCCAGCAATAATATGCTGGGATATGTGGCGCTGGAGCTGGATCTCAAGTCGGTACGGCTACAGCAGTACAAAGAAATCTTCATCTCTGGCGTGATGATGCTGTTCTGCATTGGCATTGCGCTGATCTTCGGCTGGCGCCTGATGCGCGACGTGACGGGCCCCATCCGCAACATGGTTAACACGGTTGACCGCATCCGCCGGGGACAGCTCGACAGCCGTGTGGAAGGGTTTATGCTGGGCGAGCTGGACATGCTGAAAAACGGCATCAACTCGATGGCGATGTCGCTGGCGGCCTATCACGAAGAGATGCAGCACAACGTTGACCAGGCGACGTCCGACCTGCGCGAAACGCTGGAGCAGATGGAGATCCAGAACGTTGAGCTGGATCTGGCGAAAAAGCGCGCCCAGGAAGCGGCGCGTATCAAGTCGGAATTCCTTGCCAATATGTCGCACGAGCTGCGCACGCCGCTCAATGGCGTGATCGGCTTTACCCGCCTGACGCTCAAAAGCGAGCTCAACCCCACTCAGCGCGATCACCTGCACACCATTGAACGCTCGGCCAACAACCTGCTGGCGATCATCAACGACGTGCTGGACTTCTCCAAGCTGGAAGCGGGCAAGCTGATCCTGGAGAGTATTCCCTTCCCGCTGCGCAGCACGCTTGATGAAGTGGTGACGCTGCTCGCGCACTCGTCGCACGATAAAGGCCTGGAGCTGACGCTTAACATTAAAAACGACGTGCCGGATAACGTTATTGGCGATCCGCTGCGCCTGCAGCAGGTCATTACCAACCTTGTCGGGAATGCCATTAAATTCACCGAAAGCGGTAATATCGACGTCCTGGTAGAGAAACGCTCGATCAGCAGCAATAAGGTTCAGATTGAAGTCCAGATCCGCGATACCGGCATCGGTATTCCGGAGCGCGACCAGTCGCGTCTGTTCCAGGCGTTCCGTCAGGCGGACGCCAGTATCTCCCGCCGTCATGGCGGCACCGGTCTGGGGCTGGTGATCACCCAGCGTCTGGTGAACGAGATGGGCGGCGATATCTCTTTCCACAGCCAGCCGAACCGCGGTTCAACCTTCTGGTTCCACATTAATCTGGACCTTAATCCGAACGTGCTGACCGACGGTCCGATGACGGACTGCCTGAAGGGCAAGCGACTGGCCTATGTTGAGCCTAACGCCGCAGCGGCGCAGTGTACGCTCGACATATTAAGCACCACGCCGCTGGAGGTGGTCTACAGCCCAACCTTCTCCGCCCTGGCCGTTGAGCATTACGACATCCTGCTGATGGGGATCCCGGTCACCTTTACCGGCGAGCTGACCATGCAGCAGGAGCGGCTGGCGAAAGCCGCGTCGATGACCGACTATCTGCTGCTGGCGCTGCCTTGCCACGCTCAGCTGAATGCAGAAGAGTTAAAAAATGACGGAGCCGCCGCGTGTCTGCTAAAACCGCTCACCGCGACCCGTCTCCTGCCTGCGCTCACGGAGTATTGCCGTCTTAGCCAGCATGCCCTTCCGCTGATTAACGATGAGCAAAAATTGCCGATGAGCGTGATGGCGGTGGATGATAATCCGGCCAACCTGAAGCTGATTGGTGCATTGCTTGAGGACCAGGTTCAGCATGTTGAGCTGTGCACCAGCGGCGCGCAGGCGGTTGAACAGGCTAAGCAGATGCAGTTCGATTTAATCCTGATGGATATTCAGATGCCGGGCATGGACGGCATCCGGGCCTGCGAGCTGATCCACCAGCTGCCGCATCAGCAGCAAACGCCGGTCATTGCGGTCACCGCACATGCGATGGCTGGCCAGAAGGAGAAGCTGCTGAGCGCCGGGATGAACGATTACCTGGCAAAGCCCATCGATGAAGAGAAACTTCATAGCCTGCTGCTGCGATATAAGCCGGGTCATATCGGCGGGACGTACACGGTTTCCAGCGAGCAGGCTGAGGTAAGCGTTAATCAGAACGCCACCTTTGACTGGCAGCTTGCGCTGCGCCAGGCGGCAGGTAAACCCGATCTCGCCCGCGACATGCTGCAAATGCTGGTCGCATTTCTGCCGGAGATCCGCAATAAGGTGGAAGAGCAGCTGGTGGGTGAAAATCCGGAAGATCTGCTGGACGCGATCCACAAGCTACACGGCAGCTGCGGGTACAGCGGCGTGCCGCGGCTGAAAAACCTCTGCCAGCTGCTGGAGCAGCAGCTGCGTGCCGGTACGCCGGAATCGGAGCTTGAACCGGAGTTCCTGGAGCTGCTGGATGAAATGGATAATGTGACGCGGGAAGCGATGAAGGTGTTGGGAAGCTGAGGTAAATGCCCGGTGGCGCTACGCTTACCGGGCCTACAGGTGCACTAACGTAGGCCGGGTAAAGCGAAGCCGCCACCCGGCAACCACAGCTAAAATGCCTGCCCCACTTTCAGCACCGCAGCGATATTCCTTGCGGTCATCCTGACGTTCTCGCTGGCATTTTCCAGCGCGTCTTCCAGGGAGCAGATGGTGTAGATCACGCTAAACACTGCATCAATGCCGTGATCGTGTACTACGCCAACGTCCGCCGTCAGGCTGCCAGCAATGCCAATAACGGGTTTGTTAAAGCGTTTCGCCACCTTCGCCACCCCCACCGGGACTTTGCCGTGGATCGTCTGGCTGTCAATGCGGCCTTCCCCGGTGATCACCAAATCCGCATCGGCCACCTGGTCGGCCAGGTGTAGCGCATCGGTCACGATCTCAATGCCCTGGCGCAGCTGCGCGCCGCAAAAGGCGTACAGCGCCGCCCCCATGCCTCCTGCCGCTCCGCCGCCAGCAAGGTTTAGCACGTCGATATCCAGATCCCGGGCAATGACTCTCGCATACTGCGCCAGCGCGTTGTCCAGGGTGACGATCATCTCGGGTGTGGCACCCTTTTGCGGTCCAAATACGGCTGACGCACCGTCCTTTCCGGTGAGTGGATTCGTGACATCACAGGCGACTTCTATCCGACACTCCGCCAGACGTCTGTCCAGCCCGCTCAGGTCGATACGCGCGAGTTTTCCCAGTTCGCCTCCGCCCTGCCCAAGAGGTTGTTCGCTCGCGTCGAGCAATTTAGCGCCCAGCGCCTGCACCATCCCTGCTCCGCCGTCATTGGTGGCGCTGCCGCCAATGCCAATGATGATATGCTTAACGCCCGCATCCAGCGCATGCCGAATCAGTTCGCCCGTGCCCCAGGAGGTGGTTTTCAGAGGATTACGCAGTGAAGGGACGACCAGCTCCAGGCCGCTTGCCGCCGCCATTTCAATAAAGGCGCTCTGCTCGTCACCGGATAAGCCATAAAACCCGTCCACGCGCTCACCCAGCGGGCCGGTCACCGGAACATGCACAATGCGTCCCTGCGTTGCCGCGATCATCGCCTCAACCGTCCCTTCGCCGCCGTCCGCAACCGGCAGTTTGACGTAAACCGCCTCGGGAAAGATCTCGCGAAAACCACGTTCTATCGCTGTCGCAACCTCAAGCGCACTCAAACTTTCCTTATACGAGTCCGGTGCGATAACAATTTTCATAAGCCATCCTTACGCATAGTCGTTACGTTAAGCATACACCACGTAAAAGACCGCCCATGGGAGCGGTCCCAATGCGTTTATCGTACCATGCACGGGCGTTTATTGTCGAATGTCCAGTCGGGGATCAGATACTGCATCGCCATCGCGTCATCGCGCGCGCCCAAACCGTGTTTCTGGTACAGCTCATGGGCCTTCACCACCTGGTCCATATCCAGCTCAACCCCCAGCCCCGGAGTGGAAGGCACCTGAACCATGCCACCTTTGATTTCAAACGGCTGCTTAGTCAGACGCTGATTACCCTCCTGCCAGATCCAGTGCGTGTCGATAGCGGTAATCGTCCCCGGAGCGGCAGCGGCAACGTGCGTGAACATTGCCAGCGACACGTCGAAGTGGTTGTTAGAGTGCGAGCCCCAGGTCAGGCCAAACTCATGACACATCTGCGCCACGCGCACCGAGCCCTGCATCGTCCAGAAGTGCGGGTCCGCCAGCGGAATGTCGACAGATTGCAATGACAGCGTGTGTCCCATCTGACGCCAGTCGGTAGCAATCATATTGGTCGCGGTTGGCAGCCCCGTTGCGCGGCGGAATTCCGCCATCACCTCACGGCCCGAGAAGCCTTGTTCTGCCCCGCACGGATCTTCCGCATACGCCAGCACGCCTTTCAGCTGCTTTCCGATTTTGATCGCTTCATCAAGCGACCATGCTCCGTTAGGATCCAGCGTCACGCGCGCCTGTGGAAAACGTTTTGCCAGTGCGGTGACGGCTTCCGCCTCTTGTTCCCCGGCCAGCACGCCGCCCTTCAGTTTGAAATCATTAAAGCCATATTTTTCGTACGCGGCTTCCGCCAGGCGCACCACCGCATCCGGGGTCATCGCCTCGTCGTGACGGAGTCGGTACCAGTCGCATTGTTCATCCGGCTGGCTCTGATACGGCAGCGGTGTCAGCCTGCGGTCGCCGACAAAGAACAGATAGCCCAGCATTTCCACTTCGCTGCGCTGCTGTCCTTCACCCAACAGCGACGCGACGTTGACGCCCAGATGCTGACCCAACAGATCCAGCATCGCGGATTCAATCCCGGTCACCACGTGAATGGTGGTACGCAGATCGAAGGTCTGCAGGCCACGTCCCCCGGCATCGCGATCGGCAAAGGTGTTGCGCACGGTGTTCAGGACATTTTTGTACTCACCCAGCGTTTTGCCCACGACCAGCGGAATGGCATCTTCCAGCGTCTGGCGGATCTTCTCCCCGCCCGGAATTTCGCCCACGCCCGTATGGCCGGAATTGTCTTTGATAATGACAATATTGCGGGTAAAGAATGGCGCATGCGCGCCGCTCAGGTTCATCAGCATGCTGTCATGGCCCGCAACCGGAATGATTTGCATGGAAGTGACGACAGGGGTCGTAAAGGTACTCATCGTGTAATCCTTTTATCAGTGACGTCCAAAAACAGGGCGCTTACGGTCAAATGTCCAGCCGGGGATAAGGTACTGCATCGGGCCCGCGTCGTTACGCGCGCCGCCCGGCAATTTTTTATACGCCTCATGGGCTTTATGGATCCGATCCCAGTCCAGCTCCACGCCCAGGCCCGGCGCATCCGGTACGGCAATTTTGCCATTGATGATTTCCAGCGGATTTTTCGTCAGGCGGGCTTCGCCTTCCTGCCAAATCCAGTGCGTGTCGATGGCGGTCGGGTTACCCGGCGCAGCGGCGCCAACGTGGGTAAACATCGCCAGCGAAATATCAAAGTGATTGTTCGAATGACAGCCCCAGGTGAGTCCCCAGTCATCGCACAGCTGCGCCACGCGGACCGCGCCTGAGAGCGTCCAGAAGTGCGGGTCCGCCAGCGGTATGTCGACGGCGTTCAGCATCACCGCATGGCCCATTTCGCGCCAGTTGGTGGCGATCATATTGGTCGCCACCGGCAGTCCGGTGGCCCGACGGAACTCGGCCATCACTTCGCGGCTCGAAAAGCCCTGCTCCGCGCCGCAGGGGTCTTCCGCATAGGTCAGGACATCTCCCAATCCTTTGCACAGGCTAATGGCTTCATCCAGCAGCCATGCACCGTTTGGGTCAACGGTGATCCGCGCATCCGGGAAGCGCTTTTTCAGCGCCCGGGCCGTTTCAATCTCCTGCTCGCCGGGCAGCACGCCGCCCTTCAGCTTGAAATCCTTAAAGCCGTAGCGATCCTGCGCCGCCTCGGCCAGCCGCACCACCGCGTCGCTGGAGAGCGCTTCCTGGTGGCGCAACTGATACCAGTCGTGTTCGCCCGCGGTTAGGGCCAGATAGGGGAGATCGGTTTTATTGCGATCGCCAATGTAGAACAGATAGCCCAGCACGGTGACCGCATCGCGCTGTTTGCCGGGCCCCAGCAGTTCGCAGACCGGGACATTGAGCGCCTTACCCAGTAAATCAAGCAGAGCCGCTTCCAGCGCGGCGACCGCATTGACGCGCAGTTCAAACGTCCAGGCACCGTTACCGAACGTCTCAAAGTCTGCCGACTGGTTGCCCTTATGCACCCGCTGAACCACCTTGTTCAGACGGGCAATCTCCTGCCCCACGACCTGCGGAATGGCATCGACCAGCGTCTGGTAAATCACCTCTCCGCCAGGGGCCTCGCCCACGCCGGTATTCCCTGCGCTGTCTTTTAGCACGACGATATTACGGGTAAACCAGGCGTTATGCGCGCCGCCAATATTGAGCAGCATGCTGTCCTGCCCGGCCACCGGAATAACCTTCATCTCCGTAACGGTTGGGCTCGATTGCGTTGTCATGATCTACGCTCCGCAACAGGTTTAAGTTCGACGCGTTTGATATCCCCCACCAGCACCAGGTAACTCAGTACCGCCACCAGCGCATGCACACCCACGTAAATCAGCGCACCGTTGAAAGAGCCGGTGGTGCCGACGATGTAGCCGATAGCGATGGGCGTAACAATCCCGGAGATGTTGCCGAACATGTTGAACAGACCGCCGCTCAGGCCGCTGATCTCTTTCGGTGCCGTATCCGCCATCACCGCCCAGCCCAGCGCGCCAATGCCTTTGCCGAAGAAGGCCATCGCCATAAAGCCGATAATCATCCATTCGGCATTGACGTAGTTACAAAACACCATTGTCATGGAGAGCAGCATGCCGAGCACGATAGGCGTTTTACGTGCGATGTTCAGGGAACCGGTGCGGCGCATCAGCCAGTCGGAAATCACCCCGCCGAGCACGCCCCCCACGAAGCCGCAGATTGCCGGGACCGAGGCGACAAACCCCGCTTTCAGAATCGACATGCCGCGTGCCTGCACCAGGTAAACCGGGAACCACGTAATGAAAAAGTAGGTTAAGGCGTTAATACAGTACTGGCCCAGATAGATGCCGATCATCATGCGCGAGCCGACGAGCTGCCTGATCTGCGCCCATTTCTGGCTGAACGGCACTTTCGCCGTCGAGGATTTCTGATCCATGTTGATCAGCGCGCCGCCTTCCGCGATGTACTCCAGCTCTTTTTTGTTTACGCCAGGATGCTGGTTGGGTTCGTGGATCACTTTCAGCCAGATAAAGCTGATGACGATCCCGAGTCCGCCCATAAAGAAGAAAACGTGTGACCAGCCCACCTCATGGGTCAGCCAGCCCATAATGGGCGCAAAGATCACCGTCGCGAAGTACTGTGCGGAGTTGAAAATCGCCACCGCCGTTCCCCTCTCCTGCGCCGGGAACCAGGCCGCCACAATGCGGCTGTTGCCCGGGAAGGAAGGTGCTTCCGCTAGCCCCACCAGGAAGCGCAGCGTGAAGAGCGCCACGATAATGCCGAAGCCGCTGAAGATATCGACGAAGCCCTGCAGCAGGGTAAAGGCAGACCAGATGAAGATGGACCAGAAATAGACGCGTTTCGAGCCAAAACGGTCCAGCAGCCAGCCGCCAGGAATTTGCCCGATGACGTAGGCCCATGAGAATGCAGAGAAAACGTAACCCATCCCCACCGGATCAAGGCCGATATCTTTTGCCATTTCCGAACCGGCAATCGACAGCGTGGCGCGGTCACCATAGTTAAAGGACGTGACGATAAACAGCATCACCACTATCCAGTAGCGGGCATTGGTGCGCTTTTCAGCGCTGCTCGCTGCGTGGCTTAATGTACTCATTGTTGCACTCCTGAAACATAGCTTTCGCCTGGTTCATTCTGTACAGCACCGGTAGGGTAATCAGAATGAGATTGGTTTTTGTCGTTTTGGTACGGCCTGACGCCGTTTTATAGTGACCGGAAAAGTATATGAAGGAGTGCCTCATCACCTCACCGTGCAGAAACACAGTATTAAAGGATGTATG
Source organism: Enterobacter sp. Taxon_8 (assembly GCF_058354585.1). Classification (NCBI taxonomy): domain Bacteria; kingdom Pseudomonadati; phylum Pseudomonadota; class Gammaproteobacteria; order Enterobacterales; family Enterobacteriaceae; genus Enterobacter; species Enterobacter sp. Taxon_8. The sequence goes on along the minus strand of NZ_CM177989.1, from coordinate 874,193 downwards.
AGAGGTTGTTTATGGCATAAGCCCAAAGCAGTGGAAGATGCTTCACGGAATCGAGGATTTGGTGTGGCTTCGTTGCCGGGTGGCGGTTAAGCCTTACCCGGCCTGGAGAACTATTTAAGCAGCGTTGCCCAGTGTTCGACCCACGGGTTTGATTCGCTTTCTGGCTCCGGGTGCTCGCCCGCGTCAATCAGCAGCATCTCGCCGACGCGCTGGGCGCTCTGTTCCTGCAGGAGCGCATCGAACTGCTTGCCGCCGCCGCAGAAGTTAGCGTAAGAGCTGTCGCCGAGGGCGATGATGCCGTAGTGAACATCTGGCTGATAGCCAAGCTGGTCTTTAATGCCCTGGAACAGCGGCACGATGCTGTCCGGCAGGTCGCCCTGCCCGGTGGTGGAGGTCACCACCAGAATGTATTTATCTTTATACTTTTCCCAGTCCGCCAGCTCCGGATCTTCATAGACCGTGGCTTTATGGCCCTGGCTGGCGAGTATTGCCTCAGCCTCTTCCGCAACCAGCAGCGAGTTGCCGTACATTGTGCCGACAAAAATGCCTACTTCAGCCATGCTATTTTCCCATATTGAATGCGCTTACTCTTCATCCTGAACGTTGCCCGATACAAACTCAACCCTTTCATTTTCGGGGAGTTGTCCCAGCCAGCCAAACTGTGACAGCGCCTGCATCCAGACGTCGTCCAGCCGCGCACGGATAGTCAGCGGCTCGTCGGTAAACGGGTGCGTCAGGCTGAGCTCGCTCGCGTGCAGCATCAGACGATGGCAGCCAAAGTGTTCGGCCGCGCTGCGGTTCTGGCGTAAATCACCGTGTTTGCTGTCGCCAATAATCGGGTGGCGCAGATGCGCAAGGTGGCGTCGCAGCTGGTGCTTACGCCCGGTTTTGGGCAGAAGCTCAACCAGGCTGTAGCGCGTGGTCGGAAATTTGCTGGTTGCCACCGGCATTTCCGTCGTCGCCATACCGCGATAATCAGTCACGGCGGGCTGCGGGCCTTTGTCATCGCGGGCAAATTTATCGGCGATTTTGTCCAGCTCCTCCACCAGCGGGTAGTCCAGCGTGGCGGACTCGGTCAGCCAGCCCCGCACGATCGCGTGGTAGCGCTTCTGGATCTGATGTTGTTCAAACTGCTGCGCCAGCAGACGCCCCGCCTCGCTGGAAAGCCCCATCAGCAGCACGCCGGAGGTCGGCCGGTCGAGACGATGGGCGGTAAAAACATGCTGACCAATCTGATCGCGAACGGTCTGCATCACCACCACTTTCTCATCACGATCGAGCCAGCTGCGGTGTACCAGCCAGCCGGACGGTTTATTCACCGCCACCAGCCACTCGTCCTGATAGAGGATCTCAAGCGTCATGCATCTTCACCGGCAAACAGGGAATCCAGTTTTTCCAGTTCGACCAGCATGACGTCGCGCGCAGGATGCGTCGCTTCGAGCGCCATTTCATAATAGGGAGAGACAGCAAACGCCTGCGGCAGCGGATGACCGCCCTCAAGCAGGGCGTGCATGCGCGGAATTAACACCCACTGCAGCCACTCAAACGGGGCCAGCGTATCCAGGCAGAAAGGCTGGGTGCTCGCGAACGCTTCTGGCTGCGGCGCGGTCTCCTGCCACAGCTGATGTTGGCGCAAAAGGGCTTCGATGGCGTGCAACTGAGCACGAACGCTATCGTGTTGCGTCATAGTAACCTCAACTGAAAAAGTGAACGGCGCGCAGCATAGCATTGCGGAAGGCAGAAATAAAAAAAGGGAGCACTGTAAAAACAGTGCTCCCGGTTCGTTTCGCAGCATTCCAGCTACAATTCGTGCTCCCTGCTCATCCGTGACAACTTTTCCTGAAGCCCGAAGGCCTGGTCATCCGTCTACCTTTTGCATCCTTCACACATCTTCCTGACGTGTTTGTTTCATCCTGAAACGTCCTGGCCTTCCTGACCCACCGACCATCCTGACCGGCTCTCATTCTCCTTCCTGGAGGTGTCCCTTACGCATCCTGCGTTATCCGCTTCGCTTCATCCTGAAGCCTTCCTGCAGCGCCATCCTGACGAGTCCTGACTGAGAAACGCCATCATCCTGATGTTCGTTTCTCGTGTCGGCTTCCTGTCGACGGAGATAGAATCCGCTATTCCGCTTCGTCTTACAACCCACTCAGCCAGCGTTGTAAGACGCGAGGACTCCCTAAAAATAATAGGCAGAACAACTAATTCATTGAAAAATAGAGTGATATTAATCTGAATTTAATGAGGTAATACTGAATGTTCCAGCGATCTCTCACAAACGTTGTAAGAGATCTCTCACACGTGTTATAGCATCAGGGATTACAGAAGTGGCTCAAGGCGGGTGAGGAAATCCGCAAGAGAGGGGGCGAGAGTCTCGCGATTGCGGGTACCGATAGTCTCTTTAATCACTTCACCTGACAGGTTACAGACGGAGATAACGTCGAGCTCGCTGTCCAGCGTGGCAATAAAGAGCGTCGGAGAAAGCTTAAGGCGTTTTTGCGTGACAAGATGACCAATCAGGTTTTCCTGAACACGCTGCAGATCGTCTTCGCTCCAGGTCTGCAACAGCGTCAGCGTCATATCGGCAAAGCGCGCGGGCATATCCCCTGCGAACTGCGCGGTATAAAATGCGTGAACCGCTGGTTGTACCACAATGTCCATTGCCCGCTCAACAGCATTTACATTTTGCTCGCCGTCAAAAGGTTTTGGTTGCCAGATAACGTAATCGTCGAGCGAAGAGATAATACACGGTGAAGGTACGCCATATAAATCAGAACTTTGCGGCCACGTGCCCTGCTTTTCATGCCATGCGTCGCAGTAGCGGGTCGTAAAGGTAGTGAGGGCATTTACAGTTTCGATGTCCACCGATTTCTCTCTTCTTGTCAGACAGGATAAACTCAGGCCATAAGTGTACCTGTAAAGTGGCTATGAAACATGTCTTACGAAAATCATCAGGCGTTAACCGGCTTAACGCTGGGTAAATCGACCGATTACCGCGATACCTACGATGCAAGCCTGCTGCAGGGCGTGCCGCGCAGCCTGAACCGCGATCCTCTGGGTCTGCACGCAGACGCGCTGCCGTTCGTGGGTGGCGATATCTGGACGCTGTACGAACTCTCGTGGCTCAACGCACGCGGCCTGCCGCAGGTGGCGGTGGGCCACGTTGAGCTGGACTATGCCAGCGTGAATCTCGTCGAGTCTAAAAGCTTTAAGCTCTATCTCAACAGCTTTAACCAGACAAAATTTAACAGCTGGGACGACGTTCAGCACACGCTGGAACGTGATTTAAGCGCCTGCGCGCAGGGAAAGGTGAGCGTTTCACTGTATCGCCTGCACGAGCTGGAAGGGCAGCCAGTCGCCCACTTCAACGGGACCTGCATCGACGATCAGGATATTGAGGTGGAAAATTATGAATTCAGCGCCGATTACCTCGAAAACGCGGCGAGTGGCAAGGTGGTCGAAGAGACGCTGGTCAGCCATCTGCTGAAATCCAACTGCCTGATCACCCACCAGCCGGACTGGGGCTCAGTGCAGATCCAGTACCGCGGCCCGAAAATCGACCGGGAAAAATTGCTGCGCTACCTGGTGTCATTCCGACATCACAACGAATTCCACGAGCAGTGCGTGGAGCGCATCTTTAGCGATATTCAGCGCTTCTGCCAGCCAGAAAAACTGAGCGTTTACGCGCGCTATACCCGCCGCGGCGGTCTGGACATCAACCCGTGGCGCACCAACACCGATTTTGTGCCGGCGACCGGACGGCTGGTGCGTCAATAATATAAATATTTTCACAATATGCGCGGTATCTTCCGCGCTTTAGGTTGTGAAACGTCACGCGCCAGGGCTATTGTAATCAACAGGGAAAGACGATAATCGTCCCGTAAGGAGCTCACTTGATTACACATATTAGCCCGCTTGGCTCAATGGATATGTTGTCGCAGCTGGAAGTGGACATGCTTAAGCGCACGGCCAGCAGCGATCTTTATCAACTGTTTCGTAACTGTTCACTTGCCGTACTGAACTCCGGAAGCCTGACAGATAACAGTAAAGAACTGCTGTCCCGCTTCGAAAGCTTTGATATCAACGTGCTGCGCCGCGAGCGTGGCGTGAAGCTTGAAGTCATCAACCCGCCGGAAGAAGCCTTTGTTGACGGGCGTATCATTCGTTCACTTCAGGCTAACCTGTTTGCCGTGCTGCGTGACATCCTGTTTGTTAACGGGCAGATCCACAACGCAGGTCGTTTCCAGCATCTCGATCTGGAAAGCTCGGTCCATATCACCAACCTGGTGTTCTCCATATTGCGTAACGCCCGTGCCCTGCACGTTGGCGAAGCGCCGAACATGGTTGTCTGCTGGGGCGGCCACTCCATTAACGAAACCGAATACCTTTATGCCCGTCGGGTTGGAACGCAACTCGGCCTGCGTGAGCTGAATATCTGTACCGGCTGCGGTCCGGGTGCGATGGAAGCACCAATGAAAGGAGCGGCGGTTGGGCATGCGCAACAGCGCTACAAAGAGGGACGGTTTATCGGCATGACCGAACCGTCCATCATCGCCGCTGAGCCACCTAACCCGCTGGTTAATGAGCTGATTATCATGCCGGATATTGAGAAGCGTCTTGAAGCGTTTGTCCGTATCGCCCACGGCATTATCATCTTCCCGGGCGGCGTGGGGACAGCGGAAGAGCTGCTCTATCTGCTGGGTATTCTGATGAACCCGGCCAACAAGGATCAGGTTCTGCCGCTGATCCTGACCGGGCCAAAAGAGAGCGCCGACTACTTCCGCGTGCTGGACGAGTTTATCGTGCACACGCTGGGTGAAGCCGCCCGTCGCCACTATCGCATCATCATTGACGATGCCGCGGAAGTGGCGCGCCAGATGAAAAAAGCGATGCCGCTGGTGAAGGAGAACCGTCGCGATACCGGCGATGCGTACAGCTTTAACTGGTCAATCCGTATTGCGCCAGACCTGCAGATCCCGTTCGAGCCAACGCACGAAAATATGGCGAACCTGAAACTCTACCCGGACCAGCCGGTGGAAGTGCTGGCTGCGGATCTGCGTCGCGCCTTCTCCGGTATTGTCGCGGGCAACGTGAAAGAGATGGGCATCCGCGCCATTGAACAATACGGTCCGTACAAGATCCACGGCGACCCGGAGATGATGCGCCGCATGGACGACATGCTGCAGGGCTTTGTCGCCCAGCACCGCATGAAGCTGCCAGGCTCAGCCTATATTCCTTGCTACGAAATCTGCACATAACGCTTAGCGATATCTCATCAAAGCCGGGTCGCCCTGTTGCGCGTCCCGGCTTTTTTTATTCCTGATGTAATTCATACGAATCACTTATGTCTTTAACAAACTATGCCCAAACGCAAACGATTACCTTGTTTTCTCAACCGTAAATTATCAGCCTTAATCTAAATTACCCGTCAGAAAATACTAAAAACCCCTTTCTTTACAGCTAAAGACACCTATATCACGGGCCAGTCTTTCAGCTCACGTGTCGTTGGTGGTAGCCTTCGCGCCCGTAAATTCTCTTTGGTGTTTTTTTAACAGATAAATGGTCTAAAGATGCCCACATCATAAGTGGATTATTGCATTTGGGATCAGGATCACTGATAGATTCATAACTAGAATGTATCTTTCCGCCCGCCAATAGTTACGGGCAAAAATTATTAAAAAACCGTCACTGAACGAATTTCATATTACCGTCAGGCACTTTTTCATCGGATTTGACTAAAAACCTGACAATTCGCTTCCTCCAGGAGATACAGATGGAAACCACTCAAACCAGCACCGTTGCTTCGATTGAATCCCGAAGTGGTTGGCGCAAAACGGATACCATGTGGATGCTTGGCCTTTACGGCACGGCAATCGGCGCTGGTGTACTGTTCCTTCCTATCAACGCAGGCGTCGGCGGTCTGATTCCGCTGATCATTATGGCTATCATTGCTTTCCCGATGACCTTCTTTGCACACCGCGGTTTGACCCGCTTCGTGCTGTCCGGTAAAAACCCGGGCGAAGACATCACTGAAGTGGTTGAAGAGCATTTCGGCGTGGGCGCAGGTAAGCTGATTACCCTGCTCTACTTCTTCGCGATTTACCCTATCCTGCTGGTTTACAGCGTGGCGATTACCAACACCGTTGAAAGCTTCATGCTGCACCAGCTGCACATGACGCCGCCTCCGCGTGCCATCCTGTCTCTGATCCTGATTGTCGGCATGATGACCATCGTGCGCTTCGGTGAGCAGATGATTGTGAAGGCGATGAGCGTGCTGGTGTTCCCGTTTGTGGCTGCACTGATGCTGCTGGCCTGCTACCTGATCCCACAGTGGAACGGTGCAGCGCTGGAAACCCTGTCCCTGAGCAGCGCATCGGCGACCGGTAACGGCCTGCTGATGACCCTCTGGCTGGCGATTCCGGTAATGGTCTTCTCCTTCAACCACTCTCCAATCATCTCTTCCTTCGCCGTTGCGAAACGTGAAGAGTACGGTAACGGCGCAGAGAAGAAGTGCTCCAGCATCCTGGCACGCGCTCACATCATGATGGTTCTGACCGTTATGTTCTTCGTCTTCAGCTGCGTACTGAGCCTTTCCCCGGCGGATCTGGCTGCAGCGAAAGAGCAGAACATCTCTATCCTATCTTACCTGGCGAACCACTTTAACGCACCGCTGATTGCGTGGATGGCACCGATCATCGCGATTATCGCCATCACCAAATCCTTCCTGGGCCACTACCTCGGCGCACGTGAAGGCTTCAACGGTATGGTGATTAAATCTCTGCGCGGTAAAGGCAAGAGCATTGAAATCAACAAGCTGAACAAAATCACCGCGCTGTTCATGCTGCTCACCACCTGGGCAGTAGCGACCCTGAACCCAAGCATCCTGGGCATGATTGAAACCCTGGGCGGCCCGGTCATCGCGATGATTCTGTTCCTGATGCCGATGTACGCGATTCAGAAAGTCCCTGCTATGCGTAAGTACAGCGGTCATGTGAGCAACGTGTTTGTGGTTATCATGGGTCTTATCGCAATCTCTGCGATCTTCTACTCCCTGTACACCATGTTCTGATTACCACCCGCGCCGTTTTCGGACGGCGCACTCCTCCCTCTCTGACTGAAAGCAATGGACGCATCATGATTAGCGTATTCGATATCTTCAAAATCGGTATTGGTCCTTCCAGCTCTCATACCGTCGGACCGATGAAAGCCGGTAAGCAGTTCACGGATGACTTGATTGCACGCGGCATCTTGCACGACATTACGCGCGTGGTTGTAGATGTGTACGGCTCGCTTTCCCTGACCGGGAAAGGCCACCATACCGATATCGCGATTATCATGGGCCTGGCGGGAAACCTGCCGGATACCGTTGATATTGATGCGATCCCTGGTTTCATCCAGGACGTTAATACCCACGGTCGCCTGCTGCTGGCAAACGGCGAGCACGAGGTTGAATTCCCGGTTGACCATTGCATGAATTTCCATGCGGACAACCTGTCGCTGCACGAAAACGGCATGCGCATTACCGCGCTGGCCGGCGAAAAAGCGGTATACAGCCAGACTTATTACTCTATCGGCGGCGGTTTTATCGTCGACGAAGACCACTTTGGTCAAACCAGTACCTCTTCTGTCGAGGTGCCGTATCCGTACAAAACGGCGGCAGACCTCCAGCGCCACTGCCAGGAGACGGGCCTTTCCCTCTCCGGCCTGATGATGAAAAACGAGCTGGCACTTCACAGCAAAGAGGAGCTCGAACAGCACTTCACAAACGTTTGGGAAGTGATGCGCGGCGGTATTGAGCGCGGGATCACCACCGAAGGCGTTCTGCCGGGCAAGCTTCGCGTGCCGCGTCGTGCTGCTGCGCTGCGCCGTATGCTGGTGAGCACCGACAAAACGACAACGGACCCGATGGCCGTGGTGGACTGGATCAACATGTTCGCCCTGGCGGTAAACGAAGAGAACGCCGCAGGAGGCCGCGTGGTCACCGCGCCGACTAACGGCGCCTGCGGTATCGTTCCGGCGGTGCTGGCGTACTACGACAAGTTTATCCGTGAAGTGAACGCGAACTCGCTGGCGCGCTACCTGCTGGTGGCCAGTGCGATTGGTTCTCTGTATAAGATGAACGCGTCTATTTCCGGTGCGGAAGTGGGCTGTCAGGGTGAAGTCGGCGTGGCGTGCTCTATGGCGGCGGCGGGTCTGGCGGAACTCTTGGGCGCAAGCCCGGCGCAGGTGTGCATCGCAGCGGAAATCGGCATGGAACACAACCTGGGGCTGACCTGCGACCCGGTTGCCGGCCAGGTACAGGTGCCGTGCATCGAGCGTAACGCGATTGCCTCCGTGAAGGCGGTTAACGCGGCGCGAATGGCGCTGCGCCGCACCAGCGAGCCTCGCGTCTGTCTCGATAAGGTTATCGAAACCATGTACGAAACCGGTAAAGATATGAACGCCAAATACCGCGAAACCTCTCGCGGCGGCCTGGCGATGAAGATCGTAACCTGCGATTAAGCCTCTCAGGAAGCCTCGTTTTGCGAGGCTTCTTCCTGTTTTCCCCACCATTCATAGTTTCACGCTGCTGACAGTGTTACCCTTCACATATGAGATAGAAGGGAGATTATCTGTGGCCGTTCATTTACTTATCGTCGATGCACTAAACCTGATTCGCCGTATCCATGCGGTACAGGGGACGCCTTGTAAAGACACCTGCCTGCACGCGCTGGAACAGCTTATCCGCCACAGCGAGCCCACCCATGCGGTCGCGGTTTTTGATGACGAAGACCGCAACACGGGCTGGCGACACCAGCGTTTGCCCGACTACAAAGCCGGACGCGCACCGATGCCGGACGATCTTCACGCTGAATTGCCCATGCTGCGCGCTGCATTTGAACAGCGGGGCGTCCCCTGCTGGGGCGCACAGGGAAATGAAGCCGACGATCTCGCAGCCACTCTGGCCGTAAAGGTAGCCAGCGCCGGGCATCAGGCCACTATCGTTTCAACTGACAAAGGCTACTGCCAGCTGCTCTCTCCCACTATCCGCATTCGCGACTATTTTCAAAAACGCTGGCTGGACGCGCCATTTATTGCCAGCGAGTTCGGCGTCTCGCCTGGACAACTGCCGGATTACTGGGGGCTGGCAGGCATCAGCAGCTCTAAGGTTCCGGGTGTCGCCGGTATTGGGCCGAAGAGCGCCGCGCAGCTGCTGGCCGATTTTCAGAGTCTGGAAGGGATTTACGCCCGCCTGGATGAGGTGCCGGAAAAGTGGCGCAAGAAGCTGGAGGCGCATAAAGAGATGGCGTTTATCTGCCGGGAAATCGCAACGCTACAGACGGATTTACAGCTCGACGGGAATTTACAGCAGCTGCGTTTAGAACGTTAAAACGACTACACAGTTTTTTCGCCCGGTAAGCGCAGCGCCACCGGGCAAAAAAAGCACGCACTATCGCTCGTCGCGACGTCCGCCGACCGCAGCCCACCAGCGACGAATATGCACCGTCACCTCTTCACGATCGTGATACAGCTGACGTGCCTGGATCTCCACGTTAATACCGTGTTCGTTCATCTGCTCCTGAATGTACGCCAGGTTCTGCGACACTTCCTCATAGCGCTTTTTCATCGGCAGCTTGAGGTTGAAAATGGTCTCACGACACCAGCCGTTTACCAGCCAGGAGGCCATCAGCGCAGCCACTTTTGCCGGCTTCTCAACCATATCACACACCATCCACGAGATGTTGTTACGGTTCGGGCGATAGCGGAAACCGTCTTCACGCAGCCAGGTAACCTGCCCGGTGTCCATCAGGCTTTGCGCCATTGGGCCGTTATCAACGGACGATACCCACATATTGCGTTTCACCAGCTGATAGGTCCAGCCGCCCGGGCACGCACCAAGGTCGACGGCGTACATGCCGTTTGCCAGACGCTCATCCCACTCATCCGCCGGGATAAAGACGTGGAACGCCTCTTCCAGCTTGAGCGTGGAACGGCTTGGCGCATCGGCCGGGAAGCGCAAACGCGGGATGCCCATAAAGAAAGGAGAGTTGTTGGTGGTGTACGAATAGCCTGCATAGCAGCAGCCCGGTGCGATAAAGAAAATATGCACTACCGGACGCTTCGGCGTTTCGTAGTTCGTCAGCACGCCCGCATCACGCAGCGCCGCACGCAGCGGCACGGTGAACTTACGGCAGAACTTCATCAGCTCTTTACTTTCGTTGGTATCCGCCACTTCAACGCGCAGATCGCCGCCCTTTTCCACCACGCCCTGCAGCATGCCGACAATTGGCGTGATGCGGTCTTCCGGCGGAAGATCCTTCAGCAGCTCACCCGCAACAATCATCTGGCGAGCAAAGATCAGCGAGCTGAACGGCAGCTCGCGTGCCAGCTTGTCTGCGTCTTCGGGCTGGTAGCACTCGAATACCACATAGCCCGCGTTCTCTTTTACGCGGGCAAAGCCGAAGACTTCGCGCTTCGCCGCTTTATCGGTAATTTCCGCGGCACACTCTTTCTCAAACCCCGGGCGACAATATAAAACAACCTTATTCATGAACAACGCCCTTGCGTTTCAGACGGATAGCTCCGATAAACATTAATACCCAACCTGCCAGGAAGCTGAAGCCGCCGACAGGTGTAACGAACGCCCACAGGCGCAGATGTGAGAGCGCAAGGCAGTACAGGCTACCGCTAAACAACACGGTACCCAGCGCCATAAACACGCTGCTCCAGTAAAACCAGATACTGATACGACGCTGCATCGCCACCGCCAGCCCAAAAATAGCCAGCGTGTGGAATGCCTGATATTCAAGGCCGGTCTGGATCCAGCCCATCTCTACAGCGCCCAAAGACTTGCTTAATACATGTGCGCCAAAGGCGCCCAGTGCAACAAAAATAAAGCCACTCACCGCGGCAAAAATCAGCATGAATCGGCTGGTCATGTTTAAGTCCTGAGTTGATGCGTGCCCGGCACACAAACGTTATTGTTCATACCTGAAGCGGAATTTTTCTTGCTCGGTTGCCGCTTTCGCCAGTATCCACTGCCGGAAGGCGGCTATTTTACCCAGTTCTGCCTGACTGTCATGACAAACCAGATAAAACGCATTCTTGCTGACCAGTACATCATTAAAAGGGCAGACCAGGCGGCCTGCCTCAATTTCAGACTGCGCCATGACGTTGTTCGCCAACGCCACGCCTTGTCCGTGAATGGCAGCCTGTAACACCATCGCACTGTGGCTAAAGATGGGTCCCTGCTGCACGTTTATATGAGTAAGACCTAATTGACGGGTATAAGTTTGCCAGTCGCGGCGAGAGGCATCATGCAAAAGCGTATGCTGCGCCAGATCAGCGGGAGACTTCAGCGCCTTGTCGCCCGTTAACAGCAGGGGAGAACAGACCGGCAGGAGATATTCTGCGTATAATTTCTCAACACGCAAGCCCGGCCAGTTACCGCGACCATAAAAAATGGCGACATCCACGTCATCGGCCAGCTTGTCCTCCTGACGATCTACCGCCTGGATTCGAACGTCGATCCCCGGATAAGCTGAGTTAAAGCTTGAGAGTCTGGGCACCAGCCATTGAATCGCAAAACTGGGCAATAAACTGACAGTCAGGGCACCTTTTGCACTGCGAGCCTGCAGCTTACGCGTGGCTTCCGTAAGCTGGGAAAAAATCTCTTTAATATCCTGAAAATAGCTCTGCCCCTCTTCGGTCAACAGCAACGAACGGTTGCGTCGACGAAACAGCTTAAGGCCCAGAAAATCCTCCAGAGACTTGATTTGGTGACTTACTGCGGCCTGTGTCACAAAAAGCTCATCTGCTGCGCGGGTAAAGCTCAGGTGACGTGCTGCTGCATCAAAAACACGTAATGCATTAAGAGGTGGCAATCGCTTTGACATGGTTATCTGGCTTAGATGTTAACGGATTTTAACAAACAGGAAACAACGTTTAACCTATTAGTTTTTTTTATCTGAGCCATTATAATTTGTCCGTTGAGTAACTACCAGCAAATACCTATAGTGGCGGCACTTCCTGAGCCGGAACGAAGAGCTTTTTTCGGAATGCGTGTTCTGAAGGGCTTTTGGCTTACGGTTGTGATGTTGTGTTGTTGTGTTTGCAATTGGTCTGCGATTCAGACCACGGTAGCAACGCTACCAATTTTTCACTTCCTGTACATTTACCCTGTCTGTCCATAGTGATTAATGTAGCACCGCCAATTTGCGGTGCTTTTTTTTCGCTTGCGATCTGTTAATGCTCGATCTCTTTCATCTCTTTCACGTCCGTGCGGTTGATCTGCTGCTTGTTCCCGTTAGCATCTTTGTACGAAATCATCCCGGTATCATTATCGGTAGTCGGTTTCCCTTCCGAAACGATAGAACGACCATCGTTGGTGTGCATCACGTAGTTATTACCAGAACAGGCGCTCAGGGCAAAAGTAAACGCACAGGCAGAAATGATTGCAGCTGTCTTATTCATGATTATTCTCCTTTAGCAATTAATGCTATTCAAACCTCGATTTATAACAGGCTAAAACATCCGCCTAACACTATTTAGCATAACCTGCTTTTTTGAGGTCATCAGGATAAGCAGACAATTCTGATAGATATCAACCTCCTTGCCCTGCAGCTGAAATTGCGCGACGATCGCTATATTGAAATGAGGAATCCCATGAACGCTTTCAGCCCTGCGCAGTTCCGCGCACAGTTTCCGGCGCTGGTCGATGCCGGTATTTATCTGGATAGCGCCGCCACCGCCCTTAAGCCCCAGGCGGTGATTGAGGCCACTCAGCAGTTCTACAGCCTGAGCGCCGGGAACGTGCATCGCAGCCAGTTTGCCGAAGCGCAGCGGTTAACCGCGCGCTATGAAGCGGCACGCGATCAGGTCGCCCGCCTGATCAATGCCGAAAGCGGGAAAAACATCGTCTGGACGCGCGGCACGACCGAGGCCATCAACATGGTGGCCCAGTGCTTCGCGCGCCCGCTGCTTCAGCCGGGCGATGAGATCGTCGTCAGCGAGGCGGAACATCACGCCAACCTGGTGCCGTGGCTGATGGTGGCCGAGCAGACGGGCGCACGCGTGGTGAAGCTTCCGCTGGGTGCAGACCTTCTGCCCAATGTGGCTCGCCTCCCCGAGCTGATTACCTCCCGCAGTCGCATTCTGGCGCTCGGACAGATGTCGAACGTCACGGGAGGTTGCCCGGATCTGGCTCAGGCCATTCGCATAGCCCATGCCTGCGGGATGGTGGTGATGGTTGACGGCGCTCAGGGCGTGGTGCACTTCCCCGCCGACGTGCAGGCGCTGGATATCGATTTCTATGCCTTCTCAGGACATAAACTTTATGGGCCAACCGGTATTGGGGCGTTGTACGGCAAGCCAGAACTGCTGGCAAAAATGACGCCGTGGCTTGGTGGCGGCAAAATGATTACCGAAGTGTCGTTCGAGGGCTTCAAAACGCAGGACATCCCCTATCGTCTGGAAGCCGGTACGCCGAACGTGGCGGGGGTGATTGGCTTAAGCGCGGCGCTGGAGTGGCTGGCTGAAATCGACATTGTTCAGGCTGAAAGCTGGAGCCGGGGGCTGGCGACGCTGGCAGAGGAAGAACTCAAAAAGCGCCCGGGCTTCCGCTCGTTCCGCGTTCAGGACTCAAGCCTGCTCGCCTTTGATTTTGCGGGCGTACATCACAGCGACATGGTGACGCTGCTGGCCGGGTATGGCATTGCCCTGCGTGCCGGACAGCACTGCGCCCAGCCGCTGCTGGCGGCGCTTGGCGTTAACGGTACGCTGCGCGCCTCGTTTGCGCCGTATAATACCCAAAGCGATGTCGACGCGCTGGTTGCCGCCGTTGACCGTGCCCTTGAAATACTGGTGGATTAATGACTAGCGCTGCTTTAGCCGGACATCCGTTTGGCACCGTCATCACAGAAGAGACCTTGAAACAGACCTTCGCCCCGCTCCAGCAGTGGGAAGATAAATATCGACAGCTGATCCTGCTGGGTAAACAGCTCCCTGCCCTTTCAGACGATCTCAAAGCGCAGGCGAAAGAGATTGCGGGCTGTGAGAATCGAGTCTGGCTGGGCGTGAGCGTCTCCGGCGAAAAGCTGCACTTCTTCGGCGACAGCGAAGGCCGCATCGTCCGGGGCCTGCTGGCCGTATTGTTGACCGCTGTGGAAGGGAGAAGCGCGGCGGAACTGCTGGCGCATTCGCCGCTGACGTTATTTGATGAGCTTGGGCTGCGCGCGCAGCTCAGCGCCTCGCGCGGTCAGGGGCTGATCGCGCTAAGCGAAGCCGTGCACGACGCCGCACGCCAGGCTCAGGCCTGACGCTCCGCTTTCGCCATCATCTTCTTCAGGGCGTGTGACACCGCCACAAAGCCAAAGGAAGCGGTCACCATCGTGGCCGCGCCAAAGCCTGAGGCACAATCCATCCTCTTTGGTCCTTCCGCCGTGCTTTTCATCGCGCACACGGAGCCGTCCGCCTGCGGGTAAACCAGCGCTTCGGTCGAGAACACGCAGTCAACGCCCAGCTTGCCTTTGCTGTTCTTCACCACGTTAAAGTCGCTCTTCAGGCGCTCACGCAGCTTAGCCGCCAGCGGATCCTGAATGGTTTTCGCCAGATCGGCTACCTGGATCTGCGTAGGGTCGATTTGCCCGCCCGCGCCGCCCGTCGTCACCAGGGGAACCTTGTAACGACGACAGTAGGCGATCAGCGCCGCTTTTGGCCGCACGCTGTCGATGGCGTCAATCACATAGCTGTAGCCTTTGCTCATATACTCCGCGACGTTATCTGCCGTCACAAAGTCGTCGATCACCGTAACCTGACATTCCGGGTTGATCAGGCGGATACGCTCCGCCATGACCTCAGACTTCGCCAGACCAACGTTATCACGCAGGGCGTGGATTTGACGGTTGGTGTTGGTGACGCAAACGTCATCCATGTCAATCAGCGTGATTGCGCCAATACCGGTTCTCGCCAGCGCTTCTGCCGCCCACGACCCCACACCACCAATGCCCACGACGCAGACATGCGCATCCGCAAACAGCTGCAGGGCTTTTTCACCATATAAACGTGCCGTCCCGCCAAAACGCTGGCGCCAGGCGTCGCTGATTACCACAGACATAAAACCTCAGATGTAAAAAGGGTGAGGTTATCCTCACCCTGAACAGTAATCCGTATTGCGCTCAGAATACCACAATCAGCCGCTGAATACGTTTCCGGCACCTGGTGCCGCCTTCAGTACCCACACGCGTCCGTAGTGATTATACCAGCCCGCGCGATGACCTGCGTCAGGGCCAATACCCTGATAGATGTCGAAGTGCTGGCCTTTAATCGCCCCGCCGACGTCCAGAGCCACCATCAGACGCAGCTCATACTGGCCGTTGAACTTGCCGTTGTTGTCCAGCAGCGGGACCTCAGCAAGCAGCGTGGTGCCTGCAGGAATAATCGAACGATCGGATGCTACCGACGCGCGGCCAATCAGCGGAACTGCGCTCGCCCCTTTCACCGGCGCGAAGTTTTGCGGTTTAAAGAAGACGAACGACGGGTTCTGCTCAAGCAGCTCGCGCACCTCGGCCTCGCTGTGCTTCTCGCCCCACTCGCGGATCGCCTGCATCGACATATCTTCTTTCTTCACTTCGCCGCGGTCGATCAGCACCTTGCCGATACTGCGATAGGCGTGGCCGTTTTTACCGGAATAGCTGAAGAAGTTAAGTGGCGAACCGTCGCCAAAATCAATGTAGCCGCTGCCCTGAACGTCCATGATGAAGTTATCCATCAGGGAGTTGCTGTAGGCCAGGACGTAGTTTTCGCTCAGCGCACCGGCGTAGATCTCGGCGCGCGACGGGAGGCGACCGCGTTTTGGCGGCATACGGTAGATAGGATACTGGAACTCGCCCTGACGCGAGTGTCGTGCCTGGATAACTGGCGTGTAATAGCCGGTAAACTGGACGTTGCCGTAGTTATCGGCCCCTTCCATCTGCCAGGCGTCGATACCAAACTGGCGCATATTGCGCGTATCGCCGCCTGCTTTCAGCCAGTCCTGGACCGCGTTATATACGCTACTCTGGGCGCCATACAGACGCGGCGACGCGTTGCGGATCTGGTAGACCTGCTCGGAGAAATCACCGGCATTAATAGGTGCGCCGACAGCATCAGGCTGATTAACTAAAGAGAAAGGCTGGGATAACTTCCCGTCTTTATACTGTTGACCGCGATCGGTCGGTTTGGAAGAACAGGCCGCAAGAATCGCTACCATTGCGCCCGTCATCAGATACTTCGCCCAACGTCCTTTCATTATATCTCGTCTTTAAGTTGCCCATTTCCGCGTGATGAAGATAACAAACCGCCAGGGCTAATGAAATGCGATCGCATGCCCTTTGGCAAATTTTGCGCAAAAAATAGTCCAAACAACGCCATGTCGTTCAATTTGCATACAAAATCATGATAAATGTGAAAAAGGGGTTGCATCATAAGTCTATCCGAGTATAGTGCGCATCCACGGACGCGGGGTGGAGCAGCCTGGTAGCTCGTCGGGCTCATAACCCGAAGGTCGTCGGTTCAAATCCGGCCCCCGCAACCAATTAAAATTTGATGAAGTATCTTCTACGACCAGTAGAAAGACGGACGCGGGGTGGAGCAGCCTGGTAGCTCGTCGGGCTCATAACCCGAAGGTCGTCGGTTCAAATCCGGCCCCCGCAACCAATCAAATTTGAAGAAGTAAGCTTCTACAAGAGTAGAATGACGGACGCGGGGTGGAGCAGCCTGGTAGCTCGTCGGGCTCATAACCCGAAGGTCGTCGGTTCAAATCCGGCCCCCGCAACCAACACTTCTAAAACAACAAACACCCTGAAGGGTGTTTTTTTGTATCTGTCGTTTGTGAATTTGCCGGGGGTGTACCCGGCTGAAAGCGTTATCCGCGCCGCGCCAGCGTCGCCCCGTCAGAGAAATACGCACGAATCCCTGCCAGAATCGACTCCGCAACCTCCTGCTGGAATTTTGCCGTCTTGAGCTTACGCTCCTCTTCCACGTTACTGATAAACGCGGTTTCAACCAGGATGGACGGAATATCCGGCGCCTTGAGTACCGCAAATCCGGCCTGTTCAACGCTGTTCTTATGCAGCTTATTGATGTTCCCCAGCTTGCCCAGCACCGCTTTACCAAACTTCAGGCTGTCGTTAATGGTCAGCGACTGCACCATATCGAACATGGTGTGGTCGACGTAGCGATCGCCGCTTTTGCTCACGCCACCAATCAGGTCCGAGGCGTTCTGGGTGTCCGCAAGGTATCTCGCGGCGGTACTGGTCGCGCCTTTGGTTGAGAGCGCGAACACGGACGAACCGCTTGGCTGGCGGCTGGTAAACGCATCCGCATGGATCGACACGAACAAATCTGCGCGCTGCTTCTGTGCTTTCGCCACCCGGACCTTCAGCGGAATAAAGATATCTTCATTGCGCGTCATATAGGCGCGCATATTGCCTTCTTTATCAATCAACGCCTTCAGGCGACGGGCAATTTGCAGCACCACGTCTTTTTCACGCGTACGGTATTTTCCCACCGCGCCGGAGTCTTCGCCGCCGTGGCCAGGATCGAGCATGATCACAATCGGACGATCGCGCCCTGCTTTCCCCGGCTGCGGACCACTTTGCGCGGGCGGCACCTGACGCTGAAGATCGCCTTTGTTGTAATCCTCCAGCAGGGCGAGAAGCGGATCCTGAATATCCGTCGCATTGGCCGGGTAGAGATCCATGACCAGTCGCTCTTTAAACGTCGCGACGGGCGCCAGGGCGAACAGCTGCGGCTTCACGTTCTGCTTAAGCTCAAACACCATGCGCACGGTTTGCGGGTCAAACTGCCCGACGCGCGCCGATTTAATAAACGGATCGTCGCCGCGGATCTGCGCCGCTATCCCTTTCAGCACGGAGTTGAGGTTAACGCCTTCGAGATCCACCACCACGCGTTCCGGGTTGCTGAGGGCAAATTGCTTATATTTCAGCACGCGATTGGATTCGACCGTCACGCGCGTATAGGTCGACGATGGCCAGACGCGCACCGCTACCACCTGACTGGTTGCGGCAAGACCGACCTGACTGACGCTAAGCAACCACATTGCCCCGGCCCCTTTTAACAAACGGCGGCGGCTTATTGCTGAATTGGATCCCGACATGCTTCTCCCGAGCAAGAACACTGACTGATATACAAAATGTCCAGATTGACCGAAAACTTTAACGAATGACGCATAAACTGTCATCTATAAAAGGGTAAACAATCATACGCTAACGCACGGATTACTTACCAAATTCTGTGGGTCGCGGAAAATTTGCGCTTGCACACGCGGTCACAATCGAATAAAAATACATAAATTACGAATAAACATTCATTAAGGGTTGTGCCATGGTGAAGGAACGTAGAACCGAACTGGTCCAGGGATTCCGCCATTCTGTTCCCTATATCAACGCCCATCGGGGAAAAACGTTTGTCATCATGCTTGGCGGCGAAGCCATTGAGCATGAAAATTTTTCCAGCATCGTCAATGACATTGGCCTGCTGCACAGCCTGGGGATCCGCCTGGTGGTGGTCTATGGCGCGCGCCCGCAGATCGACGCCAACCTGGCCGCTCACCACCACGAGCCGATTTACCACAAGCATACCCGCGTCACCGATGCCAAAACCCTTGAGCTGGTGAAGCAGGCGGCGGGTCTGCTGCAGCTGGATATTACCGCTCGCCTGTCCATGAGCCTGAACAACACGCCGCTGCAGGGCGCGCATATCAACGTCGTGAGCGGCAACTTCATCATTGCCCAGCCGCTCGGCGTGGACGATGGCGTGGATTACTGCCACAGCGGCCGCATTCGTCGTATTGATGAAGAAGCCATACACCGCCAGCTGGACAGCGGAGCCATCGTCCTGATGGGCCCGGTCGCCGTTTCAGTGACCGGCGAAAGCTTTAACCTCACCTCAGAAGAGATCGCCACGCAGCTGGCGATCAAGCTGAAGGCGGAAAAAATGATTGGGTTCTGCTCCTCCCAGGGCGTCGTGAACGATGAAGGAACGATCGTGCCGGAACTCTTCCCGAATGAAGCCCAGGCCCGCGTGGAGGCGCTGGAAGCCGAAGGCGATTACTACTCCGGCACCGTCCGCTTCCTGCGTGGTGCCGTGAAGGCCTGCCGCAGCGGCGTGCGCCGTAGCCACCTGATCAGCTATCAGGAAGATGGCGCCCTGCTGCAGGAGCTGTTCTCCCGCGACGGTATTGGTACGCAGATTGTCATGGAGAGCGCGGAGCAGATACGCCGCGCCACCATCAACGATATCGGCGGTATTCTGGAACTGATCCGCCCGCTGGAACAGCAGGGTATTCTGGTGCGTCGTTCACGCGAGCAGCTGGAGATGGAGATCGACAAATTCACCATTATTCAGCGCGATAACCTGACCATCGCCTGCGCCGCGCTTTATCCGTTCCCGGAAGAGAAGATCGGTGAAATGGCCTGCGTGGCGGTGCACCCTGATTACCGCAGCTCTTCACGCGGTGAAATGCTGCTTGAGCGCGTGGCGGCACAGGCGCGCCAGATGGGGCTGAGCAAGCTGTTCGTCCTGACGACGCGCAGCATTCACTGGTTCCAGGAGCGCGGGTTCACGCCGGTGGATATCGACTCCCTGCCGGAAACGAAGAAAGAGATGTACAACTATCAGCGCCGTTCAAAAGTGCTGATGGCAGATCTGGGATGATACGACGCCCTCACCGTCCGGCGAGGGCGTTCGTTCAGAGGGACTCAAATATCGCGCCCAGCCCGCTTCGGCGTTCCGTACGGGTGGCGATCGCCTGCACCAGCACCCGTTCATCGGCATAAAGCGACAGGCGCTGACGCGCGCGCGTAATGGCGGTATAGATCAGCTCGCGGGTAATAACGGGTGAAAGCTGCGTAGGCAGGATCAGCGCCGCATGGTTAAATTCGGAGCCCTGAGATTTATGCACCGTCATCGCCCAGGCGGTTTCATGCTCGGGTAAACGGCTGGGCTGGAAGGACTTCACGCTCCCGTCCGGCATCTGGAACCAGACGCGTAGTCCCTGACCGCAGTCGAGCGCAATCCCGATATCACCGTTAAACAACCCCAGCGCGCTGTCGTTACGGGAGATCATCACCGGTCGCCCTTCATACCAGCGCGAATGCGGGGTACGGTTAATTTTGCGTTTTTGCGCCAGCAGCTGTTCCAGCCTGTCGTTGAGACCCCGGACGCCAAAGGGGCCTTCCCTCAGCGCACAGAGCAGCTGGTATTCGCCAAACGCGGCAATGATCTGCTCAGGCGCACTTTGCTGTTGTACGCTTGTCAGAAAGTGCTGATACCCCTGCAGAGCGTCGTCCAGCATCGCCTGATACTCTTCCCCGTTTTGCAGCAATTTTTTCTCAATATCCGTAAAGGTTCCGGCAAACACCGCTGAGGTGGCGTGTCTGTCTCCCCGGTTTACGGCCGCCGCAAGCTGGCCGATGCCGGAATCGCTGCCGAAACGGTAGCTTTTCTGCAGCAGACACAGGCTGTCGCGCAACGCCCCTGCAAGCGAGTGGCTTTCAGAGGTGAGCGTACATCCGGTGAGACGGGCTAATTCCTGAGCGCGTTCAGCGGTATATCCCAGACTGGCATAGGTGCAAATATCGCCCAGCACGGCCCCCGCCTCTACGGAGGCAAGCTGGTCACGATCGCCGAGGAAAATGACGCGCGCGTGCGGCGGTAGCGCATCAATCAAACGCGACATCATCGTCAGATCAATCATTGAGGCTTCATCCACCACCAGCACATCCAGGTGCAGCGGGTTACCGGCATGGTAGCGCAGACGCTGACTGCCAGGCTGTGCGCCAAGCAAACGGTGCAGCGTGCTGGCTTCATTGGGAAAAAGTGCAAGCTGCTCCCCGGTAAGCGGCAGCTTTTGCAGCGCGCCGCCTAACGACTCCGTCAGACGCGCAGCGGCTTTACCGGTGGGGGCCGCCAGGCGAATACGGCACTTTTGCTCCCCCGATAATTGAATCAGCGCGGCGAGCAGTTTTGCCACGGTGGTCGTTTTCCCGGTGCCCGGACCGCCAGAAATGACCGAGATCCGACGCGTTAACGCCACGGCAGCTGCCACTTTCTGCCAGTCTGTCGCATCGTCAGATATAAACAGCGCATCCAGCGTTTGCCGGAGCTGCGTTTCATCGCAGGGAAGCGGGGCGTTGCTCTCACTGAAGAAGCGTGCCACCGTCAGTTCGTTACGCCACAGCCGGTTAAGATACAAACGTTCGCCGACAAGGATCATCGGCGTCCCGGTATCGGCTCCGCTTACGGCAGGCGAGCCGAGTAATATCTCCTGCCAGTCCACTGCGTCACCAAGCTGCGCGAAACACGCCTGTAAAGCCGGAGGCATTTTCTCATCCACCGCCAGACGCGACAGCGGCAGGCACACGTGCCCCTCTCCCGCGTCTTTGCTAAGAATGGCTGCGGCAAGCATGACGGCAGGCTCCTCACCTGCCACCATCATGGCAAACTGCACGTCCAGGTGGCGCAGTAATCGTTGTTCAACCGCGTCCAGCAGTAGCGCCTGCATCGTCATGCCACCTCCTCCGTGCCTGCGGCAAACAGGTTATCCATTTTTTCAATCAGTTCCTCAGCCGGACGCGTGCTAAAGATGCCGGAACGCGGGTCGTTAGCATCCACGCCGCGCAGGAACAGGTAAATCACGCCGCCAAAATGCGCTTCGTAACGATAATTGGCCATGCGATGGCGCAGGTAACGGTGTAGCGCCAGGGTGTAAAGCTGGTACTGCAGATCGTAGCGATGCAGTTGCATTGCCGACGCCATCGCCTGTTGGGTATAGGCTTCACTGCTGTCACCGAGCCAGTTCGATTTGTAATCCAGCAGGTAGTAGCGTCCTTCGTGGCGGAAAACCAGGTCGATAAAGCCTTTGAGCATCCCCTGCACCTGGCGGAAATTCAGCGGCGGGCATCCGGCAGATAGCGGATCGTACTCGCGGATCAGCGCATCAAGCGCCTCGGCCCTGAGCGGGCTGGCGATGGGGAGATAAAACTCCATCTCCACCTGCTTATCTTTGGCGGTCAACTGATTCAGCGAAATCCCCTGCGTCGTGAGCGGCGCGTGCAGAACCGCGCGGATCCAGTCGGTGAGAACCGGCTGCCACTGTGCGTCGTAACCACCGCTCTGTAACATCTTCAGCACCCACTCTTCGGAAACCGGCTGGGTGAAATCCAGCTCTTCAAACAGGCTGTGCAAAAACGTGCCCGGCGAAGCGCCGCGCGGGAACTGGTGTGGCGTCAGCACAGGCTCAACGGGTACGCTACCGGCTCCTGCGGCATCCACGTCCAGTTTTGGCATCAGATCCTGCGCAATACTCTGCCCGTGCTGCTGTAAGCCGGAGTAGCTAGTAACGCGCCAGTCGTCGGCAATGGTACGTACCACCTGACGGGCATGGAGATCTGACTCGTGCAGATCCGGCATGTGCCAGCGGCTGTTATCGGGCAGCGATGGAATATGCAGGGCAACATGCTCAGTGCAAAGCGATTCGATGCACTGGCGCAGGCCCGCCGCGTCTTTAGGCTCACCCTGCTGAATAAGCCGCCCCAGCGCGCTCAGATGAAAATCGCTCTCCCCGATCTTTTCGCCACGGCGACGGAACAGCGGCGCAACGCCCAGGCTGCAGTGCCATACCGAACGGGTCAGCGCCACGTAAAGCAGGCGCAGGTCTTCCGCCAGACGCTCGGCTTCGGCCAGCTCAACGCTGGACTCCGCGTTGCTGAGATCGAGCACCGCCTCAAAAGATTCGCGATCGTGGTAAAAAGCCTGATCCTGCACGCGGTAATTGGCGATAAACGGCAGCCAGACCAGCGGATATTCCAGGCCTTTCGACTTGTGAATGGTGACGATCTGCACCAGATGTTTATCACTCTCGAGGCGCATCTGCTGGCTGGATGAATTGCTGTTCGGATCGGCAATCTGCTGCGCCAGCCATCGCACCAGGGCGTGCTCGCTCTCCAGCTGCGTACCGGCTTCCTGCAAGATTTCGCTGATGTGCAAAATATCGGTCAAACGACGCTCGCCGCCTGCGGTAGCCAGCATATTCTCCGCAATGTGGCGCTGTGCCATGAGCTCGCGCACCATCGCCATAACTCCACGCTTCTGCCATTTTTCGCGGTAGCGCACAAACTCCTCTACCACAGCATCCCACGCGGCTTCGTCATTGTTGAGCGCATCTATATCCCGCGCGTTCAGTCCGAGCATCGCGCTGGCTAATGCGCTACGCAATGTACTTTCCCGCTCCGGGGCCAGCACGGCCTGGAGCAGCCATAACATCTCCTGCGCTTCCAGCGTTTCAAAGACGCTGTCACGGTTCGATAGATAGACGGAGGGGATATTCAGTAACGTCAGTGCGTCTCGGATTAATGCGGCCTCCTGACGGCTGCGCACCAGCACCGTAATATCCGATGCCTTTACCGGGGTGGGGTTATCCCCCTTCCAAAGCAGCGCCTCGCCCCGCGCCCCGGCACTGAGCCAGTCACGGATTTGCGCAGCACAGTGTTGGGCCATGGCATTTTGATAGTCGGCAACGCCGCAGCCTTCCCCATCCAGCAGCCAGAAGTTCATGGCAGGCTGCGTCACGCCGTTAAACTCGAAGCGCAGCGAGGCATTTTTCGGGGCAAATTTTACCGGCTGAAACGGGATCTCCCGAAACATAAACGCCGTATCCATGCGGCTAAAGAGCGCGTTGACGCTTTCCACCATGCCGGGAGAGGAGCGCCAGTTGGTATCGAGCGTGTAGTGCGCGTCAACCTCGCTGCGGGCTTTCATATAGGTGAAAATATCCGCCCCGCGGAAGGCGTAGATGGCCTGTTTCGGATCGCCGATTAACAACAGCGCGGTACCGGGCTGCTGGCGCCAGATACGGCGGAAAATGCGGTACTGCTGAGGGTCGGTGTCCTGAAATTCGTCTATCATCGCAACCGGGAAGCGGGTGCGAATCGCGGCGGCAAGCGCTTCGCCGTTTTCACTGCACAGCGCCGCATCAAGGCGGCTCAGCATATCGTCGAAACCCAGTTCACCCCGGCGGCGTTTCTCGCGCGCCACGGCTTCGCGAATTTCGGTCATGGCGCGAGCGATCATCAGATCGTTGAGCGTAAGGTTATCCGCCAGCAGGGTTTCTATTGCCACAAACAGGGGATGCTCAGGCACAATGCCGTCGGCTTTGGTCCGCTCAGCCAGGAAACGCTGGGAGAATTTCTCCAGCGCATCCGGGAGCTGATAGCCCCGCGTCTCTTCCTGCGCCCAGGCGCTGATCTTGTCGATCCATTTCCCCTGATTGCCGCGGTTGAACTTGCGACGATCGATGCCGGAATTTTCGATGATGGCGTCAATCTCACCGACTGACTCCATCCATTTTTGCTTGATGTCCGCAATTTTCGCGATGATTTTTTCATGCCGCGAGGCCAGGGTTTCATCTGCCGGCGGCGGGGATTTGATTATCGGCGCTTCCCCCTGGAGATAACGATCGATCGCGCGCAGCAGCGCCTCCGGGCCTTTCCAGAGCGCGTGTACCGCTTCGGCAATATCACGCTGTAAGGGGTAGCAGTGGCGACGCCAGAAATCCGCGCAGGCCTGATAGCGAAGCACGGATTCATCTTCAATGAGCTGCTGTTCGAACAGCATTCCGGACTCGAACGCATTCAGGCTCAGCATACGCTGGCAAAAACCGTGAATGGTAAAGACGGACGCTTCGTCCATCTGCCGTTCAGCGAGCAGCAGCCACTGGGCCGCCTGCTGCTTATCGGCAATCTCTTCCAGAAGGCTGGCGTAGAGAGGGTTATCCGTGCTCTGACGCAGACAGGCGATGCGCAGCTCGTGGATATTGGTACGAATACGGCCCCGCAGCTCCGCGGTAGCGGCCTCGGTGAAGGTGACCACCAGCAGCTCTTCCACGCTCAAAGGGCGTGGAAAAGCTGCGTTGCCGCCAAGCCCCAGCAGCAGACGCAGATAGAGGGCGGCAATGGTGAAGGTTTTTCCCGTTCCCGCTGAGGCTTCAATCAATCGTTCACCCTGCAGAGGTAAACGTAAGGGATCAAGGGACTCAGCGGTATCGGTCATTCTTTCTTACTCCAGGGCATAGATTGCTGCAGCGCGCTGACGCTCTTCCAGACTTTCCAGCCTTTAGGGTTCACGTACTCCGTTTTCCCGTTCTGGCTACCGGAAACCTGAGACAGGATGGTGATTCCCTGCGGCTTAATGACCGCCTGATGGAAGAAGTCGGCAACCTTCTGCGGCGTCAGCTGTTTTATCTCGGCCACTACTTTATCACGCGAATCAAATTCCAGATTACCGCGATCGAAATCTTTGCTCAGCTGAGAGGCTTCTTCACCCAGCGTCTGCGGCGGCTGCATCACCTGCGCGATGACGGCCTGCTGGATCTGAGCAAACTCTTCCGGCTTCATGGCACGCAGTTTTGCTTCCACCTGCGGGAAGAAGGCCTGATAACGCTGCCAGAGATACGCCGGTTGTTTATCGCTGCTTTGCAGCAGGAAACCCAGCCCCCACTGACGACCGACGTTCATGGAGAAGGCAAATACCGCGTAGCCAAGCTGCTCCTCTGTGCGTAACTGGTTATAGAACCACGGCTGAATAATCTGTCCCAGCACGGCACTCTGCGCCGAGCTGGCGAATTCATCATAGCCCGTTGGCACAAATACCGCGGCCAGCGCGGAGTCCGTGCTGTTACCCGCCTTTTCAAAAATCACATTTTGCTTTTTCTCAACCAGCACGTCCTGGTTGCGGCACCACTCGTCGCCTTTAGAGCCGAGCTGAGTGCGAACATTCTGCGCCAGGGTTTTAGCCTGCTCCTCACTCATGTTGCCGATAATCAGGAACTCCGGACGCGTATTGGTTTTCAGCGCGTCGCGGTACGCCAGCACGTCTTTTAAGGAGATGGAAGGCAGCAGCGCGCGGCGCTCCTCTCGCTGGAAATAAGGAACCTGCGACAGCATTTGCGCCGGCATAAGCGCAAGATCGTAGGCCTTGCCCTTCTCGGCAGAATCCATCATCTGGGCATACCAGGATTTAGCCTGCTCAAGCTGCTCTTCCGTCGGCGTGTAGCTGAAGTAGCCCTCCAGCAAGGCCTGGAACAGCTGAGGCAAGCGCTGGGTATAGCCGTTTGCATTAAGCATCAAACCGTTATTGGCATTGGTGGAGAAGCTGATCCCGCCCACGGCGGCCTGGTTGCTGAGCTGATCGAGAGCGATACCGGCGAGATAGTCATTGAGTGCGAACATCACCTGATTTTTGGCGCTGTTCATTGCTTTCGGGTTACGCAGCACCACGCTGACATCGGCTTTTGGCTCACTGGCAAAATAGCGGCTTGGAGTATACACAACGCGCAGCGTTGGCTCATCAATGATGAGTTCTGGATGCGGGTAATCTTTCGTCGTTTTGATAAGCGAAAAATCATCCGGAATATAGGGGTTCAGCTCCGGCAGCTTCAACGCAATCTCCCCGGCCTTCTTCTGCCAGTCGGCGAAGGTCTGGGCGCTGATTTTATCCACCTGATAAGGGGCATCGACAAAGTACGCCGTCTTGTTATGCGGTTCGTTCGGGCTGATGTACCAGATGCGGGCATTCTCCGGCGTCATCATCGCCAGGCGGGCTTTTACCGCCCCGGCATCATACTGGTCGGCAATATTTACCGCGTCGAGGGTATGTTCCACCGGCACGCGGATCATGGTATCCGCCAGCCACTCCACATAGTCCATGTCGCGGGTTATGGATGGGTAGCGGAAGTCGAGATCCAGCACGTGCGCGAGTTCATCAAAATAGCGCTTATCGACGCCTCTCTCGCGCAGCAAAGCGAGGTAGCTAAAGATAGCCGCCACGACTTCATCGCGGTTGGCCAGCCCTTTGTCGGTCAGGGTGGCGGAGATCGCCAGTACGCCGCTATTACCGTTCACTACCGGATCGGAATCGGCGCGAATACCTTCCGCCAGCCCCTGCTTTTGCAGCCAGTCAGACAGCGTACCCAGGCTACGGTTACCTATCAGGTAGGTCACCAGCTCATCGGTTTTACTGCGAAACTGAGCCGTGTTGTTATCAATGCGGAATTCGACGCGCAGCACTTTGCGCGGCATGGCAGGAACGTAGTGGATCACGATACCTTTTTGCGCGTCCGTGACCACCGGAACGGTTATTTGCGGCAGGTCGATATTTTTATTCGGCACCCGGCCAAACGTTTTGGCCGCCATGTCTGCCAGCTCAGGCAAAGGTTTATTGCTGTAGATGACCGCTTTCATCAGGTTGGCGGAGTAGTATTTATCGCGAAACGCGTGCAGGGCATCCAGCACCGGGCTATTCGGTTTGTCGCTCAAGGTTTCGAGGTTACCGCCGGAGAAGCGCGAACCCGGGTGCGCCGGGTTGATGGTCTCGGCGCTGACCTGCGCCATGCGCATACCGTCTCGCGTGCGGGCCATGGTCAGCTCGGCATTCACCGCATTGCGTTCACGATCGGCGTATTTTTTATCCAGCAACGGCGCGGCGATGGAATCAGCCAGACGGTCGACTGCCCCTTCCAGCGCATCATTTTCGACTTCGAGATAAAAGGCCGTGCGGTACGGTGCCGTACTGGCATTGTGGCTACCGCCATGCATCTTGAGAAATTCGGACAGGCTATCTGGCTGTGGGTATTTTTTTGACCCCATCAGCGTCATATGTTCCAGATAGTGTGCAAGTCCAGGATGAGCGTCAGGATCTTCCAGCGACCCAACCGGCACCACTAATGCCGACAGGGATTTCACCGCCTGCGGGTCGGAAACCAGCAGCACGGTCATGCCGTTATCAAGACGAATAGCCTGATATTGACGGGTATCTTTTTCGCTCTTACGGATAGTTTCCTGAACGGGTTGCCAACCGGAGTCTGCGTGAGTGACGGGCGCCCAAAGGGCAATAAACAAAACAAACGCTTTAAACAAGGTGCTGCCTGGCATTACGACCTCTTTATCACGGCTACATCATAAACAAACTGCGTGCTGGACACGCCAACATCTCTTTCTTTGGGTACATCAGTCCGTGATAAGAAGTGCATCATAAATGAACACCCTTAGCTGCGCAATTTTTATACAGCGCTCAGGACTGATTAAATTTAAACAACGGCAGCAGGTAGCGCTGCGCCTCTTCCGTAATAGCCTCAAAGTACTCTGGCTCAAGCGTTCGCCATAAGCGCTGATACCAGACATCTTCACCTTCGCCACGCACCATCATGTTACCTTCGTAGGCCTGCATAAACTTACTGCGGGCTTTCTGCAGCGAAGCCTCATCCGTTAACATCGCATCATTCTGCGCGTCATAACAGGCTTTTATCCAGGCGCCGCCACTTTCCGGCAGTAGCAGGAGGGGTTTGTTCATTCCCTGGCGGTAGCCATCAATGTACAAAGACAGATACCGTAACGCCTGATCAGACTCCATTGGCGGGAAGCGCCATTCGCCCTCTTTGCGCACGAAAATGCGGCTTTCGCCTTTATGCCCACCCGCACTGTAGACAAGATGTTCCAGCCAGAGTTGCAAACCCTGTGAAACGCTAAGCATTGAAGGCCGCCAGCGAAGCAGCCCATCCTGCTGAACCTGGGTTAACCAGCCCGTGAGCTGTACCCCGTTGCAGTTGAGATCGATTTCAATACTATTCCCTGGCTGTCGGCACGCTCTTACGCGCTCTGCCAGGGCGGTCATCTCCTGACACTGCGCCTCCCAGACGATCTCCCCGAACGCCCCATAAGGCAACTGTCCCGCAGCGCGGTAGCGGCGGTAAAGTTTTTCAGCATCTTCCTCTTCAACCAGCGCATTCAACAGCTGCAGGTTTAACTGGTAGCGCTCCAGACCTTCCAGCGTAAACGGCTCTGCATCAGGAATTTCACTCTCTTCAGAACGGAAATTGACCTGTAGTCGCTGCTGGAAGAAAGCGCGCACAGGATGCGCCCAAAACCGCTGAAGCTGCTCGAAGGTCAGGGTGTCGACAGGGCGAGGGTCGAGTTCCTGAATAAAATCGGTATGCGCATTCCCCTCTTTTTTCGCCGCTGGCAGCCACTCCTGCGCATAGCTCTGGCGCTCGCTGGCCGTATAGTTCACCGGGTCAAACGGCATGCGGCTGTGGAAACAGGTGATATGGTCTTTCACCCTCTTCTCGCTTTCATCGCAGTTGCGCTCTTCATCCCCCGGCAGGTAGTGGCTCTGACCGATATAATCCACCAGTTCCTGCACCAGAACGGAGGGGAAACGCTCGCTGTTGTCCTGAATCGAACGGCCGATATAGCTGATATAAAGCTTACTCTGGGCGGAAATAAGCGCCTCAAGGAAGAGATATCGGTCATCATCACGGCGGCTACGGTCGCCCCGTTTTGGATTTGCGCTCATTAAATCGAACCCCAACGGCGCGAGCGCGCGAGGATAAACGCCGTCGTTCATGCCAAGTAAACAGACCACTTTAAACGGGATTGAACGCATTGGCATCAGGGTGCAAATATTGATGGGGCCTGCCAGGAAACGCTGGCTGATTCGCTCCTGGTCAAGCCGCTGCGTCAACTCATCCCTCAACAGCGACAGCGGAATGGCCTCCTGATAGTGGGAATTGACGCCTTCGTCGATGATAGCCTGCCACTGCGTTTCAATGAGCGCCATCGCCGCTTCGGTGTCATTGTCCGGCAGGAAGAAATCATTAAGCAACGCTCTGCAAACCGGGAGCCATTCTTCAAGTGGACGCGGCTGCAGCAGCTCGTGTCGCCAGCGGTTAAGCTGCATCAGGAGCGATGCTAAATGCCCCACCAGTTCAGCAATTAACCCGCTGGACTCATCGTAAGGCAGCACCTCATTCCACTCGCCCTGACTGCTCTCCATGGCATAGCCCAGCAGCATACGCGTCAGGCCAAATCGCCAGGTGTGCTGCCCGGTTGGAGGAAGTTCGAACTCCTGAACGTTATCGTCATCGATACCCCAGCGAACACCAGACTCATTCACCCACTGGCGAAGGTAGCGAAGCCCCTCTTCATTGATGTTGAAGCGTGCAGACAGAACGGGGACATCCAGTAACGCCAGGACATCTTCGGAGATAAAGCGGCTATCCGGCAGTGAGAGTAAAGTGATAAACGCCTGCAATGCCGGATGCGACTGACGGGCACGACGGTCAGAAATAGCATAAGGAAGATATCGCTCGCCCGTCGCGCTGCCAAAGACGGCCTGAATAAAGGGACTGTAGCTGTCGATATCCGCCACCATTACCACGATATCACGTGGCGTCAGTTCGGGATCGTCCTGCAGCATCGCCAGCAGCTGGTCGTGAAGCACTTCGACCTCACGCTGAGGGCTATGGCAAACATGGATCGTGATGCTGCGATCGTCAGCGTCCAGCTTACGCTTGCTGTCGCTGCGTTCGAACTCGTTCGCCGTCACGCCCATGACGGCACGGTTTTCCAGATCCAGAATATCTAACTGAATATTATGCAGCAGGCTGTCCGGAGCGATCTCGACAAAGGCATCCACGTCACCTTCGCCTGAGGAAGTGATGTCTGAAAGCATGTGAATGTAGTCACGCCCCAGCTTCCCCCATGAGGCAAGCAGCGGATTGGGCAGGTTCTGGATACCATCTTCGTCAAAAAGCTGCCCGGCAGTCGAGCCGTCCTTAAACAGCGGGACGGACCGTTCTTCAAAAAGGCGCTTTCGTTGGCGAGTTACCAGACGCGCAAGCCAGCGTTCATCGAGGATATCCCCCCAATACTGTCGGCAAGGGTTGGTGAACAAAATATGAATATCAATATGTTTACCCAGCGCATTCAACGCCTTCAGATAAACAGGCGGTAAAGCGGATATCCCGCAGATAAAAACGCGTGACGGTAGTCTTGCTGGACGCTCTGTCGCATTTTCGAGTATTGAAATAAACCGATCGTACAGGTTGGCACGGTGCCACTTAGGCTGCCCAAGTTTCTCCGTATGTTCTACCAGTGCTTTCCACAGCGGTGCCTGCCATATTTGCGCCTCCGGCAGACCTTCAACCAGCTCGCCCGCTTCCCAACGAATTAACCAGTCAGAACGGTAAACAAGGTATTGGTCGTAGAGATCGGCAGTACGCGACGCCAGCTGGAACAGCTTGCGCTTGTCGGTATCGTCATTGAGGTAGTGGCGCAGCATGGCGAATTCATCATGCTGCAGCATTTCCGGCAGCAGCGCCATGAGCTTCCAGCTCATGGCCTGCTTGTTGAAGGCGCTCTGCTCCGGGATGTCCGGCAACACGCGCACAAACATCTCCCAGATAAAGCTCGCGGGCAGCGGGAAATCAATATTTGCGGCTATGCCAAATTTACGGGAAAGCGACATTTGCAGCCACTGTGCCATACCGGTGCTCTGCACCAGCACCATTTCAGGCTCAAAAGGATCGTCAAGCCGCTCGCGCTCAACGATAAACTCCATCAGCGCTTCCAGCACATCCAGACGATTTGAGTGGTAGACCCTTAACATAGACGCTCCCGACTACTGGCTAACCGGGCAATGCAGACGCGTTAGCTCACCGCGCCGCCCCAGAGGAGAAATAAGTGTAACCGTGATGCTGACACATCCTGCGTGCGTTGTCTGCCCCCGACTGGCCTGCCAGCCTGCAGGGAGAACATTTGTTGAGAGCTGAGACTGATTCCAGGCATGGTGCCAGAGCTGGCGATACTGGTTAAACAGGGTAAACCGCGCCGCCAGCGCCCGGTGATAACCCGACAAAGCCGTCACGACGATCACCAGCAGCATCATCGCCAGCAGGACTTCCACCATGCTAAACCCTTTTTCTTTGCTCACGGCAGCTGGCATAACGCGCTCTCCTTAAGGGGACAAAAATCACTCCAGCCGTGAGGCAAAAAGCGAACTTCCCCGTCGACAATCTCTGCTGCGCGCCAGAGCAGCAGGCCGCTGTCTCCGGCAATCAGTAACGCGCGCCCCTCACTCAGCTGGCGCAAACACACTCGCCACGCAGGTGTCTTTTTGCACTGAATCTGGGGCTCTGACGACCAGCTCTGAACCCGTCCCCACTCAAGCGCTGACTGTACCGTCGCCTGCTGCTGAAGCGAGCGGCTCTCGCCGCCAACGAGCGCGCTAAACGTTATGAGCTGCTGATTGAGACCCGTGAGGATCAGTGTCCCGAGCACCAGTAAAAGCAGAACCAGCGCCAGCGAAGATATGCCGCGTTGACGATTCACAGGTTGTATCCCGTGACCGTATACACCGCCTGCCAGGGCTCCCCCTTCTCGCCTTTGCGAATCGCCGCCATTTCGATATTCACCTCTGGCGCAAAACCGGCATGCTCCACTGTTCTTACTACAAAATGCGCGATCGTAAGCCTGCTCGGGTCAGTAAGCTTTTCCCATCCTTTTCCTTCACATGAGGTCGCTCCACGCAGGGTTTCCAGCGCCCCCGACTCCAGACGAAAACCGGTGCTGTCATTTTCTGATGCGCTGTTATCCCAGTTGCCGTTACTGTTGGCGTCCGACCGCACAATGACGCAACTTCCAAGCCTCGCGGTCACCAGCGCCTGCCCCTGACAGTTTCCCGCGCAGTACCCCGCACGCTGAAGCTGTTTGCCCACGGAAAACAGATGATGCCAGACCTCTTCCTCTAGTTCTCTCTGGCCGGATTGCACTAAGACCGCTCGCTGCAAGCCGGGTAAAAATCGCGATGCGCTTATCAGCAAAAGACTGCTAATCGCCGTAGCAATCAGAACTTCAGTCAGCGAGAAACCACGCTGCCTCATCGACATGAACCTCCCCCAATGACCTTACACATCCTGATGCGTCCTCCATTTGAGACAATAATCAGCCACTCTCCTGCACGGCTTTGGACGCGTATCCGCCCTGCCCACGCCGTATCCCTTAATCCATAGAAAGCGAGCGACGGCGTTACCTCGCCGATCGCGACTTCAGGCCAGAGTGGTATCAGCACAAAGGGACTGCCCTTCTCACAGCCTTGGGCGGCAGAGCTCACCAGACAGTCCCGGCCTCCCACCCGCTGATGGGTAATTTGATGGTCGCGGTTGTAGCGGTTGGCATGATTGCGTAGAAAAAGCAGGTAATCTCGCACCTGACTGGCGGTTTGCCACAGCCGCTGCTGCCGCTGCCAGCTGTCCCATCCGTACAGCCCTGAGGCGCTAAGAATAACGACAAGCGATATGGCGACCAGCGTTTCGATAAGCGTAAAACCGTTCTCTTTTTTCATACCGGGAGTGTGGCGAAGCGCCGTGAACATGACGAGCATCGAAATATCGTTTTACGAGGCGTTATCCGGAGAATTGGAAGAGTTGCAGCGCGTTGCACGCTTTCTGGATAGCGCTTCGGGAAACGGGATATAGGCGAAAAAAAAACCGGCGCTAAACAGCACCGGTTGTGTCACGCTTTATCGCATCAGATAGCGACGGGCGCTTTGATGCCCGGATGTGGGTCGTAGCCCTCAATTTCGAAATCATCAAAGCGGTAATCGAAGATTGATGCCGGTTTGCGCTTGATAACCAGCTTCGGCAGCGCACGCGGTTCGCGCGTCAGCTGGAGATGCGTCTGTTCCATATGGTTGCTGTAAAGATGGGTATCCCCTCCGGTCCAGACAAAATCCCCCACTTCCAGATCGCACTGCTGCGCCATCATGTGGACCAACAGCGCATAGCTGGCAATGTTAAACGGCAGGCCGAGGAACACGTCACAGGAGCGCTGGTAGAGCTGGCAGGAGAGCTTCCCATCCGCCACATAGAACTGGAAGAACGCATGGCACGGTGCCAGCGCCATTTTATCCAGCTCGCCGACGTTCCAGGCGGAAACGATGATGCGGCGCGAGTCCGGATCGTTTTTCAGCTGGTTCATCACGGTGGTGATCTGGTCAATATGGCGGCCATCAGGCGTTGGCCATGCGCGCCACTGCTTGCCGTAAACCGGGCCCAGGTTGCCATTTTCATCTGCCCATTCGTCCCAGATTGAGACGTTATTTTCGTGCAGATACGCTATGTTGGTATCGCCTTGCAGGAACCAGAGCAGTTCATGAATGATCGAGCGCAGGTGGCAGCGCTTTGTCGTCACCAGAGGGAAGCCTTCTTGCAGGTTGAAGCGCATCTGGTGGCCAAAAATGGAGAGCGTACCGGTGCCGGTGCGGTCGTTTTTCGGCGTGCCCTCGTCGAGCACTTTTTTCATCAATTCAAGATACTGTTTCATGGTTCCTCAGGAAATTTGTTGCTGTGGACGACGACGATACGCCCAAATCATCATAATGGTACCCGCGACAATCATCGGTATGGAGAGGATCTGCCCCATGCTGATGTACTGTACCCATTCGCCGGTAAACTGTGCGTCTGGCTGACGGAAGAACTCGACGATAATACGGAATGCGCCGTAGCCAATAAGGAACAGGCCGGAGACAGCGCCCATCGGACGCGGTTTGCGGATAAACAGGTTGAGAATGATAAACAGCACAACGCCTTCCAGCGCCAGCTCGTACAGCTGAGACATATGGCGCGGCAGAACGCCGTAGGTATCGAAAATGGACTGCCACTCCGGATGTGATGGCAGCAGCGCGATATCTTCCGCGCGGGAGCCCGGGAACAGCATCGTATAAGGCACGCTCGGGTCGACGCGGCCCCACAGCTCACCGTTGATAAAGTTACCCAGACGACCGGCACCCAGACCAAACGGGATCAGCGGCGCGATAAAATCCGAAACCTGGAAGAAGTTGCGTTTGGTGCGTTTGGCAAAAATCACCATCACCAGGATCACCCCAATCAGGCCGCCGTGGAAGGACATGCCGCCGTCCCAGACGCGGAACAGGTAGAGGGGATCGTTCAGGAATACAGGGAAGTTATAGAACAGCACGTACCCAATACGGCCACCGAGGAACACGCCGAGGAAGCCCGCATAGAGCAGGTTTTCAACTTCGTTTTTCGTCCAGCCGCTGCCGGGACGACTGGCGCGACGGCCAGCGAGCCACATGGCAAAAATGAAGCCCACCAGGTACATCAGACCGTACCAGTGAAGCGAAACAGGTCCTACTGAGAAAATGACCGGATCAAATTCCGGAAAATGCAGATAACCACTGTTCATCTGTCACCACAAGATGTTGTTATTCCGCTGAAAGTGGACAGCGGTAGAAATGCGATTCTGCCGTAAGCAGAGGCTCCAAAGTTGCGAATCATAGCATAAGGCGGGCGCGGAGGATGCGCCCGAGATGTAAAAGATGTGTATAGGGTGTTATGCCCGCTGGTGCCCTCTCCCACCGGGAGAGGGAGAAAGACGATTAGCGGCCGCCGCGGATTAGGCCGCCCATACCGCGTCGTTCCATAAACGCCGCGACCTGGTGACGGACCTCAGCAGCCAGCTGCGCCTCAAGGCTGCGTTCTGCGAGTTCGCGAGCATCATTGATGTCGATATGTCGCAGCAGGTATTTCACGCGGGCGACAGCGCGACCGTTCATCGACAGATGGCGGTATCCCAGACCAATCAGGATCGCAACGCACATGGAATCCCCGGCCATTTCACCGCACAGGCGTAAATCAATGCCGTACTGCTCCGCTTCACGGGCAATCATCGCTAACGCGCGAATGATCGCCGGATGCAGGCTGTCGTAGATACTGGCGACGCGGGTATTGTTGCGGTCGACGGCCAGAATATATTGCGTCAGGTCGTTCGTGCCGACAGAGATAAAATCAACACGGTTTGCCAGCTGCGGCAGCATAAAGACCATAGACGGCACTTCAAGCATCACGCCGATCCGCGGTTTCGGGATCGCATAGCCGATCATCTCTTCCACTTCACGCCCGGCACGTTCGATCAGCCGCCGCGACTCGTCTATCTCATCAATGCTGGTTACCATCGGCAGCAGGATGCTGAGATTGCCCGTCGCCGCGTTGGCGCGCAGCATCGCACGCACCTGGATCAGGAAGATCTCCGGCTGATCGAGCGTTATGCGGATCCCACGCCAGCCCAGGCACGGGTTTTCTTCGCTGATCGGCATGTAGGGGAGCTGTTTATCCGCCCCGACATCCAGGGTACGCAGAGTGACAGGTTTGTCGTTAAACATCTGCAGCATCCCCTGATACTGCGCCACCTGCTCCTCTTCGGAGGGGAAACCGCTCTGCAGCATGAACGGGATTTCAGTACGGTATAGGCCAATGCCGTCGATGCGGCTGCCAAGCTTTTCTTCATGCTCAGGGCTTAAACCGGCGTTGAGCATGACTTTGATCCGCTCACCGCTCTTAAGCTGTGCGGGCAGGTTAACGTCATCTTCCGCCAGCTTGCTTAATTCATTCTCTTCGCTGATAAGACGCTGGTATTCCTGGAGCAGAACCGGCTCAGGATCGACCAGCAGCTCACCGCGATAGCCGTCGACCACCAGCGTACGGCGGTGCAGTACCGACGGCTGAATGTCCGCCCCCATAACGGTAGGGATACCCAGCGCGCGCACCATAATGGCGGCGTGTGAGTTGGCGGCACCATCGCGCACCACGACACCGGCCAGCCTGTCCTGCGGCAGTTCAGCCAGCGTGGTTGCCGACAGTTCATCGGCGACCAGAACAAACCGTTGAGGCCAGGCATTCGGCCCCTGAATGGTGTCATCAAGATGGAACAGCAGACGTTGTCCCAGGGCTCGGAGATCTCCAGCCCGCTCTTTCAGGTAACCGTCGGTCAATGCCGCAAATTGGTCGGCAAATTTCTCGATAACCTTCTTAACGGCCCACTCCGCGACCGAGCCTTTATCCACTTCAGCAAAAAGCTCACGACGCAGACGCGCATCGGAAAGCAGGTGCGAATAGAGGTCGAAAATGGCCGCCGTCTCTTTTTGCGCACCTGCGGCAAAACGCTTGCTGTAACGACGAAATTCATTCGCCGCCTCTTCCAGCGCGGCGGTAAGACGCTCGCGCTCAAGCGCTTCATCAAGCGTTGAGGCTTCGTAAACCTGCTCCATTAACGGCAGCGTGGCGTCCATCCAGCCTTCAGCAATCGCTACGCCTGGCGATGCCGGAAGGGCACGAATGCGCGTATGGCGATACTGGCCAAAGAGCGCGGCAAGCTGAGACTGGGAGAGGATCGCCGCCATCTGCGTGGCCAGCGTGACGAGGAAAGACTCCTCGCTTTCGTCATACTGACGTAGCTCACGCTGCTGGACGACCAGTACGCCGAGCAGCTGGCGACGCTGGATAATCGGTACGCCAAGGAAAGCGCGGAAGCGCTCTTCTTTTACGGAAGGGATGTATTTAAAGCTGGGGTGTTTTTGCGCGTCAGCAAGGTTGATGGGTTCAGCCAGCCGCCCAACCAGACCGACGATACCCTCATCAAATGCGAGCGTTACGGTGCGTCCACGTGGCTTCTTCAAACCACGGGTCGCCATCAGGTAATAGCAGCGCCGATCGTGGTCGGCCAGATATACCGAACAGACCTCGGTCTCCATCGCAAGACAGATGTCGGTGACCAGAATATTCAGCGCCTCGTTCAGACGCGGAGCGCTGGCCACCTTCTCGACTATTTCTCGCAAGCGGGTGAGCATGATTTGCGTAGCTTAACCTCTTTTACGTCGCCAGGCAGGTGCGCTCTGCGGCTTAGGCGGGATCTCCTGAAGCTGCATGACCACACTTGCAAACTCTTTCATCACCCTACGGTAAACATCGCGTTTAAATGACACGACCTGACGAACAGGATACCAATAGCTCACCCAGCGCCAGCCATCGAACTCCGGCGTACTGCTGGTTTGCATATTGATGTCTGAATCGTTGCCCACCAACTGCAACAGAAACCACTTCTGTTTCTGGCCGATACAAACCGGCTTTGTGTCCCAACGCACCAAACGTTTCGGTAACTTGTAACGCAACCAGTTGCGGGTCGAAGCCAGGATGCGAACATCTTTCCGGCTCAAACCGACCTCTTCAAAAAGCTCCCGGTACATCGCTTGTTCTGGGGACTCTCCCGGATTGATCCCGCCTTGCGGGAACTGCCAGGAGTGCTGACCATATCGCCGGGCCCACATTACCTGGCCCTGACGATTACAAATTACTATTCCTACGTTCGGGCGGTAGCCATCGTCATCAATCACCGGACTACCCCAAACTAAACCTTATATATGAATGATTGTTTCACACTACAGGGAGGCGGTAAACCACTCTCTTACAGGGCTGCAGCCTAATAACATTTGAATAACTCACAAATAAGTGCTGAGTTATAAACAGATGAGAGCCATTAAAAGGAATTTTATTCACCTTTTCTGTGGATATAGTTGTGAAGAAGTGTCTAATTACCAATGAACAACCTCAAACAATGCCGTCCCCCCTTTTTTAGCTTAATTCAATAATGCAATTATTTTCATATAGTTAAATGTATTTCCATGAACACAAAACAGAATAGCGTGACGATCGTCACATCAGGGATCATCGTGCTGATGAAAGATCGAACAGCGTCGGTTTTATCCACAGATTGTGCCAATAAGTTAGTCACAATTTGTTTGAAATTTCGATTTTCCACGCACGTCAAGGCTGTAAATTGAAACAGTAGTCAGGGTTATGCCCAGTTATCCCATTTTTCTGTGGATAACATGGTGTAAGATCCTGTTCATTGTCAGTGACCAGATTTGAACAACCCGTTTTCCGACTCTGGTGAAACGATTTCAAACCAGTAAAAAAACATATAAATCATGCACATGAAATATTCGTACAGAAATAGTTAAACTCTATCCACAGGGGACAATTTCTTCGTTTATTTTTTAATCAAAAGGTTACCATCATGCATCCGCTTACACCCTTGCTCTCACCGCCGTCCAGCGAGGGCCAGTTGCTACAGCAGGCACAGCGTCTTGCAGGCTTTTCGCTTGGCGAGCTGGCGGCAATAGCAGGGCTTAAGATCCCGAAGGATCTTAAGCGGGATAAAGGCTGGATCGGCATGCTGCTTGAACTATGGCTGGGTGCCAGCGCAGGGAGCAAACCTGAGCAGGATTTTGCTGCACTTGGCGTGGAGTTAAAAACTATCCCTGTAGACAGCCAGGGCAAGCCGCTTGAGACCACCTTTGTCTGCGTTGCGCCATTAACCGGCAATACCGGCGTGACGTGGGAAACCAGTCACGTTCGCCACAAGCTGAAGCGCGTATTATGGGTACCGGTTGAAGGTGAGCGTCAGATCCCCCTGGCTGACCGTCGCGTTGGCGCACCGCTGCTCTGGAGCCCGGACGAGGATGAAGAGCATCAGCTGCGCCTGGACTGGGAAGAGCTGATGGACATGATTGTGCTTGGGCAGGTAGAGCGCATCACCGCCCGACACGGAGAAGTGTTACAGCTGCGTCCGAAAGCGGCCAACAGTAAAGCACTTACCGAGGCAATCGGCGCGCAGGGTGAACCGATACTGACGTTGCCGCGCGGTTTTTATCTCAAAAAGAATTTCACCGGCGCACTCCTGGCACGTCATTTCCTGTTAAAAACATAGTTTTTTACTTATTTTGCGAGCTCTCAAACATAATCGACTGCTTTTTAAGATTTTACCGCTTCCTCAAGTCGCCTTATCGGGTTAATACTAGATTATGATTTGATACAAGCCAGATGAGGACGATAACGATGAAAAAATGGGCAGTATTAGTGTCAGCAGTCGGTTTAGCGTTTGCCGTATCGGGCTGTAGCAGCGATTACGTCATGGCGACAAAAGATGGTCGAATGATCCTGACCGATGGCAAACCCGAAGTCGACGATGATACCGGTCTGGTCAGCTACCGCGACCAGGAAGGCAATAAAATGCAGATCAATCGCGACGAAGTATCGCAAATTATCGAGCGATAATCAGAGAGAGGTCAGTCGCTTGCTGGCCTTTTTGATTTTTTTCTTCCCCTTTTGCTTCCCCTCTGCCATGTTTATATTCCTTTGTCGGGCACGCCCTGACGCGGTCTATAAGTCTACTGAGGAAGCCGGCTATGCATTATCACCGTATCCCCCACAGCGCTCTGGAAATAAGCCAACTGGGGTTGGGCACGATGACATTTGGTGAACAAAACAGCGAAGCCGATGCCCATGCACAACTCGATTACGCCGTCAGCCAGGGCATTAACCTGATTGATGTTGCAGAGATGTACCCTGTTCCGCCACGCCCTGAAACGCAGGGACTTACCGAAACCTACGTCGGTAACTGGTTGGCAAAGCGCGGCAACCGTGAAAAGCTGGTGATTGCCTCAAAAGTCAGTGGCCCCGCGCGCAATAACGATACCGGGATCCGCCCGAACCAGATCCTCGATCGCAAGAATATCCGCGCCGCTCTGGATGCCAGCCTGAAGCGCCTGCAAACCGACTATCTCGACCTCTACCAGGTGCACTGGCCGCAGCGACCAACCAACTGCTTTGGCAAGCTCGGATACAGCTGGAATGAGAGCGCCCCCGCCGTGACGCTGCTGGAAACGCTGGAAGCGCTGACCGAGTGCCAGCGCGCGGGAAAAATCCGCTACATTGGCGTATCTAACGAAACGGCCTTTGGGGTCATGCGCTATCTGCACCTGGCGGATAAGCACGATCTGCCGCGTATTGTGACTATCCAGAACCCGTACAGCTTGCTTAACCGCAGCTATGAGGTGGGTCTGGCCGAAGTGACACAGTATGAAGAGGTAGAGCTGCTCGCCTATTCCTGTCTCGGCTTCGGCACGCTGACGGGGAAATACCTGAACGGCGCGAAGCCGGCGGGGGCGCGAAATACCCTCTTTAGCCGCTTCACCCGCTACAGCGGTGAGCAGACGCAGAAAGCCGTTGCTGCCTATGTAGATATCGCAAAGCGTCACGGTCTTGACCCTGCACAGATGGCGCTGGCCTTCGTGCGTCGTCAGCCGTTTGTTGCCAGCACCCTGCTGGGCGCGACAACGATGGAACAGCTGAAAACCAATATTGAGAGTTTCCACCTGAACCTGAGTGAAGACGTGTTAGCAGAGATTGAAGCGGTGCATCAGGTTTATACTTATCCTGCACCATAGCCTGACGCTTTTGCCCGGTGGCGCTACGCTTACCGGGCCTACAGGTGCTCAAACGCAGGCCCGGTAAGGCGAAGCCACCACCCGGCTAGATATCAACGGCGACGCTGCCAAATCCACAAGCCCGCGATCGCAATCGCAAACAGCCCACCAAACCCGACGCCGATCCCCACCACCGGCACACCCACTTTTACCGCCAGCGAGTAGAGCCCCAGCATTAACAGCATTGCCAGGTTTTCACCCAGGTTTTGTACCGCGATAGCATTTCCCGCCCCGACGGTCTGCTTACCCCGTTCCTGCAGCAACGCGTTCAGCGGCACCACGAAGAAGCCCCCCAGAATACCAATCAGGATGAGGAGGACATACGCGGGCAATAACGCATGCTGCAGCGAGAAGATAAGCACCACGACGCCAATCAGGATCCCTGCGGGCATGCAGCGCGCTACCGTCTCGAGCGTCACCAGCTTCGCCGCCGCACCCGCCCCAACCACAATGCCGATGGCCACCATCGCATTAAGATAGGTCGGCGTCGCATTGTCCGTAATGCCCAGCGCCACCGGCACCCACAGGACCAGCAGGAAGCGCAGCGTGACGCCCGCCCCCCAGAACATACTGGTCCCCATCAGGGAGAAACGCGTTTCCCCGTTACGCCACAGCACGCGGCACGCGTTGAAGAAACTGCCGGTCATCGGTTTGAAGCGCCAGGATTGCCCCGGGCGAGCCACTGGCAGCTTCGGAATAAAGAGGTTTGCCACGACCGCCCCGCCATACACCACCGCGCAGATGCCCAGTGCCGCCAGGACATGCCAGTCGGCCAGTACGCCGCCCGCGACGGATCCGAGCAGAATAGCAGCAATGGTTGACGACTCCATCAGGCCGTTGGCTTTCACCAGCTTATCGCCCGTGGTCAGCTCTCCGAGGATGCCATACTTTGCCGGGGAGTAGGCGGCAGCGCCAATGCCCACCAGCGTGTAGCCAATAAACGGATTGAAGCCAAAGCAAATGCTGGCGGCACCCAGCAGCTTGAGACCGTTGGCAAACATCATCACCCGGCCTTTCGGGAAGCTGTCCGCTACCTGCCCGACGAACGGAGCAAAGATAATGTAAGCGCCCACAAACACCATCTGCAGGATCGGCTGACTCCAGTCGGGGTAAAACTCGGCTTTCAGCAGCGCCAGCGTGGCGAACAGCAGCGCATTATCACCGAACGCAGAGAGGAACTGCGCGGCAATGACCGCCATCATGCCTTTTGAACGCAGTGAGGTGTTAGTGTGTACTGACTCACGCATTTTGCTGTTCCGCCTCTTCAACCATGCCTTTCAGGGTCACGAAATCGGGCTTCCCGCTACCCAGCACCGGGAGCTGCTTCAGGTAGCGAATGTCGCGCGGCACGGCCAGTTCAGGGATACCGTGTTCACGCGCATAGCTCAGTAACCTGTCGCGCTTAAGTTCAGCGTCGGTCGTAAACAGCACCAGCGCCTCGCCTTTGCTGGCATCACTCTTCACCACCGTAGCATGCATCTTATCCGCAGACACGGCCGTTGCCAGCTGTTCGACCATTTCCAGAGAGACCATTTCACCGGCGATTTTAGCGAAGCGTTTCGCGCGTCCCTGAATCTGTACAAAGCCCTGCTCATCGAAACGGACGATATCGCCGGTGTCGTACCAGCCGGTTTCAACCTCGCCGCTGACGTTTTCCGCCGTCGGCGCTTCCAGCACGCCCGGGTTTTCCACGCGCAGATAACCGTTCATCACGTTTGGCCCTTTCAGCTGCAGACGGCCACCGTCCTCAATGCCCGGCACCGCCAGCAGACGCGCATCCATTCCCGGCAGGATTCGGCCAACCGTACCTGGTTTTGCCGCCATCGGCACGTTAATCGAGACCACGGGCGCACACTCGGTAACGCCATAGCCTTCAAGAATGCGCAGGCCAAACTTGTCCTGCCAGATCTGGCGCGTGCTCTCCTGCAGTTTTTCCGCACCGGCCACCACATACCGCACGCGATAGAAGTCATACGGATTGGCGAAACGCGCATAGTTGCCCAGGAAGGTTGAGGTTCCGAACAGGACGGTGCAGTTACGGTCATAGACCAGCTCCGGCACAATGCGGTAATGCAGCGGGCTCGGGTAGAGGAACACTTCTGCGCCGGTCAGGAGCGGCGTGAACAGCCCCACCGTCAGGCCAAATGAGTGGAACAGCGGCAGCGCCGACATAAAGCGGTCGTTTGCGGTAAAGTCGGCGATGCTTTTAATCTGCTCAACGTTCGCCAGAATGCTCTTGTGGCTGTGGACGACGCCTTTAGGGTTGCCCTCCGATCCCGACGTGAAGAGGATAATCGCGTCATCTTCCGGCTGCTGTTTGACCTGCGCCAGACGCGGCACCAGCAGATGCGCAAAAATCCACAGCTTGTCGCCGGTGGTCACGTCCGCTTTCAGATCCTCCAGGAAGACCCAGCGCACCTGGGTGAGCTGCTCGGGAAGATGCCAGAGCTTGCCTTTGTCCAGGAACTGTCGGGAGGTAAAGACGGTATTAATCTGGGCTGCGGTGATGGCGCTGGTCAACCCCTTCACGCCCGCCGTGTAGTTCATCATTGCCGGGATACGGCCCCGGGAAACCGCACCGAAAATCACCGCCGCGCTGATGCCCGCATTAGGCAGCATCAGGCCAATCTTTTCGCCTTTTTTGCTGTACTTCTCCAGAATACGGCCCACAAACAGGGTTTTGGTCAGCAGTTTGCGATAGGTGTCCGGGGTAAAGTTGATGTCTTCGATGCAGTTTTTCTTCGCGCCATAGCGGTACTGCGCGGATAGCAGAGATTCGTACAGCGTTTCGCGCGGGCGCACGGCCATGCGCGCTTCCATCATAATCTGGTGCAGCATTTCCCCGGCGATTTTACGGCGATCGCGGGCACGCGGCGCTTCTGGCATCGGTAACGACGTTGGCGGCAGAATATGCAGGGTTATTTTAGGGAACAGACGCTGCTTCACCAGCCCCTTCAGGCGGCTGAAATGGGTTAGCTCCGCGCCTTCAATGCGCAGCGGTACCACGGTCGCTTTTGATTTCGCTGCAACAAACCCCGCGCCGTCGTAGATTTTCATCAGCGAACCGGTCACTGAAATACGCCCTTCAGGGAAAATAACCACCGGACGCCCCTGCTCAACCAGACGCACCAGATGCTTAATCATCATCGGCTTGGTCGGGTCGAGCGGCACAAAATCAATCAGCGGCGTGAGCCAGCGCATGTACCACTGCTGGCTGATAGAGGTATAGACCGCAAACACCGGGCGCACGGGCAGAAACAGCGCCAGCAGGATGCCATCTATAAAGGAAACATGATTTGGTGTGATAAGAACGCGTTCGCCGCGAAGCGCCTGGGCATCGCCAGTGACGTGGATGCGAAAAAGAATACGGAACAGTGTACGGAAGAACCCAAATAGCATCTCAACTCCCTTTGCCAGCCAGTGTGGAGGGTTGATAGTAAATGGTGGCAGATTACACGAGAAGTGATACGGGAGCGACAGCAAAAGTGGAGGCGAAAAAAAACCTGCGCATCCGCGCAGGTTGGTGCAAGAGATGAGTACGAAACCGTACTAAGAATTCTCACCAATCAATACCTCTGGGATCTCAACTGTATCAATCTCATTAACATCCTCGCCATCGGACAATCGCAACAGCCTGAGGCAAAGTGTAACCAAAGGTTCAGATTGACATTCTTCAGACATGACTGCGCGTGTAACGATTACACCACCAGGGTTGTCCTGCGTCACGTTTGTGGAGAGCGGAAATCCGCTCCCCTTGAATGCGCGCCGCTTTTCCGCAACACTATTTGGTGTGTAAACGCTTACCCCCAATAAGAAGGTAATGAATGGCGACAATAAAGGATGTGGCCCGTCTGGCAGGCGTGTCGGTGGCAACCGTCTCCC
Organism: Enterobacter sp. Taxon_8; assembly: GCF_058354585.1. Lineage (NCBI taxonomy): Bacteria > Pseudomonadati > Pseudomonadota > Gammaproteobacteria > Enterobacterales > Enterobacteriaceae > Enterobacter > Enterobacter sp. Taxon_8. Next base: position 829,316 of record NZ_CM177989.1, on the reverse strand, counting down.
GCGTGATTAACGACTCCCCAAAAGCCAGTGACGCATCGCGCCAGGCGGTACAAAATGCCATGGAATCCCTGAACTATCATCCCAATGCCAATGCCCGCGCGCTCGCCCAGCAGTCCACCGAAACCATTGGGCTGGTGGTGGGTGATGTTTCCGATCCCTTTTTCGGCGCCATGGTTAAAGCGGTTGAACAGGTTTCTTATCAGACAGGTAATTTTTTGCTGATCGGCAATGGCTATCATAATGAACAAAAAGAACGCCAGGCCATTGAACAGCTGATCCGCCACCGCTGCGCGGCGCTGGTGGTTCACGCCAAAATGATCCCGGACGCCGAGCTGATTCACCTGATGAAGCAGATGCCCGGAATGGTGATCATCAACCGCATTATTCCCGGATTTGAAAAACGCTGCGTGGCCCTCGATGACCGCTACGGTGCCTGGCTTGCAACGCGGCACCTTATTCAGCAGGGCCATACCCGAATTGGCTATCTCTGTTCAAATCATCCGATTTCTGATGCAGAGGACCGCCTGCAGGGCTACTACGATGCCCTTCGTGAAAACGGGCTGCCGTGTAATGACCGCCTGGTGGCCTACGGTGAACCGGATGAGAGCGGCGGTGAACAGGCCATGACCGAGCTGCTGGGTCGCGGACGGAATTTCACGGCGGTTGCCAGCTATAACGACTCAATGGCCGCAGGGGCGATGGGGGTGTTGAATGACAACGGAATTGAGGTACCGGCAGAAATTTCGCTGATTGGCTTCGACGACGTGCTGGTCTCCCGCTACGTTCGCCCGCGTCTGACCACCGTGCGCTACCCAATCATCACCATGGCAACGCAGGCCGCCGAGCTGGCGCTAGCGCTAGCTGAACAGCGCCAGCCGCCGGAAATTACGCATCTGTTTAGCCCGACGCTGGTTCGCCGTCACTCCGTTGCGTCACCTGCGGAAGCGCAGAGCGAATAACGGTAGAGGTGAACCCGCGTGTTGGGGTATTCCAGACCATCACCGATGTACTGCCAGCCGTAACGTTCGTAGAAGTCGCGGCAGGCAGACCAGAGATGGAGCTCCTCATACCCGGACTGCGCTGCGTAAGCGATAACATGCTGCTGAAGTTGTCCCGCCAGCCCCTTACCTCGCGCCGCCTCATCAACGTACAGCGCCGCCAGCCACGGAAAGAGATCCTGTCGGGTGATCAAATCGCAGCGCCAGAGCCCTACCGTGCCAAGAAGCTGTTCGCCTTCAAGGGCAATAAACGTCAACGGTAATGCCCCCGGTGTCTGGCTGTGCTCAACAATACTGTGGAAAAATTCCCGAGAAAGCCCTTCGCCAAAGGCCTGCCAGAGCCAGTCGGTGACCTGCTCCGCATAGTGCGGTGCCTGGTAAAGCGGGAGGATGGCTATCTTTTTCACGTTTCACCTGCATTTTCTCATGTATTTACTGGCCTGATGCTCCAGCCCGGTTCGGTGATTATCTTACCAGAGTCAGGCTATTGAGTTTGACTTCAGGCTGGCCGGACGAATCGTTACCAAAAAGCGTGATCGTGGCAGAGTTTTTGCGCTTCCCGCATCGCTTATACGGCATAAGCTCTGTGGTAAACTGCAGATCGTTACGTGGAAGCAGGAATGTAGAATGGCAACAATGCTGGATGTATCACTGCGCGCGGGCGTGTCGAAGGCCACGGTATCGCGCGTGCTGAACGGCACAGGTCAGGTAAAAGAGAGTACGCGTCAGCAGGTGTTTGCTGCGATGGAAGAGCTGGGCTATCGCCCGAACTTTCTCGCGCGCTCGCTGGCTAACCAGACCAGCAACAGCATTGGTCTGGTCGTCTCGACCTTTGACGGCTTTTATTTTGGCCGCCTTCTCCAGCAGGCGTCGCGGCAGACCGAAACTCACGGGAAACAGCTGATCGTCACCGACGGTCACGATGCGCCGGAACAGGAAGAACAGGCGGTGCAGATGCTGGCCGATCGCCAGTGCGATGCCATCGTGCTTTACACGCGCTACATGAGCGAAAAAGCGATCGTCAAACTGATGAACACCGTGAAAACGCCACTGGTGGTCATTAACCGTGAAGTGAGCCAGGCGCCGGATCGCTGCGTGTTCTTCGAACAGCAGGATGCCGCATTCAAGGCCGTGGATTATCTGATCGGCCAGGGCCATCGGGAGATCGCCTGTATCACCGTCCCGATCCACACTCCCACGGGTAAAGCGCGGCTGATGGGCTATCGCAAGGCGCTGGAAAAGCATGGTATCCGTCTGGACGAGCGTCGGATAAAGTACGGCGATGCGGGAATGACGCGGGGATACGAGCTTTGCAAGGAATTGATTGCCGACGGAGTACCGTTTAGCGCCCTGTTTGCCTGTAACGACGATATGGCGCTGGGTGCGTCCAAAGCGTTGCACCAGGCGGGGCTTAAAATCCCGCAGGATATTTCACTGTTCGGCTTTGACGATGCCCCAAGCGCGAAATGGCTGGAGCCTGCGCTCTCATCGGTTTATCTGCCCATCGACAATATGATTGTCACGGCCATCGATCAGGCGATCCGGCTGGCAAAAAACCAGCCGGTCGATGCCATCCCGCCGTTTACCGGCACGCTGGTCTTACGCGATTCGGTCACAACGGGACCGTACTTTAATCAGATGAGTTCTAAAGCCAGCAGTTCCTGAATGGTCTGGCGACGGCGGATCAGCCGCGCTTTACCGTTATCAAACAGCACTTCCGGCAGCAGCGGACGGCTGTTGTAGTTAGATGACATAGATGCCCCGTAGGCACCGGTGTCATGCAGCACAAGATAATCGCCCGGTTTGACCTCTGGCAGCGCGCGGGTTTCCACTTTGCCGCCTTCCTGCTGGGTAAACACGTCGCCCGATTCGCACAGCGGCCCCGCAACGACCGTCTCAACGCGCGGCGCCTGCGTTAAATCACGGCCGTCAGCAGCCAGGGCGGTAATGTGGTGATAGCTGCCGTACATGGACGGACGCATCAAATCGTTAAAGCCTGCGTCAATCAAGACGAAGTGGCGAGAGCCCATCTCTTTCACGCTGCGCACCTGCGAAACCAGCACGCCGGCTTCCGCCACCAGGAAACGACCCGGCTCAATTTCCAGCTTCACGGCATGACCCAGATGCGCGGCAATTTGGTCACGCGCGGCGCTCCACAGACCGTAATAATGATCGGTATCGATCGCCTCTTCACCTTCGCGATAAGGAATAGAGAGACCACCGCCCGCAGAGATCGCCTCCAGATCCTGACCGAAGTCGACAACCTGACGCACCATCGCGCCGCACACCTGCTCCAGGTGGCCGTAATCCACCCCAGAGCCAATGTGCATATGAATGCCCACCAGCTTCAGGCCGTAGCGCTGTAATACCTCCAGCGCGGCAGGCATATCGGCATACCAGATCCCGTGCTTGCTGTTTTCGCCGCCGGTATTGGTTTTTTGGCTGTGGCCGTGACCAAAGCCCGGATTCACCCGCAGCCAGACGCGATGGCCGGGAGATACCTGACCCAGCTGCTCCAGCATATCCACAGAACCGGCATTCACCGGGATCTGCAGCTCGTGAACACGCGCCAGCGTCGCGTCGTCGATCACATCGGCGGTAAAGACGATCGCGTCGCCGTCAGCTTTCGGATCGTATCCGGCCGCCAGCGCGCGTTCGATTTCGCCAAGCGAGACGGAGTCGACCTTCACGCCCTGCTCACGCATCAGGCGCAGAATATGGATATTGGAGCAGGCCTTCTGGGCAAAACGCACCACGTCAAACTGATGCAGGGCGGCGATCTTCTCGCGGACAATCTGCGCGTCGTAGACCCACACCGGACAGCCAAATTCGGCAGGCAGGCGCAGCAGGTTGTCGGCGTTCAAATCGGTATCAGTCTGGTTCAGCGGGCGTGGCATGGTCTTCTCCGGATAAATGCGTTTTGATGATTACGCCACAGCGCAAAGAGAATAAAAAATATCGTTTTATCGCGAGTCTATGCAAAAATGATATGGACAGTTCTCTGCTTTCAGGTGCCCTATGCCCGCCGTCAATTTACGCCACATCGAGATTTTTCACGCCGTGATGACCACCGGCAATCTCACCGAAGCCGCACAGATGCTGCATACCTCGCAGCCGACGGTGAGCCGCGAGCTGGCCCGCTTCGAGAAAGTGCTGGGGCTGAAGCTGTTCGAACGCACCCGGGGCAGGCTTCACCCTACGGTGCAGGGACTACGCCTGTTCGAGGAAGTTCAGCGCTCCTGGTACGGGCTGGACAGAATAGTGAGTGCAGCCGAAAGCCTGCGCGAGTTTCGCCAGGGCGAGCTGTCGATCGTCTGCCTGCCCGTCTTCTCGCAATCTTTTTTACCGATGCTGCTGCAGCCCTTTCTGGCGCGATACCCGGAGGTCAGCCTCACCATCGTGCCTCAGGAATCTCCCCTGCTTGAAGAGTGGCTTTCGGCTCAGCGCCATGATTTAGGCCTAACCGAAAACCTCTCAACGCCAGCAGGCACGGCGCGCACGGAGTTACTTTCGTTAGATGAAGTGTGCGTTCTGCCCGCCGGGCATCGGCTTGCCGGTAAGGCGGTGCTCACGCCAGAGGACTTCCACGGGGAAAACTACATTAGCCTGTCGCAGACCGACAGCTACAGACAGCTGCTGGATACCCTGTTTGCCGAGCATCAGGTCAAACGGCGAATGGTGGTGGAAACGCACAGCGCGGCTTCAATTTGCGCGATGGTGCGAGCGGGCATCGGCGTCGCGGTGGTGAATCCGCTTACGGCGCTGGATTATGCGGAAAGTGGAATTGTTGTGCGTCGGTTTAGCGTCTCAGTTCCTTTTACCGTTAGCCTAATCCGCCCATTGCATCGTCCGGCGTCGGCGCTGGTGGAGGCGTTTAGCGAACATCTGCAGGGAGGGCTAAGTATATTGGCGGGCCAGCTAAAAAAGATGTTGAATCAGACGCCCCGCTGAACAGCGGGCGTCTGAAAACTCAGTTGAAACGTTTCGCAATGGCCGCAACACGCTCGCCGAATTTAACCGCGGTTTGCAGATCGCCGCTGGCAATGGCGCCAGCATCAGCATCCGATGGAGACTGCACCAGCAAACCTACTGAACCGCCCAGATTATTAATGTCCTGACGGGTTGCCGCGAGAGTATTTGACGGCGGCAGCCCCAGGCTCACCCAGATCCCACCGTGCTGAGAGGCTAGCGTTTGCAGATATTGCAACGATACCTGCTTATCACCGTTCAGGCTGGCGCTGTTGCTGAATCCCGCGAACACTTTGTCCTGCCAGCTACGCACGAACCAGGCTTTAGAGGTCGCGTCAGCGAATTTCTTAAACTGCCACGGTACGCTTCCCATGTAGGTTGGCGCGCCAAAAATAATCGCTTTGGCATCGTTGAGTTTTTGCCAGTCGCTTTCCTGAATATCGCCATTACTGTCAATGGCGATAAGCTCAGCCTGCGCGCCCTCGGCGACAGTTTCAGCAACGCGTTTGGTATGGCCGTAGCCAGAATAATAGATAACTACAACGCTCATGATAGATCTCCTGATGCAATATTGCCTTGTGAGTCAAACGATTAAGACGACTTTAAAATTGCTCTGCGAGCCCGTTGCCATTTTCGGTTCCCTGGTATCAAATAGAAACCTTACGTCGTTTTATACACGCAAACATTCACGGGCGTAAGAAGGCACCTTTACCTCACCTGGTTACCTCGAGGGAACCACCATGACCCATACAGCAGTTCTGAAAAAGGAGATGCCTCCTTACAACGTGTTCGATGAGCGCTGCCCGACCCGCGGCGTGCTGACGCGTATCGCCGATAAGTGGGCACTGTTAATCCTTGCGCGTCTGGAGAAGGGACCGATGCGCTTTAGTCATCTTCAACGCGATATTCAGCGAATCACCAAAAAGGTGCTGACCCAGTCTTTACGCAAGCTGGAACGTGATGGGCTGGTGTCGCGAAAGATATTCGCCACGGTACCTGTAACAGTCGAGTACAGCCTGACACCGCTTGGCCAGACATTAACCGAAACGGTGACGGTGCTGGCGCACTGGGTGGAAAATAATATTGATGCCATTGTGGCGGCGCAATCCGCCTATGACGCCGCCAACACGTAAACCAGAACGGGTGCTCAGGACAGCATAAACGCCACGGCATCCGCAGCGTGGATGGCGGTGGTATCGAATACCGGAATCGGGCTTTGCGCTACGGGGACCAGCAAACCAATTTCCGTGCAGCCGAAAATCACCCCTTCGGCCCCCTGCTGCGCGAGTTTATCGATAACGCTGACGTAATACGCGCGGGAAGATTCGCTGAAGGTACCGAGGCAGAGCTCGTCAAAGATAATCTGATTGATGCGCGCCCGATCGTCTTCATCCGGGATCAGGCTCTCGATCCCAAATTCACTGTGCAAACGTCCGCGATAAAAATCCTGCTCCATGGTGTAGCGTGTACCCAAAAGCGCTACGCGGCGCATCCCGGATGCCGCAATCACACGCCCGGTCGCGTCCGCAATATGCAAAAACGGCAGCGAGCAGCGGTCCTCAATATGCGACGCCACTTTGTGCATGGTATTGGTACAAAGCACTATACCCTCGGCGCCAGCACGCTCCAGCCCAAGCGCCGCCTGGGCCAGGATCTCCCCGGCTTTATCCCACTCGCCGCTCGACTGGCAGGCTTCGATTTCATGAAAGTCAACGCTGTGCAGGAGCAGGCTTGCGGAATGCAGACCACCCAAACGCTGCTTCACCCCTTCGTTAATCAGGCGATAATAAGGGATTGTCGATTCCCAGCTCATTCCACCTAACAGGCCGATCGTTTTCATCATCCCTCCTTTTCGTTGGTTTCTTCTTTTAACACATCCGGTGCCAATAAAAAAAGGCGCTGCATTCAGCGCCTTTTAAACAAACATTGGTTATCCCCTGCATACGTTGGGCCAGGTAAACGGGCAATACGATCACACGCCGATGTTTCGCAGTTTCTCTCCGGCCATCAGCTTGCGCTCGATGTGTTCCAGCGTCACGCCTTTGGTTTCCGGGATCAGCCAGAACGTGACGCCAATAAACGCCACGTTCAGCACCGTATAGAGCCAGAACGTTCCCGCTGCGCCAATCGCGTCCAGCAGCGTCAGGAACGTCGCGCCGATGATCATGTTCGATACCCAGTTGGTGGTCGTGGAACAGGTGATGCCAAAGTCACGGCATTTGAGCGGCTGAATTTCGGAGCACAGGATCCAGACCACCGGCGCGGCGCTCATCGCGTAGCCTGCGATACACATCATGGTCATCCCGACAGAAAGCCAGGAAAGTCCGCTTGAGGCCGTACCGTTATCAAACTGCATCAGGCAGTAGCCCAGGATCAACGTGCCGAGCGCCATCACGCTGAAGCCAATTTTCAGCGCAGGTTTACGGCCCGCCTTGTCCACGGTGAAAACGGCAATAAAGGTGGCGAACATGAAGGTCAGCCCGACCACCAGGGTCGCGATCATCTGCTGTTCCGTGGTGGTAAACCCGGCCATTTTGAAAATCCGCGGAGCGTAGTACATGATGATGTTCATGCCGGTGAACTGCTGCATCGCCTGCAGCAGCATGCCGAGGAAGACCGCCCGGCGCACGTTGCGGTTGATTTTAAACAGCGCCCAGCCCCCCTGCTTGAGCTTCAGGCTTTCGCGGATCTCGTTCAGCTCTTCGCGGGCTTTTTCGGAGGTATCGCGCAGCATGCGCAGCACCTCTTCCGCCTCAACGTGGCGCCCTTTTTGCGCCAGCCAGCGCGGGCTGTTCGGCAGGAAAATCACTAAAACAATCAGCACCACCGCTGGCAGTGCCAGCACGCCAAGCATCGCGCGCCAGTTGCCGCTGTAGCTGAAGTAGGTGTCAGACAGAAACGCCAGCACAATACCCAGCGTGACCATCAGCTGATACATGCTGATCATCTTGCCGCGCACGTTTTCGCTCGCCATTTCGGAGAGATAAAGCGGCGCGGTGTAGGACGCAATCCCCACCGCCACGCCCAGCAGCACGCGGGAAAGCAGCAGGATTTCAACGTTAGCGGCAAACGCCGAGCCAATGGAGCCGGCAACGAACAGAATTGCCCCGACCATCAGGCTGTATTTGCGCCCCAGACGAAACGACAGCCAGCCGTTGAACAGCGCGCCGATGGCCGCACCGAGCATCATGCTGCTCACCACCCACTCCTGCAGGCGACTGCTGAGGGTAAAGTGATCGGTAATAAAGGGCAATGCGCCGGCAATAACGCCGATATCCAGTCCAAATAACAGGCCCGCCACGGCGGCGGCAATGGAGACAAACTGGTTCATGCGGCGAGTATCACGCAGCGCAGCGGGCATTAGGGTAGAGTCATTTATCGATGTCATATTTTTCCTGCCTCAACAGCAAAATTCGTTAAATGAAATTACGAGAAAGCGAGGAAAAGTGTCAGGTGGGAAAAGGTGAAGATATGGATTATTTAGCTTCGACATAGCGATCTGTGATGGACATTACAATTTCAACTAACGCTTAATAATCACGTTATTTTACTAATGCATTAATTTTTCAGAATTAAAAGTGTGATGAATGTCGTTCATGATTTTTTAGTATGGATTTTTCGTGTTTACCCATATGGACTTTGACAATTTTTGAGCAAAAAAAACCTCCGCCCGAAAGCAGAGGTCCAGACCCGATGCGGGTTATCGCGCCAGCCAGCCGCCATCAACCGCCACGGTGTAGCCGTTGATATAGTCCGATGCCGACGAGGCCAGAAACACTACCGGCCCCATCAGATCGCCCGGCAGCCCCCAGCGCCCCGCCGGAATACGTTCAAGTATTTCCGCGCTGCGCTGCTCGTCTGCGCGCAGCTGCTGCGTGTTGTTGGTCGCCATGTAACCCGGCGCAATGGCATTCACATTGATATTGTGTTTCGCCCACTCGTTTGCCAGCAGGCGGGTCACGCCCATCACGGCGCTTTTGGACGCGGTGTAAGACGGCACGCGGATTCCCCCCTGGAACGAGAGCATAGAGGCAATATTCACGATCTTGCCGCCGTTCCCCTGCGCAATAAAATGCTTCGCCGCCGCCTGGGACATGAAAAATACGCTCTTGATGTTCAGGTCCATCACGTCGTCCCAGTCGCGTTCGCTGAAGTTGATCGCATCTTCACGGCGAATCAGCCCGGCGTTGTTGACCAGAATGTCGATATGGCCGAATTCCGCTACCGCGCGATCCAGCAGTTCAGGAATGGTATCGATTTTACGCAGGTCGGCGGTCAGGCTCAGGAAACGGCGTCCCAGAGCCGTCACGCGCTCGATGGTTTCTGTAGGCTCAACGATATTAATCCCGACGATATCGCAGCCCGCTTCCGCCAGGCCTAACGCCATCCCCTGACCCAGCCCGGTATCACATCCGGAAACCACCGCCACTTTCCCCTGCAGGGAGAATGCATCCAGAATCATGTATATTCCTTACTCTTTCAGAGCCTGTCACTCACAGGCAGGTTTATGCTTCACTGCCCGCGACTAGCGCAGATCGCTGACCGCAACATGGTCCATATCATCAAAGACCTGGTTTTCGCCCACCATTCCCCAGATAAAGGTGTAGGCTTTTGTCCCAACGCCGGAGTGAATAGACCAGCTCGGTGAAATCACCGCCTGCTCGTTGTGCATCACGATATGGCGCGTTTCCTGCGGCTGCCCCATCATGTGGAACACGCAGGCGTCCTCATCCATGTTGAAGTAGAAGTAGACTTCCATGCGGCGCTCGTGGGTATGGCACGGCATGGTATTCCACAGGTTGCCCGGCGCAAGTTCGGTCAACCCCATGCTGAGCTGGCAGGTCTCCAGCACGTCCGGCACGAAGTATTTATTAATGGTGCGGCGGTTGCTGGTGAGGTTGTCGCCCAGCGTCACGGGTGCGACGTCTGCCGGGGTCACCTTTTTGGTTGGACAGGTGGCGTGGGCCGGCGCGCAGTTGTAGTAGAACTTCGCAGGCCTGCTGGCGTCGATGCTGGCAAAGACCACGTCTTTCGCCCCTTTACCCACGTACAGCGCCTCGCGATGGCCAATCTCATAGCACTGTCCGTCTACGGTGATGGTGCCCGGCCCGCCGATGTTAATCACCCCCAGCTCGCGACGTTCGAGGAAATAATTTACGCCCAGCTGTTTACCGACCTCGCCGCCAACGGAGACGGTTTTCGTGACGGGCATAATTCCGCCCACAATAATGCGGTCGATATGGCTGTAAACCATGGTGTACCTGTCGGCCTCGAATACCTGCTCGACTAAAAACGCATTGCGCAGCCCCTGAGTATCCAGCGTTTTGGCGTGCGCGCTGTGGATGCTTTCTCTGACGTCCACGGTAACCTCCAGATGTGGTCATGCCCGAAGGCGGAAATAAACGAAACAGCGTTCCGTTTTTCATAATGAGCACATACTATCGGCATAAAGTGGGCTTTTCAATGAAATTTAAAACAACGTTTCATTTTAATTTTTGTTTATAACGGAAATGGTGTTCGGATCACAATTAAGCCGCCAGGAGAAAAAGGGCGCGAAAAAAAACCTCCCGGAGGAGGTTTTTTAATAAGAAGAGTTTAGCGTTCGATGGCCAGCGCCACCCCTTGCCCGCCGCCTATACAAAGCGTGGCAATCCCTTTGCGGGCATTGCGCTTTTTCATTTCGTGGACCAGCGAAACCAGGATCCGGCAGCCGGACGCCCCGATAGGATGACCCAGCGCGATCGCCCCACCGTTAACGTTGACCCGCAGCGGATCCCACTCAAGCATTTTTCCGACGGAGATCGCCTGCGCGGCATAAGCTTCGTTCACTTCGATCAGATCCACATCCGAAAGCTGCCACCCCGCACGCTCCAGGCAGCGGCGGGTCGCGTAGACCGGTGCGATCCCCATTAACGCAGGATCAACCCCCACGCTCGCGAACGCCTTAATGCGGGCCAGGACGGGGAGATCGAGCTCAAGAGCTTTGCTTTCGCTCATCATCATAACGGCGGCAGCGCCGTCGTTAATGGAAGAGGCATTTCCTGCCGTCACTGAGCCCTGCATTTCAAACGCGGGGTTCAGCCTGGCCAGGCCTTCAGCACTGGCGTCAGTGCGCGGCTGTTCATCGGTATCTACGACGACATGCTCGCCGCTCTGACGCTGCGTGCTGACCGGGACAATTTCGTCGCGAAAACGACCGGAATCGATCGCCGCACGCGCTTTTTGCTGCGAGCTCAGCGCATAGGCATCCTGCACCTCACGGCTGATACCGTACTCGCGCGCCAGATTTTCCGCCGTCACGCCCATATGATAATCGTTGAATGCGTCCCACAGCCCGTCATGCACCAGGCTGTCGAGCAGCTGACTGTTGCCCAGCTGTGCGCCGGTCCGGCTGTCGGTCAACACGTGCGGCGCGCGGCTCATATTCTCTTGTCCGCCAGCAATGATCACGTCCGCCTCACCACACTGAATGGCCTGCGTCGCGAGATGCAGCGCTTTTAATCCTGAACCACAGACGTCGTTGATGGTGATGGCAGAGACGGTATTGGGCAGCCCGCCCTTCAGCGCCGCCTGACGCGCAGGGTTTTGCCCGGCACCGGCCGTGAGAACCTGTCCCAGGATCACCTCATCAACTTCATGTGCTGCGATCCCGCTACGTTCCACCAGCGCTTTCACCACCACGCTGCCCAGGTCAACCGCCGAGTGACGCGCGAGCGATCCCTGAAAACAGCCGATAGCTGTACGCAACGCACCCACTATTACGACATCTTTCATCACGACCTCTGTGTTAAATGACATGACGATAGTAGAGGATTGTTACTGGCAATTATCTTAATTGTTTAAAAATAGTGAGATTAATCACAAGGATCAGCGCGCATCCTGCAGATACTGCCGCAGCCAGCTTCCGGCAATGCCGGGAGGGGATCGTTTATTCCACAGCAGATCGATGCCGATCGCCCGCGGCCAGCCGGGAACATTGAGCTGTACCAGGGATTTCGCGGCGGCAAATTCATCCACCAGCGCGCACGGCAACACGCACCAGCCAAATCCCTGTACCGCCATACTCAAGAGTAACAGGTAATTCGGGGCTGACCAGACGGGCCCGCGCGCAATCTCCGCCTCGCGCTCAAGATAGGTGCTCAGCCGCAGCTCTCGCCAGCCGTGCAGCTCGTCACGCTGAACGTCATGTTGTCCGGCGAGCGGATGCGTGGTCGCGACATAGATCGCCATGCGGGTCTGCATCGGCAGCCGGATAGCGCCGATATCCGTAGGATAACCGTCTCGCGCCTCGGTGAGGCCAACCTGCGCGCGCTCCTTTTGCAGGAGATCGATCACGTCCTCCTCCTCGCCAATCAGACATTCGAATTCCGTATGGGGAAAGCGCGCGTCAAACTGTTTCATCATCTCTTCCAGCACGTCCGGGTTAAGGGTATCGGAAAGGACAAACGTCAGACGCGCCTCCGTTTGCGCCGATAGCGACACCGCCAGCTCGTCCAGCCTCGTGCTGGCGGCGAGAATAGCCTGCACATAGCCCAGCACCTGTTCCCCCTGGGCCGTCAACACCGGCTGGCGCGCAGAGCGGTCAAACAGCTCGAAGCCCAGATCGGCTTCAAGATTGGCAATGGACGTGCTGATCGTCGACTGGCTTTTGCGCAGCCGGCGTGCGGCCGCAGAGAAAGAGCCTGCCGCAACGGTCTCAACAAACGCGTTAAGGGCTTCGGGTGAATAGCGCATAACCTATCTACTTTAGCGATGGATACTATCTTTAATATATCAGCTTTAGCGATGAAAATAGGCCACATCAACGCCCATACCGGCGAATTAACGAGGTCTATCGCTATGCAACATCAGGATGCACTCCAACGTAAACTGCCGGAGCGGATCTTTCATGCTGTCTGTTTTGAAGGGATTGCGACGGCGATCCTCGCCCCTACCGCGGCGTGGCTTATGCAGCGTTCCGTGGTGGAAATGGGCGGGTTGACCATTGTTCTGGCGACCACCGCCATGCTGTGGAACATTATTTATAACTTCGGCTTCGACCGCTTCTGGCCCGTTCAGCGGGTCAAACGTACGGCAAAAGTGCGTGCGCTGCATGCGCTTGGGTTTGAATGCGGGTTTATTGTGATTGGCGTGTCGATTGTCGCCGCCGTGCTGGGCGTTACCCTGCTGCAGGCATTCACACTGGAAATAGGTTTCTTCCTGTTCTTCCTGCCGTACACCATGTTCTATAACTGGGCGTACGATTGCCTTCGCGAGAAATTTCTTAAGCGTCGCCAGCAACGGCGCGCCCTGGCAGGCTAAACACCTTCTGGCCGGACGCCCGCTCCGGCCATTCACCTTCGAAGCAACTGCGCTCTCGGTGCATAACTATGGTAAATTGCACTCCATTCCGATGGTTTGATAGTTGAAACGTTGCTCTAATGTCGAAAATTTGGTCAAAAGATGAGACTCTCTGGAGTTTCGCTCTCTACGGCACGGCCGTGGGCGCAGGAACGCTGTTCCTGCCCATTCAGCTGGGCTCCGCAGGCGCAATTGTCCTGTTTATTACCGCCCTCGTGGCCTACCCCTTAACCTACTGGCCGCACAGAGCGCTGGCGCAATTTATTCTGTCGTCGAAAACGAAAGGCAACGAGGGGATCACCGGCGCCGTCTCGCACTATTACGGCAGGAAGATTGGCAACCTGATTACCACGCTCTATTTCATCGCCTTCTTTGTGGTGGTGCAGATTTATGCAGTGGCCATCACCAACTCGCTCACGGAGCAACTGGCGAAACACCTGACGGTTGATACCGCCGTTCGCGTGCTGGTCAGCCTGGGCGTGGTGCTGGTCCTGAATCTGATCTTCCTGATGGGACGGCATATCACGATAAAAGTGATGGGCTTCCTGGTGTTTCCGCTGATTGCCTATTTCCTGTTTGTCTCGCTCTATCTGATCGGCAGCTGGCAGCCCTCGCTGCTGACCAGCCAGATGGCCGTCGATCGCCACACGCTGCACCAGGTCTGGATTTCGATTCCGGTGATGGTATTTGCGTTCAGCCATACCCCGATTATCTCCACGTTTGCCGTTGACCGTCGCGAGAAGTTTGCCGATGGCGCCATGGATAAATGTAAGAAGATCATGAAGGTGGCGTACCTGATTATCTGCCTGAGCGTGCTGTTCTTTGTCTTCAGCTGCCTGCTCTCTATTCCGCCGTCGTACATTGTGGCCGCCAAAGAGGAAGGGGTGACGATCCTGTCCGCGCTGTCGATGATGCCTTCATCACCGGCATGGCTGGGCATCTCCGGGATTGTCGTGGCGATAATTGCGATGTCGAAATCGTTCCTCGGCACCTATTTTGGGGTGATTGAAGGGGCGACAGAGATCGTGAAGTCGTCGCTCAGTCAGGTGGGGGTGAAAAAGAGCCGCGCCTTTAACCGCGCGATTTCCATTATGGGGGTGTCGTTAATCACCTTTGCCGTCTGCTGCATTAACCCGAACGCCATTTCGATGATTTACGCCATCAGCGGCCCGCTTATCGCCATGATCCTGTTTATCATGCCGACGCTGTCGACGTATCTAATCCCCTCTCTGAAACAGTACCGTTCCATTGGCAACCTGCTGACGCTAATCGTCGGAGTGCTGTGCGTGTCGGTGATGTTTGTCGGCTAACCCCCCTTTGATGCCCGGCGTACTGCCGGGCATGCCTCTCAGTCTCGCCCAGCTAATTCCAGCGGAAAAGGCCTGTCCTGCACCACCGTTTTCATGACAAGCGTTGAGCGAAGATGCTGCACGCCGGGCATGGCGGAGAGCTTCTCGTCGTAGAGCTTCTGGAAAGCGGAGAGGTCGCGGGTCACGACGTGCATCAGGTAATCGGGATCGCCAAACAGACGCTGCGCCAGCACGATCTGCGGGATCTCCTCCACCGCCGCTTCAAACGCGCTAACCGCCTTTCGGTCCCCCTCCTTTAGCGTCGCAAACACTATTGCCAGGAAGTTGAATCCCATTTTGGCGGGGTCGAGGCTGGCACGGTATCCCGTTATCGCCCCGCTTTGCTCCAGCGCCCGCACGCGACGATGGCACGGCGATAGGCTCAGATTCACACGCTCAGCGAGCTCGGTAAGGGATAAGCGGCCATCAGACTGTAGCTCCGCAAGAATTTTTCGATCGATGCTTTCCATGTGGAAGATTTTCTCAATTTAACCGTGTTACGAGCATAACATTGAAAGCCTATTTCGCAGAGTTAGCGATATTCTTTTTCTCAACGTTTGACGCACTGCGGGAGTCTTCAGGACGATGGAAATGAGTATTGTGGCCGGCTTTTGGGTGGTTTCTTTTCTGCTTATCATGACGCCGGGCGCCGACTGGGCCTACGCCATTAGCGCCGGGATTAACGGGCGACGCGTGGTACCGGCGGTGATGGGGCTGATGTCCGGACATCTGTTAGCCACTCTGATTGTGGTGGCTGGCGTGGGGGTCGTGATTGCTCAACATCCGCTGGCGTTGACCGGGCTGACCGTGGCTGGCGCTCTGTATCTCATGTGGCTTGGCATAATGTTGCTGCGTCACCCTGCCGCACCGGAAAAGGCCACCCACCACGCGGGAAGCTGGAGACAGTGGGCGGTGAAAGGACTCTGCATAAGCGGCCTAAACCCAAAAGTGTTTTTGCTGTTCCTGGCGCTGCTTCCGCAGTTTACGGACCCGACCGGAAGCTGGTCGATAGCGATGCAGATGTCCGCGCTTGGTATGATGCACCTTATCACCTGTACGCTGGTCTATCTGCTGGTGGGGTATGGTTCGAAAGCGGTACTGGCGACCCGACCACAGGCGGCGCGTCTGGTAAGCATGGCATCAGGAGGGATCATGGTGCTGATCGCGATGGTATTGCTTTTTGAGCAGGTGAGATAAAAAAACACCGGCCATCGCCGGTGTTATTTACGCCCGAATATCGTCATATTCCCGCGTTTTATCAAACTCATGTTTCGCGAACGGGCACAGCGGGATAATTTTACGGTTCTCACCGCGCATCTTCTCCACCACTTTCGCTACCAGCTGTTTACCGACGCCCTGCCCTTTCAGGCTCTCATCCACGTCGGTGTGCTCGATAATGCTCAGGTGCTCGCCGGTCGGTACGAAGACAATCTCCGCGACCTGATTGCCGTTCGCATCATTCACGTAAAACTTGTTATGGCCTTCCAGAATATCCATGGTTCCTCGCTTATTTTTGGCGATACTTCAGCGCACCGCTCGGGCAGGTATCAATCACGCGGACAACCGTTTCAACGTCCACTTCATCGGGAATAATCCACGGCTTACGTTTGAGATTAAACAGCTTTGCGCTGCCACGCACGCAGTTACCGGAGTGTTTGCAGATCCCGGTGTTGAAGTAAACGTCAATTTTCTCGCCGGTATAGGCCCGGTAACCCGCATCCAGTAGCTCTTTATCCATGACATTGCCTCTGTAATTATTATCGTGCTGAATGAAGAATAGCCTGACGGGATCCTGCTGGCTATAACGCCGAAAACGAAAAGCCAGGTCACAACTCTTTTCTTGCCAGATTGCGTCCGCTATTTGCCCATGTCAGGCTCGGCAAATGTCACTTTTACATAACATCCGCAGGTTGAATGAAACGCAGACTCTCTTTTCAGGTAAAGCTATTTTTAGCGCTGGTGTGCTTCTCCTGCCTGCTGTTAGTTCTGCTGGGAACGATCCTGTTTCATTTTATTGACCGGCAGCTCCATCACGATCTCGGCCAGCGCGCCCGGGTTCAGGCCAGCCAGATCGCGCTGATGCCGGGTCTGGCTGCAATGGTTGCGGCCCGGGATATCCCCGGCATCGCCCGGTTAATTCAGCCGCTGCGCGCCCAAAGCGATGCCAGCTATATTGTGATTGGCGATACGCAGGAGCAGCACCTTTATCATTCGGAATCCCCGGAGCGCATAAATTTACCGATGATCGGCGGGGATAACGCGGAGGTATTAAAGGGCAAAACCATTATTTCCGTGCGTCAGGGCGGTATTGGGGTTTCACTGCGCAGCAAAGCGCCGATCTTTAACGCGCAGCACCAGGTGATTGGTATTGTCTCGGTCGGCTATCTGACCTCCTATATTGCCAATATTAACGCCCGTATTCTCTGGCAGTCCGGGCTGTACGGCGCGGCTCTTCTGCTGCTGCTGTTTATGTTCTCCTGGCTGTTTACCCGCAATCTCAAAAAACAGATGTTCCGACTGGAGCCGAAAGATATCGCTCAACTGGTTTTGCAGCAGCGCGCGCTATTAGAAGCCATGTATGAGGGGGTATTTGCCGTCAATGAAGAGAAGCAGCTGATCTTAATTAACCGCGCCGCACGAGAAATGCTGGATATTCGGCAAAGTGAGAAAGACCTTATCGGTAAACCGCTGGAAGACGTTCTGCAGACGTCGCCGGGCTTTTTATCCCAGCGCTACGCCTCGGTCAGCGCTGGCAGCCACGACCAGATTGCGGTGCTGAACCAGCGCGAGGTGATCGTCAACCGCGTGGCGATTGAGGTCGAACCGGGCGTTGAAAGCGGCTGGGTCTACAGCTTTCGCGACAAAAATGACATCAACACCCTCAGCAGCCAGCTCAGTCAGATCAAGCGCTATGCGGATAACCTGCGCATTATGCGCCACGAGCAGCTGAACTGGACCGCCACGCTGGTGGGCTTGCTGCAGATGAAACACTATGACGAGGCGATTCGTTACATTCAGGTGCAGTCCGAAGGCGCGCAGCGGGTGCTGGACTTTGTCTCCGCCCGTTTTTCCTCTCCCGCGCTATGTGGGCTGCTGTTAGGAAAATACGTTAGCGCGCGCGAAAAAGGCATCGAGCTGCTGTTTGATCCCGCCTGCCAGCTCACCCGCATGCCCGCCACGCTCAACGAAACGGAGCTGATGTCGGTTATTGGAAATCTGCTGGACAACGCGGTGGACGCAACCCTTAAAGCACCGGTCCCCGCGCCGGTAGAGCTTTACATTTCAGACCGTAACCAGGAGCTGCTGATCGAGGTGGCCGACAGGGGCTGCGGGGTGGAGGATGCGATGAAGCCGCATATTTTCCGCCAGGGATTCAGCAGCAAGCCGGACAGCGAAAACGACATTGTGGGCACCGAGCACGGTATTGGCCTGTATCTGGTGGCAGGATATATCGACAAGGCTGGCGGCACTATTGAGATTGCCGACAACACGCCACAAGGGACTATTTTTTCTGTGTTTATTCCGAATGGGCAAAAGCATGACCCGAGCACTTGATGTTGTGATCGTTGAAGATGAGCCGCACCTGGCGGAGCTGCATCGCGAGTATATCGAGCAAAATTTTCATTTGCGCGTGGTGGGCATCGCCGCGTCGATTGAGCAGGCATGCCGCCTGATTCGTCAGCATCAGCCGCGGCTTATCCTGCTGGACAACTATCTCCCGGACGGTAAAGGCGTGGAGCTCATCGATAATCCGCTGCTGAAAAGCTATGAGTGCTCGGTGATCTTCATCACTGCCGCCAGCGATATGCAGACCTGCAGCCACGCCATGCGCAGCGGCGCGTTTGACTACCTCATCAAGCCCGTCTTTTTCCAGCGCCTGCACGCCTCGCTGGAGCGTTTTATGCGCTTCATCCACACCGTGCAGCAGGTGAAGGTGGTCGACCAGCATGCGCTGGATCGCCTGTTTCATCTGCCTGCCGCGGAAGCCTCCGTTACGCCGTCCACAAAGGGCATTGAACCCCAGACGCTGGAGCGGATTAAACGCCTGTTCGCCGAGCATCCCGACAGCGCGATGTCGGTTGAAGAGGTGGTGGAAAACGTAGGGATCAGCAAAACCACGGGGCGCCGCTACCTTGAATACTGCGTGGAGAGCGGGTTAATCAGCGTCGAAATGCTGTATGGCAATATTGGTCATCCTCGCCGGTTATACCGCAAAGCCCCCGATAAACCGTAATCCAGAACCGTTCGTAAGCTAACGTTCGCGGATTTTATGGTGTTAATTGCTGAAACGACGGCGACAATCACACTTCGGAATCATTGCCATCGCCTCCCTATTGTCGGAGGCGCGCTTTACGCTATGTTGACAATTAGTTCCTCAAATGTAACTAAAAGGTTAACTATAATGTCGAACACGTTCCGAATTTCTCTGCTTACCGCTACCGTACTGTTCTCTGCTTCTGCACTGTCTGCCCTGCCGCAGGGTTATCCTGCTGAGTATCAAAAAGTGGTTGATGCCGCCACGAAAGAGGGCAAGGTTGTTATTTACTCCACCACCGACATCAAAGCTGCCGGACCGCTGATCCAGGGCTTCGAAAAAACCTATCCAGGCATTAAAGTCGAATACAACGACATGAACAGCACCGAGCTGTACAACCGTTTCATCAGCGAACAGGCCTCCGGCGGCGTGAGCGGCGACGTGGTCTGGAGCTCCTCGATGGACACCGGCCTGAAGCTCGCCACCGACTACGCCATGGAGTATAAATCGCCGGAGCAAAGCCAGCTGCCGAAATGGGCGGTCTGGAAGGATAAGGCATACGGCACTACCTATGAGCCGGTGGTCTTTATCTACAACAAGCGTCTGATCCCGGCCGGCGACGTGCCGGACTCTCACGCCGCACTGGCGAAGCTGATTGCCAGCCAGACGGACAAATTCAAGAACAAAGTCACCACCTACGACATCGAAAAATCGGGTCTGGGCTTTATGCTTTCGGTGCAGGATCACAACGCCGATCCTAACTACTTCAAGACCCTGGCCGACGTCGCCAAAGGAGGCCTGTCGGTGCAGTCGTCTACCGGCACCATGATGGAGCGCGTCTCCTCCGGTGAAAACCTGATCGGCTTCAACATCCTCGGTTCCTACGCGGAAGCGCGCGCGAAGAACGATCCGTCGCTCGGCATTGCCTATCCAAAAGATTACACCCTGGTGCTGTCGCGCGTGTCGTTCATCAGCCAGCAATCGCAAAACAGCAACGCCGCGAAGCTGTGGCTTGACTATGTGCTGTCTGAGCAAGGGCAAAACATTCTGGCCAATCAGGCGGACATCCCCTCCATTCGTAACGATATCGAAGGCAAGAATGATATCGACGGCCTGACCAAAATCCTCGGCAACGCGCTGAAGCCAATTCCGGTTGATGAAACGCTGCTGGAATACCTGCAGCCGAAAAAACGCCTGGAGTACATCAAAGAGTGGCGTACCGCCGCCGGTAAATAAGAGTCTGAGCGCGGCGCAGGCCGCCGCGCTCCCTTATCGACTGAGTTCGTTTTTCTGGGCTGCAACACCAGGGATACCCCATGAATACATTACGCAGAAAGTGGCAAAGCCTGCCGCGAGGCATCGTCGTGCTGATAACCGCCCTGGTTATCTACACGCCGCTGTCGTTTATCGTGATACAGAGCTTCCTGTCCGCCCCGTTCTTTTCGCCGTCAAAAGAGTGGAGCTTTGAATCATTTGAATTTATTTTCACCGACCCTGATTTTTATAAGGCCCTGAAAAGCGGCTTTATTCTTGCTTTCGGGCTAGTCTTTATCTCAATCCCGCTGGGCGGCGTGCTGGCGTTTCTGATGGTACGCACCGACCTGCCCGGTCGCCGGTTGATTGAGCCGCTGATCCTGGTCCCGATTTTCGTTTCACCGATGGTGCTGGGCTTTGGCTACGTGGTGGCTGCCGGTCCGGTGGGCTTTCTCTCCCAGTGGGCTCAGGCGCTGATTGGCTTTGTGCCGTGGAACATCTACGACATGTCGAGCATTGTGGTCATCGCCGGCCTGACGCACGTCCCGCACGCCTATCTGTATATCTCGTCAGCGCTGCGCAGCGTGGGCTCCGATGTGGAAGAAGCCGCGCGCACAGCGGGCGCGTCGCCCTGGCAGGTGATGACCTCCGTCAGCCTGCCGATGGTGCGCCCGTCCATTCTGTACGCCACCGTGCTGCTGTTCTTCCTCGGGCTGGAGGTGTTCGGCCTGATGCTGGTACTCGGCGACCCGGAAGGCAATATGGTGCTGGCGACCTATCTCTATAAGCTGACGAACAAGATGGGCACCCCATCCTATAACCTGATGGCGGCGGTTGCCGTGGTGCTGATCTGCATCACCATCCCGCTGGTGATGCTCCAGCGTCGCCTGATGCGCACCGCCAACCGCTTCGTCACCATGAAGGGCAAGGCCTCGCAGGCCCGCGCGCTGCCGCTGGGTAAATGGCGCTGGGTGGCTGGCGCGGTGATTGCCTTCTGGCTCACCGTCACCATCGGCGTTCCGCTGCTCGGCGTGGTAT
Source organism: Enterobacter sp. Taxon_8 (assembly GCF_058354585.1). Lineage (NCBI taxonomy): Bacteria > Pseudomonadati > Pseudomonadota > Gammaproteobacteria > Enterobacterales > Enterobacteriaceae > Enterobacter > Enterobacter sp. Taxon_8. The sequence goes on along the minus strand of NZ_CM177989.1, from coordinate 808,113 downwards.
TGCGCGCGTTTATCTCAAACTGGGGCGTTGGCGTTTCGCTGTGGGACGAGCTTTCTCTGAACACCTTCCGCACCATCTGGGCGCAGCCCAACCTGCTGCGCGCCATCGTCAACTCCATGGCGATTGGCGTGATTGGCGGCGCGCTGGCCGTGGTGTGCTACCTGTTTGTCGGCATTGCCATGCACCGTAAGCCGGACAACACCACGCGTTTCCTGGACTACAGCGTGCTGGTGCCGCGCGCCGTGCCTGGCCTGCTGGCGGGTCTGGCGTTCCTGTGGGTGTTCCTGTTCCTGCCGATGTGGCTGGATAACTCGCTGAAATCCGGCTGGCTTTCCGGGTTTGCCTGGACCGACTGGATGCGTGAAAACGTCATCGTCTGGCTGCGCTCGCTGCGCAGCACCATTTTCAGCGTCTGGCTGGCCTATACCGTGGTGTGGATGGCTTACGGGCTGAGGCTCATCTCTTCCACGCTGCTGCAGGTGGGACCGGAGCTTGAAGAGGCGGCGCGCAGCACCGGGGCGACGCGCGGGCAGATCACCCGCCACGTCACCATTCCGCTCTCCCGCTACGGTCTTATCGGTTCGTGGCTGCTGATGTTCCTGATCTTTGAGCGCGAATATTCAACGGGTGTGTACCTGCTTTCACCCGGCACGGAAACCATCGGATCGATGCTGGTTTCCCTCTGGGCCGCGGGTGCCATTGATATCGTGGCGGCGCTCTCTTTCATTAACATCCTGCTGGTCGTGGTAGGTCTGGGCATTGCCCTTCGTTTCGGAGTGAAAATACATGATTGAATTAGCGGTTGACGATCTGCACTTAACCTACGGCGACAATCCTGTTTTAAAAGGTGTCTCCATGAACCTGAAGCGCGGCGAAGTGGTCTCCCTGTTAGGCCCCTCCGGCAGCGGCAAAACCACCCTGCTCCGCGCCGTCGCGGGTCTGGAAAAACCGACCCAGGGGTCGATTGTGATTGGCAACAATAAAGTTTACGACGGCACGCCGCGCAGCGAGGTCCCGGCGGAAGAGCGTAACCTGGGGCTGGTGTTCCAGTCCTATGCTCTGTGGCCGCACAAAACCGTGTTTGAGAACGTGGCCTATCCGCTCAAGCTGCGCAAAGTCCCGGCCAAAGAGATCCAGCAGCGCGTTCAGGACGTGCTGGACCAGCTGGGTCTGGGCCATCTTGGCAAACGTCACCCGCACCAGCTCTCCGGTGGACAGCAGCAGCGCGTGGCGATCGGCCGGGCGCTGGTGTACAACCCGCCGGTAATTTTGCTGGACGAGCCGCTCTCTAACCTCGACGCCAAGCTGCGTGAAGAGGCCCGCGTGTTCCTGCGCGAGCTGATTATCAAGCTCGGGCTATCGGCACTGATGGTGACGCACGACCAGAACGAAGCGATGTCCATATCCGACCGCATCCTGCTGCTCAACAACGGCAAAATTGAGCAACAGGGCACGCCGCAGGAGATGTACGGCTCGCCGAAAACGCTGTTTACCGCCGAGTTTATGGGCAGCAACAATCGCCTGCACGGCAAGGTCACCGAAGTGCGCGACGGCAGAGCGCGTATCGAAGGAAAAGGCTGGGTGCTGTGGGGTCAGGCCGGTGAAGGGGTGCAGAGCGGTGATGAAGCCACGGCGGTGATCCGCGTCGAGCGCGTGGCGGTAGTCGAGGGGCCAGGGGAAAATCAGCTTGAGCTGCCGCTGCTTACCAGCATGTATCTCGGCGACCGCTGGGAATACCTGTTCCGCACGGTGGGAGATGATTTTGTCATTCGTGCGTATGGGCATGAGGTTCGGGATCCGCAGCACTGCCATCTTTCGCTGCCGGAGAAGCATGTTTGGGTGTTCCCGAAAGGGTGATGAGTCAATAATTAATCTGCCATGGCCCGGTAGCGATTCGCTTACCGGGTCTACAAAACAAAGAAATGCGCAGATGCCAGGATAGATGGCGCTAGCCATTATTGTTAAGGCATTCGGACTAAAATAGCCACCTGACACTTTTTTCCGTCCGTACGTATAACGGTTTAAGACTCCATATCAAAATGTTATTACAGAGCATATAAAGAAAATTTATGCGCCATATCCAGCATTTTTGAAAACTAATTGAACATGCTCCGTCAGTCCAACAAGATCTTCATAGGCGATTGGGCCAAAATCAGGATAATGGTTTTCAATATACTCGTTAACATCTTCCATACCTTCACTCGCTCTGAGATTTTTAACAAATGTAGGCAAAATACGATGATTAACACCAGTACCATACTCTTTCGGATGATGGGTCATACACCACTCAACTTTACCTTTATATGATTGAATCGCATCTTCCAGTAAGGTGATAACTTCTGGAACCTCTTTTTCAAAACGAAAACTGGTATAAGGAGGGTACTTAGAGCGATCAATTTTTTCAAAATGGTCATTTATCCATTCATCTTCAATACGGCTCTGATAATGTAACCACTCCAGTTTTCCAAGAGAACCAATGAAGTCCAACAAGATTGTTTCTTTCTTACCTATCGGAAACATTATTTTAACCCCTGTAATTTATCAGAGATCGTAACACTTCCCTGATTTATAGATTTGATATGTTTTTCCCAATCTCCTTTAGGAATCGGTTTTAAGGACACTCTTGGATCGTAAACATACTGACCATCGGTATAAACCTGATGGAAAGCTTGTTCATGTACAATTTTTCCATTTTCATACACATTTAAGTTGTACGGAGTCGTCGGCCTTGCTTCAATAATTTTCCCGTGCCCGCCAGCTGCATCGAGAAGCTTAGGTGCGATATCTGAGCAATCCGTACAATCTGTATTGCCTATCCAGGCAATAAACTTAGGTTCGTTCATTTTTTCAATAACACTCTGATTGGCTGGATAACCGGGATTTTCAGGGCGAACCTTTTCAAGGCCGGGGATCTTCTCGTTCTGATAGAAAAGATCATCCAGTGAAGGAGAATCCGGAACAGGCGTAGTTGTCGTCCAGCCATTATTGTTTGACGCTCCATCACCGTTGGTATTACCAGTATGATTTATCCCTCCGGTTGCTACACTATTATTCCCTGTGTTGGAGGGCGTATTTCCGGTTACAGTCTGGTCTCCACCAGTATTTGATGGTCCCGGGTTAATGACCTGCGTACCACCAGTACTGGTGATTGTCTTACCTGTCAGGGACTCATAGGCCGCTTTCTGAGCATCATTTAACTGACTGAGCTGGGAAGGATCATTGAGCGAGGCCACATAGATCAGATGTAACTGCTCATCTTGTGACAATGTATCCATTGCTGATGTGGATGCACCAATCCCCAGTAAAGCACCCAGACCACTGGCAACCAGGCGATCACGGCAAGCAGAAATTTTCAGACATCCCTGTGCAGCCAGTTTACCGCCCTGTATAACGACACCCAGCGAGTTATTCTCAACCTCCACCTTCGCCGTTTCTGACGCCGCCGCCGCCATGGAGACACTGCCATCCGTCACCGCAGCGCCCGCCAGACCACCCGCGATACTCACGAGGCTACTGACCAGCCGTTTTTCCTCTGGCGTCAGGTCACTGGATTTTTTATCTCCATACAGCGCACTGATCAGATGGTCGGTCATCGCCGAGGCCGTAATGGCTCCAATGGCACCAGCCTTCAGGCCATCCGCAGTGCTCCCGCCACTCAGCTGCGTCAGCGCTGCAGCTACAATACCGTGCAGCGCGGCACGGGCTGTCGGGTCTTTCTGCTCCTTGACCAGGGTCGCCAGCAGAGGGGCCGCCCCTGCTGCCGCGCCTGCCTTCAGGTTACCGCCAAGCGCACCTGCCAGTAATCCCGCCGCTGCGCTGCCCTTCGTCCAGAAGGCACTCCCCGGACCGTACTCGGTATTCTGATATCCGGGCTGCGTCTTCAGGAACGCTTCCTGCTCCTGCGGCGTATCGCCCTGCAGTTTCCCTTCAGATGCCAGCTTCGCGCCCAGCGCCGCATTGGATTCCCGCGCTTTCTGCTCCGCATACTTACCGTAAGCATCCAGCGCAGAGGTGGCCAGCGCCGCGCCTTCGCTCTGGACCGCCAGGTTATCCCTGACCTTCTGCACATCACCGTTCACGTCCACGCCGTGGTGGGCGTCAGCCGTATCACGGCTCAGGTCAGCAATATCCTGTTTCTGTCCCGCCGGGTTGCGAATGACAATGCTACCGCCACTCACCGCTGATGAGGTCGTCCCGGTGTGGCTCTCTTCTGCCTGGCCCGTACCGATTGCCGGTGCCAGGTTGCGGTTTTCACCGTTTCCGCTGCCGCCCGCGCTGCCGGAAAGCGCCACCGTGTAGCCGTTGCCGCTGGTCTGGCTCTCGTTGTGGAGATTACTGAAACCCAGCGTACCCGTGTCGAGGCTATTTTTATCTGCAGACGCCGTGGATGCAATCACCGCGCCGTCAAGCTGGGTATGATTTCCGGTGGTGACGGCAAAGCCGCCCTTGCCTGCGAATATCCCGCTCTGTTCAGCAACGCTCTTACCATTCTGGGTGATATTCTCACCCGATGCACTGACGCTACCGGAAGACGCACCATAACACAGTGGCGGTATGCACAGGCTGAGGGACGCGCCTGACGAAGACTGCTTGCTGTCATAACTGGCCGTATCCTGCACGCTGCTGATGGTGAGATCGCGCCCGGTATTCACCACCACACGATTACCTTCCAGCTCCGCACCTTTCAGGGTGGTGTCGCGTCCGCTGTTCACCGTAAGCTGTTCATCAGCATGGATAACACTGTTCGTATTGCGCTGCGACTGGCTGTTTTCCTGCCCCTTATGCTGTGACGCTCCCAGCTCCACCGAGATGCCGTTTTGCGCACCAATCAGGCTCACACCGACACCGACGCTGAACTGGCTGCCGCTGTTTTTACTCTCAGAGTGGGTTGTGTTCCGGGAGGCAGACAGCAGAATATCCAGCCCCGCATCCAGCGCCACCTGTTTACCCGCGATCTGTACCCCCACGCCAGCAATGTCATTTCCGGCACGGACAGAGACATTCTCACCGGCATTAATGGTGGTGCCCTGTGCCCCGGTGTTGGTCAGCGTGGAGCAGGGACGGCTGGTGATCGAACCGGTTAAGCTCTGACGGTTAAAGAGAAGATCCCGGCGCTGAGGCCGGGATTAGTCATAGTTATTAGAATGTTATTTCTCTGGATTGATATATGTATATCTACTATCTATTTCTAAACCAAGATCATTAGCTATTTTAAGTACTTGCGTGTATTCATCTCTACTAATCACAACATCAAAATCAGCGATGTGATCACATAGCGTTTCAAATGCTAATACGTTCTCTGAGAACCCAATATAATCAAGGGCAAAGTCAACTAGCGAAGGATCCAACCGATCCTTTAATCCTTCACCTAATAATCTAATTTTGTCATTAATATCCATCGCGCCCACACTATTTCTTAATTGGCCTTAAACCTGGAGGAGTCGGATTATTATCCGGGAACGCTGTTACTATTTTCCCACTAGCAGGCTCGTATACCACACGAACTCTAACACCCTCTCGCTCTTCCCAGGCAACCCATCTTGCTGGTCTTCCTGCATTTGTATACGCCCCGCCCGTTCCGGTCTGGGCAAACCATTTGGTATCGGGTGAAGTAGCTATATCACCCACAGCATGAACAACCTTGTCTGCTGACCAACTTTGAGGGAAAACTGTTTTTCCTGGATTTCCGGGATACAGATGTCCACCTTGCGTAGGGCTATCCCCATACAAAATATGCTGTTTCGCTTCCGGTGAAAGGATATCCACATATTTCTGGTTTGCAGGCGATAATCCAAGATCTGAGCTTGTTGGTGTAGGTAGCGAGCTACCTTTTCCTCCTTTCCCAATCCCAGCCGCTATCCCCGCTGCGCTGGTTCCGGCCACCTGCGCTAACGAGTTTATCGCAAGCTGCTTCGCCTCCGACGAATCACCCGACATCAGCGCATTATGAATAGCTGCATTTCTGTCCGCTTCAAGCTGCGGTAGCACTCCCTGAAGGTAGGCCCATTCCTGCTTCTCTTCTGTTGTCAGACTACCTGTGCTGTGAAGCTTATCACCAAGTTCGCCAAGACGATTTGCGTATGCCGTCTGCAGGCCGCCGACCTCATTAGCCTTATCAACACAGGCCTTTGCGCCTTTACACTCAACAACGCTCTTATGCTGCTCAGCATTGAGTTGCTTATATTTTTCGGTAATCCCTTTGTCACAGCCTGCATTACCCTGACACTCAGATAGCTCTTTAATGCGGTGCTGGTTCTGATCGACACCCAGCGAGTTATTCTCAACCTCCACCTTCGCCGTTTCTGACGCCGCCGCCGCCATGGAGACACTGCCATCCGTCACCGCAGCGCCCGCCAGACCACCCGCGATACTCACGAGGCTACTGACCAGCCGTTTTTCCTCTGGCGTCAGGTCACTGGATTTTTTATCTCCATACAGCGCACTGATCAGATGGTCGGTCATCGCCGAGGCCGTAATGGCTCCAATGGCACCAGCCTTCAGGCCATCCGCAGTGCTCCCGCCACTCAGCTGCGTCAGCGCTGCAGCTACAATACCGTGCAGCGCGGCACGGGCTGTCGGGTCTTTCTGCTCCTTGACCAGGGTCGCCAGCAGAGGGGCCGCCCCTGCTGCCGCGCCTGCCTTCAGGTTACCGCCAAGCGCACCTGCCAGTAATCCCGCCGCTGCGCTGCCCTTCGTCCAGAAGGCACTCCCCGGACCGTACTCGGTATTCTGATATCCGGGCTGCGTCTTCAGGAACGCTTCCTGCTCCTGCGGCGTATCGCCCTGCAGTTTCCCTTCAGATGCCAGCTTCGCGCCCAGCGCCGCATTGGATTCCCGCGCTTTCTGCTCCGCATACTTACCGTAAGCATCCAGCGCAGAGGTGGCCAGCGCCGCGCCTTCGCTCTGGACCGCCAGGTTATCCCTGACCTTCTGCACATCACCGTTCACGTCCACGCCGTGGTGGGCGTCAGCCGTATCACGGCTCAGGTCAGCAATATCCTGTTTCTGTCCCGCCGGGTTGCGAATGACAATGCTACCGCCACTCACCGCTGATGAGGTCGTCCCGGTGTGGCTCTCTTCTGCCTGGCCCGTACCGATTGCCGGTGCCAGGTTGCGGTTTTCACCGTTTCCGCTGCCGCCCGCGCTGCCGGAAAGCGCCACCGTGTAGCCGTTGCCGCTGGTCTGGCTCTCGTTGTGGAGATTACTGAAACCCAGCGTACCCGTGTCGAGGCTATTTTTATCTGCAGACGCCGTGGATGCAATCACCGCGCCGTCAAGCTGGGTATGATTTCCGGTGGTGACGGCAAAGCCGCCCTTGCCTGCGAATATCCCGCTCTGTTCAGCAACGCTCTTACCATTCTGGGTGATATTCTCACCCGATGCACTGACGCTAGGGGCTTCTGGTGAAGCGCAGGATGGATTGGTGGGTTGGCTGTTTACATTGTTGTGGGCAATGGGTACGAAACAGTGGCGGCCTGGCTCGGTGAATATCACCAGGTGATGGCAGACTTTCAGCCCGTTGTGTTAACATCGCCGTAGTAGCCCTGTGTCTGCTGGCGAATACAAAAATGTGCTTTTATGACATTTGATGAGGTGGCAACTTCAAAGGCCTGAAACCTGAAATTATGTGGTGAGCAGCCAAACTCATCCAAAATCCTTGAACAAGATAACTCACTTCAAATCCCCCCGAATGCTTTCCTTCTGTTGATGAAATAGCTGTTGTGTACCCCGCTTCGCATCAACACTCCGAAAAGCAATACCTTACAATTCCAGTCAAGTACTTATAAGATACAATATGTTAAATGGCTGTACAATTAGTGAACAGAGGCACTTCAAAACATCAAGTTATCTCCCTTGCCTCAGCCCAAAGCAGCATTGTGTAACTGCACTGTTTATTGCAGAGAGGCGTGTCGCTGAAGGCAGCACGTAGCGATATTTGGTGAAGAAAAGCGCTTTTCACCGAGGGCCTGGGCTGACGGTCTAACAGATCACCAACTGTTATGGGTACATTTTCGATAGAGGGATGTAAACTGAAGAACAGGACCCGACTAGACAGGTAAGTAAATGTATCCAATCAGCGATTTTGCGTACGGCATGCTTTCGATAGTCATTTTGTACGTTACAGTTGGCTTAATCTTCCAAGCGATCAAAAAACCCTTACTCGCATTAAGGATGGTCTTAATGATTGTGATCCCTTTGATTACAACTTGGAGCACTATTATTTTCGTGGATCGTCGCTTTAGTTCGATAGACGGGGACAGGACTGCACAGACATTAGTTTCCATCATTGTGGGGATACTGGTTTTTTTTCTCAGCAGCCACATCATTAGCAAGTTATTAGGATTTAAAAAGGATTGAAGCCGCTATAGGTCTTTACATGAGCATGGGCTGTAAAGGTCATTCTTAGTCACATCCTTTCGCACACTTAGATGTTAACTATATGTTATATCCAACCACCAAAACGACTAACGTAATCAGAAATTCTTATAGAGATTGCACGACATCATGTTGCGCAATTCTGCCCTCCCGTTGAAGAAATCAGCACTCGATCAAATTTTGAATTTTTTTTCTTAATTATTGACATGTCTTCCAAGCCTTATGCTGTGTAGGGTTTTGCATTTTTACCCTTTCACAACCTCAATTTAACGTCAAAATCAACCCTTGTGCTGAAAAGTTTCGATACTAGAATACTCACCATATAGGGGATAACTGATTCAAAACCCCTATATGTAGTGCCCGTATGTAATACGTAGGCATAAAAAAACCGGATTCAATTTATGAACCCGGTCCTTGAAGCATGACCACCGTGAGTTTGCAGACTCATAACGATAGTTAGCCTCGCCATCATTTCTGACGGCTTGATTGTGCCAGGCTTGGTTGGTTGTGTAAACCATAAGTTTTTACGCAAAAGGAATTACCATGCTTATTCAGAAGAAGCGAATTAGAAACATCAACAACTACATCACTGTTTTTGATGGCAGAGATGTATTTATCGCTCATGCACTGCCAAGCCAACAAAAGGGGCAATCAATTGGGTTCACTGCTAACCAATCTCTTGGAGAGGAAGTTCTTCCTCACATCGTTGGTGCAATAACTCGCTTCAACGCCAACGGGAAATCAGTGCCAGACAAAACGTTGCCTAAAGAAACAGCTTATCGGCAGGTATCATGGACATGGAAAAAATGGGTTGGTAGAGGCGAGACTGAAGAGGTCACTGAGACTCGAGAAATGGAGTATCAACGTTACCAGAGGATTTTCACTCCACCACCAAGTATCGAGTTGAAAATTGTTGAGAACTTGAATGGTCAAAAGCTAGTGATTTCACCTAAGTTGACTTTGACAGAAGAAAACAAAGACCTTGTAACACATTGCGTTAACTTGTTTTTAGAGTTATTTGGTCTTTGCGAAGTTGTTGACGAAGATCTCAACACTATCGTTACTACTCAATCTATAAAACTAAACTGGAGTCTCCTCCCTCAAGGACAATATCCTTGGACCACCATTGGTTCGCAAATTATGTCAGCTATCAAACCGAGAGGAAAAGGAAATGCTGCTGTTGTAGAGGGTAGACTTGAACTCATTAACAGTAAGGAACCTGATTTTGTTGCTGTCGGAAGAGCTGGCTTCCAGGGATATGTAATTTTTGGGTTTCCCAATCACAATACCTACGTATTGGAAAGCTCGCAATGTAACAACGCAACCTATATTTTTAACAACGATTGGCAACAATTATCCCAGCTAACTAAAGCTGAGATATTAGATGGAAATTTGCACCGCGCCAGAGTAATTCATCGAAGAAACTGGGCTGCTGAAATCCTCAGATACTTACCTTAACAGCCATGAGTGCGGGAGCTATGTCTCCCGCACTTTTCCTAATGATATACATTTAACTTCAGACAATAGAAGCCATAAAGCCCCGTTAGTGGTACAAGCAACAAGCGGAGCGTAACGACTTCATCAGGCCAACCTAGTTGGTTTCGCTTTGCGAAAGTCACCAGTGACCAAATCAGATTGTCAGAGGGATCACACCTTATCAGGGTGCTCGTGTACCTTTCGGAGCGTGAGCGAAGCGCTGGCAGAGCCGGATCTGTAGCTACCGGGGCATTACCACTATTCACCTGTTTACGTGGCTTATAGGGCCACACATCGGGCTTAAATGCGTGTGATCAATCTGTTCGGGAGTTATGCCAGGTATGCGGCTTTTTGTTCGTTGTTGTGCTGTCGCGGTAAGAACTTGGAACCACCGCCTGCGTGATGATATGCTCCCTTGTACCACAGACCAATCACGCGACAGGTGCGGGCGTAGAACAATGGGTAGTTTAAGTTGTACCTGCTAAAGCGGGGCAACGTAACTAACTGATAAATCATAACTTGTTGATTTATCAGGAGAATGGAGCGGGCGAAGGGAATCGAACCCTCGTATAGAGCTTGGGAAGCTCTCGTTCTACCATTGAACTACGCCCGCTTTGAGGTGCGTAAAGCATTATAGACTTTACGCACCTTCATACAAGCCTCTTCACAACTAACCGGCGATTAAATAATCACTTAGCACTTCAGCTTACTGCCGGGCGCAGGCAGATAGCGCTGCGGATCGATGGCCGTCGCCTTATAGCGGATCTGGAAATGCAGCTTCACTGAATCCGTACCGGTGCTGCCCATGGTGGCAATCTTCTGCCCTGCTTTGACGTTCTGCCCGTTGTTGACCAGCATCGTGTCGTTGTGAGCATAGGCCGTGATGTAGTCTTCACCATGTTTAATCATGATCAGGTTACCGTAGCCGCGCAGCTGGTTACCGACGTAAACCACCTTCCCGGCGCCGGAGGCATAAACCGGCGTACCGCGCGCAGCGGCGATATCAATACCCTTGTTGCCACCTTCAGAGAGTGAGTAAGGGGCGACCACTTTACCGCTGGCAGGCCAAATCCAGCAGCGCTGTCCAACCGGCGGCCATGACGATTGTGGCACCTGATAGGACGGCGTCACTTTGGCGGTTTTGCCTTTCGAAGAGGATTTTTTGCCCGAGGACGATCCGCCGCTAACCTTCAGCTGCTGCCCCACCTCGATGGTGTAAGGTGGCGAAAGATTATTCAGCCGCGCCAGATCCTTCACGCTGGTCCCCGTTGCGCGCGAAATCCGGTACAGGGTGTCCCCGCGCTTAACGGTGTAGACCGAACCGGAATAGCTTCCCGTATCCGAAGATTTGCTCCCTGAACAGCCCGCCAGCAATAGCGTCAGCGTCAGGCAAAAAATGGCGGTAATGGGGTTTCTCGTCAGGCTTCCTGCAAACAAAACAGATCCTCGGTCAGCGTGAATGGCGCACTATGATAACAGCCAAAACGAATAAGGGTCATGCCCTTTTCCGCTCTACGAGCCAAACCGTTCGTATAAGAATGCAGTATAATGCTTCGGCTGATGGTGCTGAACCACTCGGCATTTTGGCACTGGAGCATCAATGAGTATTCAAGAACACGTTATTTTGGTAAACGACCAGGGAATGGTGATTGGCACTCAGGAAAAATATGCCGCTCACACGTTACATACCCCGCTGCATCTGGCGTTCTCTTCCTGGCTTTTTAACGCAAAAGGGGAATGTCTGATCACCCGACGCGCCTTAAGCAAAAAAGCCTGGCCCGGCGTCTGGACCAACTCCGTTTGCGGCCACCCGCAGTCGGGCGAAGAGACAGTCCAGGCGATAATCCGCCGCTGCCGCTTTGAAGTGGGCGCTGAACTGACCGATATCACCGCCGTCGCCCCTGAATTTCGCTATCGGGAAACCGACCCGTCCGGGATCGTGGAAAATGAAATTTGCCCGGTATTCGCCGCCCGTATCACCAATGACGTGACGATAAACGAAGATGAAGTGATGGACTATCAGTGGGTTGAGCTGGAGGCGTTATTCCGCGCGCTGGACGCGACGCCCTGGGCCTTTAGCCCGTGGATGGTCATGGAAGCGACGACCGCCCGCGAAGAACTTAAAGCCTTCGCGGCGCAATAAAAAAGCCCCTTTCGGGGCTTTTTTTACATCTTAACGTCTTACTTCACCGGGCGCATCGCCGGGAAGAGGATCACGTCGCGGATGGTGTGGCTGTTGGTGAACAGCATAACCATACGGTCGATACCAATGCCCAGACCCGCCGTTGGTGGCAGACCGTGTTCCAGCGCCGTCACGTAGTCTTCGTCGAAGAACATCGCTTCGTCGTCGCCTGCCGCTTTCGCGTCAACCTGGTCCTGGAAACGCTGAGCCTGGTCTTCCGCATCGTTCAACTCGCTAAAGCCGTTACCGATTTCACGGCCGCCGATGAAGAATTCGAAGCGGTCAGTGATTTCCGGGTTCTGGTCATTACGACGCGCCAGAGGAGAGACTTCCGCCGGGTATTCGGTGATGAAGGTCGGCTGAATCAGGTGCGCTTCGGCCACTTCTTCGAAGATCTCGGTCACGATACGGCCCAGACCCCAGCTCTTCTCAACCTTGATACCGATGCTTTCCGCGATCGCTTTCGCAGAATCGAAGTTATCCAGATCCGCCATGTTGGTTTCCGGACGGTACTTCTTGATCGCTTCGCGCATGGTCAGTTTTTCGAACGGCTTGCCGAAGTCGAAGACTTCTTCACCGTAAGGGACCTGCGTGGTGCCCAGAATATCCTGCGCCAGGGTACGGAACAGGGATTCGGTCAGCTCGATCAGATCTTTGTAATCCGCATACGCCATGTAGAGTTCCATCATGGTGAACTCTGGGTTATGGCGAACGGAGATACCTTCGTTACGGAAGTTACGGTTGATCTCGAACACGCGGTCAAAACCACCGACCACCAGGCGCTTCAGGTACAGTTCCGGCGCGATACGCAGGTACATGTCCAGGTCCAGGGCGTTGTGATGGGTGATGAACGGACGCGCAGACGCGCCGCCAGGGATCACCTGCATCATCGGGGTTTCCACTTCCATAAAGTCGCGGTTGACCATGAACTGGCGGATACCGGCCATGATCTGGGAGCGAATTTTAAAGGTCTTGCGGGATTCATCGTTAGAGATGAGATCCAGGTAGCGCTGACGATAGCGCGCTTCCTGATCCTGCAGGCCGTGGAATTTGTCCGGCAGCGGGCGCAGGGCTTTGGTCAACAGACGCAGCTCGGTGCAATGGATAGAAAGTTCACCGGTCTTGGTTTTGAACAGTTTACCTTTCGCGCCCAGGATATCGCCCAGATCCCACTTCTTGAACTGCTCGTTGTAGATGCCTTCCGGAAGATCGTCACGGGAAACGTACAGCTGAATGCGGCCGCCAACGTCCTGCAGGGTCACGAAGGAGGCTTTACCCATGATACGACGGGTCATCATGCGGCCTGCAACGGCCACTTCAACGTTCAGCGCTTCCAGCTCTTCGTTCTCTTTCGCGTCGAAGTCAGCGTGCAGTTGGTCTGAGGTATGGTCACGACGAAAATCGTTCGGGAACGGCACGCCCTGCTCGCGCAGCGCTGCCAGCTTCTCGCGGCGGGTTTTAAGTTCGTTGTTAAGATCGACTACCGCGTCAGCGCCCTGTGCTTGTTGTTCAGACATGTTGGTTCCTCATAACCCTGCTTTCAAACTTGCTTCGATAAATTGGTCCAGGCTGCCGTCCAGCACCGCCTGCGTGTTGCGGGTTTCAACCCCGGTACGCAGGTCTTTGATGCGGGAGTCATCAAGGACGTAAGAACGGATCTGGCTGCCCCAGCCGATGTCAGACTTGTTGTCTTCCATCGCCTGTTTCTCAGCATTTTTCTTCTGCATCTCCAGCTCATAAAGCTTCGCTTTCATCTGCTTCATGGCCTGGTCTTTGTTCTTATGCTGGGAACGGTCGTTCTGGCATTGCGTGACCAGCCCGGTTGGAATGTGGGTAATACGCACCGCCGATTCCGTACGGTTAACGTGCTGACCGCCCGCGCCGGATGCGCGGTAAACGTCGATACGCAGGTCCGCCGGGTTAATTTCGATATCAATATCTTCGTCAACTTCCGGGTAAACAAACGCGGAGCTGAAGGAGGTATGACGGCGGCCGCCGGAGTCGAACGGGCTCTTACGTACCAGGCGGTGAACGCCGGTTTCGGTACGCAGCCAGCCGTAGGCGTAATCGCCAATGATCTTGATGGTGACGGATTTCAGACCCGCTACTTCACCTTCAGACTCTTCGATAATTTCGGTTTTGAAGCCGCGCGCTTCTGCCCAACGCAGGTACATACGCGTCAGCATGCTGGCCCAGTCCTGCGCTTCGGTACCGCCGGAACCTGCCTGAATATCGAGATAGCAGTCAGCGCTGTCGTATTCGCCGGAGAACATGCGACGGAATTCAAGCTGCGCCAGCTTCTCTTCCAGCACGTCGAGTTCTGCCACGGCTTCGTTAAAGGTTTCTTCGTCGTCAGCTTCGACGGCCAGCTCCAGCAAACCGGAAACATCTTCCAGCCCCTGGGCCATTTGATCCAGCGTATCTACGATAGCTTCGAGAGAGGAACGCTCTTTACCCAGCGCCTGGGCGCGTTCAGGTTCGTTCCAGACGTCCGGCTGTTCCAGCTCGGCGTTTACTTCTTCAAGACGCTCTTTCTTGGCATCGTAGTCAAAGATACCCCCTAAGAACGTCAGAGCGCTCCGTGAGGTCCTGAATACGGTTTTTTACCGGATTAATTTCAAACATGGTCTGTTTTCTTTTATGGACTTGTCAAAATGCGGTGATAAGAGCGGGATTGTACCGAATCCACGCCCTTTTTTATAGAGATTACTGCCGCTAAATTGGCCAGATATTGTCGATGATGATCTGAAGGGTGCGGTTACCGCGAAACTCGTTGATGTCCAGTTTGTACGCCAGCTCGACCTCGCGCACGCCGTTGTCCGGCCAGATGGAGGTATCGACGTTAAAAGCAATGCCGTCCAGAAGCGGTCCACCGCCCACGGGCTCGACCATCACTTTCAGATGACGTTCGCCGACAATGCGCTGCTGCAGCAGGCGGAATCGCCCGTCAAACAGAGGTTCCGGGAACATCTGCCCCCACGGGCCGGCATCGCGCAGCATTTGCGCCACGTCCATCGTCATCTCAAGCGGTGAAAGCTCGCCATCGGACACCACTTCCCCCTGAAGCAGGGCCGGGTCAATCCAGTCGGTGACCAGCTCGCCGAACAGGCGCTGGAACTCGTCGAATTTCGCCTCTTCCAGCGACAGGCCAGCCGCCATCGCATGGCCGCCGAACTTGATCATCAGACCTGGATACAGCGTATCGAGACGCTCCAGCGCATCGCGCATGTGCAGCCCCTGGATTGAGCGGCCAGAGCCTTTCAGCGTGCCATCACCCGTGGGGGCGAACGCGATCACCGGCCGGTGGAAACGTTCTTTAATACGCGACGCCAGAATGCCCACCACGCCCTGATGCCACTCGGGATGGTACATCGCCAGGCCGCCCGGCAGCGTATCGCCGCTGCGTTCAAGCTTTTCGCACAGGGTCAGCGCTTCGGCCTGCATCCCCTGCTCAATCTCTTTGCGTGTCTGGTTCAGGGCGTCCAGCTCGTTGGCCAGCACGCGCGCTTCACCGATGTTGTCGCACAGCAGCAGCGCCACGCCGACGGACATATCGTCCAGTCTTCCGGCCGCGTTCAGGCGCGGCCCGAGCGCAAAGCCCAAATCGCTTGCCGCCAGCTTGAGCGGATCGCGGTTGGCTATTTCCAGCAGCGCCTTGATCCCCGGCCGGCACTTGCCCGCGCGAATGCGGCTTAGGCCCTGCCAGGTCAAAATGCGGTTATTGGTATCGAGCGGTACCACGTCCGCGACGGTGCCCAGCGCCACCAGATCGAGATATTCCGCCAGGTTCGGTACGGCAATACCGCGGGATTCGAACCAGCCCTTATCGCGCAGCAGAGTCCGTAACGCCAGCATCAGATAAAACGCCACGCCTACGCCCGCAAGGGATTTCGATGGGAAATCGCAGTCGCGCAGGTTGGGATTAATAATCGCTTTCGCATCCGGCAGCGTTTCGCCCGGCAGGTGGTGATCGGTAACCAGCACCGGGATCCCCAGAGCGTGAGCATGATCGACCCCCGCATGGGAAGAGATCCCGTTATCGACGGTCATGATCATCTGCGCACCGCGGGCATGGGCCTGATCGACCACTTCCGGGCTGAGTCCGTAGCCGTCTTCAAAACGGTTAGGCACCAGATACGTGACGTTATCGCAGCCCAGCGCGCGCAGGCTGAGCACGCTCAGCGCGGTGCTGGTTGCGCCGTCGGCGTCGAAATCCCCTACCACCACAATCCGCGTTCCTTCACGCAGCGCGTTGTAGAGCATTTCGGTAGCTTTTTCGATACCGCTCAGCTGCTGCCAGGGCAGCATCCCTTTCACGCTGCGCTCAAGATCCTCAGCGCGACGCACGCCGCGGCTGGCGTAGAGGCGCTTAAGCAGCGCCGGGAGATCGTCTGGCAAATCAACCGGTTCAACCGCCTCGCGGCGGCGCAATTTTATCGGGGCTTTCACGCGGATTATTTACCACCAAACTGTTTCTGGTGCGCGTCGAGGAACTCTTTCATCTCTTTTGGCCCCTGATAGCCCGGAACGACATAGCCATTGCTCAGGACAATCGCTGGCGTACCGCTCACGCCAAACTGCACGCCGAGCGCGTAGTGGTTAGCGATATCAATGTCGCAGGAGGCCGGCTTAACGCCTTTGCCGTTCATCGCGTCGTCAAACGCTTTGTTGCGGTCTTTCGCACACCAGATAGCCTTCATGTCCTGCTCGGGCTGGCTCTGCACGCCCGCGCGCGGGAAGGCCAGGTAACGCACGGTAATACCCAGCGCGTTGTAGTCTTTCATCTCTTCATGCAGCTTGTGGCAGTAGCCGCAGGTGATGTCGGTGAAAACGGTAATAACGTGTTTTTCCTGCGCCGCTTTATAGACGATCATCTCTTTTTCGAGCGCGTTCAGGTTTTTCATCAGCAGCTGGTTGGTGACGTTCACCGGCTGCGCGCCGCTCACGTCGTACATTGGCCCCTGAATAATGTGTTTGCCGTCTTCGGTGACGTACAGCACGCCGCTGTTGGTCAGTACCGTTTTCATCCCAGCAACCGGTGCAGGCTGAATATCGCTGCCGGTGACGCCAAGCTTAGCCAGCGACTGTTTGATGGCGGCATCGTCCGCATGGGCGAAACCGGTAAATGAGGCTGCCAGCAGGGTGAACAGCGCGAAAGACTTTTTCATATGTGATCCTGTTACAATTCGTCGGCACTCACGCTCGAGGGTGGTGCTGTTGGTGTAGCTGCCGCAGGCGTTCCGTCGCGACATGGGTGTAAATTTGCGTCGTGGAAAGATCGCTGTGTCCCAGCAGCATCTGCACCACGCGTAAATCAGCGCCGTGGTTGAGCAGATGCGTCGCGAAGGCGTGACGCAATACGTGCGGCGAAAGCTTTTCACTGTCGATACCCGCCAGTGTGGCGTAATGCTTAATGCGATGCCAGAACGTTTGCCGCGTCATCTGCTGGGCGCGCTGGCTCGGAAACAGGACGTCGATAGACGTACCATTGAGCAGCCACGGACGGCCATGCTCCAGGTACGTTTCCAGCCAGTAAACCGCCTCTTCCCCCAGCGGAACCAGCCTTTCCTTATTTCCTTTACCAATGACGCGCACCACGCCCTGACGCAGGCTGATGTCGCTCATCGTCAGGCCAACCAGTTCCGAAACGCGCAAGCCGGTAGCATACAATAGCTCAAGCATGGCTTTATCGCGTAACTCCAGCGGCAGGTCAACAGCCGGTGACTGTAATAATCTCTCAACTTGTGCTTCGCTGAGATCTTTCGGCAGCCGCTGCGGAAGCTTAGGGGAAGCCAGCAGCGCGCTTGGATCGTCTTCGCGAATCTTCTCACGGTAGAGATGCTGGAACAGCCGACGCATGGCGCTGAGCAAACGAGCGGAACTGGTGGCTTTGTACCCCCCTTCTACACGTTCACCGAGCAGCGCCTGTAGGTCGTCGCTTTGCGCGCTCGCCAGCGAGAGCTGCCGACGGGCCAGCCACTCCACCAGCATGGTAAGATCGCGCCGGTAGGCGCTGAGCGTATTCTCGGCCAGATTTTTCTCCAGCCACAGCGCGTCGAGAAACTGTTCGATCAGTGCGAGATCCTTTTCCACATCAGCCCCTTTGATTCTGCAGTCAGGCCATTATGCCTGATTGCGACCGGTTTCTGGTACACTACGCGCATAGTCAAAGCAAGAATTGAGATAGTTACGCGATGAATATTGGTCTGTTCTATGGTTCCAGCACCTGCTACACCGAAATGGCGGCAGAGAAAATTCGCGACATCATTGGCCCGGAACTGGTGACGTTGCATAACCTGAAAGATGACGCGGTCGCGCTGATGGAACAGTACGATGTCCTGATCCTTGGCATCCCAACCTGGGATTTTGGTGAGATACAGGAAGACTGGGAAGCCATCTGGGATCAACTCGACTCAGTCAACCTCGACGGCAAAATCATTGCCATGTACGGCATGGGGGACCAGCTCGGTTACGGGGAATGGTTCCTGGACGCGCTCGGCATGCTGCACGACAAACTGGCACCGAAAGGGGTGTCGTTTATCGGCTACTGGCCAACCGAAGGTTACGAGTTCACCAGTAAAAAACCGATTATTGCCGACGGCGAGCTGTTTGTTGGGCTCGCGCTGGATGAAACCAACCAGTACGATCTCAGCGATGAGCGCCTGCAAACCTGGTGCGAACAGATTCTGGGCGAAATGGCTGAAAAGTTTAGCTAACGCATATTATCCCTGCGTCGTCTGTTGCAATAGCATCCGGCGCAGATCTCGCCACTCGGCAGCATCCATACTGTCAGCCGCCAGCCAAAGATGCTGGCAACGCCCGCCGTCCACCTTGCGTAACCGTAACATCATGCCGCAGTTGAGCATCCAGGGCATACCGAGGATATCCCACTCTTTACCCTGCCAGCGCAGGCGGGAATCCATCAGTAATTTGATCTCTCCCTGACGGGCATTAATTCGACGCTGGCTGCGTACGCTGTCAAAAACGACAAACGAGAGTAACAGCAGCCACAGCGGCGTATAGCTTAGCGGCCACGGCATCAGTAACACAAAGGCCGCAACCAGTCCGTGGAGCAATAAAGACATCCACTGCGAGCGCCACGAGACGCGAAGATCAGATTGCCACAGGACCACGTTCCCGATTCCGTGTTTGAATTAATTGCACCATCCGTTGCAACTCGGTATCGGCGGGTTTGCCGTGGTTCATCAGCCAGTTGAATAAATCTGGATCGTCAGACTCAAGCAGGCGAACAAACAGACGCTTATCATCGTCGCTTAAGGTGTCATACTCATATTCGAAGAAAGGCATGATGGAAATATCAAGTTCACGCATTCCGCGACGGCACGCCCAGTGAATACGGGCCTTGTTGTTAATATCCATGTTCAGTTTCCTGCATTACGTTTGGCACAGTCGGTGCCCCGTTCAGTGTTCTTTGTTTCTCTACGGGGACACCAGCTAGTGTAACGTGTTTTTGAACGTTTCATTACTGGAATATTGCGATCGCCGAGCAGGCTTCCCGAATACCCCCTACAAAGACAGCGGATTACATTATTTTGCGTAGCGTTACGCATAACCGGTTTAGGGCACAAATGGCCTGTTGAAAGCGCTTGCATTGCCTGCAGGCTCTTTTACCATTAGGCATTATCAAAGCGTTAAGCAATTCAGGATATCGTTATGGCATTTACACCATTTTCTCCTCGCCAGCCCGCCGCCTCTGCGCGTCTGCCGCTGACGCTTATTTCTCTTGATGACTGGGCGCTGGCGACGCTCACCGGTGCCGACGCCGAAAAATATCTGCAGGGCCAGGTGACCGCCGACGTCAGCCAGATGACCGAACACCAGCACCTGCTGGCCGCGCATTGCGACCCAAAAGGCAAAATGTGGAGCAACCTGCGTCTCTTCCGCCGTCAGGATGGCTTTGCCTTTATTGAGCGCCGCAGCCTGCAGGAGGCCCAGCTCAAAGAGCTGAAGAAGTACGCGGTCTTTTCCAAAGTCACTATCGCCCCGGACGACGAACATGTCCTGCTGGGTGTGGCCGGCTTCCAGGCACGTGCGGCGCTGAAAAATCTCTTCAGCGAACTGCCGAATGCCGAAAAGCAGCTCGTCAGCGAAGGCGACACCTCCATCCTGTGGTTTGAACACCCGGCAGAGCGTTTTCTGTTAGTCACGGATGCCGAAACCGCCGAGCGCATCACCGAGGCGCTGCGCGGCGAAGCGCAGCTTAACAACAGTCAGCAGTGGCTGGCGCTGAACATCGAAGCGGGTCTGCCGGTAATTGACGCAGCAAACAGCGCACAGTTTATTCCTCAGGCAACCAACCTGCAGGCACTGGGGGGTATCAGCTTTAAAAAAGGCTGTTACACCGGCCAGGAGATGGTGGCGCGTGCAAAATTCCGCGGGGCAAACAAACGTGCGCTGTGGACACTCGCGGGACATGCCAGCCGCGTCCCTGAAGCGGGTGAAGACTTAGAGCTGAAGATGGGTGATAACTGGCGCCGTACCGGCACCGTATTAGCCGCCGTACAGCTGGATGATGGACGTCTTTTGGTTCAAGCCGTCATGAACAACGACATGGAAGCCGACAGCGTGTTCCGCGTGCGTGACGATGCAAATACGCTGAGTATTGAGCCGCTGCCGTATTCTCTGGAAGAGTGATGCTGTATCGCCCGGTGGCGCTGCACCTACCGGGCCTAGGGTTTTGGTGTCCTCCCTCCCCCTGTGGGAGGGGGCCGGGGTGAGGGCAACCGCCCGCACGGCGTAAAAAACTAGGCCTGCCCTACGTACAAATAGATCGCCAAAAAGTGGCATACGCTGCCGCCCAGCACAAAGCCGTGCCAGATGGCATGGTTGTAAGGAATGCGCTTGCAGACGTAGAAAATCACGCCGAGCGAGTATACCACGCCGCCTAAGGCCAGAAGCGTCACGCCCCCTATCGACAGTTTGATTGCCAGTTGATACACCACAATTAGCGACAGCCAGC
The DNA here is from genome assembly GCF_058354585.1 of Enterobacter sp. Taxon_8. Taxonomy (NCBI): domain Bacteria; kingdom Pseudomonadati; phylum Pseudomonadota; class Gammaproteobacteria; order Enterobacterales; family Enterobacteriaceae; genus Enterobacter; species Enterobacter sp. Taxon_8. The sequence goes on along the minus strand of NZ_CM177989.1, from coordinate 787,099 downwards.
CCATGGTCAGATAGGTGACCAGCGACAGCACCTTAAAGCGGTGCGCGATGGTCAGCTTAAACAGGATCCCCAGCAGTGCCAGGCTCCAGATAACAATCATCAGGCCACGCGACAGCGGCGAGTTGAGCCCCACCAGCAAAAACGGGGTGTAGGTGCCTGCAATAAGAAGATAGATAGCGCAGTGGTCAAATTTCTTGAGCCATATTTTGGCCCGCTGATGCGGGATCGCGTGATAAAGCGTCGACGCCAGAAACAGCAGGATCATACTCCCGCCATACAGGCTGTAGCTGGTAATGGCCATCGCGCTGGCATTAGCGTCCACCGCCTGCACCAGCAATAAGACTAAACCGACAATCCCAAACACCAGGCCAATGCCGTGGCTGATGCTGTTGGCTACTTCCTCAGCCAGCGAATATCCCTGTGCGATTAATGGTCTGCTCACCATACAAAACTCCGGGAAAACAAAAGATGATTATTCATCGCATCACTATGCTAACTGAGAATGATTCCAGTGAACACATGTTAGCTAAAATAAAGTTAAACATAACGTTTCTAAATTACAATCAGACAGTTACGGTTTAATTTCAGCGAACGTGCGTTTCGATTTAAATTATAGACGTTTAAAATCAATCACATAAAACTGGTTCTGGCTGGGATAGATCTCTGCGATCACGCTTTTCAGCGTATCCAGGGTCATATTCTCCTGTTCAGCATGTTTTTGCGTCAATGTGTCGAACGTAACGGTTGACGTTCCCGTTACTTCGATGGTGCAAAAATAACCATCATCCTCATAACGTCCCACCCGCAGGATATCGCCGGTTTTGAAATGGGATTCACTTTTATCCCGGATAGTGATGGTTTTACGCCCGGCCAGAATGTCGTCCTGAAAGCGCTGAAAAAAAGTGATGTCGTTTGGCTGCATGTTATTATTCCCTGAAGAAAAGTCTGATGAGTGAGTGTAGCCATTGTGAGCATGTTCTCCCATTCCGCCATTGCCAGTCTCAATAACCTGGAGATGATGGTCTACAACTATGTCATAAAAAATCGTGACAAAGTGATGTACATGACCATTCGCGAGCTGGCGGATGCTGCAGACGTCTCGACGACCACAATCCTGCGCTTTTGCCGCAAGCTTAACTGCGAAGGGTATTCTGAATTCCGCGTGCGCTTTAAGCTGTACCTTGAGCAGAACGAGCCCCAGCAGGCGAACTTCGGCGCCAGCGAAATAATCAGCTTTTTTAAAAGCGTGAATAATGAAGAGTTCGACGCGTTATTGGATAAGGCGGTCGATATTATTTTATCTTCCGAGCGAATTATATTTGTCGGTGCCGGGACATCAGGCTCGCTGGCAAAATATGGCGCACGTTTCTTTTCTAATATTGGGAAATTCAGTAACCATATTGATGACCCTTATTTCCCGGTCACGAATGACATGGCAAAAAATGCGCTGGCTATTGTGCTCTCCGTCTCGGGCGAGACCGAGGAGATCCTGCGCTTCGCCAGCCAGTTCAGCCTGCATCACTGTAAGGTGCTCTCCATTACCAGCCACGAGCACTCGCGCCTGGCAAAACTGGCGGACTTTAATCTCTCCTGGCACGTTCCTCAGACTCGAATTGCAGGCGTCTACGATATAACCACGCAAATTCCCGTCATCTATATTCTGGAATCTCTCGGCCGTAAGCTGGCGAAGAAACTTACAGAATAAAACACCCTGTTTTTTTGATGTGACAAATCACATTTACCGTAAATTGTTATATCGTGACATTTAATTTCGCTTTGCTAGACTCGATGCCAATAAGTCATTTATTGAGAATAGCAGCGATGAAAAAATTGACCTTACCAAAAGATTTTTTATGGGGTGGCGCGGTTGCCGCTCATCAGGTTGAAGGCGGCTGGAACAAAGGCGGCAAAGGGCCAAGCATTTGCGACGTATTGACCGGCGGCGCACACGGCGTACCGCGCGAAATCACGCAGGAGGTGGTACCGGGGAAATACTACCCCAACCATGAAGCTATCGATTTCCACGGCCACTACAAAGAAGACATCAAGCTGTTTGCCGAGATGGGCTTCAAGTGTTTCCGTACCTCCATCGCCTGGACGCGCATCTTCCCGAAAGGTGATGAAACGCAGCCAAACGAAGAGGGGCTGAAGTTTTACGACGACATGTTCGATGAGCTGCTGAAGTACAACATCGAACCGGTGATCACCCTCTCCCACTTCGAAATGCCGCTGCACCTGGTGCAGGAATACGGTAGCTGGACCAACCGTAAAGTGGTCGATTTCTTTGTGCGCTTCGCGGAAGTGGTTTTTGAGCGCTACAAAAACAAGGTCAAATACTGGATGACCTTCAACGAAATCAATAACCAGCGCAACTGGCGCGCACCGCTGTTCGGCTACTGCTGCTCCGGTGTGGTCTACACCGAACACGAAAATCCCGAAGAGACCATGTATCAGGTGCTTCACCACCAGTTTGTGGCCAGCGCCCTGGCGGTGAAAGCCGCGCGCCGCATCAATCCGGAGATGAAAGTCGGCTGCATGCTGGCCATGGTGGCGCTCTATCCATTCTCCTGCAAGCCGGAAGACGTGATGTTCGCCCAGGAATCGATGCGCGAGCGCTACGTCTTTACCGACGTCCAGCTGCGGGGTTACTACCCGTCTTACGTCCTGAACGAGTGGGAGCGCCGCGGGTTCTCCATCAAAATGGAGGCAGGCGACGAGCAGATCCTGCGTGAAGGTACCTGCGACTACCTGGGCTTCAGCTACTACATGACCAACGCGGTGAAAGCGGAAGGCGGCACCGGGGACGCGATTTCCGGTTTCGAAGGCAGCGTGCCGAACCCGCACGTTAAGGCTTCCGACTGGGGCTGGCAGATTGACCCAGTAGGGTTACGCTATTCCCTGTGCGAACTGTACGAGCGTTACCAGAAACCGCTGTTTATCGTTGAAAACGGCTTCGGCGCCTACGACAAGGTTGAAGAAGACGGCAGCATCAACGATGACTATCGTATCGACTATCTGCGTGCCCACGTGGAGGAGATGATCAAAGCCGTTACCCACGATGGCGTGGATCTGATGGGCTATACGCCATGGGGCTGTATCGACTGCGTGTCGTTCACCACCGGCCAGTACAGCAAACGCTACGGCTTTATCTACGTGAATAAACACGACGACGGTACGGGCGACATGTCGCGTTCACGCAAGAAAAGCTTCGAGTGGTATAAGGGCGTGATTGCCAGCAACGGCGAGAAACTTTAACACCGAGCGCCGTTACGCTTGATCCCCTCTCCCCTTTGGGGAGAGGGTTAGGTTAGGGGTTTACTTCCCACCCGCCAGCTCAATAAAGCTCCCCGTCACGTAAGACGCCTTCTCGCTCAGCAGCCAGACAATCGCCTGGGCGACCTCTTCCGGCTGGCCGCCGCGCTGCATCGGCAGCAACGATTTCACGCGATCCACTCGCCCCGGCTCTCCGCCGGAAGCATGGATATCGGTATAGATCAGACCCGGACGGACGCAGTTGACGCGAATGCCCTGCGCCGCTACCTCCAGCGATAAACCCGTTGTCAGCGAATCCACCGCCCCCTTGGACGCGGCATAATCCACATATTCACCCGGCGCGCCCAGACGCGACGCTGCAGAAGAGACATTCACTATCGCCCCACCCTTGCCGCCATGCCTGAAGGACATTCGTTTTACCGCTTCCCGGCAGCAGAGGAAGTAGCCCGTGACGTTGGTCGCCAGGACGCGGTTAATGCGCTCAGCGGAGAGATTCTCGATGGTGGATTGCTCAAACAGAATTCCCGCATTATTGACCAGCGCGGTAAGCGGCTCGCCTTCGCGATCGATGCTGTCAAACATCGCCAGCACCTGAGCTTCATCACTGATATCTGCGCGGACGGCAAAGGCTTTACCGCCAGCTTCAACGATCTGGTTTATCACGTCCGTCGCGGCTTTAATGTTGTGATGATAGTTCACCGCCACGGTGTAGCCTTCGCGTGCCAGCTGGAGCGCAGTGGCTTTCCCAATGCCCCGACTGGCGCCGGTCACAAGTGCAATGCCCATTTTCTTCTCCCAATAAAAAAGCCGGGTGGCGCCTTCGCCTTACCCGGCCTGGATTACTGCACCAGCGCGATTACTGGTATTCGCTCATCGGTACGCAGGAGCAGAACAGGTTACGGTCGCCGTAGACGTCATCGAGACGCTTCACGGTCGGCCAGTATTTGTTCGCCACACCTGCCGGGAAGACCGCCAGCTCGCGGGAGTAACCGTGGTTCCACTCAGCCACCATCTCGTGCTGGGTGTGCGGAGCGTTGACCAGCGGGTTATCTTCCAGCGTCCACTCGCCGTCCTGCACGCGGTCGATCTCCATGCGGATGGCCAGCATCGCGTCGATAAAGCGGTCCAGCTCTGCTTTGCTTTCAGACTCCGTTGGCTCAACCATCAGCGTACCCGCAACCGGGAACGACATGGTTGGCGCGTGGAAGCCGTAGTCGATCAGACGCTTGGCGATATCCAGCTCGCTAATGCCGGTCTGCTCTTTCAGCGGACGAATATCGAGGATGCACTCGTGCGCCACGCGACCGTCGCGGCCGGTATAGAGCACCGGGAAGGCAGACTTCAGGCGCGTCGCAATATAGTTGGCATTCAGAATTGCTACCTGGCTCGCCTGCTTCAGCCCTTCCGCGCCCATCATGCGGATGTACATCCAGCTGATTGGCAGGATAGAGGCGCTACCGAACGGTGCCGCAGAGACCGCGCCCTGACGGGTCAGCATGCCTTCGATCTGAACTACGCTGTGGCCTGGGACAAACGGCGCCAGGTGCGCTTTCACGCCGATAGGACCCATGCCCGGGCCGCCACCGCCGTGCGGGATGCAGAAGGTTTTGTGCAGGTTAAGGTGCGACACGTCCGCGCCGATAAAGCCCGGAGAAGTAATGCCCACCTGTGCGTTCATGTTCGCGCCGTCGAGGTATACCTGACCGCCGAACTGGTGCACCACTTCGCACACTTCACGGATGGTCTCTTCGTACACGCCGTGGGTGGACGGATAGGTCACCATGATGCAGGAGAGCTTGTCGCCCGCCTGTTCGGCTTTCGCGCGCAGGTCGGCCAGATCGATGTTGCCGTTCTTATCGCACGCCACCACCACGACTTCCATGCCCGCCATCTGGGCTGAGGCCGGGTTGGTGCCGTGGGCGGAGCTTGGGATCAGGCAGATATCGCGGTGACCTTCGTTGCGGCTTTCGTGATAGTGACGGATCGCCAGCAGGCCCGCATATTCACCCTGCGCGCCGGAGTTCGGCTGCATGCAGAGCGCGTCATAACCGGTCAGCTTCACCAGCCAGTCGGAAAGCTGGTTGATCATCATATGATAACCTTCTGCCTGCTCCGGCGGGCAGAACGGGTGCAGCTCGGAGAATTCAGGCCAGGTGATCGGGATCATCTCTGCCGCGGCGTTCAGTTTCATGGTGCACGAGCCCAGCGGAATCATCGCCTGGTTCAGCGCCAGATCCTTGCGCTCCAGAGAGTGCATATAGCGCATCATCTCGGTTTCGCTGTGATAGCGATTAAAGACCGGATGCGTCAGGATCGCATCGTTACGCAGCATGCTTTCCTGAATGGAGCGGCTGTCGAGCGCGACCTCTTTGTCGAGCGCATCAATGTCCAGACCGTGCGCGTCACCCAGCAACACGCTGAACAGGTTCAGGATATCGTCGCGGGTGGTGCTTTCATCCAGCGTAATGCCGACGGCGTTGTGGATGTCGCTGCGCAGGTTGATCTCTGCCGCATTCGCGCGCGCCAGCACGGCCGCTTTGTCCGCCACGTCCACGCACAGGGTGTCGAAGTAGTGAGCGTGGCGCAGCTTAAGGCCTTTCTGCTGCAGGCCGCAGGCCAGAATATCGGCCAGGCGGTGAATGCGGCTGGCAATGCGCTTCAGACCAGCCGGGCCGTGGAACACGGCGTACAGGCTGGCGATGTTTGCCAGCAGCACCTGTGAGGTACAGATGTTGGAGTTCGCTTTCTCGCGGCGGATGTGCTGCTCGCGGGTCTGCATCGCCATGCGCAGCGCGGTATTACCGGCAGCATCTTTGGAGACGCCGATAATACGGCCAGGCATGGAGCGTTTGAATTCATCTTTCGCGCCGAAGAACGCCGCGTGCGGGCCGCCGTAGCCCATCGGTACGCCGAAGCGTTGCGCAGAGCCGAAGACGATATCCGCGCCCTGTTTGCCCGGTGCCGTCAGCAGCACCAGCGCCATAAAATCGGCGGCAACGCTAACAACCACCTTGCGGGATTTCAGCTCGGCAATCAGCGCGCCGTAGTCGTGAACTTCGCCGGTGGTGCCCACCTGCTGCAGCAGAACGCCGAAAACGTCCTGATGATCCAGCACTTTGTCAGCGTCGTCGACGATTACGTCAAAGCCGAAGGTCTCTGCGCGAGTGCGCACCACGTCCAGCGTCTGCGGATGCACGTCCGCCGCCACGAAGAAGCGGTTAGCATTTTTCAGCTTGCTCACTCGCTTAGCCATCGCCATCGCTTCGGCGGCGGCGGTCGCTTCGTCCAGCAGAGAAGCAGAGGCGATATCCATGCCGGTAAGGTCCAGCGTCACCTGCTGGAAGTTCAGCAGTGCTTCCAGGCGGCCCTGGGAGACTTCTGGCTGATAGGGGGTGTAAGCGGTGTACCAGCCCGGGTTTTCCAGCATGTTGCGCAGGATCACCGGCGGCAACTGCACGTTGGTGTAGCCCATGCCAATGTAAGACTTATAGCGCTTGTTCAGGCCGGCGATGGCCTTCAGCTCCGCCAGCGCGGCGAATTCCGTGGTGGCTTCCCCCACCTGAGGCGGCGTGGCAAGCTGGATGTCTTTTGGCACAATCTGGCCGATCAGTGCGTCTAATGAATCCGCGCCAACCGTCTTCAGCATCTCCTGCTGTTGCTGAGCATCCGGCCCAATGTGACGTTCGATGAAGGCGCCACGGTTTTCAAGCTGGCTTAAAGTCTGTGTCATGAGCGATGGTTCCTGAAACGTGCAGTGAATGTGTTTTCTCCCTCTCCCTGAGGGAGAGGGCTGGGGTGATGGTGTCGTCTGTTCCCCTCACCCTACCCTCTCCGCAAAGGGGAGAGGGATAATGGCTTACTCGTCTTCTAACAGTGCTTCGTACGCGGTCGCATCCAGCAGCGCGGCAACCTGGGATTCGTCGCTGGCTTTGATCTTGAAGATCCAGCCGCCTTCATAAGGCTCGCTGTTGACCAGCTCCGGCGAATCGCTCAGCGCATCGTTGACGGCGACAATCTCACCGCTTACAGGGGCATAGATGTCAGATGCTGCTTTTACGGACTCCGCCACGGCGCAGTCGTCGCCCGCGCTAACGGTCGTGCCCACGTCAGGCAGGTCAACAAACACCATGTCGCCCAGCAGCTCTTGCGCGTGCTCGGTGATCCCTACGGTGTAAGTGCCGTCCGCCTCTTTGCGCAGCCACTCGTGTTCTTTGCTGTATTTCAGTTCTGCTGGCACATTGCTCATTGAAGTTCTCCTGATAAAAATGATTAGGCGACCGGCTTACCGGCGCGAACAAAAATCGGTTTGGTCACGTTGACCGGCATTTCGCGGTTGCGGATTTGCACCACCGCCGTTTCGCCAATGCCCGCCGGCACGCGTGCCAGTGCAATACTGTAGCCCAGCGTCGGTGAGAAGGTTCCGCTGGTGATCACGCCTTCGCGATGATTGCCGTCAGCATCGGTAAAGCGCACCGGCAGCTCGCCGCGCAGCACGCCTTTTTCCTTCATCACCAGTCCCACCAGCTGTTCGGTGCCCTTCTCGCGCTGCATCTCCAGCGCTTCACGGCCAATAAACTCACGGTCAGCCGGTTCCCACGCGATGGTCCAGCCCATGTTGGCGGCCAGCGGAGAGACGCCTTCATCCATCTCCTGACCGTAAAGGTTCATTCCCGCTTCCAGACGCAGCGTATCGCGCGCGCCCAGACCCGCAGGCTTCACGCCCGCTTCCACCAGCGCACGCCAGAAATCAGCGGCCTTCTCGTTCGGCATCGCAATTTCGTAGCCGGCTTCACCGGTGTAGCCGGTGGTGGCGATAAACAGATCGCCCGCCTGCACGCCGAAGAACGGCTTCATGCCTTCGGTTGCTTTGCGCTGCTCGTCGTTAAACAGAGAGGCGGCTTTCGCCTGCGCGTTTGGTCCCTGCACGGCGATCAGCGACAGATCGTCACGGACGGTGATGTCGATGGCATAAGGTTCGGCGTGTTGGGTGATCCAGGAGAGGTCTTTTTCGCGGGTGGCGGAGTTTACAACGAGGCGGAAGAAATCTTCAGTGAAGTAATAAACGATAAGGTCATCAATCACGCCGCCCGAGGCATTCAGCATGCCGGTATAGAGCGCTTTGCCCGGCGTCTTCAGTTTGGCGACGTCGTTTGCCAGCAGATAACGCAAAAACTCCCGGGTGCGGCTACCGCGCAGATCGACAATCGTCATATGGGACACGTCGAACATACCGGCATCGGTGCGCACCGCGTGGTGCTCATCAATCTGAGAGCCGTAGTGCAGCGGCATCATCCAGCCATGGAAGTCCACCATGCGGGCGCCGCATAACACGTGTTGTTCGTACAAAGGAGTCTGTTGAGCCATCTTGTCCTCGTTGAAAAATTCACCGTGAAACCCGGTATCGGCCCCGCGTTCGGGCACCGACGCAAACGTTCTCTTTTACCTGAACTTACCACCGAAACCGGCGGTTAACCATAAGGCAAAATGGGTCATCACATTAGCTTATGACCAAAAAACGCTAAAAAGCCTACAGAGTTATTCACTGGAAAAATGCGATTAACCCCGCACAAAATTAACAATGCTCTAACAGGATTTAGCACATGGTGATATTTCGTGCGGAAAATCGGGCCGAATTTCCGTAACGAGAAAAATGCGACATTAGATTATCTAATGCGAAAAATGACGTGAAATTAGAATATTTCAAACGAGGGAATTTCCCCGGCGCAGAGGCCGGGAAAAGAAAGTGTGACAGGGGTCTAAATTAACGCAGCCAGTCCGGCAGGTCGTTAAGACCCATCGCCTGACGGAGGAGTTGGGGCTTAACGCCCGGAAGGGTGTCAGCAAGCTTGAGGCCAATATCGCGCAGCAGTTTTTTCGCTGGATTCGCTCCGGCAAACAGCTCGCGGAAGCCCTGCATGCCCGCCAGCATCATCGCCGCGCTGTGCTTGCGGCTGCGCTCGTAGCGGCGCAGGTACAGATGCTGACCAATATCTTTCCCTTCGCGATGCAGGCGACGCAGCTCCTCAACCAGCTCCGCCGCGTCCATAAAGCCGAGGTTAACGCCCTGTCCTGCCAGGGGATGAATGGTATGCGCCGCATCCCCCACCAGCGCCAGACGGTGCGCCGCAAACTGACGCGCGTAGCGGCCGGTTAACGGGAATACCTGACGTTCGCTTTCAAGCGTGCACAGGCCAAGGCGGTTATCAAAGGCCACGCACAGCGCCTGGCTAAAGGCCTCCGGCGTCGCCTCATGCATCTGCTGGGCTTTTTCCGGCACCAGGGACCAGACAATCGAGCACAGGTGCGGGTCGCTAAGCGGCAGGAACGCCAGAATGCCGTCGTTGTGGAAAATCTGGCGCGCCACGCCGCCGTGCGGCTCTTCGGTACGGATCGTCGCGACCAGCGCGTGATGACGATAGTCCCAGAAGGTCAGCGGGATGTCGGCTTTATTCCGCAGCCAGGAGTTCGCACCGTCAGCACCGACTACCAGACGCGCGGTCAGCATGTCGCCGCTCTGCAGGGTGATAAACGCCTCGTTTTCGCCCCATGCCACCTGCTGGATCTGCGCAGGCGCAATCAGCGTCACGTCGCTGCACTGCTGTGCTTTCTGCCACAGCGCGTGGTGGATCACCGCGTTTTCAACGATGTGCCCCAGATGGCTATAGCCCATGCTTTCATCATCAAAAGCAATATGACCAAAGCTGTCCTTATCCCACACTTCCATGCCGTGATAGCAGCTGGCGCGATGCGCCACAATATCTGCCCAGACGCCAAGGTGCGTCAGCAGCTTTTCGCTGGCCGCATTGATCGCCGAGACGCGGAGTTCCGGCGGCGCATCCGGTGCAACGGGCTGGGGCTGCTTTTGCTCCAGCACCGCCACGCGCAGGCCGCTGCCCTGCAATCCACAGGCCAATGCCAGTCCAACCATTCCGCCGCCAACGATGGCGACATCAACATTTTGCACGATGATAACTCCTTAACGCGCGACCCAACCCAGGGTCCGCTGCGCCAGCACGTCACGTGCCGGAATGAATAGTTCCATCGCCATCAGCCCGAGGTTGCGGCCCGCAACCAGCGGTGCCCAGCGATTGGCAAAGAGATGGACTAAGCCGTCGGTAACGCCGATGGTGGCCTCTTTATCCGCCTGACGGCGCTTCTGGTAATGAATCAGCACCGAATACGCCCCGCAGTCTTTTTGCTCGCCCCACGCATGCGCCAGTGATTCGGCCAGGCTCATGACGTCGCGTAAGCCCAGGTTAAAGCCTTGCCCCGCGATGGGGTGCAGCGTCTGTGCGGCATTACCGACAAGCGCCAGACGATGGGAGACAGACTGAGACGCCGTGGTCAGCGAAAGCGGGTAGACCGTCCGCTTGCCTGCGTGGGTAATACGCCCCAGCCGCCAGCCAAAGGCTTTCTGCAGCTCGGTACAAAAACGTTCGTCGGACCAGCCCTTAACCTCTTCCGCCTTATCCTGAGGATGACACCACACCAGGGAACAGCGCCCGTCCGACATCGGCAGCATCGCCAGCGGACCATGCTGCGTAAAGCGTTCAAACGCCCTGCCGTGGTGTTCAGCTGCGGTAGAGACGTTCGCAATGACCGCCACCTGCCCGTAAGGCTGCTGGCGCCACTCCACGCCACACTGGCTGCCGAGCGACGAGCGCGAACCGTCCGCGGCGACCAGAAGCTGGCCTTCAAGAACGGTGCCGTTTTCCAGCGTCACGCTAACCGACGCCTCACTACGGCTCACGCTGGCCACGCGCGCCGGACAATGCAGCGTGACGCCCGGCGCGTCCTGGAGCAGGCGGAACAGTCGCAATCCGACGTCGTGCAGCTCAACGACCTGACCCAGGGCATCAATCCGGTAGTCCTGCGCGTCCAGCGTGACAAAGCCAGCATGGCCGCGATCGCTGACGTGCACGGTACCGATCGCCGTGGCGCGGTCGGCTATCGCCTGCCAGATACCAATGCGCGAAAGCTGCTGGCAGGTGCCCTGCGCCAGCGCAATGGCGCGCGCATCAAAACCGGGGTGGTTTGACGCCTCTGGCGCAACGGCTTCCACCAGGTGCACCGGAAGCTGGCCCTGCGTCAAATGCGAAATGGCCAGCGCCAGCGTGGCCCCGGTCATGCCGCCGCCAACGATAATCACGCTCATGCGCGCGCCGCTGCCATCAGCGCCTCGATATCGTCAGCGTTTTTCACGACGCTGGCGGTCAGGTTTTCGTTACCGGTTTCGGTAATCACGATGTCATCTTCAATACGAATGCCAATCCCGCGGTACTCTTCAGGCACGTCGGCATCCGGCGCGATATACAGGCCCGGCTCCACGGTTAACACCATGCCCGGCTCCAGCACGCGCGAACGGTCGGTGCCGTACGCGCCAACGTCATGCACGTCCAGCCCCAGCCAGTGGCTCAGGCCGTGCATGAAATACGGTCGATGCGCATTTTCAGCAATCAGGGTGTCGACATCCCCTTTCATGATCCCGAGCCTGACCAGACCGGTAATCATGATGCGCACCACTTCGCCGGTCACTTCCTGCATGGAGGTACCGGGACGATACAGCCTGAGCGCCGTCTCAAGAGACTCGAGAACGATGTCGTAAATGGCGCGCTGTGCCGGTGAGAACTTACCGTTCACCGGGAAGGTACGGGTTATGTCCCCCGCATAGCCCTGATATTCGCAGCCGGCATCAATCAGCACCAGATCGCCGTCGCGCAGCGCGCTTTCGTTTTCGGTGTAGTGCAAAATGCAGCCGTTTTCCCCGCCGCCGACAATGGTGTTGTAAGAGGGATAGCGCGCGCCGTGGCGGTTAAATTCGTGGTGAATTTCGCCTTCCAGCTGGTATTCGAACATCCCGGGACGGCATTTCTCCATTGCGCGGGTGTGCGCCAGGGCGCTGATTTCGCCCGCACGGCGCATCACGTTAAGCTCCTCTTCAGACTTGAACAGGCGCATCTCATGCACCACCGGACGCCAGTCCGTCAGCGTGGCCGGCGCGGACAGGTTCTGCCGCGAGCCTTTGCGCAGCTTATCCAGCGCGGTGAAAACAATCTCATCGGCGTAGGCATATTCACCCTGCGCGTGATAGAGCACGTCGAGGCCGTTAAGCAGCTGATAGAGCTGCTGGTTGATTTCGCTAAACGCCAGCGCGCGGTCAACGCCCAGCTTCGCCGGTGCGGCCTCTTGCCCCAGGCGGCGGCCAAACCATATTTCAGCAGTTAAGTCACGTACGCGGTTGAAAATCACGCTGTGGTTGTGGGTGTCATTGCTCTTAATCAGCACCAGCACCGCTTCCGGCTCGTTAAAGCCGGTGAAGTACCAGAAATCGCTGCTCTGGCGATAGGGATATTCGCTGTCGGCGCTGCGCGTCACTTCGGGCGCAGCAAAAATTAGCGCGGCGCTGCCCGGCTGCATTTTCGCCAGCAGCGCCTGACGGCGGCGCGAATACTCTTGACTCGAGATAACCATGACACCCTCCTGTGCGTTATTTTTCTTAATGTAAGGTTGGCTTGCGGACTTCCGGCGCGGTCGGCTGTGAGCGCGTAAAGTTGTCGTGGCACAGCAGTGCCGCCACGCGCACGTACTCGATGATCTCTTCGAGAGACATTTCCAGCTCTTCCTGGTCTTCGTCTTCATCGTAGCCGAGCTGAGCGATATTACGCAGATCGTCGATCGCCTCACCCGCTTCGCCGGTCACTTTATCCAGTTTAGGCTGCGTCACGCCCAGCCCCAGCAGATAGTGGTTTACCCAGCCGGCCAGCGCATCGGCGCGATCGAACACGCTAACGTCGTCGCCTTCAGGCAGATAAAGCTGAAAAAGGAAGCCATCGTCTTCCAGAGAATCGCTGGTGGCGGCGTGCATTTTACGCAGCGCTTCCGCCAGCTCGTGACCAAACGCCAGCCCTTCATTCGTGAGGTCGTGGATCAGCGGCTGCCATGAGCTGTCGCTGTTTCCGCCGCACAGCATGCCACTGATCAGACCGTGCATTTCGGCAGGGGTTAAACCGACTCCCTGCTGGTTCAGTAACTGGTTTAAATCCTTGTAACCAGGCATTTCGTTCTGTATAGACATGAGCATTCGTCGTCAAAGGGGGGAAGTTTCATGATATGCTACCACTTTGGACCCTGGTGATACCAGAAAAGGGCTTGTATCTTCACATCAGGGTAGCTATAGTGTCGCCCCTTCGCAGCCCCCGGGGCCGTAAGCGAAGGCAGCGCAGTCAATCAGCAGGAAGGTGGCATGTCTGCACAACCCGTCGATCTCCAGATTTTTGGCCGTTCACTGCGAGTGAATTGTCCGCCTGAACAAAGGGATGCTTTGAATCAGGCTGCGGACGATTTGAATCAGCGGTTGCAAGATCTAAAAGAACGCACTAGAGTCACAAATACTGAGCAGCTGGTTTTCATCGCCGCGTTGAACATCAGCTATGAACTGACTCAGGAAAAAGCGAAGACCCGCGACTACGCGGCAAGCATGGAGCAGCGCATTAAAATGCTCCAGCAGACCATAGAACAGGCATTGCTTGATCAAGGTCGCAATCCCGAAAGACCGGGACCCAAGTTTGAATAACACTTCTCAGTTGACTATGGTAGAGTAACTGTGAAGACAAAATTTCTCTGAGATGTTCGCAAGCGGGCCAGTCCCCTGAGCCGATATTTCATACCACAAGAATGTGGCGCTCCATGGTTGGTGAGCATGCTCGGTTCGTCCGAGAAGCCTTAAAACTATGACGACACATTCACCTTGAACCAAGGGTTCAAGGGTTACAGCCTGCGGCGGCATCTCGGAGATTCCCTCTCTTTTCTTCTACCGACTACCATGACTCAATTCCCTGAAGTTTCTGCTTCACGCCAGGACATCCGTCAGCTAATTCGTCAGCGCCGCCGTGCGTTAACCTCCGATCAGCAAGCGCATTTTGCCCAGCAGGCCGCCGCCCGTATGATGGCGTATCCCCCTGTCTTGATGGCGCATACCGTTGCGCTGTTTCTGTCGTTTGACGGCGAGCTGGACACCCAACCGTTGATAGAGCAACTCTGGCGCGCCGGGAAGAAGGTCTATCTGCCGGTGCTGCACCCGTTTAGCGAGGGGAATCTGCTGTTTCTGCACTACCATCCGCACAGCGAGCTGGTGGTGAATCGCCTGAAAATCACCGAACCGAAACTCGACGTGCGCGACGTGTTGCCGCTGTCACAGCTGGATGTACTGATCACGCCGCTGGTGGCGTTTGATGAACAGGGCCAGCGTTTAGGGATGGGCGGCGGTTTTTATGACCGGACGCTGCAAAACTGGCAGCAGTACGGGTTGCAGCCGGTGGGCTATGCGCATGATTGCCAGGGCGTGGAGGCATTGCCGGTGGAGAAATGGGATGTGCCGTTGCCGGCGGTGGTGACGCCCAGCAAAATCTGGGTCTGGTAGAATAAAGCCGGGTGGCGCTTACGCTTACCCGGCCTACAAATGCTCAGAGTAGGTCGGGTAAGGCGCAGCCGCCACCCGACACCACAAACCGCACTATCAGTACAGCAGACGCGCGCGAATCGTCCCCGGGATGGCCTTCATGCTCAGCAGCGCTTTTTCGGCCACATCATCATCCGCTTCGATATCAATAACCACGTAGCCCATCTGCGAGTTCGTCTGCAGATACTGCGCGGCAATGTTGACGCCCTGCTCGGCAAAGATCTGGTTGATCGCGGTCAGCACGCCTGGACGGTTTTCGTGGATGTGCAGCAGACGACGACCACCGTGCAGCGGCAGAGACACTTCCGGGAAGTTCACGGCAGAGAGCGTAGAACCGTTGTCGGAGTATTTGCTCAGTTTACCCGCCACTTCCAGACCGATGTTCTCCTGCGCTTCCTGGGTGGAACCGCCAATGTGAGGCGTCAGGATCACGTTGTCGAACTCGCACAGCGGAGAGGTAAACGGATCGCTGTTGGTCGCAGGCTCCGTCGGGAACACGTCGATGGCGGCGCCCGCCAGGTGCTTACGCTTCAGCGCATCGCACAGCGCAGGGATATCGACAACCGTGCCGCGCGCGGCGTTAATCAGCAGTGAGCCCGGCTTCATCAGCGCCAGCTCTTCCGCGCCCATCATGTTTTTGGTGGACGCATTTTCCGGCACGTGCAGGCTCACCACGTCACTCATGTTCAGCAGGTCAGACAGGTGTTGAACCTGGGTGGCATTGCCCAGCGGCAGCTTGCTTTCGATATCGTAAAAATAGACATGCATACCGAGAGATTCCGCCAGAATCCCCAGTTGGGTACCGATGTGGCCATAGCCGATAATCCCCAGCTTTTTACCACGCGCTTCATATGAGCCAGACGCCAGTTTGTTCCACACGCCGCGGTGCGCCTTGGCGTTAGCTTCAGGAATGCCGCGCAGCAGAAGCAGCAGTTCGCCAATCACCAGCTCCGCCACGGAACGGGTGTTGGAGAACGGGGCGTTGAAGACGGGAATACCGCGTTTCGCGGCAGCATTCAGGTCAACCTGGTTGGTACCAATGCAGAAGCAGCCGATAGCCACCAGCTTTTCCGCCGCGGCAATAACCTCTTCAGTCAGGTGAGTACGGGATCGCAGGCCAATGAAGTGGGCATCACGGATGGACGCTTTCAGCTCTTCGGTATCGAGCGCGCCTTTGTGAAATTCGATGTTGGTGTAACCTGCCGCACGAAGGCTATCGATTGCTTTTTGATGTACGCCCTCGACCAGCAGGAATTTAATCTTGTCTTTCTCCAGTGATACCTTTGCCATTTACCCGACCCTGTTTTTGTCTGAACTGATGTTGTGCTGGATATGAATCCGCCGTAGCCAACATATCAAAAAAAACTATTGCAGCAATATGAACGTTTGCGTCGGCACTCTGAAGAAAAGTCATACAGAGCAAAATGTCAGAGGAAAATGCTATGGAAATTTACAAACGCGGCAGGATCGGCAAAAGAGGCGTAAAAACGTGACACAAGTCACCGAATTTAGCTTTTCAAAAATTTTTTAGCGGGGGGAGGACTCCCCCCATCAGATCATTTTACGATGGTTTTCACGCCGTCAGCGGTGCCGATCAGCGCCACATCCGCGCCACGGTTGGCGAATAGCCCTACGGTCACTACGCCCGGAATGCCGTTGATGGCATTTTCCAGCGCAATCGCGTCAAGAATTTCCAGACCGTGAACGTCGAGGATCACGTTACCGTTATCGGTGACTACACCCTGACGGTATTCCGGACGACCGCCAAGCTTCACCAGCTGACGGGCAACCGCGCTACGGGCCATTGGGATCACTTCGACCGGCAGCGGGAAATTACCCAGAATGTCGACCTGCTTGGAGGCGTCCGCGATGCAGATAAACTTGTCCGCAACGGAGGCGATGATTTTTTCGCGCGTCAGCGCCGCGCCGCCGCCTTTGATCATCTGCATGTGGCCGTTGATTTCATCCGCGCCGTCAACGTAAATCCCCAGACAATCCACTTCGTTGAGATCGAAAACGGTAATGCCGAGGCTTTTCAGCTTTTCCGTGGAAGCATCAGAGCTGGAAACCGCGCCCTCGATTTGCCCCTTCATCGTGCCCAGCGCATCGATAAAGTGTGCCGCGGTTGATCCCGTACCGACACCGACAATGGTACCCGGCTGTACGTACTGGAGAGCGGCCCACCCTACTGCTTTTTTCAGTTCATCCTGCGTCATGATCGTTTTGCCTGTGGTGTGAAAACTCAGGGCGCATTATAGAACACGTCGAATGGAATTCGTCTGCCACAAAGGGAAAATTGTGTCATAGTGCAGAATAAGCAAAATTAAGGAGTCAGCCAGAGCAATGAAACGTCCGGACTACAGAACACTACAGGCACTTGATGCAGTTATTCGTGAACGAGGTTTTGAGCGCGCGGCGCAAAAGCTTTGCATCACCCAGTCCGCCGTATCACAGCGTATAAAACAGCTTGAAAACATGTTCGGCCAGCCGCTGCTGGTGCGTACCGTGCCGCCACGTCCAACCGAGCAAGGGCAAAAACTCCTCGCCCTGCTGCGCCAGGTTGAACTGCTGGAAGACGAGTGGCTGGGTGACGAACAAACGGGCTCTACGCCGCTGCTGCTCTCTCTGGCGGTCAACGCCGACAGTCTGGCAACCTGGCTGCTGCCGGCTCTTGCGCCGGTATTAGCAGATTCCCCTATCCGCCTGAACTTACAGGTTGAAGATGAAACCCGAACCCAGGAGCGCCTGCGTCGCGGTGAAGTGGTTGGGGCCGTCAGTATTCAGCCTCAGGCGCTGCCAAGCTGTCTTGTCGATCAGCTGGGCGCACTGGACTACCTGTTTGTGGGGTCAAAAGCCTTTGCCGAGCGCTACTTCCCCAACGGCGTCACCCGCGCCGCGCTGCTGAAAGCCCCTGCCGTGGCGTTCGACCATCTGGACGATATGCATCAGGCGTTCCTGCAGCAAAACTTCGATCTGCCGCCTGGCAGCGTGCCGTGCCATATCGTCAACTCGTCTGAAGCCTTCGTGCAGCTTGCGCGCCAGGGCACCACCTGCTGCATGATCCCACACCTGCAGATTGAGAAAGAGTTGAAAAGCGGTGAGCTGATTGACCTGACGCCGGGGCTGTATCAGCGCCGGATGCTCTACTGGCACCGTTTTGCGCCGGAAAGCCGTATGATGCGCAACGTCACCGACGCGCTGCTGGCATACGGGCATAAGGTGTTGAGACAGGATTAAAAAGAAAAGCCGGGTGGAGGCTACGCCTTACCCGGCCTACAGATTACTGAGCAGGTTTCGGCTGTGCTGCAACTGGTTCCAGCTGGAACACCACATCTACCTGATCGTCGAACTGAATGGTTGGCTGCTCGTAAGTTTCCTGAGCGGATACCGGCGCTGCATCAGCCTTCATCATACGAACCATCGGGCTTGGCTGGTAGTTAGAGACGTGGTAACGCACGCTATAAACCGGGCCGAGCTTGCTCTTAAAGCCAGAAGCCAGCTGTTCCGCCTGGTGAATGGCATCATCAATAGCCGCTTTACGCGCTTCGTCTTTATATTTTTCCGGTTGCGCAACGCCCAGCGACACGGAACGAATTTCGTTCAGACCTGCCTTTAACGCACCGTCCAGCAGCGAGTTAAGCTTATCCAGCTGACGCACGGTCACTTCGACGGTACGCACGGCGCGGTAGCCCTTCAGGATGCTTTTGCCATTCTGATAGTCATAATCGGGTTGAGTACGCAGGTTCGCAGAGTTGATATCTTTTTTACCGACACCGTTCTGCTCGAGGAAAGAGAGATATTGCGCAACGCGATCGTCAGCCTGCTTCTTAGCCGTCGCCGCATCTTTCGCCGCCACATTCACCTCAATTGCCAGGGTTGCAACATCGGGTACCGCGTCCACGCTTGCGGTGCCTGACGTGACGATGTGCGGGCCATCCGGCAATTCGCTTGCCTGCACCGACACCGCACCGAAACTTACTAATGCCGCCAGGGCCATCACCTTAAACTTCACTGTTATTCCTCCATGTTGCGAAGAGTGCCCATTAACAGGGCGCATGCCAGCAAGCTTAGCGGGTCTTGTTCAGTTGTCCATAAGACAAGGATTAGTTGAACAATTCCTGGACATGATGAATCCCCTCTTTCGCCAGTTGGAAAGCGATAAACCACATCACCAGGCCGACCAGGGTATTAATGATGCGCTGGGCTTTGGCCGTACGCAGGCGGGGCGCCAGCCATGCCGCCAGAATGGCGAGACCGAAGAACCACAGGAAAGAGGCGCTGATCGTACCGAGCGCAAACCAGCGCTTTGGCTCAACGTCCAGCTGTCCGCCCAGGCTGCCCAGCACCACAAAGGTGTCGAGATAAACATGCGGATTAAGCCAGGTGACCGCCAGCATGGTGACGATAATCTTCCAGCGGCCCTGCTTCATGACCTCCGCGCTCGCCAGCTCGAGGTTGCTGCTCATCGCCGTTTTCAGGGCACCAAAACCGTACCAGAGCAGAAACGCCACGCCGCCCCAGGTAACCAGCGCCAGCAGCCACGGAGACTGCATCAGAAGCGCGCTACCGCCAAAAATCCCGGCGCAGATCAGCAGTAAATCACTTACCGCGCACAGCAGGGCAATCATCAGATGGTAATGACGGCGGATGCCTTGATTCATCACGAATGCATTTTGCGGGCCGAGCGGAAGGATCATGGCCGCACCTAAGGCAAGCCCTTGAAAATAATAAGATAGCATGACGATTTTCTCGCAGTGTTGTTCTGGAGGCTGACTATACTGCGCGAATCACATTAGAGGAAATGGATAATATTAATTGGGTATTAGCGGAGCTTATGAAAGTAAAGCCCGGTGGCGCTTGCGCTTACCGGGCCTGCGGGAGAAGTTATTCTGCTTCTTTGACTTTTTTGACGTTTACGTCCATCTGCGGGTACGGGAAGCTGATGCCGTTGGCATCGAAGTCGCGCTTAATGCGTTCCAGCACGTCCCAGTACACGTTTTGCAGATCGCTGCTTTTGCTCCAGATGCGCACCACAAAGTTAATGGAGGAAGCACCGAGTTCGTTCAGGCGAACCGTCTGCTCTTTGTCTTTCAGAATGCGATCGTCTGAAGCAATGATATTAGTAATCAGCGACTTCACCTGATCGATATCGGAGTCATACGCCACGCTGATAATCAGTTCGTTACGACGCACCGGTTCACGGGAGAAGTTAATAATGTTGCCTGCAATGATTTTCCCGTTCGGCACGACCACAATGCGGCCATCAACGGTACGCATAGTGGTTGAGAAAATCTGCACCTGCAGCACGGTTCCGGCAATGCCGCCCAGGTCAACGTATTCGCCGGAGCGGAACGGACGGAAGGTGACCAGCAGCACGCCTGCCGCCAGGTTTGAAAGCGAGCCCTGCAGCGCCAGACCAATGGCCAGACCGGCGGCACCGAGAACGGCGATGACGGAGGCGGTCTGCACGCCCACACGGCCCAGCGCCGCAATCAGCGTAAAGGCGATGACGCCGTAGCGCACCAGTGCGGAGAGGAAGTCAGCCACCGTGGCGTCAATGTGACGGGCCAGCATCACGCGGTTAACCGCGTTCGATACGATACGCGCCACGATCATCCCGACGATGATGATGGCAATCGCCGCGACGATGTTCACTGCATAGCTCAGCAATAGCGCCTGGTTGCGTACCAGCCAGTTACCGGCGTTATTGATGCTGTCTACAACATCGAGTTGTTCCATTTATTCTTCCTTTTGTTAAACCAAAACACAAAATCCATCCCCCATGGAGACAGGCAGGTTCGTAAAGGGTAAACAAAAAGCGCCGGGTTTGCCAAACAGATCACAAAAACAGGTCTGGCAGGGTATTGAAAAAGCATAAAAAAAGGCCCGCATTTGCGGGCCTTCTGATGCTGTTAGCTGCTCAAATTACAGAACGTCGATCGCGTTCAGTTCTTTGAAAGCCTGCTCCAGACGGGTCACCATGGACGTCTGAGCAGCGCGCAGCCATACGCGTGGATCGTAGTATTTCTTGTTCGGCTGGTCTTCGCCTTTCGGGTTGCCCAGCTGGCCCTGCAGGTAAGCTTCGTTCGCTTTGTAGTACTGCAGGATACCGTCCCAGGTTGCCCACTGGGTATCGGTATCGATGTTCATTTTCACAACGCCGTAGCTTACGGAGTCTTTGATTTCCTGAGCAGAAGAACCTGAACCGCCGTGGAAGACGAAGTTCAGGCTGTTGTGCGGCAGGTTGTGTTTCTTAGACACGTATTCCTGAGAATCACGCAGGATGGTTGGGGTCAGAACCACGTTACCTGGTTTGTAAACGCCGTGTACGTTACCGAAGGACGCTGCAATGGTGAAGCGTGGGCTGATTTTGCTCAGCTCGGTGTAAGCGTAATCAACGTCTTCTGGCTGGGTGTACAGGGCAGAAGCGTCCATGTGGCTGTTGTCCACGCCGTCTTCTTCACCGCCGGTGCAGCCCAGTTCGATTTCCAGGGTCATGTCCATTTTGGCCATGCGCGCCAGGTACTTAGAGCAGATTTCGATGTTTTCGTGCAGTGACTCTTCAGACAGGTCGATCATGTGAGAAGAGAACAGTGGCTTTCCGGTTGCCGCGAAGTGTTTTTCACCCGCGTCCAGCAGACCGTCGATCCACGGCAGCAGTTTCTTCGCGCAGTGGTCAGTGTGCAGGATAACTGGAACACCGTAGTGTTCAGCCATCTGGTGAACGTGGTGCGCACCAGAGATAGCGCCCAGGATTGCAGCACCCTGAGGAATGTCAGTTTTCACGCCTTTACCTGCGATGAACGCAGCGCCGCCGTTAGAGAACTGAACGATAACTGGAGCTTTAACTTTAGCAGCAGTTTCCAGTACGGCGTTGATGGAGTCGGTACCCACGCAGTTAACTGCTGGCAGAGCAAAGTTGTTTTCTTTAGCTACCTGGAACACTTTCTGTACGTCATCACCAGTGATAACGCCAGGTTTTACGAAATCAAAAATTTTAGACATGTTGCTTAGTCCTGTATCTTCGGCCGTTAGAAAAGGTGCGAGCTCTTAAAAGCGCGCTGAAAATTGGGCAGGTTTCCCTGCCCTTGAATGGCTTACTTCTTAGCGCGCTCTTCGAGCATTGCTACTGCTGGCAGTACTTTGCCTTCCACGAATTCGAGGAATGCACCGCCGCCAGTGGAGATGTAGGAGATCTTGTCAGCGATACCGAACAGGTCGATTGCTGCCAGGGTGTCACCACCGCCTGCGATAGAGAACGCTTCGCTGTCTGCGATAGCGTTAGCAACGATTTCAGTACCTTTGCGGAAGTTCGGGAATTCGAACACGCCAACAGGACCGTTCCACAGGATAGTTTTTGCGTTTTTGAGGATTTCAGCCAGTTTCTGTGCAGAAACGTCGCCCAGGTCCAGAATCTGCTCTTCGTCTTTGATGTCGTTTACAGATTTCAGGGTCGCGGTTGCGGTTTCGGAGAACTCGGTCGCGACGCGAACGTCAGTTGGAACCGGGATATCACAGGTACCCAGCAGGCGTTTGGCTTCGTCAACCAGGTCTGCTTCGTACAGGGATTTACCGACGTTGTGGCCCTGAGCGGCAACGAAGGTATTCGCGATACCACCGCCAACGATCAGCTGGTCAGCGATTTTAGACAGGGAATCCAGAACGGTCAGTTTGGTAGAAACTTTAGAACCACCAACGATAGCCACCATCGGACGAGCTGGTTCTTTCAGTGCTTTACCCAGCGCTTCCAGTTCGTCAGCCAGCAGAGGACCGGCACACGCTACGTCTGCGAATTTACCGATACCGTGGGTTGACGCCTGTGCACGGTGAGCAGTACCGAAGGCATCCATCACGAATACGTCGCACAGTGCAGCGTATTTTTTGGACAGGGTTTCGTCGTCTTTCTTCTCGCCTTTGTTGAAGCGAACGTTTTCCAGAACAACCAGTTCACCGGCAGCCACTTCAACGCCGTCCAGGTAATCTTTTACCAGGCGAACCGGGTTGGACAGTTTGTCTTTCAGGTAATTAACCACTGGCAGCAGAGAGAACTCTTCGTTGTACTCGCCTTCAGTTGGACGACCCAGGTGGGAGGTGACCATCACTTTCGCGCCCTGCTTCAGAGCCAGTTCGATGGTTGGCAGAGATGCACGGATACGCGCGTCGCTGGTCACTTTGCCATCTTTAACCGGTACGTTCAGATCGGCACGGATGAAAACGCGTTTACCAGCCAGATCCAGATCGGTCATCTTAATTACAGACATGGTGAATCCTCTCGTTGATTCTTAAAGTTTTGCAGACGCACGATGCGTCTTACCTGAAACCTTGAGCGGCCATTGCTAACGTGGTGTCGAGCATTCGGTTAGCAAAGCCCCATTCGTTATCACACCAGACCAGCGTCTTGATAAGGTGTGCCCCACTGACTCTCGTTTGCGTACCATCGACGATGGCGCTGTGCGGGTCGTGGTTAAAATCTACTGAGACCAACGGTAATTCCGTATAGTCAACTATACCATGAAATGCCCCCTGTGCCGCTTTTTGCAGCAACAGGTTGACTTCACAGGCTTTTACAGGTTTTTTTACCGTCACGCTAAGGTCGATTGCGGTAACGTTAATCGTCGGAACACGCACGGCAATCGCTTCAAACCTGTCATTAAACTGCGGAAAAATTCGGGTGATCCCTGCCGCCAGTTTCGTATCTACCGGAATAATTGACTGGCTCGCCGCGCGAGTGCGTCGTAAATCCGGATGGTAGGCGTCGATAACCTGCTGATCGTGCATTGCGGAATGAATCGTGGTCACGGTGCCGGATTCAATGCCATACGCATCGTCTAAAAGTTTGATGACCGGAATAATGCAGTTGGTGGTACAGGAGGCGTTGGAAACAATGCGGTGTTCGGCCTGCAGCTCATGCTGGTTGACGCCAAACACGACTGTCGCGTCGAGGTCATTACTGCCGGGATGAGAAAACAGGACTTTTTTCGCGCCTGCAGCCAGATGCGCTTCGCCGTGTTCGCGGTTGCCATAAACACCGGTACAGTCAAGCACGACATCCACACCCAGTTCACGCCAGGGTAGCCCGGAAATGCTGTTCTCATGCAGAACACGAATAGCGTCATCACCCACAAAAAGCAGATCTCTTTCCTGGCGCACATCCCAGGCGAAACGTCCGTGGCTGGTGTCATACTTCAATAAATGCGCCATGCCCGCAGCATCCGCCAGTTCATTGATTGCCACCACGGTTATTTCCGCCCGACGTCCGGATTCATACAAAGCACGAACCACGTTACGCCCGATGCGACCGAAGCCATTAATCGCTACGCGTACGGTCATAGATCTCCTGCAAAGCAATCCCTGAGTTTGAGGTGGCTGAAAGAGTAATCCAGCTACGCCCGAAGGGGAATCCTTGCTGTCACAAACTGCGATTGATTGGTCAATTGTCGAACATTTAATCGACTGAAACGCTTCAGCAAGAATAAGCGAATCGGGGAATAAAAGGAATGTCTGTCCAGATGAATAAGCGAGCTATATGACTTGCGTCACATTTTAGGTGGAATAATGACGCAAAAAAAGCCGGGTGGCGCGCTAGCGCTTACCCGGCCTACTTTCGAGCCATTTGTAGACCCGGTAAGCGTAGCGCCACCGGGCAAAACGGCGATTACAGCAGTTCTTTCGCTTTCGCGACAACGTTCTCAACGGTGAAGCCGAACTCTTCGAACAGCTGCTCTGCCGGAGCAGACTCACCGAAGGTGGTCATACCGACGATGGCACCGTTCAGGCCCACGTATTTGAACCAGTAATCAGCGATACCCGCTTCCACTGCCACACGCGCGGAAACCGCTTTAGGCAGAACGGATTCACGGTAAGCGGCATCCTGCTTGTCAAACGCATCGGTAGACGGCATGGAGACCACGCGCGCCTTCACGCCTTCGGCAGTCAGTTTTTCCCATGCGGCAACAGCCAGCTCAACTTCAGAACCGGTAGCGATGAAGATCAGCTCAGGCTGGCCCGCGCAATCTTTCAGCACGTAACCACCGCGAGCGATGTTTGCCAGCTGCTCAGGGGTACGCTCCTGCTGCGCCAGGTTCTGACGGGAGAGGATCAGCGCGGTTGGACCGTCCTTACGCTCAACGCCGTATTTCCACGCCACCGCGGATTCAACCTGGTCACATGGACGCCATGTGCTCATGTTCGGGGTCACGCGCAGGGAAGCCACCTGCTCTACCGGCTGGTGAGTTGGGCCGTCTTCGCCCAGACCGATGGAGTCGTGGGTGTAGACCATCACCTGACGCTGTTTCATCAGCGCCGCCATACGCACGGCGTTACGGGCATATTCAACGAACATCAGGAAGGTAGAGGTGTACGGCAGGAAACCGCCGTGCAGGGAGATACCGTTGGCAATCGCGGTCATACCGAATTCACGTACACCGTAATGGATGTAGTTACCGGCAGTATCTTCGTTGATTGGCTTAGAACCAGACCACAGAGTCAGGTTAGATGGCGCCAGGTCAGCGGAGCCGCCCAGGAATTCTGGCAGCCATGGGCCGAACGCTTCAATCGCATTCTGAGACGCTTTACGGCTCGCGATTTTAGACGGGTTCGCCTGCAGCTTAGCGATAAACTCGTTCGCTTTCGCGTCGAAGTCAGACGGCATGTCACCTTTCATACGACGGGTGAATTCAGCCGCTTCCTGTGGGAAGGCTTTCGCGTAAGCAGCGAACTTCTCGTTCCAGGCCGCTTCTTTCGCCTGGCCTACTTCTTTTGCATCCCACTGAGCGTAAATCTCTGATGGGATTTCGAATGCAGGGTGTTTCCAGCCCAGCGCTTCGCGGGTCAGTGCGATTTCTGCATCACCCAGCGGCGCGCCGTGGGAGTCGTGCGTACCCGCTTTGTTCGGTGAACCGAAGCCGATGATGGTTTTGCACATCAGCAGGGACGGCTTGTCCGTCACCGCGCGCGCTTCTTCCACTGCACGTTTAATCGAGTCAGCATCGTGACCATCAACGCCACGCACAACGTGCCAGCCGTAGGCTTCGAAACGTGCTGCGGTGTCGTCGGTGAACCAGCCTTCAACGTGACCGTCGATGGAGATACCGTTGTCGTCATAGAACGCAACCAGTTTACCCAGCTTCAGGGTACCTGCCAGGGAGCACACTTCGTGAGAAATGCCTTCCATCATGCAGCCGTCGCCCATGAACGCGTAGGTGAAGTGGTCAACGATGTCGTGACCAGGCCGGTTGAACTGCGCCGCCAGGGTCTTCTCTGCAATCGCCATACCCACGGCGTTAGCAATACCCTGACCCAGCGGGCCGGTGGTGGTTTCTACGCCAGCGGTGTAGCCCACTTCCGGGTGACCTGGAGTTTTGGAGTGCAGCTGACGGAAGTTTTTCAGCTCTTCGATAGGCAGATCGTAGCCGGTGAGGTGCAGCAGGCTATAGATCAGCATAGAGCCGTGGCCGTTGGACAGCACGAAGCGGTCGCGGTCAGCCCATGACGGGTTCTGCGGGTTGTGGTTCAGGAAATCACGCCACAGGACTTCGGCGATATCAGCCATACCCATAGGGGCCCCTGGGTGGCCGGATTTGGCTTTCTGAACTGCGTCCATGCTCAGCGCACGAATAGCATTAGCAAGCTCTTTACGTGAGGACATTTTAACTCCAGATCGGACTGTTAAAGGCCATGCCCTTGACGACAGCGCGTTTTGGGCTACGCCGGAAAAAAGTGCCAACAATGTAACCCAAGCGGCATGCCATGTACATGGACCATTCTTTTGCAGCTTAAGAAATCTCTGGATCATGCTCGCATGTTGCGCAATCTACTCGCCCGGCCCTGTAGATATTCCTTATACTTAGCCCGACACCGGCTTCGCTGACGGTGACCTTTTCGGATTTTATTCAGATTAACGAGTACGGAAGCAACCTCATGAAAATGCGTGCAATAGTGCTGGCCCTGGGTACAACGCTCCTGCTGAGCGGCTGTCAGAATATGGATTCTAACGGTCTGATGACGTCAGGGGCAGAGGCCTTTCAGGCCTATTCCCTGAGCGATGCGCAGGTGAAAGCGCTGAGCGACCAGGCCTGTAAAGATATGGACGGAAAAGCCACGCTTGCGCCGGCCAACAGTACCTACACGCAGCGTCTGAATAAGATTGCTTCCGCGCTGGGCGATAACATCAACGGCCAGCCGGTGAACTACAAGGTGTACATGGCGAAAGACGTCAACGCCTTCGCGATGGCGAACGGCTGTATCCGCGTCTACAGCGGACTGATGGACATGATGACCGACAATGAAGTGGAAGCGGTTATCGGCCATGAAATGGGCCACGTTGCCCTGGGCCACGTGAAGAAAGGGATGCAGGTTGCCCTGGGCACCAATGCCATCCGCGCAGCGGCGGCCTCTGCAGGCGGTATCGTTGGCAGCCTGTCGCAGTCACAGCTTGGGGACGTGGGTGAAAAGCTGGTTAACTCTCAGTTCTCACAGCGTCAGGAGTCCGAGGCGGATGACTACTCCTACGATCTGTTGCGCAAACGCGGCATTAATCCATCAGGCTTAGCCACCAGCTTCGAAAAACTGGCCAAGCTGGAAGCCGGACGTCAAAGCTCCATGTTTGACGATCACCCGGCCTCAGAAGAACGCGCACAGCATATTCGCGACCGTATGGCCGCAGACGGAATTAAATAATTTCAGAAGGAGGCAGTTTTGCCTCCTTTTTATTTCGCATGAATTGTTAACTTAACAGCACGTATCGATAACACCCCTGAAAGCCCCGCCAAATCTGCCCTATGACATTGAAATGTCTGGTCACATAATTATTGCAAAGGTCACTTTTTCCGGTAATTATCACCTCCGCAGTTATTCAAATTAATATATCCAGACAGAGACGTTCCCTCCGTGAAAAAAGAATTATCATTAGTTGCTTTAAGCTTATTTGCCGCATTACCTGCCGCTGCAAGCCAGCAATCCGACAGCCAGGGTTTTATTGACGACAGCCGTCTGGACCTGTTTTTCCGCAATGCGTATATCAGCCGCGACTACCATCAGGGCCAGCAGGACAAAGCCGAATGGGGTCAGGGGATCATCGCCACGTTTGCATCCGGCTATACCGAAGGGCTGGTGGGCTTTGGTGTGGACGGTATTGCTCAATACGGCGTGCGCCTGGACGGCGGTCGCGGCAAAAGCGGCGCAGGCGGCATCGACTTCTTTAAGCAGGAAGACGACGGCCGGGCAAAATCCGATCTGGCAAAGTTTGGCGCAACCGCCAAAATGCGCATCTCGAATACCGTACTGAGCTACGGGAATCAGCGTCCTGAATTGCCTATCGTCAATGCCGACAGCTCTCGCCTGCTGTTTGAAAGCTACACCGGCGCTATGCTGACCTCAAAAGAGATCGACGGTCTGGAAATCAACGCCGGTTATTTCACCGACGAGCAGCGTAAAAGTGACGATCGCCACGACAGCGGACTGAAGAGCCTCTCCTTCGGCGGCGCGAGCTACCAGTTTAACGACCAGTTCAGCGGCGCGCTTTACGCCTCTCATAATGAAGAGGTGATGAACAAGCAGTACCTGGGCCTGAACTTCAAGCAGCCGTTCAGCACCGGACAGCAGCTGGTGCTCGACTTCAACGGCTATAACTCCCGTCTCGACCAGGGTTACGCGGACAGCCTCGATACGGGCCGCAGCAACGCTATCTGGAGCCTGGCGGCGAGCTACATCTGGGATATTCACACGTTCAAAGTAGCGTACCAGCAGAGCAGCGGCAGCACCGGCTACAACTACGGCGGCTATCGTGACAAGGGCGGCGTGGGTGACGGTGGTAACACCATCTGGCTGGCGAACTCCTACTGGTCAGATTTTAACGGCGAAGATGAACGTTCATGGCAGGCTTCCTACGGTCTGGACTTTAGCGGCCTTGGCTTACCGGGCCTGAGCTGGACCACCGCCTACGTGCGTGGCGATAACATCAAAACCTCTGAAACCAGCAACGGCAAAGAGCACGAGTGGTTTAACCAGATCCAGTACCAGGTGCAGGATGGTCCGGCTAAGGATCTGAAGCTTAAACTGCGCTACTCCGTCCTGCGCGTCTCCAGCAATGCCAGCGAGTACAACGTGGGCGGGGACGAGATCCGCGCTTACGTGGAATACCCGTTTAACGTGTTCTAAAGGCAATAAAAAACCTCTCAATAGAGAGGTTTTTTTTCACGCCAGGCGAGGCTTATTCGCCTTTTTTAGCTGCCTGAATGTAGAGCATTTCCAGTGCCAGGGTCGCTGCGGCCAGCGCAGTGATCTCGGACTGGTCATAGGCAGGCGCCACTTCCACCACGTCCATCCCGACAATGTTCAGATCCTTCAGGCCGCGCACCAGCTTGATGGCACGATCTGAGGTCAAACCGCCGATGACCGGCGTACCGGTACCGGGAGCAAATGCCGGATCCAGGCAGTCGATGTCGAAGGTCAGATAGACAGGCATATCACCCACAATCTGCTTCACCTGAGCGAGGATGTCATCCACGCCGCGGTCGTTAACCTGACCCGCATCCAGCACGGTGAAGCCGTTATCTTTGTCGAACTCGGTGCGAATACCGATCTGCACGGAGTGGTTCGGGTCGATCAGACCTTCGTTCGGCGCGGTAAAGAACATGGTGCCGTGGTCAAACTCACAGCCGTTCGCGTAGGTGTCGGTATGCGCATCAAAGTGTACCAGCGCCATTTTACCGAAGTGCTTCGCGTGGGCGCGCAGCAGCGGCAGGGTCACGAAGTGGTCGCCGCCGAAGGAGAGCATGCGCTTACCGGCAGCCAGCAGCTTCTCGGCGTGCGCCTGCAGCTTTTCGCTCATCTCACGCGCGTCGCCGAAGGCATACACCAGGTCACCGCAGTCCACCACGTTCAGGCGCTCGCGCATGTCGAAGTTCCACGGGAAGCGGTTGTGCTCCCAGGCCAGGTTAGTGGAAACCTGACGGATCGCCGCCGGGCCGTGACGACCACCCGCGCGGCCAGATGTCGCCATATCGAACGGCACGCCGGTGATCACCCAGTCAGCGTCGCTGTCGTACGGCTGGAAGTTCATCGGAAGGCGTAAAAAACCAAACGCGTTAGATACCAGAGAGTTATCGTACTGATGACCTAAAGTGCTCATGTCCTGACCTCTTTTAAAGTCGATACATTAAAAACAGATGAAAAAAAATCCCCTCCGCGTCGTTAAACCCGACGAGGAAGGGATTGATTCGTAAATCGCTTATTAGGGCGAATTATCGCCGGTAATGCATACGGGTTCAAGTGAGTATAGCATTCTGCCGGATGGCGGCTTCGCCTTATCCGGCCTACATTCGTAGGCCTGGTAAGCGCAGCGCCACCGGGCATCAACGACTATTCGTCTTCCAGATACGTATATCCGTACAGACCCGCTTCAAACTCTTCCAGGAACTGCTGCTGGAGCGCGTCGTCCAGACCGGTGTTTTTCACCTGATCGCGGAACTGTGTCAGCAGGGTTTTCGGATCGAGCTGAACGTATTCCAGCATGTCCGCCACGGTGTCCCCTTCATCGGACAGCTCAACTTCCACGCTGCCGTCAGGGAACACGAACACGTCCACCGCTTCGGTATCACCGAACAGGTTATGCATGTTGCCGAGGATCTCCTGATACGCGCCGACCATAAAGAAGCCCAGCATCGGCGGGTTCTCCGGGTCGTATTCCGGCATTGGCATTGTCGTTGCGATGCCGTCGCCGTCAACGTAGTGGTCGATAGCACCGTCGGAATCGCAGGTAATGTCCAGCAGCACCGCGCGACGTTCCGGGGCGTGGTTCAGCCCTTCCAGCGGCAGAACCGGGAACAGCTGATCGATACCCCAGGCATCCGGCATCGACTGGAACAGCGAGAAGTTGACGTAAATCTTATCCGCCATACGCTCCTGCAGCTCGTCGATAATCGGACGGTGCGCGCGGTTGCTCGGGTCGAGCTGTTTCTGCACTTCATGGCACATGTTCAGATAGAGCTGCTCCGCCCACGCGCGCTCCTGCAGGCTGAAGGTGCCTGAAGAATAGCCCACGTGAATATCGTGCAGGTCCATCTGGCTGTCGTGCAGCCATTCGCGCAGGGAACGACGCGTGCCCGGCTCGTGCATCTCCTGCCAGGTTTCCCACATGCTCTGCAGGGAACGCGGCGCATCGTCTGCCGGCGGCGTCGCTTCGGTGGTTTCGCTGCGCTCAACGCCGATGATGTTCGAGACCAGCACCGTATGGTGCGCGGTGACCGCGCGACCGGATTCGGTGATCACCGTCGGGTGCGGCAGGCCGTTCTCTTCACAGGCATCGCCGATAGCCCAGATGATGTTG
The DNA here is from genome assembly GCF_058354585.1 of Enterobacter sp. Taxon_8. Lineage (NCBI taxonomy): Bacteria > Pseudomonadati > Pseudomonadota > Gammaproteobacteria > Enterobacterales > Enterobacteriaceae > Enterobacter > Enterobacter sp. Taxon_8. Next base: position 756,041 of record NZ_CM177989.1, on the reverse strand, counting down.
TTCGCATATTCGTTCAGGCCGTAGTTCACGGAGCAGTCAGACTGCGAGCGGGTCCCTTCGTAGTCCACGCCCAGGCCGCCGCCCACGTCGAAGCACTGAATATTTACGCCAAGCTTATGCAGCTCAACGTAGAAACGCGCTGACTCACGCACGCCGGTCGCAATATCGCGAATGTTGGCCATCTGCGAGCCGAGGTGGAAGTGCAGCAGCTGAATGCTGTCCAGACGACCGCGCTCGCGCAGGATTTCCACCAGCTGCAGTACCTGGTTTGCCGCCAGGCCGAACTTGGATTTTTCGCCGCCGGAGGACTGCCATTTGCCGGAACCCTGTGACGCCAGACGCGCACGCACGCCAAGGCGTGGCACCACGTTCAGACGCTCGGCCTCTTCCAGCACGATGGCGATTTCGGTCATCTTTTCGATAACCAGATAGACCTTGTGGCCCATCTTCTCGCCAATCAGCGCCAGACGAATGTATTCACGGTCTTTATAGCCGTTACAGACGATCACTGAACGGGTCATGCCCGCATGCGCCAGAACCGCCATCAGTTCCGCTTTGGAACCTGCTTCCAGACCCAGCGGCTCGCCGGAGTGGATCAGAGATTCAATTACGCGGCGGTGCTGGTTCACCTTGATCGGGTAAACCAGGAAGTAGTCACCTTTATAACCGTAGGACTCACGCGCGCGCTTAAACGCGGCGTTAATCGAACGCAGGCGATGTTGCAGGATCTGCGGGAAGCAGAACAGTGCAGGCAAACGCTGGCCCTGAGCTTCACGGGCTTTAACCAGCTTCGCGAGATCCACGCGCGCTTCAGGGACGTCCGGATCCGGGCAGACGCTGATGTGGCCCAGTTCGTTGACGTCGTAATAGTTATTGCCCCACCAGGCAATATTGTAAGTGCGCAGCATCTTGCTGGCTTCCTCGGAGCTCATCGCAACCTCCTGCATAGAACGTAGTACACCCTGTTCGCCCGCTGACGAAGGCGAAAAAGAAGACATGTCGTCAGACATAGCGAACCTCAACTCTTTGTATTAAGTGTAAAACAGTTGACTACTATCGCAGCGTTATACGGCGATAACAACCCATAAACGGCTCCGTTTCCCAGCAGAGTATGCTGAAATCCAGACCGTGCGACCGGTTTCTTATTCATATCATTGTAAAACACGTATCCGAACTCTGTATGACAAGGTTCGGCGAAACCACGAGAAAACTCTTGTATTAACAAGAGCGCCCTTGTTCAGTTTTCACAAAGCGCGACCGGCCCTGGAATCCTGAGAAGCGCCGAGATGGGTATAACATCGGCAGGTTTGCAGACTAAAAATGCGGGTTGCGGGAATCAAATGCGCGCCAGAACGGCTGCGCTGAATTAGCGGAAAACGATGGTTCATTATCTCGTATCACCTCCACGGCCGCTTCTGCTGAAACGGACCCCAAGCCAAAGCTAAAAGTTCACTGCTTAACCCGGCTGGAAGTGGCGACACGATGAGTTCATCGAGCGCTTATTTTATATGAGCCGCGCGCCGCGTTTTATACCGAGAAGGGGGCTAAAAAGCAAAACAAAAATGCGCGTGTTGCCGGGGCCGTCAGGAATTATTGCCAGCAGCAATTTCAACTGAGTGAGAGGTTAGTCAAAAAAAACTGGAAATCGGGCGAAGAAGTGACCTAAAATAGCCATCCAGATGTTAATCCATCTATACTGATTAACACTCATACTGCCAGTGTCAAAAACCTGCAGGCCTTGGTAGAATTATCTCCTTTGGCTATTCCACACAGCAGCTTGAGCTAACCAAATTCCTCTTAGGTGAAATAAAACATGGCAAAACACCTGTTTACGTCCGAGTCCGTATCAGAAGGACATCCTGATAAAATTGCTGACCAAATCTCCGATGCGGTGCTGGATGCGATCCTGGCGCAGGATCCTAAAGCGCGCGTAGCGTGTGAAACCTATGTCAAAACCGGCATGGTTCTGGTTGGCGGTGAGATCACCACCAGCGCATGGGTTGATATCGAAGAGATCACCCGTAACACGGTGCGTGAGATCGGCTATGTGCATTCTGATATGGGTTTTGATGCCAACTCCTGCGCGGTACTGAGCGCAATTGGCAAACAGTCTCCGGATATCAACCAGGGCGTTGACCGTGCCGATCCGCTGGAACAGGGCGCGGGCGACCAGGGTCTGATGTTCGGCTATGCAACCAACGAAACCGACGTGCTGATGCCAGCACCGGTCACCTACGCACACCGTCTGGTGCAGCGTCAGGCAGAAGTGCGTAAAAACGGCACCCTGCCGTGGCTGCGCCCGGATGCGAAAAGCCAGGTCACCTTCCAGTATGACGACGGCAAAATCGTCGGTATTGACGCGGTGGTTCTGTCTACCCAGCATTCCGAAGAAATCGATCAGAAATCCCTGCAGGAAGCAGTGATGGAAGAGATCATCAAGCCGGTTCTGCCTACCGAATGGCTGAGCTCTGCGACCAAATTCTTCATCAACCCAACCGGACGCTTTGTTATCGGCGGCCCAATGGGTGACTGCGGTCTGACAGGTCGTAAAATCATCGTTGATACCTACGGCGGCATGGCGCGTCACGGTGGCGGTGCGTTCTCCGGTAAAGATCCGTCTAAAGTTGACCGTTCTGCGGCGTACGCGGCACGTTATGTGGCGAAAAACATCGTTGCTGCCGGCCTGGCTGACCGCTGTGAGATTCAGGTCTCCTACGCAATCGGCGTGGCTGAACCCACCTCCATCATGGTGGAAACCTTCGGTACCGAGAAAGTGCCTTCAGAACAGCTGACCCTGCTGGTGCGCGAGTTCTTCGACCTGCGTCCATACGGCCTGATTCAGATGCTGGATCTGCTGCACCCAATCTACAAAGAAACCGCTGCATACGGTCACTTTGGTCGTGAACATTTCCCATGGGAAAAAACCGACAAAGCCGCTCTGCTGCGTGAAGCTGCCGGTCTGAAGTAATCGACTGACATCGCTTTTAAAAGGCCAGCCTTCGGGCTGGCCTTTTTTTGTCGGGTGGCGATATTTGGAACCGATTACACCGCACCGGACATCCCGTGCTTTCAGAATATTCTCTTTGCACGATCGACTTTCTTCTGCTGTTACATTCCCTTTCAGTTAAGTCTGAAATGTGTCCTTTCGCGATGCATATCACCTCATTTACCTCTATATTTTCAAAGCTTTAATTTTATTTACGGTTGCAAAGCTGTGTAACCGATTACACCTATGTGATTAATCTCACATATTTTTGCGGGTCGCTCACCTACCCTTAACATCAATAAAACTGATAACCCAACTGGAGGGCATAATGCCTGACAATAAAAAACAGGGGCGTACGTCCAACAAGGCGATGACATTCTTCGTCTGTTTCCTCGCCGCCCTGGCAGGATTACTTTTTGGCCTGGATATCGGCGTGATTGCCGGTGCATTACCTTTCATTACAGAAGAGTTCCAGATCAGCGCTCACACCCAGGAGTGGGTGGTTAGCTCAATGATGTTTGGCGCGGCCGTCGGGGCCGTCGGCAGCGGCTGGCTCTCCTTTAAGCTCGGACGTAAAAAGAGCCTGATGATCGGCGCGATCCTGTTCGTTGCCGGCTCACTCTTCTCTGCCGCAGCGCCTAACGTTGAGGTCCTGCTGGTTTCCCGCGTGCTGCTTGGTCTGGCCGTGGGCGTGGCGTCCTATACCGCCCCGCTTTACCTGTCTGAAATTGCGCCGGAGAAAATCCGCGGCAGTATGATTTCCATGTACCAGCTGATGATCACCATTGGTATCCTGGGCGCGTACCTTTCCGATACGGCGTTTAGCTACAGCGGCGCATGGCGCTGGATGCTCGGCGTGATCATCATCCCTGCGGTTCTGCTGCTGATTGGCGTCTTCTTCCTGCCGGACAGCCCTCGCTGGTTTGCTGCAAAACGTCGATTCCACGATGCAGAACGCGTGCTGATGCGCCTGCGCGATACCAGCGCGGAAGCGAAAAACGAGCTGGAAGAGATCCGCGAAAGCCTGAAGGTCAAACAGTCCGGCTGGGCGCTGTTTAAAGAGAACAGCAACTTCCGTCGCGCCGTTTTCCTCGGCGTACTGCTGCAGGTGATGCAGCAGTTCACGGGGATGAACGTCATCATGTACTACGCGCCCAAAATCTTTGAGCTGGCGGGTTATACCAACACCACCGAGCAGATGTGGGGGACCGTCATCGTGGGTCTGACCAACGTGCTGGCGACCTTTATCGCCATCGGTCTGGTGGACCGCTGGGGACGTAAGCCAACCCTGACGCTAGGCTTCCTTGTGATGGCGGCAGGCATGGGGGTCCTCGGTACTATGATGCATGTGGGCATTCACTCCCCAACCGCCCAGTACTTTGCGGTAGGCATGCTGCTGATGTTTATCGTCGGGTTTGCGATGAGCGCCGGTCCGCTGATCTGGGTGCTGTGCTCTGAGATCCAGCCGCTGAAAGGACGTGATTTTGGCATCACCTGCTCTACCGCAACCAACTGGATTGCCAACATGATCGTCGGCGCAACGTTCCTGACCATGCTCAATACCCTGGGCAACGCCAACACCTTCTGGGTTTACGCCGGTCTGAACATCTTCTTTATTGTGCTGACCATCTGGCTGGTTCCAGAAACCAAACATGTGTCCCTGGAGCATATTGAACGTAATTTGATGAAAGGTCGTCCTCTGCGCGAAATCGGCGCCCACGACTAATCCTCACTCGGGAGGTGCCTCTTGCACCTCCCCGCTTCGCGCTTTATGCTCTGCCCCTATGAAAGCACCCCGTCTCCCCATCGCCATTCAGCAGGCCGTTATGCGCAGCCTGCGGGAAAAGCTCGCCCAGGCGAACCTGAAGCTCGGGCGCAACTACCCTGAACCCAAACTCGTCTACCAGCAGCGTGGCACCTCGGCCGGTACCGCCTGGCTCGAGTCGTATGAGATCCGCCTTAACCCGGTGCTGATGATGGAAAACCAGCAGGCGTTTATCGATGAAGTGGTGCCGCACGAGCTGGCGCATCTGCTGGTGTGGAAGCACTTCGGGCGCGTCGCCCCCCACGGAAAAGAGTGGAAGTGGATGATGGAGGCGGTGCTCGGCGTTCCGGCGCGCCGTACCCACCAGTTCGAGCTGGAGTCGGTGCGCCGCAATACCTTCCCCTACCGCTGTCAGTGCCAGCAGCACCAGCTTACCGTCCGTCGCCATAATCGCGTGGTGCGCGGCGAGGCGACCTACCGCTGCGTCAAATGCGGCGAGCCGCTGGTTGCGGAATAATCATTTGAACTTTCAGGAACTTTCCTGATCTGACTGATTGCATACAGGAACAACATTCGTTACGTTGCGGGCTCGTTTTGACACGGAGTGTAAGATGTCCCGTAATTTTTCTCTCGCGGTCGCCTTTCTGACGACGGCGCTCTCAGGCCATGCTCTGGCCGACGGTATCAACAGTTTTTCCCAGGCCAAGGCCGCAGGCGTGAAGGTGAACGCCGATGTGCCGGGCGATTTCTACTGCGGCTGTAAAATTAACTGGCAGGGTAAAAAAGGGGTCGTTGACCTTGAGTCCTGCGGCTACAAGGTGCGTAAAAACGAAAACCGCGCCAGCCGTATTGAATGGGAACATGTCGTTCCGGCATGGCAGTTTGGCCACCAGCGCCAGTGCTGGCAGGATGGCGGACGTAAAAACTGTGCCAAAGACCCGGTTTACCGCCAGATGGAAAGCGACATGCATAACCTGCAGCCCGCGGTGGGCGAAGTGAACGGCGACCGGGGTAACTTCATGTACAGCCAGTGGAACGGTGGCGAAGGCCAGTACGGCCAGTGCGGTATGAAGATTGATTTTAAAGAGAAAGTCGCCGAGCCCCCTGCCCGCGCGCGCGGCAGCATTGCCCGCACCTACTTCTATATGCGTGACCGTTACGATCTCACTCTCTCCCGCCAGCAGACGCAGCTGTTCAACGCCTGGGACAAGCAGTATCCGGTGACGGAGTGGGAATGCCAGCGCGACGACCGTATCGCCAGAGTCCAGGGGAATCACAACCCTTACGTCCAGCGGGCTTGCCAGGCGCAAAAGAGCTAACCTACACTACGGCAATTCGCTTATATCGCATGACACATGGAATTTCTGACTATGCGCATTCCCCGCATTTACCACCCTGAACTGATTACCGCAGGACGCGAAATCGCCCTGTCTGATGACGCCGCCAACCACGTTGGCCGCGTGCTGCGCATGGCCGCCGGTCAGGCAATCCAGCTGTTCGACGGCTCGAACCAGGTGTTCGACGCCGAAATTACGCGGGCAGATAAAAAAAGCGTACACGTGAACGTCCTGCGCGGTGAAGTGGATGACCGGGAATCACCGCTGCACATTCATCTGGGCCAGGTCATGTCGCGCGGTGAGAAAATGGAGTTCACCATTCAGAAATCCATTGAACTGGGTGTAAGCCTCATTACGCCACTTTTTTCTGAGCGCTGTGGCGTTAAACTGGACGCGGAACGTCTGAACAAAAAGATCCAGCAGTGGCAGAAAATTGCCATTGCGGCTTGCGAACAGAGTGGCCGGAACCGTATTCCGGAGATCCGCCCGGCGATGGATCTGGAGGAATGGTGTGCAGAAGAGGACAGTGGGCTGAAGCTCAATCTTCATCCGCGCGCCAGCGCCAGCATCAATACGCTACCGCTGCCCGTTGAGCGCGTTCGCCTGCTGATTGGCCCCGAAGGCGGCCTGTCGGCGGACGAAATTGCGATGACGGCACGTTACCAGTTTACTGATATTCTGTTGGGACCTCGCGTTCTGCGCACTGAGACAACGGCACTCACGGCCATTACCGCGCTACAGGTACGGTTTGGCGATCTGGGTTGAAGCATTAACGGAGAAGAACATGATCAAGCTCGGCATCGTGATGGACCCCATCGCAAACATTAACATCAAGAAAGATTCCAGCTTCGCCATGCTGCTGGAAGCGCAGCGTCGCGGCTATGAACTCCACTATATGGAGATGAACGATCTTTACCTGATCAACGGTGAAGCCCGCGCCCGCACCCGCATCGTTAACGTCGAGCAGAACTACGACAAATGGTACGAATTCGGCACCGAGCAGGACATTGCGCTTGCCGATCTCAACGTCATCCTGATGCGTAAAGATCCGCCATTCGACACTGAATACATCTACTGCACCTATATTCTCGAACGCGCAGAAGAGAAAGGAACGCTGATCGTCAACAAGCCGCAGAGCCTGCGCGACTGCAACGAGAAGCTCTACACCGCCTGGTTCTCTGACCTGACGCCGGAAACGCTGGTGACCCGCAGCAAAGCTCAGCTGAAGGAATTCTGGCAGAAGCACGGCGACATCATCATGAAGCCGCTGGACGGCATGGGCGGTGCGTCGATTTTCCGCGTGAAAGAGAGCGACCCGAACATTGGCGTGATTGCCGAGACCCTGACCGAGCTGGGCACGCGTTACTGCATGGCGCAGAACTATATTCCGGCGATCAAAGACGGCGACAAACGCGTTCTGGTCGTGGATGGCGAACCGGTTCCTTACTGCCTGGCGCGTATCCCGCAGGGTGGTGAAACCCGCGGTAATCTGGCCGCCGGTGGCCGCGGCGAACCGCGTCCGCTGACCGAAAGCGACTGGGAAATTGCCCGCCGCGTTGGCCCGACGCTGAAAGCCAAAGGCCTGATCTTCGTTGGCCTGGATATCATCGGCGATCGTCTGACCGAAGTGAACGTCACCAGCCCGACCTGCATTCGTGAAATTGAGGCTGAATTCCCGATTTCGATCACCGGAATGCTGATGGACGCTATCGAAAAACGTTTACAGAAATAACCTAACAATACTATTAGTGACAGCGCCTGTGTTTGTCCCCATACTGGGCGCTGTCGCTTTTTAAACCAGGAAACAGTACCTCTGACAATGAATTTACAGCATCACTTTCTTATTGCCATGCCTGCTCTCCAGGACCCGATTTTTCGCCGCGCCGTGGTTTATATTTGTGAATACAATGAAGACGGCGCGATGGGTATTATCATTAATAAACCGCTGGAAAATCTTCAGGTTGAAGGAATTCTGGACAAGCTGAAAATCTCGGCTGAAGAGCGCCTGCCGGAAATACGGCTTGATAAACCTGTGATGCTGGGCGGACCTCTTGCAGAAGATCGCGGTTTTATCCTGCATACGCCGCCGGTGTTCTCTTCCAGTATTCGAATTTCGGATAACACCGTCATCACCACCTCGCGTGACGTGCTCGAAACGCTGGGTACCGCAGAGCAGCCTTCTGAAGTGCTGGTGGCGTTGGGCTATTCGTCCTGGGAGAAAGGCCAGCTTGAGCAGGAGATCCTCGATAACGCATGGCTTACCGCGCCTGCGGACATGAATATCCTGTTTAAAACCCCCATCGCCGATCGCTGGCGTGACGCGGCGAAGCTGATTGGTATTGATATCCTGACCATGCCTGGCGTAGCGGGGCACGCCTGATGAGCGGAACGCTTCTGGCCTTCGATTTTGGCACCAAAAGCATTGGCGTCGCCGTGGGGCAGCGCATCACCGGTACCGCGCGTCCGCTTACTGCCCTGAAGGCCAACGACGGTACGCCGGACTGGAATCTTATTGAGCGTCTGCTCAAGGAGTGGCAGCCGGATGACGTTATTGTTGGGCTGCCGCTGAACATGGACGGTACCGAACAGCCGCTTACCGCCCGGGCGCGAAAGTTCGCCAATAAAATCCATGGCCGCTTTGGCGTCTCCGTTAAGCTTCACGACGAGCGTCTTAGCACCGTCGAAGCGCGTGCGGGTCTGTTTGAGCACGGCGGCTTCCGGGCGCTCAACAAAGGCAGCGTGGACTCCGCTTCTGCCGTGATTATCCTCGAAAGCTATTTCGAACAGGGCTTTTAAGCACGGGGCCTACAGCCGCCCCTGCGCCCGTCTCTCCGCCAGGCTCTGGTCAAAGTTCTGCATTCCTGCCTGCAGACCGGTTTGGATGATGCCGGGCAGTTGCCACGTTTTCCCTTCACGAATAAGATTTGCCGCCGCAGCGGTGTTCACCAGCAGTTCATACAGCGCGACGCGGCCGTCCTGCAGATCGGGAAGCAGCTTCTGCGCCAGCACTGCCCGGAGGCTGCCGGCCAGCTGGTTACGCACCGGATCTTTCTCCTGCGCCGGGAACGTATCGACCAGCCGTTCAATCGCCTGCGATGCCCCGCGCGTATGCAGCGTCGCCAGCACCAGATGTCCGGTTTCCGCCGCCGTTAGCGCCAGGCGGATCGTTTCGCTGTCGCGCAGCTCCCCCAGCAAAATAACGTCCGGATCCTGGCGTAAGGCGCTGCGCAGCGCGTCGGCAAATGACGGACTATGCTGGCCAATCTCCCGCTGCTGGATCAGGCAACGCTCGCTCTGATAGATAAACTCCACCGGATCTTCAAGCGTGAGGATATGGCCGTCAGTATGGTGGTTGAGAAAATCGACCATCGCCGCCAGCGTAGTGGATTTGCCGCTGCCGGTCGCCCCCGTGACCAGAATCAGCCCGGCGTCATTGGATAACAGTTCCGGGATTGCCCGCGGCGCGCCCAGCGTAGCGAGCTGCGGACAGGTACGCGGCAACAGCCGCAGCGTCACAGAGACACCGCGCATCTGCTTAAAGGCACTCCCGCGCAGACGCTGGCCTCCCGTTACCGTCGCGGCAAAATCCACCTGTCCATTTGCCCACCATGTTCCCTGCTGCTCATCGTTGAGCCACGCTTTTAACAACGCCCCGACGTCAGGAGGAGGAAACGGTGCCGGTTCAAGGCGGCCCGTTCTGCGCCAGCGGGGTGGCGAATCACTGCACAGGTGTAGATCGGAGACGTTATGCTTTACACTAAGGGCCACAATTTCTTCCACATCCATAGACTACTCCTCGGAAAATGAACGACATTGCGCATAACCTGGCACAGGTCCGGGACAAAATCTCAGCCGCCGCAACGCGTTGCGGCCGGGCTTCAGAAGAAATTACGCTGCTTGCAGTCAGCAAAACCAAGCCTGCGAGCGCCATCGCAGAAGCTATTGACGCAGGCCAACGCGCGTTTGGTGAAAACTACGTCCAGGAAGGCGTGGATAAAATTCGTTCCTTCCAGGAACAGGGGAATACGGATCTGCAGTGGCACTTTATTGGTCCACTGCAGTCGAACAAAAGCCGTCTGGTGGCGGAGCACTTTGACTGGTGCCATACCGTTGACCGTCTGCGCATTGCGACACGCCTGAACGACCAGCGTCCGTCAGAGATGCAAGCGCTTAACGTGCTGATTCAAATCAACATCAGCGATGAAAACAGCAAGTCCGGCATTGCGCTGAGCGAGCTGGATGCGCTGGCAGCCGAAGTGGCCGCCCTGCCGCGCCTAACCCTGCGCGGGCTGATGGCAATTCCGGCGCCTGAGTCAAGTTATGAAAGGCAGTTTGCCGTGGCACAGCAAATGGCTGTAGCATTTGAGGCGCTTAAAGCGCGCTATAACACGGTAGACACGCTTTCTCTGGGCATGTCGGACGATATGGAAGCCGCCATCGCGGCAGGCAGCACTATGGTGCGCATCGGCACGGCAATTTTCGGTGCGCGCGACTACTCAAAATAATAAGGAATCCTGAGGAACGCCATGAAGACGTTGACTTTCCTGCTCTCAACTGTGCTTGAGCTGTATACGATGGCGCTTTTGCTGCGCGTCTGGATGCAGTGGGCCCGCTGTGATTTTTACAATCCGTTCTCGCAGTTTGTCGTGAAAATCACGCAGCCTGTTGTCGGACCGCTGCGTCGTATTATCCCGGCGATGGGCCCCATCGACAGTTCGTCTCTGCTGGTGGCGTTTATTCTGAGCGTTATCAAAGCGATCGTGCTGTTTATGGTCATCACCTTCCAGCCGATTATCTGGATTGCTGCGGTCCTGATTTTAATCAAGACCGTCGGTCTGCTGATTTTTTGGGTGCTGCTGGTCATGGCCATCATGAGCTGGGTAAGCCAGGGCCGTAGTCCGGTAGAATATGCGCTGATCCAACTGGCCGAACCGCTGCTGCGCCCGATTCGCAACCTGCTGCCTTCGATGGGCGGTATTGATTTCTCGCCGATGATCCTGGTACTGCTGCTCTATGTGGTCAACATGGGGATCGCTGAGCTGCTGCAGTCCACGGGCAATATGCTGCTGCCGGGGCTGTGGATGGCGCTATGAGTGCAGTAAGCACCTGCGCTGACGGGCTGGTTTTGCGGCTGTATATTCAGCCCAAAGCCAGCCGTGACGGTATTGTTGGGCTGCATGGCGACGAGTTAAAAGTCGCCATCACCGCCCCGCCGGTTGACGGCCAGGCGAACGCGCATCTGACCAAATATCTGGCAAAACAGTTTCGCGTCGCCAAAAGCCAGGTCATCATTGAAAAAGGTGAACTTGGGCGACATAAACAGGTAAAAATCCTTAATCCGCAATCTATCCCGACGGAAGTCGCGGCTCTGAAAGAACAGGACTAAACCATGCAGAAAGTTGTTCTCGCGACCGGCAACGCCGGTAAAGTGCGCGAGCTGGCCTCGCTATTAAATGATTTTGGTCTGGACGTGGTCGCCCAGACCGATCTTGGCGTGGATTCCGCCGAAGAGACGGGGCTGACGTTTATCGAAAACGCGATCCTGAAAGCGCGTCACGCCGCGCAGATTACCGGCCTGCCCGCGATTGCTGACGACTCCGGCCTGGCCGTGGATTTTCTCGGCGGCGCACCGGGGATTTACTCCGCGCGCTATTCCGGCGTTGACGCCACCGACCAGCAGAATCTGGAAAAGCTGCTTGTCGCCCTGAAAGACGTACCGGACGAACAGCGCTCCGCGCAGTTCCACTGCGTACTGGTCTATATGCGTCACGCGGAAGACCCTACGCCGATCGTCTGCCACGGCAGCTGGCCGGGCGTGATTACTCGTGAAGCGGCTGGCAACGGCGGCTTTGGCTACGATCCGATTTTCTTTGTCCCGACCGAGGGCAAAACCGCTGCGGAACTGACCCGCGAAGAGAAAAGCGCGATATCCCACCGTGGACGCGCGCTGAAACTGTTACTGGAAGCACTGCGTAATGGCTAATTTGCCGCCTCTGAGTCTTTATATTCACATCCCGTGGTGCGTGCAGAAATGCCCGTACTGCGATTTCAACTCGCACGCGCTGAAGGGCGAAGTGCCGCACGATGACTACGTTGCGCATCTGCTGGCCGACCTGGACGCCGATGTACCTTACGCACAGGGACGTGAAGTTAAGACCATTTTCATAGGTGGCGGTACGCCGAGCCTGCTGTCAGGCCCGGCGATGCAAACGCTGCTGGACGGCGTGCGTGCGCGCCTGAACCTGGCAGCGGATGCTGAAATCACGATGGAAGCCAACCCCGGTACCGTTGAGGCCGACCGTTTTGTCGACTATCAGCGCGCGGGCGTGAACCGCATCTCCATCGGCGTGCAGAGCTTTAGCGAGCCGAAACTGAAGCGCCTGGGGCGTATTCACGGCCCGGAAGAGGCGAAGCGCGCGGCAAACCTGGCGACCGGTCTTAATCTTCGCAGCTTTAACCTGGATTTGATGCACGGCCTGCCGGATCAATCGCTGGAAGAGGCGCTGGACGACCTGCGCCAGGCGATCGAACTGAACCCGCCGCACCTGTCGTGGTACCAGCTCACCATCGAGCCCAACACCCTGTTTGGCTCGCGTCCGCCGGTGCTGCCGGATGACGACGCGCTGTGGGATATCTTCGAGCAGGGTCACAGGCTTTTAACCGCTGCGGGCTATCAGCAGTACGAAACGTCGGCGTATGCAAAGCCGGGCTACCAGTGTCAGCACAACCTGAACTACTGGCGTTTTGGTGACTATCTCGGGATTGGCTGCGGCGCGCACGGCAAGGTGACCTTCCCGGACGGGCTGATTCTGCGTACTGCCAAAACCCGCCACCCGCGCGGGTATATGGAAGGCCGCTACCTGGAGCGCCAGCACGACGTCGAAGCGGCGGATAAGCCGTTTGAGTTCTTTATGAACCGCTTCCGTCTGCTGGAAGCCGCGCCGCGCGCGGAGTTTGCGCTGTACACAGGGCTGGCGGAATCGGTGATTCGCCCGCAGATTGACGAAGCGCTGGCGCAGGGGTATCTCACCGAGAGTGAGGAATACTGGCAGATCACCGAGCACGGCAAGCTGTTCTTAAACTCCCTTCTTGAGCTGTTCCTCGCCGAAGAATCCTGAAGGCGGATTCAGGATTTTGCATCCCGTTCTGCCGGCTGAGGGAAAGGTTGGCAGAGTGTGGGGATGATCGACCTGAAGAGATAGGCGATCACCATGGGTAAAGGATGTTAAAAATTGTTCGCCATGTCCCCGGGCCGTACACCCTGAAAGGGAGAGGTTAGGGTTAGGGGACCTTACTTCAGCGTCCCCACCAGCGCCTTCCGGCTGTCTTCCAGCGACACCACGCGTTTACACACGTCTTTGCCGAACTGCTGGAAATCATCTTCCTGGTTCTTCCACTCGTTCTGAATGGAGGTCTGCAGGCCGCCCAGACTGCCCAGCACGCCCTGCAGCGGGTTACCGCCGCCTTTCAGCACCGCTTTGGCGCCCATCTCGTTGATGCTGTCCTGCAGGATGCCGCCCATCGCCTGGTTCACCAGCTGCTGCCCGTCGGCACGGACCTGATCGATCGCCTTATAGTGGAACGTCAGGCCGTCGGAGCGCGTCTCGATAATACGGTTCATCTGCTCTTTAAGCTGCTTGTCCAGCTTCGTCAGGCGGGTGCGCATGTTGCTGCTCTCCCCCACCTCTTTGGTGATGATCTTATCCAGCGCCACGCGGCTCTTTTCGACGCGCGTCAGGGCACCTTCATTAATCCACGGCAGCGCGGTACGCAATTCGGACTGGTAGTCTTTCGCCTGCTCGCGCTGTGCGGCAGTCAGGTTGTACTGCTTGCCGTTATAGGTGACGTTCCCTTCTGGCGTAATCACCAGATTGCCGTTCTCGCCTTTGACCTGCACGGTTTGCGGGCTTAACACCACGTCATCACGCGGGGTGACGCTACATTGATAATCCGCATGGGCGGTGAATCCGGTTGCCATCAAAGCAACTGCCAGCAACGTTTTGCGCATCTTAAACACTCCCTCAGACAAAACGGGCCAGCTAATGCTGGCCCCTTACTGCTTAATTAGTCCCACCAAACGTCGAAAAGTTCGCTGACGCGGACATCTTCGAGCTTGTGGTCTTCAAGCCACTTACGTACCAGAGCCTGATGTTCTTCAGTGCATTTACCCACTTCCTGGGTGCAGATCAGACCTTCCCAGGCCAGATAGCCGCTACCGTCGAAGGCCAGTTTGTTTGGCTCGATCACCTCGTTGATGAACGCATCCACGTCCTGATCGATCTGCTCAACGCTGGTGCCTTCCGGGAAACGCCACGCAACGGAGAAGCCCACTTCCTGGAATTCTTCGATGTGCATCTTTTTACGCAGACGACGGCTACGATTCTTTGCCATTATTTCACCCTCTCGAACATTAAGTCCCATACACCGTGACCAAGACGATGGCCACGCTGTTCAAATTTCGTTACCGGACGCGATTCCGGACGCGGTACATAGTCGTTGCTCGCAGACTGGTTTTTATAGCCGTCCAGCGACGACATCACTTCCAGCATATGTTCCGCATACGGTTCCCAGTCGGTCGCCATATGGAAGACACCGCCCAGCTTCAGCTTGCTTTTCACCAGCTCGGCAAACGGCGCCTGAACGATACGGCGTTTATTATGACGCGCTTTGTGCCACGGGTCAGGGAAAAAGAGCTGAACCATGGTTAAAGAATTGTCAGAAATCATTTTGTGCAGCACTTCCACCGCGTCGTGACACATCACGCGCAGGTTCTCAACGCCCTCTTCGTGGGCCGTTGCCAGACACGCGCCCACGCCCGGCGAATGCACTTCGATACCGAGGAAGTTCTGCTCCGGGCGAGCTTTCGCCATGGTCACCAGCGAGGCGCCCATACCGAAGCCAATTTCCAGCGTGACCGACGCGTCGCGGCCAAACAGCTCGGCAAAATCCAGAGGCTGCTCGCTGAACTCAACGCCCATCACCGGCCAGTAGTTGTCCAGCGCGTGTTGCTGACCTTTTGTCAGGCGGCCCTGACGACGGACAAAGCTGCGAATACGGCGCAGCGGGCGACCGTTTTCATCAAATTCCGGTGAAATGACGTCGTTTTTCATAAAAGAGTTGTCTGCTTGTGAGAATGTTCGGGAAACGGGCATTATCCAAAGTTAAGGCTTCTATGCAAGCATGGGAAAGATCCGGTTTACAGCAGATTGACGCTGTGCTGCAATCTGCGTCCCTGATTATGCGAATCGATGACCATGCAAGCCTCTCAATTTTCAGCCCAGGTGCTGGACTGGTACGACAAATACGGGCGTAAAACCCTGCCCTGGCAAATTGAAAAAACGCCTTACAAAGTATGGCTCTCCGAGGTGATGTTGCAACAAACGCAGGTCGCCACGGTGATCCCTTACTTCGAGCGTTTTATGGCGCGCTTCCCGACGGTGACCGATCTGGCCAACGCCCCGCTGGACGAGGTGCTGCACCTGTGGACCGGTCTTGGCTATTACGCACGCGCGCGTAACCTTCACAAGGCCGCACAGCAGGTTGCGACGCGCCACAACGGGAAATTCCCGGAAACCTTCGATGAGGTGGCCGATCTCCCCGGCGTGGGACGCTCAACCGCAGGCGCTATTCTCTCCCTGTCTTTAGGCAAGCATTTCCCGATCCTCGACGGCAACGTGAAGCGCGTGCTGGCGCGCTGCTATGCCGTCGACGGCTGGCCGGGGAAGAAGGACGTTGAAAAACGTCTTTGGGAAATAAGTGAGGCGGTTACTCCGGCTAACGGCGTCGAGCGTTTCAACCAGGCGATGATGGATCTCGGCGCAATGGTCTGCACGCGCTCAAAACCAAAATGCGAACTCTGCCCGGTGAATAATCTCTGCGTGGCGTATGCCAACCATTCATGGGCGCAGTATCCGGGTAAGAAACCCAAGCAGACGCTGCCGGAGCGCACCGGCTATATGCTGCTGATGCAGCACGGTGACGAGGTCTTCCTCGCCCAGCGTCCGCCGAGCGGTCTGTGGGGTGGTCTATACTGCTTCCCACAGTTTGAAGATGAAGACTTGCTGCGTGAATGGCTTAAAAAGCGCGGGATTGCTGCCGATAACCTGACGCAGTTGACCGCGTTTCGCCACACCTTCAGCCATTTCCATCTGGATATTGTGCCGATGTGGCTTCCCGTGTCCTCCTTCGCCTCGTGCATGGATGAAGGCACCGCTCTCTGGTATAACTTAGCGCAACCGCCATCAGTCGGACTGGCGGCTCCCGTGGAGCGCCTGTTACAGCAATTACGTGCCGGTGCAATGGTTTAGCATCGACAAGAAAAAGAGGAATGAGTATGGCCAGAACGATTTTTTGTACTTTCCTGCAGCGTGACGCTGAAGGCCAGGATTTCCAGCTTTATCCGGGCGATCTGGGTAAACGCATCTACAATGAAATCTCCAAAGAAGCCTGGGGACAGTGGCAGAAAAAGCAGACCATGCTGATCAATGAGAAGAAACTCAGCATGATGAACCCGGAACACCGCAAGCTGCTTGAGCAGGAGATGGTGAGCTTCCTGTTCGAAGGTAAAGACGTGCACATCGAAGGCTATACGCCACCGGAAAAATAACAGCGTGCGGGGGAAACCCCGCCGTTAAAGCAAACACAACACGCACTCCCGGAATGATGAAAAAACTTTTAGCGCTAGCCCTTGTTGCGCCGTTGCTGGTCTCGTGTTCGTCGAAAAAAGGCGAAGATTACAACGAAGCCTGGATCAAGGACACCAACGGTTTTGACATTTTGATGGGGCAGTTTGCCCACAACATCGAGAACATATGGGGATTTAACGAAGTTCTTATTGCCGGACCTAAGGACTACGTTAAGTACACCGACGCCTATCTGACCCGTAGCCACATCAACTTTGATGAGGGGACGATCACGATTGAGACCATCGCAGGCACGGACCCTGCGGCTCGGCTCCGTCAGGCGATAATCAAAACCCTGCTGATGGGTGACGATCCTGGCTCTATCGATCTCTACTCCGATGCCGACGATATCACCATCTCGAAAGAGCCGTTCCTGTACGGTCAGGTTGTCGATCAGACCGGTCAGCCGATCCGCTGGGAAGGTCGCGCCACGAAATTTGCCGACTACCTGCTGCAGACGCGCCTGAAGAGCCGCTCTAACGGTCTGAAGATTATCTACAGCGTCACCATCAACCTCGTCCCGAACCACCTCGACAAGCGTGCGCATAAGTATCTGGGCATGGTTCGTCAGGCCTCGCGTAAATACGGCGTGGATGAGTCGCTGATCCTGGCGATTATGCAGACCGAATCCTCGTTTAACCCGTATGCGGTAAGCCGTTCCGATGCCCTGGGGCTGATGCAGGTTGTGCAGCACAGCGCCGGTAAAGACGTCTTCCGCGCGCAGGGTAAATCCGGCACGCCGAGCCGCAGCTATCTGTTCGACCCGCAGAGCAACATTGATACCGGCACGGCCTATCTGGCGATGCTGAACAATGTCTACCTCGGCGGCATAGACAACCCGACGTCACGCCGCTATGCGGTGATCACCGCCTATAACGGCGGCGCGGGCAGCGTGCTGCGCGTCTTCTCAAATGACAAAGTGCAGGCCGCGAACATCATCAACAGCATGGCGCCGGGGGATGTCTACTCTACCCTCACCACCCGCCACCCGTCTGCGGAATCCCGTCGCTATCTGTATAAGGTGAATACGGCGCAGAAGAACTACCGTCGTCGCTAAAAAACGGCCACTCACCCTGCCCTCTCCCCTTTGAGGTGAGGGCATCAGGCCGCCCCCATCTCCCACCCATACGAAAATGTTATTTGCATCACAATCCAAACTGCAAATTAATGTGGATTGCATTTTTTTGCGGGAGGTAACAAAACATATCGTTGCCAACTGATAGAATTGCATCAAATAACAACCCTGAATGTTCCCAAAACAACATATCTCCCGCTCACTTGTGAGGAAAGTAACATGAACCTTAAGCTGCAGCTTAAAATATTGTCGTTTCTGCAGTTCTGCCTGTGGGGTAGCTGGCTGACTACACTCGGCTCCTATATGTTTGTGACGCTCAAGTTTGATGGTGCGTCAATCGGTGCCGTCTACAGCTCGCTCGGTATTGCGGCTGTCTTCATGCCAACGCTGCTGGGCATCGTGGCGGATAAATGGCTAAGCGCCAAATGGCTGTACATGCTTTGCCATCTGGTGGGTGCGGGGACGCTGTTTATGGCAGCCCAGGTGACCACGCCGGGGGCAATGTTCATGGTGATCCTGCTTAACTCGCTGGCCTATATGCCAACGCTTGGGCTGATCAACACCATCTCCTACTACCGCCTGAAGTCTGCGGATATGGATATCGTGACCGATTTCCCGCCAATCCGTATCTGGGGCACCATCGGCTTTATCATGGCGATGTGGGGCGTGAGCTTCGCGGGCTTCGAACTGAGCCATATGCAGCTCTATATCGGTGCGGCGCTCTCCGTGGTGTTGGCGATCTTCACCCTGACGTTGCCGACCATTCCGGTTTCTAACCAGCAGAAAAACCAGAGCTGGAGCACCATGCTCGGCCTGGACGCCTTCGCGCTGTTCAAAAACAAACGCATGGCGATCTTCTTTATCTTCTCCATGCTGCTGGGCGCGGAGCTGCAGATCACCAACATGTTCGGCAACACCTTCCTGCACAGCTTCGATAACAACCCGCTGTTCTCCGGCAGTTTTATCGTTGAACATGCGTCGGTCATGATGTCCATCTCTCAGATCTCTGAGACGCTGTTCATCCTGACCATCCCGTTCTTCCTGAGCCGCTACGGCATCAAGAACGTCATGCTGATCAGTATCGCGGCGTGGATGTTGCGCTTCGGCCTGTTCGCCTACGGCGATCCAAGTCCGTTCGGCACCGTGCTGCTGGTGCTGTCGATGATTGTTTACGGATGCGCCTTCGACTTCTTCAACATCTCCGGTTCGGTGTTTGTGGAAAAAGAAGTGAAGCCTGAAATCCGCGCCAGCGCGCAGGGTATGTTCCTGATGATGACCAACGGCTTCGGATGTATTCTGGGCGGCGTGGTTAGCGGTAAAGTGGTTGAGATGTACACCACTAACGGCATCACCAACTGGCAGCCGGTGTGGCTGATCTTCGCGGCGTACTCGCTGGTGCTGTTCTTCGCGTTCATCGCGCTGTTCAAGTACAAGCACGTGCGCGAGCCGCACGGTGCGCAGCCGATCGCGCATTGATTGTTGTGCCCGGTGGCGCTGCGCTTACCGGGCCTACAAAACAAGACCGTAAGCCGGGTAAGGCGAAGCCGCCACCCGGCTATTTTATTCCAGACAGCACCCAACCCACCGACAGCAAATCCGCGCTACCGCCCGGGCTCAGGTTCCGTTCAATCAGTGCGTTATCCATCTTAAGCAACGCCTCGCGGTCCCAGCCGTTAGCCAGCAGTTCCCGCGCGTAGCCCTGAACGTAGCGCAGCCCTTCCATGCCGCCGCGTGAAACCAGATTACTGTCCTGATTAACCGCCATCAGGCGTAACAGCAGGCCGTGAAGTGAATGTCCGTTCCACTGCGCCAGCGCCTTACGGACCGTCGCAAAGCCGCTCTCAGCCTCGCCGCGCGCCCCGGTTAAGCCGTACTGCTGAAACTGCCGCTCGCCCGCCGTCGCCTGCCCGCTGCGTGCGGCCAGCTCCCGCGACACCAGCCCGCGGCAGATGTTACTCACCTCACAGCAGAGGCTATCTGCGGAGATCTTTTTCACACGACCGGCGGCGAAGCACAGTAAACCCAGGGCAAAAATCCCGCCCTTGTGGGTATTCACTCCGTTCGTCGCGGCGTACATCGCCTGCTCGCAGGCCATCCCCATCGGGCGGAGAAGCCTTAGCTGTTCGTCAGCGGGTTTATCCGCATGCGCGCTGCCCCACTCGGCAAAGCGCGTAAACCACGGCGTAATCGCCATAATGCTGCGAACGAACAGCGCATGGTCCATATCGCGATGGGAACCGTTATTGAGCTTGTCCACCAGCCCCGGCTTGGGCGTCAGCTCCAGCTCCTGCCACAGCGCCGCTTCGGCAAGCGCAGGCACGTCAACCGGGCGCGGTTTAGTCGCGAGCAAACCAGTCATCGATCATTTTCTCCACGCGGGAAACCACCTGCTCCACAGGATGAGCGCGCGAACGGGAACAGGCATGAGCGGGCTCGTCGCAGATCAGGCAACGCCTTAGATTTGCGCCCAGCGACTGACGCCCGACGTGGCCGTGCTGAGGGCAGATCACGTCCAGGTCCCACAGTCTGCCGAGCGGGTGCGTCTGCTCCAGATCCGCACAGTGCGCTTTGATTTCCGCCGCCGGATGGGCCACGCACCACAGGGCTTCTGGCCCGGTCGGGAGCCATAGAACCTGGCGGTCCAGCACCTGCCAGCGGTTTTCCCACAGCAGCTGGTCGCACATCTGCAGCGCCACGCCCATGGTATTGCGATAGCGCAGGCTGTCCTTGATTTCCCCTGGCGTGACCAGCGTGAGGGAAATCACCGGTTGTTGATAGTGCTCGAGCATGTCAGCCTGGCGCTCTGCACGGCGCTCTTTCGCCGCCAGCAGTTCGTCCAGGCTGACACCCGTCCGCACGGGTGTCGCTGAAATCATACTTACTCCTTCACCTGTCGCACGGTGTCGATCACGCTGCCGTCGCGGTAGCGGATCACCCCGACGATTTTGTCGGTAAACTCTATCGGTTTAGGGATGCCGGTCAGGGAGATCGCCCGCTCGTACAGCGCGTTGATATCCACAACCTTCAGCCCGGCTTCCAGCAGCCGCTCGCGGATTTCCGGACGCGCCGGGTTAACCGCGATGCCGTGGTCGGTGACCAGCACGTCGATGCTTTCGCCCGGCGTGAGGCGCGTGGTAACCCGCTTCACGACCGTGGGAATGCGGCTGCGCAGCAGCGGCGCAACGACGATGGTCAGATTCGCCGCGGCGGCCACGTCGCAGTGCCCGCCGGACGCGCCTCGCATCACCCCGTCGGAGCCGGTGATGACGTTGACGTTGAAATCAACGTCGATTTCAAGCGCGCTGAGGATCACCACGTCGAGCTGGTCGCAGCTTGCCGCCTTGCTGCCGGGGTTGGCGTAGACGTTGGTGGAGATCTCCACGTGGTTCGGGTTGCGCGCCAGCGAAGCCGCCGCCTGACCGTCAAAGCACTGGGTATCGAGCAGCTTTTCGATCAGCCCCTTCTCGTGCAGGTCCACCAGGCTGCCGGTGATGCCGCCGAGCGCAAAGCGCGCCTTCACGCCGCTGCGCTCCATCTTCTCTTCCATAAAGCGGGTGCAGGCCGTGGCCGCCGCGCCGGAGCCGGTCTGCATCGAGAAGCCCGGTTTGAAATAGCCGGAGTGCTCGATCACGTCCGCCGCATAGCGGGCGATCATCAGCTCGCGCGGGTTGCTGGTGACGCGCGCCGCGCCGACGCTGATTTTCGCCGGGTCGCCTACGCTTTCAACCTGCACGATGTAGTCCACCTGGTCCTGCACCAGGCTGGCGGGCATATTGGGGAACGGCACCAGTTCTTCAGTCAGCAGCACCACCTTACGGGCAAAGTGCGCGTCCACCATGGCGTACCCCAGCGAGCCGCAGCACGATTTTCCGTGCGTCCCGTTGGCGTTGCCAAACTCATCGCTGCACGGCACGCCGAGAAACGCCACGTCGATATTCAGCTCGCCGTCCTGGAGCAGCTTCACGCGACCGCCGTGGGAGTGGATTTGCACCGGCTCGTCCATCAGCCCGTGGGAGATGGCATCCGCCAGCCTGCCGCGCATGCCGGAGGTGTAAATCCGGGTGATGACGCCGCTTTCGATATGCTCGATCAGCGCGTCGTTGCAGGTCATCAGCGAGCTGGAGGCCAGCGTCAGGTTTTTAAAGCCCATGCGCGCCAGCAGCGCCACAACGGTGTTGATCACCCGGTCGCCTTCGCGAAACGCGTGGTGGAAGGAGATGGTCATGCCGTCCTGCAGGCCGCAGCGCTTAACCGCCTCTTCAACAGAGGCGCACAGCTTGCGGCTGTGTTTCGCGTCGCTGTCCGCCAGCCACGGCGTGGCGCTGTGGGCGGTATCAAACGGTTTTAGGTCCCGCAGATGGGGAAAATTCACGTGAAGAAGTTCTGTCTGATTCATTATTTCATCCTTACCGACGCACGCCGGAGGCCGCCGCGCGCTCCAGCACCACCTGCGCGTGGTTAATAATCGGTGCATCCACCATTTTGCCGTTGAGCGACACCACGCCCAGGCCGTTACGCTCGCCCTCTTCTGCCGCCTCAATCACCCTTCTGGCGTGATCCACCTCTTCCTGCGTCGGGGCGTAGGCGTTGTGCAGCAGGTCAATCTGGCGCGGGTTGATCAGCGATTTGCCGTTAAAGCCCATCTTGCGGATCAAATCGACCTCGCGCAGGAACCCGGCCTCGTCGTTAACGTCTGACCACACCACGTCGAAGGCGTCGATACCCGCCGCGCGGGCGGCGTGCAGCACGGCGCAGCGGGCGTAGAACAGCTCGGTGCCGTCGCCGCGCTCGGTCTGCATGTCCATCACGTAGTCAAAGGCGGCCAGCGCAATGCCGATGAGGCGCGGAGAGCTGCGGGCAATCGCCACGGCGTTGATGACGCCAATGGCCGACTCAATCGCCGCCATCACGCGGGTGGAACCGATCTCGCGGCCGCACGCCTGCTCGATGCGCTCGAGGTGACCCTCCAGCTCGTAGATGTCGTCCGGGGTATCGGTTTTCGGCAGACGAATCACATCCACGCCTGCCCGCACGGCGGCTTCCAGATCCAGCAAGCCAAACGGCGTGCTCAGCGGGTTAATGCGCACCACGGTTTCGATATCCTGATACATCGGATGCTGCAGCGCGTGGAACACCAGCATGCGCGCGGTATCCTTCTCGCGCAGGGCAACGGCGTCCTCCAGGTCAAACATGATGGAGTCGGGACGGTAGATAAAGGCGGTGGAGAGCATGGCGGCGTTGGCGCCCGGCAGGAACAGCATGCTGCGGCGGAGTTTGCTCATTTCAGCGCCTCCCAGTTGATGGCCTGTTCATCGGCGGCACGCATCAGCGCGCTTTGCAGGCGGGCGCGGATCACACAGTCCAGCGCCCCTTTGTCTTCAATAATGATTAATCCCTGGTGCACGTTCATGGCGCGCAACGTGTCGTTGACCACCTGGCGAATTTGCTCGCCAAACTGCTTAATCACTTCACTGTGGATGACTATCTCCAGCTCGCCGTGAGCGGGAGCGATTTTCACCATCAGGTCGCTGGACTCCTGCGTTCCGGCCAGCGCCTCCCTTACAATTTTCATGATAAATTCCTGGTAGTTAAGCGACTTCCGCACTCGCACGGTAATGCGTTTCGAGATGCGCGAAGGTGGAGTCCGGGACAATCTCCCGGATCCTGGAAAACTGCTGTGTCTTCAGTAATCGACGCACTTCGGACGCCGATATGGCGTTACCGGTGGCCTTGATGCGCGGCATTTCCACCACCTCAATATGTGAGGCCAGCAGGTCGTGCAGCGTCTGGTTGTACTGGCGGGTGATATCGCAGAACGGCTCCGAGCCGATGAAGCGGTGCGTGATGCCCAGCGCCGGGGCGATAAAGTCCCGGAAGATCAGCACGTCGATCTCGCTCCACGCCTGCTGCACTTTGCCGGTCTCCTTCAGGAAGTAGGCCGGGAAGGTAGCGCGAGAGATGATGTACTGCGAGCCTTCATGCACCACAACGTTCGGCAGATGCGCCACCCCCGCGCGCACCATCTCCAGACGGGCGCTGAACGGAAAGAACGAGGCGTCTTCACGCACCACGAACAGGTGCAGGGCGTCGCACCGCTGCGCCGCCTGCTCCACCAGATGGCGGTGGCCGAGGGTGAACGGATTGGCGTTCATCACTATCGCGCCAATGTTCTCCCCGCACTTGCGCTTCGCGCGCAGGGAACGGCAGTAGCGCTCGATCCCCTGCGGGGTGTTCTCCATCAGCACCGCGTTGTTCCCGCTCTGGGCAATCGGCCAGAAGCCGCTGCGGGCAAAGCGCTCCCGGTTGCACGGACGGGTGCAGAGGAAGAGGTGAAAATGGCCGCACTCCAGCGCCGCATTTTCCACCTCTGCCAGCAGCCGCGCGCTGAGGTTCTCGCCGCGAAGCTGCTCGTTAACCGCCACGCATTTGATGACGTTGGCAGCAAGCCCTGCGCAACCCACCAGCTGCGAGCCGGACCAGGCTTCGACGAACAGCGTGATGTCGTTGTCCAGGCCAAGGCCGCTGTCTGCCAGCAGGTAGCGGATCTGGCTTAAGCGTTCCGGGTGTTTCGCCACGAGGGTGTGGCGAAAATCGATGGGTTGCGAGTGCATGCTGCCGCCTTACTTAATGTGCTGCCGCAAGCCCGACGGCTGGCGCTTCCACGATTACGTTGCTCAGATGACCGATATGCTCGATCTCCACCTCAATGCGATCGCCCTCTTTCATAAACAGCGGCGGATTGCGCTTTTTACCCACCCCGCCCGGGGATCCGGTGATGATCACATCGCCGGGACTTAAGCGGGTGAAGGTGCTGATGTACTCGATCAGCTCCGCAACCTTGTGGATCATGCTGCTGGTGTTGTCTTCCTGCACCATGCGGCCGTTCAGCCAGGTGCGGATTGCAAGCCTGTGCGGATCGGGGATCTCATCTGCCGTCGCCATCCACGGGCCAAACGCGCCGGTTTTGCGCCAGTTTTTACCGGCGGTAAACCAGGTGTGCTGCCAGTCGCGGGCGGAGCCGTCCATGTAGCAGCTGTAGCCCGCCACGTGACGCAGGGCGTCGTCACGGCTGATGTTTTCCCCACCTTTACCGATGATCACCGCCAGCTCGCCTTCGTAGTCGAATTCGCTGGAGTGGCGCGGCTTCAGCACCGGTTCGTTGTGGCCGGTCTGTGAATCCGGGAAGCGGACAAACAGCGTTGGGGCCGGGTTGTGCTGGTCAAACTCCTTGCGCTTGTCGGCGTAGTTCATGCCCACGCAGAGGATTTTTTCCGGCTGCTCAATCACCGGTAAGAAGGTGATGGCGCTCATCGGCACGTCCACGGCATCGTTCAGGTAGCGGGTGGCCTGTGCCAGCCCGTTACCCTGCAGCAGCGCTTTAAGATCGCTGTAGCGGTCGCCAAGACGGCGGCCTAAATCAATCACGCCGTCGGCCTGGACGATGCCGTAGCTGCGTTTTCCCTGGTATAAAAAGCTTGCGAGTTTCATTGTTCTTTCCTGAAAACTTAAACGAGGAAGTTGCCCAGAATCAGCAGTGAGACAGAGACGTTAATCGCCCCGCCGATACGGGTAGCAATCTGGGCGAATGGCATCAGGCTCATGCGGTTGCCTGCGGTCAGGATCGCCACGTCGCCGGTACCGCCCTGACCGCTCTGGCAGCAGGAGACGATGGCGACATCAATCGGGTGCATACCAATCTTTTTGCCGACGAAGAACCCGGTCGCCACGAGCGCGGAGACGGTGCTGATAATCACCAGCAGGTTGGTCAGCGTGAAGGCGGCCACCAGTTCATGCCACGGGGTGATAGCCACGCCAACGGCAAAGAGAATCGGATAGGTCACAGAGGTCTGGAAGAATTTGTACACCACCTGAGAGCCTTCCAGCAGGCGCGGAGAGGCACCGTTACAGAGCTTCACCAGAACCGCCATAAACAGCATGCCGACCGGAGCAGGCAGGCCAATCAGCTTGTGGCCGAGCATGCCCAGCATGTAGAGCAGCACCGCCAGCAGCGCGCCGGAGGCGATAGTGGTCACGTCCGCCTTGCCGGAGAATGCAGGCTGAGAGACGGTGGCATCGGCATTGGCGCGGTTAGGCATCAGCTGGCCTTCACCGGTCAGGTGTGGATAACGCTTGCCCAGCTGGTTCAGGCAGCCGGAGATGATGATCGCCGTCAGACCGCCGAGCATGACCATCGGCAGCACGCGACCGAGCGCCACGCCCTGGTCCATATGCAGCAGGGTGGCATAGCCGATGGAAAGCGGGATTGCCCCTTCGCCCACGCCGCCCGCCATAATCGGCAGAATGATAAAGAAGAAGATCTGGAATGGCTCAAGACCCAGCGCCAGGCCGACGCCCATCCCTACCAGCATGCCGACGATTTCGCCGCACAGCATCGGGAAGAAAATGCGCAAGAAGCCCTGGATCAGCACCGTGCGGTTCATGCTCATGATGCTGCCGACGATAATGCAGCAGATGTAGAGATAGAGGATGTTGGTGGATTTGTAGAACTTGGTGGTGGACTCGACCACCACGTCCGGCAGCAGGCCGTAATAGACCAGCGCGGAAGGGATAAAGGTGGCGCAAATCGCCGCCGCGCCGAGCTTGCCGACAATCGGCAGGCGTTTGCCAAACTCGCCGCAGGCAAAGCCGAAGAAGGCCAGCGTGGCCACCATGACCACGATATCGCTCGGCAGTTTTCCGCCCAGGCAATCAATGGCAATCAGCACGCCCGCCAGAACGAACAGCGGCAGAGGAATAATCCCGATTTTCCAGGTATCCATAATATGCCACCAGCGCTCTTTGAGCGAAGGTCGCTGAATTTCAATCGGGTCGTGGGTAACAGAGAAAGAATCGTCAGTTGTGCTCATAATAAGCCCCTTGGTTATTTTGTGCGTTCAGCTTAGAGTCACAAAGGCTTACTTTATGTGAGGGATGGCATATTAAAAGCGAAGTTTTAATGGCAGCTATGGTTTTAATGGTTTCTTTTATTTAATGTGATTTATACCTTATTTATTGCCGTGGTTTTTATGGTTTCTTTTCTAAATTGAACAAACAAATAACATTTGTTGATGCAGCCCAAAGCACGTTAGCCTTTTGGATAACGCTTTTACAGCGCCCGCTGTGCAAGGGATCACAAGTTTTCGGCAAAGCGGGCGTACGCGCAAAAAAAGATGATATATTGGCGATCTTTGTCGCTACCTTGCGTGATAGTTATGAAAGTCTCTTTCCAGATCAAGCTGTTTATTTCGCTGGTTGCCTTTTTCTCAGTGCTTTTTGCGTTACTGGGCGGATATTATTATGCCGACGTAGGGAAACAGCTTTATCAGGAAATGAGTACGCGAGCCAAAATACAGGCTGAAGAGATTGCGCTTATTCCGACATTGCGTAATGAAGTTGAACAAAAGAATATCAACGCCATCCATGATTTTATGCAGAAGATTTCTGCGCATAGCGACGCCAGCTTTATTGTGATTGGTGATAATAAAGGCCAGCATCTTTTTCACTCCGTCTTTGCCGACAGAGTGGGCACCACGCTGGTAGGCGGTGACAACGAAGCCGTATTGCAGGGTAAAAGCATCACCACCATCCGCAAAGGCGGGCTGGGCATTTCGCTGCGCAGTAAAGCCCCCATCTTCAACGCTGCAGGACAGGTGGTCGGCATCGTTTCGGTCGGCTATCTCACCAGCTACCTGGACACTATTACCGTCAGTAAGGTGGTCAACATTCTGATTGCCGCCGTGCTGCTGCTGATTGCTCTCTTTATCTTCTCCTGGTTCTTTACCCGCAGTATTAAGAAGCAGATCTTCTCCCTTGAGCCGCGCGAGATCGGCCTGCTGGTGCGTCAGCAGAAGGCCATGATGGAGTCTATTTATGAAGGGGTGATTGCCATTGACGATCAAAGGCGGATTGAAGTCATCAACCAGGCGGCGCGCAAGCTGCTGGGCCTGAGCCAGCCGGCCCGTGAACTGCGCGGACAGCTGATAAGCCAGGTGATCGATCCGGTCCCGTTTTTCGACACGCAGACGATGCTGGCGAAAGATACCCATGACGAGATTTGCCGTTTTAACGATCTCACGGTGATTGCCAGCCGGGTACACATCATGCTTGAGGGGTCGCTGCAGGGCTGGGTGATCACCTTCCGCGATCGCAACGAGATCGACTCGCTGAGCGCCCAGCTCAGCCAGGTCAAACGCTATGTCGATAACCTCCGCATTATGCGCCACGAGCAGTTAAACCGGATGACCACCCTCTCCGGTCTGCTGCATATGGGCCGCTATGAGGAGGCGATTGGCTACATTCAGGCGCAGTCTGAACACGCCCAGGAGCTGCTGGACTTTATATCTTCACGCTTCAGCTCACCGACCCTGTGCGGTCTGCTGCTGGGGAAAGCCGCCCGCGCGCGGGAGAAAGGCGTTGAATTGTGCTTCGATCCGGCCTGTCGGCTGGATAAATCATTCCTCCCCCTCGGGGAGCAGGAACTGATTTCAATTATTGGCAACCTGCTGGATAACGCCATCGAAGCGACGCAGCGGTCGCCGCTTCCCCACGCGCCGGTGGAGGTGCTGATAAAGCTCAGCGAACAGGAGCTGATTATTGAAGTCGCCGACCAGGGCGTTGGCATTACACCGGAGATCCGTGAGCGGATCTTTGAACGCGGCATCACCACCAAGACGCGCGGCGATCATGGGATTGGTCTGTATCTGATCGAAAGCTATGTCACACAGGCTGGCGGCGCAATAGAAGTTGCCGATAATACCCCGCGCGGCGCCATTTTCTCCCTGTTTATCCCGGCCACGGGAACCGCCCGGCAACTGGAAGACACCGACTATGCAACATGAACTTATCGACGTACTGATTGTTGAAGACGAGAACGAACTGGCGCAACTGCACGCGGAGCTGATAGGCAAACATCCGCGTCTGAGGCTGGTGGGCATTGCCTCGTCGCTGGCTGCGGCCCAGGCAGAGCTTGCAAATAAACAGCCGCAGCTGGTGCTGCTGGATAACTACCTGCCGGACGGCAAAGGGATCTCGCTTATCAATAACCCCATGCTGGCCCGCGCCAACTGCTCGGTGATTTTTATTACTGCCGCCAGCGATATGGACACCTGCAGCCAGGCCATCCGCAACGGCGCGTTCGACTACATCCTCAAACCCGTCTCCTGGAAGCGGCTCAGCCAGTCGCTGGAGCGGTTTGTACAGTTTGCCGAACAGCAGCGGGTCTGGAAGATTGTCGACCAGCAAAACGTCGATTCGCTGTATCAGCTGCAGGCGAAAAACTACCGCCTGGACAACGGCAGCAAAGGCATTGAGGAAAATACGCTGGCGCGGGTGCAGTCGCTGTTTAACGACAAGGCAACGCACTGCTTTACCGTGGATGAGGTGGTGAGCGAGACGGGGTTGAGTAAAACCACCACCCGTCGCTATCTGGAACACTGCGTCGAGGCGGGTTTTCTGACGGTGGAGATGCTGTACGGTAAGATTGGGCATCCGAGGAGAATGTACAAGCGTAGTGCGGTTTGATGAGACGTTCCCTCTCCCTGGGGGAGAGGGTTAGGGTGAGGGCAGCAGCCCGCACTATCTCAGCACATACCCATACAGCCGCTTAATCCCGTCGGCATCCTTCTCGCTGTAAACGCCCTGCAGTTCCGGCGAGAAGCCCGGCAGTAGGTTGATGCCCTCCTCCAGCGCCAGGAAGTAACGCTGTACCGCCCCGCCCCAGACTTCACCCGGCACCACGCACAGCACGCCTGGCGGATAGGGCAGCGCCCCTTCGGCAGCAATTCGCCCTTCGGCATCCCGTATGCGAACCAGCTCCACGTCGCCTCGAATATAGGCCCGGTTCGCATCCTGCGGGTTCATCACCACCTCAGGCAGGCTCTCCTTGCGGAACATCGCCTTCTGCAAATCCTTCACGTCGAAGCTGACGTAGAGATCGTGCATCTCCTGACACAGCTGGCGAAGGGTGTAATCCCGGTAGCGCACCGGGTATTTCTGAAAAATCGTCGGCAGCACGTCCGCCAGCGGCGTGTCGTCTTCAATATGCTGTTCAAACTGGCCCAGCATCGCCACAAGCTGTGCCAGCTTCTCGCTGCTTTCGGCAGGGGTCAGCAGGAACAGGATCGAGTTAAGGTCGCATTTCTCCGGCACGATGCCGTTTTCGCGCAGGTAGTGCGCCAGAATCGTCGCCGGGATCCCGAAATCCGTGTACTCGCCGGTTTCGGCATCGATGCCCGGCGTGGTCAGCAGGAGCTTGCACGGGTCGACAAAGTACTGCTCGCTTGCATAGCCCTCAAAGCCGTGCCATTTGGCCCCCGGCTCGAAGCTGAAGAAGCGCAGCTCGCTGGCAATGGCGTGCGTCGGATGATCCTGCCACGGCCGCCCCGCTACCACCGGTGGGATAAACGGTTTGATCATATGACAGTTGGCAATGATTGCCTTGCGCGCTTCAATCCCCAGCTCGACGCACTCCGCCCACAGCCTGCGTCCGCTTTCCCCTTCGTGGATCTTGGCATTCACATCCAGCGCTGCGAACAGCGGATAAAACGGGCTGGTGGAGGCATGCAGCATAAACGCGTTGTTCAGCCGCTTGTGAGGGCAAAAACGCGCCTGACCGCGAATGTGGTTATCCTTTTTATGGATCTGCGAGGTTTGCGAGAACCCGGCCTGCTGTTTGTGCACCGACTGGGTCACGAAAATCCCCGGATCGTTCTCGTTCAGCTCCAGCAACAGCGGGGACGTTTCCGCCATCATCGGAATAAACTGCTCGTAGCCCACCCAGGCGGAGTCAAAGAGAATGTAGTCGCACAGATGGCCGATCTTATCGATCACCTGACGGGCGTTGTAGATCGTCCCGTCGTAGGTGCCAAGCTGAATGATCGCCAGGCGGAACGGACGTGCCTCATCGGCCTTCTCCGGTGCCGCCTCGCGGATAAGATCCCGCAGATACGCATCGTCAAAGCAGTGGTCGTCAATTCCGCCAATAAAGCCAAACGGATTACGCGCGGCCTCAAGGTAAACCGGCGTCGCACCCGCCTGGATCAGCGCCCCGTGGTGGTTAGACTTATGGTTATTGCGGTCGAACAGCACCAGGTCGCCGCGGGTCAGCAGCGCGTTGGTCACTACCTTGTTGGCCGCTGACGTGCCGTTCAGCACGAAGTAGGTTTTATCCGCGTTAAACACTTTCGCCGCGAACTTTTGCGCGTGCTTAGCGGAGCCTTCGTGGATCAGCAGATCGCCCAGCTTCACGTCGGCGTTGCACATGTCGGCGCGAAACACGTTCTCACCGAAGAAATCATAGAACTGTCGCCCTGCCGGGTGCTTTTTGAAAAAGGCCCCGTGCTGGTGGCCCGGACAGGCGAAAGTGCTGTTGCCCATCTCCACATACTGGCTCAGGGTGTCGAAAAAAGGCGGCAGCAGATTCTCTTCATAACGGCTGGCAGCGCTCTCCAGTTCCAGAAACTCCTGAGCTTTGCCCGAGATGACCGCGGTGGCGCCGTCGGGCACCTCCATTGGCTCTGGAGAAAAAATAAACACCGGCAGCTGAAAGCCCGTGCGTTTCAGCAGTGCAAGGATACCGCTGCGGCTTTCAGCCGTTGTGATGACGACGGCCGCCACATCGGTAAAATCAGTGCTGTCCAGCGTCACCTTTTCGCGGTGCGTAGACACAGTGGAGAGCAGCTCGCGGCTGACGGCAATTTTCATGGTTTTCATAGGCGCAGTTACCCTCACCGGACGGTGAGACAGGGAGGAGAAAATTCGCGCAATAATGTCACCTTTTATTTTGAGGTGCAAGAAGGAATCAGTATGCACGAAATCAGCCAAAGCTAAGGCCCGCGAAGCCCTGCCGTGCCATAATAATGCAATATCAATGATTAAATAACAGGAGTTAACTTTGGTTATCGGGCCATTTATTAACGCAGGAGCCGTATTGCTGGGCGGCGTACTCGGCGCCGTGCTGAGCCAGCGGCTGCCGGAGCGGATTCGCACCTCCATGCCCTCAATATTCGGCCTGGCATCGTTAGGGATTGGTATTCTTCTGGTGATCAAATGCGCCAACCTGCCGGTGATGGTGTTGGCCACCCTGCTCGGCGCGCTGATTGGCGAATTTTGCTATCTGGAAAAAGGCATTAACAGCGCGGTGAGTAAAGCCAAAAACCTGATTGCCCGACCGGGCAAGGCGAAACACGGCACGCACGAGACGTTTATTCAGAACTATGTCGCCATCATTATTCTGTTTTGCGCCAGCGGCACCGGGATTTTCGGTTCGATGCAGGAAGGGATGACGGGCGACCCGAGCATTTTGATTGCAAAAGCGTTTCTTGATTTCTTCACCGCCACTATTTTTGCCACCACGCTCGGCATTGCCGTGGCGGCGATTTGCGTCCCGATGCTGCTTATCCAGCTGGCACTGGCTACCTGCGCCACGCTAATTCTCCCGCTAACCACGCCCGCAATGATGGCAGACTTTACCGCCGTCGGCGGCCTGCTGCTGCTGGCTACCGGGCTGCGCATCTGTGGGATCAAGATGTTTGCCGTGGTGAATATGCTGCCCGCACTGCTGCTCGCCATGCCGCTCTCCGCGCTCTGGACGCACTTTTTCGCTTAAGGATGCGGCGAAATGGTGAGAGATTGCGCAGTCTGTAACGAAAACAACATTTTTCGTTGACGCCACCGGGCAGATCGGGTTTAATGCGCCCCGTTGCCCGGATAGCTCAGTCGGTAGAGCAGGGGATTGAAAATCCCCGTGTCCTTGGTTCGATTCCGAGTCCGGGCACCACTATTTAAAGAACCCGCCCAAAAGGCGGGTTTTTGCTATATGGCTACGGCCGATTTCTGGGCGCTGATAAGCGTGGCTTTAATGCAGGCACGCTTACGATAATAGTCCGGTAAGTTAATACAGGCGGTGGCTCTTTTTTATCACTTAATTTTGCCGGATAAATTGCTGACCTGATTTGAAAGGTTGTCGTTGCTCCGCTTCATGTCATCAAGGCTTCTTTGCAATCGCTCGATCTTACTCTCCTGCTCAGAATTCTTTCTCTCAAGCTGTAAAATCTTCTGAGTTAGCTCATCGACTTTGCGGTTGTCGGACTTCATCTTCCTCAGGCTATCCTGCATCTCCTTTAGATCCTCCCCCCTGAAATTAGAAGGCTCGATTTCATCTGCACCATAAATTACCGGGATATATCCACTATTAAAGTTGCTGGGTTCGATACTAACCTGAACTTTATTTTGCCCCGTAGAGTGCGCGTAACATATTGAAGAAAAATAAAAAAAAGAAACAACACACAGACCAGACAGATATTTATTCATTTCTAACGTCCTTTTAAATTTTTCAATCACTTCCAGGAGTCTCCTTCTGGTATCACCCGCTCAGGATAAAACACTTGGCTTAGCCTCTGGCATTTCATAAACGGGGTTAAAGAGCAGAAGATACTTTTCGTTTTTCATTATAATACGCGTTTCCTCTCCCCCAAAATCCAACCGCCACCCGCTCATTTTCTGCCACCTTACATCCGCCGGCATCGAGAAAAGTGCGTTACCACGCACCTTATTAACGAACCCGCCCTCGTGGCGGTTTTTTGCTTTTGAATTCCTGACAACTTTAGGGATCGTTCCCACCTGTGCCCAGCAGTTTATTTTTGAAGATAAACAGACACGCCTCATTGAAGTTCTCCGCCCCCAGGCGTTCCGAGAGCGCCGTACGTTTGCGGTAGAGACTTTTCACTGACGTATTCAGTTCGCCTGCAATCTCCTCCATTGACATGCCTGCCCTCAGCAACCGCAACATGATCGTTTCATGCGTGCTCAGCCGTAAATTCAGCAGCCACTTCGTGGTCAGGCGCCTGCCCTTCATATTGAGCACCAGATTAAACAGCGAGGCCATGTCCGGCTCCGTCAGCGACGTATTCATAAACAGCTTCATACTGAGCAGATTCTCCTCGCGATGGCGCATATCAAGCATAACGCAGCAAATCGTTTTTCTCGTTCTGGCCGGATGGCGTATCAGGTAATCATATAAACGAAGCGGCGCACGACTATCAATCAATACAGAATATTCATCTGCACCGTTATCAAATATGTTTCTGTCAATCGAATCGAGCAGGATAATATCCGGAAAAAATATCCGCATGCCCCTGACAAGGTAGCGATCCTGAGTCACTAACACTATTGAAGTTGCCACTAACCATCCCTTTTAGATTAAAGCAAGAACGATCCTGCGAAAAGAAGACCGCCTTCGTTTTATAGCGCTGTTATATTAACGATAAATGTATTCTGGCTTTGGACATCCCTCAATACACACATTGATGAGTAAGACTTCCTGTAGACTATCATTCAATGTCTGCCTTTAATTATAAATAAAAAACAACCCCAGAAAAGTCACTTCTCTAAACATTAAGAATTTTTGTCATGAAACTTCCCAAACATGCACCAGAAAGTACTTTAATTGAGGCAAATATGCGTCATTTAAAATATATACAAAACTGTCACAATAAAAATAAAACCACTATATTTCAATGCATTACAATTAATGACTCAATTCAAAATAAACACAAGAAACTGCTCATTACAGAATTATCTCAAAACTACACAGCAGCTTTTCAGCATATTTATCCGGCAACATATCAGGTGTACATTACCTCCCATCAAGACCACTGAGATGAGGTTTCATAATTACCTTTAAGTAAGTACCCTATAACGTTACTGCATTCAGATTTAATGTTCCCATTTATGGCCTTTAACGCAGAGTTAAAAGGCGGCCGTGTTATGCAATGGATTCATGATAAACAAATGGCAAATAGATATGGAAAGATCGCTTCGCTTAAGTACATTATTCTTTTATCGCACCCCAACATTATTGTTTCTGTTATTACTCTTTCCTGTTCTGGTTCAGGGTTCGGAATCCGTTTATGAGCAACAGATTCAACAGGCGCGTAACGGTAATTACACGTCGTTTCTCGATTATCTTCAGCGTTATCAGCAGCAGCATGCCCTGACGCCTGAACACGTTGCGGACTGGTTACAGGTGGCGGCCTGGGCAGGTCATGATGACGAGGTTATTCAGGTCTGGCAGCGCTACAGCATTTATATGCCGCTGCCCGCCCGTGGCGTTGCGGCTGTCGCACAGGCCAGGAGAAATCAGAAAGCGTGGCAGCCAGCTCTGGCGCTCTGGAAAGAAGCGCTGAGCCTTGCGCCGGATAACGACGATTATCGTATCGGCTATATCAAAACCCTGGCCGATGCCCGTAAAGATACGCTTGCCCTCAAGGAAGCCCGACAGCTGGTGGCGGAGGATCCCTCTCAGGCGCATCTTCAGACGCTGGGGTATGTCTGGTTACGCCAGGGAAAAAGCTGGGATCGGCTTTTAGCAGACACGCGCGCGCTGAATATCGCGCCAGAAAATCACGCGCTTCTTCGCGAGCTGATCGACGCGCTAACGGATAACCGGGTCAATACTCCCGCTCTCCAGCTTTCAAAAAAGGTGGCGCTGTCCCCAGCGGAGCGTCGTCGTCTAGAGCTGAATGCCGCAGCCGAAAGCGTTCGCCTTGCAGATGTGCCTGGCAGAACAGAAAAAGAGCGCCTGCAGCTTGCGCAATCTGCGCTGAATCGTTACGACGCGCTGCTGTCTCGCTGGCAAAGCGAGCCGCAGGCGGCGGAAGACATTATCCTTGCGCGTATCGACCGACTCGGCGCGCTGTATGCCCATGCTGATTACCGGCGGGTCATCAGTGCATATCAGGATCTGACGGCAGCCCGGCATCCGGTGCCGGGCTGGGCAATCGGCTGGGTGATCTCGTCCTACCTCCAGGAGAAAAATACCGCTGCCGCCTTCGCGCTTCTGCAGCGCTATCCGCAATACGCTTCCGATCCGCAGGACGAGGAACACGCGCTTTTCTACGCCTGGCTGGATACGGGAGAGTATCAGGCCGCCCGCCAGTACGTTGAGCGCCAGACCCGCTACGTCCCCTGGACCCGTTACGATTTCGGCTCCCCTACCCCTCAGCCGAACGATCGGTGGCTTGCCGGCCAGTCGCTCCGTTTTAACTATTTGCTGGCGACGAATGCCCTGCCGGAAGCCGAAAAGCTGGCGCGACGTCTGGCGACAACCGCGCCGGGCAATCAGGGATTGCAGATTGACTACGCCACGCTGCTTCAGACGCGAGGCCTGCCGCGCGCGGCCGAGCAAACGCTGAAAATGGCGGAGGCGCTGGAGCCCTCGAATCTGGAGCTTGAGCAGCAGCAGGCTTACGTCGCCATGGATCTGCAGGAATGGCGGCAGATGGATTTACTGGCTGACGACGTTATCGCCCGCGCGCCGCGCGATCGCAGCGCAAGGCGTCTGGACAGGCTCCGCACCGTCCACCATATGTCCGAGCTGCGCCTCAACGCGAGCAAGGGTTTGCACTCCGATAACCCCGTCAGCGGGACGCACGACCTCAACTGGGACGCCACGCTCTATGGCCCACCCGTGGCGGATAGCTGGCGGCTGTTTGCCGGCACCCGCTATGCCGAAGGTAATTTCGATGAAGGCAAAGGCTCCAGCCGTCACCTGTTGGGCGGCGTCGAATGGCGGCCACGCAACCTCCAGCTCGAAGCCGAACTCTCCAGCAACCGCTATCACGGGGCAAACAAGCCGGGCGCTCGACTCTCAACTACGTACGTTCTGACAGATAACTGGCAGGTCAGCGGCAGCCTTGAACGCCTGTCGCGCACCACGCCCCTGCGGGCGTTACGCAACGGGATCAACGCCAACCGGGGGGAAGGCGGCGTGCGCTGGTATCAAAACGAGCGTCGTGAGTACCAGTTCAGCGCCGCCCTCAGCCGCTTCTCGGATCATAACCGCCGCCAGGAATACACCCTCACGGGCAAGGAGCGTCTCTGGCAGACCCCGTCACTGACGCTGGATCTCGAACCGGGGATCGCCGCCAGTAAAAATAGCCTGCGGGACACGCTCTACTACAACCCGGCGCGGGATCTCTCCGTGACGGCGGCCCTGGCCGTTGACCATGAGATGTACCGCCATTACGACACCCTCTGGAGCCAGCAGTTCGTGGCGGGAGGCGGCAGCTACTGGCAGAAAAATCAGTCCGCTGGCGCCATCGCCCTGCTGGGTTACGGACAGCGCGTTCAGTGGAACAACGTTATTGATACCGGCGTGATGCTGAACTGGGATAAACGCCCTTACGACGGCAAACGCGAGAGCAACCTCTCCGTCACGTTAGACGCGACTTTACGCTTTTAAGGATGATTATGCTTAACACACGTTTTTCCGCGAGCCTGATACTTCTCGGCTGGCTCTGCCTCAGCGCGAGCGTCTGCGCGCATGCATTTTCATTTATTGCGCCCAAAGCGCGGCCACAGCTGGAGGCGAGCAAACCCTGGCCGCAGAACCAGTTTCTGGTGCTGGCCTACCACGATGTAGAAGACGATGCCGCCGATCAGCGCTACCTCTCCGTGCGTACCAGCGCACTAAACGAGCAGATAAGCTGGCTGCTGCACAACGGTTATCACATCATCAGCGTGCAGGACATTCTGGATGCCCATAACGGGAAAAAAACGCTGCCGCCGAAAGCCGTTCTGCTCAGCTTTGACGACGGCTACAGCAGCTTTTACACCCGCGTCTGGCCGCTGCTTCAGGCGTGGAACGTCCCTGCGCTCTGGGCGCCGGTGGGCAGCTGGGTGGATACGCCGGAAAATCAAAAAGTTAACTTCGGCGGTTTGATGACGCCCCGCGATCGCTTCGCGACGTGGGACATGGTGCGCGAGCTCAGCCGGTCCCCGCTGATTGAGATCGGATCGCACACCTGGGCCTCGCATTACGGCATTCCGGCCAACCCGCAGGGCAGCCGCGAACCTGCCATCGCCAACCGCTTTTATGATAAAGCCACGGGCCGCTATGAAACCGATCGGCAGTTCAACCAGCGGATCGGAGATGACGTTCGTAAAGTGACTGAAAAAATCACGCAGGTAACGGGCAAGGCACCGCGCGCCTGGGTCTGGCCCTACGGCGCCGCCAACGGCACGTCGCTCGCGATCGCCAGACAGCAGGGTTATCAGCTGGCCTTTACCCTTGAGGACGGGCTGGGGAACGTGCAGGAGCTGGGGAACATCCCTCGTCTGCTGATCTCAGGAAACCCCTCGCTCAAGGCGTTTGCCAGTACGGTAAGCCAGGTTCAGGAGCACGATCCCGTTCGCGTCATGCACGTCGATCTCGACTACGTTTACGATCCCGATCCGGCCCAGCAGACCCAAAACATCAACAAGCTGATCCAGCGGGTCTACGACATGAAAATCAGCCATGTTTTTCTGCAGGCGTTTGCCGACCCGCAGGGCGACGGCAGGATCAAGGCGCTCTATTTCCCCAACCGTCGTCTGCCGGTCCGGGCCGATCTCTTTAATTTTGTCTCCTGGCAGCTGCAAACCCGCGCGGGGGTGAAAGTCTTCGCGTGGATGCCGGTGCTCTCGTTCGATCTCGATCCTGCCCTGCCGCGCGTGCAGCGCCGGGATCATCAAACCGGCCAGCTGCGCGAAGCCACCGAGCCCTATATCCGGCTCTCCCCGTGGGACCCGCAGGTGCGCCAGCAGATAACGGACATCTACGAAGATCTGGCCCGCTATGCCAGCTTCAACGGGATTTTGTTCCATGACGATGCGGTGCTGACGGACGTGGACGATGGCGCTCAGAGCACAACACGTCAGAAAAGCCAGCTGCTGATTGGGTTTACCCATGCCCTGAGCCTGGCGGTGAAGCATATCCGTGGCCCGCAGATAAAAACCGCGCGCAACATGTTCGCCTTACCCATTCTTCAGCCGGAAAGCGAAGCGTGGTTCGCGCAGAATCTTGACGATTTTCTGGCGGAGTATGACTGGACGGTGCCGATGGCCATGCCGCTGATGGAGTCCATTTCGGCTGACGAGAGCGATGCCTGGCTGACGCGTCTGGTTAAAGCGGTCGCCACACGTCCCGGCGCGATCGATAAAACCATTTTTGAACTGCAGGCCAGGGACTGGGATAAGAAACCGCAGCGCGCCGTTTCTGATAGCCAGCTTGCGCAGTGGATGCGCGTGCTCCAGCTGAACGGCGTCAAAAACTACGGTTACTACCCCGATGATTTCATCAACAACCAACCTGATATCTCACGCATCAGGCCTGTATTTTCTTCGTACTGGTACCCTGACAATGACTGATCGCATTATCGCCTTTTCTATTTTATGTCTGGTATTCGGGTTGCCGTTAGGCGTGGCCGCCCTCTTTACCGGCGAGCTGATTCTGGATTTTGTGTTCTTCTGGCCGCTGTTCATGTCCGTGCTCTGGATAACCGGCGGGCTCTATTTCTGGTTTCAGCTTGAACGCCACTGGTCGTGGGATAAAGACACGCCCGCCCCGACGCTCGCCGGTGAGCCGCTCATCTCCATTCTGATCCCCTGCTTTAACGAGGGACGAAATGCCCGGGAGACCATCTGCGCCGCGCTGGATCAGCGGTATGAAAATATAGAAGTTATCGCCATCAACGACGGCTCGTCTGACAACACGGCGCAGGTGCTGCAGGCGCTGGCGCTGGAACAGCCGCGCCTGCGGGTGATTAATCTCGCGGAAAATCAGGGGAAAGCGCTGGCGCTCAAAGCCGGCGCGGCGGCGGCCCGGGGCGATCTGCTGGTCTGCATTGACGGTGACGCCCTGCTCGATCGCGATACGGCAGCGTATCTGGTGGCACCGCTGATTCAGTATCCCCACGTCGGGGCGGTCACCGGGAACCCGCGTATTCGCACGCGCTCCACGCTGATCGGCCGCATTCAGGTGGGCGAGTTCTCATCGATTATCGGGCTCATCAAGCGGACGCAGCGGATCTATGGCCGGGTCTTTACCGTCTCGGGCGTCATCGCCGCCTTTCGCCGACAGGCGCTGGCGGACGTCGGGTACTGGAGCCCGGACATGATCACCGAAGACATCGACATCAGCTGGAAGCTCCAGCTGCGCCACTGGGATATCTTTTTCGAGCCGCGGGCGCTGTGCTGGATCCTGATGCCGGAGACGCTCAAGGGCCTGTGGAAACAGCGTTTGCGCTGGGCTCAGGGCGGCGCGGAGGTGTTTCTGGTCAACCTTCGCAGGATTGTGCGCTGGGAGCATCACCGCATGTGGCCCCTTTTTATCGAGTACGCCCTGTCAACGCTGTGGGCCTTCGCGTACGCCATGACGGTGCTGTTATTTATTCTCAGCCATATCGCCCCTGTTCCTGCCAGGCTGACAGTGGAGAGCCTCTTTCCACCGGAGTTTACCGGGCTACTGCTGGGCGTGATGTGCCTCCTGCAGTTCCTGGTCAGCCTGTTCATCGAGCGGCGCTATGAACGTAAGGTGGCCAGCTCGCTTTTCTGGGTGATCTGGTTCCCGATGGTGTACTGGATGATCGGCCTGTTCACCACCCTCGTCGCCTTTCCAAAAGTCATGCTTAAACGCCAGCGCGCCCGCGCGCGCTGGATCAGTCCGGACCGGGGAAAAGGAAGCCTTCAATGAACGAAAATACCTTAATTCTGACCGAACATCGGCTGTTGCCACGTCTTTTCGATGCCGCGTTAACGCTGGTGGCGTGGGGAGGCTTTTTGTTTTTCCTGTATGCCCGGCTCTGGATGCAGCTAACAGAGGAGAGCGACCAAAGCTGGGGCGTGATTATTGCGTCCTTTAATACGGTGTTGCTCTACCTGCTGTTCGCCGCGCTCAACGGCTGGCTGCTGATTTTGTGGTATCAGTACAATCGCCGCCGCGCCCACGTCAGGCGGCGTCAGCCGGGTTATTTGCAGGAGGAGGAGCTGGCCCGCAGCTTTAATGTCTCACCGCAGATCATCTCCGAGATGAGCCAGTACAACCTGCTGACGGTCTATCATGACCAGATTGGCCGCATCATCGATCTGAAGATCAACGGGCAGGAAGAGGAAGAACAGTAACGAAAAGCCCCCGCAGGATGCCCTGCGGGGGCTTTTTTAAAGCGGCTAAGAACTACTTATCTTTAACCACGATCAGCGGCTCGATATCGCTCTCTTTCTTCACCACCAGCGAGTCATCGCCGCGCAGACAGGTCCCACCGTAGTTCCCGCCCACGGTAAAGGTACAGACCTGAATGTACTTCCCGTCGACCTTCGGCAGGCACCATAGCTGCTGGTAGATGTTTTTACGGTCGACAAACTTGCCGCTGGATTTATCCAGAAGCTCGTCCTGGGCGCTGATCAGGTCGATATTGCTGCCGCAGCGTCCGGCAATCGGCTTAACGGCGTATCCGGTCTGCTTCAGCAGATCGTTGACCTCAAAATCGGTGTCGAGCAGGTAACGGTGATTGGGGAACAGTTGCCACAGCACCGGAAGAATCGCCTTGTTGCCTGGAATAACGGTCCACAAAGGTTCAAAGACCAGCACCTCCGGGCGCAGCAGAACGTCAATCAGGCGCACTTCGCCTTCAGGATGCCCGGTGCGGATCGGCACGGCGGCATATTCGGTTTCGCTGACCTCGCGGATCTGCTCTATCGCCGTCTCCCACGCCCAGGTTTTCCACACGCAGTTGACGTGGCGACCCTCGTCGTCAATCAGCTGCCCGGCGGCATCCCAGCTGAGCGCCCCCAGCCCGTGGAGGATTTTGGTCTCAAACCCGGCCTGCATCAGCGAACGCTGAATAAAGAGCGCGTGATAGTCCTCTTCGACATCGTTGTCCTGCATGATGTGGACGAACGGCCGCGCGTGGCTGTGCTTCCAGGCGCCGGTCAGCTCTTCCAGCAGGCCTTCCGCCGGGTTATGCCCGTTGCCGCGATAGCCGTTTTTCACCCACTCTTCGAGAATCAGCCCGCCCTCGGTATGGCAGGAGGCGGAGTCGGCGTTGTACTCGTAGACCTTGATGCCGCGCTCATCCATGCAGAAATCCATACGACCGGTGATCATATGGTGACGACGCCACTGCCAGGAGAGGCGCAGGCGCGGCCAGAGGATTTTCGGGATGTCGAAAAGCGCCAGCAGGCTGTCGTCTTTCAGCACCTTGTCCGTGGCGTGCAAGTACATCAGATGCAGTTCGTTGGTGGCCTTGATCAGCTCCTGTTCGGCGCTTTCGGTAATGGTGAAGTACTGGCAGGGATCTTTGTTGATCACGTGGCCGTTGGCGCGGATATACGCCTGCTGCAGCGCGTCATTTTCGTTGAGCCACTTGCCGTCGAACTGACGTTTGTATTTCAGCCGCGCGCCGCTGATTTTCAGCAGTTCACCGTCGATTTCCGGCTGGGGAATGCTGTGTTCCGTATCCTCGGTCTGGATCATCCAGCCGAGAATTTCCGTGTCGCTGAAGGTGTCGTGGAGGGTGTAACACCCGTTCTCCACGCTCAGGCGCAGCTCGCGCGTCCACTGCTGCCCGAGCGGCAGCGGGGAGTGAATCACGTTCTGCTCCGCAATACGCACCCTATCGTCCAGAAGCTGGGTGATCACCGCCACGTGGCCGGTCTCGTGAAACTCGCCGCCCTTTTGCCAGATCAGCAGCGCTCCGGCGCGCGGGGCGCGTTTTGAACCGTTGGCAAAGGCCTGAAGGGGCAGAATGTTATCGTTCACCACCTGACGCAAAAAGCGCAGAGAGAAGATCTCCCACGCCATACCGACGTCGGTAAACACAAAGCCATAGTTGAGGAACAGGAAACGGCGGGCAAACTCAACGCACTGCCACTTGTGGCCCATGTATTCGTTGCCGATGTAGCTGCGAAAATCCGCGTCTTCCGGGTATTTTCGCGGGTCCAGACTGCCGTAATTTGAAGAGTAAATCGCCACGCCACCGGGCGCATAGCCTAACAATGTCCCGAATGGCGCATCACTGCTTAACTTTCCTTTACGCATGTATCCAACCTAAAACAGGCAGGCGGCAATTTTTTATGGGTTGTCGTCGTCTGCACGTTGTAATTAACCTGACAGAGGGACATTTATCATACACCTGCGCGGCGCATTAACTACATGTTAAACAGCCAGCACGCCGCGAAATGCCCTGGCGCGATCTCCTGCATCGCAGGCTCCTGCGTCTGGCAAACCGGCATGGCGTGCGGGCATCGGCTGCAAAACTTACAGCCCGGCAGCGCGGACGTAGGGCCGGGCATTTCACCGCGCAGGGTCGCGTCTTCAAGGTTGCGAATCCGCGGGTCGGGCTGGGGAACCGCCGCCAGCAGCGCGCGGGTATAAGGGTGCGCCGGACGCTGATACAGCTCATTCGCCGGGGCCACCTCCACCAGCTTACCGAGATACATCACCCCAATGCGGCTGGAGATATGGCGCACCATGGAGAGATCGTGGGCGATAAACAGATAGGTTAGCCCCAGCTCCTGCTGTAGATCCTGCAGAATATTCACCACCTGCGCCTGCACCGAAACGTCCAGCGCCGAGAGCGGCTCATCGCACAGCACAAATTCGGGACGCACGGACAACGCGCGGGCAATACTGATGCGCTGACGCTGCCCGCCGCTAAACTCATGCGGGAACCGATCAAGGTGTTCCTGCTTCAGCCCCACTTTGTAGAGCAGCGTTTCCGTCCGTTCCCGCTGTTCTTCACGGCTGTAGCCGTGGATCTGCATCGGCTCGGCCACCAGCTGTCGCACCGTCATGCCTGGGTTGAGCGAGGAGTAAGGATCCTGAAAAATCGCCTGCATCCGCTTGCGCAGCGGCTTGAGTTCTTTTTCGCGGGCGTGGGCAATCGCCTGCCCGGCGAAGTGGATCTCGCCCGCGGTAATATCGAAAAGGCGCAGAATGGCGCGTCCGAGCGTCGATTTCCCGCAGCCGGACTCCCCCACCAGGCCAAACGTCTCGCCGGGCTGGATATCAAAGCTCACGCCATCAACCGCCTTCACGGCCGCGCCTTTACGCAGCAGACCGCCATTAAGCTGATAGTGCTTGCGCAGATCGCGGACGCTCACTAATGGTGCCTGTTGTTCACTCATGCATGAGTCTCCTTATCGGCCCATAGCCAGCAGGCGGTGCGATGGCCCTCTCCGGCGGTGTAAAATGCGGGTTGCCGTTCACACTGGGGCATGCGTTTTGGGCAGCGTTCGGCGAACGGGCAGCCCGGCGGCGGGTTAAGCAGGCCGGGCGGCGAACCTTCGATCGGCGATAGACGCTGATTGACCTCATCCGGGCGCGGCAGCGAGGCCAGCAGCCCCTGGGTGTAAGGATGCGCGGGGCGATAAAAGATGTCCTCTACGCTGCCCTCCTCCATCACCAGCCCGCCGTACATCACCACTACGCGGCTGCAGACCTGCGCCACCACGCCGAGATCGTGGGTGATCAGCAGAATCGCGGTTTGGGTCTGCTGCTGCAGGCTTTTCAGCAAACGCAGGATCTGCGCCTGAATGGTGACGTCCAGCGCCGTGGTCGGCTCATCGGCAATAAGCAGCTTCGGGTTGCAGGAGAGCGCAATGGCGATCATCACCCGCTGGCGCATCCCACCGCTGAACTCGTGAGGATACTGGTCGTATCGCCGTTCCGCCTCGGCAATCCCCACCTGTTCCAGCATGGCGATCGCCACCGCTTTGGCCGCTTTTTTCGACAGCTTTTTATTTCGCACCAGGATCTCAGACATCTGCTTGCCGATAGTGAGCACCGGGTTCAGGGCGGTCATCGGATCCTGAAAAATCATCGCGATCTCGTTGCCGCGAATAGCGCGCATCTGCGCAGGGGTTTTCTGCGCCAGATCGTCATTCTGGAAGCGAATGCTGCCGCCGGTGATCCGTCCGTTGCTCCCCAGAAGCTGGATAATCGACTTACAGGTGACGCTTTTTCCGCAGCCCGACTCGCCAACAATGCCGACAAGTTCTCCCGGCTGCACCTGAAAGCTTACGCCGCGCACCGCGTGAACTTCACCCTCGCGGGTGCGGAAAGTAGTTTGCAGGTTATCAAGCGCTAATAAGCTACTCATCGCGATTCGCTCCCGGCTCAAAGGCGGTACGGAAGACATCGCCGAGCACGTTAAAGCTGAACACCGTCAGCAGGATCAGGATGCCGGGGAACATCGCCAGCCACGACGCTTCGCCAATATAAGACTGGGCGTTGTTGAGCATGCTTCCCCACGACGCCGCCGGCGCCTGCACACCC
The DNA here is from genome assembly GCF_058354585.1 of Enterobacter sp. Taxon_8. Taxonomy (NCBI): domain Bacteria; kingdom Pseudomonadati; phylum Pseudomonadota; class Gammaproteobacteria; order Enterobacterales; family Enterobacteriaceae; genus Enterobacter; species Enterobacter sp. Taxon_8. The sequence goes on along the minus strand of NZ_CM177989.1, from coordinate 711,105 downwards.
AGCCCTAAGAAGCTGAGCGTCGACTCCATCAGAATGGCCGAGGCGATATTGAGCGTGGCGGCCACGATAATGGTCGGCAGCACGCCGGGAATAATGTGGCGCACGATAATACGCAGCGGGTTTTCCCCCGATGCGCGGGCATAAAGCACGTACTCGCGCTCTTTCACCGACAGGGTTTCTGCGCGCACCAGCCGCGACATGTTCATCCACGTCAGCAGGCTGATGATCAGAATGATGTTATCCACGCCCGGCTTGAGGTAAGCATTCACCACCAGCAGCAGGAAGAAGGCCGGAATGGCCATCAGGATATCCACGGCGCGCATCATCAGGTTATCCAGCCAGCCGCCAAAATAGCCGCTCACCGTGCCCACCACCGTGCCGATAAGCGTGGAAAAGAGCATGGCGAGAAAACCGACCATCAGGGAGATCTGGCCGCCATAAAGCGCGCGGGTGAAGTAGTCGCGTCCGTACTCGTCGGTGCCGAACCAGTGTGCGGCATCCGGCGGTAACGTGCGTGCGCCGAGCGCCATCCGATCCGGATCGTACGGACTTAACCCCGCACAGAGCGCGGCGACAATGAAAATAAAAAGCACAAACAGGGAGAACTGCGCCGGACGGTTGCGGCGCAGCTGGTGACGAACCTGCTGCCAGCGTCTGCTCATCCGGGTTACCTCAGCGTACGAATGCGTGGATCGGCGAAGCGATAAAGCAGATCGGCGATCAGGTTACCGACGATCAGCATCATCGACGAGAGCATGACGATCGCCATGATCAGCGGGTAGTCCAGCGAGGCGATCGACTGGATCCCGAGCAGCCCCATCCCCGGCCAGGAGAAGACGCTTTCCGTCACGTAGGCCCCCACAATCAGCTCACCGAACGACAGCCCAAACAGGGTGATCACCGGCAGCAGCACGTTTTTCAGCACGTGCCTAAACAGAATGCTGGAACGCGTGGCGCCGTAGGCAAGCTGGGTTTGCACGTAGTCGGCCGAGAGCTGCGAGATGGTGTTGGAGCGGATGTAGCGCACATAGCTGGAGAGGTTGTAGAACGTGAGGGCAATACACGGCAGTACGCCGTGACGCAGCACGTCCAGCGCGTTATCTTGCATGCCGATGGTGCGCATCCCCATGCTGGGGAACCAGCTAAGCTGCACGGCAAAGACCGTAATGAGCAAGATGCCGAACCAGAAAATCGGCACCGAGATGCCGATATAGGCGAACAGGTTAAGCAGGTGATCCAACCAGCGATGCTTGAATGCCCCCGCCAGCAGGCCCAGCGGGATCGCCAGCACGATCGCCAGCAGCAGCGACGCGCCCATCAGCCCCAGCGTGGCCGGAATGCGTTCGCCGATCATCTCCAGCACCGGGCGGTGGTAAATCAGCGAATAGCCGAGATCGCCCTGCAGGACATTTTTCAGCCACAGGACGTACTGCGTGACCAGCGGCTTATCCAGCCCCAGGCTCTGGCGGATACGTTCGATATCTTCCGGAGCCATACGCGGCGTAATGTACGCCGCCACCGGATCGCCGGGCGCCAGTTTGACCAGCAAAAACGCCACCAGCGAAATAAAGAACAGCATCGGCAGCAGCTGCAGCAGCCGACGCGTGAGAAGTGTGTTCACGACGTGCCCTTACCAAGGCCCCGACCCGACGGCCGGGGCAATTACTTATTTCTGATAGATTTTTGACAGATCCTGGAACAGATAGACCGGTTTCGGCTCCGCTTCCTGGGTACCGCCGAAACGCTTGTCTACCGCGACGGTCGCATTGGTATAGGCGATTGGGTAGTACGTCATGTCGTTCGCCACGGTCTGCTGAATTTGCTTGTAGATATCAGCACGTTTTGCGGCGTCGGTTTCCACAGCGCCTTTATCCCACAGGGCATCAAACTGCGGATTTTTGTAGTGCGCGTAGTTATAGGCTTCGTTGCTCATGAACAGCGATTTGTAGCCGTCCGGCTCTGAGCCCATGATGTAGCCGCCCAGGTTCAGCTCCCACGCGGTGTTGTTCATATCGAGGCTGCGCTGGGACATGGCGTTGGAGTCCAGCGGCATCAGCTCCACGTTCACCCCAATGCCCTTCAGCGCCTGCTGAATGTAGAGCGCCATGCTCTCCTGGGTTTTGTTGGTATTCACATACGCCAGGCGCAGCTTGAGGTTGTCCGGCGCGCCGGACGCTTTAAGCAGCTCTTTGGCTTTTTGCACGTCGAATTTGTACTGCTCGACGTCATCCGTCTTGTAAAGCGTATCGGGCGTCAGGAAGGACGTCGCCGGTTTGGCGTAGTCCAGCGAGGTAAAGGCGGTCTGGGTCAGCTCGTCTTTGTTGATGGCGTAAGCAATGGCCTGACGCAATTCTTTGCTCTTCATTACCGGCACGTTCTGGTTGAACGTCATATAGGCCAGACGGCCTTCCGGATAGACCACGAAGTCAAACTTACCGGTATTTTTCAGGCGGTTTACGTCCTGCGGGTCAACCATCTTGAGGTTGATTTCACCGTTTTGCAGCGCCAGGTTGGCGGCGTTACTGTCTTTGGCGAAACGGTAGGTGACTGAATCAAGCTTCGTTTTGCCGTTCCAGTAATCGTCAAAACGGGTCAGGGCGTAATATTGTCCGGCGCGGTACTCTTTAAATTTGAACGGCCCGGAGCCGACCGGCGCATCGTTTTTGCTGCTCTTTTCCAGGTCGCCTTCGCCGGCGAACACGTGCTGCGGGATCGGGTAGATCTGTACCAGGGTGCCGGTAAAGGCCGCGCTAACCTGCGGTAAGGTGAACTTAACGGTGCGGTCGTCAACCTTGCTTACCTGTACCGGCTTATCGCCCCAGGTAAACATGCTGCGGAAGAAGCTGTGCTGTTTGGCATCGAGCAGCTTGTTGAACGTAAAGACCACGTCGTCCGCCGTCAGCGGCTGACCGTCCTGCCATTTCAGGTTCGGTTTTAACGTCAGGGTGTAGCTCAGGTTGTCGGCGGAGGGCGTGAGGCTTTCCGCCAGGCCCCACTCGATCTTGCCGTTATTAAAGCTGTACAGCGGGGCATACAACGCCTGCATGATGGTTAACGTTGTGCGGTCGCTGGCATAGAGTGGATTAACGGCTAACGGGTCGCCGGAGGTAATACCGATAATCAGCGAACCGCCCTCTTTTGGCGCGTCGCTTTTTGACGCCGCGGCCGTATTTGTCTCTTTATTTTTCGCATCATCACAGCCCGCCAGGCCTAACGCGAGCGAAACGACCACTGCCGATAACAGAAGCTTGCGCATCTCACTAACTCCTTGCCTAATAAAGTGTTTATGACTGCATCTTTTATTTATGTTGAAGCATCATATTCAGCTTTATCGTTTTACGCATTAATTATGAAAATGCGATTTTCGATTAAGCTTATGCCGGATTTGATATATATAAGCAGCAGAAGGAATAGCGGTTAATTGCTTGCGCTCACAACGTTAAACGGTTCACAAATCTCCTGCTACACTGCCTCAACACATCACTCAAAAGGCAGGCCAACATGTCAGACAACACGTATCAGCCACCCAAAGTGTGGGAATGGAAAAAGAACAACGGCGGCGCGTTCGCCAACATTAACCGTCCGATTTCCGGCGCAACGCATGAGAAAGATCTGCCCGTGGGCTCCCACCCGCTGCAGCTTTACTCTCTCGGGACACCGAACGGCCAGAAAGTGACGATCATGCTCGAAGAGCTGCTGGCGCTGGGCGTGACGGGCGCGGAGTACGACGCGTGGTTGATCCGCATCGGCGAGGGCGATCAGTTCTCCAGCGGCTTCGTTGAGGTGAACCCGAACTCGAAAATACCGGCGCTGCGTGACCACTCCACGAACCCGCCAACCCGTGTCTTTGAATCCGGCAATATCCTGCTCTACCTGGCAGAGAAATTCGGCCACTTCCTGCCGAAAGATCCGGCGGGGCGCACCGAGACGCTGAACTGGCTGTTCTGGCTGCAGGGCGCGGCGCCGTTCCTCGGCGGCGGTTTTGGCCACTTCTACAACTACGCGCCGGTAAAAATTGAGTACGCAATTGACCGCTTTACCATGGAAGCCAAACGCCTGTTCGACGTGCTGGATAAACAGCTGGCGCGCGGTCGCTACGTGGCGGGTGAGGAGTACACCATCGCGGATATGGCAATCTGGCCGTGGTTCGGCTGCGTGGCGCTGGGCAGCGTGTACAACGCCGCCGAGTTCCTGGATGCAGAGAAGTACACCAACGTCCAGCGCTGGGCGAAAGACGTGGCGAATCGCCATGCCGTTAAGCGCGGACGTATCGTTAACCGCACCAGCGGCGAGCTGAACGAACAGCTCCACGAGCGCCATGCGGCAAGCGACTTCGAGACCAATACGGAAGATAAGCGTCAGGCGTAATGTTCTGCCGGGCGGATCCCCGCCCGGCAGCTGAGATCCTTGACCAGGGCATGATTAGCTTAAAGGTTGAACCGGTATTGCTGGCACTATCTGGACGTTTTTCTCGCGTCAGAGAGTGAGAAATGACGTATCAACCGACAGCAGTCACAAAGGATCTGTTATGAAACTTATTAAAACAACGCTGGTTATCAGCGCCCTCATTTTCTCCACCTCGGGAATGGCCATCGATAAAACTGCAGCTGGCGCGGTAGCAGGCGCGGCGATTGGCGCGGCCACTGGCAAAGATCTGAAATCGACCGTTGGCGGCGCCGTTGTTGGCGCAGGCACGGGTGCTATGTTCAAAAACGGCGGCAAAGGTAAAGCCGCGCGTAAAGGCGGTGCGGTAGGTGCTGCCGTGGGCGCAGGTGCCGCGGCGGTGACCGGCAAGAGCGTGCTGAAAGGTGCAGCCGTTGGTGCGGGCACGGGTGCGCTGATTGGTGAGGCGACGCACTGATACATACAGCCGGGCAGCGCTGCGTTTGCCCGGTATTAATCACATCCCCGATGACGCTTTCCGCTTATTGTCCGTGTCTCATTCCTAATATTTTTCCTTACCACATTAATACTTAATATCCCGCGCTTTTTGCCGTCCGGCCTGTTTCATCTGACGTTTATCCTGGCGGCAGTCGTGATTACTCTGGTTATTGTTCGCCACGCAGGTCTGCTTCACCTGCCGTGACGCGTCGCGGGTTTCCTGCCTGACATCACGCGCCACGCGCCGCTCCTGCGCCTGCTGGGTCGCACTGGCAGAAACCGAGAACAGCATCAGAAGAATGAAAGAAAGGACAGGAATGACAGATAACGATCTGTTCATAGCAACACCTCACAGAAGAGAGCCCAGAACGTCAGGGGGGTTAGCAAAAGAATAGCAGTTTCAACGCGAGCTGAATGGGGAAGGCGTTAATAATACAAGGCCGCATCCGGCGGCCTTGAAACGTTGCGTTATGCCGTCAGGCGGAACTTTTGCACCGAGCGCTGAAGCTCTTCGGTCTGACGCTCCAGCGCCGCCGCCGCCGCGGAAACTTCTTCAACCAGCGAGGCGTTTTGCTGGGTAACGCCGTCCATCTGGGTAATGGCAATTCCGACCTGCGAAATGCCCTTACTCTGCTCCTCTGAGGCCGAGGCAATTTGCTTCATAATGGTCGTCACTTCCGTTACGTCCCGCAAAATCGCATCCATGGTGGTGCCGGTGTCGCTCACCAGCTGCGCCCCCTGCTCTACGCGGGAAACGGAGTCGGTAATCAGCCCTTCAATCTCTTTTGCCGCGTTGGCGCTGCGGCTTGCCAGATTGCGAACTTCTCCTGCCACTACCGCGAAACCACGCCCCTGTTCACCCGCGCGCGCTGCTTCAACCGCCGCATTGAGCGCCAGAATATTGGTCTGGAAGGCAATGCTGTTGATAACGTTAGTGATTTCAGCGATTTTCTTCGAGCTTTCCGAAATACCGCTCATGGTGGTCACCACCTCTTCCACCAGCGAACCGCCGCGGCTGGCGGTAGTTGAGGCCACATCGGCCAGCTGGCTGGCCTGACGCGCGCTTTCCGCATTTAGTTTCACCGTGGCGGTCAGCTGTTCCATGCTGGCTGCCGTCTCTTCCAGCGCAGCCGCCTGCTCTTCGGTACGGGAAGAGAGATCGTTGTTACCGCTGGAGATTTCCGTCGCGCCGCGCCAGATATTTTCACTGCCGGAGCGGATCGTGCTGACCGCTTCGCGCAGGCTATCCTGCATAGCGCTCAGCAGCGGCACCAGCTGGCCCACGCAGTTGCGGCCGAACGGCTCAATAGGCTGGCTGAGATCGCCCTGGGCAATCTGGCGGAACTGCTGGCGAATTCGATCCAGCGGTTTGACCAGCATCGCCACCAGGTAACGGTCGGTGAAGAGCAGGATCAGCAGGCCGATAATCGTGGCAACGATAATCACCGTGCGGGTCATGCTTGTCAGGCCGTCCACCACCACGCGGGTGCTGTCGAGCGACCTCGCGGCGGCATTGTTGAACTCCTCAGCGGCCGCACCAAACGCGCGGCTCAGCGGCGGCGTGACGTTGTTGGCCTGCTGGCGATACCCCTCCAGAGCCCCCTGCTTCGCCTGCTGCATTTGCGGCGTTACGCCCTGTTCAAGCAGCGCCTGCCAGGTGCCAATCACCCTGGAAGAGATCTGCTCATCCATCGGGCCTGGGGAGATCGCCTTCATCTCGGCCAGTTTCTTGCCCATGTTATCCAGCGCCTGTTGGGCAGAGGACAGATCCGGCGTGCCGCCTGCGGCTTTGACTTCCATTGCGCGGCTCAGACGGGTCACAAAGCGAAAATATTGATCGTTACCCTGGCTGAGTACCGTCATCTGTTTAACCAGCTGGCGATCGACTTCGTTGCCATCTGAAACGCGAGAAAGGGACCAGGTGCTGTACAAGCCAACACCCGCCCACATTAAACAAAAGATCCCGAGAATCGTCAGCATGACGAAGCGGATCGTGAAATTACGGAGCATATTCATAAGTCTTCCTTGCCGTGAGGGTGAGTTCGCCCAGAGGCGAGTACTACTCTCGTTATCGGCAGGAAAGAGGGAAATTATAACGTTTTGTGATCATTTTTAATTAGCATGGCTTCACTGGTCACACAGCAGTTGTTAACCATCAGGCCCGAGCTTAGTGATGTAATTTGTGATGTGATAAGTTCAGGATGAAAACGTTGTTTCGAAAATTTCATCAATAAGAAAGGAGACATCATGTCCTGGCACCCTTACCCCGGCCGCTATGAGAATATGCAATACCGTTATTGCGGCAAAAGTGGCCTGCGCCTGCCCGCGCTGTCGCTGGGACTGTGGCATAGCTTCGGCCACGTCCAGCCTCTTGATGCCCAACGCGCGCTGCTGCGAAAAGCCTTCGACCTCGGCATCACTCATTTCGATCTTGCCAATAACTACGGACCACCGCCGGGTAGCGCGGAAGAAAATTTCGGCCGCCTGCTGCAGGAAGATTTTGCCGCATACCGCGACGAACTGATTATCTCCACCAAGGCGGGTTATGACATGTGGCCTGGGCCTTACGGTTCCGGCGGTTCACGCAAATATCTGCTCGCCAGCCTCGACCAGAGCCTGAAGCGTCTGGGCGTCGAGTACGTCGATATTTTCTACTCCCACCGCGTGGATGAAAACACCCCGATGGAAGAGACGGCATCCGCGCTGGCCCATGCCGTGCAGAGCGGAAAAGCGCTGTATGTGGGGATTTCCTCCTACTCGACAGATCGCACACAAAAAATGGCCGAGCTGCTGCGCGAGTGGAAGATCCCCCTGCTGATCCATCAGCCGTCCTATAACCTGCTTAACCGCTGGGTCGATAAGACCGGCTTGCTGGATGCGCTGGAAGCAAACGGTACGGGCTGTATTGCCTTCACCCCGCTGGCGCAGGGGCTGCTGACCGGGAAATACCTGAACGGTATCCCTGAAGGATCACGCATGCAGCGCGAAGGGAATAAAGTGCGCGGCCTGACGCAAAAGATGCTCACCGACGCCAACCTGAGCAGCCTTCGCCTGCTGAATGAGATGGCGCAGGCGCGCGGACAAACCATGGCGCAGATGGCGTTGAGCTGGCTGCTGAAAGATGCGCGCGTGACGTCCGTGCTGATTGGCGCAAGCCGCCCGGAACAGCTGGAAGAGAATGTACAGGCGCTGGAAAACCTGCGCTTTACGGAGGACGAACTCAAGCGGATTGACCAGCATGTTGCGGATGGGGAGTTGAATCTGTGGCAGGCGTCGTCTGATAAATAATGCCGCACCGAGCAGTCCCCTCTCCCCTTTGGGGAGAGGGTTAGGGTGAGGGGTAAGGCGTACTTTACTTCTTACTGATCTTATCCAGATACCCCATCACAAACGCAGACAGCACAAACGTCAGATGGATAATGACGTACCACATCAGTTTGTTATCCGGCACGTTCTTCGCGTCCATAAATACGCGTAGCAGGTGGATAGAAGAGATCGCCACAATCGACGCGGCCACTTTATTCTTCAGCGACGAGGCATCCATTTTGCCCAGCCAGCTGAGCTTCTCTTTACGCTCGTCGATATCAAGCTGGGAGACGAAATTCTCGTAGCCGGAGAACATCACCATCACCAGCAGCCCACCCACCAGGGTCATATCCACCAGCGAGAGCAGAACCAGAATCAAATCCGCTTCGGCAATGGAAAAGATATTCGGCAGAACGTGCAGGATTTCCTGAAAGAACTTAATCGTCAGCGCGATAAGCGCCAGCGAAAGGCCAAAATAGACGGGGGCCAGTATCCAGCGAGAGGCGTACATGGCATTTTCAAAAAAGCGTTCCATAGAGTCCTGTTTGCAAAAGAAACCAGCGCCCAGTATATCTCAACGGCGCTGACTGTTTGCAATAACTCAACGGTACGTCACTCAGACGTTGTCTGGATTAACTTCCGGACGTGCGTACTCCGGCCAGACAAGCGCCACCAGTTCAGGATAGGCTTCCAGACTGAACTCGCGAAAACACTGCCGCAAATTCAATACGTCCAGATCGGAATAAGATACCTTTTCTCCGTTAAGACAGCGCTTTTTGATATTGTCATAATATTTATAGACTGCTGAATTCAGATCGCTACAGCGACGCTGCGCCTCAAACAGTCCGGGCGTGTCATTAATTTCCGACATTTTCATGCGCTTAATTGTCGCATGTAAAAAGTCGATATATTCGTGGTTCACCCGCCAGTACCAGACAGGCGTAACGGAGTTCATCAATACAGAGAAATGGTCTTCACCTTCCTCTTTTGTCATCAGTTCAGGTTGTGGGGGCTCACTGGCGTCTTTCGACACTTTCGTTTTATTGAACTCCTGCATCAATAAAAGCACACCAGCGGTCAATAATAGTAATGTGATGACCGTAAAAAAGATGCTGTTCATGGGTAGGCTCCATTTTTTTTGATTTTAAATTTGCCTCATGATATTGTCAACGAATCTCACGCCTTTACCAACCCCACCCTGTTGAAATTAAAGGAAATTAAAAATGCTGCCCGACTATCTCGTCCCGGCTAAGTACCACATTACGCCTGTGGAACAGCAACCGACGGAAGCAGAAAAAGAGGCCAGTTTCACTCAGGGGAAAAGAAAGCTCTCTGATTTCGAGCCCGATATATTAATTGGTGTTTCCCGAACTGGCAAATCGCGAAATATGTTGCTGGAAGAGCACGATCGTCATATAAAAGACCGCTTATTTCGCGCTATAAAAATTGAAGCCTTTGTCCACCTGCTGAATGACCTACAGGCCGAGGGGGAAATAGATGCCCAGAAACTAAGTCAAATAATAGCCGAGAAAACCGAAGAAATTAATGAAGCGGGCAATGAAATTTGGCTTAATTTAATTACGCGCGAAAAAAACAACCCAATTTTTTATAGCCTGGGGGAAGATTAACGTGAAAGAAGTTAAAAATAACGACGTTTATTTGACTTTAGATGATAAAAAAAGTGATGAATTTATCTTAAAGCAAAATCTCGACGCGCTACGAAACACAAAAAATGACGAGATGACGCGCATTACACAAGACCTGGTATCGATCCCGGCGACGCTGGTTCGGCTTAAATGGCAGAATCGCCGTGAAATTTATCCGCTGCAGGTCAAAGAAGAAATTTACGGTGCCGTGATGAATGCCATCATTGAACAGCGGCCAGAGCTTAAAGAGAAGCTTCTGGGGCGCCTCGAGGCCAATTATCAGTATCTGCTCGCCAGAGAAATCGCCACCCTGCGTCTGACGCGCAAGCTGTCAGACGGTGAGTACCGTACCTCAAACGTCACCTGCGTTGCGCTTGATGAGGACGCGTTGGCAACCCCTTCTGCCGCACCAACGAATAACAAAAGCGCATAAACCGACAGGCATAAAAAAAGCCGGCTTTCGCCAGCTTCTTTATCACTTCGAGGCCGCCTTTTCTTCGCCGACCAGTCCAATCTTCAGGTAACCCGCCTGATGCAGCGTGTCCATTACCTTCATCATGGTTTCATAATCAACGGTTTTATCCGCACGGAAGAAGACCGTAGTGTCTTTCTTTCCGCCCGTAAGCTGCTCCAGCGCCGGGATGACTGAGTCGGCCGTCACCGGGTCGTTCCCGAGGAACATGGATTTATCCGCTTTCACCGACAGGTAAATAGGCTTCTCCGGGCGCGGCTGGGGCTGGCTGGAAGATGCCGGCAGATTCACCTTCACATCCACCGTCGCCAGCGGTGCAGCTACCATGAAGATAATCAGCAGAACCAGCATGACGTCGATAAACGGCGTCACGTTGATTTCATGCATTTCGCCGTTATCGTCCAGATTTTCGTTTAGACGCATCGCCATACTATTAACCTGCGCGCAGTTTAGACGCCGCATGCACCGGCTTAACCGAGCTGGCATTCAGATCGAGATCGCGACTTTGCAGCAGCAGAACCTGCGCGGCAACGTCTCCGAGAGTCGCTTTATAGCTGCCAATCATACGCGCGAAGATATTGTAGATGACCACCGCCGGGATAGCGGCAACCAGACCGATTGCAGTCGCCAGCAGCGCTTCTGCGATACCCGGCGCCACGACCGCCAGGTTGGTAGTTTGGGTCTGCGCGATACCGATAAAGCTGTTCATGATGCCCCAGACCGTGCCGAAAAGACCGATGAACGGTGAGATCGCGCCGATGGTAGCCAGATAACCATTGCCGCGCCCCATGTGTCGGCCAACGGCCGCAACGCGACGCTCCAGGCGGAAACCGGTACGCTCTTTGATACCTTCGTTATCTTCACTGCCAGCGGAGAGTTCCAGCTCGTTCTGCGCTTCATTCACGAGCAGGGTGGTCAGGCTTTTCGCGTGGAAAGATGATGTCATATCTGAAGCCTGATCCAGAGAGCGGGCTTCAGCCAGCTGCTGCTGTTCCCGCTTCAGGCGACGCTTCTGCGAAAGCAACTCGGTACTTTTGCTGAAGAAGATAGCCCAGGTGATAACGGACGCCAGAATCAGGCCGATCATCACAATCTTAACCACGATGTCAGCATGCTGATACATGCCCCAAACGGAGAGATCCGTCTGCATCAAATTATTACCCACTCTGTATCTCCAGGACGCAAATCACAAAATCTGAGCGTAATAATATCAAAACGTCGTCGAATTGATAGTAGTTCTCATTAGTATTTGCATGGTGCCGTAATTTTCGCTCACTTTCCTTGCGCTTACGCAGTAAAAATTTCTTATGCGGTTTTTTGCTAATATTTTCTGCTTATTCGATAAGCCTCGGGGTGCAGTTTTTTCCAATCGTGGTAGTCTGGACGTCCAGACGTATAAAAACAGGGTTAGCGAACATGACAAAGAAGCATCTTGATACCACGCTGGTACAGGCAGGACGCAGCAAAAAATATACTCAGGGATCGGTCAACAGTGTGATTCAACGAGCCTCCTCGCTGGTGTTTGACACCGTTGAGGAGAAAAAAATCGCCACGCGTAACCGCGCAAAAGGCGGGCTGTTTTATGGCCGTCGCGGCACGCTAACCCATTTTTCTCTGCAGGAAGCGATGTGCGAGCTGGAAGGCGGCGCGGGCTGTGCGCTATTCCCGTGCGGGGCGGCGGCGGTCGCCAACACCATTCTGGCGTTTGTGGAACAGGGCGACCATATCCTGATGACCAACACCGCCTATGAACCCAGCCAGGACTTCTGCACCAAAATCCTCAGCAAGCTCGGGGTAACGACCGGCTGGTTCGACCCGCTGATTGGTGAAGGCATTGCCGAACTTATTCAGCCAAACACGCGCATTGTGTTCCTGGAATCTCCGGGGTCGCTCACCATGGAAGTTCACGACGTGCCGGCTATCGTGAAGGCCGTACGCAACAAAGCGCCAGAGGCGATCGTTATGATCGACAACACCTGGGCTGCAGGCGTGCTGTTCAAAGCGCTGGAATTCGACATTGATATTTCGATTCAGGCGGCAACGAAATACCTGATAGGCCACTCTGACGGTATGATTGGTACTGCGGTCTCCAACGCGCGCTGCTGGGATCAGCTGCGTGAAAATGCCTACCTGATGGGCCAGATGGTGGATGCCGACACGGCCTACATGACCAGCCGCGGTATCCGCACGCTGGGCGTTCGTCTGCGTCAGCACCATGAAAGCAGCCTGAAGGTCGCCGAATGGCTGGCGCAGCATACGCTGGTTGAGCGCGTGAATCATCCCGCATTACCGGGTAGTAAAGGCCATGAGTTCTGGCAACGTGACTTTACGGGCAGCAGCGGGTTGTTCTCATTCGTACTGAAAAAGCGGCTGAATAACGACGAGCTGGCGAGCTATCTGGATAATTTTACCCTTTTCAGCATGGCCTACTCCTGGGGCGGTTTTGAATCCCTGATCCTGGCTAACCAGCCGGAACAGATCGCGGCCCTTCGCCCCGGGGGTGAAGTAGACTTCAGCGGTACCCTGATACGACTGCATATCGGTTTAGAAAATGTTGACGATCTGATTGCCGATTTAGCAGCAGGGTTCGAGCGTATCGTGTAGAGTGCTGGCTGAAAATGTACTCTCTGGACGCTTTTGTGGACACGGCAATGAGAAAAGTCTGCATGAGTTGCGCCCGGGATCAAACCCGACGGGCGAATAAGGGAGTACAATAGCGCTATATCTGCTGTTCCACAGGAAAGTCCATGGCTGTTATTCAAGATATTATCGCGGCGCTCTGGCACCACGATTTTGCCGCGCTGGCGGATCCTCACGTCGTCGGTATCGTCTATTTCGTGATGTTCGCAACTCTGTTTCTGGAAAATGGATTACTGCCAGCCTCGTTTTTACCCGGTGATAGCCTGCTTTTACTTGCCGGGGCGTTAATCGGGAAAGGCGTCATGGACTTCACGCCAACGATGGTTATTCTCACCTCCGCAGCCAGCCTGGGCTGCTGGCTGAGCTATCTTCAGGGCCGCTGGCTCGGGAATACCCGCGTCGTAAAAGGCTGGCTGGCGCAGTTACCGCATAAATATCATCAGCGTGCGACCTGCATGTTCGATCGCCACGGCCTGCTGGCATTGCTGGCGGGGCGTTTCCTGGCGTTTGTTCGCACCCTTCTGCCGACGATGGCGGGCATTTCCGGTCTGTCGAACCGCCGCTTCCAGTTCTTCAACTGGCTGAGCGCCCTGCTGTGGGTGGGTGTAGTCACCACGCTTGGCTATGCGCTGAATATGATCCCCTTCGTGAAACACCACGAAGATCAGGTGATGACCTTCCTGATGGTGCTGCCGATGTTCCTGCTGGTGGCGGGTCTGGTGGGAACCATCGCGGTGGTGATTAAGAAGAAGTACTGCAGCGCATAATTCAACAAAGCCGGATGGCGCTGTCGCTTACCCGGCCTGTGTTTCCCCTCAGGCTCCCTGCATCGTTCTGATACGTGACGCATCCTCTCCCGGCGTGACGCCGAAATAGCGCTTAAACTCCCGACTGAACTGCGACGCACTTTCATAGCCCACCCGCATCGCCGCCGCGCTGGCCTTCATGCCGTCGTGGATCATCAGCATCCGCGCCTTATGCAGCCGGTAGGTTTTGAGGTACTGCAGCGGAGAGGTGCTGGTCACCGACTTAAAGTTATGGTGAAACGCCGAGACGCTCATATTGGCTTCCGCCGCCAACTGGTCGACGCTGAGGTTTTCCGTGTACTGGCTTTCGATACGCTTGAGCACGCGGCTTATCAGGCTGAAGTGGGTCTGTCGGCTCACCAGAGCGAGTAACGCGCCGCCGCCCGGGCCCAGCAGCACGTGGTACAGAATTTCGCGGACGATCTGCTTGCCCAGAATACGCGCGTCCAGCGGCCTCTCCATCACGTCCAGCAGACGCTCAATGGCGCAGAGGATCTCTTCAGACAGCGTCGCCGAGTTAATCCCGCTCGAGGCCATCGAAGGCTGGAAGAGTTCATCTTCGCCAATCTCCATCAGCAGCTCCTGCAGCTGGAGGATGTCGACATTGACGCGGATCCCCGCCAGCGGAACCGCCTCTGTCGCGAAGGTTTCACATTCAAAGGGTAAAGGTACCGTCAGGAGAAGATATTCATTGGTGTCGTAGCGGAACACGCGCTCGTTGATATAGCCAATTTTATGGCCTGAAAAGAGAAAAACGATGCCCGGCTGGTACATGACCGGCGTGCGCGTCCCCGGCTGCGTGCCATAGAGCAGGCGAATATCCGGCAGCAGATCGCTGGCACGATTATCATTATCTATCAATCTCTTAATCTTGACAGTGAGCTGCTGGCAGATAGCCTCACGGTTCATCTTGCTTTACTCCGGGTACGGTTTTCGACGCTAACAGTGTGCGTCGTTTTCCGCGCTTTCTCCAGCGCTTTGTAGAAATGGGCAAGACATCGGCAGGAATGTGCATTGAGGGGATAGCCCCGGACGGCCACAATGTGCAGCATCAGGTCGCCCTCTGCGCACCACGGTTTTTCACCCACTAAAGGGAACGAGCAATGAACAACTTTAATCTTCACACCCCAACCCGCATTCTGTTTGGTAAAGACGCTATCGCTGACCTGCGCGCGCAGATCCCTGCTGACGCCCGCGTACTGATCACCTACGGTGGCGGCAGCGTGAAAAAAACCGGCGTACTGGATCAGGTTTATAGCGCGCTGGACGGTCTGGACGTGCGTGAGTTCGGCGGTATCGAACCAAACCCGTCTTACGAAACGCTGATGAACGCGGTGAAAATCGCCCGCGAAGAAAACGTCACCTTCCTGCTGGCCGTCGGCGGCGGCTCCGTACTGGACGGCACCAAATTCATCGCTGCGGCAGCGCACTACGCTGACGGCATCGATCCGTGGCACATTCTGGAAACCCGCGGCAGCGACATTAAAAGCGCCATCCCGATGGGCTCCGTGCTGACCCTGCCAGCCACCGGTTCTGAATCCAACAAGGGCGCGGTGATCTCCCGTAAAACCACCGGTGACAAGCAGGCCTTCATGAACGAACACGTTCAGCCTGTGTTCGCTATCCTGGACCCGGTTTACACCTACACCCTGCCTGCGCGTCAGGTGGCGAACGGCGTGGTCGATGCCTTTGTTCATACCGTTGAGCAGTACGTCACGTACCCGGTGAATGCCAAAATTCAGGATCGCTTCGCGGAAGGCATTCTTCTGACGCTGATTGAAGAAGGTCCGAAAGCGCTGAAAGAGCCTGAAAACTACGACGTTCGTGCCAACGTGATGTGGGCCGCCACACAGGCGCTGAATGGCCTGATCGGCGCTGGCGTGCCGCAGGACTGGGCGACCCACATGCTGGGCCACGAGCTGACGGCGATGCACGGTCTGGATCATGCTCAGACGCTGGCCGTTGTGCTGCCTGCGCTGTGGAATGAAAAACGTGATACCAAACGCGCCAAACTGCTGCAGTACGCTGAGCGCGTGTGGAACATCACCGAGGGTTCTGACGACGCGCGCATTGATGCCGCCATCGAAGCGACCCGCAGCTTCTTTGAAGGTCTGGGCGTGCCGACGCGTCTGTCCGGCTACGGGCTGGACGGCAGCTCCATCCCTGCCCTGCTGGCGAAACTCGAAGAGCACGGCATGACCCATCTGGGCGAGCACGGCGACATCACGCTGGACGTAAGCCGTCGTATTTACGAGGCGGCACGCTAAGCGTTTTTGTCCCCCCGACTTTCGTTTTTTGACATTTCGTCCAGACTTAATGCACACCCCATCGCCGGAGTCTCCCTCCGGCGATGCGCACCTGAAGGAGGAAAAATGGCAAACCAAACCGTAATCAAGCTGCAGGACGGCAACGTGATGCCCCAGCTGGGGCTAGGTGTATGGAAAGCCGGTAACGACGAGGTCGTCTCCGCCATTCATAAAGCCCTGGAAGTCGGCTATCGGTCGATTGACACCGCCGCCGCGTACAAAAACGAGGACGGCGTGGGGACCGCACTGGCCAGCGCCGGTGTCCCCCGCGATGAGTTATTCATCACCACGAAACTGTGGAATGACGATCAAAAGCGTCCCCGCGAGGCCCTGCAGGAGAGCCTGGAGAAGCTCCAGCTCGACTTCGTCGATCTTTATCTGATGCACTGGCCGGTCCCGGCTATCGACCATTACGTTGATGCCTGGAAAGGAATGATTGAACTGCAGAAAGAGGGGCTGGTGAAAAGTATCGGCGTCTGCAACTTCCAGGTTCATCACCTGCAGCGGCTGATTGACGAGACGGGCGTCGCGCCTGTCATTAACCAGATCGAACTGCACCCGCTGCTGCAGCAGCGTCAGCTTCACGCCTGGAACGCCACGCATAAAATCCAGACCGAGTCCTGGAGCCCGCTGGCACAGGGTAGCGAAGGCGTGTTCGATCAGAAAATTATTCGCGACCTGGCGGATAAATACGGCAAAACCCCGGCGCAGATCGTCATTCGCTGGCATCTGGACAACGGCCTGGTGGTGATCCCGAAATCGGTCACGCCATCGCGCATCGCCGAGAACTTCGACGTCTGGGATTTCCGTCTGGACAAAGATGAGCTGGGGGAAATTGCGAAGCTGGATAAGGGCAAGCGGCTTGGGCCGGACCCGGATCAGTTTGGCGGGTAATTGCGTAAAAAAGCCGGGTGGCGGCTTCGCCTTACCCGGCCTGCGTTTCTACATAAAAACCCCGGCTTGCCGGGGTTTTTTATTTACGCTTTGCGCTTCACGGGCTTCTTAACACTCGAATTACCATTCGAACGCTGATGCACAATCGGCGTGTGCTTGGTCAGCGCCGGGCGAGTATTGCGGTTCTGGCGACGAGCTTCGCGCATCTCATCCAGCGTCGGGGCCGGTACCAGACAGTCGCGGCGCGAGCCGATCAGGTGTTTTTTACCCATCTCTTCCAGCGCCTGGCGGATCAGCGGCCAGTTTTTCGGATCGTGGTAACGCAGCAGCGCCTTGTGCAGACGACGCTGTTTATCCCCTTTCGGCACCACCACCTCTTCACTCTTGTAGCCAATCTTACTCAGCGGGTTCTTGCCGGTGTAATACATGGTCGTCGAGTTGGCGAGCGGTGACGGATAGAAGTTCTGCACCTGATCCAGGCGGAAGCGGCGCTGCTTCAGCCACAGCGCCAGGTTCACCATGTCCTCATCACGCGTGCCCGGGTGCGCAGAGATGAAGTACGGGATCAGATACTGCTCTTTGCCCGCCTGCTTCGAGTAGGTGTCGAACAGCTCTTTAAAGCGATCGTAGCTACCCATGCCCGGCTTCATCATCTTCGACAGCGGACCTTCTTCGGTATGCTCCGGCGCAATCTTCAGATAGCCGCCGACGTGGTGCGTCGCCAGCTCTTTGATGTAGCGCGGATCTTCCACAGCGATGTCATAACGTACCCCGGACGCGATGAGGATCTTCTTGATGCCTTTCAGGTCACGCGCGCGTCGGTAGAGGTTAATCGTCGGCTCATGGTTAGTGTCCATGTGCTCGCAAATGCTTGGATAGACGCAGGAGAGGCGACGACAGGTTTGCTCTGCGCGCGGCGACTTGCAGCGCAGCATGTACATGTTCGCGGTTGGACCGCCGAGGTCGGAAATCACGCCGGTAAATCCAGGTACCGAGTCGCGAATCGCTTCGATCTCATTGATGATCGAATCTTCAGAGCGGCTCTGAATAATGCGCCCTTCGTGCTCGGTAATAGAGCAGAAGGAACAGCCGCCGAAGCAGCCGCGCATGATGTTGATCGAGAAGCGGATCATCTCATACGCCGGGATACGGGCGTTGCCGTACGCCGGGTGCGGCACGCGCTTGTACGGCAGCGCAAAAACGCTGTCCATCTCTTCGGTGGAAAGCGGGATCGCCGGCGGGTTGATCCAGATAAAGCGCTCGCCGTGCTTCTGCATCAACGCGCGGGCGCAGCCAGGGTTGGTTTCATGGTGCAAAATACGGGACGCGTGCGCGTAGAGCACCTTGTCGGCTTTCACCTTCTCATAGGAGGGCAGCAGCACGTAGGTCTTTTCCCACGGCTTCGGGCGCGGAGGCTGCACGACGATAGCCTTCGCTTCCGCTTTCTTTGGCTCTACCGGCTTGTTATCGGCACACGGCAGATCTTCGCCGTACGGGTGCGGGATCGGGTCGATTTTGCCCGGCATATCAATGATGCGGGAATCCACCCCGCTCCAGCCCGGCAGCGCCTCTTTCACCATAATGGCGGTATTGCGCACGTCGCGGATGCTGCTCACCGGCTCACCCTGCGACAGACGGTGCGCCACTTCCACCAGCGGACGCTCGCCGTTACCGTAAATCAGCATATCGGCTTTGGAATCCACCAGCACCGAGCGGCGTACGGTATCTGACCAGTAGTCGTAGTGGGCGGTGCGGCGCAGGCTCGCCTCGATGCCGCCCAGGATCACCGGCACGTCTTTCCAGGCTTCTTTACAGCGCTGGGTATAGACCAGGGTTGCGCGGTCGGGGCGTTTGCCCGCCACGTTATCCGGCGTGTAGGCATCGTCACGGCGCAGCTTACGGTCGGCGGTGTAGCGGTTGATCATCGAATCCATGTTGCCTGCGGTCACGCCGAAGAACAGGTTCGGTTTACCCAGACGCATAAAGTCGTCTTTGCTGTTCCAGTCAGGCTGGGAGATGATCCCCACGCGGAAGCCCTGCGCCTCAAGCATACGGCCACAGATGGCCATGCCGAAGCTCGGATGGTCAACGTAGGCATCACCCGTGACCAGAATGATGTCGCAGCTGTCCCAGCCCAGTTGGTCCATCTCTTCCCGGGACATCGGCAGGAATGGCGCCGGTCCAAAGCAGGCCGCCCAGTACTGGGGCCAGGAGAAGAGGTCACGATCCGGCTGGATCAGGGAAATTGCGCTCATAATGCTTCCGAAGAAAAAATAAACAAAAGGAGCGGGATTATACGCTGTTCATCCGCCGGATTTGAAGAAAAGGATGCAGGAAGCAGGCAGATATTCACGGAACTCGTTAAAATACAGCACCCTGATAATTTTGGATCATAATATTCACTATATTTTCCGGTGATTTGCCCCGGAATGCGTGCTTGTGCGGAGCTCTGCTGTGAAGCCCAACGATTCGTTACATGTCTCCCAACTGCGGGTTGTCCTTCACCTCTGCGGTTTTCTGGTTCTGCTGTACAGCCTTTCTATGCTGCCGCCGATGGTTATCGCCCTGCTGAATAAAGAGCGGACCTACTTTGCCTTTCTGACCACCTTTTTAACCTTTTTTACTCTCGGAGGGCTAACCTGGCGGGCAACCCGTCACGCGGGCATACAGCTGCGCACCCGCGACGGTTTCGTGATCATCGTGCTGTTCTGGCTGCTGTTTTCATTGATTAGCGCCATGCCGCTCTGGATGGATGACGGGCTACAGCTCTCTTTTGCCGACTCGCTCTTTGAAGGGGTTTCCGGGATCACCACCACCGGGGCAACGGTGATCGGGGACGTCAGCGCCCTGCCTAAATCGTACCTTTATTACCGCGCTCAGCTGAATTTCATTGGCGGGTTAGGCGTCATCGTGCTGGCCGTCGCGGTCCTGCCGCTGCTGGGCATTGGCGGCATGAAGCTCTATCAGTCAGAGATGCCGGGGCCGTTCAAGGAGGAGCGTCTGACTCCCCGCCTTGCCGATACCGCGCGCACGCTGTGGGTGACCTACTTCGCGCTGGGCGTGGCCTGCACCCTGGCCTACTGGCTGGCGGGAATGTCATTTTTTGACGCCCTCTGTCACGGGCTGTCGACCGTGTCGCTGGGCGGGTTCTCCACCCGCAGCGAAAGCATTGGGTTTTATGACAGCCACGCGATTGAGCTGGTCGCCGGGGCGTTTTCACTGCTCTCCGCGTTCAACTTCACCCTCTGGTACGTCGCCATTGTCAGACGCACCCTGAAACCGATTCGCCGCAGCCCGGAGGTTAAATTCTTTCTGAGCGCCGCCGCGGTGATTATCGTCATCACCGCCTGGCAGGTCTGGCATGCCGGGATGTACAACGCCACTGATAGCCTGGTGCATGCCTTCTTCCTTGCCAGTTCGATGATGACCGATAACGGCCTTTCGACAGCCGACTATGCCCAGTGGCCAGCACATACCATCTTCCTGCTGTTGAGCGCCAGCTTTTTTGGCGGCTGCGTAGGCTCGACCTGCGGCGGGATCAAAGCGCTGCGTTTTCTCATTATGTTCAAGCAGAGTATTCAGGAGATGAACCAGCTGGCGCATCCGAGAGCGCTGCTGAGCATTAAGGTGGGCAAAAGCGTGGTGAATGAACGCGTCCTGCGCTCGGTCTGGAGCTTCTTTTTTCTCTACGTGATGATTACGGGCTTTTTTGTCTGGTCGCTCAATCTGATGGGCTACGACCTGTTTACGTCATTCGCAACGGTTGCCGCCTGCATCAACAACATGGGGCTGGGGTTTGGCGAGACGGCGTCGACGTTCGGCACGTTAACAGAAGGGGCAAAACTGCTGATGTGCGCGGCGATGATCTTAGGGCGTCTGGAAATTTATCCGGTGCTGATACTGTTCTCGCGCTTTTTCTGGCGGGCATAAAACATTCCCGGCGAACCGGGAATGTCAGGATTATGGGGCAGGGTTGATCAGCATCTGCCCTACGGACCCCCTGTCCATCATCTCCAGCGTCTGGCTGTGGAACAGGAACGGGAAGTGCGGCCACGAAGGCTGACCATAGTAGACAAGCAGTTCAACCTGACCGTCCACCCAGACAGTATCTTTCCAGCCGCGGTCTTCCGGGAACGGCATCGCACCGTTGACGTTGCGGATCAGGAATGCCACCCCTTCAATATGGAACGACTGCGGCATATCTGAACGCACCGTCCAGCGCTCCCAGGTACCCTGCTGCGCGGTAATGTCAATGCGGTTGACGTCCCACAGCGCGCCGTTGATGCCCGGGTCGTCGCCGAGGCTGATATCACGGCTGCGCACCGGCGAGCCGCTCATGATCTCCTGCGGCAGCAGGCGCATGGGCAGGCTATCGGTCACCAGCGGCAGCAGACCGGTTGGACGCAGGGTCAGCACCAGGGTCGAGACCAGAATGCTCGACGGTTCAAAGAACCCGCGAATACGGTCGACAATGCTGGCCGCTTCACCGCAGGTGACAGACACTTCATCCCCGTTGGTCATATCAATGAGAACTTCGCGACGTTCGCCCGGCGAGAGCGCAAGCTGTTTGACGGACACCGGCGCCGGTAAAAAGCCCTGATCGCCGGAGATCACGTGCAGCGGACGGCCATCGCTCATTTGCAGCTGATAGCGGCGCGAGTTGGACGCGTTGAGCAGGCGCAGGCGCACCCAGCCGCGAGAAACTTCGACATACGGGCTTTGCGCGCCGTTGACCAGCAGCGTATCGCCGACGAAGCCACCGCTGCCCGGCTCGCTGTATTCAGGCGTGCCGAAGTTATCCAGACGTTTGTCCTGGATGATAATCGGGAAGTCATCCACGCCGTAGTGATTCGGGATCGGCAGAGATTTGCTGACTTCATCTTCCACAAGCCACATGCCGGCCAGGCCGTTATAGACCTGCTGCGCCGTGCGGTTAGGCGTGTTGGCGTGATACCACAGGGTTGCCGCGCTCTGGCGAATCGGCAGAACGGGCGCCCAGTCGGCGCTGGGTGACATCATTCGCGCCGCGCCGCCAATCAGCGGGCCAGGCACCTGCAGGCCGCTGATGGTCATAGCGACATTTTCAGGGGTGCGGTTACTGTAGATGAGCTTTACGTCATCGCCATTCCACACGCGTATGGTCGGCCCGAGGTAACGTCCGTTAATGCCCCAGACGGGCGCACGCGTCCCCTGGGTAAAGGACCAGTGGCTACGCTGCAGCGTCAGGAAAAGCGGCTGACCGCGACGGGATTCAATGAGTGGCGGTATAGGCAGCGGCTGTTGCTGCCCGGCGGCGCTGGCTGTCAGCGGCATCGCACCCGCACAAAGGGCGATCCCCGAAGCCTGAATAAACTGACGCCGACTGAGTGACATATAAGCTCCATCTGAAACGACTAACAACGCGGGAATTCGTTTTCCCTTCAACGCCGGGTTAAATCTTACCGGCGGCTTCTCTCTCTGCGACTTCTTTGTCGAGCTGCGCAATATGCTGAGCCATTAGCTCACGGCAGTGTGCTGCCAATTCACGCACCTGATCTTTACCGTATTTGCTGGTATCGACAGGTGGCAGCATTTCGACAATCACCAGCCCATTATTCAGGCGGTTAAGATTAATCTTATTCGAAGTATTGGAAACGCACACGGGAATAATTGGAACACCTGCCGCAATTGCAGCATGAAACGCACCGGTTTTAAACGGCAGCAGGCCGCGACCGCGGCTGCGCGTTCCTTCCGGGAACATCCAGATTGAGATTTTGCGCTTTTTAAAATGATTCACCACTTCGGCAATGGTGCTGTGCGCTTTTGCACGGTTATTACGGTCGATCAGCAGGTTACCGGTAAGCCAGTACAGCTGACCAAAAAACGGGATCCACAGCAGGCTTTTTTTGCCCACCGTCACGGTCGGTGGAAGCACGATATTAGAGGCCGTCACCATATCGTAGTTGTTCTGATGGTTGGCAATATAGATGGCGTTACCGAAATTCTCCGCCCCTTCCGGCAGACGTTTTTCAACCTTCAGGCCAAACAGCGGAGCAAGGCGCCCGAACATATGGCCAAAGGTGGCGACATGCTTCGGATTACGCGGGCTGAACAGGCAATAAATAGAGCCGAAAATACAGACCAGAATACAGTAGATGACGGTAAGAATAAGACGAACAATATATAGCATAGCGACCTCTGAAGCCCCAACAGCTGACAATTATACTTCACCTGTGGCCAGGTAAGGACTTTATTACGAGCGCGTATTGTTAATCGCAACGCACGAATTAACAACGATTTTACGGGAAATTTTATTGAAATTCCCCCTCCGGACAGAGGGGGGATATCACGACATTACTCTTCGCTGTCGCCCGCAGCGCTGCGTGCAGGAGAGTCAATCTCCACGCGATCGATACGCTGCAGACCGCGCATCAGCGAGCCGCGGCGACCGCGCTCACCCACCACCTTCTGCAGCTCTTCCGGACGAAGCTTGATTTTGCGCTTGCCGACGTGAATGGTCAGCGTGCTCTGCGGCGGCAGAAGGAAGAGGTGCGCCAGGCCATCTTCGCCTTTCGCGGCCTCCGCCGACGGGATGTTGATGATCTTGTTGCCCTTGCCTTTTGACAGCTCCGGCAGATCGCTGACCGGGAACATCAGCATACGTCCGGCGGTAGTGATCGCCAGCAGCATGTCGCTTTCGTTCTCAATCACCAGCGGTGCCATCACGTGAGCGTTGTCCGGCAGGCTAATCAGCGCCTTACCGGCACGGTTGCGGGAAACCAGATCGTTGAAGGTACAGATAAAGCCGTAGCCCGCATCGGACGCCAGCAGCAGCTTCTGGTCATCGGCTTCCATCAGCATATGGTCAACCGTCGCGCCAGGCGGCAGCGTCAGCTTGCCGGTTAGCGGCTCGCCCTGCCCGCGCGCGGAAGGCAGCGTGATCGGGTCAATGGCGTAGCTGCGACCGGTGGAGTCGATAAACGCCACCGGCTGGTTGCTCTTGCCTTTCACCGCCGCTTTGAAGCTGTCGCCCGCTTTATAGCTGAGCCCCGGCGCGTCGATATCGTGGCCTTTGGCGCTGCGTACCCAGCCGCTCTGCGACAGGACAATAGTCACAGGCTCGGACGGCTGCATGTCGTGCTCGTTCATCGCCTTCGCTTCTTCGCGCTCGTGCAGCGGAGAACGACGGTCGTCACCGAAGGCATCGGCATCGGCCTGCAGCTCTTTTTTCAGCAGGTTATTCATCTTGCGTTCGGACGCGAGGATCGCCTGCAGCTGATCGCGCTCTTTTTCAAGCTCGTTCTGCTCGCCGCGGATCTTCATCTCTTCCAGTTTGGCGAGATGGCGCAGCTTCAGCTCGAGGATCGCTTCGGCCTGGGTTTCGCTGATGCCAAAGCGCGACATCAGGGCGGGCTTCGGCTCGTCCTCGGTGCGGATGATCTCAATCACCTCGTCGATATTGAGGAACGCCACCAGCAAACCTTCAAGGATATGCAGGCGCTTAAGCACTTTCTCGAGACGATGGTTCAGACGACGGCGTACCGTATCGCGGCGGAACGTCAGCCATTCGGTGAGGATCTCCAGCAGGTTTTTCACCGCCGGGCGTCCGTCGAGGCCGATCATGTTCAGGTTGATGCGGTAGCTTTTTTCCAGATCGGTGGTGGCAAACAGGTGGTTCATCACCTGCTCCATGTCCACGCGGTTGGAGCGCGGCACGATCACCAGACGGGTCGGGTTCTCGTGGTCCGATTCATCGCGCAGGTCGTCGACCATCGGCAGCTTTTTATTGCGCATCTGGGAGGCGATCTGCTCCAGCACTTTGGCGCCGGAAACCTGATGCGGCAGCGCGGTGATCACCACGGCGCCGTCCTCTTTATTCCACACCGCGCGCATGCGCACGGAGCCGCGCCCGTTCTGGTAGATTTTGCGAATTTCCGCGCGAGAGGTGATGATCTCAGCTTCGGTTGGGAAATCTGGCCCCTGCACGATATCCAGCAGATCGTCGAGCGAGGCTTTAGGCTGCTCGATCAGGGTAATGGCGGCTTTCGCCACTTCACGCAGGTTGTGCGGCGGAATGTCCGTCGCCATACCGACCGCAATCCCGGTGGTGCCATTCAGCAGGATGTTCGGCAGACGCGCAGGCAGCATCTTCGGCTCCTGCAGCGTACCGTCGAAGTTTGGCACCCAGTCGACGGTTCCCTGACCCAGCTCGCCCAGCAGCACTTCGGCATATTTAGAGAGACGGGATTCGGTATAACGCATTGCCGCGAAGGATTTTGGATCGTCCGGCGCCCCCCAGTTCCCCTGACCATCCACCAGCGGGTAGCGGTAAGAGAACGGCTGAGCCATCAGCACCATCGCTTCATAGCAGGCGCTGTCGCCGTGCGGATGGTATTTACCCAGCACGTCACCGACGGTACGGGCGGATTTCTTGAACTTGGCGGTGGCGTTCAGCCCCAGTTCGGACATCGCATACACGATGCGGCGCTGAACGGGCTTCAGGCCATCCCCGATAAACGGCAACGCCCTGTCCATGATGACGTACATGGAATAGTTCAGGTAGGCGTTTTCCGTGAATTCATGTAGCGCGAGGCGCTCTGCCATATCGCTCATTACGTGTGATTCCTCAACTCAGAAACCGAAGGGTTTCAGGCAATATTGCCGCAGATACTACCCTATCTGACGAGTTGAGTCACAAAGAAAAAGGGCCGCTTATGCGGCTCTTTCCGGGTTATTTGTTCAGCTTGATGACCTGCTTCACGTCGATTTCAAAATCGTTCCACTCTTTATCGACCTTGCCCTGGATTTCCACTTTATCCTGAGGGGTGACGGTCACGCCGTTCCAGCGCTTGTGGTCAATCTCCACGTTGACCGTGCCGGTCTCATCGCGGAAGGTGTACCGGTCATCGGACAGGCGCTGGGTAATGTTCCCACGCAGCTTCACCCAGCTGTCGTCCTTCATCTCTTTCACCTTCACCGCGGTGGTGAGGTTAGCGTCGTTATCAACAAAACCTCCCGTCTGGGTCTGGGTTTGCGTGGCCGACGGGCCGTTAAATCCGCCCTGCGCGGCAAAAACGGGGGCAGTGGTCATCATCATGATGGCGGCAATGGCAGCGAATTTTTTCATATTAACTCTCCCTTTAATCTGGTTTGCAGTCCATTAAACAGGGTAATCCTTAACAACTTCTTAAGCGAAAAATTTATTTATTATTGCTGTACAGCAGGCGCTTACAGGGGGTTTACTGACGGCATCAAGGAGGGAACATGCGCATTTTACTGGTAGAAGACGACACGTTAATCGGCGACGGTATCAGGGCGGGTTTAAGCAAAATGGGCTTTAGCGTGGACTGGTTTACCGACGGTAAAACCGGTCAGGCCGCGCTTGCTTCTGCGCCCTATGATGCCGTGGTGCTGGATCTGACGCTGCCGGAAATCGACGGTCTGGACATCCTGCGCGCGTGGCGCGAAAGCGGGCGCAGCGAGCCGGTATTGATCCTGACCGCGCGGGATGCGCTCAACCAGCGCGTGGAAGGGCTGCGTCTTGGCGCGGATGATTATCTCTGCAAGCCGTTCGCGCTGATTGAAGTCGACGCCCGCCTCGAGGCGCTGGCCCGCCGCAGTCACGGCCAGACGCATAGCGAGCTACGCCACGGCAAGGTCACGCTCGATCCGACCCGTCTCGTCGCCACGCTGGACGGTGAACCGCTGACGCTGAAGCCGAAAGAGTTCGCGCTGCTGGAACTGCTGATGCGCAATGCAGGCCGCGTGCTCCCTCGCAAGACGATTGAGGAAAAACTGTATACCTGGGATGACGACGTCTCCAGCAACGCGGTAGAAGTCCACGTTCATCACCTGCGCCGCAAGCTTGGCAGCGAGTTTATCCGCACCGTGCACGGCATCGGCTATACCCTGGGTGACGCATGAAGCTGACGCAACGCCTGAGCCTGAAGCTGCGCCTGACGCTCCTCTTTTTAGCGCTCTCCCTGACGGCATGGTTTGCCGCCAGCCTGGTGGCCTGGCAGCAGACCACCCACAAGCTGGATAAGCTCTTCGACACCCAGCAGATGCTGTTTGCCAAACGGCTGCTGACGATGGATCTTGACGAGATCCGCGCCCCCGAACGGATGCGCGAGATCCCGAAAAAAGTGAAGCATGGCCGTCTCGATGACGACGCGCTGGCTTTCGCCATTTACGCCGTTGACGGCAAAATGCTGCTGAACGATGGCGAGAACGGGCGCGATATTCCGTACCACTATCGCCGCGACGGGTTTGCTAACGGGCAGCTCCAGGACGACAACGACGAATGGCGTTTCCTGTGGCTGACCTCACCCGACGGGAAGTACCGCGTGGTGGTCGGCCAGGAGTGGGAGTACCGCCAGGAGATGGCGCTGGACGTGGTCAGCTCGCAGCTCACGCCCTGGCTGGTGGCGCTGCCCGTGATGTTGCTGTTGCTGGTTCTGCTCCTGAGCCGGGAGCTAAAGCCGCTGAAAAAGCTGGCGCAGACCCTGCGCTCCCGCTCGCCGGATGCTACCGATAAACTGCCGACGGAGGGCGTCCCTACGGAAGTGCGCCCCCTGCTTGATTCGCTGAATCATCTCTTCGCGCGTACCCAGGAAATGATGACCCGCGAGCGCCGCTTTACGTCCGACGCCGCCCACGAGCTGCGCAGCCCGCTGGCGGCCCTGAAGGTGCAAACTGACGTGGCGCAGCTCTCACATGACGATCCGCAGGCGCGGGAAAAAGCGCTGGCGCAGCTGCATGCGGGCATCGACCGCGCTTCCCGGCTGGTGGACCAGCTCCTCACCCTGTCGCGTCTGGACTCGCTGGATAACCTGGACGATGTTGAACCGATAACGGTTGCCGATTTACTTCAGTCGGCGGTGCTGGATATCTGGCATCCGGCGCAGCAGGCAGGGATTGATATTCGCCTCAACAACCGCGACCCGCAGGCCAAACGTCAGGGACAACCCCTGCTGCTCAGCCTGATGGTGCGCAACCTGCTGGACAACGCCATCCGCTACAGCCCGCGCGGCAGCGTGGTGGACGTCACCCTGGACGCGCGTAGTTTTACCGTGCGCGACAACGGCCCAGGCATTTCACCTGACGCGCTGGCGCGCATCGGCGAGCGCTTTTATCGTCCGCCGGGTCAGGATGCCACGGGCAGCGGGCTGGGGTTATCCATCGTAAAACGCATCGCCGCGCTGCACGGTATGCGCGTCTCGTTGAGCAATGCGCCTGAAGGCGGTTTTGAAGTGAAGGTCAGCTGGTAGAGATTATTGCGTTTAATGCAAAAGACTTTGCACATTTTGCTCATTTTACCGCACCGTCCTCGCGCGTAGAATACTGGCCATACTCTCATCATCGAGGACAAATAATGAGCAATATCCTGATTATCAACGGTGCAAAAGAATTTGCGCACTCTAAAGGCCAGCTGAATGACACCCTGACCGAGGTCGCGGACGGTTTCCTGCGCGACGCCGGGCATGATGTTAAGGTCGTACGCGCGGACAGCAATTATGACGTGAAGGCCGAAGTACAGAACTTCCTGTGGGCTGACGTGGTGATCTGGCAGATGCCAGGCTGGTGGATGGGCGCGCCGTGGACCGTAAAAAAATACATGGACGACGTGTTCACCGAAGGTCATGGCTCACTGTATGCCAGCGATGGCCGCACCCGCTCTGACGCGTCCAAAAAATACGGGTCAGGCGGTATGATTCAGGGCAAAAAATATATGCTCTCTCTGACCTGGAACGCCCCGCTGGAAGCCTTCACCGAGAAAGATCAGTTCTTCGAAGGCGTGGGCGTTGACGGCGCGTACCTGCCGTTCCACAAGGCTAACCAGTTCCTGGGCATGGATCCTCTGCCGACGTTTATCGTCAACGACGTGATTAAAATGCCTGATGTCCCGAGCTATATCGCAGAATATCGCAAGCATCTCGCGGAAATTTTTGCTTAACTGGTAGCCTGGAATTAAAGGAGTAGTAAACATGCTTACCGTTATCGCAGAAATCCGTACTCGTCCAGGTCAACATCACCGTCAGGCGGTGCTGGATCAGTTCGCGAAAATTATCCCGACCGTACTGAAAGAAGAAGGCTGCCACGGCTACGCGCCGATGGTGGATGCCGCCACTGATGCCAGCTTCCAGGCGACCGCGCCGGACTCGATCATCATGGTTGAGCAGTGGGAAACCGTCGCGCACCTCGAAGCACACCTGCAGACCACGCACATGAAAGCGTGGAGTGACGCGGTGAAGGGTGACGTGCTGGAAACCCACATCCGTATTCTGGAGCAAGGGGTTTAAGTTTTCCCTCACCCCAGCCCTCTCCTGACGGGAGAGGGAGAACAGGTCCAGGCCCGGTGAGCGTCAGCGCAACCGGGCTTTGTTGTTTTTAGCTGCTTTTCTTCCCCGGTTTTAACCCGCGATGTAGCTCGTTGATGCGCTTCATCGACTTGATAGTGCGCTGCGGCTCGGTGGAGGCTACGGATAAAATAATCATCTCCAGACAGAGCAGCACCGTGCCGTGGAGCGGGATTTTGCCCTTTTCGCCGCCGCGCGGAACGTGGATCACCACGCTGGCCTCCTTGCTGAAACGCGAATCAAGGGCGTTGGTCAGCAGGATCGTTGGAATGCCCAGACGTTTTGCTTCACGCAGGGTGGTTTGCCCCTCCCGGTGCGCGGACTTCTGCGCCATCATCACCAGCACGTCGCCGCGCTGAAGCGCAATCAGCTGCTCGGCAAGCCCTATTCCGGTACGGTTAAGCGGCGTGGCGGGTAACCCCATGCGGCTGAACAGCCTGGCGGTATACTCGGCCAGAATACCGGATGCCCCAATGCCAAATATGGCAACCTGCCTCGCCTGCGCCAGCAGAGAGACCGCCTGGGCCATCGCGTATCGGTTGTGGGGCTCGGACAACACCTCGCAGGTGTGTTGATGCCCCTCCAGCACAAAATCAATGCTCGCGTTGACGTCGCTGGCAAGCGTGTTCACCGTAGTGGACATCTTTTCGCTGGAGGTGACCACCGGACCAAACCACTGCTCAAGCGTTTGCTTGAGATCGCGCAGCCCGGCGAAACCCAGCGCCTGGATGGCGCGGACCACCGTGGCATCGGAGGTTTTCACTACGGCAGCAATCTCCATGGCGGTCTGTTCCATCACCGCTTCGCGATTGTCATGAATATAGCGTGCAACCTGCAGCAGACGCGGCGTCAGCTGATGCGCCCGCGCGCGAAAACGGTCGCCATAGACATCCACGCGCCCTTTCTCTTTGCGGATCACCGTGACGCCTCCGGCAGCGGTCGCCCGGCAATCTGAGACTGCACCTGCGCGACCATCAGCCCTAAAGACGCGAACGAATTCGAGATCGCCTCTTCACGCGAGATCAGCACGTAATGCCCGGTTCGGCAGGCATTGAGGAACTGACACCAGCCCGGCATGACCGCATCCATCGCCGCCAGCTCGTCCTGCGGTTTACCGCCCGTATCCCCGCGCCAGGTGGCGAAGACGAAATCGCCATCCAGCTCCGGCAGGCGCTCGGCGCTGACGTCAATCCGTCCCCCTTCCGGGATGGACTCAATCAGCGGCGGGAACTTGAATCCTGCGTCGCGCAGCACGCGGCCCAGCGAGTGGTAGCTGTGCATAGCGTTGATTTTCCCCTGATTAGCCTGAATCACCGACACGGTGATTTTGCGCGTGTCGATGGTCGCCTTCAGCGCCTTGATTTGTTCCTGATAGCGGCGTTCCAGAATGTTTAGCCTTGCCTGCGTGCCCGTGAGCTGCGCCAGCTTGCGGTAGATTTCCGGCGCGCCGCCGTCGAGATGATCGATGCTCACCGTCGGGGCAATTTTCGCCAGCTGTTCCACCGGGGTGTTGCGGGTCGGCTCGGTAACGATCAGGTCAGGTTTTGCGGCGGCGATGGCTTCGATGTCGATATCGGCCGTGCCGATAAATTTGATATCGGAATTATCGAAGTCGACGCCGGTTAACATGCCGCTGGAGCGCAGAAAGTGGCTGTCGTCCGGCCGCGTGCGGCCATGGCTCGCCACCGGCGGCACGCCAAGCTCAATCAGCGGAATGGTGATATCCAGATCGTGTAAGGAAACAATCCGCTTCGGATGAACCGGCACAACCACCTTGCGTCCCAAATCGTCGGTAAAGACCTGCGTCGGCTCCGCCGCGCTCACCGCGAACCCCACCAGCAACAGCATCGAAAACAGTACGCGCATCATAGTCCCCTAAAATCTGTCCCGACGCTGCCAGAGCAGCAGCAGGAAAAACGGTCCGCCAATCAATGAAATCACAATTCCCGCCGGCAGCTGCAGCGGGAGGAATGCCAGACGGCCGACGTTATCCGCCAGCAGCACCAGCAGCGCCCCCAGCACGGCGCTTCCCGTCAGGAGCGCGGTTTGCCCGCCGCGCAGCAGCAGGCGCGCCATGTGCGGGGCAATCAGCCCCACGAAGCCAATGCTGCCCACGCAGGAGACGCAGGCCGCCGTCAGCACCACCGGAGCGAGAACCCGCAGCAGCGCCAGCCGGGTTGTGCGCACGCCAAGGCCCGTAGCGGCCTGATTGCCGAGCAACGCCACGTCCGCGGCCCGGGCGGTAAACAGCAGCAGCGCAAACGCGGGGGCGGCCCAGAGCGCAGCCAGGCCTACCAGCGTCCAGTTTGCCGCATGCAGGCTTCCCGCCAGCCACAGCATCGCCGTCTGTACGTCACGCACGTCGGCGGTGGTCATAAAGACGCCCATCGCCGCGGCAAACGCCCACGACACGCCGATGCCGATCAGGATGAACCGCGGGCGCGAGATATCGCGCGCCAGGACGATCACCAGCAGCGCGGTAAGCAGCCCACCGGCCATGCCGACCAGCGGACGCCAGGCCAGGCTCAGCGCCGGGAACTGAAAAATCAGCAGCAGTACCGCCGCGCTACAGCCCTCCTTCACGCCGATAAGCCCCGGGTCAGCCAGACCGTTGCGGGTGATGGACTGCATCGCCGCCCCCGCCATGCCGAGCATCGCGCCGCACAGCACCGCCATCATCAGGCGCGGCAGGCGGATATCCATCACGACGTAACGCGTCTCCGCCGTCAGACTTTCAGGCGAAAACAGCGCGCGCCCGATGGCGGAGGTTGGAATGGGCAGAGAACCGTGCGTCAGGCCAAAGCCCAGCAGGCTTAGCGCCGCCAGCACGAAAAGCGACAGGTACGCCAGCGCTTTCGGGCGAACCAGCGCCGATATACGGCCAATTCGGATCGCGCGGAATCCGGCCCGGTTCATTTGAACATCCTCGACGCCATAAAGATGAATACGGGCGCGCCGACCAGGGCCGTCATGATGCCGGTTGCCAGCTCCCAGGGGGTAAACAGCGTGCGGGCGGCGATATCCGCCAGCAGCAGCACCAGCGCGCCGCACAGGGCCGACAGCGGCACCATCACGCGCAAATCGACCGACACCAGACGGCGGATGAGCTGCGGCACGACCAGGCCGATAAAGCCAATCGGTCCGGCGATAGAGACGGCCGCGCCGCAGAGTAGCGCGATGGCCAGCAGGGCGAGCAGGCGGGTTTTCAGCAGGGACACGCCAAGCCCCTGCGCCATTCTGTCGCCCAGCGCCAGCATGTTGAGCGAGGGCGACAGCCCGATAGCAAGAACAAAACCAGCGGCTGCAGCCCACAGGGCACTCTGGAGCATCTGCGCGTTGACTCCGGCGATATCACCTGCCAGCCAGGTGCGCAGAGAGAGCAGCGTCTGTTCATCCAGGATTAACACCGCGGCGGTAATCGACGAGGCAAACGCCGACATCGCCACGCCGCACAGGGTGACCTTCATCGGCGTGAGCCCGGTACGACCGGACGAGGAGAACATCAGCACCAGCAGAAACAGCGCGGCGGCACCGACGGCGGCAATCAGCGGGCGACCAAACGGCAGCGACAGGCCAAGCGCGCTGACGCTCACCACTGCCAGCGCAGCCCCGGCGTTGAGCCCCAGAATGTGCGGTTCGCCGAGCGGGTTGCGGATCACAGACTGCAGCAGCACGCCCGCCACGCCGAGCGCGGCACCCGTCACCATCGCGGCGCAGAGGCGCAGCAGTCGTAATTTGATAATGACGTTATGGTCGAAATTGCGCGGGTCGAAGTGGATGAACGCCTCCACTACCGTCTGCGGGGCGATAAAGCGTGCACCGATGCCAAGATGCGTAATCGCACCCAGCGCCAGCAGCAATATAAAAATCAGGAAGGCCAGAGAAGCGCGTATCATGGCTGTTCAAGGCTCTGGCGAAACGGCATAAAGAACGGTTTGCCGGTCAAGGGGTTGATGGACATATGCACGTCCACATCAAACACCGCTTTGATCAGTTCCGGCGTGCAGACGTCGCCCTCGTGCAATACGCCCTCCACTTTTCCCTGGCGCAAAAAGACCAGCGAATCACCGTAGTTCACGGCGAAGTTGAGATCGTGCAGCACTACCACCACGGTACGCCCGTGCTGGCGGGTCAGGGCGTGCAGCAGTTCCAGGATCTCCACCTGGTAGCGGAGATCGAGATACGTCGTCGGCTCGTCAAGCAGGATATACGGCGTTTGCTGCGCCAGCGCCATGGCGATCCAGCAGCGCTGACGCTGGCCGCCGGATAAGCTTTCCACCGGCATATGGGCAAACTCTGCCGTGCCGGTCAGGCGCAGGGCCTCTTCCACCGCCCGCTCGTCCTCGTCGCTCCACTGACGCATAAAGTTCTGCCAGGGAAAACGCCCGCGCGAGACCAGTTCAAAAACGGTTAACCCTTCCGGCAGCAGCGGCGACTGCGGGAGAATGCCAAGCTGACGGGCGACCGCTTTGGTGGGCTGCTCGTGGATCGCCTTGCCGTCGAGAAC
Source organism: Enterobacter sp. Taxon_8 (assembly GCF_058354585.1). Lineage (NCBI taxonomy): Bacteria > Pseudomonadati > Pseudomonadota > Gammaproteobacteria > Enterobacterales > Enterobacteriaceae > Enterobacter > Enterobacter sp. Taxon_8. Next base: position 677,309 of record NZ_CM177989.1, on the reverse strand, counting down.
TGCCGCGCCGCCAAGCGGCTGGAGCAAACGCGCAATGGTGCTCAGCAGCGTGGATTTCCCACAGCCGTTCGCCCCTACCAGCACGGTCATTTTCTGCTGTGGGATCGCAAGGGAGATATCATCAACGATGATTTTTTTCTGATAGCCCGCAGAGAGGTTCTCCAGAACCAGACCCGGTTTGTGTGTGTTGTGAGCCACGTGAACGCCAACGTAATGAAAAACCAACAAATAAAAATAAAACTCATTCTCTTTTGAGAGTTTGACGCCGAGCCATGTAGTAGTCAAGAGAAGAAACACCCTGGAAAAACCAGGGGTAAGCCTGAGTAAAAGTGAAAACTGGACGGCTTGTAAAAACATCTATTTCAATGACTTAATTATTATCCCGCTGCGCTTGTACGCACGGTTAAACGCTGTAGTCGATTTTTTCTTTTTTCCATTTACTACTACATTCACGCATGATTGAATGATTCTCAATTACATGTCCGATGCCACTTCCGGCTAACGGACAGACCGTAAAGGGCAATGACTCACACAGTTTGCCGCGAAACGTCATTCGCGGGATATTTCGGGATAACAGATGTAATGGCTACGTTCACACCTTCACTCTCTGGGGTAAAAGGGCGCGCGCTCTTTTCCCTGCTGTTTATGGCGCCGCTGGTTCAGGCAGCAGATAACACCGCGGCTAAAGATGGCGAAACGCTTACCGTCACCGCCGATCCAAATACGACGGCGGAGGCCACCAACGGCTATCAGCCGCTGAACACCTCCACCGCGACGTTAACCAACATGCCGATGCTGGACATCCCGCAGGTGGTCAATACCGTCAGCGACAAAGTGCTGGAGGATCAAAATGCCACCACGCTGGATGAAGCTCTGTACAACGTCAGCAACGTGGTGCAGACCAACACCCTGGGCGGTACGCAGGATGCCTTCGTGCGCCGCGGATTTGGCTCGAACCGCGACGGGTCAATCATGACTAACGGCCTGCGCACCGTCCTGCCGCGCAGCTTTAATGCCGCAACCGAGCGCGTGGAGGTGTTGAAAGGCCCGGCCTCCACGCTGTACGGCATTCTCGATCCGGGCGGCCTGATTAACGTCGTCACCAAACGCCCTGAGAAGACCTTCGGCGGTTCAATTTCTGCCACCTCTTCCAGCTTTGGCGGCGGCACCGGACAGGTCGATGTTACCGGCCCAATTGACGGCACGCGCCTGGCGTATCGCCTGACGAGCGAATATCAGGACGAGGATTACTGGCGTAATTTTGGCAACGAACGCAGCACCTTTATCGCCCCGTCCCTCACCTGGTTCGGCGACGACGCCACCGTGACCGTGCTCTATTCGCATCGCGACTATAAAACGCCGTTCGATCGCGGAACGATCTTCGATCTCAACACCAAAAAGGCCGTCGACGTCGATCGCAAAACCCGCTTTGATGAGCCGTTTAACGTGACCGACGGCCAGTCCGATCTCGCTCAGCTCAATGCGGAATATCGCCTCAACAGCCAGTGGACCGCGAAGTTTGACTACAGCTACAGCCAGGATAAATACAGCGATAACCAGGCGCGCGTAATGGCCTACGATTCAAAAACCGGCAACCTGACCCGCCGCGTGGATGCGACCCAGGGCTCGACCCAGCGAATGCACACGACGCGCGCGGATCTGCAGGGGAACGTGGACATCGCGGGTTTTTACAATGAGATCCTGACCGGCGTGTCGTATGAGAATTACGATCTGCTGCGCACGGACATGATCCGCTGTAAGAACGTCAAGGATTTCAATATCTATCATCCGACGTATGGCAAACTCGGCAAATGCACCACCGTGTCGGCGTCCGACAGCGACCAGACGCTGAAGCAGGAAAGCTACTCTGCCTATGCACAGGACGCGCTGTACCTGACCGATAAGTGGATCGCCGTCGCAGGCATGCGCTACCAGTATTACACCCAGTACGCGGGGAAAGGCCGCCCGTTCAACGTCAACACCGACAGCCGCGACGAACAGTGGACGCCGAAGCTGGGGCTGGTTTATAAGCTCACGCCAGCGGTCTCGCTGTTTGCCAACTACTCGCAAACGTTTATGCCGCAGTCGTCCATTGCGAGCTACATCGGCGATCTGCCGCCGGAAACGTCGAATGCTTACGAAGTGGGCGCAAAGTTCGACCTGTTCGACGGCGTTACCGCCAATATCTCGCTGTTTGATATCCACAAACGCAACGTGCTGTACAACGAAAGCGTGGGGGGGGAAACCATCGCCAAAACGGCGGGCCGCGTGCGCTCCCAGGGCGTGGAGGTGGATCTGGCCGGTTCACTGACCGAGAACACCAATATTATCGCCAGCTATGGCTATACCGACGCGAAGGTGCTGGAAGATCCGGACTACGCGGGCAAACCGCTGCCGAACGTGCCGCGCCATACCGGCTCCCTGTTCCTGACCTACGATATTCACAATGCGTTTGCCGGTAATACCCTGACGCTGGGCGGCGGCGGGCACGGCGTAAGCCGTCGTTCCGCAACCAACGGTGCGGATTATTATCTGCCGGGCTATTTCGTGGCGGATGCGTTTGCGGCGTACAAGATGAAGCTACAGTATCCGGTGACGCTGCAGGTGAACGTGAAGAACCTGTTTGATAAAACCTACTACACCTCATCTATCGCCACCAACAATCTGGGTAATCAGATTGGCGACCCGCGCGAAGTGCAGTTTACGGTGAAGATGGAGTTTTGATGTAAAAAAGCCCGGTGGCGCTAACGCTTACCGGGCTTACGATCCATTCCCTCTCGCTGTGGCAGAGGGTTAGGGTGAGGGCATCAGGCCTCAATATCCGCCATATCGCCTTTCTCCTGCAGCCAGTTACGACGGTCTTCCGAACGTTTCTTGGCAAGGAGCATATCCATCATGGCGTTGGTCTGCTGTTCGTCTTCGTCGCTGATCGTAAGCTGCACCAGACGGCGCGTGTTCGGATCCAGCGTCGTTTCGCGCAGCTGCATCGGGTTCATCTCGCCCAGCCCTTTAAAGCGCTGAACGTTAGGTTTGCCCTTCTTGCGCTTCAGCTGTTCCAGCACGCCCGCTTTTTCTTCTTCCGTCAGCGCGTAGTAAACCTCTTTGCCGAGGTCGATACGATAAAGCGGCGGCAGCGCCACGTGGACGTGACCATTTTTAACCAGCGTGCGGAAGTGCTTCACAAACAGCGCGCATAGCAGCGTGGCGATGTGCAGACCATCGGAGTCCGCATCCGCGAGGATACAGATCTTGCCGTAGCGCAGCTGGCTCAGATCGTCGCTGTCCGGATCGATACCGATCGCCACCGAGATATCGTGGACTTCCTGCGAGGCCAGCACTTCGTCTGAAGAGACCTCCCAGGTGTTCAGGATTTTCCCCTTGAGCGGCATGATCGCCTGGTATTCACGGTCGCGAGCCTGCTTGGCCGATCCACCCGCCGAGTCCCCTTCCACGAGGAATAGCTCGGTACGGTTGAGATCCTGCGCGGTACAGTCCGCCAGCTTGCCCGGCAGCGCAGGGCCGCTGGTCAGCTTTTTACGCACCACTTTCTTCGCGGCACGCAGACGACGCTGGGCGCTGGAAATCGCCATTTCAGCCAGCATCTCTGCTGCCTGAACGTTCTGGTTCAGCCACAGGGTAAACGCATCTTTCACCACGCCGGAAACGAACGCCGCGCACTGGCGTGACGACAGACGCTCTTTGGTCTGACCGGCAAACTGCGGATCCTGCATCTTCACGGAGAGCACGTAGGCGCAGCGGTCCCAGATATCTTCCGCCGACAGCTTCACGCCGCGCGGCAGGATATTGCGGTATTCGCAAAATTCGCGCATCGCGTCCAGCAGTCCCTGACGCAGCCCGTTGACGTGGGTACCGCCGAGCATGGTTGGGATCAGGTTGACGTAGCTTTCGGTCAGCAGTTCGCCGCCTTCCGGCAGCCACAGCAGCGCCCAGTCGACCGCTTCGGTATCGCCGCTAAAGTTACCGACGAACGGTTTTTCCGGCAGCGTCGGCAGGCCGTTTACCGCTTCGCACAGGTAGTCGTTCAGGCCATCGGCGTAGCACCAGGTCTGCTCGGTATTGTTGACGTTATCCTTAAAGGTAATTTCCACACCCGGACACAGCACCGCTTTGGCTTTCAGCAGGTGCGTCAGGCGGGATACGGAAAAGCGCGGGCTGTCGAAGAAGCTTTCGTCAGGCCAGAAGTGGACGCTGGTGCCGGTGTTGCGTTTGCCGCACGTGCCGACAACCTGCAGATCCTGCACCTTCTCGCCGTTTTCAAACGCGATGTTATAAATCTGGCCGTCGCGACGGACGTTTACTTCCACGCGCTTGGACAGGGCGTTCACGACGGAAATCCCCACGCCATGCAGGCCGCCGGAGAACTGGTAGTTCTTGTTGGAGAACTTACCGCCCGCGTGCAGACGACAGAGGATCAGCTCAACGGCAGGCACGCCCTCTTCCGGATGGATATCCACCGGCATGCCGCGCCCGTCGTCGATGACTTCCAGCGACTGATCGGCATGCAGGATAACGTCAACGCGTTTGGCATGGCCCGCCAGCGCTTCGTCCACACTGTTATCAATAACTTCCTGGCCCAGATGGTTTGGGCGCGTTGTATCGGTGTACATCCCCGGGCGGCGGCGAACCGGCTCAAGCCCGGTGAGGACCTCAATGGCATCAGCGTTATAGGTTTGCGTCATGATTTAAACTAGCAATTCGCATTGATTGTCAGTGGCTGTGCAGTCCAAGAAAATCGACAATCTGGGTGAAATGATTCTCAAAGCCCGTGAAAGCATGGTTTCCGCCCTCTTCTATAGTCTGGCGGCAGGAGGCGTAATACGCCACTGCCTGGCGGTAATCCAGCACTTCATCACCCGTCTGCTGCAACAGCCAGATGAGATCCGGCGCCTCAAGCGGGTCGACCTGCATAACTTTGAGATCGTAAATATGGCGTGACTCTAGCACATATTGCTGCCCGGTGTAGGGGTTCTCGTTTTCGCCAAGAAAGTCCCTCAGCAACTCAAATGGCCGAACCGCCGGATTAACCACAACGGCAGGTAGCATGAAGCATTGTGAGAGCCAGGTGGCGTAATACCCGCCCAGCGAGGAACCGACCACACCGAAGGTTTCGCCGCCGTGCGCAAGCACAATCGATTCCAGCATCTCCGCGGCCTCTGCCGGGTAAGGCGGCAGCTGAGGGATAATCATCTCAACGTCGGGGTGATGCTCGCTCAGCCACTGGCGAAACAGTGTCGCTTTTGCGGAGCGCGGCGAGCTGTTGAATCCGTGCAGATAAAGGAGCGTAGACATCAATAGCCTTCTGAAGCGGTATCCGGGCGGAATTTTGCACCGGTCAAACGGCAGACTTCCGTGGTCAGCGTGCCGTCGGCATGCAGTTCCAGCCAGCGCCAGCCTGGCGCAATGGTATCCAGCGTAAAGTTGGCGCAGTGCGGCTTAAACTGAACGCAGGTCGACGGCGTCGCCAGCATGCGGCGCCCGTTCCAGTCGAGATCCTGTTCCTGGTGAATATGTCCACACAGCAGGTTTTTCACTCGCGGGAACTTCGCCAGCACGCGATCCAACGCTGCGGAGTTGCGCAGACTGTGCTGATCGAGCCAGCTACAGCCCGCCGGCAGAGGGTGATGATGAAGCAACAGCAGCGTGTGACGTTCAGGTTCAGCAGCCAGTTTGGTCTCCAGCCAGTCGAGCTGAAACTCGCTTAACTCACCGTGCGGGACGCCAAACACCTGGCTGTCCAGCAGCAGGATCTGCCACTGGTCACCCGCAAAAACACATTTCGCCGGAGAAATACCCGCATCCTGGAGAGAACTGTACATAGCGGGCTGGAAGTCATGATTTCCTGGCAGCCAGACGCAAGGCACGCTAAAGCTCGCGATGCCTTCAGCAAAATGCTGGTAGGCCGCGGAAGATTGGTCCTGCGCCAGATCGCCCGTTGCGACAATCAGATCGCATGCACGGTTTTCGGCGTGAATCGCGCTAAGTACCGCCTGATAACTCTCCCAGGTATTCACCCCCAGCAGCGTTTCATGCTTTTCGGCAAAAAGGTGGGTATCGGTGATTTGTAATATCCTGACTGGCGCCCCACCAGCAACAGTCAGGTTCAACAGGCTTTCCAAATGGTGTCCTTAGGTAGGTTTATGACGCTAACAAACCGGAATCGCCATTGCTCCATGTGCTAAACAATATCTTAGCCAGTCGGCTAAAAACTGGTTAATTTGATGCTTTTCGTCGCGTTGATGCAACTTTTTATTCGGGTAATCATACCGCGCCTTGAAGCGAAAGATCTGCTGGCTTGAACACACTTCAGCGACCATCGCGTCGTGATAGAGGCGTACCGTCATTGACGGCAGGCTCCAGTAGCTAATGCTGGGTGCCGTTTGCTCAATTTCCACCAGCGTAGTGTAGCGCGTTGATTCTGTTATCGTTAAACGATACTGCGCGTTGCTCACCTGATAGCTTACCGTTTCGCCGGGTGCGTCGTTTTTCGGCAGCAGGCGGCGCAATTGTGCGAAATTGGTTTCGCACAGGCGCATCATTTCTGGGAAGTCAGGCGTATAGCGCTTCATTTTTTCCACTCGTTTCGTAATGTCTGATAATGCAGCTGCAGCCATTGCAGGGCGATGACAGACGCTGCGTTGTCGATTTTCCCCTCTTCTACCCACTGATAAGCCTGTTCCCGGCTCACCACATGAACCCGAATATCTTCGTTTTCATCTGCCAGACCGTGGATCCCTTCCGCCGTCGTGGCGTCCACTTCACCCACCATAATGGACAAGCGCTCGCTGGTACCTCCCGGGCTTGCCAGATAGCTCAGCACCGGTTTTGTGCGGCCCACCACCAGCCCGGCCTCTTCCAGCGCCTCGCGTCGGGCGACGTCTTCAACCGTCTCACCTTCTTCGATCATCCCGGCCACCATTTCCAGCAGCCACGGGCTCTCACTGACGTCATAAGCGGCGATGCGGATCTGCTCCACCAGCACAACTTCGTCACGCACTGGGTCAAAGGGTAGCAAGACTGCCGCATGCCCGCGCTCAAAAATTTCGCGTCTGATTTCGCCGCTCATTTCACCGTTGAACAGGCGATGCCTGAAACGGTAAAGATCCATTGAAAAAAAACCGCTATAAAGCGTTTCTCGTGCAATAATTTCTACATCGTTTTTGGCGAATGTCACGGGCAACTTTTCTGGTTTTTGCATGAGTCGAGTCCTGGTAGCAATGGTGATGAAATTGTGAATTTCAAGGCTGTTTGGCTGCCGTTTGTAAGGCTATATGGTAGATTGGTGCAAATTACCGCCAGATGGCACGTAACGCCAACCTTTTGGTGTGGATGATTCTGTTAGAATCGGCAATTATTTTTTAATTAGATCAGCGCTAATACTGCTTCACAACAAGGAATGCAAATGAAGAAATTGCTCCCCATCCTTATCGGCCTGAGCCTGACGGGCTTCAGTGCAATGAGCCAGGCGGAAAACCTGTTACAGGTCTACCAGCAGGCACGTCTGGGCAACCCTGATTTACGTAAATCAGCGGCCGATCGTGATGCTGCGTTTGAAAAGATTAACGAAGCTCGTAGCCCCTTGCTGCCACAGTTAGGTTTAGGTGCAGATTATACCTACAGCAACGGTTTCCGCGACGCTAACGGCGTAAACTCCAATGCTACCAGCGCCTCACTGCAATTAACACAGACGCTGTTTGATATGTCCAAATGGCGTGCCCTGACCCTGCAGGAAAAGAGCGCAGGCATCCAGGATGTGACCTATCAGACCGACCAGCAGACGCTGATCCTGAATACTGCCACGGCGTACTTCAACGTGCTGAGCGCGATTGACGCACTCTCCTACACCGAAGCGCAGAAACAGGCCATTTACCGTCAGTTAGATCAAACCACCCAGCGCTTCAACGTGGGCCTGGTCGCGATCACCGACGTGCAGAACGCCCGTTCACAGTACGACACCGTGCTGGCTAACGAAGTGACCGCGCGTAACAACCTCGACAACGCGCTGGAATCCCTGCGTCAGGTCACCGGCAATTACTATCCTGAGCTGGCCTCCCTGAACGTCGACAGCTTCAAAACGGATAAGCCGCAGGCCGTTAACGCCCTGCTGAAAGAGGCGGAAAACCGCAACCTGACGCTGCTGCAGGCGCGTTTGAGCCAGGACCTGGCCCGCGAGCAAATTCGTCAGGCGCAGGACGGCCATCTGCCAACCCTGAGCCTGAGCGCGTCTACCGGTGTCTCTGATACAACCTACAGCGGCTCTAAAACCAATACGTCCCAGTATGACGACAGCAATATGGGCCAGAACAAGGTGGGCCTGAGCTTCTCCCTGCCGCTGTATCAGGGCGGTCAGGTCAACTCCCAGGTGAAACAGGCGCAGTACAACTTTGTTGGCGCGAGCGAGCAGCTGGAAAGCGCCCACCGCAACGTGGTGCAGACCGTGCGTTCCTCCTTCAACAACGTGAACGCCTCAATCAGCAGCATCAACGCCTATAAACAGGCCGTTGTGTCTGCACAGAGCTCCCTGGACGCGATGGAAGCAGGTTACTCGGTCGGTACACGTACTATTGTGGACGTGCTCGATGCGACCACCACGCTGTACAACGCGAAACAGCAGCTCTCCAGCGCGCGTTACCAGTACCTGATTAACCAGCTGAACATCAAACAGGCTCTGGGTACGCTGAACGAGCAAGACCTGCAGATGCTGAACAGCGCGTTGGGCAAACCGGTCTCCACCTCTCCGGACAGCGTTGCACCGGAGAACCCGGAGCAGGTTGCCGCGGTTGATAACTTCAACGCTAACGGCACTACCCCTACTGCACAGCCTGCTGCCTCGCGAACCACAGCGCCTGCCAGCAAGAGCAATAATCCGTTCCGTAACTAAGAGTGTCATCAGGCCTACTGCGGCCTGATGCCTTCACTCCAGCCCTCTTCCACAGGGAGAGGGCGCATCTGAATCACATCCGAACGTAAGTCAACGTAAAGATCCCCCTGATTCCGCCCCTCTTCGCTTCATTTTCAACCACTCATCCTCTATCCTGAGCGTTATTACCACTGGGTCCTGGAAGACAAAGATGAAACGGACAAAAACGATCAATCACGCGTCGTTCCGCAAGAGCTGGAACGCGCGTCACCTCACCCCTGTTGCGCTGGCGGTCACGGCTGTCTTTATGCTGGCAGGCTGTGAGAAAAATGACGAAACGGTTTCGCTGTATCAAAACGCGGACGACTGCTCTGCCGCAACCGGCAAAGCCGCCGAATGTAAAACGGCTTACACCAGCGCGCTGAAAGAAGCGGAACGTACCGCGCCGAAATATGCCTCACGCGAAGACTGCGTGGCGGAGTTTGGTGAAGGTCAGTGCCAGCAGGCACCGGCTCAGGCAGGCACCGCACCTGAAAATCAGGCGCAGGCGCAGTCCAGCGGCAGCTTCTGGATGCCGCTGATGGCAGGCTACATGATGGGCCGCCTGATGGGCGGTGGTGCAGGCTACCAGCAGCAGCCGCTGTTTAGCTCGAAAAACCCGGCCAGCCCGGCTTACGGTCAATATACCGATGCCAGCGGCAAAGGCTACGGCGCAGCGACCCCTGGCCGCACCGTGACCGTACCGAAAACGGCGATGGCGCCGAAGCCTGCGACCACCAGCACCATCACCCGTGGCGGGTTCGGTGAGTCTGTGGCGAAGCAGACCAGCATGCAGCGCAGCGCGACAGGCACCTCCTCTACTCGCTCAATGGGCGGCTGATCATGGAACGAGTCAGTATCACCGAGCGCCCGGACTGGCGCGAAAAAGCCACCGAGTACGGTTTTAACTTCCACACCATGTACGGCGAGCCGTACTGGTGTGAAGACGCCTATTACAAGCTCACGCTGGCCCAGGTTGAGAAGCTGGAAGAGGTAACGGCCGAGCTGCACCAGATGTGCCTGAAGGTGGTGGAAAAAGTCATCGACAGCGACGAGCTGATGGCAAAGTTCCGCATTCCGAAGCACACCTGGGGCTTTGTGCGCCAGTCGTGGAAAACGAATCAACCTTCGCTTTACTCTCGCCTGGATCTGGCATGGGACGGCAAAGGGGAGCCTAAGCTGCTGGAAAACAACGCCGATACCCCAACGTCCCTGTACGAAGCGGCGTTCTTTCAGTGGATCTGGCTGGAAGACCAGGCCAATGCCGGAAACCTGCCGGAAGGCAGCGACCAGTTCAACAGCCTGCAGGAAAAGCTGATCGAGCGCTTCGCCGAGCTGCGCGAGCAGTTTGGCTTCAACCTGCTGCATCTCGCCTGCTGCCGCGACACGGAAGAAGACCGTGGCACGGTTCAGTATCTGCAGGATTGCGCCGCTGAAGCGGAGGTCGCGACCGAGTTCCTCTATATCGAGGATATCGGCCTGGGTGAAAAAGGTCAGTTCACGGACATGCAGGACCAGGTGATCAGCAACCTGTTCAAGCTCTACCCGTGGGAATACATGCTGCGCGAGATGTTCTCCACCAAGCTGGAAGATGCTGGCGTGCGCTGGCTTGAGCCGGCCTGGAAGAGCATTATCTCCAACAAAGCCCTGCTGCCGATGCTGTGGGAGATGTTCCCGAACCATCCGAACCTGCTGCCGGCGTACTTTGCAGAAGATAATTACCCGCAAATGGAGAAGTACGTCGTTAAGCCGATCTTCTCCCGCGAAGGCGCGAACGTGTCGATTATCGAAAACGGCAAGACGCTGGAAGCGGTTGAAGGGCCGTACGGCGAAGAAGGGATGATCGTCCAGGAGTTCTATCAACTTCCAAAATTTGGCGACAGCTATACGCTGATTGGCAGTTGGCTCATCAACGATCAGCCTGCCGGAATTGGCATTCGCGAAGATCGCGCGCTGATCACGCAGGATCTGTCGCGGTTCTATCCGCACATTTTCGTGGAGTAAGACTGCGGCCTGATGCCCTCACCCCAGCCCTCTCCCACAGGGAGAGGGTGGAAAGACTAAAAACGGCAACCTGAAGTTGCCGTTTTGCTTTTATTATCCCACCTGCACCGACAGCATACTCAAACTGCCCATCTCAATACCGTCGACCGGGATCGTAACCGGCTCCTGACCATCCCACGCGCCAAGTACGTACAGCAGCGGCAGGAAGTGCTCCGGCGTCGGGTTAGAAAGCGAACCGCCCTCATGATCCAGATAGTTCACCAGCGGATGCGCCTCAGCCGGCCCCTGCCAGGTCAGGTTCGCTTTAACGTAGTCGTTAAAGGCGGTCGCCCACGGGTACGGCGTGTTCTCACCGTGCCAGCGTGCGGTACGCAGGTTATGCACCACGTTGCCGCTCGCCACCAGCATGATGCCTTCATCACGCAGGGTCGCCATCTTGCGGCCCATCTCCAGATGCCAGGCGGCCTTTTGGGTGCTGTCGATGCTCAACTGCACCATCGGGATATCCGCATCAGGATACATTTTAATAAGCACGCCCCAGGAGCCGTGGTCAAAGCCCCAGGCTTCTTTATCCAGCGTCACAGGGACAGACGCCAGCAAATCCACCAGCCTTTGTGCAAGCTCAGGCGAGCCGGGGGCCGGATAATGCGTGTCGTATAGCGCCTGCGGGAAGCCGCCAAAATCATGAATGGTTTTTGGCGCTTCCATGGCGGTCACGCCCGTCCCACGGGTAAACCAGTGCGCAGATACCACCACGATCGCTTTCGGACGCGGTAGCGTCTCGCCCAGATGACGCCAGGCGCGGGTATAGACGTTGTCTTCCAGAACGTTCATAGGGCTACCGTGGCCTAAAAACAGGGCTGGCATACGTGAAGAAGTCATGGTGATATCCTTACGGAAGGTGTCAATTTAATGGTGCTACATTACGCGCAATCCGGCAAAGATGAACGCAGATAAGCGTGAAGATCATCATCAGGAAATTTGAATGTAAGGAATGTGTAAAGCCGGGTTTTCCCCCTCGCTTTGCCAGAAATGAATCATTTATATTAATGAGAATCATTATCATAAGGAGCAATGCATGTCAGTCCCTCTGATCCTGACCATACTGGCGGGCGCCGCGACCTTCATCGGCGCGATCCTCGGCGTGCTCGGCCAAAAGCCCTCTAACCGCGTACTGGCCTTCTCACTGGGCTTTGCTGCCGGGATCATGTTGCTCATCTCCCTGATGGAAATGCTCCCTGCCGCGCTGGGCACGGAAGGCATGTCTCCGCTGCTGGGCTACGGCATGTTTGTCTTTGGCCTGCTGGGGTACTTTGCCCTCGATCGAATGCTGCCGCACGCCCATCCGCAGGATTTAATGCAGAAAAACGTGACGCCCATGCCGCGCAATATCAAGCGTACCGCCGTGCTGTTAACGCTTGGCATCAGCCTGCATAACTTCCCGGAAGGGGTCGCCACCTACGTGACGGCCAGCAGCAATCTTGAGATGGGCTTTGGCATCGCGCTGGCGGTCGCCTTACACAATATTCCTGAAGGACTGGCCGTCGCTGGACCCGTGTATGCCGCAACGGGATCGAAACGCACCGCTGTGTTCTGGGCGGGTATTTCCGGGATGGCCGAAATCCTTGGCGGCGTGCTGGCCTGGCTCATCCTCGGTAGCCTGGTCTCTCCGGTAGTGATGGCAGCGATTATGGCAGCGGTAGCCGGGATCATGGTTGCGCTTTCGGTGGATGAACTGATGCCGCTGGCGAAGGAGATCGATCCTAACAACAACCCCAGCTATGGCGTGCTGTGCGGAATGTCGGTGATGGGATTAAGTCTGGTTCTGCTGCAGACCGCAGGAATCGGGTAAAAAAACGCCGGGACATCCCGGCGTTTTTATTATCAGCTGGCTTTGCGCTCGTGCGCCTGGCGATACTCGACCAGATCTTCAATCGTGACCACCGGCATGTTGTGCAGACGGGCAAAGGTGATGCACTCCGGCGCGCGCGCCATGGTGCCGTCATCGTTAGTCAGCTCACACAGCACACCGGCAGGTTTGAAGCCCGCCAGCGTCACCAGGTCGATCGTCGCTTCGGTGTGACCGCCGCGGGTCAACACGCCGCCCGCCTGCGCGCGCAGCGGGAAGACGTGGCCTGGACGGTGCAGATCGGATGGCTTCGCATCATCAGCAATGGCGGCACGTACGGTAGTCAGACGGTCAGCCGCAGACACACCGGTGGTCACGCCATGCGCCGCTTCAATGGTCACGGTAAAACCGGTACCAAAGGCGCTGGTGTTGTTTTCGACCATCATCGGCAGCTCGAGCTGCTTACGACGATCTTCGGTAATACACAGGCATACGATGCCGCTGCCGTGACGGATGGTCAGCGCCATCTGTTCAACGGTCATGTTTTCGGCGGCGAAAATCATGTCGCCTTCGTTTTCACGGTTTTCATCGTCAAGCACCATCACACCGCGGCCTTCGCGCAGTGCATCCAGTGCATGTTCAACACGTTGAGTTGAAGTGCCAAAAGAGGAAAGTAGCGTCTGATTCATGGTAAAAAAACCTCATTAACATTATGGTTACCAGAATCAGGGCAGTCTTAGGAGCGCCGTATAAGCGGCAAAAAGATAACGTGAGCGGGCCCATGCCCGACTTGATCGTTACTCTCTCCCATCCGGACTCTAACCGTCGGCCCCGGAATTACACCGGATCTGCTGACCTTTGAGTTTTCACCCAAAGCGCTCGCGGGCTTTCAGCGTCACGCTGATTTACCGCCGGTGGGGAATTTCGCCCCGCCCTGAGAATAAGCGAGATAACTATAACGCTATTGATTATCCTGGGCAATGCATAAGCATCAAACAATTTTGTTTACCCCGGGCATGACGCGCTACAATGGACACTAACACCTTTCCATCAAGGGAAACGACAATGATTGACCCGAAAAAAATTGAGCAGATCGCGCGTCAGGTTCATGAATCTATGCCAAAAGGCATTCGTGAATTTGGTGATGACGTAGAAAAGAAAATCCGCCAGACGCTGCAGGCGCAGTTGGTTCGCCTTGATTTAGTCAGTCGCGAAGAGTTTGACGTGCAGACCCAGGTTCTGCTGCGCACCCGCGAGAAGCTGGCGCTGCTGGAACAGCGTCTGACCGAGCTGGAAAACCGCAATGCGCCGGAAGAAGTGAAGCCGGCACCGGCCATTCCGCCGGTGGATGATCAGGAGTAAGTGCGGCCTGATGCCCTCACCCCAGCCCTCTCCCACAGGGAGAGGGTGAAAAAAAACGGGCCAACTGGCCCGTTTTTTTTACTGACTGTCTTTCTGGATCTTCTTGATGATGTTGGTGGTGGAACACCCGTCCTCAAAGTTGAGCACCATCACCTCGCCGCCGTTGGCCCAAACCTCTTCGCTGCCCGCGATTTGCTCCGGCTTGTAATCCCCGCCTTTTACCAGCAGGTCCGGCAGAATACCGGCAATCAGGCGCTGCGGGGTATCTTCTTCAAACGACACCACCCAGTCCACCGCTTCCAGCGCGCCGAGCACAATCATACGCTGCTCGAGCGGGTTCACCGGACGCGTTTCACCCTTCAGGCGTTTCGTCGAGGCATCGCTGTTGACCGCCACAATCAGGCGATCGCCCAGCTTGCGCGCATTCGCCAGATAAGAAACGTGGCCAGCGTGCAGAATGTCGAACACGCCGTTGGTCATCACCACCTTTTCCCCACGCTTGCGCGCGGCGGCGACGGCCATCTTCAGCTCGTCTTCGGTCATGACGCCAAAACCGGTATCCGCGCGACCACGCACCGCGTTTTCCAGCTCGATTGGCGAAACGGTTGAGGTCCCGAGTTTACCCACGACCACGCCCGCCGCGGCGTTAGCGAAGTAGCACGCTTCTTCCAGAGAATTACCCGCTGCCAGCGTCGCCGCCAGAACGCCGATCACCGTGTCACCGGCACCGGTCACGTCGTACACTTCCTGCGCCTGTGTTGGCATATGCAGCGGCGCTTTGCCCGGCTGCAGCAGCGTCATCCCCTGCTCGGAGCGGGTCACCAGAAGCGCAGATAATTCGAAGTCAGCAATGATCTTCATGCCGCGCTCAACCAGCTCTTCCTCGGTTTTGCATTTGCCCGCCACCGCTTCAAATTCGGAGAGGTTTGGCGTCAGCAGGGTTGCGCCGCGATAGCGCTCAAAATCGGTCCCTTTCGGGTCGATCAGCACCGGTACGTTGGCTTTACGCGCCAGCTGAATCATCGTCTGCACGCTCGCCAGCGCGCCTTTGGCGTAATCGGACAGCACCAGCGCGCCGATATTGCCCAGCGCCTGGTTGATACGCTCGTGCAGCGGCTCGGGATCAACGCCTTCGAACCCTTCTTCAAAGTCGAGGCGGATCAGCTGCTGGTTGCGCGACAGCACGCGCAGTTTCGTAATCGTTGGGTGGGTCGGAACAGAAACGAAGTCGCACTTCACGTTCACGTCCGCCAGCGACTTGCTCAGCGCGCGTGCCGCATCGTCGATGCCGGTCAAGCCCACCAGACGCGACTGCGCGCCCAGAGAGGCAATGTTCATCGCCACGTTTGCCGCGCCGCCGGGACGCTCTTCAATGGTGTCGACCTTAACCACCGGTACCGGTGCTTCCGGAGAGATGCGGCTGGTCGGTCCATACCAGTAGCGATCCAGCATCACATCCCCAACAACCATAACTCCAGCACGTTCAAACTCTGGCAGTGTTACTTTCATTCCTGACTCCAGAAAGATTCACAATTTGCGCGCGATAATATCACACTTGATTTGTTACGCACGGTTCCACCAGCCACTTCTGCCAGCTGGCCGTTACCTGAGCGCGTTCTGCGACAAAACAGTCCAGCGCCACGTGCCCCGGCTGCTCCTGCAGCGCCAGGTGATGAAGCTCGTCGCGAAGCGTCGTGTAGGCGCGGGTTAAGGCCTGCGCCTCCTGCTCGTCCATGATGTCGTTTTGCGCCAGCAGTTCCAGAATGCGCACGTTATCCGACCAGCGGGTCAGCTTAGGCTTGTCGTGCGCGTGCAGCAGCACCAGATACTGGGTAATGAATTCAATATCGGTGATCCCGCCCTCGTCGGCTTTGATATCAAAGCGATCGCGATGTTTATTACCCAGATGCGCGCGCATTTTCTCGCGCATCTCGCGCACTTCGGTCTGCAGCGTACTGCCCTCGCGCACGGTGGTCATAACCTCCTTACGGATGGCATCGAACTGCGTTTTGAGCTGCGGATCGCCATATACCACGCGAGCGCGCACCAGCGCCTGATGCTCCCACGTCCAGGCTTCATTCTTCTGGTAATCGGCGAAGGATTCCGTTGAAGTGACCAGCATGCCCGCCGCGCCGGACGGACGCAGGCGCGCATCGACTTCATACAAAATGCCCGACGAGGTGCGGGTGCTGAACAGGTGCATGATGCGCTGCGCCAGGCGCAGGTAGAACTGACGCCCGTCAATCTCGCGCTCGCCGTCGGTCATCACGTCAACCGGGCAGTCGTGCAGGAAGATTAAATCCAGATCGGAGCTGTATCCCAGCTCCCAGCCGCCGAGCTTGCCGTAACCCACCACGGCAAACCCTCGCCCCTCACGGTCAGCAAGGTGCTTCGGCTGGCCGTAGCGGGCCACCATCTGCACCCACGCCTGCTGCACTACCGCGTCGATGATCGCCTCCGCGAGCCAGGTTAAGTGATCGCTCACTTTCATCACCGGCAGCGTTCCGGCGATATCCGCCGCCGCCACGCGCAGCATCTGCGCCTGCTTAAACTGGCGCAGCGCCTCCAGCTGTTGCTCTTCGTCTTCTTCCGGCACGCGCAGCAGATACTGACGCAGCTCGTCACGGTAGGCATCCGTCGCCGTGGGTTGATACAGGGTGTTCGGATCGAGCAGTTCATCCAGCAGCAGCGGGTAGCGCGCCAGCTTGTTGGCCACCATCGGCGACGCGGCGCAGAGCGTAATCAGGTGCTTCAGCGCGCCGGGGAACTCGCTCAGGAGTTCAAGATACGTGGTGCGCGTGATGATCCCGCTCAGCAGCGGCATCATGCGCGACAGCGGCACCGGCGCATCCGCTCGCGAGCAGACCTCGCTCAGCAGGTGCGGCATCAGGTGATCCAGCACCTGACGGCCGCGCGGGCCAATGGCACGCTTGTTCAGCTCAAGACGGAAATCGGCAATCAGCGCCACCACGCGATGGCGCGCGTCGTCGGTTAAATGCGTCAGCACCGGCGTGGTGTCATCTTCCTGGAGCGCGTCCTGCCACAGCTCGCGCCAGTGCTCGGAAAGCGCATCGTCCTGCGATTCGCTTTCGTCATCACCAATCAGTTCGTTAAAGATGCGGCGCACGCCTGCCATATGGGCATCGAGCCGTTCGGTTAGCGTTGACCAGTCATCCACGCGCATGCCCCAGGCCAGACGCGCCCGGTTAAGGTCATCCCCCGGCAGGGTCTGGGTCTGTTCGTCGTTGATGCTTTGCAGCAGGTTTTCCAGACGACGCAGGAAAAGATAGGCCTCGCGCAGGGTTTGCGCGTCGCCGTCCGGCAGCAGGTGAAGCTGCTCAATGGCGCTCAGCGCCGGCAATAGCGAGCGGGACTGTAACGACGGCTCACGCCCGCCGCGAATAAGCTGGAAGACCTGAACGATAAATTCGATTTCGCGAATGCCGCCCGCGCCGAGCTTGATGTTGTCCTTCAGCCCACGACGGCGAACCTCACGGGCAATCATCCCTTTCATATTGCGCAGGGACTGGATGACGCTGAAGTCGATATAGCGACGGAACACGAACGGGCGCAGCATGGCACGCAGCTCGTTGGCGTAGGCGTCATCGCTGTCGCCCATGATCCGCGCTTTGACCATCGCATAACGCTCCCAGTCGCGCCCCTGCTCCTGGTAGTAATCCTCCAGCGCGGCAAAGCTCAGCACCAGCGGCCCGCTGTCGCCGAACGGACGCAGGCGCATGTCCACGCGGTAGACAAAACCATCCTGCGTCGGCTGATCCAGCGCCTTAATCAGACGCTGACCGAGACGGGTAAAGAACTGGGCGTTGTCCAGCTCGCGACGGCCGCCGCGCGTGGAGCCGTTCTCAGGCCAGGCGAAAATCAGGTCGATATCGGAGGAAAAGTTCAGCTCGCAACCGCCCAGCTTGCCCATCCCCAGAATCAGCAGCGGCTGAGGAACCCCTTCCTCGCTGCACGGCGTGCCCCACTCTTTACAGCAGGCGGCGTAGAGCCAGTCGCGCGCGGCGACAATCAACGTCTGCGCCAGCTCGCTTAACTGCTGCAGCGTACTCTCTTCACTCACCAGCTCCAGCGCCTGCGCCCAGGCAATGCGCACCATCACCCGACGGCGGAACTGGCGCAGGACGCGCATCAGCGTCGCTTCATCCGCTACGTCTTTGAGTGCGGCCTGCAGCCAGCCGGCATAGTGCCGCCACTCGTCCGCCTGCGGCGGTGCGTTTTCAAGCTCCGCCAGCCAGTCCGGGTAGACGGCGATGCTTTCCTGCACAAAATCACTGAAGGCGAGCACGCTCTTCGCCTGCTCGCTTAACGATGACGCCGGTAATGACTCAGGCAGACGTTCGCAAACGGTCTGCCACTGCTGCTGTAACGGTGAAGAAAGCGGCATTCTAGGGGTTCCTTGCCAGAGTTAACGTTTTCCGCTGTGCAGCCAGTACGGCTCCTGCGAAATGGCCTCATTACGGAAATGCTCAATTTCAATATGCTGACGGGTTTCGATGGCATGCTTCAGCCCCTGCCAGTTTTCCAGCCACGCCTGCGCCTGTGGCCCGTCGTAGGCACCGGAAAGGAGCAGCATGCTGTCGATGTTGCGCGAAAGACGGGGAAGCTGATCGCCATACTTATCGCCGAGCGGATACGCAAAGGTGCTCTTCAGTTCAGCGGCATGACGGGAAAGATGAATGTCCGCGAAACGCTTAAAGTTTTCCGCGATTTTGGCCTCGGCTTTCGCATCCAGGAAGGCGCGCCAGCCGCGCGTCACCAGAAACTCGGTCAGCGCCAGTTTTGCCGAAGCGGCTTGCGGGCTGTAAATCGCCGTTTGCGCTGAGACGTCGGAGAGCATCAGCGTTTCGGTTTGCGTCAGCAGATCACGTAAGTGAGCGCTGGCTTTGCGAGGAACGATGCCGCCGAATAGCGTCAGGGTGTGGCGCACCAGGGCAATGGCCGCCAGCACGTGGGATTTCGCGTTTTTCACATTTCGCACCCACAGCTCTTCGTGGTACTGCCACTGCGAAAGCGCCAGCTCCAGCGCGGCTTCCAGCCCCTGCTCAACGCTGGCTTTCGGCGCAACGCGCAAAATGGTCGTCTCTTTCAGCACGCGCGGCGCATTTCCGGCCGCCAGATGGTAACCCCGCGCGGCTTTACTCAGGCTTCCCTGACGCAGTCCGGACTGACTCACCAGCCTGCGCGCCAGCTTCAGCACGTCATTTGCGTCCCCTTCCAGCAGCTCAAGCTCCAGTTCGCAAATCGGTTCCTGGAATTCCCCTGCCTTCACCTCACCCAGATCGAGGGCGATTTCGATGCGGCTTTTGCCTTCCGTCACCAGCCATTTCTCGCGCCAGAAATCGGTGCTGAACAGCGGCTGTACCTGCTCCGCCAGCGCGGAAGGCAGCTCGCCTTCCGGCCAGACTTCCGCCGGGAAACGCTCCAGCTCAAGTTCTGGCTTACTGATGTCGATATTGTATTCCGGGCGC
Source organism: Enterobacter sp. Taxon_8 (assembly GCF_058354585.1). Taxonomy (NCBI): domain Bacteria; kingdom Pseudomonadati; phylum Pseudomonadota; class Gammaproteobacteria; order Enterobacterales; family Enterobacteriaceae; genus Enterobacter; species Enterobacter sp. Taxon_8. Next base: position 657,688 of record NZ_CM177989.1, on the reverse strand, counting down.
TGATGTAAACCGCCGACCACGCGGCCGGCAATTTTCATCGTCATCTCGTAGCGCCCGCTCGCGCCACGGATGCGCAGCCCCATATCGTGGCGGCGCAGCCAGTTGTCTGGCGTTTCGTAATAGATATTAAGCAGTTGTACCGGTGCATGGTGTTCGCCGGAAAGCGTATGCAGATGCTGGCGGAGTGCGTCAACGCTGTCTTTTTCGACGATAAATTTTAATTCGATTTCCTGAGCCATAGCCTTGTACTTTTGCGGGCGTCACAGACGCGTCAATGAGGGCGAACTTCCTCGCCATTTGTTTGTCAGTACATAGTATTTTGCGCCAAATTGCCATGCAATGAGCAATTTGTCGGGCGTAAATGTGTAGAGTCGTGACACAGATGATTCTGATTGCTGACGAATGCTTTGCGTAGAGACACTGTTGCCACTACTATCGTTCCACTATTTATGAAAATAACGACTAATGATGCTTAAATTACGCCTGATTGGACTTACTTTACTCGCTTTTAGCGCCGCAACCGCAGTGCACGCTGAAGAAAAGCGTTACGTTTCTGACGAACTGAACACCTGGGTACGCAGTGGCCCCGGAGATAATTATCGCCTCGTGGGTACGGTAAATGCCGGCGAGGAAGTCACCCTGTTACAGACCAACGCGGACACCAATTACGGTCAGGTTCGCGACAGTACCGGCCGTACGTCCTGGATCCCGCTGAAAGAGCTGAGCACCGTGCCAAGCCTGCGCACGCGCGTTCCCGATCTGGAAAACCAGGTGAAGACCCTGACCGACAAGCTGAACAACATCGACGGCACCTGGAACCAGCGCACCGCTGAAATGCAGCAGAAAGTAGCGCAAAGCGACGGTGTGATTAACGGTCTGAAAGAAGAGAACCAGAAACTGAAAAACGAGCTGATTGTCGCGCAGAAGAAAGTGAATGCCGCCAATCTGCAGCTCGACGATAAACAGCGCACCATCATCATGCAGTGGTTTATGTATGGCGGCGGCGTACTGGGCGTCGGTCTGGTGCTGGGCCTGGTTCTGCCGCACCTGATCCCGAGCCGTAAGCGTAAAGACCGCTGGATGAACTAATTCGTCTTCTCTGCCAGACTTACGTATCATTCTGGAAAAGAGAAAACGGGAGAGTTGGGCGTGAAAAGTTATCTGGTCGGTGGTGCGGTACGTGATGCGTTGTTAGGTCTGCCGGTCAAAGATAAAGACTGGGTGGTGGTTGGCGCCACCCCGGAAGAGATGCTCGACGCGGGCTACCAGCAGGTAGGCCGCGATTTTCCCGTCTTCCTCCACCCGAAAAGTCGTGAAGAGTATGCCCTGGCGCGTACCGAGCGGAAATCAGGTTCGGGCTATACGGGCTTCACCTGCTATGCCGCGCCGGACGTGACGCTGGAGGAAGATCTTCTGCGCCGCGATCTCACCATCAACGCGCTGGCGCAGGACGAGAACGGCCAGATCGTTGACGCTTATGGCGGCCAGGACGATCTGCGCAACCGTCTTTTACGTCACGTCTCCCCGGCGTTTTCTGAAGATCCGCTCCGCGTCCTGCGCGTGGCGCGCTTTGCCGCACGCTACGCCCATCTCAGCTTCCGTATTGCCGATGAAACCATGGCGCTGATGACCGCCATGACCGAGGCGGGCGAGCTTGAACACCTGACGCCAGAGCGCGTCTGGAAAGAAACGGAAAATGCTCTCACAACGCGCAACCCGCAGGTCTTTTTCCAGGTCCTTCGCGACTGCGGCGCGCTGAAGGTGCTCTTCCCGGAAATAGACGCGCTGTTTGGCGTGCCTGCTCCGGCGAAATGGCACCCGGAAATTGATACCGGCGTGCACACGCTGATGACCCTGAGCATGGCGGCCATGCTCAGCCCTGACGTGGACGTGCGCTTTTCCACCCTGTGCCACGATCTCGGCAAAGGCCTAACGCCAAAAGAATTCTGGCCTCGCCACCACGGGCACGGCCCGGCAGGGGTGAAGCTAGTCGAGGGGCTGTGCCAGCGTCTGCGCGTGCCGAACGAAATCCGCGATCTGGCGAAACTGGTGGCGGAATTCCACGATTTGATCCACACCTTCCCCATCCTCAAACCGGCCACCATCGTTAAGCTTTTCGATAACATCGACGCCTGGCGTAAACCGCAGCGCGTGGAGCAAATCGCGCTGACCAGCGAAGCTGACGTGCGCGGGCGTACCGGGTTTGAGGCGTGCGATTATCCGCAGGGGCGTTTACTGCGTAAAGCCTGGGAGGTAGCAAAAGCGGTGCCGACGAAGGACGTTGTCGAGGCGGGATTCAAAGGTCCAGAAATTCGCGAAGAACTCACGAAACGGCGAATTCAGGCGGTGTCTGACTGGAAGGAAAAACACTGCCCTCAGCCAAAAGACTGAGGGCTATCGGTTAGAAGAAGACTACGTACACCGCAGCGGCAACGATAAAGCGATAGATCGCGAACGGAATGAACGAGATACGCTTAATCAACTGCAGGAAGGTTTTGATGGCAATCAGCGCCACGATAAACGCGGTGATGAAGCCAACGGCGAACATTGGAATATCGCCAGTCGTCAGGAAGTGATAGCTCTTATAGACGTCGAGTACAGTGGCGCCCATCATCATTGGCACCGCCAGCAGGAATGAGAACTCTGACGCGGCGTAACGGCTTACGCCCATCAGCATCCCGCCGGAGATGGTAGCGCCTGAACGCGAGAAGCCCGGCCACAGCGCCAGACACTGGAAGCAGCCAATGATAAACGCCTGACGATACGTCATATCGTCCAGCCCTTCCGCGCGCGGCGTTTTCGGCTTCAGCACTTCCGCGGCGATCAGCAGGAAGCCGCCCACCACCAGCGCGTACATCACGTTAATCGGGTTAAACAGCGATTTGATGGCGTCGTGGAAAACCAGACCCAGCACCACCGCCGGGATCATTCCGAGCAAAATATGGATCAGCGACAGGCGACCTTTACTCATCCCTTCGTGCTGCGGCGGACGGCCAAAATGGATACCGATCAGGCCAAACAGACGGCGCCAGAACATCACCACCACCGCCAGAATCGAACCCAGCTGGATAACCACTTCAAACGTTTTGGCGGTATCGCCTTCAAAGCCCAGCAGATGGCCAACGATAATCATATGGCCGGTACTGGAAACCGGTAAAAACTCCGTCAATCCTTCGACCACACCCAATATTGCCGCCACCAGCAGCGAGTGCATATCGCTCATCTATAAACCCCTAAAAAGATATAAAAAAACGGTCGCCCCAACGGCTACCGTGAAAGATACAGCTTTAAGACCGGTATAACCTAAATTGGTTTAGCAATTATGACGTTAATTCTTGCCTTTCAGATTTGTGCCACGCTCAATGATGACGCCAACGTTGGCGGCTCGCGCCACCGCGCCCGGCTTGCTCAGCTTGATGCGTACCCACGGTGAGTTGAATTTTTTCAGCAGCAATTCTGCGACTTCTTCCGCCACCCGTTCGACCAGCGCAAAACGTTGCCCTTCAACGTGGGCAATGACCGTTTCACTGATGTCGGCATAGCTGAGACAGTCGTTCACGTCATCGCTTTTTGCCGATTTGCGGTTATCCCATCCCATTTCGATATCGAACACCAGCTTCTGCTCGATGGTCTGTTCCCAGTCGTAAACACCAATTGTGGTGATTACCGAAAGTTGCTCTATAAATACAATATCCATCACGACCTGCCTGCTTTTTGGCTAAACCGGATACCACTTCCGGCGAATTATGCGTATTATCCACAGATGCTGAGAATACAGATACATTTTCAAAACGGAACAGCGTTATGAGTGCAATCGCGCCTGGAATGATCCTCCTCGCCTATCTTTGCGGCTCAATCTCCAGCGCCATTCTGGTCTGCCGCATTGCCGGGTTACCCGACCCGCGTGAAAATGGTTCCGGGAATCCGGGGGCGACCAACGTACTACGAATTGGTGGCAAGGGAGCAGCCGTAGCGGTTTTGATTTTTGATGTTCTGAAAGGGATGCTGCCCGTCTGGGGCGCGTATGCGCTGGGCGTCACGCCGTTCTGGCTGGGGCTTATTGCTATTGCGGCCTGTGTCGGCCACATCTGGCCCGTATTCTTCGGTTTTAAAGGTGGCAAAGGTGTGGCGACCGCCTTTGGTGCCATTGCGCCTATCGGCTGGGACCTAACCGGCGTGATGGCCGGGACCTGGCTACTGACCATTCTGCTGAGCGGCTATTCCTCGCTGGGCGCCATCGTCAGCGCGCTGATCGCCCCGTTCTACGTCTGGTGGTTTAAACCTCAGTTCACCTTCCCGGTGTCGATGCTCTCCTGCCTTATCCTGCTGCGTCATCACGATAATATTCAGCGCCTGTGGCGTCGTCAGGAGACCAAAATCTGGACGAAGCTCAAGAGGAAGAAAAAAGACGCGCCGTAAGGGTTAGTTATGCCTTATAGCCAAATGTGATTTTGGTCACCTTCTGCCTGTGGTAACTGTTAATGACACAACACAACCACATTAGAAGAAAATGGCTGAAATCACAGAAACAACTCCCCTTTCAACGGCAGAAAAACACCCCGATGGCGACATCAAGTGGGTGCGCAGCGCTTCGGATGTATCACGCCTCGTTAATGACGGCTCACAGGGCCGGGCCAATGCCCGCATCGTGGTCGGTATCGCGCTGGGCGGGATTTTCCTCGATGCTTACGATCTGGGCGCGCTGGCCTTCGGCATAAAAGATATCACCCGCGAATTTAACCTGACGCCCGCCGGGACCGGTATGGTGGCCTCGGCAATTACCTTTGGCGCGATTGTCGGAGCGCTGCTCGGCGGTTACCTCACGGATAAAATCGGGCGCTACCGCGTTTTTATGGCTGATATGGTGTTCTTCGTGGTGGCCGCCATCGCCTGTGCGCTGGCCCCGAACGAATATGTGCTGGCGGGTGCCCGCTTTGTGATGGGGCTTGGGGTCGGGATCGACCTTCCCGTGGCGATGGCGTTTTTAAGCGAGTTCGCCAGGCTGAAAGGTCCGGGAAACAAAGCCTCCAGCGTCGCGATGTGGTGCCCCACCTGGTATGCCGCCATCAGTGTCTCCTACCTGCTGGTGCTGTTCTTCTACGCCGTGCTGCCGGAAAGCCACAGCGACTGGCTGTGGCGTTTAATTCTCGGCTTTGGTGCAGTGCCAGCGCTGGTGATTATCGCCATCCGCAGCCGCTATATGAGCGAATCGCCGGTATGGGCGGCGAATCAGGGCAATCTGAAGGAGGCGGCGTCGATTTTGCGGCAGTCGTACAATATTAACGCCCACGTCCCGCAGGATGCGCTCGGCCAGCCTGCACCCGTCGTGAATAAAGCGAAATGGTCAAACTATCTGAATCTGTTTCGCGGCGTCTACTTACGCCGCACGACGCTCGCCACGCTGCTGTCCGTCGTCTCCTCGTTCGCCTACAACGCCGTGGCGTTTGGTCTGCCGGTGATCATCTCCAGCTTCTTTGTCCAGTCGATGCTCACCACCATTCTCATTTCTCTGGTGCTTAACCTGCTGTTTGCCTTCGTCGGCGGACTGCTGGCGGTACGCTACGTGCCGCGCTTCGGCGCATGGCGAATGTCGCTTGCGGGTTATGCCTGCCAGCTTGTCGCGCTGCTGGGCCTGGCGCTGATTGGCCGACCGGAAGGTGCCTCTGAAGGCGTGCTTGCCGTGGCGATGCTGGCGCTATTCCTTTTCGGTCAGGGCTTTGGCCCGGGCGCGCATACCATGACGTTTGCCTCGCTGAGCTACCCCACCTCGCTGCGCGGCGTAGGCGTGGGTCTCAACCAGACGCTGATGCGCAGTAGTTCCACGCTGTCGCTGTTCCTGTTCCCGCTGCTGGTGGCGTCGCTCGACACCGCCGTGTTCTGGGTGATTGCGCTGGCGCCGTTTATCGGCCTGGCATCGCTGCTGGCGATCCGCTGGGAGCCCTCCGGGTATGATGTGGATGCGGAGGACTATCGGTAACGACACATCGCTTCGGTGGGTTCCCCCCCACCGAAGGGTTCTTACAAATCGTCCAGCAGCGTTCGGGAGAGTTTTTTTAGCATATCAAGCTCATCATCGTTCATCCGCATGCTGCAGCGAATCTGGTCCGGCAATGCCATCACCCGTTTTTTCAGTTCTTTCGCCTTATCGGTCAGCACGACATTTTTCATCCTTTCATCCCCTACAACCGCGATACGGTTGAGGAATCCTTTTGCCTCAAGCTTTTGTACAAGCGGCGTCAATGTGCCCGAATCAAAAAACGTCTTATCGCTGAGATCGCGAAGTGGAATGTTGTCTTTCTCATAAAGCGCCATCAAAACAACGAATTGCGGGTAGGTCAAATCCATCTCTTGTAGTAGGGGACGATACTGGCGAACAAACGCATTGGTGACCGAGTACAGCGAGAAGCAAAGTAAATCATCTAGCGTTTTGTTTTCTTTCATTTTTCTATCAACTCCGAATCTGTTGCCTAAAAAAATTATAAATAATGTTTGACTAAAAGTATCTTGCGCGCAAGTATTATACCAGCAACTAAGTAGCACGCTATTTAGTTATCTCATCCGATCAAATGCGCTTAAAGAGGTACCACCATGAAAACACTAACCACCATCCTGGTTTCTTCCGTCTTCGCGTCAGCTGCTGCATCCGCTCAAACCACCAATACCCCAGCTCCGACCGCAGGCGTACAGGCGTTTCTTAATATTCTGAATTCCAGCAAGGGTAAGCCAATGGAACAGATGACCCCGCAGGAGGCCCGGCAGGTACTGATCGGCGCGCAGCAAGGCGCAAAACTGCCGCCCGCTCAAGTTTCAGAAAAAACGATCCAGGTAAATGGTCAGGCGATCAAACTGAAAATAGTGAAACCTGAAAACGCGACCGGCACGCTCCCGGCATTTATGTTCTTCCACGGCGGCGGTTGGGTGCTGGGCGATTACCCAACCCATGAACGCTTAATCCGCGATCTGGTTCGCGCATCAGGCGCCGCAGCGGTTTACGTTGATTACACGCCGTCACCTGAGGCCCATTTCCCGGTGGCCATCAATCAGGCCTATGAAGCGACAAAATGGGTAGCCGAACACGGTCAGGAAATTGGCGTGGACGGTAGCCGTCTGGGTCTGGTCGGTAACAGCGTGGGCGGCAATATGGTGGCTTCCGTGGCGCTGCAGGCAAAACAGTTCAATGGGCCAAAAATTCGCTACAACGTGATGCTCTGGCCTGTGACCGATGCGAATTTTGATACTGCCTCGTATAACCGGTTCGAGAACGGCTATTTCCTGTCGAAAAACATGATGAAATGGTTCTGGGATAACTACACCACCAGCGCTGCCGACCGCAACAATATCCTTGCCTCTCCGCTTCGCGCCAGCGCCGCGCAGTTGAAAGGTTTCCCCGAGACGCTGATTCAGACAGCAGAGCTGGACGTTCTGCGGGATGAAGGTGAAGCATTCGGGCGTAAGCTGGATGCGGCTGGCGTCCCGGTGACCGTCACGCGCTATAACGGCATGATCCACGATTACGGCCTGCTTAACCCGCTGAGCCAGGAGCCAACGGTTAAAGTTGCCCTGGAGCAGGCAGGCGCAGCGCTGCATGAGCACCTGAAATAACGGCATCGCGATGTTTGTCAGACAGCACGTCCCCCGGGGCGTGCTTTTTTGTTTCGTCTTAACCGCCATCCATAAGCGACTCATATGACAGCCTTCATTTCTGCCAGGGCATACTGAAACGACCCCGATGATGAGCAGATGGATGTAGTATGTTAGCAGCTCAGGTCACTGATAATTCGTACAAAGGCTGGCAGGCGTCGCTTGCCCTGCAGTTTTGTCACACCCCTGAGAAAACCCTCCTGCACTCCGCTCATCACGTCGGGCCGCTTACCGTTCAGCGTCCATTTTATCCCGAAGGGGAAACCTGCCACCTTTATCTGCTGCACCCGCCCGGCGGAATTGTGGGCGGCGATACGCTGGACATTTCCGTTCGGCTGGACGCCAAAAGCCATGTGCTAATCACGATGCCCGGCGCCAGCAAGTTCTATCGCAGCAGCGGCCCGCAGGCTCGCCTGAATCAGCACTTTTATCTCGATGATGAATCCACGCTGGAGTGGCTACCGCAGGACACTATTATCTTCCCGGGTGCGAACGCCGCGCTGCGCTCCGTCTTCCACCTGAAGACCTCCAGCACGCTGCTGGCGTGGGAGCTGTACTGCCTGGGGCGCCCGGTGATCAATGAGACCTTCAGCCACGGCACGCTGGAGAGCCGCCTTGAAGTCTGGGTTGAGGATGAACCGCGCCTGATTGAGCGTCAGCACCTTGCCGACGGCGATCTCACGCCCGTCGCCGGATATCCATGGCTCGGCACGCTGCTGTTCTATCCGGCCAAAGAAGAACATCTCGACACGGTACGCGAACGGCTCGCGCCGCTGGAACACTTTGCGGGCGCCACGCTCGCGGACGATCTCATGTCGGTGCGTTTTCTCTCCCACGATAACCTGATTTGTCAGCGGGTGATGCGCGACGTCTGGCAGTCGCTTCGCCCGCTTCTCACCACCAAAACCGCCTGTTCGCCGCGTATCTGGCAGACATAAGAGAAACGTTATGGAACTGACCCCCAGAGAAAAAGACAAGCTGTTGCTGTTCACCGCCGCGCTGGTTGCCGAACGCCGCCTTGCGCGCGGGGTAAAGCTTAATTACCCGGAATCGGTCGCGCTGATCAGCGCCTTCATCATGGAGGGCGCGCGCGATGGCGAAACCGTCGCCTCGCTGATGGAGGCGGGCCGCCACGTCCTGACGCGCGATCAGGTAATGGAAGGCGTGCCGGAGATGATCCCGGATATTCAGGTCGAAGCCACCTTCCCGGACGGATCGAAGCTCGTCACCGTCCATAACCCGATCGTCTAAGGAGCGCGCGATGATCCCAGGTGAATACCAGATCCAGCCCGGAACGATTGCGATCAACGTCGGGCGTGAAACCCAAAGTGTGGTAGTCGAAAATCACGGCGACAGGCCGATCCAGGTCGGATCGCACTATCACTTTTACGAGGTCAACCCGGCCCTGAAGTTCGAGCGGGAAGCCACCAAAGGCTACCGGCTAAATATCCCGGCGGGCACCGCCGTGCGCTTCGAGCCCGGCCAGAAGCGTGAGGTGACGCTGGTTCAGGTCACGGGCGCGCAGCGCATTTTCGGCTTTCGCGGCGAGGTGATGGGCGAGGTGAAACATGGCTGAGATTTCACGCCGGGCATATGCCGATATGTTCGGCCCCACCACCGGCGATAAAGTGCGGCTGGCCGACAGCGAGCTGTGGATCGAAGTGGAAGACGATCTCACGGTCTACGGCGAAGAGGTCAAATTCGGCGGCGGAAAGGTGATCCGCGACGGCATGGGTCAGGGGCAGATGACCGCAGACGACTGCGTGGATCTGGTTCTCACCAACGCGCTGATCGTCGATCACTGGGGGATCGTAAAAGCCGATATCGGCGTAAAGAACGGGCGGATCTTCGCCGTCGGCAAAGCCGGTAATCCGGACATTCAGCCCGGCGTGACGATCCCGATTGGCGCGGCAACGGAAGTGATTGCCGCCGAGGGGAAGATCGTCACCGCGGGCGGGATCGACACCCACATCCACTGGATCTGCCCGCAGCAGGCTGAAGAGGCGCTGGTCTCCGGCGTCACCACCATGATCGGCGGCGGCACCGGCCCCGCAGCGGGCACCAACGCCACCACCTGCACGCCGGGGCCGTGGTATATCGCCCGCATGCTGCAGGCTGCGGATACGCTGCCGGTGAATATCGGCCTGCTCGGCAAAGGTAACGGCTCCAACCCGGACGCCCTGCGCGAGCAGATTGCCGCCGGTGCTATCGGGCTGAAGATCCACGAAGACTGGGGCGCGACGCCTGCGGCGATCAACTGCTCGCTGGAGGTGGCGGAAGAGATGGATATTCAGGTGGCGCTGCACAGCGACACGCTGAACGAGTCCGGGTTTGTCGAAGACACGCTGGCGGCCATCGCAGGGCGCACCATCCACACTTTCCATACCGAAGGCGCAGGCGGCGGCCACGCGCCGGATATCATCACCGCCTGCGCGCACCCGAATATTCTGCCCTCCTCCACCAACCCGACGCTGCCCTACACGGTCAATACCATCGACGAGCATCTCGACATGCTGATGGTCTGCCACCACCTTGACCCGGATATCGCCGAGGACGTGGCGTTTGCGGAATCCCGCATTCGTCGTGAAACCATCGCCGCTGAAGACGTGCTGCACGACATCGGCGCATTCTCGCTCACCTCGTCAGATTCGCAGGCCATGGGCCGCGTCGGAGAAGTGATTATCCGCACCTGGCAGGTGGCGCACCGCATGAAGGTCCAGCGCGGCGCGCTGCCGGAAGAGACCGGCGATAACGACAACTTCCGCGTGAAGCGCTACGTCGCCAAATACACCATTAACCCGGCGCTCACCCACGGCATTGCCCACGAAGTCGGTTCGATTGAGGCGGGCAAGCTGGCGGATCTGGTGGTCTGGTCCCCGGCGTTCTTCGGCGTCAAGCCCGCCACCATCGTCAAGGGCGGGATGATTGCCTGCGCGCCGATGGGCGATATCAACGCCTCGATCCCCACGCCGCAGCCGGTGCATTACCGCCCGATGTTTGGATCGCTGGGTGCCGCGCGCCACGCCACCCGGCTGACGTTTATCTCGCAGGCCGCCAGTGCCAACGGCATCCCGCAGCAGCTCAACCTGCAGAGCGCTACCGCGGTGGTGAAAGGCTGCCGGACGGTGAAAAAGGCGGACATGATCCACAACGGCCTGCAGCCGAATATCACCGTCGACTCACAAACCTACGAGGTGCGCGTCGACGGTGAACTGATAACCAGCGAACCGGCTGACGTTCTGCCGATGGCGCAACGCTATTTCCTGTTTTGAGGAGTGATGATGATCTATTTAACCCAACGCCTGGACCATGCCCACCCCGCCACCGCCAGCGTCACGCTGCCGATTGACGTACGGGTGAAAAGCCGCGCCCGCGTATCGCTGAACGACGGGCGCGAGGCCGGGCTAATGCTGCCGCGCGGCCTGCTGCTGCGCGGGGGCGACCTGCTGACTACCGACGACGGCAGCGAGGTTGTCGAGGTGATCGCCGCGCCGGAGTCGGTCTCCGTGGTGCGCTGTGCCGATCCGTTCCTGCTCGCCCGCGCCTGCTACCACCTGGGCAACCGCCACGTGCCGCTGCAGGTCATGCCCGGCGAGCTGCGCTATCACCACGATCACGTTCTCGACGACATGCTGCGCCAGTTCGGGCTGGACGTGACCTACGCCAGCCTGCCGTTTGAACCGGAAGCGGGCGCTTACACCAGCGATGCCCACAGCCATTCTCACGCTCATTCACATTAAGGATTAATCATGCGCAAGTTACTCCCTCTGTTACTGCTGGCTTTTTCCGTTCCCGCGCTCGCGCATCCCGGCCACGGCGCCGACAGCTTCCAGGCCGGTTTTCTCCATCCGCTGACCGGACTCGATCACCTGCTGATGCTGGCGGGTGCAGGCGTGCTCTCGGCGCTGAGCGGCCGCAAGCTCCTGCTGCCGTTTGCCACCCTCGGCATGATGCTCGTTGGCGCTATTGCGGGCAGCCTGCTCGGCGGCTTTAGCGGCATGGAGATGCTGATTATCGCCTCGCTGGCGGTCTGCGGCGTGATGATGTTTAAAACTGAAAATCGCTTGCTGCTGGCAGTGCCTGTCCTGGCGATGTTCCACGGCTGGGCGCACGGCGTGGAGATGTCCGGCCACAGCTTCTGGCTCTTCACCAGCGGCTTTATGCTCGCCAGCGCCACGGTGCTGTGCGCCAGCTTTGCCGCAGGGCTGCTGCTGCGCCGTCACGACGGCCTGCGTAAAACCTTCGGCGGCGGGCTGATCGTCTCCGCCCTGCTGGCGCTGATGAGCTGATGGAGCACGCCCGCCAGAGGCTGCGCCTGATGCAGCTCTCCAGCAGCAGCCTGCCGGTCGGGTCGTTTACCTGGTCACAGGGGCTGGAGTGGGCCGTTGAGGCGGGCTGGGTCACGGACGCCAACGCCTTTAAACGCTGGCAAATCCAGCAGATGGAGCAGAGCTTTTTCTGCGTCGACCTGCCGCTGTTTATCCGTCTTTATCAGGCCTGTGAGCAACGCTCGCTTACAAATGCAAAACGCTGGACGGCATACCTGCTCGCCTGTCGGGAAACGCGCGAGCTACGAGAAGAAGAGCGCAACCGCGGGGCGGCCTTTACGCGGCTGATTAAGAGCTGGGAACCTGACTGTCTGCCCGAATGGCTGCCGCTGTTTATGCAAAGCCAGCTCTGCGGCATGGCGTGGCTCGGCGTTCGCTGGGGCATTAGCGCGCGCGAACTGGCGCTGAGTCTGGGCTACAGCTGGATGGAGAGCGCGGTCATGGCGGGCGTCAAGCTGGTGCCGTTTGGGCAACAGGCCGCGCAGCAGCTGATTATCGAACTGAGCGACCACTACGCCGCCGGGTTTGAACAGGCATTTTTACATAGCGACGACGCTCTGGGGGCAGCAACGCCGCTGTCCGCCATCGCCTCGGCGCGCCACGAAACCCAATATTCACGACTATTCCGTTCCTGAGGAGTCAACATGGCTGATTACAAACATCCCCTGCGCGTGGGCGTGGGCGGCCCGGTAGGGTCGGGCAAAACCGCGCTGCTGGAAGCGCTCTGCAAGGCGATGCGCGATACCTATCATCTTGCGGTGGTCACCAACGATATCTACACCAAAGAGGATCAGCGCATCCTGACCGAAGCGGGCGCGCTGGAGCCAGAGCGCATCGTGGGCGTGGAGACGGGCGGCTGCCCGCATACCGCTATCCGGGAAGATGCTTCGATGAACCTGGCGGCGGTGGAAGCGTTGAGCGAGAAGTTCGGCAATCTGGACCTGATCTTCGTTGAAAGCGGCGGAGACAACCTCAGCGCGACGTTCAGCCCTGAGCTGGCGGATCTGACCATTTACGTGATCGACGTGGCCGAAGGGGAAAAAATCCCGCGCAAGGGCGGGCCGGGGATCACCAAATCCGATTTTCTGGTCATCAACAAAACCGATCTCGCGCCGTACGTGGGTGCCTCGCTGGAGGTGATGGAGCGCGACACCAACCGCATGCGCGGCGAGCGTCCATGGACCTTTACCAACCTGAAGGCGGGTGACGGTCTTGCGACGATTATTGCATTTCTGGAAGAGAAAGGGATGTTGCGGGTGTAGTCAAACGATCCCCTCTCCCTGTGGGAGAGGGTTAGGGTGAGGGATTACGCCTCCGGCAGTTCCGCCAGCGGCCAGCGCGGACGCACGGACACGCTCAGGTCGGACGTTGCCCCCGCATTAAGGCGCACCATCCCGGCGTAGGCGATCATCGCCCCGTTATCGGTACAGAATTCCGGACGGGCATAGAACACTTCCCCGCGACGCTTTTGCATCATCTCGGCGAGCTTCGCGCGAAGCGTGCGGTTAGCGCTCACGCCGCCCGCCATCACCAGACGCTTAAAGCCGGTCTGATCCAGCGCGCGCTTGCACTTGATCATCAGCGTGTCCACTACCGCATCTTCGAACGCGCGGGCGATATCGGCGCGGGTTTGCTCGCTGTCATCGTTATTACGGATCGTATTCGCCGCGAAGGTTTTCAGCCCGGAGAAGCTGAAGTCCAGCCCCGGACGGTCGGTCATTGGGCGCGGGAAGACAAAGCGCCCTTCCGTTCCCTGCGACGCCATTTTTGACAGCATCGGGCCGCCCGGGTAATCCAGACCCAGCAGCTTGGCGGTTTTATCGAACGCTTCACCGGCGGCGTCGTCGATCGACTCGCCCAGCAGCTCGTACTTGCCAATGCCCGTTACGCTAATCAGCTGCGTATGGCCGCCGGAAACCAGCAGCGCAACAAACGGGAATTCAGGCGGATTCTCTTCCAGCATCGGCGCCAGAAGATGCCCTTCCATATGGTGAACCGGGATGGCCGGCACGTCCCACGCGAAGGCCAGCGAACGACCAACGGTTGCGCCAACCAGAAGCGCACCGACCAGGCCCGGGCCTGCGGTATAGGCCACGGCATCAATATCGGTTGAGCTCAACCCGGCCTCTTTCAGCGCCGCCTGAATCAGGGGAACCGTTTTACGCACGTGGTCACGAGAGGCCAGTTCAGGTACGACGCCGCCGTAGTCAGCGTGCAATTTCACCTGACTATACAGCTGGTTGGCCAGAAGTCCTTTTTCGTCGTCGTAAATGGCGATGCCGGTTTCATCGCAGGATGTTTCAATACCCAGTACACGCATGACTTGTTTTACCTCGTTTCAATACCGCGCAGTGTAGAGCCTGGGCGGGTTGATGTAAAACTTTGTTCGCCCCAGGAAGAAGGCTCGTGTATACTCCCCACCCTTATTAAAGTCCCTTTCAAAATCGCATCGGTGCTTTACAAAGCAGCAGCATTTGCAGTAAAATTCCGCACCATTTTGAAATAAGCTGGCGTTGATGCCAGCGGCAAACCGAATTTATTAAAGGTGAGAGTTACATGCCGGTAATTAAAGTACGTGAAAACGAGCCGTTCGACGTAGCACTGCGTCGCTTCAAACGTTCATGCGAGAAAGCAGGTGTTCTGGCTGAAGTTCGTCGTCGTGAGTTTTATGAAAAACCAACGACCGAACGTAAGCGCGCTAAAGCTTCCGCTGTGAAACGTCACGCGAAGAAACTGGCTCGCGAAAACGCACGCCGTACTCGTCTGTACTAATTGGTTGAGGGCCTCAGCCCTCAATTGACAGACAGAGTAATAGTCGTAAGGCCGTGCTTCCGGAAGGAATGCGCGGCTTGTTTTCGTTTATAAGTCGCTTAAATTTTTGGGGCATATGGCCGGAAGAATCCCACGCGTTTTCATCAATGACCTGCTTGCCAGAACCGACATCGTCGATCTCATCGACGCGCGGGTAAAGCTGAAAAAACAGGGCAAGAATTACCATGCGTGCTGTCCGTTCCATAACGAAAAAACCCCCTCCTTCACCGTAAACGGTGAAAAGCAGTTTTACCATTGCTTCGGCTGTGGTGCTCACGGTAATGCCGTTGATTTTTTAATGAACTACGACAAGCTCGAGTTCGTTGAAACCGTCGAAGAGCTGGCGGCAATGCATAACCTTGAAGTGCCGTATGAAGCAGGCAGTGGGCCAAGTCAGATCGAGCGCCATCAACGGCAAACGCTGTATCAACTGATGGATGGCCTGAATTCGTTTTACCAACAGTCTCTTAAGCACTCTGCGGCTGAGCCTGCGCGTCAGTATCTGAACAAGCGCGGACTGAGCGACGATGTCATTGCGCGTTTCGCTATTGGTTACGCCCCGCCCGGCTGGGACAACGTGTTAAAGCGTTTTGGCGGCAATAGCGAAGATCGTAAATCTCTCATCGATGCAGGTATGCTGGTCACCAACGACCAGGGACGAAGCTACGACCGCTTCCGCGAACGGGTGATGTTTCCGATCCGCGACAAGCGAGGCCGGGTAATTGGTTTTGGTGGTCGCGTGCTGGGTGATGCCCTGCCGAAATACCTTAACTCCCCGGAAACCGATATTTTCCATAAGGGCCGCCAGCTTTACGGTCTTTATGAGGCGCAGCAGGATAACGCGGAACCTCCGCGTCTTCTGGTCGTCGAAGGCTATATGGACGTCGTTGCGCTGGCGCAGTACGACATTAACTACGCGGTTGCGTCGTTAGGTACGTCCACCACCGCCGATCATATTCAACTGCTGTTCAGGGTGACCAATAACGTCATCTGCTGTTACGACGGTGACCGTGCAGGACGCGACGCCGCCTGGCGTGCGCTGGAAACCGCGCTACCCTATATGACCGACGGGCGTCAGCTACGCTTTATGTTCCTGCCCGACGGTGAAGATCCGGATACGCTGGTGCGTAAAGAGGGCAAAGCGGCGTTTGAAGCGCGGATGGAGCAGGCTCAGCCGCTCTCCACGTTTTTGTTTAACAGCCTGATGCCGCAGGTCGATTTGAGTACCCCTGACGGGCGCGCGCAGCTCAGCACGCTGGCGCTGCCGTTAATCAGTCAGGTGCCCGGCGAAACGCTGCGCATCTACCTGCGTCAGGAGTTAGGCAACAAGCTCGGCATTCTGGATGACAGCCAGCTTGAACGTTTAATGCCTAAACAGGCTGAAAACGGCACGGTTCGACCCGCGCCTCAGCTAAAACGCACAACCATGCGTATACTGATAGGGTTACTGGTCCAAAACCCCGAGCTTGCGCCGCAGGTGCCGTCGCTGGCGGGTTTGAACCACGAAAAATTGCCCGGACTTGGCTTATTTTCAGAACTGGTCAACACGTGTTTGTCACAGCCAGGTCTGACCACCGGACAACTTTTAGAGCATTATCGCGGCACAAAAGAGGCCGCTACCCTTGAAAAATTGTCGATGTGGGACGATATAGCAGATAAGGACATTGCAGAAAAAACGTTCACCGACTCACTCAACCATATGTTTGATTCGATGCTTGAGCTGCGCCAGGAAGAGTTGATAGCTCGCGAGCGCACACACGGTTTGAGCAGCGAAGAACGCCGGGAGCTCTGGATGATTAATCAGGAACTGGCGAAGAAATAAGTCAAAGACAAAAGTATTTAACGGCTTAAGTGCCGAATATCGATCGGGAAGCCCCCGGCAGCCGCACTGAGAGGCAGCGGCAAAAATATAAGTACGCCCTCGCTTTAAAGGTTGGCAGCCTCATCGCCGACACCAATCAAACGAATTAAGTGTGGATACCGTCTTATGGAGCAAAACCCGCAGTCACAGCTGAAACTTCTTGTCCAACGTGGTAAGGAGCAAGGCTATCTGACCTATGCCGAGGTCAATGACCATCTGCCGGAAGATATCGTCGATTCAGATCAAATCGAAGACATCATCCAAATGATCAATGACATGGGCATTCAGGTGATGGAAGAAGCACCGGATGCCGATGATCTGTTGCTGGCTGAAACCTCCAACAACACTGACGAAGATGCGGAAGAAGCTGCTGCACAGGTACTGTCCAGCGTGGAATCTGAAATCGGGCGTACCACTGACCCGGTCCGCATGTACATGCGCGAAATGGGTACCGTTGAACTGTTGACCCGCGAAGGCGAAATTGACATCGCAAAACGCATCGAAGACGGGATCAACCAGGTTCAGTGCTCTGTCGCCGAGTACCCGGAAGCGATCACCTATCTGCTGGAGCAGTACGATCGCGTTGAAGCGGAAGAAGCGCGCCTGTCTGACCTGATCACCGGTTTTGTCGACCCGAACGCTGAAGAAGATATGGCGCCTACCGCCACTCACGTCGGTTCTGAACTGTCTCAGGAAGAGATGGATGATGACGAAGACGAAGATGAGGAAGAGAGCGACGACGACACCGCGGACGATGACAACAGCATCGACCCGGAGCTGGCACGCGAGAAGTTTGCCGAGCTGCGTACCCAGTACGAAGTGACGCGTGACACCATCAAAGCGAAAGGCCGCAGCCACGCCGCCGCTCAGGAAGAGATCCTGAAGCTGTCTGAAGTATTCAAACAGTTCCGCCTGGTGCCAAAACAGTTCGACTACCTGGTAAACAGCATGCGCGTGATGATGGATCGCGTACGCACCCAGGAACGCATCATCATGAAGCTGTGCGTTGAGCAGTGCAAAATGCCGAAGAAGAACTTCATCACCCTCTTCACCGGTAACGAAACCAGCGAAACCTGGTTCAACGCGGCTATCGCGATGAACAAGCCGTGGTCTGAAAAACTGCACGACGTGAAGGACGATGTGCATCGCGGCCTGCAGAAACTGCATCAGATTGAAGAAGAGACCGGCCTGACCATCGAGCAGGTAAAAGACATCAACCGTCGTATGTCCATCGGTGAAGCGAAAGCTCGCCGTGCGAAGAAAGAGATGGTTGAAGCGAACTTGCGTCTGGTTATCTCTATCGCCAAGAAATACACCAACCGTGGCCTGCAGTTCCTGGATCTGATTCAGGAAGGCAACATCGGTCTGATGAAAGCGGTAGATAAGTTTGAATACCGTCGTGGTTACAAGTTCTCCACCTATGCAACCTGGTGGATCCGTCAGGCGATCACCCGCTCTATCGCGGATCAGGCGCGCACCATTCGTATTCCGGTGCATATGATTGAGACCATCAACAAGCTCAACCGTATTTCCCGTCAGATGCTGCAGGAGATGGGCCGCGAGCCGACGCCGGAAGAGCTGGCCGAGCGCATGCTGATGCCGGAAGACAAGATCCGTAAAGTGCTGAAGATCGCCAAAGAGCCAATCTCCATGGAAACACCAATCGGTGATGATGAAGATTCACATCTGGGTGATTTCATCGAGGATACCACCCTCGAGCTGCCGCTGGACTCTGCCACCACCGAGAGCCTGCGTGCTGCGACACACGACGTTCTGGCTGGCCTGACCGCTCGTGAAGCGAAGGTCCTGCGTATGCGTTTCGGTATCGATATGAACACCGACCACACGCTGGAAGAAGTGGGTAAACAGTTCGACGTTACCCGCGAACGTATCCGTCAGATCGAAGCGAAGGCGTTGCGTAAGCTGCGTCATCCAAGCCGCTCTGAAGTGCTGCGTAGCTTCCTGGACGACTAATCTGTCCTGACAGTGAAAAAGCTCCCAATCGGGAGCTTTTTTTTGTTTATTCCCTCTCCCTGTGGAAGAAAGTCAGGGGTGAGAGCATCAGGCAGCAGGGGATTAAAGCCCCCGCACCATCAGCGCCTCATCAAGCTCCCTGTAGGCCTCCACCAGCTTATCCAGCGTCGCCCTGTTGAGCCCGCTCGGATTCGGCAGCACCCAGACCTGCGTCACACCGATAGTAATGTTCTGCTTACCCCACTTAGCGCCACGCTGGCTGAAAGCCTGCTCGTAGGCCTGCTTACCGAGGATCGCCAGCGCGGCCGGCTGATAGTCTTCTATTTTCTTCACCAGCTCACGCCCGCCGCTTCGCAGCTCATGGAGGTTGACCTCACTTGCCTGTACAGTCGGACGTTCGACCAGCATGGTAATTCCGCAGCGCGTGTCCAGCAGGTGCTGCTCCTCTTCGGGCTTGAGTAGCCTGTCGGTAAACCCGGCCTGGTAAATCACCTTCCAGAAGCGATTCCCCGGATGGGCGAAGTGAAAACCGGTGTGCGCCGAGGACTTGCCCGGGTTAATTCCGCAGAACACCACCCGCAGGCCAGGGGCCAGAATATCGTTGATCATCTTTACTCCCGCTGATACATCGTTATGGAAGTATAAAGGATTGATTATGCGTTGTTTATAAAAACAGCAGGCAGGTGCGAATGGCTGGATTGCTGCGGGGAGTTACTTTATAATTCACCGCCACGGCCCCTTAGCTCAGTGGTTAGAGCAGGCGACTCATAATCGCTTGGTCGCTGGTTCAAGTCCAGCAGGGGCCACCAAATTTAAGCTGTAGAATCATATGATTAAGCCACTCTCGCGAGTGGCTTTTTTCTATGTTACTGACAGCTGTCCTTTATCGTCCCCCTCCTTCTTAACTGAGCCCGTTCCCAGTCCAGACCCCACTGTATGATGCAGAGCACAACAGGTTTAACTTCGCCTCGACGACCACCTTGTGGGTCAGTTTTATGTTTAGCTTTTGTAGCGAGTGAAATGCCGGTAAATTTTTTTCGTTGCCAAAATGGCGAGTACGCCCAAGAGAATTGAAGCTAAGCCCAGGAAAATTAGTAAAGAAAGGAGATGACTGAACAAGCCACCAAAGCTTGTGAAATCACTCAATCGTGCAAACTGCTCCGGAGTAAGTACACGAACGACGATCTCTGGAATAGTTAGAAAGAAAATAATTACTACCAGAACATAAATTGCCACCCTACCGCTTTTTTTCATTATCTTCCTTGCCCCCTATGACAATGATGATCAATTATTGACAGGGTCATGTTACAACAAGGGAAATTACAATGGCAGACGGCTACGCAAAAATGAAGCTGCAATCAGAAAGGAATTTAGCTCTGGCGCTAACCAAAGCATTGCGAGAAATACAAGCCACCAATATGAGCACTATCGAAAATCTGAAGCTTGGTACACAGCGTTTAATCAACTATGGCTCGTGCTTGATACCAGACGATTACTATCGCAATGCCTGTCGCGAGCTAATAAATGAGGACCGCCGTCTAACATTAGCACTTGCTGAAATCTATAATCGAAACGATGTTGCTCTTGATATGGTTGAGATTTACTTTCGGAAAACTCTTAAAAGACTTGGAGAGCAAAAGAGTAGCAATCTCGCTGTCTTTCTTAAAAAGGAATTAGGCGATAAGGCTTATGAGTACGCCGAAAAATCCAGCAAACTAGCGCTGTCCTTAACTATTGCAAAACTGATAATCAGTAGTGGTGATTTTCATGAGTCGCATATCAGAATGGTCAATTCATTATCATCTATGTATGTTAACGGCGCCATAATCTATTCGAAAGCGCAGGTAGCTGCATTAGCGGCTAATAAGCTCAAATTCCAGGATTCAGCATATTATCAGGCCTTGTACCAACAGAATCTTGAGATGCTATACTTTCTTATTGAACCACAAATGACAAAAATAATTTATCAAGTTGAATCAGGTGGAAACAATGAGGAAATAATTGGGGATGCTTTATATGAGTTATTAAAAAGATGAAACGAGCAATATTATGGTTTCTGCAGTCCTATATTTATTACATCCCTATAGCACTCATCGTTGCTGGTGCTTATATATTCGCACGTTTCCTGCCTGACTATTTTGGCATTCTTACCTTTGCATGGATCATCATTGTTACCTATTTTTATGTAAAACATAATCGTTGGTTCTGATGGGAGCAGGGAAATCAACAACCCTCACGCGCGCAAAAAAAAAAGCCAACCCTGTAATCTCCAGGGGTTGGCCCTATCTTAAAGCCGCGACAATCTCACCATTTTAAACACGCACGCATGTCCAGCATAAATTCGTTAGAAACGATATGTGCCTTCAATCGATATACAGATGCTCAACCGGTGTGTAGCTAAGCCTGGATCTAACGTGAAATCAGATAATTTTACGCAAGCCGTATTCACGGCCAGGATTGTCCTGCCTGCTGCCTGAGTATTCCTTCTCTTACCCCCACATTGCCCGCCCCCCAAGACGGGAACTTGTATCCATCTGGTACCCATCTCTTTGGCCTATTGCCTAATCTGCAGATATTTTACCGAACCGTAATGCCTTTACTTGCGTATTTTGCGTAGGGATCCGCCTTGCTTTAGAGATTATTACCTTATATTTCAATTGTTTACATTCAACCTTAAAAAGCAACTCTCTTATTCTCCTGTTAAGCACCCATCTTCACACTCTGTAAATTCTAAAGAAATCCCCCATCGCGCCGATCATCATCCGTGTGTATTATTTCCTGTAGCTTTTACAACAACTAACCTTAACTCAAATACTTAAGCGCCAAAGCGAAAGGCATCATGAGCACACCGATCAAACGGCTAGAAATCATTAAAAATGCCATTGAGCTGGAAGATGACGACATCATCCAGAGCCAGCTGACACGCCTGAAAAATGAAGCGTTTGACGATGAGCTACAGGCAATCGTCGTGGCGCTTGAGGGAAAAAACTACACCGCGGCCATGGCGGCCATTACCGCCTGGCTGCAGGGCCAGCGCGCCGTGACCCAGTGGCGCGATCCGCAGGTGGCGGCCAGCAAGCTCGAGCTGAAGGCGCTGGAAGAGCGTCTGCGCGATCTGATTGACCGCCGCAACGCCCGCGTGCAGCAGCTTGATGAATTCAACGATCTCTATTTCTCTCGCCTCGGGCCGTTGATGCAGCAGATCCTCGCCCTGCGTAAAACCCTGGCCGAGCTTAACCTGCGTCGTCAGCAGGCGGAAGCGCGTCGTCGCGAGGAAGATTACCGTCGCTGCCAGTGCTATATGGCGCAGGCGGTGGAGGTGCTGACGACGCTCACCCAGCGCTGGCGCGATCTCCCGGCCGACTCCGTGCAGGCAGCCGAGGCGCGTAAACATCTGGAGCAGCAAAGCAATCTCATCGCCAACCTGCTGGCCGAAGCGCTGGAGCTGGAGAGCGGCTTAACGCGCGAAGAGGAACCTGCGCGTCAGGCGCGCGACGACGCTAATGAAGAGTACGAGAAATATCGCGAGCAGCATCACGATGCCGAAGTGCGGCTGCGCAAGGGCAAGGATCTTTCGGAAGAGGATCGGAGCGAGCTGAAGCGTCTCTGGCGGCAGGCGAGCAAGCTCTGCCACCCTGACCTGGTGGCGGACGACCTGAAAGAGGAAGCCAACGCGATGATGGTCCAGCTCAACCAGGCGAAGCAGCGTGGCGATGTGAAAGCCATTCGTTCGCTGGTGGCCCGCCTGCAGCAGGGCTTCGAGCCATTGATGGCAAGCGACAGGCTGAACGATCTGGAACGTATCCGCAAAAAAATGGCGCAGGTCCGCGAGCAGATCGACATTTTAGTGAATGAGCTGGCGGAGCTGGAGAAAGAGGAGTCCTGGCTTTTGGTCTCGTCGCTGAGCAATATGGAAGCGTACTTCGCTCAGCAGGAGAAAGCGCTGCACGAGGTCCGCGCCTCGCTCGAACATCAGGTGAGCGAAGCGCAGCTGGATTCCGCCGCGTGACTATTTGGCGTGCCAGTATGCGCTGGCACGCACCAGCTGAGGGTCAATCGCGTCGGTTTCAAACTGACGGCTCAGCGTTTTCACCACCTTCCCTTCCCCGGTCAGCCAGATAAAGTAATCGTCCCCCGGAACGGTCAGCGCAGCCAGATGATCTGCGACTGCCTGCTCGCTGTGGCCCACCACCCAGGTGATGTTGAACTCGCTCAGGTGCGCCAGATAGTCCTTATAGGATTCATCCCCAACCGTCACGACCGCGTGAACGTCCGGGCGAACCGGCAGTTGCGCAATGCTCTCTAAGCGTCGACGCAGCGCGGGCATGCCGGACTCATCGCACACGTACAGCTGCCAGGCGTAATCCTCCGGCACCACCAGCGAGCCGCGCGGGCCGCCGATGGTCAGCTTGTCTCCCGCTTTCGCCTCAATCGCCCAGCTGCTGGCAATGCCGCCGTCATGAATGAAGAAATCGAGAACCAGCTCATGATCTGCCTCATCGTAGAGCGGCGTATAGTCGCGCGCCTGCGGACGCACGCCGTCGCCCCAGTCGATGCCTTCTTCGGTAACCACCGGCGGCACGAACGTCGCCCCGGGTACCGGGAAAAAGACTTTGGTATGGTCGTCGAAACCGCGGGAGCTAAAGCCCTCCAGCGCCTCGCCGCCTAAAACAATGCGCTGGAAACCCGCGCTGGCGCGCTCAACGCGGAGCACCGTCAGCTCGCGAAAACGCAGGTCATTACGAACGCGCTGTGGGTAACGGGTAGTTGCCATTTTTAGCCCCTTCTCTGGTGAATACGATATATCTAAATCAATTTTCAAATGATAATGATTACTAATAAGTAAAAATGCAAGATCTTTTAGATTGCATCTGAATATATCTTAGATATAGTTTAGATATATCAAAATGAAGGGCATACTATGCGACACGAACATGAGGGCGGCGGGCGGCGGCCGCGCTTTTTCGGCCACGGCGATCTGCGGCTGGTGATTCTGGATATCCTGACCCGTAGCGCGAGCCACGGCTACGAGCTGATCAAAGAGATCGAGAACCTGACCCAAGGGAATTACACCCCGAGCCCAGGGGTCATCTATCCAACCCTGGATTATCTTCAGGATCAGACGTTTATCACCATTACGGAAGAAGAGAACGGTCGCAAGAAGATTGCGATTACCGCTGAAGGACAACGCTGGCTGGACGAAAACCGGGAACAGGTGGAACAGATCCAGGTGCGTATCAAAGCGCGTTCTGTCGGTTTTCAGCTACGCAAAAACCCGCAGATGAAGCGGGCGCTGGATAACTTCAAAGCGGTGTTAGACCTGAAGGTGAATCAGGGAGAGCTCAGCGACGCGCAGCTCAAGCAGATTATCGGCGTAATCGACCGCGCGGCGCTGGAGATCTCCCAGCTGGATTAAGCCGGTGCGTGCTCGCTCACGCGGAAGACGCGTACCAGCTCTTTCAGGTGCATCGCCTGTTCATTAAGCGATGCTGCCGCCGCGACGGACTCCTCCACCAGCGCGGAGTTCTGCTGGGTGGTGGCATCAATCAGGCCAATCGCGCTGTTAATCTGCGAGATACCTTCCGTCTGCTCGTGGCTAGCCTGGCGGATTTCCCTCAGAATCACGTCCATCTCTTCTACGTTGCCGACCATCCCGTTGATCAACGCACTCGCTTTTTCAACCAGGTTCATCCCGTCCTGGGTCTGGCTGGTAGAGCTCTCAATCAGCTCGCGGATTTCGCTGGCAGACGACGCGCTCTTCTGGGCAAGCTGACGCACTTCACCGGCCACCACCGCAAAACCGCGACCGTGCTCGCCGGCGCGCGCCGCTTCCACCGCCGCGTTCAGCGCCAGAATGTTGGTCTGGAACGCAATGGCGTCGATCAGGTCGATAATGTCGGACATCCGGTTGGACGTCTCGTTAATCAGGCGCATTTTGCTGGTCACCTGCTTCATCATCTCACCGTTGTTTTTGACCACCGTGGCGGCATCAGCCGAGAGGTTGGTCGCTTCCCCGGTATGCGAGGCGGTATTTTTCACCGTCGCGGTGATCTGCTCCATCGAGGCGGCGGTCTGTTCAACGGAGCTGGCCTGCTCTTCCGTGCGCGCGGCCAGATCCTGATTCCCGGCGACAATCTGCGCGGCTGCGCTGGAGATATTCTCCGAGCCGGTTTGCACCTGCTGCACAATGTCCAGTAGTCGCGTTTTCATCTCCATCAGCGCGTGCAGCAGCAGACCCGTTTCGTCTTTACCGTGTGGCGTGATGCTGCCCGTGAGATCGCCCTCAGAAATGGCTTTTGCAAAATGCACCGCCTCGCCGAGCGGACGAGTGATAGCGCGCACGATAAACCAGCCAATCAGGCTGCCTGCCCCGACGCTAAAGAGCGTGAGCAGGATCAACAGCAGGCGGTTAGACCGGAAATCCCCTTCCACCTGCGCGCCAGCGCTCTGCATCTCGCTGTTTTGAATGGTAATCAGCTCCTTCACCTTCGCTTTATAAGCCTGCTGCACGGCGAGGGTGGTGGTCATCATCTCCTGAATGGCGCCCGCACGATTGTTGTTCTGCACCGCCTGCAAAATGCGGTAGCGCGAGTCCAGATACTGCTGACGCACGCTGCGGATCTCCGCCAGCACCTGCTGAGACTTTTGATCCTGCAACGCGGTGTTCAGCTCTCCCAGGATCACCGTGATATGCTCGCTGATCTCTTTCAGGCGCTGCTGAGATTGCCCAGTGTAGGTGCCCTGCTCGTCCAGCAGCATCAGCTGTTGAGTGCTAATAAATTCCTGGAAGTTATCAATTAACTGGTTCGCTTTTACCGTGGTCGGATAATCACTGGTAATAATGGATTGCATCCCGTTATTAGCCCGGTTCAGACTCAGCAGAGACAGGCTCGCGCTTATCGCCATCAGGACAATAAAGAACCCAAACGCCAGAAATAATTTCGTGCCGATCTTTACGTCATGTAAGAACATATTTTCTCCATCGATGTGATTATTTCTCAGACGATCGCTGTTATCGGTAACGATTTCGCTAACTTTATGAGTTTGATCGTTTTTTTATTTCATAACCCACACAATGGATAGGTAGAGGCTATTAATATTGCCCCATTGATCGTTACCAGACCACCAGAGAGGCATTTTTCAAAATAGCCTTCTGGATAATTGACTTAGGCAGGGATAAATAACTGAGGCACTTTCTTTAGTTATTTAATATTAGATTAACAATAAAATACATTAATAGTCACAAGCAGAAAATAAAAAGCCGTTTATTCCTTACGAAATAAACGGCTTTTTTTGGAACATTACTGGCTCAATGAAGCACAGTCACCGCATCCTTGAGACGTCCGGCGCGATGCTTCACCATCGCAGAAATGTGTGCGCTCTCCTCGACCAGGTCGGCGTTTTTCTGCGTAATGCTGTCGAGTTCAGCCACCGCACGGGTCAGCTCAGAGAGTCCGGTTGCCTGCTCGGAGGTCGCGTGGCTGATCTGGGCGATAAGCTGCGTCACGTTTTTCACCTGTACCACAATATCATCCATCGTACGGCCTGCGGCATGCACCTGCTCAGAGCCGGACTGCACCTTGCTGGCGCTGGCATCAATGAGTTTACGAATATCATTCGCGGCACTGGCGCTGCGGCTGGCGAGATGGCGGACTTCGCCCGCGACCACGGCAAAACCTTTTCCCTGCTCGCCTGCCCTAGCCGCTTCAACCGCCGCGTTCAGCGCCAGAATATTGGTCTGGAAAGCGATGTCGTTAATCAGGGAGGTAATTGAGCCAATTCGCTGCGTGCTGTCGGCAATATCATCCATCGTTTTAACGACGGTCTGCATCGCATTGCCTCCTTTTGTCGCCGCGCTGCTCGCGGCCACGGAGAGTTTGTCCACCTCGGCGGCGGTTTCGGAGTTACTCTGAACGGATGCGGCCATCTGATTCATTGTCGCGACGGTCTGCTGCACGTTCGCCACGGTCTGACGGGTCCGATCGTTCAGATCTTCATTTCCCTGCGCCAGCCTGTCGCTGCCGTCGCGGACGCTAACCACCTGGCTCGACACGTCATTAATCAACCAGCGGCACATCAGGCCAAGCTGCCCTACCGCGCGCAGCGTCAGCCCCAGCTCGTCGCTGCGGTTCAGATGCTGCACGCTGTTGCGCTCACCGGTTGCGACCTTCAGCGCCTGTCGCGCCACATTCTCTACCGGGCGGACAATCTGTTGCTCAAAGAGCAGCGTCCCCAGCAGCATCACCACCGCAGCAGCAACGAGCGGCATCCACCCGGCGGAGGTCACCGCCAGGGTGGAGGCGAGTAGGGCAAAGAGCACCGCCATCACGCTGCGCACGCGCCAGCGCAGCGGCATAGCAGGCAGTTTGCCCAGCCAGCCTTTTCCAACCACCAGCCCCTTGTACACACGTTTCTTACAGCTCCCGTCGTTGAGCGCCCGGTAGAGCGGTTCCACGGTGGCAATCTCTTCCGCCGTGGCTTTGGTGCGAATGGACATATAGCCCGTGACCTGCCCGTGGCGCACCATCGGCACTGCGTTAGCACGCACCCAGTAGTGATCGCCGTTTTTGCGCCGGTTTTTGACAATCCCACTCCACGGTTCGCCCTGCTGCAGCGTGTACCACATATCGGCAAACGCGGCTTTTGGCATGTCGGGGTGGCGTACCAGGTTGTGCGGCTGGCCCGTCAGCTCATCAAGCCGGTAGCCGCTCACCTGCACAAAAGTGTCGTTGGCGTGAGTGATGTAGCTGTGGACGTCTGTGGTAGACATTAAGGTGGTGTCATCGTCCAGAGGATATTCATTCTGGGTGACATAGGTTGGAGAGGACATCGTGGGCATCCCTTGCAGGTTATTTGAATGTTAATTTTGTGGGTCAATGTTTTTTCGGCGGTAAACAATTTATCTTTAGTTGTTAAACTTGATGAAGATCGCAGATTTCACTTAAACCATACTTTTTGTACGAATTTATAATTCATTGATTTCAAATACTTTCACAAAGAAATTACCTATAAAGCATGACCAGTTAACGCCCACTTAAGTTGCAGCGAATGCACTTCTTTAGTGCAGTTGCGCTTTTTCGCCCCCATTTATCCTTATCTGTCCTGTACCGCTAAATCCCGTTTCGGTTGCTTCGGCATGATTAAATATTGTGCAACATTATTTTAACCTGGCGTTTATCCCGATTTTCATTAAGGCATCTGAAGTGGCGTAATCCCTGCAATACTTAAACCAGTATCATGTGATACGCGATCCCCGGGAGCACATTTTGAACAGGTTACCTTCCAGCGCCTCGGCTCTTGCCTGTACCGCGCACGCATTGAATCTCATTGAGAAGCGAACGCTCGATCATGAGGAGATGAAACAACTTAACCGAGAGGTCATCGATTACTTTAAAGAGCACGTCAATCCAGGGTTTCTGGAGTATCGCAAATCTGTTACCGCCGGCGGGGATTACGGAGCCGTAGAGTGGCAAGCGGGGAGTCTTAACACGCTTGTCGACACCCAGGGACAGGAGTTTATCGATTGCCTTGGTGGTTTTGGTATCTTCAACGTGGGGCACCGTAATCCAGTTGTGGTTTCCGCCGTACAGAATCAACTTGCGAAACAACCTCTCCATAGCCAGGAACTGCTCGACCCGCTTCGCGCCATGCTCGCGAAAACGCTGGCGGCCTTAACGCCCGGCAAACTGAAATACAGCTTCTTTAGCAACAGCGGCACGGAATCGGTCGAAGCGGCGATAAAGCTCGCCAAAGCGTACCAGTCGCCGCGCGGGAAATTCACCTTTATCGCCACCAGCGGCGCGTTCCACGGTAAATCCCTGGGCGCACTGTCCGCTACCGCCAAATCCACCTTCCGCAAACCGTTTATGCCGCTGCTGCCGGGCTTCCGCCACGTGCCGTTCGGCGACATTAACGCCATGCGCACCGTGCTGAGTGAATGCCGTAAAACCGGCGATGACGTGGCGGCGGTGATCCTGGAGCCGATTCAGGGTGAAGGCGGCGTGATCCTCCCTCCGCAGGGCTATCTGCCTGCCGTGCGTCAGCTGTGCGATGAGTTTGGCGCGCTGTTGATCCTCGACGAAGTTCAGACCGGGATGGGGCGCACCGGCAAGATGTTTGCCTGCGAGCACGAGAACGTGCAGCCGGACATACTGTGCCTGGCGAAGGCGCTTGGCGGCGGCGTGATGCCGATTGGCGCGACGGTTGCTACTGAAGAGGTATTCTCGGTGCTGTTCGACAACCCGTTCCTGCATACCACCACCTTTGGCGGTAACCCGCTGGCCTGTGCGGCGGCGCTGGCGACCATCAACGTGCTGCTGGAACAAAACCTGCCCGCGCAGGCGGAGCAGAAAGGCGACATGCTGCTGGACGGCTTCCGTCAGCTAGGCCGGGAGTATCCGGATCTGGTGCAGGATGCGCGTGGTAAAGGGATGCTGATGGCAATTGAGTTTGTCGACAACGAAATCGGCTACAGCTTTGCGAGCGAGATGTTCCGCCAGCGGGTGCTGGTGGCCGGAACGCTCAACAACTCGAAAACCATCCGCATTGAACCGCCGCTGACGCTGACGATTGAGCAGTGCGAGCAGGTGCTGAAAGCGGCGCGTAAAGCGCTGGCAGCGCTGCGGGTGAGCGTGGAAGAGGCGTAAAAAATCACCGGGCCTACCGGCGTTTGTAGGCCCGGTTTTTTAGCGGTGAAATTCCGCCACCGTCATGATGAAGCGAAGCACGGTATCGCCCTCATTGGCGTAGCCGTGCGCCGCTTCCGTTTTCGCCACAGCCGATGCGCCAGCGTTAACCTGGGTTACCGTCTCATCCACCGTCAGCGTTAAAACGCCTTCGTTCACGTGCAACAGCTCAAAGGTTCCCGCCGGGTGCCCCGGAGAGGTAAAACGCTCCCCCGGCTGCATCTCCCATTGCCATAACTCAATCATATCCGGGCCTGCCGTTCCCGCCAGCAGTCTGGCGCGTCCACCCTGTTCGCCCTGCCACAGCACCGGAATAGTCTCTTCTTCGATAACATGCACCAGCGGCTCGCTGGAGACGTTAACGATATCCGCCACTGAGATACCGAGCGCGGCAGCCAGTTTGCACAAGATGGCGATACTGGGGTTGGCTGCGCCCTTTTCGATCTCTACCAGCATGCCTTTGCTGACGCTTGCGCGGCGGGACAGCTCGTCCAGAGATAGCTTTTTCTCTTTGCGCCAGTTGCTTATGCGGTTCGCGACGGCCAGGCTTACCTGGGCAACATCGGCCCCGTGCGCAGTCATTATATTGACTTTATCAGTCATTGGTCACTACCATGGTATAAAACAGTCAATACAGGATTATTTATGTCTCTCGTTACGCCGTCAATAGACTCACGTCTTGCCGGGATTGCCCCAGGCTTTCGGGCGCTGAGCATTCTGGTTGAAGCTGCGCCAATTACCCACCCGGAGGTGGCGGCTGCCGCGCTGGCGCAGGCCTGCCAGCAGATGATTAATGATGATGTGCCCTGGGCTGATGCACACCTTTCAGGCTGGGATGAAGTGTTTAAAGCCTTCGGCGCGAAACCGAAACGCACGCCCTGCTCGGCATCCGCCCTGCGTAAGCGGGTCCTGAAAGATGGCTCGCTGCCGCCGCTGGATCCGGTGGTGGATATCTATAACGCGGTGAGTATTCGCTACGCCATTCCGGTCGGCGGAGAAAATCTCGCGGCTTATTCGGGCACGCCGCGTCTGACGCTTGCCGACGGCAGCGAGCCATTTGATACCTTCAAAGAGGGACAACCGGTGGTGGAACATCCGGAACCGGGCGAGGTTATCTGGCGCGACGATACTGGCGTCACCTGCCGCCGCTGGAACTGGCGCCAGGGGATACGGACGCGCCTCGATAGCCAGGCGCAATCCATGTGGTTTATTCTTGAAAGCCTGCCGTCGATGCCGCTTGCGGCGCTGGATGAGGCGGGAGATGAGCTGGTCAACAACCTGCAGCGGCTGATGCCGGGGGCCACGGCTCAGGTTCAGATGCTCACGCTGTAAGAGGACAACACGATGTTTTACGGGTTAAGCGCTTTTCCGTTAACGCCCCTGAAAGAGGGGACGTTTGACGAGCAATCCTTCATCAATCTTCTGCGCCCCGTGGTCGACGCTGGCGTGGATTCTCTGGGCATTCTCGGCTCAACGGGAAGCTATGCCTATCTGACCGTAGAAGAGCGCGGTCGGATCGCACGCTGCGCGGTGGCGCATGCTGATGATATTCCGGTCATCGTCAGCATTGGCGCACTCCGGCTGGACGATATACTGCGTCTGGCTGACGACGCGCAGGCGGCAGGTGTCTCCGGCGTGCTGATGGCCCCCGTGTCCTACCAGCGATTAACGGAAGACGAAGTGTTTAATCTCTATGAAACGGTGACCCGCCAGCTCTCCATACCGTTGTGCATTTACGATAATCCGGCCACCACCGGGTTTGCGTTTAGCGATGAATTATTATTTGCCGTCGCGGCCCTGCCGAATGTGGGATCCATTAAGCTTGGTCGCGTGCCGGAAGACCTGTCGCAGGTACGCGCCCGTCTTCCTGAGACAGTCACGCTGGGCATCGCCGGCGACTGGCGAGCGGCCTCTGCCCTGCAGGCCGGGTTTGACGTCTGGTACTCGGTGCTTGGCGGATTGTTCCCGCAAACAGCGCTGGCGATTGCCCGTTCGAAAGAGACTGCCCATTCCGAGCGGTTAGAGCCACTGTGGGAATTGTTCCGACGCTATGGCAGCTTACGGGTTATCGCGGCGGCGGCAGAGATGATGGGAAAAGTTGCTGCACCCGCGTTGCCGTTCCCGTTGCAGGCGGTTCAGGGTGAGCCGCGTGAAGCGCTCGCGAGATTACTTGCCCATCTGGAGCTGGTTTGAAAAATGCCGGGTGGCGCTGCGCTTACCCGGCCCTCAAAACTTTTATAACGCCTGTTACTCCGGCAACAACCCAACAAAGCTGCGCTTTTTACGCGGCTCCGACATCAGCTCCTCAAGCTTCTCCGCGCACGCCAGATAGTGCGGGGTTTGCTTATGCGCCAGTACCGCCTCTTCGTCTTTATAGGCTTCGTAGATAAAGAACCGGGTTTTTACCCTCGGGTCCTGCAATACGTCAAAACGCAGGTTCCCCGGCTCCTGGATTGCGCCCTCGTGGTTGGCGCGAAACACTTCCAGAAACTCGTCTACCCGCTCGGGCTTAATGTTGATCTCTACCAGCGTTACGTTCATTTTGCTTCTCCCTGTTTCTCTTCCTGCCAGAACTGGAACGCATCGCGGGCATTCCAGCTCTCGTGAACCACTTTTTTCACCGCCTTGAGCATGGCGAGCGGCGCGCTGGACTGGAAGATGTTGCGCCCCATGTCCACGCCGGACGCGCCCTGGTCTATCGCGCGCCAGCACATCTCCAGCGCCTCGTGCTCCGGCAGCTTTTTGCCCCCTGCGATAACGATCGGCACCGGGCAGCTGGCGGTCACTTTTTCAAAACCCTCATCCACGTAGTAGGTTTTGACGAACTGCGCCCCCATTTCGGCGGCGATGCGGCTGGCCAGCGAGAAATAGCGCGCGTCGCGCGCCATCTCTTTGCCGACGCCCGTCACCGCCAGCGTCGGCATGCCGTAGCGCGCCCCTGCATCGACAAGCTTGATGATGTTGTTGATCGACTGGTGCTCACACGGGCTTCCGATATAGACCTGCGCCGCCACCGCGCAGACGTTCAGGCGCAGGGCATCTTCCATCGCCACCGCCACGCACTCGTTGGAGAGTTCGCCCAGAATCGAGTTACCGCCGGAGGCGCGCAGAACCACCGGTTTGTTCGTCGCGGCGGGTACCTGGCTCCTGAGGATGCCGCGGGTGCACATCAGCACGTCGGTTTCACCAAACAGCGGCGCGATGGAGAGATCGATACGCTCAAGGCCAGTGGTTGGCCCCTGAAAATAGCCGTGGTCAAAAGCCAGCATCACCGTGCGGTTGCTGTTTGGGTTAAAGATGCGCGCCAGCCGCGACTGCATACCCCAGTCCAGCGAGCCGCAGCCCTTCAGCGTGAACGGCACATTCTGCTGCGGCGTGCCGATGCCAAAATCCTTACCGTCTTTGATGTCGTCTAAATCAGCCATTTGCTCCCCCGTCAGAAATCGTATTTGCTGATGTTCTCTTTGGTGAACACCACCCGCTCCGGCAGCAGCACGATGCCGTTGCCCTTCGCCTCATACTGGTAGCCCTGCACGCTGTTCGGCTCGACCTTCAGCGCCCCGATGTTTTTTACGTCCACGCTGTCGCCGACGTTAAGATCGCCTTTTTTAAGCAAACGATCGGCGACATTGACCGCAATTTTGCCCTGTTGCACCACGTCCCACAGGCCGAAGGCCTTCACCGTGCCGCGCTCAACGTACGGGCGCATCACGTTCGGCGTGCTGAAGCCGACAATCGCCACCCCTTCCCGCTTCAGGTTTTCCGCCGCCTGCGCCGCGGCCGGCAGCGCGTTGGCGTCCGGGGCGATAATCGCATCCAGATCCGGGTAGGCTTTTAAGATCCCTTCGGCGGTTTGCAATGATTTGGTGGCGTCGTTATAGCCAAACTGGGTCGTTACGATCTGCCACTGGGGGTGATCTTTCTCGATTTTGGCCTTCGCCTCTTTCACCCACTGGTTCTGGTCGGTGACGGTGGGGCTTGAGTAGAAGAACGCCACTTTGGCATTCGGTTTGGTGACCTGCTTGCCCGCCATCTCCACCAGCAGGCCGCCCAGCTGTTCCGGCGTCCCCTGGTTGATGTAGATGCTGCGGCACTCCGGCCTGGTGTCGGAATCCCAGGTCAGGACCTTGACGCCGCGCTGCATCGCGCGCTTAAGCGCCGGACACAGCCCGTCCGGCGACACGGCGGAGACGATAATGGCGTTATAGCCCTGGTTGACGAAGTTATTGATGAGCTGCACCTGGCCGGAAACGCTCGGCTCGGTCGGGCCGTCGTAGGTCACGTCCACGCCAAGATCTTTCCCCGCCTCTTTCGCGCCGTTGCCGCCGCTGGTGAAGAAGCCAACGCCCACCAGCTTCGGGATAAAGGCAATGCGGTCCGCCGCCTGCGCCGAAGCGAAGCTGAGGGCCATTGCCAGGACGAGCAGTTTTGTTTTCATCTTACGCTCCGGATAGTTTTCTAAAGAGAGATCGCACCCATTCGCGGTGCAGACTCAGCGAACGTCCCATCACCACCACAACCAGCAGCGCCCCTGACAGCGCGCTCGACACCTGATTGGGGATACCGACCATCTGTAAACCCTGCTGGAGATACCCCACCAGCAGCGCCGCCAGCGCCGTACCGACAACCGAACCTGAACCTCCGTAGATATTGGCTCCGCCGAGCACGGCGGCGGTGAGCGCGGGCATCAGTAAATCGCGCCCAAGATCCGAACGTGCGGAGCCGAAATAGGAGACCATGACCAGCGCGGCAATCGCGGAGGCAACGCCCACCAGGCCGTACAGCGCGTAGGGCATGCCGTTCACCGACAGCGCCGCATAGCGTGCCGCACGCGGATTTTGGCCAATCAGGAACAGATGACGGCCAAAGCGCCCCCGGTGGGTAATGAGCCAGAAGAAGACGGTGATTACCGCGAACAAGACCAATGGGATCGGCAGGCCCAACACCGTGAGGTTAGCGAACGCCGTGAAGCCGTCCGGGAAACCGCTGATTCCCTCGTAGCCCGTGGCCCCCGCCATGCCGGAGAGCAGCAGCGCCCCGCCGCCGTAGAGGTAGAGCGTGCCGAGGGTGATAACCAAAGGGCTGATGCCGGTGTAGTGGATCAGCGCCGCATTCATCAGCCCGCACAGCAGGCCGAGCAGCAGCGTCAGCGGAACGGCGACCGCCATCGGCCAGCCCGCCTGCATCATCACCCCCAACGCAATCGCGCACAGGCCGATGGTCGAGCCGAGGGAGATGTCGATCCCACCGCTGACGATCACCAGCGTAAGCGGCAGCGCCACAATGCCGATGCAGATGAAGTCGCTGGTGCTGAACAGCAGCATGTTGATATCGAGCATGCGCGGGTTGATGGCGCCGAAGAGCAGGATCTCCAGCACCAGTAAAATCAGCAG
The DNA here is from genome assembly GCF_058354585.1 of Enterobacter sp. Taxon_8. Taxonomy (NCBI): domain Bacteria; kingdom Pseudomonadati; phylum Pseudomonadota; class Gammaproteobacteria; order Enterobacterales; family Enterobacteriaceae; genus Enterobacter; species Enterobacter sp. Taxon_8. Next base: position 622,995 of record NZ_CM177989.1, on the reverse strand, counting down.
CGCGCTTTCCCAGTTAAGCCTCATTTACGCCACCTCTTTTTTACGTTTGGGAAAGGGGGTGACGTGCTTTCCCCCTCTGTTACCCGGCTGGAAGCGACCGTACTTCAGCGCCCGCTGATGCCGCGCCAGCGCCTGGCGCAGACGCCCGTCGAGCACCAGCACTCCCAGCAGCACCAGCCCGGCGATAAAGTCGTTCCACCACGCCGGGAGCCTGAACAGCACCAGCACGGTGTCGATTTGCGTCAGGAAGAACGCACCGAGCAGCGCGCCAATCAGCGTCCCCGTGCCGCCCAGCAGCGAAATACCGCCGAGCACGCAGGCGGCGATGGCCTTCATCTCCAGCCCGCTGCCGGTCTGGTTAGGCACAAAGCCAATCTGCGCGGCAAAGACGATCCCGGCGCAGGCCGCCAGCATGCCGTTCAGGGTAAAGGCGATCATGCGGGTGCGGTTCACCGCTACGCCCAGCTGGCGCGCGGCGGCGAGGTTATCCCCCACCGCGTAGAAATCACGCCCGAACGCGGTGCGCGACAGCGTCCACGCGCCTGTGGCCGCGATGGTCAACACCACCATGCCAAGGGGCGACACGCCGACGGCGGCAGGCTCAGAGAGGGATTTCAACCCCGGCGGCAGCCCTTCAATCCACTTTCCGCCCGTCCAGAGCAGCATCGCCCCGCGGTACAGCCCCAGAGTGCCGAGGGTCGCGACAATCGCCGGAATGCGCAGCCCCACCACCAGAAAACCGTTGAACGCCCCGGCCAGCGCCCCGATCGACAGTGCGAAGAGAATGGAAACGGGCAGGCTGTAGCCGCCGTTCAGCGCCACGCCGACGGCGATGGCGGACAACCCGACCGTTGAACCGACGGACACGTCGATATTGCGGGTCAGCATTACCAGCGCCGCGCCGATGGCCAGCAGGATCAGGATCTGCGAGCTGGCGAAGATCATCCCCAGCGTCTGCAGGCTGAAGTAAGAGGGATTCAGCGCCACCAGCACGGCGAACAGCGCCAGAATGGCGAGAAACGCGCTCAGCTCGCGGTTTTTCAGTAAGGTCTTCATGATTGCCCTCCGAACGCCAGCGCCATCATGCGATCGAGGCTGACGGCGTGGCGCGGCAGTTCGCCGCTGAGCACGCCCTGGTGCATCACCAGCACGCGGTCCGCGAGGCCCGGAAACTCATCGAGATCGCTTGAGATCATCAGCACCGCCACGTTCTGCGCCGCCACGCTTTTGATAAGCTGGTAGATATCGGCGCGCGCCGAGACGTCCACGCCGCGCGTCGGCTCGTCGACGATCAGCAATAACGGGTTGGCTTCCAGACAGCGTGCAAGCAGCACCTTCTGCTGGTTGCCGCCGGAGAGCGTGCGCACGGTTTGATCCGCATGGTTGAGCTTGATCCCCAGCGCTCGGTGATAGCGCTCCACCACCGCGGACTCTCTTTTCCGCTGCTGCCAGAGCGACGGCTCGTTCAGCGCCACGGTGTTCCAGCGGATCGGCGCGTCGAGGAACAGGCCGGACACCTGCCTGTCTTCCGGCAGGTAGACTAGCCCTTTTTCCAGGCGTGAACTTACCGGATCGCCGGCGATCTCCTGATTTTCCAGCCAGATGCGGCCCCCGCGCACCGGCCGCAGGCCATAAAGGGTTTCGGCAAATTCGGTGCGCCCGGATCCGACCAGCCCGGCCAGCCCGACGATCTCCCCGGCGTAGATCTCAAGGCTCAGCTCGATAAACCCTTCTCCGGTCAGGTCCTCTACCCGCAGCACCGGAAAATCCTGCGGCTGGGTGCGGCGGTTGCCCGGCAGCGCCAGCCACAGCTTTTGCGTATCGCTCAGGGATTTCTCGCGGCTCACCGGCGTCATGGCGGCGATCAGGGCGCTATCGTCAAACTGCGCGGTTTCGCCGCTCAGCACCACCGCGCCGTCGCGCATCACCGAGACGTGGCTCGACAGCATGCGAATTTCCGGCAGCTTATGGGAGATAAACACGATCCCGACGCCGAGTGCCTGCAGGGCGCGGATCTGACGAAACAGCCGTTCGGTTTCGCCCGGCGTGAGGGAGGCCGTGGGCTCGTCGAGGATCAGGATCCTGGCGTTGCGCATTAATCCGCGCAGGATCTCCACCATCTGCTGATCCGCCACCTCCAGGGTGCTGGCGGCGGCGTCGAGGTTGAGCTGGCAATGCAGTTGCTCAAGCTTCTCCTCCAGCCGCTTTTCCCGATCGCGTTCGCGCGGCAGGCGGAACAGGATGTTTTCCCGCACCGTAAGGTTGGGGAACAGCAGCGGCTCCTGCGGCACCAGGTAAATGCCGAGCCTGTGCGCCTGCACGGGCGTCAGCCGCGCATATGACTGCCCCTCGACGGAAAGTTCACCGCTGTCCGGCGTCTCGACCCCGGCGATGATCTTCATCAGCGTCGATTTTCCCGCGCCGTTTCCGCCCATCAGCGCGTGCACCTGGCCCGCAAGCAGCGTGAAATCAATGCCTTTCAGAACCGGCACGCCTGAGAACTGCTTGCTGATATTCCGCGCGTCGAGAAGTGGTGTCATCATCGCTCCGCTATTGAACAAATGATTTTTAGATTTAATAATGTTCAAAAGCGTAGACGGTGAACTATATTTACAACCGTGCAGGGATCACAGTTTTATCGATTGAGATTCAAATAAACCAGAAACGATCGAAATGATCCGTTTTGTCGCGTGGCTCACACTTTCCCTCCGCGTCATCACGAACATATGATCTAAATTTTTATAAGAGTTCAACTATGAGCGATAAACGCACTGCGGAAGAAGGAAGGTTTGCCGGGCTGGCGCTGGCGGAAGAGGAGCTGGTGGCGCGCGTAGCCTGGTGCTACTACCACGACGGGCTGACCCAGAACGATATCGGCGAGCGGCTCGGGCTGCCGCGTTTGAAGATTTCTCGCCTGCTGGAAAAAGGCCGTCAGTCCGGGGTGATCCGCGTGCAGATTAACTCCCGCTACGAGGGATGCCTGGCGCTGGAAACCGAGCTACAGCAGCGCTTTGGCCTGAAGCTGGTGCGCGTGATGCCCGCCCTGAATACGCCGCCGATGAACGTGCGGTTAGGCATTGGCGCGGCGCAGTCGCTGATGGGCGTGCTGGAACCCGGCCAGCTGCTGGCGGTGGGGTTCGGTGAAACCACCATGAGCAGCCTGCAGCACCTGAGCGGCTTTATCAGCTCGCAGCAGATCCGCCTCGTGACGCTCTCCGGCGGCGTCGGGCCATATATGACCGGTATTGGACAGCTGGACGCCGCCTGCAGCGTCAGCATGATCCCCGCCCCGCTTCGCGTGTCTTCCGCCGAAGTGGCCGGGATCTTAAAACGTGAAACCAGCGTGCGGGACGTGATCCTCGCCGCCACCGCCGCCGATGTCGCGGTGGTTGGCATTGGTTCGGTCAACCAGCGCCGCGACGCTACGATACTGCGCTCCGGCTATATCAGCGAAGGTGAACAGCTGATGTACGCCCGCAAAGGCGCGGTCGGCGACATTCTCGGCTATTTCCTCAATGCCGAAGGCGAATGCGTTGAGGAGCTGGAGATCCATAAAGAATTACTCGGCGTCTCGCTTGATGAGCTGGCGCAGCTGCCCACCATCGTTGGCGTGGCCGGCGGGGAAGAGAAAGCCGATGCGATTTATGCCGCACTGAAGGGTCGCCGTATCAATGGCCTGGTGACGGAAGAGACGACAGCCCGCGCGGTGCTGGCTCTGGCCAAATGAGAGCCCGCCCTGCGCTAACAGCGAGGCAAGCTCATGAGTTACCTTTTAGCGTTAGATGCAGGGACAGGCAGCGTTCGCGCCGTTATTTTCGATTTACAGGGCAACCAGATTGCCGTCGGTCAGGCCGAGTGGAAGCACCTGAGCGTTGAGAACGTGCCGGGGTCGATGGAGTTCGACCTCGAGACCAACTGGCAGCTGGCCTGCCGGTGCATTCATCAGGCGCTGTCGCGCGCGAATCTGACCGCGGCAGATATTCAGTCCGTCGCCTGCTGTTCAATGCGCGAAGGGATCGTGCTGTATGACCGCAACGGCGAGGCCATCTGGGCCTGCGCCAACGTCGACGCCCGCGCCAGCCGCGAAGTGGCCGAACTCAAAGAGATCCACGATGACCGTTTTGAATCCGAAGTGTATGAGGTATCCGGCCAGACGCTGGCGCTGAGCGCCATGCCGCGCCTGCTGTGGCTGGCGCACCATCGTCCGGATATTTACCGCAACGCCGCGACCATCACCATGATCAGCGACTGGCTGGCGGCGAAGCTCTCCGGCGAGCTGGCGGTCGACCCGTCTAACGCGGGCACCACCGGCATGCTGGATCTGTTTTCCCGCGACTGGCGTCCGGCGCTTCTCGACATGGCCGGGCTGCGCGCCGATATCCTCTCCCCGGTGAAAGAGACCGGTACCGTACTGGGTGCCATCACCCATGAAGCCGCGCAGCAGAGCGGCCTGCGCGAAGGCACGCCGGTAGTGATGGGCGGCGGCGACGTACAGCTGGGCTGTCTGGGGCTGGGCGTGGTTCGCGCCGGACAAACGGCGGTGCTGGGCGGTACCTTCTGGCAGCAGGTGGTCAACCTGCCGCAGGTGCGCACCGATCCTGAGATGAACATCCGCGTGAACCCGCACGTCATTCCCGGCATGGCGCAGGCGGAGTCGATCAGCTTCTTTACCGGGCTGACCATGCGCTGGTTCCGCGACGCCTTCTGCGCGGAGGAAAAGCTGATTGCCGAGCGGATGGGGATGGACACCTACTCCCTGCTGGAAGAGATGGCGAGCCGCGTGCCGGCGGGTTCCCACGGGGTGATGCCGATCTTCTCCGACGCGATGCATTTTAAGCAGTGGTACCACGCCGCGCCGTCGTTTATTAACCTCTCCATCGACCCGGAAAAATGCAACAAAGCGACGCTGTTCCGTGCCCTGGAGGAGAATGCGGCGATCGTCTCGGCCTGCAACCTGGCGCAGATTTCGCGCTTCTCCGGCGTAACGTTTGAAAGCCTGGTGTTTGCGGGCGGCGGTTCCAAAGGCGCCCTGTGGAGCCAGATTTTAAGCGACGTCACCGGGCTGCCGGTGCGCGTGCCGGAAGTGAAAGAGGCGACGGCGCTCGGCTGCGCGATTGCGGCAGGTGCTGGCGCGGGGCTGTTTGCCGATATGGCCTCGACGGGCGAACGGCTTGTGAAGTGGAGCCGCGAGTTCACGCCGAACCCGCGACACCGGGAGCTGTACGACGGCATGATGCAGAAATGGCAGGCGGTGTACGCCGACCAGCTCGGGCTGGTGGACAGCGGGCTGACGACCTCGATGTGGCAGGCGCCGGGGCTGGTGCGGGCAGCGGCGCCGTAAATAACGCCGGATGGCGCTACGCTTATCTGTTCTGGGGTTTTGTAGCCCCGGTAAGCGCAGCGCCACCGGGGAAGTTCTTTGAGATCTATCACAATCATTCGATCCCGCTTTTACCTTTCCGCTGCCGCTGGCTAAATTAGTAACTCATCCGACCACATAACAATAATTTTACACTGGAAGAGACTATGAGCCGCTACCCGTCGTTATTCGCCCCCCTCGATCTGGGGTTTACCACCCTTAAAAACCGCGTGTTGATGGGCTCGATGCACACTGGGCTGGAGGAGCATCCGGACGGGGCCGAGCGTCTGGCGGCCTTCTATGCCGAACGCGCCCGCCACGGGGTGGCGCTGATTGTCACCGGCGGTGTAGCCCCTACCCCTTCCGGCGTCGGCATGGAGGGCGGCGCGGTGCTGAACGATGCGTCGCAGCTGCCGCACCACCGCATTGTGACCGACGCGGTGCACAGCGAGGGCGGTAAAATCGCCCTGCAAATCCTGCACACCGGACGCTACAGCTACCAGCCTAACCTGGTCGCACCGTCGGCCATTCAGGCGCCGATCAACCGCTTTAAACCTCACGCCCTCACCCACGACGAGATCCTGGCGCTGATCGACGACTTTGCCCGCTGCGCGGCGCTGGCGCGTGAGGCGGGCTACGACGGCGTGGAGGTAATGGGCTCAGAAGGCTATCTGATTAACGAGTTCCTCGCGGCCCGCACCAACCAGCGCGACGACGAATGGGGCGGCGACTATGCCCGCCGGATGCGCTTTGCTGTAGAAGTCGTGCGCGCCGTGCGCGAACGTGCGGGCGCGGATTTTATTATCATCTTCCGCCTGTCGATGCTCGACCTGGTGGAGGGCGGCGGCACGTTTGACGAAACCGTGCAGCTGGCGCAGGCGATTGAAGCCGCAGGTGCGACGATTATCAACACAGGGATTGGCTGGCACGAGGCGCGCATTCCGACCATCGCCACGCCGGTGCCGCGCGCGGCGTTCAGCTGGGTAACGCGCAGGCTGAAAGGGAAAGTGTCTGTTCCGCTGGTCACCACCAACCGCATTAACGATCCGCAGGTGGCGGACGATGTGATTTCGCGCGGCGATGCCGACATGGTGTCGATGGCGCGCCCGTTCCTGGCCGATGCCGAGCTGCTGTCCAAAGCGCAAAGCGGCCGCGCGGATGAGATCAACACCTGCATCGGCTGTAATCAGGCATGCCTGGATCAGATCTTCGTCGGGAAAGTGACCTCCTGCCTCGTCAACCCGCGCGCCTGCCACGAAACCAAAATGCCGGTGATCCCGGCGACAGCGAAAAAACGCCTGGCGGTTGTCGGCGCAGGGCCTGCGGGCCTGGCGTTTGCGGTCAATGCCGCCTCGCGCGGGCACAGCGTGACGCTGTTTGATGCGCTGGGGGAGATTGGCGGGCAGTTTAATATCGCCAAACAGATCCCCGGCAAAGAGGAGTTCTACGAAACGCTGCGCTACTACCGCCGGATGATCGAGCTGACGGGCGTCGAGCTGCGGCTTAACCAGTTTGTCAGCGCGGCGGATCTGACTGATTTCGATGAGGTGATTCTGGCGAGCGGGATCGTACCGCGCACGCCTGCGATCGAGGGTATCGATCATCCAAAAGTGCTGAGCTATCTCGACGTGCTGCGTGACAAAGTACCGGTTGGCGAGAAGGTGGCGATTATCGGCTGCGGCGGGATCGGCTTTGATACCGCCATGTATTTGAGCCAGCCGGGCGAGGCGACCAGCCAGAACATTGCCGAGTTTTGCGTCGAATGGGGCATTGATACCAGCCTCAGCCAGTCCGGTGGCCTGCGCCCGGAAGGGCCGCAGCTGCCGAAAAGCCCGCGCCAGATCGTGATGCTGCAGCGTAAGGCCAGCAAGCCGGGCGAAGGGCTGGGCAAAACGACCGGCTGGATCCACCGCGCTACCCTACTCTCGCGTGAGGTGAAGATGATCCCGGCTGTCAGCTACCACAAGATCGACGACGAGGGGCTGCACGTCACGATCGGCGGCGAGCCGCAGCTCTTGCGCGTGGATCATGTGATTTTATGTGCCGGACAGGAACCGAAGCGGGATCTGGCCGATCCGCTGCGCGAGGCCGGTAAAACAGTGCATCTGATTGGCGGGTGCGACGTGGCGATGGAGCTGGACGCGCGGCGCGCGATTGCGCAGGGGACGAAATTAGCTCTGGCGATCTAGGGCATTGCCCGGTGGCGCTGCGCTTACCGGGCCTACAAAACCGTAGGCCTGTGCAAGCGAAGCGCCGCCAGGCAAAACAATCTTAACGACGACGTCCCAGCTTCACCGCCTTCAGCACCACGAACTTATTGTTCGTCGCAATGGTGACGCAGTTGCCGAAAATCTTCTTCAGCTTGTGGAAGTAATCCAGGTGGCGGTTGGCCACGATGTACAGCTCGCCGTTAATCTTCAGGCAGCGGCGCGCGTGGTGGAACATCTCCCACGCGACGTTATCCGTCAGGGCGTGCTTCTGGTGGAACGGCGGGTTGCAGAACACGGCGTTGAAGCGGAAAGGCTCTACGCCCGACAGCGCGTTGTTGATCATAAACTCGCAGCGGTCCAGCGCGTCCGGCATATTGGTTTCAACGTTCAGACGGCTGGAGGCCACCGCCATCGGCGATTCGTCGCTGAACACCACGCTGGCCTCCGGGTTCTTCGCCAGCAGCGTCAGGCCAATCACGCCGTTGCCGCAGCCCAGGTCGACAATCTCTCCTTCCAGATTTTCCGGCAGATGTTCCATAAAGAAGCGCGCGCCGATATCCAGACCGGTGCGGGAGAAGACGTTCGCGTGGTTGTGGATGGTCCAGTCGGTCCCTTCCAGCGTCCAGCTCAGGGTCTCTGGCGCGTCGGCCAGCTCCGGCGCGCTGAAGGTGCAGTTAATCAGGCGCGCTTTTTTCCACGCCAGCGTGGTGGTGGTTGGGCCGAGGACCTTCTCGAACAGCTCCAGCGTCGAGGTGTGAATATCGCGCGCTTTGGCACCCGCGATGATACGGGTTTCTGGCGTCACGACCTTACGCAGCGCGCGCAGCTGCTGCTCCAGCAGCGCCATGGTTTTTGGCACTTTGAGCAGCACCACGCCCGGCGCCTGCGGGTAGTCCGCGGTGCTGTCGAGGAACTTCACGCTGGACTCTTCGATGTCGTTATGGCGCAGGTTTTCACGCGTCGCCAGCTCGCTTAAGTAGGAATCGCCGATGCTGTACGGCGTGTGCTCCGCCAGGGCACAGCCCAGCGCGCCGAAGGCGTCATTCAGGATCAAAACCGGGCCGCGGATTTCAGTCTCATCCAACTGTTGCAGCAGATATTCATCCGCCGCTTCCCACGCCTGAAGCGGGTTAACGTCGTCCGTTTCCGGGAAACGTTTAAGGTTGAGTGAACGGAAACCGTTGTCTAAGTGGCTCATCGGCCCTCCTGAATGGTAAAATTTGGCGTATCCCTGAAAAGGGTGCGTGAGTATACCCGTTTTCGCATTAATTTGGGCTTTTGATGAACCAACTTACTTATCTCCAGGGCTATCCGGAGCATTTACTGACTCAGGTTCGCAGCCTGATTGCCGAGCAGAAGCTCGGCGCAGTGCTGGAAAAACGCTATCCCGGCACCCACGATTTCGCGACCGATAAGGCCCTCTGGCAGTATACGCAGGATCTGAAAAGCCGGTATCTGAAGAGCGCGCCGCCGATCAACAAGGTGATGTACGACAACAAGATCCACGTGCTGAAAAACGCGCTCGGCCTGCACACCGCCGTCTCCCGCGTGCAGGGGGGCAAGCTGAAGGCCAAGGCGGAGATCCGCGTCGCGACGATTTTCCGTAACGCGCCGGAAGCCTTTCTGCGGATGATCGTGGTGCACGAGCTGGCACACCTGAAAGAGAAAGAGCACGACAAAGCGTTCTATTCTCTGTGCTGCCATATGGAGCCGCAGTACCACCAGCTGGAGTTTGATACCCGTCTGTGGCTTACGCATTTATCGTTAAATGGTAATGCGGAATAGCGCACGCGAATTGTCATGATGACGTGCTACAGTGGCTAAAGGTTCCCCGCTACGGAGTACGTAAACGTCTATGATACGTTTCGCAGTCATTGGAACGAACTGGATCACGCGCCAGTTCGTCGACGCCGCCCACGAAACCGGCAAACTGAAACTTACCGCAGTCTATTCCCGCAGCCTTGAGCAGGCGCAGAGTTTTGCCAACGATTACCTCGTTGAGCATCTCTTCACCTCGCTTGATGAGATGGCGCAAAGCGATGCCATTGACGCGGTCTATATCGCCAGCCCGAACTCCCTGCACTTTCCGCAAACGAAGCTGTTCCTCAGCCATAAAAAGCATGTGATTTGCGAGAAGCCGCTGGCATCAAATATTGAGGAAGTGGAGGCGGCCATTGCGCTTGCCCGCGAAAACCAGGTGGTTCTTTTCGAAGCGTTCAAAACCGCCAGCCTGCCGAATTTCCTGCTGCTGCAGCAGTCCCTGCCGAAAATCGGCAAGGTACGCAAAGCCTTTATTAACTACTGCCAGTACTCGTCGCGCTACCAGCGCTATCTGGACGGCGAGAACCCGAACACCTTTAACCCGGCGTTCTCGAACGGCTCGATAATGGATATCGGATTTTACTGCCTGGCCTCTGCAGTGGCCCTGTGGGGCGAACCGCACGGCGTCACGGCTACCGCCAGCCTGCTGGAGAGCGGCGTGGATGCGCACGGTGTCGCGGTGCTGGACTACGGGGATTTCAGCGTCACGCTGCAGCACTCCAAGGTGAGCGACTCTGTCCTGCCGAGCGAAATTCAGGGCGAAGCGGGCTCGCTGGTCATCGAGAAAATCTCCGAGTGCCAGAAGGTGAGCTTCGTGCCGCGCGGCGGCAAAGCCCAGGAGCTGACGCAGCCTCAGCATATTAACACTATGCTCTATGAGGCAGAGGTCTTCGCCCGTCTGGTGGAAGACAACGAAGTGAATCACCCAGGCCTTGCGGTGAGCCGCACCACGGCGAAGCTGCAAACGGAGATCCGCCGCCAGACCGGCGTGGTATTCCCTGCAGACGGCGTGAGTGCGGAAGTTATCGCGTAAAGCTGTGTAATGAAACGGCGCAGACCATTGACGAAACCAATGGTCTGACATATTTTGTTACCTGCAAAGGGGAGTAACTTCTTCGTCGGTGGATCGTCATTACGATGCGTGCAATACCGCATCCGGTCGCCGGGCAACCTTCGTGGTTGTAAGTGAGACCTTGCCGGAAGGCGAGGTCTATGCATAAAAAGCTAACGGCTATCGTCTTCTGACCATGGCCGTTTTTGTTTTTTATGTGTAAGGAAAATAGTATGCATTCTGTCGGCACTCCCATGTTGTGGGGCGGATTCGCGGTTGTCGTGCTCATCATGCTGGCGATCGACCTCTTTTTGCAGGGACGTCGCGGCGCGCACGGCATGACCATGAAACAGGCCGCCGCCTGGTCGCTGGTGTGGGTCACCCTCTCTCTGCTCTTCTGCGCCGCCTTCTGGTGGTACCTGGCCTCGACCGAAGGCCGCGCGGTTGCCGACCCTCAGGCGCTTGCCTTCCTCACCGGCTATCTGATTGAAAAAGCCCTGGCGGTTGATAACGTCTTCGTCTGGCTGATGCTGTTCAGCTACTTCGCCGTACCTGCGGCTCTGCAGCGTCGCGTGCTGGTGTACGGCGTGCTGGGCGCAATTATCCTGCGTACCATCATGATCTTCGCTGGCAGCTGGCTGATTACCCAGTTCGAGTGGCTGCTGTACGTCTTCGGCGCGTTCCTGCTGTTCACCGGGGTCAAAATGGCGCTGGCGAAAGAGGACGGCTCTGCGATTGGCGATCGCCCGCTGGTGAAGTGGATCCGCGGCCATCTGCGCATGACCGACAAGATCGAGAGCGAGCACTTCTTCGTGCGCAAGAACGGCCTGCTGTTTGCCACCCCGCTGCTGCTGGTGCTGATTCTGGTTGAGCTGAGCGACGTGATTTTCGCCGTGGACAGCATTCCGGCGATCTTCGCGGTAACCACCGACCCGTTCATCGTCCTGACCTCTAACCTTTTCGCCATTCTCGGCCTGCGTGCCATGTATTTCCTGCTGGCAGGCGCGGCGGAGCGTTTCTCCATGCTGAAGTACGGCCTGTCGGTGATTCTGGTGTTTATCGGTATCAAAATGCTAATCGTCGATTTCTACCATATCCCGATCGCTATTTCGCTCGGCGTGGTATTTGGCATTCTGATCGTGACGCTAATTATCAATACCTGGGTTAACCGCCAGCACGATAAGAAGCAGCAGGTGGAGTAATCCCCTCACCCCGGCCCTCTCCCACAGGGAGAGGGTGAACACACTTTTGTAACGCAGTAGTTAAAAAATATGATGCAACACGTAAAATCCAGCATTTTACGCTTCCCTCCTTTGGCACATTCCCTATACTCGACCAGGCAAACATTTACTTACATCCGGACATAAATGTGACTAAGAGCACATCCGGGATGGAACGCAATTTCACTCAGGAAATATGTATGAGCATACAATCAAGCGGTCTGTTCGCGCGCCTGGCGCAGGGCAGCCTCGTTAAACAAATTCTGGTCGGGCTGGTGCTGGGTATTCTGCTGGCGATGGTGTCAAAACCTGCCGCGGAAGCCACGGGGCTGCTCGGGACGCTGTTCGTAGGTGCACTGAAAGCCGTCGCGCCGGTACTGGTTCTGATGCTGGTCATGGCGTCAATTGCCAACCACCAGCACGGACAAAAAACCAACATTCGCCCCATTCTGTTCCTTTATCTGCTGGGAACCTTCTCGGCTGCCTTAACGGCCGTGGTGTTTAGCTTCCTGTTCCCGTCCACGCTGCACCTGACCAGCGCGGCCGGTGATATCACGCCGCCGTCCGGCATTGTCGAAGTCCTGCGGGGCCTGCTGATGAGCATGGTCTCTAACCCCATCACCGCGCTGATGAGCGGAAACTACATTGGCATCCTGGTCTGGGCGATTGGTCTGGGCTTCGCGCTGCGCCACGGCAACGAGACCACGAAAAACCTGGTCAACGATTTGTCCAACGCCGTGACCTTTATGGTGAAGCTGGTGATTCGCTTTGCGCCAGTCGGTATTTTCGGGCTGGTCTCCTCCACGCTGGCAACTACCGGTTTTGACGCACTGTGGGGTTACGCGCAGCTGCTGGTTGTGCTGGTCGGCTGTATGCTGCTGGTGGCGCTGGTGATCAACCCGCTGCTGGTGTTCTGGCAGATCCGCCGCAACCCGTATCCGCTCGTGCTGACCTGCCTGCGCGAAAGCGGCGTAACCGCCTTCTTCACCCGCAGCTCGGCGGCGAACATTCCGGTTAACATGGCGCTGGCGGAGAAGCTGAACCTGGACCGCGACACCTATTCCGTTTCGATCCCGCTGGGTGCAACCGTGAATATGGCGGGTGCGGCAATCACCATTACTGTGCTGACCCTGGCGGCGGTGCATACGCTGGGCATTCCGGTGGATCTGCCAACCGCGCTGCTGTTGAGCGTCGTGGCGTCGCTGTGTGCCTGTGGCGCATCGGGCGTGGCGGGCGGTTCCCTGCTGCTGATCCCGCTGGCGTGTAATATGTTCGGTATCCCGAACGAAATCGCCATGCAGGTGGTAGCCGTCGGCTTTATCATCGGCGTGCTGCAGGACTCCTGCGAAACCGCGCTTAACTCCTCTACCGACGTGCTGTTTACCGCAGCGGCCTGTCAGGCGGAAGACGCGCGTTTAGCGAAGAACGCCCTGCGAGGTTAACAGCAAAACGGCAACCCTGAGGTTGCCGTTTTTAGTGTTTGTACCCTCTCCTGTGGGAGAGAGTCAGGGTGAGGGCACCAGCCCGCTCCCTATTTAAAGCGTCACACCACTCTTAAAGATCGCCAGCTCGCGGAAGTCATTCTTCTCGTTACAGGTTTGCTTGCCGCTGGCAATTTCCACGATGACATCAACAAATTCATCGAGCAGCTGCGGCATCGCCTTGCCGTGGATCAGCTGGCCCGCGTCAAAGTCGATCCAGTGTTTTTTCTTCGCCGCCAGCTCGCTGTTGGTGGCAATTTTCACCGTCGGCACAAAACCGCCGTACGGCGTACCGCGACCGGTGCTGAACAGCACCATATGGCAGCCGGCGCCCGCCAGCGCGCTGGTGGCGACCGCATCGTTACCCGGTGCGCTCAGCAGGTTCAGACCGTGTGTTTTCAGGCGCTCGCCGTAGCGCAGCACGTCAACCACCTGGCTCGCGCCCGCTTTCTGGGTGCAGCCGAGGGATTTCTCTTCCAGCGTGGTGATCCCGCCCGCTTTGTTACCCGGTGACGGGTTCTCGTAAATGGGCTGATTGTGGGCGATGAAATACTGTTTGAAGTCGTTCACCATGGTGACGGTCTTCTCAAACGTCTCTTCGTCGCGGCAGTGGCTCATCAGAATACGTTCCGCACCGAACATCTCCGGCACTTCGGTCAGCACAGTGGTGCCGCCGTTGGCAATAACGTAATCCGAGAAGCGACCCAGCATCGGGTTGGCAGTGATGCCGGACAGGCCGTCAGACCCGCCGCACTCCAGACCAAACTTCAGCTCGCTCAGCTTACCCGGCTCGCGCTTGTCGTGGCGCATCACGTTATACAGCTGATGAAGCTGCTCAACGCCCGCTTCCACTTCGTCGTCCTGATGCTGACACACCATAAAATGCACGCGCTCAGGATCGAACTCACCGAGCGTCTCGCGGAAGGCGTCCACCTGATTGTTCTCGCAGCCCAGGCCGATCACCAGCACCGCCCCCGCGTTCGGGTGGCGCACCATGTTTTGCAGCATGGTGCGGGTATTGATGTGGTCGTCACCCAGCTGGGAGCAACCGTAGGTGTGGCTGAACAGATGTACCCCGTCAGTGCCTTCGGCACTGTTGGTCTCTTTCAGAAAACGCGTCTGGATCTGACGCGCGATGCCGTTGACGCAGCCGACGGTCGGGAGGATCCACAGCTCGTTGCGGATCCCCACCTCACCGTTAGCGCGACGGTAGATCTGTACTTCACGATCTGCCGCCTGACGCTCTTCCGCGGGTAAATCAGGTTGATAGCTGTACTCGTCCAGATCGCTCAGATTGGTGCGCGTATTGTGAGAATGAATATGTTCACCCGGCTCGATATCCGCTAACGCATGCCCAATCGGAAGACCGTACTTAATGATGTTGTCCCCTTTGGCGAGAGGCTTCACGGCAAACTTGTGTCCGCGAGCAATCGCCTGACGCAGGGTGACGCTCTGGTTATCAACGGTCACCACGTCGCCTTCATCGAGATCCGTCAGCGCGACGGCCACGTTATCCAGCGAATGGATTTTGATGTATTGCATATCAACCTCAAACGGCCCTAGTTCAGTTCAATGGCGAAGTAGTCACGCGCATTGTTAAAGCAGATGTTTTTCACCATTTCGCCCAGCAGCTGGATATCCGCTGGCGCTTCGCCTGCGTGCACCCAGCGGCCAATCATCTGGCACAGAATGCGGCGGAAATATTCATGACGGGTATAGGACAGGAAGCTGCGGCTGTCGGTCAGCATGCCGACAAAGCGGCTTAGCAGGCCAAGCTGCGCCAGCTGCGTCATCTGACGTTCCATACCGTCTTTCTGATCGTTGAACCACCAGCCGGAGCCGAACTGCATCTTGCCCGGCATCCCTTCGCCCTGGAAGTTGCCGACCATGGTACCCAGCACTTCGTTATCGCGCGGGTTCAGGCAGTACAGGATGGTTTTAGGCAGCAGATTTTGTTCGTTCTGTTTGCTCAGAAGTTTGGACAGCTCTTCTGCCAGCGGACGGTCGTTGATGGAGTCGAAGCCTACATCCGCACCAAGCAGCTTAAACTGGCGCTGGTTGTTATTGCGCAGCGCACCGATATGGTACTGCTGTACCCAGCCGCGACGCGCGTATTCCGCACCGAGGAACACCAGTACCGCCGTTTTGAACTGCGCCACTTCGTGCTCGCTAAGCGATTCACCGGAGAGACGACGTGCCAGAATGCTGTCCAGCTCGGCCTCGTTTGATTCTGCAAACAGCACCACGTCCAGCGCGTGGTCAGAGACTTTACAGCCGTGCGCCGCGAAGTGATCCAGACGTTTGGTCAGCGCGGTTTGCAGGTCGCTGAAACGACGGATGTCGGTATCGGACACTTCCGCCAGCTTCGCCATGTAGTCGGCGAAGGTAGCCTGCTCAATGTTGAAGGCTTTGTCCGGGCGCCAGCTTGGCAGCACTTTGATATCAAAAGAGGTGTCTTTGGCGATAACCGCATGATGCTCCAGAGAGTCAATCGGATCGTCGGTGGTGCCCACCATCTTCACGTTCATCTGCTTCATGATGCCGCGCGCGGAGAAGTTATCCTGCGCCAGCAGGGCGTTGCAGCGCTCCCAGATTTCATCGGCGGTCGTTGGGGAGAGAAGTTTGCCGGTGATGCCAAACGGACGGCGAAGCTCAAGGTGCGTCCAGTGGTAAAGCGGGTTGCCGATGGTGTGCGGAACAGTCGCCGCCCAGGCGTCAAACTTCTCGCGGTCGGTCGCATCGCCGGTACACAGGCGCTCAGCCACGCCGTTGGTGCGCATGGCGCGCCATTTGTAGTGGTCACCCTTCAGCCAGATGTCATACAGGTTTTTGAAGCGATAATTTTCGGCAACCTGCTGCGGCGGTAAATGGCAGTGGTAGTCGAAAATCGGCTGGTCTTTTGCGTAGTCGTGGTACAGGCGGCGAGCAAATTCGGTATCTAACAGAAAATCGTCGGTCATAAACGGCGTCATTATCGTCTTCCTCATTACGGGAGCGCAGAAAGCGTATGTTCATATGCTGCAAAGTTATCACACCAATTTCCACCAGCCGACGTTTTTTTCGTGAGTGAGATCAATAAACGTCAACAAATAAATTACCCTCAATGGAGTAAACCCTTCTACAAGCCGCATCATTACTGGCTTTGCGCTCAGCAATTAATGTCCCCACAAAGAATCATACATTTGTGATGTCACTCACCTTTTAAAGTTGTATGACAAGTTATCTTTTCGCCGTCGCAAACTATAAGCCGACGGAATGCATTCCTGGTGTCAGATACACCAGATTTAACGGTACGGATACCGACTTATGCACGCTTACTTATGGCAAGGTTCGGGCCGTTCCGGGACATGCTCCCGGCTGCGCCCCTCCCGTTACACAACTGCTCCCGGAAACGGTCGAGAGGTTGCCGCGTTCTGGCGCGGAAATAACATAACGATGAGGTTTTAGATGCGTAAAATTAAAGGGTTACGTTGGTATATGATCGCACTGGTGACGTTAGGCACCGTGCTGGGCTACCTGACGCGTAACACCGTGGCAGCAGCAGCGCCAACGTTGATGGAAGAGCTGCATATCTCCACGCAGCAATACTCCTACATCATTGCCGCCTATTCCGCGGCTTATACCATCATGCAGCCTGTTGCTGGCTATGTGCTGGACATTCTCGGTACCAAAATCGGTTATGCCTTCTTCGCCATCGCCTGGGCGGTGTTCTGCGGAGCCACCGCGCTGGCGGGAAGCTGGGGCGGCCTGGCGCTGGCGCGCGGCGCGGTAGGTGCAGCTGAAGCCGCCATGATCCCCGCAGGGCTGAAAGCCAGCTCCGAGTGGTTCCCGGCAAAAGAGCGTTCCATTGCGGTCGGTTACTTCAACGTCGGCTCGTCCATCGGGGCGATGATTGCACCACCGCTGGTGGTGTGGGCTATCGTGATGCACAGCTGGCAGATGGCGTTCATCATCTCTGGCGTGCTGAGCTTTGCGTGGGCCATGGCGTGGCTGATTTTCTATAAACATCCGCGCGATCAGAAAAAATTGTCTGAAGAAGAACGCGAGTACATCATTGGTGGTCAGGAAGCGCAGCATCAGACCAACAACGGCAAAAAAATGACCGTCTGGCAGATCCTGGGTACCCGTCAGTTCTGGGGTATCGCCCTGCCGCGTTTCCTGGCCGAGCCGGCATGGGGGACCTTCAACGCGTGGATCCCCCTGTTCATGTTTAAAGTCTACGGCTTTAACCTGAAAGAGATCGCGATGTTCGCCTGGATGCCGATGCTGTTCGCTGACCTGGGCTGTATCGTGGGCGGATACCTGCCACCGCTGTTCCAGCGCTGGTTTGGGGTGAACCTGATTGTTTCCCGTAAAATGGTAGTGACCATGGGCGCACTGCTGATGATTGGCCCGGGCATGATCGGCCTGTTCACCAGCCCGTATGTGGCCATCGCCCTGCTGTGCATCGGCGGATTTGCTCACCAGTCCCTGTCCGGCGCGCTGATTACGCTCTCCTCTGACGTCTTTGGCCGTAACGAAGTGGCCACCGCCAACGGCCTGACAGGGATGGCCGCCTGGACCGCGAGTACGATGTTTGCGCTGGTGGTCGGCGCACTGGCGGATACCATCGGCTTCAGCCCGCTGTTCGCCGTGCTGGCTATTTTCGACCTGCTGGGCGCGGTGGTGATCTGGACGGTGCTGAAAAGCAAATCGGCAGAAGAGCTGGCGAAAGAGTCCCTCGGGAAACCGGCGACACAGAGTTAGCGAAAATGCGTTTCACCGAAGCCGCCTCCGGGCGGCTTTTTTAATGGCAAAATCTGGAGAGTGGCACGCAAAAGTGGTATAACAAATCATCTGCCGTACCCTGCCTGGAGCGCATATGGAAATCACCGAACCACGTCGTTTATATCAACAACTTGCTGCCGAGCTGAAAGATCGCATCGAGCAAGGAGTCTATCTTGTCGGTGATAAACTTCCCGCCGAGCGCTTCATTGCGGATGAAAAAAGCGTCAGTCGCACCGTGGTGCGCGAAGCCATCATCATGCTGGAAGTGGAAGGCTACGTTGAGGTACGCAAAGGCTCCGGCATTCACGTGATTTCTAATCTGCCGAAACACTCTCCCGTCGCGGACGAAAGTCTGGAATTCGCCAGCTACGGTCCGTTTGAGCTGCTCCAGGCTCGCCAACTGATCGAAAGCAATATTGCTGAGTTTGCGGCGACGCAGGTGACCAAGCAGGACATCATGAAGCTGATGGAAATCCAGGAGAATGCCCGTAAGGAAAAATGTTTCCGCGATTCAGAGTGGGATCTGCAGTTTCACGTCCAGGTCGCCCTGGCAACCCAAAATACGGCGCTGGCGGCAATTGTTGAGAAAATGTGGACTCAGCGCGTTCATAACCCGTACTGGAAGAAACTGCACGACCATATCGATTCCCGTACCGTCGACAACTGGTGTGACGATCACGATCAAATCCTTAAGGCGCTGATTCGTAAAGATCCCCATGCCGCTAAGCTGGCGATGTGGCAACATCTGGAAAACACCAAGCAGATGCTGTTCAATGAAACCAGCGACGACTTCGAATTTAACGCTGACCGCTATCTTTTCGCCGATAATCCCGTTGTTCATCTCGATACGGCCCCCAGTGCCGCAAAATAGATGACCTTCCCGCTGGCAGGCGCCTCGCTGCGCCTTCTGGCTCCAGTGGGTAAGCAAAACATATATAGTGTCAGCCTTTGTAAATCCCCTCGCTCACTTCCTGGGCTTACGCCAAAATCAACTCACGCCTGCAAATTCTGTGACGCAGAACGTTGGGCTTTGTTACAATTGGATTCACTTCGTTATTTTGTAAGTTAGTGCTTGCTAACCAGCCAATTAACAGGGAAACGTGTTGGCCACACCGCAATGTGTCCGCGAGCGACCATAATGAAATCATAGCAATGTCGCCGTGCTGTTTGCCCCGGATAACAGGCGTGACGTTAACCGATTTCCAGGAACACTGAATGGAACTTTTGACCCAACTACTGCATGCCCTTTGGGCGCAGGATTTTGAAACGCTGGCCAACCCTTCCATGATTGGCATGCTCTATTTCGTCTTGTTTATGATCCTGTTCCTTGAGAACGGTTTGCTGCCTGCTGCCTTCCTGCCTGGTGACAGTTTGCTGGTGCTCGTCGGCGTGCTGTGTGCCAAAGGGGCGATGGCGTTTCCGCAAACTATTTTATTACTGACCGTCGCGGCCAGCCTCGGCTGCTGGGTGAGCTACATCCAGGGTAGATGGCTGGGCAATACCCGGATCGTCCAGAACTGGCTCTCGCACCTGCCTGCACATTATCATCAGCGGGCGCACCACCTTTTCCATAAGCACGGGCTTTCCGCGCTGCTGATTGGCCGCTTTATCGCGTTTGTACGTACGCTGTTGCCGACCATTGCCGGTCTGTCGGGGCTGAGCAGCGCCCGCTTCCAGTTCTTTAACTGGATGAGCGGTCTGTTATGGGTGCTTATTCTGACAACGCTCGGCTATGCGTTGGGTAAAACGCCGGTGTTTATGAAATATGAAGACCAGCTGATGTCCTGCCTGATGCTGCTGCCTGTGGTTCTGCTGGTCTTCGGCCTGATCGGCTCTCTGGTCGTGCTGTGGAAAAAGAAATACGGAGCCAGAGGCTAACGATGGCTATCTCACCGCTTGCCCTGCGCCGTTTTGCCTGCGCCGTGATGACACTGGTGGTGCTCAGCGCCATGCTGCTGGCATGGAGCGCGCTTTCGCACCAGGAATCCACGCTTGCCATTCGCCCGGTGAACCAGGGTGCCAGCGTGCCTGACGGTTTTTCTGTCTGGCACCATCTGGATGCGAACGGGATCCGCTTTAAAAGCATCACTCCGCAGGACGACGTTTTACTGATCAAGTTTGATTCCCGTGCGCAAAGTGCCGCCGCGAAAGTGGTTCTCGACCGTACGCTGCCGCACGGGTATATCATTGCCCAGCAGGAAGATGAGAGCCAGCCTGCAGCCTGGCTCTCGTTGATTCGCGATACGTCGCATCGGTTTGGATAACTTCCAGGATTCCGAATCTTTTCACTCACTTTGGTGAATCCCCCGTTTACTTACTATGCTTAAGTACGCGGAGCACCCCTCGACTGTACTCCGCATAACTTTGGATAGCGGCTTACGCCGCAACACAATGGAAGGTTTCGATAATGAAATTCCGCATGACTCTGGCTCTGGCCCTTTTTTCTTTAAGCACAGCATCCTTCGCAAACTCTCTTTGTCAGGAGAAAGAACAGGATATTCAGCGTGAGATCGGTTATGCCGAAAAGCATAACAATCAGCACCGTGTTGACGGTCTTAAAAAAGCGCTGAGCGAAGTGAAAGCGAACTGTTCAGACAGCAAGCTTCGTGCCGACCACAAGAAGAAAATCGCTGAACAGAAGGACGAGATAGCCGAGCGCCGTCGCGACCTGCAGGAAGCGAAAGAGAAAGGGGATGCGGAAAAAATTGCTAAGCGCGAGAAGAAGTTGAAAGAAGCGCAGGACGACCTGAAAGCGCTGGAAGCTCGCGATTATTGAGTTAACGGAAATCTCAACAGGAGAAAGAATCATGTCAAAAGATACGACGTCTGAACATCTGCGCGCTGAACTGAAATCCCTGGCCGATACCCTTGAAGAGGTGCTGAACTCCTCTGCTGACAAGTCAAAAGAAGAGGTCAGCAAGCTGCGCAGCAAGGCGGAGCAGGCCCTGAAAGAGAGCCGCTACCGCCTGGGTGAAACCGGTGATGCACTGGCGAAACAGACCCGCGAAGCGGCTGCCCGCGCGGACGAATACGTGCGTGATAATCCATGGACGGGTGTAGGAATTGGTGCCGCAGTGGGTGTGGTACTGGGTGTCCTTCTGACGCGTCGTTGATATGGAAGATCCTCGTCACGCACAAGGGCCTGCTAACAACGTCCTCGGCATCGGCCAGCGTATTTTAACAACGCTGGTCGGGATTGCCGAAACGCGCGTCCGGCTGGCAGTGGTTGAGCTGGAAGAGGAGAAAGCCAACCTCTTCCAGATGCTGCTGATGCTCGGACTGACCATGCTCTTCGCCGCGTTTGGTCTGATGAGTCTGATGGTGTTAATCATCTGGGCCATTGACCCGCAGTATCGTCTTAACGCCATGATTGCCACCACCGTCGTTCTGCTGGTAGCAGCGTTGATTGGCGGTATCTGGACGCTGCGTAAAGCGCGTAAGTCCACGTTCCTGCGCCATACGCGTCAGGAGCTGGCTAACGACCGCGCCCTGCTGGAGGATGACAAGCCGTGAGTGGTAAAGCCGAACGTCAAAAGCGAAAAGCGTACCTGCTAAGCCAGATCCAGCAGCAACGGCTGGATCTGTCGGCCAGCCGTCGCGACTGGATTGACGCGACGCGACGGTTTGACCGAGGCTGGAACACCTTCCTGAGCCTGCGTTCATGGGCGCTGGTCGGCAGCAGCGTGATGGCTATCTGGACGGTTCGTCATCCAAATATGCTCATCCGCTGGGCGCGCCGTGGGTTTGGTGCCTGGAGCGCCTGGCGTCTGGTGAAAGCAACGTTGCGGCAGCAGCAATTACGCTAGCCTTATCGCCGGGTGGCGTAGCCGCCACCCGGCAAAATCCTCCCCCTCCCTTACTCAATATCTTTGAAGAAGATTGACAGTTTTCCTTGCTAACAATTGCCACCCGCCCCGTTTATTATCCTCTCCATCGACAGCAACGACGCGGTATCTACCCGGAATTGCAGACAAATGACGTTCAGCCGCTGATGTGGTTTCCTGGAGAGTAAAATGAAAAAATTAGAAGATGTTGGTGTACTGGTAGCGCGTATTCTGATGCCAATTCTGTTCATCGTGGCAGGTTGGGGAAAAATCACCGGTTATGCGGGTACCCAGCAGTATATGGAAGCCATGGGCGTTCCGGGATTCCTGTTGCCACTGACCATTCTTCTTGAGTTCGGCGGCGGCCTGGCAGTCCTGTTCGGCTTCCTGACCCGCACTACCGCGCTGTTTACCGCAGGCTTCACCGTGCTGACGGCTTTCATCTTCCACAGCAACTTTGCGGAAGGCGTGAACTCTCTGATGTTCATGAAAAACCTGACCATCGCGGGTGGCTTCCTGCTGCTGGCCGTCACTGGCCCGGGCGCATACAGCATCGACCGCGTTCTGAATAAGAAATGGTAAGCACGCTATACTGAATGAACTCAAAGCGAGGAGACATCTCCTCGCTTTTGCTATCTGACGGAGGAGAAAAAATGGGACAACTCGTAGACGGCGTATGGCAGGATGTCTGGTATGACACCAAATCCACCGGAGGTCGCTTCAAGCGCTCAGTTTCGGCCTTCCGTAACTGGCTGACCGCCGACGGTGCCCCCGGCCCGAGCGGCGAAGGCGGCTTCGCGGCTGAGAAAGACCGTTATCATCTTTATGTTTCCCTTGCCTGCCCGTGGGCGCACCGCACGCTAATTGTGCGCAAGCTCAAAGGTCTCGAATCCTTAATTCCGGTTTCAGTCGTCAACCCGTTGATGCTGGAAAACGGCTGGACGTTCGACAGTGATTTCCCTGCGGCAACCGGCGACGAACTGTATCACCACGATTTCCTGTACCAGCTCTATCTGCACGCCGATCCGCACTACACCGGGCGCGTGACCGTGCCTGTGCTGTGGGACAAGAAAAACCAGACGATTGTCAGCAATGAGTCTGCGGAAATCATCCGCATGTTCAATACCGCATTTGATGCGCACGGCGCTCGTGCCGGAGATTATTACCCGGTTGAACTGCGCGATAAGATTGACGAGCTGAACGGCTGGATTTACGACAACGTCAACAACGGTGTCTACAAGGCCGGTTTCGCCACCAGCCAGGAAGCGTATGACGAAGCGGTCGGGAAGGTGTTTGAATCACTGGAACGCCTGGAACAGATCCTGGGCCAGCATCGCTACCTGACGGGCGATCGCCTGACGGAAGCGGACATTCGCCTGTGGACCACGCTGGTTCGCTTTGATCCGGTCTATGTCACCCACTTTAAGTGCGATAAACACCGCATCAGCGACTACCTGAACCTGTATGGTTTCCTGCGCGACATCTACCAGATGCCGGGTATCGCCGAGACGGTCGACTTCGATCATATTCGCACCCACTATTTCCGCAGCCACAAGACCATCAACCCGACGGGTATTATCTCCATCGGCCCGTGGCAGAACCTGGATGAACCGCACGGGCGCGACGTCCGATTTGGATAAATATTAAGGGCATCAATAGATGCCCTTTTTTAATTCACAATCTCCATCTATCCTTACTTTGATTGCTTAGAAAACAAGTGATTGACCGATTATTGAGGCAAGGAAAATGGACTGGTATCTGAAAGTACTGCGCAACTACATTGGATTTGGTGGCCGCGCCCGCCGCAAAGAGTACTGGATGTTCGTTCTGGTGAACTTCATCCTCATCATGGTGCTGGGTATTGTGGATAAAATTCTTGGCTGGGAGCGGGCTGGCGGTGAAGGCGTGCTGACCACCATTTATGGCCTGTTAGTCCTGCTGCCATCGTGGGCGGTACTGTTCCGTCGGCTGCACGATACCGATCGTTCGGCGTGGTGGTTATTGCTGCTGTTAATCCCGATCGTGGGCTGGATCGTGATTTTGATTTTCAACTGTCAAAGCGGGACGCCGGGCGAAAACCGCTTTGGTCCCGATCCTAAGATCGGCGCGTAAATTACTGCCCGGTGGCGCTTACGTTTACCGGGCCTGTACGCTTATTTGTTGTGGTGCGCAAAGAGCTTTGGAATTTCTCGCAGGCACCACGATTTGGCTTCGCCCATGCTGTCGCGACGCCACGCCATAATGATATCCACTTCGCTGGTGTACTCCGGGCTCACAACCCGCAGTCGTCCTTCCGCAATATCTTTTTCCACAAACGGGTACGGCATCGTCGCCACGCCCAGACCGGCCAGCAGCGCCTGCCGTTTGTCCTCCAGCGAGGTCACCGTCAGACGAGGCTGTTTATCCAGCAGCTGCACCGTCAGCACCGGACGCTCGCGCGCGGTATCCGCTACCGCTACGCCGCGATACTTCACTCGTGTGACTTCAGAGAGCGGCTCGGGCTCCTGATGAATCGGATGGTTGGGGGCGGCAACATAAACGTTCATCACACTGTAGAGCTTGCGCGAGTTGATTTCTGAAGATGAGCGGAAGTGCATGTCCGGCGCAATAACGATATCTGCCCTGCCCGTCTCCAGACGTTCCCACGCCCCTGCCAGCACCTCGGTGATGATGGACAGCTGCGTATTGGCCTTCGCCGCCAGGCGGTCCACCAGCGGGAACAGCGCTTCGGTCGGCACCAGCGCTTCGGTCACGAGCGTGAGATGGGTTTCCCAGCCGCGCGCCAGCGCTTCGGCGTCTGTCGTCAGCTTGTCCGCTGCTTCCAGCAGTACGCGGCCGCGCTCCAGCAGCATTCGGCCCACGTTGGTGAATTTTGTTCGATGACCGGAGCGGTCAAAAAGCACCACGTCCAGCTCTTCTTCCAGCTTCTGCATGGTGTAGCTCAGCGCAGACGGAACGCGCCCCAGTTCATCGGCCGCCGCCGCAAAACTGCCGCGCCGGTCAATCGCGTCCATGACGCGAAGCGCCTCAAGCGTCAATGCTCTCTCTTTAGCCATCTCGTTCTCATTCAGGAAATTTGAACATACCGGGCAGAATATCTGGCTAACAATGAAGCGTCCATACCTTTACCATTGTTTTAGTGTAAAGAGAGGTCAAGTTTATGATTACGACAAGAACAGCTAAACAGTGCGGACAAGCCGATTTCGGTTGGCTGCAGGCCCGCTACACCTTTTCCTTTGGACACTACTTTGACCCTAAACTCCTCGGTTACGCTTCACTGCGCGTGCTGAACCAGGAAGTGCTCGCCCCGGGCGCCTCCTTCCAGCCGCGTACGTACCCGAAAGTCGATATCCTGAACCTGATCCTGGAAGGCGAGGCAGAATACCGCGATAGCGAGGGCAATCATATCCAGGCAAAGGCTGGCGAAGCGTTGTTAATTTCCACGCAGCCGGGCATCAGCTACAGCGAGCATAACCTCAGCAAAGATAAAACGCTGACCCGCATGCAGCTGTGGCTCGACGCCTGCCCTGAGCGGGAAAATCCGCTGGTACAGAAGTTAGATTTAACGGGCGATAAGCAGCAGCTGATTGCATCGCCGGACGGCAGTACAGGTAGCCTGCAGCTGCGCCAGCAGGTGTGGCTGCATCATATCGAACTGAAGAAAGGTGAACAGGCGAGCTTCCAGCTTCACGGTCCGCGCGCCTATCTACAGTCTATTCACGGTACGGTGCATGCGGTGACGCACACGGAAGAAAAAGAAGCCCTCACCTGCGGCGACGGGGCGTTTATTCGTGATGAAGCGAATATCACGCTGGTGGCAGATACTCCGCTGCGCGCGCTGCTGATTGATTTGCCGGTTTAGAGAATGCCCTCACGTTAACCCTCTCCCAACGGGAGAGGGAACCGCTCGAGCCTCGGCAGAATTATCCGGCGCCGTACGCAACGACGAAATCACTCTGCCAGCGCGTTGGCCATATCAGTTCTAATCTGTTTACGCTGTTCCGGCGTTAATACCTGGCTGACGTCGAAGTAATATTTCACGCGGTAATAACGGGTCTGCTCTTCAATTTTGCTAAAGGCGGCAAGCTGGCTTTTGACCGTGCTTTCGTCCCATTTACCCGCCTGGAACATGTCGACCAGCGCGCCGTCCTTTACGCCCGTCATCGGGATCTTGCTGACATTTTGTTCCAGCTGCTTATGCAGATCTTCAATCTTCTTAACCTGCTCATTGCTGAGCTTCAGGTGCTGTACCAGCGGATCCTGCGATGGAGACGGAGCAGCCTCAACGTTCGCGGCCTGTGCCGTAAAACTGCACACTGCCAGCGAGGCGGCGATCAGCGCAATACGGGTCATTTTCATCATCTTACTGTCCTTACATGCTGTGATAGGAAAAGCGGGCATTGTTTTTCAAGAGCGGATGAATATGTGTGAGTAATTATATAAACAATTTTGTATGTTTCGCGGGCAAAAACATGCCCCCTGGGTTGAGGGGGCATGAGCACTCACATTTAGATTGACTGGGTAAACGTTCGAGAAATCACGTCCTGCTGCTGTTCCCGCGTCAGCGCATTAAACCGCACCGCATAGCCTGAAACGCGTATCGTCAGGTTCGGGTAATTCTCCGGATGCGCAATGGCATCGAGGAGCATCTCCCGGTTCATCACGTTAACGTTCAGGTGCTGCCCGCCCTCGATAGACGCTTCGTGATGGAAGTACCCGTCCAGCAGCCCCACCAGGTTGGTTTTGCGCACCAGCTCGTCCTTGCCCAGCGCCTGCGGCAAGATAGAGAAGGTGTAGGAGATCCCGTCTTTGGCATAGGTGAACGGCAGCTTGGCGACCGACGTTAACGAGGCCACCGCCCCTTTCCTGTCGCGCCCGTGCATCGGGTTTGCGCCTGGGGCAAACGGCGTGCCGCCGCGTCGTCCGTCCGGCGTGTTCCCGGTCTTCTGGCCGTAAACCACGTTAGAAGTGATGGTCAGGATCGACTGGGTCGGCACCGCGTTGCGGTAGGTTGGCAGCGCCTGAATTTTCTTCATAAAGCGCTCCACCAGGTCGCAGGCAATGCTGTCCACACGGTCGTCGTTGTTGCCGTACTGCGGATAGTCCCCTTCAATCACGAAATCGACCGCCAGGCCGGTATGGTCGCGCACCGGCTTCACCGTAGCGTATTTAATCGCCGACAGGGAATCCGCTGCCACCGACAGCCCGGCAATGCCGCAGGCCATGGTGCGATAGACATCCCGGTCGTGCAGCGCCATCAGCGAGGCTTCGTAGCTGTACTTATCATGCATGTAGTGAATGAGATTCAGGGCGCTGATGTACTGCACCGCCAGCCAGTCCATAAAGTGATCGAGACTCGCCATCACGGTGTCGTAATCCAGCACGTCGTCCAGCAGCGGCTCGGTTTTTGGCCCGACCTGGATCTTCAGCTTTTCGTCCACCCCACCGTTGATCGCGTACAGCAGCGTTTTGGCAAGGTTGGCGCGCGCGCCAAAGAACTGCATCTGCTTGCCGATCACCATCGGGCTGACGCAGCAAGCAATGGCGTAGTCGTCGCTGTTGAAGTCCGCACGCATCAGATCGTCGTTCTCATACTGCAGCGAAGAGGTGACGATCGACACCTGCGCGGCGTATTTCTTGAACGCAATCGGCAGTTGTTCAGACCAGAGGATCGTCAGGTTCGGCTCCGGCGCAGGCCCCATGGTGTGAAGGGTATGCAGATAGCGGAAGCTATTTTTGGTCACCAGCGTGCGCCCGTCCAGCCCCATGCCGCCGATCACTTCCGTCGCCCAGATCGGATCGCCGGAGAAGAGCGTGTCGAACTCCGGCGTGCGCAGGAAGCGCACCATGCGGATCTTCATGATGAAGTGGTCGATCAGCTCCTGCGCCTGCACCTCATTCAGGCGTCCCGCCTGCATGTCGCGTTCGATGTAGATATCGAGGAACGAGGCCGTGCGCCCCAGCGACATGGCTCCGCCGTTCTGGGATTTCACCGCCGCCAGGTAGGCAAAATAGACCCACTGCACCGCTTCCTGAGCGCCCATAGCCGGGCGCGAGATATCAAAGCCATAGTTGGCCGCCATCTGCTGGATCTGCAGCAGCGCGCGCCTGTGCTCCGCCAGCTCTTCACGCAGGCGGATCGTCGCCTCCAGATCTTCACCGCGCTCCAGCCTGCCCTGCAGATCGGCAAACTGAAGTTCGCGCTCGCGCACCAGATAAGCGATCCCGTACAGCGCCACGCGGCGATAATCGCCGATGATGCGTCCGCGCCCGTAGCCGTCCGGCAGCCCGGTCAGCACGCCGGATTTACGGCAGCGCATCATTTCCGGGGAGTAGACGTCAAACACTCCCTGGTTGTGGGTTTTGCGCAGGTCGGTAAACAGGTATTCGAACTGCGGATCCATCTCCCGGCCATAGGCTTCGAACGAGCTGCGGATCATGTTGATCCCACCGTACGGGTGCAGCGCACGCTTGAGAGGCTTATCGGTTTGCAGGCCGACGATCGTCTCCAGATCCTGGTCGATGTAGCCAGGCCCGTGGGCCGTAATGGTGGTGGCAATGTTGGTGTCGAAATCTACCGGGGCGTGGGTGGCATTCTCCTGGCGAATGCCGACCATTACCTTCTGCCACAGCGCCGTCGTTGCAGGCGTCGCCTGCGCGAGGAAAGCTTCATCGCCTTCATAAGGGGTGTAGTTATGCTGAATAAAATCGCGGACGTTGACGGCGTTTTTCCATTCTTCACCGCGAAACCCGGCCCATGCGTCGCTGTAGGGTGCGACGCCCGTATCGATTGTTACATTCATGTGATTCTCGCTTTATCAGGCGTAAGCCGCGGCCGGGGTAACCTTCCCAAGACGGAGGGCGTCCAGCGCGATCATTTTTTCTTCGTTGGTAGGGATAACCGCGCAGGCCACGCGGGACGATTCGGTGGAGATCACGCGCTCACCCGCGCTGCCCGGCAGGGCATTTTTAGCGTCGTCGAGGTTGATGCCGAAGACTTTCAGATGTTCC
This sequence comes from Enterobacter sp. Taxon_8, assembly GCF_058354585.1. Classification (NCBI taxonomy): domain Bacteria; kingdom Pseudomonadati; phylum Pseudomonadota; class Gammaproteobacteria; order Enterobacterales; family Enterobacteriaceae; genus Enterobacter; species Enterobacter sp. Taxon_8. Next base: position 594,251 of record NZ_CM177989.1, on the reverse strand, counting down.
ACCACCAGCGCGCGAATCAGCGTTGAGTTTTCGCCAATGCCGCCGGTAAAGACCACACCATCCAGGCGGTGCAGCGACGCCGCGTGCCCGGCGATATGTCGCGCAATGCGGTGAACAAAGGTATGGATAGCCAGCTGCGCCCGCTCATTGCCTTCGTGCCAGGCTTTCTCCAGCGCGCGTAAATCGGAGGAGATGCCGGAGATCCCAAGCAATCCCGACTCTTTATTGACCACGCGCTCCAGATCCTCGAACGACTGGCCGGTCTGCTGGGCAATCCACGCCATCGCGCCGAAGTCCACATCGCCGCAGCGCGTCCCCATTACCAGCCCTTCCAGCGGCGTCATCCCCATCGAGGTGTCGACGCTTTCGCCGTTGCGCACCGCGCAGATGGACGCCCCGTTGCCGAGATGGGCAATCACAAGGCCGCTGTCATCGGGGGACAGCTCGAGAAGCGTATGCGCCTGCGCGGCCACGTAGCGGTGAGAGGTGCCGTGGAAGCCGTAGCGGCGCACGCCCAGCGCTTCAAAATAACGATACGGCAATCCGTACAGATACGCCTGAGGCGGCAGCGTCTGGTGGAAGCTGGTATCAAATACCGCTACCTGCTGCACGCCCGGGAACAGATGTTGTGCAGCTTCCACGCCGCTCAGGTTGGCGTAGTTATGCAGCGGCGCCAGCGGTGAGACCTGGCGGATCTGCTCAATCACCTCTTCCGTGATCAGGGTCGACTCGCTGAAAAGATTGCCCCCGTGAGCAATGCGATGGCCAATTAAGGCCACGCTGCTCATCAGGTTACGCTTCTCCAGCTCCAGGGCGATGGCAGCCAGCGCCCCTTCGTAGTCCTGGTGAGCCAGTCTGGCCGGCGCACCCCCGTTCACGGAAATAAAGGCCTTCTCGGTGTTGATCCCGTCTGCGATGCCCGTCATCAGGGCATCGCAGCTGCTGGCATCGAGCACCGAAAACTTAACAGAGGACGATCCGCAGTTAATAACCAGTACAGCCGGAAACTCAATCATCATGTGACTCCGCTCTTCCTGAGCAATGGTTTAGAACAGTTTGTAAACGATATTCAGAATGGTCAGCAGGCCGACCGCGGTAACGAAGGCGTTCTCGGTACGCCCTTTGTATTTTGCCAGCGCCGGTGCTTTGCGGATGGCATACATCGGCAGCAGGCACAGCAGAGAGGCGATGATTGGCGCCCCCATGGCTTCAATAAGGTCGAGAATGTTCGGGTTGGCGTAGGCCACAACCCAGGTGGAGCCCATGATGAACACCATGCTGATGGTGTTCAGTTTGCCAACAGAGACTTTCTTCTTGTCGCCCTTGTAGCCGAACTTGAGTATCAGACCATTCAGACCTTCCAGCGTGCCCAGATAGTGCCCGAAGAAGGATTTGAAGATAGCAACCAGCGCGATGATGGAGGCACCGTATTCCAGTACCGTCGCAAACGTCGATTTGGTGCCAGACATTGACGCAAAGTGGTTCGCCAGGTAAGAGAGCACCGGAATGTTCTGCGCCTTAGCGTCCGCCATGTTCTGCGGAGAGAGCGTAAACAGGCAGCTAAAGGCGAAGAACATCACCACGGCCACCATCAGCAGGCTGGCGCGACCGATGATTTTGGAACATTTCTGCTCGGTGAACGCTTTCCCGAACTCCGGCTCGTACTCTTCGCGCTTGGAGACCACAAACGAGGAGACGATAGGCGAGAAGTTGAAGGAGAAGACCATGATGGAGATACCCAGCCACACGGTGACCAGAATGCCGTCATGGCCGGTGAAGGCGATATCACTCAGGTTGACCTGGTCAATCACCGCCGAGTTCCAGTAAGGGATCAGCGACAGGGAAATCAGCACCAGGCTGGCAATAAACGGGAACACCAGGAAGCTCATTACCTTCACCATCAGGTCTTTACCAAACCAGATAACAAAGGCCATCATCAGCAGCAGGAACAGCGCCACCACGCCGCGGTTCAACGCAGGCAGCTGGAGCTGGTTTTCCCAGAAGGTCATAAAGGTGTTGGTAATGGTGACACCGTAAATCCACAGTAGCGGGCAAATGGCGAAGAAGTAGAGGAACGTGATCACCACCCCACCGGTTTTACCGAAATGCTCTTCTACCGTTTCGGTGATGTTGCCGGAGACATTGCTGCCGGACAGGCAGAGGCGCGCCAGCGCGCGGTGACAGTAAAACGCTATCGGGAACGCGAGAACCAGCATCAGCAGGATAGGGATTAATCCGCCAAAGCCCGCGCGGATGGGGAAGAACAGCACGCCTGCGCCAATGGCGGTACCAAACAGGCCAAGCGTCCAGGTGGTATCAGACTTACGCCAGGAGGACGTTTTTGTCTGGCCAACGATAATGCTTTCTGTGTTGCTCATAGGTCACCTTTATGCGTCAACGAAGCCGGTAATTTGGGAAACACGGGAGAGATCGATATTGCCGCCGGAAATAATGCAGACGGTTTTACGACCCTGAATATAGTGATCAAGCTTGCCGCTTAATAACGCGGCACAGGCCAGCGCGCCGGCACCTTCCGTCACCACTTTATTTCGCTGAATAAGCGCGATCATGCTGTCGCGAATGTTGTCTTCGCTCACCAGCACAATGTCATCGACCAGTTCACGAACGATCTCAAAGGTTAATTTCCCCGGGCGAGAGACATCGCAGCCGTCGGCTAACGTGCCGGTAACGCGATGGTTGGTTATTTCTCCGGCATGCCAGGAGGCCGCCATTCCGTGCACGTTTTCAGACTGTACGCCGATGATATTAATGGTGGGATTGATGGATTTAATTGCCGTTGCAATCCCGGCAATGAGTCCACCGCCGCCGATAGGCACAATGACGTTATCCACGTCATATAAATCTTCAAGAATTTCCAGACCGATGGTGCCCTGCCCGGCGATGACTTTTGCATCGTCGTAAGGGGGAATAAAAATACGCCCTTCCATCTCGACGATTTCGCTGACTTTGGCGATGGTGTCGTTGAAGTTCTCGCCGTGCAGCACGACTTCCGCCGAGTAGTCGCGCGTCGCGGCCACTTTAGACTTCGGCGCCCCCATCGGCATCACCACTTTGCCGTCGATGCCAAGCATGGCGCAGGAGAGAGACACCCCCTGCGCGTGGTTCCCCGCGGAGCAGGCGACAACGCCTTTACGTTTTTCAGCGTCGGTCAGTGAGCTTAATTTGTTAAACGCGCCGCGGATCTTAAACGAGCCGGTACGCTGCATGTTCTCGAACTTCAGGAATATTTCGCCCTTACAGCGTTCGCTGAGATAATTCGAGCGCGGCATACCGGTTTTATATATTTTTCCTGCCAGTCGTTTTCTGGCGTCCTGAATATCTTCAATAGTTACAGGGAGATCGTAGGTAATATGCATAATATCCTCGTTATAATAATTCATTCTTTTTCAGGCAAAGTCAGGGGGTCAGCGCGTTAACACGTTAACGCACTGGGTGTTTTAAAATAGATACTAATTATTCATCGTCGTCTTTCGATATTCATCGACGAATATTGTTTTGCCAGCTCAACTAATACTGACGCCGATTTTTTAATCCTGTAATTTTTTGACCACACGGCGGCATAACGCGCCACGGGTAATTCATCTTCCACAGGCAGCACAATAAACTGGTCGGAACCGAATGGCGCAATCATGTCGCGGGGAATCACCGTCAGATAATCGGCATTCAGGACAAGGTTATAAATGGTGACGACCGAATCGGTCTGGACGATGCTTTCGATGCTGATGTGGTTGTCTTGCAGGGTAGTCAGAAGTTCTTTGTAGTAGCCCATATCGGTTTGCGGCATCACCCACTGCTCATGCGTGAGCGATGCCAGTGTCGTCGGGCCGGTGCACGTTCGCGTTTTACTGGCGACCAGCACAAATTCAGACTCAAACAGCGGTTCGACGTGCAAATCCTGAAGCAACATTTCATCGCTCAGGGTGCCAATAGCGAAATCCAGACGACCGTCGCGAATGGCCGGAAGGAAAGATGAGAGCTGGGCTTCATACATCGAGACGCGTGCTTTCGGGAACACTTCCTTGAATTTTTTGATCATCTCAGACAGGAAGGTAAAGCCGATTAGCGACGGGTAACCAAAGGAGACGTCCATAACGGTGCTGAAGCTCAGGCTGTTAATTTCACTCACCATGTTTTTCATTTCGCGGGTGATCGACTCTGAGTACGAGAGCAGAACCTGGCCCGCGGCAGTGAGTTTTACGCCGGTGTTTTTACGCACCATCACTTCCACGCCGAAGTAGGACTCAATATCGCTGATGATTTTGCTGACTGCAGGTTGCGTCAGGCCCAGCTGCCTTGCTGCAGAACCTATGGAGCCACTTTTAATGACTTCCTGAAATACCACGAGGTGCTGTGTTTTCGGTAGAATAATAGTGTTCATAATATTCTGCGCTTATTTCCCTATGACGGGGTGAATTCTACTCAATAATGTTTAAAGGGGTATGTGCTGTTACTCACAATTTGCTTTCCCGGCTCTTTATCCCACACACCAAAAACAAAATAAAATCTTTATATTTCATTAACATATAACGATATAAATATGCCACTACGCTGACATTGATCAATAAAAATAGCGGTAATAAATTAATTTTATGGCGATAACCCGGATAAATTTTACCGTCCGGAAAAAATCAATAAAGACGATATTTCAGGCAATTAAAGGACAATAAATAACCGCTATTTGTTTGAAACATTCTTTCAATTTATCAAGTTTTTCTAACGCGAATTTTCAGGCTTGCGGAAAAGAGTGGAATACGTCACATATTCACGGGAGAAATGTATTTAATTTCAATATATGCATATCAAACAAGAAAAATTTTGCGATCATTAAGATAACAATATTAACAAATTACCAATACTGTAAATCTTCTGTTTTTTAGCGTGAAATTTTGTGATGACGATCGTCAACAGATGCAGGAGCGATACTGAAGGAGCAAAAACAGTGAAATGTGCTTAATGTCGCAAATATGAGAATTGATGTCGTTTGTTCGGTTGCCGGGCGGCGCAGCGCTTACCCGACCAGCAACATTCAGAAAGCAAAAACCCCGCCGAAGCGGGGTTTTTTAAGAAGTGAAACTGACCGATAAGCCGGGTTCTGTCGTGGACAGTCATTCATCTAGGCCAGCAATCGCTCACTGGCTCAAGCAGCCTACCCGGGTTCAGTACGGGCCGTACCATGTGAACCCCTATTTGGCCTTGCTCCGGGTGGAGTTTACCGTGCCACGGACTGTTACCAGCCGCGCGGTGCGCTCTTACCGCACCCTTTCACCCTTACCTGATCCCGCTTGCGCGGGCCATCGGCGGTTTGCTCTCTGTTGCACTGGTCGTGGGTTTCCCCCCCAGGCGTTACCTGGCACCCTGCCCTATGGAGCCCGGACTTTCCTCCCCTCCGCCCGTCTCCCCCGAAAGGGACGACGACGAAGCGGCGACTGTCTGGTCAGCTTCGGCGCGCAGTATAGAGGGTTTGCGCGCCGCTGTCACCCTCAGGTATGGGAAAGCCGTGATTAACGCGCCACTTCCACCTTCGCCAGTTTTTCGTAATAGCATGCAATCGCGCTGTGATCTGCCGTGCCCAGACCATCGGCACGCAGCGCCTGCATCATCTCCATAACTGCTGCGGTCAGCGGCAGCTGTGCGCCCACGCCGTGTGACGTATCCAGCGCGTTCGCCAGATCTTTAATGTGCAGGTCGATGCGGAATCCCGGCTTGAAATTACGATCCATCACCATCGGCGCTTTGGCATCCAGTACGGTGCTGCCCGCCAGACCGCCGCGAATGGCCTGATAGACAAGGTCCGGATTGACGCCCGCTTTGGTTGCCAGCGTCAGCGCTTCAGACATGGCGGCAATGTTGAGTGCCACAATCACCTGGTTTGCCAGCTTGGTCACGTTACCCGCCCCAATCTCTCCGGTGTGTACCACGGAGCCCGCCATCGCTTTCATCAGGTCGTAGTATCTATCGAAAACGGCTTTATCACCGCCGACCATCACCGACAACGTGCCGTCGATCGCTTTCGGCTCACCGCCGCTGACCGGCGCATCCAGCATATCGACACCCTTTGCCTTTAGCGCCTCGCTGATTTCACGGCTTGCAAGCGGTGCGATAGAGCTCATATCGATCAGCACCAGGCCAGGCTTCGCGCCGTAGATAATGCCGTTTTCACCCAGCGCAACCTCTTTGACATGCGGGGAGTTAGGCAGCATGGTGATGATGACATCGCACTGCTCGGCAATGGCTTTCGCGGTGGTGGCTGTTTCTGCGCCAGCCGCTATCACCTCAGCCACGGCCTGTGGATTATGATCGGAGACCACCAGCGAGTAACCTGCTTTGATGAGGTTCTTACTCATTGGTTTACCCATGATCCCCAGGCCAATAAAACCCACTTTCAGCGTCATAATCTGTTTCCTCAATGATGGTTATTTTTTAAAAGCGTCCGCTAATTTCTGCGTGGCCGAGCGGAATACGCCGAGGTCGCTGCCGACGGCAACAAACGTGGCTCCCCACTCCAGATAGCGACGGGCGTCAGCCTCAACCGGTGCCAGAATGCCGCACGGTTTGCCGTGTGCTTTAGCGCAGGCAAAAATGTGCTGGATCGCGCGCTGCACGTCAGGGTGGCTGGCATTACCCAGATGGCCAAAGGCGGCAGCCAGATCGCTTGGGCCAACGAAGATACCGTCCACGCCATTGGTGCCTGCAATCGCATCGACGTTATCAACGCCCTGCTGGCTCTCAATCTGAACCAGAATGGTGATGTTGCTGTTGGACTGCGCGAAGTAGTCCGGCACGGTGCCAAACATATTGGCGCGATGCGAAATGGAAACGCCGCGGATCCCTTCTGGCGGATAGCGCGTAGAGGCTACGGCCAGTGCCGCTTGTTCTTCCGTCTCCACAAACGGGATCAGGAAGTTATAGAAGCCGATATCCAGCAGGCGCTTGATAATCACCGGCTCGTTGGTGGGGACACGCACTACAGGGGCGCTGTGGCTGCCTTTAAGCGCCATCAGCTGCGGAATAAAGGTGCTGATATCGTTCGGCGCATGTTCGCCGTCCAGCACCAGCCAGTCGAAACCAGCCAGGCCCAGCACTTCGGTGCTGATAGGATTTGCCAGCGCGGACCAGCAGCCAATCTGAATCTGGTGTGCCGCGAGGGCCGCTTTAAATTTATTCGGGAAGATATCGTTACTCATCGTATTTACCTTTTTAATTCCGCAGCCTTTTTCAGCATCATTTTATTTATTCAGACACCGCGCCAGCATGATATTTATTATTCTGCCGTATTCTGGCGTGATAAAAACGTCATTCAGTATAAGGCGCAATCCGCGACCGCACATTGTTTTAATGCTCAGGTATTACGGTATATTTTGATAAAAATTTTTGCATATGCACAAAGCACTGGGCGCTAATGCACAGAATCAAGGATTACGGGTTCTGAAGCGATCGGGATCACATTTTGCTATTCATTCTACTGACATGCTTTATTTCTGAAAGCCGCGTATTTATTTCTACCATTAGAAAAATGGCTGAATTTATTATCAGACTTTTTGCTGGAGAATACTGAACAATGGCCGACATTGAAATTCGACAGGCACCGCCGACGGCGTTTTATATAAAAGTGCACGACGCCGATAACGTGGCGATTATCGTCAACGACAATGGCTTAAAAGCGGGAACCCGCTTTCCGGACGGGCTGGAACTGATTGAGCATGTTCCGCAGGGACATAAAGTCGCCCTGGCGGATATTCCTGCTAACAGCGAAATCGTACGTTACGGTGAAGTCATCGGCTATGCCGTTCGATCTATACCTCAGGGTAGCTGGGTTGAGGAGTCGCTGGTGGCGCTTCCGGAAGCGCCGCCGCTGAATACGCTGCCCCTGGCAACCCGCGTGCCGGAACCGCTTCCTCCGCTGGAAGGCTATACCTTTGAAGGCTACCGCAACGCGGACGGCAGCGTCGGCACTAAAAATCTGCTCGGCATTACCACCAGCGTGCACTGCGTGGCGGGCGTAGTGGATTACGTGGTGAAAATCATCGAACGCGATCTGCTGCCGAAATACCCGAACGTCGACGGCGTGGTTGGCCTGAACCACCTCTACGGCTGCGGCGTGGCGATTAACGCCCCCGCTGCCGTAGTGCCTATCCGTACCATCCACAATATCGCCCTGAACCCCAACTTTGGCGGCGAGGTGATGGTCATTGGCCTCGGCTGTGAAAAATTGCAGCCAGAACGCCTGCTGCAGGGGACCGAGGATGTCAAAGCCATCCCGGCAGACGAGGCCAGCATCGTGCGCCTGCAGGACGAACGCCACGTGGGTTTCCGCTCAATGGTCGACGATATTTTGCAGGTAGCAGAACGCCATCTGGACAAGCTCAACCGCCGCCAGCGCGAAACGTGCCCGGCGTCGGAGCTGGTTGTGGGCACCCAGTGCGGCGGCAGCGATGCCTTCTCCGGCGTGACGGCCAATCCGGCGGTGGGCTTTGCATCCGATCTGCTTGTTCGCTGCGGCGCCACGGTGATGTTCTCCGAGGTGACCGAAGTGCGTGACGCCATCCATCTGCTGACGCCGCGCGCCGTTAATAAAGAGGTCGGCAAGCGACTGCTTGAGGAGATGGCCTGGTACGATAACTATCTCGATATGGGCAAAACCGACCGCAGCGCCAACCCGTCTCCAGGCAACAAGAAAGGCGGCCTGGCAAACGTGGTGGAAAAAGCCCTTGGTTCGATTGCCAAATCCGGGCAGAGCGCGATTGTGGAAGTGCTCTCTCCGGGCCAGCGCCCGACGAAACGCGGCCTGATTTACGCGGCAACGCCGGCCAGCGATTTCGTTTGCGGCACGCAGCAGGTCGCGTCCGGCATTACGGTGCAGGTCTTTACCACCGGGCGCGGCACGCCGTACGGCCTGATGGCGGTACCGGTGATCAAGATGGCGACACGCACCGAGCTGGCAAACCGCTGGTATGACTTAATGGATATCAACGCGGGCACTATCGCCACCGGGGAAGAGAGCATTGAGGACGTGGGCTGGAAACTGTTCCACTTCATTCTGGATGTCGCCAGCGGGCGGAAGAAAACCTTCTCGGATCAATGGGGATTACATAATCAGCTGGCGGTGTTCAACCCGGCACCGGTGACGTGATTCATATTCCCAACCGCACCGAACGGTCCCCTCTCCCCTATGGGGAGAGGGTTAGGAAGAGGGGAAGGCCCCTTAAACCAGCACCACCTCAATCCCGCTTTTTCGGAGCCCTTCCAGACTCTCCGCCGGAATGCCTTCATCGACAATAATCATATCAATCCTTTGCGTATCAATGATTTTATGCAGACTTGAGCGGTTAAATTTGCTGGAGTCCGTGACAACGATAATACGCTCCGCCACCTCGCACATTTTGCGGTTAAGGCGGGCTTCGTCTTCGTTATGCGTACTTACGCCGCGGTCGAGATCGATGGCGTCAACGCCGAGGAACAGCAGGTCAAAATGGTAATTCTGTAGCGACTGTTCTGCCTGGTCACCGTAGAAGGATTGCGACTGACGGCGCAGGTGCCCGCCGGTCATCAGCAATTCCACCCCTTCCGCTTCCAGCAACGCATTCGCCACGTTCATCCCGTTGGTCATCGCAATCACGTCCGTGTGCTGGCGCAGCATGCGGGCGATTTCATACGTCGTGGTGCCGGAGTCCAGAATAATACGGTGCCCGGGTTTGACCAGCGCGGCAGCGGCCTGCGCGATACTGCGCTTCACCGCCGTATTCAGCGAGCTTTTATCCTCCACGGAAGGCTCAGCGCCCGGTACATTGCCTTCGCAAATCAAAGCCCCGCCGTAAGCGCGAACGGCAATACCCTGCTTCTCCAGAAACGCCAGGTCGTTGCGGATCGTCACCGTCGATACGCCGTACAGATGAGACAGATCGTTAACCTGCACGCTTCCCTGCGCCCGCAACCGCTGAATGATCTGCTCTCGCCTTTCACTGGTGCCGGTGATGCGCTTTTCCGCGGATGAATCGGTGCTGCTCATACGAGCTCCTTAATAAATAGCCTTTCGTTTCATTTCGTTTTGCCTATTAAGGCCTTTCTTTTTCGGGAATGCAAGTCCCGCCTTACGTACAGACGCAAGCCAACACTGCGCTGAAACCTTTCATTATGTTTCTTTTGTGAAACAGATCGGAAAACTATTATCTTTCGTTTTATTTTTATATCACCATGATGCAGGATTAAATGAAACAAAACGAAAGACAAGTATCATTGCCATCCGAAATGGAGAGGAAAGTGAAACATCTGACAGAAATGGTGGAACAACATAAACGAGGGAATTCGAACGGGATCTATGCCGTCTGCTCCGCACATCCGCTGGTACTTGAAGCTGCAATTCGTTACGCGCATTCGCATCAGACGCCGCTGCTGATCGAGGCGACCTCCAACCAGGTGGATCAATTTGGCGGCTATACCGGCATGACGCCTGCGGATTTTCACGCGTTTGTCTGCCGGCTGGCCGAGTCGCTCGGTTTTCCGACATCACAGCTGATACTCGGCGGCGATCATCTGGGCCCTAACCGCTGGCAAAATCTCCCTGCGGAACAGGCGATGGCAAATGCCGACGATCTGATCAAAAGCTATGTTTCCGCCGGATTCAAAAAGATCCACCTGGACTGCAGCATGTCCTGCGAGGACGACCCGGTTCCCCTGACCGACGCGATCGTCGCCGGACGCGCCGCACGCCTGGCGAATATTGCCGAAGCGACCTGTCGCGAGCAGTTTGGTGAATCCGATCTGGTCTACGTTATCGGCACGGAAGTGCCGGTTCCCGGTGGCGCGCACGAGACGCTCACCGAACTTGCCGTCACCACGCCGGACGCGGCCCGCGCCACGCTTGAAGCGCACCGCCACGCGTTCGAAAAGGAAGGCTTAAGCGACATCTGGCCGCGCATTATTGGCCTGGTGGTCCAGCCTGGCGTGGAGTTCGACCACGCGCACGTCTGCGACTATCAGCCGCAGAAAGCCGTTGCCCTGAGCAAAATGGTTGAAGCTTACGACACGCTGGTGTTTGAAGCGCACTCCACCGACTACCAGACGCCGCAGGCGCTGCGCCAGCTGGTTAACGATCACTTTGCCATTCTGAAAGTTGGCCCCGCCCTGACCTTCGCCCTGCGCGAGGCGCTGTTTTCGCTGGCCGCCATTGAAGAGGAGCTGCTGCCGGCAAAAGCCAGCTCCGGCCTGCGTCACGTGCTGGAAAACGTCATGCTCGACCGTCCGGAATACTGGCAAAGCCATTACCACGGTGACGGCAACGCGCGTCGCCTGGCGCGCGGCTACAGCTACTCAGACCGCGTGCGCTACTACTGGCCGGACAGCCAAATTGACGACGCCTTTGCACGGCTGGTGCGTAACCTGGCAGACGAGCCTGTTCCTCTGCCGCTGATCAGCCAGTACCTGCCGCTGCAGTACAGCAAAGTTCGCGAGGGCGCTCTCAAGTCAACGCCACGGGAACTCATCATCGACCACATTCAAGACATACTCCAGCAGTACCACGCCGCCTGCGAAGGCGTAACGACTCAAAACGCATAATTAAAAAAGAGGAAAACGCTATGCCAAACATTGTTTTATGCCGCATCGACGAACGCCTGATCCACGGTCAGGTGGGCGTGCAGTGGGTGGGGTTTGCGGGGGCAAACCTGGTGCTGGTCGCTAACGATGAGGTCGCTGAGGATCCGGTTCAACAGAACCTGATGGAAATGGTGCTCGCAGAAGGGATCGCCGTGCGCTTCTGGTCGCTGCAAAAGGTGATCGACAACATTCACCGCGCCGCTGACCGCCAGAAAATCCTGCTGGTCTGCAAATCACCCGCCGATTTTCTGAAGCTGGTCGAGGGCGGCGTGCCCATCACCCGTATCAACGTCGGAAACATGCACTACGCCAGTGGCAAACAACAAATTGCCAAAACGGTCTCTGTCGACGCGAACGATATTGACGCGTTCAACGGCCTGAAAGCGGCCGGTGTGGAATGCTTCGTTCAGGGCGTTCCAACAGAAACTGCTTTGGATCTCTTTAAACTGCTCTGAGGGATTCACAATGGAAATCAGTCTGTTGCAGGCGATTGGGTTGGGCATACTCGCCTTTATCGCCGGTCTGGATATGTTTAACGGGTTAACGCACATGCACCGCCCGGTGGTGCTCGGGCCGCTGGTCGGCCTGATTCTGGGCGATCTGCACACCGGCATTTTGACCGGCGGTACGTTAGAGCTGGTCTGGATGGGGCTGGCCCCGCTCGCCGGTGCCCAGCCGCCTAACGTCATTATCGGCACCATCGTGGGGACCGCGTTTGCCATCAGCACCGGCGTGAAGCCAGAAGTCGCGGTTGGCGTCGCCGTGCCGTTTGCCGTTGCGGTACAGATGGGGATTACGTTCCTCTTCTCGGTGATGTCCGGCGTCATGTCGCGCTGCGATCGCATGGCGGCCAATGCAGACACCAACGGCATTGAACGGGTTAACTATCTTGCGCTGCTGGCGCTCGGCATCTTCTATTTTCTGTGCGCGTTCCTGCCAATCTACTTCGGTGCGGAACATGCGAAAACCGCCATTGACGTTCTGCCAGCGCGTCTGATTGACGGCCTCGGCGTCGCGGGCGGCATCATGCCAGCCATCGGCTTCGCCGTGCTGCTGAAGATCATGATGAAAAACGTGTACATCCCTTACTTCATTATTGGTTTTGTCGCCGCCGCCTGGCTCAAGCTTCCGGTGCTGGCGATTGCGGCGGCCGCGCTGGCCATGGCGCTGATCGACCTGATGCGTAAATCACCTGAACCGACGGCTCCCGCCGCTCAGAAAGAGGAATTCGAAGATGGCATCTAACCACACCACCCTGCCGGGCGTGTCTGAAAGCGAAGAGACGCTGCTGACCGGCGTGAATGAAAACGTCTACGAAGACCAGAACATCGGTGCCGAGCTGACGAAAAAGGATATCAACCGCGTGGCCTGGCGTTCTATGCTGCTGCAGGCCTCGTTTAACTACGAACGTATGCAGGCCTCCGGCTGGCTGTACGGGCTGCTGCCCGCGTTGAAAAAGATCCACACCAACAAGCGGGACCTGGCGCGGGCGATGAAAGGCCATATGGGCTTCTTTAACACCCACCCGTTCCTGGTGACCTTTGTTATCGGCATCATTCTGGCGATGGAGCGATCCAAGCAGGATGTGAACAGCATCCAGAGCACCAAAATTGCCGTCGGCGCGCCGCTTGGCGGTATTGGCGACGCCATGTTCTGGCTGACCCTGCTGCCCATCTGCGGCGGTATTGGTGCCAGCCTGGCGCTGCAAGGGTCGATTCTGGGCGCGGTGGTCTTTATCGTGCTGTTTAACGTGGTACACCTCGGCCTGCGCTTTGGCCTGGCGCACTACGCTTACCGGATGGGCGTCGCGGCCATTCCGCTGATTAAAGCCAACACTAAAAAGGTCGGCCACGCGGCGTCTATCGTCGGGATGACGGTGATCGGCGCGCTGGTGGCAACCTACGTCCGCCTCAATACCACGCTCGAAATCAAGGCGGGTGATGCGGTCGTTAAACTGCAGGCCGACGTCATCGACAAGCTGATGCCCGCGTTCCTGCCGCTGGTCTACACCCTGACCATGTTCTGGCTGGTACGCCGCGGCTGGAGCCCGCTGCGGCTGATCGGTATCACCGTGCTGCTGGGCGTTGTCGGTAAATTCTGTCACTTCCTGTAAAAGCAAAGAGGTTGCGATGTTAGGCATTATTTTGACGGGTCACGGCGGTTTTGCCAGCGGACTTGAGCAGGCGATGAAGCAGATCTTGGGCGAACAGCCGCAGTTTATTGCCATCGATTTTCCGGAAACCTCCACCACCGCGCGGCTGACCGCTCAGCTTGAGCAGGCAGTGAGTGAACTCGATGCAGAGCACGATATTGTGTTTCTCACCGACCTGCTCGGCGGCACGCCTTTTCGCGTGGCATCGACGCTCGCCATGCAACGGCCGGGCAGTGAAGTCATCACCGGCACCAACCTGCAGCTGCTGCTGGAGATGGTGCTGGAGCGCGACGGATTAAGCAGCGAGGCGTTTCGTCTGCAGGCGCTGGAGTGCGGGCACCGCGGCCTGACGAGCCTGGTCGACGAGCTGGGGCGCTGCCGTGAGGAAGCTCCGGCTGAGGAAGGGATATGAGCCAGCTGCTGCGCGCGCGACGGATCCTGACCGAACAGGGCTGGCTGGACGACCACCAGCTACGTATAGAAAGCGGCGCGGTTGCGGCGATTGAACCCATCCCGGCGGGCGTTACGGCGCGCGATGCGGAGCTGCTTTGCCCGGCGTATATCGATACGCACGTCCACGGCGGCGCGGGCGTGGACGTCATGGATGATGCGCCTGACGTGCTGGACACTCTGGCGATGCATAAAGCGCGTGAAGGCGTGGGCGCATTTCTGCCCACCACCGTGACCGCGCCGATGGAAGCCATCCACAGCGCACTGATGCGTATCGCCCGGCGCAGTCAGTCCGGCGGACCCGGCGCGCAGATCCTGGGCAGTTATCTGGAAGGACCGTACTTTACGCCCCAGAACAAAGGGGCGCATCCGCCCGAGCTATTCCGGGAACTGGATATCGCCGAGCTGGACAGATTGATTGACGTTTCACAGAGCACGCTACGCGTGGTGGCGCTCGCGCCGGAAAAACCCGGCGCGCTGCAGGCGATTCATCATCTTAAACAGCGCGGTATCCGCGTCATGCTGGGCCACAGCGCTGCTACGTACCGGCAAACTCTCGCCGCGTTTGATGCGGGTGCCGACGGGCTGGTGCACTGCTACAACGGTATGACGGGTTTGCACCACAGAGAGCCCGGCATGGTCGGCGCAGGGCTGACGGACAAACGGGCGTGGCTGGAGCTGATTGCCGACGGCCACCACGTCCATCCGGGAGCGATGCGTTTATGCTGCTGCTGCGCTCAGGATCGCGTGGTGCTGATTACCGATGCCATGCAGGCGGCAGGTATGCCGGACGGTCGGTATACCCTGTGCGGTGAAGAGGTCACGATGCAAAACGGCGTGGTTCGAACCGGCTCCGGCGGGCTGGCGGGCAGCACGCTGTCGCTGGATGCCGCGGTCAGGAATATGGTGGAGTACGCGGGCGTCACCGCCGAAGACGCTATCCATATGGCCTCGCTGCACCCTGCCCGGCTGCTGGGCGTTGACGATCAGCTTGGATCCTTAGCCCCGGGCAAACGCGCCAATATTATTGCGTTGGACGGAGGTTTACACCTCCAGCGGATCTGGATTCAGGGCCAGGCTCTCCCCCTTTAGCCCTTTCATTGTGTCTCCTTTTGGCTTTACGGCCTGAAACCGTAAGGCCTTTCTTTTCCTTTCCTTAAATTTTCCCTTTCCTTTCACGATCACACTTTTCGTTTTATTTCTTTTCTTTCATTGAAGTTTCGATTTCTTTTCTATAGATTTTATTTAACTGCTTAAGTGAACAAGTGAAACGAAACGAAAGATAGCGACACGATTGCCAGCGTCTGATGTGGAATTCACACGACTAAGGACTGAGTTATGCAACAAACCACTACCGCCACCACAACCGGCACCTGGACCGAGGAAGAGATCCGCCAGCAGCCTGCCAGCTGGATCCGCTCGCTCAACAACATCGATAACCTGCGTGCTTCGATCGACAGTTTCCTGACGCCGCTGCTGCGCAAGCGCGATCTGCGGATCGTCCTGACCGGCGCGGGCACGTCCGCCTTTATCGGCGATATCATTGCGCCATGGCTTTCAAGCCACACCGGGAAAAACTTCACCGCCGTCCCGACAACCGATCTGGTCACGAACCCGATGGACTACTTCAGCCCTGGGCACCCGCTGCTGCTGGTTTCGTTTGCCCGCTCCGGCAACAGTCCGGAAAGCGTCGCGGCCGTTGAGCTGGCAAACCAGTTCGTGCCGGAGTGCTATCACCTGTCCATTACCTGCAACGAGGCGGGGAGCCTGTACCAGAACGCCGTCGACAGCGATAACGCCTTTGCCCTGCTGATGCCTGCCGAAACGCACGATCGCGGGTTCGCGATGACCAGCAGCATCACCACCATGATGGCGAGCTGTCTGGCCGTGTTCGCCCCGGAAACGATCAATACCCACACCTTCGGCGACGTCGCCGATCGCTGTCAGGCGATCCTCGCCTCGCTCGGGGATTTCAGCCACGGCGTCTTTGGCAGCGAACCGTGGAAACGGATAGTGTATCTGGGAAGCGGCGGCCTGCAGGGCGCGGCGCGCGAATCGGCGCTGAAGGTGCTGGAGCTGACGGCGGGCAAGCTGGCGGCATTTTACGACTCCCCTACGGGCTTCCGTCACGGGCCGAAGTCGCTGGTAGACAATGAAACGCTGGTGGTGGTGTTCATCTCCAGCCATCCATATACGCGTCAGTACGATCTGGATCTGCTGGCCGAGCTGCGCCGCGATCGCCAGGCCCTGCGCGTCGTCGCCATCGCCGCTGAAAACGATCCGGTCATTGAAGCGGGTCCGCACATTCTGCTGCCGCCTTCACGTCCGTTTATCGATATGGAACAGGCGTTCTGCTTCCTGATGTATGCCCAGGTCTTTGCGCTCACCCAGTCGCTTAGCGCAGGCATTACGCCCGATACGCCATCGGCCAGCGGGACGGTCAACCGCGTGGTGCAGGGCGTCGTTATTCATCCGTGGCAGGCTTAAGAGGATCTGATTATGAGTATTATCTCGACGAAATATCTTCTGCAGGACGCGCAGGCAAAAGGCTACGCCGTTCCGGCGTTCAACATCCACAACGCGGAGACGATCCAGGCGATCCTCGAAGCGTGCAGCGAAATGCGATCGCCGGTGATCCTAGCGGGCACGCCGGGCACCTTTAAGCATATTGCGCTGGAAGAGATCTACGCCCTGTGCAGCGCCTACTCCCACACCTACGACATGCCGCTGGCGCTGCACCTCGATCACCACGAATCACTGGACGATATTCGCCGCAAGGTCAACGCGGGCGTGCGCAGCGCGATGATCGACGGCAGCCACTACCCGTTTGAACAAAACGTGAAGCTGGTGAAGTCGGTGGTCGATTTCTGCCACCTCAACGACTGCAGCGTCGAGGCCGAGCTGGGCCGTCTGGGCGGCATGGAAGATGACATGAGCGTGGACGCGGAAAGCGCATTCCTCACCGATCCGCAGGAGGCGAAACGCTTCGTCGAACTGACCGGCGTAGACAGCCTCGCCGTCGCCATCGGCACCGCCCACGGCCTGTATACCAAGCGCCCGAAAATCGACTTCCAGCGGCTGGCAGAAATCCGCGAAGTGGTCACCGTGCCGCTGGTGCTGCACGGCGCGAGCGATGTGCCGGATGAGTTTGTTCGCCGCACCATCGAGCTGGGCGTGTGCAAAGTCAACGTGGCGACCGAGCTGAAAATTGCTTTCTCTGACGCGGTTAAGGCCTGGTTTGCCGAAAACCCGCAGGGCAACGATCCGCGCTTCTATATGCGGGTCGGCATGGACGCCATGAAAGAGGTGGTCAGAAGCAAGATCGCCGTTTGCGGATCGGCAAACCGATTGCTGCTTCCGGCAGAAGCCTGATTAAAAAGGAGCTTACGCTGATGAAAAAAATCCTCGCACTCTCAGTGCTGGCCATGTGCGTTTCCCATAGCGCGGTGGCCGCGAACTACGCGCTCGGTAACGACAATATTGCTCTGTCATTTGATGATGCAAACTCAACGGTAGTGGTTAAGGACACCAGGGCTAACCATCCGCTCACGCCGCAGGAGCTGTTCTTTCTGACGCTGCCGGACGAGACGAAAATCCACACCGCTGATTTTAAAATCAAGCATGTCGAAAAGCAGGACAGCGGCTTGGTCATCGATTTCACCCATCCGGACTTTAACGTAACGGTGAAGCTGAACCTGGTGAAGGGGAAATACGCCAGCATCGACTACACCGTTGCCGCCGTTGGTCAGCCGCGAGACGTGGCAAAAATTACCTTCTTCCCGACCAAAAAGCAGGCTCAGGCACCTTACGTAGACGGGGCGATTAACAGCTCGCCGATCGTCGCAGACTCGTTCTTCATTCTGCCGGACAAGCCCATCGTTAACACCTACGCCTATGAAGCGACAACCAATCTCAACGTAGAGCTGAAAACGCCGATTCAGCCAGAGTCGCCGGTCAGCTTTACCACCTGGTTCGGCACCTTCCCGGAGACCAGCCAGCTGCGCCGCAGCGTAAACCAGTTTATTGATGCCGTCCGCCCGCGTCCGTATAAGCCTTATTTACACTACAACAGCTGGATGGATATCGGCTTCTTTACCCCGTACTCCGAGCAGGACGTGCTGGGGCGGATGGATGAATGGAATAAGGAATTTATCACCGGGCGCGGCGTGGCGCTGGATGCGTTCCTGCTTGACGATGGCTGGGATGACCTGACCGGACGCTGGCTGTTTGGCCCGGCATTCAGCAACGGTTTTAGCAAAGTTCGGGAAAAAGCCGACAGCATGCACAGCTCCGTTGGACTGTGGCTCTCGCCGTGGGGTGGATATAACAAACCGCGCGACACTCGCGTCTCGCATGCAAAAGAGTACGGTTTCGAAACGGTAGACGGGAAGCTGGCGCTGTCAGGCCCAAACTATTTTAAAAACTTCAATGAGCAGATCGTTAAGCTAATTAAAAACGAGCACATTACCTCGTTCAAGCTGGACGGGATGGGTAATGCCAATTCGCATATTAAGGGCAGCCCGTTCGCCTCGGATTTTGACGCCTCTATCGCTCTGCTGCACAACATGCGCAGCGCCAACCCGAATCTGTTTATTAACCTGACGACAGGTACCAACGCCAGCCCGTCCTGGCTGTTCTACGCTGATTCCATCTGGCGCCAGGGCGATGACATCAACCTGTACGGTCCCGGCACGCCGGTGCAGCAGTGGATGACCTACCGCGATGCGGAAACGTACCGCTCCATTGTTCGCAAAGGGCCGCTGTTCCCGTTGAACTCGCTGATGTACCACGGGATCGTTAGCGCGGAAAACGCCTATTACGGGCTGGAGAAGGTGCAAACGGACAGCGACTTTGCCGACCAGGTCTGGAGCTACTTCGCCACCGGAACCCAGCTGCAGGAGCTGTATATCACCCCTTCAATGCTGAATAAGGCGAAGTGGGACACCCTGGCGCGGGCCGCGAAGTGGTCCCGGGATAACGCCAACGTGCTGGTAGATACGCACTGGATTGGTGGTGATCCGACCGCGCTGCAGGTTTACGGCTGGGCATCCTGGAGCAAGGACAAAGCGATTCTCGGCTTGCGTAACCCGTCGGATAAGCCGCAAAGCTACTACCTGGATTTAACAAAAGATTTTGAAATCCCGACAGGAAACGCGGCGCAGTTTCGTCTGAAAGCGGTGTACGGCAGTAATTCAACCGTACCGGAGGAGTATAAAAACGCGGTGGTGATTACGCTGCAGCCGCTGGAAACGCTGGTGTTTGAGGCGGTACCAGTTAGCTAAAAGACGCATAACGATCTGCAGGCCGGGTTAGGCGCAGCCGCCACCCGGCAAAACAGGCGGCAGGGGCTTACTCCCCCTGCTGCTCCAGCGCATGCTTATACAGCGCATTTTTCTTCACGCCGTGAATTTCCGCCGCCAGCGCAGCGGCCTTCTTCAGCGGCAGTTCCGCCTGCAGCAGCGCCAGCGTGCGCAGCGCGTCGGCTGGTAGCGCGTCTTCCTGCGCCTTATGCCCTTCGACAATCAGCACCATTTCGCCCTTGCGGCGGTTTTCGTCTTCCTTCACCCACGCCAGCAGTTCACCCACTGGGGCGCCGTGAATGGTTTCCCAGGTTTTGGTCAGCTCGCGCGCCAGCACCACGTAGCGGCCTTCCCCCCAGACGGTCACCATATCTTCCAGGCTCTCCAGCAGGCGGTGCGTGGATTCGTAGAAAATCAGGGTGCGCGGTTCCGCTTCCAGGTCTTTTAAGACGTCGCGGCGGCCTTTGGATTTGGCAGGCAGGAAGCCTTCATAGCAGAAACGGTCAGACGGCAGACCTGCAGCGCTTAATGCAGCAATTGCGGCGCACGGGCCGGGCAGCGGCACAACGCGAATACCGGCTTCGCGACAGGTACGCACCAGGTGATAGCCGGGATCGTTGATCAGCGGCGTACCGGCGTCGGAGACCAGAGCAATGTTCTGCCCCTCTTTCAGCTTCGCCACCAGCGTTTCGGCTTTTTGTTGCTCATTGTGATCGTGCAAAGCAAACAAACGGGCGTTAATCGCGAAATGTTGCAGCAGCAGGCCGGTGTGGCGGGTATCTTCAGCAGCAATTAAATCAACAGCTTGCAGTACGGTGAGCGCACGTTGGGTAATATCAGACAAATTCCCGATAGGAGTAGGTACAATATAAAGCTGGCCTTGAGAATTATCTGCCGTTTCGTGTTGTTTCATTGTTTCGTCCGTATTGCCGATTTAATATTGAGCATTGCGTAAAAAAAATCACTGGATACAGTATGGTACCGTTAACGTTTCTTCGAAAAAAAGCCACGCGCAGCGTGCCGCTTCTGCTGGCAGCCCTGATCTTTGCAGGCTGTGGCACCCAGGCACCTGACCAGAGCACCGCCCATCTTCAGGGTTCTGCTCAGGCTGATTCTGGCTTTTATCTGCAGCAAATGTCGCAGAGTTCAAATGATACCAAGACCAACTGGCAATTACTCGCCATTCGTGCACTGCTGAAAGAGGGTAAAACCCAGCGGGCTGCCGAACTGTTTAACCAGTTGCCGAAAGATCTTAACGACGCCCAGCGTCGCGAGCAGAGCCTGCTCTCTGCCGAGCTGAAGGTCGCGCTGAAAGATTACGCCGCCGCGAAGAAGATCCTCGGGGACATTGACGTGAGCGCGCTGGATAAAAACCAGCAGGCTCGCTTCTGGCAGGCGGGCATTACCGCTGAGCAGGGGCGCCCTTCCCTGACGCTGCTCCGCGCCCTCATCGCGCAAGAGCCGCTGCTCGGCGGTGCCGAAAAGCAGAAAAATATTGATGCCACCTGGCAAGCGCTGGCTTCGATGACGCAGGAACAGGCGCAGGCTCTGGTCATCAACGCCGATGAAAACGTTCTTCAGGGCTGGCTGGATCTGCAGCAGATGTGGTTTAACAACCGCAGCGATCCAAAGATGCTGAAAGCCGGTATTACGGACTGGCAGACACGCTACCCGCAAAACCCGGGTGCGAAAATGCTGCCAACCCAGCTGGTGAACGTACAGAACTTTAAGCCAGCGTCCACCAGCAAAATCGCCCTGCTTCTGCCGCTCAACGGCCAGGCGGCGGTGTTTGGCCGTACCATTCAGCAGGGCTTTGAAGCAGCGAAAAACGGTACTACGTCGGTAACCGGCAGCGCAGTTCCCGCTCAGGCAGCCCAGGCGGCTAACGTGAGTGATGTTGTCAGCCCATCCGCCGCCGAGACCAGCGACCTGACCACAGCGCAAGCTCCGGCGCAGGGCACGATGCAAAACCCGGTGACGGCCCCGACGACGCCTCAGGCTACAGCTGCACCGGCTACAACAACACCAGCTACGGCAGCACCTGCGACCCAGGCTCCGGCCGAGACCCAAGCGGCACCAGCATCTGACGCAACGGCAGAACAGCCTCAGCAGCAAACTGCACAACCCGCGGCCCAGCCTGCCGATCAGCCGCAGGCCGTAGCAACCACCAGCGCCAACCCGGGCGCTGAGGTGAAAATTTACGACACCAGCTCGCAGCCGCTTGACCAGGTTCTGGCTCAGGTTCAACAGGACGGGGCGAGCATCGTTGTCGGTCCGCTGCTGAAAAACAACGTGGAAGAGCTGATGAAGAGCAATACCACGCTGAACGTGCTGGCGCTCAACCAGCCTGAGCAGGTTCAGAACCGGGCCAATATCTGCTACTTCGCGCTTTCCCCTGAAGATGAAGCCCGCGATGCGGCGCGTCATATTCACGAGCAGGGTAAGCAGGCTCCGCTGCTGCTCATCCCACGCAGCGCGCTGGGCGATCGCGTGGCCAATGCCTTTGCCGATGAGTGGCAGAAGCTGGGCGGCGGCGTCGTGCTGCAGCAGAAATTCGGCTCCGTCTCTGAACTGCGTGCGGGCGTAAACGGTGGAGCGGGTATCGCGCTTAACGGCAGTCCTGTCACCGCGAGCCTGCCGCAGCAACAGGGCGTGACGATTGGCGGCCTGACGATCCCGGCCCCGCCTACCGACGCGCAGATTAGCGGTGGCGGTAAAGTGGATGCGGCCTATATCGTTGCCACGCCGCAGGAGATCGCCTTTATCAAACCGATGATCGCGATGCGTAACGGCAGCCAGAGCGGCGCAACGCTCTACGCCAGCTCACGCAGCGCGCAGGGTACCGCCGGCCCGGATTTCCGTCTGGAAATGGACGGTCTGCAGTACAGCGAAATCCCGATGCTGGCTGGCAGCAATCCGGCGCTGATGCAGCAGGCGCTGAGTGCCGTACGTAACGATTATTCTCTGGCGCGTCTGTATGCGATGGGTGTCGATGCATGGGCGCTGGCGAACCACTTTACCCAGATGCGCCAGGTGCCGGGCTTTGAGCTTAACGGCAATACCGGCGATCTGACCGCCACCCAGGACTGCGTGATCAACAGGAAGTTATCATGGCTCAAATACCAGCAGGGGCAGATCGTCCCGGCCAGTTAAGCCGAAAAGAGACCGGCGATGCGTGGGAATTAAAGGCGCGTCGCTGGCTTGAAGGCAAAGGACTTCGTTTTATCGCCGCCAACGTCCGCGGGCGCGGCGGCGAAATCGACCTGATCATGAAAGACGGTCAGGTCACCGTGTTTGTAGAAGTCCGCTTTCGACAGTCCTCTCGTTTTGGCGGTGCTGCCGCCAGCGTGACGCTCGCCAAACAACATAAATTATTACAGACTGCCCACTTGTGGCTTGCCCGCCATAATGGGAGTTTTGATACTGTGGATTGCCGGTTCGATGTGATAGCCTTCACCGGAAATGAGATCGAATGGCTTAAAAACGCTTTTGGCGAAGACGCATAATTAAGATTTAAAAGGGATAACGTGCTCGAAAGAATTAAAGTGTGCTTCACAGAAAGCATCCAGACTCAGATTGCCGCGGCGGAAGCCCTTCCGGATGCTATCTCGCGTGCCGCAATGACGCTGGTGCAATCCCTGCTAAACGGCAACAAAATCCTCTGTTGTGGCAACGGCACGTCAGCCGCCAACGCACAGCATTTTGCTGCCAGCATGATCAATCGCTTTGAAACAGAACGCCCAAGTTTACCTGCCATTGCACTTAATACCGATAATGTGGTCTTAACGGCGATTGCTAACGATCGTCTGCATGACGAAATTTACGCAAAGCAGGTGCGAGCTCTGGGTCATGCCGGAGATGTGCTGCTGGCCATCTCCACGCGCGGCAATAGCCGGGATATTGTCAAAGCCGTTGAAGCCGCCGTCACCCGCGACATGACCATCGTGGCCTTAACCGGCTATGACGGGGGTGAGCTGGCGGGTCTGCTTGGGCCGCAGGATGTGGAAATCCGCATTCCTTCTCACCGGAGCGCACGTATTCAGGAGATGCATATGCTCACGGTGAACTGCTTATGTGACTTGATCGATAACACGCTTTTCCCTCACCAGGATGATTAAGGAGTTCTTATGAAGGCTTTATCGACCCTCGCAGTCCTTATGTCTGCATTACTGCTTCAGGGATGTATCGCTGCAGCCGTTGTGGGTACCGCCGCGGTAGGCACCAAAGCGGCAACCGATCCGCGCACCGTGGGAACGCAGGTGGATGACGGTACGCTGGAGCTGCGCGTCAACAGTGCGCTGTCGAAAGACGAACAAATCAAGAAAGAAGCGCGTATCAACGTGACGGCTTATCAGGGCAAAGTGCTGCTGGCAGGTCAGGCACCGAATCTGGAGCTCGCCTCTCGTGCGAAACAGATTGCGATGGGCGTAGAAGGGACCACTGAGGTGTTTAACGAAGTGCGTCAGGGCAAGCCAATTGGCCTGGGTGATGCCTCTTCCGATACCTGGATCACCACCAAAGTACGCTCCCAGCTGCTGGGCTCGGACCAGGTGAAATCCTCCAACGTGAAGGTGACGACAGAAAACGGTGAAGTGTTCCTGCTAGGTCTGGTGACCGAACGTGAAGGGAAAGCGGCGGCCGATATCGCCAGCCGGGTGAGCGGCGTGAAGCACGTCACTACTGCGTTTACTTACATCAAGTAAGCTACATCCGACTGTAAGCCCGGTGAGCGCTCGCGCCACCGGGCTTTTTTTCACATCAACGCAATACTCCCCACTATCACCCCGCTCAACGCCACCAGCCCTGCGGTCAGCCACAGCGCTTTCGCCGGGAATGACTTACGCAGCATAATCAGCGACGGCAGGCTGATGGCAGGCAGCGTGATGAGCAATGCCAGCGCCGGCGCGGTGCCCATACCGGCCAGCATCATGGTCTGAACAATGGGAATTTCTGCGGCTGTAGGGATCACAAACAGGCAGCCTGCAACGGCCATCGCAATGACCCACAACAGCGTGTTATCGATAGCGCCATCCGCATGCGGGAAGAGCCAGACGCGCGCCGCCCCGAGAACCAGTACCGCCAGGATATAGACCGGGATGGTGTTCCAGAAAAGCTGCCATAGCGCCTTGCCCCAGCGTGCGAAGAAACCGCCCTGCGGCTCGCTAACGTCCAGCTCAACAGACGCGGACTCTGGCGCCTTATCCTTCACCAGATTCTGCACCAGCGTCGCCACCACCAGCACGGTCAGCAGTCCGGCCACCAGACGAATGAACGCAAAATGCCAGCCCAGTACAAAGCCCATAAACACCAGCGTTGCCGGGTTGAGCAGCGGGTTGCCCATCCAGAACGCCAGCGCGCCGCCCATCGACACGCGCTGGCGACGCATTCCAGCAGCCACAGGCGCGGCGCAACAGGAGCACATCATCCCCGGCAGGGAGAAGATCGTTCCCAGCAGCGTACCCTGAAAGCGCGGCTGTCCAAGGGTTTTCACCAGCCAGTTGCGCGGGATCAGCACCTGAATCAGTGAGCCCAGGATCACGCCTAAGACCGCGGCCTTCCAGACGGCAAGAAAGTAGACCATGGCATAGTCCCACGCCGCCTGAAGCGGGCTGGCATCAGCCTGAGCGAGAATAGATTTACCGATGCTGTGCGTTTCGGCGGCGGTGAAGGCTTTACCGTAGTACGGCTGCCATTTCACGTACCAGAGGCCAACAATGACCACGAGAAAGAAGAGTGCGGGCTTCCACCATTGAACAGGTGTTGCCGCCTGAGATGAAGACTGACCAGTCATAGCATTCCCCGGAGAGTATGAGTAATTAGCCGGGGGAGTTTACGCCTCGCCCTGCGCGATTTCACGCAGTTTTGCCGAAGGGATAATGTTTACGCCCGCTTTCGACGGGGCCAGTCCCTCTTTTAACAGGACACGCGCGACGTCCCGCGCCTCGATGGCTTTCCAGTTGCCGGGAAGGATGCGAAACAGCGGGGCCATGATCGACTCGTTAAAGCGGCGCTCGTCCCGGTGGCCGATCAGCATTGAGGGGCGCACAATCGTCAGTTGCTCCCATTTCTGCGCAATCAGCGCATCCTCCATCTTGCCCTTCACCTTGTTGTAGAAGAAAGGCGATCCGGCACTGGCGCCCAGCGCGCTGACCACCAGAAAATGTCTGGCCCCCAGCTTTTTCGCCGTGAGCGCGGTGTCCACCACCAGCGTGTAGTCGGCGTGGATAAATGCCTCTTTGCTCCCCGCCTCCCGCCGCGTGGTGCCCAGACAGCAAAAGGCGATATCAATCGGGTCCTGCACCTGCGCCAGCGCATCCGTCAGCTGAGGATCGTGCGGGTTAAAGACGCCGGATATGTCCGCCATCGGTCGACGCGTCGGGGCGGCGATGTAGTTCACGCGGCGATCCTGAATCAGCAGCCGCAGCAGGTGATCGCCCACTAGCCCGGTAGCACCCGTAATCAATACCTGACTCATCTTATCCCCTTTACAGAATTGTCCGTTTGCGAACTCAGCGTCGTCGACCACACTTAGAAGTCTGTTACAGGTAAGTATTTACCACAAGCGGAGAAAAATCAGTCTGAAGCCAAAACAACGGAGGAAGCATGGGCAAGAAAATCGCAGTCTTGATTACCGACGAGTTTGAAGATTCAGAATTCACCTCTCCTGCAGAGGCGTTCCGCAAGGCGGGACATGAGGTCATCACCATTGAAAAAGAGGCGGGCAAAACGGTGACAGGCCATAAGGGCGAGGCCAGCGTGACCATCGACGAGACCATCGATAACGTTAGCCCCTCAGATTTCGACGCCCTGCTGTTACCCGGCGGCCATTCACCGGATTCCCTGCGCGGGGACGAGCGTTTCGTGACCTTTACCCGGGACTTTGTTTCTACCGGCAAACCGGTCTTTGCCATCTGCCACGGCCCGCAGTTGCTCATCAGCGCAGAAGTGGTCCGCGGGCGTAAGCTCACGGCGGTGAAACCGATCGTTATCGATCTCAAAAACGCGGGTGCTGAGTTTTACGATCAGGAGGTGGTCAACGACAAAGACCAGCTGATCACCAGCCGGACCCCGGACGATCTCCCGGCGTTTAACCGCGAAGCGCTACGCCTGCTCGGCGCGTAGCCAGTGCAGCTTCTTGCCAAAGCCCAGGGTGTTGTCGGTAAATTTCAGCTCATCGAGGCGGATTTCCCACACCGGGGCTTTTAGCGCAGCGGCAACCGGAAAGCGGCGCGTGTAGTGCTTACGACGCGCGTCGCTCTCTTCTCCGTCCAGACGACGGATCTCCCCTTTAAACTGCACGCCGCGGATCAGCGCGACCGTTTTCGGCTGGCCGTTCACCGTGCCCGCGACCTTAGCCTGCTGGCCGGTCATCTGCGCATGACGCGTTTTGTCTTCACTCATAACATAAAACGCGACGCGCTCCGGATCGTAGTAGTAAAACGCGTTTGCGCACCACATCTCACCCTCGCTGTAGACGCACCAGGTGACGACGTGCTGCTTCGCCAGCCAGCGGTTAATGGCGGCCAGTGTTTCCATTTTCGTTCTCTCTCATGCTATGGTGCGTTCACCTTAACATACTGAATCTGTTTACCGTGTGCTGGTTTCTCTATCTTGTCCGAACCGCTGATAACGCACTCTACACCGGGATCACCACCGATGTGGCGCGGCGTTTTTTACAACATCAAACGGGGAAAGGGGCAAAAGCGCTGCGGGGGAAAGGAGAATTACAGCTCGCCTTTTCGGCGCCCGTCGGTGACCGATCGTTGGCGCTCAGGCTGGAATACCGCATCAAACAGCTGACGAAGCGCCAGAAAGAGCGCCTCGTGACCGGAGACGGCTCCTTTGAGGCGCTACGCGAGAGCCTGATTAAAAGCGATTGAAATGGTCGTGGTATTCGACCAGACCATTGACGCCGTTGAGCGCGTCGTCCGCCAGACGGTGCACCTGGAAAGCGGATTCCGTACCCGGCCAGCGGCAGCGCAGATCGTAATGCGCGGCCTGCTCGAAGCCCAAACGGCCATAGAATGCCGGATCGCCCAGCGTGACAACGGCCGCATAGCCGAACTCATTGAGCGAATCCAGCCCTTCATAGACCAGCTGACGCGCCAGCCCCTGCCCGCGATAGTTTTCATCCACCGCCAGCGGTGCCATACCGACCCACTGCAGCTCTTCGCCCTGAACGGTGACCGGACTGAAGGCAACATAGGCCACCACCTGACCTTCGTCATCGGTGGCAACCAGCCCCAGCGTAATCAGGCCGTCTTCGCGAAGATCGTGGACCAGTTGGGCTTCGGCATCGCTCGTAAAGGCTCGGCGCAACAACGCATCGATCCCTGGCGCATCAATCCCAATTTCGACTCGAATCAGCATGGCTCACCTACTGAAGTGTGTTTACCGTCCGGCGGGGTTTTCAGCCCGGCCTCAACGAAATCTGCCATTTGCATTAGCATCACGCGCAGCGCTTTCGGCATCTGCTCCAGCTCAATGGCATCCATTAAATTCTTCACGTACAGGCCCAGCTCCGTGTCGCCTTCAATCACCAGACGGCGCTGGAAGAAGAGCGTGTCCGGATCCTGCTTGCGCGCGGCGATCATCAGCAGATCGCTGGCGTTGGCGCTAAAGCTCACATCCGCCTCGGCGGTTTCGCGTACGATGAGCTGGTCATTCTCAACGGAGGTAAACCAGCGCAGCCCGATGTCACGCACCTCAATGCTTAACCAGCGGCCTTCCAGGAACTCCAGCTCGCCATCCTGCAGCGCCTGGCGGAACTGCCAGCTCAGGACCTGCTCCAGCACCTGGCGTTTAAGCGCGAACGGCGCCAGCTTGACCGGCACGCTCAGCATTGATGGACCAAATTGTACGAGACGTGAACGCAGTTTATCCAGCACGAGCTTTACTCCCTGATATCTATAGTCCTGCTATTTTGCCATATCCGAAGCGCAACATAGCGGCGTAAATCAACAAACCATCGTCCGTCGTACCTCATTATTGGTGCCATCAATACGCCATTAGCTGCCTTAAATCAAAAATTGTCGCGTATGGGTTAATTAAAATCCCAGCTCGTTAACATTTTTGCGATCGACAACATCAGGATAAATTATGGAGCTGCTCTGCCCAGCCGGAAATCTTCCGGCGCTTAAGGCGGCCATCGAAAATGGGGCCGATGCGGTCTATATCGGGCTGAAAGATGACACCAACGCCCGCCATTTTGCCGGCCTCAACTTTACGGAGAAAAAGCTTCAGGAAGCCGTTAACTTCGTTCACCAGCACCGCCGCAAGCTGCATATCGCCATCAATACCTTTGCTCATCCTGACGGCTACGCCCGCTGGCAGCGCGCGGTGGATATGGCGGCACAGCTGGGTGCCGATGCGCTGATTCTGGCCGACCTCGCTATGCTTGAGTATGCGGCAGAACGCTATCCCCATATTGAGCGCCACGTCTCTGTTCAGGCATCTGCCACCAACGAAGAGGCCGTGCGTTTTTATCACCTAAACTTTGACGTGGCCCGCGTGGTGCTGCCGCGCGTGCTCTCTATTCATCAGGTTAAGCAACTCGCGCGCGTCACGCCAGTGCCGCTGGAAGTTTTTGCCTTTGGCAGCCTGTGCATTATGGCCGAAGGCCGTTGCTATCTTTCCTCGTATTTGACAGGGGAGTCACCGAATACCGTCGGGGCCTGCTCCCCTGCCCGCTTCGTTCGCTGGCAGCAAACGCCGCTGGGGCTGGAATCTCGTCTGAATGAGGTGCTGATTGACCGCTATCAGGATGGTGAAAACGCCGGTTATCCGACGCTGTGTAAAGGCCGCTATCTGGTCGACGGCGAGCGCTACCACGCGCTCGAAGAGCCTACCAGCCTTAATACGCTCGAGCTGCTGCCTGAACTGCTGGCGGCCAATATTGCCTCGGTGAAAATCGAAGGTCGTCAGCGCAGCCCGGCCTACGTGAGCCAGGTGGCGAAAGTGTGGCGTCAGGCCATCGACCGCTGCATGGCGGACCCGCAGAACTACGCCCCGCAGCAGGCCTGGATGGAAACGCTCGGATCGATGTCCGAAGGCACGCAAACCACGCTGGGCGCGTATCACCGTAAATGGCAGTGAGAAAATCATGAAATATTCATTAGGGCCGGTGCTTTACTACTGGCCAAAAGAGACGCTGGAAGATTTTTACCAACAGGCTGCCTCCAGCAGCGCCGATGTGATTTACCTCGGCGAAGCGGTGTGTAGCAAACGCCGCGCCACCAAAGTGGGCGACTGGCTTGATATGGCGAAAAACCTGGCCGGCAGCGGCAAACAGGTCGTGCTCTCCACGCTCGCGCTGGTGCAGGCCTCTTCTGAACTGGGCGAGCTGAAACGCTACGTAGAGAACGGCGAGTTCCTGCTGGAGGCGAGCGATCTCGGCGTGGTGAACATGTGCGCCGAACGCAGGCTGCCGTTTGTCGCGGGCCATGCCCTTAACTGTTATAACGCCGTGACCCTGCGCCTGCTGCTCAAACAGGGGATGACGCGCTGGTGTATGCCTGTTGAGCTCTCCCGCGACTGGCTGGCAAACCTGCTGACCCAGTGCGAAGAGTTGGGCATTCGTAACAAGTTTGAAGTGGAAGTGCTGAGCTACGGGCATCTGCCGCTGGCCTATTCCGCCCGCTGCTTTACCGCACGCTCGGAAGACCGTCCAAAAGACGAGTGCGAAACCTGCTGTATTAAGTACCCAAACGGACGCAGCATGCTGTCCCAGGAGAACCAGCAGGTGTTTGTTCTCAACGGCATTCAGACCATGAGCGGCTATGTCTATAACCTCGGCAACGAGCTGGCGTCTATGGACGGGCTGGTGGATATGGTGCGCCTGTCACCGCTCGATAACGGCGTGTTCGCGATGCTGGACGCCTTCCGCGCTAACGAAAATGGCGCTGCTCCGCTGCCGCTGGCGTCAAACAGCGACTGTAACGGCTACTGGAAGCGTCTGGCCGGGCTGGAACTGCAGGCCTAAAAAAGGCTCACTTTGTTAACAACGGTTATCATTTTTTAATGCAGTATTAAAGATTCACCGTCGACAAAGTGAGCTGTTATGACTGACAAAAACATTCCGTTTTCGGTGCTGGATCTGGCGCCGATCCCACAAGGCTCCTCGGCAAGAGAAGCCTTTTCGCACTCTCTGGATCTGGCTCAGCTGGCCGAAAAGCGTGGCTATCACCGCTACTGGCTGGCCGAACACCACAACATGGTGGGCATCGCCAGCGCCGCCACCTCGGTACTGATTGGTTATCTGGCGGCAAACACCACCACGCTGCACCTGGGCTCCGGCGGCGTGATGCTGCCAAACCACGCTCCTCTGGTGATCGCCGAGCAGTTTGGCACCCTGAATACCCTCTATCCGGGCCGTATCGATTTAGGGCTTGGCCGTGCGCCGGGCAGCGACCAGCCGACTATGCGTGCCCTGCGTCGCCATATGAGCGGCGATATCGACAACTTCCCGCGCGACGTGGCCGAACTGGTGGACTGGTTCGACGCGCGCGATCCGAACCCGCACGTGCGCCCGGTACCGGGTTACGGCGAGAAGATCCCGGTATGGCTGTTGGGCTCAAGCCTCTACAGCGCGCAGCTTGCCGCCCAACTGGGGCTGCCGTTTGCGTTTGCCTCGCACTTCGCGCCGGATATGCTGCATCAGGCGCTGCATCTCTACCGCACGAACTTCAAACCGTCCGAGCGTCTGGAGAAGCCGTACGCAATGGTGTGTATCAACATCGTTGCCGCCGACAGCAATCGCGACGCGGAATTCCTGTTTACCTCCATGCAGCAGGCGTTTGTGAAGCTGCGTCGCGGTGAAACGGGCCAGCTTCCGCCACCGGTGGAGAATATGCATCAGCTGTGGTCAGCCTCCGAACAGTATGGCGTGCAGCAGGCGCTGAGCATGTCGCTGGTAGGCGATAAAGCGAAAGTGCGTCACGGGCTGGAGGCTGTGCTGCGCGAAACGCAGGCGGATGAAATTATGGTTAACGGCCAGATTTTCGATCACCAGGCGCGTTTACACTCGTTTGAGCTGGCGATGCAGGTGAAAGAGGAGCTGGTGGGGTAGGTTTTTGCCGGATGGCGGCTTCGCCTTATCCGGCCTACGCGATCCCTGTAGGCCCGGTAAGCGTAGCGCCACCGGGCTTTGCGTTTACTGATACACAGGCAGCAGGTTAAAAGTCGACAGCACGTGGACCAGTGCGTTACCTACCCCAAACACCAGGATCAGTGCAATCATCGGCTTGCCGCCCCAGACGCGGAATTTCGGGCTGCCGAAGCGTTTACGTGATTTACGTGCCAGCAGCGCGGGCACAATTGCCGCCCAGATGGTTGCCGCCAGCCCTGCATAGCCGATGGCGTACAGGAAACCGTTCGGCCACAGCAGGCCACCCACAATCGGCGGCAGGAAGGTCAGCAGCGCGGTTTTGAAGCGCCCCATCGCAGAATCATCAAAGCCAAACAGATCCGCCAGGTAGTCAAACAGGCCCAGCGTCACGCCGAGGAAAGAGCTCGCCACCGCGAAGTTAGAGAAGATAACCAGCAGCAGATCCAGGCTGCGGCTGTTCAGCACGCCGCTCAGCGCCTGCACCAGCACGTCAATGTTACCGCCCTTCTGGGCAATGCCGATAAATTCCGGACGCGGGATGTTGCCCATCGTCCCTAGCAGCCAAATCACATACAGCCCCAGCGCCAGCAGCGTGCCGTAGACCAGACACTTCACAATGGTGCGCGGATCTTTGCCGTAGTACTTCATCAGGCTCGGCACGTTACCGTGGTAGCCGAACGACGCCAGACAGAACGGCAGGGTCATCAGCAGGTAAGGCGTGTAGGAGGTGTTCACTTCGGCGACGTTAAACAGCGTGGCAGGCGTCACATGCCCCAGCAGGCTGCCGAAGGTCAGGAAGAAGGTGATGACCTTCGCGCCCAGCACGATCGCCGTCATCCGACTCACCGCTTTGGTACTCATCCAGACAATAAACGCCACGCCCAGCGCAAAGCACAGCCCGGCCAGACGCGCCGGTACGTTCAGCGACATCTCCGAGAAGGTGTGATGCAGAATCGAACCGCTTGCCGAGATATACGCGTAGGTCAGGATATAGAGCACAAACGCGATGGACAGCCCGTTCACCAGATTCCAGCCTTTGCCCAGCAGATCTTTGGTGATGGTGTCGAAACTGGAGCCAATCCTGTAGTTCAGGTTCGCCTCGAGGATCATCAGCCCGGAATGGAGCATACAGAACCAGGTAAAGACCAGCGCGGCCAGCGACCAGAAGAACCACGCACCGGACATGACCACGGGCAGGGAAAACATCCCGGCACCTATAATGGTTCCGCCGATGATCACCACGCCGCCAAGCAGCGAAGGTGACGTTTGGGTGGTGGTTAGTGTCGCCATACAGCCTTTTCTCCAGTCAATCATACGGTTCTGCATTTTAATGTGACGCACTGTACCAGTACGGGAGTACAAAAGGAATAAAAAAAGCCCCGATCGCATGAATCGGGGCTGTATATTTTACTTTACGTCAGAAGCGTAAGGCTTACGCGTCACCGAAACGACGACGGCTGGAGCCTTCTTCACGACGCGGGCCACGGCTTTCGCGGCGCTCGCCGGAGAAACGACGACCTTCACCACCGCGACCTTCGCTGCGACCGCCTTCACGACGCTCGCCGCCGAAACCGCGACCACCGCCACGACGTTCGCCGCCACGGTCAGGACGTGGCTGTGCATCGCCCAGCAGCTGCATGTTCATCGGCTTGTTCAGGATGCGGGTACGCGTAAAGTGCTGCAGTACTTCACCCGGCATGCCTTTTGGCAGCTCGATGGTAGAGTGGGATGCGAACAGCTTGATGTTACCGATGTAACGGCTGCTGATGTCGCCTTCGTTAGCGATCGCGCCAACGATGTGACGAACTTCAACGCCATCATCACGGCCCACTTCAATGCGGTACAGTTCCATGTCACCTGCGTCGCGACGTTCACGACGTGGACGGTCTTCACCACCACGCTCTGGACGGTCACCACGTGGGCCACGATCGTTACGGTCGCCACGACGTTCGAAGCGATCGTCACGGTCACGGAATTCACGCTTAGGACGCATCGGCGCATCTGGTGGCACGATCAGGCTACGTTCGCCCTGAGCCATTTTCAGCAGTGCTGCGGCCAGGGTTTCCATGTCCAGCTCTTCGCCTTCAGCAACAGGCTGAATCTGCGACAGCAGCGCACGGTACTGATCCAGATCGCTGCTTTCCAGCTGCTGCTGTACTTTAGCGGCGAATTTTTCCAGACGGCGTTTGCCCAGCAGCTCTGCGTTTGGCAGGTCCGCTTCTGGAATGGTCAGCTTCATGGTGCGTTCGATGTTACGCAGCAGACGACGCTCGCGGTTCTCAACGAACAACAGCGCACGGCCAGCACGACCCGCACGACCGGTACGGCCGATACGGTGAACGTAAGACTCGGAATCCATCGGGATGTCATAGTTAACAACCAGGCTGATACGCTCAACGTCCAGACCACGTGCTGCCACGTCGGTTGCAATCAGGATATCCAGACGACCGTCTTTCAGACGCTCCAGAGTCTGCTCACGCAGAGCCTGGTTCATGTCGCCGTTCAGCGCTGCGCTGTTATAGCCGCTACGCTCCAGGGCTTCAGCCACTTCCAGGGTCGCGTTTTTGGTGCGAACGAAAATAATCGCCGCATCAAAATCTTCCGCTTCCAGGAAACGTACCAGCGCTTCGTTTTTACGCATGCCGTACACAGACCAGTAGCTCTGGCTGATGTCCGGGCGAGTGGTTACGCTGGACTGAATACGCACTTCCTGCGGATCTTTCATGAAGCGTTTGGTGATACGACGAATCGCTTCTGGCATGGTGGCAGAGAACAGCGCGGTCTGATGACCGTCCGGGATCTGCGCCATGATGGTTTCGACGTCTTCGATGAAGCCCATACGCAGCATTTCATCTGCTTCATCCAGCACCAGGCCGCTCAGTTTAGAGAGGTCCAGAGTACCGCGCTTCAGGTGATCCAGCAGACGGCCCGGCGTACCGACAACAATCTGTGGACCCTGGCGCAGGGCGCGTAACTGCACGTCATAACGCTGGCCGCCGTACAGGGCAACCACGTTTACGCCGCGCATATGTTTAGAGAATTCCGTCATTGCTTCTGCAACCTGAACAGCCAGTTCACGGGTTGGAGCCAGGACGAGGATCTGCGGTGCACGCAGTTCCGGATCAATGTTGTTCAGCAGCGGCAGCGAGAATGCTGCAGTTTTACCGCTACCAGTCTGGGCCATGCCCAGCACGTCACGACCAGAAAGCAGGTGTGGGATACACTCAGCCTGGATCGGAGATGGTTTTTCGTAACCCAGATCGTTAAGGGCTTCAAGGATAGGAGCCTTCAGGCCCAGATCTGCAAAAGTGGTTTCGAATTCAGCCATGTAGTAC
Organism: Enterobacter sp. Taxon_8; assembly: GCF_058354585.1. Taxonomy (NCBI): domain Bacteria; kingdom Pseudomonadati; phylum Pseudomonadota; class Gammaproteobacteria; order Enterobacterales; family Enterobacteriaceae; genus Enterobacter; species Enterobacter sp. Taxon_8. The sequence goes on along the minus strand of NZ_CM177989.1, from coordinate 559,295 downwards.
GAGTGCCTCAATGTCAATGGCGGCCAGTCTACTTAGCTCATCGTGAAAATGATTAGCAATTTTCATTGAAAAGTGTGAACCGGCTCAAAGTAGGTGTATTGACGAACAACAACGCCCTCACCAGTTAAGGTGATGGCAATCAAAAGATTACGGGCTGATGTTTATGTCGTCAGCTATTGCTGGTCCGATTCTGCCAGGTCGTCATGCTCCTGGCCCAAGAGCGATAATTCCAACAATGCATAACGGTGCTCAACGAAGTTGTGTACGTTGTTAGCAACCGCTAATTTGAACAGTGCCGTAGCGCTGTCCATATCCCCCAGACTTAGGTAGTACTTACCTAAATAGAAGTTGGTTTCACTGAGATGCTCAGCGAGCGAGGTGTTATCCGTTGCGTCCGCCTTGAGGCGTTCCATCAGCGTTGCTTCGCTAATGTTGCCCAGGTAGAACTCGACAATGTTCCATCCCCACTGTTCCTTGTCCGATTTATCGAAGCGCTGTTTCAGTGCCTCTTTTGCCTGCTTCTCATCGAGCTTCCGCTCAACGATGTAAAGCCACAGGCTACGGAAAGGATCATTAGGATCGTCTTGATAAAACGCCAGCAGATCATCTTGCGCTAACTTGTCACGACCGCCGTAATACAATGCGATACCGCGATTCAAGTGCGCGTAGTTGTAAGTTGGATCAAGCTCAAGTACAGAATCAAACGCTTCATAGGCAGCATCAAAATTGCCTGCCTGCGTTAAATAAATGCCTAAGTAATTGAATACTTCAGGCATATCAGGTCGGATAGCCAGCGCTTGTGAAAAATCATTTCGCGCCAATGCCCTCAGACCGAGACTATCATACAACACTCCGCGCTCATATAAAAGCTGTGCGCGTTCGTCATCGGTTAAAGCCCGACTGGCAAGTATTTGTTCCATGCGTGCCAGGATCACTTCCTGCTGCAAAGTCGGTTGCAATGGCACTGCGAGGACTTCGCTCTTACGCCAGGCAGAGTTGCTGCATCCTGCCAGCGTTAAAGCTGTCGCAACGAAACACCAGCGCAAAAAAGGCTTCATTTCCCACTCCCGAAGACAACTATTGGATGAACGTCCTGTCCCCCGGCGGCTTAACAAGGCGTCCTGCCTGATAATAGGCCCTCCGCAAAGCGGAGGGCAAATGGCAACTTACTCGCCTTGCTGTTCTGCTGCCTGTGCTTCTGGCGCAGCAGCTGGCTGAGACTGCTCGGTTGCTTCTTTAATGCTCAGACGGATACGGCCCTGGCGATCGACTTCCAGAACTTTAACCGGCACTTCCTGACCCATCTGCAGGTAATCGGTCACTTTCTCAACGCGCTTGTCAGCGATCTGAGAGATGTGAACCAGACCTTCTTTACCGCCACCGATGGCAACGAACGCGCCAAAGTCAACGATACGGGTCACTTTACCTGCATACACACGGCCCACTTCGATTTCTGCAGTGATTTCTTCGATGCGACGGATCGCGAATTTCGCTTTCTCGCCGTCGGTTGCTGCGATCTTCACAGTACCGTCATCTTCGATTTCGATGGTGGTGCCGGTCTCTTCGGTCAGCGCACGGATTACGGAACCGCCCTTACCGATAACATCTTTGATCTTGTCTGGATTGATCTTGATGGTGTGAATACGCGGTGCGAATTCAGAGATATCACCGCGTGGCGCGTTGATAGCCTGTTCCATCACGCCCAGGATGTGCAGACGTGCACCCTTAGCCTGGTTCAGCGCAACCTGCATGATCTCTTTGGTGATACCTTCAATTTTGATATCCATCTGCAGCGCAGAGATACCGTCGCGGGAACCCGCCACTTTGAAGTCCATATCACCCAGGTGGTCTTCGTCACCCAGAATGTCAGACAGAACAACATAGTTGTCGCCTTCTTTCACCAGGCCCATTGCGATACCCGCAACGGCGGCTTTGATTGGCACGCCTGCATCCATCAGCGCCAGAGAAGCACCACATACGGAAGCCATGGAAGAGGAACCGTTGGATTCGGTGATTTCAGACACCACACGTACGGTGTACGGGAATTTGTCTGCTTCTGGCATTACTGCCAGCACGCCGCGTTTCGCCAGACGACCGTGACCAATTTCACGACGCTTCGGCGAGCCAACCATACCGGTTTCGCCTACGGAGTACGGAGGGAAGTTGTAGTGGAACAGGAAGCTGTCAGTGCGCTCGCCCATCAGTTCGTCGATGATCTGTGCGTCACGTGCCGTACCCAGAGTCGCGGTAACCAGCGCCTGCGTTTCGCCACGGGTGAACAGCGCGGAACCGTGAGTACGTGGCAGAACGCCAGTACGCACGTCAAGTCCACGGATCATGTCTTTTTCACGGCCATCGATACGCGGCTCGCCTGCCAGAACGCGGCTACGAACAACGTTTTTCTCAATAGCGTGCAGGATTTCGCCAATTTCGTTAGCGTCCAGCGTTTCGTCTTCGGCAACCAGGGTCGCGGTTACTTCAGATTTGATCACGTCAACCTGAGCGTAACGCTCCTGTTTGTCGGTGATGCGGTATGCATCGCTCAGACGAGATTCTGCCAGTGCAGCAACACGTGCGTTCAGCGCGTCGTTGGCCGCTTCTGGCTGCCAGTCCCAACGTGGTTTACCGGCTTCTTTCACCAGGTCGTTGATGTTCTGGATAACAACCTGCTGCTGGTCATGGCCGAAGACCACAGCGCCCAGCATCTGGTCTTCGCTCAGCAGTTCAGCTTCGGATTCAACCATCAGCACAGCGGCTTCGGTACCCGCAACCACCAGGTCCAGCTTACTTTCTTTCAGCTCTTCCTGAGTTGGGTTCAGCACGTACTGGTCGTTGATGTAACCCACGCGCGCGGCACCGATTGGACCATTGAATGGAATACCAGAAAGTGACAGGGCTGCGGACGCACCGATCATCGCCACGATGTCCGGGTTAACCTGTGGGTTAACGGAAACAACGGTCGCGATAACCTGCACTTCGTTGACGAAGCCTTCAGGGAACAGCGGGCGAACCGGGCGGTCAATCAGACGCGCGATCAGGGTTTCGCCTTCGCTTGGACGGCCTTCACGACGGAAGAAACCACCCGGGATTTTACCGGCAGCGTAGGTACGCTCCTGGTAGTTAACGGTCAGCGGGAAGAAGTCCTGACCTGGTTTAGCTTTTTTCTGGCCCACAACGGTAACGAATACCGCAGTGTCATCCATGCTTACCATAACGGCAGCAGTCGCCTGACGTGCCATCATGCCGGTTTCCAGCGTGACAGTATGTTGACCATACTGGAATTTACGAACGATCGGATTCAGCAAAGTTCTGTCCTTTCTTAAATGTTTGACAGCACACCGCCGGTGTGCTGTCGATTTAACCCGACCTTCTTCGCATCCTCGCGACTAATGACAACCAACACCCCCATGGGTGAAGCCTCTCATTAGCCGCGCGAACCTCTGCAATGAAGATCATTTATAGCAACAATACAATAGTTTCCAGTGAATTGCTGCCGTCTGCTTGAAAAAAGGGGCCATCAGGCCCCCTTTTCTGAAACTCGCAAGAATTAGCGACGCAGACCCAGACGCTCGATCAGCGCGGTGTAGCGTGCAACATCTTTACGTTTCAGGTAGTCGAGCAGTTTACGACGCTGAGAAACCATACGCAGCAGACCACGACGGCTGTGGTGATCTTTTTTGTGCTCTGCAAAGTGACCCTGCAGGTGGTTAATCTGTGCAGTCAGCAGTGCAACCTGAACTTCGGTAGAACCGCTGTCGTTAGTACCACGACCAAACTCAGAAACGATTTTAGCTTTAGCTTCAACGCTTAGAGACATTTTCAAACTCCAAAGTATAAAGAATGTAAGGATGCCGATCTCTAATTCAGCGATCCCATGTACGCCCCGCAGATTGTTAAACAATTTACCAGGCGTTAAGCGGCGATATTCTACTCGTCTCCCCTGCTTATCGCAAGGTGAGCCGTTATCACCGTCACGCGTCGACCGGATATTCGACGACCAGACGACGCGGCGCAACGCGCCCTTCGCCATCCATTTCGCCCATGCCGATGAATTTCCCTTCGTCACCTTCAGTCACGCGTACCAGGCCTTCCAGCGGCGCATCTGACGTACGAACCGGGTTGCCGTTCTTAAAGTAAACGGACGATGTTAAAGGAAGATTAACAACCGGGAAGTCCGCAGCCGGACTGTCCATCGGCATCAGCAGTGGGTCGAGCAGCTCTGCCGGCGCGATCCCCTGAGATTCCGCCTGTTCAACCAGCTTGCGCAGATGTTCCAGGGTCACCATTCGCTCCACCGGGTACTTGCTCACCGCAAGGCGACGCAGGTAAATCACATGCGCGCCGCAGCCCAGCTTTTCACCGAGGTCATCAATGATGGTGCGAATATAGGTCCCTTTCGAACAGTGCACTTCCAGCTCCAGCTCATCACCTTCGTGGCGAATAAAGAGCAGCTCATACACGGTAATCGGACGGGCTTCACGCGGGACGTCAATACCCTGGCGCGCATATTCGTAGAGTTTTTTGCCCTGATACTTCAGCGCCGAATACATCGACGGCACCTGCATCGTATCCCCACGGAAGCTCTCCAGCGCCGCATCAAGCTGCTTCGCACTGAAGGTCACCGGACGCTCTTCCACGACCTGGCCATCCGCGTCGGAGGTATCCGTGCGCTGGCCCAGCTTAGCGATAACGCGGTAACGCTTATCGGAGTCGAGCAGGTACTGGGAAAACTTTGTCGCCTCTCCCAGGCAGATCGGCAGCATGCCAGTTGCCAGCGGATCGAGCGCGCCGGTGTGGCCCGCACGGTTGGCGTTAAAAATACGCTTCACTTTTTGCAGCACGTCGTTGCTGGAAGCGCCCTGGGGTTTATCCAGCAGCAGCACACCATGCACGTCGCGACCACGACGACGAGGACGACTCATCAGTCCTCCTTGCTGTCGTCCGCCGGGTTAACACGACGCTCATCGTCATGTTTAACCACGCTGGTCACCAGGTTGGACATACGCATACCTTCGACCAGCGAGTTGTCGTAGAAGAAAGTCAATTCAGGCACGATACGCAGGCGCATCGCCTTGCCGAGCAGAGAGCGGATGAAACCAGAAGCTTCCTGCAGCGCTTTAATGCCGTTCTTCACTGCGGCTTCGTCCTGATCGTTCAGGAAGGTGACGAACACTTTTGCATAGGCCAAATCGCGGGACATTTCTACACCGGAAACGGTGGTCATCATGCCGACGCGCGGGTCTTTGATTTCACGTTGCAGAATGAGTGCGATCTCTTTCTGCATTTCCTGCGCTACGCGCTGAGGGCGACCAAATTCTCTCGCCATAATAAATTCTCCAGACAAAAAAGGGGCTAAAGCCCCTTTTTGAAATTATTGCCGGGTGGCGCGAGGCGATCCCGGCTTACAATCGGAAATTAAGCGATGGTACGCTGAATTTCGATGATCTCGAACACTTCGATCATATCGCCAACGCGAACGTCGTTGTAGTTCTTCACGCCGATACCACATTCCATGCCGTTACGGACTTCGTTAACGTCATCTTTGAAGCGGCGCAGGGATTCCAGCTCGCCTTCGTAGATAACCACGTTGTCACGCAGTACACGGATTGGGTTGTGACGCTTGATGTTACCTTCGGTAACCATACAGCCCGCGATCGCACCGAATTTCGGTGATTTGAACACGTCACGTACTTCAGCCAGACCGATGATCTGCTGTTTCAGCTCAGGAGACAGCATGCCGCTCATCGCTGCTTTCACTTCGTCGATCAGGTTATAGATGACGGAGTAGTAACGCAGATCCAGGCTTTCGGATTCAATCACTTTACGCGCAGAGGCATCCGCACGAACGTTGAAGCCAACCAGGATAGCGTTGGAGGCAGCAGCCAGGGTCGCGTCGGTTTCGGTGATACCACCTACGCCAGAACCGATGATCTTCACTTTCACTTCGTCGGTAGACAGTTTCAGCAAGGAGTCGGAGATCGCTTCCACAGAACCCTGAACGTCGGCTTTCAGAACGATGTTCACTTCGTGAACTTCGCCATCGGTCATGTTGGCAAACATGTTCTCGAGTTTAGATTTCTGCTGACGAGCCAGTTTAACTTCACGGAATTTGCCCTGACGATACAGTGCCACTTCACGCGCTTTCTTCTCGTCACGCACCACGGTCACTTCGTCACCAGCAGCCGGAACACCGGACAGACCCAGGATTTCCACTGGAATGGACGGACCTGCTTCCAGCACTTCCTGACCCAGTTCGTTACGCATCGCACGAACGCGACCGTATTCGAAACCGCACAGAACGATATCGCCTTTATGCAGCGTACCTTCGCGAACCAGAACGGTAGCAACCGGGCCACGTCCTTTATCCAGGAAGGATTCGATAACCGCACCGCTCGCCATACCGTTACGGATGGCTTTCAGCTCCAGAACTTCGGCCTGCAGCAGGATCGCGTCCAGCAGTTCGTCGATACCGGTACCCGCTTTCGCAGACACGTGTACGAACTGGCTTTCGCCGCCCCACTCTTCCGGCAGGATACCGTACTGGGAAAGTTCGTTTTTAACACGATCGGGATCCGCTTCTGGCTTATCGATCTTGTTCACTGCAACCACAACCGGCACACCCGCTGCTTTCGCGTGCTGGATAGCTTCGATGGTCTGTGGCATCACGCCGTCGTCTGCAGCAACAACCAGAACAACGATATCCGTCGCCTGAGCACCACGAGCACGCATTGAGGTAAACGCGGCGTGGCCTGGGGTATCCAGGAAGGTGATCATACCGTTGTCAGTTTCTACGTGGTATGCACCGATGTGCTGAGTAATACCACCCGCTTCGCCAGAGGCAACCTTGGTAGAGCGAATGTAGTCAAGCAGCGAGGTTTTACCGTGGTCAACGTGACCCATGATGGTCACTACCGGTGCGCGCGGTTCTGCCGCAGCACCTGTGTCACGGTCGCTCATTACTGCTTCTTCCAGCTCGTTTTCACGACGCAGGATAACTTTGTGGCCCATCTCTTCCGCAACCAGCTGTGCGGTTTCCTGATCGATCACCTGGTTGATGGTTGCCATCGCGCCCAGCTTCATCATTGCTTTGATGACCTGAGAGCCTTTAACCGCCATCTTGTTCGCCAGTTCGCCAACGGTAATGGTTTCGCCGATCACAACGTCACGGTTAACGGCCTGAGCCGGCTTCTGGAAGCCCTGCTGCAGAGCGGAACCTTTACGCTTGCCGCCTTTACCACCGCGAACAGCCGCGCGTGCTTCTTCACGGTCAGCTTTGGATTCCGCGTGCTTGTTACCTTTTTTCGCCGGACGCGCTGCTTTTGCATTACGACCACGGCCACGGCCGCCTTCTACTTCACGGTCGTTATCATCTTCAGCCTGACGTGCGTGCTGAGAAGTGGTCACGTGATAGTCGCTGGTGTCTTCAGACTGCTCAGCGGTATCAACACCGTTCTTCTCATTTTCTTCTGCCATGCGACGCGCTTCTTCGGCGACGCGGCGAGCTTCTTCTTCCAGCTTACGGCGGGCTTCTTCTTCCGCTTTACGCTTCAGCTCGGCAGCTTCATTTTCACGGCGGGCTTTTTCAGCCTGGGCGGTTTTGGTCATTTCGTCTGTCTGTTGATTGCTCACTTTGTCTTTTTCCGCAGCGTCACGCTTCACTTTATCACTTGCGTCGCGTTTCGCTTTTTCTGCGGCCTCACGTTCAGCTTTTAATTCTGCTTCACGTTTGGCGGCTGCTTCCGCCTCACGCTGAGCTTGTTCTTCCGCTTCACGCTGTGCCTGCTCTTCCGCGGCAAGGCGTTCTGCCTCTTGCGGATCACGTTTTACAAAGGTGCGCGTCTTGCGGACTTCAATTTGTACCGATTTGCTTTTGCCACCGGTACCAGGGATGTTTAACGTGCTACGCGTTTTGCGCTGCAGCGTTAACTTGTCAGGCGTAGAGCCGTGTTCACGGTTCAGGTGCGTTAACAAGGTTTGTTTTTCTTGCGCGGTTACCGAGTCATCAGCGGACTTCGGGATCCCTGCATCAGCAAATTGCTGTACCAGGCGGTCCACGGAGGTCTGAATCTCAGCAGCCAGCGATTTTACAGTTACATCAGTCATGCTGTTCCTTCCTGCTACAGTTTATTACGCTTCGTCGCCGAACCAGCAAATATTACGTGCGGCCATGATGAGCTCGCCGGCTTTCTCGTCGGTTAAACCTTCGATATCAGCCAGGTCATCAACGCCTTGCTCAGCGAGATCTTCCAGCGTACAAACACCACGGGCAGCCAGCTTGAACGCAATCGCACGATCAAGACCTTCCAGATTCAGCAGGTCATCAGCCGGCTTCTTATCGCCAAGGCTTTCTTCCTGAGCCAGTGCCAGGGTGGTCAGTGCGTTTTTAGCGCGTTCACGCAGGGCTTCAACGGTTGGTTCATCCAGACCGTCAATTTCCAGCAGCTCTTTCATTGGCACATAGGCCAGTTCTTCCAGCGTAGAGAAACCTTCTTCAACCAGAACAGTGGCGAAATCTTCGTCAATATCCAGGTATTTGGTGAAGGTATCGATCGCCGCATGGGCTTCAGCCTGATGCTTAGCCTGCAGGTCATCAACGGTCATGACGTTGAGTTCCCAGCCGCTCAGCTGTGACGCCAGGCGTACGTTCTGACCGTTACGGCCGATTGCCTGCGCTAGGTTGCCCGCTTCAACAGCGATATCCATGGTGTGTTTGTCTTCGTCAACAACGATAGACGCCACATCAGCCGGAGCCATTGCGTTGATCACGAACTGCGCCGGGTTGTCATCCCACAGAACGATATCAATACGTTCGCCGCCCAGCTCAGTAGAAACTGCCTGGACACGCGCACCGCGCATACCGACGCAAGCACCGACCGGGTCGATACGCTTGTCGTTGGTTTTCACCGCAATTTTCGCACGGGAGCCCGGATCGCGAGCCGCCGCTTTAATTTCGATAACTTCTTCACCGATTTCCGGTACTTCGATACGGAACAGTTCTACCAGCATTTCTGGTTTAGAACGGGTCACGAACAGCTGCGCACCGCGAGCTTCTGGACGCACAGCGTACAGAACACCGCGAATACGGTCGCCCGGACGGAAGTTTTCACGCGGCAGCATATCTTCACGCAGGATCACGGCTTCAGCGTTACCCGGCAACCCTTCGGATTTGATCTCCAGGGAGATGTTGTCGCGGTTCACTTTCTTCACCACGCCGGTGATGATTTCGCCTTCCTGATCGCGGAACTGATCGACAACCAGCGCGCGCTCGGCTTCGCGCACTTTCTGCACGATAACCTGTTTAGCGGTCTGGGTAGTGATACGGTCGAAGGTCACAGATTCAATCTGATCTTCAACGTAGTCACCCACGTTCAGACTTTCGTCTTCAAAACGGGCGGCTTCCAGCGTGATCTCTTTAGTCGGCTGGGTCACTTCTTCAACGATTACCCAACGACGGAATGTATCGAAGTCACCGCTTTTACGATCGATTTCTACGCGAACATCGATCTCTTGTTCGTATTTTTTCTTGGTTGCTGTAGCCAGTGCACTTTCCAGCGCTTCGAAAATCTTCTCACGCGGCAGTGATTTCTCATTGGAGACGGCTTCAACAACAGCCAAAATTTCTTTGTTCATCGCGGGCTTTTCACCTCAATCCAGACTGTTAAAAGTGGGGAACCAGGTTCGCCTTCTGGATATTACTCAGCGCGAACACTTCATCTTTGCCTTCGACTGTTACCGTGATCATTTCACCATCAACGGCTTTGATAATTCCCTGCCATTTACGGCGGTTCTGTACGGCCATACGCAGAACGAGAGCCACTTCTTCACCGGTAAAGCGCACATAGTGCTCGGCCGTGAACATCGGGCGATCGAGGCCAGGTGAGGAAACTTCCAGGTTGTACGCAACGGTAATTGGGTCTTCAACATCAAGAACCGCACTCACCTGGTGGCTGACATCAGCACAATCATCAACATTGATGCCATCTTCACTATCAATATAGATGCGCAGCGTCGATGTACGGCCGCGAACGAATTCGATGCCGACCAGTTCGTAGCCCAGTGCTTCGACCGGTGCAGTAATCATCTCTGTTAATTTTTGCTCTAATGTGGACAAGCCCACCCCCAAGACATAAAAAAAGGGCGTAAAGCCCAGTTATTCTGTAGTCAGATAACAAAAAACCCCGATAAATCGGGGCTTTAGATAACTGAACCCTATAGCCACAACTGTGGCCTGGAGCACTTTCCGAAAGAATTTTTTCAAATCCAGCTACGAAGGCTCTAAGTCTTCACAGTATATTTGAAAAAGAACTTTATGGGAAAGTGGTTGCGGGGGCCGGATTTGAACCGACGACCTTCGGGTTATGAGCCCGACGAGCTACCAGGCTGCTCCACCCCGCGCCTGAAACGTGGCAAATTCTACGCGTTTTGGACAGAATTTGCAAATAATGCTGGGATTTGGTACCGAAGACGGGACGTAAAATCGGCGTTTAGTATATTGATAGTTGACCCCACCTGTCAAGGCGACTTCCGCCAGATCGATCGGACCAAAATTTTTACAAAAAACGCACGAGTCTCTTCCGGTCTTCGCCAAAAGATGATTAAATGAATACTCACTTATTTTGCATAAAAATGCACAAGAGAGCGAAAGCGGTCTCTAATCAGTCAATCAAGCAGGGTTTTATTCTATGACGACGATTCTCAAGCATCTTCCGGTAGGACAACGTATTGGCATCGCTTTCTCAGGTGGCCTGGATACCAGCGCTGCACTGCTGTGGATGCGCCAGAAGGGAGCGGTTCCGTATGCTTATACTGCGAACCTGGGTCAGCCGGATGAGGACGACTATGATGCTATTCCTCGTCGCGCGAAAGAGTATGGTGCAGAGAACGCGCGCCTGATTGACTGCCGTAAGCAACTGGTCGCGGAAGGTATCGCGGCTATTCAGTGTGGTGCATTCCATAACACCACCGGCGGCCTGACCTATTTCAACACCACTCCGCTGGGCCGTGCGGTGACCGGTACCATGCTGGTTGCGGCGATGAAAGAAGACGGCGTCAACATCTGGGGTGATGGCAGCACCTATAAAGGAAACGATATCGAACGTTTCTATCGTTATGGCCTGCTGACCAACGCCGAACTGCAGATCTACAAACCGTGGCTGGATACCGACTTCATCGACGAGCTGGGTGGTCGTCATGAGATGTCCGAGTTTATGATCGCCTGCGGCTTTGACTATAAGATGTCCGTCGAGAAAGCCTACTCCACCGACTCCAACATGCTGGGTGCGACGCACGAAGCGAAAGACCTGGAATTCCTGAACTCTAGCGTGAAGATCGTTAACCCAATCATGGGCGTGAAGTTCTGGGATGAGAACGTGAAGATCCCGGCAGAAGAAGTGACCGTGCGTTTCGAACGTGGTCATCCGGTTGCGCTGAACGGCAAAACCTTCTCTGATGACGTTGAGCTGATGCTGGAAGCTAACCGTATTGGTGGTCGTCACGGCCTGGGCATGAGCGATCAGATTGAAAACCGTATCATCGAAGCGAAAAGCCGTGGCATCTATGAAGCCCCGGGAATGGCGCTGCTGCATATTGCTTACGAGCGTCTGCTGACTGGTATTCACAACGAAGACACCATTGAGCAGTATCACTCTCATGGCCGTCAGCTGGGTAAACTGCTGTATCAGGGCCGCTGGTTCGATCCTCAGGCACTGATGCTGCGTGATGCCCTGCAGCGTTGGGTGGCAAGCGCGATCACCGGTGAGGTGACCCTGGAACTGCGTCGCGGTAACGACTACTCCATTCTGAATACGGTGTCTGACAACCTGACCTATAAAGCAGAGCGTCTGACCATGGAGAAAGGTGAATCCGTGTTCTCACCGGACGATCGTATTGGTCAGCTGACCATGCGTAATCTGGACATTACCGATACCCGCGAGAAGCTGTTCAACTATGTTGAGAATGGCCTGCTCTCCGCGAATTCCGGTAACGGCCTGCCTCAGGTTGAAAACCTGGAGCATAGCGATAAGAAGTAATCGCTGATGTAGCATGCAAAAGGCGTCCTGGGGACGCCTTTTTTATTTGGACTTTCGTAGGGCGGGTAAGCGCAGCGCCACCCGCCATTTTGCCCGGTGGCGCTGCGCTTACCGGGCCTACAAAACCACACCTCACAATATGCAGACGAAAAAAAAAGACGTCTTTCGACGTCTTTTTTCTGGAATATTGGTACCGAGGATGGGACTCGAACCCACAAGCCCGTTAGGGCACTACCACCTCAAGGTAGCGTGTCTACCAATTCCACCACCTCGGTACAGAATACTTAGTGCGGGATATCGCTGGTTGGCTTAGCCGGTGCAGCTGGCTGAGTCTGCTCAGTTTTCGCTGGCGCGCTCAGATTTTCCCACTCGCTTCCTTTGCTGGTCTTGTTGCTGTTGATATTGCCAAGCACCAGGCTGATGATGAAGAACAGCGTAGCCAGAATCGCCGTAGTGCGGGTCATGAAGTTCGCAGAACCACTTGAACCGAACAGCGTACCGGAAGCGCCTGCTCCGAAGGAGGCTCCCATATCAGCGCCTTTACCTTGCTGCAGCATAATCAGCGCTACGAGAGCGATGGCTACAATAAGGAAAACAACTAAAAGAGCTTCGTACATAATCAACCTGTTCCTTGCGGATTTGCCGCATACCAATGCTTCGACCAATTAGCAGGATTTCTGTTTCCCACTGAAGCGGGTGTGAATACTAACCAAAGCGAATCACCTTCGCAAGGGCATTTTCGACGCATTGTATCAACTGCGGAAAAAAACAGCAAAAAGCCATTAATTGCTTAAAACAAAGGCGGCAAACGCCGCCTTTTTAAACATTTAGCGTGCAAGATTATGCAGCTTTTACAGCATCCGCAATACGGTGCGCGAATTCGGTTACCTGCGCTTCGTCTTCACCTTCCACCATCACGCGGATCAGCGGTTCAGTGCCGGATTTACGCAGCAGCACGCGTCCACGATTGCCAAGGGCCGCTTCAACGTCAGCCATCACCGCTTTGACGTTCTCATTTTCCAGCGGATCGCCTTTACCGGCAGTAAAGCGTACGTTTACCAGGATCTGTGGGAACATTTTCATGCCGCTGCAAAGGTCGTGCAGGCTCATATGGTTGCGCGCCATAGCGGCAACCACCTGCAGCGCGGCCACAATACCGTCACCGGTGGTGGTTTTGTCGAGCAGGATCACGTGACCTGAATTCTCAGCGCCGATACGCCAGCCCTTCTCCTGCAATTTTTCCAACACATAGCGGTCACCCACTTTTGCGCGAACGAACGGAATACCGAGCTGTTTCAGCGCCAGTTCCAGGCCCATGTTACTCATCAGCGTCCCGACCGCACCGCCGCGCAGCTGACCCTGACGCAGACCTTCACGCGCAATAATGTAGAGGATCTGGTCGCCATCGACCTTGTTACCTTCGTGATCAACCATGATCACGCGGTCACCGTCGCCGTCCAGCGCAATACCCAGATCGGCTTTTTCGGCCAGCACGCGCGCCTGCAGGGCACGAACGTCAGTTGCCCCCACCTGCTCATTAATGTTCAGACCATCCGGCTCGCAGCCAATGGTGATTACTTTCGCACCCAGTTCGCGGAAGACATTTGGGGCGATGTGATAGGTCGCGCCATTCGCACAGTCCACCACAATTTTCAGATGAGCCAGGCTCAGCTCATTCGGGAAGGTACCTTTACAGAATTCGATATAGCGACCCGCCGCATCGACGATACGGTTCGCTTTACCCAGCTCTGCGGAATCAACACAGGTGATCTCTTTTTCCATCTCAGCTTCAATAGCTTCTTCCACGTCATCAGGCAGCTTGGTGCCATCAATGGAGAAGAATTTAATGCCGTTGTCGTAGAACGGGTTGTGAGAAGCTGAAATGACAATCCCCGCTTCCGCACGGAAGGTGCGCGTCAGATACGCGACTGCAGGCGTTGGCATTGGGCCCGTAAAGGAGGCGGACAGTCCCGCAGCCGCCAGACCCGCTTCCAGGGCGGACTCCAGCATATAGCCCGAAATACGGGTGTCTTTACCGATGATAATTTTACGTGAGCCATGACGCGCAAGCACTTTACCAGCAGCCCAGCCGAGCTTCAGGACAAAATCAGGGGTGATGGGAGCATCGCCTACGCGCCCACGGATACCGTCGGTACCAAAATATTTACGATTACTCATAGCGTTTGTTTTCCTTCGCTGCCAGTGTGGCTTCCACCACACGCATGGCTTCTACTGTTTCTTTGACGTCATGGACACGAATAATGTGCGCGCCCTGCATCGCCGCAATCACCGCGCAGGCCAGACTGCCGCTCAGGCGTTCGCCCGGCCCCACGTTCAGCAACTGCCCAATCATCGACTTTCTTGACATCCCTACCAGTAACGGCAGGTCAAAATGATGGAATTCCGATAAGCGCGCAAGCAGCGCATAGTTGTGTGAGAGATTTTTACCGAAACCGAACCCCGGGTCGAGCAGCAATTTCTCTTTTGGGATACCGGCACGTTCACAACGTTCGATATGCTCAATAAAGAAGCGATTTACGTCGGCAAAGACATCGTCATACTTCGGCGCGTCCTGCATAGTTTTTGGTTGGCCCTGCATATGCATCAGGCAAACCGGCAGCCCCGTTTCCGCAGCCGCCTCAATCGCCCCCGGTTCGGTAAGTGAACGGATATCATTGATAATGTGAGCGCCTACTCTCGCCACTTCACGGATCACCTCCGGTTTGGAGGTGTCAACGGAGATCCACACTTCAAACCGCTGTGCGATTGCTTCAACGACCGGCACCACGCGCGCCAGCTCTTCTTCCACAGACACGTCCGCCGCGCCTGGACGCGTCGATTCGCCGCCAACGTCAATGATGGTGGCACCCGCATTAATCATTAAATTCGCGTGCTTAACCGCCTCGATAAGCGTGTTATGCGCACCGCCGTCAGAGAAGGAGTCAGGGGTAACATTCAGGATCCCCATCACGTGGGGATGTGAAAGATCGAGATGCGAGTCCTGAGCGAATAATTTCATGGCGAAATCCCTGGTATCTATATCGTTAAACAGAAATGAAAAACCCCGGAGCAAGCTCCAGGGTTTGAGGTACAGACAAACGCTTCAACAGCAGTGGCTTACTTATCGCCCAACTGTTCTGACATAGTGTTGCCCGGGTTTGGCGTACGCGGTTCATCAACCGGACGCGGCGCACGCGGGGTGCCATTGTTGTCAGAATTATTGGAAGCGCCTGGGTCTTCCCAGCCTGCTGGCGGACGCACTTCACGGCGCGCCATCAGGTCGTCAATCTGCGGTGCATCGATGGTCTCATATTTCATGAGCGCATCTTTCATCGAATGCAGGATGTCCATATTGTCGGTCAGGATCTGGCGTGCACGCGCATAGTTACGCTCTACCAGAGATTTTACTTCCTGGTCGATGATACGTGCCGTCTCATCGGACATATGTTTCGCTTTAGCCACAGAACGGCCCAGGAATACTTCGCCCTCTTCTTCTGCATACAGCAGCGGACCGAGTTTGTCGGAGAAGCCCCACTGAGTCACCATGTTACGCGCCAGGTTTGTCGCCACTTTAATGTCGTTGGACGCACCGGTAGAAACATGTTCCACACCGTAGATAATCTCTTCTGCCAGGCGACCACCGTAGAGGGTAGAAATCTGGCTTTCCAGTTTCTGACGGCTGGCGCTGATCGCATCGCCTTCAGGCAGGAAGAAGGTCACACCCAGCGCACGACCGCGCGGAATAATCGTCACTTTATGCACCGGATCGTGTTCCGGCACGAGGCGACCAATAATCGCATGACCCGCTTCGTGGTATGCCGTGGACTCTTTCTGCGCTTCCGTCATCACCATGGAGCGACGTTCCGCACCCATCATGATTTTGTCTTTCGCTTTCTCGAATTCAACCATCGATACGACGCGCTTGTTACCGCGAGCGGCAAACAGAGCAGCTTCGTTGACCAGGTTAGCCAGATCCGCACCGGAGAAGCCCGGGGTACCGCGCGCAATGATTGCCGCATCGATATCTGGCGCCAGCGGCACGCGACGCATGTGAACTTTCAGAATCTGTTCACGACCGCGAACGTCCGGCAGACCCACAACAACCTGACGGTCGAAACGGCCTGGACGCAGCAGCGCAGGGTCAAGTACGTCCGGACGGTTAGTCGCCGCGATAACGATGATACCTTCGTTACCTTCGAAGCCGTCCATCTCAACCAGCATCTGGTTCAGCGTCTGTTCACGTTCATCGTGACCACCGCCCAGACCTGCGCCACGCTGGCGGCCTACGGCGTCGATTTCATCGATGAAGATAATGCACGGTGCTGCCTTCTTGGCCTGCTCGAACATGTCACGCACACGAGATGCACCGACACCCACGAACATTTCTACGAAGTCAGAACCTGAAATAGTAAAGAACGGCACCTTCGCTTCACCCGCGATGGCTTTCGCCAGCAGGGTTTTACCGGTACCCGGAGGGCCAACCATCAGCACCCCTTTCGGGATCTTACCGCCCAGCTTCTGGAAACGGCTCGGTTCACGCAGGTATTCAACCAGTTCACCGACCTCTTCTTTCGCTTCGTCACAACCGGCGACGTCAGCGAACGTGGTCTTGATCTGGTCTTCCGTTAGCATACGTGCCTTGCTCTTACCGAACGACATGGCACCTTTGCCACCGCCGCCCTGCATCTGGCGCATAAAGAAGATCCAGACGCCGATAAGAAGCAGCATCGGGAACCAGGAAATGAAGATAGAAGCCAGCAGGCTTGGTTCTTCTGGCGGCTCACCTACCACCTTGACGTTTTTGGTCAGAAGGTTATCAAGCAGCTTAGGATCGTTCACCGGGATGTAAGTCGTGTAACGGTTACTATCTTTCTTGGTAACGTTGATCTCACGTCCGTTGATACGCGCTTCGCGAACCTGGTCCTGATTGACCTCCTGCAGGAAGGTAGAATAATCCACCTTGCGGCCATTCGACTCGCTGGGCCCAAAGCTCTGGAATACTGACATCAGCACAACGGCAATGACCAGCCAGAGTATTAGGTTTTTCGCCATGTCACTCAAGGGATTAACCTCATATTACAACTGTGTTAAAAACAGCGTCAGGATACTCTATATCCAGTTTCATTCAAACTTTCGCCTGAAATCTACCGGTTATCATTTTCGCCCGGTCGCTACAATATACACTTCTCGGGAACGGGCCCGGGAAGAGTCCGGCTTACGAACTTTAACCTTCGCAAACAGGGAGCGAATTTCCTTAAGATACTCCTCGAAACCTTCGCCCTGAAACACCTTCACAACAAAACTACCACCAGGCGCTAGTACATCACGACACATTTCTAACGCTAGCTCCACCAGATACATGGCGCGGGGGATATCCACCGCCGGTGTTCCGCACATATTTGGTGCCATATCTGACATGACAACCTGGACCTTACTGTCACCTACACGATCAAGTAACGCTTTCAGCACTAATTCATCACGAAAGTCGCCCTGAAGGAAGTCGACACCGACGATGGGATCCATTGGTAAAAGATCGCACGCGATGATTCGGCCCGTTCCGCCGATCTGCGTTACCGCATACTGGGACCATCCGCCAGGTGCCGCACCGAGGTCTACAACCGTCATCCCCGGCTTAAAAAGTTTGTCACTTTGCTGTATTTCATCAAGTTTAAACCAGGCACGGGAACGCAACCCCTTTTTCTGTGCCTGTTGAACATATTTATCGCTAAAGTGTTCCTGAAGCCAGCGGCTGGAGCTGGCAGAACGCTTTTTACCTGTCATTTAACATTTCCGTCCTGGTTCATCGTTACCTGCCTGTGACGTAAATTTCTACGCAGCTATTTGGCGATATAAGGGAGATGGCGGTAGAATGAACCGTTTTCAATCCCAACGTAAGCAAAAATATACGATGAATCTTAGTACTAAACAAAAACAGCACCTTAAAGGTCTGGCACATCCGCTCAAGCCTGTAGTGATGCTTGGCAACAATGGTTTGACCGAAGGGGTGCTTGCCGAGATTGAACAAGCGCTGGAACACCACGAGCTGATCAAGGTGAAAATCGCCTCTGAAGACAGAGACACTAAAAACCTGATCGTGGAAGCCATCGTGCGCGAAACCGGCGCCTGTAATGTACAGGTCATCGGTAAAACGCTGGTGCTCTACCGCCCATCTAAAGAGCGTAAAATCTCGCTGCCACGCTAAGGATATCCTGAATTAAACACATTTTCTGTGTGAAACGAGGGATTTCTGTCAGCAGGCGAGCAAAATGCCATGCTCCTTGAGTTGATAAAAGGCCGCTATGCGGCCTTTTTCTTTTCTTTACAATGTATCAACATCTTAGTAGAGAAGCGAATTACAGGTATTCAACCTTAATAATTTCGTATTCCACTTCACCGCCAGGAGTGCGGATGGTGACAACATCGTCCTGCTCTTTGCCAATCAGGCCGCGAGCAATCGGAGAGTTCACTGAAATCAGGTTCTGTTTGAAGTCTGCTTCATCATCACCCACGATGCGATAGGTCTGCTCTTCGTCGTTGTCCAGGTTCAGCACGGTCACAGTTGAACCAAAGATCACACGCCCGTTGTTAGGCATTTTGGTGATATCGATAACCTGTGCATTGGACAGTTTTGCTTCGATATCTTTAATACGCCCTTCACAGAAGCCCTGCTGCTCACGCGCGGCGTGGTATTCAGCGTTCTCTTTCAGGTCGCCATGCTCGCGCGCATCCGCGATAGCGGCGATGATTTCAGGACGACGCACGGATTTCAGGAAATCCAGCTCTTCGCGCAGTTTTTCGGCACCACGTAAGGTCATCGGAATAGCTTGCATTTGTTATACCTCTTAAACATTCCTGTTGGGAGCAGTGTTCCCTGCTCCTGCCCACCTAAGCGGGCAAGAAGCAAAAAGAAAACCGACCCGGGAGCAATGCCCCAGGTCAGCAGCAATTTTTCAATTTGATATGCATTTTACCGCGAAGTTCACTATGGGTCATCGTTTACTTTGCAGTGCTATGCACCGTAGTATGACGGTTTGTTTTCGGGTTGTTAGCGCGAGATTATGCGATTTTCCAGATTTATCATCGGATTGACTACCAGTTTAACGTTCACTGCCCAGGCCGCGAATGTTGATGAGTACATTAATCAGCTCCCCGCAGGCGCAAACCTTGCCCTGATGGTGCAGAAGGTTGGCGCACAGGCTCCCGAGATTGACTATCACAGTCAACAGATGGCGCTGCCTGCCAGTACCCAAAAGGTGATCACTGCCCTCGCCGCCTTGCTCCAGCTCGGTCCTGACTTCCGTTTTACGACCACACTCGAGACCAAAGGTAACGTCGAGGGTGGCGAACTGAAAGGCGATCTTATCGCCCGTTTTGGCGGCGATCCGACCTTTAAGCGCCAGGATATCCGCAATATGGTTGCGGTACTGAAAAAATCTGGCGTGCAGAAAATTGATGGCAATGTGCTGATTGACACGTCCATCTTTGCCAGCCACGATAAAGCCCCTGGCTGGCCGTGGAACGACATGACCCAGTGCTTTAGCGCCCCACCCGCCGCCGCGATTGTTGATCGTAACTGCTTCTCGGTTTCACTTTACAGCGCGCCAAAGCCAGATGATTTAGCATTTATCCGCATAGCATCCTACTACCCGGTCACCATGTTTAGCCAGGTTCGCACGCTGGCGAAAGGTTCCCCGGATGCGCAATATTGTGAGCTGGACGTCGTGCCTGGCGATCTTAACCGCTTCACCCTTACCGGCTGCCTGACGCAGCGCGCCGATCCACTGCCCCTGGCCTTTGCGGTACAGGATGGGGCAAGCTATGCGGGTGCCATTCTGA
The DNA here is from genome assembly GCF_058354585.1 of Enterobacter sp. Taxon_8. NCBI lineage: Bacteria > Pseudomonadati > Pseudomonadota > Gammaproteobacteria > Enterobacterales > Enterobacteriaceae > Enterobacter > Enterobacter sp. Taxon_8. Next base: position 539,430 of record NZ_CM177989.1, on the reverse strand, counting down.
AAGATGAACTGAAGCAAGCGGGCATAACTTATACCGGCACGCTGCTTCGTCAGACACAGGTCAACCAGCCCGGCACGGTCATCGCCAGCAAACAGTCTCCTCCGCTGCACGATTTACTGCGAATCATGCTGAAAAAGTCGGACAACATGATTGCCGATACAGTGTTTCGCATGATTGGTCACGCGCGTTTCGGCGTGCCGGGAACCTGGCGCGCGGGTTCAGACGCGGTTCGGCAGATCCTGCGCCAGCAGGCCGGGATCGATCTGGGTAATACCATCGCCGTCGATGGCTCCGGACTATCGCGTCATAATTTGATCTCTCCGGCCACGATGATGCAGGTGCTTCAGTACATTGCACAGCACGACACTGAGCTAAACTTTATTTCAATGCTGCCGCTGGCCGGGCATGACGGTTCTCTGCAGTACCGTGCCGGGCTTCACGCTGCCGGTGTGGATGGCAAAGTCTCCGCGAAAACAGGCTCACTGCAGGGGGTTTACAACCTTGCAGGCTTCATCACTACCGCCAGCGGACAACGCATGGCATTCGTGCAGTATCTTTCCGGCTATGCCGTCGAACCGACCGACCAGCGCAATCGTCGTATTCCGCTTGTTCGCTTCGAAAGCAGGCTTTATAAGGACATCTATCAGAATAACTAGCGATGAAACTACTCATAGTTGAAGACGATCTGTTATTGCAGGAGGGGCTGGCGCTAGGTCTGGCCAATGAAGGGTACGCCCTCGACTGTGCTGGCACCGCAGCGGAGGCGGACTCTCTGATTCAGAGCGGCGAATACAGTCTGGTGATCCTCGATTTGGGCTTGCCTGATAAAGACGGCGCCACGCTGCTCGGCCAGTGGCGACGTCGCGGCATCGCCAACCCGGTATTGATCCTGACGGCACGAGATGCCCTTGAAGACCGTATCGCTGGCCTCGATGCAGGCGCTGATGATTACCTGGTGAAGCCTTTTGCGCTCGCGGAGCTGCAGGCTCGGGTGCGAGCGTTGATTCGCCGCTATCAGGGCCATAGTGATAACTTACTGACCGACGGCGATATTACGCTGAATCTGCAAACCCAGCAGGTGCTGCGCCAGGATCAGGCCGTAGAGGTGACGCCAAAAGAGTTCGCCTTGCTTACGCGTCTGATCATGCGGAGCGGGCAAACGGTACACAGAGAAACGCTCCAGCAGGATATTTACTCCTGGCAGGACGATCCCGGCTCAAATACCCTTGAGGTCCACATCCATAACCTGCGGCGTAAACTCGGCAAAGACAGGATCAAAACCGTTCGCGGCGTCGGCTATCGTCTGGAGAGCCAGAAATGAACAGCATGCGTCGGCGTTTGATGGTGCTGCTGGCGGTGATTCTCCTGTTTTTCCAGCTGATAAGCGTTATCTGGCTATGGCATGAAAGCCGTGAACAGATTGGTTTTCTGGTCAACGAAACGCTGTCAGCAAAAGCGCGCAATAATCACGTTGAGAAAGAGATCCGTGAAGCGATTGCCTCGCTGCTGGTTCCTTCCCTGGTGATGGTCGGCTTTACCCTGCTCTTCTCCTTCTGGGCTGTCACCTGGATAACCCGACCGCTGAATAAACTCCGCGACAGTCTCGCTAACCGTTCGGCCGATAACTTAACCCCGCTTCCTATGTATTCCGACATGGAAGAAATTGGCGCGGTGACGACCTCCCTGAACCAGCTATTGGCACGACTGGATAGCACCATTCAGCAGGAGCGTCTCTTCACCGCAGACGCCGCACACGAGCTGAGAACGCCTCTGGCCGGCATCCGGCTCCATCTTGAGCTCATGGCGCAGTCAGGCGCGCCACAGGCCGCGACGTTAATTAGCCGTATCGATCAGCTCATGCATACCGTCGAACAGCTGCTAATGCTGGCCCGTGCCGGACAGGCAATGGCGAGCGGGCACTACGAAACCGTGAACTGGACGGAAAATATCATTGAACCTCTCGGCCTGGGGCATGAAGCCAAAGAGCATACGGTGATTTGGCCCGCTAAAAGCGCGCTCACGGTTCAGGGAGATGCCGTGCTCCTGCGCCTGATGCTGCGCAACCTGCTGGAGAATGCAGGGCGCTACAGCCCGCCGGGGACAACGATTATAGTGACATTAACCGAGGTCGACGGGGGGACGCAGATCAGCGTTATCGATCAGGGTCCAGGGATTGATGAAGCGCACCGAGTGTCAATCACCGAGCCATTCCGCCGTCTTGACCAGCGCTACGGAGGGAGCGGTCTGGGCCTGAGTATCGTGCAGCGCATCGTCCAGCTACACCACGGCAGGCTGACCCTTGAAAATGGCGCTGAAGGCGGTTTAATCGCCAGCTGCTGGCTGCCCACAACGCTTCAATAAAAAAGCCCCCATAATGGGGGCTTTGAACAGATATTAGTGCTTGTAGATGAACTCGACGCCTTCTTCGTCGTCTTCATCCCAGTCATCGTCCCAGTCTTCATCGTCTTCTTCCGCTTCCAGCTCTTCGAGCTGCTGGCGGTGGTAGTCATCCCACATGAATTCGACTTTTTCAGGCTGTTTGACTTCTTCCGCCTGAACAATTGGGTTCTCAATGATGAAGGTCATCACATCCCAGCATAGATCTTTCACGCCAACCTGGCTTGCCGCAGAGATCAGGTAGTACTTATCTTCCCAACCCATCGCTTCAGCAATGGCTTTCGCTTTTGCTTCCGCTTCGGCTTTATCCATCAGGTCGATCTTATTGAAGACCAGCCAGCGTGGTTTATTCGCCAGTTTTTCGCTGTATTTTTCCAGCTCGCCCACGATGATACGGGCGTTTTCAACCGGATCGGAACCGTCGATAGGATCGATATCGATAAGGTGCAGCAGCACGCGGCAGCGCTCAAGGTGCTTCAGGAAGCGAATACCCAGACCGGCCCCTTCCGCGGCGCCTTCAATCAGACCCGGGATATCGGCAACCACGAAGCTCTTCTCGTTATCCATACGGACAACACCCAGGCTTGGTACCAGCGTGGTAAACGGATAGTCTGCTACTTTTGGCTTGGCCGCAGAGACGGCGCGAATGAACGTCGATTTACCGGCGTTTGGCATACCCAGCATGCCCACGTCAGCCAGAAGCATCAGCTCCAGCTGCAGGTCGCGCTTATCGCCCGGCGTACCCATCGTTTTCTGACGCGGCGTACGGTTAACGGAAGATTTGAAACGGCTGTTACCCAGACCGTGCCAGCCGCCTTTCGCCACCATCAGGCGCTGACCGTGTTTGGTCATGTCACCCATGGTTTCACCGGTCCCCTGGTCAATCACGCGCGTACCGACCGGAACTTTAATGGTGACGTCTTTACCGCGTTTCCCGGTACAGTCACGGCTCTGGCCGTTTTGGCCACGTTCAGCGCGGAAGGATTTTTCGAAACGGTAGTCGATCAGCGTGTTGAGGTTCTCATCCGCCTCCAGCCACACGTCCCCACCATCCCCGCCGTCGCCGCCATCAGGACCGCCACGTGGGATATACTTTTCACGGCGGAAGCTCACGCAACCGTTGCCGCCATCACCAGCCACGACCAGGATCGTCGCTTCATCAACAAACTTCATTTTACTCTCCGTAACTCATTCGCCTGAGCGGGGGACTACTACAACCGCTTCATTTTTGCGCCAACGTCCCCAAAGACGATGACCAATGGCGGAATACATCGCGCCCGCAACCACGACAAACGCACCGAGATAACCCAACAGGTTGAGCATCGGTCTGACGAAGACATCGGGCCAGGCCATTGATAACAAATCTGAAAATAACAGCGTAAACAGCGGAGTAAGCGTAATTAACGCGCTCACCTGTGCTGCCTGCCAGCGCGCCATCGCTTCGGCCAGCGCGCCATAGCCGACCAGCGTGTTCAGCCCACAAAAAATGAGGCACGCCAGTTGCCAGTCGCTAAGCTGAGAAATCACTCCCGGCTTTGCTAATGGCAGCAACGCTATTGTACACAAAGTGTACAGCAAAAAGAGGATCTGCTGTGAGGCAAGACGACGCAATAACACCTTTTGTGCGACGCCATAGCTCACCCAGACCGTTGCTGCCCCCACACCGAAAATTACACCCCATGTGTAATCCGTCAGGCGAGTGAAAATCTCAATCAGACTGGTGTTGAAGAACATCACCAGACCGCATAGCAGCATGCTCGCCCCGATAATCTGCGTACCACGCATCTTTTCCTTGAGGATAAAGACGCTGGCGATCATCATGCCAACCGGTGAAAGCTGACCTATCACCTGCGACGCCGTGGGGCTGAGATATTGCAGGGAAGAGCTGAACAGGATGAAGTTACCGAACAGACCGCCCGTCGCGATAGCCAGCAATACCAGCCAGCGCGGTTTACGGAAGATCCGCAAGGGTGGAAGCTTACCTTTGATAGCCAGAATAGCCCCGAGGCCGATGCTTGCCATCAGAAAGCGATAAAAAACCACCGTAGGCGGCTCCATCACTTCCAGTACCTGCTTCATTGCAATTGGCAGCGCACCCCAGCACATTGCGGTAGTGAGCGCCAAAAGAATACCAATGCCGGCCTGCTGCTTCATGCCCGTTTTCCCTACAGAAAAAATTACCGGGTTTCCAATGTAAAAAGCCCCGCAACAGGTTGCGGGGCTTTAATCCGTTACCGGACCGAGAAAACCTTACTCAGCAACGATGCTGATGTATTTACGGTTGTTCGGGCCTTTAACTTCAAATTTCACTTTACCGTCTGCCTTAGCAAACAGAGTGTGGTCACGACCGCAACCTACGTTGTTGCCAGCGTGGAATTTGGTACCACGTTGACGAACGATGATGCTACCCGCCAGAACGGATTCGCCACCGAAACGCTTAACGCCCAGGCGTTTAGCTTCTGAATCGCGACCGTTACGTGTGGAGCCGCCAGCCTTTTTATGTGCCATTTAAATCTCTCCTCAGGTCTTAGGCGCTGATGCCAGTAATTTTCACATCAGTGAACCACTGACGGTGGCCCTGCTGCTTACGGTAGTGCTTACGACGACGAAACTTAACGATTTTAACTTTCTCGCCACGACCGTGTGCAACAACTTCAGCTTTGATAACGCCGCCATCAACGAAAGGAACGCCGATTTTGACTTCTTCACCGTTTGCGATCATCAGAACTTCAGCGAACTCAACAGATTCGCCAGTTGCGATGTCCAGCTTTTCCAGGCGAACGGTCTGACCTTCGCTTACTCGGTGTTGTTTACCACCACTTTGGAAAACCGCGTACATATAAACTCCGCTTCCGCGCACGTCCTCGTATGAATCAGAGTGCGCTATAAATATTCACAATAGGGCGCGAATATTACGCAAAACGCGAGCCTTTGACAAGTGCTACCGTCAATACATGAAGAAAAAAAACACAACACGTACGGTAACGTTTATCTGAGCCGTTTTTTCAGTACAATCAGCACTACTATTGATAAACCGAAACCCTTCGTTACCCCATTGAAGATGGGATCAACAGGATAAAAAGCCCGGCTTTTGCGATGAATTTAGAAAAAATCAACGAGTTAACCGCGCAAGATATGGCGGGTGTGAATGCAGCAATCCTGGAGCAACTCAACTCTGACGTTCAACTGATCAATCAGTTGGGTTATTACATCGTCAGCGGCGGCGGTAAACGCATTCGTCCGATGATTGCCATTCTGGCTGCCAGAGCCGTTGGCTATCAGGGAAATGCCCACATTACTATCGCAGCGCTCATCGAATTTATCCACACGGCGACGCTTCTGCATGACGATGTGGTGGATGAATCGGATATGCGTCGTGGCAAAGCCACGGCAAACGCCGCTTTCGGGAACGCAGCCAGCGTCCTGGTGGGGGATTTTATTTATACCCGCGCCTTCCAGATGATGACCAGTCTGGGCTCCCTTAAAGTGCTGGAAGTAATGTCCGAAGCCGTAAACGTCATTGCTGAAGGTGAAGTGCTGCAGCTTATGAACGTGAACGACCCTGACATCACCGAAGAAAACTACATGCGCGTCATCTACAGCAAAACCGCGCGCCTGTTTGAAGCGGCGGCCCAGTGTTCCGGCATTCTGGCTGACTGTACCGAAGCACAGGAAAAGGGCCTGCAGGACTATGGCCGCTATCTGGGTACGGCATTCCAGCTGATCGATGATTTACTGGACTACAGTGCGGACGGCGAGACGCTCGGCAAAAACGTGGGCGATGACCTGAACGAAGGCAAACCGACCCTGCCGCTGCTGCATGCAATGCGGAACGGAACAGCCGACCAGTCGAAAATGATCCGCGAAGCGATTGAGCAGGGAAATGGTCGCCATCTTCTGGAACCTGTACTGGAAACCATGGCTATCTGCGGATCGCTGGAATGGACGCGTCAGCGTGCGGAAGAAGAAGCCGACAAAGCCATCGAAGCGCTTCAGGTTATTCCAGACAGTCCGTGGCGCGAGGCACTGATTGGTCTTGCCCACATCGCCGTCCAGCGCGACCGTTAATCCCCTTGTATCTCCCCGCAGCGATAGCGGGGAGTTCCTGTACACGCCTGTAAATTCCGTGTTCATGTAAATTCATCGGTTTAGAGACCGCATGAATAAAGCCGTGTCTTATTCTGAATATCCCATCAAGTAACGCGAACTTTTTAGAACAAGAAGTTGAAATGGGTATAGTAAACCCCGTCGTTTCAGAAGAAACGGCGTAGGTGAATCCGAACTTAAGGACGGCGTTATGGATACGAAATTTATCGACTGGCACACGGCTGATATTATTGCCGCACTGCGCAAAAAAGGCACTTCACTGGCAGCAGAGTCCCGCCGCCATGGACTGAGTTCTTCAACTCTGGCAAACGCCCTCACCCGCCCCTGGCCCAAAGGAGAATTAATTATCGCAACGGCGCTGGATACGCATCCGTGGGTGATTTGGCCTTCACGCTACCACGATCCCATTACCCATGAATTTATCGACAGATCGCGCATGATTCGCCAGAGAAGAGTAAAAAGAGAACCGCAGGAATAACGCGTTTTTTGACAGGAACAGCAACCCCCCGGTCATTTCTGGCAGGGGGCTGCCGGAACGATTACTCGCCCTTCACACGCTCGATGTTGGCACCCAGCGCGCGCAGTTTATCTTCGATACGCTCATAGCCACGATCGATGTGATAGATACGATCCACAATCGTTGTACCTTCCGCGATACAACCCGCCAGCACCAGGCTTGCAGACGCACGCAGATCGGTTGCCATCACCTGAGCGCCGGACAGCGTCTCAACGCCATGGCAAATCACGGTATTACTTTCGATCTCAGCACGTGCACCCATACGGATCAGCTCCGGTACGTGCATAAAGCGGTTCTCGAAAATGGTTTCTGTGATGAAGCCAGTACCCTCGGCGACCAGGTTCAGCAGGGTGAACTGCGCCTGCATGTCAGTTGGGAAAGCCGGGTGTGGCGCCGTACGCACATTGACTGCTTTTGGACGCTGGCCATGCATATCGAGGCTGATCCAGTCTTCACCGACTTCAATATCCGCACCCGCATCGCGCAGTTTCGCCAGCACCGCATCCAGGGTATCTGGCTGCGCGTTGCGACAAACAATCTTACCGCCAGAAATCGCCGCTGCGACCAGGAATGTACCGGTTTCGATACGGTCCGGCAGAACGCGATAGACACCACCGCCCAGACGCTCAACGCCTTCGATGGTGATACGGTCGGTACCCTGGCCGGAGATCTTCGCACCCAGCGCCACGAGGAAGTTGGCGGTATCCACAATCTCCGGTTCACGCGCGGCGTTTTCGATGATGGTGGTGCCTTCTGCCAGCGTCGCCGCAGACATAATGGTGACCGTTGCGCCCACGCTCACTTTGTCCATGACAATGTGCGCGCCTTTCAGACGACCATTAACGGACGCTTTAACGTAACCTTCTTCCAGCTTGATCTCTGCGCCCAGTTTTTCCAGACCAAAGATGTGCAGGTCAACCGGACGCGCACCGATGGCGCAACCGCCCGGCAGAGAAACCTGACCCTGACCAAAACGCGCCACCAGCGGGCCAAGCGCCCAGATGGATGCACGCATGGTTTTCACCAGATCGTAAGGTGCTGAGAAGTTGTTCACCTTGCTGGCGTCGATCCAGACGGAACCGTTACGCTCAACTTTCGTGCCCAGCTGGGTGAGCAGCTTCATGGTGGTGTCGATATCTTTCAGCTTCGGTACGTTCTGAATTTCTACCGGCTCTTCAGCCAGCAGCGCAGCAAAGAGGATTGGCAGCGCGGCGTTTTTCGCGCCAGAAATTGTGACTTCGCCCTGGAGACGCGTTGGCCCCTGTACACGAAATTTATCCATTGTGTGCTCTCTTATAAATTCAACCGTGCTGCGGGCCTGTCGCCCTCAGCTCAAAAACCGTTTAGTTTGCGATCGCGTGCCCACTCTTGCGGGGTGAACGCTTTAATCGACAGGGCGTGGATGCGGTTATCCGCAATATATTCCATCAGCGGCGCGTACACAGCCTGCTGTTTCTTCACGCGGCTCATACCTTCGAACATCTCACCCACAGCAATAACCTGGAAGTGACTGCCATCGCCAGTGACGTGGGCTTCCTGAAGGGAGAGTGCATTCATCAGCACTGTCTGGATTTCATGATTTTCCATGGGTTCTTAATCATCTGATAGTGAAAACAAGCCCAACATCTTAGAGCAAAGTGGCGTTGTCTTAAACAAGCAAAAAGCCCTGACGATGAAACTGTCAGGGCTTTCGGAAGTAACGCACTGAAAATATTAACGAGGCAATACGTCCTGAGGAAGATTGTAGAGCTGAGCAAGGGTCACGACATTCTCGCTCGCGCCGCGAAGCGTGACGCTAGCCCCCAGCTTTTTCCCTACAGCAATCAGATGGGTAAGCAGCGCAACCCCGGCCGTATCCACCCGCGTGACCTCGGTTAAGTCGATAAGCGTCACGCCCTGCATCACTTCATGGCGTTTGTCCCACAGTGGGTTCAGCAGATCCTGATCCAGTTCACCGGACAGCTTTAACGTCTCGCCTTCACGCGACCAGCTGAGTTGCTGTGACATTACTTCTTCTCGTCCAGCGTGATTTTCTGACGAGCAATGGACTGCAGCTGAGCGGTCAGGCCATCAATGCCTTTGGTGCGCAGCAGATCGCTCCATTCGTTCTGTTTGGTGGTGATCATGCTTACGCCTTCGGCGATCATGTCATACGCCTGCCAGTGACCGGTCTGGCTGTTTTTACGCCACTGGAAATCCAGACGAACCGGCGGACGACCGTTAGGATCGTTGATCGTCACACGGATAGGGACGATGGTCGCATCGCCCAGCGGCTGCTCGGGCGCAATCTGATAGGTCTGACCGTGGTACATCGCCAGCGCCTGGCCATAGGCCTGTTTCAGGTATTCACGGAACGCGGCAAAGTAGGCCTCACGCTGCGCAGGAGTCGCGTCTTTGTAATAGCGGCCCAGCACCAGCGCACCCGCATATTTGATCTGCACGTACGGCAGCAGCTCCTGGTCAACCACGTCACGCAGGTAATCAGGATTAGAACGAATCTTAGGCTGTTCGTTTTTAAGACGGTCGAATGTCTTCTTCGCCGCTTCGTCCATCAGTTTGTACGGGTTACTCTGATCCGCCGCGTGCACCGCGGTGAGAGGGGCGATGACCAGCATGGCAACCATTAACAGTCGTTTAAACATGAATGACTTCTCCTGATATTAATTCGCAGCACCTGGGGTCGGCGCGGCATTGGTATGGTCTTCGCTCTGCGCAGGGGCAGCGTCAGATTTTTTGTCATCTCCTTTACTGTTGTAAAGGAACTGACCAATCATATCCTCCAGCACCATCGCGGATTTCGTATCCTGAATGACGCTACCGTCTTTAAGGATAGTCGTTCCCAGCTCGGGATCTTCAAAGCCAACGTTAAGCGCCAGATATTGTTCGCCCAGCAGACCGGAAGTCCGGATAGACAGGGAGCTGGTGTCCGGAATGTGGTTGTAACGCTCTTCGATATCCATCGCGACGCGAGGCAGATAGGTCTTCTCATCCAGCGTAATGTCGGATACGCGCCCGATCACCACGCCGCCGATACGGACCGGTGAACGCACCTTCAGCCCGCCGATGTTATCGAAGGTGGCATAGATGCGATACGTCGGTTCTGTGCGCACAGACGTGATATCCGCCGCTCTCAGGCAGATAAACAGTGCGGCTAGCAGCGCCAGCAGCAGGAATACACCGACCCAAATTTCATTTTTTCTCGTTTGCATGAACTCAATTCCCAAACATCAGTGCGGTGAGCACAAAATCCAGACCCAGTACGGCCAGCGACGAATGAACGACTGTACGTGTAGTTGCGCGGCTAATGCCCGCCGACGTCGGGATGGCATCGTAACCATTGAACAATGCAATCCAGGTGACCGTAATGGCAAATACCACGCTTTTAATCAGGCAGTTAACCAGATCCATTCGCAGGTCAATGGCGTCCTGCATCGCGGACCAGAAGAAACCGGCATCGATGCCTTTCCAGTGCACGCCAACCAGCGAGCCGCCCCAGATACCCACGGCGACAAACAGAATAGTCAGTAACGGTAAAGAGATCACCCCAGCCCAGAAACGCGGCGAGATCACGCGACGCAGCGGATCGACCGCCATCATCTCCATGCTGGAAAGCTGCTCGGTCGCGCGCATCAGGCCAATTTCAGCTGTTAATGCCGACCCCGCGCGCCCGGCGAAAAGCAGCGCCGCCACAACGGGCCCCAGCTCGCGCAGCAGCGAGAGCGCCACCAGCATCCCGAGGCTAGTTTCCGCACTGTAGGTTGTCAGAACAAGATAGCCCTGCAGCCCAAGCACCATACCGATAAACAGACCGGAGACAATGATGATGAGCATCGACAGCACTCCGACATTATAAAGCTGGCGCACCAATAGCGGCGCGTGCTTACGGAATTCCGGCCTGCCAACCAGGGCGTTGAATAACATCAATCCGGCACGCCCGAACGTCCTGATGGTTTTTATGCCACGGTGTCCGAGAGCGGCCAACGCATTTAACAGCATGAGTGGCTTAACTCCCTATTCCCAGTAAATCGTCACGATAGTCGCCTGCCGGGTAGCGGAACGGCACAGGGCCATCGGCAATACCGTCGAGGAACTGTCTAACACGCGGATCGCAATTTTCCTGCAGCGCCTGAGCGCTACCGTGTGCGACGATCTTTTTGTCCGCCACGATATAGGCGTAATCGGCAATGCTCAATACTTCCGGTACATCGTGAGACACCACAATGCAGGTGACGCCAAGCGCGCTGTTCAGTTCAGAGATGAGCTTCACCAGCACGCCCATCGTAATGGGATCCTGTCCAACAAACGGTTCGTCGAACATGATTAAATCAGGTTCTAATGCAATGGCTCTCGCCAGCGCGGCGCGGCGCGCCATGCCGCCGGACAGCTCCGAAGGCATCAGCTTCGCGGCCCCCCGCAAGCCAACGGCTTCGAGCTTCATCATCACCGTGCTTTTCAGCAGTTCAGGTGGCAGACTGGTATGCTCGCGCAGCGGATAAGCCACGTTATCAAAGACGTTCATGTCGGTGAACAAGGCGCCCGACTGAAAGAGCATGCTCATGCGTTTGCGGACAGTATACAGGCGCGAGCGCGACATCTCCGGGATGTTTTCGCCATCAAAGAGGATTTCACCGCTATCCGGTGGGATCTGCCCACCAATAAGGCGAAGCAGGGTCGTTTTACCGATCCCGGACGGCCCCATAATGGCAGTGATCTTGCCACGCGGAACGGTCAACGAAATATCATCAAATATCAATCTGCTGGAGCGAGAAAAACTCACCCCGCGGACATCGACTAAATTCGCCATGGTTTGGCTCATTTATAGTTCCTTTCTTATCCTGCTCACGTTAAGGCATGTAGCCTGAATCAGCCCTAAACTCAGCATTTTTACAGAATAATAACCGTAGAGGTTAGCGAAAGCTGGCATTTGTTTTACTTTTCCGGCGCATAAAGTCAAAATTAGGAATTCGTTACGCCTCAGACTGTATGCAGTCCAGCCGTGCACGCGCGATGGACCGACGAGTATACCTGAAGAAAGGACTTTTGATGCTTTTAGCAACAGCACTGTTAATAATTGGTTTACTTTTGGTCGTCTACAGTGCTGACCGTTTAGTATTTGCTGCATCTATCCTGTGTCGCCTGACGGGCGTACCGCCTGTCGTCATCGGGATGACCGTGGTCAGTGTGGGAACGTCACTTCCTGAAATCATCGTCTCTGTCTCGGCATCGCTGCATGGTCAGTTAGACCTTGCAGTAGGCACCGCGATTGGCTCTAACATCGTCAATATACTCTTGATTTTAGGCCTGGCCGCACTGCTCCATCCATTTCGCGTGCATTCTGATGTTCTGCGCCGTGAATTGCCGCTAATGTTAATCGTAAGCCTGTTGGCAGGCTGCGTATTTTACGATGGCGTACTGAGCTACAGCGACGGTATTTTCCTGCTGGCGCTGGCCGTCATTTGGTTGCTGTATAGTGTTAAAATCGCCCGTCAGGCGGAAAAACAGGGTCAGGATAGCCTCACGCGTGAGCAGGTCGCCGAACTTCCGCGAGAAGGTACACTGCCTGTTGCCCTGCTCTGGCTTGGCGTTGCGCTGATCATCATGCCGATGGCAACGCGTATGGTCGTGGATAACGCGACGGTACTGGCGAACTATTTCGCCATCAGTGAACTTACCATTGGTCTGACGGTGATTGCCATCGGTACCAGCCTGCCGGAACTGGCCACGGCCATTGCGGGGGCACGTAAAGGTGAAGATGACATTGCCATTGGTAATATCATCGGTTCCAACATATTTAATATCGCCATTGTGATGGGCCTTCCGGCCCTCATTACGCCAGGGCCCTTTAATCCCCTGGCATTCTCGCGTGACTACGGCGTGATGTTATTAGTCAGCGTGATATTTGCCCTGCTCTGCTGGCGGCGGCAACGACAGATCGGCAAAGGCGCAGGCGCGCTGCTGACGGGTGGATTTATCGTATGGATGGCGATGCTGTACTGGCTCTCGCCTCTTCTCTCTGGGTAATCGGAAACGCATTATGTCGCAAATAGAATTGCAGCCGGGTTTTGACTTTCAGAAAGCAGGCAAAGAGGTTCTGGAGATTGAACGTGAAGGTCTGGCGCAGTTAGATCGGTACATTAATCAGGATTTTAGTCTGGCATGTGAGAAGATGTTCTACTGTGCCGGCAAAGTCGTGGTGATGGGGATGGGTAAGTCCGGCCACATTGGACGTAAAATGGCGGCAACATTTGCCAGCACCGGAACCTCTTCCTTCTTTGTACACCCGGGGGAAGCCGCGCACGGCGACCTGGGTATGGTCACGCCGCAGGATATCGTCATCGCACTGTCTAACTCCGGTGAGTCCAATGAAATTCTGGCGCTGATCCCGGTACTGAAACGATTGCAGGTTCCGCTTATTTGCATGACCAGCCGTCCGGAAAGTAGCATGGCGCGTGCGGCCGATATTCACCTGTGCGTGAAGGTTCCCAAGGAGGCCTGTCCGCTCGGCCTGGCGCCAACGTCCAGCACCACCGCAGCGCTGGTCATGGGTGATGCGCTTGCCGTCGCACTGCTTGAAGCCCGCGGTTTTACGCCGGAAGATTTCGCGCTTTCCCATCCGGGCGGCGCGCTGGGGCGCAAGCTGCTGCTTCGGGTAAACGATATTATGCACACCGGGGATGAGATCCCTCACGTCAGCAAAGAAGCCTCCCTACGTGATGCGCTGCTGGAAATCACCCGTAAGAATCTGGGTATGACGGTCGTGTGCGACGATCTGTTGAAAATTCAGGGGATCTTCACCGATGGCGACCTGCGCCGCGTGTTCGACATGGGTGTTGATGTCCGTACCCTGGGCATTGCCGACGTGATGACGCCGGGCGGTATCCGCGTGCGTCCGGGTACGCTGGCCGTGGATGTGCTGAACCTGATGCAGTCCCGCCATATCACCTCCGTTATGGTTGCAGATGGCGACCAGTTGCTGGGTGTGGTACATATGCATGATCTGCTGCGCGCAGGCGTAGTGTAATGAAGGATAAGACAATGAGTAATGCGGGTGCATCCCTTGCAACCTGTTATGGCCCGGTCAGTACCCAGATGATGGCAAAGGCGAAAAACATTCGTCTGCTCATCCTGGATGTGGATGGCGTACTCTCCGATGGCCTGATTTACATGGGCAATAATGGTGAAGAGCTGAAAGCATTTAACGTCCGCGACGGCTATGGTATCCGCTGTGCGCTCACCTCGGGTATTGAGGTGGCTATCATCACCGGGCGAAAAGCTAAACTGGTAGAAGACCGCTGTGAAACCTTAGGAATTACCCATCTGTATCAGGGGCAGTCCGATAAGATGGCGGCGTTTAAGGATTTACTGGGTAAACTGGCTATCGCACCGGAAAACGTGGCCTACGTCGGGGACGATCTGATTGACTGGCCTGTGATGACTGAGGTCGGGCTGAGCATCGCCGTTGCCGATGCGCATCCGCTGCTGATCCCGCGCGCTGACTACGTTACCCACATCAACGGGGGCCGTGGTGCCGTCCGTGAAGTCTGCGATCTGCTCCTGCTGGCGCAGGGCAAGCTTGATGAGGCCAAAGGGCAATCGATATGAGTAAAACCAGACGCTGGATTATCATTTTGCTTTCGCTAGTCGCACTGGTATTGATTGGCGTGAACCTTGCCGATCGCGACGATACGCAAACAGAAGTGGTTAACAATAGCGATCCAACCTATAAAAGCGATCACAGCGAAACCGTGGTCTACAGCCCGGAAGGCGCGCTGAACTATCGCCTGATTGCCCAGCATGTTGAATATTTTTCAGATGACGGTATTTCGTGGTTTACCCAACCGGTGATGACCACATTCGATAAAGACAAAGTGCCGACGTGGTCAATTAAGTCAGATCGGGCCAAACTGACAAATGACCGTATGCTTTATCTGTACGGCCACGTTGAAGTCAACGCCCTGACCGCTGACTCGCAACTGCGAAAAATTACGACGGATAATGCCCAGATCAACCTGGTAACCCAGGACGTGACGTCGCAGGATCTGGTCACACTGTATGGCACAACATTTAATTCCAGCGGTTTGAGAATGCGCGGGAACTTACGCAGCAAGAACGCCGAGCTGATTGAAAAGGTTAGAACCTCCTATGAAATTCAAAACAAACAAACTCAGCCTTAAAGTAATTATCGCCAGCGCGATGCTGGTGACCAGTCTCCCCGCGCTTGCTGTAACGGGCGATACCGACCAGCCGATTCATATCGAGTCCGACACCCAGTCTCTCGATATGCAGGGTAACGTCGTCACCTTCACGGGTAACGTCGTCATGACCCAGGGCACCATCAAAATTAACGCTGACAAAGTGGTCGTGACCCGTCCGGGTGGCGAGCAGGGCAAAGAGATCATTGATGGTTACGGCAACCCGGCAACCTTCTACCAGATGCAGGACAATGGCAAGCCGGTAAAAGGCCGCGCCTCGCATATGCACTACGAGCTGGCGAAGGACCTGGTAATCCTGACCGGAAACGCGTATCTGGAACAGCTGGACAGCAACATTACCGGCGACCAAATCACCTATCTGGTGAAAGAGCAAAAAATGCAGGCCTCCAGCGAGAAAGGTAAACGCGTCACGACCGTACTGGTTCCGTCGCAGCTGCAGGACAAAGGCAAGGGCCAGGCCCCGGCACAGAAGAAGAGTAACTAATCCGTTATGGCAACATTAACTGCAAAAAACCTCGCGAAGGCCTATAAGGGCCGCCGTGTCGTAGAAGATGTCAGTTTGACCGTCAACTCTGGCGAAATCGTGGGGCTGCTTGGCCCTAACGGTGCGGGTAAAACGACAACCTTCTACATGGTCGTTGGCATTGTGCCGCGCGATGCCGGCAACATAATCATTGACGATGAAGACATCAGTCTTCTGCCGCTTCACGCGCGCGCGCGTCGCGGGATCGGCTATCTGCCGCAGGAAGCCTCCATTTTCCGTCGTCTTAGCGTTTACGACAACCTGATGGCGGTCCTGCAAATTCGTAACGATCTGACCAGCGAACAGCGTCAGGATCGTGCCAACGAGCTGATGGAAGAGTTCCACATTGAGCATCTGCGCGACAGCCTCGGTCAGGCACTCTCCGGGGGCGAACGTCGTCGCGTTGAGATCGCGCGTGCGCTGGCCGCAAACCCTAAATTTATCCTTCTGGATGAACCATTTGCGGGTGTTGACCCGATCTCGGTTATCGACATTAAACGTATCATTGAACACTTGCGCGACAGCGGGCTTGGCGTACTGATCACCGACCACAACGTCCGAGAAACGCTGGCCGTATGTGAACGCGCGTATATTGTGAGCCAGGGCAATCTGATCGCCCACGGTACGCCGCAGCAGATCCTCGAAGACGATCATGTTAAGCGCGTCTATCTTGGGGAAGACTTCAGACTCTGATAGGGTAGAGGTAACGTAACGCCGAACCGGAGAAAAATGCTCTGAACATGAAGCAAGGTTTGCAATTAAGGCTCAGCCAACAACTGGCGATGACGCCGCAGCTACAGCAGGCAATTCGCCTGTTGCAACTGTCCACGTTAGAACTTCAGCAGGAGCTCCAGCAGGCGCTGGACAGCAACCCCCTGCTGGAACAAACCGATCTTCATGACGAGGTAGATACTCAGCAGTCACAGGACACTGAAGCGCTTGATACCGCCGACGCACTCGAACAAAAAGAGATGCCCGACGAGCTTCCGCTGGATGCCAGCTGGGATGAAATCTACACCGCCGGAACGCCTTCCGGTACGCGTGCGGACTACCAGGATGATGAGCTACCGGTCTATCAGGGAGAAACCACTCAGTCGCTGCAGGATTACCTGATGTGGCAGGTGGAACTCACTCCCTTCTCCGATACCGACCGCGCGATTGCCACCTCAATTGTCGATGCCGTTGACGACACCGGCTATTTGACCGTCACGCTTGACGATATTCTGGAAAGCATGGGCGACGAAGAGATAGAGCTTGAGGAAGTTGAAGCCGTTCTGAAGCGCATCCAGCGTTTCGATCCGGTAGGCGTAGCCGCAAAAGATCTGCGCGACTGCCTGCTAATCCAGCTTTCTCAGTTCAGCAAAGAGACGCCATGGCTCGACGAGGCGCGCGTGATCATCAGCGATCACCTGGATCTGCTGGCGAACCACGATTTCCGCACCCTGATGCGCGTCACGCGCCTGAAAGAAGATGTGCTGAAAGAAGCGGTGAATCTGATCCAGTCACTCGATCCACGCCCGGGACAGTCAATCCAGACCAGCGAGCCTGAGTACGTTATTCCGGACGTGCTGGTCAGAAAACACAATGGCCGCTGGGTCGTTGAACTGAATTCAGACAGCATCCCTCGCCTGCAAATCAACCAGCAGTATGCCTCCATGTGCACCAGCGTGCGTAACGACTCCGACAATCAATATATTCGTAGCAATCTTCAGGAAGCGCGATGGCTGATCAAAAGTCTTGAGAGCCGAAATGATACGCTGCTACGCGTCAGCCGCTGTATTGTCGAACAGCAGCAGGCTTTCTTTGAGCAGGGCGAAGAGTATATGAAACCGATGGTGCTGGCGGATATCGCCCAGGCCGTCGAGATGCATGAATCAACCATTTCCCGTGTCACCACGCAGAAGTATCTGCACAGTCCACGCGGTATTTTTGAGCTTAAGTATTTCTTCTCCAGCCATGTGAATACCGAGGGCGGCGGCGAAGCGTCGTCAACGGCCATTCGTGCCCTGGTGAAGAAGTTGATCGCCGCGGAGAACCCCGCGAAGCCGCTAAGCGACAGTAAGTTAACCACCATGCTGTCCGATCAGGGTATTATGGTGGCACGTCGTACTGTTGCGAAGTATCGAGAGTCTTTATCCATTCCGCCGTCCAACCAGCGTAAACAGCTGGTCTGACACAACCGATAAGGAAGACACTATGCAGCTCAACATCACTGGACAAAACGTCGAAATTACTGAGGCTTTACGCGAATTCGTGAACGCGAAGTTTGCAAAACTCGAGCAGTATTTCGAAAGGATCAATCAGGTCTATATTGTGTTGAAAGTGGAGAAAGTGACTCATATCTCGGATGCCACCCTGCATGTTAACGGGGGTGAACTGCATGCCAGTGCGGAAGGGCAAGACATGTACGCTGCTATCGACGGCTTGATTGATAAGCTTGCGCGACAGCTCAATAAACATAAAGATAAACTGAAACAACACTAATTGTCCGGGCAGTTAACGGGTGCAGGACGGCCTGTTGTGAAACACAACAGGCCATTTGTACAGTTAGCGCTTAGGTGAAATTATGATGAACAACGATTCCGCTCTTCAACTGAGCAATGTCCTTAACCAGGAATGTACCCGCAGTGCGGTTCACTGCCAGAGCAAAAAACGTGCGCTGGAGATCATCAGTGAACTGGCTGCTAAACAGCTGGGCCTGCCGCCGCAGGTGGTGTTCGAAGCGATTCTGACCCGTGAAAAAATGGGCAGTACCGGTATCGGCAACGGCATCGCGATCCCACACGGCAAACTGGAAGAGGATACCCTGCGTGCCGTTGGTGTGTTTGTGCAGCTTGAAACACCCATCGCCTTCGATGCCATTGATAACCAGCCCGTCGATCTCCTTTTCGCGCTGCTGGTGCCTGCCGATCAGACGAAAACCCACCTGCATACGCTGTCGCTGGTCGCAAAACGTCTGGCCGATAAAACCATTTGCCGTCGACTGCGCTCGGCCCAAAGTGATGAAGAGCTCTACCAAATTATCACTGAAGCAGAAGGCAATCAGGATGATGCATAACCAGGAGATGGCCTTCACATCTGTTGTCCTGAGGAGAAACGGAACATGGTGCTGATGATTGTCAGTGGCCGTTCAGGGTCGGGGAAATCCGTTGCTCTGCGCGCGCTGGAAGACATGGGTTTTTACTGCGTCGATAACCTGCCGGTCGTGTTGTTGCCCGATCTGGCCCGCACGCTGGCGGAGAGACAAACCTCTGCAGCCGTCAGTATCGACGTCCGTAACATGCCTGAATCGCCAGAGATCTTCGAACAGGCAATGAGCAACCTGCCTGACACGTTCTCGCCTCAGCTGCTGTTCCTTGATGCAGACCGCAATACGCTAATCCGTCGCTACAGCGATACCCGTCGCTTGCACCCGCTTTCCAGTAAGAACCTCTCTCTGGAGAGTGCTATCGATGAAGAGAGCGACCTGCTGGAGCCGCTGCGTTCTCGTGCCGACCTGATTGTCGACACCTCTGAGATGTCCGTTCACGAGCTGGCAGAAATGCTGCGCACCCGGTTATTGGGTAAACGCGAGCGTGAACTGACGATGGTGTTCGAATCCTTTGGCTTCAAGCACGGTATCCCGATTGATGCGGATTATGTTTTCGACGTGCGCTTCCTGCCGAACCCGCACTGGGATCCGAAGCTGCGTCCCATGACCGGCCTGGACAAACCCGTCGCGGCCTTCCTCGACAGGCACACAGAAGTACACAATTTTATCTACCAGACGCGAAGCTACCTTGAGCTATGGTTACCTATGCTGGAGACAAACAATCGTAGCTACCTGACGGTAGCGATTGGCTGTACCGGTGGTAAACATCGTTCGGTTTATATCGCCGAACAGCTGGCCGACTATTTCCGCTCGCGCGGTAAGAACGTTCAGTCCCGTCATCGCACGCTGGAAAAACGTAAAACATGACCGTAAAACAGACCGTTGAGATCACCAATAAGCTGGGCATGCATGCACGCCCGGCGATGAAGCTGTTTGAGCTGATGCAGGGTTTCGATGCAGAGGTTCTGCTGCGAAATGACGAAGGCACCGAAGCGGAAGCGAACAGCGTGATCGCGCTGCTGATGCTGGATTCCGCCAAAGGGCGCCAGATTGAAGTCGAAGCCACCGGACCTCAGGAAGAGGAAGCGTTGGCGGCTGTGATCGCGCTGTTTAATGCAGGGTTTGACGAAGATTAAGATCTGCTATTCAGGCGGGTAGCGCTGCGCTTACCCGCCCTACATTAATTTATTGCTCTCCATAAACCCGTCCCCTCCCAACTGACGCATCTGGCGCATGATCCACGCCTGACGGCTACGCACGTACCCTGACGGGGCACTGGCTTTAAAACGAATGGGATTAGGCAGAACAGCCGCGAGCAGCGCCGCTTCAGACATGCTCAGCTTGCTGGCGGGTTTATTAAAATAGCGTTGAGATGCAGCTTCAACACCAAATACCCCGTCACCAAACTCGGCAACGTTGAGATACACGGTCAGAATGCGTTTTTTGCTCCAGACCGTTTCCATCCCCAGGGTCAACCCCGCTTCCAGCCCCTTTCGCACCCAGCTGCGGCCGTCCCACAGAAACAGATTTTTGGCCGTCTGCTGCGACAAGGTTGACGCACCGCGCACGCGGTTTTCATGGCGTTCATTATGGGCTAGCGCTTTCTCAATGGCCGCAACGTCGAATCCCCAGTGCTCCGGGAATTTTTGATCCTCCGCCGCGATGACCGCGAGCCCCATGAGCGGTGAGATCTCGTCCATGCTCACCCAGTCAGAATGGGCAACATAGCCGAAATCACCGCTGAGCCACGCGCCGAGCTGACGCTCAACCATCACGGCAGAGAACGGGACCGGCATAATGCTGAACAGGGCGAGTCCACCGCCCCAAAACACCGCCAGCACCAGAACGATGCGCAACAGGATACGTTTTACCCACGCGCCAGCACCAGATTGACGACTCATTCAGCCAGCACCAGCACTCGGGCGACCAGCTTTTCGATCCCCATAGCCGCTTCTGCAATATTCTGCGCCAGCATATACGCAGGCGTGGTGACTATTTTGTTATCTTCATCAACCACAATGTCATCCACCGGGCAAGGAACGTGCTCTCCCCCCATTTCCTCGACGATTTCCGCGGTATCAATATCCGTCCCGATAGTCAGGCGCAGCGGGAAATCAAAAATCCTGGGCAGCATTGCCGGCGCGATGCAGATAAAGCCCAGCGGTTTCCCTGCCGCATGCATGGCCTGCGACAGCGCTTTGAGATGAGGATCGATCTGACACTCCGCCCCCTGTGCAGCAAAGGTACTGAGATTTTTGGCCGCGCCAAATCCTCCCGGCACAATGAGCGCATCAAGCTCTGCGGCGTCTGCCTGAATAAGAGGATGGATATCACCTCGCGCAATACGTGCGGCTTCAATCAGCACGTTACGGGTTTCCGCCATTGGTTCACCGGTCAGATGGTTAATCACATCCGACTGATTTTTGTCTGGCGCAAAACAAATAACCTCCGCTCCCTGCTTAGCCAGGGCCAGCAGCGTGATTACGGCTTCATGTATCTCAGAACCATCGTAAACACCGCATCCGCTCAGCACGACACCAATCTTTTTCATCATGACAATCCTTTTCTGCAACTTGCTGAAGCACATTAATAATTTTGATTAAAACGCTATGCTTCACACATTTCACTGATTCATGTAACAAATCATTTAAGATTTGCTATCTTATCTGCGTGCGGCCTAAATTTTTCAGGCAGCGCCCTTTCGAAAATAACTTTAAAAAAACAGGCGCAGCCACGATTTCCCTGGTGTTGGCGCAGTATTCGCGCACCCCGGTTAAGCCGGGGTCATTTTTTTCTGGCGTCGACCCAGGCTTTAAGCACCGCAACATCGTTTTGCCACTCTTGTTTCATCTCTTCAACCCAATCACCCACGTTATCTTCCCATGCAGGTAAATCAGGCGACTGAATCTGTTGACCCAGTTGCTGAAGATGGCGCAAACCGACCGAGCCGGCGGCACCTTTGATTTTATGTCCTTCTTCGACGATGCCTTTCTGGTCCCGGGCCGTCAGGTTTGATTCAAGAACGCTCAGATAGCCCGGCATCATTTTTTCGAAGACCGCCAGACCATCGGTAATAAGTTTCGGGCCTACCAGATCGATATACTGCTCCAGCATCGCGGTATCGAGTATCGTTTGGGCTTTTGCGCTATCAACAGACGTCATGGTGCTCTCCTCTTCATCACGAGTATCCCAGAACTTCTTAATCATGGCGGTCAGAGCAGGCACCGCCAGCGGCTTGCTGAGTACATCGTCCATACCGGCATCGAGATACTCTTTTTTATCTTTTAGCACGTTCGCCGTCAGCGCCACCAGCGGCGGCAGTTCGTCGGCCGCGTACTGACGCGTCAGCTCACGCGAGATATCCAGCCCGGTCATATCCGGCAGCTGGATATCAAGCAGCACAAGGTCGTATTCGCCCGGTTTAAACATCTCCAGTGCGGCCTTACCGGTCATCGCGACATCCACGCTGTTGCCCAGTTTTTCCAGCACCGAGCGAGCCACAATCACGTTCAGCTCAATATCCTCCACCAGCAGAACGTGCAGGGCAGGCAGCGGCATATCGTCATTTTCGAAGGTATCTTCTACCTCTTCCGCCACCGCCGGCGCATGGACCGTCAGCGTGAAGGTTGACCCTTTGCCCGGCTGGCTGGCAACGGTGATATCGCCGCCCATGCTCTTCGCCAGACGTTTAGAGACCGCCAGGCCAATACCTGTTCCGGTCGCCGGTTTTCCGCCGTTGCTGTCCTTCACCTGGTAGTACATGGCAAAGATTTTGTCCTGCTCCTCCTGCGGAATACCAATCCCGGAATCCTCCACCTCAAAGTGCAGCATATCTCCTTCGTCATAGCGTATGCGCACCGCCACCTGCCCCTTCTGGGTAAATTTCACCGCGTTGCTGATAAGGTTCCACAGGATCTGGCGCAGACGCGTGCCGTCAGTCACCACTTTATGCGGTAGCGGCAGGGTTGGCTCCATGACAAAACTCAGTCCTTTCTGCTGCGCCTGCAGGCCAGACAGGTTTTCGAGATCGGCAAGGAAGCTGGTGAAATCAACAGGCTGATTATCAAGCTGAACTTTACGGCGCTCCATCTTATCCATATCAATAATATCGTTGAAGATATTACCCAGCGTGACCGCTGAGACATGAATAGTCTTGAGGTATTTTTCCTGCTCTGCGGTCAGGTCGGTATCCAGCAGAATACGGCTCAGCCCGACAATGCCGTTAAGCGGCGTGCGCAGCTCGTGGCTAATGGTGGAGATAAAGGTGGTCTTGTCGCGACTGGCGCGCTCCAGGGCATCCTGATAGCGCTTACGCTCGGTGATATCGCGGCCAAAGCCCATCAGGCCGTGGCGTTTCCCCACGCGGTCATAGTACGGCACCTTACGGATCTCAAAACAGGCTTTGCGTCCGTCCGGGTAATCCAGCCACTGTTCATAGGTCAGCGAGACGTTATGACGGAAGACTTTTTCGTCGGTCTCCATAACCTTGGCCGCCGCCTCTTCAGAGTAAACGTCCTGCGGCTTCAGGTGAATCAGCTGCTTCTCGCTTTTCCCGGTGAGCAACTCCATCGCCCGGTTACAGCCGGAAAACTCTTTATCTTCATTGCGGTAAAACACCAGGTCCGGCGACGCATCGAGGAACGACCGCAGGAAAGAGGATTGCTGCTCAAGCTGGATCTGCGTGACCTCGCGCTCTTTCATTTCGATTTTCAGCTGCTCCAGCGTGGCCTGACGTTCGGCTTCCGCCTTCTCACGATCGGAGATCTCCTGATTCAGCTGCGCAATGTTGTCTTTGAGCTGGACGTTGAGCTTCAGGTCGCGCTCACGCATCTCTTCCAGTTTATCGACCAGCTTAGACAAACGCTGACGGGACTCTTCCAGCTGTTCAACCACCACGGAAAGGAAATAGACCGCCCAGGGGGTAATGAGCAAGCCAAAGAAGATGGAGCGGATGACGTCGATACTCTCGACCTGACCATGCAGAACCATAGTAACGGCCATTTGCACGACAATGGCCAGAACGACCAGCGCCAGCGCAAGCAGCATGGAGAAACGCACCAGCCCAAGCTTCATCATCAGGTCGACGTAATACTGGGCAAGCATTCGAATTTGCTTCATAGAGGATCCCTTCACGACGTTATCGCTCAATAATACTCAAATTCAGGGCGAGGCGTTGAAGGTTGTGAGAAAAAGTGCGGGATGAAACAGGAGATTAGCCTCGCTCCCGGGTAACCGGAAGCGAGGAGAGGTCATTCAGGAGCGTTTCAACATCAGCCACAGGCTGATCAGGAGGAAGCTGGCGCTTGGCAACAGCGCACCAATTATCGGCGGAATGCCATAAACCAGCGTCAGCGGACCGAAGATCTGATCGAGCACGTAGAACACAAAGCCGAAGCTGATGCCGGTCACGACGCGAACCCCCATCGGCACGCTGCGCAACGGACCGAAGATAAACGACAGCGCCATCAGCATCATTACCGCCACGGACATTGGCTGGAAGATTTTGCTCCACATGTTGAGCTGATAACGTCCCGCATCCTGTCCGCTCGACTTCAGATATTTCACATAGTTGTGCAGACCGCTGATAGAGAGCGCGTCAGGATCCAAGGCAACAACACCGAGCTTGTCAGGCGTCAGGTTGGTCTTCCACGTGCCGGTTACCGTCTGAGAACCCGTAATCTGTTTCGGATCGGTCAGGTCGGATTCATCAACCTGGGACAACCGCCACTGCTTATGTTCGGCGTCAAATTTCGCCGAAGAGGCGTGGCGAACGGACTGCAGACGGCGCTGGTCATCGAAAGCGTAGATGCTCACCCCGCCCAGTTCATCATTCCCCTTCACCCGTTCGATGTAGACGAAGTTTTTACCGTCTTTAGCCCATAAACCTTGCTGAGTCGAGAGCAGTGAACCACCGTACATGGCCTGAGCACGGTAGTTACGCGCCATCTGTTCACCCTGAGGCGCAACCCATTCGCCAATCGCCATGGTCAACAGCACCAGTGGGATTGCGGTTTTCATCACCGACAGCGCAACCTGCATGCGGGTAAAACCCGAGGCCTGCATTACGACCAGCTCGCTGCGCTGCGCCAGCATTCCCAGCCCCAGCAGCGCACCCAGCAGGGCCGCCATCGGGAAGAAGATCTGCACATCTTTCGGCACGCTGAGCAGGGTATACATCCCCGCGCCCAGCGCGTCATAGCTCCCCTGCCCGGCTTTTTTCAGCTGATCGACAAATTTGATAATGCCGGAGAGCGACACCAGCATGAACAACGTCATCATGATGGTGGTAAAAATGGTTTTACCGATATAGCGATCAAGAACGCCAAACGCCTGCATTAGATGGCTCCTTTACGCGAGAATCGGGCACGTATACGGCGCACAGGCACCGTATCCCACAGGTTTAACCCCAGCGCCAGTAAGATGTACAGACTGTTGACGAACCATGTCCAGACCATAGGGTCCAGCTTACCCTTCGCGCCGTTGGAACGAATCGAGGTTTGCAGCAGGAAATAGATCAGGTAAAGCAGCATCGCCGGCAGCATAGATAGCACGCGTCCCTGACGCGGGTTCACCACGCTCAGCGGAACGACAATCAGCGCCATCATAAAAACGGTGAAGACGAGCGTGATACGCCAGTGGAACTCAGCGCGCGCCCGGTCAGTATCGGTATTCCAGAGGGTACGCATGTCCATTTGCTCGGTATCCGTTGGATCGAGCGCCACGGTCTGATGGCCGATAATGGCCTGATAGTTCTGGAAATCCGTAATACGGAAGTCCCGCAGCATCGCGGTGCCTTCAAAACGGGTACCTTTGTTCAGCGTCACGACCTGTGAACCATCTTTGCGCTGAGCCAGCTGACCGGAGTCTGCAACCACCACTGAAGGACGCGCATTTCCTTTGGGACGCAGCTGCGCAAGGAAGACGTCGTTGAATTTACTGCCGTCAACGCTCTCAATAAACAGCACGGAGTTTCCGTCGGTTGCCTGCTGGAACTGCCCCTGGGCTAACGCCGCCATGCCGGGGTTGGCTTTCGCTTCGGCCAGCACTTCGTCCTGATGGCGGGAAGACATGGGGCCCGCCCACATCACATTCACCGCCGCAACGATACCCGTGAACAGCGCCAGTATCATGGCGGCTTTCACCAGGACCGCTTTGCTCAGGCCGCAGGCGTGCATCACCGTGATTTCACTCTCGGTGTAGAGTTTCCCAAGCGTCATGAGA
This sequence comes from Enterobacter sp. Taxon_8, assembly GCF_058354585.1. Taxonomy (NCBI): domain Bacteria; kingdom Pseudomonadati; phylum Pseudomonadota; class Gammaproteobacteria; order Enterobacterales; family Enterobacteriaceae; genus Enterobacter; species Enterobacter sp. Taxon_8. The sequence continues at coordinate 513,361 of NZ_CM177989.1, read as the reverse complement.
AGGCCAAGGAAAAGACTTAGCGGCAGGATAAGCTGCGCCATTTCCGGGATCCCTAAACCAAGCAGGGAAAGTACCAGATTTGTTGGAATTTCGCCGTCAACGGCCGCACCGAGGATCTTAACCAGCTTCTGACAGAAAAAAATCAGCAGCAGGATGAAAAGGATCGCCAGTTGGCTTTTGAGCGTCTCCCGCACCAGATATCTTATGATTATCACTTTAAATACGCCCGTAAAAACCCGTCTCTTTGCTGGAAAATCGCTTGTTTCATGGCTTAAACGTCATTTATTCTCTTGAGTCGTCGAAATCATCGCTAAGATTAAAACATCCGGCGGATTCACGCTTCAGGATTGTTTCTGACGTGTCGAAACCGTAGTAACGTAAGATTAACACGAAGTCACCACAACAGCGGACATGAGTTACGAAAGGTTTCAATTCTATCCGTAGCTGCCGCCGTTGTCTTTAAGATTCAGGAGCGTAGTGCATGGAGTTCAGTGTAAAAAGCGGTAGCCCGGAGAAACAGCGGAGTGCCTGCATCGTTGTGGGCGTCTTTGAACCACGCCGACTCTCCCCGATCGCCGAGCAACTCGATAAAATCAGTGACGGCTATATTAGCGCCCTGCTGCGCCGTGGCGAACTGGAAGGCAAACCTGGGCAGACGCTGTTACTGCACCATGTTCCGAACGTACTGTCAGAGCGTATTTTACTGATTGGCTGCGGCAAAGAACGCGAGCTGGATGAACGTCAGTATAAGCAGGTGATTCAGAAAACAATCAATACGCTGAATGATACTGGCTCAATGGAAGCCGTCTGCTTCCTGACCGAGCTGCACGTCAAAGGGCGTAACACCTACTGGAAAGTGCGTCAGGCGGTTGAAACGGCAAAAGAGAGCCTGTACAGCTTCGATCAGCTGAAAACCAATAAAAGCGAGCCGCGTCGTCCGCTGCGTAAAATGGTCTTTAACGTGCCAACCCGTCGTGAACTGACCAGCGGTGAACGCGCCATTCAACACGGTCTGGCCATTGCAGCCGGCATTAAAGCGGCTAAAGATCTCGGCAACATGCCGCCGAACATCTGTAACGCGGCTTACCTGGCTTCTCAGGCGCGTCAGCTGGCCGACGCCTACAGCAAAAACGTCATTACCCGCGTCATCGGCGAACAGCAGATGAAAGAGCTGGGGATGCACTCTTATCTGGCGGTCGGTAACGGCTCGCAAAACGAATCCCTGATGTCGGTCATTGAGTACAAAGGCAACCCGTCCGAAGACGCACGCCCGATTGTGCTCGTCGGTAAAGGCCTGACCTTCGACTCCGGCGGTATCTCCATCAAGCCTGCCGAAGGCATGGATGAGATGAAGTACGACATGTGCGGCGCGGCGGCGGTTTACGGCGTGATGCGGATGGTTGCGGAACTTCAGTTGCCTATCAACGTGATCGGCGTTCTGGCGGGCTGCGAAAATATGCCCGGCGGCCGCGCCTATCGTCCGGGGGACGTTCTGACCACCATGTCCGGCCAGACCGTTGAAGTGCTGAATACCGACGCCGAAGGCCGTCTGGTACTCTGTGACGTGTTGACCTACGTTGAGCGCTTCGAGCCGGAAGCGGTGATTGACGTCGCCACGCTCACCGGAGCCTGTGTGATTGCGCTGGGCCATCACATTACCGGCCTGATGTCGAACCACAATCCGCTGGCGCACGAGCTGATTGGTGCGTCAGAGCAGGCCGGGGACCGCGCATGGCGTCTACCGCTGGGTGACGAATATCAGGATCAGCTGGAGTCTAACTTTGCGGATATGGCGAACATTGGCGGACGTCCTGGCGGGGCGATCACCGCGGGCTGCTTCCTGGCGCGCTTCACCCGCAAGTACAACTGGGCGCACCTGGATATCGCGGGCACCGCGTGGCGCTCCGGCAAGGCCAAAGGCGCAACCGGTCGCCCGGTAGCGCTGTTGTCGCAGTTCCTGCTCAATCGTGCGGGTTTTAACGGCGACGAGTAAGTCAAAACGGCAGTAAACCGTAGGCCGGGTAAGGCGAAGCCGCCGCCCGGCTTAAGCATTTAAAGTGAGCACAAGAAGCCCCATATATGAAGAATGCAACGTTCTACCTTCTGGACAACGACACCCATCAGGATGGCCTCAGCGCCGTCGAACAGCTGGTGTGTGAAATTGCCGCAGAACGTTGGCGCGCAGGCAAACGCGTGTTGATAGCCTGTGAAGATGAGCAGCAGGCGATTCGTCTCGATGAAGCGCTGTGGGCCCGCCCGCCGGAGAGTTTTGTTCCGCATAACCTGTCAGGCGAAGGTCCGCGCGGCGGGGCGCCGGTTGAAATTGCCTGGCCGCAAAAGCGCAACAGTAGCGCGCGCGATATTCTGATTAGCCTGCGGATAGATTTTGCAGATTTTGCCACCGCTTTCACAGAAGTGGTAGACTTTGTCCCTTACGAAGAATCTTTGAAACAACTGGCGCGCGAACGCTACAAAGCGTACCGCCTGGCTGGTTTTAACCTGAATACGGCAACCTGGAAATAATGGAAAAGACATATAACCCACGCGATATCGAACAGCCGCTTTACGAGCACTGGGAACAGCAGGGCTATTTCAAGCCTAACGGCGACGAAAGCAAAGAGTCCTTCTGCATCATGATCCCGCCGCCGAACGTCACCGGCAGTTTGCATATGGGTCATGCTTTCCAGCAGACCATCATGGACACCATGATCCGTTACCAGCGCATGCAGGGCAAAAACACCCTGTGGCAGGCGGGGACTGACCACGCGGGTATCGCGACCCAGATGGTGGTTGAGCGTAAAATTGCCGCTGAAGAAGGAAAAACCCGCCACGACTACGGTCGCGACGCTTTTATCGACAAAATCTGGCAGTGGAAAGCGGAATCTGGCGGCACCATTACCCGTCAGATGCGTCGTCTCGGCAACTCCGTGGACTGGGAGCGCGAGCGCTTCACCATGGATGAAGGCCTGTCCAATGCCGTTAAAGAAGTCTTCGTTCGCCTGTATAAAGAAGACCTGATTTACCGCGGCAAACGCCTGGTAAACTGGGATCCGAAACTGCGCACCGCAATTTCTGACCTGGAAGTGGAAAACCGCGAGTCTAAAGGCTCCATGTGGCACATCCGCTATCCGCTGGCCGACGGCGCAAAAACCGCCGACGGCAAAGATTACCTGGTGGTCGCGACCACCCGTCCGGAAACCCTGCTGGGCGATACCGGCGTGGCCGTTAACCCGGAAGATCCGCGTTATAAAGATTTGATCGGCAAATTCGTGGTGCTGCCGCTGGTAAACCGCCGTATTCCGATTGTGGGCGACGAACACGCCGACATGGAAAAAGGCACCGGCTGCGTGAAAATCACCCCGGCGCACGACTTCAACGACTATGAAGTGGGTCGTCGTCACGCCCTGCCGATGATCAACATCCTGACCTTCGACGGCGATATCCGCGAAAGCGCAGAAGTGTACGACACCAAAGGCAACGAATCCGACGTTTATTCCAGCGACATCCCGGCGGAGTTCCAGAAGCTGGAACGTTTTGCCGCGCGTAAAGCGATCGTGGCTGCCGTTGACGCACTGGGCCTGCTGGAAGAGATCAAACCTCACGATCTGACCGTGCCGTACGGCGACCGCGGTGGCGTGGTTATCGAGCCAATGCTGACCGACCAGTGGTACGTGCGTGCCGACGTGCTGGCGAAACCAGCTGTTGAAGCGGTTGAGAACGGCAGCATTCAGTTCGTGCCGAAGCAGTACGAAAACATGTACTTCTCCTGGATGCGCGATATTCAGGACTGGTGTATCTCTCGTCAGCTGTGGTGGGGTCACCGTATCCCGGCATGGTACGACAATGAAGGCAACGTCTACGTTGGCCGCAGCGAAGATGAAGTGCGTCAGGAAAACAACCTGAGTGCAGACGTTGCGCTGCGTCAGGACGAAGACGTGCTGGACACCTGGTTCTCCTCCGCGCTGTGGACCTTCTCCACCCTTGGCTGGCCAGAAAACACCGACGCGCTGCGTCAGTTCCATCCAACCAGCGTGATGGTGTCCGGTTTCGACATCATCTTCTTCTGGATTGCCCGCATGATCATGATGACCATGCACTTCATCAAAGACGAAGACGGCAAGCCGCAGGTTCCGTTCCATACCGTCTATATGACCGGTCTGATCCGCGACGACGAAGGCCAGAAGATGTCCAAGTCCAAGGGGAACGTTATTGACCCGCTGGACATGGTTGACGGTATCTCTCTGGAAGAGCTGCTGGAAAAACGTACCGGCAACATGATGCAGCCGCAGCTGGCGGAGAAAATCCGCAAGCGCACCGAGAAGCAGTTCCCGAACGGGATTGAGGCTCACGGTACCGACGCCCTGCGCTTCACCCTGGCGGCACTGGCCTCTACCGGCCGTGACATCAACTGGGACATGAAGCGTCTGGAAGGTTACCGTAACTTCTGTAACAAGCTGTGGAACGCCAGCCGCTTCGTGCTGATGAACACCGAAGATCAGGATTGTAGCTTCAACGGCGGCGAAATGACGCTGTCTCTGGCTGACCGCTGGATCCTGGCGGAATTCAACCAGACGGTGAAAGCGTTCCGCGAGGCGCTGGACAGCTACCGCTTCGACATCGCGGCGGGCATCCTGTATGAATTCACCTGGAACCAGTTCTGCGACTGGTATCTGGAGCTGGCGAAGCCGGTCATGAACGGCGGCACTGAAGCGGAACTGCGCGGCACGCGCAACACGCTGATTACCGTTCTGGAAGGCCTGCTGCGCCTGGCGCACCCGGTTATTCCATTCATCACCGAGACCATCTGGCAGCGCGTGAAGGTGATTGCTGGCATCAACGCAGATACCATCATGCTGCAGCCGTTCCCGGAATTCGATGCGGCGAAAGTGGATGAAGCGGCATCAGCGGATACCGAGTGGCTGAAGCAGGCGATCGTTGCAGTACGTAACATCCGTGCTGAAATGAACATTGCCCCTGGCAAACCGCTGGAGCTGCTGCTTCGTGGCTGCAGCGAAGCTGCCGTTCGTCGCGTCACAGAGAACAACACCTTCCTGAAAACCATGGCGCGTCTGGAAAGCATCACCGTGCTGCCTGCGGATGACAAAGGTCCGGTTTCCGTGACCAAAATCATCGACGGCGCCGAGCTGCTGATCCCGATGGCAGGTCTGATCGATAAAGACGCCGAGCTGGCTCGTCTGGCGAAAGAAGTGTCGAAAGTCGACGTGGAAATTGGCAAAATCGAAAGCAAGCTGGCGAACGAAGGCTTTGTCGCCCGCGCGCCGGAAGCGGTCATCGCGAAAGAGCGTGAGCGTCTGGTTGCCTTCGCCGATGCGAAGACCAAGCTGATTGAGCAGCAGGCGGTTATCGCTGCCCTGTAATGCTTTTACCCCTTACGCTTCAGAGCGTAAGGGGTATCCTTCCTGAAAACTCCTCGCTTGCACTCCCCTTTCTGCGGTGCTATTAACAGCAGTTATGTGTCAATTTTTGTAATGAGTAATGCTATGAGCGTGATTACCCCCGTCGCGACGACGATGCGCCGGATCGCTGAGCAGGATAACCCGGCTATCGCCGCCGTTATCCGCACCGTTTCTGCCGAATATGGCCTGACGGCTGACAAAGGCTACACGGTTGCCGACCCGAACCTGGACGCGCTTTACCAGCTCTACAGCCAGCCAGGGCACGCCTACTGGGTAATCGAGCAGAACGGCCAGGTTGTCGGAGGCGGCGGCGTGGCGCCCCTCAGCTGCAGCGAGCCGGATATCTGCGAACTGCAGAAAATGTATTTCCTCCCAACGGCGCGCGGGCAAGGACTGGCGAAAAAGCTGGCGCTGATTGCTCTGGATCATGCGCGCAAGCAGGGCTTCACCCGCTGCTACCTTGAAACGACCGCGTTCCTCAAAGAGGCCATCGGCCTGTATGAACATCTGGGCTTTGAGCATATCGATGCACCGCTGGGCTGTACCGGTCACGTTGACTGCGAAGTCAGGATGCTGAAAAGTCTGTAACTTTCGTTCCTGCCCTCTTCTGTTAAGCGACTGTAAACTGAATGCTCTACACTCTCAGTTCACACCACAACGGGGGAAACACGATGTCGAAGATAAAAAGCTACGCCGCACCGCAGGCGGGTGCAGAACTTGAGCTGTACGAGTACGATGCGGGCGAACTAAAAGCAGAAGACGTCGAAGTACAGGTTGATTACTGCGGGATCTGCCACTCGGATCTCTCGATGATCGACAACGAATGGGGCTTCTCCAGCTATCCGCTGGTTGCCGGACACGAAGTCATTGGCCGCGTCGTGGCGCTCGGTAGCGCCGCGCAGGACAAAGGGCTGAAAGTGGGCCAGCGCGTGGGCATTGGCTGGACGGCACGCAGCTGTGGTCACTGCGACGCCTGTATCAGCGGAAATCAGATCAACTGCCTCGAAGGCGCCGTTCCTACCATCCTGAACAAAGGCGGTTTTGCCGATAAGCTGCGCGCCGACTGGCAATGGGTGATCCCGCTGCCGGAGAGCATTGATATCGAATCCGCCGGTCCGCTGCTGTGCGGCGGTATCACCGTCTTCAAGCCCCTGCTGATGCACCATATCACCGCCACCAGCCGCGTGGGCGTCATCGGTATTGGCGGACTGGGTCATATCGCCATCAAGCTGCTGCACGCGATGGGCTGTGAAGTCACGGCGTTCAGCTCGAACCCGGCGAAAGAGAAAGAAGTACTGGCGATGGGGGCTGATAAAGTGGTGAATAGCCGCGATCCGCAGGCGCTGAACGCGCTGGCGGGCCAGTTTGATCTGATCATCAACACCGTTAACGTGGATCTCGACTGGCAGCCGTACTTTGAAGCGCTGGCCTACGGCGGTAACTTCCACACCGTGGGTGCGGTGATGAAGCCGCTGCCGGTTCCGGCGTTTACCCTGATCGGTGGGGATCGCAGCATATCCGGTTCTGCTACCGGTACGCCGTACGAGCTGCGCAAACTGATGAAATTCGCCGGACGCACCAAAGTGGCGCCGACCACCGAACTGTATCCAATGTCGAAAATCAACGAAGCGATCCAGCACGTGCGCGACGGTAAAGCCCGCTACCGCGTGGTGCTGAAAGCGGATTTCTGATGTGAGTTTGCCGGGTGGCGGCTTCGCCTTACCCGGCCTACTTTCACTGCTGCGCCAATACGTTAAATACTTCCGCTACCGCGACCGCTCCCGGATCCATTACCCCATCCAGGTTCTCTTTATTGACATACGACGAGCGTCCCGCGCCGGCTTTCGCCATTTTCGCCGTTGCTTCGGCACCGTGCTGTGCTGCCTTCGCCGCTGCCTCGATATCTCCCTTCAGCAACGCCTCCAGCGCCGGTTGCAGCGCGTCGATCAGCGTGCGATCGCCGAGATCTGCCCCACCGTACTGCTTCATCTGCGCCAGTCCGCTGAGCAAGGCCTCAGGGAGCGTCTGACCATCGTGAAGCTTTTGCCCGGCCGCGGTGAAGAAGATCGACATCAGCACCCCGCTCGACCCGCCCATCACCGTCGCCAGCCGCTCGCCAACCAGCAGCAGCAGCTTAGACACATCATTAAGCGGGAGCGTGTTCCCCTCCAGTCGCTGCGCAATATCCCGCGCCCCTTGCGCAAAGGTGGAGCCGGTATCGCCATCACCCACTTTCGCATCCAGCGCGTTCAGGCGGTTTTCCAGCTGGATCAGCGTTTTTGTCACTGAGAAGACACACGCTCCCACCTGCGGATTGTCCGATGAGGTATATTCCACTCGATCATGAATGGCGCTGTGCTCAACGGTACGCAGTGGCGCAAACGCCACGGGCTTCTGCCAGCCCAGCGTCTCGACATCAGCGTGAATCGCCTTTTCGAAGAAATCAGTGAGCTTCAGCAGCGTCAGCGAAAAGCCTTTCATATCCAGCGCGCTGACCAGCGGCGCTGGGCCAATCAAGTACGCGATGTTCTCTTTCAGCGCCGAGTGCGCCAGCTCTTTGGTCAGCAGCGCCATCTCCAGCGCCGATACGCCGCCAAGATTGTTAATCAATACCGCAAAACGCCCCTCGCCCGCCTGCGCGCGTAACGGCGTCACCAGGGTGTCAATAATGGCTTTGCTGTTTTGCGTATCCACCACGGAAGCCCCGGGCTCGCCGTGAATGCCCAGGCCCAGCTCGACATGGCCTTGTTTAATCCGCCCCTCTTCATCGTCGCTGCCCGGCAGGTTGCACGTTTGCATCGCCACGCCCAGGCTCCAGAGGTTATCGCAGGCCTGTTGCGCAATATCCCGCACCTCGCTCAGCGATTTCCCCTGCTCCGCCGCATAGCCCGCAATCTTGTGCACCAGTGCCGTTCCGGCAATACCGCGCGGCTGCTTGTTATCCGGCAGCGCGATATCGTCCGCCACGATCGCCATCTCCACCTTAAGACCGTAACGTTTAGCCTTTTCCGCCGCCAGACCAAAGTTCAGGCGATCGCCGGTGTAGTTTTTTACGATCAGCAGACAGCCCCGGTCGCCCGTGACCGCCACAATGGCATTCAGCACAGCATCCACGCTCGGCGAAGCAAAAAGATCGCCACACACTGCCGCCGTCAGCATCCCTTTGCCGACAAACCCGGCGTGCGCGGGTTCGTGGCCTGAGCCGCCGCCGGAGATCACCGCCACGCGGCTTTTGTCCCAGTCGCCGCGTGCGACGATCCTGATGGCCGGATCGATATCAAGCTTGACGAGATTAGCGTGTGGCGCAGAAAGCAGTATGCCTTCAATGGCATCGTTGACCAGCTGTTTGCGATCGTTAAAGAAGAATCTGGACATCGTTTCCCACTATTTTGTGAACCGTATGCAAAAGCATAGTCCGCGCTGGATAATGCGCCGCAAAGTCAGGAATTTACTCAACCAAATTGCGGCCAGGTTGCCTATACTCCACCCAGGACTAAGAGAGGAAGCGCATCATGAGTACACCATTGTTAATTGCCAGGACGCTGGAAAAAGAGCTGTATTTACTGCCCGCGATGGCGAACCGCCACGGTCTGATCACCGGAGCGACCGGGACGGGGAAAACCGTCACCCTGCAAAAGCTGGCGGAGTCGCTTTCAGAGATTGGCGTACCGGTCTTTATGGCTGACGTGAAAGGCGATTTAACCGGTGTGGCTCAGGATGGGACGGCATCTGAAAAACTGCTCGAGCGGCTGAAAAATATTGGCATCACGGACTGGACCCCGCACGGTAACCCGGTGGTGGTGTGGGATATCTTTGGTGAGAAAGGCCACCCGGTGCGCGCCACCGTCTCCGATCTTGGCCCGCTGCTGCTGGCCCGTCTGCTTAACCTCAACGACGTGCAGTCCGGCGTGCTGAATATTATCTTCCGCATTGCCGACGATCAGGGACTGCTGCTGCTTGATTTCAAAGATCTACGCGCCATTACGCAATACATCGGCGATAACGCCAAATCCTTCCAGAACCAGTACGGCAATATCAGCAGCGCCTCGGTGGGCGCTATTCAGCGCGGTCTACTGACGCTTGAGCAGCAGGGGGCCGAACACTTCTTCGGCGAGCCGATGCTGGATATCAAGGACTGGATGCGCACCGACAGCAGCGGCAAAGGCATTATTAACATCCTGAGCTCAGAGAAGCTCTACCAGATGCCGAAACTCTACGCCGCTAGCCTGCTGTGGATGCTCTCCGAGCTCTATGAACAATTACCGGAAGCGGGCGATCTGGAAAAACCGAAGCTGGTGTTCTTCTTTGACGAAGCGCATCTGCTGTTTAACGACGCGCCGCAGGTATTGCTGGATAAGATCGAACAGGTTATCCGCCTGATCCGCTCCAAAGGAGTCGGCGTCTGGTTTGTCTCGCAAAACCCGTCGGATATCCCCGACAACGTGCTCGGGCAGCTCGGCAACCGCGTGCAGCATGCCCTGCGCGCCTTTACGCCAAAAGATCAGAAAGCGGTGAAAGCCGCCGCGCAAACCATGCGCGCCAATCCTGCCTTTGATACCGAAGCGGCGATTCAGGCGCTAGGCACCGGTGAAGCGCTGATCTCGTTCCTGGATGCGAAGGGCAGCCCGTCTGTGGTAGAACGCACCATGGTGATCGCGCCTTGCTCGCGTATGGGGCCGGTGACCGACGATGAGCGCAACGGCCTGATTAACCACTCTCCGGTTTACGGGAAATACGAAGACGAGGAGGATCGCGAGTCCGCGTTCGAGATGCTGCAAAAAGGGGTCCAGGCGACAACAGAATCGCAGGCTGCGCCTGCCGCTAAAGGGCAATCTGTCGCCGTCGATGACGGCATTCTCGGTGGGCTCAAAGACATTCTTTTCGGCAGCACCGGGCCGCGCGGCGGCAAGCGCGACGGCGTGGTGCAGACCATGGCGAAAAGCGCAGCCCGACAGGTCACCAATCAAATCGTGCGCGGCATGCTGGGGAGTTTGCTAGGCGGCCGTCGCCGCTAGACGCGGAATCCAGGGGCGGCCCAGCGCCGAACCCTGTACGCCGTTCTCCTGCAGATAGCGGTCAATTTCCACCATCCCCGTCCAGCGGTTTTCACACCATAGCGGTGCCAGAAGCGTTGGACGGCGGGCACTGGCCGAGATGCGATGGTAGACAATATCCGGCGGCGTATGGCGAATCATCTCCCCCGCCGTCACCGTATAGTCTTCAAGCTCAATACCGCTTAACCGCCCGGCCTCCCAGGCTTTCGCCATAATACTGCCCTTCACGATATGCAGCGGGTGCAGCTTAATGCCGTCCACGCCGGTTTCAACCACCTTTTCCAGCGTTTCAAGACCGTGCTGTTGACCCTCGCCGGGTAACCCAACAATCAGATGCGAGCAGACCTTCAGCCCGCGCTCGCGGGCCAGGCGCGTGGTGCGCTGGTAGCAGGCGAAATCATGGCCACGGTTAATACGGTGCAGCGTTTTGTCGTGCGCGGTCTGCAAGCCCAGCTCCAGCCAGATCTCGTAGCCTTGTTCTTTGTACTCGCTGAGCAGGTCCAGCACCGCGTCCGGTACGCAGTCCGGGCGTGTGCCCACGCAAAGCCCAACAATACTGGCCTGGCTGACGGCCTGCTGATACATCGAACGCAATACCTGCACCTCCGCCCACGTGCTGGTGTAGGCCTGGAAATAGGCCAGATATTGCTTCGCGCGGTTCACCAGGCTGGCCTGATGGGCAAGCTGTTCAGCGATAGATTTATGCCGCTGGGCCTCGTCAGCAAAGGACGCAACGTTACAGAAGGTGCAGCCGCCGCGCCCGATGGTGCCATCGCGATTCGGGCAGCTAAACCCGCCGTGCAGCGTCAGCTTATGAACCTTTTGCCCGTACCGCTGCAAAAGATCCCCACCAAACATATTGACTAATTTCTGTAACTGCATAATCTGATAGACCGTCCCGGAGAAAGGGGACAAGCCTGCCACTTTTAGCCTCTGTCGGCGATGACCTGGATCAATCGCCCTGGACGGCCTTTATCCATATGAATAAATACTCACGATTACTGCAATTTCATTCACGCCGCCTGTGATTACTTTTCCTTATGTTCTGATTGTTTTTTTCATTTATAGCGCCACCACTGAAAAACAGTGGGTTTATGCGGGTTTGCATCCATTGCCAGATTATTGTTCTGCTATAAAACCGCTATTCAGCACGCTACATTGATAATACCGCTTTCATATAGTGAGTCAGATCACACTCCGCTGCTCGCTCTCAGGTCATTCAATCAATGTAAAAATAGTTAAATACACTTAAAATACAATTACATAGACTCTCTTTAGCACATTTTTGTATAAATAAGATTGCCATTTGACCTGTGTACCAATTCCCGATAAGTTGGAAATCCGCTGGAAGCTTTCTGGATGAGCGGCCTGCTCATCATATTTATGCAGTAATTGAGATTCCCTCTGAAGCAAGTCCTCAAACTTGTTTACCTGCGCGAAAGGATGAAAAAGAGGGCGAATGCGAGGTCCGCGTATGAAACGCAAACCCCGTCGCCATGCTCTTTCTGTGCCTGTGCGCCACGGTAAAGTTCAGTGGGAGCCCGACGAGCCTGGGGAGGTTCACTGATATGTTGTACGATAAATCCCTTGAGAAGGATAACTGTGGTTTCGGCCTGATCGCCCACATAGAAGGCGAACCTAGCCACAAGGTAGTGCGTACTGCTATTCACGCACTGGCCCGTATGCAGCACCGTGGCGCCATCCTTGCCGATGGTAAAACCGGCGACGGTTGCGGCCTGCTGCTGCAAAAACCGGATCGTTTCTTCCGCATCGTGGCGGAAGAGCGCGGCTGGCGTTTAGCCAAAAACTACGCTGTCGGCATGCTGTTCCTGAATCAGGATCCTGAAAAGGCTGCCGCTTCACGCCGCATCGTCGAAGAAGAACTTCAGCGTGAAACCCTGTCGATTGTCGGCTGGCGCGATGTGCCAACCAACGAAGGGGTGCTCGGTGAAATCGCCCTCTCCTCGCTGCCTCGTATTGAACAGATTTTCGTCAACGCGCCTGCGGGCTGGCGTCCACGTGATATGGAACGCCGTCTGTTTATCGCCCGCCGCCGCATTGAAAAACGTCTCCAGGACGATAAAGAGTTCTACGTCTGTAGCCTCTCTAACCTGGTGAATATCTATAAAGGTCTGTGTATGCCGGCTGACCTGCCGCGCTTCTACCTGGACCTGGCGGACCTGCGTCTGGAATCGGCCATTTGCCTGTTCCACCAGCGCTTCTCCACCAACACCGTTCCACGCTGGCCGCTGGCTCAGCCGTTCCGCTACCTGGCGCACAACGGCGAGATCAACACCATCACCGGTAACCGCCAGTGGGCCCGCGCCCGTACCTATAAGTTCCAGACGCCACTGATCCCCGATCTGCACGATGCCGCGCCGTTCGTGAACGAAACCGGCTCGGACTCCAGCTCGATGGATAATATGCTGGAACTTCTGCTGGCGGGCGGGATGGATATCGTGCGCGCCATGCGTCTGCTCGTGCCGCCGGCCTGGCAGAACAACCCGGATATGGATCCTGAGCTGCGCGCGTTCTTCGACTTCAACTCCATGCACATGGAGCCGTGGGACGGCCCAGCGGGCATCGTTATGTCCGACGGCCGTTTTGCTGCCTGTAACCTGGACCGTAACGGTCTGCGTCCGGCGCGCTACGTTATCACCAAAGACAAGCTCATCACCTGCGCCTCTGAAGTCGGCATCTGGGATTACCAGCCTGACGAAGTGGTCGAGAAAGGCCGCGTTGGTCCGGGCGAGCTGATGGTTATCGACACCCGCGGTGGGCGCATCCTGCACTCCGCCGAAACCGACAACGATCTGAAGAGCCGCCACCCGTACAAAGAGTGGATGGAGAAGAACGTGCGTCGCCTGGTGCCGTTCGAAGATCTCACGGACGAAGAAGTGGGCAGCCGCGAGCTGGACGACGATACTCTCGCGAGCTACCAGAAGCAGTTTAACTACAGCGCGGAAGAGCTGGACTCTGTCATCCGCGTGCTCGGTGAAAACGGCCAGGAAGCGGTCGGCTCGATGGGTGACGATACCCCGTTTGCCGTGCTCTCCAGCCAGCCGCGCATCATTTACGACTACTTCCGCCAGCAGTTCGCGCAGGTGACCAACCCGCCAATCGATCCGCTGCGTGAAGCACACGTGATGTCGCTGGCCACCAGCATCGGTCGTGAGATGAACGTCTTCTGCGAGGCCGAAGGCCAGGCGCATCGTCTGACCTTTAAATCGCCGATCCTGCTGTATTCAGATTTCAAACAGCTCACCACCATGAAAGAGGAGCACTACCGCGCCGACACGCTCGACATTACCTTCGACGTGAACGAAGCGAGCCTTGAAGAGACGGTGAATGCGCTGTGTGACAAAGCCGAACAGATGGTGCGTAACGGCACCGTGCTGCTGGTGTTGTCCGACCGTAATATCGCGAAAAACCGTCTGCCTGTACCTGCCCCGATGGCGGTCGGCGCTATCCAGACGCGTTTGGTCGATAAGAGCCTGCGCTGCGACGCGAACATCATTGTTGAAACCGCAAGCGCCCGCGACCCGCATCACTTTGCCGTGCTGTTGGGCTTCGGCGCGACGGCGATCTACCCGTACCTGGCCTACGAAACGCTGGCCCGTCTGGTGGATACCCGCGCGATCGACAAAGATTACCGCGCGGTGATGCTGAACTACCGTAACGGCATCAACAAAGGTCTGTACAAGATCATGTCCAAAATGGGCATCTCGACCATTGCCTCCTACCGCTGTTCTAAGCTGTTTGAAGCGGTCGGCCTGCATGACGAGGTTGCCAACCTCTGCTTCCAGGGCGTGGTCAGCCGCATCGGCGGCGCCGGTTTTGCGGACTTCCAGCAGGATCTGGTGAACCTGTCCAAGCGCGCCTGGCTGGCACGTAAGCCGCTGGATCAGGGCGGTCTGCTGAAATACGTTCACGGTGGCGAATACCACGCCTATAACCCGGACGTGGTGCGCACGCTGCAGCAGGCGGTTCAGAGCGGTGAATACAGCGATTATCAGCAGTACGCTGAGCTGGTGAATAACCGTCCGGCGGCGACGCTGCGCGACCTTATTGCCCTCAATCCGGGCGATGAAGCGGTCAGCATTGACGAAGTTGAACCGGCATCGGAACTGTTCAAACGCTTCGATACCGCGGCGATGTCCATCGGCGCGCTGAGCCCGGAAGCCCACGAAGCGCTGGCTGAAGCCATGAACAGCATCGGCGGCAACTCCAACTCCGGCGAAGGCGGTGAAGACCCTGCGCGTTACGGCACCAACAAAGTGTCCCGTATCAAGCAGGTGGCATCCGGTCGCTTTGGCGTAACGCCTGCGTACCTGGTCAACGCCGACGTGATTCAGATTAAAGTTGCTCAGGGTGCTAAACCGGGCGAAGGCGGTCAGCTGCCGGGTGATAAAGTCACCCCGTACATCGCCAAACTGCGCTATTCCGTGCCGGGCGTGACGCTGATCTCCCCGCCGCCGCACCACGATATCTACTCTATCGAGGACCTGGCGCAGCTTATTTTCGACCTGAAACAGGTCAACCCGAAGGCGATGATCTCCGTGAAGCTGGTTTCCGAACCGGGCGTTGGCACCATCGCGACCGGCGTGGCGAAGGCCTATGCGGATCTCATCACCATTGCCGGTTATGACGGCGGTACCGGCGCAAGCCCGCTCTCCTCCGTGAAATATGCGGGCTGTCCGTGGGAGCTTGGCCTGGTGGAAACCCAGCAGGCGCTGGTGGCTAACGGTCTGCGTCATAAGATCCGTCTGCAGGTGGATGGCGGTCTGAAAACTGGCCTCGACATCATCAAGGCGGCGATCCTCGGTGCGGAAAGCTTCGGTTTCGGTACGGGTCCAATGGTCGCGCTGGGCTGTAAATACCTGCGTATTTGCCACCTGAACAACTGCGCAACCGGCGTTGCAACCCAGGACGAGAAGCTGCGTAAGAACCACTATCACGGCCTGCCGTTCAAAGTGACAAACTACTTTGAGTTCATCGCCCGTGAAACCCGCGAGCTGATGGCGCAGCTGGGCGTGAAACGTCTGGTGGACCTGATTGGCCGTACCGACCTGCTGAAAGAGCTGGAAGGCTTCACCGCCAAGCAGCAAAAGCTGGAGCTGTCTAAGCTGCTGGAAACCGCGCAGCCGCATCCTGGCAAAGCGGTCTACTGCACCGAGAACAACCCTCCGTTTGATAACGGCGTGCTGAACGCACAGCTGCTGCAGCAGGCGAAGCCGTACGTGGACGACAAGCAGAGCAAAACGTTCTGGTTTGATATCCGTAACACCGACCGTTCCGTGGGTGCATCGCTCTCCGGCTACATCGCGCAGACGCACGGTGACCAGGGGCTGGCGTCGGATCCGATTACCGCGCACTTCAGCGGTACCGCGGGTCAGAGCTTCGGCGTGTGGAACGCAGGTGGTGTTGAGCTGTACCTGACCGGCGATGCCAACGACTACGTCGGTAAAGGCATGGCGGGCGGTCTGCTGGCGGTGCGTCCTCCGGTCGGCTCAGCCTTCCGCAGCCATGAGGCCAGCATCATCGGTAACACCTGCCTGTACGGCGCGACCGGCGGTCGTCTGTTTGCAGCAGGCCGTGCGGGCGAGCGTTTTGCGGTGCGTAACTCCGGTGCCATCACCGTGGTGGAAGGCATTGGCGATAACGGTTGTGAATACATGACGGGCGGGATTGTTTGCGTTCTGGGTAAAACCGGCGTGAACTTCGGCGCGGGCATGACGGGCGGTTTTGCGTACGTCCTGGACGAAGACGGCGAGTTCCGCAAACGCGTGAACCCGGAGCTGGTGGAAGTGCTGGACGTTGACACGCTGGCCATTCACGAAGAACACCTGCGCGGTTTAATTACCGAACACGTGCAGCATACCGGTTCTTCGCGCGGCGAAGAGATCCTGGCGAACTGGCCGGCGTTCTCTGCGAAATTCGCGCTGGTTAAGCCGAAGTCCAGCGATGTTAAAGCCCTGTTGGGTCACCGTAGTCGTAGCGCAGCAGAGCTGCGCGTGCAGGCGCAGTAAGGAATTCAGATGAGCCAGAACGTATACCAGTTTATCGACCTGCAGCGTGTTGATCCGCCAAAGAAACCGCTGAAGATCCGCAAAATTGAATTTGTTGAAATCTACGAGCCGTTTTCAGAAGGCCAGGCCAAAGCACAGGCAGACCGCTGCCTGTCCTGCGGTAACCCTTACTGCGAATGGAAATGTCCGGTACACAACTACATCCCTAACTGGCTGAAGCTGGCCAACGAAGGACGTATTTTTGAAGCCGCCGAGCTGTCTCACCAGACCAATACCCTGCCGGAAGTGTGCGGCCGCGTGTGTCCTCAGGACCGTCTGTGCGAAGGCTCCTGTACGTTGAACGACGAGTTCGGTGCGGTGACCATCGGCAACATTGAGCGTTATATCAACGATAAAGCGTTCGAGATGGGCTGGCGTCCGGACATGACCGGCGTGAAGCAAACCGACAAGCGCGTGGCGATCATCGGCGCGGGCCCGGCGGGCCTGGCCTGTGCGGACGTACTGACCCGCAACGGCGTGAAGGCGGTGGTCTTTGACCGTCATCCGGAAATCGGCGGTCTGCTGACCTTCGGTATCCCGGCCTTCAAGCTGGAAAAAGAGGTCATGACCCGTCGCCGGGAAATCTTCACCGGCATGGGCATTGAGTTCAAACTGAACGTGGAAGTGGGCCGCGACGTGCAGCTCGACGACCTGCTGAAGGATTACGACGCCGTATTCCTGGGCGTGGGCACCTATCAGTCCATGCGCGGCGGTCTGGAAAACGAAGACGCGCCAGGCGTGTACGACGCGCTGCCGTTCCTGATTGCCAACACCAAGCAGATCATGGGCTACGGCGAAACCGCCGATGAGCCGTTCGTCAGCATGGAAGGCAAACGCGTGGTGGTGCTGGGCGGCGGTGATACCGCGATGGACTGCGTGCGTACCTCCATTCGTCAGAATGCGGCACACGTGATCTGCGCCTACCGTCGTGACGAAGAGAACATGCCGGGCTCTAAGCGCGAAGTGAAAAACGCGCGTGAAGAGGGCGTGGAGTTCCAGTTCAACATCCAGCCTCTGGGTATTGAAGTGAATGCCAACGGCAAAGTGAGCGGCGTGAAGATGGCGCGTACCGAGATGGGCGCACCGGATGCGAAAGGCCGTCGTCGCGCCGAGATCGTCGCCGGTTCTGAACACGTGATCCCGGCCGATGCCGTGGTGATGGCGTTTGGTTTCCGCCCTCACAGCATGGAGTGGCTGGCGAAGCACAGCGTTGAGTTGGATTCGCAGGGCCGCGTGATTGCGCCAGAAGGCAGCGACAACGCATTCCAGACCAGCAACCCGAAAATCTTCGCCGGTGGCGATATCGTTCGCGGTTCAGACCTGGTGGTGACGGCGATTGCCGAAGGCCGCAAGGCGGCTGACGGTATACTGAACTACCTGGAAGTGTAAAAAAACAGGCCCGATTGGGCCTGTTTTTTTATTTCACGACGCGAAGTGCCGGACGACCACCGCGCGGAGGCGGATCGTCATCAGGGTCATTGTCATCGTGATGATCGGGTTTATCACCATCGATAAGTGACATCACCGTGTCGCTTTCGCGCTCATCGGATGCGTTGTCATCATTCAGGCTGGCAACCTCTTCATCATACGCCGCTTCCGGCTCGAACATAGTTCCCGCACCGTTTTCACGCGCGTAGATGGCCAGCACAGCGGCCAGCGGAACGGAAACCTGACGCGGCACGCCGCCGAAACGCGCGTTGAAGCGCACTTCATCGTTCGCCAGCTCCAGGTTACCCACCGCGCGCGGGGCGATGTTCAGTACGATCTGCCCGTCACGTGCGTATTCCATTGGAACCAGCACGCCCGGCAACGTCACATCCACAACCAGGTGCGGCGTGAGCTGGTTATCCAGCAGCCATTCATAGAAGGCGCGCAGCAGATAAGGACGGCGTGGGGTAAGTTGTGACATTTCCACAGTCATTAGCCTCGGCCGAGACGCATTTCACGTTCCGGTTCAGTTAAGGATGCCAGGAAAGAGTCGCGCTCAAAGACGCGAGTCATGTAGCCCTTCAGCTCTTTCGCGCCAGGACCGCTGAACTCTACGCCCAGGGTCGGCAGACGCCACAGCAGCGGTGCCAGGTAGCAATCCACCAGGCTGAACTCATCGCTCAGGAAGAACGGTTTCTGACCAAACACCGGGGCGATTGCCAGCAGCTCTTCACGCAGTTGCTTACGCGCAGCGTCAGCTTCAGAAGCGGAACCGCTGGTAATCACGTTCATCAGCGAGTACCAGTCTTTTTCGATACGCTGCATGTACAGGCGGCTTTCACCACGCGCGACAGGGTAAACAGGCATCAGCGGCGGATGCGGGAAACGCTCATCCAGATATTCCATAATGATACGGGATTCCCACAGGGTCAGCTCGCGATCCACCAGCGTCGGTACGCTTTGGCTCGGGTTGAGATCGATCAGATCCTGAGGCGGGTTATCCTTTTCCACATGCTCGATCTCAAAACTGACACCCTTCTCGGCCAGCACGATACGAACCTGATGGCTATAAATGTCAGTAGGACCAGAAAACAGCGTCATTACCGAACGTTTGTTGGCAGCGACAGCCATGAAAACCTCCAGGTATATTCAGAATTTTTACTGCTACCAGCCCAACAGGGGCCAGCCAGATGTTGTATCGCCCATCCCAGAGAAAACACATTGTTCAAGAATCGAACAAAAATCGAGTATTCACCGATATTTGGGCAGAAAATTGGATGATAGTTTACCAGATTTTGATGGCTTTGTGGTGAGGGGATTCTGGAAATGTGGAAAAAGAGAAGATATATGCATGGATATTGTGGATAACCTGCGCATTATCCATAAAAAAACCCGCCGAAGCGGGTTTTTCGCCAATCGTTCTGCGTAAGCAGAATGGATTAACGTTTGGAGAACTGTGGACGACGACGTGCTTTACGCAGACCCACTTTCTTACGTTCAACCTGACGCGCGTCACGAGTAACGAAGCCAGCTTTACGCAGTTCAGAACGCAGGGATTCGTCGTACTCCATCAGAGCGCGGGTGATACCGTGACGGATCGCACCTGCCTGACCGGAGATACCACCACCTTTAACGGTGATGTACAGATCCAGTTTTTCTACCATGTCAACCAGTTCCAGCGGCTGGCGAACTACCATGCGGGCAGTTTCGCGACCGAAGTATTGTTCCAGAGAACGCTGGTTGATTACGATTTTACCACTGCCCGGTTTGATGAAAACGCGAGCTGCGGAACTTTTGCGGCGACCAGTGCCGTAGTATTGATTTTCAGCCATTGCCTATAATCCCGATTAGATGTCAAGAACTTGCGGTTGCTGTGCCGCGTGGTTGTGCTCGTTGCCTGCGTAAACTTTCAGTTTACGGAACATAGCACGACCCAGCGGGCCTTTTGGCAGCATGCCTTTAACCGCGATTTCAATCACACGCTCAGGACGGCGGGCAATCATCTCTTCAAAGGTCGCTTCTTTGATACCACCGATGTGGCCGGTGTGGTGGTAGTACATTTTGTCAGTACGCTTGTTGCCGGTTACAGCAACTTTATCAGCGTTCAGAACGATGATGTAATCACCGGTATCAACGTGCGGAGTGTATTCCGCTTTATGCTTACCGCGCAGGCGACGAGCCAGTTCAGTAGCCAGACGGCCCAGAGTTTTACCGGTCGCGTCAACAACATACCAGTCGCGCTGTACGGTTTCTGGTTTAGCTGTAAAAGTTTTCATTAAAAGCTTACCCAAATAATAAGTTACACGTTGGTGAACACCCAAACGTTTAGTCAGTTGAGGTTCACACGACAAAGTCCGGCAAACCTACCCCTTCGAATAGCACATGCCGACACATAGAAAGTTTCGGGAAAAAAACCTTCTCGTAACGTGGGGTCGCAAGATTATAGAGAAGTTGAGGTCAAAGATCGACCCTTAAATGTGATTTGGAATGGGTTTTTCGGGGCCACGGAAAATGCCGGGTGGCGGCTGCGCCTTACCCGGCCTACAAGGCTCCCTTCTCAGGGAGAGGGTGGTATTTATTAAGGCATATGCTCCAGCTTCAGGTACTCCTCGCTCTGCATCTCCTGCAGGCGAGACAGGCAGCGCTGGAACTCAAACTTCAGTCGCTCTCCCTGGTAAATCTCATATAAAGGTACCTCGGCGCTGACCACCAGCTTGACGTGGCGCTCATAAAACTCGTCCACCAGCGCAATGAAGCGTCGCGCCTCGCTCTCCATCAGCCGCGTCATCACCGGCACATCCAGCACCATCACGGTGTGGAACAGACGTGAAAGCGCAATGTAGTCGTGCTGGCTACGGGCATCCACGCAAAGCGTCGTAAAGGAGACCGCCAGCGTTTGGTTTTCGACGCCAAGGGTGGGGAGCGGGCGATGGTTAATCTCGAGTTCCGGGGCGTGCTCGCGCTTTGCTCCCGCCAGCGCCAGCCAAAGTTTATCCATCTCGCGGGTGGTATCGGCATTTAGCGGCGAAAGCCACAGGTGCGCCTGGGTCAGCGTGCGCAGACGATAATCGACACCGGCATCGACGTTCATAATGTCACAATGCTGTTTGATAGCGTCAATGGCGGGCAGGAAGCGTGCTCGCTGCAGGCCGTTGCGGTACAGATCGTCCGGCGGGATATTCGACGTGGCCACCAGCGTAATCCCGCGGGCAAATAGCGCCTTCATCAGGCCGCCTAACAGCATGGCATCGGTGATGTCAGACACAAAAAACTCATCGAAGCAGAGTACGTCCGTTTCCGCCTTGAACCGGTCGGCCACAATCTCCAGCGGATCGCTTTTACCCTGCAGCGCAGTCAGCTCTTCATGCACCCGCAGCATAAAGCGGTGGAAGTGCAGACGCTGTTTACGTGTACCTGGCAGGCTCTGGTAGAACATGTCCATCAGCCAGGTTTTTCCGCGACCGACCCCGCCCCACATGTATAAACCGCGCGCCGGCGCGTGAGCCTGTGGCGCTTTTTTACCGAGCAACCGCCCAAACGCCGCCTTTAGCCCGCCATTCTGTTCGGTTTCAGCGGGTTTTGCCGTGAGCTCCTGGTAAATCATCTCCAGACGGTTTACCGCCTCACGTTGAACGTCGTCAGGCTGATGAGTGCCCTCGTTAAGGGCCAGTTGATATCGCGATGCAGGGGACAGGTTTTGCATAATCTTATTGTTATTCCTTCAATTAACGCTCATCAGCAGACGTGACTGATGAAAAAAAGGCCGTTCTACACTACGCGATGATACGTCAGGATTCCACTTCTGCAGAAATAGCGGTTATAGTGGCATTATCAGGCACAGGCAGGAGCCGAGCCAACACCCTACGGAACAACAAGACAACGGGAGAAGTTCATGACCTGGGAATATGCGCTAATCGGTTTAGTCGTCGGCATCGTCATCGGTGCTGTGGCCATGCGTTTCGGTAATCGCAAATTGCGTCAGCAGCAGTCACTGCAATACGAACTGGAAAAGAACAAAGCCGAGCTGGAAGAGTATCGTGAAGAGCTGGTCAGCCATTTTGCCCGCAGCGCCGAGCTGCTGGACAACATGGCGACCGACTATCGTCAGCTGTATCAACATATGGCAAAAAGCTCCAGCAGCCTGCTGCCGGAAATGACCGCTGAAACTAACCCATTCCGCAACCGTCTGGCTGACTCTGAGGCCGGTAACGATCAGGCGCCCGTTCAGATGCCTCGCGACTACTCCGATGGCGCGTCCGGCCTGCTGCGCGGCGGTGTAAAACGCGATTAATCGCACAACCTGAATTTATTTTACGGGCGCAGCGATTGCGCCCGTCCTTTCTTCATGACCCCAGCTATCATTTAGTTAAACACCTCATTGTTCAGCGGTTTAAAATTCAATAACATCAACGTGTTTTTGGGGCCGTTTTTCCTTTATTCCAGGTTACGAGAGTCAACATCGATGAAGAAAAAAAACCAGCTGTTGAGCGCTATCGCGTTAAGTGTCGGGTTATCTCTCTCGGCGTCCGTCCCTGTATTTGCCGCCATACCTTCCCAGGTGCCTGGCCAGGCGGCCATTCCAAGCCTCGCGCCCATGCTGGAAAAAGTGTTGCCTGCGGTCGTCAGCGTTCAGGTTGAGGGCACCGCGGTACAAAGCCAACGCGTCCCTGAAGAACTGAAAAAATATTTCGGCGATGAGTCTCCCGACCAGCAGGCGCAGCCTTTTGAAGGCCTGGGCTCTGGCGTAATTATTGATGCGGCAAAAGGCTATATCCTGACCAACAATCACGTCATCAGCCAGGCCGATAAAATCAGCGTCCAGCTGAACGATGGCCGCGAATTTGATGCCAAACTGATCGGCGGCGATGACCAGAGCGACATCGCGCTGCTGCAGGTGCAAAACCCCAGCAATCTGACCCAGATTGCCATCGCGGATTCTGACAAACTGCGCGTCGGCGACTTTGCCGTCGCCGTGGGCAACCCCTTTGGCTTAGGGCAAACCGCCACCTCCGGGATCGTCTCCGCGCTGGGGCGTAGCGGCCTGAATCTGGAGGGGCTGGAAAACTTTATCCAGACCGATGCCTCAATCAACCGTGGAAACTCCGGAGGGGCATTGCTCAACCTTAACGGCGAGCTGATTGGGATTAACACGGCGATTCTGGCCCCAGGCGGCGGCAGCATCGGGATCGGTTTTGCTATCCCCAGCAATATGGCCAAAACCCTGGCGCAGCAGCTGATCCAGTTCGGTGAAATCAAACGCGGGCTGCTGGGCATTAAAGGTATGGAGATGAGCGCTGATATCGCAAAAGCGTTCAACATCAATGTACAGCGCGGGGCGTTTGTCAGTGAAGTGCTGCCAAACTCCGGCTCCGCAAAAGCGGGCGTGAAATCGGGGGATGTGATCGTCAGCCTGAACGACAAACCGCTGAACAGCTTTGCAGAACTGCGTTCGCGGATTGCCACAACCGAACCAGGCGCCAAAGTGAAGCTGGGCCTGATACGTGACGGTAAGCCGCTTGACGTTGAAGTGACGCTGGATAAGAGCACCTCTTCCTCGGCCAGCGCGGAGCTTATTGCCCCGGCGCTGCAAGGGGCTACGTTGAGCGACGGTCAGCTGAAAGACGGTACGAAAGGCATTAGCATCGACACCGTCGAGAAGAGCAGCCCTGCCGCGCAGGCCGGATTGCATCAGGATGACGTGATCATCGGTGTAAACCGCAATCGCGTGCAGTCTATTGCCGAACTGCGCAAAGTGCTGGAAAGCAAACCGGCGGTTGTTGCCCTGCAGGTCATGCGTGGCAATGAGTCCATCTATATTCTGTTGCGCTAAGCATTTGCGATCCGGACATCACCGCTGCATGTGATGTCCGGATAACTCATGTTATGCTGCAAATCGTTCCTTTTTTAACGAAACGCGCATCATGCTTTCAAAGCTCTTACGTTCTATTGTCATCGGTTTGATTGTCGCTGGCCTGCTGCTGCTGGCGCTGCCGTCTTTACGTCAGTTCAATAAACTGTCTGCTCCCCAGTTTGATAGCACGGATGAAACGCCGGCCACCTATAACCAGGCCGTCCGCCGAGCCGCCCCCGCCGTAGTTAACGTCTATAACCGCGGCCTGAATAGCTCAGCCCACAACCAGCTGGAGATCCGTACCCTCGGCTCCGGCGTGATCATGGACGAGCGCGGCTACATTATTACCAACAAGCACGTGATTAACGATGCCGACCAGATCATCGTCGCTCTGCAGGATGGCCGCGTGTTTGAGGCGTTACTCGTTGGTTCTGACAGCCTGACCGACCTGGCCGTGCTGAAAATTAATGCCACGGGCGGTTTGCCGGTCATCCCGATCAACCGTAAACGTACCCCGCATATTGGTGACGTCGTACTGGCTATCGGTAACCCTTACAACCTGGGCCAGACCATCACCCAGGGGATAATTAGCGCGACCGGTCGTATCGGTCTGAACCCCTCCGGGCGGCAGAACTTCCTGCAAACCGATGCCTCCATCAACCACGGTAACTCCGGCGGGGCGCTGGTGAACTCGCTGGGCGAGCTGATGGGTATCAATACCCTCTCGTTCGATAAAAGTAACGACGGTGAGACGCCGGAAGGGATCGGCTTTGCCATTCCGTTCCAGCTGGCGACCAAAATTATGGATAAACTGATCCGCGACGGACGCGTGATCCGCGGCTATATCGGTATCGGCGGGCGCGAAATTGCACCGATGCATACCCAGGGCGGCGGTATCGATCAGATTCAGGGCATCGTGGTTAACGAGGTGGCACCGGGTGGTCCGGCGGCTAACGCGGGGATTCAGGTAAACGATGTGATTGTTTCGGTCAACGGCACGCCAGCGGTCTCTGCGCTGGAGACGATGGATCAGGTGGCAGAAATTCGCCCGGGTTCTATCATCCCTGTTGAGGTCATGCGCAACGATAAGAAACTGACGCTGCACGTGACGATTCAGGAATACCCGGCCACTAACTGACAGGCATAAAAAAACGGAGCGATAAGCTCCGTTTTTTTTACCGGGAGACGGTTCGTATTACTTGTTAACGAACTCTTCGCCCAGGGTGATATCTTTCTTCAGCGTATCCAGCATGCCTTCCATCGCGTGTTGTTCAAACGCGCTCAGGCTACCAATGGATTTACGCTCTTCGATACCGTTTTTACCCAGCAGCAGCGGCTGAGAGAAGAAGCGAGCGTGTTCGCCATCGCCTTCAACGTAAGCGCATTCAACAACGCCTTTCTCGCCCTGCAGAGCGCGAACCAGTGACAGACCGAAACGTGCAGCCGCCTGGCCCATAGACAGGGTTGCAGAACCGCCACCCGCCTTCGCTTCCACCACTTCGGTGCCCGCATTCTGGATGCGTTTAGTCAGGTCAGCCACTTCCTGCTCGGTGAAGCTCACGCCTGGGATCTGCGACAGCAGAGGCAGGATGGTAACGCCAGAGTGACCGCCGATGACCGGAACTTCCACTTCTGTTGGCTGTTTGCCTTTCAGCTCAGCAACAAAGGTGTTGGAACGGATGATATCCAGCGTGGTTACGCCGAACAGTTTGTTTTTGTCGTAAACACCTGCTTTCTTCAGCACTTCTGCCGCGATAGCAACGGTGGTGTTCACCGGGTTAGTGATGATACCGATGCACGCTTTCGGGCACACTTCAGCAATCTGCTGCACCAGGTTTTTCACGATGCCCGCGTTGACATTGAACAGGTCTGAACGATCCATGCCCGGCTTACGCGCTACGCCTGCAGAAATCAGCACCACGTCGGCACCCTGCAGTGCAGGACGTGCATCTTCACCGGAGAACCCTTTGATTTTTACAGCAGTTGGGATGTGGCTCAGGTCAACCGCCACGCCTGGGGTTACCGGAGCAATATCGTACAGGGAGAGTTCTGAGCCTGAAGGCAGTTGGGTTTTCAGTAGTAGGGCAAGCGCCTGGCCGATACCACCAGCAGCGCCGAGGACTGCGACTTTCATCCTAAACTCCTTATTATGGTTAACTTAAGTATCTGTAAATCCGTTGCGGCGACCATAATTCAGCAAGTAAATAATTACAATTTTCGTAGCTAAAGAATTTGAGGTCACGCGACTTTATCTCTCACCAGAAAACTATCTGACGACAGAGGGCAACGCATTAAGAGGTGGTTACAATACACCCTGCCCCGCCACCAAAACAACATCATTTTGATAACATTTAATTTACTTTTAAGCTTATTTGCGCGGCGTGACCCAGGCATGTTTTCTGATAACGAAATCTGATAAAATCACTCCCTTTCATAACATTATTTCAGCCTGGCGCTGAGTAGATAATTTGCATAAAAATTCATCCACATGCATAATAATGTTGTTTCTATCGTCATATTCCGGGTGACTTATGCGAAGCTCGTCTAAGCAAGAAGAATTAGTTAAGGCGTTTAAGGCGCTACTTAAAGAAGAGAAATTCAGTTCTCAGGGAGAAATTGTTCAGGCGCTGCAGGAACAAGGCTTCGATAATATCAATCAGTCGAAAGTCTCCCGCATGTTAACGAAATTTGGCGCGGTGCGTACCCGTAACGCCAAGATGGAGATGGTCTATTGCCTGCCAGCAGAACTTGGCGTGCCGACCACCTCCAGCCCGCTCAAAAATCTGGTTCTGGATATCGATCATAACGACGCCGTAGTGGTGATCCACACAAGCCCCGGCGCCGCACAGCTGATTGCCCGCATGCTGGACTCGCTGGGTAAAACGGAGGGTATCCTCGGGACTATCGCCGGCGATGACACCATCTTTACCACACCGGCTAGCGGTTTTTCCGTGAAAGATCTCCACGAAGCGATTCTGGTTCTGTTCGAACAGGAACTCTAATCCCCTCTCCCCGTAGCGCCGCTGCGGGGATCGTTCTGCTTCCGCTGCGTTCTCCCCTCTTTTCTACTGCCCTTCACTTTGACAAATAGTGCTTTTTACCACTCATTAACATTCACATGGTGAATGTTAAATCAAAGAATCGCACAAAAAATCAAAAGTTGATATCCATATGATTTCATTAGCTATCACCAACAAAAACGTGTAAAAAACACCCAATATTATGCAATTTGGTTATAAAAAAAGGACTGGTTAACACGTAATAACAATAGAAACCATTAGTCTGGTATTAATTTTTTCCGTTATTAGTGTATACTTGATTTTGTGATGAGGGTCACGAAACAAGACCCCACTAAAAAATTCGACGAGGTAAGAATCATGAAAATCAAATCAACTGTAGCGGCTCTGAGCGTCCTGTCTGTCCTGTCATTCGGTGCTTTCGCGGCTGACTCTATTAATGCTGACCAGGCGCAATCCCGTCAGGCCATCGGTACGGTTTCTGTCGGCGCGGTCGGCACATCGCCAATGGACATGCATGAGATGCTGAACAAAAAAGCGGAAGAACAGGGTGCATCATCCTATCGCATCATCGAAGCGCGTTCTGGCGACCACTGGCACGCCACTGCTGAGCTGTACAAATAAGTTTTAGTAATAGCTGAAAACGTAAATCTCCACTCAACGGCACCAGGCATAAAAATAGCAGTTCAACCCTTCTCGCCGTTGAGTAAAAACCCTATTCAGGAGTAAAGACTATGAAAACCAAATTGATCATCGCAACCCTCGGTCTGGCATCCGTTCTCTCTTTCGGCGCAAGTGCAGCCGTACAGCAGGTGAATGCCGACCAGGCACAAAATCTACAGCGTATGGGCAGCGTCTCCGTGACGTCTGTCACTGGCTCACCGATGGATATCCGTCACGAACTGGCCGCCAAAGCTGAAAAAGCAGGTGCCAGCAGCTATCGCGTCACCGAACTGAATCAGGGTGACCACTGGCATGCAACTGCAGAACTGTATAAATAAACCCTCGTCGTATCTCATCATACGACTTGCCCCTGGCCTCATGGTCAGGGGCTTTTTTCATTCAGTGCCGCGCGTTAAAGCGCAACTGCCCTTCAAGCTCTTCTTCCGCTTCATCGAACAGCAATATCAGCGCGCCAAAACGTCTTCGCAGCTTATCGGGCAAATGGATAAACTCAATCTCCAGCGGGAGCGGCAACAGACTGCCGGTGACCACGTCCCAAAGCGTATCCAGATTCGTCACGCTTTCCCTTTCAAGATCAAACACCCGGATAAATTCCCGGTAGAAGTCTTCCTGACTGTCGATCTCGTCAAAATCAAACGTATAGGTTTTCATTGCCAGCCACCCAGTCCAAGCGAGCGGCAGCTGCCGCCCTGTCTATTATAATCCCCCAATATGCAGGGTTTTAACTTCCAGATACTCTTCCAGTCCCAGCACGGAGCCTTCTCGTCCAAGACCTGACTCTTTTACACCGCCAAAAGGCCCGAGCTCCGTGGAGACGGCGCACTCGTTAATGCCAATCATCCCGCTCTCGATGGCCTGTGAAACGCGGAAGACCCGTGAGAGATTCTGGGTATAAAAGTAAGCCGCCAGCCCATAAGGCGTATTGTTGGCGCGCTGAATGACCTCATCCTCCGAGGTGAAACGGAAGCACGCCGCCACCGGACCAAACGTCTCTTCTTCTGCCAGCTTCATGCCTTCATGGCAGTCGCCCAGCACGGTTGGCATCCAGAAATTTCCGCCAAGCGGATGGGGCTTCCCCCCAGCCAGTACGGTTGCGCCCCGGGCAACGGCATCGTCGACATGCTCACGCACCTTGTTGACCGCAGAAGGTTCAATCAGCGGCCCGACGACCACCCCCTCCTCAAGACCATTACCCACCTTCAGCGCATTCACCGCATCGGCGAGTTTATTCACAAATTTGTCGTAGACGGTTTCCTGAATATAAAAACGGTTCACGCTGACGCAGACCTGCCCGGCATTGCGAAACTTGTTGGCGATCGCGCCCTTAACCGCTGCGTCGATGTCCGCATCCTCAAAAACGATATACGGGGCATTTCCGCCCAGCTCCATCGAGACTTTCTTCATGGTTTCGGCTGCATTACGCACCAGCGTTTTGCCGACGGAGGTTGAGCCGGTAAAGGAGATCTTACGCACGTCGCGACTTGCCATAATCGCATCGCTGATTTCATGCGTATTCCCGGCAACGGCGTTGAGAACGCCATCGGGCACACCCGCCTGTTTAGCCAATGTTAGCAGCGCAAAGGCGCTGAGCGGCGTGTTATTGGCCGGTTTAATTACCCCGGTACATCCTGCCGCCAGCGCCGGACCTAACTTGCGGGTAAGCATGGCCATCGGGAAGTTCCACGGCGTTATCGCCGCGACCACGCCTACAGGTTCACGGGTCGCCAGAATGCGCGAGCCGGGTTTGATCGGTGGAATAATTTCACCGTTCGCGCGTTTAGCCTCTTCGGCAAACCACTGGATAAAGCTGGCGGCGTACTCCACTTCGCCCTCCGCTTCTTTCAGGGGTTTGCCCTGTTCGGTGGTCATTAACCGCCCGAGCCAGCTTTTATTCTCAATAATCAATTCATACCAGCGGTAGAGAATCGCCGAGCGTTCTTTCGCGGTTTTGGCACGCCATGCCGGGAAGGCTTTGGTAGCCGCTGCGATAGCCTCTTCGGTTTGTGATTTACCCGCTTTGGCAACTTTCGCGATGACTTCCCCGGTAGCGGGGTTAAACACATCGAAGGTCGTATCCAGCGTTTTCCAGATTCCGTTGACCAGATAGCCGGTCTGAAAAAGGATGTGGTCCTGAAGCGCCTGGGTCGTCATGTGTCCTCCCTTTCTGAAATGTAAGAACGTGCTGGAATAAGTATAGCCACAAAAAAACCGACGCTTTTGGCGTCGGTTTTTTTACTTCAGTCAGCTATCAGTGAGGGCATTCTGGTAACGATGCAGCATAAACACTAGCCTTCCTACCGGCTCGGTCACCTGAGGCGGCGCTTCCCAGTGCTTGAGCTTTTCCTGATAGACATCGAGCTCTTCAAGCAGCTGCGTAAAGTAACGACGCCGTTTGTCATCGCTGCTGGCGGAAAGCACGTGATCGGCGGTACGACGTAACTGGCGGTGGAAGGCCGACAGATCGTCGTTAATCGGCACGGGCGCGTTACGCAGACGCTGGTGCGCGATGATCAGGGTTAACGCCAGGCGGAACTTCGCGATATCGCCCGGGAACTTGTTCAGCAGTAAAAACAGCTGCTGGTAGAGCGCGGGCAGATGGTTCTCTTTACGGCGCGCGGTGTTGGTTGTCAAAGACGACACGGCGGCCGACACGAACTGGTTCAGCAGCACGCGGCCCGTTCTTGCCTGCGAGTTATCCCGCACCAGCAGTATCACCATCATTGCCAGGAAACAGCCCACCAGCTGACCTAACGCGCTGTCCAGGAACTGGCTGAAATGGAAGGTCATCGGGTTATCGAGCACGATGATGTTAATCGTACTCGCCAGCGCACCCAGCGATCCCAGGCGCCGCTTTTGCACTTCAATGCCGATAAAGAACGCCATTACCGCCAGGCTAATACAGAGCAGCAGCATGCTCTGTTGCGTCGACGGGATAATGACCAGGAAATAGAGCGCGCCTATCGGCAGGGCGGCAATGGCGCCGTACAGGAAATCGATGGCGACCATACGCGGATTAGGCAGACGCATCGCCAGTGCGGTAACGACGGCAATCATCACCATCGCGC
The DNA here is from genome assembly GCF_058354585.1 of Enterobacter sp. Taxon_8. Classification (NCBI taxonomy): domain Bacteria; kingdom Pseudomonadati; phylum Pseudomonadota; class Gammaproteobacteria; order Enterobacterales; family Enterobacteriaceae; genus Enterobacter; species Enterobacter sp. Taxon_8. Next base: position 482,777 of record NZ_CM177989.1, on the reverse strand, counting down.
CGTTGCCGGACGTCCAGCCCGTCCACAGCCAGAACAACGTGCCGAGCATACAGGCAAGCGTCGTACGCCAGAAGTTGACCATCGCGTGATGGCGCTCAGCGGATTCCGCCTTGATCACCACTTCGCCCTGCAGTACCTCTTCTTCTGCCGCGCTGATTTTGGTGTTACCAATCACGCCGCGTTTCAGCAGCAGGTAGCGCGTCGCAGCGCCGACCCAGGTGTAGATCGTTACCGGCGTGTCGCGCTCCCCGGTCCAGGCAATCACCCGGCGCATACGTTTAAGCTGCTTATGCACGTCCTGCACGGTTTCCACCGGCTCGGCGAACAGTTCGCGGAACGTATCGGTGACCGCTTCCGGCCGGGTGTTCTGAATCAGATAGGTTTCACATGCCTGGGTAATCAGCGTCAGAGAGACAGTATTAAGGGCTTTAAGGCGACGATTTGCGCGGGCCCAGCGCGAGGACTCCATGTTAAGGTTGCTGCGCATCCCTTCCAGCGCCTGCGTGCGACGAACAAGCCCGCTCCAGGCTTTATCGACCTCTTCGCTGTCGCCGTGTTTAATACACAGCTGCATCAGCTGGTATTGAGCAACGATCAGCGCGTCAAGCTCACGGTCGACTTCCTGCTTGATGGAGCGCGGAGAGAACAGCAGATCCGCGACAATCGCACTCACGATACCAATGACAATCTCGCTGCAGCGCTCAACTGCAAACTGCGGGGCGAGCAGCGGCTCGGACTGAATGGTGATGACAATAATCAGCGCGGTATAGCCCGCCAGCCCCCAGGCGTAGGAGTTCTCCACTTTCACCAGAGACGAGATCCAGGTGCAAAAACCCGCCCAGATACAGCACACCATCAGCATCAGCAATGGCGTGCGGATCATCAGAATAATAATGGTGAGCGCCGCGAGACAGCCGATGAACGTTCCGATGATACGCAGCATCCCGCGATAGCGGATCGCGCCTGAATAAGGTTCCCCACCCGCGGCAAAGGCCGGGCCCGCCGCGACAATCGCAGCCGTCAGCACTGCCCAGCGAGGTGTTTCAAGCTGGAAGTGAAAGCCAACAAACAGCGCCAGCACAATGGCACACGCCAGCTTCACGGCGAAGCGAATGTGCTGGCTGGCGATGGAAAAGATGCCCATAGCGATTAACCAAACTCGCGCAGACGGTGGGCGATTTTACGGAAGAACGAGTCCTGGCTGGCATCCCGATCTTTTTCACCGGTAATCACCACCGTCGCCGTGGTACCCGCAGGCCACAGGTTGCCCTGCTGTTCGTCCAGATGGATACGGACCGGCACGCGCTGGGCCAGACGCACCCACTCGAGGTTGGAATCGACCGTCGCCATCCCTTTGGCATCGTTAGAGCTGCTGGAGTTAGTCACCCCTGCGGCAACGCTGTCGACGGTGCCTTTAAAGACGCGATTGCTGCCGAGCGGCGTAATTTCCGCCCGATAACCTGGACGCACGCCTTCCAGCTTGGTCTCTTCCATATAGGCGAGCACGTAGAAGGAGTTCTGTTTAACCAGCGCCACGGCGGTTGAGCCACGGGTAATGAATTCCCCGGCATAGACGTTGAGGTTGGTGACCCAGCCATCGGACGGCGCGCGGATCACGGTACGCTCGAGATCGAGCTTCGCCAGATCGCGCGTTGCCTGCGCTTTCGCCAGCTGGTGCAGCACGGTTTGCAGCACGTTGTTGGACTGGTCAATCTCTTCACGGGACATTGCCTGAACGCCAAGCTGGTTACGGCGGCCAGCCTCGCGGCGTTTCTCCGCAGCCAGCGCCTCGTAATAGGCCACGTCCGCTTCCGCCTCTTCCAGCGCTTTCTGGTAACGAGGCTGGTCGATGGTGAACAGAACCTGATCTTTTTTCACCAGTTGGTTATCGTGAACGTTGACCGCCGTGATAAGACCGGCCACGTCAGGGGCTATTGCCACCACATCGGCGCTGAAGCGTGCATCACGCGTCCACGGTGATTCGGTGTAATAAACCCAGGCGCGGAAAATAGCGATGAAGGCGAGGATAACCAGCGCCATGGTGATGGCAGTGCGGGAGATTTTTCTTGTTAGCGTTTTCACATCAACCTCAGACAAACATGCGCGATATCAGGTAAAACAGGCAGCAATACAGCGCGGTATTGAACAATGCAGGGTGCCAGACGAAATCGTAGATCCCGGTAGGGACCAGCACCTTGCGCACCAGCCAGAAGATCGCCAGTGATAAAAGAAGCTCGAAAAATATCGGTGGGAAGGACAGACCGAACACCACGATAACGGGAAACAGACTCATGTTGACCTTGATTAGAGAGAGTGCAGGCTTCAGAATTTTTTTAGCGCACGCCATCGCAGAAGAGCAAGAAACGCCGGGCGAGAATGGCGCAGCCGTTATGTAATAAATAATATATTAACGTAACTGTTATGCTGTTATCTATAATATGTGATCTAAATCACTTTTAAGCCAGAGTGAACAATGGAACGTTTAAAACGCATGTCGGTCTTCGCCAAAGTGGTTGAACTGGGCTCCTTTACCGCCGCTGCACGCCAGCTTCAGATGAGCGTCTCATCCATCAGCCAGACGGTCTCTAAACTGGAAGATGAGCTTCAGGTCAAGCTGCTCAACCGCAGTACCCGCAGCATTGGGCTGACGGAAGCGGGCAAAATTTACTATCAGGGCTGTCGCCGTATGCTGCTGGAAGTGCAGGATGTTCACGAACAGCTCTACGCCTTCAACAACACCCCCATCGGCACGCTGCGCATCGGGTGTTCTTCAACTATGGCACAAAATGTTCTCGCTGCCATGACGGCGGATATGCTGAAAGAGTATCCCGGGCTTACCGTTAATCTGGTGACGGGTATCCCGGCACCGGACCTGATTGCCGACGGTCTGGACGTGGTGATCCGCGTCGGCGCGCTGCAGGATTCCAGCCTGTTCTCGCGTCGGCTGGGCAGCATGCCGATGGTCGTCTGCGCTTCGAAGAGCTATCTGGCCCAGTACGGTGTTCCGGAGAAACCCGCCGATCTCACCAACCACTCGTGGCTGGAATACAGCGTGCGGCCCGACAATGAATTTGAGCTGATTGCCCCGGAAGGGATCTCCACCAAACTGCTGCCGGAAGGGCGATTTGTCACTAACGATCCGATGACCATTTCGCGCTGGCTGGTGGCTGGCGCCGGGATTGCCTACGTGCCGTTAATGTGGGTCATCAACGAGATCAACAGCGGCGTGCTTGAGATCCTCTTCCCGCGCTACCAGTCCGATCCTCGTCCGGTGTACGCCCTGTATACCGAAAAAGACAAACTCCCGCTCAAGGTGCAGGTGTGTATTAACTATCTGACCGAGTATTTTGTTGACGTAGCAGAGCTGTTTCAGGGGATGCGGGGAAGAAGGAAAGAATAGGTTTTGTAATTCAAGACACCTCTCCCGGTTTGGGAGAGGGTTAGAGTGACGGGAAAACTTACGCCGTGCCGCCCACCGTCAGGTTGTCCACTTTCAGCGTTGGCTGGCCCACGCCAACCGGCAGGCTCTGGCCCTCTTTACCGCAGACGCCCACGCCGTTATCCAGCTTCAGATCGTTACCGACCATCGAGATCTGCTGCATGGCTTCAATACCGGAGCCAATCAGCGTCGCACCTTTCACCGCTTTGGTCACTTTGCCCTTCTCGATCAGGTACGCTTCTGAAGTAGAGAAGACAAACTTACCGGAGGTGATGTCCACCTGGCCGCCGCCAAAGTTTGGCGCAAAGATACCGTAATCAACGGATTCGATAATCTCCTGCGGCGTGGATTTACCCGGCAGCATATACGTGTTGGTCATGCGCGGCATCGGCAGGTGCGCGTAAGATTCGCGACGTCCGTTGCCCGTCGGCGCGACGCCCATCAGGCGCGCGTTGAGTTTGTCCTGCATGTAGCCTTTCAGCACGCCATTTTCGATCAGCACGTTGTACTGGCCGGGCGTACCTTCATCGTCGATAGCCACCGAGCCGCGACGATCGCGTATCGTGCCGTCATCCACCACGGTGCACAGTTCAGAGGAGACAAGCTGCCCGATCTGACCGCTGAACACCGACGTCCCGCGACGATTAAAGTCGCCTTCCAGGCCGTGGCCTACCGCCTCGTGTAGCAGCACGCCCGGCCAGCCAGCACCCAGCACCACCGGGAATGAGCCCGCCGGCGCCGCGACGGCATTCAGATTCACCAGCGCCATGCGCACGGCTTCTTTTGCCCACGCGTCAGCGCGCGCTTCACCGTCAACGTCGCCCAGGAACCAGTCATAGCCGAAACGACCGCCGCCACCGCTTGAGCCGCGCTCGCGTTTGCCATCGTCGTCGACCTGCACGCTGATGGAGAGACGTACCAGCGGGCGAACGTCTGCCGCCAGAGTGCCGTCCGTTGCCGCCACCAGAATCAGTTCATACACACCGCTCAGGCTGGCTGAAACTTCCTGCACGCGTTTATCCGCCGCGCGGGCGACTTTGTCCACGCGACGCAGGATATCCAGCTTCTCTTCACGGCTCATGCTCTGCAGAGGATCGATGCTGGTATAGAGCGCAGAGTGCTGCACTTCTCCAAGGGTTTTCACGCGACCATCGCCGGTATCACGCACAATGGTGCGCGCGGCCTGCGCGCTCTGCTCAAGTGCAGCCAGGCTAATCTGATCGGCATAGGCAAAACCGGTTTTCTCGCCGCTGACGGCGCGGACGCCGACGCCCTGGTCGATGTTGTAAGAGCCATCTTTAATGATGCTGTCTTCTAAAACCCAGGATTCGTGATAGCTCGACTGGAAATAAAGGTCGCCGTAGTCGAGACGGCGTTCGGTCAGTTGACCAAGAATGGAGAACAGGTCCTGATGATTCAGGCCGTTCGCTGCGAGCAAATGTTCACTTACCAGGTTCAGACTCATCGTATTGCTACTCGTTCGTTGCCGCCCGTGGCGGTATAAAGATCGTATTTATTGAGAGTGAGGCAATTACCTGCCCACGTCAAATCATTGCTGTGCATCTTTGCGCGGCTGGCGCAGCACCTCGTTAATCTGCGGCTTATCGACCGGACCGGTAATGCGGTAGCGCAGAATGGAGACTTTGCTCCACAGCGGACCCAGCACTTTGCTGGCGGCAAACACCGCCGCACCGACAATCGGGTTCACCACAAAGGCCGCCGCCACGCCCACGCTCGCGGAAATTTCCGGTGCCACCACGGCTTCCATATCCAGTTCGCGGCGCACGAGGTTGACTGAGCCTTTCATGGCGATATCTGCTTCCAGGCCATCCACCAGCGTATCGTCCGTATGCAGAACGCCGTCCTTAATCCATGCCGTACTGCGGATGGAATCGTAGTAGAAACCTTCGCTGAACGTATCGCTGAAATCGAAGCGCAGCTTGCGCAGCAGCGCATCAAAACTCAGCAGGCGCAGGATCTGCCCGGCGCGCCCCGTGCTCACGTCGGCTATCTCACCTTTACCAAAGCGGGTTTTCAGAATGCCGTTCAGCGAGGCCTCATCGGGCTTCCACGGGGCGTCGCGCCAGTGAAGATCGTAATTAACATCAAATGACGAACCGCGCAGCGGCGTGCTGATACCAAAGAAATTGGCTGCCGCATCCAGCTTGTTGCCTTTGATGTCGCCCTTGAGGGACGTTCGCTGCTCGCCCGGGTTATTCACCCACTCCCCTGCGGCCGTCATGCGGCCAAAGCCGGTATCAACCAGGCCACCGGAGAGCGTAAGCGTGTTGGCCTGAATAGTGAAATCACCGTCAATACGGCCATATTTCTGCCCCCACAGCCAGCACTCAGCGCAGCGCAGCTGGAGATCGGGCCAGCCGCTAAAATCGACGCGGGAGGCATTACTCAGCGGAGACGCTTCCGCCGGTTTATCTTTCCCGCTCGTGGCGCTTGCCGGGTTGTAGTAGAGATAGCGAATCGCCGCCTGCCATGGCGCGTGATTGCGCATGGTCAAAGTACCGTTGATCTCTCTGCCCTGGGCCTCTACCTTCGTGCCGTTAGCGCCAGGCTGCGAGACGATGCTCAGGTTGTTCCACTGCTGCCCGCCCAGCATCAGCGAAGGCGTACGTACGGTAATGGTTTGCGGGAACTGGGCGGTTTCATCAACGTTTTGCCCAACGCCTTTCTGGAACAGCGCCAGCCACTCTGCACCGTCCATCGGTGGGAGATTCAGCTCAACGCCCGTCTGCTCCGGCAGCGGCGGCGTGGAGCGGCTATCCGTTGTCCAGATGGCTTTGTCGAGGGTGAGCTTGCGGTTAAGCAGCCAGCGGCTGTTGAAGTGGTTTGTCCCGCCCGCGCTGCCGGTTAGCGCGAAGCTGTTCAGGTTGCCATCGACGTTCAGCTTTACCGGCAGCGGCTGTCCGGCCTGTTTATCCAGCGGCGCTGGCAGCTGGCTTCGAATATTCTTCAGGTCACCCGTGATGTCGACCTTATACTGGGCGCCCGCGTGATAAGGCAGGTCGATTGCCACTTTACCCTGCCAGGCGACCGCGCCATCCACCGACGCCTCGATGGGCTTCGGCAGGACGTCCATACGCGCTGGCTGCCAGTTACCGTCCAGATTGACGGCTACCTGATACGCCTTTTCACCCTCTGTGGTCGTGAAGTCGATATTCACGGGCTGATTAAACCAGCTGGCAGTAAGCGGCTCGCTCTTCAGGTTACCGTTTTCAAAGCTGAACTGCCCGCTGAGATTTTTCAGCGTGCTCTCAAGGGGTTTGATGAACAGGCTGTTGTTTTTCAGGCGGACATCACCTTTGGCGGTGGTCATCTCTCCGTCCAGCGGGATATCAAGATGTAAGCGAGCATTCACATCGCCATCAAGCTGGAGCTGCTGAAGCGTCGCGGCCAGCGACTCTTTCAGCGGCGTCTCCTCAAAGTACGGTCCCACCGCCTTGCCGGGACCGTTGATCTCGGCATCAATCAGCAGCTTCTCTTTGGAGTAATCCGGGATGTTGGCCGTCAGGTTGCTGGCCGTCACGCCGCCCAGCGCCACGCTGTCGGACTTCATCCAGAGGCCGTCATTGAGGAAATTAAGTTCGATATCCAGGTTTTTCAGCGCGGGCCAGCCAGGCTGGAACGCAAAGGTGGCGTCATGCAGCGGGACCAGAACCTGGAACTGACCTTCATTGTGTTTGTACGGGAACAGATGGGGATTACCGCCGTAGACCAGCGTGGCATTATCCGCCTGACCGCCCTGAATCGCGCCGCTGAGATAGTCTACCAGCGCTTTCCCCATCAGGTTTTCCGGGAAATAGCGCCAGGCCTGGGAGCCATCATCGGTACTGATCCCGGCCAGAATCCCCAGCCATGGCTCATCGCCTTCAGGCTGCAGATAGCGGAAATCGCCGCGCGCGTGCACCGCTTTCGCTTTGACGTCGATATGCCGACCATCGAGCTGGAAACCCTTATCGTTACGGAGCCAGTTAAGCACTGCGTTGCCCTGTTCGATTTCCAGCGGCGCGCGGAAGACCGTCTCGTAAGGCATTTTGGCGTCGTGCATATCAACCGTCAGCCTGCCGTTCTCCACGCTGCCTTCCAGCTTGCCGCTAAAGTGCTCCGCACCCGGCAGCAGCTTCCACTGCTTCCAGGCAAGATCTTTCCATGTCGCCTGGAAACGGGTTTTTTCCGTCGCCTGAAGCGGAATATCCAGCGCCAGAGAATCAATCTTTCCGCTCGGCTGCGTAGCCAGCCAGATCTCGCCCAGGTCAGGAGAGAGCTTTGCCGCCATCGAGCGTAGCCCTTCAATGGCGGCCAAATCCAGGTTACTGGCACGGATGCGCAGCTCGTCGCTGCGTTTACTGGCCGTGCCGCCAACGTCCTGCTCCGGCATCCAGGCCAGCGTCAGCGCACCGCGCGGCCACGGCTTGCCGTCCATCGTGATGCGCGTATCGGGAATGGCAAACTGCCAGCCCTCTTTCTCCTGCGTCACGTGCGCGGTGAGGTTATCGACGGAAAGCTGATGCTGTTGTTTTTCGCCTTTCCAGCTCGCGCCCCCCTGCTTGAGCCAGATATCGCCGCTGGCAAATTCGCCTTTCGTCAGGGTCAACCAGCCCTCAAGGCTGAAGCGGGCCGTTTCCAGCTGCATGTTTTGCTGGAGCCAGTCGCCCAGCCACGGCTTGACGTCCACATCGTCGGCCTGCAGCCAGACTTTGCCGTTATTTAACAGGCCGTCATCGTCGCGCAGATCCATACGCACCTGCATCACGCCGTGCTGGCCGTTCAGGCTCGAGAGATTGACCTGCCCCTCGGCGCGGTGCCGATCCTTACCGTTAAGCCAGGTAAGCTGCGGGATCGCCAGCTCGGCGCGCTGCCCGGAAAGGGTAATAAAGCTCACTTCGCTGTCGCGCAGATCAAAATGATCGAACTGGCGGAGGAAAAGATCGCTGAAGCGGTTAGCTTCAAGACCCTGACCGCTATCGCCGCCAGACAGCGGCGTATTGGTCAGAAACTGGAGCTGATAAAAGGTGAGATCGCGAAACTGCCAGCGCAGATGCAGCAGGCTTTGCCAGACGTCCAGCGCCAGGGTCACGCGTTTGATTTTCAGGTAGCCGCCATCTTTCAGGCTGGCGTTGATATCCCGGACATCAAGCGTCGGGCCAAAATTCTGCCAGTTAGCGCTAACCTGGCTTACGTTCACCGGCACGCCGGTGGTGGATTCGATTTTCGCCAGCAGCTGCGGACGCCAGCTGTCCAGATGCGGTAAAACGAGGCGTAGCCCGCTCACGAGCAACGCGACAATCACGACCAGCGTTGCCCCTGTAAGCAATAAAATCCCCGGCAATCGCCTCACGCATCTCTCCTTGTCAGCTTCGTCACGCAGCGTACTGCGCTTACATCATCACGACGTCAAACTGCTCCTGGTTATAGAGCGGTTCAATTTGTACTTTTACCTGTTTGCCGACAAAGATTTCCACTTCCGCCAGCGCGTGCGACTCTTCGCCTTTCAGCGCTTCAGCCACCGCAGGGGAAGCATAGACCAGAAAACGATCGGAGTCGTAGGCATGATGAACACGGACGATTTCACGCATAATTTCGTAGCAGACGGTCTCAACCGTCTTTACCGTTCCGCGTCCATGGCAGGTTGGGCATTCATTGCACAGCACATGCTCCACGCTCTCGCGGGTACGCTTACGCGTCATTTCCACCAGCCCCAGCTGCGAGAAGCCGTTAATGCTGGTTTTCACGCGGTCTTTGCTCAGCGCCTGCTCAAGCGAGTGCAGCACGCGGCGACGGTGGTCTTCATTACTCATATCGATGAAGTCGATGATGATAATGCCGCCCAGATTGCGCAGACGAAGCTGGCGCGCAATTGCCTGCGTGGCTTCGATATTGGTGTTGAAGATGGTGTCATCCAGGTTGCGATGGCCGACAAAAGCGCCGGTGTTGATATCGACGGTAGTCATCGCTTCAGTCTGATCGATGATCAGATAGCCGCCTGACTTCAGCTCGACCTTACGCTCCAGGGCACGCTGGATCTCGTTTTCGACATCATAGAGATCGAAGATCGGCTGACGCCCGGTGTAGTGCTCCAGCAGGCCAGGCATCTCAGGGATATATTCGGCGGTAAACTCGAGCAGGGCCTCGTACGTCAGACGAGAGTCCACGCGAATGCGGTCGAGCTGCGCGTCGGCAAAATCACGCAGAACGCGCTGCGCCAGCGCCAGCTCACCATAGAGCTGATAGCGGGTCTGGTTACGTTTTTTACGCTCCATCACTTTTGTCCAGACGCGCTTCAGGTAAGCCGCATCCGACGCCAGGTCTTCCTCGCTGATCCCTTCCGCGGCGGTACGGATGATAAATCCGCCCTGTTCATCGCAGTAGGCGCTGACCACTTTCTTCAGACGCTCGCGCTCGGTTTCGCTCTCAATACGCTGCGAAACGCCCACGTGCGACGCGCCGGGCATAAAGACCAGATAGCGGGAAGGTAAGGTGATGTCGGTGGTCAGACGGGCGCCTTTGGTACCGAGGGGATCTTTCACCACCTGCACCATCAGATCCTGTCCCTGACGCACCAGTTCAGAGATGTCGCGCACGGCAAACTGCTTTTGCTCTTCGCCCGCGACGCACTCGGTGTGCGGCATGATATCGGAGGCATGTAAAAATGCCGCCTTATCCAGTCCAATATCTACAAAAGCCGCCTGCATACCCGGTAGTACACGACTGACACGACCTTTGTAGATATTGCCTACTATTCCGCGCCGCGCTTCACGCTCAATATGAATTTCCTGAAGAATGCCACCATCAATATAGGCCACACGGGTTTCCGAGGGCGTTACGTTTACCAACAATTCAGCCGTCATAATTATCCCTTCCCTCACGCAGTGAGTTAAAATTGCTCAGCAACTCATACGTTTCCACCAGCGGTAAGCCGACTACGGCGTGATAGCTGCCATGAATCTTCCTGACAAAACAGCCACCCAGCCCCTGAATACCGTATGCACCTGCTTTATCCATCGGTTCACCGCTGGCAATATAAGCGGCGATGTCGTCGTCGGTAAGTACTCTGAAGGTCACTTCCGTCACCACCAGGCAGTCCAGCACATGCTGGCTGTCAGCCAGCGCGACGGCCGTCATCACCTGATGCGTTTGTCCGGACAGCTTGCGCAGCATGCGCGCTGCATGATCGGCGTCGTGCGGTTTCTCCAGCACTTCACCGTTCAGGATAACGATGGTATCTGCCCCCAGCACGGGAAGATCGCGTGGCACACTGGCCACGCCCGCCTGCGCTTTCTCCCGCGCCAGACGTGACACGTACTGTTGAGCACTTTCGCCCTCAGCACGTTTTTCTTCAATGCCGGTCACGATGCGTTCAAAAGAGACCCCTAGCTGCGTCAGGAGTTCCTGACGGCGCGGGGAGCCGGAAGCGAGATACAAAGACGTCATAGAAACCTTTTATTGCACAGCAAACTGCTGGCGAACCTTACGCATCAGCAGGAATAGCCATGGCCAGAGCACACCGTTTACTACACTACTCCAGAACACTTCCGGTCGGAAAGAGACGTTGATCACTAAAAACTCTGCCCAGAAAACAACGATATCCGCAGCGAGCGACAATAGCATCACAACCAGGGCCTGTTGCCAGAGCGCAAGGTTACGAAAGAGCTGGAATTTGAGTGCGACGAGGTACGCAATAATGCTCATGGACAAGGCGCGCACGCCAAGCGTAGAGCCGCTAATGAGATCCAGTATGGCACCCATCACGAAACCCGTGCCGACATTTACGCGATGCGGCAGGGCAAGGATCCAGTAGAGTAAAATGAGCAATACCCAGTTTGGCCGGAAAACGAGAATGTCATCCGGCCAGGGCATAACCTGCAGTAACAGTGCAATAAGAAACGAGAGCCAGATGACCCAGCGTCCCTGGCTACGATAGCTTGCCACTACTGCCCTCCCGAAGAGAGTTTAGGCGGTGGCGGCGCATCCGGCAGCGGCTGCGTTAACCCGGTTGCCGGCGCCGGGACTGGCGCAGGCGGCCCCATGGAATCCGCAGGCGGAAGAACCTGCGGCATCATCTGCATCAGGCGCTCGTTTGCTACGCGATGGACCTCTTCAGGCGTCATCGGGTTAGCCCCGTTACGATCGGCACCCCACAGCAGCAGCAGATAGCGCAGACGCTGCAAACCAGCAGTTGGACGCGCCTGAATCACGGTATAGGCACGCTGGGTATCCAGCTTGACCGAAGAGACCACCGCAACCGGATAACCTTCAGGGAAGCGTCCACCCAGACCAGACGTCACCAGCACGTCGCCTACGCGGATATCCGTGTTAGCCGGCAGGTGTTCCAGCTGCAGGTCGTCCGTACAGCCGTTACCGGCCGCGATCACGCGGATGTCGTTGCGCAGGACCTGGATCGGCAGCGCATGCGTGGCATCGCAAATCAGCAGGACGCGGCTGGTCAGTTTAGCCACGGCAACAACCTGGCCTACTACGCCTTTATCGCTGATAACTGGCTGGCCTTCATACACCCCGTTGACGCTCCCTTTGTCGATCACAACCTGATCGCTGTAAGGGTCGTTCACGGTGGAGATCACCTGCGTGACCATTTTCTGCTCATCCTGACGCAGCGGCGAGCCGAGCAGTTCACGCAGGCGGGCGTTTTCCTGCTTGTATTGCCCCAGCATCAGCAGTTCGCTGTTTTTCAGCAACAGTTCCTGACGTAATGCCCGGTTTTCGAGTTCGAGTTGGTCGCGTGAAGACAGCGTTTGAGAAACGGAGTCGAGCAGTTCACGGGGACCATTTGAAACAAAGTAGAAAGGACTGACGGCGGTATCCATGTACGTTCTGATCTGGCTGAACGTACCGAGGCGGCTATCGGCAATAATGACCCCAAGCGCAACCAGAACCGCCAGAATAAGGCGAAACTGTAGCGATGGGCCACGGCTAAAAATTGGCTTCATAGGCTATGCGTATTCTCGCGTCAGAGAGAAAGGGTAGCAAATTGCTACCCTCTCAAACTCGACTACTCTTCGCTGAACAAATCGCCGCCGTGCATGTCGATCATTTCCAGCGCCTTGCCACCACCACGGGCGACGCAAGTCAGTGGATCTTCTGCAACTACGACAGGAATACCTGTCTCTTCCATTAACAGGCGGTCGAGGTTACGCAGCAGCGCACCACCACCGGTCAGAACCATACCGCGCTCGGAGATATCGGACGCCAGCTCTGGTGGACACTGTTCCAGCGCGACCATTACCGCGCTCACGATGCCCGTCAGTGGTTCCTGCAGTGCTTCCAGAATTTCGTTGGAGTTCAGGGTGAAACCGCGTGGAACACCCTCAGCCAGGTTACGCCCACGTACTTCGATCTCACGCACTTCATCGCCCGGATACGCAGAGCCGATTTCATGTTTGATACGCTCTGCGGTGGCTTCACCGATCAGAGAGCCGTAGTTACGGCGAACATAATTAATGATGGCTTCGTCGAAGCGGTCACCACCGATACGTACGGAAGAGGAGTACACCACGCCGTTCAGAGAGATAACGGCCACTTCAGTGGTACCACCACCGATATCCACCACCATGGAACCGGTCGCTTCAGACACAGGCAGACCTGCACCGATTGCCGCCGCCATTGGCTCTTCAATCAGGAACACTTCACGCGCACCTGCACCCTGGGCAGATTCACGGATTGCGCGACGTTCTACCTGGGTTGCGCCAACCGGTACACACACCAGAACACGCGGGCTTGGACGCATGAAGCTGTTGCTGTGAACCTGTTTGATGAAGTGCTGAAGCATTTTTTCAGTCACGAAGAAGTCGGCGATAACGCCGTCTTTCATTGGGCGGATAGCGGCAATGTTGCCTGGGGTACGACCCAGCATCTGCTTCGCGTCATGACCCACTGCGGCCACGCTTTTTGGCGAGCCTGCACGATCCTGACGAATGGCCACAACGGAAGGCTCATTCAATACGATGCCTTGTCCTTTTACATAAATAAGGGTATTCGCGGTACCCAGGTCAATGGACAGGTCATTGGAAAACATGCCACGAAATTTTTTCAACATACTAAGGGATAATCCTGAAAGCTGGGGCGGAAAACAAAATCCGCTTACTTTACCAACCACACGCAGCAGCGACAAGGCGCAAAAATCATCTGCAACGGTGAAAATTTATGCAGTACGTTTCCTGATGTTACAAAATCATCCCCTGACTCCTTCAGGGCTGAGTAAACAGTTGCGTTCCCCACTGACGTTTGTAACCCATTAAAGGTCGTTCACTGGCTTTTTGCTCGACATACTCAAAGCTACAGGCGCGATATTCTACGTGAAAACAGCGTAAACGGCAGGTCAAACAGAGTATCTTTGCAAATATTTTTTCACGTTGGTGTCAAGCGGTTGAGAGGCAGCAAAAAAATCCCCCTGACCACCCATCACGCCGCGCGCTGTTAACATCTGCCATTCGCTTCTGGAGCGCACGCCCGTGGCAAACACTTGTGTTCGCGTTCCCTTGCATGCTTCTACCAGACTCTGTACCAGAAGCTGGTTTTCCGTACGCTTCTCGATATTCCTTACCAGCCCCGGATGTAGCTTTAATAACTCCACATCCAGTTCCTTGATCCAGTTGGTACTGACCAGCGTTAAACCAGCCTGCGTCACCGCTACACGCGCACCGAGCGCATTGATCAAACGTACCACCGGACGTAACCGGCTGATGTGTTGACCTACATCGGCCTCAGCAAGTTCAAAAATAATGTGTTTGCGCTGTGATTTTTCGCATTGCATTAATGTATCACGTAGCCAGCGCTGAAAACGTGGGCGTATTAACGACTCAACGGTGACCTGTAACGCCAGGTTTTCTTCAGGCCAGAAGGATAAAAACGGAATCAGCCGGGTAATTTGCTGGCGGTCATACTCTTCGGACAGCCCAAATTGCAGCACCATCGGCAGATATTCCGCCGAAATGACCTCTTCGGTACCGTCAAAAATACGACACATCAGTTCTCGGTGATGAACATTGCCGTTTTTCATGACCGCGGGTTTTTGATAAATACGCGGTCCGCCGCGGCTAAGCATTTGCTCAATCAGCGTTCGCCAGCGCACGTTGCCGCGCCCTTTTTCCGGCAGCGAGTCATCATACACCGCCCATCCGTTCGCCCCCTGCAAGACAGCGTTGCGGGTAGCGGCTTCCGCATGTTCCATTACCTGTTCTGTCGATTGTCCGCCACGCCAGGCGCAGATCCCCATATGGACCATATCGTCCCTGTCGAGCATTTTGCTCTGCGGCAGCGCATCGACCGCCTTCAGCAGCTGGCTGGCGATGCTTTCCGACTCCTTCAGCGTACGGTGCGGCAGCAACACGGCAAAGTCACTGCGGTGATAGCGGGCCAGTAATGCGCCCGGGTAGCGCATAATAAAGGTGGAGAGCAGGTTGATTAGCGTAAAGAGATTTTCTTCCGCGGCCCGCTGTCCCCAGGTGTCGCGCAGGAGATCGAAATCGGGCAGGCGAATCATCATCACTACCCCATGTGTCCCCACTTTTTCTGAATCGTCGAGCAGCGTGGCCAGCTGATTATCAAAGAAAAGACGATTGTTGAGGCCAGTTTTATTATCCTGCGCAGCATAAGAGCGGATCAGCGTATCCATACGGCTGCGCTGGTCGCTGGCAAACTGGACTTCGGAGAGCAAGGTATCCAGCGCGCTGCTGGCGCGTGACGGCCATTCATGAACCGAGCCGCGCACCTGCGGGCCGCGTTCACCGTTCAGGATACGTACGGAGCGCATCTCCAGCAGCTCCTGGCCGGAGAGCTGGCGGCGCAGCCAGCGGACCGCGAGAAAGATCAGCAGGACGATAAACGCCACCGCGACGGTGAGCGGCGCGGTGGTCATCATGGATCGGAAATAGCTGGCCATCGGATCGAGATAGACCATGCGTATGGTCATCCCTGGATTTTTGAGGGAATGCACCGTCACTTCCCGATACTGGCTCACCACGCCCGCAGGCCGATAACTCCCCGGCCGTTCATGGCTTAAAACACGATGCTTTCCCTGCTGAATGTCGATCTGAACAATATCAACAGGTACCATCAACTCATCAAGCTCACTGGTGAGCGCTGGTAGCGGCGTCGTTAGCAGACGCGTATCAATCACCGACGCGACAGACTGTACCCGGTTGACCAGTTTGTCCTGAATGGCGTTGTAAAAGCTCAGAGAGCAGCCCAGAAGGGTGACAAAAATGGTAAGCCCCGTCAGCAAGGTGATAAAAGCTGAGAACTTCGTCGTTAATCGCATCCTTGAGATTACTCCGTGGGTTGATGGGGGTAGCGAGTAAGCGCTAACTTGCATTTCAAATGCGGCATACTACCAAATCGGGTGTATCTGGCAATTTATTGCGTTAAATCGGCACCGCGTTTCCCTGAGCGAGTATAGTCTTCAGAAATTATTTTCCAATCATATGAGTTGAGAGGACCCCGTATGCAGGCTTTGATCTTAGAACAGCAGGACGGCAAAACGCTTGCCTCAGTGCAGCCGGTAGAAGAGAGCCGCCTGCCGGAAGGCGAAGTAACCGTCGACATCGACTGGTCCAGTTTAAATTATAAAGATGCGCTGGCTATTACAGGTAAGGGTAAAATCATCCGAAATTTCCCTATGGTGCCTGGTATTGATTTCGCGGGCCGGGTTCATACCAGCGAGGATCCGCGCTTCCATCCGGGCCAGCAGGTGCTGCTCACCGGCTGGGGCGTGGGTGAAAATCACTGGGGTGGGCTGGCCACGCAGGCGCGCGTGAAGGGCGACTGGCTGGTGCCGATGCCGAAAGGCATGGATGGACGCAAGGCGATGATCGTCGGTACGGCAGGCTTTACCGCCATGCTGTGCGTGATGGCGCTGGAAGATGCGGGTATCCGCCCTGAGTCGGGTGACATTGTCGTCACCGGCGCCAGCGGCGGCGTGGGCAGCACGGCTGTCACGCTGCTCCACAAGCTAGGCTATCAGGTCGCTGCGGTTTCCGGCCGTGAAAGCACCCATGACTATCTGCGCCAGCTCGGTGCAAACCGCATTCTCAGCCGTGACGAATTCGCTGAAACCCGTCCGCTGGAAAAACAGGTCTGGGCAGGGGCTGTGGATACCGTAGGTGATAAGGTGCTGGCCAAAATCCTGGCGCAGATGAACTACGGCGGCTGCGTGGCAGCCTGCGGTCTGGCGGGCGGATTTGCCCTGCCAACCACCGTGATGCCGTTTATTCTGCGTAACGTCCGCCTGCAGGGCGTGGATTCCGTGATGACCCCTGCGGCTCGTCGCCATGAAGCCTGGGAACGGCTGGTGCGCGATCTGCCGGAATCTTTCTATACCCAGAGCGCGACGGAGATAAACCTGAGCCAGGCGCCGGAATACGCCTCTAAGATCATGGATAACCAGTTCCACGGTCGCGCGCTGGTGAAAATCGCCTAATCTTCAAATTTTCGTGACATATTCGCGCGAATCACTCTCCTCCGTCATGCTTAGGAAAACGCATGACGGAGGATGCCATGAAAAACCGAAAACTGACGGAAGCCGACGTAACGTCTGAGTCTGTCTTTATGCTACAGCGCCGCCAGATCCTGAAAATGCTTGGCATCAGCGCCACCGCGCTCTCGCTCTCGCCTTCGGCTCACGCCGACCTGCTCGACTGGTTTAAAGGCAACGATCGGCCAAAGGCTCCTTCCGGCGCCCCGCTCACCTTTACGAAACCAGCTGAATGGCAAAACAAACTGACGCTTACGCCGGAAGATAAAGTCACCGGCTACAACAACTTCTACGAATTTGGTCTCGACAAGGCCGATCCTGCCGCCAACGCGGGAAGCCTCAAAACCGATCCGTGGACGCTGAAAATCGACGGTGAAGTGGCGAAACCCCTGACGCTGGACCACCACGATCTCACCACCCGTTTCCCGCTCGAAGAGCGTATCTATCGCATGCGCTGCGTGGAAGCCTGGTCGATGGTAGTGCCCTGGGTCGGCTTCCCGCTGCATAAATTGCTGGCGATGGTTGAGCCCACCAGCAATGCAAAATATGTCGCCTTCCAGACGCGGTATGCGCCGGACGAGATGCCCGGGCAGAAAGATCGGTTTATCGGCGGCGGGCTTGATTATCCGTATGTGGAAGGGTTACGTCTCGATGAAGCTATGCACCCCCTCACCCTGCTGACCGTCGGTGTGTACGGTAAAGCGCTTCCGCCGCAGAACGGTGCCCCCATCCGTTTAACCGTACCGTGGAAATATGGCTTCAAAGGGATTAAATCTATCGTCAGCATCAAGCTTACCCGTGAACGTCCACCAACCACGTGGAATCTGGCGGCCCCGGACGAATACGGTTTCTTCGCCAACGTGAACCCGCAGGTGGATCATCCACGCTGGTCGCAAGCGACCGAGCGGTTTATTGGTTCCGGCGGTGCGCTGGACGTTAAGCGCCAGCCGACGCTACTGTTTAACGGTTATGCGGATGAAGTGGCCTCGCTTTATCGTGGTCTCAACTTACGGGAGAACTTCTGAGTGCGTTTAACGGCAAAACAGATTACCTGGCTAAAAGTGCTTCTGCACCTGGCCGGGGTACTTCCTTTTATATGGCTGTTCTGGGCCGCCAGCCAGGGGCTCTTTAGCGCAGACCCGGCCAAGGATATCCAGCATTTTACCGGTCGGATGGCTCTGAAATTTTTGCTGGCCACCTTGCTCGTCTCGCCGCTGGCGCGCTACGCTAAACAGCCCTTATTGATACGCACCCGTCGGCTGTTAGGACTATGGTGTTTTGCCTGGGCAACGCTGCACCTTACCAGCTATGCCCTGCTGGAACTGGGAATTAACAATCTGGCGCTGCTTGGCCGCGAACTGGTGACACGCCCTTATCTGACCCTGGGCATCGTGAGCTGGGTGATTTTACTGGCGTTAGCGCTGACCTCCACGCAATATGCACAGCGAAAACTGGGCAGGCGCTGGCAGCTGCTGCACAACTTCGTCTATCTTGTCGCGATCCTCGCTCCCATTCATTACCTGTGGTCAGTGAAGATCCTCTCCCCGCAGCCGGTCCTGTACGCACTGGCCGCCGTGGCGCTTTTAGCATGGCGTTATAAGAAGTTCCGCCAGTGGTTGCGATAGTTCGCGAAACTGTGCGTTTTCCCGCAGATTACCGGTCAACCGCAAATCTTTTTCGGATAGCGGTTGATAATCTTCCCTGATAAGACCAGTATTTAGCTGCTAAATGCTACGAAATCGTTATAATGTGCGACCTTGGTTCGCCTGACAGCGGTTTTAAGCCTCTGAAAAGGTGACATTTGCGTTTCGAAGGTATATTTTGTTTTTTACCCGAAAATCGCAGGAGATAGCGGCATAATGACTGATAAGTTCCATATCTTAGTTTTGAACGGACCGAACCTGAACATGCTCGGCACCCGTGAGCCAGAGAAGTACGGCACGCTGACATTGAGTGAAATTGTTAACCGTCTTGGAACGGAAGCAGCGTCGCTGAATGTGGATTTGGATCATTTTCAGTCGAATGCGGAGTACGCACTCATCGACCGTATTCATCAGGCTAAAGACAATGTGGACTATATCCTGATCAATCCGGCCGCGTTTACGCACACCAGTGTTGCTATCCGCGACGCACTTCTCGCGGTGAGTATCCCGTTTATCGAGATCCACCTGAGTAATGTGCACGCCCGAGAGCCGTTCCGCCACCATTCGTATCTGTCGGATATCGCTGCTGGCGTTATCTGTGGACTGGGCGCAGACGGCTATTCATACGCTTTACAGACAGCGGTAAAACGCTTGTCACAATCACACTAAACAAGAGTACGGAACCCACTCATGGATATTCGTAAGATTAAAAAACTGATCGAGCTGGTTGAAGAATCAGGCATCTCCGAACTGGAAATTTCTGAAGGCGAAGAGTCTGTACGCATCAGCCGTGCAGCCCCAGCCGCTAGCTTCCCGGTAATGCAGCAGGCTTATGCTGCGCCAGTGCAGCAGCCTGCGCTCTCCGCAGCCGTTGCACCAGCAGCTGAAGCCGCACCTGCCGCTGCAGCAGAAATCAGTGGTCACATCGTACGTTCCCCAATGGTTGGTACTTTCTACCGCACCCCGAGCCCTGACGCGAAGGCGTTCATCGAAGTGGGTCAGAAAGTCAACGTCGGCGATACCCTGTGCATCGTAGAAGCGATGAAAATGATGAACCAGATCGAAGCAGACAAATCAGGTACTGTGAAAGCGATTCTGGTCGAAAGTGGTCAGCCGGTTGAATTTGACGAGCCGCTGGTCGTCATCGAGTAACGAGGCGTACATGCTGGATAAAATTGTTATCGCCAACCGCGGCGAGATCGCACTGCGTATTCTTCGTGCCTGTAAAGAACTGGGCATCAAGACCGTCGCTGTGCACTCAAGCGCGGATCGCGATTTAAAACACGTATTGCTGGCGGATGAGACGGTCTGTATTGGCCCGGCTCCGTCCGTAAAAAGCTATCTGAACATCCCGGCTATCATCAGCGCCGCTGAAATCACCGGCGCGGTGGCAATTCATCCGGGTTATGGCTTCCTCTCTGAGAACGCCAACTTTGCTGAGCAGGTTGAACGCTCTGGCTTCATTTTCATCGGCCCGAAAGCCGACACCATCCGCCTGATGGGCGACAAAGTGTCTGCAATCACCGCGATGAAAAAAGCCGGTGTTCCAACCGTACCAGGCTCTGACGGCCCTCTGACCGACGACATGGATGCTAACCGTGCTCATGCTAAACGCATTGGCTACCCGGTTATCATCAAGGCGTCCGGCGGCGGCGGCGGTCGCGGTATGCGCGTTGTGCGTAGCGATGCTGAACTGGCGCAGTCCATCTCCATGACCAAAGCAGAAGCGAAAGCCGCTTTCAGCAATGACATGGTATACATGGAAAAATACCTGGAAAACCCACGCCACATCGAAATTCAGGTGCTGGCTGACGGTCAGGGCAACGCAATCTATCTGGCAGAACGTGACTGCTCCATGCAGCGTCGTCACCAGAAAGTGGTCGAAGAAGCACCAGCGCCGGGCATTACCCCGGAACTGCGTCGCTACATCGGCGAGCGTTGCGCTAAAGCGTGTGTCGATATCGGCTATCGTGGAGCGGGTACCTTTGAGTTCCTGTTCGAGAACGGCGAGTTCTATTTCATCGAAATGAACACCCGTATTCAGGTTGAGCATCCGGTTACCGAAATGATCACCGGCGTTGACCTGATCAAAGAGCAGCTGCGTATCGCTGCAGGCCAGCCGCTTTCCATCAAGCAGGAAGAAGTTGTGGTGAAAGGCCATGCGGTAGAATGCCGTATCAACGCCGAAGACCCGAACACCTTCCTGCCAAGCCCGGGCAAAATCACGCGTTTCCACGCGCCGGGTGGCTTTGGCGTGCGCTGGGAGTCTCATATCTACGCCGGTTACACCGTACCGCCGTACTATGACTCAATGATCGGCAAGCTCATCTGCTACGGCGAAAATCGTGACGTGGCGATTGCCCGCATGAAGAATGCCCTGCAGGAGCTGATCATCGACGGTATCAAAACCAACGTTGATCTGCAGATGCGCATCATGAGCGACGAGCACTTCCAGAATGGTGGAACTAACATCCACTATCTGGAGAAAAAACTCGGTCTGAACGAGAAGTAAGAGACCTGTGTTGCTAAAAGGCCGGATTATCCGGCTTTTTTTATTTCTGGGGCCAGGAAAGGCTCATCATGTACAATCCCCGCTTTCTTCATCCACAAGGGACAATAAATGGACAAACGTTTTGTTCAGGCCCATAAAGAAGCGCGCTGGGCGCTGTGGCTGACCCTTCTCTATCTCGCAGCATGGTTGGTAACTGCTTACTTACCTGACTCCGCTATTGGCTTCACCGGCCTGCCGCACTGGTTCGAAATGGCGTGCCTGCTGGTACCGCTGGTCTTCATCCTGCTGTGCTGGGCAATGGTGAAATTCATCTATCGCGATATCCCGCTGGAGGACGATGATGCAGCTTGAAGTCATTCTGCCGCTTATCGCTTACTTGTTAGTGGTGTTTGGTTTGTCCGTTTACGCCATGCGTAAAAGAACGACGGGCACCTTCCTGAACGAGTATTTTCTTGGTAGCCGCTCGATGGGCGGCGTCGTGCTGGCCATGACGCTTACCGCGACCTACATCAGTGCCAGTTCGTTTATCGGCGGACCCGGAGCAGCCTATAAATACGGGTTAGGCTGGGTGCTTCTGGCGATGATCCAGCTTCCAGCCGTCTGGCTCTCACTGGGCATACTGGGCAAAAAATTTGCCATTCTGGCGCGCCGTTATAATGCCGTGACGCTCAACGATATGCTTTTTGCCCGCTATCAGAGCCGTTTACTGGTGTGGCTGGCCAGCATAAGCCTGCTGGTGGCCTTTATTGGCGCAATGACGGTGCAGTTTATCGGCGGGGCACGCCTGCTGGAAACGGCGGCCGGGATCCCCTACGAGACAGGCTTGATCATCTTCGGAGTCAGCATTGCGCTGTATACCGCGTTCGGCGGATTCCGCGCCAGCGTGCTGAACGATACGATGCAGGGATTGGTGATGCTTGTTGGCACCATTGTTCTGCTGGTGGGCATTGTGCATGCTGCTGGTGGCCTGAGCCACGCAGTCGAAACGCTGGAAACCATCGACCCGAAACTGGTCTCTCCGCAGGGCGCAGATGACATCCTTTCGCCAACCTTTATGACCTCGTTCTGGGTGTTGGTGTGCTTTGGAGTGATTGGCCTGCCGCATACCGCCGTGCGCTGTATCTCTTACAAAGACAGCAAAGCCGTGCACAGAGGTATCATTATCGGCACTATCGTGGTTGCGATCCTGATGTTTGGTATGCACCTGGCGGGCGCGTTAGGTCGGGCAGTTATTCCTGACCTTACCGTACCCGATCTGGTTATCCCAACCCTGATGGTTAAAGTGCTGCCGCCATTTGCCGCCGGGATCTTCCTCGCAGCCCCGATGGCCGCCATTATGTCGACAATCAACGCTCAGCTGCTGCAAAGTTCCGCTACGATCATTAAAGATCTCTATCTGAACCTGCGTCCTGAGCAGGCAGAGAATGAACGGCGCCTGAAGCGCATGTCGGCCATTATTACTCTGACGTTAGGGGCATTGCTGCTGTTAGCCGCATGGCGCCCGCCTGAGATGATCATCTGGCTGAACCTGCTGGCGTTTGGTGGGCTTGAAGCGGTATTCCTGTGGCCGCTGGTGTTAGGGCTCTACTGGGAGCGTGCAAACGCTGCGGGCGCGCTGAGCGGCATGATTGTCGGCGGTGTGCTGTACGCCGTCCTTGCAACGTTTAAGATTCAGTACCTGGGCTTCCATCCGATTGTGCCTTCGTTACTGCTGAGTTTACTGGCGTTTGTGGTGGGAAACCGTTTCGGTCAGCCCGTCCCACAGCCCGCTGTGATTTCTACTGATAAATAAAGAGTTTTGCCATGCCGTGGATCCAACTAAAACTGAACACAACCGGCGCTAACGCCGAGGAACTGAGCGATGCGCTGATGGAGGCCGGTTCGGTCTCTATCACCTTCCAGGACACGCATGACACGCCGGTCTTTGAGCCGTTGCCGGGCGAAACCCGCCTGTGGGGTGATACCGACGTTATTGGCCTGTTTGATGCCGAAACCGACATGAAAGAGGTTGTCGCGATTCTGGAGAATCATCCTCTGCTGGGTGCGGGTTTTGCCCATAAAATCGAACAGCTGGAAGATAAAGACTGGGAACGCGAGTGGATGGATAACTTCCACCCGATGCAGTTCGGCAAACGCCTGTGGATCTGCCCGAGCTGGCGCGACGTTCCTGATGATAACGCGGTTAACGTCATGCTCGATCCGGGCCTGGCGTTTGGTACCGGCACTCACCCAACCACGTCCCTGTGCCTGCAGTGGCTGGATGGTCTGGATCTGGACGGTAAGACAGTGATCGACTTCGGCTGTGGATCCGGGATCCTCGCGATTGCTGCCCTGAAGCTGGGCGCGGCAAAAGCTATCGGGATCGATATCGATCCGCAGGCGATTCAGGCCAGCCGTGACAACGCCGAGCGTAATGGCGTTTCCGATCGACTGGAGCTGTATTTGCCGGATGCGCAGCCAGAAGCGATGAAAGCCGACGTGGTGGTCGCAAACATTCTGGCGGGCCCACTGCGCGAGCTGGCCCCGCTAATCAGCGTGCTGCCCGTTGAGGGCGGTCTGCTGGGGCTTTCCGGTATCCTGGCAAGCCAGGCCGACAGCGTATGTGAAGCCTACGCCGATCTCTTTGCCCTCGATCCGGTCGTGGAAAAAGAAGAGTGGTGCCGCATCACCGGCCGTAAAAAATAAGAATCTGGCGTGGTCATCTGACCACGCCTTTCTCCCTTTGATAATCCTCTCTCCCCCGGTCATTCTTCGGTAAAATAACCACACGAATCACGTTGGTTTGTATTACAAAAATTCACCGGAAGAATATGATGAAACACATTACAGGCAAGGCAGCGCTGCTGGCGCTGAGCATGATCTCGGCTTCAGCATTTGCATCACACTGGAACTACGAAGGGGAAGGTTCACCGGAACATTGGGGCGAGCTGGACGAGGCCTACAAGACCTGTCAAAGCGGGATGAACCAGTCTCCGATTAATATTGATTCGACCGCTAACGCCCATCTTTCCCCGCTGCAAACCCACTACGTTGATGGCCCTGTTACACTGACAAACAATGGCCATACCATTCAGGCTGGTGAACAGGCTGACACCCGCGATACCCTTACTCTTGATAAGCAAACCTGGACGTTACAACAGTTCCATTTTCACGCGCCGAGCGAAAATACCGTGCATGGCAAAAGGTACGCGATGGAAATGCATCTGGTTCATAAAAATGCCGGCGGGGAACTGTCGGTGGTGGCGGTCATGTTTGATAAAGGGGCCGCAAACCCGGAGCTTGAAAAACTGTGGCGCGTTATGCCTCAGCAGGCCGAGCAGAACGTCTCCATCAAACAGGATCTCAACCTGAACAAACTGCTGCCGAAAGATAAAACGTACTGGCGCTTTAGCGGTTCACTGACCACCCCGCCGTGTTCAGAAGGCGTCACCTGGATTGTGCTTAAGCAACCCTTGACGGTTTCTGCAGAACAACTTGCCAGATTCACCGGGACAATGCATCACGATAATAACCGTCCGGTACAGTCTCTGCATGGGCGTGTTGTGGTCGAATAACGCCCATCCAGAGGCTAAAGATCATGTTCTAAAATGCGACGCAGATCGCAAAGAAGACGGGAAATCTGCTGCTAAAAACAGCAGATTATCCCGCTCAGGTAAGCCCTTTATTCAGAAATGATGAGAAGTTACGGGAAATTGTAAGCGCCCATAAAATAGTCATTCTCGCATAACACAATGATTTAAATAGTGAATAATTCTTAACGGAAAGATTGAGCGGCGATTCCTTGATCTACAACAGTGGATTGTTCAAAGTTTGGCCTTTCATCTCGTGCAAAAAATGCGTAATATACGCCGCCTTGCAGTCACAGTATGGTCATTTCTTAACTCATGCGCATCGGACACCACCAGCTTAGAAATCGCCTGATCGCAGCCCCAATGGCAGGTATTACAGACCGGCCGTTCAGGACGCTGTGCTATGAGATGGGAGCCGGTTTAACCGTATCCGAGATGATGTCGTCTAACCCGCAGGTTTGGGAAAGCGATAAATCCCGCCTTCGGATGGTGCACGTTGATGAACCAGGTATTCGCACCGTGCAAATTGCCGGAAGCGTGCCTGAAGAGATGGCAGATGCCGCGCGAATTAACGTGGAAAGTGGTGCCCAAATTATTGATATCAATATGGGGTGCCCGGCCAAAAAGGTGAATCGCAAGCTTGCAGGTTCAGCCCTTCTGCAATACCCCGACCAGGTGAAAGCTATCCTGACGGCGGTTGTCAGCGCGGTGGACGTTCCTGTTACGTTGAAGATTCGCACGGGTTGGTCGCCGGAACACCGTAACTGTGTAGAGATTGCCCAACTGGCCGAAGACTGTGGCATTCAGGCCCTGACCATTCATGGACGCACTCGCGCCTGTTTGTTCAACGGCGAAGCTGAATACGACAGCATTCGGGCAGTTAAGCAGAAAGTTTCCATTCCGATTATCGCGAATGGCGACATAACTGACCCGCTTAAAGCCAGGGCTGTACTCGACTATACGGGAGCTGATGCTCTGATGATAGGACGTGCAGCTCAGGGAAGACCCTGGATCTTCCGGGAAATCCAGCATTATCTGGACACTGGGGAGCTGCTTGCCCCGCTGCCTCTGGCAGAGGTTAAGCGCTTGCTTTGTTCGCATGTTCGGGAACTGCATGACCACTACGGTCAGGCAAAAGGGTACCGAATTGCGCGTAAACACGTCTCCTGGTATCTCCAGGAGCACGCTCCAGATGACCAGTTTCGGCGCACATTCAACGCCATAGAGGATGCCAGCGTACAGCTGGAGGCGTTGGAGGCATACTTCGAAAATCTTGCGTAATGAAATAAAGAGCTGACAGAACTATGTTCGAACAACGCGTAAATTCTGACGTACTGACCGTTTCTACCGTTAACTCTCAGGACCAGGTAACTCAAAAACCCCTGCGTGACTCGGTTAAACAGGCACTGAAGAACTATTTTGCTCAACTGAATGGTCAGGATGTTAATGACCTGTATGAGCTGGTACTGGCTGAAGTTGAACAGCCACTGTTGGACATGGTGATGCAATACACCCGCGGTAACCAAACCCGCGCTGCGCTGATGATGGGTATCAACCGTGGTACTCTGCGTAAGAAACTGAAAAAATACGGCATGAACTGATACTAATCAGTTGAATGCTTGTTTAAAAAGGCGCTCTTCGGCATGGGGAAGCGCCTTTTTTATTCCCCAGCTTCAGTCCGTCAACGCTTTGTAAACCTTAACTTATCCCGCTTTAAAACCGCAGATTTTGGTGTATATTTCTCCCACCTTACTGGCGATCTTCTCGCGGAATGACACAATGATTCGTAAATACTGGTGGCTGGTTGTCTTTGCAATCTCCGTTCTCATTTTCGATGCACTCCTGATGCAGTGGATTGAACTGATGAGCACCGAAACCGATAAGTGTCGCAATATGAACTCCGTGAATCCCCTTAAACTCGTGAACTGCTCAGAGCTCGACTAAGCGCCCGATTGCGCAAATCACCTGTTATTACCCACTAAAAACGGGGATTTAAATCCCTTTGAGCCATTACCTGACGGTGATAATGTCTCGCCCTTCTCAACCGCTCTAGCGTAACCCCACACTCGAGTAGAACCGTCCATGCTGGTCAGCCAATACAACCATATCCTTGTCGTCCTCTCCTTTGTTGTTGCCATCCTTGCTGCGTATACCGCATTGAATATGGCTGCACGCGTTGCCGGAAGCGAGGGCGTCGCTGCCCGCGTCTGGCTGGCTGGCGGCGGTATTGCTATGGGTATTGGCGTGTGGGCCATGCATTTTATCGGCATGCTGGCGATGGACCTCTCCATGAGCATGAGCTACAACGCCACCCTGACGGTGTTATCTATGGTCATCGCCGTGGGGTCGTCGCTATTTGCGCTATGGCTCGTTAGCTGCGAGCAATTACGCCTGCGCCGACTGCTGCCCGGCGCGTTAGTGATGGGAAGCGGTATAGTTGCAATGCATTACACCGGTATGGCGGCGCTGGAAGTGATGCCCGGGATTATCTGGGACAAGGTCTGGGTGGCCATTTCGGTCGCGATTGCGCTTGCCGCTTCACTCGCGGCGTTATGGCTGACCTTCCGCCTGCGCCACGAAGCCGCGCAGGTCGTGCTGATGCGCATGGGTGCCGCCATCACGATGGGAATTGCCATTGCCGGTATGCACTATGCCGGGATGAAAGCGGCGCAGTTTCCGATGTCCACAATGGTTCATCATGAGGGTATCAACGGGAGCTGGCTGGCGGTGCTGGTCAGCGTCGTCGCGCTCTCTATTCTTGGGATCACCCTGCTGGTCTCGATGCTGGATGCCCGCCTTCAGGCTCGTACCGCCCTTTTGGCCTCGTCGCTTGCAGAAGCTAACCGGGAACTCGCTCAACTGGCTCTACACGATACCCTCACGCGTCTGCCCAACCGTATCCTGCTGGAAGACAGACTCGATCAGGCCATCAGCAAAGCCGATCGTGAAAGAACCCATTTTGCCCTGATGTTCATGGATCTTGACGGCTTTAAAGCCATCAATGATGCCTACGGCCATGATGTCGGTGACAGGCTGCTGGTCGCCGTTACACAGCGTCTGCTGCTTCTTCTGAAAGGCCAGTTCACCCTTGCACGTATTGGCGGTGATGAGTTTGTTCTGCTGGCAGAGGGAGAAGGTCCGGACGACGCGGCGTCGCTGGCGAATTCGCTGGTACGCGCGATCGATAGTCCATTCAATCTCAGTCCCTATGAACTGGTGGTTACCCTCAGCATTGGTATTGCGCTGTACCCTCACGACGGCAAAACCGAGCGTGAGCTGATGTTTAACGCCGACGCGGCGATGTATCACACGAAGCATATGGGCCGTAACGGTTACCATTTTTTCCAGCCCTCCATGAACACCCTGGCGCAGACCCATCTCCAGTTAATGAACGATTTGTGGATGGCAATCGAGCGCAATGAGCTGCGCCTGCTTTATCAGCCAAAATTCAACGCCCCCGCGGGTCCTGTCCTCGGATTCGAGGCGTTATTACGCTGGCAGCATCCTAAGCAGGGGTTACTGACCCCTGACCTTTTCCTGCCGCTGGCGGAAAAAACGGGGCTGATCATCCCCATAGGCAACTGGGTGATTAATGAAGCCTGTCGCCAGCTGCGGGAATGGCATCTGCAGGGGCATCAAAGCTGGTCAATGGCGGTAAACCTGTCGACACTGCAGTTTGAACAACCTTCGCTGGTTAAAACGGTTCTCGACTGCCTGGCACTTCACCAGGTGCCACCGGAATTGTTGATCCTCGAAGTGACGGAAACCACGGCGATGAGCAACCCGGATGAGAGCGTACGAGTGCTGACAGAGCTGACGGATGCGGGGGTGAAAGCCTCCATTGATGATTTTGGCACCGGATATTCAAGCCTGCTGTACCTCAAACGCTTACCGGCCTGCGAACTAAAAATCGACAGGGCGTTTGTACAAGAGCTTAGCGGGGAGAGTGAGGATGCGACTATTGTCTCAGCGATTGTAGCCCTTGCAAAAACACTTAACCTGAAAGTCGTGGCTGAAGGTGTAGAAACCGAAGCTCAGCAGGCCTTTTTGACCGAGCTAGGCTGTAACACCCTTCAGGGTTATCTGTTAGGTAAACCCGTCAGCGCGGAAACCATCGAAGCACTTTGTGCCCGAGGGGAAATGTTACCTGCCGCTGAGTAGTAAGCATCATCAGGCGACACGCGAATGACAGGAAGTGTCGCCAGAATGCTATCAACCAGGGCGGGGGCCTGCTGATAAAGATTAAAACTGTCGGTACTCATTAGCCAGTTTTTAATTATTCCGCTAAAAAACCCGTGGAATACAATCAAGGTGAGATCAACATTCACCTTTGGCGAAATGATATTCCGCGAAATACAGGTCTCCAGCGTGGCACGGAGCGTATCATCATTAAATCCAATACGTTTTCTGATTTCATGCTCTGAAATCATATCACCGCTAAATTCACACTTATGATACAGAATTTGTAAAAGCGCACATTGCCGGGGTTCATGGGCAATATACTGCAGCGCAGTAATAAACTGCTCACGAAGTTTTAACAAGGGATCGTCACTATCGGAAAGGGGAAGCCTGTCGCGGATAATGTCGCGAAGGGGTAATTGCTGTTCCCAGATGGCATTAAATATTTCAGATTTACTGGTGAAGTGCCAGTAGATAGCGCCGCGCGTCACCTTAGCAGCATCAGCGATATCCGTCAGCGTCGTGCTGGCTACGCCACGCGTCGCAAACTGTCCGATAGCCGCCTCAATCAGTTTCTGCCGGGTTTGTTGAGCTTCTTCTTTCTTTTTACGCGCCATAGGCAACTACTCGTGACTCAGAAGGTTTAAAGGTAATATTGCGTTCATGCAAATGTAAGTATTCACTAAAATCCGTTTTAATTTTGCACAAAAAAAGTCACCTCTATTAATTTATAATTAATACAAATACATTAAATCAATTAAATTGGCGGCATGAATAACAAGAAGTATTAAACTCACTTACCTGATTAATATACATGAAGTATACCCCTGAATGGACATGGTCTGATTCTGATTTTTTCTGTAAGCATGGTCATTCGCACTTATAAATTAAAAAAGATTAAATACCCTCATTATTATACGCAGCTACATTTTATTTTTTATCCCTCTGCCCCGCTACCGATTCGCGGCATATATCGGTTTATGGGTATTTAAAGGAACAGTAATGACGAATCATTTCAGACGCTTGCCCTTATCCGGTTTCATTGTCTGCGCGGTACTGCTCACTGGATGCGATGGTCAGGAAAATCAACAACACCTGCAGGCACCTCAGGTCAGCGTGCATATTGTGCAAAGCGCGCCTCTGGCTGTCACCACTGAACTCCCGGGAAGAACAGATGCGTTCCGCGTTGCAGAGGTTCGTCCGCAGGTTAGCGGTATCATCCTGCGCCGCAACTTCACGGAAGGTAGCGATGTAAAAGCCGGGGATTCGCTTTATCAGATTGATCCTGCAACCTATCAGGCGGCATACGATAACGCGAAAGGCGAGCTGGCGAAGGCCCAGGCGGCGGCCAATATTGCGCACCTGACGGTGAAACGTTATCTCCCGCTGGTCGGCACACAGTATGTCAGCAAGCAAGAGTATGACCAGGCCGTCGCCACGGCCCAGCAGGCAGATGCCAGCGTCGTCGCCGCCAAAGCGGGCGTTGAAAGTGCACGAATCAATCTTGCTTATACCAAGGTGACGTCTCCCGTCGATGGTCGCATCGGCAAATCCAGCGTGACGGAAGGGGCGCTGGTGACGAACGGACAAACCGCTGCACTGGCAACGGTCCAGCAGCTCGATCCTATTTATGTCGATGTCACCCAGTCCAGCAATGATTTTATGCGCCTTAAACAAACGAGCCTGCAAAAAGGCGGTAACGCCAGCAGCGTTGAGCTACTGATGGAGAACGGACAGCCCTATCCGCTGAAAGGCACATTGCAGTTCTCTGACGTCACGGTGGACGAAAGTACCGGCTCGATTACCCTGCGCGCCATTTTCCCGAATCCTCAACATCTGCTGTTACCCGGCATGTTCGTTCGCGCCCGCATTGATGAAGGTACGCAGCCGGATGCGATTCTGGTTCCCCAGCAAGGCGTGACCCGCACGCCGCGAGGCGAAGCCACCGTGATGGTGGTGAACGATAAAAACCAGGTTGAGTCGCGTACCGTCGTTGCGCCTCAGGCGATTGGGGACCGCTGGCTGGTAACCGAAGGGCTGAAAAACGGTGACCGCGTGATCGTCAGCGGGCTACAGAAAATCAGACCGGGGGTAACCGTCGTCGCCACGCCGGATACCACAACGACTCCAGCCGGTTAAGGGACGACGACATGGCTAATTTCTTTATTCAGAGACCGGTTTTCGCCTGGGTACTTGCTATCATTTTGATGATTGCTGGCGGGCTGGCCATTCTCAAACTCCCCGTCGCACAGTACCCAACCATTGCACCTCCCGCCGTGGCGATATCCGCGACCTACCCTGGAGCTGACGCTCAAACGGTACAGGATACCGTGACTCAGGTTATAGAACAGAACATGAACGGTATCGATAACCTGATGTATATGTCATCCACCAGCGATTCAGCGGGCAACGTCACCATCACTCTGACCTTCGAGTCAGGAACCGATCCGGATATCGCTCAGGTACAAGTGCAAAACAAGCTGCAGCTCGCCATGCCGCTGCTGCCGCAAGAGGTGCAGCAGCAAGGGATCGGCGTGGAGAAATCCAGCAGCAGCTTCCTGCTGGTCGCCGGTTTTGTTTCTGACAACAAAAATCTCACGCAGAACGACATCTCTGATTACGTCGCCTCAAACGTCAAAGATGCCATCAGCCGAACGTCTGGCGTTGGCGACGTGCAGCTGTTTGGTGCTCAGTATGCGATGCGCATCTGGCTCGACAGCAACGCGATGAACAAATACCAGCTGACGCCGCTGGATATTATCAGCCAGCTGAAAACGCAGAACGACCAGATAGCGGCAGGCCAGCTGGGCGGAACGCCGTCCATTCCCGGTCAGCAGCTGAATGCCTCGATCATCGCGCAAACTCGCCTGAAATCACCGGGGGAATTTGGCCGCGTGACGCTCAAGGTGAATCAGGACGGCTCGATGGTTCATCTTAAGGATGTGGCTCGCATTGAGCTCGGTGGCGAAAACTACAACATGGTCACTAAAATCAACGGGCAGGCGGCAACCGGTCTCGGGATCAAGCTGGCAACCGGAGCAAATGCGCTGGACACTGCGGCTGCCATTAAGAGCAAGCTGACGCAACTGCAGCAGTTCTTCCCACAGGGTCTGAAAGTTGTCTATCCCTATGACACCACGCCTTTTGTAAAAATCTCTATCCACGAAGTGGTGAAGACCCTGTTTGAAGCAATCATTCTCGTCTTCCTGGTCATGTACCTCTTCCTGCAAAACCTGCGGGCAACGCTCATCCCGACTATCGCGGTGCCGGTCGTTCTGCTGGGTACCTTCGCGGTTCTGGCGGCATTTGGTTTCTCCATCAATACCCTGACGATGTTCGGCATGGTGCTGGCGATAGGTCTGCTGGTCGATGACGCTATTGTGGTCGTTGAGAACGTTGAACGCGTCATGGTCGAGGATAACCTGCCGCCCAAAGAGGCCACGCAGAAGTCGATGGAGCAGATCCAGGGTGCGCTGGTGGGGATCGCCATGGTGCTCTCGGCGGTCTTTATTCCAATGGCCTTTTTTGGCGGCTCGACTGGAGCAATATATCGCCAGTTCTCACTGACTATCGTGTCCGCTATGGCGCTGTCGGTACTGGTTGCGCTAATCCTGACGCCCGCACTCTGCGCAACGTTGCTTAAGCCCGTATCCGACGACCATCGTCAGAAAAAAGGTGGCTTTTTCAGCTGGTTTAATGCGCTCTTTGATAAAAGCGTGGAGCACTACAGCAACAGCGTGAGCGGTATTTTGCGCAAGACAGGGCGCTATCTGGTGGTGTACGTCATCATCGTCGGTGGGATGGCGGTGCTCTTCCTGCGCTTACCTACCTCCTTTCTGCCCGAAGAGGATCAGGGGGTGTTCATGACGATGGTTCAACTCCCGGCAGGTGCAACTCAGACGCGTACTCAACAGGTGCTCGACCAGGTACAGGACTATTACCTGAACAAAGAGAAGGCGAACGTCCAATCCGTCTTTACCGTAAATGGCTTTAGCTTTAGCGGCCAGGGTCAGAACGCCGGCATTGCCTTCGTCAGCCTGAAGCCCTGGGAGGAACGCCCGGGACAGAAAAACGGCGTTGAGGCGATTGTCGGTCGCGCGACTAAAGCCTTCAGTCAGATTAAAGATGGCCTCGTGTTCCCGTTTAACCTGCCTGCAATTATCGAACTGGGTACCGCTACGGGCTTCGATTTTGAATTGATCGATCAGGCTAACCTGGGGCATACCCAGCTGACTCAGGCGCGTAACCAACTGCTTAACATGGTGAAAGAGCACTCTGATCTGCTGGTTAGCGTGCGTCCTAACGGTCTTGAAGATACGCCCCAGTTCAAGCTGGATGTCGACCAGGAGAAAGCACAGGCGCTGGGCGTCAGTCTTTCTGACGTCAACCAGACGATTTCAACAGCCTTAGGTGGCACCTATGTGAACGACTTTATCGATCATGGGCGCGTGAAAAAAGTCTACGTACAGGCCGACGCAAAATTCCGTATGTTGCCAGGAGATATTAACAACCTTTACGTGCGCAGCGCGAATGGAGAAATGGTCCCTTTCTCAGCCTTTAGCAACGCTCGCTGGGTCTATGGTTCACCCCGACTGGAGCGCTATAACGGGATGCCCTCTATGGAGATCCTCGGTGAGTCAGCCCCGGGTAAAAGTACCGGTGAGGCTATGGCTATGATGGAAAGCCTCGCGGCAAAACTGCCTTCCGGTATCGGATATGACTGGACGGGGATGTCTTATCAGGAGCGGCTTTCGGGTAACCAGGCACCTGCCCTGTACGCCATTTCACTGATCGTGGTGTTCCTGTGTCTGGCAGCGCTGTATGAAAGCTGGTCCATTCCGTTCTCCGTTATGCTGGTTGTGCCGCTGGGGGTCATTGGGGCGCTTCTCGCAGCGTCGCTGCGTGGATTAAACAATGACGTCTATTTCCAGGTCGGTCTGCTGACGACGATTGGTTTATCGGCGAAAAACGCCATTTTGATCGTCGAATTTGCTAAGGACCTGATGGAGAAAGAAGGTAAAGGCATTATTGAAGCCACACTGGAGGCGTCAAGGATGCGCCTTCGACCGATCCTGATGACTTCCCTGGCTTTTATCCTTGGCGTCATGCCGCTGGTGATCAGCTCAGGGGCCGGGAGCGGCGCGCAAAACGCCGTCGGTACGGGCGTGATGGGGGGAATGCTTTCCGCAACGCTTCTGGCGATTTTCTTCGTGCCCGTCTTCTTTGTGGTTGTCCGTCGACGCTTTACCCGTCATAAAGATTAACATGTCCCTAAAAAGGCACCTCGGGTGCCTTTTTTATTTTTAAGATAAACAATGAATTAGGCATTAAGCAAAAGTCATGTTAAAAATACGATGATTTGCATTAAGTAAAAACACTCTATTATCCCTTCATAATGTCTCCATTAATTCGTCCTGAAACCGACTTTTCTCCACGATTTTTACAAACTACATAATTTGAGATTATTCCTCGTGTAACGTGGACTTACCCCGGTGGTAAAATAACCTCCAGTTCGTTAATTGCCCTCCTGGCTTTATAGCGGACGAGAAATAATACTGAGGTAACATCATGAAAAGATTCATTTCCGTTGCACTCCTCGCTGCGCTGCTTGCTGGTTGCGCGCACGACTCTCCATGTGTACCGGTTTACGACGACCAGGGCCGACTGGTTCATACCAATACCTGTATGAAAGGCACCACCCAGGATAACTGGGAAACTGCGGGTGCTATCGCCGGCGGTGCTGCCGCAGTGGCGGGTTTGACGCTGGGTATTGTTGCCCTGACGAAGTAACTGCTGTTAAGAAAGCGCGGCTCTGACCGCGCTTTTGCTTTTAATCAGTGCACTATTTTCAAATAAGTAAAAAAATAGCCCCGTATTTATTCACGCTGTTCATTTCATGCTGAAGCCAGTCACATCTTTTTCGTATACTCATTTAAATTACCGGTTCTATTGTGATGATTTTCACACATTAATATTATTGAATATCCTGCCAATATTCACGCTAGAAACTATCTCGTCTTTTTCCTGACGCGACTCAAAACTTTTGCTCCAATTTGTGGCGCAGGTTGTAATTTCGCACCGTTTCAGGGCGCTCGTTTTATTTAAGCCTGTCTAAACTCAGCATTAAGCGTTCACTCATCTCTAATTTTGTCGGACGCAAAACTGGCATTACGTTTGCTTTATAAACGTTGGCCAAAGCCACAGACAGGTAAAGCGTTTAAAAACGCCTCTATAACGATAAATTTCGCCACACAGGATGCATTATGAAAAAGACGATGATAGCCAGCCTGGCCGCTGCAGGCATGTTGTTTGCCGTAGCCGGTCAAGCCCATGCGGGAACGACACTGGATGCCGTTAAAAAGAAAGGTTTTGTTCAATGCGGTATCAGTGACGGTTTGCCTGGCTTCTCTTATGCCGATGCGAACGGCAAATTTACCGGTATTGATGTGGATGTCTGCCGTGGCGTTGCAGCCGCCGTTTTTGGTGATGACAGCAAAGTAAAATACACCCCGCTGACGGCGAAAGAACGCTTTACGGCACTGCAGTCCGGCGAGGTCGACATGCTCTCCCGTAATACCACCTGGACGTCATCCCGTGATGCAGGCATGGGGATGTCATTTACGGGCGTGACCTATTATGACGGCATCGGCTTCCTGACCCACAACAAAGCCGGCCTGAAAAGCGCTAAGGAGCTGGATGGGGCCACCGTTTGCATCCAGGCGGGCACCGATACCGAGCTGAACGTCGCCGATTATTTCAAAGCAAATAACATGAAATATACGCCAGTGACATTCGACCGCTCGGATGAATCGGCTAAAGCGCTGGAATCCGGCCGTTGCGACACGCTGGCCTCTGACCAGTCACAGCTGTATGCCTTACGCATTAAGCTGAGCAACCCGGCTGAATGGATTGTTCTGCCTGAAGTGATCTCCAAAGAACCTCTCGGACCGGTGGTACGTCGTGGCGATGAAGACTGGTTCTCCATTGTTCGCTGGACGCTGTTTGCCATGCTGAACGCAGAAGAGATGGGGATCAACTCGAAAAACGTGGATGAGAAAGCGGCTAAGCCATCCAACCCGGATATGGCACACCTGCTGGGTACAGAAGGTGATTTCGGCAAGGATCTGAAGCTGGATAACAAGTGGGCCTACAACATCATCAAACAGGTGGGCAACTACTCTGAGATCTTTGAACGCAACGTGGGATCGGAAAGCCCGCTGAAGATCAAACGCGGCCAGAACAATCTCTGGAACAACGGCGGTATTCAGTACGCACCACCAGTACGTTAAGTCATAGCTGTAACGGGCACTGCTCCGGCAGTGCCCACTCCAGAGTCATGGTTACTGAGGTTTCTTATGTCCCATCGCCGCTCAGCCGTAAAAGGATCGCTATCCTTTTCTCATCCCGCGGTCCGCGCCTGGCTATTCCAGATTATTGCTATTGTTGCGGTTGTTCTCATCGCCGTGTATCTCATCCATAACACCATCACTAACCTGAATAATCGCGGCATTACCTCCGGTTTCGCGTTTTTAGATCGCAGCGCGGGGTTTGGCATTGTTCAGCATCTTATTGATTACCAGGAAGGTGACACGTATGGACGCGTGTTCGTGGTCGGTTTACTGAATACGCTGTTGGTATCGGCGCTTTGTATCGTCTTCGCGTCGATTCTGGGCTTCTTTATTGGTCTGGCGCGTCTTTCTGAAAACTGGCTCCTGCGGAAGCTGTCGACTGTTTATATTGAAACGTTCCGCAATATCCCCCCGCTCCTGCAGATCTTCTTCTGGTATTTTGCCGTATTGCGTAACCTACCCGGCCCCCGTCAGGCCGTCGACGCGTTTGAGCTTTTTTTCCTGAGCAACCGTGGGTTGTCTATCCCTTCTCCTCTGCCGGGTGAAGGTCTGTACGCTTTTATCGGCGCGATTGTGATAGCGTTTGCTCTGTCTGCCGGGGCATTCCGTTTTAACCGCAAGCATCAGATCAAAACCGGTCAGCTTCGCAGAACCTGGCCCACGGCAGTTATCCTGCTCGTTAGCCTGCCGCTGGTGGCACACTGGCTGTTTGGGGCCGCGTTGCACTGGGATGTTCCACACCTACGAGGCTTTAACTTCCAGGGTGGAATGGTGTTAATTCCCGAGCTGGCAGCTCTAACATTGGCGCTGTCGATTTATACGTCCGCGTTTATTGCCGAGATTATTCGTGCCGGGATCCAGGCCGTACCTTACGGGCAGCACGAAGCGGCACGCTCGCTGGGATTACCCCATACCGTGACGCTTCGCCAGGTCATCATCCCGCAGGCTTTACGGGTCATCATTCCGCCTCTGACCAGCCAGTATCTCAACATCGTTAAAAACTCGTCGCTGGCCGCCGCTATTGGTTATCCGGATATGGTGTCACTCTTCGCCGGAACCGTGCTTAACCAGACCGGACAAGCCATTGAAACCATCGCCATCACGATGTCTGTCTATCTGATCATCAGCCTGGTGATTTCATTGCTGATGAACCTCTATAACCGTCGTATAGCACTGGTCGAGCGCTAAGGATTTATGATGACAAAAGCGATACTGTCGCACTCCTCGCGCCCTGCCAACTCGACAGGTGGACGTTTCATTCTCTGGGCGCGCAAGAACCTGTTCTCCAGCTGGAGTAACAGCCTGCTGACGATTGTCTGCCTGTGGCTCATGTGGGAATTGATTCCTCCCCTGCTGAACTGGGCGTTTTTACAGGCCAACTGGGTCGGTTCAACTCGGGCAGACTGTACAAAAGCCGGCGCCTGCTGGGTGTTTATCCATGAACGCTTCGGTCAGTTCATGTATGGGCTGTATCCCCACGAACAGCGCTGGCGGATTAATCTGGCGCTGATTATCGGCCTGATATCTGTCGCAGTCATGTTCTGGAAAAAGCTGCCTCACCGTGGACGCTATATTGCCGTCTGGGCGGTGGTTTATCCGATTATTGTCTGGGTGCTGTTGTATGGCGGTTTCCTGGGGCTGGAACGCGTTGAAACACGCCAGTGGGGCGGGCTGACGCTGACGCTGATTATCGCTTCTGTGGGGATAGCCGGTGCGCTACCGTGGGGGATTTTACTGGCCCTGGGACGGCGTTCAAAAATGCCGATTGTACGCGTGCTCTCCGTTATCTTCATTGAGTTCTGGCGCGGCGTCCCGCTTATTACCGTTCTCTTTATGTCGTCGGTCATGCTGCCGCTATTCATGGCAGAAGGCACAACGATCGACAAACTGATCCGTGCCCTGGTCGGGGTAATTCTCTTCCAGT
This sequence comes from Enterobacter sp. Taxon_8, assembly GCF_058354585.1. Lineage (NCBI taxonomy): Bacteria > Pseudomonadati > Pseudomonadota > Gammaproteobacteria > Enterobacterales > Enterobacteriaceae > Enterobacter > Enterobacter sp. Taxon_8. Next base: position 444,661 of record NZ_CM177989.1, on the reverse strand, counting down.
CCGCCTATGTCGCTGAAGTCGTACGTGGTGGTCTGCAGGCGTTGCCTAAAGGGCAGTACGAAGCGGCGGAATCACTGGCTCTCGGCTACTGGAAAACGCAGGGGCTGGTCATTCTTCCCCAGGCACTCAAGCTGGTCATCCCGGGTCTGGTCAACACGATCATTGCCCTCTTCAAGGATACCAGCCTGGTGATCATCATTGGATTGTTCGATCTCTTTAGCAGCGTGCAACAGGCGACCGTTGACCCAGTCTGGCTGGGTATGTCCACCGAAGGATATGTCTTTGCTGCCCTGATCTACTGGATCTTTTGTTTTAGCATGTCGCGCTACAGCCAGCATCTGGAAAAGCGCTTTAACACCGGGCGTACACCGCACTGAGGAAATTATGAGCCAAATAACTATGACACCCGCCGACGCGATGATTACGCTGGAAAATGTGAATAAATGGTACGGACAGTTTCATGTCCTGAAGGACATTAATCTTAAGGTAAAGCAGGGAGAACGCATCGTCCTTTGCGGCCCTTCTGGCTCCGGGAAATCCACAACCATTCGCTGTATTAATCATCTTGAAGAACATCAGCAAGGACGCATTGTGGTTGATGGTATCGAGCTGAATGAAGATATCCGCAATATCGAACGCGTGCGTCAGGAAGTGGGTATGGTCTTTCAGCACTTTAATCTGTTTCCGCACCTGACCGTTCTGCAGAACTGTACGCTTGCACCGATTTGGGTACGGAAGATGCCGAAAAAGGAAGCCGAGGCGTTGGCAATGCACTACCTGGAGCGAGTGCGCATCGCAGAGCATGCCAATAAGTTCCCTGGCCAGATATCGGGTGGCCAGCAGCAGCGTGTGGCTATCGCCCGTTCTCTGTGTATGAAACCGAAAATTATGCTGTTTGATGAACCGACATCTGCCCTCGATCCGGAAATGGTGAAAGAGGTTCTGGACACCATGATTGGGCTGGCACAATCCGGCATGACCATGCTGTGCGTGACGCATGAGATGGGTTTTGCACGAACCGTCGCCGATCGGGTGATCTTTATGGACCGTGGGGAGATTGTTGAGCAGGCGCCACCGGATGAGTTCTTTGCGCATCCGAAGTCAGAGCGTACGCGAGCATTCCTGTCGCAGGTGATTCATTAATCAGCAGTTTTTGCCCGGTAGCGCTGCGCTTACCGGGCTTACGGTTTTCACGAGAATCATAACGCAAAAAGGCCATCCTTTCGGATGGCCTTCTCACTTATTTGATGTCTGGCAGTTCCCTACTCTCACATGGGGAGACCCCACACTACCATCGGCGCTACGGCGTTTCACTTCTGAGTTCGGCATGGGGTCAGGTGGGACCACCGCGCTAAAGCCGCCAGACAAATTCTTTTACTTCTTGCCGAACTTTAACCTAAGTATAAAGTGGTGCTGATACCCAGAGTCGAACTGGGGACCTCACCCTTACCAAGGGTGCGCTCTACCAACTGAGCCATATCAGCACGCTAAATTTGATGCCTGGCAGTTCCCTACTCTCACATGGGGAGACCCCACACTACCATCGGCGCTACGGCGTTTCACTTCTGAGTTCGGCATGGGGTCAGGTGGGACCACCGCGCTAAAGCCGCCAGGCAAATTCTGTTAAATCTGTATCAGGCTGAAATTGATTGTTCTGTCTCTTCGCCAAAACACCTTCGGCGTTGTAAGGTTAAGCCTCACGGTTCATTAGTATCGGTTAGCTCAACGCATCGCTGCGCTTACACACCCGACCTATCAACGTCGTCGTCTTCAACGTTCCTTCAGGAGACTTAAAGTCTCAGGGAGAACTCATCTCGGGGCAAGTTTCGTGCTTAGATGCTTTCAGCACTTATCTTTTCCGCATTTAGCTACCGGGCAGTGCCATTGGCATGACAACCCGAACACCAGTGATGCGTCCACTCCGGTCCTCTCGTACTAGGAGCAGCCCCCCTCAATTCTCCAGCGCCCACGGCAGATAGGGACCGAACTGTCTCACGACGTTCTAAACCCAGCTCGCGTACCACTTTAAATGGCGAACAGCCATACCCTTGGGACCTACTTCAGCCCCAGGATGTGATGAGCCGACATCGAGGTGCCAAACACCGCCGTCGATATGAACTCTTGGGCGGTATCAGCCTGTTATCCCCGGAGTACCTTTTATCCGTTGAGCGATGGCCCTTCCATTCAGAACCACCGGATCACTATGACCTGCTTTCGCACCTGCTCGAGCCGTCACTCTCGCAGTCAAGCTAGCTTATGCCATTGCACTAACCTCCTGATGTCCGACCAGGATTAGCTAACCTTCGTGCTCCTCCGTTACTCTTTGGGAGGAGACCGCCCCAGTCAAACTACCCACCAGACACTGTCCGCAACCCGGATCACGGGTCTACGTTAGAACACCAGCCATTAAAGGGTGGTATTTCAAGGACGGCTCCACGCAGACTGGCGTCCACGCTTCAAAGCCTCCCACCTATCCTACACATCAAGGACCAGTGTTCAGTGTCAAGCTATAGTAAAGGTTCACGGGGTCTTTCCGTCTTGCCGCGGGTACACTGCATCTTCACAGCGAGTTCAATTTCACTGAGTCTCGGGTGGAGACAGCCTGGCCATCATTACGCCATTCGTGCAGGTCGGAACTTACCCGACAAGGAATTTCGCTACCTTAGGACCGTTATAGTTACGGCCGCCGTTTACCGGGGCTTCGATCAAGAGCTTCGCGTTGCCGCTAACCCCATCAATTAACCTTCCGGCACCGGGCAGGCGTCACACCGTATACGTCCACTTTCGTGTTTGCACAGTGCTGTGTTTTTAATAAACAGTTGCAGCCAGCTGGTATCTTCGACTGATTTCAGCTCCACCCGCAGGGGCTTCACCTACATATCAGCGTGCCTTCTCCCGAAGTTACGGCACCATTTTGCCTAGTTCCTTCACCCGAGTTCTCTCAAGCGCCTTGGTATTCTCTACCTGACCACCTGTGTCGGTTTGGGGTACGATTTCGTGTTACCTGATGCTTAGAGGCTTTTCCTGGAAGCAGGGCATTTGTTACTTCAGCACCGTAGTGCCTCGTCATCACACCTCAGCGTTAAAAGGTACCGGATTTACCTGGAACCTCCGCCTACATGCTTAAACCGGGACAACCGTCGCCCGGCTAACATAGCCTTCTCCGTCCCCCCTTCGCAGTAACACCAAGTACAGGAATATTAACCTGTTTCCCATCGACTACGCCTTTCGGCCTCGCCTTAGGGGTCGACTCACCCTGCCCCGATTAACGTTGGACAGGAACCCTTGGTCTTCCGGCGAGCGGGCTTTTCACCCGCTTTATCGTTACTTATGTCAGCATTCGCACTTCTGATACCTCCAGCATGCCTCACAGCACACCTTCAACGGCTTACAGAACGCTCCCCTACCCAACAACACATAGTGTCGCTGCCGCAGCTTCGGTGCATGGTTTAGCCCCGTTACATCTTCCGCGCAGGCCGACTCGACCAGTGAGCTATTACGCTTTCTTTAAATGATGGCTGCTTCTAAGCCAACATCCTGGCTGTCTGTGCCTTCCCACATCGTTTCCCACTTAACCATGACTTTGGGACCTTAGCTGGCGGTCTGGGTTGTTTCCCTCTTCACGACGGACGTTAGCACCCGCCGTGTGTCTCCCGTGATAACATTCTTCGGTATTCGTAGTTTGCATCGGGTTGGTAAGCCGGGATGGCCCCCTAGCCGAAACAGTGCTCTACCCCCGAAGATGAGTTCACGAGGCGCTACCTAAATAGCTTTCGGGGAGAACCAGCTATCTCCCGGTTTGATTGGCCTTTCACCCCCAGCCACAAGTCATCCGCTAATTTTTCAACATTAGTCGGTTCGGTCCTCCAGTTAGTGTTACCCAACCTTCAACCTGCCCATGGCTAGATCACCGGGTTTCGGGTCTATACCCTGCAACTTAACGCCCAGTTAAGACTCGGTTTCCCTTCGGCTCCCCTATACGGTTAACCTTGCTACAGAATATAAGTCGCTGACCCATTATACAAAAGGTACGCAGTCACACCACGAAGGTGCTCCCACTGCTTGTACGTACACGGTTTCAGGTTCTTTTTCACTCCCCTCGCCGGGGTTCTTTTCGCCTTTCCCTCACGGTACTGGTTCACTATCGGTCAGTCAGGAGTATTTAGCCTTGGAGGATGGTCCCCCCATATTCAGACAGGATACCACGTGTCCCGCCCTACTCTTCGAGTTCACAGCCTGTGTGCTTTCGTGTACGGGACTGTCACCCTGTACCGTGCGACTTTCCAGACGCTTCCACTAACACACAAGCTGATTCAGACTCTGGGCTGCTCCCCGTTCGCTCGCCGCTACTGGGGGAATCTCGGTTGATTTCTTTTCCTCGGGGTACTTAGATGTTTCAGTTCCCCCGGTTCGCCTCGTTAACCTATGTATTCAGTTAACGATAGTGCAACGAATTGCACTGGGTTTCCCCATTCGGACATCGCCGGGTCAAAGGTTCATATCACCTCGCCGGCGCTTTTCGCAGATTAGCACGTCCTTCATCGCCTCTGACTGCCAGGGCATCCACCGTGTACGCTTAGTCGCTTAACCTCACAACCCGAAGATGTTTCACTTCAAGATTGCGAAAATTTGAGAGACTCGAACACACCATTAAAGATGTGTCGTTTCAATTTTCAGCTTGATCCAGATTTTTAAAGAGCAAATATCTCAAACGTGACTCGTAAGTCAGTTTTGAGATATGACGGCAGGTGACTTTCACTCACGAACCAGCAAGTGGCGTCCCCTAGGGGATTCGAACCCCTGTTACCGCCGTGAAAGGGCGGTGTCCTGGGCCTCTAGACGAAGGGGACGTGTAGTCTCAATCGCAAGACGCCTTGCTATTTACTTTTCATCAGACAATCTGTGTGAGCACTGCAAAGGCAGGTTCTTTAAGGTAAGGAGGTGATCCAACCGCAGGTTCCCCTACGGTTACCTTGTTACGACTTCACCCCAGTCATGAATCACAAAGTGGTAAGCGCCCTCCCGAAGGTTAAGCTACCTACTTCTTTTGCAACCCACTCCCATGGTGTGACGGGCGGTGTGTACAAGGCCCGGGAACGTATTCACCGTAGCATTCTGATCTACGATTACTAGCGATTCCGACTTCATGGAGTCGAGTTGCAGACTCCAATCCGGACTACGACGCACTTTATGAGGTCCGCTTGCTCTCGCGAGGTCGCTTCTCTTTGTATGCGCCATTGTAGCACGTGTGTAGCCCTACTCGTAAGGGCCATGATGACTTGACGTCATCCCCACCTTCCTCCAGTTTATCACTGGCAGTCTCCTTTGAGTTCCCGGCCTAACCGCTGGCAACAAAGGATAAGGGTTGCGCTCGTTGCGGGACTTAACCCAACATTTCACAACACGAGCTGACGACAGCCATGCAGCACCTGTCTCAGAGTTCCCGAAGGCACCAATCCATCTCTGGAAAGTTCTCTGGATGTCAAGAGTAGGTAAGGTTCTTCGCGTTGCATCGAATTAAACCACATGCTCCACCGCTTGTGCGGGCCCCCGTCAATTCATTTGAGTTTTAACCTTGCGGCCGTACTCCCCAGGCGGTCGACTTAACGCGTTAGCTCCGGAAGCCACGCCTCAAGGGCACAACCTCCAAGTCGACATCGTTTACGGCGTGGACTACCAGGGTATCTAATCCTGTTTGCTCCCCACGCTTTCGCACCTGAGCGTCAGTCTTTGTCCAGGGGGCCGCCTTCGCCACCGGTATTCCTCCAGATCTCTACGCATTTCACCGCTACACCTGGAATTCTACCCCCCTCTACAAGACTCTAGCCTGCCAGTTTCGAATGCAGTTCCCAGGTTGAGCCCGGGGATTTCACATCCGACTTGACAGACCGCCTGCGTGCGCTTTACGCCCAGTAATTCCGATTAACGCTTGCACCCTCCGTATTACCGCGGCTGCTGGCACGGAGTTAGCCGGTGCTTCTTCTGCGGGTAACGTCAATCGCTGTGGTTATTAACCACAACGCCTTCCTCCCCGCTGAAAGTACTTTACAACCCGAAGGCCTTCTTCATACACGCGGCATGGCTGCATCAGGCTTGCGCCCATTGTGCAATATTCCCCACTGCTGCCTCCCGTAGGAGTCTGGACCGTGTCTCAGTTCCAGTGTGGCTGGTCATCCTCTCAGACCAGCTAGGGATCGTCGCCTAGGTGAGCCATTACCCCACCTACTAGCTAATCCCATCTGGGCACATCTGATGGCAAGAGGCCCGAAGGTCCCCCTCTTTGATCTTGCGACGTTATGCGGTATTAGCTACCGTTTCCAGTAGTTATCCCCCTCCATCAGGCAGTTTCCCAGACATTACTCACCCGTCCGCCGCTCGTCACCCAGGAGCAAGCTCCCTGTGTTACCGCTCGACTTGCATGTGTTAGGCCTGCCGCCAGCGTTCAATCTGAGCCATGATCAAACTCTTCAATTTAAGTTTGATGCTCGTGAATTAAACTTCGTAATGAATTACGTATGTTCACTCAGAGACTTGGTATTCATTTTTCGTCTTGCGACGTTAAGAATCCATGTCACTTTGAGTGCCCACACAGATTGTCTGATAAATTGTTAAAGAGCAGTGCAACGCGGCTTTCGCTCACCGTTGCGAGGTGGCGTATATTACGCTTTCCTCTTTCAGAGTCAACCCGTTATTTCAGGATTTTTTCTCTTCAACCGACCGGGCTGTTTGTGAAGTGATTCACATCCGCCGTGTCGATGGAGGCGCATTATAGGGATCCCATTTTTTAGCACAAGTATTTTTTAGATCTTTTTTTCCGACTGCTGATTTTCCGCGCTTTTCGCTGAAATCCCGCCCGATCTGCTTAAATATTGACGTATTTTGCCTTGCCTCGATCCATTAATACGATCAAAGTCTTCTGTATAGCGCTCATTGTTAGAGGTAGATATGCCCGCAGTATTACGTCCTTATAAAGATCTGTTCCCCCAAAAAGGCGATCGCGTGATGATCGATGCCAGCAGCGTGGTGATTGGTGATGTCCGAATGGCCGAGGATGTCAGCATCTGGCCGCTCGTCGCCATCAGGGGAGATGTTAACTATGTGTCGATTGGTGCACGTACCAACATTCAGGACGGTAGCGTTCTGCATGTCACGCACAAATCCTCCTATAACCCCGAGGGTAATCCCCTCATCATTGGAGAGGATGTTACCGTCGGCCATAAAGTGATGCTCCACGGCTGCACGATCGGAAATCGCGTCCTTGTTGGCATGGGGTCGATTTTGCTGGATGGCGTCATAGTAGAAGATGACGTAATGATTGGTGCCGGTAGCCTGGTCCCGCAGAACAAACGGCTGGAGAGCGGCTATCTCTATCTGGGAAGTCCGGTAAAACAGATCCGCCCCCTTAAGGAGGCAGAGATCGAAGGATTAAAATACTCGGCGAACAACTACGTAAAATGGAAAAATGATTATTTGGATCAGGATAGCCAAACCCAACCCTGATCGTCTTCCTGCTCTTCGCGGATTAAATCGCTGGCTTCCTCTTCCAGATCCCAGCGATTTTCGCAAAATACTGCTAGCGGGTCTGTGCCGCCAAAACGATGCAACAGCGTTTCCCCATGAATGGCACAGGTAAGTTGCATGCCCTGCACCAGCACCGGAAAACAGACCGCTTGTTTATGCTCATCCCAGCGCTCTCTGTCCGGGAAATGAATAGCCTGATTCACGCCGAAAGCTCCTGCTTTAGCTTTTCAATGACCGGCTCGACCGCAGGCAACACGCCGTGCCAGAGCAGCACCGCATGCGCAGCCTGCCCCACCAGCATTCCCAGCCCATCGGCTAACTGTTTCGCGCCGTGTTGTTCACACCAGTTCAGGAAAGGCGTCTTCCCTTTCTGATAGAACATGTCATAGAAGTACATATGCGCACTGACCAGCGAAGCGGGGATCGCCGGGATCTCACCGTTGATGCCGCTGGATGTGGCATTAATGACAAGATCGAACTCACGTTCGGCAAGATCGTCAAGCGCTACCGCGCTCACGCTGCCGGTATGCGCAAACAACGCCGCCAGCGCTTCTGCCCGGGAAAAGGTTCTGTTCGTGATGGTCACCGAACAGTCCAGTGAAAGCAGAGGCAGCAAAACGCCCCGCGATGCGCCACCCGCGCCAATCAGCAGGATTCGGAATCCGGGATTGATAAAGGAGAGTCTTTCCAGATCGCTGAGTAAACCAATCCCGTCGGTGTTGTCCCCCAGAAGGCGTCCATCCTCAAGCCGTTTTAGGGTATTGACTGCACCAGCAAGTGAAGCGCGTTCGGTCAGCTCATCCGCACGTTCGAAGGCTTCTTCTTTAAACGGGACCGTCACATTCGCGCCTTTGCCCCCCGCGGCGAAAAAGGCCTCAAGCGTAGGGATAAAGGCATCCACTGGCGCCAGTACGCGACCATAGGGGTGATCTATCTGCAGCTGCTCCGCGAACTGCTGATGGATCAACGGTGACTTGCTGTGTGCAATGGGATTACCAAAAACAGCATAGGTTTCCATGAGATTACCCCTGGCGAAAACGTTCGCCGGTCAAAGCGTCGCGAATTTCAGATGGATTCAGGCGCCCTCCCGTTTCACCGACAGCGACAGGGAAGTCATTCCCGAACTGCGCCAGCACTTCTTCGGTTGTCCGACAAGGCGGCTGCCCGGTCAGGTTGGCGCTGGTTGAGACCAGTGGTTTACCAAATGCCAGACAAAGCTCAACCACCAGCGGATGGTCGGTTACGCGAACAGCAAGGGAATCAAAGCGTCCGGTTAACCAGCGCGGGGTTGTCGGCTGCGCCGGGAAAACAAAGGTGACCGGTCCAGGCCACGCGGAGAAGATTGTCTCGCGCTGCGCCGGCGTCAGCATAGAGTCATCGATATAAGGTTTAAGCTGCTCGTAATTCGCAGCGATCAAAATCAGTCCTTTCTCGACGGGTCTTTGTTTCAGGGTAAGCAGACGGCTCACAGCCGTCTCGCTGTCAGGATCGCAACCGACCCCAAAAACAGCTTCAGTTGGATAGGCGATGACTTCTTCATTTTTCAGTACGTCCACTGCATACGCAATGGAGCCTGATGGCAGGTTATTATTCACTATATTGATCCGCCGTTACCGGCTTTCCACATTGTTTACTGGCGCAAAAGCGTTTCATGCCTTGCGCGGTTTTCTTCTCTATCAGTAGCGGATAATTGCAATGAGGGCAGATTCCCGCTACCGGCTTAAAATTGATAACGAACTGGCAGTCAGGGTAGCGATCGCACGAATGGAAGGTCTTACCATAACGGGAACGGCGCTGTACCAGCTGACCGCGCTGACACTGAGGGCAGGCAATTGCCGTTTCATCAGGCTTATCAATTTGTTCCGTATGTTCACATTCCGGGTAGCGGCTACATCCAATAAACATGCCGAAACGCCCCTGGCGTAGCGCGAGTTCGCCCCCGCAGAGAGGGCACAGCTGTCCCTCCAGAATTTTAACGATATGCCCATCCGCCTGGCTTTTCAGAGGACGAACATAATCACATTCCGGATAGTGAGAACAACCGAGAAACGGGCCGTGTTTCCCGGACCGAATAACAAGTTCAGCCCCGCACTGCGGGCAGGGCTCGTTTTTGTGCACCGTGAATAGTGCTGATTTGGCCATAACAACTCTTGGTGCTGCACATTGAATTAGTGCAGCATACCTTCATTCACTTCAAAGAGTAATTCTTCCATTTGCTGATAGGCATTTTCACAGCCCGGGATATTAAACAGAACCATCAGGATCACCCATTTGAGATCTTCCAGTTCGAATTCTGCCGTATCCAGCGCCATGACGCGCTCTATCACCATTTCTCTCGTTTCGAGGTTCAGCACCTGAATCTGCTCAAGGAATAAGATGAATCCCCGGCAGCTGGCGTCCAGCCTTTCACACTCTTCAGCGGTATAAATGCGTACTGACAATGGATCAGAAGCAAGCTGCATCGGTTCGGCGAGGCCTTCCTGATAATCAGCCAGTTTTTCCAGCCACATCAACGCATTATAGATGTCTTCCCGCTCAAACCCCGCATCGGTAAGATCCTGTGTCAATTTGTCCTGATCCACTCGCATTTCTGCTTCGTTATGGATGTAAGTCTCAAACAAATACATCAGTACGTCGAACATGGCATGCCCTCCTTAATCGGACATAGCCGCCGGGTACAGCTGCGATCCACCCTGCTAACTCCAGTTCGAGTAGCTGTGCTACCGTTACTGGCACAGGTTGGCCGGCACGTTCAGCGACAACGTCAACAGGTGTTACCTCATCTCCTACGTTAGCCAGGAGCTTGGGAAATGGCAATGCCACCTTTCCCTGATCTGATGAATATTGTCGCTTTTCGGGATCTTCCTGCAGCCATTGCAGCCCATATTGCAAATTTTCAAGAATATCCCCTACTTCCGTTACCGGTGTTGCCCCCTGCTTAATCAGCCAGTGCGGTCCCTCGCATCCAGGATTACCTATCGGGCCTGGCAAGGCGAAGACTTCTCGCCCCTGTTCGAGCGCGCACCGTGCCGTGACCAGCGAACCGCTTCGCCGCGCGGCTTCAACGACCAACACGCCTTTGCTAAGGCCGCTGATGATGCGATTACGACGCGGAAAGTTTGCCGGTCGGGGCTGCGCGGAAAGCGGAAACTCAGACACTATCGCGCCGTCAGACTCAATAAGCCGCATCGCCAATGCCTGATGTCGGCGTGGATAAATGCTAAAAAGACCGTTCCCCAGCACCGCGACACTTCGCCCTTTTACTGACAGCGCCGCGCTGTGGGCAACGCCGTCAATACCGCAGGCCAGCCCGCTGGTAATCGTGAAACCACTTTGTGTAAGCTGTTCGCACAGGATTTTCCCCCATCGCTCGCCGTACCATGACGGCGCACGACTGCCTACCACCGCCAGCTGAACGGTATTAAGCGTCTCTGGGTTACCTTTTATGAATAATGCACCGGGATAATCAGGGATCGTGCGGAGCAAAGGGGGATAAAGGGGATGGTTGGCCGTTAATAAATGATGCCCCGGCTGTTCAAGCCATAGCAGGCTACGTTCCAGCTCACTCTCATTGAACGCAAAGAACCGTTCAGCCTGCTTTGCTGTCAGTCCAGCATTTCTTAAGACAAGCGTGTCGATGCCTTCCTGCTTCTGCAGTCGTGCAGCCGCTTCCAGCATTACATCACCACACAGAGACCCTGTGTGTATTAGCCGTAGCCATATCTCGGTCAACGTCATCCTTTCCCCTGCCATAAGCGGCCTCCGCAATCATTGCGATTGGTCACTGATGCTGTCAATCGATGGGGGATTTGTCTAGAATAGAGATAGTATTCTTATCAACTCCTGAACACGACTCTGGAAATTTATGGCAGTTTTGCAAGTGTTACATATTCCGGACGAGCGCCTTCGCATCGTCGCTGAACCGGTCAAAGAAGTGAATGCAGAAATCCAGCGTATCGTTGATGATATGTTCGATACCATGTACGCCGAAGAAGGCATTGGTCTGGCGGCGACGCAGGTAGACATTCATAAGCGTATTATCGTGATTGATGTTTCTGAAAATCGCGATGGCCGCCTGGTGCTGATCAACCCTGAGCTGCTCGAAAAGAGTGGCGAAACCGGTATTGAGGAAGGCTGTCTGTCTATTCCTGAACAGCGTGCGTTAGTGCCGCGAGCTGAAAAGGTGAAAATTCGCGCCCTGGATCGTGACGGTAATCCGTTCGAACTGGAAGCAGATGACCTGCTGGCGATTTGTATTCAGCATGAGATGGATCACCTTGTCGGTAAACTTTTTATCGATTACCTCTCACCGCTGAAACAGCAGCGTATTCGTCAGAAAGTAGAAAAACTGGATCGTTTGCGTTCTCGCGCATAACGCCCCCGGATACAAGGATCACCGTGTCTAAAACACTACGAATTATCTTCGCGGGAACCCCTGATTTTGCAGCGCGTCATCTTGACGCGCTGTTATCTTCTGGTCACAAGGTTGTTGGCGTCTTTACCCAGCCGGACCGTCCTGCTGGTCGCGGCAAAAAACTGATGCCCAGCCCGGTAAAAGTGCTGGCAGAAGAGCATGGGCTACCCGTTTTCCAGCCCGCATCGTTACGCCCACAGGAAAATCAGCAGCTGGTCGCTGACCTAAATGCCGACGTAATGGTGGTGGTGGCTTACGGTTTAATCCTGCCAAAAGCTGTGCTCGATATGCCTCGCCTGGGTTGCATCAACGTGCATGGGTCTTTGCTCCCGCGCTGGCGTGGTGCTGCACCTATTCAGCGCTCGCTGTGGGCTGGTGATGCCGAAACGGGCGTTACCATTATGAAGATGGACGTAGGTTTAGACACCGGCGATATGCTGTATAAACTGGCCTGCCCCATTACGTCAGACGATACCAGCGCCACGCTGTATGACAAACTGGCAGACCTCGGTCCACAAGGGCTTATCGAGACGCTCCAGCAGCTTGCTGACAATACGGCGAAACCGGAAGTTCAGGATGACGCGCTGGTGACATATGCCGAAAAGCTGAGCAAAGAAGAAGCGCGGATCGACTGGTCCCTGTCGGCCGCTCAGCTTGAACGCTGCATTCGCGCTTTCAATCCGTGGCCGATGAGCTGGATAGAGATTGATGAGCAGCCGGTGAAAGTGTGGAAAGCCTCCGTCATTAGCGGTACTACCACGGCTGAACCCGGTACGATTGTTGACGCCAACAAGAACGGCATCCAGGTGGCGACTGGACAAGGGATATTGAATCTTGAATCGCTCCAACCGGCCGGTAAGAAAGCCATGAGCGCTCAGGATCTGTTAAATTCCCGTCGCGAATGGTTTATCCCGGGCAACCGTCTTGCCTGAGCAAATTTATTCTTAAGGCCCGGTGTTTCCGGGCATTTTTATTTTTACGGTTATGAAAAAACAAAATCTACGCAGTATGGCGGCTCAGGCCGTCGAGCAGGTTATTGAGCAGGGCCAGTCATTGAGCAATGTCCTGCCTCCCCTGCAGCAAAAAGTCTCTGATAAGGATAAAGCCCTGCTTCAGGAGCTTTGCTTTGGCGTCCTGCGCACGCTTTCTCAACTTGAGTGGTTGATTAATAAGCTGATGTCACGCCCAATGACAGGCAAACAGCGCACCGTACACTATTTGATTATGGTGGGTTTTTATCAGCTTCTTCATACCCGCATCCCACCCCATGCCGCGCTGGCAGAGACGGTGGAAGGTGCCGTTGCGATTAAACGTCCTCAGCTGAAAGGGCTGATCAACGGCGTACTGCGTCAGTTCCAGAGACAGCAGGAAGAGCTTCTGGCTGAATTTGCCCAAAGCGAAGCGCGCTTCCTGCATCCGGACTGGCTGTTGAAGCGCCTGAAAAAAGCTTATCCGCAGCAATGGCAGGACATTGCCGATGCTAACAACCAGCGTCCACCAATGTGGTTACGCGTGAATCGTAATCACCACACCCGTGACGCATGGCTGGCATTACTTGAAGAAGCTGGAATGAGCGGCTTCACCCATGACGCATACCCTGATGCCGTGCGCTTAGCATCGCCTGCACCGGTACATGCACTGCCCGGCTTTGAAGACGGTTGGGTAACTGTACAGGATGCCTCGGCTCAGGGTTGCATGACCTGGCTTGAACCCCAAAACGGTGAGCAGATCCTCGATCTCTGCGCCGCACCAGGGGGCAAAACGACGCATATTCTTGAAGTGGCTCCGCAGGCCAGCGTGATGGCAGTGGACGTTGATGAGCAGCGTCTTTCACGCGTCTACGACAACCTCAAGCGCCTGGGCATGAAGGCACAGGTTAAGCAAGGCGATGGACGCAAACCAGCAGAATGGTGTGGCGAAACACAATTCGATCGCATTTTGCTGGATGCCCCCTGCTCTGCCACCGGCGTGATTCGTCGTCATCCGGATATCAAGTGGCTGCGTCGCGATCGTGATATTAACGAGCTTGCCCAACTGCAATCCGACATTCTCGACGCCATCTGGCCACATCTTAAACCCGGCGGCACGCTGGTCTATGCGACCTGCTCAGTGCTGCCGGAAGAAAACAGTCAGCAAATCGCGGCCTTCCTTAAGCGTACCCCGGATGCAGCGCTGCGCGATACGGGAACGCCTGAATGCCCGGGTCAGCAGAATCTGCCGGGTGCAGAAGAGGGTGATGGCTTCTTTTACGCTAAGCTAATCAAAGAGTGATGTTGAGAACAGGTCACGAGATATGAAGATTATCATTCTGGGCGCAGGACAGGTTGGCGGAACGCTGGCGGAAAACCTGGTTGGGGAAAACAACGACATCACCATAGTTGATACCAACGGCGATCGCCTGCGTGTTTTACAGGACAAATTTGACCTGCGCGTGGTGCAGGGTCATGGTTCGCACCCACGTGTTCTTCGTGAGGCAGGCGCCGACGATGCCGACATGCTGGTTGCGGTAACCAGTTCTGACGAAACTAATATGGTGGCCTGTCAGGTGGCCTACTCGCTTTTCAACACGCCAAACCGAATCGCGCGCATCCGCTCTCCGGACTATGTCCGCGATGCTGAGAAGCTGTTTAACTCAGAAGCGGTCCCTATTGATCATCTCATCGCCCCAGAACAGCTGGTTATCGACAATATCTACCGCCTGATCGAATATCCGGGTGCCCTGCAGGTGGTAAACTTTGCCGAGGGCAAAGTGAGTCTGGCAGTGGTTAAGGCCTATTACGGCGGACCATTGATTGGCAATGCGCTTTCCACCATGCGCGAGCACATGCCGCATATCGATACGCGCGTCGCAGCCATTTTCCGTCACGACAGACCCATTCGCCCGCAGGGCTCCACGATTGTCGAAGCCGGTGATGAGGTCTTCTTTATTGCGGCCTCACAGCATATTCGTGCGGTGATGAGTGAACTACAGCGTCTCGAAAAACCCTATAAACGCATTATGCTGGTCGGCGGCGGCAATATCGGTGCAGGTCTGGCACATCGGTTAGAAAAAGATTACAGCGTGAAGTTGATCGAGCGCGATCAACAGCGTGCTGCTGAACTGGCGGAAAAACTTCAAAATACGATCGTATTTTATGGTGATGCGTCCGATCAGGAGCTACTGGCTGAAGAGCATATTGATCAAGTCGATCTCTTTATTGCCGTCACCAACGATGACGAGGCAAATATAATGTCCGCCATGCTCGCGAAGCGCATGGGGGCAAAAAAAGTCATGGTGCTTATCCAGCGCAAGGCGTATGTCGATCTGGTTCAGGGCAGCGTTATTGATATTGCCATTTCGCCTCAGCAGGCAACAATTTCAGCGCTTCTGAGCCATGTTCGTAAAGCGGATATTGTCGGTGTGTCATCGCTCCGCCGTGGCGTGGCGGAAGCCATTGAAGCTGTTGCTCACGGAGATGAAACCACGTCACGCGTCGTGGGCCGGTCAATCGATGAAATTAAGC
Source organism: Enterobacter sp. Taxon_8 (assembly GCF_058354585.1). Classification (NCBI taxonomy): domain Bacteria; kingdom Pseudomonadati; phylum Pseudomonadota; class Gammaproteobacteria; order Enterobacterales; family Enterobacteriaceae; genus Enterobacter; species Enterobacter sp. Taxon_8. Next base: position 429,223 of record NZ_CM177989.1, on the reverse strand, counting down.
TTCCACCAGGCACGATCATCGGCGCCGTTGTGCGCGGGAATGATGTCATGATTGCCAATGATAATTTACGAATTGAGCAAGGCGATCACGTTATTATGTTCCTTACCGATAAAAAGTTTATTACCGACGTCGAACGTTTATTCCAGCCAAGTCCATTCTTCCTTTAAAGAATTGGGTGCTCCAGAAAGAGCACCCTTACTTTATCCTTTTCATTTCTGTGCCTTTTATTTTTTATAATGTTTAATTATCCCGAATGGCAATTGGCTAATCATTTGTTAAACTTAAACTCGTCAGCTGGCACAAGGAGAGAACAATGAGTTTTATTAAAGAATTTCGCGAATTTGCGATGCGCGGGAACGTGGTGGATTTAGCTGTGGGTGTCATTATTGGTGCGGCATTCGGCAAGATTGTTTCATCATTAGTGGCCGACATTATCATGCCACCTTTAGGGTTGTTAATCGGGGGCATTGATTTCAAACAGTTCGCTTTCACGCTGCGTGAAGCACAGGGTGATGTGCCGGCAGTCGTGATGCACTACGGCGTTTTTATTCAGAACGTATTTGATTTTGTGATTGTCGCGTTTGCCATTTTTATGGCTATCAAGCTGATCAACAGGCTCAATCGTAAGAAAGAAGAGCCAGCTGCAGCACCTGCACCAACGAAAGAAGAAGTGCTGCTGAGTGAGATCCGCGATCTGTTAAAAGAGCAGAACAACCGCGTTTAATCAAGAGCTTAAAGCAGGAAGGCCAGTGGTAAATAAGCGATTCGCTTGCTTGCCACTGGCCTCCCAGTTACCCCGTTTTTCATGCTTGTCTTTACGCAGATAACTTCCTTTCCCTTTTTTATTCTTCTCAACGCGCTGTCTGAATAGCGGGTCGTGAAGTAGTGCCTCAATGGCATTGTCTTTGATCTGACCTTTCGTGTGCTGATAGCGGCTCATAAATTCTCCTGAGCTTGGTTTATGACGACGGGAGTCTAGACCCGGTTTGACTAAAAATCAACAGCCCTGCGTTTCTCCACTGGCCCCCTGTTCAAGGGCTTCGAGAATGGAACAATAAATACTGCTGTGGGTCGTACCGCAGCAGGCATCATTCAGCCTTTGCAGAGATCGCTGCATGGTTTGCAGCTCCTGAATGCGTGCTTCCACTTCATCCAGACGGGCCTGCACAATGCTTTTAGACTCCTGGCAGGTGTGATGTGCCGGATCGATGCGGATCGATAATAGCTCGCGGATCGAGTCTAATGTGAAGCCGAGCTGGCGCGCATAACGAATAAACCGCAGGCGCTGCAGATCGTTATCGGTATAAAGTCGAAAGCCACCTTCAGTACGAACTTCATGATCGATCATCTGCTGCTTTTCGTAATATCGGATAGTATCCGGCGTCACGTTCGCGAGCTTCGCAAGTTCACCGATACGGTACATAGCTACTCCTCGTTTATTCTTCGCAACAAGCGTTCACCGTATTCACCGTGCAGAAAGTCAGTGTTCATTCCTGCCTGGCGAAGCTTGAGTTCAATCAGGGCGAGACGACGGCTAAGTTCAGAATGTCGCGGATCGTCCTGACGGATGCCTTTAAGCAGATCGGCCAGTTCAACAGCCTCTCTACGCTGTTCAAGCTCCGGAGGGAGACAGCCTGCATTTTTCAGTAAACGGTAGCCCGCCCGTAGTTCAGGCGAGATGTGCGAGTCATCGTCAAGCACAAGAGGTTCGCCGCTTCCCGGAAGATCGTCGAATTCACCTTTTTTTTGGGCATCACGAATATGGCGTTCTGCCCACTGGTCAAGCAACCACATTACCCGCTCCAGGAGATGAACAGAATTGATACAGATATTGTAGAGAAGTGGGGATATCGCGGATATAAAAAAACCCGCCGAAGCGGGTTTTTTTACGTTACTGCAGATTACTCTGCAGCAGCTTCTGCTTTCTCTGAACGATCAACCAGCTCGATGTAAGCCATCGGCGCGTTGTCGCCTGCACGGAAACCACACTTCAGAATGCGAGTGTAACCACCTGCACGGCTCGCGAAACGCGGGCCCAGTTCGTTAAACAGTTTTGCCACGATCTCGTTATCACGAGTACGGGCGAATGCCAGACGACGATTAGCAACGCTGTCAGTCTTGGCAAGAGTAATCAGCGGCTCAACTACGCGACGCAGCTCTTTCGCTTTAGGCAGGGTCGTCTTGATGATCTCATGACGAACCAGTGAACCTGCCATGTTGCGGAACATAGCCTGGCGATGGCTGCTGTTGCGGTTCAGTTGACGACCACTCTTACGATGGCGCATGACCTTATCCTTCTCAGTAAAACCTTAACCTGTGATCCGGTTACTCGTCAGCAATGCTTGCCGGTGGCCAGTTTTCCAGGCGCATGCCCAGAGACAGACCACGAGAAGCCAGCACGTCTTTAATCTCAGTAAGAGATTTTTTACCCAGGTTCGGCGTTTTCAGCAACTCAACCTCGGTACGCTGTACCAGATCACCGATATAGTGGATAGCTTCTGCCTTGAGGCAGTTAGCAGAGCGGACAGTCAACTCGAGATCGTCAACAGGGCGCAGCAGGATCGGATCGAATTCTGGTTTCTCTTCTTTCACTTCCGGCTGACGTACATCACGTAAGTCAACGAAAGCTTCCAGTTGTTCTGCCAGGATGGTTGCCGCACGACGAATCGCCTCTTCAGGATCGATTGTGCCGTTGGTTTCCATTTCGATGACCAGCTTGTCCAGGTCGGTACGCTGTTCTACACGCGCTGCTTCAACATTGTAGGCAATACGCTCTACAGGGCTGTAGCATGCGTCGACCAGCAGACGGCCGATTGGGCGCTCATCTTCTTCCGAATGAATTCGGGCAGAAGCCGGCACATAACCACGACCGCGCTGAACTTTGATACGCATGCTAATCGCTGCGTTCTCATCGGTCAGGTGGCAGATCACGTGCTGCGGCTTGACGATTTCAACATCACCGTCGTGGGTGATGTCGGCTGCAGTCACAGGGCCAATGCCAGATTTATTCAGAGTAAGAATAACTTCATCTTTACCCTGAACTCTCACCGCCAGCCCTTTCAGGTTGAGCAGGATTTCAAGGATATCTTCCTGAACGCCTTCTTTGGTGCTGTACTCATGAAGTACACCATCAATCTCAACCTCGGTCACCGCGCAACCCGGCATCGATGAGAGCAGAATACGGCGCAGTGCGTTACCCAGAGTATGGCCAAAGCCACGCTCTAAAGGCTCAAGGGTCACCTTGGCGTGCGTCGAACTCACTTGCTCGATATCTACCAGGCGCGGTTTTAGAAACTCTGTCACAGAACCCTGCATTGTGTCCTCTCTTTGGTACTAAGCTTTACTTGGAGTAAAGCTCGACGATCAGGTGTTCGTTAATGTCCGCAGACAGATCAGAACGTTCTGGCTGACGCTTGAACGTACCTTCCATCTTGCCAGCATCAACTTCCAGCCAGGTTGGCTTTTCACGCTGCTCAGCCAGCTCCAGAGCGGCCTTCACGCGAGATTGCTTTTTCGCTTTCTCACGAATGCTAACAACGTCATTCGCTTTAACCTGATAAGAAGCGATGTTAACAACACGACCGTTTACCATGATTGCTTTGTGGCTAACCAGCTGACGTGATTCAGCACGAGTAGCGCCGAAGCCCATACGGTATACAACGTTGTCCAGACGACCTTCCAGCAGAGCCAGCAGGTTTTCACCTGTGTTGCCTTTCAGACGTGCTGCTTCTTTATAGTAGTTACGGAACTGACGCTCCAGCACACCGTACATACGGCGAACTTTTTGCTTTTCACGCAACTGCACACCATAGTCAGACAGACGCGGTTTACGCGCACCGTGCTGGCCAGGAGCTTGTTCAATTTTACACTTGGTATCGATCGCGCGAACGCCAGACTTAAGGAATAAGTCGGTGCCCTCACGACGGCTCAGCTTGAGCTTAGGACCCAAATATCTTGCCATTTTCTATCTCCAACTAACCTAAAAAACGGAGCGTTATACGCGACGTTTTTTCGGCGGACGACAACCGTTATGAGGGATCGGAGTCACATCAGTAATATTCGTGATGCGGAAACCAGCGGCGTTCAGAGCGCGAACAGTAGATTCACGACCCGGACCCGGACCTTTAACCATAACTTCCAGATTCTTGATGCCGTATTCTTTTACGGCTTCAGCGCAACGCTCTGCTGCAACCTGAGCTGCGAACGGAGTGGATTTGCGAGAACCACGGAAACCGGAACCACCGGCTGTTGCCCAACCCAATGCGTTACCCTGACGATCAGTAATAGTAACGATGGTGTTGTTGAAAGAAGCATGGATATGAGCCACGCCGTCAGAGACTTGTTTTCTTACACGTTTACGTGCACGAACTGGTGCCTTTGCCATTATTCAATCACCCCGATTATTTCTTGATCGGTTTGCGCGGACCCTTACGGGTACGTGCGTTGGTCTTAGTACGCTGACCGCGCACTGGCAGACCACGACGATGACGCAAACCGCGATAGCAACCAAGATCCATCAGGCGCTTGATGCTCATGCTGATTTCACGGCGCAGATCACCTTCAACGACAAATTTGGCAACTTCGTCACGCAGCGTGTCGATTTGTTCTTCAGACAGCTCACTGATCTTAACATCTTCAGCGATACCCGCTGCAGCCAGAATGGCTTTAGAACGGGTCTTGCCGACGCCGTAGATCGAAGTTAATGCGATCACAGCATGTTTCTGATCAGGAATGTTAATGCCTGCTATACGGGCCACTATGCACTCCTACTATTTAATATGTACGCACCATGCTGAAAAGCCCGTTTTCAGGATACTCAAATGGAAACGTACAGACATACAAAAGATTGGCTGGCTAATCTAGCCAGCTCAACCCAACTTTGCAAGAAAAATATGCGAAATAATCAGCCTTGGCGCTGTTTATGCTTCGGCTCGGCACTGCAAATCACACGGATGACACCATCACGCTTAACGATTTTGCAGTTACGGCATAATTTCTTGACGGAAGCACGAACTTTCATTTTTACTCTCCGTAACTTCTCAGGCGACCAATTAGCGGCCGTAGCCTTTCAGGTTCGCCTTCTTCAATGCAGACTCATACTGACTGGACATCATCAGAGTTTGCACTTGAGCCATAAAGTCCATAATCACGACAACAACGATAAGCAGTGAGGTCCCACCGAAGTAGAACGGTACTTTCATTGCATCACGCATGAACTCCGGGATCAGGCAGATAAAAGTAATATAGAGCGCACCAACCAAAGTCAGGCGGGTCATTACTTTATCGATATACTTCGCCGTTTGCTCTCCCGGACGAATTCCTGGTACAAATGCACCGGACTTCTTCAGGTTATCTGCTGTTTCACGCGGGTTGAAGACCAACGCCGTGTAGAAGAAACAGAAGAAGATGATCGCAGACGCATAGAGTAACACATAAAGTGGTTGCCCAGGCTGCAAATACAGCGAAATTGTTGTCAGCCAGTTCCAACCAGTACCGCCCCCGAACCATGACGCGATGGTCGCCGGGAACAGAATAATACTGGAAGCGAAGATAGCCGGGATAACCCCCGCCATGTTCACTTTCAGCGGTAAATGTGTGCTCTGTGCAGCATAGACACGACGACCTTGCTGACGTTTAGCGTAGTTCACCACAATGCGGCGTTGACCACGTTCAACGAAGACAACAAAGAACGTCACTGCAAATACTAATACTGCAACCAACAGCAACAGGAGGAAGTGCAGGTCGCCTTGACGCGCTTGCTCGATAGTATGGGCGATGGCTGGCGGGAGGCCCGCAACAATACCGGCGAAGATGATGATTGAGATACCGTTACCGATACCACGCTCAGTAATCTGTTCGCCGAGCCACATCAGGAACATTGTCCCTGTGACCAGACTTACAACAGCGGTGAAGTAGAATGCAAAGCCCGGGTTTAACACCAGGCCCTGCATACCAGGCATATTCGGCAGACCGGTAGCAATACCGATCGACTGGAATATTGCCAGCACCAGAGTACCGTAACGGGTGTACTGACTAATCTTACGACGTCCAGACTCCCCTTCTTTCTTCAACTCTGCCAGGGCCGGATGAACGACCGTCAGCAGCTGGATAATAATAGATGCCGAAATGTACGGCATAATACCCAATGCAAAGATAGAAGCACGGCTGAGAGCACCACCAGAGAACATGTTGAACATTTCAATGATGGTGCCTCGCTGTTGCTCAAGCAGTTTGGCAAGTACAGCGGCATCGATACCAGGGATCGGAATAAAAGAGCCAATACGGAACACAATCAGCGCGCCGATAACAAACAGCAGTCTGCGTTTCAGCTCGCCAAATCCACCTTTGGCACTTTGAAAATCTAATCCCGGTTGCTTAGCCATCTGCTACTTATTCCTCAATTTTACCGCCAGCAGCTTCGATAGCAGCACGAGCACCTTTAGTAACACGCAGGCCACGAACAGTTACCGGAGTAGAAACTTCACCAGCCAGGATCACTTTCGCGAACTCGATCTGAATACCGATAATGTTTGCTGCTTTCAGCGTGTTCAGGTCTACAACGCCGCCTTCAACTTTCGCCAGGTCAGACAGACGGATTTCCGCTGTGATCGCTGCTTTGCGAGAGGTGAAGCCGAACTTCGGCAGACGACGGTACAGTGGCATCTGGCCACCCTCGAAACCGCGACGTACGCCACCGCCAGAACGAGAGTTCTGACCTTTGTGACCACGACCACCAGTTTTACCGAGGCCAGAACCGATACCACGACCCAGGCGTTTACCCGCCTTTTTAGAGCCTTCGGCCGGAGACAGAGTATTTAAACGCATCTCTTACTCCTCAACTTTAACCATGAAGTAAACCGCGTTGACCATACCACGAACAGCAGGAGTATCCTCGCGCTCAACGGTATGACCAATACGACGCAGACCCAGGCCAAGCAGCGTTGCCTTGTGTTTCGGCAGACGACCGATTGCACTGCGGGTTTGAGTGATTTTAATAGTCTTTGCCATGGTCAATTACCCCAGAATTTCTTCAACGGATTTACCACGCTTGGCAGCGACCATTTCTGGAGAATTCATATTTTCCAGGCCATCAATAGTTGCACGAACCACGTTGATCGGGTTGGTGGAACCATATGCTTTAGCCAGAACGTTATGAACCCCAGCAACTTCCAGAACGGCGCGCATTGCACCACCGGCGATGATACCGGTACCTTCTGAAGCTGGCTGCATGAATACACGAGAACCCGTGTGAACACCTTTAACTGGGTGCTGCAGGGTGCCGTTGTTCAGCGCGACGTTAATCATGTTGCGACGGGCTTTTTCCATCGCTTTCTGGATCGCTGCTGGAACTTCACGCGCTTTACCGTAACCAAAACCAACGCGACCGTTACCATCGCCTACTACAGTCAGAGCTGTGAAGGAGAAAATACGACCACCTTTAACGGTTTTAGATACGCGGTTTACCGCGATCAGCTTTTCCTGCAGTTCGCCAGCCTGTTTTTCGATGTGAGCCATCTTACACCTCTACCTTAGAACTGAAGGCCAGCTTCACGGGCAGCATCTGCCAGTGCCTGGACACGACCATGATATTGGAACCCGGAACGGTCAAAGGAAACATTGCTGATGCCTTTTTCCAGAGCGCGTTCAGCAACAGCTTTACCTACAGCTGCAGCGGCGTCTTTGTTACCGGTGTACTTCAATTGTTCTGAGATAGCTTTTTCTACAGTAGAAGCAGCTACCAGAACTTCAGAACCGTTCGGTGCAATTACCTGTGCGTAAATATGACGCGGGGTACGATGTACCACCAGGCGAGTTGCACCCAGCTCTTTGAGCTTGCGGCGTGCGCGGGTCGCACGACGGATACGAGCAGATTTCTTATCCATAGTGTTACCTTACTTCTTCTTAGCCTCTTTGGTACGCACGACTTCGTCGGCGTAACGAACACCCTTGCCTTTGTAAGGCTCAGGACGACGGTAGGCGCGCAGATCTGCTGCAACCTGACCGATCAGCTGTTTATCAGCGCCTTTCAGCACGATTTCAGTCTGAGTCGGGCATTCTGCAGTGATACCGGCCGGCAGCGGATGCTCAACAGGGTGTGAGAAGCCCAGAGACAGGCCTACTGCATTCCCTTTGATAGCTGCACGATAACCTACACCAACCAGCTGAAGCTTTTTAGTGAAGCCTTCGGTAACACCAACAACCATTGAGTTCAGCAGGGCACGCGCGGTACCAGCCTGAGCCCATCCATCCACGAAACCATCACGTGGACCGAAGGTCAGAGCGTTATCTGCATGTTTAACTTCAACAGCTTTGTTGAGGGTACGAGTCAGCTCGCCGTTTTTACCTTTGATCGTAATAACCTGACCGTCGATTTTTACATCAACGCCGGCAGGAATAACGACCGGTGCTTTAGCAACACGAGACATTCTTTCCTCCGATTAGGCTACGTAGCAGATAATTTCGCCACCAAGACCAGCCTGGCGCGCTGCACGATCAGTCATAACACCTTTAGAGGTAGAAACAACTGCGATACCAAGACCAGCCATAACTTTTGGCAGCTCATCTTTTTTCTTATAGATGCGCAGGCCTGGGCGGCTGACACGCTGAATGCTTTCTACAACAGCTTTACCCTGGAAATACTTGAGAGTAAGTTCCAGTTCCGGCTTGGTGTCGCCTTCAACTTTAAAATCTTCGATAAAACCTTCTTCCTTCAGCACGTTGGCAATTGCCACTTTCAGCTTGGCGGAAGGCATGGTGACCGCAACTTTGTTCGCGGCCTGACCGTTACGGATACGGGTCAGCATATCCGCGATCGGATCTTGCATGCTCATCTGTCTTTACTCCCGTGATTCAATTGGTAATTACCAGCTAGCCTTTTTCAAGCCTGGCACTTCACCGCGCATGGCGGCTTCACGCAGTTTGATACGGCTCAACCCAAACTTGCCCACATAACCATGTGGACGACCTGTTTGACGACAGCGGTTACGCTGACGAGACGGGCTGGAATCACGCGGCAGAGACTGCAGCTTGAGAACCGCATTCCAACGATCTTCGTCGGAAGCGTTCACATCAGAAATGATCGCTTTCAGTTCAGCGCGTTTAGCGAAGAATTTATCAGCTAAAGCTACGCGCTTTACTTCGCGTGCTTTCATTGATTGCTTAGCCATTCAGTAACCCTACCTTACTTGCGGAACGGGAAGTCAAAGGCAGCCAGCAGAGCACGGCCTTCTTCGTCAGATTTCGCAGTAGTGGTAATGGTAATATCCAAACCACGCACGCGGTCGACTTTATCGTAGTCGATTTCTGGGAAGATGATCTGCTCACGGACACCCATGCTGTAGTTACCACGACCGTCGAAAGACTTAGCGGACAAGCCACGGAAGTCACGGATACGTGGAACAGCAATAGTGATCAGGCGCTCAAAGAACTCCCACATGCGTTCGCCACGCAGAGTTACTTTACAGCCGATCGGATAGCCCTGACGGATTTTGAAGCCTGCAACAGATTTGCGTGCTTTGGTGATCAGCGGTTTTTGACCGGAGATTGCTGTCAGGTCAGCTGCTGCGTTATCCAGCAGTTTCTTGTCAGCGATCGCTTCACCAACACCCATGTTCAGGGTGATCTTCTCGACCCGAGGGACTTGCATGACAGAATTGTAGTTAAACTCGGTCATGAGTTTTTTAACTACTTCGTCTTTGTAGTAATCATGCAGTTTCGCCATCGTACTACTCCAAATTACTTGATAGTTTCGCTGTTAGACTTGAAGAAACGGACTTTTTTGCCGTCTTCGAATCTAAAGCCTACACGGTCAGCCTTGCCGGTAGCCGCATTGAAGATTGCAACGTTAGAAACCTGAATAGCAGCTTCTTTTTCAACGATGCCACCTGGTTGGTTCAGGGCCGGAACCGGCTTCTGATGTTTCTTAACCAGGTTGATACCTTCAACGACAAGTTTGCCGGAAGACAGAACATTTTTTACTTTACCGCGTTTACCTTTATCTTTACCGGTTAACACGATAACTTCGTCATCACGACGGATTTTCGCTGCCATGATTCGCTCCTTAGAGTACTTCTGGTGCCAGAGAGATAATTTTCATGAACTTCTCAGTACGAAGTTCACGAGTTACCGGCCCAAAGATACGCGTGCCGATAGGCTGCTCGCTGTTATTGTTTAAAATAACGCATGCATTACCATCGAAGCGAATGACAGAACCGTCAGGGCGACGAACACCCTTCTTGGTGCGCACCACTACCGCCTTCAGCACATCACCTTTTTTGACCTTACCACGTGGAATTGCTTCCTTGATGGTGATCTTGATGATGTCGCCTACGCCTGCGTAGCGACGGTGCGAGCCACCCAGAACCTTGATACACATTACGCGACGTGCACCGGAGTTGTCGGCGACGTTCAGCATAGTCTGTTCTTGGATCATTTTAGTGCTCCGCTAATGTCAACTACTACCTGAGACTCTAAAATCAGAGCCGTTAAAAAGCCCCATATCGAGGGCGCGGCATTATAACACCGCTTCTGCAATATGGGTAGAAAAAATAAACGGCTCATCGCTGAGCCGTTTATTCGTATTGAGAAGGCGTACTGTATTACAGAACCGCTTTCTCTACAACGCGAACCAGCGTCCAGGACTTAGTCTTGGACAGTGGGCGGCATTCACGGATTTCAACCTTGTCGCCGATACCACATTCGTTGTTCTCGTCATGTACGTGCAGTTTGGTCGTACGCTTGATGAATTTACCGTAGATCGGGTGTTTCACAATACGTTCGATAGCTACAACAATGGATTTCTCCATTTTGTCGCTAACAACACGACCTTGCAGAGTACGGATTTTATCGGTCATTACGCACCCGCCTTCTGAGTCAGTAAAGTCTTAACGCGTGCAACATTGCGACGCACTTGCTTCAGCAGGTGAGTCTGTTGCAGCTGGCCACTTGCAGCCTGCATACGCAGGTTGAACTGCTCACGCAGCAGGTTCAGCAGCTCAGCGTTCAGCTCTTCAACGCTTTTTTCACGCAGCTCTTTTGCTTTCATTACATCACCGTCTTAGTTACAAAGGTGGTTTTGATAGGCAGTTTCGCTGCTGCCAGGCCGAAGGCTTCACGGGCCAGCTCTTCCGGAACACCGTCCATTTCATAAAGGACTTTGCCCGGTTGGATCAAGGCAACCCAGTACTCCACGTTACCTTTACCTTTACCCATACGAACTTCCAGCGGCTTCTCGGTGATCGGTTTGTCCGGGAATACACGGATCCAGATCTTACCTTGACGCTTAACTGCACGGGTCATTGCACGACGTGCTGCTTCGATCTGACGTGCAGTCAGACGACCACGGCCAACAGCTTTCAGACCGAAAGTGCCGAAGCTAACATCCGTACCCTGCGCCAGACCACGGTTGCGGCCTTTGTGCACTTTACGGAATTTTGTACGCTTTGGTTGTAACATCAGCGACGCTCCTTATTTACGGCCTTTACGCTGCTGCTTTTTAGGTTGAGCAGCCGGTTTTTCCGGTTGTTCAACAGCAGCCATACCACCCAGGATCTCACCTTTGAAGATCCATACCTTAACGCCGATTACACCGTAAGTGGTGTGCGCTTCAGAGGTGTTGTAGTCGATGTCAGCACGCAGAGTGTGCAGCGGTACGCGACCTTCACGGTACCATTCGGTACGTGCGATTTCCGCGCCGCCCAGACGGCCGCTAACTTCAACTTTGATACCTTTAGCGCCCAGACGCATTGCGTTCTGTACAGCACGCTTCATAGCACGACGGAACATTACACGACGTTCCAGCTGTGAAGTGATGCTGTCAGCAACCAATTTAGCGTCCAGTTCAGGCTTACGAACTTCAGCGATATTGATCTGTGCAGGAACGCCAGCGATATCCGCTACGACCTTGCGCAGTTTTTCTACGTCTTCGCCTTTCTTACCGATAACGATGCCAGGACGAGCAGTGTGAATAGTCACACGGATGCTCTTCGCTGGACGCTCGATAACGATACGAGATACAGACGCTTTAGCCAGTTCCTTAGTCAGGTACTGACGTACTTTAAAATCGCTGTCCAGGTTGTCAGCGAATTCTTTGGTGTTCGCAAACCAGGTAGAGTTCCATGGTTTTACAATACCCAGGCGAATACCATTAGGATGTACTTTCTGACCCATTGCTAGTCTCCAGAGTCTCAGCGATCGGACACAACCACAGTAATGTGGCTGGTGCGCTTCAGGATGCGATCTGCACGACCTTTCGCACGCGGCATAATGCGCTTCATGCTTGGGCCTTCATCTACGAAAATTTTCGCGACTTTCAGATCGTCGATGTCAGCGCCATCGTTGTGTTCAGCGTTAGCAATGGCAGATTCCAGTACTTTCTTGACCAATACCGCAGCTTTCTTGTTGGTATAGGTCAGGATGTCCAGGGCCTGCGACACTTTCTTACCGCGAATCAGGTCAGCAACAAGGCGAACCTTCTGAGCAGAAGAACGAGCATGGCGATGTTGAGCTAAAGTTTCCATCTCTTCCTCCTACCTTATTTCTTCTTCGCTTTTTTATCAGCAGCGTGGCCGCGATAAGTACGAGTCGGTGCGAATTCACCCAGTTTGTGACCAACCATTTCGTCGGTAACAAAGACTGGAACGTGCTGACGACCATTATGGACAGCGATGGTCAAACCGATCATGTTAGGAAAGATCGTTGAACGACGGGACCAAGTGCGCAGGGGCTTCTTGTCTCCGCTTTCCACCGCTTTCTCTACCTTCTTCAGCAAGTGCAGGTCAATAAAAGGACCTTTCTTGAGAGAACGTGGCATGGCTTATCCTCTAAAATTATTTGCTACGGCGACGTACGATAAATTTATCAGTACGCTTGTTGCTGCGGGTCTTCTTACCTTTGGTCTGAACGCCCCACGGAGATACCGGGTGCTTACCAAAGTTACGACCTTCACCACCACCATGTGGGTGATCGACTGGGTTCATCGCAGTACCGCGAACGGTAGGACGAACACCACGCCAGCGTGCAGCACCTGCTTTACCCAGAACGCGCAGCATATGCTCAGCATTGCCAACTTCGCCCAGAGTAGCGCGGCAGTCTGCTTCGACTTTACGCATTTCACCAGAACGCAGACGCAGAGTGACATAAGCACCATCACGAGCAACGATCTGAACGTAAGTACCAGCGGAACGTGCCAGCTGACCGCCTTTACCTGGTTTCATTTCTACGTTATGAACGGTAGAACCAACCGGGATATTGCGCATCGGCAGGGTGTTGCCTGCTTTGATTGCAGCATCAACGCCAGACTGAATCTGGTCGCCAGCTTTCAGGCCTTTAGGGGCCAGGATGTAACGGCGTTCGCCGTCTTTGTACAGAACCAGCGCGATGTTCGCGGAACGGTTCGGATCGTACTCAAGACGTTCAACAACTGCTGGGATACCGTCTTTGTTGCGTTTGAAGTCAACAATACGATAAGCCTGCTTGTGGCCACCACCGATGTGACGAGTGGTGATACGGCCATTGTTGTTACGACCACCGGATTTGCTGTTTTTTTCCAGCAACGGAGCAAAAGGTTTGCCCTTGTGCAGCTCAGGGTTAACCACTTTAACTACGTGGCGACGACCCGGAGATGTCGGTTTACATTTAACAACTGCCATTGTATTACTCCTCCGACTTACTCAGCGCCGCCAACGAAGTCCAGATTCTGGCCTTCTTTCAGGGTGACGTAAGCTTTTTTCCAGTCGCTACGACGACCGATACGCTGTCCGTGACGTTTAACTTTCCCTTTAACTACCAGGGTGTTAACGACTTCGACTTCGACTTCAAACAGTTTCTGCACAGCAGCTTTGATCTCTGCTTTGGTCGCGTCTTTAGCAACTTTGAGAACGATGGTGTTTGTTTTTTCCATCGCAGTAGACGCTTTTTCAGAAACGTGCGGTGCGCGAAGCACCTTCAGCAGACGTTCTTCACGAATCATGCCAGCATCTCCTCAACTTGCTTAACAGCATCAGCAGTCATTACGACTTTGTCGAAGGCGATCAGGCTAACCGGGTCGATACCAGTCGCATCGCGTACGTCAACCTTGTGCAGGTTACGTGCGGCCAGGAACAGGTTCTCGTCCAGCTCACCGGTGATGATCAGCACATCTTCCAGAGCCATGTCTTTCAGTTTCTGTGCCAGCAGCTTAGTTTTAGGCGCTTCAACAGAGAACTTCTCGACAACGATCAGACGATCCTGACGTACCAGTTCGGACAGGATGCTTTTCAGCGCGCCGCGGTACATCTTTTTGTTAACTTTTTGACTGTGGTCCTGTGGACGCGCAGCGAAGGTCACGCCACCTGAACGCCAGATCGGGCTCTTGATAGAACCTGAACGCGCACGGCCGGTACCTTTCTGGCGCCATGGCTTTTTGCCAGAACCAGTTACTTCAGCACGAGTCTTCTGAGCACGAGTACCCTGACGAGCACCAGCTGCATAAGCAACAACAACCTGGTGAACCAGCGCTTCGTTGAAATCACGACCGAAGGTAGTTTCGGAAACAGTCAGCGCGCTCTGCGCGTCTTTCAATACTAATTCCATTGCTATCCCCTTACGCCTTCACAGCTGGTTTAACGATCAGGTCGCTACCGGTTGCACCCGGAACTGCACCTTTAACCAGCAGCAGGTTGCGCTCAGCGTCAACACGTACTACGTCCAGGCTCTGAACGGTTACACGTTCGTTACCCAGCTGACCTGCCATTTTCTTGCCTTTGAACACTTTGCCCGGAGTCTGGTTCTGACCGATAGAACCCGGAACGCGGTGAGACAAGGAGTTACCGTGAGTAGCGTCCTGGGTACGGAAGTTCCAGCGCTTAACGGTACCAGCAAAACCTTTACCTTTAGAGGTACCGGTTACGTCAACTTTTTTAACGTCAGCAAACAACTCAACGCTAATGTCCTGACCTACGGTGAACTCTTCGCCTTCAGCAAGACGGAATTCCCACAGACCACGGCCAGCTTCTACGCCAGCTTTAGCGAAGTGACCCGCTTCTGGTTTGGTTACACGGTTAGCTTTTTTAGCACCAGTGGTAACCTGAATAGCGCGGTAGCCATCGTTAGCCAGATCTTTAACCTGAGTAACGCGGTTTGCTTCAACTTCGATTACGGTTACTGGGATAGAAACGCCATCTTCAGTGAAGATGCGGGTCATACCCACTTTTTTACCGACTAAACCAATCATTGTTTCAACCTCTCAATCGCTCGATGACCTGATTAACCCAGGCTGATCTGCACGTCTACACCGGCAGCCAGATCCAGACGCATCAGAGCATCAACGGTTTTCTCAGTTGGCTCAACGATGTCAACCAGACGCTTGTGAGTGCGGATTTCGTACTGATCGCGCGCGTCTTTGTTAACGTGCGGAGAGATCAGAACGGTGAAGCGCTCTTTGCGGGTCGGCAGCGGGATCGGACCACGGACTTGCGCACCAGTGCGCTTAGCAGTCTCGACGATTTCCGCGGTTGATTGATCGATCAGACGATGATCAAACGCTTTAAGGCGGATACGGATTCTTTGGTTCTGCATGAGACCAGAGCTCCAATTATTTTATAAACGAAAATGATTACTCCTCAAACCCATTACGATTGATGGGAGAGTGTAACCGTTCTTACGTAGCTCCCCAATTGGGAGCATTGTTGAGTAACAAAATGAGCTACTCTGGTTCTGATTGAACCCGCCGTCAATTACGACAAGCCCGCGCATTATACGTAAATCTGGGCAAGACGCAAGTGCCGTTTAGAAATTAAGCGCCAGAGGCGCAGTATTCATAAGAGCGCGCAACATTTTATGCAATGTAATCTGCGTCGATGCTTTGTTTCGAGCCGCTACGCATCTCCGTTTTTTATGCGTTGCCGGCAAGGCCGATTATAACGAGTATGCGCGCAAACCCGCTTGAGGCCTTTTTCATGCTAACCACCCTCCCCTTTCTGCTGATCTATCTTTCGCTGACTGCCTTACTTGTACATGCCGATATTCGCTACGGTCTGCTTCCCGATAAATTTCTCTGCCCGCTGCTATGGGCGGGCCTGCTCTTTCAGCTCTGTATCCATCCGGATTTTCTGCCACGTGCGGTGGTGGGTGCGATGGCCGGATATATTGCCTTTGCCATTATTTACTGGGGCTACTGGTTTATCTGCCGGCGTGAAGGTATGGGATATGGCGATGTAAAATACCTGGCTGCGCTTGGCGCATGGCATGGCTGGTGCGTACTGCCTACGCTGGCGTTGCTTGCAGCACTGATGGCGCTTCTCTGCATTCTTGTTTTTTCGTTAATCCGCCCTGATAAGAAGGCAATAAAAAACCCGCTGCCTTTTGGGCCATTTCTGGCAGCAGCGGGTTTATGCGTTGGCTGGAAGACGTTGCTTATTCTTCCACTTTAATCTGTGACTGAAGATAGTTTTGCAGGCCAATTTTAGCAATGAGATCCAGCTCCGTTTCCAGCCAGTCAATATGGCCTTCTTCATCGGCCAGGATCTGGATCATCATATCGCGACTGACGTAGTCATGTACGCTGTCAGCATATGCAATGGCTTCACGGAGATCTTTGGCACCTTCAAGCTCCAGCCTGAGGTCGGAACGCAGCATCTCTTCGACATCTTCTCCGATGCCCAGCTTGCCGAGATCCTGCAGGTTTGGAATGCCTTCAAGGAATAAAATACGCTCGATATATTTATCAGCGTGTTTCATCTCATCTATAGATTCATGGTACTCAACGTCGTTTAAACGTTTGAGTCCCCAGTTTTTGAGCATTCTCGCGTGAAGAAAGTACTGGTTGATTGCGACAAGCTCATTTCCCAATAATTTATTGAGATAACTTATGATTTTAACATCACCTTTCATTATATAGTCCCTCCGCTTCCACTCATTGAAGCGTAGATCGGGCTACAGGGATGTCAAAAAAAAGATGGGCGCTTACGCGATCTCTTTGTATTCCGGGATCTGCATCAGTTCGTCCTGCATGATCTCTCGCGCAGCACGTACACATTTACCGCATTGATTTCCCACCGGAACAAATTTGCGAAGCTGCTGGAATGACTGGGGCTGGAACTGGCGAACGGCCTGACGTATTTTTTTGTCGCTTACACCATTACATAAACAAACGTACATATAAACTCCCGTTCAAATTATGCGCAAAGTGTAAGTGAGAATGGTTATGATTACAATAGCACAAACGCCAGAATGCGGGGCGGGAGCAGGCAAAAAATGCGAAATTTTGTGACAAATACCTGAGCGGCAGAAAACAAAAAAGGACGCCGAAGCGTCCTTTTTTATTCGGGGATAATTAATTAGCCCAGAACTTTAGCAACAACGCCCGCGCCAACGGTACGGCCGCCTTCACGGATTGCGAAACGCAGACCGTCGTCCATCGCGATTGGGTGGATCAGAGTCACAACCATCTTGATGTTGTCGCCTGGCATTACCATCTCAACGCCTTCTGGCAGTTCGATGGTACCGGTCACGTCAGTTGTACGGAAGTAGAACTGTGGACGGTAGCCTTTGAAGAACGGAGTATGACGGCCGCCTTCGTCTTTGGACAGAATGTACACTTCAGATTCGAACTTGGTGTGTGGCTTGATTGAGCCTGGCTTCGCCAGAACCTGACCACGTTCGATTTCTTCACGTTTGATACCACGCAGCAGAACACCAACGTTCTCACCAGCACGGCCTTCGTCCAGCAGTTTGCGGAACATTTCAACGCCAGTACAGGTAGACTTCGCAGTCTCTTTGATACCAACGATTTCAACTTCTTCACCAACTTTGATGATACCGCGCTCTACACGACCGGTAACAACGGTACCACGACCGGAGATGGAGAATACGTCTTCGATTGGCAGCAGGAATGGCTTGTCAATCGCACGCTCTGGTTCTGGGATGTAAGAATCCAGGAAGCCAGCCAGTTCGATGATTTTCGCTTCCCACTCAGCTTCGCCTTCCAGCGCTTTCAGAGCAGAACCACGAACGATTGGAGTATCGTCGCCTGGGAAATCGTACTGAGACAGCAGTTCACGAACTTCCATCTCTACCAGTTCCAGCAGCTCTTCGTCATCAACCATGTCGCACTTGTTCAGGAACACGATGATGAAAGGAACGCCTACCTGACGACCCAGCAGGATGTGCTCACGAGTCTGAGGCATTGGGCCGTCAGTCGCAGCAACAACCAGGATCGCGCCGTCCATCTGCGCAGCACCGGTGATCATGTTTTTAACATAGTCGGCGTGGCCTGGGCAGTCTACGTGTGCGTAGTGGCGAGTCGGGGTGTCGTACTCAACGTGAGAGGTGTTGATGGTGATACCACGAGCTTTTTCTTCTGGTGCGTTATCGATCTGGTCGAATGCACGAGCAGAACCACCGTAGGTTTTAGCCAGAACGGTAGTGATTGCAGCAGTCAGGGTAGTTTTACCATGGTCAACGTGGCCGATAGTACCAACGTTGACGTGGGGTTTTGTACGTTCAAATTTTTCTTTAGACACGGCTATATTCCTTACTATAGTGCTCTCCCCTCTGGAGAGAGCACGGGACTTAGGTTTTAATCCTGTGGATTACTTACCACGGGCTTCAATAACGGCCTGAGCAACGTTGTTAGGCGCATCATCATACTTCAGGAATTCCATGGTGTATGATGCACGACCTTTGGTCAGAGAACGCAGCTGAGTCGCATATCCGAACATTTCAGACAGCGGAACTTCAGCGTGGATCTTAACGCCAGTTACTTCGGATTCCTGACCACGCAGCATACCGCGACGACGGCTCAAGTCACCGATAACGTCACCGGTGTTCTCTTCAGGAGTTTCTACTTCAACCTTCATGATTGGCTCAAGCAGAACTGGTTTTGCTTTCTTAAAGCCTTCTTTAAAGGCAATAGACGCAGCCAGTTTAAACGCCAGTTCAGAGGAGTCAACGTCGTGGTAAGAACCGAAGTGCAGACGAACACCCATGTCAACAACCGGATAGCCAGCCAGAGGGCCCGCTTTCAGCTGTTCCTGGATGCCTTTATCAACGGCAGGGATGTATTCGCCAGGAATTACACCACCTTTGATGTCGTTGATGAACTCGTAACCTTTCGGGTTAGAGCCCGGCTCCAGTGGGTACATGTCGATCACAACGTGACCGTACTGACCGCGACCACCAGACTGCTTAGCGTGTTTACCTTCAATGTCGGTAACTTTCGCGCGAATCGCTTCGCGGTAAGCAACCTGAGGTTTACCCACGTTCGCTTCAACGTTGAATTCACGCTTCATACGGTCAACGATGATGTCCAGGTGCAGTTCACCCATACCAGCGATGATGGTCTGGTTAGATTCTTCATCAGTCCATACGCGGAATGATGGGTCTTCTTTCGCCAGACGGCCCAGAGCCAGACCCATTTTTTCCTGGTCAGCTTTGGTTTTTGGTTCAACTGCGATGGAGATTACCGGCTCAGGGAATTCCATACGCTCCAGAATGATCGGGTGATCCGGGTCACACAGGGTGTCACCAGTGGTCACGTCTTTCAGACCGATAGCTGCAGCGATGTCGCCCGCACGAACTTCTTTGATCTCTTCACGTTTGTTAGCGTGCATCTGTACGATACGGCCAAAACGTTCACGCGCCGCTTTCACGGAGTTCAGGATGGTGTCACCGGAGTTAACCACACCAGAATAAACGCGGAAGAAGGTCAGGTTACCCACGAATGGGTCGGTAGCAATTTTGAACGCCAGTGCAGAGAATGGCTCTTCGTCGCTTGCGTGACGCTCAGCCGGAGTATCTTTACCGTCGTCCAGGATGCCGTTGATCGCAGGAACGTCAACCGGGGATGGCAGGTAGTCAACTACCGCATCCAGCATCGCCTGAACACCTTTGTTCTTGAACGCAGAACCACAGGTTACCAGGATGATTTCGTTGTTCAGAACGCGCTGACGCAGAGCTTTTTTGATCTCTTCTTCAGTCAGTTCTTCACCACCCAGGTATTTCTCCATCAGCTCTTCAGAAGCTTCAGCAGCGGATTCGATCAGGTTCTGGTGCCATTCGTCAGCCAGGTCCTGCATTGCAGCTGGGATATCTTCGTATTCGAAGGTAACGCCCTGGTCTGCATCGTTCCAGTTGATGGCTTTCATTTTCACCAGGTCGATAACGCCGGTGAAGCCTTCTTCAGCACCAATTGCCAGCTGCAGCGGAACAGGGTTCGCGCCCAGACGGGTTTTGATCTGACCAACAACTTTCAGGAAGTTAGCACCCATACGGTCCATTTTGTTAACGAACGCGATGCGTGGAACTTTATATTTGTTCGCCTGACGCCATACGGTTTCAGACTGTGGCTGAACACCACCAACTGCGCAATAAACCATTACCGCGCCGTCAAGAACACGCATGGAACGTTCTACTTCAATGGTGAAGTCAACGTGCCCTGGGGTGTCGATGATGTTTACGCGATGCGGTTCGTACTGCTTAGCCATACCTGACCAGAATGCAGTAGTCGCTGCGGAGGTGATAGTGATACCACGCTCCTGCTCCTGTTCCATCCAGTCCATGGTGGCTGCGCCGTCATGAACTTCACCGATTTTGTGGTTTACACCGGTGTAGAACAGAATACGTTCGGTAGTAGTGGTTTTACCGGCGTCGATGTGCGCACTGATACCGATGTTACGGTAGCGTGCGATGGGTGTTGTACGAGCCATTTGATTCCTCGTTTATATCTTTAGGCGTTCAGTTAAGTTACCCAGAGCGGGCGGCTTCTCTGAAGCGCCCGCCTGGTGACTAAGACTCCGAAGGGATTACCAACGGTAGTGTGCGAACGCCTTGTTGGCTTCTGCCATACGGTGAACGTCTTCACGTTTCTTAACTGCAGTACCTTTGTTGTCTGCAGCATCAGAAAGTTCGTTCGCCAGACGCAGAGCCATGGATTTATCACCGCGTTTACGAGCAGCTTCAACGATCCAACGCATTGCCAGGGCATTACGACGGACCGGACGAACTTCAACTGGAACCTGATAAGTAGAACCACCAACGCGGCGGGACTTAACTTCTACAGTTGGGCGAACGTTGTCGAGAGCGACTTCGAAAGCTTCCAGTTCATTTTTACCAGAACGCTGAGCCAGGGTCTCAAGCGCGCTGTATACGATTGCTTCTGCAGTAGATTTTTTACCATCTACCATCAGGATATTTACAAATTTTGCCAGCAGTTCTGATCCGAATTTCGGATCTGGAAGAATTTTACGCTGACCAATGACGCGACGACGTGGCATGGGAATACTCCGTTGTTAATTCAGGATTGTCCAAAACTCAAAGAGTTTAGTGTGACATTAAGATAAATCAGTTTGGCCTTACTTAACGGAGAACCATTAAGCCTTAGGACGCTTCACGCCGTACTTGGAGCGAGCCTGCTTACGGTCTTTAACACCTGAGCAGTCCAGCGCACCACGAACGGTGTGGTAACGAACACCCGGAAGGTCTTTAACACGACCGCCACGGATCAGGATCACGGAGTGCTCCTGCAGGTTGTGACCTTCACCACCGATGTAGGAAGTCACTTCGAAACCGTTAGTCAAACGCACACGGCATACTTTACGCAGTGCGGAGTTTGGTTTTTTAGGAGTGGTGGTATATACACGAGTACATACGCCACGTTTCTGCGGGCAGGCTTCCAGCGCAGGCACGTTGCTTTTCGCAACTTTGCGTGCACGTGGTTTGCGTACCAGCTGGTTAACTGTTGCCATTAAATAGCTCCTGGTTTTAGCTTTTGCTTCGTAAACACGTAATAAAACGACCTCATACAATATGAGGACGCGAAATTTTAGGGCTACGTCGAAAAGGTGTCAAGAAATATACAGCGATCTCAAATCACCAGTTCATTTGACTGGCGTGCGTCACAGTAAGATTGACGAAATCAGTATAGCCAACCACGTCAATTTTGGCTGAAATTTGACCAGAAAGACCCCGCGCATCCAGATCGTCCTTCAGCGCAGAGACTGTTATGGGGGCATTCGTGAGAATTTCAACGAAACGACTGCCTTCCAGTGCAGCAAGTACGCCATCCTGAATCAGCAGCAGGTCATCACCGTCGCGCAGCATACTCAGTAACGCGTCGATATCACATTGCCACGGTGAATGGCTCAGAGTATGGAGCATATCAGCCTCAGAAAGTCAGAACGGTGTCGTAGTGGGAAAGGTGTTCGCGCAATGCAGCTGAAGACAGGACTGTCACATCCAGCACGAAAGGCGTCTTATCATCCAAACCGCGAGCGGCCAGCGAATCGGCGCAGACATAAAGGGTTTCGATGTCGTACAGCGGCAGCACTTTAAAGGTAGCGATGTAATCCCGCGCCAGAATGGCCTGAGGCTGTTGCCCAGCCAAAAGCTGAAACACCCCGTCCCCCAAAAAGAAGACGCCGATATCTTCGGTCAGCGCGGACGTTGCAAGTAACGCATCCAGCCCTTCGCGGCCAGAAGCGCTGCCGTGCGGCGCAGACTTAAAAACAAATGCCACACGCTTCATCAGAATTGCACCACTCTGTCGCAGGTTAACGCCGCCTGTGCCAGCGCGCCCAGACCACTTAACGAAAAACCGGGCTGCAGGTTAGAACCCGATAAACCAAGACGCGCAGCTTCGGTTGCATCGGTTACGCCGCGGCGCAGTGCCGCCGCCACGCAGATGTGCAGTTCTACGCCCTGCTTTTCGTTTAATGCCTGCCAGCCGCGCACCACATCAAACTCATCGTTCGCCGGCGACGTAAACTGGTTCGCGTTGTACACCCCTTCCCGATAGAAGAAGACGCTCGCCAGCTCATGTCCGGCCGCCAGCAGCGCATGCGCAAACTGCAGCGCGCTGCTGGCCTGCTGAGTCCCGTACGCCGGGCCTGTCACCATTAACGCAAAACGCATTACTTATCTTGTCCCAGGAAATCACCGCTTTTGAACTGGCGAATATAGAGGTAGACCGTGTGCTTGGAGATGTTCAGACGATCGGCCACCTGGTTGATGGCGTCTTTAATATCAAAAATCCCTTTTTCATAGAGATTGAGCACGATCTGGCGATTCTTGGCGTTGTTCGAGACGTTGCGATCGGCATTCACTTCTTCAATGGTGAACTCAAGCGTCTGAGTGACGAGATCTTCGACGGAAGAGGCAAAGTTAACAGAAGAGCCAACATCCGGCGTTTCTGGTGGAATAAAGGTGCTCATGATCTGCGAGAAAGGCACATCAAGGTTCATGTTGATGCACAGCAGCCCAATCACACGATGCTCGCGGTTTCGAATCGCGATAGTTTCTGATTTCATCAGCACGCCGCTTTTGGCGCGGGTGAAATAGCATTTGGAGACGCTGCTGTCCGCGCCGGTCATGTCATGCAACATACGCAATGCAAGGTCGGTGATTGGCGAACCAATTTTACGGCCAGTATGCTCACCATTCGCAATGCGGATGGCGGAACACTTCAGATCTTGCAGGGAGTGCAATACGATTTCGCAGTGGGAGCCAATGAGCATCGCTAACCCGTCCACTACCGCTTCATAGGATTTCAGAATATCGAAGTCGGTCTGATCGAAAGGACGTTGATCCAGCAAATCAAGTTCACTGGTTTCGTTGGTTAAAAGCGACCTGGACATGAAAAAAACACTCCTTTTCAGGAGCCTGTCGTTAGGTTTTCAGGGCAGGCTCATTATCTACACGGACAACTAAATTAATACAGCGTGTATAGCGCTTTCCAGTGTTAATTATATCTGCCCCACAATAAAAAAACCGCCGCCTGAAAGGCGGCGGTTTTTATCACATTACTTCTTAGCGTCTGTCGCTGCTTTTTCTTCAGCAGGTGCGTCCGCTTTAGCATCCGCTTTCGGTGCCGGTTTGATGTCCAGCAGCTCTACGTCAAAGACCAGCGTAGAGTTGGCTGGGATTCCCGGAACGCCGGTTTTGCCATAGGCCAGATCCGGTGGGATGACCATCTTGATCTTGCCGCCTTTCTTGATGTTTTTCAGGCCTTCAGTCCAGCCAGGGATCACACCATCCAGACGGAAGGAGAGCGGCTCACCACGGGTGTAAGAGTTATCGAACTCTTTACCGTCGATCAGCGTACCTTTGTAGTTCACAACAACGGTGTCGCTGTCTTTAGGCGCATCGCCGGTGCCTTCTTTCTCAACTTTGTACACCAGGCCAGTAGAAGAGGTTTTCACACCCTTCTCTTTAGCAAAGGTATCGCGGTAGGCTTTGCCTTTCGCTTCGTTGTCTTTCGCGTCCGCGTCCATCTTGGTCTGCGCGGCACCCTTCACACGCGCTTCGAACGCCTGCAGAGTCTGTTCAATTTCCTGGTCAGACAGCTTGCTCTTATCTGCAAATGCGTCCTGAACGCCCGCGATCAGCTGAGCTTTATCCAGTTTGATGCCCAGCTTCTCTTGTTCTTTCAGAGAGTTTTCCATGTAACGACCCAGAGATGCGCCCAGTGCGTAGGCGGATTTCTGGTCGTCATTTTTGAACGCCGCTTTGCTGTCTGCAGTGGCAGCAGGCTTCGCAGCAGTATCAGCAGCGAATGACAGCGGCGCGTTCAGCGCAACAGCCATCGTCGTCGCCAGCAGCGTTACTTTAAACAGTGATTTCATCCATATCTCCAGGGCCTGGGGACTCTCACCCCAGCATTAAACGTAAATGAGTGACGTACTATAAAACGTTGCGGAAGAAATCTACAGACAGACACTTCCAATTCTCGCCACTTTTCAGACTATTTTTGTTTAAATAAGTTTCCTGCCAAGGGGATGCAGACTGTACTTAAGGATAAACTCAGTTAAACTGCGCCGCCGCAGTGCCATTATGGTGAATCTGAAACAAACGAGGTGAATGATGAAGGATACAACGATAGAAGCGAGAATGGCTGAGCTGGAAAGCCGCCTGGCTTTTCAGGACATCACCATCGAAGAGCTAAACCAGACCGTAACCGCACATGAGCTCGAAATGGCGAAACTGCGGGATCATATGCGCCTGCTGACGGAAAAGCTGAAGGCTACGCAGCCGTCGAACATTGCCTCTCAGTCAGAAGAGACGCCACCTCCTCATTATTGAGGCGTAAAAAAAGCGGGATAATCCCGCTTTTTTATTTTCCGCATGACGGAATTAGTGGCAGCCGCAGCCGCCGTTACCGCAACCACCTTTACCGTGGCCGTGATCATGACCATGGTCGTGGCCGTGACCACCGCAGCAGCCATCGTGGCCGTGATCGTGGTCATGGTCGTGACCGTGCGCACCGTGAACGTGGCCATGAGCCAGCTCTTCTTCGGTCGCTTCGCGGATCGCAACAACTTCGACGTTGAACTTCAGGTTCTGGCCAGCCAGCATGTGGTTGCCGTCAACCACGACGTGGTCATCTTCCACTTCGGTGATTTCAACAGGAACCGGGCCCTGGTCGGTTTCCGCCAGGAAGCGCATGCCAACCTGCAGTTCGTCAACGCCCATGAACACGTCTTTAGGAACGCGCTGAACCAGGTTGTCGTCATAATGACCGTAAGCGTCGTTCGCGCCTACAGCAACGTCAAATTTGTCGCCAACTTCATGACCTTCCAGCGCGTTTTCCAGGCCGGAAATCAGGGAACCGTGACCATGCAGGTAGTCAAGCGGCGCACTCACCGGAGACTCATCAACCAACACACCGTCTTCTGTACGTACCTGATAGGCCAGGCTGACCACCAGGTCTTTTGCTACTTTCATGATATCTCCTGAGCGTGGGAAAATTGCTGGCGCAGATTGTAGCGGAAATCTGCACCCGTGTACCCTTAAGCTTAAAAAAACTCAGAGCATATCGCTAGTCTGGATGAAAAATGCCGATCACTTGCTCTTCTTTGCGAACGTGATCGCGGGCCTCTTTGTCGGCCTCACGCATCTGGTGACCGCACTTAACACACTCAACAACATCAATATTATTTTCCCGCCACATCGCCAGGGTATCTTGCGCCTGGCAGGTCGGGCATTTTGCACCCGCGATAAAGCGTTTACGTACAGCCATCTTTCGTTACCCTTTATTCAAATTCATCCCAGCCATCGAGCTGGCGTCTTTCCTGCTGCATCTCGCGCTGGAAGATCTCCTCCAGCTCGCGACGCGCTTCCCGCACGCGGGAGATCTGCGCCGTATCGGTATGTACCGGCATCAGCTCGCGCAGCATCCGCATATCCAGCCGGCGGAAGTGCATCTGGGCGCGCTGCGCCTGATGCGGATGCATGCCGAGCGAGATCAACGCCTTGCGCCCCAGCTCCAGCGCACTGGAGAATGTCTCACGGGAGAAGTGTTTCACACCCGCCTGCAATAATTCGTGAGCTTCAACACGTCCCCGCGCACGCGCCAGAATATGCAGATGCGGGAAATGCTGCTGACACATATCCACCAGCTTCATCGTGTCTTCCGGGTCGTTACAGGTAATCACGATGGACTCTGCAGCTTCTGCCCCCGCCGAGCGCAGCAGCTCGAGCTGGGTCGCATCGCCGTAGTAAACCTTATAGCCATATTTGCGCATCAGGTTGACCGCGCTGATATCACGCTCCAGCACCGTAATGCGCATTTTGTTCGCCATCAGCAAACGTCCGATCACCTGTCCGAAGCGGCCAAAGCCCACCACGATAACCTGAGGCTTATCATCTTCCACCCACGGCGCTTCGTCTTCATCGTCTGACGGGTTCAGGCGGCGCGACAGGAGTTTATCCACCAGCTTCATCAGCAGCGGCGTGGTCATCATTGACAGCGTGACCGTCACCAGCAAAAGCGCCATCTGATCGTCTTTAAACAGCTTCTGGGAGGAGGCGGTAGAGAACAGCACAAACGCAAACTCACCTCCCTGGCTTAACACGCTGGCAAACTGCATGCGTTCCGAACTGCGCAAGCCGTAAATGCGCGCCAAGGCGTACAGTACCAGCGTTTTCACCGCTACCAGGATGGCTACGCTCACCACAACCCACAGCAGATGGGTATAGAGCACGCCAAGGTTGAGCGCCATCCCCACCGAAATAAAGAACAGGCCTAACAGCAGCCCTTTGAAGGGATCGATGGCAATTTCCAGCTCGTGCCGATACTCGCTCTCCGCCAGCAGCACCCCGGCGATAAAGGTCCCGAGCGCCATCGACAGCCCCAGCGCATCCATAAACAACGCCGACCCCAGCACCAGCAGCAGCGTCGCGGCCGTAAAGACCTCGCGCACGCCCGACGCGGCAATAAAGCGGAACACCGGACGTAAAAGAAAACGTCCGCCAATCAGCATGCCCGCGAAGGCCAGCACCTTCATGGCAATTTTTGCCCAGTCGAAGTGATCGTCCCCGGAGCCCGCCAGCAGCGGCACCAGCGCCAGCGCCGGGATGACCGCCAAATCCTGGAACAGCAGCACCGAAAAACCCAGCTGACCGGCTTCGTTGCGGTTCATCCCCTTGTCGCGCATCAGCTGCAGGGCCATCGCCGTCGACGACATCGCAAGGCCTATCCCGCCTATCACCGCCGCCTGCCAGGAGAAATTCGTCAGCATTAACAGGCCCCCCAGAATCGCGGCGCTGAACACCACCTGCGCGGCACCCACGCCAAAGATGGAGCGTCGGAGCTGCCACAATTTAGAAGGGTTCAGCTCAAGGCCGATGATGAACATCAGGAACACCACGCCCAGTTCGGAGAAGTGAAGAATTTCATCTACATCGCTGATGAATCCCAGTCCCCAGGGGCCAATCGCGATCCCCGCCAGCAGATACCCCAGTACCGCACCGATACCAATACGTGCAGCAAGCGGCACAGCGACGACGGCCGCAAATAAAAACAGCACCCCGGCGAGGAGCAAATTCGATCCTTCCATTAACGACCTCCTGCCGGAATCGGTGACGCCAGCCATTCACCGTAGGCTCTGGCGTGGCTGGCCAGTTCTTTAGGATCCTGACGACGGGCCCAGTAGACAATAATCGGACTCATCCAGTGCATACGGCACATGGCCGCCGTCAGCTCAAAAGGCCGCAGAATGTCGCTCATCGGATAGCGGTTCAGCCCGTCGTGGCGGTAAGCGCTTTCGGGTTCACCGGTCGTAATCACGCTACGCCAGTACTTTCCCGCCAGCTGATTGCCCCCTACCCCGCTGGAGAAACCCCGGCTCAGCACGCGGTCCAGCCACTCTTTGAGCAGCGCCGGACAGCTGTAGGTATAAAGCGGATGCTGGAACACAATCACGTCATGCTGACGCAGCAGTTCCTGCTCGTAAGGGATATCAATAAAGAAATCAGGATAGTGCGCGTAGAGATCGTGCACCGTCACGTTACTGAGCTGTGTGGCCGGCTTAAGCAGCACCCGGTTTGCCACCGAGTCCTGAGATTCCGGATGGGCATACAGCAGCAGCACTTTTGCTGTCTGAGACATCATTCCCCTCCCGGTCTTGTTTCTGTTTTTGTGTATCGTTGTTGTTTTGGGCTACCATGGCGGCCCGGTGCGGAAAATGGCCCACACCTTACATTATCATAATGACAAATTAACATAGTCGGAACATACGGCGCTTCTATGATTGTTTTCTCCTCGTTACAAATTCGTCGCGGCGTGCGCGTCCTGCTGGATAACGCCACTGCTACCATCAACCCAGGCCAAAAAGTGGGTCTGGTCGGCAAAAACGGCTGTGGTAAATCCACCCTGCTGGCGCTGCTGAAAAACGAGATTAGCGCGGATGGCGGTAACTTTACCTTCCCGGGAAACTGGCAGCTCGCCTGGGTAAACCAGGAGACTCCGGCGCTGAGCGAACCGGCACTCGACTATGTTATCGACGGTGACCGTGAGTACCGTAAGCTCGAGGCGGAACTTAACGCCGCTAACGAGCGCAACGACGGCCACGCCATTGCCACGGTTCACGGCAAGCTGGACGCTATTGACGCGTGGACCATTCGCTCCCGCGCCTCCAGCCTGCTGCACGGCCTGGGCTTCAGCAATGAACAGCTGGAACGCCCGGTCAGCGACTTCTCCGGCGGCTGGCGTATGCGCCTCAACCTGGCGCAGGCGCTGATCTGCCGCTCTGACCTGCTTCTGCTCGATGAACCGACTAACCACCTCGATCTCGATGCGGTTATTTGGCTGGAGAAGTGGCTCAAGAGCTATCAGGGCACTCTGATTCTGATCTCCCACGACCGCGACTTCCTCGACCCGGTGGTGGATAAAATCATTCATATCGAACAGCAAACGATGTTCGAGTACACCGGCAACTACAGCTCCTTCGAGCGCCAGCGCGCGACGCGTCTTGCCCAGCAGCAGTCCATGTACGAAAGCCAGCAGCAGCGCGTGGCACACCTGCAGAGCTTCGTGGATCGCTTCAAGGCCAAAGCCTCAAAAGCGAAGCAGGCCCAGAGCCGCATCAAGATGCTGGAACGCATGGAGATGATCGCCCCGGCGCACGTGGATAACCCGTTCCACTTCAGCTTCCGCGCCCCGGAAAGCCTGCCGAACCCGCTGCTGAAGATGGAAAAAGTCAGCGCGGGCTATGCCGACCGCATTATTCTCGACTCCATCAAGCTCAACCTGGTGCCGGGTTCACGTATTGGCCTGCTGGGACGCAACGGCGCCGGTAAATCGACGCTGATCAAACTGCTGGCGGGCGAGCTTAACCCGGTCAAGGGTGAAATCGGCCTGGCGAAGGGCATCAAGCTGGGCTATTTCGCCCAGCATCAGCTGGAATTTTTACGCGCGGATGAATCCCCGATTCAGCACCTGGCGCGTCTGGCGCCGCAGGAGATGGAGCAGAAGCTGCGCGACTACCTCGGCGGCTTCGGCTTCCAGGGCGATAAGGTGACTGAAAACACCGAGCGCTTCTCCGGGGGCGAAAAAGCCCGTCTGGTGCTGGCGCTGATCGTCTGGCAGCGTCCGAACCTGCTGCTGCTCGATGAACCGACCAACCACCTGGATCTCGATATGCGTCAGGCGCTGACCGAAGCGCTGATTGAGTTCGAAGGCGCGCTGGTGGTGGTTTCGCACGACCGCCACCTGATCCGCTCCACCACGGACGATCTCTACTTAGTGCACGATGGCAAAGTGGAACCGTTCGATGGC
Organism: Enterobacter sp. Taxon_8; assembly: GCF_058354585.1. Classification (NCBI taxonomy): domain Bacteria; kingdom Pseudomonadati; phylum Pseudomonadota; class Gammaproteobacteria; order Enterobacterales; family Enterobacteriaceae; genus Enterobacter; species Enterobacter sp. Taxon_8. Next base: position 399,195 of record NZ_CM177989.1, on the reverse strand, counting down.
GATCTGGAAGACTATCAGCAGTGGCTGACGGACGTGCAGAAGCAGGAGAACCAGCCGGAGGAGTCAGCGAAAGACAACGCCAACAGCGCGCAGGCACGTAAAGACCAGAAACGCCGTGAAGCGGAGCTGCGCACCCAGACGCAGCCGCTGCGTAAAGAGATTGCCCGTCTCGAAAAAGAGATGGAAAAGCTCAACGCCACGCTTGCTACCGTTGAAGAGAAGCTCAGCGACAGCGGCCTGTATGACCAGAGCCGTAAAGCTGAACTGACGGACTGCCTGCAAACCCAGGCGAAGACCAAATCCAGCCTTGAAGAGTGTGAGATGGCGTGGCTCGACGCGCAGGAACAGCTGGAAGCGATGCTGCAGGCTGACTGACCTGTTTACCCCGTTTTAAGAACAGAATCCGTACCGGGTTCGGAAATCCAGCTTAAACGGGGTACAATTCGGAAAGTATCGTAAATTTCCGACAAGAATCAGCATCGCGCTTATGACCCAAATCATCCCATCAGACTTCGACATTGCGGTCGAAGACAGCACTGAGTTCGTGCCTATGCGCGGCGTGGCCAATCCCCATTTGCAGACCATGCTGCCGCGACTGATCCGCCGCAAGGTTCAGTTCACCCCGCACTGGCAACGGCTTGACCTGCCAGACGGTGATTTTCTGGATCTCGCCTGGAGCGAAGCGCCGGAACAGGCTCGCCATAAGCCGCGTCTGGTGGTCTTTCACGGCCTGGAAGGCAGCCTGCACAGCCCGTATGCCCATGGGCTAATTGAGGCGGCAAAGGCGCGCGGCTGGCTCGGCGTGGTGATGCATTTTCGCGGCTGTAGCGGCGAACCGAATCGTCAGAAACGCATTTATCACTCGGGTGAAACAGAAGACGGGACGTGGTTTTTACACTGGCTGCGTGAAAATTATGGCACCGTGCCAACGGCCGCCGTGGGCTACTCGCTGGGCGGCAATATGCTGGCCTGCTTGCTGGCCAAAGAGGGCGAAAGCGTGCCGCTGGAGGCCGCCGTCATTGTCTCCGCGCCGTTTATGCTCGAGCAGTGCAGCTACCATATGGATAAAGGCTTCTCCCGCGTCTACCAGCGTTACCTCCTCAACCTCCTGAAGGCCAATGCGGCACGTAAACTGAAGGCCTACCCGGATACCCTGCCGGTCAGCCTGCGCCAGCTGAAAAAGGTACGCCGTATTCGCGAGTTCGACGACCTGATCACCGCGAAAATTCACGGCTTCGCCGATGCGATTGACTATTATCGTCAGTGCAGCGCCATGCCGCTGCTCAGCAAGATCACGCAGCCAACGCTGATTATTCATGCCAAAGATGACCCGTTTATGGATCATCACTCGATCCCCGCGCAGGAATTCCTGCCCGACAACGTTCACTATCAGTTGACCGAGCACGGCGGCCACGTCGGGTTTATCGGCGGCACGCTGCGCCGCCCGAAAATGTGGCTTGAGGCGCGTATTCCTGACTGGCTAACCCCTTATCTGGACGGTGCAAAATGATTATTCCCTGGCAGGATCTGGCTCCCGAAACGCTCGATAATCTGATTGAAAGCTTTGTATTACGCGAAGGCACCGATTATGGTGAACAGGAACGCTCGCTTGAGCAAAAGGTCAACGATGTAAAGCGCCAGCTGAAAAGCGGCGACGTGGTGCTGGTGTGGTCAGAACTGCATGAGACGGTCAATATCATGCCCCGCAACGCGTTTCACGGCTGATCTTCCACCCTTTTCAGTCAGGGAGTTGCTATGTCTGCCAGACATCCGGTTATAGCCGTTACGGGGTCGAGTGGTGCGGGAACCACCACCACAAGCCTCGCATTTCGCAAGATTTTCGCCCAGCTGAATCTCCGTGCGGCGGAGGTCGAGGGCGACAGCTTTCACCGCTACACGCGTCCTGAAATGGACATGGCCATCCGTAAGGCGCGCGATCTGGGTAAACACATCAGCTACTTCGGCCCGGAGGCCAACGACTTCGGCCTGCTGGAACAAACCTTTATCGAGTATGGTCAGAGCGGCAAAGGGCAGTCCCGCAAGTATCTGCATACCTATGATGAAGCCGTTCCCTGGAATCAGGTGCCGGGAACCTTTACCCCATGGCAACCGCTGCCGGAACCCACTGACGTCCTGTTTTACGAAGGATTACACGGCGGCGTGGTCACCCCGCAACACGATGTGGCGCGCCACGTGGACCTGCTGGTCGGTGTGGTCCCTATCGTGAACCTGGAGTGGATCCAGAAGCTGACGCGCGACATGAGCGAACGTGGCCATTCGCGAGAGGCGGTAATGGACTCGGTGGTACGCTCCATGGAAGATTACATCAACTTCCTGACGCCGCAGTTCTCCCGCACCCATATCAACTTCCAGCGCGTGCCGACGGTGGATACCTCCAACCCGTTTGCCGCCAAAAGTATCCCATCCCTGGATGAGAGCTTTGTGGTGATCCATTTCCGCAATCTCGAAGGCATTGATTACCCCTGGCTACTGGCCATGCTGCAGGGCTCGTTTATTTCGCACATGAATACATTGGTCGTGCCGGGCGGAAAAATGGGGCTGGCGATGGAGCTCATCATGACGCCGCTGGTGGAGCGACTGATGGAAGGGAAGCAGATTGCGTGAGCATGTTCCCTCTCCCTGTGGGAGAGGGTTAGGGTGAGGGCATCAACACGCACGATGCCCCATCAATCACGCCTCGATCACTTCATACGAATGCGTGATTTTTACCGCTTTCTCCAGCATTAATGCCACAGAGCAGTACTTCTCCGCAGACAGATCCACCGCACGCGAGACCGCCGCGTCTTTTAGTTCTTTACCTGTGACCACAAAGTGCAGGTTAATATGGGTGAACAGACGTGGCGCCTCTTCACGCCGTTCTGAGGTGAGTTTAACCTCACAATCCGTCACGTCATGACGACCTTTTTGCAGAATCGACACCACGTCAATGGCGCTGCATCCGCCTGCCGCCATCAGCACCATTTCCATTGGGCTTGGCGCTTTATCGCCGGAGTTACCGTCCATTAAAATCTGGTGCCCTGACGCGGATTCGCCCAGGAACGTTAAACCTTCAACCCATTTCACGCGCGCTTGCATATTCTTAAACTCCAACGTTGCATTTTTGGTGACAGATTACGCGTGCGTTACATTTCTCGCAATGGAAGGCGACCTGCATCATGCTGAAGCGAGACACCAGGAGACACGCGGCGAAAGCTATGCTAAAACACTCTGGATGCTACAGTAATACATTGACGTTACACATGTATGCAGAGGACATCAAACTTTACTGGCTGCGAAACGTTACGGTAGCCGACTTCCCAGGGTATGGGTAAGAATTCGATTGCAACCCCAGAGTCCGGATGCATCTGATGACTCTGGTGACAGCTTATAACAGAGGATAACAGCGCATGGTGCTTGGCAAACCGCAAACAGACCCGACTCTCGAATGGTTCTTGTCTCATTGCCACATTCATAAGTACCCATCAAAGAGCACGCTGATTCACCAGGGTGAAAAAGCGGAAACGTTGTATTACATCGTTAAAGGCTCGGTGGCAGTGCTGATCAAAGATGAAGAAGGGAAAGAGATGATCCTTTCTTATCTGAACCAGGGCGATTTCATCGGTGAACTGGGCCTGTTTGAAGAGGGCCAGGAACGTAGCGCCTGGGTTCGTGCAAAGACAGCATGTGAAGTGGCTGAAATTTCTTACAAGAAGTTCCGTCAGCTGATTCAGGTTAATCCTGACATTCTGATGCGTCTTTCTTCCCAGATGGCACGCCGTCTGCAGGTCACCTCAGAGAAAGTGGGTAACCTCGCCTTCCTGGACGTTACCGGCCGTATCGCACAAACCCTGCTGAACCTGGCGAAACAGCCAGACGCCATGACCCACCCGGACGGCATGCAAATTAAAATTACCCGTCAGGAAATTGGTCAGATCGTCGGTTGCTCCCGTGAAACAGTAGGCCGTATCCTGAAAATGCTGGAAGATCAAAACCTGATCTCCGCCCACGGTAAAACCATCGTGGTCTACGGAACGCGTTAATTCCGCTTAAACGGCGTGCCATCGCAAGGTGTCACGCCGTTTTTGTCTCTACTCCCCATGTGGCGCAGGCTGATCTATCACCCGGAAGTTAACTACGCACTGCGACAAACGCTGGTGTTGTGTCTTCCTGTGGCCATAGGCCTGATCCTCGGACATCTTCAGCAGGGCCTGCTGTTTTCCCTCGTGCCCGCCTGCTGCAACATCGCCGGTCTGGACACGCCGCATAAGCGCTTTTTCAAACGCCTGATCGTTGGCGGCTGCCTGTTTGCGGGCTGTAGCCTCGCCGTACAGCTTTTACTGGCTCGTGATATCCCGCTGCCGCTGATCCTGACCGTGCTGGCGATGACCCTCGGCGTCACGGCGGAAATCAGTTCGCTGCACGCCCGCCTGCTTCCCGCGTCGCTGATTGCGGCCATCTTCACGCTGAGTCTCGCCGGGAATATGCCGGTGTGGGAGCCGCTGCTGATCTACGCTCTGGGGACGCTCTGGTACGGGCTGTTTAACTGGTTTTGGTTCTGGCTGTGGCGGGAACAGCCGCTGCGCGAATCCCTGAGCCTGCTCTATGTGCAGCTTGCGGATTACTGCGAGGCCAAATACACCCTGCTCACCCAGCATACCGATCCGGAAAAATCCTTACCGCCGCTGCTGACGCGCCAGCAGAAGGTGGTGGATCTCATAAGCCAGTGCTATCAGCAGCTACACATGCTCGCCGCCAACAAGAACCACGAGTACAAACGCCTGCTGCGCACCTTCCAGGTCGGGCTGGATCTACAGGAACATATCTCCGTGAGCCTGCACCACCCGCAGGAGGTACAAAAGCTGGTCGAGCGCAGCCACGCCGAAGCGGTGATCCGCTGGAACGCGCAGACCGTCTCCGCACGCCTGCGGGTGCTGGCCGATGATATTCTCTACCACCGCTACCCGACGCGCTTTAACATGGATAAACAGCTCGGCGCGCTGGAGAAAATCGCCCGCCAGCATCCGGATAACCCGGTCGGACAGTTTGCCGCCTGGCACTTCAGCCGCATCGCCCGGGTGTTGCGCACCCAGCGTCCGCTTTATCCACGAGACCTGATGGCGGATAAGCAAAAACGGCTGCCGTTATTGCCCGCGCTCAAAAGCTATCTTTCTTTTAAATCTTCCGCCCTGCGCAACGCCGCAAGGATTAGCGTGATGCTCAGTACCGCCAGCCTGATGGGCATGGCGCTGCATCTGCCGAAGCCCTACTGGATCTTAATGACCGTGTTGTTTGTCACCCAGAACGGCTACGGTGCCACGCGGGTGCGTATTCTGCACCGGGCGGGCGGCACCATGGCCGGACTGATCATTGCGGGCGTGACGCTGCACTTCCACGTGCCGGAAGGCTATACCCTTGCAGGGATGCTGGCGATCACGCTGGTGAGCTATCTAATTATCCGCAAAAACTACGGCTGGGCGATGGTGGGCTTTACGGTGACGGCGGTATATACCCTGCAGCTGCTTACGCTCAATGGCGAACAGTTTATTGTCGCCAGGCTGATTGATACTCTGATCGGCTGCCTGATTGCCTTTGGCGGCATGGTCTGGCTCTGGCCGCAATGGCAGAGCGGGCTGCTGAGACAGAACGCCCACGACGCGCTGGAGGCCGACCAGCAGGCCATTCGCCTGATCCTGAGCGACGACCCGCAGCCGTCCCCGCTGGCGTATCAGCGCATGAAGGTCAACCAGGCGCACAACGCCCTTTTCAACTCGCTCAACCAGGCGATGCAGGAGCCAGGCTTTAACTCGCACTATCTTGCCGATATGAAGCTCTGGGTGACGCACAGCCAGTTTATCGTCGAGCACATTAACGCCATGACCACGCTGGCGCGCGAGCACACGATGCTGACGCCGAACCTGGCGCAGCGCTATCTGCAGTCATGTGAAATTGCGTTGCAGAGGTGTCAGCAGCGTCTGGAGTATGACGCGCCGGGCGAGTCGGGAGACTCAAACATTCTGGAAGCGCCGGAAACGTTGACCCACGGGCCAATGAGCACGCTGGAGCAGCACTTGCAGCGCGTGCTGGGGCATCTGAACACCATGCACACCATTTCGTCGGTGGCATGGCGTCAGCGTCCGCATCACGGCATTTGGTTAACGCGCCGGTTGAAACGAACCGAATATTAGCCTTTAACGATCTTCGCAACCGCCGCGGCAAAGCGGGTTAACCCGTCTTCAATATCCTTATCCTCCACCACCAGCGACGGCGCAAAGCGCATCACGTCCGGCCCGGCGTTGAGCACCATCACCCCTTCGCGAGCGGCGGCGTGCAGAAAGTCTCGCGCGCGGCCCTTGTACCGCGGCTTCAGCTCGGCGCCAATCAGCAGCCCCATCCCGCGGATCTCGCTGAACACGTCGTACTGCTCATCAATCTTTTTCAGGTGCTTCACAAACAGCTCGCGCTTTGCGCTAACGCCGTTCAACACCTCTGGCGTGTTGATGATGTCGAATGCGGCACCCGCCACGGCGCTCGCCAGCGGGTTACCGCCGTAGGTGGAGCCGTGAGAACCGACGTGGAACGCGGAGGCGATCTCCTGTGTCGTCAGTACCGCACTCACCGGGAAACCACCGCCAAGCGCTTTGGCGCTGGTCAGAATATCCGGCGTCACGCCGTAGTGCATATAAGCGAACAGATCGCCGGTACGCCCCATCCCGCACTGCACTTCATCAAAGACCAGTAGCGCCTGATGCTCGTCGCACAGCGCGCGCAGCCCTTTCAGGAATTCCGGGGTTGCCGCGGTCACGCCGCCTTCACCCTGGATCGGCTCGACAACAACTGCGCAGGTGTGGTCGTCCATCACCGCTTTCACCGCGTGCAGATCGTTAAACGGCACGTGGACGATATCGGCCGGTTTTGGGCCAAACCCGTCGGAATACTTCGGCTGGCCGCCAACGGAGACGGTAAAGAAGGAGCGTCCGTGGAAGGCGTTGTGGAAGGCGATAATTTTGGTTTTGTACGGGCTGTGGCGCGTAGTCGCGTAGTAGCGCGCCAGCTTAAAGGCAGTTTCGTTGGCTTCAGTGCCGGAGTTCATAAACAGCACGCGTTCCGCGAAGGTCGCATCAATGATCTTGCGGCCCAGGCGCAGCGCCGGTTCGTTGGTGAACACGTTGCTGGTGTGCCACAGGGTTTCGCCCTGGGTTTTCAGCGCCTCCACCAGCGCGGGATGGCAATGACCCAGCGCCGTGACCGCAATACCCCCCGCGAAATCTACATACTCTTTACCCTGCTGATCCCAGACGCGGCTGCCTTTTCCCTTCACCGGGATAAATTCAGCCGGTGCATAAATCGGCAGGATCACTTCATCAAATGTCGCGCGGGTAATTGCTGGTTGTTCAGTTGCCATGTCATGACCATCCATTTTATGTCACAGTGAATGTGAAAATATAATCACAAAATATGCATAAAAAATCACAACAAGGCAACAGATTTTCAGCGATTGAGGAAATTTGCCAGCAGCGCGTGCCCCTGCTCGCTGAGGATACTTTCCGGGTGGAACTGCACGCCTTCGAGATCCCATTCGCGGTGGCGAATCCCCATGATCTCCTGCGTATCGCTCCAGGCGGTCACCTCAAAACAGTCGGGCAGCGTCGACGGGTCAATGACCAGGGAATGGTAGCGCGTCACGGTTAAAGGATTATTGAGCCCCGTGAACACCCCGGTGCCGGCGTGGGTGACCGGAGAGGTTTTACCGTGCATCACTTTCGCGGCGCGCACGATGGTGGCACCAAACGCCTGGGCAATTGCCTGATGCCCCAGGCAGACGCCCAGGATCGGCAGCTTGCCGGCATAGTGCTGGATAACCTCCAGCGAAATACCCGATTCCGACGGGGTGCAGGGGCCGGGTGAAATCACTATTTTCTGCGGCGCCAGCGTCTCGATATCGGCGAGAGCGATCTCGTCGTTACGGCGGACAACCACCTCTGCACCCAGTTCACAAAAATACTGGTAAAGGTTCCAGGTGAAGGAATCGTAGTTATCAATCAGCAGAATCATGGCGGCTCCCGAAAAAAATGCCGCCCTATTCTACTCAGATTCCCGCGCTTCGCTCACTACTTTGGCAAAGATAGCGTTTAACGCGGTTAAATCTCCCGTTGCGCCACTTCGGTTAGCCGCAACCCACTGCTCGGGGTCGATATCACGCCAGTCCAGCGAGTAGCCCGCGTGGAGCGCCAGCTGCTCGAAGAAAACGCGTTGGGCAATGCCGTTGCCGCCCATAAACGGATGCAGCATGTTGATTTCGCAGTAGTAGTGGCTAACTCTGTCAACAAACGCCGCTTTCTCAAGACCCACAAGATATTTTTCGCTTTCCAGCGCCGCCATCAGCTCGTTCCCCATCTTTTCGATGTACTCAAAATGGCAGAAGGGAATGTCACCTTTAAAAATATCCTCGGTACGGAGCTCACCTGCCCGCTTCATCTCACTGCGGTACAAATGACGATGAATAAGGCACAGATGGGGTAGCCCGGGCGCGGAAGGCCCAAGCTCCAGCGTCTCAATATGGGGTTCTGAGGGACCATTACCTTTTTCAAGGAGACAACTGGCCTGTAAATTGACGTTACGCTGCTGTTCCCAGAGACGGGATTTTTGCTTGTCGGTGAGTTTTTTCACTTAACGCCTCCCTGAATAGTCCGTTTGCCACAAGTATAAGCAGCAAAACGCGCTTTCGCAGGGAGGGCTACATAACGCGGGCCGGAGAAGCCCGCGCTCAGAAGAGTTACGGCAGAACTTTGGCGGACAGGATAACCACTGGTTTTGACGGGACATTCTGATACGGACCGACGTCGTGAGTAGGCACCTGAGAAATCTTGTCAGCCACGTCCATCCCTTTCACGATTTTACCAAAGACCGCATAGCCAAAGTCGCGCTGACCGTGGTCGAGGAAGGCGTTATCCGCTACGTTGAGGAAGAACTGGCTGGTCGCGCTGTCTTTGTCCGCGGTACGCGCCATTGAGATGGTACCGCGCTTGTTCAGCAGGCCGTTGTCCGCTTCGTTTTTAATAGGCGGGTTTGGCTGTTTCTGCTGCATCTGCTCGTTGAAACCGCCCCCCTGAATCATGAAGCCTGGGATCACGCGGTGGAAAGTGGTGTTGTTGTAGAAACCGCTGTTCACATAGTCGAGAAAGTTTTTCACGGAAACAGGGGCTTTCTGGCTATTCAGTTCCAGCTCAATATTCCCGGCGGAGGTGGTCAGCAGAACGTGAGGGTCCCCTTTTGCTGCCAGCGCAGCAGGGGAAACGGCAGAAAGAGCAAACACAGCTGCGACAGCCGCCAGTGTTGATTTGAGCATGAGAATTCCTTAACAAAGCGCAGTATAAAAAGCGAATGGCTTGATTCTAAAGAGCAGTATGAACGGAGACCAGCCTTTTACCTAATTTTACGAAGTTGAAACAATTATTACTACGCAAACGATTGGTTATGCCGCCAATTAATGTGATTTAGATCACACTAAAAACTGCAATGACACATTCATTGCCCTTAAAAGATAGGAATAGATCACTTTAACGACTAAAATCTGCCCGCTCTCAGCGCCCCCTGGGCGCTTCTCTTTTCTGAACAGGCCAGACATGACTAACAGCAATCGCATCAAGCTCACATGGATCAGCTTCTTCTCCTACGCCCTGACCGGCGCGTTGGTGATCGTCACCGGGATGGTGATGGGGAATATCGCAGACTACTTCCATCTGCCCGTTTCCAGCATGAGTAACACCTTCACCTTCCTCAACGCGGGGATCCTGATCTCTATCTTCCTGAATGCCTGGCTGATGGAAATCGTCCCGCTGAAAACCCAGTTACGCTTCGGCTTTGTACTGATGGTCGCCGCCGTGGCGGGTCTGATGCTAAGCCACAGCATCGCCCTGTTCTCCGCCGCCATGTTCGTGCTCGGTCTGGTCAGCGGGATCACCATGTCGATCGGTACGTTCCTGATTACCCATATGTATGAAGGCCGCCAGCGCGGCGCGCGTCTGCTGTTTACCGACTCCTTCTTCAGCATGGCCGGGATGATTTTCCCAATGGTCGCGGCCGTTCTCCTGGCCCGCAGCATTGAGTGGTACTGGGTCTATGCCTGCATTGGTCTGGTCTACGTGGCGATCTTTATTCTGACCTTCGGCTGCGAGTTCCCGGTGCTGGGCAAGAAAGCGCAAACTACCGCAGAACCCGTCGCGAAAGAGAAATGGGGTATCGGCGTACTGTTCCTCTCCATCGCCGCCCTGTGCTACATCCTGGGCCAGCTGGGCTTTATCTCCTGGGTACCGGAATACGCCAAAGGTCTGGGCATGAGCCTGAACGATGCGGGCAAACTGGTGAGCGATTTCTGGATGTCTTACATGTTCGGAATGTGGGCGTTTAGCTTCATCCTGCGCTTCTTCGACCTGCAGCGCATTCTGACCGTGCTGGCGGGCCTGGCGACCGTGCTGATGTATCTGTTCATTAACGGCTCCCCGGAACATATGCCGTGGTTCATTCTGACCCTGGGCTTCTTCTCCAGCGCGATTTACACCTCGATCATCACCCTGGGCTCCCTGCAGACCAAAGTGGCTTCGCCGAAGCTGGTTAACTTCGTTCTGACCTGCGGCACCATCGGCACCATGCTGACCTTCGTGGTGACGGGCCCGATCGTTGCCCACAGCGGCCCGCTGGCCGCGCTGCACACCGCGAACGGTCTGTACGCCGTGGTGTTCATCATGTGCTTCGTTCTGGGCTTCGTGACCCGCCACCGCCAGCACAACGCGGTAGCGGCATCGCACTAAACCCTGCGCCCCTTTGCATTACGCAGAGGGGCTATTTCTGGCGAAGCTCACCTCTTCTCCTCCGTTATCCATCTGGATCCAGGTCTGCGCCAGCTGCGTGGTGGCAATAATTCGCCCCTGACGAATCGACCAGCGCACCGGCACCTGACAGCGCACCGCTTCAAACCCGCTCTCCGCAGGCAGAATAATCAGGTTTGCCGGATTTCCCGTTTCAATACCGTAATCGCTCAGGCCGAAGGTACGGGCGCTGTTGTGGGTGATCAGGTTTAGGCCATTGTCGATTTGCGGATACCCCATCATCTGACAGACGTGCAGCCCCATATGCAGCACCTGCAGCATATTGCCGGTGCCGAGCGGGTACCACGGGTCGAAGACGTCGTCGTGACCAAAGCAGACGTTAATGCCCGCTTCCTGCAGCTCTTTTACCCGGGTGATGCCGCGGCGCTTCGGATAGTCATCAAAGCGCCCCTGCAGGTGGATATTGACCAGCGGGTTTGCGACGAAGTTAATCCCCGACATCTTCAGCAGACGGAAGAGCCGCGAGGTGTAAGCGCCGTTGTAGGAGTGCATGGCGGTGGTATGGCTGGCCGTCACGCGCGGGCCGATGCCGGCCTCATACGCCAGCGCTGCCACCGTCTCGACAAACCGCGACTGCTCGTCGTCGATTTCATCGCAGTGGATATCCAGCGGACGGTCATACTTCTTCGCCAGTTCAAAAGCGATGTGCAGCGACTGCACGCCATACTCGCGGGTGAACTCGAAGTGTGGGATCGCCCCCACCACGTCGGCGCCCAGCTTTAACGCCTCTTCCAGCAGCGCCGCGCCGTTCGGGTAAGAGAGAATCCCTTCCTGCGGAAACGCAACGATTTGCAGCGTTACCCACGGGGCCACCTCCTGCTTCACCTCGAGCATCGCCTTCAGGGCGGTAAGCGTCGGGTCGGAGACATCCACATGGGTGCGGACAAACTGGATGCCGTTAGCGATTTGCCACTTCAGCGTTTTCCAGGCGCGCGCTTTCACGTCGTCATGGCTGAGCAACGCCTTGCGCTCCGCCCAGCGCTCAATGCCCTCAAACAGCGTGCCGGACTGGTTCCAGTTCGGTTCGCCCGCCGTCTGGGTCGTATCAAGATGGATATGCGGCTCAATGAACGGCGGGATAGCCAGCCCACCGCGCGCATTCAATACTTCATAACTTTCGGCGTGGGTGTCGTCCATCGGGGTGATGTCACCAAATCGCCCGTTCTCAATGGCGAGCTGCCACAGCCCTTCCCGACCCGGTAAACGAACATTCTGAACAAGCCATAACGGTGTTGTAGACATACCCTTCCCCTAAAAAACGCCGCTGATTTTCAGGCGTATCGATTTTGGCAAAACCCTCTCCTGATTTGTACACAAATTCAACGAGCACGAAAAGCCTGCGATTTCCGCCACTTATAAAAATCCTGACAAATCAGTCGCATACCACCTAAGGAGTAGGCTAAGACGTATTTGATTTGCATCAATAAGCGCCCCTGCTGAATCGTTAAGGTAGGCAATAATAGAAAAGAAATCGAGGCAATAATGAGCAAACTCAGACTCGCTATCATCGGTAACGGCATGGTCGGCCACCGCTTTATTGAGGATCTTCTCGATAAGGCCGATGCTGAGCAGTTCGATATTACCGTGTTCTGTGAAGAACCCCGCAAGGCGTACGACCGTGTGCACCTGTCTTCCTACTTCTCCCATCATACCGCCGAAGAGCTCTCTCTGGTGCGTGAAGGTTTCTACGAGAAGCATGGCGTAAAAGTGCTGGTGGGCGAACGCGCTATCACCATCAACCGTCAGGAAAAAGTGATCCACTCCAGCGCCGGGCGTACGGTTTTTTACGACAAGCTGATCATGGCGACGGGCTCCTATCCGTGGATCCCACCAATTAAGGGCTCGGAAACTCAGGATTGCTTCGTCTACCGTACCATTGAAGACCTTAACGCCATCGAATCCTGCGCGCGTCGAAGCAAACGCGGCGCGGTGGTGGGCGGCGGCCTGCTGGGCCTGGAAGCGGCAGGCGCGCTGAAAAACCTCGGCGTTGAAACCCACGTCATCGAATTTGCCCCGATGCTGATGGCAGAACAGCTCGACCACATGGGCGGTGACCAGCTGCGTCGTAAAATCGAAAGCATGGGTGTGAAGGTTCACACCAGCAAGAACACCAAAGAGATCGTTCAGGAAGGGACTGAAGCGCGCAAAACCATGCGCTTTGCCGACGGCAGCGAGCTGGAAGTGGACTTCATCGTCTTCTCCACCGGTATTCGTCCGCGCGACAAGCTGGCGACCCAGTGCGGTCTTGCCGTGGCGCAGCGCGGCGGGATCATGATTAACGACACCTGCCAGACCTCCGATCCGGATATCTACGCGATTGGCGAATGCGCCAGCTGGAACAACCGCGTATACGGTCTGGTGGCGCCCGGCTACAAAATGGCACAGGTCGCAGTGGACCATATCCTCGGCAGCGAAAACGCCTTTACCGGCGCAGACTTGAGCGCCAAGCTGAAGCTGCTGGGCGTAGATGTCGGCGGTATTGGCGATGCGCATGGCCGCACCCCGAATTCCCGCAGCTATGTCTATCTCGACGAAAGCAAAGAGGTCTACAAACGACTCATCGTCAGCCAGGACAACAAAACCCTGCTCGGCGCGGTGCTGGTGGGCGACACCAGCGACTTCGGCAACCTGCTCCAGCTGGTGCTCAACGCCATCGAGCTGCCGGAAAACCCGGACGCGCTGATCCTTCCGGCTCATGCCTCCAGCGGCAAGCCGTCAATCGGCGTGGATAAACTGCCGGACAGCGCGCAGATTTGCTCCTGCTTCGACGTTACCAAAGGCATGCTGATCTCCGCCATCAACAAAGGCTGCCACACCGTTGCGGCCCTGAAAGCCGAAACCAAAGCCGGTACCGGCTGCGGCGGCTGTATTCCGCTGGTCACTCAGGTGCTGAACGCCGAACTGGCGAAACAGGGCATCGAGGTGAACAACAACCTGTGCGAGCACTTCGCGTATTCTCGCCAGGAGCTGTATCACCTGATCCGCGTGGAGGGCATCAAATCCTTCGACGAACTGCTGGCGAAGCACGGCCAGGGCTACGGCTGCGAAGTCTGTAAACCGACCGTCGGCTCCCTGCTGGCCTCCTGCTGGAATGAGTACGTGCTCAAGCCCGAGCATACGCCGCTGCAGGACACCAACGACAATTTCCTGGCCAACATCCAGAAAGACGGCACCTACTCCGTGATTCCACGTTCCGCCGGCGGCGAAATCACGCCGGAAGGGCTGGTCGCGGTGGGCCGCATCGCACGGGAATTTAACCTGTACACCAAAATCACCGGCTCCCAGCGTATCGGCCTGTTTGGCGCGCAGAAAGACGATCTGCCGGAAATCTGGCGTCAGCTGATTGAAGCCGGCTTCGAAACCGGCCACGCGTACGCAAAAGCGCTGCGCATGGCGAAAACCTGCGTGGGCAGCACCTGGTGCCGCTACGGCGTCGGCGACAGCGTGGGCTTCGGCGTTGAGCTGGAAAACCGCTACAAAGGCATCCGTACCCCGCACAAAATGAAGTTCGGCGTCTCCGGCTGCACCCGCGAATGTGCGGAAGCGCAGGGTAAAGACGTGGGTATTATTGCCACCGAGAAAGGCTGGAACCTCTATGTGTGCGGCAACGGCGGGATGAAACCGCGCCATGCGGACCTGCTGGCGGCGGATCTCGATCGCGACACGCTGATTCAGTATCTCGACCGATTCATGATGTTCTATATCCGCACCGCCGATAAGCTGACCCGTACCGCCTCCTGGCTCGATAACCTGGAAGGCGGCATCGACTACCTTAAATCAGTCATTATCGACGACAAGCTGGGCCTGAACGAGCATCTGGAAGCGGAAATGGCGCGCCTGCGCGAGGCGGTGATCTGCGAGTGGACTGAAACCGTCAACACCCCGGCGGCGCAGACGCGCTTCAAACACTTTATCAACAGCACCCAGCGCGACCCGAACGTGCAGGTAGTGCCGGAGCGCGAACAGCATCGTCCGGCCACGCCGTATGAACGTATTCCGGTTACGCTGGTGGAGGAAAACGCATGAGCCAGTGGATAAACATTTGCGATATTAACGACATTATCCCCGCCACCGGCGTGTGCGCGCTGCTGGGCAACGAGCAGGTGGCGATTTTCCGCCCTCGCCACGATGAACAGGTTTTTGCCATCAGCAATATCGACCCGTTCTTCGAGGCCAGCGTGCTCTCCCGCGGACTGATTGCCGAGCATCAGGGTGAACTGTGGGTCGCCAGCCCGTTGAAAAAGCAGCGTTTCCGCTTAACCGACGGACTCTGCATGGAAGATGAAAGCTTCTCGGTCAAACACTACGACGTCCGCGTGAAGGACGGCGAGGTGCAGCTGAAAGCGTAACCCCTCGCCTTTTCAATAGGAAAGGCTTATGACCCCTTATGGGTAACGGCAGGAAAAACCGTATGTTCTGTACGATTCCTGCTGTTATCCTGACGTCAATTCTTACCCCCTCCATGAATGCTGCGAGGTAACGTCGTGGATCACCTGCCGATTTTTTGTCAATTACGCAACCGCGACTGCCTGCTCGTGGGCGGCGGCGACGTAGCTGAACGCAAAGCGCGCCTGCTGTTAGAGGCTGGCGCCCGACTGACCGTTAACGCCATTGCCTTCGCCCCACAGTTTGAGGTCTGGGCTCAGGAAGGGATGCTCACGCTGGAAGAGGGAGAGTTTGATGAGTCCCTGCTGGATACCTGCTGGCTGACTATTGCAGCGACGGATGACGATGAAGTGAACCAGCGCGTGAGCGATGCCTGCGAAGCGCGCAGAATTTTCTGCAACGTGGTGGATGCGCCGAAAGAGGCCAGCTTCATCATGCCGTCGATTATCGACCGCTCGCCGCTGATGATAGCCGTATCGTCCGGCGGACGCTCCCCGGTTCTCGCCCGCCTGCTGCGGGAAAAGCTGGAAGCCCTGTTGCCCCAGCATCTTGGTCAGATTGCGCATTACGCCGGGCAGCTCCGCTCCCGCGTGAAGCAAACCTTTTCGACCGTGGGCGAGCGTCGTCGCTTCTGGGAAAAATTCTTTGTGAACGACAGGCTGGCGCAGTCGCTGGCGAATCAGGACACCAAAGCCGTTGAAGAGACCACCGAACAGCTGCTGAGCGAACCGCTGGACCATCGCGGTGAAGTGGTGCTGGTGGGCGCAGGCCCCGGCGATGCGGGCTTGCTGACGCTAAAAGGACTACAGCAGATCCAGCAGGCCGATACCGTGGTTTACGATCGCCTGGTCTCCGATGACATTATGAACCTGGTTCGCCGCGATGCCGACCGCGTCTTCGTGGGCAAACGGGCGGGCTACCACTGCGTGCCGCAGGAGGAGATTAACCAGATCCTTCTGCGCGAGGCGCAGAAAGGTAAACGCGTAGTGCGCCTTAAGGGTGGCGATCCGTTTATCTTTGGTCGCGGCGGCGAGGAGCTGGAAACTCTCTGTGACGCGGGTATTCCCTTCTCCGTCGTGCCGGGCATTACGGCGGCATCCGGCTGTTCAGCGTACTCTGGCATTCCGCTGACCCACCGCGACTACGCCCAAAGCGTGCGTCTGGTGACGGGGCATCTTAAAACCGGCAGCGAGCTGGACTGGCATAACCTGGCCGCCGAAAAGCAGACGCTGGTGTTCTACATGGGGCTAAACCAGGCCGCCACGATTCAGGCGAAGCTGCTGGAACACGGTATGAATGCGGATATGCCCGTCGCGCTGGTCGAAAACGGCACCGCCATTACGCAGCGCGTGGTGGATGGCGTGCTGACGCAGCTAGGCGAGCTGGCGCAGCAGGTCGAAAGCCCGGCGCTGATCGTGGTGGGCCGCGTGGTTGAGCTGCGCGATAAGCTGAACTGGTTCTCGAATCACTAACGCATATTCTTCCTTTCCGGAGTAGTCCCTATGCGGACTACTCCGCTCTTACCGCTGTCGATAACATACTGCCCCGAAGTGGAACTTTCCCCTTTATTCCCTTGATATACATCTAACTTTCGTTTTTAAGACAAGGAATGCGTATGTTCAAACTGGCAAAGGTCGCCGTTCTGGTTGGCCTGTTATCGACTCTGACTGCCTGTACCGGTCATGTACAGAACACCAAAAATAACTGCAGCTACGATTACCTGCTGCACCCGGCGATCACCATTTCGAAGATCATCGGTGGTTGCGGTCCGGCGGCACAGCAGTAAGCGTTTTACAGGCGTAAAAAAACCGGGATGTCCCGGTTTTTTAGTTTTGGAGAGTGTGTTTTTTGTCGGGTGGTGGCTTTGCCTTACCCGACCTACACGATCCTGTAGGCCGGGTAAGCGTTAGCGACACCCGGCAAGCAGACTCAAGGCTTCGCAACAAACCCAATCGCGTTGTACACCGCTTTCAGGGTTTCGGACGCGCGCGCGCTGGCTTTTTCCGCGCCCTCTTTCATCACTTTCTGCAGGAAAGCTTCGTCGTTACGGTAGCAGTGATAACGCTCCTGCAGCTCGGTCAGCATGCCGGAAACGGCATCTGCCACTTCGCCTTTCAGGTGGCCGTACATCTTGCCTTCGAAGTGTTTTTCCAGCTCAGGGATGCTCTGGCCGGTGACGCCGGAGAGGATATCCAGCAGGTTGGAGACGCCCGCTTTGTTCTGCACGTCGTAGCGCACTACAGGCGGCTCGTCGGAATCGGTCACCGCGCGCTTGAGTTTTTTCACTACCGATTTCGGATCTTCCAGCAGGCCGATAACGTTATTGCGGTTATCGTCAGACTTGGACATCTTCTTGGTCGGCTCAAGCAGCGACATGACGCGCGCGCCGGACTTCGGAATAAATGGCTCAGGCACTTTAAACACATCGCCATAGATCGCGTTAAAGCGCTGGGCGATATCGCGGCTCAGCTCCAGGTGCTGCTTCTGGTCTTCACCCACCGGCACCTGGTTGGTTTGATACAGCAGGATGTCTGCCGCCATCAGCACCGGATAGTCAAACAGACCGGCGTTGATGTTTTCAGAGTATCGGGCAGATTTATCCTTGAACTGGGTCATGCGGCTCAGCTCGCCGAAATAGGTGTAGCAGTTCAGCGCCCAGCCCAGCTGCGCGTGCTCCGGCACGTGAGACTGAACGAAGATGGTGCTCTTCTCTGGATCAATACCGCAGGCCAGGTACAGCGCCAGGGTGTCCAGCGTGGCTTTGCGCAGCTTCTCAGGATCCTGACGCGCGGTGATCGCATGGAGATCGACGATGCAGTAAATGCAATGGTAGTCATCCTGCATGCTGACCCACTGACGTAACGCACCCATGTAGTTACCAATGGTCAATTCACCTGAAGGCTGTGCGCCACTAAAAACGATGGGCTTAGTCATTATTCAATTCCTGATGTTCACTGTGCGAAAGCCCGAGTGCGGGCAACAAATCTTTGAAGTGGTCGAAAACGACGTCCGGCTCACTCAGCGTGATGGCTTCACCGTAGTTGTAGCCATAGGTTAACCCCACGGAAGGACACCCGGCCGCGCGGGCAGCCAGAATATCATTGCGTGAATCGCCGACAAAGAGCAGCTCCGCAGGCGTTAAGGATAATTTTCCTGCCACCAGCAGCAGCGGTTCCGGATGGGGCTTTTTGTTTTGCACATCGTCGCCGCCCACAATGACGGAGAAATACTTCGCGATATCGAGCGCTTCCAGCAGAGGTGCGACAAAAGGTGTCGGTTTGTTGGTCACCAGTCCCAGCGGAATGCCCTTCGCGGACAGCGCGCTCAGCGTTTCCTGAACGTCCGGGAACAGGAAGCTGCCCTCTTCGACCGTCTCTTCATAGAAACGATCGAACAGTTTGCGCAGAATACGCAGCTGCTCTTCCTGCGGGATATCCGCGTGATCGACGCTCGGTTTACCCTGGGCGGAACGCTGTGACGCACGCTCCTGACGCGCCCACGTCAACGCGCGCTCCATCAGAACATCGGCCCCGTTGCCAATCCACGTGACGACACGCTCTTCACCCGCAACGGGGAGTTCAAGCGCGTACAGCGCCTGGTCTACGGCGCTCGTTAAGCCCGGCGCGCTGTCGACCAGCGTGCCGTCGAGGTCAAATGCGATACCCCGAATTGCCTGCAATTTATCCATGACTTACCTTCGACAGCTCGCGGCGCATTTCATCAATGACTTTTTTGTAATCCGGTTGGTCGAAAATGGCTGAACCGGCAACGAACATATCCGCACCTGCCGCCGCAATTTCACCAATGTTATTCACTTTCACACCGCCGTCCACTTCCAGACGAATATCGTAACCTGACTCATCAATGCGACGGCGTACTTCACGCAGCTTATCCAGCGTGTGGGGGATAAACGACTGACCGCCAAAGCCCGGGTTAACGGACATCAGCAAAATCACGTCCAGTTTATCCATGACATAATCGAGATAGCTCAGCGGCGTGGCCGGGTTAAACACCAGGCCCGCTTTACAACCGTTCTCTTTGATCAGCTGCAGCGTGCGGTCTACGTGTTCAGAGGCTTCCGGATGGAAAGTGATGATGCTGGCACCCGCTGCGGCGAAGTCAGGCACGATGCGATCAACAGGCTTCACCATAAGATGAACGTCGATCGGGGCGGTAATGCCGTAGTTACGTAATGCTTTGAGCACCATTGGGCCAATTGTCAGATTAGGGACGTAGTGGTTGTCCATAACGTCGAAATGGACAACATCTGCACCAGCCGCGAGAGCTTTGGCAGTGTCTTCACCCAGGCGGGCAAAATCGGCCGACAGAATTGAGGGAGCAATCAAAAACTGTTTCATCCGCTTCTCCTTGAAATGTGTTTACCGGCGGGCAAAACGGCTCAGGGGCGATAAAGAGCCAGAAGTTCGTCCACCTTTTTACGCGTGCCGCCGTTGCTGCTAATGCTACGCCGCACCTTAACCTGAAAATGCTTCGCGGCTTTGTACCATTCGCGCGTATCAGGCGTGTCGTGATTCGAAATTAACACCGGAATTCTTTTGCTGACCAGCTTTTCCGCCATCTCAGCCAGACGAGCCTGTTCGGCCGGGCTGAAGCTGTTGGTGTGATAAGCGGTGAAATTCGCCGTTGCAGACAATGGTGCGTAAGGCGGATCACAGTAAACCACCGAGTTTACGCCTGCCAGCTCCATACACTCTTCATAGGAGAGGCAATGAAACTCAGCGTTCTGCGCTTTTTCGGCAAAGTGATACAGCTCGTCCTGCGGGAAATACGGGCGCTTATAGCGACCAAACGGCACGTTAAATTCCCCACGAAGATTATACCGGCACAGGCCGTTGTAACCATGACGGTTGAGATAGAGAAATAGCAGCGCTCTGCGGAACGGATCCTGGCTCTGATTAAACTCCGCGCGGAACTGATAGTAGACGTCAGGGGTGTTGTTCTCTGGCGTAAACAGCTTGCGCGCCTCTGCGACATACTCTTCGGTACGCAGCTTAACGATGTTATAGAGGCTGATAAGATCGTTGTTGATATCCGCCAGGATATAACGAGAAAAATCGGTGTTGAGGAACACCGATCCTGCACCCACGAAAGGCTCGATTAGACACTCGCCTTCAGGCAGGTGCTTTTTAATATCATCGAGCAGGGGATATTTCCCCCCTGCCCATTTCAGAAAAGCGCGATTTTTTTTCATGCTGACTAACTGATTACACCTTCTCCGGCTGTGGAGAAAGCTCCGACAGCATCCTGCGCTTTAAACATTACTTCAGATCGGCCTGAACCTGATGAATCGGCTTCGCCCAGGGGTTTTTCGCCTGAACATCCGCTGGCAGTGCCGCAACGGCACGTTTCGCTTCATCTTTGGACGAATACACGCCGCTGACCAGCACGTACCACGGTTGACCGTTACGGGTCGTCTGATAAACAACATAGTTTTTCAGATTTGATTTCTTCGCCCAGCTGTTGAGGTTGTCATAGTTAGACGAACTGCTCAGCTGCAGCGTGTAGTTGCTGGATGGCGCAGACTTCAGCGAACCAACGTTACCTGCAGTTTTGCCTGCGGCGCTGCTGGAGGCTGTTGCCGTGGCTGCTGGAGTCGTTGCTGCAGGCGCAGCTGTGGCAGCCGGTGCTGTTGTGGTCGCCGTTGCTTTCGGCGCCGTCTGCGTGACTGGCGCTTTCGCAGGCTCGCTCACCGCCGCCGTTTCAGTATGTTTCGGCTGTGCCGGTACGGCTTTCACTTCAGGCGCTTTGACTACTGACTGAGGTTTGGTTTCACGCTTAGGCTCAATCACCGCCTGCTTACGTTCAGGACGTGTCGCAGTTTGCGTCTGGCGCGGTTTGGTTTCCGTCGCAGCCGTTTGTGGCTGGGCGTTACCACCGCGAATCGGGGCAACGGTTGCAGGTTCAGTTGGCAGCGTAGAGTTAACCACGACGTTATCAACCTGCTGCTGGTTCTGCGGCTGAGTCAGCGCATTGTTCAGGTCTCCCTGAACTTCCACACGCTGCTGACCTTCAGGCGCAGCAGGTGCCTGACCCTGAGCTGGGGTTGAAGAAACGGGCGGCAGAGAAACATCCTGCTGCGCTGTGGTGTTGCCTGCGGTCTGCTCTGCGGAAGTCGCTCCCGGCGCTGGCTGTGCGCCATTCGCCTGATTGGACGCATCGTTACCGGACAGGTTGATGCTCTTCTCAGCGGAAGCCGTTTGCTCGGTTGAGTTCGTTGACGGTGCTTTAAGCGCGGAGCCAATGCCGACAATCAACAGCACAAGCACCAGAACGCCAAGGCCCATCATAATGTACTGGCGGGAAGCCGGTTTCGGCGCAGCGGCTTTTTTACGTTTACGCGGGCGACGCTCTACAGGCTGTTCGTCCATTGAATCTTCTTCGGACTCATAATCCTCTTCTGCTCGCTCTTCGTGCGCGTTGCGGCTGCGCGAAGGGCGACGATCGTCTGCATCCAGATCAACATCGTCAAAGTTGATCTGCGGCTCGTTATCACGTTCTGAAGATTGACGAGAACGACCAGTACGACGATCGCTGGGATCGGGTTTCAGCTCGTCTTCTGGTTTGAATTCATCCATTTAACACCCCACTCAAAGGCTTATGCCAACGACTTTGCATTTCACCTGAAGCTAAACGACCACCTGCGACAGTGGCCTGACCTTTCTAGTTGTTACGCCTGCTGCCAATCAGCGATAGCGCCAAGAACGACATCGTGCGGCACTCCGCCGCGCACTTCACTCTTCCCTATTGCAAGCGGGAGTACAAGACGCATCTCACCTGCCAATACTTTTTTATCGCGCATCATGTGGGGTAAATACGCTTGCGCCGACATCTCCTGCGGCCCGGTCACCGGCAAACCTGCACGTTCAAGCAGCGCAATGATACGTGCCGTCTCTTCCGGTTTGAACTGTCCGAGGCGTTCAGAGGTGCGGGCTGCCATGACCATTCCGGCCGCGACGGCTTCACCGTGCAGCCAGTTGCCGTAACCCATTTCGGCTTCAATCGCGTGACCAAACGTATGCCCAAGATTCAGTAAAGCACGTAAGCCCGTTTCACGCTCGTCTGCAGCGACAACTTCTGCTTTCAGCTCACAGCAACGACGAATGCAGTATGCCAGTGTAGCCTCATTCAGGCACAGCAGCGCATCCATATTCTCTTCAAGCCAGCTAAAGAACTCGCCATCCAGAATAATGCCGTATTTGATCACTTCCGCCAGACCCGAAGCCAGTTCGCGCTTCGGCAGGGTTTTCAGACAGTCGAGATCCACCACCACCGATGCAGGCTGGTAGAACGCGCCAATCATGTTTTTGCCGAGCGGATGGTTGACTGCCGTTTTGCCACCCACAGAGGAGTCGACCTGGGACAGCAACGTGGTTGGGATTTGAATAAAACGGACGCCGCGCTGATAGCTTGCGGCCGCAAAGCCGGTCAGATCGCCCACAACACCGCCGCCCAGGGCAAGCAGTGTTGTATCGCGACCGTGCGGTTTTTGCAGCAATGCGGTAAAGACGGTATCCAGTACCGTCAGGCTTTTATACTGCTCGCCATCGGGGAGAATCACACTGTCGACTTTTACGCCCGCCTGCTCAAGCAGATGGCGTACGCGGTCGAGATAAAGCGGAGCCAGCGTCTCATTGGTGACCAGCATCACCTGATCACCCGCTTTCAGTGGTAAAAAGGAAGCTGGGTCGTTAAACAAACCAGCCGCGATGGTGATAGGGTAACTACGTTCCCCGAGAGTAACTGTAATCCTCTCCATGACGCGACATCCACCTTTAATGCTTTTACCCGCAGGCGAGTGTATATAAAGCCAGAATCAGTTGCTTTCCAGCATATGAATAATCTGGTTTGCAACCACTTTAGCGCTCTGGTCGTCAGTACGAATGGTCACATCGGCAATCTCTTCATACAGCGGATTGCGTTCATCGGCCAATGCTTCCAGAACTTCGCGTGGTGGCGTTTCAACCTGCAGCAGCGGGCGCTTTTTATCGCGCTGCGTACGTGCCAGCTGTTTCTCGATAGTCGTCTCAAGATAGACCACTACGCCACGGGCGGAGAGACGGTTACGGGTTTCGCGAGATTTCACAGAACCGCCGCCTGTTGCCAGAACGATGCCCTGTTTTTCCGTGAGTTCGTTGATCACTTTTTCTTCTCGGTCACGGAAACCTTCTTCGCCTTCTACATCGAAAACCCAGCCCACATCAGCTCCGGTTCGTTTCTCAATCTCTTGATCAGAATCGTAAAATTCCATATTGAGTTGTTGAGCTAACTGACGCCCAATAGTGCTTTTGCCGGCACCCATAGGCCCAACCAGAAAGATATTGCGTTTCTCTGCCATTTTATCGGTACTACTAAGACTATTCGTTAATGGTAATCCCCGCTTCGCAGACACCCAGCGTAGCAGGACATGAACTGAAACCTCATATGCAATAGAGCGAGAGTCAGACTAAAAATTATCTCAATACTCCGGCTTGTTTGGCAACTGATTAAATCACCGCGTCGGGCGCATAAGGTAATAAGACGTAAGTCCAACTCAAATCGGTACTCCTTGTATGCTAATTCATGCCCCACGTCAAACATCTGCAACAAACTGAATGCAAAATCATTGCGGGGATCGTTACCCGTCAGCGAATACCGACCAGACGTGGCGTAATAAACACCACTAACTCGCGCCGTTCATTATCCTTACCATCGTGACGAAAAAGCTGCCCAAGCCAGGGGATTTTCCCGAGCCCGGGCACGCTGTCACTGCCGGTTTTGTTTTTCTGCGAAAAAATTCCGCCCAACGCCAGCGTTTCTCCACTTTTTACCTCCACCTGGGTTTCAATCTCCTGTTTGTCGATCGCCAGCGTTTCGCCGTCAGCCTGCTGCAGAACCTGCCCCGGCATATTTTCACTAATATGCAATTTCAGGCGCACGCGCCCCCCCGGCAATACCACCGGCGTGACCTCCATGCCTAATACCGCCTCCTTAAACTCAACTGAGGTCGCCCCACTTTCACCGCTTGAGACCTGATACGGGATCTCACTCCCCTGCTTGATGCTGGCTGGTTGCATATGCGAGGCCAGAAGCCTCGGGCTGGCGATAATATCGACCTGCTGTTTTTGCTCCAGCGCAGAGAGTTCCAGATCAAGCAGCCGACCATTGATCCGTCCGATGTTAAAACCCACGTGGCTGGTGGCGCTGGCAACGGAAAGATCGCTGCCAAGCGTGGTGAGCTGTCCAACTTTGCCCGCGTCGGTGGCGTCGGCGAGATTCCACTTCACCCCTAGCTCGCGCAGGCTTTTTTCATTAATGGTCACAATGTGCGCCGCCAGCTCGACCTGTTCGACGGGAATATCCATCTGGGCGGCCCAGCGCTGTAGAGTCTCCACCACCGTCTGGTTATCCCGAATCAGCAGCCGGTTGGTACGCGTGTCAACGGATAAACTCCCCTTTGGACTCAGGAGTTTTTCCGCGGCTTTCTGCAGCTCTCCGGCATCGGCATAGGAAAAAGCGATGCTGTGAGACACCAGCGGCGCATCAAGCTGTCTTCGGGCCCGCTCCTGTTCCGAGCGTTCCTGCTGTTCACGCTGCCAGGCCGAGGTATACACATAAAAAATGCCGCCCTCCTCTCGCAAAACGAGGCCAGCGCTGGCGACAACCGTCTGTAATGCCTGTCGCCAGGGGACGCGCTTCAGATTGAGCGAAAGCGTGCCGCCGACATCAGGCGATATCACCAGATTTCTATTCTCCTGGGCAACCAGACTCTGTAGTACCTGGGCTACAGGAACGTCATCCACCACCAGCGTGACCGGTTTTGGCGCGGCGGCCCACAGCGGATGGCTGAACGCCAGCAGCCACAGCATTATCCGTAAATTCATTCTTATCCGTTCCTTCTCGTTGCCACGTCCATTTTCCTGGTTCACATGTGTCACCCACATCAACAACCAGTTCCGTTTCATTGATGGTTGTTATCGTCCAGCCTTCCGGAAAGCGCTCATGCGTTTTCAGCCGATACCAGCGCTTTTGCCCATCCTGTAAAATGCCGATAGCCTGCTGTCCTCCCACCATGCCGCGATAGTGCCACTGCGCCAGCTCGGCAATGGCGCAGGGATCGTCCGGCGGGTGAAAGGGATCGCGCATACCGGTCAGTAGCAGCGCAGA
The DNA here is from genome assembly GCF_058354585.1 of Enterobacter sp. Taxon_8. NCBI lineage: Bacteria > Pseudomonadati > Pseudomonadota > Gammaproteobacteria > Enterobacterales > Enterobacteriaceae > Enterobacter > Enterobacter sp. Taxon_8. The sequence goes on along the minus strand of NZ_CM177989.1, from coordinate 373,759 downwards.
GCAAACCAGCAAACATCGCGTGCTATTTCGCATGTTCTAGCTCCAGCCGCAGGCGCAACGCTGTGCCATGTGGTGTAATCGCGAAAGCGGCGATCTGCACATCCCGCTGCGCCAGCCGGGAAAAAAGCGCCGGGATAGCCTGCCACTCTACCTCCAGCATCAGTTCTCCTCCGTTCTGTAGCGGCTTCCAGTGAACGAGCGTCGCGTCATCGCCCTGAAAATCGAGCGGGGAGAACGGCGTCTTCTCCAGTGCTTCCGTTATTTTCGGACGAAACGGCGTCTTTCTGACGGCAGACCATAACGCTGCATTCGTCCTCACGTCCTGAATCAGCTGGCGTTGTCGTTCGGCACTCTGCCCGTCTACCGGTCTGAGCATGGTGCCCCACGCTGCCAGTCCAGCCAGGAGGCTCGCCAGAAACCAGAAGAGCACCCGATTCCAGGGACGGCTTTCGCACCAGCGTTCTAACAGGGTATCCACGCGTTACCCCTCGCTTTTAAGATGAAGGGTGAACATCCATCGCCCCTGGCTGTCCTGCCGAAGCTCACCCGTCGTCCCGGGCGTAAAATCCGCTATTAGGCCAAGCGCATCGCGCAGAGCAGACAGGGCCGGCAGGGTTATGGCATACCCGCTCAGCATCAGAGCAGGGGGCTGATAGCGCAACTCCGTCAGCCAGACCTGTGCCGGAACGGCGCGGGAAAGTGATTCCAGCACCGGTTGCCATGCCCGTTGTTGCACGGTCTGCACGGGCATCTGCGCCTGTGCGGTCAGTCTTTGCCGGGCGACAAGCGCGTGCTGCACGGTCTGCATTCCCGTCAGATCCGTTTGCAGCGCGCGCAGCTTCACGAGATGGTTCATCCGCAGACAGAAAATGGTCACGCACAGCAACAGCACTGTGCCGACACACATTGCGCCCCAGAAGCGCAGGCATCGCGAGCGCCGCTGCTGTCGCCACGGCAGAAAGTTCATGATGCTCATGCGGGTACCTCGCTCATGGCCAAAGCCAGCGCAACGGTATAATCAGCGCCGCAGTCCGGTAATGGAGCATGGTAACGTTCCAGGATTTCCCACGGGTCACGTCGGCTATCAAACAGCGCGATGTCATCCGGCCCAAGAGCCAGCAGCGCCGCCAGCTCAGCCATGCTTTCTGCTTCGGTAGTTAAGCGGCGTCCCCACTGGTGGCGCATGGCCCAGAGCCACTGCCGATCGTCCCGCCAGGCGATGCATTTCGCTGGTGCCACCGCAGGAAGAAGATTCGCCAGCGCGCTGGCATCCGGAGTAATGGTTACCAGCCGCAAACGCAGCGTTTTCGCCAGCGCCAGTAGGGTGTCGACCTCGTTATTTTGCGCGGCAGTCACGTGAAAGGTATTGCTGAACGTATCCTGCACGTAATCGAAACAGAGCGTATCGGCAGACATCTCCAGTTCGCGGGCGAGCGCGGCGCCAAGCCATGAGAGCTGCTCGCTGTCGCGCAGCGCAACGGTCGGACGGGCAAGCGACCGCTGCAGGGTGCGTGCAGCCGGGAAAGAGAGGAACGCCCGGTGGTAGTGCGGCAGCGTTTTTCGCCAGTCGCGTAACGCATCAACCAGCTGTTCTGGCTGATAAATTTTGCCGTCACGAATAATGCCTTCGGCCAGCGGGATTGCCCACCAGCGCCGCACACACCAGCCGGACTTCTCCCGGGCCAGTGCGACGATCAGTACCCTATCCTGTTGAATATGAATGCCCGTTTGCCATGTTTTGAAAGCCATGCTTCACGATCTCCTTATCGCCCGTCACCCTGACGGCTATATCAATGAATCAGGCTTGCCTTTATACTACCGCGCGATTGTTTAGAAACTGCCCAAGTGAAACCAAATGGGAAATCTCCGGTGAAGTTCGTAAAGTATTTATTCATCCTTGCAGTCTGTTGCATTCTGCTGGGAGCAGGCTCGATTTACGGTTTGTACAAATATATTGAGCCACAGCTACCTGATGTCGCCACGCTTCGCGATGTGCGACTCCAGATCCCGATGCAAGTCTATAGCGCCGATGGCGAGCTGATGGCGCAGTATGGCGAGAAGCGTCGTATTCCGCTGACCTTAAACCAAATTCCCCCCGTGATGGTGAAAGCCTTTATCGCCACGGAGGACAGCCGTTTTTACGAGCACCACGGTGTCGATCCGGTGGGAATTTTCCGTGCCGCGAGCATTGCGTTGTTCTCTGGTCACGCCTCTCAGGGGGCGAGCACCATTACGCAGCAGCTGGCGCGTAACTTCTTCCTCAGCCCTGAAAAGACGCTGATACGTAAGATCAAAGAGGTGTTCCTTGCGATCCGTATTGAGCAGCTGCTGAGCAAAGACGAAATCCTTGAGCTGTACCTCAACAAAATCTACCTGGGCTACCGCGCCTATGGCGTGGGGGCTGCCGCACAGGTGTACTTCGGCAAGCCTGTTGAGCAACTCACCTTAAGCGAAATGGCCACCATAGCAGGTCTGCCAAAAGCGCCATCCACGTTTAACCCGCTCTACTCGCTCGATCGCGCCACCGCGCGTCGCAACGTCGTCCTGTCACGTATGCTGAGCGAAGGCTACATCAGCCAGAGCGAATACGACCAGGCGCGTAACGATGTCATTGACGCTAACTACCACGCCCCTGAGATCGCCTTTGCATCTCCTTATCTGACCGAAATGGTTCGCCAGGAGATGGTGAATCGCTATGGTGACAAGGCCTATGAAGATGGCTATCGCGTGTACACCACCGTCACCCGCAAAGTCCAACAGGCGGCTCAGGAAGCGGTACGGAACAACGTGATGGACTACGATATGCGTCACGGCTATCGCGGCCCGTCAAACGTGCTCTGGAAAGTGGGCGAAAGCGCGTGGGACAGCAAAAAAATCACCAGTACGCTGAAGGCGCTGCCAACCTATGGTCCGCTCCTGCCTGCCGTGGTGACGCAGGCCGATCCTCAGGAAGCCGTTGCGACGCTCGCGGACGGCACCTCCGTCTCTCTGCGCATGGACGGTGTCCGCTGGGCGCGTCCGTACCGCTCGGATACCCTACAGGGCGCAACGCCGCGTAAAGTGACCGATGCCGTCCAGACCGGGCAGCAAATCTGGGTGCGCAAAGTAGGCGAAGCCTGGTGGCTGGCACAGGTGCCGGACGTCAACTCGGCCCTGGTCTCTATCAATCCACAGAACGGTGCGATCCTGGCCCTGGTCGGCGGGTTTGATTTCAACCAGAGCAAATTTAACCGCGCCACGCAGGCGCTGCGTCAGGTCGGTTCCAATATCAAACCGTTCCTCTACACGGCCGCGATGGATAAGGGACTGACCCTCGCCAGCATCCTCAACGACGTGCCAATCTCCCGCTGGGATGCCGGTGCGGGTTCCGACTGGCAGCCGAAGAATTCCCCTGCGGAGTATGCCGGTCCTATTCGTCTCCGTCAGGGTCTGGGGCAGTCGAAAAACGTGGTGATGGTGCGCGCCATGCGCGCGATGGGCGTCGACTATGCCGCAGAGTATCTGCAGCGCTTTGGTTTCCCGGCACAGAACATCGTTCGCACCGAGTCGCTGGCGTTAGGCTCGGCCTCCTTTACGCCGCTTCAGGTCGCACGCGGGTACTCGGTGATGGCTAACGGCGGCTTCCTGGTTGACCCGTACTTCATCAGTAAAATCGAGAACGATCAGGGCGGCGTGCTGTTCGAAGCGAAGCCGAAAATTGCCTGTCCTGAGTGCGATATCCCGGTCATTTACGGCAATACGCCGAAATCCGAGGTGCTTGAGAATAAGGACATGGAAGACCCTGCCGTGTCGCAGGAGCAGCAGAACGGCGTTGTGCCGCAGCCGCAGCTCGAGCAGGCGAACCAGGCACTGGTGGCGCAGACCGGCGCGCAGGAGTACGCACCGCATGTGATCAACACGCCGCTGTCGTTCCTGATTAAGAGCGCGCTGAACACCAACATCTTCGGTGAACCGGGCTGGCAGGGTACCGGCTGGCGCGCAGGGCGTGATTTGCAGCGCCATGATATCGGCGGTAAAACGGGGACAACCAACAGCTCGAAAGATGCGTGGTTCTCCGGCTACGGCCCGGGCGTGGTGACATCAGTCTGGATCGGCTTCGACGATCACCGCCGTGATTTAGGTCGTACCACGGCATCCGGCGCGATTAAGGATCAGATTTCCGGCTACGAAGGCGGAGCGAAGAGCGCGCAGCCGGCCTGGGATGCCTACATGAAGTCCGTTCTTGAAGGTGTGCCGGAGCAGCCGTTAACGCCGCCGCCAGGCGTGGTGACGGTCAATATCGACCGCAGCACCGGTCAGCTTGCCAACGGCGGTAATAGTCGCGAAGAGTATTTCATTGAGGGCACCCAGCCAACCACACAGGCGGTGCACGAGGTGGGTACAGAGATTATCGATAACGGCGAAACGCACGAGCTGTTCTAAAAATAAGAATGCCCGGTAAAAACCGGGCAAAGCATCGTAGGCCGGGTAAGGCGAAGTCGCCACCCGGCTTTTTTTATGGCCTACAGTCGCCCCTGCCCCTTCAACCACTCCCGTACCAGGAACAGCGCGCTCACGTTGCGGGCCTCATTAAAGTCAGGGTCTTCCAGCAGATCCATCAGGTGCGCTAACGGCCAGCGAACCTGCGGCAACGGCTCCGGCTCATCCCCTTCCAGCGATTCAGGATAGAGATCTTCAGCCACCACAATATTCATTTTGCTGGAAAAATAGGACGGTGCCATGCTCAGCTTTTTCAGGAATGAAAGCTCATTCGCCCCGAACCCCACCTCTTCTTTCAGCTCGCGGTTTGCCGCTTCAAAGACGGTTTCACCCGGGTCGATAAGCCCTTTCGAGAACCCGAGCTCGTAAGATTCCGTTCCCACAGCGTATTCGCGGATCAAAATCAGATGATCGTCGACAATGGGAACAATCATCACCGCTTCGCGCGAAGAAGGGCGCATACGTTCATAAACGCGACGCACACCGTTGCTGAACTCCAGATCCACACTTTCGACATTAAACAGGCGCGATTTGGCGACAGTTTCAACATTCAGAATGGTGGGTTTTTGTAGTGGTTTGCTCATCTTGATGGGTCTTAGCAGTGAGAACTGGCGTTATTGTGCGATACGCTGCACGGTTTCGGCAATGTCAATTGTTCTTTATTTACATTTATGCAACGTATTTGAGATCAATCCTCAATTCAAAACAAATGTCAAGAGGTTGAAATGTTTCCAGGAATTTGCTGATATCGCGCCATAACAGGCTTTGCTATCATCACCGGTCACTGGGATGCGCTTCAGAATGCTCAAGTTCGACTCCATACTTGCCGATAGCCAACCACAGACTCTCATTCAATGTAAAGGTGCTACTGACTACACCTGTAAGAAGATAAGTAAGATGGGGAAAGCATGAGCACCATTTTGATTGTTCTCGCTGCTATGCTGGCCGGTGCGTTGGTTGCAGGGTGGTTTTACAGGCGCCGCGTACAGCGCCGTTATCGCCTGCCCTTTTTAAATGCATTTGCGGGTGCAAGCACGCGTAAACTTACGCAAGACGAGCGCGATGCGGTTGAAAACTATCTCGAAATCCTGAACCGTACTCAATTAACGCCTGGGCCAACGGGAGCCACCGCTGCGCCCGTCGCGCTAAATCTTAATGCACAAAGTGATACCGTGCTCTGCGTGACGCGCTCCATCACGCGCTATGGCATCACTACTGATGACCCTAACAAATGGCGCTATTACCTTGATTCCGTCGAAGTGCATCTGCCCCCGTCCTGGGAGCAATACATTAACGACGAAAACAGCGTTGAGCTGATTCACACCGACTCGTTGCCCCTGGTTATCTCGCTTAACGGCCATACGCTGAATGAATACCTTCAGGAAGCCCCTCGTTTTGCGCTGGAACGCGCCAGTTCAACGCAGGCCTCCATTCGTGGCGAAGAGACTGAGCAGATTGAACTGCTGAATATTCGCCAGGAAACCCATGAAGAGTACGCTCTGAGCCGCCCGGACGGCATCCGCGAAGCCATTCTGATCGTTGCTGCCTTCCTGCTCTTTTTTATCTGCCTCCTCATGCCGGATGTGTTTGTCCCCTGGCTGGCTGGAGGTGCGGTTCTGCTGCTGGCGGGCGGGCTTTGGGGGCTCTTTGCCCCACCGGCCAGAACCTCGTTGCGCGAAATCCACTGCCTGCGCGGAACGCCAAAGCGCTGGGGCCTCTTCGGTGAAAACGATCAGGAACATCTCAACAATATCTCGCTCGGTATTATCGACCTGATCTACCCGCGCCACTGGCAACCGTGGATCGCGCAGGACCTGGGGCAGAAAACCGATATTGATATCTACCTTGACCGCCACGTTGTGCGTCAGGGGCGCTTCTTATCCCTGCATGATGAAGTGAAAAATTTCCCGCTTCAGCACTGGCTTCGCAGCACGGTCATTGCCGGCGGCGCCGCGCTGGTCTTAGTCATGCTGCTGCTTTTCGTGCCGCTGGATATGCCCATTAAATTCACCCTGTCGTGGATCAAAGGGGCGCAAACCATTGAAGCGACCAGCGTCAACAAACTGGATGAAGCCGGTGTGCGCGTGGGGGACACGCTGCGCCTGAAGGGAACCGGAATGTGTAATATTCACACCCCGGGGGCGTGGAACACGCGCCAGAACTCACCGTTTATGCCGTTCGATTGCTCACAAATTATCTGGAACGACGCACCGCCGCTGCCGCTACCGGAATCCGAAGTCGTGAATAAAGCCACGGCTCTTACCCAGACGGTTAACCGCCAGCTGCACCCGAAACCGGACGATGATTCACGCGTTAGTCCCGCACTGCGTTCGGCCATTCAAAAATCAGGCATGGTTCTGCTGGATGATTTTGGTGACATCGTCCTGAAAACGCAGGATCTTTGTTCCTCTCAGGATGAGTGCATACGTCTTAAAAATGCCCTGGTAAACCTCGGGAACAGTAAAGACTGGGACTCGCTGGTGAAACGCGCCGAAGCGGGACGACTGGATGGCGTTAACGTGCTGCTGCGGCCGGTTAGCGCTGAATCTCTGGATAACCTGGTCGCTACCTCGACGTCACCGTTCATGATGCGCGAGACCACCCGTGCGGCTCAGGCGCTGAACAGCCCGGCACCGGGCGGCTTTGTAATTGCAAGCGATGAGGGCAGCGACCTGGTCGATCAGCCTTATCCGCAGGTGGCGCTTTATGATTATCCGGCGCAGGAGCAGTGGAGCCAATTCCAGCGCCTGGCGCAGATGCTGATGCAAACGCCGTTCAGCGCAGAAGGGATTGTCACGAGTATTTATACCGACGCCAACGGCACTCGCCATATCGGCCTGCACCGGATGCCGGATAGCGCTGGGCTGTGGCGCTACATCGGCACCTCGCTGCTGATGACCGCGATGCTGATCGCCATTTTCTGGAACGGTTTTATGGCCCTGCGCCGCTACCAGCGCTCGCGCACGCGGCTTGCCGACATCCAGCAATATTACGAAAACTGCCTCAATCCTAAGCTGATCCCCTCGTCTGAGAGCCTGATCTGATAACGTCGTTGCGCGACAAGATGTGCTACCCTGTCGCGCACGTTTCATCTGGCTGGAGTTCCCCTAATGCATCTTGATATCGCCTGGCAGGAGGTTGATACCGTTCTGCTGGATATGGACGGCACGCTGCTCGATCTCGCCTTTGATAACTATTTCTGGCAAACGCTGGTTCCAGAAACCTATGGCGAACAGCAGGGGATCTCCCCGGCAGAAGCGCAGGCATTCATTCGTTCACAATATAGCGCCGTGCAACATACGCTAAACTGGTACTGTCTTGACTACTGGAGCGAGCGCCTCGGTCTGGATATTTGTGCCATGACTACCGCCCAGGGCCCGCGCGCCGTTCTGCGCGAAGATACAGTGCCCTTTCTGGATGCGCTGAAAGCAAGCGGCAAGCGTCGTATCTTGCTGACCAACGCGCATCCACATAATCTGGCGGTGAAGCTGGAACATACGGGTCTGGCGTCGCACCTTGATTTATTACTTTCCACCCACACATTTGGTTATCCGAAAGAGGATCAGCGGTTGTGGCATGCGGTGAAGGAAGAGACGGGTTTGCAGCCGGAACGTACGTTGTTCATTGATGACAGCGAGCCCATTCTGGATTCTGCCGCAAGGTTTGGCATTCGCTACTGTCTGGGCGTCACCAATCCTGACTCTGGCCTGGCTGAAAAAAGCTATCTGCGCCACCCGGGACTGAACGACTATCGCCAGATGATCCCCTCACTGACCGTGAAGGAGACGCCATGAAAGAAAAACCCTCAGACGGGGTAAGACTGGATAAATGGCTGTGGGCAGCGCGTTTTTATAAAACGCGCGCCCTTGCCCGCGAGATGGTTGACGGCGGAAAAGTGCATTACAACGGCCAGCGCAGCAAACCGAGCAAGATGGTTGAGCTGAATGCCACCTTAACGCTGCGTCAGGGCAACGATGAACGTACGGTGGTGGTTAAAGCCATTACCGAACAACGTCGACCCGCAGCGGAAGCCGTAATGCTTTATGAAGAGACGGCGGAGAGCATTGAAAAGCGCGAGAAGACCGCGCTGGCGCGCAAAATGAACGCGCTGACGATGCCTCACCCGGACCGGCGGCCGGACAAAAAAGAGCGCCGCGATCTGATGAAATTTAAACACGGTGAGACTGATTAACCTCACCCGCACGAGAGATGAAAATGGCCCAACACGACCAATTACACCGCTATCTGTTTGAACAATTCGCCGTGCGCGGCGAGCTGGTCACCGTATCCGAAACCTGGAAACAGATTCTGGAAAACCACAATTACCCGCTGCCGGTGAAGACCCTGTTGGGCGAACTGCTGGTTGCCACCAGCCTGCTTACCGCAACGCTGAAGTTTGCCGGGGATATCACCGTGCAGCTGCAGGGCGACGGCCCGATGACGCTGGCGGTCATCAACGGCAATAACCAGCAGCAGATGCGCGGCGTGGCGCGCGTTCAGGGCGACGTGCCTGAGAATGCTGACCTCAAAACGCTGGTAGGTAATGGCTACCTGGTGATCACCATCTCCCCAGAGGAAGGTGAGCGCTATCAGGGCGTGGTCGGTCTGGAAGGCGATACCCTGGCAGCCTGCCTGGAAGATTACTTCATGCGCTCCGAGCAGCTGCCGACGCGTCTGTTCATCCGCACCGGTGAAGTGGACGGCCAGCCTGCTGCGGGCGGTATGCTGCTGCAGGTTCTGCCTGCCCAGGACGCTCAGACCAATGATTTTGAGCACCTGGCGACGCTGACCGAAACCATCAAGGCGGAAGAGCTGTTCAACCTGTCGGCGACAGACGTGCTGTGGCGTCTGTACCACGAAGAAGAAGTGACCGTCTACGACCCGCAGTCCGTGGAGTTTAAGTGCACCTGCTCCCGCGAGCGCTGCGCTGGCGCACTGAAAACCCTGCCGGATGAAGAGATCGACAGCATCATGGCGGAAGACGGCGAAATTGATATGCACTGTGACTACTGCGGTACGCACTATGTATTCAATTCGATGGATATCGCTGAGATCCGCAACAACGCCTCCCCGGCGGATCCGCAGGTTCATTAAACCTCTCTTCCCCTCACCTTAACCTTCTCCCCAAAGGGGAGAGGGCTGGGCTGAGGGGCAAAAAACTCCACCCAAGCTGAATCGTTTTCCCAATGTAACTCTTACGTAATTTTCTTACGTGTATGCGATTACATTCACATTCTTTCCGATAAAATCACCAGCCTTTAACCTTTTCGGAACATTTTCCCCACCCAAAAAGCGATTCCTGCGATAATCCGCCTGCGCCGTGACTGGAGTCGCAGCGTTTTCCGTTAGTAAGGGTTTTGTCCAGATGCGTGAATCTATGAGCCCCGTCGCGGTAAACAACCTCAGAAAAACCCTACAATTTCAGGCAGTACATATTGGCTAAGGAGCAGTGATATGCGTGTTACTGGTTTAACCCCGCAAGATCTCAAGGCTTATGGTATTCACGACGTCCAGGAAATCGTCTACAACCCCGACTACGATACGCTGTATCAGGAAGAGCTCAATCCAGCACTGGAAGGATACGAGCGTGGTGTGTTGACAAATCTTGGTGCTATCGCCGTCGATACCGGTATTTTTACCGGTCGTTCGCCGAAAGATAAGTATATCGTCCGAGACGAAACCACCCGCGATACGCTGTGGTGGGCTGACAAGGGCAAAGGGAAGAACGACAACAAACCGCTCTCCCCGGAAACCTGGCAGCACCTGAAAGGGCTCGTCACCCATCAACTTTCCGGCAAGCGTTTGTTTATTGTCGACGCTTTCTGCGGCGCTAACGCCGATACCCGTCTCTCCGTGCGTTTTATCACCGAAGTGGCCTGGCAGGCGCATTTCGTGAAAAACATGTTTATCCGTCCAACCGACGAAGAGCTGCAGGACTTCACCCCTGATTTCATCGTGATGAACGGCGCGAAATGCACCAACCCACAGTGGAAAGAGCAGGGTCTGAACTCCGAAAACTTTGTGGCCTTCAACCTGACCGAGCGTATCCAGCTGATCGGCGGTACCTGGTACGGCGGCGAAATGAAGAAAGGGATGTTCTCCGTCATGAACTACCTGCTGCCGCTGCGGGGCATTGCCTCCATGCACTGCTCGGCTAACGTCGGTGAAAAAGGCGACGTGGCGGTCTTCTTCGGCCTGTCCGGCACCGGTAAAACCACCCTGTCCACCGATCCAAAACGTCGCCTGATTGGCGATGACGAACACGGCTGGGATGACGATGGCGTATTCAACTTTGAAGGCGGCTGCTACGCGAAGACCATTCGCCTGTCTGAAGAGGCCGAGCCGGATATCTTCCACGCGATCCGTCGCGATGCGCTGCTGGAAAACGTCACCGTGCGTGCCGACGGCTCCATCGACTTCGACGATGCGTCGAAAACGGAAAACACCCGCGTCTCTTATCCGATCTACCACATCGACAATATCGTGAAGCCGGTGTCAAAAGCGGGTCATGCCACGAAGGTTATTTTCCTGACGGCGGATGCGTTCGGCGTTCTGCCTCCGGTGTCTCGCCTGACGGCCAGCCAAACGCAGTACCACTTCCTTTCCGGTTTCACCGCCAAGCTGGCGGGTACCGAGCGCGGCGTGACGGAGCCAACCCCAACCTTCTCCGCCTGCTTCGGCGCGGCCTTCCTGTCGCTGCACCCGACGCAGTATGCTGAAGTGCTGGTGAAACGCATGCAGGCATCCGGCGCGCAGGCATACCTGGTGAACACCGGCTGGAACGGCACCGGCAAACGTATCTCTATCAAAGATACCCGCGCCATTATCGACGCCATTCTGGATGGTTCTCTGGACGACGCCGAAACCTTCACGCTGCCGATGTTTGACCTGGCGATCCCAACGTCGCTGCCGGGTGTGGATACGCATATCCTCGACCCGCGCAACACGTACGGTTCTCCGGAGCAGTGGCGCGAGAAGGCGGAATCGCTGGCGAAGCTGTTTATTGAGAACTTCGAGAAGTATACCGATACCCCGGCGGGTGCTGCGCTGGTGAGTGCGGGTCCAAAACTGTAGTCCATGTCGGGTGGCGGCTTCGCCTTACCCGACCTACAAAAAAGGGTGGCTCGTGCCACCCTTTTTTCAACTCTCTTTCACCTGCCCTCGCGTCACCGGAACCGGCAACCAGGCGCGAATGCTCAACCCACCGCGCTCGCTGGTGCCAATCTCCAGCAGTCCGTTGTGGTTATCCACAATACGCTGCACAATCGCCAGGCCTAAGCCCGTACCGCTGGTGCTGCGCGCGCTATCGCCGCGCACAAACGGCTGGAACAGATGCTTACGCTGCTCGGGCTTGATGCCCGGACCGTCGTCTTCCACCTGGAACCAGGCGCGGTTGAGCTCAGACCCGCTGCTGACCTTAATCCAGCCGTTGCCGTAGCGCGCCGCGTTGACCACCATGTTGGCGATCGCACGTTTAATGGAGAGCGGGTGCATACGAACCTGAATTTCACCGGCCTGAAGGTCGGTATCAATCTCGCGCTCGTAGCCGCTTTCCGCCGCCACGACTTCGCCCAGCACCGCGTTCAGATCCGCCATCTCCATTGGCATCTCCTGCCCGGTGCGCAGGTAGTCGATGAACTGCTCAATGATGGCGTTACACTCTTCAATGTCCTTATTGATGGACTCGGCAAGGTAACCGTCCTCTTCTCCCATCATCTCCGTCGCCAGACGAATACGCGTTAGCGGCGTGCGCAGGTCGTGGCTGACGCCCGCCATCAGCAGCGTACGGTCATCCGCCAGCTGCTTCACGCCTGCCGCCATATGGTTAAAGGCACGCGTCACTGAACGGACTTCCGAGGCGCCATACTCGCGCAGCGGAGGAGGAATAATCCCTTTACCGACCTGCAGCGCAGCGTGCTCAAGGTCGACCAGCGGTCGGTTCTGTATACGGATAAATAGCCACGCGCCGCCTATCGCCAGCAGCATAATCGCCAGGGTATAGCGGAACAGCGGTGAGAAATCGCCCTGATGGATTTCGGTCAGCGGAACGCGAACCCAAATATTGGGTGACAGCCAGGTTTTCAGCCAGACGACGGGCGAGCTTTTGTTGACCTCAACGCGCACTTCCGTTGGACCGCCCAGCTGCTGCGCCATCTGCTGGCTTAGGAATTCGTAGTGCTGCGCCCAGCGCAGGCCAGCGTCTTCCGCCGCTTCGTTGGAATAGAGCGAAATGCCCAGTTCACGGTAGATTTCACGGCGAAACGCCGGGGGAACGACGAGCTGCGTGCCGTCCTCCAGCTGCAGTTTATCGGTCATCAGCATACGGACCTCGTAGGCCAGGACCTTATTGAACTGCTGGAGGCTCGGCAGGATCGCAAAGTTCAACACCACCAGGTAGGTCGTCACCAGGCTGACGAACAGCAGGGTGACGATCAGTAACAGGGTGCGGGCAAACGAGCTTCGCGGCGAGAAGCGCATTCGCCTCATGCTTTAGAGCCGTCCGGGACGAACACGTAGCCCAGACCCCATACGGTCTGAATATAACGAGGATGCGCCGGATCTTCTTCCACCATGCGGCGCAGACGGGAGATCTGCACGTCGATAGAGCGTTCCATTGCGGAGTATTCGCGACCGCGCGCCAGGTTCATCAGCTTGTCACGGGAAAGCGGTTCACGCGGGTGGCTGACCAGCGCTTTCAGGACCGCAAACTCGCCGCTGGTGAGCGGCATCGGCTCGTCTTCACGGAACATTTCGCGCGTGCCGAGGTTCAGCTTGAACTTGCCGAAGGCAATAACGGCTTCTTCCTGCGACGGCGCGCCCGGCAGCTCGTTCGCCTGACGGCGCAGCACGGCGCGAATACGTGCCAGCAGTTCACGCGGGTTAAACGGTTTTGGAATGTAGTCGTCCGCGCCGATTTCGAGGCCCACGATACGGTCAACTTCCTCGCCCTTCGCCGTCACCATGATAATCGGCATCGGGTTGCTCTGGCTGCGCAGACGGCGGCAAATAGAAAGCCCGTCTTCGCCAGGCAGCATCAGGTCGAGAACCATCAGGTGGAAAGATTCACGGGTCAGCAGACGGTCCATCTGCTCAGCGTTCGCGACGCTACGAACCTGGAAGCCCTGCTCGGTCAGATAACGCTCCAGCAGCGCACGCAGGCGCATGTCGTCATCCACGACCAGAATTTTGTAGTTCTCTTGCATTGTGTGTACTCCCAAAGGTTCGGATAGTCTTTGTAACAGCGTATTCTAAAAAAGTGCACGTATTCGACCAGTTAATTCTGGTATAAATTCTAGTCGAAATTGTTACAAAGCATATTTAACAGCAGCTTATCTGCTCATTTCATCACATAAATCATTATTAATCCTGTCTGTTACACTGTGTGGTACGTATTGTGCGCAAGACAGTTAACCGGCAGGCAGCAAAGGCTTTACCATGAAAACGCCCCTGATCACCCGCGAAGGGTACGAAAAGCTCAAAAAAGAGATGGATTACCTCTGGCGCGAAGAGCGTCCTGAAGTAACCAAAAAGGTGACCTGGGCGGCAAGCCTGGGCGATCGCAGCGAAAACGCTGACTACCAGTACAACAAAAAGCGGCTACGCGAAATTGACCGCCGGGTTCGCTATCTGACGAAGTGCCTCGAGAATCTTAAAATTGTCGATTACTCTCCGCAGCAGGAGGGCAAAGTGTTCTTCGGCGCGTGGGTGGAGATTGAAAACGACGATGGTGACACCCTGCGTTTTCGCATTGTCGGCTACGATGAAATTTTTGGTCGTAAGGATTACATCTCCATCGACTCCCCGATGGCCCGCGCGCTGCTGAAAAAGGAAGTGGGCGATCTGGCCATCGTTCAGACTCCAGCTGGTGAAGCCAGCTGGTACGTCAATGAGATCATCTACGTAAAATAGTCCGAGAGCGCCCTCCCCGGCTGGCATTTTGCCGTGTCAGCCCGTATAACTATCCCCTGATTTTTTCGACTCAACAGATGATAAAGCCATGATGAATGATTCGCTCTGCCGCATTATTGCGGGTGATATTCAGGCCAGAGCCGAACAGGTAGAAGCTGCCGTTCGCCTGCTTGATGAAGGGAACACCGTGCCGTTTATTGCACGCTATCGTAAGGAAGTCACCGGCGGTCTGGATGACACGCAGCTGCGTAACCTGGAGACCCGTCTCGGTTATCTGCGCGAACTGGAAGAACGTCGTCAGGCGATCCTCAAATCCATCGGCGAACAGGGCAAACTGACCAGCGATCTGGAAAGCGCCATTAACGGCACCCTAAGCAAAACCGAATTAGAAGATCTCTATCTGCCGTACAAACCGAAGCGCCGCACGCGCGGGCAGATTGCGATTGAAGCGGGCCTTGAGCCGCTGGCCGACCTGCTGTGGAACGAGCCATCGCACGATCCGGAAACCGAAGCGGCGAAATTTATCGACGCTGACAAAGGCGTGGCGGACACCAAGGCCGCCCTCGACGGCGCACGCTACATTCTGATGGAGCGCTTCGCCGAAGACGCCGCGCTGCTCGCTAAAGTGCGTGATTACCTGTGGAAGAATGCCCACATCGTCTCTACCGTCGTCGCGGGTAAAGAGGAAGAAGGCGCGAAATTCCGCGACTATTTCGATCACCACGAACCGATTTCCACCACCCCTTCCCACCGCGCGCTGGCAATGTTCCGCGGCCGCAACGAAGGCGTGCTCCAGCTCTCCCTGAACGCCGATCCGCAGTTTGACGAGCCGCCGAAAGAGAGCCACTGCGAGCAGATCATTATCGACCATCTCGGCCTGCGCCTGAACAACGCCCCGGCGGACAGCTGGCGTAAAGGCGTAGTAAGCTGGACCTGGCGCATCAAGGTGCTGATGCACCTCGAAACCGAGCTGATGGGCACCGTGCGCGAACGCGCCGAAGATGAAGCGATTAACGTCTTCGCCCGTAACCTGCACGACCTGCTGATGGCCGCCCCTGCCGGCCTGCGCGCGACAATGGGTCTCGACCCGGGTCTGCGTACCGGCGTGAAGGTCGCTGTGGTTGACGGCACCGGCAAGCTGGTGGCGACCGATACCATTTATCCGCACACCGGCCAGGCAGCGAAAGCGGCCGTCGTGGTGGCGGCGCTGTGCGAAAAATACAACGTCGAGCTGGTTGCCATCGGCAACGGTACGGCCTCTCGTGAAACCGAGCGTTTCTACCTCGACGTGCAGAAGCAGTTCCCGAAAGTGACGGCACAGAAAGTGATCGTCAGCGAGGCCGGGGCGTCCGTCTATTCCGCGTCCGAGCTGGCGGCCCAGGAATTCCCGGACCTGGACGTTTCCCTGCGCGGGGCGGTTTCTATCGCTCGCCGCCTGCAGGATCCGCTGGCGGAGCTGGTGAAGATCGATCCGAAATCCATCGGCGTGGGCCAGTATCAGCATGACGTGAGCCAGACTCAGCTGGCGCGCAAGCTGGATGCGGTGGTGGAAGACTGCGTAAACGCCGTTGGCGTTGACCTGAATACCGCCTCCGTTCCCCTGCTGACCCGCGTGGCGGGCTTAACCCGCATGATGGCGCAGAACATCGTCGCCTGGCGTGATGAGAACGGCCAGTTCCAGAACCGTCAGCAGCTGCTGAAGGTGAGCCGTCTGGGGCCAAAAGCCTTTGAGCAGTGTGCGGGCTTCCTGCGCATCAACCACGGCGATAACCCGCTGGATGCCTCCACCGTGCACCCGGAGGCGTACCCTGTGGTGGAACGCATCCTGGCCGCCACCCAGCAGGCGCTGAAAGATCTCATGGGTGACAGTAGCGCCCTGCGCAACCTGCAAGCCGTTGATTTCACCGACGACAAATTTGGTGTGCCAACCGTCACCGACATTATTAAAGAGCTGGAAAAGCCGGGCCGCGATCCGCGTCCTGAGTTCAAAACGGCGACCTTTGCCGACGGCGTGGAAACCATGAACGACCTGCTGCCCGGCATGGTGCTGGAAGGCGCGGTGACCAACGTCACCAACTTTGGCGCGTTCGTGGATATCGGCGTGCATCAGGATGGTCTGGTGCATATCTCATCCCTTGCCGACAAGTTCGTTGAAGACCCGCACACCGTGGTCAAAGCGGGCGACATCGTGAAGGTCAAAGTGCTGGAAGTGGATCTGCAGCGCAAGCGTATCGCGCTGACCATGCGTCTGGACGAGCAGCCGGGCGACACCAACGCGCGCCGCGGCGGCAATGGCGGAGGCCGCGAACAGCAGCGTCCCGCCGCGAAAGCGGCAAAACCGCGCGGACGTGATACTCAGCCTGCAGGCAACAGCGCGATGATGGATGCGCTGGCGGCTGCGATGGGTAAAAAACGCTAAGGTTGTAAATGCCCCTCACCCTAACCCTCTCCCCAGAAGGGAGAGGGCCGGGATGAGGGGAATAATCATATCGAAATATATGAAACCGATTGCATAGCCATATTTAAACCACGAATTATCACCCCGTTAACAAATACTCCCCTTTTCGTTTTCCAGGCAATTCAGCAAATATTGAGCCAGGTCAAACAGGCCGTAAATTAATACCGTAAACAACATTCCGTCACAGTTTTAATATTGCTGATAAAAACTATTCTCATTATCATCCCATAGTAGATAATTTAACCTTTCGTGGAATCAGGCGTTATGCAATTCACTCCAGACAGTGCATGGAAGATTACCGGTTTTACCCGCGAAATTAGCCCTGCCTATCGGCAAAAGCTGCTGTCGCTGGGCATGCTGCCCGGCTCGTCATTCCAGGTCGTGCGCGTGGCGCCGCTGGGCGATCCGGTTCATATCGAAACCCGCCGCGTAAATCTGGTGCTGCGTAAGAAAGACCTCGCATTAATAGAAGTCGAAGCCTTATCCCGATAACAAGCCAGCGGTTTCAGTGAGTCTAAAAAAATGAAAAAGTTAACTATTGGCTTAATTGGCAATCCTAATTCCGGCAAGACCACGCTTTTTAACCAGCTGACCGGGGCACGCCAGCGCGTAGGCAACTGGGCGGGCGTGACGGTTGAGCGTAAAGAGGGCCAGTTCACGACGACAGACAACCAGGTGACGCTGGTTGACCTTCCCGGCACCTACTCCTTAACCACCATTTCGTCACAAACCTCGCTCGATGAGCAAATCGCCTGTCACTATATTCTTGGCGGCGACGCGGATCTGCTGATCAACGTGGTCGATGCCTCAAACCTCGAGCGTAACCTCTATCTGACGCTGCAGCTGCTGGAGCTGGGTATCCCCTGCATCGTGGCGCTCAACATGCTCGACATCGCAGAGAAACAAAAGCTGCGCATCGACGTCGATGCCCTCTCCGCGCGCCTGGGATGCCCGGTCGTTCCGCTGGTTTCGACGCGGGCTCGCGGTATTGATGCGCTGAAGCTGGCCATTGACCGTCACGCGGGAAATCGCGACGTTGAGCTGGTGCATTACGCCCAGCCTCTCCTGCGCGAAGCCAACGTGCTGGCGCAGGAGATGGACACCGGTATGCCAGCAAAACAGCGCCTGTGGCTTGGCCTGCAGATGCTGGAAGGGGATATCTACAGCCGCGCTTACGCCGGGCATGCGGCCGATAAGCTGGACGCGACGGTGGCCCGTCTTAGCGACGAGCTGGACGACCCGGCGCTGCACATCGCCGATGCCCGTTACCAGGCCATCGCCTCGATTTGCGACGTGGTGAGTAACGCGCTGACGGCGGAACCCAGCCGCTTTACGGCGGCGGTGGATAAGGTCGTGCTTAACCGCTTCCTGGGTTTGCCGATCTTTCTGCTGGTGATGTACGTGATGTTCCTGCTTGCCATTAACATCGGTGGCGCACTGCAGCCGATTTTTGACGCCGGTTCCGTCGCGGTCTTCGTGCACGGCATTCAGTGGGTGGGATACACCCTTCACTTCCCGGAATGGTTAACCATCTTCCTCGCGCAGGGGATCGGCGGCGGTATCAACACCGTTCTGCCTCTGGTGCCGCAGATCGGCATGATGTATCTGTTCCTCTCGTTCCTGGAAGATTCCGGCTACATGGCGCGCGCCGCGTTCGTGATGGATCGTCTGATGCAGGCGCTGGGTCTGCCGGGTAAATCCTTCGTCCCGCTGATTGTCGGCTTCGGCTGTAACGTACCGTCGGTGATGGGCGCACGCACCCTGGATGCGCCGCGTGAACGTCTGATGACCATCATGATGGCGCCGTTTATGTCCTGCGGTGCCCGTCTGGCCATCTTTGCGGTCTTTGCCGCAGCCTTCTTTGGTCAGCAGGGCGCGCTGGCGGTCTTCTCGCTGTATGTGCTGGGCATCGTGATGGCGATCCTCACCGGTCTGATGCTGAAGCACACCATCATGCGCGGTGAAGCGTCACCGTTTGTAATGGAGCTGCCGGTGTATCACGTGCCGCATCTGAAAAGCCTGGCGATCCAGACCTGGCAGCGCCTGAAGGGCTTTGTGCTGCGCGCCGGTAAGGTGATTGTCATCGTCAGCATTTTCCTGAGCGCGCTGAACAGCTTCACCCTCAGCGGACAGGCGGCAGATAACATTAACGACTCTGCCCTCGCCTCCGTCAGCCGCGTCATCACGCCGGTCTTTAAACCGATTGGCGTGCATGAGGATAACTGGCAGGCAACCGTCGGGCTGTTCACCGGCGCGATGGCGAAAGAGGTGGTTGTCGGCACCCTGAACACGCTTTACACCGCAGAGAACATTCAGGAACAGGAATTTAATCCGGCAGAGTTTCATCTCGGTCATGAACTGCTGGGTGCCGTAGAGGAGACCTGGCAGAGCCTGAAAGACACCTTCAGCCTGAGCGTGCTGGCGAACCCTATTGAGGCCAGCAAAGGCGACGGCGAAATGGCGACGGGAGCCATGGGCGTGATGGGCGAGAAATTTGGCAGCGCGTCCGCGGCCTACAGCTACCTCATCTTTGTCCTGCTCTACATTCCGTGCATCTCCGTGATGGGGGCGATTGCCCGCGAGTCCAGCCGCGGCTGGATGGGCTTCTCCATCCTGTGGGGGTTAAACATTGCGTACTCGCTTTCGACGCTCTTTTATCAAACCGTTAATTTCAGCCAGCATCCGCGCTACAGCCTGGTCTGCATTCTCGCGGTTGTGCTGTTTAACGTGATAGTGCTCGGTTTGCTGCGGCGTGCGCGCAGCCGCGTCGACATCGACCTGCTGGCAAACCGTAAAACCGCCGCGACCTGCTGCAGCAGCCCGGCGGGCGACTGTCACTAAGGAGTAAACCATGGCATCGTTGATTCAGGTTCGTGACCTGCTGGCACTGCAGGGGCGAATGGAGGCGAAACAGCTGAGCCTCAGCCTGCATACGCCGCAGCCGATGATCGATGCCATGCTGGAAAGACTGGAAGCCATGGGGAAAGCCGTGCGGATTCAGGAAGACGCTGACGGCTGTCTCTCCGGCAGTTGTAAAAGCTGTCCGGAAGGAAAGGCCTGCCTCAGGGAGTGGTGGACGCTGCGTTAACAAAGCCGGGCATCGCTGCCCGGCTTTATCGTATTACTTGTAGACGTCCGCCGTTGCGCGTACGTTTTTGGTCTGTTTTTCTGCACTGGTGACGACGTAGTACGTTCCGCCCAGCTCATCCGCTTTCTTCGACAGCTCTCTGCGAGCATCCATCGGCGCGGTGGTGTCAGACGTAGAAATCTCACCAATTTTCGTCAGATTCATGCTGGCAACTTTATCTTTTTCCAGCTCTTTTGCCGCAAAGACGCCAAATGACAGTGACCCAATAACCAGAGAAGTGACAATACCTGTAACAAGTTTCATAGCCTGACTCTCCATAGGATTGTTGTTTTGATTATCGAAGGCAGAACAACCGCAACGACATCTGGAGTATGGTTGCGGTGTGTTACTTTTTCCAGGCAGGATAGAAAATAATCAGTCGAAACGTTGACTTAACGCAATCAGCGCTGAACAAAATTCCGTCGGATGAGAGATAAACGGGGCATGTGCGGCTTTGGCAATGATCTGCGATTCACTCTCCGGCCAGAGCGAATCCAGCAGCGGAACCACTTTGCGCGGCACAATCCCATCGAGATAACCGTAGATACGCAGGTGCGGCACCGTCAGCGCGGCCAGCGGCTCGCGCAGGTCAACCGTTTTCAGGAGCTCAAGTCCGCCGTTTAGCACCTCAACCTCCGGCATCGGCAGCGAAAGCACGGTCTGCTTCAGCGTTCGGGCATCCTTACGCGCGGTTTCGGTACCCATCGTCTGCAGCGCGAGGAACCGCTCTACGGTCCGCTGGAAATCGTCGCTCAGCTGCTGCTGAAAGCCCGCCAGTACCTCGGGTTTTATCCCTGGCCACGCGTCCTGCGCGCTAAAACAGGGCGACGACGCCACGGTCACTAGCGCTTTTACGCGGTCAGGTCTCGACAGCGCAATCTGGCTCGCCACCAGCCCGCCCAGGCTCCAGCCCAGCCAGATGGCATTTTGCGGAGCAGCGTTCAGAACCTGCTCCGCCATCTCATCAAGCGACATGGCCCCAAAACCGCGGCTGCGGCCATAACCCGGCAAATCCACCAGATGCAGCGTGAAATGCGAGGCGAGTTCCTCGCTTACGCAACGCCATACTTCAGCATTCAGTCCCCATCCGTGCAGCAGCACAAGATGGCAATTTCCTGTCCCGACGGTCTGCCACCACAGCGTCTTCATCAGTTACTGTTCTCTTTTTCACATGGAGGTTGCACATGCTAACAGTACCTGGGTTGTGCTGGCTATGCCGAATGCCGCTGGCACTAGGCGGGTGGGGCATCTGCTCCGTCTGTACGCGATCGCTGCAATGGCGTATCGGGATCTGCCCACAATGTGGTTTACCGGCCACGAATCCCGCTTTGCCCTGTGGCCGTTGCCTGAAAAAGTCCCCGCCGTGGAGCGCGATGGTGGCGGTGGATGATTATGTTCCACCGCTGAACAGGCTGATCCACGCGCTGAAGTTTTCCGGGCAGAGCTCGCTGGCACAGCCCCTTGCTCGCCTGCTGTTGCTGGCGGTTTTGCAGGCGCGACGTCAGCGGGCACTGCCGAAAATCGACATGGTGGTGAGTGTCCCCCTTTACCGACGTCGTCACTGGCGGCGCGGCTATAACCAGAGTGACCTGCTCTGCCGTCCCCTCGCACGGTGGCTCGGCTGTCGGTATGATGCCCGCGCGCTGACACGTGTTCATGCCACCGCCATCCAGCATCAGCTCAGCGCCCGGCTTCGCAAAAGAAACCTCAAAAATGCCTTTCGCCTTGAATTGCCGGTCGACGGGCTCCATATCGCGATTGTGGATGATGTTGTCACCACAGGCAGTACCGTTGCTGAACTTTCCCGACTGCTTTTGCAAAGCGGCGCCGCATCGGTTCAGGTATGGTGTCTGTGCCGTACCTTGTAGCCCTTCTTCAATGGGCGTATGATTATACCCAGGTAATTTAGTCAACTATTAGGCCAAAGCTATGATCCGTATTTCCGATTCTGCACAAGCGCACTTTGCCAAACTGCTGGCAAATCAGGAAGAAGGGACGCAGATCCGTGTGTTTGTGATCAATCCAGGCACGCCGAATGCAGAATGTGGTGTTTCTTATTGTCCTCCGGACGCTGTGGAAGCTACTGACACTGCCCTTAAGTTTGAACAGCTCACCGCCTATGTTGATGAGCTGAGCGCACCGTATCTTGAAGATGCGGAGATCGACTTCGTCACCGATCAGTTGGGTTCTCAGCTGACCCTGAAAGCGCCGAACGCGAAAATGCGTAAAGTGTCTGACGATGCCCCTCTGATGGAGCGCGTTGAGTATCTGCTGCAATCCCAGATCAACCCACAGCTGGCGGGCCACGGCGGCCGTGTTTCCCTGATGGAAATCACCGACGAAGGTTTTGCCATTCTGCAGTTTGGCGGCGGTTGTAACGGTTGTTCAATGGTCGATGTCACCCTGAAAGAGGGGATCGAGAAGCAGCTGCTGAACGAGTTCCCGGAACTGAAAGGCGTGCGTGACCTGACCGAACACCAGCGCGGCGAGCACTCTTACTACTGATTCATTGCCCATCTGTATTGCCCGGTGGCGCTGCGCTTACCGGGCCTACAAAACCCTGCTCCCCCTCTTCGCTCCCCTCTATATGTTGACCTGCGTCTCATAATTCACATTTTGCCTGCCAGGGTGATTCTCAATCACGTCATGTTACCCGTATCATTCTCATGGGCACTAAGCACACCCATAACAGCCGACTAAACTTAATCGTTTAAAAGGCATCAGTATTAGTGCCGTTACTTCTCTGTTCCCAGTTGGGACAATCGGAATTTGTCGTTGAAACAATGACGTTACCCATAACAATTCAAAGGCCAGGTAAATCATGCCATTAGTCATCGTTGCTATCGGTGTTGTGTTATTACTGCTCTTGATGATCCGTTTCAAAATGAACGGATTTATCGCTCTGGTTCTGGTGGCACTTGCAGTCGGTCTGATGCAGGGGATGCCGCTGGTGAAAGTTATCAGCTCGATTAAAGCCGGTGTCGGCGGCACGCTCGGCAGCCTGGCATTGATCATGGGCTTCGGCGCCATGCTCGGTAAAATGCTGGCGGACTGCGGGGGCGCGCAGCGTATTGCCACCACGCTTATCGACAAATTCGGTAAGAAGAACATTCAGTGGGCAGTGGTGTTAACCGGCTTTACCGTTGGTTTCGCGCTGTTCTATGAAGTGGGCTTCGTATTGATGCTGCCGCTGGTGTTCACCATTGCGGCTGCCGCGAGCATCCCGCTGCTGTATGTCGGCGTGCCAATGGCTGCGGCGCTGTCCGTGACCCACGGCTTCCTGCCGCCGCACCCGGGTCCAACCGCTATCGCGACCATCTTCCACGCGGATATGGGTAAAACTCTGCTGTTCGGTACGATTCTGGCGATCCCGACGGTGATTCTGGCCGGCCCGGTTTATGCCCGCTTCCTGAAAGGCATTGATAAGCCGATTCCGGAAGGTCTGTACAGCGCCAAAACCTTCACCGAAGAAGAGATGCCGGGCTTTGGCGTCAGCGTCTGGACCTCCCTGGTACCGGTGATCCTGATGGCGATGCGCGCCGTGGCGGAGATGATCCTGCCTAAAGGTCATGCGTTCCTGTCCGTGGCGGAATTCCTGGGTGACCCGGTGATGGCAACGCTGATTGCCGTGCTGATCGCGATGTTCACCTTCGGTTTGAACCGTGGCCGCTCCATGGATCAGATCAACGACACGCTGACCTCTTCAATCAAAATCATTGCCATGATGCTCCTGATCATCGGCGGTGGCGGTGCATTCAAGCAGGTTCTGGTCGACAGCGGCGTGGACAAATACATCGCCGCCATGATGCATGAAACCAACGTATCGCCGCTCCTGATGGCCTGGTCTATTGCCGCGGTTCTGCGTATTGCGCTGGGTTCAGCGACCGTTGCGGCGATCACCGCAGGCGGTATCGTTGCCCCGCTGATTGCGACCACGGGCGTAAGCCCTGAGCTGATGGTTATCGCCGTCGGTTCCGGTAGCGTGATTTTCTCTCACGTTAACGACCCTGGCTTCTGGCTGTTCAAGGAGTACTTCAACCTGACGATCGGTGAAACCATCAAGTCCTGGTCCGCGCTGGAAACCATTATTTCGGTGTGTGGTCTGGTCGGGGTGCTGCTGCTCAACATGGTGGTCTGATACCCTAAGTCGGGTGGCGGCTACGCCTTACCCGACCTGCATGAGCACCGCCTGATAATAAAAAACCCGCCACTGGCGGGTTTTTTATTACTTCTTACCAGCAGCTTTTCGCCGCTTATCCAAATCCTTGATCAGCCTGTTCACCCCATCATCGGCAAACATCGCCTCAAGCGTGGTGGACAGCTTTCGACGCCAGTTCTTGTACTGATAGCTGGTGCCTGGGATGTTCACCGGCTCCGCCATATCAATCCAGTCTTCCGGCTGCAGCCCCAGCAGCGCGCTGTTGCTGTCGGCAATATAGCGCTGCAAACCGCGGTTGAGGGTCGCGGTCATCGACATCAATGACGCTTTATGTCCCGCACGTTTCGGCAGACAGCCCTGCTTGTGCAGCGCATCCAGTAGCCCCTGTTTGGAAAGCTCGCGATCCTGATACAGGCCGCGTAACACCTCCTCATCAGGATACAGGCCCAGCGTTTTGCCGAGCGTCAGATCGCCGCTTTCCCAATAGCCACGAAGCGTAGGAAGGTCATGCGTCGTCGCGACTGCCATTGACTGTTCAGGGTACGCTTGCGGCGCGCGGAAGGTTTTCTCATGGTCGTTTTCAAAATAGAGCACTTTATAGGAGTAGACGCCGCTGTCGCGGAGCTTGCTGACAATTTCCACCGGCACGGTACCGAGATCTTCACCGATCACCATGCACTGATGGCGCTTGCTTTCCAGGGCCAGGATCGACAGCAGATCGTCAACCGGATACTGCACATACGCCCCGTGATCGGCTGTTTCACCGTATGGGATCCACCACAGACGCAGAACGGACATTACGTGGTCAATACGCAGCGCGCCGCAGTTTTGCATGTTAGCGCGCAGCAGGTCGATAAACGGCTCGTAGGCGCGCTCCGCCATGACGTGCGGATCCATCGGCGGCAATCCCCAGTTCTGGCCCAGCGGGCCAAGGATATCCGGCGGCGCGCCGACAGAGGCTTTCAGACAGTAAAGCTCACGGTCACACCAGGTCTCCGCGCCGCCTTCCGCCACGCCCACGGCCAGATCGCGGTACAGGCCAATCGGCATTTTATAGCCCTGGCTCACCTGCCAGCAGGCGGCAAACTGGCTGTAAGCCAGCCACTGCAGCCACAGGTAGAAGTCCACTTCATCGGCATTTTTTTTACAGAACGCTTTCACTTCAGGCGTGTCGACGCTCTGATACGCTTCGGGCCAGACCGGCCAGCCCCAGCGCATTTCGTCCTCTTTTACCTGATATGCGTGCAGCGCATCGAACGCCGCCTGCCAGTACAGGCTCTCGCCCTCCTGCGTCACGAACTGGCGGAACGCCGCCATCTGCTCGTCATCGCGCTGCGAAAAGCCTTTCCACGCCAGACGCAGCGCGGCCATTTTCAGCGCCGTGACGGTGGAATAGTCCACCCAGTCGGCTTCGCGCGCCTGCTTCAGCGCCTGCTGTGTGGTGCTGAGTTTCCACCACGCCTGCGCCTCCTGGCTGTTTTTGAAATCATCTAAGGCGTTAACGTCGATATAAATAACGTTCAGCCAGCGACGGGACGACGGACTATACGGGCTGGCGCTCTCCGGGTTGGCCGGATAGAGCGCGTGGATCGGGTTGAGACCGATAAACGCGCCGCCGCGCTCGCCCACGGATGCCAGCATCTTTTTCAGATCGCCAAAATCACCGATGCCCCAGTTGCTGTCGGAACGCAGAGTGTAGAGCTGCACGCAGGCGCCCCACAGCTTTTTGCCTTCAAGCAGCGCCTGCGGCTCGTAGCAGCGTTTTGGCGCGACGATCACCCGGCAGTGGAAACGCAGATCGTCCTGGGTGAGCGTTAAGGTGTGATACCCCTCCGGCAGCTTTGCCGGAAGGTTTAACGTTTTGCCGCCGGTGGCGTGGCCTTTATGCTGATGCCCCTCTTCGGTGGTAAGAAGCCAGCTAAACTCGCCGCGCCCCTCCACCGCCAGCGGCATCTTTTTGCCTGCGGTGAATACCTTCACGTTCGGCACCGGAGCAGCCGACGCTTTCGCGTCGGTTTTGTGCATGGCATCCAGCAAACGTCTTTTGGTGTCCGCACCAATAGACTGCGGTTTGCCGTGCGCATTGATGTAACTGAGGCTAATTCCCGCCGCCTGCGCGGCACTGTCCAGACGTTTACTCTCCATCGCGCTTCCTTAGCGTTTTGCCTGCCAGATACGGGCCTGATAATCACGGATTGAGCGGTCAGAGCTGAACATACCGCAGCGGGCGGTATTCAGGATGCACGCGCGGGTCCACGCTTCCTGGTCGCGATACAGCACGTCGACCTGCTTTTGCGCTTCAACGTAGGCCGTGAAGTCCGCCATTACCAGATACGGGTCACCGCCGTGTTTGTCCATGCTGTGCAGCATCTGGTCAAACGCGTGCTTATCGCCGTCGCTGTATTTACCGCTCTCCAGCTCCTTCAGCACCGCATCGAGGACTTTGTCTTTCTTACGCCATTTCACCGGGTCATAGCCTTTGGCCTTGATGGCTTTCACCTCTTCCACGGTATGGCCGAAGATAAAGATGTTCTCTTCGCCCACCTTCTCGGCGATTTCGACGTTCGCCCCGTCGAGCGTGCCGACGGTCAGCGCGCCGTTCAGCGCCAGCTTCATGTTGCCGGTACCGGAGGCTTCTTTCCCTGCGGTTGAGATCTGCTCGGAGATATCCGCCGCCGGGATCAGCATTTCCGCCGCCGAGACGCAGTAATCCGGCAGGAACACCACCTTCAGCTTGTCGCCCACTTTCGGATCGCTGTTGATCGCCGCCGCTACTTTATTGATGGCGAGGATAATGTTTTTCGCCAGGTAGTAGCCCGGCGCCGCTTTCGCACCGAACAGGAACACGCGCGGCACGCGGTCGGCCTGCGGGTTCTCGCGGATCTCTTTGTACAGCGCCAGAATGTGCAGCAGGTTCAGGTGCTGGCGTTTGTACTCGTGCAGACGTTTGATCTGGATATCGAATATGGCGTTCGGGTTGATCTCAATCCCGGTACGCACTTTCACAAACTCCGCCAGGCGAACCTTGTTCTCAAGCTTGATCGCCCGGTACTGCTCGCGGAATTTCACGTCGTCAGCGTATTTTTCCAGGTTGATGAGCTGGTCCAGATCGTTGGCCCACTCTTTCTTCAGGGTCTTATCCAGCAGGCCGGCCAGCAGCGGGTTGCACTGCTTGATCCAGCGACGCGGCGTGATGCCGTTGGTCACGTTGTGGAATTTGGTTGGCCACAGCTGGTGGTATTCCGGGAAGAGATCTTTGACCACCAGATCCGAGTGCAGCGCCGCCACGCCGTTCACCGCAAAGCCGCTGACCACGCACATGTTCGCCATGCGCACCTGCTTATCGTGAACCACCGCCAGCTTCGCCCAGACCGCCTTGTTGCCCGGCCAGGTTTTATCCACGAGCTTTTTAAACTGGTCGTTAATCTTGTTGATGATCTGCATGTGGCGCGGCAGCAGCGCTTTCACCAGCTTCTCATCCCAGCACTCAAGCGCTTCTGGCATCAGGGTGTGGTTGGTGTAGGCAAAGGTACGGCTGGTGATGGCCCAGGCGTCATCCCAGCTCAGCTGGTGCTCGTCGATCAGCACGCGCAGCAGCTCCGGGATGGCAATGGTCGGGTGCGTGTCGTTGAGCTGAATCACTTCAAAGTCCGGCAGCTGCGCCAGCTTGCGGCCCGCCAGGTGATGGCGACGCAGAATGTCCGCCACGGAGCAGGCGCACTGGAAGTACTGTTGCATCAGGCGCAGC
This sequence comes from Enterobacter sp. Taxon_8, assembly GCF_058354585.1. Taxonomy (NCBI): domain Bacteria; kingdom Pseudomonadati; phylum Pseudomonadota; class Gammaproteobacteria; order Enterobacterales; family Enterobacteriaceae; genus Enterobacter; species Enterobacter sp. Taxon_8. The sequence goes on along the minus strand of NZ_CM177989.1, from coordinate 345,879 downwards.
TTTTTACCGGCCAGGTGGTTGTCGTTCGGATAGAGGACTTTGGTCAGCTTCTCGGCGTCGATGCCCTGCTGCTCGGCGCGCAGGAAATCGCCGTCGTTGAATTTGGTCAGGTTAAACGGATGCGCGTGCTTCGCCTGCCACAGACGCAGCGGCTGCGCCACGCCGTTACGGTAGCCAAGCACCGGCAGATCCCAGGCTTCGCCGGTGATGGTGAACGCCGGTTCCCAGAGACCCTGCTTTGTCACTTTCCCGCCAATGCCAACCTGTACGTCCAGCTGCGCGTTGTGGCGGAACCACGGATAGGTATTGCGATGCCAGTCGTCCGGCGCTTCCATCTGATGCCCGTCGGCAAACGACTGACGGAACAGGCCGTACTGATAGTTCAGACCATAGCCAATCGCCGACTGGCCGACGGTCGCCATGGAGTCCAGGAAGCAGGCCGCCAGGCGTCCCAGGCCGCCGTTGCCCAGCGCCGGGTCAATCTCTTCTTCCAGCAGGTCGGTCAGGTTAATGTCGTGTTCTTTAAGAACGTCACCGACCTCCTGATACCAGCCGAGGTTCAACAGGTTGTTGCCCGTCAGACGGCCAATCAGGAATTCCATTGAAATGTAGTTTACATGGCGCTGGCCTTTTACCGGGTTTGCCAGGGGTTGAGCATCCAGCTGCTCTGCGAGCGCACCGCTCACTGCCTGCCACCACTGGTGAGGCGTCATTTCGTTTGCAGCATGAAGGCCAAAACGCTGCCACTGACGCGTCAGGGCAGCCTGGAATTGAGCTTTGTTGAAGGTAGGCTGTGACATAGGGGATCGGCATCCTTTAGAAAGAAAACACAAGTTGGCGCTAGTGTGCCTGGCTCATTTCCCCTCTTCCTCCTCCTGTGGGGGATTAGACAGGGAGGAGTAGCGGGGATGAGCATAAAAGTGTGATCGAGGCCACTCTCAGAGCATAGTTCGAGTGTGCCCGGAAGATAAAAAAGTAACCGAGGAGAATGTCAAAGAAATGAAATGCGGTTTCGGGTGAAATTAAACCCCGCCGAAATAATTACTTACGTAGAATAATATTTCGGCAATCGGGAAATCGCTAAGGAGATTATTAATCTCCCTTAACTTTACCAGAAGTATATTAAATTCGACGTCACTATCCCTTTCTGAAACCAGTTTCAGCGCAGCCGCAGCACAGCCATACAAGCCAGCATTGACGGGGCATCAAAGACCTTTTCAGAAAGTTCCCTCCTCTGCCTGAATGTTTTGTGACAGAGTGCAAATTCACAGCCACCAAATCCAGACATAACTTGCAATAGTTAACTTATTGGCCGACCTTATATCCATTAATTACGAAGCGCAAAAAAAATAAAATCTCTCGTTCCCCACAGTGAAGTGAAACCTATGTTGATTCCGTCTAAATTAAGTCGCCCGGTTCGCCTTGACCATACAGTGGTCCGCGAGCGTCTGTTGGCTAAACTTTCCGGCGCGCATAATTTCCGACTGGCGCTGGTTACGAGCCCTGCAGGTTATGGAAAAACAACGCTCATTTCGCAATGGGCCGCGGGTAAGAGCGATCTTGGCTGGTACTCTCTCGACGAGGGCGATAACCAGCAGGAGCGTTTTGCCAGCTATCTGATTGCCGCCATACAGCAAGCAACCCATGGACACTGTGTCGCCAGTGAGGTGATGGTGCAAAAGCGCCAGTACGCAAGCCTGTCCTCCCTTTTCTCTCAGCTGTTTATCGAACTGGCCGAATGGCATCGCCCGCTTTACGTGGTGATTGATGATTACCATCTCATCACTAACCCGGTAATTCATGAATCGATGCGTTTCTTCCTGCGCCATCAGCCGGAAAACCTGACCTTAGTCGTGCTGTCACGCAACCTGCCGCAGCTGGGTATTGCCAACCTGCGCGTGCGCGATCAGCTCCTGGAAGTGGGCAGCCAGCAGCTGGCCTTTACCCACCAGGAAGCGAAACAGTTCTTTGACTGCCGCCTGAACTCACCGATTGAGGCCGCCGAAAGCAGCCGCCTGTGTGATGACGTTGCCGGCTGGGCCACGGCGCTGCAGCTCATCGCGCTCTCTGCCCGGCAAAACAACAGTCCGGCGCATCAGTCTGCGCGGCGCCTGGCGGGCATTAACGCCAGCCACCTTTCTGACTATCTCGTGGATGAGGTGCTGGACAGCGTCGATCCCTCAACGCGTAATTTCCTGCTGAAAAGCTCTCTGCTGCGCTCCATGAACGATGCGCTCATCGTGCGGGTGACGGGCTGTGAAAACGGCCAGCTGCAGCTCGAAGAGATTGAACGTCAGGGCCTTTTCCTGACGCGCATGGACGATCCGGGCGAGTGGTTTAGCTATCATCCGCTGTTTGGCAGCTTCCTGCGCCAGCGCTGTCAGTGGGAGCTGGCGGTTGAACTGCCGGAGATCCACCGCGCCGCTGCCGAAAGCTGGATGGCGCAAGGCTTCCCGAGCGAAGCCATCCACCACGCGCTGGCAGCCGGTGATGCCAGCATGCTACGTGATATCCTCCTCAATCATGCGTGGGGCCTGTTTAACCACAGCGAGCTGACGCTGCTGGAAGAATCCCTGAAAGCGCTGCCGTGGGAAAGCCTGCTTGAGAATCCGCGTCTGGTGCTGCTGCAGGCCTGGCTGATGCAGAGCCAGCATCGCTACAGCGAAGTGAACACCCTGCTGGCGCGCGCCGAGCAGGAGATGGAAAGCGAAATGGATACCACCCTGCACGGCGAGTTCAACGCGCTGCGCGCTCAGGTGGCGATTAACGATGGCGACCCGGACGAAGCTGAACGGCTGGCGATGGTCGCGCTGGATGAACTGCCGCTGGCCAACTTCTACAGCCGCATCGTGGCGACCTCCGTGCACGGCGAAGTGCTGCACTGCAAAGGCGATCTCACGCGATCGCTTTCACTGATGCAGCAAACCGAACAGATGGCGCGTCGTCATGATGTCTGGCATTACGCCCTGTGGAGCCTGATCCAACAGAGCGAGATTTTATTCGCGCAGGGGTTCCTGCAGGCTGCCTGGGAAAACCAGGAAAAAGCGTTCCAGTTGATTCGTGAACAGCATCTGGAACAGCTGCCGATGCACGAGTTCCTGTTGCGTATTCGCGCCCAGCTGCTGTGGGCATGGTCGCGTCTGGATGAAGCGGAAAGCTGCGCCCGTCAGGGTGTGGATGTTCTTTCCAGCTTCCAGCCTCAGCAGCAGCTGCAGTGCCTGGCGCTGCTGGTGCAGTGCTCGCTGGCGCGCGGCGATCTCGACAACGCCCGCAACCATCTTAACCGCCTGGAAAACCTGCTCGGCAACGGCCAGTATCATAGCGACTGGGTGTCAAACGCCGACAAGGTCCGGGTGATTTACTGGCAGATGACCGGCGATAAAAAATCTGCCGCCAACTGGCTGCGCCAGACGCCAAAACCGGAATTTGCCAACAACCACTTCCTGCAGAGCCAGTGGCGCAACATTGCCCGCGCGCAGATCCTGCTCGGTGAATTAGAGCCCGCTGAGATTGTGCTGGAGGAGCTGAACGAGAACGCGCGCAGCCTGCGCCTGATGAGCGACCTGAACCGCAACCTGCTGCTGCAAAACCAGCTCTACTGGCAGGCGGGTCGTAAAAACGATGCCCAGCGCGTGCTGCTGGAGGCGCTGCAGCTGGCAAACCGCACCGGGTTTATCAGCCACTTTGTAATTGAAGGGGAAGTGATGGCGCAGCAGCTGCGCCAGCTGATTCAGCTCAACACGCTGCCGGAACTGGATCAGCATCGCGCCCAGCGCATTCTGCGCGAGATTAACCAGCATCATCGGCACAAGTTCGCGCATTTCGATGAGAACTTTGTTGAACGTCTGCTGAACCACCCGGAAGTGCCGGAACTTATCCGCACCAGCCCGCTCACCCAGCGCGAATGGCAGGTTCTGGGGCTGATTTATTCAGGCTACAGCAACGAGCAGATTGCCGGTGAGCTTGCGGTGGCGGCGACCACCATCAAAACGCATATCCGCAATCTGTACCAGAAGCTGGGCGTGGCGCATCGTCAGGATGCAGTACAGCATGCACAGCAGCTGTTGAAGATGATGGGGTACGGCGTTTAGATTTGTGCGGCCTGACGCCCTCACCCCGGCCCTCTCCCACAGGGAGAGGGAGAACGGCTTTTCAACACAACTCTAACTGCAAATTATTATCTTTAATTACCTGCATCACGCCCGCCGGCGGCATCACGTCGGTATAGACCGCATCCACCATGCTGATGCTGCCCATGTTCACCATCGCGTTACGGCCAAACTTGGAATGATCCACCACCAGCATCACGTGGCGTGAATTTTCAATAATCGCGCGCTTGGTGCGCACCTCGTGGTAATCAAACTCCAGCAGCGAGCCGTCGCTGTCGATACCGCTGATCCCCAGAATGCCGAAGTCGAGGCGGAACTGCGAGATAAAGTCGAGGGTCGCTTCGCCGATAATCCCGCCGTCGCGGCTGCGCAGCTCGCCGCCCGCGAGGATGATGCGGAAGTCGTCTTTCTGCATCAGGGTATTGGCCACGTTCAGGTTGTTGGTGACCACGCGCAGGTTCTCGTGATCCAGCAGCGCATGGGCGACCGCTTCCGGCGTGGTGCCGATATCAATAAACAGCGTCGCGCCGTTCGGGATCTGGCTGGCGACCTTGCGGGCGATGCGCTCTTTCTCTGCCGTCTGCGTGGCTTTACGGTCATGCCAGGAGGTGTTGACCGAGCTGGACGGCAGCGCCGCACCGCCGTGGTGGCGAAGAATACGGTTCTGATCGGCCAGGTCGTTCAGGTCACGACGGATGGTTTGTGGGCTGACGGCAAACTGCTCCACCAGCTCTTCGGTGCTGACGTATCCCTGTTTTTTTACCAGTTCGATAATGGCGTCATGACGTTGTGTTTGTTTCATCAATTATCCCTGAGAATTATGTTCGTTTTCGCGCATGGAGCGTGTCGGCAAAGGCCATCGCCAGCCCCACGGCCAGCCCGGCGACGTGCGCACCGTTGGCGATAGACATACCAAACAGATCAAACCACCCGGCAATTAGCCATATTAACGCAAAGGTTATTAATCCGCGTTGCAGATAGATGCCGCTTTCCGGATCGCGCTCCCCGCGAAGCCAGACGTAGCCCATCAGGGCATATACGACACCCGACAGCCCACCGAACCACGGCCCGCTGAACTTGTGCTGCACGTAGCCGCTTAACAGGGCGCTGATAATAGTGATAACGATCAGCTTGCCGCTGCCCAGACGCTTTTCAACGGCACCGCCGAGATACCACCACCAGAGCAGGTTAAAGAGGATATGCATCACCGAGAAGTGCATCAGCGCGTGGCTAAAGTAGCGCCAGACGTCAAACTCAAGAGACGAGTCATAGGGCCACGCCAGGGCAATCATTACGCTCTGGTCGCCGACCACGTTCATGATAATGAAGACGATGATACAGGCCGCCATCAGCAGCAGCGTAAACGGGCCCGCGCGCTCGCGAATAGTGGCGAGGAAGGGAAAGCGGCTGTAGTGCAATCCGCTGCCGGTCTGGCCGGACTGCCAGCTGGCCGCCAGATAGCGCGGGTCGCCAGGGTTCTCAAGAAAACGCGCCAGCTCCTCGTTTACCCGTCCGGCCTGGCTCTCATCGGCCAGCCAGACGTCGGTCTGCGTATGTTGTTGAATAGTCAGAATAACGCCCTGCGTCGCCATATAGTCGACAAACGCCTGGGCGACGCGCGGGTTAGTAAAAGAGGTGATCATCAACATGGGCAGCGGTCGCTTATTTCCACACAAAAGAGGACAGTATAGCGGGATCAGCGCTCAAAAGCGTATTCCACTTCCGCCGGGAAATGACGATGCCAGGCATCGAAACCGCCGTCGACGCTGTAAACTGCGTCGTAACCCTGCTGAAGCAGATACTGCGCCGCGCCTTTGCTGCTGTTGCCGTGGTAACACATGACCATCACCGGCGTGTCGAAGTCGTTATCGCGCATAAACGCGCCCAGCGTGTCGTTGGTGAGATGGAACGCGCCCGGCGTATGGCCCATCGCAAAACTCTGCGGATCGCGGATGTCCACCAGCACCGCTTTTCCCTGGTGCATCTTCTGGTGGGCTTCTTCTACGTTAATACATTCAAACTGATCCATGGTGTTCTCTTTACAGTGGTCAACGACAAGATTTTACCCCGTAGTGTACGTCCTGGCGGCGGGTAAACGCCATTATGTTATCCATATCACTCTAAATTGTTTTTTTGATGTTACCAAAAGCGCGTTCCTTTGCTATTATGAGCGATATCGAACATTTCTGAGCTTTAACGAAAGTGCATGAGGGTGTTATGGAAACCAAAGATCTGATTGTGATAGGCGGTGGCATCAACGGTGCCGGTATTGCGGTCGATGCCGCAGGACGCGGTTTGTCCGTACTGATGCTGGAAGCTAACGATCTCGCCTGCGCGACGTCGTCCGCCAGCTCCAAACTGATTCACGGTGGCCTGCGCTACCTGGAACACTACGAATTCCGCCTGGTCAGTGAAGCGCTGGCCGAACGTGAAGTGCTGCTGAAAATGGCCCCGCATCTGGCGATTCCGATGCGCTTCCGCCTGCCCCATCGCCCGCATCTGCGTCCGGCGTGGATGATTCGCATCGGTCTGTTTATGTACGATCATCTGGGTAAACGCACCAGCCTCCCGGGTTCGAAAGGGTTGCGTTTTGGCTCAGAATCGGTCCTTAAGCCGGAAATCGTGCGCGGATTCGAATATTCCGACTGCTGGGTGGATGATGCCCGCCTGGTACTGGCGAATGCGCAGATGGTTGAGAAGAAAGGTGGCGAGGTGAAAACCCGCACCCGCGCAACCGCTGCCCGTCGTGAAAATGGCCTGTGGATTGTGGAAGCGGAAGACATTGATACCGGCGAGAAATTCAGCTGGAAAGCGCGCGGCCTGGTGAACGCTACCGGCCCGTGGGTGAAGCAGTTCTTCGACGACGGCATGCATCTGCCTTCTCCATACGGCATTCGCCTGATCAAGGGCAGCCACATTGTGGTGCCGCGCGTGCATACCCAGAAGCAGGCTTACATCCTGCAGAACGAAGACAAGCGCATCGTGTTTGTGATCCCGTGGATGGACGAATTCTCGATCATCGGTACTACCGACGTGGAGTACAAAGGCGATCCGAAAAACGTCGAGATCGACGAGAGCGAAGTGAACTACCTGCTCAAAGTGTATAACGCGCACTTTAAGAAACAGCTGTCGCGCGACGACGTTGTCTGGACCTACTCCGGCGTGCGTCCGCTGTGCGATGACGAATCTGACTCACCGCAGGCCATTACCCGCGACTATACGCTCGATATTCACGACGTTGACGGTCAGGCGCCGCTGCTTTCCGTTTTTGGCGGTAAGCTCACTACCTACCGCAAGCTGGCCGAGCACGCGCTGGAAAAACTGGCGCCGTACTATAAAGGCATTGGCCCGGCATGGACCAAGGGCGCGGTATTGCCCGGCGGTGATATCGGCGATAACCGCGATGATTACGCCGCGAAGCTGCGCCGTCGGTTCCCGTTCATCACCGAAGGAATGGCGCGCCACTATGCCCGCACCTACGGCAGCAATACCGAGCTGATTCTGGGCGATGCGAAGGACATTGTGGATCTGGGCGAGCATTTCGGCCACGAGCTATACGAAGCCGAGCTGCGTTACCTGGTTGAGCACGAGTGGGTGCGTCGTCTGGACGATGCTATCTGGCGCCGTACCAAAGAAGGGATGTGGCTCAACGCCGAGCAGCAGTCTCGCGTGGCGCAGTGGTTACTGCAAAATGCGGGGAAGCGTGAGCTGTCGCTGGCGTCCTGATGTGAAAAAATGCCCGGTGGCGCTACGCTTACCGGGCCTACGGGATCAAGTAGGCCGGGTAAGGCGAAGCCGCCACCCGGCTTTGTTTTTACAACCTCACCGGATCAATATGCCAGATCGTCTCGGCATACTCCTTGATGGTCCTGTCTGACGAGAAATAGCCCATATTGGCGATGTTGTACATCGCGGCGCTGGTCCACTTCTCCGGCTGGCGATAAAGTTCGTCCACCTTATCCTGACAGTCCACGTAGCTGCGGTAATCCGCCAGCACCTGGTAGTGATCGCCAAAGTTAATCAGCGAATCCACCAGATCGCGATAGCGGCTCGGTTCATCCGGGCTAAACACGCCGGTCGCGATCTGCGTTAGCACCTGACGTAACTCTTCATCCTCTTCGTAATATTGACGCGGCGAGTAGCCTTTCCTGCGCAGCGCCTCCACCTCTTCCGTCGTATTACCGAAGATAAAGATATTGTCTTCGCCCACGTGCTCCAGCATCTCGACGTTCGCCCCGTCAAGCGTACCAATGGTCAGCGCGCCGTTAAGGGCAAACTTCATGTTACTGGTGCCGGATGCCTCCGTACCCGCCGTAGAAATCTGCTCAGAGAGATCCGCCGCCGGGATGATCATCTGCGCCAGGCTCACGCTGTAGTTCGGAATGAACACCACCTTCAGCTTGTCGCCAATGTCCGGATCCTGGTTGACCACCTTCGCCACATCGTTGATGAGATGAATAATGTGCTTCGCCATGTAGTAGGCGGAAGCCGCCTTACCGGCGAAGATCTTCACGCGCGGCACCCATTCGGCCGTTGGATCGGCCTTGATGCGGTTGTAATGGGTGATCACGTGCAGCACGTTCATCAGCTGACGTTTGTATTCGTGGATGCGTTTGATCTGAACGTCGAACAGCGCTTTCGGGTTTGCCACCACGTTGAGGTGCATCGCCAGCCAGACCGCCAGACGCTTTTTGTTCAGCAGCTTGGCTTCGCGCACGGCTTTGTTCACCGTCGGGAAATCAATATGCTGTTCCAGCTCGCTCAGCTGGCTCAAGTCGGTACGCCAGGTACGGCCGATATTCTCGTCCAGCACCTCAGAGAGCGGCTGGTTGGCCAGCGCCAGCCAGCGGCGCGGCGTGACGCCGTTGGTCACGTTGCAGAACCGCGTCGGGAAGATCTTCGCGAAGTCCGCAAACAGCGACTGCACCATCAGGTTCGAGTGGAGCTCGGACACGCCGTTGACCTTGTGGCTGATGACAACCGCCAGCCAGGCCATGCGCACGCGACGACCGTTCGACTCATCAATGATGGACGCACGGCTCAGCAGGCCGGTATCGTTCGGATACTGCTCCTGCAGCGTCTTGAGGAAGTAGTCGTTAATCTCAAAGATAATCTGCAGGTGGCGCGGCAGGATTTTACCGAGCATGTCCACCGGCCACGTCTCCAGCGCTTCGCTCATCAGCGTGTGGTTGGTGTACGAGAACACCTGGCAGGTCACCTCAAAGGCGTCATCCCAGCTGAACTTATGCTCGTCGATCAGCAGGCGCATCAGTTCCGGAATAGAGAGCACCGGGTGGGTGTCGTTAAGGTGGATCGCGGTTTTCTCCGCCAGGTTGGCGTAGGTTTTGTGCAGCTGATGGTGGCGGCTGAGGATGTCCTGAATGGTAGCCGAAACGAGGAAATACTCCTGACGCAGGCGCAGCTCGCGACCCGAGTAGGTCGAGTCATCCGGGTACAGCACGCGGGACACGTTCTCGGAGTGGTTTTTATCCTCCACCGCCGCGAAGTAGTCACCCTGGTTAAATTTACCGAGGTTAATTTCGCTACTGGCCTGGGCACTCCATAGGCGCAGCGTGTTGGTGGCGTCGGTATCGTAGCCGGGGATAATCTGGTCGTAGGCCACGGCCAGGATCTCTTCCGTTTCCACCCAGCGGGATTTTTTCCCTTCCTGCTGGATACGCCCGCCAAAGCGCACCTTGTAGCGCGTGTTGTGGCGCTTGAATTCCCACGGGTTGCCGTACTCCAGCCAGTAGTCCGGCGACTCTTTCTGACGCCCGTCGACGATGTTCTGTTTGAACATACCGTAGTCGTAGCGAATACCGTAGCCGCGGCCCGGCAGCGCCAGCGTCGCCAGCGAGTCGAGGAAGCAGGCGGCGAGACGCCCCAGACCGCCGTTGCCGAGGCCCGGGTCGTTCTCTTCGTCGATCAGTTCTTCTAAATCTAACCCCATCTCTTCGAGTGCGGTTTTGACATCGTCATAAATACCGAGCGACAGCAGCGCGTTGGACAGCGTGCGGCCAATCAAAAATTCCATCGACAGGTAGTAAACCTGACGCGTCTCCTGCGAAAGCTGGGCGCGGTTTGAGCGCAGCCAGCGTTCAACCAGGCGGTCACGCACCGCAAACAGGGTGGCGTTCAGCCACTCGTGCTTGTTGGCTATAACCGGATCTTTCCCGATGGTGAACATCAGCTTGTAGGCGATGGAGTGCTTTAACGCCTCAACGCTGAGCGTGGGTGAAGAGTAGCTAAATGGAGCGTTCATATCAGTAACTTCGCCTCGTTACATCAAGCGTTGATAGAGATCGCGGTATGACTGCGCCGCGACGTGCCAGCTAAAGTCCATGGACATCGCCTGACGCTGAACGTAACGCCAGAGTGATGGACGGGACCACAAGACGAAAGCACGCCGAATCGCCCGAAGCAGCGACCAGGCATTACTGTCCTCAAAGACAAACCCGCTGGCGATACCGTCCGCCAGATTTTCCAGAGAGCTGTCGGATACGGTATCCGCCAGTCCGCCCGTGCGGCGCACCAGCGGCAGCGTGCCGTATTTCAGACCATAAAGCTGCGTCAGGCCGCAGGGTTCGAAACGGCTTGGCACCAGAATGACGTCCGCGCCGCCCATAATTCGGTGCGAGAACGCCTCGTGGTAGCCAATCTGCACGCCCACCTGCCCCGGGTGTTCCGCAGCGGCGGCAAGGAAACCTTCCTGCAGCACCGGATCGCCCGCGCCGAGCAGCGCCAGCTGTCCGCCCTGCTCCAGTAAACCGGGCAGCGCCTCCAGCACCAGATCCAGCCCTTTCTGGCTGGTCAGGCGGCTCACGACGGCGAACAGCGGCACTTTGTCGTTCACCTTCAGGCCCATCGCAATCTGCAGCTGGCGTTTGTTTTCCGCTTTGTCTTCCACGGAATCACGGCCATAGCGCGCCGCCAGCAGGAGATCGGTTTCCGGGCTCCAGATCTGTTCATCCACGCCGTTCAGAATACCCGACAGGCGGCCTTCGCGATGGCGCTGCTGCAGCAACCCTTCCATGCCGTAGCCAAACGCCGGCTGGGTGATCTCACGCGCGTAGGTCGGGCTCACCGCCGTGATGTGATCGGCGTAGTACAGCCCCGCCTTCAGGAACGAGATCTGCCCGTTAAACTCCAGACCGTGCATGTTAAAGAACGACCATGGCAGATCGATGTCATTCATGTGATGGGCGTAGTACATCCCCTGATAGGCAAGGTTATGCACGGTAAAGACCGATTTCGCCGGGTGGCCGCGCGCGGCGAGATACGCCGGGGCAAGCCCGGCGTGCCAGTCGTGCGCGTGCACCACATCCGGACGCCAGAACGGATCCAGCCCCGTCGCCATTTCTGCTCCAACCCAGCCGAGCAGCGCAAAGCGCAGCACGTTGTCGGTGTAGGCGAACAGGTTCGTATCGTGATACGGGCTGCCCGGTCGATCGTATAAGTGCGGCGCGTCGATCAGGTAAATCCCTACGCCATTGTAATGTCCAAACAGCAGGGTAATGCGTCCGGCAAACGTTTCACGGCGGGTCACCACTTTTGCATCGGGTATACCGCGCCGGATATCCGGAAAGGCGGGCAGCAGGACTCGGGTATCCACGCCTCCGGCGATTTGCGCCGCCGGTAATGCGCCAAGCACATCTGCCAGTCCGCCCGTTTTTAATAACGGGAACATCTCAGAACATACGTGTAAAACCTGCATCATCGCTCCTGTTTGATCTGCAGCTTCCGCAACATTTCCCGTGTGACTAACACGATCCCCTCTTCCGAACGGTAGAAACGACGCGCGTCTTCTTCCGCATTCTCCCCAATGACCATCCCTTCAGGGATGACGCAGGCACGGTCGATCACGCAACGACGCAGACGACACGAGCGCCCTACCCAGACATCCGGCAACAAGACTGCCGAATCGATATTACAGAATGAATTTATCCGCACGCGCGGGAACAACACCGACTGCACCACGACCGAACCGGAGATAATGCACCCGCCGGACACCAGCGAGTTCAGCGTCATACCGTGGCTGCCGGAGCGGTCCTGCACGAATTTGGCCGGCGGTAGCGACTCCATATGGGTACGAATCGGCCAGTTCTGGTCATACATATCCAGTTCAGGCGTGACCGATGCCAGATCGAGGTTCGCTTTCCAGTAAGCTTCCAGCGTTCCCACATCGCGCCAGTAGGGTTCCGCATTCGGATCGGACTGTACGCAGGACAGCGGGAATGGATGTGCATACGCCATGCCAGCTTTCGTGATTTTCGGAATGATGTCTTTACCGAAGTCGTGGCTGGAGTTTTCGTCTTTGTCGTCTTCTTCCAGCAGCTCATAAAGATAATCTGCGTCAAAGACATAGATCCCCATGCTGGCGAGCGATTTGGTGTCATCGCCCGGCATCGTTGGCGGGTTCGCCGGTTTTTCAACGAAGTCGATAATTTTGTCGTCGGCATCCACGTGCATGACGCCAAACGCCGTCGCTTCGGCAACGGGCACAGGCAGACACGCCACGGTGCAGCGCGCCCCTTTTTCGACGTGGTCGATCAGCATGTGGGAGTAATCTTGCTTGTAGATGTGGTCCCCGGCGAGGATCACGATGTATTCCGCGTTATAGCGACGAATAATGTCGAGGTTCTGGGTCACCGCATCCGCCGTACCGCGGTACCAGTTCTCGCCGTGAACGCGCTGCTGAGCAGGAAGGAGATCGACAAACTCGTTCATCTCTTCGCTGAAGAATGACCAGCCGCGCTGGATATGCTGAACCAGCGTGTGCGACTGATACTGCGTAATGACGCCGATGCGGCGAATGCCCGAGTTCAGACAGTTGGAGAGCGCAAAGTCGATGATGCGGAACTTACCACCAAAGTGAACAGCCGGTTTGGCGCGCTTGATGGTCAAATCTTTCAGACGGGTACCACGCCCACCCGCAAGGATCAGGGCAACCGTTTTTAATGGTAGCTGGCGTGCCAACATTAAGGGATCGTTCTTCTCTAATCTAACCATGACTAACTCCTTTTTTATCATCTTTGGAATACGCACACTCCGTGCGCAGGCCCGTGCCAGACAGCCATTACTACCGGATTATCCGCTCCGGCAAAGGGGGGAACGGCGCGCCACTCCCCGTCAGGTAAAACAATCTCTGCGACGTCATCCGTCGCGTTCAGCGTGACCAGCCATTTATCCGACAGCAGGATTTGCAGGCGTGGTACGCCGTGTTGCCACTCTTGCGCGCTTAACGGTTGCGCGTCTTTATTCAGCCAGCGAACGTTGCCGTCACCCTCTTCCCACCAGCTGTTGGCGGTCAGCGCGGGGATCTGCTGGCGAAGATGGATCAGCGCAGCGGTGAAATGAATCAGCCCGCTGTTGGCTTCCCCCCAGTCGAGCCAGGTTAAGGTGTTGTCCTGGCAATACGCATTGTTATTACCGTGCTGGCTGTGACCATGCTCATCGCCTGCCAGCAGCATCGGCGTGCCCTGCGACAGTAAAAGCGTTGTCAGCAGCGCATGAACGCTGGCGCGTCGCCGCTCGATGACGTCGAGGCTTCCGCCTAACCCTTCTATACCATGATTAAAGCTATGGTTATTGTTAGTGCCATCGCGATTCTCTTCGCCGTTTGCCTCATTGTGTTTCTGATTGAAACAAACGCAGTCCCTGAGCGTAAAACCGTCGTGCGCCGTCAACAGGTTGACGGTAGCCGACGGGCGTTTGCCGTCGCGCTTAAAGAGATCGCTCGACGCGGCAAAGCGCCCGGCAAATTCCCCCAGCGACAGATTGCGTTCCAGCCAGAAGCGGCGCACGGCGTCGCGGTAGTGATCGTTCCACTCGGCAAACAGCGGCGGGAAATTCCCGACCTGATAACCGCCTTCGCCAATGTCCCACGGCTCGGCAATGAGCTTCACCTGCGAGAGCACCGGACAGTTTTTTATCGCCTCGAACAGCGGCGCCTGCCGGCTGAACGCCGGCGTGCGCCCCATCACGGGCGCCAGGTCGAAACGAAAACCGTCGACGTGGAACGTCTCCACCCAGTATTTCAGGCATTCATACGCAAAATGCGTGACCGCCGGATGGCTGAGGTTGAGCGTGTTACCGCAGCCGGTCCAGTTCTCATAATCGCCATCCTGCCTGATCCAATAATAGCTACGGTTATCAATTCCGCGCATGGAGAGCGTCGGACCGTCGAGATCGCTTTCTGCACTGTGGTTGAGCACCACGTCCAGAATGACCTCAATGCCCGCCGCGTGGAGAGCCTTCACCGCATCGCGGAACTCGTCCCGCGCTTTTTCCGGAAGGACGGCATAGCGCGGTTCGAGCGCGAACATCGCCAGCGGGTTGTAGCCCCAGTAGTTGCTGAGCCCCAGCCGCTGCAGACGCGGCTCGCTGGCAAAATGGGCAACGGGAAGCAGTTCCAGGGCGGTGATACCGAGATGTTTCAGGTAGGCGATCATGGTGGGATGCCCGAGTGCCTTATAGGTGCCGCGCATCTCTTTGGGGATCGACGGGTGCAGGTACGTCAGCCCTTTAACGTGGGCTTCATAAATGACGGTATTGCCCCACGGCGTGTGCGGCGGGGCATCGTCTTCCCAGTCATAAAGATCGTTCACCACCACGCTTTTAGGCGCGACGGGCGCGCTGTCGCGGTGGTCTGGCTCGCCGTAGCCTACGTGGAACAGAGGGTCATCTTTAAACTCACCGTCCACCCGGTGCGCGCACGGGTCAATCAGCAGCTTCGCCGGGTTAAACCAGTGACCCTGCGCCGGATCCCACGGACCGTGTACGCGAAAGCCATAGTGCATGCCTGGCCGTCCTCCGGCCAGGTAGCCGTGCCAGGTATCCCCCGTGCGCGCGGGTAAATCGTAACGGTGCTCGTTACCTTCCCCGTCAAACACGCACAGTTCTACCCGCTCGGCGTGAGCGGAAAAGAGGGTGAAATTGACACCCTTTCCGTCAAAACGCGCCCCGAGCGGTTCGGGTTTACCTGCCGTAAGCTGCGTCATTCGCCCTCCCGCATCAGCCAGATGGTGCCAAGCGGCGGCAGCGTCAGGCTCAGGGAGTTGGGTCGCCCGTGGCTTTCTATGGCGTCACTCTGTACCAGCCCGCCGTTACCGGCGTTGCTGCCGTGGTAGTGCATCGAGTCGGTATTCAGAATTTCACGCCATTTGCCCGGCTGGTTAATGCCGAAGCGGTAGTGTTCACGCGGCACCGGGGTGAAGTTACTGGCGACGATGATTTCGTTACCCGCCTTGTCACGACGCACAAAGACAAACACCGAGCGCTCGTGGTCGTCCACCACCAGCCACTCAAAGCCGTACGGATCGAAGTCCAGCTCGTGCAGCGCTTTGTGGTGGCGATAGGTCAGGTTCAGATCGCGCACCAGACGCTGCACCCCGTGGTGCCAGTTGTCGCCGCCTTCCAGCAGATGCCAGTCTAGGCTGGCGTCGTGGTTCCACTCGCGACCCTGAGCGAACTCATTGCCCATGAACAGCAGTTTCTTACCCGGGAAGGCAAACATCCAGCCGTAATAGGCGCGCAGGTTGGCAAACTTCTGCCACGCGTCGCCCGGCATGCGGTCGAGAATGGATTTTTTGCCGTGCACCACCTCATCGTGCGACAGCGGCAGCATGAAGTTTTCGGTGTAGTTGTAGAGCATCCCGAACGTCAGCTTATCGTGATGATACTTACGGTGAACCGGGTCCAGCTTCATATAGTCGAGCGTGTCGTGCATCCAGCCCAGGTTCCACTTATACCAGAACCCCAGGCCGCCCAATGACGGCGGACGGGAGACGCCCGCAAAGTCGGTCGACTCTTCCGCCATGGTCACGGCACCGTCCACCTGCTCGCCGATAATGCGGTTGGTATTGCGCAGGAACTCAATGGCTTCCAGGTTTTCGCGGCCGCCAAACTCGTTCGGGATCCACTCCCCCTCTTTGCGGCTGTAGTCGCGGTAGATCATCGACGCCACCGCATCGACGCGCAGGGCATCAATGCCAAACCGCTCGATCCAGTACAGGGCATTCCCGACCAGGTAGTTTGAGACCTCACGGCGACCGTAGTTGTAGATCAGCGTATTCCAGTCCTGGTGATAGCCTTCGCGCGGATCGCTGTGCTCGTACAGCTTCGTACCGTCAAATTCTGCCAGCGCGAAATCATCCGCAGGGAAATGGCCCGGCACCCAGTCGAGGATGACGTTCAGCCCGGCGGCGTGCGCGGCATCAATGAAATAGCGGAAGTCGTCGCGCGTGCCGAAGCGGCGCGTTGGCGCATACAGCCCGGTGGGCTGATAGCCCCAGCTGCCGTCGAACGGGTGTTCATTGACCGGGAGCAGCTCAAGGTGAGTAAAGCCCATCCATTTGGCGTACGGCACCAGCTGGTCGGCAAGCTCCCGGTAGCTCAGCCAGAAGTTGTTATCGGTGTGGCGGCGCCAGGAGCCGAGATGAACTTCATAGACGGAGATCGGCGCATCAAAGCGGTTGGCCTGTTTACGCTCTTCCGTCTGGACGACCTTCTCAGGCAGGCCGCAAATCAACGACGCGGTATCCGGGCGCATCTGCGCTTCGAAGGCATACGGGTCGGCTTTAATGCGTAGCTTGCCGTTGGCGTCGATCATCTCGAATTTATAAAGCTGCCCGGGGTGCGCCCCGGGGATAAACAGCTCCCAGATGCCGGTTTCCCGGCGCAGGCGCATCGGGTGTCGGCGACCGTCCCAGTAGTTGAACTGGCCTACAACGGAGACGCGCTGGGCGTTAGGCGCCCACACGGCGAACCGCGTGCCGGTAATGCCATCCATGGTATCGGCATGGGCACCCAGCGTTTCATAAGGGCGAAGATGCGTTCCTTCGGAGAGCAGCCAGGCGTCCATCTCTTTTAAGAGCGGACCAAAGCTGTAAGGATCGTCAATCAGGTTTTGCTGACCGTGCCAGAGAACGGCGAGCTGATAGCGAAAAGGGTTTTTACGACGGGGCATTACGCCCGAGAAGAAGCCACGCGAATCGAGGCATTCAAGATTACCGACCTTGCGGCCAGTTTTGGGTTCAATCACCCAAACTTCTGTGGCATCCGGTAATAGCGCCCGAACTTCCAGACCCGCCTCAGTACGATGCATCCCAAGCACAGAAAAGGGGTCAGCGAAATGACCCGCAATAAGCGCATTAATCACGTCTCTATCCACACGATCGGACATGGTATTCATCCTGTTTTTTATGTCGTCCTTTTTAAGCGCTCCGGGACGACTTTTAATGTGACCTGAACGGGACAGCACAAAAATGTGCATCCATTCTGCTCCGTTCGAACCTCAGGTAAGAAATGACTCTTCCTTAAAGCATAGCCAACGCTCTAGATGACTCCTGATAAAAAATAAGACATCCGCGTGTTACTCCATGTAGTACGCAAAAAAAAGGGGTGAAAATCACCCCCGGTAGTTAACAAATTATTACGCCAGCTGGCGCAGCATGCGGCGCAGCGGCTCGGCGGCGCCCCACAGGAGCTGATCGCCGACGGTGAACGCGGAGAGATACTCCGGCCCCATGTTCAGCTTGCGCAGACGGCCAACCGGCGTGGTCAGCGTGCCGGTAACGGCAGCCGGGGTCAGCTCGCGCATGGTGATATCGCGATCGTTTGGAATTACTTTTGCCCACGGGTTGTGCGCGGCCAGCAGCTCTTCCACGGTCGGAATAGACACATCTTTTTTCAGTTTAATGGTGAAGGCCTGGCTGTGGCAGCGCAGCGCGCCGATACGCACGCACAGACCGTCAACCGGAATGGTGTTCGCGGTCGCGAGGATTTTGTTGGTCTCAGCCTGGCCCTTCCACTCTTCGCGGGTCTGGCCGTTATCCAGCTGTTTGTCGATCCACGGGATCAGACCGCCGGCCAGCGGTACGCCAAAGTTATCCACCGGCAGCTCGCCGCTGCGGGTCAGCTGGGTGACCTTACGCTCGATATCCAGAATAGCGGATGCCGGGTTTGCCAGCTCGGTCGCAACGCTCTGGTGCAGCTGGCCCATCTGGGTCAGCAGCTCGCGCATATGGCGCGCGCCGCCGCCGGACGCGGCCTGGTAGGTCGCCACGGAGACCCACTCCACCAGATCCTGAGCGAACAGGCCGCCGAGGGACATCAGCATCAGGCTGACGGTGCAGTTGCCGCCAACAAAAGTTTTTACGCCGTTGTTCAGGCCATCGGTGATCACGCCCTGGTTCACCGGGTCGAGAATGATGATGGCATCATCTTTCATGCGCAGCGACGAGGCCGCGTCAATCCAGTAGCCCTGCCAGCCGCTTTCACGCAGCTTTGGATAGATTTCGTTGGTATAATCGCCGCCCTGGCACGTCACAATAATGTCGAGTGCCTTCAGCGCTTCCAGATCGTAAGCATCCTGCAACGTGCCTGTGGTACCACCAAAGGACGGAGCAGCCTGGCCGAGCTGGGAAGTGGAGAAGAAGACCGGGCGGATAGCGTCGAAATCGCGCTCTTCAACCATGCGTTGCATGAGTACAGAGCCGACCATACCGCGCCAGCCGATAAAACCAACGTTTTTCATAGCATTTTTTTCCTGCTGAGGGTGTGTGCTGATTGTGCAAGCCAGTATTGAACTGGGATATGCTTCACATTACAAAATGCTGCCAAAGTCGCAAGCGAAATTAATCGATGATTGCCCGGCAATCAGAAAAAGCGCTAATCATCGAAATAACACTACTAAGTATCAGGGATAATTTAAAGATGAGTGAAATCATTTCCGCGGCGGTTTTATTGATCCTGATTATGGATCCACTGGGTAACTTGCCGATCTTCATGTCGGTGCTGAAGCACACCGAACCGAAGCGCCGCCGGGCGATCATGATCCGCGAGCTGCTCATCGCCCTGCTGGTGATGTTTATCTTCCTGTTTGCGGGTGAAAAAATCCTCGCATTCCTGAACCTGCGCGCCGAAACCGTGTCGATTTCCGGCGGGATTATTCTTTTCCTGATTGCGATTAAGATGATTTTCCCGAGCGCGGAAGGCAGCAGCAGCGGCCTGCCTGCGGGTGAAGAGCCGTTTATTGTGCCGCTGGCGATTCCCCTCGTTGCCGGGCCGACCATTCTGGCCACGCTGATGCTGCTGTCGCACCAGTATCCGAACCAGATGAGCCATCTGGTGATTGCCCTGCTGATTGCCTGGGGCGGAACATTTATTATCCTGCTGCAGTCATCTCTGTTCCTGCGCCTGCTGGGCGAAAAAGGGGTAAACGCGCTGGAGCGCCTGATGGGGCTGATTCTGGTAATGATGGCAACGCAGATGTTCCTGGACGGCATTCGGGCGTGGATGAAGGGATGACTTTCTCCCTCTCCCTGTGGGAGAGGGCCGGGGTGAGGGCATCAGGCCGCAGAGGCGCCCACTCAGCCCTTACGAATCAAATACCGGTACGGCAGCGTTTCTGTCTGCTGTGCCACCAGCTCATGCTCCATAAAGGTACAAAAACCGGGAATATCGCGCGTGGTGGCCGGGTCGTCGGCAACGATCAGCAGCGTTTCACCGGTCTGCATGTTGCGCACGGTTTTACGTACCATCATTACCGGTTCCGGGCAGCGAAGGCCCTGGGCATCAAGAGTGTGGTCTGGGCAGGAAAACAGGTCGGTCATGATCTTCTCGGTCTGATAAAAACGGCTGTAGTTTACGCCCGGTTGCGATCAATGCAAACCAGGTTAACGATTGCGTAAAAACTAACCATTGCAATGTCCTGACAAAGCAGTATCATGCTGCGGTTTTTATTGGGTTCCCTCACCCCAACGTATAAAAAGGTCACAATATGACGCAGTTTTCTGAATCTCAGCGCGTAAAAGCGTTGTTCTGGCTTTCGCTTTTCCATTTGCTGGTGATCACCTCCAGCAACTATCTGGTGCAGCTCCCGATCTCCATCTTTGGTTTCCATACCACCTGGGGCGCGTTTAGTTTCCCGTTTATTTTCCTCGCGACGGATTTGACCGTGCGTATTTTTGGCGCACCGCTCGCTCGCCGTATTATTTTTTCGGTCATGCTCCCGGCACTGTTCATCTCGTACGTGATTTCGTCTCTGTTTTATATGGGAAGCTGGCAGGGCTTTGAGGCGTTAACCCACTTCAACCTGTTCGTTGCCCGCATCGCCGCGGCAAGCTTTATGGCCTACGCGCTGGGGCAGATCCTCGACGTGCATGTGTTTAACCGCCTGCGTCAGAATCATCGCTGGTGGATGGCGCCAACCGCCTCCACGCTGTTCGGTAACGTGAGCGATACTCTGGCCTTCTTCTTCATCGCCTTCTGGCGCAGCCCGGATGCGTTCATGGCCGAGCACTGGATGGAAATCGCGCTGGTGGACTACTGCTTCAAGGTCCTCATCAGCATTGTTTTCTTCCTGCCGATGTACGGCGTGCTGCTCAATATGCTGCTGAAAAGGCTGGCAGATAAATCTGAAATCACAGCATTGCAGGCTGGTTAAGGGTTCGCTTTATCAGTTGTGATAAGATGAGCGAATGAGCCGTTATGGCCGTTTATCGAAAGGAAGAAGTCAATGCGCAATCTGGTTAAATATGTCGGGATTGGCCTGCTGGTTGTGGGTCTTGCAGCCTGTGATAACAGCGACACGAAAACGCCTGCTCAGGGCGCATCCGCAGAAAGCAATGCGACCGGCCAGCCGGTGAATCTGATGGATGGCAAACTCAGTTTCTCTCTGCCAGCCGATATGACTGACCAGAGCGGCAAGCTGGGCACCCAGGCGAACAACATGCACGTTTACTCCGACGCAACCGGGCAGAAAGCGGTCATTGTGATTGTGGGCGACGACACCAGCGAAGACCTGGCCGTCCTGTCCAAACGTCTTGAAGATCAGCAGCGCGGCCGCGACCCGCAGCTGCAGGTCGTGACCAATAAATCCATCGAGCTGAAAGGCCATAAGCTGCAGCAGCTCGACAGCATCATCTCCGCAAAAGGCCAGACCGCTTACTCCTCTGTCGTGCTGGGCAAGGTCGATAACAAACTGCTGACCCTGCAGATCACCCTGCCAGCGGAAGATCAGCAGAAAGCGCAGACGGCCGCTGAAAACATCATTAACACCATCGTGATCCAGTAACGCTTCACGACGATGACGTGGCCTCCGGTGCCTGCACCGTGGGCCATTTTTTTAGCCGCCACGTCAGCAGCAGCGCAATAACAACCAGACCCGCCGCGGCAAGATAGATCACCGGCACGCCTGCCCAGGCCATCACCAGCCCCGCCAGCGGGCCGGTAATGCCTAAAGACATATCCATGAATACCGTATAGGTCGCCAGCGCCGCCCCCTGATTCTGCTGCGGCACGGCTTTTACCGCCACCACGCCCAGCGCCGGGAAGACCAGGGAAAAGCCAGCCCCCGCGAGGAACACGCCCACTTTGGCGACCCACGGCACCATCGCAATTCCGGTCAGCAGCAGCCCGACAATTTCTATCGCAAAGCAGATCATCGCCACATTCAGCCCGCCGAGACGGTTGATGCCGTTAGGGAAAAGCAGGCGGGCACCTACAAACGCACAGCTAAACAGGGTTAACGCAAAGGCCGCGCCGTCCCAGCCTTTGGCGTCGTAGAACAGGGTGATGAAGGTCGCAATTACGCCAAAGCCGGTGGTTGCCAGCGCCAGGGCCATGCCGTACGGCCAGACGCGCCCCAGCACCGCCCGAAACGGCAGCGGCTTGCCTTTGCTGGCCTTAACTTTCGGACGCGGCAGCGCAAAGAGAATTGCCAGCAGCGCGACCGCCATAATGGTGATAGACAGCCCATACAGCCCGCCAAGCGCATAGCAGGCCACGCCGAGCGGCGCCCCGAGGGCCATTGCCCCGTAGGTGACAATCCCGTTCCAGGAGATCACCCGGCCAATGTGCGGCGCGCCGACAACCCCAACGCCCCAGAGCGTCGAGCCGGTTCCCGCCAGGCTTTGTCCGATGCCGAGAATGACGCGGCCCAGACAGAGCAGCGCCAGGCTGACCAGCGGCCAGTGGCTGGTTGCGGCAGCCAGCAGGTAGCTCAGGCCACTGAGGAAACAGCCGCATAAACCCACCACCACAATGCTTTTTGGACCGAACAGGTCCGCGTAGCGCCCGGCATGGGGGCGACTCAGGAGCGTGGCGAAATATTGCAGGCTGATGACCAGCCCCGCCCAGAAGGCGCTGAAGCCCATCACGTCATGGACATAGCCCGGCAGGACCGCCAGCGGCAGGCCAATGGTCAGATAGCTGGCAAAGTTGAAAATCACAACGGAAACGATGCGCAGATTGAGGCGCAATCCGCTCAGTGCCGGTTCAGCGGCAGGTTCGGGCATGGGGTTTTACCTGGATTTTTTACAACCGTGTTTCACTATTACCACGGCGCAATAAGAAAATCAGCACCGACTTTCAGATTAACGGCTCCAGACGAAGCGAAGCCCGGGCACTACACTTACCGGGTCATCATATTAAGGAACACGCATGATCGCTAACCCGTCCGACAAAGCAGGACTTCACATCTTATTAAAACTCGCCTGTCTGGTGGTTATCCTTGCGGGTATTCATGCTGCCGCCGACATTATTGTTCAGCTCCTGCTGGCGCTCTTTTTTGCCATTGTGCTTAATCCTCTGGTCACCTGGTTTTTACGTCGGGGAGTCAGCCGCCCGGTAGCCATCACCATTGTGGTTATTGTTATGCTGATTGGCCTGACGGCGCTCTTCGGCGTACTGGCGGCATCGCTGAGCGAATTCTCCACCATGCTGCCGCAGTACAACAAAGAGCTGACGCGTAAAATTGTCGCGCTGCAGGAGATGGTACCCTTTCTTAATCTGCATATTTCACCCGAACGGATGCTGCGCAGAATGGACTCCGAGAAGGTCATGACCTACGCCACCACCTTGATGACGGGGCTTTCCGGCGCGATGGCCAGCATTCTGCTGCTGGTCATGACGGTAGTGTTTATGCTGTTCGAAGTCCGCCACGTTCCCTATAAGCTGCGCTTTGCACTGAACAACCCACAAATTCACATTGCCGGATTACACCGGGCACTGAAGGGCGTCTCAAAATATCTGGCGCTGAAAACGCTTCTGAGCGTCTGGACCGGGGTCATTGTCTGGCTGGGCCTGATGCTGATGGACGTGCAGTTCGCGCTGATGTGGGGCGTGCTGGCATTTCTGCTGAACTACGTGCCGAATATTGGCGCGGTGCTTTCCGCCGTGCCGCCGATGATTCAGGCGTTTCTGTTCAACGGTTTCTACGAATGCATGCTGGTCGGCGCGCTGTTCCTCGTCGTGCATATGGTGCTGGGCAATATTCTTGAACCGCGCATGATGGGACACCGTCTGGGCATGTCGACGCTGGTGGTATTTTTATCCTTACTGATTTGGGGATGGCTGCTGGGCCCGGTCGGTATGCTGCTGTCGGTTCCCCTGACCAGCGTATGTAAAATCTGGATGGAAACCACCAAAGGCGGCAGCAAGCTGGCGATCCTGCTCGGTCCGGGGAGGCCGAAAAGCCGATTACCAGGATAACCGACCTACCTGTACAGGTAGGTTTAAACCATCAGTAATACACCGTAAATTACCGCGTCCTTAATCCGTCGCGGTATTTTATTTGCGTTAAGGCGATATTCACCCTGTTTTATTTACGTCGTGCGCATTACGCTCAAATGCAATTTATGATTTAACGCAAATTATAAAAAAATGAAATAGTTACTTATTTTCCATGTTATTATTTCCGTCTTCGCTTCATCGTAATGCAAACATTAATATTGATTAAAAATACGCCTGGCGCCAACGGAAAGCCGGATGAATATTATTTGTAAATACCACTACCTTTAATTGTTAATATTGATATGGAGTTGTTGATGAAAAAGATCGTTAAATGGTGTGCTGCTGCCGTATTCGTTGGCGCACTGGCTGGCTGTGCGCGTACCGCCCCAATCGCTCAGGTTCACTCTATTGTAAGCGCGGGTCATACTGCCGATCAGGTAAAAACGGCAATTTTGAAAGCAGGCCAAAAACGTGACTGGATCATGACGGAAGCGGGCCCGGGAATGATTAAGGGGCGTTTGCAGTCGCGCGATCACTCGGTCCAGGTGAGTATTCCGTACACGGCAACAAGCTATTCAATCAACTATGAAAACAGCCTTAATCTGAAAGCGGCAGACGGTAAAATTCACAAAAATTATAACCGCTGGGTGAATAACCTCGACCACGATATTCAGCTGAACCTCTCCGCAGGCGCCACGCTGTAATATTTTTCTAAAGTCGGGCCGCGTATGGCCCGATAACCTCTCTTTATTATCCTCAAAGGTTACGTAGTAATGTACGAAAAGGACACACTCAGCGCACTGGATGCCATTACCGAAGCGCAACGCATCGCTTTTGCCCCGATGTTATTCCAGACTGCGCTTTGTCTGCGTAACTCAGGCGTTCTCGCCTGGCTAGATAAACAAGGGAAAGAAGGTGCCAGCCTTGAGGAAATAACAGAACACAGCACGCTAGGTAGCTATGGTGTCAGCGTACTGCTGGATATGGGATTAAGCGGTCGAATCGTAACCCAACAGCAAGGACGTTATTTCCTGGCGAAAGTGGGCCATTTTTTACTGCACGACGAAATGACCCGCGTAAATATGGATTTCACCCAGGACGTTTGTTACCAGGGGCTATTTCACCTGGCGGACGCCCTGCAGGAAGAAAAACCTGCCGGATTAGCCGTGTTTGGCAACTGGCCAACCATCTACCCGGCTTTATCCCAATTACCTGCTCCGGCGAAGGATAGCTGGTTCGCCTTTGATCATTACTATTCTGACGCCGCTTTTGACGCGGCTTTGCCATATATATTCGCAAGCTCGCCGACAAAATTGTACGATGTGGGCGGAAATACGGGTAAATGGTCGTTACGCTGCTGCCGCTATGACGAAAATGTTGCCGTGACGATCCTCGATCTGCCGCAGCAGATAGCGCTGGCGCAGGAAAACATCGCAAAAGCAGGATTTTCTCATCGTATTGCATTCCATGCTGTCGATATGCTTAGCCCAGCAACATTGCCGGGTGACGCCGACGTCTGGTGGATGAGCCAGTTCCTGGATTGTTTCTCTCCGGATCAGATTGTCGCCATGCTGACGCGCGTCGCACAGGCCATGAAGCCAGGCGCACGTTTGTGCATCATGGAGCTTTTCTGGGATGCTCAGAAATTTGAAGCAGCCTCTTTCAGCCTGAATGCCACCTCGCTCTATTTCACCTGTATGGCGAATGGCAATAGCCGGTTTTACAGCGTAGAAAAGTTTTATCGCTACCTGGAGAGCGCAGGTTTCAGCGTTGAACAGCGGCTGGACAACCTTGGGGTCGGTCATACCCTGCTGATATGCACCAAACGTGAACAATAGAGCAGCTTAGCTGCCCGGGTGGCCTAGTCTGCCTTTTGAATACGGTTTTTTTCGCGGACGCGCGTAGATGAAATTTTCACTGAACATTATCGACTGGCAGGCCAGAGCGCCAGGACTCAGCGATGCCACAGAGTGGCAGGCGTGGTCTCGCCTGCAGCTGGCCGTCGATCCAGCTGCCCCGCTTCCCCGGTTGACCGCTTTACCCATGATGACCGCGCGCCGCCTCAATTCAGGCAGCAAGCTGGCGGTGGATATTGGTCTTGCCATGCTGCAAAACCACGCCATTGATGCCGTCGTCTATTCCAGTCGCCACGGTGAGCTGGAGCGCAACTACCGTATTCTGCATGCTCTGGCAACCGGCCAGTCCGTATCGCCCACCGACTTCGCCATGTCCGTGCACAACTCGGCGGTGGGCAATCTCACGATTACCGCACGCCAGCCCATCGTCTCGTCATCCATTTCTGCCGGGCTGGACACCTTCCAGCAGGCTTTATGTGAAGTGCTGAGCCTGCTGCATGCCGGCTACTCCCGCGTCTTGCTGGTCGATTTTGACGGCGCGCTGCCGGAATTTTACCATCCGGCGTTACCGCAGCAGATGCCCACCTGGCCCTACGCACTGGCGCTGGTCATTGAATCCGGCCAGGAATTGCAGTGTGAAACCCACAGCGGCAGCGCGGGTGAAGAACCCGCCCTGCCGCAAAGCCTGATGTTCCTGCAGCGCTATCTCAGCGAGGAACGCCAGTTTGTAGTGCCCGGCGAACGTTTGCTGTGGCAATGGACGCGCGCATGAACCACCTGGCTGCCCGTATCAACTGGTTATGGCGTCTGGTGATGACCGGATTCTGCTTCGCGCTGTTTGGCGTGGGCGGACTGCTGCTGTCGCTGGTCTGGTTCAACCTGCTGCTGATCGTCCAGCGCGACCGCGCCAACCGTCGACGTCTGGCGCGTCGCAGCATTGCGGCCAGCTTCCGTTTCTTCCTGACCGTTGCGCGCGGACTCGGGGTACTGGACTATCGCATTCACAATCTTGACGCGCTGCGCAGCGATCGGGGTTGTCTGGTGGTAGCTAACCACCCCACGTTAATTGACTACGTGATTCTGGCGTCGGTGATGCCAGAAACCGACTGTCTGGTGAAGAGCGCGCTGCTGCGTAATCCCTTTGTCAGCGGCGTCATCCGCGCGGCGGATTACCTGATTAACAGCGAAGCCGAGCCCCTGCTCGCGGCCAGCCAGCAGCGTCTGGCTCAGGGCGACACGCTTTTGATCTTCCCGGAAGGCACGCGAACCCGGTTTGGCGAGGCTATCTCCCTCCAGCGCGGCGCGGCTAATATCGCCGTGCGCTGTAACAGCGATCTGCGGGTGGTGCTGATCCACTGTAGCGAACATCTGCTGGATAAAAAAAGTCACTGGTATGATGTACCGCCAGAAAAACCTGTTTTCACCGTGGATGTCCGCGACCGCGTGAACATCGACGAATTTTACGATGCAAATGAACAAGAACCGGCGCTGGCGGCAAGGCAGTTAAACCGGCATCTGGAGCATCGATTAACATCAGGCCTTCAATCTTTGTCAGGAATTAATGATGCAAGCGCTTTATCTTGAAATTAAGAATCTCATTATCACCACGCTGAATCTGGACGAGCTTACCGCAGAGGATATTGATACCGATGCCGCGCTGTTTGGCGATGGACTGGGTCTGGACTCCATTGACGCGCTGGAACTGGGTCTGGCCGTGAAAAACCAGTATGGCGTGGTGCTTTCTGCCGAAAGCGAAGAGATGCGCCAGCACTTCTTTTCCGTCGCCACGCTGGCGTCCTTTATCAACGCTCAACGCGCCTGAGATGTGAACGATGACTGAACAAGAAACCATTTATCAGGAAGTCTGCGGCCTTCTGACCAAGCTCTTTGAAATCGACCCGCAGGACATTACGCCCGAAGCCCGTCTTTATGAAGACCTGGAGCTGGACAGCATTGACGCGGTGGACATGATCGTTCATCTGCAGAAGAAAACCGGTAAGAAAATCAAGCCGGAAACCTTCAAATCGGTTCGTACCGTTCAGGATGTGGTAGACGCCGTCGAACAGCTTCTGCGCGAAGAGTAAGACGTCGTGCGTGGTGGACGGACGTTCCCGCTCATCCCACTGCTGACGGGTCTGATGCTGCTGGCGTGGCCTTTTCTGATTGGATTTGGGCTGACGCACAACAGCCTGCAGTGGCTGTTACCGGTGATGGCGCTGATGTTGCTGCTGCGGCTGCGTCAGGCACAGCGGAACCGTGGCCCGATGCGGTATGTGGTGCAGTGCGTGGCGCTCGCGGGCATTGCGCTCTGCGCGGCAAGCTACCTGCTGAAAACCCACCAGTGGCTGCTGTTCTACCCGGTGGTCGTCAACCTTGTGATGCTGGTCGTGTTTGGCGGTTCGCTGTGGACCGCGATGCCGCTGGTCGAACGGCTGGCGCGCTTGCGCGAGCCGGATTTGCCCCCGGAGGGCGTGCGCTATACCCGCAGGGTGACCCTCGTCTGGTGCGGCTTTTTCATCGGAAACGGCGCGATGGCGCTGTTCACCGTTCTCCACGGCGACCTGCATCTGTGGACGCTGTGGAACGGTATGGTGGCTTATATCCTGATGGGAACGCTGATGGCGACCGAGTGGCTGGTCCGCCAGCGGGTGATAAAAAAAGAGATGCACAATGACTAACCCCCTTCCGCTGGGCCAGTGGTTGAACGCCCCGCGCCCTGACGACATGCCCGTTGCCTGGCTTGACGATCGTACCTGGACGCTGGGCCAGCTGCGCCACGACGTGACCTTGCTGGTTGACACCCTGCGTCAGCAGGAAGGCGAGCGCTGGGCGCTGTGCTTTGAAAACAGCTATCTGTTTATCGTTGCGCTGCTGGCCTCGCTGCATGCCGGTAAAACGCCAGTCATTCCCGGCCATAGCCGCGTCTCGCAGCTTGAAGAACAGCAGTCGTTGTTTAGCGGCGTCCTGAGCGACAGGACTCTCGATTTCCATGGCAAGCTGATTGTGGTGGCCTCCAGCCATCAGACTGCTCGCCACTGGACGCCCCTGCCGGACATTGACGAAAGCCGCTTTGTTGAACTGTTCACCTCCGGCTCCACGGGCACCCCGCGCCGGGTGGTTAAGCACATCGTCAGTCTGGATCGCGAAGCCCGCCTGCTGGCTAACCGCTTTGGTGAGCGTCTGGCCGGATGCAGCATTGTGGCCTCGGTCGTACCGCAACACCTGTATGGCCTGACATTCCGTATCGTCTTGCCGATGGCGCTGGGCCTGCCGCTGCATGCCGCGATGCTCTATTACGCAGAACAACTGGCCGCCCTTCCTCATGACAGGCATTACCTGTTCATCAGCAGCCCGGCGTTCCTGAAGCGCCTGGATACGGAGCTTCCCGCGCCGCCCGTCAGAATGCTGATTTCAGCAGGCGGAATGCTGCCCTGGTGCGACGTATCCACCACCGCTGGCTGGCTTAACATCTGGCCGGATGAAATTTATGGCAGCACCGAAACCGGGATCCTCGCCTGGCGCCATCGCCAGCAGGATAACGTGCCGTGGCTCGCGTTCCCCGGCGTTATCTTCCATCAGGAAGATGACGCCTGTCGCGTCACGTCGCCACTGATCCACGAGGCTGAAGGACTCCAGCTGGACGATATCCTCCACTTCGACAGCGAGGGGCTTTTCAGCATCGCCGGGCGTCGCGGGCGGGTGGTCAAAATTGAAGAAAAGCGCATCTCGCTTAACGAGATCGAACGTCGCCTGCTGGAGCTCGACGGCATTTGCGAAGCGGCGGCCCTGCCGGTCACGCGCGGGGGCCGTCAGGGTATTGGCGCCCTGCTGGTCCTGGACGAAGCGGTTCGTCAGCGCGGCTATATGCAGGATAAAAAAGCGCAGGAGTTCGCCTGGCGTCGCGCCCTGCTGCCGTGGCTTGAGCCGGTCGCCGTTCCACGCTACTGGCGTATTGTCGATGAAATGCCGGTAAACAGTATGAACAAGCGTGTCTATGCGCAGTTAGAGGAGTTATTTCATGAAAATTCATGAAATTGAGCGCCACCAGACACAGCCGGAGAAGCTGGAGATCGTTTTGCATCTCGACGCGGCGCTGTTCTGGTTTCAGGGCCATTTTGCCGTACAGCCGCTGCTGCCCGGCGTTGCGCAGCTTGACTGGGTGATGCACTACGCCACGACGTTACTGGCACCGGGCTACCGCTTTCACAGCATTCAAAACGTGAAGTTCCAGGCACCTCTGCTGCCGGAAACCACGGTGACGCTGATGCTTGAGTGGCATGCTGAACGTCAGATGCTGACCTTCAGCTACCAGCGTCACGCAGGGGCTGAGCGCCATACCGCCAGCAGCGGGAAAATTCGGCTATGTCAGTAACCTTCCGCCCCTGCGTGCTGATCCCGTGCTACAACCACGGCGCCATGATCGCCAGCGTGCTCTCACGTCTCGCGCCGTTCGGCCTGCCGTGCCTGGTGGTGGATGACGGCAGCGACGCAGTCACCCGTCAGGAGCTTGAGCGCCTGGCGGCTGAGCAGCCGCAGATGACGCTGGTCCGTCTGGCGCAAAACGCCGGAAAAGGTGCCGCGGTCATCAGGGGGCTGGAAGAGTGCGCGCACGCGGGCTATACCCACGCCGTGCAGGTGGACGCGGACGGCCAACACGCCATCGAAGATATCCCCAAACTGCTGGCGCTGGCGGAGCGCCACCCGGACGCGCTGATTTCCGGCCAGCCCATTTACGATGATTCCATTCCGCGCTCGCGACTCTACGGGCGCTGGATAACCCACGTCTGGGTCTGGATTGAGACCTTATCCCTGCAGCTTAAAGACAGCATGTGCGGCTTTCGGGTCTACCCGGTCTCGCCCACGCTGCGGCTGGCAGCGCGTGAAACGCTCGGTAAACGGATGGACTTTGACACCGAAGTGATGGTCCGTCTTTACTGGCAGGGCAACACCAGCGTCTTTTTGCCCACCCGTGTCACCTACCCGCAGGACGGCTTGTCCCACTTCGATGCGTTAAAAGATAACGTGCGGATCTCCCTGATGCATACCCGACTCTTCTTCGGCATGCTGCCCCGCATGCCCGGCCTGCTTTTCCGTCGACGCCGCCAGCACTGGGCGCAGCAGGACGAGGTCAAGGGTCTGTGGGGGATGCGCCTGATGCTGCGCGTCTGGAAACTGCTGGGTCGGCGGGCCTTTACCGTGCTGCTGTGGCCGGTGATCGGCGTGTACTGGCTTATAGCACGTCCTGCACGGCAGGCCTCGCGGCAGTGGATTGGAAGGGTCAAGCAAGAACTGCATAAGCGGAACATGCCCGTTCCCCCGCGGCTCAACAGCTTTTTCCATTTTATGCGCTTCGGCAACGCGATGCTGGATAAGGTCGCCAGCTGGCGCGGCGAGCTGAAGTTTGATCGCGACGTGGTCTTTGCCGCCGGCGCGAGCGAAACGCTTAATATAGCGGCGCCGCAGGGCAAGCTGCTGCTGGCCTCGCATCTTGGCGACGTAGAAGCCTGCCGGGCCCTGGCCCAGCTGGACGGCAGCAAAATTATCACCGCCCTGGTCTTCAGCGAGAACGCCCAGCGCTTTAAGCAGATCATGAGCGAAATGGCGCCCGAGGCCAGCGTGAATTTGATGTCGGTCACCGACATCGGCCCGGACACCGCGATCGCCATCAAAGAGAAGCTTGAGCGGGGAGAATGGGTCGCGATTGTGGGCGATCGCATCGCGGTGAATCCGCAGCGTGGCGGCGAGTGGCGGGTGATCTGGAGTACGTTTATGGGGCAGCCAGCGCCGTTCCCACAGGGGCCGTTTATCCTGGCCTCCATCCTGCGCTGCCCTGTGGTGCTGATTTTTGCCCTGCGCCAGCAGGGTAAGCTCGTCCTGCACTGTGAACCGTTTGCAGATCCGCTGCACCTGCCGCGCGGTGAACGCCAGCAGGCGCTGCAGGATACCGTCGATCGCTACGCGCAGCGGCTGGAGCATTACGCCCTCATGTCGCCGCTCGACTGGTTTAATTTTTTCGATTTCTGGCATCTGCCAGAGTCCAGTGAAAAGGAGTAAAGGGTGCTGACCGATCCCCGCTTTACGACTGAAGTCGAGATCACCGTTCCGTTCCACGACGTCGATATGATGGGCGTGGTCTGGCACGGTAACTATTTCCGCTACTTTGAGATCGCCCGCGAGGCGCTGCTCAATCAGTTTGACTATGGCTATCGCCAGATGAAGGCCTCCGGCTACGTCTGGCCCGTCGTCGACACGCGGGTGAAATACCGCGATGCGGTGACCTTTGAGCAGCGTATTCGCGTCCGCGCGCACGTTGAAGAGTATGAAAACCGCCTGCGCATTGCCTATCAAATTTTCGATGCGCAGACCGGCAAACGCACGACCACCGGTTACACCATCCAGGTGGCGGTGGAAGAAGCCACCCGCGAAATGTGCTTTGTGAGCCCGGCAATACTGTTTGAACGTATGGGAGTAACGCCATGAAATGGTTGCCTTTACTGGCGCTAATCCTCAGCCCGCTGGTAAGCGCCGTGACGCTGGATGAACTGCAGCAGCGCTTCACCGAGCAGCCCGTGGTGCGCGCGCACTTCGAACAGGTTCGCACGATAAAAGATATGCCGCAGCCGCTGCGCTCGCAGGGCGAAATGCTGATCGCCCGCGACAGCGGCCTGCTGTGGGATCAAAAAGCGCCTTTTCCGATGACGCTGCTGCTGGACGACAAGCGGATGGTTCAGGCAATCAACGGCCAGCCGCCGCAGACCATCACTGCCGACAATAATCCGCAGATGTTCCAGTTCAATCATCTTCTGCGCGCCCTGTTCCAGGCCGACCGCAAGGTGCTGGAAGAGAACTTCCGCATCGATTTTAAAGACCTGGGAGCGGGCCGCTGGTCGCTGGTGCTTACGCCAAAAACGACGCCGCTGGACAAGATTTTCGCCACCCTCGATCTGGGCGGCGCGACCTATCTGGAGACGATTCGACTCAACGACAAACAGGGCGACCGTACCGATATCGCCCTTTCACGCCACCAACTGACGCCCGCCAGCCTGACCGATGACGAACGCCAACGCTTTGCCGCACCGTAAATCCCTGGGCCCGGCGCTGCTGTGGGCCACGCTATGCCTGATTCTGCTGGGCGTGCTGATGTCGCTGCTGCCCGGCGCGCGTCTGAACAGCAGCGTGCTGGCCATGCTGCCGAAACAGACGCTGGGGGCGATCCCGCCGGCGCTCAACGACGGGTTTATGCAGCGTCTCGACCGCCAGCTGGTCTGGCTGGTCAGCCCCGGCAAAGAGCCCGATCCGCGCGTGGCGCAGCAGTGGCTGGCGCTGCTGCAAAGCACTGATTCGCTTAGCGAGGTCAAAGGCCCGATGGACGCCGCAGGGCAAAAGGCCTGGGGAGAGTTCTTCTGGCAGCACCGAAATGGCCTGATCGATCCCGCCACCCGCGCCCGCCTGCAAAACGGCGGAGAAGCACAGGCGCAGTGGATTTTATCTCAGCTCTATTCGGCCTTTTCCGGCGTCAGCGGCAAAGAGCTGCAAAACGATCCCCTGATGCTGATGCGCGGCTCCCAGCTCGCTCTGGCGCAAAACGGCCAGAAGCTGCGGCTGATGGACGGCTGGCTGGTCACAAAAGATGAGGCGGGAAACTACTGGTATCTGCTTCACGGTGAACTGGCGGGCTCGTCGTTTGATATGCAGCAGACCCACCGGCTCGTGACGACGCTTAACGCGCTGCAGGAGACGCTCAAAGCCCGTTACCCGCAGGCACAGCTGCTTTCCCGCGGAACCGTGTTTTACAGCGATTACGCCAGCCAGCAGGCCAAACGCGACGTCTCAACGCTGGGCATCGCCACCCTGCTTGGCGTGTTCCTGCTCATCGTGGCGGTGTTCCGCTCTTTGCGTCCGCTGCTGCTGAGCGTGCTCTCGATTGCCATCGGCGCGCTGGCGGGCACGGTGGTGACGCTGCTGCTCTTTGGCGAGCTGCATCTGATGACGCTGGTGATGAGCATGAGCATCATCGGTATTTCAGCCGACTACACGCTCTACTACCTGACCGAACGGATGGTGCACGGCGCGGAGCTTTCCCCCTGGCAAAGCCTGGACAAAGTTCGCAATGCGCTGCTGATGGCGCTGCTGACGACGGTCGCCGCCTACCTGATTATGATGCTGGCCCCCTTCCCCGGGATCCGCCAGATGGCGGTGTTCGCCGCCGTGGGGCTGAGCGCCTCCTGCCTGACGGTGATTTTCTGGCATCCGTGGCTGTGCCGCGGGTTACCGGTGCGCCCGGTTCCATTTATGGTCCTGATGCTGCGCTGGCTGGCCGCCTGGCGGCGCAGTAAAAAATTGTCCGTTGGTTTGCCCGTCGCGCTGGCGCTGCTCTCCGCCGTGGGGATGAGTACGCTGAGGGTGGACGACGACATCGCCCAGCTGCAGGCGCTGCCGAAAGATATTCTGGCGCAGGAGAAGGCCATTACCGCCCTGACCGGACAGAGCGTCGATCAGAAATGGTTTGTGGTTCACGGCGCCTCGCCTCAGCAAACGCTGGAGCGGCTGGAAGCCTTTACCCCGGCGCTGGCGGAGGCGCAAAAAGCGGGAGAAATTGCCCGCTGGCGCACCCTGCCGCTGAACTCGCTGGCCCGCCAGAAAAGCGATCTTACGCTTCTACAGAACGCCGCGCCTGCGGTAATGAACGTGCTGAAAAACGCCGGGCTCAACGCCGTCTCCCCGAATCTCGACGCCATGCCGGTCAGCGTGGACGCGTGGCTTAAAAGCCCGGCGAGCGAAGGCTGGCGTCTGCTCTGGCTGACCCTGCCAGACGGGGAAAGCGGCGTGCTCGTGCCGGTGGACGGTGCGAAAAACAGCGCTTACCTCGGTGAGCTGGCCGCGCGCCATGACGGCGTCGTCTGGGTCGATCGCAAAGCCAGCTTTGACAGCCTGTTTTCCCTCTATCGCACGCTGCTGACGGGGCTACTGTTTGCGGCGCTGGCGGTGATTGCCTGCGGGGCTATGCTGCGCCTCGGCTGGCGTAAAGGGCTGATAAGCCTGGTGCCGTCCCTGCTGTCGCTGACCTGCGGGCTGTCGGTCCTGGCCGCAACGGGCCACCCGGTGAATCTGTTTTCACTTCTGGCGCTGGTACTGGTGCTCGGCATTGGCATTAACTACACGCTGTTTTTCAGCAACCCGCGCGGTACGCCGCTGACCTCAATGCTGGCGATTACGCTGGCCATGATGACCACGCTGCTGACGCTGGGCATGCTCGTCTTTAGCGCCACCCAGGCCATCAGCAGCTTTGGTATCGTGCTGGTGAGCGGTATTTTTACCGCCTTCCTGCTGGCGCCGCTGGCGATGCCGGATAAGAAAGAGAGAAAACGTAAATGAACGCTTTTTATCGCGCCGTCGCGCTAACCGCAGCGCTGCTGCTGGCGGGCTGCAGCCATTCGACCGATACCAAAGAGACGCGGCCTCAGGCCTGGCTCCAGCCGGGAACCAGAGTGACGCTCCCGCCGCCCGGCATCAGCCCGGCGGTAAGCTCCCAGCAGCTGCTGACCGGCAGCTTTAACGGACAAACGCAATCTCTGCTGGTGATGCTCAACGCGGATGCGCATAAGGTGACGCTGGCCGGGCTCTCTTCCGTGGGCATTCGTCTGTTCCTGGCGACGTACGATGAGACCGGTATTCATACCGAACAGTCGATCGTTGTGCCGCAGCTGCCGCCCGCAAGCCAGGTGCTGGCGGACGTGATGCTAAGCCACTGGCCAATTAGCGCCTGGCAGCCGCAGTTGCCGAAGGGCTGGACGCTAACGGACAATGGCGATCGACGCGAGCTGCGTAACGCCAGCGGCAAGCTGGTGACGGAGATTGTCTACCTGCAGCGTAAAGGCAAACGCGAGCCGATCAGCATCGAGCAACACGTATTCAAATACCACATCACCATTCAATATCTGGGTGACTGAGATGATTTATATTTCCGCTGTTGGCATGGTCAACGCGCTGGGCAACTCGCCTGATATGATTGCCGCGAACCTGGTGGCAGGCGTGGCGCCGGGTATGCACGCCCGGACCGGCTGGTTGCAGGACTCACCCGAAGCCGTTCTGGGCGGCGTGGAAGGCGAATTGCCGCCCATCCCGGACACCTTCTCCGCACACCGCACCCGCAATAACCAGCTGCTGCTGGCCGCGCTGGCGCAGATTCAGCCAGCCGTCGACGAGGCTATCGCCCGCGTCGGTCGCGATCGCGTGGCCGTGGTGCTGGGGACCAGCACCTCCGGGCTGGATGAAGGCGATGAGCACGTACAGCGCATGACCCATGGCGAAGCAAGCACGCGCTGGCAGTATCCGCAGCAGGAGCTTGGCGATCCGTCCCGCTTCCTCGCCAGCTGGCTTCAGCTCGAAGGCCCGGCCTATACGATTTCAACAGCCTGCTCTTCCAGCGCGCGGGCGATGATCGGCGGCAAACGTCTGATCGAAGCCGGGCTGGTTGACATCGCCATCGTCGGCGGAGCAGATACCCTGAGCCGGATGCCCGTCAACGGCTTTAATAGCCTTGAATCCTTCTCCCCTACGCTCTGCGAACCGTTTGGTCGCGACCGCAAGGGGATCACCATCGGAGAAGCCGCCGCGCTGATGGTATTGAGCCGCGAGCCCGCCGACGTGGCGCTGCTCGGGACGGGTGAATCCAGCGATGCGTACCATATTTCCGCCCCGCATCCGCAGGGCGAAGGAGCGATAAGGGCGATTACTCAGGCGCTTAACGAAGCGGGCATGCAGCCGGAGGATATCGGCTACATCAACCTGCACGGCACGGCCACGCCGCTTAACGATCAGATTGAATCGCAGGTGGTACACGATCTCTTCGGGGAAAGCGTGCCGTGCAGCTCAACCAAACACCTTACCGGCCATACGCTGGGCGCTGCCGGTATTACCGAAGCGGCCCTGAGCTGGCTGATTCTTTCGCGCGATCTACCGTTGCCGCCGCAGGACTTCGCCCGCTACGCGCCCGACGACACGCTGGCGCCGTGCGGCCTGCTGCACCGGCACATCGCGCTGAAAAAGCCGGTTATTCTGTCTAACTCGTTCGCGTTTGGCGGCAACAACGCCAGCATTCTGCTGGGGAGAGCCTCATGAGCTACTTATCACCCGAAGCCTATCTGCCGCACGAGGCGCCGATGATGCTGCTGGGGTCCGTAGAGAAAGTTACGGACGAGATGGCGGTCTGCCGCGTGGCAGTCAACGGGCGAAGCGTGCTGGCGCCGTTTCTCAATGCCGATGGCGACCTGCCGGGCTGGTACGCGCTTGAGCTAATGGCGCAGACCGTTGGCGCCTGGTCAGGCTGGCATCGTCAGCAGCAGGGGCAGGAACATATCGCGCTGGGCATGGTGCTCGGCGCGCGTGAGCTGGTCTGCGCCAGCGGGCATTTCGCCGCAGGCCTGACGCTGGACATTACCGTTAAGCTGCTGATGCAGGACGAACGCTTCGGCAGTTTTGAATGCGCAATTTCCGCTAATGAAGAGACGCTAGCCACGGGCCGGGTCAATACCTTCCAGCCGAGCGCAGAAGAATTAACATCGCTATTTAATCAGGGATCTAACGCATGAGTCGTTCCGTACTGGTCACAGGGGCCAGCAAAGGCATAGGGCGCGCCATTGCCCGCCAGCTTGCCGCCGACGGGTTTACCGTAGGCGTGCATTACCATCGTGATGCCGCAGGCGCGCAGGAGACGCTGGACGCCATCACGCAGGCGGGTGGGAACGGTCGTCTACTCGCCTTTGATGTGGGCAACCGCGAACAGTGCCGCGAGGTGCTGGAGCAGGAGATTGAAACCCATGGCGCATGGTATGGCGTTGTCAGCAACGCCGGAATTACCCGCGACGGCGCCTTTCCGGCGCTGAGCGAAGACGACTGGGACAGCGTGATCCACACCAATCTCGACAGTTTTTATAACGTCATTCACCCCTGCATTATGCCGATGATTGGCACCCGTAAAGGAGGACGCATTATCACCTTATCGTCCGTGTCCGGCGTGATGGGTAACCGCGGGCAGGTGAACTACAGCGCGGCAAAAGCGGG
The DNA here is from genome assembly GCF_058354585.1 of Enterobacter sp. Taxon_8. Taxonomy (NCBI): domain Bacteria; kingdom Pseudomonadati; phylum Pseudomonadota; class Gammaproteobacteria; order Enterobacterales; family Enterobacteriaceae; genus Enterobacter; species Enterobacter sp. Taxon_8. The sequence continues at coordinate 308,336 of NZ_CM177989.1, read as the reverse complement.
CATTATCGGCGCCACCAAAGCGCTGGCGATTGAGCTGGCAAAACGCAAAATCACCGTGAATTGCATTGCCCCGGGGCTGATTGATACCGGCATGATTGAGATGGAAGAAGCCGCGCTGAAGGAAGCGATGTCCATCATCCCAATGAAACGTATGGGCCAGGCTGAAGAAGTCGCCGGGCTGGCAAGCTATCTGATGTCGGATATTGCGGGCTACGTTACCCGCCAGGTCATTTCCATTAACGGAGGAATGCTATGACGCGTCGCGTGGTGATTACGGGCATGGGCGGCGTGACCGCCTTTGGCGAAAACTGGCAATCCGTGTCCAGCAGGCTGCTGGCGTATGAAAACGCGGTGCGTAAAATGCCGGAATGGCAGGTCTATGATGGCCTGCATACCCTGCTGGGCGCGCCGATCGATGATTTCACGCTGCCGGAACACTATACCCGCAAGCGTATTCGCGCCATGGGCCGGGTGTCGCTGATGTCGACCCGCGCCACCGAGCTGGCGCTGGAGCAGGCGGGGCTGATTGGCGAAGCGGTGCTCACCAATGGTCAAACGGGTATCGCCTACGGTTCTTCGACAGGCAGCACCGGCCCGGTCAGCGAATTCGCCACCATGCTTACCGAAAAGCACACCAATAACATCACCGGGACAACCTACGTCCAGATGATGCCGCACACGACCGCGGTGAATACCGGTCTGTTCTTTGGATTGCGCGGCCGCGTGATCCCGACGTCGAGCGCGTGTACCTCCGGCAGCCAGGCGATTGGCTATGCCTGGGAGGCGATTCGCCACGGGTATCAGACCGTGATGGTCGCGGGTGGCGCGGAGGAGCTGTGTCCGTCTGAAGCAGCGGTGTTTGACACGCTGTTTGCCACCAGCCAGCGTAACGACGAACCCAAAACCACCCCTTCACCGTTCGATACGCAGCGCGATGGTCTGGTCATTGGGGAAGGCGCTGGCACCCTGATTCTAGAAGAACTGGAGCACGCCAGAGCGCGCGGGGCCACAATCTATGGCGAGATCGTGGGCTTTGCCACCAACTGTGACGCGGCCCATATCACCCAGCCTCAGCGTGACACCATGCAGATTTGCATGGAGCAGTCGCTGGCCATGGCGGGATTAAGCGCCCGGGATATGGGGTATATTTCCGCGCACGGTACCGCCACCGATCGCGGCGATATCGCCGAAAGCCAGGCCACTGCCGCTATCTACGGTGATAACGTGCCGGTTTCCTCGCTGAAGAGCTATTTTGGCCATACGCTTGGGGCCTGTGGCGCGCTGGAAGCGTGGATGAGCCTGCAGATGATGCGTGAAGGCTGGTTTGCCCCGACGCTCAATTTAACGCAGCCGGATGAGCAATGCGGTGCTTTAGATTATATTATGGGAGAAGCCCGTCAGATTGACTGCGAGTATTTGCAGAGCAATAACTTCGCGTTTGGCGGCATCAACACCTCGATTATCATTAAACGCTGGGCGTAACTATGTACCAGTTTGTACTGGGAAAAATCTCCACCCTTTGCGCGGACCCGCTGGCGTCAACGCTCGCAGACAGGGCACCTCAGGGTGCCCAACAGGCCTCCTGGCTGGCCGGGAGGACGCTGCTCGCGAGAACGTTATCCCCTCACCCACTCCCCGACATTATTTACGGCGAGCAGGGGAAACCGGCCTTTGCGAAGGGTCATCCGCTGTGGTTTAACCTGAGCCACAGCGGTGACGATATCGCCCTGCTGATGAGCGATGAAGGCGAAGTCGGCTGTGATATCGAAGTGATTCGTCCCAGGAAAAACTGGCAGGCGCTGGCGAATGCGGTCTTCAGCATGACGGAGCATGATGAGCTTGAGCGCGAGGCGCCAGAGGAACGGCTTGCCGCCTTCTGGCGTATCTGGACGCGAAAAGAGGCGATCATAAAGCAGCGCGGCGGCAGCGCCTGGCAGATTGTCAGCATCGACAGCACGGCGCAGACGCACGCGGTCAGCCAGCTACAGGTCGGTTCGCTGAGCCTTGCCGTCTGTACATCGACCCCTTACACCCTGACCACCGAGTCGATTATTCACGTCGGGACGTTCGGGGCAGAAAAATCACTAACACACCCAGAATAATAAACCCGACGCCCACCAGCCCGTGCCAGGAGAAGCGTTCTCCCCAGCCGGGCAGCAGGATCGCCGCGGCCCACACCAGGATGTAGCTAAGACTCAGCAAGGCATACGCTTTGCTGAGCGCCATACGATGCAGCGCCAGATACCAGCAGCCCATGGAGGCCACATACCCCATCAACCCCAGCAGCAGCGCCCCCGTGCCGGATGAGAAGTGCCACAGCGCGGAAATAAGCGCCAGAACATCGCTGACCGGCGGCAGTGCCTGCATGGCATCGCGCAGCAACAGCTGCGCTGCGCTGACTAACAGCACGCTGCATAAGGCCCAGAAAGTCCCTTTCACAGGCTCCCTCCCAGGATAACAATCCCCATGATGATGAACCCCACCCCCAGCCAGTGATGCGACGCGACGTTTTCACGCCAGAATACCTTCGCCGCCAGCGTCACCCAGACAAAATTGAGGCTCAGCATAGGGTACGCGATGCCGACAGGCAGGCGTTGCAGCACCACCAGCCAGACCAGCATCCCGCTGCCCAGCGCCAGCAGTGCCAGACCAAGCCACAGCGCGATGTGCGTCCCGCGCCGCCCGGCTTTCGCCGGACGGGTGGCCTGTTTCTGGCACAGCTGCCCAGCGCAGCTGAGCAGGCTTGCCAGTATCAGCCAGATCCAGGTCATCACTTCGGCAGGTACTCCAGCAAGGCCAGACGCCCCTGGATATAGAGATTGTCCGGCTGCGGTAAATTCGCCCGTGAAATATCGTCGCGTTTTGAGAGCAGCATGACCAGCGACACGCGCCCCTGCTGACGATGCGTTGCCAGCCACTGCGCGAAGTCGTCTTCACTGACAAAACGATCTTTCACATCGGGATAATCCAGCCCGTAGCGCAGTTCGCCGCTCTGACCAAACAGCGTGATGTCATTGCGCTTCAGCTCCCACGCAAGGCCAGCCGCCACGCCTACGTTATTGGCGAGCACGAATCGGCTCTCCTGCAGCGGCTCGCGCACGGTATCGACCAGCGACTGCGGCTGTTTGGAATCCACCACCAGGTTAGGAATAGCAAAACCAATCAGCAGCGCCAGGCCTGCTGGACACAGAGCCGCCAGCCACCAGCGCTGCTGGCTCTGCCGGAACGTAAACCAGCCTACCGCGGCCCAGATGAGGAACGCGACCACCGCGCAGAACACTTTATACAGTTCGACCGAGGTCCAGACCGGATGCTTAGACAGTCCCCACGGGGAGACCACCAGCGCGGCCACCACGCCGATAACGCCAAACGCCAGGTTAATTCCGCCGTTAATGCGCAACGCTCTGGCGCCTTTCTCCGCCGCGAGGCAGGCATAGCGCGCCATCAGGATCGCCAGCGGGGCAAAGCACGGCAGGATGTAGGTCGGCAGCTTGCCTTTGGCGATGCTGAAGAACAGCAGCGGCATCACCACCCATCCCAGCAGATAGAACCCACCGCCCGCGTTTTGTCGGTCATTCCAGCCGAGACGAAACGCGCCGGGCAGCAGCGCCAGCCACGGCAGGCTACCCGCGATCAGGAACGGCACGTAGTACCAGAACGGGGCTTTGTGCTGCGCGTCGCTCTGGGCGAAACGCTGAATATGCTCCACCCAGAAGAAGTAACGCCAGAAGTCAGGCTCTCTCTGCGCAATGGCCAGCCCCCATGGCAGAACAATCAGCACGCAGCTCAGGATCGCGAGCCAGCCAAAAATCAGCACCTCTTTCCAGCGCTTCTGGGCGATTGCCCACGGCAGCACGCCAATCACCGGTACCGCCAGCGCCAGGAAGCCTTTGGTCATCACCCCCATCCCGCAGGCCAGCCCAAGCAGCACATAGCCACCCGCTTTTCCGGCAACGGTTTGCGCCTGTGATGCCAGCCAGAAGCTGCACATCGCCGCCACCAGCCACAGGGTGATGATAGGATCCAGTACCGCATACGTGCCGATGCCATACACCAGGAACAGGGTCAGGAAGATAAGACCGGAGAAAATGGCTGTGCGCTTATCCCGCCAGAGACGCCAGGCCATCCAGATGACCAGCAGCGCGGCTAAGCCGGTAGAGAAGATAGACCCGGCGCGCACGGCGAGGTTCGTGTGCCCGAACAGCATCTGTCCGATGCTGTTGATCCAGTAGCCGGCAATCGGCTTTTCAAAGTAACGCAGCCCCAGAAAATGCGGGACTACCCAGTCTCCGGAGGCCAGCATTTCACGGCTGATTTCCGCATAGCGCGTTTCATCAGGCTGCCAGAGCAGGCGGATATCGACCGGAATGAGGTAGTAAACGATAAACAGTGCGAGAAGCGCTAAGCCATAACGGGCTGTTTTCATGGGGCCGGACTCACGGTTTGTTGATAGCCAAGCCAGCCTTCCCGGCCAGCCATTTCATTACGGACAACTTTGCCTACGGGCAGGGTGCTGAGGTCGTCTGGCAGCAGCTCGCTCAACGGGCAGAATTCGATGCCCTCCTGAGCGGCCATGGTCAGCAGTTCGTCGAAATCATGCTGATACGCAATCCCTTCCACTTCGGCATGGATGGTATACACCAGCGTGCCGGCGTCACGATGAATGCGGTCCAGAATGTAGCGATTGAACTCATTCGCTTTCACCTCGCGCCCGACCACTTCATCCCAGGTAGGAAGCGTGACCGGAATTTGCACTGTACCGTAGCGATTTTCGCCTAACAGCGGTAAAAAGGGCCCGTTTCCGCGGCAATCGCTGTTGTAGCGAAACGCGAAGGCCTCTTTAGCTTTCACCACGCGCTGATCCGCACGCCATCCCGCCACGGCGGAGCAGCGCACGGGCTGACCGATAATGGCCTCCAGCTCCAGCATTCCACGCTCGACCTCACGGGACAGGCGCGGGATATCCCAGACGCCCGCCCAGGCTTGCCAGGCATGGTGATCCCAGGCGTGCAGACCCACCTCATGATGCTGCGCCGCCTCGCGGATAACCGCTTCATTACCCGCGCCGATGCGTCTGCCGGGCCAGGCGGTGCCTGCCAGCAAAATATCCCAGCCGTAGAGGGATGCTGCGCGCGAGCGCAGCATTTTGAACAGAAATGCCGGTTTAATCAGACGCCATAAATGGCGCCCCATGTTGTCAGGCCCCACGCTGAAGAAAATGCTGGAGCGCACGCCGTGCTTGCTCAGCAGCTCCAGCAGTTTGGGTACGCCGTCACGCGTTCCCCTGAAGGTGTCGACATCAATGCGTAAACCGACTTTTTTCATGAGACCTGTTCCGACAGCTCCACGGTGCGCAGGAAGAAATCGAGCGTTTCATCAATGGTCTGCTCCATCTTCACCGTCGGCGTCCAGTTAAGGCAGCGCTTCGCGTTGCGAATGCTTGGCTTACGGTGCTCAACGTCCTGGTAGCCCTTACCATAGTAGCTGCTGCTTTCCACTTCGCGGAAACCGGCAAACGGCGGGAATTTATCGCGCAGAGGATGGCGCTCAAAGCTGGCCAGCAGCATCTCGGCCAGCTCGCGAATGCTCGCTTCGTTGTCCGGGTTACCGATGTTAATGATTTCACCGTTGCAGCGGTTATCTTTGTTTTCGATGATGCGGAACAGCGCTTCGATACCGTCGCTGATATCCGTAAAGCAGCGTTTCTGTTTCCCGCCTTCGATAAGCTTGATTGGCGAGCCTTCCACCAGGTTCAGGATCAGCTGGGTGATTGCACGGGAGCTGCCGATACGCGCCGCGTTCAGGTTATCCAGACGTGGCCCCATCCAGTTGAACGGACGGAACAGGGTAAAGCGCAGGCCCTCTTTCTCACCGTAGGCCCAAATCACGCGGTCCAGCAGCTGTTTGGAGACGGAGTAAATCCAGCGCTGTTTGTTGATCGGCCCGACCACCAGGTTAGAGGTGTCTTCATCGAAGTTCTTATCGGTACACATGCCGTACACTTCAGAGGTGGACGGGAAGATGATGCGCTTGTCGTATTTCACGCAGTCGCGGATGATCTTCAGGTTCTCTTCGAAGTCCAGCTCGAAAACGCGAAGCGGGTTACGGGTGTACTCGATTGGCGTGGCAATGGCGACCAGCGGCAGCACCACGTCGCATTTTTTGATGTGGTATTCAATCCACTCGGAGTGGATGCTGATGTCCCCTTCCACGAAGTGGAAGCGCGGGTTGTCCAGGAAGCGGCTGATCGCGTCCGCGCCGATATCCAGACCGTAAATCTCGTAGTTATCGTCCTTAAGCAGACGTTCGGTCAGGTGGTTACCGATAAAACCGTTCACGCCGAGGATCAGCACGCGGGTGCGGCGTTTGATGGCAACAACCGGCGCGCTGGTGATCAGCGCCCCGGCCACCAGGCCCAGAGACTGCGCCAACTGGGTGCCCTGAACGTACAGGCCGTTGTCGGTTTGTCCGGTGACGATCTCCAGCGCCTGCTCGCCGCAGCTCACAATCAGCGGGGAGACGGAGACGACGGTGCCCGGTTTAGCGGCCGGGATGTCGTCACGCACGCGGGATTTCCAGACAATGAATTTGCTTACGCCCGCAAAGCTGTAGGCGCCCGGCCACGGATCGGTTACGGCGCGTACCAGGTTGTGCAGCTGGCGGGCCGGTTTATTCCAGTCCAGACGACCATCTTCCGGCGCGCGGCGGCCAAAGCAGCTTGCCTTGCTCTCGTCCTGTGCGGTTTCGCTGAAGTTACCGTTAAGGATGCCCGGCAGCGCATCACGCAGCAGCGTCTGTGCCGTCGCGTTCAGCTTTTGATGCAGCTGCAGCGCGGTATCGTCCGCATCAATAGCGACCTTCTGCTGTGCCACGATAGCGCCCGCATCCGCACGGCGTACCATGCGGTGCAGCGTCACGCCCGTTTCCGTTTCACCGTTCACCAGCACCCAGTTCAGCGGGGCGCGGCCACGGTAGGCGGGCAGCAGAGAACCATGAAGATTAAAGGCGCCTTTTGCGGCCAGGCCTAAGATCTCGTCGCAGATCAGGTTGCGATAGTAGAACGAGAAGATGACGTCAGGCGCGAGGGCGCGAATGCGCTCCACCCACAGCGGGTGGTTGACGTCGTCCGGCGCATAAACCGGAATTCCACGCTCGGCGGCGATACGCGCCACGGAGCCGAAAAAGTTGTTCTCTCCGGCCGTGTCCGGATGGGTAAAGATTGCCGCAATGTCATAGCCCGCTTCCAGCAGGGCCAGCGTGCCCGTGCACCCCATATCGTGATAGGCAAATACAACAGCTTTCATGGGTGAATTTCCTCTTGAGATGCTTTGTGTTCCTGACGGACAACACGTTGAATAAAGTAGCGCGGACGTGCGCGAACGTCGTTATAGATACGGCCAATGTATTCACCGAGGAGCCCCATCCCGACAAACTGGGCGCCGATGAACATAAACAGCACGGCAAAGAGCATGAAGACCCCTTCCGCCGCCCACTGCGGGCCAAAGACCAGTCGCAGTACCACCAGCAGAACGGACAGCCCAAAACCGGCCACGGCGATGATGCTGCCGAAAACGCTCAGCAGACGCAGCGGCGTGGTGGTCAGGCAGGTGATGAGGTCGTACATCAGGTTGATGAGACGCATAAAGCTGTACTTCGATTCCCCGTGCTCGCGCTCGGCGTGCAGGACCGGGATTTCCGTTGCCTTACGGGCAAAGGTATTCGCCAGAATCGGAATGAAGGTGCTGCGCTCATGGCAATGCAGCATGGCGTCGACAATGTGGCGGCGGTAGGCGCGCAGCATGCAGCCGTAATCGCCCATCGCTTTACCGGTCGTGCGCTGGATCAGACGGTTGATGGTACGCGAGGCGAGCTTACGGAACAGGCTGTCCTGGCGGTTCTGACGTACCGTGCCGACCACGTCATAGCCTTCGTCGGCTTTGGCCACCAGGCGCGGGATCTCTTCCGGCGGGTTTTGCAGGTCCGCGTCCAGGGTGATGATTAGATCGCCCGTGACGTGGCTAAACCCCGCCATAATTGCCGAGTGCTGGCCGTAGTTACGGTTGAGCAGCACGGCCACAATGTGGCTGCCTTCAGCCTGTGCGGCTTCGGTCAGCATCAGCGCGGAATTGTCGCTACTGCCATCATCCACCAGCAGAATTTCGTAGGCCTTGCCCATCGTGTCGCAGGCGGCCGTTGTACGGCGGATCAGTTCGGGCAGGCTCTCCTGCTCGTTGTAAACCGGGATTACCACGGAAACTTTTTGTACAGGCGGTGCACTGAACATATCAATGTCCTGCAAGCTGATGGAGTGCGGTAATGACGCGGGTTGTGTCGTCATGAGTCATGTCCGGGAAAAGAGGGAGAGAACAAATACGCGCGCTATTCCATTCAGAATTCGGGAGCGATACATCAGGAAAACGCTCGCGGTAGTATTTTTGCGTGTGGGCCGCGCGGAAATGGAGGCCGGTACCGATGCCTTTCTCTTTCAGCGCCGCCATCAGGTTGTCGCGTGAGATCCCGCAGCGCGCTTCATCAACGCGAATAATAAACAGGTGCCAGGCGTGCACGTGCGGCCATGACGGGATGGTGAGCGGCTGGAACGGCGTATCGGCAAGCTCCCGCAGGTAGCGTTCAGCGATTTCCTGGCGGCGCCTGTTGGCCTCTTTCAGTTTGCCTAACTGCACCAGCGCCAGCGCGGCGTTGATGTCCGCCAGGTTGTATTTATAGCCCGGTGCGATCACTTCCGCCTGCGGCGCGCGGCCGTGCGTCTGACGATCATAGGCGTCTACGCCGAGGCCATGGAATTTCAGACTGCGGATCCGCTGTGCCAGCTGGGCATTATCGGTGACCACCAGGCCGCCTTCCGCGCAGGTCATGTTTTTAATGGCGTGGAAGGAGAAAATTGCCGTTCCCTTCCAGCCAACGTGACGGTTTTTGTAGTACGTTCCGGCGGCATGGGCCGCATCTTCAATCACCGGAATACCGTGACGTTCACCAATGGCGTGAATGGCGTCGATTTCACACGGCGCGCCGGCATAGTGAACGGGAATAATGGCTTTGGTACGCGGGGTAATGGCAGCTTCAATGGCTTCTGGCGTCACCATTAATGTGTCTTTATCCACATCAATCATGACCGGCGTGGCGCCCAGCAGTACGATCATATTCAGCGTGGAGACCCAGGTCTGGGAGGGGGTAATGACTTCATCGCCCGGGCCAATATCCAGCGCCATCAGCGTGAGGTGCATTCCCGCGGTGGCGGAACAGACGGCAATTGCGTGTTGATTCCCGGTAAGCTGACAGAATGCCTCTTCGAGTTCCTGATTCTTAGGCCCAGTGGTGATCCAGCCCGACATCAAAACGTCCTGAAGCGCCGCAATTTCCTCAGCGCCCATCGACGGTCGCGAAAAAGGCAGAAAATCATTCATTATTAATTTCCTTGCAATCAAAATGGCACGTTTTTGATATTAACCAAATGCTGGCCCGTTTATTTCAACGAACCATAAACTTATATCAAAGTATCTCTCTTTCCTTAGGGAAAAATTAAGACAGCGTTTACAACGCTATAAGACAACTAGCAGCCAATTGAAAAACAACAAGTTAATTTAATATTAAATATTTTTGATGTGATCTTCCGCAACATTTTGAAATGGGATGATTTAAACCATACATCAACAAACAAAAAAAATCCCGGCCATTTCAAAATAATATGAAATAGCCGGGAACTTTTCTTTTTAGTTAATTGTCGCGCTTATTACAGGTTATCTGGAAAGTTTTTCGGTAATTCACTGGCCGCGCAGGCGATCACACTTTCATTATTGGCACCGCAGTCGCGTACAAAGGTGATTGTGGCAAATTCATCAATCACTTCGGTTGGATACGCCGGGCCCGCATCGCGATAGCTGTTCATCAGCGGAATATGATCGTTCTGGAAGCAGACTGTTTTTTCCGGGTTGTTCATGACCCAGCGCGGGAAGAAGATGGTGCCGTGGAACAGTTTGTCGCCCAGGTTCACAATCAGGCTGACGTCGGTGCCGGTTGGCTCGGTCCAGGAAATTTTATAGATGCTCTCCCCTACCCGCACGATGTAAGCCTGCTGATCTTTCACCCAACGGTTTGCCACCAGGCCGCTGTGAATACGGTAATCAAGCGTGGTCTCATTTTTGACGTAAATCTCGTAGTTCCAGCCGTTGTCGTAGGTATAAACAAGGTGTTTGCCAACGAAGCCGCTTAAGTCGTGTTTGTCGAAGGTGTTCATAAGATGTCTCCTTTGTTTTGATGAGACGATCGTACCCCTTCAAAAAATGAATGAATAACGCTATGTTTTAATCAAATTCATCCAAAATTTAGATAAATTATGCACAAGACGACGCTGGAACAATGGTCTTTACTGGCGAAAGTGGTGGAAGCGGGCAGCTTTGCCAAAGCCGCGGAAGAAACCCACCGCAGCCAGTCCTCGGTGAGCTATAACCTGTCGCTGCTGCAGGAGCGACTCGGCGTGGCGCTGCTGGTGCCGGAAGGACGACGGGCGGTGTTAACGCCGGCAGGAGAACTGCTGCTCAACCAGGTTAAACCGCTGCTGAAAGCCTTTTCGTACGTTGAGACGCGCGCAGCGACCCTTCGCAACGGAATGCGCACGCGGCTGGATCTGGTGGTGGACTCCATTTTCCCGCGCCGCCGCCTGTTCGCTATTCTACGTGAGTTCCAGCAGCAGTATCCGCAGACCCAGGTACGTCTGACCGAGGTGCTGGAAAATACCCGCGCCGATGCCATTAACGACGAAGCCGATGTGATGGTCTTAACCCGCCGCCAGGATATTACCGGGCTCGGCGAATGGCTGATGAATATCGACTTTGTTGCCGTGGCCCATCATCAGCATCCCCTCTTTCACCTCGACGCGCCGCTTAACGACGACATGCTACGCCCGTGGCCGCTTATCCAGATTGCGGACAGCCAGCCCGCCGCGCGCGCGGCCGGCGAGTCGTGGACCTTCTCCACCATTGATGCCGCCATTGAGGCCGTGGTCTCTCAGGTCGGCTACGGCTGGCTGCCGGAGGAACGTATCCAGACCCAGCTGGATCAGGGCGTACTGAAACGCCTGCCGCTGAGCCACGGCGCACGCAGGGCAACGCCGCTACACCTGATTATAAAGCGCTCTCTCGCCCCGCTTGATGAGCAGGTTGAGACGCTATTGCGCCTTTTTAGCCAGGAGCCGCCATCCTCACCTGCTACGCTTTAAGGTCCGAACGTTAAAACGATAAGGAGCAGATGATGAAAATCGACTTTGCGGGGAAAGTGGCGCTGGTAACCGCCTCAACCGGCGGGATCGGATTCGCCATTGCCAGAGGTTTGGCAGAAAGCGGTGCGGAAGTGATCGTCAATGGCCGGAGCACGGAATCGGTGAATAGAGGCATTCAGCAGCTGCAGCAGGTAGTGCCAGGCGTACAGGTGCGCGCCGCGATTGCCGATCTCAGCACGGCGGAAGGGGTAGAATCGCTGCTGAAGGTGGCGAATAACGTCGATATTCTGGTCAACAACGCCGGGATTTACGGTCCGCAGGATTTCTATGCCACCGACGATGAGACCTGGGAGCGTTACTGGCAGACCAACGTGATGTCCGGCGTGCGTCTGTCCCGCGCCCTTCTGCCGGGCATGGTGCAGAAAGGCTGGGGACGTGTGGTGTTTATCTCCTCCGAGTCGGCCTGCAATATTCCGGCAGATATGATCCACTACGGCGTGACCAAAACGGCGCAGCTCTCGCTGGCGCGCGGGCTGGCGAAGTTCGTGGCGGGAAGCGGCGTGACGGTCAACAGCGTCTTGCCGGGGCCAACGATGTCTGACGGTTTCGCAGAGATGATGAAAGATGAAATCGAAAAAACCGGCAAATCGCTGGAGCAGCTGGCGAAAGAGTTTGTGATGGCCAACCGCCCCAGCTCGGTTATCCAGCGCGCGGCCACGGTTGAAGAGGTGGCCAATATGGTGATTTATGTCTGTTCGACCCAGGCCTCCGCCACCTCGGGCGCGGCGCTGCGCGTCGATGGTGGCGTCGTGGATGACATCATCTGATGCAGTCAGGCCGCGCTGCCTGCGACCCGACGAGCGGTAATATAGTGTGCTTGCCAGTAATCATCCGTCAGGGTTGAAACCGTTACGCCCTGGCTGCTTGAGGCATGAATAAACTGGCTGTCGCCAATATAAACGCCAACGTGCTTGCGGTTCGGACCCGTCTGGAAGAATACCAGGTCTCCGGGCCTCAGGCGATATTGCGCCACCTGCACGCCGCGATGAATTTGCTCGCGCGTCGTGCGGGGTAAATTAAGGTGTGCCGCATCGCTAAACAGGTGCTGCATCAGCGCGGAGCAATCCACCCCGCGATGCGTGGTTCCGCCCCACCGGTACTGGGTGCCTTTCCATTTCTGGTATTGATCGAGAATACGCGAGCGCAGCGGGCCTGTTTCCTGATGCACCAGCGCAGATTTCGCCGGTGAAACTGCCAGCTCACTGTTCATCGAGACCATCGACGCTGAAAGTTGAAAGCTAAACGCAGAAAACGAAGCAAAACTTAACGTGAGGATTGAAATAAGCGATCTAAGAGTCATATCAAGAAAGAAGTAGTGAGTGAGTTTTTCCTTACCTGTGGGGTTCAATGGGTTCCCCTAAATATCTTGCGATGTGGCGATAATATAGACAGGTCGTTTTTTCGCCAATCCTTATCGAGGCCAAAAATAGACTGACTTTGAGATCGCAAGATCGAGAAAAAAATGGTGGGGATATAAGGACTGTCCTGCTAAAGCAGGTAAACTGATCCGCAGAATGTGTATTTCAGCTAAGACGTATTTATGACCAATATGATTGCCGACGAGACGGTGGCAAAATCTAACGTGCTCTCTGTCTTTGACTTTGACGGGACGTTAACACACCACGACAGCTTTATTCCTTTCCTGCGTTTTGCCTTCGGTAAACGTTACTTCGCGGGCCGCCTGGTGCGCATGGCGCTGCCCACGCTCCACTGCGTGCGTCGCAAGCTGACGCGCGATGAGCTGAAGGAAGTGCTGATTAAAACGTTCCTGACGGGCGTGGATGAACACTGGTTGCGACAGCAGGCGGAAGCGTTTTGCGAAAAATACTGGAACAAGCTGATGCGTCCCGAAGGAGTTCTGGCGGTGGCGGCTGAGGTGAATTCCGGTGCGGAAGTGACCATCTGTTCCGCATCCCCGGCGTTGGTGCTCCAGCCGTGGGCTGACAAACTGGGCATTAAGCTGATTGGCACGCAGCTGGAAGTGAAAGACGGCAAGCTGACGGGGCGCATCACGGGCAATAACTGCCGCTGCGCCCAGAAGGTGGCCAGGCTGGAAAAAGTGTATGGCGATCTCAACGCCTATCACCTGCGCGCCTGGGGAGACACCCGCGGCGACCACGAGCTGCTGGCGGCGGCGCAGGATCCGCACTGGCGGCACTTCCATCACCCGCGCAAACGTCGGAATTCACCGATTAAGGGTTAGGTGCGGTCTGGTGCCCTCACCCCAGCCCTCTCCCACAGGGAGAGGGAGAAAAACGATGCATCAGGCCTCACGTTTTCCCGGGAACATCACGCTCGCAATAATTCCCAGCGCCAGCACGCCCAATACCACAAACAGGCTGGCCGTGGCGCCAATGCTGTAACCGTGATGCCAGAAGTGATCGGTGGCATTTAACCCCAGCTTGAACGCCACGAAGAACAGCAGAAGCACCACCGCCTTCTCGAGATGCACCAGATACTGCTTCAGCGCTTCCAGCACGAAGTAAAGCGTACGCAGGCCAAGAATGGCGAACATCATGGCGCTGTAGATAATCAGCGGTTCGCGGCTCACGGCAATAATGGCCGGCACGGAGTCAAACGCGAACATCACGTCAGAGAGTTCGACGACGGCCACGCAAAGTAATAGCGGCGTCGCATAGCGCTTCGCCTTCTTCACGCGTCCGACCATCACGTCCTGGTTTTCCGGCTTTTCAAGCTCCGCATCCACCTCTTTCTGCGTCAGAATAAAGGCATTGCTGCTGATTTTTGGCCAGACCGGATAGAAGCGCTTCACCAGACGATAGGCGAGATGACCCGAGTAATCTTCCACTTCGTCACTCTCTTCATTGCGTCGGAGCATCATCACCGCCGTCCAGCCGACGACCAGCGCGAAAATCACTTCGACGTAGGGCCCCAGGCTTAACAGGCTGGTGCCGATAGCCACGAAAATACCGCGGAAGACTATCGCCCCCAGCACGCCCCAGTAGAGCACGCGGTGACGGTACTTATCCGGCACGCCGAACCAGGCGAAGATCGCCATCATCACGAACAGGTTATCGACGGAAAGCACCTCTTCCAGCGCGTAGCCGGTGAGGAACAGGCTCGCCATCTCGGCGCCGTGGTGAACGTACAGGAACCCGGCGAAGGCCATCGCCATCATGACCCAGAAAACGGACCACATCGCCGCGCTTTTCAGCGAGATCGGTTTATCGTGACGGTGCATAAAGAGGTCGATAAACATCGCTCCAACGGCCATCACCACAAAGACAACAACGGTTTCAGTCGGGAAACCGAGATGAGCAGCAGACATACAAAACCCTTTTGGCAGACAAAACACAACACCATGCAAACTGGCGTAAACCAGGAACAGAAAAGGGTGGGCTGTTAATCAGCCTTTTCACCCTCAAAGCCGCAGCCCTGTCGGCTACGTAAAGAGGGGTGTACTTTACCTTACCAGGCGGGGATCGCGCATCTGCCGTTTAGGCGCTCATTCCGCGCAAGCGCTGCAGCACCGCCACCAGAACCGCTACAGACCAGCCCACCATCAACGCGCCCACCAGCCCCTCCACCCCGCCGATGAGCCGCCAGTGCTGGGGTAACGTGACGTCGCCGTACCCTACCGTCGCATAGCTCACCAGTGAAAAGTAGAAGCTGGTGTTCCAGTCATTAAACGCGTCGATGACAAAATAAAACGCGGCAAACAGTCCGGCCTCAAGGAGATGGGCGAAGATCATGGAGATCACGATACCGACATTGCGTAAAACAATGCGTACCGCAGAATCGACGTCTAATTTAATGAATTTTAAAACGCCAAACATCCACAGCGAATGAATCACCACGGTTAGGGTAAGCAAAACAATAATACTGAGTAGCTGCATGATGCGTGCTCTGACCAAAGAGAGTATGGCCCCGCGAGCGCGGCGGGGCATCTTGTCGAAGCTTAGTTGAACGGAGAGGAAAAGTTGGTGCAATAATTGCGTTGCGTGATTATTTCTCTGCCGGCACGACCAGCTTGCGGCTGGTTAGCAGCTGAAAACAATATATCCGCAGCGCACTATCTGTGAGTCACCTCTTATTTACATCATTTAAACCTTCCATTAACTGGATAAAAATAACGCGCCGTCGCTATAGTGGTTTTGTTTAATAAAACTAAGTTGTACCTAATAAAACCAAGAACACACCCTGCGAGGATACAATGACAGAACATTTACGTAACGGCGCGACCGCCACCGAGGACATAGAAAGAGAGACGATGCGGAAGGTGATCTGGCGTATTCTCCCGTTTCTGATTGTCAGTTACCTGGTCTCCATTATCGATCGCGGGAATATCGGCATGGCTTCGCTGCAGATGAATGAGGACCTTGGCCTCAGCAAAGCGGCGTTTGGCTTCGCCAGCAGCCTTTACTTCGTGGCCTATTTTTTGTTTGAGGTACCCAGTAATCTGGCCATGCAGAAAGTCGGCGCCCGGCTGTGGATCCCGCGCATTATGATCAGCTGGGGCATCGTCTCCATGGGCATGGCGCTGGTTCAAAACACCACGTCGCTCTATATCGTCCGTTTTCTTCTCGGGGCAGCGGAAGCAGGCTTCTTCCCGGGCGTCGTGCTGTATCTGACCTGGTGGATCCCTGCCCGCTACCGCGCGCGCATTATTGCGTCCTTTATGGTCGCCATCCCGCTCGCTAACTTCATCGGTTCCCCGCTTTCAGGGTTGATACTGTCGCTGGATGGCTGGCTGGGTCTTCGCGGCTGGCATCTGCTGTTCATCATTGAAGGCTTACCTGCGGTGCTGCTGGGTATTGCGGCCTGGTTTATTCTCCGGGATCGCCCTCATCAGGCGAAATGGCTGAGCAATGAACAGAAAAAGTGGCTGGAAACCACGCTGGAAACCGAGCGGAGCCAGCAAAAGAACATTGGGCATCAGACGACGTGGCAGTTGCTGAAGCATCGCCAAATCTGGCTGATGGCGCTGATTTACGCGGGCGCATCGTCCGCGGGCACCACCATCAGCGTCTGGTCTCCTCAACTGCTGAAATCCTTCCATCTCGATAATCTTGAGACAGGTCTGCTTAACGCCATTCCTTACGGCCTGGCATCGGTTCTGATGATTGTCTGGGGACGACATTCCGATCGCACCAACGAACGCCGCTGGCATACCGCGCTGACGCTGTTCATGATTGCTGCGGGCGTGTTCGCTGCCTTTGTAAGCGTCTCGCTCTTTGCCACTATCGTGATCCTGAGCATTATCCTGACGGGTGCGTATTCTATGAAAGGACCTTTCTGGGCGCTGGCATCCGGATGGATGAGCAGCTCCTCGGCAGCGGCGGGACTGGCCGCGATTGGCGCCATCGCGAACCTGATTGGCGGGGCGGTAATGGTAAATGCCTACGGCATGATCAGCGAGAGAACGGGCAGCTACACGCTGGCTATGCTTCCGCTAGCCGCGCTTTGCCTGGCCGGGGGTATCGCGGTGCTCATTATGGGACGGCAGGCCCGCAACGCTCAGCTACACGAAAAACAGGTCACACATTAGTGATGACAGAAGCGGGACAAATGTCCCGCTTCTGCGTTTAAAGATTTTCTTCCGCCGCGTCGCTCGTTTCACCAAAGAACTGCTGACAGAAGGGCTTACTGGCTCCCATTTTCTGCGACAGACGGCTGGCCGCCGCCTTCATCAATGGCCCTATCTCCTTCTCACGACGATCTTCCGTCAGCCGTGAGATGGGGCCGGTCAGGGCTAACGCCGCAACCAGCTTGTCGTGAACGCCGAAGACGGGCATCGCAAACGCCGCAGTGTGGGGATCGCGTGCGCCTGACGTATAGAAAGGGAGTTCTGCTTCTCCCTCCGGCAGGCTTTCATTGAGCCCCCAATGGCGCAAGACCTTACTAATGGCCGAATTATCGAGCGGGAACTGGCTGCCGGGAAGATTGCTGTGTCGCAGGCCGTGCGACGCTTCCGCGCGAAACAGGCAAAGGCGCTGCCCACCCTCCAGCACATACCAGCTGGCACTCTCCTGAGACGCCAGAGATAAGGCCTGAAGCTCTGGCTGAACCACCCGGGAAAGATGGAAAGATTGTTCATACAGCTTGCCGAGGTAAAGCAGACGTGGGCCAAGCGCATAATTGCCGTCTTCATGCCTGACGACGTAATTCATCCGTTCAAGAGAATTCATCAGGCGGTAAACCGTGGTTTTGTGATAACCCGACAGCTGTGCCAGCGCGGTCAGCGTCAGGCTCTCATCCCCAGGACGGAAGCAATCCAGTAAAGCCAGCGCTTTTTCAACCGCTACAACGCCTTCATTCCCCATCATTATCTCCTTGTTAGCCCGGCAGTGAGTGTACCTCAAATTTTGTGAGTCACTTCGTGTTTACATCACAAACGCCACCTCGGGTCTGGCTAAAAGGAAAGCAACACCGCTATAGTTGTTTTGTTCTGTACACCTGCATTTTACTCAGTAAAACAACATGGAGGCATTTATGTCCGTTACTGAAAAAAAACCGATTAATCGCCAGTTCGAGCGCGTTTCTGCCGAGGACGTTCGTCGGGCTGCCGAGTATCAGGCAGCTATTCTGGCCGACGTGGCCGGTCGCCGCGGTACGCTTCATGGCCGCATCAAACCGCTGGCCCCACACATGTCCGTTGCGGGTCCAGCCATCACCGTGGAAGTCCGTCCGGGGGATAATCTGGCGATTCATGCCGCGATGGCGGTTGCGCAGCCCGGCGACGTCCTGGTCGTCGATGGCAAAGGCGACCTGAGCTGCGCGCTGCTTGGCGAAATCATGGCCACTCAGGCTCAGGCGAGCGGCATTGCGGGCATCATTATTGACGGCGCTGTGCGTGACGCCGATTCCCTGAGCAAAGGCCACTACCCTGTCTTTTCTGCCGGTCTGAACCCCTGCGGCCCGACAAAGTTAATTTCTGGCCGGGTTAATCATCCCATTTCAGTCGCCGGGGCGACGGTTCAGGCCGGGGATCTGGTTGTGGCGGATATCGACGGCGTGGTCGTCATCCCGCGCGATGAGGTTCAGCAGGTTATCGCGCTGGCAAAAGAAAAGCTGGAGATGGAGACCCGGCGTCTTGCCGCCATCCGTGAAGGCGATTTGCGTCCACACTGGCTTGATGACGCGCTTCGTAAGGCCGGTATGTTGACCGACGGGGAGACGCTGTGATGGTGGGCAAAGACGTAGTTCTGGTTACCGGAAGCGACCTGGCGGAGCAGGCCATGGTGATGCTGCAGGGCTTTGAAGTGGTGTTTGCGGGCCGCCAGCCGACAGAAGATGACCTGATCGCGCTGTGTGAACGACACAATCCCGTGGCGATCCTGGTACGTTACGGCAGGATCACCGCGAAGGTTATGGATGCCGCCCCGGCTCTGCAGGTTATTTCCAAGCACGGAAGCGGGATCGATGTGATAGACCAGACGGCAGCGGCCGAACGCAATATCGCCGTCCGCGCTGCGCCAGGCGCAAACGCAGCGGCAGTGGCTGAACATACCTGGGCGCTGATCCTCGCCTGCGCAAAGTCAGTGGTGCCTCTGGACAAGCGGCTGCGGGACGGGCACTGGGATAAGGCGACGCATAAATCCATTGAGCTGGAGGGCTTAACGCTGGGGCTAATCGGGTTGGGCGCTATCGGCTCGCGCGTGGCGACTATTGGTCACGCCTTCGGCATGAAGGTGCTGGCTTACGATCCCTATGCTAAGTCCATGCCTGCCCTGTGCGAACGCGCAGAGACGCTGACCGGACTTCTTTCCCGTTCCGATGTCGTCTCTTTGCACTGTCCGCTGACCGATGAGAATCGGGGGATGATCAATAGCGAGACGCTCGCACACTGCAAGCGGAACGCCATTCTGGTCAATACGGCACGCGGCGGACTGATCCACAGTGAATCGTTACTGGCGGCGCTCCAGGATGGCACGCTGCACAGCGCCGCGCTGGACAGCTTTCCCCACGAGCCGCTGACCGCGCCGCACCTCTGGCAGTCCGTAGAAAACGTGGTTATTTCACCGCATATTGGCGGCGTTACCGCAGCGTCATATATCAGGATGGGGACCGTGGCCGCGAGCAATATTCTGGCCGTGATGGACGTCACCACCGTCAGCTTGTAAAGCCAACCGCGACGAGTGGCAGCGCGCTTATGTCACTTGTCTTCTGCCAGCGCCTGAGCACACGCCCAGGCACTTGCCCATGCCCACTGGAAGTTGTAGCCGCCGAGCCAGCCGGTCACGTCCATCACTTCGCCAATAAAATAGAGCCCCGGCACGTTGCGCGCTTCCATGGTGCGGGAAGAGAGCTCATTCGTGTCGACCCCGCCCAGCGTAACTTCCGCGGTGCGGTAGCCCTCAGTCCCGTTTGGCTGCACGCGCCAGTTTGTCAGGGTCTCCACCAGAACATCCTGCTCGCGGCTGTTAAGCTGCTTGAGCGACGCGTCGGGGATCTGCCCCAGCGCCTGCAAACATTCCACCAGACGTTTTGGTAGCTGCATTGCCAGGGTATTTTTCAGGCTTTGATTCGGGTGCGCGGTACGCTGCTCGTTAAGGAACGCGTCGAGATCGCAATCGGGAAGCAGATTCACCGTGACAAACTCCCCCGGCTGCCAGTAGCTGGAGATTTGCAGTACCGCCGGGCCGGAGAGGCCGCGATGGGTAAAGAGCAGGTTTTCACGGAACACGGTCCCGTCTTCGGCGGTAATGACGGAGGGAACGGACACGCCGGACAGCGTCTGAAGCTGCTC
The DNA here is from genome assembly GCF_058354585.1 of Enterobacter sp. Taxon_8. NCBI lineage: Bacteria > Pseudomonadati > Pseudomonadota > Gammaproteobacteria > Enterobacterales > Enterobacteriaceae > Enterobacter > Enterobacter sp. Taxon_8. The sequence goes on along the minus strand of NZ_CM177989.1, from coordinate 288,330 downwards.
GAGAAGCGGTTTATGCAGCGTGAACGGCACCAGCCCGGCGCGCGTAGGCAGGACTTTCAGGCCAAACTGCTCGGCGATTTTATAGCCGAACGGGGAAGCGCCCAGCCCCGGCATGGACAGGCCGCCGCTGGCAATCACCAGGCTATCCGCACTGACGGTTTCACCGTTCAGCTGCAGCCTGTAGCCCTGGTCGTCGCGGGAAACCTCCAGCACCTCGGTGCGCAGGCGCATGACCACGCCGCCCTTCTCGCACTCGGCCACCAGCATATCGACAATCTGCTGCGCGGAGTCGTCGCAGAACAGCTGTCCCAGCGTTTTTTCATGCCATGCGATACCGTGCTTACCGACCAGGTCGATAAAGTCCCACTGGGTATAACGCGCCAGCGCAGATTTACAAAAATGACGGTTTTGGCTCAAATAGGCCGCGGGTTCAACATATAGATTAGTAAAGTTGCAGCGCCCGCCGCCGGACATCAGGATCTTACGGCCTGGCTTTTTACCGTTATCCAGCAGCAGCACGCGACGACCCGCCTGTCCGGCCATTGCCGCACAAAACATTCCCGCCGCACCGGCGCCAATTACCACGGCATCAAACCTTTCCACGTCAAAACCCTCTTTGTTAACTGCCGCGGATTGTAAAGTTTCCTCTGTGGTCACACCAGCGTAAAAAGATATTACAAAGGCATTCCATTGAAATTTAAAGAATATCCTTTATGAGGCATTTCTCAAATCAGGTGGTATGTCAAAAAAAGTCTATATTTCACTTTGCCCGCCGCGCATTTGTCCTGGATAATGCGCCGCGTTCATGTCCTCAAAATGGCGTAACGTCCTATGCTACATTTGTTTGCCGGCCTGGATTTACATACCGGGCTTTTATTATTGCTTGCTCTGGTTTTTGTACTGTTTTACGAAGCGATCAACGGCTTCCACGACACTGCAAACGCAGTAGCGACGGTTATCTACACTCGCGCAATGCGATCGCAGCTTGCGGTTGTTATGGCGGCGGTATTTAACTTCTTTGGTGTCCTCCTGGGCGGGCTGAGCGTTGCGTATGCCATTGTGCATATGCTGCCAACGGATCTGCTGCTTAACGTTAGTTCTGGCCATGGCCTCGCTATGGTGTTCTCAATGCTGCTTGCTGCAATTATCTGGAACCTCGGTACCTGGTATTTTGGCCTGCCTGCATCCAGTTCTCACACCCTCATCGGCGCGATTATCGGTATCGGGTTAACCAACGCCCTCATGACCGGTACCTCGGTTGTTGATGCGTTAAATATCCCGAAAGTACTGGGGATCTTTGCCTCACTCATCGTCTCCCCTATCGTGGGTCTGGTGGTGGCGGGCGGGCTGATCTTTATCCTGCGTCGTTACTGGAGCAATACCAAAAAACGCTCCCGTATTCACCTGACGCCAGCAGAGCGTGAAAAGAAAGACGGCAAGAAAAAGCCGCCATTCTGGACGCGTATTGCCCTGATCATTTCCGCTATCGGCGTGGCCTTCTCACACGGCGCGAACGATGGTCAGAAAGGCATTGGTCTGGTGATGCTGGTACTGATTGGCGTTGCACCGGCAGGATTCGTGGTCAACATGAATGCCTCCGGCTACGAAATCACCCGAACCCGTGATGCGGTAAACAACGTTGAAACCTATTTCCAGCAGCACCCTGAGCTGCTGAAAAAAGCGACCGGCGTTGACCAGCTGATCCCTTCTCCGGAAGCCGGTGCCACGACTGCACCCGGCGAGTTCCACTGCCATCCGGCAAACGCGATTAACGCGCTGGAACGTGCCAAAGGGATGCTGGGCAATATCGAAAGTTATGACAAACTGACCGTTGAGCAGCGTGGTCAGCTGCGTCGCATTATGCTGTGCATCTCTGATGTGACGGATAAAGTGGCGAAGCTGCCTGACGTGAATGTTGACGACCAGCGTCTGCTGAAGAAACTGAAAGGCGATATGCTCAACACCATTGAGTACGCGCCAATCTGGATCATCATGGCCGTCGCGCTGGCGCTCGGTATCGGTACGATGATTGGCTGGCGTCGTGTGGCGACCACCATCGGCGAGAAGATCGGTAAGAAAGGCATGACCTATGCGCAGGGCATGTCCGCGCAGATGACGGCGGCAGTGTCTATCGGTCTGGCGAGTTACACCGGTATGCCGGTATCCACAACCCACGTACTCTCCTCGTCCGTAGCAGGTACCATGATTGTTGACGGTGGCGGCCTGCAGCGCAAAACCGTGACCAACATTCTGATGGCCTGGGTGTTCACCCTTCCGGCCTCAATCCTGCTGTCTGGCGGGCTGTACTGGATTTCGCTGAAGCTGATTTAATCGGTTGAAGGCGACAAAAAAGCGGGTCAGGAAACTGACCCGCTTTTTTATGGCTGTTATTTGCAATCGAACATTTTATAACATTAGGATTTCCTGAACATTTTTTGCTCAAAAGAATTGCGAAGATAACACTATGATGACGGTCAGAAGAAAAACCAGACAAAGGAGAATGTATGGCTTCTGTCCCTATCTCAGGACCGGGTTCAATCGTTATAGCGAACAATATACGTGAGGCACGCCTTAACGGAATGTCACGCAATATGGCCACTCCCTCAACGTATTACTGGTTCTACCAAAAAGTCCGAAATGGTGGTCCCTGGGATTACAAAAAGTTCGACCCTTATTTTGCTGCATTTGGTAATTTCAACTTCGGAGCCGCCGGAACTGCAGCAGGCATTCCTGCAAACATCCTTCTTATGGGAGCAGGTTGGGCTCAAAGCCGTGCTGGCACATCAAAACCTGAATGGGGAAAATGGTACGAAAAGCCGCCTTACGGGGACGATCCAACGGACCAACGCAATATCAGAGAAGGAATAGAGTATGCCATTCAAAACGGCTACTAAATGGATTCATCGCCTTGTTACGGTTTCGCTTCTGGCTCTGGTCATTGGATTTGTGTGGCTAAACCACCAGCCCAATCAGCGAAATAACGATGCACTTCAACACGCTTATAAATTATCTGACAGCGTCTGGCTCTATATGACCGTGAACAATCAGGGTGGCGCCACCGTACCCACAATCTACCGTTACTATCTCTCGGAAAAGATAACAGGGAAAGACACCGACATTATCCATCAGTTGGCTAAGAAGCATCCTGTCATTGAAGGTACGGGTACAATTACTGCGGCCAGCATTGATACAAACGGAGACGTTAACATCGCCTATAGCGGGAAGGTTACTTCGATTGAGACCAATATCTCCGATCTTCGGTTCTCAGTTAAGCCCTGAACCAGAGGAAAGAAGGCGGGGCTGACCCCGCCTGCTGTGGTGATCAGTGCCAAATCATCAATGCAATCATGCTGACGACGACCAGCCCGCACAGGGCACTGGTCAAAATGAACTGACGACGCAGGCGCTCGCAGCGACGGATAAATTCTTCATCGTGATGATCGCGGTAGCGCTGGTAGTAGATGTATCCCACCAGACGCATCTGTTTGCTGGGCTGTCCATGCGAGGTGAAGAACCCTCCACCGTCCACATACTGATAAAGCAACGGATCGCAACCACGAAGTACCACTAACAGCGCACGTAACGATGAGAAGTAGCGCGCCATATTCACTATGCAAACTACGCATAACGCCCAAAACAATGCGACGGTGCTAATCATACATCCTCCCCGGCGTCCGCCCACGAAGCAAGGCTTCTGAGCTACCGCACCCCAATGCCCTGACAGACAGTTCAGTGAAAGAATGACCAAAAGTCGATCCGGTTCGCGTTTTAATATCCGAACGGCTCATTTAATAGTGTAGGAGATCCGTTAATTTTTTTGCCACAAGGTTAATCGTTATCAACACCAAAGCTTGAAAAATATGTTCAACTGGGCCGTAATGAAAGCATCAGACGACGGCTTTCCTATTTAGTCATCGATAACTTAAGGAAGGAGTAACACTATGGCTTACAAACACATTCTCATCGCGGTAGACCTCTCCCCGGAGAGCAAAGTGCTGGTTGATAAAGCGGTATCCATGGCACGTCCCTACAACGCGAAAGTTTCGCTGATTCACGTTGACGTGAATTACTCCGACCTCTACACCGGTCTGATCGACGTCAATCTGGGCGATATGCAGAAGCGTATCTCCGAAGAGACGCACCACGCCCTGAGCGAACTCTCCACCAACGCGGGTTATCCGATTACCGAAACCCTGAGCGGCAGCGGTGACCTGGGCCAGGTATTGGTTGATGCGATCAAGAAATATGACATGGACCTGGTGGTGTGCGGTCACCATCAGGACTTCTGGAGCAAGCTGATGTCTTCCGCGCGCCAGCTGATCAATACCGTCCACGTGGATATGCTGATTGTTCCACTGCGTGACGAAGAAGACGAGTAAGTGCAAAAAAACCCGGTGGCGCTAACGCTTACCGGGCCTACAGGCGGCACTAAATGTAGGCCGGGTAAGGCGAAGCCGCCACCCGGCTTTTTTTATTCCGGTGTCCCCGAATAAATATCAAACCGGTGCCCTTTGGTGGTCACCGCGTTAGTGGTCGCCACGTCCGCCAGCGGCGGTGCATAGTCAGGACGCTTCACCACTACCCGCTTCGTCGCCAGCTGACGAGCCGGCTCCAGCAGGCCATCCGCATCCAGATCAGGCCCCACCAGAGACTGAAACACCCGCATCTCTTTCTTCACCAGCGCGCTTTTCTGCTTGTGCGGGAACATCGGGTCGAGATAGACGACCTGCGGGCGCGGGGTGATATCCGTCAGCGCCGTCAGGCTGGAGGCGTGAATCAGCTGCAATCGTTCCTGCAACCACGGGCCGATTTCCGGGTCCGCATAGCCTCGCGTCAGCCCGTCGTCGAGCAGCGCAGCGACCACCGGATTACGCTCCAGCATCCGCACGCGACAGCCGACAGACGCCAGCACAAACGCATCGCGCCCCAGCCCCGCCGTGGCATCGACCACGTCCGGGAGGTAGCTCCCTTTGATGCCAACCGCTTTGGCAACCGCTTCACCACGACCGCCACCGAACTTGCGCCGGTGCGCCATCGCGCCGCCGACAAAATCGACGAAAATCCCGCCGAGCTTCGGTTCATCGCGTTTACGTAATTCGAGGTGTTCTGGTGTCATCACCAGCGCCATCAGGTTATCTTCATCATGTTCCAGCCCCCAGCGGGCGGCCAGAACAGATAAGGCGCCGTCTCCGGCGCCCGTTTCATCTACTAAGCAGATCTTCACGTAACAATCAGCCTTTGATCCCGTAATGCTCAAGCATCGCATCCAGCTGCGGCTCGCGGCCGCGGAAGCGTTTGAACAGCACCATTGGCTCTTCGGAACCGCCGCGGGTCAGGATATTGTCGAGGAACGACTGGCCGGTTTCGCGGTTGAAAATCCCCTCTTCTTCGAAACGAGAGAAGGCATCCGCCGCCAGCACGTCGGCCCACAGGTAGCTGTAGTAACCCGCCGCGTAGCCGCCAGCGAAGATGTGGCTGAACGCGTGCGGGAAGCGGCCCCAGGTTGGCCCAGGGATCACGGCGACCTGCTTTTTAATCTCGGCCAGGGTCTCAAGAATCTTCGCACCCTGCTCCGGGCTGAACTCGGCGTGCAGGCGGAAGTCGAACAGTCCGAACTCCAGCTGGCGCAGGATAAACATCGCCGCCTGGTAGTTTTTCGCCGCCAGCATTTTGTCCAGCAGCTCTTTAGGCAGCGGTTCGCCGGTCTCGTAGTGGCCGGAGATAAACGCCAGCGCGTCCGGCTCCCAGCACCAGTTTTCCATAAACTGGCTTGGCAGCTCGACCGCATCCCACGGCACACCGCTGATGCCTGCCACGCCTGCGGTTTCGATGCGGGTCAACATATGGTGCAGGCCGTGACCGAACTCGTGGAACAGGGTGATCACTTCATCGTGGGTAAAGAGCGCAGGTTTGCCGTTCACCGGACGGTTGAAGTTACAGGTCAGGTAGGCGACCGGCTTCTGCAGAGAACCGTCGGCTTTACGCATCTGGCCCACGCAGTCGTCCATCCACGCCCCGCCGCGCTTGTTCTCACGCGCGTAGAGATCGAGGTAGAAGCTGCCGCGCAGTTCGTTTTTCTCGTCATACAGCTCGAAGAAGCGCACGTCCGGATGCCAGACGTCGATATCGGTACGCTCTTTGGCGGTGATGCCATAGATGCGCTTCACCACTTCAAACAGGCCGTTCACGGCTTTGTTTTCCGGGAAGTACGGGCGCAGCTGCTCGTCGCTGATGCTGTAGAGGTGCTGCTTTTGTTTTTCGCTGTAGTAAGCAATGTCCCACGGCTGCAGCTCGTCCACGCCGAACTCCGCTTTCGCGAAGGCGCGCAGCTGGGCCAGCTCTTTCTCACCCTGCGGACGGGCGCGTTTCGCCAGATCGGTCAGGAAGTCGAGCACCTGCTGCGGGTTCTCCGCCATTTTGGTGGCGAGGGATTTATCGGCGTAGTTTTCGAAGCCCAGCAGCTGGGCCAGCTCGTGGCGCAGGGCGAGGATTTCCGCCATGACCGGGCTGTTATCCCACTTACCGGCGTTTGGCCCCTGATCGGAGGCGCGGGTGCTGTAAGCGCGGTACATCTCTTCGCGCAGGGCCTGGTTGTCGCAGTAGGTCATCACCGGCAAATAGCTCGGGATATCCAGGGTTAACAGGAACCCGTCCTGCTCTTTCGCTTCGGCCTGGGCTTTTGCCGCCGCCAGCGCGCTTTCCGGCATGCCTGCCAGCTCCGCTTCGTCGGTAATCAGCTTCGTCCAGCCCATGGTGGCGTCGAGCACGTTGTTGCTGTACTGGTTACCCAGCTCGGACAGGCGCGCGGCGATTTCACCGTAGCGGGTTTGTTTCTCTTTTGGCAGGCCAATCCCGGACAGCTCGAAATCACGCAGGGCGTTATCGACCGATTTTTTCTGCGCCGTGTTCAGTTCGGCATAATGGTCGCCGTCGCGCAGGTCGCGGTAGGCTTTGTAGAGCCCTTCGTGCTGGCCGACCCAGGTGCTGTACTCAGAGAGCAGCGGCAGGGTTTGCTCGTAGGCTTCACGTAGCTCCGGGCTGTTTTTTACCGAGTTCAGGTGGCTTACCGGGGAGAAGATACGCCCCAGCACGTCGTCCACTTCGGCCAGCGGCTGACACAGATTTTCCCAGGTGTACGGCCCGCCCTGCGCGACCACGCTTTCTACCGCCGCGCGGCAGTTGTCCAGCGATTGCGTAACCGCTGGAACCACATGCTCGGGGAGGATTTTAGAAAACGGTGGCAACGAAAAAGGCGTCAGTAATGGATTGGTCATAAACGCTGTCCTGTTGAAATAGGTGAATGAAGCGCGCATCCGGCGCTGTGCATATGGGATCTAGAATGGGGTTAAGTGTAGAGGATTTCAATGCCGGACGTTGTCGAAAAGAGCCCGGTGGTGCTGCGCTTACCGGGCCTACGGGTAATCTTTGCCGTTCTGCTGTAAACTGTGGCAAATCGTCAATTCAGCGGAATATCATTACCCATGCTCAGTTATCGCCACAGCTTCCACGCAGGCAACCACGCCGACGTCCTTAAACACACCGTTCAGAGCCTGATCATCGAATCGCTCAAAGAGAAAGAGAAGCCGTTTCTCTATCTGGACACCCACGCGGGCGCGGGCCGTTATCAGCTGAGCGGCGAGCATGCCGAGCGTACCGGTGAATATCTGGAAGGGATCGCCCGCATCTGGCAGCAGGACGACCTGCCTGCCGAGCTGGAGCCGTACATCGGCGTGGTGAATCACTTCAACCGCAACGGCCAGCTGCGTTATTACCCGGGCTCGCCGCTGATTGCCCGCCAGCTGCTGCGCGAGCAGGACAGCATCCAGTTGACCGAGCTGCACCCGAGCGACTTCCCGCTGCTGCGTTCAGAATTCCAGAAAGACAGCCGCGCCCGCGTCGAAAAAGCCGACGGCTACCAGCAGCTGAAGGCCAAACTGCCGCCGGTTTCCCGTCGCGGCCTGGTGCTCATCGACCCGCCGTACGAAATCAAAACCGACTATCAGGCGGTGGTGACGGGTATCCACGAAGGCTACAAACGCTTTGCTACCGGCACCTATGCCCTGTGGTACCCGGTGGTGCTGCGCGCGCAGATCAAACGCATGATCAAAGACCTGGAAGCGACCGGCATCCGCAAGATCCTGCAGATCGAGCTGGCGGTACGTCCGGACAGCGATCAGCGCGGTATGACCGCCTCCGGCATGATTGTAATCAACCCGCCGTGGAAGCTCGAAGCGCAGATGAACAACGTGCTGCCGTGGCTGCATAAAACGCTGGTGCCGGCGGGTACAGGCCACGCTACCGTCAGTTGGATAGTGCCGGAGTAATCGCAGCCATCGGTGGAAACTATTGATTTCAGGTATACAATCGCGGCAATTCACGATTAAGGACAAAAGCTATGACTAAGCATTATGACTATATCGCAATCGGCGGCGGCAGCGGCGGCATCGCCTCCATCAACCGCGCGGCCATGTACGGCCAGAAGTGCGCGCTGATTGAAGCCAAAGCGCTGGGCGGCACCTGCGTGAACGTGGGTTGTGTACCGAAGAAGGTGATGTGGCATGCGGCGCAGATCCGTGAAGCTATCCATATGTATGGCCCGGACTACGGCTTTGACACCACCATCAACCGCTTCGACTGGGACAAGCTGATCGCCAGCCGTACCGCGTACATCGATCGCATTCACACCTCGTACGACAACGTGCTGGGGAAAAATAACGTCGACGTTATCCACGGTTTCGCCCGCTTCGTTGATGCGAAAACGATCGAAGTGAACGGCGAGACGATCACCGCCGATCACATCCTGATCGCCACCGGCGGTCGTCCGAGCCACCCGAACATCCCGGGCGTGGAATACGGCATCGACTCCGACGGTTTCTTCGAGCTGCCAGCCCTGCCTGAGCGCGTTGCCGTGGTAGGCGCGGGATACATCGCGGTTGAACTGGCTGGCGTGATTAACGGCCTGGGCGCAGAAGCGCACCTGTTCGTACGTAAACACGCGCCGCTGCGCAGTTTTGACCCGCTGATTGTCGATACGCTGGTTGAAGTGATGAACACCGAAGGCCCAACCCTGCACACCAACGCCGTACCAAAAGCGGTGGTGAAAAACGCGGACGGAAGCCTGACCCTGGAGCTGGAAGATGGTCGCAGCCAGACCGTTGATTGCCTGATCTGGGCGATTGGCCGTGAACCGGCGAACGATAACTTCAACCTGGGCGTGACTGGCGTGAAAACCGACGAAAAAGGCTATATCGTCGTCGATAAATTCCAGAACACCAGCGTACCGGGCATTTACGCGGTCGGCGACAATACCGGTGCGGTTGAGCTGACGCCGGTCGCCGTTGCGGCGGGTCGTCGTCTCTCCGAGCGCCTGTTTAACAACAAGCCGGACGAGCATCTGGACTACAGCAACATCCCGACCGTGGTCTTCAGCCATCCGCCAATCGGCACCGTCGGCTTAACCGAGCCGCAGGCGCGCGAGCAGTACGGCGACGACCAGGTGAAAGTGTATAAATCGGCGTTCACCGCAATGTATACCGCCGTCACCTCGCACCGTCAGCCATGCCGAATGAAGCTGGTCTGCGTCGGCCCGGAAGAGAAGATTGTCGGTATCCACGGCATTGGCTTCGGCATGGATGAGATCCTGCAGGGCTTCGCCGTGGCGCTGAAGATGGGCGCAACCAAGAAAGACTTCGATAATACTGTGGCAATCCACCCGACGGCCGCGGAAGAGTTTGTGACCATGCGTTAATCCTGATGCCCCTCCCCGGAGGGGCATTTTTTTTAACATTCATAAATCGTTGCAAAACGAATGCTCCGAAAATAGTGATCTACCGCACATTTCCCTCCCCATCTACCGAAGCGAATGTCTACGCTTATAAGACGCCCGGATAAACCTGTCTTTTGAACACACAACCGGAGGTCCCTATCACCATGTTCAACCAGAAACTACAGGCTACCGAGAACATCGAGTTCGAGATTGCAGAAGAGCTGCGCTACGAGACCGATCCCTGCGAGTTGAAACTGGATGAAATGATTGAGGCGGAGCCGGAACCCGAAATGATCGAGGGGCTACCCGCCTCCGATGCGTTGACGCCCGCAGACCGCTACCTTGAACTGTTCGAACACGTGCAGTCGACGCGGCTGTTTGCGGACAGTAAAACCTTCCCCGACTGCGCGCCGAAGATGGATCCGCTGGATATCCTGATCCGCTACCGCAAGGTCAGACGCCACCGGGATTTCGACCTGCGCCAGTTTGTGGAGAACCACTTCTGGATGCCGGAAACGTACGGCACAGAATATGTCTCCGACCCGGGACTCTCCCTGAAAGAGCACATTGATAACCTGTGGCCGGTGCTGACGCGCGAGCCGCAGGATCATATTCCCTGGTCTTCCCTGCTGGCGCTGCCGCAGGCCTATATCGTCCCCGGCGGGCGCTTCAGCGAGACCTACTACTGGGATTCTTATTTCTCCATGCTGGGGCTGGCGGAGAGCGGCCGTAACGATCTGCTCAAATGTATGGCGGACAACTTCGCCTGGCTGATTGAACGCTACGGGCATATCCCCAACGGCAACCGCACCTATTATCTCAGCCGCTCACAGCCGCCGGTCTTTGCGCTGATGGTGGAGCTGTTTGAGGAGGACGGCGTGCGCGGTGCGAAACGCTATCTTGATCACCTCAAAATGGAGTACGCCTTCTGGATGGACGGTGCGGAGTCGCTGCTGCTTAATCAGGCATACCGCAGCGCCGTGCGCATGCCGGACGGTTCACTGCTCAACCGCTACTGGGATGACCGCGATACTCCGCGCGACGAATCGTGGATTGAGGACGTGGAAACCGCGCGCCACTCGGGCCGTCCTCCAAACGAGGTGTATCGCGACCTGCGCGCGGGTGCGGCTTCCGGCTGGGATTACTCGTCCCGCTGGCTGCGCGATCCGTCGCGGCTCGCCAGCATCCGCACGACGCAGTTCATCCCCATCGATCTGAACGCCTTCCTGTTCAAACTGGAAAGCGCTATCGCCAACATCTCGGCGTCGAAAGGAGATAAAGAGACGGCAGAGGAATTCCGCCAGAAAGCCAACGATCGCCGCGCGGCGGTGAACCGCTATCTGTGGGACGAGGAGAGCGGCTGTTACCGCGATTACGACTGGCGGCGCGAAGAGCTGGCGCTGTTTTCTGCCGCCAGCATCGTGCCGCTGTACGTTGGCATGGCAACTCACGAGCAGGCGGAGCGCTTGTCGGATGCAGTCAAGGCGCGTCTGCTGACCCCGGGCGGAATTCTGGCGACCGAGTACGAAACCAGCGAGCAGTGGGATAAACCCAACGGCTGGGCGCCGCTGCAGTGGATGGCGATTCAGGGATTCAAGCAGTACGGAAACGACTCGCTGGGGGATGAGATCGCCTGGAGCTGGCTGCATACGGTGAACCATTTCTACAAGACGCACCACAAGCTGATTGAGAAATACCACATCGCCAGCAGCACGCCGCGCGAAGGTGGCGGGGGTGAGTATCCGCTGCAGGACGGTTTCGGCTGGACGAACGGCGTGGTGCGGCGGCTGATTGGTTTGTATGGGGAGCCTTAAGCAGGGTGTGATCTTTTCCCCCTCGCCCCTCAGGGGAGAGGGCTGGGGTGAGGGGAAAATGTTAGCGAATCACCTCATAAATGGCGCTCTGAATAGACTGCCATTTTTTGGTGGTGGCATCCGGCTGTGACTGCGCGCGGCGTGTGGCCATGTCGAGATCGTGCTGCTGGCGTTTCACTACGGCAGGCACGGTGCAGAACGCTTTAAGATACTCTTTACGTACCGAGGTCAGAGACTCGCCGTTCGACATCGCGTGGCTGAGCGTGTTGATGAAGCGGCGACACGGCTTCTCTTCCACCATGTTTTGCCGGTAGCGTAACATCAGCTCCAGCACGTCGTCATGGCCTGCCGACATCGCCTCTTCGGTCCAGGACAGCTTCCAGTCCATACCGCCCTGCAAAAAGAGCTGGGTCACGCGGGTATCGTTGCGGTTAATAGCCGAGCGGAAATTATTCTCGTCCCAGGTCACCCCCATGCGCGTGAGCGTTTCGCGCGAGGAAGGCGTCTCACGCATTTCCTGCGGTGGAGCCGCTTCAGCCGCGCTGACGGCCGCTGGCTGCGGCTTGCTGCTGGTCACCAGCCAGAAGCCCCCTGCCACAATGGCAATCACCATAACGCCAACTGCCCCCCATAACGCACCGGAAATGAGCTGCTCGCGTTGTTCGGGGGTGCGCGGCGCGCGCTGGGTCGGCTTTTCAATAGTGTCACGGACTTCAAACAGATCCCCACCGGTAACCCGATCCATTTTCTGCGCCTTTTCCCAGAAGGTATGCAATTCACTGGCATCTACCGCCATGAATCCTGCCGGATTAACGCGCGTTCTCCCCTCTTCAAACGCGCGTTGAACGGGCCGCGCGATCTGCGCGTAGTAGTTGTCCAGCAGCTGAATTTGCGCCGAGCTTAACGTCTTCTGAACGGTGATGCTGTTGCGGATTTGCCGAATATCGTCGAGAAAGGTTTGCAGCGTTTTGCGCGGTTCAACCAGCAGCGTCAGCATGGACGGGTCGCTGAAAAGCGAAGCGTAATAGCGGCTGAACTCTTTTTTATCCACCAGCATCTGCGCCAGCTCGCTGAACATCATGCCGCTCAGGACATCGTTGATCTCGCCAAGCTTCAGCCAGCGCCTTACGCGGTCAGCGTTAAACAGGGTCTTAAGATGGTTGTTCAGCTTTACCTGATCGGGCCAGGCCTGCTGGATAAGCCCTTTAAGCATCAGCTCAATCGCGCGTACCTGCTTGTGCGCCTGCTGCTGCTGGAGTTCGCTGCCCGGTGCCAGCTCCGTGCTATAGGTCAACAGCGGCTGCTGAAGACGAAGATGTTCCAGCGCGGTCACAAACCGCATCGCCGCAATAAGCTGGTTTTCACTCACATCCTGTCCGCTTTCATACTGCGGTACGCGCTGCTGCAGCAGGCGCAGCTGGAGCGTAAATTCCGACATCTCGGCATCATTCAGGTTTAGTTTTTTCGCAACGGCTCCCCAGCCGCCCAAAGCTAATCGCGCGCTGTCGAGTTGTTCCAGAAACCAGCGTGGATCTTTGCCCTCAGAAGCATGTACATTCAGAAGGAGTAAAATTTCCACCGACGCATGGCGAATGACCGCCAGACAGTGTTCAAACTGTTCGCGAATATGGTGTGATGTGCTGAGAGTCATTGTTTTCCTTAAGCGACAACGAAGACATCAGGAATGGGCGCGAGACGCCCTTTATTCTTTTTATTTATACGCGGTTAACCATACCTGACTTTCTGTTGAAATAAAGTGACAACCCTAAAATCATTTAAAAAGTGTCAGGAGAATCTGAATGCCCGTTTTAATTACCCCTCGCCTGAACTGCTCACCTTTGCAGGAAGAAGACTGGCCCTTTTTTCTGGCGCTCCAGCAGCACCCGGACGTTATGCGCTTTGTGGCGGAAGACCGCCCCGTCGCGGCGATACGAGAGGCGTTTGATTCGCGCCTGACGCCATGGGCTCCGGGCAGCGCGCACTGGCTTTGTCTCGTCGTACGTGACACCGCCTCCCAGGCCCCGCTGGGCGTTACCGGGTATATTCATCGGGAGGAGGACTGCGCCGAAGTGGGCTTCCTTTTCGCCCCCGAGGCGCAGGGGAAAGGTTACGGCTTTGAATCCCTGAAAGCGCTTTGCGATTACGCTTTTCTTCAGGGCGGGATACGGCGACTCACCGCCACCGTAACAGCGGGAAACGCTGCTTCAAGACGCCTGCTGGAAAAAGCCCGCTTTCGCCTGGAAGGTGAATTACGTGAGAGCTATTATCTTGCGGGGCGCTGGCAAAATGACTGGCTATTTGGTTTATTACAGCAGGAATACCTGAATAATAATTCCTGACCAATAGTAATTTAGCCGATATTTCCGGACGTCGTTTCCTCTTCAGGGTCGCTATTAAGAGGAAACGAATATCAAACGTCATGCGCTGAAAATATTTTCTGCGGCCATTGCGTTAATAAAAAACATCAGGGTTTTTCTCTGGAGAAATATCGTGATGAAAATGGGTTATCGGCTATGGCTAACTGCGTTCTTTATCGCTGTCAGTGTGCAGACACATCCATATTAAGGGTTCCTTAAGAGGTTCCTTCCCCTTAAGTCCGGGCATCACAGGAACATACCGCCTGACACTTCAATACGTTGCGCATTCATCCAGCCCAGCTTATCGCTGAGCAGTGCCGCAATGGCATCACCGATATCGTCCGGTAGACCCACCCGTCCCAGCGCCGTCTGCGAGGCCAGCAACTGATTCAGCTCCGCGTTGTCGCGCACGCGTCCGCCGCCAAAGTCTGTTTCTATCGCGCCAGGCGCAATGATATTGACGGAAATGCCGCGCGCGCCCAGCTCTTTCGCCTGATAGCGCGTCAGCACTTCCATCGCCCCCTTCATGGCCGCGTAGGTCCCTGAGCCCGGCTGGGTAAAACGGGCCAGCCCGCTGGAGACGTTGAGGATACGTCCCCCGTCGTTAAGCAGCGGCAGCAGGCGCTGGGTCAGGAAGAAAGGCCCTTTGAAATGAATGTTCAACGCTTCATCAAACTGGGCTTCCGTCGTGTCGGCATAGGGTGCATATAAACCCGTCCCGGCATTGTTCAATAAATAGTCAAAGGTTTCACGCTGCCAGACGGTCCTAAGGGTTTCCTGAAGCTGTTGGGCAAAATGTTCAAATCCCGTGATATCCCCGACGTTGAGCTGTAATGCCGCTGCGTTGACGCCTTTTTGCTGAATTTCATGCACAACATCCAGCGCTTCCTGCTGGCTACGGTTGTATGTCAGGACAATTCCCGTGCCGTCTGCCGCCAGCTTTAACGCAGCGTTTTTGCCCAGACCACGGCTACCACCCGTCACTAATGCGATACGTTCACTCATCATAAACCTCGTTTTGGCTGTTAAGGAGATTGAGAAAGAGCTTATTAGGTGATAGAAAATCAATAAAGATGGGTTAAAACGCTTCACTGTTTCACCAGAAACAACAATGAGCTTCCTCTATGGATAAAATTCACGCAATGCAGTTGTTCGTCCGCGTCGCGGAACTGGAGAGTTTTTCCCGCGCGGCCGAAACATTAACTCTGCCGAAAGGCAGCGTCTCGCGGCAAATTCAGGCCCTGGAAAACCGGCTTGGCACCCAGCTATTACACCGCACCACGCGCCGCGTCAGCCTGACGCAGGACGGCATGGTCTATTACGAGCGGGCAAAAGATCTGCTGGCAAACCTTGATGAACTCGACGGTATGTTTCAGCACGATCCCTCCAGCATCAGCGGCCGGCTCCGCGTGGATATGCCCGTCGGCGTTGCTCGAAATTTGGTCATCCCCAAACTGCCTGCTTTTCTGCAGCACTATCCTGGCATTGAACTGGAGCTCAGCAGCAGCGATCGTCTGGTGGATGTGATCCGCGAAGGGTTTGATTGCGTGGTACGCGTCGGCACGCTGAAGGATTCAGGGCTGATTGCCCGTCCACTGGGCAAGCTGTCGGTGATTAACTGCGCCAGCCCGGACTATCTGGCGCGTTTTGGCTACCCGGAAACCCTGGACGATTTAGGCTCGCACGCCGTTATTCACTACACCGCTACGCTGGGAACACGCCCACAGGGCTTTGAGTTTTATAACGGCAGTACAACACAGTGGATAAAAACGGGCGGGGTCTTAACCGTCAACAGCACGGAAACTTACCAGGCTGCCTGTCTCGCCGGACTGGGCATTATTCAGGTGCCGCGGGTTGGGGTGCGCGATTTACTGCGCGCGAAGAAGCTGATTGAGATCCTCCCGCAATACCGGGCCGAACCGATGCCTGTTTCCCTGATTTATCCCCACCGGCGCAACCTCTCCCGCCGGGTCCATCTGTTCATGGAGTGGCTAACCGAACTCACAAAAGCTTACGTGGACTAGTCGCAAGCTATAATTCAATAACATCCAGCCAAACGAAAAGGAAAAGACGCGTGACGCCGGAAAACAACCCGCAACGACCCACCCAACATTTAGAGTATGAGCCCGTCAAAAAGATGGAAACCGGGCCCGAAGAGGCCAAAACGCCAGGTACCGCCAGCAAAGCGCTGGGAACCGTAACCGGCATCGCCGCGAGAATTCAGCAGTTTCCCATGATTGCGCATCTGATACGCGCGACCGAACGCTTTAATGACCGCATGGGAAACCAGTTTGGTGCCGCCATCACCTATTTTTCCTTCCTGTCTATGATACCGATCCTGATGGTGTCGTTCGCGGCAGCCGGTTTTGTCCTCGCGTCGCACCCGACGCTGCTGCAGGATATCTTCAATAAGATCCTGAATAACGTCAGTGACCCGACCCTTGCCAGTACGCTCAAAAGCACTATCAATACCGCCGTTCAGCAGCGTACCACCGTCGGCATCGTCGGCTTGCTGATTGCCCTTTACTCCGGCGTTAACTGGATGGGCAACCTGCGCGAGGCCATTCGCGCCCAGTCGCGCGACGTCTGGGAGCGTAAGCCGCAGGACCAGGAGAAAATCTGGGTCAAGTATCTCCGCGACTTTGTTTCGCTGATTGGCCTGCTGGTCGCGCTCATCGTGACGCTTTCCATTACCTCCGTGGCGGGCTCGGCGCAGCAGATGATCATCTCCGCGCTCTATCTGGATTACATCGAATGGCTGAAGCCCGCCTGGCGCGGCATTGGGCTGGCTATTTCCATCTTCGCCAACTACCTGCTGTTCTTCTGGATCTTCTGGCGCTTGCCCCGGCATCGGCCGCGCAAGAAGGCGCTGCTCCGCGGCACATTGATTGCGGCGATCGGCTTTGAGGTGATCAAAATCGTGATGACTTACACCCTGCCGTCACTGGTTAAATCCCCTTCCGGCGCGGCGTTTGGCTCGGTGCTGGGACTGATGGCCTTCTTCTACTTCTTCGCCCGCCTGACACTGTTCTGCGCGGCATGGATTGCCACCGCCGAGTACAAAGGCGACACGCGAATGCCCGGCAAAACGCACCGCTAGCCCCGCCATCGGGCTGAAATTTCAGCCCGATTCATCATTTCAGCATATAAATCCAGCCCGTAACTTTTATTTAACCGAAAACCAGTTTAATTGACTGATATTTAAAATCTGTGAAGCATTTCATAGACGTGTTTTGGCTGGTCTGAAAATTATCCGCTTTTTGCTGTTTTTATCACCGGGTCGCGGCTTTGTTACAGATTGAAATGTCGCTTTTGCTGTGCGTAATATGGCCTTTCGTTCGACAAAAATAAGAAAATATTATGCAAGCAACCGCCACCACACTCGACTCAGAAACGGAAAACGTTCCAGTAAATTCGCGCAATAAAGTCGTTGTCGCATCGCTGATTGGCACCGCCATCGAGTTCTTCGACTTCTATATTTATGCCACCGCCGCGGTCATCGTATTCCCGCACATTTTCTTCCCGCAGGGCGATCCGACGGCGGCCACGCTGCAGTCTCTGGCGACCTTTGCGATTGCGTTTGTTGCGCGTCCGATTGGCTCTGCGCTGTTTGGACACTTTGGCGATCGCATCGGCCGCAAAGTCACGCTGGTGGCCTCGCTGCTGACGATGGGGATCTCCACCGTAGCCATCGGCCTGCTGCCGACCTACGAAACCATCGGTATTCTGGCGCCGGTCCTGCTGGCGCTGGCGCGTTTTGGTCAAGGTCTGGGGCTGGGTGGTGAATGGGGCGGCGCGGCGCTGCTGGCCACCGAGAACGCCCCGGCGCGCAAGCGCGCGCTGTACGGTTCATTCCCACAGCTTGGCGCTCCGATTGGCTTCTTCTTTGCCAACGGGACGTTCCTGCTGCTCTCCTGGCTGCTGACGGATGAACAGTTCATGAGCTGGGGCTGGCGTATTCCGTTTATCTTCTCAGCCGTGCTGGTGCTGATTGGCCTGTATGTGCGTGTTTCTCTGCATGAAACGCCTGTCTTCGCGAAAGTGGCCGCGGCGAACAAGCAGGTGAAAGTGCCGCTGGGTACGCTTCTGACCAAACACGTTCGCGTGACCGTGCTGGGCACGTTTATCATGCTCGCCACCTATACGCTGTTCTACATCATGACCGTCTATTCCATGACGTTCAGTACCGCCGCCGCGCCGGTTGGGCTGGGGCTGCCGCGTAACGAAGTGCTGTGGATGCTGATGATGGCGGTGATCGGGTTTGGCGTGATGGTTCCGATTGCCGGCCTGCTGGCGGATAAATTCGGTCGTCGTGCGAGCATGATTACGATCACCACGCTGATCGTTTTGTTTGCCCTGTTCGTCTTCCCGCCGCTGCTGGGTTCAGGTAGCCCGGCGCTGGTGATGGCCTATCTGCTGATTGGCCTGAGCCTGATGGGGCTGACCTTCGGCCCGATGGGCGCGCTGCTGCCCGAGCTGTTCCCGACTGAAGTACGTTATACCGGCGCGTCGTTCTCCTATAACGTCTCGTCTATTCTGGGTGCGTCCGTTGCGCCATATATCGCCACCTGGCTGCAGGCAAACTATGGTCTGTTCTATGTGGGCGTCTATCTTGCGGCCATGGCGGCGCTGACGCTGATTGCGCTGCTGCTGACGCACGAGACGAAGCACCAGGCTCTGTAATTCACTGCGGCCTGATGCCCTCACCCCGGCCCTCTCCCACAGGGAGAGGGAGAAAGGGAGCTATTTCTTCATCTGCGACAAAATGGTCCGGCACTGATTCGCCTCGCCCTCTGACGGCGAAATCAGTGCCAGCAGCGCTGCAGCTGGGGTAACCAGCGTCGCAAGGGCCGCAGCCACGGCACCGCGCGCAATCAGCGGCCCTGGCTTCACGCCCGCCTGCGGATTTTTGAAGGTCCCGCGCACGTACAGCGGCGAGCGCAGCGTGATAATACGGATCCCCTTACTCTCCGGGTCAATCGTCAGATCAAGCTGCTCCGAAGCCATGCTGGCGGTACCGGTCACGTTAATCACCGCGTTTTCCGTGTCGAAGGCAAAAATCTGCGGGCGCGCCACGCCGTTCACCAGATCCAGATTGGCCGCCGCGCAGTTCACCCGCACCTCGTCATCGCCGAAGATTTGCCCGACGACGTAGTTACCGACGTTCAGCCCCAGGATCTCCATCAGGTTTCGGCTCACCAGTCCGTCGTTCATCAGCAGCTTCAGGTTTCCGTTGCCGCTGCCCAACAGCGCCGCCACCGAGTTCCCCACGCCGCGAATGTCGGCATCACCGTTCATTTCACCGAGGGTTTTCTGCATCAGCTCTACGTTCGGCATCAGCTCTTTCAGCTTCAATCGACGCGCCTGGATCTCCGCCCGTCCCTGCATCGGCTTCTTATCGCCTTCCAGGTGAATGTTCGAGGAAATCGTCCCACCCGCCATGCCGAACTTCAGTGGCTGAAGGCGCAGGTCGGCGTTTTTGAGGAGGATATGGGTCGAAAGATTGCTGATCGGCAGCGTACTGCCATGTTCAATTTTCCCGCCTTTGAAACGTACATCCGCATCCATTACGTTCCATTTGTCGGTTTCGAAACGATCGTAAGGCAATACTTTTCCCGCAGGCTGAACGTCCTTTTTGACCTCTTTGGACTTTGTGCCTTTGCCCGAATCCACGCCAATCAACGGACCAAGATCGGCCAGACGCAGCTGACGGGATTCAACATCCCCTTCCAGTTTCGGGCGCGGTTTTCCGGTGGTGTAGGTCAGCGTGCCGTGGATGTCGCTGTCGCCAATGCGGCCATTAAAATCCCGGTAGTCAAAAACGGACGATTTTTCGGTATCGATTTTGGCGACCAGATGCCCGTCCGTTTCGAATGGCGGGGTATCCGGCAGCAGTACGCCGGTCAGTTCATACAGCTCGCCCAGCGAATCACCGGCAAATTTAAGCTGAAGGTCAACGCCGCCCATGTTCATCGGGTCGTTAACCGTTCCCACGAACGCCACGCGGGTGTTACCGGAACGGAAGTCCGCCTGCACCGGGAACGGCGTGCCCTCGCTCCGTAGCGCCAGCATGCCGCCGATTTTCCCTTTACCGCTGAGAGGCTGATCGTTGTAGCGTCCTTTTGCCGTCAGGCCGAAGACATAGTCACCTACGCTTGCCGCGTCGCCTTTTGCTTTCGTGCCCGTGACCTCGCTAAACGGCAGCGGTTTGCCCAACGGATCGACCAGGATCTCCATATCCGCCTTGCTGACCTTATCGTCGATGGCGATCCGTCCGCGATCGAAAAGAATATTGTCGAGACGGAATGACCAGGAAGAAGGCTGGGCATTCGGATCCTTGTCGCCATCGCTGGCAAGGTTAAACGTCCAGTTGTTGGTTTTTTCTGAGAGTCGGATCAGACGCGCATCAGGCTGCTGAAGTTTGATCCACGGCAGATAAACGGTTTTGGTCAGAAGCGCTAACGGCGCTAGCGTGGCCTCCACGCGCGGCAGGTGGACCATGGTGACGTCCGGGATGTCCGGCGGGTTGCCGAGAATGATGTCGTCGGCATGGACGTGTGGCCAGGGGATCCAGCTTCGCCAGCCTGGCTCCTCTTTCTGACGCTCCCATACCACACCTAAATCACCGCGTATGGCGAAGGGGCGGTTCAGTTCGGTTGAGACTTTCTGGTTGATGGTCGGCTTGAGACGGTTCCAGTCAAACGTCGCAATAATGATGGCGACGACCACGATCAACAACAAGAAAATCCCTGCTGTCCAGGAGATTACCCTGGTTGTTCTTGTCATTTTTATCCCCTTTCCTGATGACCTGTCCTGTAAAACTATAGTCCAGACAAAGGGAAGCGGGCTTATCAGAGGGTAGTTATCACGCTATCGAGGCGATCCATGGGTACCGGTCGGGAGAGGAAATAGCCTTGCGCCGCCGCGGCAGGCGAGCTTTGCACATCACGCCACTCTTCCAGCGTTTCCACACCTTCAACAATCACGCCCTGGCAATAGCGGTTCATCAGCTGTAATAACAGCGTAAACAGATTCCGACCTTCCGGGGTCTGACGCAGCATAATGAACAGATCGCGGGCCACTTTAATGTAGTCGTAGCGCACCTCACTCAGGGCGGAGAAATTCGCCATGCCGGTGCCAAAGTCATCCAGCCACAGCGGGCCGTATTCGCATATCGAAGCAAACGAGGAATCCTGCGGCAGACGGACATGCTCCACCAGCTCAAAGCGCATCCACGGCAGGGTGGCGATCAGCTCCTGCAATTTTGCGTTCTGCCGCAGCGCCAGCAGGGTTGGGCCGTCGACGTTCACCGAGGCGAGGATATCGTGCTGTTCAAAAAAGGACTGCTTCTTCGCCAGCATGCGAAGCTGTTCTTCCAGCACATCCAGACGCTGGCGAACGGCAACTTCGGCAAAATAGCGATCCGGCGCGATGCGCTGAGTGGGGTTTGAGGGGTGCGTAACGACGGTCAAAATTTCAATTGCCATCAGTCGACCATCTGTTCGGTAGATCGGCTGATAGTTGTATGCACGCTCACATTGCAGCCAGTAGCGATGCTCCTGCAAGTTCTCAATACTTGCCTCAGGCGTAGTGCTCAGCCGCTGGATAACCTGCTCTGACTTCATTTCAGATGTCCTGTTGTTGGGATAGCCTTTCTGGACTCGTCACAGGATTATCGGCGCGACAATTGAGAACTTTATGTTCAATTCACCGGGAAAATGAAATTAAGATGACAGAAATGCGCGGGAACACGCGCTGGCTCAAATAAAATAATGGAACGTTGTTTTAATATAGTTGACCGGTTAATTCACTCAGCGCACACTGCTGATAATTCTTCTGTTCAGGTTCACGACTATGTCCAAAAAAATTGCCGTGATTGGCGAATGCATGATTGAACTGTCACAAAAAGGCGCTGAAGTCAGCCGCGGATTTGGTGGCGATACGTTAAACACGTCCGTTTATATTGCCCGCCAGGTCGCGCCTGAGGCGCTCACCGTGAACTACGTTACCGCCCTGGGAACGGACAGCTTCAGCCAGCAGATGCTGGAGGCGTGGCAGAGTGAACATGTTGAAACGTCGCTGATTCAGCGTATGGAAAACCGCCTCCCGGGACTTTATTACATCGAGACCGACAGCACCGGCGAACGCACGTTTTATTACTGGCGTAACGAAGCCGCGGCCAAATTCTGGCTGGAGAGCGACGCGGCTGCGGCCATCTGCGAAGAGCTGGCGACCTTTGACTATCTCTATCTGAGCGGGATTAGCCTTGCGATTTTAAGCCCCACCAGCCGTGAAAAGCTGCTGTCGCTGCTGCGCGAATGCCGTGCAAACGGCGGCAAGGTTATTTTCGATAACAACTACCGCCCGCGCCTGTGGGGCAGCCGCGAAGAGACGCAGCAGGTCTATCAACAGATGCTGCAGTGCACCGACATCGCCTTCCTCACGCTCGACGATGAAGACGCCCTGTGGGGTGAAAAGCCGGTTGAGGACGTAATTGCACGTACGCACGCAGCAGGCGTGAGCGAAGTGGTGATTAAGCGCGGCGCGGAGTCGTGCCTGGTCGCGATTGCGGGTGAAGCGGTGGTTGAGGTCCCTGCGGTGAAGCTGGCCAAAGAGAAAGTGATTGATACCACCGCGGCGGGTGATTCATTCAGCGCGGGCTATCTGGCGGTACGTCTGACGGGTGGAACGCCGGAAGCGGCGGCACAGCGTGGGCACCTGACGGCCAGCACGGTGATTCAGTATCGCGGGGCGATTATTCCGCGCGAGGCGATGCCAGTTTAAGTAAGGTGCGGGCTGATGCCCTCACCCTAACCCTCTCCCACAGGGAGAGGGAATGTTTAAGCATTACTGCCCCTGCGGAATATCCGTCGCGTCCGGATGTAAATCATCCGCCGTGGCGGCCTGCGCTGGCTGCGACGCGGTGGCCATAATGGAATCCCAGGTCGTCTGAAGTTCCTTCATGTCATATTCCGGCTCGCCCTTCGGCTGCAGGAGGATCAACGCCATCTCCTGTGACAGCTGCTGACGGAGGTCCTGATTGAGCATCTCGACGGTCAGACCGTTCAGGAAGTCCTGACGCAGTTTCTGGTACTGTTCCGGCGCAATGTCCACCACCTGATTCTGCAGGGAGCGAATACGCTGGCTGATCAGAATGTCGGTATCGGCACGTGCGTAGGTCGCAAACAGCTTCTGCAGCTCGAGTTTTTTCTGAGCCACGAGAGCATTGAATTCCTCTTCGGAAAGCCCCTCTTTACGCACTTTTGCCAGCTCTTTCGCGACCACGCCCAGATTGGCATTCAGCTTATCGCCCGGCGATTCAACGTTAATGGCACACTGCGCGCGCTGGAACAGCACGCGGCAGTCAAAGCCAAGACCGATATTCTTGACGTTGTTCTTGCTCAGCGTCTGCTGAACGTGCCAGAACAGCGCCTCACGCGCCAGATCGGCACGCCAGTAGCGCAGCATTGCCGCTGACTCACGGATGGGCTGCCAAGCGTTATCCCACATGACGGAGAGGCGATCCTGACGCACGGCGTCCGTCATAATGCTGACAGGCTCTGCACGCAGCGGAGAGAGCGTCGGGACAGGGGCTGGCGTTTCACGCTTACCTTTCAAATCACCAAACGCTTTGTTGATCTGCTCCACCACCGCGCGGCTGTCCACGTTACCTACCACGATCAGCGTCATGGCGTCCGGGGTGTACCACTTCTGGTAGAACGATTTTACCTGTTCGGCATCGACCGGTTGTTTCAGCGGTTCGGCCGGGTCATGTCCCAGTAACGTTGAGCCCTTCAGGCGGTAGCGCCACCAGCCCTCTTTGGTATCTCCGGGCCAGGTCGCCACCATGTCACTGTTGCTCAACGCATAGTTAACGGTGTCCGGCGTAATCGCCAGATTGCCAGAGGCATCGGAGAGATACGTAAGCGCTTCTTTCAGCAGGTCGTTACGGTTATTAGGCAGGCTCAGGTTAAACATGGTGTAGTCATACGAGACAACAGCCGGAGGAAGCGGGCGCTTCGGATCGATGGCCTGCTGCCAAAGTGAACGCACCTGAACCGCTTGCAGGCTGCCGCTCTGCGTGAGCGCCAGCCGGGGAATAAAATGGCTAAAACCGGTTTGCTGGGTGCTTTCCGTGAGGGAACCGGTATTAATGGACAGACGGATTTCTATACGGTCACTGGGACGTTGCGGAGTGGCTAACACCTGCCACTGAAAACCGTTCGCTAATGTCCCTTGTTGCCAGGCCGGGTCTGGCTGGAGCGCATCTGCCTGCACATAACTGGCTGCTGCCATCATCAGCAAACCGCCGGTTAAGAGTCGAATTTTTGTGCCCTGCATGTGAACCCCTGATCAACATTCCTGGTTAAAAAAGAGTGCCTCGCGACGCGCTTCACTCTTAAAGATGACGATGAAAACACGTCGATTAGACCGCGCGTTCGGCAAAACGTCACGGTCCGAAGTGAAATATACCCAAAAAAATCTTGTCGAATTATGACAGGTACGAACAGTTATTATGCGCAGGAGCCCGCATCCCGACAAGGGAATACGGGCATTTGTGACAAGATTAAGAGGTTAAGCCAGGATTTTTGCTGTCAGTTGAACGATTATTCAGAGTATCGTCGAGCTTTTTGTGATCCAGCTCTTTCACCCATTTCGCCACCACCACCGTTGCCACGCCGTTACCCACCAGGTTGGTTAACGCACGGGCCTCTGACATGAAGCGGTCAATACCCAGAATCAACGCCAGACCCGCCACCGGCAGGTGACCTACAGCGGAAATGGTGGCAGCCAGCACGATAAAGCCGCTGCCCGTCACGCCTGCCGCGCCTTTAGAGGAGAGCAGGAGAACCACCAGCAGGGTAATCTGATGGAAAATATCCATATGGCTGTTGGTCGCCTGAGCGATAAACACGGCCGCCATCGTCAGGTATATCGAGGTGCCGTCCAGGTTGAAGGAGTAGCCCGTCGGGATCACCAGCCCGACCACCGATTTACGGCACCCCAGCTTTTCCATCTTGTCGAGCATACGCGGCAGCGCCGATTCTGAAGAGGAGGTCCCCAGAACAATCAGCAGCTCTTCACGGATGTAACGAATAAATTTGAAGATGTTGAAACCCGTCGCGCGGGCGATGGAACCCAGCACCACGACTACGAAAAGGATACAGGTTATATAGAAGCAGATAATCAGCTGACCCAGCTGCACCAGCGTACCGACGCCATACTTACCGATGGTGAAGGCCATCGCACCAAAAGCACCGATCGGCGCCAGGCGCATGATCATATTGATGATGCCGAAGATCACCTGCGAGAAGCTTTCGATTACGTTAAAGATAAGCTGGCCTTTGCTGCCCAGACGGTGCAGGGCAAAGCCAAACATCACGGCGAACAGCAGCACCTGGAGGATGTTTCCGCTGGCGAACGCGCCAATGACGCTGCCCGGTATCACGTCCAGCAGGAAGGCTACCACGCCCTGATCCTTCGCCTGCTCGGCATATACCGCGACCGCTTTGGCATCAAGCGTTGACGGGTCTACGTTCATCCCCGCGCCTGGCTGCACCACGTTGACGATGATCAGACCGATAATCAGCGCAAGTGTACTGACCACTTCAAAATAGAGAAGCGCCACTGCACCGGTACGACCAACCGCCTTCATGCTTTCCATGCCAGCGATGCCCGTTACTACGGTACAGAAGATCACCGGAGCGATGACCATTTTGATGAGCTTAACGAACGCGTCGCCAAGCGGTTTCATTTGCGCGCCCAGCTCAGGATAATAGTGACCCAGCAGAATACCGATGGCGATGGCTGTCAGGACCTGGAAATAAAGACTTTTGAAGAGTGAGGTTTTCATAAGGTGTCCTTGGGAAGAAAAACCACAGGCTTTGTAAGGTTATGGTTAACCTGCGGCTTTAAAATAACACCCACATAACAGGACAGAAATAAACTCAGTTCAAATTTGAAACACAAATGTTAAGAATTTTGAGCTGGCTCGCACAAGCCAGCAACAAAATTACACTTTTGCGTTATTGTCAGCACAAGAAAGGTATCGTTCTATAAAGATATCCGAAGGGACTGCAGGGGCAAAAAGGAAGCCTTGTCCGCTCTCCACGCCCGCCTCTGCAAGCCAGGCGCGTTGCGCTTCGGTTTCAATCCCCTCGGCAATAAGATGCAGGTTGAGGCTACGCGCCATCTGGATAATCGCCTGCACCATGCTGCTGTCGCCCGGCAGACCGTCGACAAACGCTTTGTCAATTTTGAGCACATCTACCGGAAGGGTTTTCATGTGCTGAAGCTGACGCAGCCCGGCGTATCCCATGCCAAAATCGTCCAGGGCAATGCGAATACCGGCATTACGCAGCGGTTTGAGAATCGCGACCGCCTGATTAGGATCGTCGATGTGTCGGCTCTCCGTCACTTCCAGAGTTAACGTATCAGGCTTGATTCGGTAACGATGGATCAGCTCCAGCATCTCTGAAACCATGGTCGGGTGCATAAGCTGCATGGCAGACAAATTGACCGACAGCGGCAGCGTCACGCCGCGCTCCTGCCAGGCGGCCAGCTGACGGCAGGACTCTTCCAGCACCCAGTAGCCGACGGTAACCATCAGGCCGCAGGACTCAATGCGCTCAATCAGCCCTTCCGGCAGTTCCCATGAACCATCCGGCTGCTGCACGCGCAGCAGTGCCTCGGCGCTTTTCACTTCTCCCGTCAGCAAATTCATCTGCGGCTGTAGCCAGAGGGCAAACTGCCGGTTATCCAGCGCGGTCAGGATGTCGCTCTCTTCCGTCAGGCGCTGCTGCGCCTTTTCCATCTGCTCCGGTTCAAAGAACTGGATCTGATTTTTCCCTTTGCGCCGGGCGGTAAACGCCGCCGAGAACGCGCGACGATAAAGCTGCTCCGCCGTTAAATCACCATAGTACATGGCGATACCGATACTGGCGCTCGGACGAAGCTGGATACCCTGAATGGGCAACCGCTCATTAATGACAGTGAGTACTTGCTGACCTAAGGTGATCGCATGCCACGGTTCTTTTACGCCGTTGGCAATCACCACCAGATCGTAACCGCTGACCTGGGTCAGCACCATGCGCGGGGCAAGGACAGATTTGATCTTTTCCACCAGGGTGAGCAGCAGCATTTCGCGCTGGCTCTCCTGAAGCACGCCAGCCGTGTCCTGCAAGGTTTCACAGGCGATAACCATCAGCGCCGTAGTTTGCTGACGGGCAACGGTCTGCTCCAGCATCGCCATCAGGAAGGCTTTATTGGGGAGCTCCGATACCGGAAAACGGGTGGCGCTGCTGTTTAATTCATCCTGCTGACGCTGGATGCGCTGCTGATTGAGGTTGTAGCTGCGCACCAGCATACCTATCTCATCGTCATGATGCAGACGCGGCAGCTCAAGCTGATGTCCCATCTGATCCTGCGGCGCAAGCGTATTCAGCTCACGGGCGATACGGCGCAGCGGATGAACAATCAGCCGGTTAATGCACCAGGTGAGCGCCACGCTGAGAATAAGCGTCATAAGTAAGCAAGTGGTCACTAACGTAACCACCCAGCTCATGACGAATTTATACATGCGGTAGGAGTCCGCCTGCAAAACCAGGTAGGCCAGCGGCTGCGGATTCGCAGGGCGTTCAAGCGAATAAACGGGAAGCGAAATTTGCACCGGCAGTTCAAACAGGCGCATCACCATCATCGGGACGGGACGCTCCGGGATAAAGCTCATCCGCAGCGCCTGAAACTGGTTGGGCAAGACGACATCGGCGCGGCTAACGACGCCGGCAGGCTGAATACGTTTTAAAATGGTTTCCGCTTCGGGAATATCCCCTTTCAGGATAGAGGCAGAAAGCGGGCCACGCACCGAGCGGGCGATACTTTCTAACTGCGAAGCCGTGTTATAGCGATTCTGCTGTACGGAATGAAACAGCAAAATTACGCAGAAGAGCAGGACAAACAGCATGGTGACGGCAGAGACCATCGCCATCTGTTTGATTGTTAAGGAACGGCTGACACGCAAAATGACTCTCCACAAAACTCGAAGCGCAGGGCGCGCCAGGGTGTAAACCCGGCGCGCCTGAGTATACCCGATTGCCGCGCTATTAAGAGAGACTTACAAATGGATTAAGGAAAATCCGATTACCAGTCCGCGTAAGGGATGAGCGGCTGCGGCGGTAAGTCCATATCGCCCTGCCAGCCTGCGGCAGAGTAGCGCACATAGATCAGCGCATGGCTTGGGGTATAGTCTTTCGCCTCCTGAATATCCACGCCCATGCCTACAAACCAGTTGGACGTTACGCGGCGCTCGATAATGGCCCGCGCGGTATAACCCGTTCCTGATGAACTGCTGCCGGTTTCCATTGCGCCCCGGTCGGTATAGCGGTCTGGCTCATCGGTCGGGATCAGATTCTGGATCGGGTAGCGCAGTTCGTCTTTGGTTTTCGAGTGAGACCAGGAGACCGAGCCACCCAGCTCCCAGGACCAGTTCTCCGTGCGTTTACGCCAGGTCACCGGCAGTGCGAAGGAGACGTACTCCTGCGGACTGTAGTAACCGCCCTGACCCAGGGTATACCCGCTCAGGTCTTTGTCGTAGTGCCAGAGCATATTGGAGACGCCGACCGTCAGGCGCTCATTGTTTTTATTAATGAGCTTGTAGTAGTAACCCGTCATCCAGCGGACGCGCCAGTTATCCTCAACATTTTTACCCGTCAGCGTTTCCGCATTCAGGCTCGACCAGATGCCGTTCGCTTCACCTTTGTCATAGCTCATGCTTACGCCGCCACCGGTGGCACGTACGCCGCCCCAGGTGGTGCCGGTGTTGGTATCTTTTTGCCCGGCGAACGCCAGCAGAGAGCTGGAGATTGGGCGACGATGGGCGTTAACGGTATAGCCGATGGGGCCCAGATCGCTGCTGTAGCTGATGCCGCCCACCACGTCGACAACGTCAAAGCCCATCGGCGTGGTGCCAATATCCATCGCCCAGGTTTTATTCTGCCAGCCGACGGCAACGCTTGCGCCATTGTCGGACTGATGGGTATTGCCGCTACACGGCGTTTCGTAGCAGGTCCCCCATTTAGGATCGTAGGTTCCGTTATTGTTATCAAATGAACCAGCGTCCATGTTGACCAGATCGCTTCTGAAGAACATGCGCCCGTCAGAGAGCGGGGCATCCACCTGCAGCATGGTAGTATGCGCTTTCAGGTCGGAATAGCCGCCCGTGCCGCTGGAGCCCCAGTAGTCGTGCTGCAGCGTGACGTTAACATCCTGCTGACGGTACAAGTCACCGGCATCACTGCGCACGCCGCGTTTCAGCCAGTCGTCTTTTTCATCGTTACGCGTCAGACGAGTGAAACTGTCGTTATCCACCGGACGCGTCGTGGTGATGCCAGACGACACCATCGCGTCTTTGTAGGTTTCCAGTGCCTGCTGAGGCTGCCCGTTTTGCGCCTGGAAACGCGCGGCATCACGCAGCACCAGCGCGTTTTCCATGGAGCCGGGCTGCGATTTAGCCTGCGGAATAATTTTATTGAAGGTCTGTTCTGCGGCGGCGGAATCGCCCAGACCCGCCTGCGCCATCGCGATGCGGCGCTGCATATTGAGCGACAGCGGCTGACCGTTTTGCGCGGCGGGCAGCTTCGCCAGCTCCGAGCGCGCGGCATCTTTGTTACCCTGAGCGCTATAAATCTCGGTCAGGCCGAGGATGGCGTCTTCGTTCTGCGGTTCACGCTGCAGAACGGCGTTGTACGTCGTTTTTGCCGAGTCCAGATCGCCACGCTGCTGCGCCCAGTCCGCCAGCGTCAGGTCGATGCGGGTGGAGGTTGGCTGCTGGCGCAAAAGGTTTTCAGCCTCCTGCTCTTTGCCGCTGTCGCGCAGACGGTTGGCGGTTTCCAGCACCTGGTTACTTTGCAGACGGTCAGCAAGCTCCTGAATATTGCCGTTCCACTGGCTTCGCGGCAGCGTATCCAGATGCGCCAGCGCGGCGCGGTCCTGATCGTTTCCGGAAAGATAGAGCCCGTTGGCATAAACCTGATCCGGGTCGGACGGTTTCTGGCTGGCAAGCTGACGCATAAGGGTATCCGCCTGGCTGCGCTGACCCGCGCTGTAGAGATCGCGCGAGAGACGATAGGTTATCCATACATCGCCGGGAGAGAGCGCCAGACGACGACGCTGAATCTCTGCCGCCTGAGCGTATTTCCCCTGATTTTCAAGCTGCTCGGCCTGGGCGGAGAGCTGTTCGTTGGTCAGGCTACGTTCAATATCATCTATGCTTCTGCGCTGGCTGGCGGAGAGAGACTGGATAAACTGCGAGGCTTTCTCCGGGGACTGCGCACGGTAAATATTGGCCAGACCGCGGACCGCATTGCTGTTGCCGCTGTCCATTCGCAGCGCCTGACGGTAATAACGCTCCGCCGCGTCGTTATCTTTACGCGCCGCGGCGGCGTCGCCCAGCCCCAGCACGGCATAGCTGTCGGTATTGTCGATACTGCGTGCCTGCTGATAGTAACGCTCCGCCTGCGCCGGGTTATTCGCCTTCAGCGCCGCATCGCCCTGCTGGATCAGCAGCCAGTAGCGGTTAACCTTCAGCAAACTGTCCCATTTACCCCGGTTATCGCTCTGGGGATCGAGGGCAATTGCCTTTTCAAACTGTGCCACCGCGCGGGCGCGGTCGCCTTTCTGGGAATAAGCCTGTCCCAGGGCACCCACCGCTTCACTGTCGGCATGGTTGGCGCTGACGGCTTTTTGCAGCTCCGCCACCGCCTTACTGCCCTGCCCGGCATCCACCGCCGCCAGCCCTTCCGCTTTCGCGCGGAATGCAGGGTCAGCGAGCTGTTTTTGCTGGGCTTCAAGCTGGGCACGCGCCGCCGCGACGCTATCACCGTCGCTGAATACGCTCAGGTATTTTTGCAGCGCGCTAACGCTCGCGCTGCTGGCAGGCTGGTCTTTGATTTGGTCATACCACATATCAGACGCCTGGCTGCGCCCGTTGGTAGATTTGGCCATCTCCTGCAATAGCGCAAAGCCTTCGTCACGGCGTCCGCTCTGGAACAGAAGCTGGGACAACGTCGCCTGCAGCTGTGTATTTCCGGGGCTGCTGCTGTTTATTTTCTTGAGCTGGTTAATGGCTGCATTCCGGCGAGCAGGATCTTTCGCCACCACGTTCCAGTATTCCGTCGCCACGTCGCCGCCCGGTGGGTTGCCGTCAAACAGCTTGTCATAGGCTGCAATCGCCTCCTGCGTGTGTCCCGTGGTAGCGAGCAATCGCGCCTGCTGGAGCTGCTGGCGGCCATCCGGCGTGGACAGCAGCATCGTGTTGCGTGATGACTGGTACGCGCTCGAGCCCGGTGCTATCCCTTTCAGACGGTCCAGCTCTTTTTGCGCGCCGGCGTTATCGCCCTGGCGCAGCAGGTAGCGAAAGCGTGCGGCAATGACGTCAGGGTTGTTCGGGTCAATCAGCTCCAGACGATAAAGCGACTGACGAACCAAATCCTCACGCTGTGTCGATTCGCCCAGCCGAACCTGTTCCAGCAGCTGTTTCTGCTGCGGAGAGTTGGCGGCCTCAGCCATCGGCATCAGTGCCAGGCCAAGCGATAAAGTGAGTAGATTTACTGTGAACTTGCGCATTCCTGGCCCCAATCCGGTATTAATTCACCTTTTGCGGTGAAGCGAAAACGATGCTGATCCCATCCTTGCCCAAAGAGAGTCAGCACGTAGCTGTAATAGGCATTATTATCGGGAAAATGGTCTGCAACGCGCTGGCGCTGAACCGCCTGGGCATCACGTTGTTGTAAAAACGGCAGCATGGCGGCAGAGAACCCGACCGGACCATTCCCGGTGCGTTTACCCGTCGCCACATCCACTTTCTCCGGCGGCACACCCCGTTTCATTGTCTTGGCCGCCATCGGCTGGAAGCGCGTCAGCAGCCGGGCTTTCTGAGGATCTTTATCACTCATCATTCCCACCCAGAGATAAACGCGGATGGCATCGTAGCCGCCCACCAGCGATTTATCCTGCTGTAACCGCCAGCCTTTGTTTTTCTGATACTGCACCCAGTCCGGCGAAAATCCTTTCGGCGCACTCTCCAGCAGCAGGCGCTGATTGGTTTCACGAAGCGTGGTCCACGGGGTACCAAAACGCGTGAAATAACTCGCTAGCTGCGGAGGAAGATAGCTGGGATTAAAGCGCCATACGTTCTCATCGGCAAAGCCGACTTTACCGGGAAGCAGCATTGCGCCGAGCCCCGGGACTTTCACCACTTCCTCGCTGACAATGCGTTTCAGCAGCGCTTTACCCGTGCGGGTATAATCCGGATGTTTCCACAGTCGACCCGCTTCGAGCAGTGACCAGGCGATCCAGACATCGGCGTCAGAGGCGGAGTTAGTATCAATCACCGCCCACGTCTCTTTATCTTTCTGACCCCATAGCCAGGCAGGCAGATGGTCGTTGAGATCGCCGCTGGCAAGATTATCGCGCGTCCAGGTCAGCAGCTGGTCAAAAGATTTGCGATCGTTCGCCGCCAGGGCAAAGAACAGGGCGTAGCTTTGCCCTTCCGAGGTCGTAATTTTGCGCGTGTCGCTGGGATCAACGACACGCCCGCCCTCGCTGATGTAGTCCTTTTTAAACTGCTCCCAGGCAGGCCAGGTACAGGCGGCGCGAAGAGGTAGCGCCGCCAGCATCACCGCTGCTAATACACACCAGCGAAAGGCTTTCATCACATCTTACTCATCCGGGTTCAGACGACGACGGCTGATGATTCGCAGCAGACGCCACAGCACCCATGCCAGCAAGACCACGCTGACCGCAGCCAGGATGGCGAGCAGAACCGGATGGTTAGCCAGCGCATACCACAGGCGTTCAAACCACGGCAGATGGCCTACGTAGTACACATCGCCCACGCGCAGGCTATTGACGCCGGACTCACGGATCACCGACACGGAACCAAACATCGCGGCACGTTTACCGCTGTCGTTCATGGCCGTATTGAGCAGTTCATACCCGCGCGGGCTGTCCGCGAGGAGAGCCACCACGCTACGCTGTTCGTTGTAAGGTGACTGGAAGCCGACCACCGCGGCCATTGCCCCCTGAGACGTTACCGTCGTCTGCGCGCTGGCCTGACGATCGTTCACATCCGGCATAATGCTCGGGAACTCGGTCTGGCGCAGCGGCGTGTTAACCCAGGACTGAGCCGCTTTCACCAGCAGATCGATACGTTTGTCATCCTTCAGCTTGTCCGGAATGGTACCGATCACCATGATGTCAGCGTCTTTGTTCTGAATCTGGCTGCCATCGTCCGTCAACGTAACGTTAATCGCCGGTAATCCCGTCTGTCCTCCAACGGTCGCCATGGTATCCAGCAGGGTCGTTACCTGCCCTTCAGTTGGCGCTTTTGGCATTACTACGATGGACTCAGAAAGATCGGCCATGCGGCTGAACGGGAAGCCCGCGTTAGCAAAGGCGCGCAGATCCGGCATCGCCAGGAAGTGATAGTACTTCGAGAAGTCGATGGTCGACTCATCGCCAATCACAACGTGGTTCTGTACGGGCTGGAAGGTGATGCAGTTTTCCGCAGAACCGCCAGGCATTGGGTTCATGTACTGGAAGTCAAAGCGCAGCTGGTTTATCGCGCCAAGCTTCAGTGCCGGAATAGAGACATCCGTTTTGCCATCCAGAAGACCCTGCAGCACCGGCAGGCGAAGCATCAGGCGGTTAGTATCCTGCGTGCTTTGCAGGCTGAAGGATTGCAGGAACTGGTTGTTCAGGCTGATATCCATGCGCGAGCTGTCTTTGGTCGCTGGCGCGGTATAGCGGTAGTTCAGATTGATATCAATGCCGTTGGTACGCAGCAGGTACAGATCCGGCGGCAGATTCAGCGACAGGCTAATCGGCGCTGGCTCAAGCCCCGTCGCCTGCAGCTGTTCTTCATAGGTTTTCAGCTCACCGAATGTCACCGCACGGTCGGTACGCACCCAGTTTGGCGCATCATAAGGTTTACGCGCCAGCAGCGGTTTGACCTCATCCACCACCACGCTGTTGCCGCGGAAAAGGACGTTACCCTGAGCAATGGCTTTTGCTGCCTGCACCAGGTCTTTATCATCACGACCAAAGACCACCAGCAGCTTCACGTACGGGTTTTCCGGGTGGCTTATCATCTCAATGGTCGGCGCTTTGACGTCCGGACGATCGCGCAGGAAGGCCGGGCGTTTCGCGTTGGTCGCAAACACAATGGCATTTCTGTCCGGCAGTTTGTCATACATCGCCGGGAAGCTCTGTCCACGCCAGCCCGCGCGTGAACCAAACCAGGACGCCACAATGGTGGCCGCCAGCTGCTCGGTCACGTCCGGGGATGATGCAAACACCATCGGCAGCGTGAGCGGACGGTTATCACGCGGATCGAAGAACGGAACCGGGAATGCCGAGAGATCGTTTTTCAGCGCCAGCGACTGGTAGGTCATCTGCAGCGAGGAGTTACGCCCGACGTCCATCCACAGCGTGTTGCTGGCAGGGTTTTCGCAGACATCGCGGTAGTGACCGACAAACTCCAGACGGATACGGTTAAAGTCGGTGATGAACAGCGGGTTAATCGGCACCTGCGCCTGGGTTTTTTTGCCCAGCTGCTCTTTGGTGACCGGCAGTACGTCCATCAGCTCGTCATTCAGGTAGACCTTCAGCTGAGACTGCGTCGGCAGCAGGGACGGCGACGGGGTGTATTCAAGGTTCAGCACCGCATTAGAGACGACCTCATCGCTGCGCATGCCAAACTCAATGCCGCCGTTAGGGTTGATGCCGCGCAGCACCATGCTGCCCGGAGGCGGCGCAATTTGCGCGAAGGTCAGCTTCACGTCGCGCGACGGCGCATTGTCCGCAACGACGGGCGCATTCGCCCCCCGGACGCCCGGCATCACCTGCCCGATGACCTGGCCGTCTGCCGGCAATGTGTTCCCCTCCGTCGGCTGGTTCGGCGTGATATTTTCTGTTTGGCCAGGTGCCGCGGTGACAACCGGATCGGTTGCTTGCGCGACGACAGGTACCGTTGGCGCAGGCGTTGCCGCTGCGTTACCCGGGGCTGCGTTAGCCATTGTTGCGGGGATCGCATTCATCCCCATTGCCACTGCACATAACCAGGAAAGTTTTGTTTTCATCGCGTTATCATCATTGTTGAGCCATAACCGGGTCCGCCTGCTTCGCCTCATCCCGCTCAGGACGACGAGGAATGAACGACACGACCCAGGAAACCAGCGAAGTAAGTGACCGGAAAATTAATTTCACCGACGACGGGGCAAATTCTGCAAGGTGACGATAGCCACGGAACCCCAGCTTCAGAATATCCAGCAGGCTTTCCAGAGGTTTATCTTCCGGGAAGCTGTCCTGCCAGAGAGCCCACGTATCCGCGCGGGCAAACGTACACTGCACAAAATCGATATGTTGCTTTTTGGTCAACGGCATCAGCTGCAGACCGACTTCATTGCCCGCCACGCGAACAACCTGCGTCGGGAAGACATACTCCTGCTGACCGCGCTTAAGCAGCAGGTTAACTTTTTGCCCTTCCAGCACCTTCGCCTGGCCGTTGATTTTGATCCCCAGACCGCCGTCAGAGAAGTCATGCACGGTACAGGAGAAGAGGTGGCCATCTTCACGGGCAATCGCCGCAGGCATGCAGATTTCAACACGATGCGCACGACGAACCTGTTTGCTTTCCACCGACACCGCCACCGCGCCGCCGAGGATAATCAGGTTGTAGAAGACCCATGCCATACTGACGAAGACGGTCAGGATTTCGTTTTCCGGGCCGTAGAAGTAACGCCAGATACCCGCAATGACGCCCACGATATTCAGCAGCACCAGGAAGATATACGGCCGGGAGATCACCCAGTCGACGTACTCCTCCTCCACCAGCCCGCCCTTCGCGGTGACGTTGAATTTACCTTTGTGCGGATTAATCAGCGCCACCATCGTCGGCGGCGCGATGTACCAGGCCAGCACCGTTTCGTAGATTTCACTCCAGAAGGAGTGGCGGTATTTACCCTGTATCTTCGAGTTCGTCAGGCTCGCGTGGATCATGTGCGGCAGAACAAACAGCGCAATCATCAGCGCGGGAGCGTAGATGATATAAGCGTGCAGAAGCAGGAACGCCAGCGGCGCGGTCAGGAAGATTAGCCGCGGAATGCCGGACAAGAAGTGGAACATGGCGTTGACGTAGCAGAGACGCTGCGCCAGCTTGAGTCCTTTCCCGATCAGAGGGTTATCGAGACGGAAAATCTGCACCATCCCGCGCGCCCAGCGAATACGCTGGCCAATGTGCGCCGACAGTGACTCCGTTGCCAGACCGGCTGCCTGAGGAATACGCATATAGGCAGAGGTATAGCCACGACGGTGCAGGCGCAGAGAGGTGTGCGCATCTTCAGTTACCGTTTCGACGGCGATACCGCCAATTTCATCCAGCGGTTTACGGCGGATAACCGCACAGGAGCCGCAGAAGAAGGTGGCATCCCACATGTCGTTCCCGTCCTGCACCAGGCCATAGAACAGGGTGCCTTCGTTCGGGGTCTTACGGAAGCGGCCAAGGTTACGTTCAAACGGGTCCGGCGAGAAGAAGTGGTGCGGCGTCTGCATCATCGCCAGCTCTTTCTCCTTCAGGAACCAGCCCATGGTCATCTGCAGGAAAGAGCGCGTCGGCACGTGGTCACAGTCAAAGATCGAGACAAACTCCCCGGAGGCATACTTCAACGCGTTGTTGATGTTACCCGCCTTAGCGTGTTCGTGAGTCGGACGGGCGATGTATTCGACGCCGACCTCCTCCGCGAACTGGCGAAACGCCGGGCGGTTGCCGTCATCCAGGATCCAGACCTTGAGCTTGTCTTTCGGCCAGTCGATACCCAGCGCAGCATAAATCGTGTTCTTCACCACGCTCAGGTCTTCGTTGTAGGTCGGCACGAAGAGATCGACGGTTGGCCACTGGGTCGTGTCCTTTGGCAGCGGAACCGGCTGGCGGTTGAGCGGCCAAATGACCTGGAAATAGCCCAGCACCAGCACGATCCAGGCGTAGGTTTCTGCAAACAGCAGCACCAGACCGCATACCAGGCTGACCGGGTCGTCCCAGTTCAGGGTTGAGGTATAACGCCACCAGATGTAGCGACAGGAGACGGTCAGCGACAATACGATCAGCATCAGCGCCGAGAAGCGGCCCGGAATACGGCGGACCAGCAGCGCCACGCCCCACAGCAGGATCAGGAAGGTGAACTGCGCCAGAGGGTTGAAAGGCTGCGTAATACAGACCAGCGCCAGAATGAGCGAGAACACGACGATCACGCCGAGGATAAAACGCCGCAGGCCCGGATGGAGATGTCCTAGCTCTTTATGGTTATCCAGATGGCTGGTCTTATCGCTTACGCTGTTGGGCAGCCTGTCCAGCCACTGATGGTAGCGTTCACGTAACTGCTGCACGCGGGAGAAGCTCCGCCAGTACGGCGTTTTTGTCTCCGCACGGGATGAGGTCGCCACCAGCCAGATGGCCTGAATGAGATAACGCGCCGGATCCAGTGGACGCGGCCGGTCAGGATTAATGTGCGGATACAATTCACTGTGCCGGGCACGTATGCGCTGCCAGCGCGGGTGTTCGAGTGGAATAAACATCCAGGCCAGAATCATCCAGAAACAGCCGAGCGCGGCGCTGAATGCCGACGCGCCGTGACGGCGAAAATGCCGGTAATGTTCGCTCAAACGCGAACTGACCGGTGGGATGAGTAACCAGCTGGCGAGACGACTCATACATCACTCCCTGCATGTTCCGCCCGGTTGGCGAAGTTCAGCAGACACCAGTTAGCCAGCGTCAGGATCTCTTCTGCCGCCAGTGAATCGCTGCGGTATTCGCCGAGCGGTTGCTTAGACGCAAGGCATTCCGCCATCCCCTCATCACGATGGATGACAATGGGAAGCAGACGGCGCTGGCTTTGCAGCCAGACCTGATACAGATCGTCCTGGATCTGGCTGCCAATGCGCAAATCGTTAATCAGAAGGTGAGCGTTCTGAGGCAGCCCCTGCTGATGCAGGCGGATATGGCAGTTCGCATCGACGTTGACGATGGAAAGTATATGATCGCACTGGGCGATAAGCTGTCGGGTCAGCGTGCCGGCGCCGTGGGGCAGATCCAGCAGGATCCATTTGTAGTGCCCCTTTTCTTTCAGGGTCTGCAGCGCCAGCGTGAACTGCGAAAACAGGCGCTGATACGCGGCTTCATTTTCGCGTTCCGTGGTGGTCAGTTGACCAAACGGCAGCAGATCGAGCTGGGAGGTATAGCGCATCCCCGCATCCTGCCAGTCTTTATCATCAAGCAGCGCGCGGGCCCAGCCCTCTTCACGAGTAAAGTCAACGTTAAACGACATACGCAACAAATTATCGGCGCAGGCGTCAATAACCAGCACCGATTCACCTAAAAGCTGTAATGACCACGCCAGCGCCGCGGTAACTGATGTGGTACCCACACCGCCACGGACACCCTGTAATCCGAGTATGGCCATCAATGGCTCCCTTATTGTTGATGGGCGAATTCAGCTAATAACGGCCAGCGTTTAATAGCCGCGGCCAACTGTTCCCGCTGGGAAATATCGGTGTAATCTATTTCAGGTAAAGAAAAGGCCTGCGTCAGCGCCAGAAAATCGTTTTGGAATGTGTAACCCAGAGTCGAGTCGACTGGGGTTCCAGGTTCGTTATTATCCATTCTTTTTCCATCCCTTTAAGGAAAATCGCACGCTAATGAAGTTGCGGGGCTTCCTGCCCTGACAAATTTCATTTACATGCTAAATCTGATGTTCTTTAATTTCAATGTTAGGTTTATTTCTACGCTTTCGCTAGTAAACTGAGATACAGATAAATTAGACGAAAAGAGGGACACCGTGGACTCCATATTTTCTATTGGCATCCAGTCATTATGGGACGAATTGAGCCACATGCCAGTCGGAGGAGTCTGGTGGATTAATACGGACCGAAATGAAGATGCTATCAGCCTGGTTAACCAGACAATTGCTGCCCAGGATAAGGATTCCCGCGTGGCCGTCATTAGCATGGGCGAAGACCCGAAGAAAATTATCACGCTGGAAAACAATCGCGGGCCTCAGACGGTGCGATTATTTTCCATGACATCGGAAGCCGATAGTCTATACTTTTTGTCCCGCGACGTTCAGTGCTCTATTGATCCGGATCACCATTTGGTGATTCTTAAATGTGCAAATAACGTCCTGCAAAATATCCCTGCTGAAAAACTGTTGCCGTGGCTTGAAAAAATCAATAAATGGGCAAAATTTCAAAATTGCACGCTATTGATAGTCAATCCTGGCAGTAATAATGACAAGCTGTTCTCACTTTTAATGGGCGAATATCGCTCCCTGTTCGGTCTGGCAAGCGTTCGCGATCAGGTGGGTAGCTATCTCTACGATATTGCATTCTGGTGTAATGAAAAGGGCGTGAGTGCCAGGCAACAACTTACCCTGAAACATATTGAGGGCGAGTGGCACCTTGCACAGCAGGAAGAAACCGTGGTCCAACCGCGCAGTGATGAAAAACGCATTCTGAGCCATATCGCGGTTTTAGAGGGGGCACCCGCCCTGTCGGAAAACTGGACACTTTTTGAGTCTAACGAAGCCCTTTTCCATGAAGCCCGCACAACCCAGGCGGCGACCCTTATTTTCTCGCTGATGCAGAATAACCAGATTGAGACGCTGGCACGGCAAATCCACACCCTACGCCGCCAGCGCGGAAGCGCGTTAAAAATCATCGTGCGCGAAAATAATACCAGCCTGCGCGCCACCGATGAGCGCCTGCTTCTGGGCTGCGGCGCCAATATGGTTATTCCATGGAATGCGCCGCTGTCACGCTGCCTGACGCTTATCGAAAGCGTTCAGGGCCAGCAGTTTAGCCGCCACGTACCGGAAGATATTTCCACGCTGCTCTCCATGACGCAGCCGATGAAGCTGCGTGGGTACCAAAAATGGGATACCTTCTGCGACGCCGTGGGCAACATGATGAACAACACGCTTCTTCCTGCAGACGGAAAAGGGGTCATGGTTGCCCTGCGTCCTGTACCGGGTATTCGCGTTGAACAGGCTCTCACCCTCTGTCGCCCGAACCGTACAGGGGACATCATGACCATTGGCGATAATCGCCTGGTGCTGTTTTTGTCCTTCTGCCGGGTAAACGATCTCGATACGGCGCTCAACCACATCTTCCCCCTGCCTACAGGGGATATTTTCTCGAACCGTATGATTTGGTTCGAAGATAATACGATTAGCGCGGAGCTGGTGCAGATGCGTGCGCTCCAGCCTGAACAATGGGCCAAACCGCTCGCAATCAAGAGCGATGCCAAACCGATCCTCAATGCCAGACATGATGGACACGTCTGGCGTCGGGTTCCGGAACCCCTTCGCTTATTAACAGACAACGCGGAGAACGCATCATCATGAACATCAGCGATATCATACAACTGGTTATATTCTGTGCGCTGATCTTTTTCCCGCTTGGCTACTATGCGCGCCATTCCATACGCCGTATCCGTGATACGGCCAGAGTGCTGTTTATTAAACCTCGCTATGTAAAACCAGCCGGAACACTGACACGGGCATCACACGTCAAGGCAGACCGAAAACATGACTAATTCTACCTATACCGCTTCGTCACCCTCGCCGCTCTGGCAATACTGGCGCGGCCTTTCCGGCTGGAACTTCTACTTTCTGGTGAAGTTTGGTCTGCTGTGGGCAGGCTATCTGAATTTCCATCCCCTTCTCAACCTGGTGTTTATGGCCTTCCTGCTGATGCCGCTGCCGAATATCAGGCTGCATCGATTACGTCACTGGGTCGCCGTTCCTGTAGGCTTTGCGCTGTTCTGGCATGATACCTGGCTACCGGGGCCGGATAGCATTATGAGCCAGGGTTCGCAGGTGGCGGGCTTTAGCGCCAGCTATATCCTCGATCTGACCGAGCGCTTTATTAACTGGCAGATGATTGGTGCGGTATTTGTGCTGCTGGTTGCCTGGCTGTTCCTGTCACAGTGGATCCGCGTCACGGTGTTTGTCGTCGCGATTATGATCTGGCTTAACGTGCTGACGCTGGCTGGGCCGAACTTTTCGCTGTGGCCTGCCGGTCAACCGACCACCACGGTGACTACCACAGGGGGAAGCGCGGCGGCAACCGTCACAACGGCAGGCGATACGCCTGTAGTGGGCGATATCCCAACCCAGACCGCACCGCCGACCTCAACCAACCTGAACGCCTGGCTCTCCAGTTTCTATACCGCGGAAGACAAGCGACAGACTAAATTCCCGGATGCGCTGCCGGCGGATGCTCAGCCGTTTGAACTGCTGGTGATCAATATCTGCTCTCTCTCCTGGGCCGACGTGGACGCCGCCGGTTTGATGTCTCATCCGCTGTGGTCACACTTCGATATTCAGTTTAAAGATTTCAACTCTGCCACCTCGTACAGCGGCCCGGCGGCGATCCGCCTGCTGCGTGCTAGCTGCGGTCAGACATCTCATAAAAACCTGTATCAACCCGCCGGCAACCAGTGTTATCTGTTCGATAACCTCGCAAAGCTGGGCTTTACGCAGCATCTGATGCTGGGGCATAACGGCCAGTTCGGTAACTTCCTGAAAGAAGTACGCGAACAGGGTGGCATGCAGGCACCGCTGATGGATCAAACCGGCCTTCCTGTCTCTCTTCTGGGCTTCGACGGCTCGCCCGTCTATGACGATACCGCCGTCCTGCAGCGCTGGCTGCAGACCATCGGAAAAGACAGTAATCCACGCAGCGCGACGTTCTTTAACACCCTGCCGCTCCACGACGGTAACCATTTCCCGGGCGTGAGCAAAACGGCTGATTATAAAGTGCGTGCGCAGAAGTTCTTTGACGAGCTGGATGCGTTCTTCACGGAACTGGAAAAGTCAGGCCGTAAAGTGATGGTGGTAGTGGTACCTGAGCACGGCGGCGCGCTGAAAGGCGACAGAATGCAGGTGTCAGGTCTGCGTGATATCCCAAGCCCGTCGATTACCAACGTGCCTGCTGGCATTAAGTTCTTTGGTATGAAAGCACCCCATCAGGGCGCACCGATTGAAATCACCCAGCCCTCCAGCTATCTGGCGATTTCAGAACTGGTTGCCCGCGCCGTTGACGGGAAGCTGTTTGTGGAAGATAGCGTGAACTGGGAGCAGCTCACCAGCAACCTGCCGCAAACGGCAGAAGTCTCAGAGAACGCTAACGCGGTTGTCATTCAGTATCAGAACAAACCGTACGTTCGCCTGAACGGCGGAGATTGGGTACCGTATCCGCAGTAACTGATTTACGCCTCACCCTCTCCCCGTTGGGGAGAGGGGATAGTCAGTGCGTTATTATTGCGCTGAAATCCACACCAGCATTTTCAGACTAGCCGAATAGTAGTCGTCTTTAGCGGTGAATTCGGGTTCGCCGGAAGACTGCCCCATCGTTAAATCGCGTACAGCCAACAGGCCGCCTTCCATCATATAGGGCGCATATTCGTTGGTCGTGACGTTAACCCAGGCGGGCGTTTGTTCCCGGGGGAACTGACCGAACCAGGCCTTCCACGGCGTCAGCAGCGGACTTTGCTTATCAGACCAGGCAAGATACAGCGGAATACGAATCGCGTCATAGCTCATTCGCGGTGGCCAGCCTTTAGCAGGGGTCAGCTTGCCACCTGATGCCAGTGAAACCCAGTCAGTGGGCAGATTCGCTTTACCCGAGCCCATTTTCCCCAGCAGGCGTTTACCATCCTTAATCAAATCACGCCAGACCGGCAAATGACTGCGTCCGGCGAAGGCCTGCCAGGCCGGAAATACAAAATAGGAAGGATTGAGGACCACTTCACCGTCAAGCTTAAATCCCTGGACGCCGGGCAGCATCACGCGGTAACCCGCATAGCGGATCACGCTATGGGCAACCAGCGCTTTTGTAATGGCATCCGATGCGGCGCTGTAGCGTTTGTCATGCCAGCGGGCGTCGGCTTTAAGCAGCGCCCAGGCAATCAGCACGTCACCATCGGCGGCGTTGTTTTTGTCCGCGACCGGGTTGGACTCTGCGGGGTTATACCGCCAGTAAAAGAGACCATTCTCTTTGTTCTTCAGCTGGCTTTCCGTCCATTGCCAGAGCTTATCGAACGTGGCTTTATCGTCGTTGGCAACTGCCATCAGCATGGCAAAGCCCTGACCTTCCGTATGCGACACGCCACCATTGCCGGTATCGACAATGCGGCCTTCCGGTTTGAAAAAGCGGGCCTTGTAACTCTCCCAGGCCTGATCCGCCAGGGAGAGAGGCGAGAACAGCACACTCATCATGACGGCCAGCGTCGCGCAGACGGGTTTTCGCATAATTAACTCGATCCGGTTATTCGGCACTTCGCAGGGAAATCTCACCGCCCACCCAGGGTTTAATCGCGCCATCCTGTTCCAGGAGCAGCGCGCCCTGTGCGTCAATACCGCGGGAAGTTCCGTAGATCTCTTTATCACCAATCAGCAATTTCACCGGGCGGTTGATGAAGTTATCCAACTTTTCCCAACGAGACAGGAACGGTGCCAGCCCTTCCTGCTCAAAAAGCGTGAGTGAGCTACGCAACTCTTTAATCATACGCACGGCAAGGGTATTACGATCGATGACAATCCCCGCCTCCTGGAGGTTAGTCCAGGCCTGATTCACCACATCACTTTGTACATTGCGCATCACCATATTGAGGCCTGCGCCAATGACGATTTGCGCCGCGTCGCCCGTTTTCCCCGTCAGTTCGACCAGAATGCCGGCAAGTTTACGATCGTTGAGGTACAGGTCATTAGGCCATTTAACACGTACTTTATCCGCACCCAGATCGTGCAGCACTTCCGCCATGACGATGCCGATAACCAGACTCAAGCCAATGGCAGCGGCCGGGCCCTGATCGAGTCGCCAGTACATGGACAGATAGAGATTGGCACCAAAGGGGGAAAACCACTTGCGGCCACGACGACCGCGACCGGCCTGCTGATACTCAGCAACACAGGCATCGCCGGATTTCAGCTCAGGCAGACGATCCAGAAGATACTGGTTCGTCGAATCAATCACGGGTAGCACCGCCACATTGCCGTGTCCAATCTGGCTGCGAATCGCTTCTTCATTCAGCAATTGAATCGGCTCCGGCAGGCTGTAACCTTTTCCGGGAACCGTGAACACATCAACACCCCAGTCGC
This sequence comes from Enterobacter sp. Taxon_8, assembly GCF_058354585.1. NCBI lineage: Bacteria > Pseudomonadati > Pseudomonadota > Gammaproteobacteria > Enterobacterales > Enterobacteriaceae > Enterobacter > Enterobacter sp. Taxon_8. Next base: position 244,184 of record NZ_CM177989.1, on the reverse strand, counting down.
GAAGCGTCTGGATATGTTTATTGATAGCAGCACGGCTCATGCCAAGCTGTTCACCCAGCTGCTCGCCAGAATGAAACTCACCGTCAGCAAGGATGCTAATCAGGGTTAAGGGGATAGTATTGTCCTTCACGCGATAGTCTCCACGGCATTGACTTCACCTGTGCGGCCAATGAAGCGAACTTCTGGCTCCAGCCAGACGTTGAATTTTTCGCCCACACGCTGACGAACATAATGAGCCAGCTGTACAACATCATCGCTGGTCGCATCGCGTTGGTTAATCAGCACCAGAGCCTGATGTTGGTGAACGGCGGCACCGCCTACTGAAGTACCTTTTAGCTGGCATTGATCGATAAGCCACCCCGCGGCCAGCTTCACGCTGCCATCCGCCTGAGGGTAATGTGGCGCAGTTGGCCATCCTTCAAGAAGAATTTTTGCATTTTCGCTGCTGATAACCGGGTTTTTGAAGAAACTGCCAGCGTTTCCGTTAACTTTAGGATCGGGAAGCTTGGTCATCCGCATATGGCAAACTGAGTCAAAAACGTCGCGGGCGGTAACGGTAACCGGATCGAGACGCGTTAAATCTCCGTAGGTCAATACGGGCTGCCAGTTCTTCGACAGACGCAGCCCCACGGCGACAATCACGTAGCGATCCTGATATTCATGTTTGAAGATACTGTCACGATAGCCAAATCGGCACTGTTCTGCCGTTAAACGCTTAGCCGTTCCGGTCGCCAGTTCGATGCAGTCGACATACTCACAGACATGTTTCAGTTCGATGCCGTAGGCGCCAATGTTTTGAATAGGTGACGATCCGGCGCAGCCTGGAATAAGCGCAAGGTTTTCCAGGCCCGGCATCCCTTTTTCGAGGGTAAATTGCACCAGCTGATGCCAGTTTTCTCCGGCCCCCACGTGCAGGTGCCAGCTATCGGCACTCTCTGCAACATCAATTCCCATGATGCGGTTAACGATCACCGTTCCCGCAAAATCGTCGAGAAACAGGACATTACTTCCTTCGCCCAGAATCAGTACGGGTTCGTTATTTTCTGTTGCGCTTTGCCATGCATTCAGCAACTGCTGTGCGGTATCGGCACGTACAATGTTTTTAGCATTCCGTTGAATGCCAAAGGTATTCCAGGGCTTAAGGGAGTGGTTCATAGACGCTATCCTGATGCAAAAACGCAGGTAGTTTACCGTATAAGCAAGGTATTGGGGGATTAGTTTTGTGTAGCGCAGAAACGCAAAAAGGCCATCCTTTCGGATGGCCTCTTCACTTGTTTGATGCCTGGCAGTTCCCTACTCTCACATGGGGAGACCCCACACTACCATCGGCGCTACGGCGTTTCACTTCTGAGTTCGGCATGGGGTCAGGTGGGACCACCGCGCTAAAGCCGCCAGGCAAATTCTGTTAAATCTGTATCAGGCTGAAATTGATTGTTCTGTCTCTTCGCCAAAACATCTTCGGCGTTGTAAGGTTAAGCCTCACGGTTCATTAGTATCGGTTAGCTCAACGCATCGCTGCGCTTACACACCCGACCTATCAACGTCGTCGTCTTCAACGTTCCTTCAGGACCCTTAAAGGGTCAGGGAGAACTCATCTCGGGGCAAGTTTCGTGCTTAGATGCTTTCAGCACTTATCTTTTCCGCATTTAGCTACCGGGCAGTGCCATTGGCATGACAACCCGAACACCAGTGATGCGTCCACTCCGGTCCTCTCGTACTAGGAGCAGCCCCCCTCAATTCTCCAGCGCCCACGGCAGATAGGGACCGAACTGTCTCACGACGTTCTAAACCCAGCTCGCGTACCACTTTAAATGGCGAACAGCCATACCCTTGGGACCTACTTCAGCCCCAGGATGTGATGAGCCGACATCGAGGTGCCAAACACCGCCGTCGATATGAACTCTTGGGCGGTATCAGCCTGTTATCCCCGGAGTACCTTTTATCCGTTGAGCGATGGCCCTTCCATTCAGAACCACCGGATCACTATGACCTGCTTTCGCACCTGCTCGAGCCGTCACTCTCGCAGTCAAGCTAGCTTATGCCATTGCACTAACCTCCTGATGTCCGACCAGGATTAGCTAACCTTCGTGCTCCTCCGTTACTCTTTGGGAGGAGACCGCCCCAGTCAAACTACCCACCAGACACTGTCCGCAACCCGGATCACGGGTCTACGTTAGAACACCAGCCATTAAAGGGTGGTATTTCAAGGACGGCTCCACGCAGACTGGCGTCCACGCTTCAAAGCCTCCCACCTATCCTACACATCAAGGACCAGTGTTCAGTGTCAAGCTATAGTAAAGGTTCACGGGGTCTTTCCGTCTTGCCGCGGGTACACTGCATCTTCACAGCGAGTTCAATTTCACTGAGTCTCGGGTGGAGACAGCCTGGCCATCATTACGCCATTCGTGCAGGTCGGAACTTACCCGACAAGGAATTTCGCTACCTTAGGACCGTTATAGTTACGGCCGCCGTTTACCGGGGCTTCGATCAAGAGCTTCGCGTTGCCGCTAACCCCATCAATTAACCTTCCGGCACCGGGCAGGCGTCACACCGTATACGTCCACTTTCGTGTTTGCACAGTGCTGTGTTTTTAATAAACAGTTGCAGCCAGCTGGTATCTTCGACTGATTTCAGCTCCACCCGCAGGGGCTTCACCTACATATCAGCGTGCCTTCTCCCGAAGTTACGGCACCATTTTGCCTAGTTCCTTCACCCGAGTTCTCTCAAGCGCCTTGGTATTCTCTACCTGACCACCTGTGTCGGTTTGGGGTACGATTTGATGTTACCTGATGCTTAGAGGCTTTTCCTGGAAGCAGGGCATTTGTTACTTCAGCACCGTAGTGCCTCGTCATCACACCTCAGCGTTAATAAACGACCGGATTTACCTGGTCGTTCCGCCTACATGCTTAAACCGGGACAACCGTCGCCCGGCTAACATAGCCTTCTCCGTCCCCCCTTCGCAGTAACACCAAGTACAGGAATATTAACCTGTTTCCCATCGACTACGCCTTTCGGCCTCGCCTTAGGGGTCGACTCACCCTGCCCCGATTAACGTTGGACAGGAACCCTTGGTCTTCCGGCGAGCGGGCTTTTCACCCGCTTTATCGTTACTTATGTCAGCATTCGCACTTCTGATACCTCCAGCATGCCTCACAGCACACCTTCAACGGCTTACAGAACGCTCCCCTACCCAACAACGCATAAGCGTCGCTGCCGCAGCTTCGGTGCATGGTTTAGCCCCGTTACATCTTCCGCGCAGGCCGACTCGACCAGTGAGCTATTACGCTTTCTTTAAATGATGGCTGCTTCTAAGCCAACATCCTGGCTGTCTGTGCCTTCCCACATCGTTTCCCACTTAACCATGACTTTGGGACCTTAGCTGGCGGTCTGGGTTGTTTCCCTCTTCACGACGGACGTTAGCACCCGCCGTGTGTCTCCCGTGATAACATTCTTCGGTATTCGTAGTTTGCATCGGGTTGGTAAGCCGGGATGGCCCCCTAGCCGAAACAGTGCTCTACCCCCGAAGATGAGTTCACGAGGCGCTACCTAAATAGCTTTCGGGGAGAACCAGCTATCTCCCGGTTTGATTGGCCTTTCACCCCCAGCCACAAGTCATCCGCTAATTTTTCAACATTAGTCGGTTCGGTCCTCCAGTTAGTGTTACCCAACCTTCAACCTGCCCATGGCTAGATCACCGGGTTTCGGGTCTATACCCTGCAACTTAACGCCCAGTTAAGACTCGGTTTCCCTTCGGCTCCCCTATACGGTTAACCTTGCTACAGAATATAAGTCGCTGACCCATTATACAAAAGGTACGCAGTCACACCACGAAGGTGCTCCCACTGCTTGTACGTACACGGTTTCAGGTTCTTTTTCACTCCCCTCGCCGGGGTTCTTTTCGCCTTTCCCTCACGGTACTGGTTCACTATCGGTCAGTCAGGAGTATTTAGCCTTGGAGGATGGTCCCCCCATATTCAGACAGGATACCACGTGTCCCGCCCTACTCTTCGAGTTCACAGCCTGTGTGCTTTCGTGTACGGGACTGTCACCCTGTACCGTGCGACTTTCCAGACGCTTCCACTAACACACAAGCTGATTCAGACTCTGGGCTGCTCCCCGTTCGCTCGCCGCTACTGGGGGAATCTCGGTTGATTTCTTTTCCTCGGGGTACTTAGATGTTTCAGTTCCCCCGGTTCGCCTCGTTAACCTATGTATTCAGTTAACGATAGTGCAACGAATTGCACTGGGTTTCCCCATTCGGACATCGCCGGGTCAAAGGTTCATATCACCTCGCCGGCGCTTTTCGCAGATTAGCACGTCCTTCATCGCCTCTGACTGCCAGGGCATCCACCGTGTACGCTTAGTCGCTTAACCTCACAACCCGAAGATGTTTCACTTCTGATTGCGAAAATTTGAGAGACTCGAACACACCATTAAAGATGTGTCGTTTCAATTTTCAGCTTGATCCAGATTTTTAAAGAGCAAAACTTCTTAATGCACTCAAAAGTACATTCAGAAGTTCATCATTCATCAGACAATCTGTGTGAGCACTGCAAAGGCAGGTTCTTTAAGGTAAGGAGGTGATCCAACCGCAGGTTCCCCTACGGTTACCTTGTTACGACTTCACCCCAGTCATGAATCACAAAGTGGTAAGCGCCCTCCCGAAGGTTAAGCTACCTACTTCTTTTGCAACCCACTCCCATGGTGTGACGGGCGGTGTGTACAAGGCCCGGGAACGTATTCACCGTAGCATTCTGATCTACGATTACTAGCGATTCCGACTTCATGGAGTCGAGTTGCAGACTCCAATCCGGACTACGACGCACTTTATGAGGTCCGCTTGCTCTCGCGAGGTCGCTTCTCTTTGTATGCGCCATTGTAGCACGTGTGTAGCCCTACTCGTAAGGGCCATGATGACTTGACGTCATCCCCACCTTCCTCCAGTTTATCACTGGCAGTCTCCTTTGAGTTCCCGGCCTAACCGCTGGCAACAAAGGATAAGGGTTGCGCTCGTTGCGGGACTTAACCCAACATTTCACAACACGAGCTGACGACAGCCATGCAGCACCTGTCTCAGAGTTCCCGAAGGCACCAAAGCATCTCTGCTAAGTTCTCTGGATGTCAAGAGTAGGTAAGGTTCTTCGCGTTGCATCGAATTAAACCACATGCTCCACCGCTTGTGCGGGCCCCCGTCAATTCATTTGAGTTTTAACCTTGCGGCCGTACTCCCCAGGCGGTCGACTTAACGCGTTAGCTCCGGAAGCCACGCCTCAAGGGCACAACCTCCAAGTCGACATCGTTTACGGCGTGGACTACCAGGGTATCTAATCCTGTTTGCTCCCCACGCTTTCGCACCTGAGCGTCAGTCTTTGTCCAGGGGGCCGCCTTCGCCACCGGTATTCCTCCAGATCTCTACGCATTTCACCGCTACACCTGGAATTCTACCCCCCTCTACAAGACTCTAGCCTGCCAGTTTCGAATGCAGTTCCCAGGTTGAGCCCGGGGATTTCACATCCGACTTGACAGACCGCCTGCGTGCGCTTTACGCCCAGTAATTCCGATTAACGCTTGCACCCTCCGTATTACCGCGGCTGCTGGCACGGAGTTAGCCGGTGCTTCTTCTGCGGGTAACGTCAATCGCTGTGGTTATTAACCACAACGCCTTCCTCCCCGCTGAAAGTACTTTACAACCCGAAGGCCTTCTTCATACACGCGGCATGGCTGCATCAGGCTTGCGCCCATTGTGCAATATTCCCCACTGCTGCCTCCCGTAGGAGTCTGGACCGTGTCTCAGTTCCAGTGTGGCTGGTCATCCTCTCAGACCAGCTAGGGATCGTCGCCTAGGTGAGCCGTTACCCCACCTACTAGCTAATCCCATCTGGGCACATCTGATGGCAAGAGGCCCGAAGGTCCCCCTCTTTGGTCTTGCGACGTTATGCGGTATTAGCTACCGTTTCCAGTAGTTATCCCCCTCCATCAGGCAGTTTCCCAGACATTACTCACCCGTCCGCCGCTCGCCGGCAAAGTAGCAAGCTACTTTCCGCTGCCGCTCGACTTGCATGTGTTAGGCCTGCCGCCAGCGTTCAATCTGAGCCATGATCAAACTCTTCAATTTAAGTTTGATGCTCGTGAATTAAACTTCGTAATGAATTACGCATGTTCACTCAGAGACTTGGTATTCATTTATTGTCCGAAGACATTAAGAATCCATGTCACTTTGAGTGCCCACACAGATTGTCTGATAAATTGTTAAAGAGCAGTGCAACTGCGGCTTTCGCTCACCGTTGCGAGGTGGCGTATATTACGCTTTCCTCTTTCAGAGTCAACCCGTTATTTCAGGATTTTTTCTCTTCAACCGACCGGGCTGTTTGTGAAGTGATTCACATCCGCCGTGTCGATGGAGGCGCATTATAGGGAGTTCGCGAACGACCGCAACCGAAAAGTTGCAAAAAAATGACTGACTGCTGCATTCCCCAGCAAAACCCCGCCTTATACCCTTTTATGCACAAAGTTATCCACAGTGATGCGAAAAAGTGAAAATGTGCGAGCGTTGCGCAAACGTTTTCGTTAAAATGCTCGCGCTTAACAAGGATGCCTCGTCAGGTGTGTTAGATGAGTTTTTCGCAGGAAATTCATCTAACGCTCTCTGTAATCGTGAAATCCAGGGGATTTACCATGCAACAACGTCGTCCAGTCCGCCGCGCTCTGCTCAGTGTTTCTGATAAAGCCGGTATCGTCGAATTCGCTCAGGCACTTTCTGCACGCGGTGTAGAACTGCTTTCTACAGGCGGTACCGCTCGCCTGTTAGCAGATAAAGGTCTGCCGGTAACCGAAGTGTCCGATTACACCGGTTTCCCGGAAATGATGGATGGACGCGTCAAAACCCTGCATCCGAAAGTCCACGGCGGTATTCTTGGCCGTCGCGGCCAGGACGACGCCATTATGGAACAGCACGACATCGCGCCGATCGATATGGTTGTCGTTAACCTCTACCCGTTTGCCCAGACCGTTGCCCGCGAAGGCTGCTCTCTGGAAGATGCCGTAGAGAATATTGATATTGGCGGCCCAACCATGGTGCGCTCAGCAGCCAAGAACCATAAAGATGTGGCTATCGTGGTGAAGAGCAGCGATTACGAGACCATTATTAATGAGATGGATGCCAACGAAGGGTCGCTGACTCTGGATACCCGTTTCGACCTCGCCATTAAAGCTTTCGAGCACACCGCAGCGTATGACAGCATGATCGCCAACTACTTCGGTAGCCTGGTGCCGGCTTACCACGGTGAAAGCAAAGATCCTTCTGGCCGCTTCCCGCGTACCCTGAATCTGAACTTCATTAAGAAACAAGATATGCGTTACGGTGAGAACAGCCACCAGCAGGCTGCCTTCTATATAGAAGAAGAGGTAAAAGAAGCCTCTGTTGCGACCGCTCAGCAGGTTCAGGGCAAAGCGCTCTCCTATAACAACATTGCCGACACCGACGCGGCGCTGGAATGCGTGAAAGAGTTCAGCGAGCCGGCCTGCGTTATCGTCAAGCACGCCAACCCATGCGGCGTGGCGGTAAGCACCTCTATTCTGGATGCCTACGATCGCGCCTACAAAACCGACCCGACCTCCGCGTTCGGCGGCATTATCGCCTTCAACCGCGAACTGGATGCTGAAACCGCACAGGCCATTATCTCCCGCCAGTTTGTCGAAGTGATTATCGCGCCATCGGCCTCCGAAGAAGCGCTGAAAATCACCGCGGCAAAACAGAACGTGCGCGTACTGATTTGCGGCCAGTGGGCAGAACGCGTGCCGGGCCTGGACTTCAAACGCGTAAACGGCGGCCTGCTGGTTCAGGACCGCGATCTGGGCATGGTGACAAAAGCCGACCTGCGCGTGGTGACCAAACGCCAGCCGACCGAACAGGAACTGCGTGACGCGCTGTTCTGCTGGAAAGTGGCGAAGTTCGTAAAATCCAACGCCATCGTCTATGCGAAAGAGAACATGACTATCGGGATAGGCGCAGGCCAGATGAGCCGCGTTTACTCTGCGAAAATCGCGGGTATTAAAGCAGGTGACGAAGGTCTGGAAGTCAAAGGCTCCGCCATGGCCTCTGACGCCTTCTTCCCGTTCCGTGACGGTATCGACGCCGCAGCCGCTGTGGGCATCACCTGCGTGATCCAGCCAGGCGGTTCAATCCGCGACGACGAAGTGATTGCCGCTGCCGACGAACACGGCATCGCGATGATCTTCACCGACATGCGCCACTTCCGCCATTAATTCCCGGAGCTGAAAATGAAAGTATTAGTGATTGGTAACGGCGGACGCGAGCACGCGCTGGCGTGGAAAGCGGCGCAGTCTCCGCTGGTGAAAACGGTCTTCGTGGCACCGGGCAACGCCGGTACCGCACTGGAACCCGCGCTGCAGAACGTGGCTATCGGCGTGACCGACATTCCGGCGCTGCTGAGTTTTGCCCAGAGCGAGAAAATCGACCTGACCATCGTCGGCCCGGAAGCGCCGCTGGTGATTGGCGTGGTGGATGCGTTCCGCGCAGCGGGCCTGAAAATTTTCGGCCCAACGGAAGGCGCCGCGCAGCTGGAAGGCTCCAAAGCCTTCACCAAAGATTTCCTCGCGCGTCATAACATCCCGACGGCGGAATATCAGAATTTCACTGAAGTGGAGCCTGCTCTGGCCTACTTACGTGAGAAAGGCGCGCCGATTGTTATCAAGGCCGACGGTCTGGCCGCCGGTAAAGGCGTGATCGTCGCGATGACGCTCGACGAAGCCGAAGCCGCAGTTCAGGATATGCTGGCGGGCAATGCTTTCGGTGATGCGGGCCACCGCATCGTGATCGAAGAGTTCCTCGACGGTGAAGAAGCAAGCTTCATCGTGATGGTCGACGGTGAGCACGTTCTGCCGATGGCCACCAGCCAGGACCACAAGCGTGTGGGCAATGGCGATACCGGCCCGAATACCGGTGGAATGGGGGCTTACTCCCCCGCTCCGGTAGTGACTGACGAAGTTCACCAGCGCACCATGGATCGCATCATCTGGCCTACCGTGAAGGGAATGGCGGCAGAAGGTAATACCTACACCGGTTTCCTTTACGCAGGTCTGATGATCGACAAGCAGGGTAACCCTAAGGTCATCGAATTCAACTGCCGTTTTGGCGATCCGGAAACGCAGCCAATCATGCTGCGCATGAAATCCGATCTGGTGGATCTGTGCCTGGCAGCCTGCGATGGCAAGCTGGACGAGAAAACCTCCGAGTGGGACGAGCGTGCGTCTCTCGGCGTGGTGATTGCTGCGGGTGGTTATCCGGGCAACTACAGCACCGGTGATGAAATCCACGGCCTGCCGCTGGAAGAGATTGAAGGTGCGAAGGTGTTCCACGCCGGTACGAAGCTGGCTGGCGACGATCGCGTCCTCACCAACGGCGGCCGCGTGCTGTGTGCAACCGCGCTGGGCCATACCGTGGCAGAAGCGCAGAAACGCGCCTATGCGCTGATGGCAGATATTCACTGGAACGGTAGCTTTAGCCGTCAGGATATCGGTTATCGCGCGATTGCGCGCGAGCAGGGGGAGTAACGGAACCGTCTGTTCCCCCTCACCCTGACCCTCTCCCTCAAGGGAGAGGGGATTTACCTCAGAAACTCTTCTCAGTCGGCTGCCAGGTGCAGAAGTCTTCGTTCGCCACCAGCAGCAGCTGAGAGCCTTCCGGCGCCTCAAGCCACGCCACACTCACTTCCATTGATGAATGACGCTGACGGCGTTGAATGTGTTCGGTTGCCCAGGATTCGAGCTCAGGCTTGACCGTCTGTCCTTCACAGGTTGTCACCGACCCATCGGCATGCCAGCGCCCCTGGCGCAGCACAACGCGCCCCAGACGAAGCGCATCGCTGGTCTGGCGGATTTGTTCGGCACGGTAACGGTAGAGGGCAATTTGATCGCTGGAAAGCTGCTGTTTTTGACCGCTGACTTCGCGCTGCATAAAGCTCAGCTCGCCATGGTCGTCAAAACGCACTTTCACGTGTTCGGGGGTTTTGCTGTAGACGTTCAGTTCAATCAGCGACAGGTCATCTCCCTGCCAGCGATATTCCGCAGTCGACGTATTGCCGTTATGCCACGGGCTGAAGGCAGAAAGCAGATGAACTTCGCCGCCGGAATCTTTGCGCCAGACCCTAACCGCGCCCTGGTTGTCCGCGTAACCGCTGGCGGTAAACGGCGGCAGGGAGGTGTCGTGGCTACAGGCTGACAGCAGCAGCATGCCTGCCAGCGCGAGCGTTCCACGCCAGAAAGACAAAAGGGGCGTTACCGCCCCTTCGCTAAAACTGTTCACTGCCACGCGTCTTACTTAACAGCGTCTTTCAGTGCTTTACCAGAAACAAATGCCGGCACGTTAGCTGCGGCGATTTTGATTTCTTTACCGGTCTGCGGGTTGCGGCCAGTACGCTCAGCGCGGTGGTTCACTTTGAAGGTACCGAAACCAACCAGTTGTACAGCATCACCTTCTTTCAGAGACTCAGTAATAGCAGCCAGGGTAGATTCCAGAGCAGCTTTAGCCTGCACTTTAGACAGATCAGCCTTGTCCGCAATTACATCAATCAGTTGAGTCTTGTTCATAAGTTATCCTTTCAATGTGTTTATCGCTTGCTAAGCATCGAGTGCGACGAAAATGCCAAAAAAGCACTCTCCTGCATACACGCACCGATAGCCACTTTTTTTCGCCCCCCAAATGTAGACCAGACAAGGGGCGAAAGGGAAGAGTCGAGGAGCGACAAAACGGGCGTTATCTCAAGATTTATTGTCTCATTGGTTAAAAATTATACCAATATTGCTCTCGCCAGCCTCTCGTAAGTCAGCGCGCAGCCCTTTTATCAGCTCAATATCGCGTTCTTCACACTCTGCTAACAGGCGGAAAATTTCCCACTGAATGTCCCATTCTTGCTCAACCGCCGGGTTCGCACGCAGCTCTTCGTCGGTCATTTCCCGACCTTCCTGGGTCATTTCCAGCATCGCGACGGTCGTAATAGATGCCTTACTGACTTCAATAGCGTGCTCCAGCGTTTCACCGCTCAGTCGGGAGTGCAGCAGTTCGCTTAACGCCACGCAGGCATCAATTGCCGGGTAGACGCCGTACAGGTCAAAATCATCCGCCACCGGAATCGCCTCTTCCAGCTTTTCGAGCTGAGAGTCGAAATTCACCTTCGCGTCTTTCACCGTCAGCGTTTCCCAGATCAGATCCAGAATGCGGCGGTAGATATGGCCATCACCAAAACCCGTCTGCTTGCAGAACGCGGCATAGTTGGGATACATGCGCTCGCACAGGCAAGCCATAAAGGTGACGTGCTGCCAGCTTTCCAGCTTTTCAAGGCGCAGGTGAATTGGGTTTTGTAGCATGATGATCTCTCGAATCGAAAATTAGGCGCAGTTTACCTGAATCATCGCTGAATTTCCTGCCAACGAACAAAAGCCGGACGTGAAGACGCCACGGCGTCTGCCCAGCGCGTCGGCTCCGGCAAGCGGTAGCCCTTCATGCAGCGCTGCACCCACGCGAGGGCGCTGTCCATGCTCACACGGTGCCCGGTAGCGATAAAGAGCGGGTTACAGCGTGCCTTGCTGCGCCAGACCCACGCCAGCTGCTCGCCTTTATGGATGAGCGGCGCCAGCGCACCCGGCTCGGATGAAAGAGGTTCAAACGCGCCGCACAGGCGTTTCTTGGCGACGCCAATGGTCGGCACATCCACCAGCAGCCCAAAATGACTGGCAACGCCTAAACGACGCGGGTGTGAGATCCCGTGCCCATCGACAAACAGCAGGTCAGGTTTTTGCGAAAGCTGCTCCCACGCTGCCAGCAGCGCGGGATATTCGCGGAAGGAGAGAAAGCCCGGAATGTACGGCATGGTGGTCGCGATACGCGCGACCTTGTACTCCACCAGCTCAAGCGAAGGGTATTTCAGTACCACCATCGCCGCTCGCGTCACGTCCCCACCCTGCTCGAATCCGACGTCTGCTCCGCCAATGTACTGCGGAGGGTCCTTATCCAGACGATCCTCGCGGATCACCGATGAGGCCAGTTCGATTTGTTGAGCGCGTAGCGACGCGAGATCCATAACGACTCCTTACTTGTGATACTGGGCAGAAAGCCGATGCACCGCCTCCACAAATACGCCTGCGTGTTCTGGCGGCACATCCTGATGAATGCCGTGGCCGAGGTTAAAGACGTGGCCTTCCCCCTGGCCGAAACCAGACAGTATAGTCGACACTTCTTCTTCAATGCGGGCTGGCGGCGCATAAAGCATGGACGGGTCCATATTGCCCTGCAGCGCTACTTTGTCGCCCACGCGACGACGCGCATCGGCAATATCGGTGGTCCAGTCGAGACCCAGCGCGTCGCAGCCGGTTGCCGCCATCGCTTCCAGCCACTGGCCGCCACCTTTGGTGAACAGCGTCACCGGCACGCGGCGACCTTCGTTTTCACGCAGCAGGCCATCAACGATTTTATGCATGTAATACAGGGAGAACTGCTGATAATCGCGCCCGGTCAGCACGCCGCCCCAGGTATCGAAAATCATCACCGACTGCGCGCCCGCCTTAATCTGCGCGTTCAGATAGAGCGTAACGCTCTTCGCCAGCTTGTCGAGCAGCGCATGCAGGGCCAGCGGCTCGGCGTACATCATCTTTTTAATCATGGTGAAGGCTTTGCTGCTGCCCCCTTCCACCATATAGGTCGCCAGCGTCCACGGGCTGCCTGAGAAGCCAATCAGCGGCACTTCACCTTTCAGCTCGCGGCGAATGGTGCGCACGGCGTTCATCACGTAGCCCAGTTCGCCTTCCGGATCGGGGATCGGCAGCTTGTCCACGTCGGCTTTGCTTTTGATCGGAGAGGTGAAACGCGGACCTTCACCGGTTTCGAAGTACAGGCCAAGGCCCATCGCATCCGGAATGGTCAGAATATCCGAGAAGAGGATCGCCGCATCCAGCGGGAAGCGGCGCAGCGGCTGGAGCGTCACTTCACAGGCCAGCTCGGCGTTTTTGCAAAGCGACATAAAATCGCCCGCCTGCGCGCGCGTGGCTTTGTACTCTGGCAGATAGCGTCCCGCCTGGCGCATCATCCACACCGGGGTGACATCAACGGGCTGGCGCAGCAGCGCACGCAGATAACGATCGTTCTTCAGTTCGGTCATTTTTGCAGTTCCTTAAGCGTCATGGCCTCAGTGTAACACTACTCATACTCGGCCCGACACATCGCCACGGTATCTTCTATCAGCCGACGCGCCACGGTGCCCGGCGGAGGTAACAGGGGTAAATCGTCGTAGCGATACCAGTTCGCGTCCAGCAGCTCTTTCTGATCGATAACGATCTCGCCGCTGTCATAGTCGGCCATAAAGGCCGTCATCAGCGACTGCGGGAACGGCCACGGCTGGGAGGTGACGTAGCGCAAGTTCTTCACTTTGATCCCGCTCTCTTCCATCACCTCGCGCGCCACTGCCTGCTCCAGCGTTTCGCCCACCTCGACGAACCCGGCCAGCACGGTATGAATGCCGTTGCGATGGCGGGTATGCTGTGCAAGCAAAATAGAGTCATCCCGACGGATAGCGACGATAATGCACGGCGCAATTTGTGGGTAATAACGTTCGCGGCAGTGGCTGCAGAGCATCGCCCACTCGGTTTTACTCGGGTGCATGGTATGGCCGCAATAGCCGCAGTATTTGTGCGAGCGGTAAAACTCCGCCAGCTGCACGCCCCGCCCCGCCAGCTGGAACAGGCCTACGTCCAGATCCAACACCTGGCGAACGGATCCCATATCCTGACGACGCGCTTGCTGGATCAACCACACGGGCTCACCCTGCCACTCGCCGATCTCTAGCGCAGGCTGGCCCACGAGATCGAACGTTTCCGCCGCACCGTAGGGCAGTTCTCCACCGGGCAACCATAATTTTTGTTCGTGGCTGACGATCCACCAACCCAGATCTGATTTTTCAATAATACGATCCATATCTATTGCACTACCTTCGCTTCACTGACATGTTGTTAGCATTGTGGTTACATTCTGGATGAGCAGATTCAATCCTACACTTTGCGGAGTCGACCATGTTAAACCAGCTAGAAAGCCTGACTGAGCGCGTTAGAGGAAGTAACAAACTGGTGGATCGCTGGCTGCATGTGCGCAAGCATCTACTCGTGGCTTATTACAATCTGGTCGGCATTAAGCCTGGCAAAGAATCGTTTATGCGACTGAACGAAAAAGCGCTGGATGATTTTTGTCAGGGCCTGGTCGACTATCTGTCCGACGGCCATTTCAATATTTATGAACGCATTATCCGCGAAATGGAAGGGACAACGCCGTATTTAGCGGCCAGCAAGCTCTATCCGCTGCTGGAAGCCAATACCCAGCAGATCATGGATTACTACGATTCCACGCTTGAGAACGCCATCGATCACGATAACTATCTTGAGTTCCAGCAGGCGCTATCCGACCTCGGCGAAGCGCTGGAGGAGCGATTCACGCTGGAAGACAAGCTGATCTCTCTCGCCCTGGACAATGATTTGAACATCAGTAACGAAGAGAACGTCGCGCGCCCTGCTTGAGTTCTTAATCGTTAACGAGTAATTTACAACCATTCGCCCCTCTCACGAGGGGGATTTTTCTTGTCGGAGTGCCCAGAGCGAAAGCCGGGCTGAGACCGTTAATTCGGGATCCGCGGAACCTGATCAGGCTAATACCTGCGAAGGGAACAAGAGTCACACTGCTGTTGTATCGCCCCCCGGGCGATCCTCTCTTGCTTCATCCGTCGTCTGACAAGCCATGTCCTTCACTTTTGGAATGAGCTATGTCTACTGCAAAACTGACCCGCCGCGAACAGCGCGCACAGGCCCAACACTTCATCGATACCCTGGAAAGCACTGCTTTCCCGAACTCGAAACGCATCTACATTTCCGGCTCGCAGGACGATATTCGCGTTCCGATGCGCGAAATCCACCTCAGCCCGACGCTTATCGGCGGCAGCAAAGAGAATCCGCAGTATGAAGACAACGAAGCCGTGCCGGTGTATGACACCTCCGGCCCATACGGCGATCCTGATGTTGCCATCAACGTCCAGCAGGGGCTGGCAAAGCTGCGCCAGCCGTGGATTGACGCGCGTAACGACTGCGAAGAGCTGAGCGTGCTCAGCTCTGCGTACACCAAAGAGCGCCTGGCCGACGACGGTCTGGACGAGCTGCGCTTTACCGGCCTGCTGACGCCAAAACGTGCTAAAGCAGGTAAATGCGTGACCCAGCTGCACTACGCCCGCCAGGGTATCGTCACGCCGGAGATGGAGTTCATCGCCATCCGTGAAAACATGGGTCGCGAGCGTATCCGCAGCGAAGTGCTGCGCTATCAGCATCCTGGTGAAGGCTTTGGCGCTCGCCTGCCGGAGAACATCACGCCGGAGTTTGTGCGTGACGAAGTGGCCGCCGGGCGCGCGATCATCCCCGCCAACATCAACCACCCGGAGTCCGAGCCGATGATTATCGGCCGCAACTTCCTGGTGAAGGTCAACGCGAACATCGGTAACTCGGCCGTCACCTCCTCCATCGAAGAAGAGGTGGAAAAGCTGGTCTGGTCCACGCGCTGGGGCGCGGACACGGTAATGGATCTCTCCACCGGCCGCTATATTCACGAAACCCGCGAGTGGATCCTGCGTAACAGCCCGGTGCCGATTGGCACCGTCCCGATTTATCAGGCGCTGGAGAAGGTCAACGGCATTGCCGAAGACCTCACCTGGGAAGCGTTCCGCGACACCCTGCTGGAGCAGGCCGAGCAGGGCGTGGACTACTTCACCATTCACGCGGGCGTGCTGCTGCGCTACGTGCCGATGACCGCGAAGCGTCTGACCGGCATCGTCTCGCGCGGCGGCTCCATCATGGCGAAGTGGTGCCTCTCCCATCACCGGGAAAACTTCCTCTATGAACACTTCCGCGAAATTTGCGAGATCTGCGCCGCCTATGACGTCTCTCTGTCACTGGGCGACGGCCTGCGCCCGGGCTCCATCCGTGACGCCAACGACGAAGCGCAGTTTGCCGAGCTGCACACGCTGGGCGAACTGACCAAAATCGCCTGGGAGTATGACGTGCAGGTGATGATTGAAGGCCCGGGACACGTGCCGATGCAGATGATCCGCCGCAACATGACCGAGGAGCTGGAGCACTGCCACGAAGCGCCGTTCTACACGCTGGGGCCACTGACCACCGACATCGCGCCGGGCTATGACCACTTCACGTCAGGCATTGGCGCGGCGATGATCGGCTGGTTCGGCTGCGCCATGCTGTGCTACGTGACGCCGAAAGAGCACCTCGGGCTGCCAAACAAAGAGGACGTGAAGCAGGGGCTGATCACCTACAAGATTGCCGCCCACGCGGCGGATCTGGCCAAAGGCCATCCGGGCGCGCAAATCCGTGATAACGCCATGTCGAAGGCGCGCTTTGAATTCCGCTGGGAAGACCAGTTCAACCTGGCGCTGGATCCGTTCACCGCCCGCGCCTACCACGACGAAACCCTGCCGCAGGAATCGGGCAAAGTCGCGCACTTCTGCTCCATGTGTGGGCCGAAGTTCTGCTCGATGAAAATCAGCCAGGAGGTGCGCGACTACGCCGCCACGCAAACCATTGAAGTGGGTATGGCGGACATGTCCGAAACCTTCCGCGCCAAAGGCGGCGAAATCTACCTCAAAAAAGAGGAGGCGTAATGTACCAGCCCGATTTCCCACCCGTTCCCTACCGTTTAGGGCTCTATCTGGTGGTGGACAGCGTGGCGTGGATAGAGCGCCTGCTGGAGACAGGCGTTCGAACGATCCAGCTGCGCATCAAGGATAAACGCGATGACGAGGTGGAAGCCGATGTGGTTGCCGCCATCGCGCTGGGGCGCCGGTATAACGCCCGTCTGTTTATCAACGACTACTGGCGGCTGGCCGTTAAGCACCGGGCGTACGGCGTGCATCTGGGTCAGGAGGATTTGGAAACAACGGATCTGAGCGCAATCCGTGAAGCCGGGTTGCGTCTGGGCGTGTCAACGCACGATGACATGGAGATTGACGTGGCCCTGGCGGCCCGTCCCTCTTACATCGCGCTTGGTCACGTCTTCCCGACGCAAACCAAGCAGATGCCCTCCGCTCCGCAGGGTCTGACGCAGCTGGCAAGTCACGTTAAACGCCTTGCCGATTACCCCACTGTCGCCATCGGCGGAATCAGCCTTGAACGTGCCCCGGCGGTGCTGGAGACCGGCGTCGGCAGTATCGCCGTCGTCAGTGCCATCACCCAGGCCGCAGACTGGCGGTCCGCCACCAAACAGCTGTTACAGCTGGCAGGAGCAGGCGATGAACGATCGTGACTTTATGCGCTACAGCCGTCAGATCCTGCTGGAGGATATCGCCATCGACGGCCAGCAAAAGCTGCTCGCCAGCCGGGTGCTGATTGTCGGTCTGGGCGGATTAGGCGCACCCGCCGCGCTTTATCTGGCAGGCGCAGGTATCGGTACGCTGGTGCTGGCCGACGACGACGAGGTTCACCTCAGCAACCTGCAGCGACAAATCCTCTTTACCACCGAGGATATCAACCAGCCGAAAGCGCAAATCACCCGGCAGCGCCTGGCGCAGCTCAACCCGGATATCGAGCTGGTTGCCTTACAGGAGCGGCTTAGCGGTGAAAGCCTGCGCCGTGAAGTCGCCCTTGCCGACGTGGTACTGGACTGCACGGACAACATGGCGACGCGCCAGGCGATTAACGCCGCCTGCGTGGCAAATCATACGCCGCTCATTACCGCCAGCGCGGTGGGGTTCGGCGGGCAAATGATGGTCCTGACCCCGCCGTGGTCGCAGGGTTGCTATCGCTGCCTGTGGCCGGACGATGCCGAGCCGACGCGCAACTGCCGTACGGCGGGCATTCTTGGCCCGGTGGTCGGGGTGATGGGCACCATGCAGGCACTGGAGGCCATCAAGCTGCTCAGCGGCATGGAGACGGAACGCAATACGCTGCGGCTGTTTGATGCTCGCTCCAGCAGCTGGCGCCAGCTGGCGTTACGCCGCGCCAGCCGCTGCCCGGTATGTGGAGACCGCGATGCGCATTCTGTTTAACGATGAGCCGATGAGATGCGACGACGGGCTTACCGTTGCCGCACTGCTCGACAAGCTGCGTCAGCTCAAGCCGGGAACGGCGCTGGCGCTCAATCAACAGATCCTGCCGCGCGAGCAGTGGGAACATCAGCAGGTCAATGAAGGCGACCAGATCCTGCTGTTTCAGGTTATCGCAGGGGGCTGAGATGTTACGTATTGCCGATAAGGTTTTTGATTCGCATCTGTTTACCGGAACCGGAAAATTCGCCTCGCCGCAGCTGATGGTGGATGCCATTCGCGAAAGCGGCAGCCAGCTGGTGACGCTGGCGCTCAAGCGCGTGGATCTGCGCCACCACAGCGATGCCATTCTGGCTCCTTTACTGGAAGCAGGCGTGACGCTGCTGCCTAACACCTCCGGAGCGAAAACCGCCGAAGAGGCGATTTTTGCCGCGCAGCTGGCCCGCGAGGCGCTCGGCACCCGCTGGCTAAAGCTGGAAATCCATCCGGATGCCCGCTGGCTGCTGCCCGACCCGATTGAAACGCTGAAAGCGGCTGAAAAGCTGGTGCAGCAAGGGTTTACCGTTCTGCCCTACTGCGGCGCTGACCCTGTCCTGTGCAAACGGCTGGAAGAGGTCGGCTGCGCCGCCGTCATGCCTCTGGGCGCCCCCATTGGCTCCAACCAGGGGCTGGAAACCCGCGCGATGCTGGAGATCATCATCGAGCAGGCCACCGTGCCGGTGGTCGTTGATGCGGGCATTGGCGTGCCCAGCCATGCCGCGCAAGCGCTGGAGATGGGCGCCGACGCGGTGCTGGTCAACACGGCCATCGCGGTTGCCGACGACCCGGTCATGATGGCGCGTGCATTCCGCATGGCCGTAGAGGCTGGCCTGCTGGCAAGGGGAGCCGGCCCCGGCTCGCGCAGTTTCCAGGCGCAGGCCACCAGCCCGCTGACCGGTTTTCTGGAGGCGATCTCATGAGCACGTTTACCGAGCGCTGGCGGCAGCTTAACTGGGACGACATTGCCCTGCGCATCAACAGCAAAACGGCGGCTGACGTGGAGCGCGCGCTGCATGCCCGCCATCTGACCCGCGAGGATCTGATGGCCCTGCTCTCCCCCGCGGCGAGCGCGTACCTCGAACCGATGGCCCAGCGAGCACAGCGACTCACCCGCCAGCGTTTTGGCAACACGGTGAGCTTCTACGTGCCGCTCTATCTCTCCAACCTGTGCGCCAATGACTGCACCTACTGCGGTTTTTCCATGAGCAACCGCATCAAGCGTAAAACGCTCGATGAAGATGAGATTTCCCGGGAGTGTGCGGCCATTCGTGAAATGGGCTTTGAACATCTTCTGCTGGTCACGGGCGAACATCAGGGAAAAGTGGGAATGGACTATTTCCGTCAGCACCTTCCCGCCATTCGTCGTCAGTTTGCGTCGTTGCAGATGGAAGTGCAGCCCCTGTCGCAGGAGGAGTACGCAGAGCTCAAAAACCTCGGGCTGGACGGGGTCATGGTCTACCAGGAAACATATCATGAGGCGACGTACGCCCGGCACCACCTGAAGGGTAAGAAACAGGATTTCTTTTTCCGGCTGGAAACGCCGGACAGGCTCGGCCGCGCGGGTATCGACAAAATCGGTCTGGGTGCGCTGATCGGGCTCTCCGACAGCTGGCGGGTGGATTGTTATATGGTGGCGGAACATTTGCTGTGGCTCCAGCAGCACTACTGGCAGAGCCGTTATTCCATCTCCTTCCCGCGCCTGCGCCCCTGTGCGGGAGGGATCGAACCGGCTTCGCTAATGGATGAACGCCAGCTGGTGCAGACGATCTGCGCGTTTCGCCTGCTCGCCCCGGAAGTTGAATTATCGCTCTCAACGCGTGAGTCCCCGGCGTTTCGCGATCGCGTTATCCCGCTTGCGATTAACAACGTCAGCGCGTTTTCCAAAACGCAGCCTGGCGGCTACGCCGACGATCGTCCGGAGCTGGAGCAGTTTGTGCCGCATGACGGGCGACGTCCGGAAGCGGTCGCCGCAGCCCTGACGGCGCAGGGCCTTCAGCCTGTCTGGAAAGACTGGGACAGCTGGCTGGGAAGAGCCTCGCAATGACGTTGAAACGCACAGCAACATCATAGAAATTTGTCGAGACGCTACGAAAAGGCAAAACCGGATGATTGTCATCGATCGTCCGGTTTTTTATTGTCACAAGGTCAGCAACGGATGCTGACCGGGGCGAAAAGCTTCTTCCTCGTTTCGCCCTGCCTCTGATTCATTTCACAAACTGCCCCCGGCAAATGAATAAGTATTTTCTTAATGATTCTTAAGATAAATCATCTCGTCAGAAATCGTGCGCCGTATAATTCACCGCTAACCGCAGGACAGCGACTATGCTGAGAGGATATCGGCAGACGAAAAATATTCACCATCAGGAACGATGTACAGCTCATGGCACTTCACAGCAAAAAGCTCTCTTTTACACGGCCAATCATGCTCAGCTTTGCGGGGATCCTCTGCAGTTTTGCGGTGATCGCGATCGCGGTAACGCTTTCGCAACGAAAGGATTTTCTTGAGGATTATCATAAGATCAATAGCAACTTCACGCATAACCTGGCGGTGAACTACACCGAATCTATCCTGCGTGAAAACGACTATATCCTGGGCCGTTCCGCGATGTACTTTGCCCGCGACGACAGGCTAAACGAGACGCTCAACGTCAACCCGACGC
The DNA here is from genome assembly GCF_058354585.1 of Enterobacter sp. Taxon_8. Taxonomy (NCBI): domain Bacteria; kingdom Pseudomonadati; phylum Pseudomonadota; class Gammaproteobacteria; order Enterobacterales; family Enterobacteriaceae; genus Enterobacter; species Enterobacter sp. Taxon_8. The sequence continues at coordinate 223,390 of NZ_CM177989.1, read as the reverse complement.
AAGGGCTGCAGATGATGATGCATTTGCAGAACCTGATGCCGACCGTCTCCTCCATCTCGCTGGCGGACACGCAGGGGCATTATCTTCGCGCACCAGAGGTGCTCCCCACGGAGACGAGTAAAACCTTCGATCCCCGGACACGCCCGTGGTTCGTCGCTCAGGCGGAAGCGAGTATCTTCAGTCACTATACCCGTCCCTACATGGACTACTTCACTGGCCATCCGACGGTAACACTCTATAAGCCTTTGATTTCGCCTGAAGGGAGACTGAAGGGAACGCTCGCTTTCCATCTCGATTTGACGTCTATGGGCTTCACCCTGCGCCAGATGGTGGCGCCCGTTCAGGGGGAATTCTTCGTCGTCGAGCGCGACGGCGCCGTGGTGCTGCATCCGGATACCGGCGCGCTGTTCAAACAGTACGTGAGCGAAGCGCTGATGGACAAAATGACCAGCGGCGAAGGTCATCTTTACGACAAGAAAAGCAACGCCTGGTATTACTACTACTCGTTTACCAACCCGGACTGGTTTGTCATCTACCGGGTCTCTGGCGAGACGCTCACCGATATTACCCGTCACGAAACAACTATCGTTGGTTGGGGGTTTGCGCTGGCCGCCATCATCATCATCCTCTTCGGCTTATACCTCCGCCACGCCTCGCGTTCAGTGCTGATGCACATTATCAATGCCATCAAAACTGGCGATGTTAGCGAGGCGCCGCGCCTGGAAGCGATGCTGAGCCACACGATTCAGTCCAACAAAGAGCGTGAAATGGCGTATGTTCGCCAGGCCACTCACGATGCGCTGACGGGCTGTAAAAACCGCCGCGCGTTCGACAGCGATGTCGCGGAGCTGCTGAATGCCCAACAGCCTTTCGCGATGGCGCTGGTAGACATTGATAACTTCAAGTCAATTAACGACACGCTGGGCCACCTGACCGGTGATATTGTTCTGCGTAACGTGGCTCGCGAAGGGATTCAGATCATGCAGCCACATCACGTCTCAATTTACCGTTATGGTGGAGAAGAGTTCGCGGTAATCTTCCAGGCGGAGCAGATGTCTTCCGCGCTCTCATTGCTGGAAGCGTGGCGTACCGCCGTTGAAAAGCGCGTCTGGCGGGAAGAAAACCTGCGGGTTACGTTCAGCGGCGGTCTTGGAGAGTGGCATTTTGAACCACTGGAGCAATTTGTCGGGAGCGTTGATAACGCCCTCTACAGCGCCAAACAGCAGGGCAAAAACCGCATTAACCGAACGTCCATCAGCTAATCCTGCCTCTTTCACCCTGCCCGTTTCCACGGGCCGGGTGCCTGACAATGCAAAATTGTAACCGGTTTCAGAAAATCACCGGTTTCTTTGTGATGCCTGACACACAATCGCGGTAAAGCGGTTGTTGAAGCGGTCTGCACGGGATAATTATCAATAAACACATGTAGATCGAGGCTGATTATGAAGAACATCGTTTTATGCTGTGCAGCGGGAATGTCAACCAGCATGCTGGTTCAACGTATGAAAGACGCCGCGCAGAAAAAAGGAGTTGAAGTCACCATTAAAGCCGTTCCGGTTGCGGAGTTTAAAGACAACATCGCGACGGCCGACATCGTATTGCTGGGGCCACAGGTTAAATACGAGCAGGCTAAACTCCAGGCGCAGGCCGACCCGTTGGGTAAAAAGGTCGCGGTGATCGACATGATGGATTACGGCATGATGAAAGGTGATGCCGTACTGGAAAAAGCGCTCAAACTTCTGGAGTCATAATGGAAGACTTAGAAACCACGATTATGGAACTGCTGGTCAACGCGGGCGCGGCGCGCAGTGCAGCCCTGACGGCGTTGCAGATGGCGCGTAAAGGTGATTTTGACGAAGCTGAAAAAGCGATGGAAGAGTCGCGTGAATATGTGAAGCATGCGCACACTATACAGACGCAGCTTATCGGTCTTGATGAGGGGACCGGGAAGCTTCCGGTTAACCTGATCACCGTCCACTCGCAGGATCACCTGATGAACGCCATGGTCATTCAGGATCTGGCGGGCGATATGATTGAGCTTTATCGTCGGATCCCGTTGGTGAATTGAATACATGCAGATGTAAAAAAACCCGCCGAGGCGGGTTTTTTATTTACGGCATCAACGATTACTCGTTGTCGGAACCGCCCAGACCTGCGTTCAGCAGTTCTGCCAGGCTCGCGGATGCATCTTCAGCAGTCACCTGCGGTGCAGCTGGCAGTTCGCCCGCAGCACGACGACGCATACGATCCTGATGGTACGCATAACCGGTACCAGCCGGGATCAGACGCCCCACGATGACGTTCTCTTTCAGACCGCGCAGTTCATCACGTTTACCTGCAACAGCGGCTTCGGTCAGGACACGAGTCGTTTCCTGGAACGATGCTGCAGAGATGAAGGACTCGGTTGCCAGAGACGCTTTGGTGATACCCAGCAGATCGCGCGAGAAGGTCGCACCGATTTTGCCGTTCGCTTCCAGTTCGCGGTTAGCGATCTTGACGCGTGAGTATTCAACCTGCTCGCCTTCCAGGAACTCGGAGCTGCCCGCGTTTTCGATGGTTGCTTTACGCAGCATCTGACGAACGATAACTTCGATGTGCTTATCGTTAATCTTAACGCCCTGCAGACGGTAAACGTCCTGTACTTCGTTGGTGATGTAACGCGTTACTGCGTGTACGCCACGAAGACGCAGAATGTCGTGCGGAGCTTCTGGACCATCGGAAACCACGTCACCACGTTCTACACGTTCACCTTCGAACACGTTGAGCTGACGCCACTTAGGAATCATCTCTTCGTACGGTTCGCTGCCATCTACTGGAGTGATAACCAGACGGCGCTTCCCTTTGGTCTCTTTACCGAAGGAGATGATACCGCTGATTTCAGCCAGGATTGCAGGCTCTTTCGGACGACGTGCTTCGAACAGGTCCGCAACGCGTGGCAGACCACCGGTGATGTCCTTGGTACCGCTGGATTCCTGTGGAATACGCGCCAGAGCATCACCCGCACCGATCTGAATGCCATCTTCCAGCTGAACGATCGCTTTACCCGGCAGGAAGTACTGCGCAGGCATGTCGGTACCCGGGATCAGAACGTCGTTACCCTGAGCATCAACGATTTTCAGTGCAGGACGCAGATCTTTACCACCGGTAGTACGTTCAGCAGAATCCAGAACCACCAGAGAAGACAGACCGGTCAGCTCGTCCGTCTGACGAGTGATGGTCTGGCCGTCGATCATGTCAGTGAAGCGGATGAAACCACTTACTTCGGTGATAACCGGCATGGTGTGTGGATCCCAGTTTGCAACGGTTTCACCGCCGGCAACCTGCTCGCCATCACCTTTCGCCATAACCGCACCGTAAGGCACTTTATAGCTCTCTTTGGTACGACCGAATTCGTCGATCAGCTTCAGCTCGGTGTTACGAGAGGTCACAACCAGCTTGCCAGCGGAGTTAACAACAGACTTCGCGTTGCTGAGCTTGATGCTACCTTTGTTTTTCACCTGGATGCTGGATTCAGCAGCCGCACGAGATGCCGCACCACCGATGTGGAACGTACGCATCGTCAGCTGTGTACCCGGCTCACCGATGGACTGTGCCGCGATAACGCCGATTGCTTCACCTTTGTTGATGATGTGGCCACGCGCCAGGTCACGACCGTAGCAGTGCGCACATACACCAAAGTCGGTGTCACAGGATACAACGGAACGTACTTTCACGGAGTCAACAGAGTTCGCTTCCAGCAGGTCACACCAGTGCTCGTGCAGCAGCGTGTTGCGTGGAACCAGAATGTCTGCAGTACCCGGCTTCAGAATGTCTTCCGCGGTTACACGACCCAGAACGCGATCGCGCAGTGGCTCTTTAACATCACCGCCCTCGATAACCGGGGTCATGGTGATACCTTCGAGGGTGCCACAATCGTCTTCGGTCACAACCAGGTCCTGCGCAACGTCAACCAGACGACGCGTCAGATAACCGGAGTTCGCAGTTTTCAGTGCGGTATCCGCCAGACCCTTACGAGCACCGTGCGTGGAGATGAAGTACTGGAGTACGTTCAGACCTTCACGGAAGTTCGCGGTGATTGGCGTTTCGATGATGGAGCCATCTGGCTTCGCCATCAGACCACGCATACCTGCCAGCTGACGAATCTGTGCTGCGGAACCACGCGCACCGGAGTCGGCCATCATGTAGATGCTGTTGAAGGAAACCTGCTGCTCTTCTACGCCGTCACGGTTAATCACGGTTTCGGTCTGCAGGTTATCCATCATCGCTTTGGATACACGATCGTTCGCCGCTGCCCAGATATCGATAACTTTGTTATAGCGTTCGCCCGCGGTAACCAGACCAGACTGGAACTGCTCCTGGATCTCAGCAACTTCGGCTTCCGCTTCAGAGATGATCTCGTGTTTCTTCTCTGGGATGACCATGTCATCGATACCAACAGATGCACCTGAACGCGCTGCGTAAGCAAAGCCGGTATACATTGTCTGGTCAGCGAAGATAACGGTCGGCTTCAGACCCAGAATGCGGTAACAGGTGTTCAGCATTTTGGAGATCGCTTTCTTGCCCAGCGCCTGGTTGACGATGGAGAAAGGCAGACCTTTCGGTACGATCATCCACAGAATGGCACGGCCAACGGTCGTGTCTTTCAGGCTGGTTTTCGCAACGAATTCGCCGTTTTCATCTTTTTCGTATTCGGTGATACGCACTTTAACGCGCGCATGCAGAGAGGCCAGGCCAGCGCGATAAATACGCTCAGCTTCTTTCGGGCCAGTCAGCACCATGCCTTCGCCTTTGGCGTTAACACAGTCACGGGTCATGTAGTACAGACCCAGTACAACGTCCTGAGAAGGAACGATAATTGGTTCACCGTTCGCTGGGGACAGGATGTTGTTGGTAGACATCATCAGCGCACGCGCTTCGAGCTGGGCTTCCAGCGTCAGCGGTACGTGAACAGCCATCTGGTCACCATCGAAGTCGGCGTTATAGGCCGCACAAACCAGCGGGTGCAGCTGGATAGCTTTACCTTCGATCAGGACTGGCTCAAATGCCTGGATACCCAAACGGTGCAGAGTTGGTGCACGGTTCAGCAGTACCGGGTGTTCGCGGATAACTTCGTCCAGGATATCCCAAACGACAGCTTCTTCACGCTCAACCATTTTCTTAGCGGCTTTGATGGTGGTGGCGAGGCCACGCAGTTCCAGCTTGCCGTAGATGAACGGTTTGAACAGCTCCAGTGCCATTTTCTTCGGCAGACCGCACTGATGCAGACGCAGGTATGGACCTACGGTGATTACAGAACGACCGGAGTAGTCAACACGCTTACCGAGCAGGTTCTGACGGAAACGACCCTGTTTACCTTTGATCATGTCGGCCAAAGATTTCAGAGGACGTTTGTTAGAACCGGTGATCGCACGACCGCGACGACCGTTATCCAGCAGGGCATCTACCGCTTCCTGCAGCATACGTTTTTCGTTGCGTACGATGATGTCCGGCGCAGCCAGATCCAGCAGACGTTTCAGACGGTTGTTACGGTTGATAACGCGACGATACAGATCGTTCAGATCGGACGTTGCGAAACGACCACCATCCAGCGGAACCAGTGGACGCAGATCTGGCGGCAGAACCGGCAGAACGGTCAGGATCATCCACTCTGGTTTGTTACCAGACTGAACGAACGCTTCCAGCAGTTTGATACGCTTGGTCAGCTTTTTACGTTTGGTTTCGGAGTTGGTTTCGTTCAGCTCTTCACGCAGCTGCTCGCACTCTTGCTCCAGATCCATGCTCTTCAGCAGGGCCTGAATAGCTTCCGCACCCATCTTCGCGTCAAATTCGTCACCGAACTCTTCCAGCGCGTCCAGATACTGCTCTTCAGTCAGAATCTGATGACGTTCCAGGTTCGTCATCCCGCCTTCGATAACCACATAAGATTCGAAGTACAGAACACGTTCGATATCGCGCAGCGGCATATCCAGCAGCAGACCGATACGGGACGGCAGAGATTTCAGGAACCAGATGTGAGCGGTCGGAGACGCCAGCTCGATGTGGCCCATGCGCTCACGACGCACTTTGGTCTGGGTCACTTCAACGCCGCACTTCTCACAGATCACACCACGGTGTTTCAGGCGCTTGTACTTACCGCACAGGCACTCGTAATCTTTTACTGGCCCGAAAATACGCGCACAGAAAAGGCCGTCACGTTCAGGTTTGAACGTACGGTAGTTGATGGTTTCCGGCTTTTTAACTTCACCGAAAGACCATGAACGGATCATGTCTGGCGAAGCCAGAGCAATTTTGATCGCATCAAACTCTTCGGTTTTAGTCTGCGCTTTCAGAAACTTTAATAAATCTTTCACGGATTTGCTCCCGTCGGAGTTAGCACAATCTGGTGCCGGGGGTTAACCCGGCACCAGTGACCTGTTTGAGCGAGAATTACTCGTCTTCCAGTTCGATGTTGATACCCAGCGAACGAATCTCTTTCAACAGTACGTTGAAGGATTCTGGCATGCCCGGCTCCATCTGATGGTTGCCGTCCACGATGTTTTTATACATCTTGGTACGACCGTTCACGTCATCAGACTTAACGGTGAGCATTTCCTGCAGGGTGTATGCCGCGCCGTATGCTTCCAGCGCCCACACTTCCATCTCCCCGAAGCGCTGACCACCGAACTGTGCCTTACCACCCAGCGGCTGCTGAGTAACCAGGCTGTAAGAACCGGTAGAACGAGCGTGCATCTTGTCGTCGACCAGGTGGTTCAGTTTCAGCATGTACATGTAACCTACGGTTACCGGACGTTCGAACTGTTCACCAGTACGGCCGTCAAACAGCGTAATCTGACCAGACGTTGGCAGACCACCCAGTTGCAGCAGCTCTTTAATTTCAGCTTCTTTTGCACCGTCGAATACCGGCGTTGCAATTGGCATACCTTTGCGCAGGTTCTCTGCCAGACGCAGCACTTCTTCATCGCTGAAGGTGTTCAGGTCGACTTTCTGACGCACGTCGGTACCCAGATCGTAGGCACGCTGGATGAATTCGCGCAGTTTCGCGACTTCCTGCTGCTGTTTCAGCATGGCGTTAATCTTATCGCCGATGCCTTTTGCAGCCATACCCAGGTGAGTTTCCAGGATCTGACCAATGTTCATACGAGACGGTACGCCCAGCGGGTTCAGTACGATATCTACCGGCGTACCGTTAGCATCGTGCGGCATATCTTCGATCGGGTTGATCTTAGAGATAACACCCTTGTTACCGTGACGACCTGCCATCTTATCACCAGGCTGGATCTGACGTTTAACAGCCAGATACACCTTAACAATCTTCAGCACGCCTGGTGCCAGATCGTCGCCCTGAGTGATTTTGCGGCGTTTCGCTTCGAGTTTTTTCTCGAACTCGTGTTTCAGTTCGTCATACTGCTCAGCCAGCTGTTCCAGCTGATTCTGTTTCTCTTCGTCGGTCAGGCCCAGTTCCAGCCAGCGATCGCGTGGCAGTTTGTCGAGCTTCTCAGCTTCAACGCCACCGGCAACCAGCACCGCATAGATACGGCTGAACAGACCCGCTTCGAGGATCTGCAGTTCTTCAGACAGGTCTTTCTTAGCCTGTTTGAGCTGCATCTCTTCGATTTCCAGCGCACGCTTATCTTTCTCAACGCCGTCACGGGTGAAGACCTGAACGTCGATAACCGTACCGGAAACACCGTTTGGTACGCGCAGGGAAGAGTCTTTAACGTCAGACGCTTTCTCACCGAAGATTGCACGCAGCAGTTTCTCTTCTGGCGTCAGCTGGGTTTCACCTTTAGGCGTAACCTTACCAACCAGAATGTCGCCGCCGGTCACTTCCGCACCGATGTAAACGATACCGGATTCATCCAGTTTGGAGAGCGCAGCTTCACCCACGTTAGGGATGTCAGCGGTGATCTCTTCTGGCCCCAGCTTGGTGTCACGGGACACACATGCCAGTTCCTGAATATGGATGGTGGTGAAACGATCTTCCTGAACCACACGCTCGGAGACGAGGATGGAGTCTTCGAAGTTGTAACCGTTCCACGGCATGAACGCTACGCGCATGTTCTGACCGAGCGCCAGTTCACCGAGGTCGGTTGACGGACCGTCTGCCAGCACGTCGCCGCGCTCAACTGGCTCACCCAGAGACACGCAAGGCATCTGGTTGATACAGGTGTTCTGGTTAGAACGGGTGTATTTGGTCAGGTTATAAATGTCGATACCTGCTTCGCCCGGATACATCTCGTCTTCGTTAACTTTGATAACGATACGGGATGCATCGACGTACTGAACAGTACCGCCACGTTTAGCAACTGCAGTAACACCGGAGTCAACGGCAACAGCACGCTCCATACCAGTACCAACCAGCGGCTTATCAGCGCGCAGAGTTGGAACGGCCTGACGTTGCATGTTCGCACCCATCAATGCACGGTTGGCGTCATCGTGTTCCAGGAACGGGATCAGGGACGCACCGACGGATACCACCTGCTGGGTGGATACGTCCATGTAGTCAACCTGATCGCGGCTGAACAAGCTGGATTCGCCTTTGCTACGGCAGGTAACCAAATCTTCTACAAAGTGGCCTTCGTCATCCAGGTTGGAGTTCGCCTGAGCGATAACGTAATTACCTTCTTCAATAGCAGACAGGTAATGAATTTCATCGGTTACAACACCGTCGGTCACTTTACGGTACGGGGTCTCAAGGAAACCGTATTCGTTAGTCTGTGCGTACACGGACAGGGAGTTGATCAGACCGATGTTTGGACCTTCAGGCGTTTCGATTGGACATACGCGACCGTAGTGCGTCGGGTGTACGTCTCGAACTTCAAAGCCTGCACGTTCACGGGTCAGACCGCCTGGGCCGAGTGCAGAGATACGACGTTTGTGCGTAATCTCAGACAGTGGGTTGTTCTGGTCCATGAACTGAGACAGCTGGCTTGAACCGAAGAACTCTTTCACTGCTGCAGAAATCGGCTTGGCGTTAATCATATCCTGAGGCATCAGGGTATCCAGATCGCCCAGAGACAGACGCTCTTTCACCGCACGCTCTACACGTACCAGGCCAACGCGGAACTGGTTTTCCGCCATTTCGCCTACGGAACGGATACGACGGTTGCCGAGGTGGTCGATATCGTCCACTTCGCCTTTACCGTTACGGATATCGATGAGCTTCTTCATCACTTCGATGATGTCGTCTTTGCTCAGGATACCGGAACCTTCGATTTCGTCGCGCAGCAGAGAACGGTTGAACTTCATACGACCAACCGCAGACAGATCGTAGCGGTCTTCGGAGAAGAACAGGTTCTCGAACAGGCTTTCCGCCGCTTCGCGAGTTGGTGGCTCACCAGGACGCATCATGCGGTAGATTTCTACCAGCGCGCTCAGACGATCGGTGGTTGGGTCGACGCGAATAGTCTCAGAGATATACGCACCGTGGTCCAGATCGTTGGTGAACAGCGTTTCAATACGTTTGTGGCCAGACTGGCTCAGCTTAGCCAGCAGATCCAGGCTCAGCTCCATGTTCGCCGGGCAGATCAGCTCGCCAGTTGATTCATCAACGTAATCTTTCGCGGCTACTTTTCCTGCAATGTATTCAACTGGAACTTCGATGTGTTTGATATCATCTTTTTCCAGCTGGCGGATGTGGCGCGCGGTGATACGGCGACCTTTTTCCACATACACTTTGCCGTCGGCTTCGATGTCGAACGACGCGGTCTCACCACGCAGACGTTCCGGCACCAGCTCCATCTGCAGCTTGTTGTCGCGGATTTCAAAGATCACTTTCTCAAAGAACAGGTCCAGGATCTGCTCAGTGGTATAGTTCAGTGCACGCAGAATGATGGTTGCAGGCAGCTTACGACGACGGTCGATACGGACAAATAGGTTGTCTTTCGGATCGAACTCAAAGTCCAGCCATGAACCACGGTAAGGAATGATGCGTGCGTTATACAGTACTTTACCGGAAGAGTGTGTTTTACCTTTATCGCTGTCGAAGAAGACGCCCGGGCTACGATGCAGCTGGGAAACGATAACACGCTCAGTACCGTTGATTACGAAAGTACCGTTGTCTGTCATGAGTGGAATTTCACCCATGTAGACTTCTTGTTCTTTAATGTCTTTTACGGTGCCTTCCGGAGCTTCGCGCTCGTAGATCACCAGACGCAGTTTTACGCGCAGCGGTGCGGAATAGGTCACGCCGCGGATCTGACATTCCTGAACGTCAAACACCGGTTCGCCAAGGCGGTAGCTGACGTACTGCAGCTCGGAGTTACCGCTATAGCTCTGAATCGGGAACACGGAGCGGAAGGCTGCTTCCAGACCGTACTGCCCTTCAGGATCTTGCTCGATAAACTTCTGGAACGAGTCAAGCTGGATAGAAAGGAGATATGGAATGTCCAGAACTTGTGGACGTTTACCAAAATCCTTACGAATACGTTTTTTCTCGGTATAGGAGTAAACCATAGGGTTCCTCAGCTCGCTGACAAGTCGACCCATCTGTCCGACGAAGGGACAGTTTGTGCAACACCATTTTGTGGACCGGAAAATTGAATACTTTCCGCAATACCTGTTGCTATCACGCTTAAATCATTTCGTCGCGATTTACACAGAGCGAGCACCCTGTCGCAATATATTAAGTCGTCGATAGAAACATGCATTGTCAGGACAATCAGCAGTCAAACAGTGTGAAATGCTACTGATGCCTTACAGCGCAAAAAGGCTGGTGACTAAAAAGTCACCAGCCATCAGCCTAATTACTCAGGCTGCAACCAGAAAAGTTGGCTTATTTAACTTCAACTTCAGCGCCAGCTTCTTCCAGAGATTTTTTCAGTGCTTCTGCGTCGTCTTTGCTCACGCCTTCTTTCAGCGCAGCTGGAGCAGATTCTACCAGGTCTTTAGCTTCTTTCAGACCCAGGCCAGTTGCACCACGTACTGCTTTGATAACAGCAACTTTGTTAGCGCCAGCAGCTTTCAGAATTACGTCGAATTCAGTTTTTTCTTCAGCAGCTTCAGCCGGGCCCGCAGCTACAGCTACAGCAGCAGCAGCAGAAACACCGAATTTTTCTTCCATTGCAGAAACCAGCTCTACAACGTCCATTACGGACATAGCTGCTACTGCTTCAATGATTTGATCTTTAGTGATAGACATTTAAATTGTTCCTGAAAATCAGAATAAGTTTATACGTAAGCAAATGCTTTATAAAGATAACTGCGATTAAGCAGCTTCTTTCGCATCGCGTACAGCAGCCAGAGTGCGAACCAGTTTGCCAGCCGCAGCTTCTTTCATGGTTGCCATCAGGCGTGCAATTGCTTCTTCGTAGGTCGGCAGGGTTGCCAGGCGATCGATTTGCGATGCCGGGATCAACTCACCTTCAAAGGCTGCAGCTTTGACCTCAAATTTTGCATTCGCTTTCGCGAACTCTTTGAACAGACGAGCAGCAGCGCCCGGGTGTTCCATAGAGTATGCAATCAGGGTCGGACCAACAAACGTGTCTTTCAGGCACTCGAACTGAGTACCTTCAACTACGCGGCGCAGCAGGGTGTTACGAACAACACGCATGTATACGCCAGCTTCACGACCTGCTTTACGCAGTTCAGTCATTTTGTCTACAGTAACGCCACGGGAATCCGCAACTACTGCAGACAGCGCGCCTTTGGCTACTTCGCTGACTTCAGCAACAATCGCTTGTTTGTCTTGAAGATTTAAAGCCATTAGCTTTGCTCCTGGATGTTTGCCGGAACTCATGTTCCGGAACTCACTTCACTCTCCCCAACGGAAAGAGCGTCTTAATACGGTGAGCAGAAACAAGCCAGAGTATCCAAAAATAATCTTAGCGTTCTGTCACCGTCTACGCAGGGGATTAAGTCTCTTGCGAAACACCTGCGGTCTTCGACGGAGGCCTGGATTAGGCCAGGCTCCAACGAACAAATCTTTTAGCCGCTAACTTTTGTTAGCAAACGTGGGGGTAAGATTGTAGACAAAATCACCGCCCACGTAAAGGCATTAGTTTGCAGCAGCGCTCAGGCCAGCCTGGTCAACTGCAACACCTGCACCCATAGTGGTGGAGATGCTAACTTTCTTGATGTACACGCCTTTCGCCTGAGTTGGTTTCGCTTTTTTCAGCGCAACCAGCAGAGCTTCCAGGTTTTCTTTCAGTTTGTCAGCGTCAAAGTCCACTTTACCGATGGTGGTGTGGATGATGCCGTTTTTGTCGTTACGATAACGAACCTGACCTGCTTTAGCGTTCTTAACCGCTTCAGCAACGTTAGGGGTTACAGTACCAACTTTCGGGTTTGGCATCAGGCCGCGTGGACCCAGAACCTGGCCCAGCTGGCCAACAACGCGCATTGCATCTGGAGAAGCAATAACAACGTCAAAGTTCATTTCGCCTTTCTTGATCTGATCAGCCAGATCTTCCATACCTACCAGTTCAGCGCCGGCAGCTTTAGCAGCTTCAGCGTTCGCACCCTGAGCAAATACAGCTACGCGAACGGAACGGCCAGTACCGTGTGGCAGTACAGTTGCGCCACGAACGTTCTGATCGGATTTACGCGCGTCGATGCCGAGGTTAACGGCAACGTCAACGCTTTCAACGAACTTAGCAGTTGCCAGTTCTTTCAGCAGAGCGATAGCTTCGTTGATGTCGTACTGTTTGGTCGCATCAACTTTGTCACGGATCACGGACATGCGCTTGGTCAGTTTAGCCATTTCTTAGTCCTCCACTACCAGGCCCATGGAACGTGCAGTACCTTCGATTGAGCGAGTCATCGCTTCAATGTCGGCACCAGTCATGTCGGCAGCTTTGGTCTGCGCGATTTCCTGCAGCTGAGCGCGGGAAATTTTACCCACTTTGTCTTTGTTCGGTTTACCGGAACCAGACTTGATACCAGCCGCTTTCTTCAGCAGAACAGCTGCTGGAGGGGTTTTGGTAACGAAAGTGAAAGAACGGTCAGCGTAAACAGTGATTACGACTGGGATTGGCAGACCTTTTTCCAGGGATTCAGTTTTTGCGTTGAACGCTTTACAGAATTCCATGATGTTCACACCCTGCTGACCCAGAGCTGGACCAACTGGTGGACTTGGGTTCGCCATACCAGCTGCAACCTGCAGCTTGACGTAGGCTTGTACTTTCTTAGCCATTCTAAAATCCTCTGATTGGGTGATAGCGCCTCAGGGAGGCTCCCCGTGAATAAAATTCGTTTTACGGGCCGGGGCCCATAAAAACAAAAGGCGCGAAATTGTATTCCAATCTCGCGCCCTGTGCAACGATTAAATCGCCGCTTTTTTGATCGCTGCTTAGGCTTTTTCGACCTGCGCAAAGTCCAGTTCTACCGGGGTCGCACGACCGAAGATAGAAACAGAAACTTTCAGGCGGGACTTCTCGTAGTCCACTTCTTCAACGACGCCATTAAAGTCAGCAAACGGACCGTCGCTAACACGAACCATTTCACCCGGTTCAAACAGCGTTTTCGGACGCGGCTTATCACCCACCTGCTGCAGGCGGTTCATAATCGCATCAACTTCTTTATCGCTGATTGGCGCCGGACGGTCAGACGTGCCGCCGATAAAGCCCATCACGCGCGGTACGCTGCGCACCAGGTGCCAGCTCGCATCGTTCATCACCATCTGAACCAGCACGTAACCCGGGAAGAATTTACGCTCGCTTTTGCGACGTTGGCCGCCACGGATCTCAACCACTTCTTCGGTCGGAACCATCACTTCGCCAAATAACTCTTCCATGTTGTGTAATTTGATATGCTCACGCAGCGACGTTGCTACGCGGCCTTCAAAACCGGAAAACGCCTGAACGACGTACCAACGCTTTTTAGGGGCTTCAGACATCTTAGAACCTCAGGCCAGTAATAAAGGAAACCAGGCGAACCAGAATACCATCCAGTCCCCACAGGATCAGTGACATTACCGCAGTCACTGCAGCCACGATCAGCGTGGTGTGCAATGTTTCCTGGCGAGTCGGCCAAATGACCTTGCGGACTTCGGTACGTGCTTCACGAGCGAAAGCAACGGTCGCTTTACCCTTAGTCGTCAACAGCGCGACACCGCCCGCTGCAGCAATCAGAATCACCACTGCCAGCGCGCGGAGCGGCAGCATCATGTCACGATAAAGATAGTTGCCAACGATTGCCACAATCAGCAGCACGGCAACAGCGACCCACTTCATCGCTTCCAGGCCGCGCCCGCTCCCTTGAGCTTCGGTATTCGCACTCATAAACCAACCTGTCAGAAGAATTCTACAAATAATTTCACCCCGCGATTGCGAGGCGAGCCAAATCGAAACGCTAATCCCTTTATGGATTATACGCTCTCTGCAGAGCCTGTCTCAGCAATGATTATGACAAAAATAATCACTGATGAGCCAGGTTCTGATGTGAAAGCGTGCAAAAAGGGCATCAAATGATGCCCTTTTCATGCGCATTGCGTCAAATGTTATCAGCGATTAGCCGAGAACTTTAGCAACCACGCCCGCGCCAACGGTACGGCCACCTTCACGGATTGCGAAACGCAGACCGTCGTCCATCGCGATTGGGTGGATCAGCGTCACAACCATCTTGATGTTGTCGCCTGGCATTACCATCTCAACGCCTTCTGGCAGTTCGATGGTACCGGTCACGTCAGTTGTACGGAAGTAGAACTGTGGACGGTAGCCTTTGAAGAACGGAGTATGACGGCCGCCTTCGTCTTTGGACAGGATATACACTTCAGATTCGAACTTGGTGTGTGGCTTGATTGAGCCTGGCTTCGCCAGAACCTGACCACGTTCGATTTCTTCACGTTTGATACCACGCAGCAGAACACCAACGTTCTCACCAGCACGGCCTTCGTCCAGCAGTTTGCGGAACATTTCAACGCCAGTACAGGTAGACTTCGCAGTCTCTTTGATACCAACGATTTCAACTTCTTCACCAACTTTGATGATACCGCGCTCTACACGACCGGTAACAACGGTACCACGACCGGAGATGGAGAATACGTCTTCGATTGGCAGCAGGAATGGCTTGTCAATCGCACGCTCTGGTTCTGGGATGTAAGAATCCAGGAAGCCAGCCAGTTCGATGATTTTCGCTTCCCACTCTGCGTCGCCTTCCAGCGCTTTCAGAGCAGAACCACGAACGATTGGAGTATCGTCGCCTGGGAAATCGTACTGAGACAGCAGTTCACGAACTTCCATCTCTACCAGTTCCAGCAGCTCTTCGTCATCAACCATGTCGCACTTGTTCAGGAACACGATGATGAAAGGAACGCCTACCTGACGACCCAGCAGGATGTGCTCACGAGTCTGAGGCATTGGGCCGTCAGTCGCAGCAACAACCAGGATCGCGCCGTCCATCTGCGCAGCACCGGTGATCATGTTTTTAACATAGTCGGCGTGGCCTGGGCAGTCTACGTGTGCGTAGTGGCGAGTCGGGGTGTCGTACTCAACGTGAGAGGTGTTGATGGTGATACCACGAGCTTTTTCTTCTGGTGCGTTATCGATCTGGTCGAAAGCACGAGCAGAACCACCGTAGGTTTTTGCCAGAACGGTAGTGATTGCAGCGGTCAGCGTTGTTTTACCATGGTCAACGTGGCCGATAGTACCGACGTTAACGTGCGGTTTTGTACGTTCAAACTTTTCTTTAGACATCGATTGTCCCTCTAAGACACGGATAAATCGGTGATATCACCACATCAACCAGGCGAAATGCCTGAATTGTTGAATACAGTAAAATTGAAACAGAGAGAAACGGGAAGGAGAAGTGAAGTGGTGCTGATACCCAGAGTCGAACTGGGGACCTCACCCTTACCAAGGGTGCGCTCTACCAACTGAGCCATATCAGCACGTATTGGAGCGGGCAGCGGGAATCGAACCCGCATCATCAGCTTGGAAGGCTGAGGTAATAGCCATTATACGATGCCCGCATCCTGAAACTCGGCTACCCAGTTCTTTCTGTAACAAAAAAAGAGATTTCTCTCTTTTTCAGTTTGAGCTGGCTAATTTTTCCAACCAGCTCCGGCGGCATTTACGCTGCCAGAAAGTGGTGGTGGGGGAAGGATTCGAACCTTCGAAGTCTGTGACGGCAGATTTACAGTCTGCTCCCTTTGGCCGCTCGGGAACCCCACCGGACTTGATGGTGCCGACTACCGGAATCGAACTGGTGACCTACTGATTACAAGTCAGTTGCTCTACCTACTGAGCTAAGTCGGCATCAAGTAGCGCGCATTCTATGGATACCTGAGCGGTCATGCAACTAAAAATTTGCATAAAACGTTCTTTCGCTCACATTTTATGCGAACAGCGTATCGGACGCTGTAAAAGCAGCCATTTGAGGTCAAATATTCAACATATCATCGTGATTTGCACCGTATTCACCGTAGCGTGACGGCTTCCGCGTAACGCAGCGCTTTCCATCTTTTTTCTTATTATTCCCGTCATCTGGTGTTAACCTCCTGCCCATTGTCCAAAATTAACTGTGTGATGAGCCACGATCCGGCAGTGTGGTGCTGGCTCGCTGAAGCATGCTTATGAGCAAAAAAGAGCAAACGTTAATGACGCCTTATCTTCACTTTAACCGCAGCCAGTGGGCTGCCCTGCGTGATTCCGTCCCTATGACGCTGACGGAAGGTGAAATCGCACGGTTAAAAGGGATAAACGAAGATCTGTCCCTGGAAGAGGTGGCAGAAATTTATCTCCCCCTCTCTCGCTTGCTTAACTTCTATATCAGCTCGAACCTGCGCCGTCAGGCCGTGCTGGAGCAGTTTCTCGGGACGAACGGTCAACGCATTCCTTATATCATCAGTATCGCAGGCAGCGTGGCCGTGGGTAAAAGTACCACCGCGCGCGTCCTGCAGGCGCTGTTGAGCCGCTGGCCGGAACACCGCAGCGTGGAGCTGATCACCACCGACGGTTTTCTGCACCCGAACGAGGTATTAAAAGAACGTGGGCTGATGAAGAAGAAGGGCTTCCCGCTCTCTTACGATATGCACCGTCTGGTGAAATTTGTCTCTGACCTGAAATCCGGCGTGCCGCACGTGACTGCGCCAGTCTATTCGCACCTGATCTACGATCGCATCCCGGGTGGGGATAAAACGGTGGTTCAGCCAGACATTCTCATTCTGGAAGGTCTGAACGTGCTGCAAAGCGGCATGGACTATCCTCACGACCCGCATCACGTATTCGTCTCGGATTTCGTCGATTTCTCTATCTATGTCGATGCGCCGGAAGACCTGCTGCAAAACTGGTACATCAATCGCTTCCTGAAGTTCCGTGAAGGGGCGTTCACCGATCCGGATTCCTATTTCCACCACTATGCTCAGCTTTCTGAAGAAGAAGCGATCAATGTGGCGACGGGGCTATGGAATGAGATCAACTACGTGAACCTCAAAGAGAACATCCTGCCGACGCGCGAGCGTGCGAGCCTGATCCTCACCAAGAGCGAGAAGCACGCCGTCGACCAGATTCGCCTGCGGAAATAATCAATCAGACATAAAAAAACCGGCTTAGCGCCGGTTTTTTTCGTTATGCGTGTGGCTTCTCGCCATTTTCATCCTGATCGACCGCGAAGCAGGCAACCAGCTGGCCGCCATAATCCTTCAGCTGCGGCTGGAGCTGGGTGCACGGGCCAAAGCGGCGGCTGCAGCGGGCGTTGAATGCACATCCCGGAGGCGGATTCAGCGGACTTGGCAATTCACCCGTCAGCTTAATACGCTCACGACGATCGTCCGGGTTCAGACGCGGCGTCGCAGACAGCAGCGCCTGGGTATACGGGTGACGAGGATTATTAAAGATCTGGTCTTTGGTCCCCTTCTCCACGCAGCGTCCCAGGTACATCACCATCACCTCATCAGCAATATGCTCCACCACCGACAGGTCGTGGGAGATGAAAACGTAAGACAGCCCCAGCTCCTGCTGCAGATCCATCATCAGGTTCAGCACCTGCGCACGCACGGATACGTCGAGCGCGGAGACCGGCTCATCGGCAATCACCACGTCCGGATCGAGCATCAGCCCGCGCGCGATAGCAATACGCTGACGCTGGCCGCCGGAGAACATGTGCGGATAGCGATCGTAATGCTCGGTTTTGAGGCCGACCTTCGCCATCATCGCCAGCGCTTTTTCACGGCGCTGCTCTTTGCTCAGGTTGCTGTTAATCAGCAGCGGCTCTTCCAGAATCTGTCCCACTTTTTTACGCGGGTTCAGCGAACCATACGGGTTCTGGAACACAATCTGGATTTTCTGGCGACGCAGTTTCTGCGCCTGCGGATCGTGCTTGAGCAGATCTTGCCCCTGATAATAGAGCTCGCCGCCGGTCGGCACTTCAATCATCGTCAGCAGACGGCCCAGCGTGGATTTCCCGCAGCCTGACTCTCCCACCACCGCCAGCGTTTTACCGCGTTCGAGGTTAAAGGAGACGCCGTCCAGCGCTTTCACCAGGCGTTCGGGGGCAAACAGTCCCTTCTTCACCGGGTAGTATTTTTTCAGGTCGATGGCCTGCAACAGCGGCTGTTGCGTGGTGGCCTGTTGCGTACTCATAGTGTTGGCCTCCCGGCATCATCGAGTGGGTAGTGGCATTTCGACTGACGACCGTCAGCCAGCTGGTTCAGCTCTGGCTCTTCCGCCCGGCATTTGTCCGTCGCATACGGACAGCGCGGATTGAGCAGACAGCCCTGCGGACGGTCATATTTACCCGGCACCACACCCGGCAGCGATGCCAGACGCGCTTTATCCTGAGCAAACTCCGGCAGCGCGCGTAAAAGCGCCTGGGTATACGGATGACGCGGCGCGCGGAAGATATCGTGCGAATTTCCGGTCTCGACCACCTGGCCGGCATACATCACGATGATTTTGTGCGCGGCTTCGGCCACCAGCGCCAAATCGTGCGTAATCAGCACCAGCGCCATATTCTCTTTCTGCTGCAGCTCCAGCAGCAGCTCGATGATTTGTGCCTGAATGGTCACATCCAGCGCCGTCGTCGGTTCATCCGCAATCAGCAGCTTTGGCCGACAGGCAATCGCCATGGCGATCATCACGCGCTGGCTCATCCCGCCGGAAAGCTGATGCGGGTAAACGTCCAGACGCGAAGCCGGGTCAGGAATACCCACCTGGTTCAGCAGATCGATCGCCCGCTGGCGACGGGTTTTCTTATTCCCGCCCTGGTGCACCTTAATCGCTTCCATAATCTGGAAACCGACGGTGTAGCACGGGTTCAGGCTGGTCATCGGATCCTGGAAAATCATCGCCACTTCCGCGCCCACCAGCTGGCGGCGCTGTTTTTCAGAAATGCGCTTCAGGTCCTGACCGTTGAACTGCAGGTTTTCCGCCATCACGCGGCCCGGGTAATCAATCAGCCCCATGATCGCCAGCGAGCTGACGGACTTACCGGAACCGGACTCCCCAACGATACCCACCACTTCGCCCTGATTGACGCTGTAGCTGATGCGGTCCACGGCGCGAAACGGGGTGCCTTC
The DNA here is from genome assembly GCF_058354585.1 of Enterobacter sp. Taxon_8. Classification (NCBI taxonomy): domain Bacteria; kingdom Pseudomonadati; phylum Pseudomonadota; class Gammaproteobacteria; order Enterobacterales; family Enterobacteriaceae; genus Enterobacter; species Enterobacter sp. Taxon_8. The sequence continues at coordinate 203,937 of NZ_CM177989.1, read as the reverse complement.
GTCGCCGAAGTGCACCGATAATTTATCTACATTTAATAACGCCATCTCGTGCCTCTTACTGCTTCAGTTTGGGATCAAGCGCATCACGCAGGCCATCACCCATCAGGTTAAATGCCAGCACCGTCAGCAGGATTGCCAGACCCGGGAAGGTGACAACCCACCAGGCGCTTTGTGCGAACTGCAACACGTCGGAGAGCATAGTGCCCCACTCCGGTGTTGGCGGCTGCGCACCCATGCCCAGGAAGCCAAGAGCGGCCATATCAAGAATGGCGTTAGAGAAACCGAGCGACGCCTGAACAATCAGCGGCGCAAGGCAGTTAGGGAAGATATTCACGAACATCTGGCGCATCGCACCGGCACCCGCCACACGAGAGGCGGTAACGTAATCGCGGTTCACTTCCACCAGCACCGCCGCACGGGTTAAACGCACGTAGTGAGGAAGCGCCACGAACGTCAGCGCCAGGGCGGCGTTACCGATCGATGGACCGAAGATCGCCACCAGCACCAGGGCCAGCAGCAGGCTTGGCAGAGCCAGCATGATGTCGACGATACGCATGATGATGTTATCAACGATGCCGCCGAAGTAACCGGCAACCAGGCCGAGAACGATCCCCATAATCAGGGAGAGCACCACCACCAGGCAGCCGACCAGCAGCGACAGGCGCGCGCCGTACATCAGACGCGACAGCACATCGCGGCCCACGTCATCGGTACCGAGCAGGTGCGCCAGGCTACCGCCGTCCTGCCACGCAGGTGGCGCGAGCAGCGCATCACGGAACTGGTCCGCCGGGTTGTACGGTGCGAGGAAGTTCGCAAACACCGCAATCAGGATCATGATAGCGACATACACCAGCCCTACTACCGCACCTTTATTGCGCTTGAAGTAGTGCCAGAATTCCTGCAGCGGCGTCATAGGAACCGGTGCAGCGACCACTTTATTTTGAGTGACTTGTGACATGATGGCCCCTTACTTCTTATGACGAATACGCGGGTTCACCACGCCGTACAGCAAATCGACCAGCAGGTTGACGAGGATAATCATCGTCGCGACCAGCAGTACACCGCCCTGCACAACCGGATAGTCACGGCGTTGCAGCGCGTCAATCAGCCAGCGGCCCAGGCCCGGCCAGGAGAAGATGGTTTCGGTCAGAATCGCCCCCGCCAGCAACGTCCCCACCTGGAGACCGATAACGGTCACCACCGGCAGCATGGCGTTACGCAGCGCATGGACGATAATGACGCGCATGCGCGTCAGGCCCTTGGCGCGCGCGGTGCGGATGTAATCCTCACCCAGCACTTCCAGCATCGATGAACGGGTCATACGCACGATCACCGCCAGAGGAATGGTCCCCAGCACCATGGCAGGCAGGATCATGTGCGCGACGGCATCCATGAAGTTGCCCTCCTCGCCCCAGATAGCCGTATCAATCAGCATAAAGCCGGTGAGCGGGTTGGAGTCATCCAGGAAGACCATATCGCTAACGCGCCCGGAGACCGGGGTCAGGTTAAGCTGCACCGAGACCAGCATGATCAGCATCATGCCCCACCAGAAGATAGGCATGGAGTAGCCGGTCAGCGCCAGGCCCACGGCGGTATGGTCAAAAATAGAGCCACGCTTAACGGCTGCCAGCACCCCAACCGGGATACCTACCGCAGTGGCGAAAATCATGGCGCAGACGCCAAGCTCCAGCGTCGCTTTAAAACGCGGCACGAACTCGTCCCACACCGGAAGGCGGCTTTTCAACGAAATCCCTAAATCACCGTGCAGCACGCCCCAGATATAGTGGAGATACTGCTGCCACATCGGCTTATCGAGACCGAGTTCAGCCAGCAGCTGTGCATGGCGCTCAGGGGAAATACCACGCTCGCCCGCCATAATCATTACCGGGTCGCCGGGGATCATATGGACGAAGGCAAAAGTGAGAAGGGTGATACCGATAAACGTGGGGATAACAAGTCCCAGACGTCGGAGGATGAACTGCAACATAACCCGGATTCTCTCTGATGACGCACGACCAGTGGCGTGACGTCTGTATTGCTCACAAATGTAAATTTCTTCTCCCTTGAGAGAAGATGAGGGTGAGGGGATGCATGCACGCCCCTCACCCCTGCCCTCTCCCGGAGGGAGAGGGAAAACACCCTACTTATTATTCAACAGATACGTTCTCGAAGTGGTGTTTGCCCAGTGGATCAACCACGTAGCCCTTCACTTCTTTACGCACTGGCTCGTACACGGTGGAGTGAGCAACAATCAGCGCCGGAGCCTGATCGTGCATAACAACCTGAGCCTGCTTGTACAGTTCAATACGTTTGTTGTGATCGTCGGTCGCACGCGCCGGCTGAATCAGGTCTTCAAACGGCTTGTAGCACCAGCGAGAGTAGTTAGAACCGTCTTTCGCCGCCGCGCAGCTGAACAGGGTAGCGAAGAAGTTGTCCGGATCCCCGTTATCACCGGTCCAGCCCATCATTACCGCCTGGTGCTCACCCGCTTTAGCGCGCTTCAGGTACTCGCCCCACTCGTAGGTCACAATCTTGGCCTGAACGCCAATCTTAGCCCAGTCAGCCTGAACCATTTCTGCCATGCGGCGTGCGTTCGGGTTGTACGGACGCTGTACCGGCATCGCCCACAGCTCGACGGTGAAGCCTTTATCCTGGCCCGCTTCTTTCAGCAGCGCTTTCGCTTTCTCAGGATCGTAGCTGTAGTCTTTAACGTCGTCGTTATAGCCCCACATGGTTGGTGGGATCAGGTTTTTGGCTGCAACGCCAGCGCCCTGGTAAACGGCCTTGATGATCGCTTCTTTGTTCACCGCGTAGGTCAGCGCCTGACGCACTTTCACGTCATCAAACGGTTTCTTCTCGGTGTTGAAGGAGAGATAGCCCACGTTCAGGCCAGCCTGCTCCAGCAGGTTGATGTTCTTGTCCTGCTTCATGCGGGCAATGTCAGCCGGGTTCGGGTATGGCATAACCTGGCATTCGTTTTTCTGCAGTTTTGCATAACGCACGGAAGCGTCAGGCGTAATGGAGAAGACCAGACGGTCGATCTGCGGCTTGGTGCCCCAGTAGCCTTCGAACGCTTTGTACAGAATGCGGGAGTCTTTCTGGTACTGCAGCAGCTGGAATGGACCGGTACCGATTGGGTTCAGGTCGACTTTTTCCGGCGTACCGGCTTTCAGCATGTTGTCCGCGTACTCTTTGGACAGAATTGAAGCAAAGTCCATAGCCAGGTCAGCCAGGAATGGCGCTTCCGGACGCGTCAGCACGAACTGAACGGTATTGTCGTCCACTTTTTTCACTTCAGAAATCAGATCCGGCAGGCCCATCCCTTCGAAGTATTCATAGCTGCCGCCAGACACTTTGTGGTACGGGTTCTGCGCGTTTTTCTGACGATCGAAGGAGAACACAACGTCGTCGGCGTTAAAGTCGCGCGTTGGTTTGAATTCTTTGCTGTCCTGCCACTTCACGCCTTTGCGCAGGTGGAAGGTATAGGTTTTGCCGTCTTCGCTGACGTCCCACTTCTCTGCCAGCCCCGGAATCACTTCCGTGGTACCGGTTTTGAATTCAACCAGACGGTTATAGATCGGTACAGAGCTTGCGTCGTAAGTCGTACCAGAGGTAAAGAGCTGTGGGTTAAAGCCTTCCGGCGAGCCTTCAGAACAGTAAACCAGGGTTTTTGCCTGTACGCTTGCTGCCACGGTCATAGCCACCAGGCTCAGACCAAGTTTCAGCATCCCTGACTTCTTCAAGGAAATACTCATTATTCTGCTCCAATGTGATGTTTTGCTTTGTTGTGTTACGCCGCCAGACCTTTATTTATTTTTTACCCGGTCCGGTCGGAGGTGCCCGAAGGCGTTAAAGGGATGGAGAATCCTTTCAGAAGAGCGTTTGAGTTGCAGCGCAGATCGTCCCTGAAATGCCCCTCATGCCCTACAATCTGTCAACAGAATGTGAAAACGTCAATACAGGTGGCGGGGATTTACGCTGAGTGTGAGAAACCGCAAACAAAGATTAAAAAAACTATGTATGCCAGTTTTCAGCAGGGAAATTTATGCTACTCGCTATCCTGCAGCACAAGTCTCTTCATATTTCGCAACAATCAGTGATTAACTTTTATTCAGAATGGGTAAATTTTCTTGCAGAATGGTGATTATCTGAGCACTAAATTCCATGAACGCTAAAACGCACAGCGAAAAATGCTGAGGTTATCCATAAGCAACGCGAAAAAAGATCAATCTATATATAAAAAAATACAATGGATTATGTCACAAAATCGTTAACAGGCAGGAAGAAGCGGACCTAAGGGGCGTTTTGGATACTCTGACGGGATAAGGTCATAATGCAAAAAGGGCTAACCTTGCGGTTAGCCCTTTTCAGAATGTGGTCGGCGAGAGAGGATTCGAACCTCCGACCCACTGGTCCCAAACCAGTTGCGCTACCAAGCTGCGCTACTCGCCGAATGCGGAGCGCATCTTACTGCTGAGGTGCGCCCCCGTCAATCCCTTATTTTCAAAAAGCCATTCAACTGGCGATATTCTCGCCAGAGCAGCTACTGCGCGGCTTTTACGCTGTTAGCAGGGAGTTTACACCAGTTGTTGTTTTCGTTAATCCCACCGTTCGGTGAGGTATAGCCGAGACAACCCATAATGGTGTCGTACAGCTCAACGTGACGACGCGGCACCTTCATCTCCGCCTCTTTCTTCAGCTGAGCAAACATCTTCGCCTTCTCCGGGTTTTCCAGATACTTATCCGACATCCACATGATCATCGGCACGCGGAACTGTTCAGGCGGTGCCAGCTTGCGCGGCGTACCGTGCAGATGCTCTTTCTCGTTGATGGATTCACCGTGGTCTGCCGCATAAATCACAATCGCTTTCTTATCGCGCAGCTGGTCGATCACCCGGCTCAGGAAGGTATCCACATACAGCACCGAGTTATCATAGGCATTGATCAGCTCCTGCTTGCTGCAGTCTTTATTAATGCCCACGCACTCAGGCTGCCACTTCGCGAAATCACGCGTGTAGCGCTGGTAATAGCTGTAATGCGATCCTTTGGTATGCAGAATGACAAGATGCTTGCCCTGCGGATGATTCTTGAGGGATTGCGACATCTCTTCCAGCAGCAGCATGTCGTCGACGTTTTTACCGCGGTTACGCGGTTCGGCGCCAATCTGCTCACGGTACGCGATGTTATCTGCCAGGGTATTGGTGTAGAACCACATCTCACTTTGCATGGCGAACAGGTCTGAGCTAAATCCAAGCTGCTTCAGCACGGCAAAGACGTTTTGCTCTTTCAGCGTGCGCTGCGGGTTATCGCTTGCACCGCCTTCGCGAACAAACATACAGCGCAGCGAAAGCTTGGTCGCGGTATCGCAGGAGTAACCCCGGTAAGCCACCAGGTTCTTCTCCTGCGCCAGCTTTGGCGTGGTATCCCGGTTATAGCCGAGAATGCCCATATGATCCCAGCGCGTCGTTTCGCCAATGACAAAAACGACGTACGTATCATCAAGCCCGTCGGCTGGTGGCTGGTAGGTGAATTTTTTCAGTGGATTGATCAGCGACTTAACATCACCGGATTCATCCGCCTGCGCCCAGGCATACAGACCTAACGCTGACAGCCAGTTAGACGGCAAATAGGAGTTTGCCACCACGCCGCCATAGCTTGGCATATCCACGCCCGTCGCTTTTTCGACGCGTTTTTGCTGCGTTTCCATCAGGCGGATAGGCGCCCATACCAGCAGACCGGCCAGCAGAACGACGACGATATTGCGGATCCGCTGTCCACGCGTGCGCAGCTGGCGTAACAGCGTATAGCGGCACGTATTGTTCCAGATAAAGAACAGCGGTATCAGACAGGTTAAAACCGTCCAGACGATGAAGCCTTTCCCTACCACCTCTTTCGAGAGATCGATATCCGTGGTCATCACCGAGGCAACGATACCGTACCCAATGACCACGTTCATAAAGGTCATGTAATAGCTTGCGGCGGCAGAAATAATCACCACCAGCGAGGCCAAAATTTGCCAGGTACGTCGGCCAAAAAGGGACAGCAGGCGTAAGAGGAAGAAGGTAGCGAGGACGGAGCCGAACACTTCAATTGCGGCAAAAATACAATTACTTACGGTAAGGTTTTCGAAATAACCTTCCACTCTTCTGAACAGTACCGCGCCATTCAGAAATAATCCGATATAGACAGCCAGCATCAGACACAATCTTTGCTGGGTAAGAGACCTAATGTATTTCATGCAAACAACCCTGGGGGAAGGGGTATAAAGACCCGTCGAATCTCAAAGAGAAAGCGGACAGAGTAAGTAAATGCGTAAGGAAGCGTTATGAGAAACGTCTACAAGCGCGGTAAGTAGACCACAGCGGGAGAGAAAAGTGGCAGCAGAGAGTGTGATCGGTGTAAATTTTTACAAAATATCGAGACGGGAAGCGTCTCGCATAAAGACAAAAGAGGCCACAGAGGCCTCTTTCATACCGCTTACGCATGCGCTTCTTTGAATACTTCGCGCTGCGGCTGGCGAATCGTGGTTGAGAGCGCCAGCGAGATAATCAGCAAGGCAAATATTACGCAGAAGGTCACGTAGAACCCGCCGAACAGGGAGGCAATTAGCGAGCCGCAGATACTGCCGATCCCGAAGCCCAGATAGATAACGCCGTAGTTTTTCGCCAGATTGTTCAAGCCAAAGAACTCGCTCACCAGTGACGGGAAGACGGTAATGGTGCCACCGAAGTTAAAGGCCACGCAGGCAATCGCCGCAAAGAAGGTGGCTTCATTCAGCGGAGCGAACAGCAGCGCCGCCATACCGACCAGCGAGACCACCTGCCCAATCGTAATCACGCGGATGCGGGCAATTTTGTCAGACAGAATACCGAGCACCAGACGACCGGAGAGGTTGGCAATGGAGATGACCGTCACCGCATTCGCCGCCGTGGCCGCATCCAGCTTCACCATGCCCTGCGCGATATCCTTCGCCACGCCGATAACATACAGACCGCTCATGCAGGCAGTCAGGAACATTACCGCCAGCATCCAGTACTGTGGCTTACGCATGGACTGCGCGAGGGTGAAGTCGTTCTCCACCACGCCGTTCACGGATTTAACCTCCTGCTGCGGCGCATCGTTCATCAGCGTGGCGCCGAACAGAATCATCACCAGCACGATTGCGCCCCAGATCATAAAGGTATTTTCGAGGCCAACGGACGCCAGCAGGTGGGAGTCGATAAATTTGAACCCGAGGCTGCCCAGGCCATAAGAGCCGATGGCAAACGCGGAGATTAAACCTTTACGCTCCGGGAACCACTTCACGCAGTTTGACAGGGTCAGCAGGTAACCTGCGCCATCGGCCAGACCCACCAGCACGCCGGCGCTCAGCCACAGCATCATCAGATTGCTGGAGTGCGCCGTCAGGAAAAAGCCCAGACCCAGCAGGATGCCGGACGCCATGGTCACGCGCTTCACGCCAAAACGCTCCTGCAGCTTACCCGCGACGGAAGACGAAATCGCCAGACCCAGGCTCAGCAAACCAAAGGAGAACGCGACCTGGCTGACCGGTGCGCCGAGTTTATCGGAAAGCGCGCTGTTGAACAGGCTCCAGGTATAGACCGATCCCAGCGCAAACTGGGTGACGATGGTGCCAAAGAGCGTGAGCCAGCGCGTGCGGTTATAGGTTGATGTGTTCATGGCAGTTGTCCTGCAAGAGAAATTAAGGAAGTTCGCTGAGGACAACGATAAACAAAACCTTAAAACGCATGGGGTAAAATGGCATGAAATGCAGGCGGAACGGAATGAAATGCCTGGAATCGGGAATGAATGACCTGGCAAGGGAATAAAGCGATAGCATGTTAGTATCTGCTATCGCTGTAAAGCCCGTGGTTATTGTTTTCGAGATGTTACCGTAACGTTTAAAAAAGTAACAACTCTAGAAATTTGCGCTGACGCCGAGTGTGTATAAAAACTCCTCACCGGTGGTGGTGTGCTCCCCCTGAGCCAGCGACGCATAGGCCGCCATGTGCGTGTTAAAGGGAATATCCGTTCCCACGGTGACATCCATCCAGCTACCGTTTTGGGCAGGGGCTGGCGTTTGCGGCATGCCAAACTGCGATTTCCACTGGTTTTCACCAAACTGCTGGTTATAGCTAATCTGCGCCCACGGACGGAGATCGCCATACTGGGTATTCACGCGCCACCCCAGCGTGCTGACGCTGGCATGCCAGAGCGGGTCGGTGATTGCTTGCGTCGACGCGCTATCACCAAACTCGTTGATCATCATGGGAGTCGTGCCGTCGTACCGCCATGCCACCACCGGGCCGGTGGTGATGCGTGCTGAAACGGGAAAATTCCAGCCCACGCTCATTGCCCCCTCCGTCGTTCTGCCAGACGGTATATTCAGGGCAAGTCCCGGCGCGTTCTGCGAAGACTGAATACGCTCAGCCAGAATATCCTCATAACGCGGTTGGTGATCCGCGTCCCATGTATAGCGTTCCGCCGTATTATTCTGGGCGTCTGAAACGATATATTCCTGTTGCCAGGCAGACGCTGTATTACAAAAGAACAGGCAGGCTGAAATTCCCACCAGGCCAGAAGCAGCATGGCGACCACTGATTTTTTTTATCATCATCAACGCGACCCCAGAGAGAGCCGAATTCGGCGATATTTGTCGTTATTCAGGAAGAGCTTAGAGAGCATATGGCCCTGTATTAACTATTGTCTTTATAGTAAACACGTCAAGCCAGTCAGAACGAAATTTTTGCGAAATCAGTATCAATAAGGGAGATGACGGATGGAACGTTGCGGTTGGGTAAGCCAGGATCAGCTTTATATCGACTATCACGATCGGGAATGGGGCGTGCCGGAAAGGGATGGCAAAAAGCTCTTCGAGATGATCTGCCTGGAGGGCCAGCAGGCGGGGTTATCATGGATTACGGTACTGAAAAAACGTGAAAATTACCGCAATGCTTTCCATCAGTTCGATCCTGTCGCCGTCGCTGCGATGACCGATGAGGACGTGGAGCGGCTGGTGCAGGACGCCGGCATCATCCGCCATCGCGGTAAGATCCAGGCCATCATCGGCAACGCACGCGCTTACCTGGCGATGGAGCAAAACGGCGAATCATTTTCAGATTTTGTCTGGACGTTTGTGAACAACAAACCGCAACTCACTCAGGCCGCCACGCTCGCGGAAATCCCGGCCTCCACCCCGGCCTCGGATGCGCTCTCGAAAGCACTGAAAAAACGCGGCTTTAAGTTTGTCGGCTCCACCATCTGCTACGCCTTTATGCAGGCCTGTGGCCTGGTCAATGACCACGTTACCGGCTGCTTCTGTCATCCGGGAGGCCATCATGATCCGCAAATGGCAAAATGAAAATACCGCGCCGCTTTTGAGCCTGTGGCTTGAAAGCACCACGGAAGCGCATCCGTTTATCGAGCCGGGTTACTGGAAAGAGAACGAGGCCATGGTGCGGGACGTTTACCTGCCGTCGGCGGAAACCTGGGTTTGGGAACAGGATGGCGAACCCTACGGATTTATCAGCGTGATGCAGTCTCAGTTTGTCGGCGCCCTGTTTGTGGCGCCGTCATGCATCGGGAAAGGCATCGGGCGCGCGCTGCTGAACCATGTTCAACAGCGCTTCCCGCACTTAACTCTGGAGGTGTACCAGAAAAATGTCCGGGCGGTGAATTTCTATCATGCTCATGGCTTTCGCATTGAAGACAGCGCCTGGCAGGATGATACTCAGCACCCGACATGGATCATGAGCTGGCAGGCGGATCAAACGCCGTTAAGGTAAGCTCGGGCCCCTCATATTTCTCGACCCAGGCCAGCGCAGTGTTCCCTGCGCAACCATTCCCCAGCTTCGAGCTGGGGAGATCTTTGGTCAGCACGTTAACCGCCCCGTTTTTACAGATACCGCCCTCGGCGGGCTCAAGGTCGGGCCATGCGCCCTGATGAATACAGATCACGCCCGGTTTAATTCCGTCGCTCACCACCGCCCCTGCCAGCACCTGCCCGCGCGAGTTCCAGACGCGCACCACGTCACCGTCGGCAATCCCGCGCGCTTTCGCATCATGGGTATTCAGCGTGATGGGCTCTCGCCCGGCGACCGCATACCGCTCGCGCAGGGACGTATAGTTAAGCTGGCTGTGCAGACGGTGCGCGGGATGCGCAGACAACACCTGTAGCTGTTCCGGCTGGGCGTTGCCGTGCCACTCATCCGGCTCGAGCCAGGTAGGGTGCGGCGGGCAGTCGGCATAGCCAAAGCTGGCGATGCGCTCGCTGTAAATCACGATCTTTCCGCTCTCTGTTTTCAGCGGGTGGTTCTCGGGGTCGCGACGGAAATCGGCAAAACGGACAAACTTCGCGTTCTGCTCGCTCTCCGGCATCTCGACAATCTGGTTCGCCTCCCAAAACTCAGCAAATGGCGGAAGCGTCACGCCCTGCGCTGCGCCGCGCTGTCCGGCAATCTGGTAGAAGGTCTCCAGCCATTGCAGATCGCTTTTCCCTTCGGTAAAACGCTCGCGGCCGCCCGTTTCCCACAGTTCGCTCAGTTCAGCAAACACCTCAAAATCATCACGTGCTTCATCTCGCGGGGCCACTACGCGCTTCATCGGAACCATATGCTGGTTGCTGTAGTCACCGGTCATGGTGAGATCGTTACGCTCAAACGAGGTGGTCGCCGGCAGCACGATATCTGCATGCTTAGCCGAACCGGTCCAGAAGCACTCGGAAATCACCACCAGCTCCGGCTTTTGCCAGGCGCGGATCAGGCGGTTGGTATCCTGATGGTGCGTGAAGTTCGACCCGCCAGCCCACCAGACAAATTTAATGTCCGGGAAATGGCGGTCCAGACCGTTGTGCTGATAAAAACCACCGGGGTTTTCAAGGGCTTCAACAATACGCGCCACCGGGATTTTATCCACGGCATCCACGCCGCCCTGCACCGAGCCCTGCAGAGACGCCAGCACCGCCGCTTTACGCGTGGGGTTGCCGCCGTTAGCAAAGTGATAGGAGAGACCAAAACCACCGCCCGGCGTGCCGATCTGCCCAAGCATCGCAGCAAGGGTCACCAGCATCCAGTGTTTTTGCTCGCCAAACTGCTGGCGCTGCATTCCCCAGCCGGACATTAACATCGTGGTATTTTTATGGAACAACGCCGCCAGTTCGCGGATTTTCTCCGCAGGAACGCCACAAATATTTGCCGCCCACTCTGCCGTTTTCGCAATCCCATCGGATTGACCCGTCAGGTAGTCGGCGAATTTATCGAAACCGGTGGTACAGCGCGTCAGGAATTCGACATCGTGCCAGCCGTTCTCCACCAGGGTATGGGCGATACCCAGCATCATTGCCACGTCGGTGCCCATATGCGGGGCAACCCACTCGGCGCTGTCGCCAAAGAAATCCATGGTTTCAGAACGCATCGGGTCAATGCAGATGATGCGCTTGCCGCTTTTACGCAGCGCGTCGAAATACCCAATGCCCTGCTCGTCGCTGGCATTCCAGGCAATTTTCAGCGTGTTAAGGGGGTTAGCGCTCCACAGTACGACCACATCGGTATGCTCCAGCACCAGCGGCCAGCTGGTCTGCTGCTGGTACACTTCGTTCCCGCCCACGACGTACGGCATGATCGCCTGCGCCGCGCCGGTGGAGTAATCCCCCAGATGACCGGTATAGCCTCCCGCCAGGCTCATGTAGCGCTGCAGCAGCGTCGAGGCTTTGTGCAGCACGCCGTTTGAACGCCAGCCGTAGGACCCGGCGAAAATGGACGACGGACCGTAGCTGTTGCGGATACGCTTGTGCTGGGCGTGGATCAGCGCCAGCGCGTCATCCCAGCTCACGCGAACAAACTCATCCTGACCGCGAATACCCTGCGGCTTGTCCGGCGAGGCCAGAAAACCTTTACGCACCATCGGCCAGCGCACGCGCGTTTTGCTGTGCACCTGATCGCGAACGACGGTCTGTAACGAGTTGGGATGTTGGGTTGGCAGTGCCCCGCGGGACGACAGAACATTTTCGCCATCGGTTTCGACCAGCATCGGACCCCAGTGGGCGGCGGTCAGAATGGTTTTCGTTGAGGTGCTCAAGCGTGCGCTCCTGGTTGCGTGCAGGTTTTACGGCCTTCTTTGCTGAGGCAGTTTATGGTTTGTCACAAATTTCAGAGTTATACCCGGAATTTTCTCCGTATCTGGACGTCATAATCAACTGCCACGCTCGCCGTGGCAAAGAATAAAAAGGATTAAGGAAAGAAGATGAAAAAACGCGTACTCGTTATTGCCGCTCTGGTGAGCGGTGCCCTGGCTGTTTCTGGCTGCACAACCAACCCTTACACCGGTGAACGCGAAGCGGGTAAATCCGGCATTGGCGCGGGTATCGGCTCGCTGGTCGGCGCAGGCGTTGGGGCGCTCTCCTCCTCCAAGAAAGACCGCGGCAAAGGCGCTCTGATTGGCGCAGCGGCGGGCGCGGCGCTGGGCGGCGGCGTTGGTTATTACATGGACGTGCAGGAAGCGAAGCTGCGCGACAAAATGAAGGGAACCGGCGTGAGCGTGACGCGCAGCGGCGATAACATCATCCTGAACATGCCGAACAACGTGACCTTCGACAGCAGCAGCGCAACGCTGAAACCAGCAGGTGCGAATACGCTCACCGGCGTGGCAATGGTGCTGAAAGAGTACAACAAGACTGCCGTGAACGTGATGGGCTATACCGATAGCACCGGCAGCCAGGAACTGAACATGCGTCTGTCCCAGCAGCGCGCCGACGCCGTGGCCAGCTCGCTCATCACTCAGGGCGTTGAAGCAAACCGCATCCGCACCAGCGGCATGGGCCCTGCCAACCCTATCGCCAGCAACAGCACGGCGGAAGGCAAAGCGCAGAACCGCCGCGTTGAGATTACGTTGAGCCCAATTCAGTAATTGCATTTCCTCCTCTCCCAGTGGGAGAGGGTCGGGGTGAGGGCATCAAGCCCCACACCCCGGCATGAACCACTTGCCATCGTTGATTTTCCCGCTAAGGTATTCTCACTAAATTCAGGGAAATCAGCGATGAGCAAACCAGCCCGGGCCACCATCAGCGACGTGGCGAAAGCCGCCAAAACCGGTAAAACCAGTATTTCGCGCTACCTTAACGGTGAAAAACACCTGCTGTCCGATGCGTTGCTGGCGCGAATTGAACAGGCCATTGCCGATCTCGACTACCGTCCCAGCCTCATGGCGCGCGGGCTTAAACGCGGTCGCACCCGTCTTATCGGACTTATCATCGCCGATATCACTAATCCCTACTCCGTTAACGTGCTCAGCGGTATCGAAGCCGCCTGTCGCGAGAAGGGGTTCACGCCACTGGTCTGTAATACCAATAATGAAGTCGACCAGGAGCTGCACTATCTCGACCTGCTGCGCAGCTATCAGGTGGAAGGGATTGTGGTCAACGCGGTAGGCATGCGTGAAGAGGGGTTAAACCGCCTGCAGCAGTCCTCTCTGCCTATGGTCCTCATCGACCGTAAAATTCCTGAATTTGCCTGCGATGTCGTCGGGCTGGATAACACCCAGGCCGCCACGACCGCTACCGAACATCTCATTGAACAGGGCTTCGAGGCTATTCTGTTTCTGAGTGAACCGCTGGGGATGGTCAATACCCGTCGCGAGCGCCTGAGTGCATTTCGCGCCACGCTGGAGCGATATCCCGGCGTGATTGCCGAAAATGCCGAAACGCCGCTTCACGAAGCCGGGCAGCTCGACAACACCCTGCGTCAGTTCCACACGCGCCATCGCGGGATGCGCAAAGCCGTTATCTCGGCCAACGGGGCGCTGACGCTTCAGGTCGCCCGCTCGCTCAAGCGCATTGGCCTTCACTGGGGCAGCGACATCGGTCTGCTGGGGTTTGATGAACTGGAGTGGGCGGAACTGGCTGGCGTAGGCATTACCACCCTCAAGCAGCCCACCTGGCAAATTGGCTATGCTGCTGTTGAACAAGTGGTTCGTCGTATTGAAGGTACCAGCGATGCCGTTCGCGAGCAGGTCTTCTCCGGCGAGCTGATCGTTCGTGGCTCTACCGCGCGTTAAATTTCCCTTGTGATAGCGATCATAAATTCAACATCCTGACCTTTTCTTTGGAACCGGTTCCATCTAGCGTAATAGTATTGATATGTTGCGATGGAGTCCGAAGATGGGCCGGAAAATTATGGTGGTCACCGCCGCGTACGGTGCGGAACAGGTGCGACAGGCAGGCGGTCAGCGGGCGATGCTTCCCGTTATTGCAGGCGCAGGGGCAGACGGCGTGGAGATCCGCCGGGAACTGTTCAACAGCGAAGAGCTGCTGGCACTGCCTGCGCTGGGTGAATCCATTGAGCTGCTGGGCCTGCTGGCGTGCTACTCCGCACCCGCCGCCCTGTTTATGCCCGACGGCAACCTCAACCCGGACCTGCCCCGCTATCTTTCTGAAGCCAACACCCTGAACGCCCTGTGGCTGAAGGTTTCCCTGGGCCATTTCCGCGACGCGCAGCCTCTTGACGACTTGCGTAGCCTGCTTAATGCAAGCGGTATGGCGCTGGTCGTGGAGAACGATCAGACCGACTGCGGGCAGCTCGCCCCCATGCAGCGCTTCCAGGCCGCCTGTCGGGAAATGGCTTTACCCGTCACGCTAACCTTCGACATGGGCAACTGGCTATGGGTTGGCGATTCCCCCGAAGAGGCCGCGCGTCATCTGGCCCCTGCGGTGAGCTATATCCACGTGAAGGCCGCCGTGCCGCACAAAGATAACTTCCGCGCAGTAGCGCCGGATCGCGCCGATGCGCGCTGGCTGGATCTGCTCGGCCAGCTGCCTGCCGATGCCCCGCGCGGTATCGAGTTCCCGCTGGAAGGGGCGGATTTAACCGCCGTTACCCGCCATTACGTCAACCTGCTGCGCGAGGAGTAAACCATGCACAAGACGCTGGATGTCATCACGATCGGCGAGGCCATGGCGATGTTTGTCGCCACCGAAACGGGCGAGCTGAGCGCGGTAGAGCACTTTATCAAACGCGTCGCAGGCGCTGAACTCAACGTCGCAACCGGCCTGGCGCGTCTTGGCCTGAACGTGGGCTGGGTCAGCCGCGTGGGGGATGACAGCTTTGGTCATTTCGTTCTCGATTCGCTGAAAAAAGAGGGGATTGATGCCGCAGGCGTCACCCTCGAGGGACGCTTCCCTACCGGCTTTCAGCTTAAATCTAAGGTCGAAAATGGAACCGATCCCATCGTGGAGTATTTCCGTAAAGGATCGGCCGCAAGCCACCTGTCTGTCGCGGATTACCACGCAGATTACTTTGCCTCCGCGCGCCATCTGCACCTGAGCGGCGTGGCGGCAGCGCTGTCTGCCAGCTCGTATGAGCTGCTCGATCATGCCGCGACCACTCTGAAAGGCCAGGGGAAAACCATATCGTTCGACCCCAACCTGCGCCCGGTGCTGTGGAAAAGCGAAGCGGAAATGGTGGAGAAACTAAACCGTCTGGCGTTCAGGGCGGACTGGGTTCTGCCAGGCCTGAAAGAAGGGATGATCCTGACCGGCGAAGGCACGCCGGAAGGCATTGCCGATTTCTATCTGAATAAAGGGGTAAAAGCGGTGGTGCTGAAAACCGGTGCTGATGGCGCATGGTTTAAAACGGCCGACGGCGAACAGGGCGCGGTCGCGGCGGTGAAGGTCGAGAACGTAGTCGACACCGTCGGCGCGGGCGACGGCTTTGCCGTGGGCGTGATTAGCGCCCTGCTGGAAGGCAAAACGCTGCCGCAGGCCGTCGCGCGAGGCAACAAGATTGGCTCGCTGGCCATTCAGGTGCAGGGCGACAGCGAAGGATTACCAACGCGAGCACAGCTCGGCGTTTAAATTCCCTCTCCCTGTGGGAGAGGGCCAGGGTGAGGGCAGCAAGCCGCACCAAATAATTAAGCCACCGTGTACCCTACAGACAACGGCGGTAACAACCTCAACAACAGAGGCAAGCCTATGAACAGTTCGACCAATGCAGTAAAACGCTGGTGGTACATCATGCCAATCGTGTTTATCACGTACAGCCTGGCGTACCTTGACCGTGCCAACTTCAGCTTCGCGTCTGCGGCAGGGATCACAGAGGATCTTGGCATCACCAAAGGTATCTCCTCCCTGCTGGGTGCCCTTTTCTTCCTGGGCTACTTCTTCTTCCAGATCCCCGGCGCGATTTATGCGGAACGCCGCAGCGTGCGTAAGCTGATCTTCATCTGTCTGATCCTGTGGGGCGCCTGCGCGTCACTGACCGGCATGGTGAACAATATTCCTGCCCTGGCCGCCATTCGCTTTATCCTCGGCGTCGTTGAGGCGGCGGTTATGCCGGCGATGCTGATCTACATCAGCAACTGGTTTACCAAATCTGAACGCTCGCGCGCGAATACCTTCCTTATCCTCGGTAACCCGGTAACGGTACTGTGGATGTCAGTGGTGTCCGGCTACCTGATCCAGTCCTTCGGCTGGCGCGAAATGTTTATCATTGAAGGGGTGCCGGCGATTATCTGGGCCTTCTGCTGGTGGGTGCTGGTGAAAGATAAACCAGCCCAGGCGAAATGGCTTTCTGAAGATGAGAAAGCGGCGCTGCAGGCGCAGCTGGACAAAGAACAGCAGGGCCTGAAGGCGGTACGTAACTACGGCGAAGCCTTCCGCTCGCGTAACGTGCTCCTGCTCTGCGCGCAGTATTTTACCTGGAGCATTGGCGTGTACGGCTTTGTGCTGTGGCTGCCGTCCATTATCCGCAGCGGCGGCGAGAACCTCGGCATGGTCGAAGTAGGCTGGCTGTCATCCGTACCATATCTGGCGGCAACCATCGCCATGATCGTCGTCTCCTGGGCATCGGACAAGCTGCAGAACCGTAAATTGTTTGTCTGGCCGCTGCTGCTGATTGCTGCCTTCGCCTTTATTGGCTCCTGGGCCGTGGGCGCAAACCATTTCTGGGCCTCTTACACCCTGCTGGTGATTGCCGGTGCGGCCATGTACGCCCCTTACGGACCGTTCTTTGCCATCATCCCGGAGATGCTCCCGCGTAACGTTGCGGGTGGCGCAATGGCGTTAATTAACAGCATGGGTGCGCTGGGCTCGTTCTGCGGCTCCTGGTTCGTCGGCTACCTGAACGGTGCCACCGGCAGCCCGTCCGCATCGTACATATTTATGGGGGTGGCGCTTTTCGCCTCCGTGTGGCTTACTCTGATTGTTAAGCCTGCTAATAATCAACAACACCCTGTCGGCGCTCGCCACGCCTGAATCCTTAAAAATCAACGGAGATTAGCATGAAGCCGTCCGTCATTTTGTATAAAGCACTGCCGGAAGATCTGCAGAAACGCCTTGAAGAACACTTCACCGTCACGCAGGTGAAGAACCTGAGCCCGGAAACCGTGGCACAGCACGCCGACGCGTTCGCCAGCGCCGAGGGCCTGCTGGGTTCAAGCGAGAAAGTGGATGTCGCCCTGCTGGAAAAAATGCCGAAGCTTCGTGCTACCTCAACCGTTTCCGTGGGTTACGACAACTTCGACGTGGATGCCCTTAACGCCCGCAAGATCCTGCTGATGCATACGCCGCATGCCCTGACGGAAACCGTGGCCGATACGCTGATGGCGCTGATGCTCACCACGGCCCGTCGCGTGGTGGAAGTGGCTGAGCGTGTCAAAGCGGGCGAATGGACAAAAAGCATTGGTCCGGACTGGTTCGGCGTGGACGTTCACGGCAAGACGCTGGGCATTGTCGGTATGGGTCGTATCGGGCTGGCGCTGGCGCAGCGCGCGCATTTTGGTTTTAACATGCCGATTCTGTATAACGCGCGTCGCCATCACGGTGAAGCCGAAGAACGCTTCAACGCTCGTTACTGCGAGCTGGATACCCTGCTGCAGGAAGCCGATTTTGTCTGCCTGGTTCTGCCGCTCACGAACGAAACTCGTCATCTGATTGGCAAAGAGGCGTTTGAAAAAATGAAGACGTCAGCCATTTTCATCAACGCGGGTCGTGGCCCGGTGGTGGATGAGAAGGCGCTGATTGAGGCCCTTAAAAACGGTCAGATCCATGCAGCAGGTCTGGACGTGTTTGAGCAGGAGCCGCTGCCGGTGGATTCGCCGCTGCTTTCGCTGCCTAACGTGGTTGCCCTGCCCCACATCGGTTCAGCCACCCATGAGACGCGCTACAATATGGCGGCAACGGCGGTCGATAATCTAATTGCCGCCCTTAGCGGAAAGGTGGAGATAAACTGCGTGAACCCGCAGGTGCAACGGTAGAAACGAAAAAACCCGCCAGAAGGCGGGTTTTTAAATTTTTTGCTACTGGGTTGGAAGCTTACAGGCTTACAACGTTACCAGCTGCTGGGCCTTTAGCGCCGCTTTCGATGGTGAAGGACACTTTCTGACCTTCGTCCAGAGATTTGTAGCCATCGTTCTGGATAGCAGAGAAGTGTACGAACACGTCTTTAGAGCCATCGTCAGGAGTGATGAAGCCGAAACCTTTATCAGCGTTGAACCATTTTACCAGACCAGTCATTTTAGCAGACATAGAAATTACCTTATTAACAAATATATTGTGCCTTCCGGCTTGATGGATTGCGTTACAGATTTTTAAGCGATGAAGGAAGGGTCACTACGAAGGGTATCTATGGATAACAATCTGGACTGCTTTACTAAACTGCTTTAGGTCTGTGTAACAAACCGACGGGAATAGTTATACCGATGTGGTAGAGGAATGACAAGCGTTATTTTCGACAGGCATAAAAAAACCCCGCCAGAAGCGGGGGTTTTTCGGTTTATTCTGTGGCAGTGACTGCCGCACTCCAGGCCTGGCTAAAGGCCTGATGCTGGGAGGCCAGCGGCCCAATCAGCGTATTATACTGGCTTGCCTGCTGCGAGGTCGGGAACTGAATACCGTTGGCAACAAAGCTCACCTGCGTATCCTGCTGGGCGATAAAGTCACCCACCTGAACCAGTTGCTGCGTGAAGATTTGCGCAGCCGGAATCAGCGGTTGCAGCGCTTCAGAAGGCTTGGTCACCACTTTCTCATACACTTTGTCGAAGACCGGTTTAAGATCGTCACCTTGCTTGAGCGCAGAACGTGACGCGTCAGCCTGCATTTTCGCATTTTGCAACTGCTGGCTCAGCACGCCAAGCGCACCGTTGGACTGGCGCAGCGGTTCACGCTGCGTCACATAATCCTGTGGAACGCGGATGGCGTTCACGCTATCCACTACCGGGCGGATACCGGAATCCATCGCCTGGCTCACCTGCTGTGAATAACCATAAAGAATGGCGTAATCGGACACGAAGGGACCAAACTGTTTTTTCTGATCCGCAGTCAGCGTCGGCAACCGCTCGCCGCTGCGCATCACTGTATTCTGCAGAAAATCGATAAACGCTTTGCGCTGATCGCCTTCTTTATCAAAACACCCACTCAGGCTAACAACCATCAACAACGCCGCAATAGGCGCAAACCAGCGAGAGCAGGACTTTCCTGTCGCCATTTTATTACTCCTTTCACCCAAAAAAGCGCACACCGGCACACGCGTGCCCGACGCTGACAAGGATAGTCCAGGTCAGCCTTGCAAGATACTCTTTTCATGCAAAACGGCTATTGCCGATTTATTTCTTATCATTTACAAAAAAATACCTGGCGAAGCCGACCTATGACTAATCAGGGAATTAGCATAACTATCCATATTGCTGAATCGGATACAGCGATCGTTACCGCACAATTAATCACACCCGTGACGATCCTGGGTTGGTATTAGGGACTATTCTTAACTGGCTCTCTGATGTTCTTGATCACGATGTGAGATTTAAGAGGAGTCCTCAATGGAATATAAAGATCCTGAGTTTGAACTGCTGAGCAGTCTGGAACAGATCATTTTTAAAGATGTACCGCAGATGATTACCCTGCAACAAAAATCCAATCCCTTTACAGAATATGAGCAATTGCGCAAAGGGACAGGACTGAAAACCGAAGAATTCGCCAGAGCGATGGGTGTCAGCGTGGCTATGGTGCAGGAGTGGGAGTCAAAACGTGAGAAACCCACCCCAACCGAGTTACGGCTGATGCGCCTGATTCAGGCCAACCCTGCACTCAGCAAACAGATAGCGTAGTGAAGATTGAATGCCCCCGCCGTTGCGGGGGCTTGTGTTTTACAGGCTATCACAACGCCAACCCGCCTCTTCCCATACCAGCTCATGCGTTAACACCAGGCCTCTTAAAAAAAGCTCATCGTGTGATACCACCAGCAGAGCCCCAGGGAAACCGGCCAGCGCCGCTTCAATGGCCTGGACTGAAGCCAGATCCAGATGGTTGGTCGGTTCATCCAGCAGAAGAAGCTGCGTGGCCTCCGCACGCCACAGCACGCAGGCCAGGGCAGCCTTAAGACGCTCGCCGCCGCTGAGCTCCGCCAATGGGAGCTTCACTTTGTCGGCCCCCAGTTGAAGCTGTGCTAAACGGGTTCGCAATACCCCCTCTTCCAGAGGGGTATGACTCAAATTGAGATGCGTCATGACCGACTGCGTGAGATCGAGTTGCGACAGATGCTGGTCGAGATAAGCACAGCTGACGGATACCTTACAGGCACCCGAACGGGGAGTAACCTCGCCGAGGATGGTTTTTAACAACGTCGATTTCCCACAGCCGTTCGGTCCCTTTAACGCCACGCGCATCGGTCCGTCCATACGCCATGTGATGGGTGGGACAGGCACATGCGGCAACACCAGATCCTCCAGAACCAGTACCTGTTTCCCTTCCGGGACCTGACTTCCCGGCAGGGTGAACATGACCGGGTTATCTTCTTCAACGCGTTCACGCGCCTTGTTTACCGCGGCGTTCAGGGCTTCATTTTGCTCGCTGTGCTGTTTTTTCCATGAGCCGATCCGCTCCTTTGCCGCGCCTTTGTATTTGACACGCTCAAACGATGCGATATTCAGGGTATCGACGGTGCGTAACGTCTTTGCCGACCGCCGCTGGCTGTCATCATGCTCTTTTTGCATGCGCGCGCGGGTGCGTTTGCGCTCGGTTGCCGCATGTTCGAGCGCCGCGCGGGCAGCCTGCTGTTCGGCATCGCGCTGGGCTTGATAATCCGCATAATTTCCGCCGTAGCTGCGCAGACCCGAGGCGCTCAGCTCAAGAATACGCGGCACCTGCTCCAGAAGTTCGCGGTCATGAGAGGCCACCAGCACGCCGCCCTGATAGCGACTCAACTGGTCGTAGAACCACGCCCGACCTTGTCGATCCAGATGGTTAGTCGGTTCGTCCAGCAGCATGAAATCCGCTTCAGCCGTAAACGCGCCGCACAGCAGGGCGCGGATGCGCTCGCCGCCGCTGAGTTCCAGGGCAGGCTTATCCGGATCAAACGCCGGGAGCTTCGCATTGATAAACGCCTCGCTCAGTCGCTCGGCTACATCCCAGTAGCCGTCGAGCAACGCCAGATCGTCAGGCTGGTAATCACCGCTGTCGATGCGCTTACGCGCAGTAAAAATCGCGTCATATCCGAGAAGTTCAGCCAGCGTCGTCTGCGAAGAAATGACGTGCTGCTGCGCCACAAAGACATGCGAGCCAAAGCGTTCAATATGACCGGTAGCCGGTTCGTCCAGCGCCGCCAGCAGACGCAGCAGACGCGTTTTTCCGCTGCCGTTGCGGCCAACCAGCGCGCACAGAGAGGGTTCCAGCGTGAGGTTCAGCGGGCCAAAAAGGGTATCGCCCGTCGGAAACTGACAGGTGACCTGATGCAAAATAAAAGAAGGGGGCTGCGCAAAATGAGCCATAAGCACTCCTGAATGAAATCAAAACATCCCCTGCCGACGCGGTGGCGTTTAGCAAGGATCGAAATTCATCAGTCGTGTTTGTTCATTTTTGGGGGGCACTCCAGCGCGAGAAAGTTAACGTGGATAAGGATAGCGGTAATGTGTTGACGGTTTCAAGGTTAAATTTTCAGCAACACATCATAAAAAAACCCGCCGAAGCGGGTTTTTAGCATTTGTATCAACGGGCACATTACTGCAGCAGCGAAATATCCGCTACGCGCAGGAACAGCTCACGCAGTTTTTCGAGCATAGAGAGACGGTTAATACGCAGCTCTTTATCTTCTACGTTCACCATCACTTTCTCGAAGAAGGCGTCAATGACGTCACGCAGCTCGGCCAGCTCCACCAGCGCTTCCTGGTAGCGACCTTCCGCGAAGACCGGCTCGAGCTTGTCGCGCAGCACCACAACCTGCATCGCCAGGGCGATCTCTTCCGGCTCTTTCAGCGTCGCGGCGTTCACACGCTCGTTCAGCGTCTCGTCGGATTTCGCCAGAATGTTGGATACACGCTTGTTGGCTGCCGCCAGAGCAGATGACGCTTCCAGCGTACGGAAGTGGGAAACTGCCTTCATACGCGCATCGAAATCAGCCGGACGGGTCGGACGACGCGCCAGCACCGCCTGAATGGTGTCGACGGTGTAACCTTCATCCTGATACCAGGCGCGGAAACGACCGAGCATAAAGTCGATCACATCATCCACCACGTTCGCGTTAGTCAGCTTATCACCGTACAAACGCACCGCTTCTTCGGTCAGGGTCTGCAGATCCAGGTTCAGGTTCTTCTCAACGATGATACGCAGCACGCCCAGCGCGGCACGACGCAGCGCAAACGGGTCTTTGTCGCCTTTTGGATGCTGACCGATACCGAAGATACCCGCCAGGGTGTCCATCTTATCGGCGATCGCCACGGCACAGGCAACCGGGTTGGACGGCAGTTCGTCACCCGCAAAGCGCGGCTGATACTGCTCGTTCAGGGCCACGGCCACGTCTTCCGCTTCGCCATCGTGACGCGCGTAATGCATACCCATCACGCCCTGGGTGTCGGTAAATTCGAACACCATGTTGGTCATCAGGTCACACTTGGACAGCAGGCCAGCACGCGTTGCGTGGTTGACGTCCGCACCGATTTCACGGGCAATCCAGCCGGACAGCTCCGCGATACGGTCGGTCTTGTCGCGCAGCGTACCCAGTTGCTGCTGGAACAACACGGTCTGCAGGCGTGGAAGATGATCTTCCAGACGCTTTTTACGGTCGGTATTGAAGAAGAACTCGGCATCGGCCAGACGTGGACGCACGACCTTCTCGTTACCAGAGATAATCTGGATCGGATCTTTCGATTCGATGTTTGCCACGAAGATGAAGTTTGGCAGCAGTTTGCCGTCGTTGGCATAGACCGGGAAGTACTTCTGGTCACCCTTCATGGTGTAAACCAGCGCTTCAGCCGGAACGGCCAGGAATTTCTCTTCAAACTTCGCGGTCAGCACAACCGGCCATTCCACCAGCGAGGTCACTTCTTCCAGCAGGCTGTCGCTCAGATCGGCTTTACCGCCAATCTTGCGCGCCGCGTCTTCCGCGTCCGCTTTGATTTTGGCTTTACGCTGTTCGTAGTCAGCAATGACCTTGCCGCGCTCCAGCAGGATCTGCGGGTACTGGTCGGCATTGTCGATGGTGAACTCTGGCTCGCCCATAAAGCGGTGGCCGCGGATCACGCGATCGGACGCCACGCCCAGAATGGTAGCCGGAATAACGGTGTCGCCCAGCAGCAGGGTCACGGTGTGAACCGGACGCACAAAGTGCACATCAGACGCGCCCCAGCGCATCAGCTTAGGAATAGGCAGCTTCGCCAGAGACGTGGCAATCATGTCCGGCAGCAGCGCTTCCGCGCTTTCGCCTTTCACATGGGCACGATACAGCAGCCATTCGCCTTTATCCGTGGTCAGACGCTCGGCCTGATCGACGGTGATGCCGCAGCCGCGCGCCCAGCCTTCCGCCGCTTTGCTCGGCTTGCCTTCCGCGTCAAACGCCTGAGCAATCGCCGGGCCACGTTTTTCGACTTCGCGATCTGGCTGAGACGCCGCCAGGTTTGCCACTTTCAGCGCCAGACGGCGCGGGGCAGCAAACCACTCAATTTTACCGTGCGCCAGGCCAGCGTTATCCAGCTCGGCGGTCACGTTCGCAGCAAAAGATTCAGCCAGGCTGCGCAGGGCTTTTGGTGGCAGCTCTTCGGTGCCAATTTCCACCAGGAAAGTTTTCTCAGACATGGCCGCCTCTTATTTGTTTCGGTTGCACATCGGGAAGCCAAGGGCTTCACGGGACGCATAGTAAGCTTCTGCAACGGCTTTGGTCAGGGTACGAATACGCAGAATGTAGCGCTGACGTTCAGTCACGGAGATGGCTTTGCGGGCGTCCAGCAGGTTGAAGCTGTGGGCGGCCTTCAGAATACGCTCGTAGGCAGGCAGCGGCAGCGGAGTCTCCAGCGCCAGCAGCTGCTGCGCTTCTTTCTCGTACTGCTCGAAGCAGGTGAACAGGAAGTCCACGTCCGCGTATTCGAAGTTATAGGTGGATTGCTCCACTTCGTTCTGATGGAACACGTCGCCGTAGGTGGTTTTACCCAGCGGGCCGTCGCTCCAGACCAGGTCGTAAACGCTGTCTACGCCCTGAATGTACATCGCCAGACGTTCCAGACCGTAGGTGATTTCACCGGTGATCGGCTTACATTCCAGACCACCCACCTGCTGGAAGTAAGTGAACTGGGTCACTTCCATACCGTTAAGCCACACTTCCCAACCCAGACCCCAGGCACCCAGCGTTGGGTTCTCCCAGTTATCTTCCACGAAACGGATGTCGTGGATGGTTGGATCCATACCCAGCTCTTTCAGCGACCCGAGGTACAGTTCCTGAATGTTGTCGGGTGATGGCTTAATCACCACCTGGAACTGATAGTAATGTTGCAGACGGTTCGGGTTCTCACCGTAACGACCATCGGTCGGACGACGGGAAGGCTGCACATACGCGGTCGCCATTGGCTCTGGCCCCAACGCACGCAGACTGGTCATCGGGTGTGAAGTGCCGGCGCCGACTTCCATGTCCAAAGGTTGAACAATGGTACAGCCCTGACGAGCCCAGTAATCCTGTAAGGTCAGGATCAGGCCCTGGAAGGTCTTGGTATCAAACTTTTGCATAGTATTTCGTGCTGGATACGTGTGGTTTTAAATGGAAGCGACCAGTATACCCGCTGGCTGCAAGATATACAGTACGAAACGGGGTTGTTTAGGGAAAATTGGGAAATAAGCCTTCCGGCCAGAACGCTGACGGCGTCTGGCTGTTGATTATGCGAGCAGGCTAGCGCATGGAGAGGTGTAAAAACTGACCGTCCGCATCAAACGAGCAGACAAAGCCCTCTTTACGCGACGTATGGCCCCGTAGCTCATAGCTGCCCTGAAAACGCTCGAACCCGGTGACATCAATTTTTTGAACGTCCGAGTTATAGCGGCGTGCGGCCCGATCTTTACAGAGCGCTTCCATATTCAGCGAACGTTCCGGGCTCATTTTACCCTGCTGCGCTTTTTGCACGGGTGCTTCTTGCGGCGCACTGCATCCTGCCAGCATGAAAAGCAGAATGAGTAATGCCACACGCTTCATCATCATTTTTATTACCGTCCTGGTCAGCGGCTGTTATTTTTAGTATCAACACTTTTATAGATTAAGGACTGCCATTCTGCGAATCTCGCGGTCTCCCGGCAAGCCTGCGCATAAAACTCAGAATTTTCCAAACGAAGACTTTTGGACAATGGGAGTCACACTCACTTTACAGGGAATACGAGGAACTGATGCCGTCAAAAATTAACTGGATTGATAACCTGCGAGGAATAGCGTGTCTGATGGTGGTCATGATCCACACGACGACCTGGTACGTCACGAATGCCCACAGCATCAGCCCTGTTAACTGGGATATCGCCAATATTCTCAACTCTGCGTCGCGCGTCAGCGTGCCGCTGTTCTTTATGATTTCCGGCTTTCTCTTTTTTGGCGATCGCAGCGCTCAGCCGCGGCACTTCATCCGCATTGCGGCCTGCCTGGGGTTTTACAGCGCCGTTGCCCTGCTCTATATCACCCTGTTTACCTCAATAAACGCCGGACTATCGCTGAAATACGTGCTGCAAAAACCGGTGTTCTACCACCTGTGGTTCTTCTTCGCCATTATCGTTATCTATCTGGTCTCCCCGCTCATTCAGGTGAAAAACGTCAGCGGGAAAATGCTCCTGGCCCTGATGGTGGTGATTGGCATCATCGCCAACCCGAATACGGTTTCGCAGAAAATCGACGGGTTTGAGTGGCTGCCGGTGAACCTCTATATCAACGGCGATACCTTTTACTACGTGCTTTACGGCATGCTGGGGCGCGCCATCGGGATGATGGACACGCAAAAACGCGGGCTGAACTGGCTCTGCGGGGCGCTGTTTATCGCTGGCGTGGCGGTGATTTCACGTGGGACGCTGTACGAGCTTCAGTGGCGCGGCAATTTTGCCGATACCTGGTATCTCTACTGCGGGCCGATGGTCTTTATCTGTGCCGTATCGCTGCTCACGCTCGCCAAAAACACCCTGAATGCGCGTCCCCTTCCCGTACTGAGCGTCATTTCACGACACTCTCTCGGGATTTACGGTTTTCACGCGCTGGTGATCCACGCGCTTCGGACACGAGGCGTCGAGCTTAAAACCTGGCCAGTGCTGGATATGGTCTGGATTTTTGCCGCCACGCTGGCGATCA
The DNA here is from genome assembly GCF_058354585.1 of Enterobacter sp. Taxon_8. Lineage (NCBI taxonomy): Bacteria > Pseudomonadati > Pseudomonadota > Gammaproteobacteria > Enterobacterales > Enterobacteriaceae > Enterobacter > Enterobacter sp. Taxon_8. The sequence goes on along the minus strand of NZ_CM177989.1, from coordinate 177,379 downwards.
GCCTGCTGCTGTCGATGCTGCTGCAAAAAATAGACGTTCGCCGCTTCGTCAGCTAACGCTGCGCTGCCGCGCGCGATGGTACTGGCGCGGGGAGGAAAACCCTGCCGCCAGCGAAGCCTGCTCCACGCCTCGCCCCTGCAATAGCCACTGCTCCGCCACCGCCAGACGCAGCTGCTCCAGATAATCGCGAACGCTAATGCCTAAATGTGACTGGAAAAGCCGGGTAAGATGGCGCGGGCTGACGTGCGCCAGCGCGGCGATGTCAGGCAAGCTCCACGCTTTTTGCGGCTCGGCGGTGAGCGCATCCTGCGCCCGATGGATCGCCGGATGAAGATGATTGCGGTAGCGCAGCCACGGGGAGAGCTGGGGATCGTCACCGGAACGGCGGAACCAGACCACCATCTCACGCGCCACGGCCAGCGCCTTTTCGGGACCGCACAGGCGGTTAATCATATGCAGCGCCAGATCGATGCCCGACGTGATGCCTGCGCTGGTCCAGATGTTCTCATCCTGCACAAAGATGCGGTTTTCTTTAATTGTCGCCGTGGGGGCTGCGGTGCGTAAACGGCTGATAACGTCATGGTGGGTTGTACACTGCCGGTTGTTCAGCAGACCCGATTTCGCCGCCAGCAGCGCCCCTGAACAGACGCACATCACCGTGATATCCCGGCGCTGAATGGCCGGCTGCAGGCGCATCAGCCAGTGCTGTATCCGTAACGCCTGTGGTGTCGAAAACTGATAGCGGGAGTCGCTCACCCCCGGCAGCACCAGCAGGCTGCCTTCCGGGAGACGTTCCGGCAGCGGCTGAATGCCGCTCATCGTCAGGCCTATCGACGTCGGAACGTCCGGTTGCGGCCCAATGTAATGCAGACGAAACGCGTCGCCAGCCAGCACAAAGGTCTCTGCCGGGCCCGTCATATCTAATGACAGCACCCCGGGCAACATGACGAACCAGACGTCGATGCTCATTACAGTGACTCCAGCGTCTCCGCTACCGTTTTAATTTCGGCAAAACGCCCGGACAGTACCGTTTCGGTACGGTGGCGAATTTCCGCTGCGCTAAGGGTTATCCCTTTGTACGTCATGGGAAACGTCAGCGTCGCCTCGCTTACAAAGGTCACAGCATAACTCAGATCGGATGCCACCCGGGCGGTGGTTTCACAGCATTGTTCAGTGCGAATGCCGCAGATAATCAGCTGGTTGATATCACGCTCGCGCAGCCAGCGGTCAAGCCCGGTATCCGTGAAGGCATTATGGACGTGTTTCTGAAAAACCACATCCGGCTGATGACGTAAAAAGGCCATCGGTTTGACATAGCCACTTTCCAGGGTGAAAGGACCGTCTTCATCCACGTGAAAAATATCAACGACCGGGATATTACGTGCCTGGCAGCCATCAATCAGCCCCAGAATCGCCTGCTGAAAAGCAGGGATCTCGCTTTCCTGCCAGTAATTGCGGTGATGGAAGGACTGCTGAGTATCAATATTGATGAGTGCAATACGTGACATGATGGATCTCCTCGCCGGTGGGTGTGACACCATACTGGCAAGGAAAGGAAGGCACGCACAGACCAAAAAAGGACATCCTCGTGCCTCTCCCGGACAAGCGTATTTACGACATCAGCGGCAGCAGCTGCTGGTAGATTTTACGGAATACCGCGCGCCTTTCCGCGTACCGCGCATGGTTTACCGCGTTCGGGAAATGCGCCTGCTCAAGGGTAAGCTGCGGCAGCAGTTGTGAAAGCGGTTGTTCCGGATGAATGGCTATCTGCGCCAGACGCGCGGCGCCGAGCGCGGGGCCAACATCCCCTCCCGTGCGGAAATCCAGCTGCAACCCGCTGATATCCGACAGCATTTGTCGCCAGTAAGGGCTTCGCGCACCGCCGCCAATCAGGGTGACGCTCGTCGGTTTCAGGCCGCAGTCGTGCACCACGTCCATCCCGTCGGCCAGCGCATAGCCCACCCCTTCCAGAACTGCACGCGCCAGTTTTGCCGGACCATGCTGATGGGTTAAGCCAAAAAACACCCCTTTCGCTTCCGGGTTGTTGTGCGGCGTACGTTCGCCGGAAAGATACGGTAAAAACCAGACGGTACCGGCATTTTCATCCGCCTGCTGTGCTGCGGCAATCAACGCAGGAACATCGGCCATCCCGGTCAGCTTCGCCGCCCAGTCCAGGCACGACGCTGCACTCAGCATCACTGACATCAAATGCCATTTTCCTGGCAGCGCATGACAGAAACTGTGCACAGCGCTTTCAGGATTACTACGATACCCATCGCTGACGGCAAAATAGACGCCAGAGGTTCCAAGCGACAGCATCGCCTGACCTGCCTCAACCATGCCGACGCCCACGGCACCCGCGGCATTGTCACCGCCCCCGGCAACCACCGGTACGGCAGGCATATTCCAGCGTTCCGCAACGTCCGGCAGCAACGAGCCTGTTACCTCGCTACCTTCGAACAGCGCGGGCATGTGTTCCCGGGTTAGATGGCAAGCATCCAGCATCGCCTCGCTCCAGTCGCGTTTCGCCACGTCGAGCCACATCGTGCCTGCGGCATCGGACATGTCGGAAGCAAAATCGCCCGTCATACGAAAGCGCAGATAGTCTTTCGGCAACAGAACTTTCGCCACCTGACGGAAAATCTCCGGCTCGTGTCGCTGCACCCACAGCAGTTTGGGCGCAGTAAAGCCGGGCATCATCAGGTTGCCGGTAATTTCACGAGACGTGGGTACATGCGCCTCAAGAAGCGCGCACTCTTCCGCACAGCGGCCATCGTTCCAGAGAATGGCGGGTCGCAACACGCGATGCTCGCTATCCAGCAAGGTTGCACCGTGCATTTGCCCGGCAATCCCCAGCGCTTTCACGTCACGCAGAGAATGCTGTTCACCTAACCCCTTGATTGCACGATCCGTTGCCTGCCACCACTGCTCCGGGTCCTGTTCCGACCACAGCGGATGCGGACGTGAAACCTGCAGCTTTTCTGTCTGCGTTGCTAACACCTCGCCCTGCTCGCTTAACAGGATGGCTTTCACACCCGATGTGCCCAGATCGATCCCGATATACATTGCGGTGACTCCTTTGACAGAAATGCCCGGTGTCGCTTCCGCGTACCGGGCCTGGATGCTGTTATTTATCGAACAGGTAGTGATTAACCAGATTTTCCAGCAGTTCCTGGTGCCCGCTCTGGTGCTGCGGCGCCAGCTGATGTTGTTCAGCGTACTTCGCGATGTCCGCAAGCGATAACTGCCCTTTCAAAATTTGCTGGCCCAGCTCACTGTTCCAGCCGCTGTAGCGCTTCGCCACGCGTTTATCGAGCTCGCCGTCTTCAATCATACGTGCCGCCACCTTCAGCGCCAGCGCCATGGTGTCCATCGCGCCAATGTGGCCGTAGAACAGATCGTATTTGTCGGTGCTCTGGCGACGCACCTTGGCGTCAAAGTTCAGGCCACCGGTGGTGAAACCGCCCGCTTTGACGATCTCGTACATCACCAGCGCATTCTCTTCCACGCTGTTCGGGAACTGATCGGTGTCCCAGCCCAGCTGCGCGTCGCCACGGTTCGCATCGACCGAGCCGAAGATGCCCAGCGCAATCGCAGACGCGATCTCGTGGTGGAAAGAGTGGCCCGCCAGCGTGGCGTGATTGGCCTCAATGTTCACTTTGATCTCTTTTTCCAGACCAAACTGCTTCAGGAAGCCATACACCGTCGCCACGTCGTAGTCATACTGATGCTTCGTTGGTTCCTGCGGCTTCGGCTCAATCAACAGCGTGCCGCGGAAGCCAATTTTGTGCTTGTGGTCGACAACCATCTGCATAAAGCGGCCAATCTGCTCGCGCTCCTGACGCAGATCGGTGTTGAGCAGGGTTTCATAGCCTTCACGTCCGCCCCACAGGACATAGTTTTCGCCGCCCAGCTGATGCGTGGCGTTCATTGCCGTCACCACCTGCGTGGCCGCCCAGCTAAACACTTCCGGATCCGGGTTGGTTGCCGCACCCGCGCCGTAGCGTGGGTTAGTGAAGCAGTTTGCCGTGCCCCAGAGCAGCTTCACGCCGCTTTGCTGCTGTTTTGCTGCCAGTACATCCACCATCTGTGCAAAGTTGTTCAGATACTCTTTCAGCGATGCGCCTTCCGGCGACACGTCGACGTCATGGAAGCAGTAGTACGGCACGTTCAGCTTGTGGAAGAACTCAAACGCAACGTCGGCTTTGCGCTTTGCCAGTTCGATGGCCTCACCCGGCTGCTGCCATGGGCGATCAAAGGAGCCCACGCCGAACATATCGGCGCCATTCCAGCAGAAGGTATGCCAGTAACAGGCGGCAAAGCGCAGATGATCTTCCATGCGCTTACCCAGCACCAGCTCATCCGGGTTGTAGTGACGAAATGCTAAAGGATTGGTCGTTTTCGGGCCTTCGTAACGAACACGATCGAGTTGGTCGAAATAAGCTTGCATATTGAGCTCCATAATCAGGGTATGCGGCGAGTCGTTGATACAGGAGTAATAGTGAATAGACATTTTGGGTTGCTCAATTACGTTATTTCACACTGCTATTGAGAGAATGCACAACTGTGCGCTGGCTCGCAAAATAATGCGCAGACAAACTATTTTTCGGCGCATATTCCAGAATCAAATGTAATTAAGACGTTACGTATTTTAAAATCCGATCGCGGTCATAAATTCAGAAATAAACCAAATATCATAATGCGAAGATAAAAATCTGTAATTGCCAGCCCGCCTTTCCGCGTTAAAAATTTGCTGCGTCCCAGCAGTGAATGTTTCTTTTATCTCAGCAACACATACCCCTACAAAAAGGCCTAATAATTATGAAGATAAAGAACCTGACTCTAACGCTCTGCGCTACGCTCCTCCTTGCAAGCTTTGCAGGACATGCCAAAGAGGTCAAAATTGGCATGGCGATTGACGACCTGCGCCTGGAGCGCTGGCAAAAAGATCGCGATATTTTTGTTAAAAAAGCAGAATCCCTCGGCGCCAGCGTGTTTGTTCAGTCGGCTAACGGCAACGAAGAAACACAAATGTCGCAGATTGAGAATATGATTAACCGTGGCGTCGATGTGCTGGTCATTATCCCCTATAACGGCCAGGTATTAAGTAACGTGGTGAAAGAAGCCAAACAGGAAGGCATTAAAGTCCTGGCCTATGACCGCATGATTAATAATGCGGACATAGATTATTATATTTCGTTCGACAATGAAAAAGTCGGGGAATTACAGGCGCAAAGCCTGATCGACAAAGTGCCTCAGGGCAATTATTTCCTGATGGGCGGCTCTCCGGTGGATAACAACGCCAAGCTGTTCCGCGAAGGGCAAATGAAAGTCCTTAAACCGTACATCGACAACGGGAAAATTAAAGTGGTCGGCGATCAGTGGGCCGACGGCTGGCTGCCAGAAAACGCGCTGAAGATTATGGAAAACGCGCTGACGGCCAACAACAACAAAATTGATGCGGTTGTGGCCTCCAACGATGCCACCGCAGGCGGTGCTATCCAGGCCCTGAGTGCACAGGGGCTGGCCGGTAAAGTCGCCATTTCAGGACAGGATGCCGATCTGGCTGGCGTAAAACGCATCATCGCAGGCACCCAAACCATGACGGTCTACAAACCGATTACCGAGCTTGCCAATACGGCGGCGGAAATCGCCGTGGAACTGGGCAATGGCAAGCAGCCTAAAGCAGACGCAACGCTAAATAACGGACTGAAAGACGTTCCGGCTCGCCTGCTCACCCCTATTGAAGTCAATAAAGAGAACATTGACGCCACCGTCATTAAAGACGGCTTCCACAAGAAGAGCGAACTGTAATCCGGCGCGGCCCCTGCTCTGCGGGGGCGCATCACGTTGTACTGTTCTTCCCTCGGGTTATGTGGAGCAGTTATGCCTTATTTACTTGAAATGAAAAGCATCACCAAGCGCTTCGGCACGGTGAAAGCCGTCGATAACGTCAGCCTCCGGTTGAACCCCGGCGAAGTGGTTTCGCTGTGTGGCGAGAACGGCTCGGGCAAGTCGACGCTGATGAAAGTGCTGTGCGGGATCTACCCGCACGGCAGCTACGAAGGCGAAATCGTCTTTGCCGGTGAAGTTATCCAGGCGACTCACATTCGTGATACCGAACGTAAAGGCATCGCCATCATCCATCAGGAACTGGCGCTGGTGAAGCATCTCACCGTGCTGGAGAACATTTTCCTCGGGGCCGAAATTTCCCGCCACGGCGTGCTGGATTACGACACCATGACGCTCCGCTGTGAAAAGCTGCTGGCGCAGGTGAGCCTCAGCATTTCACCGGATACCCGCGTGGGCGACCTGGGCCTTGGGCAACAGCAGCTGGTCGAAATAGCGAAAGCGCTCAATAAACAGGTCAGGCTGCTGATCCTTGATGAGCCTACAGCCTCGCTCACCGAACAGGAAACCGCGGTTCTGCTCAATATCATCCGCGATCTGCAAAACCACGGCATCGCCTGCATCTACATTTCACACAAGCTGAACGAGGTTAAAGCCATTTCGGATACCATCTGCGTGATCCGCGACGGGCAGCACATCGGCACGCGTGAAGCCGCCGGGATGAGCGAAGATGACATCATCACCATGATGGTAGGGCGCGAGCTGACGGCGCTCTACCCGAATGAGCCTCACACCAAAGGTGATGAAGTGCTGCGCGTGGAAAACCTGACCGCGTGGCACCCCGTTAACCGCCACATCAGGCGCGTCAATAACGTCTCGTTTTCTCTGCACAGCGGCGAAATTCTCGGTATTGCCGGGTTAGTCGGCGCCGGGCGCACGGAGGCCGTACAGTGTCTTTTTGGCGTGTGGCCGGGGCGCTGGGAGGGCACGATTTATATCGACGGCCAGCCGGTGAAAATCGACAACTGCCAGCAGGCGATCGCCCGCGGCATTGCCATGGTGCCGGAAGATCGTAAAAAAGACGGCATCGTGCCGGTCATGGCGGTGGGGAAAAACATTACGCTGGCGGCGCTCGATCGCTTCTCCGGCGCGCTGAGCAGCCTGGACGATGCCGCAGAGCAACAGTGCATCCTCCAGTCACTCGCCCGTCTCAAGGTCAAAACCTCCTCTCCGGAACTGGCGATTGGTCGCCTGAGCGGCGGCAACCAGCAAAAAGCCATTCTGGCGCGCTGCCTGCTGCTTAATCCACGCATATTAATCCTTGATGAACCGACGCGCGGGATTGATATCGGTGCCAAATATGAAATCTACAAACTGATTAATCAGCTTGTACAGCAAGGGATTGCCGTCATTGTCATTTCGTCTGAGTTACCCGAAGTGCTCGGCCTGAGCGACCGCGTGCTGGTCATGCATGAGGGGAAACTGAAAGCCAACCTGATTAACCAGAACCTGACGCAGGAGCAGGTGATGGAAGCCGCTTTAAGGAGCGAACGTCATGTCGAAAAGCAATCCGTCTGAGATCAAAGTCGCCGTTCCGACGCCCGGTGCGTTCGCAGGGCTAAAAGCGCTGAACCTGCAGGTCTTCGTGATGATCGCGGCCATTATCGTCATCATGCTGTTCTTTACCTGGATGACCGATGGCTCGTACTTAAGCGCGCGAAACGTCTCCAACCTGCTCCGCCAGACCGCCATCACCGGCATCCTGGCCGTGGGCATGGTGTTCGTGATTATCTCCGCGGAGATCGATCTGTCGGTCGGGTCGATGATGGGACTTCTCGGCGGCGTGGCGGCGATTTTTGACGTATGGCTCGGCTGGCCTCTGCCGCTGACCGTAGCGGTCACGCTGGTGCTGGGTCTGGTTCTGGGGGCCTGGAACGGCTGGTGGGTAGCCTATCGTAAAGTGCCGTCGTTCATTGTCACCCTGGCGGGGATGCTGGCCTTCCGCGGGATCTTAATCGGCATCACTAACGGCACCACCGTCTCCCCGACCAGTGCAGCCATGTCGCAGATTGGCCAGAGTTACCTCTCAGATAGCGTGGGCTTTTCCATCGGCGTGGTGGGATTGCTGGCGTTTGTCGCATGGCAGTGGCGTGGACGCATGCGCCGTCAGGCGTTGGGGCTCGCTTCTCCGGCGTCAACGTCGGTGGTGGGGCGTCAGGCGCTCACGGCGGTCATTGTGCTGGGCGCCATCTGGCTTTTAAACGACTACCGCGGTGTCCCGACACCCGTCCTGCTGCTGGCACTTTTACTGTTGGGCGGTATGTTTATGGCGACGCGCACCGCGTTTGGCCGCCGTATTTATGCCATTGGCGGCAACCTTGAGGCTGCTCGGCTTTCGGGTATTAACGTCGAACGCACCAAACTCGCGGTCTTCGCCATTAACGGCCTGATGGTCGCTATCGCCGGGCTGATCCTCAGCTCGCGTCTGGGCGCCGGTTCTCCCTCCGCCGGTAACATCGCCGAGCTGGATGCTATCGCCGCCTGCGTCATTGGCGGCACCAGCCTCGCAGGGGGTATCGGGAGCGTGGCGGGCGCGGTCATGGGGGCATTTATCATGGCGTCGTTGGATAACGGGATGAGTATGATGGACGTCCCGACGTTTTGGCAGTATATCGTCAAGGGGGCCATTCTTTTACTCGCAGTCTGGATGGACTCGGCCACCAAGCGACGGGCCTGATAACCGTATTGTGACTTAATTGGGAAGTGAGCCATGTTTGAAAAGCGTCACCGCATTACGTTGTTATTCAATGCCAATAAAGCCTACGACCGTCAGGTGGTGGAAGGTGTTGGTGAATATTTGCAGGCGTCGCAATCTGAATGGGACATTTTTATTGAAGAAGATTTTCGCACCCGTCTGGAGAACATCAAAGACTGGCTGGGCGATGGCGTCATCGCCGACTATGACGATCCCGTCATCGAACAGTTGCTGACCGACGTCGACGTTCCGATTGTGGGCGTCGGCGGCTCCTACCATTCGCCCGAACACTATCCTCCGGTTCACTATATTGCCACCGATAACCATGCCCTGGTCGAGGCCGCCTTTCTCCATTTAAAAGAGAAAGGCGTCCACCGCTTTGCGTTTTACGGCCTACCCGCCACCAGCGGCAAGCGCTGGGCCGTTGAGCGTGAACACGCGTTTTGCCAGCTGGTCGTGCAGGAGAAGTATCGCGGCGTGGTCTATCAGGGGCTGGAAACCGCGCCGGAAAACTGGCAGCACGCGCAAAACCGCCTCGCTGACTGGCTGCAAACGCTGCCGCCGCAAACCGGTATCATTGCCGTAACGGACGCGCGTGCGCGCCACGTGCTGCAGGTCTGCGAACACTTACATATTCCGGTGCCCGAAAAGCTGTGCGTGATTGGCATTGATAATGAAGAACTGACCCGCTATCTGTCCCGCGTGGCGCTTTCCTCCGTTGCCCAGGGCACTCGTCAGATGGGCTATCAGGCGGCGAAGCTGCTGCATCGCCTGCTCGATAAAGAATCTCTGCCGCTTCAGCGCCTGCTGGTGCCTCCTGTTCGCGTCGTAGAACGTCGTTCAACCGATTATCGCTCCTTAAGCGACCCGGCCGTCATTCAGGCCATGCACTATATTCGCAACCACGCCTGCAAAGGGATTAAGGTCGATCAGGTGCTGGATTCGGTGGGTATTTCGCGTTCGAATCTGGAGAAGCGTTTTAAAGAAGAGGTGGGCGAAACTATTCATGCCGTCATCCATGCTGAAAAGCTGGAGAAAGCACGCAGCCTGCTCATCTCCACATCGCTGTCGATCAACGAAATCTCGCAGATGTGCGGTTACCCGTCGCTGCAATATTTTTATTCGGTGTTTCGCAAAGAGTATGACACCACGCCGAAAGAGTATCGGGATCGCCACAGCGAGGTGCTGATCTAGAAAAGAAAACGCCTTCCGGTGGAAGGCGTTTTTTTGAGATTACATATGGGCGGCGATTAAGCGCTGGTTATCCTGGTACATAGCAAACAGATAGTTGTTATAGCTCTGTCCCTTCGTCGAATACCCTTTCAGCTTGTGGATCATCGTACTGGCCGTCACTTCCTGGTCCGCTTTACGCAGCTGAGCGCGTGATTTACGGAACGATGAGTAGGCCGGGTGCGTGTTCAGATTCACCACATAGGCGCTAACGGAATCTTTCACGGATTCAAACTGCGAATAGCCTTTCACTTTGCCCGGCGCATTAGTACAACGGCCTTTCACGCATTTCATGCCGAAAAGGTTGTTGTTGCTACGCGCAAGCTTAGAAGTCCCCCAGCCGCTTTCGGCAGCAGCCATGGTCGCAACCATGCTGCCCGGGATGATATCCACACGCTCAAGGAGAGCATTCCACGGCACACGACGCGTGTTACCGTTCCAGCTCAGCTTGTAGCGCTTCGTGATATCCTTCAGGCGCGCGCGCTCGGATGGCGACCAGCGGCTATCGTACTGTTTGGAAATCAGCCAGTTACGATCCGCAGTAATCGCGGCATTTTGACTCGTGATGTAAGGCATTACCGTCCGGAGAAACGCTTTTTTCCTTGGTGTTCCGGAAGGGTATTTTCGCAAATCAGGAAGTGAACTACTCTTTGCACTATTGCGAGAATACTCTTGTTTACTGCTAACCTTACTACTTGTCGTCTTTATTACGTGGGCTTTCTTACTCGTTGTATCCGTGTGCGTCTTCGCAAGCACCTCACCCGAAAATGCCGTGGTGAGTAACATGAGTATCGCAGCCCCATATCGTCGAATGGGAGTCGATATCATTAGGTCTCCTGGTCGGATGTAATCATCCTAACACCTTATTTTTTTCACAAATTTGAGAGCGGAATCTCAAATCATATCAAAAATAGACTTCAAGAGCACGTATAGAAATAGTCCAATTCCGAAACTATGTCACCTGAAACTTGCTCATAAAATCATCATTCCACAAAAACTGTGTGCGCTATCGCAGATAACTACCTAATTTTGCGCGAGATCACTCATCCTCACGCATCCTCCTGGCAGAAACCGACAGGGGATGAGTTTTTGCCCCTCGCCTGATGGCACACTGGTCAAAAATGCCGCGACAGGAAAAAGGAATGAAACGTACCGCATTAGCCTTTCTGATGTTACCCGCACTGGCGCATGCCGACTGGTCATCGCCAGGGTTTAGCGCATTTAGCGCCGAAGGCACCGGGGTCTTCACCAGCCAGGCAAAGCTTGCGAAGGGTACGCGTCCTCTTACGCTGAGTTTTGACAAGACGTGCTGGCAGCCTACAGGTGCGATAAAACTCAATGAGATGCTGTCGCTCAAGCCCTGTGACGGCACGCCGCCGCAGTGGCGCCTTTTCCGCGACGGTGAATACCAGATGCGGATTGATACCCGCTCCGGCACGCCCACCCTGCTGCTGACGATTCAGAGCGCCGCAGAACAGCCGGTTGCAAACGTCATCCGTCAGTGTCCGAAGTGGGACGGTAAGCCGCTGACGCTGGACGTCAGCCATACCTTCCCGGAAGGCTCCGTCGTGCGCGACTACTACAGTAAACAGACGACGACGGTGCAGAATGGAAACATCACTCTGCAGCCAGCCGTCAACAGTAACGGCCTGCTGCTGCTTGAGCGCGCCGAAACCGACAGGCCTGCGCCGTTTAGCTGGCAAAATGCCACCGTCTATTTTGTGCTGACCGACCGCTATGCTAATGGTGACCCGGGTAACGACAACAGCTACGGTCGCCATAAAGACGGCATGCAGGAGATTGGCACTTTCCACGGTGGCGACCTCAAGGGGCTCGCCGGCAAGCTCGATTATTTACAGCAGCTGGGAGTGAACGCGCTCTGGATAAGCTCCCCGCTTGAGCAGATCCACGGCTGGGTCGGCGGTGGCACCAAAGGAGATTTTCCTCACTACGCCTATCACGGCTACTACACCCAGGACTGGACAAAACTCGACGCCAACATGGGCACCGAAGATGATTTACGCCATCTTGTCGACGAAGCGCACATGCGCGGGATCCGCATTCTGTTCGATATCGTTATGAACCACGCTGGCTATGCCACGCTTGCAGACATGCAGGAGTATCAGTTTGGAGCCCTGTACCTGCAGGGTGACGAGCTGAAAAAGACGCTGGGAGAACGCTGGACGGACTGGAAGCCGGGCGCGGGACAAAGCTGGCACAGCTTTAACGACTACATCAACTTCGGCGATAAAGCCGCATGGGAAAAATGGTGGGGTAAAAAGTGGATCCGCACCGACATCGGTGATTACGACAACCCCGGTTTTGATGATTTAACAATGTCGCTGGCGTTTTTACCCGATCTGAAAACGGAATCCACCGTCCCTTCCGGGTTGCCCAATTTCTATCAATACAAGCCCGATACCCACGCGAAAGCGATTCCGGGCTATACCCCGCGCGACTACCTGACCCACTGGCTCAGCCAGTGGGTACGTGACTACGGCATCGACGGTTTTCGGGTGGATACAGCGAAACACGTTGAGCTTGCGGCCTGGCAACAGCTGAAAGACCAGGCAAGCCAGGCGCTGGCTGCCTGGAAAGGCGCTCACCCGGACAAAAAGATCGACGACGCACCGTTCTGGATGACCGGGGAATCCTGGGGCCACGGCGTCATGCAGAGCGATTATTACCGCCACGGCTTCGATGCGATGATCAACTTTGATTATCAGGAACAGGCGGCAAAAGCGGTGGATTGCCTGGCCGATATGGATCTCACCTGGCAGCAGATGGCGGAAAAGCTGCAAAACTTCAACGTGCTGAGCTATCTCTCATCACACGATACGCGTCTGTTCCGCGAAGGGGGCCAGCGCGCGGCGGAGCTGCTCCTGCTGGCGCCGGGCAGCGTGCAAATCTATTACGGGGATGAGTCTGAGCGTCCATTCGGGCCAACAGGCTCCGACCCGCTGCAGGGCACCCGTTCGGATATGAACTGGCAGGACGTTACGGGCAAGCAGGCCTCAACCGTCGCCCACTGGCAAACGCTGGGTCAGTTCCGCGCCCGCCACCCGGCGATAGGTGAAGGCAAACAAACCACGCTGTCGCTGAAAGAGGGATATGGCTTCGTACGTGAACATGATGGCGATAAGGTGATGGTCGTCTGGGCGGGGAATCAGTAGATCATCCCCCTCACCCTAACCCTCTCCCCATGGGGAGAGGGGAGGAGCTCCAGAACTATTCACTACACAAACCCACTCTCGCCCTATAAAACAACAAATCCGACCACACCACCCGATTTGCACCAGCACGGTGCTAGCGTTATGGTTACCCACTTTCAAAATAAGCTCGACAGATCACCTGCTATGACGTTTTCACTTTTCGGCGACAAATTTACCCGCCATTCAGGCATTACTCGCCTGATGGAGGACCTCAACGACGGGCTGCGCACACCGGGCGCAATCATGCTCGGCGGCGGAAACCCGGCTCAAATTCCGGAGATGACGACCTATTTCCAGACGCTGCTCGCTCAGATGCTGGAAAGCGGCAAAGCAACCGATGCGCTTTGCAATTACGACGGCCCGCAAGGTAAAACCGAACTGCTGGCACTCCTCGCCGAAATGCTGCGTGACGAGCTGGGCTGGGATATCGAACCACAGAATATTGCACTAACAAACGGCAGCCAGAGCGCATTTTTCTACTTGTTTAACCTGTTCGCAGGGCGTCGCGCCGACGGCACCACCAAAAAAGTGCTGTTCCCGCTGGCGCCGGAGTATATCGGCTATGCCGATTCCGGCCTGGAAGAGGATCTGTTCGTCTCCGCGCGCCCGAACATCGAGCTGCTGCCGGAAGGCCAGTTCAAATATCACGTCGATTTTGAACACCTGCATATTGGTGAAGAGACGGGCATGATCTGCGTATCGCGCCCGACTAACCCAACGGGCAATGTGATCACCGATGACGAACTGATGAAGCTGGATGCACTGGCAAATCAGCACGGCATTCCGCTGGTAATCGATAACGCCTACGGCGTACCGTTCCCGGGCATTATCTTCAGCGAAGCACGTCCGCTGTGGAACCCGAACATTGTCCTGTGCATGAGCCTCTCTAAGCTGGGCCTGCCGGGCAGCCGCTGCGGCATCATCATCGCCAATGAGAAAATCATCACCGCCATTACCAATATGAACGGTATTATCAGCCTTTCACCGGGCGGCATTGGCCCGGCGATGATGTGCGAGATGATCAAACGCAAGGATCTGCTGCGTCTGTCGAATGACGTGATTAAGCCTTTCTATTACCAGCGCGTTCAGGAAACAATCGCGACAATTCGCCGCTATTTGTCGGAAGAACGCTGCCTGATCCACAAGCCTGAAGGAGCGATTTTCCTGTGGCTGTGGTTTAAGGATTTGCCTATCACTACTGAACTGCTCTACCAGCGCCTTAAAAAGCGCGGCGTGCTGATGGTTCCGGGCGATTATTTCTTCCCGGGACTGGATAAGCCATGGCCCCATACCCATCAGTGCATGCGCATGAACTACGTACCCGACCCGGAAAAAATCGAAGCGGGGGTTAAAATTCTCGCCGAAGAAATCGAAAAAGCCTGGCTCGAAGGCAATTGTTAAATAATTAGGCTCTTCAAATGAAGAGCCTTATTTTTCCGCGATCTGAATCTTACAATAAGGATATACCCTGTAGCGATTCATTTATCATCCCCATTGAGTTTTCTTAGGAATATTCCTTTAATTTACGCCCACTAACTACTCTCTCAATAATTAAGCACCGATTAAACACCCTAACTTATTGTTATTTTAAATAACCACCTACACCGAAGAAAAATACCTTCTTCAGCCACTTTCATGCATATTTAAAAATACTGCATATACTCACTAATACGCCGCTCGGCGTTCTTTTGCGTGGAGTATTCATATGCTACCTAATAATGTTAGTCGCATCAGCGCTATTGCTGTTGCGGTACTGCTCGCGTTCTCTCTTTCTGCCTGTAGTGGAAGCGGTGGGGGATCTCACTCAACAGCCAAAAATAACCCTGCAACGGGAAGCAGCAGCGGCTCAGATGATGGAAGTGGCACAACCGCGAGCAATGGCGGTTCGGGCAGCAACGGATCGGGCACCGGAACGGGTTCAGGTACCGGGACAGGCGCTGGTGACGGAACGGGTTCTGGTTCAGGATCGGGCTCAGGCTCAGGCTCAGGCTCAGGCTCAGGGGGCAGTGGAGGAACAACTACCGCAGGCGTAAATACGATACTGGGTGATGCTGGTAAAACCGTGACCAGCGTCGGATCCACTGTGGATGGCCTCGGAAGCCAGCTTCAAACAAATAATCCCGTCACGTCAACCGTTTCAACCACCGTCAGCGGTGTTGGCAGTGCCGTGTCCACCGTGGGGACAGGCGTCACGACTGGCGTTGGCGATCCAAACAACCCGAACGGTGTGGGTACAACGGTTAAAGGCGTGACCACGTCGGTCACCTCCCTCGGCAATACCGTTTCAACGGTAGGCACGGGTCTGGCGAGTTCCACTTCCGGAACACCGGTCAGCGGCGTAACGGGCCTGACGGGCAGCGTGGTAAACAGTTCCGGGCAACTGGTCAGTAACACCGGCACGGGTCTCACCAACACGGTAAGCAGCCCTGCAGTCACTCAGGTAACAACCGATACCACGACCCTGGCTAACAAGACGCTGGGCGGAGTACAAGGCGTGACGCAAACCGTAGGCACCACAACGGGTCTCGGCACACCGGTCAACGGTCTGCTGACCCAGGTGGGTGGCACCGTCAGCGGCGTAGGGACCAACATTAGCAGCAGCAATAGCGGGCTTAGCGGTGTCGGTCAGGTCGTTCAAAATGTCGGCCAGACGGTCACGGATAGCGGTACGCTAGTGAAACCCACATCAACCACCGGAGGCAGCGGCACAGGATCTCTGACGGCCGATGCCAATGTGACAGCCACAAACAATAGCCTGAGCACAACGGTCAATACCACCCTCAATACGCTGACGGCGGGTGTAACGGCCAATGCAGGCACAACCCAAAATACATCTACGACAAACCCGATTAATGGGCTCAACACGTTAACCACGAGTCTACTGACGTCAAAACAGTAATCCTTTTATTGCCTGTCTGCGCCCCTGGTTCAGGGGCGCTTTATTCAGCGACACTTACCCCAACCGGGGATGACGAACAGGGATTGCGCGATGAAACACCACTTCCTTTTTTCGCTGACGGGGCTGGTTGTGCTGAGCATGGCCCGCGCCGATACTCTGCCCTCTATTATTAACCCCGATAACCCGGCACAAGTTTCTCGTAACGTTGCCCCCGAACAGACTGAAGCCGTTCAACAGCCGACCGTCAAAATAGAAAAACCGAAGTCAACGCTGACGCCTGAAACGCCCATTACCATTAATCACATTCAGTTTATTGGCGGCACGCGTTATTCCTTGAAGGAATTACTTCAGCCCTTCAGACCTTACGCCGGAAAAACCGTGCCGCTAAAAACGCTCACGGGGCTGGTAAACGATATTACGGCGCGCTACAAGGCTGACGGTTTTCCGCTCTCTTATGCCTGGCTGCCCGATAATAATTTCCAGCAGGGCAATATTAAAATTGTTCTGGTTGAAGGCTATGTCGCTCATAGCGACATCACCAGTAATAACCCCCACATCGCTGAACGTCTTAAACGTCTGTCCGAAAAAATCATGGCGAAAAAACCGCTTTCACAGGATACGTTCGATCGCTACAGCCAGCTGATGACGCGCACCCCGAACGTTCCGGTTACGGCTAACGCGCAGTTGCCAACCAATATCTATGGCGCGGCGGCGATGCAAATAACCGGCAACCAGGAGCGGAGCTGGAATATCGCCTCGACAATCGATACCCGTAAAGGGCAAGATTTAATGATGCTGAACGGCACACTCAGCAACATGACAAGCTATGGCGATCAGCTTGGCGTGGCCACGCTTGTGCCGTTAGATAGCAACACGCGAAAAAACTATGTCGGGCTCAACTGGCAGCAGTTTTTAAACGATGAAGGGCTGACGATACAGCTCAAAGGCAGCTATTACCATGAAGAGCCGCGAGATTTTTCTCCCCTGCTCTCTTTGCCGAATAATATCAGCGTCGATTCGAAGCAAAAAACAACGCAATACAACGGCGGCGTGACGTTTGGCTATCCCCTGCTGCTGACGCAAAAATCACAAATTAATCTGACCAGCGGTTTTGATTACACCGACCGCCAGGATGATTACGCTCTGCAGGCCAGACTGCAGGGCAAAACCTATAGCCTTGACTCCGTCAACCAGCACGCGCGTTATCCCGCCCTGGAAGTCGGCATCAACGGTGCACATCAATTCACAACCGCCAGCATCAGCGGCCGACTCAACGTTCGTCAGGGGATTGATGCGATGGGTGCCGATATCGTCTCGGCCCCCAGGCCCGATATTAATTTTACACTCACGAAAAGCTATCTGGACGCAGCCTGGCTGTTTGCCGATAAATGGCGGCTATCAACGTCCTGGGAGGGGGACTGGTCAAACAACACGTTGCCCGAG
The DNA here is from genome assembly GCF_058354585.1 of Enterobacter sp. Taxon_8. Taxonomy (NCBI): domain Bacteria; kingdom Pseudomonadati; phylum Pseudomonadota; class Gammaproteobacteria; order Enterobacterales; family Enterobacteriaceae; genus Enterobacter; species Enterobacter sp. Taxon_8. The sequence continues at coordinate 159,990 of NZ_CM177989.1, read as the reverse complement.
CCCGAACGCGTTAGCTTCGGTGCCCAGCGCTTTGGCCGAGGATATCAGGACAGTGAAGCAAGCGGTGACTACGGCTACGGCGGGCAGGTAGAACTGCGCTATATCCAGATGCGAAAAGAGAGCACCTGGCTTGCCACCATCCAGCCCTATATCCTGGCCGATACCGCGCAAACCTGGTTTAACACGCCCGGTTTGCCCCATCAACGGCTCGGGTCAGTGGCAACCGGCGTGATGTTAGGCGATACGCGCCACTATAGCATCACGGTTGAGGCGGCAAGACCCGTCGGGGATGTTCCGACAGACAGTCGCAACAGAGACTGGCGCTACAGCCTGACGTTTACCTGGAATTTCAATAAAATGCAGTAAGCTTTTCAGCCCGAAGACTGGCAGGATCAACACAGCGCAGCGCGTGGGTTGGACAGGCCTCCACGCAGGCCGGTCCGCCTTCGCGATGCAGGCACAAATCACATTTCAGCGCTTGTGCCTTACCCCCATCCAGACGCACCTGCATCGCCCCAAACGGACAGGCGACCATGCAACTTTTACAGCCAATACAGCGCGTCTGCTCAACAAGCCAGGCGCCTGCCGTACGTCTGATGGCATGGGTTGGGCAGACATTGGCACAGGGGGCGTCCTCGCACTGATGGCAACCCACAGCCGTAGTGTAGGCGTCCCCCTTCACCACCCGCAGGCGAGAGGTAAAAGCCTGTGCGGTGAAGTTGTCCTGATGCGCAACCGCACAGGCCACTTCACAGGTGCGGCACCCGATGCATTTTTCCGCATCCGCCATGATACATCGGTTCATCTGTTACGCCTCTCGTACGTTAAAACCCAGCTCTTTTGAGATCGCATACGGAACGCGGCCGTGGATATCAAACACCAGCTCATCATACATGGCGCTCAGTTCAGTGATGGTGTTCCGCGTCAAAGGTTGGATCTCAACGCCATGTAGATCTTGCCCATTGCGGAGCAGTAGAGAGGCATATGCTGGCCGATTCAGATCCCGGATATGCAGCAGGAACTGCTCGACAGGCACGATCGTAGGCCGGGTAAGGCGAACCTGCCCCCCGGCTTTACCGCATCAGAAACGCCAGGTCAGGCCGGTCATCAGCGCGAAGCTGTCATCGCGGTCGATCATCGGGCTGTTCTTCACGTCGTCAGGCAACACGGTGTAAACCGCGCTGGCGTTGAGGTACAGATTCTGGGTTAACTGATATTTAGCCGCCAGGCCAACGTATGGCGTCCAACTGTCGCCAGCGGTGTATTTATCCAGTCCGGAGCGGCGAGACTCGCTGCCGGATACGCCGTAGTAATAGTCGTTATAGCTTTCGTCGCTGTAGAAAACACCAACAGAAGGTGTCAGGGTCAGGCGCTCCATTTTGATCGGACGGAAGTACGATACCTCGCCCACCACGCCGCCGCTTTCATCCATCGCATCGCCAGAAACGGCCACTTTCAGCGACCCCCAGCTTTCGTGACGGTAGTACGCCCCACCGAGGAACGCAGATGCTTTACGCTCATCAAGCTGCTTCATCTGATGATCGTCGTTGTCATCAGGATCGAAATGCAGCGGCATCCACGTTGCGGTCAGGCTGAGTTCATTTTTTGCGTCTTTCCACAAGATCCATCCACCCGTGGTCTGGCGAACATAAAAGCGATCGCCTTCGTAGCTAATTAACGGTACTGCGGTAGTATTTTCGTTATAGCCTTTGTAAGGAGACTCATTAAATACAGCCCCCGCTCCAAGTGAAAAATCACCAGCCATGGCAGACGTTGATGCAAATAACGTGGCCGCGATGAGTAAATTGTATTTAATAGTCATTCTATGTAATCCATTTAAATGCCAAACAAGCGAGGCGCATAATAATGGTTACAAAATTGCCAATGCAACGCTGCGGTTTATATAATATTATATATAAAATCATATAGATGGGTGTGCATGATGAGTACATTACAGCTAAAACCACGCGAATTAAAAATTATCTCCGTCATTGCAGCCACCCACAGCATTGGTGATGCCGCCGCCCTGCTGGGCATGGCGCAGGCCAACGTCAGTAAATATCTGTCTGATTTTGAAACGCGGGTTGGACTCAAGGTTTTTGAGCGCACCACGCGCCAGCTTGCCCTGACCCAGTTTGGTGAAGCGTTGCTCCCTTACGTTAATGCAACACTGGATAAGAACAGCCAGCTTGTGAATTTCATTGCGGATTATAAGCACGAAAAGCGCGGAAAAGTGACGATCTATGCCCCAACCGGCATCGTGACCTACCTCGCGCGACACGTGATCCATCAGATAGAAGACATCGGTGACATTCGCATCTCTTTGAAAACCTACAATCTGGACCGGAATGAATTTTCAGAAGGCGTTTCCTTTCCGGATGACTGCGACATTTTAATTACTTATACGCAGCCTAAAGACGAAAGTCTGGTTGCCAGCGTTCTGACACAATATTCCGTTACGGCCTTCGCAACCGTGGAGTATTTAAATAAACACCCCTTAACGGGACCGGAAGATTTAATTAATCACTCCTGTATTCTCATTGACTCCATGCTGGTTGATGATGCCAACATCTGGCGTTTCCGAGTGCACGGCAGCGATGACGTGCATGACTACCGGGTGACCGGTAATTATATTTGCGACAATACGCAGACGGCTCTGGAGCTGGCAAGAAATAATCTTGGGATTGTTTTTGCACCAAAAGAAAGTCTGAAAAAAGAATTAACGCAAGGGATGCTGGTCCCCTGCTTCCCGCATCAGGAAGAGTGGTGGCTCGATCTGACGGCCATCTTCCGCAAACGCGAATACCAGCCCTGGCGCGTGCAATACGTACTGGATGGCGTTCTGAACTGCCTGCGCCAGCAAATTGCTCAGGCCGTGCATGGACGGCCTGAGCTGGGTGATTAAAACAGCCCCAGCGGCTTATCGGAGTAGCTGACCAGCAAACATTTCGTCTGCTGATAATGCTCCAGCATCATCTTGTGGGTTTCACGCCCGATGCCCGATTGCTTATAACCGCCAAATGCCGCGTGCGCCGGATAGGCGTGGTAGCAGTTGGTCCAGACGCGCCCGGCCTGAATGCCTCTTCCCATTTTATAGGCCAGATTACCGTTGCGGCTCCAGACGCCTGCTCCCAGACCATACGGCGTGTCGTTGGCAATCTCCAGCGCCTCCTCCATCGTTTTGAAGGTGGTCACGGCCAGTACCGGTCCGAAAATTTCTTCCTGGAAGACGCGCATGTTGTTTTGACCGAACAGGATCGTCGGCTCCAGATAATACCCGTCCTGCAGATCCCCACCGAGTACCTTACGACGCCCGCCGGTGAGAATATCCGCCCCCTCTTTCTTGCCGATGTCGATGTAGTTGAGGATAGTTTCCAGCTGTCCATGCGAGACCTGCGCCCCCATCTGCGTGGCGTTATCGAGCGGGTTACCGCTGCGGATAGACTCGACGCGGCGAATGGCCCGCTCCATAAAGCGCTCATAGATGGACTCCTGCACCAGCGCGCGGCTTGGGCAAGTGCAGACTTCGCCCTGGTTAAACGCAAACAGCGCAAACCCTTCCAGTACTTTATCGAAGAAGGCATCCTCTTCCTCCATTACGTCTGCGAAGAAGATGTTCGGGGATTTCCCGCCCAGCTCGAGGGTCACCGGAATGATGTTCTGCGTGGCGTACTGCATGATCTGCTGGCCTACCTCCGTCGATCCGGTAAACGCCACTTTGGCGATCCGTTTTGAGGTGGCCAGATATTCCCCTATCTCCCCGCCCGCACCGTTGACCACGTTAATCACGCCCGGCGGCAGAAGATCGCCAACGATTTCCATCAGCAGCAGCACTGAGAGCGGAGTCAGACGCGCCGGTTTGAGCACAATGCAGTTTCCCGCCGCCAGCGCGGGCGCCATTTTCCAGCTCGCCATCAGCAGCGGGAAGTTCCACGGAATGATTTGCCCGACGACGCCCAGCGGTTCGTGGAAGTGATACGCCACGGTATCGCTGTCTACCTCGCTTATTCCTCCCTCCTGAGCGCGAATGCAGGAAGCAAAATAGCGGAAGTGGTCAATGGCCAGCGGCACGTCTGCCGCCATCGTTTCCCGTATCGGCTTGCCGTTATCCCAGGTTTCCGCCGTCGCCAGCAGCTCCAGATTCTGCTCCATCCGGTCGGCGATTTTGAACAGGATCGCCGCCCGGTCCTGCACGGAGGTGTGAGCCCATTTTTCTTTCGCTTTGTGCGCCGCATCCAGCGCCAGGTCGATATCACGCTTGCCGGAGCTGGCAATTTCGCACAGCGGCTGGCCGGTAACGGGAGTCAGGTTGGAATAGTATTCGCCGTCGACGGGAGTTACCCAGTCGCCGCCAATAAAGTTGTCATAACGAGGCTTCAGCTTGAGGGGAAAACCATACTCGCCGGGCTGGATACGCGATGAGGGAGGATTGTTTGTCATGACCGTCTCCTTGCTGTTGGTGTACAACAAGGGTAGTTCCGGCTGGCGATTTTCTCGCCAACCGGTAACGGCGTTTACGACGGAGGTCACGGAGTTTCAGGAAATAATAACGAATCGCGCAACAGATGATCGTTACCGCGACGGCGGGTAAAGCCGATGCGGTTGAAATACTCCAGGATCTGGATCGCCAGCTTGCGCCCCACGTTCAGCCGATCGCGGAAATCCGCTGCGCAGGTCGAGCCGCGCGCCTGATCCAGCTCGCGGATCAGGTTGGCAAACGCCACAATGCGATCGTTACGGTAATAACGATCTTTCACGATCGCGACTATCAGCCCCTGCTGCGCCGCATGGCGCAATACCTGACGCATCACCTGTTCGTCGGTGTTGGTTTCGCGAGCCAGATCGCGAACCCACCACGGCTCATCGCCAAACAGCGGGTCCGCTTTTTGCCATATGGCCTCCTGATCTGCGGTGAAACCGGCCTTGTGATCCGGCAGATGCAGCCAGCCGTGGTGGCTTTTGATCGCCCCGCTTTCGCGCATGTTTTCAATCAGCAGCAGCACCAGCGCATCGTCTTCCATCGGCAGCGCCATGCGCCGCAGACGCTCACGGCCCGGGCCAGGCTCGTCCTGATGCTGTTCGTGGTAAGTCGCAAGCGTGTTCAGTATCTTACGCTGCCATTGCGCAGCAACCGGGGCATTGAGCAGGCTGTCGCCAGCCTGAATGAAGCCCGGCTCCTGGGTCAGCTGCCGTAAGCCTTCCCCGCTCAGCTGGCGTGCCCATGCAAAATCACGCAGGCTCACCGCACCGCGATCGAGGTGTACCCGCAGCGCGGCGTTATCCTCTCTGGCCTGCGCCAGCGCGGCCAGCCACTGCAGATATTCAGGTTTACGCTTGCCGCGTCGGGGTGGGTTAAGCGCCACCACGCGCGCCCCGGCCAGCGTTTCCCTTGCAGAAATGTCACGCAGAACCAGACGATCGTTGTCTGCCAGCCAGAGCGGTGAATCGAATACCAGCTCGGCGAGATCGTTTTCCAGCAGCGACACGCGCCCGGTGATATGGCTGGCCGCGTGGTGAATATGCAGCGGCTGCCATTGGGTCAGGGGCACGTTTGCCTGCAGGGAGACGATGACGCGTTCAGACGGTTCAGGTGGGGCATCGGCCAGCAGCCAGTCGCCGCGATTAAGCTGCTCTTTTTCCGCATCCCCGGCAATGTTCAGCGCGATCCGCTGCCCGGCGTGGGCGCGGTCTGCGGGCTGGTTTTGTGCGTGCAGCCCGCGCACGCGCATCGGTTTGTTCACGCCCGTCAGCCAGAGCGTATCACCGACGTTCACTTCGCCGCTCAGCGCCGTACCAGTCACCACAAGCCCCGCACCTTTTACGGTAAACGCCCGATCAATGGCCAGGCGGAAACGATGATGGCTGGCGTGGTCGCGTGATGAAAGCTGCTGTAAGTGGTGGCGAAGTTCGTCGATACCGCGCCCTTCCGTCGCCACGGTGACAAATAGCGACGCGTCGGCAAAACCATACTCCCGCAAGGTCGCCTGTACCGTTTCGCGCACCTCGCTGACGCGTGCGTCATCCACGCGATCGGCTTTGGTCAGCGCCACGGTCAGCTGCGGGTTACCGGTCAGCTGGAGGATCGCCAGGTGCTCGCGGGTTTGCGCCATCACGCCGTCATCGCAGGCCACCACCAGCAGGGCATGATCGATGCCGCCCACGCCCGCCAGCATGTTGGACAGAAACTTTTCATGCCCCGGCACATCAATAAAGCCCAGCACGCGGCCATCAGGCTGGGGCCAGTAGGCATAGCCCAGATCGATGGTCATGCCGCGCTTTTTCTCTTCCGGCAGGCGGTCGGCGTTTACGCCGGTAATGGCCTGCAGTAACGTGGTTTTTCCGTGGTCAACGTGACCGGCGGTGGCAATAATCATTTCAACAACATCTCCAGAAATCGCTCTTCATCTTCAAGGCAGCGCAAATCCAGCCACATTCGGCCATCGTAAATCCGCCCGATAACCGGCGTCGAGAGACCGCGCCAGCGCGACGACAGGGCTTCCAGATGGCCGCCGCGCCCGTCACGCGGCGTGAACGTCAGCGCTTCACTCGGCAGCCTGTCCACCGGCAGCGAACCGCTGCCAATCTGCGACTGGCAGGGCTCAATGCGAACGTCAAAATCGGGGTAGTGCGCGGCGACGCGCGGCAGCAGAAGTTCAGCCTGGGCGCGAATCGAGGCGGCATCGCGGCTTAACAGTCGCAGCGTGGGCAGGCGGTCGGCCAGTTTCTCCGGGTGGAGATAGAGCCGCAGCGTAGCGTCCAGGGCGGCAAGCGTCATTTTATCGGCGCGCAGGGCGCGCTTGAGCGGATGCTGCTGCAGCTGCGCAATCAGCTCGCGCTTGCCGACGATAATCCCGGCCTGCGGCCCGCCCAGCAGTTTGTCGCCGGAAAAGCTGACCAGGCTAACGCCCGCCGCAATCATCTCCTGCGGCATCGGCTCTTTTGGCAGCCCGTACAGGCTCAGATCCACCAGCGAGCCGCTGCCGAGATCGGCAATCACCGGTATGTTCAGTTCGCGCCCAATCGCCGCCAGCTCCGCCTCTTCAACCGTTTTGGTGAAGCCTTCAATATGATAATTGCTGGTGTGGACCTTCATCAGCAGGGCAGTATTTTCATTCACTGCCGCGCGATAGTCTTTCGCATGGGTACGGTTGGTGGTGCCCACTTCATGCAGCGTACAGCCCGCCTGGCGCATCACGTCCGGAATACGAAATGCCCCGCCAATCTCCACCAGCTCGCCGCGGGACACCACTACCTCTTTGCCGCTGGCGGTGGACGCCAGCATCAGCAGCACCGCTGCGGCGTTGTTATTCACAATGCAGGCATCTTCCGCGCCGGTCAGCTGGCACAGCAGCTCCGCCAGCGCGTGGTCGCGATGCCCGCGTCCGGCGCCGTCCAGATCGTACTCCAGCGTTACAGGCGCTTGCATGGCCTGCACGACGGCGGCAACGGCCTCTTCCGCCTGCTGGGCTCGCCCGAGGTTGGTATGCAGTACGGTACCGGTCAGGTTAATCACCGGGCGTAACGCGCTTTGCGCCTTCTCATCCAGCCGCTGTTCAACTTCCTGCTCCCACGCACTGCACCAGTCGGGCAAGGCGTTTTCTGCCTGAATCGCGCAGCGGGCTTCGTCCTGAAGCAGGCGTAACATTTCCACCGTCGCGGTATGGCCGAAGCGCTCAACAACAGCATAAATGCGGGGCTCGCGTAGGAGACGGTCGGTAGCGGGGATCTGGCTGTACAGCGAACGATGAGTAGTCATGAAAGCGCCTGGCGAGTAAATATCTTCCCCCCTCCCGACGGGAGAGGGAGTTAACATGTAGAGGGATTGTACCGCCTCCGACGCCGAAGTGTTATAACCCGCGTCAAGCCTTTGGCGGTTCGGTACGGGCAAAGCTCTCGCGGCTAAAAAGCGTGTCTGCAAGCTTCACCAGCAGCGGACGGTCGACGCACCAGCCAGGGGAAACCCGGCGGAAGTTGAGATAGCCGATGGCGCAGGCGATGGCGATAGTTGCCAGGTTCAGGCTGTCGGTGTCGATCTTTCCCTCCCGGATAAGCTGTTCGCACCTGTCCAGGCTGCGGCTGATTTTTTCCCGCTGGCGTAACAGTTCCGTTTCCGACTGCTGGGCAACGGGCCTGGCCTGTTCACGCACGGAGGTTAACGCCGCATCCATAATGCCATCGGCCAGGGCTTCAATTTGCTTCACCGCCAGCGCCGCTTTTGGGTCAGCCGGCAGCATTGCCGGGGCAACGCCCAGCAGCTCGATATACTCCGCAATAATCGGGGAATCAAACCAGTATTCGCCCTCGTCCGTGACCAGCGCTGGCACTTTTCCCAGCGGGTTGTACTGCGCGACGCCGTTTTCCGCGTTGTAGGGCTGTTCATTCACGAATTCAAATTCAATCCCCTTCTCCAGCAGGAGAATCGAGATTTTTCGCACGAAGGGACTGGTATAGCTGCCGATGAGTTTCATTGCCTGATCCTTGATGCCGGAAAAAAGTCAGTATGGATCAAGCGATGAAAAAAGGGCAGGTCTGCATGTCGCATTCCTGCCCTGGAAGGATTAGTGATCGAGGTAGAGGTAGTGCATCCAGCTGGTCATACGCAGCAGTACTTTACGCATGACCGAGACGTGGGCGAAGTGGTCCGAATAGACCGCCACCTGGGCATAGATACCGTCCGGCAGGGCATCGACTTCGGCGTTGGGTTCCAGCTCAATAAGTGCCTGAACACCGTCCGTTCCCGGCACCACCGTCAGCGACTGCAGCGCGCCCTGCGCCTGATAGGTTCCCCCCGGCACCACCGGCAGAATACTGGTGAGCTTCCCGGAGAACACCTGGCCCGGCAGCGCGTTAAACACTACTTCCGCTTCATCGCCCGGCTTCAGACGCAGCAGCGAGTTCTGGCGGAACTGGGCCACAATCTGACGCTTCTGTTCAGGGATAAAGACCATCACCGGACGCAGAGGCAGCGCGGCGGCATAGGTCCCCGGACGTATCAGCACCTGGGTGATGTAACCATCGCTCGGCGCACGCACCACGGTCTGATCCAGGTTGTATTTGGCTTCGGCAAGCTGGGCGCGTAACGACGCAATCTGCGACTGCTCGCCGTTCACCATGCTGTCTAACTGGCTTTGGATCTGCACCTGTTCAGCCACGGAGCCTTTCACCAGCGCATCCTGCGCCAGATAGTTCTGCCGCGCGTTGTCGATATCGCTTTCAGAGAACGGATTCACCTTCGCCTGGCTGCCTTTCAGGTAGCGCTGAAAATCTTTATAGAGGCGATCGCGTTCAGCGGAGACGCGCGTGGTATTGGCAACGGCTTCCGCCAGCTGCGCTTTCAGATTATCGATATTGTGCGTCGCGGTCACCAGGTCGGCCTGAAGCCTGTCGACCCGCGCCTGATAGCGGCCTGGATCCAGTTTAAATAACACTTCGCCTTTTTTAATTAGCTGGTTATTTTTATCGGTCACTTCGCTGACCACACCGGTCACCTGCGGCGTGATTGGAATAGAAATAACCGCTTTTTGCGCCGTAAACGTATACGGGTGGTTATAGTTCATTAGCAGAATAAGTCCGGCAACAATAAATACGCCGCCTAATGTTGCGGTGGCAAGCGTCCACTGGTTGACCGGAATTCGGAATATTTTAAAGATGGCCCAGGCAAATGCCACGTAGGTCAAAATAATCAACAGATCCATGATTAGCGCTCCAGCGTGTTCTTATCAGCAGCGGGCTTTACCGCGGCCAGCTTTTGTTCTAATTCGGCCACGCGTTTTGCCAGCGCATCCATGCCCGGAACCTCATCAGGCTTTGTGATGTGGTTTTGCATGCCCCAGCCGCGATCCTCGCGGTACAGCGTGGCCCAAATCCACAGGAATGGCCAGATGGCATGAAGCGTAAACAGGCTAATCCAACCAGCCGTATGAATGGCATCGGCATGCGGATGGTTACGCTTTTTAGCCATATTATAAGGAATATCATGGATGGCGATGATTCCATAAAAGAGAACCAGAAATACAAAAATCAATACGCCCAGCGCAAAATAGTTGAGAAACATATTCTCCTCACTTAAACAACGTCAACTCATTAAATTAATAAAACGGTACGCAACCTAATTAATTTTTTATAAACACGGGGTTGTGCTTATTATTTCCGAGCAGGGGAGTATGGGTTTTTATAATATCTCCATGCAAGTTTATAAGCGTGTCAAAATATATCCTGAATAATAATAGACTTAACCTTACAATATGAGCGTAATCCACCTTTTAACTTTTCGCCATACCACACATCAAAAGTGGTTTTTTGGCTTATCGTGTCGTGCCATATCATCCTGGCGCTGAAACGCGAAGCAGAGTTTGCCGTCGATCACAGCCGGAGAAATCTGCATAAAAATATTTTGTGAAATCAGTCACAATCCAGAAACAAACTCGCCAGAACAAAACGTGACAACAATCACACAAAAGGGTGTGTTTTGCTTTTTTTCTCGCCATCGTATTTTTTTTGCCCATCGTTTTTGTGATTCAGATCACCTCATAGATATCCTCACCCCCCACATTTACGTGACATGAATCACATAAATTTTCACTGTCTGGACAGTTGAACGATTCAGTGCCAGATTTCACAGCATCAGAACAGGGCCCGGCTACCTCTGCCGCCTCATTAACAATAAACCTCGGGCCATAAGCCTTAGCGTAAACAGAAGAAGGGGTGTTTTATGTCATCCGATTTCAAGATCAAAGTTCAAAGCTTTGGTCGTTTCCTCAGCAACATGGTGATGCCAAATATCGGCGCGTTTATCGCGTGGGGTATCATCACCGCATTGTTCATTCCGACAGGGTGGTTGCCTAACGAAACGCTGGCGAAACTTGTTGGCCCAATGATTACCTATCTCCTGCCGCTGCTCATCGGTTTCACCGGGGGTCGTCTGGTGGGCGGTGATCGTGGTGGCGTAGTGGGTGCCATCACAACCATGGGTGTTATCGTCGGTGCGGATATGCCGATGTTCCTCGGTGCGATGATTGCCGGCCCTCTGGGCGGCTGGGCGATTAAGAAATTCGACGTCTGGGTTGATGGTAAGATCAAATCCGGCTTCGAAATGCTGGTGAACAACTTCTCTGCGGGCATCATCGGGATGATCCTCGCCATTCTGGCGTTCCTCGGCATTGGCCCTGCGGTTGAAGTGCTGTCTAAAATTCTCGCGGCAGGCGTTAACTTCATGGTGGCGCACGAAATGCTGCCGCTGGCGTCTATCTTCGTTGAACCGGCGAAAATCCTGTTCCTTAACAACGCCATCAACCACGGTATCTTCTCGCCGCTGGGTATTCAGCAGTCTCACGATCTCGGCAAGTCTATCTTCTTCCTGATTGAAGCCAACCCGGGTCCGGGTATGGGCGTTCTGCTGGCGTACATCTTCTTCGGCCGTGGTAGCGCAAAACAGTCTGCTGGCGGTGCGGCGATCATCCACTTCCTGGGCGGTATCCACGAAATTTACTTCCCGTACGTGCTGATGAACCCACGTCTGATCCTGGCCGTTATCCTCGGCGGTATGACCGGCGTGTTCACCCTGAGCGTGCTGGGCGGCGGTCTGGTTTCTCCAGCTTCTCCGGGTTCTATCCTGGCGGTACTGGCGATGACGCCAAAAGGCGCTTATTTCGCGAACCTCGCAGCTATCTTTGCGGCAATGGCCGTCTCCTTCGTGGTCTCTTCTATCCTGCTGAAAACCAGCAAAGTGAAAGAAGATGATGACATCGAAGCCGCAACCCGTCGTATGCACGACATGAAAGCCGAATCCAAAGGCGCGACGCCACTGGCAGCCGGTGATGTCTCTAACGACCTGAGCCACGTGCGTAAAATCATCGTTGCCTGCGACGCCGGTATGGGTTCCAGCGCGATGGGTGCAGGCGTGCTGCGTAAGAAAGTGCAGGATGCGGGCCTGACCAACATCTCCGTGACCAACAGCGCCATTAACAGCCTGCCGCCGGATGTTGACCTGGTCATCACGCACCGCGATCTGACCGAACGCGCCATGCGCCAGGTGCCGCAGGCACAGCACATTTCGCTGACCAACTTCCTCGACAGCGGCCTGTACACCAGCCTGACCGAACGTCTGGTGGCCGCGCAGCGTCACGAAGACAACGAAGTGAAAGTGCGCTCCAGCCTGCAGGACAGCTTTGACGAGAGCAATGCACACCTGTTTAAGCTGGGTGCGGAAAACATCTTCCTCGGTCGTACCGCGGCCACCAAAGAAGACGCGATTCGCTTTGCCGGTGAGCAGCTGGTGAAAGGCGGCTACGTTCAGCCTGAATATGTCGACGCGATGCTGGAACGTGAAAAACTGACGCCAACCTACCTGGGCGAATCCATCGCGGTGCCGCACGGAACGGTTGAAGCGAAAGATCGCGTCCTGAAAACCGGCGTCGTATTCTGTCAGTATCCGCAGGGCGTGCGCTTCGGTGAAGAAGAAGACGACATCGCCCGTCTGGTAATTGGTATCGCCGCTCGCAACAACGAGCACATTCAGGTGATTACCAGCCTGACCAACGCGCTGGACGATGAGTCCGTCATTGAGCGTCTGGCCAATACCACCAGCGTGGAAGAAGTGCTGGCTCTGCTGAACAAATAAGTTCTCTTCCCTCTCCCTCCGGGGAGAGGGCTAGGGTGAGGGGATAAACGTTCCTCACCCCAGCCCTCTCGGGTAAAAACATTGATGAAGGTTAACACTATGAAAGCATTACATTTTGGCGCAGGTAATATCGGTCGTGGTTTTATCGGTAAACTGCTGGCAGACGCGGGCATTACCCTGACATTCGCCGATGTGAATCAGGTCGTCCTGGATGCCCTGAATGCCCGTCATAGCTATCAGGTCCATGTGGTGGGCGAAAACGAGCAGGTTGAGACAGTATCTGGCGTCAACGCGGTCAGCAGCATCGGTGAAGACGTTATTGACCTGATCGCCAGCGTCGATCTGGTCACCACCGCCGTGGGTCCGGTCGTCCTTGAGCGAATCGCCCCTGCGGTTGCAAAAGGCCTGGCAAAACGTAAAGCGCAGGGCATCGACACCCCGCTGAACATCATCGCCTGTGAAAACATGGTGCGCGGCACTACGCAGCTGAAAGGCCACGTTCTTAACGCGGTGGCAGACGAAGACAAAGCCTGGGTTGAAGCGCACGTGGGTTTTGTGGATTCCGCCGTGGATCGCATCGTTCCGCCTTCCGAATCCGCGACCAACGACCCGCTGGAAGTGACCGTAGAAACCTTCAGCGAGTGGATCGTCGATAAAACCCAGTTTAAAGGCGCGCTGCCGACCATTCCGGGAATGGAATTAACCGATAACCTGATGGCATTTGTCGAACGCAAGCTCTTCACGCTGAACACCGGGCATGCTATAACCGCGTACCTCGGAAAATTGGCCGGTCATCAGACCATTCGTGACGCGATCCTCGATGAGAAGATCCGCGCGGTGGTAAAAGGGGCAATGGAAGAGAGCGGCGCGGTGCTGATCAAACGCTACGGTTTTGATGCTGAGAAACACGCAGCATACATCCAGAAAATCCTCGGTCGCTTTGAAAACCCGTATCTGAAAGATGACGTTGAGCGCGTGGGCCGCCAGCCGCTGCGCAAGCTAAGCGCGGGCGATCGCCTGATTAAGCCGCTGCTGGGCACGCTGGAATACGGCCTGCCGCATGCCAACCTGGTGAAAGGGATTGCCGCAGCGATGCACTACCGCAGCGAGCAGGACCCACAGGCGATTGAGCTGGCTCAGCTGATTGATGATAAAGGCGCGCAGGCTGCGCTGGCGCAGATCTCCGGTCTGGACGCCAACAGCGACGTGGTTGCGGAGGCGGTCAACGCATACAACGCAACCAAATGATGCAGAATGCGGCGCAGGTAATCCTGCGCCCTGATTACAGATTGTCAGATATGCAGGCAATAATGGAACAAACCCAGGCCTTTGAAAATCGTGTGCTTGAGCGTCTGAATGCTGGCAAAACCGTACGAAGTTTCCTGATTGCCGCCGTCGAGCTGTTAACCGAGGCGGTGAATATCCTGGTGCTTCAGGTGTTTCGCAAAGACGACTACGCGGTAAAATATGCTGTAGAACCGTTACTGGACGGAGACGGACCGCTGGGCGATCTATCCGTGCGTCTGAAGCTGATTTATGGTCTTGGCGTGCTCAACCGACAAGAGTATGAAGATGCGGAGCTGCTAATGGCGCTGCGCGAAGAGCTCAATCATGACGGTAACGAGTATACCTTTACCGACGATGAGATTCTGGGGCCCTTCGGCGAGCTGCACTGCGTTACTGCGCTGCCCCCTGCTCCCCATTTTGATAACAGCGACCCTGAGCTTTACGCGATGCAAAAGCTGCGTTATCAACAGGTTGTCCGTTCCACGATGGTTCTCTCCCTGACTGAGCTGATTTCCCGAATCAGCTTAAAAAAAGCGTTTCAGAAGTAAGCCTGCTCACATTGGTGTATCCTTCCCTGTAAATTCCCCGTTTTCAGAGTCATTTGTTATGAAAGAAGTCGAAAAGAACGAAATTAAACGCCTGAGCGACCGCCTGGATCTGATCCGCCACCAGATGGCTGGCCTGTCGCTGGTCGATTCCGCCGAGAAATACGCCGAGCTTGAGAAAGAGACCGCGAAGCTGGAAGCGGAAATCGAGCGCCTGCGCGAAGTCAAAGGCCAGAAGCTGAGCAAAGAAGCGCAGAAGCTGATGAACATGCCGCACCGCCGCGCCATCACCAAAAAAGAACAGGCCGACATGGGCAAGCTGAAGAAAAGCGTCCGCGGTCTGGTGGTGGTACACCCGATGACCGAGCTTGGCCGCGAAATGGGCCTGAAAGAGATGACGGGCTTTTGTAAGACCGCGTTCTGATTTCATGCCGGGTGGCGCTGCGCTTACCCGGCCTACTCTTTTCCCCTTCGCGTGAATTGGTCCAACCAATAGCGCAATCAATCCTTCCCCGGTTCACAATTCCATTATTTCCGCTCACAAAACCATTGCTAGCTCATAACATCTGGTTAACCATTCATTGTCATTAACCCTAAAACACAACATTGGCAGGACCACTTTTACACAACCTGTGACGCAGAGTTGAGCGGAGACTCACCCGCAGCGCAGGCTGTCTGGTCCCCAGGAGACCTGCATGAGCCTCTGGCAACAAAACTACGACCCGGCTGGAAATATCTGGCTGTCGAGCCTGATCGCATCGCTTCCGATCCTGTTCTTCTTCTTTGCGCTGATTAAGCTAAAGCTGAAGGGCTACCTCGCCGCGACGTATACCGTTGCCATCGCCCTGATGGTGGCGTTGTTCTTCTACAAAATGCCGGTCGATCGCGCGCTGGCCTCCGTCGTCTACGGTTTCTTCTACGGCCTGTGGCCGATTGCGTGGATCATCATCGCGGCGGTCTTTGTCTATAAAATCTCGGTGAAAACCGGGCAGTTCGACATTATCCGCTCGTCGATTCTCTCCATCACGCCGGACCAGCGCCTGCAGATGCTGATTGTTGGATTCTCCTTCGGGGCGTTTCTGGAAGGCGCGGCAGGTTTTGGCGCTCCGGTGGCGATTACCGCCGCGCTGCTGGTGGGTCTGGGCTTTAACCCGCTCTATGCCGCGGGCCTGTGCCTGATTGTGAACACCGCACCGGTTGCGTTTGGCGCGATGGGTATTCCGATTCTGGTGGCCGGGCAGGTCACCGGGCTGGACAGCTTCGAGATCGGCCAGATGGTTGGCCGCCAGCTGCCGTTCCTGACCATTATCGTCCTGTTCTGGATCATGGCGATTATGGACGGCTGGCGCGGCGTGAAGGAGACCTGGCCTGCGGTGATGGTGGCGGGCGGTTCGTTCGCTATCGCCCAGTACCTCAGCTCGAACTTCCTTGGCCCGGAGCTGCCGGACATCATCTCTTCGCTGGTTTCTCTGGTCTGCCTGACGCTGTTCCTGAAACGCTGGCGGCCGGTCCGTATTTTCCGCTTCGCCGACATGGGCGCCTCGCAGGTCGATCAAACGCTGGCCCGCACCGGCTACACCGCAGGACAGGTGATCCGCGCCTGGTCACCGTTCCTGTTCCTGACCGCCACGGTCACGCTGTGGAGCATCCCGCCGTTTAAAGCCCTGTTCGCCCCTGGCGGCGCGCTGTACGACATGGTGATTAATATCTCCGTGCCGTTCCTCGACAAGATGGTCGCCCGTATGCCGCCGGTAGTGCACGCCGCCACGCCGTATGCCGCGGTCTATAAATTCGACTGGTTCTCCGCCACCGGGACCGCCATCCTGTTTGCCGCTATTCTTTCCGTGGTGTGGCTGCGCATGAAGCCTGCGGCTGCGGTACAGACCTTTGCGGCGACCGTAAAAGAGCTGATGCTGCCGATTTACTCCATCGGCATGGTGCTGGCGTTCGCGTTTATCTCGAACTACTCCGGCCTGTCATCAACGCTGGCACTGGCGCTGGCCCATACCAGCCACGCCTTCACCTTCTTCTCGCCGTTCCTCGGCTGGCTGGGGGTGTTCCTGACCGGTTCCGATACCTCGTCTAACGCCCTGTTTGCCGCACTGCAGGCAACGGCGGCCCAGCAGATTGGCGTGTCGGACGTCCTGCTGGTGGCCGCGAACACGACGGGCGGCGTGACCGGGAAAATGATCTCCCCTCAGTCCATTGCCATTGCCTGTGCGGCGGTGGGACTGGTCGGTAAAGAGTCGGATCTGTTCCGCTTTACCGTGAAACACAGCCTGATATTTACCTGCATGGTCGGGGTGATCACCACCCTGCAGGCCTATGTCTTAACCTGGATGATCCCATGATAGTGATGCCCAGACGCCTGTCCGACGAGATTGCCTCTCGCGTGCGGGCGCTGATTGAAGAACAGCAGCTGGAAGCGGGCATGAAGTTGCCCGCCGAACGCCAGCTCGCCGCCCAGCTTGGCGTGTCGCGCAATTCTCTGCGCGAAGCGCTGGCGACGCTGGTCAGCGAAGGCGTGCTGGTGAGCCGTCGCGGCGGCGGCACCTTTGTGCGCTGGCAGCATGACGACTGGTCCGAGCAAAACATCGTGCAGCCCCTGAAAACGCTGATGGAGAACGACCCGGACTACAGCTTCGACATCCTTGAAGCGCGTCACGCCATCGAAACCAGTACCGCCTGGCACGCGGCCATGCGGGCAACCGACGCCGACAAAGAGAAACTCATCGCCTGCTTTGAAGCCACGCAAAGCAGCGACCCGGATATCGCCTCCCAGGCGGACGTCCGTTTTCACCTGGCGATTGCCGAGGCGTCGCACAATGTGGTGCTGCTCCAGACCATGCGCGGGTTCTTCGACCTGCTGCAATCCTCCGTGAAGCAGAGCCGCCAGCGCATGTATCTGGTTCCGCCGGTGTTTGCCCAGCTGACCGAACAGCACGAGGCGGTGCTCAACGCCATTCTTGCCGGTGATGCCGAGGCCGCGCGCAAAGCGATGATGGCGCATCTGGGCTTCGTGCATACCACCATCAAACGATTCGATGAAGACCAGGCCCGACAGGCGCGTATTACCCGTCTGCCAGGCGACAGTGATATTTCCAGGGAGAACAAAGCATGATTATTTCAGCAGCCAGTGACTATCGCGCCGCGGCGCAGCGCATTTTGCCCCCGTTCCTGTTCCACTACATTGACGGCGGGGCGTATGCCGAATACACCCTGCGCCGCAACGTGGAAGACCTGTCGGAGGTGGCGCTGCGCCAGCGCGTGCTGAAGAATATGTCTGACCTGAGCCTTGAGACGAAACTGTTTAACGAAACGCTTTCCATGCCCGTCGCGCTCGCGCCCGTAGGCCTGTGCGGTATGTATGCCCGCCGTGGCGAAGTGCAGGCCGCCGCTGCAGCGGATGCCAAAGGTATTCCGTTTACCCTCTCTACCGTCTCGGTTTGTCCGATTGAAGAGGTCGCCCCAACCATCAAGCGCCCGATGTGGTTCCAGCTGTACGTCCTGCGCGATCGCGGCTTTATGCGTAACGCGCTCGAGCGCGCCAAAGCGGCGGGCTGCTCCACGCTGGTCTTTACCGTTGATATGCCGACCCCCGGCGCGCGCTACCGCGATGCGCACTCCGGCATGAGCGGCCCAAATGCGGCGCTCCGCCGCTACTGGCAGGCGGTAACGCATCCACAGTGGGCGTGGGACGTCGGCCTGAACGGTCGTCCACACGATCTGGGGAATATCTCGGCGTATCTGGGTAAACCCACCGGGCTGGAGGATTACATCGGCTGGCTGGCGAATAACTTCGATCCGTCCATCTCCTGGAAAGACCTGGAGTGGATCCGCGAGTTCTGGGATGGCCCGATGGTGATCAAAGGGATCCTCGACCCGGAAGATGCCCGCGATGCGGTGCGCTTTGGCGCAGACGGGATTGTGGTCTCTAACCATGGGGGACGCCAGCTTGACGGGGTGCTCTCCTCCGCACGCGCCCTGCCGGCCATTGCCGATGCGGTGAAGGGCGATATTGCCATCCTGGCCGACAGCGGGATCCGCAACGGGCTGGACGTGGTGCGCATGATTGCGCTGGGTGCCGACAGCGTGCTGCTTGGACGCGCGTATCTGTACGCCCTGGCGACGGCCGGTCAGGCAGGCGTGGCGAATCTGCTCAACCTGATCGAAAAAGAGATGAAGGTGGCGATGACGCTCACCGGTGCGAAAACGATCGGCGAAATCAGCAGAGATTCCCTGGTGCAGGAGTTAAGCAAATTACCGGCGGCGCTGGCTCCCCTTGCTCAGGGAAACGCGGCTTAAATTCTTCCCCTCGTTAACACCTCTTTCTCATGCGTCCGATCTCCCCCTCGGGCGCTTTTTTATGCCGAAAATAACATCCAGATAACATATTGGATAAGAAAATTTGACATCCACCTGCCGTCCGCAATTGTATAGACAAGCAAATACAAGAACACAAAAACAACATCACATCAGAGGGGAGCGTATGGCGTATTCAGGTAAGGTGGATATTCAGCAGGTGATCGATGAAAGTCGCTTTTCAGGATTTCACTGGCTGCTCATTGTGCTGGGCTTTCTGGTTCTGGCGATCGATGGCTTTGATACGGCAGCGATGGGCTACATCGCCCCTACGCTGTCGGCAGAATGGGGGATCCATAAACAGGATCTGGGGCCGGTGCTGAGCGCGGCGCTGCTGGGGCTGTCGCTGGGTGCGCTGATCGCCGGTCCGGTATCGGACCGGATGGGGCGCAAGCGCGTGCTGGTCTTTTCGTGCCTGTTCTTCGGCCTGGCGAGCCTGGGGACGGCCTGGGCGCAAAGTCTGAATACCCTGACGCTGTGGCGCTTCCTGACGGGGCTCGGGCTCGGTGCTGCGATGCCCAACGCCATTACGCTTATCTCCGAGTTTGCCCCCCAGCGCTGTCGCGCCATGGCGATTAACACCATGTACTGCGGCTTCCCTCTGGGTGCGGCGGGCGGCGGCGCGATCTCGTCCTGGCTGATTCCCCACCACGGCTGGCGAAGCGTGCTGCTGACCGGCGCAATTGCACCGCTGATTTTAACGCTGCTGCTGGCGCTGCTGTTGCCGGAGTCGGTGAAGTTTCTGGTGCAGCGCGGAAGAGATGTCATGCAGGTCCGCCGCATCGCCAGCCGGTTCGCCCGCAGCACGCTGGATAGCGTCACGGGCTTTTTCCTGGCGGAGGAGAAAGTCGCGTCTAAAAAAGGGAGCGTGTCGCAGCTGTTTTCCATGCCCTGGCTGCCCGGCACCCTGATGCTGTGGGTGACCTATTTTATGGGGCTGGTGATTTACTACGTCCTGCTGAGCTGGATGCCGACGCTGATGCAGGGAATGGGTTATGCCCTGGCGGAGTCCGCCTGGCTCACCTCGCTGTTCACCTTCGGCGGCACGGCCGGGATCCTGCTCGCGGGCTGGATGATGGACCGCTGGGAAGCGCACAAGGTGGTCGCGGGCGGGTTTATCCTGACGATGGGGCTGATCCTGCTACTCGGCATGGAGCATAATCATATCGCCCTGTTTGGCGGGTTGATTTTCCTGATGGGGATCGCGATGAACGGTGCGCAGTCGGGCATGCAGACCCTGGCCGCCACCTTTTACCCTACCGAGTGCCGCGCGACGGGCATCGCCTGGATGCAGGGGATCGGCCGCTTTGGCGGCGTGGCGGGAACTATGACCAGCGCCCAGCTTCTCTCTATGCAGTGGCAGGCGGACAGTATTTTAATGATCCTCAGCATACCCGCTCTGGTGGCCGCCGCGGCAACCGTCTACAAAATGCTGTACAGCCGCTCGCAGGAGCCCGGCGTCGCGTAGTTCCTCTCTTTTCTGCTATGCTGCCCCCGCAATTAAGGGGGCAGCATGCTTAACATCGTTTTATTCGAACCAGAAATTCCGCCGAATACCGGCAATATTATCCGCCTGTGTGCCAACACCGGTTTTCGTCTGCACATCATTGAGCCAATGGGCTTTACGTGGGACGACAAACGTCTGCGTCGCGCAGGGCTGGATTACCATGAATTTACCGCCGTTATTCGCCACCACGATTACGCCGCGTTTCTGGAAGCCGAGCAGCCGCAGCGCATGTTCGCCCTGACCACCAAAGGCACGCCGGCGCACAGCGCCGTGAGCTATCAGGCAGGTGACTATCTGATGTTTGGCCCGGAAACCCGCGGCCTGCCGGCCACGATTCTGGATGCCCTGCCCGCCGAGCAGAAAATCCGTATTCCGATGATGCCGGACAGCCGCAGCATGAACCTGTCGAACGCGGTGTCGGTGGTGGTGTATGAAGCATGGCGCCAGCTGGGATATCCGGGCGCCATTCTCAAAAGTTAAATGCCGTCGCCATACTCGAAGGTATGGTGAATGCCGTTGAAGTGCTGATCCATGTCCATGGACGGCTTGTCGCTGTCTGGTTTACCGACGATGCGCGCCGGTACGCCAGCGGCGGTAGTATGCGGCGGCACAGGCTGGAGCACCACGGAACCTGCGCCGATCTTCGCGCCGCGTCCGACTTCGATATTGCCAAGAATTTTGGCACCCGCGCCTATCATCACCCCTTCACGAATTTTCGGATGGCGATCGCCGCTGGTTTTACCGGTACCGCCCAGGGTAACCGACTGCAGGATCGAGACGTCGTCTTCAATCACTGCCGTTTCCCCGACAACGATCCCGGTGGCGTGGTCGAGCATGATCCCACGGCCAATCTTAGCCGCCGGGTGAATATCAACCTGAAACGTCACGGAAACCTGGTTTTGCAGGAAGATCGCCAGCGCGCGGCGGCCTTCATTCCACAGCCAGTGGCCAATGCGGTACGCCTGCAGAGCGTGGAAGCCTTTCAGGTACAGCAGCGGCGTAGAATATTTATCGACCGCCGGGTCACGCGTGCGCACCGCCTGGATATCACAGGCGGCAGAGGCGATCATTTCCGGGTCAGCGGCGTAAGCCTCTTCCACCACTTCACGGATAGCGATAGCAGGCATTATTGAGGATGCCAGCTTGTTGGCGAGCATATAGCTGAGCGCGCTGCCGAGGTTTTCGTGCTTGAGTAGCGTTGCGTGGTAGAAACTGGCCAGCATAGGCTCACAGTCGGCCAGCGCCCGGGCTTCGGCTTTAATGTTGTTCCAGACGATATCCAGTTCTTCACACGGCATTGCTTACTCCAGACGATAGTTAATGACCAGCCAGTTCTGCGCTGGCTGGGTCATTCAGGTGACAACGGTTCCGACTAGTTACTGCTGCGCTCGTCCTTGCGCGCACGACCTAATAAGGTCAATGCTGCCTCGCGCGCATTTTTTCCGCAATATAATACCTGATAAATTTCCTCGGTTATTGGCATTTCGACACCGAAACGGTGCGCCAACTCGCGGACTTCTTTGGTATTGCGGTAGCCTTCCACCACCTGACCAATCTTCTCCTGCGCGTCTTTCACATTGCTGCCCTGTCCGAGCATCATGCCAAAACGGCGGTTACGAGACTGGTTGTCGGTACAGGTCAGCACCAGGTCGCCCAGGCCAGCCATTCCCATAAAGGTGGCCGGATCGGCACCCAGCGCTTCGCCCAGGCGGGACATCTCGGTCAGACCGCGGGTGATCAGCGCCGTACGCGCGTTGGCACCAAAACCAATGCCGTCTGACATCCCGGCACCAATCGCAATCACGTTCTTCACCGCTCCGCCCAACTGCACGCCGATAAAATCGGGGTTACTGTAGACGCGGAAGCTCTTGCCGCAGTGCAGCAGCTGTTGAAGATCGTCGGAGAAGGCCCGATCGGTTGAGGCCAGCGAAATCGCCGTCGGCAGGCCAGCGGCCAGCTCTTTGGCAAAGGTCGGGCCGGAGATGACCGCCAGCGGGATCTCATCACCCAGCGCTTCACGGGCAACGTCCTGCAGCAGGCGTCCGGTTTCGGCTTCCAGTCCTTTAGTCGCCCAGACAATGCGCGCATCCGGGCGCATCAGCGGCTTAATCTGACGCAGCACGTCGCCAAAGACATGACTCGGAACCACAATCAGAATGTTGCGGCTGGCCGCCAGCGCGGTCGCAAGGTCGCTTTCAAGGTGCAGGGAGTCAGGGAACGGAACGTCCGGGAGAAACGCGACGTTACAACGATCGCGCTGCAGCGTTGCGATATGTTTTGGGTCGTGGCCCCAGAGGACCACATCGTGACCATTTCTTGCCAGCGTGATGGCAAGAGCGGTGCCGTATGAGCCGGCACCGATCACAGTCATTGACGCATTAACAGTGCTCATCAGGCATCCTGATGTTGTTCAGCACCTTCGCCAGCCTGCTGCTGCAGATAGTTCATGAACAGCGCATCAAAGTTAACTGGCGCAAGGTTCAGTTGCGGGAATGTACCGCGAGAAACCAGGCTGGTGATGCATTCACGCGCATACGGGAACAGAATGTTCGGGCAGTACGCACCCAGGCAATGTGCCATCTGGTTGCCTTCGATACCGCCGATAGAGAAGATGCCGCCCTGCTGTACTTCACACAGGAATGCAGTTTCTTCACCCAGGGATGCGGTAACGGTCACACGCAGCACGACTTCATACACGTCATCTGCCAGTTGGGTAGATGCGGTATCCAGATCAAGTTTAACCTCTGGCTGCCAATCTTTCTGGAAAACGTGTGGCGCATTTGGCGCTTCGAAAGAGACGTCCTTGGTGTAGATACGCTGGATCTGGAAAGTCATTTCGGTGTTGTTTTGTTCTGACATGGAAATACCCTTTTTAATTGTCCTAAAGTCTCTTAGCTCAGCAGCGGATCGAGTCCACCACGGGCGTCGAGCGCATACAAGTCATCACAGCCGCCAATGTGCTGCGCATCAATAAAAATCTGCGGAACCGTCGTGCGACCACTACGTTTGATCATCTCTTCGCGTTTAATCGCGTCACCGTCGATCGGCAGTTCTTGGAACGTGACGCCCTTGCTGTTCAGCAGCGCTTTCGCACGATGGCAGAACGGACACGTCGCTTTGGTATAGATCTCAATATTGGCCATGACTGAACTCCTTATTTACCGCGCACCAAAGGAAGATTTTCCCCGCTCCAGCCGGAAATGCCTTCTTTCAGCACAGTTACGTTTTCGAAGCCTGCTTTATGAAGCGCGCTGGCAGATTCTTGTGCCTGCATGCCGGTCGCATCGACAACGATAATCGGCTGGGCTTTGTGTTTTTCAAGCTCACCGACGTTGTTCGCTTTGATTTCAGCTGGCAACAGGTTGATTGCGCCCGCAATGTGACCTTTACGGAAATCGTCACGCTGACGCAGATCGACAACGACGGCATCTTCTTTGTTAATCAGACGCGTCGCTTCACCACGGGTGATAACCTTAATCTTAGACGTCAGGCTCTTAAATGTGGTGAACAGCACAGCAGCCAGCAGGCCAATCCACGCGATGCTCAGAACCGGATGGCGGCTAACGAATTGCATAATTTCTTGCATGGAGGGTAACTACTCCCGACTAATTGATAAAAAAACCAGGACAGGAGTATACCTGTGCGTTCTGGCAAATACAGCCAGCGACCATAACCTAATCCATTTTCTGCGGCATGCCACCTAAAAAAATGCCTCAAAATGGTCTGGAGGGCACCTTGCCACTGCGCTTTCTTTGATCTTCTGCGGCTATTTGATCGATTCAGCTGTAGTAAAATTACGCAAATTTTGACTCTTGAGCATGAGGTTGTCGCAATGTCGGTTTCTAAAAAACCTATGGTACTGGTGATTCTGGATGGTTATGGCTACCGTGAAGATAGCCAGGATAACGCTATTTTCAACGCCAAAACCCCGGTCATGGATGCCCTGTGGGCAAAACGTCCACATACGCTGATTGACGCGTCTGGCCTGGAAGTGGGCCTGCCGGACCGCCAGATGGGCAACTCCGAAGTCGGTCACGTAAACCTGGGCGCCGGGCGTATTGTGTATCAGGACCTGACGCGTCTGGACGTTGAAATCAAAGAACGCACCTTCTTCTCCAACCCAACGCTGTCTGGCGCGGTCGATAAAGCCGTTGCCGCTGGCAAGGCTGTACACATTATGGGCCTGCTCTCTGCTGGCGGCGTTCACAGCCACGAAGATCACATCATGGCGATGGTTGAACTGGCCGCTGAACGCGGTGCAGAAAAAATCTATCTGCACGCCTTCCTGGACGGTCGCGATACGCCACCACGCAGCGCAAAAGGCTCTCTGCAAGCCTTCGAAGACAAATTCGCCGCGCTGGGTAAAGGCCGCGTAGCATCCATTATTGGCCGTTACTACGCCATGGACCGCGACAACCGCTGGGATCGCGTTGAACAGGCCTATGACCTTTTGACCCTGGCAAAAGGTGAGTTCCAGTTCGCGACCGCCGTTGAAGCGCTGGAAGCAGCTTATGCTCGTGATGAAAACGACGAATTCGTCAAAGCGTCCGTCATTCGCGCTGAAGGTCAGGCCGACGCCGCCATGGAAGATGGCGACGCGCTGATCTTCATGAACTTCCGCGCTGACCGCGCGCGCGAAATCACCCGTGCTTTCGTCAACAGCGACTTCGACGGTTTTGCCCGCAAGAAAGTGGTAAACATCGACTTCATCCAGCTGACCGAATACGCGGCAGACATCAAAGCGCCGTGCGCGTACCCACCGGCCTCGCTGGCAAACACCTTCGGTGAGTGGATGGCGAAGAACGACAAAACGCAGTTGCGTATTTCCGAAACGGAAAAATACGCGCACGTGACCTTCTTCTTTAACGGCGGCGTTGAAGAGCCGTTCAAAGGCGAAGACCGCATTCTGATCAACTCACCGAAAGTCGCGACCTACGATCTGCAGCCAGAAATGAGCTCTGCAGAATTGACGGAAAAACTGGTTGCGGCCATCGAGAGCGGTAAATACGACACCATCATTTGTAACTACCCGAACGGCGACATGGTGGGTCATACCGGGGTGATGGAAGCGGCAGTGAAAGCGGTTGAAGCACTGGATCACTGCGTTGATCAGGTTGCGAAAGCTGTTGAATCCGTTGGCGGCCAGCTGCTGATCACCGCAGATCACGGTAACGCTGAACAGATGCGCGACCCGGCGACTGGCCAGGCGCATACCGCCCACACCAACCTGCCCGTTCCGCTGATTTATGTGGGTGATAAATCACTGAAAGCAGTGGAGGGTGGCAAGCTTTCTGACATCGCGCCAACCATGCTGTCGCTGATGGGGATGCCGATCCCTGAAGAGATGACTGGTAAGCCGCTGTTCATCGTGGAATAATCGCTCCCCATGAGGGGAAAGGCGATTTTTTCAATCACATGGGTCGTGAAGCCGCTTAGGTTATCAGTCAGACCTCTGTTTTACGCCAGCGCACTCAGCGCTGGCGTATTGCTGTGCGCCGCATCCGCCCACGCGGATGACCGCGACCAGCTGAAATCCATTCAGGCCGATATCGCCGCCAAAGAGCGTGCGGTACGCCAGCAGCAACAGCAGCGATCCGCACTTCTTGCCCAGCTAAAGCAACAGGAAGAGGCGATTTCCGCCGCCGCGCGTAAACTCCGTGAAACGCAAAACACCCTTGCCCAGTTGAACAAGCAGATCGACGAGATGAACGCGTCGATTGCCAAACTGGAACGCCAGCGCGATGCGCAGGAGCGCAACCTTGCCGCACAGCTTGATGCCGCATTCCGCCAGGGTGAACATACCGGACTCCAGCTGATCCTCAGCGGCGAAGAGAGCCAGCGCGGCCAGCGCCTGCAGGCCTACTTTGGCTATCTCAACCAGGCGCGTCAGGAGACTATCGCGCAACTGAAGCAGACGCGCGAAGAGGTCACCACGCAAAAAGCCGAGCTGGAAGAGAAGCAGACCCAGCAGCAGACGCTGCTCTACGATCAGCAGGCCCAGCAGGCGAAGCTCGAGCAGGCGCGCAACGAGCGTAAGAAAACCCTTTCCGGCCTTGAATCCTCTATTCAGGAAGGACAGAGCCAGCTCAGCGAAATGCGCGCCAACGAATCAAAACTGCGTAACAGCATCGCCCGTGCGGAAGCCGCGGCGAAAGCGCGTGCCGAAAAAGAAGCGCGCGAGGCGCAGGCCGTTCGCGACAAGCAGCAGGAAGCGTCCCGCAAAGGCACCACCTACAAGCCAAGCGAGAGCGAACGTTCCCTGATGTCGCGTACCGGCGGTTTGGGTTCTCCTCGCGGCCAGGCTTTCTGGCCCGTTCGCGGTTCAATTCTGCATCGCTATGGCGAACAGCTGCAGGGTGAGCTACGTTGGAAAGGGATCGTTATCGGTGCATCTGAAGGTAGCGAAGTGAAAGCCATCGCCGATGGCCGCGTGATTCTGGCCGACTGGCTGCAGGGTTACGGACTGGTCGTGGTGGTCGAACACGGTAAAGGTGATATGAGCCTTTACGGCTACAACCAGAGCGCGCTGGTCAGCGTCGGCACGCAGGTGCGCGCCGGCCAACCCATCGCCCTTGTGGGCAGCAGTGGCGGTCAGGGCCGCCCGTCACTTTATTTCGAAATTCGTCGCCAGGGTCAGGCGGTCAATCCACAGCCGTGGTTGGGAAGATAAGTTTTGCTTCAATTTCGTCGAATGGTTTTCTCCGTCGTCAGCGCGCTGGCGCTGGCTGCACCGGTATACGCAGGTAAACTCGCTATCGTGATTGATGACTTCGGTTATCGTCCGCACTATGAAAATCAGGTGCTGGCGATGCCGTCGGCCATCTCTGTCGCCGTCCTTCCGAATGCTCCCCACGCGCGTGAGATGGCGACCAAAGCACACAGCAGCGGCCATCAGGTGCTGATCCACCTGCCAATGGCCCCGCTCAGCAAGCAGCCGCTGGAAAAAGATACCCTGCGCCCGGACATGAGCAGCGAGGAAATCGAGCGCATCATCCGTGACGCCTACAACAAAGTGCCGTATGCCGTAGGGCTGAACAACCATATGGGCAGCGCGATGACGTCAAGCCTGTACGGGATGCTCAAAGTGATGCAGGCGCTGGAGCGTTACAACCTCTACTTCCTCGACAGCATGACCATCGGCAACAGCCAGGCGATACGTGCCGCTCAGGGAACGGGCGTAAAGGTAATTAAGCGCAAGGTGTTCCTGGATGATACCCAGAACGAAGCCGATATCCGCATGCAGTTTAATCGCGCGGTACAGCTGGCCCGCCGCAATGGCTCAGCCATCGCCATCGGTCACCCGCACCCGTCTACCGTTCGCGTCCTGCAGCAGATGCTGCCGACCTTGCCTTCCGATATCACGCTGGTACGGCCGAGCGATCTACTGAACGAGCCGCAGGTGGATACCTCTACACCGAATTCTGCGCAGCCCGTCCCGACAGCGCCGCGTAATCCGTTCCGCGGCGTGAAGCGCTGTGTACCGAAGCAGCCGCTTGAACCGGTCTATGCGACCCGCTTCTTCTCCGTCATCGGAGACAGCATCAGTAACAGTACGCTGGTGAAATACGTCCAGCAGCAGTGGCAGGGATGGGGTAAGAAAGCCTGACGCCTATTTCGCAATCTGTGAGTCCGTCTGCTCGTTAGCAACGGACTCTTTTTTTTCCTGATGCTGATACCAGGATTTGAAATACTTCAAAAAACTATAGGCTGTGGCATACAGTCCCGTTGCCACCCCCACTTTGCCCTTACGCCAGGCGCCGCTAAAAAGATACCATTTGAAAAAAGCACCGATGGCGCTGATTACGCCGCGCCCAACAGAGGGCCGTATTTTTTGATGTTGAACCAGGCGGGTTGTATAACAATTTAATTTATTAAAAAGCTCGTGCAGCGTGGGAAACGTATCATGTTTTACATAGCCCTGAATACGTTCACAACGGAGAAAACCTTCGACCTGATCGTCTACCGGTCGGTTATTAAACCGGGACTGTTTACGATTAAAAAGACGCACAGGATAATCAGGGGATGAAACGGGATAAATCGTCCGGACTTCTTCACCCAGAACAAACCAGTGGCGGCATATTCGCCATGCCGTTCCGGGGTCAGGCTCATCACCTGCTTTTAACCTTAAAATGGCATTAACCGTTTCCTGGTCAAGAATTTCGTCGCTATCGATGCACAGGACCCAGTCATTGCTGGCTAAGGATATGGCATGGTTCATCTGCTCGCCATGCCAGCCAAATTTTTTATAGACCGGGAGCAGTCCAAAGCTTTCACAAATATATCGTGTTTTGTCCGTACTACCTGAATCAACCACAACGACTTCATCCGCTATTTTTAAAAGAGGCGGAATAACATCATGCAACAATCTCTCAGAATTAAACGTTAATAAGCAGACCGTTATTTTAAACATTTTCCCACTCTCAATAGCAGCCTAAATTAATATTATTAATACTATATAAATGAGTAGAGATGGTTAAAGTCCTGAATCACACTTTTAAAATAAACGAGCTTGAAATTTTCTCTAATCCTGAAGCGCAATAAAATAGAAAAATCTATTTTATTTCAACAGATTCTTTATAATGCTGTCAGATGAAGGGTAGCACACGGATTCAGACATGCCGCACAAAAGTAAAATTCTCCTCCTGGATACGGGTAAAGAATGGGGGGGAGGCACCAACAGTATGCTTGAGCTCCTGAAGCGAATCAATCGCGATAAATTCGATATTACCTGTTGTTTTTACAGTGATTATAGTCGTGCCGAAGGTGAGACGATTGGCCAGGTGCTCAACGGCATCGGGATCCCGCTCATCGTGATCCCTCAACGTCCGCAGCCGGTCTGGGCCAAATTGTTGAAGGAAGCTGGACGTAGCCTGCTGTTTTTCTCGCGCAGCGCCCGCAAGGCATTAACGCGTCACGTGGATATCATGTGGCGCATCAGGCCTAACGTCAGCAAGATCGAAACTCTTTTCTCGCAGGGCGGTTTCGATACGCTCTATATGAATAACCAACCGGGCTCAAATGAAGAAGGCTATCTGGCGGCGGCGAACCTGCAGGCGCGGGTGATCCAACACTGCCGCATTGAACCTGTTTTGACCCCACCTCTGGTAAAGCTGGTTAATGCCCATGCCACAAAAATCATCGCCGTCTCGCACGGCGTTGAACGCGTGTTACTTCAGCATGGCGTCCGGCCCGAACTGTGTACGACGGTCAATAATGCCATCGACATCCACCAGCCTTTGCCTGACCGAAGTGCGATGCGCCAGCGCCTGAATATTGATGACGACACGTTTGTGTTCGGCAGTATTGGATCCTTAATCCCTCGCAAAGCCAACCACCACACGCTGGAGGCGCTGGCACAGTTCAGCGAGAAGCATCCGCAGGCGAAATGGAAAATGGTGCTGGTCGGCGAAGGTGCCGAACGCCGCGCTTTAGCGGAACAGGCCCGAGCGCTGGGCATTGAACATCACGTCATCTTCACCGGTTTTCAGAACACCCCGTTTGATTACCTCGCTACGTTTGACGCCTTTATCCTCGCCTCAAAAAGCGAAGGGCTACCGCGCGTGGTGCTGGAAGCGATGCTTCTCAATATCCCCGTGATTGGCTCTCAGGTGACCGGCACGGCAGAATTGATTGACCATGATTCGACAGGTCTGCTCTTCCCCTGGAGCGATGTTCCACAACTTGCACAGCATCTGGACAATATCTGGGCAGACGCGGAACTGCGGGCTCGACTGGCGGCAGCTGCTTACCAGAAAGTCTGTCATAACTACGCCATTGAAAACTACGTCAGCGGTGTCGAAGCCGTGCTTGGCGCGCGCTGACCAAACGAGATAACTATGTTTAAATTTCTTAATGCTCGCTATCGTCATATCACCGGGCGACACAACATTCCTTACAGCTCTCTTCCCATGACGGGCGCGCTTGCTGCGGTGGACTCTATTGTGATTCCGTGTACCGGCGCAGATTTCGTCGAAGAAGCATTACTCTCTGCCACCTTCGCGGAACGTTATGCCACCGGGGTGAGCGAAATCGTCATCGTCAGCGATCAACCCGAATCTGCCTTTGGGATACTGCCGCCTAAAACCCGCGTAGTGACGCTTAACCTTCCCGTTCGTGAGGAAAGTTACCGCTATAAGCAGATCTACCTCAGCCGTCTGGTGAAGCTTAACGCCCCGCTACAGGCTCGCGGTGAAGGGATATTGATGATCGATTCCGATCTCAATTTGCTGAAGATGCCAGAGATCAACATGGCCGATATGCACATCTACTCCAGCTTCCGTCAGGGTAAAATGATTGCCAAGCTGGACGGTGCGCCTGCGGAGAAAGTGCCGGCGTATTACAAGGAGACGGTGCGCCCTTATCTGGTCGATCACGTTAACGGCGCGTTTCTTGCGGCAACTAAAAAAACCTGGCGCCGTATCTGCCCGCTGTGGCTGACGCTGTTCCAGGATACCTGGGAACTGATGGACGACACGCAGCCGCCGACCGATCAGCTGCCGCTCGCCGCGCTGCTGGACATGCTGGATTTAAAAACGGTTAACCTGGGTGACTGGATGAACTGGCCGGTCTCCAAGAAGATCGGCGGGCAGGAAGCCGTAGTTCCGAAAGAGGTGATTGGCGCGCACGGCGGTTTCCCTCTCTCAGAATGGCAAAAATATCTTGAGTCACCGGATAACAAACTGCTGTTCAAAGGTCAGGACTACACCCGCAAGGTGCGCTACCTGACGGACGAAGAGAAAAAGAATCAATAAAAAAAGGGGCCTCAGGCCCCTTTTTGATTACTTATCCCAGCTCAGAATCACTTTCCCTGACTGGCCGGAACGCATCGCGTCAAAGCCCTGCTGGAACTCATCGATGGAGAAACGGTGAGTGATAATCGGGGACAGATCCAGACCGGACTGGATCAGCGCCGCCATCTTGTACCAGGTCTCGAACATTTCGCGGCCATAGATGCCCTTAATGAACAGCCCCTTGAAGATGACCTTGTTCCAGTCGATAGACATATCCGACGGCGGAATACCCAGCATCGCAATACGACCGCCGTGGTTCATGGTGTCGAGCATGGTGCGAAACGCCGGTGGCGCGCCGGACATCTCCAGACCCACGTCAAAGCCTTCGGTCATGCCCAGCTCTTCCATCACGTCGCTCAGGCTCTCTTTCGAGACATCCACCGCACGGGTGACGCCCATTTTGCGCGCCAGCGACAGACGGTATTCGTTCACGTCGGTGATCACAACGTTGCGCGCACCCACGTGCTTCGCCACGGCTGCCGCCATAATGCCAATTGGGCCCGCGCCGGAGACCAGCACGTCTTCACCAACCAGGTCGAAAGAGAGCGCCGTGTGCACCGCATTGCCGAACGGGTCGAATATAGAGGCCAGATCGTCAGAAATATTGTCCGGGATTTTGAACGCGTTAAAGGCCGGGATCACCAGATATTCCGCGAAGCAGCCCGGACGGTTCACGCCCACGCCGATGGTATTACGGCACAGGTGAGTACGCCCGCCGCGGCAGTTACGGCAGTGGCCGCAGGTAATATGGCCTTCACCGGAGACGCGGTCGCCAATTTTGAAGCCTTTTACTTCCTGGCCGATACCCACCACTTCGCCGACATATTCGTGACCGACAACCATCGGTACCGGGATGGTTTTCTGCGACCACTGGTCCCAGTTATAGATGTGAACGTCAGTACCACAGATGGCCGTTTTACGAATTTTGATCAGCAGATCGTTATGACCGACTTCCGGCTCCGGCACGTCGGTCATCCAAATCCCTTCTTCCGCTTTCAGTTTGGATAACGCTTTCATCACACGTCCTCAGGCAATTACGCCCAGCTGTTTACCAATGCGGGTAAAGGCTTCTACCGCACGTTCAATTTGTTCAGGCGTATGCGCCGCAGACATCTGGGTGCGGATACGCGCCTGACCTTTTGGCACCACCGGGAAGAAGAACCCGGTGACGTAAATCCCTTCTTTCTGCAGTTCGCGGGCAAATTGCTGCGCGACGACCGCATCGCCGAGCATCACCGGAATGATCGCATGGTCGGCACCGGCCAGGGTAAACCCTGCGGCGCTCATTTTTTCACGGAACAGACGGGCGTTGGACCACAGGCGGTCGCGCAGCTCAGCGCCGGACTCCACCATCTCCAGCACTTTAATGGAGGCGGCAACAATCGCCGGCGCCAGGGAGTTGGAGAACAGATACGGACGGGAGCGCTGACGCAGCCACTCAACCACCTCTTTACGCGCGGCGGTATAGCCGCCGGACGCGCCGCCGAGCGCTTTGCCCAGCGTGCCGGTGATGATGTCCACGCGGCCCATCACGTCACAGTATTCGTGGGAGCCGCGGCCGTTTTCGCCGACAAAACCGACCGCGTGAGAGTCATCGACCATCACCAGCGCGTCGTATTTATCCGCCAGGTCGCACACGCCCTTCAGGTTGGCGATCACGCCGTCCATGGAGAATACGCCGTCGGTGGCGATCAGCACGTGGCGAGCACCCGCTTCACGAGCCTCTTTCAGGCGCGCTTCCAGCTCAACCATATCGTTGTTGGCGTAGCGGAAACGCTTCGCTTTACACAGGCGTACGCCGTCGATGATGGAAGCGTGGTTCAGGGCGTCGGAGATAATCGCATCTTCTGCACCGAGCAGGGTCTCAAACAGACCGCCGTTAGCGTCAAAGCAGGAGGAGTACAGGATCGCGTCTTCCATTCCGAGGAAGCTCGCCAGCTTTTGCTCAAGCTGTTTGTGGCTGTCCTGCGTACCGCAGATAAAGCGTACGGAGGCCATGCCGAAACCGTGGGTGTCCATGCCGTTTTTTGCAGCGGCAATCAGCTCAGGGTGATTTGCGAGACCTAAATAGTTGTTCGCACAAAAGTTGATCACATGGCTGCCGCCGGCAACGGTGATGTCCGCCTGCTGGGCAGACGTGATAATACGCTCTTCCTTGAACAACCCTTCCGCACGTGCGGTGTCGAGGTCGCTGTTTAACTGTTTGTAAAAATCACCACGCATTGCAATTCTCCAGACTCGGCAAATTTCGGGACATATTACCCAAACCTATAGTTCATGACGAGATGACACGTCATCTCTTGTCGTTTTTGCAGCATAAATCACGCGTACCCCTGCGCTGTGAAGGTGAATGGCTGAAGGGCAGCCATACTAATGATATGATAGAGACATTAGCGTCCGGGATTGTCCCCGGGCTCCACACTTCAAAGGTTACAGTTATGATCATCGTTACCGGCGGCGCGGGCTTTATCGGCAGCAATATTGTTAAGGCCCTCAATGACAAAGGCATCACCGACATCCTGGTGGTTGACAACCTGAAAGACGGCACCAAGTTCGTCAACCTGGTGGATCTGAACATCGCTGACTACATGGATAAAGAAGACTTCCTTATCCAGATTATGGCAGGCGAAGAGTTCGGCGAGATCGAAGCCATCTTCCACGAAGGTGCATGTTCTTCCACCACCGAGTGGGACGGTAAGTACATGATGGACAACAACTATCAGTACTCCAAAGAGATCCTGCACTACTGCCTGGAGCGTGAAATTCCGTTCCTGTACGCCTCCTCTGCTGCAACCTACGGCGGCCGCACCTCGGACTTCATCGAGTCCCGCGAGTATGAACAGCCGCTGAACGTCTACGGTTATTCTAAGTTTCTGTTCGACGAGTACGTGCGTCAGGTTCTGCCAGAAGCGAACTCGCAGATCGTCGGCTTCCGTTACTTCAACGTCTACGGACCGCGCGAAGGCCACAAAGGCAGTATGGCAAGCGTAGCGTTCCACCTGAACACCCAGCTGAATAACGGCGAAAGTCCGAAACTGTTCGAAGGCAGTGACGGCTTTAAGCGTGATTTCGTCTACGTAGGCGACGTTGCCGCAGTGAACCTGTGGTTCTGGGAAAACGGCGTATCCGGCATCTTCAACCTGGGGACCGGCCGCGCGGAGTCCTTCCAGGCAGTGGCTGACGCCACGCTGGCGTATCACAAAAAAGGCAGCATTGAGTACATTCCGTTCCCTGACAAGCTGAAAGGCCGTTATCAGGCATTCACGCAGGCCGATCTGACTAACCTGCGCGCAGCGGGTTATGACAAGCCGTTCAAGACCGTTGCCGAAGGCGTAACGGAATATATGGCCTGGCTGAACCGCGACGCGTAAGTATGAAGATTCTGGTGATCGGCCCGTCATGGGTGGGCGACATGATGATGTCGCAAAGTCTCTATCGCACGCTCAAGGCGCGCTATCCCCAGGCGATAATCGACGTGATGGCACCTGCATGGTGCCGTCCTCTGTTGTCGCGTATGCCGGAAGTGAATGAAGCCATCCCGATGCCGCTTGGCCACGGGGCGCTGGAAATCGGCGAACGCCGCAAACTCGGTCATAGACTTCGCGAGAAGCGCTACGATCGGGCGTATGTCCTGCCAAACTCCTTTAAATCCGCCCTGGTGCCCTTTTTTGCGGGGATACCGCACCGTACCGGCTGGCGCGGCGAAATGCGCTACGGCCTGCTGAACGATGCACGGGTGCTGGATAAAGAGGCCTGGCCGCTGATGGTGGAACGCTACGTGGCTTTGGCCTATGACAAAGGCGTGATGCGCAGTGCGAAAGACCTGCCGCAGCCGCTGCTCTGGCCACAGCTTCAGGTTAACGACGGTGAAAAATCCCAGACCTGTAACGCGTTTGGTCTTTCGTCTGAACGCCCGATGATTGGCTTTTGCCCTGGCGCCGAGTTCGGCCCGGCAAAACGCTGGCCGCACTATCATTATGCGGAGCTGGCGAAACAGCTGATTGACGAAGGCTACCAGATTGTCCTGTTCGGCTCGGCAAAGGACCACGAGGCAGGCAACGAAATTCTCGCGACGCTGAGTAATGAACAGCAGGCCTGGTGCCGCAACCTGGCGGGAGAAACGCAGCTTGAACAGGCGGTTATTCTGATTGCCGCCTGTAAGGCTGTAGTAAGTAACGATTCTGGCCTGATGCACGTCGCTGCCGCGCTCAACCGCCCGCTTGTGGCGCTGTATGGCCCAAGTAGCCCGGACTTCACGCCCCCGCTTTCTCATAAAGCGCGCGTCATTCGCCTGATCACCGGCTACCACAAAGTGCGCAAAGGCGATGCCGCAGAAGGCTATCATCAGAGCCTGATCGACATTACCCCAGAGCGCGTTCTCGAAGAACTTAACGAACTGCTGCTGAGCGAAGAAGGATAACGAATGCGGGTACTGATCGTTAAAACCTCTTCGATGGGCGATGTTCTGCATACGCTGCCGTCACTGACGGACGCCATGCGGGCCATTCCCGGCATTCGTTTTGACTGGGTAGTGGAAGAAGGTTTCGCGCAGATCCCCACCTGGCATGAAGCGGTTGACCGCGTGATCCCGGTGGCGATTCGCCGCTGGCGCAAAGCGTGGTTCTCCGCGCCAATTAAAGCCGAACGCAAAGCCTTCCGTGAGGCGGTACAGGCACAACATTACGACGCTATCATCGACGCCCAGGGGCTGGTGAAAAGCGCTGCGCTGGTGACGCGTCTGGCACATGGCGTAAAGCACGGCATGGACTGGCATACCGCCCGCGAACCGCTGGCGAGCATGTTCTATAACCGCCGCCACTACATCGCAAAGCAACAGCATGCCGTCGAACGTACACGCGAGCTGTTTGCAAAAAGTCTGGGCTATGCCAAACCGGAAACCCAAGGCGACTACGCCATTGCACAGCACTTTTTGCGCAATACAGATCCCTGTGCTCAGCCTTATCTTGTGTTCCTGCATGCCACAACTCGCGACGATAAACACTGGCCGGAAACGCACTGGCGAAGCCTGATTGAACTAATGCAACCTACCGGCATCCATATTAAACTGCCCTGGGGCGCTGAACATGAGCGGCAGCGTGCAGAGCGTCTGGCTGCAGGATTTTCGCACGTCGAGGTATTGCCGAAACTCACGCTGGCGCAGGTTGCTGCACAGCTGGCGGGGGCGAATGCTGTTGTTTCCGTTGATACCGGTTTAAGCCATTTAACCGCGGCGCTGGATCGTCCGAATATTACGATTTTTGGTCCGACCGATCCCGGATTGATCGGGGGTTACGGTAAGAACCAGCATCAGATGGTCAGCCCGACCCAGCAAACGAAGGATATCAGCGCAGATGCTATTTTTTCATTTTTACAGGGCAGCCGTTGGCTTTCCAACAGGGATATCTAACGCATGAGTTACGTATTTCTGCTGATTTTACTTTTTCCGGTAAAGCTTATCCGGAAGCTGTTCCGCAAAGAGACAGGTAAAAACCTGGTCATTCAGACAGCTAAAATCGGCGATTTTGTTAATGCAACGCCCCTTCTGGCATACCTTCAAAAAAGCGACGTACTCATCAGTCGTAGCGTGGGTGCGCTGGCGAAGCATGATGAGACGATCGATGAGATTTTTTTTATCGAGCAGCATAAGCGTAACCTGTGGCGAAAACTGGTCTTTGCCTGCCGGATCATGAATCGCTATGACAATGTCTATCTCCTGCAACCTAACAGCGTAAATCTCTTTTTCGCCTCCGTGTGTAATGCTAAAAACAAACAGTTTTTAAGCACTTACACGCACAGATGGTATCACGGTATTTTCTATGCCACGGCAGACGGTATTGTTGAACATGGTAAGAAGACTCTTTCGGTCACGAACTATCTCAAACTGGCCGATCGCACCTTAACCTGGCAAGACTCGCCAAAGCACGCCACAAAGCCACTTTTCAAACCCGCAACCTATCCGGCAATCCTTGATAAACCCGGTGTGATCCGCATTGGCATCAGCGTAGCCGCCGGAAATAAAGCGAAAACCGTTCCGCCGGTCATCTGGAAGCAAATTGCCGATCGTCTCGCTGACCTGCCTTGCGAATTTTATGTTTTTGGCGCCCCAAATGAACAATCGTGGATGGACGATATCACCCGCGCTTATGGTGAACTACCCAACTTTATTAATCTGATTGGCAAAATCTCGCTTGAAGAGCTGCCGTGGGCCATTTCTAAAATGGATTGTTATATCGCCTCTGACTCGGGGAACGTTTACATCGCCGATGCCGTCGGAGTGCCAGTTATCCTATTGTTCGGGCCTTGTTGCCACTATGAACAGCGTCCGCTGGGCAACGTGTTACTAATTGGAAATGATGACAACATTTGCTCATACGTTTTTGAAACACGGTATTACTTCTCACAGAGCAGAGAAGAACTCTTCGCTGTAACTGAAGAATCGCTACGTGACCTCAAACATTTTATTTGCGAGTTATCAACAACTAACGCAACCGCATACTCCTTTGATGCTCAGGGAAAATAATTACTATGGCTTTTCTAAGCATCATTATTGCCGCGCATAACGCTAAAGATACGCTTCACGCAACCCTGGAAAGCCTGCAAAACGCAATTGATGGTGCGGGCAACGATGTAGAGATCATTATCTTTAACGACAGCTCCAATGACTCAACGCAGGATATTATTGAAGCCTGGCTGCCAGCGTTTCCAAATGCCCAGTCCCGATACGTTGAGTACCGTAACGTAGGTCATGTTCGAAACAGTGCCCTCTCGCTGGCCTCAGGTGAATATATTACCATGCTGGATAGCGATGACCGATTGAAACCAGGCAGCATCAGGGACGCAGTGGCCTTTCTCAAAAAAGAACGCCCTGATATGCTACTGACGCGCCTGCTGGAAATTCGCGACACTAAGAAAATCACCGCCGACTGGCAGGATTTCTCTCCTGTTGCTTTGTCACAGCATGAAGCAATAAAGCGGTTCCTGCAGCACAAAGATTTTCAGGCACATCTCATCGGGCAATTCATGCATCGAAAATTGTATGCAAACAACCCGATTCCTTCGATGATCTGCTATGAAGATTTCGCCGTATTTCCCGGCATGCTGATGCAATCGAGTAAAATAGTTTATCAGCGTCAGGGACACTATTATTACATTAAACGTGGCGACAGTTTGTCGAGTCGACTCGACGCCAGTAAAATCGCTATGCTGGTTGAATGCACACTACAGATGGAAAAAACATTTCCGCCATCATTTAGACACCTTGTGAATTGTCACTGGTTTGATATTTACAGTAACCACCGCAAGCATCTGACTGACCAGCAACTCAAACTGGTTAAGCAGCGGGTAAACGCTCTTTATTCTTTCTCTTTTTTCTTCTCCAGAGATGTACGTTTCAGCTACAAAAAAAGGGTCATTGAGGCATTATGGAAAAAGTAAAACTGCGGCTTTATCAGCTTACGCTGATTTTGAGCCTTATTTCGCTTGCGCTGGCGCTGCTGAGTTCAGGTAAGCAGCGCGAGTTTTTCTATATTGCAATTTATGCCAGCATCATCGGTTTAGCTTGCGAATATAAAAAGATCACAGTGCGCCCTTTTACTATCGCATTGCCGATTTTATTAATCGGGTTGCTTAATCTTATCTGGTATATGGTGTATGAATATCATAGCGAGGGTTTGAACGTTTATAGCGATTATCTCGGTGCAAGTAAAAAATTGATTCTGGCGAGTATCCTTATATTCTATCTTGACCGGTTTAAGTCTTACATTGATCAAGCATCCTTCCAGAAATATTTCTTATACGCTTCTGGTGCTGGGTTTATGCTTGCTACTGGCTATGGCTTATGGCAAGCATCGCAGGGTATGGGGCGTATCGAGATGGCCATAAACCGTGCAACCGTGTCGGCCTATGTTTACTCTGTACTGTCACTGGCGTTTGTATATAGCCTTTATCTACAGAAAAATATAAAACTGTATGTAGCCGCAGGACTCATCATCTTAATCTCTTACTTTGTCATTCTTCTAACGGGCACGCGTGCCGCAATGGGATTATATTTACTCCTGGCGATTATACTCACGCTCTACCACTTCAGAAGAATACACCTTAAATCAACGTTGATTTTCTTATGCATTGTGGCGGGCATTGTTGTCGTTAGCTACAAGCCATTAATTTTACCAAAGATACAACAAACACAAATTGAAGTTGAAAATTACCAAAAAGGTAATGATGCAACCTCGCTCGGCGCACGTTTCTCTATGTGGAGTGTGGGTATTCAAAACGGACTTGCCCATCCTTTAGGGCAATCAGTTGAAGACCGCGAAGTATGGACACAGCAATATGTGAAAAATGGGCATCCACATCTTGCGGCCGCACTCGAGTTTATCAAAGTGCATCTGCACAATGAGTTTATTGAAAAATATTCACTGCAAGGGATCCCCGGGCTAGCGATATTATTCTTTGCCTATATATCGATGTTCGCTTACGCACTAAAAAACAAAAATGGCCTGCTGCTGACGACCCTGCTTCTTTTATTACTCTACGGCATGACGGACGTCATACTATTGAGTTCAGAGGCCTTAATTTTCTTTGTCACTGTGTTTGCGCTGAGTACACCTTTTTCGCAAACCAGGCAACGTTAATGATAGTGCCCGCCTTGCGGGCATTATTTTTTCTTGTATTGATAAAACTCCGCCAGCGTCATCCCTACCGTCTTATCGGATAACCAGCCAAAGAGCGTTTCTAAATCCTGATACAACCCTTCTATCGCTGCCTCATCTTTAAACGTAGGACTTCCGCCTGGCATAAATTCCGACGAATGAAGCATAAACTCCACGTACTCATTTCCCTGCGACAGACATTGCTGTGCGACCTGAATCATTTGCGCCGCATTCCCACCGGACGGTCTTAGCCAGTTGACGGACGGGGAACGGTATTTACCCCGAAGCCGATCGTAACCCTGTTTGATCGTGTTCAACCACGCCGGGTGCTTATACTGAATGCTCATCGGCACTTCAAGTAATGGGCTATTACCTGCCCGGGAAATATTGTCTAAGTCCATGAAATAGGCGTGGTCGGGGAAATGCTGGTAATCCGTTCCGCCATTGCCCTGCGGGGCGCCTTTCGCATTGCGCCAGTTCACGCGTGGCGTCACGGAGCAATCAACCTGGTAACCCAGTTCAACGAGCAATTTTGCATAGCGACTGTCAAATGCCCAACGTCCGGCACGGTGGCTTAACATTTTGGTCTGGAAGGTCTCTTCCAGCAGTCGGGTCATGAACAGCACTTTCTCGCGCATCATCTCATCGGAAAATTCAATCAGATAAGGCTGCCAGCGCCAGTCATCTCCCGTGAGATCGTGTTCCGGCGGGCTATTCCATGCGTGGAGGTGCATTCCCACCTCCCCCTGACCGCGGGCGATCGCGTCCCTTGCGAATTCGATGAAAACGGGCTCGATCGCCATCTCATAATTGGTCAGCCACACGGGCTTAAAGCCGAAACGCTCGCAAAGCGTCTGGAAACGCGCCAGATAGCGCGCATTTTCCGTTTTAATGACGCGGTGATTTTGCCAGAGATTATCGCCCTCAGTATCAATTGTGATGATAAACGCTGGTTTGTTCATAATGAGTCCGCAAGACAGGAAAGTTAGCGCTATGTTACGCACTCTCCAAAGCATGAGTAAACCCTTCCAGGGAAATTACTGAGATTATGGAGAAAGAGTGCAAGTCGCTAACAGGTCTATTAGAATTGCCATCAGTACAACGCCGATAAGATGATGATGAATAACTTACCTGACACACCTGATTTGCGCATTTTACTTATCAAACTCCGCCATCATGGCGACATGTTGCTGACCACTCCCGTCATTGATTCGTTACGTCAAAAATGGCCGCAGGCGCAGATTGATGTCCTGCTGTATGAAGAAACGCGCGATATGCTCGCCGCGCATCCAGCGATCGGTACAATTTATGGAATCGATCGCAAATGGAAACAGCTGGGCACGCTGAAGCATCTTCAAAAAGAGTGGCAGTTGTTGTGTGCGTTAAGAAATCAGCATTATCATCTGGTAATTAACCTTGCCGATCAATGGCGTAGCGCGATCGTTACTCGTTTCACCGGTGCCCCCGTTCGCCTCGGATTTGCGTTTAACAAACGCAATAGTGCGTTCTGGCGTTTTTGTCATACCGATCTGGTCTCTGTCGACGGCCATAAATCCCTGCATACGGTCGAACAGAATCTCTCCATTTTGGCACCATTGCCGATCGCGCCACAGCCTGCCGTAACCATGGCCTACACCGAAGAAGACTGGGATCATGCCCGTCAAAGATTGACGCAGAAAGGTGTGGGCGACAGCTATATCGTGATCCAACCGACGTCCCGCTGGTTCTTTAAATGCTGGAGCGAAGACAAGATGGCGCAAACCATGACTGCTCTGCAGCAGGATGGTCATACGATTGTGCTCACCGCGGGGCCGGATAAAAAAGAGCTGGCGATGATCGATCGCATTCTCGCTGCCGCACCCAAAACCGGCGTGGTTTCGCTGGCAGGCCAGTTGACGCTGCGTCAACTGGCATCGCTTATCGATCATGCCTCTCTGTTTATTGGCGTTGACTCCGTTCCAATGCATATGGCCGCCGCGCTGCAAACGCCCTGCGTGGCATTGTTTGGTCCATCAAAACTGACATTCTGGTCACCGTGGCAGGTTAAAGGGGAAGTGATCTGGGCCGGCGATTAC
Source organism: Enterobacter sp. Taxon_8 (assembly GCF_058354585.1). Lineage (NCBI taxonomy): Bacteria > Pseudomonadati > Pseudomonadota > Gammaproteobacteria > Enterobacterales > Enterobacteriaceae > Enterobacter > Enterobacter sp. Taxon_8. The sequence goes on along the minus strand of NZ_CM177989.1, from coordinate 118,154 downwards.
GGCCCGCTGCCCGATCCGGATGCCATTGATACTAAAACGAAAGAACGCTATCTCGATGCCATTCCTGTTGATGCAGTCGTCTCCGCTGCAAGGAGATATCTGTCATGAAAAACCATCGTCTGGCCATTGTTCGCCAAAAATATCGCCCTGATGGCGGGGCAGAGCGCTTCGTTTCGCGAGCTCTCACCGCATTGAGCAATCAGAACCTTGAACTCAACGTCATCACGCGTGAGTGGCAGGGAGAGAAGCAAGACGACTGGCATATCCACATTTGCAACCCTCAAAAATGGGGCCGCATCAGTCGAGAACGCGGGTTTGCACAAGCCGCGCGTGCGCTGTGGCAGCAACAGCAGTTTGATATTGTTCAAAGCCATGAGCGCATCCCGGGTTGTGATATCTATCGCGCGGGTGATGGAGTGCATCGTCGCTGGCTGCTTCAGCGCGCGCGCATTTTACCTGCCTGGCGTGCGCAAATGCTGATGTATGACCGCTATCACCGCTACGTGATGCGCGCGGAACGGGACATGTATCAGGCACCTGAGTTAAAAGCCGTAATTTGTAATGCGGAGATGATCAAACGCGAAATCGTTGAAGACTTTGATATTGACGCAAATAAAATCCATGTGATTTATAATTCTATTGATTCCAGCCGATTCGTTCCGGCCCAGGAGACGCAACGTGCGATTTTGCGCCAACAATTTGGTTTGCCGGTCAATGCGGTGGTGTTCTGTTTTGTAGGATCAGGGTTTGAACGAAAAGGGTTGGCGAGCGCCATACGCGCTATTGCTGGAACATCAGCCTGGCTGATTGTGGTTGGACAAGATAAAGCAGAAAATCGTTATCGCGACCTCGCCCGTTCGTTAGGCTGCGAGGGGCAAATCCGTTTCCTGGGGGTGCAAAAAGAAACTCTGCCTTTTTATCAGCTATCCGATGGTTTACTGTTACCAACGCTGTATGATCCCTTTCCTAACGTTATTCTTGAAGCGATGGCCTGCGGCTTGCCCGTCATTACTTCAGAGAGTTGCGGTGGTGCAGAGTTTATTCAACAAGGCCAGAACGGATTTTATTGTGACGCGCTTGATATCAGTACATTGAAGGAAGCGGTAGCCGCTATCCCTTCACTGGAAAAAAATAACAATATGGGACGAGCAGCACGTGAACGTGTAAAAGACGCCACTCCCGAAAAACTGTCAAGTCAGCTTATTACGCTTTATCAAAAATTACTGGATTAAAAATGCGCATCCTAATGATTATTGATGGTTTACCCGGTGGAGGAGCTGAAAAAACGGTTCTTACACTCTCCCGCGGATTAATAGATATGGGGCATCAGGTCTCTCTATTCTCTCTGCGGAAAGTGTGCGACTACGCCATCCCGGAGGGCATCGATTATCAGGTTGTTCAGGACACATGTAAAAAACCGTGGCGAAAGCTGACGGAAATTCCACGCCGCGCCCAATTGCTGGATCAAGCTATTGAGCAGGCTGAACGCAGCGGCAAATTTGATGTGGTGTTCTCTCATCTGCACAAAACAGACCGGATTGTGGCGCACTGCCGCGCCCTTGAACGTAACAAAGTTTGGTTCTGCGTGCATGGCATGTTCTCGTTCTCCTATCTTCGCCATCGCAGCGGGCTTTCGCGCTGGTTTAAACATCTTAAAATTCGTCATACCTACGAAAACCGCAACGTCGTCGCCGTCTCAGGCGCCGTGTTGAACGATCTTTCCGAGACGCTGGCACTCAATCTTCGACGCAAAGCGGTTATCCATAATCCTTTCGATATTCCTGAAATTCAGCGTCTGGCGGATGCGCCCTTCGAGATGCAGGGAAAGGATTACATCATTCATGTTGGCCGCTTCCATGAGCACAAACGCCACGACCGTCTCTTACGTGCGTTCGCCCTGAGTAAAATTGACACAACGCTGGTCATGATGGGGAATGGATCTGACGCTCAAATTCAAAAACTCAAGCAGCTTGCCCGCGATTTGGGCATTGAAAACAAAACGGTTTTCCGCCCGTTCGAGTCTAATCCCTATCCCTGGATTAAAGGGGCACGCCTTTTAGTGTTAAGTTCTGACTGCGAAGGTTTTGGTAATGTGCTGGTCGAAGCCATTATCTGCCAGACGCCACCGGTCAGTACAAATTGCCCAGGAGGCCCTGCCGAAATTCTTACCGGAGCTTTAGCGCGCGGCCTGGCAGAGTTAAATGACGAGTCACTGGCAAAAACGCTGGCGGATATTTATACCACCCCGCCGGTCGTTGGCGATGCAACCATCGCGTCGTTCGGTATCAATGCCATTTGCCAACAATATATTGCTCTGGTCGACAATCAAAAATAATCAGGTTTCTTATGCAAAATTCAGCCCCATTGTTAAGCGTGGTGGTTGCCGTTTATAACGGTGAAGCTTTCCTGGATCAGTTCTTTACCTGCCTTGTCAATCAACGCATCGACAGCATGGAAGTTATCATTGTCAATGATGGCTCTACTGACCGCTCGATGGAGATCGTCGAGAAATGGCGAGAAAAACTGCCGCAGATGCAGGTCATAGAACAGCAAAACCAGGGTGTATCCATCGCGCGTAATACCGGTCTGGCCGTTGCGACGGGTCAATATCTCTCTTTCCCGGATATTGATGATGTCTTTAAACCAGGCATGTACCAGCGCCTGCTGGATATGGCCGTCACGCAGGATCTGGATGTCGCCACCTGTAACGGGAACTACGTCTGGGAGAATAACAAGAAGCCCTCGCGCCCGATTTTTCCTGAAGACAAACTGGCTTCGACAGGGGTCATGGCTGGCCCTGCGTGGTTAAAAATGGCGTTGGATTCTCGCAAATTCCTTCACGTCACCTGGCTGAACATCTATCGCCACGACTTTATCCGTAAACACAGCTTCCATTTTGAACCCGGCCTGCGCCATCAGGATATTCCGTGGACCACCGAAGTGCTGCTCGCGGCAGAGCGGGTTCAGTACACCAGTGAACGTTATTACGACTACTACATTCACTCTGCATCGGTGTCCCATATGCCGGACAATGACGACACGCTGATTCGTTCCGCGCGTCACTACATGAAAATCCTGCAGATGCTCGACGCCATTAATCAGCGTTACCCGGATAAGGTAAAAGGGATCCCTGCCTGCCACTGGCAAATTGCCAAAGAGGGGCTGGGAATTATTCACACCTTCGACAACATGAAGGATGAGAAGAAGAAATCAATGATTATTAAAGAGTTCTTCGAAACAGGCATCTGGAAACTCATCTGGAAAAGTGCAAAAAGTCCGCGTCTGCGCTGGCGGCTGGGTAGACGTTATTTCCGTTTGAAACGGTATCTGGCATAAGAGATAGCTTTACCTGGCCTAAATGCTTAGAATTTGCCCGCCGAAACTAAAAAAACGGATAATCGCTTGGAATTGTTGTATACCGCTCTGCTCTACATCATTCAGCCACTGGTGTGGCTGAGACTGTTGCTTCGTAGCCGGAAAGCGCCTGCGTATCGCAAACGCTGGGCTGAACGCTATGGCTTCTGCCGCAATAAAGTCGTACCGGACGGTATTTTGCTGCATTCCGTTTCTGTTGGTGAAACGCTGGCGGCGATCCCGCTGGTTCGCGCCCTGCGTCACCGCTACCCTTCACTGCCAATCACCGTCACGACGATGACGCCAACCGGCTCGGAGCGCGCGTTATCCGCTTTCGGTAAAGACGTGCAGCACGTCTATCTGCCTTACGATCTGCCCTGCGCCATGAATCGTTTCCTCAACACCGTGCGCCCGAAGCTGGTGATCGTGATGGAAACCGAACTGTGGCCGAACATGATTTCCGCCCTGCATGCCCGTAAAATCCCGCTGGTCATTGCCAACGCGCGCCTCTCAGAGCGCTCGGCGAAAGGTTACGGCAAGCTGGGTAAATTTATGCGCCGCCTGCTCAGTAAGATCACGCTGATTGCCGCGCAGAATGAAGAAGATGCAGCACGCTTTATCTCTTTGGGCCTGAAACGCAATCAGCTTGCGGTAACGGGAAGCCTGAAATTTGATATTTCTGTAACCCCTGAACTCGCCGCTCGCGCCATCACGCTGCGTCGCCAGTGGGCTCCACGTCGTCAGGTCTGGATTGCAACCAGTACCCATGATGGCGAAGAAGAGATCATCCTGCAGGCTCACCGCAAGCTGCTGGAAAAATTCCCTGATTTACTGCTGATCCTCGTGCCTCGCCATCCGGAGCGTTTTAAAGATGCCCGTGAAATGGTCCAGAAAGGCGGCTTCAGCTTCACGCTGCGCAGCAGCGGTGAAATCCCTTCCGGCAGCACCCAGGTGGTGATTGGCGATACGATGGGCGAGCTGATGCTGCTGTACGGCATTGCTGACCTCGCGTTTGTCGGTGGTAGCCTGGTCGAGCGCGGCGGTCATAACCCGCTGGAGCCGGCAGCCCACGCCATTCCGGTGCTGATGGGACCGCACACGTTTAACTTCAAAGACATCTGCGCGAAATTACAGCAGGCCGATGGTTTAATTACCGTGACCGATGCGGATTCGGTGGTCAAAGAGGTATCGACCCTTCTGACTGACGAAGATTATCGCCTGTGGTACGGCCGCCATGCCGTCGAAGTGCTGCACCAGAACCAGGGCGCACTGACCCGTCTGCTGCAGCTTCTGCAACCTTATCTGCCTCAGCGGAGCCACTAATGTCAACGCGTCTGTCGGTCGTGATGATCACCAAAAACGCCGCCGACCTGCTTCCGGACTGCCTGGCGTCGGTTGCCTGGGCTGACGAGATTGTCGTGCTCGACTCCGGAAGTACGGATGATACGGTAGATGTTGCCCGGGCTGCGGGCGCAAAAGTCTTTACCGATACGGACTGGCAAGGCTATGGCATCCAGCGCCAGCGCGCGCAGGGGTATGCCACCGGTGATTATGTATTGATGCTCGACACTGACGAGCGCATCACGTCGGAGCTTCAGCAGGCCATTCAGGCGGTGCTTTCTTCGCCCCAGCCTGGCGCCGTATACAGCATTGCCCGCCGCAACTACTTCCTTGGTCGTTTTATGCGCCACAGCGGCTGGTATCCCGATCGCGTCATGCGCCTCTACGAGCGCGAGCGATATCAGTACAATGACAATCTGGTTCATGAATCCCTGAGCTGCGATAGCGCCCAGGTCATCCCCCTGAGGGGCGATTTGCTGCATCTGACCTGCCGTGATTTCGCGAGCTTCCAGCGTAAACAGCTCAACTATGCCACCGCATGGGCGCAGGAGCGTCACCAGCGCGGCAAGAAAGCCTCGCTGACGGGTATCTTCACCCATACGCTGGGCGCGTTTCTGAAAACGCTGCTGCTGCGTGGTGGCGTGCTGGACGGTAAGCAAGGCTGGTTACTCGCGGTAGTAAATGCCCAGTATACTTTCAACAAATACACCGAGCTGTGGGCGCTCTGCCGCGGCTACTCAGAGAAAACGTGAGCCATGAGCACAAAAGCGATTTATCCGGGTACCTTCGATCCGATCACCAACGGTCATCTTGATATCATCACCCGTGCGGCGAGCATGTTCGATAAGGTGATCCTGGCCATTGCCGCCAGCCCCAGCAAAAAGCCGATGTTTGATCTCAACGAGCGCGTGCAGCTCGCCACCGATGCCATTTCGCACCTACCGAATGTTGAGGTGGTCGGGTTTAGCGATCTGATGGCTAACTTCGCCCGCGCTCAGCAGGCCAATATTCTGATCCGCGGCTTACGCGCGGTGGCAGACTTCGAGTATGAGATGCAGCTGGCGCACATGAACAGCCACCTGATGCCGGAGCTGGAAAGCGTGTTCCTGATGCCCTCCAAAGAGTGGTCGTTTATCTCGTCCACGCTGGTAAAAGAGGTGGCTCGCCATCATGGGGACGTTACCCATTTCCTGCCGGTTAACGTCCACCAGGCGTTGATGGAAAAGCTCAAGTAGCCCTATTTCTGGCACTGACGGCAGTAGAACGTGGCGCGCTGGGCGTGCTTCGTGGCAATCACTGGCGTGCCGCAGACTCTGCACGGTTCGCCTTTACGGCCATAGACCTGCAGCTCCTGGGCAAAATAGCCCGGCTTGCCGTCACTTTGCAGGAAGTCCTTCAGCGTTGTTCCCCCCTGTTCAATCGAGCGCAGCAATACGGCTTTAATCACCCGGACCAGTAGCTCGCACTCCTCCGCAGACAGCGAAGAGGCCAGCCGATCGGGATGGATCCCGGCGGCAAATAGCGATTCGCTGGCATAGATATTCCCCACGCCGACCACCAGCTTGTTATCCATCAGCCACGGCTTAATCGGGCTTTTCTTTTTCGCGCACTTCGCTTTCAGGTATTCCGCGTTAAACGCGTCTGAGAGCGGCTCAGGGCCCAGATGCGCGAGCACGTTATGCCCTTCCAGCTCTTTCGTCCACAGCCACGCGCCAAAGCGCCGTGGGTCGGTATAACGGAGCACTTTGCCGTTGCTCATCACCAGATCGACGTGGTCGTGCTTTTCCGCAGGCAGTTCTTCGGTAAGAATGCGCAGGCTTCCGGACATCCCCAGGTGGATAATGATCCAGCCGTCGGGCAGCTCCAGCAGCAGGTATTTCGCGCGACGCTGTACGCTCAGGACGGGTTTGTCACTTAACGCGTGGATCTCATCGGACACCGGCCAGCGCAGACGTCCATTGCGGATCACCGCGTGAAGAATCGTCGCGCCGACCAGATGGGGCTCAATACCGCGGCGGCTGGTTTCTACCTCAGGTAATTCAGGCATGGTTCCTCCGTTGAGATACAGAATGCAAAAAACCCCGCAGTTGCGGGGTTTTTCGTTACAAGGAGACTAAAATTATTTGATTTTAGCTTCTTTGTACAGTACGTGCTGGCGTACAACTGGATCGAATTTTTTCAATTCCAGTTTTTCCGGCTTAGTACGTTTGTTCTTCGTGGTGGTGTAGAAGTGACCTGTACCAGCAGAAGAAACCAGCTTGATTTTCTCGCGAATACCTTTAGCCATGATTTATTTCCTCTTTAAGTACTTAGTACTTTTCGCCACGGGCACGCAGTTCGGACAGAACTGTATCGATGCCTTTCTTATCGATTACACGCATACCTTTAGCAGATACGCGCAGGGTGACAAAACGCTTCTCGCTCTCAACCCAGAAACGGTGAGAGTGCAGGTTCGGCAGGAAACGGCGTTTAGTCGCGTTCAGTGCGTGGGAACGGTTGTTACCGGTCACCGGACGCTTGCCAGTAACTTGGCAGACTCGGGACATGTCTATTCTCCAAAAATCAAATTAGCTCGAGCTTCGTATGGGGTATCGGCGCCTCGTCAGGCTTTACAGCCCGGTCATCGCATAGTTCTAAGTGAACTCTCGATTGCCAGGCCCAAATGCCAAACCCGAGATTCTCAAAGGTGGCGTAGTATACGCTGACTCGGCGGTGTGCTCAAGTCCCGAACAGACAAAGATCCCGATGGATCGCGAGAAATAGCCTAAATCCAGCCACGTTCTGCGAAAGAAATGTACTCACCGCGGCCAATTATCAGATGGTCCAGCACACGAATGTCCATGAATTGACAGCATTTGATAATGCGTTCGGTGATTTCTTTGTCAGCTCTGCTCGGTTCTGCACAGCCAGAGGGGTGATTATGCGCGAGGATCACGCCCGCTGCATTCACTTTTATCGCTTCCCGCACAATTTCACGCGGATGCACCTCAACGTGGCTCAATGTACCCGCAAAGAGACAGCTATGTTTAAGCACTCGATTTCTGTTATCGACAAAGATCACCATAAAGATCTCGCGTTCAATATCGGTTAACTGACTTTGCAGGAATTCACGCGTCATTTCTGGCGTCAGGATCGGATCTTCCTTCTCCATGCGGACATTATAAAAACGGCGGGCAAGTTCAGCTATGCCCCTCAGCTGGGCATATTTCGCCACGCCAATTCCCTCAACGTGCTTAAACTGCGCCAGATCGGCGGTCAATAAACCGTACAGCGAACCGAAATGTGCTATCAGCTCTTTAGCCAGCGTAAATACCGTTTTTCCGGGCGTTCCGGTACGTAAAAAGAGCGCCAGCAGTTCATCGTCTTTTAACAGGGTGACGCCATAGCGCAGCAGTTTTTCGCGCGGTAGCAGCTCCTCGTCCTCTTCTTCCATGCTCTTTCTCCATTTTTTAACCTCATGCTGCCACAGGCCAATCCGTCGCTCGACGACCACATTGCGTTCTTGCGTGGCGCCTCGCAAAGTGGCCGAAGGACAAAATCACCCCGCTTTGGGGATTGTGATAAAATGCCTGCTCTCTGGTGAAACCCAACAGGAAAGAATCATGATGAGCCTGGCCGGTAAAAAAATCGTTCTTGGCGTGAGCGGCGGCATTGCTGCTTATAAAGCGCCGGACCTCGTGCGTCGCCTGCGCGAGCGAGGGGCTGATGTGCGGGTCGCGATAACCGAAGGCGGTAAAGCCTTTATCACTCCCCTGAGCCTGCAGGCCGTTTCAGGATACCCGGTTTCTGACAGCCTGCTCGATCCGGCCGCCGAAGCCGCGATGGGCCATATTGAACTGGGTAAATGGGCAGACCTGGTTATCCTCGCCCCCGCCACGGCCGATTTAATCGCTCGGGTGGCGGCCGGTATGGCAAACGACCTGGTTTCCACCATTTGTCTGGCCACGCCTGCGCCTGTTGCCGTCGTTCCTGCTATGAACCAGCAGATGTACCGTAATGCGGCCACCCAGCACAATCTTGAGACGCTGGCCTCACGCGGACTGCTTATCTGGGGACCGGACAGCGGCAGCCAGGCCTGCGGCGACGTTGGCCCGGGTCGCATGCTTGATCCGCTGACGATTGTTGATATGGCCGCCGCCCATTTTTCGCCTGTCAACGATCTGCAACATCTCAACATCATGATTACCGCGGGCCCTACGCGCGAGCCGCTGGACCCGGTGCGCTATATCACCAATCACAGCTCCGGTAAGATGGGTTTTGCCATTGCCGCCGCAGCGGCGAAGCGCGGCGCGAACGTCACGCTGGTGAGCGGCCCGGTATCGCTGCCTACCCCTGCGTTTGTGAAGCGAATTGACGTTACCACCGCGCTGGAGATGGAAGCCGCCGTGCAGGCTCATGCTCAAAGCCAGCAGATTTTTATCGGCTGTGCAGCCGTTGCAGACTATCGTGCCGAGACGATCGCCGAGGCTAAAATTAAAAAGCAAGGCGATGAATTAACAATAAAAATGGTGAAAAACCCGGACATTGTTGCCGGTGTCGCCGCACTAAAAAGCCATCGTCCATACGTTGTTGGGTTTGCCGCAGAAACGAATAATGTGGAAGAATATGCCCGGCAAAAACGTACCCGCAAAAACCTCGATTTGATTTGCGCGAACGACGTATCGCTGGCCACACAGGGATTTAACAGCGACAGCAACGCACTGCACCTTTTCTGGCAGGATGGAGATAAAGTCTTACCGCTTGAGCGCAAGGAACTCCTGGGCCAACAATTACTGGACGAGATCGTTACCCGTTATGATGAAAAAAATCGACGTTAAGATTCTGGACCCGCGTGTTGGCGAGCTATTCCCGCTGCCAACCTATGCCACCTCCGGCTCTGCCGGTCTTGACCTGCGCGCCTGTCTCGATGACGCCGTAGAACTGGCTCCGGGTGCCACTACCCTGGTTCCAACTGGCCTGGCGATTCACATTGCTGACCCGTCTCTGGCAGCGGTGATCCTGCCGCGTTCTGGTCTGGGCCATAAGCACGGCGTTGTGCTGGGTAACCTGGTGGGTCTGATTGACTCCGACTATCAGGGTCAACTGATGGTCTCCGTCTGGAACCGTGGTCAGGACAGCTTCACCATTGAACCAGGCGAGCGTATCGCACAGATGGTCTTTGTACCGGTGGTACAGGCAGAATTTAACCTGGTGGCAGACTTTGACGCCACCGACCGTGGCGAAGGCGGCTTCGGCCATTCCGGGCGCAAATAACGGCCCGAAAGACACGTATCTCACAGCGTCATAATGCAATAACAAACCGCAAACGCCAGTTTGCGGTCGCTGTGTGGATGCCAGCCTGGCAAGTGCTTATTTTCAGGGGTATTTTGTAACATGGCAGAAAAACAAACCGCGAAAAGGAATCGTCGCGAAGAAATACTTCAATCTCTGGCTCTGATGCTTGAATCCAGCGATGGCAGTCAACGCATCACCACCGCTAAACTGGCCGCCTCTGTGGGCGTGTCTGAGGCGGCGCTGTACCGTCATTTTCCGAGCAAAACCCGGATGTTCGACAGCCTGATCGAATTCATTGAAGACAGCCTGATCACGCGCATCAACCTGATTCTGAAAGATGAAAAAGACACGACCGCGCGTCTGCGTCTGATTGTGCTGTTAATCCTGGGCTTCGGTGAACGCAATCCGGGCTTAACCCGTATCCTCACCGGCCACGCGCTGATGTTTGAACAGGACAGACTGCAGGGCCGCATTAACCAGCTTTTCGAGCGAATTGAAGCGCAGCTGCGCCAGGTACTGCGCGAAAAGAAAATGCGTGAGGGCGAAGGTTACAGCATTGATGAAACGCTGCTGGCGAGCCAGATTCTGGCGTTTTGTGAAGGCATGCTCTCCCGCTTTGTGCGTAGCGAATTCAAATACCGTCCAACGGACGATTTTGAAGCCCGCTGGCCGTTAGTGGCTGCTCAGCTGCAGTAATCCGTAAGCCCGGTAAGCGTCGCGCCACCGGGCAATTTAACTACACCCCGAACTCTTCCCGGTACGCACGTACCGCCGCCAGATGGTCCGCCATCTCAGGCTTCTCTTCCAGATACGCAATCAGCTCTTTCAGGGTGATAATCGACGTCACTTTACAGCTGTAATCGCGCTCAACTTCCTGAATAGCGGAAATTTCACCGCGACCACGCTCCTGACGATCCAGAGAAATTAGCACGCCAGCAAGCGTCGCACCGTTGGCCTGGATAATCTCCATCGATTCGCGGATCGCCGTACCCGCGGTGATCACGTCATCGACCAGCATGACGCGGCCCTGCAGTGTGCTGCCGACCAGATTTCCGCCTTCACCGTGGGTTTTAGCCTCTTTGCGGTTAAAGCAGTACGGCACGTCGCGGTCATGGTGTTCCGCCAGCGCCACCGCGGTGGTGGTCGCAATCGGAATGCCTTTATAGGCCGGGCCAAAAAGCAGGTCAAAATCAATCCCGGAATCCACCAGCGCTTCGGCATAGAAACGGCCTAACAGTGCCAGATCGCGCCCGGTATTAAACAGCCCGGCGTTGAAGAAATAGGGACTCTTACGCCCGGATTTCAGCGTAAACTCGCCAAACTTAAGTACCTGCTTGTTAAGCGCAAACTCAATAAACTGGCGCTGATACGATTTCATGGATTTGCTCCTTTGGTTTTTCTGTCTTACAGGCAAAAAAAAGGCGACTCATTGGTCGCCTTTTAAATCAATTTTCTAACGCCGCTTTCTGCGTCGTTACAATGGATTCGATTCCCCCTCGGGCCAACGCCAGCAGGGAGAGAAGCTCGTCGTGGGTGAACGGCTCGCCTTCCGCCGTGCCCTGTACTTCAATGATGCGACCGTCTTCGGTCATCACCACGTTCATGTCGGTCTCGGCGGCAGAATCTTCAACGTATTCCAGATCGCAAAGCGCTTCACCGTTAACGATACCCACGGACACCGCCGCAACCATACCTTTCATTGGGTTGGTTTTCAGCTTACCGGCCGCAACCAGCTTGTTGAGGGCATCCGCCAGCGCCACGCATGCGCCAGTAATGGACGCCGTACGCGTACCACCGTCTGCCTGAATAACGTCGCAGTCCAGCGTAATGGTGAATTCGCCGAGGATTTTCAGATCAACGGCTGCACGCAGCGCACGCGCGATCAGACGCTGAATTTCCATGGTACGACCGCCCTGCTTGCCCTTTGCCGCTTCGCGGGCGTTTCGGGTATGGGTCGCACGCGGCAGCATGCCGTACTCTGCGGTGATCCAGCCCTGGCCCTGACCTTTCAGGAAACGCGGAACGCCTTCTTCAATGGACGCGGTGCAGAGAACCTTCGTGTCACCAAACTCAACCAGCACGGAGCCTTCAGCGTGTTTTGTATAGTTACGGGTCAGGGTGACGGGACGCACCTGATTGGCGCTACGACCTGATGGACGCATGATGGATTCTCCGGCTTGAAACGAATGTGGCTGCGCATTATACGGATAAAGGACGCTTATTCCTATCCTGAGAAGCCCCCGAAAGCTATAATCCCCCCATCTCTCCTTTAAAAACGGGAATGTCTATGATCCGCAGTATGACCGCCTACGCCCGGCGTGAAATCAAGGGTAGCTGGGGTAGCGCCACATGGGAAATGCGCTCGGTAAACCAGCGTTACCTGGAAACGTATTTCCGTATGCCGGAGCAGTTCCGCAGCCTTGAGCCTGTCGTACGTGAACGTATCCGTACGCGTCTGACGCGCGGGAAAGTGGAATGTAACCTGCGCTTTGAGCCTGATGCCAGCGCTCAGGGCGAACTGATCCTCAACGAAAAACTGGCGAAACAGCTCGTGAATGCGGCGAACTGGGTCAAAATGCAGAGCGATGAAGGCGAAATCAACCCGGTTGATATTCTGCGCTGGCCTGGCGTCATGGCCGCCGGTGAACAGGACCTGGATGCCATTGCCGCTGAAATCCTGGCAGCCCTCGACGGCACGCTGGACGACTTTATCGTTGCCCGTGAAACCGAAGGCCAGGCGCTGAAAGCGATGATTGAGCAGCGCCTTGAAGGCGTGAGCACCGAAGTAGCCAAAGTCCGCGCCCATATGCCAGAAGTGCTGCAATGGCAGCGCGAGCGTCTTGTCGCCAAACTGGAAGAAGCGGAAGTTCAGCTGGAAAACACCCGTCTGGAACAAGAGCTGGTGCTGATGGCGCAGCGTATCGATGTCGCTGAAGAGCTGGACCGTCTGGAAGCGCACGTTAAAGAAACCTACAACATTCTGAAGAAGAAAGAAGCTGTGGGCCGCCGTCTGGACTTTATGATGCAGGAGTTCAACCGCGAGTCGAACACCCTGGCGTCTAAGTCAATCAATGCAGAAGTGACGAATTCAGCGATTGAGCTGAAAGTGCTGATTGAGCAGATGCGCGAGCAGATCCAGAATATCGAGTAATGGATTTCGGGTGGTGTCGATGGTGCCACCCATTACTATTTCTAATCCATCTCAGCGCCTATTTTTGTTTTTTACCGCTGCTCATCAAGCCCATTCAACCTATCCTGATAAAAATTTATAGGGCAAACCAGCTCGCCTTAGAAAATCTCAATCGTGATCTTGCGCACAAATCGCTAACCTCCCACGCGTTCACACCGGAGGGTATATGCTGCTTCACATCCTTTATCTCATTGGCATCACCGCAGAAGCCATGACCGGCGCACTTGCCGCCGGACGTCGCCGTATGGACACCTTCGGCGTAATCATTATTGCTACAGCGACCGCACTGGGCGGCGGTTCCGTCCGCGATATTCTGCTTGGCCATTACCCGCTCGGCTGGGTTAAACACCCAGAGTACGTGATTATCGTGGCAACGGCCGCCGTGTTAACCACCATCGTGGCGCCCGTTATGCCCCATCTTCGCCGCCTGTTCCTGGTGCTTGATGCGCTGGGGCTGATCGTTTTTTCGATCATCGGTGCGCAAATCGCGCTCGATATGGGGGAAGGCCCGGTAATCGCCACCATTGCTGCCGTGGTCACGGGCGTATTCGGCGGCGTGCTGCGAGATATGTTCTGCAAACGCATCCCCCTGGTCTTTCAAAAAGAGCTGTATGCTGGCATTTCCTTTGCGGCAGCGGTGCTTTATATCGCTCTGCAGCATTATGTTTCTAACCATGACGTGGTGGTCATCTCGACGCTGCTATTTGGCTTTACGGCCCGCATGCTGGCGCTGCGTCTGAAGCTCGGGCTGCCCGTTTTTCATTACAAACACAGCGCACACTAGCTTCAGAACCCATTGATGTGCTGTTCAGCGAGCCATTTCGCCAGCACATCAATTTGAGGCGCGTGCAGCCAGTTAATGATTTGTCGCGCTTTCTCCTCTCCCGTTCCCGGCAGGGTCTGCCAGTCCTTTGCGTTGCGCCCGCTCATCTTCTTCCACGATATGTCTCCCATTGCCTTCAGCGAAGACTGCGACATTGGCACACCCAATGCCATGAGCCAGCGGATAAAAGGCTTCTCGCGCACCAGATTAAATCGGTGCCAGAGCGCCAGCCCGCGCGCAGAGGAAAATCCCGGTACAGCCTGCAGCTGCGCCTGCGTTAATAACAGCCACGAAAAGAGATGTTCAAAATGATGCGCCTGCCAGAGGGTTCGCCAGCCTGACTCGCCTAATCCATCAATATCAAGTACCTGCTTTGAACTAAGCCAGGTCAGTCGGGCAAAGAACTGTTCCATACACTCCGGTGAAGCATAGAAACAGCTAAGAGAATGATAACGTGGGGCCGGAGGCTCTGGTTTATGTCTGTCACTCCCGCGCCAGAGCACCTTATCAAACCGGGGGATACCTTGCCCGGCCAGGCTGATCTGGATCTGATCCCCCGGGGCAATATCCAGCCCCTGCCAGCGCTCAACCGAGCCCAGACTCACCCGCTGCACCTGTTTATCATCCAGTTGCACGGGTTCCAGCGCTGCTACAACGGAAATTTTGCCCGTTCGTCCCACGGAAAAATGAATATCACTCACCTCGGCGACCTGGGCTGCAGGAGGATATTTCCACGCGACGACCCAGCTGCCTTCTCCCGGTAACCAATCTTCGCCCGCGGGTTCATTCTCCGAACGCACCACAATGCCATCCGTGGCAAAGGGTAATGCGGTTACGTGCCAGGCCGCGCGCTGTTTCTCGACGGCATCAACAGAATCGGCGGGTAACGTATACCGTGCCGACAGCGTAAAACCAGCCTGAGACAGTTCAGCTAGAGATGTATGCATCTCTTTCGGTCCGTCCGGCCAGGCCCAGATGAATACGCCGAGCTTATTCGATAGCGCGTTATCCTTTTGCCGCATCATCGCACCCGCAACTTTTGCGCGAGCATTCATCCCGCCCATCTGCCGCTGAACGTGATTGTCGCTTAACCAGAAAAGCTCGCCCTGTAAGACGCTATTTGCCAACTTGCCGGTGAGCTTTTGCGGAACAGACGGGATTAAACGTACCTTATCGGTCCAGTCTTCTCCTTTCAGGCCATCACCTCGACTGATGGCCTGGGTCAACTTTCCGTCACGATAGACCAGCGTTACCGCCACACCGTCAACTTTGGGCTGCATCCACAGATGTTGCCGCGCACGCATCCATTGTTTCAGCTCCTCTTTGCTGGCCACCTTATGTACGCCCGTATGGGCGACAGGATGTTTTACGCTCCCCGTCAGATTAGGGAGTTTCTCTTCTGAAGGCTCGCTGCCGAAACAGTGCTGCCACTTCGTTAATCGCCCGTGAAGCTGGTCGTAAACTTCGTCGTTGACCTCGCTCACACCCTCCTTCCAGTAAGCGTTACCCCAGCGTTTGATTTGCGCGTTTAACGACGCCATCTCTTTCTCTGCTTTTGCCTGCGACCACACTGGGCAAACCGCCGCGCCATAGCCACACCACAACAACATTACCCCGCTTATCCATCGCCACATCGCTACCCCTCCTTTGCATTGCAGGAGGTATACCCTGGTGCCTGAAGCAACGCTAACGGCAACGTTTCACAATGCGAGACGCTATCCGGTATTTCTTTTGGTGGCTGAAAACCCCAGATAAAACCTGAAAACGGCACGCAAAATTCAATAATCCAGGGGAAAAAGTGTGACAAAGGCTACGTCACACGGCGGTGACGTGTATAATAAGCCCGTATGTAGGACTTCTTCGTTAACACATACAAAAGACTCTCATGGCTCAAGGCACGCTTTATATTGTTTCTGCCCCTAGCGGCGCGGGTAAATCCAGCCTTATTCAGGCACTGTTAAAAACCCAACCGTTGTACGACACACAGGTTTCTGTTTCTCATACCACGCGAGCGCCGCGTCCGGGTGAAGTGCACGGTGAACACTATTTCTTTGTGGATCACGACGAATTCAGAGCGATGATCGGCAGAGACGCGTTTCTTGAACACGCTGAAGTATTTGGTAATTACTACGGTACCTCGCGTGAAACCATTGAGCAGGTTCTGGCCACGGGCGTGAATGTGTTCCTGGATATCGACTGGCAGGGCGCGCAGCAAATTCGCAAGAAAATGCCTGACTCCCGCAGTATCTTTATTTTACCGCCATCGAAAGATGAGCTGGATCGCCGCCTGCGTGGGCGCGGCCAGGACAGCGAAGAAGTGATCGCAAAGCGTATGGAACAGGCTGTTGCAGAAATGAGCCATTACGCGGAATATGATTACCTAATTGTGAATGATGATTTTGATGCCGCGCTGAGCGATCTCAAAACCATTCTTCGTGCAGAACGTCTGCGTATGAGCCGCCAGAAGCAGCGACATGACGCATTAATCACCAAACTGTTGGCAGACTGAACCCACTTTCAGTATCATGCCCAGTCATTTCTTCACCTGTGGAGCATTTTAAGTATGGCACGCGTAACTGTTCAGGACGCTGTAGAGAAAATTGGTAACCGTTTTGACCTGGTGCTGGTCGCCGCGCGTCGCGCTCGTCAGATGCAGGTAGGCGGTAAAGATCCGCTGGTACCGGAAGAAAACGATAAAACCACCGTTATTGCACTTCGCGAAATCGAAGAAGGTCTGATCAACAACCAGATCCTCGACGTGCGTGAGCGCCAGGAGCAGCAAGAGCAGGAAGCCGCAGAACTGCAGGCCGTAACCGCTATTGCTGAAGGTCGTCGTTAATTAAACCTGCGGGTCGCCCTTGTATCTGTTTGAAAGCCTGAATCAACTGATTCAAACCTACCTGCCTGAAGACCAGATTAAGCGTCTTCAGCAGGCGTATCTCGTTGCACGTGACGCTCACGAGGGCCAGACACGTTCAAGCGGTGAACCCTATATCACGCACCCGGTAGCGGTGGCCTGTATTCTGGCCGAGATGAAACTCGACTACGAAACGCTGATGGCCGCTCTGCTGCATGACGTGATCGAAGATACCCCTGCCACTTATCAGGACATGGAACAGCTGTTTGGCAAAAGCGTTGCCGAACTGGTGGAAGGGGTCTCTAAGCTTGATAAGCTGAATTTCCGCGACAAGAAAGAGGCGCAAGCCGAAAACTTCCGCAAGATGATTATGGCGATGGTGCAGGATATCCGCGTCATTCTCATCAAACTCGCTGACCGTACCCACAACATGCGCACGCTGGGCTCACTTCGTCCGGATAAACGTCGCCGCATTGCCCGTGAAACCCTCGAAATTTACAGCCCGCTGGCGCACCGTTTAGGTATTCACCACATTAAAACCGAGCTGGAAGAGCTGGGTTTTGAAGCGTTGTACCCGAACCGCTATCGCGTGATTAAAGAGGTGGTGAAAGCCGCACGCGGTAACCGTAAAGAGATGATTCAAAAAATCCTCTCTGAAATCGAAGGGCGCTTGCAGGAAGCGGGAATTCCGTGCCGCGTTAGCGGTCGCGAGAAACACCTGTACTCCATCTACTGCAAAATGGTGCTCAAAGAGCAGCGTTTTCACTCGATCATGGATATCTACGCCTTCCGCGTGATCGTCCATGACTCGGACACCTGTTATCGCGTGCTGGGGCAGATGCACAGCCTCTACAAGCCGCGTCCGGGGCGCATGAAAGATTATATCGCCATTCCAAAAGCGAACGGCTATCAATCTTTGCACACCTCGATGATCGGGCCGCACGGCGTGCCTGTTGAGGTGCAAATTCGCACCGAAGACATGGACCAGATGGCAGAGATGGGTGTAGCCGCACACTGGGCCTATAAAGAGCACGGCGGCGAAAGCAGTACGACCGCACAAATCCGCGCCCAGCGCTGGATGCAGAGCCTGCTGGAACTTCAGCAGAGTGCGGGCAGCTCGTTTGAATTTATCGAGAGCGTTAAATCCGATCTCTTCCCGGATGAGATTTACGTTTTCACCCCAGAAGGTCGCATTGTCGAACTGCCTGCGGGCGCAACGCCGGTCGACTTCGCTTACGCCGTGCATACCGATATCGGGCATGCCTGCGTCGGCGCGCGCGTCGACAGACAGCCTTATCCGCTGTCTCAGCCGCTCTCCAGCGGCCAGACGGTAGAAATTATTACCGCGCCGGGCGCACGTCCGAACGCGGCCTGGTTGAACTTTGTCGTAAGCTCCAAAGCACGCGCCAAAATTCGCCAGCTGCTGAAAAACCTCAAGCGTGATGATTCCGTCAGTCTGGGACGTCGGCTGCTCAACCACGCGTTGGGCGGTAGCCGTAAGCTGGCTGAGATCCCACCGGAGCATATCCAGCGCGAACTCGACCGAATGAAGCTCACGTCTCTGGACGATCTGCTGGCGGAAATTGGTCTGGGCAACGCCATGAGCGTCGTAGTAGCGAAAAACTTGCAGCAGGGCGAAGCGACACCTTCTGCTCCAGGCGCATCTGGCCATGCTCATTTGCCGATTAAAGGCGCGGACGGGGTACTGATCACCTTCGCAAAATGTTGCCGCCCAATTCCTGGCGACCCGATTATTGCGCACGTCAGCCCGGGCAAAGGGCTGGTTATCCACCATGAATCCTGTCGTAACATTCGCGGCTACCAGAAAGAAGCCGAGAAGTTTATGGCGGTCGAGTGGGATAAAGAGACCGCGCAGGAATTTATCACCGAAATTAAGGTGGATATGTTCAACCACCAGGGTGCCCTGGCGAACCTGACGGCAGCGATCAACACGGCCTCTTCCAACATTCAGAGTCTGAATACGGAAGAAAAAGATGGCCGCGTTTATAGCGCCTTTATTCGTCTGACCGCCCGCGACCGCGTACATCTGGCGAATATTATGCGCAAGATCCGCGTCATGCCGGACGTGATTAAAGTCACCCGAAACCGAAACTAGGTTTATGAATTCACAACGTTATGCACGTATCTGCGAAATGCTCGCCAGGCGTCAGCCTGACCTGACGGTCTGCATGGAGCAGGTGCATAAACCTCATAACGTCTCTGCCATCGTCCGTACCGCAGATGCTGTCGGTGTGCATGAAGTGCACACCGTCTGGCCGGACGGCCGTATGCGAAATACGGTCTCAGCGGCGGCAGGCAGCAACAGCTGGGTGTCCGTCAAAAATCATCACACCATTGGCGAAGCCGTATCGCACCTGAAAGGGCGCGGGATGCAGATCCTTGCCACTAACCTGTCCGCTAAAGCCGTAGATTTCCGCGAGATCGACTACACCCGCCCGACCTGCATTTTAATGGGTCAGGAGAAAACCGGGATCTCCCAGGAAGCGCTGGATCTGGCGGATCGGGACATCATCATTCCGATGATCGGCATGGTCCAGTCTCTCAACGTCTCCGTGGCGTCCGCGCTCATTCTTTATGAAGCGCAGCGCCAGCGTCAGAACGCGGGGATGTACGAGCGCAGCAACAGCATGCTGCCGGAAGATGAACAGCAGCGCCTGCTGTTTGAAGGTGGTTATCCGGTGCTGGCTCGCGTTGCGAAGCAGAAAAAATTGCCTTACCCCCACGTCAACGCGCAGGGCGAAATTGAAGCCGATGCCGAGTGGTGGGCCACCATGCAGTACGCCGGGTAAGCGATGAAAGGCCGCCTGCTGGATGCCATCCCGCTTAACAGCCTGACGGGCGTGGGCGCGGCGCAAAGCAATAAGCTGGCGAAAATTGGCCTGCACACCGTGCAGGATCTCCTGCTTCACCTCCCCCTGCGTTACGAAGACCGCACCCAGCTCTATAAGATTGGCGATCTCCTTCCCGCCATTTACGCCACCGTTGAAGGCGAAGTACTGAATTGCAATATCACCTTCGGCGGACGCCGGATGATGACCTGCCAGATCAGCGACGGCACCGGCATTCTTACCATGCGTTTTTTCAACTTCAGCGCGGCGATGAAAAACAGCCTGGCGACGGGCCGCAGGGTGCTGGCCTATGGTGAAGCCAAACGCGGGAAATACGGCGCAGAGATGATCCACCCGGAGTACCGCGTGCAGGGCGATCTCAGCACGCCGGAGCTGCAGGAGACGCTCACCCCGGTTTACCCGACGACCGAAGGCATCAAGCAGGCGACGCTGCGTAAGCTCACCGATCAGGCGCTGGAGCTGCTGGATACCTGCGCCATTACCGAGCTGCTGCCGCCCGAGCTGGCGCAGGGCATGATGAGCCTGCCCGAGGCGCTGCGAACCCTGCACCGTCCGCCGCCAACGCTGCAGCTCAGCGATTTAGAAAGCGGCAAACACCCCGCCCAACAGCGTCTTATCCTTGAGGAATTACTGGCGCATAACCTGAGCATGCTGGCGCTTCGTGCGGGCGCGCAGCGCTTCCACGCTCAGCCCTTAAGCCAGAATGATGCGCTCAAAGATAAGCTGCTGGCCTCTCTGCCGTTTAAACCCACCGGCGCGCAGGCGCGCGTCACCGCTGAGATTGAACGCGATATGGCGCTCGACGTGCCGATGATGCGCCTGGTGCAGGGCGATGTAGGGTCCGGTAAAACGCTGGTTGCCGCGCTGGCAGCCCTGCGCGCGATTGCCCACGGTAAACAGGTCGCGCTTATGGCGCCGACCGAGCTGCTGGCTGAACAGCACGCCAACAATTTCCGCGCCTGGTTCGCGCCGCTGGGGATTGAAGTGGGCTGGCTTGCCGGGAAGCAAAAAGGCAAAGCGCGACTTGCGCAGCAGGAAGCCATCGCCAGCGGGCAGGTGCAGATGATTGTCGGCACGCACGCTATCTTCCAGGAGCAGGTGCAGTTCAGCGGCCTTGCGCTGGTGATTATCGATGAACAACACCGCTTTGGCGTCCATCAGCGTCTGGCGCTGTGGGAAAAAGGCCTTCAACAGGGCTTCCACCCGCATCAGCTGATCATGACCGCTACGCCGATCCCGCGCACCCTGGCAATGACCGCCTACGCCGATCTGGATACCTCCACTATCGACGAACTGCCGCCGGGGCGGACGCCGGTGACGACGGTCGCGATTCCTGACACGCGTCGCAGCGATATTATTGACCGCGTGCGCAACGCCTGCACCCACGAAGGACGTCAGGCCTACTGGGTCTGTACGCTGATCGAGGAGTCTGAACTGCTGGAAGCGCAGGCTGCCGAAGCCACGTGGGAAGAACTCAAGCTGGCGCTGCCGGAGCTGAACGTGGGTCTGGTTCACGGACGCATGAAGCCCGCTGAAAAACAGTCGGTGATGCAGTCGTTTAAGCAGGGCGAGCTGCATTTGCTGGTCGCCACGACGGTCATTGAAGTGGGCGTGGACGTCCCGAACTCCAGCCTGATGATTATCGAAAACCCGGAGCGCCTGGGCCTTGCCCAGCTCCACCAACTGCGCGGGCGCGTTGGCCGCGGCGCGGTAGCCTCCCACTGCGTCCTGCTCTACAAAGCCCCGCTCTCGAAAACCGCCCAGATGCGGTTGCAGGTGCTGCGCGACAGCAACGACGGTTTTGTGATTGCGCAAAAAGACCTGGAGATCCGCGGCCCGGGCGAACTGCTGGGCACGCGCCAGACGGGGAACGCGGAATTCAAAGTGGCGGATTTGCTGCGCGATCAGGCTATGATCCCGGAAGTTCAGCGCCTTGCGCGCCACATTCATGAACGCTACCCCGAACAGGCGGCAGCGTTAATTGAGCGCTGGATGCCGGAAACCGAGCGGTATTCCAACGCCTGATTTCACGCAAACATCGGCAGCATCAGGTATAGCTTGATCACCAGCGCGTTGACGATATCAATAAAGAACGCCCCGACCATCGGGACCACCAGAAACGCCATGTGCGATGGCCCGAACCGTTCTGTGATCGCCTGCATGTTAGCGATAGCCGTTGGGGTTGCCCCCAGACCAAACCCGCAGTGACCCGCCGCCAGCACCGCCGCATCGTAGTTTTTGCCCATCATGCGCCAGGTGACGAACATAGCGTACAGCGCCATAAACAGGGTTTGCACTGCCAGAATCGCCACCATCGGCAGCGCCAGCGAGGCCAGCTCCCACAGCTTGAGGCTCATTAGCGCCATCGCCAGGAACAGCGACAGGCAGACGTTGCCGAGCACCGACACCGCCCTTTCAAACACGCGGTAGAAGCCCATCAGCGCCAGACCGTTGCTCAGGATCACCCCGATAAACAGCACGCAAACAAACGTCGGCAGCTCAAACGCTGAGCCCGCCAGCCATTGCGCAACCACTTTGCCCACGGTCAGGCAGATGGCGATCGTCGCGATGGTTTCAATCAGCACCAGCGAGGTGATACTGCGCCCAACGTCCGGCTTTTCAAAGGCGGTAGGCACCAGCTCATCGTCCGGCCTGCCGTCCGGCGTGGTAGAGTGCTTCACAAGATAACGCGCCACCGGGCCGCCAATCAGGCCACCCAGCACCAGGCCAAAGGTGGCACAGGCCATCGCTACTTCCGTCGCGTTTTCAAAGCCGTAGCGTTCGATGAATAGCTTGCTCCACGCGGCCCCGGTTCCGTGACCGCCCGAAAGGGTAATCGACCCCGCCAGCAGCCCCATCAGCGGATCCAGCCCCAGCAGCGTCGCCATGCCGATGCCAATGGCGTTTTGCATCAGCAGCAGCCCCACCACCACAATCAGGAATACGCCGAGCACCTTACCGCCCGAGCGCAGGCTCGCCAGGTTGGCATTCAGGCCAATGGTGGCAAAGAAGGCCAGCATCAGCGGGTCTTTCAGGGACATATCAAAATCGATTTCCCAGCCCAGGCTTTTTTTCAGCACCAGCAGGGCCAGCGCTACCAGCAGGCCGCCGGCGACGGGTTCAGGAATGGTGTACTTTTTCAGAAGGGAAACGCTATGTACCAGCTTACGACCAAGCAGTAAGACCAGCGTTGCGGCAACAAGGGTCGACAACGTATCGAGATGAATCATAGAAGGCTCCTTTTTTGCGCGTGTTCCATACACACGCGGCGTTATCCTGGGCCGGTTTGCGCTCTTCATGAGCCCCCGGCGCAAAAAGTGTAATTTTTTTTCCCGATGCGTTGTAGAAAACCTGCTCACAGCGGCAGAATTTCTTGCCTTTTTTTGCTGGCAATCGTTTGCTTTTACCAGGTGGTCAGATAAAATGCCCGCTTTTCCACCGTGGGATTGCCGCCGATGTCCGTTAACACCATAGAGTCGCCTGATGCGCAACCGATTGCGCCGAAGCAAAATAGCGAACTGATTTACCGCCTTGAAGACCGCCCGCCGCTGCCGCAAACGCTTTTCGCTGCCTGCCAGCATCTTCTGGCTATGTTTGTTGCGGTGATCACTCCGGCGCTGCTGATTTGCCAGGCGCTCGGCTTACCGGCGCAGGACACGCAGCACATTATCAGCATGTCTCTTTTCGCCTCCGGCGTGGCCTCGATTATTCAAATTAAAGCGTGGGGTCCGGTGGGGTCGGGTTTGTTGTCGATTCAGGGCACAAGCTTTAACTTCGTGGCACCGCTGATCATGGGCGGTACGGCCCTGAAAACCGGCGGTGCGGATGTTCCGACCATGATGGCGGCGCTGTTCGGCACGCTGATGCTGGCCAGCTGTACGGAGATGGTGATCTCCCGCGTTCTGCATCTGGCTCGCCGCGTTATCACCCCGCTGGTTTCCGGCGTCGTCGTGATGATTATCGGCCTGTCGCTGATTCAGGTGGGCCTTACCTCCATCGGCGGCGGCTATGCCGCGATGAGCGACCATACCTTCGGCGCGCCGAAAAACCTGCTGCTGGCAGGCGTCGTGCTGGCGATCATTATTCTGCTTAACCGTCAGCGTAACCCTTACCTGCGCGTCGCCTCCCTGGTGATCGCCATGGCGGCGGGTTATCTGCTGGCGTGGGCGCTGGGCATGCTGCCGGAGAACACCGCGCCGACCAACAGCGCGCTGATCGTCGTCCCCACGCCTTTGTACTACGGTCTGGGCATTGACTGGGGTCTGCTCCTGCCGCTGATGCTGGTCTTTATGATCACCTCTCTGGAAACCATCGGCGACATCACCGCTACCTCAGACGTCTCCGAGCAGCCGGTGTCCGGCCCGCTGTACATGAAGCGACTGAAAGGCGGCGTTCTGGCGAACGGTCTGAACTCGTTTGTCTCTGCGGTATTCAACACCTTCCCGAACTCCTGCTTCGGTCAAAACAACGGCGTCATCCAGCTGACCGGCGTGGCCAGCCGCTACGTCGGTTTTGTAGTAGCGCTGATGCTGATCGTCCTCGGCCTGTTCCCGGCGGTAAGCGGCTTTGTGCAGCACATCCCTGAGCCGGTGCTGGGCGGCGCAACGCTGGTAATGTTCGGGACTATCGCAGCTTCCGGCGTGCGTATCGTCTCCCGCGAACCACTGAACCGCCGCGCGATCATGATTATCGCGCTGTCGCTGGCCGTTGGTCTGGGCGTTTCCCAGCAGCCGCTGATCCTGCAGTTCGCCCCTGACTGGGTGAAAAACCTGCTCTCTTCCGGCATTGCTGCGGGCGGTATCACCGCTATCGTGCTGAACCTCGTTTTCCCGCCTGAGAAAAATTGATTTCTCTCACGGCAGGCAGTCAATGCCTGCCGTGACATCGAATTACACCATTCCCGCCTTGAGGATTGCGCATAAATCGTGCATAACTCCCTTATGTGCGTTTTGCGGGATGGAAGACCATGAAATTTATTGGAAAGCTCCTCATCTATCTTCTTGTAGCCCTGCTCATTGTGCTGCTGGCGTTCTACATTCTGCTCCAGACCCGCTGGGGCGCGTCTCAGGTCAGCAGCTGGGTAACGGTGAATACCGACTACGAACTCAGTTTCGACAAGATGAATCACCGCTTTTCGTCGCCTTCCCACATTATTCTGGAAAACGTCACCTTCGGTCGGGACGGTAAACCCGCCACGCTGGTAGCCAAAAAAGTCGATATTGGCCTGAGCAGCCGTCAGATAACCGATCCGCTGCACATGGACACCATCACCCTCTTCGACGGCACGCTGAATCTCTCGCCGCAGACGGCGCCGCTGCCTTTCCAGGCGGATCGCCTGCAGCTTAACAACATGGCGTTTAACAGCCCGAATACCGAATGGGATTTGAGCGCGCAGAAGGTCACGGGCGGCGTCAGCCCGTGGCAGCCGGAAGCGGGCAACGTGCTGGGGAACAACGCGCAGATTCAGATGAGCGCGGGCTCGCTGACCCTGAACGGCGTACCGGCCACCAACGTGCTAATCGAGGGCCAGCTTAACGGCAAGGAGGTGGTGCTGAAAACGATTGGCGCCGACATGGCTCGTGGCTCACTCACCGGCTCCGCCCTGCGCAACGCCGACGGGAGCTGGATTATCGACACCATGCGCCTCAACGAGATCCGCCTGCAGAGCGATAAAACGCTGACGGCGTTCTTCGCGCCGCTGGGCACCATTCCCTCTTTGCAGATTGGTCGTCTGGACGTGACCGACGCCCGGCTTCAGGGCCCGGACTGGGCTGTGACCGATCTCGACTTAAGCCTGCGCAACCTGACTCTGAGCAAAGGTGACTGGCAGAGCCAGGAAGGTCGTCTGTCCATGAACGCCAGCGAGTTTATCTACGGCTCGCTGCATCTTTTCGACCCGATCCTGAATGCGGAGTTTTCCCCGCAGGGCATGGCGCTGCGTCAGTTCACCTCCCGCTGGGAGGGCGGCATGGTACGCACCTCGGGCAACTGGCTACGCGACGGTAAAGCGCTGGTTCTGGACGATGTTGCCATCGCTGGACTGGAGTACACCCTGCCGCAGAACTGGAAAACATTGTGGATGGAGCCTCTGCCGGAATGGCTGAACAGCGTCACGCTGCAAAAATTCGGCCTGAGCCGTAACCTGGTGATCGACATCGATCCCGCCTTCCCCTGGCAGATCACCTCTCTGGACGGCTATGGCGCAAACCTGCAGCTGGTGAAAGATCGCCAGTGGGGCGTCTGGGGCGGGAGCGCAACCCTGAACGGCGCGGCGGCGACCTTTAACCGCGTCGACGTGCGCCGCCCGTCGCTGGCGCTGAATGCCAACGCCGCCACGGTGAACATTACCGACCTGAGCGCGTTTACCGAAAAAGGCATTCTGGAAGCCACGGCGACCGTTTCACAACTCCCGCAGCGGCAGACCACGGTAAGCCTGAACGGGCGCGGCGTACCGCTCAACGTACTGCAGCAGTGGGGCTGGCCTGCTCTGCCGATTACGGGCGACGGCAATATTCAGCTCACCGCCAGCGGCAGCGTGCAGGCGAATGCCCCGCTGAAGCCGACGGTGAATGGGAAGCTGAGCGCGGTTAATATGGATAAGCAGCAGGTGCAGCAGACGATGACGGGCGGGGTGGTTTCAACACCACCCTCACCCCAGCCCTCTCCCTGAAAGGGAGAGGGAGCAAACCATTCCCTCGCCCCTTTGGGGAGAGGGTTAGGGTGAGGGGAATTAAAGGTGAACAACCACCTCATCGCCCTCCGCTTTCACCACCACGCCCCACTCGCTGCCCGCATGCGAACCGCCCTTCACGCCGCTCACCTTCTGCACGTTGCGCAAGCACACCGACCAGTTTTGCGCGTCTCCCGCGCCGGTAAAGGTCACGATGTCGCCCCGACGTGACGCCTTCAGCGTAAACGCCACGGAGCCGTCCGCCACAGGCACTTCGCTCACCGCCGTTGCGCCATCGTCCAGGTTAAACAGCTGGAAGGCCGTTCCCTCGTGCCACGCATAGTCCGGCTTCTGGTTATTGTTGCCTAGCGCAAGCAGCGTGTTGTCGCGCACGTAGACCGGCAGGCTCATGAAACCGTGCTGCTGCTTATGCCAGCGGCTGCCCTGAATTTCGTCGTTGTGCCACAGGTGCGTCCAGCGTCCTTCCGGCAGGTAGAACTGCACGTCGCCCGCCTCGGAGAACACCGGCGCGACCATCACCGAATCCCCCAGCATGTACTGGCGGTCGAGGTAATCGCACGCCGGATCGTCCGGAAATTCCAGCATCATCGCGCGCAGCATCGGCGTGCCGAACTCGCGGGCCAGCGCCGCCTGACGATACAGGTACGGCATCAGCTGGCACTTCAGCTGGGTGAAGTGGCGCACCACGTCGCAGGACTCGTCATCGTATGCCCACGGCACGCGGTAGGATTTGCTGCCGTGCAGGCGGCTGTGGCTGGAGAACAGCCCGAACGCGCACCAGCGCTTGTAGACGTGCGCCGGGGCGGTGTTTTCGAACCCGCCGATATCGTGGCTCCAGAACCCAAAGCCGGACAGACCAATCGACAGCCCGCCGCGCAGGCTTTCGGCCATCGACTCATAGTTGGCGTAGCAGTCGCCGCCCCAGTGAACCGGGAACTGTTGCGCACCCACGGACGCGGAGCGTGCAAACAGCACCGCCTCTTCTTCACTCACCGTCTCTTTCAACACGTTCCACACCAGTTCGTTGTAGATGTAGGCGTAGTGGTTGTGCATCTTCTGCGGATCGGACCCGTCGAACCACTGCACGTCGGTCGGGATACGCTCGCCGAAGTCGGTCTTGAAGCAGTCGACGCCGATCTCCACCAGGCCTTTCAGCCTGTCGGCATACCACCGGCACGCGTCCGGATTGGTGAAGTCATAAATCGCCAGCCCCGGCTGCCATTTGTCCCACTGCCACAGGGAGCCGTCCGGGCGCCTGAGCAGGTAGCCCTTCTCTTTCAGCTCCCGGAAGATGGGGGATTTCTGGCCGATGTACGGGTTGATCCACACGCAGACCTTCAGCCCTTTCTCTTTCAGGCGGCGGATCATCCCTTCCGGATCCGGGAAGGTCACCGGGTCCCACTCGAAGTCGCACCACTGGAAGGCCTTCATCCAGAAGCAGTCGAAGTGGAACACGTGCAGCGGCAGATCGCGCTCGGCCATGCCGTCGATAAAGCTGTTCACCGTCGCTTCGTCGTAGTTGGTGGTGAACGAGGTGGTCAGCCACAGGCCGAACGACCACGCAGGCGGCAGCGCCGGACGCCCGGTGAACTGCGTATAGCGGTTTAATACCTCTTTTGGCGTCGGGCCGTCGATCACGAAGTACTCGAGATATTCCCCCTCCACGCTGAACTGCACTTTGGAGACCTTCTCGGAGCCAACTTCAAACGAGACGTTCTCGGGATGATTCACCAGCACGCCGTAGCCGCGGTTGGTCAGGTAGAACGGGATATTTTTGTAGGACTGCTCGGTGCTGGTGCCGCCGTCGCGGTTCCAGGTTTCGACCGTCTGGCCGTTGCGCACCAGCGCGGTAAAGCGCTCGCCCAGGCCGTAGACCGTTTCGCCCACGCCCAGATCCAGACGTTCGAACACGTAATTGCGATCGGTGTTGCTGTCCTGCACGTAGCCGTTGTTTTTCAGCTGGCTGCCGGTAATGCGCTGGCCGTTGCGCAGGAAATCCAGCGCCCAGAACTCACCTTTGGTGACGCGCGCGCTGACGCTTCCGCTTTTAAGCTCGGCAAAATCGGCGTTGTTTTCAATCTCTACCTTCACGTCTTTCAGAACGTTCAGCGGATAGTGCGGGCCGTTGTTCAGCGCGCCCTGGAAATGTTCGATGCGCACCCCGATAATCCCTTCCTGCGGGGCAAACAGGCGCACCGTGAACATCAACGTGTCGAGCTGCCAGGTACGCTCGCGCACGTCGCGCGGCGCAACAAACACCACCAGGTCGTTGCCCTGCTGCTCCACGTCGAACACCTGAACCGGATACGTCACGTTCAGGCCCGGTTGAATAAGCCAGTTTCCATCACTGATTTTCATGCTTTCGTCCTCTTAGTTCTGTAATTCTTTACTGACCGGCAGGTTTTCAAACTCCTGCTGGTTGCGGCGCGCGCCCTGCGCCAGCTCGCCCAGGATTTTGGTCAGGAAGGGGGTTTTCAGCGTGTAGTAGCGTTTGGCGATGATGGCGCTCAGCACGTAGCAGACCGCCGGGGCCAGGGTAAACAGGCCGATAATGATGCTGATGGTCGCGCTGTTCTGGGTTTTGGCTGCCGCGTCGTAGCCGCCGCCAGCCAGCATCCAGCCGATCATCGCTCCGCCCAGCGCCAGGCCGAGCTTCAGCACGAACAGGGTGCCCGCAAAGCTGATGCCGGTCAGGCGTTTGCCGTTGGTCCACTCGCCGTAGTCGACGGTATCGGACATCATCACCCACTGAATCGGCGTCACCAGCTGGTGCAGCACGCCGATGACGAAGATAAAGGCGAACATCAGCACCGTGGCGTACATCGGCACGAAGAACATCGCCGCGCTGACCACCGCCAGCGCGGCGTTGGTCCACCAGAAGATGCTGACCTTGCACTTCCAGTCGGTGAGCGGTTTCGCCAGCGCGGAGCCGATCAGGTTGCCGACGCAGTAGGTGGTGAGGAAGGCGACGAACACCTCCGGCGAGCCCATGATCCAGGTGCAGTAGTACATCATCGCGCCGCCGCGCACGCAGACGGCAAGGATGTTGAGGATGGTCAGCACGCCCACGATGCGCCACTGGTCGTTGTGCCAGATGTCGCGCAGGTCTTCCCGCATGGAGGTAGTGCTCGGCGGCACCTGGATGCGCTCTTTGGTGGTGAAGAAGCAGAACGCCAGCATCAGGAACGCGACCACCGACAGCACGGCGATCCCGCCCTGGAAGCCGAACGCCTTATCGTCGCCGCCAATCAGCTTCACCAGCGGCATCATCAGCACCGTGGAGAGCATGCCGCCCGCGGTCGCCAGCACAAAGCGCCAGGACTGAAGGGAGATACGCTGCGTCGGGTCGTTGGTGATCACGCCGCCCAGCGCGCAGTACGGGATGTTCACTACGGTATAGAGCAGGGTCAGCAGGGTGTAGGTAACGGCGGCGTAAACCATTTTGCCGTTGAGGCTGAGGTCCGGAGTGGTGTAGGCCAGCACGCAGACGATGCCGAACGGGATCGCGCCAAACAAAATCCACGGACGGAACTTGCCCCAGCGGCTGCGGGTGCGGTCGGCAATCAGCCCCATGCACGGGTCGGAGATCGCATCCAGCGCGCGCGCCAGCAGGAACATGGTGCCGACAAACCCGGCGGGAATGCCGAAAATATCGGTATAGAAAAACATCATGTACAACATGACGTTATCAAAAATGATGTGGCTGGCGGCGTCTCCCATGCCGTAGCCAATCTTCTCTTTTACTGACAATACTTCGCTCATCTTTTTTTATCCTTCACGCTGTAGGGGGCGCTGAGACCGGTTACAGAGTTTTAAACCATTGTTTCAGGAGCGGGTATTGCGTTTTCTGGTTAGCAGATTACGTTTCTTGTTTTTTGTGATCGCGGTAAATGTCGAAGAGCACAAAAGGCTAACCTGAGGATTTTCTTAGGAATTAGCTGAAACAGGGGGGGACAGGTCAAAAGAGAGGTGAAAAAAGTGGTGTGGGGTATGTGGTAAATGCCTGAAAGTAGCTATAATGCGCCCCGCCTCCATGTAGCAATCGAGGCGCGGAAGATCGTCATCTCCGGTGAGGTGGCTGGACTTCAAATCCAGTTGGGGACGCCAGCGTTCCCGGGCAGGTTCGACTCCTGTGATCTTCCGCCAAAAGTTCTTCAAAAACCGCACTAGTTAGGGTAATTTGAACCTATATTTTTTCATTCTTTTCCCATTATTATTTTTACCTAACTAGAATATTTAGGTAAAAATAAAGATGAGTAAAATTCTAATTTCCAATGAAAAAAGAGAGGATGTATGACACCTGGAGAGATTGCTGCATACATAGGTGCAGCGGCATGGCTTCCTCAACTTCTTAACATTTTCTACAAATACATTACAAAACCAAAGCTTAGGGTATTTTTCAATAATACCGCTGAAATTAGTTATACTTCTTTCGGCCCGATACTTAATATTCGAATGGGTATGTTGACAGAGAAAAAATCCCTCTTGCTAGAAGAGATTTCTCTCCAAATTAAGCATTCGGACGGGGATGTTCACCATTTAAAATGGGCTGGAATAACTGAGATCCATAGCGAAATTAGCGACCAAAATGGAAACAAACAAGTCATATCTAAAGATCAGCCACCAATTGCGCTAAAGCTTTTCCAAGATTTACTTACAGAAAAGTTCATAAAATTTCAAGAACCAAAATACCATGCTCAAGATACAATATTACTCAATGAATTAAATGCACATGTAAGTTTTTTGGCTAATCGAAACACCAGCAACATCACTGCGGAAGCCCTTGCTTCACCTCAACTACATAACATCATAGCTTATAGAGAGAATTTTTTCTGGTGGAAGAAAGGAAAGTATACTGTTAGTCTCCAAGCTAAATCTCCTGATAGATTCAGTTTTGAAGGAAACACATTTAGTTTCAGTCTTAACCAAACAGAAATTGATTTATTAAAATTTAATATGAAAAGCTTATCTGAATTCCTAGATGCACAGGTTGCAAAAAAAGAAGAAATCACGAACATAAAATGGAATTGGATAAACCCAAAAATTACTAAAGAACAATAATTTTTAGGCCCTAATTGTTTGGGCCTTTTATTCAGCTTTCTCACTAATATTTATTCCAAGCCTTATTAGCTCATTCCTTCCCAAGGACTTCAACCAATTCCCTAAACTCATCCCTTCCATCTTAGCCGCAGCCTCAAACTGCGCCTTCAACTCAGGCGTAATACGAATCTGAAAAGTCGGTGCTTTTCCGGATTTAGATTTGTTAGGGTCGCGTTTAGCTGTTGACATGTACGTACCTACAAGAGCAAGATATCTCCAATGAGGTACGTACCTTAGCATACGAAATCCTCAAATTGAAACGCCCTCGCCAGGTACTCGCAATACCGGACGAGAGCTAACCTCACCAACTATCAAGGAGTTGATTATGGCTGATTCGCATTCTACCCCAGACACCGACCAATCCGGAACCGAGCGTTCGTTAATTGTGGGATACCGCCCGAATGTTTTCGACAAATCCACGCCGAAAATCATTCTTTCCGGCAAGTGGCTGCGCGCAGCAGGTTTTGACACTGGACAGCAGGTCACGGTAAAGGTGATGAAAGGGTGCATCGTTCTGGTGGCGTATAACGAGCAGGAGCAAAGGATTCTGGACGATTACAAACGCACTAAAGCAAAGTTATGCCAGATCGAGAGCACGCTGGCGAGCCTGCAATTATCATAACCGTTCCAGCTGTTATCTAGTTGGCTGCTGAGCATGCAGCCAACATAAAAAATATGGAATGCCAGATTTCTTACATAACATCCAAAAAGCAATCGAACCCAACATGTAATGCTGACTTACAAGTTCAACATTTGATGACATTCATCATTTCAATAAGTTATACTATTTTAATTTATCATTTTTATTATGATGGTAATGAAGCCATAACTCAACGCTATATCTTTTAAACATCTATCCGCGAAACTAATACTTCGCAAAGAGCAATATTCAGTTAATCCACAAATTTCATTTGTTTTTCTATTTTGAAATGAAAGTCACAATTTAAATCCATAATAAAGAGTAGTTTCCCTCAGTCTATAAAAGGAGATTGAGATGGCTATACCTGTTTACTTATGGCTCGAGGATGATTCAGGCCGTAGGATTAATGGATCTGTCGATATTAAAGATCGCGAGGGTTCAATAGAAGTGATTGAATTTATGCATTCAATAGAACAACCTATAGATAAATCCTCCGGAAAAATCACAGCAAAACGCATTTGTAGTACCTATGCATTCATGAAAGAGATTGATTCATCATCCTCTTATCTATACAAAGCCTTGTGCACTGGACAAACACTAAAAAAAGCAGAGTTTATATTTTACAGGATCAACTATAACGGACTTGAAGAGGCTTACTTTAAGACAACTTTAGAAAACGCAAGAGTTGTTCAAATTGAACCTATCATGTTTGACATTAAACACCCGCAAAACGAACACTATACACACCATGAATATGTAGATCTGACATATGAAAAAATCATATGGCACTACATTGATGGAAACATCATTCACTCTGATACCTGGAAAGTGCGCGCTTAAGGAGAAAGTATGTCCTGGGAATATGATGTAAAAGAGCATAAGTTTTATCTGGATGGTGTCTACCAATTTGATGCAGATTACGCAGGAGCAAGTGGTTACAAAAACGATCCGTCACAAGAATGTGTAAAAAACAGCGGACCGCTGCCACGAGGTACCTACACTATTGGGTCCCCTCATAATTCAGCCCATACTGGGAAATATACTCTCAGCCTCACGCCCTACTCGACAAATGATATGTGTGGTAGAGACTCATTTAAAATACATGGTAAAAGCAGTTTGCACCCCGACGACTCTTCAGAGGGCTGCATCATTGCTCCCCTGAGTGCAAGAAGAAGTATCTGGAAAAGCAACGATACGGTATTGATTGTCAAATGAAGCATTTATTTTGTTTATTGCCATTACTCGTTGCAGTCAGTTCGCACGTCTCAGCGACGGAAATGACCGGCTTCGCGACCCGATATTACGATGAAGACGGCGGCTCGCTGACGGAAATTTCAACAACGATGCCCCTTACTCCAATCATCACCATCGGTAAGAAAACCGTGCAAATGGAGGTTACTCACCTGTCAGATATCACCAGCACACCAGTCAACAAAGACAGTTCCGCTCGTTGGGTCTGCCTTCATGACAACGATGGCACAAATTACTGGTTCATCTCGGATAACGAAATGGGTGCAGGATTGTTAACTGCGCTAATTATAGCCAAAGATGGCATCCATAACGAGTGTGCTAAAACAACGGAACCTGTCAGAGTCTCGGTCGCTAATGTTCCATTATTAAATGCGACGCATGGCAATTTAGTCGCATTGTTTGGCAAGAAAGAGATCGCCAAAAAGAAAGCGATGCTTTTTTATCAGGAGACGCCAGTACAGAATGGATTCATCCAGAGTAATACGGTCTCTTATTACTTCGATGGCGAAAAAGTGCGTGGCGTAATCATCGGGCAAATTACCAGTAACTAGCTTGCAGACTCCCTCTCCAGAGGGAGAGGGCGTTAAACCTGCCCACCCAACCGCATATGCAGCAACGGAAACGGATTCCCCTGCCCGTCCACTTCCGAGCGTCCGACCTGCTCAAACCCCATATGGCGATAAAATCCCACGCCCTGCGGGTTCTGCTCATTCACGTCCACCTCGTTCGCGCCAAACTCTTCGATGGCGTGTTGCAACAGCAATTTCCCGACGCCCTTCCCGCGGCTCGCGTCGTCAGCAAACAGCATTTCAATGCGGTTTTCATCCACGCCTAAAAAGCCGTGAATAACGCCTGCGTCATCGCGAGCGATCACGACCTTAAGGTTTGGCAGATAGGCGTTGAGCAATAGCGGGCGCAGCGCCGCAATATCGCTTTCCTGTAAAAAGTGATGGGTGGCGCGGACGGAGGATTCCCAGATCGCGACCAGACGTTCGAAGTGTGAGGGGAGTGCGGTTTCTATTTTCATGGGGGGATCATTATAGAGCGCGGCGATTAAATCAAGTATCCAGAAGCATGGAGGCAATAAACTGAAGACCTTAAATGAAGTTATAAACTCTCGTACCTGTGAAAGTCGAGTGCGAATCAGGGAAATGGCCCGGAAGTTGGTTCAGGAGACGGGTCAGCAGATAGAGCATGAAAAGCAAGAATCCCCAGCAGACAGTGAGAATAAAGAAACCAGCTAATCCTTCATGGCAGTTGTTCGGTTAAACCGAACAGCTGAGGAACGGTAAATATTGTAGCGCCCTGTCCCCCCCTCACCCTAACCCTCTCCCTCAGGGAGAGGGAACTGACTGTGCGGTTTTTCATCCCCTACTCTAATCTCCATCACCGCGTACACCCCGTCCTTCGGCACCACCACGGTGACGTTTTCCACCGGCACGCCTGCCGCGAGGTGGATATCCTGCAGCTGCTGTAACGACCTCGGGTAAATATCTTCCCAGCCGATCCCCCGCAGCACAAAGTCAATTTGCGGGCTGCTGGTCAGCATGTTCGACACAATTACCGCCCCGCCTGGCTTGACCAGCCGCAGCGCGCGCTGGAGGAAAGTCACCGCATCGACGTCGTTGAAGTATTCAAATATCCCCAGCGCGTCGACCAGTTCGGCCTGATGCTCGCCCAGCTCCAGCAGCAGGTCCTCGTTACGTACCAGCGTATGGAGCAGGTTGCGCCTGAGAAGCGTCAGCTGTTCGCCCACCACAATCCCTTCCTGCGCCGCCATGGTTTCCGCCCAGCTGAGCGCCACCGGATCTTTGTCCACCAGCGTGAGATACACCCGCTGGCCGTCGAGCTTTGCTTCGCGCAGCGCCTCCAGCACCGGGATGGCGGCACCGCTCGCCAGGCTGACCCAGTTATTCTCGCTTTCATTATGAATGTACTTATCCACCAGCGCGGCCAGCACCCGGGCGCGGGAACGCACGCCAATCGCATCGTTAGCGTGGATAAACCACTGGCGGCTGTCGCTGTCCATTTTCGTGCCGTCGGGCAGGCGGTCCTCCAGCGGATTTTGCACCACAAACAGCGCCAGCGCGGAGGGCACCAGCCGGGTTCGCCACGCAGTGAGCGCCGGACGGTTACGGAAGGCCTGTTCGGAATAGCGGTTCTGGGGAACCAGCACGGCCTGCCCCCCTTCGTCGTATTCCACCCTCGGGGGCCGGAGCGCTGGCTCGGCTTTCAGGGCGCGGTCAAGGGAGGCGATCTCGCGGGCAGCGTCGTCTTTCATCGGCCACTGGTCGCTGACGTCGGGAAATGACGCGCTGAAAATCGTCATATTTTCCGGTGCATCGCCGCGAAAAGGCTGCCAGTTCATGTCGTCTTCCCTCCGTTAGGCTTTTAACGGAAGTCTATCCAGGCGAGCCAGTAAAACCCTACGAAGAAAGCACGAAATAGGTGCATCAGTTCTGCGACATGCGCCATACCCCCGGCGTGCAGCCGTACTCGCTCTGAAAATGACGAATAAAGTGGGCGCAGTCGCTAAACCGCATCCGTCGCGCGATATCCGTAACGCTTTGCTGAGAGTTTTTCAGCAGCCAGCAGGCATAGCGCAGCCTGGCGCTGCGAATAAACTCCCGCGCAGTTTTGCCAAACTCGGCGTGAAACAGGCGATTAAGCTGACGTTCGCTCAGCTTAACGTCCTGAGCGAGCCTGGCGGCGCTGAGCGGGTGAGTCAGATACTGTTCGACGATCGTCACCGCCCTGCGCAGGCGCGAATCAGGGATCATGGCTATATTCGCGGGCCGCGGCGTGGCGGCATCATGCGGAGGAAGGGACAGCCGCCGGGAGGTGGTGGCCGCAATGTCGTCTCCCCCGTGGGCGCGGATCAGTGCCGTTATCAGGGTGAGCGTTGAGATCCCCCCCGGGCAGGTCAGCACATCGCCTTCGTCGATAAAATCGAGGCTTTGCTCAGCATAAACCTGCGGAAAACGTTGCGTGAAAACGTCATGGTGATGCGGATGAATCGAGGCGCGGCGCTCGTTCAGTAAGCCTTCCTCCGCCAGAATAAAGCTGCCGGTACCAATACCAATCAGGGGAACGTTGTTGTGATGAGCATCCGTGAGAAACGCTCTGTCGCCACGGTGTCCCAGGTGAAGATGATCAAGACTTCCGCCGATCGCCGCAATATAGTCGAAGTCGCCGGGCGGTGCATGGGCGGCCTCGGGCCGCACGCTGAGCCCAGAGCTGCTCACTACCGGTAAGTCGGGGTAAGTGCTTATCAGACTGAGTTTAAAGCGTATTTTCTGGCTACGCTTCTGGACGCTGGAAGCAATACGTAACGCCTCTATCAATCCTGAATATGCGAAAAGCGAGAAATGAGGCCACAGGAGTAACCCCATATGCAGGGATTTTTTCCGCGCAGGCGTCATTCTGACGCTATCATCAATTAAATTTTTCATTAACTTGCCGAAGAGTATTACATTATCGCAACATTATTGTTGCTGTTATATTTTCCTAAGATAGGTCCTGGCTGTTAAATCAAGCATAAATGATGGTCGCAAAAACTTAAAAATATTTTTCCCTGTCGCTATCCGTTTTTTGACGTGTGGCACACATAGGTCGGCAGCGTTCCCAGAATAAATAAATAATTCTCATTCTGCTGTTTCTTAATTCGCATATAAATATTCTTATTCGGATAGATAAAAAATAAGGGTTCGTACTTCTCCAGCCAGCTGTCGGCGATGTTGTCGTCCGGAAATTTCATATTGCGTATAGACGTCAGATTATAGACGCTGTCTTTGCGCTCAATCTGAAAGAAAACTTTGCGATTCAGGGTCTTCGTGGGATCGCTTTTCAACCGGCCATTCATACTGAGTATTCCACTGTTGCCTTCCACGGTGTAATTCAGCCACAGAGAGAGCGTTTCATCACGGTGATGCTGAATAAAGTTCGCCTGGCAGGAAAAGGGCTGGATGTAATGGCGATGCCAGAGGTAATACGCCGCCACGACAGCCCCCATCAACAGGCACAGGCAGAGCGCAACTAGCGTTTGACGGTAGCGAACCATACTAGCGATCCTCTATAAAATAATCGGACATACAGCGGTTGGGTTCCGTCATCGGTCTGTCACAGCGAATGACCGACGCGCGAGGCAGCAGGATGTATCCGCTGACGTACACCCAAGGATAGTTCGCGCACTGGTCTTTAAACGGGGTGGCATAGGCCAGGGCTTTATCCCTATCGCGTTGCGTTTCAATATCGCGAGAAAAATAGAGCTGACACTCGCCCATCTTCATCGCAAAGCGGTACCCGTCTACGAAATAGCTGTCATGCAGCAGGTTATGGCTGATAACGCTCACGCCAGCCAGCATCAGCAATAGCACCAGCGCGCCCGGCAGCCAGAAGCGGCGTCTCGAGACCGTCGGGGCGACAGCCTCTTCGCAGACATCCGGAGCAGCACGTTCTTCCTCTTCAGCCTGCGGCTGCGTCTCTTTAATGGTGATTTGCGTATCGCTTGCGAGCGTGAGTCCAATGCGCGGGATAGTGACAATTGGATCGGTTTCGAAACCCACCTTCTTCAGACCTTTGCGCAGAATAGAAATGTTCTGGTAATAGGTATTAGGCGAAACCAGCATCCCGCGGCGCTGCCAGACAATATCCATGCACTCCTGTTGAGTCACAATACTTCCGACTCTTTCTATTAATAACAACAAACAGCGGCCCGCCGGGGAATTTAATACCACCACCCGGTCAGGATTGTTGAGATCGCGTAATGTGCTGGCGGCTGGGTGAAACTCTACCAGGCCATTAATAATGTAATGCTTATGCATAGAATGGGCTAAATACCTCCGGTCAACGCCTGTTGCTCCAGTAGACTCCCTTCACGGTTAACCTGCGTATCCCTCGCCTGTGTAAGGATTAATGTGACGGATAATTGCGCAACTGTATATCCTGGCGCCTGGCGAAAAATCTTATTTTTCCTTTCTCTTTATCTGACTGGTCTGAAGTTTTCTTAACCGCCATTTAAAGCCGACTTGACACTGACAAAACTCGACAAAGGCGCCCGTTGAACGCTTTAGCCATCGTTGTCTGAATTATTCAGCGCGCTTAATTTGTTTTTTTGATAAAAAGCAGAGAGGACGCGCTCTGCCAGCGGGTTTCGAAATTACAACTAATTCGAAAGCTGTCGTCTTAATTAACAATTTCGGCGCGAAACTGTTAGCCACAGTCAGTAACTACCCGCATCACATGACGTCCGCAGACTATTTCCTTACAAAACATTTATTAAAGCCAACTTTTCAATAAAAACTACCGGTATGATTATTTACAGGCAGATAAGCAAAAGCCGGTTTAGCGAGGAGAAATTGACGCTACACCTAAACTGTACTTAAAACAAATTAAGATTAATTCAGGTTACCTATTTAACGCCCTGAGTATAGTGGGCTCACACCGTGCAATGCTTAATTGCTTCGAAAATACAGGCATCGTTCTGCCCGACAGAAGAGTCTCATTACAATTATAAATCGAGGGAATGACATGGCGAATAAGCTCAACAACACACGTCATTTAAATATCGCGCTATTGGGTGGAGATCACTTTGCGCGTCAGGGGATCGCCGCGTTATTAAAAAATATCACCCCGACCATGCAGATAACAGCATCGTTCGATAATTATGCGGAGATCGAAACAATACTCGCGGCCGCACCGGTAGACTTAATTTTTTTATCCGGTACGGAGAAATATCACGCGGGATATGATTGCCTGAAATATATCAGGAAGATGAAAGTCCTCTATCCCGACGTACTTATTTGCATGTATTCCGCACCGGCAAATTCCTGGCTGTGGATACGCGGTGAAATAGACGCCTATATCTCGCTACAGGACCCGCTTTATCACTGGCGAGCCAGCGTATTAAAAATGGTCGATAGCCGTTATCGCCCAATAAAAAAACCCACGGCGTTATCGCTGACGCCGGGTGAATGGAGGGTATTGAAGGAACTACGAAAGGGTCTGGATATGCGTTACATCGCCGAAACAGAGCAGCTTTCTTACCGTCGTGTCAGCGCGTTAAAAAGCTCAGCGATAAGAAAACTAGGGCTCAGGAACAAGACAGATTTGCTGGTCTTTTTAACCAGTTAGACCTGCTGCTTTCAGAGCAAATCTCGACATAACACCATAATGGAATCAGGACAATGAAAGCTCAATTCAATAATAAAACGCTGCTTGCGATCGCTATTGCGGCAGTACTGCCAGTGGGCTCGGTGCTGGCTGCCGGCACCAGCGGCGGCACGGTGAACTTTAGCGGCAAAGTGGTGACCTCCGCCTGCGCCATCAGCGCAGGAAGCGCCAACATTGACGTGGATATGGGTGAAGTGCGGACCGCAACGCTGAAGACGGCAGGCAGTGAAGCCAGCACGGCAAAAGCGTTTGCCATCACCCTGGAAGATTGTGAAATCGCCGATACCTCAGCCTCAACGGCAGAGAACCCGATTGCTGCGACCACAGTGGCCGTCACCTTCACCGGTACGCCGGACGGTTCCGATGTCAATAGCTTGTCCGTCGGTGCAAACGGCAGCGCCAACTCTGCGCAAAACGTGGCTATTCGCCTTTATGACGAGCAAGGCAACGTGGTGAAGCTGGGTGAACCGGCATCGGCCATCCCTCTGCGTAAGGGTGCCAACACACTGAACTTCAGCGCGAAATATTACTCGCCGAAGGGCGGCGCCACCGCGGGCGATGCCAGCGCCGTCGCGACTTACACCGTGACCTATTCGTAATCTTCAGGCCCGGTCTGCGAGCCGGGCCTGTCTTAGCTTTCAGGAGAAACACTATGCGCGTAAATACATGGATTTGCCTGGCGGGCGCGTTATGTTCATCCGCCGTCTATGCCGGTGGCGTGGGATTGGGCGCAACGCGAATGGTCTACTCCAGCGCCACCAGCCAGGCCATGATGCAGGTGAGAAACACCCATCCCGAGGCCACGTTCCTCATCAAGTCCTGGATGGAGAATGAGAAAGGCGAACGCACCAACGACTTCGTGATCACGCCACCGCTGTACGTCATGAAACCGGCCAGCGAAAGCGCGGTAAAAATCATGTTTAACGGCAAAGCCCTGCCAGAGGATCGGGAGACGCTCTACTGGATGACCGTCAAAGCCATCCCCCAGCAGGCTAAAAGCGGCTCCGGGAACACGCTGCAGTTTGCGTCGGCTAACCGCATCAAGGTCTTTTATCGCCCAGAAGGACTCAGTGAGAGCCCGGCAGAGGCATGGAAAAAACTGGCCGGTGTCTACCGTGCCGGAAAGGTTACGCTCAGCAACCCCACGCCGTACTACCTCACCACCATCAACGTGAAAATTGACGGCATGCCGGTGCAGCCGGTGATGGTGCCCCCGAAAGGCAGCGTGACGCTGGCCGAAACCTTCAGCCATGCGGGCAGCATGAGCTATCAGACCATTAACGATTACGGGGCATGGACTCCCGCCACGCGCGCGTCGTTATCCCAATAAAAAAAGTAAGGCGTGACCACGTGAAAATAAAAATCCTGTGCGCCACGGTGATCTCCCTGGTGATTCGGCAAGCCGTGGCTGCTGAAAGCGAGCTGCAATTTAACCCCGCATTCCTCAACGGCGAGAGCGCGAACAGCGCCGATCTCGCCTGGGTCAACGCCGGGAGCGCGTTGCCGCCGGGTGATTACAACCTCAACGTGTATATCAATACCAACTACGCGTTCACAGGTAACGTCACGTTCCGCCTTGCTGAAGACAGTACGGGTGAAGCACTGCCCTGCCTCACGCCCGAGCAATTCGACGCGCTGGGCATCGATAGCCATCAGGCGAAGGGCGGAGTGCTGCCGCTGGCGCAACGCTGCATCGTCTTAACGAAGGCGTTTGCGGATACGCAGTTTGATCTGGACCAGAAGACGCTCACCCTGAGCTTCACCGTACCGCAAAGTGCGATGCGCAATTTGCCGCGCGGATATGTCAGCCCGGAAAGCTGGGAGGCGGGCATTCCTGCCGCGTGGCTGAATTACGTGGTCAATGGTTCGAATAATGAATATCGCGGCGAGACGCGCACGCGGGAACAGCAGCTATTTGCAAGCCTCAACAGCGGCGTCAACCTGGGCGCGTGGCGGCTGCGTGATTTCACCACGTGGACCAAAGACAGCAATGAACTTGCCCACGTGCAGACCTGGCTGCAGCGCGATATTCACGCCCTGCGCGCGCAGGTGTACGCCGGGGAAACGTACACCTCGGCGCAGGTTTTCGACTCCGTGGGCCTGCGCGGTATCGCCCTGAAAACCGATGACAACATGCTGCCCGCCAGCCTCAGCGGCTATGCTCCTGAAGTCCGGGGCATTGCGCGCAGCAACGCCACGGTCACGGTTCGCCAGAACGGCAACATCATCTATCAAACCTCCGTTCCGCCGGGGGCGTTCGTGCTGAAAGATCTCTATCCGACCTCCTCGGGCGGCGATCTGGCGGTCACCATTCAGGAGAACGACGGCAGCAAAACGCAATACACGCTCCCCTTTGCCAGCGTGCCGAACCTGGTGCGTAACGGACAGGTGAAATATGCCCTGGGCGCCGGGAAGTACCGCCCGACGGGCAATCAGGATGCGCCCTCTTTCGCGCAGGGCGAGCTGTTCTACGGCTGGCGATACGGCCTGACGTTTTACGGCGGGGCGCAGTTTGCCGATCGCTATAACGGCCTGGCCCTCGGGTTTGGGCAAAACCTCGGCCGCTTTGGCGCCTACTCCATCGACCTGACCCACGCCCGCAGCCAGCTGGCGGACGATCGGCACTATACCGGTGATTCGGTGCGCCTGCGCTACAGCAAGCTGCTGAACGACATTGGCACGCGGGTTAACTTCTTCTCCCTGCGCTACTCCACGAAAGGGTTTTATACCCTCAGCGACACCACGTACAAAGGGATGACGGGCGGATCGCCAAAGCAGACGGTGGAAGACGATGGCACCGTCACCACCCAATACGACACCGTGTACAACCTGCGCATGTCGCGCAAGGCAAAAAACCAGCTGCTGCTGTCGCAGCCGATGGGACAATACGGCTCACTGTCACTGTCGTGGGATCAGCAGACCTACTGGAACACGTCAAATACCACGCAAAGCCTGCAGTTTGCGTGGAACGCCACGTTTCGCAACGTGTCGCTTGGCGTCAGCGTCCAGCGAAGCTCGAGCCTGTATGACGACAAGAAAGATAACATCCTGTCGATGTCGATTTCGGTCCCGCTGGGCAACCCGACGCTGTCGACCCGCGCGCGCTTTACCACGACCCATGCGGACTCCACCGGCACCACCACCAGCACGGGCGTGAGCGGCTACCTGCCGGGCCAGGAAAACCTGTTCTATAGCGTCAACCAGCGCTACAGCTCCCGACAGCACTACGGCGGCGATGCCACTCTGCAGTACGAAGGCGCGTGGGGAGACTACAACCTGGGCTACAGCTACGCCAGCGACTCCCGCAACCTCAGCTACGGCATCAGCGGCGGCGCGGTAGTGCATGAAGATGGCCTGACGCTGAGCCAGCCGCTCGGAAATACCAACATTCTGGTGAAAGCGCCGGGAGCCAGCAGCGTCGCCGTGCTTAACCATAAGGGCATCAAAACGGACGGCCGGGGCTACGCGGTGATCCCGTACGCCACGCCGTATCGCGTTAACCAGGTCGCGCTGGACGTGACGACCGCCGGCAACGACGTCGAGCTGGAAAACGCCATCGCCAACAAAACGCCTACCGACGGTGCCCTGGTTCGCGCCACCTTCACCACGCACCAGGGGGCAAAAGCGATGTTTATCGTGCGTCAAGGCAACGACGTCCTCCCCTTCGGCACGCTGGTCTCGCTCGATGATGACAAAACCAGCGGCATCGTCGGCGATGGCGGCAGCCTGTATCTCTCCGGTTTGCCCGAGAAGGGCACGCTGAACGCCGTGTGGGGCCGCGGCAGCCGCCAGCGCTGCGCCATTACCTACGCCTTAAACAAGCAGCACTATAGCGCCCGCACCGGTCTTTATTCTCAGGAGGTGGTATGTCAGTAACGCTCAGGATCGGCTGCATTGCGCTGCTGCTGGTTTTCACGCTCCCCGTTCGCGGCTACGACGTGCTGGTCTCCGTCACCGGCAATTTGACCGGCAACACCTGCGTGGTAGCGCAGGACTCCGGGGAGCAAAACGTGCCGCTGGGCACCATTGGTATTAAACAGTTCAGCCGTGCCGGGGCCGTGAGCAATATCAAAACGCCCTTCACGCTCAGGCTTGAAGCGTGCGGGCCAACCTTTGCTGGCGTAAAAATTCGCTTCAGCGGTACGCCGGATGATGCCAACCCGCAGCTGCTGAAAATTGCCGACGGTGGCGCTACCGGCGTGGCGGTGCAGATCCTCGATAAAGAGAGCGTACTCATTCCCCTGAATACAAAGACCGCAGCCTACGGAACCGCGGGGGATGACAGCGTACAGATGACCTTCTACGCGCAGCTGGTTGCCACCGCTACGCCGGTGAGCGCCGGTGATGTGTCAGCCCTCGCCACCTGGACAACGGAGTATCTATGATGCGTTTAGCGTTTCTTCTCGGCGGATTACTTTTCTGCGCCAGCGTGCAGGCGCTGGACTGGAAATCGGACATTACGCTCTCCCCTCAGCCGATGACCTACAGCGGGCCAGCGGATTCCGTGGTGCCGGGCAGCATTATCGGATCGACCTGGAGCGCCAC
This sequence comes from Enterobacter sp. Taxon_8, assembly GCF_058354585.1. NCBI lineage: Bacteria > Pseudomonadati > Pseudomonadota > Gammaproteobacteria > Enterobacterales > Enterobacteriaceae > Enterobacter > Enterobacter sp. Taxon_8. The sequence goes on along the minus strand of NZ_CM177989.1, from coordinate 74,047 downwards.
CGCCAGCGTGCAGCAGGTGTTCTGGTGCGGGCTTATTTTTACCTGCAGCAAAGGCACGCTGCAGCCCAGCAGCAGCGCCATCTCAAGCGGTGCGACGGTCACCGTCGACGGCGTAAACTACACCATTTTTGAGACCGGCGTACCGGGCGTGGGGTATATCATCGGGCTGAAGGATTTTAAGAGTACAAAATATATTCCCCTGCAAACCGGTATCACGCAAAGCTACCCGGCAGAGGGCACCAGTGGGTTTGCCCAGGATCTGGGATGGTCAGCAAAGGTCACCTTTATTAAAACCGGTGCCGCCCTGAAATCGGGCGTCTATAACATCCCGACCATCAACGCCGCGGTGCTCACCGCCTATAACAACGAAACGAAAACGGCGCAGGTCATCATCAGCCCGACCACCATCACGGTGACCGCCAGCGGGTGTACGGTCGGTAGCAAAAACGCCAGCGTGGCGCTGGGCACCATTGATATTCGCACTCTGCCCACGGTGGGAAGCACGTCGCCATCGGGAACGTTTACCGTCGGCCTGACCTGCGACGCGAACGTGGCGGTTCACGCCGTGATGACCGATCAGACCACGCCGTCGAACACCTCGTCGGTGGTGACGCTGACCGGAGACTCCACGGCGTCCGGCGTTGGGGTGCAGTTTTTCTACAACGGCAGCGGGCCGCTGACGATGGGGCCGGACAGCTCGGCCGCGGGTGCGACCGGACAGTTCTTTATCCAGAGCACCACGGCGGCGCAGACGCTCACGTTACCGTTCCAGGCGCAGTACATCCGAACCGGCGAACTGGTCCCCGGCTCGGCCAACGCGCTGGCCAGCATTACGTTTTCCTACCAGTAGGGGCTATTGCTTCACCCACACCAGCTGGTCAACCCGGAAGCCCAGACTGCGCGCGGTGTTCAGGTAATCCTGCTTCACCGCATCCGGGATGGTCGGGGTGCGCGACAGGATCCACAGGTAATCGCGGTTCGGGCCGCTGACCAGCGCGTACTGGTACTTATCGTCCAGCCTGATCACGTTGTAGCCGCCGTAGAACGGGCCGAAGAACGACACCTTCAGCGCGGCCGTGGTTGGCTCGCCGGTGAAGTACGCTTTGCCTTCGCTCTCGTTCCACTTGTTCTTCACCGGATCGTAGCCCCGGTTGAGCACGCTAATGCCGCCGTCGCTGCGCTTGCCGTAGGTAGCGGTTACCTGCTCCAGCCCGCGCTCAAAGCGGTTTTCCAGACGGGCGACTTCGTACCATTTGCCAAGATAGCGGCTGGCTTCGAAGTTGGTGATAGGCTGCACGCCTTTCGGTGGCGTGGGGGATTTACAGGCGACCAGCGTCAAAGCAATCGCAACACCGGTCACAACAGGCCATAGCTTCATGAGAATTCCTTTCATTTGCACGGTTGGATGTTAAGTGTAGTGCACCGTTTCGGCGCTTCATCCCGTTCGGGAAAATTCGTAGTATATTGAGAGTATTCCTCCACTCTGGACACGGACATGGCTTACTCCATCGGCGAATTCGCCAGACTCAGCGGCATCACCGCCACCACCCTGCGGGCGTGGCAGCGTCGCTACGGTTTACTCAAGCCACAGCGCACGGAAGGCGGCCACCGCCAGTACAGCGATGAGGACGTCCAGCAGGCGCTCAAAATCCTCGACTGGGTAAAAAAAGGCGTCCCGATCGGCCAGGTCAAACCGCTGCTGGAACGCCCGACGCCCGGGCGGACCAACAACTGGCAAACCCTGCAGCAGAACATGCTGCAACGCCTGCAGGACGGCAAAGTTGAGTCTCTGCGCCAGATGATTTACGACGCCGGACGCGAGTACCCAAGGCCAGAGCTGGTCGCGAACGTGCTGCGCCCGCTGCGCAGCCAGGTCTCGGCCAACGTCGCCGCCGCCATGACCCTGCGCGCGATCCTCGACGGCATCATCATGGCCTACACCTCGTTTTGCCTCGAAGGCGATAAAAAAGCGCCGGGCGATAATATTCTGCTCAGCGGCTGGCACCTGAACGACCCGTGCGAGATCTGGCTCGAAGCCCTAACGCGCACCGGCCAGGGCCACCGCATCGACATCCTGCCGGTTCCGCCTGACGCGCTGGCGCCGGAAATTTTCCCGGAGCGTAAATGGCTTCTGGTCACCAGCGGCAAGCTCACCGCCGCGCGGAAAAAGCAGGTGGAGCAGTGGCAGCAGCAGGTATCGCTTGAAGTAATTATCCTCTGATCATTTTCTCCTGCGGGAATCTTCACGAAAAGTTGAATATTTTCCCGCGCCGCAGATGCTAACGTTTTCCTGTGACGTATAACTCCACAGGAAAATACCATGAAAAAAACTGCCCCTCTGCTGATGCTGGCCGCGATGGCCTTTACCCCTGCCGCCTTTAGCGCCGCCCCGGCCGGCACCCTGAGCGTACACATCCTCGACCAGCAAACCGGCACGCCTCCACCGGGCGTCACCGTCACGCTGGAAAAGCAGCAGCAGGACAAATGGACCCCGATCGCCAGCGGCAAAACCGACCACGACGGCCGCATCAAATCACTCTATCCGCAGGACCAGGACATGCAGCCTGGCGTGTATAAAGTGACCTTCAAAACCGCAGAGTACTTCCACGGCAAAAAACTGGACTCCTTCTTCCCGGAGATCCCGGTGCTGTTTACCGTGACCCGCACCAACGAGAAGCTGCACATCCCGCTTCTGCTGAGCCAGTACGGTTATTCGACCTATAAAGGCAGCTAAGGCGCATTGATTCTAAAGGAATAAAAAAAATAGTTCCGCGAATACTTGGACAAATTAGTCATGTTGTGTAAGTTTTAATTATATGAACGGGAGGACTACACCATGACGACGAAACCAGTGCTGGGTATTAGCGGATGTTTGACCGGATCCGCCGTCCGCTTTGACGGCGGACACAAGCGTATGGGCTTCGTCATGGATGAGCTGGCCCAGTGGGTAAATTTCAGGCCCGTCTGCCCGGAGATGGCCATCGGCCTGCCGACGCCTCGCCCGGCCATACGCCTGACGCTGACGGAAAGCGGCGAAACGCAGCTCCGTTTTAGCAAGCCGCCTCATGATGACCTCACGCAGAAAATGGCCGACTTTACGGCGGACTATCTGCCAAAAATCGGCGATCTGTCGGGATTTATCGTCTGTGCAAAATCCCCAAGCTGCGGCCTGGAACGCGTGCGGCTGTACGATGAAAACGGCAACCGGGGCCGCAAGGAGGGGGTCGGGCTGTTCACCGCCGCCCTCCTTGAAACCTGGCCGTGGCTGCCCGTGGAAGAGGACGGACGCCTGCACGACCCGGTGCTGCGGGAAAATTTCGTCGAACGTGTTTTTGCCCTGCACGAACTGAACACGCTGCGTAAAAATGGCCTCACGCGCCGCGCGCTGCTGGATTTCCACAGCCGCTATAAGCTCCAGCTGCTGGCGCACCATCAGGCGGGTTACAGAGAAATCGGCCCGTTCGTTGCCTCGCTGCACGAGTGGGAAGACCTGGACGCCTTCTTTGTGGCGTACCGGGAAAAGCTGATGACCATCCTGAAAAAACCCGCTTCGCGTAAGAATCACACCAACGTGCTGATGCATATTCAGGGCTATTTTCGTAACCAGCTGAACACCCGCCAGCGCGGCGAGCTGCGCGACGTGATCCTGCACTATCGCAACGGACAGTTGCCAATCCTCGCCCCGATCACGCTGCTGAAGCACTACCTGGCCGAATACCCCGACCGGTATCTGATGACGCAAAACTACTTTGATCCCTATCCTGATGATTTGGGTCTGCGTCTGGCAGTCAAGTGATGAAAAAAATGCGAAGGCCCCATTGACCCATAGAGGCCCAAAGCAGTACCCCGTTTAGACGACATCCTCACTGTCGTCTCTTTTTTGCATTTCATCTCAAAGACTGTGATTATATACAGGCTTATTCTGCGAAAGGGGCCTGCCTGTGATCCACACCCTGCACATTCAAAACTACCGCTCCATCCGCGAGATGTCGCTGGAGCTGGAGCAGCTCAATATCGTCTTCGGGCCGAACGGCACCGGGAAATCCAATATTTACAAGGCGATACATCTGATGCACAGCGCCGCTCAGGGGCAATTTTCCCAGGCGCTTGCGAATGAGGGCGGCATTCTGAAGGTATTCTGGGCAGGCAAAACCCGCAGCGATCAGCTGCGCCGGATGAATCTGGCCGTGGAAACAGAGTCCTACGAATACGAGCTGCAGGTCGGGTTTGTGGAGAAGCTGCCCTATCCCTCGCAGTTTCAGCTCGACCCGGTTATCAAAGAGGAGTCCATCTGGCTGAGCGGCCAGCACCGTCGTCCTTCGTCACAGTTGATGAAGCGTAAGAACCAGGCGGTGTTTCTGAATAACGTGCATCACGAGAAAGTCACCCACAGCGGAACGCTGTACGAGAACGAATCGGTATTCGGACAGCTCGGCGAGCCGCATCTTTACCCGGAAGTGTCGCAGATGCGCGAGTCCCTGCGTAACTGGCGCTTTTATCATGAGTTTTCTGTATCAATAGGCTCGGCGATGCGCGCCCCGCAGGTCGGTTTCCGCTCCCCGGTGCTGGCCAGCGACGGTGCCAACCTGGCGGCCGCGTTTCAGACCATCGTGGAGATCGGCGACGAGCTGCTGCTGATGCGCATTCTTGACCAGGCCTTTCCCGGCTGCGTGTTTTACAGCGACAACACCGGCGGGCATTTTCGCATGATGATGCAGCGCGAGGGGCTGAGCAGACCGCTGGAACCAGCGGAGTTCTCCGACGGCACCCTGCGCTTTCTGTGCCTGGCTGTGGCGCTGCTCAGCCCGCGCCCACCGGCGTTTATCGCGTTGAACGAACCGGAAAATAGCCTGCACCCGCAGATGCTGCCAGCCCTGGCGAGCTTAATCGCCGAGGCCAGCCGCTACTCGCAGATCTGGCTCACCAGCCACTCGCCGGAGCTGGCGACGTTGATTGAGAAGCAGCGATCGTTTTCGCTGTATCAGCTGTCGATGACGGAGGGGGAGACGCGGGTGGAGAGGCTGGGGTAGTCTCAATGGGCACGGAGGCTGTTTTTTCGCATCTCGCTTCAGTGAAGCATGCCAATAAAGAACCCCAGATACCCGGCCCTGCTTAACCATATAAAGGGGCTGGTAAGGCCGGAGCGCCGGATATTAATCAACTCTCTCATGGGGGCCAGGCCATCATTTTTGATAACGACATTTTTTGCACAATAGCGGCAATGCATAATCAGAAATAAAATTCCGGCGATCGCAAAACCAATATAACTTTCGCGACTTCCCCAAAAATGGGTGCTTAATTTTAAATAGGTTAATCCCCAGATACTGACTAGAAAGACGATAAATGAAGATGCTGCGATGTTCATGTCTCGCTTACTACCCAGACCAAAAAAAAGCGCATCAAAGAAAAACATCGTGGTAAGAGGTGACTGAACGCTTCTTCCCGTCATTTTACTAAAACGGACAAACACGACAGTTCCGATGAAAAATGCGAAAAGTGCAACTCCTAATAGCAGATAAATCATTTAATTAGTCCTTTTTGAAGGGCCTGGATATGAGGTCGGGACTGTTAGAGCCGTTAGGTTTAGAGAGAAATGACTCAGCAAATACTGTAAAAACTTTCTTCAATCCTGCTTAGTGCGATATTTTATACTAACCAAAATCAATTAAGCGATTGTTTTTGCTCAGAAGCCGATAAGTAAAAAAAGAAGAAAGGAAAAAAGTATTTTTTTCATTTCAGTTTTCCCCTGGCAAAATCTTCGCCTGCTTTTCCTGCTCTCTCAGATAGATAGCCACCTACTGTAACACCTGCTATTACTGGTAATTGGTTTACGGTACCACACCGCTATCTAGTCCCGAGCCGAAGTGCATCGGTTGGAAATAGTGGTTGCAAAATCATACTTTCATTAAAAATGAATATTTTTGGTGACAATGCCGCGACATCATAAATATTTTCAAGCACTAATCTCAAATTTGTTCTGAATATAGGTATATTTGCATCATCTGCAATGACATAAACATTTTCATTTTTTAGCCAGGATTGACAGAGTAACTCATCACTTGTTTCAAAGTCTCTAAAGCTTATTTCAGACCAAGATATGTTTCCGCTAACAAAGGGATACCCTTCCAGAATAGTAGTTACTCGCTCTTCTTCTTTATCAATGATAGTGAAATCAGCACTAAGAGCCTGTTTACACTCTTCGAATAAACTCATGAGATCTACCTGTTCATTTATTTAAGCCTTAATGGTTTTTCCATTACCTCAAATAGTATTACTTGCTTAACACCATTTCCTGCCCCTTTGTATAATCTCTATTATTCATATGGATACCTTTTACAGGATCATAATCGACTCGCCGCGCTGAGCCCACCGAAAATATTCCAATTATATTTCTCGGACAGAGTTCTTCAGAAGATTCGCGCTAACATTAATATGTAATTTTAGCCGATTATAAGCACTGGATACCGCGACTATCCCTCGCCAGATTCAAGACAGACTGCCATTTCTTTATCGAAAGTTTTTTCTCATTTCAGCTTAAAAACTTACTCTCAGCAACAACTAATATTTTTTAAAAGAAATATACCAGCAACCTACACCAACAATAACCCCACCCAACGATGCGCCCTTAATAATCCTCACTAACTCAAAAAGACTTATCTCAACAGGGATATTACGAATGAAATAGAGATAGGCCTTTGCAAAAAAATAAGTTAGCAAAGCAATAATATCCATTGTTAAGATCAGCGTCAACAAAATCAAAATAATAGATATTAGCCATCTTTTTTCGTTCATTTTGCTGCTCCATTCTTGTTATTAGCAGGAGTAGATGGGTCTACCACCACATTAAATACTTCACCTGCAACGCCGCCGCCTGCAGCTCCAACAATCCCAGGCACTGGACTCAATCGATAAGGCTGAGATATACCATATCCAATATCCTCCCACTGTAAAGATTTCCACATGGGATTAACAACCTCACCCAATATCGGTTCTATTAATTTATTACCTACTCCATAACCAATTGCTCCACCCAAACCACCGATAGTTCCGTAAAGGAATGGATTTTTTCCATCCAGGTAGCTTACGATGGCGCTGCTACCAGCATTGATAAGAACTGTTGATTCAAATCCAGTATAACGGGTTAAAGCACCGCTCCAGTAGGCAGCAATAACGTTTTTAGGATCAACGGAACCATTCATCACATAATCAACACCACACACAGCTCCGGCGCTGATTACACCAGAAATCACTATTGCTTCAGGAAGAATGCCTCCGTACAACACTGTTCCCATAGCCGCCATCGCCATCTGGCAGGATACCGGTGTGCCTCCGCTGCCGGCTTCTTTAATCGCGGCCTGCTGCTCTGCCTGCCATTTTTCTGTCGTTCCCGATTTTACAGCATTTGCAGCTGCCAGAACGCTGGCAAGGTTGTTATTCTCAACAACAACTCTTTCCGGTGCGAACTCAGCCACCGCAACCACTTTTCCCTTTTCTTTCAGTTAGTTACAGCTTCTTATCCCTGTTGTATTTTATGCCCAGGATTTTTGCGCTGTTAAGCGTTTTTGGGGCCACAGACGCTACCGCCCTGCCGTGACACAAGGTCTATCGCGCCACCATCATATAAGCAAACTACAGCATCACTGCGGACGCCGAAATCTTGGATTTATATTTCAATTAAGAAGTTCCTTTGATACATTGCCAGTATCGAAGAACTCCCTAAAGATCCTGACAACAAGATCATAATTTTTTGTAAGCTGACTTGCTGGCCAGTAATCTCCGAAAATTAACACTTTTTCATCTGGTTGTGTTAAATCAGTAATTGACATAACCTCATCATCTTCGTTCAAAAACGTAACCAGATAGAAACCTTTTTCCATTCTTACTTGTACTTCTGAGATTAAATAACCTTCGCAGTCTAATCTGTCGACGGTTACACAACCACTAAAAAAACGAACTTTGGCTAATAAGTTAACAATATCTTCCCAGCAATCAGGCTTCTTCGTACCACCTTTTTGTGTTATCGACCATGAAACAAGCAACCTATTCATCATTAGCTCCTTTTACGCGGAAGCCCTTTGTTCCTGACTGCCAATATAAGGTCCTACCAGTAGTTTCTTCAAATAATGTTAACGACTTAAGCCCTGATCTTTCAGCCATAATTTTTATATCGCTAAGACAGTATGAACAAACTTTCTCCCCACTTACCGACATAAGCATATCTTTGCCGTTAGTCATTCCTTTTTCATAAGCTTGCTGAATTACACCTACCTCTGCATGAGCTGTTCCCATATTCCCATTGGGAAGGTTTTTATCCGGCCGCTTGTCTATCTTGGCCTGCACAACATCATTGATAAGCGTCGGTTTATTGAAATCAGCTAACTGTGAAGGTCTTATACCTTGGTTGGTGTCAGAAAACTTCACTCCATCCACATTTCCCCTGGCTACGACTTTTAGATTGGCATCAACAACTTTACTTAATTGTTTTGCCGCAGCAGAACCCAAAATTGGTGTTACCGAAGCCGCAATGATCTCCAGACCCTGCTTCGTTTCGGTGTAGCTTTCTGCGGTCTGACGATCAACCCCTTTGGTGACCATGAAATAGTTAATCATGGCATCTTTCACCTGCTGCTGATTCTGTGCATCAACACTAGTGATATCAAGGAGATTGACTATCTGCCCATACGCATCAGCGTACTGTTGGCTATATTTCGAGTTATAAGGGCCATCTTCATATCCCTCTTTTGTCGCAATGACTTTTAGTCTTGCACCTGCACACGCTGAGCTACCCGCATTACCATTACCGCAGGCATCAATAACGTCTTTATCGCTGGAAATATCTTTTTCAATCAACGCATCATATTTCTGCTGCGCCTTTTCGCGCTCTGCCGGATCTTTACTGTTTTTAAGCGTCTGTTTTGCTATCTCAAGCTCTGTCTTTTCAGACACGCTAAGATAGTTATTCTCCACCGCATTCTTCCCTGCACTGGCCCCAGTCGCCGCACCAGCCGTATTTCCCCCGGCAATCCCGCCAGCTATGCCCGCTGAAACAGATGCCAGCGTACTCACGGTCTGCTTCTGCTCTTCCGTCAGCTTCGACGGGTCTGTGTCCGGATAGAACTGTCTGGCGATAGCTGTCGCAATCAGTTCGCCGGATGCGGCTCCCACAGCGCCCGCTGCGGCACTGTTGCCCTGAAGGGCTGCGGTTACGCCGCCGAGGATGGCATGGGCAATCGCTTTTGCCGCCGTATCGTCATCAATGCCTGCATGATGGCCGATGATGTTCGCCAGCTCCGGTGCTGACGCGCCCGCCAGCGCCCCTCCGATATTGCCGCCCGCCAGTCCCTGCAGTGCTGCTGTGGCCGCCTGGATGCCGCGCTGCATGGCGCTGCCGGTTCCGTAGGTCACCATCACGTTTTTGTATGCCTGGGTATCACGCAGTTTCGCAAGATAGTTCTGGCGCTCTTTTTCTGTCGCATTTGCGGGGAGTGTTGCGCCGGTTTCTTTCTGGGCCGCCTTCAGCCCGTTAAGATCACCCTGCGTCCTGGCAATATCCGCCACCTGACTGCCAATATCGCTGATCATCCCAACTGCGTTCAGACGGTTCTGCTCTTTCTCCTTGTCGAAGATCGGGCTGATGCTGTCGTTGGCATGCTCGGTGTCGCGGCTCAGATCGGCCACGTCCTGCTTCTGGTTTGCCTTGTCGCGGATGGTGAGGGAGCCCTCCGCCACAGCGGCCTGCGTGGTGCCCTCCTTATGGCCTTTATTACCCGCAGCGGAGATCATGCCGCCCGGCAGGTTGCCCTGGAATTTATCCCCGAAGCTGCCGCCGCCGCTCAGGCTGATACCGGAGTGCGAGGTTTTAAAGTCCGCTTCGTTGTGGATATCGCTGAAGCCCAGCGTCCCGGTATCGAGGCTGTTTTTGTCCGGTGTGGCGGTAGAGGCGATAACCGCGCCATCAAGCTGGGTGTGATGCCCCACGGTGATATCGAAGCCGCCGTCCCCGGCATACAGCCCGGTTTGTTCGGCCACGGAATCAAAGCGGCTCTTCATCTTGTCCTGGCTGGCGTTGATATAGCCTGAACCGGACATGGTGCCGAAGGTGAAGCTGCCCCCCGCAGCAACGCTGGTCTGCTTGCTGTCGTAGTCGCTGTTGTTCTGCTGGCTGCGCATCAGCAGGTCGTGACCAACATCTGCCACGATTTTATTGCCGTTAACCTGAGCGCCATCAAGCACGGTGTCGTGCCCGCTTTTTAGGATGACGTTTTTGCCGCTGTCGATGGTGGTTTCGGTCCAGTCGGTACCGTTGCCTTTATCCTTGCCATGCGCGGCGTTGACGTTGGCAAACACGCTGATACCCGCACCGTTGCCGCCGGCACCGATGCTCACGCCAATGCCTCCACCGCTGCTGCTGTTCTTGCCGCTGGTTTTTTGGGTATTCGCCGCGCCGGACAGCAGAATGTCGTTCTGTGCATCCAGCGTGGTGTCGCCCCCGGCTTTCAGCTGGCTGCCCGCAATCACGATGTCGCCGCTGTTCGCGCCTTTGTTTTTACCGTTCGCGGTGATGGCAAGATTGTTGCCTGCGTTCAGCGTGCTGCCTGCCACCGCATCACTCTCAGCATGCTGCTGTGATTTCGACTTCTGGGTCGTCAGCGAGAGGCTCACACCCATTGCGTTCGGGTCACCGGTGGTTGCCGCCATATCCGCTGCCTGCCCGGCCTGCACGCCGGACAGCACCGTTTTGGTGGCCTGAAGGGCTTTCAGACGGCCATCACTTTGCTCTTTGGTCTCCTGCGCCGCGCTCACGGCATTGTTAATAGCGCTACCGACGGTGCCGGAGAGCGCCACGGTGAGTCCGCTTTTCTTCTGCTCGAAGGTTTCATCCCGGGTGCGCTTGTCGTGCCCCGGCTCGATGATGACGCTGTCGCCGCTGAGGCTTAAATCTTTCCCGGCGATAAGATCCGCGCCGCCGATGTGGGCCTGGTTTCCTGCAGAAATCGCGACGTTACCCCCCGTCGAGCCCACCGTACTGAAGCTCTGACTCTGGGTGGTGCCTTTCTCACGGAGATCGTGCGTGCTTTTGCTGCTGCCGATGGTGAAACCAATCCCGCCCGAGCCCATCAGGCCGGATTTTTTCTCCTCCTTAAAGCGCCAGGAGGTATCGCTGTTCGTGGCCGCCACGATATCGACGTTGTTGCCCGCCTTAAGCTTCACGTCGCCATCGCCCGCCACGGCGGATCCGTTCACCAGCAGGTTATTGCCCGCAACGACCTGCACGTTATCGCCGCTCAACAATGAGCCGGATTCACGCGTCGCGCTGTTCTCCTCGATGGTGTGGGTGGTTTTCTTGCTCAGGAACCCTTTTTTGGTTTTGGTCTGCTCTTTGTAGTGATAATCGCTTTCGGTTGCGGTATTGAGATTGACGTCGCGGCCCGCCGCCACGCCGATATCGCCCTTCGCCGTTACCTGCGCGGCTTCGGTGGTGACATCGCGCCCGGCGAGGATTTGGGTATTCGCCCCGCTGGCGATCTCGGTTCCCTGCTGACGTACGGACTCGTTGATGACGGTTTTCTTGCCTGACCTATAGCTGTCGCCCTGCGTGGTCTCTTCCGCAGCCAGATTCACGTCGTGACCCGCCTGCAGCCCGACGCTTTTCTCCGCCGCCAGCGCGGCGGCCTGGGCGTTGATATCCTGTCCGGCCTTCAGAACCAGGTTATCGCCTGCGGAAATCGTGGTGCGGTCGAGCCCGGTGCTGTGGGACTCGCTTTTCCCTTTCCGGCTGCTTTCGCTGGTTTGCTCTGCGTTCAGGTTCAGGTCGTTGCCCGCGCTCAGCCCCGCGCTGCCGCCCGCCTTCAGGTCGCTGGCGGTCACGTCAAGGTTGTGCCCGGCATTCACCAGCAGGTTGCCGCCCGCGGTGACGTTACTGCCCTGATACGTGACGGACGAACGGCTGGTTTTCGCCCGGCTGGAGCTGAATGCGTCGTTGATCTGATTCGCGTTGACGGCAATATCGCCCCACGCGTTCAGCAGCATATCGCCGCCGGAGGCCAGGTTCGCCCCGGTAACGGTGATGTTTTTCCCCGCCTCAAGCGACAGGCCATCCTGTGCGGTAATAGACGCCGTGTTGCCCAGCAGGGTGTCCTTCAGGCCGATGTTGCCGTACTTCCCGCCGGCGTTGATATCAATCTGCTCAACCTGGGTCAGGTTGTTGATGCTGCCGTTCAGGCTCTCCAGCGCGACCGTTTTGCCGCTGATGGTGGAGCTGATGTTATTGATATCGCCGATGGCGCTCAGGTTCAGGTCGCCGCCCGCTTTCATCAGGCCGTTACTGAGGTTACTGATGCTGTTCTGGCTGTCGAGCGTCAGGCTGTTTTGCGCCAGCAGCGAGCTGCCGCCGTTGGTGATGCTGCCGCCCTTCAGGGTGACGTTGTTGCCCGCGATCACGCTGCCGTTGTTGACGGTGACGTCCTTCGGCGACAGGTAGAGTTTCGGCACCATCACCGTTTCGCCGTTGACGGTGGCTTTCTCCCACCACAGCAGGCTGTGGTCGAGCGCGGCAATCTGATCGGCGGTCAGCGAGACGCCAAACTGCAGGCCCAGCGACTGCTGCGCCGCCGCGGCGTTGTCCATCAGGTAGCGCATCTGATCCAGATCGGAGCCGATGCCGTTCAGGTAGCGGTTACCGGTCTGGTTGAGCACCACGTTGGAAACGTAGCGGGTATCGAACGCCGCATCACCGAGGAAGCGGTAATCGTAATCCGGGTTCAGGTTGAGACGGCCGAGCATGTAAGACGAGCCGAGGAACTGCTTCTCGTCGGTAAACGCCAGCCGCGTCTCCTGCGGCGCAGTGGACGACGGTTTGACCCCGAGCATTGCGTTCAGGTCGGCAAACAGGGCGGGATCAAGCTGTCCGAGACCGTTCAGTTTCGGGTTGATGCCGATCAGGTACGGGCTTTTCGGGTTGTCGGAGAAGACAAAATAGCCGTTGTTGCCCGACGGCAGCGGGTAAGCGCTGGTATCGACGCGCTGGCCCTGATAATGCCCGACGGCACCGCCCTGAGCGGTTCGGAGATCGGCGGTGGTGACCCCGGCGTTCGCCAGCGCGCCCAGCTGGCCGAGGTTCGCGTTGCCTTTCTGCGTGGTGCCAATGTTGCTGAGAGGCGTGCCGGACGCGCCGCCGTTTTCCAGCGCGCCGCCGCCGTTAAGCTGCTGCAGCGCACCCTGGAGCCGATCGTTCCACTGCGGCGAGTTCACCGCCACGGTGCCGGTCGTGTTCAGCCCCTGTTTTTGCACGCCGCTGCCGACGCTCTGGTTGCTGAGGGTGTTCAGCGACGGCGTGGAGATAACGTTACTAACGCCGCCCGCGTTCGCAGTGGTATTGGTGTTGCTGATGTTACTGGTAAAGTTTGCGGTGACGTTACCGCCTGCCTGGATGACGGCGCGAATAATAGCGCCTCCTTCATCCTGCACCCGCTCCTGACCAGTCAACGTGTAGAGTGCACCACCCGCGCCAACATAAGAGGATGAGTAAACCAGATAGTCTGTATAACCACCAGACTGATAGCTATTGTTATTAAGCACGTTTCCACTTAACGAGACATTACTATTTGCCAGAATGTTACTTGCATTGTTATCTAGCGTAGCGGCGTTTATGTTCAGGTTTTTACCTGAAGCAATACGACCTGCCGCACTATTCCCTGAAATGTCCATCGTTGTACGGGAGATAGCAAAACGCTGAGTTTTTCCTGTGTCGGTAAGTTTGTAGGATTTCCTGTAAAAAGGTTCATCCATAGTACATGCGCCCGTAGGCCCGCAACTGCCAACCCATACGTCAGTACGGGTATAAACTATGTCGTAATTGAGTTTTGGCATGTCATCCAGAGATATCTGATATGATGCCGTTCCGACGTAAACAGGATTGGTCAAAGTTTGCGTATTACCGCTCGACTCCATATCATCTCGTTCATTCAGCAAATGCCCCGTTCTGATCGCAATATCACCATTCTGCGTCTCAATATTCCCCGACGTGTTCACCACCTGGCTGTTCGCATTCCCCGCTGCATCCCGCTGCATCCACAGGTGATTCCCCGCCATGATGTCGCCGCGCTGGTTAGTGATGCTGTCGGCAAACAGCGCCAGGTTATTCGCCGCGTACAGCAGCGCGGTGTTGACGATGGACCCCGGCGCGCTCAGGGTCAGCGAGCCGCGCGTGCCGGTGAAGCCGTCGACGGTAATGTTGCTCCGGCTGGCCACGGTGATGTCACCTCCGCCCTGCACCGTGCCCGCGGCGTTCAGCGCCACGCTGCTGCCGGAGAGCGTGCTGGTGCCGCCGCCGGTGGTGATTTGTCCGTTGTTGCTGAGCTGCCCGCCCGCATTCAGGTTGACCGCCTGCCCCTGCAGCACGCTGCGGTTATCGATGTCGCCGCCGCTGCTGATGGTCAGGGTTCGGCCTGCCGCCACGGCGGTCCGGCTGGTAAACGCGTTCGTCAGCTGCAGCGTTAAGTCCCCCAGGGACACCAGCTGGCCGGTCAGGTCCAGCCCACGGCTCTGCAGCCACAGGTTGCCGCCGCTCAGGAGCCTGCCGCCCGCGCTCTGGGTCACCTGGTCGGCATTGATGTTCAGCTGCGCGTTGCCGAGCAGCGTGCCGCTGTTGTTCAGCTGGCCGTAGTTAACCGTCAGCTGCCCCGCCTGGGTGGTGCCCTGGCTGGCGAAACTGGTGCCGGTCAGCGTGGCCCGGTCGGCCACCCACGTACCGCCGTTGGTGGCGTTTGCCGCATTGAGTATCAGGTCGGTGGCCTGCAGCCAGCCGGTGCCGGTGAACTGCGGCGTGCCGAGCGTCAGGCGCGCGCCGGAGAGCAGCCTGCCGTCGTTACGCGCCTGCGAGGAGGCGGTCACGCGCGTCTCGCCGCCGCCCTGGATCAGGCCGTAGTTAAACAGCGCGGGCGTGGTCAGCGTCAGCGCATCGCGGCTGACGATTTCGCCTCCGCTGTTGTTGGTCAGCGTCCCGCTGAGGGCCAGCGTCGCGCCGTTATCGCCCTGCAGACGTCCGTTGTTGGTGAGCGCCCCGGTGGTGATGCCGAGCGTGCCCCCCTGCATTTTGCCGTCGCTGGTGACGGAGGCCGCCGTGACGTTCAGCGCCCCGCCGGACAGCAGGGTGCCGCCAGACTGCTGGCTGACCGCGCCGGTCTGGCTGAGTGTCAGGCCATTCACGCCGCTGATGGCGCCGCTGTTGCTGAGCGTGCCGCCTGTCAGCGTCAGGTTTTTCGCCGCCCACTGGCCCTGGTTCGCCAGCGTCGCGGCCTGCAGCGTCGCCGCACCCAGCGCGGTGATCCTGCTGCCTGCGGTTCCGGTGAGCGTATCGGCCAGCGTCATCTGCAACGCGTCGGCGCTCTGCACCGCGCCGCTGTTGGTGAGCGACCGGGCGTTAAGCAGAATATTCTGTGCCTGCCAGCTGCCGGCGTTGGTCACCGCGCCGGACGCAATCGTCAGAGTACCCTGGGTGAGAAGCTTACCGCCTGCGCCGTTAATCAGCTCCTGCTGCGGCGCGGCCATCGCCATGCGCGCCATCAGCCGCTGCTGCCCCTGAACGGTCAGGCTCTGCAGACCGGTTAAGGTGCCCTGGTTGTTAATGCTGTTCTGATGCAGCGCGAGGGTGTTCCCCTGCACGGTGCCGCTGTTTTTAAGCGTGCTGCCGCCGAGCGTCACATCGCCCTCGCTGAGGAGCTGCCCGCGGTTATCCAGCGTTTGTGCGGTGATATCCGCCCGGCCCTGGCTCATCAGCGAGCCGGCAGAGGTCAGCGTGCCGCCGGTCGTGGCCGTCAGCGGTCCCTGGCTGAGCAGAGACCCGCCGTGCGTCCAGTCGCTGGCGCGGATGTCCGCGCCGTTCCCCTGCAGCGTGCCCTGCGTGGTCAGCTGGCCTGCATCCAGCGTCAGCATGCCGCCGGAGAGGGTGCGCGAGGCCGCGCCCGTGGTCAGCGTGGTCCCGGTGAGCGCCAGGCCGTTCGTTCCCTGCATCAGCCCGCCGTTGTTCATATCGCGGGCGGTGAGGGACAGCGTACCGCCCGTGATGCGCCCCGGGTTCGCCAGGGTATCCGCGGTGAAGGCGGTCGCGCCGCCGCTCTGCAGCAGCCCGGTATTGGTTAACGCCCCGCCGAGCGTGCCGCTGAGTCCCGTCTGCCCGTTCACCGTGCCGCTGTTGGTGAGGGTGGTGCCGGTCGTGCCCAGCGTCGCGCCCTGCAGCGTACCGGCGTTCGTCAGCTCTCCGCCCGTCAGCGTGAAGCCGCCGCCGGAGAGCCATTTGCCGTTCTGCTCGTTGATAAAGCGGTCAGCGGCGGCGTTAACCGCGCTGCTGCCCTGCATCAGGCCGCTGTTGCGCAGCTCCGTCGCGCCAGCTGTCAGCGTTTTGCCCGCCACCGTGCCGCTGCTGGTCAGCGTCGTCGCGTGAAGCGCGGCATCTCCGGTGGCAACGATGTTCCCCGTGCTGGTCAGGGCACTGCTCAGGCCCAAATCCAGGTCCTGCGCCTGAATATCGCCCCGGTTGGTCAGGTCGCTGCCCCGCAGGGTAAACCCGCCGTTCACCAGCAGCAGGCCGGCGTTATCGAGCGTGTCGAGGGACAGGTCCAGAGAACTGCCGCTAATCAGCTGCCCGGTGGCGCCGTTGCTCAGCGCGCGGGTGGTCAGCGCCAGCGTGTCGTTGCCCTGAAGAATCCCGGTGTTGGTCAGCTGCGCGGCCTTCACCGTCAGCGCCTTCCCGGCCAGCTGGCCGTCGCTGAACAGCTGCGCCGCCGTCAGCGTGAACAGGTTCTGGCTGAGCAGGGCGCCCGTGTTATCCAGCCTGCCGGTCGCGGAAAGGGTCAGGGCGTCCAGCGTCTGAACGCTGCCCTGGTTATTCAGGCTCCCGGCGTCAAGCGTCGCGCTGCGCCCCTGCAGGCTGCCCGCGTTGCTCAGCGTTTGTCCGCTGAGCGTCAGGGTCTCGCCGCCCGTCACCTGGCCCTGAGGCTGGTTCGTGAAGGTGTTGCCGGACCAGGCCAGCGTGCTGCTGCCCTGAAGCAGGCCGCTGTTCTGCAGGTCGCCCCGCAGGGTCAGCACTTTCGCCAGCAGCTGGCCCCGGTTATCGGTCCTGCCGGCCTGGACGTCCAGCGCCTGCTGGCTGAGCACCTTGCCGCTGTTGGTCAGCGTGCCGGTCACCGCCGCCGTCACGCCCGCTTCCCCCAGCGCGTTGCCTGTATTCATCCACTCGCCGGTGGCCAGGTTCAGGGTGTTGCCCTGCAGCAGCCCGGCGTTGTTCAGGGTGGTGTGGTGCAGGCCGAGCGCGCCGCCGGAGAGCAGCATGCCCGCCTGCAGGTTGCTGAGCTGTGCCCCGGTCGCCGTGAGGGAGTGTGTCCCCTGCAGCGTGCCGCCGTTGGTCACCGACGCGCTGTTAAACTGCGCGTCGGTACCGGCCATCAGGCCGCCGTTCGTCAGGCTGGCGGCGGTCAGCGTCAGGCCGTCCCGGGCAATTACCCGCCCGTCGGCATCGTTGCTGGCCTGGCGGGTCAGGTTCAGCAGCAGCGCGGTGGCGCTGAGCTCGCCGCTGTTGGCCAGCGTTTCACCGTTAAGCGTCAGCGTTCCGCCGCTGCGCAGCGCGCCCCGGTTAGTGAGGTCTGCCACGCCGAGCGTCAGCGCCGAGTCCCCCCCGACGGTGCCCTGGTTCTGCAGGCTGTCCGCCGTGATGTGCAGGTCGCCGGCCGCAATATTGCCCGCGTTAGTAAACGCAGTGCCGTTCAGGGTGAGCCGGTCGTCCGCCAGCAGGCGTCCGCTGTTGGTCAGGCTGAGGTAGTCGCTGCTCAGGCTGACGCCGTTGATTTCACCCTGGTTTGTCAGCGTGTCGCCTTTAATGCGCAGCGTGCCGTCGGTGGTGATAAGCCCGCTGTTGGCCAGCGCCGGGATATTCAGCGTTAAATCCTGCGCGCTGTAGACCGACCCGCCCGCGAGGTTCGTGAGTGACCCGGTCTTCAGGCCGAGCAGGGTGGTTCCCTGCAGCAGCCCGCCGTTCTCCACCGAGGCAGCGTCCAGCGCCAGCGTACCGGCAACCAGCGAGCCGCTGCTGGTGATGCGCCCGGGGGCCGTCAGGGTCATGCGGTCCGCTTTTGCGACGCCGGACTGGAGGATGTTATTTCCGCTGAGGCTGAGGGTACCGGCGGTGAGCTCGCCGCCGCTGGTCAGGTCGCCGGTTGCGTTAAAACTCAGCGCGTTACCGGTGGATTTCCCGGCGTGCGCAAGGGTGCCCGCCGTCACCGACAGGGCTCCTTTCGCCGCCTGCGTGCCGTTCAGCGCGGCATTCTGCGCCTGCAGGGTAAGCCCCTGCCCGCTCTGCAGGTGCGCATCCTGGCCGGTGGTCAGGTCGCCGGTGCTGACGGTTAAGGCCCCCGCCGCGTCCGTCTGCCCGTTCAGGCTGGCGCTGCGGGTCGCGGAAATCTGTACATTGCCCTGGCTGGTGGTGCGGGACGCCTGACCGCTGGTCAGGGTGCCGGCCTGCGCCGTCAGCGCCGTCGCGCCGGACAGGGTGCCGTTCTGTTCAAGCGCGTCTGCCGTCACGCTCATCGCCCCGTCAGCCAGCAGGCTGCCGCTGTTACGCAGGGCCTGCTGCGCCGTGACGTTCGCATTGCCTTTCGCGCTCAGCGTGCCCCGCTGCTCCAGGGTATCAACGCTCAGCGCCAGGTTGCCTGCGCTCTGCAGGGTACCGCTGTTAGTGACCGTCTGCCCCTTCAGGGTGACGTCGTTACCCTGCACCGTGCCGCCGTTTGTCAGCACTCCTGCGTTCACGTCAAGGTGGCCTTTCGCCGCCAGCTGGCCGTTGGTGGATACCCTGTCGCCGGAGAGGGCAATGTCACGCCCCGCATTCACCTGCCCCTGATTACTGACGGCGCTGCCCGTCAGGCGGATATCGCCCGTGGCATCGGCCCGGCTCTGGCCGTCCAGCACCAGCTGCCCGCCGCTCAGGGCCAGATTCTCTCCTGCCGAGACCGCACTGGCCGTGGATGACAGCGTGCCGCCGCTGCTGAGGGTCGCGCGGGTATCGCTACCGCTGCGGGTATTCGTCAGCGTGATATCTTTCCCGGCCGCCACGCTGAGCGCGCCTTTGCTGGTGACGCTGCCGCCGCGCTGCGTCAGGCTGCCGTCGGTGGACAGCGTGGTGTCGGCCTGACCCGTCAGCGTCGCATCCGCAAGCGCCATTCCCTGTTTGCTCGTGACGGTTAGCGCCCCGCCCTGAGCCGACACGCCGCCGCCGTTGACGGTCAGGGTAGCTTTACTGTCCAGCGTCGCCGCGCCGCGGGAGACCAGGGAGGTATTGCTGAGCGTCATCCCCTGCCCGCTGCTCACCGACAGCGCGCCCGCGCTGTTTGACCCGCCGCCCGTCGTCTGCACTTTCCCCGCAGCGGAAAGGCGCATATCGCCCTGGCTGGCGAGCGTGCTGTTATTGAGTTCCACATCCTGCGAGCTGGCCACATTCAGCGCGCCACCGGACTGATGGCTGCCGTTGAGGGCCACTCCCGCGCCGTTCGCGGTAATCGATCCGCTGGCCAGGCTGTTCGTGACCGTCAGTTTCCCGCCCGCGTCCAGCTGAATGTCGCCCTGGCGCGCGGTGAGGTTGCCGAGGTTCACCCCCACGCCCGTCTCGCTGGAGACCAGGCGGATACGGTTCGCATACATCCCGCCGAGCGCGCCGGTATCCACGGCCACCACGGGCGCGGCACCCTCACCGGCAATCGGCCTGACGCTGCCGTCTGCGCCCACGCGGTTCGCTCCTGCCGTCACCGTCAGGTCGTTCGCATGAATCGCGGCGTTCACTTCCGTTGCGCGCGCAATAATCGACAGCGCGTCGCTCTTGCTGGCATCCAGCCCCTGGCCTTCAACCGTGATGGCGCCTTTCGTCACCTCCAGCGCCTGCAGGTTACCGCTGGCGTCGAACTGCGGTTTCCCCGTGGTCAGGGTGACGTTCGGGGTGTTGATAAATCCGCACCCGTTACAGGTAATGCCGTACGGGTTGGCCACCATGACGTTTGCTGCTTTACCGGCGACTTCCGTATAGCCCTGCAGCTGCGAGCGGCTGGCGCCCGTGACTTCGTTGATAATGCCTTTCGCTTCCCGCCCGGCCTGCAGGTTGGGGTTGTTCTGGATAAGCCCGCCCAGCTGGGTCCGGGTTAAACGGTCCGTGCCGTTGTTGAGGATAAGCCCCTCTTTGCCGACGTTATACTCACCGAACTGGTTATGCGAGATACCCGCCCCGTTGGGCGTGGCGATGTTGACGACCGGCACCCCGTTCCCCGCCCGATCGACCGTGGTCTGCCCGGTTGGCGTAAGCGCCGCCGCGACGGCAGGTGCCATCGGCTGCCAGACCATCAGGCCGCAGACAATCCAGCTGATCAGACGCTGTGAGAAACGAACGGGTGGGTGACGGGTATCCATAGTCGTAGAGTCTCTTAAAGCATGAAGGCAATGCGCCAGTTAACGCTCACATGATCCGGGCCGAGCCAGTCGGGGTAGTGCAGGGGCGTACCGACCGAAATCTGGCTGCTGTACCAGCGCCCTGCGCTGCTCAGCCCCACCGAGCCTCCCCATAACGTGCCGGAGGCAAAGCGGTCCTGACGGTCTTTTTCCAGCCAGCCGCCGTCAACGGCGACCGTTGCGCTCACCGCGCCAATCACCGGAAGGGTGAAGAGGGAGTACCCCAGCTCGTTACGCCAGTAGCCGCCGTTATCCCCGGACAGGTACTGCTCTTTAAAACCGCGCACGGAGCTTTCGCCGCCGAGCGTCAGGCGCTCAGAGCCGTACAGCCGGTCGGGCGACCACTGGCCATAGGCGCTGGTCAGCCACCAGGCATTACGGGTAATCGGCCGCTGGAAGCTGGCGTTCAGACTCCATTTGCGGAATTCCGCACGCGGCACATCCCCGGACTTATCTTCGTCGGTTTCGGCACTGAACCACGGCATGCCGTGGCTCCAGGTCGGGTTGAAGGTCGCCACGCCGCCCAGCATTTTTTGCGTGTGCGTAATGCCCAGTACCAGGCTGGAGAGGTTGCGCGTGCTGCTCTGAAGCGGCGCGTCGTTGAGCCAGTTGCGGCTGGATCGCTGAACCACGCCAGCCGCAATGCCGGTTTTCACCTCCCCGTTGCGAAAGACCACCCAGGACGCGTTAACGCGGTGGGTTTTCGTATCGCCCGTGGAGAGCCAGTTAAACCCCTGGTTACTGATGGTGGTCCGGTAGTTACTCCAGACGTAGCTGTAGTCCAGCAGGCCGTAGCCAAACGGCACGCTGACGCCCGCCTGGAAGTTCTGCGCATCGTACGCGCTGGCAAAATCGCTGCTGCGCCCGCCGCTGACAAACCATTTATCCGCCAGCCCCAGCATATTACTGGCGGTGAGCACGCCGCTCAGCTGATCTTCGCCGGTACTCTTCTGCCCGCTATTATCCAGGCTTACCGATGCACTTAAGGGAAATTCCGGCTTTGCCGTAAGATTAACAATGGAATATCCGGCCTGCGTTCCCGGAAGAATTTCAATCTGAACCGGATCGGCGCGCAAACGGTTAATTTGCTCCATGCCCTGTTCGATGTCGCGTAAATTAAGGATGCCGCCCACCCGTCCCGGAAACGCCATTTTCAGCATACGCGGCGTTTCGCCTTCCAGACGGATCGCTTCCAGTCTGCCTTCCAGCACAACAATATTCAGCTGGCCGCCGGAGAGATCCTGCTCGGTAAGAAAAGCGCGGCTGGTGATATATCCCCGGCTGATATACCAGTCAGAAATATGGGCGAGAAGTTCCGTTATTTTCGCCATATACAGACAGCGGCCCTGCCACGGCGCGACAAGGGTCTGCCGGGTTTTCGGGGAGATTAAGGTCGCACCGGAAAGGGTAATGGTATGAATGGTGAAACAGGGTCCGGAGCCGGAAACAGGCAGCGGTCTGGCGGGCGCGGGGCGAGGAATACTCCGCTCCAGCTCCTCACGCTGTTGCTGGTTCTGTAATAAAAGCTGCTGCTGTTGCTGTTGAATGGAATCGCGATCGGCTGGAGACAAGGGGGCAGCGTTAGCGCTCGCTGAAAAAAGCGCAACCGATAAGATAAAAATAATATAATTTGCTAATGAAATTATTCTCTTTTTTATTTTATTGCTATTCATCCATGCCACAAAATTATTCGAAATTAATATTTTCGAAATATAAGAGCATTCTTAATGCGAGTATATCTAATTTGCGTTAGGGCTCATCAAATAAAATATTTTTTTAGAAAAATGAGAGGCCGATTAAGAAAAAATAATAAATTATTTAACTAAGCCTTAAATCTTGAGTTAGCCAAAATAAACTAGCTGTGAAGACGAAAGGTTTTTCTCCATTCCGCAGGGCTCACCCCAAAACGAGCCTTAAACTGCTGTCGCCAGGTGACGGCGGAATTAAATCCCACCAGCTCAGCCACGCGCTCAATCGGCATATTTCCGGCTTCAAGCAGGATCTGGCTGCGCCGCAGGCGTTCGGCGGTCAGCCAGTCGGCGACGCTCATCCCCGTAGCGTTAACAAAATGGCGGGTCAGGGTGCGGCGGCTCATCGAGACGACCTCCGCCAGCGAGTCCAGACTATGTGGTTCGGTGATGTGCTGCTGAAGATAGTCGATCAGGCAGTTAATGCGTCCGTCGCGGGTATCTTTGGGTACCGGCTGGGCGATGAACTGCGCCTGACCGCCCTCGCGGTGGGGCGGTACAATCATCCGGCGGGCAATCTGGTTGGCGACCACGCTGCCAAAGCGCTGGCGAATGATATACAGGCAGCAGTCCAGTGCGGCGGCAGTCCCGGCAGAGGTAATGATATTGCCGTCATCCACATAAAGGGCATTAATATCCAGTCGAACGTTCGGGAAGAGGGACTGAAACTGACGTTCGAACTCCCAGTGGGTGGCCGCACGCTTACCGTCGAGAAGACCCGCCCAGGCCAGCACAAACGACCCCAGACACAGCCCGACGATTTCTGCGCCGTTGTCTCTCGCCTGCACCAGGCTGTCGAGCAGCGACTGCGGCGGGCGTTCAAGAACGTGCTGCCAGTAGGGAACGACAACAATATCGGCCTGCCCAATGGCGGTAAAATCCTGCGTGGCGTTGAGGGCAAATCCGTCTTTTGAGGTGAGGAACCCCGGCGTTTCGGCGCAGATCGTCACGTTAAAGCGCTTTTCTCCGGAGACCGAGTCGCCAAACAGAATGCAGGGAACGGAGTAGTGGAACGGGCTGAACCCGTCTACCGCGACAATCGCGACGTTGACTAGCGGCATTTGTCTCTCCTTTCCCTTTTAGATACTCAGAATATAACGGTTTCGCCATCCTGGGGAATGCTCACTGCGTCACTCACCTGGTTGGCTTCAACGTACTCACGCAGCGCGCTGCGGGTTAACAGGCAGTGGTTAATGGCTTCCATATGGCTCGCCACAATTTTGGCCTGCGGCAGCAGGAAATGGACGTTAAGCACGTCCTCCTGCCCCATAATAATGGGCCCAAAGCCAATGACGTGAGCATAGCCGGCGTTCAGCACCACCACGTCCGGCTGGTGCTTTTGCAGATCGGCCGCCACTTCGTCACGCCAGACGGTATCCCCGGCAATGTAGAGCGTCTTCTCATCAGGATGGCGGAGCACCACGCCACAGGCCTCGCCCAGCCGCTCCGCCAGTTCGGGCACCGCGTATGCGCGATCGGTACCGTGCTGGCCGCCGTGGGTCTTCGCAATTCGAATCTCGCCGAAAGTGGTCTCGTCGGTCATGACCGTCAGGTTGCTAAACCCCTGGCTGCGCAGCAGCGCGGCGTCACGCTCGTTTTGTACGTAAATGGGTTTGTCTTTGGCGATCAGTTCCGCCGCGGCGCGATCCCAGTGATCGTCATGAGTATGGGTGACGATCACCGCGTCGGCGTCCAGCAGCGTGTTGACGTCAACGGGGAGCTCGACAGTCGGATTACGGCGTTCGGCATACGCAGTGCCGAGAAAGCCCGGGTAAGCCCCTTTAGGGGCCAGCATCGGGTCGATTAAAAGACGTTTTCCGGCGTAGGTAATCAGCTGGGTGGCGTTGCGAATGTGGGTAATGTTCATGGGCTATCCTCCGGTTGGTGTGATAAGGAGGATAGCCAGCCGTCTCAGCTGACGCTGTGGGTTAAAGGGCGATTACCGATGGAATCGGGCCAATTTAAGCAACCCTTTTTCCATCAGATTGTTACCAGCCCGGCACCGCCCCGCCGTTAAAGATCGTCTCCGCCGCTTTCGCCACTTCAGGCGACTGATACGACTTGATAAATTCCTTCACGTTCTCCGCGTCTTTGTTCTCTTCGCGCGTCACAACGATGTTCACGTACGGCGAGTTTTTGTCTTCGATAAAGACGCTGTCATGCACCGGCGACAGCCCGGTTTGCTGGATATAGGTAGTGCTGATGATGGCGACATCGACTTTCGGGTCGTCCAGCACGCGCGGCAGCTGCGCCCCTTCGAGCTCCATGATTTTCAGCTGTTTAGGGTTGGCGGTAATATCCAGCGCCGTTGGCAGCAGCCCGGTGTCCGGCTTCAGGGTGATGAGCTTCTCTTTTTGCAACAGCAGCAGCGCGCGGCCCAGGTTTGTAGGGTCGTTTGGAATGGCAATGGTCGCTCCGTCCTTCAGGTCAGAGACGGATTTGATTTTGCGGGAATAGCCGGCCATCGGGAAAACAAAGGTGTTCGCCACGGCCACCAGCTTGTAGCCATGCGCCTTGTTATCCTCTGCAAGGAACGGGCGATGCTGAAAGACGTTGGCATCCAGTTCCCCCTGGTTGGTGGCATCGTTAGGCAACAGCGAGCCGCTGAAGCCTACCAGCTCCACGTCCAGGCCATATTTCTCTTTTGCCACCTTTTTGGCGACTTCCGCCACGTCCTGCTCGGCGCCGTTGATGACGCCGACTTTAATGTGTTTGGCATCGCTGCCACTTTGATCGCACCCTGCCAGCAGCAGGCCAGCCAGTACCAGAGCACCCAATCGACGTTTCACAAGACAGTTCCTTTTGCTGAATGTTGTAGTGACTATATCGACAACGAGGCGGTGAAATAAAAACCGAAAAAGAATCAATAAGAAGGATAAGTTATATGCGGCTATGGCCGGGTGGCGCTGCGCTTACCCGGCCTGCGGATTCAAAGCTTAAAGGGCTTTCGCCAGGTAATGTCGCTGCATGCCCGGATAAGGATAATCCTGCAAAGACATTTGCAGCTGGTACCCCTGTTTTTCATAGAACGGCCGCGCCTGGAAGCTGGCGGTATCGACCAGCGCGTGCTTGCAGCCTTTGCGTCTGGCTTCCTCTTCGGCCGTTCTGATGAGCTGGCTGCCAACGCCGGATCCGCGCACGGTCTCGTTCACCCAGAGATAGTCGATATTCAGCCAGTCGCCTTTTCGCACACCGATTAACCCGCCCAGCATGGCGCCATTATCGTCACGCACGTAAACGCCAACGTCGCCGCTAAAGGTCGCCATATCCAAAAATTGCGCGTTGTAGGCACGCAGCCCCACGAATAACTCTTCTTTTTCCTGCTGCGTAACCGTATTGGTAATGCTCAGTTGCATGACGTTCTCCCTGTTTTTGTGTGCTGTTTGACTATCTCACAGATACTCTACGGAGAAAATTCATACTTTCGGCTGGCGTCGCTACACTGAATGTAACGATATATTTCATGGGAAGCCTGTGACGTCAAAAGGGGGTTGTTGATGAAAGCTGCGCACCTGGTCTGCCTGCTGGTTTGTCTGCTCTTCGCCGCATTTGTCCATGCTCAGGAAAAGGACGATCCCGTGAAAGAGGCGCAAATAAAGCAGCAGGTCCTTAAAGATATTAAGAAAACCTGTACGCCACAGAAAAAGCAGAGCGATAAAGCCTGGCAGGAGATGATTTTGTCCTCCGAGGCCAATCAGCTGCTGATCAAAAATGCTATTACCGCCGTGAAGCGCGACAACCTGGATGCCTACTGGGGGGCGATTGGTCAAGTGGATTGTATGGAAGATTATTGAATGCTGCTTGCCGGGTGGCGCTACGCTTACCCGGCCTGGAAAACATGTTTAACGCTTACGCACATCCGGAATAATTAAATCTCCGCGCAGCACATACGAGCCCAGCATCTGCGTTTTCTCCGTCAGCCAGCCCACAATGCGCGCCGCCATGGCATCCATGGAATATTCAATCGCCGGGATCACCGGAATACCCGGCAGGTGCAGCGATCCGGCAAGGCTAAAGACCATGATGTCGTCCGGTACCGATTTATTAAACGCCTGCAGCTGCGGGATCACCCGCTGGGCTTCCTGCTCGTCCGCCACCAGCAGCGCGTTGAAGTTCAGCGTGCTGGCGTTATTAAGCAGCTCCTGCAGCGCAACGGACGAAGACGTCGCGTCCATAAAGACCAGGTTGCGATTAAAGGGCAGGAAATTTTTCTCCAGCGCGTGCTTGTAGCCGAGCAGCACCTGGTCGGCAAAACCGCTGCCGTGGGGGTGGATCAGCGCAATCTGGCGACGCCCCTGGCTGGTGAGATAGTTACAGGCAGTTTCTGCGGCAAAAGCGTGATCGAACTGGATGCTGTTGGAATTATCAGACTCCATGCAGTCCACCAGAATGACGTTGTCCATGTCGATGTCCAGCGGGAAACGGGCGCCGATCACCAGGATGTCATCACAAAGCCCGCAGGAAAGTTCTTCAAGGGCGTTCATCACTTCCGCTTTACCGTGCGCGAAACGCAGCAGCAGGTGTTTTTGATGCTGGCTGAGCTGTTTTTCCAGCGCGTACAGATAACCGGTGGTCTGGTTAATATTCTCCTGCGCGCAAATGACCCCAATGCAGCCCGTCGACTGGCTCAGCAGCGACTGGGCAATCACGTTGGGACGATAGTTCAGCTCATCCACAGCTTTCAGAACGGCCTGACGGCTGGCTTCCTTAACGCCACGCGACCCACTCAACACTCGCGAAACCGTGGCTTTAGACACCCCGGCAAGACGTGATACATCATTGATTGTCGACATCTCTTTCCCCTGGCAGGCTTACCTCGCGCCTGCAAATTCCATCACCGCTTCGGCTCACATTATAGCCAGAACGGAGTATATCCGTTTCCGTTTTTCATGGAAACCGATTTTCCGTTTCCACTCCAAATGATGTCAAAACAGCCAAATTATGTGACGCACATCGGGTTAATTAGCCTCATAAGTAAGGGATCTTGATGGTTGTCACACTTCTGTCTTTTATGAATGGAAACCGGTTTCCGTATAATGTCCAATCATCCTCGCAATAACTTTTTACATTTAGAGGATGGTTGTCGATGTTCAAGATTATGCTGTGCTGCTCTGCCGGGATGTCCACCAGCCTGCTGGTCAGCAAAATGGTCGATGTCGCGAAAGAACGTGGTTTGCCGGTGAAGATTGATGCGTACGGTGTTTCCGAATTTGATACGCAGTTTCCGCAATACCAGGTTGTCCTTCTCGGACCGCAAGTGAAATACATGTTACAGACACTCTCAGACAAGGCGGCGACGCATGGCATTCCGGTGCAGCCCATCGATATGATGGACTACGGCATGCAGCGTGGCGATAAAGTACTGGACTATGCTCTGTCGCTCATCGAAGCGGCACACTAAAAGGTGTTCACATGAGTTCGTTATATCAATCCATGGTCGCGGTGATTGAGCAGTCAATTACCCCGCTGGCCGCGAAGCTCGGCCAGCAAAAGTATGTGATTGCCATCCGCGACGGCTTTACCGCCGCGCTGCCGTTCATGATCATCGGCTCGTTTATGCTGGTGTTCATCTTCCCGCCGTTCTCGGCGGATACCACCAACAGCTTCGCCCGCGGCTGGCTGGATTTCTCCCAGACCTACCGCGAGCAGCTGATGCTGCCGTTTAACCTCAGCATGGGCGTGATGACTTTCTTCATCTCGGTGGGGATTGGGGCGAGCCTGGGACGTCAGTTTAACCTCGACCCGGTGATGTCCGGCCTGCTGGCCTTTATGGCCTTCCTGCTGGTCGCCGCGCCGTATGCCGACGGCAAAATCTCGACCCAGTATCTCTCCGGTCAGGGCATCTTCACCGCGCTGATCACCGCGATTTACGCCACCCGCGTTTACGCATGGCTGAAGCAGAACAACGTCACCATTCGTCTGCCGAAGGAAGTGCCAACCGGCGTGGCGCGCTCGTTTGAGATCCTGATCCCGGTGATGGTGGTGATCGGTACGCTGCACCCGCTGAACCTGTTCATTGAAGCGCAGACCGGGATGATTATCCCGCAGGCGATTATGCACCTGCTGGAGCCGCTGGTGTCCGCGTCTGACTCGCTGCCAGCCATTCTGCTCTCCGTGCTGCTGTGCCAGATCTTCTGGTTCGCCGGTATCCACGGTTCGCTGATTGTCACCGGCATCATGAACCCGTTCTGGATGGCCAACCTCTCGGCAAACCAGGCGGCACTGGCAGCAGGCGCGGCGCTGCCGCACGTTTACCTGCAGGGCTTCTGGGATCACTACCTGCTGATTGGCGGCGTCGGCTCCACACTGCCGCTGGCGTTCCTGCTGCTGCGCAGCCGCGTTACCCACCTGCGCACCATCGGCAAAATGGGCGTGGTGCCAAGCTTCTTTAACATCAACGAACCGATTCTGTTCGGCGCGCCGATCATCATGAACCCGATGCTGTTTATCCCGTTCGTGTTCGTTCCGCTGGTCAACGCCTGTCTGGCGTACGCAGCAACCAAGCTCGGCTGGCTGGCACAGGTTGTGTCATTGACCCCATGGACTACCCCTGCACCGATCGGCGCCTCGTGGGCGGCGAACTGGGCGTTGAGCCCGATGGTGATGTGCCTGGTCTGTATGGTGATGTCCGCGCTGATGTACCTGCCGTTCCTGCGCGCCTATGAGCGTACGCTCATCAAAAACGAAGAGCAGAAGGCCCAGGCAACCGTCGGTGCCGCTGAGACCGCCAGCAATTAAGTCAAAGAGGAAGAGTCATGAAATACGCATTTCCCGATAACTTCTGGTGGGGCAGCGCAAGCTCCGCTCTCCAGACGGAAGGGGCAAGAGAGGGTGAAACCACTTGGGACTACTGGTTTGCCCGCGAGCCGAACCGTTTTCACAACGGCGTGGGGCCACAGCAGACCTCCACGTTTTATCAGCACTGGAAAACGGACATTCAGCTGTTGAAGCAGCTGAACCACAACAGCTTTCGCACCTCGATTAGCTGGGCGCGCCTGATCCCCGACGGTATCGGTGAAGTGAACCCGGACGCGGTCGATTTTTATAATCAGGTCATTGACGAGCTGAACGAACAGGGCATCACGCCGTTTATCACTCTGTTCCATTTCGACATGCCGATGGCGATGCAGGAAATAGGCGGCTGGGAAAACCGCGACGTGGTGGACGCGTACGCACGTTACGCGCAGATTTGCTTCGAGCTGTTCGGCGATCGCGTGCTGCACTGGTTTACCTTCAACGAACCGATCGTGCCGGTGGAAGGCGGTTATCTGTACGACTTCCACTACCCCAACGTAGTGGATTTCCGCCGGGCGGCCACCGTGGCGTATCACACGGTGCTGGCCCATGCGAAGGCGGTGCAGGCCTACCGCGCCGGGCACTACGCGGGGGAGATCGGCATCGTGTTGAACCTGACGCCGTCGTATCCGCGTTCGCAGAACCCGGCAGACGTGAAGGCGGCGCACGTTGCGGATCTGATGTTTAACCGCAGCTTCCTCGACCCGGTTCTGCGAGGCGAATACCCGGCGGATCTGGTGGCGCTCCTGAAATCTTACGACCAGCTGCCCGCCTGCAAGCCGGAAGACGGTTTCCTGATTGCAGAAGGGAAAATCGACCTGCTCGGCATTAACTACTATCAGCCGCGTCGCGTGAAGTGTCGCGACAGCGCGGTGAACCCGCAGGCGCCGTTTATGCCGGAGTGGTTCTTTGATAATTACGAGATGCCGGGCCGCAAGATGAATCCGCACCGCGGCTGGGAAATCTACGAGCCGGGTATCTACGATATTCTGATTAACCTGCGCGACAATTACGGCAACCCTCGCTGCTTTATTTCTGAAAACGGCATGGGCGTCGAAAATGAGCAGCGTTTTATTGAAAATGGTCAGATTAACGATCAATACCGCATCGAGTTTATTTCCGAACATTTAGCCTGGCTGCATAAAGGCATTAGCGAAGGGTGTAATTGTCTTGGCTACCATATGTGGACGTTTATAGATAACTGGTCGTGGTGCAACGCGTATAAAAATCGCTACGGATTTATCCAGCTCGATATAGAGACGCAGAAACGCACCATTAAGAAAAGCGGGGAGTGGTTTGCCGCCACCGCCTTAAATAATAGCTTTGATAAAGAGTAATGATGATGATCGCACTAGAAGAAGCCGTAATGGAAATTATCGTCAATGCCGGGCAGTCCCGCAGCCTGTGCTTTGAAGCCCTGCACGCCGCGCGTCAGGGCAACATTGACGAAGCCAAAAGCCTGCTGCGCGAAGCCGACGGCTACGCGCGCCAGGCGCACAAGATGCAGACCAAACTGATCGAGCAGGATGCGGGCGAAGGCCGCCAGCCGATGACGTTAATTATGGTGCACGCGCAGGATCATTTAATGAATTCCTTATTAGCGCGTGAATTATCCGAAGAAATTATTCATTTATATCAGAGATAGCCTATGGCGAAATAAATTAATGTAACACCTCTGTACCTAAAACTAGAAATCCACTTGTTCTGATGATAGCGACATATTCTGTCAGATCGGAGCGGGATGGTTATTGTCTGAATAAAATTAAACTATATTGAGATAACCATGAATACGATTAAAAAACTTCCATTAACCATGGCGGTTATCGCCGCGCTTTGCCCAATTTCCGTGCTCGCACAGGAATTCACGCAGGAACAAATCGACGCCATTGTGGCGAAAGCGGTGGATAAAGCCCTGGCTGAACGTCAGGCCAAAATGGATGCTGCCGTCGCGAAAAAAGCGGACGTGGTGACCGAGCCGCAAAGCGCGGCGCAATCTCCGGATATGGCGATTCCGTTTGGGGTTAAATTTACCGGCTACGCCCGATACGGCGCGCACTTCCAGGCCGCCGATCAGAAATACGTGGCGGTGGACGGTTCATACAACGGCGCGTCCGCCATTGGTCGTCTGGGCAACGAAGGCAACGGCGGGGAATTCCAGCTTTCCAAGGCCTTTAAAGGCGAAAACGGCGCCATCTGGGACATCAACGTGATGATCGACCACTGGGGCGACGAAGTTAACCTGAAAAAAGCCTACGCCGGGGTGACCAACATTATGGCCTCCAACCCGAACGCCTATTTCTGGGCCGGTCGTGACTTCCACCAGCGTCCGCAGCAGGGCATCAACGATTACTTCTGGATGAACCACGACGGCCAGGGCGCCGGGGTGAAGAACTTCGACATCGGCGGCGTGCAGTTTGACGTCGCCGCCGTGGCGGCGGTGGAATCCTGTAGCCCGGAAGTGATGGAAGATGAAGCCAACCCGTCGCGCATCACCTGTACCGGCGGGTCCGGCACGGGCGACAAAGGCAACTACGCCGCGACCTCAAAAATCCACGGCATGAAGCTCGGACCGATCGACATGGAGCTTTACGCCAACTACGGCTTTGACTCCAAAGCGGTGGAGAGCGACGAACGTCTGAACGCGTGGCAGGGCGGCGTGGTGCTGAGCCACACCAACGACAGCGGCGTGAACAAGGTGATTGCCCGCTACTCCGATAACGCGGACAACAGCGTGTTCAACAAAACCGAGGATCTGACCACGGTCTACGCCAGCTTCGAAGGGCTATACAAATTCACCCAGGCCACGCAGGTGGAGTATATCCTCGCCTTCCACGACTACGACAACAGCCGCGATAAGACCGACAACCGCAAGAACTACAACGCCATCGTGCGTCCGATGCACTGGTGGAACGACGTTCACTCCACCTGGCTGGAAGCAGGCTGGCAGCACGTTGACTACGACAACGGCGGCGACAACAAGGGCTGGAAGCTGACCCTGTCGCAGAACATGTCTATCGCCATGGGGCCAGAGTTCCGTCCGATGCTGCGCTTCTACGTGACCGGCGGCAAAGTGGATAACGCACGCACCGCGCGCGTGAACAACACCAAAGACGAAACGCTCGACGACTTCAACGTCGGCGCGATGTGGGAGGCGTGGTTCTAGTACAGCGCCGTTTGTTTCGCCCGGCGGCGCTGCGCTTGCACGGGCCTACAAGGTTTTGTAGGCCGGGTAAGCGTAGCGCCACCCGGAAAGATCCCATGTTATGCTAGAAAAAAACCAACATAACAGGGGAGAAAATGGGTTCTACACGTAAAGGGATGCTGAACGTCCTGATCGCCGCCGTTTTATGGGGCAGTTCCGGCGTTTGCGCGCAGTACATCATGGAGAAAAGCCACATTTCTTCGCCTTACCTGACCATGGTTCGCCTGCTGTTTACCGGCGTGATCCTGCTGACGCTCTCCTTCGTTCACGGTGACAAGATTTTCTCGGTCATCAAACATCGCATAGACGCCCTCAGCCTGCTGTTTTTCTCGCTGGTCGGCGCGCTCACCGTGCAGCTCACCTTCCTGCTGACGATTGAAAAATCCAACGCCGCGACCGCTACCGTTCTGCAGTTTCTGTCACCAACCATTATCGTGGCGTGGTTCGCGCTGGCGCGGAAAAAGCGCCCCGGCGTGTTTGTTTTATCCGCGATTGTGACCTCGCTTGTCGGGACGTTCCTGCTGGTGACCCACGGCGATCCAACCTCGCTCTCCATCTCGCCAGCCGCGCTGTTCTTCGGCATCGCTTCGGCGTTTGCCGCCGCGTTTTACACTACCTATCCGTCAACGCTGATTGCCCGCTACGGCACATTGCCGATTGTCGGCTGGAGTATGTTGATTGCCGGGTTAATGCTGACGCCGTTCTACGCCGGGCGCGGGACGACCTTCGTCATTGACGGCAGCCTGCTGCTGGCGTTTTTCTACCTGGTCGTGATCGGCACCGCGCTGACGTTCAGCCTGTATCTGAAAGGCGCGCAGACGATCGGCGGGCCGAAGGCGAGCATTCTGAGCTGCGCCGAGCCGCTGAGCAGCGCGCTGCTGTCGGTGGTGTTGCTGGGCGTGGCGTTCACCCTGCCGGACTGGCTGGGGACGCTGCTGATCGTGTCGTCGGTGGTGCTGATTTCGATGGATTCGCGTAGAAGGGTTAAGGCATCGGCGTAGCCTGATGCCCTCACCCCAACCCTCTCCCACGGGAGAGGGAAAAAACACTACTTCGCTTTAACCTTCCCTGCCACCAGCAGCGCCGTCAGCAGCATCAGCGCGCCTGAAATCACCAGCGGTGACGTCAGCCCCAGGTGGTCGAGCGCCACGCCGCCAATCGCCGCGCCGCAGGTGTTTGCCAGCTGGATCACCGCCACCTGAATCGACCCGGCTTTTTCAGCCTGATCGGCAAGCGAGCGGGTGATCCACGTCGACCAGCCCACCGGCACCAGCGCAAAGGCAAAGCCCCAGATAATCGCAATGGCAGACGCGACCCACTTATCGCTGCCCCACATCACCAGCACCGCGGCGCTTGCAGCCAGCACCAGCGGCGCACCCGCCAGCGCCACTTTCAGGGAGCGCTTCAGGAACTGGGACGAAAGCGAGGTACCGACAAAGCTGGCGATACCGAAGCTCAGCAGCACCAGCGTCAGGCCGTCTACGTCAAAGCCCGCCATGGTCATAAACACCGGGCGGATATAGGTAAAGAAGGCAAACTGCCCGGCAAAGGACATAAAGATCGCGGTCATCCCCGCCAGCACGCCGGGACGCTTCAGCAGGCTAAACATGTTCTGTTTGTGGTGCGCCGCTTCGCCAGGCAGGGACGGCAGCGCCTTCCACACCCAGATAACGCAAAGCACGCCCATAACCGCCGCCGCATTAAAGACGTTACGCCAGCCGATAATCCCGCCCAGGAAGCTGCCCAGCGGCGCGGCAATCACCAGCGCGATGGAGACCGCGCCAAATATGACGGACAGCGCTTTCGGCACGGTGCGCGCAGGCACCAGGCGCATGGTGAGCGAGGCGGACATCGCCCAGAAGCCGCCGAGCCCCAGTCCCAGACAGGCGCGACCGAGCAGCAGCAGGGTGAAGCTTTCCGCGAAGGAGACCAGCAGGCAGGAGAGCGTCAGCAGCACGCTGAACAGAATGACCACTTTGCGGCGGTCGATGGTGCCAATCACTTGGGTGATAAACAGGCTGGCAAACATCGCCACAAACGCGGTGACGGTAACGGACTGCCCCGCCACGCCTTCGGAAATGCCCAGGTCCTGCGCCATCGGTGTCAGCAGGCTCACCGGCAGAAACTCAACGGTAATCAGGCAGGCGACGCAGAACGCCACGGAGAAAACCGCCGACCAGTTGGGGCGTGAAACCTCTTTGATCTGCGGTCTGGTCGTGGGCTGGATATGTTCTGTCATGGCGTCACCTGAAGATAAAAACGTGCGGAAAAGTCGCGCAGTTTATCATCAAAAGTGTGACGGATTTAACGTTTAGACAACTTTTGTGGTTTTTAGAGGGGATCAGTGCAGATAAAACACACCCTCTTCCGGCAGAAAGAGCTGGTTGTAGCGTAGCTGGAAGGCGTTCAGCTCCTGCGGATCGGGCTCCATCTCGCGCATAAAGCCAAGCGCCAGACGAATTTGCGCATCGGTAATGGGTGCGGCAAGGCGGCCTTTACGCAGCATGCGGTGCCAGGCGTGCAGGTTCTCCTCGCTGCCGTCGACAATGCAGACCTGCCAGATCAGCAGCACCTGCGCGGCGTTTTGCAGATGCGCTTCGTCCGGGCGCTCAAGGTAGCGGATAAACTCATTGCCCGGCATTTTGCCGAACTGATCGATCATCGACTCAACCGGCATCGGGGTGATGCCCAGACGCTCGCTTAAACGTTTGATGGCGCGGCGGGAGTCTGAGGTCAGGACGCGAAATCCCACCACAAACACCACGGCAAGCGTTGCCAGCATTATCCAGACCATGCGTTCTCCTTTGACTAGCCGCTCATCATAGCGGGAAACGCACGGCGTCAACAGCGGGCAGAACCAGAATAGTGCACTGAAAAGACGTTGCGGGACGAGGGATAAGGTATTAATGCCGTCGGCGGAAATAAAAAAGCCCGGCATCACACACCGGGCAAAGACGTTACCTGCACACTCAGGCTGTTTTTAATTTCTGCGCACGATTCTCACGGCGAATTTTACGTTCCTCCAGCACCGCGACCATCGCCATCAGGACGATACAGCCGATCGCTGCCGCATCCAGCGCCGCGAAGGTGCCCGCCCAGCCGGTGAGGCCGAAAATTGGCGTACCGTCAGCGATCATCCCCAGACCCAGCTTGGCGAAGCTGTCGCCAATCAGATAGGCGAAGGTGCCTTTAATCCCATCGGCAGCGCCGATCGCTTTTTTCGGTACGAAGCCCACTGCCGCCACGCCGATCAGCAGCTGCGGACCAAACACCAGGAAGCCAAGCGCGAACAGGGATGCGAGGTAAACGTACTGGTTGCTGGCATGCTGGTAGACGCCAAGTGTGGCGATAATCAGCGCCAGCGCGACGCAGGCCACCAGCGCACGACGGCCGTTGGCGAGGTCAGAGAGCCAGCCCCACAGCAGGGTGCCGACAAGCGCGCCCACTTCGAACAGGGTGAAGCCCTGAATCGCCACTTCTTTAGAGAGCTTCAGCTCCTGGAAGGCGTATACGGTGGACCACTGGTCGATGCCGATGCGCACCACGTAGAGGAATATGTTTGAGAAGCACAGCAGCCAGATCACTTTGTTTTTCAGCACGTACTCAACAAATATCTGCCATTTGGACATCTCATTCTCTTCGGTCTCTTTGTCCTCTTCGCTGATCTCTTCCCCGAACAGCTCTTCGGCTTTGCCGAGGCCGTACGATTCCGGGGAGTCGCTGCCGTAGCGCAGGCCAATAAAGCCGACAATCAGGGCAATAATCGACGGGAAGATAAACATGCCGATCACGTGGCCGTCGAACAGGTAGTTTGCGCCAAACAGCGCCACGCCTGCCGCACCCGCTCCGCCGAGGTTGTGGGAGATGTTCCACATGCCGAGGTACGAACCACGCTTGCGGCGCGGGGTCCACTTGGTGATGGTGGAGTAGCTGCACGACCCGCCGGTACTCTGGAAGAAGCCGCTCAGGGCGTAGAAGGCGATCATCAGGAACAGGCTGACAGACCCTGCGCCCATGCTGGCGCTGAAGCCGAGCATACAGATGGCGGAGAGGATCAGCATAAACGGCAGGAACTGCTTGGTGTTTTTGCCGTCCGCGTAGTAGGACACAACCGTTTTTCCCACGCCGTAGGTGATGGAGAAGCCCAGGCCAATCATCCCCAGCTGCGTCATGCTCAGCCCGTAGGTGGAGATCATGTCGTTCTGCGCGATATTAAAGTTTTTGCGGATCAGGTACATGGTCAGGTAGCCGATAAAGACCACCAGATAGGACTGCATGAACGGTTTGAACCACATTTTGCGCCGCACGTCGAGCGGCAGATCCAGGGTCGGCTTGCGCACCTGGTTGAGGAAGGCCAGCATGGTTTGCTCCTGAGCTGATTTTTACCTGCGAATGGCAGGCATTGTAAAAATCAGCCAGGAGAGATGCCTGAGACAGTGTCCAGGTAAAACCGGGAAAATTTCTTAGTTTTACGCCACTCGGGCCAGAAAGGTGAGGCGCATCACGCTTCACCCATCTCGCGCGGGGCCTGCGCGTGCAGGAAAGGCAGCAGCAGCAGGGCGGAAATTCCCGCCGCGATGGCGATCACCGCGAAGAAACCGCTCCAGTGCCAGATATCGATCACCCGCGCCAGCGGCCAGCCGGAGAGCGATGCGCCAAGGTAGGCAAACAGCCCGACAAAGCCCGTCGCCGCGCCTGCCGCCTCTTTGTGGGAACACTCCGCCGCTGCCATGCCGATGAGCATCTGCGGGCCAAAGACGAAGAAGCCGGTGGTAAAAAAGCACGCCGCCTGCATCACGTAGCTGGCGAAAGGCATCAGCCACAGCGAGCCGACGGAGAGCAAAATCCCGGCGGCAAAAATCAGGTTCATCGGGCCGCGGTTGCCGTTGAACAGCTTATCCGAGCCCCATCCCGCCACCAGCGCGCCGATAAACCCGCCCAGTTCGAACATCGTCACCGCCGAGTTAGCGGTGACCAGGTCCACACCGAGCGTCTCGGACATGTACAGATTGCCCCAGTCGTTGATAGCCGCGCGCACCACGTAGACCAGCACGTAGCAGAGCGACAGCAGCCAGATGTACGGGTTTTTCAGCACGTATTTGGTGAGGATCTCCTTACGGGTCAGCCCCGCCCCCTCCTGCTGCTGGGCAATCTCCATTTCGTCGTGCCGCCAGTCGCCCACCGCAGGCAGGCCAACGGTTTGCGGCCTGTCGCGGAGGCGCCAGCAGAGGAACAGCCCGGCGAGAATGGCGAGGCCACCTGCAATCATCATCCCCGCGCGCCAGCCGTAGTGCAGCGCCGCGGCGCCGACCACCATCGGGATCAGCGCCCCGCCGACGTTATGCGCGGTGTTCCAGACGGCCCACCAGCCGCCGCGCTCGTTGCGCGAGTACCACGCCGTAAGCAGGCGGGCGCAGACCGGCGCGCCCCAGCCCTGGAAAAAGGCGTTCAGCGCCCACAGCAGGGCGAAGGCCCAAAGCGATGTGGAGAAACCAAACAGGATGTTCACCACCCCGGTAGCGATCAGCCCAACGCCCATGAAATAGCGGGCGTTAGAGCGGTCGCTAACAATACCGGAGAAGAACTTCGACAGGCCGTAGGTGATGTAAAACAGCGTCGCCAGCAGGCCGATATCGGTGCGCGTCATCACGCCGCTGGCGAGGATCTCCGGCGCGGCGGCGTTGAAGCTTTTGCGAGTGAAGTAGAACAGCGCGTAGCCGAGCCAGATGGTAATCAGAATATGACGTCGCCAGTAGCGGTAGCGGGCGTCAATTTCCGCTTTGTTGCTTAATGGGGCTGCGCTGGCTGGGGTTTTAAACATGATGCGTCCTTAACGGCAAACTGACGCTGACGCGCGTCCCGTGGGTACAGGAAAGGTTCAGCGTGCCGCCCAGCGCCTTGACGCGCTCGCGCATGCCCGCCAGGCCAAAGCCCTGCTGGCCGGAGCCCGGCGGCAGGCCGCAGCCGTCGTCTTCAATTACCAGCATCAGGCGCTCGTCCTGCTGCCAGCCCTGGATCGTGACCGCGCTGGCACTGGCGTGTTTGACAATATTGTTCAGCCCTTCCTGACAGACGCGGAACAGGGTTACGCGCTGGCCTTCGCTCAGCGCAGGTTCGCTAATGCGCCAGTCGAGATGGCTGACAATGCCGCGGCTTTCCAGCTCCATCTCGCGCATCAGGGAGCGTACCGCCTGCTCCAGCGACAGGTCGTCAAGCTGGCGCGGGCGCAGCCTGCCGAGCAGGCGTCGCACCGAGTCATATACGCCAAGTGAAAGCTGCTCGATATGCGCCCCGCCCTGCTTCACGCCCGCATTTTCCGCCGCAAGACGCTGGACAATGCCCGCCTGGGTGCGGATGGCGGTGATCGTCTGGCCGATATCATCGTGCAGCTCGCGGGCCACCTCCTGCCGCACGCTCTCTTCCGTCTCCAGCAGGCGTTCAGCCAGACGGCGATTGCGCGCCAGCTCGGTCTGCAGGGACTGGTTCAGCTCGCGCAGGCGCTGAATGCCCGCGCCGAGCAGCAGCCCGGTCAGACTCTGGGCCAGCAGCGAGAGCAGCAAATCCACCGGATGGTCGTGCCAGGTCTGGCTGGCGATCAGCGCGATGGCGTTCATCAGGGTGGCGATCAGCGCCCCCTGCCAGCCATAGTGCCAGGCCAGAGCAATAATCGGCAGCGCAAGGCAAAACGGCGTGAAGCGTGAAAGCTCGGCGGGCAAACCCAGCTGAAGCCAGAGGCTCACCACGAACAGCAGCAGATACCAGATGAGATGCCGGGCGCGCCAGTTCACCGGTTGGGACACCAGCCCCGGACCAAGCGGCTGCCAGACGGTGCTGGTGAGGTAGTGCCAGATCACGAGGCAGGTGGGTGCCAGCGTCAGGCCGCCGGTGAGGGTGAGCAGCAGCGCGTTGAGCATCTCCTTGTCGCCAACCCACGGCAGGGACTGCAGCAGTGCGGCGGCAATCAGCGCCGCACCCTGCCGCAGCAGGGTGCGCCAGTCGCGCTGGTGACGATAGCGAGAAATGAGGGCAACCGGGAGAAGCGTGAGCAGGCTTCCGGTCATCAATAAGGGAAGATGCGCGAGGGCAACCTCCTGAGCCAGCCAGACCAGCATCAGCCACTCTGCCCCAAGCAAAACGGGCCAGTAGCCGCGCGGGCATTGCAGCATCAGCCCCAGACGCAGGCCGAATGGAAACAGCAGCACCGCCAGCTCCGGGCGCTCCACCAGATGCAGACTAATGCTCCACAGGCAGAACCACGCGGTGGAGAAGATAAAAAAGCTGGCGAAGACGGCGATCAGCCGTGAAAAAGCGGAACTCATTGCCAGCTGTCGAACATGCGGCGCGCCAGCTCGACGTCGTTGCTGACGTTGAGTTTTTCCATCAGGTTGGCGCGATGGACATGCACGGTCTTTGGCGACAAATCCAGCTCAGCCGCAATCTCTTTCACCGACATCCCCTGCGCGAGCTTCTCAGCCACCTGACGCTCGCGTCTGGTGAGCGGATCCTGTCGTCCGGCCGCCAGCTTGATGGCGATATCCGGCGTCAGGTAGCAGCCGCCGGTGGAGACGGTGCGCACGGCGGCAATCAGCTCGTCCGGGCTACAGCGTTTGGAGAGGAACCCGCGCGCGCCCGCGTTGAGCGCCTGCTCGACCAGCGCCGGGCTGTCGTGGACCGAGAGCATAATGGTCGCCATCCCTTTCGGCAGCTGGCTTAACAGCTCCAGCCCGGAGAGATCTGGCATCGAAATGTCGCAGATACAGACCTGCACCCCGCGCCCCGGCAGGCCCGCCAGCGCTTCGCGACCGGAGCCAAACTCGGCCACGACCTGGAAATCCGGTTCGAGGTTGAGAAGCTGGGCAAAGCCAGAGCGGACGATAAGGTGGTCGTCGATAAGGGCGATGGTGGTCATGTGTGTTCCTGCGGTCTGAAAAAGCCGGATGGCGCTGCGCTTATCCGGCCTACAAGAGCGAAAGACGCTTACCTTAAGCGATCTATTCGAAGAACACCGCAATTTTGTTAAACATGGTGGGATCGGACTGGTTGCGCGCCACGTTGGTGACGTCCTCCAGCTTGTCGATCTGCGCCATCATCTGCTCCAGACGCTGGTCATCGTTGACCAGTAGCCAGATGCGGCTGTGCTCGCTGCCCTGAATCGGCAGGCAGAGAATGCCTTCCACGTTAAACGCCCGGCGGGCAAACAGCCCGCAGACGTGGGTCATGACGCCAGGGTGGTTGCGGACGGTGAGTTCCAGAATGACGTTATCATGTTGTTTCTGCATGGCTTATTCTCCCACCATCTCAGTATTTGCCGCACCCGGCGGCACCATCGGATACACTTTTTGTTCAGGGTCGATACGGACGTGGATCAGCGCCGGGCCCGGACGCGAGATCGCCGCCTGCAGCGCCGCGTGGGCATCCTCTTCCGCGTTCAGATCGCAGGTGTGCAGGCCAAAGCCGGCGGCAATCTGCATAAAGTTAATCATCCCCGGATAGGTCGCCGCAAACACGCCCTGCTTGTAGAACAGGCTCTGCTGCTGGTGCACCAGGCCAAGCGCCTCGTTGTTCATCAGGATGATTTTCACGTCTAACTGGTTTTCGGCCGCGGTCGCCATCTCCTGAATGTTCATCATCAGGCTGCCGTCGCCGGAGAAGCAGATGACCTTGCGGTCCGGATTCGCCAGCGCCGCACCAACTGCTGCAGGCAGACCGAAGCCCATAGTTCCCAGACCACCGGAGGTCAGCCACTGGCGCGGACGGTTCAGCGGGTAGGCTTGGGCGGTCCACATCTGATGCTGTCCCACGTCGGTGGTGATAATCGCGCTGTCGTCGACGCAGGCGGCCACGGCGTTGATCAGGCCGTAATGGCTCAGCGGATCGCCTTCAGTTGGGATCGCGCCCGGGAACTCGCGCTGCAGGTCGGCCACCAGCTGGCGCCAGTCGGCGCGATCGGTCGCCTCGGTTTGCGGGATCAACTGCGCCAGCACTTCGGCTACGTCGCCCTGAATCGCCACGTGCGGCTGCTTGATTTTACCCAGCTCGGCGCGATCGATATCCACGTGAATGATTTTGGCATTCGGGCAGAACTGCTCGGTTTTGCCAATCGCCCGGTCATCAAAACGCGCGCCCATAACAATCAATAAATCCGCCTCCTGCAGGATGTAGTTGGTGCTGCGCGCGCCGTGCATCCCCAGCATCCCCAGGGACAGCGGGTGCGCTTTTGGCAGCATGCCGAGCGCCATCAGGGTCATGGTAGTCGGCAGGTTGGCTTTTTCTGCAAACTCGCGGATTTCATCTGCGGCGTTAATCGCCCCGCCACCCAGATAGAGCACTGGGCGTTTGGCGGCGTTAATCATGGCGGCAGCGTCGCGCACGCTCTCAGCGCTGAATTCCGGCGCGGGGGCTCGCTCGCCCGGCTCCGGCAGAACGTCGATCTCGATCTCTGCGGTCTGGACATCCTTAGGAATGTCTATCCACACCGGGCCCGGGCGGCCGGACTGCGCAATGCGGAACGCATCGCTGATAACCTGAGGAAGCTCGCTGATATCGCGAACTAAATAGTTATGTTTGGTGATGGGGATAGAGATGCCGTAGGTATCCACTTCCTGGAACGCATCGGTGCCGATCATTGAGGACGGCACCTGGCCGGTAATGCAGATCAGCGGAATGGAGTCGAGGCGCGCGTCGGCGATGGCGGTCACCAGGTTGGTTGCACCCGGCCCGCTGCAGGCCATACAGACCGCCGGTTTACCCTGGGTACGCGCCATGCCCTGAGCGATAAAGCCTGCCCCCTGCTCGTGGCGCGCCAGCACGTGGCGGATCTGCGTGCTTTGGCTTAACGCATCGTACAGCGGCAGCACCGTGCCGCCCGGAATACCCGCAACCGTGGTGATGCCCTGTCGTTCCAGCAGATGAACGATCAGCTGCGCACCGGTAAAACGCGTCTTGGTGGATGTTGTGCCCGAACTTGCCATGCTCCAGTCCTTTTCTTCTGGGCCGACTTTCCGGGGAGGGTCCTAAACGAAAAACCCCGCCCGGTTTGCGCCGGCGGGGTTTTGGATTCGTGTGTTGATCCAGTCCCTACGGCGCATTGCCGACGACCACCACCACACGCACGACGACCACTGCGGCTGGTTGCGCAGTTTTTAGTAGGGTCGAAGTGAAGATGGATGAAGTCATTGGGGACCTGTGTTTGGATTCATTGATTGAATTTATACAAACACAGGTTTTCGGGCGTGACAATGGAAAAATTTTCATCTGCGCAAAAATGCGTCAGGGATCACGTTTCGTTTGTTGGGTGATGAAAACAAAAAACCCCGCCTAAGCGAGGTTTTTATCAGGGTTTTGCGGTTGGTCGCCGCAGAACACACTGTGTTACGTCAACGCAAAAAAGTATACGCGATCGAAGACGAACGCGCAATTCCGGCACGGATTTTGACGTTTTTGAGTATGGATCGCCATCCAGATTTTGTCCACAAAATACTGTTCATACGTACAGTATTTATCTATACTGAGGGTGTTCGCAGTGAGCGAGGGGGCCGCAGTTCTACCGGCGCAACGAAGTCCTGGCTGAAACGGGTGGTGCCGTCAGTGCCTTAACCCTCTGAAGTGAGCACACTGTGTTACGTCAATCCAGGTGCTGGCAACAGGCGGCGGAAAGGTACGCCAGCATCGTGCTCCTTTTAACCAAAAGGAGACGCGTATGAGCGTAGTGGATATGGTGATACTTATCCTCAAACTCATTGTTGCTGTACTGCAACTGCTTGATGCTGTCCTGAAATTCGTTCGGTAATTCAGGTTCAAGTCGCACCTGAGAGGGGCGGGCAACCGCCCCTCTTTAATAACGAGGGAATGCTATGTCGCGTCTGTTAATTGAGCCTGTCACGCCCGATGAGCCGGGGTATATCGCCCTGAAGGCGGAAAGTATTGCACTGAATTTCAATATGCTGCGCAGGCTCGAAGAGAGCTGGCAGCGGGGTGAGAACCGCTTTAACGCGCCGGGCGAAAAGCTGTTAGGCGCGTTTCTCAACGGCAAGCTGGTCGGCGTGTGCGGTCTGAATCGCGATCCGTTCAGCCAGCAGCCGCGCGCCGGACGTATTCGTCATCTCTACGTCAGCGAAAAGTGCCGCGGGCTGGGAATTGGCAAGCAGCTTTTGACCGTGGTGATGGCCGATGCCAGCATCTGGTTTGATTTCCTCAATACCCATGCGCCGGACGCTGCCTACGGGTTTTATCGCCAGGCAGGATTTACGCTGGTCTCGGACGAACCGCGGGTGACGCACCGCCTTTTTTGTGCGGTGTAAGCGGCTGGCAGCTTCAGGGCGTGAATGTTACAGTTGAGTGACAATTCACCACCCGATACGCCATGACCATCACCGTATTCTGCATTTTGCTCTTCGCCGCGCTGCTGCATGCCAGCTGGAACGCCATCGTTAAGGCCGGAACGGACAAGCTCTATTCCGCCATAAGCGTCAGCGGATCCGCCACGCTTATCGCTCTGGTCTTACTGCCGTTTTCCCCACAGCCATCTGCTGCAAGCTGGCCGTTTTTGATTGTCTCCTGCGCCCTACAGGTGGTGTACACCGTGCTGGTTGCGAAGACCTATCAAGTCTCCGATATGAGCCAGACCTACCCGCTGATGCGCGGCACCGCCCCGCTGCTGGTGGCGCTGATCAGCGTGCTGGCGCTCGGCGATCGTCTCTCCTGGCTCGCCTGGTCCGGCATTGGGGTGATCTGCCTGTCGATTCTGGCGATGGCGATGAACGGGCGCATGCAGTCACGCAAAGGGATCTGGCTGGCGCTGCTAAATGCCTGCTTTATTGCCGGGTATACGCTGGTGGACGGCACCGGCGTGCGGCTGTCGGAGACCGCGCTGGGCTATACGCTGTGGACCTTCTTTATGAACGGCTTCTGCCTGCTCGGC
The DNA here is from genome assembly GCF_058354585.1 of Enterobacter sp. Taxon_8. Taxonomy (NCBI): domain Bacteria; kingdom Pseudomonadati; phylum Pseudomonadota; class Gammaproteobacteria; order Enterobacterales; family Enterobacteriaceae; genus Enterobacter; species Enterobacter sp. Taxon_8. The sequence continues at coordinate 29,898 of NZ_CM177989.1, read as the reverse complement.
TGGGCGATGGTGGCGCGTCGGCGCCAGGCGTCCGGCTACCTGCGCCTGCACTGGAAAAAGGGGCTGCTCGGCGGGGTTGGCACCATGGGCTCTTACGGTCTGGCGCTGTGGGCGATGACGCAGGCGCCGCTGGCGGTAGTCGCGGCGCTGCGTGAAACTTCCATACTCTTCGGCGCGCTAATCGCGTTTGTCCTTTTAAAAGAGAAGGTTGCGGGCCTGCGCATCGCGGCGGCGCTGGGTATCGCCGGCGGCGCCATTTTGCTACGTCTGGCGTAAATCACTGGCAACATTAGTTGCCGTTCTTGTTTACAAATCCTGCCTTTCACGTTTTTTTCATTCACCACGACAATGCTTAATTTGTCATCTCTCTGTGGTAGATTCCTCGCGCATTTATGGGAATGCGCAGTCACTTATTCTTCATTTCTCTCTTTTGGCAAAAGTATTCAGCGACATGAAAAAGCAACGGAACGTTAACTTATTGTTGATGCTGGTGTTACTGGTGGCCGTCGGTCAGATGGCGCAAACCATCTACATTCCGGCGATTGCCGACATGGCAAAGGAATTAAACGTCCGCGAGGGCTCGGTACAAAGCGTGATGGCAGCCTACCTGCTGACCTATGGCGTTTCGCAGCTGTTCTATGGACCGCTCTCCGACCGTATCGGACGCCGTCCGGTGATTTTAGTCGGTATGTGCATTTTCATGGTGGCGACCGTGATTGCGATGACCACCCACAGCCTGACCGTACTGATTGCCGCCAGCGCTCTGCAGGGCGTCGGAACCGGCGTTGGCGGCGTGATGGCGCGAACCCTACCGCGCGATATGTATCAGGGCACTCAGCTGCGCCATGCCAATAGCCTGTTGAATATGGGGATTCTGGTGAGCCCACTGCTGGCCCCGCTGATTGGCGGCCTGCTGGACACTATGTGGTCCTGGCGCGCCTGCTACGCCTTCCTGCTGGTGCTGTGCATCATTGTCACCTTCAGCATGGCGCGCTGGATGCCGGAAACGCGTCCGCAGGACGCGCCGCGCACGAAGCTTATCGCCAGCTATAAAACGCTGTTCGGCAACGGCGCGTTCACCTTCTACCTGCTGATGCTGATTGGCGGCCTGGCGGGTATCGCAGTCTTTGAAGCCTGCTCCGGCGTGCTGCTGGGCGCGGGGCTGGGCCTGAGCAGCATGGTGGTGAGCATTCTGTTTATTCTGCCAATCCCGGCGGCGTTCTTCGGCGCGTGGTTTGCCGGGCGTCAGAACAAGCGCTTCTCCACCCTGATGTGGCAGTCGGTGATCAGCTGCCTGCTGGCGGGTCTGATGATGTGGATCCCAGGGCTGTTTGGCGTGATGACCGTCTGGACGCTGCTCATCCCTGCAGCGCTGTTCTTCTTCGGCGCGGGGATGCTGTTCCCGCTCGCCACCAGCGGTGCGATGGAGCCGTTCCCGTTCCTCGCAGGCACGGCGGGCGCGCTGGTGGGCGGTTTGCAGAACATTGGTTCCGGCGCGCTGGCCTGGCTGTCGGCGATGATGCCGCAGACCGGGCAGTCTAGTTTGGGGTTGCTGATGACGCTGATGGGGCTGCTGATTTTACTGTGCTGGCTGCCGCTGGCGTCGCGCGTTCCGCATCACGAGCAGCCGGTTTAAGCGCATGATGGCCCGGCTTCTCGCCGGGCTTTTCACAGGCAGGCGTTATCATCGCCTGCAGTAAGGGCTCTGGCGCAGGCCGCCAGGCCCCCTCTTCCCCGTCGTAAAACTGGAAATCCGCGTTAAGCGCATACGGGATTTTCGCTTTTTGCAGTTCGCAGGCCATAAAGGTGGCGAAGGCCATTTGCGAAGCGGTTGGCGTAAGGTGGTTTGACTCCCCCACGCCCCAGCCCCCGACCCAGCTAACGTGACCGGTTTTTTGCTGCCAGTGCAGGGCGGTATTGATGCGATTATGGATAGCCGCTTTCTCCGCCGCCGTGCCGGACGTCCACGGGTATTTACCACCATTTTTCAGCGGCCCCCACGGGAAAATATGCCACTCCGCCAGCAGGTAGTTTTGGCTGTGCGCAGGCAGCTTCAGGCTGGATAAATCCTCCGGTGCGGCACGCAGGCGCGGCGCAATAAAGATCATGCGCTGGGGGTCGATGTCGTGGATCGCTTTAATAGATTTTTCATACACGCGGTTTAGCGACGCCAGGCTGTGGTTAAGCTTGTCGGCCGGCTCATAGATGAGATCAAAACCCAGCTGCGGATAGCTTTGGCCGAAATAGTGTGCCACGGCAATCCACCAGTTGACCGTCTCTTTCTCGTTATCGGCTTTCGGGTCGTTTTTATATTCATCAGCCTGATAAGCAATTATCGGGATCACGCCATACTGCTCGCAGGCTTCTACCAGCTTGCGAAGGTGAATTAACCGCGCTTCCGTCGGCTCATCGGCCACGCGGATGCGCACGTGGGTAATGCCTTTTGCACGAAAATCGCGGACCACCAGCGGGTCGAATTCACGTATGCCGCGCTCGGTGCGCGCCCAGTCCACATCCATCCCGACGCCCAACTGCTGCGCATAACGGGCAGCCGTCAGCGGCGGCTCAGCGGCCATCGCCCAGCCGGAAGAGATCAGTAATGCAGAGGCAATAAAAGGCTTTAACACGGTTTACCCTGGATAAATCGAAAGCATTACCTGTATTTAGCACGCTTTTTGACATTTGGTGTAGAGCGAAAGCGTAATAATTCTTCAACCTGCCAGTTCTTTCAGCCAGCCGATAAAGGCGTCTATTTTCGGCCACTGACGGCCAGAAAGCGTCGAGACATAGTAGTGCTGATGGCATTTCAGGGTCTTGTCACCAAACGGGGCGATCAGCTCGCCCCGTTCGAGCCTCTTCTGCACCAGCCGCTTTCTGCCCATCGCGACGCCGACGTGGTTGATGGCCGCAATAATCGCTAAATCGGAACGATCGAAACCAATGCCCGACGATGGCGGCATATTCACCGCAAAGTGTTGCGCCCAGCTCAGCCACTCATCCGTCCCGGAATCGTTGCTCCAGGCCTGACGGTCGTGCAGCAGTGTGCAGTGGCTGAGGTTATCGGGGTTTTTCAGCAGTTCATGCTCGCGGGCATACTGCGGTGAGCAGACGGGCAAAATCTCCTCGTCCATCAGGAAGTGATGAGAGAGGTGGTTTGGCGGCGTATCGTCGAAATAGAGCGCCAGATCGACGCCCGTTCGCTGCATATTGACGTAATCATTGCCGGTCAGGATGGTGAGTGAAATCGACGGATAGCGGCGGGTAAAGTCCCCCAGCATGGGCACCAGCCAGCACTGGGCGATCGACGGCCGGGAGTAGACCGTCAGCGTGCCGGACAGCGCCTGGTTTTTGATGTCCAGGATCTCCTGATTCAGAGTATCGAGGGACGATTTCAGCGTCCAGTAAACGCGCTTTCCCTCCTGCGTCAGCTCAACTTTACGGTGCGAGCGGACGAACAGCTGAATGCCCAGCTCCTCTTCCAGCAGGTTGATGCGGTGGCTCACCGCGCTGGGGCTGAGCGACAGCTCCTCCGCCGCCAGGGCGAAGGACTCATGCCGGGCGGCCACTTCAAAGGTATACATTTTCGACAGTTGCCAGCCGTTTAACAGGCGGTTTCTGGCTTCATTCGCATCGGTCATCACAATTCTCACGCGGGTTTTCTGCGCTCAGCATACCGCTCAAGGGTGAATTTATGTGAACCTAATACGAATTAAGTGCGCTTTTTAGAGCGCAGTCACTCAGTTGATCCAATCTGGCTCACCTGAACGCCAATTTATATCGTTTGTCAGCCCACGCCGTTTTTTCGTCCAATACCCACAGATGACATAAGGGTGAGGTGAGATATGGGATCTCAGGTCTGGGTTGTGGCAACGCTGCTGGTCAGCATTGTGTTGATTGTTTTAACCATCGTAAAACTGAAGTTTCACCCGTTCCTCGCGTTGCTGCTGGCGAGCTTTTTCGTCGGCGCGATGATGGGGATGAGCCCGCTGGATATGGTGAACGCCATCGAGAGCGGAATTGGCGGTACGCTGGGCTTCCTGGCGGCGGTGATTGGTCTGGGAACCATTCTCGGCAAGATGATGGAAGTCTCCGGCGCGGCAGAGCGCATCGGGATCGCACTGCAGCGCTGCCGCTGGCTGTCGGCGGACGTGATTATGGTGCTGGTAGGCCTTATCTGCGGCATTACGCTGTTTGTGGAAGTGGGCGTGGTACTGCTGATCCCGCTGGCGTTTTCCATCGCCAAAAAGACCAACACGTCGCTGCTCAAGCTGGCCATTCCGCTCTGTACCGCGCTGATGGCGGTGCATTGCGTAGTGCCGCCGCATCCGGCCGCGCTGTTTGTGACCAATAAATTAGGCGCGGACGTCGGAACGGTCATTGTCTACGGTTTGATGGTGGGCCTGATGGCCTCGCTGGTCGGCGGCCCGCTGTTCCTGAAGCTGCTCGGCAATCGTCTGCCGTTTAAACCGGTTCCGGCGGAATTTTCAGACCTGAAGGTGCGGGAAGAGCACACCCTGCCGTCGCTGGGCGCCACGCTGTTCACGGTGCTGCTGCCGATTGCCCTGATGCTGTTGAAAACCATCGCCGAGCTGAATATGGCGAAAGAAGGCACGCTGTATACGCTGCTGGAGTTTATCGGCAACCCGATCACCGCGATGTTTATCGCCGTGTTTGTCGCCTACTACCTGCTGGGCATCCGCCAGCATATGGGCATGGGCGCGATGCTAACCCATACCGAGCACGGCTTCGGCTCTATCGCCAACATTTTGCTGATTATCGGCGCGGGCGGCGCGTTTAACGCCATCCTGAAAACCAGCGGACTGGCGGACTCGCTGGCGCATATTCTCTCGAACCTGCACATGCACCCTATCCTGCTTGCCTGGCTGGTGGCGCTGGTGCTGCATGCCGCCGTAGGCTCCGCGACGGTGGCGATGATGGGCGCCACGGCGATAGTCGCGCCGATGCTGCCGCTCTACCCGAATGTGAGCCCGGAGATCATCACCATTGCCATCGGTTCCGGCGCCATTGGCTGCACAATCGTAACCGATTCCCTCTTCTGGCTGGTGAAGCAATACTGCGGCGCGACCCTGAATGAGACCTTCAAATACTATACGACGGCGACGTTTATCGCCTCGGTGCTTGCACTTGGTGGCACATTCCTGCTTTCTTTCATTATCTGAGCGCGAAGAGACGTATTATGGAAAACGCAACTATCACTACTTTAACCGCACAGTTTCCTCTGGTTGAGGATCTGATTGCCCTGAAAGAAACCACCTGGATTAACCCCCGCACCACGACGCTGGCTGAAGGGCTGCCCCATGTTGGGCTGACCAAAGCCGATGTGGACAACGCCCACGCTCGCCTGAAACGCTTCGCGCCTTATCTGGCGAAAGCCTTCCCTGAGACGGCGGCAACGGGCGGGATTATTGAATCCGAGCTGGTCGCGATTCCGGCAATGCAGGCGCGGCTGGAGAAAGAGTCCGGCAAGGCCATTCCCGGCACCCTGCTGCTGAAAAAAGACAGCCATTTGCCGATCTCCGGCTCGATTAAAGCGCGCGGCGGTATCTATGAGGTGCTGACCCACGCGGAAAAACTGGCGCTGGAAGCCGGGTTGCTGAGCGTTGAAGACGACTACAGCGTTCTGCTGGAGCCGCGCTTTAAGGACTTCTTCAGCCAGTACAGCATCGCCGTGGGCTCAACCGGCAACCTGGGTATGTCCATCGGCATTATGAGCGCCCGCATCGGCTTTAAGGTGACGGTGCATATGTCCGCCGACGCCCGCGAGTGGAAGAAAGCCAAACTGCGCAGCCATGGCGTGATCGTCGTGGAATACGAGCAGGATTATGGCGTGGCGGTGGAGCAGGGACGCAAAGCGGCGGAAAGCGATCCGAACTGTTTCTTCATTGACGATGAAAACTCCCGCACCCTGTTCCTGGGTTACGCGGTAGCAGGCGAGCGGCTGAAGGCGCAGTTTGCCGCACAGGGCCGCGTGGTGGATGCGGAGCATCCGCTGTATGTCTACCTGCCGTGCGGCGTCGGCGGCGGCCCCGGCGGCGTGGCGTTTGGCCTGAAGCTGGCCTTTGGCGACAACGTTCACTGCTTCTTCGCGGAGCCCACGCACTCCCCGTGCATGCTGCTGGGCGTCTACACCGGCCTGCACGACGAGATTGCCGTGCAGGACCTGGGCATTGATAACGTGACGGCGGCGGACGGGCTGGCGGTAGGACGTGCCTCCGGCTTCGTGGGCCGCGCGATGGAGCGCCTGCTTGATGGGTTCTATACGCTTTCCGATCAGAGCATGTACGACATGCTCGGCTGGCTGGCGCAGGAGGAAGGCATTCGTCTGGAACCGTCGGCGCTGGCGGGGATGGCCGGGCCGGTGCGCGTCAGTGCCGGTGCGAACGTTACCCACGTTGTGTGGGCGACCGGCGGCGGGATGGTGCCGGAAGACGAGATGGCGAAGTATTTAGCAAAAGGCCGCTAATCGTAGGCCCGGTAAGGCGTAGCTGCCACCGGGCTTTAAAAGCTCACAATTTGCTGAATGTGAGTCACTGCGAAGAGTAAAGACAGAGACAGCACGGCCAGCGCAATCAGGAACTTATCCCGCACCGCCTTCGGCTGCACAAAGTCGTTCTGCGCCACGTCCATCAGGTTACGGCTGCGGGTATAGCGCCATAAAACGATCGCCACCAGCGCCAGCACAACAAGCGAGATCCAGAACGGCACCCCGGTGCGGTGCCAGTTGTGCTTAATCGCCAGGGCAATCAGCGCGCCATACCCCAGCAGCGTACGCAGCCAGGCGAGCGACGTCCGCTCCGGCTGCAGGCCGGGGTCCGCTTCCCGTCGCGCTTTGCGGCTATCCGCCATAGAACACCAGCACCATCACCACGCCCGCCACCGCCAGCAAAACCGCGCTGATGATGAGTAACCCGTGCGTATAGGGCAGATCCTGCTTCAGACGCATCGCCTTCTCATTGCGCAGCCAGCGCAGGTAGCCGTAAACCGCCAGCACGCCCGCGAAAAGGCACAGCAGCAGCGCCAGCACCTCGCGAATCAGCGGCGTGGCGAAATCAGGCGCGAGCTGGTCGAGCCCCACCCCGGCGGCAAGGAATCCCAGCGCGGTGCGGATCCACGCTAAAAACGTGCGTTCATTAGCCAGTGAGAAGCGGTAGTCCGGCGCTTCGCCGAGGCGGGAAATTTTCATGAAGGTTCCTTGTCGAGCTACGGGCAGGCTTCAGCATAGCGTAAATCGACAAGGACAAGGAGACCGACATCGGGCGATGTCGGTCAGGACGATCAGTGCAGCTCTGGCCAGTAATCCTTATTGGCCTCGATCAGGTCATCCAGAATCGCTTTCGCGACGGACGCGCTCGGCACGGTTTTCGACAGGGTAATCGCCTGCCAGAGTTTCTGATACGAGCGCTGCTCCCAGGCATCCACTACCAGTTTTTCCACCGCTACCTGCTGGCTCATCAGCCCTTTCTGGAAGTGTGGAATATCGCCCACCGTAAGCGGCTCAGGACCGTTATGGCCCACCAGGCAAGGAATTTCCACCATCGCATCGGCATCGAAGTTATGGATGGCCCCGTTGTTAGGCACAATCAGCAGCATCCGCTCCTGGGTGTTAAAGGCAATTGCCGTCGCCAGATCGACGATATACGACGCATGTTCATCAATTTCCAGCTCACCGGCGGAAGATTTGCCCGCCTCGATAATCGCCCGGCAGGAACTGAACACATGCTTTTCACGGTGATCCATGACCTCATTGGCGCGGGTGCGTTCCGGGTTGGAATGCGCGACCACGTAGTCCGGGAACAGGTAATACTTCAGGTAGGTGTTCGGCATGGTGTCCGGATCCAGCGCCTGCACGTCTTTTGCTTTAGCGAACGTATCGTTCCAGCTCGCTTCGGTGTGCGCATCTTCCGAAGGCGGAACATAGCCGTTTTTCGCCACGTATTCGCGCAGCTTCGGCATCAGATCGTTGCCGTTCAGGTCTTCAATCGACGTCCACCAGCCGAAGTGATTCAGACCGTAGTAGCGCACGCGCATCTCTTTGCGGTCCTTCAGGCCGACTATCTGCGCCATGCGCCCTTCAATGCCGATCGGCATATCGCAGATGTTGAGGATTTTGGCGTTCGGACGCAGACGGCGCGTGGCTTCCGCGACAATCGCCGCCGGGTTGGAGTAGTTCAGCATCCACGCGTTTGGGGAGTACTGCTCCATGTAATCCACCAGCTCCAGCACGCCGCCGATAGAGCGCATGCCGTAGGAGATGCCGCCCGGGCCGCAGGTTTCCTGGCCCAGCACGCCGTGGCGCAGCGGGATTTTTTCATCTTTTTCACGCATTGGGTATTTGCCCACGCGGATATGCGCCATTACGAAATCGACATCGGTAAACGCCGCTTTCGGATCGGTGGTGTAGCTGAATTCAATCTCCGGAGCCTGCTCCTTAAGGATGATTTTGCACGCTTCGGCGATGGTCTCCTGACGCGCGCCGTCGTTGTCATAAAACTTCAGGGCGCGCAGCGGGAAACGGTCACGGTTGGCTAACAGCATCAGGACGATACCAGGCGTAAAGGTGCTGCCGCCGCCTGCAATGACAACTGAGAATTTTTTCATGATATAGCCTCTGTCAGGGTGGTTTGTTCATTCGTTAAGGGGGTTTTCATCAGCGATTCCAGCTGGTCGCGCACCTGAGGAACGTGCAGGCCGACAATCACCTGAATACCGTTGCCGCGTCGCACCACGCCGTGGGCGCCGAGGGCTTTGAAGACGTCATCGCTTTGCGTTTTCGCCATATCGACCAGGGCGATGCGCAGGCGGGTGGCGCAGTTGTTGATGCTTTCGATGTTGGCCGCGCCGCCAAGCGCCTGCAGGAACCCGGCGGCCTGTCCGACCTGCTGGCTGGCCGCCGCCGGGGCGGTGGTTTGCCCGCGCGCCGCCTTATAGTCGGCCTTGCTGTAGAGTTTGATTTCGCTCTCTTCCCGGCCCGGCGTTTTCAGGTTCAGACGCGCAATCAGCGTTTTGAAGACCACGAAGTAAATTCCGGTGAAGCACACGCCAATGCCGATCTGGGTGAACACCGTCGAGGCGTGGTTGTGGAACATCGGGATCCAGTTTTGCGGCAGGAACTGGTCCAGCAGGCCGCCGCCCATGTTGCCGACCACGCCGAAGGTGTACATCACCGTTGCCATGGTCGCCGCCAGCACGGCGTGAACGGCAAACAGCAGCGGCGAGATAAACAGGAAGGTGAATTCGAGCGGTTCAGTAATGCCCACCAGCACCGCGGTAAGCGTGGCCGGGACCAGCAGCCCCGCGACCTTGACGCGGTTTTCCGGCGACGCGGTGTACCAGATCGCCAGCGCAATCCCGATCGAACCGAACACTTTTGAGTTACCGTGCAGGGCGAAGCCGCCTTCCGGGAAGAGGGTTTTCAGCGGCAGGGTGCTCTGGCTGAATTCCTGCAGGTGCTGTGCCCAGTAGACCTGAATCCCCCCCTCCACCGCCGCCGGGCCGAAGATGAACGGACCGTAGACGAAGTGGTGCAATCCGGTTGGGATCAGAATGCGTTCCAGGAAGGTATACACCCACACGCCCAGCGCCCCGGCAGAGCGCAGGAACGCCTGCAGAGACTCAATGCCCATCTGCACTTTCGGCCAGCCCAGCAGCGTCAGCCAGGCGCAGGGGATCATGACGAAGAACGCGAGGATAACGACAAACGAGCTGCCCTGGAAAATCCCCAGAAACACCGGCAGCGGCTTGTCAAAATAGCGGTTGTGGATGGCGGTGACGATGCCTGAAATCACGATGGCACCGATGATGCTGGTATCGAGCGTTTTGATCCCGGCAATCATCGCCAGCCCGCTACCCGCCGTCGGTTCGGCGGAGAAGTCGACGCCGAAGAAGTGGCCCCAGGTCATCCCCATCGCGTTGATGAAGTAGTTCCAGGTCAGGAAGCTAATCAGCACAGCCAGACAGGCGCGGCCCTGGGCCTGCTTCGCCAGGCCAATCGGCAGGCCGACGGCAAAAATCAGCGGCATATTGCGGAACACCGCCCAGCCGCCCTCTTCAATAATGTGAACAATCTGCGCGAAAAGATGATCGGGGGCCGTTAAGGCTTCGCCGACAAACAGCGGGTTGCGAAGCATGATGGCGATTCCCACCACGATCCCGGCGAACGGAAACAGCAACACCGGGGTAAACATGGCACCGCCAAAACGTTGTATTTGACTGAGCATTTTTAAATCCTCATGAAACAACCTGTAGGGGTAGAGGCCTTTATGGTTTTTTGCTGGCCTGAGGTGAGCATAAGAACTTACTGATGCGCGAACATGGCGTGCCGCTGCGATTCGTGATCGCATTCATGGTTTTATTTTGACCAATCAGGTCTACTTTTTGCGGTAAATATGGACATGTCAGGACGCCATCCACGCCCTGATAAGGGCAGAGAGGTCTACTGGTGATCTACAAATCCATTGCTGACAGATTGCGGCTGCGGCTGAATTCGTCGGACTACAATATCGGCAGTCCGCTGCCGGGCGAGAAAGCGCTGGCGCAGGAGTTCGGCGTGGCGCGAATGACCATCCGCAAGGCGCTGGATCTGCTGGTGAGCTGGGGGCTGGTTGAACGGCGGCACGGCAGCGGCACGTTTGTGTCACGCAAAGACGTTCACCACGAAACCACCAACCTGACCGGGCTGGTGGAAGTGTTGCGTCAGCAGGGAAAAGAGGTGCAGAGCAAGGTGCTGCAGTTTGAAGTGATGCCCGCCCCGCCCGCCATCGCCAGCCAGCTGCGAATTCAGGTGGATGAGCGGATCTACTTTTCCCGGCGGGTGCGCTACGTGGACGGAAAACCGCTGATGCTGGAGGACAGTTTTATGCCGGTGAAGCTGTTTCGCAACCTGTCGCTGGCGCATCTTGAAGGGTCAAAGTTTGATTACATCGAGAAGGAGTGCGGGGTCACCATCAGCGGCAACTACGAGAGCCTGACGCCGGTGCTGGCAGATAAAACGCTGGCCGGTTATATGAACCTGCCGGAACAGACGCCGCTGCTGCGAATTACATCTCTCTCCTACAGCGACAGCGGCGAGTTCCTCAACTATTCCGTGATGTTCCGAAATACCAGTGATTACCAGGTGGACTACCATCTGCGGCGCATCCACCCGGAAGATTTACTAGCTCATCCCCCAGAACAGCACCGCCAGTAGCTGCGGGGTGATGATGCGCAGGAACATCACCAGCGGGTAGACGGTGGCATAGGAGAGCGCGGCCGCGCCGCTGGTGGTGTGCAGGTTATTGGCAAAGGCCAGCGCGGGCGGATCGGTCATGGAACCCGCCAGCATGCCGCACAGCGTCAGGTAGTTCATTTTGGCGAACATCCGCGCCAGTGTGCCCACCGTCAGCAACGGAATAGCCGTGATAAATATGCCGTAACCGACCCAGCTCATCCCTTCGCCCTTGATCAGGGTGTCGACGAAATCCCCGCCGGACTTCAGCCCGACCACCGCAAGGAACAGCACGATGCCCAGCTCGCGCAGCGCCAGGTTAGCGCTTGGCGGCATAAACCAGTAGAGCTTACCGATGCAGCCGATACGCCCGAGGATCAACGCCATAATCAGCGGTCCGCCCGCCAGGCCCAGCTTGAGCGCCACCGGGAAGCCAGGCACGTACAGCGGGATGGAACCGAGCAGCACGCCAAGCCCGATACCGATAAACACCGGTAGCATCTGCACCTGCTGCAGCTTCTGCTGGGCGTTACCCACCATATCCGCGACGGCGTCGATGGAAGACGGGCGCCCAACCAGGTTGAGGATATCCCCGAACTGCAGGCTGGCCTCCGGGCTGGCGACCAGCTCGACACCCGCACGGTTAAGGCGGGAGATCACCACGTCATAACGCTCTTTTACCTGCAGATCGCGTATTTTCTTGCCGAGAACATGCTCGTTTGTTACCACCACGCGCTCCACCCGCATATCGGTGCCGCGGGTTGAGAGCGAGGTATCCACTTCCTGACCAATTACCAGCCGCGCGTTATTTAAATCCCCGGGCTGACCGACAAGGTGCAGCAGATCGCCTTGCTGAATGACGGTGCCGGGTGCGGGGACCATCAGCATATCGTCGCGCTTAAGGCGGGAGCAGATGATATTGGCGCTGTTCAGGATCGGCACGTCCTGAATCGCCATATTATTCAGATTAGGGTTATCGACCCGAATGTTGATGGTTTTGATCGGCATATGGCCGTTGGTGAGCGTGGTTTCATGGTCCTTCGCCTCTTTGTCGACGTTAATGCGAAACAGGACGCGGACCAGCCACATGGAGAGCAGAATGCCGCAAATGCCAAACGGATAGGCCATGGCGTAGCTCATCCCCATCTGGTCGACGATGCCGGGTTCGATACCCAAATCGCGAAGGATCTGCTGCCCCGCGCCGAGCGCAGGCGTGTTGGTGACCGCCCCGGAGAAAATGCCCAGCACTACGGGGAGCGGGATATCGAAGATTTTGTGCAGAATCGCGGTGACCAGCCCGCCCATTATCACAATGCCGAGGGCAAACAGGTTGAGCCGTAATCCGGAGACCCTAAGTGAGGCGAAAAACCCCGGTCCCACCTGAATACCGATAGTATAAACGAAGAGGATCAGGCCGAACTCCTGGGTAAAGTGGAGCATTTCGGCGCTGAGGACCAGCCCGAGCTTGTCGGCAAAGTGCCCGACAAAAATGCCGCCAAACAGCACCCCGCCTATCCCAAACCCGACGCCGCGGATTTTGATATTCCCTATCCACAGGCCAACAACAGCGACCAGGGCCAACACGCTTACGGTTAACGCGATATCACTCATGATCCACTTCCTTGGCATAACCTTAGTTATGATAAGGATTCTCTCAGAGCCGTGGGCGGTTGTATGGGCGATGGCGCACAAAAAAGCCCTGCCGGGGCAGGGCTTTATCTTTTCACCCTCTCCCTGTGGGAGAGGGTCGGGGTGAGGGCACCAGCCCGCACCCTGTTAACTGTTTAACGCCGGCCGGTCGCTAATGGCGATACGCTGTGGCGCGATGGCTTCCGGCACGTTACGGGTCAGGTCAATATGCAGCAGCCCGTTGGTAAACGTTGCGCCGGAGACGTCCATATGGTCTGCCAGAGTAAAGCTCAGGCTAAACGGCTGATTAACCAGCCCCTGATGCAGCCATTTGGTCTCGGTCTCTTGTTTCTCCGGCGTACCTTTCACGGTCAGACGCGTGCCTTCAAGCTGGATATCCAGATCCTCCTGGCGGAAACCGGCCAGCGCAAGGGTAATGCGATAATGGTTATCGTCGCTTTTTTCGATGTTGTAAGGCGGAAACGTCTGTTGTTCAGCGGTGTTTTGCAGGGCGTTAGCCAGTTTGTCAAAACCAATCCACTGACGAAGCAAGGGGGATAAATCGTAGTTACGCATACTAAATCTCCTTCTGAGAAGCGAGTTCGGCACAGTTTAATTTTGTGCACAGTTGTTCCTGCAAATCCTCATGGATTCGCATATGCTCCCGTTACGGCAAGCAAGTCTGGGTGGGCCGCTCGCGCGACCCGCATAATTAGTTAATTTCGATACGACGCGGTTTTTTCTCTTCCGGAATCACACGTTCCAGTTCGATAAACAGCAGGCCGTTGACCAGGTTCGCGCCTTTCACGTGAATGTTCTCGGCTAACTGGAACTTGCGTTCAAAGTTGCGCTCGGCGATGCCCTGATAAAGGTAGGTACGTTCTTTCTGCTCGGCCGTATGGGAACCTTTCACCACCAGCAGGTTGTCCTGAGCGGTGATCTCCAGTTCGTTTTCTGCAAAACCGGCGACGGCAATGGCGATGCGGTAGTGGTTTTCGTCAACCAGCTCAACATTGTATGGAGGGTAGCCGTTGCTCTGGCTTTGGTTATTTTCTAAATGGTTAAACAGGCGGTCAAAACCAATTGCAGAACGGTATAGCGGAGAAAGATCGAAGTTACGCATAAATAAAACTCCTGAAATCAGCGAGAAATTGTAGCCTTCCACCATGGACAGGCCTTTGCGCCCCCGAACACCCATCAGGCGAGTTCGTTATCGGGCTACATGATTAAAATGGGTCTGCAATCGGCCTTTTCAAGAACGACACCTGCACTTTTTTTTGCACTTTCCTGCATCTCGCTTAGACTGGGACAACAGCACAAAGGGTTAAATTGCGATGGCTGCCACAGTGCGGGGTTATCGGGCTATCCATTTTGGATAAGGCTCGCTATAACCCTGAGTTGAAGGTCTATGCAGTGCCATTAACGATGACTGAGTGATGATGAAAAATGTTCTGATAAAGCTGACGACGTTCAGCGGGGTTGTTTTACTTTGCGGGTGTTCGAGCGTGATGTCTCACACCGGCGGTAAAGAAGGAACATATCCGGGGACGCGAGCCAGCGCGACGATGCTCTCCGATGACGATACAAACTGGGGCACCAAATCCCTGGTAATCCTCGATATGCCGTTTACGGCCGTGGCGGATACGCTTCTGCTACCGTGGGATATGTTTCGTAAGGACAACTCCGTACGCTCACGGGTAGAAAAAAGCGAGCAGGAGAATCTGGCGACAAACGCCGTCATCCCGCCCGCTGACATGCCTCCACGCTAGCGCTGCGCGGTTTCCGTTACCCAAAGCTGACGGAAACCGGCTGTCTCTTCCATCCATGCAATAACGCGCCCGTCCGGAGAAAACACGACCGCATCAGCAGATGGCGGATTGCCGTGATCGGACGTCAAAAACGTCACCTCTCCGCTCTGTGCGTCGCAGCACGCAATCCTATTTTCGAGCACAAACCCCAAACGATCGCCGGAAGGATGCCAGTTAAATGCAGACTGAATATCGCTTCCGTTTCGCGTCAACTGGCACGGCTCGCCGCCCTCCGGCGAGATCAGCCACAGCTGCACAATGCCGTTATCATCCCGCATCAGAAACGCAATCTGTGTCCCCTGCGGATTACTGCGAACCCAGTGACGCGGCACGTTTACCAGACCCGGATACGCCCTCTGATGCGTAAAGGTTAAACGACGCTGCTCTACTCCCGCTGGCGGAGCTGGCAGGGTATCCGTCGTGCCCTGTAGCGGCGCATCGCCCGCACGCTTCCAGCCCTGCTCGTCTTCGGGCAGATTAACAATAAAAAGTTCAGGCACTTTCTCGCCCGTTGCAGACAGGGTATCGCCGATAAACGCCAGCCTGTCGTTGCCCACCCAGCCCTCTTCGTAAGCGCGGTTAATCTCGTCGCTGCCCGGCTGCGGATTGGGCGTCGTGCGGCTGACCAGCACGCTCCAGTAAGCGCCCGGGTATTCGCGGGGATGGTTACCCTGCGGCTTCACCGGCCCGTAAGGCGCCGCCACGCCGACGTTGCGTAAATCAAGTTTAGGATCGCGCTCGTGGAGCACGTGGTCGTTATAGGTAAAGCTGACGAGCAGGCCGTTCGGGCTGAAGACATGGACGTGGCTTCCGCCGCGCAGCGCGCCAGGAGTGTACGGCGAAGTGATATCCATCGCGTCCAGGTTGCTCAACTGGCCGTGATGCGCAATCACCCCCTGACGATGATGAAAATCGTAGTGCCAGTCTGCATCCGGGTTTCTCGGACCGTGGATAAAGACGTATTTGTCCTGTGCCGGATGAACGGTCACCACGCCGACGTGCGCGCCGTCAGTGGCGCGATAAACCACCTCCACCTCACCCGTGCCGACGTTGACCCGCTCGATGGTTTCACCGGTGAACGACGCACCTGACGGGCGCACGTCATAGACCAGCCACTGGCTGTCCGGCGTCCAGGTATTGATGTTGGTCAGCTGGTGGTTGCGGGAAGCGAAGGTGATTTGTTTCATGAGGATACCCTGATGCACGGTGAGTGCATCAGGGTAAAACATCCGCAGGGATTAGCCTACTCGTTTCACATCACCCACCAGCAGGATGTAGGAGAGTGCCCCGATCAGCGCCACGGCAGAAATATAGACCAGAGCCGGGCCGAAGCCGTAGTCCTGCGCCAGGTAGCCGATGACCAGCGGTACAGTGATCCCCCCCAGCCCGCCGACAAAGTTGAACACGCCGCCGGTCAGACCAATCAGCCGCATCGGCGCAAGGGATGAGACCAGTGACCAGGTGATAGAGGCGAAACCGTTACCGAAGAACGCCACCGCCATCAGGGTCATAATCCACACCGGATCGTTGGTGTAGTTGGCACCCATGATGCAGGTTGAGATCAGCAAGCCGCAGATGATCGGCGTTTTACGCGCCACGCCCAGCGAGTAGCCTTTTTTCACCAGCTTATCGGCCAGCCAGCCGGAGAGCAGCACGCCGAAGAATGCTGCGAGAAACGGCACGGTGGTCATAAAGCCCGCCTTCAGCGCCGCGATCCCCTTCTCTTGGGTCAGGTAGTTCGGAAACCAGGTGAGGAAGAACCACAGCGTTGAGGTCACCGCGAACTGGCCCAGATAAACGCCCACCAGCTTACGATGGAAGACCAGCTTCCAGTCCGCTTTGGTCAGCGGCTGACGCGCCTCTTTTTTCACCGGCGCATCGCCGTCCACCAGGCCACCGCCGTCGCGGATGTAGTCCAGCTCGGCTTTGGTGATGCTTTTGGTCAGACGCGGCGGCTGGTAAACCTTGAACCAAATCAGCGACCAGATAATGCCAATCCCACCCGTAACGATGAATACCCAGTGCCAGCTCAGCAGCTCCTGGATCCAGATCAGCAGCGGCGTCAGGAACGCCAGGCCGACAAACTGCCCGGAGGTGTAAAAGCCAACGGCGGAAGCGCGCTCGTGTTCCGGGAACCAGCTGGTCACCATGCGGTTGTTGGTAGGAAACGCGGGCGCTTCGAACACCCCAGTGATCGCGCGCAGGCCAATCAGCGACATCAGCCCGGTCGCGAAGCCCTGGAACAGGGTCGCCACGGACCAGCCGAAAATGGCGATAAAGTAGGTCAAACGTGAGCCCACGCGGTCAAGGAACCAGCCGCCCGGGATCTGACAGAGCGTATACAGCCAGGCAAACGCAGAAAAGACGTAGCCCATTTCCGCTTTGGTGATGCCAAACTCTTCCTGGATATGGGCCGATGCCACGGCAAGGTTGGCGCGGTCTACATAGCAAATGACCACGGTAATAAAGATCATAATCAGCGTCAGGTAGCGGCGACGCCCGGTTTTTGTAGCGGTAACTGGAATATCCATCGCAATCTGTCTCCAGATTTTGGGCATAGCGAAGCCGCTCACCATGCCCTGTAATTTACAGAGGGTTATATTTTTGTATGTATGATTTTTGCCCGGAGGCTTATCGGGTCTACGGGATGGCGATTACCATTCCGCTACGCTGCCGTCCTCATGACGCCACAACGGGTTGCGCCAGTCCGGCGCATTTTTACTCAGCTCAATGACTTTGGCTTCGTCAATTTCCACGCCAAGGCCCGGCTTCGTTAACGGTTTAAAGAAACCGCCTTCCATGCAGAAGTCTTCTTTATTTTTCACAAAATCGAGCAGTTCCGCGCCCTTGTTATAGTGAATCCCCATGCTCTGTTCCTGGAACACCGCATTGCGGGAGACAAAGTCGACGTGCAAACAGGCAGCCAGCGCGATCGGGCCAAGCGGGCAGTGCGGTGCCAGCGCCACATCGTAAGCTTCGGCCATCCCGGCAATTTTATAGCATTCGGTGATGCCGCCCGCGTGAGAAAGGTCCGGCTGCAGAATCGCTATGCCGCCCGCTTCAAGCACGCGTTTAAACTCGAAGCGCGAGAACATACGTTCACCCGCCGCGATAGGAATGTGGGTCTGTTCAGCCAGTTTCGGGTAGTACTCGGCCTGCTCGGCCAGCACCGGCTCTTCGATAAACAGCGGACGATACGGCTCCAGCTCTTTGATTAGCACTTTGGCCATCGGCGCGCTGACGCGGCCGTGGAAATCCAGGCCAAACTCAATCTCGTTGCCGAAGGCTTCACGGATTTGCGCCACGGTATTCACCGCCCGGTCTACCGCGCGCGAGTTGTCGATAATGCCCATCTCTTCGCAGCCGTTGAGCTTGAAAGTGTCGAAGCCGATGTTGCGCAGCTGCGTGATGCCATCAATCACTTCCGCAGGACGGTCACCGCCGACCCAGCTGTAGGCTTTGATTTTGTCGCGCACCAGGCCGCCCATCAATTGCCATACCGGCGCGTTCAGCACTTTGCCTTTGATATCCCACAGCGCCTGGTCGATGCCGGCGATGGCGCTCATCAGGATCGGCCCCCCGCGGTAGAAGCCCGCGCGGTACATTACCTGCCAAAGGTCGTTAATGCGCGCAGGATCCTGACCAATCAGGTATTCACCCAGCTCGTGCACCGCCGCTTCTACGGTACGCGCCCGCCCTTCAATCACCGGTTCGCCCCAGCCCACAACCCCTTCATCGGTTTCGATTTTCAGGAACATCCAGCGCGGGGGTAAACGGTACGTGGTGAGTTTGGTTATTTTCATTTCACTGCCTCTCGATACGCTTTCACAAATGCTGCCGCCTGCTGTGCGGTACGCTCCACGGACTGTCCGGCACGATAAAGATCGCTTCCCAGCCCCGCGCCCACACAGCCAGCGCTCATCCACTGGCCCAGGTTTTCTGGCGTTACGCCGCCCACGGCAAAGACCGGCACGCTGGCGGGCAATACCGCTTTCAGCGCTTTGATGTAGTCCGGACCAAAAGCCGATGACGGGAAAATTTTGAGCGACTGTGCGCCTGCTTCAAGGGCAGTAAAGGCTTCCGTGGCGGTGGCGCAGCCCGGGCAGACGGTCATGCCGTAACCTACCGCGCGGCGGATCACCTCAGGCTGAATGTTGGGCGTGACGATAAGCTTGCAGCCCATTTTCGCCAGTTCATCCACCTGCTCAGGCCGTAACACTGTGCCTGCGCCAATCAGCGCCCTATCGCCGAAGGCCTCCACCACGGCCGGAATGCTTTTTTCCCACTTCGGAGAGTTAAGCGGGATTTCCACCGCGTCGAACCCGGCGTCAATAACCGCGCCGACGTGGGCTAACGCCTCATCGGGCGTGATGCCGCGCAAAATTGCGATAAGGGGAAGATCAGTTTGCCACTGCATGAGCGATGCTCCTTATTCCTGCCTGAAATGCCGTGTCGCCGGATAGCGTTGAAACGATACGCCCAACGGTGCGAAACGCCTGCTCGTAGCGCGGCGTCAGCGATGCGCCTGCGACAATGGTGATGGCCTGCTCGTGCGCGATGAAATCACGCATGCTGGCAACCTCAGCGCCAATCAGCAGGCCAGAAAGAAACTCGCTGACCTGCTCGCGCGGGAGATTTCCCAGCACGTGCGAGGCGCGAACCTCAAAAAGGTGCGGCAAGACATCAGGAGAAGCGATCCCACGTTCAAGCCCGGCAGCAAACGCCTCTGCCGAGGCTTCCTGCTCAGGTAAACCGGCCCCGACCAGCGAATAGTTGAGCAGCAAATGGTGCAGCTCGCCGGTCATTACGGTGCGAAAGTCGTGGATTTGCTCAGCGTCAGCCTGGACCCACTTGCAGTGTGTTCCGGGCATGACGTAGACAGAAGAAGGAGAAAGCACGCGCGCGCCAAGCAGCTGCGTCTCTTCGCCGCGCATCACGTTGTGGTTGTCGTCGCGAGAAACGCACAAGCCGGGAATAATCCAGATATTGTCGCCAACGGACGTTAACTGCTCGCCAATCGCGGAGAAATGGGCGGGAACCGGCAGATAAGGCGCAACTTTCCAGCCTACATTGCTGCCTACCATTCCCGCCATTACCACCGGCGTGGCGCTGTCGCGCCAGTTTTGTGTGACCTCTGCTAACACCACCTCGGGGGATTTACCGTTCAGGCGCGTCACGCCTGCTTCTGATTGCCTGCTTTCCAGGCACTGCTCGCCCTGATACAGCCAGGCGCGCAGATTGGTCGATCCCCAGTCAATTGCGATGTAGCGAGATGTCATGTGATTTCCTTCAGCCTTCGTGTCGAGCTGGCAATCATGGTAAGTGCCGCCTGCTCTGCCGCATCGCCGTCCTGATGCCGTATCGCATCGAACAGCGCTTTATGTTCCTGGAGCGTTTTCGGCATGTTGGCCTCATCGCCCATCCAGGTACGTTCAAATACTGCTCGCTGTAGCGAGCTGATCGCTACGCTAAGCTGCTGTAATACCGGGTTATGCACCGACTGCAGCACCGCTTCGTGGTAGCGAATATCTGCCTCGTTAAACGCCTCCCGGTTCTGGTTATTGGCGATCATGTCGTTTAAAGCCGACTCGATCTGGGCCAAATCGCCGGAAGTTGCGCGTTCCGCCGCCCAGCGGGCGATGGCCGGTTCAACCAGGTTTCGTACTTCGCTCATCGCGCCGATAAGCCGCGGGTCGTAGTCGTTTTCCAGCACCCACTGCAGCACGTCGGTATCGAGATAGTTCCACTGGTTACGCGGGGCAACAAACGCGCCGCGATAGCGCTTCATTTCAATCAGCCGCTTCGCCATCAGCGAGCGGAATACTTCCCGGATGATGTTGCGCGAGGTTTCAAACTCCTCACACAGTTCGGCCTCTGCCGGCAGCGGCGAACCGGGAACGTATTTGCCACCCACAATCTGTGTGCCCAGCGTGATGACGATGCGATCGGTTTTATTGAGTGTCATGGAGAGTCCTTGTGCTCTGTATGTCCATCACTACTTTACCGCGACCGCTGAATTTCACCTCACTTTTGCAGTACAAACGTGAGGGAGTTCGTCTTTGTCATGGCTGCAATGTAGTACAATTATTTAATGTTGTACTACAATCAAGATCACAAAAAGAACAATTCAATAAATTCAGCGCAAAAAAAAGCCCCGGGTGATAACCGAGGCAGATGATTAAAAATAAGCGTTATTGCAGCACAAACTTCTCGATCGCGTAGGCCACGCCGTCTTCGAGGTTGGATTTGGTGACAAAATTAGCCACTTCTTTCACCGACGGAATAGCGTTATCCATCGCCACGCCCATGCCCGCGAATTCAATCATCGCGATGTCGTTTTCCTGATCGCCCAGCGCCATGATTTCATCCGGCTTGATGCCCAGCGCGTCGGCCAGCGATTTAACGCCGGTGCCTTTATTGACGCGTTTATCGAGTATTTCGAGGAAGTACGGCGCACTTTTCAGCACGGTGTATTTCTCTTTCACCTCGGCCGGAATGCGTGCAATCGCCTTATCCAGGATCTCCGGCTCGTCGATCATCATCACTTTCAGGAACTGGGTCGCCGGGTCCATTTTCTCGGCTTCACAGAACACCAGCGGAATGGTCGCAACGTAGGATTCATGTACCGTGTAGTAGCTGATATCACGGTTGGCGGTGTAAAGCGTATTGCGATCGAGAGCGTGGAAGTGGGAACCCACCTCACGGGACAGTTTTTCCAGGAACCGGTAGTCATCGTAGCTTAGCGCGGTTTGCGCAACCGTACTGCCATCCGCGGCTTTCTGTACCAGCGCGCCGTTATAGGTGATGCAGTAGTCGCCAGGCTGATTCATGTGCAGCTCTTTCAGGTAGCTGTGCACGCCCGCATACGGACGCCCCGTGGTTAGGACCACATTCACGCCCTTTGCGCGCGCCGCGGCGATCGCGTTTTTAACAGCTGGAGAAATGGTGTGGTCCGGCAACAGCAGCGTGCCGTCCATATCGATTGCAATGAGTTTGATAGCCATGAGTTCCCCGGGATAAATGAGTGCTGCCTCATGCTAACGCGATTAAGCACACAAAAATAGAGCTACATTGCGCAACAGGAACACCCCTTTTACGTTTATTCCGGGGAACAAAGGCTTACTCGCGGGTGAGAACGATTTTACCGAACGCGCCGCGATCCAGATGTTCAAGTGCCTGTTCAAGCTCGTTAAAGCGGTAGCGATGCTCAATCACCGGCTTCAGTCCCGTGACGTCAACAGCGCGAACGAAATCTTCCAGCGCCCTGCGGGGGCCTACGCCGATCCCCTGAATGACGGGAGATTTCAGCAACAGTTCGCCAGCAGAGAGCGAAATGTCAGACCCGGCCAGCACGCCAATGACCGATATGCGTCCATGAACGGCAACGGCGCGCAGGGAATGCTTCAGGTTCTCCCCGCCCACGGTTTCAATAATATGGTCTATGCCGCGATCCTGAGTCAGCGCCAGCGTATTTTCAGCCCAGTCGCCTTTCAGACGGTTGATGCCCTGGCTGGCCCCCAGCGTTTTGGCCAGCGCCAGTTTTTCATCGCTCCCCGAGGTGACAAACACCTCCGCGCCGTGCGCTTTTGCAATTTGCAGGGCGAAAATCGCCACGCCGCCCGTTCCCTGTACCAGCACCGATTGCCCGGCGCGCAGCTGGCCGCGTTCCACCAGCGCAAACCAGGCGGTAAGCCCTGCGCAGGGTAAGGTGCTGGCCTCGGCGTCATCCAGGGTCTCCGGGGAGGCCGCCAGCGCGTCTTCCTTCACAATCACGTACTCGGCCAGCATTCCCTGGAAGTATCCGCCGGACGTTTTATAGGGCAAATTGCGCGCGTCAGCCTGCGGTTTACCGTCGATCCACTCCGGGAAGAAGGTTGAGATGACGCGGGCGCCTGGCTGGAAACGCGTGACGCCTTCACCAATGCTGTCGACGACGCCCGCCATGTCAGACGCCGGGGTAAACGGGAAGGAAAGAGGAATCGGCATCGTGCCTTCAATCACCATTTTGTCGCGATAGTTGAGCGCGACGGCATTCACCCGTACGCGCACTTCACCCGGACCTGGCTGTGGAATGGGCTCCTGAATAAGCGTGAGGCTCTCGCGCCCGAGGGTGCTCATCGTCCAGCGTTGCATTGTCTCTGTCATTTCTCTCTCCTGCGATCAAATAAGCTTCAGTACCGACAGTCTAGCGTTGACTCTTCGTCACCAGTGGCGATAAGTTTTCTCTTTATTGATGCCTGAATGGATACAATCCATGACCGATACGCTGAAGGATATTCCTGTTTTTGTCGCTGCCGTGGAGGCAGGAAGCTTTGCACAGGCCGCAGTTCGCCTGCACCTGTCGCGCTCGGCGGTGGGAAAAAGCATTGCTCGCCTAGAGGAACGCCTTGGAGTACGGCTCTTTCAGCGCACCACCCGCAGCCAGAGGCTGACCGATAACGGCGCCCTTTTTTATGAACGCTGCCTGCGCGCGCTGGAGGAGATTCGGGGCGCAGAGTCGCTGCTTGAAACGGGGAAACAGCAGGTCAGCGGCCGCCTGCGCGTTGCCATGCCGGTACTGTTTGGCCGCCAGTGCGTCGCGCCGCTGCTGATTGAACTGGCGCAGGAACACCCCGGGCTTGAGCTTGAAATGTCGTTCAGCGACCGCGTGGTGGATCTGGTGGAGGAAGGGTTTGATATGGCGGTGCGTAATGGCACGCTTCAGGACAGCAGCGTGCTGGTCGCCAGAAAGCTGGGAGAACACCGCATGGTGCTGTGCGCCACGCCGGAGTATCTGCTGAAGAAAGGCCACCCACAAAGCGTTAATGATTTATCCCAGCATACGGCCATCAACTATTTGAGCGCAGGCAGAGTGTTTTCCTGGCAGCTGATGGATAACGAAGGAACGTCGCACACCTTTACACCCCGGTCATCACTCAATATGGATGATTTGCAGGCGATCTGCGACGCTGCGCTGGCCGGACACGGCATTGCATGGCTGCCCTGCTGGATGGTCGTCAAAGATATTCACCAGGGTAAACTCGTCCCGCTCCTGAAGCAGGCACCGGATGTGCATTTCAACGTTCATGCCGTGTGGCAGCAGACGCCGCATCTGCCGCTGAGGGTAAGAATAGCGATAGATACGCTGGCGAGCCGTTTACCATCCGTGATGTCGCTGGATATGCCTGCGCCCATAAAAAAGCCGCGCTAAACGCGCGGCCAGTTATCGTGCGGTATAACGTCGATTAAATATCGATATTTGCCGCTTTCAGGGCGTTCTCTTCGATGAAGGCACGACGTGGTTCAACCGCATCGCCCATCAGGGTGGTGAACAGCTGGTCTGCAGCAATCGCGTCCTTAACGGTAACGCGCAGCATGCGGCGGCTTTCCGGATCCATGGTGGTTTCCCACAGCTGCTCCGGGTTCATTTCGCCCAGACCTTTATAGCGCTGGATCGCGAGGCCGCGACGGGACTCTTTCACCAGCCAGTCCAGCGCCTGCTCGAAGCTGGCTACCGGCTGACGACGTTCGCCACGTTCGATGAACGCATCGTCTTCGATCAGGCCGCGCAGCTTCTCGCCGAGCGTGCAGATACGACGGTATTCCGGACCGGTCACAAATTCGTGCTCCAGCGGGTAGTCGGTGTCGACGCCGTGGGTACGCACGCGAACGATCGGCTCGAACTGCTGATCGGCATTCTGCTGAATATCGCATTTCCACTGGCTGCCGTGCTGCTCTTTTTCGTTGAGATCGGTCACCAGGGCGTTCACCCAGCGGGTGACGGTCTGCTCGTCGCTCAGATCTGCTTCGGTCAGGGTTGGCTGATAAACCAGTTCCTTCAGCAGCGTTTTCGGATAACGGCGTTCCATACGCGTGATCATTTTCTGCGTGGCGTTGAACTCGGATACCAGACGCTCCAGCGGCTCACCGGCCAGTGCAGGGGCGTGCGAGTTCGCGTGCAGGGTCGCGCCATCAAGGGCGATCGCGATTTGGTACTGATCCATCGCTTCGTCATCTTTGATGTACTGTTCCTGCTTGCCTTTCTTCACTTTGTACAGCGGCGGCTGGGCAATGTAGACGTGGCCACGTTCAACGATTTCAGGCATCTGACGATAGAAGAAGGTCAACAGCAGCGTACGAATGTGCGAGCCGTCGACGTCCGCATCGGTCATGATGATGATGCTGTGGTAGCGCAGTTTGTCCGGGTTGTACTCGTCACGGCCGATGCCGCAGCCCAGCGCGGTGATGAGCGTCGCCACTTCCTGAGAAGAGAGCATCTTGTCGAAGCGCGCCTTCTCAACGTTGAGGATTTTACCCTTCAGCGGCAGAATCGCCTGGTTCTTACGGTTACGGCCCTGCTTCGCAGAACCGCCCGCGGAGTCCCCTTCCACGAGGTACAGTTCGGACAATGCCGGGTCGCGTTCCTGACAGTCAGCCAGTTTGCCCGGCAGGCCTGCCAGGTCCAGCGCGCCTTTACGACGTGTCATTTCACGCGCTTTACGCGCCGCTTCACGGGCACGCGCCGCATCGATAATTTTGCCCACCACGATTTTCGCGTCGGACGGGTTTTCCAGCAGGTATTCACTCAGCAGTTCGTTCATCTGCTGCTCAACCGCCGATTTCACCTCAGAAGAGACCAGCTTATCTTTGGTCTGTGAGGAGAACTTCGGATCCGGCACCTTCACGGAAACCACGGCAATCAGGCCTTCACGGGCATCGTCACCGGTGGCGCTGACTTTCGCTTTCTTGCTGTAGCCTTCTTTGTCCATGTAGGCGTTCAGGGTACGGGTCATCGCCGCACGGAAGCCTGCAAGGTGAGTACCACCGTCACGCTGTGGAATGTTGTTGGTAAAGCAGTAGATGTTTTCCTGGAAACCGTCGTTCCACTGCAGCGCCACTTCCACGCCGATACCGTCTTTTTCGGTGGAGAAGTAGAAGATATTTGGGTGAATAGGCGTTTTGTTCTTGTTCAGATACTCAACGAACGCCTTGATACCGCCTTCGTAGTGGAAGTGGTCTTCTTTGTTGTCACGCTTGTCGCGCAGGCGAATCGAGACGCCGGAGTTCAGGAACGACAGTTCACGCAGGCGTTTCGCCAGGATGTCGTACTCAAACTCGGTGACGTTGGTGAAGGTTTCGAGGCTCGGCCAGAAACGCACCATGGTACCGGTTTTGTCGGTGTCGCCAGTGACGGCCAGCGGTGCCTGCGGCACGCCGTGCGTATAAAGCTGACGGTGGATTTTGCCTTCGCGCTGGATAACCAGCTCCAGCTTCTGCGACAGGGCGTTTACTACCGAAACACCTACGCCGTGCAGGCCGCCGGAAACTTTATAGGAGTTATCGTCGAACTTACCGCCTGCGTGCAGGACGGTCATGATCACTTCCGCCGCAGAGACGCCCTCTTCCGGGTGAATACCGGTTGGGATGCCACGACCGTCATCGGTGACGGAGACGGAGTTATCCGCATGGATGGTGACCACGATGTCTTTACAGTGACCCGCGAGCGCTTCGTCGATAGCGTTATCTACCACCTCGAATACCATGTGGTGCAGACCGGTGCCGTCATCCGTGTCGCCGATATACATACCCGGGCGCTTACGCACCGCATCCAGCCCTTTCAGGACTTTGATACTGGAGGAGTCATAAGAATTCGACATCAACGTTTCTCGCTCATTTCAACTTGGGTTAATCCGTTATTTTACCCTTTTCCACGGTAAACATCTTCGAATTTTCGTCCGACATGTCTATAACGTGTTCAGCGCTAATGGCGCTGACGAAAACCTGCGACTGCGTGGCTTTTAAGCGGCTGGCAAGCAGCCCGCGCCGCGCGTCGTCAAGTTCCGAGGCAAAATCATCTATCAGGTACAGGCAGCGTCTTCCGCTCTCGCGGGTCAGAAACTCTCCCTGTGCCAGGCGCAGCGCACACATCAGGAGCTTGAGCTGCCCGCGCGACAGCGTGTCTTCCACTGGCGCACCGTCAGCACGAATGCGGAAATCCGCCTTGTGCGGGCCGTGCGCGGTATAGGTCAACATGCGGTCGCGCTCGAAGCTTCTCTCTAACACCTCGGCATAGTCCGTCTCTTTCTCCCAGCCGCGCTGGAAGGAGAAGGTGAGAGAGAATTCAGGTAAAAACTGTTTGCAGGTGTCGGCCATGTCTTCGGCGATACCAGCGCTGTATTCGGCACGCCAGTTGCTGATTTGTTCCGCGAGAGGGATTAACTCCATGTCCCACGGACGCAGCTGGGCGTAACGGGTAACCTGGCGCAGCGCGGCGTTACGCTGCTTGAGCAGACGCTTCAGGTTGCTCCAGGCGTTAAAGAAACCGGCTTCGTTGTGAAAGCATCCCCAGTCGAGGAACGCTCTTCTGTATTTGGGGCCGCCGTTGAGTAAAGTAAACCCCTCGGGCGTTATCAGCTGCATCGGCATCAGCAGCGCCAGCTCCGCCACTTTATGGCCGTCAGTGCCGTCGATGCGCACCTTGCTGTCGCCCTGCTTATCTTTGGTCAGGCCGATGGCGGTCTCCCGCTCCTCGCCCTGCAAACGCCCGTGCAGAACAAAGGATTCCTGCTCATGGCGAATGACGCGACCAATCTGCAAACTGCGAAACGCCCGACCGTGGCCGAGCGTATAGATGGCCTCAAGCACGCTGGTTTTGCCGCTGCCGTTTGCGCCAACCAGGAAGTTAAAGCCAGGGGATAAAGCGAGATCCGCGCTTTCGATATTGCGAAAGTCGCGGATCAACAGACGGGTGAGCGACATTACAGTCTCATTGGCATAACAACATAGGCAGCCGACTGTGATGCGGCATCTTCAATCTGTACGCTTGAAACGGAGTCGGTCAGCAGAATGCGCACGTTTTCGCATTTCAGCGCATTCAGCACATCCAGTACGTAGCTGACGTTAAAGCCGATTTCCATCTCAGCCCCGGCGTAGGTGACGTCCAGAATCTCTTCTGCCTCTTCCTGCTCCGGGTTGTTAGCGGTGATTTTGATCTGGTTTTCACTCACGTACAGGCGCACGCCGCGGAATTTCTCGTTAGAGAGGATGGCGGCACGGGCAAAGGCCTGCTTGAGGCTGTCGCAGCCTGCTTCCAGCGTTTTGTCCGGATTCTTCGGCAATACGCGGCGATAATCCGGGAAACGGCCGTCAACCAGCTTCGATGTGAAGACAAAGTCGCCCACGTGTGCGCGGATGTTGTTGCTGCCGATCTGCACGCGCAGCGGCGTGTCGCCACCGTCGAGCATACGCATCAGCTCAATCACCCCTTTACGCGGCACGATCACCGAATGGTTTGGCAGTGAGTCGCCAATCGGCATAGAACAGACCGCCAGACGGTGGCCGTCGGTTGCCACGGTACGCAGCTCTTCACCTTCGGTTTCGAACAGCATGCCGTTTAAGTAGTAACGAACGTCCTGATGCGCCATGGAAAACTGCGTGGCTTCAATCAGACGCTTCATCGTCGCCTGAGGCAGGGTGAATTCAACTTCGCTCTGCCAGTCGTCCAGGTTCGGGAAGTCCGCTGCTGGCAGCGTGGAGAGCGAGAAACGGCTGCGGCCAGAACGCACCAGCATACGGTCGCCTTCCAGCTGCACGGCGATTTCAGCGCCTTCCGGCAGCCCGCGGCAGATATCAAAGAATTTACGTGCCGGAACCGTGGTCGCGCCCGCGTCGTGCGGCTGCGTCAGCGTAACGCGCGCGATCATTTCCATTTCCAGATCTGTACCGGTCAGCGACAGCGTACCGTCCGCGACCTGAAGCAGCAGGTTTCCGAGAATAGGCAGCGTTGGGCGGCCGCCTAATGGGCCACTCACCTGTTGCAGCGGTTTTAATAAATGTTCACGTTCAACGGTAAATTTCATAGCGTCACGATGATAATGTTCTGATTAGATTGGAAAAATCTTCTTTTATGTCGTGGCTTTCTTCGCGTAACTGCTCAATCTTGCGACAAGCGTGCAGCACGGTCGTATGGTCACGGCCACCAAACGCATCCCCGATTTCCGGCAGACTGTGGTTGGTTAACTCCTTTGCCAGCGCCATCGCCATCTGACGCGGACGCGCCACCGAGCGGGAACGACGTTTAGACAGTAAATCTGCCACTTTGATCTTGTAGTACTCAGCCACCGTCTTTTGAATATTGTCGATAGTGACCAGTTTTTCCTGCAATGCCAGCAAATCGCGCAGCGCTTCACGCACAAAATCGATGGTAATCGCACGACCGGTGAAGTTGGCATTGGCGATAACGCGGTTCAGTGCCCCCTCCAGCTCACGGACGTTGGAGCGCAGACGCTTGGCAATGAAGAACGCCACTTCACCCGGCAGGCGAATGTCATTTTCATCGGCTTTCTTCATCAGGATCGCGACGCGGGTTTCCAGCTCCGGTGGCTCGATCGCCACGGTCAGGCCCCAGCCGAAGCGGGATTTCAGACGATCTTCAACGCCGTTGATCTCTTTTGGGTAACGATCCGAGGTCAAAATGATCTGCTGATTGCCTTCCAGCAGGGCATTGAAGGTGTGGAAAAACTCTTCCTGCGATCGTTCTTTATTGGCAAAGAACTGGATGTCATCGATCAGCAGCGCGTCAACGGAACGATAGTAGCGTTTAAACTCTTCGATCGCATTGTTTTGCAGGGCTTTTACCATGTCCTGAACGAAGCGTTCGGAGTGCATATACACCACTTTGGCATTGGGCTTGCGCGCCATGATGCCGTTGCCCACCGCATGCAGCAGGTGCGTTTTACCCAGACCCGTGCCGCCATAAAGGAACAGCGGGTTGTAGGCTCCACCGGGATTATCAGCAACCTGACGAGCCGCCGCGCGCGCCAGCTGGTTCGATTTACCTTCAACGAAGTTATCGAACGTGTGTTTCACGTTAACGTTAGAGCGGTAGGTTGGCTCAGCCGGTGCAGGGACATTATCCCAGCCCTGACGAGCGGGTGCGACGCGAGGGGCCGGAGCAGGAGCGGCCTGAGCAGGCGCTGCGACGTTCACGGTTTCACGTACGGTTTGGGTGACCGGCTTTGTGCCCACTTCAAAGCGCAGCTGCGGGGCATCTGACCCACAGAAATCGTTCAGCAATCCATTGATGTTATTAAGGTACTTGTCCCTTACCCAATCGAGCACAAAACGGTTTGGCGCATACAAAGCCAGCGTGTTATCGCTCAGTTCCGCCTGCAACGGGCGGATCCACATACTGAATTCTGTGGCTGGTAACTCATCCTGCAATCGGGCAAGACACTGCTGCCAAAGCGAAAGTGACAC